>NZ_FPAF01000020.1 GCF_900116295.1 Bacillus sp. 103mf
TCAAGATATTTAGCGTTAACATTAAGAGCACTTGCTATTTGAGATTTACTATACACCATAGATTCTGTATACTGCATTCTTGCAGGTAACGTATGTGTTTTTGAATACTTTTCATTCCAAGTAGATACTAACTCATCTACCGCTCCAGACACATTACCATATGTAGGATTTTGGACAGTGATTGTATTGTCTTTTCTCATACCAGGTAAGTCTATACTAATATTCAAAGGTTTTCTCTTAGCTACTAACAAACTAGGTTGATTATCTGCAAAAGCTTTATTTGCAAGTTGTACTGCTCCTGGATAAGTACGATTAGCCACAGAATCAATAATTGAAATGTCCACTGGTGAAGTTGTAAGTGATTTTTTCTCACGTTCAACCACTACAAATTTACCATTTGAATTTGTACTTTCTTTCGGAACAAAACTCTCTACTTTATCACCATTTACTGCTAAAACCTCTTGATTATTATACTTTAGATTTCCTATACCAGTATCAATGTTAATCGCTTTTTTTGTTGCATCAGCTGAATTATTTTTAGGTGTTTCAGCGAAAGAAATAGAAGAATAATTAAAAGTGCATAAGCCAATTGATAAACATGCTAGTAATTTTATTCCTTTAGTATTTTTCTTGATTTTCAAAAAAATCAACCCCTTCCTTTTTTTCGTATTAAGGTATGATAATTATTTATAAATAATTGCTAACTAGTAAACTTACATAAATGCTTTTAAAAGTTCTTGAACGAATGGAAGTACTCCACCTATAAATTTTAAAATTGTCATTGCGATTGCCATATGATTTCCTCCTCTGGTTGTTGTTGCTAAGATGTGATTTATCTTTATACCCCTATTATAGTAAGCGCTTACATTTTTATCAACACATTCTTATATGCAATATTGCATATAAGAATGTGGCAGGTTCCCTTTGTATTGTTAAGAAGGGGATATCAATTCCTACGGACAACTATAAAAAGATAAAATCTTTGTTTTGTGGATATTTCAAAATCTCAGCTTGATGGTCATATGTCGGTACCCCATGCCCATCAATAGAGAAAACGGCAGAACAAAATAAGGAAAAAAGAACATCTCTTTTCATCGAGATGTTCTTTTTTCCTTATACCTAAATCAATTCTTCTGTTATATTATTTCGCTTCATCTTCTGGAATTAAAAAGCTTATATCATACTCTTCTAACTTCGCAAGTAATGCTTCTCCATCGATTTTCAATAAATTCATATGAATATTAAATGGTATAAATCCAGCACGTTTATTAACTCGATACAGCCGTTGTCCTTTTGATGGTATAGAGGAGATATATCGCTCTTCAACATCATCTTCCATCACAACTCCTAAATACCTTTGCCCTTGGATTGTATAAGGTAAAACACCGTATACATCCTCCAAAGCAATTTTCACAGGATATTTTGGATTATTAATAATTGTAATATATTCTGGCTCTAAAATGACGGCTGGTTTTCTTGCAATCATTTTTTGAATAACCTTCCAAAGAGCAATTAGTACAACTAATGCAAGAGCTCCAAATAAAAATCCAACTATAAAATTAGGCTCCTCAGATGAAAATGCATATGTAACAAAAAAGAGAAACATCGCTTCAATTACCAAAATCAAAAAAAATAATCCGACTACTTTTAGCTTTGATTCATAAATATAATATTTCCCCATACGATTCTCCCCACTAATATAAATCCACTTTGATTTTCCAACATATCGCTATGCAGAACCAAAACACAATGCCTATCCTATCTAAAAAGAAAATTTTATGCAGTTTTTCAATTTATATAGATGATTTATTTCGCCTAACAGGACTGCAACATACAACACACATTCTCCAAGCGGCGATGTGTTAATTTATACTTGTCAACCAATGCTTCAATATGTTTTTTCATAAAAAATTCCTTGTTCAAAAATTGGTACCTATACATCATACCATGAAAACACTCATCACCTACTTTGTTTATCTCTTAAAATAAAGAAACCAGTTATATACAAATGAAGTTGATACAGTTTCCTTATCTCTAAATACTTTTAATCTTGGGGTCTCATCCCCCATCCAGCAACTTAAGAAATGTATTGTTCCGGAGCTAATTGCTTCTGATAGTGATGAAGTGGGTTATTGGGAAAGAAAAAAATATATAAGGTGTTTAAAAAGCCATCATAAATTGCAAATGAGTAAGTAATATAGGCTCTATTTTCTTACCAAATTATTTTCGTGACAGAGTCCCTTCTGACACAAACCAAGTTATACCATCATATCCTTATGATGAAAGGATGTGATGAGTTGAGTTACTTTACTTGTGTTCCGTATTATCAAACCTATCCTTACTTATATTATCCTCCCTACCATGGAGCTAGAGTAATTTATCCAATGGATATTTATCATACTTATTCACCTTATCAAGATTATCGTAATTACCTAAGTTCTCCATTTCCTTCATATGAAGGAGAATATTATTACGAAAATCTTCGTCAGGCGAGTAAGGTACTGTACGCTGCGATTTGGGAGCAACAGAGTGGTCCAGACTGGCAAGCTAGACATGGTCTGACAGCAGATCAATATCAGCGGACATTCAACGAACTAGTTGCCCAAGGCTATCGTTTGACTTATATAAGCGGCTACACTGTGCACGGGCAGGATTATTATGCTGCGATTTGGGAGAAACGTGGTGGTCCTGCATGGCAGGCTCGGCATGGATTAACGTCTGCTCAGTACCAACAGACGTTCAACGAACTGGTTGCGCAAGGTTATCGTTTGATACGCGTGAGCGGTTACGGAAGTGGTGGGCAAGATCGCTATGCTGCGATTTGGGAGAAAGGGAGTGGCCCAGAGTGGCAAGCTAGACATGGTTTGACAGCAGATCAATATCAGCAAACGTTCAATGAACTGATTGCACAAGGCTATCGGCTTATCCACATTAGTGGTCACACAAATAATGGTCAGGATCGTTATGCTGCGATTTGGGAGAAACGTGGTGGTCCTGCATGGCAAGCCAGACATGGTCTGACAGCAGATCAATATCAGCGAACGTTCAATGAATTGGTTGCGCAAGGCTATCGGCTGATACAAGTAAGCGGCTATGGTAGTAATGGTACAGATCGTTTCGCGGCAATTTGGGAAAAACGTGGTGGTCCTGCATGGCAGGCTCGGCATGGGTTAACGTCTGCTCAGTACCAACAGACGTTCAATGAACTAGTTGCCAAAGGTTACCGTTTGGTGTCGGTGAGTGGTTACTACTCGCATAATTAAGTGTCTAACACTTTGCTTAAGGACCATATAAGATTGCAAAATAATAAAACTATAGGAATACGAGGTGCTATAAAGCACCTTTTCTACTTTGTTGAAAAAAGATTATGTCAAAGAAAATGCCAAATTTTTTTGGCATTTTCTTTGATTTGTATTTGTTTTATAAAGTAGTTTCTTCTATAATTTGATGTGTTAGGTGTAAACCAACTCGCTTAAGTGAGCGAAGTTTGGTCCACTTTTTTAAGTTTTGTATGATGGCCGTCATCAAAACTTGTGCTTTAACTTTTTGAACTCCACGGTATCGCGCGTAGCGCAAACCGTGGAGTTCTTTACTATGTGCGAAACTCAATTCCACTGTAGATGGACGAACAGAACGGAGATTTTTTCCTCTCATGGACAAGCGCTGTTCTCTTAATTGATTGTAAATTTCTTGATGAATCAAACGAAGATACTGCTGAAAAAGCTTCTCCCAAAACTTGCAGTTAATGATTGATTTACTGTTGCATCCCCCTCACAAGACCTACTTCCATCCCAATAGTATAAGATAACCCTACAGTTACATTATGCGAAATACCACTTGTAACCGCTTTGCTCCAATGATAACCTGAATTTTTATCTACTATATTTGAATCAATCAATTTCCAATTTACTTCTTTTTTCAATTTAGTATCTTCTAAAATTGGATCGTTTTTAGGAATTGCTAGTGAATATAATAATTCCCCTTTAAAAAATTGAATTTGTATTGTATTCTCTTTATTAGTGTTATTTTTTGTATATGTGTTTTTAAGGCAAGACTGTCATTATCAGTCTTGTTTTTTATTTGAATATTTTCGCGATTAATGCAATAGGTACAAAGGAGATTTTAGATGGGATTAACAAAGCTACATAGTGTGATAGAAGATAAAAAGAATGAATTAGTTCAACTCGCTCTCAAATATGGTATCAATCATAAAAAAGTACTTACATTAAGCCAAGAATTAGATTGTTTAATTTTTAAGTTTATGAAAAGACAATGAAGAGTTCTTTCATGAGATTTATATTCATTATATTTTCTCTTTTGGGGATTCAGCTGGGATACGTGTAGAGCTAAGTTATCAATAAACATTTTTCAAAGATTTCTAAAAAGGAGTTCATAACCCCATAGTTTCGACTCTCTGTTTAGGGTGTAAAGGTTCATATACTCAATATAGGTTTAGTTGAGGATACACAAACAGCTGAATTTTGAGGTGGGAGTATTACTGCCCACGAATAGCGGGATAAATAAGTTGAAGGGATAACAGGAATTAGCAAGGGTACATTAATTCGAGCGAAGAAAAAAGCGCAGATCAGCATAGTTAGAAACAAATGATATATGTTGTATATTGAAATTATTAACAATAAATATTTTAATAGATTAATTTACAATATTTTGATATTATAAAGTTATAGTTAATATATGTAAAAAAAAAAAAAAAAAAAATGAACTTGAATACTATTTTTGAAGGGGGATATTGTAATTTGAAGCGCACCGCAGAATTTATAACTGGCTTAATCGGAGGAATCTTCGGAGTACTACTTTCTTTCCTTATGGTAATTGGTAGTGTTTCCTACATTAATTCTGGAGATAGTTTTTCCTACGATAATTCTGAAGGTTTTGAATATATGATCGTTCTTTTTAGCAGTGCCTTAATCATTCAAATTGGACTATTAGTATTAACTTGTTGTGTAAATAAAACAAATAATACAGTTTATGGTATTTGTATGATTGTATTAAGTGTAATATCGTTACTGTTATCGGTTTTTGTATTAACTCTTCCAGTGATTTTACAAATCGTTTCAGGTGCATTAGCATTTCGAACTTTACAACAGAAATCTAATTAAAACAAACCCTTTACAAAGGTACACGATGTACTTTTTATAATTTTATTTGATTATACTTCGCAGTTTATGACAGCAACCCTGTCACTACTCCATGCCCATCAACTTAAGAATATTCACTATCCTAAAAAGGAAAAAACGTTATTCTTTCTAAACAAGCTAAATGATTAGAAAGAATAACGTTTTTTGTACTTTAGACTCTTACATATAAGGTGATCGATATGAATTAAAGGCTGAAAATTGCTTATTTCCTATTCACATTGATTTAACTCCGTTAAATTCAATGAAAGACTTTTGTAACATTTACGAAAGCAATTTGAAAGATATTTAAAGTAAAATAAATTTATCGCTAATACATATGCAAAACACCCTCTAAACTGCATATTTTATTTTTCTAATACAATAGTAATACCGAATTTAATATTAAATATTTTTTTGTATCTTAGTAAATTTATGAATTCGGAAGCGCATTTGGTAGAAGCATCTTATGAAGTGAAGAACAAATCGCTCAGATGTGTTAGAAAAATAAAATGGATCAAACCGAGCTTTCCCCTAAGCTCCTTTGAAATAACCAAACCCCACAAAGAACATTCTTGTTCTCTGTGGGGTTTGTTATATTTATATTTTTTTCTTGAAATAAGTGTTTTTTATAGAGGGCTCGCCGCATGCCCATCAAACTAATATTTTGAAGTATCCCCAATACAAAAATTTTATCCCCTCATAAGGCACCGGGTAATGCTCCGAACACGTTATCTTTCCTCTCTGCACAAATGAATATATTGACCAAATTCAGGGAATACGTCCCAGTTTCTCTCAAGGGTATCGCTCGTCTCACGCTCTTCGACTGAACCAGTCTTAAAATCTCTCTTTTCCATTGCTATATAGCCATCTTCTTGAAAGCCCAAAATTAAACTACTTACCTCCTTGTCAGTTTCATCATCATATTCCCAATACATGGCTGTTCTTAAAAAAATTTTACCTTTACTCATAACTTTAAAATCATAATTTAAATACTTACGATTCAAGTCATCATAAAATCCGACCGAAACCCATTCATTTGTCACATTTACAATATACTTAGGTTTTTCATCTTCGCTTAATACCGCCGTATATGGTTCATGTTCTTGATGGCACAAATATGCAGTACGGTCATCAAAAATGTTCCAAGGCTTCTTTTTGATGTCGGACCATTTGTCACAATAATAAACTTTCATAATCGATTATTCACCTTCCTCTTAATATCCCTAATAATCCTATTTTTTGTTGTTTCATCAAGAACTGTTTATAAAACTGGTATTTCTAATATTAATTCACCTTTAAGAACATTAGGATTAAAAGTACCATCTAATATTTTGGAACCTAAAGAATATTTTTTAGTAACCTTATTCAAGTACCTCAGTGCTGTCTTTTCTTGAACTTCACTAAATTAGGTAAACCTCAATACGATTTCCTTATTGGGAACATATGAGTCAACTAGGTGAAATAAGCCTTCTAAATTTATCAAGCGTATTTGTTGATTCTCTTTAAAAACAGCTCTTAGGCCTTACTCGATTTATGTATAATGCCTTCTTTTTCTTCATATTTGAAAGAAAGCTCTAAGCTAGATTTATAGTGCTCCCCGATGTTCATAATTCATTAATCTTTCTATAAATGCCATATTCAAATTGCAACATCCTGGTAACCTACTTCAGTTACTTTTTCATTTAATAAACGAAGCCCTAGTCCATTTTCCATGTCCCAGGCACAATTAAATGTAATTCCGATATCTCGACCTTCAAAAATCCCCGCATATGAAACAACAATTCCATCTAAACTTATCATTTCTAGTATTTGATCAGTCGTTTCAACTAGTGGATAATTTTCATTTAACTCAATATCATAACCTAGTTTATGTCGCGTTTGTTTGTAATAGTCTAATATTGGTTGCAAAAAACTTTGTTGTAAGTGTTCCCAGTTTTGCATAAGTGAGGTATATGCTGCATATTGTTCTTCATCAAATTTACCATCCCCATCACCATCGACCATCAATGCTATTTCGACTTCCTTTCCAAAAAAATTAATGATAGTATCCTTAGACCAAGCATAATCATATTCAAGTTTACCGAAAATCGCATCGTTTATTATCATTTTAAAATCCCCTTTTTTATTGACAAATTCTTCAGACTTAAATGCCCCTGTGTTTATTCCAAGATATCCAAATATGCTGTTTGTCTTTGATGGTACAAGTTGCATATTGTTTATATCATTTAACTCATGCCAAGTTAATGGTAGTTATATTTTGCATTAACATTCTTTTCTATCATTTGAAGCAGCTATTTCTAGTATCTCAAGGCAAATTATTAGTTTGAAGTTATAATCCAAAGGCTTCTTTCATTTTGGAAAGAAGTTGATAAACCCCCTCCTTTTCATTCGGGGATGTTTTTAAATAATTGCTGACTGCAATTTGAAAATACTTATAAATAGTTTCATAATCAATCACTACTTGACTATCTCGATAGTCGACTTCAACCCCTGTGAACTCTTCTTCGTAAAAAGCTTTGTCATAGTCATCTAAATCACTCCAAAAGGTAAATCCTCCGGAATAATCCAATCCACACCCATTTCCATCACTTACATTCTCTAACACCCATTTAAAACTATTACACATTAAAGAAGAGTCCAATAGATTTTTTATTGGCAGATGCTCAGGGGTTATTAAATCATTAACATTAATTAATTCAATCATGATAGACCTCAATTTTTAGTTAGCCTAGTAATGTTTCCACGATAGTTAATTTCATTTTTTTCAACCTCAACGATAAGCTCTCCTAATATAATTTTTTCTAAATGCCACCACCAGTATTCAATTGGAACATTACTATTTCCCCATACTTTTAATGGTTTGAAATACTCATAAAACTCTTTTGCCCGACTAATTAATACCGTATCGTAATATGCTAACCTTTTTTTATCTTCACTATCTAATAATTCATATTGTGTCGCTAAAAGTTCTCTAGTTCTAAATGTATAAGCAAATTCAAATGGACTAACATCTAATTCATCTTCCACATCTATACCATAATTCTTTATTAACTTTTTTAGTTCTTCACTCATCATTATCTAA
The DNA here is from genome assembly GCF_900116295.1 of Bacillus sp. 103mf. Taxonomy (GTDB): domain Bacteria; phylum Bacillota; class Bacilli; order Bacillales; family Bacillaceae_G; genus Bacillus_A; species Bacillus_A bruguierae. The sequence goes on from NZ_FPAF01000020.1 coordinate 8,221, forward strand.
CTCCTTATTTTATTTCAATAGTCTGAGTCTCCCCTGCCAAGATGCCTAAATTTGCTCCTTACTCTGTCGGTACAAGCTGCACTGTCTTTACATCATTCAATTCATACCAATTTAAATGGTCTACACGCCAACACTTTCTATTTTCTTATGTAATCCCACTGGGTTCCATCTAAAATTGACGTGCTAATTCAGGAAAATTATGAAATTGCTCAGCTTAAAAATCAAAGCATTTATCGAGTCCTTTTCAATCTTAGAAGGGACTCTTTTTTATATCAAAAATCGATAATCAGCTTGACCCTAACGCGACGTGATAGATTAAGCTCATTTTAGGAGGTGAATTCAAATGGTAACAATAGGAGATGTCAAACAGGCTACTGGTTTGTCCGAAAGAGCAATAAGACATTATTGTGATTTAAATACTCTGAAACTATCTTATGAATGTAATGAAAAATATATAAATAAGCGGTGATTAAAATGAAAATCGATATGGAAGATACTTTAAGTCAATACGAAATTTTACTTTCATTACCTCTCAAAGAGAGAGAAAATTTCTTTAGATATACAATGATGAAACCTTTTGAGGAGATGTGGCATACAATTAACGTGCCACTTAAGGCCAAACAACCAAACGGATATGACGTTATGATGGCCACGAAAATGTTAGGGTATCTCGATATAAAAGAAAGTGATATAGCAAAAAAAGCATTGTACGATTTAAAAACAATAGATGCTCTAGAGATCGCTCAAACAGCATTAAACAGATGCATAGAGTTTGCAAAAGCTAATAACTTGGAAGTACGTGCAGAAGAATTAAAGTTTGGAATGTATATTGCTGACCCTGAAAAGCTAAAAAATCAAAATGGTTACTGTGGTTTTGGCGGAATACCTGGATATGTCACCATAACCGTTCACCTAAACAATTATAACATTTCGAGAATACCAGCGCTCATTGCTCATGAATTTCATCATAACCTCCGTTTTTCCTATTTCGATTGGAATCATGGAGACGTAACGCTAAGTGAATATTTAGTTATCGAAGGACTTGCCGATTCGTTTGCTACTGAGTTGTATGGTGAAGAATATTTAGGCCCTTGGGTCACATCAATTGATGAAGAAGAACTCGAATATTCGATCCATGTCATTCGGGAAGGTTTTCATTTAAAAGGATTTGCGGAAGTTAGCAGCTACATGTTTGGAGATGAAATTGCTAAAAAAGAAGGTTATTCACCAGTAGGATTATCACCTGGCGCGGGTTATGCCGTAGGTTATTACGCCGTACAATCTTTTATGAAAAAAAATAATATCACAATTCAAGAAGCCACATTGTTAAGTGCAGAAGAAATCATTACAGAATGTGGCGTTTTTTAAAAACAGAGCACTTTAAAGTTTGAAGTATTATAACGCAGAATGTACATTCTGCGTTATTTTATAAATATGCTGTGCAATCAAATGTCCACTTATTGCTTCCACTTGACCTAAAGTATCACCTGCACCTGTTTTTGCTATATTACCACCCGTAACTCCGCTAGAAGTTGAAGTTTTTACATTCAGAGAAAGCAGAGAAAAGATTTAACTAAAAAAATGCCACAGATACATAATTCTGTGACAACATTTATATTCTGCTGTTTTTTGATAACTTCCTTTCAATGTATGAATAATCAAGTAATTCAAGTAGGTTTTTAGAAAGATAAATTAATTGATATTGATCCAATTCAGCGTTAACAATTAAAATGTCATTTTCTTTTCTAATAAGTTGATCAGATCCATTCTCTAGTAATAGCAAGTTCATTTCAAACCTTTTTATTAATTCTCCAATTACTTTAAACAAAACATTTAAGCCCTCATTAAATGTTTTACCGAATATTAGTACTCTAATGGACTTATTGACATTTAATTCACAATGACTAATTATTAAAATGGACTTTATTTTGCCTTTCTATATCTTTTCTTTTCAGCGAAAATGGTTACTCTACTGATTTCTTTATTTTCCCACAAATTTCTTTAGCATTAATTTTGTGATTAGAATTCTGCATAAGAGTATCCGAGAAATCTTCTATGAATTTTTTTACAGAAACTTCAAATATACTACTTGGTACATATTCAACTCCTATTGAATTAATAAATGAAACCCCTTCTGAGATATAAGTCGATTCATTATTCCAAGCAATCTCTATTTCATCTCCAACTCTTCTGAAAAATACATCTGACAAAAATGAACCAGCTCTATTTGAAAACCAAGAATGTTTAAATTCCCAATCTTGTTTTTTGTCAAACCACTCATTAAATTCATCCTCATGATCTAAATCAAATTCCAAACAATTTTCCAGTAGTTCAATAGAATGCTTTCCTTCAACAGGAAGAGGAAATGGCTCAGTACTCAATATATGCTTTAGGTTTTCGCTAAACCACTCGACTATATACATTAAATTCCATTGATAGTTTACGACCATATCCTTACGTTTATATTGACAAATATCCTTTCCATTAATAAAAATTTGAAAACTCCCCCATGTTTCACCAATCAAATCGCTTTCATTAAAAGGATTATCGAGAAACTCATATTGAATTGCAAATGTGTTTTTTTCACCAAAAACTTTCAACATGAAACACCCCATTTGTTCTTTGGAAATTTATTGTATTTATTTTTGTAATCTTACCATTTTTGAACATCTACTTTAATACATTAGTAGGTACTCTTTTCCTTAGGAACACTATCACTCGTACCTTTATCCTTAACAAATTGATAGATTGATAGTTTTCACTCAGCTTCACGCATTTTATCTTCTGTAATTTTTTAAATAGCCGCCATACCTATATGCAATCCTTGTATACTAATAGATAATAAAAATAGAAAAACCACAATGAAATTAACCTTCAACGTGGATTTTCTTTTTATATTGAATGTAAATAACTACACTCAATATTTTTTAAATCTAAATTTTCAGACATTTTAAAATTGTATTCTTTAAGTTGTTTTCTAGCATGTTTTCACTCATTGATTCCATTGCTATGATTATTCGAAAAAGTATCATTTTGGCGTAATAACCCTTCACACAACGGATTCAATTTTACAATTGCTATGATTATTACAGTTTTGCAGATTTGAACATATTAATTTCTTTCTCCTCATTTACCTTTTAATCTTCTTCCGATAAATTCCATTAAATAAGTAAAACCTACTGCTAATCCACCAAAAATAAGTATCCAGAAAAACGCAAGAATACGGTCTCCTAATGACTGTGGAAGAAGAAACATAAGAATAGCAATAATAGGTACTGTTATTAAATATATAATTCTCATTTGTTTAAACGGACGCATATATTTACTCCTTTTTCTTTAGTGTTACAAGAAATTCAACAGCAAATTCTTTATATAAGAGCGTATAAAATTCATTTCTGACCATTTGAATTAAAAACTACATTATTTATTTCCAATATACAACAAAAGAAGATGATTTCCTTATATTTCTTGTGCACTTTATCATTTAACAGCTGAAAAGAATAATCTAGGCCCTAGGTTTGTGTTCATTATCTAATAAACTATCATCTTTGTTCCCGTCACCTTATCTTATTATTACAATCAAACTCCGTGATGGTACAGCCCTCACCAGGTCTCAATTTTCAAACTTAGTATTGTTCGTATTATCTCACTCATTAATCTTTATTTTCCTTTTTGTTCTCTTGCTTTATGTGCCTGCATATAATCACCTTTAGCATTACGAACTTTGTCATTCTCGTGTTTAAATATAAATAGAGTAATAATTGTGGTAGTTTTATTTAAATGTCACTGTAACCAATCTCATGAGTTAACATCCTGCTTATTTTAATTAAATATTTGATGATTTAATCCTAACGATCTTTAAAACGCAAAAAACCTTTAAAGGCATACAGCCAATCAAGGTTAGCAAAAAATCATTCAAGGTCTTCAAACCAACAAGTGAAAAATCGTACCTTGTCATTAAAAAAGACTGTACCTTCATTATTGATAGTAGAACTAGCTGAAATTTTCCCCTTATTCCACAACCATTTATTTGATACCTTTTCAAGTATTTTTTCCGCTTTCTCAATATCAATAATGCTTATTGACGTTTCTATGTTACACACAATAGTAAACCAACCGTCACATTTCCAATAAGGTTCGTTTGAGCTTACATCATGTGAAATAATAATGGTGTCTATTTTTTGTAATAATTCATGCAAAATTTTCAATGCTTCGTTCTCATTCTGACATTCTACAAATAAACTAAGTTGGAACATCATACTCCTCCTAATATGTTAGTGCGAAATTGTGCCATCTGGAGCAACAAGCGCCTTATTCCTATCTTATAAGTATTTCATGACAAATCTTTTAATAACCGTCTTCAAATAAGCAGTGAAATACTGTTACTTTTTCCTCTCTAAGTTCTAATGAAATGTTAGGTATTTCTATTTCTAATAAATTCTTTTCAAGTAATTGTATGCCTTCATTCTCTAAACACTTCAAAATCTCATTACCAATTTGTTTTGTAGTTTCATCGAATGGTTCATATTGTTCCTGCATTTCAATATCACCTTCAACATACTCATATTTAATATATTTTGCTGCAGCATATGGAGCGATTGCCGAGATATAAACTAATAATCCATTTAAATAGGAATTCTCTCTAATATATGAATTAAACTTATCCGTACCGATTTGTAATCCAGGATATATCGAAGATTGAATATATAGCGTAAAACATTTTGAGTAATTAAAATCTGTCAGATTATCAATGTGAATATCCCTAGTTTCATGGGTGAATTTATTAGTCCAAACATTAGTATCAACATAATTAAGCAAAACATATCCAAAATCACCACAATGGTAAAGTCCTTCAATGGTATTTAAAACTTTTTGTTTCATAAATAGCCTCCATTATTTTACCGAATAGCCATAGATATAAGTAACTTGTTTAGATGCCGAACCTCCTCCAAAAGCCCCTGCTTTCACAAATAGAGTGAAAACACATTAAAACTTGATGTGGTAAGTTGTATGTAAATGTCACCGCAACCACTCTCATATGAAACTGGCTCAATGCGGAAAGCTTATTCCTATATATGATTCGTGTGGGAATAAGCTTTAAAAAGGTTATCAATTATTTGCTAAGGATTTTAGTGTTTGAATTTGTTGGTTGTAAACAATTAGATTCTTTAAGAATCAATCTTCACGAGGAAATCTTCAAGTATTTTCTTTACTGGTATGCTTGCTTTTGGAAGTATTTCATTTATTCGATGCAGTATGGATGGATCGTTCAATAGCATTTGCTTATTTTCTACAGTTGTAAAGCTTCTTAGGGTATCTATACATATCACAAAGAGTTCTTCAGCTTCAATGCTAAGCAATGATAGTAATATTCCGAATTCATATACATTACAGTTACTATCCATACAGTATGCCAGTTTTTTCTGCCATTCTATCGGTTTAGTAAGTGTCTCACCTGCTAATTCCTCCCAATCTTTTTGGCTAAACTCTAATAATATCTCGCTTGCAATTATACAACCATCATCGTACCATGCGTCCTCAGTTGTATACGCAGATAAAAGATTATCTAATTCTTTATACATTTTTATCACCTTTCCATTTAAATCTTAAAATCCTGATGGACGAGATGCATTCACACTTCCTGTTTAGTAATCGCTAGTTACATCATCACCAATTTTGATAACATCAATCTCAACTCCATTTATTATTACTCTATACCAAAAGGAATCTAATAAGACATTCCATATAGCAAGTAATTTTTTGTCCAAATGAGTTACAACATAGCTTAGGAACTCTTAGATGTCTTCTTTTACAATTCTATATCTTTTCCTTCTGCTACTACCTTATCTCTCCATAACATTAGTAATTTTCTAAATTCAGAGGTTTCAATTCTACACTGGTTATTTGGAGGGCTCATAAAAAAGTTAATTGCACTTGTATAATTAGATTCTATATAAACAGCTGCCACATTCCCCTCTATTTCATAATGTGGGAATTTTTTGTCTAACACACTATCTAAAACCTGTATATATTCATCTGCCTCATCGTCTAAAATATCTTCTAAAAAATGAGAGATAATAGAAATTTCTTTTGGCAAACGTATTCTCAATCCCCCAAGCCCATTACGATAAAATTCATATGTATATTTCATTTTTCACCTCCTTGTATGAATAGGATATGCTGTTATTATCTCATTATTTTCTATAGCTATTACTTCTTCAATTTCAACTTCACGAACTTTGTCATTACCCTGTTTAAAGTATAAGTCAAGTAATAAATTTTTTAGGCACTGCAATTAATCTCGTACGTTTGTTACCTTCGTGGTCTTTTGATTCAAATGTCGATTTACATTTCATTTAACTATAAACTTTTTATAACTATAAAAAACCTTGAAAGGCTAAAAGCCAATCAAGATCAAAATTTAAATAGCGACTATTATTTATGTATTTCCCTTTCCCATACTTTCTTTCCGTCGATTAAAAATACTGCACTTGGTGGATCATCATAGAGAGAAATTTCAACCAATGAACCTTTCTCTTGTATTAACCAATTATATATACTGCTTTCTTTACTAGTAGGATGGGCTAAAATATCATTTACTTGAAATGCAACAGCATAATATTCTGTATAATTCACATCATCGTCATCCAACCCATTGTCTGTTTCAAAGAGTGTGTCTGGTTTACCGATAATCTTTAATCCACTTTGCCATTCTATTATCAGTTCACTACCTCCATACTCATCTAATGTTTTTATTAAAGAATTATATTCCATTTGTATCATCCTTTTCTTATGGTTCTAATGGTTTTGAAGGAACTATGTGCGCACCGTCTTTTCCATAATGTATCATGCCTCTAGTAGTCTATATATATTTCTCAGTTTGCATATCATAGTATTTTCCTATTACTTGACAAAAGTCTACTCTTTCTCTACCGTTTTTTAGTACTGTACCTACCCCTGCAAATTTATCAAGCAATTCTTGTGCTGTTTTATTATCACCATAGAATATACTCTTGTTTTTACCGTTTGCTACTTCCTGTTTATAGTTTGGTGTATCGGGAATATGCTTTTATTGAGCTCCAGCTTTCACTTTTATTAAGTAACCATCTACTTCACTGTATGGACCTTTAGCTACAGAATCTTTTCTATCGTTATTTTTATTCTTTTCAATTTCTCTTCATGAAAAAGAGCAAATATTTCTTGTTTGAAACATTTGCCCTTTTTCTTTGTTATAATACATATTTATTTTTTCTATTTGTTACAACTTATTGCATTCTTAAAATCCATCAAATTTTATAGCAAGAATCTAGAAAAATAAAAGTTATTTGTATACTAATTATGCATTATTAAGCAAGAATATAATCTTTTATTGTAACTACTCAGCCATACATTTCGTTTAGAAGTTTAGTAAAGAATATAATTCCAGCAAAAATACCATGTGCAACAACACCCAATCCAGCCACTATAACAGCTCCATCCACTATAATAACAATTGGTGTTGCTGCCCCAAGAGTTCCTAATCCCGTTACTAGAGCTAAAAAATTAAAGCCTGCTATGAAGCTAAGAGCTTCTTGAATTTCTAAGATGGATGCCACTCCTACTAAAACATGTCCCGCAAAACTTCCAGCTTGATAGGTTAACTTGCTTTCTAATTCATCATTATCAGGCAATTTTAATCCAATATAGTCTTCTAAAACTGCACTGCCAGCACCTTGGGCAAATTCGATAACACCTTGCAGAAATTAGAGGTTCTAATACTTGTTTTGCTTTATTACTAACCATCAGTGTGCCGAATTCTCCCCAAAACATAGGTTAATAACTTCGATTATCTGCTTCCTCACTATTGACTTTACCTATTTTACAATTAATTAGATAATCCTTAGTATTTTTTGTTCATTCTATTGATAACCCTTGTTTTACTTGAAGTAATAATCTTTCTAATTCTTCTTTCTCTTCAGGTTTATCCGTGCTTACCTTTTCTACTTGGTCTTTCAAATATTCATAGAACTCTTGAAAACTTAAATATGCCTCACTATCCTCATTAGCACTCGAAGTAGCTTGGTCAACAGAAAACAATACCTTGTTATTTTGCAATTCAAAAAATGCCTCATCAGATTCATCTAAATCATTTACAAATAAAATTACTTTTCCACCACTTCCGAAACCTTCTTTTTTACTAAAATAATGTAATGCTTCTTGCAATTTATTTCTAACATCTGATATCTCAAAAAAATAATCCTTCATTAAAATATCTAATTCATTTTTATAGGTAATCAATTTGTACTCCATTATGTCTCTACTCCTTAATCTATAATAGTACAGACCCTCGTTCAATATTGAAAATGTCTATCTCATTTTGCACAAATAAGTCTTCAAGCTTATCTGAACCATTTTGTTGAGCAAATAAATATTCTTTTTCTGATATTGGAACAGAAAGCAACCATGCGACCTTTTTGTCTAGGAAATCGATTGTTTGTAACTGATCTTCCCACAGAAATGGTGGGACAAAAAGCATATGTTTCATTTCACTGTTAGGATAATAAAACTTCAACACATCCAAAAATATTTGACCTGGATAGATTGGCATTTTTGAATTGATTACACAAAAAGCACATGTTGCTAGTACATTTGCATAACCTTTATAAGCCGTTGCACTCGCACCAACAATTTCTACTCGCAAAGACTTTTCATCTATAAATCGTCCTATTGAATGCATATACAAGCCAATAGTAGAATACGATGTAACACCCTCACAAGGTCTATCCCCTGTTGATAAAATATCTATATTACTTATATCATTATCATCCCAATATTTAGAAACGGCAGGATTACCTCCAAACGCTTTTAAAGCTGATTTAGCAATTATTTTACTTTCATTTGGTATCCCCATTATACTCTCCTCTCCTTCACTAATACTTCTTAATAATTTTAGTCTCCAAAATCATTATCCGTTAAATCTTTACCTTTATGACTTCTATTCGATGACGGAAGTTCAGGGCGGAAATGATCCAGGATTGTTATGCTCATCTAAAAACTGTTTTCTGGTTATCCCTCTTTCTTCAGCACTTTTCTGATGCTTTCTAAATTCATAACCTGGTTTATGCCCCATATCCCAAGGCTCATCTTTATACATTATTTCCTTGGTTTCTGGATCCCTTACTTGACCATCTTTACCTTTAGCATTATCCCAGGCAGTATCTCTTACGCCCTTTCTATATCCTGAAGGTCTTTCGTAAGTTTTATCGCCTGAGTTACTTTCAATGCCATTTTCTTTTTTATACTTCTCCCAAGCTTTGCTCATTTCATCTTTACCATATTTACCTTTATTAGTATTCTGAAATTCATTCCACGTCATGGGATTAGAGCCACTACCATCCTTAACTCTACTAACAGACCCACCAGAAGACTGGAACCTTTGAAGAGTATCCTTACCATTCTGAATGGCATTACGCCCAACAAATCCACCATGTGTAGCAACACCTGCTCCAACCGCTGTAACAGCTACATCCAATGGAATAGCAATTGGTGTTGCTAACCCAAGGGTCCCTACTTCCACTACTAGAGTTAAAAGATTAAAACCTGCTATGAAGATAAGAGCTTCTTGAATTTTCTACAATGGATGCCAATCCTGCTAAAAACATGTCCTGCAAAACATTACGTGATACTGGCAGCTTATTGACGTACTGTATCATAGTTACTACTAGATGTTTGATCGAATGTATATAAATATTCTAACTTCTCTTGTAGCTTCTTTTTTATGATAAGTTGTTGTATTGGTATCTATCATATCAAGAAAAGACACTTCATTTATTTTTATACAACAAAGGGACTGACCACAAAAAACATTTATGTGCCTTTTGTGGTCAGTCCCGGTTGGTTGAAATTTATCCATTTTCTTAACTTAATGACTTGGAACTCTTAAAGGTCTTCTTTTTCAATAAATTCCGCATCAATTACTCTATAACTTTTTTGTACTGGTGCTCCTCCAAATTCGTGGAGTATTTGAGCAATAACCTTAAATAAGCCCATTTCAGCTGACATACCTTTTCCTTTATAGTTCCGTTCATTGATGTAAGATACTTCAACTTTATAACTTAACCCATCATAGGATAAAGTGAATTTACAATCATTTTCCTCTAGCCAAGTTATCAAATCTGTCATTGAAGGAATCCATGTTCCTTGTCTATATACTTCTTCATCACATAGCAACTTACTAGATGGTACAATTCTTCCTCCTACTGTCCAAGTGGAATTTTGGTACTCATATACATCCTGAGGATATACTTCATCGGCGTATTTAGGTCTCCTAAATCCTAATTTAAATAGTTTTTCTGCTTCTGTTTTGGATAAAGACATTTGTCGGCCCCTTTACTTATTTTATTTTTATTACAGTCCCTGTTGAACTTTTATGTTTATCAAGAATAAAATTCCCATATTTATCAGAATCAGCTATCCAGTGAAGTTCTTTTCCTCCCTTTGCCTCTTTAAAGACTTTAAAAGCAGAATCGCCATGACCAGTTGTATCTTTCGCCCACCATAAACCTGTTTTAGGATCGCGATACGCTGTAACCGTATCACCATTGAATTTATATTTCACTTTTTTATCTGCTGTTGTTTTAATATCCCATAAAGTTGTAGTATTTTTTGTAGATTTACCTTTAAAAAACTGATAGTTTGATAGCTTTTCCTTAACTTGTTTAAAGACATCGCTATCCGAGAAAGAGTTTACAGTATTTGCACCTGCAAGAGCAAATTCGTTTTTTGGCATTAAAATACTACTCAATCTGTCAACGAATTGCCTATACTTATCGGAATTCATTACGTTTTTTACACGTTGTATGAGGTTTACACTTTCCCTAATTTTTGAGACTTCACCCGACTTTGAAAATGTACCTAATTTTGAAACTTTATCTGCACCTTTTGTTCCTGCCATTAATTGAACAGCTGCTAGCTCGACTTGGGCCTCTACATTTCCAAACCATTTAGCTCTGCTATTCCAATCTCCATTTACAACCTCTCGATTCCATGAATTAGAAATAGCTTGTTTTATAGCATCGTATGTTTCGTCTAAGTGAGAAAGGGCATACATAGCACTTTCAATGCTATCTATTGGGTGTAAGATAGTATTTGCCAATCCTTTAAGTTCATCTATAACAGCTTCACGTTTTCCTCTTCTGTAGAAAAGAAGAAATTGATAAAGTCTTGCCATGGTCAATGGATTTACCATCTAGATGCAGAGTACCGAAAAAAAGTAAAGTAGAGTAAAGTAAACAAAAAATAACTCCAAAATTAACTTTCATTGTATATTTTGGAGTTACTTTACGTTTACTTTAATATTAGATGTAGCTGTGTTTCACAATAAAAAAACCCTTTAGATAAACAGACCAAGGGGGGCAAAACATCGCGTCTTTCTTATAAACATCGTGACTTTATTTAAAAGCAACATCCATCTATTTTATATTTCGGAAAGCGTTCATCAAAAAAATTTCCTCTAATGGTATTTCCACTCATACTTGTTTGTCTGCATAATTCTTTTATATCTTAAAATGTTTTTCTCTGTTCAATGTTATTTAGACTCTTCCCTCTAAACAGCTAGATAACACAAAAAAGGACATATCCCTTTCGGAATTGCCCCTTTCACCTTGAGAATATTCCCCTCAGAATCTAGAAAAACAAACTATTGTTTTTGATTTAAAATATAATCAATTCTTGATTTATCACTAGCACTAGTCTCAATAACATTAAACAATTTCTGTTTTAAATTATCCTGATATATATTAAAATCTTTTTTTAATTCTTCTGATTCATTGTTTTCTATTTTTGAAATAGCCTCTCCAGCATGAGACAATTTTTCATATAAAAAATCTGGAAGTTGTTTTCTTTTTATTCCTTCTAACGCAAGATTAACAAGATACGAATACTTTATAAAATCACTGGTATTAATATTTTGCCAGTCTTCCTCAATGATTTTCCCACTGGCTTCAGTAACAGTTAAACCATCTTCATCTACATATTCATCCAAGTCTAATTGAACTGCTTCAATTATATATTCATAATTTATTGAGTTGCTCATTTATATCCAATCTCCCTTTTTGTTATTTTAACGTGTTATTTGTAATAACATTCACCTTAATATTAGGAAATTTTTCCCTGAATTCAAATATTAAATTAGTACAACTTTGACAGCAATCTAGTTCAGAGAATAAATTTATCTCCCCTTTTATATTGGGGTCTTTTATTTTAGAAGCGATATCTTCTAAAATTTTAGCTTCTGTGTCATTATACCTGTCGTGTACATCTTTCACATAATTCGTTAGAACTCTATCCTTTTCTGACGGAGTAATTGAAAAATCATCTGCATAACCCAACGAATCGCTAGAATGTATTTGACTATGTGCTTTAAAATCTTTTTTTATTCCTGAAATATCAACTTCCGCTGTTGCAACATTACCCGCTCCTAGTTTATCTAATTTCCGGTTAATTATTTTTTTCTTTGAGTTAGATAAATTTAAATATTCATCAGATTTTTTATAATTATTTCTAAATTCATCCAAGTTATTTCTAATGTTTTTTGATTCTTTTTGTAAATTTTTTCCGATATCTTTAGTAGTACCCTCACCTTTAAAAAATTGATAATTTGGTAGTTTTTCCTTAATTTGTTTAAAGACATCGCTATCCGAGAAAGAGTCTACAACATTTGCACCTGCAAGAGCAAATTCGTCTTTTGGCATTAGAAGATTATACAGTCTGTCAACGAATTGCCTATACTTATCGGAATCCATTACGTTTTTTACACGTTGTATGAGGTTTACACTTTCCCTAATTTTTGAGACTTCACCCGACTTTGAAAATGTACCTAATTTTGAAACTTTATCTGCACCTTTTGTTCCTGCCACTAATTGAACAGCTGCCAGCTCGACTTGGGCCTCTACATTTCCAAACCATTTAGCTCTGCTATTCCAATCTCCATTTACAACATCTTGATTCCACGAATTAGAAATAGCTTGTTTTATAGCATTGTATGTTTCGTCTAAGTGAGAAAGGGCATACATAGCACTTTCAATACTATCTATTGGGTGTAGGATAGTATTTGCCAATCCTTTAAGTTCATCTATAACAGCTTCACGTTTTCCTTCTCTGTAGCTATGATAGAGTCCGAAAATATTTTTCGCCACTTCTATTCCGTCCTCAGCAGCATCCTTAAATTGATCAAATAACGATTCGTCTTTTTTACTCTCTTCCTCAGCTTGACGGGCTTTATCTTCTGAAATTTTTTGAATAGGCCCGGTCCACTCCATATTCAACCCTTGCGTACTAAATGTTCCTGATACGGGGCTAAAACCTTTCCCGCTTTGAACTTCCGCAAGACCTTTCGCGATGCTCGCAGCTAGTTGGAGTGCTGTATCATAATTACTACTAGAAGTAAAATTGAATTCACGCAGATGGTTTAGTTTTTCTTGCAGCTTTTGTTTCATCATATCAAAAATACCCATCATAGCTTGCATGCCGGGAAGGGTGTTACTAATTACTTCAATACCTGCTTTCGTTTGGTCAATCCCTCGCATTTGTTCTTCTATTTCTTGTTCAATAACATCTGTTGAAGCTACTTTGGATTGAAAATCGTTTGGGAAGGCATCATTTTGACGGATCAATTCTTCACACAAGTAAATAATCCCTTGGGCTAAAGGGCGGAATGTTTGTGCAAAGAAGGCTTTTGCACTGTCATAAGTTTGTCCTTGCAAAACTGCATCGAACATAAAAGCATCAATCGAATTGATGACTTGTTCCATACCTTGAATCGTTGCAGTACACATAGCATTCATACTTTGTGTTTGAGATTGTACTTCTCCTAGATACATGTTTAGGCTCATGACCTCACCTCCAGTGCTAATTTTTGGCGCTGATGGTGAATGTCATTTTCTAGATTGCTTAGGTTTTGTTTTTCCTTTAGCAACGTTTCTTTTTGGTCTTCCAATTCGTGGGTAAGCTTTCGCTCAATTTACCCTGCATCTTGACGTAAATTATGAAAAAACTGTCCTAGTTCTCTATCATTATGCCAAGTTTCTAATATACGATCAAACAAGCGATAGCTTCGCCCTTTCCATTGATAAAAATCTGCTTCCGCTTGTTCTTGCCTGTGAATCGCGCGTTGATTTTGATATTGTTCTTCAGATAGACTTCTTAATTTTTCGTTCAGTTGATTCATTTGTTTCTCTATATCTTGGCTCATCTTTTCCCTCCTACTTTTTTACGTTCACATAGGTATCAGTTAAAGGGACCTTTATTAAAGGATAATTGTGAAAAATTGTTTTGAAGTGCGTTATCCATACGCTCGAACTCGTTAGCTACAGAATGAATGTTGCTAACCGCTTGTTGAAAGGCGCTATAAAATTGTTTCGTTAATTCCATAGCTTGTTGATTCGCTTCTTGGGCTTTAGCGTTGACAGATAACGTTGTACGTTCCGATTTGGTTATGGATCTACTTGTAGCACTTTGAATCGTATTGGAAGCTGTTCCCATTTGCGTTACAATTTGTCCTGCCGTTTGAAAATTACTTTGAAATTGTCCCATCGCTTGAATCCTCTCTCTCTTTTTCTGTCCAGTCTTTCTGAGTTTATTCGAAGGTCTTCATACTTCTACACAACTTTACAAACTATGAAAATTATACCATACAAAAAGGGTTTTTTATGAATAAATCCCAATTATTGTATATTCATTCTCAAAGCACTTAACTGTGTTAAATAGGATAGTCGACACAGTCTTTCTGATGTAGCCTGTTTCCATCTCCTTCAAACGTTTGGACAACGGATTAAGTTTTATTTAAAAGGTTTTCGGAAGAAGAAATTAGAATACTACTAACTGAGGTTTTACGTTATCGGAATAAATAGGAGGACTTCCCCAGTGCCATCAAGTTAGGATTTTGAACTGCATGCCAAAAAAAGCCGTTTTCCTATAAACTATGGAAAACGGCTTTTGTAATGTATCATTTATTATGAACACCCCTGTTCATGTAACAAGGATTAAGATTTATTCGCTATTATCATAAAACGTTTTGAATTCGTACGAATCCCTTTTTCAGTGTTGTTTGTTGCAATAAATTTTTTCAAAATGTCAAAGTCCTCTTTCGTTTCACCAAATCTTGGTATGATCGGTGTATGTTTTAGTAGAAAAATGAGGTCTTCAGGTGTTTGGTAATAATCAATCGCATCATACTCTAAGACTTGCACATCAGCAAAACCTGCCTGTCCTAGCTCGCGGACATATTTTTCCTTTAATGTGCCATCTTTTTCTCCTAAGCATTGCCCTCTTCCAAATGCTTCTTTTAAGTTCAATTTATCATGTTCGCTAACTTGCTGCGTTAAGAAGATACCGTTCTTTTTGATCACTCTTGCTACTTCTGCCGCCGTAAAAGGAGCATGACAAGTAGACACAATGTCAAAAAAAGAGTGTGGAAACAGCAAATCTTCGGATTCCATTTTGTAAAATCTAACGTTTGAAACACGTGCTTTTTCCAGGTTAGACTGTGCTGTTTCTATCATTCCACTTGCATTATCAATGCCAATCATGAATAAAGCAGCCAATGCAATTTTTAGTATATTCTCTCCCCCACCTGTACCAATATCGAGCAACACATCTGAGGGTTTGCATCTTCTAATTACTTCTTCATAAAAATCCCAAGTAGCACCTTCAGTTACGTATTTGAGTTTACTAAAATCCCAGCCATTTGATCTTCCAACTGTATCATAAAAGTTTTTGTAATCTAATTCATTCATTTTGTATATCCACCTTCCAAAAGAGTATAAAATCTAAGGTTATAAGACTTGTTACTGAATCAAGCCCGCTCCTTGCTTTAATAATGGTGACTCCCGAAACAGATTCAAAGTTTACATTTCCGAAAAAGGGCAGACTTCTCCCTTGATGGCTGGTACGCGTTTTACCCAACCCGAAAACTAATTACTTCGAACAATACGGAAAGACATCCACTTCACCCCATTTGAAAGATTATATTTATTATACTCTATTACATTTTTTGTGTATATTGTAAAATACATACTATTAGATGAATTGTTCTGTTATCATAACCCAAAAAAAGATCTATACGCTAAAACGAAACATAGCTAATTCATAACATTATTAATCTAAAACCTTTTTGTTACAAAAAAATACAGAATATAATTCCAAGCTAATATGAAATATTGCATATATAAATACATTGAAGTTTATTTAGATGCTCATTATAATTTATCTAGTATAAAGCTTTGTACGTAATTAGTTTAATATTTTTAGGAAAATATTTGAAAAACAAAAAAGTAGAGGGAAAATGAATGAGAATTTTAAAAGGAATGCTAGTGTCTACAGTTGCAATTACAGCTTTTACGGGACTAGGAAAGACTACTCATATAGTGAGTGCTGCTTCAAACAATTCAGTAGTACAGCAAAAAGAAGCTAATGTAGAAAAAAAAGATGAAAAACAAATCATTGTAAAGTTTAAAAATGAGATCAATTTACCGTATGAGGATGGTATAGAAAAGCGAATAAAACACGAAAAAAATGATGTGGTACTAGAAAACTTTTTTTCCGAATTCCCAGATTTAACATTAACTCGCTTATTTACGTCTGTAAGTCCGGAAGAAATTCAAAATCTAGATAAAAATGCGAAAACCGATAATAATAATTCATCTTCTAACCTATTAAATTATTATACAGTTCAAGTTTCAAAGAATGTACAAGCAGAAAGATTAGTAGAAAAATTAAAACAATCACCTTTGATAGAGGATGTATACATTAAAGAACTAGAAAATTTAACACCGCCTGAAATACAGCTGCCAAATTTATCTCTTAACCCCTATGATGACCCTAGATTTGAAAACCAAGGATATCTAAAAGAGGCACCATATGGAATCAATGCATCTTATGCATGGGGGATAAAAGGCGGCGATGGAAAAGGGATAACATTTGTAGATATGGAGTATGGCTGGTTATTAAATCATGAGGATTTAATAAATCAAAATATTGAACTTATGTCTGGGCGGAATTTAGATCAGCATGTTGGTCATGGGACTTCAGTATTAGGAGTTGTTTCAGCGGAAGATAATAATATAGGTAATATTGGTATTACACCAAAAGCTACAGTAAAGGTAATCTCTCAAATAAGGGATAATGGTCAGTATAACACAGCAGATGCCATATTAAGCGCTGTAAATAACCTAAATGCTGGTGATGTTTTATTATTAGAGGCACAATCATCTTATGTTGGATACGGAAAACAATATTTACCAGTTGAAGTGCAACCGGATGTATTTGATGCGATTCGTACTGGAACAGATAAAGGGATCATAATCATAGAGGCTGGAGCAAATGGTTCAAATGATTTAGATCAATTTAAAGATATAAATGGAAAACAAGTCTTGAATCGTAATAGCAAAGATTTCAAAGATTCAGGTGCAATCATGGTCGGAGCTGGTTCATCAACCGTTCCTCACGAACGTTTATGGTTTTCAAATCATGGAAGTCGAATTGATGTATATGGATGGGGTGAAAATGTAGATACAACTTCTGCAGAGTCAAGTAGAAGCATTCTAAATCTATACACGTCTAGATTTAATGGCACATCCAGTGCTTCACCAATCATCGCCGGTGCAGCAACTTCCATACAAAGTATTGCTAAGGAACGTTTAGGTCAACCTTATAAACCAAATGAGTTAAGAGCTATCTTAAGTAACACAAACACAGGAACACAATCTAAAAATCCATCTGTCGATAGAATTGGTGTTTTACCAGATTTGAAAGCTATATTATCAAATTTGGGATTTAAATCAAACGCATCTGATTCAGAATCAGAACATCCCCAGACTGGACAAATAACAGAACAAGAGCCAAATAATCAGTCTATACAGGCAAATATATTAGATTTTAATGCAACTATTAAAGGAAATCTTAACAACAATGATAATGTAGATGTGTATACTTTTAATATTGATTCCCAGCGCAATATTGATATTTCTACATTAAATGAAAAACAGATTGGAATGACATGGACACTTTATCATGAGTCAGATCTACAAAACTACGTAGCATATGGACAAAATGATGGTAATATGATCAAAGGAAAATATGAAGCGAAACCAGGGAAATATTATTTATACGTCTACAAGTATGAAAATAAAAATGGATCGTATTCATTAAACGTAAAATAGATTTTATGCATAAAGGAACTCCAAAAATGAACTGTACTCCAATTGTTAGACACAACTAACAATTGGGGTGCAGTTTTTTATGACCAAATCTCCTATCATTCTCGGAGATTGATTTGCAACGGAAACATCTATTAAGATAATTGCTTTCATGATACGAAATCAACTGTATTATTACATTTTCTGTGAGTTACTTTACACCTCACATCACGATTGCTCCCTCTACCCCCTAATATGCAATATTGCATATCAAAATGTATTGATAAAAATGTAAGCGCTTACTATAATAAGGGTATAAAGATGAAACACATCTTAACACAAAAAAAGAGGAGGAAATCATATGGCAATCGCAATGGCAGTTTTAAAATTTATCGGTGGAGTACTTCCATTCGTACAAGAGCTTTTAAAAGCATTTATGTAAGTTCATTATTCAGCAATTATTTATAAAAATTATCATACAAATGATCTGTATATCAAAGATGAATTGATGCACAGATCACTTGTGTGAGCAAAGTCCCTTTAGGTATTGAAGGGACTTTTTTAGATTCCTAGATATATAGAACAATCTCAAAAAAGAAAGAACCCTTACGAACCCCCTAATAGATAAAATTTCTATTTTGCGAATATCCCCGATGGATATAACCAAACGACATAGAACCAACACTCCACGCTAATACATTCTTTAGAAGATAAAACCTTGATTACTATGTGAAAATCAATAACTCACTTAACAATATCTCTTAAAAGAATCGCTGTAACAAAAACATCCATTATTGTTACAATATAATTACCATTCAAAAGAAACAACTACATATATATTTAGGAGGAGAAATACTTTGGAAATAGATAATATAAAAAATATCCTAAGAAAAAAAGCAACTATCTTTCAAACAGGTGGAAAAAGACCCGATCTATCTATAAATGAAAGTTGGATTGGAAAGATTCCCTATTCATTGCCAAATGAAACGTACCCAATCGACCGTTATCAAGACAAAATGTATGCAATCATGATGCTTAATTTAACTCAGGTCCCTTTTGTTCCAGAAGCATTAAAAGATATAAAAGCCATAGCAGTATTTCTTTCCCCAAACTTTGCTAAAGATTTATCCAACTTATCAGGAAATTTTTGTATTAGAGAATATGATTCTTTAGAGGAATTGGTACCAAATGAAATGTCACTTACGTTTCCCAATCTAAAACCTTTTCCTTTAATACCAAAATTAGTAACCGATGAGTTTCCAAAATGGGATACGGACGATTTCCCTAATAACATGCAAGATAGAATTTTTGAACTTGAAAACACAATTGGGATTGACTACTACGAGGATATTTTTGAAGAAAATCATTACAGACACAAATTAGGAGGTTATGCTTGCTTTGCTCAATCAGGTATCCAATGGCCCGCGGATTATGAATTTATTTTTCAAATAACAGAAGATCCAAAAGCAAAGTTTGGAATTATTCACGGCGGCGGAATTTACTTTGCCAAAAATAGTAAAACAAATAATTGGATTGCACATTGTGATTTCTTGTAGAAATAGAATATTAAGTGATTGAGTTTTTAAAAAGAGGTGGTTATTATTGAAAAAATTTTTAATGTCTTTCGTATTTACTGTATTCAGTCTATTAATCTCAATGAATATTCTTCAACTGTACTATACTAAGGAGACTTTTGGAGGAGAAGGTTATTTTCATATTATTACTAATGCAATGCAAATAACAGTTGTTGTTGTATACATTGGAGTTCCTCTAGTTTTACTTGGATGTGTTCTCGGAGAGTTACTATTTAGGTATATCATTTTACCTAATAAACTACATTTTATCATTTCTTCAATACTATATATCCTTCTAGGCACAGGAATTATATTTGTATTTGGGATTGTACTAGGAGCAAATACAACGAACATATTTACTATTGAGATGATGCCATATATGGGGCTGACTGCTATTTGTTCTATTACATTTTTCGTGAGCAGAACCATGTATGAACGAAAATGATAAAGTGAAACTTTAATCAGTGGGGGTTTTCTTCATCCCCCACTGATTATTAGTTGAACCAATCGGGCTTTTACGGGCAGTTTATCTCCCACCTAACTTCTTTGTTTTTGCTGAATTTTGAGGTGGGAGTATTACTGCCCGTTAATGCGGGATAAATCTATACCCATAACGAGTCAAAAACGCTATTCTTTTTAAAAAAATATACAGAAAAGATGACTTTGAATTTGCTGCACAACTAGGGATCATTTCTTACGTAAGGAAGGGGTATAAGGGGTTATATGAAGAGAATGAAAAATATAATGTTGTTAGTGGTATGTTTCTTATTTTTAAGTGGTTGTAATTATGAAAATGAAGATCAGGTAAAAAAATATATAAAAGAAAAACATGGCATCGATGTTGTTGTAACAGATTGGGGTGCTATACATGAAGGGAATATGGGACATACATACCATACTGTTCAAGCAAAAAACAACAAAAATATGCAATTTCGCGTAGAGGTAGATGGTATCCTCTATTCAAGAATAAAAGGTGATGAATACCAATATGGAAAAAATACATATGAGGAATATAAGAAATTCAGACCAATTTTAAAAGAAATTAAAAAGTTAGGCTACGAGGAATTCGAAAAAGAAAATGTACTTCAGTATATAGTTGATTATAGGGAAGAAAAACCAACTGATGAGTTGTTATTAACTTTAAAAACAAGTAACAAGATTGATTATAGTCAATTTGAATCGGCAGAATTAGATCGTTTATATGCTCTATTCCAACTCATTCAGAAGAGTAATAAGAAGATAACAGAACTTGAAATTAAGGATCATAATGGTGAAGATATAGGTTTCCCTTTTTACAATGTGCAAGAAGCTATAACGAAAGAAGAACTGCTTCTAACAATGAAAAACACTTTAGACAGTTATTGGACATATTTGATTCAAACTCAAACAAAGGTAGTAGACAGATTAAAAGAAGTTCAAAGCGACCGTTTTGTATTTAAAGGTATTACTTGTTCACATCCGAAAGATGGGAAGTGTCCGGGATATAAAGTGAATTTAGTTATTAATAGTACGGAATTTAAAAACGATTCCCCTTTAATTGAGGATCTAACAAAGGTGACCACTATCCTTAAAGAGGAACTATACAATAAAGAATTTACCATATGTTTAACCAACAAAGATGGAACAAGATATAAAGCCTGGTTATCATCAGAAGAAATCAAACAAAGTAATAACATCGAAGAACTTGTAAAAGAACGGTATCCTGAGAAATAAATCTAAAGCACTTTTTACGTTTGTTATTTGGTGTGAAAGCATAATATAAGTTATTAAAATAAATCATTTGTATTAATAGTGTAAGAGCATATTTCAAAATATGCTCTTTCTTTTTATGCATTTGCTAAAATCAATAACATGACTAAGTCTACTTTTATGTATCGTCAAACGGAAAATAAATGAAATCCCCCTTCCAAAAGAACATAAGTTCGTATATAATAAGAACGAATGTTCCGATTCGTAGGAGTAATTACCTTGTATGACTATTCTCTATTACCAAGCCGTCACCTTACGAAGTTTTTACGTCAACTAGTGGTTGTTGGTGATGTGAATAGACAAGGATCAATTGTGTTAGCTGCCACTCCGACCATGGAAACATATATAAGATGTTCGAATTACATAACAAAATTAGCTCTACAATAAGATTTTCACCGATATTCTATTAACAATTGCTCTCTAGATATGAAACAAACAGCAAATATATTAATAATTACAATGGATGGTAAAAATTCGATTATGAGAGGTGTAAATTACATGCAAGGGACTACACAACATGATAGAAACACATGATTAGGAGGAAATAAAACATGAGTAACGCAAATATGCCAAAAGATAGAGGAATGGTAAAATGGAGTCCGTTTTCTGTAATACCAGCACAATTTACTGGAATCCGCAGAATTATTGAGGAAAAAACGAAGGTGCCACGACCAGTATTAACAAAAAATGCAAAGGAGAGAATTGAAAACAAGTTATTATGCTCATTCCTTTCAGAAGAAGAAATATTAATTACTTATTATGAGGATGGTCATCTACTTACAAACTATATAACTGTAGTTGGCATAGATCCTTTGAATAACTCTGTAATATGTACAGACGCATTTTATCATAAAATGACTTTTAAGTTTATTGACATTATTGATGTGCAAGGAATAACTGTTTGAAAATTCATACCTTTCTCTTCATATATGATATTATAAATATATATCATTTCATTTCGTTTACAAGGGGGAATTGTGTTAGTGTTTTGGAAAATATTTTTTCTGTGTGCTAGTTTAATATTGAATGTATGTGCGTTTCCTGCTGCTATGTTTCTTGGCACAATGGCAACAGATGCTCCTGGAAGCGGTCTTACCGAATTTTCCATTGGATTCTTTATGATTCAGGGAATCCCTCTTATTTTACTCATCATTAGCATATTTTGTTTGGTAAGGAAGCCGAAAAATAATCAGAAAGACAATTGAATGTATTGTAAAAACAATAGAAACTGTAAATAAAGGTTTACTCCTCATACATATATGTATTACAAGATTCCATTTTCTGGTTATAGCATAAAAATAGGAATCGAGTGATCCGGACTCAATTTCTGTGGTGAAATCATTTGCCAACAGAATACCTAATAAAAGAATCCTGCTTTGTGCAGGGTTCTTTTAATTTTCCTTTAACATAAAGTGTAATACTATATAAGCCATCTTCCGTGTGGAACATCCTCTTTAATGTATATAAAGAAATTTATCGGAATAGGCTCAATATATATAAAGTTACACAA
The DNA here is from genome assembly GCF_900116295.1 of Bacillus sp. 103mf. Lineage (GTDB taxonomy): Bacteria > Bacillota > Bacilli > Bacillales > Bacillaceae_G > Bacillus_A > Bacillus_A bruguierae. Next base: position 31,227 of record NZ_FPAF01000020.1, read on the forward strand.
AAAATAATATTTGCTACAATTGTATTGATGTGTATCATTTGATATTTCGTTCATCGTACCCAAATATGCAATATTGCATATTAAAAAGTATTGATAAAATTGTAAGCGCTTACTATAATAAAAACATAAGGATTAACCACATCTTAGCACCTACGAAAGAGGAGGAAATATTATGGCAATCGCAATGGCAGTTTTATCATTCTTAGGTGGAGTAATTCCATTAGTTCAAGAACTTTTAAAAGCATTTATGTAAGTTCATTATTCCGCAATTATTTATAAAAATTATCATACAAATGATCTGTATTGCAAAGATGAATTGTTATGCAGATCATTTGTATGAGCAAACGTCCCTTTAGATCAATATGAAGGGACGTTTTTAGATTTCTACATACTTTAGGCTGTTGATAAATGAAGTTATGTTAACTCAGAAAAGATCATTCAATATAACCGAAATCTAAGATAGAAAGATAGTGGTAGATTGACAGAATTATACCCTCTTTATGTAAAGAACATACTACAAATAACCCTATCAAGTTCTAGGATTTAATCGAACCATTTGTCTCCATCAGTAATCCATTTACTGTTATGTAAATCAAAGCATGGATCATAATCATGAAAACTAAAGTAGGCAGGCATTTTAACGCTTGTGCCACCTGCTTTATTCCAGCACGCAGCAAACCATTCCACAATGGCTTCTGTTTCAATTTTAGATAGTTCCTCACCATTTTGATCATAAAACTCCCAAAATTCATCTGATTTGCCATCATAGTATTCTATATCTTCTATTAAATCGTGACTACCTGAAAAGATACTGCTATCGCTCCCTTCATAAAAGACTTCACTTGCTCCCCCGTCCATGGAATACATTACAATGGACATTCCAAATCCCTGAACAAAAGCTGTGAAATCTAATAAATCTATCCCCTTATAATAATTAAACTGAATTGTCTCTTTTATATTTCGAATCAGATCATCGGAATGTTCTTCAAGACCCTTTTTTAAAGAACTTGTGTAATTTTCTATTGTAAACAAACGATTCACTCCATATTCTAATTGAATTTCCAATATATTCCCATCATCTAATAATACCAAAATTAAGTATTAAAAATATGCACTACTTCGTCAAACATACTCTCCCATCCTTAGAAACAATCCCAATTGTATAACACATCTGAAAAGTCTAACCGAGCTAAGTCATCTTTATTAATAAAAAAGTTTGCAACACCTGAATCTCCCCACATAATTCCTAAATCATCATCTGTATCAATCTGTAAAAGCAACGTATCATATTTGCTCCCCTCATCTCGTGGATCATACTGTGTAAAGAATGGATACCCACCAATCCTATGTCCTATATTACTCATATGATCAACGTATAACTCCCATAACTCAATCGTTCTATCACCGTCTTGTACCTCTTTTTCCCCCTCAAAACCCACAAGGAACTCACTTCCGAATCGGTAATCACAAGTTGTAACTGGCTGTAATCTTTCTTCAAATACAAGTTTCGCTTCCAAAGGAGAAATAAACTCTTCATCATCCTCGCCAATATCATAGTTAAACTCAGTAACCAATTTACTTTTGTCTTTGATAATATCTTGACGATATATAACTCTAAACCCTTCTTGGGTTGTAGGATTATCGAAATCCGCCCCAACTAAATCATCTGTAGCATCTACAAAGAATTGTAAGATGCCCTGTGTCGGCATGTTATCGATATGCGGCATATCTTCAAAATTGATTTGCGCCAGCAAACGCAATGTCTCCCCTTGTTTGTTTTTAGGGAGTTCCTCACCAATTAGCAAATAAGGATCTCCACCAATTTTACTCTCCCATAACTCTGTAGTCCCTACTTTACCTGTCATTTTTAGTGTTGGTTTTAATGATTTTAAAATATCTTCTTTATAGTTTTCTAATTGCTTAGGAATATATAACTCTATATCTTTCATTTAGAATCCCCCTGTTTTTATTTAAATGTTAACATAACAAAACATCTTATACATATATTTCCTATGTGGTAGTTACATGGCTGGCATTGTTTGTGCTTACAAATTGAGATTTTATTTAAAATGTGAGGGTGATTTTTTCAGGCTATTGTAGATATCATGGTTTGACTAAGCTCTTCTTTTTACATCACCAAACAGATAGCCTTGTTCTTGTATCATTTTCGTCAGTTATATATTCAACATTCTCAAACCCACAATCTCTTGCATTGTCATATAATAATTCGAGGTCTTTCTTATTTTTGCAGTATATCGTGACATAACTACAATCAACCACTAACAGAACAAGTTGACACTTGCTTCCAATAAACTCTTCATAGGTATCAATATCGGAGAATTTACCTTTTAAATATGCTTGTAAGTCAGCGAAAATCATATAATATTTATTACCTTCCAATAGATTTTTGAGTTCAGCCCCGTCAATAATATCTCTATCTTCTGAGAAAAGTTCTTTACCTAATTGGTCATTTTCTACTATATATGACTCACCATCGCCAATTCGCCAACTAAAAACAGTAATGTCGATTGGCTTTAGCACTTCTCCAAGCAAACTTCCATATTCGTTTGGAACTTCAAAACGAATTCCTCTCCTCATAACATCGCCTCCCCCTCAAGATTATTATAAAACGAAACAGTTTGATAGCTATGCAGCAATTTTTCTTTTCGTGGCATTCTTTTTTCTCATATGATCGTAATCGGTGTCTACCACTCAATCTAATCTCACAACTCATCAATTCTTACACAAGACATACCTCGGCTTGATAGTTCTTGAAAGACATCTTTTAATGCATGAATGGTATTCATAGGAGCATCTTCATCCGCTCCAAAGGTTTTTCCACAATCATGCAAGAGGATGATATCTCCATTTTTCATATCCCGTAATAGTCTTTTTTTAACTTTTTCACTGCCGCCTTTACTGCCCCAATCCTCTGCCATTACCGATCATAGGATGATCTTGTACTTTTTCATTAGAAAAAAATCGGATACGTTTAATAGTCCCCATGGCGGACGGTAATAGATGGGACGTTCCCCAGTAATGTTTTCAATGATTGAAGCACTCTTCCTTAAATGCCTCCTTATCATCCAATGGTCCATAATCCAGTTGGACTTGTGCACGTAATTATGAATTCCTATTAAATGTCCCTCTGCTCGTATTCTTTCAATTAACTCAGGATATTGTTCCGCTTTAGAACCAACGACAAAAAATGTCGCTTTCATATTATTTATTTTTAACAAGTCCAATAGCTGCGGAGTATAAATAGAGTTTGAACCGTCATCAAAAGTAAAAGCAATTTTTGCAGAAGAATCTTTCCTTTTTAACACTCCGATACCAAAACCGGCAGTAAGAATATATGGAACAAGCCAGTATAATGCTAGTAAAAACAACACCAGTAAAATAACCTTAACCATTTCCTGCACTCTCCCCTCTCTATAATTTCTGTTCTTGCATTTTTTTCGTAGGACAATGCTGAAAATAAAAGACAAGATAAAAGGTCCGCCGCCAAGTATAAAAGGAAGAAATCTTCCATAACGTACCCCTGCAAATGGGCTGCTTACCGATATAGTATAAGGCAATATCCCTAAGGCGGTCGTCCATATAAAAACCCTTCTATTTACTCCCAATATACCTGCCGTATAGTTTATGAAATGATAAGGAACCAACGGTACAAAACGCAGAATCAAAAGCCCTGTATCTCCTTGTTTTTGTAGCCAACGATCTATTTTTATCAAGTAAGGATTAGTCAATGATTCAATGATTGAACGAGCGAGCCAATCGGATAGATAATATGCAAGGACTGCTCCTAAGATCCCGCCAATCCATGAATAGAATCCCCCTGCAACTGCACCGTATATTTCTATAAGAAAAAGAGAAACAAATTCGCCAGGCACAGGTATTACATTGACAACCGTTTGAATCATAATACCTAACAATATCCCGAAAACACCGAGATAGCGAATGGATTCAAGCCATACTTTTTCCGATCCTGTATGAAGAAAATACAAATAAATTCCTGTAAGAAGTAAGAAGACAATTAAACTTCCAATAGATAGAGAGCGAGCTACTGGTTTCTTGAACTTGTATGACGCAAACATTCCCCCCCATATTTCACCTTGTTAATTATGAACCAACTGAATACATTAGGTCAGGTACATTGGAATTGTTTTCTTTTGTATTCATAATGACTTCTACTGATGCTTTACGTTGCAGAGAAAAACTGGCTACATAAATTAAAATCAACAACAAAAAAGCAACCGCCCTTGCAGACGGTTTTACTTTACGCTTATATATTTACTTTCTCTAACTCCATTTCCATGGTATTTAATACGTTTTCTTTCAAATAAAGAAACGCTGCTTGCTCTTCTTTCGTCATACCACGAAAATCATGTATTCCATCTAGCAATAACCAACGCGCATCACCTATGATATTCCGATACCGCTTCCGTTCTATCTCATTAGGTATAGATGTGAGCATTTTCTCGACACTAGCAATTAAGAATCTACGCTTTACCCCATCAATAAAATATACCGAAATGTAATCAATCGCTTTATTAATTTCGAAATAATATGTATTATGACCACGCTTCACTTCTGCAATATGCAATATTAACTCCTGTCCTTCTGATACGGATACTTTATACTTCGCCAACTGCTTCATTTTCTTCTCTCCTTTACTGTAATTCGTCCCTCTATTACATGTAAAATTTTAGCACTTTAAAGTTAACGAAATGTAAATAGAGTATAAATTTCCCATTAATGATGGTTAAATTTACTTTTTATATATTTCCATGTGGAAAATTAATAAAATACCCCTTCCGAAAGAACGTTTGTTCGTATATAACAAGGACAAATGTTCTCATTATTAGGAGTGATTGCTTTGTATGACTATTCTCTTTTACCAAAACGGAAGATCTTATGTGTGGATTTACGAAGTTTTTACGCTAGCGTTTCCTGCATCAAAATGGGTTTCGATCCCTTACGTACAAAACTAGCTGTTGTTGGCGATGCGAATAGGCAAGGGTCAATTGTGTTAGCTGCAACCCCTCCTCTAAAAAAATAGGAGTTAAAAAGGTGAGTTGGTTATATGAGATTCCACGACGGTACGACGTACTTATTGTCAATCCACAAATGGAGACTTATATAAGGTGTTCGAATTACATAACAACATTAGCTCTACAATACGTCGCCTTTGAGGATTTTCATCAATATAGCATTGATGAATTCTTTATGGACGTTACGGCAAGTTTACATCTATTCGCACAAAATCCATACGAATTTGCTATGAAGTTCAAAAAAGAAATATATCAAAAGACACGTATTGATAGCACAATTGGAATTGGTCCTAATTTATTAATGAGTAAAGTTGTTCTTGATGTGGAAGCGAAAAAAAACACTGACGGGATTGCATATTGGAGTTATGAAGATGTACCGGAAAAACTATGGCCAATCCATCCACTCAGCAAATTTTGGGGAACATCGAGTAAAACCGAAGCAAAGTTTAATCGAAAAGGTATCCATACAATCCGTAATTTGGCCCATTACCCTATCAAGTACCTAAAGGAATCATTCGGTATCATTGGAGAAGAACTTCATTTACATAGTAATGGCATTGATTTTAGTCTCATTTCTGAAAAATATATACCGAATGAGACTTCAATCGGTAAAAGTCAAATACTCATGCGAGATTATAAAACAGATGAAGTTCAGCCAGTCCTCTTAGAACATACCGAAGAAGTTTGTTATAGATTAAGGCAAAAAAGAAAATTATCAAGGACTATACAATTTTCCATCAGCTACAGCAAAGACTATCCAGGTGGATTCAAAAAACTTGTACATTAGAACGACCTACAAATTTAACTTTAGATATATACCGTGTTTGTTTCATGTTTTTAAAGCAGCTCCATACAGGGGGAACCGATTCGTACAATAAGCATTGCACTAACTAATTTAGTGAACGAGGGTGAAGAACAAATTAGTCTTTTTGATGACATACGAATAAGAGAAAGAGAAATTATACTAGCCAGAACGATGGATGAAATACGAACACGGTTTAGTAAGAATAGCATTTTAAGAGATGTGTCCTATACTTCTGCCGCAACAGGAAGATACAGAAATACGCTTATTGGAGGGCATAAAGCATGAACAATACAGGAGTACCGAAAATGAAAGGTCGTGGCATGGTGAAGTGGCAGCCGTTTGCGTCAATGCCAGAGCAATTTGCTGGTATAAAACAAATTGTTGAAGAACACACAAAAATACCACGCCCTATTCTTACACAAGATGCCAAAGAAGAAATCGAAAGAGAACTACTTGAATCAATGAAATTACAAAAAACAATTATGATTTCTTATTACCAAAACGGACAGATTCTACATGAGACAGTCGTTACAAAAGTGATTGCACGCCAAACAAGAATGGTGTTTTTTCAAGACTTGTTTGGGTTTACATTACGTTTAAAATTTGATGATATTGTAAGTGTTGATTAGGATCTATTAATGACTATTTTAGGTGTATATACGTATCAGTAGCTGTAATATGATACATAGTTTCTTTCGAATATACGTATTAGTGTTCATATTTTTCGTTTTATAGTGGTTTTCCCTAGTGAATTATCAGTGAAATCAAGTACGTATAAATGTCAAAGGCTTCCTCAATGGAATCGAGGAAGCCTTTGCTTCTCTAAACTATATAGACTTTTTCAATGGACTCTATTACATACTGTATTTTGTTAAATTTAATTCTAATTAATCATTATTAAAGAAACCAATATTAGGATCAATCAGCAAAGTTCTATCTAAAAAGAGATTTCCTAACTCACATGAAGTTTCAGGAAGATAGGCACAACTATGGCATGCTGCACCATTAAGATTATTGACACCTTGACCAGAAGATTTTCCAATCTCCGAACAAACTGAATCAGAACTGCACCATCTTGCCTTATCTATGGCCTTATAGACTATTGAGAAGAAATTCTCTTGCTTCCCCATTCTAACAAGTCCTCCAAATGTTCCGTCAATATCTCCTGATGATGTATAAATCAATATTCCGCATTGATTATCATTAAAATATAGACGTTCACGGAGTGAAGCAGAATTGTAACCGCAAGTTAAAGCAAGTTCGTCAATTATGATGTGGGATAGATTATGAAGCAGAACATTTCTAGGATTTATTAAAGAATCATCAACGGCTGATCCTCGTTTTTCAACACGTGTAAGCAATCTATTAAAGTATTTTGAAACATCTGTTCTTTGTTCCCACAACATCAACTTCTCTAAATTTATGGTAAAGAAAATTCCCTCACCATAAACTTTATAAGCTAGCAGCCAATTATTATTTGGCAAATCGGGTTCTTTAAATAATAACTTTTTCCCTTTTGATATTTCATTTTGCCCTGCTGCATCTTCATTTGTAGTAAGTCTATTAAATCCTGTTAAAGCAATTGTTTCTTTTAATTTTGTAACTCTATTAATAAGATTAAAATAAGTAGCTATATTGTCTTCAATTACCTGTTCACAATTCCATTCTTTTTTCACCTTTAAGTTTTTAGTGTCGATTTCTTGTAAAAGCGTTTTAAACTCTTTTTTCCTTAACTCAGTTTCTGCATTTCTAGGGTTTATTTGTTCAGAGGATTGTTTACCCTCTAATCCCCCTTCAAGATAAAGAATAGCAAGCTCAATGTCTGATTGACTATATTCTTGTATTTCAGGCGGACATAACTTTTTTACTATCTTAATCTTATCTTCAAGATTATCTGTAACATTCTTTATCAATTGCACGATACAGGTAACGCCATTCTCCTTTGACTTTTATATAGGTCTCATCCAATTTCCAAGATAGTTGTACTCTTTTATTTTTCTTCTTCCAAATTTGCTAGAGAAGGTTTCCGTATTCATGAACCCAGCGCATGATAGTTGTTGGGTGAACTGAGATTCCACGTTCTTTTAAAATTTCAGAGACATCACGATAACTTAAAGAAAAACGACAATAGTAGCCGACGGCTACCAAAATAATATCTTTCTTGAACTGTTTTCCTTTAAAATATCGCATTTGTGTTTCTCCTTACTCTTTTTTCTAGAGTGTAATCTCATTTAGAAAACTTTGCAACAGAACCGTAATATTGAAATTACTCTACCCTTCTCAAAAATATTAAGAAAAAATTAACAATTATAAATGATGAACGGAATTCTATAATCTACCTGATGTCATAAAAAGACCAAACACACGATTCCTATGATAATGAATATTATCAAGTGATGGTTTAAAGAAGTCCTCTGTAGGGATAAAAATCTGTTTTCCATTATAACCCTTTAAAAAATCACTTTCAATTTTGGGATGTACTAATAGTGTATAGTCTTCATTTAATGTAAAAAAACCTTTATCAAAAGCCCAATGTATATCTCTGCTTAAAGCTAATCCATTATTAGGTAGGTACAACCCACCATGACTTTTAGGCTTAATATGTGCTGCTTCTAAATTTAAGAAATTACCGTATCTAATAATGCTTCCAGTTACAGCGCACCTTCCATTATATGCAACCATTGTGAAATCTCTAAAACTAGTGGAAGTAAATAAATCCGATAGTTGCGTATCTGAGTTTTGAATTTTTCGAGGTACGCTTGAATCTACAACTACTTGTATAGGAGCTGTATGTAATGAATTGATTTTTCTTTCAATTTCATCAATAGTGCCTTCATAAATTGCAGCGCTATCTCTAATATCACAAGAATCAATAATTTTTTCACATTTTTGATAATAATCAACTTCTGCAGGAGTAACTCTATCTAAAAAATATACTGTTTGTTTTTCTTCTTCTACAATTTCACCTTTTCTCATCACAATAATATCATTTGTTTCAAAAAGACGCTGATTCATTTCCAAAGAATTATTGGAGTATATTCTAAACTCATTTCTTGGACGCTTAGAGGTACTACCATTATATTTATCATTGTGATAAATGTAGTTACAATAAACTTTTTCAACATTTTTTGAATACAAAGGAATGATTGGTAATAATGAAGAATCGTTTTTGACATACTTAGCCAGTGGAGGGAAAATAGAAAGGACTCTATCATCTTTAGATATATATATATATCTACCTCGAGATGGCTTGCCTCCGGGTTCTTTTATACTTCCTAACTCTTGGTGTCCTAATTTTTTCAAGTAGTACGTCATATCTTGCTCCCCCCGATATGTATAAATAATTATTGTTTTTCTGTATTAAACACATTTCTTTATAATTAGATTTTACATGTTTTTACATAAAAAAAGAAGCTTGATAAGCTTCTCAAAAAAAGAGTTTATAATAATAATTCAAGAGCCTGTGCCAACTTTTCAGAGAATTTAGGAGGAACGGCATTCCCAATCATTTTATAGTTATCCCCTGCACTAGATATAAATTCATAGTCATCATCAAATGTCTGTAATCTTGCAGCTTCACGTACAGTAATTGTACGTGCTTGAGCAGGATCAGGATGGATATGTCTTAGCCCATCTTTATAGAGATGGGCAGGAATAGTGTTACTAGGCTGATCCCATCTTAATACATGATACTTGTGAACGTTTGAAGTTTTTCCTGTAATTTGGGTGTAAAGTTGTTTTAAAGCTTCACTCGAAGTGTATTTACAATGACCACTTTCGATATCTTCAGCCAGTAATTGAAAAGTCCCAATATCTCGTTTGCTATGAAACCTCGGTAAATGATTCGAAATTTTATAACTCAGAGAATGCGAAAACCTTTTACCACTTACTTTGATTTCCTCATCTAAAGGCAGTAATTTAGGCAAATCTTCAATTGCATCTCGAACAGTTTTAGTCGACTCTTTATATTTTGGAAGATGTTCTGTATAGAAAAATTTTAAAAGTTTTTGCGCATCAGGATACAAATCTTTTCTCAACCCAATAATAATTACACGTTTTCTTTTTTGCGGAACACCGTATTCGGATAAATCTATTTGTGCATACATTTTTAAATCATCAATTATTTCATATCCAGATTGTTCGATGTCATTCTTTATAAGTTCTGTAACAGGAATACCTCCAGGTTTAGCACTTAATATTCCAGGTACATTCTCAAAAACAAATAATTTCGGTTGGTATCTTCTTACAATTTCCAGATAACTTTCGAACAAGTAATTCCTATAATCATCACGCATACCATTTTCATCCCGTATTCTGCCTGCTACTGAATATGCTTGACAAGGGGGGCCACCGATTATTAAATCTAATGATTTTCCCTCTAACAATTTATCTAATCCTTCATGGGTTCCGTAATTAGGGTCATTCAACCATCCTTTAAATAACTCTTCCGTTCGTTGAATATCAAATCTTAGCACCCTTTTGTTAGCATCTGTTACGTTCCATTTGGTAATTAGCCTGTTTATAAGATTTTGTACTTGAGGCTTTTCCCATTCTACAGCAGCTAGCATGTTAAAATAAGTTTTTTTTTCAAACCCTTCAGAAAGTCCTCCACAACCAGCAAAAATATCTATAAAATTACATTGAACCATAGTTATTCTCCATCTACATTTAAATATTTTTTTAGTTGTATGCCTAAATGATATCCTAGCAATGGAGGAACAGCATTACCAACTTGTTTATATTGTTCCGTTTTGTTTCCTAAAAATTTAAAATCATCAGGAAATGATTGTAAACGAGCATTTTCTCTAACCGTCGGTACTCTATTATACTTATAGTGGAAATGATTTCGATGACCCGTATCAATAGTCTTGGAAGGCTTTTGGCTATGATAACGAGTCCAAGCCTCATTAAACTTTCTACTTTCTCCTACACCAGGGGGTAAGTCTTTATAATTTCCGCCTTCCGGAACTTGTGAAATGACATTAATTACTTCAGGTGTATGCTTTGTACCTACATGATTATATAAGTGTTTAGCATTCTTTCTCATTTTTTTCTGATACGCTGTTTTTGGTGGATTTGGATACTCACTAATGTCTGTACCTAAATCCTTCTCGAAATCATGTAGGTCACCAATTGCATCTTCACATGTTACATAATTTTCTGGGGTACAGACTGGTTCTGGAAATTCAAATTCCATACCATTTATTAATCCAACAAAAAATAAACGTTTTCTTATTTGAGGGATTCCGTAATCAGGGGCATACAAAACTTTGTAAGTTATTGTATATCCTAAATTTGCAAACTCCTTCATAATAGCTTCTTTAGCTTTTCCTTTATATAAAGTGGCTAAACCAGGCACATTTTCTAACACAAAAGCTTTGGGTTGAAAAAATGCAACAGCATTAACCATAGCCTCAAATAACGTGTTACGTTCATCATTTTCATCACGTTTTCCAGTTAATGAGAAGCCTTGGCAAGGGGGACCACCAATAATTAAATCAATACTTTTATTATTAGTAAGATGTGCCACTTCTAATATAGTAGATCCTTGAAAGAGATCTCCATTCATAGCAATAGCTCCATTATGATTTTCCTTAAAACTTTTTAGAGCGGACTCATTATTATCAATACCTAATAGAACGTCATAACCGGCATCCATAAAGCCTCTAGACAAGCCACCACAACCACAAAACATATCAATAACAGTAGGTTTTTTATTACTCAATATTTTCAACTCCAACTAACAATTCGTTTTAAATAAACAATTTATCAATTAACATACTATCTTTTCTTATATTGTTGCTGATTTGCACTACTTTTAATTCCAATTTCTATTACTCCACTTAACTCTCCATATTTTACTTCATGTAAGAATAATGCACCTAGCGAACGTCTATCACCAATAGCTAAACGATTCCATTCATAGCCTTTAAATAAGTCTTTGACCAAAAACATCTCACCAGGATTTAAATTTTCAACTTCTTGAATGGCTAACTTCAAACAATCCATTTGTATTCCATTCCCCTTTTAAGTAAATTAAAACCCAACATAAATATATGCATATGCTTATGATAGAACAAATGTTTATATAAGTAAAGAAAGATTAGTAGTCTTAAAGATACCTAATTGTGACGAAGAGCACTTGATATTAAATCCAGAAAGCAACAAACGTTATCCTATAATATTAAAGGCCTCGATACTAGACAAATCAACATTGGTAATTTTTAGTACTTAATATAATAATATTACTACCTCTACAATCTCAACAAAAAATAAAAATTATTTTATTCATAAAAAATAGAAAATCAGTTAGATTGCTTTAATTCATTATCTATTCCCTCAATACTAAATAATAAAAAAATAAACTCTTTCTTTATTAGAAATATAACAATTAATATCAAACTGCATTAGAAGTAAAAAAGTTCCTCTGTCCAATTATGTTAAAGGGCCTCAAAAGTTATCATAAAGTACGGCTGTGATCCCTCTCTTCTTTCGTACTTTTCACGTGAGAATTCCGTTTCAACATATAATCCTTTATCATCTATCTTTGTGATCCAACTGTTATCTTGTTAACCTGGTTTATTTTTCTGGTAAATTCAATGAGTAGTTTCTCTAACATGTGCTTCCTCCGTGACGGTAATTTATTACAATTACTTCAAACATTCCTTTTTTCGTTAATGGAGTAGACTTAAGCCTGTTTATATCATTCTATTTATATACAAGTATATAATTCCAAATGTAAGTATTAAACAAATAAAGCACTATATTTTAAAAATATGGCGTTTAAAAAAATATCCATCATTCTGTTTGCTATATACTTTAACTCTTACCGTACTCGATTATCTACCAAGTACCTCACTCGTCTGCTATATTTATCAACAATCTTATAACATCTTGGCATTCTTCATCGTCAAACAACGTATTCATACTATCTAATACTTCCTTCGTATCCAACCAATCACTAACATTACTCGTACTCGTATAAATCCTTGTATAAGAGGCATCTGGATTTTTAGTTCGTGTACTTATTTTCATTCCTTTATCTTCGAGTTTTATAAGTAACGCGATTCTTTTATAAGATTCAAGTGGGCCTACTTCTATGATAAATTTCAATCTATTATCTTTTAAACGTTCAAACCACATAATTAGGCCATTATTTAACCACCAATTCCATTGCGGTACTCCAAATTGTTCTTCAAGTAACCGGAATTCTGGCATAATGAACGATGGGAGTCTATGATGAATGTTATAGCATTCCTCTTGTAGATTATGTTGCGTAACAAATAATTGAAATGCAGCAGCTAAGGTACCCTTGTCAACTTGATCACTTGGAATGTGACTAGAATCAAAAGTTTCGGTTTCCGCAATATCTTCCTCATATACGATACTTGTTATCGCCTCAGTTATTGATGAAATTACTTTATTAAATCCATTGCTATTATACATTTTGTTCATTTTACGAAGTATTTCATCTTTATCTGTCCAATTGCGAATTTCTTCATTTGCAGCATAGATTCTCGTATACATAGATCCAGCTTCTTTCGATTTCCCTTTAATAGGTATCCCATTCTCTTCTAATTTGTTTAATAGCTGTAATCTTTTTTCATATTCTAATGGACCTACTTCAATAATGAGTTTCATCCGATCTTCTGCTTTTTTCTCAAACCATATAACAAGGGCATTATTTAACCACCAGTCTCCTTTTGGTATCCCTAGAACATCATCAAGCTGTCTCCATTCAGGGAAAATAAAAGAAGGGATGCGAATATGTTCACGATAACAATTATTTGGAATTTCATTTTGACGAACAAATTGTAAGAATGCTTCTCTCATTACACTATTTCCTATTTCATATACAAAATCAATCGTTTCTGCATGAGCCGTATATATTTTACGGAAAGATTCACGTTCCTCTAAAGTTAAACGATTCATGATATTTAACATTTTACTATGCGCAGACTTTCCCAATGTCTTTCCTGAATTACCCACAAACAGAAAGTCAATCGCCTCTTTATGCTTCTTGTACACATTCATTGCCAGTTCAACATCTTCTTCATCTCGAATCAGTTCGCCTTCTAATACATCTAAATAGTAATAAAGAAAATCTTGAATCGAATTAGAAATATAGGTACTGTTAATTTCCAAATATGCTTTTAATATATTTAATATATCTTCATAGTCTAAAATGAAATAATCTAAATGACTTGGAGCAATGCCATCCAAGCTTAAAAATATGGGGACAATCGTATAACCTTCGTATGTATCATGAACAAATGTTAAATAGTTTTGTAGTTGCCCATCTGATTCTGACGACTTATATTTATTTTCAATCAAGATTACGATTTTCTGCAACTCTGATACAGCTAAAATATCAATGCGTTTGTTATCCGTTGTCTGCACTTCACGAAGAACTTCCAAATCATGTAGCGCCTGTCTATGTAACTTAATAAAGTCATATTTACCAATTAACCTTTCATTCTCTGCCTTTACAAATACTTTAGAGAGTAACTTGTTTATAAAAAAAGCACCCAAATTATGATTACCATTTGGATCAAGCAGCCAAGAAATGATATTCGAATGACGAATTTCAAATTTATCTACCCTTAATATTTTAAAAGGATTGAAACGATTCAACTTACTGTGTAGCTTCTCAAACTCAAACGAATGATCTAAAAGAGATAAAACCTCAAAATTATAGTCCATATTTGGCACCACCATTATGTATTGTTGAATGTATCTATCCTCATTTTATCTAAATTCCTTACTAGCACAAGAATAACAAACACGTTCTTCAAAACGATATTCAGGAGGAACTGTTCTACCACAACAATGACTAGAATTAGGAAAAGAGAGTTACTTGAAACAAACCATTTTACAAGGAGAAGAGCATGTATACAATACAGTTATGAAGAATAAAGCAAGTTTCACAAGGGCTGAGATAACTACTGCTGAACGTTATATTTATTCAATCAGAAATGGACAAAAGGAACCATATGAATGGCCGCCTGCTAATTCTGAAATATTTAAGGGGTGTTTAGATGAGTAATAGACCAAAACTATCTGCTAAGAAAGCATTACATATTGCACAGGAATACTTGAATGAACGTAATAAAAACTACCTTCCGCAGACAATAAATAACGATATAAACCAATCAGTTCAGTTTTATGATAAGTTTTTTGCAATTGATGGTTGCGCATGGCTTGTTGAGCTAGACTTTAAAGATTTTGATAAGTTCATTGTTATTTCTGATGAAAAAGAAGCCATTTCGTTTTTAATAATAGGAGTTAATAAAAATAAAATACTCAATATACACACTAAATTAAATACAGATAGATTGATACAAATTTCCCAAAATTACAATATTGAAAATCACTTGGAAGGAATGATTTATACAAATACCGGAGAGTCAATAACTTTTTATGAACGTTACGATGGTTTTGATGGTTATGCTTGGCACGTTAATATGAAAGTACCACCTTCGCCCTTTGGTGGTGGTGATGATGTAGACCTTGTTATTTCTGATGAAAAAGCATGTGTTGAATATATGTATGACCCATCAGGATACCCTATAACTCCACATTTACGATGATGACGATGATTAATCAATTAAAATGCATGATAAACATGAATTTAATCATGGTGAAATAAAACGATATCACCGTAATTATGAGCAGACAACGGCTTAAAAATAACTATATAAATAATCAGATATTTATATTTAAATAATCGACTATTTATGTTTTAATATTTATATGTACATAACAGGAATAATTGGAAAATTATGTTTGATATATTTTAAGAAAGGGGAATGTTTTTTATATGGAAACTCCAGAAAATCAATTTAAACGTGCACTTAATCCTTGGTTCTCCATTTGGATAAAACCACGTGATACAATGAAAGAAATTTTTATATCCAAACCTAAGAATGTGTTTTTACTCATTTTATTAGGCACATTCGTACAAGCTTTAGATCGAGCAGCTTCTAAAAGTATAGCGGATTCAATAAGTAGTCCATTTCTACTAATCTCAGTAGTTATATTCAGCACCTTCGTTGGTGCCTTAATTTATTATTTTTTGCTACCCGCGTTATTAAATTGGGTAGCAAAAAAACTCGGTGGACAAGGTACCTTTGAAAAAACACGTTACGCTACTGCCTATTCTTATATTCCTTACGTTTATTCTCTTATATTAGTTTGGGTGCCTTCACTTTTCTTGTTTGGGATAGAAAACTTTACAAGTGAAGCACCAAAAATGAATAGTAGCACAACTTTAACGATTTTGTTCCTTATTTTTTCCATAATTGATTTCGTTATTGGAATTTGGACAATCATTATTTCCTTAAAATGTTTAGGAGAAGCACACCAATTTTCAGCATGGAAAGCATTATTAACAACAATAGTATCCTTTATGATTATCATTCTTCCATTGGTAATAATAGTAATACTTATTAAAGGGTTATAACCCTTTAATAATTTACTTGCTTCTTATAGACTTTCCTACTTCAAATTCAGGCAAGTTTATCCCGCTATTCGCGGGCGCGATTGCTAAACAATGAGCAGACGCTATATTACTTGTCTGTTCTATAAATGATTGAATGTAAATAATTAAGAAACCCAGCTCATCTTCTCATGTGAAGGTAGCTGGGTTTTTTAAGTTAGATATGCAAAATAACACTTAAAATATACGTAAATTATCGGTCAAATTAAAAAAAGCTCCTTTTAAGCCTTTTCGTTATACTCATTTTCCATTGTCCTTATAGCAAATGTGATTCTGAATCTTTATTTTTTCTTCTTATTTATCCAAACGTTTTCTACGTGCTGTTAGTAATATTGACTTGCTGCGGTGTACTAGTGGTTAACACTTAAAAATAGAGATATAAAAGAATTATCAAGGCCACTGAAAAACTTCCATTTTTCATCTCATAAAACACATGTAAAACAAGAAAGGCGACTTTTCTTTCAAAATTGAACGGAAAGTCGCCTTTCTTTCTATATTTTGTTCCTTTTTTCTTTTAATAGGATCATAACAGCGAATATAGTCCTTGCTCCTTGCATACATGGCTATTTTTATAAAGAAAATTTCTCCACTCATCTTTACTAGACTAATAAGTTTAATCTACCACAGCTGGAATAACACATTTCTTAATCAATTCCCATCTATCACGAGGATTCACAATAAATTCTGATGCAATTGCCACAACAAGGTCTTTTTCTGGAACGCAACAAATAACATTCCCACCATCACCCCGTGCTAAGTACGCAAAAATCCCATCCTCTTCATGTACCCACCATAAATAACCGTAATTATTTGGGTTTATCATTGTTGATTCATCAATCCATGTCTTAGAAATAATCTCTTTATTATCCCAAATACCACGGTTCAAATATAGAAGACCAAAGCGTGCCATGTCACGAGGAGTTAGCGTAAGCCCCCATCCGCCAGTGGAGTTACCGTTTGGATCTTTCACCCACCCTTTCACATTTTTCCCGAATAAGTCTTCAAATCCAAATGATTTCATTTTATAATCTGGGATTTCTTTCATGCCGATGGGTTTAAATAGGCGTTCGTTGGCAAACTCACGGGCGCTTTTTCCTGTACTACGCGTGATGATGGCTGAAAGCAGATGTGCTCCTGCGGTGGAATATTTAAAATTGCCAAGTTTTCCTTTTTCGCCTAGCATATCGAGAGTATATATTACCCAGTCTGGTTGTTGGCACAACTTGTCTAATGGCTCATGCCAGTCCTCAAATGGATATGGTGCTGTCATGGTAAGAAGGTGGCGTATAGTGATTTCCTGCTTTTGGGCAGCATTGGAAACATATTCGGGGAAAAAATCTAACACCTTT
Organism: Bacillus sp. 103mf; assembly: GCF_900116295.1. Classification (GTDB taxonomy): domain Bacteria; phylum Bacillota; class Bacilli; order Bacillales; family Bacillaceae_G; genus Bacillus_A; species Bacillus_A bruguierae. Next base: position 48,933 of record NZ_FPAF01000020.1, read on the forward strand.
TGGTCTACATTTGTAATATATCCTGCATCTATGGCAATCCCAATAAGGGCAGAAATTACACTTTTCGTTACAGACGCCACATGGTGCGTATCATCCGGGCCGTAACTATTATAATATCTTTCATATGCAATAGATCCATTTCTCACAACAACAATGCCGTTTATATTGCTGTGATCGGATTTTATCATAGGTTCAATCTCTGAAAGTTTTTCAGGGTCCATTTTCAAAGTTGCCGGGTCTGCAGATAGCCAGTCATTTCTTTTCATGATAGATACCTCCTATTTTATTTAGCGAACGCTGCTATTTTTTCTTTACTGGAAAATACACTTCTGTCACAATATCTTCTGGAACGGCGGCTTGATTGGGGTCGGTTACGTATACTTCATATGGCGGGTGTATTAATTCATATCCTTCCTTTTCAACCCATTTCATCAAGTTAGCATATACTGATGTCAATTCTGGATAGGATCCCTTTAAAACAGACTTTGCACAAAGGCCTCCTGGCAAATCTCTCGTTCCTTTTACAATCTCTTCTATAGGGATGGCAAACTCCGTATCATTGCCGGCAGGATTGTATTCAGGACTGTGATAAATAGTCATTGGCATACCAAGCAAAGTCAGCTTTTCTCTAGCAATCTTTTCATATAGCCTGTTAAAATATCTTCCATATCCTGCAGCATAGTCATCGCTACTCATCATCTGACGCATAGAAAGGATATTCATTGGCTTTGTTCCAACAAGTTGTACTTCTATATTGTCAAGGTATGACATAATTGGTATGCCGTTCTCTAAATTGAGAATGTCATTACTCATTTGATTTAAGGTATATGCAAAAGCATTTAGCTTTTCCTGTATTTCTTTTCTTTTGCGATTAAGAGCAGAAAACAGTTTCTCTTCTGACTGATCCTCTTCCAATTCCAAAATGACCTTAATTTCTTCCAGAGAAAAATGATAGGATTTTAAACGGTTGATAAAGAGCATCTTTTTTAGTTGCCTGATGGAATAATACCTATAACCATTTTCAGGGTTAATCTCATCAGGGTGAATTAATCCAATTTCATCATAATATCGAAGTGTTTTTGTCGATACTTCGCATATCTTTGAAAATTCTCCAATCGATAGCAAGAGGTCACCTCCATTCTTCATATTTTTATACGGATGGAATGCTTTGTTCTATTCTTTTATACACTTTACCCTAAGGGCAAAGTCAACCAGATATATTCCGAAAAATCCAATTCCCCTTATCAATCAATAAAACAATATCGACCATTCTTACCAATATATCGGCGATTCGACATAGAACAAAGACCTTTTGACAAATTTAGTCATAAGAAATAGGCTATTTCAAACCGAAATAGCCCTCAACTTATCCAAATACACGCATCTCATCTAAAAACGCTCGCCTATTTCTATACTGTATTTCCAGTGCTTCTAAGCGAGTTTGCCACACATCATATTCATTTAATTTCTTTTCGTAAATATCTCTTGCTTTTTCAAAGTGTTTTACAGCTTCTTTATAACGTTTGCGATTGCCGCTCGGTATAAGAAGACAGCCTTTGTTCCAATAATATTCAATGATTTCTCTCGGATATTGATCCACAAGTTTGTCCGCAAAGCTGTCCCAATCTATGTATATATATTCACTCGGTTCAAGGATGATTTTTAATATTTCATCATACATTTCCATGTCATAGCAAATTTCCAAGTAATCTATCATACTTTCTTTTTGAACAATTCCTATCATCTCTTCTTGCACCTCTGCCCAATCTTCAGCTGAGAGATGCTCTTTCATTGAATTGAAATCATCATAATGCTTTTTATCGCGATAATCCGTTCGAAATGCCCTTACTAACATATTCTTTAACTTTTCATACTCATTCTTCCGTTTAAAGTATACGAAGGCACGCTCACGTATTAGGCCAATGTCTGATTGTTTATGGAAGGCCGCGTCTACTACAACTTGTATTTGATTCATTTCATTTTGATCCGCATAGTAATCAAATAGAAATGCGAATAATTCTGTTTTTCTGCCTTGTCCGTTCTCCACTCCTGCTTCAGCAACTTCGATTGCTTTCTCTATCTGTTCCTGTGAGATGTAATATGCTGCTAAATCCCAATAATCCATCCCATATTTTAAAGATTGTAACCGCAATTGCAAATACGCTTCCCCGTCTTGTAATTGATCTTTATAAATGCGCATGATAAGTGTTTGATTCCAATCATCAGGTTCCTTTTGAAGTAACGTAATCACATGTTTCCAGTCCGAATCCGATTCACATAATTCATAAATTGTATCCATTAGTACATCATCAAACCCAGAGTTTCCAATGGCATATTGCATAAATAATCTATTGATTAGTATTCTTTTCTCTTCAGTAGGGATGGAATATTGAGGCAATAAGCTTGTTATTTTCTCCAAATATTCATAAGCCTCATATTCAAGGTCTTCAGGTCCACCACCATAATCGTTGAAATTACTAATAATCTCTTCGGCCCTTTCCCAATATTCCCAAAGTAGCTTGTCTGATAGAGGATTTTGCTTTTCGGTTCCCTTCTGCAGTACATACCATTCCATTACAGCCATATCTATATCCATATACTGATCTGCCAAGTGCTTTACTAATTCAATCAATTCTTCTTTCTCTAATTCCTTACACAAATCTTGTAATGATACTTCTTGTGCCATATGCTCACTCCACCCCTAACGTTTTCACTACATATTATCGCCTTACAACAAATTTCTCCAAAATGCTATTAATCAACTCCAAGTCAAATTCCTCTGGATCAAATTCCCCAAGCCATTCTCTTATCCCTTCATCCAGCTCTCCTTCACCTTTTAGGGCTGTTTGAATTTCGTTATACATGTAAACACCGCCGCAATCTTCAGGCGGACATGCACGCTTTCCTTTTGTACATGTAGGAATAACCATTTTCTCATCAATTGGCAGTACTTTTTCTAGTACTAGCTCATGTTCCCAGTCATCTAATTTAAAAGTTGCGAATTAACGCGACCTCGCATTATTCTTGCAACTTTTATCTAATTAAAACTAAACCTCTGCACTTAATAACTTGTAATCATTATCAAAACAAGCATGTATCCTGTGTCCTCCAAATAAATCTCCATCATGATATTCACAGTATATATCATTTGCTCTAATTTCAATGTCATAGAGAGTAATTGCTTTTTCAAATTCTTCTTTCGTTACATCATATTCTCCTGCATCTACAGCATCCCAATTTAAATGTTCATCATTCTCATCATACTCAGGCCAAAAATCATTTTTGTAATCAATCAATTTCTCTGCTATGGCTACTTTAGCCTTTTTATCAAATTCTTCTCTGCATAAAAAAAGCTTCTCTGCTCTTTTAATCATTTCATTAACATCTACATATTCATTTCTCATATCCAATTGCCAATGTATTTTCCCCTTATTTTGCTCATATACTTTACAAGCCTCATTAAAGGTAAACACTCCAATCAATTCACTTTGTATTGATTTTTCCATCTCCTAATTTCCTTTCTATTAATATATAGTCCTCCATTGATTACATCGACATTTTCTTGATTTTTTATCTCTAATTCGTTATAGAAATGAATCACTCCTTCTTAAACTAAACTACACATTAATTTAGGAAAAACCTTCACAATCTCTTCTAAGCTATTACATAGAAATCTTATTTTTTATATGGTATTGTTCAAGAATCTAGCTCGATAGTTGAAGAAGAAGAATACAATACACTCATATCATTCTGGGAAAATTGTACGCTAAGGACTACAAAACCTTATCATTACAGCGACCAAGTAAAAAAGCGCCCTATAAACAGGGCGCTTCCACTTTTAATTAATGACTAATATTAGCACTTGGGTATAATGTTGTTCCTCCAATTGAAACTTTCATTTCATTTGTTAATGGAACATTTTGTTCATTAATAATTGTTCTCCACCATTCCCATGCAAGACCTGTACATTCTCTTGCTACGACTTTTACATTTTTTGAATTCGCTGGAAGTGGGATTACTGTATTGAAATGAGCAGTTCTGTCTCTGCCATTTCCTTCCCAAGTTTTATGAGTTAGTACTTCTTTTCCATTTTGATCATATGTGAATTCATCCCAAGATACATCAAATTGAGCAACATATGCACCAGTATGATCAAGCGTCATTTTAGCACTAGAATATTCTGTAGTTGTAGTCTCGATATAATCTGTATTGTTATGAACTGCAGCAGTTGAATTATCTTTTAAGAAAGAGCTAGTATATGAAATTGGATATGCTGGGTTTTTAGAACTTAATTCTGCATTATCTTTAATGATATTGCGGATTTCATCAAAATCCTTTGTAACAACCTTGTTATGCTCTTTTGCATCTCCGCCTAATACTACAGCAGTAAAGGTACTGTCTTCAAAAATATCTTTGTACTGTCCACTCGCTTCAACGCCTTGACCCTTAATTAAAGCTTTAAAAGCAGTTTGTACATCTTTGCTCTTAGATGATGTTTCTAATTTTACATAAACTGTTCTACCATAAGCTACATTTGACACCATAACAGGCGGAGCCGTATTACTTACCCCTTTACGAGTTAACTCATCAAACGTAACACTATTATCAAAAAGATCTGATGGATTGTTAGGTAGTTCTGCACTTACGGTATAAAAGATTTGCTTATATGCCGCAACCATCACTTTTTTCTCTCCATTTGCAATTGCATTAAAATCAATGTTCAGTGAATTGTCAAGATATTTAGCGTTAACATTAAGAGCACTTGC
>NZ_FPAF01000019.1 GCF_900116295.1 Bacillus sp. 103mf
TGTACGAATGGAAGTAGTCCACCTACAAATTTTAAAACAGCCATTGCGATTGCCATAATGTTTCCTCCTCTGGTCTGTACATCAATTCATCTTTGCTATACAGATCATTTTTATAAATGATTGCTGAATATGAACTTACATAAATGCTTTTAAAAGCTCTTGTACGAATGGAAGTAATCCACCTACAAATTTTAAAACAGCCATTGCGATTGCCATATGATTTCCTCCTCTTTTGTGGTATTACGATGTGTTTCATCTTTATACTCTTATTATAGTAAGCGCTTACATTTTTATCAACACATTTTAATATGCAATATTACATATTAAAATGTGTTTCAAATTCTCTTCCTTTTCTATGTGTTCATAGATTAAGTGATATAGGGAAATCTTGATACGTATACAAAGCCGTTCTATATATAAATGACTAATTTTTTCATCCTCTTGTACCTAAGCTTTTGTACTATTATGTATACTACTTAATAAGAAAATAGATAAGGGGAGTGAAGGGCGTATGAGATATTTAAAAATTACAAATCCCCCCTAGGAAATTTTGGTGATTCAACTTTAACAAAAGATTCAGAGTAACTCCAGTTTATAAGGTTTACTCTATTGTGGCGTTTGTATCTTGAATTCAAGAATAGAAAAATTGTTGACAAGCATAGTGATTGTTTGAGTAAACAATTTGTTACGCAATATATAATTTGTTATTTTTAAATAGAGGATTGTAGGTTATGTATATATCGTTATAATAAAATAGTGGGAAGTTTTTATTTGAAAACATTTCAACCTATAAAGGAATTTAATGTGAATCCAAGTACGATGGAGTTTCAAGAAGAGGGGGAAAAGTAAGTGATTTTAGTTTAGGCTTAATGGCTGTTTATAAAATTGTTGTTGTCGATAAAGGAGTTTTAACATGGACAAAGCTCATATACTTATACAAGAGGAAGTTAAAGCGTTAAAGCTTTTTTTAAGTTTATTTTATGTAATCTTCTTCTTGAGTGATATCCTGTATTATTATTTTTATCCAAAAGTGCAAATGGGAGATAGCGATATAGGTTTTCCAGAAGGTGGTTTAGGATTCTGGATGTATCCTTTTATGTTTTTATTGTTGTTAATTGCTATCTATTTTATAAAAAAGAAAAATATATATATTGTAAAATATATTATTTTTATAGGATATATTTTTATTGAGTTTATTGATAATATAATGATTTATTATGGCACTACAAAACCATTTGACAGTGGTAATGCAGTAGAACCGTTTTTATTTTTATTTTCTCCTATTTTTGTAAATAAACGCTATTTTCGGATCGTGTCACTTGGGATTGTTGGAAAGTATGCCATTTTAGGAATCATGTTACATGCACCAATTGTAATTGTACCTATTGTGCTATGTGTAAGTTTTGCAACTATCGCGTTTATTCTGTTAACACGTTTTCAATCGTACATATGCACAATTGAAAACATGTTTGAAGAAGCACAACAAGCTGAAAAATTAGCAGTCATCGGAAAAATGGCGACTACGATTGCACATGAAATACGCAATCCATTAACATCATTAAAAGGCTTTACGCAGATGCAGAGAGAAAAGCACCCTGAAGATGTAGAATACTATAACATCATGGTGCAGGAAATTGAACGTATGAATGCGATTGTTAGTGAATTAATGGTTCTTGGAAAACCGAAAAAGAGACACTATACATTACATAATATAAAAGATATTTTATATTATGTGATTTCGATTGTAGAACAGACAGCTGCTCAATATGGTATTACAATTTCAACAATGTTTGTTAAAGAATTACCTTCTATAAAATGTGATGAAAAACAGATGAAACAAGTATTTCTTAATATTATTAAAAATGCGATAGAATCTATGCCTGGCGGCGGTAATATTATTGTGGAAGCGAATAGAGTTCATGGTGATCAGGTTGTAGTGAGTGTGATTGATGAAGGGTGCGGGATGGAGCAAGAGAAAATAGATAAAATAGGTGAAGCTTTTTATACGACAAAGGAAAATGGAACAGGTTTAGGTTTAATGGTTACATATAAAATTCTTGAAGAACATCAAGGTGAAATGGAATTTGAAAGCAGACTTGGTATCGGGACAAAGGTAAATATTAAGTTGCCGGTAGGAGAAGTGAATTAAATATACGTGAAAAAACTCTTCTTTCATATTCTAGAAAGAAGAGTTTTTTCGTAATTCTGAATGAAAATATTTGAAACACAAAGCTGTTTATTTTATCCCGCTATTTTTGTGCAATAAGACCACTACCTCAAGATTGGGAGAGAGGTGGAGGGAAAACTTACTGGTGGAAGTTTCACATTATACAAAGCCATTTTAAATTTTCAACATTCGCTGCTTTGCAGAATACAACATGCCCCGCACTCGTTCTCTACGTTTAACCCTTGCACGTGGCAGGAAAAGGGGGTTATGTCGTTTTTTTAATTTGTATTTATATACTTTGTAGGTATTCACCTATTTTTTCCTACTTGCATATTGTAGCTTATGTAGTGAAACTGCTTACAAGGGAGTGAAAGGCAGTGGAAGGAAACATAAAAAATTATTATGCTGGCGGTAATACAGCAAGGGGATTTTACAGTTTATATGAAGAGAACGTAACGGGGTTAGACCGATTATTTATTCTAAAAGGTGGTCCTGGAACAGGAAAATCTTCACTTATGAAGGCGATTGGTCGTGATTGGGTAAAGAAAGGGTACGATATTGAGTTTTTACATTGTTCATCTGACAATCATTCAATTGATGGTGTGATTATTCCGGCGTTAAAAGTAGGGATTGTTGATGGAACGGCACCGCATGTGATTGAACCGAAAGTACCAGGTGTTGTAGAAGAGTATGTAAACTTAGGTATAGCTTGGGATTCTGCTGAGCTTAGGACACATAAAAGTGAGATTGTACATTATACATCAGAAGCGGCTAATTCGTTTCAGTCAGCTTATGCGTGTTTTAAGACGGCGCTAGAGATTCATGATGAATGGGAGAAGTTTTATATTGACCACATTGATTTTGAAAAAGCAAATGAATTAACAAAGCAGCTTATACAGCAGTTTTTCACTGATAAAACGTGTATGAAAAAAGCGAATGTGAAGCATCGTTTTTTAGGAGCGGCAACGCCAAAAGGAGCAGTTGATTTTGTTCCTAATTTAACGGAAGATGTACCGAAGCGTTATTTTATAAAAGGGCGACCTGGTTCTGGAAAATCGACGATGTTAAAGAAATTAGCAGCGGCAGCTGAAGAGAAAGGATTCGATGTTGAGATCTATCATTGCGGATTTGATCCAAATAGTCTTGATATGGTCATTGTAAGAGAACTTGGCTTTGCCATTTTTGATAGTACAGCACCGCATGAATATTTTCCAACTCGTGAGAGTGATGAAATCATTGATATGTATGAACTTATTATTGAACCGGGAACAGATGAAAAATATGCAGTAGAAATTCAAGATGTATCAAGACGCTATAGAGAGAAAATGAATGAAGCGATGTCCTATTTAGCAAAGGCAAAATCTGTGCGTGATAAACTAGAGAAAATTTATATTGCGGCGATGGATTTTGAAAAAGTGGATGCGTACAAAGATGAGATTCAAGCTGAGTTTGAGCGGATTGCAGAATTTGTTGCCCAGCAGCAACAGTGAAGAAAAGGAGCTGACTCGAAAAAGGATTAATGTCAGCTCCTTTTCGTGCATTTAGAATGTTGAACATTGTCGAAGTGTCTTTATCCCGCATTAACGGGCAGTACAGGTTGGGGAATCACGGGGAAGACAACTGCCCGTAAAAGCCCGATTGGGCGGGCTTTCCATCAGTGAGAAAAGCGTCACTGATGGAAGTTTCACTTTACTTTGTGTCGAATCGCCGATATATCGAAAAAATCGCTGATATATTGCAAAAAATGGTCGATATATAAGAAGAGGTTGATTCAAAAGACATCTGCATCTCTTTTGAGTCAGCTCCTCTTTCAAATCGGACGTGTTTGTCTGTATAAATCAAGATTTGGACTTGATCCATTTATAATAACATCACGAATAATTCTAGAGAACACCATGCTGTATACTAAGCCATTATCACCATAAGGATAGATAAAATAGCAGTTAGGCATTTCTTCATATATACCAATCATCGGTAGTCCATCATGCGTGCCGCCATAAAGGGCACCGAAATAAAATTCAGGTTTCACATCGATATTGGGAAACAACTTTTGAAATTCTTTTAATAGTTTATCCCGTTTATGGATTAGTTTCGCATCTCGTTCTTCTGCGATATCCGTATCTTCATCAAGCCCGCCGATAATAACCCGGTTGTCAGCGGTAGTTCTTATATAAATATATGGGCGAGCAGTTTCCCAAATAAGTGTCCGTTTGTACCAGGAAGAAAAATCAGATACAGGGGTTGTGACAATGGCATAAGAACTGCTAAGTGTTGCATTTTTGTCTTTTTTGAACTTTAATCCTTCATAGCCAGCAGCAATTATCACTTTTTTGGCAGTGATAGAATGACCATTTTTTGTAAAAAAAGTAGCTTTCTCTTTTTCTAATTTCTGCCCTGTTATTTCGGTATCTTCATATATTTTTACTCCTTTATTTGAGGCTTGCTTTAATAGGCCGTGTGTAAATTTATATGGGTTAATTTCACCGTCGTTGTATGTATAAAGAGCGGTGCGTTTTTGAAAGGGATACTTTTGACCAATTTGTTTTTCTGTTAGCCAAACTGCTTTGAATCCATGCTTTTGTAAGTAATAAAGTTCTTTTTCTAGTTTCTCAATATCATTTTCACAGCTGGCATAGTACAAGCTATCACGGCGAATAAAATCAGATGAAATGGGTAAATTTTGAGAAGCAGCTTCAATGTCACAAATAGCTTGTTCGCATAATTTAAAATGACGAACGGCATGTTCTTCGCCAAACGTATTCACAAGTTCAAAAAACATTTTATCACCTAAATATTGAATAAGTCCCGTGTTTGGTAAATTGCTTCCATGTCCAACTTTTCTTTTATCAACAACAACGACACGTAAGTCTGTTTCACTTAAGAAATGTGAAAATTGTGCCCCAGAACTTCCTGCACCTATAATTAACACATCACATGTTATATCTTCTTGCAAAGATGAATACGTGGGTGGACTTGGGAGAGTTGTCGTCCAAAACATTTTACCTGTGTGTAAATCCATTTCTATGCACCTGCCTAAATGAAAATCATATTTCTAAAGTTACCGATTTAATGGAGTTGTATACGTTTTCGAATAAAAAGAAGGAATGTTATTATATTTGTCGAATTTCCGAGGAAATGATCAGAAAATGAGAGTGATATAGTATGAGAGAAAAAATCCAATTAGAATTAGAAAGAATTGAGAAAGAGAATGATGTGAAAGTCTTGTTTGCAGTTGAATCAGGGAGCCGGGCATGGGGATTTCCATCAAAAGATAGTGATTATGATGTGCGTTTTGTATACGTACACCGATTGGAATGGTATTTATCAATTGAGCCGAAGCGAGATGTTATTGAGTATCCAATTAACGATGATCTTGATATAAGTGGCTGGGAACTCCGCAAAGCACTGCAGCTATTTTCTAAATCGAATCCAGCTTTGTTAGAGTGGATAAGTTCCCCCATTGTATACAATAAGGCATCAAATCTTCCTGAACGCTTGCAGGAAATGAGTAGTCATTTTGATCCAAAAGCAACGATATATCATTATTTACATATGGCATCTAAAAACTATCGCACATTTTTGCAAAGTGAAGAAGTAAAGATAAAGAAATATTTTTATGTATTACGTCCGATACTGGCGTGCAAATGGTTAGAAGAGAAAAAAATATTGCCACCTGTTGAGTTTGAAAGATTAATGAATGGATTAGCGTTGGATTCAGCACTTTTAGAAGAAATTGAGAAACTGCTTGAGAAGAAAAAAGCGGGTATCGAGCTGGACGTAGGACCAAGAATTACGTTATTGAATAAATTTTTAGAAGAGCAGATTACATATTATGAAGAGTACGTGAAGAGTTTAGAAAAGAAATCGGTTATAGATATTGAGCAGTTAAATGTATTATTTCGAGATATGTTACATCAAAGTTGGAAAGAGCACTGATAAAATATTGGTGCTCTTCCTTATATTAGAGGTGAAATTTTATATTTAACTATATAAATCCATTTTCATTTTTCAGACATAAAAGTCGTTGCTATGCAGAATACATCATGGTCGCTACTTGCATGCTCCCTTTGTTTGAAACCTCGCATGAGGCAGAAAAAGGCCCTGACCGCTGCAATACACGGCCAGGTGCTCTCGTCCTCCTCTAAAAAAAAGAGGTTTTTATGTTTTTTTACTTTTATATAAGAGAATAGTTGTAAGCTTACAGCATCACATATCTTCAATTCTTTTTAACGCTTCATCAGCCGGCCCTTCAATTACCTCTCCTTCAATTGAAAAACGTGAACCGTGACAAGGACAATCCCATGTGCATTCACCGCTATTCCATTCTACTTCGCAACCTAAATGTGTACAAGTTGTATCGACAATGTGAAGTTTACCGTCATCGTCTTTATATGCACCGGCACGTTTTCCGTTTACACTTACAACAGCACCTTCTCCGTTTTCGAGATCTTCGGGTTTACGAAGAGCAAATTCCAATTTTCCTTCAATTAAATGTTTTGCTACGTCAAGGTTTTGCGTAACAAACGTTTTTATATCTGGATTCGTATGGAATCGTGATGGTGCGTAGAGTTCTTTATATGGGCTATCGATTTTCATAACGGATGCTTTTAGCAATAGAGCTGCTGCGGTTCCATTTGTCATACCCCATTTGCGGTAGCCCGTTGCTACAAAAATGTTAGGATTATTTTCATTGATATGTCCGACATAAGGAACTTTATCGAGTGTAATTAAATCTTGTGTTGCCCATCTGTATGGAATTTCCTCTATGCCAAAGGTTTCTTCGCCAAATGTTTGCAGCGCTTCGTAATGGTTCATCATGTTAATGCCTTGTCCCGTTTTATGACTTTCACCACCAATTAACACGAGCTTTTCACCATCCATTGTGGTGTAGCGGAGGGATCGTTTTGGGTTATCGACGTTTATATACATTCCTCCTGGATACTCTTGCTTTGTTTTCACGCCAAGGACATAAGAGCGTTCGGCGTACATCCTTGCGAAGAAGAAGCTGGTCGCATCATAAAAGGGGAAGTGTGAACAAGAAATAATGTAACCACAAGTGATTCGATGTCCGTCCTTTGTAATCACTTGTTGATAAAATCCTTTTTCTACATCAATTGCAGTTGTATTTTCATATAGAACGCCGCCAGCTTTAATAAATTCTTCGACAAGTGCTGCGAGGTAGCGAAGCGGGTGGAATTGCGCTTGATTCTTAATAACAAGTGCCGCTTTTATGGGAATGGGAAGAGGGATACTTTGTACGTATTCTCCAGGAATATCAAGCTTTTTGTATGCCTCTAATTCTGTTGTTAACTTGTGTAGATTATCGGTCTCGTTTGTATATAGATAAGCATCTTCTTCTGTGAAATCACATTGAATATTGTGCTCTTGTACGGTCTCTTTTATAAATTGCAGTGCTTCATTGTTTGCCTCGTAATATAATTTTGCTTTTTCTTCTCCAAAGTGATTAATGAGTTCATTGTAAATAAGATCGTGCTGCGTTGTAATCTTTGCCGTTGTATGTCCAGTTGTTCCGTTTAAAATATTTCCTGCATCGATTAAAGCAACTTTGACGCCTTCTTTAGCGAGTAAATAAGCTGTTGTGATACCAGTGATACCTGCTCCAACAATGGCAACTTCAGTTCTAATGTTCTCTGTTAGCTTTGGGAAGGTAGGCAAATGAATAGAATCACGCCAATATGGTTCTGGAAATTTTGGGAGCTGATTATGTTCCAAGTGAATACACCTCTTATTTTAATAAGTTCTTGCTAACTATTTTTTCCAATTGTTAGGGATTTTATGTATTTGAATAGAATTGCTAATAAATTATTTTAAAATAATTTATTAGTCAACTTTCCATATATGGTTTTGGCTGTTCATTTCATTAGCAGAACGCGGAATAAATAAGGTTAAGTATAGTATTGACCATGAAACGTAGTAATTAGTGAAGGACAGATGAAAGGATAATAGGAAGTTGAAATGTTGGTAAATAAACGTTTTTCCTTTAGTAACATAGAAAGTAATTATAAAAATATAACCAACTTTTATTACTAGGTCATAAAATCTATTGACAATATAGAAAACGTACTGATATGATTCATCTTGTGGAAAGGTTGATAAAGGGTAAAAAGAGAAATGTTTTTCAATGAATAATAATTGTAAGAGTGAGTGAACATAATTTTCTGTGAGAAAGAAAATTTATAATAATAGTATTATCAATCTGGAAACGAAAATCAATATGTGCAAAGTGCGTAAGCGCGGCAAGAGAAAGGGGCAAAAGAATGAAGGATCTTCATACGTTTGGATGGTATGCAGCACGCGTATCACCACATTTGCCAAAAAAGGCATTTAAACCAGTCCCGGCTCGTTTGTTTGGAGGACTAGCCTATTTACTCGTTACAGTAGCGGGGTTTTTGGCAATTGGCTTATTCAATTTGAATGTGTGGGCTAATCTTGGAATTGCAATCGTTTTAGGATTGTGTTTTGCATCTATGGGATTTCTTGGCCATGAAATTTTACATGGCACAGTAGTAAGAAAAGCTTGGCTAAGAGATTTTCTTGGAGCAATTGCGTTCATGCCATTATCAACTGGACCGAAATTGTGGAGAAAGTGGCATAATTTAACTCACCATGTGCACACACAACATGAGGAGCATGATCCAGATGCGTGGCCAACGATGGATAAGTTTAAGAAAAGCAAATTTTTACGTTGGGTATATCGCCTACCATTACATGTTCGTTCTTTCTTCAGCTTTTTGTCGTTAACAATTCAATTTACAATGCATTCGTCTCGTATGTTTTTCCTTTTTATCAAGGAATTTAAACCGCAGAATCAAAAATCTGTGTGGTTCCAGCTTCTTTTGCCATGGACAGTATGGATTAGTTTATTGTTTATTATGGGTCCTGCAAAATGGTTTTTTGCTTATGTTATTCCATTATTAATTGCAAACTTCATTGTAATGGCATATATTGCAACAAATCATCGTTTGAACCCGATTGTTCCTGTAAACGATCCACTTGCAAACTGTTTATCGGTAACAGTGCCGCGCTGGGTAGATGTATTACATTTTAACTTCTCATATCATACAGAACATCACTTGTTCCCAGGTATGAGTTCGAAATACTATCCGTTAGTAAAAGAGAAAATTAAAGAAATGTGGCCAGAGCGCTATCATGAAATGCCAATGGGGAAAGCGTTAGCTGCCCTTTGGAATACACCGCGTGTATATTATCAAGGTAGCGAGTTAATTGATCCGCATAAAGCGCATTTATACGGCTCTTTAGGAAATGGACTAGATCCTGCGAATATTGAATATCGCCAGGAAAATATAAAAGAATCAAAAGTTGTGAAAAACGGCTAAAACATAAGTTGAAAAAATGATATAAAAACCCTTTTGTTTTTAGGGGAGGACGAGAGCACCTGGCCGTGTATAGAAGCGGTCAGGGCTTTTTTCTGCCACGTGCGATGTTTAAAACAAAGAAAGCAAGTAGCGATCATGTTTTATTTTGCATAGTAACGATACATAATATAGAACCTTCATATTTTTTATAGAATGATATTTCAACAAAGTGAAAGCACGAACTCGTGGAGAGTTCGTGCTTTTTACATGGGGATTTCTTCCTGTTTCACAGCTTGTGTATAATTCGTATTTTTTCGTGCCAATCTTTTTTCAAGAAGATGGACAAAGTACGTGAATAAAAGTACAAGCGCAAGGTAATAGACGCTGACGATCATATATGTTTCGAGTTGCTGAAAATTTGCGGCAGCTTCAGAAAGCCCAGTGCCCCACAGCTCTGACATTCCTACATAAGCAACGAGCGAAGAGTCTTTTAAGCCGATAATGAACTGATTACCAAGCGGCGGAATAGATAAACGAAACGCTTGAGGTAAAATAATACGCCGCATTGCTAATGGATATGACATTCCTAAGGAGCGAGCTGCTTCAAGTTGACCGCGGTCTACAGACTGAATAGACCCTCTAAAAATTTCTGTAATATAAGCACCGTTATGAATAGCGAGAGCAATTGCCCCCGCCCAGAATGGGGATAATACAATAATAGATGTAATTCCAAAATAGAGGATCATAATTTGTACAACTAATGGTATCCCACGAATAATGGCAATGTATACATGTGCAATTCCATTTAAGAGTTTACTATTTGAAATACGAAAAAAAGCAAACAACAATCCAATTATGGACCCAAGTAATAGGGATGTTATTGTTAATTGTAATGTAATGACAATTGCTTTTAGGAACGTTGGATATGTAGATATGAAAATATCAATCACGGTTATCACCTCTATATCTCAGTTTATTTTCGTGTGATTCCGATGCCCCGTCAAAAGGTGCGGGGCATGATCTATGTGTAAAAAATCTATTTTCCTTTTTCACCTAGAATGTTACGACCGAACCACTTTTTACTGATTTTTTCATATGTGCCATCTTGAATGATTTCATCTAGAGCTTTATTTAATTTCTGTAGTAGTTCTTTGTCGTCTTTACGAACAGCAATGGCCATTTCATCAAGAGATAATAGCTTTCCGGCGTCTTTTATATTTGCTTTTCCTTCTTTCATTATGCGAAGACCTACCATTTGATCTGTTACAACAGCATCAATTCGTCCTGGTTCTAAGTCCATAAGGGCGGTAATATCACTATCGTATTCGGTAATTTGGTCTGTTTGTTTAGCAATAAGTGTTTTGAATGTACTTGCTTTCACAACACCTACTTTTTTTCCTTTTAGATCTTCAGCGGAGGATATGGAGGTGTTCGTTTTTGTAACGAAAATTTGTGCCCCGGAACGATAATATGGGTTCGTAAAGTTAACTGCTTTTAGACGGTCTTCTGTGATGGCCATACTTCCTAAAATCACATCATATTTTTTAGCTTGCAATCCTTGGATTAATGTTTCCCAAGGATTTGTCACAGGGACAGCTTTCATATTCATTTTCTTAGCAAGAGCTTCACCAATTTCGACGTCAAAGCCGGCAAGTTTATTATTTTCTTTATAGCTAAACGGTTTATACACACCGCTCATTGCATAGCGAAATTCTTTCTTTCCTTCGGTTGATGAAGTACTACTTTCTTTACTGCAAGCACCTAATAATAAAGAAGCACATAATGTAATCGCTGCTATCGCTTTAAACATATTTCGTTTCATAAAAGCACCTCCAATTTTTATAAAATATTTCGTAAAAATTGCTTTGCGCGCTGATTTGATGGAGCCGTGAAAAATTGTTCTGGGGGTGCATCCTCTACGATTTGTCCGTCATCCATAAAAATAATGCGGTCAGCTACCTCACGGGCAAATCCCATTTCATGTGTGACGATAATCATTGTCATACCTTCTTTTGCGAGATCTTTCATAACTTGTAGCACTTCTCCGACGAGCTCAGGATCGAGAGCTGAGGTAGGTTCGTCAAATAACATAATTGTTGGGTTCATTGCGAGTGCTCTTGCAATAGCAATTCTCTGTTTTTGACCACCTGATAAAAGATCGGGTGTTACGTTCGCTTTATCTTGTAATCCGACTTTTTCTAGTAATTCGTAGGCAATGCTTGTTGCCTTTGTTTTATCTAACTTTTTGACGTGAATAGGAGCTTCTATGATGTTTTCTAGTGAGGTCATATGAGGAAATAAATTGAAATGTTGAAAAACCATACCGACATTTTCGCGGACGTTGTTTAAATTTGTATGTTTCGGATGAATTTGTTCTCCCTGTATCGAAATTTCTCCATTATCATACACTTCTAGGAAGTTTAAACAACGCAGTAATGTACTTTTCCCTGAACCGCTTGCACCGATTAAGACAACAACTTCTTTTTCTTGTACGTGTAAATTGACGTTTTTTAACACGTTTAAAGACCCAAAGGATTTTGTAAGGTTTTGAACTTGTATCATGCATCCCCCTCCAAAGAAATGTAGATGTATAAAAATAACTTATTTTTGTTAATTAGTCATAAATCGTCAAATTCCTTTATTTTTGTTAAAAATTTTAAGGGAATATAGATTGTTGTATATAAATAGAAAACAGGAAAAATTGTTATAAAAAGTAGAGATATGAACGTTTCCGCAACATTTGTCGTTGTCTCTTTCAGAAGAAAATTATAGCAAGATATAATAAAGCTATAATATTAGAGGGAGTGTCTTTCATGAAAAAAGAGAAAAGACAACAACTAATTAAACAATTGGTGAGAGAGAATGAAATAGATACACAAGAAAAATTGGTAGAGTTGTTAGAGGAACGTGATGTATTGGTCACACAAGCAACGGTTTCTCGAGATATTCATGAATTAAATTTAGTAAAGGGAGCTTCTTCAAAAGGAGTAGCAATATATAAGGTTTTTACAGAAGAGAACCAGCGAGCAGATATACAGCTAAAGAAAAAAATAAGAGAAGTAGTTGAAAAAATCGATTATGTAGAACAACTGATTATTATTAAAACTTTGCCTGGGAATGCCCATGTTATCGGTGCTTTATTAGATTCTTTAGACTGGAAAGAAAAAATAGGATGTATATGTGGGAATGATACATGTCTTGTAATTGCGGGGTCAAAAGTAGATAGGGAGATTATAAAAGATAGATTGGGGTTGATTATGTAAATCCAAATTGAAAAAATGACAAAAACTCATTCTTTTTAGGTGGGTGAGAGTATCTGGCCATGCATAGAAGCGGTCAGGGCCTTTTTCTGCCACACGCGAAGTAAAAACAAAGGGAGAAAGAAAGTAGCAGGCTCCTTTTTTTCTACATAGCAGCAATCTATATGTCGAAAAATCAAAATGGATTCATATAGCTTTGTATAGAAGCGACTTGTATGTTAAAACATCAAAATATATTTATACATATAAATGAGAAGGCTGTTTCTAATGAAAATTAGAACAGTCTTTTTTAATTTATATATACAAGTTAAAAAAATGACATAAAACCTCCCTTTCTTTTTAGGCGGGACGAGAGCATCTGGCTGCGCATAGAAGCAACTTATATGTCGAAAAATTAAAATGGATTTATACATAAGGCTTAATCAATCATCAGAAGGAGTGTCTTTATCTTCATTAATCGGAATGGATCTGATAAAACGTCTTTGTTTTTACTAAACTTTATGCTAATACGATATAAAAAATTTTAACCTTAAATAGGAGGCAATTATACAGCTAATATGCGTGATATTTTACCTAGTTAGTTAATTATGAGATGAAATATCTTATAAAAATACAATTACATATGATTTTTAAAAAATAATTTGTGAAATATTTAACTTAGTATTGTTAGCGTTTTCACAAATTGGTATGTGCATTCTGTTTATTATGTACTTGTAGACATCAAATGAATTTAAAAGGGGGTACAACAAATGAAACATCCGATACATGTTACTTCAGAAATTGGAGAATTAGAAACGGTTCTACTAAAACGTCCTGGTAAAGAGGTGGAAAACTTAACGCCAGATTATTTGCAACAATTATTATTTGACGATATCCCATATTTACCAATTATTCAAAAAGAACATGATTATTTTGCGCAAACATTACGCAATCGGGGTGTTGAAGTTCTTTATTTAGAAACACTAGCAGCTGAGGCGTTAGTTGATAAAAAACTTCGTGAAGAATTTGTTGATCGTATTTTAAAAGAAGGACAGGCTGACGTAAATGGTGCATATCAGAATTTAAAAGAATATTTACTTTCCTTTTCAAATGAAGAAATGGTTCAGAAAATTATGGGGGGCGTACGTAAAAATGAAATTGAAACTAGTAAAAAAACCCACCTGTATGAATTAATGGAAGATCATTATCCATTTTATTTAGATCCAATGCCAAATTTATATTTTACACGTGACCCAGCAGCTAGTATAGGCGGCGGTTTAACAATTAACAAAATGAGAGAACCAGCACGGAGACGTGAATCATTGTTTATGGAATATATCATTAAACATCATCCACGCTTTGCGAGTCACAATGTACCAGTTTGGTTAGATCGTGACTATGATTTTCCAATTGAAGGCGGCGATGAGCTTATCTTAAATGAAGAAACAATTGCGATTGGCGTATCAGCTAGATCATCGGCTAAAGCGATTGAACGATTAGCAAAAAATTTATTTAGTCGTCAAAATAAAATTAAGAAAGTACTAGCAATAGAGATTCCAAAATGTCGTGCATTTATGCATTTAGATACAGTATTTACAATGGTTGATTATGATAAATTTACAATTCATCCAGCTATTCAAGATCCAAAAGGAAATATGAATATTTATATTTTGGAAAAAGGAGAGAGTGAAGAAGTTCTCAAAATCACACATCGTACTTCTTTAACTGAGGCTTTAAAAGAAGTGTTAGGTTTGAGCGAATTGGTTCTTATTCCTTGCGGAGGAGGAGATGCGATTGCTTCTGCTCGTGAACAATGGAACGATGGATCTAATACATTAGCAATTGCACCGGGAGTAGTTGTTACATATGATCGCAACTATGTATCCAATGCTTTATTACGAGAGTATGGTATAGAGGTTGTGGAGGTATTAAGTTCGGAATTGTCTCGCGGTCGTGGGGGTCCACGTTGCATGAGTATGCCAATTGTTCGAAAAGATATCTAAGCTAAATACAAGAGAAAGTAGGGACGAATGATGATGATGACAAAACCAAACTTAAAAGGAAGAAGTTTTCTTGCTGAAAAAGATTTTACAGAGGAAGAATTATTATATCTTATTGATTTATCGGCAGAGCTAAAAGAGAAAAAGAAAAACGGTATCCCGCATCATTATTTAGAAGGTAAAAATGTTGCCCTTTTATTTGAAAAAACTTCAACTCGTACCCGTTGTGCATTTACAGTGGCTTGTACGGATTTAGGGGCAAATCCTGAATACCTAGGTAAAAATGATATTCAGCTTGGGAAGAAAGAATCTGTTGAAGATACAGCAAAAGTTTTAGGACGTATGTTTGACGGTATTGAATTCCGCGGATTTTCACATGCAACAGTAGAATCTCTAGCAAATAATTCAGGTGTACCAGTATGGAACGGCTTAACAGACATGTGGCATCCAACACAAACACTTGCAGATTTGTTAACAATAAAAGAGCATATTGGAAAATTAAAGGATGTTAAGCTCGTCTATGTTGGAGATGGACGTAACAATGTAGCGAATAGCTTGTTAGTTGGCGGCTCTATTGTAGGAATGGAAGTACGCATTTGTACCCCAGAATCATTATTTCCAGCACAGGAAGTCATTGATACCGCTAAGAAATACAGTGATCGGGTAATGGTAACGAGCAATGTGGAAGAAGCTGTTGCAGGTGCCGATGTTATCTATACAGATGTATGGGTATCTATGGGTGAAGAAGATAAATTTGCTGAACGTATTGAACTTCTTACTCCATATCAAGTAAATATGAAAATGATTGAAAAGACTGGAAATGAAAACATGATTTTCTTACATTGTTTACCTGCATTTCATGATGTAGAAACATTGTACGGAGAGGAAATATATGAGAAATATGGCATAAAAGAAATGGAGGTAAGCGATGAAGTATTCCGCAGTAAGCATTCAAAAGTATTTGATCAAGCAGAAAATAGAATGCATACAATTAAAGCGGTTATGGCAGCTACTTTAGGAAATATGGAATAAAGAAGGAGGAGATTCCTCCTTCTTTATCCCTCTACTGATAGAAGTTTCACTTTATTCCTATCTGATAAAAGAGAGGTGAGTGTAATGGGTGAAGAAAAGAAATTAGGACTGTTTACTTTGATCGCCCTTGTTGTAGGCTCTATGATCGGAGGCGGAGCATTTAACTTAGCAAGTGATATGGCAAAGGGTGCAGGCGCAGGAGCAATTATTATTGGTTGGATTATAACAGGTATCGGAATGGTTTCACTTGGATTGGCGTTTCAAAACTTAACAGTGAAAAGACCCGATTTAGATGGTGGAATTTTTAGTTATGCAAAAGCTGGATTTGGTAATTTTATGGGGTTCAATAGTGCCTGGGGATATTGGTTATCCGCTTGGCTCGGAAATGTAGCTTACGGTACATTATTATTTGCTTCAATAGGTTATTTTTTCCCAGTTTTTGAAGGTGGACAAAATGTAGCATCGATTATTGGAGCGAGTATATTACTGTGGTGTGTTCATATGTTGATTTTACGCGGTGTACAATCAGCAGCACTTGTGAATTTAGTAACAACAATTGCAAAGTTAGTACCTGTCTTTGTATTTATTGTTGTAGGGATATTTGCTTTTCATATTGATGTTTTCTTAGATGGATTTTGGGGACAAGGTGCTACTTTTTCGTGGGCGGATGTAGGAAGTCAAGTTAAAAGTACAATGCTTGTCACACTTTGGGTATTTATTGGGGTAGAAGGAGCTGTAGTCTTATCGAGTCGTGCAAAAAGTCGAAGTGATGTTGGGAAGGCAACTGTTATTGGATTAATAGGAACTCTCATTATTTACATTCTCCTGACACTATTATCATTAGGGATTATGAAGCAGGCTGATGTTGCAAATTTAAAAAGTCCAGCAATGGCATATTTATTTGAAAGCGTTGTCGGAAAATGGGGAGCTATCTTTATTAATTTAGGTTTAATTATTTCTGTATTAGGTGCTTGGTTAGGGTGGACGTTACTAGCATCTGAAATTCCTTACTTGGCTGCGAAAGACGGTGTATTTCCAAAATGGTTTGCGAAGGAAAATAAAAATAAAGCGCCTGTTAATTCATTATGGTTAACAAATGGTCTGATTCAAATTTTCTTGTTAACATTTGTTGTTTCAGATCAAGCTTATCATTTTGCATTTTCACTCGCTTCTTCGGCAATTTTAGTTCCGTATGCTTTTTCAGCTTTTTATCAATTTAAGTATAGTTTGCAGTCTCAAGAGAAAGATCGCACAAAAAATATTGTCATTGGTTTAGTCGCGAGTATGTATGGGGTTTGGTTAATTTATGCAGCTGGTTTAGATTATTTATTGCTGACTATGACACTATATGCACCAGGAATTTTTATCTTTTACAAAGTTCAAAAGCAAACAAATTCAAAACAAATCTTTACTCGTGTCGAGCTTATATCCTCAATAGTCATTGGAGCTTTGGCACTGGTTGCAATGTATCAATTGGCTACAGGTGGTATTACTCTTTAAAAACTCTTTTGAAAAGAAATGGGAGGGTTACAAGATGACAAGAAAAAAAATCGTCGTTGCACTAGGAGGAAATGCAATCCAATCTGGAGATGCTACTGCAAAGGCGCAACAGGAAGCGTTAGAAAGAACGGCAGAACAACTGGTTGCAATTATCGAAAATAATGTAGATGTTGTCATTGCTCATGGAAATGGTCCGCAAGTAGGGAACATTTTATTGCAGCAAAAAGCAGCAGAAACGGAAAAAACACCTGCTATGCCACTAGATACTTGCGGGGCAATGAGCCAAGGAATGATTGGGTATTGGATGGAAAATGCAATTGAAAAGGCTTTGAAAAAGCGGGGTATCGAAAAAGATGTAGTAACGGTGATCACTCGGGTTGAGGTGGATGAAAAGGATGAGGCGTTCGAAAATCCGACAAAACCAATTGGTCCCTTTTATACAGAAGAAGAAGCACGAAAGTTAATGGAGACAACAAAAGCTACATTTAAAGAAGATGCAGGACGTGGATGGCGGCGTGTTGTACCATCGCCAAAACCGGTAAGCATTCACGAACATAAAGTGATTAATGCGTTAGTGGAGGATGGTGATATTGTTATTGCTGTTGGAGGCGGAGGCATTCCTGTTATTGATTCGAAAGATGGATTAATAGGAACAGAGGCTGTTATAGATAAAGATTTTGCTGCTCAAAAACTAGCTGAATTAGTAGATGCTGATATTCTCGTTATTTTAACTGCAGTTGATTATGTGTATGTAAACTTCAATACACCAGATCAGAAGAAATTAGAGCATGTTACAGTTGATGAGCTAGCGCAATATATACAAGAAGATCAATTTGCACCTGGAAGTATGCTTCCAAAAATTCAAGCAGCTATTAATTTTGCGAATACAGATCCAAAACGAAAAACGATTATTACTTCATTAGAAAAAGTATATGAAGCGTTAGAAGAGAATGCGGGTACCATTATTTCCAAGTAAGATATATAAATAGTAGTTAGATGATAAAAAGGGTGAAGTGCTGTGCTTCATTCTTTTTGTGTACGAAGGTAAAGTAAGTTCATAAAGTATTCATTATAAAAAAAAGATTCAGCAATTAATTATGATAAAATAGTTTTTGAAGACGCTTTCTTTACAGCTTAGTCCCCAAATGATGAAAGTTTCACTTTATAGAAAGAGAGGACGTTCTATGCAAAGACGAAGCATAGTTAAAGACTTAAAGCAATTTGAATTATTTACTGATTTAACAGATAAGAAATTGAAGAGTTTAGCAGATCTTGTTTATTGGCGAACTTATAAAAAAGGGCAATTTCTATTTTTAGAAGGTGATTCAAGAGAAAGAATTTATCTTATGTTAGATGGATTTGTAAAATTAGAGCGGGCTAATCAAAGTGGAAATTTATTATATGAAGATTACATAAAGCGTTTTTCTATTTTTCCCTACTGTGGTATGTTTACAGACAAGTCATATAATTATACGGCTATAGCAATGACAGACGTTGATGTATACTATATTCCCACCTCTATTTTTGAGGATATGGTGAAATCAAATCATAAGCAGCTCATGTATGTTGTTCAAGAATTGTCTTCTATATTGAAACTAAATGAAAGACGAGTCCAAAATATTACAATTCCAAACGCGCAAGATCGCGTCATACAGACATTAAGTTATTTGATGGACGATTTAGGGGAAGAAGCTGGAGAAGAAATTTTAATTTCATGCCCCCTTACAACAATTGAAATCTCTAAAATATCTGGGACGTCTCGTGAAACAGTTAGTGGAGTATTAAAGCAACTAAAAAATGATTGTATTGTTACAGTTCTAGATAAAAAAATTACAATACATGATCCGGCCTATTTTGAAGAAATCTCTATGTAAAAACAAAATAATTGATAGTAGGAAAAGTACAAAGAAGATATCAATAACAATTTTAATTGTTAATCTTCTTTTTCTCATTTTCTATAATTAAAGTTCTTTATATGTTTATAAAGGGCTTTTTCGCGTTATTAAATATAAAGATTATATATTGCTGTATTAACAAATGGGATAAAAGTTTCACTTTGTTTAAGACTAATCATACATATATAAATACAAATTAAAAAACTGATATAAAAACGCCTTTCTCTTAGGTGGACAAGGGTATCTGTTCATGCATAGAAGTGGTCAGGACTTTTGTTTGCCACATGCAAGGGGAGAAAGCAAGTGTAGGTCATGTTGTATTCTGCATAACAGCGGTTTATCCCGCATTAACGGGCAGTAAGACCCCTACCTCAAGATTTAGAGAGAAGCAAAGAAGATAGATGGAGGACAACTGTCCGTAAAAGCCCGATTGGTCGGGCTCTCCATCAGTGGGGATGAAGAAAACCCCCACTGATGGAAGTTTCACTTTATATGAAATGGATTTATATAGATTAACGATAAAAATAGAAGACTTGTTTTTTAGATGGGTGTTTTAGTAATAGTGTAAAAAATATGGTTGCAAACTCTTCATATTTTGTTATGATAGTGTTACGAAAACGTTTGCATAATATTGTGCAAAAGGAGAGAAGAGATTATGAACAAAACGTGGTGGAAAGAAGCTGTAGCTTATCAAATTTATCCGCGCAGTTTTATGGATTCAAACGGTGATGGAATTGGTGATTTACAAGGTATTATTTCAAAATTAGACTATTTAAAAGATCTAGGTATTGATGTGATTTGGATTTGCCCAATGTATAAATCACCAAACGATGATAACGGCTATGACATTAGTGATTATCAAGATATTATGGACGAATTTGGTACAATGGCTGATTTTGATGAATTGTTAGCTGAAGTGCATAAACGTGATATGAAGCTTATTATTGATTTAGTTATTAATCATACAAGTGATGAGCATCCATGGTTCATTGAATCCCGTTCTTCTAAAGATAATCCAAAGCGTGATTGGTACATTTGGCAGGACGGAAAAGATGGGAAAGAACCGAATAACTGGGAAAGTATTTTTAATGGATCTGCTTGGGAGTATGATGAAGAAACGGACCAATATTACTTACATCTGTTCTCACGTAAGCAACCAGATTTAAACTGGAAAAATGAAGAAGTGCGCGAGGCGTTATATAGCACGGTGAATTGGTGGCTTGATAAAGGAATTGATGGCTTCCGTGTTGATGCGATTAGTCATATTAAGAAGGAAGAAGGATTCAAGGATATGCCGAATCCGAAAGGGTTAAAGTATGTACCTTCTTTCGATAAACATATGAATGTTAATGGCATTCAGCCACTTTTAGAAGAGTTAAAAGCAAACACGTTTGCCAAGTATGATATTATGACTGTCGGCGAAGCAAATGGTGTGAAAATTGAAGATGCTGAGCTTTGGGTTGGAGAAGAGCAAGGGAAGTTTAATATGGTATTCCAATTTGAGCATTTAAGCTTATGGGATGCAGAAAAGAAAAAAGAACTCGATGTTGTAGGGCTTAAAAAAGTTTTAACGAAATGGCAAAAAGGTTTAGAAAATAAAGGTTGGAATGCGTTATATATTGAAAATCATGATAAACCTCGTATTGTCTCTACTTGGGGTGATGATACACAATATTGGCGTGAAAGTGCAACAGCTTTAGGGGCAATGTATTTCTTTATGCAGGGTACGCCGTTTATTTATCAAGGCCAAGAAATTGGAATGACGAATGTTCAGTTCCCGCATATTGAAGATTATGATGATGTGGCGATTAAGAACTTATATCGTCAAAAGATTGAAGAGGGGACACCTCATCAAGAAATTATGGAGATTATTTGGGCATCTTGCCGGGATAACTCACGTACACCGATGCAGTGGAGTAACGAAGAAAATGCTGGTTTTACAACAGGTACGCCTTGGTTTGGAATGAATTCAAATTATAAAGAAATTAATGTAGCTGTGCAGCAAATAGACTCAAATTCTATTTTAAATTTCTATAAAAAGATGATTGCACTGAAAAAAGAACATGACGTGTTTACTTATGGCACGTATGATTTACTTTTAGAGGATCATCCGCAAGTTTATGCGTATACACGTACGTTACATGATGAAAAAGTTGTTGTAATTAGCAACTTATCAAAGAGTGAAGCTGTATATGATGAGACTGCATTCAAGCTAGAACGCAATCGCTTGCTTTTAAATAACTATGAAGTAGAAGAGCATGATGTAGTGACAACAATCACTTTAAAACCATATGAAACAAGGATTTATCATATTTATTAATAAAAAAGATGCTTATATAGCATCTTTTTTTATATAAAAATTTATATTTTTTATAAAATTGTTATTGCAATATGAAAACGCTTTTATTAAAATGAATTTATGAAAACGATTGCGTAAATGTTTTCGTAAGGGGATATGCAATTATTATTTATACATGAGGGATTGTAATTTAGAAAAAGGAGGAACAAAGAAATGAAGAAGCTTGGATCTTTTGATTTTTGGCAAAAGTTTGGAAAAGCTTTATTAGTAGTTGTTGCGGTTATGCCGGCTGCCGGTTTAATGATTTCCATTGGTAAACTAATCGGTATGTCTGCTGGTGATGTATCGGCAGTGCAAACAATTGCTAGAGTTATGGAAGATATCGGTTGGGCAATTATTGTAAACTTACACATTTTATTCGCTGTAGCAATTGGGGGATCTTGGGCAAAGGACCGTGCAGGTGGTGCATTTGCAGCCTTGTTGGCATTCGTATTAACAAACCGAATTACAGGAGCAATTTTTGGTGTAAACGCTGTAATGTTAGCGGATTCAAAAGCGAAAGTATCTTCCCTATTAGCAGGAGATTTACTTGTAAAAGATTACTTTACTTCTGTTCTTGGTGCACCAGCACTTAACATGGGAGTATTCGTAGGTATTATTTCAGGCTTCTTAGGAGCTACACTATACAATAAATATTATAACTATGATAAATTACCACAAGCATTAGCGTTTTTTAATGGAAAACGTTTTGTACCATTCGTAGTAATCGTTGGTTCTACAATCACTGCTATTATTTTATCGTTAGTATGGCCGTTTATTCAAAGTGGATTAAACGAATTTGGACGTTGGATTGCAACTTCAAAGGATAGTGCACCAATTGTTGCACCATTTGTATATGGAACACTAGAACGTTTATTATTACCATTTGGATTACATCATATGTTAACGATCCCAATGAACTATACGGCACTTGGCGGCTCGTACACAATATTGACAGGTGCTAAGGCAGGACAAGTTGTTGCAGGACAAGATCCGTTATGGCTTGCATGGATTACAGACTTAAATAACTTATTAACTAAGGGTGATATGAAAGCATATCATGATTTATTAAACAATGTCGTTCCAGCGCGCTTTAAAGTAGGACAAGTTATCGGTTCAACTGCATCTTTAATTGGTATCGCATTTGCGATGTACCGTAACGTAGACGTAGAAAAACGTCATAAATATAAACCAATGTTCTTCTCAGCAGCATTAGCAGTATTCTTAACTGGGGTTACAGAACCAATTGAGTTTATGTTCATGTTTATCGCACCAGTATTATATGTTGTGTATGCAATTACAACAGGTTTGGCATTCGCATTAGCAGATTTAATTCACTTACGTATTCATGCGTTTGGTTTTATTGAGTTATTAACTCGTACACCAATGATTATAAAAGGTGGATTAACGAGAGACCTTATTAACTTTGTTGTTGTATCAGCTATATTCTTTGGATTAAACTTTACAATCTTCAACTTCTTAATTAAAAAGTTCAACTTACCAACACCAGGACGTGCTGGTAACTACATTGATAATGAAG
Source organism: Bacillus sp. 103mf (assembly GCF_900116295.1). Taxonomy (GTDB): domain Bacteria; phylum Bacillota; class Bacilli; order Bacillales; family Bacillaceae_G; genus Bacillus_A; species Bacillus_A bruguierae. The sequence continues at coordinate 23,049 of NZ_FPAF01000019.1, forward strand.
ATGGTGCTGAAGAAGTAGCAGCAAATGTAAAAGAAGGTTCATTAGCAGCAGCGGTTATCGAGCTGTTAGGTGGAAAAGATAATATTGCAGATGTAGATGCTTGTATGACACGTCTACGTGTAACAGTAAAAGACTTAGATATTGTTGCAAAAGAAGCAGAGTGGAAGAAGAACGGAGCACTTGGATTAATTGTGAAAGATAAAGGTGTACAAGCTGTGTATGGTCCAAAAGCTGATGTATTAAAGTCAGATATTCAAGATATGTTAGGTATATAAGAAATGAAATTATTAACATTAAATTGCCATTCATGGCAAGAAGATGAGCAACTTGCAAAGATTCATTATTTAGCAAAAATAATTCAAGAAAATGACTATGATGTCATAGCATTGCAAGAGGTAAGTCAGTCAATTGCAGCAAGAAATGTATGCGGTAACATGAAAGAAGATAATTTTGTAAGCTTATTACAAGTGGAGTTAGAAAAGCTTGGAGCCGCAAAATATGACGCTGTATGGGACTTTGCTCATATTGGATATGATGTGTATGAAGAAGGTTTAGCAATTTTAACAAAGCATTCAATTATAAAGAGTGATTCATTTTTCGTATCAGACAGTATAGATACAACGTACTGGAAAACACGAAAAATTGTAAGTGTAACAGTTTCTTATTACAATCAGCCGGTGACATTCTATTCTTGTCACCTTGGCTGGTGGGACGATGAAGAAGAACCATTTAAGAAGCAAGTAGATCATTTACTGCATCGTGTAGAGAACGATGAATTGTCATTCTTAATGGGTGACTTCAATAACAATGCGCGTATGCAGAATGAGGGCTATGACTATCTCATACAAAAAGGTTTATATGACACGTATAAATTAGCCGAAAAAAAAGATGAAGGAACAACTGTGCAAGGAAAGATTGCTGGATGGGATGAGAATAAGAAGAATTTACGTATTGATCTTATTTTAAGCAATCAGCCTGTACAAGTTACCTCTTCCAAAGTGATTTTTAATGGTATAAACCGAGAAGTAATATCAGATCATTTTGGTGTTGAGGCTCAAATTAACGTGTAATGAAAAGGCAACCACCGTGTAAAATACGGATTGGTTGTCTTTTTTATTACATTTCATATATAATCTTTAATATTGAACGTAAAACCAAAACAGTCATTTTGTTTGTATACTTTATTGAAACTATCATATAATGATGTATAGCGTTTTTCAGGAACGTATAGATGATGTAAGTGAAATTTTTCTAGAAACAATGTTATAATGGCGAAATGTATGTATGAATTTGGAAGAAAGGAAAAACATATAATTAGGTGATTAATAATATGAAACAAATATGGCGTATTTATACGACAGACATACGGAATGTAGCGAAACATTGGGCTGCAATTGTTATCATCATAGGGCTGATAATTTTACCATCGCTCTATGCGTGGTTTAATATTAAAGCCTCATGGGATCCTTATGGAAGTACGAAAGATGTTCCAATTGCAATATCTAATAAAGACAAAGGTGCAAATTTACGAGGGAAGGACATTAATATAGGGAAGGAAGTCGTAGATTCCCTAAAAAAGAATAAAAACCTCGGTTGGAAATTCGTTGATGAGAAGGAAGCAATACATGGTGTGGAGCATGGTGAATATTACGCAAGCATTACCATTCCAAAAGATTTCTCAGAAAAAATTGCAACGGTATTGGATGATAATCCGCAAAAACCAGAGATTCAATATTATGTGAATGAAAAGGTAAATGCCATTGCACCAAAAATCACTTCAAAAGGTGCGTCTGGTATTGTTGAAGAAATAGGCAAAAACTTTGTCAAAACCGCAAATGGTGAGATTTTTAAAATCTTTAATGAACTTGGAATTGATTTAGAAACAAACTTACCAAGTATTGAAAAAGTAAAGGACCTCGTTTTCAAATTAGAAGCGCAGTTCCCGGAAATCAACAAAATTGTAGATACAGCATTAACAGATGCTGATAAAGCGCAAGGTCTTGTAACGACAGCGCAAGATACGATGCCGAAGATTGAAAGCATCATTCATGATAGCCAGCAATTGACGAAGGATGTAGATACGTTTTTTGCAAACAATGATCAAACGTTGGAAGAGGCACCAGCGAGGGTTAAGAGGGATTTAGAGTTTGCGAAAAAAGCTGCAGATCGTACGGCGCAGATTACGGATTCCTTAAGAGATCCATTGGCGAATGTAAATAAGGAGTCGATTAAAAATAATATAAAATCTGTACAAGGAATAGTAAATGGAGTAAAGGGAGTTTCACAAAAGATTCCGAGTTATACAGATAAGGCGCGAGAAGAGTTAAATACAGCTGATCCGGAAAAGGTCAAAGAGATTGTTGAAGGAATACAACAATTATATCCAGGAGCTATCGAACAGATTGATTTAGCCATTAAAAAATTACAGGATTCAAATCAACCTAACAAAGATAAAGAGTTGAAAAGATTAGAGGATCTTAAAACTGCATTTACTGCAATCAATAAAATGGCAACAGAAGCAGCAAACGATCCTAGCAAGAATAAGCAGTCCATTGAAAATTCATTAAATCAAATTGATAGTGCAGCAAAAGAGGCTGAAGGGCTTGCAGATAGTGTTATTGATGCTACAAATAATGCGATGAATATCATTGATAACGGTGTAGGTGATAAAGGATATTTAGAACCGGCAAAACAAGGATTGTATGATGTTCAATCACAGCTTCAAAAGGGCATTAATTTTATAGATGATATTATTCCCGTGTTAAATGACGTAGATAAGCTCGCAGGCCATGCCGGAAAAACAACAAACATTCCTGATACTGTAGCGAAATTAAATAATGCAAAAGGAGATATGCAAAAGGGAATTAATGCAACAAATAAGGCTCTTGATGTAATTAATAGCGGGAAACTACCGTCAAAAGATGATATAGAAAATATAAATGCAGCGGCTAAAGATGCATCTAAAGCAATAGATGATATCCTAGCGAGATATGACTCTGAAATCGTCCCGAATTTCAACGATGCAATTGCTAAAACGAAAAAAATAAATAAAGAAGCAGCGGATGTTTTAAACACAGCAAATGAAAAGCTGCCTGATGTGAAAAAATTGTTAGAGGATGCATCAAAAGGGTTAGCTCTCGGCAAAGAGGACGTAACGAAAGTAAAAGCGGAACTTCCTGAAGCTGAGAAGAAAATTAAAGAAATTGCTAATAAAATCCGCGAATTTGAATCACAAGAAGATTTAAAAGACATCATTCGTTTGTTAAAGCATGACGTAGAAAAACAAAGTGATTATTTCGCAAATCCGGTAAACTTAAAAGAGAATAAATTATTCCCAATTCCAAACTACGGTTCAGCGATGTCACCATTCTACACAGTACTAGCGTTATGGGTAGGGGCATTGCTCATGGTGTCATTATTAACAGTAGAAGTACATGAGGAAGATGCGGAGTATAAGAGCTATCACATTTACTTCGGACGCTTTTTAACATTCCTATCCGTTGGTCTGGCTCAGGCATTTATCGTAGCAATGGGAGATATGTTCTTATTAGGCACTTATGTGGTTGATAAATTCTGGTTTGTCCTATTTAGCATGTTAATTGCTGGAGTGTTCGTTTGTATTGTATACTCACTTGTTTCTGTATTTGGAAACATTGGTAAATCCATGGCAATCGTGTTACTTGTATTACAAGTTGCTGGTTCAGGTGGAACATTCCCAATTCAAATGACGCCAAAATTCTTCCAAGCAATTTATCCATTCTTGCCGTTCACATATGCAATTCGTATTATTCGTGAGACAGTTGGCGGTATGCTTTGGGATATTGTATGGAAAGACCTTCTTGTATTGGGCATATGGGTCGGTATTATGCTCGTTATTGCGTTGCTCCTGAAAAAACCAATTAATAAGTCCAGTGAAAGATTTGTGGAAAACGCAAAAGGAAGTAAATTGATTCATTAATAACAAAAGGTTCCTGCCGGTTGGTAGGAACCTTTTGGTTTATGGAAATATATAAATGCAAATTGAAAAACTGACATAAAGACCCCTTTTCTTTTTAGGGCGGAGAGATTATCTGGCCATGCATAGAAGCGGTCAAGGCCTTTTTTTTCCACGTGCAAGGGTTAAAACAAAGGGAGAAAGCCAGAGCCAGTAGCGGTCATGTTTTATTCTGCATAGCAGCAACTTATATGTTAAAAAATCAAAATGAGTTTATATAAAGTGAAACTTCTATCAGTGGAGGTTTTTCTTTTCCCCACTGATGGAAAGTTCGCCCTCCCTAGTATGTTCGGTGTGTCGGGAAACGTCGAATGGTCTTTATCCCGCATTAACGGGCAGTACAGGTTGTGGAAGCATGGAGAAGAAGACTGCCCGTAAAAGCCCGATTGGTTCAACTAACCATCAGTGAGAAAGTCGTCACTGATGGAAGTTTCACTTTATATTGTGTCGAATCGCCGATATATTATAAAAAGCGGTCGATATATTGTAAAAGTCGCCGATATATTATAAAAAGCGGTCGATATATTGTAAAAGTCGCCGATATATTATAAAAAATGGTCGATATATGAGTGGACATGAAAAAAGGAGTTGGTAAGCCAACTCCTTTAATCAAACTTCCCCTCTTTTAATGCTTCCGCGAACGCATTATTTGGAGGTTCTTCTTGAAAACTATGGTATATTAAACGGTATATAGTTAGTAAAGGAGTTTGAATAAATGGCAAAGAGTGTAGTAATTGCTGAGAAACCATCAGTTGCACGTGATATAGCAAAAGTATTAAAGTGTACAAAAAAAGGTAATGGATTTTTAGAAGGTGACAAATACATCGTGACTTGGGCTCTTGGGCATTTAGTGACGCTCGCAGACCCTGAGGTTTATGATAATAAGTATAAAACATGGAATCTTGAAGATCTTCCAATGCTTCCAGAACGTATGAAATTAGTTGTTATAAAACAAACGGGAAAACAGTTTAATGCTGTGAAACATCAACTTAGTCGAAATGATGTTAATGAGGTGATTGTGGCTACCGATGCCGGAAGAGAGGGCGAATTAGTCGCACGTTGGATAATTGAAAAAGCAAAAGTGAATAAACCAATTAAACGTTTATGGATTTCTTCTGTAACAGATAAGGCAATTAAAGATGGTTTTAACAATTTGAAACCAGGTAAAGCTTATGATACTTTATATGCCTCAGCCGTTGCCCGTTCAGAAGCAGATTGGTATATCGGTTTAAATGCTACTCGTGCATTAACAACAAAATTTAATGCTCAATTAAACTGTGGGCGTGTACAAACACCAACTGTAGCTATTATCGCTAGTCGTGAAGATGAAATTAAAAGCTTTAAAGCTCAAACTTACTACGGTATCGAAGCTCAAACAACGAATAAATTAAAACTAACTTGGCAAGATGCGAACGGTAATAGCCGTAGTTTTGATAAAGAAAAAATTGATGGTATCGTAAAGAATTTAGATAAACAAAATGCTACTGTTGTGGAAATTGATAGAAAACAGAAGAAATCATTCTCTCCTGGTCTTTATGATTTAACAGAACTACAACGTGATGCAAATAAAATGTTTGGTTACTCTGCTAAAGAAACATTAAACATTATGCAGAAATTGTATGAGCAACATAAAGTGCTAACGTATCCGCGTACAGATTCACGCTATATTTCATCGGATATTGTCGGAACACTTCCAGAGCGCCTAAAAGCGTGCGGCATAGGAGAATACCGTTCTTTAGCGCATAAAATTTTAAATAAACCTATCAAATCTAATAAATCATTTGTTGATGATAGTAAAGTAAGCGATCATCACGCGATTATTCCAACAGAAGGATACGTTAACTTCTCAGCTTTCACAGATAAAGAGCGTAAAATTTATGATTTAGTTGTAAAACGTTTCTTAGCTGTTTTATTCCCAGCATTCGAATACGAGCAACTAACGTTACGTACAAAAATTGCTAACGAGACGTTCATTGCGCGTGGAAAGACGATCTTACATGCTGGTTGGAAAGAAGTATACGAAAATCGTTTTGAAGACGATGATGTAACTGATGACGTAAAAGAACAACTTTTACCTCGCATTGAAAAAGGCGATACATTGAATATAAAACTAATTATGCAAACATCAGGTCAAACAAAGCCACCTGCACGATTTAACGAAGCAACTTTACTTTCAGCAATGGAGAATCCGACAAAATATATGGATACGCAAAATAAACAACTTGCTGATACGTTAAAATCGACTGGTGGATTAGGTACTGTAGCGACACGTGCGGATATTATCGACAAACTCTTCAATTCATTCTTAATTGAAAAACGTGGGAAAGATATTCACATTACATCAAAAGGTCGTCAATTACTCGATCTAGTACCAGAAGAATTAAAATCTCCTACACTAACTGGTGAATGGGAGCAAAAACTTGAAGCGATCGCAAAGGGTAAATTAAAAAAAGAAGTATTCATTGCAGAAATGAAAAGCTATACGAAAGAGATTGTTACTGAAATTAAATCGAGCGATAAAAAGTATAAACACGACAATATTTCAACGAAAACTTGTCCTGATTGTGGTAAGCCGATGCTTGAAGTAAACGGGAAAAAAGGAAAAATGCTCGTATGCCAAGACCGTGAATGTGGTCACCGTAAAAATGTATCCCGCACTACAAACGCACGCTGTCCACAATGTAAAAAGAAACTAGAATTACGTGGTGAAGGTGCAGGTCAAATCTTCGCATGTAAATGTGGTTATCGCGAGAAACTTTCTACATTCCAAGAACGCCGTAAGAAAGAATCAGGTAACAAAGCAGATAAACGCGACGTTCAAAGATACATGAAACAACAACAAAAAGAAGAAGAGCCATTAAATAATGCATTAGCAGAAGCTCTAAAAGGATTTAAGTTCGACTAATAAAAAGCCTGAGCATGCAAGAAATTCAACATGACTTAGCTTTTTTATCTACATTTATTATTTAATTGCAGTATCTTTTCCATTCTTTCTAAATTATTTTGGACATTTGCAATTTATCAAGACCTAATTTGTAAAAGGCCATAAAAAATAAAGGGTGATACATGACCAATATGTATCACCCTTTTACTTTTTCTCCATAATTGCACCCGTTTGATAATTATATTGTGTGATGTTGATTTAAAATAAAGTTCGATCATTTATAATAAAGATTGATAACTTGTAAAAAAGTTTGATAAAAAGACGTTATCTTTTTCTATGATTTTTCAGAAAGAATAACGTCTTTTTTCATTTCAGGGGGTATTTTGTTTTGTTAGCTTGATAGCGATGGGATAGCACCAACAAAACGCGAATTTCGTACGCAAAGCAAAATTTTATAAAGAAAAGGCCGATTTCCTGTACGTTAGGAGATGTAGTGCACCTCCAATAGAAGATATGGCTAAAAAAGTAGCATAGATTTAACTTTTTTGTGTCTAAAATATTAACTCAAATCCAGTATTTGGTTTTTTCCCTTATTTTCGTATATGGCTTTAGAGTGTATACAGGCTAAAGCATATTATGATGAAGTTGACAGCATATTAGAAAGTTTAGATAAGAAATACCTACTTCCAGAAGTAATAAAGGAAGCTCATTTTATCCATGGGGAAAAACTAAATCATATACTGAAGCCGGTAAGTAGAGATATGCATGAGAATGTGAAATACTACAAAGATATGCAGGCAGACTATAGGGAGTATATAGAAACATGGGTACATGAGATTAAAACTCCAATTGCTTCTACAAAGCTAATTATTGAAAATAATCAAAATGAATTAACGAATAAAATAGACCTCCAGATCGATAGGATTGAGGGATTTCTAGAACAGGTGTTGTATTATTCTCGAAGTAACAATGTAAGCAAAGACTACATTATTAAACCCATTCATCTTAATGATGCAGTAAGGAATGTCGTGAAAAGAAATTATAGGAATTTCATTCATAAGAGAATCAAACTAGATATAAAAGATATCAACGAAATTGTATATAGTGATGGAAAATGGCTCGAGTTTATGCTCAATCAGATAATAGGGAACGCTGTAAAATATGCAAACAGTGAAACGCCCATGATCAGCATATATTCAGTTAAGAAAGCCAACTCAGTCATGTTAACTATAGAAGATAATGGAGTAGGGATCGTAGATAAAGATATAAATAGAGTGTTTGAAAAAGGATTTACAGGTGAAAATGGTAGAAGATTTAGTAAAAGTACAGGTATGGGCTTGTATCTATGTGAAAAGCTTTGTTCCAAGCTAGGCATAAAAATTACGATTGACTCTAAGGTAAATATAGGAACTAAAGTTACATTTATAATTCCTTTGTCAGATATGATAAACTATGTAGATTATTTATGAATCTTTAAAAAGGAAGGTCTTCCAAATTGAAGAGCCTTCTTTTTTTGTGCACGGATAATGTCCGCTAATACTTATTGCGTGATTTGGTTCCATTGCTACACAGACCCCAAAAATAGACCTAATAAAAACGTTGCATATATTATTATGTTGCAAATTAATTTCCGATAATCCTACGACATTTGTAGCAAAATAGAAAAAAGATTATTGCAACACTATTAACCCATTTCTGTACAGCGAAACGACTAATTTGTGACGATTATATGTCTAAGCGTACAATTTTCTCGAAATGATATAGTGACCCCTACGACACAACAAGCAGGCCAATCCCAAGATTAGCAAGAAAAAATCTGTGATATAATAATGAGCAGCAGTACGAAATGAAATAACGGGCGGGGATACACATGAAATTGGAGCGATTGATTTCCATAATCTACAAGCTGCTGAATCACGAAGTTTTGTCTTCCTCCATGCTGGCTGAAGAGTTTCAAGTTTCCCAAAGAACCATCTATCGGGATATCGATGTGATCTGTGCTGCAGGTTTCCCGGTTGTATCGTATCAGGGAACTAATGGCGGATATGGCATGATGGACGGATACAAAATGGATAAAAGCCTGCTCGGTTCTTACGATGTCAATTCCCTGATTACTGTGCTCAGAAGCCTCTCCACCGTGTTTGAAGACGAGCGTGCACAAGGGACCATCGAAAGACTGCAGGCGATTGGACCAGAGCATCACATCACGAGTCTGTCCGTGGACTTGGAAACCCGACGCACAGAGCCCGACGCGCTTCGTCATTTACGCACGGCCATTACCCAGCGAAATATCGTTCGCTTTGATTATATCGATGCAAAGAATGAACGTACGACCCGTGATATGGAACCACTAAGGCTTCATTTTAAATATCGTAATTGGTACATTTATGGATTTTGCCGAACTCGGCGAGATTATCGGGAGTTCCGACTGTCCCGGTTGATGAATTTGTTCGTGACACAGGAAACTTTTCAACCGCATCACGAAGTGGCTGAAGAGGTTGCTTTGTCAAACAAGGGATGGCAAGATCAGTTAGAGGATGTAGTGATTCGTGTGGGAACGGAGGCTTTGGCGGAAGCGATGGATCAGTTTCATCAGGTTGATAAGCAATTTCATGCTGATGGAAGTATGACGATGCGAATTCCTGTCTATAAGCCATTGAGAGCACCATGGCTTTTGTCCATTCTGCTAAGTTTTGGAAGTGGCGCCGAAGTCCTGGAGCCCCTAGCACTGCGTGTAATCATCAAAGAACAACTTCAAAATGCGCTCAAACTTTATGAAGATATATGACAGACTGTTGTCATATATCTTTTTTTATTATAACTATAGGAACAAAATTAAATCCATGACAAGTCAAAAGGAGACGATACGAATTATGAATCATCCAGTAGTAATGTATAACTACCACACATGGGCCAACCAAACAATTGTTGGGAGAATCAAGGAACTCCCGTCCTCTGTGCTGAGTCAAGAAGTGAACAGCTCGTTTCCCACCATCGCCCATGCCCTTAGTCATATCTATGCAGTTGATAAGATGTGGTATCTGGTTTTAACAGGCACTGGGATGCAAGAGGCGCTGCAAGCATGCATACCACTGAATGAGAGTATCCTGTCTTCTATAGATGAATACGCTTATAACTTTGCCGAGTTAGCGGAACAATACAGAGAATGGTTCCGAAGCCAGACCGATTTGGAGCAAACCATTCTGCTTGACAATCCATTTGCCGGCATCCGCCAAACACGCTTATCGGAAATTGTACTGCATCTGGTCAATCACGGGACTTATCACAGAGGAAATATTTCTACAATGTTGCGTCAGTTGGGCCACGCATCCACCATGAACGACTATTCACTTTTTTGGTATCAGGAACCTGCGGAATCAATTTAATCTCTGACGTCGAAAGAGTATATTAATGATATCCAGTGCAGTTTCCTGTACAACAGACAGGAGAACCTCAATATGATGAAATGACGTCATCAGTATCTAAATTCTCAGCAGGAACGTATGAAAAATCATTTTAAAGCCTTGGTTAAGGTACTGGATGTTGCTTTGAATTTAATCAATTCAGTCTAAAAAGGCCGATATTTCTGAGAACAGAGAAATCGACCTTTTTACTGCTTGTAAATTTTTTGTATCTTTGTCGCAATTTTATACGAGAAATAAGTTGTCTTTGTTATTATGGATATATGTACCCTTACATACTCTTGCTTATAACTTCAACATTGACTAGGGTCATAGGTTCTATAATGAATATAATTACTCTCCATCCTTAGAAAGGAGATGGTATTTTATCTATGGAAATTGAAAATCTAATTCCAGTAAAATCGAGGAAAAATTTGAGGATTTGGCTACAGGAAAATTGTAATACTGAAAAACTTTGTTGGGTAGTAGTTAGTATGAAACCAACCCCAGATACGTTGCTATATTTGGACGCGGTCGAAGAATCTTTGTGCTTTGGATGGATTGATGGAGTCAAAAAGAAAATATCTGAAACCCAACTAGCGCAGAGACTGTCTCCTAGAAGTAAAAAAAGTTCATGGACTGAATTGAATAAAGAACGTGTCCGCCGCCTCGAAAAGTTGGGCTTAATGAGAAACGAAGGAATAAGGGTACTTCCTGATATGGATTACGATTCTTTTAAAATAGATAGGGTTATAGAGCAAAGGCTAAAAGAGGATAAGCAAGTATATGAGAATTTTTTAGCATTTCCAGCTCTTTATAAAAAAATTCGGATTGACACGATACAAAGCAATAAAAATCAGCCAGAATTATTTAAGAGTAGATTAGACAAATTTATAGCAAACACTAAAGAAAATAAAATGTACGGTCAATGGAATGATAATGGACGCCTACTAGATTATTAAGATACGCTAAATCGAATAGAGATAAATTGTTTATTTATAAGTGAGCATCAATAGCCCACTCCTAGCGGCTGCTCCCCATATAGGGGTCACCATACATGTCCACCAACTTAAAAAATATATACCCTAAAAAAAAAGAAAAAAAGAGCTGAATTCTCAAAATAACTAACTATAGAGAAAAAAATCTTCATTTAGGGGTTACTTAAAAACCTTAGATTGGTGGATACGGGATGGTACTCAGTATTGTAAAGAATGCTCTAATAAGTTAGTATAGATTTGTATAAATTGGTCGGTTGACCAAATAAAAAATAAGATGGTGAAATACAATGTCTAGTCCAAAAAAAACAGCTACTCGGGATCAAATACTAATGGCTACGTTTGAATGCTTAGCTGAAAAAGGTACAACCGCTATTACATTACGAGATATTGCTACAAAAGCGGGAATTACTTTAAGTTTAATTCACTATTATTTTCCAACAAAGGAGGGTTTATTAGTTAACGCTACCTCTTATGTCATGCAAAAACAAATTAAAGAAATTCAGAAGGAACTCTCAAATATACAAGATTTTTCAGAGAAATTAAAAAAACTTATATTTGTAGTACATCACCAATTCAAAAGTTCTGAATGGAGAAAGGTGTATTTTACTTTATTAGCAGCAGCAGCTTGGTCACCGAAAATTATGGAAGAAATTCGAGTTCTACAGAACCAATTGATAGACATAATTCAAGAATATGTTCAAACTTCCAATGTAGAGATCATTGACTTAGCAGCATTTTCAAGGGCCTTATTGGCTTCAGTGAATGGATTAGCGTTACAAGTTATGCATGGGGCTTCAGAGGAACAAATTGCTCCGGCATATGCGATTATAGAAAAAGCATTTATATCAGCATTTGCCCTCCCAAAAGACGCAATGAGTGATTACTAAACTCTATAATTCCGAGATAATTCATGTGCCAATCCATTATTCCATGAGACCAAATGGAATGTAGGATTGTAGAACATTATAAAGTGAGGTTACAGCATGACCGCATATGGATCATTTTATTTTTTCGCTATAGTGGGTATTTTATTGATACCTACTATCATAGCTGGATTAAGAGGTAAAATGTTGCGTAAATATAATGCTGTCCTAACGCTAATTATGCTTGCTATTATCTTCTCGGATAAACCAAATCAAGCAATGATGTTAGCAGTATTTATTATTTGGCAATATGTCCTTATTAAAGGCTATTTACTACTAAGAAAACAAAATAATAATACGTTCATGTTTTACATGACTGTTATTTTGTCGATTTTGCCACTGATTTTGGCAAAAATCGCACCATTTGTACCTGAATTAAAACTCATTGTTTTTACTGGTATATCTTATGTAACATTCAGGGCAGTACAAATGGTATTTGAAATTCGCGATGGCTTAATTAAAGAATGCTCATTTTTTAATTTTTGGGAATTCATTTTGTTCTTCCCTGCCATTTCGACCGGACCTATCGATCGGTATCGCAGGTTCCAAAAAGATATTCAAAAACCACCAGATGCTGAGGAATATCAAAATCTACTATATATAGGTATTAACCATATTTTCCAAGGTTTTCTATATAAATTTATACTTGCTTACCTAATAAAAGAACATATTATGGATGCAACATTAGCTCACCAAGACACAATTTTATCGAATATGATTTTCATGTATAGCTATAGTTTATATCTCTTTTTTGACTTCGCAGGTTATAGCTCATTCGTAATTGGTGTCAGTTATATGATGGGGATTAAAACACCAGAAAACTTTAATAAACCGTTTATCAGTCGTAATATTAAAGATTTCTGGAATCGTTGGCATATGAGCTTATCATTCTGGCTCCGTGACTTTATTTACATGCGCTTTGTCTTTTTCGCAACAAAGAAAAAGCTCATTAAAAATCGCCATATGACTTCATATATTGGCGTCTTTTTAAATTTTTTTATCATGGGAATTTGGCATATTACTGGTCATCATATTGCTCAATATATGATTTATGGTCTATATCATATTGCTCTGTTTATTTTATTTGATATTTTCGAGCGAAAAAACAAGAAGCATAAATTTTGGCCTAATAATACGTTCATGCATGTCCTTGCAATTGTGATTACATTCCATTTCGTATGTTTCGGTTTCCTAATTTTCTCTGGTCACCTAAATAATTATTTTTAATAAGTAATTTCTTTTCTTGTAACTAAGAAGTTACTAATAATACATTTCAGATATAAAGGAGATTTTTTTTATGGCAGAATTCAAAAATCAAGTATTAGATATTTTAGAAGAAGTATGTGAAAATGATATTGTAAAAGAAAATCCTGATGTGCAATTATTTGAAGAAGGTATCCTTGATTCTTTTGGTACAGTATCTTTACTAGTAGAATTCCAAGAACGTCTAAATATTGAAGTATCTATTTCTGATTTCGATCGCGATAAGTGGGCAACACCAAATATGATTATTAAGAAGTTGGAAGATATCCGATGAAAAAGCAACCTTGGGTCCGATGCTCCTAGCATTGGACCTTTTTGTGATTATGGTACAAAAAATCTATAAAACTTGGACATTTTGATACTCTCACAATTATTTGGGTTCAGCCGCATGCCCATCAACCTAAGATTTTGAAATAACCCCATAACGAGAATTTTACCTTTTTACAATTTGTATTTATATAGCTAAGAAGATGAACTTGTTATTTCAATAGAATCGGAGTAGACTACGGAAGTAGATGAATAAGAAAACACATGGGGGTTTGCGGATGCAAACTGAGAGTACGGCTAATCCGTCGTTGACCATTTGAACCTGTTGGGTAATGCCAGCGTAGGGAGAGTGTGAACGCACATTATGAAGACACTTTGCATGCGCAAAAGTGTCTTTTTTGCTATATCTCCCATGATAAAGTGAAACTTCCATCAGTGGGGGGTTCATCCCTCCACTGATGGTTAGTTGAACCAATCGGGCTTTTACGGGCAGTTATCCCCCACCTATCTTCTTCGCTTCTCTCTCAATCTTGAGGTGGAGGTCTTACTGCCCGTTAATGCGGGATAAAAAAGGAGAGATACATATGAAAATGAAAGAAATTGCACAAGTAATTGAAACAGTACGTGAAAGAAATCCGCTCGTCCATAATATTACAAATGTGGTGGTGACAAACTTTACTTCCAATGGATTACTAGCATTAGGGGCATCACCTGTGATGGCATATGCGAAAGAAGAAGTAGCTGAAATGGCAAGTATTGCGGGAGCGCTCGTTTTAAATATGGGAACACTTCGCCAAGAAGAAGTAGAGGCGATGCTTATTGCTGGAAAGTCAGCAAATATGCACAACGTACCAATTGTCTTTGATCCTGTCGGTGCCGGGGCAACTTCGTATCGAACAGAAGTGGCAAGGTATATTCCAAATGAAATCAAGCTAGCAGTCATTCGTGGTAATGCAGCAGAAATTGCTAATGTGATTGATGAGAAATGGGAGATTAAAGGTGTTGATGCAGGGGAAGGAAATGGTGATGTTGTGTCAGTTGCGAAACACGCATCTAAGCAGCTCAATACCGTTATTGTTATTACAGGAAAGGAAGACGTGATAACAGACGGAGAAAGAACGTTCATTCTTCGTAATGGTCATCCGATTTTAACAAAAGTAACAGGAACGGGTTGTTTGTTAACATCTGTTATCGGAGCGTTTACAGCAGTTGAAAAAGATTATGTAAAAGCAGCAGTTGCAGCGGTAACATTTTACGGTGTAGCGGCAGAGATTGCCGCAAGTAAAACAGTTGAACAAGGGCCGGGAAGTTTCCAAGTTGAATTTTTAAATCAGTTAGCAAATGTTACTGCAGAAGACGTTGAACAATATGGAAGTGTCGAAGAAGTTTGTTAAGAAAGGGTGAGAGAAATGGTACGTATTGATAAACAGTATATGTCTGAGTTACTACAAGTGTATTTTATTATGGGCAGCAACAATTGCCGTAAAGATCCATTACAAGTTATGAAAGAAGCACTTGATGGCGGAGTTGCACTCTTTCAATATCGTGAAAAAGGTGACGGAGCATTAACGGGAGAAAAACGATATGCATTTGCAAAACAGCTGCAAGCTTTGTGCAAAGAATATCATGTTCCATTTATCGTAAATGATGATGTGGAATTAGCGGTAGCGTTAGATGCAGATGGTGTTCATGTTGGGCAAGATGATGAAAATATTAAGATAGTGCGTGAAAAAATGGGTGATAAAATAATTGGTGTATCCGCTCATACAATAGGGGAGGCTCGTTTTGCAATTGCAAATGGAGCGGATTATTTAGGAGTAGGACCGATTTTTCAAACAAACACGAAAAAAGATGCAAAAGCGGTACAAGGAACGGCAGGATTACGTTTTTTCCGTGAAAGTGGTATTGAAATTCCTATTGTCGGTATTGGTGGTATTACAGCTGAAAATGCTGCTTCTGTTGTTGAAGCGGGTGCAGATGGAGTTTCTGTTATTTCAGCGATTAGCTTAGCAGATTCTCCTTATAATAGCGCTAAAAGATTAGCCAAGTTAGTAAAAAAATAATCAGTTGATATATGAAAAGACCGATTTCTCATATGAAGAAATCGGTCTTTTTTTGTATAAAACAAATTGTGCCGTTTGAAACTAAAGTGTATGAATATACTGCTTCGGAGGCGACAACATGATTACGTTACAAACTATTATAGCTGCTTATGAAAAAATGAAAGGGATTGTACATACGACACCGTTAGATTATTCTAGTACATTTAGTGAACTAGCTCATAATGAAATATATTTAAAGCTGGAGAATTTGCAAAAGACAGGTTCCTTTAAGGTGCGTGGTTCTTATGATAAATATTTAAACAAACGTTTGATTAAAAAGAGCTAGCCCCTTATAAAGGCTAGCTCTTTTGTAATTAAAACATCAGTGAAACAAGAAGCATTCCAATTCCAATTGATGTAATTGTTGCAACAAGACCCGGGATCATAAAGCTATGATTTAACACATATTTACCGATACGCGTTGTACCTGTACGGTCAAAGTTAATTGCTGCAACGATTGTTCCGTAGTTTGGAATAAAGAAATATCCGTTTACAGCTGGGAACATCGCAATTAATAGTGCAGGTGAAATGCCAAGTGTTAATCCAAGTGGTATTAACGCACGTACCGTTGCAGCTTGGCTATATAATAAGATTGATAGCACGAATAGTGCAATTGCAAATAACCATGGTGCACTTGTTACGAGGTCTTGAATAGAACCTTGAATCATTTGTAAGTTACCATTAAAAAACGTATCCCCCATCCATGCGATACCGAAAATCGCAACAACTGCTGTTGCTCCTGCTTTAAAGACGTTACCAGACACGATGCTTTCTACATTTGGTTTACAAAAAATAATAATAAGTGCTGCGATTGTTAGCATAACCATTTCAATGGTGTTTGGCATAGAAAGACGTACAAGTTTTCCGTCTATCATCCAACTAGGACGTAACGTTTCAAAAGACCCAAGAAGAACAACTAGAACCGTTGCAAGTAAAAAGAGGATAACAGAAAGTTTTGCACCTTTCGGGACAGTAAACTCTTTCTTTTCTTCTAGTTTTGGAATCATGCCTTCTTGTAATCGTTTTAAGTATTCTTCATCTTCGTTTAGCTCTTTCCCCATTTTGCTTACGACGAAAGCAGCTAACATACAAGCGATAAAGGTAGATGGAATACTAATTTTTAAAATATCTAATAATGTAATCTTATAGTCAGCAAGCATAGCGAGAAGTGCAACGGTTGCTGCTGAAATTGGACTTGCCGTAATCGCTTGCTGCGATGCAATAACAGCAATTGACATCGGACGCTCTGGTCGAATTCCTGATTCACGCGATACTTCAGCAATGACAGGAAGCACTGAATAGGCAACGTGTCCTGTTCCTGCACAAAGCGTAAATAAATAAGTGACGATTGGGGCGAAGAACGTAATACGTTTCGGGTTTTTGCGGAGCGCTTTTTCTGCAATATGAACAAGATAGTCCATCCCCCCAGCAGCCTGCAAGGCTCCAGCGGCTGTAATAACTGCTAAAATCATAAGCATAACATCGATTGGGGGAGAGGTTGGTTGTAAGTGGAAGAAGAAGACAAAGATTGTCATCCCAACGCCTCCCATTACGCCAAGGCCAACACCTCCAAGGCGTGCGCCGATGAAAATGCAGAGTAATAAGATGATAAACTGTAGCCAGAACATAGTATAGCACCTCCGAGATAATAATTAATTGTTATTATCAAATAATTTCATTATGTAATGATTCGAAAGTTGAATAATAAAATGAATCTTTAAAAATAGCTTTTTTTCATTATATAACACATCAAAAACATGATTTACTCTAGTTGTTAAAATTATGTTACAAAAGGGTTATTTTGGAATTTTATATTCATATATTAAAATAAATATAAAAATAATTTAGGGGTTATAATCTGTGGACAGAGAATTGTGCAATTCTCATAAAAATCCCATATCGTTCATCGAGAAAGGCAAACTTATGGAAGCATAAGGATGCAAAGCTGTAGGGGCTAAGGGCGGATGAGACTAGGCTAGCCAGTTACCGGACTGATAGGGTTGGTTTAGGCTAATGTTTTTTATGTGTAAAGATAATAATAGTAAGAATACTACTACTAGCAACAAATGGGATATTAGTGTGATTCCGATCAATTGCAAGAGCTAGTGCAATCATCGTGACTAGAAGTCCAGCTGAGAAGTAATAACTGAATAGATACTTCTTTTCATACAAAATTAAGAGATATTAACATATCCATACAAATTCCACCTCTCTACATCAATTATTGAGTACAAAATGCATGAAGAGTAACTTGAGGATAGTATTTGTGAGAAGAAAAAATAAATTTGTTTGTTCATAAAAATAATACGTGCTACAATGAAGACGAATTGAAACAGGGGAGCCGGTATGGCTGAGAGGATGTAACAAGACATCGACCCTTAACCTGATCTGGATAATGCCAGCGTAGGGAGTTGTATCAAGAATCGTAGCAATTGTTATTCTATGATAACTTGTATATAAGGCTTTCCTGCTTTTGGCAGGAAAGCCTTTTCTTTTTATACGAAATTTAAGGAGGAATTTATTGTGTCACAGCAAGTTACAGTTTCATTTTCAGTTGTACCACAAGCGAAGCATAAAGATGTATATGCGGTTGTAGATAAAGCGATTGAAGTTGTTCAGAAATCTGGCGTACGCTATGAGGTTGGTGCAATGGAAACGACGATGGAAGGGGAATTAAACGAGCTTCTTGAAATTATTAAACGTGCGCAGCAAGCTTGCGTAGATGATGGGGCAGAAGAAGTTGTTACTTCTATTAAAATCCACTATCGTCCAAGCACAGGCGTAACGATTGATGAAAAAGTGTGGAAGTATCGTGAAGAATATGAAAAAAAAGAAGCGATCTAACATAGCGATTACGACAATTTGGCTGTTCCTTCTCATCGCAATATGGGAAGGAGCTGTTTCCATATTCCATATTGAACCGTGGATTTTGCCAAAGCCTTCTGCAATTGTACATGAACTTATCGAAATGAAAGATTTGTTACTTCCAAATACGATGCAGACTTTGCAAGAAGTGTTCATAGGATTATTTTTTGCAATTATACTTGGAACGAGCATTGCAATTATTATGGATGTGATTCCGTTATTCCGTGTGTTAATGAATCCGTTACTAGTGATTTCACAAACAGTTCCGATTGTTGTACTAGCACCTTTATTTATCATTTGGTTTGGCTACGGAATGCTGCCAAAAGTAATGGTTGTTATTCTCGTATGCTTCTTTCCTATTACACTTAGTATTTTAGAAGGTTTTCAAACCGTAGATAAATCGATGCTAAAGCTACTTCAAACAATGCGGGCAAGCAAGTGGCAAGTATATCAAAAAGTGAAATTTCCAGCAGTACTGCCATACTTTTTTTCAGGATTAAAAATTGCCGTTACATATAGCGTAATGGGGGCCATTATTGGGGAATGGCTTGGGGCAAGTGAAGGTTTAGGCGTTATGCTGACAAGGGCGACGAAATCTTTTTTAACAGCGCGTGTGTTTGGGATCGCTGCTGTTATTGCCTGTGTGACACTACTCTTGTATTTTATTGTTGAATTTATGGCAAGACTAACAGCACCGTGGGTTTACAGAAAGGATGGGAGAAAATGAAAAAAGGGTTAAAAGCATTATTAGCAGCTTCTTTATTATTTACATTTGCAGGCTGCTCAGCAGGGAAGAAAGAAGAGAGTAAAGAGAAGAAAGTAACCGTAGTATTGGATTGGTTTCCAAATACAAACCATACTGGCTTATATGTAGCAAAGACGAAAGATTACTATAAAAAACAAGGGTTAGATGTAGAGATTATTCAGCCAGGTGAAAATACGTCTGCTGAACAAATGATTGCATCAGGAAAAGCTGATTTTGGTGTAAGTTATCAAGAGAACGTAACAACAGCAAGGGTTGAAGATATTCCAGTTGTATCAATTGGTGCGGTTATTCAACATAATACATCTGCATTTGCATCTCTAAAAAAGGATAACATCACATCTCCAAAAGCGTTTGAAGGAAAAAGATACGGTGGTTGGGGAGCACCGGCAGAAGAAGCGACTTTAAAAACAATTATGGATAAGCATCAAGCTGATTATAATAAAGTGCAAAAAGTTGTACTTGGACAAACAGATTTCTTTAAATCTATTGGCCGTGATGCTGATTTTGAGTGGATTTATTATGGCTGGGATGGTATTGAAGCGAAGAGAAAAGGCATTGAGCTAAACACGATTATGCTAAAAGATTTAAACCCAGCATTGGATTATTATAGTCCTGTTATGATTACAAGTGAAAAACATGCAAAACAAGATAAAGATTTTGTGAAGAAGTTTATGAAAGCAACAACAGATGGCTATAACTTTGCAATTAAGGAACCGAAAGAAGCAGCGGATATTTTAATTAAAAATGTACCGGACATTAATAAAGAGCTCGTACAAGAAAGCCAAAAATGGTTAAGTACGAAATACCAAGATGATGCGAAAGCGTGGGGAGTACAGAAGGAAGAAGTATGGACCAATTATATGAATTTCTTATATGACAATAAAGTTATTAAAAAGAAAATTGATGTGAAAGCGGCCTTTACGAACGAATTCCTTCCGAGTGAAAAATGAGCGGATTACAAGTAAAAGACGTTACGAAAATATTTGATGGGAAAACAGTGCTAGAGCATATGAACGTCTTGGTTCAAGAGGGTGAATTTGTCTCTTTCGTTGGACCAAGTGGTTGCGGAAAAAGTACGTTATTAAACATTGTTGCTGGAATTGAACAAGCAAATGATGGAGATGTGCTTTACGAAAACCAATCCGTTATGAATCGTAATATTGTTAGCTATATGCCGCAGCAAGATCTCCTGCTTCCATGGCGTTCAGCTCTTCATAATATTGTATTACCTTTAGAAATTGAAGGACAATCCAAAAGAAAACGGTTAGAAATTGGTATGGAAGCGCTAAGGCAATTTGGACTTGATGAGTATGCAGATCATTATCCAGATGCTTTATCAGGTGGAATGAGGCAGCGTGTTAGCTTTTTACGTACGTATTTATGTGATAAACCGATTATGCTGCTTGATGAACCCTTTGGAAAATTAGATGCATTTACAAAAATGGAAGTGCATAGCTGGTTATTAGAATCATGGCAAAAAGGGAGACAAACGATTATTATGGTTACGCATGACTTAGACGAAGCGATTTTGTTATCAGATCGTGTCTTCATTATGTCACAGCAACCATCAACAATTGTTGGGGAAGTGAAAGTGAACTTGCCGCGCCCTAGAACGATGAACATGTTAACGTCAGAAGAGTTAAAAGAAGATAAAACAGAGATATTAAAAATATTAGCTCCTTATATGAGGAAATAAGACATTACCTCTTAACGGTTTTTGATACAATTATCGTTAAGGGGTTTTTTGTTAAGCAAATATTAACTTAGGAAGAAAATGAAATTGCTGCCATGCAGACAAAAAGGAGCCTGCACTCGCTTTCTCCTTTTGTTTAAACCTCGCATGTGGCAGAAAAAGGCCCTGACCGCTTCTATGCATGGCCAGATGCTCTCGTTTCCCTAAAAAGAAAGGGATTTTTACGGATTCTAAGCAGGAGTTTTAACAAATTTGTAGAATTTAGCATACGATAGAATAAATGTATGGTTTTTGTTTATTCTATATACAAATAATAATTTATAAAGAGGTGAAAGGATAAGATGACTTTATCAACTGTTCTTCAAATGGTTTTGGCTTGATAAGGGAGAAGTCTGCCCAATTTTTGAGTAAAAGCCAACCGAAAGACAGTAGATAAAGAACCTTATTCCTTTTTTACGATAATAATTTGTAATGGATAAGGTGTGTTTGCCTTATCCATTTTTACGTTTAGCGAATTGAATATTGTTTTTTTGTACTGTTCTCTCGTTTGGCTTTAGATGTAAAGCGAAAAGGAGAGAGTAAAATGAGTATGTTATCAGTTGAAAATCTTACCCACATGTATGGGGATAAAATAATCTTTCAAAATATTGGTTTTCGATTACTCCGAGGTGAGCATGTTGGTCTTGTAGGGAGCAATGGAGCGGGCAAATCGACATTACTGCGTATATTAGCAGGAGAGTTACTTCCTGATGAGGGAATGATTGAATGGTTTCCTCATATGAATATCGGTTTTTTACAGCAACATATAGATTTGCAGGCTGGAACAACTATTATGGAGTATTTACAAAGTGCCTTTGCCCACTTGTATGATATCGAAAATAATATGCTGCAAATAGCAGGGAAAATGGCAGTAGGTGATAACCTTGAACAATTGTTAGTGCAATATGGAGAGTTACAAAGTGTACTAGAGCATTCGGATTTTTATCATATTGAGGAAAAAATAGAAATGGTCGCTGCGGGATTAGGAATTTTAGAACTTGGTATGGATCGTGATGTAGAACAACTAAGCGGCGGTCAACGAACAAAACTGTTATTAGGAAAGTTATTATTAGAAGAGCCGCATGTTTTATTACTAGATGAACCAACAAACTATCTCGATAACGTGCATATTGAATGGCTGATGGGGTATTTGAAAAATTATGAACATGCTTATATTGTCGTTTCGCATGATGAAAGGTTTTTAAATGAAATTACGAATGTCATTTATCATTTAGAACATAAAGGACTGAAACGTTATATAGGTAATTATCAAACATTCATAACAAACTATGAGCAACATAAACAGCAATTACAAGTAGCGTATGATAGGCAGCAAAAAGAAATGGAAAGATTAAAGGATTTTATTCAAAAGAATAAAATTCGTAAAGCAAAACAAGCAAAAAGTCGTGAAAAAGTATTAGCAAAAATAAATCAAATCGGAAAGCCAACTGCTGTGCTGCAACCACGTTTTATGTTTCAGGTGTACTTGGAGCCTGTTAGCCGAATTTTAGAGACGAAAGATATGCAGATTGGCTATAAAGAGCCTTTATTTAGCCCGATTGATTTACAAATAAAGCGCGGTGAAAAAATTGCGATTGTCGGCTATAACGGAATTGGGAAAACAACAATGTTAAAAACATTGCTTGGGTATTTGCAGCCATTAAGTGGCACGGTGCAAATAGGAGAGCGTGTAAACCCGGCTTATTTTGCCCAAGAGGAATTTGCCACGGAGCAAACACCGCTTGAGGAAGTATGGTCACTGCGGCCAGATATGACGCAAAAACAGATTCGGCAGGCATTGGCAAGGTGCGGTTTAACTGAGGAGCATATTTTGCAGCCGCTTTGCTCTTTAAGCGGCGGGGAACAAACGAAAGTACGCTTATGTGAATTAATGTTGAAAGAAAGTAATGTACTTGTATTAGACGAACCGACGAATCATTTAGATATTCGGGCAAAGGAAGCACTTAAGAAAGCTCTTATGGAATATGAAGGTACAGTTCTGCTTGTTTCCCATGAACCAGATTTTTATAAAGAATGGGTGACGCAAGTTTGGACGGTGCAAGACTGGTGTAAACGCGCTTAATAGTGAGGAAAATGTTTCTTGTTAATGGAATAAACTATAGAAGAGAGGAGGTGGTGGAGTCATGGATATCTTTTCGATTCTTGCTGAGGAACGTATTCGGCAAGCGCTGAAAGATGGTGAATTTGCAGACCTGCCAGGGAAAGGGAAACCCCTTCAGTTAGAAGATTTATCGATGATTCCAGAAGAACTTCGCATGAGTTACAAGGTTTTAAAAAATGCTGGTATGATTCCTGAAGAAATGCAGTTGCAAAAAGAGCTGTTAAAAATTGAAGATTTATTGGCTTGTTGTCATGATGAGGCAGAGAGAAAACAATTACACGAAGAATTAACAGCGAAATCACTTCGTTTTCAGCAACTGATTGAAAGACGCAAATTAAAAGAAACAGCTACATTTAATATATACCGCGATAAGATATTTCGAAAATTTTTGTAAGGGAGTTCGTATAATTTTGAAGTAAACGAGAGCTAACAATTGTTATCTGTACTATTAGTTTGAAATTAATCATAATATAGGTAAAAATGTAATTTTATTGGAGGATATGGAGGGGGTTTTGGCGAAATATTTAATTGTGATTGCTTTCCCTGAAAAATATAAATCGTACTCTAGTTGAAGGGTGAAAGGGGGATTTTAGAATGGAAATGGTAGTAGGCGTTATGTTTTTTATTTTACTGTTTGCCATTATTGTAAAGGCAAGTGCATCCAGTGGAAGAAAAAGAGGACGAAAACGATATAATTCCGATTCAACGGATAGTACAGGATATAGTGCACCAATATTTTTTGCAGGATCTAGTGATAGCTCGGGAGATTGCGGAAGTTCTTTTGGCGGAGATGGTGGCAGCTGTGGCGGTGGAGATGGCGGCGGCGGTGGAGATTAATGTAGAAACGCGCCTGAAAAGGCGCATTTTTTATTGTTTTGAAATGTAAACAAACGTTTGATTAGTTGGGGGAAAGCCTTGTGAAATGTATTAAACAAACGTTTGATTAATAAAGAGAAAAAGAGATAAAGAGGGAATATAGAATGGAAAAAAAGCCGAAAGTAAAAAACAAAGGGAAAATGATTGCATTTGCTGTAGTAGCAGGGGGAGTTGTTCTATTTAAGGTGGCGTTAAAAGTAGGGAAATTGTATACGATTCATAATTGGATCGATAAGATATTTTCTTAAATAAGAAAATTGCCTCTTGTAAGGAAGGGGCAGTTTTTGTTAAAATTAGACTGAACGGTCGGTTTGGTGAGGTGTAATGATGAGAAAGAGTGCTGAAGAAATTAAAAGAGAAATTGCTTATAAAGCTGAACAATTATTTTCAAAAACAGGGTATGCAGCAACATCTATGGAAGATATTTGTGAAGTTACTGAGCGGAGTAAGGGCAGTATTTACTACCACTTTAAAAGTAAAGAAGAATTGTTTTTATTTGTAGTGAAACAGCATACGTACGATTGGCTGGAAAAGTGGGCAGAAAAAGAAAAACAATATCATACAAGCACGGAAAAGTTATATGGCCTTGCTGAATATTATGTGGAAGATGTCCAAAACCCAATTTCTAGCACAATTGAAGAATTTCTAACGAGTCAAGTTGTAAGGAAAGATATAATGGATGAAATGATAGCCTTAACTCGTGAATCGTATAGTATTTTTAAGAAGCTAGTCGAAGAAGGGATGGCATCAGGTGAATTTCGCCAAGACGATGTAAATGATCTCATGTACGTTGTGAACGGTCTATTAGCTGGGCTTGGACCATTATATTATGAAATGAATGCAGAGGAAATGAAGCGGATTTATAAAAAAGCAATTGATGTTTTATTACAGGGAATGGCAGCTGGATCGTAATGTCAGCAGCTTTTCTTTTAAAACAAATTAGACTGAACGGTCGGTTTAGTGAAGGGGAGATATGATGAATGCTTTGTTAAAAAATCGAGTGTTTCTGCTTGTAATCGCTTCTGATATTTTACAGCAATTTGCGATTTGGATCCGAAATATGGCGCTTTTGTTTTTTGTTATGGAACATACAAATAATGATCCTGTTGCTGTCTCTTTATTGTCTGTCATGGAATATGCACCTATATTCATTTTTTCATTTGTTGGAGGTGCCTTGGCTGATCGGTGGAATCCAAAGCGCACAATGATTACAGGAGATATATTAAGTACGCTATCTATCGTCATGATTGTTTTCTTATTAAAGCTTGGATATTGGCAAGCGTTATTTGCTGCAACATTTGTGTCAGCGGTCGTCAGCCAATTTTCACAGCCAGCAACTTCACGAATTTTTAAACATCATGTTGAAGAGGAACATGTTAGTGCAGCCGTTGCAATATCTCAAAGTTTACAATCATTGTTCCTTATCTTTGGTCCAGTCGTAGGAACATTCGTATATACACAGCTTGGGTTATTTGTATCATTCTATAGCTTAATCATTATTTTTGCTTTATCAGCTCTTTGTCTTTCGTTTCTGCCAGGGTGGATGAAAGACAAAGAGGTGATGCAATCTTCTTTATGGAATGATATAAAAGAAGGTTGGTTGTATGTGTTACGTTCGAATCCTTTACGAATGCTGGTGGCTACTTTTTCGATCATTGGCTTAGCAGCAGGTTTAGTACAACCGCTTGAAATCTTTCTCGTTGTGGAGCGATTAGGAATGGAGAAAGAAGCTGTCCAATATTTAACTGCAGCTGATGGCATTGGGATGTTAATTGGGGGCGTTGTGGCAGCTCTGGTTGCTACAAAAGTAAAGCAGAAACATTTGCTTGTTTTTGGAATGCTCATTTTAGCCGTCTCGTTTGTTGTAGAAGGATTTTCAACTTCGTTTTGGATTACAGTATGCATGCGTTTTATAACAGGAATTTGTTTAGCTTGTGTAAATATCGTAATAGGAACGTTTATGATTCACCTTGTAGATGACAACATGATTGGCCGGGTAAATGGAACGGTATTACCACTATTTATGAGCACGATGTTAATAGGTGTTTCGTTAGGAGGAGTATTGAAGGAAACAACTTCGCTTGTGATCGTATTTAGCATAGCGGCGGTACTAGGGCTAGCAGCTGTTTTACCGGTACTTCGAATGAAAATAACACAAAAACAAGAAGTGTAAAAGAGAGGATACACTAGGAAAAGTAAATCCATCATAAGAACGCTCTCCCATATAAGCTGGGAGAGCGTTTTATTATAATGTTTCTGGTTTTTGAGAAGGTTCTGTTACAGAAGCAGAAGAAGCCTCTGGTACACGTGTTAACAGAAATCCTCCAATTATAAATAGTACGATAACACTTAAAACACCAGCGTTTGTTTTACCAGTTAACTGCGTTGTGACACCGACGAGAACCGGGCCCATAATGGCTGCGAACTTACCAAAGATGTTATAAAATCCAAAGAATTCGTTTGCGGAGTCTTTCGGAATGAGCTTTGCAAAATAGGAGCGGCTTAACGCTTGAATCCCTCCTTGTGAAGTAGCAACGAGCATCGCTAAAATCCAGAAATCTAGTGTTGTTTTTAGGAAATAAGCGTACGTACAAATAATAATATAAATAATAATACCAACATATAGCATTTTCTTGCCGGTAAATGTTTCAGATAACCTCCCATATAATAATGCAAATGGACAGGCGACAATTTGTGTAACGAATAAAATAATTAATAAATTTGTTGCGCTAATTCCAAGGTCTGTTCCATAGGCTGTTGACATTGTAATGATTGTATCGACTCCATCAATGTAGAAGAAATAGGCAAGGAGGAAGAAAAAAACTGTTCGGTATTGACGGATATTTTTAAATGTATAAATAAGGCGTTTAAAGCTTGTTATAACAGGATTTGGCTCACGTTCGATAAAATAGCGCTGTTCAACGTTTTTTAACATAGGAATTGTAAAGAGTCCCCACCAAAGCGCTGTAATTGCGAATGAAACCTGGCTTGCCACGCCAACTGATAATGGGATGATCTCTTTTTGCGAAAGAATAATAAGAGTCATGCAGCCGATAAATGGAATCGTGCTCCCAATATAGCCAAGGGCAAAGCCGCGTGTTGAAATACGGTTCATTCGTTCCTCTGTCGTCACATCTATTAAAAAAGCATCGTAAAAAATATTTGCTCCTGCAAATCCAATTAAGGCGAGCATATAACAGCAAAGTAAGAGAATCCACTGCGAAGTTGGTACTACCGCCAACATACCTGTAAAAATAATGCCTAATAGGAAAAAGAATGTGAAGAAACGTTTCTTAAATCCTTTATAATCAGCAATTGTACCAAGAATTGGAGCAAGTATAGACACAAGAAGTGTTGCAAAGGAATTAGCATACCCCCAATATGCAGTTGATGTTGTACCTGCAAGTCCAGCTTCTTTAGCGGCTGCTTTAAAGTAGATTGGAAATAAAGCAGTTGTAATAACAAGCGAATACACTGAGTTTGCCCAGTCATATAATATCCAGCTTTTTTCTGGCCTGGACATTTTTTTCATATATGTTCCCCCTCTAATCAATGTAATGTTATTGTACAAAAAGGAATTTGTAAAAAAGATAAACTAACTGAAAATTTACATAATTTTTACATAGCTTTACAATTCCAATAAATCCTCTATAACCGTACCGTCTGTTTCACCAAGGTGTAATCCAAGTAATCTTGCAATTGTAGGACCTTCATCAATTAGTCGCATGTGCGGAATAATGGCGCCTTGACGAATTCCTTTACCAGCTGCCATGAAAATTGTTTCGTAATTTGGTTTTGATGGAGAATAGCCATGGGTACCAAACGTATATTTTTTATTAGAGGTTACATCTTCTCTTGTAATCTCTCTTATCAAGTTTCCGGTATGATTTTCTAAAAAGTAATAGCCTTCTCGTGCTTCCAGCATAAAGAGGCAATTTCCATCGGCACCGAAATCTTTTGCTTCCTCATCAGTTAATAGAAATTCTATGCCGTTTTCTTTATCTTGTATGAGCTCTTGTAGTAAACGGTGTACACTTCCGATTGTTTCTGTATCATTTTTATCTTTTACGTATACATATGCTGAGCCGTCACAGCTTTGACAATAAGCTTTCCAATTTGTTACTTCTCCTTTTTTATTTACAGTAAGGAGTCCTTTTTCACGCAATAAGACATTTAATTGGATTGCTTTATGTTCATCTAATGCGCTGTGATCTCCCAGTGCAACGATGGTTGTTTCTTCATACATATCGCTTTCGTGCAGCGCATCAATAATTGCACCTAGACGTTTGTCATGGCGATGAATCGCTGCGACTGTTTCCTCAGAAGAAAATCCATGATAATGGCGCTGTGTATCTAAGTCAGTGAAATGAACAAACATAAGATTTGGTTTTTTCTTTTGAATTGTATGTACCGCAGAAGCAAGTACAAAATCATCTAGCTCCGGTTGTGACAAACCATTCCGAATGTGACCAAAACGCTGATTTAATTCTAGTTGATACAATGGACTCCCGCTAAATAAGGAAACGAGCACTTGATTTTGCCATGGACGATTTGGAAAAATTTCTGGCATGTTGTAGTCAATTTGTGCTTTTCCTGTTACCGGCCATAGAAGTGCAGCTGTTTTTAAATTTGCTTTTCGCGCTTCATCATAAAGGGTTGTTCCTTGAATCGAGCGACGGTACCAGTGCCAGTCCGGGGATTCTTTTCCGGGCTGTAGTAATGTATTGTTCACAACCCGATGCTTTGCAGGGTAATTTCCGGTCACAATCGTTGTATGGCACGGATATGTAACAGATGGATAAATACTTTCAACTTTTTCGGCGTATGCACCACGTTTTAGTAAAGAACTGAAGTGAGGAAGGGTTTGTAATATAGGAAAATCTAAAGCTGATAAACAATCAAAAGATAAAACAATAACATGTTTTGCTGCAGGTTTGTTCATAGAAAATACCTCCAAAAGTTCTACAACCTATTTATATATATTACTATTAATACTTGGTAATAAAAACTACTGCTAATAAGAAAGTTTTTTTAGAATTTTGAGACTTATAAACATATAATAGAATTAAGGGAGTGAAAATGATGGAATTTTTTTTAATGAGTAGCATAATCACAACGGTTCTCATTTTTTTAATTTCGTTCACATTACGCAAAAGTTTTCCTAATCGTTCGCTTGATATTTTGTTCGGACTTATTATGATTATCATTTGCTTGGTTGGTTTTTTATGTACGTTATTTTTTATTGGTGGATGGGAAGGCATGGGATATGGTTTCTTATGTTTTTTTCTATTAATTGGAACACTTATTGGGATGTTACTTCATCAAATCGTGAAATTTTTTCGAGAGAAATATATGTAACAAAAGTATAAAACAAAATAAATAGAAAAGAATATATAAAAAATCAAAAAATTCCCTATTGCGTTATAATTGAGTGTGTATTATGATAATCAAAAAATTTATATTGTTATGACGATGAAAAAGGATTAGTACATATTCCATCTTTTTGCAGAGAGAGAATCCAGTGGCTGAGAGATTCTTAAAAGACAATATGGAACCTACCTTTGAGTTCTGCGTATGCAGCGGGAATTCCCGTTATCAAACAAGAGAGCATATACATGTTGTATATGAATCAGGGTGGTAACGCCGGCAAAAAGCTCGGTCCCTATTTTAGGGATGCGGGCTTTTTTTATTTTTAGAAGGAGGAAAAGAAGATGAAAAAAGAACAAGTACAAGCCATTACAAAAATGGAAGAAGATTTCGCACAGTGGTATACGGATATCGTAAAAAAAGCTGAACTTGTTGATTATTCAAGTGTAAAAGGATGTATGATTTTACGTCCATATGGGTACGCCCTTTGGGAAAACATTCAAAAAGTAATGGATGAAAAGTTAAAAGAAACAGGTCATGAAAATGTATATATGCCAATGTTTATTCCAGAAAGTTTACTTCAAAAAGAGAAGGATCATGTAGAAGGTTTTGCGCCGGAAGTAGCGTGGGTAACGCACGGCGGGGATGAGGAATTAGCTGAGCGTCTTTGTATTCGTCCGACATCAGAAACGTTATTCTGTGAGCATTTCTCGAAAATTGTTCAGTCGTACAATGATTTACCAAAGCTATATAATCAATGGTGCTCTGTTGTTCGTTGGGAAAAAACAACACGTCCATTTTTACGCACAACCGAATTTTTATGGCAAGAAGGTCATACAATTCATGAAACAGCGGAAGAGTCACAGCAAGAAACGATTAACATTTTAAATATATATGCATCGTTTTGTGAGGAGTATTTAGCAATTCCGGTTATAAAAGGGCAAAAGACGGAAAAAGAAAAATTTGCAGGGGCGAAAGCGACCTACACAATTGAAAGTTTAATGCATGATGGCAAAGTGTTACAAACGGGTACGTCGCATAATTTTGGCACGAATTTCACAGAAGCATTTGATATTAAGTTTCTAGATCGAAATGGGAAGTGGCAATATGCCCATCAAACATCTTGGGGTGTATCAACGAGAATGATCGGCGGCCTTATTATGGTGCATAGTGATAATAATGGACTTGTATTACCACCAAAGATTGCACCAACGCAAGTGATGATTGTACCAATTGCACAGCACAAAGAAGGCGTGTTAGAAAAAGCAACTGAGCTTCAAACTCGTATTCAAAAAGTTGCGCGGGTGAAAATGGATGCAAGCAACAAAACACCAGGCTGGAAGTTTAACGAATATGAGATGAAAGGTATACCAATTCGTTTAGAAGTAGGGCCGAAAGATATTGAAAAAAATCAAGTTGTCCTTGTGCGCCGTGATACGAAAGAAAAAGAATTTGTAGCTATAAATGAATTAGAAGAACGTATTACAAAGCTACTTGAGGATATTCAGCGGTCTCTATTTGAAAAAGCAAAAGCGCTGCGTGAAGAAAAAACGTATACGGCTATTACTTTTGAAGAGATGAAGCAAGTAGCAGCAGAAAAGCAAGGATTTATTAAAGCAATGTGGTGTGGAAGCCTTGCTTGTGAAGAAAAGTTAAAAGAGGAAATAGGCGTTACATCACGTTGTATGCCATTTGAAAAAGAGGAATTAGCTAAGCAATGTGTGTGCTGTGAGAAAGATGCAAAGCATATGGTGTATTGGGGTAAGGCATATTAAATAATGGATATAGTTACTTGTGTGGCAGTAAATGAGTATAAGGGAAAAGGTTAGCGAAATGCTAACCTTTTTCAGCATTGTAAAGTGCATTTTCTTTGATTTTATTAAATATTAATAATTTTCCAATAATTACAATAGTGGTATTTATGCTATAATATTAGATGAGAAAATAAGGAAAGGAAGTGAATAGAGAATATAAAAATCCTTATATTCTAATAAATAATGGAAAGAACAACGAAGCAAATAATAGCAGGTACATTTATAGCGACAGGAGCATCTCTTATTTCTACAAATGCTTTTGCACAAGAAGAAAGCACAGCTACAGTAAACGCGACAAATTTAAATATACGTCAACAACCAACAACACAAAGTCCAATTGTCGGACAAGTAAAGCAAGGAACAACTGTAAAGGTATTAGGAGTACAAAAAGATTGGGCAAAAGTTTCTTACAATGGTAAAGAAGGATATGTTTCATTGCAGTTTTTAAAGATAGCAGGAACGAAGCCTACAATAGAGTCGAAGCAACAACCAAGTATTAATAGTGAACAACGTGAAACGGGTGTTGTAACAGCAGCACGTTTAAATGTTCGTAATAGTCCTGAAATAGGTAGTACTCTTCTTGGAAGTGTTCAAAAAGGAGAGAGTGTTACCATTATAGGAAAAGCAAATGGTTGGGCAAAAATTGAATACAAAGGAAAAGAAGGGTATGTTTCGCTAAAGTTTGTGAAGTTAGAAGGTAAGGAAGCAGAGAAGCCAGCGGAAAATATTGCGACAGGTACACAAGAGACAGGAACAGTAACAGCAGTAAGTCTGTGGGTAAGAAGCGAAGCAAACAAAAGCAGTGAAATTCTGGGGAATTTAAACCACGGCGAGAAAATAACGGTACTAGGAACAGCAAACGGCTGGGCGAAGATGACATACAAAGGAAAAGAAGGTTATGTTTCGCTAAAGTTTGTGAAGTTAGAAGGAAAAGCAGCAGAGAAGCCAGCGGAAAATATTGCGACAGGTACACAAGAGACAGGAACAGTAAC
>NZ_FPAF01000046.1 GCF_900116295.1 Bacillus sp. 103mf
GGCTAAATACTACCTAGTGATCGATAGTGAACCAGTACCGTGAGGGAAAGGTGAAAAGCACCCCGGAAGGGGAGTGAAAGAGATCCTGAAACCGTGTGCCTACAAATAGTCAGAGCCCGTTAACGGGTGATGGCGTGCCTTTTGTAGAATGAACCGGCGAGTTACGATCCCGTGCGAGGTTAAGCTGAAGAGGCGGAGCCGTAGCGAAAGCGAGTCTGAATAGGGCGTTTAGTACGTGGTCGTAGACCCGAAACCAGGTGATCTACCCATGTCCAGGGTGAAGTTCAGGTAACACTGAATGGAGGCCCGAACCCACGCACGTTGAAAAGTGCGGGGATGAGGTGTGGGTAGCGGAGAAATTCCAATCGAACCTGGAGATAGCTGGTTCTCCCCGAAATAGCTTTAGGGCTAGCCTTAAGTGTAAGAGTCTTGGAGGTAGAGCACTGATTGGACTAGGGGTCCCCATCGGATTACCGAATTCAGTCAAACTCCGAATGCCAATGACTTATCCTTAGGAGTCAGACTGCGAGTGATAAGATCCGTAGTCAAAAGGGAAACAGCCCAGACCGCCAGCTAAGGTCCCAAAGTGTGTATTAAGTGGAAAAGGATGTGGAGTTGCTTAGACAACTAGGATGTTGGCTTAGAAGCAGCCACCATTTAAAGAGTGCGTAATAGCTCACTAGTCGAGTGACTCTGCGCCGAAAATGTACCGGGGCTAAATACACCACCGAAGCTGCGGATTGATACCTATGGTATCAGTGGTAGGGGAGCGTTCTAAGTGCTGTGAAGTCAGATCGTAAGGACTGGTGGAGCGCTTAGAAGTGAGAATGCCGGTATGAGTAGCGAAAGACGGGTGAGAATCCCGTCCACCGAATGCCTAAGGTTTCCTGAGGAAGGCTCGTCCGCTCAGGGTTAGTCAGGACCTAAGCCGAGGCCGACAGGCGTAGGCGATGGACAACAGGTTGATATTCCTGTACCACCTCTTTATCGTTTGAGCAATGGAGGGACGCAGAAGGATAGAAGAAGCGTGCGATTGGTTGAGCACGTCCAAGCAGTTAGGCTGGTAAGTAGG
>NZ_FPAF01000017.1 GCF_900116295.1 Bacillus sp. 103mf
TGGCAGAGAAGAAGGGATTCGAACCCTCGCACCGCGTAAGCGATCTACTCCCTTAGCAGGGGAGCCCCTTGAGCCACTTGGGTACTTCTCTATATTATATGGCTCCGCAGGTAGGACTCGAACCTACGACCGATCGGTTAACAGCCGATAGCTCTACCACTGAGCTACTGCGGAATAAAAAAGATATTTTTTATCTTATAAAAAATCATTTTACAAGTCAAGCACTTCCTACAATGTCTTGTAGTGAGCTGACATGTTTATAATATACTGGATTGATTTTTAACTGTCAAGGTGTTTTTTCACCTGCTTCAAACGCCCTTTACACTTTCCGCAAACGTAGCGATTTGTATCCATTCTTCTCCTTCTTATATATTGAAAGCCACACGATAAACAAACATATATGTATTGTTTCTTCTCTTTCCTCTCATCGGGGATTCTTTTGCAAAAACGCGGCGCATCTACCTTATTCAACAACTCACGAAAATCCCTATCCCTATGTTGATACCCTTTTCTCATAAGGTGTAAATGATAATGACAAAGCTCATGCTTAATTACTGCAATTAATTCCTTTTCTCCATAAGTTTGATAATAACGATAATTTAATTCTATATTGTGTGTCCCCAATATATACCGTCCGCCTGTCGTACGTAAACGTTTATTAAATGTTGCTTTATGCAAAAAAGGTCTCGCAAAATATTTTATCGATACTTCCTCCACTAATCCCTGAATATCTATTTCACGCATCCTTATCTCTCCTACCCATAAAAATAAATCTACACGTCTTTTTTGTCTCATGCATACATTAAATAGTACATATACCCATCCTCATTCCTGTAAAAGGAGGGATTCATATGCCAGCATGGCTTCGCAAACAAATGCGGCGTGCTTATTATGAAAAAAACCGCTATCAAATTAAATTACTTAACGAATGCTGGTTTTTTTATAAAAAAAAGCAACATCCTTAGTAAACAAAGGGAGCGGACTAACATTCCACTCCCCTTTCATTCAACTAATAGAAAAGTTATTCATAGGCGCGGCACCCAATCATTCATTTTTTCAGCCTTCTGTCGGCAGCATAGATAAGGCGACGCGTCCCTTTTTCATATCAATCTCATCGACCCACACTTTTACAATTTGTCCGACAGAAACAATATCTAATGGGTGTTTTACAAACTGCTTACTCATTTTAGAAATATGAACCAATCCATCTTGCTTCACACCAATATCTACAAAAGCACCAAAATCAACAACATTCCGAACTGTACCTTCCAATTCCATACCGCGTTTTAAATCTTCTAGTTTTAAGATACCTTTTTTAAGAAGCGGCTTTGGTAATTCATCACGTAAGTCTCGCTCTGGACGAATAAGGGCATCAATAATATCGCGCAGCGTAGGTTCGCCAATATTTATTTGCTCTGATAACGAGGAGATTTCTACTTCCTCTAAACATTTTTGCAAATGGGGTTGTCCAACATCTGTAATAGATAATCCTAAACTTTTCAATAATAACTCCACATTCTTATATTGCTCTGGATGAATACTCGTTCGATCAAGCGGATTCTCACCTTCTACTACACGTAGAAAACCGATACATTGTTCATATGTCTTTGCACCTAAGCGCGGTATATCTTTCAGTTCAGCACGTTTCGTAAACTTCCCGCTCTCTTCACGTTTTTTTACAATATTTTTCGCAACAGTTTTTGATAAACCAGAAACATATTGCAGCAAGGAAACCGAAGCCGTATTTACGTTCACTCCAACTTGGTTTACAGCTGTTTCAACAACAAACGTTAATGATTCATTCAACCGTTTTTGCGACACATCATGCTGGTATTGTCCCACACCAACAGATTTCGGATCAATCTTCACTAATTCTGCAAGCGGATCTTGCAAACGTCTTCCAATGGAAACTGCACTTCTTTCTTCAACTTGTAAATTAGGAAACTCTTCTCTCGCTAAATCTGATGCAGAATACACACTTGCACCAGCTTCATTAACAATAATATAAAACACATCACGCACAGCCTCCTGTAGTACATCTACTACAAATTCTTCTGTTTCACGAGAAGCCGTACCATTTCCAATTGCAATTACTTCTACTTCATACTTTTCTAAAATTGAAATACACTTCTTTTTCGCTTCTTCATATTTCTGAACAGGCGGATGCGGATAGATGACATCAATATAAAGCACTTTCCCTGTATCATCTACAACTGCCAGTTTACATCCTGTACGATAAGCCGGATCTACAGCCAATACTACTTTCCCCTTCATCGGCGGTTGTAACAATAAATTTCGTAAATTCTCTGAAAAAATATGAATTGCTTGTTCTTCTGCTACTTCTGTTAACTCTTTACGAATTTCCCTTTCAATAGACGGTTGAATTAAACGCTTATAACCATCTTCCATCGCTTCTTGTACATAAGAAGCACTTGACGCGTATGAATTATGAATTACTTTTTTATGTAAAAATTGAAGAATGTCTTCAACCGGAGGAACAATTGTTATTTTTAAAATTTCTTCTTTTTCACCGCGATTCATAGCCAATATACGATGAGGAACAACCTTTTGCAGCGGCTCTTCATAGCCATAATACATTTCATATACATTTTTTTCGTCTTTTTCTTCATCTTTTACAACTGCTGAAATCGTTCCTTTTCTAAAGGTAGTATTACGAATCCAACTACGATAAGATGCTTCATCGGACACATATTCCGCAACAATGTCTTTTGCACCCTGCAGTGCTTCTTCTGGTGATTGGACTTCTTTCCCCTCATTTACGAACATTTTTGCTTTTTCTAGCACATCATCCTTCGCAAACGTTAATAGCCAATCTGCTAAAGGTTCTAATCCCTTCTCTTTCGCAATTGTCGCTTTTGTTCTTCGTTTTTCTTTATATGGACGATATAAATCCTCCACTTCTTGTAGTTTTGTTGCAGATACAATGTTACGACGCAATTCTTCTGTAAGCTTTCCCTTTTCATGAATTAAACGCAACACTTCTTCTTTACGATTTTCAAGCTGAGTGATATATTGCCATCTTTCTAAAATCGAACGAATTTGCACCTCGTCTAACGAATTTGTCCATTCTTTTCGATAACGAGCAATAAAAGGGACTGTATTACCTTCCTCTGTTAACTCAATAACATGACGAACTTGCTTCTCTGAAAAATTCAATTCTTTCGCTAACATTTTCATTAATTCTTGGCGGTTATCTACCATTTCCATTTGCAACAAAACCTCCTTCAATAATAAAAAAAGTTGCTCTTAAAAGAGAGCAACTTCAACGTTGAACTAAAAATCTATCAGTCCTAGACTAATTTGCAGAGCTTCATCTACACGATTCATCATCAGATCATCTAACTGAGTGATTTTGTCCGTTAAGCGCTGCTTATCGATTGTTCGAATCTGTTCGAGCAAGATAACCGAATCTCTCTCAAATCCATACTTTTTTGCATCGATT
This sequence comes from Bacillus sp. 103mf, assembly GCF_900116295.1. Lineage (GTDB taxonomy): Bacteria > Bacillota > Bacilli > Bacillales > Bacillaceae_G > Bacillus_A > Bacillus_A bruguierae. Next base: position 3,464 of record NZ_FPAF01000017.1, read on the forward strand.
TCCACATGGGTGGGCAATTTTGCTTTCTGAATCTGTGCAGTAATGGCCGCCACAATTACAGTAGGACTAAAGCGATTCCCAATGTCATTTTGAATGACAAGAACCGGACGAACGCCTCCTTGCTCAGAACCAACAACTGGGGAAAGGTCTGCAAAATACACGTCGCCGCGTTTTACAATCAAAAGATTACCCCCCGCTAACTAAGCGTTCTACTGTATGAGCTGCTTCATACTCTGCTAAGAAAGCTTCAGATGCAATACCAAGATTGATTTTTCCCATTTCAATGTACCCACGTCTCATTGATTCATGCTGGTAGCGCTTCTTCGTTTTATGTTGGCGCAATAGCAATTGTGTTGCCTGGCAAATAAGTTCATGGCGATTCTTATTCTCTTGTTTTCCAATTCCGTCTAATTCTGTTACCACTTGTTTCGGCAACCGAACAACGATTTCAGTAGTTACACTTGATTCGGACACAAAAATACACCTCCACCGTCAACTACACACACATATATGACACCTATTGTAATAATACCATTGTATAGGGCCTGTTGCAAAGACTTCCTAATGTCTTGTTTTATGTTTTCCAACTTGGAAATAAAACATTCATTTCTCTGTACTTTTCTATGTTATTCTTCTAAAGCGAGTTTCCCAAATTGCCATCTAGTAAAAAACATTGCTATTATAAGCATACATTTAAACTCCGGAAGCCCCTTTTATATATCACTCAAATAATTTACCACCTCTACAACTTTTCCATTTTTCACATATACACGTGGAACACGAAAACTAATCGTTGCAATCAATTCATAATTAATTGTCCCTAAATACTCTGCAACCTCAGTAACACTAATATACTGATCGTCTTGTCTTCCAATTATAGTGACTTTTGTCCCAAGCGGTACTTCATATGGCATGTGAAGCATCAGCATATCCATTGTAATTCTCCCCACAATTGGCACTCTTATACCATTTACAAGAACTTTAAGTCCTTGCAACCTACGCAACCAACCATCAGCATATCCAACGGGCAATGTAGCAATCCATTCTTCTTTTTCTGTTCGATAAGTGACGCCATAACTAATACCATCACCTTTTATCACCTGTTTTATATGCGCAACCGTTGTATGCCAAGACAATGCCGGTTCAAGCTTAATTGGTAAAAAAGGGCCGATCTGTATAGATGGAGTCAATCCATACATCGCAATTCCTATTCTGACGGCATTAAAAGTAATGTTTTGAAAACGTAAAGTTGTCGCACTATTAGCTGTATGAATAAACTTTGGATTCACTCCAAATTCTTTTAGCCAGCTTAATTGTTCTAAAAAAGTATTATACTGCTTATCAAAGTAAGTTGTTACTACTTCATCAGCTGTTGCAAAATGAGTATAAACTCCTTCAAACTTAAGAAAGGGAGCACCTTGTAGACTCTTTAGAAATTCTTTCAATTCATCTTTTTCACGAATTCCAATTCTCCCCATCCCACTATCGAAGTTAAGATGAAAATGTAATGAATCTGAAGAACACCACACCTTCTTCGCTATTTCTATCCATTCTTTTTGAAATACAGTTAATGTAACATCATTCTCCGCTGCCACATTAACATCTTCTGGACGTGAAGGACCTAATACTAAAATAGGCGATTTAATTCCAGCTCTTCTCAAAACCAAAGCTTCATCTAAAAAAGCAACAGCTAACCTTGTTGCCCCCGCCGCTAATGCTGCACTTGCAACTTGCACTGATCCATGACCATATGCATTTGCTTTCACAACAGCAAAAATCTCTACACCTTTCGGGATAATAGACTTAATACGAGTTAAATTCTCATAAATCGCATCTAAGTTTACCTCGATCCACGTATCACGATAAAATGGCGATTTTTCCATCTAGAAAAAACACTTCCTTTATACGATATGCAAAGCTTATTCTTTTATATTCACTTTTTTCTCACCTTTATTTCATCAGATTACATAAAAATTTTTATCAATAAAGTGAAACTTCCATCAGTGGTTTTTTTTTTATCCCCCATCTAGCTTCCTTGTTTCTCTCTGCATCTTGAGTGCCCGTTAAAGCGGGATAAATTAAACCGTGCTAAAAAACGTGGTGTACACTGTAGTCACCACGTCTTAGTTGTTTACTTTACTTGTTTCTGAGTCACAGAGCGTGCTACCATTAATAATTCTTCTTGTTTCAAACCTTTTGATACAAGCATATACTCCGCCCCATTATGTGACCATGTAACAGAATCTTTTGTTAATGCCCCAATAGTGAAACCTAAATCAACAGGCTCCCCGCTTACACTTTGCATAGCAATAGTTGGTGCTACTTTCGCCTTTTCTTGTATTAATGTAAAACTCTTCTTATTACCAGTGTACGTGAGAATGCTACGTTTTCCATTATCTTCATTAAATTCTTTCTCTTCTTTTAAAGTCATGCCTTGTGGTGTATCACTTGGGTACAAAACAGCTAATGGTTTTTCTTGTTGAGCTGCCGTTTGTATATCTACTTGTGCTCTAGACATATTTTGCTTCGTATCAAATGCACCTTTATCAAATTTCGCATCAAACTTTACTTTCGAAAAATCTACTTGCACAAGAACATTTTGATCGTTATCCATCAACTTCACCGAAACAGGCGATAAATCTTTTTTATTAAATGTAATTTGTTGCCTTGGCAACATATTTTGATGATGATAGTTTGTTTTTGTTTCAAACACATAATATTTGTCTGTTTTCTTAAACGAACGGTCCTTATCATTCAAAATATCCCTTACAAGTGATTCATATAAATATGCTTGACTGCTATTTTGCGGCCAATCACTTTGAAAGCGAAAACTTTTATTTAAAGATGGAGTAAGAACAAACACACCTTCATCATTTCGTAAAATAATTTGACTTTGATCTTTCTTTGCGTTTTTTAAATTAACTCGGTAATACGAGGGCTTACTATACCAAACTTCAACATCATACACTTGTGGTTCATTTCCTGTTTTAATCGATAGTTTCGCTTCGGCTTGATAGCTTTTCATGTCTTTTACTCTTTCATTCAAATCTTGCACAACATCTTCTTTCTTCTTCTCCATGCAACCTGCTAACAGAAAAACGGTCAACAAACCGACAATAAACAAAAATAGCCGCCTTTTCATACGTTCAGCCCCTTTGTCTCAATAAGTAAGTGGAAGAAAACCTCTTCCTTAACGCTACTCAAATATATGAGACAAGGAGATGAAATATGCAGACTAGCTTGACGGGCTTTCTAAAACAACCTGCGCTACCGCAAACTCTCGGCTATGGCTAATCGAAAGATGGATAGTATGACTTGTATTCGCAAGCAAAATAGGTTTTCCTCTTTCATCATTCATAATTTCAATATGCAAAAAACTAACCTCTTTTCCAATTCCAGTACCAAGCGCTTTCGAATACGCTTCTTTCGCTGCAAAGCGCCCTGCAACAAATTCACTACGTCTCTTTCCTTTTAACGTGTATGCCACTTGGCGCTCATTTTCCGTTAAAATACGCTCTATAAATTTCGGTTGCCCTTCTATCATCTTTTCAATTCTTTCAATTTCAATAATATCGATTCCAACTCCTACAATCATATCCTTCCGTTCCTTCCTTCTATTTTCTCTCTCACTTTCATATTGTAAGAATAACAGACAATACGTTAACAGCAAAAGGAGTGTAAATATGAATACTCCATTAAAATACTCATTTTCTTCTTTCCCTCCGATTACTACGGCACTACTTTTTATACAACTTGTTTTACTATTGTTAGGGAATAAGAGCTTATCTATCGGAATCGCCTGTAACGAGTGTATAGCTGACGGAGAATGGTGGCGACTCATTTCTCCATTACTTGTTCATACAACATTTTCTCATTTCCTATCCAATAGCATCTGCTGCTTTGCGCTTGGATTTTCATTAGAAAAACAACTTCATAGCATTCGATTTTTATTTGTGTTTCTTACGTCTGGAATTACCGGAAATATTGCCTCTTACTTTTTATTTTCGCCCCAATATACTCATACAGGAGCTTCTGGTGCTATTTTCGGACTACTAGGAGTGCAGCTTTACCTATTCTATATGCAAATTCAGCCTACTAGAAGAAAAGAAATTCTTCTCTTTGTTATCATTTTATTTATTCTCCTTGCATTTACATTTCTTGATCCAACAACAAATTCAATTAGCCATCTAACCGGATTACTTACAGGAGCTTGCTTAGGACCATTATTCATAAAAAAAACAGATGGTACATAAGCTTATTTCACCCAAAAGCTTGCACCATCTATTATCTCCACTCCCGTCTTACCTATCATATCCCTCATCAACCGTAAGAGAGCTTCGTCTTTTTGTTTCGCTTCTATCATACAGTGAATTTCCGGAACACTTCCTTTTATATATTGCAAAAAAGAAATAAAATAATCAGAATCAATAAAATCGGCATGCGCCCGCGGATCCTTCCCTTCTCGCGGACTCGAAATATGCATTTTAATCGCCAAAGGGGATTGCTCCCACGTTTGCACAACACGTTCCCAGTGGGTTTCCCATTCTTCTAAATCATGATTCATCATATGATGATGTAAATCAAAAACTACCGGGGTTCCAAGTTTTTCCCCTAAGTATAGCGTCTCTTTTAAAGAAAATGTTGTGTCATCATTTTCTAGCATAATCATCTTTTGAATCCATGCTGGAACAAGCGACCAATTTTCAATAAATTGTTCTAGCGCTTGTTCTTTATCCCCATATGCACCGCCAACATGTAAAACACAACGATGCGTTCTATCGATTCCCATTCCCTGTAGTAACTTCCCATGCATCTGTAATGTTTTTAGAGACTGCTTTAAAATGGGTGGACGCAATGAATTTAAAACAACAAAATGATCTGGATGAAAGTCAATTCGCATTCCTTTTTGTTTTGCGTATTCTCCAATTTTCCGTAAATTTTCTTGCAAAGGCTTTATATAATCCCACCCTAACAATGCCTCATGGTTTGCCAGAGGAATTAATTTCGAACTTAAACGAAAGAATGAAATATCATGTCCATAATTATGCTTTAACAACCGTAAACAATTCTCCAAATTAGAATTAGAAATCCTCTCTAATTTTTTGATTGCCGCTTCTCGGTCTTGTATTCGCTGAAACTGTGCATACGTCATTGTTTGCGAAGGAGAAGCATCCTTGACATGCACACTCATCGCAACATATCCAAGCTTTACAAGCATTCCATTTCCTCATTTCCGATACAAGTTTCTATGTAGTATGTCCAAATGAAGAAACAAAAAAGACAGCCTTTCGAAAAAGGCTGTCTCTTTTCTATATATTTAGTTAGATTGTGGTTTACGGCTTTGATGCTTTCTTTCGCCACCGCGTCCTCTAGGAGCTCCAGAACGCCCTTCACGCCCTTCGCGTCCTTGACCTTCTCCTTTACGACCGCCACGATTGCGGTTGCCATCACGGTTACGGCCGCCTTCACGATTACGATTGCCTTCGCGGTTACCATCACGATAACCACCTCTTCCGTTTCCGTTTCCGTTTCTCTTTCTAGAACGATCTTTTGAAACTACTGGCGGCTCTGATGTTAAAGAAACTGGCGTTGCATCCGGCTCTTTTGTCATCATTTTTAAAGCACCTGCTACAACCGCTACAGAATCATGCTCTTCTAACAGCTCTTCTGCAATACGTTTGTAGTATGATAAGTTTTCACTTTCAATAATGCTTTGAAGCTTTTCAGCGATTAAACGTTGTTGGCCTTCTAAAGCTTCATCTAATGTTGGCGGGTTCATACGATCTATTTTACGTTTTGTTGTACGCTCAATATTCTTTAATTGACCCGTTTCACGTGGTGTTACAAATAGCATCGCAAGACCCGTTTTACCTGCACGACCTGTACGACCAATGCGGTGTACGTACGATTCAGGGTCTTGTGGAATATCAAAGTTATATACGTGCGTTACACCTGAAATATCAAGACCGCGCGCTGCTACATCTGTCGCAACAAGAACTTCAATTGAACCTTCTTTAAATTTACGTAATACAGAAAGACGCTTCGCTTGTGTTAAATCACCATGAATTCCTTCTGCTGCATAGCCACGTAAGTTTAATGCTTCTGATAATTCATCAACACGACGCTTTGTACGACCGAACACGATTGCAAGCTCTGGAGATTGAATATCTAATAAACGTGTTAATACGTCAAATTTCTTTTTCTCTTGCACTTCTAAATAGAACTGCTGAATGTTTGGCATTGTTACTTCTTTAGCTTTAACCTTAATATGTTTAGGCTCACTCATGAAGCGTTCAGCAATGCGACGGATTGGATCTGGCATTGTTGCTGAGAATAATAATGTTTGGTGTGTTTCAGGAACATCTGTTAAAATCGCTTCAATATCTTCAATGAAGCCCATATTTAACATTTCATCTGCTTCATCAAGAACAACTGTCTCTACGTTTTGCAGACGAAGTGTTTTACGTTTAATATGATCTAAAATACGTCCTGGCGTACCCACAATGATGTGTGGACCTTTTTTCAACGCGCGAATTTGACGGTTAATATCTTGACCGCCATAGATTGGTAAAATGCGCACACGCTTATGCTGACCAATTTTGTATAGCTCTTCACCTACTTGAATTGCTAACTCACGAGTTGGCGCGATAACGATACCTTGAACTGTATCTTGACGTGTATTTACTTTTTCTAATAGTGGTAATCCAAATGCAGCTGTTTTTCCTGTACCTGTTTGAGCCTGACCAATGATGTCCAAACCTTGTAAGGCTACTGGAATTGTTTCTGCCTGAATTGGTGTTGCCTCTTCAAACCCCATGTTTTCAACAGACTGTAACAAAGAACTGCTTAATCCTAACTCTCGAAATGTTGTCAATTTTACTTCTCCTTTTCTATCTAAAATAGCCCAGATTATTCCTTCTTCTCATATTTACAGGATATCCAAGTAAGGTTGGGCTAAGTCTTCTTCAGACAAAATGCGTCATCAGCGCAAGGTTGCCTGACAATTATAATAAAACTAGCTTTTGAAAAATGAATGTAACAAGTATGCGTACTTCAAACATCCAAACGTAAAGCTAGATAAAAGTAGTCCCGAGACAAATTTATCCCGCTATTCTTGGGCAGTAAACCCCCAACTTCAAACAATTATAACTTTCAAATGGCAGGAGTAATTATCCTAACTATCCATTCAAAAAAGACATTTTCCGTGTTTGCGGAAAATGCCCTTTCCCTTATGTTCACATATATAAACGGGCCTACATTTATCACAAAAATACTCTACAACGTTATTACACCCTATCAATTATAAGTTTTGTATGGGTAAAAAGCAAACCCAACTCTTCCCTTATTTTACATATGGACTTTTCCATCTTTATTCTAGCTTTTCACTCTCCGTGTTGTAAGCGTTTCTTTTTATCACGTATTAACGGGCAGTAACCAAGTAGTAGCACAGACCATATGCAGAGCAACAAAGAAACCCCTTACTGATGGAAGTTTCACTTTATCATCGTGATAATTTCTTCTAATTTCATTCCACGAGATGCTTTTACTAATACAACGTCTTTCACATCAACGACTTCTTTTAAATCTTTAACAAGTTCTTCTTTATTATCGTAAGCCTTCACGCGTTCATTAGAAAAATTAATTTTTGCACCTTCTGCCATTTGCGCCCCTAACGTACCGTACGTAAATACATATGCAATACGGGCCGGATCAATTAGTTTTCCAACTTCATAATGAAATTGTACTTCTTGGTCACCAAGCTCCAACATATCGCCAAGCACGAGAATTTTTTTGGAAAATCCATTTAATTCACTCATTAAATGGAACGCCGCTTCCATCGCTGTCGGACTTGCATTATATGCATCATTAATAATTGTTAACCCTGCATCCGTTTTTACAACTTCCATACGCATGCCTGTCATTTTCAAATTCACTAAACCTTGTTTCATTTCTTCCCACGTTACGCCAAAGAACTCAGCGACCGCCATTGATGCTAATGCGTTATATACATTATGTTTCCCAAGAACGGGCAAATAAAACACTACATCCTGCGCTTGATTCATTTTAAATTGTGTACCTGTCGCTTCCAACTTTACAGATACTGGGTAGTAATCATTCGCTCTTGCATCACCGAATGTAATTGTCTTTGCTGATAAATTCATGCCTGGCACACGTGTAGTTAACAATGGCTCATCTCCGTTATAAACAAATACACCATTATCTTGTAAACCTGTCACAATTTCTAACTTAGCTTCTGCAATTCCATCACGAGAGCCCAAATCCATTAAATGTGCTTCTCCAATATTTGTGATAATCGCTGCATCAGGACGAGCAAGCTTTGACAAAAATTCAATTTCACCACGACTCGACATTCCCATCTCTAATACAGCTATTTCTGTATCTTCTTCTAAATTTAAAATTGTCAACGGAAGTCCGATATGGTTATTGAAATTCCCTTCTGTTTTTTGCACTTTAAATTTTGCTCCAAGTAAGCTTGTCACAATATCTTTCGTTGATGTTTTTCCGTTACTCCCTGTTACACCAACTACTTTCACATTTAATTGATCACGATAGTTTTTCGCTAATGTCTGCAATGCTTGTAGTGTATCTTCCACAAAAATAACTGGTACATTTTCTGGCGGGTTGGCTACACCTTTTTTCCACAGCGTTGCAACAGCACCATTTTCTATCGCTTTCCTCGCAAAAGTATGACCATCAAAACGTTCTCCTTGAATCGGAACATATAAATTTCCTTGTTCAATCTTTCTTGTATCAATGGAAACACCTTTTATCGCTATATCATTCCACTGCTCCGCTAAACTAGTTCCACATACCATTTGCTCAACTTGCTTCGCTGTTCGTTGTATCATATAAAAAACACTCCTTACAAGGAAGAAACACTATTCATTTGAATAGTGCTTCTCCTTTCTTGTTAGATTGTATATTTAATTTTTTGTTTTTCTTCATGACGTTCAATCGCTAAGCGCACTAATTCTTGAATAAGCTCTGGATACGCCAATCCTGTATTTTCCCATAATAGAGGAAACATACTAAATGGCGTGAATCCTGGCATTGTATTTACTTCATTAATAAATACATCACCATCTTTCGTTAAGAAGAAATCTGCTCGTGTTAATCCCGCACCGTCTAAAGATTGAAATGCACGAATCGCATACTCTTTAATCTTCTCATATTCCGCTTCCGTAATTTCAGCAGGAATAACCATCGCCGTATCGCCATCAATGTATTTTGATTTATAATCATAGAATTCTTTTTTAGCTACAATTTCACCTACAACCGAACATTTCGGTTCATCATTTCCTAATACACCAATTTCCACTTCACGACCAACAATATTCTCTTCTACGATGATTTTACGATCGAATTGGAACGCTTCTTCAAATGCACTCTCTAACTCAGCACGATCTTTACATTTATTAATTCCAACGCTCGAGCCAAGGTTTGCTGGCTTCACGAAACATGGATAGCCTAATGTTTCTTCAACTTTTTCATACGCCGCTGTGCGATTTTTCTCCCAAGCACTGCGAATGAACGAAACATATTTTGCTTGCGGTAAGTCCGCTTCTGCAAAAATATTTTTCATAATAACTTTATCCATACCTGCAGCCGATGCTAATACACCGTTCCCTACATATGGAATATTCATAAGTTCTAACAAACCTTGCACTGTTCCATCTTCACCATTTGGTCCATGTAATAACGGGAAGATTACATCAATTGCATTCTCTTTATCAGAAGCTGACATCGGGATAATCTCTGAACTTAATGATACAGGAGAAATTGCGTTCTCTTCTCCGTTCAATTGTAACGCTTGAACGTTCTTTACTTCACCTTCAATACGCTCGCCGCGAATCCATTGTCCTTGTTCAGTAATATAAATTGGATGAACCTCAAATTTTTCTTGATCTAACGCTTTACTAACAGCAAAAGCTGTTTGTAAAGAAACTTGATGCTCTGCTGATTTCCCACCATATAATAAACCTAATTTAATTTTCATAATGAAATCACCCTAATCGTTTGTTTTCATTTTTCTATTGTAGCACTTTTTGCGAAAATAGATAGTTCCTATTTTCGTAAAAAGCGAAACTGACCACAAATAGTGAGATAGCCACGTCGTCATAACAATTTTTCTAGTTATGTACCTAATAATATGAGAAAAAGAACCTATTTGTGTATAATGAAAACTTTATCCCGCTATTCGCGGGCAGTAATCCCCCCACTGATTAAAGTTTCACTTTATGACGTTTGCTTTACCACGTTGTCTTTTTGTCTTTGCTCTACAAGTCGATCTAATGATATGTAAACAAGTCCTGCTATCACACATCCAATTCCTAAAATCGTAAATAAAACGTGACCTAACAAACGATCGAGTAAAAATCCTGCAAGCAGAGGACCGAACGCATTACCTGTAATCCACTGTAAGCTAGCCGCTCCCATATACGTCCCGCGCAGGTGCTCTGGCGCTAAATTTGCTACAAACGTCATTTGGACAGGAGACATAACCATTTCTCCTAATGTATAAATCGCATATACAATTAATAGCGTAATTAGAACTACAGTAGCATTTGTTCCCATTTCACCAAACCATTTCGGAAGCCATCCAATCGCAAGAAGACCGATGCCAAATAACCAAGCACCATATAGCATCGTTTTTCCTACCGGTTTATCTGTCGCCCATTTCGAAATTTGAAATTGAAACAAAACCACCAAAAGTCCATTCATGGCCATTAAATAAGGATACGGATTATTCATTCCAAATATCTCTTTCATTTCATTATCAAAATGAAGAGGAAGCATGCCTTCTGTTTGCGAAAACCCCATCGAAATAACAATTCCTGCTAACAAATAAATAAGTAAAATTTTATCTTGAAACACAACTTTCCATACAGATTGTTTCGTTTCCCCTTCCTTATTCGTTTGTGTTATTGCACCTTTTGGCATTGTCTCTTGAATAAGTAGTAAAACGAGTAATGCATAAAATAGCATAGAAGATGACGCAATCATAAAAATAACCGTTTTAGAAAGCAATGCAACTGAAGCACCTAGAATCGGCCCAATTGCCGCTCCGATATTATGCCCCATTCGCAGCAAACCGTATGCTTCTGTTCGCTTTTCAGGTTCTGTTACATCAGCTACCATCGCAGAAGCTGCTGGATGGAACAACGAATTACTAAGTCCTAAACAAACGGATAGAATAGCATATGGTATAAATCCATCTATAAATAAGAACCCCAGCATTAAAATCGCATTGCTAGCCATTGAAAATATCATAATTGGCTTTCTTCCATAAATATCGGCAATTCGGCCACCTATAAGAGAACCAAAACTTGCCGCAATTGGAGACAACGCCATAATAATTCCCACTTGTAGCAGTGAATCTACTTTATCTTTTAAATATAATGCAAAAAATGGCATTAACATCATCATTGCAATTCCATTTAACGTTTCTCCAATAAATCGAATCCAAACATTACGATCCATCTGCTTTAATTCTTGCCATGTTTTCTTCATATTCCCCCTCCTTTTCTCTCATTACTTTTAACCAGAAAACACCTAAAATTTTACTTTAGCAACCAATTTTCATCTTATATCACTTTTAGAAAAATGTAAATTTTCAAAAATAAAAAGCCGTTCTTTTTCTACGAACGGCTTTCAACTTTATAGATTCACGGTGTCTTTATTATCTGCTTCTTTGTTTAACGCACTATTCTTTCTACTATATAAGAAATAGACCACTATTCCAATTACCATCCAAACCCCAAAGCTTTTCCATGTAATTGCCGGTAATTGAAGCATTAAATATAAACAGAAAATCACTGTTAATGCCGGTAAAACTGGCACAAGCGGCGCTTTAAATGCACGAGGTAAATCCGGATGTGTTTTGCGCATTACAATAACCGCAACTGCTACAAGTGCGAACGCAGATAGAGTTCCGATATTTACAAGGTGAGCTAACACACTTAAGTCAACAAGTCCTGAAATAAGCGCTGCTACAATCCCAGTTATCCATGTATTTAAAAACGGTGTTTTAAACTTCGGATGTACTTTCGCAAAACGGTTCGGTAATAAACCGTCACGACTCATTGCATACGACACTCGGACTTGACCATACATCATAACTAACATAACAGTTGTAATCCCTGTAATAGCACCTACTGAAATAATGCCTGCTAAACCATCTTGTCCAATAAATTGAAGTGCAAATGCTACTGGATCTGATATATTTAATTGTCCATACGGTACAATACCTGTCAAAATAAGCGAAACAGCAATGTACAAAACAGTACAAATTAATAACGATGCTATAATACCAATCGGTAAATCACGCTGCGGACGTTTTACTTCTTCCGCCGCTGTTGAAACAGCATCAAAACCAATAAAAGCAAAGAATACTGTCGCTGCACCTACCATTACGCCATCAAAACCAAACGGCATAAATGGTGTCCAGTTTTCTGGTTTTACATACTTAAACCCAGCAAAGATAAACAATAGTACAACGGTTAATTTAATAAATACCATAATATTATTTACGCGGGCACTTTCACGAACACCTCGTGATAAAAGGATCGTCATAATTAAAATAATACAAACAGCTGGTAAATCAATAATTCCACCTTTTCCTGCCCCAGGAGCAGAAGCTAAAATTGTTGGAATTTGAATTCCAAACCCCTTTAATAAAGACTGAAAGTACGCGGACCATCCATTAGCAACAGCTGATGTTGCTAATAAGTACTCAAGCATTAAATCCCATCCAATTAAAAAGGCAAACACTTCTCCCATCGTTGCGTATGTATACGTATATACACTACCAGATACCGGTACGCTAGAAGCAAATTCTGCATAGCAAAAGGCAGCAAAGGCACAAGCTAGCGCGGCTAATGCAAAAGATAAAATAATAGCAGGTCCAGAATGTTTCGCAGCAACTACCCCAGTCAAGACGAAAATACCTGTCCCAACAATTGCCCCTACCCCTAACATCGTTAAATCTAACGCTCCTAATGTTCGATCTAATTTCTTTTGACTTCCCTCTTGCAACAGTTGTGTAATCGGCTTTTTTTGAAAGATTTGCTTCATACTCAGCACCTCAACATTTATAATTTTCTGAAAATTTTAATATTTACATTCATTTTACTTATTTCACCTTTTTTCGTCAATAACTTAATGGAAACTTTGTCCTTCCACCACTATTTTGAATGATCCAAAGTAGTGTGGTGCGTTATGGTATTAATAATTAAAATGAAATAAAAATCATAAAAACAGTTTATATTTTTATATTTATATATCATTTTACAAATATTTTTGGTATTTTATATAAGTCGATTCCTTTATGACAACAGGCACACTCATCAAATGAGTGCGCTTGTTGTTCTTTATACATCATAGTCATTCACCTTATACGGTATGTGTACCTTGTTCTAGCCAGCTATACATGTATTGCTCATCTTCCGTATCATGCGCATCTTTTATAACGCGTAATGGACGGAATGTATCAATCATAACCGCTAGTTCGATTGTTTCTTTTTTACCAAGGCTAGCCTCTGTTTTCCCAGGGTGCGGTCCATGTGGAATACCGCTTGGGTGAAGCGTAATAGACCCTTCCTCTACACCTTTTCTGCTCATAAAATTACCTTCTACATAATAGAGCACCTCATCACTATTTACATTGCTATGATAATATGGTGCCGGTATTGCTTCTGGATGATAATCATATAGACGCGGAACGAATGAGCAAACAACAAAGTTATGTCCCTCAAACGTTTGGTGTACTGGCGGCGGCTGATGAATGCGTCCTGTAATTGGCTCAAAATCCTCAATATTAAATACCCATGGATATAAATGTCCATCCCATCCAACAACATCTAAAGGATGATGCTGCAAAACATGTTTATGCATATATCCTCTAGATTTTGTCATCACAATAAATTCACCTTTTTCATCGTACGTTTCCAACGTCTCTGGACCACGAATATCACGCTCACAAAACGGACTATGTTCTAACAATTGTCCGTACTCATTGCGGTAATTACGCGGCGTTGTAATTTGACTATTTGCTTCAACAACGAGAAGTTTTGATTCTCCCGCTTCAGGGATTACACGGTAAATTGTACCGATTGGAATGATAATATAATCTCCTTTTCGGTAATGAATCGTACCAAACATTGTCTCAATTTTTCCAGATCCGTAATGAACAAATAGCATTTCATCTCCATCGCCATTACGATAAAAATAATCCATCTTTTCCGCCCCGTTTACAACCCCAATTAGTAAGTCTTCATTTCCTAATAGAAAATTCCTTCCGTTCACGGCATCTCCTATTTTTCTATATTCTTTCGTCCGAAAATGACGATGCGCTAACGCCACATCTTCTTCGTACTGCACACGACAAGACCGTGCTAAAGAAGCATGCCCAACTTCTGTTGGCATGTAGTGATGATACAAAATAGATTGCGTACCAGAAAAACCTTTCGTCCCCATAACTTGCTCACGATAAAGCGTTCCGTCTTGTTTACGAAACTGTACATGTCGTTTACGAGGAAGTTCCCCCATGCGACGATAATACATGCTCATCCCCCGCTTCCTTTTCTGCTTTTACCGTATTACGCAATGTTCCCAAACTAGTAATTTTCAACTCTACCACATCGCCAGCTTTCAGCCATCTCTCTGTTCCAAGTTCTAAAATACAGCCGCTTCCAACTGTACCAGAACCAAGTACATCTCCTGGATATAACGTAACACCTTGAGATGCTCGTTCAATCATTTCAGCAAACGTATAATAAATATCTTGAAAATTACCCTTGGACCATTGTTCACCATTAATATTAGCTGTCATTTCTAAATTGTAACGATCCTCATTTCGATACGCGTCTAACTCATCTTTCGTTACAATATACGGTCCAAGCGATGTAGCAAAATCCTTTCCTTTTGCCGGTCCAAGTCCGACCTTCATTTCATGCGCTTGTAAATCTCTAGCGCTCCAATCATTCATAATACAATATCCGAAAATATATTCATGCGCTTGCTCGCTTGAAATATTTTTACCTTCTTTGCCAATGACACAAGCAATCTCTAATTCATAGTCAAGTTTCTTCGTTGCGCCTGGACAAACAACAGCTTCTTCCGGTCCGATAACAGCGCGATGATTCGTAAAATAGAAAACAGGAATATCATACCACTCTGGAACAATCTCCAAACCGCGGCGGCCCCGTGCTGTCTTTACATGCTGTTCAAACGCATAAAAATCGCGGATACTTCCCGGGTTTGGTAAAGGTGCACAAAGCTCTACATCCGTAATATGATAAATCCCTCTTTCTGGCGTACCAATCTTACTAATGATTTTCATATATTCATCAGATTTCTCTAAAAAAGAAATCATTGTGGACGGAAGTGCCCCATGGCTTGCCATATGCATATCAATAACTTTGTCACCGTCAAGCCAGCCAGCTCGCATTTCTTGTGAAGGAAGACGAAATGTAATAAACTTCATCATTTTCTCTCCTCGCTTAAAAAGTAAAGCGCGGGAGGAAGGAGCATCCCTCCTAACCATTATCCCGCTCTAACAGGCAGTAGAATTTTTACTTTACAGATTTCCGCGACGCGCCTGTTCTCTTTCAATCGATTCAAATAATGCTTTAAAATTACCTTCACCAAACCCTCTTGATCCTTTACGCTGAATAATCTCAATAAATAAAGTTGGACGATCTACAATTGGCTTCGTGAAAATTTGTAATAAGTATCCTTCATCATCACGATCCACAAGAATTTTTAGCTCTTTTAATTTTTCA
Source organism: Bacillus sp. 103mf (assembly GCF_900116295.1). Lineage (GTDB taxonomy): Bacteria > Bacillota > Bacilli > Bacillales > Bacillaceae_G > Bacillus_A > Bacillus_A bruguierae. Next base: position 19,267 of record NZ_FPAF01000017.1, read on the forward strand.
ATCTCTTCATCAATTTGACCAACACGTGCTGTTAACTCTTCGTAATACGTATCTGGCGTATCTAAAAATTCGACGCCATTTGCACGAAGCGCAGAAACAGTTTTCACAATATCATTCGTTAATAATGCAAGGTGTTGTACACCTGCTCCGTTATAGAATTCTAAATACTCCTGAATTTGTGATTTTCTTTTTCCTTCTGCTGGTTCATTGATTGGAAACTTAATACGGCTTCCATTTGTCATGACTTTCGACATTAACGCAGAATACTCCGTACTAATATCATCATCGTCAAAATGAATCATTTGTTTAAAGCCCATTACATTTTCGTAATAACTTACCCATTCTTCCATTTTTTCCACATTTCCAACAACATGATCAACAGCAACTAAACCTGTTTCTTCAAATGGAACGATAGATACAAATGGTTCATACCCTGGCATAAACGCACCTTTATAATTTTTTCTTTCTACAAGTGTATGAATCGTATCACCGTATGTGCCAATGACCGCTTTTTTAAGAGTTCCATGTTCATCAGATAGCTCTTCTGGAGGAGCAATTGCAACGGCCCCACGCTTCACAGCTTCTGCATATGCTTTCTCTACATCTTCTACTAGAAGTGCCACATCTTTTACACCATCACCGTGCTGTTTTACAAACTCGGCAATACGACTATTCGTATTTAAAGCACCCGACACAACAAAACGCATATTTTTCTGTACAAGTACGTAAGATACTTTATCTCGATTTCCTGTTTCTAAACCAGAATATGCAGCTATGCTGAATCCAAATGCCCTCGCAAGGTAATAACTCGTTTGTTTTGCATTACCAACATAAAATTCTAAATGATCAACATCACGTACTGGGAAAAAATCCTCCATCTGTGCCGCTAAAGTATCCATAGACTTTTGTTTCATAACTTCCTCATCCCCCTATAATATAAATTTCCAATACCTTCTCCCAAAACCGTAAACGCTTCCAATCGCAAACCAAAAAACAAATTGCGTCACAACTTATTTTATCAATTTTAAATTTTCTATCTTTTCCGTCAAATACCTTCCTTTTTTTCACATAGAAAATTCGACTTTTTTCTATCTATCCCATCCGAAATAGCGTTCCCTTTACCATATAAACCCATTTTATTTTTTCAGCATCTAAATCGCTTTTATGTAAAACAAAACATGACCCGTACTCACTGAAGGCACTGAAAAAGTGATTACTTTGAAAAAACAAAACGCATTTTATTAATATGCTGAAAATAGCGAGGGGTACATCACCTGTATATAGTAGGTGGTGGACTCCTTTTTCTTATGAAGTGGACTTTTTCAGTGGCCTCGTACTCACTTTCTTCCTTTGTTTTAAACCTTGCATGTGGTAGAAAAAGGCGCTGACCGCTTCTATGCATGGCCAGATGCTCTCGTCCACCTAAAAAGAGGGAGGGTTTTATGTCATTTTTTAATTTGCATTTATATAATATCCCAATAAAAAAAGGAACTTCGTTTTTCGAAGTCCCTCTTGTCTTTCACGTTCAAATTTATCTACTTAAATTACACTAAAGCACTTGATAGAAACATAATAAGTGCTGTTAAAGCCATTGCCACTCCTGCTGATCCTAGTAAATCCGTTTTTGTTAATTGTAATACTTCTTTATTTTCCATTATCCTTATTCTCCTTTTAATAGATTTCTATATGTAACGTGCATTTTGCTATAGTTTTCCGCTCTATTTCCTATACAAAATTGCTATGAATTAAACTAAAACACTTGATAGAAATACGATAAATGCTGTTAATACCGCTGCTGCTCCTGCTGATCCTAATAAGTCCGTTTTTGTTAGTTGTAATACTTCTTTGTTTTCCATTGTTCTCATTCTCCTTTTATAAGATGTATATATTCCGTTCTGTTTTTATAAATTAAACTAAAACACTTGATAGAAATACGATGAATGCCGTTAATGTCGCTGCTGCTCCTGCTGATCCTAGTAAATCCATTTTTGTTAGTTGTAATACTTCTTTATTTTCCATTGCTCTCATTCTCCTTTTTTATAAGTATTTATATGTAATTAGAATTTATGTCATCTTTAAGAAATAATTTATTTGAAGTTTTCATCTTAACGTTACATTGAAACATTAACTGTAACGTTTGTAACATTAATGTAACATAACTATTTTATTTAAGCAATAGCTCTATGAATTTATTACAAATTTTTTTAGGAATCTTTAATGCTATTATTTCTTTCCAATATATGTGTAACAGTTTCGATATACCGCGCAATTTAGTATGATGGAAACGAAGAGGTGATCACTTTGAAATTAATTGCACTTGATATGGATGGCACACTGTTATCATCCAATCTAGAAATCTCCAATGAAAATTTAAAAGCAATCAGAAATGCTGAAGAAGCAGGACACATCGTTATGATTTGTTCTGGTAGAGCTAAAGAAGATATTTTAAAACTACTTGAGCAATACCAATTATCCCTTCCACTTGGGGCTAGTAATGGAGCAGTAGTATACGCTGATGGAAAGGTCATTCACTCACGTACTTTAAAAAAAGATAAAGTATATGAAATTGCCAAGCAGCTCGAAGCGGAGGAGTTTCCGTATAAACTCTATACAAACAAGGGTGTGTATGCACCATATAGTTGGAAAGAACAAGTTACGAAATCCTTTCAACTAAACAAAGAGTCTCTTGACATTACAATTGAAGAAATTGAGCGAATTACTGAAAAACAGCTAAAGGCTAACTTAATTACAACATTCCAAAGTATCGAAGATGTAATATCTGATTCAACTATTGAAATTTCTAAATTCTTTATCCTTACATTTAATAAAGATAATCGTACACAATTACTACAATTATTAGAAAAAGATGCAGCAGTAATGGTGACAGCATCTGCTCCAACAAACTTAGAAATTATGGACAAACACGGGCATAAAGGCAACGGATTGCAAGAAATGGCAAAATACTTTCATATCCCTTTACAAGATACAATTGCCATTGGAGATAATTTTAATGATGTACCGATGTTAGAAGTAGCCGGTTTGTCGATTGCAATGGGAAATGCAGAAAACGATGTCAAACAGCTCTGTGATATCGTAACAGCGACAAATGATGAAAATGGTGTAGCTTATGCCATCGAGGAACATATTTTACCTAAAACAATACAAGGATAATAAAAAATAAAAAAGAAGATAACCACCTACTATGTATAGTATGGTTATCTTCTTTTTTATTTTCTGTACATCGATGGAATTTCGGGTACTTCTTTCTTACAAGTATATATATTTTGATTTTTCAACATATAAATCGCTGCTATGCAGAATACAGCATGACCTGCACTTGTTTTCTCCTTTTGTTTTCAATCTTGCATGTGGTAGGAAAAGGCCCCCACCGTTTCTATGCACGGCCAGATGTTCTCGCCCCCTCTAAAAAGAAAAGGGATTTTATTTCGTTTTTTAATTTGCATTTATATAAACAATGAAACTTAAATACTTGAAAATCTATTCTATTTTTTGTAAAACGAGCATACGATAATAGCAGATTCTTAATAAAGGGGAGAAAACATGGACAAGTTATTCCTACATGTCTTGAACTATATTTGTTTAATGCTCGTCATATTAGGAGCATTACTCTTATTCCCGTTCTTCCCGACGTTCGTCCTCTTTTCAGTGTGTATCTTCATGTTCGGGATTGCGATTATCATTTCACTTAGGCCAACGGAAGCACAAGAAAAAGAAAGCAGAATTCAGCGTGCCAAGCTGTAAATTCTGCTTTCTTTTTTTCAATTTGATTAGTCCAAAACCAGGATGTACTTCATTTATAGCTGTTCCATCATCAAAAATAGAGATTTGCACCTTTCCATCCAAACAAGAAAGTTTCATTTCACATGTAGCTGCCTTACCATGACGCTTTGCATTTGTTAACGATTCCTGCATAATACGCAATATAGTTGGGTGTAATGACAACGGAATGATGGCTGGATCACCATGCAATTTAAATGTCGTTCTCACATTTGTTGCATTCGAAAATTCGTTTAACATCTGCCTAATATTACCCACTAAATCCCCTGCATTCTCTTCTTCTTTCAAGGTTCGGACAGATGCCCTCACCTCTTGTAACGATCGCTTTGCTAACTCATGACATGTTTGCAAAACCGCTCCAGTCTGATCTGATTTCTGTTTCAATAACTCCTCAGCAAGCTGCAGTTGAACAAGTAATGCCGTCATATTATGACCAACTGTATCATGAATTTCACGCGCAATTTCATTTCGTTCTTTAACTGCCGTTAATTCTTCCACCTCTTTTGCATATAGCTGCAATTGCTCATGCGCTTCTTGAAGTGCTTCATGCGATGAAGTCAATTTTTCATACTGTTCATCTACCGTTTTGCGAGCTAGCGTTAATTTTTTAATTAACCCTCCAGTAAGAGCACTAAATACAACAAACAGAAATGCCACAATAAAATTCCAATATATAGAAATCAAAAGTGTTTTATGTTAAGGTGGCATTGTGGTTAATATGTAAAGGAGAATGATACTTATGAATCTAAAACTTAAAAGACCTTTAATGTTATTGATTCCCCTATATATTATTCTCGTTTTATTTGATTATAACAATTATAATCAATTTAAATGGATTGAGAATATTATACAGTCATTATTTTTAGTGATATTTTATGAATTTTTTATGTGGTCATTTTCTACAGAAAAAGAATCAAACTCTAAACATTAAGCACGTCACGTGTAATATAACAACAAAGCGGAAACTTAAATGGATTTATAAATAAAATACATACACACAATTTAAAAAGCTGGCATACACCAGCTTTTAATCCTTCATATCTATATTATTCTCTAAATCCTCATATAACTTTGTTCTTACCAACTCTTTTTCCTCTTTTTCATGGTGCAACTTCTCCAGCTCTGCAACATTTTTCGTTTTAGCCATTTTGCAATCTAACTCGTATATACTTTGCTCCACATTCATAAGCTGTTCTTCCAGATCGACAATCTCCTTATTTATAGGCTTTGGCACAGCTGCTACTCGTTCCTTTTTCACAACGCTTCGTTGTTCTGTTTCTCTTTTTTCTTGCCACTTCTCACGTGCCCAAGCATAATTCCCAGCAAATCCATACGCTGTTTGATTATCAATCCAATACGTTTTAGGGAACAATTTATTTAAGAAATAACGGTCATGAGAAACCGCTAAAATCGTTCCATTATACTGTTCAAGCGCTTCTTCCAAAACTTCTCTCGATTCAATATCAAGGTGATTTGTCGGTTCATCAAGTACAAGAAAATTAATATCTTGATACATGAGCTGCGCTAATCGTAAACGCATTCGTTCGCCCCCGCTTAATTGATTCACCTTTTTAAATACAGCTGGTCCGTAGAATAGAAAGCGGGCAAGTATATGACGTGCTTCACCTTCTGTTACTGCTACCTGCTCCCTAAACATTTCTAATACCGTTTGTTTACTGTTCACTTGCACATGTTGAGACAAATAACCGAGCTTTACTCCGCTACCAATGCGAATTTCACCTATATCTGGACTCATCTCTTGTAATAATAATTTCAATAACGTTGTCTTTCCTGTACCGTTCCGTCCAACGATTGCAACGCGCTCTTGAAAACGAACATGTAATTCTACATTTTGAAATAAAGCACGATCATCAAAATTCTTTCCCACTTCTTTCATGATCACAACGTCTTTCCCGCTTCGTTCTTGTCCTTCAAACTGAAGACCCATTTGCTTATGCTCTAAAATTGGTTTCTTCAATTTCTCCATTCGCTCTAGGGCACGTTCCATATTGCGGGCACGTTTATGCAGTCCCTCGTTTGGCGGATTTGCTTGATTGGCCCATTCCCTAAGCCTTTTAATAGCTTCCTTCATTTTCTTTATCTTCTTTTGCTGCTCTTGATATGCTTGAAACTCTTGTAATAATCTTTCTTCTTTCTCCTTTACAAACTGTGAATAGTTCGTATGGTATACATGTACTTCCCCATCTTCTAAATCAAAAATCTTCGTTACGACTTCATCCAAGAAATAACGATCATGTGAAATCACAACGACTGTCCCGTCATATTCCTTTAAAAATTGCTCAAGCCATTCCACTGCGAATAAATCTAAATGGTTTGTCGGTTCGTCTAGAAGCAATAAGTCCGGCTTTTTAAGGAGCATATATGCAAGACTCACTTTCGTCTGTTCACCGCCGCTTAGCTCCCTAAAATCGCGTGAAAATAATTCCGTCACTTGCAGACCATTAGCCACTTTCATCATATTCGCTTCTATTTCATAACCACCTAGAAACGAAAACTGTTCCTGTATTTCTCCGTACTCCGCCATTATTTTTTCCGTAACGTTTACAGCCATCTTCTCTTCAAGTTCCCGCATCTTTCTTTCTAATGCTTGCTCTTTCGCAAATGCAGAACGTAATACATCATATACAGTCATTCCTTCCGCAAACCTCGGAATTTGAGCAACATGACCAATCTGTGTACCTTTCTTCATATGAATTGCACCGCCATCCACATGTTCAATTCCCGTTAACAGTTGAAAAATTGTTGTTTTCCCGCTGCCATTTCGGCCAACTAAACCAATACGTTCGCCTTTCTTTATTTCAAATGATATATTTTCAAATATGATATTTCCACCAAACGTCTTCGCTATATTATTTACACTACAAATCATCATCTTTTCCGTACTCCTTTCAACGTAAAAAAGCCATGAGTAAAGAACCTTACCCACGGCTTTTATTTCAAAATAGAAAAGGGAACTACCATAGCTCCCTTTTCACACGTTTCTATAAAATGGGTGAAGAGACTTCTATCGTTCAATAGTTATTATGAAATTGCTAAAAAAGGGCATACGTATCCCGTTAGCAACTACACGATGAAAAATTGCACGACAAATGTAGATAAAATCTAAAAATTGCGTGCGCATAACTATAGAACGATTCATCTCTTTCACCTCTTTCGTACGGAATTTTATACTTACCTTTTCATTATACTCTCCTAAAACACGTTTGGATAGTCATTTTTCTGAAAATAATGTAAATAGACATATTCATACATAAAAGACATCTGTTACACAGCCAAAAGAAACCTTTCATTAAATAACAATGATCCTTACAAAACTGTTATATTGCCGTAATGGAAATCGATAGTTACAAAACAAGCTTCCCGATACAATAAGAGTATAAACAAGCGGCAGACAAAAGGAGGCAAATAAGATGATGAATATGGTAAAAGCAATCTTAGAAGTATTGGTGAATGGTAAAGCTGTGGTACAAGAATTGAACTGCATGTAAAAAGGAGGAATCGGAAATGATGGATATCGTAAAAACTGTTATTCAGATTTTAATTGATGCAAAACCAATCGTTGATGAAATGAACAATTTATAAAAAGGAGACAAATATGAAGAAAGCCATGATAATACTTGTAAGTAGCGTTGTTATCTTACATCATTTGAATAATAAAAGAGAAACAGCAACACTATTAACGAAAAAATAAAGACGAGATACCTTGAAATAGTCAGGATATCTCGTCTTTATTTTACTCTACCGCAAATTGCTGTTGTACAATTTTTGGGTAATATGCATGATTCTCCATAAGTTCCTCATGTGTACCTACACCTGTAATATTCCCATCCTCTAATACAAGAATTTGATCCGCTTGTAATACTGTCGATAAGCGGTGTGCAATTACAAACGTCGTCTTATTTAAAGATGTGTTCATCAAAGCTTCTTGTATTTTTGCTTCTGATTCCGAATCTAAACTAGCCGTCGCTTCATCATCTCTCGAAACGATACATTTCTTTCTTCTTCCATACGATAACTCCTTCTTCCGATTTTTTCCTAATTCCACTATAAAGGATTTAAAATGACTTTTCACGAATATGTACTAGTTGGAATATGACAAATAGGGGGAGAAAAATGGAGGCACAACAGCAGCTATACTTTTTAAATCAGATTGGACAACAAAAACCAAACAGTATGCAAAATAAAGAAGCAGCTTGCCCATTTTGCGATCAAACACAACTAAGCAATATTTTAGAAACAGACGAAACAATCATTTGGCTAAAAAATAAATATCCAACATTACAAAATACATTACAAACGGTCATTATCGAAACTGATAATTGTCATGATCATATTGCAACCTATACACAAAAGCATATGCGAAAACTTATCCGATTCTCAGTTGGGCACTGGTTATCGTTAGAAGAAAGCGGAAAATTCCAATCTGTTATTTTATATAAAAATCATGGACCTCTATCAGGGGGAACAATCCACCATGCACATATGCAAATTATTGGTATGGAACAAGTCGACTATCGACAAAATGTAAAAACAGAACATTTCAAAGGAATCATTGTAAGCAAAGAACACGGAATTGAACTGAATATTTCTACTCGTCCAATTATCGGCTTTACAGAGTTTAACATTATAATAGAAAATACAAATCAAATTGATTTGATGGCCGATTATATTCAAAAAACAGTACGCTACGTATTACACGATTTTCATAAACGGTGTAATAGTTATAATATGTTCTTTTATAACTTAGAGGGAAAAATGATATGTAAAATTGTTCCTCGGTTTGTCGTTTCACCACTATACGTCGGATACAACATTCCTCAAGTTTCTACGCAATTACAAGCAGTAAAAGAACAGCTAGAGACATATTTTACAGAAAAATAGAGTAGGTCATCTCCGGGCCTACTCTTTCATAACACCTTTATTTTTATGATACACATTCTCTAGTCCAATATTATATTTCATATTTTTATCAGTCCACTCTGTTCCGAGATTACCCGGCCAACCAGATGTGTTCGCTACATATTTAAGTAACTCAAGTTCTGTTAACCCTTTCTCCATACCTCTTTTATATCCTTTTGCCAAATGTGGCATAGCAATTTCAGCATTTTTGTGCGGGTCTTTTAACTCCTCATCTGTTACATGCTCAGGAGCAAGTCCACCACCGCGATGCAATTGAAACAACCCAAACGATGTCCCATGATCTCCAACTGCTTTTGGATTAAATCGGCTCTCATGCTCAGCAATTGTAAGAGGTATCCATTCTGGAAGATCATATTTCTTAGCCTCTTCGCTAATAATTTGTTTCGCCTGTTTTGCTTCTTCTGAATTAACGTAACTCGTTTGTTTTACAGGTTTTTCCACACCTTCTGATTCGCCTCGAAAAAACATATATACTCCTAAAACTACTAAGAATCCTACAAAGAATTTCTTCATGTATATTCCCTCTTCTTCCGCTGAAATTTGTCCCCTTTCAGCATTACGTATATACAACTGCTTCATTATCTATCATACCAAGAATATCCAGAAGCGACATCCTTCTTAAATCTAATTTTGTGATGCATAAGGTGCGAAACAAATATAAAAATGTAATATTTTTATATCAATCATTGAAACTAGTTTAATGTTTCAACATATAATTCGCTGCTATGCAGAATACATCATGACCTGCACTTGCTTCCTTCACACGTGGCAGTGAAAGGCCTGACTGCTCTTATGCACGACCAGATGCTCTCGTCCACCTAAAAGAAAAGGGTTTTTATGTCCTTTTTTAACTTGGATTTATAAATTATAAAATTGAACCGTATTTTTATAGATCGTTTCCGCAGCATCTTCAAGCGATATTCCTTTTATTTCACTCACACCTTTTAACACTTGCAAAATCATACTTGGATGCGTCATTTCATCAGTAAATTTCCACGGTCCATCCGTTTCGACCATAAGATGTGATAACGGATAAAAAGCAACAATATCTTTAATTTTTTCTTTATATACAATGTCAGGAGTAACCGAAATATAATACTCATTCTCGATCATTCTCTCCATCGTTCGTTGACTTCCCTTAAACCAATGAAAGTGAGCTCGGCGTATTCGATAAGATTCAAGTAAATCACAAACAACCTCCGCGTCATCATAAACAGCGTGTAATATAATTGGCAAATTATATTTTCGAGCCATATATACAAATCTTTCTAGCATTTCAATATATGGCTCTAGCAACAACTTTGGATTTTCTTGACGTAAATAGTAAGGTAAACCAACTTCCCCAATCGCCGCAATACGATGTGCTTCTTTTTCAATTAATTCACAAATTTTTTCGCATTGTATGAAATCAACTTCTTGCTCAGGATGATATCCGAGAGCTGGATATATAAATGGATAGTTCTTTGCTAGCTCCAATGTTTGCTGACAAGAATGATCATTCATCGACACAGCAATTATTGCCGCTATTTCCTTCGTCTTTTGTATATCTTCAATTAACTGTAATTGCTCTTCTTTTTTATATTGATCCAAATGTATATGACTATCAATCCATTTCATTTCTATCACCTCTTCCTGGCATTGTATATAAAGTGAAACTTCCATCAGTGGGGGTTTTCTTCATCCCCACTGACGGAAAGCCCTCACCTATCTTCTTTGCTTCTCTCTGAATCTTGAAGTGGGGGTCTTACTGCCCACAAATAGCGGGATAAACCTATTTTAATTTTTCAACATAGAAATCGCTTCTATGCATAGCCAGATGCTCTCGCCCGCCTCAAAAGAAAAAAGGGGGGTATGTCGCTTTTTTAACTTGTATTTATATAGTACAACTTTTTAAAATGTATATGAAAAAAACAAGAAGATTCGCCTTCTTGTTCATTTATTTATTAAACAATAAAGTTTGTAATTATATCAAAAATCCCAATACATACAATTGCAACGCCAAAGTAGCTAAAACACTCTACTAATGGAAACTTAACTACTTCTTCTTTTTGCATCTCACTTATCTCCCTTCTATAATATCCCTAACTTTTATATCTATTTCTATTATGAGAGAAATATGACAAAAGAGCCATTGAATTTGCTTACGTAAACCTTACATTTTTGTAAGATAGAAAAATAGTCCCATCTCTTTTGAGATGAGACTCACATTTAGTTGGTTGTTAATCCTTTTCATCACATTATAAATTCAAACAGAAAGATATATTTCATTCTTTCTATTTTTATTATAGATAATACTCGCTATCACAACTATCGAATTACATTACAGGTACCTTACAATATTGTAATAAGGTAAAACTTCCATTAAACAATGATAGAAGTCCTTCTTTTTATCGTATTGTTAAAAGTTTTCCTCTTGCATTTAACGGAATATCTTCTTTATCTATTTCAACTAATTTCTCAGCATAACGTCCTTTTGCAATGATTTCTAACGGTTCATTTTGTTTTAACATTTTCTGAATCGTTTTTGTAATCTTCTGTTCCCGTCCATCTTCATCGTATCCAACGAACTCATATTCATACCAGCCATCTCCAATATGTTGACCAATACCTTTTACGACTGTGTAATACGCTTTCGTTTGATAAAACGGATTATATTTATCAATTACTGGACCAAGTCTTGTTGGTAATAGTAAGACAACGATAGCAATACTAGCAAGTACCCCAAAAAATACACGTCTCCGTATTTTTTCCACTTTGGTTTCCTCCCTTGCACTTTATACGTAACCTTTCTCTCAGTTTAGAAAAAAAAAGGAACATCTACCATTGAACTGCCTTACACTTCTATTACAAAAATGTAAGCTTTCTGTAAGCTAACTCGATGGTTAAAACGCCCCTGATTTCGTACAATGAAATCAGAAACAGGGTAGATCAAAAAACCTGTTTCTACTAAATCAAACAAGTAAGGAGAGATCATAATGGAAAACCAAATAACTTTTAACAAATTTGATTACGCTGGACTTGCTAGCGGTGCGGCTCTTCTTACAGCATTCATTTACGTTGCCGCAGTGATTCTTATATAATTTTGTGTCCCCTTTCCCCTTATATAGATAAATTTGAAAAGACGACCTTCTATGCCAGGTCGTCTTTTTCTATTACCATTATGCTGTTTTATCTTCTTGCAACGTTTCTTTTAACTGTGTAAACGTCTCATTTAATTTTTCTGTCATCAATTGCATCACTTCTTTACGATCCATCTGTGCTGACTGCTCCACTTGAATCGGGTCACCAAAAATTAATTGCGCTCTTTTTCCGCGAAACAATTCTTTTAAACTGTTAGGCCCAACGTATGCAGCCGGAACTAACGGAACATTAGAACGAAAGGCAATTGTAACAGCACCAGCTTTCAATGAAGTCGCTTCGGCAGATCTCGTTCCGCTCGGAAAAATCCCAACAACCTTTCCTTCTTTTAATAACCTAGATGGAATTTTCAGCGTACTCGGCCCTGGATTTTCACGATCAACCGGAAACGCATTTACCCCCTTAAAAAACCAATTTCCAAATTTACTTTGAAACAATTCCTTTTTCGCCATGTAGTAAATTTTCGTTGGTAACATTCCCGTTGCTAACATGACAACATCCATCCAGCTTGTATGGGTACAAGCTACAACATATGCTCCGCTTTGCGGTAATTTTTCTTTTCCATATACCTCCACTTTCCCAAATGTTTTAAATATATATTTCAACACCCTTACAATGAATGTATACATTCGATCTGTTCCCTTCTACAATTTAATTTTTTATAACTGTATTTATTTTTAATTATAACACTAAGTATTAATAGTTGGTAATAAAAATAAGTGACAATTTTTAAAATATTTCCCTTACAAAACTGTAATCCTACTGTAAGCTAATTCGATAGTTACTTCCTTACATCTGTCATATACTTAAAACAGAAACAGGGCAACAAAAACACATCGAAAAGGAACTCACATAATAAACACAATTGCAACTATAATGCGGCTCGTGTTATCCCCCCTTATCGATGCAAAAATTGTTGCTACTGATTACATAAGTAAGGAGAGATAACTATGAACAACATTACTTTTAACAAATTTGATTATATGGGACTTATAGGCGGTGCGGCTCTTCTTACAGCAGTTGTTTACGCACTCGCACATGTCCTTGCATGAAAATGCACTCCCCCCCTTTATATAAATAAAAAGTGCTGCTTGTAATCTTACAAGCAGCACTTTTTAATTTGTTTCATATATAATTTGACCTGTTTTACTTATATCATAACCACCAATAGCACGCAGTTCGTTTTGAAATTCAGAAGACTGTAATACCGACTTTATTGTTTCAATTAACTCCATATTCTCTTCTGTTTTTAAAATTACCAAATCATAGCGTTCTTGTATAAGTGGAACAAAATCTACATTTACAATTTGCGCTACTTTTTCTGTCCCTACTCCTACATCAGCTTTTCCATTTGCAACTTGAGAAGCAACGCCAATATGATTTGATTCTTCCCAATCATAGCCACAAATGTCCGTTTTCGATATTCCATTTATACGCAATTGTTCATCGACAAGAACACGAATACCAGATCCTCTTTCCCTATTTACAAATTGAATGGATGGATTACATAAATCATTCCATGTCTTTATCTGTTTCGGATTTCCTTTTTGCACATAAAAACCTGATGTTCTTGATAATAAATTCATAACAATACAAGGCTGTCCAACTAAAATTCGTTTTACATACGGAATGTTGTATTCTCCCGTATCCCCATCGAACAAATGAAGACTAACAATGTCTCCTTTTCCTTGATACATCTGAACCAAACTTGTTAAACTCCCTTGATATGCCCGTAGCATATTAGAAGCTTTCAAACGGCTCTCTAAATGTTTCGTTAACATATCTAAAGATAAATCTTGTCCACTGATAATACAAGAATCAGATTTACTTAGCGGGTTCATTACTTGCATAGATGAAGAAACTACCTGTACTTTTCCTGTTTTCATCTCTGTAATATAGCGCTCTAAATCACTTGCATCAATACGCATTTGCCTACCAACTCGATAAGAGGGCAATTCACCTTTTTTAATCAAATCATACACTGTTAATTTCGATACTTTTAACCGCTTCGCTACTTCTTCTGTTGTGTAGGAATGATGATCCATAAACCGATTCCTCGCTTTCTGCCTTCATTGTAACAAAAATAACAGTTTTGCTTCTATTTATTTTCACTATCGTGAGAAAAATCACAACATAACTAATTATAACTATTTATAATTAAATATATTTAGTTATAATTAAACTGGGGATAAAAGAAGGGAGAAATGAAAATGAACAAGTACATATTTCGCGTTACTTGCAGTATTTTACTCACACTACTTCTCGTAATCAGTACGGGGTGTACAAGCACAAATAAACAAGAAAAAACAACAGCTAAAGAAGAAAAGGTTGAACTTACCATTTCTGCAGCAGCTAGTTTACAAGATGCACTAAAAGGAATTCAAACACAATATGAGAAAAAAGAACAAAATATAAAGCTCTCATTTAACTTCGACGGTTCTGGCAAGCTTCAACAGCAAATTGAACAAGGAGCTCCTGTTGATTTATTCTTCTCTGCCGCAGAAGATAAATTTCAAACACTCGTAACGAAAGGACTTATTGATCAGAAAGAAGGGAAAAATCTACTCGGCAATGAGCTAGTATTAGTTGTTCCTAAAGATAGTAATCTAAAAGATTTTCAATCGTTAAAAGATGAGAAAGTAACAAAAATTGCACTAGGTACACCTGAATCTGTTCCAGCTGGAAAATACGCAAAAGAGGCGCTTACTCATTTAAATCTTTGGAACGACCTTCAAAATAAAGTTGTATACACAAAAGATGTACGCCAAGTATTAACATACGTAGAAACAGGAAACGTTAATGCAGGGATTGTTTATAAAACAGACGCCCTTATTTCAAAGAAAGTAAAAATTGCTACTACAGCACAGGCGAATTCACACGAACCAATCCGCTATCCATTAGGTATCGTAAAAGCAACGAAACATAAAAAAGAGGCAACTGCTTTTTATGAATATTTACAGTCTAAAGACGCTATAGCCATCTTTAAAAAATATGGTTTTACAGTGCTGTAATTGTAACTATGATATTTGATACATTTTGGTCACCTATCATTCTTTCACTAAAAGTTGCTGCACTTTCTACGATCATTGTGATGGTGTTCGGAACGATAATTGGCCGTGTTTTAGCTCGGTCCTCGAAGCGCTATAAAATTTTATTAGAAACCATTTTTCTATTACCGATGGTACTGCCGCCCACTGTAATTGGATTTTTTCTCATTATCATCTTTGGAAAAAACAGTCCCATCGGTCAGTGGATCGAAACTTTGTTTCAACAATCGATTATGTTTACACCTTGGGCTGCTGTAATTGCTGCAACTGTAGTTGCATTTCCGCTTATGTACCAATCAGCAAAAACAGGATTTATCATTGCTAATGAACAAATTGAAGACGGGGCTAGAGACCTTGGAGCAAATGAATTACAAGTGTTCTTATATGTAACATTACCGCTTGCGTTCCCTTCGCTACTTGGTGGAATGATTTTAAGTTTCGTCCGCGCCCTAGGGGAATTTGGTGCGACGCTTATGTTCGCTGGTAATATTCCCGGTAAAACACAAACAATCCCAACCTCAATTTATATGGCAATTGATGCAAGTAACATGCCGCTTGCCTGGGCACTCGTTCTTACAACTGTCGGTATGTCAATCGTCTTTTTATTGCTCATTCAATTTATCAATAAAAAAGTAACCTCTTTTTAACAGTAGCTTTCGACAAAGCTACTGTTTTTTATATTATTTCCCGCGAAATGAAATGAAAATTAGATGTTTATGTAGAATTATGGATAAAAAATCCAGTTTATTGTATCTTCTTATTTCCACATAAACTATTACAATTTTCATATTCATAGAAATATACATTCTATTTGAATTTACTTTCTAAAAGAGACTCTTTCCTGTTATTATATGAAGGTGCCAAAAAAGGAGATATGAAAACGCATTTATATAATGACAGCGTTCTCCTTATAAACATCACTACTTCATCGTTTTAACGATCACTTCTTAAGTGAAAAATTACCAATCATTAGAACTACATATATTTTATTGCTATAACAAGAAGGGAGTCTTGTAATGGACATTTTATTAGCACTTCTTCCTGCATTAGCATGGGGAAATATTTTATTAATAAGTGTAAAAATGGGTGGCGGTGCATATAGCCAAACGGTAGGTATAACAATTGGCGCTCTATTCTTCGCAACAATTATGTATGCATTTACAACACCGGCACTATCTTTAACCATATTAATTGTTGGCTTTATTTCAGGTTTATTTTGGGCTTTAGGGCAAGTCAATCAATTAAAAACAGTTCAAACATTAGGCGTTTCAACAACAGTTACCATTTCAACAGGTATGCAGCTTGTAGCTACTTCTATTTTTGGGGTTATTGCCTTTCATGAGTGGACAACAACTACTACAATTATCATGGGAACGATCGCAATTCTCTTAATCGTAATCGGTGTTGTTTTAACTTCTTTAGATGATAAAGAAAATGCACAACCGCCGGGACAATTGAAAAAAGGGATACTTACTCTAATTGTTTCTACTTTTGGTTATTTTGTGTATGTAATCATTATTCGTTGGTACAACATTGACGGCTGGTCTGCTATTTTACCTCAAGCAGTTGGCATGTTTGTTGGAGCAGTTGTACTGACATTTAAGCATAAACCATTTAACAAATATGCAATTCGCAATATCTTATCTGGTCTACTTTGGGGAACAGGAAACTTATTCTTACTTCTTTCCTTACCACGAGTTGGCGTTGCAACAAGCTTCCCATTATCTCAAACAGGTATTGTGATTTCAACGTTTGGGGCAATTGTCTTCTTAGGTGAAAAGAAAACAAAACGTCAAATGGTATTTATCGCGCTTGGCAGTGCCTTAATTATCGGCGGCGCTATTCTTCTTGGTATGACAAAATCTTAATGACACATCCTAGTTTCGGAAATGCTACTTTCTGAGACTAGTTTTTTTTGTATGCAAGTCTTTTCTTTTTACAATTCTCTTTCATCAATGTTATCGTTTTAGCAGTACATTTCCTACAGGAAGGATCAAAGAATATGCAAAAGAAACAAAGAGTGTTATTTATTGGTGCAGGTCGTATGGCTGAAGCCCTTTTTGCTGGACTTCTTCATACAAGTAAAGAGCATATTGCTGAGATTGTCGTATCCAATCAACAAAATAAAGAAAGGCTTACAGAGCTGCATGAAAAGTATGCTGTTTCTACAACAACTGATTGGAAACAATATGTGGAAGATGCTGATGTGATCGTCTTAGCAATGCCTCCTGAAGCGCATGAACAATTGTTAACTGAACTCTCTCCACTTGTCAGCAAGCAGTTCATAGTAACAGTCGCAGCTGGTATTGGACCTTCTTATTTAGAATCAAAGCTTCCTAAAGGTACTGCCGTTGCTTGGATTATGCCAAATACAGCTGCCACAATTGGAAAATCAATTTCTTTATACACCGCAGGCTCTTTTGTAAGTAAAGAACAGATTGAAATCTTACAAATGTTAGTAAAAGGTATTGGAGACGCACAATTATGTACAGAAGAAGAAATTCATCAACTAACAGCTGTCACAGGAAGCGCCCCTGCCTTCCTCTACTATTTTGCCGAGAGCTTAATTGAAGCAACAAAACAGTATGGTATCGATGAAATGACTGCAAAACATCTCGTAATTAAAATGATTATGGGGTCTGCTTCTATGCTAGAAAGTGAAAACAATCCTGCTATGCTTCGTGAACAAGTGACAACACCCGGCGGCGCAACTGCAGCAGGTTTGAAAGTATTATATGAAAATAATTTTATGAACATGATACAAGAGGCAATTGAAGCAACAAATAAAAAAGCTAGTGGAAAAACAATTCAATTTTAAAACAAGCAGAAAAGACCTTATTTAAAGATGCGGTAATTTCACCTCTATATCAAAACGGAAAGTCTTATTTACAGCGCTCTTATGTAAAAGGTGTCGTTGAGGTTGATTTTGCAGGTCCATTAAACTTTAAATGGGCAAGAATTGAAAAGTAATGTATAAAAGGTATCCCCAAAAAGGATACCTTTTTCTTTATGCTTCATTCCCTTTTATTACAGTTTGATTTTTCTTCAATGAGATAGATATTTTATATCCGATTACAGCGATTATTTGAGTCACCGCAATAATCATGCATAAAAACATGATATTTTTTGTTAGATTCTCTCCTCCAAATATAATTGTATAATATCCATCTGCTGCATATGTGGCAGGAAGTAAATTTCCAATTGTTTGATACGTATGTGATAGCATCACATGCGGTACCATCACACCAGCGCTCACAAGCTGTAAAGATAACGTAAGAATATTAAATAGCATCCCCGCATTTCCAAATAAATTAAGAAACATTTGCGTTAAAGAAAGAAAAGCAAAAAAGACAATGGTTTGAAACAACCAAACCGTAAATATCGGTTCCTGTATTGGAATCTGAAAGAACTCCATCAAAATAACTGTAATAACTGCCAATACTACAGCAACAGCCATATTAATAAGTTGCCTTGAAAAGAAATTCCCCAAACCTCTTTCAACAAGTTGCGATGCTTTATATAACTCCATACTCATAATCATCGCTCCTACAAATGAAGCTAACACGATCATAAGCGGTACCATGTTGACAGAAAATCCTTTCGCATCATTTACTTTATGAATCGTAAATCCAACTGAGTCTTCAGTTAAGCCTTTTATTGCTTCTACACTTCCTGGTCCCATGGCTTGTAATTTTCCAGCAACTGCTTGCTGCTTATAATTTGATATTTCTTTATTTACATTGTCACGAACTTGTTTCGCGACTCCTTCCATCATCTGCTTTGCCATCATAGCGTTTGCTTGGTTAATATGAAAGATTAAATCTGTTTTTCCTTTTTCACTTACATCCTTTGAAAAAGAAGTCGGAATTTCAATAATCATATCGTATGCATGTGCATTCATTTCTTCTTTTGCTTTTTCCATAGATTTTTCTTTTGTTACTTGAAAAGGTAAGTTCTTCTGTAAACCTTCTGTTACTTTACTTCCCATGTTCGTATCCTGATTCACAATAGCAATGTGCATTTGATCCGCTCTTTCATTTACTCCATCATACGCTGTCAGCCAAACGCAAAAGAAAATAAGTTGAAACGCTAACGCCACTACAACCCCTACATACGTACCCGGTATTTTAAAAAATTGTTTTAATGTATTCATCTTCTCACCCTTTCGTAAGCAAGTACATGCTTGCATTTAATTTTAAATAAATACTAGGGTCTTAATGCCCTAGCATATAAGGTTATATTATTTTCAATAAAATTTTCATCATTTATCTCTATAAGTCGATTTTCAAAACGTAATTTAGATAGAAAATAACCAAAATTAATCCATATAAAGTTCATGACTTGTGCTTCAATATTTGTATGAATAATTTTCCCGTCTTGCTGCATCTTTTCAAAATAAATCATCAATTCTTCTTTTAAGCCTTTTGGTATCTTAGCAATTTCATCATCTAATTCAGGAAATTCACCTGTTTCACGTATACCAATAGAAATCATGTCTTTCACTTCATTCAAAAATTTATGATAATGCCTTGCTAAATTCTTCAAATCCGTTTCTAATTCCCACACAATTTCTGTTTGTAAAAACTGTTTTAAATGCGGTACGTATGAAAATTCATAAACGGCTGCTTCAATGATACCCTTTTTGTTTTTGAAATTACGAAATATTGTTACTTCATTGACGCCAGCACGCATTGCGATTTCTTTCGTTGTTGCTGCTTTATATCCTCTTTCTTTCACTAACTCAATTGTTGCTTGAATAATTTTCTCTGCTGTCTTTGAGCGTGCCATATAATCCTCTCTTTCTAATGCAAGTGATCACTTACATTTAGATTATATAACTTTTCTAATTATTGTCAATCCATTGTTTATAAATTCTTAAGAACGATACTCGTATAAACAACCAAGAAACTGGAATACAGTTAATATAGAACTAAATAAAAGTATGACTAGCAGACTCATATGTAAAGATGGCTGAAAAATAGTAATTGCTCCCCAAACACTTATACTAAACAAGAAAAATTGAGCAATGACCCCCGTTGGTTTCAACCATATCCTTGTTTTTTGTTTTGTAATCTTCACTAAAAATCCGATAACTGAAAATAAGGTTAATGCAATAAATGCTAGCCACCTTCCATAAGCAACATCATAAGGTTCAATTTGCCCCGGGAATATGAAATGAATAATACGAAATAATAGAATACCAATACCGATACAAATAATTAATCCAAGTAAACATTCTATACTAGCCTTAAATAGAGATTTTAAAATTGGCTTGTTTTTCCCTATTACTTCTATTATTTCACTCAACACGCCAAGTATAAATAGTACAAAAAACCATATAAAGAAGTAAAAAGGGGTTTCTAATTTCAATAATTCTGATATTGAATAGAATAACATTTTCCACATGTGTTCTTTCTCACCCTTTCTTATTCTTCTATGTCTTCAAGCTGCAAATTCGTAGGTTCTTCAGAAAGAGTCTCATAAAAATTTTCCGCTAAGTCCGTTGACGACACCTTTACATCGACTTCATCTAATCGAAAACTATCCGCCCATATGCAGCCTTCTCCTGATAATAAAATGCCAAATGCAATTCCGAACGCCTCTTCTTTTATATCCAGCACAACTGAATAAGGCTCCCAGTTTTTCGTATTTTTAATTGGACGATTTTGCATATTATCCATAGCTAATGGCTCTGTATCTTTTCCGTCCACACGCATCCACAGTCCTGCCCAATCTTTCACACTTTTACTTTTAATAAATGCCGTTAGGCGCAAACGCTTTCCCCTGTATTTATCTGCTTTAAATATTTGCATAAGCGTTGTGAATCCACCATGAGTAACATCTTCTTTCGCTTTTATATAAGCTGACACTTTTCCTTGATGAACAACCTCATAATCTAAGCCCATCTCATATTCTGCTGGATGGCTTCCGCTTAATACCCAGCCTTTCGGTAATCCTTTTTGCATTGAAACGCCCTCCCTTTCTATATAAAAAGCTTGGAAATATGTCCGATACCTTTTCGGTGGTAAGTGAAACATACCTTTAAACGCTCTCGTAAATGCTTCTTGTGAAGAAAACCCGTACTGCACTGCAATATCTAATACAGATCGATTTGTCATCACTAATGCCTGCGCTGCATATGTTAATCGTCTCTTCCGAATATATGAGTTGACGCTCATTCCAATGTTATCTTGAAAAACCCGGTGAAAATGATACATAGACATAGCACAATAAGAAGCTACTTCTTCTAAATTCAGTTCTTCCTCAATATGCTTTTCCATATAATCAATTGCACGTTTTAATAGATCACCATACCTCTGCACACTCATCATTCCCCCTTACATTTCCAATTTAACACAAATATTCTATCTATTTTTTGATTTAAATTGCGATATTTCTCTCTTTGATACATAGAAATTAGAAAACCTTTTCGTACTCATGCCGTTTCCTGTAATGACAGGGTGTCTAGCAAAAAAGAAGTGATTACTCCCAAAAACATGACATTTGCCAGCTTTTTGGAACAACCACTTTTTCTTTATATTTCATTTTCTTATTATAAAAAATTATTCCTTTCCCTTACATAAAAAGATAAAAATTGGAAAAGCTTTTATTGAAAACTACTAAGGAGGCACACAAAATGAAAATTTTATTTTCAATCCTTTTAGCATTTATGCTATTACCTGCAATGACAGGGTGTACACCTAAAAAACAAGATACAACTACTGACAAGAAGACAACAGAAGAAACAAAAAAAGAAGTAAATCAAGATTTAAAACTAAGTTTTAATGAATTCGATTTAAGGGCAAATTATCAAGATACAAAGAAGGACTACGAAGCAGACTATAAACATAAAAAAGCAAATGAAAAACCAGAAGCAAAACTAGACGATAGTAAAACAAATGAAAAGTTGGCTGGAAATGAAGCAATGAATAAATTGGCTCCACTCTTACAGCAACTAAAATTTGATAAAGACACAAAAGATGAAGATGTCATAAATCAAGTAGTAGATATATTCCAACTGGACAAAGACTATGAAAAATTCGACTTAAAAGTTGTCTTTACAGATGGAACGAAAAAAGAATATAAAGTACCAAAGTAAAAAGCAAACTCTAAAAGTACACCTATATTTATCATGAAGATCCGAACAGCTAAAAATAAAGTAGCCCTTTTAACTTTCGTCTAAAAGGGCTACTTTATAATTTTTTTATTTTTCATTAAAACATTTTTTATGAAATAAAAATAACTTTGTTTAAAAACAAAGTTATTTCGCTGATTTCTCTTCTTTTTTAAACCGGTCATAATAGTTAACGGCTGTAGACAGGTGTACCTCAATATCGCGAATGAATGAAGAATTTTCTTCTTTCGCTACTCGTTCTAATTTTTTCATCGCTTGTTCTGTTTCGTTTAAAAAACCTGCGTATAATTCATTTTCTCTTTCTTTTGACTTTGGAACCCGAATTTCTTTACGCACATTCTCAATATCTGCTAACGTATTATCCGTTAACTTTTGGACCTCTTCTTTAAATCTCGGAAGTTTCATTGCCTTTCCAGATTTCTCTTCCGCTTCTTTCCAAAGCTTCATAGCCTCATTTACTTCTTTATTAATTTTTTCTTCATACTGACTATGTACAGATTGGTACACTTTCAGATCTTCAGGATTGTCTTCTTTATGATTTGTTTGCTCTACTTTTTCTTTCGTTTCTTGTTTTGTTTCTTTATTACTAGTACATCCTGTTAATAGTAATGCACTACTAAGCAGAATCGCACCCCAAGCTTTTTGCTTCATTTCAAACTGCTCCTTTTATTCACTGTATGTTTTCTATCATTATTATAACGATAACGAGTAAAAATTCACACGTATCTGCTCTCATTTATACTTACAGCCATATTCTGTTCACAATATCGTCACTTTATCCACTACATGCTAAAACGCTTAAATTAACCAGAATAAAATGAACGAAATAATACAAACTAACAATGGAATATTTATGTAAATCAAAAAGGAGAAGATACCCATGAAAAAGCTACTCTTGAAACTCACACTGCTCGTTATGTCTTGTACTTTCCTCTTGTCACCAATAAAAGTAGGCGCAGAAGAAAACGTACGTATCCAAAATCCTTGCCCTAGCCAATCAGCAATACAACTGAAAGATGATTTAAGAAGACTTTGGATTGACCATACAATATGGACAAGGAATTATATTATAAGCGCCTTAGCAGGGCTGAAAGATCAAGATAAGGTATTAGCAAGACTGTTAAAAAACCAAGATGATATCGGGAATGCAATAAAGCCATATTATGGGGAAGCAGCTGGTAATAAGCTTGCCAAACTATTAAGAGAACATATTCTCCTTGCAGGAAAAGTAGTAGTTGCAGCAAAAAGCGGTAATCAAGCAAATTTAAAAAAGTTTAACAAAGAGTGGTATAAAAATGCCGATGATATCGCTCAGTTTCTTAGCAGCGCCAATCCAAATTGGTCAAATGATGCATTAAAAGACCTATTGTATACCCATTTAAAATTCGTTGCAGATGAAGCTGTAGCGAGAATTAAAAAAGATTGGGATGCAGATATTCTTGCTTTCGATAAAGGGGAAGACCATATTATTAAAATGGCCGACACACTTGCAGAAGGTATTATAAAGCAATTTCCAAATAAATTTTAATAGGAAAAGCTCCTTCCTAAGTATGAAGGAGCTTTACTTACAACATGACCTGTACTCGCTTTCTCTCTTTGTTTTAAATTTCGCCTGTGGCAAAAAAAAGGCCCTGATCGCTTATATGCAGGGCCAGATGCTCTCGTCCTCCCCTAAAATGTCGTTTTTTTACTTATGTATATAGCAAAGAATTCTCTCCATGAAACACTACTAAAAAATACGTCTACAGATTGTGTTTCAGAATTCCAGTCTAATATTAAAAATGGGGCATTTCATGTAATGATGTTGTGACTGGTGAGGTCTTACTTCCCCAAAATAACAGGATAAACTAGTTTAAAAAAACTATCCACCTATTCTAGTGGATAGTTCCTTTTCCCATCATACTCTTCATTCCTTTGAAAACAAATGATTCTTCCTACTACTTATGCATTATACAGCTTCCTTCGCCTCTGCTAATCCTTTTATACCAGAAACGGCTTCTGCGTGCCTTGCTTCATCAAATTCATTTTCACTCTTTGCGACAACGATTGTCGCAATCCCATTTCCAATTAAGTTTACAATGGCTCTTCCTTCACTCATAAAGCGATCGACTCCAAGAAGTAATGCTAATCCTTCTAAAGGAATAACCTTTAACGCAGCTAACGTAGAAGCTAATACAATAAATCCACTTCCTGTCACACCTGCAGCACCTTTAGAGGTTAACATAAGCACTAAAATAATAGTAACTTGCTGTCCAATTGTTAGATCGATACCAAATACTTGTGCTAAAAAGACCACTGCCATGGATAAATAAATAGACGTACCATCAAGATTAAAGGAATAACCTGTTGGAATTACGAGACCAACAACAGATTTTGAACATCCATATCGCTCCATCTTATTCATCATTCTTGGCAGTACAGATTCAGAAGAACTTGTTCCTAATACAATTAATATCTCATCTCGAATAAACTTTAAATAATTCCATAAACTGAATCCATACATCTTACAAATAAGATTTAAAACAACAAAAACGAATAAGAACATCGTTATATATACTGACATCATTAATTTTCCAAGTGGTACAAGCGACGCAAGTCCAAAGTGACCGATTGTATATGCCATAGCACCAAATGCCCCGATCGGTGCAGCTTTCATTACATAGCCAATAATTTTAAAGAATACGTGTGAAAGTTTGTCTAAGAAATCAATTACTGAGTTTCCTTTTTCCCCAAGAGCCGCTAACCCTACACCAAATAAAATCGAAAAGAATAATACTTGTAAAATATCACCTTTCGCAAACGCATCAACCATATTAGACGGAACGATATGGGTTACAAACTCAATCCAGTTCATGCCATGTCCACCGTTTTGGGTATACTTTGATACGTCTCCTTTTGCAAGTTCATTAAAGTTAAGGCCTTCTCCTGGCTTCATAACATTTACAACAATTAAACCAACAATAAGGGCAAATGTCGTTACCACCTCAAAATAAATAAGAGCTTTTCCACCGACCTTACCAACCTTTTTCATATCCCCCATTTTTGCAATACCGAGTACAATTGTTAAAAAAATAATCGGTGCAATTACCATTTTTACAGCATTGATAAATGTGTCACCTAACGGCTTCATTTCTTTACCAACACTTGGCCAAAGTATTCCAACTAACACCCCAAGCACAATAGCTGTTAATACTTGAAAGGTTAAATTTTTAAAGAGTCGTTTCACCTTTCTTCTCCCCTTTGATTTTTCTAAATTTTCTATCTGTTCATTTCTAACATAATGATAACGTTTACATTAAAAAGGGAGAAGTTTATGGTCATAACGAATATTTTGTTCATTTTGGTCTTAGTTTTTCATTTCTCGAAACACATAACGATTAATCGGTCTTCCAACTCCGCCATATTGAACTGCCAAATAAATAGCACCTCTTTTTTCTAAATAGTCTAAGTAACGACGAGCCGTCACTCTAGCTATCCCAATGGCACGCGCCACATCTTCAGCGGAACGGGGTTCTTCTTGTTGTTTTACATACGTTACAATTTCATTTAGTGTAAACTCGTTCAAACCTTTTGGTAAATTACTCACCGTCCTCTCAGAGCGCCCAGAATATAATAATAAATCCAGCTGCTCCTGTGAAATAGACCCAGAGTCTCTCAAACTTATTCTATATTGGCGATACTTCTCTAATGCTTGCTGAATGCGGTGCAACTTAAAAGGTTTAATAATATAATCTATTGCTCCATTTTGCAGCATGAGTTTAATTGTTTCCCTATCTTTAGCAGCAGAAACAACAATTACATCCGTTTCTAATTGTTGTTTTCGAAATTCCTGCAATACCTGAATACCATCTTTTTTAGGCATAAAGATGTCCAAAATAACAAGATCTGGATTCATTTTTTTAACAAAGCTAATCCCCTCCTCACCATTGCTGGCGATAGCGATTACTTGAAACCCTTTTACACTTTTTATAAACTCTTTATTTACTTCCTGAACCATTGGATCATCTTCTATTAACACTACTTTAAATTCCTCTTTATACGCCATACAATTCCGCCTCCATCTCCATTGGAAAAGTAATGATAAAGCTAGTTCCTTCACCTTTAAAAGATGAAATTCTAATTTCTCCTCTGCCCTTTTCAACAATTTGTTTTACTAGAAACAGACCATAACCTGTTCCATCACGTTTATTCACAGTAAAGCCTTTCTCATATAACCTTGGTAAATATTCTTCTTTTATCCCGCAGCCATTATCTTCGATTAATATTGCACACACGTCCTCTGACTGCTCAATACTAATATCAATTCTTTTATTCGTGACCTCAATTCGTTCAAATGATCCAAATGCATTTTCTATTAAGTTCCCTAATAATACAACGAAATCATGTTGATCTACTTGGTACGGAAATGCCTCCAAATAACTATTTTGATCAATACTCACTTGAATTCCAAGCTCTTTCCCTCTACTTACTTTACTTAAAAGAAGCCCTGCAACGGCATCATTTTTAATGGTCTCATTTAAATAATTGGTTACACTCTCCTGCTCCTCTGAAGTGTTATAGGCAAGTTGTAATGCCTTATCAGCTTTACCGAGCTGAATTAGGCCTGCTATTGTATGAAGTTTATTCATATGCTCATGACTTTGTACACGCAGTGCTTCAACAAAGTTCTTCACTCCAGTTAATTCTTCCGCAAGCTTTGTTACCTCCGTACGATCTTGGAAAATTGCCACCGCTCCAATTAATTCATTATCTTTCTTAATAGGTATACGGTTACTTAAAATGACCTTTCCGCTTACTTTTATTTCTTCATTGTATACT
The DNA here is from genome assembly GCF_900116295.1 of Bacillus sp. 103mf. Taxonomy (GTDB): domain Bacteria; phylum Bacillota; class Bacilli; order Bacillales; family Bacillaceae_G; genus Bacillus_A; species Bacillus_A bruguierae. The sequence goes on from NZ_FPAF01000017.1 coordinate 46,144, forward strand.
GCTTGATTTTTCTCCACGATTTCGGGAAGCCTTGTATCCTGTAATATTTTACGAATAGGCTGTCCGACAACATCTCCAGTTACATGAAAAACTTGCTTCGCTTTCTCATTAAAAACCGTAATCATTTCTTGATTATCAATCGCAATCACTCCCTCATTCATTGAATGAAAGGTTGCTGTCCTTTCTTCAAGTATTCTTTTAATCTCATAGGGCTCCAACTGAAACATCTGTTTTTTTATATGATTAGCGAGCATTAATGATCCTATCAATCCAAGTATTAAAGTTAAGATAACTATAAAAAGAATTTCTCCTCTTAATTCGCTCATAATCTCAAAAAAGTTTGGTATTTTATTTCCTACAACAACAACACCGATTTGGTTTAAATTTTGATCTTTAATGGGCATAAAAGCACGAATAACAGTACCTATTTCTCCCTTTGCTTTTGAAAAATAAATATGCTCTGCAAATGCTGCTTTTTCATCTGCTCCTTTCGAACGTTTTCCAATCATCTCCTTCACGGGATGCGAATACCGAACTCGTTCCATATTCATGACAACAATATAATCTGTTTCATTAATGACTCTAATATTTTCAATAACAGAATTTAATGTAACCCATCCATTTGTTTCTTGAAGGGACTTCTTTACATCTGACATTTCCGCTACCGTTCGCGCTGTATTCATAGATCTAATTCTTAATTCTTTTTCTTCTTTTTGTTGAATATTTGCGACTATAATCCCTCCACCAATCATGAGGGAAACGATAACAACTGCATAAGAAAGAATCGTAATCTTCCAACGGATTGGTAAATTCCTCACACTTGGCCCTCCTTTCCTCTAAAAGCATCTTTACGAATAGAAATCTTCTCGGTATGCTTACAATAAAGTGAAACTTCCATCAGTGACGCATTTCTCACTGATGGTTAGTTGAACCAATCGGGCTTTTACGGGCAGTAAGCCCCCACCTAACTTCCTTGCTTCTCTCTGAATCTTGAGGTGGGGGCTTACTGCCTGTTAATAGCGGGATAACAACTTCAAAAGGAGAACGACGATGAAAAAAGCAGCTACTTTTATACTCCTTTTTACCACTTTTATTGCAAGCGCTTTATTTATTAATTATCAGAGGCATTCTCCTCAAAATGAACTCTCATATGACGATGACCAAGAAGGACTTAAAGACCAGGTCGTCTTTAAATTTAGCCATGTTGTTGCAGAAAACACACCGAAAGGACTTGCTGCCAACAAATTTGCGGAACTCGTGAATGAAAAATCAAATGGTAAAATAAAAATAGAGGTCTTTCCTAACGGGAGTTTATATTCTGATATAGAAGAATTTCGTGCTTTAAAATCTGGACAAGTACAAATTATTGCTCCTTCCACATCAAACCTTGGAACGTTCTCCCCTGAATGGGGTGTACTTGATTTACCATTTGCTTTTTCAAATTATGAAGCCTTACAAGAAGGCTTAAATGGAAAAATTGGAGAACAATTACTTCAATCCTTACAAAAAGATGGAATAAAAGGACTTGCACACTGGTCCAACGGCTTTAAACAAATTACTTCAAACAAAGGACCCATTTATACACCAAAAGATATACAAGGACAATCTTTTCGCATTATGCAAAGTAATGTCATCCAATCCCAATTCGATTTATTAAAAGTTAACGCGCATCAAGATTCATTTAATTCTACATATCAATTAATTGAATCAGGAAAAGTTGACGGTGAAGAAAATACCATCTCAAATATCTACTCTAAAAAATTCTATAACGTTCAAAACTATTTGACAATTAGTAACCATGGATATTTAGGGTATGTTGTCATGATGAATCAAAAAACTTGGAACCAGCAAACCCCAAAAACGAAGCAAATATTAACGGAAGCAATGGAAGAAGCTACCGCTTGGAATAATCAACAAGCCGAGCAAATAAATAAAGAACAACTTGAACTTATTAAACAAAATTCATCGATTCAAATTCATGAACTAAACAATGAACAACGAAAAGATTGGGAAACAGCACTATTACCCATATATGATAAGCTTGCGCCTGCGATTGGAGAAGATTTGGTAGAAGAGTTGAAAGCATTACAAAGGAAGTATCGCGCACAAGCACCGCAATAGCAAAATCTATGAAATAAAAAAATCCGTCCGTTCTTAAGATCATAAACGGACGGATTTACTATTTCGGATACCTCTAGAAAAAGCTTACTAAGCATATGCCATTGAAGATAGCGTAATTACAGATTAGAATCACATCGTTAGATTAGCTTGATAGTCATGGGGTCTTCTAAACTATAATTAGCAATCCTAGTTGCTTCTCATGAAATACCATTTTGGATTCTTTTTGTGTAGTTTTATTAAATAATATACACAGAAAATGAGTGCTATTGCTGAGATGATAAGATAGGCCTTATCCTGATAAGCCTCCATGTGAGCATTTGCATAGAATAAATGCTCACTCCCCATACTGTCATCGTTAAATTTAAACAGCGTCTCGGACGCGTTATAAACCCCATGAATTACCATGCTTTTATATATGCAATTACTATCAACAGCAACTAAAAATAATAAAAATCCCAAACAAAGAGCATACGTCAAAAATATTGGCTTAAATCCACCCAAGGAATGCATGAGAGAAAATAGAATAGAAGTGAAAAGAAAAACAAGCAAAAGATTGTATTTTTTCACGAGCCATTTCGTTAAAAAACCTCTAAAAACAAGTTCCTCTGCACCGCCTTGTATAAGGTAAGTAACAAAACATAATAAAACATATGGATAAACATTAAAATTAGAGATTTGCTCTGTAAATCCGATTTGAACATTAAACATAAGAGCGTAAATATAAATACCTACAAAATTGATAAACAGAGCAATTGCTACACCACTAAATATATTCGCCATAACCCTATATGACCGATCTCTTGTAAATCCTATACTCGAAATCGGGTTCTTAAATATGTAAACATATACTAACAACAGCAGCTATATTCCAATAAAAGTACGAATGACTCCTCCAAAACGATATGCGGAACTAGTTTTTGGAATTAGATCTTGGATAGATTGGAGCGCCATGCTCACTATTGCTTGTGTTCCATAAAAGAGAACCATGATACCAATACTACATAGCAGAAGGTATACCAAACTAGGTATTTTATCTACAAATTTATTACTGTTTTTCTCTACTTTATTTTTAAACATCCATAAATTTTTCATTCATGAATCCTCCTGTATATTTTGGGGAATTACATTCCAGGTAATTTTTATCACTTTATATTCATTTATTATTATATTAAAATTGAAAATAAACTATCTAATAACCTTACATAAAGATGACAGTTTTGTAAGATAGTCCACTTTCAAGTTTATCCCGACTGAATCTTATACCTATCAAGTTAAACTTATGTAAGAATGTTTTGTACTCCCAAGACTCCCCAAATCGCGGTAAAGAAAAAGCAGAAGTACAATCAAGTGGAATTTCTGCAGTATCAAGACATCACGAATGATTGACGTGAACCAAAGGTGTTGTTAAAATTATTACTGGAATTAATGTGAAAGTACTCACAAAGCTTAACTATCAATGTGAAACATTTCACAAAATGCAACTTTAAATGTGAAAACATTCACAAATATTGAGCTTGTTTCTTAAAAAATATTCTTAAAAAGGAGTTATACGCTATGAAAAGAATCGTAACACTAAGCACTCGTAAACTGATGGATACGGTAAAACATGGTGGATGTGGTGCATGCCAAACATCTTGCCAATCAGCTTGCAAAACGTCTTGCGGAGTTGCAAATCAAAAGTGCGAAAATACACTGAACAGATAGAAAACAAGAAACGGACCGCCCAACTGCTTACCAGATGGGCGGCCATTTTTATCCTGTATTCACACCCATTCAAGGAAGTTTCACTTTATAGATAAAAGGAGCTTGATTAGCAAGTATGATTCATCAATATAAACTAAACGGATACAACATCGTACTCGATACCTACAGTGGATCAGTACACGTTGTCGACGATCTCGCCTATGAAATCATCGCGCTTTATGAGAATACTTCTGCGGAAGAAATTGTAACAATAATGCTGGAAAAATACGCACATGATTCCGCCATTTCTGAGAATGACATTCGAGAAACAATCGCAGATATTGAAGAGCTGAAAAATGATGGGCAACTCTTTACTGAGGATGAATATAAGAATCTCTCAATTGATTTAAGAAATCGCCAAACTTATGTAAAGGCCCTCTGCCTCAATGTCGCACATACATGTAACCTGTCATGTGAATACTGCTTCGCCAGCCAAGGAAAATACAATGGAAGCAGAGCGATTATGAGCTATGAGGTTGGCAAAAGAGCTATTGATTACTTATTGGAAAACTCCGGTCACCACCGAAACCTCGACGTCGACTTCTTCGGCGGAGAACCGCTCATGGCCTGGAAAGTTGTTAAACAGATTGTCACTTACGCAAGAAGCAAAGAAAAAGAATACAAAAAGACTTTTCGCTTCACCTTCACTACAAATGGCATGCTCTTAAACGATGAGGTCACCGATTTCTTGAATAAGGAAATGTACAATGTCGTATTAAGTCTTGATGGTAGAAAAGAAGTCCACGATCACCTGCGTAAAACAGTAACTGGAAAAGGAAGCTACGATTATATCGTTCCGAAGTTCCAAGAATTCGTCGAAAAGCGTGGAGATCAAGAATACTATGTGCGTGGAACCTACACCCACAACAACGTCGACTTCACCAATGACATTTTTCATATCGCAGATCTCGGTTTCGACAAACTCTCGATGGAACCGGTCATCTGTGATCCCCGGGAACCATACGCGCTGACCGAGGAGGACCTCCCTGAGATTTACAACCAGTATGAAATTCTCGCCAAGGAAATGCTAAAGCGTAGGGAAGAAGGCAATGGCTTCACCTTCTACCATTACATGCTTGATCTTTCTGAAGGCCCTTGCATTCAAAAGAGAATTTCCGGATGCGGCTCAGGAACCGAATATCTCGCTGTCACACCATGGGGCGAGCTCTTCCCTTGCCACCAATTCGTCGGAGACCAAGAATACAGTATGGGAAACATCTGGGATGGAATCACAAAACAAGAGACGCAGTGCCAATTTAAAGAAAGCAATTGCTACTCAAAGCCGGAATGTCAGGACTGCTGGGCGAAGCTTTACTGCAGTGGCGGTTGCCCTGCCAACGCACTGCATGCAACTGGCTCCATCAATGGAATCTACGATTTCAGTTGTGACATCTTCCGTAAGAGAGTCGAATGTTCCATGATGGTTAAAGTGGCCGAATCTATGAGAGCTATGAAAAAAGCTGAATAAGTACAACAATATACTAAGAGGCTGAGATTTATGCTCAGCCTCTTTAAAGGTTTTTATACTTGTATACTCAAAATCCCTTTGATTTGTTTTTGGATGGTAAAACATGTTTCTCTACTCTTTCATATAGAGTAAGCAATTGCTTGATAAAAGAAAATTTCGGTACTAACCAATACGAAAATAACGCTGAAACACATCCTATTAAAGCCCCTATTGCAACGTCAAAAGGATAATGAACCCCTACCCAAATACGAGAGATTGCTACACAAAATGCAAGTATAATCCATAACCACCCCGTCTTTTTACGAACAAGCCAAAACGAAAAACAAATCGAAAAAAAGAGAATCGTATGGTCACTAGGAAATGAATTATCTACAGCATGGTCGACAAGTTTATTAACATCTGGCAATACTGCAAATGGTTGATAATTCAAGTGAAATTTCCCTGCTATTTTTCCAATCACCTCAGCTACCACGAAAGCTATCATCGCTTGAATAACCATCATCCTATTTTTTCTGGACCCGGTAAACCAACAAGCTATAACAATTAAACCTAAAATATATACCATATATTCCGCCAAAAATACCATGGCTGAGTTTAGGAACGAATATTGTCTACCTAAATCATTGATTGCTCGAAAAATATCAATATTGAATTGAGAAAAAGACATTTTCAAATCCCTCCTTTATAGTAAGGTGTTTAACTGATTGCCATATACCTTCATTACATGAATAGTTTTGATTATTGTACTCATCTAAAAATACCAACCTTCTTGTATGCTTATAACTTTATTATGGGAAAAAAGCTTTAAATGGGACTTAACTACTTCTTAACTATTTCTTAATTAAGGAGTAGAAGATGCAATTGTTCCTCATAAGAAATAAAAAAACACGAGGAGAAGTAGATGTAGAATCCACTCTCACTCGTGCGAAACCGCCGTTAATATAACACCCAGAACATCATGAATTTTTTCCGTATTTTATTCACTTGAACTGCCCTCTTACATCTTTTAATAGGAAGTGTAATTCAGAAATTGTGGTAAACTAAAAAAACTTTATACGTTTAAATTTCATAAAAGAGGAGGTTTAATCTTGAACCCCGTTAATGATTATGTTAAAGAAGATTTAAACATTTTATTTGTCGGCTTTAATCCAAGCATTCGCTCAAGTGAGACAGGACATCACTTCGCCAATCCGAATAATCGCTTTTGGAAAATTCTCTATGAGGCAGGATTAACCCCAAAAAAATATGAGGCTTCGGAAGATTATAAACTGTTGGATCTGGATATGGGGCTTACAAACATAGTAGCAAGACCAACTAAGGCAGCGGATGAAATCACAAAGGAAGAATACAAAGAAGGAAAAGAAATTTTAAAATAAAAAATTATACGGTTAAAACCAAAAGTAGTTTGTTTTGTTGGGAAAGGTGTTTATCTAGAATATAGCGGACAAAAAGTAGCTCCGTGGGGACAGCAGTCTGGGTCAGTTACACCTGGAACAATTGATTTTGTTGCGCCATCCTCAAGTGGGTTAGTAAGAATGAGGCTTGAAGAAATTGTAGAGATCTATAAGCGTCTGACTAAATTAGTATGCAAATAAAAAATCGACGGGTATGCAAGCCCGTCGTATTTTTTGTGTGATCCTCCCCTCTACGTTTTCATTGCCTCACTATGTACTTTTATTTTGCAACAAATAGGCTGTCTTGGTTCCGATGACCACAGTGGCATCCAGCTCTTCAGAACTGGCCACCTGCGCTATTAGTCCGTTACGGATAAATATCTCGACGGTATGCGGCGCCTGCTGCTCACTCGTCTCAACAAGCAAATGACCGCCAGGTGCCAGCCAAATTGGCGCCTCAGCTGCCATCCGCCGCTGTATATCAAGCCCGTCCGTTCCCCCGTCAAGCGCCACACGCGCCTCGTGTATGCGAGCCTCTGGGGGTAGCAGCCCGATTGCCTCAGTGGGTACATAGGGTGCGTTCGCAACCAGGACATCGATGCGGCCCTGCAGTACGGCGGGCAACGGTTCATATAGATCACCTTCATACACGTAACCACCAGCAGCAGTGATATTGCGCAAAGCGCACCGCACCGCAGCGGGGTCAATATCAGAGGCGTATAATTCAATCCGTTCCTGCATTGCGGCTAGTACAGCGCCCAACACCCCTGAGCCACAACATAAGTCAACTACGATAGATCCTGGCCGGGTAAGGGCGGCAGCTTGGCGGACGAGAAACTCAGTGCGGTTACGGGGTACGAAGACTCCCGGGTCCACCGCTATCCGCAAACCACAGAACTCCGTCCAGCCGATAACGTGTTCGAGGGGCAAACCAGTTACTCGTCGGTCCACCATAGCAGTGAGATCTTTCGGCGTCCTGGCCGCAAAGATGAGCAACTGAGCTTCATCTTCAGCGAAAACACAACCAGCAGCTCGAAGCCTGTTAACGATAATTGTATAAGTAGCACCTCCATGAAAACCACCACAATTGACTTTCTCGAAGCTCAAAGATGCTTTCCTTGAATCCATAAGTTCCCCTCATTCCCACCTTCATAATCTTTTCGTTAACTTAATTGATCAAATTACAGTTCAGTCTACAACTTTATTTTCATCGGACACTTAGAGCTGAAATTTTTTCTTATTACACATTACAAAAAACACATCAAAAGAGATGTCATCATGATATCTCTCTTGGTGTGTTTTTAAATGACTTTATTGATAATTAATATAATTGCGTAGCTTCGAAATAAAATTTCATTAAAAACGGACAGTATTAGAAATACTTTATTATCACTCAACAGTAAATATCCATATCAATAATCTTTCAGTTCAATCGCATTGGAAGCTTTCGCCATCATTTTTGTAACCATTTTAAACATTACACCCATAAGGATAGGTACACGTAACATGAAATTGCGCAATAAGATTTTGGAGTTTGAAGTTTCGATCATACTTCCAGCAGCTACCAGCCCTATTTTTTGGTTTTCCTCAACAAACTCTTTCATCTCTTTTTCGTAGGCAACAAAGGCACGCTCGTAATTGCCATGCGCAGCTTTCAGTTCACCAGCTAGTACATAAGCTCCAACAATTGCTAGACTAGAGCCTTGACCCGAAAGTGGTGATGGGCCATACGCCGCATCACCTACCAATGTAATCCGACCTTTTGACCATGTCGGCATATGAATCTGGCAAATCTCATCAAAGTAAAAGTCTGTTGCCTCTTTCATAGCTTTGAGTAGATGCGGAGTTTCCCAACCTGTATGACCCTGGAAAGCATTTTCTACCAGTTTCTTTTGGGCTTCCACATTATATCGGTCATACTTCAGTACCTCTGATTTGAACAAGAACATACCTTTTGCTTCAGTATTATCACGGGCACTGTACATACCTACAGTTTTGCCTGGCATCGTATAAAGTAGCTGGCGGTGATCAAGGTTAAGGTAATTCTTGAGGGTAAAAATTGCGATATAACAGCCAAGAGTACGTTTAAATTGTTCTTTGCCTCCAAAAATTAAGGTACGCACATTGGAATGGAGCCCGTCCGCGCCGATAACCAAATCAAATATCTGCGGCTTGCCACGAACAAATTGGACTTCTGCTCCTGCTTCAGTCTCATGTATAGCGGTAATCGAATCGTCCCAAATATATTCGATCGTATCCTTGGTCAAGTCGTACAAAATATTACTAAAGTCCTCACGCATGATTTCAATATCCAGATCCTGCTGGTTCCCCATACTCGCTTCACTTATTTTACCTTCGATTTTACCTTTGCTGTTCACGAAGTAAACACCAGTCATGCGCGTGTCAGCTGCACGAACTTGATCGAGAATCCCCATCCGCTTAAGCACCGTAACGGCTACACCACGGATATCAACACCATATCCACCTGGGCGCAATGCGGGCGCACGTTCTATTATAGTCACATCAAAACCATAGCGATGAAGCCAGTAAGCTAGTGCTGGCCCAGCAATGCTCGCACCGGAAATAAGAACGCGTATCTTTTGTTTTATAATTGCTTATTCACTCCTATCCTTATTAAAGTCATACAACATATCCACAGTATATTCACGGCCTATTTTATTTATGTACCGCAGTAAAATATAGGAATCTAATTATTCAACAAATTACGAAGAAGTTAAAAGTGAACATATGTGGTTTGGAATGAAGAACATCACAGAAGACAACATTCACGGAGTACTCATTAACCATCCATTTTTTATCGAACATATGACTGAAGGGATTTCATACAATCTAGATTTCGAGCCCTTAACAGACTGGTTCATTTATGCAGGAGATGAAGTCATAAAACCAAGCAACTTATATCTATTTTTTGAATAAACAGCTCTCCAAAGCACTGGTGCTTTGGAGACTTCAATAATTAGAAAATTTCCCGCCATGATAACAATAGTAAGTTTCAACTTTAAGGTTTCTAATCTTTCTCAAAGACCATTCTGCTTTCTCAACACTTAAACAAAAGTGTGGATTAGCAATGACCAATTCATGCCCCTCATTAACAGCTGCATCACCTGTAATTATACTTTTTAAACTTGGAAAATATAATGAAATATGCCCTGAAGTATGCCCTGGTGTTGCTACTACTCTACATTTGTTATCTAAAATCATATCACCATCATGTACCTTTTCATCAATTGAAACATGCTTCAAATTCTTTAATTGCTGTATAAACCATTTACCAAATTCGACTTCTTCATTTGGCATACTTTCTAGCATTTCTTCAGCTTGAACCAATCTCTCTGACTTCATTTCACCACTAATGTATTTGGATTCAATTTCACTAGCTATAATGTTAATCCAAGGATACTTTTCTTTGAAATCATATAAGGAACCTATATGATCATCATCATAATGAGTAATGATTATATTCTTTAAATCCTTCATTTCATATCCATTTTTTAAAATTTCATTTTCAATTAAAGTTAAAAAATTTGCATACCCTGTATCGACCAAGGTTAGTTCATTATTCAATATAATTAAGCTAGGATAAATGTAATTTTTTTGTCCATTACATTCACATTCAATTGGTAGCTCTATTATCTTCATTTTTCTTCCTCCATACTGCTCGTTTGTAAAACATTAAATAACTGAATATTCTATGCGTTTATTATATAATATGGAAAAAGACGATATGAAATCTTTCATATCGCCTCAATTTTTAAATAACTATTTTATTTTCAAACAACTTTTGTTACTTAAATTTTTTCATTAAATACCTTTGTTTCTACATCCAAAGAATTAACAATAGACCGTTTCTTTTTCGTGTAGACCCAGCGTCTGCGCTGTTGAATGATGAACTTCTTGGAAAATCTCAGGGTTTTCCACTAGTGACACACCATAAGAAGGAATCATTTCTTTTATTTTCGTTTCCCACTCTTTCATATGTTGTGGGAAACATTTTTCTAATACCTCAAGCATAACGTGAACGGCAGTAGAAGCACCTGGAGAAGCGCCGAGCAATGCAGCTACCGAGCCATCAGCAGCACTAACAACTTCCGTACCAAATTGAAGTGTTCCTTTACCACCAGCATCAGTATCTTTGATAACTTGCACACGTTGGCCGGCTACCACTATATCCCAATCCTCGCTTTTGGCGTTCGGAATAAACTCGCGTAATTCTTCCATGCGCTTTTCATTCGATAACATAACTTGCTGGATTAAATATTTTGTCAATGCCATCTCTTTTACGCCTGCAGCCAACATAGTGAAGACATTATTCGGTTTTACGGAACCTATCAAATCAAAATTTGAACCAGTTTTTAAGAACTTTGGTGAGAAGCCGGCAAACGGTCCAAACAGCAATGTTTTTTTGTTGTCGATATATCTTGTATCAAGATGCGGAACAGACATTGGCGGAGCGCCAACCTTAGCTTTACCGTATACTTTTGCATGATGCTGCGCTGCAACTTCCGGATTGTTACATACCATAAATAGTCCGCTTACCGGGAATCCTCCAATATGTTTTGACTCAGGAATACCGGTTTTTTGTAGTAAAGGCAGACTTCCGCCCCCACCACCGATAAAGACAAATTTTGCAGTATGGTATTCGATTTTACCGCTATCGATATCATGCACTTTCACTTCCCACGAGCCACCGCTAGTACGTTTAATATCCTTAACACTATGCTTGTAGTTTATCTCGACGTTCTTACTCTGTAAGTGGTCAAACAACATACGTGTTAAAGCACCAAAGTTGACATCCGTTCCAGAGTCGATTTTTGTTGCCGCCATCAGTTCATTCGATGTACGACCTTCCATGATCAGCGGAATCCATTCCTTCAGCCTTTCAGGGTCATCAGAAAATTCCATCCCTTGAAACAGCGGATTGTTTGAAAGCGCTTCAAAACGTTTTTTCAAAAACGATACATTTTTTTCCCCTTGTACTAAACTCATATGAGGTATTGGCATGATAAAGTCCTGCGGATTACGAATCAGATTGCTGTTTACAAGATAAGACCAAAACTGTCTTGAAAGCTGAAACTGTTCATTAATTTTTATAGCTTTACTAATATCTATAGATCCATCAGATTTTTCGGATGTATAGTTAAGCTCGCATAGTGCAGCATGGCCCGTACCTGCATTATTCCATTCGTTAGAGCTTTCTTCTCCTGCATTTGCGAGTTTTTCAAAGACTTTGATTTCCCATTCAGGTGCTAACTCTTTCAGTAATGATCCCAAAGTCGCGCTCATGACCCCGGCACCAATTAAGATAACGTCTGTTTTTTTCTGCATTTTGCTCATGATAACCTTCCTCATCCCCCATATTTACAAAAAAGAGTAGGCACTCCTGCTTAGATGTCACAAAAAGCAAGGCGCCACCTAGACCCCCCCTAGGAACACACCTTTTCTGTCTCAACTATAACCATATCATATTCTATTATAATTATTTATAGAGTAAAATATCTAGTATTATCTGATAATTATAAACTATTTAAAGCTAATAAAAAAGTAATAAGTCCTTCCACTAGGCCCTAGGAATACACAAAAACTAAAGCCTTAACTCAGCTTCTTGCAAGGGTTAAGGCTTTGGTTTGCCGTTACTTGTGGTAGAGTTCTCCGCACTTAATAGAGAGTAAAACGTTTTTAAAAAAACTTTAGTTAGTTTAAATTTGTATTCCTCAAAAAATATCCATATCATCTATAAGCTCACTCTTCCACAATCTGGCCCTTTTAATGAAACAACATATTTGATATTTTTAAACAACTTCATTGTACAAACCAATATTTTGATTAACCTTTTTATAAACGGGGTAATTTTATTACAAACGATTAAACTTTGTTTTAAATCTACAATAGTACTTTTTTATTTCAGATATTCTTTTCCTTTTTACCATAAAAAATACCCCTTTAGATAATCATATCTAAAGGAGGGGAGACATTGTAACTTTATTTCAAATCCACAGCTGTAGCTTTAGAATAAAGATTGATCAAATTAATACTAATAGCCTTGATAAACAAGCAAAAAGAAAGAGCGTGTTTTGAAAAAAAATTAATCAAAACACTCTCTTAATATATTTTATTGAATCATTCTTTTATAAAAAAGTTTGATCATTTCTATGATATTTCCTCCATTTGTTTTTCTTGACATAAAAAGGGGCAATCCCTCTAATCCTTTAACTGATAGAAAACCTGTTCAATTTTGCCTCAGTACCAAGCATGACAGTGTTAAGCTCCTTCCCTCGGCTATCTTGTCCCCTTCTGAAATAGAGACTGCGTAAAAAATTCTTGCTGTTCACGCGAGCAATCACCTGACTGCGACTTCTCGGCAAATTGCAGCATTGCGCTAAGCCGCTAATCCAATCAGCGATTTCTTGATGTGGAAGTAACTCTTTGTCAATCATCGTATCCACGATGTTGACCAACCGCTCATCATCCTCATCGCTAAAAATGTGTCTACCATTATGAAGCATGCCAGAAATAGCGACAAGAACCTCACGCAGCAGTGCGACGCTGCTCTCCTCGCACTGCACCAGCTCGACAAAAACATCCGCACCGTGAGACACGCTGTGAGCCCAGCCTCCTACTGAAAGGTAACCTCGCAGATCCTTCTCCTCTTTATAATAACGGAGCATTGCATGCATTAATTGCTCAATTTCCGCTTGATTGAAAAATGGATTCTGTCTGTGACGTTGCACAATCAAAACGATAGGCAAGGCAGAGAACGTCCTTGTAAAAACTGACTGATCGCCCTCGCTGCCAATATTATAGAACAAATGGTTCTCATCAGTCAGAACAGTTAAGAGGCTACGCAACTCCTCTTCACTGAACCTATTCTCTTCCTTAATCCACATATAAAACATCGGATAAATCAGGTTATCCCGTAATTCTGGCTGAGGATCGCCAATATATTGAAGTAACAAAGGTAAGAAATCTTGATGCTGCTCACCTTCGCGTAACTGATACTCATCCTTCTCAATTCTTTGCAAATCCAGCATCAATTTGGTCCTTGTATCGCTCATTTTCCCATCCCTCTCATCATTCGTTCTATTCGGTCGATTGTTTTTTCAAATACTCTTAAACCTACGTTGTTATATTTTAAAATGTTTTGCAATCTTATTTTTACTCCCGATTCATGAGCTGTAATTAACCTTTGACTCTGCTTTAAGTCATCAATAAGAATTATTTCCGATAATATCCAAAGTGAAATTATATAAATTATCATAGTGTAATAGTTCAATTGCTTTATCTCTTTTCATTTCAAGCCTTACTGCATATGTAGTTTCTCTATTTTTTCGAAATCTGTTCTGCGGCCAGCAATAATATAATTCGAATACCCAGTTAAATAAAAATAATTGCGTTCTAAATCCGACAGAAATTCATGCTGTCTGTTTGTTTTTATTCCTTTTAAACGAGTGGAACGACCCTTTGAAGATACATCTTGAATCTTTTATAATCTACTCCAATACCGGTCCCTCGACCTTGTTTAATCCACTGTTCAATCTCAGATGTTCTTTTTCTTTTCGACATAAAAACAACCCTTTAAATAATCATAGAGCTACAATCACAGGCTAAATAAGAAAAAAAACTTCCTTATAAAGACTGTTTCATCCTTATGTATCCTGTGAGGATATCCATTATAAAACCCTAAAATCTTTCATACTTTCTCCAAGAATATAGTTTGAAAACCACATCAAATTCTGCTTCATAATAGCTACATTAATTCCTGGCTGGTCAGAACTATATGCCATTCCTTTAAATATAATTAATTCTGTATCAACTTCCATATCCCTTAATCCTTGATATAGATCATATGCATTTGGAGTTGGAATTCTTGCATCCTTTTCGCCATGTTGGATTAAAGTGGGAGTACAGGCTGATTTAATATATGTCATTGGTGATGTTTTAGTATATATCTCTGGATCATTCCATGGATTATTTCCTAAATACATCCTAATAAAGTAAGGTATATCTGTATTTACATAATGGGTACTCCAATTCGTAATTCCACCTCCAACTGAAATAGCTTTAAATCTACTACTAAACGTAGAACAGAAAGCTGATATATATCCCCCGTTGCTCCATCCCATAACCCCTACTCTATCTTTATCTGCTATCCCTTTGTCAACTAGTTTATCCACTCCAGATATAACATCATCGTAGTCACCAATTCCCAGTTTTCTATAGTTTGCTTTTAAGAATTCATTACCGTAACCAGAACTTCCCCTGTAGTTTGGTTCTAAAACTATAAAGCCTTTTTCGATAAACTGTTCAATAGGATATTTCTCATTAAAACAGTCTGAAAATATTGGAAAGGATGCCCAAGCCGGACCACCATGGATTACCACTAATAAGGGATATTTTTTATTTACGTCAAACTCTACTGGGGTTGATAAAACACCCTCTATTTCAAGGCCATCACTACTTTGCCATGAGATTATTTCCCTGTTACTTTTAAGCTTTCCTTTGAAAAAGCTATTTTCATTCGTTATTTTTTTATCGTCTAAATAGATTTCAAAGGTTTCATTTGTTATAGCCTTATTATAGGATATATGATTTCCATCCCTTGTTATAGAAGCATCCATTATAAAGCTATCTGCTTTTTCACTTAACATTTCCACAGTGCCATCCTCAGATAGCAACCCAATAAGATAATTAGTTTTATTCTGCCATCTAATTAAAATTCCTTTAGCTGTCCACCGTAATGGAATAACCGTACTATCAAAATCTGTTAAAGGTTGAATTAGCTCTCCATTATTAATATCATATATCTCTAATGTACTATCTTGTATATGGGTCTTATAGTAATCCTTCTCCCTTATACTTGCTGAGTAACATATTTTGCTGCCTTCAGGAGAAAAGCAAACGCTCCCTCCCAACAACTTATCTATATTCATCTTTTGTAGCTCTCCAGCGTTAATATCTAGTATGTATAGATCTCCATTAATATAATCTCCCATATTTGGGCTTGGTGTAGCCATAAATACAACCTTTTTCCCATCATTTGAAATATCAAATTCATGGATATGAAAATCCTTCCCATCAGTTAGTTGATAAACAACGCTATTTTCGTGTTCATATTTATCATTTTGTATTACTTTTTCTATTTCAATGTAGTATAAACAATTATTCTGGTATTCCTTACCTATATGATGGAAATTTCCATACAGTTCCTTACGTTTCTTTATCACCTCAGATTCTTTTGACTGTGCAACATAATAAAAACCCTTGCCAGTAGGCTCCCATTTAAATTTACTGACCCCTTCTTTTTCATCAGTAATTTGAACCCCACTATAACCATCTATTGAATTAACAAAGATCTGATTTTTCTTATTATCCCCGTCACCAACCGGGCTAAGGTATGCGATATTCCTAGAATCTGGAGACCATAATGGGTATGTACTATCTATATCCCTAGTTGTTAATGGGTAACTCTGCCCCTTATCTTTTTCATATATCCATACATGATTCCTATATTTATTGTCTTTCCAGTTAGCTGTCTTCTTGACAAATGCTACGTTTTTGCCATCATCACTTATGTTTGTACCTGATAAGGTTGGTAATGAAATAATCTCTTCTATGCTTAGATATGTTTTTTCATTCATTTTCATTAATAAACTCCCTCGTAATGTCTAGTAATCTAATTTGTTCAATAAAGTGAAACTTTAATCAGTGGGGGGTTTTTCCATCCCCCACTGATTATTAGTTGAACCAATCGGGCTTTTACGGGCAGTTGATCTCCCACCTAACTTCTTAAGAAAGGCGGAAGCGGCTCGCTCAGAATCGCAGGACGTTGGAGCGCCCGACAAAGAGGCGCTTTTTGCCTCGTCTGAGGGGGCGAAACGACCGGAGATTCTAGCCGCTAGAGCTGGACAATGCATTCGCCGAATTTCGAGGTGGGAGTCTTACTGCCCGTTAATGCGGGATAAAACCTCTGCCCTATGCTGAACCCCTTTAGAACTGTGTTTAGCTTTCCATTCACGAATTTCAAACGATAATAATATTAACATCGACAAAGAGCGATTTTCCCGTTCAATTTTAAACCTCTCTAACACACGTTCTTCTAATAGCTTATCTTTCATTTTGATAGTATGAGCTACTTCAAATACACCTTGTCCTTTATCAACTGTTAATAAAAAGTCCGTTGTCATAACAATTGGATCTCCTGTTTTTGGATCAGCTAGGTGTTTAATCCCAAGCTCTTCAGCAATGACAATTGTCTCTTATTGTGGTAATAAAGAAAATTGTTCATAAATATCTAAAATAAAATCGAAAAATTCAGTTAAATAAAAGTAGTTCCGTTCCAAATCCGATAAAAACTCATGTTGTCTGGCAGTCTTTATACCTTTTAATCTTGTTGATCGATCTAATGAGGAAACATCTTGAATTTTAAACCAAGGCTGATAATCTGCCCCACTACCCGTTCCTCTACCCTCTTTAATCCACTTATCGATTTTAGATGTTCTTTTCTTTTCGACACAAAAACACCCCTTCAGATAATCATATCCAAAGGGGTAAAGCTTCGCAACTTTATTTTAAATCTACACAGCTTGTTCCAAATCTATAAACTCTTACTCAACAGTCACCGACTTAGCCAAGTTACGTGGTTTATCAACGTCACACTCGCGGTGAAGTGCTGCATAGTATGAGATTAACTGTAATGGAACTACTACTGCAAGCGGTGCTAGTGCCTCGTGTACAGCTGGTACGATGAAGCGGTCGCCTTCCATTTCTAAGCCTTTCATTGCGATAATGCAAGGGTTTGCTCCGCGTGCTGCTACTTCTTTTACGTTACCGCGAATTCCAAGGTTTACGTGCTCTTGCGTCGCAAGTGCGATAACTGGTGTACCTTTTTCAATTAACGCGATTGTACCGTGTTTTAACTCTCCTCCAGCAAAGCCCTCTGCTTGGATGTAAGAGATTTCTTTTAACTTTAATGCGCCTTCTAAACCAACGTAGAAGTCAACGCTGCGGCCAATGAAGAAACAGTTACGTGTTGTTGCTAAGTATTCTTTTGCAATTGCATCCATTTCATCTTTTTGATCGCAAAGTACTTCCATTGCGTTTGCAACAAGACCTAGTTCTTTGATTAAATCAAAGCCAATTGCTAAACCTTTTGCTTTGGCAATGTCAGCTGCTAAGATTGCAAGTACTGCAAGCTGTGCTGTATATGCTTTCGTAGAAGCTACAGCGATTTCCGGGCCAGCATGTAATGGCAATGTATAATTCGCTTCACGAGATAGTGTAGAGCCTGGTACGTTTGTAATTGTTAATGCTTTATGTCCCATTTCATTTGTTTGCACAAGTACTGCGCGGCTATCTGCCGTTTCACCACTTTGTGAAATGTAAATGAAGAATGGTTTTTCTGTTAATAATGGCATGTTGTAAGAGAATTCACTTGCTACATGTACTTCTACTGGTACTTTTGCAAAACGTTCCATGAATTGTTTTCCAACAAGACCTGCATGATAACTTGTTCCGCACGCGATGATATACACACGATCGCTTTCTAAAATTGCATTGCGAATTTCTGCATCAAGTTCGATCTCACCAGCTTCATTTTGATACTTTTGAATAATATTACGAATTACAAGTGGTTGCTCATCGATTTCTTTTAGCATGAAATGAGGATATGTTCCTTTTTCAATGTCACTTGCATCTAATTCTGCTGTATATGGTGCACGATCAATCGTTTCACCTTGTAAATTTTGAATTGTAATCTTTTCTTTTGTTACAAGAACCATTTCTTTATCCATTAGTTCGATAAATTGATCTGTAACTTGTAGCATTGCCATCGCATCACTTGCAACAACATTAAAGTTATCTCCAGTACCCACTAATAGTGGACTTTTGTTTTTAGCAACATAAATCATGTCTGGGTTTTCTGCATCAAGTAATGCTAATGCATATGAACCGTGTAATAGTGTTAATGTTTTACGGAATGCTTCTTCTACCGTCAAACCTGTTTTCACTTGTTTTTCTACAAGCTGAACGATTACTTCTGTATCTGTTTCACTTACAAAGTTTACATCTTGAAGATATTCATTCTTTAATAACTCATAGTTTTCAATTACACCGTTATGCACAAGGGTAAAGCGCTCTGAAGTACTTTGATGCGGATGTGCGTTCACCTGACTTGGAACACCATGAGTTGCCCAACGTGTATGACCGATTCCCACGTTAGCTGCTACATTTTCATCCACGATTTCGCGAAGTTTTGCAATGCGGCCTTTTTCTTTAAATACAATAACACCGTTCGCTGCTTGCACTGCAATACCAGCTGAATCATATCCGCGGTATTCTAACTTCTCTAACCCTTTTAATAAAATTTCCTTTGCATCTTGTTCCCCAATAAATCCTACGATTCCACACATAATTAGTCGCCGTTACAATATGCTTATGCTCTTTCATAAACATATAACGACATAGCCTGATCTTATTTTTGTATACCAAAAACGGATTTATATATCGCTAGCTTTGTAAGCTTGTAACGGCTTTCACCTTCCTCTCATTTTAGTTTCAGCCTGTATACTTCATACTGCTAGTGTAATCCGTTCTTTTTCTCTCATCACACTTTCACCTTTGTCCATTGAGTTACCTCAGTGCTTTAAGTAAAAGCTTTCGGTTGTGATGAACAACCGGGAGCCATCCGCCGAAATCTCGATAAACTCCTCCTCGTCAACTACATCGCAGGTAGTTCTGGCGCTTCTTACTTCAACCTATTTTGCTGAGAAAAAGAACAAAATCATCTTATAACAAATGGAATAAACCGTCAATGAAATTTTTTCATTGTAGATAACAAGTATATGCAAAAGGAGCACCAAATGTGCCCCTTTTTTAATAACATTCGGTTATTATTCAGCTCCAACTTCCGCTTTTACAACTTCTACAATACGACTTACGTATTGATCACAAAGATCTTGTGTTGGCGCCTCTGCCATAACACGAATTAATGGCTCTGTACCAGAAGGACGAACAAGAATACGACCATCTCCATTCATCTCTTCTTCTACAACACGAATGATTTCTTTAATTTTTTCATTTTCTAATGCTTGTTTTTTATCTGTTACGCGAACATTCACAAGTAATTGAGGAAACTTTTTCATTTCACTTGCAAGCTCAGATAACGATTTTTTCGTCATTTTCATAATGTTTACAAGTTGAAGTGCACTTAACATACCATCTCCAGTTGTAATGTAATCTAAGAAAATAATATGACCAGATTGTTCCCCGCCAAGATTATAGCCACCACGTTTCATTTCTTCCATTACGTAACGGTCACCAACAGCTGTTTGATTACTTGTAATGCCATTTGCTTCTACCGCTTTATAGAAGCCTAAATTACTCATAACTGTTGAAACAACTGTGTTATGTTTTAACTTTCCAGATTCGTTCATATATTTCGCACAAACGTATATAATTTGATCGCCATCTACAACATTTCCCTTTTCGTCAACAGCAATTAAACGGTCACCATCTCCGTCAAATGCTAGACCAATATCGGCACCTTTTTCTTTCACAAACGCTGCTAATACTTCTGGATGTGTAGAACCTACACCATCGTTAATATTCATGCCGTTTGGCGATGTTCCCATTGTAGAAATGTCAGCTTCTAAATCAGCAAACAAATATGGTGCTAGAGAAGATGTTGCACCATGTGCACAATCTAACGCAATATGTAAGCCAGAGAAATCTTCATCCACCGTTTGTTTAATGTATTGTAAGTATTTTTGTCCACCTTCAAAATAGTCATTTACTTGACCTAAAGCTGTACCAACAGGGCGCGGAAGTTCATCTACTTCTTTATCTAATAGTGCTTCAATTTCTTCTTCTTGCTCGTCTGTCAGTTTAAAACCATCTGGACCAAAAAACTTAATTCCATTATCTTGTACAGGATTATGAGATGCAGAAATCATTACACCAGCTTGTGCATCTAATGCTTTCGTTAAATAGGCAACCCCAGGAGTAGAAATAACACCAAGGCGCATTACTTCTGCTCCAATTGATAATAGCCCAGCTACTAAAGCGCCTTCTAACATATGTCCAGACACACGTGTATCACGGCCAATAATAACTTTTGGACGCTCTGTGTTTTTTGTTAATACATAGCCACCAAATCGACCGATCTTAAACGCTAATTCAGGCGTTAATTCCTCATTCGCAACGCCTCGTACGCCGTCAGTACCAAAATATTTTCCCATTGCTATTCGCTCCTTTTTTCTTGCTCATTTCCTTTATTTGTTGGCTGCTCTGGCTGTCCTTGCACTTCATGTCCTGTTTCTTGCTTCTTTGCAAGCTCTACCTTCGCATTTTTTTGTTTTAATTCTAGTGTGACATTATTGGGACCACTAATTTGAATCGGAACGTCATGTGTTCCTGCACTCATATTTCCTATATTAATTGATGCTTTAATCTGTTCTGCGCTCATCTTCTCTATAACACTTGCATCCCCAAAAACATCAACACTGATTTTTCCATTTTGCGGATCAGAAAATTTCATTGTTAATAAATCTGATAACCCATTCACCTGTAAAGGAATGTCAGTTATTGTTTTTCGCTGTTGCTTTTGTACTTCAACTGTCACTTTTACTTGGCTAGGTGCCGCTTTTGTAACACCTTTAGGTAAAGAAACAGAGGCATCGAAGGTAGTTGACTCTGTAATTTTACTCAAGTCCACTTCGATGCCCTCAAGAGATGTAATATTATCAAGTACGTCTTTCGAACCATAAATCTCCACTTCGCTTGGTTCAACTTTTATACTCGTTACGGTTATACCTTCTTGTAAGCTTCCCGTTTTCGTGACACCTAGGGAAACTGTTTTTTCAGGTGATGAAACTGGTACAGTGACATTGACAGTAGAAGAACCTGTTTTCAAATCTAACTGATTCCCGTCTTTATCATACAATACAATTTTTGCTTCTTTTGTTACTGTTTTGTTAACACCTTTCAAATCAACATACGCCCGCACAAGAGCAATTTGTGAAAGTTGCTCTGTTGTACCAGCTACTTCTACTGTGCCTGGCTTAACAATCGGTTTATCTATAGCTGTTCCTGCCTGCACTTGATTCTCATTTAAATATTTCACTTCTACAGGAAAAGATTTCACTTCTTTCTTTTTAATGGTAACTTGTATTTTTGCTGGCTGAACTTTTAAATGTAAATTACTTGGAACACCGCTATATTTTAAAGGGATTTCATATGTCCCTGGCGTATAACCACGCAAATTAACAAATACCTCAAACTGCCGTTTTACTTTAGCAGCCGCCACAACATTATTTTGTCCTTCAAGCGTGACACTTACTTTTTCAGGAATTCCGCTTACAATATACTTATCTTCATCATAATATGCAGATACCGGGACTCCAGATATTATTTCTGTTGTATCTCCTACTGGAAAAGGCGATGGATTAAAATTATCTGATACATTTTTATCTATGTTTGTTGACAGGTAGAGCATAATTGCTAATAATAATGCAATTCCTCTTAAAAACCAATGGTTATCCATTAACTTATCCATGACGTTTTCTCCTCCAATTCCACAAAGATGAAGAAGACTGTTTTACGTTTCCGCCTAATTCTTTCATAAGCAATTCCTTTAATTGTTCACTTTTCAAATCACGATGTAATTCGCCGTTTTTTGTTAAAGAAATTTGTCCCGTTTCTTCTGAAACAACAATTGTTAAACTATCTGTTACTTCACTTACACCCATTGCCGCACGATGACGTGTTCCTAATTCTTTAGAAATAAATGGGCTTTCTGATAATGGTAAATAACACGCTGCTGCTCTAATAATATTTCCTTGCATAATCACTGCCCCGTCATGTAGCGGTGTATTCGGTATAAAAATATTAATTAATAGCTCTGATGAAATATTTGCATTTAGTGGGATTCCTGTTTCGACATAATCCCCCATACCAGTTTCTCTCGCCATTGTAATAAGTGCACCAATACGACGTTTTCCCATATACTCTGTTGCCTTTACAACAGCATTTACCACTGACTCATGTTCATCTTCCTCTTGATTGCTTCCACGTGAAAATAAACTTCCCCGTCCAAGCTGTTCAAGAGCACGTCTTAACTCTGGTTGAAAAATGATAATAATCGCTAAAAATCCCCAAGTTAACGCTTGATCCATAAGCCATTGCAACGTATGCAATTCAAAGAAATTACTTAAAATACGAACAATAATGATTACTGTAATTCCTTTTAAAAGCTGAACAGCTTTTGTACCACGGATTACAAGAATCAATTTATATATAACAAACCATACAAGGGCGATATCTACTATAGTGCTGAGATATTTCAAAAGAACATTCATATCTCCAAAAGGCATTCTGACCCTTCCTCCATCTATATGTAATTTACAACAACAAATTAATTATAACATACATTATACGAACCACAATTTCAAACCACATTTCTAAACCTGACATGTAATCGTTAGATGTCAGACTTTAAGAAGAGATTATAAAGTGAAACTTTAATCAGTGAGAATTTTCTTCATCCCCCACTAATTATTAGCCCTCACCAATCGGGCGCATGCCAGCAGTTTATCTCCCACCTAACTTCTATAGAAAAGTGGAAACGGCTCGCCCAGAATCGCAGGACGCCCACGCCTCTGGAACTGGACAATGTTTTTGCTAAATTTTGAGGTGGGAGTATTACTGCCCGCAAATAGCGGGATAAACATAATATGCCACTGTATTTTTGTTTTAAAGTAAAAAAAGCAGCTTTTCAGCTGCTTTTTTAAATTATTTCAACTTTTCACCAAATAAAGATCCCATTAACGCTACAGCTGCAATTGCTGTTTTATTTTTTTCATCTAAAATCGGATTTACTTCTACAAATTCAGCAGATGTAATCATACCAGATTCAGCTAACATTTCCATTGCTAAATGACTTTCACGATACGATAAACCACCAGCAACCGGTGTACCTACGCCAGGTGCATCATGTGGGTCAAGGCCATCTAAATCTAAAGATAAATGTACGCCGTCTGTATGTGATAAGTATGCGATTGTTTCTTCCATAACCGCTGTCATTCCCATGCGATCAATTTCATGCATAGTGAAAACTTTAATACCCTCTTTACGAATAAACTCTTTCTCTCCATCATCTAAAGAACGAGCACCGATAATAACTACATTTTCTTTTTTCACTTTCGGATACTCACCGTATAAATTAACAAGTGACGGATGACCATGTCCTAAACTTGCAGCTAATGACATACCATGAATGTTCCCAGATGGAGATGTTTCCTCTGTATTTAAATCTCCATGTGCATCGTACCAAATAACACCAAGATTTTTATAATGTTTCGTAATACCAGCAAGCGTTCCAATCGCAATGCTATGATCGCCGCCTAATACAAGTGGAAAGCTTTTCTTCTCAATAATGCTATCGACTTTACTTGCTAGCTCATGACATACTTTTACAACTTGTTCAAGATTTCGTAATTTTTCATTTTCATTTATTTGAACTTCTCTTTCAATACATATATCTCCTAAGTCTTCTACGTTATATCCTATATTTTCAATTCTTTCAATAACTCCAGCATAACGAATCGCGCTCGCACCCATATCAACACCACGACGCATTTGTCCTAAATCCATCGGTACTCCCACAATTGAAATTTCTTTCTTCATAGATGATTCCCCCTTTTATGCTTTCACTAAATATTTTAAATCTTTTATATTATCTGACTCAACTCGACATTTTTTTGTATTTATATACACTTAATACATTACAAAGAAGCAATACATTAAGACTTTTTCACTAAAATATGCATAAAGTGAAACTTCCGTCAGTGGGGGTTTTCTTCATCCCCCACTGACGGTTAGTTAAACCAATCGGGCTTTTACGGGCAGTTATCCCCTACCTATCTTCTTTGCTTCTCTCTGAATCTTGAGGTGGGGGTCTTACTGCCCACAAATAGCGGGATAAAAAAAGCGCCCCTTACGAGTAGGGACGTTTTTGTAATCCTAGTTTCCATACAGCCGCAATATTTCGCGCTGTTATATAAATATTTTCTTTTCCCATTTCATATGCTTCTTCTAATGTCATTGCTCCTGAAACAATACTAAATACAGCATCAATGCCTTTTTCATAAATAGGGGTATGATTCGGATGAACAGCTCCGGCAATTGCAATAACAGGAAGATTATACTCTTTAGCTCGTTTTGCTACTCCTATAGGAGCTTTTCCATAGATTGTCTGTTCATCAATTCTTCCTTCTCCTGTAATCACTAAATCCGCATCTTGCAAATGAACATTAAAATTCGTGTAATCAAGTACAATATCAATCCCTTTTCTGAGCGTACCATGTAAAAAAGCAACAATAGCTGCTCCAAGTCCTCCCGCAGCACCTGCTCCTGGAACAAATTCAATATCAATATGAAGGGTTTGTTTAATTAACCTCGCATAATGCTTCAAATTACAGTCTAATCGCTCTACCATCTCCTCTGTAGCCCCTTTTTGTCTTCCAAATATAAACGATGCCCCTGTCACCCCTGTTAAAGGATTTGCAACGTCACAAGCTGCTTCAATTTTAACATGCGCTAAACGAGAATCTAACTGTGATATATCAAAATAAGTAATACAATCTAAATTTCCTCCACTTGGATCTATAGCACAATTATTGCTATCAAAAAAACGTACACCTAACGCAGATAACATTCCTGCTCCTCCATCGTTTGTAGCACTTCCTCCAAGCCCTAAAATAATACGATGAACCCCTTGTTCTAACGCATGTAAAATGAGTTCTCCCGTCCCTCTTGTTGTCGTTAAAAGTGGATTCCTTTTCTCAAGTGAAACATGATGTAAACCAGAAGCCGCTGCCATTTCAATAAAAGCAGTCTGTTTATCCGCAGAAAGGCCGTAAAATCCTTCTACTACGTTTCCTAATGGGCCTGTCACAGGGACCTTTACGATTTTCCCTTGCACCGCATCAACAAGTGCTTGTACTGTCCCTTCCCCGCCATCTGCAATAGGAATTCTTATATACTCTGCCTCTGGATATATAGAGCGAAACCCTTTTTCTACTGCTTTACACACTTCTAATGCCGTTAAACTTTCTTTATAAGAATCGGACGCAATAATAATCTTCACATGAAATAACTCCCTTCATCCTCAATATTAAAGTTAGAGTCGTCAAAAATATATACCTTTCTTTTTAGGCGGGCGAGAGCATCTGGCCATGCATAGAAGTGATCAGGGTCCTTTCCTGCCACATGCAAGGTTTAAAACAAAAAGAGAAAGCAAGTAACGGTCATGTTGTATTCGGCATAGCAGCGAATTGTATGTAGAAAAATTAAAATGGATATATAAACAAAAAAAGCTTGAAGTCTAATATTAGACTTCAAGCTTTTTTAACTGTATGGAGCCTAGCGGGATCGAACCGCTGACCTCCTGCGTGCAAGGCAGGCGCTCTCCCAGCTGAGCTAAGGCCCCAGGTTGGAGCGGAAGACGGGATTCGAACCCGCGACCCCAACCTTGGCAAGGTTGTATTCTACCACTGAACTACTTCCGCAAAAAATGGTGAGCCATGAAGGACTCGAACCTTCGACCCTCTGATTAAAAGTCAGATGCTCTACCAACTGAGCTAATGGCTCTTAAATGGCTGGGCTAGCTGGATTCGAACCAGCGCATGACGGAGTCAAAGTCCGTTGCCTTACCGCTTGGCTATAGCCCATT
>NZ_FPAF01000041.1 GCF_900116295.1 Bacillus sp. 103mf
CTAATAATAATAAAACCTTTTTCATATCGCAAATCGCCTCCCGATATCCTCATTTTATACAAATATAGAAGGCTAATAAATGACTTTAATAAGGATATTAGATTGTTTGGCTTTATTATATTAAGAATTTAGGGTATTCTTTTTTATAAAAAAAGGTTGGATAATTTATGGATCAAATTGATAAAAAAATCGTGGGATTATTACAGTCAAATGCAAAAATTTCAATGAAGGATTTAGCAGAAACCGTTCACTTATCTCCTCCGTCAGTAACTGAGCGAGTACGGAAGTTAGAGGAGCAACAAATTATTGAAGGTTACCATGCACATGTTTCTCTAAAAAAAATAAACCGTCCAATTTCTGCACTTATATTGTTTAAATCAAAAGATTGTAAATCATTAGCTAACTTTTGCTATAATCATCCAGATGTACTTGAGTGTTACAGAGTAGCAGGGGAAATTAGTTATATTGTCAAATTAGCTACGTATTCTGTAGAAAGTTTAGAACAATTTATTGATGATACAATGCAATATGGTACGCCATCAACGAATATCGTGTTATCTTCTTATAAAAAAAAATAATTGCTCCCTTTATTGGTGAAGAATAAAAATACTGGCATAATTAATTAACTATTGCTTACTCAATAATCCTTAACCCTTTAAAAATAGCACTGATTTTTCTGACTTGTATAAAAGAATCAGGGTCTCTAATCAATTTTATCGTTTTGGGGTACCCCATTTTTATTAGCTTGATGGCGATGGGGTACCGCCCACATTTTAATGGAAATATACTCTAAGAAAAATTTTAATAATAAATAGCGGGTTTCTTGCACGATAAGGAAATTGGCTTTGTATGTAGCGAGGGTGGTTATTTTCACCTGAAAATCTGATGCTGAAATAAAATACAGATTATAACCCGTTTTTACACATATCTCGGCTGAACTCCTGTGTCCAGAAAATTGTATGTTTATGAACAAGAGGTAAAACTCAATAATATCAGCGTTTTCTAGCTATAATCATGTTCATAAAGTGTGTAAACAAATCAATGTTCAATTGATCAAGGAAAAACAAAACAGGAAATTTCTGATTTTTTAAATGTTGATAGAACCACCATTTATCGTACACTAAAACGAAATGGTTATTAGGAAAATTATTCATAACGAATGCTATCTATGCATCTAATTTCGTTTTCAAAGAATATTTGGCCATAAAAAACTGCACCTCTAATTATTAGTTATGTCCAACAATTAGAGGTGCTACTTTTCTAGTACAATGTTTTTTTGTCGTGTCGAGCTAAATATAGCAAGGGAATGCAGTACACATCAGCATACAAGCATTCCCTTGCTATCATCAGGTTATTATTTTAGTACGGCATTTTATGTCCCCAATAGTCAAAGTGATAATCTTTACCACCGATGTTAAACCAACCATCTGCATAAAGTGAACCATCTTCTCTAGCGCAATACCAAAGGTATCCGTATGCAAGAGGAATAGGTCTATATCCACCACCAACTTGGAACCATCCTGTTTTAGCTACTCCATTCTCATCGAAGTAATAATATTTATTATCGATAGTTTGCCAGCCCGTTTGTGCTACGCCGTTATTGTCAAAATGGTATAACTTACCATCGATTTTTTCAAACCCTGCTCGGTTAACTGATCCGTCTTCATGAAAATAATATTTTTTCCCCTCAATGTTGTCATAATCATTGAACGTATAATTGCGGCCATTTGTGAAATAGTAGTTCTTACCGTCTATTATTTTCCAACCGGTATAGAAAGATCCATCTTCTAAACTATAATATTCTATTATTTTCTCTCTTTTGTTGATCCCTGTTTTAAAAATCGAACCGTCATGATTAAATGTTAATGTTTTGTTGTCAAACTGAACATTAACAACGCTGTCTATAACTTCTCCATTTAGATTAGAAACTCTCTCAAGCACACCTTTATCGGAAAAGTGAAGGATGACACCTCGATCTTCTATACGTATTTCCTTTTTATTTATATTGTAATTTTGGAAATAATAAATTTTACCATCTATTTCTTTCAAGCCTTCTTTAATAAACGATCCAGAAGCATCGGAATAGTGTAGGCCCTCTCGATCTTCCTTCCATGCTGATTTTTGCACGGAACCATCATCATTGAAGTGATAGTACTTCCCATCAATCTGTGAGTCACTGCCACTTCCTGTGACCAATTTTCCAGAAGTCGGCTCAAAATAATAGGTATTCCCCTTAATTTCTTTCCAACCTGTCATGAGAACTCCATCAGCATCTGCAAAATGATAACCAGAACCTTGGTTTACCCAACTGTTCTTTATTACATTTCCAGAAGAATCTTTTGCAATCAATTTAGTAGAATCTTTTTCATCAGCTACAATCTGTACTCTGTCATACTTCTGTCTCTCATTTTCTTTACCCGGATACCACTCTATTAACCAATTGTGAACTTCATTGTTGCTTTTATCATCGAAACGAATTTCAGAGTCGAAACGCTCACCAGTACCGAACTTTGAAGTATGCCTATCACCAGCTAAACTTACTCCATTCTTGTT
This sequence comes from Bacillus sp. 103mf, assembly GCF_900116295.1. Lineage (GTDB taxonomy): Bacteria > Bacillota > Bacilli > Bacillales > Bacillaceae_G > Bacillus_A > Bacillus_A bruguierae. The sequence goes on from NZ_FPAF01000041.1 coordinate 2,554, forward strand.
ATTCAAACGGAACTGAAATGAACCAGAATCATTATTTTCTACCTGAACAAGTTCAAACACTTCATCATCGCCAAGCGAATCGGAATATTGAAGTTCGTTTCCTTCTTTTCCTGAAAGGTATTTTGAACCTGTTTTTACGATTACTTTATTCGTTCCTTTTTTATAAGGGATAATTTGATAAGGTTTACCATCATTTAGTCTAATGTATGTCAGTACCAGACCTGTCTCTATGACGTTAGTACGCTCCGCCAATACATCAGATAATCGATCATAAAAATCTGCACGAGCTTTAGGATCATTATTAACATAGTTGTCAAGGACATCTTTAGATACTGGCTTTGAAGTCAATGTTATCAATCGTTTTTGCTCATCTGATAATTTATTTGCTATCTGATCAAATAGGTAATCTGAATTTCTAGCAATCACCGTCCAATCGCCAAAGGAGTCGCCGGAATATTTTTTGTAAAGTGGACCAAGAAATCTTGGGTTTTTACCAGATGCTTTTTCTACAAATGCATGTTGGCCTTGATTTATCACAACTCCGGTCTTTCCTTCGTCTAATTGTGCTTGTGTAATGTAAAGAAGATCGTGTTCTGAGATATTTGCTGCATTAGGGTTTAAATCTATAATTGCTCCTGCTTCAGTAATTTTAAGCTGCTGCCCAGATTTTAGTTGATGAGTTTCAATTCTTCCATTTGGATAGCGTACTTTAACTTGTTTAATAAAATTCAAATCACCTTTTGTATGATACATAGAAATATTAAATTCCCCAGATGTAAAACTAGGGGCCTGGTAAGTTTCGTTTTCTGCATATACATCAATGTGAGTGCCTGGGTCTCGATCCCCTGGGCTTATTCCAAGTGTTTCATAAGTGTTTGCTATAGCACCTAATACAGTAATACCTATATCTACTACTGCACCTATCCCTGCGCTAGCTTTATTTTCTGCAATCGGTGCCATAGAAAAAAGAATTCCTAATGCCGCTGTAGCAGGAATTACCTTCTTTCCAATTCCATTTGTTTTAAATTTCTTTTTCATTTTGTTCTCCTCTTTGTAAACCTTTTTACTTTGAAATTTGTATTTGGAAGTCCATCTTAATTTAAATACCTTTCAAATATCTTTCGTAAATATTACAAAAGTCTTTCATTAGTTTTAATTTCTAATAAGTGAAGTATTAAACACTAATGCGAGGAGATTAAAACATATATTAGGGGTCACCATACATCACCATCAAGCTAAGAAAGGCAAATACCCCAAAAGGAAAGAATGAGCTTTCTTGTAATAAAAAACAAATCCGTAATACTAGGAGATTCCTTTTCAATGGCTATATTGAGAAATACGTGTATAAGACAGTATTTAAATTTAAGTATGATACGATTATAGTAAGGGGGGAAGCTATATGAACGGTCTACAGGAAAAAACATCTGAATTATTAAAAGAGAAAAAAAAGGGTTCTGTTGCAAAGTTTTCTACATAGAGCTACACTCTAGAAAAAAGGATCTAGGAGAATTAGGCATGAGATATTTTAAAGGAAAACAATTCAAGAACGAGATTATTTTAGTAGCTGTCGGCTACTACTGTCGTTTTTCTTTAAGTTATCGCGATGTCTCTGAAATTCTGAAAGAACGTGGTATTTCAGTTCACCCAACAACCATCATGCGATGGGTTCATGAATATGGCAATCTCATCTATCAAATTTGGAAAGTGAAAAATAAATCTGCACGATTATCTTGGCATTTTGATGAGACTTATATCAAAATTAAGGGAGAGTGGCGTTATCTCTATCGTGCAATTGATAAAGATGGACACACATTGGATATTCAACTTCGTAAAAAACGGGATCATCAGGCTGCCTATAACTTCATGAAAAGATTAGTAAAACATTTTGGAGAACCAACGGTTCTCACTACAGACAAAGCGCCGGCATTAC
>NZ_FPAF01000016.1 GCF_900116295.1 Bacillus sp. 103mf
AAATCGAAAGGTGTCAAAGTCGATTTCTGATGCGGGCTGGGGTGCTTTTCGCCGCATGCTTTCGTATAAGTGTGAGAAATTTGGAGGCCTACTAGTAAAAGTAGATCCAGCATATACATCACAAGATTGTTCAGGCTGTGGGAATCGTGTGAAAAAATCACTTTCTATTCGGACACATATTTGTGCAAAGTGTGGAACGGTATTAGACAGGGATCATAATGCAAGTCTAAACATTTTGCGAAAGGGGTTAGAACAATTACGTGTGAGAGCGACTGAAGACTGAAACTGTAGGGCAAGGTTGTGTCCAAACAATATAAACGACGCCTGCGGAGAGTATGTAAGACTGCTTGGAAAACCCAAACAGCATTGCTCTATGAAACAGGAAGCCCCTTCTTCAAACAGCTCGTAAGAGTGTTAAGGAGGGGTCATTCACAGTAGAATTCGTTATAGGAATAAAAAATCTTTGCGCACACACGCAAAGACTTTTTATTTTCGTTCCTCCAGTTTTCCAACACAAGAAGTGCAATACACTTCGCCGCCGAGTTCAATATATTTTTGAATATTTGTTATCCCACTTGGCGGATATTGCATGTACACCCAAGAACGTTCATGTACTGCAATTTCCTTCCCACATGTTGTACACGTAGTTGATTTTTTACCAAACATAGTTATTCCCCTTTACGATAATGAATTTTTCCTGCATAAAAGGCTGAACATAGTAAAAAGAGTGTGCCAAGTCCCCAGCCTCCAATTGCAGCATATGGTACAGCGTCTTTTAATGCCATGCCAGCGCTAATAGAAGCGACGAATAGCAAAATAAATAACGTCGTTAATTTTCTCATTGTATCCATATGAAGTCCCCCCTTTAAAAGCCTATATTTTTATTATAAGGTAAATTTCGGAAAATAAATGTTTTTTCGATAAAGAAGTGTGATAGGTCTCACATTTTTTTACTGTTATATTATGTATGATAAAATTTAGAGAAGCTTATCAATGAGGAGGAAAAAAGAATGAGCGTCACAGAACATAAAAAACAAGCACCTGTACAAGTTCGTTGTAAAATCATCACAATCTCGGATACGCGTACAGAAGAAACCGATAAAAGTGGTAAGCTATTAAAAGAGTTATTAAGAGAAACAAATCACCAAGTAACAGCGTATGAGATTGTGAAAGATGATAAGGAAAGCATTCAGCAAGCTGTCTTGTCTGGATATCATCAAGAGGATGTTGACGTTGTATTAACCAATGGAGGAACAGGTATTACAAAGCGTGACGTGACAATTGAAGCTGTTTCTCCATTATTAGATAAGGAAATCGTTGGTTTTGGTGAGTTATTTCGAACGATTAGTTATTTAGAAGATATCGGCAGCGCAGCGATGCTAAGCAGGGCGATTGGCGGAACAATTGGTAGAAAGGTGGTCTTTTCTATGCCAGGGTCGACAGGTGCAGTTCGTCTAGCAATGAATAAATTAATTTTACCAGAGCTTGGCCATATTACATTTGAGCTGCATCGTCAATGAAAATAGCAGGAATTGTATTAGCCGGCGGAAGATCGAGTCGTTTTGGAGAGCCGAAAGCATTAGCAACTTGGCAGGGAAAAACATTTATTGAGCATAGTATAGAAGCGTTAAAAGAAGTTGTAACAGATATGGTTGTCATTAGCCATTCAGACATTACAGATGAGCTTTCACATATACTGAATGTTCCTGTTATAGAAGACCTTGCGTTATATAAAGGAAACGGCCCCCTTGCTGGTTTAGTAACAGGCATGGAATATGTAAGCGCAGACTGGTACATCGTTGCACCGTGCGACACACCAAATGTTTCGAAAGAGTGGGCACTGGAATTAATAGAACGAGCGGATGAAGTATATGAAGCAATTGTTCCGTTAGCTGAAGGGCGGAAACAACCGCTTTTAGCACTATACCATTATAAAGTAAAAGAGAAAATAGAACGGTTATTAAAAGAAGAGAAAAGAAGTATGCAGGGGTTATTATCACAGTGTAACGTTCAGTATGTAACGGTGACAGAAACAGATGTATTTGTTAATGTGAATACAAAAGAAGAGTATAACGAATTACAGAAGAAAAAGAGCAAATAAGGGGAGTACATAATGGAAAGCGAATTACTAAAAATATTTGATGAACATAGAAATCCAGTCGGAGTCGCAACACGTGAAGAAGTACATAAAATAGGGCATTGGCATGAAACATTTCATTGCTGGTTTATAAGTAGGGAAAATGGAGTAGATTATATTCATCTGCAAATTCGTAGTCATATAAAAAAGGATTATCCAAATTTGTTAGACATTACAGCTGCGGGACATATACTAGCTCATGAAACTGTGTATGATGGAATACGCGAAGTGCAAGAAGAAGTGGGGATTGATGTCTCGTTTGATGAACTTATATCATTAGACACTATCAATTATTGCGTTACAATGGAAGCTTTTATTGATAAAGAATTAGCTCACGTTTTTTTATATGAAATGAAAGGCACAATGGACGATTATACACTGCAAGCAGAAGAAGTGTCAGGTATTGTCAAAATTGACTTCAATAGTTTTTCTGAACTTTGGTTAGGAGAAAGAAATGAAATTACAGTAGAAGGATTCGAAATGAATGAAGCCGGAGAAAAAGTTTCTATTCATAAAACGATAGATAAAAGTCATTTTGTGCCGCATGAGCTTTCGTATTATGAGAGCATTATCACGTTGATGAGAGAGAATATGAAGTTATTGGTCTAAAAAATAATTGCTCTGTATTTACAAATCAAAATCATCCCAAAAAACAACCACATAAGATTGAATTAGCAAAAGCACTCATATTATTCGAGCGCTTTTGCTTTTGTAAAAACAATACATTTATATATCTAAAATATATAAATGTATTTTAATTTTTCGACACATAAGTCGTTGCTATGGAGAAAAAATTGACCTGCACTCGCTTTCTCACTTTGTTTTAACCCTTGCCCGTGGCAGGAAAAGGCCCTGACCACTCCTATGCATGGCCAGATGCTCTCGTCCCCCTAAAGAAAAGAGGTTTTATGTTGTTTTGTTAATTTTTATATATAGAATATTTAAATCAGCAATCCCATAATAAGAGTACTATAATACATACCATCTATATACGTATCTTGTTGTAATAATCCTTCTTCTTTAAAGCCAACCTTCTTATAAAGTTCTATTGCTCTATCATTATCTTCTCGAGTTACAAGATGTATTTTCTTAGTTGTTCCATTTCCTTTTGCCCATTCAATAAGTTCTTCCATCAATTTTCTTCCTAAACCAAACCCGCAGTGCTCTTCTGCAATTACGATTCCGAGCGTTCCTACATGCTTCGTTCGCGCTTTTTGACTAGAGGTAATAGATGCGATGCTGATGATCTCATCATCCATTGTTGCTAGCAATATAATTGAATGATTATCTGTTCTAGTAGACTCTATGAAGTTTTCATAATCATGTAGAGACATACTGAACCCATTTTTTCCGAACGAAAGAAAATCAGTTTCTCCGCCGACTATATTATAAAATTTGATCATAGACTGAGCGTCTTCTTGGACAGCTTCTCTTATCATCACTTCTTTACCATTTTTTAAACATATTTTTTTCATATTTCTCAGCTTCTTTCGATTTTAATTTTTCGAGATATAATTCGTTATTATGCAGAAGAAAAAATGCACTTACTTTTTCCTTCTATTTTAACTTCTATAGATGCTCTCATCCCTTCTTAAAAAGTGGGGGATGTTGCTCCTTTAACGTATATATCCATTTCAATTTTTTGACATATAAGTCGCTGCTATGCAGAATACAGCATGACCGCTACTTGCTTTTTTCTTTTGTTTTAAACCTAGCATGTGGCAGAAAAAGGCCCTGACCGCTTCTATGCCTGGCCAGATGCTCTCGTCCCCCCTAAAAAAAAGAGGTTTTTAACTTGTATATAGTTATGTCCATCATAATATTAATGTTTGAAATTTTATAGCTTTCATTTTTGAATTAAAAATATATAAATCCATTTTAATTTTCCGACACCTAAATCGCTGCTATGCAGAATACAATATGCCCTGCACTCGTTTTCTCTCTTTGTTTTAACCCTCGCATGTGGCAGAAAAAGGTCCTGACCGCTTCTATGCCCGGCCAGATGCTCTCGTCCACTCAAAAAGAAAGGAGTTTTTAATTATATAATAAAGCAAGGGGATTAGAACGATACAAAAAAGCGAAGAACCATAAAGATTCTTCGCTTTTTTGTAATTGAATACTAGGGTATCTTGCTATATATGAGGTAAATTCACTCTTTATATATATTATACCACTGTAAATTATTTGAAATTTATGCAATATTGCATATCGTACTTTTAGAATGTTGTCAGTTTGAAATGTGTTGATTTGTTATTTACGTTAAGAAACACATATAAAGTTTCTAATTTGTGAATATCGATAGCTTACTTTGCGGCGTCGTCCTGCTTGCCATGTATATCCGGATACTCCGTGCGTTCTTACTTCAGTAGGATAAAACCAAAAATTTCTTCCAAATGGTCCTTGTCCTTTTAAGCCAATAAATCCCCATCTTCCTAAACAATTACACATCAATGATCGTATTTGACCCATTTGTATAGGAGAAGAAAATGTTGATGGTACTGATGGCGCTTGTGCTGGTGGTGCTGATGTTGGAGCATCTTCAGCATCGTCGGGACGATATACGTCATCATCGTTTTCTCTTATGTCCTCGAAGGATTGATAACCAGGAGTTTGCATAGGGTAATACTGTGGTTGATTATAATTTGCATACGGAAAATACATTGGTTGATTATTCATGAAAACATCACCTCATCTTCTTTTATCCACATTTACAATATTAGTATGTTGTGTGCTCCTTATATGAAGCTTATTTATAGCCTAAAAATGTCCTTAGCTTCTGTTGAATAATTCACAAAGTGTTTAAAACCTATTAAAAAATAGTATGAAATCTTGCATATTTAATTTTATTCATTTAAATAATATGTTATTTTGTTTCAGTTATATATTAGTATGGAGGGACATTATGAAAAAGAAAATGAATAAAATTATGCTTGGAGTTAGTACAATGGCATTGTCGTTAGGGGCGTTGCAAGCTGAAGTATCAGCGGAAGAAAAAGTACCTTACAATGTACTGCAAATGAAACCAGCAGGGATAGAAAAGCCAAAAGATGCAGTTGCTCATTCCTCAAAAGCTGATGAAACATTATCATTTGAAGAACGTTTAAAAGTAGGAGATTTTTCACAGAAGCCAGCCCCCGCTAAGAAAAGTGTGAAAGCAAATCAGTCGCAGCAAAGCTATACTTTAGATGAGCTGAATAAAATGAGCGATGAGGAGTTAATTGATACATTAGCAACTATTCGCAGCGGACAAATTAAAGGTTTATTTCAGTTTAATGAAGAAACAAAAGCTTTCTATGGAAATAAAGAGCGTATGCAAGTAATCATGAATGCATTAGAGAAACGAGGAAGTACGTTTACAAAAAATGATGCAAAAGGAATTGATACATTTACTGAAGTGCTCCGTTCCGCTTTTTATGTTGGATATAATAATAATGAATTAAGTTATTTAAATGAGAGAAGCTTCAAAGATAAATGTTTACCGGCACTAAAAGCAATTGCAAAGAATCCGAACTTTAAACTTGGTACAGCTGAGCAAGATTTGGTTGTAAATGCATACGGGGATTTAATGAGGAATGCTTCTAGTGACGTTGAAACGGTGCAGTATGCAGCAAAAATTTTAAAACAGTATAATAATAACCTTTCTACATATGAAAATGACAGTAAGAAAGGAAATGCTGTATACGCTTTAATGCAAGCTGTTGATGCCGATATAGAGACTGATTGGCGTCTTTCGGGTAAAGAGCCAAATGCAACAATGTGGTATGGGAAGATTGATGGTTTTATAAATGAAGTAAATAAAATGGCGCTTATAGGTAATGTAACGGATAAAAATGGTTGGCTCATTAATAACGGTATTTACTATGCAGGACGTCTAGGTAAATTTCACAGTAATCCGAAGAAAGGGTTAGACGTTGTTACCAAAGCGATGCAAATGTATCCATATTTAGGAGAGCAATATTTTGGTGCAGCAGAACAGATTGCTACAAATTACGGCGGAGTAGATGCAAACGGAAAAACAGTAAATTTAGATCAAATTAAAGAAGAGGGCAAGAAGAAATTTTTACCTAAAACGTATACGTTTGATGACGGGGCAATTGTCTTTAAAGCGGGAGATAAAGTGACAGAGGAAAAAATCCAAAGATTGTACTGGGCTGCGAAAGAAGTAAAAGCACAATATCACCGTGTAATCGGAAATGATAAAGCATTAGAACAAGGGAATGCGGATGATGTATTAACAATCGTAATTTATAACACACCAGATGAATATAAATTTAACCAGCAATTGTACGGATATGAAACGGAGAATGGTGGTATTTATATCGAAAATGTCGGAACGTTCTTTACATATGAACGTACGCCGCAGCAAAGTATTTTTAGTTTAGAAGAATTGTTCCGCCATGAATTTACACACTATTTACAAGGAAGATATGAAGTGCCTGGATTATGGGGGCAAGGAGAATTACAGCAAAATGAACGTTTGACATGGTATGAAGAAGGAAATGCGGAATTTTTTGCAGGATCGACGCGTACGAATAATGTAGTGCCGCGTAAGAGTGTTATAAGAGGTTTATCAAACGAACCAGCAAAACGCTATACAGCAGAACAAACATTATCTGCAAAATACGGAACGTGGGATTTTTATAACTATTCCTTTGCATTGCAGTCTTATATGTATAATCATAAATTTGATACATTCGACAAAATACAAGATTTAATTCGTGCAAATGATGTGCAAGGTTATGATGCATATCGTGAGCAATTAAGTAAAGATGCACAATTGAATAAAGAATATCAAACATATATGCAGCAATTAATTGATAATCGAGAAAAGTTTACTGTGCCGCAAGTATCAGATGATTATTTAGTAAGTCATGTGCAGAAGGCACTAACTGAAGTGAAGCAGGAAATTGCGGATGTTGCGAATGTAAAAGATGCAAAGATTACAAAGCATAAGTCTCAATTCTTTAATACATTTACAGTTGAAGGTACGTATACAGGCAATGCAACGAAAGGTGAATCTGAAGACTGGAAAACGATGAGTAAACAAGTGAACGAAGCATTAGAGAAGCTGTCACAAAAAGAATGGAGCGGTTATAAAACAGTAACAGCGTACTTTGTAAATTATCGTGTAAATAATGAAAATCAGTTCCAATATGATATTGTTTTCCACGGAATTGCAACAGATGAAGGCGCAAGTCAAGGAACGATTGTAAGGAGAAAAGATTCATATTCCGGGGAAGAAAATAACGCAATTCAGTTTAAGAGCGATAGTTCAAAAGCTGAAGATCGAAACATCGTTTCTTATCTTTGGGACTTTGGAGATGGGGAAACAAGCACAGAAGCAAATCCTACTCATGCATATGAAAAAGAAGGAACGTATACGGCAACCTTAACAATGAAAGATGATAAAGGAAAAGAAAGTAAAGAACAAATGACAGTTAATGTAGATCGAGCAAGAGAAACATATTACGGGGAAGAAAATACCGCAATTCAGTTTAAGAGCGATAGTTCAAAAGCTGAAGATCGAAAAATCATTTCTTACCTTTGGGACTTTGGAGATGGGAAAACAAGCACAGAAGCAAATCCTACTCATGCATATGAAAAAGAAGGAACGTATACGGCAACCTTAACAATAAAAGATGATAAAGGAAAAGAAAGTAAAGAACAAATGACAGTTAATGTAGATCGAATAGGAGCAACTGAAACAGAACCAAATGATCGTGTTGAACAAGCAAATGTAATTCCGTTTAATACGCTTCTCAAAGGTTCATTTAAGGAAGAAAACTATACGGATATTTATACGTTTAATGTGTCATCACCAAAAGAAATGGAAATTTCCGTAATAAATGAAGGTAAAATTAACATGATATGGTCGCTTGTTCATGAATCAGCTCTGAGAACAACTATTGCAGGTGAAAAATCTAATGGAAATACATGCAGAGAAAAAATTGCTGTAAAACCAGGGAAGTATTATTTATATGTGTATGCAACTAATTCGGAAGATGGGACATATGCTGTTAAAGTAAAATAAAGATAGAAATAGGGATACTTCTTTATAGAAAGAAGTGTCTCTGCATACTGTTGAAAAACAATTTTTTCAACAAAGTGAGAAGAAAGCAGATTATATTTGCTTTCTTTTTTCTGCTATTTGTAAATGAGAAAAGTAGGACTTTTACAAGTAAGAAGGAGTTACAGCACATGTCTCGAAATCTAATGAAGTAAAGTATCGGATATAGCGGGGGAAATATATGAAAAAATGGGGAATTGAATTACTGCTTTTATGTGTCGTGATCATATGGGGCATCAATTATACAATCGGAAAATACGGCCTTGTAGAATTAACTGCAATCCAATTTACAGCGATTCGTATGGTTACTGCGGCGCCGCTGTTATTGGTGCTGACGTTTTACATAGAAAAATCGCTGTATATTGCATGGAAAGATATGATAAGACTTATTTTTGTTAGCATGGTTGGGATTACGCTGTATCAAACGTTATTTATGGAGACGATTCAATATACGTCTGCAACAAATGCATCGTTATTAATCTCGATTTCTCCCATTTTTACGACGATGTTTGCTGTGTTTTTGAAAGAAGAGCAGTTTTCATCACGTAAACTTGTTGGATCAGTTATTGCGTGTATCGGAGCGGCACTTGTATTACTTGCAGGACATTCTCTTGTGCAATCTTTTTATGGTAATGCAATTGGGCTCATTACTTCGATTTGCTGGGGATTGTATCCTGTTTTAGCAACGCCGCTTATGAAAAGGTATTCTGCTTTGCGCGTAACGGCCTGGGCTTCAGCGATTGGTGCGGTGCCGCTTGTATTATTGAGCGGTTGGCAAATTGTTCAGTTACCTTTTGCGATCGAGCACGGAAGTACATGGTTTTCGTTACTCTATTCCATTTTTCTTGTTACTGTATTTGGGCTTGTGGTGTGGTACGTTGGGATTCAAAAAATTGGTGCATCTCATACGATGGTATATATGTACATTACACCGTTTGTAGCGGTTTTATTTGCAGCAATATGGGCAAGAGAGCAATTATCTTTACAACAATTGATTGGCGGACTCGTTATTTTTATTGGTTTATGGTTTGTAAAGTCAGAGAAACAGTTACTTGTAATAGAAGAAAAGTGACTATTTTGTAATAAATAAACCTACTAAAACTATTAATTAGCAGGTTTATTTATTATCTTCATATTAGGACATTTTTCTTTTATTAAACGAATAAATGTCTCCTCGTCTTGTGGTACACAAACTGTTAGTATATCAAATAAACCATACATAATTTCTAATCGCTGTCTTGTCCATTTGTTTGAATCCAATGGTTTTCCGTAGTATTTCATATGTTGGATATCATTAAAAGGAATTTCGGTGTTTGTGAAATAATATTTAATAATGAGTGATTCATCAGTGATTGTGTAAGTAGATCTATAAACAAATAAAAAGTTGATTATGTTTAACAAAATCATAAAACTTAAGTAAATATTATTCGTTTCTTGTATGAAAAATAGTGCAATAAAAAGGAAAATAGTTACTAAAAGTATAAGCATATGAAAAGGATTTTGCTTTACTTTGAATTTCATGTATATCCACCTCGGTATCTTTGGTACATAAAATAATTATAATACAATAATTACTATGGAAAATATGCATAATTGCATATTTTATTTTTTGTTAATAATGTAAAATTTTTAATATATTCTCATTTTTTGTTGTGGGATGAATAAAAAGAAAGGTCTTGATCATATGCCAGGAATTAAAGTTACGAAAGCAGATGAAGAATTAATGATTGAATGGCAATTAGCAAAAATTCGTATTCCATTGAAGGAAATTATTGAGGTTACTGAAGATGACACTTATGGTGGAAAAGAAGCGAAAGCTATTCGAATCGGAACGCCGCATGGGACAACAGATCGAATTTTGATTAGGACTAAAAAACAAGCTTATTTGTTGTTTACTACAAATAAAACTTCAATTTTAAATACGATACATTCAACTCGTATTAACGGGTAGTAAGATTCCTTCAAAAAATTTTAAGATTGAAACTTCCACTAATGGGATTCCTCCCACTGATAGAAGTTTCAATCTTAAGTTAAACTTCCATATGTTTAGCTCAACAAGAGTGAGATTACGCCAGCATTTCCGCTTTTCGGTTTTGAATTACATCTTCATAATGCATAACAAGGTCGTTGAAAATTTTATCCCAACTTTGTGTTAAAGCGTAATTTCTACCTTGTTGCCCCATATACTCACGCTTTATTGGATGATCAAGCAATGTATAAATACAAGATAAAAAAGAGTCTGTTTGTTTCGGCTCACAAAGAAGACCAGTTGCTCCGTTTGTAATAATGTTTTTCACACCGCCTGCGTTTGCACCGATAACCGGTGTGCCGCATGCCAGCGATTCTAAGACGACGTTTCCGAATGTTTCTGTTGGGGATGGGAATACCATAATATTTGAACAAGCGTATGCCTCAGCTAATTCGTCTCCTTGTAAATACCCAGTAAATGTTATATTTTCTGTCATTGTTTCTTTTATTTCACCAGCGAGAGGTCCATCTCCGACGATTAGCCAATGAATATCATTTTTTCGTTTTTTTGTTGTTTGTTTCATTAATGTTAGCAAGGTTTCGATATCTTTTTCAGGAGCTAAACGTCCAACGTAAGAGAGGATGTACGGTGATGTGATACTATATTTTTTTCGAAATGCGTCTTGATCGTAATGAGGATGAAATAGATTGCAATCTACTCCTCGGCCCCAAAGATATAAGTCTTGGAAGCCTTTTTTCTGTAGTTGTTGCATCGTTTCAAGAGAAGGAACGAATGTTTTTTGCAGAGCGCTATGAAACCATTTTAAATAATTCCATAACATCTTGGAGAAGAATTCAATTTTATAATATTGTAAATATGCATCAAAATCTGTGTGATATGAGCCGACGAGAGGGATGTTCAGTTTTTTTGCGTAATACATACCGCAAAGCCCCATGTTAAAGGGGGTTGCGACATGGATAAGATCCGGCTGAAATTGAAAGAGTTCTTTTTTGATGAAACGTGGATTTGGAAATGCTAATCGGCATTCTGGATAGAGCAGTTTAAGCGGGATGCTTTTCATTTTATTGACGTTGGTAACGAAGTGATCTTCCGTTGTATGATGCGGAGCAAATACAGAGTAAGCAATATTTTGTTTTTGCAAATACTGTGTAAAACGATCGAGTGTTTTGGCAACACCGTTCACTTGCGGTGTAAACGTATCTGTAAAGATGGCAATCTTCATCAGATTCCCTCCTTCTTCTATATAAAAAGTGGAATGAATTGATAATAAGAAACAATGCCGGCTATTGTCCCGAGACACATGCCAACGAGTACATCAGATGGATAATGCAGGCCGAGATAAATACGCGAAATGCCCACGCTAATTGCAACTGGAAGTAGCAAGAATGTTATGCTTGGTTCATATAATAGAAAAGGGATAATCACAGAAAAGATAGCCGTCGTGTGTCCAGATGGAAAAGAATGGTCCGCTAATGGATTCGTCGGATACTTTGCATTATGAATGGTTAAATAAGGACGTTTTCGCGGATAAAACTTTTTTAAAATTTGCACAGGAATATGACTAATCGCAAGGGAAATAGCACTTGCAATTGCTATGCCTCGTAAAGATCCGTTTGTGAGAACAAGCAAGAATACAATAAGAGAGATTGTAAAGGTTGCACCGCCCATATGTGTAATGGTGCGAAAAAAGATGTTTAATGTTTTACGCTCGAAATAGCGATTAATTCCTTTGAAGATGTAGCACTCTATTTTATATAAGGAGCTAATGGGTCTAGTTTTCATCAAACTTCTCCTCCTAACTGAAGTCTCACTTTTATTTTAATAAAATTTTATTGAGGGAATACTAAGGTTTTGTAAAGAAAATGTAGAGTTTTACGAAGAAAAAGCTACCATTTTAGGTGGCAGCTAAAAATTTTATTCCGCTATTCGTGGGCGAGCTTTCCATCAGTGAGAAAAGCGTCACTGATGGAAGTTTCACTTTATTTCGTTTGTAAACTTTTATAATATTGTCCTTTTTCGACGTATTGACGACGAATGCGAGCCATATCTTCACGGTCTTCATCTGTTAGTTCACGGATTACTTTGGCCGGACGACCGAATGCAAGTGTGTTTGGCGGGATTTTTTTTCCTTGCGGTACTAAACTCCCGGCACCGATAAATGCACCTTCACCAATTTCAGCTCCGTCTAAAATAATGGAACCCATACCAATTAATGCATCTTTTTTCACTGTACAGCTATGTAAAATGACTTGATGTCCAATTGTGACATCATCTTCTAAAATAAGCGGGTACTTTGGACTTTGATGAAGTGTACATTGATCTTGTATATTGGTCCGGTCTCCGATAATCGTTGGAGAAACATCTCCGCGGATGACAGTGTTAAACCAAATGCTTGATTCTTCACCAATTGTAACATCACCTGTAATTGTGACGTAGTCAGCGATAAATACGCTATTAGCAATTTTCGGATGTTTGTCTTTGTAAGGATAAATCATATAAGTAACCTTCCTCTCCTAGAAACTAATATTAGTGTAGCAAATTATGAAATAGAGTGAAATGGAGGAATTTTATGTGGAATTATGAAGCAGAAGAGGCAAAAGGTGTTATAGTTATGGTACATGGTGCAATGGAGCATCATGGACGTTACGAGGCACTTGCAGACATGTGGCGCTATCTTGGCTTTCATGTTGTGATGGGGGATTTACCTGCTCACGGAACAACTTCAAGAAATAGAGGACATATTACGTCATTTGATGAATACATAGAAGAAGTAAAGACATGGATTAAAGAAGCGAAAAAATATTACTTACCCCTTTTCCTATATGGACATAGTATGGGAGGATTAATAGTTATTCGCGTGCTGCAAGAAACGAAAATGGATGTGCAAGGAGTCATCTTGACTTCGCCGTGTTTAGGAGTGTTATCAATGCCGAAACTACCGCTTCGTACCATTGCGAAAGTGCTAAATGCTGTAGCCCCGAAACTGCAATTTAATTCGAATATTACAGTCGAAATGGCGACGCGTAATCATGAAATTCGCGATGCAATGGAAAATGACTCATTGTTCTTGCGCAAAGTATCAGTTCGTTGGTATAGTGAGTTAATTAAAGCGGTAGAAATTGCACATGAAAAACGAAATGAATTTCCAGACGTACCGCTCTTGCTAATGCAGGCGTGTGAGGATAAACTTGTAGATAAAACACGTGTCTGTAGCTGGTTTGATAGTCTGAAAATTAGTGACAAAGCATATAAAGAATGGCCAAACTGTTATCATGAGCTATTTAATGAGTATGAGAAAGATGACATTTTTGCATATGCAAAATCATTTGTGGAAACGCATTTAATTTAGGAAACAAAAATAAATAATTACCAGTATATATTTTAAAAGTATTTGACCATATTCATTTAGAGGAGATGAAGAACGAAGTGAAAGTACCGAGTAACCCCATAACGCTCATGGCGAAAGTATACCGAGATGTGTTTCCGGTTGTACACCATGAGCTCGCAATGTGGAAAGAACGCGCCTACCATATTCCGAATGATGAACTTCATAATCAAGCGTTAGCGAGCATTGAGCATAAAACATTTCACTGTGAAGGCGGCAGCATTTTAGCGCTGCTTGCCGATGAACATCGCGAGGAATGTATTCGATTCATTGTAGCGTACCAAACGATTAGTGATTATTTGGACAATTTATGCGACCGTAGTACATCACTTGATCCAAAGGATTTTGCAGCGCTCCATGAGTCAATGCTTGCGGCGCTAACACCAGGAAGCGAAGGAAGCAACTATTATCGTTACCGTGATGATCAAGATGATGGTGGTTATTTAGATGAACTTGTAGCAACTTGTCAAGAAGTGCTTGCAAAGACGAAGCATTATAACAAGATTGCACCGATTCTTCATGAACTTGCTTGTTATTACTGTGATTTGCAAATTCATAAACATGTAAAGCAAGAAGAGAGAGAAGATCGCTTGAAAACGTGGTTTGCAGCGCATCGTGAAAAAGTTCCGCCAATGAGCTGGTTTGAATTTTCAGCTTGTGCAGGTTCGACGCTAGGTATTTTCTGTCTTGTAGCATATGCATTCCATGATGAATTAACAGACGATGATATTATGAAAATTAAACAAGGGTATTTTCCTTATGTACAAGGATTACATATTTTACTTGATTATTTCATTGACCAAGAAGAAGACCGTATTGGCGGAGATTTAAATTTTTGTAGTTACTATGAAAATAAAGAAGCAACTCTTGAGAGATTGAAACATTTTGTAATAGAAGCAGAAAGAAGCTTGGAACAACTGCCACATATGAAATTTCATCGCCTCATAAGCCGCGGGTTGCTTGGAATTTATTTATCAGACGAGAAAGTGTCACAGCAAAAAGAAATGCAACACATGGCACGGCGCATTGTGAAATACGGCGGCTTTACTTCGCGCTTTTTCTATTGGAATGGAAGGATGTATCGCAAGAAGATAGCACAGTGATGAAAACGAGCTGTATTCTAAGCAGCTCGTTTTTTATATTTTCGTTGTAAGAAAAACCCTACACCAATAAGCAAAATGCAAATGGACTAAAATATGATACCGAAGATTGTCATGAATTCACTTCTTTTTTTCTATTATATGGTAAAATGTAAATACGGAGGTGCTAAGATGAAGAATTTCTTTAAAAAGTTATATGATAATATCGAAGTTTCGTTATTAGTGTGCCTTTCTATTTCATTTGTACTTGGCATTTATAATATGCTGATAAAAGCAGGTGGGCCAACAACTGTAGATTACATCATGCAGGCGGTATTAGCAGTTATTATTATTGTGGATATTTGGTTTTTAAAACATCAGGAAGAAACGAATTAAGGAGCGCTCATATTTTTGTATGAGGGCTCCTTTTGTTCAATTAGATTTTTGATGAGATAAATACTTGTTTACAATAGCTTTGGCAAGACATGTAGAGGAATCTACAAAGTGAAGATTATTTTGCTCTGTCTCTAGTACGACATTCAAATCTGTACATGCTATGACAACAGCATCGACAGTTTCAGCTAATTCTGAGCATAGTGTATTCCACGATTGACTTGCTTCGTTTATTTGTCCTATTTTTATTTTATATATAATTTGATTGATAGCAGTTTGCCAGCCATTTTTTTGAATATATTCTATACCACGTTTCAAAAATTCCTCTTGATATATACCAGATTGAACGGTAGCATCAGTTGCTAAAAGAGATACTTTTTGAATGTGAGCAGGAATTTCTTTTAGTGTTTCATCCACCATATTTAATACTGGGGTTGAGAGGGATTCCTGCATTTGATCAAAATAAAGATGTGCCGTATTACATGGCATAGCGATAAAATCGACACCCGTACTTTCGAGTTTTTGTGCGCCATTTATAATTGCTCTTTCCATATCTTCATGATTAATGGCCTTATTGATATAGAAAGGTGTTGGACATGAGTAAATCATCATATGAGGAAAGTCCATGTCATCTTTCGCGCCGTAAATTTCTTGGCATTGTTTTACTATGTTATCAACGAATGGTCCAGTAGATTTTGGCCCCATCCCTGCTAGTATTCCAATCATAGCTGTTCATCCCCTTTGTTTTAATTCGAATATAGAAATTCTTGTTTCGTATGAAAGAATCCTTCTTAGACAATAAAAAATACGCGCAGTATGCACGTATTTTTGTAGGTGTATTCATGTTGTAATTTGTCGAAGGATCTTTATCCTGTGTCGAAGCGCCGATATATTTCAAAAGTCGCCGATATATGGTGAAAAACGGTCGATATATCGAGAAAAGCGCCGATATATTGGCCAGGCGCTTTATCCCGCATTAACGGGCAGTAAAGTGGGTATGCACGGGGAAGAAAACTGCCCGTAAAAGCCCGCTTGGGCGGGCTTTCCATCAGTGAGAAAAGCGTCACTTATGGAAGTTTCACTTTATCTTTTTTCAATCGCAATAATAAACGGCGGGTTATTTTGTTGGTTCATAAATTCGTACTTTAGTACGTGTGCTTCTTTTTGATCTAGCTGCCCGGCAAATTTGACAACGGCATCGCGTTCTATTTGTCCTTCAGGATGTCCGTGATAAATGACAAGAATGATAATTCCTTCTGGTGCCATAACTTCTAATAACTGCTGCAAGGCAGAAAGAGTTGAGTTTGGTTTTGTGACGATGCTTTTATCACCGCCAGGAAGATAGCCTAAGTTAAAGATAGCTCCTGTTACTTTTCCTTTTGCGTCTTCTGGTAATACGGCTGTTAATGTATCGTGGCTATCATGAATAAGAACGGCACGCTCAGTCAGTCCTTTTTCTTGTAGCCGTGTGCTTGAATTGGTAATTGCTTCTTCTTGAATATCGAAGCCAAATACTTTTCCATTCTCGCCGACAAGCTCTGCTAAAAAGCACGTATCATGTCCGTTGCCTAGCGTTGCATCAACAGCGTAATCTCCTTCCTTTACCGCTCGCTCTAGCAGCGTGCGGGCAAAAGGTAAGATGCGTTCTAACTTCATACTGTTTTCACCTCGTTTGCATATTTGCCTTGCCAGCTACCGCGGCGTACAAATTCAGCATCGATTGCATTTAATACTTCCCACTTGTTCAAGCTCCACATCGGACCGATCATTAGGTCTGGCGGACCGTCACCTGTGATGCGATGTACG
Source organism: Bacillus sp. 103mf (assembly GCF_900116295.1). Taxonomy (GTDB): domain Bacteria; phylum Bacillota; class Bacilli; order Bacillales; family Bacillaceae_G; genus Bacillus_A; species Bacillus_A bruguierae. The sequence continues at coordinate 16,858 of NZ_FPAF01000016.1, forward strand.
ATGACATCTGATGGGATGATTTCAAGCTGGTCGACAACGAGATTTACGTAATCTTCAAGAGATAGAAATTGTAATTGTCCTTTTTCGTATTGTTTCACCATAGGCGTTCCTTTTAATAAGTGCAGCAAATGAATTTTAATCCCTTGAATATCAAGTTTTGCGACTGCGCGTGCTGTTTCCATCATCATGTCATAGTCTTCAAGCGGGAGACCGTTAATGATGTGTGAGCACACGTTAATGTTATGCTTACGAAGTTTATTTATACCTTCTACATAAGAAGGATAATCGTGAGCGCGGTTAATCAAAAGCGCTGTACGTTCATGTACGGTTTGTAAGCCAAGCTCGATCCAAAGGTACGTACGCTTATTTAGATCAGCTAAATATTCGACAACATCATCAGGTAAGCAGTCTGGCCGGGTAGCGATAGAAAGACCGACAACGCCTTCTTCTTTTAAAAGTGGTTCAAATTTTTCTTTTAACACCTCAACAGGAGCGTGTGTATTCGTATAAGCTTGGAAATAGGCAATACACTTACCATCTTTCCATTTCGTATGCATTTTTTCTTTCATTTCATGATATTGCGTAACAACATCATCACGGCGGTCACCGGCAAAGTCTCCGGAACCAGACGCACTACAAAATGTACAGCCCCCATATGCAACTGTGCCATCACGGTTTGGGCAGTCAAATCCAGCATCTAAAGAAACTTTAAAGATTTTCTCGCCGAAATGCCTGCGTAGATGGTAGTTCCACGTATGGTAACGTTTATTGTCATTTGAATATGGGAAAGGATTTTGGACTTTCATAGTTATTCCTCCTCAAAGATATGAGCAAAAATCATTATAACATACTCATAAGGTTCATATAGAACGGACAAGCTAAAGGAGAAATATTGGTAAGGAGGGACAATCATGGCAGAGCGTGAATCACTGGAAGCGTGCATCCAAAATGCACATCAAGCAATGGAATATGCAAAAGAACAATTGGACATTGGAATGAGACAAGAGCATTACAATAAAATGAACTATTCTGATGCGCAGCTTCAATTAGAACAAGCTTACAATGAAATGCAAACGATGCAGCACTATGCAAATGATGAACAACGTGAACAACTAAATCGTGCGCGTATGGCAATAAGGCAATTACAACACCAAATGATTATTACACCGCATTAATAAGGAGCGATAAGGATGGCAAAGCGTTCAGATCAAAATAACCCAGAGCAAAAAACACAAAACGGACATAACGCTGAGTTTTCAAATGAATTAGATCCAGTAGTACAAGCAAAGCAAAGAAATCGTAAAAAAGGCCAACCACAAAAATCAAAGCAATCAGAATAAACCAGGTCGAAATATGACCTGGTTTTATTTCTTATGGAAATTTGCTTTCTTTTTCATACGTACGAGAGATGTATTATAATAATGCTCGAATATCACAGAGCGGAGGAATGTAACATGATTGCACATATCGGCACAGTAGCCGTGTACGTAGATGACCAGCAAAAGGCACTACAATTTTGGACAGAGAAAGCGGGATTTGAAGTATACCGTAATGATCCAATGGGGCCAAATGCAAGTTGGATTGAAGTAGGACCGAAAGATACACGTTCTCACCTAGTTATTTATCCAAAATCAATGATGAAAAATGCAAATGAACTAAAAGCATCGATTGTATTTGTAACGGAAAATATGGCAGATACATATGAAACAATGAAGAAAAATGATGTGGAATTTATACAAGAGCCAAATGAAATGGCATGGGGGACATTTGCCATTTTTAAAGATAACGAAGGTAATGAGTTTGTTTTAAAAGGATAAAATGAAAGAAGCTGAGCTTATATGAGCCCAGCTTCTTTTATGTTCGTTATGGTAAAATAATGTAACTTTATTATGTGAAATGAAAATGTATATCTTAAAATAACAAGCGGCTCCATATGCTACGTGTTTACATGTAACATATGGAGCCGTTTATGCATCTTACAAAATTGTAAGATAAATGTAAGTTTAATCAATGGCAGGAAATGCTTTAAAAGAGCAAAATAGGAAAAGGAAAACAAAGCACAGGAGGGTTTATATGAAAACACCAGTTGTAGACGTAAAGAATGTTCAAAAAGTATACGGTAAAAAAGGTGAAAGTCAATCACATGCATTAAAGGGCGTATCATTCTCCATTCAAGAAGGTGAATTTGTTGGGATTATGGGACCTTCTGGTTCTGGAAAAACAACATTATTGAATGTTATTTCAACATTAGATAAAGCGACGAACGGCGTTGTTGAAATTGCAGGTACAGATATTACGAAAATGAAGCAGGGGGAATTATCTGATTTCCGTTCACAAAAATTAGGCTTCATATTTCAAGACTTTAACTTACTAGAAAACCTATCAATTTATGAAAATATTGCATTGCCTCTTTCACTACAAGGCGTTCCTTCAAAAAAGATTGGACCGAAAGTAGAGAAGGTAGCGGAAATGCTAGGAATTTCAGAGATTCTTCAAAAATATCCATCTGAAGTATCTGGGGGACAAAAGCAACGTTCAGCGGCGGCACGTGCACTTGTACATGAACCAGCCATTATTTTAGGTGACGAGCCAACAGGAGCGCTGGATTCCAAAAACGCAACAAGTTTGTTAGATGCGATGACAAGCTTAAATGAAGAACAAGGTGTTTCTATTATGATGGTTACACATGATCCGTATAGTGCAAGTTATTGCCGACGTATTTTATTTATCCAAGATGGTGAGTTATATAAAGAAATTCACCGCAAGGGTACACGTGAAGAATTTTATAAAGAAATTTTAGATGTGCTGGCAGACTTAGGCACACAAAAAGCGTAAGAAAGGAGAGGCAGGCATGTTATTTAAGCTTTCCATGTCAGGACTGAAAAGTAAGCTGAAAGACTACATCGTCTTACTCGTTGGTCTTGTTATGTCAATTTCTATTTTTTATATGTTCCAAACGTTAGCACTAAATAAAGCGTTTATTGAAGCGAATTCTGTAATTAGTAGTATTCAATTCGTCTTCCATGCTGGTGCGGTACTATTAGCTATCATTACATTCTTCTACATTTTATATGCAAATTCTTTCTTACTATCACTTCGTCAAAAAGAATTTGGTATGTACATGATGCTAGGAGCGAAAAAACATAAGGTTACAATGCTTATGTTTATTGAAACAATTGTATTAGGAGCAGCATCTCTTGTAGTTGGTATTGCAGTTGGTGTAGGGCTAGCGCAAGGAATTGGTAAACTACTTATGCAGCAGCTTGAGTTTACTGCAGGTGGCTATCATGCGTTTTATGTCCCATCTATACTTGTTACATGTATTTTCTTCTTAGTACTATTTGTTTTATCAGCAATTATGAATAGTATCAAATTATCGCGTATTACGGTTCTGCAACTGGTTCATGCAGATTCTAAAACGGATCGTGTTTCTAAAGCAGGAATAAAGACTGTTATAGCTGCATTCGTTGGAATTATTCTGTTAGCAATCGGCTATGCTTCTATGGTTTACATGGACAAGTTGGCGCAAATGGGAATTATTATAGCATTAATTACTGTAACGTCCGGAACTTACATGTTATTTGGAACATTCCTTCCGCTTATTATTAAAAAGCTTAAAAGTAATAAAAAGGTTACTGAAAAAGGACTTAATGCCTTTACATTTGCACAATTAAATTTCCGTATCAATAGCTTAACAAAGGTATTAGCGACAGTAGCAATGTTAGTTGCGCTTGGAGCAGGTGCGATTTCTGGCGGTATGGCATTTAAAAATAATGTTATGTTTACTGTAGATGGTTTGGCAATTTATGATGTTGCAATTCATAACCCAACAGCCGAAGAAAAGAAAATTTTAGATGGTATTGCATTTAAAGAGAAAAATGAATATCGTTATAAAATAGATGATAAATATGTGTATTATTTAAAAGAAGATTTAGAGAAAAATCGTCCTTTAGTACAAGATTTAAAAGTTTTTAAAGGGATGAAAGATATCGGTAAAGTGAAACGAGCTTCTGAAGAACTGCCAGTAGGTGCGATTTCGAGTTCCAGTCAAGAAAAATCTGATAATGTGATTCCAAAAGAGTGGGATCAGGCATTAAGCACGATTCATCTATCTTATGTATCCTCCAATCAAACAATCAAAATTGTAGACCAAAAAATGTATGATGGTTTGCAAGGCAAAGAGGGTGTTGCATTAATTGGAAAAGTAGATGATTTCTTAACATATAAAAAAGAATGGGAAAAAATTGACGAGTTGCAGCTAGCTAAATATAAAAATGTAAAAGAAAATTCCTTGCAAAGTAAGAACCAATTTTATACTGGATTTTATGGCATTGCAAGCGGAACAGTATTTATGGGATTCTTCTTAGGAATTGCGTTCCTAGCAATGATGGCAAGTTGTTTAATGTTTAAAATTCTTTCAGGAGCATCAAGCGATATTACACGTTACCAAATGCTTCGCAAAATTGGTGTTCGCCGTGAATTATTAACGAAGTCAATTTACAAAGAGTTATTCTTAGTATTCCTATTCCCAGGAATTGTAGGGATTGTCCACGTATTAGTTGGTATGAACATCTTCTCGTTCATTTTAATTAATCCTTATTTCCGTGTATGGCTTCCAATCTTGATTTTCGTAGTCATTTATATGATCTATTATTTTATTACCGTTCAATTGTATAAAGGAATTGTTCTTCCGAAAGAGGAATAGAATTTGGGAAATACCGAGCGGTGGTGCTCGGTATTTTTTTTATATCCACAAGAATGATTTAACTTAGTAAATCTGTTATAAAGTTTTTTTGTGTTACGATTATACGAGGGGGGAGAAAATGAATAAGAAAAAAATAGTATTCGGATTATTATTTATATTCGTTCCTTTATTTATATATATCTTTTTAATAGAGCATGAAGATAAAGTAGCGCTAACACCTGATATGATATCAAAGGTGCAATATTTAGAAACAGATTCGGTTGCCGAGGGTATGATTACAGATGGTGGGAAAGATGCGAGAGATGTATTTCAAAAGTTAACGAGTTCAAAAAAGGTGGTAACACAAAAAGAATTTTTTAAGAAGAGATTTTTTGAACAATCTTCGCACCGTAAAATTGATTTTGTGTTAGATGATGGGAAAAGAATTACATTTAATGTAGTATTGTTTAGCGTTGAACCATACTATGCCGAAGCTTATGTTCAATGTGTTGGAAACAAAACGATCTATCACTTAAATAAAGAAGATGCAACAGATATAGGAATGCAATTTGTTAATCGATAATTTGCTAATCTTAAAAAGCACTTGTGAAATTTTCAAAAGTGCTTTTTGTCTTTCAGAAAAATGAATAAGGATTTGATACACAAATCCCCCCTTATTAAGCTGGATTGCTTGATAAGGGGGGACGCTAACAAAGAAAGAGTAGGAGAAACACAAGCATGGAAGTGAACAGTAAAACGGTTAAAAAACTTAATTTTCGGAAAATTATAAAGCTGAAGGGTTTTTTCGTTTTACTCTTTCTTTATGATATGAGTGTATCATTAAAAATAAAATGAATCAACGAAAAAAAGACAATATTCTTATTAATTCGACATTTTTCGATAGTTGCTATAATTTTTATTCGTAACATAACAAGTAACTTCAGAATGTTTTTGATTTGAAGGGGATTTTATGTCAAATAATTTATACATGACTAAATTATTGGTGTATAAATTATTAGATTGTTCTAATAAAAATGCATTTTTTCTGTGGGATTTAATATTGGCACGCTTCTTGCTTATCTGAAATATGGAGGGGGGAATTTAGCAGTAGCTGTAATAAGAGAATACTTATTAAAAATATTGGCCACTGATTTTACAGGTATCAATGAAGATGACGTTGTCTAGTAAAGGTATATGAAAGGGAGTTTTGGTTAAAAAATTAAGAATTTTGACTATTTTAAAAAAAGGAGAAAATAGCATGGTGAAATACTCAAAATTTTATAAACTGATGCTTGGTGTTGGGCTTGTTACTATATCATGTAATGGCATGCAAATTCAAGCAGAGGCAAAAGAGAAAAATACGAAGAATGTATTACAAATGGAGCCGGTAGGATTAAAGAAATCCGTTGATGAGTTAGCGCACTCTTCGAACGTACAAGAAAGTCCATCTTTTACAAAACGGTTAAAGTTAGCAGATTTATCGCAGCGTCCGCCGGCACCAAAAGAGGATGCTAAACAGCTGGCTGAAGAAAAAAAATATTCGATGGCTGAATTAAATCAATTAAGCAACAAACAATTAGCCGATCTTCTTGTTACGATTCAATGGTATCAAATTCCGGAATTATTTCAGTTTAATAGTGATAGCCTGAAGTTCTATCAAGATGATAGCCGGATGCAAGCGCTTATTGATAAACTAGCAGAACAAGGCCAAGCGTATACGCAGGACGATTCAAAAGGAATTGAGACATTAGTAGAAGTTATACGTTCGGGATTTTATTTAGGTTTTTATCATCAAGAATTAAGTAAATTAAGTGAACGCAGCTATCATGATAAATGTTTACCAGCTTTAAAAACAATTGCGAAGAACCCGAATTTTAAACTTGGTACAACAGAACAAAATAAAGTAATTTCGTCTTATGGAATGTTGATTGGAGGTGCGTCAGCTGATGTTGAAGTTATTCAATATGCAGGTGAAATCTTAAGACAATATAATGATAATCTTGCAACTTTTATTGAAGACTACACAAAAGGCAATGCTGTATATAATTTGATGAAAGAAATTGATTATGATGTTCAGTCGTATATGTATACTACGGGCAAAGAACCAAAAGATACGATGTGGTATAGGAATATTGATAGCTTTATTAATGAAATAAGTCGTTTTGCACTAATTGGTACGGTAACAGACAAAAACGGATGGTTAATTAATAACGGAATTTACTATGCTAGCCGATTTGGTAAGCTTCATAGTACACAAGCAAAAGGACAGCAAGTTGCAACAGAAGCGATGTGGATTTATCCATATTTAGGACAGCAATATTTTGTTGCGGTAGAACAAATTGTTACAAATTACGGTGGAGTAGATGCGAACGGAAAAACAGTAAATTTAGATCAAATTCGAGAAGATGGTAAGAAGAAATATTTGCCTAAAACCTATACGTATGATGACGGGGCAATCGTCTTTAAAGCGGGAGATAAAGTGACTGAGGATAAAATTAAACGTTTATACTGGGCGGCAAAAGAAGTACGCGCTCAATTTTATCGTACAGTTGGTAGCGATAAGGCGCTCGAGGGCGGACATGCTGATGATGTGTTAACAATGGTTATTTACAATAGTCCCGACGAATATCAATTTAACCGTCAATTGTATGGCTATGAAACGAATAATGGTGGTATTTACATTGAAGGAATCGGAACGTTCTTCACATATGAACGTACACCGCAGCAAAGTGTTTTTAGTTTGGAGGAATTGTTCCGTCATGAATTTACACACTATTTACAGGGAAGATATGAAGTTCCAGGGTTATGGGGACAAGGAGACATGTATCAAGATGAACGCTTGACTTGGTTTGAAGAAGGCAATGCGGAGTTCTTTGCAGGCTCAACGCGATTAGATAGCGTTGTACCACGAAAAAGTATGATTAACAGATTATCTAATGATCCAGCTAAACGATACACAGCGGAGCAAACATTATATGCAAAATACGGAACGTGGGATTTTTATAACTATTCGTTTGCATTGCAATCTTATATGTATAATAACCGCTCTGATATGTTCGATAAAGTGCATGATTTAATTCGTGCAAATGATGTCCCAGGTTACGATGCGTACCGCTCTGCATTAAGTAAGGATAATAAATTAAATGAAGACTACCAATCTTATATGCAAATGCTGATTGATAATCGGGATAAGTATACAATTCCGCAAGTATCAGATGATTATTTAGCAGAGCATAAACCGAAAGCGTTTTCTGAAGTTACAGCGGATATTACCAATGAAGCGAAGCTAACAAATGTGAAGGTAACAAAGAATAAATCACAATTCTTTAATACATTTACACTACAAGGAACGTATACAGGAAGTGCGTCAAAAGGAGAAACTGAGGACTGGAAGGCGATGAATCAAGCAACGAATGAGATGTTAAAACATCTTTCCGAAAAAGAGTGGAGCGGATATAAAACTTTAACTGCTTATTTTGTGAATTACCGTGTCAATGCGGCTGGACAATTTGAATATGATGTTGTGTTTAGCGGAGTGAATACTGAAGAAGATAATAGCGTAGAAAAAGAACCGAATGATTCATTTAATACAGCTAATCCACTATCTCTGAACACATTATTACGAGGTAGCCTAAATGATCAAGATCAAGTTGACCGGTTTGTTATTGATGTGAAGACAGCAAAAGATTTACAGATTACCGTTACGAATGAACAAAACCTTGGAATGAATTGGGTATTATATTCTGAATCAGACCTGAATAACTACGCCGCTTATGCAACAAAACGCGACGGAAATAAATTACTTGGAAATTATTATGCGAACCCAGGAAAATATTACTTGAGTGTATATAAATATAGCGGTGGAACGGGGAATTATACAGTAGAGGTAAAATAGTTGAAAGTAACAGTTAAAATCCCGCCAAGAGAAAAATAGTTTCTCTTGGCGGGATTTTACATTGTATCCTCATCATTATTTTATCAAAAGAATTACACAATTTGGTAATAAATGCTATAATAAAAAAGAAACGAATAGGGTGAAGAATAGTAATGAAACAAGCTTTAGTTGTCATTGACATGCAAGAAATTTTCTTTCTTGAACCGCAAAACTTTTTATATGATAAAGAACGTGTAGTTGAAAATATCAACGAATTAATTACGAAAGCTCACGAAAAAAATATTCCAGTTATCTTCATTCAACATACAGGTATAGAGGAAGCAGATGAAATGTTTGAAGGAAAAGATGGATGGCAATTACATAAGGGGCTAGCGAAAACTTCCTCAGATAAAGTGATTCAAAAAACAAAATGGGACGCATTTTATCAAACAGAACTATTCAACTACTTAAAAGAGAAAGAAATTGAGCAAATTATTTTTGCAGGAGCTCAAACTGAATTTTGTTTAGATACTACAATTCGAGCTGCTTATAGCTTAGGATACCAAAATAACCTTCTTGCTAGAAATACACATAGTACAATAACAAGTGCAGTATTAGAAGCAGAACAAATGATTAAGCATCATGAAAACATTTGGAATAACCGATTTTTAAAAATTGTCGAATTAGATACGGTACTATAAATAAAAGCTAGCAAACGATTTGTTTGCTAGCTTTTTTGTTAACGAGTGATATACATAATTGCAACAACAAAAATTAGTATAGCAACAAATCCTAGATTATCACCGATATCAAAGCTTTTCTTTTTCTGTTCTTTTTCTTCTTTTAAACTACGGACCTCATCTTTTAATTCATTGATAGATTCTTTCAACTCGTTAATTTCTTGTGTTAAATTAGGTGTATTATCCATTCTACTCTCTCTTTTCTTTTTTATTTATCCTAAACTTCCACCTGGTAAAGAAACATGAAAATTATCCCCTATATTTAACTGCCAGCCTTCAAAAAAGCTACTATCATGAAAGATATCTAAAAAGACATTTTCGTCAAATTCAATTGTTAAATCGGAAATTGGTGAAAAATGATGTATCTTTTGTACTTTCCGATTTAGTAGTAATTTTCTTGCGATTTTGCGAAATCTAGATCCATCCGAATTTGTAAGTTCATAGTCTGGTTTTCCTACTTGCACCTCACGATGATTTCTTATACGCCACGCACATTCCACGGTTAAGCGCCCATCTTCAAATACGATGATAAGAGGAAGGTTTACTTCGGGGTTTATTTCTTTTACTGATTGACCAAGTAACTCTGAGAAATTGTGCTCACTTATATTTTGCATGCGTAGCCTCCTGTTCTAAGAATAAGTTATTAAAATATCCAATCAAAGACAGTATAAATACCAAGTAGAGCAAACAAAATGATTAATATAAGCGCCGAGATGCATCCAAAAGGAATGAGCTTATCTTGCCACGTTTCTTCATATTCTTCGATCATGCTTTCTTTTACTTTTTCTTGCAGAGAAGATGCGATAGGTTCAGAACATAACTTTTGAATTATTTCATTATCCCCTTTAAATTTTAAGGCTCTAGCTATCTGATTAGCGTTGTTCCCCATAGATTTCTCGAATAGTGAGCACGCCTCAATCATTTCAGGTGTTTTCTGCTCTTCTAAGTACCAATATCGACCAGCCATTGCGGGGTGTTGTAATTTGTAATAAACATCTCCTAGTTTCTTACGAATATCTAATGCATTAGGATAAGTGGAAATTAAGCCATGTAGTCGATCTCTTGCTTTTCCTAAATCATTATTTGTAATATCGTTTTCAATCTTTTTTAACGTTTTTTTAGGTATGGTGTTTATGGTATAATCCTCCTTTTTTATCCCACTATTCGTGGGCATTAATACTCCCACCTCAAAATTTAGCGAAAGCAAAGAAGTTAGGTGGGAGATAAACTGCCCGTAAAAGCCCGATTGGTGAGGGCTGATAATCAGTGGGGATGAAGAACCCCTCCACTGATTAAAGTTTCACTTTATTTCATAAATTGTTTAGGATATTCTCTCGTATAGTTTTTATCGTCACGCCAATCATATGTTTCTTGTTTCGGAATATGTAAAGTTTGATTTCCGATTTTAACTGTAGTTTCATCAATCCATTCAACGGTTGGATCGTTATCAGGATAATTCCAGTATATCGTTTTAGCAGAATTCGTTTTAAGATGGACCAATTCACCTCTAACGGCGTTTGCGCTTAATGATCCTCCATCATGAACATAAGTTTTCAGTTTATAATCTCCATTTGGAGATTCAATTGTTCGAATTAATTTTCCTGTTGGAACACCTTGCAAACTAAAAAACTTCCAATATACAAAGCCAGCTCCAATAATCAACATAGAAAGTAATACAATTCCTACTTTTCTCTTTGTTTTCTTGATTTCTCTTTGTGCTTTTTTAGTATCCATTTACTTCTCCTTTAAAAATAGTTATATGTATTTTATACCATTTTATGGAGAAATTCTATGTATAGCCAGGTGCTCTCGCCTCACTAAAACAGAAGATTTTTATGTCGTTATTTAGGTTTATATATATATTAATTTTTCGACATCTTTGTCTAGCTCTGCCTCCTAGTCCTGTCGGCTCCGCCTTTCTTTATGATCCAGCTCCAGCGGCTAGAACAGTCGGTGGCTTCGCGTCTTCCGCCGAGGCAAAAAGCGCCTCTATGTCAGAAGCTCCATCCCCCTCTTGTTCTGAGCGAGCCGCTTCCGCCTTTCTTTATAAGTTGCTGCTATGCAGAATAAAACATGACCTGTACTTGCTTCCTCCTTTTGTTTTAAACATTGCATGTGGTAGGAAAAGGCCCTGACCGTTTCTATGCGCAGCCAGATGCTCTCGTCCCCCTAAAAAGAAAGGAGGTTTTCATGTTGGTTTTTCAACTTATATATAGATTTGTGATTCTTAACAAAATATCTTAGAGGGCAAAGGATTAAAACAGATTTCAATACACGGTTATAATAAGGCTGAACCATTACAAGAAAATATTTTTTATTTTTTTGTCACAAATAACGAATTTGTGGTTTCTTTATAGTGACAGTAGCTAATAAGGAGGAAAAAACGAGTGGAGGTGAAAGCTTCATTGTTAAATATATATGAACAAGATTCAGTTTCAAATATACAGTTTCAAGATGTATTTAAACAATATTATGCTCACGTTGTGAGACAAATTATGCGGATTGTGCGAGATCAAGCAATTGCTGAGGATTTAGCGCAAGAAGTATTTTTGCAATTATATCATACAGAATGGAAACAGATTGAAAGTTTATCAGCATGGCTTGCAAAAGCATCCATTTATGCCGCATATAACTATTTGCGATCTGAAAAAAGGCATCAAGCAAGAATCGAAAAAGAAGCAAATTATAAGCAGTCAATTAGTAGTCCGTCATCGGAAGAACAATGTATTCAAAAAGAAGAAATTACTCGTGTACAAAGTACATTAAAAGAGATGGATGAGCGTGAACGAACCCTCTTATTAATGAAGTTTTCAGGGTTTCAATACAAAGAAATCGCAGAGGCTACTCAGATGGAAGTATCCTCGGTTGGAACACTGCTAGCACGAGCGAAAGCGAAATTCCGGAAAATGTATAGAGGGATAAAGGAGGAGTGACAAATGAAATGCCAAGATATTGGATTTATTCAGGCGTATTTAGATGGAGAGTTAAACCGCGATGAAAGAAAGCAATATATTCAGCATCTTGACCAATGTAAAGCATGTCAAAAGACGTTAGAAGAAGTGAGCAAGCTTAATCAATGGGTAGAAGTTGTAGTGGATGATGAATTCGCAAACGCTGGTCAAGAAGTTGATATCGATGTTGACCAAGCTTGGAAAACCTTTGAACAAAATATACAAAATCATAATACGAAAGAAACAAACAGTAAAGAAAGTAAAAAGAAGGGAAGATGGCATAATATGAAGAAATCATCTAAACGTTGGATTACCGGAGCAGCAGCAGCGGCAATTGTGTGTGTGTCTTTAACAGTTCCAGAAGTACGGGCAGGAGCAAGTAATTTGTTATCGATTTTTCGAGTAAAGGATGTGCAATTAGTTCAACTTACCGAGTCGGACTTACATGAAATTGAAGGATGGATCTCTCATATGGAAGAAGGAGAGAAGTCCATTAAAGGAATTGGGAAAATAGGAATCAAAGATAACGGAAGTAAAAAAGATGCTCATTTTCAGTCGGAACAGCAAGCAAGAGAAGCTGGATATGCTGTTCCAAAAGTACCAAATGGATACCATGTAACGAGTGTAGATACGAACCCGTCATTTATTATGCAATTTGAACTCGATACAGAAAAAGCTAATAAGTTGTTGAAACAACTACAGAGCAGTACGCAGTTTGAAAGTGCTTTGAATGGCAAGCAGTTTTCAATCACAGTTCCAGAATCAGTACGTACCCAAATAGATGTTGAGGGCAATCGAACATCAAGTGGTTTTTCTTATAATGTGATTGATGCACCAAAAATTTCTGTTCCAGAAGGTGTAGATGTTGCGAAATTACAAAAAACAGTTTTAGAGCTTCCGATTATTCCTGGGAATGTAAAAACACAGCTTGCAGGTATTCAAGATTGGACACATACATTGCCGATTCCTTATGTAGCAAAAGATGCAAAAGCATCAGAGACAAAGGTTCAAGGAGTGAAGGCGGTTTTATATAGTACGGATTATGAAAATGTGCTTGTTTGGGAAAAAGAAGGGAAATTGCATATGATCGAGCAACATAAAGAGCAGGGGAAAGATACGAATGCAAACGATCTTATTAAACTTGCAAATGAACTAAAATAATGATTGAACAAGAGCGGCTCCGCAAAAAGGGGCGGCTCTGTTCCTGTATAGGGCGGAGGTAAAACATGAACGAAGAATGGATTATTCAAACAAAGAACTTAACAAAACAATATAACGGAAAAGGCGGTATCCGCAATATTTCATTAGAGGTGCCGCGCGGTACTGTATTCGGATTTATAGGTCCTAACGGTGCAGGAAAAAGTACGTTTGTGCGAACGATGCTTGGCTTACTTCATCCGGATTCTGGAACAGCGCAAATGCTAGGGCAACCGATTGGGACAATTGAATCAAAGCGGCGCATTGGTTATTTACCTGAACTGTTTCGCTATCCTGATTGGCTGACCGGATGGCAGTTACTTGAAACGCATGCAAAATTGTGCAATATTCCTTTTCGGGAGCGGAGGGCAAAAATGAATGAGGTTATTGAAAAAGTTGGCCTAAAGGGAAGGGAAAAGGAAAAAATTCGCGGTTATTCAAAAGGAATGCAGCAGCGTATCGGACTTGCTTGTGCCCTGCTTTCTGATCCGGAATTGATTTTTTTAGATGAGCCAACATCCGCGCTTGATCCGATCGGACGGAAAGAAGTGCGTCATTTAATGGAAGAGCTTCGGAATCAAGGGAAAACAGTATTTTTAAACAGTCATCTATTAAATGAAATTGAACATCTATGTGATCACGTGGCGATTATTAATAAGGGAGAGTTAATTGTCCAAGGAGATTGGCGCTCATTGATGATGATTCAAACGGAAGTTGAAGTAACACTTGGTGAAAAGAGTGAATTGTTTTTTAAACAACTACCTCCATTTATTAAAAATGTAAGGAAGATAGAAGAGCAGCAAAATCGTAAGCGCTGGATTATAACGCTGCAACAAGAAGATGACATTCCTAGATTGTTAGAAGCATTTGTATCACTACATATTCCTGTGTATCAGTTAAATCCGGTTCATCCGCATTTGGAAGATGTGTTTATGTATTGGGTAAATAAGAAAGAGGGGACGCAGCATGTGGACAATCGCCAAGTTATCATTTAAAGAAATTTTGTTAAAGCGTATTTTTACCATTACGTTATGTATGACCTTTGCCTTTTTAATATTTTATGGAGTGGCCATTCACTATGCTGTCAGTGAAATCCTTCCAGGAGAATCTAGTGGTATTTCGGCAGCACAAGATTTTATGAGCAAAAGTTTCTTTTCTACACAACTTCTAGGGGTTGGGTTATACTTTTCTTCGTTTATTACTGCACTGTTAGCTATTTTAAGTAGTGTTGGAAGTATTGCTAATGAAATTGAAAGTCATCAAATTGATACATGGTTAACGAGACCGATTTCACGATTTTCCTTTTTAATGGGGAAATGGATCGGCTTATGCTTGTTACTGATTGCGTACGCGGCCTTCCTGTTTATGAGTATCGTGATTATTCATCAAACAATGGGAGGTAGTACGTTCCATTTAGATTTCACAGCCGCGCAGATTATAAAAGCATTGGCTCTTTTCTTGCTACAGCCCGTTATTTTAATTAGCATCGCGATATTACTAAGCACGCGTATGGCGACATTAAATGCTGGCATTGTGTTAATTATTTTATACGGAACTGGATTTATTGGCGGATTTGTTGAACAAATCGGTACATTGGCACATAAAGCAGCACTTGTAAACATGGGCATAATTGCCAGCCTTTTATTCCCAATCGATACAATGTATCGTAAAATGACAATCTATTTATTTGATTCAGCAGACAATCCTTTATCAATAGCTTCACAAGGAGTATTTGGGAGTGTTTCAACACCGAGTAACATGATGGTTGTTTATGCTGTTTTATATGTGTTAGCAGCTATTTTTATAGCGATGCGTACATTTAAATCACGTGATTTATAGGGGGAAGAAGAGAGTTTAAAGCAATTGGCTTAAAATGTGAGATACACTCTATCGGCAGTAACTACGCCTTAATTTGTGTATTCTCCCGCTCTTGTAAAGCGTGAGAAACAACCATTTCGCTTTTGAGAAAAGGGTGTATGTTTAGTATAAGCTTTATCCCGCTATTCGCGGGATAATTGCTGGCATAAGTCCGATTGGTTTAACTAACTACCAGTGGGAGATGAAAAAACACTGATGGGAGTTTCATTTTATATATCATAGTTAAAGCTCCTTCAATTGTAGAGAAGGAGCCTTAACTATGAAACTTTTTCTTATTTATTCTTAATACAATTGCTATGATTAACAGTATAACTCCTAATAAACATGTGAGTATTGGATAAAGTAGAGGAAAGAATATGCTTGGATATCCTTTCATTATGTCTGAATAATGTCCCATTAACATTAAGCCTGTATAAGAGAAGTTAATAAGTTCTACACCAAGGTTATGGTTACTTCTTTCGTCATAAGTGAAGCGTTCTTCGAGAGAAGTGCCATCTTAATTGATATGAATAATTTTCCATTTCCTGGCATATAAGTCACTGCCGTGCAGAATACACCATGACCACTACTTGCATTCTCCTTTTGTTTTAAACCTTGCATGTGGTAGGAAAAGGACCTGACCGTTTCTATGCGTGGCCAGATGCTCTCGCCAGCCTAAAAAAAGAGGGTTTTTATATCAACTTTTTAATGTGGATTTATACAGTGAGTATCTTATTATCTGAATTTCATCAACTATTAATCAGTTGCCTTCTTATTTAAAAACGACTACAATTTTACTGTTATATAGGAACGAAAAAAAAGAATAGGAGGGGGACTATGCCAAGGAAAGTATGGCTATTAGTAGCTGGGATGATTATTAATGTCACGGGTGCTTCTTTTTTATGGCCTTTTAATACAATTTATTTACATGATCATTTAGGAAAGTCGTTATCTGTGGCCGGAATGGTATTAATGATTAACTCGTTAACAGGAATAATCGGTAATTTACTCGGCGGTGTTTTATTTGATAAATGGGGCGGATATAAGTCAATTTTAGTTGGAATTGTGATTACATTATTATCAATTTTAGGTCTTGTATTTTTCCATGGCTGGCCATTTTATATTATTTGGCTTGCGTTAATTGGTTTTGGTTCTGGAATGGTCTTTCCGGCGATGTATGCGATGGTCGGAACGGTTTGGCCAGAAGGCGGCCGGAGAGCATTTAATGCGATGTATGTGGGCCAAAACGTTGGAATCGCCGTTGGAACGGCGTGCGGTGGTTTAGTTGCCTCTTATCGCTTCGATTATATTTTCTTAGCGAACTTTATTTTATACTTTATTTTCTTCTTAATCGCTTTTATCGGATTTCGTGGTATGGAAGATAAGAAAGATAAGCGTGTAGCAGTCAAAGAAAAAACGAAAGATGGTTGGTCACTTACACCGGGATTCAAGGCGCTTCTTATTGTATGTGTAGCATATGCTTTATGCTGGGTTACGTATGTACAGTGGCAAGGAGCGATTGCGACGCACATGCAGGAGCTAAACATTAGTCTTCGCCACTATAGTTTATTATGGACGATAAACGGGGCGATGATTGTTTGTGCCCAGCCATTAATCAGTATGATTATTCGCGCGATGAAACGTTCTTTAAAACAACAAATTATGATCGGAATTGGTATTTTTGCAGTGTCGTTTATTGTATTAAGTCAAGCGCAGCAATTTACAATGTTCCTTGTCGCGATGGTGACATTAACAATTGGTGAATTATTTGTTTGGCCAGCTGTGCCAACGATTGCGAATATCCTTGCACCAAAAGATAAGCTCGGTTTTTATCAAGGTGTTGTAAATAGTGCAGCGACTGTTGGAAAAATGTTTGGCCCAGTTGTTGGCGGAGCAATTGTTGATTTATATAATATGGAAGTATTGTTTATCGCAATCATGGTAATGCTTGTAGTAGCAATTATCGCAACGAGTATGTATGATAAGAGAGTACGTGTTGAAGAAACTGTAGATGAAAAAGTTGCAGTTTAGTTTGACGGAACATGTAACTTGTTTTAGAATATATTTTAAATAACTCATATGTAATAACAGTGAGAAGGAGTAGTAGTAATAGAAGCTGGTTTAGAGAGTTGACGGTCGGTGCAAGTCAATCCACGTTTCGTTATGAACTCGCCTTTGAGTTGCAGTTGTGAAACAAAGTAGCAATTGCCGTTCATCCACGTTACGGATCTAAGCGAATGTAATTATTACATTAATTTAGGGTGGTACCGCGGGAATCTATAACCTCTCGTCCCTTTTCTGGGATGAGGGGTTTTTTGTATTTTTGGCGGTGAAAATATATAGAATTTGAATGGAGGGTATTTTATGAGCTTCAATCATCAAGAAATTGAAAAGAAGTGGCAAGCGTATTGGGAAGAAAATAAAACATTCCGTACGCCAGATGAAACAGAAAAACCGAAATTTTACGCACTAGATATGTTCCCATATCCATCAGGTGCAGGGCTGCACGTAGGACATCCAGAAGGATATACAGCAACGGACATTTTATCTCGTATGAAACGTATGCAAGGCCACAACGTTCTTCATCCAATGGGATGGGATGCATTCGGTCTTCCAGCTGAGCAATATGCGCTTGATACTGGAAACAGCCCAGCTGAATTTACAGAGAAAAACATTAACACGTTCCGAAACCAAATTAAAGCATTAGGCTTCTCTTATGATTGGGATCGTGAAGTAAATACGACAGATCCAAACTACTATAAATGGACACAGTGGATCTTCTTAAAACTATATGAAAAAGGTTTAGCCTACGTTGATGAAGTACCAGTAAACTGGTGCCCAGCACTTGGTACTGTACTTGCGAACGAAGAAGTAATCGATGGCGTAAGTGAGCGCGGCGGACATCCTGTTGAACGTCGTCCAATGCGACAATGGATGCTGAAAATTACAGCTTATGCAGATCGCCTGCTAGAAGATTTAGATGAACTTGATTGGCCAGAGAGCTTAAAAGATATGCAGCGCAACTGGATTGGCCGTTCTGAAGGTGCTGAAGTTCACTTCGCTATCAACGGTACAGATGAGAAATTTACTGTATTTACAACGCGCCCAGATACATTATTCGGTGCAACATACTGTGTGCTTGCTCCAGAACACGCACTTGTTGCAGAAATTACAACAGCAGAGCAAAAAGAAGCAGTAGAAGCTTACGTTGATTCTGTAAAAGCGAAAAGTGATTTAGAGCGTACAGAGCTTGCAAAAGAAAAAACAGGTGTATTCACAGGTGCTTATGCGATTAGTCCAGTAAACGGTGAGAAATTACCAATCTGGATCGCTGACTATGTACTTGCAAGCTACGGAACAGGTGCAGTAATGGCGGTTCCGGCACATGATGAGCGCGATTATGAGTTTGCGAAAACATTTGAACTGCAGATGAAAGAAGTTGTAGAAGGCGGAGACATTACGAAAGAAGCACATACAGGTGATGGTGCACATATTAACTCTGCATTCTTAGATGGATTAAATAAAGAAGAAGCGATTGCGAAAATGATTGAATGGCTTGAAGTAACAAGCGCAGGAAATCAAAAAGTAACGTACCGTCTTCGTGATTGGTTATTTAGCCGTCAACGTTACTGGGGTGAGCCAATTCCGATTATTCACTGGGAAGACGGCACAATGTCAGCTGTGAAAGATGAAGAATTACCATTAGTTCTTCCAAAAACGGAGAACATTCGTCCATCTGGTACAGGCGAATCTCCACTTGCAAACATTGAAGAGTGGGTAAATGTTGTTGATCCAGTGACTGGTAAGAAAGGTCGCCGGGAGACAAATACAATGCCGCAATGGGCAGGTAGCTGCTGGTACTACCTACGCTACATCGATCCAAACAACAGTGAAGCGCTTGTAGATCCTGAAAAAGTAAAACAATGGCTTCCAGTTGATATTTATATCGGCGGTGCGGAGCATGCGGTACTTCACTTACTATATGCACGCTTCTGGCATAAAGTATTATATGATATCGGTGTTGTGCCAACGAAAGAGCCATTCCAACAACTATTTAACCAAGGTATGATTTTAGGAGAAAACAACGAGAAAATGAGTAAATCAAAAGGTAACGTTGTAAATCCTGATGATATCGTAGCAAGCCATGGTGCAGATACACTTCGTCTATATGAAATGTTTATGGGACCATTAGATGCTTCCATTGCTTGGTCTGAAAATGGCCTTGATGGAGCTCGTCGTTTCTTAGACCGCGTATGGCGTCTATTTGTTCAAGATAATGGTGAACTAAGCGAGAAAATTACAGATGCACCAAACAAAAATCTTGAAAAAGTATATCACCAAACAGTGAAGAAAGTAACAGAAGACTATGAAGAGCTTCGCTTTAATACTGCCATTTCTCAAATGATGGTATTTATTAACGATGCATATAAAGCAGAAACACTTCCGAAAGAATATGTAGAAGGTTTCGTGAAAATGTTAGCGCCAGTTGCACCGCACGTTGCGGAAGAACTTTGGAACAAGCTTGGATATAACGAAACAGTTTCATATGTAAGCTGGCCAACATTTGATGAGTCTAAACTTGTAGAAGATGAAGTAGAAATCGTTGTTCAAGTCATGGGTAAAGTACGTGCAAAGCTAACAATGAAAAAAGACGCATCAAAAGAAGAAATGGAACAACTTGCAATTGAAGCAATTAAAGAACAAATTGAAGGGAAAACAGTTCGAAAAGTAATTGTTGTTCCTGGAAAACTTGTAAATATCGTAGCAAACTAATGAAAAAGGGCACCTATTTTTAGGTGCCTTTTTTCGCATATTAAAGCGGAATTATAGTATAGACAAACACCTATTTCTCTTTTTGCAATATGATAACATCGACACATTAAATTGTGAGGAAGAGGTGAACCGAATGAATTATTATGAACAACGCCAAATGCCTAGCCCGTATGGTATGGGAGTATTTCCTCCAACGCAAGTAGGGCATTATCCACCACATGGAGGCTATCCTTATGGTTATCATCATGTGGGATATCATCCATATCATCATCATTATCCACATCATCACCATGGCTATCAACATGTTATTTATCATCCGCATCATCATCACCATGGCCATCATTATGGCATGCCATATCAAGGCCAATAAAATGTAAAATTTATCAACTATGTAAAATCTCCTTCTATGCAAGGAGATTTTTTATTTGGGAATGATAAAGAAGAAGGGGGTGTTACATATGGGTAAAGGAAGAAGTAATAACGCTGGACAAAAACAGCCAAACTTTGATGATTCATCTAATTTCTCTAAAGGGAAACAAAGTCAAACGACAGCACCGAAGAAGAAATAACATAGAAGGAGCCATCTGTAGATGGCTCCTTTCCATAGTATGAATATATCAGCGATTTTTAGAATATATCGACCGTTTTCCATCATATATCGGCGATTTTTAAGATATATCGGCGGTTCGACACAATATAAAGATCTTTCGACAATATATGACGTGATCTCATGGTTATTTTCCTACTTTTTCAAGTGCTTCTTGACGTTGACGTTCAATTTCTGCACGAAGTTGTGGTTCTGGCGCTTCCCATCCTTCTGGTTTTAAAATTTTTCCGTCACCTTCGCGGAAGCGTGGTTTACCGTCTGGGAATAATTTTGCCATGTTTGCATTGTTTACAATTTCAAACCCTTTATCAGGACGTACACCCATTTCGGCAAACGTTCCGAATGCAAAGTAAATTAAGTCAATTAGTGCATCATATTGATCCTCAACTGTGTTTGCTTCTAAGAACTCTTCTAGTTCTTCTTGCATGAAGCTTGCACGAATTTTTGCACGCTCTTCTGTTAATTTTGTTGGTGTATCTGCAACAGGGTGACCAAATACTTCATGCATTTTCGCAACAAGTTCGTACCCTTTATCTAAACCTTTTTCGATTGTCATGTTGTTTCATCCTTTCTCGTTCTTTTCCGATTGTTATTGTAACATGATTTAGGTTAGGGCAGTGTATATTCTACTTTTGCAAATGCTATTCTTTTTTTTCAGTTAAGGATAGCGTGATATCTATTCCAAACATTCCAATGATAAGTATGGGTACTGTTGCAAGGAGATAACGTGTAAAGGAAGCGTTTTTTAAATATGTATGAGCAAATAAAAAGACGGTGCAAAAGAGAATGATATGTAACATAGGCTTTATTAATTTTTTAGACACGGTGCCACCTCGTTTATGATTCTTACCTTTGAGTATATGGAATAAACAGAAGTATGAAAAGTTATTTTGCGTTTGATCCTCTTTCTAGTTTCGATTTAGGAAAGAGGATCAAATATTTTACTCAATAACTCCTGAATTTGTAATATCAACATCATATTGTACTTTTACAGGAACGTCTTTGTACATTTTTCTCCATTCCTTTAATTGAAACGGTCGGTAGTGCTGTTTAAATCTCGCACCTAAAGCGAGTGGATCTGCACCTAGAGATTGAAGCTTTTTTACTAGTTTTTCTCCATCTGTATTCAATTTCTTTACAATGTCTTTTCGTATTTTTTCTACATTTTTTTTGTTTTCTAAGTTTGTATGCTTCGAAATTTCCTGAATACGAGCTGCCATTTTTACGCGAATAACAAAGGAAGGCTTTCCGTTCTTTACATATACATGATAAGAAGGAGAGGAACGAATGTTGTTAATCGTTGTGTAGCCTAACTTTGTTTTAAATTCATGTGAGTCGAGTTGACTTTTATCGAGCAGCGTTTTAAGAAGAAACATATCTTTTTCTTCTACTTTTCCCACATATTTATCTTGTTTGAAAAGAGCTATACTGGTAATTTTAATGCTGTTCTTTTTCTTTTTTAATATAGGCATATATGTATCTTGACCTTCACGATAATATCGGAAAGTTTGCATGTATAAATTATCGCTTGGTACGTCACCTGATTTCATATTCTGTTCTAACATTTTTTTGATATAGATTGCTACGTTAGAAGCAGTGTTGTATTTGCCTAATAAAAGTTTTTTGCCTTCTCCATTGCCGCCTCCTTCAAGGATACCAATATATACTAAGTTTCCAATATTCACATCGCGAATCAGCGTATCAAATACACTAGAAAGGCCTTTTTTAGCTAATTTTTCTGTGAAAAGAGTAACGCGTATTTGTCCGTTTGCAAGAGGTTGTCCCGATTCTAAAGAGGTTGTTGTTTTCACTTGTTTAATTGTATTTCCGTAGCCTTGAAGTACTTGTACTTTGTTCCCTTTTCTTTGAATTGGACAAACGTAAGTCACTTGTAATCTTTCACGGTTTGAATCTGTATTTGGAGCGACATCGAAAACAGCACCTTGAATGAGGCTAATGTCGTCAATGATACTTTTTGGGACACATGCTGTTGTCAAAAATAAGCATAAACAAAAAAGGAATATTACTTGCTTCTTAAAGTTTTCCATTTCTTTTTCACCCACATTATGAGAAATAAGATTGGGATGTACACAAAAACAAGCCAAAAGCTTGCTTTGGAGATATAAGTAATAAAATTATTGATGTCATGGCGTTCGGTTAGGAGTTGTGAAATGACGACAGTTATAAATAATAAAGAAATTAATATGTACTTTTGTTTGACGTAAAAGACTTCGTATAATCCTCTTGTTGCAGCCCATAATGGTAAGATAATACTTGTAATGACAATGAGTGCATAGCCAGAAATCGCAATATATTCTAGGCGCTCGATGAAAGGAAGGTGAATGACTTGTGTGATCGATAGCTGCGACCAAATTGTTTTTGACAATTGTTTTTCGCTAAAAAATGCAAAAGCAAGGATTGTACTTAATAGATATAAAAAGTTAGAAAATAAAATACCATATTGTGCAAATTTATGAGATTTCTCAGGCGTTTTGATAAAGGGATACATCATCAAAATAACTTCAAAACTAATCATTGTATAAGTTGATGCTTGAGCCGCTTTTAAAATATCTCCAAAAGAATGAGAAAATATAGGAAGCAGGTTTCCGAAATTTGCATATTTAATAACTATAAATAGCTGCATGATATATCCACATGTAGCAATAACAGAAATGACACAAATGCCGGTCATAACCCGAAAGCCAGATGAAATAATGTAATAACTAAGTATGGATAAAAAGATTGTTACTTTCCATGTAGCTGCCGTTGGGAACATCCAAACTTGAATAATCTCTACGTATGTGCGCATAACGGAGACACTGACAAGAAAGAAATATGCCATAAAGATTAGATTGAATGCATTTCCTATCCATTTTCCGAATAGATGATGATGCAATGTAATCAAATTTCCATTTATACTTTCTAATAAACGGTAAATCATCCACATAATAATATGAATGATGATACCTGCAATAATAACGCCCATCCATGCATCGTATCCGGCCGCTTTTGCAATAACACGTGCAAATCCAAGAACACCAACACCGAATTGCGCGCTATGGACTAAGAAAAAAACAAAAATGGGAGATACTTTATAGTTGATTTTAACTGTACTCATATGCGCTCCTCGCTTTTTACTCATCGAAATCTGTCATACGTTTTTGAAATACTTCCTTTATATAACGACCAGCATGTTGTGGCCTTGCTTGAACCCCGCGCTGATCTATTTTAGATAGTGGCATTCGTACGAAAGAGTCTTTTGCCAATTGTTTGCGAAATGGATAAACAAACCCATACGGCTTTCGAAGAGATGATAATCGAAAAAGCCGTGTTAATAGAAAGATAAATCCTAAAGAAATTCCTAATAATCCCCATAACTCAGCAAGTATGAGAAAGGGAAAGCGAAGTAAACGAACGGCATTGCCCATTTGATAAATCGGTGTAATAAACGATGCAAGCGCAGATAAAGCGACAATGATTAGCAAAATATTACTTGTTAATCCTGCTTGGACAGACGCTTGTCCAATTACGATACCGCCTACAATGCCGAGCGTTTGCCCGACTTTCACTGGTAATCGTGCTCCTGCTTCCCGCAGAAGATCAATAGCTAACTCTAGGAAAATGGCCTCTATTATAGGCGGAAATGGTACTTGTGCCCGCGATAAAATTAATGTCTCCAGCAAATCACTTGGAATTAATTCATAGTGATAACTAAGCACAGCTACATATAGGGGCGTTGCACAAATGGAAAACGTAACTGCGACAAAACGTAATAAACGGGAAAAAGTTGCATAAAACCATGACACGCTGTAATCCTCTGGAGAGATGAAGAAATCCAGTAGAGATACAGGTGATAACAAAACATTTGGTGAGCCATCAACAAATGTAGCAATTTTTCCATCAATGAGCCCGTTGCTGACACGATCAGCCCGTTCTGTATTAATAAATGTTGGAAAAATAGATGTATTACCCATGAGCTGGGGAATATAATAGCTATCATTAATTTGTTCATACTTAATTGTGTTTAAGATATCTTCTAAATATGTAACATTTTCTTTTTCTACTACATTGCTTAAATACATGATAACGACTTTCGTTTTGGATAATTCTCCAACTAATAGTTCTTTTGTTTTTAATTCAAGAACTGGCAACCGTTTTCGAACAAGATTAATGTTTGTGTCGATATCCTCTACGAATCCTTCTTGCGGTCCGATAACTGTGGATTCGTTTAATGGTATAGTTGGTAATCTATATTTTTCAATTGCAATGTTTGCAAGTAGACATTCCGTATCATGTTCGTGTAGTTGAATGATAGCATGTCCCTTTAAAACCATTTCTTCAATTTTTTTTACGTCACTTGTAATAATGAGTCCGCTGATTGGAATCATTGCTTTTACTTCTTCTAATGTTGGTGCAGTATGATGCAATAAAGCAGGCATTAAATAATTCTGTAATCTCATACCATCCATTGACGTACGAAAATATGAAATCCAATACGGTTTAGTAGGGTCTTCAGAAGTATGATAGTGAACAAAGTCGCTTGATTCTCGTAATTTTTGGATCAATTCTTGTAGTGAATGAGCGGTTTCGTGCTCTGGCTTACTAAAATTGAAAATGTTGTTTTCACTTTGCTTTGATTGTTGGTTTGCTTGCTGCTTGTTGTTTTGAGTTTGTTGCTGGTTTGCTTGCTGTTTGTTGTTTTGATCCTGCTGTTGGTTTGCTTGCTGTTTATTGTTTTGAGTCTGTTGTTGGTTTGCTTGCTGCTTGTTGTTTTGAGTTTGTTGCTGGTTTGCTTGCTGTTTGTTGTTTTGATCCTGCTGTTGGTTTGTCTGCTGTTTGCTCGATTGAGCTTGTTGTTGGTTTGTCTGCTGTTTGCTTGCTTGAGCTTGCTGCTGATTTGTCTGTTGTTTATTGGCTTGAGCTTGCTGTTGATTTGTCTGTTGTTTGTTCGCTTGAGCTTGCTGTTGATTTGTCTGCTGTTTGCTTGCTTGAGCTTGCTGCTGATTTGTCTGCTGTTTGCTCGCTTGAGCTTGCTGTTGATTGTTGGATTGAGCTTGCTGTTGATTTGCCTGTTGTTTGTCCGATTGTACTTGTTGTTTCGTTTGCGCTACTTGATTGCTTTTGGTTTGTTCATTTTGCTTCTTCTTCGTATCTGTATTGTTCTTTTCTACTTGCTTATGATCGTTCTTCTTTTTGCGAAACCATTTGAAAAACATATGTATTCCCTCTTTACCCAAATAAGATAACTTTAGTCTGTGGGAATTTTTATATATTATGCATATATTTGTGTGTGAAAAAGTGAAATGTGAATAGCGAGGGAAGTAATTTTGGATACATAGTGATATGAGTTTTAGAGGAAATAATAATTGAACAAATAAAGGAAATGTGTTTTCTCTTTTTGAATAGTCTTCTGTAGCGCACTTCATTTGTTTTATGTAGAAACGAAGTGTGAATTAAGGAGGCGAAAAGATGTTATATGTACAAAAACAAGTATTTCGGCTAAAGAAATATACATTTGAAAACGGTGCATCAATTCCAATCCAAATTGGTTATGAAACATACGGTACGTTAAACCGTGAGAAATCAAATGCTATTTTAGTGTGTCATTATTTTAGTGCAACAAGTCATGCAGCAGGAAAGTATACAGAGCAAGACTTAATTCCAGGTTGGTGGGATGCGTTAATTGGACCTGGAAAAGCGATTGATACAAATAAATATTTTGTAATTTGTACAGATAATCTTTGTAATGTACAAGTGAAAAATCCTTATGTTGTGACAACAGGACCAAAAACGATAAATCCGGAAACAGGCGCAGAGTATGGAATGGAATTTCCAGTCTTCACGTTTCTTGATATGGCTCGCATTCAGTATGAATTAATAAAGGATATGGGAATTACGAGGCTGCATACGGTTATTGGTCCATCTGCTGGAGGTATGATTGCTCAGCAATGGGCCGTTCATTATCCGCATATGATGGAACGAATGGTTGGCGTGATTACAAATCCGCAAAATCCAGTTGTAACGTCTATTAATGTTTTGCAACATGCAATCGATGCAATTCAATTAGACCCAGCTTGGAAAGAGGGAAATTATGGGGAGCAGCAGCCTGTAAAAGGACTGCACTTAGCAGCGAAAATGATGTTTATAAATGCATATGATGCTCACTATTATGAAACGACATTTCCGCGGGACAGTACAGAATCTGCGCCGTATCAAGATTTTTGTACATTAACTTCATTTGAAGAAGCAATTAACGAGGCTACATTACAGAATATCTCCTTTGTTGATGCAAATTCATGGATGTACACCGCAAAAGCAACTTTATTACACGATATTGTTCACAGGTTTTCTGCATTAGAAGAAGCGCTTCAGCAAGTAGAAGCGAGCGTCCTTATGATTCCTTGTAAGCAAGATTTACTGCAGCCTCCCCGTTATAATTATGAGATGGTTGAATTGTTGAGAAAGAATGGGAAATTTGCAGAAGTATATGAAATTGAAAGTATATACGGACATATGGCAGGTGTGTTTGAGACGCATTTATTTGCAGGGAAAGTGCATCAATTTCTTAATCAGCGGATCTCAAGTATTATGTAGCTTTTACACATAACTTGTTTTCTCAGTGGTGCATGCTAAAATTGAGGAGAAAGAAGGAGGAGAGTTTATGACTGAAGTGAAAACAATTATGCCAGAAGAAGTACAAGAGCGTTTAGAAAAAGGAGAAACGCTCTTTTTAGTAGATGTGCGTGAAGATGAAGAAGTAGAATATGGGAAAATTCCAGAAGCAGTGCATATTAAAATGGGTGATATTCCTCATAAATTAGACTTCTTTGATAAAGAAAATGAATATATTTTTATTTGCCGATCTGGTATGCGCAGCGAAAATGTTTGTCATTATTTAAATGAACTAGGTTATAAGACATTGAACATGCTTGGCGGTATGATGCAGTATGAAGGAGAAATAAAATAAAATCTTTCATCTAATACTTGTTAAAATGTAATAATTCTTTTGAAAACTTGAAACGCGTCCGTTTCAAGTTTTTTTCTTTTGCATACAGTGTAGAAAGCACGAGATATTGTTAAGGAAGGTGGTTCAAGAGTGAATTCACTTATTCGAAAAATCAAAGTCATAAACAATAGAGGAGCAATCAATATGGGGAATTGCTACAATCTTTCTCCATTTTTTGCGACGAAGGCATTTAGCGGCGCTGGTGGATCAAGCTTTGCGACATTCTTAAATGGGAAGTTAATGCCGCCGAGCGTACCAACAGGTACTGAATTTACTCCACCGCTAGAGACAAGTTTAACGGCAGGAGCATAATATATATACAAGTTAAAAAAACGACATAAAAACCCCTTTCCTTTTAGGGGGGACGAGGGCATCTGGCCGTGCATAGAGACGGTCAGGGCCTTTTCCTGCCACATGCGAGGTTTAAAACAAAGGAAGAAAGCAAGTAGTGGTCATGTTTTGTTCTGTATAGCAGCGACTTATATGTTGAAAAAATAAAATGGATTTATGCGGAAAGGTTGTATAAAAATGGGGGCTTTTATTAAGGAATTTGTTATTGTCAATAATTCTGGGAATATTTTCACGGGAGATAATTTGCGAGATACTTCGTTTGTTGCTTCGAAAACATTTACAGGATCAACAGGACCAACATGTATGGATGTTGTCGTCGTTATCGGGAATACAAATCAAGTTTGTTTACGTCCTGGAGATACAGTGACAACTACGATTACACGAGGCGCTGCACTAGGAAGTAGCCCAAGCAGTGGCCAAAGTAATAGTTCAAGTAGTAGCAGCGGGAGCGGTTTACAAGCAGTTCCTCAAGCAACTCCTAGTACAGAGAATACAGATTTTGGAGTAGGTTTTTCATAGAAGTGCGGGCTGATTACTTCTATGAAAAAGCATCCATCAATGGGAGAGGGAAAACTCCCCACTGATGGATGCTTTATTTAATCCATTCAACAACCATATCCATTGTTTGACGGGTTTTTTCATGTTGTGGTTCTTCTAATCGATAACCGAAAGCCACTAAACAAGAGACACCGAATGTATCTCCGGACATAATTCCTTCTTCGCGTAAAAGCGATTCTACCTTTTCTTGATGAAAGCCTTCAATAGGACAAGAATCGATACCGATTTGAGCAGCTGCAGTCATCATATTACCTAGAGCAATGTACGTTTGTTTAGAAGCCCAATCAAACATAGCGCGATCACTTTCTAATAAATTGAAATCGGATTCTTGGAACGTTTTATAAAAATCACCTTTCACATTCACCACGTCTTGTGGAAGTCTTTGGATATTTGTCATGAAGTTAGAAATATAAGAAGAGTTATACATCATATCTTCTTTCTTTCGAGCTAATATCACAACAAAATGGCTGGCTGTTGGTAATTGTTTTTGTGCTCCCCATGCTATCGGCAGGAGTTTTTTGCGAAGATCTTGATTTTGAATCACGACAAATTTCCAAGGTTCAAAGCCAAATGAACTTGGAGAAAGACGACCTGTTTCTAGAATAAAATGAAAATCTTCATCAGAGATTTTTTTATTTACATCAAATACTTTGCATGCATGTCTAAACTGATATGCTTTTAAAATTTCTTCTTTTGTATTTTTCATTTCAATAACCACCTTTTGATAATTTACTTTCTCTTGGTAAGTTGATTACAAAATAGATTTTACTATAGTATAATTATAGATGTAAGTACGCACATTTTTGACATATAGTATCAAAATGTATACTAATGGAGAGTGATGAGATGGAGAAAGAGAATATATATCGTTGCTCAGTAGAAGTAACATTAGATGTAATCGGCGGAAAATGGAAAGGCGTTATTCTATTTCATTTAATAAATGGAGAAATTCGCTTTAATCAATTTTTACGATTGATGCCTGGTATCACACAGCGAATGTTAACGAGACAATTACGAGAGCTAGAGGCTGATGGTGTGATTCACCGTGAAGTATATAAGGAAGTACCTCCGAAGGTTGAATACTCGTTAACGGAATTCGGAAAGTCGTTAATTCCGATTATCATAATGATGCGTGATTGGGGAAATCAGTATCGAACACAAATAGAGCAGGGATAAAGTGAAACTTTAATCAGTGGGGGTTTTCTTCATCCCCCACTGATTATTAGCCCTCCCAATCGGGCTTTTACGGGCAGTTTATCTTCCATCTAACTTCTTTGCTTTTGCTGAACTTTGAGGTGGGAGTATTAATGCCCACGAATAGCGGGATAAAAAAGTGTGCAATCAAGGTGCTGCACACTTTTTTATTTTTATTAAAATTTTACCGGTTTTCTTTTCCGATAAATGATATAACTGCGTCGTAAGTATTTCACTGGTACGCTAAAGACATGAACAAGTCTTGTAAATGGCCATGTTGCAAACAGTCCCATAGCTGCAATGATGTGAATTTTAAACCAAATTGGCACCTCCGCCATATACTCCGCTTTAGGCTGGAAAATAAAGAGGCTGCGGAACCATGGGCCAATCGTTGTTCGATAATCAAAACCGTTTGAATCGATATTTAAAAATGTAGAAGAAAGTCCTGCGAGCATTACAATAAGCAACAAGATGAGAGCGATATAGTCTCCGGTTGTACTCGTTGCAATAATCCGTTTTACGGTAAAGCGGCGATACGTTAAAATGAATAATCCGATTACAGAAGCAATACCTGCCGGAAGACCGAAACCGATTGCCATTATATGATACGTATGTTCAGAAATGCCGAGGGAACTGTAGATGGATTCAGGGATTAAAATTCCCATGACATGTCCGCCAATTACGAACATAATACCAAAATGAAATAGTAAACTGCCGATTCGGAGCATTTTCTTCTCTAATAGTTCACTAGATTTTGATGTCCAACCAAATTGATCGTAGTTGTATCTAAAAATATGTCCACCAATGAAAATGACTAAAATGATATATGGGAAGAGTACCCATAAAAATTGATCCATCATCTTTGTCGTACTCCTTTCTAGTTTATTTCATACTGCCATGCACGAATAGCAGTAAGGATGCAGCGGACAATTGGTTCGTGCATACTGTTTATGTCTTTTAATTGTTGATGCAATGCTTCGATATTGCTTTCATATTTTTTCATGATCAGCTCACTATCTTCTTCACCAGCATTTGCGAGAAATTCTAACATAAGCGGTAAATAATCAGGCAGTTCTTTATCTGTAACAGCGAAGCCTGCTTTTTGATAGTGTTGTTTTAGTTCTAACAGTTCAATTCCTCGTTCTCTTTGTTCACCAGTATTCATATAAGTGAGATACATATTTGTTTTTTTGCCAAAATCAAATGTATATACAAATGATTGAATTAATTCATCACTTGTTTTTTGCTTTGCTTGTTCGATAAACGTTGTAAGGATAGTGCGAATTTCCTCATGTTCGATAGTTTGAATATCATTTTGTAAATGAGTAAGTGCTTCTCTCCATCCTTGTTCAGGATAGGAGAGAAGAAAGGAAGAACAAGAAAATGCTGTTTGTAAACTTTGATTCATAATTGTTACCTCCTTTATTTTAAGAGATTGTCATGCAAGAACCAGGACCGCCGGCAAAGGAAAGACCACAGCTTCCTTGCTCGTTATAAAGATCTGCCACTTGTTCGCGGTGGGAAGTTGGAATGACGAAACGATCTTTATATTTCGCAATCGCAAGAAGACGGTACATATCTTCAATGTCTTCTTTTGTTAAGTTTAGTTCTTTTAATATATCTTCATTAGGCTCTTTATTTATTTGCAATGCTCTCATATGAGTACGCATGACAGCCATTTTTTTCAATGTAAGACGAATATGAGATTCATCGCCTGCAGTTAATAAATTTGCTAAATATTGAATTGGAATACGCATATTATCAATAGCAGGGAAAATTTCTTCTGCTTGCCAGTTGCTTCCTTTTCCTTCGACCATGTTCATAATTGGACTTAATGGCGGGATGTACCAAACCATTGGCAATGTACGATATTCTGGATGAAGAGGAAGAGCAATTTTCCAATCGATAATCATTTTATAAATTGGTGATTGCTGAGCAGCTTTGATCCATTCTTCTGGAATCCCTTGTTTCTTTGCTTCAGCAGCTACTTCTGGATCGTTTGGATCTAGGAATACGTTAAGTTGAGACTCGTATAAGTCTTGTTCATCTGATACAGATGCAGCTTCTTTTACTTTGTCAGCGTCATATAACATAACTCCGATATAACGAATACGTCCAACGCATGTTTCTGAACAAATTGTTGGCATACCTGCTTCAATACGCGGGAAGCACATCGTACATTTTTCAGCTTTATTCGTTTGCCAGTTGAAATACACTTTTTTATACGGGCAAGAAGAAACGCAGAATCTCCAAGCACGGCATGCATTTTGGTCAACAAGGACAATGCCGTCTTCATCGCGCTTATACATAGAACCGGATGGACAAGAAGATACGCACGGCGGATTGATGCAATGTTCGCAAATACGCGGTAAGTACATCATGAACACATTTTCAAAATCCGTTTTAATTTCTTCTTCCATTTTTTTGACGTTTGGATCTTGTAAGCCTGTTATATGCCCGCCTGCTAAATCATCTTCCCAGTTTGGGCCCCATTCAATTTTATCGATAAATTCACCTGTAATAGCTGATTTTGGGCGAGCGACCGGCTGATGTTTACGCTGCGGACTGTTTGTTAATGTTTCATAATCATAGTTCCAAGGTTCAAAATAGTCATCAATTGTTGGCTGATCCGGGTTATGGAAAATGTTCATAAGACGCTTCATTTTTGAACCGGATTTCAACTGAAGATCTCCGTTTTTCAGCTCCCAGCCGCCCTTATATTTTTCTTGATCTTCCCATTGTTTTGGATAGCCAATGCCCGGTTTTGTTTCCACGTTGTTAAAGTACATGTATTCAGCACCTGGACGATTCGTCCAGGTGTTTTTGCATGTTACGCTACAAGTGTGACAGCCGATGCATTTATCAAGGTTCATTACCATTCCGACTTGCGCTTTAATCTTCAAGCCAATCTACCTCCTTCAGTTTGCGGATGACGACATTTAAGTCGCGTTGGTTTCCAGTTGGGCCATAGTAGTTAAAGCCGTAACTTAATTGACCGTATCCGCCAATCATATGAGTTGGTTTTACGTGAATGCGCGTCGGGCTATTATGTGTTCCTCCGCGGTTACTTGTTAAATTCGTACCAGGCACGTTAATATGGCGATCTTGTGCATGATGCATAAAGGCCATTCCACGCGGCATACGGTGTGTGACGACAGCGCGTGCAACAACAACGCCGTTTCGGTTAAAGCATTCAATCCAGTCATTATCAGCAACACCGGCTTCAGCGGCGTCATCTTTATTCATCCATACTGTTGGTCCGCCGCGGAATAGCGTTAACATCGGCAGTGCATCAAAATACATACTATGAATAGACCATTTATTATGCGGTGTTAAATAGTTTAGCGTAATTTCTTTTCCTTCTACTTCAGGGCGAGATTTTCGGAACGGTTTATGCTGTAAAATTGGTTTGAACGTTGCCATTGTTTCGCCAAATTCTTTCATCATGTCGTGATCTAAGTAGAAAGATTGACGCCCTGTTATTGTTCGCCACGGAATAAGGCGCTCCACATTTGTTGTAAATGGTGAATAGCGGCGTCCGCCTTTTTCAGAACCACTAAAAGCAGGTGATGTAATAACCGTTTTTGGCTGCGCTGTAATTTGTTCAAATGTGAAGCATTCTTCTTCACGCTCTTCTGCCAAATCACGCAGTTGTAAATCCGTTTGTTTTTCAAGTGATTCCCATGCCTTTACTGCCATGTGACCGTTTGTTGTCGAAGAAAGGGTTAACACAGCTTCAGCGGCATTGATTGCTTCTGTTATGTCAGGGCATCCTTTCGCGATAGAATCAGTGCGGATTACACCTAATTTGCTCTTTAATTGTTCGTATTCTTTTTCAGCAGACCAAGAGATTCCTTTTGTACCAATTGGTTGTTTTCCAACGTTTGGTCCGAGTGCGGTCATTTTGTCATGCAGCGTTTTATAGTCTCGTTCTACAACATGAATTTGCGGCATTGTTTTGCCTGGGATTGGCTCACATTCCCCTTTGCTCCAATCTTTAATTTGTCCAAGCGGCTGTGCTAATTCTTGCGGTGTATCGTGAAGAAGTGGCGTTGCAACAACTTCTTTCATTGGCTCAAGGTCTAATTTTTGCGCCAAATCAGACACTGCTTTTGAAAGGGAGCAGAAAATATCCCAGTCAGAACGAGCTTCCCATGGTGAACCAATTGCCGGGTTAAATGGATGCACGAATGGATGCATATCTGTACTGCTTAAATCATGCTTTTCATACCACGTTGAAGCAGGAAGAACGATATCAGAGTATAGTGCTGTTCCAGCCATACGGAAATCTAAGTTGATAAGTAAATCTAGTTTTCCTTCAGGTGCTTCTTCATGCCACTTTATTTCCTCTGGTCGTAATGAATCACTATCGTCGTTCATTAATCCGTTTGTTGTACCTAATAAATGTTTTAAGAAATACTCGTGTCCTTTACCAGAACTTGAGATTAAGTTTGCGCGCCATACGAATAAATTGCGCGGGAAGTTGTTTTTGTTATCTGGGTCTTCAATCGCAAATTTTAGCTCTTTGTCTTTTAGTTTTTGCGCAACATATTTTCCAATTTCCTCTTGGGTTGTTGCACCACTAGCGACCGCTTCTTTATATAATTCAATTCCGTTTTTCTCGAATGTTGGATAAGAAGGTAACCAGCCGAGTCTTGCCGCTAATACGTTATAATCACCGTGATGCTGATAACGTGAGTTGCCGACAACTGGTGATGCTAAATGTCCAACTGGTGTATCTTCATAGCGCCACTGATCTGTAACGAAATAGAAGAAGGATGTACCGTTTTGTAGTTTCGGCGGGCCTTGCCAATCCTTTGCGGTTGCGATGGTTTGCCAACCTTCTGCCGGACGTAATTTTTCTTGGCCAACATAATGAGCCCAGCCGCCGCCGTTTACACCTTGTGCCCCAACAAGCAGAACTAGGTTTAAGACAGCGCGGTAAATCGTATCCGAGTTAAACCAATGGTTAATACCAGCGCCGACAATAATCATCGAGCGTCCATTTGTATCAACGGCATTTTGCGCAAATTCACGAGCGATTTGAATAATAAGTTCTCGTTTTACACCTGTCATTTTTTCTTGCCATGCTGGCGTAAACGGAACATCTTCATCAAAGCTCTTCGGTTCTTGCCCCCCAAGACCGCGGTCCACGCCGTAGTTTGCTAATGTTAAATCATAGACAGTTGTTACGAAAAGATCGCCATTTGGTGTTGGAATCTTTTTCACTGGAATGGTACGTTCTAATACCTCATTTCCGTCATCAGAAAAGTATGGAATTTGTACAGTTCTAATTGCATCCTCCATACCAAGTAAAGAAAGACGCGGATCAATTTTTTCGCCTGTTTGTTCATCTTCTAAACGTAAATTCCATTTTTTCTCGTTATCCCAGCGTGATCCCATTGTGCCGTGCGGCGTAGCGAAATCATGACCGTTATCGTTCCAAAGAACAGGTTTCCATTCGCCAAGCTTTGTTTCCCGGCCGATATCAGCAGCATTTAAGAAACGATCTGCAACAAATTGACCTTCTTGTTGTTTTAACGTGACAAGGAATGGGAAATCGGTGTATTGTTTTGCATAATTGATGAAGTAGTCTACTTGTTTGTCCACGTAGAATTCTTGTAAAATGACGTGCCCCATTGCCATTGCAAGTGCACCGTCTGTTCCTTGTTTTACACTGATCCAGTCATCAGCGAATTTTGTTGATTCGGCAAAATCAGGGCTAACAGAAACAACTTTCGTTCCTTTATAGCGCACTTCCGCTAAGAAGTGGGCATCTGGCGTCCGTGTTAGCGGTACATTGGATCCCCATGTCATAATGTAGCCAGCGTTGTACCAATCACTACTTTCTGGCACATCGGTTTGATCACCCCAAATTTGCGGCGAAGCTGGCGGTAAGTCAGCGTACCAATCGTAGAAGCTCAGCATCGGTCCGCCCATAAGCTGCATAAAGCGACTGCCAGCTGCGTGACTTAACATTGACATCGCAGGGATTGGTGAGAAACCAACATTTCGATCAGGGCCATACTTGATTACTGTATATAGTAAGGAAGCAGCAACGAGCTGTAATACTTCATCCCAATTTGCACGAATGAAGCCGCCTTTTCCGCGAGCACTTTTATATGCGCGTGCTTTTTCTGGATTTTCAACAATGCTTTTCCAAGCATCTAACGGCGATTCATGTTTTTGTAGTTCTTCTTGCCACATATTCCAAAGGACGCCGCGTACATATGGATATTTCACGCGAAGCGGACTATAAATGTACCAAGAAAAGCTTGCTCCGCGCGGACATCCGCGTGGCTCAAAGTCTGGCATATCAGGACCAGTAGACGGATAATTTAGCTCTTGTCCTTCCCAAGTGACAATTCCATCCTTTACGTAAATGTTCCAGCTGCAAGAACCGGTGCAGTTTACGCCGTGTGTGGAGCGAATTACTTTATCATGTTGCCACCGTTTTCTATAGGCATTTTCCCATTCCCGGTCTTCATACGTTTCTTGCGTATGATTATCGTTATAACGATCTATTGGAGAAAAATATTTTAAACGTTGCATGAGTGGTGATAGTTTCTTTTTCATATTGTTCACTCCTTTTTGCGTCTCTCTTGCTTACTTTCACTATAAGAGGGCACGCAAAATAGAGATGTGATATCCATCACAGTTCAACAGATTGTCAAAAAATTATTGATATATAAGGGAAAATGAAAAAAATGTGATATTTTGCACATCGCAAA
This sequence comes from Bacillus sp. 103mf, assembly GCF_900116295.1. Classification (GTDB taxonomy): domain Bacteria; phylum Bacillota; class Bacilli; order Bacillales; family Bacillaceae_G; genus Bacillus_A; species Bacillus_A bruguierae. The sequence continues at coordinate 53,381 of NZ_FPAF01000016.1, forward strand.
ATATGTTTTGTATGTAAAGTAGGGGGGGGGGAGAAAGAAAAAAGAGCAGCATCCTCAATCATATATCCATTTTAAATTTCTGACACATAAGCTGCTGCTATGCAGAATAAAACATGATTGCTACATGCGTGCTCCCTTTGTTTGAAACCTCGCAATGTGGCAGGAGAAGGCTCTGACCGCTTCTATGCACGGCCAGATGCTCTCGTCCCTCCCAAAAAAGAAAAGGGTTTTTATGTCGGTTTTTTAACTTGTATATATAGAATGCTACTCAATACTACAAATAGAAGTAGGGCAATCTTCACAAGCGATTGCACATTTTAAAAAGTGTAAATTATGAATGGTGATTTTGCCTTTATGAATAGAAATAACGTCTTGTTTTTTTAAATCATTTAACATGCGATTGACACTTTCACGGGAGGTTGCACAGAAGTTTGCAAGCTCTTGATTCGTTAATGGAAGATCGATAAGAATACCATCTTCTTTTAAAATGCCATAACTATTCGTCATGCGAATAAGAGTCGAGTAGAGTGCTCCCTTTTTGCCGTGCAATACTAAATCACGAAACTTCGTTTGCATTCTTCGTAAATGTTCACTAACCCACTTCATAAATTCGAAGGCAAGAGCTGGTTTTTCCAGCAATGCTTTTTCTAATGCATCCCGCTTAATGACGCCGATTTCTGCATGTTCAAGCACTTTTGCATTTAATAGATACTTGGCATTTTCTGTAAATAATGTAAGTTCCCCAATAATATCATTCTCCGAACAAATGCGCAGTGTCAATTCTTGACCGTCGGCGCTAATTTTACTAATTTGCACTTTTCCAGAGTGAATAATATATAGTTCTTTTGCCTTCATACCTTCTTGGAAAATATAATTAGATTTGTTCACTTGCATTTTATATTCGACAGATGCGAGTAATTCTTTTAAATCATTTGATAATGCAGTACTGTTTGCCACAGCAATCACCTCTCTTCTCAGAATAGTCTATTTCTTATTTTGAATATAAATATAGTGAAAATGCAAGAGATTTTTTTCCTTGACTAATTGTGAACAGTTTTTGAACAGATTTGTGAAGAATTTTTGAATGAAGAAATTGATGTGAGAAATATCACAACATAGAGTGTTGTTCTTTTTTTATGATGAAGACAAATGAAAGACAGCCAAAAAAAGATAAAGTGCAAGGGCAAAAACACCCTATTTAAAAATATATTATAATAGAATAAAAGTATATATGCAGCAAGAAGGAGGGGTGAAGATGACTGAGAAGATTGTAGATGTATGGCAGCGGCCACTTCAAGATTTACGCATTTCTGTTATTGATCGTTGTAATTTTCGGTGCACGTATTGTATGCCGGCTGAAGTGTTTGGGCCAGATTATGCATTTTTAAAAGAAGAGTTTTTACTGACGTTTGATGAGATTGAGCGATTGGCTAAACTTTTTGTTCGCATGGGCGTAAGGAAAATTCGTTTAACTGGCGGCGAACCGTTACTTCGTAAAGATTTACCACAGCTTATTAAACGTCTTGTTAAAATAGAAGGTTTAACAGATATTGGACTAACGACAAATGGCATTCATTTAACGAAGCAAGCAAAGGCATTGAAAGAGGCAGGTTTACAGCGAATAAACGTCAGTTTAGATGCGTTAGATGATGATGTATTTCGAAGTATTAATGGTCGCAATGTAGGTACAAAACCTGTATTACGAGGAATTGAAGAAGCAAGATTCGCCGGCTTAGACGTAAAAATTAATATGGTCGTGAAAAAAGGAATGAACGATAAACAAATTTTGAAGATGGCCGCTTATTGTAAAGAGCAGTGCATCCTTCTTCGCTTTATCGAATTTATGGATGTTGGAAGTACGAACGGTTGGAACTTTGAACAAGTTATTACAAAGAAAGAGTTAATCGATATAATTGGCCGTGTGTATCCAATTGAGCCAGTAGATCCACGTTATTTCGGTGAAGTGGCAAAGCGATATCGATATGTTGGAACTGAGGCCGAAGTTGGTTTTATTACTTCTGTTTCTGAATCGTTTTGTTCTTCTTGTACGAGAGCGCGCATTTCAGCAGAAGGTCAGTTGTATACATGTTTATTTGCAACGACAGGAACAGATTTACGAACGCTGATTCGTAATGGGATAGATGATGATGAACTGTTTCAAGTTGTGCAAGATGCGTGGAAGAAGCGGGGAGATCGTTATTCAGATGAACGAACGGAAGAAAGTGCAAATAACCGCCCAAAAATTGAAATGTCATATATTGGCGGATAGGGAGAAGGGGTTAAGATGCAAGAGCGGTACTCACGACAAATATTATTTTCTGAGATTGGGGAAGCTGGTCAGCGAAATTTACGTGAAAAACACGTATTAATCATTGGCGCTGGTGCACTTGGTGCAGCAAATGCTGAGGCGCTTGTTCGGGCAGGAATTGGCAAGTTGACGATTGCAGATCGTGATTATGTCGAATGGAGCAATTTGCAAAGGCAGCAATTATATACAGAAGAAGATGCGAAGCGTTATGTGCCAAAAGCAGTTGCAGCCGCGCAGCACTTAAGGCGGATTAATTCTGACGTAGCTATTCAGCCAGTTGTAACGGATGTAACGGTGCAAGAAATAGAGCGGCTTGTTCAAAACGTGGATGTTATGATTGATGCAACGGATAATTTCGATACGCGCCTTCTTATTAATGATATTTCACAAAAGTATAACGTTCCGTGGATATACGGTGGCTGCGTTGGGAGTTACGGTGTAACGTATACGATTATTCCAGGGAAAACACCATGTTTTCGCTGTTTAATGGAGCATCCAACGAGCGGAGCAACGTGTGATACAGCGGGAATTATTCAACCAGCCGTACAAATGGTTGTTGCTTATCAAGTTGCCGAAGCTTTAAAAATATTAGTTGGAGATTTTGCAGCACTAAGGGAAACGATGGTATCATTTGATCTTTGGAATAATCAGTATATGGCATTTAAAGTAAATAGGCAGAAAAAAGAAAACTGTCTATCATGCGGCAAGCTGCGTACATATCCAAGCTTAACATTTGAAGCACAAATGAAAACAGAAGTACTATGCGGCCGTAATACGGTTCAGATACGTCCAGGCATAAATCAGCCGCTTAACTTAGAAGAATTGGAAAAGCGCTTACAAAGAAGCGTGCTAGTAGAGAGGACACCGTACTTATTATCATTTCATGCTGATGAATATCGCTTCGTTTTATTCCAAGACGGGCGGGCATTCGTTCATGGTACAAATGATATACAAGTGGCAAAGCGATTATATGCGCGTTATATAGGGTGAATCCAAAGGGGGGGCCCCCTTGGATTAAGACTGATTTCTTATATAATCACCGTTTTTGCCGCCTGTTTTTTCAAACAAGTATGTTTCACCAATAATCATACCTTTATCGACAGCTTTGCACATGTCATATACGGTAAGAGCAGTAGCAGAAGCGGCAGTTAAGGCTTCCATTTCAACGCCGGTACTGCCTTCTGTTTTCACTTTTACTTCAATAAGCAAACGATATTGTTCATCTGCAATATGCCAGTCAAAGGAAATATCAACACCTTTAAGAAGCAGCGGATGACACATCGGAATAATATCAGAAGTACGTTTTGCTGCCATAATACCAGCGATTTGTGCAACGGCTAAAACATCGCCTTTTCCGATTTCATTACGGGTGATTTTATCATAAATTTCTTTCGTCACAATGATGCTAGAACGAGCGATAGCTGTTCGTACAGTAATTTTTTTATCGCTAATATCGACCATTTTGGCACGGCCTTGATTATTAAAATGAGTAAATGAAGACATGAAATTCCTCCTTGAAGTAATTGCTATTATGATTAGCATTGTACAACAAAAATTGTAATGAAGATGTGATATTTTGCAAATACGAGGTGAAAATGATGCTAGAAAAACGAATACCAATTGCAGTTAGTGATGCAGTCGCACGTGTAATGAAGTATGCACAGCGCGGAGAAATTGAGCGCGTACCACTTACGGAAAGTTATGGACGAATTCTTGGGGAAGATGTAATTGCTGATCATGATGTGCCTCATTTCGACCGATCTCCATACGATGGGTTTGCGATTCGTGCAGAAGATACGAAGAAAGCAAGTTATGAACATCCGGTCGAATTTGAAGTTGTTGGAGAAATTGGAGCTGGTTCTGTTTTTACAGAGGAAGTGAAGGCATTTCAAGCGGTGCGGATTATGACCGGTGCAGCGATTCCAACTGGTTGTGATGCAGTTGTCATGCTTGAGCTGACAGAAGGATTTCAAAAAGACGAGAAGACATATATGAAATTGAAGCGTCCGTTTCAGTCAGGCGATAATATTTCACGCAAGGGTGAAGATGTCAGGAAACACCATGTGCTTGTCGAAAAAGGAACGACGATTAACCCAGGAGTGGCAGCGCTTCTTGCAACGTTTGGCTATAGTGAAGTGGCCGTTATAAAACGTCCGGTTATTGGAATTGTGACGACAGGAAGTGAATTGTTAGAAGTTCATCAGCCGCTTGAACCAGGAAAAATTCGCAACAGTAACTCATATATGATTGCTGCACAAATTATGCGAGCAGGCGGAACGGTTCGGTATTACGGACAATTCGCAGATGACTTTGACACTTGCTATGAGATGGTAAAAAAGACAATGGAAGAAGTCGATATTCTCATTACGACAGGCGGTGTGTCAGTTGGTGATTATGACTACTTACCAGCTATTTATGAAAAGCTTGGAGCGAACGTACTGTTCAATAAAGTAGCGATGCGCCCGGGAAGTGTAACGACAGTAGCGGAAGTAAATGGAAAATTACTATTTGGATTATCAGGAAATCCATCTGCTTGCTATGTTGGATTTGAATTGTTTGTACGTCCGGTTGTTCGAACATTTCTACATATGAAAGAGCCGCATATGTACCGCAGTGATGCCATTTTAATGAAGGGGTTCCCGAAAGCAAATCCATTTACACGCTTTGTTAGAGGGAAAGTAGACATTGTAAATGGAAGGCTGCAAGCAGTGCCAGTTGGACTTGATAAATCAAGTGCTGTTTCTTCACTAGCCGATGCAAATGCTTTTATCGTCCTGCCAGGTGGCACGCGCGGTTTTGAAGAAGGTATGACTGTTACTGTCTTTTTATTAGACAGAGAGCAAGGAAGTGAGTGGCCGTGGAAAGAGCCGTTCCAGTCTTACAAATCGTAGGGTATCAAAATAGTGGGAAGACAACTTTGACAGAGAAGCTGATTAAAGCGCTAACGAATGAAGGTGTGAAAGTAGGCGCGATTAAGCATCATGGGCACGGAGGGTATCCAGAATTGCCGCTGCAAAAAGATAGCGAACGTCATCGCCAAGCTGGAGCGATTGTCAGCGCAGTGGAAGGGGACGGATTATTGTCTTTATCCGCTCAGCGCGACTGGTCTTTAGAAAAAATTATTCATTTGTATACATGTTTTGAAGCGGAAGTCATAATCGTTGAAGGATATAAAAAAGAACGATACCCGAAAGTTGTTTTACTTCGGTCAGAGGAAGATGCTTCTTTATTAGAAAGTGTAGAAAATGTGATCGCCGTTATTACATGGAATGAGGCTCTAAAAACAGGGCAAGAGAACTATCAAGTTTTTTATATAACAGAAGATGAGAAGTATATAAATTGGTTCGTACAAAGAATGAGGGATGCAAAATGACAAAAACGTATTTTGAAGTAGTGGATACGCCGATTTCCATTGAAGAAGTAGCGCAGAAAGTCATTCGCCGTGAATGCGGCGCTGTGACGACATTCATTGGTACAGTGCGCGAATTTACGAAAGGGCGCCGTACGCTTTACCTAGAGTATGCTGCATACCGTTCGATGGCTGAAAAAATGCTTGCCAAAATTGGTGAAGAAACGAAAGAAAAATGGCCAGGAACATATGTGGCCATTTCACATCGCATCGGCACATTGCAAATTTCTGATATTGCGGTTGTTGTTGCCGTATCGACGCCGCACCGAAAAGCGGCGTATGAAGCGAATGAATATATTATGGAACGCATTAAACAAATTGTTCCCATTTGGAAGAAAGAGTTTTGGGAAGACGGTGAGAAATGGATTGGTGATCAATTAGAGCAAACACCGTATCCAAACGGAGAACCAGGAAAGGAGAAAGTGGAATGATTACAGTATTATTATTTTCCCATCTACAAGAAGAAGCTGGAACACACCAATTACAAATTGATGTACAAAACCTTACGGTAGCAGAGCTGAAGGAGCTTGTAATGAAGGACTACAATGTCTCCCTTTCTCAGCACATAATGGTAGCAATTAATGAAGAATATGCGAATGAAGATGATATGATCCAAGATGGTGATGTTGTCGCATTGATTCCACCCGTAAGCGGCGGGTGATTCTCTCCTGCCTAATCATGAAAGAACGTGATTAGGCAGGAGGGAAGCAATAGAAAATGTGAAATATTGAACAAAATAGGGGGAGAGACTAATGAAAAATCCGAATTTTCAGTTAGGATTACAAACTTCAAATCTTATACTTGGCTTTATGGTATGGGTGATTTTATCTGCTTTAATGCCATTTATTAAAGCAGACATTGCGTTAACAGCAGGACAGATTTCTCTTGTCACAGCAGTACCAGTCATTTTAGGCTCTATTCTTCGCATTCCAATTGGTTACTGGACCAATCGTTACGGAGCAAGAAAATTATTCTTTATTAGTTTTATTATTCTATTATTCCCTGTCTTTTATATTAGTATGGCAACATCGATGCTAGATTTAATTATTGGCGGTTTATTTGCTGGGGTTGGCGGAGCTGTATTCTCTGTAGGGGTAACATCTCTTCTGAAATACTATCCGAAAGAAAAGCATGGCTTTGTAAACGGAATATACGGAATAGGAAATATAGGGACAGCAGTTACATCCTTTCTCGCACCAGTACTTGCAACTTCATTTGGCTGGAGAACAACGGTACAAATGTACTTAATCTTACTCGCTGCATTTGCATTAGCAAACTTCCTGTTAGGAGATCGTAACGAGAAAAAGGTAAATACATCATTAACGGAACAAATTAAAGGTGTTTATAAAAATGAAAAGCTTTGGTTCTTATGTATTTTCTATTTCTTAACTTTCGGTTCGTTCGTCGCATTTACAGTTTATTTACCGAACTTCCTCGTATCTCACTTCGGCTTAGCGAAAGTAGATGCGGGATTACGTACAGCTGGTTTTATTGCATTAGCAACAATTATGCGTCCAATTGGCGGCTGGCTCGGCGACAAATTTAATCCATTTAAAATTTTAATCTTTGTCTTTACCGGTTTAACATTAGCAGGAATTATTTTATCATTCATGCCAAAGATGAATGTATACACATTCGGTTGTTTATTAGTTGCTTTTTGCGCTGGTACTGGAAATGGAACAATCTTTAAACTTGTACCAATGTATTTCTCAAAGCAAGCTGGTATTGTAAATGGTCTTGTATCGGCACTTGGTGGACTTGGTGGCTTCTTCCCACCATTAATTTTAACGCTATTATTCCAACTGACAGGCCATTATGCAATTGGGTTTATGGCGTTATCAGAAGTAGCGCTTGCTTGTTTAGTTATTACTGTTTGGATGTATAGTCAAGAGAAGTTACTGGCGATGTTACAGCATAGATAGGAAAAGAAGGTGTCTCCGAAGTGATGATTTTGGGGATATCTTCTTTTTTCGTATTTTAGGGAATTTGAAAACAAAAATGCAATTTGCTTACTTTTGGCTATCTGATCCTGTTAAAAATCTTTCAAATCTCGGTGTTAATTTAACTATATGTCCATTTAAATTTTCCCGCATATAAGTCTCTGCTATGCAAAATACAACATACAACATGACCGCTACTTGCTTTCTCCCTTTGTTTTAAACCTCGGATGTGGCAGGAAAAGGCCCTGACCGTTTCTATGCATGGCCAGATGCTCTCGACCTCCAAAAAAAGAAAGAGGTTTTATGTCGATTTTTAACTTGTATATATGAAGAGGGGGAATTATTTCAATAGTATAAGCATACTAGTTTATAGAGTTTATCTTTATGCATAAGGGGAATGAAGAGAATGGATAGAGTGAACAGGGTAGGAAAAAATGATTTCGTTTCTGGTTTTGTGCCACATCATAACCATGGGTCAGTGGATTATACATCTGTTGAGGGAGGACATGTACATCAGTGCCTAGATGTAACATCTCCGCCCATTAAGACACAAGAGGGAGGGCATATACATTATACAGAAGGATATGTATTGTTCGAAGATGGACATACACACTATTACAAGGCGTATTCAGGACCAGCAATTCCAGTTGGAAACGGAATGCATGTTCATTATTATGACTTTTATACGACGGAAAATAATGGGCATAAACACCATGTTAAGGGAGTAGATCAGCCTGCCCCGGGTGATAAATAAAGTGAAACTTCCATTCGGAGATGCCTTTTCTCCGAATGGTTAGTTGAACCAATCGGGTTCTTACAAGCAGTTCCTCTTCTCGCAATTCCCATCTTTGCTTACTGCTTGTTAGAGCGGGATAAAGTGAAACTTCCATCAGTGGCGGGGTATTCCTTACTGATGATTAGTTGAACCAATCGGGCGCATGCCAGCAGTTATCCCCCACTTATCTTCTTTGCTTTTCTCTGAATCTTGAGGTGGGGTTTTACTGCCCACGAGTAGAGGGATAAAGTTAATACGCCCCCCTCTTGCTGTTAAATGGCAGCTTGTTTTTGTTCTTAATAATTAAAACGCCAGCGCCTAATAGCAGCTTCAGGACAGAAGAAATCACTTTGGAGTCGTCTGTTTGGTAAATAAATTAGAATTATTATTTATGTTGTGATGAATAGAAAAAATAAGATTATTTTTATAGCCAGACTGAACTTTTATTGATGGTATTTTTACATATATCTATTCATAAGAATAGAACTAGCATAGTATTTACTGGAGGGATTGAAAATGGATAGATTACATCCTGATACGGGTGTTACATCTGGAGCGTTTGTTGAACGATCATTAAATGAAATTCGCTTTTGGTCTAGAATCATGAAAGAGCATTCTTTATTTCTTCGATTGGGGTTTAGATGTGAGGATACTCAACTAATCCAAGAGGCTAATCAATTTTACCGATTGTTTGAACATATCGAACAAATTGCACATTCCTATACAAATCAAACAGATCCTGAGCAAATAAAAAGATTTAATTCAGAAGTACAACAAGCTGCAACTAATATTTTCGGATTTAAACGAAAAATTCTAGGATTAATTCTCACATGTAAATTGCCAGGGCAAAATAATTTTCCACTGTTAGTTGATCATACAAGTAGGGAAGCTGATTATTTTAGAAATCGTTTAATTGAATTAAATGCGGGTAAATTGAATGCTCTTCCTGATGCCATTATTAAAGAAAATGTTTTCTTTTTAAGGATTATGGCAGACCATGCTAAATTTATTGGTCATCTTCTTGATCCATCGGAAAGAAAGCTTGTAGATATGGCCCGGAATTTTAGTAATGATTTTGATGAATTGATGTATCAAGCAATTGACTTAGAATCTATGAAACCACAATCTCAAACAGTTCCTCTTTTAGATCAATTTCTGGATCAAAATCGTGTGTCAGTCACATCTCTTCGGGACTTTAAGAAAACGGCACGTGATTTAATCGAGCAATGTAAAATAAAGAGTATCATTCACCCACTATTAGCAGACCATGTTTTCCGTGAAGCTGATAGATTCCTTGAAATAATTGATATGTTTGATGCGCATCTTACAAGCGTTAAATCACAATCTAGAATGTAATTAATCCTTTACTAGCGGATCACGTTGTAAGAGAAGCGAAGCATTTCCTCTTTATGATTCACGTTTTAGAACAGCGATTAAAACTAAAACAAATGGAGCAATTCGGACAGTAATCATATAGCTAGGATTCTCTAGTTTTAATATGGATATTGAATCATACTCTCCAAACCTTTATTATGAATATATTGGATGTTATGTATTATTTTGGAGTTCTTGTTTTTTGACATATCAATTGCAAGATTTACGCTAGCTTTTATGTCAATTGTATATACATAGTAAAGGTGGATTTACATGTTCTTTCAGAAATATAAAGGTTTAATTCTTGCAGTAGCTGGTGCTGTTATTTACATGGTCACAACACTTTATTTTAAAGATTTAGAGTATGGATATAGAGTGTGTATCAAAATATTTGCGGCAATCATGATAATTGTTGGAGGGATTATGATTGAGGATTCAAATCGCTTCTATAAAAAGCAGAGAGATAACAATGTATGACATATGATCGTTTAAAACGATACATGTACAGGAGAGTGCCTACCGAGTATAAACTTGGAGGCGCTTTGTTTTGTTTATAAAATAAAAAGGAGAATAGTGTATGAAAACAAGGTACATCGTTCAATTCGGGATAGCAATTATCTTCTTCAGCGTTTCCGCTCTTATTAGTTGGTACGAAGGAAGTAATCTAATCGAGGATTCATTTGAATGGAAATATTCCGCTAAGTTTACGAATTATTTTAAAGGGCCAGTTTCAAATTATGACGACATTTTGCAAATCGATTTTTTTGTATATGCAGCTAAGTTTTATCCTATACCAGTGTTGATTATGGTTGCGAGTTTTGGGTATATGTTGTTTTTAAGTATGTATCTTATTTTGAAGAAAAGAGGCATTTATAAAGTTTAGAAGTAGTTATGTATACTGATAATCTGCTTTTTTCCGAAAATAAATGAGCGTTTCACACATTTCATTCCTACTTTGTCATAATGTTTGTGAAGTAAAAAGAAATCAAATTGATCCTCATAAAAGGATTCAATCTGATTTCTTTTTTTATTTCTATTATTCTCCTTCTCGCTGTGCCTTTCTTCGCAAGAACCAAGCTCCAAGGAGTGCAAGAGCTCCAGCGATTCCAGTTGTTTCAACAGCAGAACCTGTTTCTGGAAGTGATTGTGATTTTGTTGAGTTGTTAACTTGACCTGTTCCATTTGTGTTACTGTTATTAGAATTGTTATTGCCACTGTTAGAATTTCCATTGTCATTAGAGTTGTTATTGCCGTTGTTGGAATTTCCGTTATTATTGTTATTCCCATTTCCATTGTTTGTATTATCTGTTTGTGAGAATACTAGTTTTGTTGATTCACTCTCTAACCATTTATCAGTCTTTTTGTATCGAATGAGGGCTTTTTTACCTTCTTCGACTGAAAGGTGTCCATTAATCATGAAATCATGCCATGTTTTTCCTTCATCAAGAGAGTATTCCATATGTTGAGTTACGCCTAAAATCTTCTTGTTTTTCATATCAGCAAGGACAACTGGTGCATCTGGACGATCACTGTGAGTTGAGAATTGATAATCAAAATAATAACCAAAAGCCTCTTGCCCATTATCAGGCTTAAAATCTTGCTGTAACAATTCGAGATGCTTTTTCGCAAATGGTCCATTTTTTAAATCAAATTTATTTTCTTCGATATTTAAATAAAAAAGTTTAGACGTGTTTAAGTTAGGCAAATCAGTCAGTGCATTGTTATTTAATTGTACATTACGAAGTATTGCGTTTGGATTGAACTGTATAGAAGAAAGTGCATTGCGTTCTGCAAGGAGATCGTGCAATGCGACTTGATTTTCTAAGTTTAAATTTTTTAGGTTGTTGTTATTTACATCGAGTATTTGTAGTTTCGATTCTTTTGGTAAACGTAATTCTTTCATACCATTATGTATAGCTGACAGATCGGTTAGTTTCGTTTGGTTAGATACATCTAATACAGCAATTTGATTGTTTTCTAAATGCAATGATTGTAGATCTTTATTTTCAGATAAAGAAAGTGCGTTGATTCCTAAGTTGCTTATAGCTAAGTGCTTCAGTTTCTTATTGCTTGATAGATCAATAGAAAGAGACGATTTAGTTAATGCCGTATTTACATTATTATTTGCATACAAATTAAGGTCTTCTAAATTCGGTAATAACTGAAATCCTTGTAAAGAAGTGAATGTTCCCTCGTTTGTAATATAAAGCTTTGTTACTTGTTTTAATTCTTCTTCTGTTACTTTATCGTCAGGTGTTTTTTCAAGTTCACTAGCAACTGCATCGGCAATGGTTGCGTCAGGGAACATTTCTGAGATTGTTTGTTTTACTGGAGCTTGTGCTTGTTGGTTTGTTTCCTCTTTTAATTTTTCTTCTTTTGTAGGTTCCGTTTGCTGAGGTGTTGGTTTATTTTCTTGTGAAGATGGAGCCGCTGTTTGGCTTTGTTTTTGTACAGGCTTTGCTTGTTCAGTTGGTTTTTGTTCTTGTTCGGACTTGGATTCTTGTTTTTGCACAGTTTCAGGAGCATTCGTTTGTTTTGATTCAAGTTCTTTCTGATTTACAGTTTCTTTTTTTTCTTCTGAAGTAACAGTCTTTGTTTCGTTCGTTTGAGCAAACGTACTCATAGGTTGCAGTAATAAGGATGTAGCTGCGACTGCTGGTAAAGTGTATTTTTTCTTCACTAGAAACCACCTCTGAATTTTGAATTTTAAAAAACATCACAAGAAATTTATACCAAAAATTACAATAATAATCAATATAATTAAATTTTTTGTAGGTTTTTCTGTATATGTAGCGAAATTTTACTCTATACCAACCTTAATTGTGGTTACTAGTTTTAGATGTATATTGCTAAGTGTGGATATCACTTTGAAAAGACAGGGTACTTATAGATTAGAAAAGGCAATGTGAATGTATTCCACATTACTTTTTCCGCTGATTTTGCTAGGTGTATATTTTAAGTCTTTTGTGCTATTTTATCTCATCCTAATGAGTGATTTTAAGAAGTATATGGCTATTTTATAATAGGAGTTGAAAGTATTCTAAAATGATAGGGAGAGAATTGTATGGAAAGTTGGGTTCAATTTAGAATCGCAAGACCAACAGACAAATTTGAAGAAGTAATTAAGTTTTACGAAGAAGGGTTAAGGTTAAAACGTATAGGCGAGTTTCACAATCATGAAGGCTATGATGGAGTAATGTTTGGATTACCTGGTGTAGAATATCATTTAGAGTTTACAAGGCATATGAACGGAAGTCCATGTCCTGCTCCGACAAAAGATAATTTACTTGTATTTTATATGCCGGATAAAGTTAAAATCGAAAAAATAAATAATAGATTAAATACAATGGGATATTTTGAAGTTGAACCAGAAAACCCTTATTGGAAAGAAAAAGGAATTACTATAGAAGATCCGGATGGTTGGAGAATTGTACTTATGAATACAGAGTGATTAAAGCAGTAAGCTCGCTAATATGGCACGTCTCTCTTTTTTTCCACAGCATATCCCCTTAATTTTCATTCATAAAATCAAAAATCCTTAATACAATAAACCAATCCGTTCTTTTTCGAAAGGAGGGCTGGGAGATGAGTCGTACAATTAAAATTGATATTACAGACAAGGTAGTGGCGAAGTTCAAAACAGATTATTTGGAATTATACTCTAATAAATTTATGATTGGTAAATTTTATGTCTATACTGAAGAGAAGCAGTATGTATTAGAAGATGGCTATTTATATGAAGATGGTAAGTTTTATCGCATCATTGATACGCGCCGAGATAACAGTCCAGCAGTAGAAGGTTGTGACTTAGGATGGTGTTAATGTGATTCGCGTGAAAATATTTGATGAAAGTCATGAAAAGGATTTAGAAGAGGCTATCAATGTCTTTTTGAAGAAAGTGGATGAAGAAAAAATTGTAGATATTAAGTACCAAGTATCGGTTTCGAACAATGATGAAGAGAGTCAGATTTATTGTTTCTCTGCGATGATTATATATCGGTCTTAAATACAAAAACAGACGACGCGAAGTCGTCTGTTTTTGTATTTATTCCGCTATTTGCGGGCAGTAAAGACTCGGGAAACACGTGGGAGGTAACTGCCCGTAAAAGCTCAATTCCCTAAGTGGGGGATGAAGAAAACCACCACTTAGGGAAGTTTCACTTTATCGGCGGAAATCCCTCATATATCGGCGCTTTTTCAAATATATCGACCATTTGAAGCGATATAAAGATCTTTCGACACAACATAAAGACTCTTCGACACAATCAGACATACCCCCGAGGTACATTTATAACAGAACGTTTATTTCATTTTCTACAGTGCGGTGCCTTTTTGATGCGGTGCAACTGTTTCTTGTTGTTTAGATTGTAAGCATACCCATGCAATAACTAAACTGATAACGGCTAATATAAACGTGCCGCTAAAGATAATATGAACACTAGAAGCTAATACTTCTTGCGATCCTGTAGCAGTACTTCCATGTTCTGAAGTTACTAAGTTTACATTTCCTTCTCCTGCGCTGTGGATTACTGTATTGAAAATCGTTCCAAATGCTGCTGCCCCTAGCGTTTGGCTAAATGTATTAATAAATGTATTTAAACCGACTGCTGTTCCGCGTTTATTTGCAGGGACAGAAGCTTGAATTGTGACCATAAAGATTGGTGTTATAAGTCCCATTCCAAGGCCGAACATACCCATTGCAATGTAAATAAGAGATGGGTGCGAATGAGTAGATAGCATGAATAATAAGAGCGTTGAAGCGGATAAAATGCTGCCGCCAAGTAAAATAATTTGTTTTGTTTGTAAACGGCCAACTAAGTTACCGGACATCATCGCACCAACTGTCCAAAATACAGGAATTGGCATCAGAATCATACCGGCTTCCGTTGCATTTTTTCCTAATACCCCTTGTGTCCAAATTGGAAGGTACATTGTAATACTAATAATCATCGCACCAGTGATTAACGTTAATACGTTCACGATAGATACAGTTCGGTTAGAGAATAGATCTAACGGAATTAATGGTTCTGGTGATTTTTTTTCTACAAGTAAGAAAAGAATAAATGCGATAACGGCAAATACTAGCAGGCCAATAATTGTGATATCGCCCCAGTTTTGATGCTGACTTCCTGTTAGTAGTGCATAAAGTAAGGCAATCGTACTAAGTGAGAAGATAACAGCACCTGGATAATCGATATGATGTTTTGCAGGTTTAATGGCTTCTTTATAAGAAATCGCAATCATCGCACAAGCAAAGATTCCAAATGGAATGTTTAAGAAAAAGATATAACGCCAAGAGAGTGAATCGACTAAAAAACCGCCAACTAACGGTCCGACAACACCAGATACACCCCAAACAGCGCTCAGCCAACCTTGCGCTTTTGCTCTATCTTTTGCTTCGCTATATAAGTCACCGATAATTGTCATTGTAATTGGCATAACAGCACCTGCTCCTACTCCTTGCAGGGCGCGGAACAGAATTAATTGTTCCATTGATGTTGCAACGCCGCATAATGTAGAGCCGATTAAAAAGATGGCAGCTCCAATTAATAGTACTTTTTTACGTCCAAATAAGTCTGCTAGCTTCCCGTAAATCGGTGTTGTTACTGCGGTTGCTAACATATAAATTGCATACACCCAGCTTACAAGTCCTACTCCTGAAAGTTCGCTTGTAATGCGAGGTACCGCTGTGCTAACAATCGTTCCTTCAACAGCAGAAAGAAACGTCATTAACATTAAAGATATCATTACTTTTTTTCTCATCTGTTTTCCCCTTTTGTTTTTTACAATTACAAATGAAAAGGAGGCTAGTAATTAGACTCCTTTTTTACTACTATATGGTAGCATTTTGACCAGCAGTCATTCCAGCAATTCGGCCTGTAACGAGTGCTGAGGTAATATTATACCCGCCTGTATAGCCGTGAATATCAAGAACTTCTCCGCAAAAATATAAGCCGTTCATGAGTTTTGATGACATTTCTTTCGGATTAATTTCTTTCACCGTCACACCGCCGCCTGTTACGAATGCCTTTTCAAGTGGCTGCGTTCCATTTACGCTAAAAGTAAACCCTTTGAAGTCTGCAGCGAGAGCACGGATTTTTTCATGAGAAATTTGTCCGCATTGCTGACTGCCGTCAATTTCATTTTTCTCTAATAGGAATAAGAAATACCGTTCAGGTACATAGCCTTTTAGTACATTTTTTACTGCTTTTTTCGGCTCTTCTTTTATTTGTTTCATCATGCGCTGAAAGAGTTGCTCGCTATGTTCCTCTGGCAATGCATCAATGCTCATTGTTACTTTGTTTGTTTTGAACTTTTTCATCGTTTTCAGGGCGAACTGACTGCAGCGAAGTGCTGCTGGCCCAGACACACCGAAGTGGGTAAAGAGCATATCCATTTTATGAGAGATAACCGCTTTTCCTTTTGGATTTAATACGCTTAGTTCTACATCACGAAGTGCTAAGCCTTGTAATGTACGGTCACGAATAAATGGTTCATTAGAAAGAATTGGTACTTCAGTTGGGAATAGTTCTGTAATCGTATGCCCTGCCTTTTCAGCCCAAGCATAACCATCCCCAGTAGAGCCTGTATGCGGCACTGATTTCCCGCCAACTGCAATAACGACATGGTTCGTTTCAAGCACCTCACCATTTTGCAGGACAACCGCTTTCGTTTGCCCATTTTCATACTCTACAGTTTTAACAGGGAGATTTGTACGAATTGTAACGCGCAGTTCTTTTAAACGCGTTAGCAGTGCATCCACAACCGACTGAGCTTTGTTTGATACAGGAAACATGCGGCCATGATCTTCTTCTTTTAATTTTACGCCAAGCTTTTCGAAGAACTGAATAATATCTTCATTATTAAAAATAGAAAAGGCGCTATATAAGAAACGACCATTTCCAGGAATATGTTTTACAATTTCATCGAGCGGAAGACGGTTTGTTACGTTGCAGCGTCCACCGCCAGAAATAGCAAGCTTTCTTCCTAATTTATCACCTTTATCAAGAAGTAAGACGCGTGCACCTTCTTCAGCAGCACCGATTGCTGCCATTAATCCAGAAGGACCGCCTCCAATGACAATTACATCATAATGCATATAAATCGACCTCATTTTCTTGTTTTGCTGCATTCAAGAATATCACGTTTTCATAGAAAAGAAAAATGAAGGGATATACTGTTAAGAAGAGAAAGTATGGTACAATACAAAGGTTGAAGTTCAGCGTTTGGAATAATAGAGGAGGATTTTTTATGTCCGATTCAAAATTTTTACGCGGAACGCTTATTGTGACGCTTGGAACGTTTCTAGTAAAGTTCCTCGGCATGATTTATGTTTTTCCGTTTCATGCGTTAGTTGGCACAGAAGGCGGGACGTTATACACATATGGATATATTCCATATACAATCTTTTTAAGTATTGCAACGGCAGGAGTGCCGCTTGCAGTTTCGAAGTTTGTTTCGAAATATAATGCGCTTGGAGATTATAAGACGAGCCGGAGAATGTTTCGCTCCGGTATGGTTATGATGATCATAAGCGGAATACTTTCTTTTTTAGTCTTGTATATGACGGCACCGTTATTTGCTGAGGCAATGCTAGGGAAGAAGAATTTACATAACAGCTTAGAAGATGTAACAGTGATTATTCGTCTCGTTAGTTTTGCGCTTCTTGTTGTACCAGCGGCAAGTTTAATTCGCGGCTACTTTCAAGGGTTCCAATCAATGGGGCCAACAACCGTTTCACAAATTATTGAACAAATTATTCGTATTGTATTTTTACTTGTAGGTAGTTTTATCGTTATAAAAGTAATAAAAGGTTCAGTCGCAACAGCAGTTGGTGTGGCGACATTTGCAGCGTTTGTTTCCGCTATCGGGGCATTGGCTGTACTTATTTGGTATTGGATGAAGCGAAAGCATCATTTAAATCAATACATCATTAATCAAACAGTACCAGAATCAGCAGTTCGAACATTTGACTTATTTAAAGAACTGTTTGCTTATGCGATTCCTTATGTTGTGATTGGGTTAACGATTCCGCTTTATCAACAAATTGACACGTTAACGTTTAATGCAATGATGCAAGCAATTGGACAAGGGGATATTGCAGAACGTGCCCTTGGTATATTTACAATGTGGACACATAAATTAATAATGATTCCAGTATCGCTTGCAGCGGCGTACAGTTTAACGCTCGTACCAGCGATTACAAAATCGTTTACAGAAGGGCAGTTCGGTTATTTGAAACAGCAAATTACACAAACGTTTCAAGTAAATATGTTTTTAACATTACCAGCTGTCATTGGAATTTCCACTTTAGCGTATCCAATTTATACAGCATTTTATGAAGCTGATCCGCTTGGCGGAAAAGTATTAATGTGGTACGCTCCAGTTGCATTATTATTTGCATTATTCACAGTAACAGCAGCTATTTTGCAAGGCATTAATCAGCAGAAGCATGCGATTATTGCACTTGGCATGGGGGTTATTTTAAAATTCTTATGTAATGTGCTGTTCATTCGCTATTTTGGAACAATCGGTGCGGTTGTAGCAACAGGTGTAGGATTCGCTGTATCCGTTTGGTATACCAATAAACAAATTCGAAAGTATGCTCACTTTTCATTTGCACTTGTGTATAAACGAACGTTTCAAATTGCAGTATTAACAGCGGCGATGGTCGTAGTTGTTAAAGTATTATTATGGATTCTTTCCTTTATGCTTCCATATGAGACAAGCCGCTCTGCGGCACTTGTTACAACCTTCATTTGTGCAATGGGAGGAGCGGCTGTATACGGCTATTTAGCATTCCGTACTGGCGTAATAGAGCGAGTATTTGGCGGTGAATTTTTAGAGAAGATTCAGCGTAAACTTGGTGGTAGATTGAAGATCAAAACGAAAGGGGCGTAAATTGTGCGCCTCTCTTTTTCTAATTATACAAAGCAGGTGAAACGATGAGATTAGATAAATTATTAGCAAACATGGGTTATGGTAGTCGTAAAGAAGTGAAAAAATTATTAAAAGACGGCGTTGTAAAAATAGATGGCGTATCAGTGAAAGATGCGAAATATCATGTGAACGTGGAGGAACAAGAGGTTACGATTCACGGTGAAGTAGTGGAATATAAAGAATTTGTATACTTAATGATGCATAAACCTCAAGGTGTCATTTCTGCAACAGAAGATGACAATCATGAAACAGTGATTGACTTATTAGAAATGGAAGATGCAATTTTTGATCCGTTCCCAGTTGGAAGACTCGATATTGATACAGAAGGTTTTCTTTTATTAACGAATGATGGAAAGCTAACGCATCAACTTCTTTCTCCGAAAAAGCATGTCCCGAAAAAATACTTTGCGAGAGTAGCTGGGAAAGTGACAGAAGAAGATGTTGTTGCGTTTAAAAAAGGCGTTATTTTAGATGATGGATATGAAACAAAGCCAGGTGAGTTGACAATTCTACAAAGCGATGACGTGTCTGAAATTGAACTTGTTATTACAGAAGGGAAGTTTCATCAAGTAAAGCGCATGTTTGAAGCGGTTGGAAAAAAGGTTGTGTACTTAAAGCGTACAGAGATGGGTCCTTTAGTATTAGATGAGGAACTAGAGCTTGGGCAGTACCGTGAATTAACAGACGAAGAAGTAGAAATGCTAAAGTCTTATCATAATTAAATATAAATACAAGAGTATAAAAAGCCTTTCTTTTTTTGTGGGCGAGAGGTACTGGCGATGCATAGAAGCGGTCAGGGCCCTTTTCTGCCACGTGTGGTGTTAAAACAAAGAGATGAAACGAGTGCGGGTTACTTTTTGTTTTAGTTAGCGGTGAATTAGAGGTTGAGAAATCAAAATGAATTTATATGTAAATACAAGGTATGAAACCCTCTTTTTTAAGATGGAAAAGAGATACTGGCGATGGATAGAAGCGGTCAGGGCCTTTTTTTGCCACATGCGGTATTAAAAACAAAGAGAGAAGACGAGTGCAGGTTACAAGACTAAAATGAATTTATATCATAATCAAAAAGACCCCCATTCTTTCTATAAAGAATGGGGGTATGTATATAATAAATCAAGTTATACTCATCACGAGGTCATTCTCACTTTCTTTCCTGTTGTTGTCCACTTACCACGGCAAGGGCTATACACGAGTTCATTAAATTGCAACACATTCAGATCGCGCTGTATCGTTCGCGGTGTGATCCCGAACTCATCTACAAGGTCTTGCGTCGTTACGGTGCCTTTCTCATTAATGTAAATATAGATCGATTTAATGCGTGTTAGCATACGAGTAGTTGTAGGTTTTATCAAAAAACCACTCCTCTACAAGTTTTTTGACCCATTCAGGAAAGAAGGTCTTTATTTCCATTGTACTCCAAATGAAAAAAAACATGCTCTAACTTACTCAAATTTTACAAAATTTTAATATGTGATAGAGTTTGTAGAAAGAAAGTTGTTGATATTTTGTTTCTCTTTATCAACTATCTTATAAATTTCTACGTAAAACGTCAAATTCCTGCAAAAAAATTTAAAAAAATAAGAAAAAACTAATTTTAATTATCTGAAATATTAAAATTGTTCGTTATTAGACTTAAGCTTGCTAGCATAAAAAGAGATCGTTTGCTATGATGAAAAAGAGAATAGAGAAGAGGGTGAAAGTATGACAAATATAAATTGGATGCAAGAAGTAGAGAAACGAAAAGATGCTCTGATTCACGATGTGCAGCAATTTTTACAAATTAAAAGTGTATGGGAAGAAGAAACGGAAAAAGAAGGGGCACCGTTTGGAGAAGGTGTAGCAAAAGCATTATCTTTCATGTTAGATAAGGGAGAGACTGACGGATTTCTTTCTAAAAATTTAGAGGGATATGCAGGGCATTTAGAAATGGGACAAGGAGAAGAAATTGTTGGTATTTTATGTCACGTCGACGTAGTGCCAGAAGGAGATGGCTGGACAACGCCTGCATACAGCGCTGATATTCGTGACGGTAAAATCTTTGCACGCGGTGCGATTGATGATAAAGGTCCAACAATGGCAGCTTACTACGCAATGAAAATTGTAAAAGAACTAGAATTGCCGCTTTCTAAACGTGTTCGCATGATTTTAGGAACGGATGAAGAAAGTAACTGGAAGTGCGTAGACCATTACTTTAAACACGAAGAGATGCCGACGATGGGATTTGCTCCGGATGCAGATTTCCCAATTATTAATGCGGAAAAAGGAATTTGCGATTTATATGTTGTTCAAAATAAAAAAGAATATGCAGCAGGAGAAAATATATTAGTATCCTTCTCATCTGGACGCCGTTTAAATATGGTTCCTGATTTTGCAGAAGCTGCCCTAACGAGCGAAAAAGCAGTAGAACTTGCAAGTCAGTATGAACAATATATACAAGAAGCAAAGAAAAACGGGAAAGCAATTGTGGAAGGAAATACAGTTAGGCTGCAAGTAGAAGGGATTTCGGCACACGGTTCTACGCCGGAACAAGGCGAAAATGCAGGCTTAACACTTGTGAACTTCTTAACAACAATCTCTTTAGATGAGAAAGGCGGCGCATTTGCTAGCTTAGCTGCGGAAACATTTACAAATGATACGCTTGGAGAAAAAGCTGGCATTGCGTATGCAGATGAGATTACAGGTCCATTAACAGTAAACGTTGGTCTTCTTTCTTATACAAAAGAAGAAGGCGGTAAGCTCGGATTAAATATTCGTTATCCAGTCACAACAAACTTAGAAGGAACGCTGCAAACATTAACAAATTATGTGAGTGCAAAAGACTTTGCTATCACAAATGTGTCAGACTCTCGCCCGCATCACGTTGATAAAGATCATGTATTAATTCGTACGCTTCAGCGTGTATATGAAGAACAAACAGGAGAAAAAGCCGAGTTATTAGCAATTGGCGGCGGTACATATGCACGATCATTGAAGGCTGGTGTTGCGTTTGGTCCGCTATTCCCAGGGAAAGAAGAATTAGCGCATCAAAAAGATGAATATATTGAAATTGAAGATTTACTTAAAGCAACAGCGATTTATGCACATGCAATTTATGAATTAGCGAAGTAGTAGGATGGAAATTCAAAAACATAAAAGCTGTCTTTTTTAGGTGGGCTAGAGGGACTGGCCACGCTTAGAAGCGGTCAGCGCTTATGGCTGCCACGTGCCATGCAAAAACAAAGAGAGAAAACGAGTGCAGGTCACTTTTTGTTTTCCGTACCAGTGACTGATGTGTTGAAAAGAACATAAAATCTCTTTCTTTTAGTATGTACGAGAGGTACTGGTGACGCATAGAAAGAGGGAAAAGCATCTTCTTGCTACTTGCAATATGATATGTTAAAAAATCGAAACCAATGAATGAACCGCTCTTGATAAGGAGAGCGGCTTCTTTCATATGTATGGAGAATCAGCTTCACACGAATAATAGATGTATCCTGGAAAAAGGAGAGAGAAAAGATGGCGAGACATTATTTTATTGCAGTGAAATTACCAAATGAGATAAAGAACATATTGGCAGAGTGGAAAGAAATGATAGAAGAAACGACGCCATTTCGTTCTTGGGTACATAAAGAAGACTACCATATTACACTTTCGTTTTTAGGAAGTGCTGAGGAAAGGCAACTTGAAAAGTTAAAATTAGACTTGCAGCAGCTAGCAGAAATATCCCGTTTTTCACTTACATTGCAAGGATGTCATACATTTGGTGTAAAAGAACAGCCACGTGTTTTTTGGATAGGAGTGGAAGAAGAACGGGCTTTGTTTGACTTACAAAAAGAAGTGTATACGATATGTGAGCAAAATGGTTTTCAATTAGAAACGCGTCCGTATCATCCTCATATTACCGTAGCTCGTAAGTGGAAAGGAGAAGAGGCGTTTGATAAAAATCAGCTTCCCGCCCTGCTGCGGCGTATATTTGAAGTGGAAACAGTAACGTTATATGAAACACATGTAGAACGGATGCCAAAGTACGAGGCGATTTATGAAATATCTTTGCAGAATACACAAGCTTGAAAACGTTTTCTGAATTTTTGAATATACTATAGAAAATGGAATGTCTCTTGGGAAGGTGTGGATACATATGTTAAGCATACAGCGTACATTTGAAGCATATTTAGATGAGATGGATAAAATTACAGTTTTACTTCCGCATGCATACGGGACGAGTAGCGTATTCCATTTAAAACAAGGTGCAAATGAATGGGAGCTTTCAATCAATTGTGTCACCTCCCTTCCACATGTAACGAAATATGAGTGTAAAGTCAGCGAACCAATTACATTGAGTAACTGTTATATCATACGTGATGAACAGGGGGCAGAAACCGACTTACAGATGGGTGCTGTCATTCGGACAGAGAAATTTGATGAGTTATATATGTACGAAGGACGAGATTTAGGTGCTTCTTATTCCTACATTCAAACTGTATTTAAAGTGTGGGCACCAACAGCTACAAAAGCAAAAGTTCGTATTTATGAAAGTGAAACAGTGTATAAGGATTATGAAATGGAAGGACAGGAAAAAGGTGTTTGGAGTTACGAGTTAACGGGAGACTGGGACGGTGCAAAGTATACCTTTCTCGTCTGCATTAATTTAATTTGGCGAGAAGCGGTTGATCCATATGCAAAATCAGTGTCTGTAAACGGTACGTACGGAATTGTTGTAAACCTTGCGAAAACATATGTGCAAGATGAGGAACCACTACCTCTTATGACTTCTATGACGGATGCTGTTATTTATGAGGCGCATATTCGTGATATGACAGTTCATCCTCATAGCGGCGCAATGTATAAAGGGAAATATCTCGGTTTAACAGAAGAAGGAACGACAGGAGAACGAGGGACGGTAACAGGCCTTTCTTATATAAAGGAATTAGGTGTTACACATCTTGAACTATTACCGATTCATCATTATGCCGGAGTCGATGAGGAGCAGCCATTTGCAACGTATAATTGGGGGTATAATCCGTTATTTTATAATGTTCCAAATGGTAGCTATGCAACAAATCCTCTCGATCCGTACAATCGAATTGTTGAATGTAAACAAATGATTCAAGCACTTCATCGAAATGGTTTGCGCGTCATTATCGATGTTGTTTATAACCATGTGTATGAAAGAGAAACATCTTCTTTTGAAAAGCTTGTACCCGGATATTATTTTCGGCATGATGAAAATGGAATGCCGTCAAATGGGACGGGGGTTGGAAACGATATTGCCTCAGAGCGCAAGATGGTGCAGAGGTTTATTGTCGATTCAGTGTTATATTGGTTAACAGAGTATAAGGTGGATGGTTTCCGGTTTGACTTAATGGGAATTTTAGATGTTGAGACAATGAACGAAATCCGGCAGAAAGTAAATGAAGTAAAAGAGCATGTAATATTACTAGGTGAAGGATGGAATTTACAAACACCGCTTGCTGCGGATCAGAAGGCAACATTACAAAATGCAGCGAAACTACCATGTATCGCCCAGTTTAATGATCAATTTCGTGATGGAATTAAGGGAAGTACATTTGACGTGCAAAAATGCGGGTATGCGCTCGGAGAGACAACAAATAAAGAGCATATTCAATACTTGCTTACAGGAAGTATCCCTTATTTCAAACAGAAGAGTTTATTTACAGAACCTGTGCAAAGCATTAACTATGTAGAATGTCACGATAACATGACAATGTGGGATAAGATTATAGGTAGTAGTAAAGAAGAGGAACATATGCAAAAACGCCGCCATCGCCTTGCAACAACGATGACATTATTAGCACAAGGTATTCCGTTTTTACATGCTGGTCAAGAATTTTATCGTACAAAGCAAGGAAATGAAAATAGTTATAATGCTCCGGACTGTATTAATCAAATGGACTGGGATCAAAAAGAACGAGAAGAAGAAACGATTTCTTATATAAAAGGAATCATTCGTATTCGCAAATCACACGGAGCATTTCGTTTTGCGTCTTCTGAATTGATTAAACGGCATATGTCCTTTTTTAATACAGCTCCTTCTGTAATTGCATATTATTTACAAGATGTGCAGCAGTTTGGACCGTGGAAAGAGATTGTTGTGTTATTTCATAACGGAATAGAGGAGCAAACGGTTTCATTGCCTAAAGGTGGTACATGGCACGTACTTGCAAATGACGGAAAAGCGCATGAAAGTGTAATTTCTTCATTTGAGGGAGAGACAATTACCATTGCTCCGATTAGCACCTATATATTGACGAAATTGTGACGAATCGCCCCTTGACGATGCGAATATAATAAATGTAAAATTGAATAAGGTGGCTATTTAGTTAAGTTGCCAGTCTATCATTATTTTTGTAAAATAAAGTAAAAGGGTAAGCGGCTTGTCTGTTTCTTTTTCACTTTTACTTACTACTTGAAGCAGAATGGATGGAAACCCTGGGCATATGTTTGGATATGTTGTGGTTTTTCTTTTCATAACTATAAAAGATAAGGAATTGTTAACGGGTAATGAACATGGAATGGTTGGAACAATTGTTAGGAAAAGAATGGAAAGTAATACCAGCCGGAGGGGCGACAGGAGATGCCTATATTGCGCATAACGAATATCATAAAATCTTTTTAAAGCGCAATTCATCGCCCTTTCTTGCGGTATTGTCGGCAGAAGGAATTGTTCCGAAGTTACTTTGGACAAGGCGATTAACAAATGGTGATGTGATTTCGGCACAAAAGTGGCTCCCAGGACAAAAATTAGAACCAGAAGATATGAACTCTGAGCGAGTGGCAGCATTGTTGAAAAAAATTCATTCTTCTGAAGCGTTATTGCATATGATTCAAAAGCTTGGTAAACAGCCTTTGCATGCGCAAGATATACTAGAAGAAGCGCTTCTCACTTTACAAGAGGATGTAAAGCAAAATGAAGTCATTCAAAAAGGACTTCAGTATTTACAAAAGTCCCTTCAGAATGTAGAATTTGATCATCTTGCTGTTTGTCATTGCGATGTGAATCATAACAATTGGTTAGTAACAGATGATAACGAATTGTTTTTAATTGATTGGGACGGAGCGATTATTGCAGACCCAGCTCTTGATATTGGGATGTTACTCCATTGGTACGTTCCAAGAGATGAATGGCATGAGTGGCTTGAGCATTACGGATTAGAACTCACTGATTCTTTGCTAAGCCGTATGAAATGGTATGTTACGCTGCAATGTATGGTTTTTGTGCAATGGTATACAGCAAAAAATAAGCAAGTAGAAGCAGAATATTGGCTTCAATATTTAATGCAACTACTCGCTTCAGAATAAGTTAAGAAAAACTATCCATTCCTGTAATCCATTGTGACAGTTGTTCTTGATGACCAGAAATATGGTTATCTAAATCAGGAGAATATTTACCCGATTGACTATAGTAATATACATCGTTTAACATCGTTTTAACCTCATTACTCACATGGTCATTTACGAGTAACGATTGAATGAGACGTTCTAATTGTTCACATTCAGAAACCGTTCCACAGCAATCACTTTGATGATTGACTAAGATGTCTTTTAAGATTGCCATTTGATGTTCATGATTAAGTGGCATTTTGACACATCCTTTTCATTTGTTATCGTAACAATGAAACGAGCGTAACGAACCGCTGATGGAAATTGTATTTGATACACTTTGTAGTTTCCGTCAAAATAGTAAATTTTATACTTGAAAGAAACGGACCGAGTGCTCGTACGTACTTGGTTTTTTATATGATACACACATCTTGGAGTGCAGAGAGGGAGAGAACTATGCGTTTAAGACATAAACCATATGCAATGGACCGAACGAAAGAATATTCACAGTTTGTAATTGGAAATCCAGAAGAACATAACGGAAAATGGAAAGAATTATTTGGAAATGACAACCCGATTCACATTGAAGTTGGAACAGGCCGCGGCCGCTTCATGTACGAAATGGCAAAAGCAAATCCAAATGTAAACTATATTGGAATTGAGAAATTTACAAGTGTAGTTGTAGATGCACTTGATAAATTAATTGAATACGCGCTGCCGAATTTAAAATTAATTAATAAAGATGCAGAAGATTTAACAGTATTCTTTGGGGAGAATGAAATTGATCGTGTGTATTTAAATTTCTCTGATCCATGGCCGAAGAATCGTCATGAAAAACGCCGTTTAACGTATAAAACATTTTTACGTAACTACGAAACAGTACTTGTAAAAGGCGGAGAAATTCACTTCAAAACAGATAACCAAGCCCTGTTTGAATACTCTCTTACAAGTATGGCGGAATACGGCATGCTGCTGCCGTATATTAGCTTAGATCTTCACAACAGTGATTTTGAAGGAAACATTATGACGGAATACGAAGAAAAATTCTCAAGCAAGGGAAATCGTATTTACCGCGTTGAAGCAAAATATCGTACAGAACCTGCGCAATAATGCGGAGGTTTTTTTTATTCTTGGAAAGACAGTCGCAACCTGAGTTTAACTAAAGGGTGAATACGATAGATAGCGCATGTTTTAATGAAAATACTTTAGATATTGCCTTTGTTGATACTCTTGAAATTTTAATATGTGTTTAAAGTTAATAAAAAGTTCTATTGAGCAACAAACATTAAAGAATAATGCAGGGATGTAAGGAAATAAAAAAAGCCGCCACAAAGTACTAGCTTTGTGACAACTTCTTGAAAGGATAAAGAAAGAGCGGGAGCAGCACAAGAATGTCAATGAAAGTGAAAAAGGTTTTAAAAACTTAATTTTCAGAAAACTTAAAATATTAAGGGTTTTTTCGCTACTCTTTCTTTATTATTAAGAGTTTAACATTAAAAATAAAATAAATCAACGAAAAATAGACAATTTTCTTTAAAATTCGACAATTTATTAAATCTAGGAAATTAGGTTAGATTTAATAAATAATCACATACATGTTTATATATAAATACAAATTGGAACAACGACATAAAAACCCCTCTCTTTTTAGATGAGCGAGAGCATCTGGCCATGAATAAAAGTCTGTCACATGCAAGGCTAGCATTTTGCTAGCTTTTATAGCGCTATAAAGAATCAACATAATTTTTAGCTTCAAGTAATGACAACCCTAAAACCTCTCGTGCCTTCTTAATTGCTTTGATTTTATCTCCATCTTTCACTAGCTGGCGAAGTTTTTCGTTAATTGTATGCTCAGGGAGTTCCATGTGTTTAGCGATTTGATCTAATTTATCTTCTGTTCGTTTTAATCTTGTATGAATGTTGTTTAACTGATCGGAAATATAAAATATACCTAAAGCGATTACTGCTGTTAGAAGTAAATAATCCACATTTATCTCTCCTTTCTTGTTGACGTTATTTAACAAAATTTTTAGACTGTCCTCTCGGAATGCTTAATATTTTCCACTCCGAACCTTTAATTTGCTTACCGATATATAGAATTTGACCTAAGTGATTGCTGCAATGAGCAATTTCAATTTGAATGGCTTCTAAAACCGTTAAGGGATTTTTTCTAATGGTCACAATCTTTAGTAGATCATCTGTTTTAAGTTCTTGAATCGTTGAAAATAAGAGGAACCATCCTTTTTCCCAAATATGTAGTAATTCTTCTCTTGACTGGATCGTGTCAACGAATTCATCGTCGCGATCTCTTTCTTCTTTTTCTCCATCTGTTGTTAAAAAGCCAGTCCATCTTGAATGCATATTTCCACTTAAATGCTTCATAATGATTGCGACACTATTAGATTCTTCATTAGGTTGCCAATGGAGTTCTTGTTCGGTTAATTGTTCAATTGCTTGTTCTGCTCGTTCTTTTATATGTATAAATTGGGAAAGTACAGTAGATAAAAATTTGTCTTCAACTTGATTCATTAAAAAGGCTCCTCTCCATTTCCTTAATTTACCTTTATTTTATCACAAAAAAATTATGTGCAATGAGAAAAGGGAAACATTACAGAAATGTAATCTTGCTGTCATGTAAATCGATAACAAATCATATATAAAACTTTTATCATACAAACAGACATAGTAAATGAACAGAAGAGGTGTGATTCACTTGAAGAAATATGTAATAGGTATTACTTTATTCATGCTGTTATTTTCCATATCTTCAATGGTAGTGCTAGCTGTTGCTGAAAAAAATGATGCAATAGATATTAAAAAATGGGTAGCAAAAGAATATTACGTTCAAATCACAGAGAATGGAAAAGAAGAATCTGTACAAGATAATGATGGAGAAAAGCAGCCCGTGTATTGGTATACGATGAAAGCATATGATAAAAAGGGAAATGAAGAAACAGTTAAATTTTTTGCAACTAAAAACTTAAAATTACAGGCATTTCTGCGTGTGTATGTAAATGGTGAATATCCTGATAAAACACATGGAATTCAAAGATACGAAGAAATAACGACTAAGCAAATACCTGTGAAAGCAAAAGAAAAGTTAGGTGTGAATTAAAAACCCCTTTCTTTTTAGGAGGACGAGAGCAACTGGTCATGCATAGATGCGGTCAGGGCCTTTTTCTGCCACATACAAGGGTTAAACCAAAGGGAGAAAGCAAGTGGGGAGCACTTTTTTGTATAGCGGCAGTTTATATGTTGGAAAGTTAAAATGAATTTATATATAAACAAGGGCATGCTGATAGATTATTGCTATCCAGCATGCCTTTACGTTTCATACTCATGTAATTCTGTATATTCCTTTTGTAGTGTCCCCTCTACATTATTTTTTCATGTACGTGATGAATCCTGATAGGGAGGCCATCAAAGAAAAAACAATGGGATCATAAGGAATTGAGCCCTCACACATTTCTTGAACATGTTTACTCCATTCATACAATTTCATTTCGTAACTTCACCTCGCTGGGGGTTGATTATTCTTAATATTTAAATTATAACACGAAAAAAGTATCCAAAATCAAAGAAGCCAAGGGAATTGTAAGATTAGAAAAGTCAGATCAGAAAATTGGTCTGACCTCTTTCTTTAATTACAAAACCACTTACAAAACTTACAAAATCTATTATTACTATTGAAAGCGTTTTAATATTGTAAATAACAACATAAGGGGGTGCCTCTATGGGGATTCAAAATCAAGTGGAAACGATGTCACCTGCAGGTGAAGGAGAAACAAAGCAGGAAACATTCATTTCAAAAATTATGAACATAAAAATTGGTGTTATACCGTTACCTTTATATCTTGTGCTAGCAGCGGTTATTTACGGAGCATCTGTATATAATAAGTTGCCAGCGGATATGATTGGCGGATTTGCAGTTATTATGATTATGGGTATTTTCTTAGGCGATATCGGAATGAAAATTCCAATTTTAAAGAACGTTGGTGGACCAGCAATTCTTTCATTATTTATTCCGTCATTTCTCGTGTTCTTTAATTGGATGAACCCAGCATCAATGAATGCTGTGAATATGTTGATGAAAAAATCGAACTTTTTATATTTATATATTTCTTGTTTAGTAATCGGAAGTGTTTTAGGAATGAGCCGTAAAGTGTTAGTGCAAGGCTTTATTCGTATGTTTATTCCATTAGTTGTAGGAACACTAGCTTCTATTGCAGTTGGATTATTAGTTGGATCATTATTTGGATTTGAAATGAAGAGAACGTTCTTCTTTATCATTGTACCAATTGTGAGCGGTGGTATCGGAGAAGGTATTTTACCACTTTCTTTAGCTTACAGTGAAATTTTACATCAATCATCAGCAACATTTGTATCTCAGCTTATTCCAGCAGCGGTTATCGGAAATATGTTTGCGATTGTAGGCGCTGGATACATGAAGCGATTAGGTGAGAAAAAACCAGAGCTTAGCGGTAATGGTGTATTGGTGAAAACAGGTAATCAAGATGACTTATTAAAAGAACAAAATACAGAAAAACCAATTGACTTCTCATTAATGGGAGCAGGTTTATTAATTGCATGTACGTTCTTTATTTTCGGTGGACTTGCTTCTAAATTTATCGGTATTCCAGGGGCAATCATTATGATCTTTTCAGCAGCACTTGTAAAATACTTTAAATTAATGCCAGCAAAAATGGAGCAAGGTGCCTATCACTTATATAAATTTATTTCAACAAGCTTAACGTGGCCATTAATGGTTGGTTTAGGACTATTATACATTCCGTTAAAAGATGTAGCAGCTGTTCTTTCAGTTGGATATGTTGCGGTGTGTGCATCAGTAGTAGTAACAATGATCGCGACTGGTTTCCTTGTGGGGAAAGTTATGAAAATGTACCCAGTTGAATCTGCGATTGTAACAGGATGCCATAGCGGACTAGGCGGAACGGGAGACGTTGCGATTTTATCAGCTTCAAACCGTATGGAATTAATGCCGTTTGCCCAAATTTCAACGCGTTTAGGCGGAGCAGCAATGGTTGTAACTGCATCAATTTTATTAAAAATGTTTTCGTAATGTAACATCAGGCAAGCTAGCTATGTAAAGACGTAGCTAGCTTGTAAAATTAGGAGGAGATTATTTCTATGTTAGAGAGTCAAATTAAAGAACGTTCGTTATTACTTCATAAAGAATTAGTAGGAAAAATTGAAATTACAAGTAAAGTAGAAGTAAATTCAGCTGATGATTTAAGTTTGACATATACACCGGGCGTAGCGGAATCTTGTAAGGCGATTGCGGCAGATGAAGAAACAGCCTATGACTATACAGCGCGCGGTAATATGGTTGCGGTTGTCTCAGATGGAACGGCAGTACTTGGCTTAGGTGATATTGGACCGAAAGCAGCTATGCCTGTTATGGAAGGAAAAAGTATTTTATTTAAAACGTTTGCGAATGTCGATGCATTTCCGCTTTGTCTTGGAACGACTGATGTAGATGAAATCGTAACCATCGTTAAAAATTTAGAACCTACATTTGCGGGTATTAATTTAGAAGATATTGCAGCGCCGCGCTGTTTTGAAATTGAAAAGCGTTTAAAAGAAGAAACAAACATTCCAGTATTCCATGATGATCAGCATGGAACAGCGATTGTTGTTTTAGCAGCAGTTATTAACGCGTTAAAAGTTGTAAATAAAACGATGGATGAAGTGAAGATTGTCATTAATGGTGCTGGTTCTGCAGGGATTGCAATTGGTAAATTGTTATTAAAAGCAGGCGCACAGCATATGACGTTAGTAAGTTTAGAAGGTGTCGTTTGTGAAGGAGAATCATGGATGAACCCTGCACAAATCGAGATTGCGAAAGAAACAAATCGCGAACATGTACGCGGAACATTAAAAGAAGCGATTCAGGGCGCAGACATTTTTATCGGCGTATCTGCTCCTAACGTATTAACAAAAGAACATGTGAAGACAATGAATGAAAATCCGATTGTGTTTGCAATGGCGAATCCAGTACCAGAAATATTCCCAGAAGAGGCACTGGAGGCGGGAGCAGCTGTTGTTGGAACAGGACGTTCTGATTTTCCAAACCAAGTGAACAATGTATTAGCATTCCCGGGTATATTCCGCGGTGCATTAGATGTGCGTGCTACAGATGTTACTGAGGAAATGAAATTAGCTGCCGCGTATGGAATCGCTAACATCATTACAGATGAAGAACGAAATGCAAATTATGTTATCCCAAATCCATTGGATAAAAGAGTTGTACCAAGTGTAGCAGCTGCGGTAGCAAAAGCAGCAATCGAATCAGGTGTGGCACAAATTAAAAAAGTACCAAACTATTCAATCGAACAATAAAGTGAAACTTTGATGCGAGAAATATATCGAGCTTGGATATATTACGAATCTAAAAGATGTGGATCGTGTATGTCTAAGCTGGATACATGCCACCTATTTTAAAACTGCTCCCCATCTTTAAGAGGTGGGGAGCAGTTTTATTTCTTCTCTATAAATCCTATTTTTTCAACCATATGTATTCCTTCTCAATATATCAATTTTCATTTTTCGACATCTTTGTCTAGCTCTGCCTCCTAGGCCCTCATGTCTAAGAACCTTCCACACAAGAAGGTAAAAAGCACCTTCTGTGTGAAAGAACCTTAGCCAATGGGCCTAAACAGTCGGCTCCGCTTTTCTTTAT
>NZ_FPAF01000010.1 GCF_900116295.1 Bacillus sp. 103mf
TCTGCAAAAGCTTTATTTGCAAGTTGTACTGCTCCTGGATAAGTACGATTAGCCACAGAATCAATAATTGAAATATCGACTGGTGAAGTTGTAAGTGATTTTTTCTCACGTTCAACTACTACAAATTTACCATTTGAATTTGTACTTTCTTTCGGAACAAAACTCTCTACTTTATCACCATTTACTGCTAAAACTTCTTGATTATTATACTTTAGATTTGCTATACCAGTATCAATGTCAATAGCTTTTTTTGTTGCATCAGCTGAATTACTTGTTTGTGTTTCAGCGAAAGAAATAGAAGAATAATTAAAAGTGCATAAGCCAATTGATAAACATGCTAGTAATTTTATTCCTTTAACATTATTTAGAACTTTCAAAATAATCCCTCCTTTTTAGAAAATTATACCATACACTTTTGACCCCTGTCTAATTATTTTAATATAACAAAAAACGAATTGAGAAAACCAAAGAATACCCGAGAACACTGAAAAATCCCTTACAAGAGAGAAAGAAAATAATTATTTTCTTTTTGATTTCTGTATATTGATAAAAATTCTGTTACTTACTCAAAGTAGACAGTTTTTCAGTGACTCCATGCACCCAGTCTTCTTTACTTCTTAACATCTTCAAGCTCATGAAAACTACCGTCACTTATCTTCTCCGAATCTTGAAGTGGGGAGGTCTTGCCAAATTCGACAAAAATAAAATACGTGCCCAAGTGACTTAAGCACGCAAGCTTGAAAGTCACTGCAGACACGTATCTACATGTTATCAAAATGATTGAAGACGATGCTTTAGGAGTCGGAAACCCTTGATATATAAGGGTTATCCAATACTACCTTCCATCTCGAATTTGATTAAACGGTTCATTTCTACTGCGTATTCCATTGGAAGTTCGCGAGTGAATGGCTCGATGAAGCCCATTACGATCATTTCTGTTGCTTCTTGCTCAGAAATACCGCGGCTCATTAGGTAGAATAATTGTTCTTCTGATACTTTTGATACTTTCGCTTCGTGCTCAAGTGAAACGTGATCGTTTTTGATCTCGTTGTAAGGAATTGTATCAGATGTAGATTGGTTATCCATGATTAATGTGTCACACTCGATGTTAGAGCGAGAGTTTGTCGCTTTTGGTCCGAAGTGTACGATACCACGGTAAGTTACTTTACCACCATGTTTTGCAATCGATTTAGAAACGATTGTTGAAGATGTATTTGGTGCTAAGTGAATCATTTTTGCACCAGCATCTTGGTGTTGGCCTTTACCAGCAATCGCGATTGATAATGTTAAACCGCGAGCGCCTTCGCCTTTTAAGATAACAGCTGGGTATTTCATCGTTAATTTTGATCCGATGTTACCGTCAATCCATTCCATCGTTGCGTTTGCTTCACAAACTGCACGTTTTGTAACTAGGTTATATACGTTGTTTGCCCAGTTTTGGATTGTTGTATAACGGCAATATGCATCTTTCTTAATGATGATTTCTACTACCGCACTGTGAAGTGAGTTTGTTGTGTAAACAGGTGCTGTACAACCTTCTACATAGTGTACGTGCGCGCCTTCGTCTACGATAATAAGCGTACGTTCGAATTGTCCCATATTTTCAGAGTTAATACGGAAATACGCTTGAAGTGGTGTATCAACTTTTACACCTTTTGGAACGTAGATGAATGATCCACCAGACCAAACTGCAGAGTTTAACGCTGAAAATTTGTTGTCTGTTGGTGGAATTACTTTTCCGAAATGCTCACGGAAAATATCTTCGTTCTCTCTTAATGCGCTATCTGTATCTTTAAATACGATTCCTAGAGCTTCTAGGTCTTCTTTCATGTTGTGGTATACAACTTCAGATTCGTACTGTGCAGATACACCCGCTAAATATTTTTGCTCTGCTTCTGGAATACCCAATTTATCAAACGTTGCTTTAATTTCATCAGGTACTTCATCCCAAGACTTTTCGGATTTCTCAGATGGTTTTACGTAGTACGTAATTTCATCGAAATCTAAGTCATTTAAGTCGCCGCCCCATTGTGGCATTGGCATTTCATAGAAGTGATTCAGTGATTTTAAACGGAAGTCTAACATCCACTGTGGTTCTTCTTTCATACGTGAAATCTCTTCTACGATTTCTTTTGTTAAACCGCGCTCAGCACGGAAAATTGAAACGTCTTTATCTTTGAAACCATATTTATAATCGCCGATATCTGGCAGCTGTTTCGCCATGTTCGTATGTCCCTCCTTGGATAACCTTGTTTTTAGGAAGTGATCTGCATTACTTCTCTTCGTTCAAGCCTTTTTCTAGCGCTTTCCAAGCTAATGTTGCACACTTAATACGCGCTGGAAATTTGCATACACCTTGTAATGCTTCGATATCCCCTAAATCAATGCTGTCATCATACTCTTTTCCTAGCATCATATCAGA
Source organism: Bacillus sp. 103mf (assembly GCF_900116295.1). Classification (GTDB taxonomy): domain Bacteria; phylum Bacillota; class Bacilli; order Bacillales; family Bacillaceae_G; genus Bacillus_A; species Bacillus_A bruguierae. The sequence continues at coordinate 2,423 of NZ_FPAF01000010.1, forward strand.
GAAAATTTTCGAAAGCTTAAGTGCTTCTTCAATTTTCTTTCCTTTTACCGCTTGCGTCATCATAGAAGCGGAAGACATAGAGATGGAACAGCCTTCTCCTTCAAACTTCGCTTCTTGAACAATCCCGTCTTCCACTTTCATCGTAAGTTGAATGCGGTCGCCGCAAGTTGGGTTGTTCAAATTCACCGTAACACTGTCTTCTAATACGCCATGGTTACGTGGATTTTTGTAATGATCCATAATAACTTGGCGATATAACGTATCTAAATTATTAAATGACATTTGTGAAATACTCCTTTGTTTTCGTCAGCGCTTCGACAAATGTATCAATTTCTTCTTTTGTGTTATATAAATAGAAACTTGCACGTGCTGTAGAAGAAGCTTTTAGCCACTTCATTAGCGGCTGTGCACAGTGATGCCCTGCACGAACCGCAATCCCTTCTACATCTAATACTGTTGCCACATCGTGCGGATGTACTTCATCAACATTAAATGTAACAAGACCTGCACGTTTTTTTGGACCATAAATTGTAACACCGTCTACTTCTGATAGTCTTTCTAAAGCATACTGCGCTAATTCATGCTCATGCTTTTCAATATGATCAAGACCGATTTCTTCTAGGAAATCAATCGCAGCTCCAAGTCCGATTGCATTCGCAATAATCGGTGTACCTGCTTCGAATTTCCACGGAAGCTCTTTCCACGTAGATTCTTGTAAATCTACAAAATCAATCATTTCACCACCAAATTCAATTGGCTCCATATTGTTAAGCAATTCCTTCTTACCATATAATACGCCGATACCTGTAGGTCCGCACATTTTATGAGCGGATAAAGTGTAAAAATCACAGTTTAAATCTTGTACATCCACTTTCATATGCGGTGTACTTTGTGCACCATCAACGACCATAATTGCACCGTTTTGATGTGCGATTTCTGCAATTTCTTTTACAGGGTTAATCGTTCCAAGTACGTTTGATACGTACATGATGGAAACGATTTTCGTATTTGGCGTAATCGTTTGACGAACATCTTCTAATGAGATTGTTCCGTCTTCTTGAAGCGGAAGATATTTTAACGTTGCGCCTGTTTTCTTAGCAACTTGTTGCCAAGGAATGATATTACTATGGTGCTCCATATAAGAGATGACAATTTCATCGCCTTCTTTTACATTTTCCATACCATAACTTGCCGCAACTGTATTTAACGCCGTTGTTGTACCGCGCGTAAAAATAATTTCTTCCATAGATTTCGCATTAATAAACTTACGAACTTTCTCGCGTGCGCCTTCATACGCATCGGTTGCTTTCGTACCGAGCGTATGAACACCGCGATGTACATTCGAATTGTACTCTTTATAGTAATGTTCTAACGTTTCAATGACTTGAATCGGTTTTTGAGAAGTTGCCGCACTATCGAAATAAACAAGTTGTTTGCCGTTCACCTTTTGATCAAGAATTGGAAACTGTTTGCGTATTTCATGAATATCCATTAGCGAACTTTCCTTTCGATTACCTCAACAAGCTGTGCTTTTACTCCTTCGATTGGAAGCTCATTTACTACAGGTGCTAAGAATCCATGGATGACTAGACGTTCTGCTTCTTTCTTCGGAATACCACGGCTCATTAAGTAGTATAGTTGTGTAGGATCTACGCGTCCTACAGAAGCTGCGTGACCTGCCATTACATCGTCTTCATCAATTAAAAGAATTGGGTTTGCATCGCCGCGTGCTTTTTCATTTAACATAAGAACGCGAGAAGATTGTTGTGCATTTGATTTAGATGCACCGTGCTCAATTTTACCAATTCCGTTAAAGATAGATGTTGCACTATCTTTTTGAACACCGTGTTTTAAGATGAAACCTTCAGAGTGTTTACCGAAGTGAACAACTTTTGTTGTAAAGTTTTGCGTTTGGTTGCCACGGCCGATTGTTACTGTTTTTGTATCAGCAAATGAACCGTCGCCCATTAAGTTCGTTACGTTTTCAGAAATTGTGTTTCCATCGTTCATAAGACCTAATGCCCACTCAAGACGTCCGTCTCGTCCAACTACGCCGCGGCGGTTTACGTAAGATGTCACGTCTTTCGCTAATAAGTCAACCGCACCAAATTTCACTTGTGCGCCTTGTTCTACAATGACTTCTGCCACGATATTTGCAATACCTGTAACAGTTTCATTTGCCACGTAGTTTTCTACATATGTTGCTGAACTATTTGCATCTGCAACAAATAATACATGGTTATAAACGTTTGCTTCTTCGCCGTCTACTAAAAATACAGCTTGAAGTGGTGTTTCAAGAACAACGTTTTTCGGAACGTATACAAACGCACCGCCGTTGATTAGTGCAGCATGAAGTGCTGTTAAGCGATGCTCGTCAACTTTCACGCCATCTTTCATTAAATACTTTTGCACTAGTTCAGCATGCTCAGTTGCAGCTGTTACGATATCTGTAAAAATAACGCCTTTTGTTTTTGCTTCTTCTGCTAAGGAAACGAATGCAGTTGTACCACTGCGCTGTACAAGTACGTTATTATTTTCATCAATTATATTTTTCACTGCTTCTGGAAGTTCTTCTAAAGAACCTACAGGCTCTTGCTTTACAGTTTTACCTTTGCCGATAAAATCCCATTTATCAATTTTCGTTTTATCTGGCGTTGGCATTGGAAGTTCAGTTGCCTTTGCAAGAGCTTGTAAGCGGAACTCAGTCAACCAAGCAGCTTCATTCGCTTCGCTTGCAAATTGACGGATAGAATCTTGATCGAAAGGTAATGTACCAATTGTCATGTTTATTGCTCCTCTCTTACGCTTCTTGCTCTTCTGTTTCGTCTTCAATACCTAGTTCTTTTTTAATCCAGTCATAACCTTCAGCTTCTAAACGGTGTGCAAGCTCAGGGCCGCCAGATTTCACAATACGACCATTCATCATAACGTGTACATGATCTGGAGTAATGTAATTTAATAAACGTTGGTAGTGCGTAATCATTAAGCAACCGAAATCTTCACCGCGCATTTCGTTAATACCTTTAGATACAACTTTTAATGCATCGATATCAAGACCAGAGTCGATTTCGTCTAAGATTGCGATTTTTGGCTGAATCATCATTAATTGAAGAATTTCGTTACGTTTTTTCTCACCGCCAGAGAAACCTTCATTTAAATAACGTTGTGCCATTGCTGGATCCATTTCTAGGAATTCCATGTTTTTATCTAATGTACGGATAAATTTCATAAGAGAAATTTCATCGCCTTCTTCGCGGCGTGCATTAATTGCAGAACGTAAGAAGTCAGCATTTGTTACTCCGCTAATTTCACTTGGATATTGCATTGCTAAGAATAGACCAGCTTGCGCACGCTCATCTACTTCCATTTCTAATACATCTTCACCGTCGATGATGATGCTACCTTGTGTTACTTCATATTTTGGGTGACCCATAATTGCAGAAGATAAAGTTGATTTACCTGTTCCGTTAGGTCCCATGATTGCATGGATTTCTCCACCTTTTACTTCAAGGTTTACACCTTTTAATATTTCTTTGCCATCAATTGATACATGTAAATCTTTAATCGTTAATGTAGAACCAGCCATCTCAATACCTCCAATAATTCTCTATATACATTTTAAAAATTCCTAAAACGTTCACATTCTCATTTTATTCTCATTCTAATTTTATATCAAATAAAATGATATCGCAAACGCTGAAAAAATGTAACAATTTTTCTGCAAATACGAACAGGAATTTTCTGCACATTACATTATGATACACCTTTCTTCCTAATTGTATAAAGAAAAAAGGGCTAAGAATTTCCAGCCCTTTTTTTCACCTTATTCACTTACAGGAAGCACAGCTCCTTTGTATTCTTTCGTAATAAAATCTTGAATTTCTTTTGAATGTAATACTTCTACAAGTTCTTTAATTTCTTTTCTATTTTCGTCACCTTTACGAACAGCGATAATATTTGCGTAAGGAGAATCTGATCCTTCAATTACAATCGCATCTTTTGTTGGGTTTAATTTTGCATCAATTGCGTAGTTTGAGTTAATGAAAATTGCATCACCTTCATTGTTCTCATATAACTTTGGTGTAAGACCCGGTTCAACATCCGTTTTAAATTTCAAGTTTTTTGGATTTTCTACAATATCTTTTTCTGTCGCTTTTACAACATCTACGCCGTCTTTCAGTTTAATAACGCCGCCTTTTTGCAGAAGTGCTAACATACGTCCGCGCTCTGATACGTTATTACTCATAATTACTGTTCCGCCGTTTGGAAGGTCTTTTAAACTTTTATATTTCTTAGAGTAAATTCCCATAGGCTCTAAATGAAATTTCCCAGCATTTACAAACTTATATCCTTTTTCTTGGATTTCCTTCTCTAAATACGGAATGTGTTGGAAATAGTTCGCATCAAGATCTTTACTAGCTAACGTTTGGTTTGGTAGTACATAGTCTTGGAATTTTTTTATTTTTAATGTAATACCCTTTTTCTCTAATAATGGTTTCGCTTTTTCTAAAATAACCGCATGCGGTACGTTAGAAGCACCCACTACAATTGTTTTCTTATCTTTCTCGCCGCTACTACAAGCGGCTAATGCCAATACAAATACAGCAATAAGTACTGAAAATAATACCTTTTTCATGTTATGACATCCTTCCTTTTCGTAATATTCAAAATAGTATCTTTATAGAAAGTCTTCGTCTGAGACGAAAACTCTTCTTTATCTTTTATCAAGTCGCTTCGTAAAGAAGTCACCAAGCACTTGAATAATAAATACGATCACAAGCACAAGAATTGTTGCCATGAGCGTTACATCGCTATTGTTGCGCTGGAATCCTTCTAAATAAGCAAGTGTACCAAGGCCACCTGCACCAACTACTCCAGCCATCGCTGTGTAGCCCACAAGTGCAATCGCCGTTACCGTAATACCCGAAATGAGTGCTGGCAAAGATTCTGGTATCAGTACTTTTAAAATAATTGTACTTGTCTTTGCCCCCATCGCTTTCGATGCTTCAATGACACCTTTATCAATTTCACGAAGAGCAATTTCAACCATTCTCGCATAAAACGGCGCTGCTCCAACAATTAATGCTGGCAGTGCAGCACTTGCTCCAAGAATGGTATTTAGAAGAAACTTCGTAAATGGAATGAGTAAAATAATTAAAATGATGAACGGGATAGAACGAAAAATATTTACAAACGTACCAATTACAACATTGACCGGTTTGTTCTCCCATAAATTATCTTTTCCTGTAAGAAACAGTAATAATCCAAGAATAAGACCCAATACAAATGTTGCCAGTGTGGCAACTGTCGTCATATATAACGTTTCTCTAGTAGCTTCTAGCATTGTATCCCAATCGACATTTTGAAGCAGATTATCCATGTGCAATCACCTCCAGCTCGACTTGCTCTTGTTGAATCGTTGCAATTGCTTTTGCAATCACATCTTCGTCACCATTTAAATGGACAATTAAGCTTCCATACGCCCCGTTTGTCGTTTGCGCAATATTCCCTTGCAGAATGCTCACTTCCACTCCATCTTGCTTCATTAAATCCTGTAAAACTGGTCTTTCTACTGCTTCACCAATAAATTGCAGTTTCACGACCTTTCCTTCCGGGTATTTCTCTACTAAATGCTCAATTGCTTCATCTGCATCTTCAGAATCTGTTATTTGCTTAACGAAACGCTTTGTAATGTCTTGCTGCGGATTACGAAATACATCTAACACGCTGCCGCTTTCAACAATCTTTCCTTTTTCCATAACAGCAACGCGATTACAAATTTTTTGAATGACATGCATTTCATGTGTAATGAGTACAATCGTTAACCCAAGACGTTTATTAATATCGAGAAGCAAATCTAAAATTTGATCTGTCGTTTCTGGATCTAATGCGGACGTTGCTTCATCGCACAATAATACTTTCGGATTATTCGCTAACGCTCTCGCAATACCGACGCGCTGCTTTTGTCCACCACTTAGCTGAGATGGATACGCATCGCCTCGTCCTTCTAAACCAACAAGACGAATTAATTCATCTACGCGCTGACTTCGTTTCTCTTTTGTCACCCCAGCAATTTCAAGCGGGAAAGCAATATTTTCACGAACAGTTCGTGACCAAAGTAAGTTGAAGTGCTGAAAAATCATCCCGATTTCTTGACGTGCTTCGCGAAGTTCCTTACCTGTAATTGCTGAAATCACACGCTCTCCAATCGTAATCTTTCCAGACGTTGGTTTCTCCAATTGATTAAACAAGCGAATTAACGAACTCTTTCCGGCGCCGCTATAGCCGATAACCCCGAAAATCTCGCCTTTTTCTATTTGTAAATTCGCATCATCCACAGCAGTAACATCACCGTGTTTGGAGCGATATATTTTCTTTACATTTTCTAAAATGATCATCGATGTCACCCCTTTTTAATTAAAAAGCGTAAGCGGCTCGTTCAAAATCGCAGGGCGTTGGAGCTCTCGACCGAGAAGTGTTTTTTTACTTCGACCGAGAGAGCGAAACGACCGGAGATTCTAGCCGCTGGAGCTAGATTACACAAAAAGCGTAAGCGGCTCGTTTAGAACAAAAAGGCGTTGGAACTCCTGACACAGAGGCGCTTTTTGCCTCGTAGGAGGGAGTGAAACGACCGATTGTTCTAGCCACTGAAGCTAGATTATAAAAGCGTAAGCGGCTCTCCGCTATAGCCATAAAAACATCTTGTTGTTCGAGTGTCCTTCTACATCGAAACAACAAAAAAACCTTTCTGCTTTAAAATGAGCAGAAAGGTTTATATACATAAATTACTATTATCCTTTCCTCTCATCTCTCAAAGCATTCGCTTTGCAGGAATTGGCACCATTTCAACATAAGTTGACGGTTGCCGGGTTTCACAGGGCACAGTCCCTCCACCTCTCTTGATAAGAGAAAATCAGATATAAAATTCGTCTGATTTTATCGTTATAAAGTTTTCGTTATTTTATGTTTTGAATTGTATCAACGCATGAAATAGATGTCAACAGAAATTTTAGCCAAAAATAAACTTTCTGAAAGTTAAGCGCCAACTCGTAGCGGTTTACAAATATGAAATACAGATTCTAATAATAACATCGTTCGATAAGTCCCTTTATATGTAATCGCATTTCGGCGCAATAGCGACTGCAAGCGAACTTGACCTGTAATCAACAACCGTAAATCTATTTCTTGAGAACAAACAAGCCCTTCTGTTCCCACCACACCATTTATAAGTTCAATTTTCTCTCTTGAAATATTCAATGAATAACATTCATCTTGGAAAGTAAAACAAACAACCTTTTCGAATTGTGGTAATAGTGGTTCTAAGTGATATTGCGTATTGGCATATGTTACAAATGATTGAAGCAGTGAATACAATTTCATCTTCATCACACTCCCCATATCACGTTTTACATATTACCATTCCATTTCTATAACACGCTCTCCTGTATCATTCTCTCGACAAAAGCTGTATGAAAAATCATTTGTTTCTTACTATTTCCCAAGAAATATGTCGAGGCGGCAAAATTTTTGCCGCCTATTGTAATTCCATATATAAATATTCCACAGATTGAAATGCATATATTTTCTTTACAAGTTGATTCTTCTCAAATATAAGTAAACACGGAACACTTTCAATTTCATACTCCCGTGCAAAATGCGGTGCATAATTTACATTCAGCATCCCAATTTCTAAATGAGGCAACGCTGCTTCAACAACCGTTAACATTTTTTTAGCTAACTGACACGTACCGCACATTGGCGTATATACGTATAACACCGTTTTATCTTGATCTCTAACTGCAACTACTGCTTCATGTCCTGTCCAATCAATCATTGTACCCTTCCTTACCGTAAAAATTCTGTATAGACGTCAATGTCAGCTCCCCATAAAACGTTCGCTAAATGAGACGATGGTGCAGTCGCAACCTCTCGATACGAACGATCAATGTAAATATGTTCAGCCCGTGGAAATTCGCGACGAAACTGTTTGCGTAATTTCTCTCCTGCATCATCTGCGTCCACAAGAACATACACTTCTTTATCGTACAGCTGGTCAATGAGTTCATCCATTTTCGACAAACCAATTGTACCATTTGTACAAACAATTTCCACCGGTTCTCTAATAATTGCCTCGATCTTTCTCTTATCTGACTTACCTTCAACAATAATTACTTTGTCCACATAGACCACTTGGCATCACCCGATCACCATATACTATGATACAACCTTCCCTTTAGTATATAGTATATTCAATATTTCAATGTTGTTTCCTGTTTATTTTTGTGAAGAAAAGCGGAAGGGGCTCGCTCAGAAACATATCTAAGACAATCTCCATTCCTATCATCTCTAAGTAGAAAAAATTCTATGTTCTATATACACCCATTTTAATTTTTCAATATCTAAGTCGCTGCTATGTAGAACAAAGATAACCTATACTCACTTTCTCCCTTTGGTTTAATCCTTGCATGTGGGAGGAAAAGGGCCTGACCGCTTCTACACATAGCCAGATGCTCTCGCCCACCTAAAAAGACAGGTTTTTTTGTTGGTTTTTCAATTGGCATTTCGTATAATACAAATCAACTAAAAAAGGACAGCTCATAGCTGTCCTTTACAAATTAGTCTTGATTAATCATTTCCTCGTATTGCTCTGCAGTTAATAAGTTATCCACTTGACCTGCATCTTCAAGCTCAACTTTAATCATCCATGCACCTTCGTATGGAGATTCGTTAACAAGCTCTGGCTTGTCATTTAATTCTTCGTTTACTGCTACAACTTTGCCTGCTACAGGTGCGTATAATTCAGAAACTGTTTTAACAGATTCTACGCTTCCAAATGGCTCGTCAGCTTCAATTGTTGCACCAACTTCAGGAAGTTCCACGAATACAATATCTCCTAATTCGTGTTGTGCGAAATCTGTAATACCAATAATAACTTGGTTGCCTTCAACTTGTACCCATTCGTGCTCTTCAGAGTAACGTAATTGTTTTGGAATGCTCATGTCTGTACCTCCAATGAATGTATTAATTATGTAAAAGCACCTTATTGGTACTTTTTCCACACGCTTTCAAATTGCTCTTCATTAAAGCCAACCGTTACATCATTACCGCCTGTTACAATTGGTCGTTTGATTAACATGCCATCAGAAGCGAGCATGTCTAACATTTCCTCTTCGCTTGCATCTTTTAGCTTGTCCTTTAACCCAAGCTCACGGTAACGCATCCCACTTGTGTTAAAAAATTTTTTTAATGGTAATTCACTACGTTCATATATACTACGAAGTTCTTCCTTAGAAGGTGGATTTTCGACAATATGAACCATTTCATATACTACATCATTTGCATCTAACCATTTTTTTGCCTTTTGACATGTTCCACATTTTGGATATGAATAAAATATTACTGACATACACTCACCTACTTTTCACTATCCTTATCATATAAAAAATATCTTTTTATTTCAAACTTTAACTTATTTCGCTAAAAATTTCTTTTCTCCTGCAAAATCTTTGTTTTTTCGTACATTATTAAAGCAGTTTACTAATCGGAAAAATACTTTATCATAATATCCGCAATAATGACTCTTAATTTCCAGTCCTATCCTAAAACATTAATTAAACCTTTATATTAAAATACTAAAATTCTAATCATCTTAAATACAATATATTTAGACTTAGCAAAACAATTCACTCTTTAAAAAGGGTGTTACTAGTTTTCAAATAAAAGAAATAGAATATTCCTTTCTCATTTTTAATATGCAATATTGCATATTAAAAGGGATTGCTAATTTCATTATTTTAAAATACAATAAAAGTGTAATAACTAAATATTCTGAAAAGGGAGGAACTGGATATGGCAATTGCTATGGCAATCTTATCATTCCTAGGTGGAATAATTCCATTGGTACAACAGCTGTTAAAAGCATTTATGTAAACATATTTTGCACTTATTTTTAATAACTATCGCACAAATGATCTGTATATCAAATGAACAAAATTCTGATATACAGATCATTTGTGTAAGTTTAAAAAATTAAGAACAAAACACTAAGATTTTTTGAAATGAGAGACGACTTTACATTAGCCGTCTCTCATTTTTTATTATGTTAATTTTTATTCTTGAACTTATTATTTATATAGATTGATTTATTATTTCCACAATTTATTATTCTTTCATTTGAATAATTTGATTCATACTATAAAGTCGAACATATGCCTTAAACAAACGTTTGATTAAGACCACAAATTCGAACATACGTCTTAAACAAACGTTTGTTTAATTGTATATTCCCCTACACGCACCTATATCGGCAACTTACAATACGATATATATAAGTCACTGCTACGCAGAACAACCATGATCTGCACTCGTTTTTTCAATTTGTATTCATACAGTGACAAAACTGTATGGTTATTTGTAAAAAATGTTATAAAAAACGATGGTTCATTTGCAATTTATATATTATAATTTTCAGGTTCCATATTATTACATTAACAAATAGGAGAATTACTATGAAAAATAACAAATTTTCGGCCTTTATTCCATTATCTTATATACTCCTGCTCGTACTCGTAAGCCTTCTTTATGACGTACTAAATCACTTAACAGTAGGCGCTGTAAATGTAACAACAAAAGCAGACGAATGGATTCCATTTACTAAAGAATTTATTGTTCCATATTTACTTTGGTTTCCCTATTTATATGGCGCTCTTATTTATTACTGTTTTGCTGATCGAAAGCTCTATTACGTTACATTAAGTAGTGTACTATTAGGTAAACTCACTTCCTTTAGCATCTATTATATGTGGCAAACAACAGTAACACGCCCTGAAGTGATCGGCAATGATGTGTTTGCTAATTTAGTGCGCTACATTTATAGTATCGATCAACCGGTGAATTGTTTTCCTAGTATTCACGTACTCACAACATTTGTCATTATGATTACAGCCTATAAGCGAAAGGAACAAAACAAATGGGTATACGTCCTGCTAACATTTGTTGGCGTACTCATTATTTTATCTACTTTATTTACAAAACAGCACGCCTTTGTAGATGCGGTAGCAGGGGTCGTACTAGGAAGCTTCCTCTATGCCGCTATATACTATGTATTTGAATTACGTGAGCAAAAAGTTACATTGCGAACCGGACAATCGTATAATATATAACAACAAAAGCAGACTGTGGCTTCTTCAGTCTGCTTTTCTCTATGTAAGAGGAGATTTTCACATTGGCATATTTTTAAACACTCTTACTAGTCTTTAAGATTGCGGTACAGTCATGTCCCCATGTTTAATGCGACCCGCTTTTTTCAAAATTATATACAGTATATAAGAAACAGCTACTGGAATTACGATATAAGTAATCACCATCGCTGAGAAAATGACAAGTCCATTTGCTCCGATCATAAAAGCAATCCCTGCTCCAATTGCCGGCGCCATAAGTGATTTCGCAACAACTCCGATTGTAATTAACGTAGGAATATCAACAATTCTTCCTATATTCTCAATCAGTAGGCCAATTCCAAGAGATACGAAAATACCTTGTGCAATTCCTGCAGACCCTTTAAATATACGAGGCATGATATATTCCTTCATCTGTTTTACCTTCTTCTAATCTAGTAACCAATTATTTTCATATAGTCCCGTAAAATATCATTTGATTGTGCAAATTGGCTTTCTTCAGCTTCTGTTAAGTTCAGCTCAACAATCTCTTTTATACCATCTCTTGTTATGATAGCTGGGACACCTGTACAAATTTCATATTCACCATATTCACCATCTAGAATTGTTGATACAGCCATAACACGATAATCATCATTAAAAATAGAACGTGCAATATAAGCTAAGGAGTTCCCCGTGCCGTAATAAGTTGTTCCTTTTCGTTTAGAAATTTCCAAACCCGCTTTTGCAGTTTGTTCAACAATCGAATCTAAATCAATATCCGCAAATCGTTCTTTTTGCTCTTCTAAAATTTGGAGAATTGGTTTTCCGCCAACTGTTACGTGAGACCAAGCAACCATTTGTGAATCGCCATGTTGTCCTAATGAGTAACCGTGAATGCTACGCGGATCTACCTCAAATATTTCAGACAAAATTGTTCTTAAGCGAGAAGAATCTAAGGATGTTCCAGTACCAATCACGCGATTTCTCGGAAGACCGGATAACTTCCAAACTTGGTAAGTCATAATATCAACTGGATTAGAGGCAATTAAGAAAATGCCTTGAAATCCGCTTTCCATAACCCCTGATACGACACTTTCCATAATTTTTGCACCTGCTCTTAAAGTATCAAGACGACTTTGTCCCGGTTTTGGAGTAGGTCCTGCTGTAACAATAATAATATCCATATCCTTACAGTCTTCATAAGTTCCTGCATATATTTTTGTTCTTGTATTTGTAAAATTCATGCAGTGTGATAAATCCATCGCTTCACCAACTGCTCGTTCATGATTAATATCAATTAACACTAACTCTTCACAGATTCCTTGATTCACAATAGAATACGCACAGCTAGATCCAACTAATCCAGCACCTATAATTGCAATTTTTCTTGTACTTCTATTCATGACGATCTCCCCTGCTTCTTAATGTAGTCTTCTTTCTTTTATGTACCTTACACGTTTTATTATAGAAGTTTTCAGCATAGAAACCATGTACAACTTGTGAAATATTTCACAAATAATGTAGACATTTTATGTCCCTTTGTACATAATTTCGACAAAGTTCCATATGCTTTACTTTCACACAAAAACGAGTAACGTCTCAATCACGTTACCCGTTTTTTGATTCTGTTCTTATTGCATACTTAATTGACTCTTCAATTGCTGAACAATCGTTGGATTTGCCGGAGCTGCTGGTTGGTAATAATTCTTTTGCTTCGCGTATTCATACAAATTACGCTGACGCAATTCGTCTTGATTACGAATTTGAATTAACGTTTGATACAATTGCTCGTTATTCGTTTGAGCAATATAATTCGCATAGCCTGTTAAACTCGCATTTAATTCAGCTAAATAATCATTTACCATATCTTTTTCATTCATGTTCTTTACACCCCTATCCTAGAAAAGACATTAATCGTTGCTTCGTATTCTGTGCATCTTGCACATCTTTTTGCAGCATCTGCTTCAGCTGCGGATCCGTACATGCCTGTGCATACTCTTGTAATTTGTTAATAACTGTTGCATGCCCACCAATAAGATGACGTAAATTTTCCACCTCAAGCTCATTTAAATTTTGCATCGTAACAGCCTTCCTTTCTTTCTTCATTCAACATTTAGTATGTATTTCTTTTCAGATTGTATACACCTAAAAATCCCCACAACGCAAAAAACCTTAGAATTCCTCTAAGGTTTAACTTTCAAACTGTAAATCCAAATACGTCTATAATCGATAAACATATAATCCTTTTATAAAATTTCCTAACAATAGATGTAAACTCACGTCTAAATCCATCGGCAAGCCAAATCCACCTTGCTGTTCAATCGACGCAAATCCATGACAAATACTTCTCAGTCCACGCGTCGCATGAAGTGCATTTTCTCCTTCTAAACCGTATTGCTGTAAAATATGGAGGCAAAGCTCTACAATCCCATTACCAGCTTGTCGCACTTCTTCATCTCGTAAGAAAGTTGCTTCATACAATCCAGGATGTTTTCGGACAAACGACACGTACGCTTCTCCTAATGCATGAATTGCTCCATCCATGCTTTTATCCTCTACCGCCTCTTTCAGCGCCCCATGCAGCTGTTCTATTCCGTAAATACCAAGATTTTTTCGTACGTCTTGTAACCCTTTCACATGATTATATAAAGAGGGGGAACGTATTCCCAGCCTTTGCGATAATGACGCTAATGTTACTTCTTGTATCCCATTTGTATCTGCTATTTCTGCTGCTGTGTCTACAATTTTCTGTAATGTAAGTCCGATTCTCGGCGACATAAATTAACCTTCTTTCATACTTTCTACATTTCGCTTTGCTTCCTTAATAGCAAGTTCTATTGCAGCGCCTGGATCCTTTATCATTTTTCCATGTCCTGCCGCAAGCAAGGAAGGCTCATATTCTCTCATCTTCTCTGCACTCTGTAATGCTATTTCTTTATTCCACGTTGCCATTGCAGGAAACGGAAACCAAAATTTCATTTGTCCCGAAACAGCCATGCCCCCTCTTGTTTGAAATGCATCCCCGGCAATAAGAGCGTTATTTCGCGTATCAAGAAACGACATAGAACCTGGTGTATGTCCCGGCGTCATTATCGCAAGAAGCGATCCAATTCGGTCTCCATCTTCCAATAAAACATCCGGTCTTGTTTTCACTTTTTTAGGTACACCGCCTTTTATCGGTGTATTCGGTTCATCCCTTTGTAATGTCGTATCTCCTTCTAACAAACGCGCATCTCGCTTAGAAATATAAACAGGAACATCAGGAAGCACTTCCTTTAATGCGTCTAGCGCACCGATGTGATCATCACGTGCATGTGTTAATACAATATTAGTAATCGGTTTTCCTATTTTCTGAGCCGCTTGTAAGATACTTTTTGCGCTATATGGCAGTGCCGCATCAATTAAAGTTAAACCGTCTTCTTCCTCCACAAAGTAACAATTCACAGGAAACACTCTTGGTAAAAATGACAATTGATATACCGTTTTCTCATGCATCATTCTCATATTTCCAGCTCCCTTTTTACAAAAACTAATATCATTAGTTTAATTATACTAATGGTATTAGTTTTTGTCACTAGAAATTCCATTTTTGTGCAAAAAAAGAAGTAGTCGTTTTACATGACTACTTCTTTTTTCACCTACCTATTAAAATCATTCCGTACAATCTTTGTATGCCTCATACCAATGATACGGCTGTATTTCTTGTAACGTTTTGAAAATGAGTTTTCCCTCTCGAGAATAAATTGCCGCTTTCACATCTGACCCCCAATAAAATAAACGTTCTTGGCAAGTGCCGCATGGGGTCAATACCTTAAATTCGGCATGCTCGTCATCTCTTGTGACACAAATGCTATGCGTGATCCTCTTATTTAACTTATGTGCCTCACATATCGCTCCTGTTTCCATGCATAATTCAGTTGAAGCATTAATAACTTCAGGAGCAACACTAATCAATATATCGCCATCTTCCGTACACATTGCCGCCGCTCCTCCCCAGCCTGTCGGGTAGCGTTTCTTAACAAATTGAATAGCTGCTTCATATAGTTCTTGTTCAATTAACATAACATCAATACCTTTCTATATTGTCTCTTTCTCTAAAGGCCGCTTCTTCATCGCGTCACATAAAAATGAACTTTGGATAAAGTACATTCCTGCTAACAATAAAGTAATTGACCCGATCAAATACAATTGAGATGGCGGTACATAATCAGCTAATACTCCTCATCCATACTTACTTGCAATACAGTTTGGTACGATCGCCCGACGTTCCGCATGTCAAACATCGTCGAAGGATCTTTATCTTGTGTCGAATCGCCGATATATTAGAAAAATCGGCGATATATCACAAATATCGCCGATAAATCCACTACTTCTGCCGATATATCGTTGGACACGAAAGAAAGAGCTGCCCTCCAAGGCAGCTCCTTCACATTTATTAAACTGTATAACGCTCATCCTCTAACACTTTCGCTGCAATTTCACGTTTCTTCGGAATAACGTTAATTGGTGTGTGACGTGTTAGTTTACGAAGTGCAGATAACATCATGCGCAGCATATCGCCATTTTCAACAGCAATAATTGTTTCTTTTGCATCTGCTTCGATTTGGTTGAATGCTTCTTGGCAGAATACTTCTGTGTAAAGAACTTTTTGTTTGTTCTTCTCAAGGCCTGTTACTTTGATTGCTTTTTCTGTACGAAGAACAGCTGATTCCATTGCGTATAAGTTATTTACGATGTCTGCAATGTTCACAAGAACTTCTTGTTCTTTGTCTAAGCCTTTACCGTATTTTTGAACCGCTAAACCAGCAACCATTAAACCGATTTTCTTCGCGTTTTTCACTAAATGTTTTTGAAGTGCTAATGGCTCATCGCCTACTTCTTCTGGCATCATCATCATTAACTGTTCTTGTAATTTTTGTGCTTCTTGTAAAAGTGGTAATTCGCCTTTCATTGCTTTACGTAAGAACGTACCTGGTACGATTAAGCGGTTAATTTCGTTCGTACCTTCGAAAATACGGTTAATACGAGAGTCGCGGTACATTCTTTCAATCTCGTACTCTGCCATAAATCCGTAACCACCGTGGATTTGGACACCTTCATCTACTACGTAGTCTAATACTTCAGAACCGAATACTTTGTTTAAAGAGCACTCAATTGCATATTCAGCAATAGAAGCTGCAACAGCTTTTCCGTCTTTTACTTCTTCTTCGGATAATGTGCTCATGCGGCTTTCAAATAAACCAACTGTACGATATACAGAGCTTTCCGCTGCATAAATTTTCGCTGCCATATTTGCAAGTTTCTCTTGAATTAATGGGAAGCGAGCAATTGGTTGTTTAAATTGTTGACGTTGATTTGCATATTGCGCTGAAATTTCTAACGCACGCTTTGAAGAACCAACTGTACCAACACCTAATTTATAGCGGCCGAT
Organism: Bacillus sp. 103mf; assembly: GCF_900116295.1. GTDB lineage: Bacteria > Bacillota > Bacilli > Bacillales > Bacillaceae_G > Bacillus_A > Bacillus_A bruguierae. Next base: position 19,013 of record NZ_FPAF01000010.1, read on the forward strand.
ATTTAAAATGTTAAAGGCAATGACATGACCTTTACCAATTTCACCAAGGACATTTTCTTTCGGTACTAATGCATCTTCTAAAATTAATGTACGAGTAGAAGAACATTTAATACCCATTTTCTTTTCTTCTGGGCCTGTCGATACGCCTGGGTATTCTTTTTCTACGATAAACGCTGTGAAATGTTCGCCATCTACTTTTGCATATACAACGAATACATCAGCGAAAGCAGAGTTTGTAATCCATTGTTTTTCACCGTTTAATACGTAGTGTGTACCTTCTGCATTTAAGCGAGCCGTTGTTCTTGCACCTAATGCATCAGATCCAGAACCTGGCTCTGTTAATGCGTATGCAGCTAACTTTTCGCCTGTTGCTAACGCTGGTAAATATTTTTGCTTTTGCTCTTCGTTACCGAATAATACGATTGGTAACGATCCAATCCCAACGTGTGCACCGTGCGTAATTGCAAAGCCGCCTGCACGAGAGAATTTCTCTGCGATTAATGCAGAACTAACTTTATCAAGACCAATACCGCCGTATTCTTCTGGCACATCAGCACCTAATAAGCCAAGCTCGCCAGCTTCTTTTAATAAGCGAACAGAGCGATCAAACTCATGTTGCTCTAAATATTCAAGCTCTGGCAATACTTCATTTACGATAAAATCTTCTGTTGTTTTCGCAATTAATTTATGCTCATCGCTATAATCTTCCGGCGTAAAAACTTGCTCGATTGTAATATCATCAATTAAAAAGCTGCCGCCTTTTAATGCATTTCCTACTGTTTTTTCCATAAAAAATTCCTCCTTCATATTTTCATAGGCTGCTTCTCTTGTTATAAGAGAAGCTAGCCATTACTTTATTTGCATACCCTCTTGTTTCTTACACTGTTTATCTATCTAGGTCTATTTTTATTTATGTTGCGGTTATGTTAAACAAAAGGTGATATACACTCGCTCTCGCCCTTTGTTTTAAAACTTTGCGCGTGGCAGGAAAAGGCCCTGACCGCTACTATACATAACCAGTCCCTCTCGACCACTTAAAAAAATGCTTTTCTATCGGTTTTTCATAGAGTGACTGAGTAGTTACTCCGTTTTTATATTATCCAGTTCTAGTGGCTATACAGTCGGCTCCGCTTTTATAGTAGTTCAAACACTCCAGCAGCACCCATTCCGCCGCCGATACACATTGTTACGATACCGAATTGTTCATTGCGGCGTTTCATTTCATGAATAAGAGACAATGTTAATTTTGCTCCTGTACAGCCAAGCGGATGTCCAAGGGCGATTGCTCCGCCGTTTACGTTTACTTTTTCTTCATCTAGTCCAAGTTCGCGCATAACTTGGATTGATTGCGATGCGAATGCTTCATTTAGTTCAAATAAACCGATATCAGATAACTCTAAACCTGCTAATTTTAATGCTTTCGGAATCGCTGCAATTGGACCAATTCCCATTACTTCTGGCGGTACACCAGCTACTGCAAAGGAGCGGAATTTCGCAAGCGGCTTTAGCCCGTCGCTTACTGCTTTTTCACGATCCATTAGTAATACTGCTGCTGCACCGTCACTCATTTGTGATGAGTTACCAGCAGTTACAGTGCCGCGTACGTTAAATGCTGGGCGAAGTTTCCCAAGTATATCTAGCGTCGTATCTGCTCTTACTCCTTCATCTTGTGAGAACACCATTGTCTCTTCTTGCAGCTTGTTATTTGCTCCAATAGTGCGAAGCATTACATCAACAGACACTGTTTCATCAACAAACTTTCCTTCTGCTAATGCTTTTGCTGCACGCTGATGACTTCTTACCGCAAAGGCATCTTGCTCGTCGCGGGAAATGCCATATTTTACAGCGACTTGTTCTGCTGTATGTCCCATGCCCATATAATATTCTGGAGCCGCTTCAACAAGGCGGCTATTCGGACGAACAACATGCCCCATCATTGGTACTAAACTCATTGATTCAGCGCCGCCGGATAATACAGCCTCTGAATGACCAAGCATAATACGCTCTGCACCGTAAGCAATACTTTGTAATCCTGAAGAACAGTAACGGTTAATGGTAATAGCCGGAACGTCATAAGAAAGTCCTGCTAGCCCGCCAATATTACGTGCCATATTTAAGCCTTGCTCTGCTTCTGGCATCGCACAGCCGAAAATCAAATCGTCAATTGGACCGTCATAGTTATTCGCACGTTTTAACGTTTCTTTTACAACTAATGCTCCTAAGTCATCAGGACGTACTGTTTTTAATGATCCTCTCTTCGCTTTCCCGATAGGCGTTCTTGCCCCTGCAACAATAACAGCTTCTCTCATGAACAATCTTCCTCCTTAGTTACGTAATGGTTTTCCTTTTACAAGCATGTGCTGCATTCTTGCTTGTGATTTCATTTCGCTCACTAAACTAATAAACGCCTCACGTTCTACATCTAATAAATATTGCTCATCCACTTCTGTTCCGTATGGGACTTTTCCGCCAGCAATGACATATGCGAGTTTTTTCGCAATATGCAAGTCATACTCGGAAATGTAGCCAGATAAATGCATTGCTTCTGCTCCAAGCGCCAGCGTTGCATATCCTGTTTCCCCAACAACCGGAATCTTTTTACGAATCGGTGCTTTATAGCCTGCTTCATATAAAGTAAGTGCCTTTTGTTTTGCATCATATAGTAAGTGATCCCCATTGACGCTAATGCCATCTTTATCGCCTAAGAAGTTATGAGAAACTGCTTCTTGTGCAGATGTTGAAACTTTCGCCATTGCTACTGTTTCAAACACTTTGTTTGCGACTTTTTGCAGATCAAACTCAACACCATTTGCCATTTTGTTCAGATGTTTGATATATAGCTCTTTATTACCGCCTCCGCCAGGGATTAAACCAACACCAACTTCTACTAATCCCATATACGTTTCACTAGAAGCCTGAATACTAGCTGCCGGTAAGCAAACTTCTGTACCGCCGCCAAGTGTCATACCGTAAGGCGCTGCCACAACTGGTTTTGAGCAGTACTTAATTTTCATCATTGCATCTTGGAAGTTTTTCACGACCCACTCAATTTCAAAGTAGTTGTCATCTTGCGCTTCCATTAAAATCATTGCAAGGTTTGCACCTACGCAGAAGTTCTTCGATTGGTTCCCAATAACAAGTCCTTTATAATTCTTCTCTACTTCATCAACAGCGTAGTTAATCATTTGCGTAATATCCATGCCAATTGCGTTGCTCTTAGAATGGAACTCTAAGCAAAGAATACCGTCGCCTAAATCAATCAGGCTCGCACCGCTATTTTTCTTTAATACGCCATTTTTCTCTTTCAATTGTTTTAGAGAAATTGCCTTTTTATTACGAACGATTTGTTTGTATTCACCGTTATCATAGTAATAGCTCTCGCCATTATCATGTTTATAGAACGATGTAACACCTTTCTCAATCATTTCTTTTATCCAAGCTGGAACAACCCCACCGTTCTCTTCCATCTTCTGAACGGACTTCTCAACGCCAATTGCATCCCAAATTTCAAATGGACCTTGCTCCCAACCGAAGCCCCACTTCATTGCATTATCAATTGCGACAATATCATCAGCAATTTCTTTTGTAAGCTTCGCTGCATATAGAAGAGTTGGTGTAATAATGTTCCATAACAATTCACCAGCACGGTCCTTTGCATATACAAGCGCTTTCAATTTATTCGCTAATCCTTTTTCTTGTTTACTTAGCTCAATAGAAGCTGCTTTCAATTTTTTACGTGGTTCGTATTCCATCGTTTCAGGATTTAGCTCTAAAATCTCTTTTCCTTGTTTTAAGAAGAAACCTTGACCTGTTTTACTTCCAAGCCATTTTCTTTCTAACATATCGTGCATGAAAGCTGGTACTTTGAAGACTTCGCGCTCTTCTTCTTGTACATTTTCATATACGTTATTTGCAACGTGAACGAATGTGTCTAATCCGACAACATCTAATGTGCGGAACGTTGCGCTTTTTGGACGACCAATCAACGGACCTGTTACAGAATCTACTTCTCCAACGCTATAGCCGCGTTTTACCATTTCTTGTAGCGTCACAAGCAGTCCATACGTACCGATGCGGTTTCCAATAAAGTTTGGTGTGTCTTTTGCAACAACAACACCTTTGCCAAGTACATCTTCGCCAAATAGTTTCATGAAGTCTAGCACATGTGGATCTGTATCTTTTGTCGGTATAATCTCAAGAAGTTTTAAATAACGTGGTGGGTTAAAAAAGTGCGTTCCTAGGAAATGTTTTTTGAAGTCATCTGAACGCCCTTCAATCATCTTTTCAACGGAAATACCCGATGTATTTGAGCTCACAATAGAACCTGGTTTACGAACAGCTTCTACCTTTTCGAATACTTTCTTTTTAATATCTAAATTTTCAACAACAACTTCAATAATCCAATCAACATCAGCAAGGCGTTCCATATCATCTTCCATATTTCCCGCTTCAATTAATGCTAAGTTTCCTTTTACTGTAAGAGGAGCTGGTTTTTGCTTTAACAATTTTTGCAGTGCTCCGTTACTGAAACGATTTCGTACACTTTTATGTTCTAATGTAAGTCCCTTCGCTTCTTCCTCTTTCGTAAGCGTTGGCGGTACAATATCAAGCAATAATGTCGGTATACCGATGTTAGCTAAATGTGCAGCAATTCCAGAACCCATTACACCAGAACCAAGAACTGCAGCCTTTTTAATTTGGAACATCCAATTCTCCCCCTTATTCTTGAATGAATGCTCATTCAATTTTTCGACAAACGTCGCAATCTATGAGTGAGCCTCTACTAATAAATATATGATATCATTTAAATTTTCGCAATATATTTAAAAATAAAATTTTCTGAACTTATTTCTTTTTTTATTTTTGGGGCATGATATGTAGTGAACTTCCTTTCTTAAAATAATTGGTTAAGCGGAGGCATAACTTATGGCTAAAATTAAGAAAAATCCTTCAAAAGCAGGTATTAGTTCGACAAGCGTAACAGGAAATGCTGGCCCAGTTGACCGCGGCATCGAAAAAGGCCGCCAAGGAAATAATCAGCAATATAAAAAACAAAACATGGGCGAAAAATAAGAGTACTAATATAGGCAGCGAACATGGCATAATAAAAAATGGGCTATATCGCTGCCTATTTCATACATAAAAGAGGGTCCAGAATGAAACGAACCATTACACTACTTGTTATTACAACTACATTATTTATTGCAATGATTTTTTCTTTATATACGCATAGGCAAAAAGTTAAGGCCAATCAGCCTGATATATCCGGGAAATATGGCGTGACGATTGATGCAAATACAGGAGAAGTTTTATACGGAAAACGGGAACATGACCGTTCCTATCCAGCGAGTGTAGCAAAAATGATGACCGCTCTCCTTTTACTGGAGAATGTAAAAGAAGATGAAGAGATTATCGTGACAGAACATGCGATAAAAACAGAAAGCCAAAGTAAAAAAATCACACTACATGCTGGTGAAAAGTTAAAGCGCAATGAGGCATTAAAGCTCATGCTTGTCATTAGTGCCGACCCAATTGCCGAATCAATTGCAGAGCATATCGCCGGTTCTAAAGAAAAGTTTGTAAAACTGATGAATGAACGAGCAAAACAACTCGGAGCAAAACATACAACGTTTAAAAACGCAAGCGGAGCTGATGCACTTGGAAATAAAATTTCACCCTATGATTTAGCACTTATTACAAAAGAAGCATTAAAGTTCCCAGAAGTCTTGCAAGATATGAATACCATTCATACAACAGTAAAAACATCAATACAAACGAAAAAAATCGCAAACTATGGACGTGAAGAATTGTACGCTGATCCACATGCGATTGGAAGTAAGAGCGGTCTTTCTGCGTTAGCAGAATATACAGTCGTTACAATAGATGAAGAAGACGGGAAAAGAGTGATTAACGTTGTCCTCTCTACTGGCCGCAAAACAGTGTATCCCGATGCCAAAAAGATGGCAGAATATGCTTTTGAACAATTAAAATAACCAAGGAAGTTTAAACTTCCTTGGTTATTTTTTAACCATTCCTTTTAATACGAATGCTACGTTAGCTGGACGTTCTGCTAAGCGGCGCATGAAATAGCCATACCAGTCATTTCCATACGGTACGTACACGCGCATTTTATATCCTTCTTTCACAAGCTCAAGTTGACGCTCTGTACGAATACCGTACAACATTTGGAATTCAAACTGATCACGCGAAATGTTATATTCTTCAGCAAGTTTTTTTGTATATTCAATAATTGCATCATCATGTGAAGCGACTGCTGTATAATTACCATTTAATAAGTGCGTTTTAATAATTTTTTTATAATTTTCATCTACATCTTTCTTGTCTGGGAATGCCACTTCATCAGATTCTTTATACGCCCCTTTTACAAGACGTAAATTTGGATGATACGCATTCAAATCATCTATATCTTTCTCTGTTCGATATAAATACGCTTGAATTACTGTACCAACATTATCATATTCTTCTCTTAATTTCATGAAGATGTCAATTGTTTTTCCACAACGTGAATAGTCTTCCATGTCAATTGTTACAAACACACCGTTTTCTTTCGCTGCATCTAAAATACGGCGCATATTGTTCATAACTAAATTTTCTGAAATATCCAGACCCATAGAAGTCATTTTTAATGAAAGCTGAGAATCTAGCTTTTCACGACCAATTGCACGAATTGCTTCAATTGATTCATCCGCCATCTCATTTGCCTCTGCCTCGTTATCAACAAATTCCCCCAAATAGTCGATCGTAACACAAAGGTTCTGTTTATTTAAATCTTTAATAGCAGCTACCGCTAAGTCAATTGTTTCTCCCGCAACAAAGCGCCCTGCTCCAAAACGTAAGCCGTACTTTTTCGCTAGTTTTGTTAGCGCTTTATTTTTTGATAAAAACAGGAAAGAATTACGCATTAATTGTTCCATGTCTTTCACCCCTATGACTGTACTTTGTCTGTTTTTTACCCCTCTTCTAAATTATATCATTGTTTAAAATTATTTGATACAAATAATTATTTAGATAATTAACACAATAATACGAGAATGTTTGCATATTTGAATTTCAAAAGGAGAAACCATAAAAAAATTTTTCGACATACAGAAATGTTAAGAGATGAATAGCCAGGTACATCTCTCACCAGTAAATTCGACAAATGTTTTGAGTCCCCTATCCTCTCTATACCCAAGACGAAAGTACTTCTTTGCTTTCATACAAAATTGATATACAAGTAAACATTATATAAAAATAATTCATTGACATTTTCACTTTCTTTCTCCCTGCATGTGACAGGAAAAGGCACTGACCGCTTCCACACACGGTCAGATGCTCTTGTCCATCTAAAAAGAAAAATTTTTTGTCTACGTTTCAACTTGTATATAATTTTCTTTTTTACTTTTTTTGTCTATGCTCGTCATTCAACCTTTTAATTTCTGCAATTAACTGTATCATCTCTTCTTTTGCATCCGGATACGTTTCATTCCAATGCTTTACAAGAGCTGGCATCGTTTTAGCGATATACGAATACAACGCCCATTTTTCAACCTTTTGCTTATATTCTTCATTGTCCTCTCCTAATAAGAGCTCTGTATACTTCTCTAACAAGCCATCAAACTGTTCTTGAAATTTTTCGTTCATTCCTCTCATTCCTCCTTCGTATTTCTTTAAAATTGATAATAAACAAGTGTCTTATCATTCGTCAAAAAAGAAGCAGCCTCATTTAGCTGCTTCCCTTGCACTTTATAACTTCGACTGTACAGATTGTAACTTCTTCTCCATTGAGCTAACTTTATCACGGCGATCATCAACGCGAATATTTGTTGCTACGCGGCCTGCCCCTTTAGAAAACGGAACTTCATGCATTTGCTGAATCACTTCAAATAATACTGGAAGTTCTCCTTCAATAATTGTATTCATTGGTGTTAATTGGTACTTCACGCGATCTGCATTTTTCTCAAGTACTTTTTGTATTTCTGCAACATACTCACTTACACTTGTATTACTTGTTCCAACTGGAATAATGGTAACATCAACGATTGCCATGTTTGTTCACCTCTTCTATAGATTCCTTATTATTGTACAAAAATTTTTTCCTAATTAAAAATATATCGATGCTTCGACACAATATACGACACGAAACGATTTTTCCTAAAATAGCAAATATCATTAAAATAACTGTACTTGTATTCCGGTGAAGAGTTATTTATTCTTAAGACACAAGAATTTTTTGTTCGGGAGGAATTATGTTACAGAGATTCGGTTTTTCACAATATGAAAGTCAAGCATATGAAGTTCTCGTTTCAAGCGAAGAGCCGCTTGATGCAACAAGCATCGTAAAGTATTCCGGTGTTCCAAAAGCAAAAATATACGAAGTATTAGTACGCCTTGTTGATAAAGGCATGGTGATGGATTCTGTTTCGGAAAAGAAAAAGCTATATACAGCTCTGCCACTGCAGCTCGCTATTGAAAAATTAACTGCAGAATTTCAAGCAAATATTGAAGAGTTACAAAACAACGTATCGAAAAAAATATTTACAGATGACCGTGTATGGAGCTTAAAAGTACAATCTTCTATTCATGCGCAAAGTAAACAACTTGTGCAAAGTGCGAAGAAATCCATTCGGATGTCTGCATGGAATGATACATTTCTAGAGTATATGCCACTTCTAGAAGAGAGGAAAAAACAAGGCGTTGAGGTAGAAGCACTTGTTGTAGGAAGCCTTGATACAACATTAGAAAAAATCCATCTCCTCATCCCAACAGAAGAGCACCATGCGCTTGAGCGCTTTTTACTCATCATTATTGATGATCGCGAAATTTTATTTGCCGGCGCTGAGCAAAACTCATGGCAAGCAATGAAAACAATGTCTCAGCCATTCGTTAAATTTTTCACGGAATTTTTCTATCATGACGTTGCCCTTGCGAAAATTACCGAGAAACATCATGATTTATTTATGAATGATGAGGAAATTCGAAACCTCTTAATGAAACTGCGCTATTAAAAAACGGACATGTATCCCTATTCATGTCCGTTCTTCATTTTGCTTCTTAATATCCGATAAGAGTGAGATTATTTGCTCATTCTGTTTTATTTGTTCTTCTGAGTTTATATACATAATCCGAATCCAGCGAAACACAAAGGCAAGCAACAAAGCAGGTAGTATCATAAATAGAAAACCAATCATAGATGATACCATCCTAACTAGCACCTCCTCTTTTTATATAAATTTATTTTGATTTCTCGACATACAAGTCACTGCTATGAAGAATACAACATGCCCGCTACTTGCTTGCTCCCTTTGTTTCAAACCTCGCGCGTGGCAGGAGCGTTACTACGCACGGCCAGATGCTCTGGTCTCCTCCCTAAAAAGAAAGGGATTTTTATATCAGTTTTTAACTTGTATATATAACGAACATATTCCACAATCTCTTCTCATATCCTTGCATAAAAAATAGACATCTCCAAAAGATGCCTATTTAAATTCATTTTGATTTTTCAACATATAAGCCGCTGCTATGCAGAATACAACATAACCTGCAATCGCTTTCTCCCTTTGTTTGAAGCCTCGCACGCGGCAGAAAAAGGCCCTGACCGCTTCTCTGTACGGCCAGGGGCTCTAGTTCTTCCCAAAAAGAAAGAGGTTTTTTGCGTTTATACATTTCAAAAATCTCTATTCATTAACTCTCTTCTTATTTAAATACCAATACACTGGTAATCCTGTTAACACGATACCAATTGACAAGAAACATCGCTTTGGCTCACTAATCATTGCACTTCCAATTACAAATAATGATCCTAAAATTGCTATTACCGGTACGATTGGATATAAAGGAACACTATATTCACGCTTTTGTCCTGCATTACGCTTTCTTAAAATGAACACTCCGATAAATGTCATAACATAGAAAATATAAATAATAAATACGGAAATCTCAGACAGTTCATTCGGATCGCTAATCAGCATTAAAATAATACCGAGTAGAATTTCAACAAAGATTGCGTTTACTGGTGTTTGAAACTTATCATTAATTTTTGAAATAAATTTTGAAAACGGAAGTTGGCCACGCTCTGCCATTGATACTGGGATACGTGGGAATGTTAAAATTTTTCCATTTAAACATCCGAATATCGAAACAATAACACCTATACTAATCAATTTCCCGCCATATTGCCCTAATAACATATCAGCTGCTGTCGCTGTTGCATTCTCACTGAGAGTAACAATCTGCGTCGCTGGTAAAATTTTTAACAATGCCATATTAATTAACACATATGCTGCTGTTACAATAAGAATCCCAACTGTCAATGCTTTTGGTAATAGCTTCGTTGGATTTTTCATCTCACCGCCGATAGATGCGAGTAGAATCCAGCCATCATATGCAAATAATGTTGCTAAAATTGCCATCCCTATACTTTGATTTGCAGACTCTGGTACAACAACGTTAAATACATCGCTATTCCCTTTCCAAAATCCCATCACAACAATAAGCACAATTGGAATCATTTTCCCAATTGTTGTTACAGTTTGAACAATGCCCCCATATTTTGTTCCCACACTATTTACAACACCAAGAAACACAACTGTTCCAATCGCAATTGGTAAATTCCATACTTTATCAATATGAAAAAAGTTTAAAAGCAATGAGCTAAAATACAATCCCAATGTCCCAATAATTGCTGGTCCATATACAAGTGTTTGCATCCAGCCAGATAAATAACCCCAAAACTTACCATAAATCTCTTCTAGATACGTATACAAACCACCATTTTTCGGAATTTGCGCTCCGATTTCTGCAACCGTTAAGCCACTTGCTAAGGTTAAAATACCCCCTACTACCCAAGCAAAGATTGCCATGTTAGAACTTCCTGCATAATCCAATACCTTACCTGGCTTCATAAATACGCCAGATCCGATAATTGTTCCAACAACGATTGATAATGCGACTGTTAGGCCAATTTTGTTTTTGTCATCGTGATGCATAACTGTGTGTCCTCCCTCTAATCCTAGTTTAATTTAAATAAAAAACACTCATCCCTATAAAAGGGACGAGTGTTATATTCGCGGTTCCACCCTTGTTCCAATTGGCATGAAAACACAAAGCACCAATTGCTCAAGTTTCAGATAACGGCACTTGCCGGCAAACAATTACTAGATATTCGTTCACTGCTGCAGTTCAAAGGTGGTAAACTATTTTTTCGTATTAGGAAACTCACAGCCTAAGGCTTCCCTCTCTGAAAATCGTAAAAAACAGATCATGTCCTTATCAATACTTTTATAATGTCGAATTTTGTTATTAATGTTCATTATATTGAATTTTTGAAAAAAAGCAAGTGTGTTTTATAGTACAGAACAAAATTATTTTGGTATAGTATAACAGTTATTTGAACTCACCGATTCGCTTCCTCCCTTTGTTTTAAACCTTGCACGTGGTAGAAAAAAGACCTGACCGCTTCTATGCACGGCCAGATGCCCTCGCCCATCTAAAAAAGGAGGAGTTTTTATCGTGGATTCAACTTGCATTTATATCTTTTCTACTTACCTTATATATAAATACATTTTGGTGTTTCAACATATAAGTCGCTGCTATGTAGAACAAAGCATGACCCCCACTCGCTTTCTCCCTTTGTTTTAAACCTCGCACGTGGCAGAAAAAGGTACTGACCGCTTCTATGCACGGCCAGGTGCTCTCGCCCATCTAAAAAAGGAGCGTTTTTTATCGTTTTTCACTTTGTATTTATAAAGAAAAAGAGTTAACCCAAATCCTGCTAAAACAGTACTTTAGGTTAACTCCTTCCTTATATCATAACAACAAGCTTCTCTTATGCCTCTTGTAGTTGTCCATCTTCACGATCCATCACTTTCTTTAATAGCACAGTTTGAATAACAGTAAATAGGTTACTTGTAATCCAGTACAAGACAAGTCCTGACGGTGCCGCAAATCCCATAAATAAAATCATTGCCGGCATCATAAACTGCTGAATTTTCAATGCTTGACTTTGATCTCCTGTCATGTTGGACTGCAATATTTTCATCTGTAGAAATGTTGCCATAGCAGCAAGGGCAGGTAAAATGTGATATGGATCTGCATGTCCTAAATTCACCCATAAGAAAGAAGCTGAACGAATCTCTTCCGTATGACTAATGGCATAGTACAATGCTGAGAAGACCGGCATTTGAAGTAACAATGGTAAACAACCCATCACCGGGTTCACACCGTTTGTTCTCATTAAAATCATCATTTCTTGCTGATATTGTTTTTGTTTCTCCGGATTTTTCGTCGTATCGCCATACTTTTCCTTCAACTTCTGAAGCTCTGGCTGCATTTTCTTTGTTTTTAATTGACTGCGATATTGCGTAATCGTCAGCGGCAATAATATCGTACGAACTACAATCGTAATGATGATAATGGCAATCCCAAAGCTATGATTCGGCAAATGGTGTGCCACAAACTGCAACATAACAGAAATTGGATATACAATATAGTGATTCCAAAATCCAGGACTATTCGCATCAATTGGTGCTGCATTTGCATTCGCATTTGCATTACCACACCCTGATAAAACAACAACAAGTAATAATGATAAACTTACGAGCCAAGCTCGGTATGATTTGAACATATATATTCCTCCAATGTTTCATAATTCGTTAGCGAAACATTGGTATATACGGACCTACATCATCACTCTCTCCACTTGCTTCTTGCCTGCGGACTGAGCGGGCCATTCCATGTTTATAAAAGATAGAGAAAAACGAGATATTCCCTATATGCTTCTCGCACGTTTCAACAAATGCGAAAGCTTTCTGTCTCCCTCTATATGTTTGCTGGCGCACAAAACGCGAAACATTAGTGAGAAACAAAACTTCTAATAAACAAAGTGCCGTTGTTACAACAGATATATATAACATTGCATCTTGCAATAGAAATTCCATCTCTTCACATCCTTATGACAGGATTATATCATACTGTTTCAACATGTAAATTCCTTATATTTTACATATTTATGTTTTTATACATGCGTTTAAGTTGTAAAAATTTTATAAAATTTTTGCATAATAATAAAACTATTGTCAGTTGTTGAAAAAAGCATTATCCTCTTCTTGTAATCAAAAACGAATATGGAGATGAAAATAGACATGGGCCAACTAGGAGACGCCGATTACGTTCCCGATACCGCCTTTTTATCATTCCCAGCTGCAAAAACATGGCATTTAGAATTTGTAATTCAACTTATTGTTATTTTAGTTGCTTCAATTTTCTATGCAGTTTCAATGAATATGTTTTTTATTCCACATCATATGATTAGTGGCGGCTTTACTGGCGTTGGGATGATTATCGGTTATTTAATGCACTACAACATTGGTGCACTCATCTTTTTATTAAACATTCCACTTCTCTTTCTTAGCTATTTTTACTTAGGAAAGAAAACGACTTTTTTAACAGCATACTTTGTTACTGTATCGACGCTTGCTATGAACATCATTCCCGTTCATCAAATCTCAGATGATATTTTATTATCTTCTGTCTTTGGCGGTGTGCTGTGCGGGGCTGCAACAGGAATCATTTTCCGCTTTGCTTCTTCGACAGGCGGATTCGATATTATTGGGTTAATTGTGGCAAAACATAGAGATATTTCGATTGGATCTATTATATTTGTCTTTAACCTCATTCTACTTGTAATCGCTGGTTTTATTTTCGGTTGGGATATTACACTTTACACACTCATCAGCCGATTTGTAGCAAGTAAAGTAATCGATTCCATTCATACAAAGCACATTAAATTAACAGTGATGACCGTTACAGAAAAAGGAGATATCGTGAAAAATACATTGCTCCAAAACGGGATTCGCGGTGTAACAATGGTTGATGCTGTCGGTGGATATACAAATCATAATAAAAAAATGATTTACACAGTTGTTACGCGCTATGAACTAGGAGAAATTAAACGTCTGATAAGGCACGTTGATAGCCATGCTTTTATTAATATTACAGAAACAGTAGAAGTAGTCGGACGATTTAAACGTATATAACAAAGCGCAAGGATGATGTCCTTGCGCTTTTATTTTCACTTTATAAAAAAGTAAAGCGCTTTGCTGGATAACGTATACCAAAATTCAAAATATCTGATAATTATTTTAATTCGAATCTAAAACATGTTATACTATGTATACATCATAAAAGCAAGCAATACATATAGCATATTATTTCATTTTTATATAAATACAAATTAAAAAATCGACATAAAAAAACCTCTTTTTTTAGGCGGGAGAGAGCATCTGGTCATGCATAGAAGCGGTCAGTGCCTGTTTCTGCCACATGCAAGGTTTAAAACAAAAGGAGAAAGTAAGTAGCGATCATGTTATTCTGCATGGCAGCGACTTATAAAGAAAAGCGGCGCCGACTGTTTAGGCCCTCATGTCTCAGAACCTTCTCGTGTGGAAGGTTCTGAGACATGAGGGCCTAGGGGGCAGAGCTAGACAAAGATGTCGAAAAATTAAAATGGATTTATATATTAGTTCTCCTATTCAAATTATGATGATAAAGGAGCAGAGCATATGAACAAGAAATTTAGACTTATTATCGCAACATTATTTGCCATAGCAGGCGGTCTCTTATGCTTTTGGACAAATAATCATATTGGTAAAAATTTATATATTAATGGTATTGATTCCATTGTAAGCGCTTCCGTTTTAGGCTCGTTTATTTTCTTCTTTTTCAATCAGGCAAAAAATACTAGAAAAACGACGCTTTTAACAATGATCGGTATCGTCGGCGCTTGCATCTCATTTTCAACAACGAATTATGACTTACCGCTGCAGATTAGCACAGCCTTCTTCCATGGTCTTTGGACTTGGTTTATCGCATTTTTCATGGCAGATATCTTTCAGTTGCTACAAGATGACAGTCATGTTCAGGCGGAAAGTAATTCTTAATAGCAAGGCTGTTTACCGCTAATTATAGAAATAAGAGGAAAAAGGCCATCCTAACTCAGTTAGCTTTGAGGAAGGATGGCCTTTTTCTATTGTTTTTTTAACTGAATCGCTATAAATACAAGTTTCACCATTCTATATGCCAACAAGTTATGCATAATCTTATCAACAACAGAAGCTTGTATATCACTCTATAAACTTGACCTTTTCCTTTTAACAAACAATTCATAACAAAAATGTACTTGTATTATTTTTCATATCCTCATTTTTTAACATATTTACATATTCTATAATATAACTTACAATAAAAGTGTAAAATTACACTTTTATTGTGAAGAGGAGTATGTATTATGGCATTATTACTTTTGTCGATTATATTATTTGCACTTCTATTAGTAATTCAAGGTATTCGTGATAGAAGTATACCCTTTACCCTGCTAGCTTGTATTCCCTTTCTCATGATTTTCATGCCTATTCTGTCCCTCATTCTTGGAATACCTGAAAATCCGCTGCCTATTACAAATTCTATCAATGTATTTTGGAGTATTCTTACCATCCTTTACAGCTTACTTTTTGTTATAAGTGTATTAAAAAAGAATGTAGTAGCACTCATAATGAGCTTTATACAAATATGTACTACTGCTTTTTGGTTCTCTGTTATCTCTGGTTTTTGGGTCTATCCTACCTTTGGTTTTATATTATAACTACATACATTTCTGTTCCTACCGATAATGAATAACACACTAGCTTACCTATACAAAAAGGCAGCGCTTCTCTCAACAGAAGCACTGCCTTTCTCAACATGAAATGGATCATTTTAATTTACTGTGTGTGCAAACACACGCTTAATTTCTTTACGGAATCGGACAGCTACACATACCGCCACAATCACCACAATACCAATAATAATCTTTCCGATATGATCTTCAAGCAATCCAAAAATTGCATCTATGTTGCCACCTAACCAATAACCGCCTACTAAGAAGAACGTTACCCAAAACAAAGCCCCGCTATAGACTGTTACCGCAAAGCGGCGAAATGGTAAATTAATAATTCCTGCAAAATATCCTGTAAAATGACGCACACCAGGAATAAAAAACGCAATAAATATTAAGGAATACCCATACTTATCGAACCACTTTCGCGTTAAATCAATTTTGCGCTGCGTTAGAAAAACATATTTGCCATACTTTTGAATAAATGGCATACCAAGCTTGTTCCCTAGAAAATATTGAATTGTCATCCCAACACTTGTCCCTAAGAAGGAGAAGAAGATTAATAATGGTAAGTGTAACTCACCTGTATGCGCTAAATATCCCGCATAAGCTAATGTTGGCTCTCCCGGAAACGGAAGTGCAATATATTCTAACAGTAGTCCAACAAGTACAACATAGTAGCCGTACTGTTGAAATAATTCGTGAATCCATTCCATGTCGACCTCTCCTTTTCCTGCTGATACGCAATCTTCTATAACGTACTTAGTTTGTATTTTTATTGTATAAAAACTTCTAGAAAACTGCTATTGTAATAACTTACAATAAGCTTACATTTTTGTAAGGAGAAAACATTCTGCAAATTACTAAACAATACTTATCTTCATTCGTTTATTGCACAAACGTTGAACCAAAGCGAGTTCCACTTCTCATCTATCACGAAAAGATTCGTTCAACTTTTTCACTTCTTCCTCAATTTTCTTCACATCAATGCGTTCAAATAACGGTGACACATTCAAAATACGAACTGGGCTTTCCACCGTACAATTCCATCCGTTCTGGGAAACTCCTAACATTTGTTGCACTTTTGCAGACGAAAACGGAAGAAACGGTGTTAACACTCGGGCAAAATTCACGATAAGGTGAATACAGTTTCTCATTGTATCATCGCACGCTATCTTATCCTCTTTTATTTGCTTCCACGGCTGCCTTTCATCGAAATATTTATTCGCGTAGCGAATATGTTCAAAAATCGTCTCTAGCGCTTGTTTAAAATGCGCTTTTTCAATAGACTCTTCTACTTCAACGTATAATCCCTTTAGCTTTTCTTCCATTTTCTCATTCACTTGACCAGTCGGTACAGTATTCTCATAATATTTTTCAAGAAACTTCAACGTTCTATTTACAAAGTTTCCATACGCTCCTAACAATTCACTATTATGACTATAAATGAATTCCCGCCATGAAAAATCCGTATCTCGATTTTCAGGTGCGTTTATAGTTAAAAAATAACGGATCGAATCCGGATGATATTCCTTCAAAATTTCTGGAACCCAAACAGCCCAGTTTTTACTCGTCGATAACTTTCTTTTTTCAACTGTTAAATATTCATTCGAAACAATATATGCAGGTAATGCTTTCACTTGTATTCCCTGCAAAATAGCTGGCCAAATAATTGTATGAAACGGAATATTATCTTTGCCGTGCACATAATACGTTCGTGTATCCTCTTGCCAAAATGGTGAATCATCACTGTTTGTTTCTTGTGCCCATTGTTTACTTGCTGAATAATAACCAGACACAGCCTCGATCCACACATACACCTTCTTATCCTCGTATCCAGAAACAGGAACACTCACACCAATTGGTAAATCTCTTGAAACAGCACGGTCTTGTAAACCTTCTTGTAGGTAGCGCAGTGTTAATTGCAGAGCGTTCTCACGCCACGTACCGCTTTTCTTTACCGCTTCTACATAGTCTTCTAGCTTCTGTTGTAATGACGTTAATGCAAAATAAAAATGCTCTGTCTCCTTAATTGTCGGCGCAGTGCCGCACAGTTTACATGTTTTCCCCAGCAAATCTATCGGATCTAAAATAGCAGAACATGCATCGCACTGATCACCACGCGCACCTGCACCGCAATGTGGACAAATCCCTTCGACATAACGATCTGGCAAAAATTGTACACAAGTCTCACAGTATGTTTGCTCTACTGTCTTTTTATAAATCAATCCCTTTTCTAAAAGCTCTAAGAAAATGCTCTGAACGACTTGATGGTGAGAAACAGAGTCAGTACGAGCATAATAATCATATGAAAAACCAAGCGCTTGAAAACATCGTTCAAATTCTTCATGATAGCGATCCGCAATTGTTTTGACACTTACCTTCTCCTGCTTAGCGCGAATTGTAATCGGTGTACCGTTACAATCACTTCCCGATACATATAACACATTGTCCCCTTTTAACCGATAATAACGAGCTAAAATATCTCCTGGCAGTAAACCAGCAATATGACCAAGATGCAGCGATCCATTTGCATATGGCCAAGCGCCTCCAATAAAAATATTCATCCTACATTCCTCCTTTAAAAATAAAAAAGCCTCGTCCTTATCTTCTAAAAAGATAAGGACGAGGCTGTATATACAGTCGTGGTACCACCTTATTTCGTCAATTGCTCACACAATTGACCTCTACAAGTACGGAGCAATCATTGCTCGTATACTGTGACTTTGATAACGAGAGTCAACGCTCGTCGCCGCCTACTATTATCAAGTGATAAGTTCAGGACGAAGCTCAGAGGCCATTGTTCAAATGATCATTCTTGCTTCTTTTCAGCTCCCGAAGCTCTCTGGAAAGAATGGGGTCATTCTACTTTTCCTCTTCAACGCTTTTCATATGTAATATACATTGTATGAAAATTGTACAGAAAAATCAAACTTTTTTGGAAATAAAAAGCAGGATTTTTCACCTTTATAAGGAAACTATATACCTTCACAGAAAGGAGCGATAGGATTGAATCAACAACAATTAAGTGCAATGAATAAAACAGGATGGAACAAATCGGCTTATGAAGCTTGGACAAATCGCCACGGAACGCCGTATTCTTACGGAAAACAAATACGAGAAAATCCCGCTGCTGAGGTCGCTTATTATTTGCCTTACATAGATGATGTACGAGGAAAACGAATTATAAATCTAATGGGATCAAAAGGGAGTAAGGCGGTTGCCTTGTCATTGCTAGGAGCAGAGGTAACGGTCGTCGATATTTCAGAGAGCAACGCAAAATATGCGAGAGAGCTTGCCGCAGCTGCCAAAACACATATTGAATACATTGTGTCTGATGTGCTCCATATCCAAAAAACAATCGGCTCATTTGATGTAGTATTACTCGAGCTTGGTGTGCTCCACTATTTCATAGATTTAAAGCCTTTATTTACAATCATTTCTCAATTACTAAAACAAGGTGGAACATTTATTTTACGCGACTATCATCCACTGTACACAAAACTAGTGCAAATAGAAAATAACGAAGTAGTTGCAAGTGGCAATTATTTTCATGAAGATGTAATCGAAGTAGATGTAGCCTACAGTATGCTCTTATCAGAAACAGAGCGTAACTCTTTACCCAAAAACATGATTCGCAGATGGACATTAGGCGAAATTGTAACAAAAATTGCGCAATCGGGACTCCGCATCGAGGAGCTCACAGAAGAATGCGGTCCAAAACAAAAATGGGTCTTCCCCCCTCATGCTCCGAATGGAATTGAAGATCGTATCCCTGGACTTTATACACTTATCGCCAAAAATATATAGAAAAACTCTCTTCAAAAATGAGGAGAGCTTCTGTTTTTTGACGACACAGTCAAAAGAGTATAAGAACAAGCTTTATCATCAATTGTAAAACAAATTAATATAGTTGCTTCTCAAATGGTCTTATTTCATTACAGCTCCTTTTGGTGGAAAAACATTTTCTTTTAATCATTTTTTATCCACTCTGACTTACTCAATCTATAGTGATTATATCGTTCATTTTCTATCGTCTGTTGACGTAGATAAGTAAATCCACATTTTTCAATAACTTTATTTGATGAAATGTTGTTAATTAAAGCTACTGCGTTAAGGACATCTAAATTTGTATTTGCAAACAAATAGTCAATCAATCCTTTAGTCGCTTTAGTAGCGTAGCCTTTCTTTTGATGTTCACTTGAGATGGCATACATAATTTCTCTATTCGGTAAAGGTAGCTCATCTTTAATCCCTGTACAGCACCAGCCAATAAATTCATCTGTGTCTTTAATAAATACTCCCAGTTTTAAAAAATGACCATCTATGTTTGAGGTATTTGTAGCTGCATCAAGAAATGCTTTATTTGCTGGTATTTCATAATTAGTAATCCAATCAACCCTTTGTTCTTTTGTTGATTTCCAGTCTGGCAAGAAATTAAATATTTCAGGTTGATTTGAGATTTTATATATACTTTCTGCATCTTCAATGGAAAACTCTTGAAGATATATATCACTGCAATCTAATCTAAATAATCTTTCTGAAGTTTTATGCCCCATAACGCTTCCCCTTGTATGTCATATTTTCATTACTTATTTTATTAAACTGCCCTTTAATTGAATAAAGGAAATTTATCATTTCTCTTTATAATTTAACATAAATTACCTATAAATCCTAAAATTTTCTTTTCACATCTTATATGACCAAAGTCGCACATAAACTATGATTTCACTTTTAATAACCTACTAAATTATTTTGCAATAAAAAGTTGAGCATAAAACCTCTGCACTTTCATACGCAATTTACTGTACTATTTCTATTGTTTCTCCACGTTATCCGAACTACTTATTGTTATGAGGAATGCTTTTTTTCTATATGAAAAATACTATGAGCTAGATCACTGCATCTTTATTGCAAATCCATTATAATGAGAACAAATATCAATTATTAATAGAGGTGCTTATATGTCTCAAACTTTGGAAGATAAAGTATATGCCAATTTAGAAGCTGTTATTGATCCTGAGCTTGGCGTCGATATTATAAATCTTGGGTTAGTATATGATGTCACAACTGACGAACAGCATAATGCTGTTATTACAATGACAATGACTTCTATTGGTTGTCCAATGGCTGGACAAATCGTGTCTGATGTCAAAAAGGTATTAGCAACAAATGTTCCTGAATTAAATGAAATTGAAGTAAATGTTGTTTGGAATCCGCCATGGACAAAAGATCGCATGTCCCGATTTGCTAAAATTGCATTAGGCATTCGTGATTAAACGATAAAAAAGACCTGATATGAAATCAGGTCTTTTCGTTTCTTACCCCGCATTAACGGGCAGTAAATGATGGGAAAACCAGGAAGAAAACTGCCCGTAAAAGCCCGATTGGGCGGGCTTTCCATCAGTGGGGGATGAAGAATCCCCACTGACGGAAGTTTCACTTTATTTTACTCCTACTGCATCGTATGCTTTCTTTACAGCTTGTACTTCTTTAGAATTTTGGCCATATAAATCTGTAGCCGCTTGAATTGCAGCTTGGCGCATCATGCTAAAGTTTGAGTTTGCAGTTAAATATTTTGTAAGAGCGCGGTAATAAATTTTTTCTGTTGCTTCGCGGCCTACACCATTTACAGTAACATCGTAATGCGTACCACCTTCAGAAACTAAGTGTGCCGCTTTGTTGTTAATGCTGCTATTAATATGAACACCGCCATTATCAATCGTTCCTTTGTAGCGCTTACTATAATGATCAGGATAGCCTTCACTTGGCTTTAATGGATTTGGAATAGAAGCCGGATTACTTAAAGAACGCAGTACAGTTCCTCGCATCTCTGGTGCATAAATATCTTCTCCCATATCCCAATCATCACGGTCAACCATTGCACCCATAATATCAGATAACGATTCATTTAATGCGCCAGATTCATTTCTATATTCTAGATTTGCAGAGTACTCTGTTACTGCGTGAGTGAGCTCATGCGCAATAACATCAAGTCCTGCTGAGAATGGAATAAATTCTTTTCCATCACCGTCTCCGTACATCATTTGGATACCGTTCCACCCTGCATTATCCCAGTTCTTTCCTACGTGAACAGTAGAAATTAATTTTGCCCCTTCATTATCATAGGAATTACGATTAAATGTTTTCTTATAATAATCGTATACTTTCGCAGCGTTAGCATGAGCATCGACAGCTGCTTTATCCTCAAAGAATTTGTTTTTGCTCTCAACTTCATACCCTGTATATCCGAACCATTGCGACAATAAATCAAATAAATATGGATTCATATTTTTCGCATCGAATGTATGAACGCCTTGTCCACGCGTACCATCAAATAAGTGAAAAGCACCTGTTTTTTCATTTCGGGACATTTCAAACATTGTGCGATTTCCTGATACACCGTAACCAAACCCAGTAATATGATCAATCGCATTATACTTCTCAATTACATTTCCGTTTGTTGCATCAACGAAATAATGCCAATAGCCTGGTGCTGGATTTGAAGTAGATGCTTTTACAAGATAAGAAAGATAATATTGTCCATCTTTTTCATATACATATAAATCTTTCTTAATACCATCATAGTTATCTACTTTTCCAATTTCTTTCTCGATACCGGCCTTTGCAATATTTACGGCCTCATCTTCTGAAATGCTCGCAGATGATGGGATATTTTTATTTTCTAAATTCGGAATAACTTGTCCGAAAAATGCTTTTACATTATTATCTTTATCTAGCGTTACTGTTTGATCAGATCCATATACAGAAACACCATTATGTTTTTCAATAAGCTTCACATGTGTTGTTTCTGCTTCTGCATCTTTTTCTTCGCTAACGACCTCAAAATGTTTCTCAATATTTCCCGCTAATTTAAACATATCTTTTTTACTTTTTAAATACTCAAACACCGTTTCTTTTTTATCTAATCCTTCCGGTGCTTTCCACTCTTCCCCAATATAAGATGGTGTCTGGAACTCTTGGTTGTATTGAATTTTTTGCTCATCTGCATATGTACGTGACGTACCTAATGTCGCAAATGCTCCTAAAGCCATAGACAAAGCTAACGTTGAAGATAGAACCTTCTTTTTCAAAAACAACACTCCCCATCCCTAAATTGTTTGACACTTTTATACAGTTCTAGAGAAATTAGCAATAACCTTTAATTGAATTTTTAGAAAATTTAGACAGAATATTCAAAAAAAATAGTAGCGTCCTTTTTAGACGCTACTCGCTTACTACAATTATTGTTTCTTCATCTCAATTACCAAATAATGAGCTGTTTCCGTTGCTTGAATGTGAATATCTTCCGCAATTACTTCTGCTGCATCTCTCATCCCTAATGTTTCACCATTCACAACGCCGCCTCCTTCAATTTGAACCAAATAAGCTTGACGCCCTTCACCAACTGAGAACACAATCTCTTTTCCTTTTTCTAAAGCAAGAGAGTACAAGTTTGCATCTTGATGAATTTCAATCGGTGCACCGCCATCAATTGGTGAAACCATGTGGAACCATGTATTCTCACGTTTATCCCAATCAAATTTAAATTCACCATAATTTGGTGTATGACCAGCACGGTCTGGTAAAACCCAAATTTGCAGAAGACGCAATGTTTCATCGCCTAAATTGTGTTCACTATGGAAGACGCCTGTTCCAGCACTCATATATTGCACATGTCCACGCTCAATTGTTCCGCGGTTTCCCATACTATCTTGGTGTGTTAATGCCCCGTCTACTACATAAGAAATAATCTCCATATCACGATGCGGATGCATCTCAAATCCTGTTTGTGCTGCTACTAAATCATCGTTAATAACGCGAAGTGCACCAAATCTCATATTATTTGGGTTGTAGTAATCTGCAAATGAAAAATGAAAATGTGTATTTAACCAACCGTGATTTGCTCTTCCCATTTGTTTATGATCAATTTTTTTAAACATATTTTTCACCTCATATTATCTCGAATCCGAGATATTTATTTAAAATTTTTTATAACTGTAACTTTCTTAATAATTCCAGCAGTTGCTTCTGCTCCTCACGAGTGAGCTTATAAAATTGGATTGCTTAAAAACTTTCTTACGGGGGAACTACTTCTGTCTGCCCCCTGTCCGATTTATACTAATTCATTAAATTGTGCAGCAGAAAAATCTTATCTTTTACATGTTGATTCATCTCACTAAGCTTTGTAACTACAGTTTAGAACTAAACTTAATAAATGTCAATTACTTTCTTTTTGTAAGTTTAAAACTAAAATATAGTATATACTATGTTTTAGTTCACATACCTTCTCCTATATTCTCTCAGCTTTCTCTTCGCAAACACCCTTGCATCTTTTTCAATCCACCGCTTTTCATACATTTCATCCCCAACATACAATAACTTATGTTCATGCTGCATATCATGCCGAAACTCATGCAACAATGTTTCTAATACATTCTCATACTTCTCCCACATACAAACAAAAATGAGCCGCTTTTCTTTATGATAAAATCCGCTCAAAGGAAATAAAAATTCTTCTTCCTCTTCTCCTAATCGTATTAACACATCATTCGTTTCGCACGTATCACAGAAAATAACAGGTACCTCACGTCGTTCAATTAACGAGAAAACATCCCTCTTTACTTGATTTATATCCCATGGAAAATTGTCATCAAGTACATACCAGTTCCCAGCTTGTTGATATATCTTTTGAAATGGGAGCTGCATTTTCATTCTCCTTTCTCTTTACTCTCTGTTACTTGTATGTCACATTAGCTTTTATTTTAAACATACATGTGCGTCACAAAATATTTTAAAATTATATATGCAAAAAGAGTTGATTTTATACCTGTTATTAGATTATAATAATTATAAATTAGTAAATAGTATAAAATAATAATTTAAAAAGAAATTGACCACATTAACAAACAGTATAATAATTTAAAAGGGGATTGATTACATGAACACACAAGTAATTGAAGTATTAAACAAACAAGTAGCAAACTGGAACGTTTTATTCACAAAATTACACAACTTCCACTGGTACGTTACAGGACCTCAATTCTTTACACTTCATGAGAAATTCGAACAACTTTATACAGAAGCAGCTACGCACATCGATGAAATCGCAGAACGTATTTTAGCAATTGGCGGCAAACCAGTAGCAACAATGAAAGAATACTTAACATTATCTTCTGTTCAAGAGGCAGATTACGGAGAAACTGCAGAAGGGATGGTCGAAGCGATTATGAAGGACTACGAAATGATGCTAAGCGAACTAAAAAAAGGCATGGAAATCGCACAAGATACAGACGATGAAATGACATCTGACCTACTACTTGGCATCTACACAGAACTTGAAAAACACGCATGGATGCTGCGCGCATTCTTGAATCAATAAGAAAAGCAGAGCCGACTGTTTAGCCCCGTTGGCTAAGGTTCTTTCACACAGAAGGTGCTTTTTGCCTCAGCGGAAGGCGCGAAACGACCGCCTGTTCTAGCCGCTGGAGCTGGATCATAAGAAAAGCGGTGCCAATATATCGGCGATTCGACACAATATAAAAATCCTTCGATAATATTCGACAAGAAGAATATACAAAAAACCGAGTGGGACACCCCACTCGGTTTTTCATCATGTTAACTGTTTCCACTTATTACCCATAACTGGCCTTTTGTAACTCTTCATCTGCACAAATAATTCGTTAGCTGTTTGTGCAGAAACAAGCAATTCTTTATTTGATGGATTCATAAATCCTTCTTCTGCTGCACGGTCCACCATTTGTAATAATGGTGTGTAGAATTCTGCAATGTTGAGCAATCCAACAGGCTTTTCATGAATCCCGATTTGTGACCAACATACAACTTCAAACAACTCTTCAAATGTTCCATATCCACCTGGCAATGCAATAAATGCATCAGCAAGTTCACTCATTTTCGATTTTCTTTCATGCATTGTTTCTACTTCGATTAGTTTCGTTAAACCGTGGTGAACAATTTCTCCTCTAAATAACCCACGCGGCATGATGCCTGTTACACGGCCCCCTAGCTCTAATACTTGATTTGCTACTTCTCCCATTAATCCAACACAAGAGCCGCCGTATACAAGCTCTATATTATTTTGAACTAGTATCTTTCCAAGCTGACGAGCTTCTGTTTGAAATTCTAGACGCTCCCCAACATTCGATCCTGCAAACACACAAATCCGTTTCATTCCGCCACCCCAAAACTATATATTGTTATGCTACAATGTAATCATACTACATATTGGGAGGATGAGAAAAGGATGGATACGAATGAATTTCAAAGATGGGTGGAACAATTTTATCATGAGCGGGGCTGGGCCCAATATAATTCTTTTATTCGCGTTAATTTTTTAGCGGAAGAAGTTGGCGAAGTTTCTCGCGTTGTGCGTGCTATCGAAATTGGCCGCGATCGCCCAGATGAAACGACGAAGAGCGAAGAAGAATTAACAATAGAGTTGAAAGAAGAACTTGGAGATGTACTAGGAAACCTTATAATTTTAGCGCAAAAATATAACTTAGATTTGCAAGATATTATGGAAACACATGTGAAAAAACTTTCCAAACGATTTAAATAATAAATGAGAATTATTTTCAACTATGATATGATTATATTGTAATAATATGAAAGGGGTCTTTTTATGTTATCTTCAAAATTACGTGAAGCACTAAATGATCAAATGAATTTTGAATTTTACTCAGCCCATGTGTATATGGCAATGGCAGCATACTGTACATCAGAGAGCTATGATGGATTTGCAAATTTCTTTCTTGTACAAGCAGAGGAAGAGCGTTTCCATGCTATGAAGCTGTACAATTATATTAACGATCGCGGTGAGCGTGCAATCATTACTGGATTTGATCATCCAAATAACGAATACGAATCGATTTTATCAGCTTTTGAAATCGCCCTTGAGCACGAGCGTGAGGTTACAAAACGTATTTATAACCTATCTGATATTGCATGGGATGAACGCGAACATGCTACCATCACCTTCTTAAAATGGTTCGTTGATGAGCAAGTAGAAGAAGAAGCATCTTTCGATAGCATCATTCAAAAATTAAAACGGATTACAAGCGATTCCAACGCATTGTTTATGTTAGATGCCGAATTAGAAAAACGTACATTTACTCCGCCTGCTGAGTAAACAAAAAAAGCAATGAGCCCGCTGCTCATTGCTTTTTATTTTATCTTATAGCATAACCCCAACGATAATCGCTGATAAGACACTTACTAATGTTGCACCGTATACAAGTTTTAATCCGAAAGAAGATACAACATTTGCTTGTTTTTCATCGATACTCTTCGTTGCACCTGCGATAATTCCGATAGATGAGAAGTTTGCAAATGATACAAGGAATACAGATAAGATACCAACTGTACGAGGTGTTAAACCACCAGCTGCTTTTCCTAAATCAAGCATCGCAACAAATTCGTTTGTTACTAATTTTGTTGCCATAATTTGTCCAGCTTTTACCATCTCAGATGCTGGAATACCCATGATGAATGCTAATGGTGAGAACACATATCCTAAGATTGTTTGGAATGTGATACCGAAAATAGAATCAAATAGACCGTTAATTGCTGCCATCAATGCAATGAATCCGATTAACATTGCTGCTACTGTAACTGCAATTGAAAATCCTAACATAATGTACTCGCCTAGCATTTCGAAGAATGTTTGGTTCTTGTCCTCTTGTAACTCTAAAATATCATCCTCTTCTTTTACATCGTAAGGATTTAAAATGTGAATGATAATAAATCCACTAAATAAGTTTAAAACAAGTGCTGTTACAACATATTTAGGGTCAAGCATTTTCATGTAAGAACCAACGATTGACATGGAAACTGTCGACATAGAAGATGCACAGAGTGTATATAAACGATTTTTTGGTAACTTACTTAGTTGATCTTTAACTGTAATAAATACTTCCCCTTGGCCAACAATTGCCGCTGCTACTGCATTATAAGATTCTAATCTTCCTAAACCATTTATTTTACTTAATAAGAATCCAATTGCTTTAATAATGACTGGTAAAATTCTAAGATGTTGCAGAATTCCAATTAACACTGCTAAGAAAATAATTGGAAGTAATACAGAAAGGAAAAATGTGAATTCTCCCTTATTTACCATTCCACCAAATACAAAGTTAATTCCAGCGTCCGCAAATTTTAAAATTGTACTAAATCCATCAGAAATTCCTTTAATTAAATAGTATCCAATCTGTGTATTTAATAAGAAATATGATAATCCTAGTTGAATAACAAGCATAATAGCAATTGGCTTATATTTAATCTTTTTCCGATCGCTACTTACAAGAAACGCTAGTATAAATACAGCAATTAGTCCTACAAGAAACATGACAAATTTCATACTTGAATCCTCCATTTTGTAGTTTGATTTACCAAGATGCAACAGTTGTCTAATGATAGACGTCTGACAATTCAGATTAAAAAGATAAATACCTTTACATGCAAATTACTTCCTATATGAGTAAGCGTTTGCATTAGACAAAATTCTATACTGAATAATTATTGTGGAATATGAGAATGATATCATTTTGTTTCATCCATAAACTGATTGTAAGCGTTATCTTTACAAAAAGCAATATATTTTTCAAAGGGAAAAATATACAAAAAAAAGGAACATAGAGTCCCGCCTCTATGTTCCTTTGCGTTACTAACCTAATTGTTTTTCTTTTTCAATTACTGGATCTTCCCAGCATTCTGCATTTTTTAGTCCCGGGATAGAACTTGCATGGAATACAGGATCTTTCCCTTGTTTCTTCTGCTTCATATAGTCTGTAAGTGCAGCAAATGCAAATTTACCAAGAAACGCAATCGCAATTAAATTTATGATAACCATAAAGCCCATAAATAAATCAGCTAAATCCCATACAAATTGGATCTTTGCAACAGAACCGAATACAATCATGGCTAACACGCTTATTCGGTATACCATCAACCATACTTTACTATTGTTTAAGAATCGAATATTTGTTTCTCCGTAATAATAGTTACCAATTAACGCACCGAATCCAAATAGGAAAATAAAGATAGCAAGACACCCTGATGCCCAAGAGCCGACATGTTCACTTAATGCTGCTTGTGTAAGTGCAATACCATTTAGCTCTGGTTGTTTGTATGCATCAGAAAGTAAAATAATAAATGCTGTGCTTGTACAGACAATCAGTGTATCCGTTAATACACCAAATGCTTGAATAAGTCCTTGTTTCACCGGATGGCTTGTTGTTGCCGTTGCGGCAACGTTTGGCGCACTTCCCATACCAGCTTCATTTGAGAATAAACCACGTTTAACCCCATGCATGAGCGCTGCGCCGATTGAACCGCCTGCTATTTGTTTAAAGCCAAATGCGTTTTGAACAATAAGAGAAAGAACTTCTGGCATTTTTGTTATGTTTGTAACTATAACAAATAATGCAATACCAATGTATAACACCGCTAGAAACATCACTTTGTATTCAGCCATTTTTGCAATACGCTGCACACCGCCAAAGATAATCGCAGCGAAAGCAAGAGCCATAATAATTCCTAAAGTTAAACGATCTGTACCGAATGCATTCTCAAAAGCAATTGTAACGGTATTTGATTGTACAGAATTGAATACAAGACCGAAAGTGATCGTAATTAAAATGGAGAATAATACTCCCATCCAACGTTTGTTCAATCCTTTTTCCATATAATAGGATGGACCACCACGAAAACCATTTTTATCTTTTACTTTATATATTTGTGCTAACGTACTTTCAACAAAGCTGGATGCTGAGCTAATAATAGAAATAATCCACATCCAGAATACCGCTCCAGGACCGCCTAATGCAATCGCAATCGCAATTCCTGTGATATTTCCCGTTCCAACGCGAGCAGCCATACCAATACAGAACGCTTGAAATGGGGAAACTTCGTCTTTAGAACCAGATTTCCCTTCCATTAACACACGGACCATTTCCTTTAACATTCGAAACTGTACAAATTTCGATTTAAACGTAAAATAAATTCCGAAAGTAACAAGCATAATAATTAACAATTTAGACCACAGAAAATCATTTGTTAATCCCAATAGATCCGACAAAAATTGTCCCATATCATCACCTCATATCAAAATTTAGTAGCCCTAATTCATATAAAATAATCTTATTTTTCCGACATAAATAAACTCGTCTCATACACACATGCAACACAGGTAAAAATTTTCTATGAAAATAGTATTTCCTCATTTATGCGAATATCCATAACATGTAACCGTACAGCTAATAGCTGCACCATCATGCTTGTTCCGTATGCCGGATTTTTAAATTGGACTTATATATAACGTTCAAGACCAAATGCATTCTTAATTCTTCAAAGCAAGTGTAACTGTATTTGCTTGTACAGAGTTGAAAATTAGTTCATAACTAATTGTAATTAAGATAGAGAATAAAATCCCCATCCAGCGCTTATTTAAACCTTTTTCCATATAGTAAGCTGGACCACCTAACAAAATCGCTAGTGCTCCCCTGCTAAGTTACCAATCCCGATACGGGCTGCAGAACTTATACAAAAAGATTGAAAAAAAGAAACACTGCCTTTTTTACCCGCCATTTCCCCTAGATGACGAATTTGAACGAACTTCAGTTTAAAAGAAAAATAAAGGCCTAAGCCAATTAACATTGTAATAATTACATAAGTCCATAGAATATTATTCTTTGTTTCAACGGATTTTTCTAAAATGCTAATCATGTTGTCCCCTCCCTTTTTTCTTACATAAATTCAATTGTAATTTAAATACATTCAAAAATCAACAATTTTCGACAAAACAACAATTTCATATTGCATTATCTCTCAAATTCTTTGTTTATCTTTAAAATACTCGTAAATACAAACGCTTACAATAAATGAATACATGTTATATTTTCTGACATGAAAATATAATGCATAAAAAAAGCACAATTCTCTTTAACCGAATTGTGCTCTATGACATGATTTCGAATCTTTTCTCTCTATAAATCGTTTAACAGTCTAATATTATATTTTAGAGTCTACAATAAAATATTAGACTGTTAAAAAATATAAGAACTCCGTCATTTTCATTTAAATAATATTGGCTACAATCATCTTCGTACGACTATCCACTACTTCATAATAAATTTCTAACCCTTTTCGAGTGCCCGAAACAATTTTAGCAGCTTTTAATTTCGCTAAGTGCTGACTAACTGTACTTTGAGGCATTCCCAACTTTTCATACATTGTTGTTACATTCGTAGGGCCTTTCGTAATCAATGTTTCAACTAAATTTAAACGCACAGGATGCGCCAATACTTTTAATATTTCAGCGATATCTTCATATTTTCCTATCATTTTCATTTTCTCCTCTTTATATATAATTATGTTTATAACTTTCCACTATATTATTCGAAAGGACATATGATTTTGTGTCCGTCGTTTTAAAAAATTTTAAAAAAGTTTTAGAAATGAAAATAATAACGGTTTATGCTAACGCAAAACGTTGAGCGGAGCTACTCCCCCTTATTTTCAGAGGGTTCTAAAACAAAATTTGTTATAATAAAAAAATATATTTAGCTACATGGTAGATTTATACATACCCTTTCACACAAAATGAAGCAGCAATATAGTAATGATTGTGCGTAATTGGGTGAAACTAAAAGACATATACAATAGTTCTTATTGCAGATGAAACGGATGGTGATCACAAATAGAACAGCACTTAAATTATGTCATTTCGCATTATGGATATTTCGGACTAATCATGGCGTTAGTTGGGGGAATTATTGGATTACCAATACCTGATGAAACGTTATTAACTTTTGTAGGATATTATATATTTCAAGGAAAAATGCACTTCTTTATCGCCTTATTAAGCGCATGGTTTGGCTCGGCAGTTGGTATTTCGCTTAGTTACATATTAGGAAAAAGACTTGGGCTTCCCTTCTTAAAGAAATTTGGCCCTAAAATGCACATTACAGAAAACAAAATTGCTCGGACACAAGATCTCTTTCAAAAAATTGGTCCTCCTTTACTTATTTTTGGCTACTTCATTCCAGGTGTGCGGCATGTTACTGCCTATTTAACCGGCATTTCCAGTCTGCGTATTCGGACATTTTGTCTGTACGCTTATCTAGGAGCATTCATATGGAGCTTTACTTTTATTCAATTAGGATTACAATTCGGGAAAGACTGGCATCTAATCAGTCATTACGTTCACCGTTACGGGCTTATTTTATTAGTTGTATTAATCGTTTTTGCCGTTCTTGCCGCTTTGGCTTTTCTATACATTCGCAGAAAAAAAACAAATGCAACGCAATGAAATCAACAAAACCCACCTTCCCAAAAAGGTGGGTTTCTTTTTTATTTATGCGTTTTATTCGGCTTTTTCTTGCCCGGGTTTCCGTTACCTTGACGCTTTTTATTTCGTTCCGCTTTCTCCTGTGTATCGTGCAGTTTCTCTACAAAATTACTACTGTTATCCATAGTTGCAGCCTCCTTGGTTATCGTTCTTTTGTTACTATAACCAAGTACATGTAAAATCATGAGGTGTAACCTTATTTTACTTTAATTTGAACAGGCGGTAATGTTTTTTCTGCTTGATACGATGACATCTCCACTTCTAGTACATAATCCTTTAAGCTAAAATTTTTCACGCCATATTCCCCATCCAATTGAAACGTTGCTTGAAATTGGAGTTTCTTCTTATTTAATACTTTCACAGTGCTTCCTTTTACAACATGACCAATCGGTGCAAATTCCTTATCTATATACGCAGAATCCTTAAGGTTCATAATTTCACCACGATTAATTAACTCATCCATAGATATATGTTTTGTATCTACATTTTGAAGTGTATAATTCACAATTAATCGCTTGTTCTTATGCTGAACTTTATTAATGATTATTTTGAAATCACTACGTGTACTCTTAATTTCAAATGGTGTTTTTTCATCTAACTTCATAATTACTGGTTTTTCAGATAAACGAACAAAAGGATATATTGTAATAAATTCTGCACCATCAGGAATTTTCCCGAAAATAGAACGTTCTTCAGATTCTACATGATCCCCCACTTTTTCTCTCCCAAATTCAATCCCTGAAGTAGACATATCAATTTCGTTCCCTTTATCATCTGTTATTTTGTGGATTCGTGCTAAGTCGTTCTCGCCTACAAGCGGATAAATTGCTTTGTAGTCAATCGTTGTTGCTCCTTTACCGATTGTAATATTTTCAAAGTTAAATGTATGCTGCTGATCCTCACTTCTAATGGACTGCTGCGGGTTAATCTTTTTATTCTCTAGTTGCTTCACAGGAATATCGAACTTCCAAAATCCTTTCGTTTCACCAATAGATGTAATGGTAATTGGGAGCGTTGTATTTGGAGGTAATTCCTTTTCGGGATAGTCAATTTTGATATTCCCCAGCCAACCATCTTCTGTTCTCTTCCCAATAAATGAAGTGGAACTCTGCCATTTCCGACTCCCATCAAAAAGTTTAAAATCATAATAAAAATCATTAGCAAAAGTCTTTTTTATCCTTACTTTTTCAGAATTATCCACTTTAAATACGACACTAATCCGTCCACCATCGTAATAAACGCTTCTCATCGTTACACTAACGCCATTACTCACTGCTTGTTGATTCAATTCTGTCACAAGTTTACTCTCTGTAAGATTTTGCCCCATCGTATCATGAAAATAATCATACATTTTTCCTATAAGCGGAACTTCTGCTAATACACGATTCATTTGTGGGAAAATAAAGCCTGAACCTAGCACACCTATACATACTGATGCAGCGGCTAACCATGCAATCTTTCTTCGATTATATTTTCTTTTTACCGGTTTTTCTTGCCTCGCTCTATTCATACCTTTTGTTATCGCGATCTGTAACTCTTCCCGAGGAACTTCGATTTTGTTTATTTCATCATTAAACCACTGTTTATCCAATTCTCATCACTCCCTCCTAATAATTTCTTTAACGATTTTCTCGCTCGATGCAAATACGTTTTGACAGTTCCTTCTGGCACATGCATATGCCAAGCAATTTGGTTTATCGGAAGATCATAATAATAATGTAAAATAATAACCGTTTGATAGTTTTCATCTAGTTTTCCAATTGCTGCTTGTAAGTCAATGTTTTGCTCAATTCGGTTTGCTACGTTTCGTACATCTTTGCATTCCCTGCTATCTTCTAATTGTTGAACCTTCTTCTTCTCATTTAATACTTGGTAAGCGTTATGTATTAAAATACGCGTCAACCACGTCAGAAAAAAGTTTGGTTTTTGTAATTGCTCTAAAGATAAGTACGCTTTATAAACCGTTTCTTGTACGATATCTAATGCATCTTCTTTATTTTGCACATACATATAAGCTGTACGATATAATTGATCCTGATGAAGGCTAATGAGCTGTTCAAACGCTGCATCATCACCCTTTTTTGCTTTTTTCACTAATTTTATTTCATCCATCTTATCCCTCCTTCCACTTATTAGATAGGATATGGAATGTTTTGGTTTCAAAAATTTATATTTCTTGCATAAAAAAACGTCCCAACAAAGCTTGAGACGTTTTTTAAGACAAGTCTGTTCATCTATTTCTCTAAAATTACTTCTAGCTGTTTCACTTGTGTCGCTACAAAAAGTTATTCACAAAATAAAACTTATTTTAATTTAAACACCGCACTTACCGGATTATGATCACTACTTTCAAACTTCAGATCATTTCCATGTACATTTACGATTTCTACATTTGGCGAAACTAAAAACCCATCAATAATCGTAACGAAATTCTCACCTTCTACATATTTCTTCACATCATCGCGAACGGTCCAAACATTAGGATCTACCGCCCACTGGAATCCACCGTCCGTGAAATCTTTTGGCAATTGTACTAACCATTCAGGCCATACTTTTTGAAACTTAGGATCTTTTAGCTGTACATCAGAGACTAGTTGATTCCAATCACCGCCCAGTATCACATAGTCACCGTTTTTATAGTGTTCGTTCATATACTCTTTCAAATAATCAACTTGCTGCCTTCTTATTTTTCCGCCTTTATCATAAGCAGATAAATGAAGATTAACGAGTCTTAAATATTTCCCATTACTCACAGGGATTTTATGCTCAACGATTGCTCGGTCTAAATCAAATAATTGTTTTGGCCAAGGCTCTTTCCCTGGCAGTTGAAATCTTGTTGCTGTATCAATCTTATACTTAGAAAATGAACTCATTCCTGAATTCGCATATCCCATTGGATTAGTAATCGGAACAGGTACCCACTGTGCATGATAGTTATATCCGAAAGAAGATTCATAGTTTTTCAAACCATTCTTAAATACGTCATATTCATTCACATCAAATGATCTTGAAGATTTCGTATCCACCTCTTGCAATAAGATAAAATCAGAATCTTCTTTTTGTAAAAAAGATAGCATGTTGTTAAGATTCTTTTCTGTTTGTTCTTTACTGCTAGAACGAGAACTTTTTCCTCCGTCCATAAAAAAGTCTTGGTCTTTATCCAAACCAGCATAACCTATGTTAAAAGTCGTTGCTGTAAATGTGTCTCCCTGTTTTAAGACTTTTTCATTTTTATTTTCTACATTTAATTTACGAACACTAACAGGTTTCTCATCCGTAATCATAATATAGGCTAAAAATACAGCTACACTACCGCCCACTAATGCTACTAGTAATAAAAGCACTTTAAATATTTTCTTCAAATAAATAACCCCTTTTTATATCAAAATAAATGTTCCTCAAAAAATATACTGTAAAACCCCTCTCCTTTCAATAAATAAAAATAATTCTGAATATTAATTGTTAGGTTATAATAAATAGATATTACTTATTCTATAAGGAAACAAAATTATTTTATTACATCAATTATTTTACATTTCCATATCACAATAGATAAGGATGTTAGCAATGTTTTTAATTATTATATAAAGTGAAACTTCCATCCGTGGGGGTTTTCTTTCTTCATCCCCCACGGATGGAAAGCCCTCACCAATCGGGCTTTTACGAGCAGTTATCCCCCACCTATCTTCTTCGCTTCTCTCTGAATCTTAAGGTGGGGGGCTTACTGCCCACGAATAGCGGGATAAATATAAAAAA
Organism: Bacillus sp. 103mf; assembly: GCF_900116295.1. Taxonomy (GTDB): domain Bacteria; phylum Bacillota; class Bacilli; order Bacillales; family Bacillaceae_G; genus Bacillus_A; species Bacillus_A bruguierae. Next base: position 54,787 of record NZ_FPAF01000010.1, read on the forward strand.
CGTCTCTAATTTTCGAGACGTTTTCTCTTTGAATATAGTGATACTCCTGTTCTCATTATCACATTTCACAAATCTAAGCAGCTAAATACGTTCTCCATAATAACTTCTAAACTAATGTGTATTTCTCAGTAGGGAAAGTCTGCAACCTCTATCCACCCTACATTCTCTGAAAGAACTTCAAATAGATGCTGCGAATAATTTCTAAATTCTTCTTTTGACTCCCCCTAGTCCTTGAACATGTTTATCTTAATAAAATTTAACTACATCTTCGTAAGCTAAAAACGTTCTTTCGCCTGGCTGCTCATCCGGCTCACCAAATGGCATTTGTCCTACTAGACTCCACTCTGCTGGAATGTTCCAAGTTTGTTTTACTTCTTCATCAACAATTGGGTTGTAGTGTTGCAGAGACGCTCCGATTCCTTCTGCAGATAAAGCCATCCATGTTGCATATTGCAGCATTGCACTTCCTTGATGAGACCAGAATGGGAATTGCTCTTTGTATAACGGTGCGTTTTCTTGCATTCTCTTCACAGTTTCTTGATTTTCAAAGAATAACACTGTTCCTACTCCATCACGGAATCCTTGCAGTCTTGCTGCAGTTGCCTCAAAATTTTCTGCTAGAACAAGGGCACGAAGCGTTTCTTTTACGATATCCCAAAACTTTTCATGCTCTGCATCCATTAATACAACGATGCGACCACTTTGCATGTTAAAAGCTGATGGTGCGTATAAAGCAGTTTTTAAAACGTCACTAATTCTTTCTTGCGTAATATTTTCGTTCTTTTTTACTTTACGAATAGAACGGCGATTCATAATTGCATCTTTTAAATTTGTTGTAGTAACTGACATGTTTCATTCCTCCAATACCTTATATGTTGATTATCATTCAATCTCTTATCAACAATATCCATCTACATTACATTGCATTCCATCTAATTCATTTTCCTTACTTTTTGCTAGCTCTTGATCGATTGCTTTTGCTAATCTTTCTTTGCTCGCTAATCCTTGAATCACTTCATCACCAATAACGAATGTTGGAACGGCCATAATCTGTGCTTCTTCGTAAGCGTGTTGCAACGCTTCTTCTTGTACGTCTTTATACTTTCTTGATACTAATGCTTCTTTAAATGCTTCTTTAGGGAGTCCAACTTCCCCTGCCAATTTTGTTAATACTTCGATATCTTCAATATTTTGTTCTTCTTGGAAAAAGGCAGCAAACACTCTATCGTGAAACGCATTTCCTTTTCCATGTTCCTTCGCAAAGTGGTATCCCTCAAAGGCAAGGTTTGTATACGGGTGCGGAGAAACACGAGGTAAACGCATTTCTACTCCTAATTTTTTTGCGGTAGGAACAATAAATGAATCCCATGAACCTAGCTTGTCAGGCTCTTTCCATGGATCGATTCTTGGATATGGACTTGGGCGCAATTCAAATGGCATCCATTCTACTTCTACATCTTTCCCCTTTACAATCTCATCCAAAGGAGCTTTTCCTAAAAAACAAAATGGACATATAAAATCAGAATAAGCTTTAATTTTTACAGTCATGTTTATGTTCCCTAACTTTTCTTTCCGTTGTAATCAATTAAGTTACAACTAAGTTAAAAAAAATTACTTTGCAGAATGTATTTGATTTACTAATGATATAACTAATTTCTCCATTGTTATGCTTTCCAATACGAGCTCAAGCGCTTCTTGTGCCTGAACTAAAATCACTTCTAAAACGGCTTGTATATTTGCTCCTACCGGACAATTAGGATTTGGATTTTCATGAAAATGAAATAACTTTTCCTCTTCCACCACATCTACGGCTCGGTACACATCTAACAAGGTAATCTCACACAACTCTTTCACGAGGTAAGCTCCTCCTGCGCCGCGGCGTACTTCAACAAAACCTGCTTTTTTAAATACGATAGTACTTTCCGAATAATTACTGGATTTGTATTTACACTTTCCCCTATATACTCTGAAGTACAAATAGAAGGTGGATTACTTTTTAGGAGAGATAAAATATGCACAGCAATCGTAAAACGGCTACTAATTTTCATATTTATCACCCCTTAGTTGTAATCATTATAGTTACAACACAAACAGAAGTCAAGTGGCCTTAAAAAAGATTTTTTCAACTTGATATCCATTTTAAGCGTTCAGCATATAAGTCGATGCTACGGAAATTATACTATGACCTGCACTCGCTTTCTTCTTTTGTTTTAAACTTTGCATGTGGTAGAAAAAGGCCCTGACCGTTTCTATGCGCGGCCAGATGCTCTCACCCACCTAAAAAGGAAGGGGTTTTATGCCTATTTTTTAACTTGTATATATCGTTCATTTCAGTACTTAGGAAATATTACAAAACTGTCATCTTTATGTAAGGTTATGAGATAGTTACTTTACTGTCTCCATGTAATAATAAGAACATAAGAAATAACAATAAACTTTTAAAGATTATAGGAGCGTGTTAATCATGATCGTAACAACAACTAATACTATTCAAGGTAAAGAAATTATTGAGTATGTAGACATCGTAAACGGTGAAGCAATTATGGGTGCAAATATCGTTCGCGACTTATTTGCTTCTGTTCGTGACGTTGTCGGCGGCCGTTCTGGTGCATATGAAAGTAAATTGAAAGAAGCTCGTGACATTGCGATGGAAGAAATGAAACAACTTGCAGCTCAAAAAGGTGCCAATGCAATCGTTGGTATCGACGTAGACTACGAAGTGGTTCGCGACGGAATGTTAATGGTTGCGGTAAGCGGTACAGCTGTACGTGTGTAAATAGATAGAAAAAAGCACCTCATTGGAGATTGAGGTGCTTTTTCTATCTATTCACTCAAATAATCTACGTATGATTTTCACCCAACCTAAGTAAGAAAATCCTATAATGATGGACCACAAAAATGCTAAACGGATACTCCTCGGGATTGATATCCATAACTTCAAGATTCGCCAAGACATATCATCTTTGCTGTCTTTTTTCATCAGCATTCTCCCGCCACAACCGGCAATACAATAATAAACCGAACTATCCCATCTGCATATTCCGCTCGAATTTCTCCGCCTTCTAATTCCACAATGCTTTTGGCAATCGCAAGCCCAAGCCCTGAGCCTTCTGACACTCTACTTCTTGATTGATCCTTTTTATAAAAGCGTTCAAATAGGTTCTCTAACTCTTCTTTTGTAAACTCCTCACTCTCATTTGCAATAGAAATGCGAATGTTACGGCGTTCCCTTTGAAGTGAAACGATAATTTCTCCCTCATCTTTACTATACTTAATGGCATTCATTAATAAATTATCAAACACACGAACCATTTTTTCTGAATCCAAGGAAGCGTATAGACGATCTTCAGGAAATTCTTTCACAAATGAAAGACCATGTTCCTCTGCTTGTGGTACAAGTTCTTCAATTAATTGATCAAGTAGTTCATTTATGCATACTTCTTGTTTTTCTAATATAATCTTCTCATTTGTTAGCTTTGTGTATTCAAATAAATCTTCTATTAAATTCTTTAACTGCTCTGACTTGGAAAAGGCGATTCTTACATACTCATCGTATTGTTCTTTATCTTCATATTTACCATCACGTAATAAGCGCAAGTACCCCATAATCGAAGTAAGCGGTGTTCGTAAATCATGCGATACATTTGTAATTAATTCATTTTTTTGCTTCTCTATTCTTCTTTCTTTTTCTATATTAGAAAATAATTCTTCTGCCATATGATTAATATTCTCTGTTAATAAGGCCATTTCATCTTTGCCCTTTTCTTCAATCCGATATGCTAAGTTTCCTTTTGCAATCTCTTTCACACCTTCTGCCATCGCTTCAATTTGCTTCATCTTTCGCTTTGTTATATAGAAGAAAGAAGCTAAAAAGACAACAAAACCAATCAAAAATGGGAACGGACTATCATCCTGAACTTCAATAATATTCCCTTGTGGTATACCACTTGCAATTAAATACATGTTTTTTTCTTGAATAGTAACAGGATAAAACGTTGTAAATTCTTTACGCTTGCTTTCATGTATTACATCTTGATCTTCATAACTAGAGCGATTTATTTTAAAACTCATGATATTACGAATGGTACTATGAAGATTAATCTGTTCTTCCTGAGCACCTTTTGTCTTATAGACAACTTTTCCATCCTCATCTACAATTAAAACTTTCAATGTTCTCTGGTACTCTGGCCATTCAAGAATTTCTTGTACATGAAAAGTGCTCTCTCTTGTAATTACCCCAACAAGCCTTTCAGCGGTTGTATCGATTCCTCGCATACCCGACGAATAATCAATGACAGCGTGCTTATTGGCTCCTTGAAAAAGTGGAGACGAAGCCCACCCTCCTATCACACCAAGCAAAATACAAAAAGCAAATGTCGTTATCAGTTGTACACGTATACTCTGTTGTACCCCTCTTACGATTTTATATATTATTTTTTTTAAAGTTCGAATCATCCAACCAATCGGTCTGAATATGTTTTTAAATATCTTTCTCAATCTTATATCCCACTCCCCAAACCGTTTTTATATAACGAGGCTTCCTTGGATTTTCTTCCGTCTTCTCGCGGATTTTTCGAATATGTACCATTACCGTATTATCAGATTGAAAGGACGGTTCATTCCATACTCGTTCATAAATTTGATCCGCACTAAATACCATCCCGCAATTTCTCGCCAGTAACTCTAAAATAGAGAATTCCCTCGGTGTAAGTTTCACTTCGTCGTGTCCCACAATTACTTCATGCGTCGCAACATTTATTTTCATATCACCAATTTCAATTTCATCTTCGTTTTGGATAAAGCCTCCGCTCATTTTCATATACCTGCGAAGCTGCGATTTAATTCGCGCAATCAATTCTAATGGATTAAACGGCTTCGTTACATAATCATCTGCTCCAGTTGTTAATCCTAAAATCTTGTCCATATCTTGCGTTTTTGCGGATAACATAATAATTGGCATCTCAGCTATTTCTCTTACTTTCATACACATATGAATACCGTCTAGTTTCGGCATCATAATATCTAATACAACTAAATGCACTTGTTGCTTTTGTAATATTTCTAATCCCTCTGCACCATCCCCAGCCTGCAACACTTCATATCCTTCATTTTTTAAATAAATCGCGATTAGATCGCGAATTTCTTTTTCATCATCTACGACAAGTATTGTTTCTCGACTCACAATCTCTCCTCCAACATTATCAATCTATCATTTCTTATTATATAAATATTCTAACAAATAAGATTAGAATATTGTTAAATTATCCCTTAACCTCTCTACCTATATAATACACACCACATGTCGCTGCAACAACAATCCCCAAAAACAAACCGTACTTCGTTGTGAGCGCTACAATACGCTCGATATTACCTCCAAACATATACCCGAGCATAAAATACAATAACGTCCAAACAAATCCTGTCATATATGAGTACAAAGCATACGTTTTAAATGACATATTGTTGATTCCAACTAAGTAAGGAATAATATGTCTCACTACCGGTATAAAGTAGCTGATTACTAATGCATAATGTCCATATCGTTCAAGCAGTGCCTGTGATTTCCAAAGATACTTTTCCTTCTTCTTTTTCATCAATGCATCAAGAATTTTCGAACCTACTGTCTTTCCAAGGATATATCCTAAAGAGAGTCCTGATACAACGCCGAAATACGTTAGCAGAAATGCTGGAATCAGCATTAAGATATGCATAGATGAAACCAATCCGCCGCTCATCACAATCATTTCATCCGGAATCGGCATACCAACAATTCCTAACCATAAGCAAAAAAACAAAGCACCGTAACCGTAATGCTGAATATATGATAACAATTCATGTAACTCCATACATAACAGCACTCCCTACTTCTTTTCTACAATCCAGTACATAAGCTGGCGGGAAATTAAACCAAACTTTTGTAACAGATACTTGTGGGAAAAAATTTTGTATAAACGATTTCCGTATGAGCGAATATTGAAATGTGATAAACTCACCATGCTCTCGTAACACATCCATCACATTACTTAAAATACGCGATGATACTTCCATCGGTAACGAGGTAAACGGTAAACCAGATAATACATAATCGACTTTATCTATCTGTATCTCTCTCATGTACGTTTGTATCTTTTCAGCTGATCCGTGGATAACGAAAACACTTGGATCATCCCCAAACTGCTTCTGTAAATCTCTCACAAAAACTTCATTAATTTCAATCAGAATAAACTTGGTATGTTTCTTTTTTCGTTTCATAATTTCTCTTGTAAAAACCCCTGTGCCTGGCCCTAATTCCACAATGTACCTTGCGTCTTCAAAATCAATTGCATCCACCATTTTTTTTGCTAATATTTTCGAACTCGGTGCAATCGCTCCAGTGTGTTTAGGATGCTTAATAAACTCAGTTAAAAATGTAAAGAGTTTCATAAAACATCTCCTCGTTTAATCAGTATTGTATAGGTCTCAGTATAAGTAGCATTTCTTAACAAATAGCAGGGAGGTTTCTTAAGTTTTTCTTAAGAAACCTTCACCTATAAGAATTCTCTTTACCTACTGATTTACGCTTGTTAAAATACACCTCAAATTCCCCTACCGATTTATCCCGCTATTCGTGGGCAGTAAGGCTCCCACCTCAAGATTGAGAGAGAAACAAAGAAGATAGGTGGGGGATGAAGAGCCCCACACTGATGGAAGTTTCACTTTATTCTTTCCAAATGAAAAATGTCCCCAAAAGATAGTATCTTTTGGGAACATTTTTAAACAATTGTATATTATTTTTCAGGAAGTGCTTCCATTACAGACGCCACTTCTGCAACAATGATCTGGCTTCCTAAAATTGGTGATTCTTGCTGCGCTTCTTTAGAGCCTGGTTCTGGTCGTTTATGCGCTTCTTTAAACGCATCACTATTTCTCCATTTCATAAAGCTCTCTTCATTTTCCCAGTACATATTTACATTTAATTCGTCATACTCAGTTAAGTTTTGTGTAATTAACACTTCAACCTTCACAAAACCTTCCATTTGCTGTAATGCACCTGAACGAGTGAATGCTGGAGCCATTTTTTGTGCAAATCCTACTTTTGTTTTTATTCTGTTTGTAACAACGATCATCCTCAAAAACCTCCTTAATGTTTGTGAAAACTTCCTCGAATGAACTATCTGCATGACATCTATGCTTTTTTCGTTCATCATGCTTTACTATAAGGTTTTATTGCTATGATTGAGTGAGTTTATAAGTTTTCGAACTCTTCTCCCCTGACTAGGAGAATCATGTAAATCACTCTTTCATTTTAATTAGTCATGTGTGACTAATTAAAATCATTATATACACAGCTATTTTATTAGTCAACTTTGACTAATAAAATGTGACTATACAAATACAAATGAAAAAGCAACATAAAAATCCCTATCTTTTTAGGCGGGCAAGAGCATCCGGCCCTGCATAGCAGCGACTTATATGTTGCGAAATAAAAATGAATTTATAGATATTATATTAAAGAACCTACTATACAGAGGTTCTCTTTTTGAACGATTCACTTAGAACTAAGCGTTTTAACAGTTTTTTCAAGAAACGCAATTTCTGCTTCTAACATTGTTATTTTATGCTCTATTGCCAGATTGACCCCAACTCTCATCTCATGCACTGGAGTTTGTTTAAAAATATGAATTAATTTCTTATTTTTATTTAATCGTTCCTCTAAAGCGGGCAAATATTTTTCTAATGGAAGAAAATCCATAAACATGAGTCCTATATCACCTTGATAATTAACGCTCTCAGCTGAAGATAAATTGTTCAATAACAACTTATAAAAATATTGTTTACCCTTTTCATTAATAGAGTACACTTTTCGAGATGGTCTGTTTCCTTCTTGTTCCAATTGAACATCAATGTATCCCTTTTTATTGAGTTTATCTAAAGTTGCATAAGCAGTAGGTTTTTTCATATCTGTAACTGTACTTAAATTTCTTTCAATAAATTCATTAATTTGATATCCATGCTGACTTTGGCTCATAAGCAAACCAAGCAGGACGAGTGAGCGCTGTTCCATAGAGATCATCCTTTCTAAACCATATTATATCTGATGATGGAAATGAGAACTAGACAATAACTCAATTACGTGGATTGTTAGGAATTATTATACGACAAATATGTATAGGAAAACTATCTCTTAGCGCCCACTCTTTCTTTTATAAGCTACAACTTCAAAGCGTCTGTCCATTATCAATTGTAAATATCTGTCCCGTAATCGATTCTTGCGTCAATTGAAACAGGATCGCCTCAGCAATTTCATCAGGTGTTGAAATTCTTTTCAGTGGTATGTTCCCAGCAAGTTGATGCATCTTCTCTTCATGGTTCGCCCACCATCTTGTATGAACTGCACCAGGAGCAATACTATTCACTCTAATCTGAGGTGCGAGTGAAATCGCTAACGATTTTGTCATCGTATGAATGGCCCCTTTTGTTACTGCATACGGAACAGACGAACCTAGTCCCGTTATTCCAGCAACGCTGCCTATATTCACGATCGCACCCGCTCCTTTCTTCTTCATATGAGGAACAACAGCCTTTATACAATAAAACATCCCTTTTACGTTTACATTAAAAAGAGAATCCCACACTTCATCTGTTACAGACTGCAAATCATCCATCGGTATTTGTGCCGTTATACTCGCATTATTTACTAAAGCATCTACCGCTCCAAAAGATTTCACAGTTTGCAGCACCATGTCTTTTACCTCTTTTTCTATGGCTACATTAGCTTTCAAAACAAGCGCTATACCTCCGCGCTTTACAATCTCGTCCCTTGTTTCTACTGCTTCTTTTTCCGAACGGCTGTAATTTATTACAACCTTTGCCCCTGCATCTGCTAGTTTCAAAGCCGTTGTCTTTCCGATACCAGTACCGCCGCCTGTTATAATGACTACTTTATCTTTTATCTCCACTGCCTTTTCTCCTCTTCTTATCGTATTTATTATCCTGCTATTCGTGGGCAGTAAGCCTCCCACTGATGGAAGTTTCACTCTATCACTCATTGTATCCTTGCTCCTGCAAAAGGTATAATACTGAATAATGAAGTTGATATCATTTCAAATGATATCAGTGGAGGGATCTATTTTGGAAAGTCATGACTTATGGATTTTTAAACATGTTGCCGAATTACAATCTATCTCTAGAGCCGCTGAAAGACTCGGATATGTGCAGCCAAATATAAGTCAGCGGATAAAAAGCTTAGAAGAAGAACTAGGCGTTAAATTATTAAGACGTAATAACAGAGGCGTAACATTGACTGAAGACGGAAAAATTTTATTGCATTATACAAATCAAATTATGATGTTAATGGATGAAGCAAAATCAAAAATAAACCCTAAAAAGTGGCGAGAATCTTTAATTATCGGGGCACCGCAAACTATTTCCGCTGTAAAAGTTCCCCGCCTACTCTCTTCCTTTTTACAGTCTAATAACAACATTGATGTAAAAATAAAAACAAATAGTAAACTAAAATTACAAGAAATGCTTGCTTACGGGGAGATTGACGGAGTTTTCATAAGCGGTTCATATAACGATTCGCAGTTCGAAAATGTTTACCGTTATTTTGAAGACATCATACTCGTTTCTCCAATTGAACAGCATCATCCAACACTACTTGTGAATAGCGATCCAAGTTGTATATATAGAAATAAATTGTTGGATTTTGCAGAGAAACATCATTTCAATCAACCAGCTATCATAGAATTCGATTCACTTGAAGCCATTCTCCAAGCGGTTCATGCCGGACTTGGGATAAGCATCCTACCAGCAGATGTTATACATAGCCGAAAAGAAATGAAGTCCACTCATCATCAAGAACTACCAGACAAAATGAAGATTGATTTTATTATTAAACATGGAAAACAAATGTCACAAAGTTTGGAGAAGTTTATTTCATTTTTGAAGGAATTATAATTCTTACAATAATGTAAGAAATTTGTTAGGCAATTCGATGTTTCCGCTTCTTAATTCAATATAAGCTAAAGTTCAAAGATATGACAAAGGAGCGGATTCTCATGAACGAAAATCAAGATTTATTATTCACTCAAATTGTTACTGGCTCTTGCTTAGGTGGCTTTGTATTATTCTCTTGTATTGCTGGTTTAATCAAAGTCGTTCATCATTTTTTCATGTAATGATAGAAATCTCTTAAAGGAGTTAGACTTCGATGTGTACAAGTTCCTCGATGATTAAAAAACAGATTAAAAGGATTACCTCGTATGAAGAGACAAGGTAATCCTTTTTAATTTCTATCAATACTTTATGCTTTTTTCACAAATTCAGATTTTAACTTCATCGGTCCGAAACCATCGATTTTACAATCAATATCATGATCGCCATCAACTAAACGAATATTTTTTACTTTCGTACCAATTTTTACAACTAATGAAGTTCCTTTTACTTTTAAGTCTTTAATTACTGTTACAGAATCACCATCGTTTAAAACATTTCCGTTCGCATCTTTCACCACTTTTTCATCTTCACTATTTCCCGCTTCTAACGTCCACTCATGCGCGCATTCTGGACAAACAAACAGAACTCCATCTTCGTAAGTGTATTCTGAATTACATTTTGGGCAACTTGGTAAATTTGACATAAGTTTATTTCCTCCACTCGCTATATATACTTTTATATACTGCCATAGTCTTCTTTTATTGACAACCCTACCCGGGTACAACAAAAAAAGGAAGCATAACCCGCTTCCTTTTATGTTAACCCCAAAAAAATTGTACTAACTTCATTCCCCCCCACACCCCAACGATTCCCATAATCGCTGAGAAAACTGGAGGTGCAGGAATTGGAAGTTTTAATAGCGTAAATAGTACCCCTACGATTAATCCTGCTAAAGTTGACATTAAAATTTCATGCATATTGTCTTCCTCCTAGATGCTTTATTTGCTGCTTTTCTTTCATTTATACATCCAGATAATTGCTAGCACAGCTTGTATTAGCATTCCCTAAAATAGGATATTTTTCGCATGCGTTGAGCTACTATTAAAAAAAGGATAGAACAGGCAGTATGTAACTGCTTGTATCTATCCTTCTCTTTCTCTTTAATAATTCCCGAGCTCTGATTCAGGACTCTGAATGATCACCGGATTCTTAGCTGGATCTAGCCACTTCAAAATAGAAATAACGTCTTGCTGATCCGTGCCAGTACAGCCATGTGTATACATATCAGAAACATGGAAGAAGATTGCACTTCCTGCTCCCGGAGTTCTATCTGTATTATAGTTGATAACAAATCCGTAATTATAAGCAGGTATGTCCATATTTTCAGCACTTCTCCATTGTCCCTTCGTCGCACTGCGAGACTGCCACGTGTTATAAAGAGCGCTGTTCGAATCATCAACCCAAACATCATCCGACGTAATCTGACGGAATGGTAATTTTGTACCCGGATTACCATAACGACCAAATGCGGTACCAATAGAATATTTCCCTCTCGGCGACTGCACGACATTTTCACTCATTTGGGGTGCAAATCCATCACGGCCAATGTGTCCATTCATATCTAACAGCTGCTTCCAAGCACCATTTACACGTTCAAACGTACGAATGCGTGCTAAGTTTGTTCCGTAACCAGTTGTAGTCACAACAATTAATTGATTGTTATTACCAATTGTATGGAAGCGATCTGCAAGTGTGACCTCACCTAAACTAACCGCTCGGCTATCAAGCCAGCCCTTGCGTCCGTTTTGCTCAATTTGGTACCACGTCACTCCGTTATAGGTTGCAGATTGTAACAAATTCAAGTTTTGATTAGCAAAATCCGCTGCAGAACCAACATAATTAGCATGTTGCATTCCGTAAGGCTTCGTCCAAACTGCATTACCCGCTGCATTGGTCACATGCCCTACTTTGTTTAAAGCTTGAATATTCGTTGCACTAGAAATTGCCTTCGCATCAATCCAACCTTCTTCATGACCATCTACTTTAAAATAATACCAATGTGTACCATCTTTATCTAGACTGCGGATAATTTGAAGCGGACGACTATCGTAATTACTTGCAGATCCAACATAGGATGCACCATTTTCACCATACGGCGTACTCCATACTGCATTCCCATCCGTATCTCCAACAAGTGCGATTCGATTTTCATCTTTTATATTCGATACCGTCTTCGTAAAGACACGCGCATCCACCCAACCTAATACTTTGCTGCCTGTCATAATTTTATTCCACGTAACGGTTCCTTTCATAGCGCTTTGGACAACCTGGATGTTTTGATAACTATATTTATTAGTAGAATCAATCCAACTTGCGCCATATTCGCCGTAAGGATCACTCCATATTCCGTCTCCTTTCATGGAAAAACCAATTACAGCAGCGGAATTTTCATCTTTTACATTGGTTAAACCTGACACTGCCTTCTCCCCATCGATCCAGCCTAACAGCTTACCATCTTTCATTACTTGGTACCAAGTTGTGTTCCCTCTCTTTACAGTCTTCACCACCTGAACCGTTTGATAAGCATAATCATTGGTGCTTCCAACATACTGAGCACCTGTAATCCCATAAGGTGTTGTCCATATACCATTATTAGAGCTTCTTCCGATTGTAACCGTAAAATTGGCAGCCTGCGCTTCCCCAGCATTATCTAACGCCTTTTGATCTATCCAGCCCATTACTTTGCCATCTATGCTAAATTTATACCACTGCACACCACCATATGTAGCACTTTCTACTAACTGAATATCTCGGTAAGCATAAAGATCCGTTGAACCTAAATAATTCGCACCGGGTATACCATACGGCATCGACCATATACCGTTAGCTGCCGTTGCCCCCATCACAGCCGTCTGATTCATTGTTTGGATATTTTTCAAATTACTTAACGCCCTACTATCAAGCCAACCAATTACTTGACCATCTATACGAAATTGATACCATACTACATTATTTAATGTCATCTTCTGAACCAACTGAATATCTCGACCTACATAATCATTCGTAGACCCCACATAACTAGCACCCGCTAATCCATAAGGAAACGTCCAAATGGAATTACCTGTCGTCCATGCCACAATTTGATTCTCTTGTACACTAGTCGCAGGAGGATTATCCGCTGCTTGAACAGGAAGTGCCAAAAGCAGTACAGCTCCTCCTGCCAGCACAACATTACTATATAACTTGGAATACAATTTCTTATTTCGCAAACCTTGCTCCCCCTAAATTTCCTGTAATTTTCCCTTCTATTCTATCATTATCGATGTACGCGGGATACTAATAATGGGGGGCGTTCTAAAATATCGGCGATTTTTTAAATATATCGATCGCTTCTTCTCATATATCGGCGAAATTTCGAATATATCGGCGATTCGACAAAGAATAAAGATCCTTCGACAAGAATCACCAAATTTCAAAAAATGATTACTGAATTAGATTTGTTAAATCGTACTTCCTCCCTTTGTATTCACCTTTATAAGGCAAGTTCATTGCACGGGTTAACCTTTTTATTACTGAGCTTGATGTAATGTAAAGAAACTCTTTCAATTCTTTATTCGTAACAGTCGTTCCAAGAAGGAGGGCATAATCTTGCAAAGCATCCTTGTGTGCAAATTTAGAAATACCATTGCAATTCGAACAATGCCATCCTTTGTTTACCTTAATCATTGGAAGATAGGAACACTCCAGGCAGTGTACTCCTTTTAGTAATTCATGTTTCGTAACTTGATATTGCTCAAGAATATTTCGGTATAAAGGAGAATGATTCGTCATTATTTGAAGCGTAAGATTTTGTATTTCTTGCGCTGATAGAATCTCTACATGCATACGTTCCAAATCCTCAATTTTATTTGGAAGATTTGCGCTATGAATAACTTTTCGGGAAAAATCTTGCTTATGGGAGGAAGTCTTAATAATTGTACGAGGTGTACTAATAACAATAAGAGATTCAATTTTTAGGGCTGAAAATCCATATAAGTTTAACCATTTTTGAAGTTGTTTTTCTTGTCTTTTCATTTGCAAAATAGGATCTGGGAATCCTTCTGACTTTTGTTCAGATATGCGAATAAGTTGATTAAATTCAGAGTCAAACAGTAATGTACCTGTTATATTTTTAATTTCTAGCAAAAGAATAAATCGTGAGGAAAGGATGAGAGTATCAATTTGAAAATAATGATCCTGATCAAACAATCTTATATCATGTAAAATGCTGTACTCTTTATCTGGCAAAAAGCTTAACGGATAATCAATAGCTTGTTCACCTTTATACCCCGCCTTGTATTTGGCCAATGTTTCAGAAATAGCATTCCTTTTCGGATGATCAGCGGGTAATCTTCTGAATAAAGCTTCCAACTGCCGAAGATAAATTGGTATTTTCCGCTCTTTCACAATCATCTCAGCCACCCCTTTATAAAATATCGGCGATTTTTGTAATATATCGATCGTTTCTCCTCATATATCGGCGAAATTTCGAATATATCGGCGACTCGACAAAGAATAAAGATCCTTCGACAAAAAGCGGCACCTGTTACTCACATATAACATAATAAGAGCTCCATTCTAAAACATCGGCGATATAACGATCGATTTTAAATGATGACAGTCCACCTAGCACTCCTCTATAGATAAATCGCACTGATACAGTATAGCAAAATCGCCTCACGATACAAAAGGTGACTATTTCATAATCACGATGGACAATTAACAAACTATGTATTGTAAAGTTATTTTTTAGTGATGCAATTAAAAAACATAAGGCAAGTTAATAATCAGCTCATAAACTTGCCGTTAGTTCATATTAAGTACTTTTCATCGGAACCTTTATAAAAAAAAACCAATATAAAAATCACCTTTTAACCAAACTAAAAAGGTGATTTTTCGTGAAACTATATTAAAATTTTCTAAGTTATAACTAGTGAATATCATGTTTTGTGAAATTACCGCCCTTTACTTCTGCTACGTCATATACCGTAACAAAGGCATTTCCATCAATTTCATAAATGATTTCTTTCATTTTACTTTCTTCTAAACGGTTAATGACACAAGTGATTTCTTTAAATTGTTCACGTGAATAACCGCCGTAAACTTCATTATACGTTGCACTTCGACCTAAGCGATCTCGAATTGTCTCTACCATTAATTCAGGTTCCTTTGTGATAATTTTAAATGTTTTAGAACCACTTAAACCTACTTCAACGATGTGAATGACTTTAGAAGCAATAAAGTAAGCAATTGCTGAAAGAATAGCTCCTTCAAGACCAAATACTGCCGAGACAAAAATGAAGACAAACATGTTTAAAAATAAGATGAGATCACTTGTCCCAAAAGGTAATTTTCGAGAAAGTAATACGGCTAACATATCAATTCCATCTAATGCGCCCCCATTACGCAATGCTAACCCCATACCAAAACCGATGATAATCCCCCCAACAACGGTAACTAACAATGTATCACCATGAATAATAGTTGGTACTTCGTGCATAAGAATCGTACCGATTGCTAATGAAGCAATACCGATAATCGAATAAATAGCAAAATTTCTACCAATTTGCTTATACCCTAACCAAACAAAAGGGATGTTAATGACTGCAATTAGAAGTCCTAATGGTAATCCAAGTAGTTTTGAGCTAACGATACTTAAACCCGTCACGCCACCATCTGAAACGTTGTTTGGGATTAATACCGATTCTAGTCCATATGCTGTTATAAACGCCCCAATAATAATCATCAATACTCGTAAAACGATTTTTAGTTTATTCGGCTTGTGCTTTTTGATTTTACTCATGTAATTCCTCCGTTTCAAACTAGTTTCTCTTTTCATTACCATACCTATGAGAATCATTCCTAATAACTATTCTAACATATTACCATCCAAATACTTTTTTAAGCTGTTTTTCAATAAAGTGAAACTTCCATCAGTGGGGGTTTTCTTCCTCTCCCACTGATGGAAATCCCGACCAATCGGGCACATGCCAGCAGTTATCCTCCACCTATCTTCTTTGCTTCTCTCTCAATCTTGAGGTGGGGGTCTTACTGCCCACGAATAGCGGGATAAAATGACCCGATTGCCTGAAATTTTTTGTTTTTAAACACATTTCTATGATTTCTCATGAAAAGTGAAAGTATAAGTTTACCGCGAGCTAATAATGAACTCATAAGCTTGCCGTTAGTTTATACATACAGAGTATAGAAAAAAGTTTGATTAAAATACGGACTTTATTTTTATAAATCACGATATTCAAAATCATCCGACACACCATTTCTTCCAGATGGTATAATCAGGGAAAGGAAGGTGAATGAGCTATGGAAAAAAAAATAGGTTGGAATAATCTGATGCATTTAGTCTGGTTAGGAATTTTCGGGGCAGCCTTATCGGGTTTTGCTAAGTTGATTCCTAACAATACTTTGTCCTGGGGAATCCTTGCTGTTGGAATTGTAATTACATTTGGGTCTTCTCTTACAGGGCTTTACTTACTTAAAAAAAACAGAATATAAGAACGGATAACCCTGATAGTTCACGAAACCAATTTTTCATATAGGAAGAATAAAGCTGCTGTAAACAGAAAGAAGCATAAATTGACCAAAACGGCCATCTTATGCTTCTTGTTATACAAAATAAAAAAACCACCAAATATGTATTGGTGGAGACGGTGGGAGTCGAACCCACGTCCAAAAGTATCGGCACTTAAGCTTCTACGAGTGTAGTCGATATATTGGCATTTCGCAAACCCTTCAGCCTATCGACAGGCTTCCGAATTGCTAGTCTGGTTGTTCTCTTCCTTTGTCCTCAGACGGCGAACTCCGGCGTAGCCCACTTAGAGTGAGTCCGCTACCCTACCACATGGGCGATGGAGGGGCGAACCGCTAAAAGCTGTTATTAAGCAGCTAAAGCGAAGTTGTTTTGTTGTTTGCCAGTTATTGGCTTTGACGTTTTAACGAGGCCGATCCCCTCGACTCGCAACTTAAGCTCGAACTACCCCTGTCGAATCCGTAACGTCCCCATATAAGAAATGGAGCATACGAAGTATATTCGTGATAGCTGCTAATGAGCTGTTTTTCAATGTTCAACTGACCTTACATTTGTTATTATAGCACACGATCGCCATTTTGCAATTGTAAATTTATGTATTACATTTTTTGACGATCGCGGAATGCACGTGCAATTTCACGTTTTGCTTCTTTTTCTTTTAAGTCGTGGCGCTTGTCGTATTGCTTTTTACCTTTACCTAAACCAAGTTCCATTTTCGCAAACCCATTTTTTAAGTAAATTTTAAGCGGCACAAGCGTATAACCTGTTTCTTTCGTATATCCGATTAACTTTAAAATTTCTTTTCTATGAAGAAGTAGCTTCCTTGTACGAAGCGGATCATGGTTAAAACGATTTCCTTGTTCATACGGACTAATGTGCATATTATGTACCCATACTTCACCATTTTGCACACGGGCAAAGGCATCTTTTAAATTTACACGACCTGCGCGAATTGCCTTAATTTCCGTTCCTTGAAGGACAAGACCTGCTTCATATGTTTCTTCAATAAAATAATCATGATATGCTTTTTTATTTTGTGAAATAACTTTTCCTTGACCTTTTGGCATCTCTATCTTTGCCTCCCTTCATTTGTACTATTGTAGCAAAATATGAAGAAAGAAGCCATATATGGCTTCTTTCTTACTTACGTTTTTTCTTTTTCTTCTTAAAGTTCGGTGCATTTTCAAAGAATGGCTTGTTCTTTTTGCTGCCGTTTCGTTTTCCATTACGGCTTGATTCTTTTCCTTGCCCGCCGCGATTATTATCACGGTCGCCGCGTTTTTTTCTAGTTCCTTTCGGCTGTTCAATGACAACAGGACGATCTTTTCGTTGTCGTTTCACACTGCCTTTCATGCCGACAATTTCAAAGTCAATCGCGCGTTCATCTTTGTTTACGTTAATCACGCGAATTGTAATTTCATCACCAATGCGGAAGACATTACCTGTGCGTTCGCCAATCATCGCAAAATGACGTTCGTCATAGCGGTAGTAGTCATCTGTTAAATAGCTAACATGAACAAGGCCTTCAATTGTATTTGGAAGTTCTACGAATAAACCGAAGTTTGTTACAGAACTAATGATTCCGTCGTATTCCTCACCAATTTTATCAAGCATGTACTCAGCTTTTTTCAGTTCATCTGTTTCACGCTCTGCTTCAACAGCGCGGCGCTCCATATTAGAAGAATGCTCCGCAATATCCGGTAAATTTTCACGCCACTTTGCTTGTGTTTCATTGTCCACTTTTCCGTTAATTAAATACGTGCGAATTAATCTGTGCACAATTAAATCTGGATAGCGACGAATTGGTGATGTGAAATGTGTATAAAACTCTGTCGATAAACCGAAGTGACCTAAACTATCAGCATCGTAGCGTGCTTGCTTCATAGAACGAAGCATAACTGTTGAAATAACAACCTCTTCTGGTTGACCTTGTACCATCTCTATAATTTGTTGCAGCGCACGCGGATGCACTTCGTTTCCGCGGCCTTTTACCGCATATCCAAAGTTTGTAATAAACTCAAAGAAACGCTCTAATTTATCTTCTTTCGGATCTTCGTGAACACGGTACATAAACGGTACGTTCATCCAGTGGAAATGCTCTGCAACTGTTTCGTTTGCTACTAGCATAAATTCTTCAATGAGCTTTTCAGCAACAGAACGCTCACGTAACACAACATCTGTCGGCTTGCCTTCTTCATCCACTAATACTTTCGCTTCTTTGAAGTCAAAGTCAATGGCTCCGCGGCGCATACGCTTTTCACGTAAAATAGCAGCTAGTTTCCCCATCTCTTGGAACATTGGGACTAACGGCTCATAGCGGGCCATTAATTCCTCATCCTCATCGTCCAAAATGCGCTTCACATCAGAATACGTCATACGCTCCGCTGTTTTAATCACACTTTGGAAAATTTCATGCTTCACTACTTCCCCTTGCTCATTAATTTCCATCTCACAAGATAAAGTTAAGCGGTCTACCTTTGGATTTAATGAACAAATTCCGTTAGATAAACGATGCGGAATCATCGGAATAACACGGTCTACAAGATAAATACTCGTTCCGCGTTCAGCTGCTTCGCGGTCAATTGCTGAGCCTTCTGTCACGTAATGACTTACATCTGCAATATGTACACCAAGCTTATAATTACCGTTCTCAAGCTTCGTTACTGTAACTGCATCATCTAAGTCTTTCGCATCCGCACCATCGATTGTAACAATTGTTTGATCTCGTAAATCACGGCGCCCTTGTAAATCGTTCTCATCAATTGTTTCTGGTACACTGTTCGCATGCTCCATTGCATCTTCCGGGAACGCAAGCGGTAAGTTATGCTTATGAATAACGGATAAAATATCAACGCCTGGATCGTTTTTATGACCAAGAATTTGAATAACTTCTCCTTCTGCACTTAAACGATCTTGCGGATAGCTTGTAATTTTAACAACAACTTTATGCCCTTCTACCGCACCCATAGAAGCATTTTTGGGAACGAAAATATCGCTCGTCCAGCGTTTATTATCAGGAATCACAAAGCCAAAGTTTTTCGATTCTGTATATGTACCAACTAATTCTTTTGTTCCGCGCTCTATGATACGAACAATTGTCCCTTCCTTGCGCGAACCGCTTGACTCTGAACTAATACGTGCTAATACTGTGTCACCATGCAGTGCGCCTTTTAATTCTGTTGGCGGTATAAAAATATCATCTGTGCCTTTTTCTTCCGGTACGACAAATGCAAAGCCGCGGGCATGTCCAATAAGCTTGCCGCGCACTAAGTTCATTTTCTCTGGAAGACCGTAGCGATTACTTCTTGTCCGCACAACAAGTCCTTTTTCCTCCATAATGACAAGTGCCTTCACAAACTCTTTAAAATCCGCTGCATCTTCAATACCGAACGCTTCTTCTAACTCTTGCACAGTAAGCGGTTTATATGCTTCTTCTTTCATAAACGATAACAATTTATCGATGTTTTCTTGAATAATTTCCTCCAAGTACAAAAACCTCCTTCTAAATCCTCGTATTGTATATTGTATCCGAAAAGATAACCATATATAAATGATGTTGTCCTATATAAATCTATTTTCGCTTTTCACATATAAATCGTTACTATCCAAAACAAAACAGGACATGCTCTCGCCTTCTCATTTTGTTTTAAACCTAGCACGTGGCACAAAACAGGCACTGACCGCTTCTACGCATGGCCAGTTGCTCCCGCCCACCTAAAAAGAAAAGGATTTTTATGCCGGGTTTTCAACATACAGATCACCGCTATCCAAAACAAAATAAGACCTGCTCTTGCCTCCTCCCTTTGTTTGAAACTTCGCATGTGGCAGAAACAGGCACTGACCGCTCCTATACATAGCCAGTTGCTCTCGCCCATCCTAAAAAGAAAAGGGGGTTTATATCGATTTTTCAATCTGTATTTATATATGTAAAAAAGAGGCAACTAGATCTTACCAATCTAGTTGCTCCAAGAAGTTATATACATCTTCATGCAGCTCATCACGCTGCTTATCAAGCGTAATTACATGTGTAGAATCTTCGTACCACTTAATTTCTTTTACATTTGATTCTACTCCATTATAAATAATATTTGCGCTATCTGTATTAATCATTTCATCATGGCGCGCTTGCACAACAAACGTTGGTGCATAAATCATATCAATGTTATTACGCACATCGCGAATTAAATCTTGCAGTGCTCTTAATGTGTTCATCGGTGTTTGCTTAAACGCAAACATCTCTTCTTCAATCTTCTCTGGTGATTTACGCTCACGCTTTTTATATTCGCGTGCGTACGCTAGTATACCTTGGTACATCGTTTCTTCGCTTTTAATATACATCGGAGCACACATCGGTACCACTCCGATAATCGGCATTGTATAAGCAAGTTTTAACGAAAAGACACCGCCAAGTGATAAGCCAACAGCTGCAATCTTTTCATATCCTTTATCTTTTAAATGTTGATATGCTTCCATTACATCTTTCCACCAGTCTTCTGGACCCGTGTGCACGAGCTGCTCTGGTGGTACACCATGACCTTTATAAATCGGAGCATGACATGTGTAACCTTTTGTCTCTAAATAACGTCCAAGCATACGAACATCTGCAGAATTTCCTGTAAAACCATGTAATAGTAAAACAGCACGTTCTCCCGCCTCAAATGTAAATGGTTTTGGGGATGCTAGTTTCATTTCTCTTTCTCCTTCTCTATCTATAATGTAATCCTCATATATATGTCCATTTTAATTTTCCGACACATAAGTCGCTGCCTGGCACGTGGCAGAAAAAGGAACCGGCCGCTTCTATGCATGGCCAGATGCTCTCGTCCTCCCCTAAAAAGAAAAGGGGTTTTTATGTCGTTTTTTAATTTGTATTTATATATTGTCTATCCATAGTGTAACATAGTTTCTTTTCCATAATCTAATCAGAAATTTCTCTCGATAAATAAAAAAAGATTCAACCTGGGAAGGCGAATCTTTTTTATTTATACTTGTAAATACGTAACAGCAAATGTTAACACGAAGAATAATACAGCAAGAACAATTGTAATGCGGTTTAATACAGCCTCTACTCCACGTGCTTTTTGCTTGCCAAATAATTGCTCCGCGCCGCCAGAAATTGCACCGGATAAACCAGCACTCTTACTAGATTGCATTAATACAAGTACAATTAATAACAGCGATACAATAATAAGTAAAACTGATAAAAACGTATGCACTTTACATGCCTCCTAAAGTTTCAATTACTTTAAATGTAACATAAAAGAATTGGAAAAGCGAGAGCGTCTCATACACCTAATATTTCACCAGGTTAAATAAAAAACGTTACAATTAATGGACCTAGTAAACATGTTAAGATTGCTGTTAATGTCATCGTTACAGATCCGATTACGCCTTCGTTTTCATTATTTTTCATCGCCTGCATAACGCCCATAATATGCGATGCACAGCCAAACCCAATTCCTCTTCCAACAGAATTTGTCACTCTGCTCCATTTTAATAAAAGAGGACCAAAAATTGTTCCAGATATCCCAGCAATTATTACGAAAGCCGCTGTTAACGATGGTACACCACCAACTTCCTCTGACACACTCATAGCTACTGGCATCGTTACTGACTTCGGTAGTGAAGATAAAATTAAGGTTCTATCCGTTCCAATAACGGTTGCAATCATCATATCACTTGTAATGGCAACTATTGTTCCAACCAATACACCGCCAGCAATTGGTACAATATATTTCTTTAAAATACCGCGTTGTTTATAAAGAGGGATCGCAAAAGCTACTACACCAGGTCCAAGCAATTTCGAAATCCAGCCCCCACCACTTTGCATATATTGTTGATACGGTATATCACATACAACTAACAATATAATCATCAAAGCTGTTGTTACAAGCATGGGAATGGTAAACGGCGTTGGAAACCACTTATAAATCTTCTTTGAAAATTGATATAATAGCACTGTTAATATAATCCAACCAATTCCAATTACTATGCTCATTGTATCTCTTTTTCCTTCCTATTCGCAAAGTATTGTCCTGTATGTCCTGCTGCAACAATAATTAAAAACGTACTCACGACAACAGTAAGTAATAGCGAAATACCTTTATGCACAAAAAAAGAACCATAATTCATTAAACCAATAATTGAAGGAATTAATAAAAATGGCATAAGATCAACCAATGTTTCTGCTCCAAAATCAAACCATTTCACAGGAAGGAATTTCAAACCAAGCAATATAAATAACAAAAACATCCCTATTAAACTTCCCGGAATCGGAAGATGAAGCGCTCTTTCTATCCACGCTCCAATCATATAAAATATATAAAGTGCTGCTACTTGGATAATAATTTTTGTGAATTTCATCTGTCTATCATCCTTTATTATGCGATTGTTGACATCTCCTACATTCATCATAGTACAAATTGTGAAGACCTTCAATTTATTTTGTTGACAAATTCAGAACAATATGGTATGCGCTTACATTCTTATTTTTCTGTATTTACAACAGAATTAGCAATTAGAGTTTTTTATTGTTATATAAAGTTTATATCTCCAAAATTTCCGAAAGACTTGCAGCTGTAGGTCATGTTGTATTCTACATAGCAGCAAATAAGCCCATAGTCTGCACTATACCTTTGCCTTATTGGCACAAAAAAAAAAAAAAAAAACAATTGCTTAACTTAGCAACTGTTTTTTTGCAAGAAATCCTTTTAGTTTCCTTCTGGTAACTGGATTGGATCGAATTTCTCATCATAAGAAATTTTTGTATCTCCTATAATTTGAACTGTTTCTTTATTCATTTTCATCTTGGCATCTGTCTTAATAGATTCCAGTTTAAATTCTTTTGTAATGATATACTCTACATGCATTGAGTCAACAGTTGCCTGTTGCCGTTCAAATATTTTTTTCGCGTTTTCATTAACACTGATTAAATAGTCCTTTGCTTCTTGTCCGTTCAACTGAAATGAAAGTTTATATGTATCTCCATTTTTCTCCACTTTCATTTTACCTGTCAATTGTAATGTTTTCTCGAACTCTTCCATCGTATTTTTAGATGTTTTGAAATTATTCGCGTTTACTTGATTTAATCGATCTGCTGGAACTGGGACAAACTTTCCTGAATTGGGATCTTTTACTTCAGCCGCAATCTTCCCACCTACATCAAAGACTACAAGATCTGTACCCCCAATATTCGTTTCAGTTCGAGAGTTTCCTTTCTTCGGCTCAAACTGTGATTTCATTTTTGTATCTGTTGACATATTTAAAGCTTTCGTGTTCATATCACATGTCATTGTAACATGTTCTTCTTTTTTGAAATTATCAATAGCGTTCTTAAAAATATCCTTCGCTGCTAGTTCTTTCTCTTTTTCTTTTTGTACTGATACTGTTTTAGGCTCATCAATCTTTGTTGCAGTTTTTTCACTGCTACACCCTACTCCTACTATTCCTACCATAAGTGCTAAACTAGAAACTGCAATAATTTTTTTCATAAAATTCTCCCCCATTTCTGTCCCACACCCTTATTTATATATTGAATTACAGTAATTCACAAGTATTTTTTATCCATACTTTTACATTTACATAAGACCTTCACCAATCGGGCACATGCCAACAGTTGTCCCCCACCTATCTTCTTTGCTTCTCTCTCAATCTTGAGGTGGGGGTCTTACTGCCCACGAGTAGCGGGATAAAAATAAAACCGGCCGTGATTTCTCACGGCCGGTTTTTACATTCTACAATTATTTTTTTAAGTTGTAGAAAGATTTTAAACCATCGTAAACAGCGATTTCGCCTAGTTCGTCTTCGATGCGTAATAATTGGTTGTACTTAGCAATACGGTCTGTACGGCTCATAGAACCAGTTTTGATTTGGCCAGCGTTAGTTGCAACTGCGATGTCAGCGATTGTAGCATCTTCAGTTTCACCAGAACGGTGAGATACAACTGCTGTGTAACCAGCACGTTTAGCCATTTCGATTGCTTCGAAAGTTTCAGTTAAAGTACCGATTTGGTTAACTTTAATTAAGATTGAGTTAGAGATACCTTTTTCGATACCTTCAGCAAGTTTTTGCGTGTTAGTTACGAATAAGTCGTCACCAACTAATTGAACTTTATCGCCAAGACGCTCAGTTAATAATTTGTGACCATCCCAGTCGTTTTCGTCTAAACCATCTTCGATAGAGATGATTGGGAAGTCTTTGCAAAGCTCTTCGTAGAAATCAACCATTTCTGCAGAAGTTAAGCCAGTGCGGCCTTCGCCTGCAAGGTCGTATTTACCAGTTTCTTTGTTGTAGAACTCAGAAGAAGCAACGTCCATTCCTAAGAATACGTTCTCGCCAGCTTTGTAACCAGCTTTTTCGATCGCTTCGATGATTACTTCTAATGCTTCACGGTTAGAACCAAGGTTTGGAGCGAATCCACCTTCGTCACCTACTGCTGTGTTAAGACCTTTGTCATGTAATACAGCTTTTAACGCATGGAATACTTCAGCGCCCATACGGATTGCTTCTTTGAATGAAGGTGCACCAACTGGTAAGATCATGAACTCTTGGAAGTCTACGTTGTTGTCAGCGTGAGAACCACCGTTGATGATGTTCATCATTGGAGTTGGTAATTGTTTTGCATTGAATCCACCAAGGTAACGGTATAATGGAAGACCTACATAGTCAGCTGCTGCATGAGCTACTGCCATAGATACACCAAGGATAGCGTTAGCGCCTAATTTACCTTTGTTTGGAGTGCCGTCTAATTCGATCATAGCACGGTCGATTCCAGCTTGGTCAGTTACATCGAAACCAACGATTTCTGGAGCGATAATTTCGTTTACGTTATTTACTGCGTTAAGAACACCTTTTCCTAAGTAACGAGATTTGTCACCGTCACGTAATTCTACTGCTTCGTATTCACCAGTAGATGCACCACTTGGTACTAAAGCGCGTCCGAATGAGCCGCTTTCTGTGTATACTTCAACTTCTACAGTTGGGTTACCACGAGAGTCTAAAACTTCACGAGCATAAACATCTAAAATTGCTGGCATATTATTTCTCTCCTTTTTATATGAGTAATTATTTAATAATTGTTTTACCTGTCATTTCTTTTGGCTGTTCAACGCCAAGAAGTGTAAGCATTGTTGGTGCGATATCTCCCAAAATACCGCCTTCACGAAGCTCAATACCCTCTTTTGTAACGATGAAAGGAACCGGGTTTGTTGTATGAGCTGTCATTGGTGTGCCTTCTGGAGTTAACTCCTCGTCAGCATTACCATGGTCAGCAGTAATAAGTGCTACACCATCTTTTGCAAGAATCGCTTCTACAACTTTTCCTAAACATTCGTCAGTTGCTTCTACTGCTTTAATTGTTGGTTCCATCATCCCAGAATGGCCAACCATATCACAGTTTGCAAAGTTAAGAATGATTACATCATGTTTGTCATTCTCAATTTCATTTACAAGAGCATCTGTTACTTCATAAATGCTCATTTCTGGTTTTAAGTCGTATGTTGCGACTTTTGGTGAGTTAATTAAGATACGCTCTTCTCCTGGGAATTCAGCCTCACGACCACCGCTAAAGAAGAATGTAACGTGCGGATACTTTTCAGTTTCCGCAATGCGAAGTTGTTTTAATCCCGCTTGTGAAACAACTTCACCTAACGTATTATCCAAGTTCATTGGCTTGAATGCTACGTAACCTTTTACCGTTTCGCTAAAGTGTGTCATACAAACGAATTCTGGAATGTGAGGTACTTTTTCACCACGATCGAACTCACGGAAGTCTTCGTTTGTAAATACACGAGCAATTTGAATTGCACGGTCTGGACGGAAATTGTAGAAGATGATTGCATCATCATCATTGATTGTTGCAATTGGCGTTTCATCTTCATTTACCATTACAGACGGCAATACGAATTCATCATAGATACCATTTGCGTATGAGTCATCCACACACTCATATGCAGTTTTGTAAGTAGGGCCTTCACCATTCACCATGGCACGGTAACATTTTTCAACGCGATCCCAACGCTTGTCACGGTCCATGGAGTAGTAACGACCGGAGATTGTCGCGAACTGGCCTACTCCTGTTTCTTTCATTACTTCATTTGTTGCATCGATATACCCTTTTGCTGTTTGCGGACCAACATCGCGGCCATCTAAGAATGCATGAAGATATACTTTCTCCACGCCTTCTTTTGCAGCTAAGCGAAGAAGGGCAAACATATGGTCAATGTGACTATGCACACCACCATCAGAAAGTAAACCGAATAAATGAAGAGCTGTACCTTTTTCCTTTACGTGTTTCATTGCACTTTGGAACGTTTCGTTCTGATCGAACTCACCTTCACGAATTGCAACGTTCACACGTGTTAAGCTTTGGTATACAACGCGGCCGGCACCAATATTTAAGTGACCTACCTCAGAGTTACCCATTTGACCTTCTGGAAGACCTACCGCCTCGCCGCACGCTGTAAGCGTTGTGTGAGGGAACTTGTTCCAGTAACCGTCGAAATTAGGTTTCTTAGCTTGTGCTACAGCATTCCCGTATGTTTCTTCACGTAAACCGAAACCGTCAAGAATGATTAAAGCTGTTGGCTTTCTCATTTTACCGCCCCCAAAAGACCTAAGAAGGAAGCAGGCTCTAAGCTTGCGCCGCCAACTAAAGCACCATCGATATCAGATTGTGCCATGTATTCTTTAATGTTTTCAGGTTTTACGCTACCGCCGTATTGAATACGAACTGCTTCTGCAGCTGCCGGAGAAACAGCTTCAGCAACAACTTTACGGATGTGTGCACATACTTCGTTTGCATCTTGTGCAGAAGAAGATTTACCTGTACCGATTGCCCAAATTGGCTCATATGCGATAACAGTCTGTTTTACTTGCTCTTCTGTTAAGCCTGCAAGTGCTTTCGTCACTTGACCTGCTACAAGATCAAATGTTTTTCCGCTTTCGCGCTCTTCTAACGTTTCACCACAGCAAACGATTGGTGTTAAACCGTGTTCAAATGCTGCAAGAGTCTTTTTGTTTACTGTTTCGTCTGTTTCAGCAAACATTTCACGACGCTCAGAGTGGCCAAGTACTACGTAGCTCACTTTTAAGTCGCTAAGTGCTACTGGGCTAATTTCGCCAGTGAATGCACCATTTTTTTCGAAGTGCATGTTTTGTGCACCTACTT
The DNA here is from genome assembly GCF_900116295.1 of Bacillus sp. 103mf. Classification (GTDB taxonomy): domain Bacteria; phylum Bacillota; class Bacilli; order Bacillales; family Bacillaceae_G; genus Bacillus_A; species Bacillus_A bruguierae. The sequence goes on from NZ_FPAF01000010.1 coordinate 82,458, forward strand.
GTAAGTCAGTTCCCTCAGATGCTGCTACAAGGCGCTCTAAGAAAAGAGCTGGAGAGCAAACAACTGCATCAACAGCTGCTGCTGCTGGGATTTGACCTTTTACTTCCTCTACGAAGCTAACTGCTTCAGATAGAGTTTTATTCATTTTCCAGTTACCTGCGATAATTGGTTTACGCATGCTTTGCACCGTCCTTTTTCTTGGCTGCTAATTATTTGTCGTTAAGACAAACTACACCAGGAAGTTCTTTACCTTCCATAAATTCTAATGACGCACCGCCGCCAGTAGAAATGTGGCTCATTTTATCAGCCATACCGAATTTTTCAACAGCTGCTGCAGAGTCACCACCGCCGATAACAGAGTATGTACCTTCCGCATCTGCTAATGCTTGTCCTACTGCTTTTGTACCTTCTGCATATGGAGCCATTTCGAATACACCCATTGGTCCGTTCCATACAACAAGCTTAGAGTTTTTAATTACATCTGCATAAATTGCACTTGTTTTCGGTCCAATATCTAATCCTTCCCAAGTAGCAGGAATAGAATCGATATCTACAACTTGTCGGTTTGCAGTTTCAGAGAAGTCATCTGCAACGACGCAATCAACTGGCATGTAGAAGTTTACACCTTTTTCTTGTGCAAGTTGCATAAACTCTTTTGCTAGTTCAATTTTGTCATCTTCACATAGAGACTTTCCGATTTCATGACCTGCTGCTTTTACAAATGTATAAGCAAGTCCGCCGCCAATGATTAAGTTATCAACTTTATCAAGTAGATGACGTATTACACCGATTTTATCTTTTACTTTCGCACCACCGATGATTGCTGTAAATGGACGATCTGGATTAGAAAGTGCTTTACCTAGTACTTCTAATTCTTTTTCCATTAAGAAACCTGATACTGCTGGTAAGTAATCTGCAATACCTGCAGTAGAAGCATGAGCACGGTGAGCTGCACCGAATGCATCGTTTACGAAAATATCAGCAAGAGCTGCAAATTCTTTCGCAAGTTCTGCATCGTTCTTTTCTTCGCCCGCATAGAAACGAACGTTTTCAAGAACTAATACGTCGCCTTCGTTCATTGCTGCAATCGTTTCTTGTACAGCAGGTCCGAATGCTTCGTCCGCTTTTTTCACATCTTTACCAAGAAGCTCACCTAAACGTGTAGCTACTGGAGTTAGACGCATTTCTTCTACCACTTGTCCTTTTGGACGACCTAAATGGCTTGCTAAAATCACTTTCGCACCTTGCTCTACTAAATATTGAATTGTAGGAAGAGCCGCACGAATACGAGTCTCGTCTGTAATTTTGCCTTCTTTCATTGGTACGTTGAAGTCAACGCGGCAAAATACTCGTTTACCCTTTAAATCTACGTCACGAATTGATTTTTTGTTCATTGGATTTCCCTCCGACTAGTTAGGATTGACAAAACCCATTCAAAAGCTTATCACATTTGCTTATAAAACGAAAGAAGAGAGAGGGAACAAACCCTCCCCCTCGTTTTGTCATTGATAACTGATAAACTTAAGAATTAAAGACCTTTAGAAGCAATGTAGTCTACTAAGTCAACTACGCGGTTAGAGTAACCAGTTTCGTTGTCGTACCAAGAAAGAACTTTAAGCATGTTGCCTTCCATAGTCATTGTAGATAATGCATCGATTGTAGAAGAGCTTGTGCATCCGTTATAGTCGATAGATACTAATGGCTCTTCGCTGTATCCAAGGATACCTTTTAATTCGCCTTCAGCTGCTGCTTTGAATGCTGCGTTTACTTCTTCAACTGTTACTTCTTTCTCAAGCTCAACAACTAAGTCAACAAGAGATACGTTAGCAGTTGGAACACGAACTGCACCACCGTTTAATTTACCTTTAAGTTCTGGTAATACTAAAGCTACTGCTTTCGCTGCACCAGTTGTAGTTGGGATCATGCTCATTGCTGCTGCACGTGCACGACGTAAATCTTTATGTGGTAAGTCTAAGATTTGTTGATCATTAGTGTAAGAGTGAATAGTTGTCATCATACCACGTTTTACACCGAATTTTTCGTTTAATACTTTAGCAAATGGAGCTAAGCAGTTTGTAGTACAAGAAGCGTTAGAGATTACATTATGGTTAGCTGCATCATATTGCTCATGGTTAACACCCATAACGATTGTGATATCTTCGTCAGAAGCTGGTGCAGAGATGATAACTTTTTTAACTGATCCACCTAAGTGTTTCTCAGCGTCTGCTTTTTTAGTGAAACGGCCAGTAGATTCTACTACTACTTCTACGCCGTAGTCGCTCCATGGTAATTGAGCTGGGTCGCGCTCAGCGATAACTTTGATTTCTTTACCGTTAACGATAATGCTGTCGCCGTTTGCAGATACTTCTGCATTTACTGTTCCGTGAACAGAATCATATTTTAAAAGGTGAGCTAAAGTTTTAGCGTCTGTTAAGTCGTTAATTGCTACTACTTCTACGTTAGGGTTGTTAAGAGCTGCGCGGAATACTACACGTCCGATACGGCCAAATCCATTAATACCAATTTTAGTCATTTGAATTTCCTCCTTGGGGGATGTATATTAAGGGTTATTTACCCTTTACTAACTCTTTTGCTGCACCTTCGTCTGTAATAAGTAACGAAGTGTGTCCTTGTTTAATTACTGCTTGAATTGCTTTTGCTTTTGATGAACCTCCAGCAACTGACACGACATGAGATACATGCTGTAAATCTTCAAGCTGCATGCCAACTGTTTGTACTTTATGAACTACTTCACCTTGTTCGTTGAAGTAGTATCCAAAGGCTTCACCGACCGCTTTGTTCTCTTTAATTTTCATCCAATCTGCTTCTAAAGTACTTCTTCTACGCGCCATTGTTAAGGCATCACCGATTCCGTGAATGACAATGTTGGAAGATCGAATCAACTCAAGAATTTCTTTCACAGAAGGTTCTGTCACAATGGATGCATATGCCTCGCTGCTTACATGGTCAGGAACATACAATAAGCGATAATTACTCATCGTATTTTGTGCCATTTTCGCACAAATCGTGTTTGCTTCTAACTCAACACTCTCTCCTATTCCACCGCGTGCTGGGACAAATAACATATGTAGGTCCCTGCAATCAATTTGCATCATATCAGCTACGGCAGCTATCGTGGTTCCTCCAGTCACAGCAACGATATTATTCGCTGTCAGACGATCTTTTATACAAGAGGCACAAGCGCGGCCCATCTCCAGCTTGACCCAAGGTGATTCATCACTATCACCAGGGACAACGAAAACTTCATCTAAGTCTAATGTTTCCTTAAGCTGCTTTTCCAAAACCTTCAAACCAGAAATTTCTTTCATAAAGTCTTCCAAAGCAAGAATAACAGCTGTTCCTTCTTCTGTTAATGTCATTCCAGAAGAGGCGACGTGAATCAAGTTCTCATCTTTCAAAACCTGTACTTCACTTCGTAATACTCGTTCTGTCATACCAAGACTTGCAGATAAATTTCTTCTACCAATAGGTTGTGTTAACCGGATGTACTGAAGAATTTGCATTCTCTTTTGCATAACAGGTAGCAGATCAGGTAATAATTTTTTTGTATACTGAATCCATGAGCGCATCATATTGTATCTCCTCACCACATTGGTTCATTCTCTATGTGGTCATTATATGTCCCGTGGTGACATATTGTGTCCCGCATAGAGTAAAAAAATATTCCTGCTACATTTAGTATTGTAACAGGAGATGCAAAGTTATTCAACTCTTATCGCACGAATTATGCTGTTCATTATGACATCTTTGTGAATAATTCCATATCCTACCTCTTCCCCTTCGATTTCAACGACGGGAATCGTAAGATGATACTTTTCTAACAGCTGTTCATCCTCATAAATATCTATTTCTTTCAAATCAAATACGTATTCATCTTTCAACTCTTGCAGAAGTTGTTTCGCCTTTTGACAAAGACCACATTCTTCCTTTGTATATAGAATAACCTCCATACTTATCACCTATACAATCGTTTTTCGCAGAGAAGAAGCTGGAATATTTAACTGCTCTCGATATTTCGCTACTGTTCTGCGCGAAACAATAATTTCGTGTTCTTCTTCTAACATTTTTGAAATCTTTTGATCTGAAAGTGGTTTTTTCTTATTTTCTCTCTCTACAAACTTCCCGATGAGCTGCTTCACTCTCTTCGTTGAAATTGCCGCGTCTTCTGTTGTTGCTACCGCATTGCTAAAGAATGACTTCATTTCAAATAAACCATACGGTGTTTGCACATATTTATTACGCGTTGCACGGCTAATGGTTGACTCATGGACACCTAATATTTCAGCCACCTCTTTTAACGCAAGCGGCTTTAAATATTGCGGACCATTCATAAAAAAGTCGCGCTGCTTTTCAATAATTACTTCCATTACATTTAAAAGCGTTTGTTTTCTTTGTTTTAAACTACGCATAATCCATTGTACATGCTGATATTTTTCCGAAACATAAGAAGCGACGTCACTTTCACTATTATGAAGAAGCTCACTATACTCTGAATGAATTTCAATTCTCGGCATATTACGCTCATTCATCTGAATCAGCAAGCGATTATCTTCTTTTTTCACCGCTATATCTGGAACAATGTACATCGGCTTCTCCGAAGAAAACGCCAATCCTGGTTTCGGCTGCAATGATGTAATCACATGAACAGCTTCTTGTAATTCTTCTGTACTACATTTCAATACATTTGTTAACTTGCGCCAATCTTTCTTTACAAAATATGCAAAATGTTCATCTACAATTATTTCCGCTAAAGTACTCCTTTTTTGTAAGCGCTTTAATTGAATGGTTAAACACTCTTGAATATTTCTCGCTCCTACCCCTGCTGGCTCTAACGATTGAACGAGCTCCATGCAGCTATTTACTTCTTCTATACATACCGATAATAACGACGCTAATTCTTCATTCGTTTCTTGTAAATACCCGTTCTCATCTACATTTAAAATAATAAATGAGGCAATTTTTCTTTGCTCTTCATCTATTTTATAATACTGTAATTGGTTTACTAAATGTTGTTGAATCGTCGTGGAATCCACACTATAAATTTCTATTTGATTCTCAGTTTGTTTACTTGTTGTTTTACTCTTTTTCTTTTCCCTATCAAAGCCACCTAGCTCAATAAGGGGATTTTCCAGCGATTGCTCATACAAAAACTCCGTTAATTCCTGCACATTGTACTGGAGCATTGTAATCGCTTGCCTTAACTCTTGCGTCATTGCCAAACGTAAACTTTGTTCTTGTAAAAGACTTGCTTTCACCCTAATCTCCCCCTCACTTCTATTGTACAATAAGTTTATAAAAAGGAGAATCCTTACAAAACACCCATATCCACATATTATTACTCTATATGTATTATTCAAGTTTATATATTACAACTAAAAAATGAATAATATCAGGCGGAATTAGTGACAGACTTTAAAAATATCCGCCATTTTTTATACCACATACTAATAGTAACTCTCATTTTAAGAAATAACAATTAAAAAGAGTAGTTTAAATATAATGAAACCTCATTATACTTAAACTACTCTTTTTCCCTTTTATATTTAAGAATTCTATAAACAAATTAATAAAAACCCTAACTTCAATATAAGTTAGGGTTTTTCGACGCGCCCAGAGGGATTCGAACCCCCGGCAGACGTGGTACCGGAAACCACCGCTCTATCCAACTGAGCTATGGGCGCATTATAATACACTCTACGGCAAAAGGACACCTTTTTACCCTATCGCGCACTGTTTATTATACGATATGTTCGTTTTGGAAGCAATTATTTCTTAATATCGCAGTTTACAGAGCTACACCTTAGACATCAATATGAAAGAATCATCTTTTTACCTGAACGTAAATTCTCTTTATACAATAAAGAGAAACTTCCATCAATGGTGGTTTTACTCCCCACTAATAGCAGGATAAAACAAACGGCCTACATCGCACAACGACGTAGACCACATAACTCAAATTATCAATAATAAAACAATATTATTTATGTAAGTGATACGGAACCGTTGTAATCACGATATCTTTATTGCGTATAAACCACATGCGTAAAAGAAGTGCACTTTGGTTATGCAATGCATTATGCCACCATTTGTGCGCAATAAACTGCGGAATAATAATATGGATATGCCCCCCAGCTTCTTGTTTCGCCTCTATTGTTTTAATAAGGCGATTCAGCGGTTCAAGAAGAGAACGATATTTACTGCGAAGAACTACCAGTCTACAAGGAGTTCCCCAGTCTTTCCATTTTTTCTCCATTTTATTTATAGATTGTTCATCGAAACCAACGTATACAGCAATCGGATCAACATCTAGACTTTTCGCAAAGGATATCGTGTTGTTCACAACACGATGAACGCCTGACACTAAAACGAGTGTGACTACATCACTTGCTACTGGACGTATCGTTTGCATATCGATGCGCAATTCTTTTGCAACATCTTCATAATGACTGTGAATTGACATTGAGATAAAAATCATAATAGGCAAGACAACTAATACAACCCAAGCGCCCCCCGTAAACTTTGTAACAGCAAAAATAACAGCAACGATTGATGTAATTACAGCACCAACCGTATTAATCGTAAACTTAACTTTCCAGTTTGGTCCTTTTACTCGTTTCCAGCGCCGCATCAAACCAATTTGCGCTACCGTAAACGAAAGGAAAACACCGATTGCATATAGCGGAATTAACGCATTCGTATGCGCACGAAACGATATAATCAAAATACATGCTAGTGATGCTAGCACAATAATTCCATTTGAATATCCTAAACGGTCTCCACGATTTGTTAAACTTCGAGGCAAAAATCCGTCTGCCGCCACAATTGCAGCAAGCTGAGAAAATCCTGTAAATGTAGAATTTGCCGCCAAAATTAAAACAATAAACGTAAACCATATAATTACTTGATATAAAATTCCATGTCCAAAATACATGCCAGTTAACTGCGACAACATCGTATTGTGTGGATCTGGTGTAACACCTTTCGCATACAGATGATACGAAAATCCTAAAAGTGTCACAGCTGTGATAGAACCTAAAGCAATATACGTTCTAATTGCGTTTTTTTGCTGTGGTTCTCTAAAAATAGGAACTGCATTTGAAATCGTCTCAATTCCTGTAAGTGCTGAACAGGCTGAACTGAACGCTTTCAAAACTAATAAAGTTGTTAAGCCTTCTGGAACTGTTCCAAAGCTCGGCGTACTTGGTTGAATAAACCCGTGACGAAATTCATCAAAAAATCCCGTAAAAATTAAAGTTAACATACAAATCATAAACCCGAATGTCGGCCAAGCAAATACGCGAGCTGATTCTGCTACCCCGCGTAAGTTTATAAGTACTAAGATAACAACGCATAAAATCGCCAAAATCGTTTCATAAGGCGCAACTACAGGATACGCTGAAGAAACAGCTTCTATCGCTGCAGATACAGATACCGCTACGGTTAACACATAATCAACGAGCAGAGAACTAGAGGCAACAAGGGAAACCCAGCGCTGCTTGAAATTATCTTTCGCAATGGCATACGCTCCTCCGCCGTTTGGATATGCTAAAATCCCCATAATATACGACACAATCAAAATTGCCAAAAGAACGATAGTCGAAATGGTAATCGGCATAATCAACCATTTCGCATCAGGACCAAGTCCTGCAAGCTCTGTCATTCCTGATTCAGGTCCATAGGCAACAGATGAATACAAATCTGCCGAAAGGATAGGAAGCGCAATTAACCAAAATAATTTGTTGTGCTGCGCATGAAGCTCTGACGTTCGCATCGGACGACCAATTAAAAAGCGCTTCACACTACTGAAATTACTTGCAGAAAACCAAATTGCAATTAATGCGAATATAATTAACACTGCTTCCAACCATCTAACTAAAGTATGATGATCCATAACTCTTTCTCCTTTTAATCGCTATTTGCTAATTTTTATTCTCCTAATTTAAATTGATACATAATATTTTAAACAACGAAATATAAAATATGTACTTTCTGAAAATACCCTCAATTAAAGTTCTACAAATTCATATATAATCGTTATTCTTAAATAAACATAACTACCGATATTATAATTCGTCAGCATAAATCCTTATATTTTCAAATTATATATGGATGAAAATTTATATTTCGAAAAGAACCTAAAATTGGTAATTATATTTCAATACACATTCACAAATTCTAATGATTGAAATTCAATTCAATTAGAGGAGGAATTACGTTATGACTGTAATTACAAAACTTAAACAAACTGTTTCAGGATTAAAAAGCGCACAAGCAAGCTTAGAGGGATTCGCTCTTGATACTGATAACCAACAAGCGAAGCAATTATTTCAAAGTGCAGCACAGCAAACGCAATCAATTATTGAATCTTTAAATCCACGCGTTCAAGAGGTTCAACAAGAAGAACCTCAATATACACAGCAGTAAAGGGCGCTTAAAGCAAACATAATGATACCCACTTTATGCTGAATCGAAAAAAGGGTGATACAATATCATCCTTTTTTCACCTCAAATTACATAGAGCTATAGAAATGGAATGATACAATGCGAAAATTCAGGATCATTACTTTGTTATTCCTTCTCTTCTTCAGTTTCCTAAGCGGCTGTAACAGTCCTCTAGATAAAAAAGTAAAAAAAGAAGCGAATGAGAAAGAAGAGCACAAAACAACTAAAAAAGATACACAATTAACACAAGTCAGCATGGAGACTGTTGATCAATCCATAGCAAATCAAGCGAAAGATCAGATTCTTAACATGGAAGAAGTAATTGAAGTAAAAGCGGTTAATTTCAATAACGAACTATATGTAGCCGCGAAGCCAGAGCACCACGAACGCTTTCAAATCAAGAAATTAAAAAAAGAAATGAAACAGACATTAGAAAAGATGTATCCTAATTTAAAAGTTTATGTCAGTATGGATAAAAAAATTTTAATGTTGCTAGATAAATTAGAAACAAAGATTAAAAACAAAGAAGCAGATAAAAAAGAAATAAAAAAACAACTGAAAGTAGTAAAAGAAGAAATGCATTCCGATATTTAATAATACTTTTCAACATAGAAAAGGATGGATTCGTATGTCAAGCCAAAACAAAGATTTAACACCAATGCAGCAAGAATATAAAAAATTTGAACAGCAGCGCGAACCAAAGCGTCCTGTTCTAAAAAATTGTATAAAAGCTTTTTTTGTTGGCGGATTCATTTGTTTAATCGGTCAACTTATCTCCACATTTTATATTACTTATTTCGATTTTACTGAACGATCTGCAGGTAATCCAACTGTAGCTACAATGATCTTTATTTCTATGCTTCTAACAGGTTTTGGTGTATACGATCGATTAGCTCAGTTTGGCGGGGCAGGTACAGCCGTTCCTGTTACCGGATTTGGAAATTCTGTCATATCAGCTTGTATCGAGCACCGTACGGAAGGTTTTGTTCTTGGAGTGGGCGGGAATATGTTTAAACTAGCCGGATCTGTTATTTTATTTGGCGTATTTTCCGCTTTTGTAATCGCACTGATTCGAACGATTCTAATCCAATGGGGAGGGTTTTAAATGTTACAAGGCCACCGAACATGGGTATTTGAAAACAAACCCGTGATTATATCAACTGGTGTCATTGGCGGACCATTTGAAGCGAACGGAAAAATCCCTGAGGATTTCGATACATTGCACGATAATTTATGGTTAGGACAAGACTCCTATGAAAAGGCACATCGAATTTTATTTGAAGAGGCTTGCAGCAGAGCAACAGAAAAAGCAAAACTACGGAAAGAAGATATTCAATTTATCCTGGCGGGAGATTTAATTAATCAAATTACTCCTTCAAGCTTTGCTTGCCGGACACTTGGCACTCCCTATCTCGGATTATTCGGGGCTTGTTCTACTTCGATGGAGGGACTTGCTTTAGGTGCAAGCATCGTAAATGCAAAAGGAGCAAAATATTTATTAGCAGGAGCATCAAGTCATAATACTGCTGTAGAAAAACAGTTCAGATATCCAACTGAATACGGAGGACAAAAACCCCCTACTGCGCAGTGGACAGTAACAGGGGCCGGTGTTGCCTTATTAAGTGATCAAGGAGATGGACCTTGCGTAACGTCAGCAACAATTGGAAGAGTGATCGATATGGGGCTAACCGATCCGTTTAATATGGGCGGGGCTATGGCTCCTGCTGCTGTCGACACGATTGAAGCACATTTAAGAGAACGACAAATCGACGTATCCTACTACGACTTAATTGTAACGGGCGATCTCGGCCATGTAGGACGCGAAATTGCCTTTGACTTACTACGTAAGCAAGGAACATCAATACGAAGCGAACAATTTCTAGATTGCGGATTACTCATTTACAGAGACGATCAACCTATTTTAGCAGGAGCAAGCGGTCCAGGCTGCTCAGCAACTGTTGTGTATGGACATTTATTAAACCGAATGAAAAAAGGAGAGTTTAGCAAAATACTTGTAGTTGCTACTGGAGCTTTACTTTCTCCATTAACTTTCCAACAACAAGAAACGATTCCTTGTATCGCCCATGCAGTATCCATTGAAGTTGGAGGTGTATAATACATGATCTTTTTTTGGGCTTTTGTAATTGGCGGCCTCATTTGTGTTATTGGACAAATTATGTTCGACGTATTCAAACTCACCCCTGCTCATACTATGGCGACACTTGTTGTCATTGGCGCCATATTAGATGGATTTAATTTGTATGAACCGTTAATTGATTTTGCCGGAGCAGGTGCAACAGTTCCTATTACAAGCTTTGGGAACGCTCTCGTTCACGGTGCAATGGCAGAAGCGGCTGAGCATGGCATCATTGGCGTTATAACAGGAATGTTTAAAGTAACAAGCGCCGGTGTATCCGCCGCAATTATCTTCGGATTTATCGGTGCTTTATTATTCAAACCAAAAGGATAAGAGGTGTTCTCATGACCGTTGTTGCAAGTGTAAAAACATGCCTTGCTAGTTTGAAAGGTGCACAAGCAAGTTTAAGTGCACTTTCACAAAATGCTGCTGACGACGAAGCGAAACGTGTGTTTCATGAATGTATGTTAGAGATGGATAGTGTAATTGCTGATTTACAAGGGCGAGTTTCAGCATTAGAACGAGAAGAACCACAATATAAAGGATTCTAGGAAGACTGGAGGGAATATATATGCCTGACATTCACATACCAGAATGGCCGCTTGTCATTATACGTTCTTTATTTGTCTTAATTATTTTATTTGCCATTACGAAATGGCTTGGAAAAAGACAAATCTCTCAACTTTCCTTTTTTGAGTACATAGCAGGTATGACGATTGGTGATATCGCTGCAGAAGTATCAACAGGGTTGGAACAAAACTTCTTCCACGGTATTTCTAGTATGATGGTTTTTGCTATCATACCTTTTTTCGCAGGACTAGTTTCCTTAAAAAATAAGACGGTACGAGATTTTGTAGAGGGTAAATCCACTATTTTCATAAAAGATGGCAAAGTACTCGAAGATAATTTAAAAAAGGAAAAATATACGAGCGACGAACTACTAGAGCTCCTACGAAAAAAAGATGTATTCAACATAAACGATGTTGAATTCGCTATATTAGAACCGAGCGGTGAATTAAACGTATTATTAAAGAAAGACAGACAACCATTAACTGCAAAAGATATCGGATTAAAACTACCAAATGAAAAAGAAACGCACACAGTCATTATGGATGGAAACATAATGGATGAACCTCTTGCAGCAAGCGGTCATAACCGAGCTTGGGTTCGCACTGAACTCGAAAAAATAGGAGTTGCAATAGACAACGTATTCATTGGACAAATCGACTCCTACGGCCAACTAACTGTCGACATATACAATGATAAAATTCAAATGCCTTCTCCTCAAGACAAACCATTATTACTCGCTTCTTTAAAGAAGTGTCATGCTGATCTTGAACTCTTTTCTTTAGAAACGAAATCAAGTACCGCCGCGAGCATGTATGCAAACAACGCCAAGAAGCTAGAGGAAATCTTAAACAAAGTAACTTATTTACTTAAAGAATAGTACGAAAAAGAACGCTTATATATGTAACGGCGTTCTTTTTTGTGCTTATATAAATCACTGCCATGCGGCGAACAAGGAACCTGCACTCGCTTTCTCTTTCTCTTTTTGTTTTCACTTCGCACGTGGCAGAAAAAGTTCCTGACCGCTTCTATGCATGGCTAGATGCTCTCGCCCACCTAAAAAAGAGGGGTTTTCTATAAATATGTTTAAATTCACCCAATTCGGTTATCATGAGGAAGATATAGAAAAAGGGAATTCCTTATTTATAGCGAATTAACATGATACACCTACATATTTTTTAAAACTGAAGTGGTTTCGTTTGACCTTTATTGACCATAATTGTATTATAAAATTAACAAATGTGTTAAAGGAGGAAGTTACACATGAATTTAATTCCTACAGTTATTGAACAAACAAATCGCGGGGAACGTGCTTACGATATTTACTCTCGTTTATTAAAAGACCGCATCATCATGCTTGGCAGCGCAATTGATGACAATGTAGCAAACTCTATCGTTTCTCAGCTTTTATTCTTAGAATCACAAGACCCAGAAAAAGATATTCATTTATATATCAACAGTCCTGGCGGATCTATTACAGCAGGTATGGCAATTTACGACACAATGCAATTTATTAAACCAAACGTATCTACAATTTGCATCGGTATGGCTGCATCTATGGGTGCTTTCTTACTTGCAGCTGGTGAAAAAGGAAAACGTTTCGCTCTTCCAAACAGTGAAGTTATGATTCACCAACCACTTGGCGGTGCACAAGGACAAGCGACAGAAATTGAAATCGCTGCAAAACGCATCCTATTCTTACGCGATAAACTAAACAAAATTCTTTCTGAGCGTACAGGTCAGCCATTAGAAGTAATCGAGCGCGACACAGAACGCGACAACTTCATGACAGCAGAAAAAGCGTTAGAATACGGCTTAATTGATAAAATCTTTACAAATCGCTAAGAAAAGCGGAAGTGGCTCGTTCAGAATATGAGGGGGATGGAGCTTCTGACAAAGAGGTGCTTTTTACCTCGACGGAAGAAGCGAAGCCACCGAACATTCTAGCCGCTGGAGCTGGATCAGAAGAAAAGAGCTATCATTTGCGATAGCTCTTTTTCATTTATCAGCGCTTTTTTCAATATATCGGCGATTCGACACGGGAGAAAGACCCTTCGACCATGTTCGACAGGAAAGTAGCCGAGCCACAGTCACTCCATTCACAATAAAAAAGCTATCGCACATTGCGATAGCTTTTTTATTGTTCTTTTTGCACATAAGCAACGAGTGCTTCCAATGCTTCTGTCTCATCTGATCCTTCTGTCGTAATTGTAACTTCACATCCAGATCCAACAGCTAAGCTCATAATCCCCATAATGCTCTTAGCATTAACCGTTTTACCGTCTTTCTCCATAAAAATATCAGCTTGAAAACGATTTGCCTCTTGTACAAACAACGCTGCCGGACGTGCTTGTAATCCAGTCTTCAACAGCACCTCTACCCGTTTTTGAACCACTGTTCCATTCCCCTTTGCCCATTATTTTTTTATAACCGCTTCACCGGCGCGTAATTTCTCAGCAATATCATCAATTTTACGCAAACGATGATTGATACCCGATTTACTAATGTTTCCCCCAGATACCATTTCTCCTAATTCTTTCAATGTAACATCTTGATAATTGATACGCAATTCTGCGATTTCACGTAATTTATCTGGTAAAAAATCAAGTCCAACAGTCTCTTCAATATAACGAATGTTTTCAATTTGTCTTAAAGCTGCACCAATCGTTTTATTTAAGTTTGCTGTTTCACAATTCACAAGACGATTTACAGAGTTACGCATATCGCGCACAATACGAATATCTTCAAACTTCAAAAGAGCGGTATGAGCACCAATAATATTTAAGAACTCGGTAATCTTTTCCGCTTCCTTTAAATATGTAATGTACCCTTTTCGCCTTTCTAACGTTTTACTATTTAATGCAAATTCATTCATAAGCTCACATATCGCGTCATTATGTTCTTTGTATAATGAGAAAATTTCTAAATGATACGATGATGTTTCTGGGTTATTAACAGATCCCCCCGCTAAAAAAGCCCCGCGTAAGTATGACCGTTTACAACACTTTTTCTCGATTAGTTCTTGTGAAATATGACGAATAAACGAAAAGTCCTCTCGTACAATGTGCAAGTCTAATAAAATTTCACGTACTTTCTCAACTAAACGAACGATGTATACATTATTTTTCTTTAAACGCATTTTCTTACGGACAAGTAGTTCAACTGTCACATTATATCCTTTTTTCAATAATGTATAAATTCTCCGAGCAATCGCTGCATTTTCCGTTTGAATGTCAATGATTACACGGCGGTTTGAAAAGGAGAGTGAACCATTCATACGAAGTAATGCTGACAACTCTGCCTTCTCACAGCATTCCTTCATTTCGAGCTTTGTCAGCTCCTTCTTTGTTTCTGATGCAAAGGACAACAGTTCCACCTCCTAACAGTCATAATTACTTTTATGCCCTAAATGAACTTGTAGCGTTACCTCAAAGAAGTAACGCCTTCTACCATGCAAACTTTTTCAAGCTTACAAGTTATATTAATGAATATAAAATCGAAGCTAGCTTTATCGTATCATGACGCACAACTTGATCATCATACTTTGCTAAACAACCTTTAATCAACTTAATATTATGCGCGGTAAAGCGATCTTCATCAATCGCAACTGGCTCCGACATTTCTTCTGCATAACGCCCTAATAGTTCAGATGGAATTGGTTCATCGTTCACTATTACTGTATCGATAAACGCTTCTCCAAGATGATCATGCAATGCTTTCACATGGTCAAATGCTGTATATCCCATTGTTTCACCAGCTTGGGTCATAACATTACAAACGTAGGCTTTCTTCGCTTTTGCCTGAAGAACCGCATCCCCGATTTTTTTCACCATTAAATTCGGCAAAATGCTCGTATACACACTTCCTGGTCCAAATACAAGTAAATCAGCTTTTTGAATTTCCATTAATGTTTCATGAAGCGGTTCTACGTCTCCCGGTGTTAAAAAGACACGGTTAATTTTTTTACCGTAATACGGAATTTTTGATTCCCCGCTTACAATTTGCCCATCTTCCAATTCCGCATGCAACACAACACTTTGATTCGCAGCCGGAAGTACACGTCCTCTTACATTTAACACTTTACTTGTTTCCGTAATAGCATGAAAAAAATCACCTGTAATAGCTGTCATTCCAGCTAACAATAAATTTCCAAGCGCATGTCCTGTTAATCCTTCTCCTGATGTAAAACGATGTTGAAATAACGCTTCCACAAGTGGCTCTACATCAGACAATGCAACAAGCACATTGCGAATATCTCCAGGAGGCGGGATTTCTAACTCATCACGAAGTCTCCCAGAGCTTCCCCCATCATCAGCAACCGTTACAATCGCGGTAATGTCGACTGGATACTTTTTTAAACCGCGTAATAAAACGGATAGACCAGTTCCGCCTCCCATAATAACGATTTTCGGTTTCTTCTCTTTTCCCATCACTTAATGTCCCTTTCTTTTCTCCACATCACGATGAGACACATGGGTTGTATATTCTTGCTTCAAATGTTTCATCAAATATTCTGCAAGTGTAACGGATCGATGTTGTCCTCCTGTACATCCAATGGCAATAACAAGCTGACTTTTTCCTTCGCGCTTATAATGCGGAAGCATAAAGGAAATAAGGTCTGTTAACTTCTCCAAAAATTTGTGCGTTTCATTAAATTTCAGCACATATGATGATACTTCCTCGTCAAGACCTGTTAATGGCTTCATGTGTGGAATATAGTATGGATTTGGTAAAAAACGAACATCAAATACTAAATCAGCATCAATTGGAATACCATATTTGAATCCAAATGACATTACGTTTACGCGAAATGCTTGTTCATCCTCTGTTGAGAATAATTGAATAATCTTTTCTCTTAGTTCTTTCGGCTTTAATTCCGACGTATCAAGTACAATATTTGCACGCGCCTTCATATCTGTTAATAGCGTACGTTCTGCTTCTATTCCTTTTAATGGAAGACCTGTTGGAGCAAGTGGATGTGAACGCCTTGTTTCTTTGTAACGTGTTACAAGCGTACTATCTTTTGCATCTAAAAATAAAATATGCGGAATAATCCATGTGCGTTCTGTTAAATCATCAAGCGCTCCCCATAAATGATCAAAGAACTCTCGTCCGCGTAAATCAATACCGAGCGCTACTTTATTCATTTTGCCTTTCGAGTCTGCCATTAATTCAACAAACTTCGGCAACAACATGGGCGGTAAATTATCCACACAAAAATATCCTAGGTCTTCAAAACTTTGCAAAGCAACTGTTTTCCCGGCTCCAGACATTCCTGTAATAATAACCATTTTAATATCATTATGCGCGTCCATTATATCCCCCCTCATGGTTTAACTCGGATCTAACCGATACGAAAGTAATTCAAAGTCTGGTGTATATACAAATGTACCGTAAATAATACCATTTCCTTTAATTAAATAATCAATAATATGATAATCTCCTGGTGCCATTGGCAGCTCATCAATCTTATCAAATGTATGCCAGCCTATTATCCCTTCTTCGCTTTGCAGTTTATTTTCTCCTGCAAAATCTGTCGCTAAGAAAGAAAACATCATCCATTCGGAAACAACCTTGTCTCCTTCTTGGATTACGAAAGTGAAGACACCTTTTAATGCTGGATTTTTCAAATAAATCCCCGTTTCTTCGCGATATTCGCGAACAACCGATTCTCTTACTGTTTCCCCGCGTTCCATCTTACCGCCTGGGGCAACCCACCAATTTCGACGAGGCTTTTGTAATAAAAGAACTTCATTACCCTTGATTAACACACAGTTTGTCACTCTTTGCAAGCTTCTTCACCTCAGCTATTAACGGAGAAATCCCCATTATATACTTCCTTCATTATACTATCAAATACAGTTTGTCACAACGAATGAACCTCTTGTCTAAAGCAAATGAAAAAGATGATGGGAGACTATTCCCATCACCATTCAGGAAAAAATGAAAAAACTGCATATCTCATAATGATTTAGATAGAAATTATTGATCATCTACAATAATATACGCTGTTCTTATTGGTCCATGTACACCTACGACAAGATTCATTTCAATATCAGCACTGTTTGATGGACCAGAGATGAAATTCAAACAGGATGGAGGGGTTTCCCTTTGTATTTATATAGAAAAAAGCTGTCTCAATAAAGACAGCTTCTCTTTTTTGTTCATTATTTTTCTACTTTTAATTCTTCTAACAGCTCTTCCACGTAATGCTGTGCACTTTGCGCTGCAATACTTCCATCACCTGTTGCTGTTACAATTTGGCGAAGCATTTTTTCACGAATGTCACCAGCTGCGAAAATACCAGGAACTTTTGTTTCCATACGTTCATTTGTTTCAATATAACCATTTTCATTTGTAATACCTAATTCTGCAAATGGTTTAGAAAGTGGTAACATACCAACATAAATAAATACGCCTTCTGTTTTAAACTCTTGCTCTTCACCGCTATTTACATCTACAAGTGTTACGCTGCCTACTTTTCCGTTTGCTTCATTAATTTCTTTTACAGTGTGATTCCAAATGAAATCAACTTTTTCATTTTGGAAAGCACGGTCCTGTAAAATCTTTTGTGCACGCAATTGATCTCGGCGGTGAACAATCGTTACTTTCGTTGCAAAACGTGTTAAATACACACCTTCTTCAACAGCTGAGTCGCCGCCGCCAACAACGACAAGTTCTTTTCCTTTAAAGAATGCACCGTCACATACTGCACAGTATGACACGCCGCGTCCACCAAGTTCTTTCTCGCCTGGCACGCCAACTTTCTTATATTCCGCACCGCTCGCTACAATAATTGCGCGTGCTTTATATTCTTTCTTTCCAGCGATTACTGTTTTATATTCTTTTCCATCAATAACTTGTTTCACATCACCATATGCATATTCTGCACCGAATTTCTTCGCATGTTCAAACATTTTATTTGATAAGTCCGGTCCTAAAATATGATCATAACCTGGATAATTTTCTACTTCTTCTGTATTTGCCATTTGTCCGCCCGGGATACCACGCTCCAACATCAACGTACTTAAATTTGCGCGAGAGGTATACACAGCTGCTGTCATCCCTGCCGGACCAGCTCCGATAATAATTACATCATAAATTTTTTCTTCTGCCATATTCTTCATCTCCTATTCTTATCGCTCTTTTGATACCCTCATTATACTGTCGGTAATGTTTTTTTCCCAATGATTTGCTCGCGCTTATGCATGCACACATCTTACTGCTTGCACATACTTTCGTACAGTTGCTACCGATACATTATATATATTCCCAAGCTCTGCCTGCGTCAATTTATTTTGACATTCGCCTCTTACAATATATTCAACTGCCGCTGACCAGCCATATACATTTGTAAACGTCGTTCCGCTTGTGTATAAGCGTATAAATGTACAAAACCAAAGATGTAAACATTCTTCAATCAGCTCATCATCTTTTTTTGTATAATTATATAAAGCATCTGCAATACGGACACATTGTTCAAACGGCTGAAGCTCCTGCGGAATATTTTTATGACTATTAATTAAAAAGAAATAGTGCGCCAGCTGTGATACAATCGGAACACGCTTAGGAGATTGCATCACATCAAAGAAAAAACCGACTTTCTCTGGTGTTGTCAGCTCATTCATTAAATATAAAGCTAGCATTTGTTCTTCTAACGTTTCACTTTGCTGAAAAGATTGCTGCAGTTCTCGAAATAAAATATTTTGGCCTTCATCTGCTAAATTAATAGCATTCCAAGGCTCCTTTCCTTTTTTATCAGGATGTAACTCTACAACATGCGTCCACATTTTCTCTGCTGTTTGTTCATCGTTTACCATATAAGCAGAATATGCAAACCAATAATAAAAACTAACATCACCTTCGTAACCTTGACGCTTTAAAACTTTTAACCATTTATATGCACTTTCGAAACGACCAATTGTTGCAAATGTTGTCCCTAATTTCACACGATGTTCAAACGACATCGGATACACTGTCTCCAATTGCTCTGCTAACTTTTCTACTTGCTTATATTCCCCAACGGAATATAGAAAAATAAGCGTATTACATAAGGCATGAATATTCCCTGGATTCTTCTCTAAAATTAGCTCTGTCATTTTCAATGCTTGATCAACATTTCCAAGCTGAAAATGAGCAATTGCTAAATTATTATGTGCCGACCAAAATTCCGGATATTCCGTTATAACCCCTTCAAGCGTCGCAATCGCCTCTTCTAATTGACCGTTCCGAATATAATGATTCGCTTGCTCTTGCATCACAATTAATCCATCTTCATCTTCAAATTCCGGCGCATCCATTTCTTCTTCTTCAATAATCTCTAAAAGTTCCATCGTCTCCGCAATAAACTCTTTATCCGTCGCAATTTCTAAATACCGCTCTGCATACTTTTTCGCTTGTTGGAATAGACCAAGATACGCATAATTATTTGCCATAAAATAATAGCATTCTTCTATTTGTTCACCCGTACGAACAATTTGTAATAAAATTTGATTAGATTCGTGATACTCTCCCGCTTCTGATAATGCCGTTGCTAATTGACATAAAATAAACGGCTCTTTCTGATTTTGTGCCGCTCTTTTAAAATATTTAATTGCATCTTCTAAATGATGATTGCGATAAGCCTTCATTCCTTTATCATAAAAGAAATCGGCTAATTGATTAAAAGAAATAACTTGTCCGTTATCTTTATGAATTTCTTGATTTTTCCCCATAGATCCTCCATTATTTCATTCTTCTATCTATAAGTATAAACGATTCTTCTAAAAACAAAACAGTATATTATACGCAAATATTTCCTTTTCATTCCCGAAAAGAAAAGGAAAATGTTACATTTCTAACATTTCCCTTCTCTCACTGCCATTTCCTCTTTCGTATAAATAACACGCATCGGATTTCCACCAACGAAAGCACCGCTCGGTACATCACGATGAACAAGTGTGCCCGCTGAAACAATCGCTCCATCTCCAATGACAACACCCGGTAAAATAGTCGAATTTGCTCCAATCATTACTTCGTTTCCAATTGTAATTTCACCAAGGCGATATTCTGTAATTAAATATTCATGAGCTAATAATGTTGTATTATAACCAATGATCGAATTATGCCCAACTGTAATTTTCTCTGGAAACATAATATCTGGCATAACCATAAGTGCAAAAGAAGTTTGCTCTCCAATTTTCATTCGCAAAAATGTGCGATATAACCAATTTTTCATCCGTAAAAATGGAGTATAACGTGCAATTTGAATGACAATGAAGTTTTTCATCACTTTCCAAAATGAAACTGTCTTATATACGTTCCATAATGAATTTGCTCCTGACACAGGATAGCGTGTTGTCCGTCGCACCATTCTCTCCCCTTGTCAACTCAATTCATGAGGCAAGATTGTTAACAAGTCACTCATTTTTTCTAACACATAGTCCGGTTTATAAGACTCTAAGTATTCGCGTCCTTTAATTGTCCATGCAACAGCCGCTGTCTTCACGCCAGCATTTTGTCCGCCAACAATATCGTGATGATTATCCCCTACCATTAAAGCTTCTTCTGGCTTTGCTCCTAATAATTGCAGTGCTCTTTGAATCGGTTCTGGATGCGGCTTCACATGCTCTACATCATCAATTGTCACCACAACATCAAAAAACTCTTTTAATTTCGATAGCTTTAATCCCATTTCGACAGTTTGGCGCACTTTCGTTGTTACAATCCCGATTTTATAACCTTTCTTCCGAAGTTCTTGTACAGTTTCATACACTGTTTCATACTCTTCTACTAACTCATCATGATGTTCATGATTAAAATTGCGGTAACATTGAATGAGTTCTTCTACTCGTTTTTCGTCAATTTTACTAAATGTATCGTGCAATGACGGACCGATAAACGGTAGTACGTCTTCACGCTTATACTGATTTGGATAGTACTTTTCTAAAGTATGTAAAAATGAAGAGATAATAAGTTCGTTCGTATTAATCAACGTTCCATCCAAATCAAATAACACTGTATTTATGTTCATCTTTTCGCCACCCTTAGTTGTTGTATGATAAAGTGAAACTTCCATTCGGAGATGCTTTTTCCTCCGAATGGTTAGCCCGCCCAATCGGGCTCTTACAAGCAGTTCCTCTCCTCGCATTCTCTTCTGCGCTTACTGCTTGTTAGAGCGGGATAAAGTGAAACTTCTATTCGAAGTTACTTTTTCCTTCGAATGGTTAGCCCGCCCAATCGGGCTCTTACAAGCAGTTCCTCTTCTCGTATTCCCTTCTGCGCTTACTGCTTGTTAGAGCGGGATAAAGTGAAACTTCCATCAGCGATTTTATCCCGCTGATGGAAAACCCGCGAATAGCAGGATAAGAAAAGAAGCAGCGCCGCATGTTTGACGCTACTTTTTCTCATTCACCTCTGAAGTTCTATCCTTATTGTTCTGAATATCGTTTATCCGCATACCCCATTTTTCGTCTCACAAACACAAAAATAATAGAAACGAGAATTAAGGTAATTGATACAACTTGTGCAATACGAAGCGGGCCAAGCATTAAGCTATCTGTACGTAATCCTTCTACAAAGAAGCGACCGATAGAATACCAAGTTAAATATATAAAAAATAGTTCCCCGCGTCGTAAATTTGCTTTTCGAAGAAGTAGAAGTAAAATAACCCCAGCAAAATCCCATAACGATTCATATAAAAATGTTGGATGGTAATATACACCATCAATATACATTTGATTCACAATAAATTGTGGTAAATGTAAACTTTCAAGAAATTGACGCGTTACCTCACCGCCATGAGCTTCTTGGTTCATAAAGTTTCCCCAGCGTCCAATCGCTTGTCCAAGTAAAATACTCGGCGCTGCAATATCCGCTAGCTTCCAAAAAGACAGACCGCGTTTTTTCGCAAATACAATTCCTGTAAGAACCGCACCAATTAATCCGCCATGAATCGCTAAACCACCTTGACGAATGTTAATAATTTGACTTGGATTGTGCGAATAGTAATCCCATTCGAAAATAACATAGTATGCACGTGCACAAAGGATTGCAAGCGGCACTGCAATTAGGACCAAATCAATAAATGTATCTTTCGGAATACCAAGACGCTCTCCTTCACGGGTTGCGAGCCACAATCCGAGCAAAACAGCAGTACCAATAATGACACCATACCAATAAATCGGAAACGGCCCAAGCTGAATTGCCACGCGATCAAGCTGCGGTACAGATCCTAATAGCATACTCTCCACTCCCTTTCTTTTTATCCTTCACTAATGGAAATTTCATTTGTATTTAATTTTGATTCCCTAGTTCAATCGCACTCATAAGACGCTCTGAAAATTGCTGCGCTGCATTGACGCCCATACGTTTTAAACGGAAATTCATCGCTGCTACCTCAATAATAACAGCTAAGTTTCGACCAGGTCGTACTGGAAGTGTGATCTTTGTAATCTCTGTATCAATGATTTTCATTTTTTCTTCATCTAAACCAAGGCGGTCGTAATTTTTCTTTTGATCCCAAATCTCAAGATTAATTACAAGTGAAATACGTTTATGGTTACGCACTGCACCTGCACCAAATAACGTCATAACGTTAATAATGCCAAGTCCACGAATTTCAAGTAAATGTTCAATTAACTCCGGTGAACTCCCGACTAATGTATCATCATCTTCTTGACGAATTTCTACACTATCATCAGCCACAAGGCGATGTCCACGCTTCACAAGCTCAAGTGCTGTTTCGCTTTTCCCGACACCACTTTGTCCTGTAATCATTACACCAACACCATAAATATCAACTAACACACCGTGAATAGCTGTTGTTGGCGCTAATTTACTTTCTAAATAATTCGTCAAACGACTCGATAAACGTGTTGTTTTTAACGGCGAGCATAATAACGGTACGCCAGTCTGACGAGATGCTTGCATTAACTCCTCTGGTACATCTTGACCGCGCGTTACGATAATGCACGGTGTTTCTTCTGTACAAAGCGCTTGCATGCGCATTTTCTTTTGTTCTTCTGTTAACGTATCAAAAAAAGTAAGCTCCGTTTTCCCAAGAAGCTGAACACGATCAGCTGGATAATATGTAAAGAATCCTGCCATTTCAATTCCAGGGCGTGATAAATCACTTGTATCAATTGGACGGTGAATTCCTTCCTCACCACTTACTAACTCTAACTGAAAATGTTCAATTAAGTCTTTCGTTCGAACTTTTGGCATATATAAACCTCCACGTTGCGGAATGTATCTAAGCAGCGTACTACCACTCTACCCGCTATTGTACCATTTTTTTCTGAAAACACGAAACACGCTTTCTTTTGAAAAAGAAAAAAACATTCCACGCTTTGCGCAAAATGTTTTACGTTTTGTCGGATACTTTCTGCCTTCCGATTATTCTTTCTCATATAACGGTTCAATAATCACTTTCTCAATTAACATATTTAAAATTGAAATGAAAATTGCCGCAATAATCGCTGCGCCAAATCCAGATAAATTGAACGCATCACCAAGTATCGAATCTGTAATTTCTAGCGTAATCGCATTAATAACAATTAAGAAAAACCCAAATGTTAACACAGTAATTGGCAGCGTAATTAAAATTAATAACGGTTTAACAAATACGTTTAGAAGAGACAAAATAACGCTCGCAATCACTGCTGTTTGTATATTTGCTATTTCAAACGCACCTGGTGCAAATATTTTGAGAAGACCTGATACAACGATTAGCACAATACTGTTTACAATAAGTGATATAATCCATCTCATGTTCTTTACACTTCCTTTTCACTAGGGACAATGAATACCCAAACTACATATACCAACAATAATACTTGAAATCCGCAAAGATTACCAAGAACAAATGAAATGAAAACACACATAAGATTCCTCTTACGAACAGTTCTTCTTTAAATTTATTTACTCATTCACAAGCAATTGTACACCTTTCACAATATTCCAGATGAAAATAACAAGGTTCACAAATCCAAATAACAACATCGCAATAAGCACGATTGCACCAATTTGTTCTGGTGTGTTCATAACAAATACAAGTAGAAAAATGAGAAATAAACAAAAGAACGGTAGTAAATGCGAAATGAAAGCTTTCTTTGCATGACATTTCACTTCTTCATGAGGAACAACAAAATATACAATGATCGGAAATAATAGCGGAGCCACAAAAATACTAAAATAACAACAAGAGGCTAACACTTTTTCGGTAGAATCCACATCCTCATCCCCTTTGGATGTTGTATATAGCAGAAAACATGTAACAGAGAAGCACAGCCCCTCTGTTACATGTTTCTTTACTGTGTTAATTCTACTTCTTTTACTTTTTCTTTCATACGTGCTTTATCACGTTCTAAAACACCTTTTAAATACTTTCCTGTGTAAGATCGCTCTTCTTTCACAACCTGCTCCGGCGTACCTGTAGCAACAATTTGTCCGCCCTTATCTCCGCCTTCAGGACCAAGGTCAATCAGATAATCTGCCGTTTTAATGACATCTAAGTTATGTTCAATAACAAGTACAGTTTCACCATTATCAACAAGACGCTGAAGCACTTTTAACAGACGAGCAATATCATGTGCATGAAGCCCCGTTGTCGGTTCATCTAAAATGTACAACGTGCGGCCTGTTGAACGGCGGTGCAGCTCAGATGCTAACTTCACACGCTGTGCTTCTCCGCCCGATAACGTCGTTGCCGGCTGACCGAGCTTCATATAATCAAGCCCTACATCCACAAGCGTTTGGAGCTTACGTTTAATTTTTGGGATATTAGCAAAGAACTCTACCCCATCTTCAATTGTCATCTCTAACACTTGAGAAATATTTTTATCTTTATATTTTACTTCCAGTGTTTCACGATTATAACGTTTTCCATGACAAACTTCACATGGAACGTACACATCTGGTAAGAAGTGCATTTCAATTTTAATAATTCCATCACCGCGGCACGCTTCGCAGCGGCCACCTTTTACGTTAAAGCTAAAGCGGCCTTTTTGATAACCGCGCACCTTTGCTTCATTCGTTTGCGCAAACACATCACGAATATCATCAAACACACCTGTATATGTTGCTGGGTTAGAACGCGGCGTCCGACCAATTGGTGATTGATCAATATCAATTACCTTATCTAAATGCTCAAGGCCCTTAATTTCCTTATGCATACCAGGCTTACTCTTCGATTTATATAATTTTTGAGCCACTGCTTTATATAACACTTCATTAATTAATGTACTTTTTCCTGAACCAGATACACCCGTTACAGCAACAAATGTACCGAGCGGAAAGGACATCTTCGCATTTTTTAAGTTATTTTCCTTTGCCCCAATAACCTCAATCTTACGACCATCACCTTTACGACGCTCTAACGGAACTGGAATAAACTTTTTACCGGATAAGTATTGTCCTGTTAAAGACTTATCGTCTTGCATCACTTCTTGCGGCGTCCCAGCTGAAACAACTTGCCCGCCATGAATACCTGCACCAGGACCAATATCTAATAAATAATCCGCGGCCATCATCGTATCTTCATCATGCTCAACAACGATAAGTGTATTTCCTAAATCACGCATATTTTTCAGTGTTTGAATTAAGCGATCGTTATCACGCTGATGTAAACCGATAGAAGGTTCATCAAGAATATATAATACACCTGTTAAGCTCGAACCAATTTGCGTCGCTAAGCGAATGCGCTGCGCTTCTCCGCCCGATAACGTTCCAGCTGCACGGCTAAGCGTTAAATAATCAAGTCCCACGTTAATTAAGAAGCTAAGACGCTCTTTAATTTCGCGCAAAATCAGCTTCGCAATACTTTGTTGCTTTTCTGTTAATTCGATATTTGTAAAGAATTCGTGCGCATCCTGCACAGAAAACTGCGCCACTTCCGCAATCGTTTTTCCACCTACAAAAACAGCTAAAGTTTCCGGTTTCAAACGAGCGCCTTTACATTTTGGACAAGCTTGCTCCGCCATATATTTTTCCATTTGCTCACGAATATAATCGGAGCTCGTTTCTCGGTAACGGCGCTCAATGTTCGGAACTACACCTTCAAAAATAATCTCGCTTTCCTTCACTTGACCAAAGTCGTTCACATAGCGGAAATACACTTTTTCTTCTCCGCTTCCGTACAACACTTTTTCAAACAAATGCTTCGGAATATCTTTTACTGATGCATCCATATCAATGCCATAATGGTTACAAACAGACTGCAACAATTGCGGATAATATTGTGAGCTTGTTGGCTCCCAAGGTGCGATTGCATGATCGTTTAATGATAAATCCCAGTTTGGAATGACTAAATCAAGATCTACTTCTAACTTTGAACCAAGTCCATCACAAGACGGACACGCACCGAACGGACTGTTGAAAGAAAACATGCGCGGCTCAAGTTCACCGATGGAGAACCCGCAATACGGACAAGCGTGATGCTCACTAAACAGCAACTCCTCTTCTCCAATCACATCAATTAAAACGCGGCCTTCACCAAGCTTCAAAGCCGTTTCTAATGAATCGGCAAGGCGACCTGCAATTCCTTCTTTCACCACAATACGGTCAATCACGACTTCAATGGAATGTTTTTTATTTTTATCTAACGTAATTTCTTCCGATATATCAAGCATTTCTCCATCAATGCGAACGCGGACATATCCTTGCTTTTTAATATCTTCTAATAGCTTCACATGCGCACCTTTACGTCCCGATACAATCGGTGCGAGCACTTGCAGCTTCGTACGTTCTGGATATTCTAAAATACGATCTACCATTTGCTCAACTGTTTGCGATGTAATTTCAATGCCATGATTTGGACAGATCGGTGTTCCGACACGCGCAAATAATAAACGTAAATAATCATAAATCTCCGTCACCGTTCCAACTGTTGAACGCGGATTGCGACTCGTCGTTTTTTGGTCAATTGAAATCGCCGGCGATAACCCTTCAATTGCATCGACATCCGGTTTATCCATTTGCCCTAAAAATTGACGTGCATACGCCGATAGCGATTCTACATAACGGCGCTGTCCTTCTGCATAAATCGTATCAAACGCTAACGACGATTTCCCTGAACCGGATAGCCCTGTTACAACAACAAGCTGATTTCTCGGAATGGTGACATCTATATTTTTTAAGTTGTGGGCTCTCGCACCTTTTACAACGATAAAATCTTTACTCATTGCCTTCACCCTTCTGCTTTTAGTTCTAATAATAAATCACGAAGCTCAGCTGCTCGCTCAAAATCAAGCGCTTTTGCAGCTTCTTTCATTTCCGCTTCCATTTTTGCAATTACATTTTCTCGTTCTTTTTTCGTCATTTTCTTAGAAACTAGTGGTGCTGTCTCATACGTTTCGGTATCTTCCGCAGCCATCGTTGCACGGATGACATCGCGCACCTCTTTTTGAATTGTTTTCGGTGTAATGCCATGCTTTTCATTATATGCTTCTTGAATTTGACGACGACGCTTCGTTTCTTCAATTGCAATTTCCATCGATTTTGTAATTCGGTCTGCATACATCACAACATGACCGTTTGCATTACGAGCTGCACGACCAATCGTCTGAATAAGCGAACGCTCTGAACGAAGGAATCCTTCTTTATCTGCATCTAATATAGCTACAAGCGATACTTCGGGAATGTCCAGTCCTTCACGAAGTAAGTTAATGCCAATAAGCACATCAAACTTTCCTAATCGAAGATCGCGAATAATTTCAATTCGTTCCAACGTCTTGATTTCAGAATGCAAGTAGTTTACTTTAATGCCAACATCCTTCAAGTAATCAGTTAAATCCTCCGACATTTTCTTTGTTAATGTCGTAATTAGCACTCGCTCATTCTTGGCAATTCGGTCATGAATTTCTCCTAATAAATCATCAATTTGTCCTTCTATTGGACGAACATCAATTTTTGGATCCAAAAGCCCTGTTGGACGAATAATTTGTTCCACCACTTTTGGTGAATGCTCAAGCTCATATGGACCTGGCGTTGCTGATACATACACAACTTGATTCGTTTTCTCTTCAAACTCTTCAAACATAAGCGGTCTGTTATCAAGCGCTGATGGCAGACGAAATCCATGATCAACAAGCACTTGCTTACGCGCCTGATCTCCGTTATACATCGCTCTTACTTGTGGCACTGATACATGCGACTCATCCATCACGATGAGAAAATCTTTAGGAAAATAATCTAATAATGTATACGGTGTTGAACCAGCTGGGCGAAGCGTCAAATGACGGGAGTAGTTCTCAATCCCTGAACAAAAGCCCATCTCACGCATCATTTCTAAATCGTAACGTGTCCGCTGCTCTATCCGCTGCGCTTCTAACAATTTACCGTTATCATTTAATTCTTTTAAGCGTGCTTCTAATTCTTTTTCAATATTTTCGATGGCAACTTTCATCTTTTCTTCGCGTGTAACGAAGTGAGATGCCGGAAAGATTGCCACATGCTCACGTTCTGCTAATACTTCACCTGTTAATGCATTTACTTCCCTGATACGATCAATTTCATCACCGAAAAATTCAATTCGGATACAATGCTCATCAAGAGATGCCGGGAAAATTTCAACTACATCACCGCGCACGCGAAACGTCCCACGCTGGAAGTCAATATCATTACGGCCATACTGCACATCAACAAGTTCACGAAGCAATTGATTACGATCTTTCTCCATACCAACGCGTAAAGAAACAACAAGCTCACTATATTCTTCTGGAGAACCTAAACCGTAAATACAAGACACACTCGCTACAATAATAACATCATCTCTTTCAAATAAAGCCGATGTCGCTGAGTGACGCAATTTATCAATCTCATCATTAATTTTTGCGTCTTTTTCAATAAATGTATCTGTTTGTGGTACATATGCTTCCGGTTGATAATAGTCGTAGTAACTAACAAAATATTCAACCGCATTGTTCGGAAAGAAATCTTTGAGCTCACTGTATAGCTGTCCTGCTAACGTTTTATTATGAGCCATTACAAGTGTTGGCTTCTTCACTTCTTTAATGACATTTGAAATCGTAAATGTCTTACCCGTTCCTGTCGCTCCAAGCAACACTTGATGTTTCTTACCATTTTTGATCCCAGCTACCAGCTGCTCTATCGCTCTTGGCTGATCACCTTGCGGAGAATATTCTGAGACAATTTCAAATTGATGTTCCAAATAAATCCGCCCTCCTCGTAAAAAATCTGTATTTTTATTTTAACACGAACACTCATGAAAAAACCAAAAAACGAACAAATATTCGATAAACAATTCGACAATGAATTATTTTTTGTATAGGTAGAATTTTCTAAAAAATTAATATTTACAACACCCACTTTTCATATTACAATACGTTTAAAGATTCGACATTATACGACAAATCGAACGTAAAGTTCAGAATATTACAACAACTAGAGGGTGAGGGAGCTTATATGGATCTATTTCGAAAAAAATCGATTTCTGCACTGCTAGCGCAATCGCAGCAGAAAGGCGCTTCTTTAAAAAAGGAGCTAGGTGCATTTGATTTAACAATGTTAGGAGTCGGCGCTATTATTGGAACAGGCATCTTCGTTCTTACCGGCGTTGCAGCAGCAAAACATGCAGGACCAGCACTTATTTTATCGTTTATTTTATCCGGTTTAGCCTGTGTATTTGCGGCATTATGTTATTCCGAATTTGCTTCAACTGTACCGGTATCAGGTAGTGCTTACACTTACAGCTATGCAACATTTGGAGAAATCATTGCTTGGATTTTAGGTTGGGACTTAATTCTAGAATACGGATTGGCATCTTCAGCCGTTGCATCTGGTTGGTCAGGATATTTCCAAGGATTATTAGCTGGATTTGGTATTAAATTGCCTCACGCTTTAACCAGCGCTTATAATCCTGCAGCTGGCACATACGTAGACGTACCAGCAATTTGTATTATTTTTATCATGACATTGTTATTAACAAGAGGCGCAAAAAAATCAGCTCGCTTCAATGCCATTATGGTAGCTATCAAAATTTTTGTTGTTCTTCTATTCATCGGCGTTGGTGCTTTCTATGTAAAACCTGAGAACTGGACGCCATTCATGCCATTTGGCTTCTCTGGCGTAACAACTGGAGCAGCAACTGTATTCTTTGCTTATATCGGATTTGATGCTGTATCAACAGCTGCTGAAGAAGTAAAAAATCCACAGCGTAATATGCCAATTGGTATTATTGCTTCCTTAGCAATCTGCACAATCTTATATATCGTTGTTTCATTAGTATTGACAGGAATCGTTCCCTACAACCAATTAAACGTAAAGAACCCTGTTGCATATGCTTTGCAATATATTCATCAAGATTGGGTTGCTGGACTTATCTCTTTAGGAGCAATTGCTGGGATTACAACAGTATTACTCGTTATGCTATATGGACAAACTCGTTTATTTTATGCAATGAGCCGCGATGGCTTACTACCAAAAGCATTTTCTCGCGTAAATCAAAAAACGCAAACACCTGTTATGAACAGCTGGATTACAGCAGCTATGGTTGCTTTCTTTTCTGGATTTGTTCCATTGGACAAGCTAGCAGAGCTAACAAACATCGGTACATTATTCGCATTCATCGTTGTATCAATCGGCGTTATCATCTTACGAAAAAAACAACCAGACTTGCCGCGTGCTTTTAAAGTACCATTCGTACCATTGGTTCCGATATTAGCAATTCTATTCTGCGGATACTTAACATTACAACTTCCTGCAACAACATGGATTGGCTTTGTCGTTTGGTTAATTATCGGATTAGTTGTATATTTCAGCTACGGTTATAAAAATAGTACGCTGAAAGATGGTCAAAAAGAAGACGTTGCCTAATAAAAAGAAGTGTTGTCTTTAACGGGACAACACTTCTTTTTTCTTTTTCGGAAAAACAACGTAAGAAAGCGTAATAAACGTATCTACACCGAAAACGATTCTCCACACTTTACTTACACGATTCACAGTTTCATTTAAAAATATATCAGCATCCCAACTTGATATGTTTTCAAGTGGTACTAATCCATACAGAAAGAAAAACACAATGTGCACACCCGCAAATACAATAAAGTGAATCCCCCAATGTAACAACTCTTGCTTCGTATATGCCCAGCCTGTTAATTCTACTTCCTCTTGTGTCATTGGCAGTGCTTCTCCCCGCCACTTTGCAATCATTCGTTGTATACGTAAATCTAGCTTCCTTAAATCTTTCTTTCCGTAAAAAACAGCATACAATAAGATGATGACGATAATAATTTGAAATTGAGAAAACTTCCCTGTTTCATAATAATCAACGACACCTAACGTTAAAATAAATAATTCATTTAACAATAATACAATCCCTACAATGAAACTTGCTTTATGCAGTTGAAAAGCATACCTTAACAAAAAGAAACTAATCACTGCACTCCAAAACACAATTTCAGCGCCAATTAAAAATGCCCAGCGATACTCGATTAGTATATTCATTATGTCTCCTCTCCTTCTATATACACTTCAAAAGCCGTATCCATATACTGCAAAAGCTCTTCTTCAATTGGATACATATTCATCCTTTTCGACTCTTCTTTTGATTTACGTACTTCCCACAATTTATCTAAAAACGCCTCATCACCGTTTGCCATCTCCCTGCATTTTTCTAAAATGATTCCAGTAATTCCTTGTACTTCCGCATCACTTGGTGCTTTTTTCTTCTGCATGAGTTGCCGCATTCGCTTTAATAGAATAATCCACTCTTGCACTTCTGCATTTTGCTCACTCATGTTTGGCAAATTTTTAAGCAAATGTTCTTCTTTCTGTGAAAATACTTGTTGCTGAAATAGCTGCTGCATTCGCGGGGACCGCTGCGAAAGTTGCATAAGCTCAAACATAATATCCCAATTAAGTTCGCCTTCCAGCTCAGTAGAATACAAAACAGCTTGTAGCATTTTCTCCATACGCGAAAACTTCTTCTGTTCTTCTCGCACGAACAACAATTGCTTTTGCAAAACATCCTTGAAAATAGGACTCTCTATTTCTAACATATTCATAATTTCTTTTAATGAAAAACCCATTTCTTTAAAAAATAAAATTTGTTGTAACTTCACCACATCAGCTTTACTATATAACCGATGTCCGCCTTCCGTCTTTCCGCTCGGCTCTAACAAACCGATCTGATCATAATACCGAAGCGTCCTTACTGTAACACTTGTTTCCTTCGTTAACTGTTGAATAGAAATCATTTCCATCACCCTCTCATTTTTCATTATAAAAGGTGACGTAACGTTAGTTTCAAGAGGTTTTATAAAAAAGAGCCGTTTACATCTTCTTGTAAACAGCTCTTATCGAAATCATTCTTATTCATCATCTTCAAGATTTTTAAGTTTTCGTTTCTCCCATGCACAAATCGCAAAAAAGATTGCACTACCAGTTGCCATAATTGGAAACTCCCAACCTTTTTTCCCTTTCGATATCATGTCGTAAAATGCCCAAATTAATAGGCATGTACTGTAAAACAGAAAGGTGTATCTAGAAGCTTTTCCTGTTATATGCCATTCGTATTCATCGACTCGTCTTTTCATGATTCATATCTCCTTCAAAACCATTATTCATTCTCACTGCACCCTATCACGCTCGTTTTCCAAATGCCATTGCAACAATAAAACTCCCAACCATCAAAGCGCAGCAGATAAGAAACATTTCTTGTATTGGTAATGTTTCTCTACCGACCATTTTACTTATGCCAATATAGAAAATGAGAATAATGAATGACATCATAAAAGAAATATTTAAGTATCTCTTTATATTGTCTTGTACCCTTTCATCAATCTCAGGAATTTCTTCACGTTCAAACTTTTTCTTTTTGTAATAAGCGTATAAAATCACAAATACAATCATCAAAACATTACTCAGTAATACAGGTATCTTCGGTATAGAAGAATCCATCATAAATAATAGAATATCCCCTATAACCAACCCAAAAAAAGTCCCTATGTACAGTGATTTATAACTTTCCATCACAATCCCCCTATTCCAACGTAAAAATCTCCTCCACACTCATCTTAAAATACTTCGCAATCTTTAATGACAACTCCAAACTCGGATTGTAATGATGATTTTCAATCGCAACAATTGTTTGACGCGTCACTTGCATTGCTTTTGCCATCTCAACTTGCGTAATATGATTTTGCTTTCTTAATTCTTTAATTCTGTTTTGCACCATAGAATCCACCCTTAAAAAGTAAAGATATCTTTACTTTTATTATAAATATTTTCCAGCACAAGTAAAGATATCTTTACAAAATCCCCAATAAAAAAAGGACTTGCTCAGCAAGTCCTCTACACAAAATGCAACACATATAAAAGCGTATACCCAAGAACAGAAAGTAATACCGATCCAATGAGCCCTGCAACAAATGCTTTCGTTCCTAGCTTACGAAATGTCTTAAATTCTACATTTAAGCCAAGCCCAGCCATGGCCATAGCCATAAGCATGTAAGAAACAACAACGATATCGCTTGCGATTTTTTCAGGTACAATTCCTAATGAATGAAACGCACTCACTGCTAAGAAACCAAAAATAAACCAAGGAATCGGAATGTCACGCCAAGATTTTTTTTGCCCCGTTTCTTCTCCACGCTGAAACCATATGCCAATTAAAATGGCCACAGGTACAAGAAAGGCAACGCGCGTTAACTTCATAATTACCGCAATATCAACCGATTGACTTCCACCAGGTGCTGCCGCTGCAATGACATGAGCAATTTCATGCAATGTTGCCCCAGAAAAAACACCATATCCATACGGAGACAAATGAAGCACAGGATACAGCAATGTATATGCTAATGTGAAAATTGTTCCTAAAATCGCAACGATCGCTGCACTAACTGCGACCTCTTCATCCTTTGCTTTTACTTGCGGTCCAATTGCCACAACAGCTGCCGCCCCGCAAATCGCTGTTCCGCATGCCGTTAAAATGCCAAGTTTCTTCTCTACTTTACAAAAACGTGTTAATGCATATACAACAGTAAGCGTAAATGTAATGACAATTGCGGCCATGACCAACACCTTTGGACCAGCCTTCGCAATATCAACTAAATTTAATCGCATACCGAGTAATATAATCCCTAGACGCAGTAGTTTTTTACTCGAAAAATTTGTTCCTGCAACCGCTTGATTCGGTACACCAATTGTTGCTCTCCATATCATTCCGATTAGAATAGCAATTACTAATTGGCCCATAATACTTAAAAATGGAAGCTGCGCCAAGTATTTTGCAACAATAGCAATCAGTAACGTAATCCCAATGCCCTGCGCGAATCCGAAACGCTTCTCCTTTTGTAAGGCTATCATTTGATTCACTTTGTACCACTCCAATAACTATCTTGTAACATGCATGTTCGTTCTACTTTCATTATAAGAGCATTTTAATCATAAGTTTAATACTAATATGCTATTTCAATCATCAAGAAAACTTATGATAGAATGTAACTACTCAGTCACTCTATGAAAAAAGGCAGAAAAGTATTATTTTAAATGGCCAGGGAGGGACTGGCTATGTATAGGAGCGGTCAGGGCCTTTTCCTGCCACGCGCAAAGTTTGAAAACAAAGAAAGGCAGCAAGGTGTATGTCCATTTTTATCTTCATAACAGCAATCTATATGCTGAAAAATGAACATAACTTCCTATAGGTAATAAGAGGCGTATTTTCACTGGAATCATACCCCTTACCAAATTTCTAAATGAAATGTATGGCTAAGTAGTTACGATAAAATTTAAAAAACGAAAGGAATGAGTCTCATAAACACCGACATTTTAAAAATTTTTGTAACAGTCGTAGAGCAAAAACATTTTTCAAGAGCTGCCGAAATGCTGAATCTTTCCCAGCCAGGGGTAAGCATGCACATTCGCAATTTAGAAAATGAATTCGGCACAACGCTCATTCAGCGCTCACCGAAACATGTCCAAGTCACAGAAGCAGGAAACATTTTATACATACATGCAAAACAAATGCTTACACTGTACGAAGAAGCAAAACAAGAAATTAATGAACTTCATAATATCGTTACGGGGACGTTGCGTATTGGCGCTAGTTTTACAATTGGAGAATATCTTCTTCCTAAAATATTAGCAAACTATGCAAAGGAACATCCACGCGTTGAAGTTCATACCTTTATCTCGAATACAGAAGAGGTATTACAAGGAGTTCGCTCGAATCAACTAGATATTGGCTTAGTAGAAGGGCAAGTCATCTACACAGATGTAGACGTAGAATCATTTATGGAGGATGAAATGAAGCTTGTCGTTCCGCCAAATCATCCTCTGACGATGAAAAACCCGATTCAGACAAACATGCTGCAAGATCAAATATGGGTGCTCCGCGAAACCGGTTCAGGAACAAGGGCTTACAGCGACCGCTTTATTCACGACCATCACTTAAAAATGAAGCGTTACTTCACATTTAGCAGCATTCAAAGTGTAAAAGAAGCCGTTGCGGCCGGACTCGGAATTGCCATTTTATCAGACTGGACAGTACGTAAGGAATTGCAAGCTGGTGAAGTATGTCACATCCCTGTGCCAAACGAAAAACTCATGCGCCCGTTCTCCATTGTACGGGGAAAATATTTTATTCCTTCTAAAGCGATTCAAGTATTTTTAGATCATGTGCAAAACTTTGCGAATCAACAGCGTTGACCTTTACACTAATGTGAAGGTTTAAAATAAGAAAAGAAGGAGTGATAGATTTGCGCATCGGAGAATTATCGAAACGTACAGGCGTAAGCGAACGTTCATTACGGCATTATGAGGAAAAAGGCTTATTGACTTCAAAACGACTTGCAAATGACTATCGTGATTTTGATGAAACGACGATTGAACAAGTAAAGCTCATTCAAATGTATTTGCAGCTTGGGCTAAATTTAGAAGAAACCGCTAGAATATTGCGTTGTTTAGAAATAGAGCCGCACTTATACGATAACCCGTGCAGCAGTATCATCACACTTTACGAGGATAAGCTTGCGGAAGTAAAAAAGCAGATTTCGTTACTTTCTCATATCGAGGCTAATTTACAAAAACACATTAAGCTGTTAAAAGAAAGGAATTGATATACGATGTT
This sequence comes from Bacillus sp. 103mf, assembly GCF_900116295.1. Classification (GTDB taxonomy): domain Bacteria; phylum Bacillota; class Bacilli; order Bacillales; family Bacillaceae_G; genus Bacillus_A; species Bacillus_A bruguierae. The sequence goes on from NZ_FPAF01000010.1 coordinate 118,691, forward strand.
CGTTTTACACGGTAGTTCACGTTCAAATGGGAATACAGAACAATTAACTCATATGCTGTTAGAAGGCGTCCAAACGGAAGAAGTATATTTACGCAATCATACCATCAAGCCCATTACAGACCAGCGTCACGATGCCGAGGGCTTTCAACCAATTGATGATGATTACGAGGGCATCGTCAAACGAATGCTTGAGCATGATACTATTGTCTTCGCAACGCCGCTTTATTGGTACGGGATGAGCGGATATATGAAAAACTTTGTCGATCGTTGGTCGCAAAGCTTACGAGATGCCTCCCTTCATTTTAAAGAACGTATGAAAGATAAGAAAATGTATGTTGTCATTGTCGGCGGCGACAATCCAAAATTAAAAGCACTTCCGCTCATTGCACAGTTCCAGTACATTTTTGATTTTGTCGATGCTTCCTTTGAAGGTTATATAATTGGATCTGCCAATGCACCAGGAGAGATTGTGAATGACAAAGAAACAATCGAAAAGGCAAAACTATATAATCAAATTTTTAAGGAAAATTAACAGAATGATTTGACAAACTAACATCCAAATGCATACAATAAAGGTGAAATTATGAAAGGAAGGTACATCGGCCAATGAAGTTCTAATTCTCTTTTTTATTCATCCATCACAAATAGTGAAACAAAATGATGAAAACTAGAAGAGGATTAGTCTACCCTTTTGTCGATAACTTTCTTTTGACAGGAACATGTAAAAATACGTGTACAGTTTTTTGTGCATCTCTTTTTTACATGCTACGGGTGAAATCTATCCTCTCTAGTGAAACTAGGGAGGTTTTTTTATGACCATTTTAACAGCACGAAACATTGAAAAAAGCTTTGGTGACCGCACTTTATTTACGTTACAAGCACTTGATATCCACGCCCATGATCGCATTGGAATTGTCGGTGTAAACGGCGCCGGAAAATCAACGCTATTACAAATATTAAGTAAAGAAATAGAACCTGATGGCGGAACGATTACTCATTACGGTTCGATCGCTATCATTCCACAATTCCATGAGGAGACATTGGAAACAGCCTCTTCTATTGCAAAAGGACAATGGGGTATTTCTCACGTCACAACGAATATGAGCGGCGGCGAACGCGGGCGTTTAAAAATTGCTCATGCTCTTGAACAAGAAGCATCTATCTTATTTGCTGATGAACCAACAAGTCATCTCGATATGCATGGCACAGAACAACTAGAGCAGGCATTACTATCTTATAAAGGAGCAATTATTTTAATTTCCCATGACCGCGCCTTATTAGATGCCATTTGTACAAAGATAATCGAGATTGAAGACGGTACCGTTCGGGAATATAAAGGAAATTACACAAACTACCGGGGACAAAAGGGTCAGCAAAGGCAGCACCAGCAAGCGGAATATGAAAAGTATACGAAAGAAAAACAGCGCTTAGAAACAGCAATCGCCAGCAGACTACAGCGGGCTTCCGGTATGACAAAAATTCGTTCAAGTTTTAGTTCTTCTGAATCTAGGCTATATAAATCGGGAGCAGCTTATAGCCAAGGCAATGTTCAAAAAGCCGCAAAAGCACTAGAAACAAGATTAGAACAACTAGAAAAGAAAGAAAAACCAAAAGAAATTGTGCATACAAAGTTTGATTTACAATACCATGCACCCATTCATAGTAAAACAGCTGTGCAATTTAATAAAATTACGAAAAAAATTGGCAACCGCACCCCCTTTCACAATATAAACGGAAGTATAGCTCCAGGTGCAAAGCTTGCTATTCTCGGAAAAAATGGAAGTGGAAAAACAACGCTATTTCATCTGATTCAAGCAAAGGAACGAGGAATTCAGCTTTCAAAAAGCTGTAAAATTGGTTATTTTGAACAAACATTAGCCATTCTGCAAAAAGACAAAACCATTTTACAAAACGTAATGGAAGAAACGCGTTATGACGAAGCTTTCGTACGAACAATCCTTGCTCGCCTACTATTTCGAAGAGAAGATGTGTATAAACAAGTAAACGTATTAAGCGGCGGCGAACGTGTAAAGGTCGCACTAGCAAAAATCTTCTTAGGAGACTACAATATGCTTCTTCTTGATGAACCGACAAATTATTTAGATCTTGCCACTCAAGAAGAACTAGAGCACATGCTGAAAGATTATCCTGGTACTGTGTTGTTCATTAGTCACGACCGCACATTTGTTCATAAAATTGCTGATCACATTTTACACCTAGATGAAGACGAACCGTGGATCTTTCAAGGCAATTACAAGCAATATACGAAACGAACTGAACAGTCTTCTATCAATCCAACAGAGCAGGAACTATTGCGTCTACAAACAAAATTAACAGAAGTAATCGGACGCATTTCGATGCCAGGACGTCACGATGATGTGATTGCTCTGGAAAATGAATACGAGCAGTTGCTACGTCAAATTCAAGAATGTAAAGCATCTGTCCTCTGATATATCAGCCGTTCTTTGCAATATATCGGCGATTTTCATAATATATCGACCGTTCTTTACAATTTATCGGCGATTTTCATAATATATCGACCGTTCTTTACAATTTATCGGCGATTCGACACGATATAAAGACCCACAGGCAACATTAGACATGCTAAACACACTAAAGAGGGCTGACTCAGGTCAGCCCTTCCGATTAAAATTTATTCCAAGTTAACACATCATCAAGTGGAAGGCGAACTTTTTCAAACCCAGCCTGCACTGCTTTCCCTACACAAATTAACATGACAGGTTCAAGATTTTCTGGAACATGAAAAGCCTCTACAAATTTCTGCGGATGGAAACCACCAATTGGTACAGTGTCAAAACCTTTTGCTTTTGCCGCTAACATAAGCTGCATCGCTACTAAGCCACCATCAATCATCGCCACGCGAGTAGCTTGTTCATTAGAGAATTTCCCATAGTTTTCAACAATTGAATTGACATAGAAATTCTTCGTTTCTTCTGTCATTCTTCCTTTTTTCACTACTTCTCCGTAAATTTTCTCAGCATTTTTATAGGCCTGTTTATCTCCTAAAACAGCAATGACAATAGAAGCATCTACAATTTGTTGTTGATTGTTTGCAATTGGTAATAACTCTTCTTTCGCTGCTTCATCTTGCACAACAAGAAATCTCCATGATTGTAAGTTTGACGATGACGGAGCTAAAGTTGCGAGCTCTAAAATTTCACGAATATCTTTTTCATCCATTTTAAAATGCGAATCATAATGACGTACAGATTGGCGCTCCTTAGCGATAGTAAAGAAATCTGTGTCCGTAATTTCTTTCGGAGCTTCCGTATGAGTAGTAAGCTCATGGATTTTATTCAAATACTCTTCTGTTGCTGATCTTTTTGCAGACATTATATTTCTCCCCCTTAACTGTTCTGATTTTAAGAACAGTATATTCTTTTAACTGTTCATTTGTCAAGAACAGTTAATTATAAAAAAATAAAACGAAAACTACAGTTCCGTTTTATTTTTTTCTTTAGGAAGTAAATCAGCTAGCTTTTTCTTTGCCAGCCCCTCTACAAGCCATCTTTCCATTTCATCTCGTAATTCATATAACGCTGAACATGTCGAAGGAGAAAAACACTCTTTCCCATCTACATCAAGAAATCCTTTTGAATACGGGTCTGCTCTTATCGCATCATAAACTTCTACTAATGTAATTTCATTTGCAGATCTAGCTAAATAATAACCGCCATCTCGTCCTTCTTTCGCTGCAATCAGTTCTGCTTTAACTAAATGAGTAAGGATTTTTCTTAAAAAGAGTGGCTTTGTTCCTAACTTTTCAGCCATAATTGCACTAGGACAAATACCATCATAATCCGCTAGTACCAATAAAGATTGCACAGCAAGTCCGAACCATTTCGTACTTGAAACCTTCTCTTTCATTCGTTTTCACCTCTCTATTAGTCTAAACAATTTTGCTGAAAAGACAACTTAAAGTCCATATGAAAAGAACCCCTCCTCTTAGTTGAAAAAGGGTTCACACACTATCATATCTCTTATGCAGCAACTTCTCTTATCGAACTTTAACTGCAGTTCCGCTTACAGCTACCATTAACATACCTTCACGAACTACTTCATAATCAACATCAATGCCAACAATTGCGTTTGCACCTTTTTGCGCTGCAAGCTGCTTCATTTCTTCCATTGCAATATCACGCGCTTCTTTTAACTTACTTTCATAAGCACCAGAACGGCCGCCGACAACGTCACGAACAGAAGCAAATAAATCACGAACGATATTTGCTCCCATAATTGCTTCTCCGTTTACGATATCAATATACTCTTCAATTTCTTTTCCTTGAATAACAGAAGTTGTTGTAACGATCATAATAGATTACCTCCTATGTATATAAGCTTATAACCCTATGTATAAAATACCCTAATTTCATGAAATTACATCATATTGGGTAATAACCTTAACCTCATCATACATAACAAATCTTTCATTACTCTCTCATGAATGTTAAAAAAGCCTTTCAAATAACTCTAATTTGCACAATGCTTCCCGTTAATATAATACGCTGACTCTGTGAAAACCGTAAATACAACCTCTACTTCTGGAAGTCCAAAATTCATTACATATGTAGTAATGGCCTTGGCGAATCGATCACGAATTTCCTGTCCACGCTCGAACCATTTCACTTCAATAAGAGGAAACGCTTCTATTTCTTCCCCATTGTATACAAATGTAGAACTTGGTAGTTCCAACGTAAAATTATCCGTACCACACTCACAAATCTCTGCAAGCTCTTCTACTAATGGTTTACTTATATCCTTTAATTGTTCAGTAGTAATTCCACGAAACACAACATGCGGCATGTGAATCCCTCCGTTAGATAGCTTTATATTTGTTCACATCATAGCATAATTTATTTTGCTGTACTAGAATGTATGGAGACATTTCAATGACATTTTCAAAAAACATAATATGTTTATGCTTTTATTCATTAATACAACTTCTTTAAATTAAGCAATGCTATTCCATACATAGAGAGTCCAAAAAATGCTCCTCCACAACTCCATATAATAATATCAAATGAAGAAACAGATATTTCTCCTGACCTTAAATAAGGAAAAATATAAGACATGAGAATAAACATCGTTCCCCCCCAAAACATACCTGCTTTTAAACTGTCTATTTTTAGTTTTTTCTTTTTTTCTAAATATTCCTCTTTTGTTGCACATTCCGTATCATTTAAATTTTTCTTTTTTATATTCCGCATTAAATAAGTTGCGTAAATCATATTAACTACAAAAACAATTATAGTTCCTATAGATAGGGTGTTGCGAATCGTATCAACTACCAACATGATAACCATCACTAACATATTCAAATACCATAGCAGTACTCCTGCCACAGCTAATTCTTTATTTATTTCTTGTTTTTGGTATTCGTCTCTCTCGCTCATCGCTCCTATGAAATTTAAATATAATTTTTCTTTCCATTTGTTTTTCATTACTTAGCTCTCCTCCCAAAATAAAGTATTTAAATCGGTGTTTAACGCTTTCGCTAATTCAATACATAAGGCTAAAGAAGGATTATATTTATTGTTCTCAATTAAATTTATTGTTTGTCTAGCAACATTGACTTTTTTAGCTAGTTCCAACTGAGAAAGCCCTTCCTGCTTTCGATATTTTCGAACATTATTCAAATACATGCCTCCTTTATATTTTTGTCATTTATATGTGACATTTTATAGTGAAATACAAGAAATGTCAATTATATATGACATAATAAGACCCACAAAAAAATAGCACAAAAAAAAAACGCATCTAACTTTAGATGCGTTTTTATATGCCATTCTTTTAACAGCATTATCCAACTTCCGTATCCCACTGATGTTCTTGTTCTACAAAAACAATCCCAAGTTCGTGATGCTCCCCTTCATAAATCGCATGTTGTACAAGGCGAAGCTCACCGTTCGTATCAACAACTTCCATTTTACAAAAAGCACCTGTTGTTCTTGATTGCAACGCATTGTAGAACTCACCCACATTTGTTGGAACGACCCCGTTCATTTTTACAATGATTTCCCCTGGCTTCAAGTCCAGCGCCTCCCCGGCTGTACCTGGAATTGTGCCTAGTACAACTAGACCATTATCGCGGGAAGAAAAGTATGCAGGGCGCCGTCCATCTTCCAAACGCTCTTGCACAGCAATTGTCAACCGTCCAAGAATTGCTACTCCCATAGCTACAATTGCTAATGTATGCCACCAATAACTCACTATTCCTAATAGAAGGACAACTGCAGCTAGCCCAAACACGCGTCGTCCTGTAAATAACAACGCTTCTTTTGGCTCAAAGCTTTTAATCGTTCTCGTAAATCCAACTAAAAACGGAATTAAGAATAAAGAAAACTTTTGTGATCCAACAGAGACAACTGGCCACCAAGATACAAACTGCGTTAAAGTATCGCCTGGTATAAGAACGAATAACGGTACCAGCCATAATCTGTTTGATTCATGCAATCCAATATTTAAACTGCGTTTTCCTTTTCGCAATTTCGGAGTTGAATAGTTTGTGGCATTTTTAGAAATAAGTAAACCTTCTACAACTAACATGAGGCCAAGTAAAATCGCTAATGATACAATACTACTCTCTTCTCCTTCTTGAAGCTGTAAGAAGGAAAACGGAAGTTTCGAAGATAATACCGCTGCTACAATGGCAACCCCTAACGTATATGCAGGTGATAAGTATCTATACTGAACAATGATAGCAAACAATACCGTCCAAATCGCCATTATAAACACACTTGCTTGTGATACAACAAGTCCTGCTAAGGCTGTAATCAATGATAAAATGATTCCTAAACCAATTCCTGCAAATATAGATGTACGTAGTTCATACCAAACATCATACACCTTAAAGGAAAAATCTTTCCGCTCTCGTAATACTCGTAAATATCCAACAAAAAAACTACTTATAAAGAAAACATACAAAGCAGGATGCATTAAAAAACGCACGATTGCCTTCACAATTTCTGATAACCAACTCTCCACGAAACGATTCACCACCATTTATAAGATATTTTATTTCTTCCGTACACATTACCTTATGTAAGATTTACTCCGTTTCATTTTATCTTATCATAATTAATCAAACGTTTGTTTAACACATAAAAAATATACAGAACATTGTACTTATCACATTGAAAATATATATAAATACAAATTGAAAAAACGACATAAAAACCCTTTCTTTTTAGGGAAGGGCGAGAGCGTCTGGCCGCACATGGGAGCGGTCAGGGCCTTCCCCTGCCACGCGCCAGGTTTTACCAGTAGCAAACATGTTGTATTCTGCATAGCAGCGACTTATAAAGAAAAGCGGAGCCGACTGTTTAGGCCCGTTGGCTAAGGTTCTTTCACACAGAAGGTGTTTTTTACCTTCTTGTGTGGAAGGTTCTTAGACATGAGGGCTTAGGAGGCAAAGCTAGACAAAGCTGTTAAAAAATCAAAATGGATTTATATAGAAAAGCTGCCGGGGGTTTCCCGACAGCTTTTCTTATTTCGTTATTAATTTTAGTGCTGCTTGAAGCTGTAGATCATTTTCACCAGAACGAATTTTTTCAACAATTTTATTCTGGATTGTCTCTGCTGTCTTTTTATCAAGCTTGCCCGTTGCATCCATACTGTTTGCATTTTGGAATGCTTTCACAGCCGCTTCTGTTTCCTTACTAAAGTAGCCATCTTCACGGCTTGGCTCATATCCAAGACTCTTTAACATCTCTTGTGCATGCTTCACTTGCTCATCATTATCATTGTAAGACAACGTTTTTTCAATTTGAATTGGCGTTGCATGGTAGTAATCAGGCTGCTTCACTTCGACCGTCGGCTCAATTCCTTTTTTATGAATCCAGTTGCCTTCTGGTGTTAGCCATTTAAACATTGTCAATTTAATATTGCTGCCATCTGTAAACGGTACAGCTTGCTGAACAGTACCTTTCCCAAATGTTTTCTCACCAATAAGAGAATAGCCTTCTCCTTCTTTTAACGCTCCTGCTAAAATTTCAGAAGCAGAGGCGCTACCTTTATCAACTAATACAGAGATTGGATACGGTTTTCTCTCTTTTAACGATGTGTAGAACTTTTGCTTCTCACCATTTCGCTGTTCTACTTGAAGCATTGGTTTTTTATCTGTCATAAGCACTTTTAAAATATCTTCAACACTTGTTAAATAACCGCCTGGGTTTCCGCGCACATCAATGACAAGCCCTTGTATATTTTTCTTCTCAAGCTCTTTCAACTGATCTTTAAATTCTTTCGCTGTTTTTTCAGAGAATGATGTAATTTGTATATATCCAATATCTTTTCCATTCTCTTTCTTCACAGAACTAAATACAGTGAAAATCGGAATTTTATCACGCTTAATTTTAAATGTTAACGGATCCGTAACTCCTGAACGCTTCACTTCAAGCGTCACTGTTGTCCCTTTTTTTCCGCGAATTTTCATAACTGCTTCCTCGCGGGATAAGTCTTTCACACCATTTCCATCAACTGTTAAAATTTGATCGTTCGGTTTCAAACCTGCCTTTTCTGCCGGTGAATCTTTAATCGGTGACACAATAATTAATTTCTCATCCGTTTTATTTACTTCAGCCCCGATTCCCTCTAGCTCCGGATCAAGCGATTGCTCAAATTGCGTCGCTGTTTTCTTATCCATGTATGTAGAGTATGGATCTTTCAGCGTTGCAAGCATCCCTTGAATAGCTCCTTCAACTAGCTTGTCATCCTTCACTTCCTCAACATAACGTGAATCAATTAATGCATACGCTTCGCGAATTTTATCCAAATCCGCTTGCTTTACATTGGCGTCTTTCCCTGTAATAGATTGCGCGATGTAAGAGCCATTTCCAAACCAATACATACCCGCAAACATTCCGCCAGCGCCAATGAAAAACGCTACAACCATTCCTATAATCGCAACTCTACGTTTCAATGCGGAATTCCCCTTTCCGAACACACAATGGTGTATGAAAAGGCATCACACGTTGTGCGATGCCTTTATCTATTTCTACTATATGATAAGCTTGTACGAAATATGTTTGCAACTTTTTACACTTTATACTTTTAAGAAACGACGGATTGACATAACGCTTCCCCACATACCAATTAATGCACCGATTAGCATTAACAATGCAGATAGCTCGAAAACAAACGGGCTGTATGGAAGCAATTCAAAAATTGTTCCTGCAAATTGCTCATTAAACATAGATTGAAGCGAATTATATGAAGTCACAATCATAATAATTGGAATGATTGAACCTAGTGCACCTAGGAATAACCCTTCTAATAAGAATGGCCAACGAATAAACCAGTTTGTTGCTCCAACAAGTTTCATAATTTCAATTTCAGTGCTTCGTGCGTAGATTGTAATTTTAATTGTATTAGAGATTAAGAACATCGCTGTGAATAACAGACCTGCAATTAATATAATCCCAATATTACGGCCGGCTTTTACTGTATCAAATAATTTTTCTACTTCGCCTTGTCCATATTGTACTTTATTTACAAATTGCATTTTTCCAATTTTCTTTGCAATACCAGCTGTATCAGTTGGTTCTTTCGCTTTTACAACATATACATCTTTTAACGGGTTATCTTGTTCAAATAGCTCAAATGATTTCCCGCTATCACCTAAACTTTTAATCAATTTTTTTAGTTCTGTGTCTTTAGAAGAATATTTAACAGACTCGACTTTCGAAATCTTTGAAATATCTTCTTTTAATTTTTTTTGATCCTCTTTCTTAGCTGCTGGATCAATATGTACACGAATTTCTACATCTTGCTCTACTTTCGTTGCAAAATGGTTCATGTTCATAATCGCTGTTAAAAAGACACCTACAAGTAGTAATGTAACTGTTACTGCACTTACAGAAGCAAATGTCATCCATCCGTTACGGGATAAATTTTTGATACCTTCTCGTAAATGGCGACTAAGGGTTTTAGTCTTCATATCCGTATCCTCCCTCAATCTCGTCTCGAACAATTTTTCCACCTTCAATTGCAATTACACGATGACGAATTGTATTTACAATATCTGCATTATGCGTCGCCATAATAATTGTTGTACCGCGATCATTAATGCGCTTAAAAATACTCATAATATCCATCGCTGTATCTATATCAAGGTTACCTGTTGGTTCATCGGCAATTACAACTTTCGGACGATTCACAATCGCTCTTGCAATTGCAATACGTTGTTGTTCCCCACCAGAAAGCTCACTTGGCAATGAATCAGCACGTTCTTCAAGACCTACAAGAGCTAATACTTCCATAACACGCTCACGAATCACTTCTCGTTCTTCTTCGATTACTTCTAAGGCAAACGCAACATTCTCATATACAGTTAACTTCGGAAGCAACTTAAAATCTTGGAAAATTACGCCTAGCTGACGACGAAAATGTGGTACGTCACGCTCTGCTAAAGATTCAATTACCAAACCATTTATATTAATAGATCCTGTGGTTGGTTTTTCTTCACGATACATCATTTTAATAAATGTAGATTTCCCGGCTCCACTCGGTCCTACTACATATACGAATTCACCTTGCTTAATTTTTACTGTGAGTCCATTAACGGCTTTCATGCCATTTGGATACTCCTTATAAACATTCGTCATTGTTATCATTATTTATCACCCAATACTAATGATTTTTTCGACACTTTCTACTCTTCGATGTTTAACTATAGCTGCTAAAATCTTCGGTCGTTTCTACTTTTTTTCACTATTACATCATCTAAATATGTATAACTTTTTCTCCAAAATTCTACAAAAAGGCACTACGCTCTACATTGTACCATTATTCCGTTTTAAATTCGGATACAAGTTTGTTACAGTTATGTTACACAGCGCGAAATATAGGATAGGACATGACACAAACAAATAAGACCTTCTGCCTTCATACAAAAAGGTCTCATTTATTCCATAAAACGATTCTGAACAAGCCGCTTCCGCTTTTCTTTTTGTCCAGCTCCTGCGGCTAGAATGGTCGGTGGCTTCGCGCCTTCCTCCGAGGCACAATACGCCTCTCTGTCAGGAGCTCCATCCCCCTTCCATTCTGAGCAAGCCGCTTCCGCTTTTCTTTCCGTCCAGCTCTGCCTCCTAGGCCCTCATGTCTAAGAACCTTCTGTGTGAAAGAACCTTAGCCAACAGGCCTAAACAGTCGGCTCCGCTTTTCTTTCTTACTTCTTCTCAGCTAGCCATTCTGCTACTTTTTTCGCATCTTCGCCTTGGATTAGACCAGCTGGCATAGCGCCGCGGCCTTTCGTGATAATTTTTTCAATATCTTCTTTCCCATACTTTCCGCCTACTTTTTGTAACGCTGGGCCAGACAATCCTTGTAAGTCATTACCGTGGCAACCTGCACAGCTCTTTTGGAATATTTTCTCGGAACTATCAGCACTTGCTTCTTGGCCAGGACTTGAAGGTTTACTTTCTTCCTTTTTTCCACATGCTCCTACTGTAAGAGCTAACGATGTGCCTAATACAATCATCAATAATTTCTTTTTCATCTATATCACTCCCCACTGTTAATTGATCCCTCAATAGCATTATAATGATTTCCCTGCAATTTCAAAACTTACCTGCATACCCAGTATTATCCTAAATAACGGTCATCTCTTGCGGGCTCAAGGTTTATCAGCAATTGTTTCAATTTCGTGAACAAATAATAGGATACAAAAACGAAAGGTTTTCTATATAAGTCCATTTTGATTTTTCAACATATACATCACCGCTATGCAGAATAAAGCATAATCTGCACTCACTTCCTCCCTTTTGCACGTGGAAGGAAAAGTCTCTGACCATTTCTATGCATGGCCAGATGCTCTCTCCCATTTAAAAAGAAAGATTTTTATGTCGGTTTTTTAATTTGTATTTATATAGTATAAAGCATCTAAAATGTACTCTATTTTTTGTTCTATCACATTCAGCATTTTATTATTTTCTACTTTTTACAAAGTAATATACAGCTTGTATGCTACAACTACACCCACCAAAAAGAGAAGTTGCCATACAACTTCTCTCCTCTTTCTCTGCTTCTAGATAGAAGGTATACTTCGGATTTTCTCTCGTATGTGCCAACTCCCTGTTGGCATTTTTTATTAATAAAAAATAATCTTTTTACGAAATACGGGAACGTAAATATGCATCAATAAATGCATCAATTTCTCCGTCCATAACTGCTTGCACATTCCCGACCTCTGTATTTGTACGATGATCTTTTACAAGAGAGTATGGATGGAATACGTATGAACGAATTTGGCTTCCCCATCCAATTTCTTTTTGTTCACCGCGAATTTCATCAAGCTCTGCTTGTTGTTCTTCTAATTTTTGTTGGTACAGTTTCGCTTTCAACATCTTCATTGCATGCTCACGGTTTTTAATTTGAGAACGCTCAGATTGACATGTTACTACGACATTTGTCGGAGTATGTGTAATACGAACAGCTGAGTCAGTCGTATTAATATGCTGTCCACCTGCTCCGCTTGCACGGTACGTATCTATTTTTAAATCCTCTGTACGTATTTCAATTTCAATATCATCGTTAAACTCTGGTACAACTTCACAAGATACGAAAGACGTGTGACGGCGGCCAGATGAATCGAATGGTGAAATACGAACAAGACGATGTACGCCTTTTTCTGCTTTTAAATAACCGTAAGCATTATGTCCTTTAATTAATAACGTAACGCTTTTAATCCCAGCTTCGTCACCAGGTAGGTAATCTAACGTTTCTACTTTAAAGCCGCGTTTTTCTGCCCAGCGTGTATACATACGAAGCAGCATAGAACCCCAATCTTGTGATTCTGTTCCACCTGCACCTGGATGCAACTCTAAAATCGCATTATTCTTGTCGTGTTCTTCATTTAGTAATAATTGAAGTTCGTATTCGTTCATATCGGCAGATAAAGTTTTCACTTCGGTTTCAAGCTCCGCATGTAATTCTTCATCGTATTCTTCTTTTACAAGTTCGTGTGTTACTTCTAGATTTTCAAACGTTTCGTTAAGCGTATTAAACTTACCAACCATGTCTTTTAAAGCATTCGCTTCATTAATGACTATTTGTGCACTCTTTTGATCATCCCAAAAGCTTGCCCCCATCATAATTTCTTCTAGTTCCGCGATTCGCTGTTCTTTTCCAGCAAGGTCAAAGAGACCCCCTAAACGCCGCTAATCTCTTAGCCATTTTCTCTAGTTCTTGTCTAATTTCTACCAATTCCATTTTTGTCACCTCTATGTAATTACTTTATCTATCCTATATGAATGAGCGGTAAGCCCTTCACTACTTTATCCTAACAACAAGGCAAACTCTCTCTGCTGTTGCGAGAGAGAGTTCATCTCTTGTTATTATATGAATGTTTATTAAAATTTTCCATTCATGAGAAAAATATTCTGAACGAACCGCTTCCGCTTTTCTTTTTGTCCAGCTCTGCCTCCTAGGCCTTCATGTCTAAGAACCTTCCACACGAGAAGGTAAAAAACACCTTCTGTGTGAAAGAACCTTAGCCAACAGGCCTAAACAGTCGGCTCCGCTTTTCTCTATCTCCCAATTCCACAGCAGTTTTTGTATTTTTTCCCGCTGCCGCATGCGCATAAGTCGTTGCGGCCTGTTTGGTCACCTTTTACGACTGGTTTCTTTTTTGCAAGTTCATCGCCATCTTTCGGATGAACTGCTTCTCCTTGCGCTACTTCTTGACGTTCTAAGTTTTGTTCGATTTCCGCCTTCATGATGTAACGAGAAACTTCTTCTTCAATAGAAGCAATCATCGCCTCAAACATCGCAAAGCCTTCCATTTGATATTCGCGAAGTGGATCAATTTGACCATACGCACGTAAATGAATACCTTCACGTAAGTGATCCATTGCATCGATGTGATCCATCCATTTCGAGTCTACAACGCGGAATACAACTACTTTTTCAAATTCACGTATTTGTGCTTCTGGCATTTGCGTTTCCTTCTCGTCGTAGCGCTCTTTCACTTTCACAAAGATGCTATCGATCATTTCTTCTGGCGCTAAGCGGCGTAGTTCTTCTTCTTTCACATCACCATCTTGTAGAAGAGTTGTATTTAAGTACTCAACAAGACCAGCAATGTTCCACTCTTCTTCTAATTCATCTTGCGTATGAAGAGCTACCACGCGCTCTACTGTAGAATGCATCATTCCTTCAATAATACCGCGCAGATTCTCTGATTCCATTACATCTTGACGCTGCTTGTAAATAACTTCACGCTGCTGACGAAGTACATCGTCGTATTGAAGAAGTTGCTTACGCGCATCGTAGTTATTACCTTCTACTCGTTTTTGTGCAGATTCAACAGCGCGAGATACCATTTTACTTTCGATTGGCTGCGTATCATCCATACCTAAACGATCCATCATCGCTTTCATATTATCAGCACCGAAACGACGCATCAGTTCATCCTCCATTGATAGATAGAACTGCGTCACACCTGGATCCCCTTGACGTCCAGAACGACCGCGCAGCTGATTATCGATGCGTCGGCTTTCATGACGCTCTGTACCGATAACAGCTAAACCGCCGATTTCACGTACGCCTTCTGCTAGTTTAATATCCGTACCACGTCCCGCCATGTTTGTCGCAATTGTCACTGAACCTTGATAACCTGCTTCAGCAACAATTTCTGCTTCGCGCGCATGGTTTTTCGCGTTTAAGACATTATGGCGTACACCTTTTCTCGTTAACATCTTTGAAATTAACTCAGATGTTTCAATTGCTACTGTACCAACAAGAACAGGTTGTCCTTTTTTATGACGCTCAACGATATCGTCTACAACAGCGTTAAATTTCCCTTCCATCGTTTTAAAAATTAAATCTGCACGGTCATCACGAATAACCGGCTTATTCGTCGGAATAACAATAACCTGCATATTATAGATGTTACGGAATTCTTCTTCTTCTGTTTTCGCTGTACCTGTCATTCCAGAAAGCTTCTCATACATACGGAAGTAGTTTTGGAATGTAATCGTCGCAAGCGTCATACTTTCATTTTGAATTTCTACGCCTTCTTTTGCCTCAATCGCTTGATGCAATCCTTCGCTGTAGCGGCGACCTTTCATAAGACGACCTGTAAATTGGTCAACAATTACGATTTCGCCTTCTTGCACAACATAATCTGTATCACGCTGCATTACAACGTGAGCACGAAGCGCCTGATTAATATGGTGAAGAAGCGCTACATGTTTTAAATCAAATAAGTTTTCAATGTGGAACGATTTTTCTGCTTTGTTGATCCCTTCTTCTGTCAACATAACATTTTTCGTTTTCACATCAAATGTATATTCTTTTTCATTTGTTAACGTACGTACAAATGCATTTGCAAATATATATAATTCTGCAGATTTTTGCGCTTGTCCAGAAATGATAAGCGGTGTACGTGCTTCATCAATTAAAATGGAGTCTACTTCATCGATGATGGCAAAGTGTAATGGACGCTGTACACACTGTTCTTTATAAAGCACCATGTTATCACGTAAATAGTCGAATCCAAGCTCATTATTCGTGCTGTACGTAATATCAGCAGCATACGCAGCTTGCTTCTCTTCTCGTGACATATGATTTAAATTGATACCAACTGTTAAACCAAGGAACTCATGTAGTTGTCCCATTTCACCTGCGTCACGCTGTGCTAAATATTCATTGACTGTAACAACGTGAACACCTTTTCCTGTAAGAGCATTTAAATATACTGGTAAAGTAGAAGTTAACGTTTTACCTTCCCCTGTCTTCATCTCAGAGATATTTCCCTCATGCAGGGCAATACCACCCATTAACTGAACAGGGTATGGACGCAGACCAAGTACACGTGTTGCCGCTTCACGCACAACAGCAAAAGCTTCTGGCAACAAATCATCTACTGTTTCACCTTTTGTTAATCGCTCTTTAAACTCTACTGTTTTTCCTTTTAACTGTTCATCTGTCAGTGGTGACACTTTATCTGCTAATGCTTCTATTTTATCCACGGTTTTTTGCATACGTTTTACTTGACGTTCATTTGTATCAAATACCTTTTTTAAAATACCGATCATGAGAATACGCTCCTCTTTTATTAAAATAAAACTTCCATCAGTGTCTTTTTTCTTTTCACTGATTGGTCGCTATAACACTCAATTTCATTTTTGTATGAAAAATAGAATTCTTTCGCCTACTAAAAAAGTATAAACCTACTAACAATTGTAACACTTGTTTTATATGTATGACAACAATCGGCCAAATGCATCTACAGGAAAGTAAAGAAGCCGTCTGCTCACATTCATATAGAACCTAAAAAAACGCAGCCATGACAGCTGCGTTTTCCTTTATATTATTTAGTTTCGATTAAACCATACTTTCCATCTTTACGGCCGTATACAACATTTGTTTCATTTGTTTCTGAATTTGTAAAGACGAAGAAGTTATGACCTAACATATCCATTTGTAAAATCGCTTCTTCTACATCCATTGGTTTTAAGTCAAATCGTTTTGTACGGACAAGCTCTAATTCATCTTCAGCAACCTCTTCTTGTACAGCTGGTTGATCTGGAAGAATCAACATTGCTTTTATAGAGCCTTTCTCACGTAACTTACGGTTTACTTTTGTTTTATGTTTACGAATTTGTCTTTCCAGTTTATCTACTACTAAATCAATAGCAGCGTACATATCACTATTTGTTTCTTCAGCGCGAAGTAATAAATCTGGAAACGGGATTGTTACTTCCACCCTTTGCTTGTCAGAGTATACTTTTAAGTTTACCTTAATTTCTGGAAAAGTATCGAAATAGCGTTCTAACTTACTTAACTTTTTCTCTACATATTCCTTTAATGCTGGAGTTACTTCAATATTTTCACCGCGAATGTTGAATTTCATAGATGAACTCCTCCTTTCAAGCCTATGTATAAGATTTTCGACAAAGGTATCAAAAACCCTTCCTACATTTTAAAAAATTTTGATAAAATCAATATTTTTTTATCGATTTTTGTAGAAAAGAAAATATATTATCTTTCCTACTCTTATTTTATCCTATTCACATCGTACTTACTGTATGTAGATGTGAAGAATCAGTTACAAAATTGCTACAACTTTTTGACAACGCTTTCTTTATGATAAAACCTCCGTTAGCTATGCAACGGAGGTTCTCCTATGTGAAACGCTGGTCTTTAAAACGCACCATGTTTCTTAGATACTTTTATTTTACCTTTACAACATTTGCCGCTTGCGGACCACGCGCACCGTCTACAATTTCAAATTCCACTTTCTGTCCTTCTTCTAACGTTTTATATCCATCGTGCTGAATCGCAGAAAAATGAACAAAAACATCATCTCCGCCATCGCGCTCGATAAACCCAAAACCTTTTTCTGCATTAAACCATTTTACTTTTCCTTGCATGATCGTTCCATTCCCTTCAATCTTAAAGTAAGGGCATCTGCCCCGTACTTTGACTATAACGAATAAGAAAACGGAAAGTCAAAGAAGACTTATCGTCTTTTTATTGTACCTTTCGACATATTTTATTTTTCAATATACACAGAACGCACAATCGTCCGAGTATATGCTTTTCCTTCTTTATTCTTCCCTTTAATATCGATCGTTACGTTATACACACCTGATTCCTCAACAGTTGGCAACTTCCCGGTGAATGTGGCTGCATCTTCTTTTTGCAGTTTATTAGACTGCGAAACTAACTTCCCATTCCGATCTACAACGTGTACATCAAAGGATAAGTTTTCTTGTTTTAAGGAGCGTTTTGGGGATTTCGTTAACTTAAATTCTGCTTTGTTTTGTTTAACTTTACCTGGCATTTCTAATGTAAAAGGTGCAGCTTGTTTATAATTAGCGAGCATCATGTACGCATCGCTCTTTTCCTTTGACATCATTTTCAAGCGCCACTCACCTTCTTCCATTTGGTCCATTTGGAATGTTCGGATGTTTGCTCCATTAAAATAAGCATACTCTTCTCCAATTGTTGCTTTGCTATTTTGATTTGTGTACACCTTACCAGATGGAGCAATAAGTTGTATTTGCACATCTGGATTTGCAGTCAATACAGAAATACTTCCATCTGTTACAGTATCCACCGCAAAGGTTTTTTCCACCCAGCTATTTGATGGGAGCTCCCCTCCAAATACTGTTTGATTAGCATTAGCATCTAGACTTTCCTTTGATTCTTCTAACATATTTTCATTTACGATAGAAGGAGATGGTGAAGTACTACGCAAATAAGGCTCAATCCGTGAAAATACTGCTGATCCCATTCGAATGCTATCATGATCGAGACTAGAATCTGTGAATAGATGTTTTCCATAAGGCAACTGCGTACTCCATTCGTTAACTAATCCATCATTAGCGCCATACCAGGAGAGGTAAAATCCACCCATAGACAATGCAGAGAAGGCTGGTCCCCAGCTTGTGCCCGCCACTGTATAATAACGGTTCAATTTAGCGTTTGGATTACTATCCGTTATATTACGAAACTGCGCCATTTCCCCTGTCTGCAGAGAGTACGTCCCCGCATCCTGCTGTCCTAGTAAGGAAGCAAGCCACCCTGCCCACCAGCTATAGGCTAAGTCTGCTAAATTAGATCCATAATGTGGTGAGGCAAGCGTTACTACATTTCCAACAAAACGGCTGGCATCGTAATGAATAAGCGCTGCTTGCGT
The DNA here is from genome assembly GCF_900116295.1 of Bacillus sp. 103mf. Taxonomy (GTDB): domain Bacteria; phylum Bacillota; class Bacilli; order Bacillales; family Bacillaceae_G; genus Bacillus_A; species Bacillus_A bruguierae. The sequence goes on from NZ_FPAF01000010.1 coordinate 137,358, forward strand.
ATCTGGTCCACCTTTACTGTGCGCAACAATATTAACCTTCTTCCCAAAATGATTATAGATTTGCTCCAGCATAGAAGCGAGCAAACGTCCATTATCCCATTCACTTGCTGAACCTTTTCCCGCCGCATCATACAGCTGAACAAATACAGTTTGATACCCTGCGTCGTAAGCATAGTTATACATATTGTTCATACCGTGATAGACTGTTTCACCATACCAGTTCTTAGCATTTCCATTCTTACCTTGAACAAATACGATAGGTGGTTTATTTGAACTATTCTCAGGAGTTGCCCCTAAAAACCAACTCCCAGGAGTAAACGATTCTGATGGCGGAAAAATTCCCCCAGATATTTGTACAGAACTAGCGAAAGCGGATGAAATAGGAAAAGAACAAGAAATAAAAATAAAAACAGTTAATAATGCAAAGAAACGTTTGAACTTATGCAACATAACAGACCCCCTTATTTAATTTTAAATTACACCCTTCATACAATTATCTTATGCCCAGGTTCATCCCATCATTTGTAGTTAATTAAATAATAGACACATGATAAAAAGTTAGAATCTTCAGTCTTATTAACATTTAATTTCACCACCTGCATGCTCATCAATTTACTAACCATTAGTATTCATATGTAAAAATCTTTTTTATCATGATTTAAATACATCTTCTTAAGAATAAAACTCTCCTCTTCCAACTAGAGTAGAAAAATAAAAAAATATATTGTCATATTCTTAAATCTATAATAAAATAAAATCATAAAATTATTAATATTCAGAAAATAATAGAGGAGGAATTATTATGGCGATCGCAATTGCAGTTTTATCATTTTTAGGTGGATTAATTCCGTTAATCACAACTCTTTTAAAAGCATTCATCTAATCTTCTCGTACTTATAATAAATTATCGTACAAATGATCTGTCTATCAAAGGTGAATTGATATACAGATTATTTGTGTGAAGCTAGATATAACAAAAAATGTTTTAGTATACATATTGAAAAATTATATTTAGTTATACCCATATTTTCATATTGTTGTAATTAATAATAATCGAATATATATAAATCTACTTTAATTTTTTGACATATAAGTCGCTTCTATGCATGGTCAGATACTCTCGCCCGCCTAAAAAGAAAGAGGGTTTATATGTCGATTTTTAAATTTGTATTTATATAGATGTTAGTTTAAAGACTTTTATATGAAATGAAAAAAGTTTGTTGAATGAATAAAAACGTAATAAATTGTTCGATTTCCTTAATTCACAAAATTTTCAAAACTATAACCTTTAAATGTTAATATTTGTTATATAATAGACTTATCAAAGAATCACCTAGGTGGTTTCCCCTGTTTTGTTTATTAAGATAGTTTGTTTTACTCTTATTAATATTATCTCAAAAAGAACTTGTAGTTATTACTATAAGTTCTTTTTGTTTTTCTAGTTAAACATGCTAATGAAATATATCCCAAAATTTGTTTCATCTAGATCTCCCTTTAATACATTTTATTCCACATTAACATATGTAAAGCAATTTACATTGTATATTCTACATAAATGAGGTTACCATGATCACACTTATCAGCAGTCCAAGTATATAGAAACTTAAAAAAGCCCCTTCATAATACGAAAGGGACTTGGCTCACACAAATGATCTGCACATCAATTCATTTTTGGTATACAGATCATTTGTATGATAATTTTTATAAATAATCGCTGAATAATAAACTTACATTACTGCTTTTAAAAGTTCTGCTACTAATGGAATTATTCCACCTAAGAATGATAAAACTGCCATTGCGATTGCCATTTGATTTCCTCCTCTGGTCTGTACATCAATCCATCTTTGCTATAAAAATCATTTGTATAATCATTTTTTATAAATAATTACGGAATAACAAACTTACATAAATGCTTTTAAAAGCTCTTGTACGAATGGAAGTACTCCACCGATAAATTTTAAAACTGCCATTGCGATTGCCATTTGATTTCCTCCCCTAATCTGCACGTCAATTCATCTTTGCTATACAGATCATTTGTATGATAATTTTCATAAATAATTGCGGAATATGAACTTACATTACTGCTTTTAAAAGTTCTGCTACTAATGGAAGTACTCCACCGATAAATTTTAAAACTGCCATTGCGATTGCCATTTGATTTCCTCC
>NZ_FPAF01000015.1 GCF_900116295.1 Bacillus sp. 103mf
GCCTTTCAATTTCGCACTATGCAGTGCAAAATGTTATCCGGTATTAGCCCCGGTTTCCCGGAGTTATCCCAGTCTTATAGGCAGGTTACCTACGTGTTACTCACCCGTCCGCCGCTAACTTCTTAAGAGCAAGCTCTTAATCGGTTCGCTCGACTTGCATGTATTAGGCACGCCGCCAGCGTTCATCCTGAGCCAGGATCAAACTCTCCAATAAAGTTAGTTTGTCTAGCATCATAAATAAAAATTGACGTTTCACGTTGTTTGTTTCGTTCAGTTTTCAAAGAACTTATCCGCCGCTCAATTGCGACTTTCTTATGTTAACACCTTTGTTTTTCGATGTCAACATTGTTTTTCATTTCTTTTTTCTGTCTGCTTTCTGCTTTCGTGCATCAGCGACGTTTATTAATATATCATGGTGAATTTCGAAATGCAACACCCTTTTTCAATATTTTTTATAAAAACTGGCCAAATTTCCTTCCTTGTACCATATACTAAAAATATCAGTTCATCTATTACACTAAATTACGGGGAGGAATACAAATGGAACACTTCGATTTATTACTTAAGTTAGGCCTCTCTGCCATTTTAGGATTTGCAATTGGTTTAGAACGTGAATTAAAGCGAAAACCACTAGGTTTAAAAACTTGCTTAGTTATTTCTATTATCAGTTGCTTGCTTACCATCGTTTCGATTGAAGCAGCTTATAATTTACCTAGCTCACTTTCAAACCGAATTGGCATGGATCCTCTCCGCTTAGCAGCTCAAGTTGTATCAGGAATTGGTTTTTTAGGAGCAGGGGTTATTTTACGTAGAGGTAACGATAGTATTGCAGGCCTGACTACCGCCGCCATGATTTGGGGAGCATCAGGAATTGGCATTGCAGTGGGAGCCGGTTTTTATCTAGAAGCTATTTCTGGTATGTGTTTTCTTATGATCAGTGTAGAACTTATCCCTTTTGTAATGAATATTTTAGGACCAAAGTCCCTCAGGCAGCGTGAAATTGCTGTAAACCTTGTCGTGAATAGTATGGAAAATATCCCTACCGTCATCGATGACATAAAAAAGATGGATATAAAAGTTAAAAACATGAAACTTAAAACATTAGAAACTGGAGCCCATTTCATACAAATGAAACTATCTGTTGACCAAAAAATACGTACAGCTGATGTATACTATGCAATCCAACAGCTTAATAGCGTTCAACAAACCGAAGTGGAAAGTATCTGACAACTCCCTCACTTATGAGGGGGTTTTTCTTTTTTCATAATGGCAACAATATAAAGTGAAACTTCCATCAGTGGGGGTCTTACTGTCCACGAATAGCGGGATAACTATATTGATGCGGGAGGAGCTACAAACATTGAATGCAAGAAGTAGTATCTTAGATACATTTCGCAATTCTATTATTTTACGTCTAGTCACCTTAATTAGCTTATTCATTCTCTTCTTTGGATTTCTTATACATAAATTAGAACCCGTTCACTTTCGAACATGGTTTGACGGTATATGGTGGGCACTTGTCACAACGTTCACTGTTGGATACGGCGATTACGTTCCTCATAGTATACAAGGAAAAATCCTCGCAATTATTCTCATTTTGTTAGGAACCGGATTCGGTTCTTATTATATGGTTTCATTTGCTACAGAAATGATTAGTAAACAATACATGAAAATAAAAGGTGAAGAGGCTGCCTCTTGTCATCAACATATGATCGTCGTCGGTTGGAACGAACGTGTAAAGCATGTAGTAAGTCAAATGCGCGTATTACAACCAAACCTTGATATTGTCCTTATAGATGAAACACTTCCTTTGCTGCCAAAGTCATTTCATCATCTACAATTTATTAAAGGCTGCCCTCATCATGATCATATTTTACTCAAAGCAAACATTCGTACTGCACATACTATTTTGATTACAGCTGACAAAGAAAAAAGCGAGAGCTCTGCTGATACACAGTCTATTTTAACCATCTTAACAGCGAAAGGATTAAACCCAAATATATATTGTATCGTTGAAATGTTAACTTCCGATCAAATTCATAACGCTAAACGAGCAGGTGCAACAGAAATTATTGAAGGAAATAAATTAACAAGTTATGTGTTTGCTGCTTCTTTATTATTTCCTTCGATTTCAGAAGTGCTGTTTACAATTTACAATGAAATTACTGCGAATAAATTACAACTCCTGTATATTTCTGAGAAATATGATGGAGAAACATTCGAATATTGTAACTGCGATTTATTAAAACAAAACATACTCTTACTCGGCCTACAACGTGACGGGCACTATCATATAAACCCTATTCATTCATTTACTCTGAAAAAAAATGATTTACTAATTGTAATTAAACATTAAGAAGATATACTTCTAATTCCCGAACTAGAGCTTTTCCAATATCAATATATTTCGCTTGAATATCTCCGTCTGGATCTTTCGGCTCTGTAAACTGATCGAAAGACGTTATCCCTGCTGTAAATGTATTCACTTCATCATCTAATTCGTCTTGATACACATGTGACAGAAGGTATGGTGTATCAAGGCGAACGATAACTCCATTTACATCGAGTTCTCCTTCAACTGCCGTAAACGGTAATCGTAAAAATTGATATCCTTCCTCTTCATCTATTTTATAGTCAAAACATCCCTTCTCATAATCCCAATTCCCGCCGATTGTATAGCCCAGCGGCTTTAATATTTCTTCTAATTTGAAAAGGGCAAACGTTTTTCCTTGTAGCTTCGAATGAATCTGAATCAAATGGATCATCCTTTCTAGATTTTTTTTAGCATGCCCAATTCGAACTCCATATATCGGCAATTCGACACAGTATAAGGATTCCTCAATATTATCCGACACGTATTTACTATAAAAAAAGCTGTTGGGATGATCCCAACAGCTCCGCTTTTCTTATTTCAAGCGTTCTTCTAATTCTGCTTTTAGTTCTTCGAATCCTGGTTTTCCAAGCAAGGCAAACATGTTTTTCTTGTATGCTTCTACGCCTGGTTGGTCAAATGGATTTACGCCTAGTAGGTAGCCGCTCATCGCACATGCTTTTTCGAAGAAGTATACGAGATAACCGAATGTATACTCATTTAGTTCAGGAATGTTTACGATTAAGTTCGGTACACCACCATCGCTATGTGCAAGTAATGTTCCTTCGTATGCTTTTGTGTTAACGAAGTCTACTGTTTCGCCAACAAGGTAGTTTAATCCATCTAAATCGTTCTCATCTAATTCAATTTTTAGTTCATGTGTAGATTTGCCTACTTTTAGAACTGTTTCAAATAGGTCGCGGCGTCCTTCTTGAATGTATTGACCTAAAGAATGAAGGTCAGTTGAGAAGTTTGCGGAAGATGGGAAAATACCTTTTTGATCTTTTCCTTCACTCTCACCAAACAATTGTTTCCACCATTCAGCGAAATATTGAAGTGCTGGTTCATAGTTGACAAGCATTTCAATTGTTTTTCCTTTATTGTATAAAGCATTACGTACAACTGCATATTGGTAAGCTGGATTTTCTTCAAGCTCTGATTTCGCAAAATCATCATGACCTGCAGCTGCCCCTTGCATCATTTCTTCGATATTTAAACCACTTACAGCAATCGGCAATAAACCAACTGGTGTTAATACAGAGAAACGTCCACCAACATCATCTGGAATCACGAATGTTTCGTATCCTTCTTCGTCAGCTAATGTTTTTAAAGCACCGCGCGCTTTATCTGTTGTTGCATAAATACGTTTACGTGCCTCTTCTTTTCCGTATTTCTCTTCTAATAATTTACGGAAAATACGGAATGCAATTGCAGGTTCTGTTGTTGTACCTGATTTAGAAATAACATTAATTGAGAAGTCTTTACCTTCTAATACATCCATTAAATCTTTCATGTAAGTGGAGCTAATGTTTTGTCCAACAAATAGCACTTGTGGCGTTTTGCGCTGTTCTTTAGACAGCATATTGTAGAAAGAATGATTTAACATTTCAATCGCTGCTCGTGCTCCTAAGTAAGAACCACCAATACCAACAACAAGTAAAATGTCAGAGTCATTTTTAATTTTCTCCGCACACTTTTGAATGCGAGAAAATTCTTCTTTATCGTATGCAAGAGGAAGTTCTACCCAGCCTAAGAAATCGTTTCCTGCCCCTGTTTTTTCATGGATTGCATGGTGTGATACTTTTACTGCATCACGTAAGTATGTTAGCTCGTGTTCACTAATGAACGATAATGCTTTTGAATAATCAAACGTTACATGTGTGCTCATTTTTTTGCCTCCAATACAATGTCTATATGTATTTCTGTCTTCACTTTAGCGAAACAACCGTTGTAAATCAAGCGAACTACAAATTGTAAGCGTACCCAATTTATTTTTTTTACAAAATCGTCATAACTTCTGTCCTTTGTATAGATAAGTATACAACGAGAATTTTAAATTTTTTTGTATAAGAAGGGCAAAAGGTATCCATTCTATAAAAGAAGCTCGATAAGCGAGTAAACGTAGCTCGTTTGCGCTTCATCATTTAAGGAGGGACTGCTTAAAATGAGTACATTACAACGCATCGCTTTAGTATTTACGATTATTGGCGCAGTAAACTGGGGACTCATTGGCTTCTTTCAATTCGATTTAGTAGCAGCTATATTCGGCGGACAAGATACAGCGCTTGCTCGAATTATCTACGGCATTGTAGGTATTTCAGGTTTAATTAACCTTGGTTTATTATTTAAACCTTCTGAAGAGCTTGGAACACACCCAGAAGCACGCCAAGTTAGATAACTCTCTTATGATTTTATAAAACACATATCTCCGCTTGTTTTATAAACAAGTGGAGATTATGACGCTTCTCTACCTTCCGACATACGGGCGTTTCTTTATACTGATTACAAGTGCAGCAAAAGAAACGTTTGATTATTTTATATCATAATGTAACACGAATAAAAGCAGGGAGCATAACTCCCTGCTTTTATTTTGTAATTTGTGATTCTTCAATCCACTCTGTTAACTTTTCTCGTAATGTGTTAAATCCATTTGCAGATGGATTTGGAATACGTACTTTCCCTTGTTTCCATTTGGCAGCCTTCAATGACAAACCCATTTTTCCGTTCTTCTTATCAACTGAAAGTACCTTTACTTCCACTTCATCTCCGACTTTTAAAAAATCATGAATATCTTTCACATATCCATTTGTAATTTCAGATATGTGCACAAGCCCTTGTGTTTCTTCATCTAATGCAACGAATGCTCCGTAATCTTGAATTCCTGTTACTTTCCCCTTTACAACCACTCCAGTTGGATATTTATTTAACATAAGAAACACTCCCATATGTTTACCTTTTGTATTAGTAAATTATACCACCTAGTTGGATTTGATTCAAAATTCATGAAAAAAATCCCTTTAACATGTATAAATCTTCAAATATGGGGATAAAATACTAACACATGGCTTTCTAGTATTCCCCCCCTTTTATGGACAAAACGTATTACGTTTTGTCCTTTTTTCATTCTCTACAAATCGTTCCATACGTTTCATTGCTTCCATAAGCTGTTCAAGTGACGCGGCATACGAACAGCGAATAAACCCTTCTCCACTCTCGCCAAATACACTTCCAGGTACAACAGCGACTTTTTCCGCTAACAATAAACGTTCAGCAAATTCCGCCGAAGATAATCCAGTCGAACGAATCGAGGGAAATACGTAAAATGCTCCGCCAGGCATATGACATTCTAATCCCATTTCATTAAACGAAGTTGCCATAAAGTTTCGGCGTTGTTTATAGCTCTCACGCATACGAATAACCTCTTGTTCTCCTGAACGCAGCGCTTCTAACGCCGCAAATTGAGACATCGTCGGCGCGCACATCATCGAATATTGATGAATTTTTAACATTAGTTCTGTAAAATGTTTAGGAGCTGCAATTAACCCAAGGCGCCAGCCTGTCATCGCAAAGCCTTTTGAAAAGCCAGAGATTAAAATCGTATGATCACGCATATGTTTCACACTTGCAAAACTTGTATATGTTTCATCGTAAACAAGCTCGGCATAAATCTCATCAGATAATACAATTAAATTGTATTTCTCCACAATAACAGCAAGCTTCTCCAATTCTTCTTTATTTAAGAGCGTTCCTGTCGGATTGTTTGGAGAACATAGTAAAATCGCTTTCGTATTCGATGTAATGACCGATTCAATTTGATGCGGCTGCACTTTAAATTCATTCTCTGGAGATGTAGACACAGGTACTGGTACACCGCCCGCTAACGTAACAAGCGGCGCATATGATACAAAGCTTGGTTCAATAATAATTACTTCGTCACCAGGATTAACAATGGTACGCATTGCCACATCTAACGCTTGGCTTGCCCCAACTGTTACAATGATCTCTTCTTTCGGATCATAATCGACTGAAAATTGTTTGTGTAAATATTTTGATATTTCTTCACGCAGCTCTAACAATCCAGCATTCGCAGTATAGGCTGTATACCCTTCTTCTAACGAACGAATACATGCTTGTCTTACATTCCAAGGCGTCACAAAATCAGGCTCTCCAACTCCTAATGAAATAACCCCTTTCATACCGGCCGCCAAATCAAAGAACTTGCGAATACCGGATGGTTGTAAAGATTGTGCTACTTTTGATAATTCAAATTTACTCATGGTGCCACCACAATTCGTTTATCATCATCTTTATTTTCATATATAATTCCCTCATGTTTGTACTTTTTCAAAATAAAATGCGTTGTCGTTGATACGACAGATTCAATTGTCGCTAACTTCTCTGCTACAAATGTTGCAACTTCAGCCATCCCTTTTCCTTCTATCGTAATGGAAAGGTCATATGTCCCTGACATTAAATACACCGACTTTACTTCTGGATATCGGTAAATTTGTTCTGCTACCGCATCAAATCCAACGCCATGCTTCGGTGTAACTTTCACATCAATCATTGCTGTTAAACCTGTATGTTCTTTTACCTTTGTCCAATCAATCAGTGTTACATAATCGACAACCACTTTTTCTTTTTCTAATTTCTCAAGAATTGCTATTACTTCTTCTATATCTATGTTTAACATTTTGGCTAATGTTTCTTCAGATAATCGGCTACTTTTCTCAAGACAAGCTAACAATTCTAACTCTTTTTCTGTCATCACAATCTCCCTTTCCTTTTTGGATATTTTCTAAATTATACAGACTGCTTTTCCTATTTGAAAAGAAGATTTTTTTAAGGAATTATGTGACAATAAAATAGAAAGGGGCTGACACTGTGAAACAAAAAGTCTACATTGCAGAAAAAGTGCCTGCATTTGTTGAAGAATATATTGCTGAGCATTATGAATACGAAAAGTGGGATAGTAATGAAAAAATCCCGCGCCATGTACTATTAGAGAAAGTAAAAGATAAACACGGACTATTAAATTTCGGGGCTATTATTGATGATGAACTACTCGAAGCAGCTCCGCAATTGAAGGTAGTGAGTAATATTTCAGTCGGCTATGATAACTTCGATATCACAGCCATGAAGCAAAGAAACATAATCGGAACGAACACACCATACGTGTTAGATGATACTGTCGCTGATCTTGTCTTTGCGTTAATGTTATCTGCATCGCGCCGCGTTTGTGAACTCGATCGTTACGTAAAGTCAGGACAATGGAATGCGGAAATTGGAAAAGAGCATTTCGGCTTAGATGTTCATCATCAAACAATCGGAATCATCGGCATGGGACGCATCGGGGAAGTTGTTGCAAAACGCGCAAAATTCGGCTTCGATATGGACGTTTTATACTACAATCGCAGCCGTAAAGAAAAAACAGAACGCGAGCTCGGCGCAACATATTGCGAATTAGAAACGTTACTGCAAAAAGCAGATTTTATTGTCCTTCTAACACCATTAACAGAAGAAACGTATCATTTAATCGGGGAAAAAGAATTTAATATAATGAAAGAAACAGCCATTTTTATTAATGCATCCCGCGGAAAGACAGTAAATGAAAGAGCATTAATTGAAGCGCTGCAACAAAAGAAAATTTTTGCAGCAGGCATTGATACATTTACACAAGAACCAATCGAAAAAGATAACCCGTTGTTATCTCTGCAAAATGTCGTGACGCTTCCTCACATTGGTTCTGCGACGTTAAAAACACGCCGAACTATGGCAATGACAGCAGCAAAAAATTTAGTAACTGGATTGCAAGGACATACACCGCCGAACGTTGTGAATGAACTAAAATAATGAAAACGCGCCTGTTTTGACAAGCAGGCGCGTTTTCATTATTCATACCCTTTTTGTAACTACTCAGCTATACCTTTTAGAAATTTGGAAAAGGGGATGATTTTAGTGAAAGCGTGTCTCTCTATTACTTATAAATTCGTTTTTTGGCATATAGACTGTTGTCATGCAAACAGGGCAGGAGCCTGCACTTATTGTCTACTTTTGTTTTCAAACCTTGCACGTGGCAGGAAAGGCCCTGACCGCTCCCATGCATCGCCAGTCCCTCTCTCCATTTAAAAAAATGCTTTTCTGTCGGTTTTTCATAAAGTAACTGAGTAGTTACCCCTTTTTTTAATAGGAATGTATAAGTCAACCTTTGCCTTCCCTTCCGGATCAGTTGCTGGGTTATTCATACAAAATTCAAGGCATGGTTTATCATCTGCATCGTATTCACTATTAGGGAGCCATTGTCCAAAAATACTTTGATAAGCAAGGGCAAATTTATCGAGAGTATCATGAAACTGATACAAAGCGTATGTACCTCCTTGTAAAGTTTTATATTGTATGTCATCATTATTTTCTTTATAGAAATCTTTCGGGATTGTTACACACGCATCGTAGCGACAAGCATATTCATCAACAAAATTAGGATCATCTAATGAAATTCCAATCGAATATTTTGTTTGGTCAATCCCATGTTTATGTGCCCATTCTCCCAATTTACTCCATGCCTGAAAAGTTTCTAAATAGCTCCCAACGTGTCTCACATACGCTACTTCATAATCAGGTAATTCTTTAATCATAATATTCATTGTCCATATCCTCCTTAACAAGTTATTGTTGCTATCATTAGCGTAACAAACGGAGGTAGACATCTCTTCTTGATTCTTGCTCATATATAACGAAATATTGCTATTATGAAAATTATTTTTCCTAACATCAGTAGGAACGATATGAAAGTGCTTTTTAAACAATGCATGAAATGTGGATGATGATTCAAAACCACAGAGGTTACTGATCTCTAATATCGATTTGTTCGTTTCTGTTAAGTAGTATATCGATCTTTGAAGACGTTTTTTATTCACAAAAGACATCGGGGTTTCACCAATAATAGCTTTAAAGATCCTACTAAAATGATACTTAGAAAAGTGCGATACTTGAGCTAATGAATCAAGATCAATTTTCTCAGCGTAGTGATCTTCAATATATTTTATAACCGTTTCAATTCGGGTTTGATAATCATTCTTCATGTAAACTCTCCTACTCCTTCGCTAATAAAAACTTTCAATTCCCCTAAAAAAATTCTCACTTACTACCGCTTTTCCTTCTCGTTCCTCTAGGATAATTCCTACCTAAAAAGGAGATGATATGAACAAAAAAACAACGGAGTGATGAAGATGGAAAACGAAGTTCAACTCCCTCACTTCATCTTTTCTACAAGAGGGATGATAATTCATTATGAGCTCTACCAGTCTGTCAATGCCGAAGAAAAACCAACATTTGTTTTAATTCATGGGTTTCTCTCTTCAACCTTTAGCTATCGACGTCTCATTCCCCTTTTAACAAAGCAAGGGAATGTGATTGCTCTAGACCTACCGCCATTTGGAAAAAGCGATAAATCCTATCATTTCACATATTCCTACCAGAACCTCGCAACAATTGTCATTGAACTTATGGAACATTTACAAGCAAAAAACGTTATTTTAGTAGGGCATTCAATGGGAGGACAAATTGCGCTATATGTAAACAAATTGCGGCCTGATTTAATTCAAAAGACAGTTCTTTTATGCAGTTCAAGTTATTTATCTCGGGCGAAACTGCCGCTTATCTATACTTCCTATTTACCATTCTTTCATTTATACGTAAAAAATTGGATTGTAAGGCGAGGAATCGTCCATAATTTAATGAATGTTGTTCACGATCATTCTTTAATCGATGACGAAATGATGCAAGGCTATGCAGCGCCTTTTTATGATAATCGCATCTTTCCTGCACTTACCCGCATGATTCGAGATCGCGAAGGAGACTTAACGTCAAAAGAACTACAAAAAATCACAACACCTACTTTGCTTGTTTGGGGAGAAAAAGATCGTGTTGTTCCTATTGAAGTTGGACACCGCCTACACAATGACCTGCCGCATTCACACTTTATCTCTTATGAAAACACAGGACATTTATTACCTGAAGAAAAACCAGAACACGTATGCGAAGAAATTATGACTTTCTTAGCTAATTAACCTAAAACAAGAAGCGGATATCGAAAAGCCCACCTCCCGTAAACTTTTCGATACCCGCTTCTTATACCCTTGCTATTCAATAAGAACTTATAGACTACAACTTCCGCCGTCTTTTAATAATAACAATTGTTCTGCTAACCATTGACATTTTTCAATCGGCAATGTTCTATCAAATGATATTAAATAAATGTGCTGTATTTTCTTTGCGATATATTTTGCATCATCAAATGTACTTACAATGTAGACGATGTCGCTTGCTTCCGTTTCATAAAATTCCGGCCCCATTTGAAACGGATCCCACTTCTTCACAAAGTCTATCATCTTCTCATATGTCCCCATACACTTCCCGCCTTTTTCTTAAATTCCACTTCCCTTTATCGTATCATATCAGCTATGCTAGAAAAAATGATAGAACTTTCAGCATATTCATCCCAGAATCGAAAGGAGCAATAAATATGGGGAACTTTAACGAAATGATAAATCGCCGCGGAACAAACTCCGTTAAATGGGATACACATAAAAACGAGGAACTTCTTCATGCCTGGATTGCAGACATGGACTTCCCTGTTCCCTCACCAATTCAAGATGCTTTAACAAAACGTTTACAACACCCTATTTTCGGTTATAACACTTCAAGTGAACAAATAAAAGAAGCAATTTGTCATTGGGTAAAAACACAATACAATTGGGTTATTGAAAAAGAATGGCTTGTCTTTAGCGCCGGCATCGTTCCTGCACTTAGTGTTTCTGTACAAGCTTTTACTGAAAAGCAAGATTCAGTGCTTGTACAACCGCCTGTATATTCCCCATTTTTCGAAATGGTAGCAACGAATGGGCGCCAAGTGCTGACTAATCCGCTGCGCTTAGAAAACGGTGTTTACAAAATGGATTTTGAACAGTTAGAGAAACAATTTCAGCAAGATATAAAACTGATGTTTCTGTGTAGTCCTCACAATCCAATTGGACGTGTATGGACAGCGGAAGAGTTAACAAAACTCGGTGCACTCTGCGAATTGTATGATGTAACCGTCATTGCAGACGAAATTCATGCTGACATTATCTTTAATGGATGTAAACATATTCCACTTGCCTCTTTATCACCAAACTTAGCGAAGCGAACTGTTACATGCATCGCCCCAAGTAAAACATTTAATATTGCTGGGCTGCAAGCATCGGTTATTATTATTCCAAATGAAAAGCTGAGAGATGCCTTTACCGCTGTGCAGCATCGCCAAGGCTTTCATGGTTTAAACACATTTGCTTACGCAGCAATGCAAAGTGCGTACACAGAATGCAATGAATGGCTAGCAGATTTGTTAGCTTATATAGAAGAGAATGCACGATTTGCATGTGACTTTATTAAACAGCATATTCCGAAACTATCCGTCATTCAGCCTGATGGTACGTTCTTACTTTGGATTGACTGCTCCAAACTTGGACTCACACAAAGTAAACGAATGGAATTATTAGAGACAAAAGGAAAAATCATTGTAGAGCCTGGAGAAAAATTTGGTGCCGGCGGTGAGCATCACATTCGTTTAAATATCGGCTGTCCACGCCCTGTATTAGAAGATGCGCTCCGCCGCTTACAATGTACATTTGCGTGTACTTCTAAAGAACAGCTACCTATGTGATTTGAATCTGGTTATTATAATAAAAGAGCTGGAAATTTTCTCTCCAGCTCTTTTATTTATCCGCTATGTTAGCTTTTATTGGTATCCACACTTCTTCTTTTGCGTTTAAATCATCTGGACGATAATTATCATCCATAATTTCAAAATGCTCCCTTACATCTAAGCTATAATTTGAATTCGGTAACCACTCTTGAAAAATATACTGGAATGTGCTCAAATCAGACGCTGTTCCTTGATGGATAAAAACAGCATATAAGCCTCCTGCTAACGTATGCGTTGATAGTTCTGAAGAAGTATCATTTTCGAAATGTTCCACCTCAACAGCAGCCCATTTTTCATAAGTATAGTTCATATCATTCAAATTTAAAGGGGTGCTTAACACCTTTACAGAAAGAAAACAAGAGTTACTTCTGTAAGGGATACGATTTCTTAATGGCATAAATGTTTTCCATATTCCCATTGTGACTTCAGGGTCTTTTACAAAAGTTGTTTCTTTCCTAATTCCAACAATGTTTTTTGCTGGGATACTTATTATTTTAGGCTCCATTCTTTTCTTTCCTCTCATTATTACTATTTAACATAAATATGTAATAGTCTAGCTATATTAGGAGTTTGATTAAAATTTATCCTTCTTAATGTATGTACGTGTTCTCTATATACCCGAGTTAAAAAAACGACATAAAAACCCCTTTCCCTGCCACATGCGAGGTTTAAAACAAAGAGAGCAAGCGAGTACCATTCGCTTGCCGTTTTTTCATAGCTTCGTATGTATCCGAATTCCTTTTGCTTTCTCTTTTTCACCCTTCACACTTACACTCAATTCATATGAGCCAGGTTTCGGTGCTTCAAAAGAAAGCAGACCCTCTTTTTCGGAAGTGATTTCTTCTTCATGAATAACCTGATCGCCTTTTATGACTTGCAATAAAATTGTACCTTCTTCAACGGATGCTTCATAAGGAATCTCCACATTTCCATTTTCAACTTTAATCGTTTGTACTTCGTGAGAACCTTGCAGAGAGCCAATTTTCAAAGTAGTTTCTCCGTTGTTTTGAACCTTTGTGATTTTTGTTGCTACATTGCATGCGCTTAACAATACAACAAGCGTAAGAATAAGAAGTGAACGTAATAATTTCATAGAATCCCCCTTTTGTGTATGTACATGTTCTATTATAAAGGATTTTCCAAAAATCAACTGAAGGATATACGTAATTCGGAAAATATATGATGTATATCCTTTCATAAAAATCCGCTTCTGCGCCAAACCAAAATCTGTATGATGATAGATTCATAAAGTGTCCGGCGCAGTAGCGGTAATTTAAACTTTCCGAAGTCAAAAATTATAGCGAACACCGGAAGCTTGCGCATAATTAATTATTTTGTTCCTATTCACGCCACTCTCTTTTTTCTGCTTCAATTTTAATTATCTCTTCCACAATGCGTACACTTACCACGCCGACGATAATAGTAAGCGATGGCAGCAAGACCAAGTGCTACTCCCCATGGCACCCAGAAAATCATAGGTCCAATCGTTCCCCATATCTGACTGAGAAGGAGGGTATCGGCTGGCATAAAGTGTAATATCACAGCAAGAAAATTAAAGGTAAAGACAAATCCAGCTGCAGTTACCGCAATGGCTATAATAGAAGCTGGAACTACTGCGAGCATGATAGGAACTCTTTTACCGCCAATGAACGGGAACCAATCGGGGAATATTTCACCCCATTTTTGAATCAAACCAAGTGTAAGAATCCCTCCGCCTATGCAAACAGACCCAAATACCCACTCTGTTATATGTGCCATAGAATTAACTGTTGAGAAATCGTGAAAGAATTGCTGGTCTACTCCTAAAGGTATATTAAGTGCCCATGCAAAACGTGTGATAGCATAAGGAATAGGCGCAAGAGCCGCGATAATGGTCAACCATCTTCCCCAGCGTACCAATAAAAATGTGTTTCCTTTCTCTGTCCGTCCACAGTATTCACAAGCATCACGGGTCCTACGTTGATATGCAACAGCAGTCAAGATCCAAAGCAGAGCACCTATAATACAAATAAGCTGATTGAACATAATCCAGTTAAAAGCAAACTTAAATAAAAAGGCATAAGCCATAGCTGCGATTAAGCTAATATCAGGAATAAAAAGAAGCAAGGCAACGGCAAAACACCAAGCAAAAGTAAGGAATAGCCACCTAGGAAGAACACCTCTCCATATTTTTTGCATAGCTACACCAATCACTGTTCCTAATAAACAAAAAATCACAAAAATGAGGCCACAAGCTTTGGATGGAAGATAAGTAACCATGGCCGCAAACAATCCCATCCCATCACTTTTGAAGGGATAACCCGCCCCTCCAAGTAACCAATAGAGCTGTACAACGCCGTAAAGCAGTGACCACCCCGCGGCGCCATATCCAATCCATAAGGGCCATCGCTTAAAGCCTTTCCCAATCTTTTCTTCCATTATCGGCGATGAAGTTTCCATTGAAATTCTCCTCTTTTCTTTACTATTTTACATACCTACGAAACGAATCGAATGGGGTATTAGCACTTACTTATGTTTCATAAATTTAACCCCACCATCATTCTAATCAGTGAAGATTAAAATAACGGTGGGGTCTAGTTTAAATTTCGTTTAACTTTTGTCAGATTACCACATTTCAATTTTTTCATATAGATAAATACAAGTTCCGTTCATCGAACTTGTTATTTTCCATTCAAGATTCATTTCTTGGAGCATCAATGAAACAATGGATAAACCAATTCCTGCTCCTTTTTCACTGGAGATGCTATCCATTCCAGGGCCTTTGTCTTCAACAACAATAGCAGTCCTTCCATCTAACTCTTCCAAGCTTACACCAACATACCGTCCAGCTTTTGCGTGTCTAACAACGTTTTGGAATAGATTATCTAATATACGGGTAAACCAGTGCGGGTCAACATTCCACATTAAAGCTTTTTCTGCCAAATGAACCTCCACTTCAAATCCTTCCTTTTCAAATATAGGAAACCACCCTGCAACGGAAGTCCGAGTTAATCGGATCATATCTGTCTCCTTCTGTTGCAAAGTATATTTCCCCGCCGATAATAACGTGTAAGAAAGAAGGTTTTCGAGCAATTGGCTAAGAGCATCTACTTTTCTTTCAATCAAATGAAGCGATGCCTTCCCTTTAGGAGATAAGGTTTCCTTTTGCAATGAATAAGCATGTCCACGGATGGTAGTGAGCGGTGTCCGTAAATCGTGTGATATATTAGCAATCAATTGTTTACGAAGAGCTTCCTCCTCCAGTTCACATTTCCTACTGCTCTTCAACTCGTCAATCATATGATTGAATGCCGACCCTAGTTGTGCAATTTCGTCCTTTTTACGAACGAGAATTTTCTGAGGAATGCCGTCCTCATCGACTTCGGCCATTGCGGTTTGTAGTTGAACGAGACGCCTGCGAATTTTCGAGAAAAATACCCAAGATGCAATTAGAAAAATTGCAAAGACAAGTACAAAATATACTAACAAAAACTTATCATCGATGACGGATGCACTAGGTGGCTGTGTAACGAAAAGAGGGACTTGAAAAACCATAAAGCCTTGGCTCTGGTCACCGCCAATAAAAGCAATAATTGTGAACATATCATTATCAACATTTTTCTTCATAAACTTAGTGCTTTCCTGAAACGTCCATTGGTCAGGTATACTCTTTTTTTGGGGAAGCTTGAGCTGTGTTTTGCCTGCGGCGTCAACCCAGAACATTGTCGCCATTGAATATCGTTCTTTTAACGAATAGATTTGTTTGTCCACTTGATTTGGTGGTGCCCCGTCCAACTTGTCCGCCTCATCATTCCACATTTGTTCCAACTTTTTTGTATCTATATACTTGACCTTTTGTTGCATATCCTTGTCTAGTGTATATTTCGGTAAATAATAAAGAGGTAAAACAAACGGCCATAAAACGAGCGCAGTTGTAATAATCAACAAATATCTAGCTAACAGCGAATGTCGGAATTTCATTGTTTCACCCTATATCCAATACCGCGAATTGTTTCAATTATTTGTGGCTTACTTGGCTCCTGCTCTACTTTTTCACGTAAATGGCGGATATGTACCATTAAGGTTTTATCTCCTTCGATATATGGATTTTCCCATACGGCCTCATAAATTTGTTCTTTTGTTAAGATTTGGTTTGGATGACGGAGTAAATAGGTGAAAATTTGAAACTGCTTAGCCGTAAGTATGATATCATTATTCGATCTGGAATCCACAATGCGGTTCTCATTCAAATAAATGCGGAGATGTGATAGTACAATGAGTGGGGAGCATATCTTGTCAAACCGTCTAAGAAGCACTTCCACCCGTGCCCCGAGTTCATCGGGATGAAAAGGCTTTGTCATATAATCATCCGCAAACTGCAGCCCTTGCAATTTATCATCAATCGATGATCTGGCAGATAGCATTAAAATAGGGGTCTTTGGAAATTCCTTTTTCAACCGCTGTCCAACTGAAAAACCATCCAATCCCGGAAGCATAATATCAAGGATTACTAGATCGATTTCCGTCATATGTTCAATAGCACCTTCGCCTGTGGTAATCCAAGTTACCTGATAGCCCCGTTCGAATAAATCTTCACATACCCAAGCACCAATTTCCTTATTGTCTTCAATATATAGAAGCTTCCTTTTCATGTAATCCCCTTTCTGAATCCCCCACCTATCTTCTTTAGAAAAGCGGAAGCGGCTCGCTTAGAATGTGAGGGGGATAACATTTCTGACGTAGAGGTGTTTTTTACCTCTTAGGAAGAAGCGAAGCCACCGAACATTCTAGCCACTGGAACTAGACAGCGTTTCTCTCTGAATCTTGAAGTGAGGGTCTTACTGCTCATAAATTCCAGGATAAAATGGTAATATTGTATATTAATAGGTTATATAAATACAAACTAGGGTATCAAGTAGTACAACAAATATTTTCAGGTGATAAAGTGAAACTTCCATCAGTGGGGGTTTTTTCATCCCCCACTGATGGTTAGCCCGCCCAATCGGGCTTTTACGGGCAGTTATCCCCCACCTATCTTCTTTAGAAAAGCGAAAGTGACTCGTTCAGAATGTGAGGGTGATGGAGCTTCTGACGTAGAGGTGTTTTTTACCTCTTAGGAAGAAGCGAAGCCACCGAACATTCTAGCCACTGGAGCTGGACAACGATTCTCTCTCAATCTTGAGGTGGGGGTCTTACTGCCCACGAATAGCGGGATAAAATCATAAAGTAAAGCTTTCATGTTCGTTCTTCGACGGCTACTTATCTTCGTGAAATTGTCCGTGCTTTAACAGATGTCGCACACGAATATGAGTTACCTTACACGAAGGACCGAATTTTGTTGAATCACTTTGTGCCCGCATCCAATAACTTGTATCGGTGATTTTAATATCGAAATATACAAAGGCCGCCGAGACCTTCCTGGCAGCCTTTACAACGTACGGTTTTCTTTATTTCCCTTTTTCCTTCTCTTTTTTTAGATCCGAAGCCTTTTTCACAATCACACCGCATACAATACGTTTCCCAGAATTTCCTGCTGGCTGTGTCATCCCATCGTCTGCATTTTCCGTAATGATAAGCGATGCACCGTCTTTTCTATTCATTGTTGTTTTGCCTTCTTTTAAAGCCACTTGCGGTGCCGTAATATCTACCTTAATCTTCCCTTCGCCATCCGCAATCACATTCGGCAAATCTCCATTTTCAAATCCTTTTGGATGTAATAACCCATGCTTCTTTTTATTTGGATTAAAATGATCCCCAGCAGAAATAAAGTCCGGTGCTTGACATTGCCCTACTTCATGAATATGTACTCCGTGTACACCAGGTGTAAGCCCCTCTGCTTTAATCGAAATCTTTACTCCGCTTGATTGCTGGGCAACCTTCGCCGTTCCTACTTGATCTCCAGAAGCATTATACAGCTTCACTTCTATTTCTTTCGGGTTCTCTTTCGCACATCCAGCAAAGAGGATAGCTGCAAAACATCCCAATACGAGTTGCTTTTTCATCCATGTTCCCTCCAAACTCATTCTGTTTTTATATTGTCCGAGCCTAGAAGGAAACATACAAAAACTCCTGCACGAAAGCCGACAATTCTCGAAGAAAAGACGTCTCTAATCGCCAGGTTCGTCTAGCTAATGTTTACCGTTTTTCCATAATCCGTTTTTCCATCTCTTTCAAATTTTCCGCTTCTCTTTCTGATGATTTAATAAACATACGCCACGTAGCAATTGCTCCGATTATAAATAGTACACATACAATGGCAGGTATAATATATTCTGTCTTATCTTCCGGAAAGTATAAAGGCATCATAACTGTTCACTCCTTTGTTCATTTCCTTGCTACAATTGATTATACAGAAATTTCAGTCTAAATAAAACTTCCTTTCTTCTTTGACTCATTCTCTTCCATTGCTTACTATGAAAAAGGGGTGAAAAATATGAATGAAACATTCCAAATTGGCGATGTTGTAACAGGTATTTATAAAACAGGTAAATACATTGGGGAAGTCACAAACGTTCGTCCGCAGCATTATCTTGTAAAAGTGCTCGCTGTTGTAAAACATCCTATGCAAGGCGACCTGCATAATGTAAAACAAGCTGATGTACCTTTTTTCCATGAACGCCGCGCCTTAGCATTTCGCGAACAAACGAATATCCCGCAACCAATGGTGAAACGCTATGAAGGCGATGTGCCAGATTATAAGGAATCACTGCAAAAAGCATTAACAGAGCAAATAAGGCAATTACAAGAAGACGACACGCCATTCGCGCAGCGCAGCTTACAAATGCTAGAGCAGTTAAAGCATGATTATCAATTGTAAAAACAACAAAACGACCAAATTACAATTAAAATTGTAATTTGGTCGTTATTGTGCACTCACTCTTTTTAATACTTTTGAAAAGTCTACAAGCTCACCAAGTGTCGGAGGAGCTGGTTTTACTAAGTATTGCTTATCTTTCTCAACAAGTTTAAAAATATTATATGTCGTCATCGCATCGTCTAACGCACAGTGATGCTTACCTGTCCCGACCTTTCCGTATGCCTCAATTGCTTTCCATAATCCAGTTTGGTTGCGCTCTCCAAAAAAACGCTTATACTCTAATGATAAGTCACGACATTGTCCTGCAAATGGATAAGGAATATTAGCTACTTTGCAATTATTCTTCAGCACTTTCATATCCATATTTCCCCACGTCACAACCGTTGTATTGCAACGTTTTTCATAGCTTGCTAGTCGTTCAACAAGCATCGCAAATGAAATTCCATTGTCCACCGCTTCTTGCTGAATTCCTAAAAATGTTTTGCACCGTTCTGTTAATACCGAAAAAGTTGCTGGTTTTACATAAGAAGAATACGTATCAACTACAACATGATTCACAACCGAGACAATTCCGACTTCAATAATTTCCGGAAAAAACCCTTTTGGTTTTTTGCGATTTTGAGGCATCGTGAACTCAAAATCTAAAAATAAAAGTTGTTGTTCATCCATACGATCCCTTCCTTATAAAGTGAAACTTCCATCAGTGGGATCTCCTTCATCCCCCACTGATGGTTAGCCCGCTCAATCGGGTATTAACGGGCACTTATCCCCCACCTATCTTCTTTAAAAAAGCGGAAGCGGCTCGTTCAGAATCGCAGGACGCCCACGCCCCTGACAAAGAAGCGCTTTTTGCCTCGTCCAAGGGGGCGAAACGACCGGAGATTCTAGCCGCTAGAGCTGGACAACTTTTCTCTCCAAATCTTGAGGTGGGGGTCTTACTGCCCGCAAGTAGCCGGATAAACTCTTCCATATTCATCCAGTATACTATAACAAATAACGACGAACACTTTTCAACTTACGAATTTTAATGTAACGACGTAACCCAAATGAAAATTTCTCTTCATACATTCCATGAGATGTATCTTATATATATGTCAAATAGCAGCAAATATTTGCAAAAACAAGAAAATAGCTTAATTCATTTTTGCAGAAAATATGACAAAACTGGGGCTTTCATTTACAGCATACATTTTTCTACTTTATAATGACTTTAATTGTGTTTATTTCGCAATTGTATCAAATACTAAGAAAAAACTACTGAGAGGAGATGAGATTTTTGCACGAAACAACACAAGAAATTGCAAACTGGCAATACTATTTTGCAATTGTTGTCTTTTTAGTTACATATGCCATTATCATTTCTGAAAAAATTAATCGTGCTGTCATCGCGCTGCTCGGTGCAGCCTTAATGGTCATTGTAGGCGTTGTTGATTTACATAACGCTTTTACAAAGCATATTGAATGGGGAACGATTACCTTACTTATTGGTATGATGATTTTAGTTAACATTACAAGTAAGTCGGGAGTCTTTCAGTACGTTGCGATTAAATCCGCTAAAAAAGCAAAAGGAAATCCAATTCGCATTTTAATTATTCTTTCCTTACTAACTGCAGTTGGTTCTGCTTTTTTAGACAACGTGACAACTGTTCTTCTCGTTGTACCAGTTACACTATCTATCACACGTATTTTACAAGTTAATCCTGTTCCGTATTTACTATCAGAAATTATTTTTTCAAATATCGGTGGAACAGCTACACTTATCGGTGACCCGCCAAACATTATGATTGGCTCATCAAATAAGCATTTAGATTTTAATGCCTTTTTAGTGAACTTAGCTCCAATTGTAATCATTATTATCGCTGTAACAGCGGTTATGTTGTACTTCACATACAGGAAACAATTGGTAGCTGACCCGATTCAAATAAAAAAACTAATGAGTTTAAATGAAAAGCAATATATTAAAGATCCAGTGCTCATGAAAAAATCATTAACGGTACTTGGCCTTACAATCGTCGGCTTTATGACACACTCTATTTTTCACATTGATGCAGCAGTTATCGCCTTAACAGGAGCAACTGTATTAATGTTAATCGGCGTGAAAGAACATGAAATTGAAGATGTATTTGCGCATGTAGAATGGGTTACTATTTTCTTCTTTGCTGGTTTATTCGTCCTTGTTGGCGGCCTGATTGATATCGGTTTAATTAAGTCGTTAGCACAGCAAGTATTAAATGTAACTGGCGGTGACATTTCCTTCGCTTCTGTACTTATTTTATGGGTATCAGGTATCGCTTCTGCAACGATTGACAACATCCCATTCGTTGCAACAATGATTCCACTTATTAACGATATGACAGTCGGACTTGGCTTAACACCAGCTGATGCACAAGTTGATGTACTTTGGTGGGCATTAGCACTTGGTGCTTGTTTAGGAGGAAACGGAACATTAATCGGGGCATCTGCAAACGTAATTGTTGCAGGTATCGCAAACCGCGAAGGGCATGGCTTTAGCTATATGGAATTCTTAAAAGTCGGCTTCCCAATTACAATTGTTTCATTAATCATTTCGAACATTTATATTTATTTACGTTACTTAATGTAAATAAAGTGAAACTTCCATCAGTGGGGGTTTTCTTCATCCCCCACTGATGGTTAGTTGAACCAATCGGGGTCTTACTGCCCTAAAGTAGCGGGATAAATGCAAATTAAAAACCAACATGAACCCTTTCTTTTTAAGTGGACAAGAGCTTCTGGCCATGCATAGAAGCGGTCAGATCCTTATCCTGCCCCATGCGTCGTTAAAACAAAGAGAGAAAATGAGTGAAGATCACTTTTTGTTTTGCATGGCAGCGACGTATCTGCCGAAAAATCAAAATGGATTTATAAATAAAAAAAAACGGAAGGAATCCCCTTCCGTTTTTTCATTCTCTCAATATCTCGGTTCATTATTTCGAATCACAAATAAATGGATTGGAAGGAAAATAGAACATGTAATAACGTGTAGAACTGTATATAGTACTGCATTTGTTGTGTATCTTTCAAACAATAAATAAATAACATAAATTCCCAATACAAACAACAGAATTGACGATACAACATTTAAAAACGGAATCCATCCGATAATAAAGCAAGCAACATATACACCAACTAACTTCCAACCTGATTGCGGCTGCATAAATTGCGGAAATTTCTTTCCAATTAAATCTCCCCATGTTTTACAATTTAAAAATGGAATAAATGCAAAGAAAGCATCTTCCAATCCATCTGCTTTTGCCATATGATACAAAGCAAATGCCGTTAACAAATACGCCACCAGAGCCCAAACTAAAAAGATAATAACAAAAATAAGTCCTAACGCTAAAAACCAGGCTATAATCCCATCATTCGGTACACCGTCTATTACAATTTGACTCTCCATCCTAATACCCCCTTCTGTCTTAGTTCCATTCTTTTTCTATATATTCGTCACGAAAAGTATTAAGAAGTGGATAAAAAAATTTTTATCTTTACCAAAAAGCGGTACACTTAAATAAAAAAACGAATAAGGAGTGAAAATATGCACCCTTTCACTGAAAGCTTACAAAAACACTTTGAAGCACATCGAAACCGTGAAAAAGCAGAACCAATGGAACGTTATATGAAAAAACACTTTCCCTTTCTCGGCATTCAAACACCAGAGCGAAAGCAATTGTTCCGTGAAGTACTGCAAAGCGCTGAAGCACCGAAAGTAGCAGACCTTCCCGTTATTATCCGCGAACTTTGGGCACTGCCAGAACGAGAATTTCAAATGCTCGCTTTAACTCTACTAGATAAATATCGAAAGCACTTAGATGAAACGCATATCCCACTTTTAGAAGAGCTCATTACAACAAAATCATGGTGGGATTCTGTAGATATGCTCGCAAGCCATTTTATCGGCCTTATCTTAGCAGCGCATCCACACTTAGTCGAAGTGTATGTGCAAAAATGGATGGCATCTCACAATATGTGGCTGCAAAGAACATGCCTTTTATTTCAACTCAAGTATAAAGAAAAAACAGATACGAAACTTCTCTTCTCGTTAATCGAACAGCTCAGTCACTCTAAAGAATTTTTCATCCAGAAAGCAATCGGCTGGGTACTTCGTGAATACGCAAAAACAAATCCTCAAGCTGTTTGGGAATTCGTACAAACGCATGACCTCGCACCGCTTAGTAAGCGTGAAGCAATTAAACATATTAAAACTGTATTTGTACAATAAGTTTTGGGCTATACTACATAACAGACACTGCATGGACTAAGCAAAACACACGTATCTCTATTGTGAATTAGAAAAGAACATGATAGAATATGGTCATCTATTTTTTAAATATGGTAGCGATGAAGGATAAATAAGTACTTGCAAAAAAGAAGCGATTCAGGGATGGTGCAAGCCTGAAACTGCAAGGAAACAGGCAGTCCCGAGCAATACAGTATAAAGTGGACATACACAGTTGTGTGTCAACTAGGGTGGAACCGCGGGCAAACGCTCGTCCCTAGGCAAATAAGCCTTGGGATGAGCGTTTTTTTTATTGAAAAGCGAAAGCGGCTCGCTCAGAATATGAGGGGGATGGAGCTCCTGACGCAGAGGTGCTCTTTACCTCGCAGGAAGGCGCGAAGCCACCGAATATTCTAGCCGCTGGAGCTGGATCTATTGAAAAGCGGCAGCGGCTCGCTCATCTAATCGCTTCTCCAAGTACTACACCACCTTTCATCGCCAATACGTTATCTTTTAAGGAGGAATTGGAAATGGCTTCAATGGAGCAAATCGTAAACTTAGCAAAGCATCGTGGTTTTGTTTTCCCTGGTTCTGAAATTTACGGCGGTCTTGCAAATACTTGGGACTACGGTCCACTTGGTATCGAATTAAAAAACAACGTAAAAAAAGCTTGGTGGAAAAAATTCATTCAAGAGTCTCCGTATAACGTAGGTTTAGATGCAGCAATTTTAATGAATCCAAAAACTTGGATAGCATCTGGACACGTTGGAAACTTCAATGATCCAATGATCGACTGTAAAAAATGTAAGGCGCGCCACCGTGCTGATAAATTAATTGAAGATGCACTAGAAGCAAAAGGTATCGAAATGATCGTTGATGGTCTTACTTTCGATCAAATGGCTGGATTAATGAAAGAACACGAAGTAAAATGCCCAGATTGCGGCAGCGAAGACTTCACTGAAATTCGTCAATTCAACTTAATGTTCAAAACGTTCCAAGGCGTGACAGAATCTAGTACAAACGAAATTTTCCTTCGTCCTGAAACAGCACAAGGTATTTTCGTAAACTTCAAAAACGTACAGCGCTCTATGCGTAAAAAGCTTCCATTTGGTATCGGCCAAATCGGTAAAAGCTTCCGTAACGAAATT
Organism: Bacillus sp. 103mf; assembly: GCF_900116295.1. Classification (GTDB taxonomy): domain Bacteria; phylum Bacillota; class Bacilli; order Bacillales; family Bacillaceae_G; genus Bacillus_A; species Bacillus_A bruguierae. The sequence goes on from NZ_FPAF01000015.1 coordinate 24,298, forward strand.
ACGCCTGGTAATTTTACGTTCCGTACGCGTGAATTCGAACAAATGGAACTTGAATTCTTCTGCAAACCTGGCGACGATTTAGAGTGGTTCACGTTCTGGCGCAACACTTGTAAAAACTGGCTTCTTTCACTTGGTATGAATGAAGGAAGCATGCGTCTTCGTGACCATGGTGAAGAAGAATTATCTCACTACAGTAATGCAACAACTGATATTGAATTTAAATTCCCATTTGGCTGGGGCGAACTATGGGGCATCGCGTCTCGTACTGACTTTGACTTAAACCGTCATATGGAACATTCTACTGAAGACTTTAATTATGTAGACCCACAAACGAATGAACGTTACGTACCATACTGCATCGAGCCATCTCTTGGCGCAGATCGCGTAACATTAGCATTCTTATGCGATGCATATGAAGAAGAACAATTAGAGAACGATTCTCGTACAGTTCTTCGTTTCCACCCAGCATTAGCACCGTTTAAAGCAGCTATCCTGCCGCTTTCTAAAAAGTTATCTGAAGGTGCTGGGGAAGTGTTCGCAGAGCTTGCGAAAGACTTTATGGTAGACTTCGACGAAACAGGCTCTATCGGTAAACGTTACCGCCGCCAAGACGAAATCGGTACACCATTCTGTATCACTTATGACTTCGACTCTGTTGAAGACAAAGCAGTTACAGTCCGTGACCGTGACACAATGGAACAAGTACGTATGCCAATTACTGAACTAAAAGACTTCTTAGAGAAGAAAATTCAATTCTAATGAAAAAAGGACTGCTTAAAGCAGTCCTTTTTTACGTGCTCATCGATATATCAGCGGAAGTAGAAATAGTCCATCTCTTCTCAATATGAATCGTTTTTATCTTTTTTCTTTTACCGCAACTGTACATCTTGAAATACAAATTAAATTATTTTCTTCATCAATAATTCGAATGTCCCAAACCATAGTCGTCTTCCCTTTATGAAGCGGTGTTCCAATCGCAGTGACTATGCCGTCTCGTTTAGACTGCAAGTGATTTGCATTAATTTCAAGACCAAAACAAATATATTTATCTTGATCAATTAAATTATATGTACCGACACTAGCAACTGTTTCTGCTAAAGCAACAGATGCTCCTCCGTGTAAAAAACCAAATGGTTGATGCGTACTTCCATGCACTGGCATCGTCGCCACAACCTTTTCCTCTGTCATTTCTAATAATTCAATACCTAATGCTTCCATTAATGTTTTAGACATCTGGTTGTCCCCTTTCAAATTACCAAAAAATGCATAATAAAATCTATTTCTTTTCAAACTATTAGTAAATCTATAATACATGGAGGTATATTATATGAAGAAACTATTATATATCATGTTACTTTTTTTCCTCTCTACTGCTATTGTACCAAAAGAAACAATAGCAGCCCAAGCATCTAACATTACAATTGAAGTTCATACTGCAACACAAAAAGGTAAAAAACCTTATTTGGAATATCAACTCAATTATCCACAATTTCATAACATTTCGGATGGACAATTTCAAAAGAAATTAAATACGTATTATGAGAAAAGCATAAATAGGTTCAAAAAGAAATTAGAAAAAGATGCAAAAACATATTATGAACAATCAAAAGAAACCGATGCTCCGTTTCATCCATATGTTGCGAATGTTGACTACAAAGTTCCATTCAATGCATTTCCATTACTCAGTCTATATGTAAACTATTATCAATATACAGGCGGTGCTCACGGCATGTATGAATGGAAAGCAAATACGTTTGATGTTCAGCAGAACAAACCGCTTCGCTTAGCAGATTTATTTCAAAAAAATAGTCAATATGAAAACATCATTAAGACCGAAATCGTTAGACAAATCGAGCAAAATAAGGAGAATTTCTTTCCAGATGCTGCCGAGAAAGTAATGAATGAAAAAAAACTCAAATACGTTTTAGAACAAGAAAATTTGGTGATTTATTTCCCGTTATACGAAATTGCACCATACGTCAGTGGCATTCCACAATTCCGTATTCCTTATACGCTACTTCGTGAAGTGTTAGAGCCGAAGTATCAAAATATTTTAATTGACAATACCTAAACAGATTCAGTACTATAATGTTAACCAAACAACGACAAGGGGTTGACATTATGAATAAACTTCGTGTATTAGACTTAGCTTTAGCCGCGATGTTTGTCGCACTTATGGCGATCGGTGCCAATATTACATCTTGGGCACCATTTCTACAAATTGCAGGTGTTCCGCTTTCTATGCAGCCATTCTTTGCTATTTTAGCTGGTCTTCTTCTTGGAAGCCGCCTTGGGGCCTTATCTATGATTGTTTATACATTAGTTGGAATTGCTGGAGCACCTGTATTCGCCGGCTTTAAAACTGGATTTAGTCAACTATTAAGTCCAACTGGTGGATTTATTATTGCTTTCATTCTTGTTGCTTATATAACAGGTAAAATCGTTGAGCAAGTGAAAAAACCAAAATTCGGTACATTCATTGCAGCTTCTACTGTCGGAATCATTCTTATCTATGTCATTGGAACAACTTATATGTACTTAGCTATCAATAGCTGGATGAACGGTCATATTAGCTATGTAGCTGCTTGGAAAGTTATGATGTGGTTTGCAGTAAAAGATATTATCTTTACAGTGATTGGCGCAATCATTGCACCTCGTATATACTATGCTGTTCGCCGTTCTGCGTATCAAAATAGCCGCTTGGCATCATAAAGTGAAATATCCATCAGCAGATGCTTATTGCCCACGAATAGCGTGATAAATTGAACACATTATTTTATACTATTGTTTTTCTATAAAAGACGGGAATCGTTATTGTCTTTTATTACGAGCTAAAGAGGATATTCTCCTATTGGATGATATCCTCTTTTTTATGGGAAACATTTTCTATATATATTTGATTTTTACATACAAATAAATTATGCTTGAAAAAGAATTAAATTAAAGTAAGGATTTGATTAGAAATGAGTAGAGAAGCCTCTCAAGACAAGACAAAAAGATTTCTCATTGTAACACTATTTTTCACCCTTGGGACAGCTTTAGGAAAACTACTTGGATTTGCAAAAGAAGTAACACTTGGAGCTTATTTCGGTACAAACTATGCTGTTGATGCATACGTTGTCGCTTTAAATATACCTACTATTGTTTTCACTGGTATTACAGGAGCTTTCGCCTTTTCTTTTATTCCTATCTTTATGGAATTAAAGGGAAAAGATCCGGTTAAAGCATATCGATTTATGAATAATTTTTTAAACATTGTTCTACTTATTTTTTTCATTCCGCTTTTGCTCATTGAATTGCAGCCCCGCTTCTTCATTTCAATATTTGCGCACGGGCTCCCTGAGCAAACAGCTTTATTATCGGCTTACCTATTACAAATTATTTTTCCGACTGTATTTTGTACATTCATGATTGATATTTTTAATGCTTATTTGAACAGTTTACATAAATTTCGTATTACGAGTATGCAATGGGTTATATTAAACGGGATTACACTTATTATTTTCGTCTTGCTTGTAAAATGGATTGGAATTTATGCACTTGCACTCGGTGTTATTGTCGGAAACGTCGTACAAAATACACTCGTCTATTTCGCTTCTAAGAGGGAAGGATATCGCTATCAATTTATAATCGATTGGAAAGATCCTTCTTTAAAAACAATGATTTCTTTGAGCATTCCTGCTTTTATTACAAGTACATCTGTTCAAATTAATCTACTTGTAGATCGTACACTAGTCTCTGGATTAAAGGAAGGATCTATTGCGGCTCTTAATTATTCCCAAAAGCTATACTTTATTCCGCTTGGGTTAATTGCTGCTCCTGTCTTAACAGTTATGTATCCTAAATTTGTTGAGTACGTAAATCAGTCAAACTGGAAAGACTTTGCAAAATTAATGGAAACAAATATAAAGGTGCTGTTATATTTATTTATTCCTGTCTTTATTTATTTCACCTTTTTTACAGAGGAAATTGTCAAAGTTATTTATAACTATGGTGCATTTGGGAAAGATTCTATTATGATGACAGCAACCGCGTTGCAATTTTATGCGTTAGCTGCCCTCATGCAGCCATTAAAAGACTTACTTGATCGCTTGCTTTTTTCTTTGAAGCTGAATCGATACATTATGTATGCATCGATTATTTCTATGATTATAAATGTTATATTATGTATTATACTTGTTAACCAGATTGGTTTAGCTGGTGCAGCTCTTTCCACTTCAATAGCATCAGCGAGCACTGTACTTATGCTATTATGGATGCTACAAAAATTCATGAAAGAGAAAGAACAGGTGAACTTGCGCTACGGTGGCTTTTTATTCAAATGTATTGTTGCATCTTTTGTAAGTTTGTATACTTCCAAACTGCTGCTTCATTTCTTACATGATACAAAGTTGCTTATCTTATTAGCAATAGCAATTGGTGCCATCGTTTACTTACTCGTCACTTACACATTAAAGATAAAGGAGCTACAACAATTGCTATCGCTATTTTTAGGTAAAAGGAAGGATATAAATGAATAAAATTATGTACCTTTTAAATTATATCGGGGATGGAGGATCAGAAAAATACGTTCTAGATTTAATGGAATCTATTGGTCCAGAGCACTGTATCCTTGTATACTCTATCCCTGGTCCTTTCTTAAAAAAGTTTGAACAACTAAACGTACCAATGTACCGCATTAACATGCGTCATCCTTTTGATATACAAGCTGCCATACAATTAAAGAAGATTATAAAAAAGGAAAAAATTGATATTGTTCATGCACAATTTTTACGTGAAAACTATATTGCGATTTTAGCCAAACTATTAGGTGCTCCTGTTCGGGTCATTTGGACATATCACGTAAATGTGCTGATGCCATTTCACCTAAAGTGTAGCAATTCCTTTTTTACTCGCTATAATGATGCAATCATTTGCATCTCTCAATTTATGAAGCAGCAACTATGTCAAAAGGGTGTACCAGAAAAAAAAATACATGTTATTTATAACGGCGTTTCAGATCCATATACAGATGTCCCTCTTTCTCAGCGTGGGCCGAAAAAAATTGCTGTTATCGGGAGGCTAAGCAAAGAAAAAGGACAACCGTTCTTATTAACAAGCTTGCAAAAACTAAAAGCTCTGCACCCATCTTTAGAGTGGCATTGCGATATTATCGGTGAAGGGCCATTAAAAACAGAGTTAACAACTATGATTCAAGAATTATCACTAGGTGAGCATGTATCATTAAAAGGATTTCAAGATGATGTTATAAAAGAGTACACAGAACATGATATTATTGTGATCCCATCAGAAAATGAAGGATTATCCTATGTCGCTATTGAAGCAATTGCTATGAAAAAACCTGTGATTGCAACAAATGTCGGCGGCTTGCCAGAAGTAATTGTTCATAATCAGTCAGGGCTATTAATACCGTACGGATCGGAAGAAGCTTTAGCTGCTTCCTTAGCACAATTATTACAAGATGAAAAGTTATATCATTCCTTAGCAGAATGCGGACGCGAACATTACCTACAACACTTTACTTTCTCAAAAATGGTGAACGAAGTTACAACACTTTATCGCATACCATCATCATGTTAAAGGAGAATATATATGACACATTCAACTCGATTCTACTATATATGGGCAAGTATCTTCTTCATTCTATTGGGATTACTGTTTCCATCAATTTATACCGGGCTTTTCATTTCTTTCGGACTAGCATGTGCTGCTTTTCGGGATGAAAAGCTCGGTATTGCTTATTTATTACTATTTATTCCGATGCGCCCTTTTCTCGTTGCTTTTAATCCTGGGCTAAAGTTTATCGGTCTATTTATCATCATTGCACTCTTAGTGCGTCTATTATTGCAATATCGAAATAATATTCCACAGCTTTTTTCATTCCGTTACTTTGAAATATTATATTTTCTTTTCTGCTTGTTTGGCGCTGGAATTGGTCTATTAAACGGCGTTTCATTTATTGCAATTGCTATGCAATTACACACGCTGCTTCTATTTTATTTTGTATACTATATTGTTTCTCGTATCACTGTTCAGCATGATGATATCGTATTTTTTGCGAAGATTACCTTTATTGCTTCTGTCATTATGTCTGTACAAGGTTTAATTGAAAAACTATCATTGCGCACCATGTTATTGCCAGAGGCTTGGAAAGATCTTGTGCTTGCTCCGACAAATAAAATTCGGATATACGGAATGGCCGGCGGTCCAAATGAATTGGCATTATATTTGACGTTAGCTTTTCTCATTTCACTATACGTTCTTCAACACGTATCAGGGAAAATGAAATATGTCACATATACAGGGCTCATGCTTATTGCCACAACACTATGGCTCACGTATTCACGAGGTGCCTTTCTAACAGTTATCGTCTTTGGACTTGTCTATCTATGTATCCACCGAAAGATGCCAATCTGGAGAGCATTGCTAGTCATCTCCCTTTTGTCATTCCTATGTGCAACATGCATCTCAAAAATGACAAACTACTTAGAAGGAGATCAAGTAGGCGTAAAACGATTTACAGAAGCATTGTCAGAAGACACAGTTGAACTTAGTAAACAAGACGGGCGCATTTACTATGTAAAAAAAGCAGTTGAAATCTTTCAAGATAAACCGATTACTGGCTATGGATTAGGGACATTCGGGGATGCTGCTACGCAAACTTTTTCATCACCTATTTATAAGCATTATGGGATTACATGGAATTTTTATTCTGACAATCAATACATTCAAATACTCGCTGAAACAGGTATCATTGGCGTGCTCTTATGTGCGGGATTTACCTTTGGATTCCTTTCTCTTCTTTGGAAATATAGACGAAAAGCACCATTTGCTCCTCTTACTTTATATTTAATAGTTGGAGCGATTATTGGCAGCGCATTTTATAACATATTAGAAAATGCTTCATTTATGATGTATTTCTTTTTAACAGCCGGGTATATACAGCATGCCACGAAAAAAAGCTACTGAGAATTCAGTAGCTTTTTTCTTTCTTATTCTATTTTTGTCGTAACCTTCTTACCTGTACAAAAGTAAATAATATAGTAAGGATGATGCTTACACCAGAAATCATCATACCAAGTTTTAATCCTGGAGAATAGTAAGTAAGCATAACTTCATGATTACCAGCTTCCGCCTTCACTCCTAACAACCCATCCATGACCGCTGTTGTAGGCTGCTCTTTCCCGTCGATTGTAACTGACCAACCGGCATCATAAGGAATCGGGAATACAAATGTAGCATCATTCTTTAATGCAATTTTTCCTTTAACCATTTTTCCTTGGTTTTCAGTAACCTTCATACTGCTTTTTTGTAATGCTTTTATTGTCTCATTAAATTTGTCTATGTCTAATCCATAGAACTGTAATCCTTTTAACGAAAAGATATCTTCATTTTCAACCTTGATCTTCATCGTTGTAATCCCATTTTTTGGGAAATACCCAAAATCAATTAAAGTTTTTTCAATATCTGGCGGTAAATAAGATGGATACTTTTCATTCACCATAATTTCTTTCCAATTTTCAATCCCTGTAGCTAATCCGTATAATTGAACCTCTTTTGGTATATTTACTTGAATCGTAATATATCCCGGGTTTTCCTTATTAACTCGTTCATATTTTCCTTCTTGTCCTGAAATAGCAGCCATATTTTCCAATGAAATTTTTGGATCTTCTAGCTTTTTAAACAGCGTTCCTTTTTTTATATTAATCAATTTTTCCTGGAAAACAAAAGGATTTTCTTCTTTTTTAGAAGGTATATGTTCGATTGGATAACCAAATGGAATCATATTGTTATTCTTAAATACATTAGCAAAGCCAAATTGATTTATTTTTTCATGTCCATATTTCGGTACGATGCCTTCTTCAATTTTATATCCAATTTTTAAAATCGCATCCATGAGCAACGTGTCACCATGGTTATTGGCTACTAAAAAGTCTGGAGACGTTGAATAGCCCGTTAGCTTTAAAAAGCGATGAAATGATCCGTTTGCCATCGAGTTAAATGTTTGGAAAGAAGGATAATTATATTGTAATGAATCATTTAGCGTTCGATAATATTTAGTACTTACACGATAATGCTCTGCATTGATTTCATTTACATATTGAATAGCTTGTTTCGCATCTTTGTTCAATTCGTACTCATCACGCTTTGTATAAGCCATTTCTTTATGCAATCCATAAATATATTTTCTTGTATTAAACCCTATGTCACATACTAAACATAGAAGCAATAATCCTGTCGTTATTTTTGTTAATGATGGTTTCATCATGCGAATATGCAATACGACCACGATAAAAGTAATAAGGATAGCGTTTATAAGCAGTGTCTTACTATGAACTACTTCATAATGTTTCACTGACAATGCATACAATAAAATCAAATGGATAATATAACCAATCCATAACGGCAATACATCTTTTCGACTGATATGTTGAAATACTCTCGCTGCCATAAAAACAGCTAACATTACAAAGACAAACGCAAAACGATATGGATATGCATTCGGCCACTTATTTCCATGCCACGCTAAATTTAAAAATGGAATTGCAAAACTACAAATTAAGAACAAAAATACAGCTATAGATAAGAATTTTTCTCGTTTATTAATTCCTTTATTAACAAAGTATAAAGGTAATAATACGAGTACTAATATAGATGCATATACGTTCGGAATACCAAATAAACTTGAATCATACCCACCAGATAATAACTTCCAATAGAAAAGAAGTAAATCTAGCTTCCATTCTAATTTGAACTCCGTTGAACCGATACTATATGGGTTACTCTTTAACGCTTCAAGAGTTGGAAGAATAATCACCGCTCCTATGCCAGCAGCTAATCCCGTTCCGAGGCAGAAAAGAAGAAAATATTTTCCCCACGTTTTTATGGCCCGAAACTCATATTGTGTAAAGAGTCGAATCATAAAATAAAGGAATGTAAAAATCCCAAACATAAAGGAAATGTAGAAATTTGCGATAAACATAATTGCTAACGAAAACGTAAAGAAAATAATCTTTTTATCTCGTAAAAGTTTTTCAACTCCTATTAAAACGACAGGTAGAAATACAATACCATCTAGCCACATTACATGAAACGAATAGGCCATAACAAAGCCTGATAATGCATAAGCTGTTGAAAATAATAACAACCCTTTATGCTGCTTTCCTATCACATAACGTAAAAACAAGCCGCATGTTACTCCTGCAAACCCTACTTTTAAAAGCGTAATAAGAAAAATAAATTCTGGAAGGTTTGCTTTATTAAAGAAGAAAAGAAGAAGAGAAAACGGACTTGATAAATAATAAGCAAATGTTCCAATAAAGTTAAGTCCCCCGCCTAACTCCATTGTATATTGTAAACTCTTTCCTTCTGTAAATACGCTATGTAAATAAGAATAAAATTGAACATATTGTGTGCTTAAATCACTAATTAATACTGAATAATTCCCAAACGGATACATACCAAATATAGCATAACTTAAAAGCAATATCCCAAACGGAATGAAAAAGAACAGTACGCCATATAACCCTCTTAATTGTTTCATTATTTTATGCTCCTGTTTTATTTTTTTTGCATACTTGCTATTTTCTCATATTAATGAATATTTGTAAAAAAAAACCTTTCTAAACAGGTTCTGTTACCCCTGCTTAGAAAGGATTCTCTTTCACATTACTTCCTCTTCTTTGACACGATAAAACAAAGAACAATCGCTGCCAATAAGCTAATAACAGAAACGATGACCCCTACTACAAATCCAGGGGATGTATACTTCAATTCAATTGTATGTGTTCCTTTTGGTAGTTCTACTCCAAGAAATGCATCATTTAATTTCAGTACTTTACCATCTTTTCCATCAATTTTTACTTTCCATCCTTTATCATATGGGATAGATAAGAAAAGGAGATTATCTTGCTTTACATCAATCTTCCCTTGAACACTACGACCCGTATAGTTTGTGACGTTCAATGGTTGTTGTTTTAATTCATTCACACGTTTTTCAAATGTATCTATGTCAAGTCCATAGAACAACTGCTGATCTAATTCAACGGAATGACGTTTTACCGTCACTTCTACTTCTACTTTTTCATTTTCAAAATAGCCTAAATCAAGAATACCATTGTTCCAATAATAAGATGGATAATCAGACACGTCGCTGTCTGGTCCCTCACCGATTGTTTTACCTAATGTTTTTCCATTTACGTAAACCTTTGTTACACCAGTTGGTTCCACACGTAATTTTGTATATAACTGTTGTTTTCCTTTAACATCAAACACGTATTTAATACTTGCTGTCTTATCATCTTGCTCTTTGACTAACTGGATTGGTTTTTGATTTGTAAGAGCCGCTTTTTTCTTCTCAGCAGCAAGTTGCTTTTTACTTTTTTCTTCATCTGCTACTGCCAAGTTATTATATTGAACAGAAATTGGTTCAAGCGGTTTATAATAGCTTACACGTTGTCCATTTAACTTGCCAATTAGTTTATTTTGCTCTTCAAATGAGTTTGTATAGTTGGTTTTTTCAACCTTTAATTTCTCTTTTCCTTTTGTATCAAACTCATCTTTATTGACCATATATCCAAACGGAAGGGCATTTGTATTCTCATATACGGAAATATCGCCGACATTATCGACTTTTTCAAAACCATATTTATTTAACGGACGATCTGAAATCATATACTTCATACCAAATAAGGCATCAGTTGAAACAATTCCTTTGCCGTTTTGCAAAATTAATGCATCCAAATAACCATAACCTAAATCTTGCATATATAAATTCAAATGCCCATTTGCAACAGAGTTGAAATGAGTAAGTCCTTTATATCCAAAGCGCATCGCATCATTCCAAGTTCTTCCCATTGTTGTTTCCATGCGATATAGCCCTTTGTCTTTTTCAGCTACTTTTTGAATTGTTTCTTCATATCCCGGATATGGAGATGCATATTCTTGACGATTAATGTAGCCATATTCATAGCCCATTAACTTAATCATATATACTGTGTTAAGTGCAGCATCTAGTCCAACTACAGCTACTAATGCGAAAGATACCAATGCTTTGTTCTTTTTCACTCGAACTTTTGCGTATAGTAACAGCGCATATACAACAACGAAAAAGATGTTTGCCATCATTTTATTGGATTGCATATAAGAAGGTGCTACTTTTCCAAGTAAAACAATCATAAATAGGTTAAAGAAAACGACTTTTTTCAATGCAGGTAATAATTCTTCTCCGAATACCATAAACGTTCGAACAGCCACATAAATCAGTGAGAATGACAATACAAACGAATAACGATATGGGAAGTTTGTTGGCGGTTCAAAGCCATGCCAAGCAATATTTAAAAATGGTATTTCAAAAGAAAGAACGATAAAGAGCATCACTGCCCCGTATACAATTTTTTCTTTTAATGCAATTTTCTTTGTTACAAAGAACAATGGAACAAGTAACAGTGTCAATACACCAGCATACACGTTTGGCATTCCATTAACCGTTGTATCGGTAATTCCATTAAAGAAGCGACTATAAAAATCAAATGGGTCGAAATTAAACGCTGTAGAAAATGGAAGTTTCGTACGTTCTGCAAAGTTACTCTTTAAGTCCATATACGTCGGTAGTATAATAAATGCCGCCATTCCAGCTGCTAAACCTGTTCCAATGCAGAACCATACAAACTTTTGCATAAATTGCTTTACATTACGAACGTCATAAAGGACACAGAAACGCGCCACAAAGTAAATAAATGTAAAGATCCCTACCATATAAGAAATATAGAAGTTTGTAATAAACGTAAGAGCTAAACTAAAAATAAACAATCCGTATTTTTTAGTTGTCAACAACTTCTCAATTCCAAGCATAATGAGCGGAAGCAAATAAATTGCATCCAACCACATAACGCAGAAGGAATAGACTGTTACAAATGACATTAATGCATAAAAAGTTGAGAATAATGCGATTGTAATCTCACGACGCTTCATCATATGACTTAAATAATGTGTCATTGTCACACCAGCTAATCCAACTTTCAATAATGTCATAACCATAATTGCTTCTGGAATATGAGCACGATCAAAAAAGAGAATTAAAATAGAAAACGGGCTTGCTAAATAGTAGGCAAATACGCCAAGAAAATTTAGTCCCATTCCGCCTTCCCAACTATAAAAAATGCTTTTTCCATTTTTCATAACATCATATAAATATGTGTAAAACTGTACATACTGTGTGTGCAAATCAGTAATAAGAATTGATTTTTGTCCAAATGGAGCAATACCAATCAGTATAAACATTACACCATAAATAGAAAACGGAAGGAAAAAAGCTAATGCATATAAAAATTTCTTTTTCTTAAATAAATCCAACAGTTGTTGCATTATACTCCCCCATATCATTCCTAGTTCGAAAATATATGTATAAAAAACAATAGCCGGCATAAAGCCAAGCTATTTGTTTTTTATGCATTTTGGCCTTGTTTCACTTCGACCTTCTTTTTGAAAATTATATATTTACTTGCAAAATAGTTAACAATTACAACAATAACATTCGCGATGATTTTTGATACTAAATCATTGATACCTAACCATTCGATTAATACAATCATGGAGAAAATATCGATGAAGTACGATAAAACGCGAAATCCCATAAAATAGAAAAATTCTTTCATCGCATGGGCAAAGCTTGTTGGTTGACTTTTAAATACGTACTTTTTATTTGTAACATACGCAAACAACACAGATATAATCCATGCGATTGTCGTAGCAACTTTGTAATCCATTCCAACTAAAGTTGCACAAACATAATACGTAACTATATTAACTAACGTCGTTAAACCGCCAAAAAGCAAATAGTTAAAGATTTCCTTCATTCTGTTATTCACGTTTTTAATCCCCTAACGATTTGATTTTACTTTATGGTCTTCTACGCGATATAACTTTGCTGTCGGCTTTTCATCCAAATTTGTTACTTTATCATCGTTATACTCATCTACAAAGTATAGTGGACGATTTTTCGTTTCGTTAAAGATACGACCTAAATACTCACCGATGATTCCAATTGAAATCAACTGTACTCCACCAAGGAATAAAATCGCTGTCATCATTGATGGATATCCAGTTACGGACTCACCATACATCATCGTTTTAATAATGATCCAAAGCATATAACAAAACGCACCAAATGATACGGTGAATCCTAAGAAGGATGCAAGACGTAATGGAAACGTTGTAAAGGATGTGATTCCTTCAATTGCTAAATCCATTAGCTTAAAGTAGTTCCATTTCGTTTCACCAGCTGCGCGTGGATCGCGGTCGAATAAAATTTCTTTCTTATTGTATCCAATCCAACTGAACATTCCTTTTGTATAACGCTGTGTTTCACGAATTTGCTTTAATGCTTCCACGCAGCGTCTATCCAATAAGCGAAAATCTCCTGTATTTTCTTGAATTGGGATTCTTGTTGTTTTCTTTAATAGGCTATAGAATTTTCCAGCTGTCCATTTCTTCGCCCAAGATTCTCCTGCACGAGAACGTCTTTTTGCATAAACATCATCATAGCCTTGCTCCCAATATTGAATCATGTCTGGGATTAATTCTGGCGGGTCTTGTAAATCAGCATCAATAATGATAACTGCATCTCCCATCGCATGATCAAGTCCTGCGATCATCGCTGTCTCTTTACCAAAGTTACGAGATAAGTCTACATAAGAAATGCGTTTATCGCGTACTCGAAACTCTTTGATCATATTTAATGTATTATCTTTACTTCCATCATTCACAAATAAAATCTCAAAGTTGTAGTTTGGCACCGACTCAATTACGCCCGTCAACCGGCTATACAGCTGATCTAACACTTCTTCTTCATTATATGCCGGTACTAAAATTGTAATGGTCTTCAAAGAAGGTACCCCTTTCTTTTTCAAATTTTCTCAGTAAAGAACAATTTATAAGCACAGATTAGACATAGTAAATTGGATGTTTCCCTTAGAATACCTCATTCTCCAATTCACTATGTCTAATCTTACACATCTATCAATAATTAATTTTTAACCGCTTGTTCTTGTACAAGTTTTTGCATAATTTGTAGTAAATCTTCTTTTAATTCGTCATGTTGCAGCGCCATTTCAATTGTTGTTTGAATAAAGCCAAGCTTTTCACCAACATCATAACGTGTTCCTTCAAAATCGTAAGCGAATACGCGTTGAATTTCATTTAGATTTTGAATTGCATCCGTTAATTGAATTTCACCGCCAGCACCGATATGTTGCTCTTCTAAGAAGCGGAAGATTTCAGGTGTTAAGATATAACGACCCATAATCGCTAAATTTGAAGGTGCTGTACCTTGTGCTGGTTTTTCAACAAATTGTTTTACTTGATAACGACGACCATCTTTTTCTAATGGATCAATAATACCGTAGCGATGTGTTTCATTTTCTGAAACTGTTTGTACACCAATTACAGATGACAATGTTTTTTCATACTCATCGATCAATTGTTTTAAGCAAGGTGTTTCTGCTTGCACAATATCGTCTCCAAGTAATACAGCAAACGGCTCATCACCAATGAATTTGCGCGCACACCATACTGCATGTCCTAAACCTTTTGGTTCTTTTTGACGGATATAGTGAATATCAACCATTTTAGAAGATGCTTGTACTCTTTCAAGCAACTCATACTTTTTCTTCTCTAATAAATTTTGCTCTAATTCAAAAGCATTATCGAAATGATCTTCAATTGCACGTTTTCCTTTACCTGTAACAATAATAATATCTTCAATACCGGCAGCTACTGCTTCTTCAACGATATATTGAATTGTTGGTTTATCAACAATCGGTAACATTTCCTTTGGCATTGCCTTCGTTGCTGGTAAAAAACGTGTTCCAAGACCAGCAGCAGGAATAATAGCTTTTCTTACTTTTTTCATGTTTACAACCTCTTTCTTTATTGGTTTTACATGGCGAACATTTTTTATTTCCTATCAGTTAATTTATCCTACACAAGATAAATTTATTGTACAAAGCACACTTAGTTATAGAGAAAATAATATGAAGAACCTCATCATATTAATTCTCATATTGTCTCTCTCTCTAGGAATCTTACAACCTTTTTCCTTTGTAATATTCCCTTTTTTTATGACAAAGTGACATTCCCTACAAATTTTACATGATTGTCTCTTCATTAGTCAAGGTTTCCTCAAACTTGTCATAAATTTATAACTTAATAATACTCCTCTTTTATGAATAAAATGTCATATCAAGCCCTACTGTATAAATCCATTTTAACTTTCCGACATCTTGTCTAGCTCCAGCGGCTAGAACAGTCGGTGGCTTCACGTCTTCCGCCGAGGCAAAAAGCGCCTCTATGTCAGAAGCTCCATCCCCCTCTTGTTCTGAGCGAGCCGCTTCCGCTTTTCTTTGTAAGTCTCTGCTACGCAGAATACACCATGACCTCTACTTGCTTTCTCCTTTTGTTTTGAACCTTGCATGTGACAGGAAAACGCCCTGACCGTTTCTATGCGTGGCCAGATGTCCTCCTAAAAAGAAAGGGGTTTCATGTTGTTGTTTACTTATATGAATGTCCATAAAATAGATTTGCCTGATACATCTCCTTTACAAAATAAAAAAAGGGATTTCTCCCTTTTTTTATTTTACTCGATTCATAATATCTTCTTTAATCGCTTCAAGCTTCTCTTCACTACGCTGCAAGGAATCTCCTTGTACACCGAAGTAAAACTTAATCTTTGGCTCTGTTCCAGATGGACGTAGGCAGAACCAAGATCCATCTGCCAAATAATACTTTAATACATTTGATTTTGGTAATTCAATTTCTTCTGTCACATTTTCTTTTACTTTTGTTCTAACGCTCGCTTTATAATCTTCTGCAATCGTTACTTCTAAATCTGCCACTTCTGTCGGTCTATTTTCACGGAACGATGTCATCATATTTTGAATTTGCTCTGCTCCGTCTTTTCCTTTTAACGTTAAGGAAACAAGTCCTTCACGGAAATATCCATACTTTTCAAATACTTCAAGTAAACCATCATATAATGTTTTGCCTTGCGCTTTATAATATGCGGCAACTTCACATGCAAATAATACAGATTGTACTGCATCTTTATCACGGCAGAACGGGCGAATTAAATAACCGTAGCTTTCTTCATAACCGAACTGGAACTCATATTCTCCGCTCGCTTCATATTGCTTAATCTTCTCACCGATAAATTTAAAGCCAGTTAACGTATCGATTGTATCAAGTCCATAAGATTTTGCGATTGTACGTCCTAATTCAGATGTAACGATTGTTTTTAATACAACACCGTTTGCCTGTAAAATACCTTGTTCTTTCTTTTGTGATAATAAGTAATCCAGCATTAAAGCACCTGTTTGGTTTCCTGTTAATACTTGATACTCACCATCATGATTGCGAACTGCTACACCAAGACGATCAGCATCTGGATCTGTTGCAATTAATACATCTGCATCAATTTCCTCACCGTATCGAATTGCCAATTCAAACGCAGCATGTTCTTCTGGATTTGGTGATTTTACTGTTGAAAAGTCTGGATCTGGCTGTTCTTGTTCTTTTACAACAGTTACATTTTTAAATCCAACTGCCTCTAATCCGCGGCGAGCCGGAATATTAGATGTTCCGTGCAAAGGTGAGAAGACAATTTTTAAATCTTGTCCAACTTCCTTCACAAGCTCTTTATTAAGAATAACTGTTTTTAATTGTTCTAAATATGCATCGTCAACTTCTTGACCGATGATCTGTAAGAGACCATTTTGTTTCAATTGCTCTACATCAGCAACCGCTACTGTCAATTCATCACTTACATTATTTACATACTGAATTAACTCATCTGCTTCTTTTGGAGGCAATTGTCCACCATCATCTCCGTACACTTTATAACCGTTATATTCCGGCGGGTTATGGCTTGCTGTAAGAACAATTCCACTGTACGTATGCAAATAACGTACTGCAAATGACAATTCTGGTGTTGGGCGTAGACTTTCAAATACATATGTTTTAATGCCGTGAGCACCTAATGTTGCCGCTACTTCCATTGCAAACTCTGGAGACTTATGACGGGAATCATATGCAACAACAACGCCGCGTGCTTTTGCTTCTTCACCTTGATTTTCAATGAAACGAGCTAAACCTTCCGTCGCCTTACGAACAGTGTACACATTTAAACGATTTGTGCCGGCACCTAACTCTCCGCGCATACCACCTGTACCAAATTCTAAGTTTTTATAAAAACT
Source organism: Bacillus sp. 103mf (assembly GCF_900116295.1). Taxonomy (GTDB): domain Bacteria; phylum Bacillota; class Bacilli; order Bacillales; family Bacillaceae_G; genus Bacillus_A; species Bacillus_A bruguierae. The sequence continues at coordinate 41,547 of NZ_FPAF01000015.1, forward strand.
ATCTTCAATTTTCTTTTCATCACTTTGCATTGCTTCTAATTGCTGCTTTAGCTCTGCATCTAAATCTGCAAAGGAAATCCAGCGTTCATACTCTTTTTTCCATTCCATGTTGTTTTCTCCTCTCAATCAGCATAGTTTCATTATATGAAAAAAATTATGCTTCCCTCAATATTTTTTATTTTTTTACAACATTTAATTCCCTATTTATCGAGTGAAAGCACTGGCACACATCTAAAAAAGGATTGGCAAATGCCAATCCCCTCCTTACTTACTCTTCATTTCCAAAGCTTTCAACAAGTGTTGCCAATGTACGCACCATTGCTCCTGTTCCTCCGCTTGGACCTAAGTCATGTGCGCTCTTTGTATCAGATGTTCCTGCGATGTCTAAATGCACCCAAGGTGTTTTTTCTGCAAATTCTCCAAGGAATACACCTGCCATAATCGCATGGCCATCACGCCCTGGCGAGTTATTTAAATCTGCTAACTTACTATTTCGAACACGCTCTTTATCGCGTTCGAAAATCGGTAATTGCCACATTGGCTCATCTGTTTCCATCGATGCCTCTAGCACTTGCTCATAAAATGCTTCGTTATTTGTCATAGCACCCGTTGTATGATTTCCAAGTGCAACAATAACACCACCTGTTAATGTCGCAACATCAACAAGATAATTTGCTCCAAGCTTCTTCGCATACGTAATACCATCAGCTAACGCTAAACGACCTTCTGCATCTGTATTTAATACTTCAATCGTTTTACCACTCATCGATGTAATCACATCATCTGGTTTAAATGCAGTACCGCTCACCATATTGTCTGTAGAAGGAATAACAGCCACTACGTTTTGCTCTGGGCGAAGTTCACCGATAATTTCCATTGCACCAAGAACAGCTGCCGCACCGCCCATATCGCCTTTCATACCAACCATGCTTTCGCGCGGTTTTAGAGAATAACCACCTGTATCGTATGTAATTCCTTTACCAACTAAACCAATTACATCTGTCCATTCTTCTTTACCTTTATATAAAAGAGCAATCATTTTTGGCGGCTCTGTAGAACCTTGATTTACCGCAAGCAGGGCGCCCATTCCAAGCTCTTCCATTTCTTCTTTCTCAAGAACTTTATAATCCATATCATACTTTTCCGCTAGTTCAACCGCATAATCGGCTAAAGCTGTTGCCGTTAACATATTTGGCGGCATATTCACAAGCGTACGCGCAGAGTTTGTAGCACGCCCGTGTACATAGCCAACTGTTAATGCAGCTTCAATTTCTTGCGGGTCTTCCTTTGTAATTACAACAAAGCTTTCTAATTGATGCGCTTCTTTTTTATCTGTTTTATATGTTAATAACTCATATGTGCCAAGGAAATATGTTTCTGCCGCAATATGCGCAACATCAATAGCGTCCATTTTATCTGTAACAAACGAATCTAACATAAATGCAACATTTTTCACTTTAGCACTTTGCAATGTTTTCGCTAACTTTCCGAGCGTACCTCGCAGTGTTTCTGTCGTATATCTTTCTTTTTTGCCAAGGCCAACAAAATAATAACGCTTTGTATCTGTTTTTCCTAAACTATGTAATTTAGAAATGACTTTTTTCTTTGGAGAAATTTCCTTTTCATCTAGTAACACTTGTAAATGACCATCAAACGCTTGGTTTAATTCTTTCACAAAACTGCTCATTACCTCATCTTCAAATAAAGCAACAACTACCGCTTCATGACTTACTAATTCTTTTTGCACTTGAAACATGCTAGCACCCCCTGTTTTTTGTGTTTCTATTATATCCTTATTTTCGGGAAAATGCGACAATTCAAACTTCTTCCATGTATAAAATAAATTGCGGGAGCTGCGGCAATTTCTGAATTTCCTCATATGAAATTCGATTTATCTCTTTCGGTAACATTTCACGACACGTTTGAATGAAGTGTACAACTTTTTCAACATTCAAATTCCAATAAATCGGGCAATACGGAGTTAAATACGCTTCAGCTACTCCCATCATTATCCGTGCCCCCTTTATATTTCCGTAGCTATAATGATACTGTGAGACTGTCATTTGCAATAAACCTTTTAAAAACAAATTCCCTCGATCTTCGAGCCACATTTCTTCTAATAAGTCATGGCACGTATAATAATCACCTTCATTATACTTTATAAAAAACTCATAATACGCTAAAGGATAATCTTCCATCACTTCTCTCCCTTTACTGCGTTTTTTCTTCTCCATTTCACTTTATCCTGCGATTCTGGGCGAGCCGCTTCCGCTTTTCTAAAGAAGTTAGGTGGGAGATAAACTGCTGGCATGCGCCCGATTGGTGAGGGCCGATAATCAGCGGGGGATGAAGACCCCCCCCACTGATTAAAGTTTCACTTTATGATAACAAACAAAAGAAGTCTAGCGCCACAAGCGTCTAGACTATTGCTGTTTTAAATATTGTGAGCGAAACACTTGCATTGTTTCGTCTTCATTTAAAAGCGTTAAATCTTGTTCTGTAAGTTTGCCATTTCCCATTTTCACAACGTAAACATTCACTTTTTTCTTTCCCCATTGATTATATACATCTCGCACGGTTTCATAATATAAATCAAGGCGATTCCCTTGAATTGCACCGCCTTTATCCGCCACAACACCGTAGCCATATCCAGGAACGAACAGAATCGTCCCAATCGGAAATACGCGAAGATCAGCTGCGATGGTTGAATATATATCCCTCTTTACTTTCACTCCGGAATATGTAATCCCGTACTCAGGATGTCCTTTTGTTTTTCCTGTTGACTCCATACCAGCTGTATATCCTGTGGCAGTAACTTCCATCTGGTGGTACTTTGACCAATCTTTTGCATTCTCTAAAGCACGAATAACTTCGGCACTTGGAATCGCCTGCTTATTTTGTTCAGCTGCGTGTACTACTTTCACTTCATTTTTCTTATACATATGAATCATTTCAGAAAGAGAGATTCCTGACATAGCTTGCCAAGTTACACATAATGCAGCTATAAATAAGCAAATCATTATCATGCGAATGCTATATCGTTTTATCATTTTCGTTTTCCACACTCCTTCATCGTTATTGTGCCCCAACTGATGAAGGAAATATTCATGAAAAAAGCTCCTAAAAAAAAGGAGCTTCAAAACATTTGATATCCACGTTGTCGTAATGATTTGATCACAATGCCAGATAAAGCGGCACCGACTAAGCCAGTTGATAAGATCATAATATCAGCTTGTCCAAGGTGAAGAAAGCTTGTTCCTAATGAAGTGAACGCTTCTTTCGGCTGTACAAAGTAATCTAAAAAATCAACTTTATCAATAATAAACACACAAATAAGCGGATATACGACAACCATGACCCATGTTGCTCGTAAAATCATATTTAATAAAAAACCAATTCCAAAAAATAAAACTAAGAATAACATCATAGAAATTAATAAAACGGGTATGCTCATTATTTCCATCCCTTCTTATTTATTTTCTGTATTTCCTACAAAAATGTTATATACTGTATAGCCAAATTGCTCTCCTGGATTTAACGTCCCGTCCATTTGTAAAAGCGGAGCTGGCATCGCTTCTAATAAATACTGTATTAACACGGAAGCATGTTCATCATGTGCGATATCTGTCGGAAATAAGAATGCTCCTTCAGACAATTCTCGCTCCTGAATGATAATATGTTCTCCTTTTGGTTCTAAAAGAAAAATAATCATATTGTCACTAATCTCACCCTGTATGACACCTGATCGAACACTCATTATTCCTTTCACACTCGTAGCAATTCCTGTCTCCTCTAACACTTCACGCTGCACTGCTTGATCGATTGTTTCTCCTTCATTGACAAAACCAGCAGGCAATGACCATTTTCCTTTTAATCCGCCATATTTTTTCTTAACGACAAGCCACCTTCCATCTGACGTTATGACAAGACCACTTACCGCTAACCATACCTTTCCACGTTTACTCATTATTAGAAACCCCTTCCGGTCAAACGAACAGAATATTCACTCTTTTCTTCCATTATACTATAAAGATTTCAAAAGGAGAACGAGGTGAAATGCGCTCTCTATGTAAAAAGAACTTTATTTATTTTGTAATATTCAGTAAAATTAAAACAACAAAAAACAGAAACAGCCGATAGCCGTTTCTGTTTTGAATTACAAATTAAAATAATTTTAACTTACCTTTTTTAAGAACTAATAAAGGTCCGCCAAGTATAAATAGGTAACGGTTGTCGATTACTTTCTTCATGAATGAAGCTTTCCAGCCAGTTAATTTTTTGCCCATTACAACGCCCATTGCATCGTCATGTCCTAATGAACATACAGAACCTTTGTTATCGAATACAAACTTCTGCATTTCGCCTTTACCACGAACAAGAACGGCTAAGTTATGTGCAATGTTGTAACCTTGTTGAATCGCAATTTGTGCTGTTGGTGGGTATGGACGGTTAATTTCTTCGTTAATGATTAACGCTGCATCACCAACCATGAATACTTCTTCATGACCTGGAGCGTGCATGTACTCGTCCACTTTTACACGACCGCGCATTGCTTCAAAGCCAGACTCTTCTACAATACCGTTACCGCGAACACCTGCAGCCCAAACTACAGTTGCAGATTTCAATAATTCTACATCGTCGCCGTTTGCAACAAGAATACCTTCTTCAGTTGCTTCTTTAATAGCTGTACCAATGCGGAATTCTACACCTTTTTTCTCTAATTGTTTTACAGCGTACTCAACTAGCTCTGGATCGAAACCAGGAAGTGCTGTTGGAGCAGCTTCAACACAAATGATACGCGCTTTTTCACGAGGAACATCATACTCTTCGCAAAGCTCAGGAACACGGTTTGCAAGCTCACCTACATACTCGATACCTGTAAATCCAGCACCGCCGACAACGATTGTAACTAACTCATCGCGTTTTTCCGAAGCATATAGAGAAAACATGTACTCCATATGATCACGAATTTGACGAGTTGCATTAATGTTAGCAATAGAGAATGCATGCTCTTTTAATCCTTTAATTCCAAACGTTTCAGACTCGAAACCAAGACCGATTACTAAGTAATCATACTCTAGCTCGCCATTCTTTAAGATAACGCGCTTTTCAGCTGCTTTAATTTCTACAACTGTGTCTTGTACGAAGTTTACTTTGTTTGTGTCGATTACATCTTTAATGTCTAAACGAACTTTGTCATGATGCAACGTACCAGCTGCACTTTCATGTAACCAAGTTGCTTGATAATGATAGCTGTTGTTATTTACTAATGTGATTTCAGCTTCACTTACAGATAATGTTTTTTGCAGACGAACAGTAGTAATCATTCCGCCATAACCTGCGCCTAGAACTACGATTTTTGGCTTCTTCACCCTAATCACAACCCTCTTCTTTATATAGATAGTTAAAAATAATAAAAATAGTGCTAAAACAAATGAAATGCTAAGAATGTAAAAGTTCTCACATTCTTAACAAAACCAAAAACAAGTTTGAAAAATGTTACGAAATTTGTCATAAAAAATTAATACATTTACCTTCCTATATTAGTCGTTTTCTTTTTACTTTTCAAGCACTTGTAGAATTATCAATATTTTAAAATAACGTAGTCTTTTTAAGTTTTTCGACATTTGCTTATTCACTAAGTGTATAAAGCTTTTCACCCAGTTTTTTGCTTTCTGTGATGCCGTATATATATTAGAATTACGAAAAAATACATATAATTACCAAACATTGCATCCTTTACTTACTGGCTAGTTTCTTCTTTGTATAACAAATCTATACAAAGTGCATATACGATTCAGTCGTTTTCTACGGCTTTTTTTTATAAAATATGATATTATTTGTCTTGGGTGCGCTTGCACTCCGCTCATGAAAGTTTCGTATAACATACATACGAGTGTATATAGGATAAGCACGAAAAATTTCCTAATTATAGGGGGAGTAAACAGTGACAGAAAATCAAAAGGTATACGACATCACTATTATTGGTGGAGGCCCAACTGGATTATTCACAGCTTTTTATGGCGGTATGAGACAAGCAAGCGTAAAAATTATCGAAAGCTTGCCACAACTCGGCGGTCAATTATCCGCATTATATCCTGAAAAGTACATATATGATATCGCAGGTTTTCCAAAAATTCGTGCACAAGAACTTATTAACAACTTAAAGGAACAAATGAGCAAGTTCGAACCAACCATTTGCCTAGAAGAAGCTGTACAAACGATAGAAAAACAAGAAGATGGTGTGTTCAAACTTGTAACAAATAAAGAAACACACTATTCTAAGTCCGTCATCATTACAGCTGGAAACGGCGCGTTTAAGCCGCGTCCTTTAGAATTAGAAGGCACAGAGAAATTCGAAAAAACAAACTTACATTATTTCGTTGATGATATGAATAAATTTGCTGGCAAACGCGTTGTCGTCTTTGGCGGCGGAGATTCTGCTGTAGACTGGACAATGATGTTAGAGCCAATCGCAGAAGAAGTAACAATCGTTCACCGCCGTGATAAATTCCGCGCACATGAGCATAGCGTCGAAACGTTAATGAACTCGCGCGCACTAGTAAAAACACCATACGTTCCAGTTGAACTTATAGGTGAAGAAAAAATTGAACAAGTTATACTTCAACATGTGAAAACAGAAGAGACAGTTGTCATTGATGTTGATGATGTCATCGTAAACTACGGATTCGTCTCTTCCCTTGGTCCAATTAAAGATTGGGGCTTAGATATCCAAAAGAACAGCATCGTTGTAAATTCTAAAATGGAAACAAACGTCCCTGGCATTTACGCAGCTGGTGATATTTGCACATACGAAGGAAAAGTAAAACTAATCGCATGCGGCTTTGGCGAAGCCCCAACAGCAGTAAACAACGCAAAAGCATACTTCGATCCAAATGCGAAGCTGCAACCAATGCATAGTTCTAGTATGTTTTAACAGAAAGAGACTGATTCCAAAGGCACTTAAGCGCCTTTGCGAATCAGTCTCTTTTTTACATGCCCAGCAATATATATCGGCGGAAGTGGAACATATATCGGCGATTCGACACAATATAAAGTGAAACTTCCATCAGTGACGACTTTCTCACTGATGGAAAGCCCGCCCAATCGGGCTTTTACGGGCAGTCGTCTTCTCCATGCTTCCACAACCTGTACTGCCCGTTAATGCGGGATAAAGACCCCTCGACGATGTTCGACACGTAATTCCCCTATCCTCCACCTGTATAATTATGGTACAATCGATAAGAACGTTTGTTCTTATCAAAAAGAGAGGATGATACAATAATGCAACCTACAATTATAAAAAAAGAAGCTTTTCAAGCCATCGGGATTTCTATTACTACAAACAACGAACTGGAAATGTCCAGCGCCGGAAAAATCCCTCATCTATGGAATCAATACTTCCAAGAGCAAATTACCAACCAAATTCCTAACAAAACTACACAAACAGAAACGCTCGCATTGTATTCCAACTATGAATCCGATGAAACAGGTCGCTATACGTATACAATTGGTGTTCCTGTTTCTACTGTCATTGATACACCAGAAAACATGACATCATTCACGATCCCAGCTGCTACATACGCCGTATTTACAACGCGCAAAGGGCCGCTATCCGAAATCATCGCAGAAGCATGGCAAGATATTTGGAACTGGTCAAAAGAAAATAAACGTGCGTTCACAACGGACTTCGAGCTGTATGATGAACGAACTTTCGATCCAAATGATGCTCAAGTTGACATTTATATTGCACTTGCTTAATACACAAAAAGACGCAAGCAGCTGCTGTGTCTTTTTTTATATCCACTTCTCGTTATACCTTTATATATTTTTTAATCAACATATGGATATAACATCAAACCTAAAAAAAGCCTTACATTACATATCGCCGAATCTTACAAAACTGTTATGTTTCTGTAAGATTCGGCGATAGTAAGTCCATACGTTCTCCTGCATAATAAGCGTATAACAACAAGAAAAGATTTCATGAGGTGATACATATGAATGGAAATAAAATATTATCTGCTCTTTCGTACTTTAGTGTTCTCTTTGCACCTATCTTGTTCCCGCTAATCGTTTGGATTGTAGGCGATTACGAAACAAGAACTCATGCTAAACGCGCTCTATGGACACATATTCTTCCGAGCATCGCTATCTTTATAGGACTTGCAGTATTAGGAGTTATGGATGCTGGTTTTAATCAGCCAGCTGAGACACTTGCTCTTAGTGCAGTGATTGTAGTATGCATTTGTGCCCTAATTAGCCTATACTACTTTATTTGGAATATGGTAAAAGGAATTACAGTCCTTAAAGGATAACTTCTTCCATTGAACTACCCCCACCTACCGTTTCGTGCTTGAGGTGGCGGTCTTCTCACTAGATATGATAAAAAAGGATTCCCCAAGTTAAAAACGCAACCACCCAATATCTCACATAAGAGCCGTTTGGTGGTTTTTCCTTTTTCAACATGAAAAATCCACTGGGCAAATTCTACTTTTTTGAATACAATAAAAAAGTATCTGTATAGAAAGATTAGAAACTGTTAACAAAGATAAAAAGACATATGACAGAAAGGGATTCATATGGAGGAATTACAGAAAAGTAAACTTGCTCTAGAAGAAATGGAAATGCCTTTATTAAAAAATACAAACTTCCTATTTCTTTGGGCAGCCACTCTATTTTCAAGCTTTGCCTTAGCATTTTTTACGTTTTCACAAACATGGTACATAGCAAAAACATTAAATTTAGAAGCATCACTCGGTGTTGTCTTTGTGGCTCTTAGTGTTCCGCGCCTCATCTTCATGATTATTGGCGGAGCTGTTGCAGACAAATTCCCAAAAAAGAATATCATGTTTTATTCTAATATTATTCGGGCGCTTCTTGTCACTATCATTCTTATTTGGTTTATTATTGGTCACGTCACACTATACACATTTGCTTTATTTGCACTTTTCTTTGGCTTAGCCGATGCCTTTTTCTGGTCAGCTGATGGTTCTATCTTACCTGAGCTCGTAGCGAAGCATCGTCTTACACAAGCAAATTCACTTACACAAATGACGAACCAAGCATCAGTTATTTTCGGCCCTGTCCTTGGCGGGATACTCATCAAATTCAGTAATTATGAGACAATCTTTACAATAACGATTTTATTATTAATTATCGCTGCCATACTGATTCAAAAAGTTCACTCTAGTACAGGTCAAGAAGATAAACATGAAAATAAAGGCATGTTCACCTCTATTAAAGAAGGCATTCTTTATGTGAAAGAATCTTCATTTTTATCCACGTTCCTTATTTGCAGCGCCTTTTTGAATTTATTTTTAATCGGACCGATGCAAGTTGGTTTTCCGCTATTTGTTAAAAATGTACTGCACGGTGATTCTCTACAATTTAGTTATTTAGAGGCAGCTGTTGGCGGTGGGATGGCCATTGGCGCTGTTATCGTTGGACTGCGAAATATTACTCGCCGCCGCGGGTTATTTTGCATTATTATGATGCTGTTGTCAGGTGTTTTCTTCTTGTCTATTAATTTCAGTACAACACTTTGGCAAGCACTTCTTTCAGGCTGCTTTTACGGCATTACAATCGCAATGGCAATTGTGCCGTTAATGGCCATGATTCAATCGACTGTGAAAGAAGAAATGATGGGACGTGTCATGAGCTTACTTATGCTATCATCGATGGGCTTTATCCCTATTTCTTATGCAATTACATCACTTGCCTTAGCAGCTGGAATACCTATTGTTATAGTTATGAAAAGCGGTGCAATTGCTGTCATTGTCTTTGTACTCTTTATCGCGATTCGCGTTCCAACTGTACGAAAATTTGATTAAAAGAAAGGAGTTATGCTTCATAAGCATGACTCTTTTCTTTTTTCACTTTCCAATGGAAATCCGTTTTGTTAATCTTAGTTTGATACTGCGCCAAAATTTGCTGCTGCTATGTATTAAACTCTTCTTTATTTTGAAATTCACTATGTTGCTTCATTAATGAATACATTTTACTCATATTCATCACTCCCATTTATAAATAAGAAAAAAAACATAAAGGTGGAGAAAGATTTTATTGTATGATAAAAATAAATTCATCAAACTGAGGTGGAAAAATGATTGTAATCAGTGCATGTTTAACTGGAATTGCTTGTCGCTATGATGGAAACGATAATTTCGTTACAAAAATCCAAGAACTACTCGAAAAAGAAGAGACAATTCTTATTTGTCCGGAAATATTAGGTGGATTACCAACGCCTCGCATGCCTGCTGAAATCACGGGAGGCAACGGAGATGATGTGCTAGATGGAAAAGCAAAGGTTATCGATCGCAGCGGAAATGACGTGACAGAAATCTTTATTGCAGGTGCTTACAAAGCATTAGATCAAATCAAAGATTTAAACCCTGAGTATATTATCCTAAAAGAACGCAGTCCGTCATGCGGAAGTTCTGTCATTTACACGGGTAAATTTAATGGACAAAAACAAGATGGTTACGGCGTTACCACTGCATTATTTAAACGACATGGTTTTACGGTTATTTCAGAAGAAGCATTTACCGAAAAATAAGGCGATGCCCTTTATTCCTCTCCTTATTCATTTTTTCCGTATTTCTCCATTCGTTTGCACAATAAATATCTATATAACAAGAAATACAAAGATAAGCCATATTCATTATCATTAATATAAAATATATTATTAAGAAGCAGGTGAACTGGGAGTGAAGAGAATAAAATGGGCTGTTTTCATTTTAGTGTGTAGCATACCACTATTTCTATTAAGTGGTTGTTTTACAGAAACAAAACTAAAAAAACCAATAGGAGATTATTTGTCAGAAAGCTATGGAATAAAGGATGGAGATTTTAAAATTCTTTCTGCTGATAATAATTGGTTTGAAGGTATTGATCATCAAACTTATGTAGAAATAAAAAAACCCTACCACACTTTTGCTTATTTAATTGTAGATAGAAATTCACATGAAATAGATAAAAATAGCGGCGATGATGTTTTCTTAGAAATATTCAAAGGAGCGTATGTTAAACAACATCGTGATGTTTTGAAACAATCTGATAAGATTATAAAAAAATATAACTTATTAAGTGAATCTCCTAATGACTATGACAATGGGAAACAAAATTTCTATTACTATTTACATATAAATATAGATGAACAACAAGAAAAAGAATTAATTACAGACTTCAAAAAAGAACAAAAATTAAACACTGACAACATAATAAAAACATTAAAAGTTAGTAAACCTAGAGATAATGCCGATCATATAGGAGTCATCAATTTTATTTACTATTACAACACCTATAAAAATAACGGAAGTGTACCTAAAGCCCAAAGCATTGTGGATGATTTTGAAAAAAGTCACGTGTTAACAGAAGGTGTTTATAACGTAGCAGTTAACACTATATATTCTAGTCCTGAGTCTATACAACAAGGGATGGATAGTAGAAATAGTAATGTCATGTTCATCGTAGATAAATCAGGGAAATTTAAAGCAATGGAACCAAATTCGAGTTTTTAGAACCCGATAACTTCGAAAATGGCGACGAAATCTGATAATCCATCTATATACTCATTTACCGTGACAGTTAATGCCACAAAAGTCCATTTAAAAAGAAAAAGAAGATAACCACTTACTATATATAGAGGATTGTCTTCTTTTTCTTTTCTATATAAATAAGATTTTCATCCCTTACGCAAACCATATAAATTCATTTTAATTTTTTGACATATAAGTTACTACTATGCAGAATACAACATGACCTGTACTCGCTTGTGGCAGGAAAAAGCACTGACCGCTTCTATGCACGGTCAGATGCTCTCGTCCCCCGTTTTTATCCCGCATTAACGGGCAGTAAGACCCCCACTGACGGAAGTTTCACTTTATGTCGATTTTTACCTGTATATAGCCTTATTATGAGGCTGGTTTGTTAATTACATAACGTTGTTCAATGCGTTGTTCAATTCTTTCCAACTCTCGTTTATCATTCAGGATCTTTTGTTTATTTTCCTGTACTAATTCTTTAAAGGATTTATTAAGTAATTTACAATGCTTTTTCACAATAATCATTCCTCCTTATTTTCTATGAAACCAAGATGTAGAATGAAAAAACACATAAAACTTTTCGCTTCTTGTAAAAAATTTGTCTTTATTTGTCGAAAAATTCTACTTAATTAAATAATACTATACCTTTTTCTTTTTCAAAAGGTAATTTTTTGAACATTTCGTGAAATTAACGAACTATGGTAATAGGGATTGTATTTTTTGTTTTTGCCATTAGCTTTTTGTACTTCCGTTTATTCACAGATCTAGATCGAGATAGAAGACAGTATCAAATGCTTTCTAAAGTGGGGTTAACGGAAAAAGAATTGAAGAAGGTTGTAACACAACAAATTAGTGTGTTATTTTTTGTACCAATTGTAGTAGCAGTAGTTCATAGTGGTGTAGCATTTATGGCACTACAATATATAGCGCAGCATAAACACGTAGATTTATCAGTTACTCAAAATTCCATTTTCGTATTCACAGGGTTTATATTTGTACAAATTACTTACTTTTTGTTTATTCGAAGAAATTACTTACGTCAGTTACTTCGCTTTGTGGGCTGAGATTCCATATGATTTAAATATATTCAAATTAATAGTGTAGGCTGATTATTGGCTTACACTATTTTTTTATACAAAATTAAAAGAATACTCTTAAGTAACAGTTTTTTTAGAATAATACTGTTAGCGTGGGGGGTTTCCGAAATGCTGGCGGTACCCCATATAGAAGAAACAAAAAAACACGCGGTGTAGGTGCACCACGTGTTTTCAATTAATTCGGAAGCTCCTGATTCCCGTTTACAATATCCTTTGGCTTTACCTTCAAAAATGCCTTGTGTAAGATGTTGTTTTGAACGCGATAAGCTGGTGCATTGACGCCGCCGTAAATCGTGCTAATACCTTCAACCGCTGCACCTGTTGTGATGGTATTGCCAGTGATGTTTGCTTGTTGGCCCTGGAACGGTTTGTCTTTATTCCAATAGTCTCCCACTTTGATAACCGCTTTGTTCATCCCTGGCAGTAAGCCAGAGGTAATCGTGTTATTGACAACATTGATTTGTTTCCCCATTGGGATATTGAGTACAGTTGTATCACCATTGATATCAAATCGAGAGTTTTGAATTGTAACATTTGCGTCTTTGTTTCCGACGTTAAATGTCCCTTTTGCTGCCTTAAATGTACAATTTTGAAAGATGTAAGTGCCGTTATAGTCGACATGTGTACCACCAGTCGCAGTTGGACTGGATTCAAACATGCAATTGTTATAGGTCCCTCGTACGAATGAAGTGCCAGGGTGATTGAGCACTTTCAAGTTGTCAAAAGTACTTCCGTCTGGTGCTTGGCCGCCCACTCTTCCTCCGTTTATGGTTACATTACTTACATGAACAGGGTTGACCCACACATTTAAATCCATATTGTTTAATGTAAGGTTTTTCGCTTCGATTCCAAACGGGACACGACTTGAAAGACTAAACATCGTTTTATCAAATGTCATGCCGTCTACCACCGCGCGAGGTCCTGTGATGCTCATCAGTCCATCCTTTATGCTGTTTCCTTCAAACGTGATATCGTGATAGGCGTAAATACTATTGGCATCAAATGTATTATTCTTGATATATGCATTTGTGAATGGTTCGGAAACAGCTAAACCGATTTTCCCTCTTGATCCGAAGTGATTCCCTTCAACAACCCCATCATGTCCATCATATAAAATGACATCGTATTTGTTATTGTTGTAGAATTTGTTGTTTTTGATGAAGATGTTTTTGTTCATCATCCCGTTTTCACCGTATCCGCCCTCTACGTCAATGCCAGATTCAGGCGCAACACCTTTAATATCATGGAAGACACTGTCTGTGATGGTTACATGGTCCGCGCCTCCCACTGTGATGCCTTGACGCCGATTAAAGGAAAAGTCAGAATGTTTTACGGTCACATTCTTTGCTAATGCCTTGCTCCAAAACTCCCCGTATACACCGCTCGTATTTGCTTTTTTAAACACCGCTTTAAAGGACGCTGCAGATTTTGGAATTTGAACCACTTCTTTTCCGGTATTGACACTGTAGCTAGATAAGAAGGAACCATCTGCTTGATAAAAATAGACATCATAGAGATACGGCAAATTTTTTGCATTTGGCATTTCAAAATAAGGTTCTGTTTTGAGGATGTCCTTTGTGAATGGGATCGGTGCTTTCAATCTAATTTTCGTTGGATCTGCCACTTTGTTTCCATTTTTATCAAGAGAACCCGATTCAAAATGATCTGGATAGATGTCTTGCAATAACGTTCCTTTCCCACCAATACCCGCACCATCACCTGTGAAGTTTGTTGCTTTAACGCCGTCAATTGTCAAGTTTTTGGCCGCATATACAGAAATGCCGATTCCATTTTCATGCGTACCAGGAAAACTCGGTCCTTGTTTTTTCGAATAGTCATGCGTATCTTTATCACCTTTGTACGTCCCGCCTTTTAATGTGACGTTGTCGGCGCCGTACCCAACACATACAGTTGAATATACTTCTCTTGCGTTTGTTTCTTTTTGAATCACAGCATTTTCATCTAACCAGAATGTGATATTCGGAACCATATTGATACACGCGGAAGGGTCATTCGACAAAGCAGGATTTTCTTTTTTTACCATGTACGTTCCTGCTGGAACCTTGAATGTTTTGAGGGCATTTGCTTTTGCGAATTGGAGTGCATCGTTCATTCCTTTTGTCGATTCAATCGGATGCGTGCCATCGTTTGAAATATGCCATTTTTCTTGCTCTTTTTTGTTTAATTCATAGAAAGTACCATCTTTTTCTACCGTTTTGAGGGCAGCTTGTTCACCTGCCGCCGCCTTTACTTGCACGTTCCCATTTTTCAACCTGCTTCCGTTGATCGAAGTTTGAAATAGTCCCTCTTTATTTGCTGTAACGTCTGCAGAAACTTGTTTTCCATCTGCATCTGTCACTTCAATGTGAACAGGCGTATTTGCTTCTGCCGTGCCTTCTACTCCGTAAGAAGATTGATTGTTGTAAATCATATGTTGTAAATTTCCGAGTGCTACGTTTGTTTTTTTTGTTTCTTTTGTTTGTTTTGCCGCTATTTGGGTAACAGGATTACTTGTGAATACCCTATTTGTTTGCACGAAACGCTTTCGCCCTGCACCGTCCCATTTTTCGTATTTATTTGCGACATGCACCGCGGTAATTGGAATCGGTTTCATGGTATTCCCATTTTCTGTGTGCAAACTATTTTGAAGCAATAACAATAGAGCTGTCATCACCATCATCGATACTTCACCTCTTTCTATATAACCATTTCAAATTAATCGTTTTAAGATTGTTTGTTGGGATCTGATTTATCCCTTTCTTTTAACTTTTTCTCTACATTGTAAACGATTGTAATCATACATAGAATCATAAGCGTCACGATTCCAATTGTTGTATAAGGACTTCTCCATAACAAGCTAACGACGCTTCCGATTACAATCATAAAATAGCCGCTTCTTTTCAAAACATTGATTCCACACGACATCTACCGTTTCCCTTTTTCTTGATGAAGAAAAGAAATTTATCGTTTATTTAGATTATTTTTATTATAAGATATAAAGGAATCAGGAAAGGCGAGAGTTTCACCGTTTTTATTTTATTCACGAAAAAACATGATACCATTAAGAAAAACAATTTGGCAAGGGGGAACAATATGAAACACGTAATCAAATCAAAAAAGCAAAGAAACCATATGATTATTCCTTTGCTTGGTATTTACTGGTTCGTTGCACAAAACAAACATCTTTAGCAAGATTTCGTAAGATATTTGGGGATAAGAAACTTTGAATTTCTTGAGCAAATAGTTGTAATTCATCAGATACAGAAATAGACATACAAAAACGCCATCCTTTCCTATGATTCTGCAGAAAGAATAGCGTATTTTTTCATTTTAGGGGGTATTTTGTTTTATTAGCTTGATAGCGATGTGACGGTACCCCTGTTAGCTCATATTTTAATTATCCTTACACTTAGCGTACAGAGTACTAGTTAAATCATTTCCAAAATATGTCTAAATGTACAATTTTCTTTTTTTGATATGGTGAGGCCTAATAAATCCATTTTGATCTCCCAGCATATAAGCCGCCGTTATGCAGAACAAAATATGACCTACACTCACTTTCTCCCGTTGTTTTTATCTTCGCACGTGGCAGAAACAGACCCTGACTGCTTCTATGCATGGCCAGTAAAAATGGGTTTAATCAAAAAGAGCGTCGAGCTTTGGACGCTCTTTTTGATTAACAAGGTATAATGATAGAAAAACATGTTCCTTTTCCTTTTGTACTCTCTATTTCTATATCTCCATTTAGCTCTCTAATAATGCTATACGCAATCATAGTACCAAGCCCAGTTCCTTTTTCTTTTGTTGAATAAAATGGCGTGGCAATTCGCTTTATTTCTTTTCGAGACATTCCAATTCCTGAATCAATAATATCAATTACAATATTACCCTTAATTTTTTGTGCACGAATTTGTAATACTCCACCATCTTTCATAGCTTCAATTCCATTTTGTAAAATGTTAGTTAAGCACTGTTTTAATTTTTCAGGATTCGCATTTATATACAAACACGCTGGAATATCTCTCTTTATTTCAACATTGTATGAAAACGCTAGTGGTGAAATAATATTGGTTACTTCCCGAAAAATACAACTTATATTTAGTAGTTTTTTTATCGTATGTTGTGGTTTTGTGAGAGATAAATAATTATCGATAATCAATTGTACTTTTTCTAATTCCATTAACATAATTTTCAAGTACTCATCTTGAGATGTTTTTGAAATTTCAATTTCACGGAACAATTGAGTGAATCCATATACAGTAGTCAGCGGGTTATGAATTTCATGTGCAATCGATGCAGCTAATTCACTAGCTGTATAAAATTTTTCAGCTCTTTGAATTTTTTCTTTCATTTTAAATTTCTCGATCATTCCCTCTACTAAATAAACAGACAAGAATCCTGTGAAGGCGTTGACCACTACATAATTAATCAAAAATCCAATAAAAACAGCTTCGATTTTACCATTTATTTCAATTTGATTCATTATCGCAAAGATAGAAAAAGAACTAGTACAAATCAAAAGCAATAATGTGTTGAACAATACCTTTTTTCTCCTAAAATAAATGGGTAGAAAATAACGTAATATTGTCGTAATAGCTGTAATTACAGTATATATAATAACTGATGAAAAAAAGCCGTTTCCACCTAAATAAAATCGATAAGCAATATATACAATACTTATACAAATAACGCTTCTTGTGTTTCCATATAGAAGCACTAAAAGAATAGGAATAAAACGCAAATCATAAATATACCCATCATGTAAATGAATAGGGAATGTCATACAAAGAACAATTGCAACCGATGAAAGAAAAGAAATGAGTATGTTGTTACGTGCTTTTTTTTCTGTTTTATCTAACCAAAATACTTGATAACTAAGGATACAAATTATAATAATAAATGCATTTAATAGTAGTGTAGAAATTCCCATATTCTATACCTCCCTAATTTTTTGTAAGGGGGATAATACACTCTTCCTCAAAAAAATATTTTAATTTTATATTACGTTATTTCAATTTATTAGTTCGTTACGTTTCCCGATTTTAAAAATACTAAATAGGTATACGTGCTTTTGATCGTTTATATTCGTTAGGTACAAAGAAAAATTTTTTTGGGTACAGACGTACAAGAAAGAGGAAATGGGAAAAACTTCACGATTACTTTCTGAAAATTCTGTTAATTCAAAAAGACAAACCATCTTCTCTTCTATATAATTGACTTTATAATAACATGAAAATGAGCAAATAACAACAAAAACACTCGAATTTCTACTTTTTTCGCCATTTTTACTCTTTCGTTCCATCCAAAATAAAAACCCTCTTAACGAATGAATATTGTAATTCACCGTCAAGAAGGTCGGTATTATTAATCCTTATAGATGCGCACTACACAAATATTATCTAATGTTAACATTCCTCAGGCTTACCGGCATTCGTCGCTGTACGGAAAGATGATCCACAGCCGCATGATGCGATTGCGTTTGGATTGTCGATTGTAAATCCACCGCCAAGCATTGATTGCTTATAATCGATTTTTATTCCTTTTACAATTGGAGCACTTTCTTTATCAATAACAAATTCAACACCGAAAAATTCAAGAACTGTATCGTCTTCATTTGGTTCTCTTTCAAATCCTAAGCCATAAGAAAGACCGCTACATCCACCGCCGTGTACAGCAAGGCGAACGTATCTTTCTCCTTCTTCAGCGTCTTTTAACATATCTTTAATTTGATGTGCTGCTTGTTCTGTTACAGTAATCATAGAATTCACCTTCCTTCCTTTCTTCTCTCGTTCTATTATACATCTTTACTCTTCAATCTTATAATAATATACACCGCTGCAAGTGACTTCTGCTGGACCATTCATGAGAACTGTTCCTTCTTCTGTCCATGTAATCATTAAATCTCCGCCTGCTAAATGAACAGTAATCTCTTGTCCGCGCTTCATCTTTCTATTTAAGATTGCAGCTACAACCGCAGCACATGCCCCTGTTCCACATGCTTGTGTAATGCCCGAACCGCGTTCCCATACACGAAAATGCATTTCACAATCATTCAGTACTTCAATAAATTCTACATTTACGCTTTCCGGAAACATCTCATGTGTTTCTAATACAGGTCCTAATGTTGTAAGCGGTGCTTCTTCAATATCATCTACAAAAATAACAGCATGCGGATTTCCCATTGAGACAGCTGTAAATGTGTAACGGTGGTTACTGTAAAGGAAATCTTCACGAATAAATGGTATTTCTCCTTCACCTAACATCGGTAAATCAATGCGTTTTAATCTAGGTGCTCCCATATCAATTGTTGCCGAGGTTACAATTCCATCTTCAGCTTTTACTTCTGCTGTAACGATTCCTGCTAACGTTTCAATCATAAAAACAGTCTCTTCTACTAATTTATGCTCATATGCGTACTTTGCAACGCAACGCAATCCATTCCCGCAGCTTTTTCCTTCTGAACCGTCTTTATTAAAAATACGCATTTTCACAGGAGCAATGTCAGAGGGACAAATTAAAATCATTCCGTCGGAACCAATTCCAGTATTCACATCCGATACTTTTTCAGCAACTTTTGCGAGATGCTCTTCTGCAATTTGTTCTTCAAACATATTTATATAAATGTAGTTATTCCCAAGTCCGTGCATTTTTGTGAAAGAAAGTTGTGCCATATTATTTCACTCCAAAATTTTTGATTGTTATAAGTATAAAATGAGCGCTTTTGGAAAACAATAAGAATGTCCCCCGTTTCTCATATTCAACGACAATTTTGGTGTAACAATGTCGTACTTACACATATTGTGTAAGCAAAAAGCCCTTCAAAAAAGGGCTTTCTTTTTTGTCTATATACTAAGCAACTGCTGCACTTGTTATAGCCTGTTCTTTCGAAGTGATTTTATGCGTTCAAATGAAAAGGCGCTACCTCGTTGCAGCACCTTAAAACATCGGATTTTCATCTAAATAATCGTATACATTTTTCACAAGTTCATCCGGTGTTTCACCTTTTACAACTTCACCGTTTACGAGCGCATACGGCCCTTCAAAACAAACGCCGCAATACCCAAGACAGCCATACTCAATCACATCTAAATTCGGATCTTTCTCTAATTGTTCACGTGCCTTTTGCGCACCGCTTGCAAGGTTGCTAACACAAAATTCAATTAACGGTTTAATCAACCTCAATCCCCCCCTATATCTATTTCAAAGCTTGTTTTATAACAGTAAGCCTAAGATGTTTGTCTAAGTCCAGCGAAAACGATTAAAATATTCAATCGTTTCATTTGTTAACTCTTAATAAAAAGCGTTTACTGGCAGGAAACTCCATAATTCTACTAATTTTGAATGAGCCACTTCCACTTTTCTTCTTATCCAGTCCCAGCGGGTATATAAATCCTTTTTAATTTTTTGACATATAAGTCAAAACTATGCAAACAAAGACATGACCGCTACTTGCTTTCTCCCTTTGTTTGAAACCTCGCATGTGGCAGTCAAAGGTCCTGACCGCTTCTATGCACGGCCAGATGCTCTCGCCCCCCTATAAAGAAAGGGGTTTTATGTCGTTTTTCTATTTGTATTTATATAGAATGGCCTTTAACATCGCTTTCACTTTCTTATTATTGTACAACAGAGTATGTATTCACGCATTGTTATTTGCTTCTAAATTCGATATAATTTTAATGAGTAAAGTCAAAATATTTTTGTAATATAAAATTTTATGATTAGGGGATATTTCAACAGAAAAGGGGTAATCCATCATGAAGCACCTCGTAATACTAGGTGGCGGCTACGGTGGAATGAGAGTTTTACAGCGTCTTCTTCCGAGCAACCAACTTCCAGATGATGTTCAAGTGACATTAATCGACAAGGTACCGTATCACTGTTTTAAAACAGAATACTACGCATTAGTGGCAGGAACGATTTCTGAAACGCATATTCGCATTCCATTTCCAGAGCATCCACGACTTAATATTCAATATGGTACTATAACCAACGTTGATCTAGAAAACAAAGCTGTTCATCTTGAGGGCGGTGAAGTTGTCAATTATGATGACTTAATTATCGGACTTGGCTGTGAAGATAACTATCACAACGTTCCAGGAGCGAAGGAAAATACATATAGCCTTCAATCCATTGAGCAAGTTCGTCAAACATATCAACAACTAAATGGTTTAGAACCACATGCAACAGTTGCTGTTGTAGGCGCTGGACTAAGCGGTGTTGAAGTAGCAAGTGAGCTTCGCGAAAGCCGTCCAGACTTAAACATTTATTTATTTGACCGAAAAGATCGCATTCTTTTCCCATTCCCAGAGAAATTAAGTAAATACGTAGAAGAGTGGTTTTTGAAGCATAATGTTACAATTGTTCGCAACTCGAACATTACAAAAGTAGAACCAACTATTGTGTATAACCACGATGAACCACTTGAATGTGACGCAATTGTATGGACAGCTGGCATTCAAGCGAGTGAAATCGTTCGTAATCTACCTGTCGAGCATGATAATAGTGGTCGGGTTGTATTAACAAAGCATCATAATATTCCAGATTACGAGAATGTATATGTGCTAGGTGACTGCGCTGCGCTGCCACATGCACCATCTGCACAGCTTGCAGAAGGTCAAGGTGAACAAATTGTCCAAATATTATTAAAACGTTGGAACAATGAAGCATTACCAGAAGAGCTACCTGTTATTAAACTAAAAGGTGTTCTCGGTTCTCTCGGGAAAAAACACGGATTCGGTTTACTCGCAAATCAGCCATTAATGGGCCGCGTACCGCGTCTTTTAAAGTCAGGTATTCTTTGGATGTACAAACATCATAATGGTTAAAAAATAAAAGAAGTTCACAAAAAATGTGAACTTCTTTTATTTCCTACACTTCTTCTTACATTCCTCTATCCCAAATAATAAATACTGCTTCGTCAGCTTAGCACGTTTCCATCTCGATAAAGACGGTTTCATTCCTTCTTTTTGACGTACCCGGTACACATCTTGAAGAAGCGGTTCCCATTCTTTAAAACATTTCATCATATATTGCAGCCCTTCATCTTTAGAAACAATCCGTTCCATCTCTAGCGTGTATATAATACGTCCTATTGTCACAACTGCAAACTCTACCCATTCTGTAGATAAAAATAAATATGGACGCTTTACTTTCTCACTCCAATATTGTTCCACATTGTATTTCATTGTGCTTACAACATCATCCCACGTTACTACATATGGAAGCTCGTCTGCTTTTTGACCCAAAATCGTAATACCGCAATTCTTTATCATCCACCACGTCACAGAATTAATGTCCCAATAGCCTTCATTTATTTTTCCATCTGAATAATATAGATACGGTGACATCTCATGATTTTGCTTTCCTACATCACCAAGCGGAATATACATCCCATCCATTCGTTTACCGAGGTCATGTGTATAAAGCCTCTTATGTAATTCACGTATTTTCACTTTCTCTGCTTCACTGACTTGTTCTGTCATCACCGTTACAAAGTCAATATCACTCGTTTCCGGATGAAATGCATCTAATGCTAATGAACCATACAAATACACACCAATTAGCTTTTCTTTTGAAATGATTTTTTGAAGTTCGTTCACATATTGGTCTAATAAGAACTTTGCTTCTTTTGGTATAGAATGCTCCGTTACGATAGCCATAAGTATACTCCTAACGCTGCTGTCATATTAGGAATTGCTGCAAATGCGTTCGTTTTAGCAGATTGAAAGCGGGATTCTTTTCGCGTTGGCTTTGCCGAGGCAAATGTCCCCCTTGCTCCTAAAATAAATCCATCTATACAAAGAAAT
This sequence comes from Bacillus sp. 103mf, assembly GCF_900116295.1. GTDB lineage: Bacteria > Bacillota > Bacilli > Bacillales > Bacillaceae_G > Bacillus_A > Bacillus_A bruguierae. The sequence goes on from NZ_FPAF01000015.1 coordinate 63,996, forward strand.
ACTGCACTAGCTAAGAAAAAGACGCCCAGCCAACCTGCTAATGAGTAAATCGCTGCTGCATCCTCTTTCATACAAGCAATACTGCTAACTAGAAAAAGCCCTATAATCCCCATTACAAATCCCTTCTTCATCTCATTCATCCTCCAAAGCACAGAAAAAGCCCTTGCGATTTGTAGTCTAAGTTGCAAGAGCTCTGTGAGTGATAAGTTATATTATAAATATTTCTCAATTTCTTCGTATACATCCTTTAAGCGAGGATTTCCTTCTCCGACAATCTCGTTATTCACAAGAACAACAGGATAAAATAAGTCTTCTTCCATAACACGCTCAGCAAAAGCTCGTTTTTCTTCCTCCTCTTGCTCCTCATGAATATCCACATATTCAAAATGAAACTTATCTTCTTGTCCTTCATATTTTCGTCCGATTGCTGCTTGCAGCCATTCATACGTTTCCGTTGAAGACGGCATTCCAACGCAGCTCGCACATACAACTTTCGCGCCGTAAACACTAACTTTTATCATATTTTCTCCCCCATTTGCACACACATTTCTTTCCACATCTTATTGTCACATATAAGCAGGAAACTTCCATAAACTATCTTGACAATATAAGAAAGATATTAAAAATAGATTTTCCCCTGTATCTTGATTATAATAAAACTGATGAAAGGAGTCGATAAAAATGGAAAACGAAAACTTACACGAACAAGTAGTAGAAGTATTAGATAAATTACGTCCATTCTTACTTCGCGATGGCGGTGACGTAGAATTAGTAGATATCGAAGACGGTATCGTTAAATTACGCCTTCTAGGTGCTTGCGGCAGCTGCCCAAGTTCTACAATCACATTAAAAGCTGGTATCGAGCGTGCTCTTTTAGAAGAAGTACCGGGTGTAATTGAAGTAGAACAAGTATTTTAATTTAAAAGCGGAAGCGGCTTGCTCAGAACAGGAGGAGGATGGAGCTTCTGACATAGAGGCGCTTTTTGCCTCGACGGAAGACGCGAATCCACCGACTGTTCTAGCCGCTAAAGAAAAAAGAGACCCACCATGGTCTCTTTTTTCAAAATTACATATTACGTAAGCCAGTCAATCTTGCGAATTCCTAACCTATCAATAGGTAAGCGAATAAGATCATAAAACTGCTGAAGAAACTGTTCCGATTGATTTACACGTCGCAAAATCGTTTCTAACCGATCTTGGTATACATACTTTTGCGTTTCATTTCCAGTTAAGTAATAACCTTCGATGGTTTCAAAATAATGAAGCGGAAAGAGAAGACGGGCAAATAATAAACGCCAGCCAAACGAAGATAATGAATAGTTCCGTTCGTAGTCGGTTAAGAACTGGACAATCGTTTCTTCCCAGTTCTCTCTTTTTTCAAAAGAAATATGACGTACCCATTCGGCTAAATCACGGCTTGGATGGTCATATACCCAATCAACTGGCAGCTTTAATCGTTTCGTTTGCTGCCAAAGTAATGGCGTAAATCGTTCCTGACAAATTGTTGCGGCATCAGTAGGTTGAGGATTATCATCAATTTCTGTATCTACTACATATTGAATCGCGTTTTCGGCAAGACCTAAGTAGTACGGAAAAGATTCAATAAATAATTGTTCAAACACATCAGTAGGGTGACTTGCTATTTTAGATTGCCAAAAACGTTCGAGTTGATCTAATCGTTTTTCCCAGAGCGACTTCCATTCACCAATTCGGCTGAGATGTTCAATTTCTTCTGAAAAGAATGCACCGCGCTTATGAAATAATGATAACTCACTTCCTAATGAAATGACATTACGCTCTAACGTGCGTATTCCTTTTAACAAACAATAATTTGTTTCTTCTATCTCACTAACGTAATAACCTTGTACGTTTGGCACAAACGTCGCAACGGTAATATCACCTTGCTGATTCATATAATCACTTAATTTTTTCATTTCAACAAGCTCTTCTTCTTGCAAATGACCGGCAGGAAGAAGCACATAAATTTTATTACGAACCCAAAAGCTTTTATAAGGACCAAGAGGTGTAAATTCCTTGACGTGTATATGATAGTTCTCATAAATATGTTGAATCATCGTACTCGCCACCTACATTTTTTCTATATATATATGAGCTTTTAATTGAATTTCATTCCTATGCACATCATACACCTATACGTATACAATATAAAAAAGAAAAAAAGGTGATAAACATGACACAACGAAATGAACTACAAGAAAGAGCATTACAGTTACTACAAGAACGCGGTGTAAAAATTGACGATATTGCAGAACTCGTTCATTTTCTTCAAAAAAAATATCATCCAAATTTAGCAATGGAAGAATGTCGTTATAATGTAGAACGTGTCTTATCCAAACGTGAAGTACAAAATGCCCTCATTACAGGAATTGAATTAGATGTTCTTGCCGAAAAAGGTTTACTAAGTGCACCTCTTCAAGACATCATTCACCGCGATGAAGGATTATACGGAGTAGACGAAGTTGTCGCCTTATCCATCGTCAACGTATACGGCTCAATCGGTTTCACAAATTTTGGCTATATCGATAAATTAAAGCCAGGTATTTTACAATATTTAAACGATAAATCTACAGGTAAAGTTCATACATTCCTCGATGATATTGTTGGAGCGATTGCTGCTGCTGCTTCAAGTCGTTTGGCACATAGGGCAGCACACGCTGAATAATACAAAAACAAGAAAACCAGCTTCTATATAAAAAGAGCTGGTTTTCTTATTTATTTCTCCTCATACTCCATAAGCTGAAATTCTCTACCTCTGTTCACAAAAGACACTTTCTTTTGAAAACCTGCTTTCACATATAGATGAATAGCCCGCTCATTAAAAGCCGCAACGCTTAACCGAATTTTCTCTGGCTTAAACTCATCCTTCGCAAACTGCAATCCTGCTTGTAAAAAAGATATCCCCAGCCCCTTTCCTGTTAATGCTGGTTTCATCCCAAGTCCGATATCCACAACGCGCTCACCTGTGTATAACTTCGCATCTCTTCCGCCTGGCACCTGTGCGTTATCCCCAAAACAAAAATAACCGATGAATTTATCCTGCTCATCACAAACACCGTAATATGTACCATCAAGCAATTCTTTTAACGTTTCATCTTCCCCAGTAAAACTATACAGTTCATACGGGGTCTCATATTGCCATGTATTGATTTCTTTCGCTTCTTCGATTGTAAGGTTATGAATGTTCATTTGTATGTTCTCCTCGCTTTCCTTATACCTATTCGCTCACACGAAAAGAAATCCTGTTATACAAAGCATCTTCTTTGCTATCCCCCTGACAAGTAACTACAATAGTTACAGAAGATGTTTTCAACTGATTTTGAACATACTACTCACATATCCACATATAGGAGGACTCGTAATGAAACATTTAATCATTTATGCACACCCGAATCCACAAAGTTTTAACCACGCAATTCTAGAAACAATGCAAGGACAACTACAAGAAAAAGGACATGAAGTGTGCGTTCGTGATCTTTATGCGATCAACTTTAATCCTGTATTAGCTGCCAATGATTTCATTTCATTTTCACAAGGAAATACACCGGCTGATATTCAAGCTGAGCAAGAGCATATTACGTGGGCAGATGTAATTACCTTCATTTATCCAGTTTGGTGGACAGGTCTTCCTGCCATCTTAAAAGGGTATGTAGATCGTGTATTTAGCCACGGATTTGCTTATGCATACGGCGCAAATGGTATTGAGAAGTTATTAACAGGTAAAAAAGGCCTATTATTATCCACAATGGGCAATTCGAAAGAAAATTATGAGGCAAGTGGTATGTTTGAGGCAATCAAGAAAACAACTGGTGCAGGGATTTTTGATTTTACTGGTATTGAAACGGTAGAGCACGCTTTCTATACGAGCGTCCCGTCTGTGGATAATGAGACGAGAAAACAATACCTTGCAGAAGTGAAAGAGCTTATGAATCGTTTGTTCTAATAAAAAACCACCTTTTGAAGGTGGTTTTTTTAATTCCCAATAATCTTAGGGGTATATCTTTGCAGAACTTTTTCTATGTAATCATCTCATACAAACTCTTGGAAAAATTTCCGTGGAATAAAAGAAGCCAAACATTGTGTTCGGCTTCTAAACATCCATTACAATTCATTTCTTCTTCGACTATAAGCTACTGTATAGATGCTTGCACCAATTAATACAGCAACAATAAAAACGAGTAGTAAATTACTATACAAGTACGTTTTCGCATTTTGTATAGTGGAAAGTAACGGATATTCTAAAATATGTTTTGTTAATAACCCACCAACAATCGCTATCCCTAGTCCTTCTGCTAAGAAGCAGGCGAAGCTAAGAAATCCCATACCTGCACCGACTTCCTTCGGTCCCAGAGCATCCGCAACACTCGTAGAAATGACTGTTTTAACGAAGGAAAGTCCACCAAACATTAGAATTAGCATACCTGAAACGAACCATGGGGTTTGATCTGCAAATAATGAAAGGATAAAAAAGCTCGCAATAATGAAAGATGAGCCAAGCCACAGAACAAATGTCGTTCCTCGTCTATCAACTAGGCTACCACCAACAATGCCGAATGCCATTACACTCATCGTTCCTGGGAATATAACCCACCCAATCATACTTGCAGACAGTTGGTGTACACCTCTCATCATATAAGGAATCATTGATATACAACCTGCCACGGTACCTAGGAGAACACAACCAGTTAGCACTCCCAACATAAACTTTCGGTTCATCAATAATCTTGGTTCTATAAAAGGCTGTTCAACCTTGTGTATATGCAAAGTGAAGCCTACAAACAACACAAAACTAATCGCCAAATACAACCAATTATATTGCGTTGTATATATAGTAAATGTAACAATTCCACAGGACAGTAACACTATCCCAAAAATATCTATCCTCTTCCCCTTTATGGATTCATTCGGAAGTTCTTTTAGAAAAAAGGGGATAGTGAAAAGTGTCAGCATCGGAATCAGAAAAAGAACGGGCCACTGTACATAATAGGCAACCGTCCCGCCAAGAGCTGGGCCTATTCCTTCTCCCATAGCTACCAACGAGCCAATTATGCCAAATGCTTTCCCTTGCTCTCCTGATTTCACGTAGCGTGCAACGATTACCATAACAAGCGCTGGCACTGCTGATGCACCAACCCCTTGAATAAAACGCGCAGCAATTACAGCAAGAAAATGAGAATGTGCGAATACACCTAAAAGTGATCCGCCACTGTAAGCAAGCAGACCAAAGACAAGTAATTTCTTCACACCATATTTATCACTTATTGCTCCATACGTGATTGACCCAATAGCAAATGAAATCATAAAACTTGTATTTACCCAGTTAGCCAAAGACGGTGATATACCAAGATCTTTCGCAATATCAGGTAAAACTACATTAAAAACCATTTCATTCAATACACTGAAGAAAGCAAGAAAACCAAGCCATAGAAAAGCTTTCTTCACATCAGTAAACACATAATTCGGTGAATCTTTTTCCATTAGGATGATACCCCCATATTAAAGGGGAACCACGCAGTTTATAGGGTAAATGATACGCTTTCCCCTTGAATTTGTACCCTCATCATTTTTGTGCACTTCATACATACTCCTCCTCATCACATTTGTTCCAAATTATACCATCCATCTATTTAGCAAGAAAGAAAAAAAATCTCACACAATTCGACCACATGAATCTTTTGGTTATAAAGTGAAACTTCCATCAGCAAGGGTTTTTCCCCCACCACCGATGGAAAGCCCACCCAATCGGACTTTTACGGGCAGTTATCCCCAACCTTTCTTCTTTGATTCTCTCTTAATTTTGAGGTAGGGGACTCACTGCCCACGAATAGCGGGATAAAAAAATAGGCAACCATTTACGATTGCCTATCTCTTCTTACATCTTCTTAATCCACTCCGTCAAACTGTGGACAACATGCGTTGGCTGCACGTCGTATTCTGTTAATTTTTCCACAGATGTGACTCCTGTGTGGACAAGTAGTGTATCCATGCCCGCATTCATGCCTGCCAAAATATCCGTGTCATAGTTATCCCCAACCATTAATGTTTCTTCTTTCGTTGTTCCGAGTACTTTTAATGCTTGCTCCATAATAATGGATTCTGGTTTACCAATGAAAATTGGATTTACTGTTGTGGATACTGTTACAACGGATGTTAAGGAACCGTTCCCTGGCAATAAGCCGCGTTCTGTTGGAATCGCAATATCACCATTTGTTGAAATGAATGTTGCCCCGTTTCGAACAGCTAAACACGCTTTTGCCAATTTTTCATACGTAATTTCACGATCTAGCCCAACAACGACAAAATCAGGATTACTATCCACAAGTGTGAATCCTTTTTCCACAAGTGCATCACGTAAACCTTCTTCCCCAATCATATATACAGAAGCATTTTGTTTTCTTTCATATATAAAGTTCGCTGTGGCCATGCTTGTTGTAAATACTTGCTCTGGTGTAGCCGGAATATCAAACTGCACAAGCTTGTCTGCCACTTGCTCTGGTTTACGCGTCGAGTTGTTCGTCACAAATAAATAAGGTAAGTTACGCTCTTGCAGCGCCTTTATAAAATCGCTCGCCTCTTCAATGCGTTCTTCGCCTCGGTACATCGTTCCGTCTAAATCAATTAAATAGCCTTTATACACAGATGTCACTCCTTCTTGATACATACTCTCTTCTTATCGTATCCTCTTTTCCAAAAGAAAAAAACGCTTTTTCAAAAAGCGTCCCATAATGTTCATTTTTTTTCTATGATTTGATACGAACAGAAACAGTCTCCCGCGCACATACTCGATAATACTTTTACATCAGCGGTTGGCAATAGCTTATTATACATACTTTTCTCATCATGACAAATTTGAGGAAACTTTTCAGCTACCTCCATTAACGGACAATTTTGTTTTTGTAGTATGAAAGAATGTTCACTTTCTTGTTCTACGCGCACCATATACCCATTTTTTTCTTGCATGATTGCAATTTCTTTTAAGCGCTCTAATGTTGTTTCCTTTCGATTTACACGTTTTGCTAATTGTTCTTCCATACGGTCTGTTCGCGCCTGCAAAAGTTTCTTAACAAGTTCTTCATCGCCAATACGCTGCAAATCTTCTAGCATTTCGACTGCAAACTGCTTATATTGTTTTGGAAACAAGTCTTCTCCTTTTGCACTTAAACAGTAGACATACATTGGTCTCCCGACATGTTGCCGTACCATTTTCATTTCAATGAGCTTATCCTTCTCAAGCTTACTTAAATGACGACGCACGGCCATCTCTGTAATTTGCAACGCTTCTGCTAATAACGAAACCGTTTGTTCTCCTCTTACTTTCAAAAGTTGAATAATTTCCTCTCTTGTGGAACGTGCCGCTTCCCCCATTTCTTAACTCCCTTCGAAAAAGCTCTAACGGACAGCATACATCATGGTCCATTAGAGCTAAAACATAATCTATTCTCCCACAAACGCAGATACAGGACCAAGCTCTTGTTCCAAATACCGGCGAATATTGACAGGGTATTGTTTTATCATATCAATATGTTTTTGCACTGTATGATACACTTCTGTATGGTTCATACTTACATAATCCTGCACAATCATTTTTCGAAGACGAACGACCTCTTTTAAATGTTCTCCTTCTTCATTTGTAACAACTTTTTCATCCATTAAAATATCAATAATATCTTCATAGCTACCCGGATCGCGCATAATAAATCCATCAATCATGGCATTGCCTACATCTAAAATAGAATCAATCATAAGATGCGCCATACGCTCTAATGCATATTCCTCAAGCGCTCCCTTGTATTCTTGCTTTGTTTGAAATGCTGCAACAACTTTCTCTAAACACTGTAACATTTGTTCAATTTTTTTACGGTCTACAAAGTACATATATGTCACCTACCTGGAAATTAAAGCATTTTCATTCCCAATTGTAACCCTTTATTCAAAAAAAATCGACAATTTTTCGAATTCACCTTTTTCCGGTTCTTTGTTATAGTTATATTTGTATGATTTTCGGAATTGGAGGAATGTCACAATGGAACGTGAACTCGCATTAGAAATTGTCCGTGTAACAGAAGCAGCAGCCCTTGCATCAGCACAATGGATGGGCCGCGGGAAGAAAAATGAGGCAGATGACGCTGCAACAACTGCAATGCGTACAATGTTTGACTCTGTTAACATGGCAGGTACTGTTGTGATTGGCGAAGGGGAACTTGATGAAGCACCGATGCTTTACATTGGGGAAAAGCTCGGAACAGGAAACGGTCCAGAAGTAGACATTGCCGTTGACCCGTTAGAAGGAACAAATATCGTAGCGAAAGGTCTTGCAAACGCAATGGCTGTTATCGCTGTCGCTGATAAAGGAAACCTTCTACATGCTCCTGATATGTATATGGAAAAAATCGCGGTTGGTCCAAATGCAGCTGGTAAAATTAGCTTAGATGATCCTATTGAAAAAACAATTGAAATTGTAGCAGAAGCAAACAATAAAAAAATTCGTGACTTAACAGTTATCATCCAAGAACGTGAACGTCATCAAGAAATTATTAACCGTGTTCGGGCAAAAGGTGCACGCGTAAAATTATTTGGTGATGGTGATGTTGGTGCATCTATCGCAACAGCTCTTCCAGGCACAGGAATCGACTTATTTATCGGTACTGGCGGTGCCCCAGAAGGCGTTATTTCTGCCGCTGCGCTGAAATGTCTTGGCGGAGAGATGCAAGCACGTCTCGTTCCAATGAATGAAGAAGAAGCCGCACGCTGCCTTGCAATGGGTTTAGAAAACCCACGTCAACTGCTAATGCTAGATGATTTAGTATCCGGTGATGATGCAATTTTCTCAGCAACAGGTGTATCTGCTGGCGAGTTATTAGACGGTGTGAAATTCCTTGGCGGCGATTTAGCTGAAACATATTCGATCGTTATGCGTTATAAAACAAGAACAGTGCGCTTTATTAAAACGCACCACCATTTAGATCATAAACCACACTTAAATTTAGATATTTAAAAAGGAGTCATGTTCATGGGAGAACGTTTTTTTCTTTACGATGACACAGTAGAAACAAAAACGCGTTTCGTAAGCTTTATGGGAGAAAACGAGCGCCACGATTTAGCGCTTTTGTACTCCGATCGTCATTATGGCAAAACAATCGTCCTTGATATGCAGCGCAATAAGTTTGCGATTATCGGTCGTGACGATTTAGAAGAACCTGGCTACTTAGAGCATGCATTTTCGATTTCTGAAGAAAATGCAGAAGAATTACGTTCATTTTTATTTGAACTGATGTAATCCAAATCACCGGCTTGTAATAGAGCTGGTGATTTTTTATGTTATTTGTTTTGAATTTTCAGTTTAATGCGTTATACTAACGACAAATCTATTTGGATAGAAAGGATGTCACACTACGTATGCCAACATTTACTTTGTAATGGATCAGCAACTGGATAGCATTACTCTCAAAAAAGCACAACGCTTTTTTCAAGGGAGTAGTCTGCCCAATTCCCATTACAAAGGAACGTAGCACATCTGCAGTATGATTGTTACGAAGGTTCCTCACAAGGGAACCTTCTTTTATTTTTCTCTTTTTTCTATATTTCATACCGCAAGACATCCAAATAGATGTCTCACGTTCCTTTATCTAAATACGAGGTGAAGGAAAATGCAGAACGTACAACTTTTTTGGAACTTATATAAAACGGAATTAGAGACAACTGTTGAAAAACATTGTAAAAATTGTGGTCACACAGCTCTTTTTACTGATACGCACATTCGCAGGCATAACGCGAACGGTAAAAACATTTACCGTTTTGCGATTTACAAATGCGCAAAAGGACATACGTGGAATAAAAAGTTACACATTTATAAAACACATTCTGAGCACGTGGAAACAGTCGACACCTTTCAAGAAGAAAGACAAGAAACGCTAAACAACATTTCAATTACCCCCTATCAAAATGGGGGAACAACTGAACTAACCATTCTCTTAGAATCCGTGCACGGAGTGTTTCGCATCGATAAAGTATTGGCAACCTATATTTCAGAATGGAGCCGTACAGTAATTACAGAAAAAATTAAAGATGGAGCTATTCAACTAAACGGTCAACAAATTAAACCAAATGCCAAACTTGCAGCTGGTGACTGTATTTCTATATATATGTAATTTGAATCATATCGAAAAGTAGAAGGAGCTGACTTTTTAAAAGCCAGCTCCTTCTTTTTACTTCTTCACTTTTCTCAGTACAAAGTACGAACACCCAAAATTACAATACTCATATAAATACTCAGATAACGTACTAATTTTTGTATCATACGTTGCACGCTGGTTACTATCATCAAAAAAGCCGCGCAAACGAAGCTGATCATAGCCCCAATCGCCCACAATGTAATCATATTTATTTAAAATTTCTGCATAACGAGCTTTAAATGCTTCTTCATTAAATCCGTTTCGGTTCTCTTCTATTACTTCATAGTGGATATTATTCACATGAACTGTAGTGCGAATCTCCTGTTTTTGCTCCATCTTCCAATCCCTTTCCTATTCTTTCTTCTTTTTATCGTATCATAAAGCCTCAAAACCAACAATTTCAAATACAAAAAACCTTCTCAGTGGGAAATGCTATAAAGTGAAACTTCCTTTTGGAACGCTCTTCTCCAAAAGGTTAGTTGAACCACTCGTACTTACATCAAATAAGGAGAAAACAATCATGAAAAAACAACTGCTCTTATCCCTTCTCACTCTTTCCATCTGTGCTGGATGTCAAACAAAGAAAGCAGAAATGAAACGTGAAGAAGGAAGCCGTGTACTCGTGTCAGAACATAAAGACTTATACGGGAAGGACGTCCCAAACCGCGTGTTAACAAGGGTTGGCTATTCTCACAAACAAAAAGATGAAGTGTCCAATCGTCCAGTTGGTAGCATTAACAAAGAACGATTAGCTGAAATGATTACAGATTTAACTGTGAAACTGCCAGATGTCATGAACGCCGCAACACTTGTAACAGATGACGAAGTGTTTATTGTTTACCGAGCAAATACAACAGACCCAGCTTTAGTTGCTGATCAAGTCCAAAAAACAGCACTGTCTATCGTTCCCCGCTATTACAAAGCATATGTATCGACAGAACAAAAATTAATATCACAAATTCAAGGACTAAAATCAGGCACATTAAACGATAAAGAATACGCTCAAACACTTGATATGCTTAAACGTGAAATGAGCAAAAACCCGCACTTAAATAATACACAAACGGATACAATGCCTAATACGATGAAGTAAAGTGAAACTTCCATCAGTGGGGAGTTCTTCATCCTTCACTGATGAAAAGCCCGCTCAATCGGACTTTTACGGGCAGTTATCCCCTGCCTATCTTTTTCGCTTCTCTCCAAATCTTGAGGTGGGGGTCTTACTGCCCGTTGATGCGGGATAAAGTACTACCTGTTGAATCAAATAACCTGGGAAGATAATCTCAGGTTATTCCCTAAACATTTCACCGTTTTTCAGGCATAATATAGAATATATATATTAGAAAGTGGTGAAATTTATGGTTTCAAATGCAGCAATTGGAAGTATAATCGTCCAAATCGTTATCTGTGTTCTTATTCCGATTATTGCTCTCATTTATTTTCGGAAAAAGTATAAAATCTCTTTCAAAATTGTCGGTGTCGGAATTGTATTTTTTATCGGATTCTCACAAATTTTAGAGAAAACGTTACATGTATTTATATTGGGAAATCCAGCGACAGCTCCACTGTTAAAAAATTCGTTTATCTATGCCATATATGGTGGATTAACAGCTGGCATTTTTGAAGAACTTGGACGTTTTATTGCCTTTTACTTTCTACTCAAAAAGTATCAGGAATATAAAGATGGTCTCGCTTACGGAATTGGTCACGGGGGGATTGAATCATTATTAATCGGAGCAACCACTGGAGCCCAAACTCTCGTATTTGCTTTCGCCATTAATAACGGTACCTTCACCAAAATGATTGAAAAAGTACCACAGCTTAGCGCTGTCCAAGACGCCTTAATACATAATCCGCCTTATCTCTATTTATTTGGCGGAGTTGAACGACTCGTTGCTTTTATCATGCAAATCGCTCTCACAATGCTTGTCTTATACGGTGTAAAGTATAAAAAATACATGTTTGTAGGACTGGCAGTATTCCTTCATGCGTTTGTTGACTTTTTCGCAGCACTCTACCAACGCGGGCAAATTCATTTGTTCGTAATCGAAGGACTGATGATGCTATTTGGTATCTGTGCTTACATGATTATTCGTAACATAAAAACAAAATTTACATTAGAACATGCAAGCTAAGCCAGCTCGGTTTAGCTTTTTATTTTGTAAGAAACCCCACCCAACTTCCCAATAATTAGAAAAAAGAGGATTTCTCACTCTATTTGTCGAAGTACGTACAAATTCGTCTATATAAAGTGAAACGAACGGAGCACATACCAGCAGTTAACTATTACTTCCTGTTAAAGAAAAGAGGAATGAATTATGAAGAAATTAATTGTTGTCCGCCATTGCATGGCAACTGGACAAGAACATGATGCCCCGCTTACAGCAATAGGCGAGCAACAATCAAAAGATCTTGCCAATTTTCTCATTACAAAACGACTTCCTATCGAAAATATTATCTCTAGTCCCTTTACTCGTGCTGTTCAATCCATTACACCTTACACGTCACATATGCAGCTCCCTATTCAAGAGGATGCACGGTTAACTGAGCGTATACTGAGCGGCGCCCCAATGAGTAATTGGCTACAAATGCTAGAGCAAACATTTACAGACATAGATATCACTTTTCCTGGCGGAGAATCTACACGCCAAGCGACGGAGAGAGTTCGATCACTTATCCACAGCATATTACAAGATGATACACAAAAAGTAACACTGCTCGTTACACACGGTAACTTATTCACACTTATTTTAAGAATGTTTGACGAAAACATCGGTTTTTCCACATGGAAAAGCTTAAGTAACCCAGACGTATACGAAATTACAATCGAACATGATGCAGTAACTATCCACAGATTATGGGAGATACATTGTGAAACGAATTAACGTAACTACTGATAATTTAGAATCAGAACATATTTGCTGCGCTATATCTGACAAGAAAATGGCACGCGGAGTCCAGCAAAAGAAAGCATGGCTACAAAAACGAATAGAAGAAGGACTTGTCTTCAAAAAGCTAGATGTAAACGGAAAAGTATTTATTGAATACCTTCCAGCTGAATCCGCCTGGGTACCTATTATAGCTCCAGGATATTTTTGTATAAACTGCTTTTGGGTTTCTGGGCGCTTTAAGGGAAAAGGACACGGCGCGGCATTATTAGACGAATGTATGCAAAAATCAATGGTAAACACGGTGTTGTTGTTATTTCAAGCAAAAAGAAGCGCCCATATTTATCAGATGGCAGCTATTTAAAGAAAAAAGGATTCGAAGTTTGTGATACAGCACCACCTTACTTTGAACTCCTTGTGTATAAGTTTGATGCCGAGGCACCTATCCCGCAATTTCATACGAGCGCAAAAGAAATGCATGCTGAAACTCAAGAAGGATTGGTTGTGTATTACACAGATCAATGCCCTTTTACCGATTATTATGTCCACCAAGAACTGAAAGAAATTGAGCAAGAATACGACATTTCTGTTCAGCGCAATAAAATTTCAACCCGAGAAGCTGCTCAAACTGCGCCGTGTGCCTTTACAACATATAGCGCTTTTTATAATGGGCAATTCATTACACATGAAATTATAAACAAAAAGAAATTCGAAAAACTGTGGAAAACATTCAAAAAGTGAAACGAAAGGAGCTTGCATTCCGATGTACGAAGAAGTCATCTCGTTACTACATAAAACGAATGTTTTATATGAAAAGTTTGAACATGAACCTATTTTAGATTACGAAACAGATCGGCTCATTCGAGAACGCCTTGGCTTAGAAGGCGAACCAAGTAAAAGCCTCTTTATGAAAACAAAATCTGGGGCTCACTATGTCTTTTTTACATTAGAAGGAACTCGCCTCGATATGAAGCAAATGAAAGACATCATCGGTACACACGTATCACTTTGTTCACCTGATGAACTAAGAGAGAAGACTGGATGCATTCCAGGTTGTGTTGCTCCGTTTGGTTATACACAGGATGTAACGATTATTGTGGATTCTTCTATTTATCAACACGAAAAAATATTAATTTCACCTGGTGTCCCTGAATTTACGATTTCGTTATCCACAGAAGAATTACGAAAAATTTTATCCACATGTGGAAATATTGTATTAGAATATGAATGAAACAAGAGCTGAAAATTCCAGCTCTCGTTTCATCCATGTGCACCCGACCCCGACATATTTAATACAACTACTCCGCCAATAATGAGCACTAAACCAACGAGTGTTTGCCATGTAAAAGCATCCTTCCAAATAAGAACACCAATTACTGCCGTTAACGCTGTACCAACTCCGGACCAAATCGCATAAGCAGTGCTAATTTGAAGATGCTGCAATGTTTGTGATAAAAAATAAAAGGCAGATGCAAAGCCAAGAACAACCCCGATACTTGGCCATACTTTCGTAAAGCCATCTGACAACTTCAGCATCGTTGTTCCAAAGACTTCACTCACAATTGCAAACGCTAATAAAATAAACCCTTTCATGAATTCCTTCCTTTCTATTCAAGTACATCTTTCTCGAAAAAAAATCCCTCTTAGCTAAGTTACTAAGAAGGATCTCCTCATTATTTTGCTGCTACTGTATTCTCTTTTGCAGATTGTACTTGCTCATCAGCATGGTAAGAAGAACGCACAAGTGGACCAGCCTCACAGTGACTAAACCCTTTGCTAAGTGCAATTTCTTTTAGCTCTGCGAATTCTGCTGGTGTGTAATATTTAATAACCGGTAAATGCTTTTTAGACGGCTGTAAATATTGACCAAGCGTTAAAATGTTAACGTTGTTTGCACGCAGGTCATCCATTGCTTCGATAATATCTTCTGTTGTTTCACCAAGCCCAAGCATGATACTTGATTTTGTCGGAATGTCTGGCTGCATTTCTTTTGCACGACGTAAAAATTCTAATGAACGATCATATTTTGCTCTTGCGCGAACTCGGTCAGATAATCGACGCACTGTTTCAATGTTATGGTTTAAAATATCAGGACGTGCATCCATTAACATTTTTAAATTTTCTTCTATCCCACCCATATCAGATGGTAAAACTTCAATAGACGTAAATGGACTTTTGCGACGAACAGCACGCACTGTTTCCGCAAAAACTTCCGCTCCTCCGTCTTTCAAATCATCACGTGCAACCGCTGTTATAACAACATGTTTTAAGTTCATTTGATACACGGAATCCGCTACGCGTTCCGGCTCTTGTAAATCAAGCTCTGTTGGTAAGCCTGTTTTAACAGCACAGAAGCGACATGCACGTGTACAAACTGCACCTAGAATCATAAATGTTGCTGTTTTACGAACAGCCCAGCATTCGTGAATATTCGGACACTTTGCCTCTTCACAAACGGTATGAAGGTTCTTAGAACGCATCATTTTCTTTAAGCCTGTATAGTTTTCATTTGTATTTAATTTAATTTTTAACCATTCGGGCTTGCGCTTATATTCTGTTTGTTTTGTCATGTTCATCAACTCCGCACAATATGAAATAGTTTACCGTGTTCGCTTCTTTCAATGTAACATATCTATTCTATCGCATGAAAGCGATTTGCTCAAATGAAGATTGCAAGAATTCTTTCCAATTATTACTTATAATGAAATATCGTGTATATCTCACACTAAAGGTAGTGATTCGGAAAGGAGCTTACTGCCGTGCATCGAAAACTTTTCCTTCTGCTTTTTATTTATTTTCTTCTTCAGACCAATATTGTGTACGGGGAAGAAAACAAGCAAGATATATATAAGAAGCGAATGACATTATATAAAGAAATGGAAACCGTCTCTCTTATTCCATGGTACTACTTTGCTGCCATTGATCAATACGAACGAAATATTCGTTCCGTACGCCGAGATATTCCGAAAAAGCCAGATGCCACTATCTCGATTTATTTCAAACCAGAAGTATGGTCCGGGCCAGCAAATTCAGACCTCCATGATACAAGACCGTACACAATTTCCTTATTTGGAGGCATAGGGTTAGACGGAAATAACGATGGATTGGCAGACCCAAATAATGAAAAAGATGTTCTCTATACAATGGCTACCATATTAGGAAAACGTGGGGCAAATCGTGAACAGCTAAAAATTATGCTGTGGGAGTATTATCAGCGGGCAAAAACAGTAGAGTTAATATTAGGGTATGCCCGTATGTACAAACATTACAATCGAATTGATTTAGAGGGAAATGCCTTTCCTCTTCCCATTCACAGCAACCATAGCTACCGCAGTACATTTGGTGCGAAACGAAGCTTTGGTGGACGTCGTATGCATGAGGGAACAGATATTTTTGCCGGGCACGGTGTACCTGTTCGTTCTACTTGCTATGGCATTATTGAAACGAAAGGATGGAATCGCCTTGGCGGCTGGCGCATCGGTATTCGTGATTTATACAACAACTACCATTATTACGCACATCTAGGGGGATTTTCAAAAGAAATACAGCTTAGACAAATCGTTGAACCTGGAACTGTTCTTGGATTTGTCGGCAGCACTGGCTACGGCCCTCCTGGGACAGCTGGTAAATTCCCGCCTCATTTGCATTTTGGATTGTATAAAGATAACGGCTATACGGAGTGGGCATTTGATCCGTACATGCATTTAAGTTTATGGGAACGAAAAGAAAGGATGAATTCAAAAAAATAACAGAAATTATTGTAAAAAAGCGGCTCGTTTCAGTTAGCCGCTTTTTTCTCGTTCTTTTCTGGTACAACAACTCCGCCGCTTCCATAATAACCAGGCACCTCACCTTGAACAATGCGCGTGGCTATTGGAATATCTTGCTTCACAGTTACTTCTTTTGTATGAAACGGAATAATAACCTGAAGCGCCACTTCAATTTCCATCACAATTTTAATTGCCGTATTGTTAATTCCTTGCTGCTCAAAATCTTGTTTAATATTTGTGGATACATGACCAATTGTTGTAAACGTAATCGGAATATCTGGTCCTATATTACCGAGCAATGCATTATCCGTAATTCTTCCGAGAGGAACAGATAGTGCCGTTCCGTCATCTTCTGATAATCCTAACGCCTTCGTATCTCCTTTTTCAACCAGGTGTAAATATTCTTCTATGTATGTTGTTGTCGTTGTTAAAATTTCATTAACTGCTTCTGTATTTAAATCCATTGTAGAAACTTTTCCGTTCTTATCAGTTTGCACTTTCATTAATGAATCAACGTTGATGCCTTGCGCAACCCTATCTTTCACTGCCTTCGTCATCACAACTGTGGCAGTCCGCTTCGTTTGCATTTCTGCATATTTCATTAACGTTGGCCGAATGCTTTTATTCACAAGCCATAAGCCTTGTAAGGTAAGAAAAATAAAAATAGCAAATGAAATAAGCAATACGTAACGAAATGGCAATGGTCCTTTCCGAAACCGAGAAGTTCGGGGACGAAACGCACGCATAACAAAATCCCTCCTTCTTACACATGTATATGCAAAAAAGAGGGACGATATATTAAATCATTTTCACCAATGCTTCTTTTCCAATTGTACCAGTTGTAATTCCTAATCTTTCTGCCTCAATCGTAACCGATTCAAGCGGTGCTTCTAACAACTGCTCAATTGTCCTAACCCCAACGGCACGCCCCGCAAGGATACCGCGATCGCTTAACTTTTCATTTAACAAAGCAACATCCAGCGCCCCGCACATAATATATCCTTTATCGCTCATAACAGCTAACAGATTTGTTTTCGGAAGCTGTACACTCACTGCTATAAACGTGTGTTCATTTATTATAATTGGTTCTACATTAACCATAGTTCACACTCCTCTCTCTTTATCTGTATGAAAAGAGAAAAACGAATGTGAATACAAAAAGCCTACTGCAATGCAGCAGGCTATAATTTTACAGATGAAGCATATGTCAGTAATGTATTTGTTAAAACATCACGAAGTAGTTCCGGCATATAGTATTCTTTTTCTGATACAACAGCAAGCTCTGGATACAAATAGCCAAATGTGAACATATCGATCGTCCCTACTGTGTAAATTCGTTCTAGATCTAATGATTCTCCGTTGATAATGACATCTTCGAGTAATGTTTTATTACCCGGAATCGTATCCGGGACAACTTCAACGCCCGCATATATCATTTTCCCCATGACTTTTCCACGAAATCCTAACCCTTTTACTTCAAGCTGCTCCATGTTTGGACGACGCGCTTTCAAAATCACATCTCGCAATGTTTTTCCTTTCATCTGCAAGCGGCATGGGTTAATTGGATGTGGACAAATGCGATGAATATCTCCTCGTGTAACTACACCTTCTTGTAGTCCTTCAAGTAATACACCCGCATTTACCATACCGATTTCAGCATCGCACCATTCTTTGAGAGACTCGGCAAGCATATGAGCCAATTTCGTTTCTTGAAACCAATTCATTTCTAACGATTCTTTTAAAGTTACAACAGGCTCTGTCATGATAAGATTACTATCTTGTTCAAGCTCTTCTAGTAAAGCATGCCGCTCTCCATATGCTCCTAATCGTTTCGTGCTAATTGCCCGTCCATCTTTTTTCATCACTTTCTTTGTTTCTAAATCCACCGTAATTTGCACATGTCCAACATAATGCCCCCACTTCTCCCCGCAGCAAAGAAGCGTTCCACTCACCAATACACCACGCTCAAATAAATGATGAGTATGTGCACCTAAAATAACATCTAGATCGTAATGCTCTGCCATATATTCATCTGCATTTTTCCCTAAATGAGATAAGACAACAATGACATCTACCTGCGAGCGCACCTCTTCTAAAATCGTTTCCAAATGTAGAAATGGATCTTCAATATGCCAATCTAACTTCGCATAAAAATCAGGATATGCGACTGTTAAACCAATGAACGCAACGGTAATTCCGTTATCAAGCGTTTGCAGTACATATGGTTTTACCCACTTCGGACGCGTTTGATCTTTTTTAAATAAATTGGCAACGAGCACTTCAAAATTTGCATCGTCATATAGATGATCCAACTGCTCGTTAGCAAGTGTAATCCCTTCATTGTTCCCAATCGTTACATAATCGTACAACGCTTCGTTTAATAGCTGCACATTTCCTTTTCCACTCGTTGCCTCAGAAATCATATGAAATCGATCAACATGATCGCCAATATCTAATGTAAAAACCGCTTCACCAGCAGCAAGACGACGCTTTTTCTCTTCTAACACAAAACGCGAAATCTGCGGCCAATTTTCAAAATGACTATGTATATCATTTGTATGATAAAGATGAATTGTTACTTCTTGCAGAGAAAAAACCTCCTCTCAATTCCCTACTTCTTGTTTACGCTATATGTAAGCTTGAATCCTGTAAATACTTTTCGTCTTTTCTTGCTATTTTACATTGTACTCTCATTGAGGGAAAAAGCAAAAATTTCTTCTTAAAAATTTTCTGAAAAAACATTGCATTTTTGATACAATATATATATATTGTATATAAAGTATATATACAATATGAAGATTAAGAGGGATTTGCATGCAAATAATTATTTCAAACAGTTCTAAGGAACCGATTTACGAACAAATTACCAACCAAATAAAATCACTAATTTTGAGTGGTGATTTAAAAGAGGGATCGCCACTCTCATCAATGCGCCAGCTTGCAAAAGATTTGCAAGTCAGTATTATTACGACAAAGCGCGCGTATGAAGAGTTAGAAAAAGCAGGCTTTATTTATTCGATTGTAGGTAAGGGCTCTTTTGTTGCTGAACAAAATTTAGATGTAGTACGTGAGAAAAAATTAAAAGTTATTGAAGAACAGTTAGTGTCTGTCATTACTAATAGTAAGGAAATTGGGCTACCCTTAACGGAACTTCGAGAATTATTAACTATTTTATATGAGGAGTAAAATGTATGGAGAATATAGTAGAGCTACACAATGTTAGTAAAACATTTCAAGGTTTTTCGATAGAGCAATTAAATTTACAAATTAAAAAAGGATTTGTAACAGGCTTCATTGGCGCAAATGGTGCAGGGAAGTCGACAACCATTAAAATGATAATGAACTTATTAAAGCCAGATACGGGTGAAGTTGAAATTTTTGGCTTAGACTATGCAACACACGAAAAGGAAATTAAAGAGCGCATCGGTTTTGTTTTTGATAGTAATGTATTTTATGAAGGCTTAAATCTAAAGGATATTAAGCGAATAGTCGCACCCGCTTATAAAAATTGGGACGAAACGATATTTAAACAGTATGTAGAGCAGTTTGAACTGCCAATGAATAAAGCAATTAAAGCTTTTTCAAAAGGTATGCAGATGAAGGCTTCACTAGCGCTTGCGCTATCACATCATGCCGAGTTGATTATTATGGATGAGCCAACAGCAGGTTTAGACCCAATATTTAGACGTGATTTACTCAATTTACTGCATGAATTAATGCTTGATGGCAATCGTACAATATTCTTCTCTACACATATTACGACAGATTTAGATCGCATCGCTGATTTTATTGCCTTTCTAAAAAAGGGGAAATTAATCTTTAATCAATCGATTCATGAGGTAGGGGAAAACTATGCTCTAGTAAAAGGTAGTACAGATTTATTAGACCGCGATACAGAAAAAGCCTTTGTAGATATTCATCGTGCACCGACTGGCTTTGAGGCATTAACGAATAATGTAGCTGAAGTTGAACAAATTTTTGGTAATGAGGTTATAATTGAACGCGCCTCATTAGAAGATATTATGTATTACTCGAAAGGAGTAGGGCATCATGCTTAATTTAATCAAGCGCGATTTAATTTTACAGAAGAAACAATTGCTAGTTTATTTAGGCTGTATCGTCTTTTTTATTGTGATGAACACGCACCCTATTTTAATATTTACGATTACAAGTATTTTTATTCCTTTTAATACGCATGCCTATGACGAAAAGACCGAAACAAATATTTTATTAAATTCTTTACCATATACCCGTAAGGAAATTGTCGCTTCACGTTATATTGGGACAATTGTTTACATGCTATTGGCGATTGCTGTAACAAGTGCAATGCTTATCATCTTCCAAAAGTCATTTACTGTAGAGCATATTGTAATGGGCAATGCATTATTTTTGCTATTTGCAGCCATTACATTTCCACTATTTTATCAGTTTAAACAAAATCATATGTCTTCCATTGTGATGGTTTCATTTCTAGTATTAGCACATTTTGGTCCAGCTGCTGTACAATTTCTTGTAACAAAGTTTAGTACAGTTACCGATGCTATTTTCAGCTTATCTGTACCTGCATTGTATACCATAGCTACGGTTATTATTGTATGTGTTTATATCATTTCATGGGGAGTATCATTAATTATTTATCAACGTAAAGCATTTTAATTTTAAATTTTCCGTATTATAAAACATAAAATTTAACAGGCTATCCTTGTTAAAAGAGCAAAATCCGGTGAGATTTCATCGGATTTTATTTATGTACGAAAATTAATTTCAAAATATTTTTTGTATAACATATCTAATATCAGTTTAAACAATTTGTTAAATTTAAAATTAAGTTAATTTGATAAGTTGCATATTGCAGGGTATCATTCTACTTTAAATCCAGAGGAGCTTGTAACTGAAATTCAGATTCCGGTTATGAAAAGAAAAGTGAACTAAATATTTTAAATTGCTCTATTAAACAAGGCACTTTTTCATTTTTCTTTATAATTATTACCTTGTAACACGACATATGTCGTGTTACAATCTCACTATAAGGTGGTGACCCATAAAATGGATAAAGAGATATTAAAAGGAAGTATCGATATTTTACTCCTTTCTATCATTCAGCAACATGATACATACGGTTATGAAATCATTCAAAAATTAAAAGAAAACAGCAAGGATGCTTACAATATGAGCCAAGGTACACTATACCCCGCGCTCAAACGTTTAGAGCAAAAAGAACTGATTACTTCTTATTGGGGCGAATCTGAAACAGGGATGAAACGAAAATTTTATCGCATCACTGCAAATGGAGAAAAAATACTTCAAGAAAAACTAACAGCATGGGATCAAATTACTACTTTAATTAAAGTATGTCGGAAAGGAGCCTATAGCTGATGACACTTGAAGAATACATCAAACACATTATTAAACACACACATGTACCGAAAAATGAAAAAGAAGAGTTATACCTTGAACTATACGACCATCTGACAAGCCTACAACAAGAGTTTATCGAGCAAGGAAAATCAGAAGAAGAGGCAACGCAATTAGCAATTCAACATTTTGGAGAGGCTGATGTACTGGGAGTAGAGATTGAGAAGTCGATGAGTCCTTCTCATAAATACATAAAATGGCTTGCTTGGGGACTATTTATTTCATATTCGCTCATCTTAGTATTTCAACTTTTATTAAGCAGACCGTTTTTTGATTACTTCCGCAATGTAACATACTTCTTAGAAACAGGTAATTGGAACGCGATTAGCCATCTAGTAAATGTGATACCTTTTGCAAGTACATTTAAATACCTTACAAATTTCAATCATTATAATCTAGATATATGGCTCATGAATACGATAGGGAATATTATAATATTTATTCCTTTCGGTTTCTTCATTCCTCTCTTATTCCCGAAAGTAAGTAACTGGAAATTAGCTTGCAAACTGTTTATTAAAATCGTTTTCTTTATCGAATTACTACAATTAATAACCTTTACTGGTATCTTTGATGTAGATGATATTATTTTAAACGTAACTGGCGGATTAATCGGCTACAGCATTTACATCGGCATGAAAAAATTATGGATTCGCTATAAGCGTACTGATAAAGCCACCTCATTTTGATGATAAGGTGGCTTCTCGCGTGTCGAACATCGTCGAATGGTCTTTATATCATGTCGAATCGCCGATATATTGTAAAAATCGCCAATATATTTGCGACCAAGTAAAAAAGCGCCCTATAAACAGGGCGCTTCCACTTTTAATTAACGATTAATATTAGCACTTGGGTATAATGTTGTTCCTCCAATTGAAACTTTTATTTCATTTGTTAATGGAACATTTTGTTCATTAATAATTGTTCTCCACCATTCCCACGCAAGACCTGTACATTCTTTTGCTAGGACTTTTACATTTTTCGCATTCGGTGGTAGTGGGATTACTGTATTGAAATGAGCAGTTCTGTCTTTTCCATTTCCTTCCCAAGTTTTATGGGATAGTACTTCTTTGCCATTTTCATCATACGAGAATTCATCCCAAGATACATCAAATTGAGCAACATATGCACCAGTATGATCAAGCGTCATTTTCGCACTAGAATATTCTGTAGTTGTAGTCTCAATATAATCTGTATTGTTATGAACAGCAGCAGTTGCGTTATCTTTTAAGAAAGAGCTAGTATATGAAATTGGGTATGCTGGATTTTTAGAACTTAATTCTGCATTATCTTTAATGATATTGCGAATTTCATCAAAATCTTTTGTAACAACCTTGTTATGCTCTTTTGCATCTCCGCCTAATACTACAGCAGTAAAGGTACTGTCTTCAAAAATATCTTTGTACTGTCCACTCGCTTCAACGCCTTGACCCTTAATTAAAGCTTTAAAAGCAGCTTGTACATCTTTACTCTTAGATGATGTTTCTAATTTCACATAAACTGTTCTACCATAAGCTACATTTGACACCATAATAGGCGGAGCTGTATTACTTACCCCTTTACGAGTTAACTCATCAAACGTAACACTATTATCAAAAAGATCTGATGGATTGTTAGGTAGTTCTGCACTTACGGTATAAAAGATTTGCTTATATGCCGCAACCATCA
>NZ_FPAF01000014.1 GCF_900116295.1 Bacillus sp. 103mf
AACAGCAGCAAGTCTGTGGGTAAGAAGCGAAGCAAACAAAAGCAGTGAAATTCTCGGGGATTTAAAACAAGGCGAGAAAATAACGGTACTAGGAAAAACAAACGGCTGGGCGAAGATTACATACAAAGGAAAAGAAGGTTATGTTTCGCTAAAGTTTGTGAAGTTAGAAGATAAGGCAGCAGAGAAGCCAGCGGAAAATATTGTGACAGGTACACAAGAGACAGGAATAGTAACAGCAGCAAGTCTGTGGGTAAGAAGCGAAGCAAACAAAAGCAGTGAAATTCTCGGGGATTTAAAACAAGGCGAGAAAATAACGGTACTAGGAAAAACAAACGGCTGGGCGAAGATTACATACAAAGGAAAAGAAGGTTATGTTTCGCTAAAGTTTGTGAAGTTAGAAGATAAGGCAGCAGAGAAGCCAGCGGAAAATATTGTGACAGGTACACAAGAGACAGGAACAGTAACAGCAGTAAGTCTGTGGGTAAGAAGCGAAGCAAACAAAAGCAGTGAAATTCTGGGGAATTTAAACCACGGCGAGAAAATAACGGTACTAGGAACAGCAAACGGCTGGGCGAAGATTATCTACAAAGGAAAAGAAGGGTATGTTTCGCTAAAGTTTGTGAAGTTAGAAGGAAAAGCAGCAGAGAAGCCAGCGGAAAATATTGTGACAGGTACACAAGAGACAGGAATAGTAACAGCAGCAAGTCTGTGGGTAAGAAGCGAAGCAAACAAAAGCAGTGAAATTCTCGGGGATTTAAAACAAGGCGAGAAAATAACGGTACTAGGAACAGCAAACGGCTGGGCGAAGATGATGTACAAAGGAAAAGAAGGCTATGTTTCGCTAGAATTTGTACAAATTCGTAAAAGTTCAAATGCTAGTAATGGAAATAATGGACAAATAACAGAAGAAAGAGGGATTGTAAATACATCTTTATTAAATGTACGTCAAGGTCCTTCAACAAATACTTCAATCGTAGCGCGCTTGAAAAATGGTGAGTCAGTTTCAGTACTAGGCAAGGAAAATGGTTGGGCGAAAGTTCGAGTAAACGGCGTAGAAGGTTATGTTTCTTTACAGTTCTTAAAGCTAAAACAAGCATCTTCTTATGAAGTGGTCACAGAAACAGGAAAAGTTCAAAAATCGAATGGCGTGGAAGCAGAAAAAGAGCTGCAAACAAGGCAAGAAGACGGTTATATTGTCAGCGATGGTAAAGTTGTGGATATGAAACAAGGTTTTGTACGAGCAAATGGTGTGATTAATATTTATGATATTACAACTGGTAAAAAGTTAACATATGTACGAGAGGGAGCTGACCTAAAGTTCGTAAAAGTGGATGGAGATCGTGTACATGTGAAAATTTATGGTACGACAGGATATGTCAATATAGATGATGTTACTTTATTTCCAAATATGCTTCATAAATCAACGTCATATTATACAGTAAAAAGTGGAAGTCTTTATCATTATGTATATGATCATTCTAATGATGAGTATACGACATATAAAATCGGCAATGCACCGAAGCATTTACAAGAAGGTAGTCGCTATGAGGCATTTGATAAAACGCAAATCGGTGGACAAGATAGTTATCAATATTTTGAATATGTGCCGATTCGCGTTACATCTACTTATACAGCGAAAGACATTGATAATTTTTTAATGAAATATAGTGCAGACAGCCCGTTGATTGGAACTGGAGAATATTTTGTTAATGCAGCACAAAAATATAATTTAAATGCAGGGTACTTATTATCTCATGCCATTTTGGAATCCGGTTGGGGAAAAAGTCGTATTGCACAGGATAAGAAAAATTTATTTGGTTTTAGCGCGGTAGATTCTGATCCTTATAACGGTGCAACGGCATTTCAAACATGGGAAGAAGGCATTAACTTCTGTGCTTCGTATATCGATCAAAACTATTTAAATCCAAATGGCTGGACATATAATGGCGGGAATTTGGGAGATAAATCACAAGGTATGAACGTCATGTATGCAAGTGATGAGAATTGGGGACAACAAATTGCTTCTCTTATGAATAGACTTGATGCCATGAACGGCGGAAAAGATTTGAATAAATATCAGCTAGGTATGCTGCAAGCAGGATCTGTGTTATTTAAAAGTGTAGGCGGCGCGCAAGCAAGTGTAGCACCTCGTAATATTACAGTTGCAATTAAGAATACGATTCAAACTTCAAGTGGAACATACTATGAGCTAGTTTCTGATAACACAGCGTATAATAGTGTGTATGCGAAAGTAAACTCTGTAAAACTTATATCCTCATATTAAAAAATAGCTAGATTCGTAATGTTGATATTACAGGGAAATCGGTCAATTGAAATGAATTCTTAATCATTTGGCGTAAGTGAAGGACCTAGTTCCAGCACATGAACGATTTATATGTCAAATATCGTCGAAGGGTCTTTATATTGTGTCGAATCGCCGATATATTACAAATAGCGTCGATAAATTCACCATTTCCGCCGATATATTGCGAAAAACGCCGATATATTAGTGGACACGTAAAAGGCCCTAACCGTTTTTATACGCGGCCAGATGTTTTCATTCCCTCCTAAAAAGAATGAGGTTTTTAGGAGGGGATAATTTTGGAATTGTTTACTTCTTACATTGGTGCAGAGAAATAAAATAGATGTTTTCATATAATCAAAAAATTATTCTTTTTTTCAATCTATGAAAAATGCTACAATATAAAGGAAGAATACAATATTTTCCTAGCTGAAAAATGGTTTGTAGAAAGGAAGAGACTTCATGCCTATTATTTTAGAAAAAGGACAGAAGATCGACTTAACAAAAGGACAACCAGGGTTAACAAAATTACAAGTTGGCCTAGGATGGGATCCAATTGGAAAATCGGGTGGATTATTATCTTCACTGTTTGGAAGTAAGCCAAATATTGACTGTGATGCATCTGTGATCATGCTTGAGAATGATCGATTTTTACATAAACATGATTTAATTTATTTTGGAAATAAATTATCTTCTTGTGGAAGTGTTACTCATTCGGGTGATAATTTAACAGGTGAAGGTGGAGGCGATGATGAAACTATTTTTGTTGAATTACAAAAAGTTCCATCTAGAGTGAACCGCCTAATTTTTGTTGTAAATATTTATGATTGCGTGAACCGTCGCCAAGACTTTGGAATGATTCACAATGCGTATATTCGTATTCAAAATCCGCAAACACGCGAAGAGTTAGTACGTTATAACTTAACGGATAACTACGGTGGAAAGACAACTTTAATTGCTGGTGAAATGTACCGTCATAACAATGAATGGAAGTTCTCGGCAGTCGGAGAAGGAACGCAAGATAAAAATTTAAGTGAAATCGTTACGCGTTATCAATAATTTTTAAGGAGGCGCTATATATGGCAGTTATTTCATTACAAAAAGGACAAAAAGTAGATTTAACGAAAACAAATCCAGGTCTTTCAAAAGTAATTGTTGGTCTTGGCTGGGATACAAATAAATATGATGGACAGGCTGATTTTGATTTAGATGTAAGTATTTTCTTAGTTGGGGCCAATGGTAAAGTTGGCGGAGGGGAAGATTTCATTTTCTATAACAATCCAACTGGAGCAAATGGTTCTGTACAGCATTTAGGTGATAATCGTACAGGAGAAGGCGCAGGGGACGATGAAACAATCAAGGTTGATTTAAAAAATGTTCCTGCGCATATCGAACGCATTTGTTTCACGATTACAATTTATGATGGAGAAGGTCGTCGTCAAAACTTTGGACAAGTATCTAATTCCTTTGTTCGCATTTTAGATGAAGAGAAGAACACAGAGCTAATTCGCTATGACTTAGGTGAAGACTTCTCGATTGAAACAGCAGTTGTAGTCGGTGAATTATACCGTCATAACAATGATTGGAAGTTTAATGCAATTGGAAGCGGATTCCAAGGTGGATTGGCAGCTTTATGTAAAAACTTTGGTTTAGATGTAGAGTAAATAATCTATGTAAATAGAGGTGAATCCCTATGGTCATTCAGTTACAAAAAGGACAAAAAATTGATTTAGGTAAGACAAGCCCAGGCCTTACGAAAGCGATTATTGGTCTTGGATGGGATATTAAACAATATGACGGCGGATCTGATTATGATTTAGACGCATCTGCTTTTTTATTAAATCAAGAAGGTAAATGTACGAAAGAAACAGATTTTATCTTTTATAACAATTTACAATCTCCTTGTGGTTCTGTTACACATACAGGTGATAACCGAACTGGAGAAGGTGCAGGTGACGATGAACAATTAGTTGTTGATCTAAGCAAAGTCCCAGCTGATGTACACCGTATTGCGATTACAGTTACCATTTATGATGCTGAGGGCCGCCGCCAAAACTTTGGCCAAGTTGCTAACGCATTTGTTCGTTTAGCGAATGAAGAAACAAATGAAGAAGTGCTTCGCTATGATTTAGGGGAAGATTTCTCCATTGAAACAGCGGTTGTCTTTTGTGAATTATACCGTCATAATGGACAGTGGAAGTTTAATGCTGTCGGAAGTGGCTTCCAAGGTGGACTAGGTGCGCTTGTAAGAGCGTATGGCTTGGATGCATAAGAAGGAAGCGACTTTCGTTTCCTTCTTTTCCTCTTTTTAGAAATTTAAAAACAGAATAGGAGTCAAGAACTGTATGGAGATTTTACACGGAATTCTTGATACGTATGCCCAATTCTTTGATTTAGATATGTGGGTAAAAGTATTACAAGATCCAGTATCTTGGGGATTAATTGGTACGCTTGTTATTTTGGAAGGCTTGCTATCTGCTGATAACGCGCTTGTACTAGCCGTTATGGTAAAACATCTTCCAGAAGAAAAGCGTAAAAAAGCTTTATTTTATGGACTTATTGGTGCGTATGCATTTCGTTTTATTGCCATCGGAATTGGTATGTACTTAATTAAATTAGCGTGGGTAAAAGTACTTGGTGCTCTTTATCTTGCATGGCTTTCTGTGAAACACTTCATTGATAAATCTAAAGGAAATGAAGAAGATGAAGAAGGTCACGGTATGAAGCAAGACAGCATTCTATTTAGAATGTTTGGCATGTTCTGGGGAACAGTAGTAATGGTTGAGTTAATGGACATTGCGTTCTCTGTGGATAGCGTTCTTGCGGCATTTGGTGTTTCAAATGAAGTATGGATTTTACTTCTTGGCGGAATGCTTGGAATTTTAATGATGCGTGGTATTGCCGGCGTATTTTTACGATTACTAGAGCGTATTCCAGAACTAGAAACGACAGCATATATATTAATTGCAATTATTGCTGGGAAAATGTTACTTTCTGTATTTCATATTGAAATGCCGCATTGGTTATTCTTTATAATTTTAGTTATTGCATTTGGTGCGACATTTATTTTACATTATATGAAAACATCTCGCCAAACTCGTGAAGAGGTGGCAGCTACTAAGAAAGAAGATTAATAGACTAAATGGGTTTGCTCGTCATACGGGCGCCCATTTTTTATAAACGTTTCGTTTGGAGGTGAACAAGTATGTTTTCACGTTTTACATTTCACCCACAGCTACTCGGCGGGGAAGAAGCATTAAAACAGTTTGAAGTCGGTTTAGCAAAGCGGCCGCATTATGAAGTGACAGAGAATGATTTGCATTTTAGCTACATAGGATGTCGCATTCTTGGAGTGCCAAATGATACGGATGAGTACTATAATCAATTATTTGAGTATAGTCAAAATGAGAAGATCACTGTACTTCATGAACAAAATTTAAATAAAGTCATTCCTTCAGAGAAGCTTCGTGATATTCAAGAAGTTTTTTCACTGCACCAACAGGCAGCAAACGGTTTAACTGTAAATCGTCTCGTTGCTCATTTATCGGGAAAGCGTTTATTGCCCGAAGTAGATCATCCCGATATACAACACTACATACATACAACTTTCATTTCAATTTTAAAGCTGTACGAAAAACAACATAATCAATCATTAAAAACAGAAGGTTTTCGCCGTTTTTTAATTGATATGATTAAGTTAAGTGAAAATTACGTTTCAAAATGGTTTTCACAAAAGGATTATAAAGTACAAATGCCGCAAATTATCTGGTACGGTGATGCATCGGAAAGTCGAATTTACTTTTTATACTTCCTTATTATGCTCGGATGTGACGTATTGTATTATCATCCAGAAGGAAAAGATGGTTTTGAAACAATCGATGAAGAAAATCGAACATTTGTGATTTCGCATCCAGGCCGAATTGCATTAGAATCATTTCCAGATAAAAAGAGAGAGCGCGTTGCAACGGTTGCTTATCAAGCCTCAAAAGAGATTGAGCAGGTGCTTCATCATGATAATTCGCTCTTGTATAAACCGTGGCAATTTAGGGCGTATACGCCAGTTGCCCGGACGTTAAAGACAACCTATGATGAACTGTTTATCATTACGAAAGAAAAAGCATTTATAAGACCAACATTCTTTGTAGAAAATCAACATATTTATATTCCGTCGTTATTTGCAAAAGTGTCCGGTGTCTCTAAAAATGAGAAAGAATATTTTCAAAGATTAAAAACGTTAACATCATATGAAAATAGTCTATTAATCAATCAATTTCCATTTACAAAGGAACAGAAAGCGAATTTTCAATTTCATTATCGTGATGCTTTAAACCGTTCAGGAAAACTTGATGCCCAGAACATCATTCAAAGCCATTGGTGGCCGCATAAGCGCTTACCAGAAGGCTTGCAATATGGCATTGCAGAGGCAATGATTCATACATGTGAAAGCGGGCTTTGCAAAAAAATAGGGAATGAAACAGAGCAAGACATTGCTTTATATGTGTTTGCGCAGCTTTCACAAATTCCACCGAACATACTTGAGCAGCTTGAGAAATTTGATTATTCGCAAGAAGTGCCGAAAATAGTCATATTTAACAATGAGAAAAGTGGAGAACTTACGCGTTCTGATGCGGTATTAATGCTCTTTTTAAATCAAATTGGTATTGATGTTTTCCATTTTAATCCGACAGGACGTAATGATATCGAGCAGTACATTGAAGCAGGCGCATTTGATTCCCATTGGTTAGAAGAAGTAAGCTTTGATGTGGAGTTTCACGGCGTTGCGTCTTATAAAAATTTATCAAATACTTTAAAAGGGCTATTCCGGCCATTTTTATAAAGAAAGGAAGATACATATATGAATCCGATTGTATTAGAGCCAACAACAGAATTGAATGAACAAACATCACAAAATCTTCGCCTGCAATTAAGACAAGATCCTGAAGTGCAGCGCATTTATAATGGTGTAGATATAAAAGATCAATTGGAACTAATTGAGCTAGGAAAAGAGCCATCTGTAGAAATTTCAAGGTTTGCAGATCAAATTTTGCATACGATGACATTATCTAAGGTAGAAGATTCGGGTGAGCTATTAAAACAGCTTGGGAAAATTATGGACAAGTTTGATAGTAAAGATTTCGTTGAAGAAAAAAGCGGTTTTTTCTCTCGTTTATTTAAAAAAGGAAATCAAATGATTGAACAAATCTTCAATAAGTATCAAACGATGGGACGCGAAATGGATAAAGTATACGTGGAAATCACGAAATATCAAGATGAAATGAAGCGCTCAATTGGTACGTTAGATGGCTTGTATGAGCAAAACTTAAAATACTATTTAGATTTAGAGAAATATGTTGTTGCGGGTGAAATGTTACTTGAGCGTCTGCAAACAGAATTAGTTCCAATGTATGAAGAGCGCGTTCGTAACAATGATCAACTTGCAGGAATCGAGCTGGAATCATTAAAGAACTCTGTAGAGATTTTAGAGCAGCGCATTGATGATTTAGAAAAAGCGCGTATGGTTGCGCTATTAACAGCACCGCAAATTCGCATGATTCAACGTGGTAATAACAAGTTAATCGGGAAAATTAATACAGCGTTTATTACGACAATTCCTATTTTTAAAAATGGCATCATTCAAGCTGTAAATGCAAAACGTCAAAAGCTTGTTGCAGATTCAATGGCAGAACTTGACCGCCGCACAAATGAACTGTTGAAGAGAAATGCACAAAATATCGCAACGCAAAGTGTAGAAGTAGCGAAATTAGCGGGTTCTTCAAGTATTAAGATGGAAACACTTGAAGAGACTTGGAATATTATTTCGAAAGGTGTTCAAGAAACACAACAAATTGAAGAACAAAATAAACGTGAGCGTGAAGAAAGCCGTAAGCGTATGGCAGAATTAACGGATAGAATTAAGAAGGAAATGCAAGGATAAGGATAGAAAAGGCAGTGAGGAATTCCTCACTGCCTTTTCAATATTTTTATTACTTCATTTATTAGCAGCGGGACGATACTTAATAATAAAACAAAGCCCCAATCGTTTATTGTTAAAGCATGTACACCAAATATGCTGGAAAGAGGTTGAATCGAGATAATACATACTTGTATACATACGCCGATCAGAAGAGAGAAAACTAAGTATTTATTTGTAAATATCCCGATAGAGAAGATTGATTTTGTACGTGATCGCAAATTAAAAGAGTGAACGAGCTGTGAAAAACTTAGTGTGACAAAAGCCATTGTTTGCGCATGTAATAAAGCATCTTCTCCAATTTGATCCGGAAAGAGAGGAAAAAGATCCGTATCCCCTGTATATAATTTTGCCCCAACAATAAAGGCGATTAACGTGATGAGCCCAATGATAATCCCGTTTAGAATGAGAAATGGTACACTGCCGCTAAATAAGCTTTCTTTTACACGGCGCGGCTTTTCCTTCATAACGTCCGGATCTTCTGGATCAACCCCGAGTGATAATGCTGGAAGTGTATCTGTAATTAAATTCACCCACAAAATATGAATAGGACGAAGGGGTGTAGCCCAGCCGAGTAAAATAGCTAAAAAGAGTGCAATGATTTCTCCGAAGTTACAAGAAAGCAAGAAAAGAATAGACTTTTTAATGTTATGGTAAATGTTTCTTCCTTCTTCGACTGCTTTGACAATAGAAGAGAAATTATCGTCGGTTAACACCATATCTGCTGCACCTTTCGCCACATCTGTTCCGGTAATCCCCATTGCTACGCCAACATCTGCTTGTTTTAAAGACGGGGCATCATTTACCCCATCCCCAGTCATAGAGACGATATTTTCTTTTGCACGTAACGCTTTTACAATTTTTACTTTATGTTCAGGAGAAACGCGAGCAAAGACGTTTAAATGATTAATTTCGTTTGTGAGCTGTGTATCTGAAAGATTGTCTAATTGTGTTCCAATTATTACTTCGGATTCTTTTTCAGCAATTCCAAGCTCTTTTGCAATGGCAAAGGCTGTATCTTTATGATCTCCTGTAATCATAACTGTGCGAATACCAGCTTTCTTGCATTCTTTAATAGCTGCCTTCACTTCTATGCGAGGTGGATCAATCATTCCTACAAGACCAATGAAGATAAGATTTTCTTCTGCTTCATACATGTTAATATGCTCGGTATTGTATTGCTTGAAAGCGAATGAAAGTACTCGTAACGCTTTTTTTGACATCGCTTGTGCCGCTGCTACTATTTCATTTTTATCATTTTGGGTTAATGGCTGAACAGTGCCATTTTTAAAAATATGTTTGCATCTAGGTAAGAGTTTATCGATTGCCCCTTTTGTCATGCTAAAGTAGTTGTCTTCGTATTCATGCAGCGTTGACATCATTTTGCGATTGGAGTCAAAAGGAAATTCACTTAGGCGTTTATGCTTCTTCTCTAAAACATCTTTTTGAAGATCAAAGGCAGCTCCCGCAACAAGAAGTGCAATTTCTGTTGGATCTCCAGTTTGTGATTCAGAATTATAAGATGCATCGTTACATAAAACCATGTTTTCTAATAATAGGCGCTGAACATCATTATTTACGTTTAAATTTTCTAATGCATCATATGTACAGTCACTATAAAAGTTGGTAACTGTCATTTTATTTTGCGTTAATGTACCTGTCTTATCTGAACAAATAATCGTAACAGAGCCAAGTGCCTCGACAGCTGGGAGTTTACGGATGATGACATTTTGTTTAATCATCCGCTGTACACCGATTGCGAGAACAATAGAGACGATAGCTGGCAAGCCTTCTGGAATCGCGGCAACTGCTAAACTAATCGCGGTCATAAACATTTCTAACGTATCACGGCCTTGGAAAAAACCAATAAAGAACATGATGATACATATTGCTACAGAGACAAAGCCTAAATATTTTCCAACTTGCGCTAGGCTTTTTTGAAGAGGTGTTGTATCATCATCAGCTTGATGCAAGAGAGTGGCGATTTTTCCTATTTGTGAATGCATTCCTGTTTGGGTAGCTACTCCGACACCGCGACCATAGGTAACAAGCGTTGACATAAAAGCCATATTCTTTTGATCACCTAGTGGTACCTTTTTGCAATTTTTCTTGGAAGGATTATACGCTGCATCTTTATCCACAGGAACGGATTCGCCCGTTAAAGCAGACTCTTCAATTTTTAAATTTGCTGCTTCGATGAGCCGTAAGTCGCATGGAATATAGCGACCTGCATCAAGTAGAACAATATCTCCCGGAACGACATTTTCTGATGGAATTTCTTTTAATTCATTATCTCGTTTTACAATTGCTTTTGGAGTCGCCATCTTTTTTAAAGCTTCTAGAGCCTGCTCTGCTTTTGATTCTTGAATGATACCAATTACAGCATTTAAAACGACAACAACAGCAATAATGCTAGCATCAGCCCATTCGCCTACAAAGGCAGAAATAAGAGCGGCAATTAAAAGGACATAGACGAGAATATCATTTATTTGGGAAAAAATACGTTGACCCAAAGTTCTTTTTTTCTTCATTACGAGTTCATTTTTTCCATATTTTTTTAATCGGGCTTTCGCTATTTCTTCGCTTAAACCTTGTTGTTCATTTGTTTCTAGTTCACGCAATGTCTGAGTTTTTGTCTTACTGTACCAATTGCTCATATAAAAGCACCTCCAGTAGAAAAACAGTTAGCAATTGTAGTGTGGAAATTTTGGATTTGATGTGAAGTCTTTGATGAGGGGATTACTATTATTGTACAGTATTTAGAACGTGTGCGAATGAAAGTGGGAAGTTGTCATAAAATTGTTGGAAATGAAAGGAAATGCTCGTGGGATAGGGATATGTTTTATCGAATGATAAAAGTTATTGTAACTACTCAGCTATACCTTTTAGAAATTTAGAAAAGGGTATGATTCTAGTGAAGATGTGTCTCTCTATTACTTATAAATTCATTTTTTTGTATATAGACTGCTGTCATGCAAACAAGGGCAGGGGCCTGCACCTATTGTCTACTTTTGTTTTCAAACTTTGCACGTGGCAGGAAAAGGCACTGACCGCTCCTATGCATCGCCAGTCCCTCTCGCCCATTTAAAAAAATGCTTTTCTGCCTTTTTTTCATAAAGTAACTGAGTAGTTACAAATTATTTTAATTTGGATATAAAAAGAGGCGGCTACCAAAAGATTGGTGATTACCGAGTTTTTGGTAGCCGCTTTTTGTTATTTCTTGATTAGTGTGCCTAATTCTTCTGTAATAGCTTGCATTTCGCTAATGCTGAATGTGTCGCGTTTCATAACGTGTTCATAAATGTCACGTAAGTCTTCATACATGTCTTCATTGAAGTTTGAAGCTCTCATTGCACCAGCGTTTACCATACGTAATTTTTCTTTAATTGCTTCTACCATATATTCAACGTTCTCTTGCGTTTTTACGGATAAATCCACGGAAGTGTCCCCCTTTAAAATAGCATAGACTTATCTTAACATTTTTTTATCATTTTCGTTAATGGAAGTTTGCAATCATAGTGAATGCCCCCTCCTAAACACTTCTACGAGTTGTTTGAAGAAGGGGACTTCTGTTGGACTTTTGTTAAATTGGTACTTATTTTCTTTATAAGTAATTGTTGATTGTTTATACTAAATATAACAAATGCATCGTGAAGGGAAGAAACAAATATGGTTCGAGTTTTATTTGTTTGTCTAGGAAACATTTGTCGTTCTCCGATGGCAGAAGCAATTTTTCGTGAGCTTGTCAAAAAAGAAAAATTAGAAACAGTAATTACTGTTGATTCGGCTGGAACTGGGGATTGGCATATTGGCCATCCGCCTCATCATGGCACACAAAAAATTTTAATGGAAAATGCAGTGTCCTTTGAAGGAATTAAAGCTCGTCAAGTAGAAAAAGAAGACTTAACAAAGTTTGATTATATTATTGCAATGGACAATAAAAATTTAGACGATTTAAAGGCTTTAGGTAAAGCAGGCGGTTATATTGGCAGACTATCCGATTTTGTTCCAGACGGTGGCTGGACAGATGTTCCGGATCCATACTTTACAGGGAACTTTCAAGAAGTATATGACCTTGTAACAGAAGGATGTGCAAAATTGTTAGCGTTCATTCGACATGAGCAGGGAATATAAGGATGTTAGTTCAGAAAGTATAATGTGAAACTTTCATCGGTGGCCTTTAGTGATGATTAGTTACACCAATTAAGCTCTTATGGAGAGTGATCTCAAGTGTTTTCCTTTGAGATTTTATTGTTCGTTAGAGTGAGATAACTTTCTAACAAAATAGATGAAAGGGTGAAGGAATATGGCGAAGAAGGGAAATCTTGTACGAAATATTGCAATCGGTGTAGCAGCAGGTGTGGCAGTTTCTATGTTAAAGAAGGAAAATCGTGAAAAGGTGAAGTATACAGCAGGAAAAGCGAAAACAAAAATGATTGAAATTGGTGAAAATGCAAAGCTAAAAGAAAAAGTGCAAACAGTTACAGATAAAGGTCGTGAACTTGCTGACTTTAATGTTGTAAAAGCAAAAGTAGCAGAAATTAAAAAGTTAACGCCCGCTGTTGTTGAAACTTTAAAAGAAACGAAAGATATTTTTAGTAAGAGGAAGAACAATGTAAAAGAACAACCAGAAACAATTGAAATTCAAGGAATCGTGCCAACTGAAGAGTTAAAATCAGAAGAAGAGCTGATTGCCGCAGAAGATGGCGGTATGAAGGAATTTATTGCAGAAGAGAAGAAATCAGAAGCGTTTATCGAGTTAAAACAAAATAAAGAAGAAAAGAAAAGCGTTTAAAAAAGATGAAAACATTTTTACAAAAAGCAAGAACTCATCATGTTTTCACATTTGGAAAAGATTTATATGATCGAACATTGCGAGATGATGTGGCGGGCTTAGCAGCACAGCTCGCTTATTTTTTCTTGCTTTCCCTTTTTCCAGCGCTCGTTTTTTTAATAACACTTCTGGGATATATTCCGATTCAGACGGAAGATGTATTAGCCTTTTTAAAAGATTATGTTCCTGAAGATGCAATGAGTTTGATTGAAGTAAATGTACATACAATAGTAAATAAGCAAAATGGTGGATTATTATCATTTGGTTTACTTGCCATGTTATGGTTTGCATCCAATGGTGTCAATGCGGTGATGAAGGCATTCAACCGTGCCTACGATATTAATGAAACACGTTCATTTATTACAACAAGGGCATTATCAATTGTATTAACATTGGCAATGATTTTTATGATTGTCTTTGCTTTAATTCTACCTGTATTCGGTCAATTAATTGGAGCAGCGATTTTTAAAGTTTTAGGTTTATCGGAGGAATTTTCATTTGTTTGGAGTATTATTCGATTACTGCTAAGTTTTCTCGTATTATTTGGTTTGTTTTGTTTTTTGTATAAATTCGCTCCAAATCGTCATGTAAAGAGAAGAGAAGTGGTGACCGGGGCATTATTTGCTACAATTGGCTGGATTGTGGTATCGTATTCATTTGCATACTATGTCGATAACTTTGGAAATTATTCTAATACATACGGTAGTCTCGGCGGTATTATTATTTTAATATTATGGTTTTATTTAACCGCATGGGTGATTTTACTTGGTGGAGAAGTTAATGCGATTTTAAATTGTTATCGAACGGGTGACAATAATTCCCGTAATCAAAAATAATCTTCTGTTCCATACTAAGAGGGAATAGGGGGGATTATTCATGGGTCAAAATAAAACTGGCAATAGCAAAAATGATAAAAATCAACGTAAACAACGCAGCAGCTCGCAGCCAAAACATAAAACGAGCAGCAGTGCAAACGGACATAATAGTTATCATTAAAAAAAGGGGTTCCATATCGGAACCCTTTTAATTATTTGCTTTTAATAATCGTAATCCATTTAAAATAACGAGAATAGTACTTCCTTCATGACCGATGACACCTAATGGAAGTGCTAAAAATTGTAGGAAGTTTGAACAAATAAGCAGCATGATGACAGTCAATGAAAAGATAACATTTTGCTTTACAATGCGATTCATTCGTTTTGATAAGCGAATTGCTTGTGCTAAGCGGGAAAGTTCATTTTTCATTAAGACAACGTCAGCCGTTTCTAAAGCAACATCAGTTCCTTCTCCCATAGCAACTCCAATACTTGCTGTTGCTAATGCAGGAGCATCATTAATTCCGTCACCAACCATTGCTACTGTACCGTATTTCTCTTTCAATTGTTTTATTGTTTCTACCTTTGTTTCTGGTAAGCAAGATGCGTAATACTCTTTAATATTACTTTCAGCAGCGATTGCTTTTGCTGTTTGTTCATTATCACCTGTAATCATAATTGCTTTGACGCCAAGAGTTTGAAGCTCATGAATTGCAGCAATTGTTTCTTGGCGCAATGTATCTTTTAAAGCAATAAGACCAAGAATACCTTTTTCATCGCTTACATATACAACCGTTTTTCCTTCTTGTTCTAATTGCGCCCAAATACCGTTATAGAATGACCCGGTTTCTTCTCCAATAAAATCAGCTTTTCCAATTTGGTACGCTTTATTTTGCAACGTTCCTTTTAATCCGAATCCAGTTACATCTTCTACGTTTTCTGGTTTTGTTAATGTAATGTCATGTGCCCATTTTGCATATTTCACAATTGATTCAGCTAGAGGGTGTGTAGAATGACTTTCAATGGATGCTGTAATGTGTAGTAATTCTTTTTCGGATATTCCATCACGAGTATATACATCTGTTACTGTTGGTTTTCCTTGTGTTAATGTACCCGTTTTATCAAAGGCAATCGCTTTTAATGAAGCCAATCTTTCTAAATGAACACCGCCTTTAAATAAGATGCCATGCCGTGCACCGTTTGAAATTGCTGATAACGTAGCAGGTGTAATAGCTGCAACAAGTGCACAAGGCGAAGCGACAACGAGTAGAATCATCGCACGGTAAAATGTTTCATTCCAGCTCCAACCAAGAGCATAATGAGGAACGAACATCATGAGTGATACAACAAGAAGTACACCTTTGACATAGGTTCCTTCAAACTTTTCAATGAAAAGCTGTGAAGGAGATTTTTCGCTTTGTGCGTTTTGTACGAGACGAATAATTTTTTGGAACAATGTTTGATCACTATGTTTTGTAATTTTTACTTCGATGGCACCGCGTAAGTTAACAGTTCCTGCGAATACCTCGTCACCAGATTTTTTTTCACTTGGAATTGGTTCACCTGAAATGGCCGCTTCGTCAATATTTGTTTCACCGGTGTGAATAATACCGTCAGCAGGAATGCGTTCACCTGGTTTAATTAAAATGATGTCACCGATTTGCAGCTGTTCGATTGAAACACGCTCTTCTCCTCCTCGAGAAATGCGCAATGCTTCCTCAGGTTGTAAGTCGAGCAGTGCTGAAATTTCCTTTTGACTTTTGCTCATCGTGTAAGCTTCCATAGCTCCGCTTAAAGCAAAGATAAAAATTAATATTGCCCCTTCTGTCCAGTAGCCGATAATTGCTGAACCGATAGCTGCAAAAAGCATGAGCATTTCAACGTTCAGCTCTTTTTCGGCAATTGTGTCTTCAATACCTTCTTTTGCTTTTGCATAACCCCCAATTATATAAGCTAATACGTAAAATATGGTTGCAGTTGTTGTAATGCCATTCTTTGTTAGTAACCAACCTATCAAAATAAAAACTCCGGATGTAATTGCAAAAATGAGTTCATAATGTTTTTGAAATGTTGCAAGCCAAGGTGAAGAAGCCTTAGTTCCTTGTTGCCTTGATAATGTTTTTACTTCAGAATTCATAGATTTTTTGCTCCTTTCTATTGAGAAAAAGAATCATCATCGACAGCCTTATAAATTGGCGAAAGCTGCCATCCATCTAGATAGCAGCATTTTGTTAAGTTGAAACGTTCTTTTGTTTTAAAAATATTTTTCCTTGTGAATTCATCTCGTTTCACTCCTTTCATTGAGAAAAAGAATCATCATCGAAAGCCTTATAAAACGACGAAAGCTGCCATCCATTCGGATAGCAGCATTTCCTAGAAAACACACTCTGTGTAGTTATTTACTTTATTATTACTATTCTAAATTGTAACATATGTTTCCTTATACGGAAAGTTTTTTACTTATTCCGCTATTTGTGGGGAGTAAGTACCCACCTCAAGATTGGGGGAGAAGTGAAGAAGGTAAGTTTATAAGTAGAAGTGAAAATACTTGTTTTTTTGACTTCGCTTTGTTATATATGAATATTGTTCATAAAAAGCACGGAAAGGAAGACATCTAGTGAAGGCAGAAAGATTTTTTACACATCCGCTCGGTGTATTTGTTGCAGCATTAAGTGCAACTTTTCTATGGGGCAGTGCGTTTCCATTTATTAAATTAAGTTATGTCCAGTTAGACATTCAGCCTCATGAAGTAGGCGAGCAAATTTTATTTGCAGGTTACCGTTTTTTCTTAGCAGGAATGATGCTGTTATTCTTCTTTAAAGCGTTAGGGAGAAATGTATCTTTTCAAAAAGGAACAACGAAGCAACTTGTTCAAATTGGTTTGTTTCAAACGTTTTTACAATATGTTTGTTTTTATATCGGCTTGAGCTATAGTACTGGGATTGAAGGAGCAGTTATTT
Source organism: Bacillus sp. 103mf (assembly GCF_900116295.1). Classification (GTDB taxonomy): domain Bacteria; phylum Bacillota; class Bacilli; order Bacillales; family Bacillaceae_G; genus Bacillus_A; species Bacillus_A bruguierae. The sequence continues at coordinate 16,883 of NZ_FPAF01000014.1, forward strand.
CTGGAACATCGTCATTTTTTCAAATTGTGTTAGCGCATTTTCTATATAAAGATGATTCTTTAAATATGAGAAAAATCGTTGGTGTATCAATTGGTTTTTGTGGCGTCATTCTTGTAAACATTCCAAAAGGAAACATGGATTTTCACTTTGGCATTGGTGAACTGTTATTATTAAGTGCGGCAATGTTGTACTCATACGGTAACATTTTGGCGAAAGAAGGAAGTAAAACGATGGATGTAGGCTATATGACCGCATATCAGATGATTATCGGTTCTTTAGGCTTATTGTTTATCGGAATTTTACAAGTTGGATTGATGCCATTTACATTCCATATGCAAACGTTACTTATGCTGCTATACTTATCATTCTTATCAGCAGCGGGATTTTGTATTTGGAATACAGTGATGAAATATAACAAAGTCGGAAAAGTATCGATGTACATGTTTTTCATTCCTGTATTTGGCGTCATCTTATCAAGCTTGATTTTAGGCGAAGCAATTCATTCTTTCGTATTGTTTGGATTGGCATGTGTAGCGACCGGAATTATTATCGTGAATCGTACACGTAGTGAAAGAAACGCATCGCATGCAAAAAGTAGCGCAATGTGAAGAGGTTCATGGAGAGCCTCTTTTTCATATGAAAAGCGAAATTTCTATCAGTGTCCGTGAATAGCGTGATAAAGTTTGGAACAATTTTTTATAAAAATTATAGATAAAAGAAAGGAAAATGATGATTTTATATCGAATAACAGAAATATTAATTCATCAAGGAGAAAGATATGAATGAAATGTACGTACTGTTAATAGGACAAGTAGTTTTATTTTTGTTCGGGACCATTTATGCAATAAGACAATCAGAACAAACAAAGGAAAATGAACCGTTACCCTTATTCATTCGTTTACTCCTCACTTTCTCATTAACTGGAGCTGCGATATGGATGTGGATACAGGACCCGGCAACACCTTATCGTCAGTGGGTTGCAATTGGTATGATTTTATCAACAATTGGTGACTTGTTTATGGCCGGCTTAATTCCATTTGGACAGCGTCTCATTGGTGGAATGGTGACATTTGCTATTGCGCATTGCTTATATGTTACGGCCTTTTTAGAAACGGGTATTTCGTGGAATGGCTTGTATATTGGTTTAGCGGGATACGGCTTGTTTTTAATTATTGGTTGGTTCTTTTTTATTCGAAATCATAAGCAGGATCGATTATTTACAATAGGTGCACTTGTATACGGACTTTGGGTTGGTGGAATGGCGTGTTTTGCATTTGCGCTTGCTTATTTGAATCAAGATATATGGTGGATTCCAGCGCTTGGTGGTTTTCTATTTGTCATTTCTGACTTTATTATTGGAATTACTGATATTGGTGGACGGAATGTAAAATATAATCCTCTTTTAGTTTGGGCAACATATGTGGGAGCACAAATGTGTATCATTTATGTTGGTATATAGAATGTGAAAGAAGAACTGCTTGAGAGCGGTTCTTTTTTGTTGTTAAAAAATAAATGCAGATGAAAAGACATAAATATGCATAGCGGTGATTTCTATATATAAGTTAAAAAAACGACATAACCCCCCCTTTCTTTTTAGGGGGGGACGAGAGCATCTGGCCATGCATAGAAGCGGTCAGGGCCTTTTCCTGCCACATGCGATGTTTAAAACAAAGGGAGAAAGCAAGTAGCGATCATGTTGTATTCTGCATAGCAACAACTTATATGCCAAAAAATTAAAATAAATTAATATGGAAAATGTTAGATTTTTCAGGTGAATTGTCCAGGTAATTTACTGATAATATAGAATTTATTTACAAGAACATTTTGTTATATAGGTAATAGAGGAATAAGGGAGAGGCGTATGAAGAAAAAAAGTCGTTTGCGGGAATTCATTGAAGTATTTGCGATTGCATGTGTTATTGCTTTTTTCATGAAAGTATTTGTATTTTTTCCAACGACTGTACAAGGAGCTTCTATGCAGCCTACACTTCATGAAGGAGATAAAGTCATTGTAAATAAGTTAGCAAAGCAAATTGATAGTTATGATTATGGTGATGTAATTGTAGTGAAGACGGATAATTATTATGTGAAGCGTATTATCGGTTTACCTGGGGATACGATTGAAATGAAAAACGATCAGTTGTATATCAACAGTCAATTGCAAAAGGAACCTTATTTAGAAAAAAATAAGAAGCATGCAAAGCAACTTATGATGAATTTAACGGAGGATTTTGGTCCGATGAAAATTCCGAACAACAAAATCTTTGTAATGGGAGATAATCGATTAGTTAGTCGTGATAGCCGCAATGGTTTAGGATTCATTGATAAAGATGATGTATTAGGAAGTTTAGTTTCTATATACTACCCTTTTAACCGGGTACGGATTATAGATTAGAAGGAGGACAGCTATGGAAGAGATTGTCGGTCATGTTTTAGCTGGAATCGCACGGGGAGCAGTTGCAATCGGGGAAGTAGCGGTAGATGCTACTAAAGTTATCGTTCGAGGAACAATCGGAGTTGTAAGAGTTATAGGAGAAGCTCTAGCAGAAGAACTTGTAGAGTTAGCGTTAGAAACTATAGAAGGAAGAGAAAAGCGAAAACAAAGAAGATTTGCTCGTCATGTGGAAAAGTTAAAGGGACATGATTGGTTTAAGGTTATATATGAAAATGTAAAATGCCGAGATGTCATTCATACAGACAAACGTTATCTACACTTGTTGAGTAAGCGGCGGTATGTACAGAAACTAGCTCGTAATGAAAACGAACGTAAGCAATTTATCCAGCGAATCCGTATTGAAGCAAAGGTTGATGATGTGATTTGGGATATACAACAGGATTAATTTTTTTACATACATATAAGAAGTAACAAAGCAGCCGATATTGGCTGCTTTGGTGGTTTTATCTATTACAATTAAAAAATCGACTCCATGTTTGTTTCTAACATTAACTCTGCATCAGGATTCTTCTTATCTATACTTAAGACTACTTCATACTGACGCAATCTTAGTTCAAAGAGTGTTACAGGATCACGATAAACTTCAGGATTTGATTTCATTTTATGCAGTGTGTTTTGCTGTTCTTGTATTTCTAAATGCGTGTGTTCTACAGCTTGTTTCAATGAACTAAATGGATCTCTAAAGAACATAGTAATATCTCGCTCTAGTGCATTTTCAAATAACTCAAACTGTAAGAAAAACTTGTTTATAATAGAAGTAGTTACATCAGTAAAATCTTCATTTTCTAAATACTGCTTGTATTTGTTATACAGCATTGTTTTATTTTTAGGAAGAGCTCCGAATAATTTTCCTGCACTTTTTAGTAAAAATTGCGCGGGCGTAAACCGGCGGAAGATATTTACTTCTTCCATTTGTATTCGATTCGTCATTCTATCCGTATCTCGGCGCCAATCATCAAGTATTTTAAAGTCGCATTCTAACTGGATTCGATTTTCTCCACATAACGAGTTAAGTCCTTCACTTATTTCTTCTAAGTATGATTGACTTTGAAGGAACTCGTTATTAGAAGTTTCAATCCAATTCTGCATGGATGAAGCGAAGTTAGGTAATACAGTTTGTTCTAAATAGTTTCGAATTCTCTCATTCATCGCGGCATTTAATTCAATATCAATGTGTCTAAAATCGCTGTCCTCACTGATTAGATCAGAGCAGCTTTGTAGTAGCTTCGGAATATGCTCTGTAAGATCGTTCGTAATTTTATGTTTCATTGTACGATATGAATCTGTAATAAAATGAATTTTTTCCTTTTCAAAAGCAGTAACATTATTAATAAAGCCATTTAGTCTCACTAAAATATCTTCATTCCAACTAATAGAATCCACTAAGTTGTTTTCCATCTCAACTCGTTTATCTAAAAGATATTGAATTGCTTTTCGAATGAAAAATAGTATTTTTTTCGTACGTTCTTGCTCAAGATTTTTATACTCAAAGTTAAAATTGACAAAATCAGTTAACTCGTTTAGCTGTTGGCTGTTTGTATATAACGATGAATAAGGTAAAATCCTCGCATGTGGGAAATATGTGTGTATTCTTGTTTGCGTATCATGTATAACTCGTTTTACTTCAGCTTCGCTGTAAATGTTATCAATTTTATTTAATAAGAAATGAATTTGTAAATCTGGTGCATGCGCTTGAATGTTTAATAAAATGTCACGTTCTTTATCAGTAAAAGGAGAATCTGCATTCAATACGAATAACAAACTGTCTACTGAGTTTAAATATCCGAATGTTTCATTTCTAATATCGTTGTTTCTATTAAAGCCAGGTGTAACAACGAATGCTAGTTTGTTTTTACTTAAAAACTTGCAAGGTAATTTAAATTCAATACATGTTTTTTCTCTATATGTTTGTCGGTGCATAGACATCATGTTATGGAAATCTGAGAAATTATTAGTCGTTGAAATTGTTGCATCTGTTATTGCATTAATTTCTGTATGAGCGTCATCTTTAAAGATAACTGTATTTGTGCTTGAATCTTCTAATATATTTTCTCCTAGTACAGAGTTGATAAATGAAGATTTTCCGTTTCCAGAAGTTCCTGTTACTAAAAGACGGTTTGTTCTTAAATCTGCAAGCTCACAGACCAACCATCTAAATCGATGTCCCATTTCTAAATCATTTTTTTGTGCCCACTGTGTAATAGAATCAAAAAGATGTAAACTATAGTCTAAATCATCCGTGTAATTGGTGGAATGTAACAATAGTTTTTCTGCGTGTTGCACGTCTGCCGAATCTATTTTAGCAGGGAAAATCTCATCCCATGCCAATACTGCTGCAGATGGAAAGACAGAGCGAGAAGGATTGACCATTTTTAACCAATTCGTTAAAATATTCGGAACAATATCATGTAATTGTCTCAGCATATACTGGCCTTGAATTAATTCAAAATACGTTTCTTCATAAAGAGAAGAAATGTTGTCCCATTCATCGGTTGAATGTACTTCGATATGTGAGAAAAAGTCATTTATTGTTTTAAGCCAAAGCAAATAAGTTTGCTCATTCTTATAGCTGTGCCAAAGTGATGAAACAATTTGTGTAAATTGGATTAGGTCTACATTGTGTAATGTAACTAGTACCTTATAGAAATAATCTGGTGAAATGGTTTTCGTAAATCCTTTATCAATATATTCTTTTAAAATCTCAAACCATTGGAAGGACTCTGTTCGAATCATTTCATTTATTGCAAGTTCCACCGCACTATCCCAATCTTGCTGTTCTTCATAAAAGGAACGAGCAATGGTTGTAACGTTTGGATAATCAGGATTTACAGAAACAGCGTCTTTAATAACTTTGAAGGCTAAATCCAGTTTGTTTTGTTCTATGTAAAGAGAGAGTAATTGCAATGAAATTTCGGTCATAAGTATTTTATTATCAGTAGTAATGGACGTATACACAGTTTCGGCAGCTGATAATTGATTGAGTTCGAAGTAAGCATCTGCAATATTCTTCTGTGCCCATGGTTCTAATTCATTATTGACTTTCTCCCATTTAAAAATAGCGGATTCAAAATCTTGATGGTGATAATAAAACTCACCTTGTGCAAAACGAATATAAGATCCATCCGAAAAGTCATTTTTTTGTTCAGCTAAATAAGCTTCTCCCAGTACTTGGAGAGGCGGATGTGTGTCATTTTCCATTAGAAATGTTTCATAATATATTTTTTTTATTAATTGTTTTTCTAGTGTCATGTTTTTCCCCCACTATATCTTAAAAAGTGTATATTCCTTTATATGTCAACACTTTTTTGCATTGATGCTCTTTATTCTAGCAAAGATTTTCTTTTGAAAAATTTCATTTTCCTTTCATTTTTAGAGTAGGATTGAATTTTCATGCATAAAGTTTCAGTTTTTTTTCAATTTCCTTTCAGTTCTGAAACAACATTAACTCTTCCTAATAACATAATAAGACTATAATATTCTACATGAAGTTGTAACATTGGATGTAGAGTTCGGCATAAAAACAATGTATAGTGAATATGTATACCATGTTTGCTTTATTGATGGAGAGGGTACAATGTGGAATAACGATAACGTATAGGATGTGTCGTGCGAATGGAACAACATATTGGTGAATTAATCGCACACTACGGTTATTATGGAATTATTATTGCGCTTGCTGGAGGAATCGTTGGATTACCAATACCAGATGAATTTCTACTTACATTTGTTGGATATAATATTTCAAGGGGATATATGTCAGGAACAGAGGCGTTTACGAGCGGCATGGCTGGGGCTATAATTGGGATTACATTAAGTTATATGCTTGGTTTAAAACTTGGACTCCCTGTATTGAAAAAATATGGTTCTAAAGTGGGGATTAAAGAAGCTCAAATCGAGAAGACTCATATTTTATTTGAGAAGTATGGTCCTTTTTTATTAGTGTTTGGCTATTTTATACCTGGTGTTAGACATTTAACTGCTTATTTTGCAGGAATGTCGGGCTTAAAATGGGGTAAGTTTTGTTTATATGCGTATGGCGGTGCGTTCATTTGGGTGAGCGTTTTTATTGGACTTGGGTGGAAATTAGGAGAAAAGTGGCGAGATGTAGAGTACAATTTACATCGATACGGATTTTGGATTGGTGTTGTTTCAATCATTATCGCTTTGATTGTTTATACATATGTAAAAATACAAAAAGATAAGAAAAACCGCTAATGTATATAGCGGTTTTTTTATATGCTACTCTGTGATTTCTTCATATAAGAAGTACGTCACATTATAAATATGTTCTACTTCGTCATCTGTCATATACATAAGTTCTTCTCGTTCAATTCCTTTTTTCTTTTCAATAAATTCAATCATATTTTTCCGTTCTTCTCTCTTTATCATTTTTATTTCTCCTCCCAATCTGTTTTAATACAGTTTATTTAAGTTAGTACTATTATATAACAGAATCTTTAGAAAGTTCCACCATTTTCAATTTTTTTTGGATAAGAACTTTTCGACAAAACAGGACCTCGCAAAATATTAAGTATATATGTATTAGAGAAGTAAGGTAAGAATGCGTTGTTTCTTACGATACGGTGTAATACGAGAGATACCAGTTTTTTTATAGTTTTCTTGCTTACTTAATAAAAACTCATCATTTACTTCAGCATGATTGTTAAGCTGATTTTTTCTTTCCTCAGGAAGGTATTTTACAATATAACCTAACTCCACTTGTAGAAACATTGAAAACATTTCTTCTTTCCTAAACATCGTTATTTTCAGTCAAATACACCTAACAAACTCATACCATAATCTCAGTTCCATCTATTTTTGTGCGCAAAGAAAATATAAAAAAGCATCCGTTATTTCACGAATGCATTTTATCTCATCATTTGCTTAATAAGTTCCCGGTTACGTTGTTTAAAAACATCATTATGGGAAGAAACCATGCCATATTCACTTGCATCCGGCTGAATAAATTGTTTTGCTTTATTCACGGCGTTCCCAGCATCTTGAAAAGCACCAGCGATTAAATGCAATTTACCCTCGTGTTTTAAAATATCTCCCGCAGCATATAACCCTTCTATGGAAGATTCACTATTTGCATTACCTGCAATAAAGTAATCATCTATTATTTCAATATTTAGTTCACTATTCTTCAATAATGTCATATCACGTTCGTATCCATGATTAATAATGACTTCATCAATTGGTAAATATGAAACTTCTCCTGTTTCATGATTTGTTAATTCCACACGCTCAATTGCTTTATGATTATCACCTGCAATTAACTTTGTAATTGTTGTATGCAAGAAGCATGTTGCAGAGCTATTCATAAGTTGTGTCACTTGTGCTTCATGACCAGACAAAGTATCTTTTCTATATGTTAAATACACTTTTTTTGCGATCGGCTCCAGTTCATTGGCCCAATCGATTGCAGAATTGCCTCCGCCTGAAACAATGACCGTTTTATCCTGAAAATGTTTTAAAGATTTTACAGTATAATTTAAATTCGATACTTCGAATCTTTCAGCACCTGCAATTGCTAATTTTTGTGGCTTTAATATTCCGCTCCCTGTTGCTACAATAACAGTCTTTGAAAAATGTCTTTCTCCAGAGGATGTCTTTAACACAAAGATTCCCTCTTCATTGCGAGTTATCGATTCTACTTTTTCATTTAATACTACTTCTGGATGGAATGTTAATCCTTGCTCTACAAGTTGATTAATTAACTTAGCCCCCATAACTGGTGGCAATCCTCCAATATCCCAAATCATTTTTTCTGGATAGACATGTATCTTTCCACCTAATTGTGGCTGAAATTCAATAATCTTCGTTTTCATTTCTCTTAATCCACTATAAAACGCTGAATAAAGCCCTGCAGGTCCACCCCCAATCACAGTTACATCAAATAATTCCTCTTGATTCATTCGCGCTCACTCCTCAGTTTTTAATGTATATTGATTATCATTCTCAATAAAATATAACCTGTTTCGATTAGATTTACAATCCAAATTACTATTGACAATATAAAAAGATAAAATTATATTATTAAGTGATTGAAATTGATAATCATTTTCAATTTGTAAACTATTAACAAAATCGGAGGGAATATAACGTTTCATTGACTTATAAATCATTCAATTACTTTTATTGCAATAAATCTCGATAGCAAGATTTGTAAGCCCAATGTAGAACGAATTGTGAGATATCATCCTGTTAGAAAGCTATATATTACGTTCATTTTATAAAAAGGAGAAGAAGAATGAAAAAATTATTCATTTCACTTACAGTTCTATTTGTACTTGTTATGAGTGCTTGTAGCAAAGGATCAACAGATAAGAAAAACGATTCAAGTGCAAAGGGAAGTAAATCAGAAACAATTACATACCAATCTGAAAATGGTAAAGTTGAAGTCCCTGCAAATCCCAAACGTGTCGTTGTATTATCATCATTCGCAGGTAACGTAATGTCTTTAGGTGTAAATCTTGTTGGGGTAGATTCATGGTCCAAACAAAATCCACGTTTTCAAGAGAAATTAAAAGATGTTGCTGAAGTGTCAGATGAAAATATCGAAAAAATTATTGAATTAAATCCAGACTTAATTATTGGTTTATCTAATATCAAAAACGTTGATAAGTTAAAGAAAATTGCTCCAACTGTTACATTCACATACGGAAAAGTAGATTACTTAACTCAACATTTAGAAATCGGTAAATTACTAAATAAAGAAAAAGAAGCAAAAACTTGGGTGGACGATTTCAAGAAACGTGCACAAGCAGCAGGGAAAGATATTAAAGCAAAAATTGGAGAAGACGCAACTGTTTCTGTTATTGAAAACTTTAACAAGCAAATTTATGTATACGGCGAGAACTGGGGCCGTGGAACAGAAATTCTTTATCAAGAAATGAAATTAAAAATGCCTGAAAAAGTAAAAGAAAAAGCATTAGAACCAGGTTATTATGCATTATCTACTGAGGTTCTACCTGAGTATGCTGGGGATTACTTAATTGTAAGTAAAAATAAAGATACTGATAACTCATTCCAAGAAACAGAACCATACAAAAACATCCCAGCTGTGAAAAATAATAGAGCATTCGAAGTAAACATGATGGAATTCTACTTTAATGATCCACTTACATTAGATTTCCAACTAGACTTCTTCAAGAAAAGCTTTCTTGGTCAATAATATAACAATGAGGAATTCTTATTTTAAGAATTCCTCTTCCTTTATTCTATGAAAAGAAAAGATGTGAAACGAATGACAAAAAACAAGCTACGTTCAGCCTCCTTTACGTATAAATTTATTTTAGGAATCATTGCGTTTTTCCTTATTTTTATAATCGCGATGTTGTTTGGTGCGGCAGATACAACTGTAAAGGATGTATGGTTAGCGCTTACTTCTTCAGCTAAAGGAGAAAAGCCTTCCCTGATCCGTGAACTACGCTTACCACGTGAAGTTGCAGCTATTTTTGTTGGGGCTGGTCTCGCTGTTTCTGGTGCAATTATGCAAGGACTAACCCGCAATCCACTTGCTGATCCAGGTCTACTTGGTCTAACTGGTGGTGCTAACGCTGCACTTGCTATTACCATTGCTTTTGTACCCTCTGTAAATTATTTTTATATGATGATTGCCTGCTTTATTGGAGCAGCAATCGGTGCAATTATGGTTTTGGGCATTGGGTTGATTCGAAAGGGAGGGCTTTCTCCCTTTCGAATCGTCCTTGCTGGATCGGCAGTTTCAGCATTCTTAGTTGCGGTTTCAGAAGGCATTGGGATTTACTTCAAGATTTCGCAAGACGTATCTATGTGGACAGCAGGAGGTGTAATTGGAACAACATGGAGCCAGTTACAAATCATTATTCCAGTTATTTCAGTAAGTATATTCATTGCCATTTTATTTTCAAAGAAATTGACGATTCTAAGTCTAAGCGAAGAAGTTGCAATTGGACTTGGTCAAAAAATCATCGTCATTAAAACCGTTCTTTTTATTGTTATCATTTTGCTTGCAGGTGCCTCTGTTGCACTTGTTGGAAACATGGCATTCGTAGGTTTAATGGTGCCCCATATGGTACGACCAATCGTCGGGCCAGACTATCGCTTTGTTATCCCGATGTCTGCCATTGTTGGCGCTTCTTTTATGCTATTGGCTGACACAATCGGACGTACAATGAATGCTCCATATGAAACACCACTTGTTGCCATTGTTGCCATTGTAGGTCTACCATTCTTCCTATTTATTGTACGTAAAGGAGGAAGAACATTTTCATGATTCAACAATCAATTTTAAAAAAACAACGACTCATTATAATGGCTTTACTTATACTTATTATCGCAACAATCACAGTCAGTATGGGATTAGGAGCTGCTTCACTCTCCTACGATAGGCTGCTTCCAACATTATTTGGACAAGGAACATTTAAAGAAGAATTTGTTTTATTCTCTCTTAGATTGCCTAGAATTACAATTACACTATTAGCTGGCATGGCACTTGCCTTATCAGGGGCTATATTACAAGGGATTACTCGAAACGATTTAGCTGAACCTGGAATTATCGGTATTAATTCAGGAGCAGGTGTAGCGATTGCGATTTTCTTTTTGTATTTTCCAATTGATGCAGGTTCATTTGTATACTTACTACCAGTTGTTGGATTTATGGGGGCTTTTATTACGGTTTGCCTGATTTATGTCTTTTCATATAAAAAAGCTACGGGACTTCAGCCGATAAATTTAACATTAACGGGGATTGGATTCTCATTCGCACTCTCAGGAACAATGATTGTAATTATCTCCTCTGCTGAACGTACCAAAGTAGATTTTATCGCAAAATGGATTGCCGGAAATATTTGGGGAGATGATTGGGTCTTTGTATTAGCTATCCTTCCATGGTTAGCTATACTGATCCCGTTCACATTATATAAGGTAAACCGTCTAAACATTCTTGCCTTAAACGAACCTGTAGCGATTGGCGTTGGGATCGAAATTGAAAAAGAACGCCGCTCCCTATTACTAGCAGCCGTTGCATTAGCTGCCGCTGCAGTTTCAGTTACAGGGGGAATCGCCTTTATCGGGCTTATGGCCTCGCACATTGCAAAATCTTTAGTTGGGCCAAGACATCAAATGTTTGTCCCTGTAGCCATTCTGATCGGTGGATGGCTATTATTACTTGCAGATACAATTGGTCGGCATATTGTAGAACCAAGTGGAATTCCTGCAGGTATTATGGTTGCTTTTATTGGTGCTCCTTATTTTATGTATTTGTTACTAAAAAAGTAGAAAAGGCCTTGAGAATTTCCTTTCTCAAGGCTTTTTCTATTTCTTATTATTGACCATATCCTTCAAACTATATTTAAAATCTAACGAAGTCTTGTTTTGTTCGTTATCCCGCTATTCGTGGGCAGTAAAGGGTGGGGAAGCACGGGGAAAAACTGCCCGTAAAAGCCCGATTGGGCGGGCTTTCCATCAGCGAGAAAAGCGTCACTGATGGAAGTTTCACTTTATAGACGTAAAAATTCTGGTTGTGTTGTACCAGCACTATCAATGTAATAAATGGTATCAGGATTGATTTTTATTAACACGTAATTTGGATCTTCAGGACCAAGCAACCAACGTTTTAAACTATTTGTCCAAAATTTATTTTTTAACGTACTGTCTTCTTCAATAGAAGCAATGCCTTCTATTTCAAGATATTCTTCTTCCCAGTGTTTTCCCTCGCGACCAAGTAAAACATGAACATTTGCATTTTGTTCGATATCTGTTATTTTTTTTGATTGCCGATCTGTTGCAGCGTACAATACGAAATCTTCATGAAAAAACATCATAAAGCAGCTATACGGTTTGTTGTCACGAATGGTTGCGAGGACACCAATTTGTTGATTTTGGATAATATTTGCTATTTTTTCTTTTAGATGCATTTGTTTATGCTCCTTTCGAGTGTCTCATACTTAACATTCATATTTTTTGCTCGTTCTTACTTTTTTCTTCAATGCTCTTTTTTAAACGTAATAATGATAAAAATTGGGTAAATTAGAAGAAGAATAATGATAGAATAAAAAATGATTGATTGATAAAGAAATGGAAGGATGAAAAGGATGTTCAATAAGATTTTTTTAATTGTTGCGGTAATCGGTGTGCCTCTTTCTGTTCTTGGTAACACAATGCATTGGCCACAAACAATTATGTTTGCTGTATATTGCGTTACAATTATTGCACTGGCCGGTTTTATGGGGAGAGCAACGGAAAGTTTGGCGGTTGTGTCAGGCCCCCGTATAGGCGGATTGTTAAACGCAACATTTGGTAACGCAGTTGAACTTATTATTTCTATTTTTGCATTGCAAGCTGGGTTAACGGAAGTAGTACTCGCTTCGCTAACAGGTTCTGTTCTCGGGAATTTATTGTTAGTTGGTGGACTTTCCTTTTTTGTAGGTGGTCTGAAGTATAAACGTCAAACCTTTAATGTATATGACGCGAGGCATAATTCGTCTTTATTAATTTTTGCGGTTGTCGTTGCTTTTGTCATTCCAGAAATATTTTCAATGAACATGAACGTAGAAAAAACGTTCCAACTTAGCGTCGGCATTGCTATTATTATGATTGTTTTATATTTAGCGGCATTGTTTTTCAAACTTGTTACGCACCGCGGCGTATATCAGCATAAAGAAGAAGAAGTAGAGCATGATGAAGAGCCGGAATGGTCAAAAGGAAAAGCGTTACTTATTTTAGCGATTGCAACAGTAGCAGTTGCCTATGTATCAGAGGCACTTGTACATACAATTGAAACAGTTGCTAAGACATTTGGCTGGAGTGAATTATTTATCGGGATTATCATTGTGGCGATTGTCGGAAATGCAGCAGAGCATGCATCGGCTATAGTTATGGCTTATAAAAATAAAGTTAATATTGCTGTTGAAATTGCAGTTGGTTCAACATTACAAATTGCCATGTTTGTTGCGCCTGTACTCGTCATTATTTCTATGTTCTTTGCGGTAAATATGCCTCTTGTATTCACGATTCCAGAATTGGTAGCAATGATTACGGCTGTATTTTTGACAATTGCCATATCAAATGATGGCGATACAAACTGGTTTGAAGGTTTAACATTACTTGCCGCTTATCTCATTATGGGAATCGGTTTCTACTTATTATAAAAAGTTTGGATAACAATAGAGAGCAGGGAAAAGAATATAACCGTATAGTCCCATTAGGAAGGAGCTTTACGGATGAAACGAGTGTGCAATATTTATATCACCATTATGTTCTCGTTTATCTTTTTATTTCCTTGTAGTAGTTTTGCGAAGACAGAATTGAATGTGAAAGTTCCGCCATCTGTTTTAAACGTTTCCAAAGAAAATACGTATCCAAATCCAACAGAGGACCTGCCGCGCTTACAACCGAGTGAATTAGCAAAAACGTTGCTTGAGACATCGCCGATAAAGATTGAAAATCCGGATTTAATTCGAATGTTTAATGAAACATCTATTTCAAATGCACCACTTGCAGTTGGATATCGCGCGAAAATTTATTTAGGACAATGGCCTTTAAATTATGAATCGATTGAAACAACAATGAACTGGGAATACAGGCAAGTCAATCGGAATGTTCATGATAATCGCGGTGGACAGGGATTTTATCCACTTCGCTATAAACAAGAAGCACAAAAATTAGTAGAAGGTGGGCTTACTTCTTACATTAAGGATGCAGAAGATGTGAAGAAGATGATGCTGTTAAAAGCGATGGAAAAAGTACGTTTACCTCTTTCGTTTAAAACAATCATTGGTTATGGAACCCAGCATGAACGAGTATATAATATTAGTTCGAAACAACTTGGATATTTATATGCGTATACGCCAGCAGTTAACGAAAAAGGAAAAGTAACATTTGGCGAAGTATATCTTGTCTTAAAAGGGAATCAGCGAAAATTGATGATTAAAAATATCACATCACAAGGAATTGGAGCATCCATACCAATTCAAGATCATCTTTCCTTTAAGTTTATTTCGTCTCCTGATCCAAGGTAAAGGTTCATACAAAAAACGTCAGCATGATAGTACGCTGACGTTTTTTCTTATAACGTGATGCTTGCTTGTTTCGTTAAGAAATTTTCTGTTGGATAATAACTATTTTTCACAAGAATGTTTGGTCCAAGGCATTTTACAGCTGGACAATGACAGCTTAATTCTTTTGCTGTTTGTGAGGAGCTCCATTTTTCATAAGCTTCTTGCAGTGTATTTGTTTGAACATTTCCAAGCATTGGAACGTCACCGAAATCTGTAACGATAATACTGCCGTCAAAAATATTTACATTTAAACGAGAACGACCGTCGGGGTCATTACGTACTGTTACATTTTTACTTGTATGCAGCTTTTTGAATATTTCTAAATCGCGTTCGTCGTTGCTACATGCATAGAATGGCAATGTTCCAAATAGCATCCATACATTTTCATCGCGAATATCAAGAAGGTGTGAAATGGCATTCAAAATTTCATCTTTCGTTAAAATTTCAAGATTGCTAGCAAAATCACTTGGATACATTGGATGTACTTCATGACGTTTACAGCCCATCTCTTCAACGATTTGACGGTGAATATGTTCAATATGCGGAAGTGTACGTTTATTGAGCATTGTTTCAGCAGAAACAAGAACACCTGCTTCTGATAAGGCTTTACTATTTGAAATCATCCGTTCAAATAATTTGGCACGTTGTTCATATGACGGTTTGCGCTCCATCATCGCAAATCCGCCCTCAACAAAATCATCAATCGTTCCCCAGTTATGAGAAATATGTAAAACATCGAGATAAGGAATAATTTGTTCGTAACGGGCTAAATCTATAGTTAGGTTAGAGTTAATTTGGGTACGAACGCCTCGTTCGTGAGCATATTTTAAGAGCGGTGTTACATAGTTATCAACAGATTTTTTGGAAAGCATCGGTTCGCCGCCTGTAATGCTTAAAGAACGTAGATGTGGAACTTCATCTAATCGTTGTAATAATAAATCAAGCGGAAGTGGATTTGGATCTTTTGGCTGTAATGTATAACCAACAGCACAATGTTCGCAGCGCATATTGCATAATGTTGTCGTTGTAAATTCAACGTTTGTTAATAATAATTTGCCATACTCTTCAAGGTCCATATAAGCTTCCCATGGATCATAAGAAGGAGTAATCGGCTTCATTTTTTGTGATGTATCCATTTATGAAATACTCCTTTGACTATTGAAATAACAATTTGTCCATCCTCTATGATAGAAGAAGATTGCTTTTTAATAAAGTGAAACTTCCAGCAGTGGGAAGTTTTTTCATCCCTCGTCTATCTTTTTTGTTCTTTCTTCATCATAAGATGATGGAGTTTACTGTCATTAAATGGCCGGATAAACCATTTTACTAAAATTTCATGACCGCGATAATCGCTTTTGCTGTATAATGAAATAAAGATTCAACAAGTACACAAATGAGTATGCTAGATAGGAAATTAGGATAACTCGAATAAAAAGGAGAGAGCACCTATGGGAAATGCTACTTACGATAAGGATTCACAATTAGTATATTTGAAAGAACGTTTAAATATGTTTATAGAGGTTATTGATACAATTGAACCAGAAGACGTGGAACTAGAAGATGTAGATCGCCTTCTTGAAATGTTAGATGATATTGAGTTTAAGTGTGAGCAATTTAAAAAGAGTGAGTAATCAGAAGTCGACAACAAAGGTTGTCGACTTTTTTATTTTCACTGTAAATAGGATGAAAATATACTTTATAATGTGAATATGGAAAAGGAGGAATTATATGTCATATCATTTGATGGAACCTATATTACAAGGAAAACAAGCAAGAGAAACAAAAACGTATAATATTTATAACTTTTTTGTTATTGGATTTATTTTTGGGATTATTCCGATTATGATTTTAGGAACTTGCAATGCGATTTGGTTAAAAGAGTCCAAAAAGAAAATATACATACTTCTTATGATAGGAATAATGACTTTATTAGCAATGTTCATCTGTGCGGCTCTAATTGGCGATATATATGTGCTAAAGATTGCTTCTCGAATAGCTGCTGTAGTCGTAACAGGTGTGTATGTATATGCGCTGCGGGAACGGTTTCGAATTCATAATTTAGTAAATGAAAATGTAGAGTCGTTACGTCGGATAGGTTTAATCATTGGAATAGTTGGTATCATTGCCCAAGCGGCATTGATAGCAGGAGGGGAGATGCTCCATGTCAACTTCACAAAGTGAAACGATGTTGTGGCAAGAAGCGTTGCATTATTACGAGATTGGTCATATTGAAACAGCGCAGCAGAAATTGGAAAAATTGCTTTCTCATAATCCGCAGCATGCGGAAGGATTGTACTTTTTGGGATGTTGCTATGCAGATTTAGAACAATATGATGAAGCAAAAGAGCTTTGCTTATCAGCTTTGCAACATGGTTATAATCCAGAAGAAGTGTACTATACACTTGGACATATATATACAAATACGAATGAACTTGAAAAAGCGGAGCAAAGTTTTTTGAATGTCCTGTATTCAGACCCTTCCGATGCGCAAGCGATGGCAAAATATGCATTTATTTTATTAAAAACAGGTCATATTGAAAAAGCTAAGCAACTTATACAAGAAGCAGTAGAAGTTAATCCGAACCATCCTACCGTTCGCCATTATCAATTTATTTTATTACTCGCAATAGGAACGAAACAAGAAATAGAGGAATCTTTAAAAGATAATTATTATGTATCAGATAACGAGGTAAATTTTTTAGTGAAGTTAGGACTCCATGCAGCATCAAGGAAAAGGTATAGAGAAGCATACAAATATTACCGACAAGCGTTCTTGTTGGCGCCAAATAATAAAGATTTACTTGAAATTTTAGAAGAAGCAGAAGAGCTGATTCATCCAATTTTCTTTCCAAATGTTCTCATCGATAAAATAGGTGGTCCGCTTATCTTTTGGGCAATAGGTTTTGGAACGATGTTCTTATTAGCTACGTTACATTCGGACGTTATACTGAGAGCTGGACTTTTATTTTATATTATCATTTGTATATGGAGTTGGTTATCTACACCGATGTACAAGTTATATAAAAAAATAAAAAGATCATGACGGGAGAGCGTATGATGAATAAAATAGATGTGTTAAAACAAGTGGTAGAACAAGATAAAGAGAATGGATTAATTTGGTATTTGTTAGGAGTAGAGTTTAAAGAACAGGGCGAGATAGCGAATGCGCTGCAAGCTTTATCGAAAGCCCTTCAGTATGGCGATCAAGAATGGAAGGATAAAGTTGCTGCTGAACTTGCAGCTTTATCACAGGCGCTTACAAATCCGAAAGAAGCAATACATGTAACAGAAGAGGCTAGCCATTTTGAAAAAAACGAGCATTACGTAGTAGAGCCATCTCCGGAAAAAGAAAAACAGTTACATACAGCTTATGTAAATGAAAACGCGGAAGAAAATGTGATTCCGATGAACGTGCTTCAAGGCGGGAGAAGCAAACAAAAACATGAACAAGATCAGATTACATTTAAAGATGTCGGCGGTTTGCATGATGTGAAAAAAGCGATCCAAATGAAAATTATTAAACCGTTTACTTCACCGGGATTATTTGAACGGTTTAAGAAAAAAGTAGGCGGCGGTATTTTATTATACGGTCCTCCTGGCTGCGGTAAAACATATATTGCAAAAGCAACTGCAGGAGAATGTGGAGCGCATTTTGCGACGATGAGCATTACCGATATTCTTGACCCATATGTTGGTGTAAGTGAACAAAATGTACGGGAAATTTTCCGATATGCTCGTTCTAAAAAGCCATGTATTTTATTTCTAGATGAAATGGATGCGCTTGGGTTTAACCGGAGCAAAGCATCAGGGCATCCGACACTAAGAACAGTTATAGATCAATTGTTAACAGAAATCGAAGGTATTGATACGAATACAGATAAACTATTGTTAATTGGTGCGACAAATATGCCGTGGGATATTGATCCTGCATTTAAAAGACCAGGTCGCTTTGACAAAATGATTTTTGTTTCACCGCCCGATTTAGAAGCACGGAGTAGTATTTTTAAGATTAAGTTGGCGGGAAAACCGATTTCAACAATAGATTACGATTTGCTAGCGAAAGAAACAGAACTCTATTCTGGTGCTGATATTGAGAATGTAGTGGAGCTAGCTTTAGAAAATGTTTTAGAAGAAATTATGACAACTGGCATAGAGCGAACCATTACAATGAAGGATTTAACAGATGCCATAGTAGAAACAAAGCCATCTACGTTAGAGTGGTTCCGTACAATTAAAAATTACATTAAATATGCAAATGAAAGCGGGGCGTATGATGATGTACAAGCATATTTAAGAAAATACAAAAAAATATAATCCCATTAAGACGCTATTGAAAATAGAAGGAATAGAAAAAAAAGAGTATAATCATATTGTGAAATTTTGAAATGCGTTTTGGTAGCGTTCACAATTGAGGGGGAAGTAATTATGAAAAAGCTTCAAGAAAGCATGTATAAACTAATTGTTGAAACGTCAACAAATTTACCGAAAGATGTTCGACGTGTGATTCAACAAGCGAAAGAACGAGAAAGTGCAGGAACTCGTTCAGCGATGGCGCTTGGCACAATTACAAATAATATTAAAATGGCAGATGATAATATTTCGCCAATTTGCCAAGATACAGGGATGCCAACTTTTAAAGTGTACACACCAGTTGGTGTAAACCAATTACACATTAAAGAAGCAATTTACAAAGCGATTGAACAGGCGACGAAAGATGGGAAGCTTCGTCCGAACTCTGTAGATTCTCTGTTTGGTGATAACAGCGGAAATAACTTAGGACCAGGAACACCTGTTATTAAGTTTGAACAATGGGAAAAAGATTATATCGATGCACGTCTTATTTTAAAAGGCGGTGGCTGTGAAAATAAAAATATTCAATACAGCTTACCTTGTGAACTTGAAGGGCTAGGACGAGCTGGTCGCGATTTAGAAGGAATCCGTAAATGCCTTCTTCATGCGGTATATCAAGCACAAGGTCAAGGATGTAGTGCTGGCGTAATTGGCGTCGGTATCGGAGGAGATCGCACGTCAGGCTATGAGCTTGCGAAAAACCAATTGTTCCGTGCGTTAGATGATGAAAATCCAATTACAGAATTGAAGCAACTTGAAGATTATATTATGGAAAATGCGAATAAGCTTGGTATTGGAACGATGGGATTTGGCGGCGAAACATCATTACTTGGCTGTAAAATTGGCGTATATAACCGTCTTCCAGCTAGCTTCTATGTTTCTGTTGCGTATAACTGCTGGGCATATCGCCGCCTAGGTGTAACGATTCACCCAGAATCAGGTGAAATTATTGATTGGTTATACCAAGAAGGTGAAGATACGCTAAAACATGAGGAAACAAACGAAGAAGCAAATACGCAACGTGAAATCGTCTTACAGGCTCCAATTACAGAGGAACAAATTCGTGAGCTTCGCGTTGGTGACGTTGTAACGATTAACGGTATGATGTATACGGGCCGCGATGCAATTCATAAACATTTAATGGATAACGACTGTCCAGTTGATTTAAATGGGCAAGTTATTTATCACTGTGGACCAGTTGTTGTAAAAGATGAGAATGACAATTGGAACATTAAAGCGGCAGGACCAACAACAAGTATTCGTGAAGAACCGTACCAAGGCGATATTATGAAGAAATTTGGTATTCGCGCTGTTATTGGTAAAGGCGGTATGGGTGCGAAAACATTGGCAGCACTAAATGAACATGGCGGTGTATATTTAAATGCAATTGGCGGTGCGGCGCAGTACTACGCAGAGTGCATTAAAGAAGTAAAAGATGTTGATTTCTTACAATTCGGTATTCCAGAAGCAATGTGGCATTTACGTGTAGAAGGATTTAAAGCAGTTGTAACAATGGATTCTCATGGTAATAGCTTACATGCTGATGTAGATAAATCATCTTTAGAGAAGTTAGCAACGTTTAAAGGACCAGTTTTTAAATAAGAATGAGGAGCTGACGTTTGTCAGCTCTTTTTTGTGCGTTCTGCATGCCGAAGGTTGTCGAAGAGTCTTTATTTTGTGTCGAACCGCCGATAAATTTAAAAAAACGGTCGATATATTATGAAAATCGCCGATATATTGCAAAGAATGGTC
Organism: Bacillus sp. 103mf; assembly: GCF_900116295.1. GTDB lineage: Bacteria > Bacillota > Bacilli > Bacillales > Bacillaceae_G > Bacillus_A > Bacillus_A bruguierae. The sequence continues at coordinate 37,484 of NZ_FPAF01000014.1, forward strand.
GATATATTGATTCAGCTACTTGCTTTGTATTGGCATAAATGGAAAAACGTGTTCGGCATGAAACAAATTAGAGACACAGAAACTACAAGTACGATTCTATGTGAAAAGGAGCTTATAAATGAAGCGTAATTGGTTATATATTGGCATTCTCTTTTCAATTATGATGGTACTTGTTCCAGCTTCTGTGCTTGCTTATGTAAATACACCAAATCATTGGGGAATTCCACGTGCGAAGAATGAAACTCCTCCGGATGCTGGTCAGAAATTTACAGGGCTACTGCAGAAAAATGGAGGATTTTATTTAGGGGATACAAAGAAAAAAGATATTTATTTAACGTTTGATAATGGATATGAAAATGGCTTTACGGGAAAAATTCTCGATGTGTTAAAAGAAAAGAAAGTACCGGCAACGTTTTTTGTGACAGGACACTATATTAAAACTCAAGAAGATTTATTAAAACGAATGGTAAACGAAGGACATATTGTTGGAAACCATTCACAGACTCATCCAGATTTTACAACGGTAAACGACGCAAAGCTTCGTGAAGAATTGCAAGTTGTAACAGATGAAATTAAAAAGGTAACAGGACAAAAAGAAGTACTATATGTTCGGCCGCCGCGCGGAATTTTTAGTGAACGTACATTAGCACTGGCAAAAGATATGGGCTATTATAATGTCTTTTGGTCACTTGCTTTTCTCGATTGGAAAGTGGATCAGCAAAGAGGATGGCAGTATGCTCATAATAACGTAATGAATATGATTCACCCTGGAGCGATTATTTTATTGCATTCTGTTTCGAAGGATAACACAGAAGCACTTGCGAAAATTATTGATGATTTGCGCGCGAAGGGGTATCATTTTAAAAGCTTGGATGATTTAGTAAAAAGCAATCAACCGTAAGCATGTATGCTTGCGGTTTTCTCATGCTATAATGATGTGTAAAAAGGATGAGGAATGTATGTGGAGCGAACAAATTACGTTAGACTATCCATATCGTTTTGAAGAAGTATTAAAACGTTTATCTTTTGACCCGTTAAATATAATTCATTTAGAAGATAAAACAATTCATGTTCCGCTTACCATAGATGGAGAACAAATTGTTGTCCGTGTACAAGGGAAGGGGACAACCGAAAAGCCGCAATTTTGGATTTCTAGTCAAAGCGATAAACAAGACGAAATTATGAAGCGTATTTCTTCTATTTTTCAATGGAATCAACCTTTTCATGAGATCGGGCATCATTTTTTAAACACATCATTACGGCCGCTTTTTGAAACATTTGCATATACTCCAATTATTTTAGAGTTCGATTATTTTGCTTGCCTTCTTCGTTGTATTATTCATCAACAAGTTCATTTGAAATTTGCGACAAAACTTACAGAACAATTTGTGAAAACATATGGCACAGAAAGAAAAGGAGTATTCTTTTTTCCGATACCTGAACAAGTAGCGAATATTACAGTAGAAGAATTGAGAAATCAAAAATTTAGTCAGCGGAAAGCAGAATATATGATTGGGCTTGCGAAACATATTGTGGATGGTAAGTTAAACTTAGAAGAGTTAGAGGGAAAAACAGACGAAGAAGTTGCAGCAATGCTATTACCAATACGAGGTATTGGAGCGTGGACTGTACAAAACTTCTTACTGTTTGCTCTTGGACGTCAAAATATGTTTCCAAAAGCAGATATCGGGATTCAACGTGCGCTTCAACAGTTATTTCAGTTAGAACAAAAGCCAGATGACATATTTTTAGAACGAATGAAACAAGAGTGTGAACCATATTGCAGCTATGCATCATTATATTTATGGAAAAGTATAGAGTAGAGGTGTAACAATGATACAAAAACAACATGAGAGTAAGTTAGAAGTTGGTCAAACGTTTCCTTTGACAATTAAACGTCTTGGGATTAACGGAGAAGGCGTAGGTTACTTTAAAAGGCAAGTTGTCTTCATTCCAGGGGCGCTTCCAGGAGAAGAAGTTGTTGCAGAAACAACGAAAATTGGGCGTGGTTTTGCAGAAGCAAAAGTGAAAAAAATTCGTAAAGCTTCGCCGCATCGTATAAAACCGCCATGCCCTGTATATGATAAATGCGGTGGTTGCCAGCTTCAGCATTTAGGTTACCAAGAACAATTAAATCAAAAACGTGATATTGTTGTACAGGCATTTGAGAAGTATATGAATGGAAGTATGGAAGCTGTGATTCATCCAACACTTGGAATGGAAGACCCATGGCATTATCGTAATAAAAGTCAATTACAAGTGGGGCGGAAAGACGAAAAGGTTATTGCGGGACTATATGAGCAAAACTCACACCGCTTAATTGATATTGCTCATTGTATGATTCAACATAAAGCAACGAACGAAGCTACAAAAGTTGTCAAACGTATTTTAGAAAAGCTAAATATTTCAATTTATAACGAACGTAAAGGAAAAGGTCTTGTACGTACAATTGTGACACGTGCAGCTGTTCAAACAGGGGAAGTACAGGTTACATTAATTACAACAAAAGACGAATTTCCAAATAAAGAGCAATTTATTACAGAAATGCAAAAACAAATGCCATCTGTAAAATCGATTATGCAAAACGTTAATGGTCGTAAAACATCTGTTATCTTCGGTGATAAAACATTCCGCTTAGCTGGAAAAGAAGTGATTCAAGAAACGCTTGGTGATTTATCATTTGAATTATCTGCACGCGCATTCTTCCAGTTAAATCCTGAGCAAACAGTTGTTTTATATAACGAGGCGAAAAAAGCAGCTGCTTTAACAGGAAAAGAAAAAGTCGTAGATGCTTATTGCGGCGTTGGTACAATCGGACTTTGGCTTGCAAAAGATGCAGCAGAAGTACGGGGTATGGATGTGATCCCAGAAGCGATTGAAGATGCGAAGAAAAATGCGAAGCGTCACGGTTTCACAAATACAAAGTACGAGGCTGGAAAAGCGGAACAATGGCTACCAAAATGGGTAAAAGAAGGCTGGCGTCCAGATGTCATCGTTGTTGACCCGCCGCGTACAGGTTGTGATGATAAATTACTCGAAACGATTTTAAAAGTAAAACCGGAAAAGGTTGTATATGTGTCTTGTAACCCGTCATCATTAGCACGCGATGTGAAAACATTAATGAAGAGTTATGAAGTGGAGTATGTACAGCCAGTTGATATGTTCCCGCATACGGCGCATGTGGAGAATGTTGTGAAGCTTGTTAGAAAAAGTAGCTAACTAAAATAAATTTTTTGCTCTTTTCGTTGAAGTAAAAAAGGATAATTCCTTCTGTTTTTTCCATCAAACTGGCGCTCTGTCGGTGCAATGAATTTAATTAAAAGGGCTGTTAGGAACTTAAATATTTACAGAGAAAGAAGCTAATCATCTATTATATGTAGAAGATTGGCTTTTTCCTCTAGATATGCTAAATTCCCTATTTGAACAATGAATCAATTTCTTCTCGACCATCACATGAGTGAGAAATTCAAAAACTAGAAAAGGAGTTACTATGAGAAATATAAAAGATTTATTTATAGCTTCCTTGCTCGGTGGTGCTATCGGTGATGCTCTTGGTTATACTGTGGAGTTTATGACACTAGATAAAATTAAATCCAAGTTTGGGGAGCATGGAATAACAGGGTTAAAGTCAGATAAAGTGACTGGTAGAGCTCTTATATCTGATGATACACAGATGACCTTATTTACCGCAGACGGAATGATATGGGCATACCAGCGTTGTAGCGAGAGAGGCATTGGATCTTTTGCTGGGAGCGGCATTTATCAATCCTACCTTCGTTGGTACTATACACAGACTGGAAAAACGCCGACTGATGATGATAAGTTTTGGTTGGAACCACAGCCACATGAAGAAAGAAATAGTATTTTAGATTATAAGGAATTGTTCTCTAAAAGGGCACCAGGACATAGCTGCTTAATGGCTCTTGGAAGTGGGAAAATGGGAACAGTGAAACAGCCAATCAATAATAGTAAAGGCTGTGGAGGAGTAATGCGTATTGCACCAGTGGGTTTGTTTCTTCATAGAGAACCGGAATATGCATTTCGAACTGGAGCTGAAGTTGCGGCAATCACTCATGGGCATCCTACAGGATATCTTGCAGCAGGAGCACTTGCCGTTATTATTGCGGAACTTATAAATGGAAAAAGCGTTATTGAAAGTATAATGACTGCAATTGATATACTTAAAACGCATAAAGGCTGTGAGGAAACTTTAAATGCAATAGAAAAGGCCATAGAGCTTACCAAAGGTGATGAAGACCCCCAACGAGCCATTCAAAAATTAGGTGAAGGCTGGATTGCAGAAGAAGCATTAGCCATTGCTTTATATTGCGCGTTAAAGACATCTACTGTTAAAGAAGCTCTCATTATGTCCGTCAATCATGATGGTGATAGTGATTCTACAGGAGCAATTTGTGGTAACATTCTCGGTGCAGCTTATGGCATAGCCGCTTTGCCAAAGGAATGGATCAACAATCTTGAGTTAAAAGATTTGATAGCAGATATGGGAAGTAAATTGTTTGATATGTCAAATTAGGTAGATTTTTGTTGTAGTTGAATATAAGCATATAACTGTTCTTCCACCCCGCACAGGAGAAGTACGGAACATAAATAATAAAAAAGAAGCAGAAAATCACTTAGGATTTCCTGCTTCTTTATTTTTATAAAGAAAATACTTGAGAGACTGTTATTTACTAGTACACGACAACCGGTTCATAAGTACTGAGATTATCATACACGGTTTTCGCAATACTAGGAGAGAGATTGACACATCCGCCTGAACCTCCCGTTAAATAGGCAGTATTTGCCCAGTCTGTCCGCCAGCCGGCATCGTGGAACCCTTGTCCGCTGTTTGTGAATGGAGCCCAGTAATCTACTTTAACGGAATAATCAGGTTTACCTACTGCGCTGCCTTTGAGTGTGTACGGTGAGCGTTTATAGAGGATATACCACACTCCCGGTGATGTATCTTCACTCGTGCTATGTTTACCTGTCACTACATTCGTTGTGACTGCCAATTTTCCATCTTTGTAAATCCAAATTTGCTGTTCTGCAATTGACACTTCCGCATACGTGTCTCCAATGCCGTTATTCGATGTTGTTTCATAACCGATGCCTTCATTATTCCAGCCATTTCCGTGAATATTAGAAGCGGAAAGCGATTTTTCGCCTTTTTCAAAGGCTTGTTGGACTTGCCTTGTTTCTTTTTCAATATCTAGTGCCCAGCCATAGCCTTGTCCTTTTACTGATATGACCGAACCAGAATGGGTTTTAAATGTGAAGTCTTTATTTAATGTTGATTTAGAATTATTAATTTCAGCAATCTTGTTCTTAATGCCGCTCGCGTCGATTGTAACTTTCATATCCTTTGACATAGAGGCATTTTTAATTAGATCTTTAGCTTTTAAAGAGTACACTTCATTTTGTACCTTATAATCAACAGACTGTTGCAGGAGATCCTGTAGTCTTTTCTCCTCTTCTTTGACAACCGGATTGTTTTCTTTAATAGGCTGTATGTATACAGGCTTCAGATGGATTTCACTTTTATACTTCTGCTTGTCGTAATCCTTCAATAGACTAGCAACATCATACTGTTTTCCGTCAATGCCTTTTGAGATAACAACTTTGCCCTGTTCGAGCTTCGCCATAGCATCTTGAGGCGCTTTTAAATTTTTATTCATAGATAAGAGCTTTTCTTCTACAAGTTTTTTCATCGTTTCGCTTCGATACTGATCCGCCTTTTCCGGTAGCAGCGAATAATTTTTTTCTTTTGAGGAAGGGAAAAATGTCCACTGGCTTTTTAATAGTTTCTTAACTTTAGGCAAATCTTTATCCGTAAGTTCCGTTTGCGTATTTTTTTCATCTAAAATTTGTTGTTGGCCGATATAGACTTTGTTTTCTAATCCAGATATTTTTAATTTCTGTATTGCCTGATCAGCAGTCAGACCGCCGACTTTTGTGTCATTAATCGTAACCTGTGAATTGAAACGAGTTGTCTGATAATAACTCATTCCCCCAATGAGAAGTGCAATTATACCGATGCCACCCGCTGTGATAAACTTCCAATTTGTAAAACGTTTGCTTGATCTTACTCGTTTTTTATCAACTTCTTCAACTGAATCATTTACTGTATTGTTGTTCATAAGCTATTCCTCCACATACATCAACGTCAACCGATTTTAAACTAAAACCATTGATTAGTTTACCTTATTATTCTTAAATTTTCATTATTTTTGACTAAATTTTATTGTATTTAATTGGTCGAATTTGGATTTTTGAATAGAATGACACATAAAAATGATAGCCAAATTCTTTCGATTCACATTGAATAGCCCCTTACAAGTAATAAATCATTACAAAAACAAAATAAAAAAACTACTACTACAAGAATCATCCCGAAAGAAATAAAATTATAGTAGTTATTTTTTATAAAAGCAAATTACCAAATTTCCTCACTCGTCTTTATATCTATTATGGAAACGGCAATTTATTCACGTTTTATGAACAAAACTTTGGCGGCTTGTCAGCATATACAAAGGATGAACTGAATGCGTGGATGGATGACCTGTCAGATGAACTTGTATTGAAAGCACTCCAGAATGCCCTTCACATAAGCTTGCTTATGTGAAGGGCATTTTACGGGACTGGCATGAGAGAGGATGTACGAAGCTTAGTGAAGTAGAGGAAGCAGTAAAGACTAAGGCGTTAGCAAAGATTGAAAGGCTTGAAGATGAAATAAGACAGCTCGATATAGCCATGGCTGCCGATCGTATCGAGTATGAGGAGCTTAATCAGCTATATGGTAGGAAACTTGAATTAAATCATGAACTAGATTCGGCGATGGAGTTGTGGTTAAGTTTTGGGGATTAAATTTAATAATTAAGCGTGTATACAAGAGACCGAGTAAAATCGGTCTTTTTGTATTCATTATCTACCACGGTGCTCTGTAGCGTGGTATTTTTTCACATGAAGGTGTATATTTAGGTACAGGTAAAAGAAAGGCGGTGAGTCTGTTACTAAAAACAGAATGGGCTTAGTAGCAGAAAACAATGAACAACTACAAATTAACAATTCAATATGATGGCAGTCGCTATAAAGGCTGGCAGCGGCTTGGCAATAGTGAAAATACCATTCAAGGAAAAATAGAAAATGTATTATCTGAAATGTTAGGAAGAGAAATTGAAATCATTGGATGCAGCAGAACAGACGCGGGTGTACATGCTCTTAATCAAGTAGCTAACTTTAAGATTGATGAGAATTTGACGGAACCTAAAGTGAAAAAGTATTTAAATCAATACTTACCAAATGATATTAGTATTACTGATGTGGAATTAGTTTCGGAGCGTTTCCATGCCCGTTACAATTCGAAAGCGAAAACGTATTTATATAAGATTTGGAATGAAGAACATACGAATCCATTCATGCGTAAATACAGCATGCATGTTGGGAAAAAGTTAAATATTGAAAGTATGAAAAAAGCAGCTCAATATTTTATCGGTTCGCATGATTTTACAGCTTTCTCTAATGCGAAGTCGAAGAAAAAATCTATGGTTCGTGAAATCTATTCATTAGATGTAACGGAAAAGGATGGCTTCGTTCAAATTAGAGTAAGCGGAAACGGATTTCTTCATAATATGGTGAGAAAAATTGTTGGAGCGTTAATAGAAGTTGGATTAGGTCAGTTAGACGCTGAAGCAATACCGCAAATTTTAGAGGAAAAACAACGAAATCAAATCAATTGTCTTGCTGATGCAAGTGGATTGTATTTGGAGAAAGTTGATTTTTAGGGGGAAATAAAAGACGTTTTTTCGGATAAGTAGTTCTGATACTATGGGGAAATCGTAAAAATAGATAAAATAGCGCTATAATTAACACATAAAATAGCAAGTTAAATAAAACAAAAACCACAAAAGAAATAATTCTTTGTGGTTTTTGTTTTATTTTCGTTTCAGATTATGAACTAATTTTCTTGTTTATTTTTTTGCGCTTCTAGAAACCTCTAAGATTACGTATTCAACCCATACTTTTTTAAGCGATATTGTAGATTTTGCCTACTTAATCCTAAGTATTTTGCGGCTTGCGAGATATTTCCATTATGTTCGCTAAGAATTTCGATGATATATTCTTTTTCCATTTCTTTTATTGTGTTCTTTAAAGTTTTCGATTGATTGTTTTCCCGTTTGGCTAGAGGCGGATGAATGGGAATTTCGTTTTTTGTTAGCTCATAAAAACGGGTTGGGATATGGGATGTTGTAATAACGTCCTCATCTTCAATTAAGTTCATAGAGCCTTCAATGATGTGCTCTAACTCACGTATATTACCGGGCCAGTCGTGTTGATAGAAAAAATTTATTACGCTGTCATCTACACTTTGTACTTGTAAGCCAAACTGCATATTATATTTTTCAATAAAACGATGAAGAAGCGGTAAGATGTCTTCTTTACGCTGTCTTAAAGGTGGGAGAAATAAAGTAACGACGCTTAATCTGTAATATAAATCTTTTCGCAGACGATTATGCGTGATAGCTTCAATTGGATCTTCATTAATTGTAGCTATGATACGAACGTCTACTTCTTTTTCTTGTGTTCCTCCGATTCTTCGGATTGTTTTATCTTGGATGGCACGCAACAATTTAGCTTGCAGTGATGGACTTAATGAGTTAATTTCATCTAATAATAAAGTTCCTCCATGTGCTTCCTCAAATAAACCTGGTTTATCGATTGCCCCTGTAAAAGCTCCTTTATTTGTACCGAATAATAAGCTTTCCATTAAAGTTTCGGGAATGGCCGCGCAATTTTGCGAAATAAAAGGCTTTCCAGCACGATGGCTTTCATTATGAATACTTTGTGCAAATAGTTCTTTTCCAGTTCCTGTTTCTCCCACGATCAGTACAGAGGAAGAGGTACGTGTTACTCTTTTTGCTTCTGTAATAACCGATTGAATGGCGCTAGAATGACCTATTATATGATCGAAGGTAAATTTAGTATGATGCCCTCGAATGGCGTTTCCTTTACTAATTTGTTTTAATGGAAGAATCTCCTTTACTATTTCAATAGCGCCCTTGATTTTTCCATGCTTCACTATAGGAAAGGTATCATTAATCGTTGTAATCTCTTGTCCTTTATTATTAAAATAAGTTTGTTTTATATTTTTCTTCGCTTTTCCAACTGTTAACGCCTCGATAAGAGTACTATTCTGGTTTTCTTCAAATGCAAATACTTCTAAAAGATTTTTATATAGTACATCTTTACGATCCATCGATTCAATTTCCATCATTTTGCGATTATAGATGATTGTTTTGCCTTCTTCATTAATCATGTGAATCCCAATATCAATTTCATTAAGTAAAGTCTCATATAGCATATTCATTTCAATTAATTTTTTGAAATTGATTTCTTCTGTATACATGTTTCATCTTCTCCTTGTTATACCCTATGAAGACTGATTTTTCTTAATTTTAATAAAATTTTTGCGAGTATGCAAAAAAAATTTGCGTTTTTAAGGTTAAAAACCTTTAAGAGAGAAGAAAGATTTTGCGTAGAATGAAGGTTTTTTCAGTATGAACTCTTAATCTCAAGTCAGAAATTAGGTTGGTACATATCTTGCATAAATAATAATTGAATTCTAGCAATTTGGAGGTGGGTTAAAAGGTTTACAAGCGCACTTAATAAGGAAGAGAGGTTTAAAAGATGAAAACAGTAGTAGAAAACGTGTACAGTCCTTGTTATGGCAGAGTTGCAAAATTATTTATTGATGAAAGCTCCTATGTTTATGAGTGGGAGAAATTGGCTTTAATTGAAACAATGGATAAACAAAAAGTAGAAGTTAAAGTGGGAATTAGCGGCTATGTGGAATTGCTAGAAGTAGAAGAAGGACAAGCTATCACGAGTGAAACATTATTAATAGCAGTTAGGGACGATTTATTGATCACAGGAAGTGATTAATATATATAAATTAAAAAAAGCGACATAAAAACTTCCTTTTTTTTTAAGGGAGGGCGAGAGCATCTGGCCATGTATAGAAGCGGTCAGGGCCTTTTCCTGCCACATGCGAGGTTTGAAACAAAGGGAGAAAGCAAGTAGCGGTTATGTTGTATTGTGCATAGCAGCGACTTACGTGTTGCCAAATGAAATAGATTTATAAAGTCCCTCTGGATAATGTACTGTTTTCTGTTAATCTTTTAAACAATTATGGTAAATGATAAAAAAATTTTCGTAGCAACTATCTATCGGGTTATCGGTATTTCATTGGATTGGGAGATTTTCTTTTGAAACATCTCCCTCCTGTTACAAATCTATATTAATAATGAGAATGCACTTTATTCTTTTTATATTATTTTTAAAGCGTTTACATCTTTGGGTAGGGGGGATTCATATGGAAAAGCAAAACCAGGAGTTAAAGCGAGAGCTAAAAAGTCGACACATATTTATGATTGCACTTGGAGGGGTTATTGGTACAGGGCTTTTCTTAGGATCTGGCTATACAATTCATGAAGCCGGACCAGGCGGTGCACTTGTCGCGTATCTTGTTGGGGGCTTTGTTATGTATTTAACGATGCTCTGCCTTGGCGAATTAGCAGTTGCCATGCCGAATGCAGGATCTTATCAAATGTATGCTACAAAGAATATTTCGCCTGCGGTAGGTTATGTAGTCGGTTGGATGTCATGGCTAAACTGGTCTGTTACGATAGGTATTGAACTAATCGCAGTGAGCATTTTAATGAAGCGCTGGTTTCCACATGTTCCATCTTGGATTTGGTGCGTCGCTTTTGCAGTACTTCTTTTTGCTATTAATGCATTATCATCACGGAGTTTTGCAGAGGTTGAGTTTTGGTTTGCAAGTATTAAAGTCATTACGATTATTGCGTTTATTATTTTAGGCGGTGCAGCGATGTTTGGTTTTTTACATATGAAAGGAAATGAAGCAGCACCGATGCTTTCAAACTTTACGGATCACGGGGGACTGTTCCCGAATGGACTGAAAGCGATTCTAGTTACAATGATTGCCGTCAATTTCTCCTTTCAGGGAACTGAAATTGTTGGTATTGCGGCTGGAGAGAGTGAAAATCCGGAGAAAACCGTTCCGAAAGCAATTAATAACACGGTTTGGCGTATATTCGTTTTCTTTATACTTTCGATGTTTATACTTGCTGGCTTATTCCCATGGCAACAAGCAGGATTAGTAGAAAGTCCGTTTGTAGTTGTATTTGATAAAATTGGGATTCCATATGCTGCAGATATTATGAACTTCGTTATTATTACAGCGGTGTTATCAGTAGCAAATTCTGGCTTATATGCAACTTCTCGTATGCTTTGGTCTATGTCGAACCAAGGGATGATTAGCCCGATTTTTGGGAAGTTATCTAAAAAGGGTGTTCCAATTTATGCATTAATTACAAGTACGATTGTTGGTTGTCTTTCCTTATTATGTGGTATATATGCAGAAGATACAGTTTATTTATGGCTTCTTTCAATTGCAGGATTCGGTGCAATACTAGTCTGGGCATCTATTGCTTTATCAAATCTTTTAGGTAGAAGAAGGTACGTAAAGCAAGGCGGGGATATTAAGGATCTGAAATTTAAAACGCCGTTGTATCCGTTTGTGCCGCTTCTTTCTTTCGTATTAAATATGGCCGTAATTGTGAGCATGGCTGTTATTCCAGATCAACGTATGGCATTGTATTGTGGCATTCCGTTTATGTTAGTTTGCTTACTGTTTTATCATTTTTCTAAGAATAAAAAAATGAAACAGGTTGAAGAAACGAATACAAAAGAAGTACATAGTTTATAATAAAAACAAAGAAAATCGGAGCATGTTGCCCCGATTTTCTTTGTTTTTTATGTGGAATCAGTTATTCTTCTTTCTCCGATTTGTTTTTAATCTCAATTAATTTTTCCTTTGCTAATTCTACTGCAATTGCATCATCTAAGTATCCAATGGGAAATACGTAATCTGGAATAATATCTGTTGATAAAACGAAATAGAGCAAGGCACTTCCGATAATTGTTCGTTCTTGCGATGTAATCGTTTCTTTGCAAAATTGATGATACATATCTGTTAATTGATCAATGAAAGGACCTGTACTATCAAGTTGTTGCAATTTTGTTGAGAAACCTTCATGAATAAGGCGTGTGCCTTCTGTTGTTTGTGCATAGCGTTCGTAATTTTCAAGCTCTTGTTTTACACGAGTTGTTGTGTACTTGTAATCAAATAAGTTGGAGGATTGTAATGTGTTTTGAATGGCATCAATTGATGTATACATTTCAGTCTGGGGTTCAGTAGTTTGTTGAGGCTGTTTGGCATACGTTGCATCATATAAGAACTGTATAGGGATTTGTAGACATTCTGCAAATTTTTGAAGATGCTTTTTCTTCACTTGTTGCTTTCCATTAATAATTCGTGAAATGGTGGAAGGATCAATAGCGGTTAGCGTTCCAAACTGCCGCATCGATAATGAACGCTCTTGTAACAATTCTTTTAATACCGTACCGAGTTGATGGTTTATATTTTGAGTAGACATAGTTTTAGGCGCTCCTTTTTGTTTCTGAAATGTTGAGATTTTATTAAAAGTATATGAAACAGACAGGCACAATTGCTCAATATTTGCATACGATGCAATAAAAAGTGCAATAAAGGAGTGCTTATTGGTGTATATAACAAGTTTGCTTTCCATTCTTTTTATTGGGATTGCTTCAAATTTAGATAATGCGGGTGTAGGCATTGCTTATGGAATTCGGAAGATTCATATCTCATGGTTCAACAATTTTATCATAGCTTTCTTTGGCTTTTTCTTTACACTCTTGGCAGGTTTTTTCGGGAATTGGCTTTCCTTGTTTATTTCAAGTGCTGCCGCTAATACGATAGGCGCTATCGTACTTGGAAGTATTGGCGTATTGGTATTATGTCAGCCGCTGCTTAGTAAAGAGGAAGGAGAAAGAAAGCAAAGCAATGTGTTGATGCGTATTTTACGTAATCCAGAAGCAGCTGATTTTGATGAGTCTAAAATAATTGGCTTTTCAGAAGCAATTGTACTTGGCGTTGCATTATCCATTAATAACATTGCAGGTGGTTTTGATGCAGGTGTGACAAATTTGAATTTGTGGATAACGGCTATAATTTCAGGTTGTTTTAGCTTCTTATGTGTTAGGTTCTGTTCGTATATCGGTAAAAAATACTTAGCGCTATATCTAGGGAAATGGGCAACTATCATTGCTGGAGCTTTGCTTATTATCATTGCAGTTAAGCAGCTTTTGTGAAAGCTATATAAGTTAAAGAACGACATAAAACCCCTTTTTTAGGAGGGACGAGAGCATCTGGCCGTGCATAGAAACGGTCAGTGCCTTTTCCTGCCACATGCGAGGTTTAAAAACAAAAGGATTAAGCGAGCAGGAGTCATGGCGTGTTTTGCATAGCAGCAAGTATAGAGTAAAGCGATTCTACTGCTCGTTAAGTAACGAATAAAACAATTTTCTACCATTTCCTCGGAAATACAACAAACTATTGCATATGTCGACGCCCTTTTATTTATACTAACATAGACTTTAGGTAAAGGAAGGTGTTAGTATGGGACGCGGTAAATCCTTTGATCATAAGAAAAAAGGACACGATCATCAACCTCCAAAAGGTGCGTATATTCATAAAGATGTAAATGAACATACGTTAGAAGAGGAAGAATTACCAGTGAATATTGAAACGTATAAAAATAGTTTGAAAAAACATTAAAAAGCACCTAAAAAGGTGCTTTTTCTACATGTAATGGAAGCTTCATCTTACCGAATATCTTCAAATAATTGTTCCATTTCTTCATACATTTCATAGTAACTTAGTACTTGAATACAGCGCCATTTTAACTCTTCGATATTTTGTTCTAAATCTTCGGGGATTAAATTTTGAATGTCTTCTAATTCAATGCCAAAATGGATAATTTCTAGTACTTTATCATCAATACTTCGATCCATTAACAATTCCAGCACATCTAGATTAAATATGTATCGATAGGCTTCATCAAGGGAAACAACTTTTAATTTTAAACTTTCAACGATACTTAATACAAAAAGAAGGATGGTCTTCTCAAGAACTGCCTGATCTTCTGTTTGAAGGATGAGTTTCATGGGTACCTCCGTTTTATCCAGTTTGTTCACCGAATACTTTCCGTAAGAGCTGATTAGTTTAAAGATATTCCTTGCATGGGAGTTTCATGTTATAAAACATTAGGTTGTACTATACTATTCAAACCTGTACAAAGAATATGCACAATTATAAAGAAAAAAGCGCCTTTTTAGACGCTTTTTAGAAAATACTCCAGCCTTCTTGTTCAGAAAGCAATTCTAATATTTTAAATCCAGCAAGGCTATTTCCGTTTTCATCTAGTGCAGGGCCGAAAATTCCAATACCCATTTCACCTTTGACGCAGCCTAAGATTCCGCCAGCTACACCACTTTTCGCTGGGATCCCAACGCGAATTGCAAATTCTCCAGATTCGTTGTACATACCACATGTCACCATAAATGTTTTACAAATTTTTGTAATATGTTTTGGGATAATTTGTTTATTATAATATGGATCATAACCATCCATTGCAAAAATGAGTCCAATACGAGCTAAGTCGATGCAACTTACTTCGATTGCACATTGACGTGTGTATAGGTCCATTAACTCTTCGATATCCCCATCAATAATGTTGTTTTGTTTCATATAGTAACAAAGAGAACGATTTAAAAAAGCCGTTTCTAATTCAGAGATGGCAACTTTAGAAGAGTAATTAATGGAAGGATTATCTGTTATATCACGAACAAAGTGAAGGATACGTTCCATTTTTTCTTCATTAGAATTTCCTGCAATCATACTTGTAATAGCTAATGCCCCGGCATTAATCATTGGATTTAATGGTTTAGATGGGCTTGTTGTCTCTAGCTTAATAATAGAATTAAAAGGATCACCAGTTGGTTCCATGCCAACTTTAGAAAATACATACTCTTCACCGCAATCTAAAAGTGCGAGTGCAAGGGTAATTACTTTTGAAATACTTTGGAGTGTAAAGAGTGTCTGGGATTTTCCGGCATGAACGTAATGGCCGTCTTTATGATAAATGGCGATTCCTAAATCATCAGGATTTGCGTTTCCTAACTCAGGAATATACGTTGCAAGCTTACCTTGTTTCGTATAGGGCTGAACTTGATCTAATAATTGTTGTAAGTTGTTAGTCTCGATACACTGCATAATAAACACCCCTAGTTGTATTAGTTATTAAATTTAACTTTCCCGACAAGCGTGGAAATAAATAATAACATGAAATTGAGGAATGATAAAATGCAACTTCTATTCATTTCCTTTATATATATAGGAAATGAATAGAAAACCCTCTTTTTAGGCGGTCGAGAGCGTCTGGCTATGCATAGAAGCGGTCATCTTTTATTCTGCATAGCAGAGACTTATATGCCAGAAAATTAAAATGGATATATATAATAGAATTAAATAAAGGAACATAAATTTATAAAAAAATCGATTATAATAACTACACATCTATACAACTATATGTTATTATGATTTTGTAATAGAAAGCGTTTTCTAAAACTTGTTTACAAATGGTAACGATTTCATAATCTTAGATAGGGGGAATTCAGATGTTGCAGTTTTTACAACGTATTGGTAAAGCGTTAATGCTCCCAATTGCAGTATTACCAGCAGCGGGTCTATTACTTCGCTTAGGGCAGCCTGACGTATTTAATATTCCTGTTATGGCACAAGCCGGTGCAGCAATCTTTGATAATTTAGCACTTATTTTTGCAATTGGTGTTGCTGTTGGGTTGTCTATTGATGGCAGCGGTGCCGCAGGTCTTGCAGGTGCGATTGGCTATCTTGTTTTGAAAAATACGACTGATGCTTTAAGTAAAGGGTATTCAGCGGCAGAGTTAAACGATAAATTGAAAAGTGTTCAAGATTTAGTTGGTTCTGTAGATCCAACTAAAGTAGCAGATACTTTAGGAAAGATTTCCAAAGCGGCAACGTTAACACCAAAAATTAACATGGCCATTTTAGGCGGTATTATTGCTGGTATCGTTGCTGGATTACTATATAACAAATTCTATAAAATTAAATTACCAGAATGGTTAGGATTCTTTGCTGGTAAACGTTTCGTTCCAATTATTACATCTGTGGTGACGCTTCTGTTAGGTTTAGTATTTGGACAAATTTGGCCAACAATTCAAAGCGGTATCGATTCGGTAGCACATAGTATCGTTAACTTAGGAGCGATTGGTGCAGGACTTTTCGGTTTATTAAACCGTTTATTAATTCCAATTGGTTTACACCATGTAATGAACACGTACTTCTGGTTTGTATTTGGTGAGTTTACAAACTCAGCAGGAGCTGTTGTAAATGGCGAAATTGCTCGTTTCTTTGCAGGAGATCCAAGTGCAGGTATGTTTATGACAGGCTTCTTCCCAATTATGATGTTTGGTTTACCAGCAGCATGTTTTGCGATGATCGCAGCAGCAAAACCAGAAAAGCGTAAAGCAGTTACGGGTATGTTAATTGGTCTTGCATTAACTTCATTTTTAACTGGTATTACAGAACCAATTGAATTCTCATTTATGTTCTTATCACCAGTATTATATGGGATTCATGCTGTATTGACAGGTCTTTCTTTGTTTGTAACAACAAAGCTTGGTATTCACGATGGTTTCTCATTTAGTGCTGGTGCAATTGACTACGGTATTAACTTCGGTATTGCAACAAAACCAGTATTATTAGCAGGTGTAGGCTTAGTTTACGCAGCAATTTACTTCTTTGTATTCTATTTCTTAATTAAGAAATTAAACTTAAAAACGCCTGGTCGTGAAGATGATGAGTTATTAGAAGAAGGAACAATTGCAGCAGGTGAAGCTGGCTCCATCGGTGAAATTTATGTAGCATCGTTAGGCGGAAAAGAAAATTTAACTGTTATCGACAACTGTGCCACTCGTCTTCGTCTGCAAGTCAAAGATGCAAACTTAGTAAATGAACAAGCATTAAAACGTGCTGGTGCAAAAGGTGTTATGAAATTAAGTGATACAAGCATACAAGTTATCGTTGGGACAAATGTTGAGTCTGTTGCTGATGATATGAAGAAGCATGTATAAGGAATATGAAAAAAATCTCTCATTGATAAATGAGGGATTTTTTATTACGAATGTAACGGCTATCTTGCATTTTGGGTGCTCTTTTTTATTTTTTTACGCATAACGTTGGTAAAATACTGGTAGCGTGATAAAGTAAGATGTGAAATGAGCCACTATGTGAAAAGGCAGGTTTTATTGTTATGAAATCTCGCAGACCGATTGTATATATCAAACGCACGATTATTCTCAGTCTGTTGTTTGCCCTTGTATATTGGGGGTATACGAAAGTTACTTCTAATAATAAAGAAAAGGCAACGCTACAAGCAATAAAAGAAGTAAAAAAAGAAGTGAAAAAAGAAGTAAAGCAAGAAGTAAAGCAAGAAGTTGTAGAGAAACCAAAAGAAGAATTGATAGCTGAGCAACCTCCGCAAGAAATAAATAATAATGCCGAATTAGATGAGTATGTAAAGAGTAAAAACTTTAGTGGTACAGCGGTTGTTGTAAAAAACGGAAAGGTTCTTTTGAACAAAGGGTATGGACTTGCCAATCAAGAAAAAAATGTCGCTAATAATTCAGAGACATCCTATTATATTGGTTCAATTACAAAAGCTTTCGTCGCAACTTCTATTATGCAATTGAAAGAACAAAATAAATTAAACATAGAAGATACTGTCGCAAAATACATTCCTGACTTTCCAAGGGGAGGAGAAATTAAATTAGTACATCTTCTTACGCATACATCAGGGATTCCGGAGTACAGTGAGGGATCAGAGAACATCACCCATGAGGAACTAATCAAAAGAATAGGAAAGCAAAAATTGACATTCTCGCCTGGATTAAAATGGAAATACTCCGATTCTAATTATTCTGTGCTTGCGTATATCGCTGAGAAAGTGAGTGGACAATCCCTTGAAGATTATATTCAAAAGAATATCTTTGAAGTAGTCGGTATGAAACATTCAGGGTTCGGTGATAAGTTTCAACAAGGAAAATATCCATCTACTGGTTATAAAATTGTAGATAATAAAATGACAACACCAGCTTTACCAAGTATGTCGCAATTATTTGGCTGTGGTGATATATATACGACTGCATATGATTTATATTTATTTGATCAAGCTTTATTTACAGGAAAGCTTATTTCAAATGAAAGTTATCATCAAATGTTTACAGCATTTAAAAAGGATTATGGTTTCGGCTGGTATGTGGACCCTGGTAGTTATTCAAATCATGGCGTTATGCCAGGATGGAATTGTTTAAATAGTTTTAGTAAAGATGGAAATACGTATGTTGTGTTATTATCTAACATTCAAAATAATATTAAATCGTTTGGTACCGTAAGTAATGATATTTATACGAAGGTACGGCATGTAGAAGGTTAGAAAGCTATCTTACGAGATAGCTTTTTTGTAGTTTTATATGGGGATTTTTGTGAAAAATAAAAACTTAAAAACCTTTTCTTTTTAGGTGGGCGAGAGGATCTGGCCATGGATAGAAGCGGTCAGTGCCTGTTCCTGCCAGGTGCGAGATTTAAAACAAAAGGAGAAAGCGAGAGTAGGTCATGTTGTATTTTGCCTAGCCGCTACTTATATGGTGAAACATTAAAGTGGATGTATACATTTGGAAAAAGTGTTTGGGAATGAGATAATAATAAAAATATGTAAAAAATAAGGAGGTAAAAATGGGGATCCATGAGCACCATGCCCGGAATGGAAAAAGGTTATTTCTTTTTTCTATTTTTATATTTTTAATTGCTATTATAGCGTTTATCCTTGATTATGTTCGAACGCCACATTTCCAATGGAACAAAGATACGATGACCTTTATTAGTATGATTATAATGGCCTTTCTTTTTATGATTTATAGTTTTGTAGAAAGAGAGAGGGCGAAGAAAATTGGTACAACAATTTGTATCGAAGGGGCAGCGTCGCTCTTGCATCAACATCGATTCGTTGTACGAAGAGAAGTATCTTTAGTGATTACAGTTACATACTTTTCGATGGATGGAAATACAATGGGGATATTAAGAGAAGAATATGAAACAAAACTACAAAAACTATGGAAGATTTCCATATCGTTTATTTTGAAATCATTAAATGAAAAGCGCTTTGTTTTGTATAACGAACTGGGAGAAGAGATGCTGATTGTAAAGCAAAGAGCAGGCATCCCACTTTCTTATACGTTTCATGACTTAGCAGGGAATAAGATTTGTGAGTTGGAACAAACATTAAGCTTAAAAAAGTTAAAGTGGCTCTTACTGACTGAGCATGATGAAGAAATTGGCGAAATTAATGGGGATTTGTATGCGAATATCCAAAAGGGACAATGGAAAGATGGGAGTTATATTGAAGTAAAGGAAGATGCAATTCCAGTAGAAGCGATTGAATATTTTTCGGCTAGTGGTGGATCGCTTGTTAATTTATCAATTGTGGAAACCGCAAAGTACGAGAAGGCTTTATATTATGCGGTAGCTGCAATACTGACATTGAAAAATAGTTAGATATCTTTTAAATTATGGTAAAGTAAAGAAGGGCAGATGACATAGTGTATCTGCCTTTTTTACTCTGATAGCGGGCATTGCAATACCTATTTATATATAAATTCATTTTAATTTTTTGTCATAGGAATCACGGTTATGAAAAATACAACATGACCCGCTCTTGCTTTCTCTCTTTGTTTTAAAGTCTTGCAAAAGACCCTGACCGCTTCTATGCGCGGCCAGATGCTCTCATCTCCCCTAAAAAGAAGAGTGGTTTATCAGCTTTTTAACTTATACAAGTTTTTCTTTATTTAACAACCTCAATTTTCAGCAGATTTGTTGTTCCACGTTCGTTAACAGGGACACCTGCTGTTACAATGACGATATCTTGCGCAGTGATAAGCTGTTGTTCTTTAGCGTTACATAATGCTTGTTCAATTACTTCATCTGTCGTTTGTTTTGGTGCAGTGGAAAATGGATATACGCCCCATACGAGTGCGAGTTGCTGCATAACACATTGTTCAGATGTTGTTGCGATAATCGGAGTGCGCGGACGGTATTTTGAAATCATTTGTGCTGTATAACCGCTTTTCGTTGGTGTTAAAATTGCCTTTGCTTGTAAAGAATAAGCCGCTTGGACAGCAGCAGCACCGATTGTTTCTGTTATTTGTTTGTATTCATTGTGAAGTGATTGCTTTTGGCTTTGGAATAAAGAAGATTCTTCTACTTGCAGAGCAATTTTATCCATCATTTGTACTGCTTCTATTGGATATTCACCGGCAGCTGTCTCTCCTGAAAGCATAATTGCATCTGTTCCATCAAAGATGGCGTTTGCTACATCTGATGCTTCCGCTCTTGTCGGTCTTGGATTTCTTTGCATAGAATCAAGCATTTGTGTTGCTGTAATGACTGGTTTTCCTAACGTATTACAAGTGTGAATTAATTGTTTTTGAATGATCGGTACATATTCTGCAGGGATTTCAATCCCCATATCACCACGTGCAACCATAATTCCATCCGTAACTTCTACAATTTCTTTTATATTATCAATTCCCTCTTGGTTTTCAATTTTTGCGATAATACGAATATGCGAGGCGTTATGCTCTGCTAATATATTGCGTACTTCTAAAATGTCAGTCGCTTTACGTACAAAAGAGACTGCGATGTAATCAATCTGTTGCCCTATGCCAAAAATAATGTCTTGTTTATCTTTTTCAGTAATACCAGGGAGTCGGATTTTGACATTTGGTACGTTTACACCTTTATGATCTTTAATTATTCCACCGTGTATAACTTTCGTTTGTAATTCACCATTATCTTTGTTTGTTACTTCTAGCTCTAATAATCCATCATCGAGTAATAGATGAGACCCTACTTCTACATCATCATATAGACCTGCATATGTGACGGAAAAATGTTTAGGTGTTCCGAGAACTTTTTTCATTGAAACAGTGACAGTTGCACCTTCAAGTAATTCTGCTTGTCCGCCCTCAAATTCATCTGTACGAATTTTTGGTCCTTTAATATCTTGTAAGAGCGCAATGGTCTTTTTAGAGGCTACTGCGGCTTTTCGGATTGTATTTATACGTGCTTGATGTTCTTCGTGCGTTCCATGAGAAAAATTTAACCGAGCCACATTCATTCCGGATTCTAGTAAAGAAAGCAATGTCTCGTATTGTTCACTTGCAGGTCCAATTGTGCAAACGATTTTTGTTTTTCGCATATAAAATTCCTCCTTTTTAACCTAACCTATTAGTGGATAGTAAGTTTAATACAAGTTTGAAGTTTCACCTTATTATGTTGGCAATTGTATATGCACTTCATGTATAGGTATGTGATTTGTTTTATAAAAAATGTGCAATTTGTTTAGTACCAAAATTGGTGTTTTTGTATACCTTGATAAGTGTAGATAAGTTGTCCATACAACGAACTGTATATGGGAGGAAAGGATAGTGGCTTTATTTAAAAGTTGGCAAAAACTTGCACGGGTTATTCGGGAGCAATTAGATTGCTTTTTTTATGAAAAGTTAATGCCTGCTCTAGAAGAAATATTATTTTCATCACAGTTTGCAAATTATATAGAATTTTATACAAAAAAAGGTGTCAAAGAATATATTGAATCTGAGGAATTTCAAAACATCATTTGCCTTATTTTAAAAGAATGTAATGTTTCTCCATTTAAAGAAATTGCGCAGCAATTGCTAGGAAAAGAAGTTGAAATTACTGTAACAGTTGGCATTTTAACAGGTGTAATTTCACAAGTAGGAGATGATTTTTTAACATTACAAGAATCAGCTGGAAGCATTATTTTATTACCATTTACAAGTATTCTTTCAATTCGTGAATTATAGGGATAGGAGGGAAGAAAGTGAAGTTTATTGATGCATTACGGTCTCATGTGGGACAACTTGCTCAAGTTGTACTTGTTGGAGAAGCTGTGACGGGAATTATTTTATCTGTAACAGATGGAGTAGTTATTATACGAACAGCTCCGTCTTATGGTCCACCAGAAGATGTTATTGTAAGAATTCCAATTGTTTCATATGTTCGATTGTATAGTTAGGAGGAAGAAAATGCGTGTGTCTGTTGTGATTCCAGCACATAATGAGGCTCAGACGATAGGAGGTGTGCTAGAAGAAGTAAAAAAGGTACAACCTTATGAAATAATTGTTGTCGATAATGGATCTACCGATCGAACGAAAGAAATCGCAGAGGGCTTCGGATGTAAAGTCATTTATAGTAAGCATTCGTTAGGTAATGATGTTGGCCGGGCAATTGGAGCAAGGGAAGCGAAAGGAGAAATTGTTTTATTTTTAGATGGAGATATTATTATTTCGCATCAAGAGTTACTACCATTTATTCAATGTATTAAACAAGGAAAAGATATTGCGGTTAATAATTTAACATGGTCTGTTTATTTGAAGATTCGTCCACATTATACAACAGTGAGTAAACTTATGTTAAATCGTTTTTTAAATCGAAAAGAGCTTGTTGTCGGTTCACTCATTGCCATCCCACATGCGATAAAAAGAACTGTGATTGAGAAAATAGGCTGGTGGAATTTAGCAGATCCGGCATTATTTCAAGCAATGGCCGTTATAAAAGGGATGACCATTGGGGACTTAGGGTCTGTAGATGTTATTCATTCTAATAAGGTTCGCCCCGTTCATACAGGGACATCCCCCGGATCACCTTATCCAAAAGCGACAAGTCGTATTATGGGAGACCATTTGCGTGCATTGCATCATTTGATTGAAATATATGGCACGCGGGGTGGATTTACAGATGGTGAACGAAATCGGGATGTTGTAAGTGATTACACTTGTTTTATTCCGAAAGAAAAAAAGGCAAAATATAGTGCAGTTATTCCGGCCGGTGCAGAACGAGAAACAATTACGGCTGTTATTAAAGAAGTAAAGCGAGCAGGGATTGATGAAATTATTGTGGTTGCTAATGGTGCAGATAAAGAGACGATTCAAAAGGCTAAAGCAGAACAGGTTATTGTAGTAGAGTTTCGGGAAGCGCTTGGTCATAATGTTGCAAGAGCAATCGGAGCGATGTGTGCAACGGCAGATGTTCTCTTATTTATTGATAGCGATTTTGTTATTCAAGCTGAAGAGCTATTGCCGTTTATAAAAGCTATCGATAATGGTGTTGATATAGCATTAAATGACATGCAATGTTTGTTAGAGGAGTTTCATCCAGTGGATCCAATTAGCGCAGGAAAATATTTTGTAAACCTAGCAGTAAAGCGTCCGGACTTATGGAACAACTCTTTAACAGCTGTTCCACATGCGATTCATAGAAAAGTAATAGATACAATTGGCTATAAAGCGTTAATCATTCCGCCGTTAGCTCAAGTAAAAGCGATATTAGAAGGTTTTTCTATCCAAGCTATTCATTATGTTGATGTTGTAAAACCGAATCGAATTCGTCCAGAACAACATCATGTTGTGAACGGACGAATACCCGCCTTTGATCGTATTTTTGGGGATCAATTAGAAGCTATATCTTATTTATTAAAACATACAGATAAACGAGGAAGTTTTACAGATGGTGAACGTGACAGGGCGATTATAGACCAACTTAGAAAGGAAGAGGAGCATGGAAATTAATCATCGCAAAGTGGCGGTTATCGGTTTAGGATATGTTGGTTTGCCGCTGGCGATTCATTTTGCGCAGAAAGGATATAAGGTAGTAGGATTAGACAAAGATCAAGAGAAAATAAAAAGCATTCAAAACGGTTTTAGTTACATCCCTGATGTTACATCTAAAGTGTTGCAGCAATTAGTTGAACAGGGCGGCTTTAGAGCAACAACTCCAGAAAAAGGGGTGAAAGCATTTGAAGAAAGTACTCACATCATTGTAACGGTGCCAACACCGATAGATCAAAATGGTGAACCAGATTTAAGTGCCATCATTTCCGCCTCGCATTATATTCAAAAACATCTTCAAATGGGCCAAACCTTCATTTTTGAAAGTTCAACATATCCAGGTACGTTAGAAGAAGTAGTTATTCCGATTCTATCAAAAGGCGGTAAAAAGGCTGGGATAGATTATTATATCGGATATTCCCCTGAACGTATTGATCCGGCAAATACGACACATACAGTACAATCTATTCCAAAAGTTGTAAGTGGTCAAACAGAGTTGTGTAAGAAAAAAGTTATGGAATTATATGGAGATATATTTGATTATATAGTGCCAGTTAGCACGCCGAAAGTTGCTGAAATGTGCAAGCTCTTTGAAAATATACAACGGCTCGTTAATATTTCATTGGTAAATGAAATGGATTTATTATGTAAGGCGTTACAAATAGATTTTCGCGAAGCTTTAGAAGCAGCAGCGACGAAACCATTTGGATTCACACCGTATTGGCCAGGGCCAGGAATTGGTGGACATTGTATTCCCGTTGATCCGTTATATTTCCAATGGAAAGTGAAACAATATGGTCTGGTTAGTCATTTTATTGATGTTGCACATCGTATTAATGAGGAAATGCCGAAACATATTGTGAAACAAGTAAAAGAACAAATAACAGAAAAGGCAAACGTGTTGTTAATAGGTCTCGCCTATAAGAAAAATGTAAATGACTTACGCGAATCAGCTGCTCTTATAGTTGCCGACTTGTTACAAAAGGAAGGGTATAACCTGTCGTATCATGATCCATATATTCCGGTTGCAAACATTTCTGGTAAAAGTTATGAATCTATTTTATTAACGAAGGAAGCGATTGATCAAGCGGATATTGTAGTTGTTTTAACAGATCATTCTATTATTGATTGGAAGTTAATTAAACAAGCGAAGAAAGTATTAGATACACGTGGCGTATTAAAGCAGGTGAATATATGAAAAAGCGATGTTTAATTACAGGAGGAGCTGGCTTTATTGGCTCTCATTTAGCCGAAGAGCTTTTGCATCGTGGCTATGATGTAACGATTGTAGATAATTTTTATAAAGGAGAACGTAAATATCATTTAGAGTTAATGAAGAAAATTTCAACTGTAAAAGCAAGTGTGTTAGATAAAGAGAAAATTGAAAAACTGGTTCAAAGTCATGATGTCATATTTCATTTAGCGGCTATTTTAGGTGTAAGAAGCACGATGGAAAAAAGCGTTGAGCTCATTGAAACAAACTTTGACGGGACGAGAAATATTTTGCAAGCTGCTTTAAAAGGGAAGAAAAAAGTTGTATTTGCGTCCACATCTGAAGTGTATGGAAAAGCAAAACCACCTTTTTTAGAGGAGGGTGATCGTCTATATGGTGGAACTGCAAAAATTAGATGGAGCTATGCGATTTGTAAAACGTTAGAAGAAACGCTTTGTTTAAGTTACGCTCGCCAAGGATTGGCAGTAACAATTGTCCGATATTTTAATATATATGGACCACGCGCTAAAGATGGTCCGTATGCAGGGGTTATTCCGAGGTTTATTAGTGCAGCTTTGCAAGATAAAGCAGTTCCCGTATATGGGGACGGTGCACAAACGCGCTGTTTTACGTATGTAACAGATGCAGTAGAAGCAACAATTAGAGCAATGGATGAGAAAGTAAATGGTGAAATTATTAATATTGGTTCTGAACATGAAATTTCTATTCAAGAAGTTGCTGAAATTATTCGAAAGACAATTCAAAGTTCTTCGGAGATTATTTATCTTCCATTTGAGGAAGTATATCCTGATGGGTTTGAAGAAATTCCACATCGACGTCCGAGTGTAACGAAGTTAACTGCTTTACTGCAATTTCAACCAAAGGTGTCATTTGAAGAAGGATTACAGAAAACCATCACTTGGTTTCGTGAAGAATTATATGGTTAAGTCGTTATCTATTATTATTCCTGTATATAATGAAGCCGATTCTATTCGAGAGGTAATCCTTTCTGCAAAGGAGCTGAATCCGCTTGAAGTTATTGTTGTTGCGAATGGATGTACAGATGATTCGGAACGAATTGCAAAAGAGCTGGGTTGTACAGTATTAAGTAGTAACGAAGTGTTTGGAAATGACGTCGGTCGTGCAGTCGGCGCCAAGTGTGCCAAGGGTGAAGTCTTGTTATTTTTAGACGGTGATTTTCCTATTCCTTCATCTAGCCTCAGTTTTTTTCTCAATCCCATTTTACATGGACAAGCAGACGTGATTCTAAATAATTTTGACGCTTTATTTAAGAAAAAACAACGTCCGTATTCAATTACCGTCTGGCGACAAATTTTGAACGATATAGTGAACCGAGCCGATTTACAAATTGATTCAATTTTATCAGTACCGCATGCGATAACGAAAGAAGCGATAGAAAGTATTGGTTATGATGCATTATGTAATCCGATTGTTGCGCATGTTCGTTTAATAACACAAAAATGGCGAATACAGAGGCACTGTGCAATTGATGTCATTACTCCAAACAAGTTTCGTCCAGCTGAGCATGAAGCATATGGGGATCAACTTGCACATGCAGAGCAACGAATGATAGGGGATCATATAGAAGCATTGGGCGAATGGTTGGCTAATTATGATAGCCGAGGAGTATATACAGATGGAAATAGGAGAAGAGATATTGTATTAGCTTTGCAAAAGCTCGGTGATCAAGCATTGCCGCCGTATTATAAAGGTTGGGGTGTTCAATCTAATTTATATAATGGTAAACGACTTTCTATTATCATTCCTGTTCAAAATGAAGAAATGACAATTGCAATGGTTATTCAAGAAGCACGTAAAATTGAACCGCTTGAAATTATCGTTCTTGTTAATGGATCAAATGATCAAACAGCAACGATTGCAAAGCAGTGCGGAGCTACAACTGTTGTATATGAAGAAAGACTTGGAAATGATGTAGGGCGTTCTATAGGTGCTCAAATGGCTAAGGGGGATATTTTACTATTTATTGATGGTGATTTTGTGATACCTGCAAAAGATTTGTATCCTTTTGCCAAAGCGGTTGCGGACGGGCAAGATGTGGTATTGAATGATTTAAATTACTATTTGGATTTACGAGCGCCATTACACCTTGTTACGGCGCTAAAATATGCTTTAAACTTAGCTTGCAATCGAAAAGATTTAGGGATAGGTTCGCTAGTAGCTGTACCAAATGCGTTTAGTAGGAGTTGTTTAGAGTGTATTGGGTTTGATGCTTTATTATCTCCATGTGTAGCACAGGTAAAGGCGATATTAGCCGGCTTTTTAATTTCTTGTGTGCATCGCGTGGATGTGGATCAGCTGAATCGCATTCGTCCGAGCGAACATTTTGCAGTGAAAGGACATGCTCCTGCTGTACTTCGAATTATAGGGGACCATATAGAAGGTATGTCATGTGTGATAGAGGAACTTGGTGTTCGAGGTGGTTTTCATGATGGAGGGCGTAAGAGGGAACTGGAATGAAAAAAGGTGTGCCGAAACAGGTACACCTTTTTTTATTCTGTTTCAAAAAACTATAACAGAATAAAGGAAAAGAGTATTACAGTTTACAATAGGCACGACTCTTATACTACAGAGAAGGATTCCTTTATTTGAATGCCAAAAAAATAAAATTGCTAAAAGAGGGCTAATTTACCAAAGTTTCAAATGATGTTTTCACTATGCGAATAGGGGTTTGCTCAATTATTCACAAACATGTCACAACTTTAACGTTCACTTTTTTTAAAAAGTAGTATCCTAAATACGTAAGCTGTTATATAAAAAATCTTAGTCCTGTACTAATCAAAAAATGGAGGAGATTAGGATGACTGAAGTATTAGAAAATGTAAAAAATGCATGGGAAAACTTTAAAGGTGAAAAGTGGAGAGCAGAAGTTGATGTTCGCGACTTCATTTTAAATAACATAAACGTTTACGAAGGAGATGACTCCTTCTTAGCCGCTGCAACAGAAGCGACAAAACAACTTTGGGATCAAGTAATGGATTTAACAAAACAAGAACGTGACAATGGTGGAGTCCTTGACATGGATACGGAAATTGTTTCTTCTATTACATCACATGGTCCAGGATATTTAAATAAAGATCTTGAAAAAGTAGTCGGTGTCCAAACTGACAAACCATTTAAGCGTTCATTACAACCATTCGGTGGTGTTCGTATGGCAGAACAATCTTGTGAAGCTTACGGATACGAAATGGACAAAGAACTAAGCCGTATTTTCAGAGATTTTCGTAAAACGCATAACCAAGGTGTATTCGATGCTTATACTCCAGAAATAAGAGCAGCTCGTAAGTCAGGTGTTATTACAGGTCTTCCAGATGCATATGGCCGTGGTCGTATTATTGGTGACTATCGCCGCGTTGCATTATACGGTATCGATCGTTTAATCGAAGCGAAAAAAGCAGATTTAAATGTAACGAGCAGTGTAATGAGCGAAGAGACAATTCGTTTACGCGAAGAGCTATCTGAGCAAATTCGTGCCCTTCAAGAATTAAAACAAATGGCAGCTTCTCATGGCTTTGATATTTCTAAGCCAGCAACAAATGCACAAGAAGCATTCCAATGGTTATATTTCGGTTATCTTGCAGCAATTAAGGAACAAAACGGTGCAGCAATGAGTCTTGGCCGTACATCTACTTTCTTAGATATCTATATTGAAAGAGATTTAGTAAACGGTACATTAACAGAAGAAGAAGCACAAGAAATTGTTGACCACTTCATTATGAAATTACGTCTTGTGAAATTTGCAAGAACACCTGATTATAATGAATTATTCTCTGGTGATCCAACTTGGGTAACAGAATCTATCGGTGGTATTGCACTTGATGGTCGTCCATTAGTAACGAAGAACTCATTCCGTTTCTTGCATACATTAGATAACTTAGGACCAGCTCCAGAACCAAACTTAACAGTTCTTTGGTCTAAACAATTACCACAGAACTTTAAAAATTACTGTGCAAAAATGTCTATCAAAACATCTGCAATTCAATATGAAAATGATGACATTATGCGTCCAGAATATGGTGATGACTACGGTATTGCTTGCTGTGTATCTGCAATGAGAATTGGTAAACAAATGCAATTCTTCGGAGCACGTGCAAACTTAGCAAAAGCATTATTATATGCAATCAACGGTGGTAAAGACGAAAAATCAAAAGCACAAGTTGGACCTGAATATGCACCAATTACTTCTGAAGTATTAGATTATGAAGAAGTTATGCAGAAATTTGATGTGACAATGGAATGGTTAGCAGGCCTTTACTTAAATACATTAAACATCATTCATTACATGCATGATAAATACAGCTATGAACGTATCGAAATGGCACTTCATGATACAGAGGTTCTTCGTACAATGGCAACAGGTATCGCAGGATTATCTGTAGTAGCTGACTCTTTAAGTGCAATTAAATATGCGAAAGTAAAACCAATTCGTGATGAAAATGGTATTGCCGTTGACTTTGAAATCGAAGGAGATTTCCCTAAATACGGTAACAATGATGACCGTGTAGATGAAATGGCAGTAAACCTTGTAAAAACATTTATGAACAAGCTTCGTAAACATAAAACATATCGTAACTCTGTTCATACAATGTCAATCTTAACAATTACATCTAACGTTGTGTACGGTAAGAAAACTGGTAACACACCAGATGGCCGTCGTGCTGGCGAACCATTTGCACCTGGTGCAAACCCAATGCACGGACGTGATACAAAAGGTGCACTAGCATCATTATTATCTGTGGCGAAATTACCATATGAAGAAGCAAGAGATGGTATTTCTAATACATTCTCTATTATTCCAAAAGCGCTTGGAAAAGAAGAAGAAACACAAGTTCGCAACTTAGTATCTATGCTAGATGGGTATGCTATAAAAGAAGGTCATCACTTAAATATTAACGTATTTAACCGTGAAACATTAATGGATGCAATGGAACATCCTGAAAAATATCCACAATTAACAATTCGTGTATCTGGTTACGCTGTTAACTTCATTAAGTTAACTCGCGAACAACAAATTGACGTTATTAACCGTACAATGCACGAAAGCATGTAAGTAAAAAGTTTCCCTCTGTTTTTCATAAAGACAGAGGGGAGCTGTTTTAATAGAGGAGGAAGTAACATGATAAAAGGAAGAATTCATTCTGTTGAGTCTTGTGGTACTGTTGACGGCCCAGGAATTCGTTATATCATCTTTACGCAAGGATGTTTACTACGTTGTCAATATTGTCATAATGCGGATACGTGGGAAATTGGTAAAGGGAAAGAAATAACAGTCGAAGAAGTGATGCAGGATGTTACATGTTACCTTCCTTTTATGGAAGCTTCCGGCGGTGGTATTACTGTAAGTGGCGGTGAGCCGCTATTACAGTTAGACTTTTTGATTGAACTGTTTAAGAAATGTAAAGAGATCGGCATTCATACGACAATTGATTCTTCAGGTGGGTGCTATTCTGAAGATGAAGAATTCCAAAGAAAACTAGATATTTTGATGGAATATACAGATTTAGTATTACTTGACTTAAAACATATTGATTCAAAAAAACATCGCAAATTAACAGGAAAACCGAACGAACATATTTTACAATTTGCTCGTTATTTATCAGATAAAAAGAAACCAATTTGGGTGCGTCATGTACTTGTACCTGGAGTTACTGATAGTACAGAAGACCTAGAGAAATTGGCAGCCTTTATCCAAAGTCTTGATAATGTGCAAAAGATAGAAGTATTGCCGTATCATAAGTTAGGGGTCTATAAATGGGAGGCACTAGGTCACAAGTATCCTCTTCAAGGAGTAGAGCCTCCAACGGAAGAATGTGTTCAAAAAGCAAAAAGCATTTTAGGAGCAGTCTAATCCAATTTTGGATTAGGCTTTTTGCTTTCTTTCGATAAATAGTAGAGTAAAAATAAGGAAAAGAGTATACTTAAATTATATAATGACTATTTTTGTAAAGAAATGATATGGATAAATTTACGAAAATGTAAAGGGAAAACGAAACAATAGAAAGAATTAAGAAATAGTATAGTGCGTATCATGGAGTATAGATAAATGTCAAGTTATTGCGAAAGCAGTTATAGGAAAGTATAATGTTAAGATATGAGCAGATGGGATTAAGGGGTCAATAACATATGCTTTGTATATCCACGACAGGTACATATCCAGCGGGAAATCGTTGGAATTCAAACATGCAAAATTATAAGGAAATTGTTTTTTATATTGTGACAGGTGCAATATAAAAGACCGAAAAAGCTAGGAGTGGATTTGTTTGATTAAAAACCCCAAGGTTTTAATATTAACAGCACATTACGGTAACGGTCATGTACAAGTGGCAAAAACATTAGAACAAACATTTCGTCAAAGAGGACTGAAGGATGTAATTGTATGCGATCTTTTTAGTGAATCACATCCTGTCATAACAGATATTACAAAATATTTATATTTAAAAAGCTATACAATTGGGAAAGAGCTATACCGCTTATTTTATTACGGCGTTGAAAAAATTTACGATAAAAAAATTGCATCATGGTATGCTAATTTTGGACGAAAACGTTTAAAAGCGATATTACATGCTGAAAAACCCGATATTGTTATTAATACATTTCCAATCATTGCGGTGCCAGAGCTAAAAAAACAAACAGGTATTTCTATTCCTGTTTATAATGTACTTACTGATTTTTGCTTGCATAAAATATGGATTCACCGAGAAGTGGATCGGTATTTTGTCGCAACAGATTATGTGAAGGACATTATGGTAGAAGTAGGAGTACCTGCTGAGCAAATTGTAGAAACAGGAATTCCGATTCGTAAAAACTTTGAAGCATCTGTTAATGTAGAAGCTTTGTATGATAAGTATGATTTGTCACGAGACAAAAAGACCTTACTTATTGTAGCAGGGGCACATGGAGTGCTAGGAAGTGTAAAAGAGTTATGTCAGTCCTTTCTATCAGTTCCTAATCTACAGATAGCCGTAGTTTGTGGGAAAAATAAAGCATTGCAAGAAGATTTGCTACAACTACAGGAAAGCAACCCAGATGCATTAAAAGTATTCGGTTATGTGGAGAATATTGATGAGCTGTTCCGTATTACCTCTTGTATGATTACAAAACCAGGAGGGATTACATTAAGTGAAGCAGCAGCTTTGCAAGTACCTGTCGTTTTATATAAACCAGTACCAGGACAAGAAAATGAAAATGCGAAGTATTTTGAAAAACAAGGTGCAGCAGTTGTTATTCGTGAAGATCATGAAATCTTTCAGAAAACGAAAGAATTATTACAAGATGATATGAAGTTATTGCAAATGAAAGAAGCGATGAAACGCATTTATCGTCCGGAACCAGCGTTTCATATTGTGGATTCTATTTTAGAGGAAAATCACGTACGGGTACATTCACCAGTACGTTCATCAGCCCTTGTGCAGTCTTTTACTTAATATAAGAGCCTCTTTTCTATCTGAGTAGAAGGAGGTTTTTTTCGTTATTTCGGGAACGTTTGTATAGTTGTATCTCACTATTTGTGAGAGTTGATACTTGCATCAAGATTTTGAGAAAAGAAAGAAGGCGAATGTAAATATTACTTTATCCACATAAGAATCCGCTTTCAATATACAGTAAACTTAAAATATTAACAAAATTATCCACAATATCCACAAAATTTAGTAAATATATCCACAAATCAAACAAGCTAACTGTGGTTAAATTCCTCTCTTATAGAAAAGATATTCGAATTTATACACATGTTCAGTAATTTTGTGGATAAAGTTTTCCACAAAAAAAGCTACCTCTTCTGAACAAGAGGTAGCAATATGCTAAAAAATTCCTTTTGGTTTATACCCAGCAGCACGATCCGCTCTTTTGAATTCACGTTGATAGAGAACTTCTTGTGTGCTAGATAATTTACTTTTTGATTTTTCACGTCTTTTCTTATCCATTACAGTTCACCTCGTGTCATAAAGTTATTACCTATCGTTACCAATGACAGAGGGAGATATACATAGATTACGCTTCTTTTAAATGGTGAGCGTCTTGGAATGTTGCTTCGCGCATTGTGTGTAGTGTGTATTGATCTTTTGGAATTTCATATAAGTTATATACTTCACCGTTTGCGTTAATTTGATTGTATACACATTTACGTGTTTCATTTGCTAGATTGACGTATGGTAGTTTTTCGGCAGCTTTAATAGAACGAGTATTTAATTTGCGAATTCGCATGAAAATAGTCTCAATATCTAGTTCATAGAAAAGTTCACTAAAGAAAGCGTCTTTTGCTGGCTTATTATAACCTTTTCCGTGATATGGTTTGCCGAGCCAAGTGCCAAGAAAACCTGCTTTTTCTTCGATGTCAAATAAAGTTATTGTTCCGATTGGATTTCCCCATTCATCAACAATTGTGCGTGAAATTAATTCTCCGCGCTCTTCAGCCTCAATCGTTTGTTTTGTTAAAAACAAAAATTCGTCATAAGAAGATGCCTTTTGACGCACAAAGGGGAAGACATCAGGGTGAATCATCAAATCATATAGAACGTGGCTGTCATGTAGGTCACGTTTTTTTAGCATACTATCTCCTCCTAAAAAGAGGGTAGCATGACGACAAAAAACACCCCACCCTCGAAATTTTTATATAAAACTTAAAAAAATTTCGGGGTGGGAATCGAACCCACTAGAACCAGTCTACAATGCTGGTGGCGCACCATTTGCCTTCCCCATTCATCAATTTGAAATTACTAGTCACGACACAAATTGATCATGGTTTCATTCAGTTTATAATCGTATAATACTTCATCTAATGAAAAAAATAAACTAGTTTTTATGATTTTTTTGTATGGATAATTTTTCCGTCTATCATTGTTAATACAGGCTTGGCTAAATAGTGAAAAGGATGATGAGTCCACAGGACAAGGTCAGCGTCTTTTCTAGGTTCTATGCTACCAATTTTCTTTTCTAAACGTAAGTTGCGGGCAGGTATAATCGTAATTCCTTCTAGAGCTTTATGTTCATCTAATCCTTCTCGCACAGCGATAGCGGCGCAAACATTTAAATATTGAATGGGGGTATAGGGGTGATCTGTCGTAATAGAGACTTCAATCCCATGAGTAGATAGAGTATGATATGTTTGCCAAGATTTGTTTTTAATTTCAATTTTTGAACGGCGTGTTAATGTTGGACCGACAGATACTTTTAAAGCGTGGCCTGCTAATTTATCAGCAATGAGATGGCCTTCTGTACAGTGTTCAATACGTAAATCAAGATTAAATTCCTTAGCAAAGCGAAGAGCAGATAAAATATCATCGGCACGGTGGGCGTGGGCACGTATAGGAATTTCGCGGCGGAGCGCTTGCAAGATAGGGATCATTCGAAAGTCGGTATCATTCCCATAATGCTTTGCTTCATAAAAGGATTCTCGCAGCATTCCCATAATTCCCATACGGGTAATAGACTCTTTGTTTCCGTTGCTATGCATGCGTTTTGGATTTTCTCCAAACGCAATTTTTAAACCGGCAGGTTCTTGAATGACCATATGATCAATACTATTTCCTGCCGTTTTTATGACGCATGTTGTTCCGCCGATTACATTTTGACTTCCAGGCATAACATGTACGGTTGTAATACCGTTTTGCAGGGCATCTTGAAAAGCAATATCAAAGGGGTGAATGCCGTCTAAAGAACGAATATGAGGAGTTAGGACTTCTGCTGTTTCATTTGCATCATTTCCAGCCCATCCTGTTCCTTCATCATATAAACCAAGGTGTGTATGCACATCGATAAAGCCTGGAAGAAGATGAAGGCCGCGTGCATTAATAACAGTCATATCTTCGCTAACTTCAATAAATCGTTCTAATGCAACAATTTTGTTATTTTCTACTAATACATCACCTTGCAATTTAGGGGATGTAATAGGATAAACAGTCGCTTGCTTAAATAATGTTTTCATAATAACCTCTTTAGTTTTTATGCAAGTTTTTTCTAGGGGAAATTCGGAAATTATTAGTGCAATACAATATTTTGAAGAGCATGTTCTAAAGTAGCATAAGAATGTGTATATCCGTGTTGTATTGCCTTTTGAGGTAATGCTCTTTGTCCTTGTAAAATAAGGATGCTCATTTCGCCGAGCAGGGTTTTAAGTGCAATCGCAGGTACTGACAACCAATGTGGTCGATGCAGCACAGTCGCGATTGTTCTTCCAAATTCCTGCATTGTTACAGGGTGAGGAGCTGTAATATTGAATGCACCGCTTATTTCCTTTGTGTGAATCACAAAATCAATCATTCGAACAACATCTTCAAGGTGAACCCAAGAAAGTAATTGATTTCCCGAACCGATTGTTCCTCCAATAAAGAGTTGATATGGAAGTAACATTTTCGGTAGTGCTCCTCCATCTTTGCCAAGAACAATACCGAAGCGCGTATAAATAGTACGAATACCAAGGTCGGCTGCTTTACTCGCTTCTTCTTCCCATAATTGTACTGTAGTGGCTAAAAAATCATTCCCTTGTTTGGAATGATCTTCTGTAAATGTAGCTGTCTCTGATGTACCATAATAGCCAATTGCACTTGCATTGATAAACGTGTTTGGGTATTGGCGTAATGTTTGTAATTGTTTAATTAAGCCCCTTGTCGTGTTTAAACGACTATTTATAATTGTTTCTTTCTGTTTCTTAGTCCAGCGACCATTATTAATAGATTCTCCGGCAAGGTTAATAACGATATCAACGGAAGGAAGCGGGAATTCTGCAGCGTTAGCATTCCATTTTATATACTGAATATTTGCAGGGGAATGATTTTCTCTTAATTGACGTGTCAGGATGTATACGGTATGCCCTTTGCTTGCTAAATATAAAGTGAGTGCTTTTCCAATAAAACCTGTTCCTCCAGAAATAGCAATTTCCAAGAGAAATCCCTCCTCATTATATATATTCAAGAAATTCAAATTTGTTTCATGTATGTTAAAATGATATTGAGGTGAAATTTATGGCTGTCATTACAAAAATAGAAGTACAAAAACGAACGAAAGAAAGATTTAATATTTACATTGATAAAGGTCATGGAGAAGAATATGGTTTCAGTGTTGATCAAGTGACCTTAATAAAGCATGGGCTTCAAAAAGGTTTGGAATTTGATGATATTGAATTAACAAATATTTTATATGATGAAGAAGTACAAAAAGCATATTTATATGCAATTACTTATTTATCGCATCAAATGAGAACGAAGCAAGAAGTAGAAGAGCAATTACGGAAAAAAGAAATTGGACAGGCCATCATCTCTGAAGTTATTTCAAAACTATTACATGACCGTTATATTAATGATAAAGAGTATGCAATTGCATATGTGCGTACGCATAGCAATGTGAGCCAAAAAGGACCAATTGTAATTAGACGTGAACTGTTAAGTAAAGGGATTTCGGATGTAATGATTACCCATAGTTTACAGGAGTATCCCGAGGAGAAGCAAATTGAAAATGCTCTTGTACTTATAGAAAAAAAGAAAAAGTCTTACCAAAAACATTCTTTTCTACAAATGAAACAAAAATTAGAAGAGATGTTAGTACGCAAAGGGTATGGGCGTGATATCATTCAAATTTGTTTAGAAGAACTAAAAGATGAAAAGGATGATAAAAAGCAAGAAGAAGCTCTTATATATCATGGTAATAAATATCATGAAAAATATAAGAAATATGATGGTTGGACGTATGAAAATAAGATGAAGCAAGCGTTATATCGAAAGGGATTTTCGATTGATGAAATAGAAGTGTTTATTCAAATGAAACGTGAAGAGGGATGAGGGAGAAAAACATGAGAAATATGCCAAAGCGCTATAGTGAGATGACACCACATGAATTAAGAGAAGAAATTGGCAATTTAAAAGAGCAAGCAGTAAAAGCAGAACAACTTGGCATTGTAAATGAATTTGATGTTTTAATGAGAAAAATTGCGATGGCACGTGCTTATATGACAGATATAAATGAATTTCAGGTTGGCGAAACATATGAACTTGTAGAAGAACCAGGGACATCGTTTACGATTACGTATTTTAATGGGGTATTTGCTTGGGGGCACAAACAAAATGAAACAGAGGAAATTGGAATTCCTATTTCGTTATTGCAAAAGAAGTGAAAACTAGAGAGCCTTGGCTGCTCTAGTTTTCACTTTTTGTAATTGTTAAAGGAGATAGGCAGTTAAAATTGACGTTTTCTCATCTCATTTGCCAAAATAATGAGAGATTGCGTTTGCTGCGTTTGTCCATTTACTTGCGCTTTTGCATGTTTTGGACGAGCCCACGTTGGAGCGAATAATTCAGAATGACGGTCTAAATGGTTACGATAGCTCATTTTATCACCTCGTATAAGAAGTTATCGATAGACATTTATGCTTCTTCTTGATTAGCGGCACGCATTCGCTCTTGTGGATGCGTGTTAATAGTGCCGTTAGGTCGTTTTGAAGCAAATCGAGCTTTTGCTTGTGTAGGACCGTTGATTTTGCTATTGTTTTTGGATTCAGACCAAATTTCAGATTGTTTGCCCAAGAGGAACTCCCCCTCGCTACAAATTGATACAAAAAGTATCACTTATAGATTGTGCAATGTGAGAGAAAATATTCTAGAGAAATACAAATAAAAAAACGATATAAAAACTATACAAAAAACCCCTTTCTTTTAGGTGGGCGAGAGCAACTGGCCACGCGTAGAAGCGGTCAGTGCCCTTTTCTGCCACGTGCAAGATTTAAAACAAAGGGATGAAGCAAGTAGCGGTCATGTTGTGTTTTGCATAGCCGTGACTTATATGTTGAAAAAAATGAATGAATTGACTAAAGGAGATATAACATGAACGATATTTTTGAAAAATTAACGAAAGAACTTCTTGAAAAAAACACTTCTCTTTCTTACTCTCAAGCACGTACTTGGATTGAATTGTTATGGGAGGACTTTGGCGCGACATATGCAAAAGTAGGAACGTATCAAGGAATTGAAATGACAGAAAAAGTTGTGCGAGCGTGGATTAACAACCAAGGGGCGCGTTTACATGAAATACAAACGAATAATCCAAAGTACAGTCATTTAATTAATCAAGAAAATCATGTAAAACATTAAAAAAACGACCAATTTTGGTCGTTTTTTTAATGGGGAATTAATTCTAACTTTTTGCGTAGTTTTTCTTCGCTGAAAATCCATCCTGTGTATGAACTCATAATTTCAAAATCTTTATTCAGCTGAACAATGGCAACAAACGGATAATAATCTTTGCTGCGGTAGCGCAGATCAATAAAGCGAACTTCATAATAATCGTTGTATTCAAAAATATCCCAGCGATAGACAGGAGAAAATGATAAGAATGCTGAAATGTTTTCATCTTTTTGAGCGGCACGAATGACATCGTTATCAGGTAATGGAATGCGCTCGAATTTATCATGAACCATAATACTACCGCGATGCCAACGGGCAACAAAATAATGATCTTTTGTAACAATAGCTAAGTGATAATGATAAAAGCGGTATGACGGTGAAATAATGACTTGTTCAACGTCACGGAACCGTTTCTTTACGACATTCTTTACATTTTGGCGCATCATAATTCGGCCAATATAATAAATGGTCATTAAAATATAAGCAGCTGCTCCGGCATAACCTTTATTTGCACCGACAAGCATACAGGCAATTGCTAATGTATGAATGAAAAAAATCACTACATCAAATGTATTAATAACACCTAGTGCTACCCATTTCTTAGTGAAAGGTCGTAGTGCTTGTGTACCATATGCATTGAAAATATCAACAAAAACATGAAGAAACACAGCAATAAATGTCCATAGAAGAATGTGAAGATAGGGAGGGCTTTGAAATACTGCAAAAGTAATCCCACTAACAAAAAATGACCAAAAAATAACGGCCGGGATAGAATGAGTAATCCCGCGATGATTTCGAATATATTTTGCATTGTTTCTTAATTTTAAAACAGTATCAATATCAGGGATGTTTGAACCGACAATTGTTGCAAACATCACAGCTTGTGGTCCGAAGTCACTTTGACTGAGCGCTGGATCTAGCGTTGCTAAGCTTCCTAATGTAACGCCCATGACAAGATGAGTGGCTGTGTCCATGAAAACCACCTCCGTTTTTTATTAATGTAACTCTTTTTATTCTATATCACAAGGCATTTGCCTTTTATTTCTTACAACTACTTACTTAAATTTTCTCCTAAATTCTTTATAATAGTACGTATATGCAAAAAATGAGGGGGATCAAGTTTGAAGCTTGAGATATTAGATGACTTTAACATAGAAAAATTTCGGTATGATTTAATCAGTTGGTTTGAAACAGAACAGCGTGATTTACCATGGCGTATGAATAAAGATCCGTATCGTATTTGGGTTTCGGAAATTATGCTTCAGCAAACGCGGGTTGAAGCTGTAAAACCATATTACGCAAACTTCATGGAAAAGTTTCCAACGCTAGAAGCGTTAGCTAATGCTGAGGATGAAGAAGTGTTAAAAGCGTGGGAAGGACTTGGTTATTACTCGAGAGCACGTAATTTACACACTGCCGTAAAAGAAGTAAAAGAACAATATGGTGGAAAGGTTCCTAGTGATGTAAAACAAATTGAAAAGTTAAAAGGTGTAGGACCCTATACAAAAGGGGCAATTTTAAGTATCGCTTACGGGATTCCAGAGCCGGCTGTTGATGGAAATGTGATGCGTGTATTATCACGTATCTTGTCAATTTGGGATGATATTGCAAAACAAAAAACACGTAAAGTATTTGAAGATGTTGTTCGTCAAATCATTTCAAAAGAAAATCCATCTTATTTTAACCAAGGGCTGATGGAACTAGGGGCACTTATTTGTATTCCTAAAAACCCATCTTGTCTTCTCTGTCCTGTTCGGGAACATTGCCGCGCGTTTGCAGAAGGAGTACAAAAGGAGTTGCCAGTAAAAAGTAAAGCAAAGGCGCCGAAAATGGTGCCGCTTGTTGCCGGTGTCCTGCGTACAGAAGATGGTAAATATGTAGTTAATAAAAGAGAGAGTACAGGATTACTTGCTAACATGTGGGAATTTCCTAATGTAGAAATTGGAGAAGGTATCCGTAATCATAAACAACAATTTACAGACTATATGAAAGAGAAGTTTTCTCTTTCCGTTTCTATTGATGAGTATGCCATGAATGTCCAGCATACATTTACTCATAGAACGTGGGATATATTTGTATTTTACGGCACCG
Source organism: Bacillus sp. 103mf (assembly GCF_900116295.1). Taxonomy (GTDB): domain Bacteria; phylum Bacillota; class Bacilli; order Bacillales; family Bacillaceae_G; genus Bacillus_A; species Bacillus_A bruguierae. The sequence continues at coordinate 77,666 of NZ_FPAF01000014.1, forward strand.
TAACAGGAACCATTGCTGAAGCAGATCGTTTAAAGATGATAACGATCCAAGAATTTGAACAATTACCAATTTCGAAATCACATCGAACAATTTTTGAAGAATGTGTCAAAAAACTCCAACCATAATGGCTGGAGTTTTTTTGACATAAATATAACAATTTCTTACAAATATTTCATATTTCCTTAACAAATGACAAATACAATGAAAGCTGTAATGAAAAATTTAAAGGGGGATAGAAAATGTTTAAAAAAGCAATCCGTTCAGCAATTGTAGCAACTTTCTTGCTTCAAACATTAGCTGGGTCAGGCTATGTCACTCTTGCTGAGGAGAAGGAACAAAATCAGCAAGCTTTCATTTCAGAAGTTCATTATACAGATGATCTACGCTATATCGAATTGTACAACCCATCGGCGAAAGTTATGGATATGAAGAATGTTCAACTGAAGGTCAATGGAAAAGTGCTAAAATTTAAAGATGAAAATGAAAAGCAATCTGTACAACCAAAAGAAACGAAGTTAATCTTATTTGGAAATAAAACAGTTAATGAGATTAATGAACGCTATAAGACAGAAATAAAGGAAGATCAAGTTTTATTTGCTACTGAGGATTTAAGTGATGAACAAATTAGGATTGAAGTAACGAATGAGAAAAATAAAACGGTAGATGTCATTGAAACAAGAAAAGAGAATAAAGATATATCAATTCATTCTTTTTGGAATGAAACAAAGAAAGAAATAAAAAATGAAATACCATCCCCTGGGACTTACACTACATTTCAATCGCACGAAAAAGAAAAAGCATCTACGGAATCCACACAAAAAGAGGCAGTCCAGCCAAACTCCAAACAACTAGAGCCTGCACAAAAAGATAATAATCAAAAAGAAAAGCCATTACAAGAAACAGCGCATGTACCTAAAGTGAAAATTAATGCACATGAGGATTTACCGATTGAACTTCAGTTAGCAAGTACGTACGATGAGGCAAAAGTAAACCTTATATATCGTAGTGCCTCCGGGTTGTTAGTGAAAAAACTGAAAATGAATAAAGGCGAGAATAATCTGTATTCTACTGTTGTTCAAAAGTCAGACATTTGGTCTGATACGTTTACATATTGGTTTGAAATTGAACAGGGTGGAAAGGTTATTACCTTCCCAGAAAAAGAACAATATGTAAGTACTGTTCAGCATCAGTCAGAAGATTATACAAAGAATAGGCCAGTTATGATTACTGAGCTAATGCCAGATACGATAAATGTAAATGGAAAAGATGGATATGAATTTATAGAGATATACAATAATTCAAGTGAAGCAATACAATTGAAAGATTATAAACTTATTTATAAGTATTCAGAAACTGGAAGTGAAGATTGGAATTTCACAGAAAATGCAACAATCCCATCAAAAGAAACGAGAGTGTTTTGGATTAAAAATGAAGGAAATGCAGGGGTATCAAAACAAGATTTTATTCAAGCGTACGGTGGAAATATAACTGAAGAACAAGTACTTCAAATTGAATCAGATGGGATGTCTAATAGTGCTGGAAGAACCATTCAATTTGCTGATCAGTACGGAACAGTTTTATCATCTGTAACATATGAGAAATCAGATGTAAAGGTTGGTCAGAGTGTTGCTTATGCATACAAGCCTGAAAGTGTTGAAATGCAAAAAGTAGGTTTGTTTGAAAAAGGAACACCAGTTGTGCAAATACCATTTCAAGTACCGTTAGAGCCAGTAAAACAATCAGATCAAGTTGGCGTTACGATTGAGCATACAGCATCACCTACTCATACCGAAGCAGAGGATCTAACTATTACTGCAACGATTAAAGGTGGGGAAAATGTAGCCGTTTTGTATACTCAAGATGGCAAATTAACACACAAAAAATTGCAGATGAATAAAGAAGGAAATAGCGATATTTATAAGGTGACAATTCCTCAAAAAGAGCTATGGGGAAACTCATTATTCTATAAAATTGTCGTGCAAGGTAATCAAGAAACAATTGAAAAATCCTATGAAACAAAAGTAGAACATAAAAAAATAGATCCGCAAAGTGTACCGCCATTTTTGATTACAGAAGTGACGCCAGACACGACGAATGTTGGGAAAGCAGATGGATATGAATTTATTGAAGTGTATAACAATAGCGAGCAGGATCTTAATTTTAAGGATTATACAATTCGGTATCGTTATCCACCTGAAGGACCAGAGGGGGATCTCATTTGGGGATCCACTCCAGATGATGTTGTAATTCCATCAGGGCAGTCTCTCGTATTTTGGATTATAAATGGTGAAAATAATGAGAAGAATGTAGCTGATTTTAATAAACAATTTGGAGTGAACTTAGTAGAAAATAAAAATATTGTTAGAATATACTCAAATGGAATGGCGAATGGAAGTGCCCGTGGCATTGTCGTTGCAACAAAGACGGGGAAAGAAATTGCAGCTGCCTACTACAATGATCAAGCAAACCAAGCTGATGTGAAAGCAAATAAGGGAATTTTATATCGCTATCCTCAAGATGGCTCACAAATGATGCAAAAGATTAGTAGTGCAGAGCATAATGCATCTCCTGGAACTGTATTCGAAGGGCAAGTACCGGCTGAACGAGTTGCTTTGAAGGCAGATGCAATTCCGCCGACAATTTCACATGAACCGACAGAAGGGCTAATTTCTGAATTTCAAGATCATAAATTGAGTTTTTCTGTTCTTGATAACGAACAAGTTAAAAGTGTGAAATTATATTACAAAACGAATCCTAATGCAGAATATAAAGTTGAAAATTTAGTAGAGAATCGTGTAGATAAAAAATATTATTATACCATTTACTCACCTGAATTAATTGGAAAAGAGAAAATAACATATTACTTGGAAGCTTCTGATGGCTTACATGTAGTAAAAAGTGATATGTACGCAGTGCAAATAGCTGGTGAGAAAGATAAAGGCCCTCTTCGTCTAAATGTAAAAGATGATGAAGTGGTCGCAAATCAAGTTTTATTAAAAGGAACCTCTTCGTCGGTTGGGTCTGAACAGCTTTCTCTTTTAGTGGACGGAAAGAAAGTAGAGACGAACACATATCGTGCTTTAGAGAAGCCTGCCTATTTTGCTTTCGATGTAAAACAAACTGACTTGTATTTTAAAAACGCAGTCACAATTGGAAATGAAGTGTTGCGTGTATTTGATGATACGTATAGTGATTATGTCACATTAACTGTAAAAATTGATCAATCAAAAATTAAATATAATGAACCGTTCAAAATTGATATTCGATCTGGCACAAAAACGTCTCCATTTGATGATCGAGTTGAAGAGAACAAAGATGATTTTTATTTGAAAAATGTTCGCCTTGTATTAGCGGATGGAACGACTTTATATGATCCGAACTTTGCAAATCCAAATCAGGAGTTATCAGTTGGTGATGGAGATACATCAACACCAGTATTTACGTTCGGATTCCAGGTTCCGGAAGACAAATTTATTTCGAACGCGTATTTATGGGATACAAAACAAGAAAAGGATGGAAATCATCGAATTGCAGTGCAAGATGGGGTAAATAAAGAAGTCATTGCGAATGTAAAAGTTGATAACACACCACCACAGATTTCTACTACAGTACAGAATAAGAAATATAAAGGGAAAATTCCAATCGATGTAACAGTTACGGATGATATAGCAGGAGTAAAAAATAAAAAAGTTATATTGGACGGTAAAGAGATTATAACTCCGTACGAAACATCATCTGCACAATTAGCAGCAGGAAAGCATGAGCTACATGTGGAGGCGGAGGACCAAGTAGGGAATCGTCAAGAAAAGACAGTTATGTTTGAAACCTGGGCAGAAAATCCAACAGATCCTACTCCGATTGCACCTAAAGACGGAGAGGAAAATGTGAGTACGAGTCCGACACTTGAAGCGAAAGTAACTGATCCAACAAATGATGCAATGAAGGCAACATTTTATAAAGGGTATTCGTATAAGCCGAATGAAACAGATCATATGAAAATTACCGAAAATGCAATAGAGCAAGAGCCACCACAGGCATTTGCTGTAAATGGTGAGAAAAGCTTTGACCAAGATCAGCTAAGTAAAGTTAGTAAAAAAGATGGGAAATATTATACAACGGAATCAACAGAGAAATTCCCGTACCATCGCTTTGATGTAACAGTTGCTGCTGATGTGAGAAATGATGATACGGTAGAAGTAAAGTGGTATGGTCGTTCTCTAGAAGGAAGAAAAGTTACAATGTATGCTTGGAACTATACGACAAATAAGTGGACAGAACTTATATCGAAAATTGCTGGAGACAAGGATTTTGAATTAAAAGGTGCTGTATTAGCAAAAGAATATGTAAAAGATCAAAAAGTAAGTGTTATCGTACAAGACCAAATCCCAAGTTCGCCAAACAAGTTTGATTACACATTTGTCTGGATGTCTGATACACAGTATTATTCCGAAAGTTATCCACATATTTATAAAAGTCAGGTTGACTGGATTGCTGCGCAAAAAGATCCATTAAATATTAAATATGTGTTCCATACAGGAGATCTTGTTGATAAGTCATATCAAGAATTTCAATGGCAGCGTGCAGATGAATATATGAAAGTACTTGAGAATGCGAAAGTACCGTATGGTGTGTTGGCTGGGAATCATGATGTAAATCATAAAGATGAGGACTATACAGCATACTCAAAATATTTTGGGGACTGGCGTTTTAAAGATAAGCCATTTTACGGTGAAAGTTATAAGGATAACCGTGGACACTATGATTTGATTTCAGCAAAAGGTAACGATTTTATTATGATGTATATGGGATGGGGCATTACAGATGAAGATATTCAATGGATGAAGGAAGTATTGCAGAAATATCCAAATCGAAAAGTAATTTTATCATTCCATGAATATTTACTTGTATCAGGTAATCGTAGTCCGATTGGCGACAAAATTTTTAATGAAGTAGTTAAACCGAATAAAAATGTGTTAGCTGTGTTGAGTGGGCATTATCATGATAGTGAGACATTAGTTGATGAAATTGATGATAATGGGGACGGAATCGCAGATCGTAAAGTATATCAAATGTTAGCGGATTATCAAGGTGGTCCAGAGGGTGGACAAGGTTATATGCGTCTTTTGCAATTTGATACAACCGCGAACAAAATGTATGTCAAAACGTACTCTCCATATTTAAATGAATATAATTTTTATAAACCAGAAGAGTATCCAGAAAAAGATGAATTTGAATTAGACGTTGATTTGAAACCTGCGATAAAACAAGTTGCAACAGATTATGTAGAAGTGAACGTGTACACGAATGAAGTAATTGGTAAAGATAATTTTGTAGCAAATTGGCGCAACGCAAAAGTGAAATTGGAGAATTTAAAGGAAAATACGACGTATCAATGGTATATAAAAGTCGAAGACCGATATGGTGGTCAAGTAACTTCACCAGTTTGGTCCTTTACAACAGGTAAGAAAGATAGGAGATGGAACGTGTTCCCAAGTTAGGGAACACGTTTTTCTTAATCGTAAGAAATTTTTGTACCATAGGTCCAACTAGCTTCGTTTTTTTGTAAACCACCGCGTGCTTCAATTTCTTTTATAATTTCTTTATAAATAGTTTGGCCTTCTACATTTAAGTAGGGCATCATTTGTTGTAAGGAATGATGAAAATAAGCGAGTTCTTCTTGATTCCATTGATCTTTCGGAGTCATTGATAACTCTGTCATATCACGTCCAATATACATTGTGCAGCACCTCCATCATCATTAGTTTGAATGAATGTTTTTGTCTGTATACGTAAAAAATATTTTTCTTTTCGTATTTTTAACGGATAGGTTCAGTCAAGGATGGTTACATTATTTGTTGTGGAGGTGAGAAAGATGAACAAAAAACAACAAAGTTTAGGTAAAACAACTTCTGGTGCTAGCATTCAAAGCGCAGGTTTTGGAACAGAATTTGCTTCTGAAACAAATGCACAAGAAGTAAGACAACAAAATGCACAAGCAGAAGCTAAAAAATCACAAGCTTCTAGCGTTAGCGCTCAAAGTGCAAGTGCTGGCTATGGTACAGAGTTTGCAACTGAAACAAATGTACAAGCAGTAAAACAACAAAATACAAAATCAGCAGCAAAAAAATCTTAGTACGAATCAATAACAAAAAACACTTCTCTAATATAAGGGAAGTGTTTTTTCTTTGTTATGTTTTCATAATTTTACTTTTATGTGAGCCGACATAACTTCTAATAAGTCAACAAATGTAGTCAAAGGAGAAGATACGGCTTTATTCGAAAATATGTAATAGTATTTTTAGGGGGGATGGAATGAAACTGTTTGATGAACTGGTTGAAGAACAATTACGGACGATGGATGAATTATTAAAGTTACAAGTTCATTTAGAAAAATATCAACACCTTGAAAGGAATCAGCAAGATGTGAAGGAACTCTATTTTATTCGCCAAGAAATTCAAAAAACAGAAAGAGCATTAAAAGGTTTACAGTTGAAATTTGAGCAACAAACAGCAGCGGTGATTCATTCTTTTGAAAATGAGAAGATGCTTTCGAACGAAGAGACGATTTCATGAATCGGCTCTTTTGTTTTAAAATTTCGACAGAAACGTTATAATAAAAAGAAAAGTGAATTCGGCTCAATATGTTTGAAAAAGAAATAAAAAAGGCACTGTATCTCAAATAACAACTTTAGAAGAGCTTTCACGACGAAAGAAGGGAGAAAGTATGGGGTTTCCCAAAGAAGGAGAAAAAATACAAATACATAGTTATAAACATAATGGTTCTATTCATAGAATGTGGGAAGAGACAATAGTTTTAAAAGGGACACAAAGTTGTGTTATTGGAGCAAATGATCGCACTGTCGTAACTGAAGCTGATGGGCGCACGTGGATTACTCGTGAACCGGCTGTTTGTTATTTTCATTCAAATTATTGGTTTAATATTATTGGCATGCTAAGGCAGGAAGGTGTGTACTACTATTGTAATTTAAGTTCGCCATTTGCCTATGATTATGAAGCATTAAAATATATTGACTATGATTTAGACATTAAAGTGTATCCAGATATGACGTATACGTTGTTAGATGAAGATGAGTATGAAAAACATCGTGAGCTTATGAATTACCCACCTGTAATTGACACTATATTAAAGAGAAACGTTGAGTATTTAACGCAATGGATTCATCAGCGAAAGGGGCCATTTGCTCCTGATTTTATTGATATGTGGTATGAACGATATTTAATGTATAGAGATTAAATAAAAACCTGCTCGGGCATCCAGCAGGTTTTGTCCTTTTAACATGAGGGGGAGTGGCATGAAAGGAATAAAACGGTATCTACAATTTGTAAAGCCATATCAGTGGCTCATTACGATTACTATCGTAATAGGTCTTATTAAATTTGGTATTCCGCTTATTATGCCGTGGTTATTAAAGTATATTATTGATGATATTATTCAAGGAGGAAGTTCAGTAGAACAGAAAACATCTCAATTATTTGTAGCTACCGGGATTGCATTGTTTATTTTTGCGGTATTACGTCCTCCCATTGAATATTATCGTCAATACTTTGCGCAGCGTATTGGAAATGCAGTGTTGTATGATTTGAGAAAGCATATTTTTGCGCACTTACAAAGATTAAGTTTACGTTATTATTCCAATACGAAGACTGGTGAAATTATTTCGCGTGTGATAAATGATGTTGAGCAGACGAAAGACTTCGTTATTACGGGATTAATGAATGTGTGGCTTGATACAGCAACGATTTTTATTGCAATTGCGGTTATGTTTTCGATGAATATGAAATTAACGCTTGTTTCTTTACTTGTATTACCCGTTTATGTAGTTGCAGTCAAATATTTTTTCAGTCGCCTTCGAACATTAACACGTGAGCGTTCACAAGCGTTAGCGACGATGCAAGGATATTTACATGAGCGTATTCAAGGTATGCAAGTGACACGAAGTTTTGCTTTAGAGGAGTATGAAAAAGAAAAATTTCAAGAGAAGAACAGCAAGTTCTTAACGAAGGCATTAGCACATACGAGCTGGACAGCAAGGACATTTTCTACTGTAAACACGTTAACGGATCTAGGACCTTTAATCGTAATCGCTTTTTCTGCCTATGAAGTCATTCATGGATCGTTAACGCTCGGTACAATGGTAGCTTTTGTTGGATACATGGATAGTTTATATAGTCCGTTGCGTCGTCTTGTAAACTCTTCGACAACGCTTACACAAGCTTTTGCCTCCATGGATCGTGTTTTTGAATTATTAGATGAAGAATATGATATTGTAGATTGTCCAGATGCTATTACGAAGAGGTCCATGCGCGGCGAGGTTGTATTTGAGGGTGTTTCATTTCGCTACAATGAATATGAACAAGATGTACTCCGAAATATTTCTTTGTCTATTTCACCAGGTGAAAAAGTAGCACTTGTCGGTTTAAGCGGGGGTGGAAAGTCGTCACTTGCAAGTTTAATTCCGCGTTTTTACGACGTTTCTAAAGGGGCAATTTATGTAGATAAGGTAGATGTTAGAAATTACAATGTTCGGAATTTACGCAGCCATATTGGTCTTGTCTTGCAAGATAACATTTTATTTAGCGATACAATTAGAGCAAATATTTTATATGGAAGGCCTGAAGCAACGGATGAAGAGGTAGTAGAAGCAGCTAAAGCTGCACATATTCATGATTTTATTGTGAATTTACCGGATGGATATGAAACGGTTGTTGGAGAAAGAGGTGTAAAATTGTCTGGTGGGCAAAGGCAGCGCATCGCCATTGCGCGTGTATTTTTAAAAAATCCGTCATTGCTGATTTTAGACGAAGCTACATCTGCGCTGGATTTAGAAAATGAACGTTATATTCAAGAAGCGCTGCAAACGTTAGCTGCTGATCGAACTACAATTATTATTGCGCATCGATTATCGACAATTACACACGTAGATACAATCATTTATTTAGAAGATGGTGAAATAAAAGAAAAGGGTTCGCATCAGCAATTAATGCAAAAACGCGGTTATTATTATAATTTATATCAAATTCAGCATATAAAAGAAACGACCCCTTCGTAATAGGAAAGGGTCGTTTTTCATTCGTCCTCTTGTTTTTCATGAATTTGTAGTTCATTTTCTGGGTTATGGTACGTATAGAAACTGTCTACAAGTAAATCTAAATGTTCTACTTCCTCGCTATAATTAATAATAGCTGAAACGAGAGGAAACAGGTGAAGCCATATTCGATAGCTTTCTTCATCATCTTTATTTTGATAGTTCATAAATATATCAATTAGTTGTTGTTTACCAACAGAAACTTCGTCAAGAATTTCAACAGATTGTTGTTTCTTTGCTTTCCCAATAAATTTGAGTAATACTTGCTCATGATAATGAGTTAATGAATCCAGCTCATTTTGAATCGATTCTTGAAATGATTCTGGCATATATCGTAACTCGTTCTCTGTTCGATGGAGCGCCTTTAATGTACTTAAAGCGCGACTTGTTGTTGCTAACATTTGTCTAAATAGGACTAGTTTACGAATTTTAGCAACTTGTACTTTTTTGGTATAACTTCTTTCTTCTTTATACAGCAAATAGTAATGATTTAGACGAATCATTTTTTCTTTCATACGGTCAATATCTGTTTTCAATGTTGTGAAATCAGATGCTTGCCTACTACTCATTCGAATCCATTTTACAATTTCTTCTGTATTATCCACGATTTTATGATAAAGCTTTGTTTCGTATTTTGGCGGCATAAATATTAAGTTTACGAGAGATGCCGCAATAATCCCAACCATAATTGTTGCGAATCGTAATAGGGCAAAATCAAAGAAATTTGCTCCTTGATATTCCATAATGGCAATAACAGTTACGAGCGCAATGGAAATTGTATTTTCTAGATGTAATTTTAAAGCGAGTGCAATAACTAATATACACGTTAATCCAATAATAAAAGGATTACTTCCGAAGGCAAACACAAAGACAATGGCAAAAATTGCCCCCATCACATTTGCTTGAATTTGTTCTAGAGCTGTTAAATATGAGCGGTACACAGAAGGCTGTACAGCAAAAATTGCTGAGATTCCCGCAAATACAGGGCTCGGTAATTCAAGCAGCAAACATATAAATAAAGCTAATGTAATGGCAATACCCGTTTTTAAAACGCGAGCACCAAGTTTCATACTTTTTTTTTATATCCTTTCTTCCTTGTCAGAATGAATGTACAATATGATACTATACATTCATTAACTTATGTTAGCAAGTAGTATTTTAATGAAAAAACCTGCTGAACTTCAGCAGGTTTTTTTGATTTGTTATAGAGTACTATGAGAATCAAAAGGCGTCAATGAAAAAACTGTTATCCCGCTATTCGTGGGCAGTAATATTCCCACCTCAAAATTCAGCGAAAGCATTGTCCAGCTTCAGTGGCTAGAATGTTCGGTGGCTTCGCTTCTTCCTACGAGGAAAACCCCCCCCTCTACGTCAGAAGCTCCATCCCCCTCACATTCTGAACGAGCCACTTCCGCTTTTCTTAAGAAGTTAGGTGGGAGATAAACTACTGGCATGCGCCCGATTGGTGAGGGCTGATTAAAGTTTCACTTTATTCTTTTGGTTTACTCTGTTGAAACAGATGGATCGGCTTGCTCTTTTGTTGGAATTACTTCGAAGAAATGAGAATTTAGATTGGTTAACAAAGGTGAGAGAAGAGCGACTTCTTCGTATTGTTCATGTTCATTTAATATACGAAGATAGTCTAATAATAGCTCTTTCACATCAGATTCTCCTATTTTGCTGAGTGGACGAATAGTAACATTCGCTCCTTTTGCAATTCGTCGTCTTAATGATTGTTCTGTTAATCCAAAATCAGGAAGATGACGCAAGTATACAACTCCACCTGTCATTCCGGCACAAATCCACGGTCCAGGGTCACCGAGGACGAGCGCGCGGCCGTTTGTCATATACTCAAAAGCAAATCCTTTTATATTAGCGTGAACACCGATATTTCCATGTTCTTCTTTCGGAAGTGGTTTTGTCATTTTTCCACCAATAATCATATCAGCTCCTGATAGACGAATCCCTGCTCTAGCGTCAGCGTTTCCTTGTATATATAATGCGCCTTTTTGTGCTCCGTATCCGAATCCCTTTCCAACAGAACCGTTATAGTATTTACCATCTTTTCCTTTTGTTTTTGTAATGTAAATACCACCGCCAAAAGCTGTTTTTCCAATGCCATCTTGTGCGCCGCCGTTGACGTGAATGAAGAGATTTTCACTATTATAGGCGCCTAGACCATTTCCGGGAACAGATCCATTTGTGTATTTTAATGTGACGGGATCTAATACACGATTTTCATATAGTTTACTGCGAATACGGTAGCAAGATTCCATGCCGCCCATAACACGTTGATCGACGCCGACATGAATAAGTTCTTTAGATGCAATGGAATAATGAGCCTTGCTACATTCTTGATGCGCTGTTGTTTGCACGGCATTGTATGTTACATCTTCTAATGTTTGTAATAAGTAATGTAAATTTAGTAAATGCTGGCCGTGTGTTTGTTCCAATAAATCAGAACGACCGACAATTTCTTGTAAGTTGATATGGCCAAGCTGTCCCGTTAATCGTTTTAGTTCTGTTCCGAAAGCTGTGAATAAATGTAACAATCCTTCTACAGCACTTTCGAAATTTCGTGGTACGAAGCGGCGCAGGCCATGTTCTTTCGCTTGTGCTTCTGATTCGATTTGCGTTGCAATCCCGACATGACAAGTATCTAAATGACAGCCGCGGCATGTCGTACAACCGATCGCAATCATAGAAAGTGTACCGAAGCCAATGCGGTTTGCACCAAGAAGCATAATTTTTAATGCATCTGCAGCGCTGCGGATGCCGCCGTCAGCCCAAATTTCTACACGCTCTCTCATCCCAGCTTCTAACAGCGCATTATGAGCAGCTTTTACACCAATTTCAACAGGAAGACCAACGTGCTGCAGGGCATGAATACGTGCGGCACCTGTCCCGCCATCGAAACCGCTAATGTTAATAAAGTCAGCACCAGCTTTAGCGATACCTACTGCAATGGTTCCAATATTAGGGACAACAGGAACTTTAACAGCTACTTTCGCGTGTTGGTTGGCAGTTTTAATTTCAGTAATGATTTGGGCTAAATCTTCAATTGAATAAATGTCATGGTTATTGGAAGGAGAGATTAAATCCGAACCAATTGTTGCATTTCGCGCTTCTGCAATTTTTGCTGTTACTTTTGCCCCCGGTAAATGTCCGCCTTCTCCTGGTTTTGCTCCTTGCCCAATTTTAATTTCAATTAAGTTAGATGAATTGAGGAGTTCAGCGTTGACACCAAAACGTCCTGATGCAATCTGTTGCCCGCGTGTATGTGGATATTTACCGATCATATCTTTAATTTCGCCGCCTTCACCGTTTAAACTAATCATATTTAATCGATCAGCGGCTTCGGCATATGCACGGAAGGCAATTTCATTTTGTGAGCCAAATGACATCGAACTAATAATAAATGGTAGACTATGATTTTTTACTGCAATTGAGACTTTTTCAATTGGTGTTTTATGATTTGTTTCTTTTATTTTTATAAGGTGACGAATTGCTGTTGGATTTTTTTCTTCTAATTCATCCAGTTTTTCACGGTAGTCATCGTATGCATTTCCCTTGGAAATATCTCCAATCGCTTTCCAAATGCGCGGGAATAGATGAAATGTTTTTCGTATGTTTGCTTTTTCATTTGTATAATCGATTGCCCGGACTTTTGCATCTTCTGCTAGTGCTTGTAGCGAAAAAGCCAACCTACTAGATCCAAGGAAATTCGTAATATCCAATATCTGTGCAATTTCTTCGTGTAGACCAATGGAAGAGAAGAGGCGACCATAGCCGCGTAATTCATGAATTCCAAGTGTTGAAATCACTTTTTCAATTCCTTTATTCAATGCGTTATATAAATTGAGAAGAGGCGTTTCTGTTCCATCGTTTACTGTTGCAAATGTAAGGTATGGATTGATAACATCTGCTCCTAAACCATATAAAGTTACAATGTCGTGTAAAGAGCGAAGTGCTCCCGAACGTACGGCAATTGCACAATTACGGCGGAGTTTATGCTTCACGAGCTCTTGATGAACTTTGGCTGTAATTAAGTGCGGATCAATCCATAACTGATTGTTTTGATGAGCTTTTGCATCATCAATGATAAGAAGTGATGTACCTTTTTTTATTGCTGCTACAGCTTCTGCCCCAAGGCGATTCAGTGCCGCACCTAAAGTTTCATCTTCTGTAAACGTTCCAGATACTTTATAAACCGTGCTGTGTAGAGCAAATAGCCGTATGAGTTGTTCATAAGATACTGTGTCTAGATGCCCTGCAGCTTGTTGCCCCAATGTGCCTTCTAAGATAATAGGGCTTGGAAGTTCTACAATGAATGGTTGTTCGTTTGTTGTATACAGAGTTGGTCGTTTCCCTACAATTGTACGCGTCGAAAAATGCTCTACTTCCCGATCGCGATCAATTGCAGGATTTGTTACAACAGCAACGCTTTCCTTTATAAAATCAGCAATATTTTGTCTTCCTGTATCGAGTGCTGCAAGGGGGGCGTCATGCCCGAGGGAACGAATTGGTTCAGCGCCTTTTTCAGCCATTTGTTCGAGAAGCTGAATATGTTCTCGGTCCCAGCCAAAAGCCGCGTATTGCTCTGTTTTTACTTCTGTAATTGAAACAAGGTTATCTAATTCATCTGTTGGCGGAACATGTAGGTGATAGCGATAGTCGGTAAATTCAATGCGTTGTTTCATACGTGCATATACTTCTTTTTGGTATGCATCGTATTCGTATAAAATAAGATCGCCCTTCGCGTTTCGCTTTAGGCCTACTTTTTCCCCTGGAGCAAGTGATTTTGGTTCTGCCATGTATTCAGCCGGAGAAATAACACCTGGTTCAGAGGAAAAAATATAAGAGCTTTCCGTTTCTACTTTCCAAACGGGGCGTAAACCAAGGGAGTCGACGCTAAAAACAGCTTCATCTTTATGTCGTGAAATAATTCCAGCCGGTCCTTGAGCAAAATGCCCCCATGCTTCACGTATATACGTATATAAGTCTTGCATATGCGGCTTGTATAATTTAATTTCATTAATAATTGGTGGAAATAATATATCCATTGCTTCGAATAAACTATAGTTGTAATGGGTGAGAAGTGTTTCTAGCGTACGATTTAAGTCTTGAGAGTCGCTGCCTTCAATTGCAAGGGGCACATCAATCATTTCAGCTTGATCTCGCAGCTTAGCAATAGTATTAATTTCTCCATTATGTCCAAGGATGCTAAATGGTTGAACACGAAAAAAATTAGATAATGTATTAGTAGAATAGCGGTTATGTCCAAGAGTCATTGTAGATGCAATAAGTGGATGACGCAGGTCAGCGTAATATGATACAAGTGTATCCCCAGCTCCGAGTACCTTATAAACAACATAATCAGGACTAAATGACGCAACATGAATTGCTTCATTTTTTTCGATTTCTATCGTTAGCGAGAATAGTAATTGATCAATCTGTTCATGTTGATTTTTTGGAATAACAGCAATTTGCCAAAATAGCGGTTCTTTTTGTTTACCAAGAGGTCCAAGGGCATTAGAGTTAGTTACAGCGCTAGTTTCAAATATAATCATTAAATTTTCTCTCTGTAGTAAGGAACGGATATCATTTTGTAAGGCATGTGTGTCTTGTTTTTGATGTAGAAAAAAATGTCCAACGATAAAGTGAGGATGGTTCACTAATGTTGGGTTATAACCATATTTAGTTAATTTTTCTTCCCAAAGTTCTTTAGGAAGATCGATATGAATTCCGATTCCATCGCCTTCGTTATTAATAAATCCAGCACGGTGATTCATTTTTACAAGAGATTGTATACAAAGATCGATGTTTTCTTTCGTTGGAATATTTTGTTTTTCCATTACGGAAACGATTCCACATGCATCATGTTCTGCATTTGCATAATTTTGAAATGAAGACGGTGTCCATTTATTTGTTGTACCCGGCATCCGTCAATCCCCCCTTTTCTTTGAATGCTGAATAATCTGAATATTCAAGGTGTACAACACCTTGTATTAAACATAATAAAGTGAAACTTCCAACAGTGAGGGGTTCTTCATCCACACTGTTGATTAGTTGAACCAATTTGTATCTGAAATTAAAACAGATAATTATGAATAATTATACTATTGATGTGTGATTTATGAAATAGTAAAAATAAAAAAACAGAGTGTCACCTCTGTTTTTTTATTTTATTCCTATTAAAAGGATAGTGTATTTTGTTGTTTATGGAAAATTTTATTTTAAAGCAGCGAATGCTCTGCCAACAGCTTCAATTGTGTATTCAATGTCTTCTTTTGTATGTTCTGTAGTTAAGAACCATGCTTCATATTTAGATGGTGCTAAGTTAATTCCTTCGTGAAGCATGAGTTTGAAGAACTTACCAAACGTTTCACCATCTGTATTTTGTGCAGCATCGTAGTCTTCGATCTTATCTTTTGTAAAGTATACTGTTAAAGCACCTTTTAGGCGATTTACTGTAATATCAATGTTATGTGCAGTTGCTTGTTCTAGAATACCTTTTTCAAGCATTTCTCCAAGTTCATCTAGTTTTTCATATACTCCTTCTTGCTTAAGTACCTCTAAGCATGCGATACCAGCAGCCATAGAAGCTGGGTTTCCGGCCATTGTACCTGCTTGATACGCAGGACCGAGCGGCGCAACTTGCTCCATAATTTCTTTTTTCCCGCCGTAAGCACCAATTGGAAGGCCACCGCCGATTATTTTGCCAAGTGCAGTTAAGTCTGGTGTTACTCCAAGTAAATCTTGAGCGCCGCCATACATAAAGCGGAAAGCTGTAATAACCTCATCATAAATAACTAACGCACCTGCTGCATGAACAAGTTCATTCACTTTTTCAAGGAAGCCTGGTTTTGGCTCAACAATACCGAAGTTTCCAACGATTGGCTCTACAAGAATTGCGGCAACTTCATGTCCCCATTTATCTAAAGCTTCTTTTAATGTATCTACATTATTAAAAGGAACTGTAATCACTTCTTGGGCAATGCTTTGTGGTACACCAGCAGAATCAGGAGTACCAAGTGTAGAAGGACCAGAGCCTGCTGCTACAAGAACTAAGTCCGAATGTCCATGGTAGCAACCCGCAAATTTCATGATTTTTGTGCGTCCTGTATAAGCGCGAGCAACGCGGATTGTTGTCATAACAGCTTCTGTTCCTGAGTTTACAAAACGTACTTTATCCATCGCGGGTATAGCTTCTTTTAGCATTTTTGCAAATTTTACTTCTAAAGCTGTTGGTGTTCCGTATAATACACCATTTTCGGCAGCGACTTTAATCGCTTCTGTTACATGTGGATGAGCATGACCTGTAATAATTGGTCCGTATGCTGCTAAATAATCGATATATTTGTTGCCGTCCACGTCCCAAAAGTAAGCACCTTGACCGCGCTCCATTGCAACTGGTGAACCGCCGCCAACTGCTTTATAAGAGCGAGAAGGACTGTTTACACCACCAACGATATGTTCTAAAGCATCTTTATGTAGTTCTTCTGACTTTGTGAACTTCATGAAAATTCATCTCCTTACAAAAATCTATGTATTATTTTAACACGTTTTTGGAAAAGACGTATTGTTTGTACAAGTTGCTACTGTTGGGTAAACTATTCGTTGTGCTAAAGAGAAACTTTCACTATCGAATTGATGATTATATAAAAAACCTTTCTTTTTAGAGGAGGACGAGAGCATCTGGCTGTGCATAGAAGCGGTCAGGTTCTTTTTCTGCCACATGCCTGGTTTAAAACAAAGGGATCAAGCGAGTGGGAGTCATGTTGCATTGCTATATAGCAATGATTTATATGTCGAAAAATATATAGTTAGGCGTATAACAAGGAAAGATATTGTTTACTAGAGTGGAAGATAGAAAGGAGAATCGTAATGGAGACGGTTATTGAAGTAAAAGATTTACGAAAAGAATTTATATCGTATTCAAGCCGCTCAGGATTAAAAGGAGCGTTTCGAGATTTATTAAATCGTAATTATAAAATTGTGCCAGCAGTAAATGATATTTCGTTTACTGTAAAGCAAGGAGAGATGGTTGGATATATTGGAGAAAATGGCGCTGGTAAATCCACTACCATTAAAATGCTAACAGGTATTTTGACACCGACTGCTGGACAAATTACTGTGAATGGCATGAATCCTCACAAACAAAGGGAAGAGTTTGTGAAAACAATTGGTGTTGTGTTTGGTCAACGCTCGCAGCTTTGGTGGGATATTGCTGTGCAAGAATCATTTCGTTTGTTAAAAAAAGTATATGATGTATCTGATGCAGAGTATAAAGAACATATGGAGCATGTAATTGAAACATTAGATATTGGTCCTTTATTGGATAAACCAGTTCGGAAGTTATCGCTCGGACAACGGATGCGCTGTGAACTAGCGGCAGCTTTAACTCATAATCCGCCGCTATTGTTTTTAGATGAACCGACAATCGGTCTTGATGTCCTCGTTAAACTAAAAATCCGTGATTTTCTCAAAGAGATGAATGAACGATACAAAACAACAATTTTATTAACGACGCATGACATTACAGATATTGAAGCACTTTGTGATCGTGTTGTCATGTTAGATGAAGGAAAAATAATGTATGACGGATCTTTAGACAAGCTTCGTTCGCAATGGGGATCAGAAAAAGAAATTCATTTTCAATTTGTAACCTCTGTTTCTTATCAGCAACTTGCGATGTTAATGCCTGATAATGATGTAGTTTGGTCACAAGGAAAAGAACAAAATACATGGATTGCTAAGATCCCAAATGAAGAAGTCATGATTTCAACTCTTATATCAAAAGTTGTGCAATCTTTTGCAATTAAAGACTTAAAAATTAATGAAGTTTCTACAGAAGAAATCATTCGTAATATTTATGAAGAGGGCATGATTCATGGGTAAGTATATTGAAATGATTCGCGTTCGGTTTTTAATGATGCTTGCGTATCGAACAAATTATTATAGCGGTATTATTATTTATACAATTAATATCGGAGCATATTATTTTTTATGGCAAGCCATTTATAGCGGAAAAGAAAATATTGAAAGTTTATCGGTTACACAAATGACGACATACATTGCAATTGCCTGGATGGCCCGTGCATTTTATTTTAATAATATTGATCGGGAGATTGCGATGGAAATTAAGGAAGGACGGGTTGCAGTTGAATTAATTCGTCCATATAACTATTTAGGTATGAAAGTAATGCAAGGATTAGGAGAAGGGATTTTTCGATTTGCTTTCTTCTCTATCCCAGGTATGGTCATCGTTACATTGTTATTCTCACTGCAAATTACAACAAATTTCCAAACGTGGTTGTACTTTTTCCTATCATTATTATTTAGTTTTATCATCAATACACAAATTAATTTAATGACAGGAATGTTAACGTTTTTCTTATTTAATAATAATGGAATTATGTATGCAAAACGCGTTGTTATTGACTTGTTTTCAGGGTTATTACTTCCGATTAGCTTCTATCCGCTATGGGCGCAAAAAGTAATGACGTTTTTGCCGTTTCAAGCGATTAGTTATATTCCTAGTATGATTTTCTCAGAAGGAATGCAAGGTGAGGCGATTTATAAAGCTTTACTATTTCAAATCATATGGGCAGTGCTTCTCATTATTCCAATTGTTATGATGTGGAAAACAGCGAGAAAACGGCTGATTGTGCAAGGGGGATGATGAAGTCATGTTATATTTTAATTTGTTTTTACAATATGCAAGTCAATATATAAAAACGAAGTTAGAATATCGCGGGGATTTTATTGTTGGTTTGCTATCTGATTTATTGTTACAAGCAGTAAACTTAATTTTTATCCTTGTTGTATTTGGACATACGCAAGCACTAAAAGGATGGAACAGGGAAGAAGTTATCTTTATTTATGGTTTTTTCTTGGTTCCGTTTGCGATTTTCTCTTCGTTCTTTAATATATGGGATTTTAATGATCGTTATATTGTAAAAGGGGAAATGGACCGAATTTTAACACGTCCTATTCATAGTTTGTTTCAAGTGATCTTAGAACGAATGGAATTGGAATCGCTTCTTGGTGCAATAACCGGTTTTGGCGTAATGGGATATGCTGCACTGCAGCTTCAATTAACATTTCATTGGTATGATTTCTTTCTATTTATATTGATGGTAATAGGCGGTGCACTCGTGTATGGTGGGATCTTCGTAACACTTGCAAGCATTGGCTTTTGGTCAGATGCAAGAAGTTCTATTATGCCGCTCATGTATAACATCGGAAACTACGGACGTTATCCTGTTAATATTTATAATCGCGTGATTCGTTTTGTTTTAACGTTTGTATTACCGTTTGCTTTTGTTGGTGTGTATCCGGCATCTTACTTTTTAGGAAAAACTGAATGGAACTCCTATGCATTTATAACACCGATTGTTGGGATTATTTGTTTTTCAATCGGGTTTTCCATTTGGAATTTAGGGGTAAAGCGATATCGCGGTGCTGGAAATTAATCTATTTCATCTTTAGACTAAGAGGGTTCATATGGGATAAATCATCTTTTGTCCTCATACAAATAAAATGAGGTGGAGGACATGTTGTGGGTGATTATTTTATTGATTGCTGCGATTGCTGTATTACGAAGTATACAATTGCTATGGAGTTCGGCAGGAGAATCAAACCGTTTTTTCTCTGTGTATAATCTGATTTCGTTATTTCTTATTTATACAACGGTGCTAATTGCATTTGCGCTTAGTTATGTTGTTTTAGAAGAAAGTGGATTTTCGGTATTAGAAGAAGACGGGAAATTAGTAATGAATCATTCATTCGCTCTTGTAGAAATATGTTTATATTTTAGTGCAATTACATTGTTATCAGTTGGATATGGTGATGTAACGCCGATTGGAATTGGCCGTTGGATTGCCATTATAGAAGCGTTGATTGGATATACGATGCCATTTGCATTTGTTGTGCGGACAGTTATGGAAAATGAAAAATGATAGGATATTTGATATAGTGGAAGCAAAATAGAAGGAGTGATTGTATATGGTTACAGTAGGGCAAATGGCACCGGATTTCACATTAGAAGCAAGCAATGGAGAACAAGTGAAATTATCTGATTTTCGAGGAAAACACGTTGTCATTTATTTTTATCCAAAAGATATGACACCAGGATGTACGACTGAAGCGTGTGATTTTCGTGATCATCATGTAGCCTTTGGAGAGTTAGATTGTGTAATTTTAGGAATAAGTACGGACTCTTTACAGCGACACGAAAAATTTATCGAAAAATATAATTTGCCATTTTTGCTGTTAGCTGATGAAGATCATACAGTTGCAGAAATGTATGATGTGTGGAAGCTTAAGAAAAACTTTGGAAAAGAGTACATGGGAATTGAAAGATCAACATTTATAGTTGATAAAGAAGGACAGTTAGTGAAAGAATGGAGAAAAGTTAAAGTTAAGGGGCATGTAGAAGAAGCGCTGGAATTTGTTAAAGAAAATTTATAATGGGCCTGTAAATGCTAAAGTAAACGAGACAGTAGGTACAAATAGAAATTTACGCAGAATAAAATAATTAATGAAATATTACAAGGCATATGACTATACACTTTTGGGAATTTTTCATATGTTAACAGTGTAGGGCATACCTCCTCAGATGATAGTTTTTCATGTGCGAGTTTTTCTCGCACTTTTTTCGTGTAAGTGTATAAAAAGAAGCAGGATCATCTAAAAATAAAGTGAAACTTTATTCTTTAATTAATCTTTTTTCTTTTTGGATATCTTTGAAGTGGGAGGTGGCTGCTGCTGGCCCCCACATTAACTATGTTTACACCGTTTATTAAATTTGAAATAAGTTAAAGAATAAAATACATAGTTATAGTAGAAATGTTGACGAGTGGAAGGAAAAGGAGTACACTCTTTATAAGAATTATAAAATAATAATCCGTATAGAATCGGGGTGCATGACGGTGGTCAAAGAAGAATTAAAAGAAGCGCTGGAAATGTTGAAAAATACGGGTGTACGCATTACTCCACAGCGTCATGCTATTTTAGAGTACCTTGTGGAATCTATGATGCATCCAACAGCGGATGAGATTTATAAAGCATTAGAAGGTAAGTTTCCAAATATGAGTGTTGCGACAGTTTATAATAACTTACGCGTATTTAAAGAAGTAGGGCTTGTAAAAGAGCTTACCTATGGTGATGCCTCTAGCAGATTTGATTACGTTACAAGTCAACATTATCACGTGATTTGCGAAAAATGTGGCAAAATTGTTGATTTTCCGTATGCAGATCTAGAGGAGATTGAGAACGAAGCCGCGAAAGCAACGGGTTTTGTAATCAATAGTCACCGTTTAGAAATTTACGGTGTTTGTCAAGATTGTAATAAGTAAGATTGATTAAGGAGCTGACGTTTCAAGTCAGCTCTTTTTTTTATAGAAGGTTCTGTTAAAGACTGCTGTTGATTTTTTTGTTAAGCTAACGATGTGGTTTAATACAATAAAAAAGAATTAATAAATTTTTATTTAAATGAAGATATAATGCGATTAACAGTAACGGGGGGCGATTATGGATGAACGAAAGGCACGTTTAAAACAAAAGTTAAAAATAGCTAAACAAAAGAGCCAGAGATATAAATTAATGAGTTTACTAACCAAAGATATGTCAACTGTTATAGAAAAAAGTGATGTAATTACATCTCCGGAATTAGAAGAAATCCTTAATAAGGTTCACGAGAAATGGAACTTTGAATTACATAAATGGGATTTTGTAATTAATTATAGTAATTTCAGAAAGGAATTTAGTTGGGAACAAGAGGTTATTCATTATGTGGAAGGGATAGATATTGAAGAAAACCTAGTTTATTTATTTTTGGGGATAGATGACAGTCCAATATTTCTTGTTAACGGAAAATGGGCGATAAAGAACTTTAGTATTCTATGGCAATGTATTAACAATGATGATATATGGATTGTTAGTCAAGATTTTAGCTATGGTGTTCTAGTTTTTCGCTATGGAGGATATTTGGAACACGACCCCAATCCAAAAGAAATTTTTTATGCAATTACTAAATGGGATGATTAATTAAAAGGCTACTTCAACTAAAGCGTCGGTTAGTTGAAGTAGAAATCAGAAAAGGGCTGAATCGATCCTTTTCCTTTTCATCAGATATCAACATTATCATTTAATAAAGCCTTATAGAAAATAAATGTAGGCTTTCCGTTACATTTTGTAACCCTTTCGATTGTATTTTTCATCGAATTCTTTTCCTTCTAACCTTCGATCAAGTGTGAGCGGTTGGTTACAATGCATACAAGCATCAACTCGTCCAAGTATTTTTGTTGGTTTGTTACAAGACGGACAAACAACTTGAACGGTTTTTGTTGATAGCATACCAATCCAAAAATAAACAACAGTACTAGCGATGACGGAGAAAAACCCGACCATCATAAAAATTGTCATAACAAGAATGTTTTCTCGAAAAAAAACGCCTAAGTATGCAATGAAAAGTCCAATAAATACTAAACTTAATGCAAAAGTTCTAATCTTATTGATTTTATTTGAGTATTTAATGCTCATCTCTTTCACCTTCCTATAATGATAATATAACATAGAATTCTGAATTTTTGGATGATTGAAGGTGTCTAGGCCTTTTTTTATGTATTTTGAGGTGTTTAATTAGGATGTGAAATTTTTTATAAAAGGTATTGACCATCTATAAGGAGCATGCTATATTAATAAACGTCGCTGCTGCACAAGAGCAGAAAGCGAAATGAAAAAGAAGTGAAAAACAGTGTTGACATCAAAAAATAAAGATGTTAACATGAGGAAGTCGCAATTGAGCGGCGGATAAGTTCTTTGAAAACTGAACGAAACAAACAACGTGAAACGTCAATTTTTATTTATGATGCTAGACAAACTAACTTTATTGGAGAGTTTGATCCTGGCTCAGGATGAACGCTGGCGGCGTGCCTAATACATGCAAGTCGAGCGAACCGATTAAGAGCTTGCTCTTAAGAAGTTAGCGGCGGACGGGTGAGTAACACGTAGGTAACCTGCCTATAAGACTGGGATAACTCCGGGAAACCGGGGCTAATACCGGATAACATTTTGCACCGCATGGTGCAAAATTGAAAGGCGGCTTCGGCTGTCACTT
>NZ_FPAF01000030.1 GCF_900116295.1 Bacillus sp. 103mf
CTAGTTTTGAAGGAATATACCTTCATAAGTCTGGTAATGATGGCAGAGAGGTCACACCCGTTCCCATACCGAACACGGAAGTTAAGCTCTCTAGCGCCGATGGTAGTTGGGACTTTGTCCCTGTGAGAGTAGGACGTTGCCAGGCTTTATTATCATCGCGGGGTGGAGCAGTCTGGTAGCTCGTCGGGCTCATAACCCGAAGGTCGCAGGTTCAAATCCTGTCCCCGCAACCAATGGTCCCGTGGTGTAGTGGTTAACATGCCTGCCTGTCACGCAGGAGATCGCCGGTTCGACCCCGGTCGGGACCGCCATTTATATAAAATAAAAAACGAAACAATATGTTTCGTGTTTTTTTATTTACTCTAATTAAACTTATAAGACAGTCAATCTTATCCTTAGGACAACTCCTAAGGTCTTTTTTATATATTTGAAACTGAAACAAAAATAAAAAATCTGTATAATAAAAAGCAGAGAATACTAACAGTAAGGTAGGTGAAACCTTTGAATAAATATGAAATAACGACAATGTCTTCAGAAGAAACGCAGAATTTATCAGAAAAGCTTGGACAATTAGTTGAGGCGCAGGATGTTTTCATTTTAGAAGGAGACTTAGGTGCAGGTAAGACAACATTTACAAAAGGTCTTGCAAAAGGTCTTGGTGTGAAACGTGTTGTAAATAGCCCGACCTTCAATATTATTAAAGAATATAAAGGACGATTACCGCTGTATCATATGGATGTATACCGCCTAGCGGAGAGCGAAGAAGATTTAGGGTTTGATGAATATTTTTATGGTGAAGGTGTAACAGTGGTGGAATGGGCACATTTAATAGAGGCTTTTTTACCACCTTCACTTTTAAAAATTAGTTTATTCCACACGGGGGATAGTACAAGAAAAATTGTATTAGAGCCGAGCGGAGAACGTTATATTAGATTATGTGAGGAGCTATTACAAAATGAAAGTACTAGCAATTGATACTTCTAACTATGTAATGGGAGTTTCTCTTATTGATGGAAATACTGTTGTGGGAGAAGTCATTACAAATTTAACCAAAAATCATTCTGTGCGTCTGATGCCAGCAGTAGAGAAACTTTTACAAGAATGTAATGTGGAGCCAAAAGAATTAAATAAAATCGTTGTCGCGGCTGGTCCGGGCTCTTATACAGGTGTTCGTATTGGTGTAACAGTAGCGAAAACATTAGCTTGGTCATTACAAATTCCAATTGTTGGTGTATCAAGTTTAGAAGTGCTGGCAGCAAACGGAATGAATTTCCAAGGATACATTTGTCCGTTATTTGATGGTCGTCGTCAGCAAATTTATACAGGATTGTATACATATAGAGAACAAGAGTTGCAATCTGTGGAAGAGGATCGTATTATTCTCATTGCCGATTGGTTACAAATGTTAAAAAGGATGGGACAACCTGTTTTATTTATCGGGAATGATGTAGAACAGCATAAAGATACAATTGTAGAACATTTAGGAGATCAAGCTGTATTTGCTCCAATGACGAAACATAATCCACGTCCAAGTGAATTAGCTTTCTTAGGTTTACAGAAAGAAGAACAACCTGTGCATACATTCGTTCCGAGTTACCTTCGTTTGGCAGAAGCAGAGGCAAAATGGTTAGAAAGTCAAAAGAAATAGGGGTCTTATGAATGAATATTACATTCAGAAATATGAAGGAAGAGGATATTTCACAAATTGTTGCGATTGAAGAAGCTTCATTTGCGATTCCTTGGACTGCCGAAGCATTTGAACGAGAATTAAAAATGAATGAGTATGCACACTACGTTGTAATGGAAACAGAGGAAGGAATTCTAGGTTATTGCGGGCTTTGGATTATTCTTGATGAATCACATATTACGAACATTGCGGTATTACCACAATATCGCGGTCAAAGGCTTGGAGAAGCGTTATTACAAGAAGTAATGAACAAAGCAAGAGCTCTTGGGGGAAATACGATGACGCTTGAAGTCCGTGTTTCAAATGAAGTTGCGAAAAAGTTATATCGAAAATTTGGTTTTCAAAACGGCGGAATCCGTAAAAGATACTATACAGACAATTATGAAGATGGTCTTGTAATGTGGGTGAACTTATGATGAAAAAAGATACAATTATATTGGGTATTGAAACTAGCTGTGATGAAACAGCTGTAGCAGTTGTGAAAAATGGACGAGAAATTTTGGCGAACATTGTAGCTTCACAAATTGAAAGCCATAAACGTTTTGGCGGGGTTGTTCCAGAAATTGCATCTCGTCACCACGTAGAACAAATGACGGTTGTGTTAGAAGAAGCGTTAAAAGAAGCGCAAATTACGTTTGAGGATATTGATGCAATTGCAGTTACGGAAGGACCAGGCCTTGTTGGGGCGTTGTTAATCGGTGTGAATGCAGCAAAAGCAGTAGCTTTTGCACATAATATCCCTCTAGTTGGGGTGCATCATATTGCGGGACATATTTATGCGAATCGCTTAGTACAAGAACTGCAGTTTCCATTATTGTCTCTCGTTGTATCTGGTGGACATACAGAGCTTGTTTATATGAAAGAGCATGGTTCATTTGAAGTAATTGGTGAAACAAGAGACGATGCTGCAGGAGAAGCATACGATAAGGTGGCACGTACATTATCATTGCCGTATCCAGGTGGGCCGCACATTGATCGTCTTGCTCATGAAGGAGAGCCGACAATCGATCTACCTCGTGCATGGCTTGAACCAGATTCTTATGATTTTAGTTTTAGTGGTTTAAAATCCGCGGTTATTAACACTGTGCATAACGCAAAGCAGCGCGGAGAAGAACTTACCCCTGAAGATTTGGCTGCAAGTTTCCAGGCAAGTGTAATTGATGTCTTAGTAACAAAAACAATAAGAGCAACAGAAGAGTATGGTGTAAAGCAAGTGCTTCTTGCTGGCGGAGTAGCGGCAAATAAAGGATTACGGGCTCGTTTAGAGGAAGAGTTTGAAAAGAAAGAAGATGTTGAACTTATCATTCCACCGTTATCTTTATGTACAGATAATGCTGCTATGATTGCTGCAGCCGGTACGATTGCATATGAGCAAGGAAAGAGAGCGACGTTAGCGTTAAATGCAAACCCTGGTTTAGATATTGAATCATAATAATGGTAAGTTTCACGTTTTTGCATGTAAGAGGACGTAAACATAAACTATTAGTTGTGGATAGAGAAATTCTTTTTGATAAAAGATGTAATTTTATACACAGAATTAACCACAACCTGTGGATAAAACCTATATTATCTGTTGATAATATAGGTTTTTTTGTGAGTATAAATTGTGGGTAAATATTATTATTCTTGTGGATAATGTGGAAAACTTATGTTTATCTTGAAAATATAAAGATCAATATGTGAATAATACTGTGGATAAAGTGAAATTTCCATCATTGAGGGTCCTACCGCCCACGAATAGCGGGA
Source organism: Bacillus sp. 103mf (assembly GCF_900116295.1). Lineage (GTDB taxonomy): Bacteria > Bacillota > Bacilli > Bacillales > Bacillaceae_G > Bacillus_A > Bacillus_A bruguierae. The sequence goes on from NZ_FPAF01000030.1 coordinate 3,434, forward strand.
TAAATAAAAAGGTCAGTGTAACCACTAACCTTTTCACAGTTGTAATTCTTCCCATTCTTCCATACATGTTTCTAATTGTTCTTGAAGTGTTTGTTTTTCTATTGTAATATCACTGGCTTTTTCGTAATCAGCATATACTTCTGGAAGACAAAGTTGTTCTTCTAATGCCATGATTTGTTCTTCAATTGTCGCGATATTTTCTTCTAGTTCTTCAACTCTACGCATACGTTGGCGTTCTTGCTTTTTACGTTCTTTTTCTTCAATATAATTTAATTTTTCTTGTGCCACTTGTTTTTGTACAGGTTTATTTGTTTCTTGTTCTTCGAGTTCTGCCCGTTCTAGCATTTCATTTTTCTTTTCTACATAATAATCATAATCACCTAGGTATTCCTCTGCTCCGCCCTGGGACAACTCAATCACTTTTGTGGCAATGCGGTTAATGAAATAGCGGTCATGGGAAACAAATAAAATAGTTCCTGGAAAATCAATGAGCGCATTTTCTAAAATTTCTTTGCTACTTAAATCCAGATGGTTGGTCGGCTCATCTAAAATAAGTACGTTTGATTTTTTCATCATAAGTTTTGCAAGAGCTAAACGTGCTTTTTGTCCACCGCTTAAAGAAGAAACAGGCTTTAGAACATCGTCACCGGAAAATAAAAAGTTTCCAAGTACTGTGCGAATTTCTTTTTCTGGCTGCATCGGGTAATCATCCCAAAGCTCGTCTAATACACGTTTTGATGATGTTAAGTTTGCTTGTTCTTGGTCATAATATCCGATAGAAACGTTGGAACCAAACGAAATATTGCCGTTTAAAGGACGAAGTTTATCCACAAGAGATTTTAATAAAGTAGATTTTCCAATTCCGTTTGGGCCAACAAGTGCAACACTATCGCCTCTTGTTAATTGGAAATGAATGTTTTGAATAATTGGCTCGTTATTATAACCAATGGTAACATTTTTTACTTGTAATACATCATTACCGCTTTGTTTATCGATATCAAAGTGGAAAGAAGCAGATTTTGTATCACCGATTGGTTTTTCCATAAGTTCCATACGATCTAATTGTTTTCGGCGGCTTTGCGCCCGTTTTGTTGTGGAAGCACGAGTAATATTTTTTTGGATAAAGTCTTGTAATTTTGTTACTTCTTCTTGCTGTTTCTCGTAACGTTTTATTTCTTGTTCATATAGCGCCGCTTTAAGTTCTAAGTATTTACTGTAGTTTCCTGTGTATTTTCGACTTTGTTTATTAGAGATTTCATATACTTGCGTTACAAGTCTATCTAGAAAGTACCGATCGTGTGAAACGATTAAAATAGCTCCAGGATAACCTTGTAAATATTGCTCGAGCCACGTTAATGTATCGATATCTAAATGGTTGGTTGGCTCATCTAAAATAAGTAAATCTGGTTTTGTTAATAATAACTTCCCGAGAGCTAAACGAGTTTTTTGTCCACCGCTTAATGTGGAGATTGTCGCTGTGTGTGTTTCGGAAGGAAAACCAAGTCCACCTAAAACAGAGCGAATATCAGCTTCGTATTGATAGCCGCCTTCATTTTTATAATCTAATTGTAGGCGATCATACTCTGCTAATAGTTTTTCGTAAATAGTTTCATTTGTGAAATTTTCTTCTTTTCCCATTTCTTGTTCTAACCTGCGGAGTTCTTTCTCCATGCGCTGTAAGTGGAGGAATACTGTTAGCATTTCATCCCAAATCGTTAACGATGTTTCAAGACCAGTATGCTGTGCTAAGTAACCGATAGATACATCTTTCGGTTTTATAATTTCTCCGCCGTCATGGGATAGTTCTCCTGCAATAATCTTTAATAATGTAGACTTTCCAGCGCCGTTACGCCCGACAAGTGCAATGCGATCACGCGTCTGTACTTCTAACTTAATGTTTGAAAGAATGACTTCAGCGGCATACAGCTTGGAAAGGTTATTCACTTGTAGTAAAATCAATGTTTTCACCTCAAATAATTTCTTAACTTTGCCATGATTATATTTCTCAATCATACTAAAAATAGTGTATAGTTGAACATAAATAGAGAAATTCTCTCTCTATTATACAAGGAAAAGTTTCAATGCTAAACTTCCGTATATGTTTCAATCACTTGAACAGATAGGAAGAGAGGAGGGGGTTGCATGGAGCAGCCTAAAATTCCGCAGGCGACTGCCAAAAGATTGCCTCTATACTATCGATTTATCCAAAACTTATCGTTATCTGGTAAGCAACGCGTATCATCTGCAGAATTAAGTGAAGCGGTGAAAGTAGATTCAGCGACGATTCGACGAGATTTTTCATACTTTGGGGCATTAGGGAAAAAGGGATACGGTTATAATGTAAATTATTTATTGTCGTTTTTCCGCGAAACACTTGATCAAGATGATGTAACACGCGTAGCATTAATTGGGGTAGGTAACTTAGGTACGGCTTTCTTACATTACAATTTTACAAAAAATAACAATACAAAAATTGAGATGGCATTTGACGTTGATGAAGAGAAAGTTGGGAAAGAAATCGGAGGGATTCCAGTATATCATCTGGATGAATTAGAAGAGAGATTATCAGATGATATAAAAGTGGCAATATTAACAGTGCCTGCTTCTGTTGCACAATCTGTAGCAGATCGCTTATCGCATACGAGCATACAAGGTGTTTTAAACTTTACACCTGCTAGATTAAACATATTAGAACATATTCGAATTCATCATATTGATTTAGCAGTAGAATTACAAACGCTCGTGTACTTTTTAAAAAATTATCCACAATAAAAACGCAGGAATTTCCTGCGTTTTTATTATTTCTTCTTACTATCTTTTTTCGGTTTAGAAAAAAGAAGGCGAAGTGCAAAATTAAAATCAATCGTTGCCATAACAGCAAGCAATAGTGTGTAAAAGTTCCAAATTGTATCTTGAACACTTGTAATTGCTAAGTATGTAAAAATACACCCTAGAAGAAAATACAAAGTTGCCATAACAAATGGTGAATTTCGCATGTTTAAAATCCTCCGATGAATCCTTGCAATTTTTCAGCTTTTTCTAGATAGGGACGAAGTACAAATGTAATTAACATAACGTTTGTATTCATCATAACATGAGCCATAATTGGGACAATAATTCGTTTTGTTTGTACGTATAAAAATGAAAAAACAAGCCCCATGGAAATATACACTAATAAATGTGTAGGGTCAAAATGAATGAGAGCAAATATAAGCGAGCTCACGATCGCTGCGATAAAGAAGTTATATCGTTTATATAGTGTTCCAAATAGAATTTTTCTAAATACAATTTCCTCAAGAATGGGAGCGAATATAGATGAAACAATCATAAATAATGGAGCAGCTTTTATAATTTCGATAATGTTTTGTGTATTTTCTGATTCAGCTTTAATTTTAAAAACTTGTGTTTCAATTGTGCCGGCAATTACTTGGGCGAATAAAGCAAGAAAAACTCCTAAAATAATCCATCCTATCGTAGCAGGAATATTTGTTTTTCCACGCTCCCATTTTTCTGATTGTGTATCATTGCGTAGTAACATAAGGATAATGATAAGAGCAATAAAGAAGCTAATCAGTCCCCAGTGTGCAGTTGCCAGTTGAACTTTTTGTTCAAAGGTCCGATGTCCATTATTGTATACTCCGCTTTTTAGAAGGATCCATCCTCCAATTATCCCTGATAGTTGCATCAAAATATATGTAACAATAACCCACCAATATTGTCTCTTCAATTTCGTAACTCCTTTTTGAATTTTTTGTAAAGAAAAAGGAAAATGCCCTATCCATAGAGAAAACAAATTATGGCATCTTTCTTATTGTAACATAGGAGAAGATGAAAAAACGACGGAATCTAAAAATGGATTTTTTGCAGTTTTCCCTTATGTAATTATTAAGTAAATCATAAAAGTTTTTAAACAAGTTGGGGAGGGGATGGAATAGTTTTCCGAAAAATTACGATTTTTTCACTTGCAAAAGAAAATGAGATTCTTTATTATAATAAGTGTGTTAGCACTCAAGGTATTAGAGTGCTAATAAACATAAAATTTACATAATAAATTGAGGAGGTTGTTGTTCATGCTAAAGCCATTAGGTGATCGCGTTATAATTGAACTTGTTCAAGCAGAAGAAAAAACAGCAAGTGGTATTGTACTACCAGACACTGCAAAAGAAAAACCACAAGAAGGTAAAGTAGTGGCAGTTGGTACTGGTCGTGTGCTTGAAAATGGTGAGCGTGTTGCTTTAGATGTAGCTACAGGAGATCGTATCATCTTCTCAAAATATGCAGGTACTGAAGTGAAATACGAAGGTACAGAATACTTAATTTTACGTGAAAGCGACATTTTAGCAATTATCGGTTAATTATATAAATCTTTAAAAATTCAAGGGGGTCAAATATTATGGCAAAAGATATTAAATTTAGTGAAGAAGCACGTCGTTCGATGCTTCGCGGTGTCGACACTCTTGCAAACGCAGTAAAAGTTACGCTTGGACCAAAAGGTCGCAACGTTGTACTTGAGAAAAAATTCGGTTCTCCGCTTATTACAAATGACGGCGTAACAATTGCAAAAGAAATCGAATTAGAAGATGCATTTGAAAATATGGGTGCAAAACTAGTTGCAGAAGTTGCTAGCAAAACAAATGATGTAGCTGGTGATGGAACGACAACTGCAACTGTATTAGCGCAAGCAATGATTCGTGAAGGTTTAAAGAACGTAACAGCTGGTGCGAACCCAATGGGTCTTCGTAAAGGTATTGAAAAAGCTGTTACAGCAGCGATTAAAGAATTAAAAGAGATTTCTAAACCAATCGAAGGTAAATCTTCTATCGCACAAGTAGCTGCTATTTCTGCTGATGATGAAGAAGTAGGCCAATTAATTGCAGAAGCAATGGAACGTGTTGGTAACGACGGCGTTATTACATTAGAAGAATCTAAAGGGTTCACAACAGAATTAGATGTAGTAGAAGGTATGCAGTTTGACCGTGGATATGCTTCTCCTTACATGATTACTGATTCTGATAAAATGGAAGCAGTTCTTGATAACCCATTTATCTTAATTACAGATAAAAAGGTTTCTAGCATTCAAGAAATCTTACCAGTATTAGAGCAAGTGGTACAACAAGGTAAACCACTTCTTATCATCTCTGAAGACGTAGAAGGCGAAGCATTAGCTACATTGGTAGTAAATAAACTTCGCGGTACGTTCAATGTAGTAGCTGTTAAAGCTCCTGGCTTCGGTGATCGTCGTAAAGCGATGTTAGAAGATATTGCAATCTTAACTGGCGGCGAAGTAATTACAGAAGAGCTAGGTCGTGATTTAAAATCTGCAACTATCGCATCTTTAGGCCGTGCTGGCAAAGTTGTAGTAACAAAAGAAAATACAACAATTGTTGAAGGTGTAGGAAACACAGAACAAATCGAAGCTCGCATTGGTCAAATCCGTGCACAGCTAGAAGAAACAACTTCTGAATTCGATCGTGAAAAATTACAAGAACGTCTTGCTAAATTAGCAGGTGGCGTAGCTGTAATTAAAGTAGGTGCGGCTACTGAAACTGAATTGAAAGAGCGCAAACTTCGCATTGAAGATGCACTTAACTCAACTCGTGCAGCAGTAGAAGAAGGTATTGTTGCTGGTGGTGGTACTGCACTTATGAATGTATACAGCAAAGTAGCTAACCTTGAAGCGACTGGTGACGAAGCTACAGGTATTAACATTGTACTTCGTGCGTTAGAAGAACCAGTTCGTCAAATCGCAGTGAACGCTGGTTTAGAAGGCTCTGTAGTTGTAGAGCGCTTAAAAGGCGAAAAAGTTGGCGTTGGTTTCAACGCAGCAACAGGCGAATGGGTAAATATGCTTGAGTCTGGTATCGTAGATCCAACGAAAGTAACTCGTTCTGCTCTTCAAAACGCAGCATCTGTTGCAGCAATGTTCTTAACAACTGAAGCAGTTGTTGCTGACAAACCAGAACCAAATGCACCTGCAATGCCTGACATGGGCGGCATGGGCATGGGCGGTATGGGCGGCATGATGTAATAAGCCCTCATTTTGAGAAGCTGTTCAATGTATAAATAGTTAGTAAGAAGAAGACTACTTCCTAATTAAAGGAGGTAGTCTTTTTATGTTGTTAAAATTTGCTATATCAAGATATAGGGGACGAGTATTCATGACTAGATAGAACAATTTCGGGCGTGTTATGGTAGTAGGTAGTATTTTTTAAGTTAGTAAAGTTCCTGGGATTCTTTCGAAATTCATGAATAAGAAGGTGTATATATGAAATTATATTTCAAAGACATTGAGTTAGGCGAAATTATAGATATTTTTACTGATGCACCGTGGATGTATGGCACTATACATTTAAATGAAAATAGCAAACCTTATGAAGAATACTTTCGTGAAATGGTTAATGAAGAAAGTACATTTGATTTTGACAGTATAGACCCTAATTTTTTGAATGAGGAGAATTGGTCTGTTTTTGACGAAAATGAAGAGAAATACTTAAGGATAGCCATTCCTGCTATTTATATAGAAGACACAACTATTGCATGGCGTTGGCGATGAATAAAATATCATTTCGGAAAAGCCAATTTTGTAATAAGGGTAATTGTTAATACAGCACGAAATTTTATGACCTTGTAAGAGACCAATTACACGGTGCAGGTTACGGATTGCAATATAATCACAAGGGCTCTGAATGAATAACGGAAGGACGTTTCACTATATAGGGAAATAATTTCTGTAGAATTTTGTCGCTTTCTCTCTTGACCGTATTCACGTTTCATTGTTAGAATCTAGAAAGATAATATTAAACGTTCCTTCATATATCCTCAATAATATGGATTGAGAGTCTCTACCGGGTTACCGTAAACAACCTGACTATGAAGGCAGTGTGTCTATATTTATAAGGAACAAACTCCTTTATAAAGCTAGACTCCTGCCTTTTCTTTGTTATGAGACTGAGGGCAGGGGACTGGCTTTTTTTATTATATTGGTAATTGTTTTTACCAAATTGGTGAAAATGTTTATATACAGAACTATGGGGTGATTATTTTGAAGAAACAGCACGATACGATTATCGTTTTAGATTTTGGAAGTCAGTATAACCAGTTAATTGCGCGTCGCATTCGTGAATTTGGCGTGTATAGTGAACTTCATCCACATACAATTACAGCAGAAGAAATTAAAGCGATGAATCCAAAAGGGATTATCTTCTCTGGTGGACCAAACAGTGTATATGGCGAAAGTGCATTCCACTGCGATGAGAAAATCTTTGATTTAGGCTTACCGATCTTCGGTATTTGCTACGGCATGCAATTAATGACAAAGCACTTTGGTGGAAAAGTAGAACGTGCAGACCATCGTGAGTATGGAAAAGCGGTAGTAAAAGTAGAGAACCAATCGAAATTATATACAGATCTTCCAGAAGAGCAAGTTGTTTGGATGAGCCATGGTGACTTAGTAACAGGCCTACCAGAAGGTTTCGTAGTAGATTCAACAAGTGACTCTTGTCCAATTGCTGGTATGAGTAACGAAGCACAAAACTTATACGGCGTACAATTCCACCCAGAAGTGCGTCACTCTGAGCACGGTAATGATTTAATTAAGAACTTTGTATTCGGTGTTTGTGGTTGTACTGAAGGCTGGAATATGGAGAACTTTATTGAAGTAGAATTAGAAAAGATTCGTGAAACAGTTGGCGACAAGAAAGTATTATGTGCGCTTAGCGGCGGTGTAGACTCTTCTGTTGTAGCTGTATTAATTCATAAAGCAATCGGGGACCAATTAACGTGTATTTTCGTTGACCATGGCTTACTTCGTAAAGGAGAAGCTGAAGGGGTTATGAAAACATTTAGCGAAGGCTTCCACATGAACGTTATTAAGGTGGATGCACAAGAACGCTTCATGAGCAAATTAGCAGGTGTTGAAGATCCGGAACAAAAACGTAAAATCATCGGTAATGAATTTATTTATGTATTCGATGACGAAGCTTCTAAATTAGAAGGAATGGACTTCTTAGCACAAGGTACACTGTACACAGATATTATTGAAAGTGGTACAGCGACTGCGCAAACAATTAAATCTCACCATAACGTTGGTGGACTTCCAGAAGATATGCAGTTTAAGTTAATCGAGCCTTTAAATACGTTATTTAAAGACGAAGTACGTGAATTAGGATCAGAACTAGGAATTCCTGATGAAATCGTATGGCGTCAACCTTTCCCAGGTCCAGGACTTGGTATCCGTGTATTAGGCGAAATTACAGAAGAGAAATTAGAAATTGTTCGTGAATCTGATGCAATTTTACGTGAAGAAATCAAAAAAGCTGGTTTAGATCGTGAAGTTTGGCAATATTTCACTGCACTTCCTGGTATGCGCAGCGTAGGTGTTATGGGTGACGAGCGTACGTATGATTACACAGTAGGTATTCGTGCAGTAACATCAATCGATGGTATGACAGCTGACTGGGCACGTATCCCTTGGGATGTATTAGAGAAAATCTCTGTACGTATCGTAAACGAAGTAAAACACGTTAACCGTATTGTGTATGATATTACTTCTAAGCCACCAGCAACAATTGAGTGGGAATAAATTGAATTTCATGATATAGAAGACGATCCATCTATGCCTTTATGTGTAGATGGATCTTTTTTGTGTTTTATACGAACGAAAAATAAATTTGATTAAAAAACGTTCGTTTTTGAATTGACACTTATCTGTATGTGAGTTAGTATGAATATGTAATCAATAATAAAAGTGAATATTTTAGCCGTCGTATAATATCGGGAATATGGCCCGAAAGTTTCTACCTTGCTACCGTAAATGGCTTGACTACGAGGCGTTTTGATATAAGGGTAAGGGATACTTGCCTTTGTTTACAGACGCTTCCATGTATAATGCATTGGAAGCCTTTTTTATTTTTAAAGATAAAAGAGGGGCTAGTAAGGAGTGCGACGAGCAATTATATAACGGGGGAAACATAGGATGAAACGTTATTTTCAGTTCGATGAGCTCGGCGCAAATTACAAGACAGAGTTCATTGCAGGATTAACAACATTTTTGTCTATGGCATATGTATTGTTTGTTAATCCCGCTACACTATCGCTGGGACATGTTAAGGGATTGCCGGCAGGAACCGGAATGGATCCGGGAGCAGTGTTTGTTGCTACAGCTTTAGCAGCGGCAATTGGATCACTAATTATGGGGATTTTTGCAAAGTATCCAATCGCACTAGCGCCGGGAATGGGGATTAATGCTTTCTTTGCTTACACAGCCGTATTAACAATGGGGATTCCATGGCAAACGGCGATTGCTGGAACACTAGTATCAGGTATTATGTTTATTTTTCTTACAGCTTCCGGCCTTCGTGAAAAAATCATTAACGCAATTCCAACAGAATTAAAATTTGCAGTAGCAGCTGGAATTGGGTTGTTCATCGCATTTCTTGGTTTTCAAAATGCGGGGATTATTGTAAATAATGATGCTGTGCTTGTTGGTTTAGGTGATTTAACGAAAGGGACGACATTACTTGCTATCTTTGGTGTAGTTGTAATCGTTATTTTAATGACAAGAAACGTTAATGGGGCAGTATTCTTTGGGATGGTACTTACAGCAATTGTTGGTGTAGCAACAGGGTTAATTGATACACCAAAGTCGATTGTTGGTGCAGTTCCAAGCTTAACACCGACATTCGGAGTTGCCCTTCAACATCTTGGAGATATTTTTACTGCTAAGATGCTCATTGTTATTTTAACTTTCTTTTTTATCGATTTCTTTGATACAGCAGGAACGCTTGTAGCGGTTGCGAATCAAGCGGGCTTAATGAAAGATAATAAATTACCACGTGCGAGAAAAGCATTGTTCTCTGATGCAATTGCAACTGTAATCGGGGCAATACTTGGTACATCAACAACGACGTCTTATATTGAATCCTCTGCAGGGGTAGCAGTAGGAGGACGCTCTGGATTTACAGCCGTTGTAACAGGAGGATTTTTCTTATTAGCACTTTTCTTTTCACCGTTATTAAGTGTAGTAACACCATCTGTAACGGCACCGGCTTTAATTATTGTAGGGGTTTTGATGGTCTCATCATTAGGGGAAATTGATTGGAAGAAATTCGAAACGGCAGTACCAGCATTTTTTACAATTATTGCAATGCCGCTTACATACAGTATCGCAACGGGTATTGCAATTGGATTTATCTTCTATCCAGTTACAATGGTTGTAAAAGGACGAAGAAAAGAAGTTCATCCGATTATGTATGTCATGGCAATTTTGTTTGTACTCTATTTCATGTATGTTCGTAAATAAAGGGGTTTTTTGAAAGGACTAGGAGGGGATTCCTAGTCCTTTTTGTTATAATAAAAATATGGAAGGTTCAGTTGATTTGCGGATATTTCGTAACTTGATATAGATGAAAGTTGTATAAGTTATATAAAGAAAATAACTTGGGATATAGATAAGTTGCAAAACCGCTATAAAAGCCTTTTTCTTTTTAGGGGTGATGAGAGCGTCAGGCTGTGCATAGCAGGGGCTTATATTAAAAGGGTGGAGGAAAACAAAAGACTTATTGATGGAAAATGAACCTTTTTATATTTTGTTAGAAAAATATATTGACGTTTAATATAAAAGGGTGTAGTATTATACGAGTCGCTGCTGCAACAGAGCAGAAAGCGAAAACGAAATAAAAAACTTAGTTGACATTGAAAAACAAAGATGTTAACATAAGGAAGTCGCAACTAGGCGGCAAACAAGTTCTTTGAAAACTGAACGAAACAAACAACGTGAAACGTCAATTTTTATTTATGATGCTAGACAAACTTTATTGGAGAGTTTGATCCTGGCTCAGGATGAACGCTGGCGGCGTGCCTAATACATGCAAGTCGAGCGAACCGATTAAGAGCTTGCTCTTAAGAAGTTAGCGGCGGACGGGTGAGTAACACGTAGGTAACCTGCCTATAAGACTGGGATAACTCCGGGAAACCGGGGCTAATACCGGATAACATTTTGCACCGCATGGTGCAAAATTGAAAGGCGGCTTCGGCTGTCACTTATAGATGGACCTG
>NZ_FPAF01000012.1 GCF_900116295.1 Bacillus sp. 103mf
AGGTCCATCTATAAGTGACAGCCGAAGCCGCCTTTCAATTTTGCACCATGCGGTGCAAAATGTTATCCGGTATTAGCCCCGGTTTCCCGGAGTTATCCCAGTCTTATAGGCAGGTTACCTACGTGTTACTCACCCGTCCGCCGCTAACTTCTTAAGAGCAAGCTCTTAATCGGTTCGCTCGACTTGCATGTATTAGGCACGCCGCCAGCGTTCATCCTGAGCCAGGATCAAACTCTCCAATAAAGTTTGTCTAGCATCATAAATAAAAATTGACGTTTCACGTTGTTTGTTTCGTTTAGTTTTCAAAGTTCAATGCCGCGTTTTAGCGACCTTTATAATATAACATGACATTCTGTTTCCGTCAACAATTTCTTTTAACTTTTCATTAACTAAAATTGCTGACTCCGCTTATTATATACATTTTCTAATTTATAAGCAAGTCCTATTTTCAAAAAAAATAAGGGAGAGGTTCTCCCTTATTCTTCTTCATTTCCTTGATTCTCTTCTTCATCTTCTTTTTGTGCTTTTGCCACTGTCGCGACTTCCTGATCGCCCTCTAAACGAATTAAACGAACACCTTGTGTATTACGTCCCATTTGAGAAATTTGATCAACTGGCATACGAATTAACACACCCGCTGCTGTAATAAGCATAATATCTTCTTCGCCGTGCACAGACTTAACAGCAATTAACTTACCATTTTTATCTGTAATATTACATGTTTTAAGCCCTTTACCACCGCGACTTTGTAAACGATATTCCTCAACTGGAGTACGTTTACCATAACCATTTTTCGTAACAATTAAAACATCCATACTTTCTTCTACAATTTCCATACCCACAACTTGATCTTCATCGCCGAGTGTAATAGCTTTAACACCCGCTGCATTACGTCCCATTGACCGAACATCTTGTTCATGGAAACGAATTAACATCCCATTGCTCGTCCCAACAATCATATCTTTTTCACCCGTTGTTAAACGGACAGAAATTAATTCATCTTCTTCACGAAGAGAAATAGCAATTAAACCATTGTTACGAATATTAGCAAATGAGGAAAGCGGCGTTCTTTTTGCAATACCGTATTTTGTTGTAAAGAATAAAAATTGGTTATCATTAAATTCTCGGATTGGGATAATCGCATTTACCCATTCATCTTTATCTACTTCTAATAAGTTAATAATCGGTATGCCTTTTGCTGTCCGACTATACTCAGGAATTTCATACCCTTTTGTACGGTATACTTTCCCTTTGTTTGTAAAGAATAAAATGTGATCATGTGTAGATGTTGTTAACAAATGTTCTACAAAATCATCATCGTTTGTCCCCATACCTTGAACTCCACGTCCACCACGATTTTGCGTTTTGTACGTCGAAGCTGGTAATCGTTTCACATATCCATTATGAGTAAGTGTGATTACAATGTTTTGCTCTGGAATTAAATCTTCATCCTCGATTGCTTCCATACCGCCAATTGTAATTTCTGATCTTCGTGTATCATTGAAGCGATCTTTAACTTCTGTTAATTCTTCACGAATAATTTCAAGAACTTTCTCTTCATCTGCGAGAATTGCTTTTAACTCCGCAATCAATGCAAGTAGTTCTTGATATTCTTGTTCGATTTTTTCACGCTCTAACCCTGTTAAACGTTGCAAACGCATATCTAAAATTGCTTGTGCTTGCTTTTCACTTAAACCAAAACGTTCCATTAATCCTTGCTTTGCAATGTCTGCTGTCTTCGAATTACGAATTAGAGTAATTACTTCATCAAGATGATCTAACGCGATGCGTAAACCTTCTAAAATATGAGCACGAGCTTCTGCTTTCTCTAATTCATATGCAGTACGTCTACGGATAACAACCTTTTGATGCTCCAAGTAATGATATAGACATTCTTTTAAATTTAATACTTTTGGTTCCCCATTTACGAGCGATAGCATATTAATACCAAAGCTTGTCTGAAGTGCTGTATGTTTATATAAGTTATTCAATAACACATTTGCATTTACATCTCGTCGTAATTCCATGACGATACGCATACCATTTCGATCTGATTCATCACGTAAATCTGTAATACCATCAATCTTTTTGTCTCGAACAAGCTCCGCAATCTTTTCAATCAACCTTGCTTTATTCACTTGATATGGTAGTTCAGTTACAATAATAGATTGTTTCCCATTTGCCTTCTCTTCGATCTCTACTCTTGCACGAAGAATTACTGTACCACGCCCTGTTTCATACGCTCTTCGAATTCCACTCCGTCCAAGAATTTGACCAGCTGTTGGGAAATCTGGGCCGGGAATATACTCCATTAATTCTGCGATTGTAATCTCCGGATTGTGACTTAACGCTAATACCCCATCAATTACTTCACCAAGCTGATGCGGCGGAATATTCGTTGCCATCCCAACGGCAATACCAGTTGCACCATTTACTAATAAATTAGGAAAGCGTGCAGGTAATACAATTGGTTCTCTTTCTGAACCATCATAGTTATCTTGATAATCAATTGTATTTTTGGTGATATCACGCAATAATTCCATAGAAATCTTGGACATTTTTGCCTCTGTATAACGCATCGCAGCTGCCGAATCACCATCGACAGAACCGAAATTACCATGCCCGTTTACTAGCATATAACGTTGACTAAAGTCTTGGGCCATTCGCACCATTGTTTCATATACCGCTGAATCACCGTGTGGATGATACTTACCAATTACTTCACCAACAATACGCGCTGATTTCTTATACGCTTTATCGGCAGTAATCCCTAAATCATTCATTGCATATAAAACCCTACGATGTACAGGTTTTAGCCCATCTCGAACATCTGGCAGTGCACGAGATACGATAACGCTCATCGCATAATCTAAAAACGAGGTACGCATTTCCTGGCTAATATTAATTTCTCGAATTCGGCCTTGTTGTTGGTTGTCTGACATCAACCAGCACCTCCTCATTACATTTCCGATCGATATATCATGTTCATTTATACGTAGAAGACAGGAATACTCCGATTCCTGTCATCAGTCATTAAATATCAAGGTTTTTCACATATTTTGCATTTTCTTGGATAAAGTTACGACGTGGTTCAACTTTATCACCCATTAAAATTTCAAATGTTTCATCTGCTTCAATTGCATCTTGAAGCGAAACTTGAAGAAGTGAACGTACTTCTGGATCCATTGTTGTTTCCCATAGCTGCGTTGGATTCATTTCTCCAAGACCTTTATAGCGCTGAATACCTGGCTTTGGCTGTTTCGGAAGCTCCGCTAATATCGTTTCAAGTTCTCTATCATTGTAAGCATACTCAACTCGCTTACCTTGTTGCACTTTATATAATGGTGGCTGTGCAATATATACATAACCGTGCTCAAGAATTTGACGCATATAACGATAGAAGAACGTTAATAATAGGGTGCGAATATGAGCACCGTCGACGTCAGCATCAGTCATAATAATAACTTTATGATAACGTGCCTTTTCAATATCAAAGTCTCCGCTAATACCCGTACCAAGCGCAGTAATAATTGTACGTACTTCATCGTTTGATAAAATTTTATCTAAACGAGCTTTTTCAACGTTAATAATTTTCCCTTTAAGCGGTAAAATCGCTTGGAAATGACGATCGCGCCCTTGCTTTGCTGAACCACCCGCTGAATCACCCTCTACGATATAAATTTCACTAATAGAAGGATCTTTAGAAGAGCAATCTGCAAGTTTTCCCGGTAGGCTTGATACTTCTAGCGCACTTTTTCTACGTGTTAATTCACGAGCCTTTTTCGCTGCTACACGCGCGCGTGCTGCCATCGTTCCCTTATCTACAATTTTCCGAGCGACATTTGGATTTTCAAGTAAAAACTTTTCAAGTGCTTCAGAGAAAACTGATTCCGTAATTGTTCTTGCTTCGCTATTTCCAAGTTTCGTTTTCGTTTGTCCTTCAAATTGTGGATCTGGGTGTTTAATGGATACAATGGCTGTTAAACCTTCACGAACATCTTCACCAGTTAAATTACTATCAGCATCTTTTAAAATATTATTTTTTCGACCATAATCATTAATTACACGTGTTAATGCTGTTTTAAATCCTACTTCATGCGTACCACCTTCATACGTATGAATATTATTTGTAAATGAATAAATGTTCGTTGTATATCCTTCGTTATATTGAAGAGCAACCTCAACTTGAATTCCATCTTTTGAACCTTCTACATATACTGGTTCTTCATGTATTGGTTCTTTAGAGCGATTTAAATGCTCAACATAAGACTTAATTCCGCCTTCATAATGGAATTCTTTCTTTTGTTTATGTTCACGTTTATCTTCAATTGTTAGTTTAATATTACGATTTAAAAACGCTAGTTCTCGTAAACGAGTTGCTAATGTATCAAATTCATATTCCGTAGTTTCAGTAAAAATTTCTGCATCTGGTTTGAAACGCGTCACTGTTCCTGTGTGATCTGTATCCCCAATCACCTTTAAGTCTGCAACTGGAATACCACGTTCATACTTTTGATAATGGATTTGCCCATCACGATGAACAAATACCTCTAACTCCGTTGATAATGCATTCACGACAGAAGCACCTACACCATGTAAACCGCCAGAAACTTTATAACCGCCTCCGCCGAATTTACCGCCTGCATGAAGAACAGTCATAATAACTTCTACAGCGGGGCGCCCCATTTTCTCGTGCGTACCAACTGGAATACCACGACCATTATCTGTTACTGTAATACTATTATCTCCTTCAATAACTAGATTAATCTCATCACAATATCCTGCTAATGCCTCGTCAATACTATTATCAACAATTTCCCATACAAGGTGATGAAGACCTTTTCCACTCGTCGAACCAATGTACATCCCTGGACGTTTTCGAACTGCTTCTAGTCCTTCCAACACCTGTATTTGACTTTCATCATATGCATTCTCTTGCATTTGCTTTTGTTCCATTGACACAAAGATCACCTACTTTTCCATTTAGACAGAAGTTATTTATCTTCTTCTCCACAATCCACTGTGCCGTTCGTTACATGAATTGTTTTTGCTTGCTTTAATGTATCATGCTCAATTCCATCAACACTTGTCGTTGTTACAAACGTTTGCACTTTTCCTTGAATCGTATTAAGCAGATGTGATTGCCTGTAATCATCTAGTTCCGATAACACATCATCTAATAAAAGGATTGGATATTCGTTAACTTCTGAATAAATCAATTCGATCTCAGCTAACTTCAGGGAAAGCGCGGTCGTTCGTTGTTGTCCTTGCGAACCAAAAACTTGAACATTTTTCCCATTAACGAAGAATTGCAAATCGTCACGATGAGGCCCAATTAAGGTTGTACCACGGAAGATTTCACGTTGTTTCACAGATTGGAAACTTTCATAGTATACTTCTTCTATTTTCGACAAATCCATGGATTCTGATACATCTATGCTTGGTTTATAAACTATTTCTAATTCTTCAAGTCCTCTGCTAATGCCTCGATGAATTGGAGCTGCCCATTCTTGCAATAGACGCAAAAATTCAAAACGTTTTTTTAACACTTTTACACCATGTTCAACGAGTTGAAGTGTAAACACATCTAGCATAGCTTCATCACTCTTACTGCTTCCTTGCATTTTTTTAAGCAAATGATTACGCTGAGTAAGGACTTTTTGATATTGACTTAATTCATACAAATACACAGGAGCTATTTGTCCAAGCTCCATGTCTAAAAACCGTCTTCGTACTTGAGGACTTCCTTTGACAAGGTTTAAATCTTCTGGTGCAAACATAACAACATTCATCACACCAATATATTGACTTAATTTTTGTTGCTCAAGTTGATTTAACTTTGCCTTTTTTCCTTTCTTGGAAATGTTTAGCTCTAAAGACAAAGAGTTGTTTCTTTTTTGTAGTTTCCCTTTTATTTTACCATAATCCTCATCCCATCGGATAAGTTCACGATCATTAGAAGTTCGATGAGATTTCGCCATCGCTAATACGTAGATCGCTTCCATCAAATTGGTTTTTCCTTGCGCATTTTCACCAATAATTACGTTTACTTTATCTTCGAAGGAGAGATCTAACTTCTCGTAATTGCGATAGTTTTGTAAATGTAATTCTGTAATATACAAAGGGATCCCCCTTTATCCTTGAACTTGAAATGTTCCGATCTCCGGAATTTCAATAATGTCATTTGTATATAATTTTCGGCCTCGTCGATTTTCAAGCTCTTTATTTACATACACTTCGTACTCTTGTAAAAACCACTTTACCGCTCCGCCTGTATCAATCACGTCAGCCAGTTTTAAAAATTGTCCTAATGTAATATATTCTGTCGAAATTTCAATACGTTTCATCATAAATCGCTCACTTTCTAAAAGTGTTCATTCTTTCATTGTACTAAATAAACAAGCATTAGGAAAGTAATAGCGAGAAATCAAAAGGGTTACCAGTAGATTTGCACTAGTAACCCTTATCATAATTTTAGTACGTACGTACTGGTAAAATTAATTGAATGATGGATTCATCGTTCACAGTACGAATTAAAAATGGTCTCATCGCACCAGTAAAACTAACTTTGATCTCTGTACTATCCAACGCTTTTAATGCATCCATCATATATTTTGCACTAAACGAAATTTTTAACTCTTCCCCAGCAAATTGCTCACATTGAACTTCTTCTACTACTTTTCCGATTTCTGGAGAATTCGATGAAATTTCCAACATTTGATTTTCTAAAGTTGATAATTTTACAACATTATTACGTCCATCTCTCGCTAATAATGATGCTCGATCAATTGCTTGCAAAAATTCTTTTGTATTTACGAAAATATCTGTTTTACTATCAGGCGGAATTAATCTTGTAGTATCAGGATAGCTACCTTCTAATAGTCTAGAGAAAAATAATAAATGCTTTGTACGGAATAAAACTTGATACTCCGTTATAACAATATCTACCATCTCTTCTGACTCATCAAGAATTTTACTTAACTCATTTAAACTTTTTCCTGGAATAACAACATTAGCTTGGAATTCATTTGCAATAGTTTGTCCTGCGATTTTCGCTTTACGAAGTGCTAAGCGATGACTATCTGTTGCAATACAAGTCAACTCGCTGTTATATATTTTCCAGTTTACACCTGTCAAGATCGGGCGTGTTTCTGATGTAGATACAGCAAATACAGTTTGACGAATCATATGTTTTAAAAGATCTGTTGGGATTTGAAATACATGATGCTCTTCAATCTGTGGTAATAATGGATATTCAGCTGAATCTAAACCATTTAGATTAAACTCAGATTTTCCAGATTTTATTTTTGTCATAAAATGACTTTCTACAGAAATTTCAACTGTATCTTTCGGTAATTTTTTTACAATTTCACTGAAATATTTTGCTTGTAAAATAATACTTCCATGTTGTTTTATTTCTACAATTTCTTTTCCATCTTCTTCAACTGGGATAAAAGATTCAATGGATATATCTGCGTCACTACCTGTTAATGTAACACCTTCTTCATTTGCTACAATTTTAATCCCTGTAAGAATTGGAATTGTTGTACGAGAGGAAACAGCTTTCATTACATCTTGTACACTTCTGACAAGGTAGTCTTTTTGAATTAAAAAATGCATATCGAAAACCTCCGGTAAGTATAAAATTAAGTTTATTTAATAATAATAAAAAATTAGTAGTAATAGTAATAGTGCTTGTGGATATGTGGATAACTCATTGGAAAGACGGAAAAACAGTCTATCTACATGTGGATAGACTGTGTGTAAAACAAGAAAAGTTATTCACGTTGTTCACATTATTTAATTATTACTTTAAAATATCGTGAATTTCTTCGAGTTGTCTTTGTAATTGTGTATCTGTTTTTAACAGTTTTGAAATTTTTTCATGGGCATGAATGACTGTAGTATGATCACGTCCTCCAAATTCTTCACCGATTTTTGGTAAAGAGGAATCAGTTAATTCACGAGACAGATACATTGCAATTTGACGAGGGAAAGCGACAGATTTTGTGCGCTTTTTTGCTTTAAAGTCTTCTAATTTTACTTGGAAAACATCCCCTACAGCCTTCTGAATGTCATAAATTGAAATAATTTTTGGTTTTGAATTTGGAATAATATGTTTTAGTGCCTCAGCAGCTAAATCTGCATTAATATCCTTATTAATTAAAGAAGAATACGCTACAACACGAATTAGGGCGCCTTCTAATTCACGAATGTTAGAGTCGATTTGATTGGCGATATAAAGCATAACTTCATTCGGGATATCAAGCCCCTCAGCTTTTGCTTTCTTACGTAAAATCGCAATCCTTGTTTCTAAATCTGGAGGAGTAATATCTGTAATGAGTCCCCATTCAAAACGTGAGCGTAAGCGATCTTCTAGTGTTGGAATTTCTTTTGGTGGACGATCACTTGAAATTACAATTTGTTTACTTTCTTCGTGCAATGCATTAAACGTATGGAAGAACTCTTCTTGCGTCTGTTCTTTTCCAGCAAGAAATTGAATATCATCTATAAGCAGAACATCGACGTTTCGATATTTATTGCGAAAATCGACTGCTTTATTATCACGAATAGAATTAATAAACTCATTTGTAAATTTTTCAGATGATAGATAAACGACTTTTGCGTTTGGATTATGTTCGATGACATAATGACCGATCGCATGCATTAAATGTGTCTTTCCGAGTCCGACTCCCCCGTAAATAAATAAGGGATTGTATGCTTTAGCGGGTGCTTCCGCTACAGCTAAAGAAGCAGCATGGGCAAAACGATTGCCAGAACCTATTACAAAAGTATCAAATATATATTTAGGATTAAGCATACTTTGTGGGAAATGATTAGGTTCATCATGCATTGTTTTATTCTTTTGAACAGGAGGATAGTCAAATTCCTCTTCTGTTTGACTTTGTGGAATGATAAAGCGAATTGTAAGTTCTGCTCCCATTAAATGAATAATTGTTTCTGAAATAAGATCAGAATAATGGGATTCCAACCAATCACGTGCAAATTCATTTGGCGCAGTAATTGTTAATACGTCCTTTTTTAAAGAATACGCTTTTGTAGACTTAAGCCATGTTTCATAACTAGGCTTACTCACTTTTTTTTCTAATTCTTTTAAGGTGCTATTCCATAAATCCGAAATATTTTCCAAAGGTGTCCCTCCTTTACAAAAGATGATGAGTAAATAGGATGTTTAATATTTGTATAACGTAAACGGAAAGTGCTGTATATTTATACGTAACACTTTTTAAAAGAAAAAAAGTGCTTGAAATACGAAATAGAGTTTTCGACAAAAAAACATACTGTGGAAAACTTTTTATACACATGTGATTATACATGTCCACAAGTTATACACAAATTGTGGATAAATAACAATTAGAAAAAACTTGTCCAAGGTGAAAACACAACTATAATATCAAAAAAAGATAGCGTTAGCAATGTATTTCGGAAAGTTATCCACAAAATCAATACCTTGTGGAATAAACTTGTCCACAATACGATATACTGTGTAAAAAAGAAAAAAATATTTGTGGATAGAAAAAAGTGGCGAAAAAAATTATCCACAACAAATAGATTCTGCTGTGAACAACATTGTGAATAGGGAGAAAATGAATATTTGATTAAAATTTTTAGAAGCATTGACATTCTCCTAACAAATTAACTATAATTTATAGGACTGTCTTTAACAGTTATTCCTCAGGGAGGTGTCATATAATGAAAAGAACTTATCAACCAAATAAACGTAAGCGCAGCAAAGTACATGGTTTCCGTAGCCGTATGAGCACAGCGAACGGACGTAAAGTTCTAGCAGCTCGTCGTCGTAAAGGTAGAAAAGTATTATCTGCGTAGGCCACTGATCGTTCAGTGGTCTTTTTTCTAGTAATTATGAATTTTCCACTGGCGAAATACAGGAGTGTTCAATTGATATGAAGAAAAAGAATCGTGTAAAGAAGAATGAGGAATTTCAAGCTGTTTTTCAAAATGAAAAATCAAATGCCAATCGTCAATTTGTCATATATCAGTTAGAGAAGCCTGATCAACCGTATTTTCGAATTGGTCTTTCCGTTAGTAAGAAATTAGGGAATGCAGTCGTGCGTAATCGCATTAAACGTATGATCCGTCAAGCCTTTACAGAATTAAAAGATGAGATAGATTCTGGAAAAGATTTTGTTATAATAGCAAGGAAGCCTTGTTCAGATATGAACTATGAACAATTAAAGAAAAGCTTAATTCATGCTCTGCAGCGCTCAGGAGTTAAACGAGCAAAAAGTGACGAAAAAAGAGGAAAATGAATTACACTATATACATACCGAAATAAGGAGGAGCAGGCTGTGAAAAAAAAGATAGGTTTACTAGTCATGCTTATTGCTGTTATGGCAATTGCTGCTGGCTGTAATCAAACAAATCAGCCGATTACATCGCAAAGTACGGGAATTTGGAATGAATATTTCGTATATCCACTTTCTCAGTTAATCACGTATTTTGCAAAATTATTTGGCAATAACTATGGTTTAGCGATTGTTGTTACGACTCTTATCATTCGTTTTGCTTTATTACCATTAATGATTAAGCAAACGAAGAGTACGAAAGCAATGCAAGTGTTACAACCTGAAATGGCAAAATTAAAAGAAAAATATAGCTCTAAAGACCAAGCAACTCAACAAAAATTACAACAAGAAATGATGCAATTGTATCAAAAACATGGTATCAATCCATTAGCAGGTTGTTTACCAATATTTATTCAAATGCCAATTTTATTTGCATTTTATCATGCAATTATCAGAACATCAGAAATTAAACAACATAGTTTTTTATGGTTTGATTTAGGTCATGCTGATCCATATTATATTCTTCCAATTGTTGCAGCGATTACAACGTTTATTCAACAAAAGCTTGCAATGGCTGGTACTGCTGGACAAAATCCACAAATGGCAATGATGCTTTGGCTTATGCCTATTATGATTTTAGTTTTCGCAATTAACTTCCCAGCTGCATTATCTCTTTACTGGGTAGTAGGTAACATCTTTGGTATCGCTCAAACATATTTGATCAAAGGGCCGGATCTTAAGGCTAGTAAGGCAGGAGGATCAAGTAAGTGAGTATGATTACTGCTAAAGGACAAACAGTCGAACTGGCAGTGCAATTCGCATTAGAACAATTGCAAGTATCAAGAGATAAAGTTGAGATACATGTCATTGATGAAGGGAAAAAAGCTTTTCTTGGTTTTATTGGAGGACGGTCTGCTATTGTAGAGGTCATTGTAAAAAAAGATCCTGTAGAAGAAGCAGAACTTTATTTGAAAAGTATCATAAAAGAAATGGATGTTGATGTAACTGTTGGAGTAGATGTAAAAGGGCGTGATATCCACTTTACACTTTCTGGTAGTGATGTTGGTGTAATGATTGGAAAAAGAGGGAATATATTAAATTCTTTACAATATGTAACAAAACTTGTTGCGAATCGTAGCACGAAACAATATATCGGTGTAACAATCGATGCTGAAAATTATCGTGATAAACGAAAAAATACGTTAGAATCGCTTGCGCTTCGGTTAGCAAAGCAAGTTAGCAATACGAAAAAAAGGGTTGTGTTAGAACCGATGCCTTCTTTTGAAAGAAAAATTATACATCAAGCACTTTCGAATCATCCATATGTGATTACGACGTCTGAAGGTAAAGAACCACATCGACATGTTGTTGTATCTCCGAAATAAAATGAAACTTCCATCCTGAGGAATTGATTCTAGAGGGCTGGCTAGTTGAACAAACCAGTCTCTTATAGGTAACCTATCTGCTTTACATTTCTTAGAAGATTGAAGTAGGAGTTTTACTGCCTTTTAGAGCGGGATAAACCGGTAACTCGTTTGAGTGCCGGTTTTTTACTGGATAAAATATAAAGGCAGAGAATGAGCTGTGGATAAATAAATCGCACTAAACTTATGCACAGTGGATAAGTTTAGTGCGATTTAGGTGAGGACATAATAAAATAAGTTATTATTCTTTTTTACGCAGTTTTGTTATGGTATCCTAATAATTTAGTGAAAGAAAAAACGTGTTGAAATATAGAGAAATAAGCAAGTGAGGTGAAAGAACATGGAATTTGATACAATTGCTGCGATTTCTACAGCTCTTGGGGAAGGTGCAATTGCCATTGTTCGAGTAAGTGGAGATGATGCGGTAGAGAAGGTAAACCGTATTTTTAAAGGGAAAGATTTAACAACAGTTCCATCTCATACGATTCAGTATGGGCATATTGTGGATTTAGATACAAATAAAGTTATTGAAGAAGTTATGGTTTCAATTATGCGGGCACCAAAGACATTTACGCGTGAAGATATTGTTGAGATAAATTGTCATGGTGGCCTTGTTTCTGTAAATAAAGTATTACAGCTTATTTTATCACAAGGTGTTCGTTTAGCAGAGCCTGGAGAATTTACAAAGCGTGCTTTTTTAAATGGGCGTATTGACTTATCGCAAGCAGAAGCGGTTATGGATTTAATTCGCGCTAAAACAGATCGTGCAATGAATGTTGCGATTAATCAAATGGAAGGTCGATTATCAAAATTAATTGGTCGTTTGCGACAAGAAATTTTAGAAACGTTAGCTCATGTAGAAGTGAACATTGATTATCCGGAATACGATGACGTAGAAGAAATGACTCATGGTGTTTTAATTGAGAAGGCAACCTATGTTAAATCAGAAATTGAAAAGTTGTTACAAACTTCAAAGCAAGGGAAAATTTTGCGTGAAGGAATTGCAACGGCTATTATCGGAAGACCGAATGTTGGAAAGTCATCGCTATTAAATAGCCTTGTACAAGAAAAGAAAGCAATTGTAACAGATATAGCAGGAACAACCCGAGATGTTATTGAAGAATATGTGAACGTGCGCGGTGTACCTCTTAAACTTATTGATACAGCTGGTATTCGTGAGACAGAGGATATTGTAGAACAAATTGGTGTCGAGCGTTCAAAAGAGATGATGACTAAAGCAGATCTAGTTCTTCTTGTTGTCAATTATAGCGAAGCGTTAACAAGTGAAGATGAAGAGTTATTCCGAGCGGTGCAAGGGAAAGACTTTATCGTCATTGTAAATAAAACAGATTTACCGCAGCGAATTGATATGGAGTATGTTACAAAATTAGCTGGTTCAGCTCGTGTTATTGCAACAGCTTTACTGGAAGAGAAAGGTGTAGATGAGCTAGAACAGGCAATTGCTGATCTCTTCTTTGAAGGAACAATTGAAGCAGCTGATATGACATATGTATCGAATGCTCGTCACATTGGTTTATTAACACAAGCAGAAAAGACGATTGGTGATGCAATCGCGGCTATTCATAGCGGCGTGCCGATTGACATGGTGCAGATTGATTTAACAAGAACGTGGGAAATACTCGGTGAAATTACGGGAGACACTGTACACGAAAGTTTAATTGATCAGTTATTCTCTCAATTTTGTTTAGGAAAGTAATTGTAAGGAGGAATAGAAAATGGGATACAACGCTGGTTCTTATGATGTTATTGTAATCGGTGCGGGCCATGCAGGATGTGAAGCCGGTTTGGCAGCAGCTCGTATGGGAGCAAAAACATTAATGTTAACAATTAACTTAGATATGGTTGCGTTTATGCCGTGTAACCCTTCAGTTGGTGGACCTGCAAAGGGAATTGTTGTTCGTGAAATTGATGCGCTTGGCGGCGAGATGGGAAAAAATATTGATAAAACACATATTCAAATGCGTATGCTAAATACAGGAAAAGGTCCAGCGGTACGTGCACTTCGTGCCCAAGCAGATAAATTTGCGTATCAGCATGAATTGAAAAAAACAATCGAAGAAACGCCGAATTTAACATTATGTCAAGCGATGGTTGAACGCTTAGTTGTAGAAGATGGTGTATGTAAAGGTGTTGTTACACAAACTGGAGCAGAATATACAGCGAAAACAGTTGTTATTACAACAGGTACGTTTTTACGCGGTGAAATTATCGTTGGGGATTTAAAATATTCAAGCGGTCCCAATAATCAACAACCATCTGTGAAATTATCGGAGCATCTAGAAGATCTTGGATTTGAGCTAGTTCGTTTTAAAACAGGTACGCCTCCGCGTGTAGATAGTAGTACAATTGATTATAGTAAAACAGAAATTCAACCAGGTGATGATACACCACGTGCGTTCTCTTTTGAAACAACAAAGTTTATCATGGATCAAATTCCATGCTGGTTAACGTATACAAGTGAAGAAACGCATCGTTTAATTGATGGAAACTTACATCGTTCCGCTATGTATTCTGGCATGATTAAAGGAACAGGCCCACGATATTGTCCTTCCATTGAAGATAAGGTTGTTCGTTTCCATGATAAGCCACGTCATCAAATTTTCTTAGAACCAGAAGGTCGTAATACACAGGAAGTATACGTACAAGGCTTATCGACAAGTTTACCAGAAGATGTACAACGTGAGATGTTAAAGACTATTCCTGGCCTAGAGAACGTAGAGATGATGCGTACAGGATATGCAATTGAATATGACGCAATTGTACCAACGCAGCTGTGGCCAACACTTGAAACAAAGAAAATACAAAATTTATATACAGCAGGCCAAATTAATGGAACATCTGGTTATGAAGAAGCGGCAGGGCAAGGTTTAATGGCGGGTATTAATGCTGCGTGCCGTTCATTAGGTAAAAAAGAAGTGATTTTAAATCGTTCAGATGCATACATTGGTGTTTTAATCGACGATTTAGTTACAAAAGGTACAAATGAACCATATCGTCTATTAACATCCCGTGCAGAATACCGATTATTATTACGCCATGACAACGCAGACCTGCGTTTAACAGAGATTGGCCATGAAATTGGTTTAATTCCAGAAGAACGTTATGAACGTTTTACAACAAAGAAAGAGAAAATTGAAAAAGAAAAAGAACGTTTAGTAAGTATTATTATTAAGCCGCGTCCTGAAGTACAAGAGCTCATTCGCGGAGCTGGTGGAAGCGAGCTAAAGGATGGTATACGTGCGAGCGATTTATTACGTCGTCCAGAAATGACATATGAGCATATTCATCTTCTTGCTCCAAGTGAAGTAGAAGTTAGTGCTGAAGTAGCAGAGCAAGTTGAGATTCAGCTTAAATATGAAGGATATATTGAAAAATCTTTACAACAAGTAGAACGTATGAAGCGTATGGAAAGCAAAAAGATTCCGGTTGATATTGATTACGATGCAATTTCTGGAATAGCTTCTGAAGCACGTCAAAAATTAAAAGATGTCCGTCCGCTATCTATGGGGCAAGCATCTCGTATTTCTGGGGTAAATCCAGCTGATATTTCCATTTTACTTGTGTATATAGAACAAGGAAAAATTGCACGAGTATCGAACCAATAAATAGTTAGGAGATATAGCGAGATGAATATAGAACAATTTCAATCTATGCTAGTAGAAAGAGGGATTACTCTTTCTACTAGGCAGTTAGAACAATTCGAAATCTATTTTGAGACATTAGTTGAATGGAATGAAAAAATGAACTTAACAGCAATTACGGAGAAAGAAGAAGTGTATTTAAAACACTTTTTTGATTCTATTACAGCTGCTTTCCATCATGACTTTTCAAAGCCATTTTCTATTTGTGATGTGGGTGCAGGAGCGGGATTTCCTAGTATTCCATTAAAAATATGTTTTCCAAATTTAAAAATTACAATTGTCGACTCCTTGCAAAAGCGCATTACGTTTTTAAATCATTTAGCAACAAAATTAGAATTACAAGACGTAGCATTTTGTCATGATCGTGCTGAAACATTTGGACAAAAAGAAGGAGTACGTGAATCTTTTGATATTGTAATGGCACGCGCCGTTGCGCGCCTTTCTGTCTTAAGTGAATTGTGTTTACCGCTTGTGAAAGTAGGGGGAACATTTATTGCAATGAAAGGTGCAGCTGCAAACGAAGAAATTGAAAATGGTAAGTATGCTCTGCAATTGCTTGGTGGTGAATTGAAGAGTATGTCTACGTTTAAATTACCATTCGAGGAAAGTGAACGTAACATTTTATTGATTGAGAAAAAGAGAAAAACGCCAAAGAAATATCCTCGTAAGCCAGGAACACCGAATAAATTACCTATTGAAAAATAAATCTTATTAGACGTAAGATTAAGTTATATATCAGTAAGCTAATTTATCAGCACTGATGATTAGTTGAACGAATCGGGCTTTTACAGGCAGTTATCCACCACCTATCTTTTTAGATTTCTTACAATATTGAGGCGTGGGCTTACTGCCCGTTAGAGCGAAAAAAATAAAGTGAAACTTTGATTAGTAGGGAGGCTGCACTTCTCACTAATCGCTAGTTCAACAAATTGGGCTTTTGCGGACAGCTTATCTCCACCTTTCTTCTTTGTGTATGGAAAAACTTTGAGATGGGGATATTACTGCCCACGAATAGCGGGATAAAAACGTAAATGTTTCACATGGAACATTTTTGTATAGAGTATTCAATAGGATTCAAGGTGGTGGAATATGTATGAAAAACACATTTTCTCGTTTATTTGGCTTTGGAGACAAAGAGGCTGAATTAGCGTTACAAGAAGAAAGCCGTGAAGAAATTAAACAAATTGCGTTAGCAAATATCATTCCAAATCGCTATCAGCCACGGACAATTTTTGATGATGCTCGTATTGAAGAGCTTGCTCTTACAATTCATACACATGGATTAATTCAACCAATTGTTGTTCGAAAGTATGAAGGGGATAAATATGAGATTATCGCTGGTGAAAGACGTTTTCGAGCTGCTACAAAATTAGGTTGGGAAACTGTTCCGGCTATTATAAAAAATTTGAACGATACTGAGACCGCTTCTGTTGCTTTAATTGAAAACTTGCAACGAGAAGAACTTACAGCAATTGAAGAAGCTGTTGCTTATCAGAAGTTAATTGAATTACATAATTTAACGCAAGAAGCATTAGCGCAGCGACTAGGTAAAGGGCAATCTACAATTGCGAACAAGTTAAGACTATTAAAGTTACCTGAAGAGATTAAACAAGCGCTATTAGAGAAGAGTATTACAGAACGTCATGCTCGTGCTCTTATTCCACTTAAAAATGAAGAGATTCAATTAAAGGTTTTACAGGAAATTGTTGAAAAGCAATTGAATGTGAAACAAGCAGAAGATAGAATTGCTAAATTGTTAGAAGAAACGAAACCGAAACGAAAAGCAAAACAAAAAGCGGTAAGCCGTGATATGCGTATTGCAATGAATACCATTCGTCAATCTTTACAAATGGTTGCGAATAGTGGCTTAAATGTGAATTCAGAAGAAGAAGAATTTGATGAATACTATCAAATTACAATTAAAATTCCAAAAAAGAAGTAAGAAAACAGAAAGACCTCAATCATTGAAAGAGGTCTTTTTGTTTTGTCACGCATTAAAAACTATATAAATTCAAATTGAAAAATGACAAAACCCCCTCTCTTTTTAGATGAGCGAGAGCATCTGGCCATGCATAGAAGCGATCAGGGCTTTTTCCTACCACATATGAAGTTCAAACAAAGGGACAAAGCGAGTGAAAGATCCTTTTTTCTGTATAGCAGCAATCTATATGTTGAAAAATCAAAATGGATTTATATAGTAAGGTCTTACTGATGGAAGTTTCACTTTATCCCGCTACTAATGGGCAGTAATATCTCTCACCTTTAAGATTTCAAGGAAAACAAAGAAGCAAGGTGAAAGATAACTGCCCGTAAGAGCCCGATTGGTTCAACTAACCATCAACGGGGAATAAAGCATCCCGCCGATGGAAGTTTCACTTTATAAGTACTATATTTTCTTTTAAAATTAAGAAGGAGTTTGTAAATAAATTTTGAAGTTTAATATACAGAAACAAAAGAAGCGTGATTGTTTCATGTTAAAATGAAAATAATCATTTGTAGAATAAGATATAAAGGTTGAAAGTAGGTGACATCATGGGGAAAATCATTGCCATTGCTAATCAAAAAGGTGGGGTTGGAAAGACAACAACATCGGTAAATTTAGGAGCTGGATTGGCACAAGTAGGAAAAAAAGTACTTCTTGTTGATATTGATGCACAAGGGAATGCAACGACAGGAGTCGGAATTGAAAAATCAGATTTAAATGAATGTATTTATAATGTGCTTGTAGAAGACATGGACGTTCGTGTTGTTATACAACGAACAACAACTGAGAATTTAGATGTACTCCCTGCTACCATTCAACTAGCAGGAGCCGAGATAGAACTTGTACCGACAATTTCCCGGGAAGTTCGCCTGCAGCGTGCACTGAAGCCGATTCGTGATGAATATGATTATATTATTATTGATTGTCCCCCATCTTTAGGTTTATTAACCATTAATGCATTAACTGCTGCAGATTCTGTTATTATTCCTGTTCAATGTGAGTATTATGCCCTAGAGGGGTTAAGTCAATTATTAAATACAGTTCGCCTTGTACAAAAGCATTTAAATAAAAATTTAGCAATTCAAGGTGTTTTACTAACAATGCTAGACGCTCGTACAAATTTAGGGTTACAAGTAATTGATGAAGTGAAGAAATACTTCCGAGATAAAGTATATAGATCCATTATTCCGCGTAATGTACGTTTAAGTGAAGCACCGAGTCATGGAAAGCCAATTATGATGTATGATGCTAAGTCAAGGGGGGCAGAAGTGTATTTAGATTTAGCGAAGGAAGTGATTGCAGGTGGCTAAAGGACTAGGAAGAGGAATTAATGCGTTTTTTCCAGATTTAGATGTGAAAGAGGGAGAAACAATTCAAGAATTGCAAGTAAATCAATTACGTCCTAACCCATATCAGCCGCGTAAATATTTTCATAGTGAAGCAATTCAAGAGTTAGCGTTATCAATTAAAGAACATGGGATTTTACAACCTCTTATTGTTCGGAAAAGTATTAAAGGATATGAAATCGTTGCAGGAGAACGGAGATTTCGTGCTGCAAAAGAAGCAAAGCTTAAAACAGTTCCTGCTGTTGTTCGAGAGTTAAATGATCAACAAATGATGGAGTTTGCGCTACTAGAGAATTTGCAACGTGAAGATTTAACGCCTATTGAAGAAGCATTAGCTTATCAAATGCTCATGGAAGAGCTTAAGGTAACGCAAGAACAGTTAGCAAAGCGGCTTGGAAAAAGCAGACCACATATTGCAAATCACATTCGTTTACTTTCTCTCCCACTTTTCGTACAAGAAATGATTGTAAATGGAAGCATTTCTATGGGACATGGACGAACACTACTTGCATTAAAAGATAAAACAAAAATCAATAGTTTATTACAACGAATTAAAGAAGAAGGATTAAATGTCCGTCAGTTGGAACAAATTATTCAGCAGATGAATGAATATGTTTCACGTGAAACAAAGAAACAAAAACCACAAAGAAATATCTTTTTTGAGGAACAAGAAACGGTGTTACGAGAACGATTTGGAACATCGGTGAAAATTAAAGAAACGAAACAAGAAAAAGGAAAAATTGAAATTCAATTTTTCAATAAAGATGATTTGCAACGCATTTTAGAGATTTTATCGGGAGAATGATAAAAAATAAACCATCTTCGATTATAGATGGTTTATTTTTTTCATTACAGCAATTTTTTTATCGATTTCAATAATACTTTCGGCAATGCCAGTAGCCATTTTCATAACAAGATTTAGTCTTGTATTTTGTAGTACAAAAAATTCCATAAAACCATTTAAATTTACAATACCATGAATATGCATATCACCAATTGCGGGAAGGTTTTTATTCATAGCTGCTCCAGGCTTACTAGGCCCTTTTCCAACTGTAATTGAACCAATGTTTTGTGATTTTCCTAGACAGGCATCAATTGCAATAATAAAGGGATTTATAAATGATTTGTGTATTTCTGTAATTGTTTCTTCCAAATTTAAAGCATGGACGGGTGATTCTAATGTTCCGTATAAATGGAAATTTTGAATGTTGTGATCTTGTAGTTTTGAACCAACAAGGGGTCCTAATGCATCACCAGTTGAGCGATCTGTTCCGATACAAAGTATAATAAGTGGAGAATCTTGTTCGATTGGGAGATGAGAAAGTAGAAAACTACTAATGGTTTGATTGCAATTCACATCATGATACATAACTTGCTGCGAATCTTTTTCAAAAAAAGGTAAACGAAAACTTCCGATATTCACGAAGCATCCATCCTTTTTAATAGAATTTAGTGTATTTCATATAAACCTGATTTTTGCATATTACATATTTCTCTTGAGGTAATGACTATTTTACTTTTAATTTAGGAGAAACATCATTTTATGTTAGGTAATAATTAGAAAGTATTTCTAGTATTCCTATTGTGCAGATGTCGCTTTCTTATAGGATAAGATCGTTTCAAAAGATGTGATATGGGCAGAAGAGAAGGATACTCTTGTATTTAGAGATTTATAAAGTATAAAAAAGGATGAAGCGTATCATGTAGTCTGGAGAATACTAGTACTAGTATATAAAAAAATGTGTTATTTTATACCTTATGGAGTGCGAAAATAAAAGTGTATGAAAGAACTTTTTTCGTAAAATAAGGAGAAATTCTGTTACAATGAATAATGAATATGAGATAGAAAGGTAGGTCGCGATGAAAGGACTTCACGACTTATATACAGACTTTATGAATTGGTTATTAGATATAGGATTATGGGAGAAAATTGGTCTTGGTTTACTGAAACTCATACTTATTTGGCTTATTTCGAGTGTAGTTATTCGAGTTGGTAGAGTGATTATTCGTAATGCTTTCAAAATGAAGGCCAAATCGCCAATTCAAATTTCCGAAAGACGAACGATGACAGTAGCGAAATTATTAGAAAACATTTTAACATATGTCATCTTTTTCATTGTAATAATTGCGATTTTAGGGGTATTTGGAATTGATACAAAAGGATTATTAGCCGGTGCAGGGGTTGTTGGTTTGGCGGTTGGTTTCGGTGCGCAAAACTTAGTCAAAGACGTTATCACTGGATTCTTTATTTTATTAGAGGATCAATTTTCAGTAGGGGACTATGTCCGCCTAGGTCAATTTGAAGGAGTTATTCAAGAAATTGGTTTACGTACAACAAAAATGAAGAAATGGACAGGAGAAATTCACATTATTCCAAATGGAAGTATTAAGGAAGTAACAAATTTCTCTGTTAGTAATAGCGTTGCCTTTGTAGATGTATCTATTTCATATGAAAGTGATATTGAACATGCAGAACAAGTTCTTGAAAAATTGTTAGATGAATTACCAACAAGGTATGAGCAAATGGTTACTCGTCCGCAATTATTAGGTGTACAGAGTTTAGCAGCATCAGAGGTTGTTTTGAGGGTTACAGCTGAAGTAGAACCGATGGAACATTTTGCGGTAGCGAGAGCACTTCGTAAAGAAATTAAAAATCGCCTAGATTTACATGGGATTGAAATTCCATATCCGCGTATGGTTCTATACAATCGTGAAGAGCTGATGAATGAAAAAGTAAATTAGCAGTGAGAGGAGCTTAGGGAATGGAGCAAAAACAATATAACTTGCATGACGTAGTGGAAATGAAGAAAGCTCATCCATGTGGCGAAAATCGCTGGAAGATTATCCGTATGGGAATGGACATCCGTATTAAGTGCGAGGGGTGTGACCATTCAGTATTAATTCCTCGAAGAGAATTTGATCGTAAGGTGAAGAAAGTACTTGTAAAGCATGAAGAATAGATGAAATAGGAAACAGCGGCATTGTTGCTGCTGTTTTTTATTTAGCGATTAATGGGCAGTAAGATTCTCGCTTCAAATTTGTAAAGAATCCGCAGAAGATAGAAGGAGAGAAATTGTCTGTAAAAGATTATTCGTTTCACTTGATAAATTTGGATGAAGCTTGTCATTTTATTCGTTACTAACTATAATGATGGAAGATTGAGTCATAGGAGTGAATTATATGGGATTAACGGCTGGTATCGTTGGATTGCCGAACGTAGGTAAGTCAACACTATTTAATGCAATTACACAAGCAGGTGCAGAATCTGCGAACTACCCATTCTGTACAATAGATCCAAACGTTGGAATCGTAGAAGTTCCAGATCATCGTTTAAATAAATTAACTGAGCTTGTAGAACCGAAGAAAACTGTGCCAACTGTCTTTGAATTTACAGATATCGCAGGTATTGTAAAAGGTGCGAGTAAAGGGGAAGGATTAGGAAATAAATTCTTATCTCATATTCGTCAAGTAGATGCAATTTGCCAAGTAGTTCGTTGTTTTGAAGATGAGAATATTACGCATGTAGCAGGAAAAGTAGATCCAATTGCAGATATTGAAACAATTAATTTAGAGCTTATTTTAGCGGATTTAGAATCTGTTGATAAGCGTCTTGAACGCGTTACAAAATTAGCGAAACAAAAAGATAAAGATGCTGTATTTGAACATGAAATTTTAGTTCGCTTAAAAGAAGCATTTGAAGAAGGAAATCCGGCTCGTACAGTTGAATTTACTGAAGAGCAAATGAAAGTAGTAAAAGGTCTTCATTTATTAACAATAAAAGAAATGCTATATGTAGCAAACGTTTCTGAAGACGATGTAATCGATCCGTCTGGAAATGAATATGTACAAATTGTAAAAGAGTTTGCTGCAAAAGAAAATTCACAAGTAATTGTTGTTTGTGCAAAAATTGAATCAGAAATTTCTGAGTTAGACGAGGAAGAGAAAAAAGTCTTCCTTGAAGAGCTGGGTATTGAAGAATCTGGTCTTGATCAACTAATTCGCGCAGCATATGATTTATTAGGATTGGCTACTTATTTTACAGCTGGAGTACAAGAAGTTCGTGCTTGGACATTTAAAACAGGAATGAAAGCACCGCAATGCGCTGGAATCATTCATACAGATTTTGAACGTGGATTTATTCGTGCAGAAACAGTATCTTATGACGATTTAATGGAAAATGGTTCGATGACAGCTGCTAAAGAAGCTGGAAAAGTACGCTTAGAAGGAAAAGAATACATTATGAAAGACGGAGATGTTGTACACTTCCGCTTTAATGTATAATCTTTTATTTCCTAGGAAAAATAAAGTATCTAACTTGGCAAATTCACTGGATTTGCCAAGTTTTTTATGTTTTCGTGAGTTGATTCCTCTAACTTACTATGATATAATCTAAACTCGTGAGTAATTACTATAAATTAATTGCTCCTTGCCCAATGTGGGCCGTTTAGACCAAAAGGAGGTGAAAGTGTAATGAAAAAGTACGAAATCATGTACATCATTCGTCCAAACATGGAAGAAGAAGCTCAAAAAGCTTTAGTTGAGCGTTTTGCAGGCGTTTTAACTGAAAATGGTGCAGAAATCATTAACACAAAAGAGTGGGGTAAGCGTCGTTTAGCTTACGAAATCAACGACTTACGTGACGGTTTCTACATGATCTTAAACGTAAATTCTAACCCAGAAGCGGTTAAAGAATTCGATCGTTTAGCTAAGATCAACGAAGATATCATTCGTCACATCGTTATTAAAGAAGAAGAATAATCATTAAGATATATAGGGAGAGTGGTTCGATTGATGAATCGCGTTTTACTCGTTGGTCGTTTAACTAAAGACCCTGATTTACGTTACACGCCAAACGGTGTTGCAGTAGCTACTTTTTCATTAGCTGTAAATCGCACATATACAAACCAGCAAGGTGAGCGTGAGGCTGACTTTATTAACTGTGTTATATGGCGAAAACAAGCAGAAAACGTAGCGAACTTCTTGAAAAAAGGTAGTTTAGCAGGCGTAGATGGTCGTCTTCAAACTCGTAATTACGAGGGACAAGATGGAAAACGTGTATATGTAACAGAAGTGGTTGCAGAGAACGTACAATTTTTAGAGCCGCGCAGTAGCGCTGGTGAGCAACGTGGTTCATTTAATCCGCAACCATCGGGAGCAGGATTCGGAAATCAAGGCTCTCAAAATCCATTTGGTCAATCTGGTAACAACGGCAATAATGCTGGATTTACTAGAAATGACGATCCATTTGCAAATGTAGGTCAACCGATTGATATTTCAGACGATGACTTACCATTCTAATGGTATAGACCGAATATTTTAAAACGGAATGGAGGGAAATGAACATGGCAGGAGGACGCAAAGGTGGACGTGCGAAACGTCGTAAGGTGTGTTTCTTTACATCTAATGGCATCTCTCGCATCGACTATAAAGATGTTGATTTACTAAAACGCTTTGTTTCTGAGCGTGGTAAAATTTTACCACGTCGTGTAACAGGTACTAGCGCAAAATACCAACGCAAATTAACAGTTGCAATTAAACGTGCTCGTCAAATGGCACTTTTACCATATGTTGGTGAATAATAACGCATGAAATGCACAGTAGAGTATGACTCTACTGTGCATTTTGCTATTCTTTTCTTTTTGTTAACCATGATAGAAGTTTCACTTTATAGAAAGAGGGTGTGAAGAATGAAACCCACACGACTCATTACAGAAGGAGCGGTATTACTTGCTTTATATGCTGTCTTGCTTTTGGCTTCTCTGTATATGCCTGTTTTAGGTGCTATATTTATATTTGCACTGCCGTTACCATTTCTTATTTTTTCAATCAGATACCAGTTAAGTAGTGCTTGTATGTTGTTAGGGGCGGCAATTCTTGTAACACTTATTGTGAGTTCGCCTCTTAGTATTGCGAATACACTTATGTTCGGAATAACAGGAATTATATTAGGACACATGTATAAAAAGAAAAAAAGTGTTATTGAAATTTTGTTGGTAGGGACACTTGTATATCTTGTGAGTTTTGTATCGCTATATATTGTTAGCGTGCAGTTTTTTAATATAGATATTGTGAAACAGATGCAAGATATGTTCAAACAATCAATGGAACAAAGTGAGAATTTTATGAAGATGGCGGGTGCATCTGTAAATGAAGGGCAGCTAGCTGAATTGAAAAAAGCGGTTAATACAATTGGAATGCTTTTACCAACCGTACTTGCTATGGCTTCGCTATTCTCTTCTTGGATTACTATTTTAATTGCTAATCGTGTTTTAAAACGATTAAAGTACACGGCGGTATCTTGGCCAAAATTTCGTGATATACAAATTCCTAAGAGTATTGTTTGGTTGTATGTCGTGATTATTTTGCTTGCTTCTTTTTCCAAAATAGAAACAGGGTCATATGTAGAAATGGTGTTCTTAAATTTATCAACAATTTTTACTTTTTTACTGTTGTTTCAAGGGTTTTCATTCCTTGCTTTTTTTACAAATGCAAAAGGATATACTAAAGTTGTTCCAATCTTAGCCTTTGTTATAGGGTTGTTTGTGCCAGTTTTGTTTCCTCTTATGACAATCTTAGGTATAATTGATTTAGGCTTTTCGTTACGATCGAAAGTACAGGTAAAATAAGTATTAAAAATAAAGTGCTTTTATAAGCCTTTTTTGTAACGAAACATAGAAATCGAAGCTTTTATCCTAAACGATCAGACTCTATAAGTGAGGGATAAGTGTAGCTGACTCGACTAAATATCAGTAGAGGGTAAGACTTAACTGATAGAAGTTTCACTTTATAGGAGTTGTATATATGCCTGAATTTTATAAGAAACAGCGGTTTCTATATCCTGTTTATGTATTGGCGTTTTTAGCGCTTTTACTCATTACCATTCTCGTTTATTTTCATTGGATGACGGGTATGATTTCCTTTGTTGTCTTTTGTATCGTCTTATTTTTTGTTATAAAATTTGAACTTGCATTTCAAAAAAGCGTTGAAAAGTATACGAATGATACGATTACAAGAGTGAAAAAGGTAAGTAATGAGGCTTTCAATCAAATGCCAATTGGAATTTTACTATATAATAAAGATTACGGAATCGACTGGGCAAATCCATATCTATCTTCTTGTTTAGGGCAACATTCGTTAGCTGGATGGCACTTGTATGATCTATCAGAAACCTTACTTTTATTTACAAAAGGGGAAACAGCTAATGATATTGTATCTTTAAACAATCGAAAATTCCGTGTATTTGCGAGGAAAGAAGAGAAGTTAATTTATTTCTTTGATGTGACAGAGCAAACAGAAATTGAGAAAATGTATGAAGACCAAAGAACGGTACTTGCTGTTATCTATTTAGATAACTATGATGAAGTAACACAAGGATTAGATGATCAATTGCGTACAAATATTACAAGTCACGTTACATCTTTACTAAATGAATGGGCTGTGAAGTATGGGGCGTATTTAAAACGTGCTTCATCTGAACGATATTTTGTTGTGTTAAATGAAAGTATTTTAACGCAAATGGAGAAAGGGAAATTTGATATTTTAGATCAAGTACGTGAAGAAACATCTAAACGAAATATTCCCCTGACTCTTAGTATCGGTGTTGGTTCTGGTGATTTGTCACTAGTAGAGCTTGGATCTATGGCGCAATCTGGTCTCGATTTAGCACTTGGCCGGGGTGGAGATCAAGTGGCTATTAAACAAGCAACAGGGAAAGTGAAGTTTTATGGTGGGAAAACGAATCCGGTAGAAAAGCGTACTCGTGTACGTGCACGTGTGATTTCTCATGCTTTAAAAGATCTTGTGTTAGAAAGTAGCAATATCATTATTATGGGGCATCGGGCACCGGATATGGATGCAATTGGAGCTGCAATTGGGATTTTGAAAGTAGCGCAGCTTAATGAACGAGAAGGATATATCGTATTAGATGAAAATGATTCTGATAAAGGAATTAAGCGTTTAATGGACGAAGTTAAGCAGCATGAGGAATTATGGTCGCGCTTTATTACACCGCAGCAGGCTCTTGAATTTGCGAATGATGATTCGCTTCTTGTTGTAGTAGATACCCATAAACCATCTATGGTTATGGAAAGAAAGTTACTTGATAAGATTGAAAATGTTGTTGTAATTGATCATCATCGCCGCGGTGAGGACTTCATTGAAGATCCGTTGCTTGTTTATATGGAGCCATATGCATCATCTACAGCAGAACTTGTAACGGAGCTGTTGGAATATCAGCCTAAGCGTTTGAAAATGAATATGCTAGAGGCAACAGCTTTACTGGCAGGTATTATAGTGGATACGAAGAGTTTTACATTCCGTACCGGAGCACGTACGTTTGATGCAGCTTCCTATCTTCGTTCTCATGGCGCAGATACTATATTAGTACAAAAGTTATTAAAAGAAGATATGGCCCATTATTTACAAATTGCAAAAACAATTCGAAATGCGTACATTTATAAAAATGGGATTGCAATTGCAAAGGTAGATGGTGATGGGTTTTATGATCAAGTATTAATTGCCCAATCAGCTGATACATTACTCACAATGACAGGAGTGATTGCTTCTTTCGTAATTGCACAGCGTAGTGAAAGCGTGATTGGGATTAGTGGACGTTCTTTAGGGGAAGTAAATGTACAGCTTATTATGGAAAATTTAGGCGGGGGCGGTCATTTAACAAATGCTGCAACGCAAATACAAAACATATCAATTGATGAAGCAGAAGCAAACTTACAATCTGTTATAAATGAGTATTTAGAGGGAGGAATACAATCATGAAAGTAATCTTTTTAAAAGACGTAAAAGGTAAAGGAAAAAAAGGGGAAGTAAAAAACGTACCAGACGGTTATGCGAATAACTTTTTATTAAAACAAGGACTTGCAATTGAAGCGACAAATGCAAATGTGAAAACATTAGATGCGAAAAAGCGTAAAGAAGAAAAAGATGCAGAGTTAGAGCTTGAAAAATGCAAGGAATTAAAAGAAACGCTAGAAAAGTTAACAGTAGAATTAAAAGCAAAATCGGGTGAAGGTGGCCGTTTATTTGGTTCTATTACAAGTAAACAAATTGTAGATGGCTTACAAAAAACTCATAATATTAAACTTGATAAACGTAAATTTGAAATGGACGATGCAATTCGTGCATTAGGATATACGAACGTTACCGTGAAATTACATCCACAAGTAACAGCAACAGTGAAAGTACATGTTACTGAACAATAAACAAAAGATTGAAGAGGAGGTTTGCGCATGAGTGACGTATTTGCTGATCGTACCCCTCCGCATAATATAGAGGCTGAGCAAGCCGTTTTAGGAGCTATTTTTCTCGATCAAGAAGCGTTAACATCAGCTTCGGAAATGCTAATGCCAGAAGATTTCTATCGAACGGCGCATCAAAAAATTTATCAAATGATGCTTGATCTTTCTGATAAAGGAGAGCCAATTGATTTAGTTACCGCAACAGCAGCACTTGCTGATCAAAACTTATTAGAAGAAGTTGGCGGTGTTTCTTATTTAGCTGAACTAGCAGAAGCTGTACCGACGGCTGCTAACGTAGAATATTATGCACGTATTATCGCAGAAAAATCGATTTTGCGTCGGCTTATTCGGACAGCAACGCATATTGTGTCGGATGGTTATGAACGAGAAGATGATGTAGAGAGTCTATTAAATGAAGCTGAGAAAAAAATATTAGAAGTATCTCAGCGTACGAATACAAAAGGTTTTCAAAATATTAAAGATGTTCTTGTAGCAGCTTACGATAAAATTGAATTACTGCATAATCAAAAAGGTGAAATTACAGGAATTCCAACTGGTTTCACAGAGTTAGATCGTATGACAGCAGGCTTCCAGCGGAATGATTTAATTATTGTAGCGGCACGCCCATCTGTAGGGAAAACAGCATTTTCTTTAAATATTGCCCAAAATGTTGCTACCAAAACGGACGAAAATGTTGCGATTTTTAGTTTAGAGATGGGGGCTGATCAGCTCGTTATGCGTATGCTTTGTGCAGAAGGAAATATTGATGCACAGCGTCTTCGTACGGGGACTTTAACTTCGGAAGACTGGGCGAAACTGACGATGGCAATGGGTAGTCTCTCAAATGCAGGTATTTTTATTGATGATACACCAGGAATTCGCGTTAGTGAAATTCGAGCAAAGTGTAGACGTTTAAAACAAGAACATGGCCTTGGAATGATTTTAATCGATTATTTACAGCTTATTCAGGGTAGCGGGAAATCTGGTGAAAACCGCCAGCAAGAAGTATCAGAAATTTCTCGTACATTAAAAGGGCTTGCGCGTGAACTAGAAGTTCCAGTTATTGCTTTATCTCAGCTTTCTCGTGGTGTAGAGTCTCGTCAAGATAAACGTCCGATGATGTCGGACATTCGTGAATCAGGAAGTATTGAGCAAGATGCTGATATAGTAGCATTCTTATATCGTGAAGACTACTATGACCGAGAAACGGAAAACAAAAATACAATTGAAATTATTATTGCTAAGCAGCGTAATGGTCCAGTAGGTTCAGTTGAGTTGGCGTTTGTGAAGGAATTTAACAAATTCGTAAACTTAGAACGACGCTTTGATAATGGACATGCACCGCCAGCATAGTGAGAGTATAAAAAAGAAGCACATTTCTTATAATAAAATGTGTTTCTTTTTTTGTTTGTGAGAATAATGATTTCATAAGTAAAGAGGCATTCTTACGAACGAAAAAGATAAAAGAGAAAAAAATGTTCGTTTTTAAATTGACTTCTCTTTGCATTTTGGTACAATTATATTGTTTAAAAAGTTCGTTTGAAAATTTCGGAGGTGCTTGAATAATGTCTTCAGTAGTAGTTGTAGGAACACAGTGGGGCGACGAAGGAAAAGGTAAAATTACTGATTTCCTTTCTGAACATGCGGAAGTAGTTGCGCGCTATCAAGGCGGAAATAACGCAGGACATACAATTGTTTTTAACGGTGTTAAATATAAATTGCATTTAATTCCATCTGGTATTTTCTATAAAGAAAAAATTTGTGTTATCGGAAACGGTATGGTAGTAGATCCAAAAGCTTTGCTTGAGGAATTAAAATACTTACATGATCGTGACGTAAACACTGATAATTTACGTATTAGTAACCGTGCACACGTTATCTTACCTTATCACTTAAAACAAGACGAGTTAGAAGAAGAACGTAAAGGTGATAATAAAATTGGTACAACAAAAAAAGGTATCGGTCCTGCATACATGGACAAAGCTGCTCGCATAGGTATTCGTATGGCAGACCTTTTAGACCGTGAGGCATTTAAAGAAAAGCTTGAGCGTAATCTAGCGGAAAAAAATCGTTTATTCGAAAAAATGTATGATGCAGAAGGATTTAGTGCAGAAGAAATTTTCGAAGAGTATTTCGAATATGGTCAACAAATTGCACAATACGTATGTGATACATCTGTTGTACTAAATGATGCATTAGATGAAGGTCGCCGCGTATTATTTGAAGGTGCACAAGGTGTTATGCTTGATATTGACCAAGGTACGTATCCGTTCGTTACATCTTCTAATCCAGTTGCTGGTGGTGTAACAATCGGTTCTGGTGTAGGCCCTTCTAAAATTAAACGCGTAGTAGGTGTATGTAAAGCATATACAAGCCGTGTAGGTGACGGTCCATTCCCAACTGAGCTTCATGACGAAATTGGTGATCAAATTCGTGAAGTTGGTCGTGAATATGGTACAACAACTGGTCGTCCACGCCGTGTAGGTTGGTTTGATAGTGTTGTTGTAAGACACGCACGCCGCGTTAGTGGTTTAACAGATTTATCTTTAAACTCTATCGACGTATTAACAGGTATTCCAACTGTGAAAATCTGTATTGCATACAAATATAACGGTGAAATTCTTGATGAAGTTCCAGCAAACTTAAATATTTTAGCGAAATGTGAGCCAGTATACGAAGAGCTTCCAGGTTGGACAGAAGATATTACAGGCGTAAAAACATTAGCTGAACTTCCTGAAAATGCAAGACATTATGTAGAACGTGTATCTCAATTAACAGGTATTTCATTAGCTATGTTCTCAGTTGGTCCAGACCGTAGCCAAACAAATATTGTTCGTAACGTATACGGTATCTAATCTTGTTTTTTTCTTAAAAATACGGTATATTGAAAGAAGAACCCGCATTTAAATGGGTTCTTTTTTCATGTTCTTATAAAAAAATATAAAAAAGTATTGCAAAAAGAAAACATTTCATGATATTATAAATCTTGTCGTCACGAAAACATGACATTGGTGAATATGAGCCATTAGCTCAGTTGGTAGAGCATCTGACTTTTAATCAGAGGGTCGAAGGTTCGAGTCCTTCATGGCTCACCATTTTATTTTCGTGGCCCGTTGGTCAAGTGGTTAAGACACCGCCCTTTCACGGCGGTAACACGGGTTCGAATCCCGTACGGGTCACTTATATATATATTGTGTTTTGGTCCCGTGGTGTAGTGGTTAACATGCCTGCCTGTCACGCAGGAGATCGCCGGTTCGACCCCGGTCGGGACCGCCACTTTTGTTTAATACCACAATTAGTGGTTTTATATATATGTTTTGGCTCGGTAGCTCAGTCGGTAGAGCAGAGGACTGAAAATCCTCGTGTCGGCGGTTCGATTCCGTCCCGAGCCACTTTCAGGATATTAAGTGGGCCCGCTTAATATCCTTTTTATATTGTACAATTTTACAAATGAGATTAGTTCTTTTAAAATAGAATGAAGGGAAGCCTCTAGCAGTTGAAGCTAGAGGTTTTTCTGTAAGGAAGGCATTAAACGTTCAGGAGGAAACTAAGATGATGGGAAAGAAAATTTTAGTCGTTGATGATGAAAAACCAATTGCAGATATTTTAAAGTTTAATTTAGAAAAAGAAGGTTTTGAAATTGTAATGGCTCATGATGGTGATGAAGCAATTGAAAAAGCAAATGAAGAACAACCAGATATGGTTTTATTAGATATTATGTTACCGGGAAAAGATGGCTTAGAAGTTTGTCGTGAAATACGAAAAAACTATGAAATGCCAATTATTATGCTAACAGCTAAGGATTCTGAAATTGATAAAGTTCTTGGACTAGAACTGGGGGCAGATGACTATGTAACGAAACCGTTTAGTACACGTGAGTTATTAGCACGTGTAAAAGCGAATTTACGTCGTCATCAACAAGGGGCGGCAGCTGAAAAAGAAGAAAATGCAGAGATGGTTATTGGTCCGATTATCATTAATCCAAATGCATATAGTGTAACAAAACGCGAGGAAAATATTGAGTTAACACATCGCGAATTTGAATTACTTCATTATTTAGCAAAGCATTTAGGGCAAGTTATGACCCGTGAACATTTATTACAAACTGTTTGGGGTTATGATTACTTTGGTGATGTGCGTACAGTAGATGTAACAGTTCGTCGTTTACGTGAAAAAATTGAAGATAATCCAAGTCATCCGACTTTAATTGTAACAAGACGTGGTGTGGGATATTACTTACGCGATCCAGAGCAGGAGTAATATATGAAGAAAGTTGGTTTTTTTCAGTCTATTCACTTAAAGTTCGTATTAATTTACATGCTATTAATTTTAATGGCAATGCAAATTATTGGTGTATATTTCGTTCGGGAGTTAGAGAAGAATCTTGTGAAGAGTTTTAAGGAATCATTAACACAACGAACGAATTTACTTGCTTACAACTTAAAGCAGGAATTTGCAAAAGAAAGAGATAAAACAAAAGGTCCCTCCATTGAAGAGGCACTGAAAACGAGTATAGAAGATTTTTCTTCTGATCGAAAAGCTGATATTCAAGAGGTTCGTGTAATTGATGAGGGTAGTCGTGTGTTAGCAACATCACATCAATATAATCAAGGTATTGTCGGAAAAAAAACAACAGATTTATTGGTAAAGCGAGCCCTGGTGCAAGGAAAGCCTGTTGAAAAACTGGAAATAGACCGTAATACAGGAAATCGTGTGCAAGTTGTTGCTACTCCTATTAAAGTAAATAATGAGAAACGTTGTGTAATCTATATTGTTGCTTCTATGGAAGATGTTTATAAACAAATGAAGCTTATTAATCAAATCTTTGCAACGGGAACGGTTATTGCATTATTAGTAACAGCTGTGCTAGGTATTTTATTGGCGCAAACTATTACAAGACCAATTTCAGATATGAGAAAGCAAGCCATTGAAATGGCAAAGGGAAATTACTCTCGTAAAGTAA
Source organism: Bacillus sp. 103mf (assembly GCF_900116295.1). Classification (GTDB taxonomy): domain Bacteria; phylum Bacillota; class Bacilli; order Bacillales; family Bacillaceae_G; genus Bacillus_A; species Bacillus_A bruguierae. Next base: position 32,962 of record NZ_FPAF01000012.1, read on the forward strand.
AAGTACATGGTCATGATGAAATTGGTCAATTAGCGTTGGCATTTAACAACTTGTCGAAGAAGTTGCAGCAAGCTCGTTCTTCTACGGAGAGTGAGAGAAGAAAGCTTTCGTCTGTATTATCTCATATGACAGATGGAGTAATTGCAACAGATCGAAAAGGAGATATTATCTTATTAAATGATCCGGCAGAAAAAATGCTTAACGTTTCACGTGAAACAGCATTAGATCAATCTATTCTAGAAATATTAGGCATTCAAGAAGAGTACACATTAGATAATTTATATGAAGAACCAGACTCTGTCATATTAGATTTTAGTACAAGAGATGAGCCGTATATTCTACGAGCTAGCTTTTCTATTATTCAAAAAGAGAATGGAAAGATAAATGGTTTTATCGCTGTATTATATGATGTAACGGAACAAGAGCGAATTGAGAGGGAACGCCGTGAATTTGTGGCAAACGTTTCTCATGAACTTCGTACACCATTAACAACGATGCGAAGCTATTTGGAAGCATTGGGGGAAGGGGCGTGGCAAGATCCGAATATTGCGCCGCAATTCTTACAGGTAACACAAGAAGAAACGGAGCGAATGATTCGACTTGTTAATGCGCTGCTACAGCTTTCAAAATTAGATAGTACGGAATATCGTCTAATGAAAGAATGGGTAGACTTTACACAATTCTTTAGTAATATCATTGATCGTTTTGAAATGTCAAAAGAACAGAACGTATCTTTTAAACGTTCATTTTCTAAGAGAGCACGTTTCATTGAGATCGATGAAGATAAAATTACACAAGTTCTTTATAATATTATTTCAAACGCATTAAAGTATTCTCCAGAAGGTGGAACAATAACATATCGTTTACGGGAAAGAGAAGATATGTTAGAAATAAGCATTAGCGACCAAGGAGTGGGAATTCCGAAAGAGAACGTTGATAAGATTTTTGAACGTTTCTATCGCGTTGACAAAGCTCGTTCACGTAAATTGGGCGGAACAGGATTAGGTCTAGCAATTGCCAAGGAAATGATTCAAGCTCATGGCGGTTCGATTTGGGCAAAAAGCGAAGAAGGAAAAGGAACGACCATTTATTTCATGCTTCCAATGGAAAAGGACGAAGAGGATGACTGGGAATGAATATTGAAAACTTAAAATCAGTCTTGCTAATTAACTTGGTTGTTATTAGTGTATTTCTTACTTTTAATTTATGGACCTATGTACCTGATTCTAGTAAATTGCAAAATGCGAAATATTTACAAGACAATACAGAGGGGGAACAGAAGAGCCTTGCGAATGTAATTTTACCTTCTATGGTTCTTTTTCATAAAGAGAATACGCATCTTGGAAGCGAAAATATAAATAGTATTGATCCATTATATAAATTGCTGGAAAGAGGAGAATTATCCGATTTTAAAGATATATCAAATGATATCCCAAAACAGCAATTCTTCTCCTTTGTTCGTGGTAAAAACAAGATTGAAATGATTTTTCCTACAGATATGCCATTGGATTCTATGAGAGGCGTTTTTACAATTAAAGAAAAAATCTCAGAGTCATATAGCTTTAATCGCATAATGATTGATTTACAAAAAAGTCGTGATGGTAATATTCCTGTATATTTTATTTCGTATGAACATCGTAAGGTGTACTATATGGTATTAAAAGGAATTCCGCTTCGAGATCTTGAAACGGCACGTGATCAATTTGCAGCTAGCGCGAGGGACTACTCTCAATACACATTAAGTGATACGAGGGAGATATTTTTACCAGATACGAAAACGGATATGCAAAGTATGGGTTATATAGTAAATAACATATCCGAGGATATATTCATAAATGCATTATTTACAGATCCTCGCTATGTAAAAAAAGTATCTGATGAACGTGAAAACACATATACAGATGGAATTCGCCTCATGCAAGTATTAAAGAAAAAGCAAATGCTGCAGTATACAAATTCAGCTGTATCAGATCAAAAACATGCATTATCTGGAAATACACTTGCTCAACGCAGTTTCGATTTTATTAATAGTCATAGTGGCTTAACGGATTCTTATCGTTTTGATTACATGAACACTAAAAAAGGACAAACAACATATCGTTTATATGTTGATAGCTTACCCGTGTTTAATGAAAGTGGTATGGCAACGTTAGAAGAAGTATGGGGAGCGGAAGAATTAATTTCCTATAAACGTCCATTATTTAAGTTGTCATTAAAGTATGGTGATGACCAAAAAATCTCTCTTGCGGATGGTAAGACAGTTATACAATCTTTAGAGAAAAATGTGGATATGAAATTAATTCAGGATATTCGGTTAGGATATAAGCTTACACCGGAGTCAGGGACAGATGGGAAAAATATTGCTGCAGTAAATTTAAAACCTATTTGGTATGTTGTGTACGGTGAAGACAATAAAGTTCTAGAGTGGAGCGAAGAGAAAGGGGGAGAGCTCATTGGATTGGAATAGGATTAAAACAATTTTTATTGTTACCTTTTTCATTTTAGATCTCTTCCTTGTCTTTCAGTTCGTGCAAAAACGAGATAGTAATCAACTTGAGTATACGACGGAAACGAATATTGAAGAACAAATGAAAGCAGATAAAATTATATTTGAGGATTTTCCGAAAGAACCGACGAAAGATACGTATATTATGGCAAAAAATAGAGTTTTTTCCGATGAGGGTATACATTCTTTAAAGAATCAAACGGTATCTTTGCAAGAACAAAATACAATTGTAAGTAAACTTAAAGAGCCATTTTGGAATGCAAAAGCAACAACAAGTGAGAACTATAGTGAATTTCTACGTTCTTATGTAATTGATGGACAAAAATACAATGCTGCAGGAAAATCAGAAGGATCGAAAGTGTATTTCTTTCAAAAATATAAGGATAAACCACTTTTTTATAATCAACATGGGATGATTGTTGCTGAACTAAATGAAAAGAAGGAAATTATATCGTATACACAAACAATGCTATATGACTTTAAAGAGATGGGAGAAAAGAATAAAGAATTGGATATTATTTCTGCCCCAAATGCATTAGAAACATTGTATAAGAAAAACGAATTAAGGCAAGGAAGTCATATAAAAGGAGCAAAATTAGGATATGCAACAGTGGTAGCTCCTTCTTCTTCAAATGTGCAAGTTCTTGTTCCAACATGGAATTTGTATACAGATAAAATAGACTACTTTGTAAATGCAATAGAAGGACAAATTATTCAATTAGGTAAGGACAACAAGGACACTGAGCAATGGAGTGAGAGTAAATGAGTTTGCATTTTAGTGTACTTGCAAGCGGCAGTACGGGAAATGCCCTGTATGTAGGGACAGAACGTGAAAAGTTATTAGTAGACGCAGGATTGAGTGGAAAAGCGACAGAAGCTTTGTTTCAACAAGCTGAATTAGATATAAATAGTATAGCTGGTATTCTTGTCACACATGAACATAGTGATCATATTAAAGGGCTAGGTGTATTAGCTCGTAAGTATCATTTACCCATTTATGCAAATGAGAAGACATGGAATGCAATGGAACACTTAATCGGTAATATTCCAACGGAGCAAAAATTTATTTTCTCGATTGGAGAAGTTAAAACATTTGGAGATATTGAAGTGGAATCATTTGGCGTTTCACATGACGCTGCAGAGCCAATGTTTTATGCGTTCCATCATAACGGAAGAAAGTTAGTGCTTATTACAGATACGGGGTATGTTAGTGACCGAATGAAAGGGATTATTAAGGGAGCCAATGCTTTTGTGTTTGAAAGTAATCACGACGTTGAGATGCTGCGAATGGGACGTTATCCATGGAGCATTAAACGAAGAATTTTAAGTGATGTAGGGCATGTTTCTAATGAAGATGCAGCTCTTGCAATGACTGATGTAATTACAGATGAAACAAAGCATATTTATTTGGCTCACCTTAGTTTAGATAACAATATGAAAGAACTTGCTCGTATGTCTGTTGCACAAGTTCTTGAAGAAAAAGGACTAGCTGTAGGAGAAGCATTTCAATTGCACGATACTGATCCGAAAACACCAACTAAAATTCAATACGTATAATTCTTCATTTTGGTAAACAATAAAGGAGAATATAAATGCTTTCGGAAGGCTAGGTGAGCATAAATGTCCTTTATTGATGAAGAAGATGTTCAGATGAAACGAAAAAGAAAGCAAAAGCATAAACATATTTTTATTTCTGGTGTAGCGGGAACTGTCATTGGTGCTACATTATTTGCTTTTGCCATTCCAACGTTTTCAAAATTAGGTTGGACTACAATAAGAGAAACTGAAGCAAGTGAAGAGAAACAGTATATAGCACAGTCTACTCCTCAATCTGTGAATACAGGAGATGGCTTCGTTAAAGCTGTTGACCGTGCTTCAGAAGCGGTTGTTGGTGTTATTAATATTCAGCGTGATAATTTTTCAGAGGCAGATGCAGAAGCAGGAACAGGATCTGGTGTAATTTACAAGAAGGAAAAAGGAAACGCATATATTGTAACGAATAATCATGTTGTAGCAGGAGCAAATCGCATTGAAGTAAGTTTGAGTGATGGGAAAAAAGTTCCTGGAAAGATTTTGGGAACTGATGTTGTAACAGATTTAGCTGTCTTACAAATTGAAGAAAAATATGCGAAAAAGGTCATTGACCTTGGTGATTCTACGAAAGTAAAACGCGGTGAAGCTGCGCTTGCAATCGGAAATCCGCTTGGTTTACAATTTTCAGGTACTGTAACACAAGGGATTATTTCAGCAAATGAACGCATTGTACCGGTTGATTTAGATCAAGATGGACATTATGATTGGCAAGTAGAAGTATTGCAGACAGATGCTGCTATTAATCCAGGTAATAGTGGCGGGGCTCTTGTAAATGAAGCAGGGCAACTTATTGGCATCAATTCCATGAAAATTGCTGCAAAAGAGGTAGAGGGAATCGGACTTGCAATTCCTGTTGCAAGAGCTGTCCCTGTGATGAATGAGCTCGAAAAGTATGGGAAGGTAAGACGGCCTTATGTTGGGATTGAGCTTAGATCTTTAAATGAAATTCCTACTTATTATTGGGATAAAACATTGCACCTCCCAGCAAATATAACGGAAGGTGTATGTATTTTAGATGTAAAAAGTCCATCGCCAGGTAGCGATGCAGGTTTACATGAATATGATGTCATTGTAGCGGTTGATGGAAAAACAGTGCAGGATATTATTGCATTCCGGAAAGTCCTATATAATAAGAAAATTGACGATAAAATGACGATTACATATTATCGTGGGGCAAAACGAGAAACAATAACTGTAAAATTAGGCAGTCAACAGTATTAAAACAGGAGGCAGCCCCTCCTGTTTTCTGTTGTGGATAAGTGAGGTGAAACTATGAAGTTACCTTGTTGTTTAGAACATGTGGAGTTAGCGCTAGATATCATTGTGGATGAATGTGAAGTAGCTCCAGTTATCCACAATGTGGATAACGAAGAAGATAAGAAAAAAACATGTGAATTTTGTCAAAATAAGGCGATATATGTTGTGTCGAACACAGATTCTCACACAATATGTGGATGATGCATGTGGATATGTGGATAACTTTTGTGGATAATGTGTTTGTAAGGTGGGGAGTACATGTGAATATCTTAATTATCTCAATCGGAAAGTTAAAAGAAAAATATTTAAAACAAGGTATTGAAGAATACTTAAAACGATTATCCTCTTATGCGAAAGTGGAAGTTGTTGAATTACCAGATGAAAAAGCACCAGAAAATTTAAGTGAAGCAGAAATACAAATGGTAAAAGAAAAAGAAGGAATTCGTATTTTAGATAGAATTTCTGATGATACGCATGTGATTGCATTAGCAATTGAAGGGAAACAAAAATCATCAGAAGAATTTTCCGCAAGTTTAGACCGTCTTGCTACATATGGAAAAAGTAAAGTGGCGTTTGTTATCGGAGGATCGCTTGGACTAAGTAAAGAAGTGATGAAGCGCTCCAATGAGTCATTGTCGTTCTCGAAAATGACGCTGCCTCATCAGTTGATGCGTTTGGTACTGTTAGAACAGGTGTATAGAGCATTTCGAATCAATCGTAATGAACCTTACCATAAATAAATAAGGTTGTTATCCTTTTAAGAGTATCAACTGAATGAAAGGAAGAAGAGGAGGAAGGGAATCAATATTTCTCTTCTTTTTTGTTTTGGAATTTGAAAGGGATAAAAAATTAATCTCTGTTAAGGCGTTGCTAAGAAGTTTATCTCGCATTAACGGGCAGTACCCCCCACTGTATAACTAAATTAAATTAGTCAGAGAAAAATTTCCCATAAGCAAATGAGATTCTCATTGTTTGGGAGAGACGATGAAGAAATAATTAACAATAATTTTAATTGGAAAGTCAATGGGTATTATTACATTTTATCCCTCGATATGTTAAAATTGGTTGGGGGATTACTAAATCTAGAAATTTTTAAGATATATGAAATAGGGTTTTTTGAAAATTAAGGGGTGGAAGAATGGCGCGCAATGTACCTTTATTGACGATTGTTGTTCCTTGCTATAATGAAGAAGCTACATTAGAGGAAACAACAAAAGAACTGACAAGGGTTATGGACGATTTAGTTGCAAATCACAAAATAAGTGATGAAAGTATCATTTTTTATGTAGATGATGGAAGCTCTGATAATACTTGGGGCATAATTGAAGAGAAAACAGCAATAAATCCGTATGTTCAAGGATTAAAATTAAGTAGAAATTTTGGCCATCAAGGAGCATTAATCGCTGGTCTGGAATCGGCCAGAAATTTTTCAGATTGTGTGGTTTCAATAGATGCTGACCTTCAAGATGATGTAAATGTTATCTATCAATTTATTGATAAATATCAAGAAGGTTATGAGATTGTATACGGAGTTCGAGATAAACGAGACACTGATACTAAATTTAAAAGAAATACTGCTTTATGGTTTTACAGTCTAATGGGAAAAATGGGTGTTAAGTTAGTACCCAACCATGCAGATTATCGTTTAATGAGCAAAAGGGCATTAGATGAATTTATAAAATATCAAGAAGAAAACTTATTCATTCGTGGAATTGTTCCTTTATTAGGCTTTAAATCTACTAATGTTTATTATGACCGTAAAGAAAGATTTGCTGGCGAATCAAAGTACCCATTAAAGAAAATGATTGCCTTCGCTTTTGATGGACTTACTTCATTTAGCGTTGCACCAATAAGATTCGTTTCATATTTAGGATTTTTGATGGTGCTTATCGGGATAGGAATTGCTCTTTATGCATTATTTGCAAAAGTTTTTTCATATACAACTAGTGGCTGGACTTCATTGATGCTATCCATTTGGATTGTTGGAGGAGTACAGTTGCTAGCTATTGGAATTATTGGTGAATATATAGGGAAAATCTTTAAAGAAACAAAAGGGCGCCCGAGATATACCATTGAAAAAAATAGTGTTCTTGAGAAACAAAAAGAATACGTATCAGAATTGGTTAAAAAATAAATAGAAAGTAAGGAAACTCATCCTCACAAAAGTATTTTGGAGTGGGTATTCGTAAAAAAATCTATTAGTCTAGTATTGGTTTTTCGTTGAATGTATAGCTAAGGAGAATTCCATAGAAGAGTATCTTTAGGATGGATAAACCTTATAAGTATTTACTAACAATTATTTTAGGCTGTGTTTAATTAAAATCATCCCCATCTTACTGCTGGGTTATTGCCTAGCACGTGCCTGAAGATGGGGATGAATTTTTAGGATAGGTATTAAGTTTGATCGGGGCAAAAGCTTTTTATGAAATGTTCCCGGCTATAATTAAATGAATGAGAGGAAGACTTGAAAGAAATGGAAAAGTCAGTTAGGTTTAATGATCTCAGGATAAATAAATCATCATTTGAAAAACTAAATATCTTTTTATTTTTTTATTCCTTTTTTATTATGTTGTTTTTTACACAGACATCGCCGTTCTTTACGTTAAGTGAGTGGGTAGATTCTAATGCCTTTTTTACAGTTGGAAAAGGTATGGCTAATGGAGTAGTCCCTTATCAAGACATTTTTGAACAAAAGGGTCCTTTGTTATATGGTTTGCATGCATTAGCTTATTCGTTTTCTCATACTACTTTCGTTGGAGTATACATACTGGAAAGTCTTGCGATGTTTGCTAACGTTGTGTTAGCATTCAAGATTTCCCGCCTTTATTTGAATTGGATGCCTTCTGCACTTATATCTATATTTTTCCCAGTATTAGTATTGAATCAAAATGCATTTCGTTTTGGGGATAGTGCTGAAGAGTTTTCAATTCCTTTCATAATGACACTTCTTTATATGATATTTAAATATTATAAGTATGGCTCTGACTCTCTATTTAAACGAGGAATTTTTCTTCTAAATGGGATTATGATTGCCTGCGTATTTTGGATTAAATTTACCCTTGTCGGGGCTTGGATTGGATTCTACCTTGCAATTTTATTTATTTGTATAGGTGAAAAAAGATGGAAGGACTTAATGAACGCAATTGCTTTCACGTTTGCGGGGCTAGTTCTTGCAAGTATTCCATGGTTTATCTATTTTGGTATGAATCATGCAATTCAAGATTTGATAGATGTGTATTTAAAATTTAATCTTGGTACTTATTCATCACAAGTTGGTAAAGTTGAAAAACTAGCCAATTTTGCGTTTACTTTTGGAGATGCATTTAATGGTAATTTCGAAAGTAAAGTGTTAATTCTTGTTGGTTTAATTGATTTTATGTTTACATGGAAGTATTTTAAAGATAGAAGTCAAAAGTGGATGCTTTTAAGTACTATCATTTTCTTAATAGTAGGAGTATATATTGGAGGAAGAGGCTATCCATACTATTTTCTTATTATAACTCCTTTAGGGCTATTTGGATTGATAGCAATCGCTCATTTCCTTCAAAATGCTAATATAAAGTCGCAGATTACTCTTGGTAAAAGTAAATGGTTTGCCCTATCAATGATGGCGATGGCAACAATTTTCTTTTGCTTCGGTTATAATTCCAACATGAAGTCTTCAAAGTTCTATCAGAAGGAACCTCTTGCACAAGAAAAATTTGCAGAAATTATGCATCAAGAACCGAATCCAACGCTATTAAATTATGGTGAATTAGACGGGGGATTTTATTTGGTGGCAGATATTGTACCGAATATCCGCTATTTTGAAAGACAAAACATTGATTATAATGAATATCCTGAAAATATGGATGAACAACATCGTTATATAAAAGAGAGAAAAGTTAAATTTGTTGTATTAAGAGTTGATCCAAAAATGAGCCCAAATCAGGTTACAGTTCCTTATCTTCGTGAAAATTATCGTTTAGTTGCTGAGCATACGCAATTTGTAGAAGGAGCAGAAAGAAAATACCTACTCTATAAGGATAAAAGTTTGTAAAACTTGTGGTTTACTATGACAACTGAACAACAAAAAGATTTGCTCTACTCTTTAGTAAAAAAATTAAAATGAAACAGAAGCAAGTAGAGTATATGACTAAAAACCTCATCTACTGTTAATATAATGACCCAGTAAAGCGAGACAAGGATAAAACACCCCCACTGTCGTATGTAAATATAAACGACAAATTGGAGGTGTTTTTTCTATTCATTTAAATTTTTCTATAAGTCACTGTGGCATGTGCTGGTTTTCTTAAACCTTGAACTTAACTGTTTATATGTCGGTTTTTAACGTTTCATAATAAAACTTTTTATTTAGTTTATAATAATACGTTCTGAAAGTACCATTTATATTGTAAAATGAAATTAAGATAAAAATGAATGGACAGGAGAGATCACGCTTCGATTATGCAAATGAAAAACCTGTTTCAAAGTAAAGGATTTCAGAGGTTAGTTGTATTAGGGTTACTTGTGCTTATCTTATATGGGATGAAAAGCATGTTTAATTTAATTTTGATTACATTTATTCTTACGTATTTGATGGATAGATTTCAAAAATTTATTTCTCGCAAATTGGAACATTTTTTACCGATTAATAGAAAAATAATTATTGCATTTTTATATACAGCATTGATTAGTGGAATCGTTATTACATTATACAAATATGTACCAATTTTAATGGTACAAATTACGCAACTTGTGTATCAGTTCAATGTATTTGTACGAAATCCACCTGATAATGAGGTAATTAGATATCTAGTTTCTGCAATTGATCACGTGGAATTATCGAAGTACGTGAATCAAGGCGTTGATATTATTTATAATTCGCTAGCAAATGTTTGGAAAGTAAGTTTGCAAATTTTACTTTCACTTATTTTGAGCTTATTTTTCTTGTTAGAAAAGTCAAGAATTGTTATGTTTACAGCGAAGTTCAAAGAAAGTAAATTAGCTGTTTTCTATAATGAAATTGAGTATTTTGGAAGAAAATTCGCTCGCTCATTCGGAAAAGTAATTGAGGCGCAATTTCTTATTGCCATTGTAAATTGTGTGTTATCGACTATTGCACTTTGGATTTTAGGTTTCCCGCAGTTGCTCGGGTTAGCCTTAATGATCTTCTTGCTGGGGCTTATTCCAGTCGCAGGTGTAATTATTTCGCTGTTTCCACTTTGTATAATTGCTTATAATACCGGTGGTATGGTGTATATTTTATACGTTTTAATTATTGTAGCAGTCATTCATGCGATTGAAAGTTATTTCTTAAATCCAAAGTTTATGTCAGAAAAAACAAATTTACCTATATTTTATACATTTATGATTTTAATTTTCTCTGAACATTTTTTAGGTGTATGGGGATTGATTATAGGGATTCCAATTTTTATGTTTTTACTAGATGTGTTAGAAGTAATAAGTGACGAGAAAGAAGAAACGGTAAATAATAAATAAAAAGCATCTATTTTGATGCTTTTTTATTTATTACGAATTAACGGGCAATAATAGCCCCACCTTAAAATTCAGCGAAAGCATTGTCCAGCTTCAGTGGCTTCGCTTCTTCCTACGAGGTCTACGTCAGTAGTTCCATCCCCCTCATATTCTGAACGAGCCTAAGAAGTTAGGTGGGAGATAAACTGCTGGCATGCGCCCGATTGGGTGTGCTAATAATCAGTGGGGGATGAAGAAAACCCCCACTGATTAAAGTTTCACTTTATAATTTACATTTTCGTATGCCATACTGTAAGAAAAGATAATGGGGTGAAGAAGTGGGTGTAAACAAAAAATATGAATTTGCAACATTTGCTGGAGGATGTTTTTGGTGCATGGTGTCGCCATTTGAGGAAATGGATGGCATTATAAAGGTTGTATCTGGATATACAGGTGGGCATAAGGAAAATCCAACATACAAAGAAGTTTGTTCAGAGACAACTGGGCATTATGAAGCAGTACAAATTACTTTTGATCCAGAGCGTATGCCGTATGAGCAATTGCTTCGCTTATATTGGCAGCAAATTGATCCAACTGATGCTGGAGGTCAATTTCATGATCGCGGACAATCATATGAAACAGTCATTTTTTATCATAGCGAAGAGCAACGTAAAGACGCAGAGATGTCTAAACGTGAGTTAGAAGAAAGTGAACGCTTTTCGAAGCCAATTGTTACGAAAATTTTACCAGCTACAACATTTTATCTTGCGGAAGAATATCATCAGGGCTATCATGAGAAAAATCCATTTCGATACGCGTTATATCGCCAAGGTTCAGGGCGTGATGCGTTTATCAAAAAATATTGGTCAAAAGATAATACTCATTTAAAGGAAAAGCTTACTGACATGCAATTTTATGTTACACAAGAAAATGGAACAGAACCATCCTTTCAAAATAAATATTGGGACCATAAAGAGGATGGTATTTACGTTGATATCGTGTCAGGAGAGCCTTTATTTAGTTCGTTAGATAAATTTGATAGTGGTTGTGGGTGGCCTAGTTTTACGAAACCGATGTTATCAGCAAGTATAAAAGAAAAAATAGATGTAAGTCATAACATGACGAGAACGGAAGTACGCAGTAAAGAAGCAGATTCTCATTTGGGACACGTATTCCCAGATGGACCAGGACCAAATGGTTTGCGCTATTGTATTAACTCTGCTGCATTACGCTTTATCCCTAAAGAGGATTTAGAGAAAGAAGGGTATGGAGATTTTCTCATCTTGTTTAGACGCTAAAAAATATAACAGCCTATTCCGCTTATTTCATTTTTGGAACAGGCTGTTATTATATTGGAACATATCCGGTACGATCAATGATTCGGAAATCTCTAGTATCTTTTCGGATGCAAATATTTGACATGTAATGTAAAGAACAATGAATTCTACACATTTATATATAGTAGCTTTTTCAACATATAGATCACTGCTATGCAGAATAAAACAGGACCTGCACTCGCTTTCTCTCTTTGCTTTTAACCCTTACATGTGGCAGGAAAAGGCCTTGGCCGCTTCTATGCACAGCCAGATGCTCCCGTCCCCCCTAAAAAGAAAGAGGTTTTTATGCCATTTTTTTCAACTTGTATTTATATGGTTTTTTTCCCATATATCGATGAATTACATAGATTCCATAGCTTTGAATAATGAAGAAGCTTGGAATGATAAAATATCGATACCTTGTCTGCACCTCTATTAAAAAATGAACAGTTATATATCCAATAATAAGTAAGAGAAATAATGTATAATGAAAGTTTTTCTGTTTTGTGAAAAGAAGAGATAATAATCCAATCACACCAAATAACATGGTTGCAATATACATATATTTTTCATATTCCATAGATGTATCAGATAAATCTTTTTTGTTTAATTGATTTAAGCTCCAGTAACCAGCGGAGTCAAGATCCCCCCACATATAGGAAAATTTATCTCCAAAGAGTGTGAATAGCTTTTCTTTATCTGCAATTCGTTCTTTAATGAGTTTCATTTCTAATGCTTTTCGTTCTTCACCTATTTCTAGACGCAAGATTTGTTCAGCATCTGACACTGAATATGATCCTGTTGTTTCGTGGTTAAGCCCTATGACAAATTTCCAAAGAGGGTCACGATTAGATAATGGATACTTTGTAATTCCTGTAGCAATGAACATAGAGCTTACAATATAATGGACAGCATAAAAGACAATAAGAATACCAATAAGTTTCTTTGTTGTAGTAAACATTGTTTGTTTATCTTTTCCAAGAAATCCATGAAGGAATAGATAAATGATAACAGCTAATAAGACGAGACTACCTAGGGGGCGTATGATATCACCAAGCGCTAGTGTAATTCCTATAAAGATCCAAGTATATTTACTGTGTAATCCTTTTGTTACTAATAAATAGAATCCTAAATAAAATAAAAATGTTGCAAGGTGTTCGTTGGTTAAGACCGAACTCATCATAATGCTTGAAATAAAAAAAGCATATAATAGTCCAGCTACACGACCAGTCCACTCATTGAAAATTTTACTTGTAATGCCATATACACATAGTGTAGTTCCCGTACAATAAAGGACATTTAACAACTTTAAAATGAATATATGGTTACCAAATAATTTGATGATAAAAGCTTGATACATTGCAAATCCTAGTTGATACACCCATGTTGTGTAGTATGGAGAACTTGAAAAACTATAGTCGCCGTGAGCAGCTTGTACAGCACTTTCATACATTAATGCGAAGTCAGATTCAATTGGTGTTGGGATTTTTAGAATCCAAATAAATCGAGCGGTAAACGCACAAAGTGTTAATAAAATAATAAATGTCGTTTTTGAAAAGTATGTATTACAAAGATAAGTCAGTAGTATAAGCAAAATCATGATGAGAATTATAATGGGAGCACTAATAAGTGTTCGAACGAATAGAGTTTCTTTAACAGTTAAATAAGAATCCCAAATAGTAAAAGCAAAGATAAGTAAACACAAAATTACGAGGCATTTTGCTAACAATGAATTGAAGCGATTCCATTGTATGGTTAACATGATTTGTTACACCCCTTGTTGTAATAGAATGATTTATACAGGAAGAAAGCATATTATGTATTCCGCTTAAAAGCTTGAAGTTTTATTTTATAAGAATACAATTTTTTTAATAAGGTAAAATGTTTTTTAGGTAGAAAAAATAATGAAATATGCCTCTTGTCTTAGACAAGAGGCATATTTTTATCCCACTATTTGTGAGCAGTGAGGCCCCGATGGATTAGACTTTATTGCTGAGCTGCTTTCTCTGCCCATTCTTCTACGTTCCAAACTTTTGTAATCCAGCCTTCATAAAAGTCAGGTTCATGGCAAACAAGAATAATTGTACCTTTATATGCTTTCATAGCACGCTGTAATTCTTCTTTAGCTGTCACGTCAAGATGGTTTGTTGGCTCGTCAAATAATAGCCAGTTGCTTTCCGTTGCCATTAATTTACATAAACGAACTTTTGCTTGTTCACCACCACTTAATTGGCTCATTGGGCGAGAAATATGTTCATTTTTTAAGCCGCATTTCGCAAGCATTGCCCGTACTTGATGTTGGTCTAAATGCGGGAACGCATTCCATACATCATCGATTGGTGTAATATTTTCAGCCTTAACTTCTTGTTCAAAATAAGCAGGCTCTAAAAAATCACCAAGACTAATTTTCCCGTTTAGCGGTTTAATTTTTCCAAGAATCGTTTTGAGTAATGTTGATTTTCCGACCCCGTTACATCCAACAATGGCAATTTTTTCACCACGTTCAACAGTCATTGTTAATTTCGGTAAGAGAGGATACGTATAGCCGATTTCTACCTCTTCTCCTTCAAAGACAAAACGGCTGCTTGCACGGCATTCTTTAAAAGAAAACTCCGGTTTCATAGCAGTTTCTGGACGATCAATACGTTCCATGCGATCGAGTTGTTTTTGGCGACTTTTTGCACGTCCAGTAGTTGAGTAACGTGCTTTATTTCGCGAAATAAAATCCTCTTGTTGTTTAATGAACTCTTGTTGTTTTTGATACGCTTGTAAATGTTGATTTTTGTTGATTTCTGCTAGTTCTAAGAACTTTTCATATGTTGCTGTATAACGTGACATTTTTGAAAATTCAAGATGGAAAATAACATTAACACATTTGTTCATAAACTCTGTATCATGGGAAATTAAAAGGAACGCATGAGGATATTCCTTTAAATAGTTTGTTAACCATTGAATATGTTCAACGTCTAAATAGTTAGTTGGCTCATCGAGTAATAGTACTTCAGGTTGCTCAAGCAATAGCTTTGCAAGCAATACTTTCGTACGTTGTCCCCCACTTAACGCCGAAACATCACGATCTAAGCCAATTGCATCAATTCCAAGACCGCGTGCCGCTTCTTCAATTTTAATATCTAATAAATAGAAGCCGCCTGCTTCAAGTGCATCTTGCACTCCTGCCATTTTTTCAAGTAGTTCTTCTAATTCTTCTGGAGACGCTGTTGCCATGTTTTCAGCAATCGTATTTAATTCTTTTTCTTTTTCGAATAAAGGTAAGAACGCATCTGTTAATACATCACGAATAGTTCGACCAGGTGTTAAAATTGTGTGCTGATCTAAATATCCATAATGGGTGCCAGGTGTCCATTCTACACGCCCTTGATCATGGATCAGTTGCCCTGTAATAATATTCATAAATGTTGATTTACCAACACCGTTTGCACCGACTAATCCAACATGTTCTCCTGCTAATAAACGCATTGATACATCTTTAAATAGTGTACGATCACCAAAAGTATGACCTAGATTTTCAACTGTTAATAAGCTCATAGTGTCCTCCGCTCTGTTTGAAATATATAAATCCATTTTAATTTTTTAACATAAAAGTTACTAATACGCAGCATAAAAAATGACCTGCATTCGCTTTCTCCCTTTGTTTTAACCCTTGCATATGGGAGGAAAAGACCCTAGCATGGCCAGATGCTCTCATCTACCTAAAAAAAGAGGTTTTAGGTAAGTTTTTCAATTGCTATTTATAATAGTATCTTGAATCATGATACTAAATTCTTAAATATAATGCTATCTTTTATCTTTGAATTTTCACGTATTCCTTATGAAAAGGGCCTGTAACTTTATGGGATTTTTTCATTACAACAATGTAATGTTAGTGTAAGATAAATCGATAGTTGAGTCCTTGTATATATTATACACTTTAGTTAGTAAGGCGGTACAAACGCTGTAAAGATGAGTAAGTATAATGATAAAAATACAATAATGTGTGCTGTATACCAAGATAATAAATAGTCGTTAGTTTACTCATTTTATAATTGTTTAGAGAGTATAAAAACCCCCCTTGTTTTTATGAAAAGACCCCTTGTAAAAAAGAGCAACTGTTCCTGTATTGGAAAGTTGCTCTTTTTTTTATCCCGCATTAACGGGCTTTCCATCAGTAGGAAATCATGAAAACACCAACTGATGGTTAATTTCATTTTATTTAAAGTATCCTCTAACAATCCCTTTTAAGCGATTTGTATGGAATTTTCGTTTATCATTAGAGATGTTTTGCATTGCACGGAATAAAGCAGCGGCAATGGCACGTAAAAAGTAAGGAAATCCATAATGTAAGCGAATGACTCTTCCGAAACC
Organism: Bacillus sp. 103mf; assembly: GCF_900116295.1. Taxonomy (GTDB): domain Bacteria; phylum Bacillota; class Bacilli; order Bacillales; family Bacillaceae_G; genus Bacillus_A; species Bacillus_A bruguierae. The sequence goes on from NZ_FPAF01000012.1 coordinate 49,453, forward strand.
GCCGGCATAGGAAATAGCTCTTTTTAGTGATTGCTCATTAATAATCTCTTCTTTTACTGGATGATATACGAAAAGATCTTTCTTAAATAAACCTGTATAGCCATTCTTCATACCGCGAAGTACAAAATCGGTTTCTTCACCGGCTCCGTAAATTGTCCCTGCTCCAACTCCTAAGTTTTCATCAAATGTGCCTACATCTTGTACGAACTGCTTCGTAAAGAAAAGGGCAAAGGAAGGGCCCATGAATCCGTATTTGTTATTTAAAATAATATCTGTTTTAGGAGCATGTATTAAAGAGCCTGTCCCTTCTACATTTGTTGTATTGGTAGAAATAAAATGAATATTGTTATTTCGTTTAAACGTCTCCTGAATATTTTCTAACACGTTCGTTTCGTAAATACAGTCGTCATCTGGAAAAGCGATAACATCACCATCAGCTACTTTTAAACCTGTGTTTCGTGCACGGGAGAGTCCTTTGATTGGCGTGTATATATAATTGATTGGGAATTTTTCTTTATAGTCAGTAAATAAATCAGCGATTGGTGTATCGTTTTGGTCGACTACAATGAGTTCAAAGCCTTTATATGTTTGTTTTTCTAATGATTTTAGTAAATCTATAATATCATCACGTCTGCCGCAAGTCGCCATGATTAAAGAGAATTTCAATCGGAACAGCTCCTTTAAAGAAGTTTCATTCGCTTAAACATGCAAGATGGTGTTTTGTTACTTACATCATTTTTTCTTCAGCTTTTCTTTAATTTTATCTAAAAACATAAACAATATCTCATCTTTTGTTATCAATAAAATCAAGGCATATACACATCCGCATGTGATGATTGTAATAATAACAGAAAGGATTTTTCCTGTTATTGTTATATGGACGAGAAATGATAACGGTATAAATGTAAGTGAATAGAAGAGATATTTTAGTTTCGACATATCGAATAATGTGTAATTTACTTTTAGTTTCTTTTTTACATATATATATTCCAGTGTAATTAACAAGCAGTATGCAATCGTAGTTGTGACAATTGCTGTTGTCGGTGTGAATACGTGAAAGACGATCAGCAAGATATTTAAAATAAGGTTTAGAAAACCACCAATGAATAAAAAACGTACTAAAATGTTTTCTTTCTTTTTTACGTAAATAATTTGATTCGATAAAATGGATTCGATACCTATTGCAATCATGTATAATGCAAAAGCAACTAATGTGCCACCAGCGTTAGCAAATTTATTTCCCCCGTAAATAACAACAGCCCCATGAGCGATAAGCATTAAGCCAATAGCTGCTGGAAATAATGTAATAAAGTACACTTTTGAGATTTTATTTAATAATGTTTCATACTCTTTTTCATCTGCATTTCCTGATAAATAAGAGAGCCGCGGAATGGTAACTTGAATTACACTTAACATAAGTGTATTAATAATTGTCATAATTTGAAAAGCCATGACATAGTAAGAAAGTTCGGATTTACCAGCATACTCCCCTAATAATAGTCGGTCTAATTGTGTATATAGAATAGTTGCATTTGAAAAGATAACAACTAAAAATAATGGTTTTAAATGCCGAACAATGGTTATGTTTGAAAAATCGAACTTAACTTGACGTTTTACATATACAAAACTGATAAAATGGTTTAAAAATGTTGATAAAACTAATAAACTTGCAAATTGTTTGTAATCATTTGCACCATGAATAAAAATAAATAGAAGGACAACATAAATGAGACGAACAACAATTGTTTTTTTCGCAATGAAATCATAATTTTCATGTGCTTCATTGTACCATTCTACATAAAATAAACTTGAAATAAAGTTGAACCCGAAAATAAGAAGAACAGGAAATTCCTCTTTATTTTCATATCCAATGTAACTAAAAAGTAAAAAGGCAATTAAAGCAAGGATACTAGTTGTAAAATTAATAAGATATAAATTTGTAAACAATTGGGAAGTTTTTTTTCTATCCTTTTTAACTAAGCTAATTTCGCGTAAACCATATTGATACACACCAAATGTAGCAAACACAAAGAAAAAATTAAAAATTGTTTCGCTATTGTTAACTGTTCCCATTGAATGAGGCCCGAGCATTCGATATGCATAGGGGCCTACTAGAAGCGGAAGGATAATATTAAAGGTGTTGAGCAATAATTTATAAAAAATATTTGATCCAATTGATTTTTGCATAATTTCACCTTTCATCGATAGTTCTTGAAATAAAATGCTTTTGTGTTTTCTATTGAAAGGAATTCAATATTAGAAGTCTAATTTGCGTTTTTAATCCTATAACTTTGACCGTCATGATCTGCACTCGCTGTCTATCTTTGCTTTAAGCCTTGCATGTGGCAAGAAAAGACCCTGACCGCTTCTATGTGCGGCCAGATGCTCTCTTCCCTCCTAAAAAGAAAAGGGTTTTTGTATCAGTTTTGTAACTTGTATATATAGCATAAGATTTTTTTATTGAGTGATATTCATGGAATGTTCCTCTGGCTAATAAGTTATATAAGTCAATTAATTTTAAGTAATTACGGATATAAGTTTACCGCAGATAAACTTTGTAAAGCAACAGTGGATTCTTTTCTTAATTGCATTAAAAATGGCATACAATGTATGAAAATAGCAGATAAGAAAGCTTAGTATTTCTTCATAATATAAAAAACTTGGCGAATACATTCGCCAAGAAGAGGTTGTGGAATTACACATTCCATGGTTTTTGAATTGTTAGTACTTCTGCCATTTCCTTACTTTTTAATCGGTTCATTTTTCGTTTTTCTGCACGTTCCCCGCCTGTGTTATATAACCAGATCTCTTCTTCTGTTTCAGCGATCACACCTGGTACAGAGGCTGGTTTTCCATCTTTTAATGCGACGAAAGTGATGAAGCAAGTAGCTGCAATACGGCGTTCTCCGCCTAATAAATCCTCTGCAACAATTTTTACGAATACTTCCATAGAAGATTTTCCTGTATAACAAACGAATGCTTCATAGCAAACAGAATCGGTTTGGTGAATTGGTGTTAAGAAGTCAACAGAATCGATAGAAGCAGTTACACAATGCTGACGGCTATGGCGTGCAGCAGCGATAGAAGCAATGCTGTCAATTTCCGCTAATAATTTTCCGCCAAATAATGTTTGATGGTTATTTAAGTCATTTGGAAAAACACGTGTTGTTTTTATCGCTCTTGACTCTCTCATAAATTTCTTTTCCATATTATCTACTCCTGTTTTGTTTGTTCTTATGATATTCATCGGAACTTAATTTATTTCGTCCATCATTCGTTATAAACAGTGAACGAAAATTTCTCTGTATATAGATTGTAGTGTAAAAGAGATTTCGCTTACATTGCAAGGAGAATATATGATGTTACGAACTTTGTTATAGAAATAGGGTACCGGTATTCTCTTTATTCGTGATAAAATCGTTTTGTTACAAATACGAAGTTAAGGGTATAGATACCTATTAACAAGAGAAAAAAGAGGTGCGATAGAATAAAGTTATGGACAAGATGCAGATAGGTTTTTCAGCTTTTTTTTACAAGGTAGTAGTTGGACTCATGTTCCTCTTTTTTGCATATTCCTTTTGGTATTCTTTTGGAGAGGTAAAAACTGTTTTTGATGTAAAATCTTCTAGTTTAGCGATTGTATTAGGTGTTTGTATCATTTTACTTTTGCTGACTACCTCTATTTTACAGTATCGATTTACGGATAAACAATTTATTATTTTTCTCATTTCTGGTACTGTGTTACTCCGGTTTCTATCTATTGTGTTAATGAAAGCTCCGATCGAAAGTGATATGAATGTGATGTATGAAGCTGCTAAACAAGTTGCACAAGGAAATACTATTTTTAGCAGTCTAGAAACTGTAGTTCAATCTCCTTTTATTATGTACGAATCCTTTTTAATTCGTTTTTTCGGAGATGCAACGTTTGTCTTAAAGGTATGTAATGTTTTATATTGCGGAGCTACCGCTTATTTTATTTATCAGCTTGCTTCAAAACTATTTCATGAAGAATGTGGCCGAATTGCAGCGGTATTATACGCTTTGTATATTCCTAATATTATGCTTTGTTCTGTTTTAACGAATGAGCATTTGGCAACATGTTTATTTTATTTTGCCTGTTACTTACTTATACATAAAGGATTAAGTCATTCGTATATGTGGGGAGTCGCCGTTGCTTTATTTGCTTTCAGTAATATGATTCGTCCATTAGGCTTATTTTTAATTATAGTTCTTGTTTTGTATCTTGTATTAGTAGAAGTTTTGCAAAGTCCAGATAGAAAAGGAATGTTGATTAGACTAATAGGTGTATGTGTTATATTTTATGGTGTTCATTACGCAGTAAGTTATGCACTTGGAACATCAAGTAATTCGCGATACACTTTTACAAACGAAGGGTATATTCAATCTGTCCTAATAGGAAAAAATGAAAAAAGAGCAGAACAAGAGAAAAAAGAATATAATATGGATTTTATAAACAAAAAGTTGAATAAAATAGAGAAGGATCGTTTTTCTTCTATTCAAATGAGTTTAGGAGAGCTAGAGAAACAAGAAATGAAAAACACCTTTATAAAAGGTGGATATTTTATATACATGATGATTACGATATTTACGGCAATCTCTATGTTACATCTTCTAGCTCAAAAACAGGGAAATAGAAATTATATGCTGTTTCTACTCATAATTGCGAGCCATTTGTATACAAAGTTTATGAACATGCATATTGTATATGAGGGTGTATTAGTCCCAAGTCTATTGATATTACAAAGCTATGGGATATATATGATAAATCAATATTGTCAAAAGCTATTTTTTAAAAAGTAAAGTTCCTATGAGTGTGGATGGTTTTATTCCTCACTCATAGGAATTTTGTTTTATCACGTTATTCGTGGATAGTAAAACCCCCTGCTGATCGTCAATTTGTTTTATGAATCGCTTCTAATCTTTGTTTCTTTATTTATTATATCTATTTTTCTATACCTTATCTTTATATAAAACTCGAAGGATTTATGTAATATATTATGTATCCATTTAAATTTTTCAACATGTAATTCGCTGTCATGTAGAATAAAACATGACCTGCGCTAGCTTTCTCCTTTTGTTTTAAACGTCACATATGGTAGGGAAAGGTCCTGACCTGACTGTTTCTATGCGCTCTCGTTCCCCCTTAAATAGAAAGAAGATGTTTATGTTGTTTTTTAACTTGTATATAAAAAAGGAGAATTCATGAAAGAATTCTCTTTTTATAAAAATAGATCAATGACCTTTATGGATTTTCGCATGTGTTTTAAAAAAGACTGGGAAATGTACATTATAGATAAAAGTTACTACACGTATAACAAATGTTACGAGTAAACAAATATAGAAAGCTAATACGTGTGATCCCATTTCATAAGTAATAAGAAAGCTAATTGCACCTAGAATGGAGGCAATTGCATAAATTTCTTTACGAAAGACATATGGGATATCTTGCGCACACATATCACGTAAAATTCCACCGCCAATACCTGTGATAACTCCCATAGAAACAACTAAGAAAGAAGCATTCATGTGATGAGTAATGGCCGCATTTGCACCGATAGCAGTAAATACGCCTAAACCGACAGCGTCTGATAACATAATAACAACTTGTAATTTATGAATTCGTTCAAAAAACATACAAGTAAATAATGCTGCTAGGATACTAATAAAAAAGTAAATTGGTTGAACAAATGCAACTGGAGGTAAGTTTCCAATCATAACATCTCGAATGATTCCGCCGCCAAGTGCTGTTGCTACAGACAAACAAAGGACACCAAATAAATCGAGTTCTTTTTTTAAACCTACTAATGTACCAGAAATGGCAGCTGCGATAATACCGAGAAATGTAAATACATCAATTAAAAACATCGCTCCGATCCCTTCCTTCTAAAGATGTTCCAAGGAAAGAATATACACTAAAGTTATCAAAATAACAATTCCTGTTTCGCTACATGTAAAAAAAGCGAAAGAATAAGGAAAGAAAGCGTTTGAAAGTGTTGTTTTCAAAGTAAATACAATGGATATAGGAGAAAAGTGACGCCCTCAAAGATTTTATGATTCAATTAAAATCCCATCTAGTCAATTCATAACTTATGCTATAATAGGTATTTGGAAAGAAGCAACAATATTTATGGGGGGTAAAAATGTTAAATCACAATAGTTTAAGTTATAAATTTGAACGTTTTCTATTGATTTTTATTATATTACAACCAATTATAGATTTACTTACATCATTTTGTATTTTAGAGCTAAAAATCGATGCAACGGTTGGAGTGATAACACGCTTATTTGTTATGGCTCTTGGTGGTATTTATATTCTTACGCAAGCCCGTATAAAAGAAAATCGAAAATATATTATATATTTACTTGGGTTAGGAATTGTCCTTGGATTAGGATTTTTAAATAACAAAATGATTAAGCATCCGATGTTACAAATGGAAGATCTTAAGTTTATAGCAAAGGCGTTATATCCATTTGTGATGATAAGTTGCTATATTCTCGTATTCAAGTCATTAAAGACGAAAGAAACAATGCATACAAAGATGAGAAACTATATAGCATATGCAGCTTTAATTATAAATGTAACTATGGTTGCAGCTATCGCAACTGGAACGGATTATAATAGTTATGACTATTTTAAAGAAGGTTCTCGCGGCTGGTTTTTTGCAGGGAATGAACTTGGATCAATTTTAGCGATTGTATGCCCAGTTGTTGTATTGTATTCTATTGAAAAAACAACAAGCTTAGCAAAAATTTATTTCTGGATTCCGTCTCTTTTAATTGTATTTTCATTGTTTGCAATTGGAACAAAAGTAGGGGCCGGTGCTATTGTTTGTACATTTGTTATTGCTATTTTTATGTGCTTTATACAAGCGTTTTTACAACGGAAAGAACGTAATAAAAAGCCATATTTGTTAAATGGTTTAATCGCAACAGTTATATTTGCAGGAGTAGTAGGATATTTTCCATTCTCGCCAATATATAAAAATACAGGGATTCATCATCAAGTATTTGAAAAAGTACAAGAGGAAAAAAAGCAACATAATAACCATGTTAAACAAGAGGATACCGCAAAAGAGAAAGAAAAAGTGAAAGAAGAAGAGAAAAAGGCTGAGACACAGGCTCTCATTTTTAGTGGACGTGAATTATTTACAAAAACGTATGAAGACTTTTATAAACAAGCGCCTATGTCTCAGAAGTTACTTGGTATGGGATATGGTGGTAACTTTAAAGATGCCCCAAAATTAATTGAAAGAGATTTCCATGATTGGTTTTATACTTTTGGAATTATCGGTTTCATTTTTCTTATGATTCCGTTTCTGTATTATGGTTTGAGAATTCTAATGGTGTTAATAACAAGGTTTCGTGAAGTATTTACGGTCAAGTACGCATTGTTAGCTGCTGGTCTTGGATTAGCATTAGGAATTGCTTTTACAGCAGGTCATGTGTTAACGGCACCAGGAGTAAGTATTTACTTTGTCGTATTATTAGCATATTTAATCGTTGATTTAGAAATAGAATAATGGAAAAATAAAAGCTAGCACTATGTTAGCTTTTATTTTTTGCTATAGTAAAAAATAAGAAAATATATTTAATGGAGGAAAAAAGATGAAAGTGTTACATATGAATGCTGGAGCAGAAACAGGTGGCGGAAAAACGCATATTATTTCACTTTTGTCACAATTTCCAAAAGATGTAGTAGAATTAGCGGTATTTGAAGAAGGTGCAATAGCCAGTGAGGCGAGAGCATTAGGAATAAAAGTACATGTTTTTTCACAATCATCTCGTTATGATATATCCATTCTTTCAAAAATACGTTCTTTTATTAATAAAGAAGGTTTTGATATTGTCCATACCCACGGGGCAAGAGCCAACTTTTATCTTTCTTTATTAAGAAGAAAGATAAATGCCAAATGGGTTACAACCATTCACAGTGATCCAACATTGGATTTTATGAAACGTGGTTTAAAAGGTTGGGTTTTTACAAAGTTAAACTTGCGTTCGTTTAAGAAAGTTGATTTATTTTTTGCTATTACAGAACGTTTTAAGAGGAATACGGTAACGCTAGGTGTACCAGAAGAGAAAATTTGTACAATCTATAACGGAATTAAATATGATCGTACGCCGGCCAAGCCTTATGATGTAAAGGAGAATTTTGGTATACAAGAAGATGTATTTACAGCAATTCAAGTAGCCCGTTTACATCCTGTTAAAGGACATGAAATATTATTTGAAGCGTTGCAAAATACAAAAATTCCTAAAATTAAAGTGCTGTTACTTGGTGATGGACCAATTGAGAATGAGTTAAAAGAAACAGTGAAACAAAAAGGGTTAGAAGATAAAGTTCTATTTTTAGGACATCGTGAAGATGCAAAGAATTTATATGCCGCAGTGCATATAAATTTATTAACATCGTATAGTGAAAGTTTCCCCCTTGTTTTATTAGAAGGGGCGAATCAACGTTTAACCTCTATTGCTACAGATGTTGGCGATATGTCACAACTTATTGTTGATGACGCATATGGCTGGATTATTCCAATTGGTGATGCTGCGGCGCTTACTCGTGCATTAGAAGAGGCATATGAAAAGTGGAAAAATGGTGAATTAGTAGAGATGGGTGAGCGTTTGTATACCCATGCGTCTTCTCATTTTTCGTTACGGAATTTATATGAAAATACGTATGAAGCTTATGAGAAGGTTTTGTCTGGCAGTAATGAGTATGCAAAAATAAGAGGTTAGAATAATCAGTAGTGGAAAAAGATATTTGAAATAGAGAGGATTGTAAATATGGCAGTGCAAACAGTTGATATTTTAGGCGTGCCTTTCTCAACGATGACAATGGCAGAAACAGTTCGGTATGTAATGCAGCAGCTGGAAAGGAAGCAAGAGAATACGTTTCAAGTTGTAACGGCCAATCCTGAAATTGTGATGTGTGCCAAAAAGGATACTGCGTTTCACCAAACACTTCTTCAGGTAGACCTTATTACACCAGACGGGATTGGTGTTGTAAAGGCAAGCGGTATGCTAGGAACACCGTTAAAAGAACGTGTGGCAGGTTTTGATTTAATGTGTAATTTGTTTGAAACATTATCGCAAGAAAAGAAAGCTGTATCTGTCTTTTTACTTGGAGCAAAGCCGCACGTTATCGAAAGAGCAGCTCGAACTTTAACAGAAAGATATTCAGCGGTATCTATTGTTGGAACACAGGACGGATATTTTAAACAAGAGAAAGAAGAAGAAATTATTACACGTATTCAAGAAGTGAAGCCGGACATTTTACTGGTTGCACTTGGGTTTCCGAGACAGGAAAACTTTATTCAAAATAATAAACAGCGTTTACATGCAAAAGTAGCTGTTGGCGTTGGTGGTAGCTTTGATGTTTGGGCCGGAGAAGTAAAGCGTGCTCCAAAATGGATTCAAGCTATTCATTTAGAGTGGTTTTACCGTTTGTGCAGTAATCCAACGCGTTGGCGTCGTCAACTTGTATTAGTTGAATTTTTAAAAGATGTTGTTCGGTCGAAAAAGTAGCGAAATATCGCTGCTTTTTTCTTTTTTAAACAGCTATTTGTAGAGTCACCTTTTTACAGGGAGAATTCGTCTATTCATTGAAGAACGCCTATGTATGAGGTGTTTTTTTGTGGAAATGATAAGAGTCATATGAGTAATGATTATTCTTACGTATAAATTGTTTTACTTATACGGTATACATATGTAAAATGTGATGTAAAGACACCTGTATTGAGGAGGGCCTATAGTGGGAAAATTTAAAGAAATCTCGAATCGAAAGCTTCTCGGAATTGCTGGGCTAGGTTGGCTATTTGATGCAATGGATGTTGGGATTCTTTCATTTATTATTGCTGCTTTGCAAAAAGAGTGGCAGCTTAGTGCACAGCAGATGGGATGGATTGGTAGTATTAACTCCATCGGAATGGCAGTCGGAGCGCTCGTATTTGGGATATTAGCAGATAAAATCGGACGCAAATCTGTTTTTATTATTACATTATTATTATTTTCCGTTGGAAGCGGGTTAACGGCTTTATCAACAACATTAACCGTATTTCTTATACTTCGTTTTTGTATTGGAATGGGGCTTGGAGGAGAGCTTCCTGTTGCATCCACACTTGTATCTGAAAGTGTTGCAGCGCATGAACGTGGGAAAATCGTTGTTTTGTTAGAAAGCTTTTGGGCTGGTGGTTGGTTGATTGCTGCTCTCATTTCATATTTTATTATTCCAACATATGGTTGGCAAACAGCGATGGTTTTAAGTGCACTTCCAGCTTTTTATGCACTATATTTACGATGGAGTTTACCTGATTCACCGCAATTTCAAAAAGTAAAACAAAAACAATCTGTATTTGCAAACATAAAGGCCGTTTGGTCAGGGGAGTACAGACGGGCGACTATTATGCTTTGGATTTTATGGTTTTGTGTTGTATTTTCATATTATGGAATGTTTCTTTGGCTTCCAAGTGTATTAGTGCTAAAAGGATTTAGTTTAATTAAAAGCTTTCAATATGTATTGATTATGACATTTGCACAGCTTCCAGGTTATTTTACGGCCGCTTGGTTTATTGAACGTCTTGGCCGTAAGTTTGTGTTAATCACATACTTACTTGGAACGGCATGTAGCGCATATTTCTTTGGAGCGGCAGATTCAGTAATCACCCTAATGATTGCAGGAATGTTGCTTTCATTCTTTAATTTAGGAGCTTGGGGAGCATTGTATGCATATACACCGGAGCAGTATCCAACCGTCATTCGTGGTACAGGAGCTGGGATGGCAGCAGCATTTGGGCGCATTGGTGGTATTTTAGGGCCATTATTAATTGGTTATCTTGTAGCTACACATGCTTCTCTCTCTTATATTTTTACAATCTTTTGTATGGCCATTGTAATAGGTGTTCTTGCTGTACTTGTGCTTGGGCAGGAAACAAAACAACGAGAATTAGTATAATGAAAAGGAAGCTGTGTATAGCTTCCTTTTCATTGTTTTCTGACAAAAATATGGTATATTTGATAGAAAAATGGCTTGTAAAAAGGGATTATTTCTAAAAAAGCGAATGTATACAACAAGGCGTATGGACAAAAGGATTAGGTGGTTGGGCAGACATGAAAATTTTAATTGTAAACGAAAGAGAAGAAAACAGAGGTCAATTAATAGATTTTTTCACAGAACATGTAAACAATTTGGAATGCTTTGAAGCGAAATCGGGAATGGAATCATTGCAACTAGCGAAAAAGCATACGCCAGATTTTATTTTTTTAGATACACATTTGCCAGACGGAACAGGATTTGAAGTTGCAGGATTGCTGCGCCAATTAACATTAAGCACAAAATTTATATTCACAGGAAATAATATAAAAGATGCGATTGCATCATTTCGTTTCCATGCTTTCTATTATTTGTTGCAACCATTTGAACAGGAAGACTTGCAATTTTTACTGCATAGTATTGAGCAAGAAAAAATAAAACAAGTGAAGAATCGATTGCAAAAGCTTCCTATCGAGAGTCATGAAGGAATTTCATATATTCTTCCAGATGATATTGTATACATAAGCAAGAATAAAGAAAATAAAACAGTTTCTATTTATACAAATAATAATCAATATATTTCCACATATACATTACAAGAATTAGAAGGTAAGTTAGCGGCATATGATTTTTTACGTGTGCATAAAAGTTATCTTATTAATGTTATTTATGTGAAAGAATTAAAGCCTTATTATAACGGGACGTATAATCTATATTTGGAAAGGTATGATAATCAACCAATTCCTGTCAGCCGAAATTATGTAAAACGGCTTCGAAATAAAATTGAATTGTAGCAGGTCGTGGAAGAATTTGGTCATGTTAAATTAGGAAATATTCATCATAAGGAATATTATTTTTAATTATTCTGAAAATTTAGTACAATTCCCTCTAGGACATAACAATAGGAGGGGATTATGTTTGAAAGCATGGAAGTCTATTTTACTTTGGGGTGTGATTACGGCTTTAGGAGCAGTGGGATTTGCTGTGTTAGCTTTATCTCGCGGTGAAACCATTAATGCGGTTTGGCTACTTGTTGCTGCTGTTTCTGTATATGCTATTGCGTATCGGTTTTATAGTAAATTTATTGCAAGGAAAGTCTTTGAATTGGACGACAATCGAAAAACACCAGCAGAACTTTTGAATGATGGGAAAGATTATGTTCCAACAAATAAATGGGTTTTATTTGGACACCATTTTGCTGCAATTGCTGGAGCTGGTCCATTAGTTGGTCCCATTTTGGCTGCACAGATGGGGTATTTACCAGGAACACTTTGGATTATTGTTGGAGTTGTTTTAGCTGGAGCTGTCCAAGATTTTGTGATTTTGTTCGCATCTATGCGCCGCAACGGAAAGTCACTTGGTGAAATGATTAAGGAAGAGATTGGTCCTGTAACAGGCTTTATTGCAATGATCGGGATTTTAGGCATTATGATTATTTTATTAGCAGTATTAGCTCTTGTTGTGGTAAAAGCGCTTGTAGGAAGTCCATGGGGAATGTTTACAATTGCAGCAACCATTCCAATTGCTATTTTAATGGGTGTATATATGCGTTACATTCGCCCAGGTCATGTTGGAGAAGGTTCAGTTATCGGTATTATTTTACTTCTTTTATCGATTGTAGCAGGTCAATATGTAGCGGGAAATCCAGCGCTTGCGACTATGTTTACATTTAAAGGTGAAACAATTGCTATTATGCTAGTCATTTATGGATTTATCGCTTCTGCATTGCCTGTTTGGTTATTACTTGCACCGCGTGATTATTTAAGTACGTTTTTAAAGATTGGAACAATTGTTGGTTTAGCGATCGGTATCATAATTGTTGCGCCAAATTTACAAATGCCGGCAGTTTCAAAATTTATTGATGGAACGGGTCCGGTATTTGCAGGGAATTTATTCCCATTTTTATTTATTACAATCGCTTGCGGAGCTGTATCTGGTTTCCATGCGCTTGTTTCTTCTGGTACAACTCCAAAAATGATAGAGCGGGAAGGACATGCACAGCCGATTGGTTACGGTGCTATGCTTATGGAATCATTCGTCGCAGCAATGGCAATGATTGCAGCTTGTGTACTAACACCAGGTACATACTTTGCAATTAATAGTCCACCGGCAATCATTGGAACGGATGTAACACAGGCAGCACAAGTAATTAGTTCTTGGGGTTTTACTGTGACGCCAAATGAGTTGAAGGAACTGGCTGTAAACGTCGGAGAACAAACGATATTATCTCGTACAGGCGGGGCACCATCGTTCGCAATTGGGATGGCTCAGATTTTCTCTCAAGTAATTGGCGGAAAAGCATTAATGGCATTTTGGTATCACTTTGCAATTTTATTTGAAGCGCTCTTTATCTTAACAACGATTGATGCAGGAACGCGTGTTGGTCGGTTTATGATTCAAGATATTTTAGGGCACGTTTATAAACCATTTGCAAAAACAGATTCAATGTTTTCTAATATTGTTGCAACAACACTTTGTGTACTAGGATGGGGATATTTCTTATATCAAGGGGTAATTGACCCACTTGGCGGTATTAATACGTTATGGCCGCTCTTTGGAATCGCAAATCAAATGTTAGCTGGGATTGCATTATTACTAGGAACGACGGTTTTGTTTAAAATGGGGAAAAAGGCATACGTTTGGGTGACACTCGTGCCGACAACATGGTTACTGATTGTTACAATGACAGCAGGCTACCAAAAGTTATTTCATGAAAATCCGAAAATTGGATTCCTCTCTCATGCAAAAGTATTCCAAAGTACACTAGATAAAGGGAAACTGTTAGCACCAGCGAAAAACGTAGCACAGATGAAACAAATTATTCTTAATGATTATATTGATGCGGCACTTTGTGGAATTTTTATGCTTGTTGTGATCGCGGTACTAATATCGTCTATTAGAATATGGATACAAGTATTGAATAATAAAGCAACGCCTTTAAAAGAAGCAGCGTATGTTCCGCGTGATGAAAGCGAGGCGCAGCATTATGCTTAAAACAATCAGTAACATGTGGAGATATCGAAAACAATTTATTAGTTTGCTTGTTGGTGTACCAAGTTATGAAAAGTATGTTGCGCATATGAAACAATACCATCCAAATGAAAAAGTATTATCTCGAAAACAATTTTTTTCTGAAGCACAAGAGGCAAGATTTAATGCAAAGGGCGGTAAAGTTTCGAGATGTTGTTAGCGAGGTTATAGTGAAAAAGGGCGAGATTTCGCTCTTTTTTTGTTTGAAAGTTTCACGTGAAACATAAGTTGTAGAAAGGCCAGGTATATGTTTATACCATATAAATCCATTTTAATTTTTCGACATATAAGTCGTTATTATGCAGAATACAATATAACCTGTACCCTGCTTCCTCCTTTTGTTTTAAACTTCGCATGTGGCAGGAAAAGGCCCTGACCGCTTCTATGCAACTCGTCCTCCCCTAAAAAGAAAGGGGTTTTTAGGTCGTTTTTTTAACTTATATAGAGAGACGAACTATTTATTCATACAACGATTATTCTTTCCTTTATTTTTGTTGGGGGGTCAACTCTTAAACGATATTTTATTAAAAGAGTCATTCATAAAAAATAAAGTCACCACGTATGGCGACTTTATTTTTTATACAAGTTCTTTTCCAGCGCCAAATTTACGATATGCACCGTGATGTGTTGGCCCTACATATTCATTTAATTTGAAAGAATGAAGAATAGCAGCCGTAATAAATTCTTTTGCTACTTGAACTGCTTCTTTTACAGATTTTCCTTTAGCTAGCTCTGCTGTAATTGCAGCAGCATATGTACAACCTGCGCCATGCGTATATGTTGTTTCAATTTTTTCAGATTCTAAAATATCAAATGTTTCTCCATCGTATAATAAATCAATTGCTTTTTCTGTTCCTAGCTTGCTACCGCCTTTAATAAGTACATATTTTGTCCCTAAAGCATGGATTTTTTCAGCAGCTTGCTTCATATCTTCAAGTGAGCTAATTTTGACGCCACTCAGTTGATACGCTTCAAATAAGTTTGGTGTTACAATTAAAGCTTTTGGAACGAGTTTGTCACGTAAGCAGTCATTTGTTTCTGGATGAAGTGCTTCATCTGCGCCCTTGCATACCATAACTGGGTCTACTACTACGTTTTGTAGATTATGCTTCTCAATTGTTTCAGCAACAAGTTCAATAATTTCAACAGAGCCAAGCATACCTGTTTTTAATGCATCAACGCCAACGCCTTCAATTGTTGTTTCTAATTGTGGTTTTAATGTAGACGCAGGAATTGGGAACACGTTATGTGCCCAACCGTTATGCGGGTCCATTGTTACGATTGTTGTAAGAGCTGTCATACCGTATACACCAAGCTCTTGGAATGTTTTTAAGTCTGCTTGCATACCAGCGCCGCCGCTCGTATCCGATCCAGCAATTGTAAGTGCTTTATTTAATGACATTGTGAAAGCCCCCTCGGGTGATAGAATGAAAACTACATTTTTAATTATTATATCAATGTTATGAGGAAGTACAAAGCGAAAAAAGAAAGTAGTTAAATATGTTTTAATTAACAAAACAAGCAGTACCAACGCTTTTATAGCGGTAGTACTGCTTGTTTATTTTCTTACTGCCCGTAAAAGCCCGATTGGGCGGGCTTTCCATCAGTGGGAGATGAAAAAACTCTCCACTGATGGAAGTTTCACTTTATTTTTGTTCCATCTCCTCTTGTTTATTCTCATTATGATTAGGAAGTGGAAAAAGATTACCAATCATTGCAGCTCCAATCATTGGTAACAATAAATTAATTGGGAAGAACATAAGTAATAATAATGTAATAGCGATTGGTTTTCGTACTGCATAGCTTGAAATGGCTGTTGTCACAATAGCTACAGAAGCAACTGGGTCTAACGGTATGACAGTAGCCACAGCATATCCAATACTTGCACCAGCAAATATAATCGGAAAAATATGTCCACCACGCCAACCTGTACTTAAACAGACTGCCGTTACACATAATTTTAAAACTCCTGAAAGAAGCAGCATCCAAAATGATAATGCTGTCCATTCATGGACTAAGTCTTTTAATTGATGTTCTCCTGAAAACATTGTATAGGGTAGTAAAGTTCCAGCAATCCCTAAAAGAATGCCACCTATAATTCCCAATATGACTTTATATTCTTGAAAAGGATGAACGATTTTTTCAAATATATATTCTATCTTGAAATAAAAATAGCCTACGCCAGCTCCTATACAAATCAGAGGTAAAAAGGCAATCCATTCCTGAAGTGAAAAAGACCCTTTCCCAAAATCAACAATAAAAGATCCTCGATTATCAAACTTACTAAGTAATAAATAAACAGAAAAACCAGCAAAAGTAGTAGCGAGATATACAATAGTTTTTTTTCCTTTGGAAATTTCGTCAATTGGTTTATTCTCATTTTCACTCGGAGCTAAATAACCGAATAATGGCGCATTAAAAATAACACTTAAAGTAGCACCAATTCCAATTTCAGTTAATCCCTTCATTCCTTTTAAAGCGAAATGAAAACGATCTCCAACCCAAGTACAAAGTCCACCGATAATTCCAACAAGTGCTGCTTCCGGTCCTAAGCTTGCACCAAATATTAAAACAATAATAGCTGTTAACGTAGATTTATGTACAAAATTATACTCAATTCTACCTGTTTTTTTATATTCGCCCATTACTTCTGGCATTAAACGCGGGTATGTACCGAAGTATTTCTGTGACAGTCCGACAAGAACACCGCCAATCATTGTTATACAAATTGTATAATAAGGTGGTAATGAAAATTCTTTGGGTAAATATCCCCAAATAAAGTGAATTCCAGCATTTGTGGTAACTAAAAATAACCAGACTGTAGCACCAACTATAGAACCTAGAAACATACCGTACATGATAAGTAAAGAATGCATGCCTCTTCTAATAGTCATTTTTATGCCTCCTTTATGTTACATTCTTGTTATGAAAAATTTAGAGATTCTGATACGAGAATAATTATGCTTATATATGTTATGACAGCTCTTTTTTACATTTTTGTAAAAAGACTTACTGAAGAGTAATTTATATAAAAGATAGAGAATTACTTATAGTGTTTAATATTAAAGGATTTATATGAATTTTATTTGAAATTCAAATGAAAAATGTGCAGGAGTGCAGCAACATAGTTATTAAGTTAGGTTTTTAATCCCCATAAAGAAAAAATATCACTTTATAATAAGTGATGTGGCAACATTTGTATAAGTAGCGTTGTGAAAAATAGCATTTTCAAGGTTACCTTAATGAATTAAATATAACTCTTTCATTTTACATAGTAAGTAAGGTTTTTTAAATGTATTTTTGGTCTTTAAATAGAACATTTCCTGTATTTTTTCAAATTTATCCCGCTATTTGTGGGCAGTAAGACCTCCACCTCAAGATTCAGAGAGAAAGTATTGTCCAGTTCCAGTGGCTAGAATATTCGGTGGCTTCGCTTCTTCCTACGAGGTAAAATACACCTCTACGTCAGAAGCTCCATCCCCCTCACATTCTGGACGAGCCACTTCTACTTTTCTAAAGAAGATAGGCGGGGAAGTCAAAGGCCTGATTGGGCGGTTTTTTTAATCAGTAAGGAATGAAAAATCCCCCACTTCAAGAGGCATTGGCCGATAAGTGGGGGTAGTTCAAATTATTGACGAATAATCCCTTGGAAGGATCCTTCCAACACTTTTTTACCATTTTGATTAAAGCATTCTGCCTTTGAAACAGCAATTATTCGATCTGCTTGTTTTTCATGATGAATAAGTGTGACTTCACATCGAACAGTATCTCCGGTAAAGACTGGGCGTAAGAAAGTAAGCTCCACATCTCTTGCAATAAAATTTAAATCGCCGCCAATTTTTGTAGGTAATGTTGCAACGAGTAATCCTTGTACCATTACGCGTCCATGTTCATCTGGAACAACATGATGTTCACCAGCATCACCAGAAATTTTACTAAATAGCTCTACATCCTCTCTCGTAAATGATTTTTCAAAAGTTAAAATTTCTCCGACTTTCATGTAGCTATCGCCTCCTATTGGTTTATGAATGAGTTATCATTCATACTTTTAATTTTACAGAATATTCTTTATTTGGTAAAGTTCAGCGGTAGAGGGAATGAAATAGTTAATGAAATACTTTAGAAATATTCAGAAAAATATATTGACATGAGGAAATAGTTTCTATAAAATCATCGGTAATTGCATAAGTCTTATCAAGAATAGGTGGAGGGAACGGGCCCTATGAAACCTTGGCAACAGCCGTAAATCGGAATTGTGCCAAATCCTGCAGGTATTTCCTGAAAGATAAGAAAGGCTACATGGCGAGCGTTTATCTAAGCTGCTTCTTTCTTATTTAGGAAAGAAGCAGTTTTTTATTTTATATAAAAGAAAGGGGTTTGGGAAATGGGAGAATCATGGGGAAAAGGAACGATTTGCGTGCAAGGTGGCTATACGCCGAAAAATGGTGAACCGCGTGTTTTGCCGCTTTATCAAAGTACGACGTATAAATACGACACTTCTGACGATTTAGCGGCTCTCTTTAATTTGGAGGCAGAAGGATATATTTATACGCGTATCGGCAACCCGACACTTGCGGCATTTGAGCAGAAGTTGACAGAGTTAGAGGGCGGTGTTGGTGCGGTTGCAACCGCATCAGGGCAAGCTGCGATTATGCTAGCGGTATTAAATATTTGTAACAGCGGCGATCATTTGCTCTGCTCATCAACAGTATATGGTGGTACATTTAATTTATTTGCAGTTAGTCTTAAGAAGCTTGGGATTGAGGTTACGTTCTTTAATCCAAACTTATCTGCTGATGAAATTGTTGCCCTCGCAAATGAGAAAACAAAGCTTGTGTATGCGGAATCGCTTGGAAATCCTGCGATGAATGTACTGAATTTTAAAGAGTTTTCTGATGCGGCAAAAGAGCTTGGAATACCGTTTATTGTGGATAATACGTTAGCGACACCGTATTTATGTCATGCATTTGAACATGGTGCAAACATTGTTGTTCATTCTACAACGAAATATATTGATGGTCATGCAAGCTCACTTGGCGGCATTGTCATTGATGGAGGAAATTTCGATTGGAGTAAATTTCCTGAATTTGTTGAACCAGATCCGAGCTATCATGGTGTGAGCTATGTGAAAAAGTTCGGGCAAGCAGCATACATTGTGAAAGCTCGTGTACAGTTATTAAGAGACTATGGAAATTGTATGAGCCCATTCAATGCGTACATGAGCAATATTGGCTTAGAAACGTTGCATCTTCGTATGGAGCGTCATAGTCACAATGCATTAGCTGTTGCACAGTGGTTATCGCAGCATGAGCGCGTTGATTGGGTCAATTATCCTGGACTTCAAAATAATGAAAATTATGCATTGGCGCAAAAATATTTACCGAAAGGTGCGAGTGGTGTTTTGACATTTGGAGTAAAAGGAGGTCTTGAATCTGCTAAACAGTTTATTAAAGATGTGAAGCTTGCCACATTGGTGACGCATGTTGCAGATGTAAGAACTTGTGTCATTCACCCTGCAAGCACAACGCATCGTCAGCTTACAGAAGAGCAGCAGTGTTTAGCAGGTGTAACGCCTGATTTAATTCGATTATCGGTTGGTATTGAAGATGCGGCGGATATTATTGCTGATTTAAAAGCAGCACTTTCTGGAGGAAAACAGTATGCCGATCATCATTGATAAAGATTTACCAACTCGTAAAGTATTACAAAATGAAAATATTTTTGTGATGACGAAAGAGCGAGCAGAAACGCAAGATATTCGTGCCTTGAAGATTGCTATTTTAAATTTAATGCCAACAAAACAAGAAACAGAAACGCATTTGCTTCGTTTAATTGGAAATACACCGCTTCAACTCGATGTCCATTTACTTCATATGGGGTCCCATACATCAAGAAATGTAACTCAGGAGCATTTAACAAGCTTTTATAAGACATTTCATGATATTGAAGGAGAAAAATTTGACGGGCTCATCATTACGGGTGCTCCGGTTGAAACACTTCCTTTCGAAGAGATAGATTATTGGGAAGAACTGGAGAAAATTATGGCTTATTCGAAGACACATGTTACATCAACGCTTCATATTTGCTGGGGGGCACAAGCTGGATTGTATTATCACTACGGCGTTCCGAAATATTTGCTAGAGCAAAAGATGTTTGGGGTATTTGAGCATGAAGTGCAGCAGGAGCATGTGAAATTATTACGCGGTTTTGATGAAAGCTTTTTTGCACCGCATTCTCGTTATACAGAAGTCCGTGCATCTGATATTCAAAAAGTAGAGGAGCTTGATTTGTTAGCGACATCTGAAGAAGCCGGTGTGCATATCGTTATGAATAAAGATGGAAAGCATATTTTTGTTCTTGGTCATAGTGAATACAGCTGTGAGACATTAAAGCAAGAATACGAGCGTGATCAGCAAAGAGGACTGGATATTCCTATTCCCAAAAACTATTTTAAACATGACGATCCTCTAGAAAAACCAGTAGTAAAGTGGCGTAGCCATGGAAATTTACTATTCTCAAATTGGTTGAATTACTATGTGTATCAGGAAACCCCGTATATTTTGTAAAGGAAGATGTGCATAACACTTGGTAACGTTTTCTTTGTAAAGAACAATCTTTATTATTCAGAATGTTCTAAATACATTGTTTTTTGCGATTTTACCTTATATAATGGCACCTAAATACAATTTTTAGAGGGGTGGACAGTACTATGAACGAAATTCAAGTCGGCCTATTAGGTCTTGGAACTGTAGGAAGCGGCGTGGTGCGCATTATTGAAGATCATCAAGATCGTTTAGCGCACCAAATCGGTTGTCCTGTCAAAGTGGCAAAAGTATTAGTACAAAATTTAGAAAAAGAACGAGAGGTCCAAGTAACCCCTACATTATTAACGAAAAATCCCAATGAAATTATAAATAATCCAGATGTTGATGTTGTGATTGAAGTGATGGGCGGTATAGAAGATGCAAAAGCATATATTTTACAATCCCTGCAAAACGGTAAGCACATTGTCACAGCAAATAAAGATTTAATGGCACTTCACGGTGCAGAACTTCTTACTGTAGCAAAAGAAAATCAAGCAGATTTGTTTTATGAAGCAAGTGTAGCCGGTGGTATTCCAATTCTACGAAGCATTGTGGAGGGCCTTTCTTCTGATCGGATTACGAAAATGATGGGCATTGTGAACGGAACAACAAATTTTATTTTGACAAAAATGTCTGACGAAGGGAGAGCGTATGACGACGTGTTAAATGAAGCGCAGCAGCTTGGATTTGCAGAAGCAGATCCAACATCGGATGTTGAAGGTTTAGATGCGGCACGAAAGATGACAATCTTAGCGACACTTGGATTTTCTACGAATGTAGAACTTCATGATGTGAATGTAAAAGGAATTACATCTATTACGGAGGAGGACATTACGTATAGTAAGAGTCTAGGCTATACAATTAAGTTAATCGGTGTAGCTAAGCGTGATGGTGAAAAATTAGAGGTAACGGTAGAACCAACATTGTTACCAAATACACACCCGCTTGCAGCTGTTCAAAACGAATATAATGCAGTATATGTATATGGTGAAGCGGTAGGAGAAACAATGTTTTACGGACCAGGTGCGGGAAGTTTGCCAACAGCAACAGCTGTTGTATCTGATTTAGTAGCGGTTATGAAAAATGTACGCCTTGGTGTAACAGGAAATAGTGCAGTAACCCCGCAATATGAGAAAGTATTAAAAGCAGAAGACGAAATTTACGTGAAGAAGTTTCTACGCCTGCATGTAAAGGATGAAGTAGGGGTGTTTGCGAAAATTACATCGCTATTCTCTGAACGCGGCGTAAGCTTTGAAAAGATTATTCAAATGCCATTACAAAAGAAAGGAGCAGCTGAGATTGTTATTGTTACACACCGTGCATCCCTTGCAGATTATACGTACATTCTAGAAACACTAGAGACGTATGAAGAAGTAGATTGTGTGAAAGCAAACTACCGTATTGAAGGAGATGCTCGCTAATGTGGAACGGATTACTTGCTGCTTATAAAGAATACTTACCGATTACTGAGCAAACACCGTCGCTTTCACTATCAGAAGGAAATACACCACTGATTTTATTAGAGAACCTTTCAGAAAAATGGGGTGTTTCTGTTTACGCGAAAGTAGAAGGTGCAAACCCGACGGGTTCTTTTAAAGATCGCGGGATGGTTATGGCTGTAGCAAAAGCAAAGGAAGCTGGCAGCAAAACGGTTATTTGCGCTTCAACAGGAAATACATCTGCGTCGGCAGCTGCTTATGCAGCGCGCGCAGGTTTATCTTGCATTGTTATGATTCCAAATGGAAAAATCGCTTACGGCAAGTTAGCGCAGGCAGTCATGTACGGGGCTGAAATTATTAGTATTGATGGGAACTTTGATCATGCCTTACAGATGGTACGAAAGCTTAGCGACGCAGCGCCGATTATCCTAGTGAATTCAGTGAATCCATATCGCATTGAAGGACAAAAAACAGCAGCATTTGAAGTTTGTGATGCACTTGGAAAAGCGCCTGATATTTTAGCCATTCCAGTTGGAAATGCGGGGAATATTACAGCGTATTGGAAAGGTTTTATAGAATATAACGATAAGCATGGAACAGGATTACCAGAAATGCGAGGTTTCGAAGCGGAAGGATCGGCGGCGATTGTGCGTGGATATAAAATTGAGAAGCCGGAGACAGTTGCTACTGCAATACGTATTGGGAATCCGGCAAGCTGGGATAAAGCCGTCGCTGCTGCACATGACTCAAATGGGAAAATTGATGAGGTAACAGATGCAGAAATTCTTCAGGCATATGAATGGCTTGCTAAGTATGAAGGAATTTTTGCGGAGCCTGCTTCTTGTGCATCGCTTGCTGGAATTTACAAGCAAGTACAAACAGGAGAAATAACAACAGGAAGTAGCATTGTTGCTGTTTTAACAGGAAATGGTTTAAAGGACCCTAACATTGCAATTGATACGAAAAAAATTCAGCCACTTGTGTTGCCAAATGATGAAAAGAGTGTGTTTGAGCATATTCAAGGAGCTGTCCTTCGATGAAGGCGGCTCCTATGTTTACAATTCGTGTGCCAGCTAGTACAGCAAATCTTGGGCCAGGCTTTGATTCAATTGGTCTTGCGGTAAGTAAATATTTAACGGTAGATGTATGTTCACATTCTAGCTGGGAGTGTACGGCAAAAACAACGATTCTTCAAGGGATTCCAAAAGATGAGAAGAATTTACTCATTCACACAGCGCGCCAGGCAGCTGTTCGTTATAATAAGGAACTTCCTTATTGTCATCTTCATCTAGACAGTGATATTCCATTAGCGCGCGGACTTGGAAGTAGTGCCTCGGCAATTATTGCGGGGATTGAACTTGCGAATCAGCTTTGTGAATTACGTTTATCTAGAAGAGAAAAGCTATTGATTGCAACGGAAATCGAAGGACATATCGATAATGTTGGAGCAGCATTATATGGCGGACTTATGATAGGAACATATGATGGAAAAGATATTTCATTTTTGTCACAACCTATTTATGATATAGAACTTGTAGCGGTTATTCCTTCATATGAACTAAAAACAGTTCATTCGAGGGACGTGCTTCCGAGGACGTTACAGTATATGGATGGCATTCGCGGCAGCGGTGTTGCCAATGTACTTGTAGCGGCTTTATGTAAAGAGGACTGGGTGCTTGCGGGTGAAATGATGAAACAGGATATGTTTCATGAACCATACCGGAAAGAGCTCGTACCAGAACTGCAAAAGCTTCAAGAATTAGAACATGAAAATTTATATGGTGTTTCTTTAAGCGGCGCTGGGCCAACTGTGCTTTGTTATGTGAAAAAAGGAAGTGCTGAAGAAGTAAGGGTATGGCTGCAATCGATTTTCAGCCATTGCGTAGTAGAAAAGCTTCAAGTTGTGAACGAAGGGGTTCATATTATATATGAACAACAAAAGCCCATTGAAAGTATATAACTTTCAATGGGCTTCTTGCGTACGACAACTTTGTAATGCTTTTGTACCAACTTGAATAAATGTTTGAATGAGCCAGCCAGTTGTAAAAGAGAGAATAATGGTGCCGAAATAAATAGGACCATTTAGCATGAAACTAGCAGTTAGAAATAAACAAGCTAGAGAAATTTCAGTTTTTTGAAAGGACCATTTTGTTTTTTCCGAGATTGTTAATACAAATGCTTCTTGCGGTGCAGTCCCAAGCTGTGATGAAACATAGATACCAATACCTGCGCCGACAGATACATTTCCGCATATGAGTGTTATATACTTTGGAAGAGCTCGAATGCCATCCATTATAACTGTAACTGAGCCAATCATATCAACAAAAACAGAGATTAGCACCATCGTCACGATTGTCCCAATTGTAATACGCTTTCGATTCATACACAGTACGATAAGAGTAAAAATCAAATTAATAATAAACATCCAAGAGCCGATGCTTAAACCAAAGTTTTGATATAAAGCAATGAAAAGGGAATCATATGGGCTAAGGCCAAATGAAGTAATGGTTGTCATCATATTGATTCCGAGAGAAAGTAATAGTAATCCACCTATGAAAAAGATATGCTCTAATTTTAAGGTCATAATAAAATATCAATCCTTTCTTATTTATATTTACAAGTTAAAAAACGACATAAAAACCCCTTTCTTTTTAGGTGGACGAGAGTATCTGGCTGCGCATAGAAACGGTCAAGGCCTTTTCCTGCCACATGCAAGGTTTAAAACAAAAGGAGAAAGCAAGTAGCGGTCATGTTATATTCTGCATAGCCGCGACTTATATGTCGAAAATTTAAAATGGATATATAGTCTGCTAGCACAGGATATAATGTGGAAAGCTTACCAGGTCAAGGGGCATTTCTAAATTTTTTTGTATGCGGTAATATGGGAGAAGGAGGTGTTATGATGTCAAATATAAAAAAAATCGCAGAAATGGCAGGGGTTTCGATTTCTACTGTTTCTCGCGTTTTAAATAATCATCCTTATGTAAATGAACAGAAACGAAAAGAGATATTAGCCATTATTGAAAAGTTAAATTACACGCAAAATTCAAATGCGATTCATTTAGTACGTGGAAGAACCAATGCGATTGGTGTGCTTCTCCCGTTCGTCAATAATCAGTATTACAGCGCCATTATAGAAGGTATTTCAAGAGAGGCTGCAAAGCATAATTACAATATGATGCTCTGTCAAACGGGTTATAACACTGATAAAGAGATAGAAGTTTTGAATATGTTAAAGATGAAAAAATTGGACGGGGTTATTATATGTTCGAAAATAAATGCTTGTGAGGAGATTGAAAAGTACGCAACATTTGGCCCGGTTGTGACGTGTGAAGATACGATATCCAATACAATTTCTAGTATTCATATTGATCACTACAAAACGTTTGCTTTAGGAATGGAGTATTTAATAGAAAAGGGACATACACAAATCGGTTACTGCATTGGACGAAGTGATAGTTTTAATAGCCAAAATCGAAAAAGAGCTTACGCAGATGCCTTATCATCTATTTACGTTACGCCGCGAGAAGAGTGGCAATTTGTAGACTGTTTTACAGTAGAAGATGGGGCTCGGATTGTTCAATCATTACTTCGTATGAAAGAGCGTTTAACAGCTCTTCTTGTGTCTTGTAATCATATTGCAGCTGGGATTGTAACAGCTGCTCAAAAAAGCGGTCTTTCCATTCCAGAGGATCTCACAATTATTGGGTGCGATGATCAGCAGGTTGCAGAAATATTAGATATTACAACCATTGCTCATTCAAGCGTGGAAGTTGGTGCAGGTGCATTTACAATTTTGCACGACCAAATTATGAATAGAGAAGCAGAAGTAAAACGAATTGAGTTATTTGCGAAGTTAACGGAAAGACTGACAACATAAACGAAAAGCACAATCTTAATTAAAATGATTGTGCTTTTGTCATAAGAGAATGAAAATCGCTTTTCAAATTTCCGTTTGGTATAATATGGTCAATCTATAAGGGGGGGTAGCATGAGACCGAAATTTGTGAAAGTTATTTTATTCGTTGCACTAGCATCTTTTTGTTTATTTGCATACGGATTTATTACTAGTGTGAGTGATGTTTTAAATCCGAAAACTTCTAAGCTAACTCCTACCGTGCAAAAAGAAGCTAAAGGGAAACAACAAAAGGAAACATTGCAAGTTGTTAGTTTAGGTGATTCGTTAACACGTGGTGTTGGAGATAAAGAAGGTATTGGATATATTGGACGGATGAAGAATGAACTGCAAACAAAATACAAACAAAAGGTAGCGCTCACAAACTTGGCGGTGAGCGGTGCGAAAATGCCAGATTTATTAAAACAAATGGAAAGCAGCGGTGCCGGGTATGCAATTAAGCAAGCTGATGTGCTTGTTTTGACAATTGGCGGAAATGATTTATTTCCAGGATGGGAATCACTTGGAAACTTAGATTTAACGACATATCGTCCTGATACCGCAACATTTCAAGCTAATGCAAAGAAAATTTTGGAACAATTAAGGAGTTTAAATCCAAACAGTCCGATTTTTTGGATTGGCTTGTATAATCCATTTGAAGATGTAGAAGAGTTAAAAGGCTCGTCTCCAATTGTTGTCGATTGGAACGGATCATTAGAAAAGCTTGCGCTTAGTTATGCAAATGTATACGTTGTTCCAACGTTTGATATGTTCCAAAATCGCGGTAAGGATTTATTATATTCTGATCACTTCCACCCGAATGAAACTGGCTATACATTGATAGCAGATCGTTTATTACAAAACGTTGTTAGTCAGTTAGAACTAGCTGGAGGTGAGAAAAAATGACGATGGTCCTATCTGTCCGGAATTTAAAGAAGGTTATTAAGAAAAAAACGCTCGTTGAAGATGTATCATTTGATATACAGCAAGGAGAAGTATTTGGATTTTTAGGACCAAATGGAGCAGGGAAGACAACGACGATTCGGATGCTTGTTGGTCTCATTACAGCAACAGAGGGAAGTATTTCAATTGGTGGTTATGACATAAAAGAAAATTTTCGCGGTGCGATGCGACAAATTGGAAGCATTGTTGAAAACCCTGAATTGTATACATACTTAACGGGATTTGAAAATTTAAAGCAATTTGCCCGTATGTTAGGGGGAATTTCCGATGAGCGGATTATGGAAATTGTCAAAATGGTACATCTTGATGAACGCATTCACGATAAAGTGAAAACATATTCACTTGGGATGAAGCAACGTCTTGGGATTGCACAAGCTCTTCTTGGCAGTCCGAAACTCCTTATATTAGATGAGCCGACAAATGGTCTTGATCCGGCTGGCATTCGAGAACTTCGTGAATTTGTGCATACACTTGTGAAGGAAGAAAACATGAGCGTATTTATTTCCAGCCATTTATTAAGTGAAGTACAAATGATTTGTGACCGCGTGGCGATTATTAATAAAGGAAAAGTAATTACGGTAGCAAGAGTTGAAGAGTTAGTGAAACAAGCAAGCGACCGCGTGGAGTGGGTTGTGACGCCGCTTGATAAAGCGAAAGCGTTGCTTGAAGAGTCGGGTGAAGTGACAGAACTTGTCGTAGAAGAAGGACGACTATTATGCCGCATGAGTCAAGAACGTGTAAGTTTTTATAATAAGCAGTTAGTTGAGCACGCTGTAGACGTTCATAGTGTAAAACAAGTTGTATTTACATTGGAAGATTTGTTTATGGAACTGACAAAGGGGGAGCAACATGAGTGAATTTGCGAACCTCGTCTATAATGAGGCGGAGAAAATATATCGAAAGAAACGTATTGTAGTAGTCATGCTCATTTTGGCGATTTTAATTCCGATTTTTGTTTATGCACAGTACCGAGAAGTACAGACGACTGTAAAGCGTCTTGGTACGAGTGATTGGAAGGTATCCTTACAGCAGCAAATCGTTGATTCACAAAACCGTTTAAATAATTCGCGTCTTCCCGAAGAATGGAAATCGTGGTTAAAGATAAGAGTGCAGCAGCAACAATATTATTTAGATCACAATATTAATCCAAGTGCGCCAGGAGCCCCGACATTTGTACGTATGTTTATTGAACAAGGAATTACGTTATTTATCCCGCTCCTTATCATGATTGTAGCCATTGATATTGTATCGGGAGAGCGGAGCGATGGCACGATGAAAATGCTTCTTACTCGGCCGATTCGGCGCTGGAAAATTCTTTTAAGTAAATATGTGACGATGGTGCTGTTTATTTCATTTATTTTGTTGCTTGCCTCTGTTCTTTCCTATGTGTTATCAGGCATTGTATTTGGTTATGCTGGGTGGAATTTGCCGGTGTTGACAGGGTTTATTACGGAGAAAGAGACGTTAAACACAAGTTTTGTTCATCTTATTCCGCAGTGGCAATACATTGTTATGGCTTACGGACTTGCTTGGTTTGTAGCAATTGTTGTTGGCACAATCTCATTTATGGTTTCAGTACTGATTCGCAATACACCAGCTGGTATGGGAATTATGCTGGCAGCGTTAATTGCTGGAGGTATCTTAAATAATTTTGCAACGTCCTGGGAAGGTGCAAAATATATTTTTAGTGTCAATTTATCGTTAACGGATTATTTATCAGGACAGTTACCAGCGCTGCAAGGATTGTCGATGAGTTTTTCGTTAATGAATCTCACGATATGGGCAGCTGTATCACTCATTATTGCTTTTGCAGTATTTACAAAACAAGACATGGTGAATTAATACGATAGGAAGTGAAAGAATGGAACAATTACTAAAGAATGATTGGGCACCACTATTAGCACCTGAATTTGAAAAACCATATTATCAACAATTACAATCATTTTTAAAAGAAGAGTATCATACACATGTTGTGTATCCAAAGCAGGAAGATGTTTTTAATGCTTTGCGTTATACAGGCTATCAAGATACAAAGGTACTTATTTTAGGACAGGATCCATATCATGGACCAAATCAAGCGCATGGTTTAAGTTTTTCGGTGCAACCTGGTGTACGCACGCCGCCGTCATTGCAAAATATGTACAAAGAGCTGCAGGATGATCTTGGCTATCCAATTCCGAATAACGGTTATTTAGTAAAATGGGCAGAGCAAGGTGTTCTTTTATTAAATACTGTATTAACGGTGCGTCAAGGAGAGGCTAATTCTCACAAAGGAAAAGGGTGGGAAGTTTTCACGGATCGTATTATTGAGTTGTTAAATGAACGGGAAAAACCAGTTATCTTTGTATTATGGGGGCGTCCTGCACAGGCGAAGAAGAAGCTTATTACAAATCCTAATCATCATATTATTGAATCTGTTCATCCAAGTCCATTATCAGCACGCCGAGGATTCTTTGGCAGCAAACCATTTTCAAAAATAAATCATTTCTTAGCGAATAATGGAAAACAGGAGATTGATTGGCAAATTCCGAATCTATGAATTGTATGCAAAAACAGACCACTACAGGTGTAGCGGTCTGTTTTTTATTTATTCTCTTCTTGTTTTAATTTTGCATCTAGTACGAACGTACCAAATGGAATAACAGATGCAACAAGCGCACCAAACGCCCATGACTTTGACTTATTATGAATCATAGTTACTTGAATAACAGCGAAGATGAATAGTATAAACAGGACACCGTGTGCCATACCTGCTACAGTAACGGCTTTTGAAAAGCCTGCAAAATACTTCAGCGGCATTGCAATGAATAGAAGGATTAGAAAAGAAATCCCTTCAAGTAATCCAATGACTCTTAAACGTCCAATCGGTGTTGATAACATAAAATGGCCTCCTTAATTATGTAAGCTTGTATATGATAAATTTGTATTCCTTTTGTAAATAAAATAGCCTAGTTTATTTCATTATAATCAAAAATGAACTTTACACTATGGTAATAGTGCAAAGTTCAAAATATCTTCACAAGCTGATACATATAAAAAATAAATCGCGCCTAAGTATTTGACTCGGGCGCGATTTTATGAATGATTGTTCTCTTCAATGTAAAAATTGTTCTATACCAGTACTTCGCTGTTCAAAACAAATTGTTCTACGACTTTTGCAACACCATCATTCATGTTTGTATCTGTTACATGATTCGCAATTGCTTTAATATCATCAGGTGCATTGCCCATTGCAACGCCAAGGCCGGCAAATTCAATCATAGCCTGGTCATTATAACTATCGCCCATCGCAATTACTTCTTCGCGTGTAATACCAAGTTTTTGGATGAGTTGGTGTAAGCTTGTTCCTTTTGTTACACCATATTCTGTGAATTCTAAGAAGAATGGCTTAGAACGCATAACACTTAGTTGTCCTTCAAATTCTTGTTGCAATTTCTTTTCAACTTCTGCAAGACGTTCAGGTGCCTTCATCATTAATACTTTTACAACAGGTTCTTTCACTGCACTTACAAAATTATTAACCTCTATAATTGGCATACCTGTAATATGACCTTCAACTTCTGTATATTCATTATTCTCCTCTGTCACAATATCATCGCCAATGTACGTATGAATCCAAACATCTTCGTTTTGACTTGTTTTATATAAATTATGAACAATTTCAGGTGATAATGTGCTGCTAAATAATTCTTCTTTTGTTTTACAATTAATGATTTTTGCGCCGTTAAACGATAAAATGAAGCTGCCGTATTCTTCTAACTTCAGTTCTTTTGCAATTGGCCACATCGCAAATGTTGGACGGCCAGAAGCTAGAACAACTTTTACACCGTGCTCTTGGGCGTTCATTAGGGCTTCTTTTGTACGCGGTGAAATCGTATGATCATCGCGAAGTAATGTATCATCTAAATCTAGTACAATCATTTTATAAGACATTTGGTTAATCCTTCCTTACTATGAATTTATAATATGAAATAAATCGTAAGACATCGAACCTCTCCGAAGATGGAATCGATTCTACATATAAGCAAGTTAAAAAACGACATAACCCCCCTTCTTTTTAGGGAGACGAGAGCATTTAGCCACGCATAGAAATGGTCATGGCCTTTTCCTGCCACATGCTAGGTTTAAAAAACAAAAGGAGGAATCGAGTACAGGTCATGTTATATTCTGCGTAGCAGCGATTTATATGTCGAAAAATTAAAATGGATATATATGTTTCTATTATCGTAACAATTCTTAAAATAGACTGCAACGCTTGAAGTTTGCCAATTTTGTTTACGTTTTGTGTCGATTAGTTAAACTTCCATAAATAGGAAAAAATTACTACTTATGAAAGTTTCGCCTTATCCCGCCCAAACAGTCGGTAAGAGGTTAAGCAAAGGAGCGAGAAGCAAACCGTCTGTAAGGACCCGATTGGTTCAACTAATCCTCAACGAGAAATCCGTTCGTTGAGGAAATTTTCACTTTACCCTGCTTGTCTGTCTGGTGAACGAGAGAATAATATTTCTAGTATAATCGCCATTACAGAGCCAAGTACAAGGCCGTTGCTTAAGAAGGATGCAAGGAATGGCGGCAGTGAAGAAAAGGCTCCTGATGGGATGAACATGACGCCAATTCCGGTAAAGAGAGCGAGGCCCGCAACTTTGAATAAGCGTTCTTTATCTTTCACAGTTTCATATTCTCGAAAAGCTAACCCAATCATACTTGCAAATACCGGATAAATAGCTGCATAGCCAACTGCTACTGGAATTGCTGCAATGAATGAAGTAACCTTTGGAAATAGGCTCATAAGAATAATAAAGGACGAACCAAGAATAAACGGTAATCGTTTGTAAATGCTCGTTGTCGCAATAAAGCCGGCTGATCCAGAAATAGCAACAGGCCCAATTGCTGAAAATAGACCGCCAAGGAGCTGATTAATACCAGTTATCATTCCAGCTTGTTTAAATCGATTTTGCGGTGCAACGTCTTCGTATTTCGAAACTACTTGTTGAACAACGCGAATACTTGCTAACATATTAGTTAGTAGTAATAACGTAACGAAGAAAATAGTAATAACCATATTCCATTCTAAGCGAGGTGTGCCAAATACAAAGATAGATGGTATGCGGATAATATCTGTTACAGGTGTAATTGGGTTTGATAGACCGAAACATGCAAATAAAACCCACCCAACTACAATACTGCATAGTACAGAATATTGACCGATAATAGGTAGTTTCATGATAAAGAAAGATAAAACAATAATGATAAGAGAAAGAATAAAGACTTTCCCTTGAACAGCTGTATGCTGTTCGTTAAGCCCAAACATGCCTTTTAAAAATGATCCACTTAGCTGTGCGACGAGTAAAAATAAGTAGGTTCCAATAACAGTGGGTGTAAAATAGCGGACAAGTTTATCAATAAGTCCAAATGTACTAAGAAGAATGCAAATAATACCACTTAATAAGAAGGAATATTGCAGTACACGAAGCGTTTCACTGTTTGAACCAAATAATACAACGCCTAAGCTTGCATACAAGGAAAAGATGCCCCACCAAAGTCCTGCAGGTCCTTCTTGAATTGGCAAGCGGTGACCAAAGAAAGCTTGTAAAATACCTGCAAATCCAAGAACAAATAATGTTCGTTGGACGAATGCGATTGCTTCTGCGCCTTCCAGTCCGTAGTTAGCGGCGACACTAATTGGAACGATTAGGCTGCCGGCCAAAATAAATAATGCCCATTGCAGGGCAGAAAGAAATGTTTTCATCATATATCAACCTCTTTCTTGTATTCCATTTCTAGTATATATGTATTTGATTTGTTGTGGCAAAAATTGAACATAGAGAAAAGAAATGAAAGAATATCATGAGTGCACGTAAACAATTAATTATTGCAATTATATGTATGTATTTTATGGTGATTATTGGATAAAACAGGTTTGTGATTATAGAAGAGAGATGAAAAAACTCTCCACTGATGGAAGTTTCACTTTATTTCAGGCAATGCGGAAAAACTAGCAGAACGTGATATGATAATAGTATTTGGTCCAGTAGAGAAGTTGGAGCAATTTGAGAAAGAATTACAATACATGAGGTGAGAAAATATGCAAATATCTAGCGATAAGATTTTAAATAAAATGGCAAGTGAAATTGCAAAAGCGAAAGGGAGTGAATCACATAAAGCAAAAGAACATCTTTTAGTTGTTCGTGCATTATGTGATCTATTACTTGAAGAACAGACAGAAGCTTCTGTATATGTTGAACCAAAATTACAAGCACATGTTATAGCGCCGCAAATGCCTGTCCAACCAATTGCTTCATTTTCAGGAGAGCCTGTATATGTGAAAGAAGATGATGCAAACGGAAACTCTCTCTTGGATTTTTAGATGCTAAATAGTTGGATTGTGTGTGGAAATTTTTTATTATAAAAGTAAAAAGGGGAATTCTAATGAAAATTTTCTTCTTATTGGGTTGTATTACGGCAGCATTATCTGTTGTACTTGGTGCATTTGGAGCACATGGACTTGAAGGGAAAATCTCAGCAAAAATGTTAGATGTATGGAAAACAGGTGTTACATATCAAATGTTTCATGCAGGTGGATTATTTATTGTTGCTTTATTAATGGATAAGATTCAATCTTCTCTTGTAAGCGCAGCAGGCTGGTGTATGGTAGCAGGTATTATTATGTTTTCCGGAAGCTTATATGCATTAAGTACAACTGGTATAAAATTTTTTGGACCAATTACTCCGCTTGGCGGCGTAGCGTTTATTGTAGGCTGGATTTTACTGGGAACTGCGATTGTAAAAGGTTTATAAAGTGAAACTTCTTCTTGGGAAACGTTTTTCTTCCCAAGAGGTTAGTTGAACCAATCGGGCCCTTACAGATGGTTTGTACTTTACTTCCTTGTCTAACCTCTTACCAGCTGTTTGGGCTGGATAAAAATAAAACAAAAGCTGGCATTTGCCAGCTTTTTCTTATCATCTTGGAGGGTAAGTTGCTGGTTGTTGTGTTGGGAAGTAGATGATCTCTCCTGGAAATTCTACATAATCAAGATAAATCATAAGCAGTAAATAACGCTTTCCAGACTTAGGATCACTTATAATGACGTGATCGCGTCCTGCAGCCTCAATGATGCCTGTATAGGATTGTGTACCAAGTGTGCTGCCGCGCTCATATGTCATAAATAGAGTTGCTGGTTTTCCTTTGTTTAAACGAAGGATATTTTCAATATATGATTGCTCAAGTGGAAGCATCCCTTGAGAAGCAGCAAGTTGTGCTTGCGTAGCTTGCTGCGTCGGCATTTGCTGCCCTTGTTGTCCCGGCTGCGGTTGCATATATCCGCCAGATGGCTGGTAAAATCCTCCTCCATAGTATGGGTTTTGTTGCTGTGCCATACGAAATCCCTCCTCTTTTCAGTTCGCTAATACACACCTGGACAGTCTTCACCACTTGGCTGGAAAAAGCAATGGTTTTTAAAACGGCCAGAAATTTCTTGATTAAACCAAGTTGGTGGACAATCACCTACTGGTCGGAAAAACCATAAAGAAAAATTAGCGGGCCAGAAGCGTTCACCTTGAATCGTACGTCTTGCCATAGCGATATCACTTTCACGGGCACGCTGATAGAAGTAACCTTTTTGCGTAGCCTCAAATCCACCAGGACTTTGAAATACCATTTGACGAAGGTTTCGAATTTTTTTAAAGTCCAGGCAATTCCCTCTTACGCGATTGACGCCGACATTTCCAACCAGAAGCATTCCTTTAGGTCCTTCTCCTTCTGCCTCTGCCCGCATTAATCTTGCGAGTAGTTTTACGTGTTCTTCTGTATATGCAATAACACCCATCTGTTTCACCTCTCTTATTACTCCGCTAGAGAAAAGAAAGTGTAGAATAATTACTAATTCATAGGTATGAAAAAAAAGGGGCAGATATGACAACCAAACCATGTTTTAATATGTATCTCTATAGATATTAGTTGAAAAATTGAAATAAAACCCCCTTTTTTTAGGGGGCGAGAGCATCTGGCCATGCATAGAGGCGGTCAGGGCCTTTTCCTGCCACATGCAACGTTTAAAACAAAGGGCGAAAGCAAGTAGCGGACATTTTCTTGCTGCATAGCAGGGACTTATATGTTGAAAAATTAAAATGGATTTATATCACTACTCACAAGAGGTAAGGATTATTCTGAGAGGGAATTGGATAATAAAAAGCTAGCAAATCTGCTAGCTCTTTATTATCCGAATAATTTTGACCACATATTAGAGAAGAAATCTCCAATGGATCGCATTGTTAATACGAACCAATTTGCTTGTTCTACTTCCTGTGTTGTTTTTACATCGAATTTAGTTTGTTTATTTCCATCAAGGAAACCATATTGATCAGTAGATTCTAAAACAAGTGAGCCTACTTTGGCATTCTTTTTCACAGGTGCAACTAAGTTTCCGTCTTCGGAGATTGATTTGTTTGCTTCATAGGAAATTTTGTAAGGTGGTTTACTTCCTTTTTTTGTGACTACCGTTATCTCTTTTTCAGGTGTCACAGCTACAGTATCTTCTTTTCCTTTTACGACAGGAATTGTATTATTTGTATCTATTTTCAATTTCTGTTTTTCAAAGTTTTTGAAACCGTAATCCATTAATGCACGGGATTCTATGAAACGCTCATCCATTGATTTTGTTTTAATAATAACGGAGATTAGGCGTAAATCACCGCGTTTGGCTGTAATGGTAAAGCAATATCCAGCTGTATCAGAACTTCCTGTTTTTAAGCCGTCTGTTCCTTCATACGCAAATGCAGCGCCTGGTAACATCCAGTTCCAGTTTTCCATACGAATTGGGCGCGGATGATTATCTGGGAAGTTTCTGAATCTTTGTTTTGTATCCTCCAATATTTCTGGATATTTTGTGATAATTGTTCTAGATAAGATTGCCATGTCTCTAGCTGATAAAGAGTTTTCACCGTTCGGATCTGTTCCTTCCGGATGCTTTCCTTTTAAATCAGCATTATTTAATCCTGTAGCATTTACAAATTTATATTTCTTTAACCCTAGTCTTTTTGCGTGTTCATTTGCGAGATTTAAGAAATTCTTTTCACTTCCAGCGAGAAGTTCGGCAAGTGCAACGCTTGACCCGTTTGCTGAGGAGACAAGAATAGAATGATATAATTCTCTAACTGTATATTGTCGTCCTTTTTCAAATGGAACATTGGAAAATTCGTTGTTACGGGAAATCTCGTAAGCATAATCAGAGATATTTACTTTTGTATCCCAAGTGATTTTTCCTTCTTTAATGGCTTCTAAAACGGAGTACACAACCATGAGTTTTGACATACTAGCAATTGCAAGTAATTCATCGGGGTTTTGTTCGTGTAGTATTTTTCCTGTATCTGCATCAAACAGAATAGCAGCAGCGGCTTCGACATGTATATCTTCTTTTGCATAAGAGGGGGTTGCTCCTATGAAAGAAAACATGAGTGTAAGCCCTAATAAAATAGATAGCATTTTCCTCATAATAAATTATCACCTTCGCATCGTTATTAGCATATAGCCTGTACTATTCTAACATGAGTTTGAATATGGAAAGATTACAATTTTGTAAGCAATTTGGATAATTTTTCTATTTTTTTTAGAGTTTCCTATTATGTAAAACAGCAAAAAAAGGGCAATTTTTGCCCTTTTTACTATTATATGTGTAAAAATTTTGCGACTTTTTCGCTTGGTAAAATGTTTCCAACGAAGAATGTTCCAAATTCACCGTAGCGTGCACTTACTTCATCAAAGCGCATTTCGTATACAAGTTTCTTAAATTGAAGAACATCATCGGCAAATAATGTTACGCCCCATTCGTAATCGTCAAAACCAACAGAACCAGTAATGATTTGACGTACTTTTCCTGCATATTGACGACCGATTTTTCCGTGGCTATACATTAATTTTTTGCGTTCTTCCATCGGTAACATGTACCAGTTGTCTTCACCTTGACGACGTTTGTCCATTGGATAGAAACAAACGTGGTTTGCTTTTGGCAACGTTGGGTATAGACGCGCAAGAATTTGTGGATTTTGATATGGATCTTCTTCAGCAGGAAGATAATTACTTAGTTCCACAACAGATACGTAAGAGTATGTAGGAAGCATGTACTCCGCTAATGTTGTTTTATTGAATTCGGCTTCAATTTCATTTAATTCTTCCATTGTTGGACGTAAAATCATGAACATAATATCAGCCTTTTGTCCAACGATTGTATATAGGGCATGGCTACCTTGTTTTGCAACTTCTGTTTTATTCCATTTTTCAACGATGTTTAAAAATTCGAACATTGCTTGCTGACGTTCATCACTAGATAATGTTTTCCATGCTGCCCAGTCCATAGAACGGAAATCATGTAAACAATACCAACCATCTAACGTTTTTGCTGCTTCACTCATTAGATTCACCTCGAATAGTCAAGTTTTACACGTTAACTATATCATATATAGATGAAAAAGCATGTATCTTAGTTTCAGGCGCACAAAATTGTCACATTTCATAGCAGAATTTTGGGAAAATATAATCATTTTTATTTTATCAATTTTTTAGAAGCAATAAGTTTAAAATAGAGGTAAAAAGCGGTATTCTTAAATATGGATTTCAATTCGTAGGAGGGTTATTGGTGAGCGATTTATTTACAACAGTAAAAGAAAAAGTTCAAGGTAAAGGCATTTCTATCGTACTTCCTGAAGGTACTGATGAAAGAATTTTAGGCGCTGCAGAGCGTTTAGCAAAAGAAGAATTAGTAAAACCAATCTTAGTTGGTAATCAAGAAGAAATTAGCGCGAAAGCTGCTAGTATGAACTTAACATTAGCAGGTGTTGATATTTATGACCCAGCTACATACGAAGAAATGGATGCAATGGTAGCATCTTTCGTTGAACGCCGTAAAGGAAAAGCAACAGAAGAAGCTGCTCGTGAAATCTTAAAAGACGAAAACTATTTCGGTACTATGCTTGTATACATGGGTAAGGCACACGGTTTAGTAAGCGGTGCAGCGCATTCTACAGCTGATACAGTTCGTCCAGCACTTCAAATCATTAAAACAAAACCAGGCGTTACAAAGACTTCTGGCGTATTTATCATGGTACGCGGTGATGAGAAGTATGTCTTTGCTGATTGCGCAATCAACATTGCACCAAACAGCCAAGATTTAGCTGAAATTGGTATTGAAAGTGCAAAAACTGCTGAGTTATTCGGCATCGATCCACGCGTTGCAATGTTAAGCTTCTCTACAAAAGGTTCTGCGAAATCTCCAGAAACAGAGAAAGTTGTAGAAGCAACTCGCATCGCGAAAGAAATGGCTCCTGAATTAACATTAGACGGTGAGTTCCAATTTGATGCTGCATTCGTACCATCTGTAGCAGAAAAGAAAGCACCAGGTTCTGTTATTAAAGGTGATGCTAACGTATTTGTATTCCCAAGCTTAGAAGCTGGTAATATTGGCTACAAAATTGCACAACGTTTAGGTAACTTCGAAGCAGTGGGACCAATCTTACAAGGCTTAAACATGCCAGTAAATGATTTATCTCGCGGTTGTAACGAAGAAGAAGTGTACAAGCTTGCTTTAATTACAGCAGCACAAGCACTATAATTATGAAAAAATCCCCGCATTTGCGGGGATTTTTAACTTTCTAACCCAAGTGATTTGTTATTGCGATCAATCATGCGCTGTAAGTGATGTTCATATAGCGGTACTTCATCTACTGTAAGTTGTGATGGTGTTAATTTGGGTGCAAAGTGCTGTAATGTTTGTAAAAGGCGCATCATTAAATCTTGAACAGTAATTGTTTCACCAAGTAGTTCAGATAATGAAGCCATTGTACTTGGGACAATTTCAGGATACGTAAATCTAGTTTCTTCATCTTGAATTGCTAGGTTATAAAAATCACGAACAAGAGCTGCGCGTGCGGAGCCGCTTCCTGTAGCACATAAGTAAATTTGAACAGCTACGCCGCCGCGAATACGGCGTTGTGAAATACCAGCAAATTTTTTATCGTTAATACTTAAGTCATAGCTGCCAGGACAATAGGAGCCAACGATTTCTTTTGCTTCAATAGTAACATGGTAATCTTTTAGCATTTCCTTAATTAAATGCCACATTGTATCATAGCCAAGGTCGATATCGATACCTTTATCTGTTTCTTGGAATAGAAGTGAGACGTTTAGAACTCCTTCATCTAATACAACAGCAAGTCCACCTGAATTGCGGACGATAACATGGAAGTCTTTCTTTTTCAGAAATTCAATTCCCTGCTGTAAGTAAGGTAATCGTGTATCTTGAATGCCAAGGACAATTGTATTGTAATGAACCCAAGATCGCATTGTTGCAGCGGATGTACCATTTCCGACTGTGGTACATAACGTATCATCCATTGCGAAAGACTGTAGCGCATGAAATTGTGGACCTAAGCTTGATTGGTCAACAATGCGCCATTCTGATTGAGATAAAATCGAACGAGAATCGCTCATGTAACTAACCCCTTATATATAAAATGACAATATTTATTATAGCAAAAAAGATTGATTTTATAAAAACGGGTATAAAAGCCCTTTTCTTTTAGGAGGGCGAGAGGAACTGGCTATGCATAGAATCAGTCAGGGCCCTTTTCTGCCACATGCCAGGATTAAAACAAAGAGCGAAAACGAGTGGAGGTCACTTTTTGTTTTAGTAGGCGGTAATTTATACGTTGAAAAGCCAAAATAAAAAGGATGCTATCATAGCATCCTTTTTATTCTGCAATCTTTTCTAAATTTCCGTTTCGATCCATGCGAAAGGATGTTTGTGTACGTTCTTCATCGTCCATTAATGCCAGTTTACGTGCACGGTTCATAATTTTCATGAGCGTCTCGTAATCTTCTTGAACGGTTGTTGATTGCTGTTCTAATTTTTCAACTTTCTTTTCTAGCTCAGCATTTTTTCTCATATATTCAGCGATGTCTTGTTTCAATCTCTCATTCTCTCTTTCGAGTGCGGATACTTTTACATTAGAAGTTCCGAGAGTTTGTAGAAAACGGATAACGTCATGCATTGCAATGGAAGAATTTGTTGGCATTGCTGGCGTAGTTTGCATAGGTTGAACAGGTTGCTGGGTATCAATACTAATCTTTTCATCCACTGTTACAGTAGATGGAATCGGCGGTGTATATAAAAGGCGTTTTTTCGCTGGTTCGCCCCCATTTGCACGCATTTTATCTTTGCGATGTTTTTTCGCAAGTTGTAATGCTTGATCGTAACTATAGCGTACGACAGCATTCCAGCGAAATCCGCAGGCTGCTGATGTGCGATTTAATTTATCACCAACTTCTTCAAAGGCATTTAATTGTGTACTTCCTTCGCGGACGTGACGTAAAACGGTTTCAGCAAGAAGTAAATCATCTTCTTCAGTCCAAGCATCTTGTCTTACTTTCATAGATTCATCTCCCTTTCTTTTTATCAATATCTTATTTTTAGAATGGACAAAATGAATTACTTTTATACAAAGCTGCCAAAATTATGGTAGATTTTGAGTGAAAATATGTTTGTATGCCACTTGTTTCTTGCAGGAAGAAAACTTGCATCACATCGAAAAGAAAGGTAAAATACCATTTAGTGTTTATTGTTATATGTACTTGAGAAAAGTTTCAAATAGAGGAAGTGTTATATACAATGGGAAACGAATTTCGTGTGTGTGATGATTGTCAGGCAACGAATATTAAAACGTTAGTACCGCGTTTAAAGAAAGTAGATGAATGTGCAGATATTAAAATCGGCTGTCAATCATATTGTGGTCCTGGTCGTAAAAAATCATTTGCATTTGTAAATAATCGTCCAGTTGCAGCTCCAAATGAAGATGAGTTAATTAAAAAAATTGAATCGAAGTTAAACAAGTAAAAAGATGCGATGTCGTATCTTTTTTTGTTTTGTGAAATGTAAAAAAGTTTTATATAACAAAATTATTGGTTGACAAATTTTAGTTTGCATTTGTAGAATAAAAGACAATGATATTGATAATCATTATCGAAAATCGAGTTATATTCTTGATTTTCTTTTTTGTTTATTAATGAGAATGAATTTCATTTTCTTGTTATACATATTGAAAGTTAGGATGTTATAGATGGAAGTGAGTATGAGAAAGGTTTACGAAAAAGAATCGGTAGACATAAAAGAGATAAAAAGTCGTCCGCTTATTGCCTTGATAATTTTAATCGTTGGAACTGCTTTATTAGCTTTAAGTATGGCAGCTTCTATTTCATTTGGTGCTGCTGATATTAGTTTGAAAACAGTATGGCAAGCTGTATTTCAGTTTGATGCATCTACGACATATCATAGTGTAATTCAAGAATTGCGTCTTCCAAGGGCAATTGGGGGAGCAGCTGTAGGGGCATTTCTAGCAGTATCTGGCGCAATTATGCAAGGGATGACGCGAAATCCACTTGCATCTCCATCACTTATGGGAATTACAGATGGAGCGGTATTTGGCATTGCAATCATGTTTGCATTCTTCCCCAACTCGCCATATTTCATGTTTGTAATTGCTTCTTTTATCGGGGCAGCATTTGGTGCAAGTATTGTATACGGAATTGGTGCAGCATCTCCGGGCGGACTAACACCAATTAAATTAGCATTATCTGGAGCAGCAATTAGTGCCTTACTAGGCGCAATTTCATCTGGGATTGCCTTATATTTTAATCTAGCGCAAGAGGTTAGTATGTGGCACGCAGGAGGCGTTGCTGGCGTAAAATGGACGAGTTTAAACATGTTACTTCCAGTTGGTCTTGTTTGTCTTATTATCGCGATTATGCTAGCGAGGTATATTACGATTTTAAGTTTTGGTGAAGGAATTGCCATTGGTCTTGGACAAAATACAAAGCTCATTAAGTTTATTGGAACCATTCTTGTACTTGTATTAACAGGTAGTGCCGTTTCTATAGCTGGATCTGTTGGATTTGTTGGTCTTGTTATTCCACATTTAACACGTTTTCTTGTGGGATCAGATTATCGCTGGATAATCCCATGTTCTGCCGTTCTAGGCGGGTTACTTATTGAGTGTGCTGATATGATCTCACGTATTATGAATCCGCCGTTTGAAACGCCAATTGGAGCTGTAACAGCGATGGTCGGCGTACCATTCTTCCTCTACTTAGCACGTAAAGAAGGGAGAGGGAAAATGTGAGGAAAGGAATGTTAACGAGAAAAAACGTATCAATTCTATCTAGTATTGGTATGTTAATTTGCATCGTATTTTTAATTAGCTTATATACAGGTACGTTCAAAATTTCACCAGTTGAAGTGTTGAAAACGCTCGTTGGATTTGGGTCAGAAGAGCAAACAACAATTTTATTTGATTTTCGGATGCCGCGAATGATTGTTGCTCTTTTAGTAGGGTCAGCTTTAGCAGTATCCGGTGCAATTATGCAAGGATTATCACGAAATCCACTTGCCGATCCAGGAATTATTGGTATTAACGCTGGATCGGGATTATCAGTTGTAATCTTTGTTTATTTCTTCTTTGGAAAAGTAACGATGACTTCGTTTTTATCTGTATTCATTTTGCCGTTTTTTGCTTTAGTTGGTGCAATATTAGCGGCGGTTATTATTTATGCACTTGCTTGGAAAGATGGTGTTTCGCCGGTTCGTTTAGTTCTGGTTGGGATTGCAGTGGCAGCTGGGTTCAGTGCTGTGAGCTTAGTATTCTCGATGAAAATGACAGCGAATGACTTCCGTTTTGCTACGATTTGGTTATCGGGAAGCTTATGGGTGACAGATTGGAAATTCGTATTAAGTGCGCTGCCATGGATGCTTATTTTCTTACCAATTGCTTTTATGAAAGCGCATGTTTTGAATGTAATGAATTTAGGAGATGCGGCGGCAACGGGTCTCGGTCTGAACGTGGAGAAAGAACGCCGTAAGCTATTATTTATCGCTGTTTGCTTAGCTGGTGCGTCTGTTGCAGTTGCAGGGGGAATCAGTTTTATTGGATTAATGGCACCGCATCTTGCCCGCCGCTTAGTAGGCGGAAAATATCAAATTATGATACCAACCGCTGCGTTACTCGGAACATTATTGCTATTGTTTTCTGATCTTCTTTCGCGCAGCTTACTTACAACATCAGAAATACCGGTCGGTCTTGTCATTTCAGTAATTGGCGCGCCGTATTTCATTTATTTACTTATAAAGTGAAACTTTAATCAGCGGGGGGGCTTCATCCCCCACTGATTATTAGTTGAACCAATCGGGCTTTTACGGGCAGTTTATCTCCCACCTAACTCCCTTGCTTTTGCCGAATTTTGAGGTGGGAGTATTACTGCCCGCGAATAGCGGGATAAAAACAAGATAAGGGAGACGATTTGTATGCCATCTTTATCAGTTGAGTTGATATCTGTTGGATATAGTGAAAATTTAATTATTGATGGGTTGTCTGTTGAAATACCTGAAGGGAAAATTACGACCATCATTGGTCCAAACGGATGCGGGAAATCTACGCTTTTGAAAACAGCATCGCGTATTTTAAAAGCAAAACGAGGTACTGTTTATTTGGACGGAAAAGCAATTGAGAAACAGCCAACAAAGGAAATTGCGAGAAAGATGGCAATTTTGCCACAGACAGCAGAAGTGCCAACAGGTCTTACTGTATTTGAACTTGTTTCATATGGACGTTTCCCACATCAAAAAGGGTTTGGCACGTTATCAGAAGAAGACTATCATTACATTCGCTGGGCGCTTGATATGACTGGTATGAAGGAATTTGCTAATCGTCCAGCTGAGGCGCTTTCAGGCGGTCAACGTCAACGTGTTTGGATCGCAATGGCATTAGCACAAGGAACGGACTTGCTTGTACTAGATGAGCCAACAACATATCTTGATATGGCACATCAACTTGAAGTACTGAACTTATTAAAAAAGTTAAATGAAGAAGAAGGAAGAACAATTGTAATGGTTATTCATGATCTAAATCACGCTTCTCGTTTTTCTGATTATATGATTGCGTTAAAAGATGGAAATTTAATGAAACAAGGAGCGCCAGATGAAGTCATGACATCTGAAACGCTTCGCGAAGTGTTTGAAATTGAAGCACAAATCGTTCCGTGTCCTGTTGGTGGCAAACCAATTTGTCTTACTTACGATTTAATGACAAGTGTGTAGACGGGCTTAATGTTGTTCTAGCGGGCAGTAAATTACTGATGATAAAGCTTAAGGTTTACTGCCTGCTAGAACGGGAAAAAATTTAAAATTCTATAAATTTTTATATATGGTTGTTTTGTCGAGAGAGCTCTTGCAGCACTTTCACTACAACGGATAAGGAGAGAGAAATATGAAAAAAGTCAAACCTACCCTACTAGTTTTCGTATTAGCGATTACTTCCATATTATTTGCTGCATGTTCTTCTGATAAGAAAGAAGAAAAGAAAGCAGACGCAAAAAGTGAAGAGCGTGTTGTAAAACATGCAAAAGGGGAAATGAAAATACCTGCAAATCCGAAGAAAATTGCGGACTTAAGTGGATCAACAGAAGAGTTATTAATTTTAGGTATGAAGCCGGTTATTACGGCAAATACGACGCAAGAAAAAATTGATCCACATATTGCAGATAAATTAAAAGGCGTACAACCAGTTGGTTCTGCTTGGGGAGATAAAATTAACATTGAAGCAGTAGCCGCTGCAAAACCGGATTTAATTTTAGTCAATAACCGCCAAGAAAAAATTTATGATCAGTTATCTAAAATTGCACCAACAGTCATGTTAAGTACTCCATTAGATCAATGGCGTCCGAAGTTTGAAGAAGTAGGAGAAATCTTCGGTAAAGAAAAAGAGACGGCTGCATGGCTAAAGAAATACGATGAAAAAGCGAGTAATTTACATGACAAAATCGTTGCAAAGACTGGTGATGCAAAATTCATGGTAATGGCTGCATATCCGAATGCATTCCGTGTGTACGGTGACTACGGTTACGGTAGTATTTTATTTAAGGATT
Organism: Bacillus sp. 103mf; assembly: GCF_900116295.1. GTDB lineage: Bacteria > Bacillota > Bacilli > Bacillales > Bacillaceae_G > Bacillus_A > Bacillus_A bruguierae. The sequence goes on from NZ_FPAF01000012.1 coordinate 94,376, forward strand.
TAAAATTACCAGCAGTTAATGGTACACCAACAGACAAGCCGTTAGTACAATTACAAAAAGAAGCATTACTTAATTACAATCCAGACTTCTTATTTGTATTCACAACAGGTGACGGTGCCCAGCGTCTAAAAGAATTTCAAGAAGAAACCATTTGGAAAAATATGAACGCTGTAAAAAACAATCATGTGTATATGATTAAAAACGAAGATTTAAATAAAGGATATTTCCCACTTGGTAAAGAGATGTTATTAGACGAACTATCTACGTTTATTTTAGGAAAATAATAATGATAGAGAAAATCACCTTTGTTTTTTGAAGGTGATTTTCTTTTCATGCAGTAATATACAGTCTTTCATTTCTTTCTGTTTCACCTTTCGTTTATAATAGGAGTAAGAACTTATAATGGAGGGCGGTGAATTTTAATGGCATATGTAAGCGATAAATTAAATGAAACGAAAGTGTTTAAAGACCCGGTGCATAAATATGTGCATGTGCGCGATCGCGTGATTTGGGATTTAATCGGAACGAAAGAGTTTCAACGTCTGCGCCGTATTAAGCAGTTAGGGACGACATTTTTTACATTTCACGGTGCGGAGCATAGTCGCTTTACTCATTCACTAGGTGTCTATGAAATTATTCGCCGCATGATTGATGATGTGTTTGATGGAAGACCGGATTGGAATGCTGAAGATCGTTTGTTGTGTTTATGTGCAGCACTTCTGCACGATGTAGGGCATGGTCCTTTTTCTCATTCATTTGAAAAAGTCTTTAAATTAAACCATGAAAAATTTACACAAGCAATTATTGTCGGTGATACAGAAATTCATGAGGTGTTAAGCCGAGTTGATCATGAGTTTCCACAAAAAGTAGCGGATGTCATTGCGAAAACTTCTACTAATAAATTAGCGATTAGTATGATTTCTAGTCAAATTGATGCAGATCGCATGGACTATTTATTACGAGATGCGTACTTTACAGGTGTGAAATATGGAAACTTTGATATGGAACGGATATTACGGGTAATGCGTCCATTTAATAATCAAGTTGTGATTAAATATAGCGGAATGCATGCTGTTGAGCATTATATTATGAGCCGTTATCAAATGTATTGGCAAGTATATTTTCACCCAGTCACGCGCAGTGCTGAAGTGATTTTAACAAAAATTTTGCACCGTGCGAAAGCGTTGCATGAACAATACTATACATTTAAATATCATCCCGTTCATTTCTATTCTTTATTTGAAGGAGAAGTAACGGTAGAGGATTATTTAAAGTTAGACGAGAATGTCATGTATTATTACTTCCAAGTATGGCAAGAAGAAGAGGATGCTATTTTAAGTGATTTATGCCGCCGTTTTATGAACCGTAACTTGTTCAAATGCGTCGATTTTACAGAAAAGCATGGGTTAAACAATTGGTTAGAATTAAATAGTTTATTTAAGAAGATTGGGCTTGATCCAGAATATTATTTAGTAGTAGATTCTACGTCAGACCTGCCGTATGACTTTTACCGTGCAGGTGAAGAGGAAGAGCGCCTGCCGATTTTACTGCTTATGCCAAATGGAGAACTGCGCGAATTATCTCGTGAGTCGGACATTGTGGAAGCAATTACAGGTAAAAAGAGAACAGATCAGAAGCTATTTTATCCGCATGATTTACTGTATGAAGATGGACGAAAAGGGAAAGTAAAAGAAAAAATTATTCGTTTATTAGAAGGAAAGGAGTAAGAGAAGCAGCTGTGCTGCTTCTCTTATATCAATGATTACTCTTGGTCGCTTAAGCGTTTTCCACCAATTGCGTAATGATTTTTAGACATTTCTTCAATGAATACAACGATTTTTTCTTCTGGAGCACCAGTAGTTTCACTTACTGCAGCTGTTACCTTTTCAGCAAGGGCTTTCTTTTGCTCTTCTGTGCGGCCTTCTAACATTTTCACTGTTACGTATGGCATATGTATCGCTCCTTTTATGTAGATTACAGTACTATTATAACGGATTCTTGAAAAGAACAATCAGAAAATGAAAGATTTTTTGTTTAGATAATTAAGAGGGAGATGAAGTATGGATAATTTCTTTAGATACCCATTGCATGAGTTACCGTTGTTAGCTCTTGCAGTTGCAATAGCACTCTCTGTACATGAGTTTGCACATGCATATGTTGCTTATAAATTTGGAGATTTAACAGCGAAAAATCAAGGGCGTTTAACAATATCGCCCCTTTCTCATATCGATCCGATTGGCGCAATTGCATTCTTGTTTATCGGTTTTGGGTGGGCACGCCCTGTACCGGTAAATCCATATAACTTTAAGCGTCCGCGTCTTGCGGGAATTTGCGTTTCGATTGCGGGGCCAATTAGTAACTTATTACTAGGTGCTTTCGGACTTACTGCCTGGTATAGCTTGCTGAAATTTGGAATTATTGAGGCGGTTCCGGTAGCAGTAGGAGAGACACTATTTCAGTTCTTTCAAATTTTTATTGGGATTAATATAGTTCTGTTTGTTTTTAACTTGTTACCAATCCCGCCGCTAGATGGTTACCGTGTTGTGGAAGATTTAGCGCCGACCAGCATACGCGCGAAAATGACGCAATATGAAAAATACGGTTCGATCCTTTTATTAATTCTTGTCATTACACCGTTAGATCGATATACGATTCAACCAATATTTCAAGTTGTCATTCCGCACATTTTAGGTATATTGCATAATATAATTGGACCATTATTCGGATTGTATTAGAAGAGGAGGCTTTTCTATGGCAGAGAAAAAGAAACAAATCGGTTTTAATATTATTAAAAATGATTCTACAGATGGACACGGCGGCTTTGGAGTCGGCGCATTAAGTCTTGAAAATATTTCTCCTGTTATTATTGATGTAACAGAAGGAACAGCAGTTGTAGATATCGGAGCAATGCATGCACGCAGTGCTGTTGAAAAAGGAATTAAATTTTTAATCAATAAAGAAGAAGTACCAAATGCAAAACCGTACTGGCTCGTTTGGGTAACAATTGAGCGCACGGAAAAAGGTGCGTATTATGCAGGTGTAACTGCATGTGAGATGACAGTAGACCGTGAAATTCGCCGCGGTTATAAATCACTTCCTGAGCATGTAAATAAAATGGATAAATCATTAAAGCGTCACATTATGGTTGATCATATGGATGAACCTTCTAAAAAAGTGCTTGGAACATTCTTAAAAGAGCATAATGAGGAGCTATGGAATCTTTCTAGTGAGAAATTACGTAGTGAATTGTTAGGAGAATAATAGGCACCCCTTTCTTATTGAAAGGGGTTTTTTGTTTGTTTGAAAACATCCTTTTAATTGAATAGTGCAGGAAATGCTGATATTTGTCAGAAAATATATATTTAAATAGAAAATTAAGCGGTAGAGGTGGAAATATGAGAATGAGTGGAGATTCTATTTTTGTAAAAAGTTTAGAAGAATGTGATGCAGAAGCTATGATGCATTTGGAATCGAAAAACCGAGATTTTTTTCAACTGTATGCAGCATTACGAGAGGATAATTTTTATACGCTAGAGGGTCAAAAGGAGCATATTAGGAAAGGGAATGAAAAGCAGGAACTTGATGAGCAGTATTCATTTGGCATTTATCTAAATGAAACTGGAGAATTAATCGGATCTGTTACATTGTTTGAAGTAATACGCGGCCCTTTGCAAAGGTGTTTTATTGGATATACCTTAGATAAACATCATAATGGGAAAGGATATATGACAGAGGCTGTTAAGCTAGTCGTGTCTTACGCATTCGATGAGCTAAAGTTTCATCGGATTGAGGCGGGCGTTATGCCGCATAATATAGGGTCAATAAAAGTTTTAGAGAAATCAGGGTTTCATAAAGAGGGAATTGCAAGGAAAAATGTAAAGATAAATGGAAGATGGGAAGACCATCAAGTATTAGCGATTGTAAATGATAATGATGAATAGAAGCGTCATGTAAGAAAGAAAAGGGAACGTGAGAAATAACGCTCCCTTTTCGATTAAGGTTTCACTTTATACATTTTCATCACCAAGGAAAATACTTTTTCCACCAGCTTGGTTTATTTTTTTCTTTCTCTTTTAGCACTGCCTCAAATTCATCTTTTTCATCAATATGATCCATACAGTACTCCGTTGGCTCAGTCCCTTTTACAAAATACATTTTGACAGAAACAGGGCACCCTTTCGTGGCGATTTTCCCGTTTTCAGGGTTAATGTTTAATGCGACTACATTGGCTGGTTTTTTAAAGTCTTGTTTTGGAGTTTCTTCTAACCCTTGCTCCATAATCGCTGCCCACATATTTTTTGCATAGACTTGCTCAGCTGGGTTAGAGATTGTTTTTTGTTTATCATAGCCGACCCAAACGCCTGTTACGAGATCTGGTGTAAAGCCAATCATCCAGCTATCTGTCTCGGTTGAACCGGATTTTCCAGCGTATGTGCGGGATAACTTTGGAATAAGGGTTTGTCCAGTGACGGAGGCGTAGCTATTTAGCTTTTTATTAAACATGCCCGTCATCATTTCTTCCATTACAAAGGCATTGTTCTCATCAAGAATTTGTTTATTTTCTAAATGAGAATCATACAAAATGTTGCCGTCATGATCGACAACACGCCGAATAAATGTTGGTTTCACTTGTTTGCCGCCGTTAGCAAGCATGCTATAAGCGTTTACCATTTCAAGAGGCTTTACAGGAGATGTTCCGAGCGCAAGTGATGGGACATCTTTTAATGAACTTGTAATTCCAAATTGCTTCGCCGTTTTTACGAGTGATTCTTCTCCTAAGAAAAGATGTGTTTTTACAGCGTATACATTGTCGGAAACAGCAATTGCTTGCATCATTGTAATGAAATTATCGGCGTAGTAGTTTTTATAATTGGTCGGCTTATATTTTGAAACACCATCGCCTAATGTGAACACAGTATACTCACTTTTTAAGCGAGTTGCTGGTGTAAATCCTTGTTCAAGAGCGGCGTAATATAAAAAGGGTTTAAACGTGGAACCTGGTTGCCGGTATGCTTGTGTTGCCCGGTTGAATTGGCTTTTTTTATAATCACGTCCGCCGACAAGAGACATTACTTCGCCGGTTTGAGGATTTATAGATACAATAGCTGTTTCTATCTCCGTTGTACTTGGAATTGTGTTGTTTACTGTACTTTCAGCAATTGTTTGAAGTTTCGGATCTAGTGTTGTGTATACACGCAGGCCGCCGCGTGCTACCGTTTGCTCATCAAGACCAGCAGCATTGATGAGGGAAGCTTGCACGGCATCTTGAAAGTAAGGCGCTATTTCTGCTACTTCTTCTTTTTCAAGTGAAGCAAAGCTGAGTTGTTCTTGTTTTGCCGCTGCAGCTTCTTTTTTGGTGATATATCCTTGTTCTACCATTTCATTTAAAATAAGAGCTTGTCTTTCTTGAGCCCGGCTTTTATGCAAATAGGGAGAATACAAACTTGGTCCTTTTGGAATACCTGCAAGCATACTGGCTTCTGCTAAATTTAAATCTTTCGCATTTTTATTAAAATAGAGACGTGCCGCTGCCTCGATTCCGTAGGCACCGTGCCCGTAGTAAATTGTGTTTAAATATCCTTGTAAAATATCATTTTTATTGTAATTCACTTCTAGGCGAATGGTGTACATTGCTTCTAACAGCTTTCGTTTCCATGTTTTATCGTGATCCAAATATAAATTACGTGCGTATTGCTGCGTAATTGTACTTGCGCCCTGTACTTTTCCCATCGCTTTAATGTCGGCAATCACTGCCCCGCCTATGCGCTTTAAATCAAAGCCATGATGTTTATAAAAGCGCTGATCTTCAATAGAAAGTGTTGCCTCCCTTACGTAAGGTGAAATATGATCGAGTGATACGTTATAACGTTCCTGCGCCCCGTGACTTTGCCCCATAACTGAGTCGTCATTTGCATAAAAGATAGTTGTTTGTGGAACCGCAACAGGTGGTGGTCCTAAAATTTTCGCAACGAGTAACAAAATAAAAATAGTGAAAACAAAGAAAAGGACACCTGATAGTAGTGCAGTAAGGAAAAAGCGCATATATTTCGCATGTTTTTCATTTGCCGTAAGTTCCATTTCTTTTGTCACCCCTCATAGCATACTTTTACTAGTATTGAGGTTTTTGGTTGTTTTTAAACTATAGAAAGTGAAACTTCTATTAGTGGGGAGGTTCTTCATCCTCCACCTATCTTCTTTAGAAAAGCTGAAGCGGCTCGTTCAGAATCGCAGGATAAATTCATTTTAATTTTTTAAAATATAAGCCGCTGCTATGCAAAGCAACATGTCCGCTACTTTCTTTATTTATTTTAACCTTGTAAGTGGCAGGAAAAGGTCCTGATTGGTCCTATGCCTGGCCGGATGCTCTTGCGTCGTTTTTTCATTATGTATTTATATCAAAAAGAGCTTCTTATTAAGAAAGAAGCTCAAAGGCACGTGTTGGCCAGTCGGTAATGATGACATCGACGCCGTAATCTATTATCTTTTGTAAATCTTCGTATTCATTAATTGTATAGGGGCGGAATATGAATCCTTGCTCTTGAGCTGTTTGTACAAACTCTTTTGTAAGTAATTCAAAGTTTGGATGGAGGCCATTAGCCTGTCTTTTCTTTGCTTCAGCAATTGGATCCGCAAGCGGTTCATCGTATAAAATCGCACGGGGAATTTCTGGTGCTAAAGCTGCAAGGAGAGCAACCGATTCATGATTAAACGAAGAAAATACAATTCGATTAGTAAGATGGAATTCACGAACAAGATCTACGACTTTCTCTTCTATGCCAGGATAACGAATGACATCTGTTTTTAATTCAATATTTAATTGCAGTGTTGTTGTAGAAAGCCAAATAAGCACTTCGCGGAGCGTTGGAATTTTCGCCTCATGAAAGGAAGAATCCCTACCGGCATCGAGTGCTTGTAATTGCTCGGCGGTTTGTTCACAGACAAGCCCTGTTCCATTTGTTGTTCGGTTCACAGTTTCATCGTGAATCACAACAAGTTCGCCATCTTTTGATACATGTACATCAAGCTCAATGCCATGCGCACCAACGCGCTCTGCTTCTTGAAAAGCAATCATTGTATTTTCGGGATGTGTACTTCTCACACCGCGATGCGCAAAAATAAGTGGTTGTTTCATATGTAATGAGCTCTCCTTCTTATTTGTTTTAACTCAATTATGAAACTGAGTAATTCAAAAGACAACCTTTGTAGGAAAAATTTACAAAGGTGTAATAGTTGCATAAAAGTTAACGTTAACGTAAAATGTAATAATATTAAGGGGGAATGGACGTGTATAAAATTGAGGAAGTTACAAAACAAACGGGTTTAACAAAGCGGACTCTTCGTTATTATGAGGAAATTGGTTTAATTCATCCACCAGAGCGCAGCGAAGGAAATATTCGCTTATATACGGACGAAGATGTGGAGCAAATTAAAAAAATTGTAGAAGCGAAAGAAGTATTAGGGATTACGCTTCAAGAAATGCAGTATTTCTTATCACTTAAAGAACGGATGGAGCAAAGAAAAAATAGCGATAATCCGCGTGACCGGGAAGTTATTCAAGAAATCGCAAACATGCTTGCCAATCAAATCGAGACGCTAGATAAGAAAATGTTACAAATGAAGCGTGTGAAAGAAGAATTAGAACATAGCTTGGAAAGAGCAACGAAGTTTTTAGAAAAAGGAGAATGATTCATATGGAGAGTAAACAACGACTTGGAAGACTTATTACAGTAGTCGCTACGTTTCTTGCCTTTTCGGGCATTGGAGTAGTCGATCCAATTTTGCCAATCATTGCAGAGAAGATTGGGGCAACGCATTGGCAAGTAGAAATGCTATTTACAGCTTATATTTTAACGATGGCTATTATGATGCTGCCTGCTGGCCTTCTTGCAGCAAGGTTTGGTGATAAGCGTATGATGACAATTGGTCTTGCAATTGTAACAGTATTTGCGTGTATTTGCGGGTTATCACAAACAATTGCGCAGTTATCCATTTTTCGTGCTGGCTGGGGTTTAGGGAATGCAATGTTTTTTGCAACAGCGATGACATTATTAATTGCGCTGAGCAAAGAAGTACATGAAGCAGTTGGATTGTATGAGGCTGCGATTGGTTTAGGTATGGCGGGAGGTCCGTTGTTAGGTGGTTTATTAGGTGGACACTCTTGGCGTTATCCGTTTTTTGCGACAAGTGTTTTAATTGGTTTAGCATTTATTCTCGTTTTCTTTTTTGTAAAAGAACCAGAGCGCAAAGTGAAACGTCAATCAGCTGGATTGAAAGAATTACTTAACTTAGTGAAATATAAACCTTTCATACAAGGTGCCATTTCCGGGATGTTATATTACTATGCTTTCTTTGTTGTTTTAGCGTATTCACCGCTTATTTTACATTTATCTGCTATTCAGCTTGGGTTTGTCTTTTGCGGCTGGGGTCTTGCATTAGCGTATGGTTCTGCTGTGCTTGCACACCAATTAGAAGGAAAATACGAACCAAAAATGTTACTACGTTTTAGCTTACTTGTATTTGCTGGCTTTTTAATTTTATTATTCTTCGTACAAGTAATGTGGTTACAAATTGCACTGATAATTTTATCAGGATTAGCGTCTGGTCTTAATAATGCATTATTTACAAGTTACGTAATGGATATTTCTCCTTATGAAAGATCCATTACATCTGGTGTATATAACTTTGTTCGTTGGTTAGGCGGAGCAATTGCACCAATTTTATCTGGAATTCTCGGTCACGTGATTTCACCGCAAAGTCCGTTTTTAGTAGGAGGAATTGTGGCGCTAGTTGGATGTGTGATGATTTGCATACCAGTTCGTGAAAATGAAAGCAAAACCCTTTCCTAGGAAAGGGTTTTCTTACTGTTTTATACATAATTAACTAAATATACGAACAAAAACAACTTGTTTCAAATATATTTACGGTATTTTTATAATTTTTAACTATACATTTTATATGTTTTGTTTTATTTTTGTTAGGGGACATTAATGGTGTCCACATTATAAATTGCAATGAAAGGCGTGATCGCACAATGGAACTATGGTTCACGGAAAAACAAACAAAGCATTTTGGAATTACAGCGCGTATTAACCGCACTTTACATACGGAGCAAACAGAATTTCAAAAGCTTGATATGGTTGAAACGGAAGAATTCGGTAACATGCTTATTTTAGATGGCATGGTTATGACAACACAAAAGGATGAGTTCGTATATCACGAAATGGTAGCGCACGTACCATTATTTACACATCCAAACCCTGAAAACGTTCTAGTTGTTGGCGGCGGTGATGGCGGTGTTATTCGTGAAGTATTAAAACACCCAAGCGTGAAAAAAGCGACACTTGTTGAAATCGATGGAAAAGTAATCGAGTACTCTAAAAAGTACTTACCAGAAATTGCTGGTGAATTAGAAAACCCGCGCGTAGATGTAAAAGTAGGCGATGGCTTTATGCACATTGCTGAAAGTGAAAATGAGTATGACGTAATTATGGTTGATTCTACAGAGCCAGTAGGTCCAGCTGTAAACTTATTTACAAAAGGATTCTATGCTGGAATCTCTAAAGCGTTAAAAGAAGATGGTATTTTCGTAGCGCAAACGGACAATCCTTGGTTCACACCAGAATTAATTTCAAACGTGTTTAAAGACGTAAAAGAAATTTTCCCAATTACACGTTTATACACAGCAAACATTCCAACATACCCAAGCGGACTTTGGACATTCACAATTGGATCTAAGAAGCATGATCCATTAGAAGTAAGTGAAGAGCGTTTCCACGAAATCGAAACGAAATATTATACAAAAGAGCTTCACAAAGCAGCATTTGCATTACCGAAGTTCGTTGGCGATTTAATTAAGTAAGAAAAGCGGAAGTGGCTTGCTCAGAATGAGAGGGGGATGGAGCTCCTGAGAGAGAGGCGTTTTTTGCCTCAGAGGAAGGCGCGAAGCCACCGAGCATTCTAGCCACTGAAGCTAGACAGTAAGAAGAACGTGGTAAATCGATAAAGAGGAGCAAATGGCTCCAAATTTGAGACAAAATGAAAGGTTGGGATACCTTAAGTTCCAGATAGGAGGAAAAGAATATGCGTTTTGATGAAGCTTATTCAGGTAAAGTATTTATTAAAAGTCATCCAAGTTTTGAAGATGCTGAGGCAGTTATTTACGGGATGCCAATGGATTGGACAGTAAGTTATCGTCCAGGTTCTCGTTTCGGCCCAGCACGTATTCGTGAAGTATCAATTGGACTAGAAGAATATAGTCCATATTTAGATCGTGAACTAGAGGAAGTTAAATATTTTGATGCTGGTGATATTCCGCTTCCTTTCGGTAATGCACAGCGTAGCTTAGACATGATCGAAGAATATGTAACAAAACTATTAGATGCTGGTAAGTTTCCGCTAGGTCTTGGCGGTGAGCACTTAGTGTCTTGGCCAATTTTTAAGGCGATGGCCAAAAAATATCCAGATTTAGCAATCATCCACATGGATGCTCATACAGATTTACGTGAGTCTTATGAAGGTGAGCCTTTATCTCACTCTACACCAATTCGTAAAGTGTGTGATTTAATTGGCCCAGAAAACGTATATTCTTTCGGTATTCGTTCTGGTATGAAAGAAGAATTCGAATGGGCAAAAGAAGTTGGTATGAACTTATACAAATTTGATGTATTAGAACCATTAAAGAAAGTATTGCCAACACTTGCAGGACGCCCAGTCTATGTCACAATTGACATTGACGTATTAGACCCAGCTCATGCTCCTGGCACAGGAACGTTAGAAGCTGGCGGTATCACATCAAAAGAACTATTAGATTCCATTGTTGCAATTGCAAATTCAAATATAAACGTAGTTGGAGCAGACTTAGTAGAAGTAGCTCCTGTATATGATCACAGTGATCAAACACCGGTCGCAGCAAGTAAATTTGTGCGCGAAATGTTACTTGGATGGGTGCAAAAATAAAGTGAAGCCGACTGTTTAGGCCTGGGGGCTAAGGTTCTTAGACGCGAGGGCCTAGGAGGCGCAGCTAGATAAAAATAAAAGCGAAGCTACCGAGTATTCTAGTTACTAAAATTAGATGAAAAGTAAGCTTTCTAAAAAGGCTATTTCGAATGAATTCGAAATAGCCTTTTTTTGTGTTGTTTTTATATAAATCCATTTTGATTTTTCGACATATAGATTGCTGCTATGCAGAAAAAAAGGATCCTGCACTTGCTTTCTCCCTTTGTTTAAACTTCGCATGTGGCAGAAAAAGGACCTGACTGCTTCTATGCATGGCTAGATGCTCTTGCCTACCGAAAAAGAATGGTTTTATGTCGTTTTTAAAATTTCGATTTATATAGTTAACTTTCCTTACAATGATGTAAGGAAAGTGTAAGAAAAATCGATAGAGACTATCTTTTGTACATTTTATACTGAAGATAATATAAGGAAGTATTATGTAAGAGGTGAAAAGCTTTATGCGTATGATGTTAAAAGTTGTAACGGTATTTGTTATTTTATGCGGGGCAGGAGCCTTTTATTTACAATCAAAAACAGAAGGTGTGCAAGCCTTTGTAGATAACTTTTTTTCAAGTAAGGAAGTAAAGGAATGTTATGCTGTCATAAATCAAGGTGAGAAAAAAGGGGATCAGTATTTGTATGCCTTTACTGCTTATGATAGAGAAGGGAATAAGCAAGTTGTGAAAAAAATGATAAATCGTGAACTGCGACGTGGAGAATATTTGAAAATCTATGCAAAAGGTAGCCAAGCAAAAGGTTGGGCAGAAGCGCGGGAGAATGAAGTACCAGTGAAAGTGCTAGAAAAGCTGAAGAAATAATAAAAACTCCAAGTTTATAATGAACTTGGGGTTTAATGTTTTACAAGGATAATGGTTATAAATTGTTTTTTGAAATACAGCTTTTGTTAGGTTTCCTAATATTTCAGCAGACAGAAACTGCACTTTTTTGATATGATAGGAAAAGTGATTTATTATAAGTTTTATGTAATATCTATAACATTTTGAAAGGTGTGCAGGACGTGGAGAAGCAACTTGCAGGCTTACCAGTACAAGTTCAATTTGTAACGGAAGTTCGTGAGGGAGTTCGAAAGGAAACTATTGCTTTTGATGCAAATGGTCTATACTATGTAAAAGGTCAAAGTACATATGTAACGTTTCAAGAGCCGAACGAACAAGGCGAAGTGAAGACAATTATTAAAATCCAAGATGATCAAGTTCTTATTATGCGTTCGGGTGCTGTTTCGATGCGCCAAACTCATAAAAAAGGTGAGTGGACAACAGGAACGTATACGAGTGAACTTGGAACGTTTGCGTTGCAAACGAAAACGGATAACGTCCTTTTTAAATGGTCGGAAGAAAAGAAAAAGGGACAACTCTTTCTAACGTATGCATTGCTTCTAAGTGAACAAGAAGCAGGCCGATATACAATTACCATTAATCTTAAGGAGGCAAAATAATGAACTCTTTAGAACAAGTAAAAGAACTCATTAAAGAGGAAGTTAAAGCTGCTGTAGTAAAAGCAGAATTAGCGACAGAAGAACAAATTACAAACGTTGTATTAGAAACACCAAAAGATAAAACACACGGTGATTTCTCGACAAACATGGCGATGCAACTGGCACGTGTAGCCAAAAAAGCACCTCGTATGATTGCAGAAGAATTAATTGCAAACTTTGATAAAGCAAAAGCTTCTATTGAAAAGATCGAAATTGCTGGCCCTGGTTTTATTAACTTTTACATGGATAACAGCTATTTAACAGATTTAATTCCAACAATTATCACAGCTGGTGAAGCTTATGGTGAAACAAACGCAGGTAAAGGTGAAAAAGTACAAGTTGAGTTCGTATCTGCAAACCCAACAGGTGACCTTCACTTAGGACATGCACGCGGCGCAGCAGTTGGTGATACGTTATGTAACGTATTAGCAAAAGCAGGTTACGATGTATCTCGTGAGTATTACATTAACGATGCGGGTAACCAAATTCATAACTTAGCGCTTTCTGTTGAAGCACGTTACATGCAAGCGTTAGGTTTAGAAAAAGAAATGCCAGAAGATGGTTACCATGGTGCTGATATTATTGGTATTGGTAAGCGACTTGCAGAAGAATTCGGCGATCATTACGTGCATGCAGATGCAGAAGAAAGCTATGAATTCTATCGTCAGTACGGTTTAAAATATGAATTAGAAAAGCTTCAAAAGGACTTAGCAAGCTTCCGCGTTAACTTTGACGTTTGGTATTCTGAAACATCATTATACAAAAACGGTAAAATCGATGAAGCTCTTGCAGTATTAAAAGAGCGCGGGGAAGTGTTTGAAGAAGAGGGCGCAACATGGTTCCGCTCTACAACTTACGGCGACGATAAAGACCGTGTATTAATTAAAAATGATGGTTCTTACACATACTTAACGCCAGATATTGCGTATCACCGTGATAAATTAGGGCGTGGTTTTGATAAATTAATTAACATTTGGGGTGCTGACCACCACGGTTACATTCCTCGTATGAAAGCAGCAATTCAAGCGCTTGGATATGATAAAGATACATTAGAAGTAGAAATCATCCAAATGGTACAATTATATCAAAATGGTGAAAAAGTAAAAATGAGTAAACGTACAGGTAAAGCTGTTACACTTCGTGAGCTTATGGAAGAGGTAGGCGTGGACGCAATGCGTTACTTCTTTGCAATGCGCAGCGGTGACTCTCATTTAGACTTTGATATGGACTTAGCGGTATCAAAATCAAATGAAAACCCTGTATATTATGCACAATACGCACATGCACGCGTATGCAGTATTCTTCGTCAAGGTGAAGAACTCGGCTTAGCTGCAGGCGGCGATGTGAATTATAAGCTTGTTGCTTCTGAGAAAGAAGTAGACTTATTAAAGAAACTAGGCGAATTCCCAGCAGCAGTTGCAGAAGCAGCACAAAAACGTCTGCCGCACCGCATTACAAGCTATGCATTTGATTTAGCAGCAGCACTTCATAGCTTCTATAATGCAGAGAAAGTATTAAACCAAGATAATTTAGAATTAAGTAAAGCTCGTTACGATTTAATGCGTGCAGTACGTATTACACTTCAAAATGCATTAGCATTAGTTGGAGTATCTGCACCAGAGAAGATGTAATGAATAAAGTGAAACTTCCATCAGTGGAGAGCTTTTTTATCTCCCACTGATGGTTATCCCGCCCAATCGAGGTCTTACTGCTCGTTAATGCGGGATAAAAGGGGAAATACCCCTTTTACTTAGAAGTGATTACAAGTTGATATAAAAATATCTGATCAGTCTATAGGCTGATCAGATATTAAAGAAATAAGAACTTTGGAAAGCTTAAGCAGAAAAACGATAAAAAAGCCATCTTTAAGAAATCGATTTCAGTTTTCTATTCTAAATATATTTGTCAAAAATGTGTTATATTGATAAGGAAAAATGGGAAATAGTGCTTGATTATTGCTTTTTTGTAATTGTTTTAGAATAATAGGTTGTGGGAATGATTTCTTTTTTCGGGAGGGGATATGATTAGAAAATTGTCTAATTGTTGCAAATGATGTTGTTACAGCTACGCCAAATATTTAAAATAACACTTCATCTAACCAAGAGTCTAAACTATTAGTAAGTAATCTTGAAAACTTCCAACCTAGTCAAGAAACTAGGGGTTACATGTCTAAAATATATAAATACAAATTAAAAAACGACATAAAAACCCTCTTTTTTAGGTAGGCGAGAGCATCTGGCCATGCATAGAGGCAATCAAGGCCTTTTTCTGCCACATGCAAGGGTGAAAACAAAGCGAGAAAACGCAGGGTCCAGGTCATGCTTTGTTCTGCATAGCAGCGACTTATGTGTTGAAAAATCAAAATGAATTTATACAGTACATGCGGTACAATTTAATTTTTTGTGATTTGATAAGAGTAATGAAAGGATATAAATCTCTCAGATTCGATATTATCATCAATTATATAGATATGTCAATATTTTAACATTTGGATTTATTGTCTTTTTAGAAAAACTAACGATTCTTATCAAGTAGATGAAACGTATATATAAGTTTAGTTTAATTCCTCGACATAGACATGGAACCAATTAGGCGAAGCACATTTTCTCGACACTCATTTATATACTCCAAAAATGAAAAGACCGACTTTCGTATTTCTGTACGATGCGTATGCACTCGGTTGGCAATTACACTCTTTTTTTATTACCCCAAAATTTGTTCTACTATATTCAGATTTGGAGAATATGACTTTCATCCACATAGACAAATAATACTTATTATAACGCTGAGGTTGAAATACTTCTTGTTTTTCTTGTCAGTTTGTTTCAGTGTGTAGGTCGGTTGTGTATCTAAACATAAGACGTTTTAACAAATGACTGATTTCACCTCGATTCATGGTCACAGAAAACGTATCTTCAATGACATTCTTTAGTATACTAGCACGTTTTAAAGCTACGATTTTTTTCGGCTTGTGTCATACGCTACAGTGCTTGTTCATCTTCAGGGGAATAAGTATGGAAGTTGACTAGATGCATATTTGTTGTGAAATAGCTAATCATATTGCCCACGCTAAATTTTTTTACGTACCTAGCAATCATTTTGTGATGAATGTGAAGAAGTTTTGCAATCTCTACGACATAATACCCTTGCATAATAAGACGAATGATTGTCATGAAGGCTTTTAAAATTTCCTTTTCCTTACTTTGAATTTGTTCTATTGTTCGTTCATTCGCTTATTTGTCCTTGTTAAATCGTACAGATCAGAAATTTCACCGTTTAGATGTATTGGAAAAAATCAGATGAATTTATATAAAAGTTAAATTTCAAGTTTCTAAGCAATGGGAGGAGTGAAGAAAGAGAAAAAGATGATAATGGCTATTGAAAATATGTAAGTAAAATAGCGCAATGACATTGAATAATAGAGGCTTTGCTACAGTCTGTTTATTCCAAAATTTTTCTATATTGTAATTAATAAGGAGGTTAGCATAGGGCATGTATTTAAAAAGAATCACTTCGATTTTCTCAATTATAATGATTTTTATATTTACTATAGGTCAGAGTTTGATGCCTATAATAGCAAATGCACAAGAGTTAAATACAGCAGGACTTGTGGATAGTTTTAAGATAGGTAAAACAGATCTACAGAGCGGAGAAGTGACTAAAGTAACTATAAACTTCAGTGAAAAAAATGGAGTTAGGCTGAAACCTGGAGACACACTAACATTAACATTGCCTCCAGAATTAAAAGGATTAGATACAACGTTTAATTTAGATGATTATGGTACTTGTACAGTTACTGCAGGTACTGTGGTATGTACATTTAATGATAAAGTGAATAACTATCAAAATATTAAAGGGTATCTAAACTTTAAAGTGCAAGCTACTAATGTAGGAAAGGATCAAAAGAAAGAGGTTGAAACCAATTTTGGTACAAATTTAGATAAGCAAACTGTAATAATTACCGGTCCAAACGGTGGTGGTGGTACAGATCCTGGAGAGAAACCGTTTTTTTATAAAACTGGTGATATGCTCTCAGGTAAGGACAATGAAGTGCGTTGGTTCTTGAATATAAACTTAAACAAAGAATATTTAAGTCGTGATATTGTTGTGACTGATAGCTTACAAGAAGGTCAAACACTTAATAAAGATAGTTTCTATATAACTATTGATAATTACACAGGCCGTTCATCCTTATCACTTCAAGAATTTGTAACTAAACGTTATGGAACTATTACGTTTAATAGTGATAACTCATTTAAAGTTGTGATTTATAAGGATAAAGCACATGCTACCGCATTTACGATTGGTTATACAACTACTATAGCGGAAAGCGGAAAGAAGCAGGAATATTTTAAGAATGACTATAAAATTGATTACCAAATTCTATACAAAGACCCAGTTTCTGATTCGGGTAGTTACCAAGTCGAAAATATGACAGCTGGCGGTGGTGCAGAAGGTAACAAGGTTCCAAAAGGAACGCTAAGAATTGTTAAACATATTGAAGGAAATGAAGAAAAAGTAATACCAAACGTTTCGTTTAAGTTGTATAAAGAGTCGGGTGAACAAGTTGGAGATGTATATACAACAGATGGACAAGGTATGATTGAAATCACTAATTTACAACCAGGAAAATATTATGTGCAAGAAGTTTCAGCTCCAAACTATATTGATTTTGATCCTCAGGCAAAAGTAGATTTTGAAGTTAAATCAGGTGATGTAAACGGAATTAAGTTGCCGATTTCGAATAAAGTAAAAACTACATCCGTTACAGGAACAAAAACTTGGAATGACAACAATGCGAAAGATCGTCCAAGCACAATTAAAGTAGACCTACTACAAAACGGTAAAGTAGTAGATACGAAAGAAGTAACAGCGACAACAAATTGGAAGTACACGTTCGAAAATCTCCAAGCATACGACGCAAATGGAGTAGCATACAAGTATGAAGTGAAAGAACAACCAGTAGACGGATATCAAACAGAAGTAAAAGGTTATGACATTAC
>NZ_FPAF01000011.1 GCF_900116295.1 Bacillus sp. 103mf
ATCAATTAACTTTGCGTATTGCGTATAATCTATTTACGCAAAATCCAAATCATGAATATGAAGACTTTGCTTCATGGGCAAAAATTGTTTCTCCGGGTCAAGGAAATGATAAGTATAAAATGAATGGTGCCGGAGAAATGTTAGTATTCTCGGCAGCCGATTTTGAAAAATTTCAAATGCCGCGGCCCGAACTAGCTACGGTGATGGAAGCTGACTTAAAGAAAGTAATTTCTCTATTGGTGGAAAACCGTTGGCCATTCCGTTTACATGCAACTTATGACGAATCAATAACACGTTTCTTAAATGTTTTTGAGGAAGTCAACAGAGAAATTCCTTTTAATGGTCTACGCTGGTGGTTTGACCATGCAGAAACAATCTCAGATCGTAGTATGGAACGTGTTAAGGCTTTAAATGGCGGTATTGCCATCCAAGACCGCATGGCTTTCCAAGGTGAATACTTTGTTGATTTATACGGAAAGGAAGCTGCAAAACGTACTCCTCCGATTTATCGTATGCTAGACCTGGGTATACCTGTTGGCGCCGGTAGTGATGCAACCAGGGTTTCCAGCTATAACCCTTGGGTTGCTCTTTACTGGATGGTTGCCGGAAAAACCATTGGTGGTCTTTCGATATACGATGAAAAGAATAGACTTGACAGAAAAGTAGCCCTAGAACTATATTCCAAAGGAAGTGCGTGGTTCTCTGGTGATGAAGGTAAAAAGGGAACCCTTGCAGTAGGTCAGTTTGCTGATATTGCTGTATTGTCTGCTGACTACTTTACTGTGTCAGAAGAAGAAATCAAGGACCTTGAATCATTACTCACCATTATGGGCGGGCAGGTTGTTTATGGAAATGATGAATTTAAAAATTTATCACCTGAATTGCCGCCAGCATCACCTGACTGGGCACCGACGGGAGTTTATGGTTATGGTGGTGCCAACCTAGCCCACAATATACTTTCTCACGATGCTCATGATCACAAGTTACATAGTTGCAGTAACCCTCTCCATCAACATACTCATACCGTAATAAGAAAAGATGGAACTAAATGGGGTATTGGTTGTACTTGCTTTGCTTTCTAAGTCAGAACCACCGGTCTAATGCCGGTGGTTTTCTTTCTACAATAAGGGTTTGGGGCCGAGGACGGACCCAAATAGCAATGGTATTAAGATCATAATGGTAATATGGGTTTTGGTGCAAATAATATGTAGATCCGAAATAGCAGTGTATCCCTAACGGAATCTATTACTATGCGGTAAGACCGAAGAGTTGATTGATTAACTTGATTTGTTTTTTGACAGACTTCTCTCCTTGCAAAGTCTGTCCTTTTTATATCCACTATCTTAATCGCCTATTTTATACCAAGGGATGCAAATAAGAAACCTGAAGGATCTGTTTTCTCTTGTTTTATTAAAATTGGAGTAATATTTAATAAAAAAGACTTACCTATTTGCTATATTATTCCCTCTTCCAATCACCATATATTTCTAGTGTACTATTAACTATAAGGAGGGAGTGCAGAAATGGAAGAAAAGAAAGTGACGTGGTTAGAACTCTTTTATGATTTGTTATTTGTGGCGGGGGTGGCGGCGACTCATGTTTTACTTCATGTTGAAGATGGTCATATCCATGCAGAGTATTTAGTAAAGTTTGTCTTAATTTTTATTCCGATCTGGTGGGCTTGGGTAGGGCAAACCATCTTTGTTAACCGGTTTGGAAAGGATTTATTTCATCAACGAATCTTTTTGATCCTGCAAATGTTTTTTGTCCTAATAATGACATCAAGCTTATCAGCTGATTTTGATCCTTATTATCTTTCTTTTTTAATTGGCTATATTGGCTTAAGGGCCGTGACTGCAATCCAATATCTTGTTGTCCAGCGTATAGAAGAGGGAGCTCGAAAAAAAGCAGCACTCTTTTTAGGAAGATATTTTTGGATTGGAGTCGTTATTTCATTATTATCCGTCTTTTTTGATTCTTGGATTCGATATGCTGCGTTGTATTTGGGAATTCTTATCGATATTATTGTCCCACTGCTTGGAAGAAAGTGTTTAGAAAAGGTTCCGACAAATACAGCCCACTTGTTAGAGAGATTTGGTCTATTTTCCATTATTCTCTTTGGGGAAGCTCTTATAAGCACTCTTGTGGTCATTCAACCCAAACAAGGAAATTGGGATTCAATAAGCTTTGCGATCATTTCATTTATCCTCATTATTTCGATGTGGTGGCAATATTTCGATAACATGGAGAAGAAACTCGACAAGTCTAGACAAACTTCCGGTCAAATTATTATTTACGGTCATCTGTTTATTTTAATGTCTTTGAGTATGGTTGCAGCATCCATTAGACTATTATTTTTACATGAGGTCTATTATTCTTTTATCCTATATTTTGTTTTTGGTTCTGTATTGCTCTATTTCCTGTCAACTACAATTGTTTTTCATCAATACAGGTTTGAACAACACCGTTTGAAAATTTATCATTTATGCTTGTTTTTAGGGATTTTAGCAGTCTTTTTTGTTATTAATTTGATTGTAGTAGTACCAAATATTGTGATAATAGGACAATTAACCCCTATTTTTTATCATCTATGCTAAATTAACAACTACATAAATGGTTCTGGTGCAAAGATAAAATAAAAGAGAATATAGTTTATATATTTCTAGCTGAATTCTATTTTATGCTGTAAGCCCAAACAATCGATGGATGAATTTTTTCTAGTTTTGAACAGACTGATGCCGTAAATCCATCTGTTCTTTTTTAATCATATGCATAGCTTCCACTCCTGCAAGAATGGATGTAGCTGTGCCAAAAGACTTGGACCTTAACATAGAACGAACACGTTTCTTAATAAAACGATGATCTTGCTCTACTATGTTATTCAAGTACTTTTGTTGTCTAAGTTGCATACCATCAGGTATGCTTTTTCTTTTTTTAGCTGTTCAATTGCTATAGGATAAGCTGGATTCTTATCGACTGTTATAACACGAGGCTTTGAAACATGAAAAGACCGTAAAGCTTTCTTGAAAAAGCGCTTTGCAGCCTTCTGGTCTCTTATTTTGCTTAGGAAAAAATCGATTGTGTTTCCTCTCGAATCAACAGCACGATACAGGTACATCCATTGACCTTTTACTTTAATATATGTTTTAGCGACCCCGCCCCCCTAAAAGGGATTGTACTTTATGCTGAAACCCCAACAATTAATGGATGAATGCTTTCTGATTTTGAACAGACTGATCTCGTAAATTAATCTGTTCTTTTTTGATCATATGCATGACTGCTAATCTCAAAATAATAGATGTAGCCGTGTCAAAAGACTTGAACCTTAACATTGGAAGGGCTCAGCTCTTAATAGAATGAGGAACAGGTGCATATGAAAAGATACTTGGCTGATTTGATTTTTCCATTTTTCCTTAAATAAAAAGTCAATGGTATTCCCTTTTGAATCGACTACACCACACATATAAATCCACTGCCCTTTGACTTTAATATAGGCCTCATCCCAAGACTTATAGATTATTTTCAATTTTCCTGAAATTTTTACACTAGAATCATTATTGTTTCTATTATACTGATACTTTTTCAAGATCATTTAACTTCTGCATAAAGATACGTGCTGCAAAACTTAAAAATTTATCATCAAAGTGAATAAGATTAATATCTTGACTTGGTGTTGGATCAACAATACGAACTATGCTCAAGGAATCATTATTAACAAAATCAACCAGTGAGAGTGGTATTATGGCAACCCCATGTCCATTGCATACAAGACTCAATAGAGAAATAGAAGATTTTGTTTCTATATTTGCTACAGATAAAGATAACCCTAAATTTTCACAATATATCTTAATTGATTCACGACAACTGCTTGAAGTCATTATTCTACTCAGCCCTACTAATTCTCGAAAAGAAACAAATGATTTTTTATTCAAAGGATGATTTTTTGGAATCACAAGGACGAGCTCTTCGCTATACAAAAAAGTGCTTGTTAATGTGTCTGGAGTTTGAAAACTACGTGTGATCCCTATATCAATATTATTTTCAACGATTTGATTTACAGTAACTTCTGATTCTATGATTTTTACTAAGATGTTGGGATAATGTTGTTGAAATTGCATAATATAAGGTGTTAAATAGGTGAGGTCCTCTAATAACCCTCCTATAGTAATCACGCCTCTTTTCACACCCTTTAATTCAAAGATCTCATTATGAACCTCATCAAATAGCTGCATGATAAATTTACCTTTATCCAATAGTAACTTACCTGCTTCTGTAATTTTGATACCCCTTCCAACTCGATGAAATAAAGGTGTATCAATTTCACCTTCTAACACACGTATTTGTTGACTTAAAGTCGGCTGTGAAATACCTAGAACTTCCGCAGCTTTAGTAAAACTACCATTATTACAAACTTGAATAAAATACTCTAAATGACGTAGTTCCATTCTTAATACCCACCTTCCGCTTTATGAAAGATTCACACTTAAAAGAACACTATGTATGCGTTGGCATAACAACTATCTTTCTTTCTTATACTAATTGTAATCCCATGATTTCTTCATTTTGGAAACCAATAAATGTACTACATTTATTGGTTTCCCCCCTCCTGTTTATTTACTTTTCTTTAATTTATATTTAAGTAGGATATTACTAATTCGAGATATATGTTCAAAAATTTATAGTTCTTGCGCATAATAGCCTAATTTTTTCAACTGTTCGATCATCACTTTTTTCTCACCAGAGTCCAAACCACCAAATATTTGTCGAATCGCCTGTTTATGCTTAGGGAAAATAGTATCCATCAATTCAATACCTTCTGGAGTAATTGACGCATACGTGACACGGCGGTCTTTAGGACATGGTTTTCGTATTAATAACCTCTTCTTTTCCAACTTATCAACTACATACGTGATACTGCTACTTGCAAGTAATATTTTGTCTCCAATTTTTTGTATAGGCTGATCGCCTTTATTGTATAGTAACTCAAGAACTGCAAATTCAGTTGGATTAAGTCCATAACTTTTTATATCTTCTTCAATACGCTTTGTGATTGACTGTGCTGCTCGTGATAATATAACAAATAACTTTAAAGATAAATTCTCATTATTAATCAAACCCACAATTACCAATCCTTTACAAAATATCTCGAATTCAAGATTTATTATATGATTATCAAAATATTATGTCAATAATTCAGTTTAGTTCTATCAAACCACTTATAATTTATTTCTCAACATGAGACGTACGGAGGCGTAATAAAGTGAAACTTTAATCAGTGGGGGTTTTCTTCATCCCCCACTGATTATTAGTTGAACCAATCGGGCTTTTACGGGCAGTTTATCTCCCACCTAACTTCTTTGCTTTCGCCGAATTTTGAGGTGGGAGTATTACTGCCCGTTAATGCGGGATAAATCAATTGGTAATATATAGACATCTCAATTGCGTTATTTCTTTTAAAGAGAGTTTGTTTTCTGACACAAGCTCTTTTTTTATCATATCCTACATAGAATTCAGAAACATTTTACCTGGTGAGTTTTGTACCCTTACAGCGATAGAGACCAAAAATCTGGTTCTGGTGCAAAACCTCAAAACAATTGCAATTAATCTCTAAAGTTTGATTAAAGAACTATTTTTCTGTAGCAAAATAAAGCAGTGCTATGACCGGAAAAGCGATTCCCATCCATAATGCTACACTCCATCCACCTGAGGCGTATGCCCATCCTCCGATAGAGGATCCAATAGCACCACCCAAAAAGAAAATAGCCATGAATAACCCGTTTAATCGACTACGAATTTCTGGCTCCAAAGAAAAAATCAAACGTTGACTAAGCACAAGGTTTGCGGACACTCCCATGTCCAATAGAATAGCTGCAACTACTAGAACAGCTATTCCGACGGGCGAATTACTCCGAATCATGAGTGGTAGTAATAAAGAAGCGATGACAACAGCGAGAGCTATCCCAGTGGCAATTCGAGTCCATCCACGATCAGCTAGACGTCCTCCTACTGGCGCAGCTATCGCACCCGCAATCCCGACAAGTGCATATAGTGCTATAGCTTTCTGAGAAAAATGAAAAGTAGGGCTAGACAATAATAACGGAACAGTAGTCCAGAATAAGCTGAAAGTCCCGAATACACACGCATGATAAATCGCGCGACGGCGTAAGATCGGGGTAGTTCGCAGTAATTGCCACATTGAACCGAGTAAAGCGGTATAATTTGTGTTTGCCATTGGCCTCCTAGTAGGAAGTACTTTTAATAATATGATCGCTAAGGGAACAATTACTGCCGCAGACAAGGCAAATATTGCATTCCATCCCCAGATGTCAGCTACTAGGCTTGATATCGGACGAGAAAGCATGATACCAAGTAACAGACCACTCATGACATTGCCAACAACGCGGCCACGTGTAGCTTCTGACGCAAGGTATGATGCAAAAGGTACGAGCACTTGTGCTGCGACCGATCCCAACCCGATGAAGAATGAAGTCACTAAGAACAGTATTCCGTGTTTCACAAATACTATGGCAGTCAGGGCGACTGCACTTAGAAGTAACGATATAACTACCAGCTTTCGGTTTTCAACAATATCTCCTAAAGGTACAAGAAATAGTAAACCGACAACATATCCAATCTGGGTTAGCGTTACAATCAACCCAGCACTACTAGTAGAAAGCCCAATTGCAGAGCTAATTAACCCAACCAAGGGCTGTGCATAGTAAAGATTAGCTACAATGATACCACATGCAGTTGCGAGAAGTATGGTTAACCCTGCTGAAATATCTTTATCAATTGTTTGATTTTTTAAATTAGACATAGTTAACTCCTCCTATACCATTATCCCGAAGTTCTTGAATTATCTTGACAAATGTTGCAGCGGCATCAGTGGCCATTGTACTAAATTGAGTCTGAACTGCATCCCACTCTTCTTTCAAGACTTTCAATTGTGCCATCTCTTTCTTCTCCTTTTCCATGTATTTTTAGTAATAAGTTCTTGTGGAGTCTTAGGCTTAGTTGCATCAGTTAACATTGCAAGATTTCTTAACAATTAAATACTAAACGTTTAGTTCATTAATTAAAACAAATAATATACTAAACGTTCAGTTTTGTAAATGGGTTATTTTATTTTTTATTCAAATTAAGTATACTAAACGTATAGTTTATATTTTTGGAAGGAATGATTAATGTGCAAAGTAAAAGAGGTCGGCCGCGTAATGTCGAAACGCATAAGTCTATCCTTTCCGCATCCTATGAGTTATTGCTGGAAAAGGGCTTTAAAGCGGTCACGGTCGATAAAATTGCAGATCGTGCTAAGGTTAGCAAGGCCACGATTTATAAATGGTGGCCTAACAAGGCAGCCGTGGTAATGGATGGTTTTCTTTCTGTTGCCGCTGCCAAATTACCTGTGCCTGATACGGGCTCGGCATTGAATGATATTCTAATTCACGCCACGAGTTTAGCCAGTTTTTTGACAAGTCGGGAAGGGACCATTATTACAGAGTTAATAGGCGAAGGGCAGTTTGATTCAAAATTGGCGAAGGAATATCGTACCCGATATTTTCAGCCCCGTCGACTCCAAGCTAAGCATCTTCTGGAGAAGGGAATTCAGAGAGGAGAATTGAAAGAAACTCTCGATATTGAATTAAGCATCGATCTCATTTACGGGCCGATTTTCTATCGTTTGCTCGTAACTGGCGAAAAGTTGGATGATTCCTATGTGCATCATTTAGTGATGAGCGCATTTGAAGGAATCCGATTGACCTGAATAACATTCGAACAAAAATTTATTTACCACGAAATTGCCGATTCTCCACTCTCCTGATATAATGCGTCATGACCTTTCATCGCTTTAATATCGCTGAGCGATATCGACCACCGGAGAATCGAAGAGCACTTTTTGAATCTATACCTGACTGATAAACTGGGTTTCCAACCATATTAATGGATTGGATGGTGTGTGAATTTAGAGAGTATTGAAGAGCATTATACGGATACAAATTTATCTTAAGTTGATGGGCATGGGACGGTACCCCTATTAGAAAATCACTCTTATAAGCAAGTTGAGGAGATAACAGGAATTAGCGAGGGCACATTGATTCGAGCGAAAAGAAAAGCGTAGATATAAATAATGTATGTTATTGTATCCCTTGTATGTTAGGAAGAACAGTTGATGAAAAAAGAAAAACACAAAATCATATTTCATGAGAATATATACACTAAGGGACCCAGAGTACCAAATCCATTAAAGTTGAGTCTTAGCGAACAATAAGAGATGAAATGAAGGTACTTGAAATCAAAGAAATTGATATTTTTCAGATACGTGTATAACTAAGTCATAGTCATACATCATTTACCAGTAAGTTTTTGTAATTAACTCTGCATAGGATAAAGAAAAAACACAAAGAATCTAGTTTTATTAAAAATCAAGAGAATAGTTAGAATCATATTCATCAATACATTTTTATTTAATGTCACTCATTATAAAGCATAAAAAAGATGGATAGATGAACAATATAAAAATCTGTTCAATCTATCCTTTTTTGTACTACAAATGAGCTATTTACCACAACAAAGAACTTGTATTTTGTTGTACTAAAGCACTCATTAGCTTGATAAGAAGCTTTCTTTTATTGATATTTAAATGGGAAGTTCTTTATTAATTCATTGAATTTATTTTCCCATTGTAAAAAATCTGAAATAGGCAATTCCCCCCAAAACTGTAGTCCTGACATTTCAAATGAAACTGATATAAAGTATGTATCTCCTTTTTCCTCATCACCAAACCAGCAGGGAGAAGTGGTTTGATTTCCCATATAAGATGGCAATATTTCATACACCTTCCCTAAAGCTTCATACGTTTTATTATTAAATTTATCTTCATCAATCATATAGACTCTTTCAAACTCTATTATGTCGTTAACAACAACATAACTGTTATTATAATAATGTTCGTCTTCTACAACCATATCCGCAAAATATACCCTCCTTTGATTAACTTATACAAGTTTTTTTCCCTCCATATTCCACCACATGTGTCACAAATTTCTTTAGCAAATATATTAATACCTGTGTAAACGTATGAAAAAGGACGAATAAGATTGTCTGTGTCCAAATGATGGGGGCTAATCCGGTAGCATTTCGACCATACAGAGTAAATCTTTTACTTTTAACATCGAGATTTACTTCTCGCTACATGTTAAATTGTTTTGCTATATAATCACCATTTTTATTGTCACCAGTCTATTTAGGATTAACAATTATGCGTAACTTCTAGCTCATTATTGGCATATATTGTTCCGTAAGTAGCACAAAGTAACATACCACCACAAACCTCGCTACTCACTTGAAAGTTAATGTTATCTTCATATGTATCTATGCTATCAGCTCTAATTGTATCTACAAGTTTTTTAAAATCAAGAACTGGTAAATATTTCGCTATAATTTCATAGCTTGATAAATTATCTTCATTATTATATGCGTTATATTCCTGAATTTCTTTATAAATCGGACTTGGACTATACGGATCATGTTTCAATTGTCCATTTTCATCTTCGAACTTTTTTATTTCTTCTTTCACTATATAATCTGGATAATCTTCACTGCCTTCATCTTCATCACAAAATTCCCAAAATGGATATTCTATATCACATAAGTGCGTTATAATCCACATTAGAAATTGCTCATTTATAAAACCCGCATTTACTTCTAACTCCTTGAATCTATTACCATAATATTTTGTAACTTTGTCTATCTTCTCTTCTTGGGACATATCATCCGTCGCCCCTGTTATATCGCATCCATCTAAATTTATAAAAATGCTATTGAACTTACCTAAAACACCTAAATCAACGGTTTCACTCCAATAGGCTTCACCATCTCTATCGATTTTTATCATAATATCCTCCATTCTGCTGCTATCGCCTCAAACTCACGTTTCCAATTAGCTTTCTTTCTTCGTACTCTCTTACAATATCTGTACGTGATTTGCCATTCACATAAAGCTGAACCATCTGCCGTTTGAACTCATCTGTAAATGCTCGATGCTCACGTTTGCCCATAACGTTCTCTAATGATTTGTTTTTCTAGAACTTAATAACTGTCCAATCCAGTGTAGCCTATTCAAATCAACCATATCAAGTCTTTGCATCCTGCCAGAAGGAAAAAAAGCTTATAGATATAGAGCCAATAGGGCCTTGTCTATAAGCTTTTTTACTTTATCTAACCAAAATAAACATCACTTTTTAAACAGGAATCATTCTACTTATTTTACAAGAGTTTGGACTAAAACAGGGTCGTGGTCGCTTGCACGGCCATGCTTTTCCATAAATCCTGAATTAATATGGACAATGTCCACCTGCGTATTCGCCGCCATATTATTTGATACAAGAATATGATCAAGCACCTGTGCATTTCCCTGATAGTTCTTGGTATAACGCTCTTCTGCTGGAATCTTCTCAATCATATTGGTTAATACATTTCCTTTTAATGCTTTTAAAGGCTCGGAGAACTCAAAATCATTAAAATCCCCTAATAAAACAATATTGGCATCTTCCTTCTTTGAATGAATATCCTTCACAAAGCTATTGACGACATTAGCCATTTTTATTCGCTGCTCTTCACTATGAAATACCGGAGGCTGTATTTTTCCAAATAACGGATAGTCTCCAAGCTTTGAGTTAAAATGGTTAGCAACTACAATAACGTCTTTCTCATTAAATTTGAACTGTGCTGCTAATGGTTTTCGACTTGAACAGAAGGCTGGATTGATTGGGTCGATGCGGCCAGGATTTAGAGTCAGCTTATTGTTTTGAAAGTGGACTGCTTGTGTCGCTGTTCCTTTTGTGCCTTTTATAAGTGATACACGATCCGGATTATACATAAATCCTACACGAATATTTCCTCCAGGCTCACCACCATCCGCTTTGTCTTCTGGTGCAATATCAGTATAAGTGTAACTAGGTCCACCTAGAGACTTAATTTTAGTAATCAATACTGCTGCACTCTTGTTTGCATCAGTCGTGCCGCTGTCTGTTGGTCCATCATTATCCTGTACTTCCATCAGTCCGATAATGTCCGGTTGTTTCATGTTCTTTACAATTGCTTCTGCTAGTCTTGTGACTTTTGTATCATCCGTTTGAGTTGAAAAATTTTCTATATTATAAGAAGCAATGGTTAATTTTTTTCGATTAGGAGTGATAGTCGTTGTTTCGCGTTCATTTGAACCTTGTACAAGCTTTGGTAATTCTTCTCTTTTACTCAGTACTTTAAAGTTACTGTAGCTATAGCTAATAACCCCTTTTATCGACCCTTCAAAGCGATCGCCCATTTTAGTTATAAAGCTTTTGTCATTAATATCGATGAAGATTCTTTCGGGGTTAAAGTCATTTTCAGATATACGCAGACCCCCCGCCTTTGTATTTGTATTCATTGTTCCCGGAATAACAACAATTTCACCGGAATTCTGTGGCGCAACAATTTTTGCATTTTCTATTTGGACAAGCATCCCCTCTAAGCTCTCATAGAAGTCAATTCCATCTTCCTCAGGATCAAAAACAGAAAAGCTGTCATTATCGATTACCTCTGCAGGCGGGATACGGTCTTTACCGATAACAACCGGTGCTGGGAGCTTCTGATTGCTTGCGGTAACTTGAATGGAGCTTGCATTAATTTCTGTTACAGGCAGGTCGGTTTTAAGTTTATCCTCGTAGCCCTCTAATACCCATTCCTTAACTTGGCCGCTGACTTTTACGACATCTCCAACTTTTACTCCATGAGGCATTTTATAAACTAATATACCTTCAGCTGTTTTATCATTTTTATCAGGCGTTAATTCCTGCATATAGAAGTTATTGTTATTTGCTACAAAGTTTACGATCCCAACAATATTTGTTACATTTTGCCCCTGATACGGAGAGTAATGCCCCTCCCCCTGAATGTCATGAATGCTGATAACATTCTTTTTAATGGTGTAATGAAAAGAAGCTATCTCACTATTCTCTAGGCCCGTTTTTACAGCGATGGCTTTAATTTGTACTGCCTCTTTTATAGTTATTGGACCGGTATATTTTGTACTTGATTCCGTTGGAGTACTGCCATCAGTTGTATAATAGATGGTGGTATTAGGAGCCTCAGTTGATAATGTCACTTCCGTCCCGGGTTTCACTGTTCCTGGAGCAGGAGAGGCTTTTATATCCTGAACCCTTTCCCTCGTTAAGATTCCGCTATTATTAGCAATGGTATCTGTAACCGAAATAATTTGTGCCGCATTCGAAACGTTTGAATTAGATAGAGTAAAAAAACCAAAGGTCATTACCAGAATGAGTAACAAGCTGAATGTTTTTTTTCGTTGTTTTTCCATCTTCTTTTATCTCTCCTAATACTATTTTTCATGTTAATCATTACTTTTGGATTAATTATTAAGAATATGCTCTATTCTTTTATCTCACCTTAATCCTGGTTTACAATTCCCTATTAAGTGTCTGTTTATCCTCTTCTCACTCTGGAATTTTCTGTACTTATCTTATTTAGGAGTACTTTATTTCCCCTCTAATACTATTACAAGTTATATTCTCCTTACTTTTAACTTAATGCATGAAATACACCTGTTTTTCAGAAAAAAATAACCTCTTACGGATATCACATCCGAAGAGGTTATTTTTTAATTAAACTTTATTTCAAATCTACATATTTAGCACTTGGTTTCACAGACAATACTATACATCAGCATATTGAATAAAATCTATCATTTTCTCCTTTAGTTCAGAAACAAATTCTGTACGTGTACTGAGATAAAATTGATTATTACTAGATAGATGTACACGTATAAGGTTTGCTGATCGCAATATCATCAGGTGATGATGGAGGTTTCCTTTAGCTCCGCCTATATAATTTAATATATCCGTAAATTTATATTTATTTCTTGAAAGGAGCTGAAGTATATCTAAACGTTTTTGATCTGCAAGGGCTTTTGAAATGTTAAATATTTTTTCTCTTGGTTCTTCAAAACTTACAGGATACCACACAAACATTTTTTCTTTAAAAATACTAAAAGTATGGAGCGGACAAAAGTGAAGAGAAGGAATTAGAACAACATGCTTAATTGTTGGAATTTCTATTTTAAGGCCAGTCGCAAACTCTTCTACCAACTCTTCTGGTGAATATGTTTCGGCTTTTTCACTAAATTTTGAAGCCTCATTAATTATTTCTTTCTCTGTATTCTCAAATTTAAAGTACTGGTTATACCACTCCGACAGGAAATAAAAATAATTTTTTTTTTGATTTTCTAGATTAAGTAAAAGGTGAGAATCTTCTTTTTTTAAGTGTGGTGCTAGTAATTCATACAATGTGGTTATTGATACTTTCTGGAACCAATTTAAAAATGAATGAATATCACCTTTTTGAGGACACCCTTCAATTATTAAGCATAGCACATCCCCAAACGATACATCTTCAAATTGTTCAAGTTTACTTTTATATTGGTCAGTTAGTTTAGCGTTAACTTTTTCAATCCAACTAGTACCTTTATACAAATATTTTAGATTTTTCCTTCTTTTATATAATAAAAAACTTAAAAGTAATTCATAAACTATTGAATCATCCACTGCTACACGATATGACATTACTTACCTCCCTCTCCTATTAGGATATTAATTATAGAATATCAAAATATGCAACATTCGAACAAGAATAATCATTCTAAATTTATTTTCATTTTTATATTTTTCTGATAATATTGAACTTGTAATTTAGTTCTTAATTTGAAGAACTAATACGATAATACTATTGGAGGTTGTATTTATGAATCAAATTCCTCATAATCCTACACGCTGGGACTTACAAAGATTATATCCAAATGAATGTGATCAAACTTTATCTAATGAATTAAACGAAATTAAAATTTTAATTCATTATTTAAAAGAAGAGACTTATTCAAAATTTAACAGTGAAAGTTTTATTGATAAAAAAATGCTGCAGAGCTTCTCCGATGTCCGCAGCAGGCTTGAAAAAGCAGAATACTATTGTTACTGTCTTACTTCTGAATCAAAAGATCATTCTATTCCTACTTCATTGCATAACAAAATAACTTCCCTCAAAGATGAAGCTCATTCTTTATTGTCAGATTGGCAAAAATATATAAGCAAACTTCCTGCTGAAACCCAAAAGGAATGGTATAGCCTTCCTTTTATGCAACCCTTTATTTCTGATTTATCTACTAACATTTATACTGGTATTGAAGAACAAATTATAAATTTTACAAGAAATGAATTAAATCATTGGAAAGATATGTACACTCAGCTTAAAAATAAATTAGAGATTGAATTTATTTCTGATGATAATAAAAAAGTAGTTTCTTTTAGTGAAGTGAATGATTTAGCTATGAATCATGATGACCCTATCAAAAGAATGAAAGCGTTTGAGCTTCTAACAAGTAAATTGGATAAGGAAAAGGATCTTTTTGGTGCCGTTTTTAATAACTTTGCACGATTACGGTTGTCTCAAAACTGCGCCCTACAAAAAGACGATATATTATCAGATTCTCTTCATTTGAATGGAATTTCTCAAAAATCACTCTTTACAATGTGGGAGACAATAGATAAGAATTTTAAAAATTTAACTCGTTTTCTAGACTTTAAAAAGAATAATGTGGAAAAGTTAACATGGCATCAATTAATGACTTCTCAACAAAATAAACAAAGAAAAATGTCTTTTTCAAAAGCTGTAGAAGAAATATTCAATTCATTTAAAATTATTGATGATGAAATTGCTCACTTTGCACTTCATGTAATAACAGATGGTTGGGTAGATGCAGAACCAAGAACGAATAAACCTCCTGGAGGTTTTTGTGCGCCCTTTCTAAGTGAGGGAGAATCTAGAATTTCTTTACGATATAACGGAACTATAGAAAGTGCAAGGATACTAGCACATGAAATAGGACATGCATGGCATTTTAAACAGTTAAAAGATGCTCCCTCTCTTTCTTTTTTAGAAGAACATTTTCCAATGAGTATCGCAGAGTGTTCATCTATTTTATTTGAATTAATTTTTGTGGATCATTTAATTACCGTTACGAGTGATTTGGAAGTTAAACAATCTTTGCTTAACTATAAAATACAAAGTAGCTTAAATTATTTAATGGCAGTTCGAGGATCATTTATATTTGAACAACTTTTCTATGAAGAAAGTAAAGATGGTCCATTAAGTTCCATTCAAATAGAGGAGTTATCAATCGAATCTCAGAAAAGAGCCTATGGTGATAGCTTAGAACAGTATCAACCTTTTGTTTGGATAAAATATGGGCATTTTTATGAACCTAACATTCCTTTTTATAATTATCCTTATACTTTTGGCTATCTATTAAGTTTAGGTCTGTTAGCCATTGCAAAACAGGATGGTAGTGAATTTAATTCGAAATATAAAAGGTTCTTAAGTGAAACTGGAAAAAGGCCAGTTGAAGAATTAGTATACCATTACTTTAATATTGATCTTTCTAATCCAAAATTTTGGCAGCAATCTATTAATCAAATTATTAAGGATATAGAAGAATATATTCATCTTTCAAATAGTTAACTTAATCCAGTTCATTTCAAAGGTAGAATAATTTTTTCGTACCCAAGATAGTAAATTTTCAAGTTCCATAAACGGTCGTTTATGGAACTTGATTTATTTCTACTCAAACAGAGCCAAATACTATTCAAATCTAGAAACCCCTAGGACCTGCTAACCAGTTTATTGCTAAATTGTTTTTTGTCTTCCTTTGTTTTTAAATATAAGTAAAATCCATAATCAGTCATAACGGAAGCATATTTCCATTCTTAAACCCTCACATACTAACAAATCAAATTCTGTTTTATGTAGTACTCCCCTCATAGATAGTTTTCTCATTTTAATTTATTTTTTACTATTTTCCCCAACAACAACATTGATTCTTCCTCATTTGGAATGTGAAGCAAATTATTTTTAATAAAATCTCTCGCTCTCTACTTATCTCCTACTTACAATCCCAAAAATAAATTTGAATTCATTACGGTTCTTTTTTATTTTCTTAAAACCTTCTTTTGTATCTATAATGAAACAAGTTTCCCTTACCCAACATCTCATATATGCCGATTCAAAATGAATTGGCTTCACAATACCACGCTGCTCCGTCTCAGTTCCGTCATCATATTCTATTTCTGTCCTAACAAGCCACTTATTTCCGATTCCAAATTCAATATATTTCAATTGTAATTCTCCTTATCAAAATACTTATCAGTTTCCACATTAACATAATTATATTATGTTAACTTCTGTTTCTTATATTGATTTTCTCTTTTGGCCATACTATTTGTTCTATGAATGGAATATAGAATCCTTCTTTTATTGCTCATTAACAAACCATAGTCATTCCATTTGGGACACTGACTATCATCAAAACTAGCAAAGCATTGTCATAAGAAGCATTTTATGAAAAGATATAAATGACCAAAAATACAGAATAATCATTTTTTAAAGTTAACTTCAAATATTTTAAGGAGGTAAAAATTATGCAGCACTCTATCACTGAAGACATACTAAAAGACCTTGAAAATAAAGGAATTATTGAACCTTTCGGCTACTATAAAAGCCTAAATGGCGGAAGCAGCAGTACAGTTGGCGTTATTACATATGACGATACTCCCTTATATGTAGTGAAAATGAACAAGCCTAATGTCTTACAAGCTGAATCACTGTTTTTGAATCGCTACCGAGACCAGCATTTATTTCCGCAACTCATGTATATGGATCCTAATGACAACTACATAGTTTATAAATATATGACCGGTTCAACGAATAATCGCAAAAGTAATAAACGTACTGTACTAACTTTCCTTTCATCACATATAATAAACTCTTATCATCCAATGTGTGATGAAAACAAATGGGGATGGGTAGATGCGCCAGAATCAACATGGGGATTATTTCTACATACTCGCATTACCGAAGCTTACGAAACCATTCAATCCCACTTAAATACTGAAGATCATTAACTCATTCGGAACATCGTAACGAATCGGCTGAAAAGAAATAAGAATGATACACCTTATCTAATACACGGGGACTTTGGTTTTCATAATTTCCTTTTTAGCGATGAACAATTAGTTGGTGTTATTGATCCTACTCCAATTGCAGGGCCTCCCATTTACGACCTTGTATATGCATTTTGTTCAACGCCAAACAATTTAGAATTGCATGTTATCCAACCAGCTGTTTCTCTTCTAAACAATTGGCAGCCTCAAAATGAAATAGATTTATATGAGGAAATATTACTAGGTTTATATTGTCGCATCGCTACTTCCATTCGACATCATCCAGAGGATTTACCACGATACATTGTAGCGTGGAATAGATGGAAGGTTGATACTGGTTTGAAATAAAGTCAAATATTAATTGAACGTGCATTTACTGTAAATAAAAGGAATCCATTTTGAAAAAAGGTTCAAAATGGATTCCTTATTAAAGCATCTGACATTTTAGAATACGCTATCTTCAAATGCTTCCTTAATTTTTACTTTGTTGATAACATTGTTTACACAAAATTTCTTTCGCATGTTTTACTAATACTTTATCTAACACCCCAACTGGCATTAACGATTTAGTTGGTAGATTCAACCGAGCAACAAATTCTTCTCCTTCAATAATTTCCTTAGAACAAATATAACAAACTAGCTTTTTTTCTTTAAAAAATGACAACAATTATATCACTACCTTCTACTCATCTTCTAACTCCTGTACTTGCTTCACTCTTAATTTATACGCATAAACAATTGGTATAAAACCACAGATAAATATAATAGCTCCTATTAATAAACCATCTCCCCAGCCAAAGTTGAGTGTAATTGAAGTAAGATAAGCAAAAACTGCCACAATAACAGTTAATACGACCATGCCAATAATAAATGATTTCTTAGGGTCTTTTATTTCTTTTTCATGTTCTACACCGATACTCATCGATAAATAACCAGCTACAACAGTGGTTAACATAAATACCATCCAAAGAGGATTCTCACGCATCCTCTCCATTCCCCCTTGAATAAAATCGTAGCCAAGAATACATAAAACCCCCATTGTTTGGACAATATAAGCGATTTTAATATTTTGTAAATTTCTTAAAACGAGTCTTTCATCTGTAATTTTTTTCATTCAAAATCCTCCTGATCCACCCAAAATATTTCATCTAATGTTGCATTTACGGCATAGCAAATTTGTAAACATAACTTTAATGACGGATTATATTTCCCTTTTTCAATCAGGCTAACCGTTTGTCTTGTAATACCGACCGCATCAGCAAGCTGTTGTTGTGTCAAATCAACTTTTACGCGAGCAACCTTTACATGATTTTTCATATAACACCCTCCACTTAAAATGTAATATATATATTCCTTTATGTAAAGTATAATTTACATAAAAATAACAGTTCCTCCGTATCTCAAGGTAGGAGGAACTATCATTTTGAAAGGTATCTTCAATTTATAAAATTTCTTTCAAAAAAATAAGAAATAATTTTTAACAAACATTATAAAATAAAAAATATTGTTTATGGATACAACCTTATCTATTCACATGCTATTTTTATTAAAAATCTAACAAAGAAACCATTCGCTCAATCCCTACTGCCTGAATGAATAGCGGCAATCGCGGACCAACTGAACTATTCAAAACAAGCATATATACCATATGAAATAATAATTTTTGATTGGCTCTCATGATTTTCTTATCCTCATCATGACAAATTGCATATATTTTCTCCATTAATTGATCTATCTGCTGACTATTACGAAGTATGTCACAAAATTCTTTTAACCACTTTTTCTGAATCTCATCTAATGTTTCATAGTATTCGATATCTTTCTTATCATTTATACGAATCATTTTTTGTGGATTCCAATTTTTAATCCAATATTCTACCCGATCGCTTATTTTCTTAATATCTGTTACGGTATATTCCTCATCTGTTTTACTAAGCACACTTTGTAATGCCTGCACATGAAAGTTTACTAATGGTAAGACACCTGCTACTTGGTTAAATTTCGGAAACACTTCATTTTCACCATTAACTTTTGATAATTCAAGTGAAGAACATATATCTTTATCTTGTAACGTTCCATTTCGGTAATTCTCTTGAAACCTTTCATATTCAGAATAATTTCTAATCACATCTTCATCTAGACCAATGTTAAAAGATGCATTTGGTTTATACTTCGAAAACATAAAGAGGATAATTTCAGGCAAATATATAT
This sequence comes from Bacillus sp. 103mf, assembly GCF_900116295.1. Taxonomy (GTDB): domain Bacteria; phylum Bacillota; class Bacilli; order Bacillales; family Bacillaceae_G; genus Bacillus_A; species Bacillus_A bruguierae. The sequence continues at coordinate 19,257 of NZ_FPAF01000011.1, forward strand.
TTAGTAGTTCGTTTGGCGTTATAATATTTCCAGCTGAGCTAGACATTTTTTTATGATCGCCTTTTATTCCTATAAATTCATAAGCTACATAACTAGGAGCTTCATAGTTAAAAATCCTCCTGGCGATTTCTTTTGATACGTTATAACTCCCTGTTTCTGATGAGTGATCTCTTCCTCCAGGTTCGAAAATGACATCTTCAACCATCCATCTCATTGGCCAATCTATTTTCCAATTCAGTTTCATATTATTTGCACTCATCACTGATAATATTGAATGGTTTCCACAACTACAAACATATTCAATCGTTTTATTTTCTTCATCAAACTTTTTTATTTCTGTATGATCTTTTCCACAATTCTCACAATATAGTGCAATTGGGTAGAAAGCATTTTTCTCTTCTTCTGAAATATCACTCGTCTTAAATTTCATGACTATATCATATATTTCTTTTCTTTGTTGTAATGCATGAAGAATGTGCTTGTTATATCTACCAGTTCTATATTCCTTACTCTGATATAGAAACTCCACTTCAATCCCAAAGGCTGCTAGAGACTTTTCAAATTCTTTTTCAAAGTGTTCTGCATACGACGTATGACACCCAAAAGGATCCGGAATATCTGAATACGGCAAACCAATATATTTTTCAAAAGATGGATCAACATTTTTAGGAACTTTTCTAAAACGATCATAATCGTCCCAAGAGAAAATAAAACGTGTTTTCTTCCCTAAGTCTTGTAGCGCTTTTATTACAAAATGTGTTGTTACAATCTCTCGAAAGTTCCCTATATGAACTGATCCCGAAGGACTAATTCCTGACGCGCACACAAAAGTATCTTTATTTGGATACGTATTAATTAATTCATTTGCTATTTTATATGCCCAGTGCATACCATCACCTCTTCATAAAATCATTTCAATTCTTTTTTGCCTTTTTCCCAAATAAAAAAACTCCCACCCCCAAGATTATAAATCTTGAGGACGAGAGTTATGCTCATCGTGGTACCACCTCAGTTTATTGATATGTCACCATATCAACCTCTTCGGGTACGGCAAATTGCGTATACCCTATCTCTATAACGGGAGAACCCGTCGCATTACCCCTAATCATCTTAGTTCCATACGAAGCTCCAAGTCTTTTTTCATTAAGAACGCTATCCCCCCTTCTCAGCTACCGGAGTTCTCTGTCACATAACATTTCTTAATTACTCTTCTCTTCATCGCTGCTAATATTTTCAATTTTTTAATTGCATTAATAATAATCAGAAAAATAATTATTGTCAATCATTTCTTCTGATTATTATTTGTATCAGGTTGCACCGCTTCACTAGTAGTGCACTTAAGTTAAACATTGAACTACCCCCACCTACCGTTTCGTGCTTGAGGTGGCGGTCTTCTCGCCAGATATGATAAATTACGTACCAAATCTTGACAAAACAGAAATTATTCAATAAGCTTACATTAATACTAAACGTTTAGTATTAAATGTTTTCTATCTTAACGGAGGGATAATGATGACAAGATTAATGGTACTTGGTTTATTAATGCAGTATGGCCCTATGTCTGGCTACGAATTACAGCAAGCCATGCAATCTGCGCAAACTGATACATGGGCAGGTGTTTTCCCTGCTTCTATTTACCACGCTTTAAAAAAAATGGACAAAGAAGGGTTAGTAGAACTAGATACTGTTGAAAAAACAGGAAATCGTTCCAAAGCAATATATAGTATCACACCAGCTGGAAAAGAAGAATTTCACAGGTTAATGATTGAATCTTTTCAGCAATCTTCGGTAATTTTTCCAACTCATCTATATACAGCACTAACTTTTTTCACAGCTGATGCAGTTTCTATCGAGAAAATTACAGTTGCTTTGCGAGAACAAAAAAAAGAAATTATAAACATGTTCGAAAATATGAAAGCAGGACAATCGATTAAAGAGAAAATGATTGACGTTCCTGAGCATGTAACTCTTATCTTTGAAAATATTTATGAACAATGTGAGATGCAGCTTCGTTTTATCGAAAAGCTAGAAAAGAAGTTATCTATATTAGAAGAAAAGACCAGAAAGGAGGAAAAATGATGGAATCTCAAGTAAAAATGTCTCGACTGCAAAAAGCTGCTTTATGGGTTGTAGCAGTAGCTGTCTTTACTGACATGCTTATTTATGGAATGATCGTGCCGATCATTCCAAGCTACGCAAAAACACTTGGGGCCACGCAAGCTGAGATTGGCTTTTTATTCGGCAGCTATGCCATTACGTTACTTCTCGCAACCCCAATTTTAGGAGTGCTCTCTGATAAAGTAGGAAGAAGACTCCCTATGATTCTAGGTTTATTTGGATTAGCAGCTGCAACTATATTATTTGGATTTGCGAACAGTTTTTGGTTATTGATTGTAGCACGAATGCTACAAGGTATATCTGCAGCTGCAACATGGACAGCTGGGTTAGCCCTTCTTGCAGATGTATTCCCTCTGCAAGAACGCGGGAAAGCAATGGGGATCGCTCTATCCGGCCAAGCAATTGGGATGCTTTTAGGACCAACTATCGGCGGCTTTCTTTACCAATGGGGCGGCTATCACTTACCATTTATATTCGCAGCAGCAATCGCACTTATTGATGGGATATTACGAATCACATTGCTTCATGATGAACCGAAACAAGATACAGAGCAACGCGTTTCTTATCGTTCCATCTTAAAGATGCACTCTTTATTTATGATTATCGGAATTATTATAATTGGAGCTGCCTTGCCTAGCGCTTTAGAACCGACTCTTCCTTTATATTTACATAATGTTTTACACGTAAGTTCAGGAACAATTGGACTTTTATTTGCTGTTCCTACTCTCGCCTATGGGTTTACTGCTCCAGTAATTGGGACACTGTCAAATAAGCTTGGCAGAAATCAAACAATGATTATTGGACTTATTATTGCTGCTCTATGTTTTCCATTCGTAACACTCGTTCCTAATATGATCACTGAAATATTTGTTCTTGCTGTGCTAGGAATTAGCTTCAGTTTCTTACTAGCACCCGCCCTGCCAGAACTGACATACCTCGCAGACAAAAATGGAATTCGTGCATACGGTACACTCTTTGCTATCTATAACACAGCATACTCTATTGGCATGTTCTGCGGTCCAACCTTAAGCGGCAGCCTATCAGATTTATTCGGATTAACAAATGCATTGTACACTTTTAGTCTTATTCTTCTATGTTATCTTGGTCTGTTTTTTTTGAAAATCAAAAAACAAACGTGACTATCCTATAACGTATTTTTAAAAGATTTAACGTTAGATTAAAAATGTAGCCAAGATATTATCTTTTCTTCTTTGTTCATTCTAGTATATTTAAGTGTCATTTTGAGTGTACTACGATTCAGTATTTCTTATAACATGGCTACATCTTTTGTTTGCTTCTCGGGATCCTGCCACATCACCATCAAGCTAAAGGAACGAGTTATCCCCAAACAATAAATACGAGCAAAATGCAAAAAATTTTCGTTCTGGGGGTGGTATGAGAGTTTAAGTTGATGGGCATGGGGTGGGACCCCATCGCCATCAACTTAAGAAATTGATTGTTCCCCAAAACGAAAAAAATGAGCCAAATTCTTATAAATAGCTGTAAAAAGGTAAAATTCTCGTTATGGGGGTGTCTTAAAATCTTAGCTTGATGGGCATGTGGTGCTACCCCAAAAGGAAATACCGTAATACGGAGTTAAAACATTTTACTTCCTAGTGGAGTGAAATTTGGTTTCATTTCTACAACTTTCCCTGTTTCCACTCTTTATTATGAATATCTAATCCTTCTTGACCAAAGAAATGGAGAATAAACTCTTTTTCATCGCTATCAGTTTTTTGGGCTAGGTTAGATCCCTCCGCACTTTGCTTTTTTCCAAAACGTAAATAAAGAATTTCTCTATAGTCTTCAACTGCAGATTCGAAATTTCCATCGTACCATTTGTTCAGAATAGATTCATATTTTGGTCTTTCATCATTATTGATAACATTTAAGTTGTTTTTTAAGTATTGAATGTTTTCTTTGGTCATTTGAAATCGACCTACATTACGGGTACCAGGAATATGAAGATTATTCCCATTGAATGTGAGTTTTTGGAAAGACATATGTATCATCATGTCATTTATAGTTTGCTCGTTTTGGATTTCTCCAATAGACTGAGCTGCTTTAGATAAATCATCATTGCTAACTACATAACTATCTTTTTGTTGCTTTTGAATGGTTTGAACTTTAGGTTTTTCCTGAACTTTTTCTTCTACTTTTTTATTATTATATGTTAGAGTGATGTACGTTCCTACTGATAAAGTTACTAAAACAATTACACTATAAGTAATTTTCTTTTTCATAATAAATCCTCCTGCGAATATCTTTAAAAACTGATTTCTTACTCTAATGTGATGAAGGGCCGCTAATCCTAATCAGATTAACTAAATCTTCTTCGAATTCTTTCACTAAAGATTTAGGATAATTTATTAAACTTTAGTAATTTTTAGGCGGGTATTTAGTCCGTATTAATTCGTGAGAGACACTTCTCTAATATTCCCTTATTATGAATATATAATATTACTTATTTCATCTGCTAAACGATAATCAATTTTCAACTGAAAGCCAAAAATCCTTAAAATTTCTTCACTGTGTTTTTTCATTTTTTCATCTTGGAATAAATTATTTTCAAATTGCCATGCATGACGAATCTCATGATACAGATTACCAATTAAATTAATGACTTCTGTAGGATTCCTTTTTAAGTCTTGAAAAAGGAATAAAAAAATTTTAATTTTGCCCTCTTCACAAATAGTTAAGCCCGCCGTTTCTATTTCACCATTTAATATTTGTTCATAATGCTCTCTCTTTAAATTAGGCTTATTATCACGCTCTCTTTGAAGTTTTTCTCGGGTCTCATAAAAGTATATAGTGAAATTAAAAGACATATATTCTTCACCTAATAGCGCAATACATTTTTTTATTTTCATTTCTAAACTCTTATTTAATTGTCGTATATTTACCTCACAACCATTCCTTTCCAATTATTCTGATTATAACAAATAGTGTTCTGTTATGCTTTTTTATGTACAAATATTTCTTGAGACTTACCTGTTTGTAAAGGTATACCTTTATAAACGATTAAAGAGCATCTATGAAACATTGAAATATCAAGTTTGTAAAGGTGAAAAAATCATTTTATAAACGTTTATTTTCGGTTAACACCTTTATAGACAAAAGTGGTATAATTGTGATAACAAATGTAAGGAGAATATCAAACATGGCGAATATTTATGGATATATACGTGTAAGTACAAAAGATCAAAATGAACAACGCCAATTACATAAGATGATGGAACGGGGGGTGGAAGCTCGACGTATTTTTGTCGATAAAGCAAGTGGCAGACATTTTGATCGTCCTCAGTATCAACTACTACGAAAAGTATTAAGTACAGGTGATATTGTTTACATAGATGCTTTAGATCGTATGGGACGTAACTATGATGAAGTAATTTCGGAGTGGAAATACATAACAAGGGAATTACAAGCTGATATTGTTGTTTTAGAAAACGAAACTTTGTTTGATAGTCGTAAATTTCGTGATATGGGTGATATGGGAAGATTAATGGAAGACCAATTTTTATCTTTGCTTTCATATGTTGCAGATCAAGAACGTAAGAAAATTCATCAGAGACAGGCTGAGGGGATTGCGGTAGCTAAATCACAAGGTAAACATTTAGGTCGTCCTCAGTTTAACCTTTCAACACTAAACCAAAAGCAATTACTTATAATAGAAGAAACATATCCAAAATGGAAAAACAAAGAAATAACTGGAATTCAATTTATGAAACTGTTAGAACTGAAGAAAAACACTTTTTATAAGATACTGAAAGAGTATGAAGAAAACAAATTACAAACTAAATAAAGAAAATGAGCCGAATATTCCTTAGAGTAGGAAATTCGGCTCATTTTATGTCGAAATTTGCTTAGCGTATATTTTCGTTAAAATGTGGGCGGTACCCCATGTCCATCAAGCTAATATTTTAGAGTATCCCCAAAACGAAAATTGTATCTCTTCATAGTTGTTCATGAAAATCCAGTTCATTTTTTTCATTTTGTGGAACAATTAGTCTCTTAAGTTGATTGGCATGTATGGTGACCCCATTTACTAAATATATAATTGTGCTCTTTTTATTTCTAATTTGATTTTACGGTAGCCGATGAGGCTTCGTCATTCCATATTCTTTCCCCATCACCCATAGAGCTACTTAAATTATAAAGAGCTCCTGTATTCGCTAGTCCAATCGCTCGACCATTCCCATCAAAATCTTCATATATAATTGTATAATCTCCATGGGCATGTGTACGAACAGAAGAAATAGAATCATTAGAATCCCCAGTGAAATTAAAAATTTTCACAGGATTTTTACTTGCAGGTATATTTATAGTAGCCCCGTTACCATCAGCATCTTTATAAAAAGTCGAATGTATGGCCGTTCTATTTATCACTAAGCTACTATTATTCGGGTTATTTCGATTAACAGGATGTTCTTTTAAGTAGTCTTCAAAATCGGCTTTGTTTTTAAAATCAATTGACATTTGTGGTCCAATCATTCCTTTAATCATTACTTGATAAGGTGCAACAGATTTTGGTAGAGAAGCTGCAGAGGCCTCTGAATTAGATACACCTAGCACTAGAGTTCCAGCTAATAATGCTGTAGAAAGTACGCCAACTATACGTTTCAATATCAACACTCCTTTAAGGTTTATAATACATATTCTATACGTAACATCATAATTTTTAGAAGTAGTGATATTAAATTCACCTAGTTACATTTTAGAAAGTTTCTTTGTCTACAAGGGGTCACCTTATCAAAAAAAGAAAATTGTACGTTAAGCGTAAGGATAATTAAATAAGTTAATATGAGCCGAGGTTAAAATGTCGTTTTGTTAACCACAAAATCAAATTTCCTCATTTTGCGAAACTGGTGAATCAGTAGTAAGATGTACTCGACTACTACTCATTTTGGCCTTTCCTTATTTTAGCTCCGCATTTGCGGGGCTTCTTTTTAATAACGGATACGCTGCCATCAGTTCCCGGATTTTATAATTTAAGACAAAATGAATAACTTCACTCAGTTAAAGTGAAGTTGTTTTTTATATAAATATCACTTGGCCATAGAATAACCACTAATGCTTATACCATAAAAAAGTTCCATTATTGGGTTTCTAATCACTATTTTTCACTCCTTGCACATCAACAATGTCAATAAACTTAAAAGTAAATTTATTATAAAATGCGTCTGTACATACTACAGATTTGTTCAAAGGATCTATGTCAATTACAGTAATATAGCTTGTAAGTAGATGCCCATCCTCGTAATAAGTAATTATTATTTCTTCTTCTGAAAGTAATGAGCATAATAGCCTATTTTCAATTATCTCTTTAGCATCTTTGGTTAATACTGGCCGTGATACTTTCATTTTTTCCTCAATGATTTTACTAATACCAACAAACTGTTCTGGTAATGCAGAAAACGGACTCCATTTCACCATTCTCCTACCCTTTGGCATATTTGCGTTATTCATGCTTTATGTCCTCCTAATAATGTGTTTTTGTATCTTGTAGTAGCGCTGTTTGTATAAGAAATTCCTCTTAAAATACTGTTTTTCCCAAACTTTGTACGTATTTCATCCATTACTTTCGTTAATTTCATTTCTTTTTCACGTTGTATTACATTATCAAAAAGCGAGAGTTGTTCTTCTCCCTCATTCACTAAATTTGTTAAAGAAAGACTTATTGATCTAATTGGTTCACCAGTGTATAGGTCATGTGAAAAATATGTACAAATACGGTAAATATCCATTGTTAGATTGGTTGGTCGGCTTAAAGTGTGAGTTTTTTTGATACCACTACCATAAATTTTGCTGTAACCAACTGAAAAATGAAGTGTTTGAGCGAGTTTGTTCAATTTTCTTAATCGATAACAGAATTCTTCAATATGTTCTAAAAGAACAATTGGAAATTCTTCTATTGAGTAATCCCTCATTAAAATTTGACTCTTACCAACAGAAGTTTTCGTTGGTACATATTTTTCAGAAATACGACTAAAATCAATCCCATTGCTATGAAGATGCATCTCTTCACCAATGACACCAAAACTTTGTTTTAAGTATTTAAGAGGATAGTTAGCTAAATCTCCAATCGTATGTATTCCTTTTCGGTTTAATTTTAATTCTGTCTTATGCGAAATTCCCCAAAACTTATGAAGGGGACGTATTGGCCACAATTTTATAGGCACATCTTCGTACTTCCAGTATGCAATACAGTCTTTGTTCTTCTTTGCTTCTATATCGAGAGCGACCTTGCTCATTAAAGGGTTAGGTCCAATTCCTATTGTGCATTCAATCCTAGTCCGTTCATAAATTTCACTTTTGAATTTTAGTGCAAATTCATACGGATCATTAGCAAACAAATGAATACTGTCTGTAATATCCATAAAAAATTCGTCAATTGAATACTGATGAAAATCCTCAATAGGAACATATTGTAAAGCTAATTCAGTTATGTAATTTGAACATTTGATATAAGTTCCCATCATCGGATTGACTACGAGGATGTCTTTTTGACGTGGTAGTTCATATAGTCGAGCCATCTTCTTGATTCCTAATGCCTTTAATGGTGGAGTCGCAGCAAGGACAATTGAACCTTGTCTATTTACATCACCAACTACAGCAAGTTTAGTATACAAAGGATCTAATCCCATTTTGATGCATGATACACTTGCATAAAAACTACGAAGATCTACACAAAAAATAATTCGATTAGGTAATAGCGAATAATCATACAAGGTAATTTCTCCAAATAACAAGAACGTTTGTGCTTATTGTACACGAACCTATGTTCTTTTATAAAGGTTTTTTTTCATAAAAAAAGAGCAAGATCTTTTGATTTAGCTCAATTAATAATTGGAGGATTTTTACTGAGTACATGCATATATTTTAATTGTAAGCCATGGAAAGAGGAGTGATGGCACAGCGATATATCAATATGAATTTGATTTTTCTGTGATGTATAGCGACAGAGTAACAACTGTACAATTCACAACAGTTCCAGCACATTCATTAGAATTTGCAAAAGAAAAATTAAAAACAGAAATTAAACGAAGAATAGATAATTGTGAAATTATGATTCATTCCGCAAGCTTGCAAGTTTCAGAAGACGAAAAGTATAATATTGTGATCTAAATCCTTTGAGAACCACCCAAGGGATTTTTTTATCCTTTATGTATTTAGTGTGGGTAGGACCCCATACCCATCAAGCTAATATTTTGAAGTATCCCCAAAACGAAAAAATGAACTGTCATAGACAACAGTAGCAACATAGATTTTTCGCTTTTAAATAAGGAATCTACTGAATTCTCTAAAAGTATGGAAAAATTCTAGATATGTAAGAGATCAGAGGCTACTCTCTAGACATACTTTAAACTCTCAAGAATAATGAAGATGTACCTAAAAAGTGGGAGGCATCATATATGATAAATTTAAATGATTTGGAACCTGGCATTCGGACCTTGGTCGCTCAATTCATAGAGGCTGATCGACCTTCGGCAAGACAGCAGAGCTTTCATGAACGCCGACAAGGATATTTGAATACAATTGATCTTGCCGGAGAAGCCATGCCTGTATGGAATATTATTGATCAAACAATTGACGGCTTACCGCTTCGTATTTATAAATCGTCGGATCAACTCAATCTTCCTATTCTGATTTATTATCACGGTGGCTGTTTTGTCAGCGGCGATTTCGAAACTCATGATCGTCAAATGCGTCGGTTAGCTAACTTGAGTAAATCCCTCGTTATTGCCGTCGGTTACCGATTGGCACCGGAGCACGTTTATCCAGCCGCACACGACGATGCGGTTAAAGCTACATATATTGTCCGTCAGTATGCTTCGGCTTGGGGGGGAAATCCAGACAATATTACTCTCGCAGGTGACAGCGCAGGCGGACATCTTACTCTAGTTACTTGCCTTCGCCTTAAAACGGAAGGCAAGTGGCTTCCCCAGCGACAAATTCTTATTTATCCGATGCTGGACGCGAACGGTTTAAGCAATAGTTATAAGGAATTTGGAGACGATTATTTGATTACTCGAGATATGTTGCTTAGTGGTTTTGAAGCCTATTTATCTAATCTGCCTTCCAATCATCCAGAAGCTAGTCCATTATATCGAGAAGATTTTACCGGTCTTCCAGAAACTCACATTTTAACAGCAGAATTTGATCCTCTTGTCGATGAAGGTGAGATGTTGTATCGCCGTTTACTAGAAGCAGGCGTAAAAGTACAATGCCGTCGGTACCTCGGAGTAAACCACGGATTCTTTCAATTGGCTGGTATCAGTCCAGCTGGTAAGAAAGCGATTGAGGATGTTGCATCTATTGTCAGGTAGGTACTATTTATTAAATTAAGGAATGAGATAACTCCTTAAAGCAAAAAAATACGCTATTCTTTTTGTAGAAATATACCGAAAGGATGGCGTTTTTAATATGAATTTATCGATTTCTGATGAACTACAATTATTTTCTAAAGAATTACAACGACATATGTCACCTGATGCTTTAGAGAAATTAGCTAGAGAAATAGGATTTGTTCAACGAAAAAGTAAATATCGAGCACAAGATTTAGTGGCTCTTTGTGTTTGGCTAAGTCAGAACGTAGCGTATACTTCACTTACGCAATTATGTAGTTCGATTAGAAGCTAACACCGGTATTTCTATGAGTCCAGAAGGACTCAATCAACGTTTTAATTCTCAAGCTGTTCAGTTTTTACAACAGCTCTTAGCACATTTACTTCATCAACAATTTTGTTCTTCTAGCAAGATTCCAATTTTGTATACAAATTATTTTCGGCGTATTCGTATATTGGATTCTACCCACTTTCAAGTTCCAGATAAATTCTCTTCTACATACCAAGGTGCAGGAGGAAGTGGTCAAAATGCTGGTGTAAAAATTCAATTAGAGTATGATTTACTAAGTGGTCAGTTTCTACATGTTCATGTAGGCTCAGGAAAACACAATGATAAAACGTATGGATCTACTTGTTTAACATCTCTTCAATCGAACGATGTATGTATACGGGATTTAGGATACTTCGACTTAAAAGACCTATATACTATAGAAAAGTGTAATGCTTATTTTATTTCGAGATTAAAGCTCAATACACGTATATATCAGAAGAATAAAGAGCCTGAATACTTTCAAAATGGAACAATAAAAAAACACTCTGAGTACACCCAATTAGATATGGAGCAATTCATTGACCAATTACAGTCAGGTGAAACATATGAAATTCCTGAAATTTACATTGGAATGTATCAAAAGCTTCCTGCAAGACTAATTCTGTATAAATTAACTGAAACGCAAATGAAACGTAGACAAAAGGATTTAGCCTCTAAAGAGCATAAGAAGCAAATTACCTATAAAGAACGCAGTAAGAGGCTTAGTGCAATTAACTTTTACATTACAAATATTCCTTTGGAATATCTCCCAAAGGAACAAGTATACGATTTTTACTCCTTACGCTGGCAAATTGAACTTATCTTTAAAACATGGAAATCATTTTTTCGTATTCATCACTGTAATTCTGTAAAATTAGAACGACTAGAATGTCACCTATACGGACAGTTAATAAGTATCCTTCTTTGTTCCTCCACCATGTTTCAAATGCGCCAATTACTCCTCATCAAGAAGAAGCGAGAATTAAGTGAGTATAAAGCAATTTATATCATAAAAGATTATTTTCAACCTATTTATCAATCCTTACAAAAAGGCACCCAAGAATTAACAAAGATCCTCTTTCGTCTGTTCAATCTCTTACAGAAAAACGGACGAAAATCCCATAGGTATGAGAAGAAAACAGTCTTTGATATCTTGGGTGTCGTATACAACTTTTCTATGTCTCACAATCATGTAGCATAATCCAAAAAATTGAAACCCGATAGGGTTTATTTGGTATGCAAATCTTTAAAGAACTTACACTGGATCTTTAGAAAAAAGAAAAATCACATGTGAAATTAAACTTATATAAGCTTAGCTTGATGGCGATGGGGTCCCACCCCATAGCTATCAAGCTAATATTTTGAAGTGTCCCCAAATTTTTCTTGAAAATAAGTTGGGGCTTTTGAAACAGAAAAGTATATTTTTAACTATGAAAACTACGATGAATTTTTCCTTTTTTCCTACTTGCTAAATTCAGCAAGTAAAATATTTTTAAAAGGATTAGGACTGTCAGTTCTACCCAAACTATTCCAATTGACGACCAACGTATGCTTGCCTCCAAGTTTACCTCCAACAAGAGTAGTAAACCCTAGAATGCCACCTGTGTGTCCCCATATCGAGACACCGCTTGGAAGCTTAGTTTCATAGATTCCAAGACCATATCCATCGATTCCTTCTTTTCCTGTAGGAACTGTAGTAAGCATTTGTTTTAGTTGCTGTTCTTTCAGTAATTTGCCACCGAGCAAGTAAGAGAAGAATTTGTTTAAGTCGTCAGCAGTAGAAATCATATCTCCAGCAGAGCTACCTGCACTTGGGTTATAATAAGTAACGTCTTTTAGCTCACTTGCTCCGTCTGGTTGGACATATCCACGGGCATGGTTAGTGCCTGGAATAACACTTGAGTTGCCTGGTAGGAATGTATTCGACAATTCAAGTGGTTCAATAATCCGATTTTCAATCTCTTCCGCATAGCTGTTTCTGGTTACTTTTTCAATAAGAATGCCCAGTAATACGTATCCTGTGTTTGAATAAGACCAGCCATCTCCTGGGGCAAAGTCTGGAGGCAGAGAAACCCCCATCTTCACTAACTCTTCAGCCGTATACGATTTTTTTGTATCCGTAAAATCAGCGTCTTTTGACCTTGAGTATTCAGCGATACCACTTGTATGGTTCAATATCTGCCGGATAGTAATCTTGTTACCATCATATCCATTTCCTTGAATGACACCAGGCAACCAGTTTTCGATGTAGTCGTCTAGATTCAGGCGATTCTCTCCAGCTAATTGAAGTACAACTGTTGCGGTGAACGTCTTCGTCACACTCCCAATGCGAAAGCGAAAATCTGTTTTCATTGGTTTCTTGGTTCTCAGATCCGCTATCCCAGCGGCATACCCCCACGTTTTTCCACCCTCAGAAGTTTTAGCAAGTATCCCCGGGTATCCAAGTTGCAATGTATCCCGCATTGCTTGCTTGACGGAAGTATGATCTCGTTGAGTATTTGTTTGTAACGAACTAGATACATTTTGAGTGGGCTCTGCTTTTACAATTGAGGTTGGTGTTGTATATAACAGGGAACTTCCAGCTATTAAAAGGGCCAGACTTGCACATGTAATTTGACTACGTATTTTCATATGGCATTCCTCTCCTCTATTCATATTGTATAAGTGTTTGCTTACTGTTCCTTACTTCCTGACAAGACTTAGGGAAAGGCCCTCACGCATATAGATTAAAGCCCCAGTACAAAGGTATCTATCAATACCAACAATTTGAGCCAGTTAAATCTCCATCCCTTCTATAACAAAATTATTCAAAGGTATGAAAGCATATTATGTACCCTTAGTTATTGTTAGGATTAACACAACATGAGACATAGCCCCAACCCATATTTTACTTTATTTATCCATGATATGTATTGAGAAAGAATATAAATTCGAATCCTTTCCGTACCCCAACTATTGATCGTTTTTTTCACCTATTATAATTAGTTATTTAGAATTTCATAATAAAAAACTGTAAAAAAATAACGAGTCCCTTAACGAACAGGAAGTGGTTTAAAAATATGTCTAAACGCACAATTATCTTTTTTTGATATGGTGACCCCATCGCCATCAAGCTAAGATAAGTGTATATACCCAAAACAAGTAAAAAGAAAATTTCATGCAATTAAGCGCTTATTAGCATCTTTCATACTGAAAGATGTTATTTTCTATTTTGTTATGTTGTTTTACGACATATGTCGTGTTACGATATTGTTCAGGGGGTGAAAAAATGGATAAAGAGATGATGAAAGGAAGTATTGATATACTTGTGCTCTCTATAATTTCTCACCATGATACTTATGGTTATGAAATTATTCAAAAACTTAAAGAACAAAGCAATGACGTTTACCATATGAGTCAAGGTACACTATATCCAGCACTCAAACGAATGGAACAAAAGAAGTTGATTGAATCTTACTGGGGAGAATCAGAAACAGGAATGAAGAGAAAATTTTACTCGATTACTGTGGCTGGCAAGCAGGAACTAGAGAAGAAATTGGATTATTGGGGACAAATCACTGCACTTATTCAAGCTTGCAGGAAAGGGGACTTCGCATGAAAGATTTTGAAAATTACATAGAATGTATTGTGGAAAATACTAATCTAGATAGGTCATCCCGAGACGAGCTGGCTTTAGAATTACTTGATCATCTCACTAGTTTAAAAGAAGAATATATTAAAAAAGGGATGTCTATTGAGCAAGCAAAACAAATGGCGATACAACATTTTGGAGAACCAAATTCTATTGGAGGGGAGCTTCAAAAATCTATTTTTCCATATGAAAAATTCATAAAGCGTTCTGTATGGTCTTTATTTGTTGCTTATATATTGTTCTTTATTTGGTATCAGTACTTAGGAAATGGCTTTGGGCGTGAATGGTTTTTTGGGATTATTGAACAATTTTCAAGAAATCATGATGTAATGTGGTTGCTTCGCACTTTTATTGATATTACACCTTTCTATATGCTTTTTCTTCATAACAACATACCTGGTTATTGGATAGTTCATGCAGTTAAACCAATTATCTTATTGATTCCATTGGGATTTTTAATTCCTATTCTATTTCATAGGTTCCGTTCTTCTAAAGCAGCTTTTATGCTCTTTGTTAAATTAACTTTAATCATTGAGTTGTTGTATATTGTCATGTTAGTAGGTACTTTTGACACTACTAGTATTATTTGTCATTTGGTTGGCCTCTTAGTTGGATTTATGGGATGGAAATTACTACAAAAACTGCAGGTTAAAAAATTCCTTACACCATCTAATATGAACTATGTGAAGTAAAAATTTTATTGTGATTAATTCACAGAGGATCTTGGAACCAAATAAAAAATGTACAAGAATTTAATAATGGTTTGTCTTTATTATTCAGGTAGCATCACCTCTTTAGAAAACAGAAAAAATCTAGTTGAACGGACTTTTACTTAATCTTAGGTTGATGGGCATGGGGTCCCACCCCATGCCCATCAACCTAATGTTTTAGATCACCCCCAAAACGAGAATTCTATTCATTTTTGACTACTGATAAGTGGGGGATGTTAACTACAAAACCCCTGACTGGAGTAGCGCCCCTATAATACGGATTTACAACGTTAAGTTGTTTATAGTATTAAATATGAATGAAATTTAGTTAGCTTTTCATTTTTCTCTTAAAGCCCCAAACAGCAATTAAGAAGATAATTATCGTATAGCCAACTACCCATAATAATGGTACAACAATATCTCTGTACTCACCAGATAAAGCAAATCGTGTAGCATCAACTGCATGAGCAAATGGTAATGCATAACCGATTGTTTTAAAAGTACCACCAATTATATCTAACTTAAACCAAGTTCCACTTAACCACGTTGTAAGATTTACGAATATCGCAAAAATCCCACCGACCTGTTTGTCAGTGAAGAACGTTCCGAGTAGTAAACCAAATCCAATGTAAAGCGTTGCAATGATAACAAGCAGAAAACTAGCAAATATTACATTCGTACTAATAGATAAACCTAAGAAAAATGCAGAAATAAAACAAATAACAATTTGAAGAAATACAACAGGTAATAGAGGGAGAGTATACCCAGCAATATAATCTGTCGCAGTCATAGGGGAAGCGAAAATTCTCATTAAAAACGAACTACTTTTATCCTTTCCAATCAGCATCCCTGAAAATAACGTAGCGAACGAAAAACTGAAAACAATCACTCCTGGTGTTAAGTTTTCTATGCTATAAAGTTCAAATGGCATATTTTTCTGCATGATTGAAAAAAGACACATGATAATAATCGGAAGTACAATCCCAAATACAAGTGTCAAAGGGTCTCGTAAAATCTCTTTACGATTACGCGTAGCAAATGCTAAAGTTCTCATAGTCAAGCCCCCTCTTCAGTTAGCTTAAGGAATATATCCTCTAAGTAAGATTCTCCCGTACTCTCTTTTAACTCATCAATCGTTCCAAGTGCACGCAACTTACCATCGTGCATGATCCCAATACGATCAGCAAGTGCTTCTACTTCTTCTAGATAATGTGTCGTTAAAATAGTTGTGATTTTCCCCTTTAACTCAAGAAGTGTTTTCCATAAATCATGTCTCGCACGAATATCCAGCCCTAGTGTTGGCTCATCTAGGAAAATAATTTCAGGTGACGAAATAAGTGCCATCGATATGCTTAATCGGCGCTGCAACCCACCTGATAATGTTTTAGCTTTATTTTCTGCTCGCTCCAAAAGTCCAAACTTCCTCATCATTTCCACCGCTTTTTGCGTAGCGTCTTGCTTCTTGCTTCCATATATACTTGCGATAAATTCTAAATTTTCTTTTACAGAAAGATTCGGAGCTACCGCAGTTTCCTGTGGCGAAATATTTATTTTTTGTTTTACTGCCGTTGGGTTCTCGACAATACTATCCCCTAACATCAGAGCGTCTCCACTTGTAGGTGTAAGCAAGCAGCTAAGCATTTTAATCGTCGTTGTTTTCCCGGCAGCATTTTGTCCTAGAAGTGCAAAAAATTCTCCCTTCTCAATCGTCAGTGAAAGATTATCGACAGCTGTATGCTCTTTATAATTTTTTGTTAAATTCTTTATAGCAATGGCCATTTATTCATCACCTCTCCCTTCTAATTGTTTCGATTGAATCGCAGCATTAATTCGTTTGATATCATTCTTTGAAATCATGTATTGAATAACCCACGTGACAACATACGTACCTAAAAAACTAATAAAAAAAATCATTGTGCTTGTGAATGTTTTTGGCATCCAAAGCAGTGTCACTATTGGTACCCATACCAATGCTGTTATGCAAAAGTGAACGATGTACTGTTTCAATAGACTCCACTTCGCTATTTCAAAAACAAGAGAACTTGTAGCGAACGTGACTCCAATGATCCCTGTTAACATTATTTGTACAATGACAGCGGTCATCTCACTAACAAAGAAAGAGCGAAAGTGATCCACAACTGATATATATTCTCCATGTCCTAATTTGAGTGAAATAAGGATTTGTACGACTTGTCCTATAATCACGCCGATGACAAAACCACCAAAAACTCGATTTATTAAATTTTTCACGATGTTTTCACCTCATATTCCGAACAATTTCTTAATTTTTGAAACATAGCGTCGAGAAGCATACGTTTTGATATTACCTGCTAATAAAACGCCAATTGTTCCTGTTATACTAATATCCATATTCGTAATCATTTTAATGTTAACAATCTCTGAGTTTGAAATACGAACGAAAAATTGACTATTTAGTTTCGCTTCTAGTTCATATAACCTTGAACGAACCGTATAGATACCAGCAACAGTTTGGAGAAATACCTTCTGTTTCTCCGCATAGATTCTGACGATATCTTTACATTCGACTATTTCAACACCTCTTTCTGAAAATACAGCCAATGAATCCATACGAGCCTCTGAGAGCCGTTTCATAATATCAGATATCTCATCTGTCATTTTATCTGTAAGAATGATAATTTTCGGTTCTTTATAAGATGGGTCTATCGAAACTTCAAACTTCACTTCACCACTTCCCTTTCGCTCGCTCTAAATATAAAAGCTATTTAAGTTACTGTAAATGGATTTTCGATAATCGGTCGTTTTCACACGATAACTGGTCAAAATACGAATATAGCAATTCTTTTTAGATGCTTCAGGAACACATTCTCCTTATTTACAATAAAAAAGTGCACGAAGACAGGCACTCTGTGTACTAATCCAATATATGTATTTCTTAATAAAAATCGTTTTTGAAAATTTTTCCATATAGGTAAATAGCCTGTATGAAAGGCTTTATAATATTCAAAAAACTATATCTTTATGAAAAGCTTTACCCTATTAATAAAATGAACTTTTTTATATTTCTATTATACATGAATAAAAAAACGGCACTTTATTTTGTGGCGTGTGGCTCTAACTAAATAATTTTATTGTTTTTTAAGGGACTTTATTATTTATGAACATTATATTTTCTTAAGTGAATTATATTTATATCTGTTAGTAAAGACTATGTGAACGAAGAAACCCTTCAGAAAATCTGAAGGGTTTCTAGATGCATTAAATACTAATAGGGATATCATCCCATCGCTATCAAATTGAGATAAATTTGTATCTAAATATTATGAAAAACGCTATTATTTATTTAGAAATATATAGAAAGGATGGCGTTTTCATATGAATCTATCAACTTCTGATGAACTACAATTATTTTCTAAAGAATTACAGAGATATATGTCACCACATGCTTTGAATGAGTTAGCTAGAAAAGTAGGATTTGTTCAACGAAAAAGTAAATACCGCGCACAAGATTTAGTATCCTTATGTGTTTGGTTAAGCCAAAATGTAGCTCATACATCATTAACACAATTATGTAGTCGATTAGAAGTAAACACAGGCATTTCTATGAGTCCAGAAGGACTCAATCAACGTTTTAATTCTCAAGCTGTCCAGTTTTTACAACAACTCCTAGCACGTTTACTTCACCAACAATTTTGTTCTTCTAGCAAAATTCCAACTCTATATATAAACTTTTTTCGTCGTATTCGTGTATTAGATTCTACACATTTTCAGGTTCCAGATAAATTCGCTTCTACATATCAAGGTTCAGGAGGTAGTGGGCATAGTGCTGGTGTAAAAATACAATTAGAATACGATTTACTAAGTGGTCAGTTTTTATATGTTCATGTAGGTTCGGGAAAACATAATGATAAAACGTATGGTTCTACTTGCTTAACATCTCTTCAATCACATGATGTATGTATACGAGATTTAGGATACTTCGATTTAAAGGATCTACATACGATAGACAAGTGTGGTGCGTATTTCATTTCACGATTAAAGCTTAACACTCGTATATATCAGAAAAATAAAGAGCCTGAATACTTTCAAAATGGAACAATAAAAAAGCACTCTGAGTACGTCCAATTAGATATGGAGCAATTCATTGACCAATTACAGTCAGGTGAAACATATGAAATTCCTGAGATTTATATTGGAATGTATCAAAAGCTCCCTGCAAGACTAATTATGTATAAATTAACTGAAACGCAAATGAAACGGAGACAAAAGGATTTAGCATCTAAAGAATATAAGAAACAAATTACCTATAAAGAACGTAGTAAGCGACTTAGTGCTATTAACTTTTACATTACAAATATTCCTTCAGAATATCTCCCGAAAGAACAAGTATACGATTTTTATTCCTTACGATGGCAAATTGAACTTATCTTTAAAACATGGAAATCGGTCTTTCGTATTCATCACTGTAATTCTGTAAAATTAGAACGACTAGAATGTCACTTATATGGACAATTAATAAGCATCCTTCTTTGTTCCTCCACCATGTTTCAAATGCGCCAATTACTCCTCATCAAGAAGAAACGGGAATTAAGCGAATATAAATCGATTTATATCATAAAAGATTATTTTTCACTTATTTATCAATCCTTACAAAAAGACACCCAAGAATTAACAAAGATATTGTTTCGTCTGTTCAATCTTTTACAGAAAAATGGACGAAAATCTCATAGGTATGAGAAGAAAACTGTCTTTGATATCTTAAGTGTCGTATACAACTTTTCTATGTCTCACAATCATGTAGCGTAATTAAAAAATTTGAAACCCGATAGGGTTTATTTGGTATGCAAATCTTTAAAAAACTTACACTGGATCTTTAGAAAAAAGAAAAAGTCTCACGTGAAATTAAATTAAAACAGGCTTAACTTGATGGGCATGGGGTCCCACCCACATTTTAACGAAAACATACGCTAAGCAAATTTCGACCGTGAAGAGCAACTAAGGCAGCTACACGAAAAAAGGAAACAGACAACTATAGCTAAGGTTGAGGAAGCTATAAAACGTCTAACCAAGAGCTCTAAAGCAATTAACTTCAATAGTGTGGCAGAAGAAGCCGGAGTGAGTAAAGCCACACTGTATAACCATACAGAGCTCAAAGAACGCATCAATTTCTTGCGAAATCAACAAGAAAAAGCATTTGTGGACTCTAGGATTAAATGGGACGAGAACAATCAAAATGCCGTCATCGCTTCTCTTAAAAGAAGAATTGAAACGTTAGAGAAAAAGAATAAAGAGCTTGAAGAAGAAAATAAGCAATTGCGTGAAAAAGAAAATGAAAAGCTTACTGATTACTTCATGAAGTTATAAAATTAGGACCGTACATATTAGACATATCTAAAATGTACGGTCCTTTTGTTTACTAGTGGTTCACTTATCTAACCTAAAGATAAGTATGTGGTCCTTTTACAATTTGAATTTCTTTTTAAGCTTCTTATATTTTCTATATGAACGTCTAACAATGTTTAACATGAAATACGGTATTTTAACAGGGAAAGGCAATTTATAAATGAAAGGCAAGTAAAATGTAAAATATGCCTTTTCTAGGTCTCTCCACTTACTATCTTCTTTTGTTTTTAAGAAATCAGATACATCGACTACATATCCCCTTCCGTTTTCCATCATCACATTTTTCCCGTGAACATCACAAGGAGTTAATCCTTGTTTCCTTGCATACTCTAAAGCTTCATTGATATCAAGGATTACCTGCTTAGGAATTTTAATCCCCTTATGAATAGCATCGTATAAGGTAATTTCTTTTAAACGTTTCAATACTATGAAATTTTCTCCTTTATATATAAGCTTCGAATAAGAAGGATGATTTCCGATTCTTCGGTATACTTCTGACTCTTTTTCAATTCCTTCTCCTTCTCGCGCGTAAACTTTCACTACCCAATCTTTGTATTCTTTGTGCATAAATACTGCGGCATAATTACCTGTCCCTAAACACTTCCAAAGTCTAGGAATATCTTTAACTACTACAGGCTCGAATTCATCCTCACTTCTTATGCCTACCTCTTTTAATAATTCGTCCTTTATCAATCTCACAAAACTATTTATACTCATCATTTCCACTCCGGTTTTGTTAAAAGGGGTCCCATCTACATTTTAAAATGAATATGTCAAAACATATACATTTTAATTTTCCTCATACTGTTTGGCAAGTTTATAAAATGAAGAACGTTTGATTCTATATTTTTCCATAGCTCCTACGGCTGTAATTGAACCGGATTTCCATTCCTTATAAGCATCCGTAAATTCTTCTGTTATTTCGATAGGCGGACGCCCTAAACGTTTACCTTGTTTTCTGGCAAGAGCAATTCCTTCAGCTTGACGTGGTTTAATATCAATGCGCTCTTTTTCTGCAAAGGCAGATAATATTGTAAGTGTTGCTTTTTTTGAATTGCGCTCTGAATAACACCATTTGTACTTTCTCCAGTGTAATTGACGTTAATATAGGGTTCCTTTATAAATTGTAAATTTACTCTATGCTTTTCATAGTACCTAAATTCTTCTAATGCATCATTCATATTTCTCCCAAGTCTTGTTAAGGAATCAAATACAATGGTATCTTCCGCACGAACAAGACGTTTTAGCATTTGATAGTTCTCTCGCTCCATATTTTTTCCAGATTCTTTATCAATGAAAATATCCCGATCTTCTATCCCTAAATCCTTCATATTCTGAATTTGTCGTTCTTCGTTTTGATCTTTACTTGAAACTCGTACATAACCAAATTTTTTATGTTTCATATACTACACCTCACTGGTAATTTTACCAATTATGTCTGTAAAAGTGTATAAAATAAATAGATGTCTGTAAAGTTCGAAACAGACATTTATAGACGTGGTTTTTTATAGTTTTCTATTTATCTGTAAAGGTATACTTTTACAGATAACTCAAGGGACTAACTTAACACCAAATACATGAAAGTAAAAAGTGTATCTAAAGGTGTGCCTTTTGAAGCGCGTAGAAAAAGGAACCCGTTGTGGATTCCTTTTTGTTTTGTAATGCTTTTATGAAACAGCTTACTTTCTTAAAAAGTATTTTTCAACTTGTTTAAAATATGGAATTAATTATTGAAATTGATTTGAAGACTGTAATTTTTCTTTTATCAATAAAGAAAAAATCTCACATGAAATTAAAATTATATAAGCTTAGCTTGATGGGCATGGCGTACCGCCCACATTTTAACGATTTTATAAGCCAAGAGATTCTGATTTAAATGATGCGTTCTGAGACACTATTCTTCTTCTAAAATAGAGTAATAATACTCATCCCACCATTCATTACCATGTGGTATACACTTCCTGAAATAGCCTTCTCTTCTCATTCCAATCTTCTCCATCACTCGATATGATGGGGTATTCTGTGGCTGACATGTAGCTATAATTCTATGTAATTTCATTTCCTTAAACCCATATTTCAATGTAGCTTGTGCTGCTTCAGAAGCATATCCTTTATTGAAATATTTAGGATTGAACACCCAACCAATCTCATAAGTATGTTCACCAAAATATTTATGAAAAACAATATGACCAATTAGGATATTGTCATCTATTAATACCACAGGAAAGTTCTTAGCATTTTCACCAATGTTTTCATTAACAAAGTTTCTTGTATCTTCTTCAGTAAAAACCCCTTCGGGTATGTATTTCATCACATTGATATCTGATGTATACTCATGGACAGCTTGCCAATCTTTGAACTCAAATTTTCGTATCAATAATCGTTCTGTCTTTACAAACATTTACTTTTCCTCCTCAAAAAATCGTAACTTTATTTCAAATCCACATTTAACCCCAAAAACAAATAGAACTTGTAGGAATCCCTACAAGTTCTATTTAGTCTCAGGTGAATATAAGGGACAAACAAACCATCTTACAGATTCATCATAGAAACTACAGGGGTAATGCTTTGACAAGTTTATTATATAACAAATATTAACATCCATAGATTTTAATTTTGAAAATTATGTGAATTAAGAAAACAAAATGGTATATCATTTTCTCTACCTAAAAAATTTAAAGTTATTTTGTTTAAATAACTTTAAATTAATATATAAATCATAATAAATTAGTGAAATTATAAATATAGGTAAATAAAGAAGAATATAGTATTCTTACCTAACTACCTATATTTATATTTAGGTTTAATTAACTATAATAAAACTAATTTCATGTTATAGATAAGTATAATTTTTCAACACATACACAGTACGACCATTTCTATCATTTATTTTGGGAAAAGTTTAATTTATATATTTTTCACAAAAACAAGATATAATTCTTATTGAAGAGCAATTTGTAAGTCACATTGAAATATGTGATAACTTACGTGGGCTAAGGAATGTATATTCAAAAAGAGATAATGCAGGTAATTAAAGTGTTCTTATCTCTTTTTTACTTATATAATGAAGAAATTTATTTGGAAAAAGTAAACAAACAATTATTTGAAGAATATGATGTACTATTCTTTCAGACTGATATTTTATTCCTTACAGTATCAAAAGAAGGTACTTTATCAAAAGCTAGCTAGTGGTATTGGAATATTTAATTAATGTCTACTTTATTGAATTTCATTTTTATTGTGTAGTTTCTATATAACAGAGAAAAATGCACCCTATTTGGATGCTTACATGATTGTTTAGGTTCTGTTGCGATGCGGTGGCTTGGAGAAGGTTGAGAGTAGTCTTGACCTTGAATTGATTCATTTCGAAATTCCCCTTTCGTGAATGTTTCTCCCATCCCCTTTATAAAGCTCGATTACTTCGAAGGCTCAAGTTCCACTAGGGTTATTAGTAGGAGTAATGGGGATTTTTTACTAATATACCGGAATTTAGTGTACAATTCAAAATTAGGATAGTATAATATTTGATGTGTAAAATATATTAAGGGGAGGATTAATTATGAAAAAAATTATGGTAGCAATATTATCTATAGTTTTTGTTTTTAATGCTTTTATTACTACTACTACTGTTTCTGCTGCTGGGTTTTTGAAATATTACGCAGGTAAAGATGGTTACTGGGAACAACATTCATCAGGTAATTGGCAGTTTATCAATAAAAATACTCGGATTCCAATACTATATGGTTGGGTAAAAGGTCAGGACGGCTATTGGTATTTCATTAATTATCATAGCATGATTTACGCTGGTGATGGTATTACGTCAAAAGATGGTTGGAAGATGCTAGATGATAGATGGTATTTGTTTGCTGGCGATGGAAAACTAGTTCAGAAATCTGGTTGGGAATGGTCGGCTAATGCCGAAAAGTGGATGTACTGGGTTCCTGGAGATTACGGTATAGCGACATCTGAAACTCTTGTGATTGATGGGAAAGAATATTCTTTTGATAGATTCGGTTATTTGAAATAAAGGTGAAAGCATCCATAAAGGGTGCTTTTCTTTGTTATATTGAAATTACACATTAAACGTGAATATGAATGAAATGGACAACTGGATTACAGATAAAGAGACAAATAACCACAAACCAAGTCGAATTCCTTTTTTATTTTTAAACATATAACACCTCTTTAAATTAAATAAACATAATATTAAAATCATTATATTAAACATCCATTTTTCTGTCAATTATATTTGTAACTTGTCTAATTAGCGTACCATCCCATCATTATCAAGCTAAAAAGAACGGGTTACTTCAAAACAATAAAAACGAGCATAATGCACAAAATTTTCGTAGACAACTATAGAGAGATAAAGTGAAACTTCCATTTTGGGGATACTCCAAAATATTAGCTTGATAGTGATGTGTTGTGACTCCGTTTAGTAAAATAAACTTATCACACAATCTTTCACTTAAATGTATTGTTAACTCGTTCCTCCATCATTTCCACCAAATCACGAAAACTGAGGTTGTACCGTGTAGATACCATCTCACGGTTAGTAAAATAATACCAGGCAGATAATGCTTCCATTTGAACAAATTTTGATTTTCCATACCGATTACATCCCTTTTTTTTGAGTACTAGTATCAATATGTCCAAGATTCAGAGATTAATTGCTATTATCTCGAGGTTTTCGCACCAAAACCAAGGGCTGCTTTTTCCCATTATTGGCGTTTATCATATAAACATTGTACAAAAGTTTGTTATCCCTATTAAGTAGAAACTTGCTATATAGAATAATTTTTTTATATGATAAAGTGGGCTTATGCTTAAATGAAAAAAGGAGAGTGACCCAGATGACAAACCAAAATGAAACGAACGCTTTACCACCAAAAACATGTACGATTGAACGTCTCATCACGATTCAGGAGGACATTGAAAAAGTGCTTGCAGGACATAAAACAGCTACTCGCCGCAACGGGAGATATGCGGATGTCGGGGAAGTAATGGAGCTTCAAGGTCACCGGTATGTTGTGGAGAAGGTCTATTCGCAGTCACTTGGCGAATTGACTGATGAGCATGCCCGTCAAGAAGGCTATACGAATGTGGAGGAATATAAGCACTCTATCCTGTCTCTTCACCCTGGCATGCCATGGCTGCCAAATATGAGAGTTTGGGTTCATGAATTCCGTCCCATCGAAGGTTAATGTGATATAAGGATGGACATGTTGTATCGACTGCTTCTGTATGTACATATTTTCAGTGTAATCTTATCCATCGGCCCATTTTTTGTATTGCTTCCGCTCATCAAAAAATTGCGGGCTTCAGAGGCCGGAACACAGCAGGCTTATCTGGATATATTCCGATTTTCGGTAAGGCTGGCCAAGCATGCCGGGCATGTGCTGGTTGCATCCGGGGTTCTGCTTGTACTGGCGGGCCCTTGGACTTGGAAGACCCCTTGGATAGTGATGACCCTTATTCTCATGGCGAGTTCATTATTTTTCCTGGCCCGCGCCTTTTCGCCGACCATTCGGAAATTCGGCGAAAAGGGCCAAGACAAGGACGCCTTGATTCAATTGTTGCGGCGTTCTGTTTGGATTTACATTGTTCTTTTAATGGCGATGTTATGGTTCATGGTGACAAAGCCTGCGTTGTGGCAGGGATGATAGATCTAGGGCGAATAGCGGCTTGGTGTGATTGCCGTTTGAATTCGCCGGGCGGCATGGAACAAGGACAAGCCAAAACTGGCTTGTCCTTATTGTAATTACGCTTTGAAGAGGTGATGGAATAGCCTTTTACGATCTGGGCCTACTATCTCATCACTATCAAGTTAAGAAATACATTCTTCCTCAAAACGAAAAAAATGAACTAAATTTCTATGGACAACTATGAAAGGATGAAGTTTTCGTTTTGGGGATACTTCAAAATCTTAGGTTGATGGGCATAAGGTCCTGCCACATTGCCATCAACCTAAAAAAACGAGTTACCCATAGGGAAATATTCTCGTTCGGGGGTATTAAAAGATCTTAACTTAATGGGCAAGAGACGGTACCTCCCCTTAAAGTTTTTTAAACC
The DNA here is from genome assembly GCF_900116295.1 of Bacillus sp. 103mf. Lineage (GTDB taxonomy): Bacteria > Bacillota > Bacilli > Bacillales > Bacillaceae_G > Bacillus_A > Bacillus_A bruguierae. Next base: position 45,828 of record NZ_FPAF01000011.1, read on the forward strand.
TAATTGGACTTACCATTAAGAGAGCGAGGATTAAGGTAATCCATGCATTGCTATATGAAAACAACCCCATACCAGCCAATGGTAATCCAGCAGCTGGAATAGGTAATCCCTTAAAATATCCAATGGTTGGTTTAACACTAAATTTAGCTAATCTTAATGCACCCATTGTTGGAAAAAGGATAAATGCCAAAGAAGTTAAAATAGATGGTGCCGCTATCGAATGAAATAGAAGTGCAGGAGCAACGCCAAAACTAACAATATCAGCTAAGGAATCCAATTCTACGCCAAACTCGCTATTCACTTTTAATTTTCTTGCAATCCTTCCATCAAAAAAATCTAAAACAGCCGAAAAGAAAATAAATATGGAGGCCGCTTCCAAAAAGCCGCTCATATTTAAGCTGATTGAAAAAACACCGCATAATAAATTTCCAATCGTAAATAAATTAGGTACAGATTTTACTATCCAATTGAACAAAGTTGTCCCCCCTAAGTTGATTAAACTTCCTATTTATGTAGCATTTTCTATATATTCTTCCGTTATTCTTAAAAATACATGACCAGTGTACGCTAAGCAAATTTCGACAAGAAAAAAGCCGATTTTCTGTATGTTAAGGAAAATCGGACCAATTGCCATTAAAGCAGAATTGCCTAAAGGAAGATCGAACTTATTTCATTTTTTATCGTATTTTCATCATTAATGAAAATCATCTTACTCTACTCACAACTTCACTTACAAACATATATTTAATTTTGTTTATAAACATCTGCCGCTAACTCTTGCAATAAGGACTCGTCTATTACTTTGAAATAACTCTCCTTCTTCTCTAACAATCCTTTATCACAAAGAATATTTAATGTTCGCAGTAAATGCCGATAGCTCGTTCCTAATAACTCCGATATTTCCGTTAAATTCCCTTGAAATATCATTGTTTTTTCTTCCTCTCCTACCCTCTCACCTGTCGCAAGAATGTAACTCGCTAATCGATTCTCAAGTGGATAAAGTAAATTAATGGAACTATTTTGTGCAAGTCTAGCGAGTTTATGGGCTAACGAATCACAAATAAAACTTAAAAAGGTTGCATCATGAAGTAAACGCGTTCTAATTTTTTCTAAGGGAATTCCAATGCAATATGAGTCCTCTATCACTTGAACATTGGAAAACGTTTTTTGAGAACGAACTAATTCTACATCTCCCATGACTTCAAACCCATTATAAAAAGTTAATAATAACGATTTACCGTTACTTAAAGTCGTATACACCTTTGCTTTTCCCTCTACAAAAAAGTAAAGATAATGAAGTGTTTCATTTTCTCTACATATATATTCATTCTTTTTAAATAACAACAACTCCATTACAGACTTTATGTCATGACTAAAAAAATCTTCAATATTATTCTTTTGAATATACACATCTAACTTCTTCGAATCATATATTTTTTTCATAAATTCTCCAAATCCCCTCTTTACTATGACATATGTCATAATACACGATACTTCAATCATGGTAAATTAACTTTAAAAATGCAAGGGGGAAACACTATGTATAAATTGCTTTCCGCACTTATCGGTGCTCTCATCGCACTGATGATTCCACTAAACGGCATCTTAGCAGAAGTTATAGGAAATTATAACGCTAGCGTTCTTATTCATATTGTTGGATTAATTGCGGTTATTATCATTTTAATAGTAGGGAAATTTAAAATTAAGATTCATAAAGAAATTCCGCTGTACTTATATAGTGCAGGAGCTATCGGGGTGTTCACCGTACTCTTTACTAATGTTAGCTTTTCAACACTCGGTGTATCTTTAACAATCGCTTTAGGTTTACTCGGTCAGTCGATCACTTCTATTATCATCGATCATTTCGGATTATTAGGAATGCAAGTTGTGAAGTTTGAAAAAAAGAAAATGGTCGGCTTATTACTGATTGCTTCTGGAATTGTTGTTATGAATATTTTCTAATGGAGGAGAAATGATGTTATATATATGTATTGCCATTTTAGCTGGCTGTTCCATCGTAATCGCAAGGGTGATTAATGCAAATTTAGCAACGCAAATTGGAATTTTCCAAGGAACTTTTTTCAACTATATTACTGGTCTCGCTTTTTCGTTGCTATTTTTAGTTTTTAGTAATGAATCTTTTAACATGTCCTACACAACATTGCAATCCATACCGCTTCTTGCTTATTTAGGTGGATTAGTAGGTGTTATAGTAATTGGGTTATCGAACTATATTATTCCTAAAATATCTTCCTTCTATTTGACATTACTCATTTTTATTGGTCAGTTAAGCATGGGAATTATCATTGATTTTTTCAATTCACATGAACTATCAATCGGTAAGATAGTAGGTGGTTTGTTAGTATTAATGGGACTCACATATAATTTAATCATTGATCGGACCGATATACCTGTTCAAGATAAGAAACAAGCTTATTAACGCTTGTTTCTTATTCAATTATGTGCATAATATTTTCTAAATCTAAACTGGATAATACCAACTGACCGTTTTCCAATTTCTCTGTCCTCAATCGTTCTAAATTAAAATAATAACGAAGAGAACATTCAGCAATTCCAGTCACCTTATAAACCTCCTCCCCTTTCAAACAGTTTAATTTCCCCAAATGACTTTAACAATAATTGTTAAAGGAAAATTAAACCAGTATAAAAACTAACATCTTTTTTTACATATGCTAGAATTCTATTTAGAGATTCTAGTCAAATGCATTTATTTTCAGTACCGTTTCAGAAGGAAAAATATACTTTTAATTATAGGAGGACTACTATGAAACGTAGAGAGAAAGAGCAGTTTGTACAAATCAGTGGTTTCAAATTATTTACAAAGTTGTATGGAGAGCAAACAGACAAACCTACCATTATAATGGATGCTGGATATGGAGACTATTCTAAAGCTTGGAGTTCAATAATTACTGAAATCTCTATGCTAACGGAAGTGTTTGTCTATGATAGAGCTGGATTAGGAAAAAGCGAAAAAAGTCCTAATCCTAGAACGAGCCAAGAGATGGTAGAAGAATTGAACCAACTTCTAATAAAAATGAAGATACAACCCCCATACATATTAGTAGGTCATTCTTTTGGTGGAGTAAACATGAGGATATATGCTACAAAGTATCCTGACAACGTCGCTGCATTACTTTTGATTGATTCTACACCAGAAGATTATAAAGAAAGATTTCTTCCCACAATGTCAAAAGAATTTCAACAAGCATATAACAACCAATTTATTTATGAAAGTACATACGATGAATTCACTGCAAGTCTAAAGCAACTAAAACAAACAAAACAACAATTAAATGTTCCCTTGATTGTTTTATCAGCAGGAAAAAAAGATTATTATTCTAAAAAATCTCAAGAATTATGGAATGAAATGCAAAAAGAGATTCTTGAGATATCTACAAAAAGTGAGCTTATAATTGTAGAAGATAGTGCCCACTATATACAAAACGATGAACCATTTGTAGTAATTGATGCAATAAAGCGTTTAATTAATAACTTCTAAATTGAATTAATTATATTTTTTGTTAATCCCTTAGACTCTTTAGTTTAGTAAAAGGAGAGCATATTGTATACATGACTAATATGCGCTCTCCTTTCTTCTTTCTAACAAAGAAAAACTTACTCTTTCTTATTTAATAACTTCTTTTCCTCATAATCGAATTTTCTATTATTAAGAAATGAATAATTGGCAGTACTAAGAAACTAGCAATTGCACACAATATACCAATAGCTAAAAATGTTTGTCCGCCTACCAATAACCAGGAAGCACCGGCAGAGGCAAACATCATTCCCATATACATTGCTGAGCTATTCAGAGCCATTACGGTCCCCCTTACTTTGGGGCTTAATTCTGAAATTAAGGCTGTTAATGAAGATTGACCAAATCCAATTGATGTACTCCATAGTACATGTACAATCATTGCAAATATTACATGTTCAGTTAACAAAGAGAAACTAATAACTCCAATTGCAGCGATAATAGTAGCAATTGAACCAACTGCTTTTTTACCGATTTGATCTGCTAATTTACCACCTATGACGTTGCCTATAATACTACCGGCTCCTGCCAAAAAAATTACCATTCCTGTTTTTTCTACACTAAAATCAAAATTCTCTTTATAGTAAACTCCAATATAAGAAAATATACCTTGTAAACTAACAGTCCACAAAAAAGTAGATAATAATGCAAAGAACACAGATGTATTGGTAAAGGCTGTCTTTATTGCAGAAATCATTGCTACTGATGCAGAAACTGGAATTTCATTTGTTGGTGGCGTTTTAGGCAAGATGCCCATTATAATAAATGCAACCAACATTGCTAAAACCCCTATACTATAAAAAGTCCATTGCCAATTACCAACAGAAGTTAAAAAAGCCCCAATTGGTACACCTAACACAGTAGAGCCAACCATAGCCCCCATCATCATTCCCATTGCTGTGCCTCTCATATTATAAGGTACTTTATCACCTATTAACGCAAAAATACTTGGCATCACCATAGCCCCTGATAAGCCTGTTAATGCACGAAAACCCAAAATTGTATGAAAATCTTGTGATAGTCCTGTACAAAAAGTTCCAATTGAAAATATGATCATTCCTGTCACAATCATTTGTTTGCGCCCAAATTTATCAGAAATCGGGCCAAAAAATGGAGCAGTTAATCCATAGAATAATGCATAAGAGGTAATTAACCACCCTCCCCTTTCCATTGGTACTGCGGTAGCTTTAGCAATATCAGGAATTAAAGGTGATACCACTAAAGAATCCATCCCAATAAAAAATGCTACAATTGCTAGTAGAATTAACATAGGTTTCATTCCATTATCACTCACTTAAATCTCTCCCTTAGTTTCTGATTTTATTTCACATATGAAATAAATACCCAAAAATATACTTCATATATGAAATATTTATGTAAACAAAAATGCAACTATTATATTATATAAATCCATTTTGATTTTTCGACATATACATTGCTGCTATGCAGAAAAAAAGGAACCTACACTTGCTCTTTCTCCCTTTGTGTTCACTTCACATGTGGCAGAAAAAGACCCTGACCGCTTCTATGCACGGTCAGATGCTCTCGTCCACCTAAAAAGAATGGTTTTATGGCGTTTTTTAAATTTGGATTTATATAGTTACACTTTTGTTATTTCTTTTCAACGTTTAATAAATGAAGTTTATAGTCTTCAAGAATTTCTGATAATGTTATAAATTTTTCTTCACCAAAATAAGAAAAATTTTCTTTAAGGAATGCTTTGTATTGAACATTTACTTTTTCTTTCGTTTCTTTACCTTTTTCAGTTAAATATACGAATGTTTCTCTTTGATCAGCTGGGTTTTTAGTAGTTGTTACAAAGCCATCTCTTTTCATTCGTTGAACCATAGTAGTAACATTACTAGGAGCACAACCAATTTTTTGTTTTAATTCAGACATCGAAGTTTTTTCTGATTCTGATAACACTTGTATAACTCCAAATTGAACTACACTAATATCGAATTGTTTCAATTGATTCTCGAGATTATTTTGTAATTGATGATATACATCTCTAATTAAAGCATATAATTCCCTTGCCGTTATTTGCATAGAAAACACCCTTTCTTCAGAGAATAAAGTCTACACTAAACAAGTCAAATATAAATAATTATATTCCCAAACATTTATCTGGAGTTTTACAACTATTTCTATGTATCTTCCACATTTCTCTAAAAGTTAACATATAATTCATATATGAATTATATGTTAACAATACATAACTGTCAACGATTCGCAATATCGTAATAATTTAATATATCACTTTGCAAACTTAGCTATCTTTAAACTAACTCATATATTATAGCAAAAACAAGAAACAGTAGCTTAAAACCTCTTATTTTATGTAAAAAAGCCCTTCATTAAATTGTACATAGACCATAAACCAAACATTAATATAATGAATCCAGAAATACGATTCACAATATTTAACGGGAAATTTTTCATTCGATTCATCAATATTCCTGTTACACTGCTAAGAATTAGCCACCATAATGTAGAACCCAAAAATACTCCTAATACTACGACTAAGCTAGTTATTGTATCATTATTCGAATTAGACATTCCAAGTCCAGAAAAAATGGCTAGGAAAGATAATATAGTTACTGGATTTGTAATAGTTAAAAGAAAGGTTGAAGCATATGCTCCAAAAACATTATTACCATTGGCTTTAGCTGATATTTTGGATGGTTTTGAAACAAAAATTTTCAATCCTATATATAATAAAAACACACTACCAATGAAGTGAATCCATCCTTGTTGTTCAACTAAAAAATTAGTTATAAATGTTAAACCGAGTCCAGCAATCAGCCCATACAGCCCATCAGCTGTTGCTGCACCTAAGCCTGACATAAAACCAATACATTTTCCGTACTCCAATGTGCGTCGTATACATAAAATCCCAATAGGTCCAACAGGAGCAGCTATACTAAGCCCAATGATTAATCCTTTGATAAACAATTCAATGACCAACTTATTCTCCCTCCGATATTAATACTATCCTTTTATGTGTCTTATTCTCATTTGCGCTAGTATCGTACCACCAAACAAAGTGGAATTTTTTCTATTTTGTGAAATGCTAAAAAACTGAAAGTAGTGAAAGAGACCGTTATCAACGGTCTCTTTCATTGACATTGTACTTCACTCATTAAAGCATGAGTATTACTTTCTGTATCTTTAAAGAATGTCATCCATGTTTCTATTTGTCCCATTTTCGATACAATATGCGGTTCATCAATAAAAACAATTTCTTTACTTAATAGATCTCCATAAGTCTTTTTAATTTTTTCAACTTGAAAATAAATGACTGAACTAGATTGAGCAAATTCCTCTTTTTCTGGGAGACTTAAAAAGAGGCGTAACCCGTTACATTCAAAGAATGCCATACTATCAGTTTTAAATAGAATGATTTGCATTAACTTATGAAATTGTTCTTCATAACCAACTGGATTATTCTCAAGAATAGGTAATTTCAAATTTTGTTATTCCAGCTAGTAAAGTTTTACTTGTATCATAAGTTTTTTCAAAGAATTCGATACAACTCTTATCCTTAAAAGGATCGCTACGAAGTCTATTGTTTGCTTCTCTTAATGAGTTTAAAATTTCCTCTGCAAATCCATCTTTTCCGAAATAATTGAACCTGAAAAGATTGTTATCCACCATCTGGGGCCAATACATGAATTTTTACTAACCATTACATTTGCTGAGAAAGAAGGCAAAACCGAACTTATATGGCAAATGCTCCACAAATCAGTTAAAGAATGCGAAAAAGAATCTCATTTTTGCGTCATTATAAACAAAAGAATCATTACTTTTATCTAAGTAATCATATTTGGCCGTGATCGTTGTATAATTTGGAACTTTATAACGAATACATCCACTTTCAAAACCGATAGATTCTAAATATTCATACAAACCAGAGACATATTCGTTATACACTTTTCGTTCACATCCAAACGATTTTTCTAATTTCGTTACTTGTTCAGGTGTGGGAAAAATAGCGTATCGAAATGCATAGGTAGACCATCCATCCGGTAACGACTTTTTTGTTCCTTTTATATGCACACCCTCTTTTGTGGTTGCCATATACATTCTCCTTTCTTTCGTATTTTCATATTTATTATATCGCATAGTCTCAAAAGTACATACAAAGAACATATGTAGGCGATCGCCTACCGAAAATTCATCCCCCACCTACTCGCTGGGCTACGCCTTTCTCGCTCCTTGAGGAAGGGGACTTCTTTTCGGAAAGTATGTTAAAAGGATGATTCAATTGAATTTAGAAAAAGCGTGTTTTGATCAATCTTTTTTCAAAACACGCTTTTTCTATTTGTTCCTTTATCAAGGTTTATTAAGTTAATTTAATCAAACTTTATTTTAAATATACACTTGAAATATTTCCCAAGAGGTATTATACTCTTATATAACACCAGTATACAATAACACTATAAATGAAAGGAGGACGTCATGAAGTCAGCTCTGGATAGTAACCGTCCCATTTATCTACAAATCAAAGAGGCCATTGAGGAGGATATTCTTAACGGGCGGTTGGCACCTGAAGAACAGATACCCTCAAACAGCCAGCTTGTCAGCCATTACAACATAAATCCCGTCACTGTACTGAAAGGGATTAACCTTCTGGTGGATGAGGGAATAATTTTTAAAAAGCGCGGGCTAGGAATGTATGTGAGCCCCGATGCACCTGAAAAGCTTAAAAGACGCTTTTCAGGTGCATTTTTCCAGGAACATGTAGAGCCTCTTACGGCCCTGGCAAAGCCCCTGGGCTTTACCCTTCGGGAGATTCATGAAATGATCGATAGTGCGTGGAAAGGAGAAAAAAAATGATTAATATTGAAAATGTATCGCTTAAATACGGAAATACCCTTGCACTCAATAATATAAGTTTAAACCTTCCCGAGCAGGCAATCTGCGGGCTGATTGGCAGGAACGGTGCAGGAAAAACCTCACTTTTGTCGCTGCTCAGCGCCTACCGCAGACCATCCTCAGGAACAATAACCATATCCGGCGAAAATCCTTATGAAAACAGGACCATAATGCCACAAATCGCCTATATCTATGACAATCAGAATGAAACAGAAAATGCCTTACATGTAAAAGACTTGTTTAAAATAACGGCTGCGCTCCGTCCTAACTGGGATGCCGCCTATGCAGAAAAACTTATGAAGCTGTTTGAAATACCGATGAAGAAAACAATGGGAGCCTTAAGTCACGGTATGCGTTCAGCGGTACATGTGATTATCGGGCTAGCTGGACAGACGCCGATTACCATTTATGACGAAGCATATCTCGGCATGGATGCCGCCGTACGCAAGCTGTTTATCAGCGAACTTTTATCAGACTATACGCAGAGGCCAAAGCTTATTTTGTTTTCAACACATTTTATCAATGAGATGGAGGGGCTTTTCAGCGAAGCTATAATTATTAATAAGGGACAGGTAATTGCCCACGACGACTGTGATACCCTGCGTTCAAAAGGAACAGCCGTAACAGGATTTAGCGAAGCCGTAGACAGCTTCGTTAACGGTCGTGAAAGCTTGTTGCAGCGAACCTTAGGCCGGCAGAAAGAGGCTGTATTGTTCGGGGAGTTGTCAGAACAGGACCGCCTTGACGCCGCAAAAGCAGGTCTTGAATTCTCTCAGCCCTCGCTGCAGGATTTATTCATCTACATGACCGAAAAAGGAGGAAAAGAGTAATGATGAAAAAAGCTTTGAAGCTTCTGCTATCAACACAGGCTAAGGCCACATGTTGGTTTATAGGCATCTATGCCTTGACAATGGCTATTCTTATAGTGTTTTCTAATGTAATAATAGATGATACTTTATTGATACGAAATTCCATCATATATGCTCCTAAAATATACCTTCTGGTAATGGGAATTGTATATCCACTGGTTGCAACAAAACTATATGTGTCACGGGGCCTGACCAGAAAACAGTTCTTTTGGGCCTATACTGGAGCAATGAGCATTGTATCACTGTTTCTGCTCATACCGATTTTAGCTTCAATCATTTACTTTGATAACATTTCACTGTTGTCTGTAATTACACATTATCTGCATATGCCGCTGTTTTTTCTCATAGGCTGGAGTTCTGTGGTGGGTTTTCAACTCCGAAAATGGCACATGGCGATATTTGGGGTTTTAGGTGCTGTAGTGATGTTTCATGCCATGACTACTTTACCTGGAATTCTTGCTTTATCGGAACTGGCAGTATTAGGCTCTGTGTTACTGTTATTAGCTGCAGTGTTACTAATTCTGCCGCGCATCATTTCTCAAATTCCGTTGAAGGTCTGAGCGGTCTTGGGTCCGCCATATAATTCAGAATATAATGAGACTGAAGATGCCTTCCGCCTCGTTGAAACGTGGCAAAAAAAAACGCTAACGTTCGCCGCTTCGCATTGAACGTTTAGGTGTCTGCCCATACTCATATTGTATGCCGTGGGCACCCCTGTATTTTCAGGGCTTTTGTGTCACTCGTCAGTTGAACAAGAATTAAGTGATGTTAGGATTAAGATCATATTTTCATTATTCCATTAAAGGCGCGATTGTGGAAAAGAAGTAAAAGATCAATACATATTAGTAATGTCTAATATGTATCGATCTTTATTTTTTTGACTTTTTACGATTAAGGTCTTGATAAAAAGATTTTTCAAAATGAATTCTTCTTATTTACCGTAAAATACAGGTTTGTGAGGTATTTTTGATCAAACTTTATTTCAAAGCAACATATTGTACTCTTTTCCTTTTATGAGCGATAACTGGACTTGTACTCTTATCGGAGCGATTGGTGATGTTGAACGATTTAGTACATACAAAGAGTTCAAAAAGTATCTCGATGTTTCGGCTGAAAATAAACAATCAGGAACATCAGTAAAGGGGACAAGAATGACCTTTAATGGTGTTCGAGATGCACGTCGTGTACTCTTTCAAATGGCGATGATTATCATTGCGATGAAAAAACAACCAATCCGTATTCAGTTCCTATTATCATCGTCTAGTAGAGCGTAATATGAATGGGAAAACAGCAATTGGACAATATGTGTGGCAAAATTGCCAAAATCCTTTATATGATGTTTAAAACAGGGCAAAAATATGACCTTTGAAACACGCACAAGCAACAGGTATTCCTTGTAATTCTGTTTATGATAAAAGAAAAAAGGGTATCAACACGGAGAAATTTTATCAAGAAGCATCAGAGCTTGCCGGGGATTCAATATTTGGCGATGTTGAATTAATTGAAACAGAGGAAGAATAAGATTAGCCTGTAAGTGTTTTAAAAAGTAAAAAACAGCTGTTTTCTGCACAAAAATAGTGCTATTTCCAAGAAGAATTTTTTATTTTCTTCTTGGAAAGCACTACACTACATTGTATAAGACCCTTCATTAAGAAGTAAATATCTACTTTCCTCGACAGCAAAAAAACCTTTACTAGTCCTGTAATGTGCTTTTCCATTAGAAAATGTTTTAATAGATAATTGGCCATTCCCTTCCCAATAAAACTGCTTACTTTTTGCATGTAAAACAAAATTAGTAGAATCCATATAATTCATAATAACGTCTCCGTAAGTATGTGATTATAATTTTCAGATAACTCGATTATACATAATAATGGAAGTTTAGCCACAAACCTTTTACTTTCCTAATGAAGAGAGAGGAGTGGTCATAAGGACCACTCCTTTCTCATGTTTATATTTTTCAAACTATAATTTTACTTATTTATTTCCAAATTTCATTTGCCCATTCAGGATGATCAATAAATGGATTCCGGTTATGTTGATACTTTGTATAGATTATTTCATTACGATTTCGCTCAAAATCATCAACAGGATCTTGTTCATTCCATTTTAGTAAAACAGATAGCTTTCCCATATAAGGAGCTTTGTTATTGTTTACTTTATCATTTAGTTCCAAATCTACTTCACGGTTATCCCCTTCATAACGAACAGCCATGTAAAATAACATTCTAGCAATATCACCTTTTACACTATCACGAGGCTCCCAGGAATCACTATCATATTTACATTCTGTTGCTTCTGGATGATTCACACCACCGTTATCAAAATCCAAATTTCCACGTGAACTATTTACAGATACATCTGTAGCTCTTAAATGATGAAGATCCGTTCCAGGCCCTGCAGCCGTCCCAAACTCACCGTGAGATTTCGCCCAAACATGCTCTCGGTTCCAATTATCGACTCCTGAACCACTTGTAAATTTCCCTTGCGAACGCCCTGTATATAAGAGAAGTACATTATTTTTATTATTTGGATCTTCATCAGTATCTCTTAGCGCTTCCCAAACTGCACTGTATGATATCTTTGTATGATTATCAATAATATTATGAAGTTCCTTTTTTAACTCTAAGCCCGTTTTCCCCTTCATGCTATTATAATATGTATCATCATAATTAGTTGAAGTTACCCCTTGATTTATTTTTGAAGACGAAGAAACTCCTTCACCATACACGGTATCTGTAAATGATAAGGATGAAGAACCTAAAATAAAAAATGAAGAAATAGTAAAGATAGCAAGTTTTGTATTTCGGAACACCATATACACAAATCCCCCTTTAAATTTAATTTTTACTCATTAGCAAAAACAATTCTTTAAAAATATACTTTAATAATAACCTATATTTTTCAATTTATTTATGCAATTATGCATATTTAGTTACTAATTAAGAACCTACAAAGAAAACTACACAACAAAATGTTTGGCATCTAGAACCGAAATAACAATCAGACTTTTTTATAATTTATCGAACTTTATTTCAAAGCCATAGCTGATAATAAAGCCGTTCATTTTTACTGTCTAAAATACAAGAGCCTACAGTCATAGAATTCATTATAGGCCATTAAAGAATAGAGAAATTAGATACATCAATTAATTGTAGTTATAGTTATCGTTTATATTCTAGAGCCTATTTACAAATTTGCTAATATACAGTTACTATTCATAAAGGATACCAAAACGAATGAAAAATTGTAACTTTTAAATAAATAGCGATAATCAAAACACAAATCCCAATAAGAATCGTCATATAATCAAGAGACTGCATTTCCGTTCTATAGTACCAAGTTCGTTTCTCCTTTTTTCCAAAACCTCGTAAATCCATAGCATTCGAAACGGTATCAATTCGATCCAATGAATTGATTACAAGTGGCCAAAAAATCGTCACTCGATTTTTAATGCGTTGAAATAGAGTTGCTTCTCCTTTATGAAATGGAATCCCCCTTGCTTCCTGCGCATGTTTAATGAGTTCATATTCTGTTTGTATGTTCGGAATATAGCGCAGTGCAATATTAACTGCATAGGCAATTTTATAATGCAGTCCAATTTTGTTTAAGCTGCTAGCAAATTGACTTGGATGTGTTGTGTAAATAAAAATAAGTGTAAACGGTAATAAGGTAAAATATTTTAATGATAGTGTCATTGCATAAAAAAGAGTTTCTATTGTAATAGTCGCATAACCAATGTGGAGAAGTGGCGTATATGTACCAGTTAGCTCCGATCCATGTGTTGGGGTAATCAATAAAATCATGATGGAATTCAGAATACTAAATGTGAAAATAACACTAAAAATAAGTAATATACTACGCGTTGGGATTTTTGCGATACCTAACAGTGTGCAGCCGATTAGAAATAAGAATAATAAAATACGAAAATCAAAAAATAGGAATGTAAGAATCATCCATATAATAAATAGGATGAGCTTTACAGCACCATCCATACGATGGAAATAGGATTCACCTTCTATGTATAATGTCCCCATCTTACTCATGAACGGTTCCTCCTTCTTGCTTCCATATAAGATTGAACAAATTGCTGCGGAATTGGCATGTTCCCATGTTTCGCTAGACGGGTAAGTGAGCTCACGCGAAGGTTTGCACGTTTTAAAACACACTCATTCGCCAACACGGTAGTTACTGCATCATCTGCAATAACTTCTCCATTATGTAGCACAATCGCGCGATTTGCGTATTCTATCGCTAAGTTCATATCATGTGTAATCAATAAAAAAGCAAGTCCACGTTTTGCTAATTTTTGTATAAACATCATAAACTCTTTGTAGTGAAAATAATCTTGTCCTGCAGTGGGTTCGTCTAAAATAATAAGTTTGGGACTTGTAACAAGAATCGAGGCTATCGTTAGACGCTTTTTTTGTCCATAACTTAATGCTTGTACTGGCCATTTTCGAAATGGATACAAACCGCAAATTTGTAATGCATGTTCTACTTTTTTATGCATTTCTTCTGAAGCATTCTTCAGTTTTAAAGCAAACGCAGCTTCTTCCCAAACCGTTGCTTGTGTAATCATGTGATTCGGGTTTTGCATCACATAAGCGACGACCTCTCCCCGCTTTCGGATTGACCATCTTGTCATATCCGTTCCTTCTAAAAGAATTTTACCTTGATGAGTTTTTTTTATTCCCGTCATAATATGAGCAAGTGTTGATTTTCCAGCACCGTTGTTTCCTAAAAGAGCGCGTACTTCTCCTTTGTATATAGACATAGATACATCCTTCAATGCAAAATTTCTATTTGGATATGCAAATGATATATTCTCTATTTTACATAGACATTCTTTTTCGAGTATTACTGTATGTATCGGATTTTGTAACATCCATTTTGATAGCGTTTCGTGTAATGTATGAGAATTAACATTTTCTATCGGATAAACTTCTTCGGTCGAGAGTGGATATTCCAATGTTTTTAATGCTTCTATGTATACAGGCTCCCTTAGCCCTGCTTTTTGTAAAACATTTGTCCGTAATATTTCAAGCGGTGCTTCGATTGCAATAATACGGCCATTTTCCAAAATAATAATTTTATCTAAATCAAGATCGAGTATTTCTTCAATGCGATGCTCAATAATGATTATTGTTTTATTCGTTTGTCTATGAATCTTTTTCATAAGTTGAATTGCTTTTTCGCTGCTTACAGGATCTAAATTCGCTAAAGGTTCATCAAACAGCAAAATCTCGGCATTTGTAGCTAGTACGCCTGCAAGAGAAACGGACTGTTTTTGTCCTCCTGATAAATCGTGAGGGCTATGTGAATAAAACTTAATCATGTCTACCTCTTCAAGTGAACGTTCTACAATTTGCTTCATTTCCCTTTGCCCCGTACAGTCATTTTCCATCGCAAACGCAACGTCTTCTTCAACCGTTAATCCGATAAATTGAGAATCTTGATCTTGCAGAATCGTTCCTACATGTTCACTTAACTCAAATATACTCGTATGTCTAGGATCTATACCACATACAGAAAGGCTCCCTGTACTTGTCCCTTCATAAGAAAAAGGAATGAGCCCATTAATACAATGAGCTAATGTAGATTTTCCCGACCCGCTTCGCCCAGCGATTAACACTTTTTCTCCAGGATAAATATGAAAGGTAATATCCTGCAAAGTCGGTTCAGCTACGCTTTTATATTGAAATGTGAATTCTTCAAAAGAAACAATCGGTTTCATATGCATCTTCCTACTTCTCGGCCTTTAATTGTGTATTTTTTTTATTCGCCTTCGCAAGTCCTAACACGATTGGTAAACCGAGGATAAAGAACACGAGAACATCTGCGATAATCGCACCACCTACTTGAATAGCAATTTTATCAAACGGTTCGCCCATAATGAAAATGTCAAATATACCAGCAAAGACGATTCCTAAAAGAATACCAATTACACCCGTAATAGAAAGGTAAACGATATCTCCCTTACTATACGTTCCATTTTTCACACTAAATGCAGGGCGCTTTTGGACAAACCCCATAAATAAACCAATGATTCCTGAACTTAATACCCAGCCCCACCAAATGCCCCAACCAGCAATAGCATCTGTAATTGTATGACCGATAAGTCCAATTAATAAAGCTGCAATGGGTCCAAAGATAGCACCGAAAATCGTTAATAAAGCAAGTGCTGGTTTAATAAAAGTATTCGGCGCAATGGAGAATCCCCATAATCCTAATACACCATATATGGCTGAACCAATTCCAATTGCAACAACTAGCTTTGTAGAAAGTTTTTGATTCATTCATATTCCCCCTCTCATTATATAAACTTACTCTGAATAACTTCTATCATTTATATAGATGCTATCACTTTTATATGCTGAAGCGACGTGAATTATGCTTATATGTATCGTTTTAAAAATACCCTCTTTGCATTACGTAGGGCAAAATACTGTCCCCTACGATTTGCACATTTACTTGTGAATAATGTTTAATAACAACTATAGTCTAAAACACTCAATCGCTTTGCACGTTTTCTAGAGTTGCAATTTCTTCTTTTGAAAATCTAAATTTTTAAATTGTTTATCAAAACGCAAGAAAACTTGAGAAAAAAATTATTTGAATTTTCAGTATTTTAATAATAGAAATTTAATGTTACTATAAATCTACTCTTTTAAAAATTTTTGTTAGGGGGCAAAAAATGATGAAGAAAAAGAGTTTAGCGTTTGTGTTAGCAGCGGGAATGGCAGTGACAACGTTCGGGGGGACAAGCTCTGCGTTTGCAGATTCAAAGAATGTACTCTCTACAAAGAAATACAATGAGACTGTCCAGTCTCCAGAGTTTGTAGCAGGTGATTTAACAAGTGCGTCTGGGAAAAAAGCAGAATCGGTTGTATTTGATTATTTAAACGCTGCGAAAAAAGATTATAAACTAGGCGAAAAAAGTGCAGAAGAATCTTTTAAAGTACAAAAGGTTGTAAAAGATCCTGTAGGAGAAGCAACAGTTGTCCGTTTACAGCAAATGTATGAAGGTGTGCCGGTATGGGGTTCTACTCAAGTAGCTCATATTGGGAAAGACGGTGTATTAAAAGTTGTATCAGGAACTGTTGCACCTGATTTAGATAAGAAAGAGAAGCTAAAAAATAAAAATAAAATTGACGGAAAACAAGCAATTGCAACTGCACAAAAAGATTTGGGGCTGAATCCAAAATATGAAGTAGAGCCGTCGGCGGACTTATTTGTATATCAAAATGGTGAGGAAACAATATACGCATATGTTGTGAAACTAAATTTCTTAGATCCAGAGCCAGGAAACTATTATTATTTCATTGAAGCTGATAATGGGAAAGTACTAAATAAATACAATACAATTCATAATGCTAATACTGAGAATAATGCACCGATTCAACCTGTAACAGGAACAAATAAAGTGGGAACAGGTAAAGGGGTATTAGGCGATACAAAATCTATTAATACAACATTATCTCGATCTAGTTATTATTTACAAGATAATACACACGGTGCAACAATTTACACATATGATGCAAAGAATCGTACTACACTTCCAGGAACTTTATGGGCAGATACAGATAACATCTTTAATGCTACCCGTGATGCAGCAGCAGTGGATGCACATTATTATGCAGGTGT
This sequence comes from Bacillus sp. 103mf, assembly GCF_900116295.1. Lineage (GTDB taxonomy): Bacteria > Bacillota > Bacilli > Bacillales > Bacillaceae_G > Bacillus_A > Bacillus_A bruguierae. The sequence goes on from NZ_FPAF01000011.1 coordinate 62,778, forward strand.
AACATATGATTATTATAAGAAAACGTTTAACCGCAACTCTTATAACGATGCTGGTGCACCGTTAAAATCTACAGTTCATTATGGAAGAAATTATAACAATGCTTTCTGGAATGGATCCCAAATGGTGTATGGTGATGGTGATGGATATACATTTATTCCATTTTCCGGAGGAATTGATGTTGTCGGACATGAGTTAACGCATGCCGTTACAGAATATAGTTCAAACCTGATTTATCAAAATGAGTCTGGTGCATTAAATGAGGCATTTTCTGATATCTTTGGAACATTAATCGAATACGCTGATAACCGCAATCCAGATTGGGAAGTTGGTGAAGATATTTATACACCTGGTACAGCTGGAGATGCGCTTCGCTCAATGAGCGATCCAACAAAGTATGATGACCCAGATCATTATTCTAAACGTTATACTGGAACGAGCGATAATGGCGGCGTTCATACAAATAGCGGTATTATCAATAAAGCTGCTTACTTGTTGGCAAATGGCGGTACACATTACGGTGTAACCGTAAATGGTATTGGCAAAGATAAAGTAGGTGCAATTTACTATCGTGCAAATACAGTATACTTAACTGAATCTGCAACTTTTAGTCAAGCGCGCGCTGGATTGGTACAAGCAGCAGCTGATTTATACGGCGCAAACTCTGCAGAAGTGGCAGCCGTGAAGCAGTCATATGATGCAGTTGGTGTAAAATAGATTTCACTCCCCTTTATATAGTGAAAGAGGCTGTCCCAAAAATGAAACTTTTGGGACAGCCTCTTTCATCTCTAAGTACAAATTTAATGATACCAAGATTCTCACTTAATAGAAAATCCACAAGCTAAACCTCTTCGCTTGTGTCAGTAATTTAATTTATTCTAATAAAATGCAGTTTACTACTCCTTAATATAAAAATACTTTGTTTTCACAAATAATACTCAAACATTTTTGCAACCTTTTCCTTCATTTTTTCTTTTATAGATAATTGATTGACGTCAGAGGATGTTACTCGCTTTGAATTTTGTAAGTCTGCATTAATGACTGGCTTTATTTTCGAAATATAGACAGGGTCATGGATATAACAGTTCATTTCTTCATTTAAATGAAACGAGCGCGAATCAAAATTCACGGTCCCGACCATCAATACTTTTTCATCAATCAAAAATACTTTACCGTGTAACACTCCCTTTTTATAACCATATACTTCTATTCCCTGTTTTAATGCTTTTCGGATATATGGATACGCTGCTTCTTTAACTAACAGTGCATCCGAATGAGGTGAGAACAGAATTTTGACACGGACTCCCCTCTTTCTTGCATCTACTAATGCATTCCAAATAGTTCTGTCTTTTGGTATAAAATAAGGTGTTAATATAATGATGGACTCTTTTGCTTGTTTAAACAGCATTGCATAATCTTGCCCAAGTTTTTCTCCGCTATAATATGCAGTAAATCGATGCGAGGTTGCTCCCTTTTCCTTTATCGCACTGTGTATCGGAATCGGTTTCTCTGAGTTTTTCTTCCAGTCTAACACAAATTGGTGTTCTAGATCTTGAACTCCTTCTCCTCGTATTTGAAGGTGATAATCTCTCCAGTAACCAAGTTTTTCTTTTTCTCCCAAATACTTCTTCCCAATGTTAAATCCGCCAATGTACCCAATCTTTCCGTCAATAATTGAAATACGACGATGATTCCGATGGTCCAAAGAAGAAAGATAAGGGAAAGCAGGCTTATTGTAATACGTAAAATGCACTCCTTTTTTAACTAATAATTCTCTTTCCTTTTTCTTTAGTAAAATTCCACCTAGCCTGTCCACTGCATAGTATACTTCTACACCTTCCTGACTTTTTTGCCTCAATAACTCTAGAAACTGATGACTTACTTTATCATCAGCAATAGAGAAAAAGTTAATATGCACGTAATGTTTTGCATTCTTTATATCTGAGAATAATTGATTGTTTAACTCTTTCCCGTCTGTATACATAGTAATATCACTTTGACGAATAGGGTATTGGCTAGGCTGCTGGCCAAATCTTCCACTTTTTTCAGCTGCTGTTCTGTCAATTTCATCCCAAACAAGCAAAACAAAACATAGGCCGATAAATACAAAGAGGAGTACCAGGAAAGTTTTTCCTATCTTTTTCAACATATTTAATCTCCTTTATATATTATCGTTTTCTTTCTGTTAGTTTTTGTTATCGGGACAAAACTATTCCATATCCATCCATGAAGTTAATCTTTATCGTAGAATATATAAATAAATTACGTTCTTACATGGTAGATTTTTCTTATGAATATTCTATTCACATTAAGTTAACATAACACCACTTAACGGTATTCCATGTAGCTATTAGCTAAAAAAATCCTCCTTCGAATAATTAACTGTAAAATTTCTCATTCACATAACCCTAAAATTGGAAATCGTACTATGATAACAAAATAGGCATTCTATATTTTGAAGTACATTTACAAGGAGGAAATACTACATGACAGTAAGCACTAAACTTAAACAAACTATCGCTGGATTAAAGAGTGCTCAAGCATGCCTAGAAGGATTTGTTCTTGATACTGATAACCAGCAAGCAAAACAATTATATAAAGGTGCAGCACAACAAACTCAAGAAATTATTGAATCTTTAAATCCTCGTCTTCAGCAAATTGAACAAGAAGAGCCTCAGTACAAGTAATAACATAATACCTTTCACATAGAATATCGTCCACATGGAAGAGTGTTCAGCTTAGATAACGATTATCAAAATGATGATTACAACTAAAAGGTCTCACCACATCACTATCAAGAAAAGAAAAGCAAGTATCCCAAAACAAAAAAACGTACATTTTCATCTGAAGATGTACATTTTTTCGTTTTGGGTGTGTTATAAAATTCTTAAGTTGATGGATGTGGATTTAAAAGTAAACGTAAAGTAATTCTAAAATATACAATATATTTTTGTGTCATAATATACGCCATAATTGACGGGGAAGCGATACTTTTAGGAAAGACAGAAACTGGCATATTGGCTGTTACAATCGGCGTGGATATCTCATCTAATTCACACTTACGACAAGCGTATACATAAATACTAATTTTCACTATGTATCCTACCTAATCTGTTATCAATAATAAAACCTTCTCTTGATTTTATCGGATACCTTCAAATGCATAAAAAGCCTGTATGTTATCCTTGTCACAATTCATTTTTAACATCTCAAATAAAGACGGCATGAATTCTTTTATGGTTTCACTATTTGCCCATCTAACTTCAACAATATCATGATCTGGATCATTAATGTTTATTTCACCATCAATAATCTTTGCATAGAAAGTAATGATTAAAGCATGATGACCTCGTTCTTCAAAGAGCATTTCCCTAACAGAATGTAATCTATCCACAGCAATATTGAATCCTGTTTCCTCTTTTACTTCGCGAATTACAGCTTGTTCTAAAGTCTCATTTCCCTCAACTGCCCCTCCAGGAAGACCCCAATAAAAAGAATCACCCTTTATGTTTTTAACGATTAATATATTTTCATTATTATCATAAATTAAAGCTGAAACTACATTCACTCTTTTCAAAAACAATTCCCCCTATTTAAAGCATATTCAAAAGTATTCATATGTGGGCATTTAAAGAAAATACAACCCTCTAAATCTCCACTTTAAAATACTTTTCCTTGCATTTACTCTTTTTAAATGTTTATCCTTTGTTTAAATATTAATCCATAACTTATCTGGGTACAGCGAAGTAACATAACCAATATGAGTTACCCCTTTTATAATTTTTTTGTTTGTTCATTCCTTCTTACTCCACAATAAACTATATTCTTTTGTCGTAATATTTTACAGCAAAATACTCTACTATATTCCGTGACATTATAAACAAAGATATAATAAGAAAAATATTGGATAATGTAACTTTAATGTTTAAGTCAACCACTGTTCCAAGAAAAAAGCCTAACAAAACTAACAACGAAATTGAGTTATAGAATTTGATAGTAACGTTATTCACTTTAATTAAAATTAATTTCCATCTTTCATCATTTTTGTAAGATATTTTCATTTCCCTTCTTGTACGATCGTTTTTCCATATGAAAAATCCTAAAATAATCACTACAGCTAAACCAAAGAAATTAATAGTCATTGTTCTTCCTCCTCAAATAAAAATACATCTACTATACTTACATCAAATGATTTTGCTATTTTAAATGCAAGTTCAAGAGAAGGCGTGTATTTATATTTTTCTATTGATATTACAGCTTGTCTTGAAATACCAACTTTTTCTGCCAAGGTTTCCTGTGTCCAATTTCTTTCTGCTCTTAAAATCTTAATTCGATTTTTGATCAAAAATAAAAACCTCCAATGTAATCACTTGCTTACATTTATTGTAATCCTAAAATTACTTTTTGTAAACAAGTGATTACATTTATTTGTTTTCGATTTCTGTTCTGGTTATCCTACTAACTTGTCGATATCCGGACTATTGTCTTTTTTTGATTTCTTCATTGCGCGCTATGACAGAAACCTTGTGACTATGCTTTATACAAAGTAAAAAATTTGTTAATTTCTTTTCAGATACATAGGTACCAATAGCTGTAATTCTTGCTTTTGACCTCATTTGTTTGTCCCCCTTTACTATTATTATCCTCAGTATTATGATCTAATATTAGTATCAGATTCTAATATATATATCAATTATTAAAGATGAAAATAATGGTAATTAAATGACACTTGTGAAAGCATAAAGGAGAGGGATTTATGTTCAATACTCAACAAATTAAAGAAATCATTCCACATCGTTACCCGTTTCTATTAGTTAATCGCATTCTTGAAATAGAGGAAGGAAAACGCACAGTTGGAATTAAAAATGTTACTGCTAATGAAGAATTCTTTAATGGTCACTTTTCAGATTACCCAGTAATGCCGGGTGTTCTAATTGTAGAATCGTTGGCACAAGTAAGTACTGTTATTATGTTAATGAAAGATGAAAATCGAGGAAAGATTGGGTTGTTTGCTGGTATTGATTGTTGTCGCTTCAAGAAACAAGTTCACCCTGGAGATTAATTACGTTTAGAAGTAAAAATAACAAGAGTTCGTGGCTTAATCGCAAAAGCAAATGCTCTTGCTACAGTAGATGGAGAAATCGCTTGTGAAGCAGAAGTTACATTCGCTCTTTACAACACTAAGAAAGCCTAAAGATTCATTATAATCTTTATCTTCTTTTCTATAGAATTTACTCTTTTTCTCTTACACAAAAAATCACCTCTTAAGATAGCGATATCTCACGAGGTGATTCTTATCAAACTTTTTTATAAACCTACAATACATCACAATCAACTTCCTGGTTATTACCATCATTACAAATGTATAAAAGATAAAGATTATTTCATCCCCATTATCCTTCTGGCGTGATCCAAACAATTTGTTGCATCCGAATAAAGAACGGTGTATCTTCTTCTTCAATCACAATATGGTCTGGTTTAACGGCCCTTAACATGCCCTGCAAGCTGCCGCGCATTGTATCGACAACAACATTTTTCCCAACAATCATTTGTAACGTTTGCACAACATACGGATCCACACTAGAAATTACTTCTCCGCTTAACTGATAACCATTTCGAAACTCTCCGTACACATCTTCTTTTGAATAATCCATTATTATCCCCCTCTTTCTACAATTCGTTTGTATTGTATGAAAGGAATTAGCTAGATGTGCCTATGTAAAAAAGAAACGAGATGCCATCATTTTCAGCATCTCGTTATGTTTCATAAGCTAGAAGGTTTGCTGGTTCTAGTTTATGATTTTCATTTATACGTCCAAAATTGCTCAATTTGCAACCGTTTTGTCGTCGCTGGGTCCTGCTTTTTCAGCTTTGCTTCCATTTCTTCTAACATCGCTTCTGTTTGCGAACGATGCGCACGAAGCGCCTCTAATTTTTGCGGTAATACATTGCTTATATCATTAACTACATCTGGCTTTCCTAGTACTTCCTCACGATTTTTCGTGATAGCTACCGCATGAATAACTGGACGTTCTTCTTTTGGCATACGTTCTACTGCACGAACAGCTGCGCGTCCAAATGCATTGTGATCTGGATGTACACCGTGCTCTGGGTAGAATGTGATGATTAAGGAAGGATTCACATCACGAATCACTTCTTCAATTTTATCTGCTACAAAATCAACGTCTTCAAACTCTAATGTTTTATCATGGAAGCCAAGTAAGCGTAAATCTTCAATTCCCATCGCTTGGCAAGCTTCTTCTAATTCCCGTTTTCGAATGCTCGGAATCGTTTCGCGATTCGCAAATACGTTTTTCCCCATGTTACGCCCCATTTGCCCAAGTGTTCCACAAGCATACGTAACAGGAACTCCATTATTTCGATATTGACGAATTGTTCCTCCCGCCGCAAACGATTCATCATCTGGGTGCGGAAATACTACAAGTACATGTCTTTCCATAATCTCCACTCCTTATGCAAATGGCGTTAAACTTAATTGCAGCGCAACTGCTAAACGCCCTTTTTCATCATGACCTGCTAATAAAAGACGATTTTTCTCATCTTTTTCCCAATGTGTCACACCTTCTGCATATACCCAGCCGTGCTCCATTTTTAAACCTATGCGATATGGATTCGTCCCTGTAATCTTACCGCGTTCAAAACGAATCACTGCGTTACGGATGAACGCCCCAACTGTCATTGCTTTTTCATTTACATGTGAAGCATATGCACCGTTTGTCGTCTCTAAATGAAGATATACATCGTGATTTAGAAAACGTTCAATTTCGTTTTGTACGACAGAAGTATCTGTAATTATTTCCATCGGATTTCACCTCTTTTAACCAGTTTACGAAAAAATAATGTAAATTGCTATCTCTTATAATAGAGGACAATGATTACTTTGCATACTTTTTTGCTTTTCATTTTTTATATTTAATACGGTATGTGAAATTACTTATCTTTTTTCATTTCTTTCTATATGCGAATTTGCTACAATAAAATTTATGCAGAGGGCTACATTTCGACATTTTTATACACAACTATGTATAGGATACTTAAAAAGAAGGTGAACACATTGAATCATTCAGCACATGAAGTTGCAAACTGGCAATACTATTTTGCCATTGCTGTATTTTTAATTACATACGGCTTTATTATCTCTGAAAAAATTAATCGTGCTGTCATTGCTTTACTTGGCGCTGCCATTATGGTGATTATGGGAATTGTAGACTTACATACTGCCTTTACTACACATATTCAATGGGAAACGATCACTCTGTTAATAGGAATGATGATTCTCGTACATATTACAAGTCAATCTGGTATCTTTGAATATGTGGCAATTAAAGCTGCAAAAGCAGCCGGCGGAAAGCCAATTCGAATTTTACTGCTTCTATCCCTCTTAACCGCAGTTGGTTCTGCCTTTTTAGACAATGTAACAACGGTTTTATTAGTTGTACCTGTTACATTATCAATTACACGTATTTTGAAGGTACCTCCTGTTCCGTTTTTAATTTCTGAAGTATTATTTTCTAATCTCGGCGGAACAGCAACGCTTATTGGCGATCCTCCAAACATTATGATTGGATCTGCAAATAAGCATCTTGATTTTAATGCATTTTTGCTGAATTTAGCACCGATCGTTGCTATAATTTCTGCCGTTACATTACTTATTATATATATCATGTATCGTAACAAATTAAAAACAACAGACGAACAAATTCAGAAACTGATGTCTTTAAATGAAACTGATTATATTCGCGATCGCAGCTTACTCGTTAAGTCTTTATCCATTTTAGGACTAACAATACTTGGATTCATTTTTCATTCTATTATTCATGTTGATGCTGCCGTTATCGCTCTACTTGGCGCTGTTCTTTTAATGTTAATTGGTGTAAAAGAGCATGAAATAGAAAATGTATTTGCGCATATTGAATGGGTAACGATTTTCTTCTTTGCAGGTTTATTCGTTCTCGTCGGCGCGCTTGTTGATATCGGGCTTATTTCCTCACTTGCTAAAAAAGTATTAGACATAACAAATGGGGATATCGGCTATGCATCTATCTTAATTTTATGGGTATCCGGGGCAGCTTCTGCCACAATTGATAACATTCCGTTTGTCGCAACGATGATTCCGCTTATTCAAAACTTAGCAAGCGGACTTGGACTTGGGGCAGATTCTCCGCAAATTGAAGTATTATGGTGGGCATTATCACTTGGAGCTTGCTTAGGAGGAAACGGTACGCTAATTGGTGCTTCTGCCAACGTCGTTGTAGCAGGTATTGCCAAACGTGAAGGATGCGGGTTTTCGTACATGGATTTCTTAAAAATTGGGTTACCATTAACAATTGTTGCACTACTTTTATCACATGCATATATTTATTTACGTTATTTAATGTAAAAAGGTTTGCGGCATGAGCTGCAAACCTTTCTTTTTCACCAAAAAATACCAATAATTGCAAGACCACCTAAAATGATACCGCCAACTTTGCCAACCATTGTTGGTGTCCATTCAATTCCCTTTTTCATTTGTACAACTGGTCTTTCATGCCGCAGTTGCTGCACTTCTGCTTGCAGTTGATGAATGGAACCATGCAACTCTTTCACAAGCTCCTTTAGTTCTACTATTTCTTCTTCAGCTGACTTCTTTTTTTCTAAATTCATTTTCAATACCCCTTTTAAATCAATAGATTAAATAATGTTGGATTGTGATTGATTTCCATATAACGTACACCTTGTTCTTCCATTCTTCTAATAAGAGGCTCATAATCTTCTTTTTTCTGCAGTTCAATTCCAACTAGTGCCGGGCCATTATCTTTATTATTCTTCTTCGTATACTCAAAACGAGTAATATCATCATGAGGTCCGAGCACGTTATCTAAAAACTCACGCAGGGCACGTGGTCGCTGTGGAAAATTAATAATAAAATAATGCTTCAGCCCCTCATAAATTAATGATCTTTCCTTTGTTTCCTGCATCCGATCAATGTCGTTATTGCCGCCGCTCACGATACAAACAACTGTCTTTCCGCGAATTTCGTCTCGGTATAAATCAAGCGCTGCAATCGGCAATGCACCAGATGGCTCTGCAACAATCGCATTTTTATTATAAAGTTCAAGTAGTGTTGTGCACACTTTTCCCTCTGGCACAGCAATAATATCATCTAGTACGCGTTTACAAATTTCATATGTAAGATAACCAACTTGTTTAACTGCTGTTCCGTCCACAAACGAGTCAATATGTGGAAGCGTGACAACCTCTCCTCGTGCAAACGCCTCTTTCATCGAAGCAGCACCTGCTGGTTCCACCCCAACAATTTTCGTTAAAGGACTAATCCCTTTTATGTATGTTCCAACTCCTGCTGCTAAGCCTCCTCCGCCAATTCCCATAAACATGTAATCAATCGTACAATCCGTATCATGTAAAATTTCTACACCAATCGTCCCTTGTCCTGCAATGACATGGGGATCATCAAACGGATGAATAAATGTTAACCCATATTCTTCGCAGTATTTCACAGCTTGCTCATAAGAGCTGTCAAATGTATCTCCTTGCAACATTACCTCTACGCAATCCCCTCCAAAAAAGCGTACTTGTGATACTTTTTGACTTGGTGTTGTATTTGGCATAAAAATCTTAGCTGGAATCTGTAATTTATGGCATGTATAAGCTACGCCTTGTGCATGATTACCAGCGCTAGCGCAGACAATTCCTTTTTCCAAATCTTCCATCGGTAAACTACTAATACCGTTATAGGCACCTCGTATTTTAAAAGAACGAACAACTTGTAAGTCCTCTCGTTTTAAATATACGTTACATTGATATTTCTCAGATAAAATTGAATCGCGCTCTAAAGATGTATTTCGAATTACGTCTTTTAACGTATTATACGCAACGAGAATATCTTCAATTTTGATCATTTCTTTTACATGTTTCATATCTTTGACCGCCTCACTGTTGGATTTAAAAAGTTTTGCTTTACATTATACAGAATAATCTAAATTTTTAAAATGATGTTTAAATAAAAAATGAACCAACATATTCACTATGTTGATTCATCCTTTCATGATGGCGTTTCCACTTTAGTATAATTGCTCTTTGACATGTACAAAATTTATTCTTTTTATCTCATTATTGTATTAAAGTTTTTCAATACTTTTCCGTCTCGTTAAAATAATGAAGCTAAGCATCGCACCGATATGACAACAAACAATTGTTATTCCCATCGGTACAGCTGTATGCTCTCCTTGAATCCCAACTAAAGGTGCTACCACAGCGCCAGAGATAAAAGGTAACAGTCCTAATAAAGCTGCGGCACTTCCTGCTGCTTTTTGCTGATTTTCCATCGCTAACGTAAATCCAGTCGTCCCAACAATCCCGACGCTAGAAACAATCATAAAGAAGCAGATTAACACCCCTATTAAAGAAGGTGCCAATAAAATAAGAAGAAGAAGAGTTATGCCTCCAAACAATGCTAAAAGAAGTCCCGTTACTAATAGAGTACGTTCATTCATTCTTCCTGCCAAACGCCCTGTAACTTGCGATGCAATAATGATACCAAAACCGTTAATCGCAAAAAATAAACTATATAATTGCGGCGAAGCACCAAAAATATTTTGAATCACAAACGGTGACCCTGAAATATACGCAAACATCGCTGCTGTAATAAATCCTTGCGAAAGTGCATATCCCATAAATACACGATCTTTTAATAAGCGTTTATAATGAGATAGGCTCTCTCCCCATCCACCTGCGGTTCTTTTTTCTTCGTGCAATGTTTCTGGCATGATAAAAATAACACTTAATAACATAAGTCCACTTAATATACCTAATACAATGAATACCCAGTGCCAAGAAGCAAAGCTTAAAATTTGTCCCCCAATAATAGGTGCGAAGATTGGAGCAGCTCCGTTTACTAACATTAAAGTAGAAAAGAATTTCGTAAGCTCTGATCCTGTGTATAAATCTCTCACAATCGCACGCGAAAGTACAATCCCCGCCGAACCAGCTGCACCTTGAATAAAACGTAATACAATTAGTACCCATACAGACGGTGTTAGCGCACATAAGAATGACATAGCCGCATAAATAACAAGGCCAATTACAATCGGTTTTTTCCTTCCTTGGCGATCACTCCATGCGCCGACCCATAATTGACCTAACGCAATTCCTAACAAACATGCAGTTAAACTTAACTGCGTAAGTGCACTTGTCGCATGCAAATCGTCTGTTAAAGCCGGAAAAGCCGGAAGATACATATCAATAGAAAGTGGCCCAATTGCAGATAAACTTCCGAGAATGATAGCTAAAATGATTCGTTTATCTTTTGCAACTTGTACTTTCATTTGTAATTCTGTTTGCAATCATATAACCTCCCTTTTTCTCCCGCATTAGCGTGCAGAATGAAGCAAACTCCCATTACTAGAAGCTTCATTTTATTATGTTTCAAATTACATATATCCTTTTCACCTGCATCACTTCACAAGAATATAGAATAACAAACCAGATGTAACTATTTTAGTTACATTTATGTTTATTGTCAATAAATTTACCCGATATTTTTCTAATTCAAACATATATAAAAGGATATCAACAGATGTCGATATCCTCTTACCTTCTAGATTTTCAGCTCAATTCCCTTTACATTTTGTATTTTCTCACTATTATCTTTCTAGTTTGTACTAATGCCTCGCGCTTCCCAAATACGATCAATTTCTGCACCGTGCGCTCCTCCATAAAGAAGGGCATCCGCTTGCTTAATTGCTCTCGCACCGTCACGGAACGTAGCATTAGGAGTAAGAGACCAATGCGATTGTAAAATAATTTTTGTCGCAATATCCCGTCCAAAAGCCTGCGCCATATCATACTCACCTTGCGACCATATTTCGCCGTCATCATGAACTTCATTTACAATATCTTTCGGGTACACTTTGTTGTTATCTAATCTACGAAGGCAAGTTGGATTCGTATTGGAATAAGAAGTCGAATCCCATTCTCCAATACACGCTTTTCCATAACCTGTATCTGATACAGCATCTTCATAAGTAGCTCCTAAGAAATCTCCAAAGCCTTCTCCCATTGCTCCGCCTTCCGAAGAATTCCCAAATCCAGGAACTTGATTATCTTGAATAGAATGACCATATTCATGAGCAATCACCCCTGCATCTTCTGCATCATCAACTCCGCCAGAACCGAATGTCAGTGCCTGAGTCGACGGAGAATAAAAAGAATTATCTGCTGTAGATGTATTTACATTTGCTTTAATAGAACGGTTGTTAATATTATTAAGCCCAAGTTGCTGTATATATCGTTGCAAAGTATCGATGTGATAATATGCCATAACATCTTCAAATCTATCATTTGAACGTGTGTAATTATATTGAAGAGATGCGGAATATGTTTTCACTTTTGATGAAATTGTTACATACTCACCAGCCAAATATCCTGATCCATTCAGCCCTTTTAAAGTAACTGTTTTCAATTGATTATTTAAAGCAGTTGAGTCTACATCATTATTATCTGCTAATCCAGCTAAACCTCCACTTGTTACTACAGGGTTTGGTAGAAACACTTTCCCTTGTCCTTCTGCTTTTCGGTTTAAATCTTTTTTCTTAAGTAATTTTCCATTTTCCGCATCAATAAATGTTTCCCAAGCACCAAGTGGCTTTTGAGAATGGATGACAACCCGATACACTGGAATTGCGATACCTTCTTCGATTATATATCCGAACTCACGCGTAGTCGGAGCCCATAAACTTGTATCTTCTGCTTCAATATACTGAGTCGATTTACCTTCTGCTTCCTTTTCACTCAGCTTTTGCTTAATTTGTTTGACACTCTGTACAGGAAGGTAATCTGAAACTGCTAGTCCACCTTGTCCTTCTTTATTCAGCGTAACCGTTACTTGTCTAGAAAATACAGGAGCTCCATTTACTGTTTGTTGAAATCTAACATAAGATGCCACCTGTGTATCTGTCGTAGAAACATATTGCAAGTCTGACAAATCCGACTTCAAAGCATACTGCGCAGCATTCGTTTTTAAATATTCGGTTGCCTGTACTTGAGGCGAAACCGCCTGTACCTTTACTTGTGTTTCCTCTACTGCCGAAGCAGTGGACATAATACCAAAAACCAAAGGAATTGCAGTTGCAACCGCGACAACTTTTTTCAACAAAACTATCACTCCCCCAATTTTAAAATTATTTCGAACGTACGAATAATTCTATAGGAGATAATATTTTACCTTTCTATTTTATACAAACCTAACAAATGAAAGATTTTCTCAATAATTTCGTAGAAAAAGAGAATATTTCAAAATCTATCATTCATAATACATAGACATAATATTTTATTAAAACTTAAAAGAACAAAAAGGTGCTTACACAAGAAGCACCTTTTTTGTATTCATCATAATTCAGCTATTTATTTCCATTCACTTCTTTTAACAAGTTTCCTAAAAAGAGTAAAATAACCTATACAGCATGTACCTCTGCGATTAATTTCTGACCATCTATGAACATGACAAGCTTCACTGGGTTATCGCTTGCATTCTCGAATACTAAATCTAAATACGGATATGCAATCGTCGCATCTCTGCCTTTAGGCACATAACCTACTTCTTTAGAGTGGGTTGATCTCTCTACCATTTTTAATCCAGCTTGATCTGCAGCGTTAAACAATGTCGAAGAAGTTTGGCATACACCTCCGCCGTATCCATCAACTAATTTACCATCTACTATCTCTTTCCCTAACTGATAACCTTTATCAGGTGTAGTATCTCCAACTAAAGAATTAAAGGAAAATCTATCTCCCTTGCCTAATACAACCCCATTGACAGTGTTTGAAGACAAACGGATATTTTCTATTCTACCACCAGTAGAACCTCCTAAATTTGTTTCAAATCTCCCTATTACTGTTCCATTGCCTCTTCCAGCTTCTGCTGTTGCTACAGGCTTCTTCTCTACAATTGGCAACTGATAAGAAGAATCCCACATTCCGGCATTCATCAACTTGTCTATTAACTCTTTTTCCATTAATTCGTAAGAAGGCTTTCCTTCTACCCATGTACCATCACTCTTCATACGAGAAGGAACCATCTTTGTATCTACACTCTTTGCAATCTCGCTAACAACCTTAGCAACCTCTTTTTTAAATGTCTTTTCATCTTCGAAATAACCTAAACTTGCTAAGTCTATATTTTTCACTTCTTTTCCAGTTCTACCATCTACTAAACTTATACTTTTATTTACCTCTGCTTTTGCTTCTACAGCATGATCCCCCGCCCCGCTTACTAACGCAACTTCGCTGACTTTCCCACTGCATCCGCTAACTACACTTAAGCATAATGTACCTAATACTAAACTTTGAAACTTACGCAACAATTTACTCTCTCCTTCTATTCTCTATCTTTTTTTCCATTTCAAACAATTCTATGTATGTATAATTACATTACTTCTTAATATAAATTTTATGTATTACTCTATAAATACAAATTAAAAAATCGGCATAAAAGCCCTCTTTCTTTTTAGGCGGGCGAGAGCATCTGGCCATGCATAGAAGCGATCAAGGCCCTTTCCTGCCACATGCAAGGTTTTTTAAAAAAGGAGCAAGCAAGTAGCGGTCATGTTGTATTCTGCATAGTAGCGACTTACAAAGAAAAGCGGAGCCGACTGTTTAGGACCGTTGACTAAGGGTGCTTTCACACAGAAGGTGTTTTTTACCTTCTTGTATGGAAGGTTCTTAGACATGCGGGGCCTAGGAGGCATAGCTAGACAAAGATGTTAAAAAATTAAAGTGGATATATATAGAATATTTCTCCATATTTTAAATTACTCTTTTCTTTCATAAAAGTCTACATATATTTCCTTAAAAATTTCTTAACTCTGCTAAAAATTTAACCAACCTTTTCCATCCATTATATACCAAAGTATACAATGAGACAATTTTTATACAACCGATATTTTATTATACCAATATTACGTAAAAATGTAATGAATAATGATTCTAAAAAAACGAGATATTCTATACATATGTGTTCGCCCTGTCAATCATTCACAATTACACATATGGAGGCTTCATTGACGGAAGTTTTACTTTATCCCGCTATTCGTGGGCAGTAATACTCCCACCTCAAAATTCAGCGAAAGCATTGTCCAGCTCCAGTGGCTAGAATGTTCGGTGGCTTCGCTTCTTCCTATGAGGTAAAAACCCCCTCTACGTCAGAAGCTCCATCCCCCTCACATTCTGAACCAGCCACTTCCGCTTTTCTTAAGAAGTTAAGTGGGTGATAAACTGCTGGCATGCGCCCGATTGGGAGGGTTAATAATCAGTGGGGGATGAAGAACCCCCCACTGATTATAGTTTCACTTTATTAAATTGACGAATGTTTTCTCCATCTCTATACTGAAAAGAGTTAACGAAATGAAACAAGGTGATAATCATGGATTTTGAAATAAATTTTCTTTCCTTTTACGTTGTACAAGTAGACGGACAAGGTGAACAAGCAGACAAACGTTATAAACATTTTCAAACATTAGATGCAGAAGAATACGAAGACAGTCCATTAAAAGATTTTCTAGATGGTGAATTATTAAAAATTTCGAAACGAAAAGTAGATCGTCACCCAAAAAGTGAACAAGTCCCAACAAAAATTGGCCGCTTCATTGTTGAAGTTGGACATGAATTTGATTCAAACCCGAACTACAACCTATTTAACCGTATTCGTTTTGCAGAAACGAAAGAAACATTTAAAGATACAAATGAACCACTCGTCTATACATATATTGATACAAGTGCTGTACGCGGCGGTGTATTTCTCGTTGTCCAAGCAAAGCTTCGCAAATACTTTGACGATCCATTCGTCTTTGTAATGAAATGTGACTTCGAACCAAAAGTTGCTTCTATTTCTGATGAAACAACGCTAATTCGAAATGTGGAAATGGCAATCACAACGAAAAACATGAAGTCGATTCAATATCCATACATGCCAGAAGAAGGCATCGTGGAAGTAGGCGAGCTAAAAATCCATCAAGCATCACACGCCCGCTACTTCGAGGACTTCTTAAAATTCGTTGAGTACGAGCGTTCTATGCCTGAAATTATGAAAACACAAGTTATGGATATGGTATACGACCAAATTGAAGACGTGTTTGAAGAAGGTACAGAAGAACGGGAACAATTCGACCAAGCGATGGAAGTATGGGCTGCGAGTCCAAAGCGTGAAATTATGGAGCATTTCACAACAGAAGAAGTAATGGAAGCTACCGCACAAATTGTGGAGCATACCCCTGAGATAGAATTAAAACTAAAGGCCGACCATATTTCTGTGAAAGCGTTGCTTGCGGATTTTGGAGACCAAATTCATATTGCGAAGGTTAATGATAAATATGTACTAATGATTGAAGCGGATACACTTACGTTTGAGAAAGGCTTCTCTCCGATTGAGTTTTTGAAGCCGGATGAGCTGCAGGATGTGATTGAGCGTATTGAGAAGAAACAACAGTATGGGCATGGTTTAAAAGAAGATATATAGATACCATAAACATGATTTAAAACGTTTTTGTGACCAAAATCTATGTTCTTAAATCTATATAAAGGTTTCCTTTTTCTTTTTACTCATCTTAAAGAAGATTCGATCCTGTTTTGGATTCCTTTTTTAAAAGGATATATTAAATATATTGGTCATTTCTCAAAAGTCGGTGAACCCGACTTTTGAGAAATCCCTCTTTTATAAACTGAGTCATTATTCCTCCTATAAATGAATCCTCTATATATACAAATTAAAAAACGACATAAAAGCCCCTTTCTGTTTAGGAGAGGACGAGAGCATCTGGCCGTGCATAGAAGCCGTCAGGGCCTTTCTCTGCCACATGCGCGGTTAAAAGGTTATGTTGTATTCTGCATAACAGCAACTTATATGTCAAAAATTAAAATGGATTTATATATACAGATTCTAAATATTGCTCATAAAAGAATAATAGATTCTTTCTATCTTTGAAACCATTACATCTTGAGTTAAGTGTTGTCGTGAATAGACCTGAGCTTCTCTTCCTAATTGTTCACGCAAATCCTTATTCGTTAAAAGCAACTTAAGAGCATCGGAAAGCTGTTGCACATTGCCTGGTTCACAAATGATCCCTGTTTTTCCGTTTTGAATCATTTCTGGTATACCGCCGCAGTTTGTTGTAATAATAGCTTGACGAGAAAACATAGCTTCAATAACTGAAATTGGAAAGTTATCGTTAATGGTAGGTAAAACATAGATTGCAGAAGACGAAAGAATTTCTGGGATATCTGTTCTTCTGCCAAAAAATTTAATATTATCAAGACCAAGCTGTATGACTTGATTTTCTAACTTTTCTCTCATGACACCATCACCAACAATCCATACCTCTACATTAGATAAATCTTGTTGAATTTGCGAGAGTGCTTTTAGAAAAATATCATGACCTTTTCTAGGAGAAAGGCGGGAAATACAGGAAATTACAAGATTATTATTACACTCCTGTTTAGACATAAAATCTTGCTGAAAATGTATACCTGTATGAACAGTAATCAATTGTTCTGTCTTTGCCCCGTAATCTTTTAAAGGAGGATGAAAGGAATTGCTGATCGTTATGATTTGATCAGCCGCTCTTATTCCCTGTTTTTCAATTTCACTGAAATACGCCTCTTCAATTGATCCTTTTTTTATTTTATCAAATTTCACTCGGCTCTTTGTGAAATGCCCATGCGGTGTAAAAAAAAGTGGTTTCTTATATGCTAAGTTTAGTTGTCCTAATAAAAAGACAGAGAATAAATCTTGTGCATGAAACACATCATATTTCTCTAGGCTTCTTTCTCTTAAGAAAGACTTAAACACATTCAAAAAACTCGTGTTTTTTATAATTTTTTCATTCACTATACCATATCGTTGTAACATAAAATCTCTTGCGCATTGTGCAGCCTTCGGAATGTCTTGCTCTAAATGAACTGCCGTCATTTGAGTAGGAGAGATGACATCTACGTCATGACCATACTTTTCAAAGCCTGTTTTTAAAGAAGTAATATAGTTTGATAATCCCCCTGTATTAGGATATTTCAAAAATGTTACATAAAGAATTTTTAATTTATTTGTGTTACTTAGTATACTACCTTGTTTGATTCCAAACGTCTGAAACGGTTCGATTATATAATCCTTTTTATGATCTATTTGATAGTATTCATCCATGATTTTTAGTAGACTCGTATGGAAAGGGGAATTACATTCATTTCGCTCTTCCTTTGTTGTATTCAGAAGCATCTCCTCCTAACTCAGCTAATGATGAAAGTTGTATATACTATAAACCTAATTCGCTTCCCCAAGTAGAAATTTTTTCAAGATGATATGGCAATAATTCACCACCGCGGTTATCAAATATTCTTCGCAATTGGGTATGCAATCCCTTTTCTAATGTTCTCTGCAAATAGGCCATTTTATAAAGATTAATTGGCTTTGTTTTAAAGTTTATGCCATTCTTCTGCATTTCTTTTGCATAGACTTCCACACAATGTGTACGAATTTCTTCTGCATTGTTCTGCCAATCTTTTCTGAAACCTAATAATATTTCAACTAGAACAACCATATCAAACCAGACAGGTGCATATTTAGTTGACTCCCAATCGATAAACTGGATATTCCATGGTGCATGTAGCGTTACATTATTGCTGCAAATATTTTGTAAATGAAGATCGCCATGCGTTATCGATGAACCATTTTTAAATAGTTCCGGAAAAAAATCTGGTCCCTTATTATATAATTTTACTAGCGATTTATAATAAGGTTTAATAATTCCCCTTAACTGGTCGTCTTTCATTCCATCATCGAGAAAATCAATCGTCTTTTCAATGTTTTTAGTTCGATCACTCCTCATGCGGCTCGATTCATAAATAGGGAGCCAATATTTCCAAACATCTTTATGCTTTTTAATATTGTCTTCAAATGTGTGTGCGTGAAGTTTAGCAACAGCAGGAATAATGTAATCAAAATGTTTCGGGGAGAAGGTAATCTGACCGCGTATTTGACGTACAAACTCCATAAATATCCATGTCTCATTTCCAGTTTGTTCAATATGATATATTTCAGGAAGAAATTCTTTCAATATAGGATATGCTCTACCGTACATATTAATCTCTATTTCATTTTTGTAATCTGCTGAATTATATATTTTTAAAACAATAGGATAGTAATCAGCTTTTGATTGAATAAATATTTTGTAAATGCTACTTCTTCTTGTTGATTTTAAACACTCTATTTTATCAGGATCAATTGCAACTCTCTTATCCATTGAATAAGAGAGTTTTTCTGCAATTTTTAACTTTTCAAAATGACGGGATAATATTTTTGCCTCGTACAATGTGTTCATTCCTTTCGCTTTCGTTTCCAGGCGTTTTTCAAATGAGACCATGTGCTTCTGATGAACGGCATTGGATCATCCCATGCAAACAAAGCATATTCCTTTTTACCGCGCAACCCTTCATAAAAATCTTTCAACGTCATTTCAGCTCTTTTTTTCTTATAGCGGAATGTTAAATAATACCGCACAAGATAGATCCATTTGATACCGTCTATTTGTTTAAGTCTTGGCGCTGGATTTTGCTTCGTTAAATATAAATAATACATGTAAACAAAATCGATGCCGGCAGGTCCTGTCAGACTGTGAGTTAACCAAAAACGAGGGTTTATTTCAATAAACTTATAAACGCCATCACGAGGGTCCTTTTTAAATTCTGCCATAGCAATACCTTTAAGATTAATATTTTTAAAAAAGGGTAAACATATATCTACTAATTCTGGAACTTCTTTACTAACGATATGAGCTCCTGTTCCAAATTCAGCTGGGAATTGATGATTCTTTTGTAAAGAAAATAATGCTAGTAGCTCCATGTTATCGTCATAAAATGTAGCAACTTTATAAAAACATTGATTGTCACCAGGAATAATTTCTTGAAGAATAAGCTTTCCGTGCTGTTGATACGATTTATACTCATCTCTAAGTTGGTCTGGATTTTGTATAAGAATTGCCTTTTGGTTTATCTTTTTTCGAAACTCATGACCCAGAACCGGCTTTAATATACACGGAAAATCAAAGCTTAATATCGCTTCTTCCAATTGTTCTTCCGTCTCAATCTCATACGTTTTCGGACACGGAATATTATGCTTAGTTGCCAGTTCATACATTTTATGTTTATTTAATGTTTCCTCAATCAACGAATGTTCAGGAAACAAAAATAAATAGTAGTCAGACAGCTCCATTCGATATTTTGAAATAAATACTACATAATCATCGGCACCTGTATACAAAACAGGTTTCAATTTAAATTCTTTAGCTAGGTTGATTAGAAAAGTTAATAATTCTTTTTCTTCAGATAAAGGACTTGGGCATACTCCACATGAAGCAAGGCGTGACTTTCCTATTTTATAAGGTTTCTCTACGTCAAATGCGTAAACACTGATTCCTTTTCTCGCCAAACTTCTAATAATTCCAATTCCATTAGCACTTAAATCCAGCACAACTGCTGCATGTTCATGATTCATAGAATCCTTCCTCATCTAAACACTTTTTGTAGATTTGTTCGATATTTGCTATCATTGTCTCTCTAGTTAAATACTTCTTAGCGAACTTTCTTGCATTTTTACCTAACTGCTCCCTAGCCTGTTGATTTCCAATGACATATTTCAATGCCCGCGCCAGTTTATTTGCATCTCCTGCTTCAACAAGGATACCTGTCTTAGAGTGATTAACAAGTTCAGGTATACCTCCCGATGGCGTCGATATGACACAAATTCCGCTATGCATGGCTTCAATAATAGAAATAGGTAGGCTATCGTTTAAAGTTGGTAGTACAAAAATATCAGTTTTACTTAAAATGTCTGGAACGTCATCTCTTTCTCCTAAAAACTCTACCATGGAAAGATTCAAATTATTAACTTGCTCTTCTAACGTATGTCTCATCTCACCATCTCCGACAACGAGCAACTTTACATTATCTGTATATTTCCTTTCCATTTGTGACAGAGCATCAAGCAATATATTATGGCCTTTTCTTGGACCTAATCTAGCCACGCATGTAATAACAATTTTTTTATGTGCTGATGATGTATTTTCTGTACGATACTTATCAGGATAATCAATACCCGTCAACACAGTTGTCATATTCTTTTGTTTTGCCTCCAACTGTATTAATGGACGGCGAAATGAATCACTGAGAATAATAAGATGATCAGCAAATTCAATGGCCTTTCTTTCTAATGCCGTATGATAGAATTCTTCCAGCGAACCCTTTTTAAATATGCCAAACTTTAACCGATTAAAAGTATACATTCCATGAGGTGTAAAGAGCATTTTTTTTCCATAACGTTCGTTAATTCTTCCTAATATATTAGCTGTAAATAAATCTTGCGCATGAAAGATATCATATTTTTTAAAGTTAATATTTTCAAGTAGCATTCTTTCGTATATATACATATTTCTGTGATTTTTGACAATTGTGTTATTATAACTTCCATAACGCGTTTTAAAAAAATTTTTTAATTGCGGAACAACTACTTCACGCATCTTTTCCACTCGGCTTTTAGAAAATTGATTAGGAGAGATAATGTCGACGTGATGTCCCTGTTTTCTTAATCCTTCACTAAGTGCCGTAATATAATTAGATAATCCCCCAGTATGAGGATAGTCCCAAAATGTAGCAATTAATATTGAAAGATTCTTCTTTTTAGACACCTTTTTCTCTGTATAACGTTCTTGCACTGTACTCTTCTTTTTTTGTAATGAGAATGATTGAATTCCAAAATATTTATCCATTGTTTTGATTACATAGGGATATGGGAACTCAAATCTCTTTTTCATTGCCAGATCCTCCTTATCACTTCGAACGCTTCGGCATATGGTACGCCAATCGTCATTCCCCTTACTCTTCCTAAATATTGAATTCCTTCGTATGAACGAGGATGAGGAAAATCTCTCATTTCTACATCATAATGTTTAAGCGCCGCAATCTTCGAATCCATTTGATTGGTAATGTTAACAAAGTAATTAGGCTTGAAAGATTTATCATTCGTGTGGATATTCCACTCACTAGAGGAAACGGTTTCAAATGTAATCAATTCTATTGGTTGTTGGTTTGGTAGAGGGCGAGTCGCAGTCAAAACCGCTTGAAAAGTAATATGGTGATCGATATTGAGATCTCC
The DNA here is from genome assembly GCF_900116295.1 of Bacillus sp. 103mf. Taxonomy (GTDB): domain Bacteria; phylum Bacillota; class Bacilli; order Bacillales; family Bacillaceae_G; genus Bacillus_A; species Bacillus_A bruguierae. The sequence continues at coordinate 84,986 of NZ_FPAF01000011.1, forward strand.
ATAATGATGAGTGAAGATTTTGCTTGGTTTATAGATTTTTATTAATTGTTCTATTTCTTTCGTTAATTTGTGCAATGGAATTAATTCCAACTCTAAATTAGCATGTTGGAGGAATATCACTTCTTCAATACCAATCGCCTTATTTGCACACCGGCCTAGCTGCTGTATGTGATGAGCTTCCTCTTTTCTTCCTAGAGCAGTAATGATTGAAATTACCTGATGCCCTTCTTCTACTAACCTTTTTAAAGTCCCGCCTAATCCTAATAATTCATCGTCGGGATGTGCGCCAATGACTAAAATACACTCTTTCATTAGTATTTTCACTCCTTGTACTACCTAATTTATGATTGATGCTGCAAAAAGAAACTGTCATTAGCGGAAAACTGGTTTTTATTTATTATTAATAACCAATAGTTCAGCTATATATTTATATGTGTATTTCCCCCTCTGTGACAAAGAAAACTTTTTATCACAGATGAAAGTTACTTGCTAATTAGGCACATACAAGCAGGTATCGTCCACAAATTTCGGAAACGAAGTAATTAAAAACACAGGAATAGTTTTGTTTTAATATTAAAATATCAAGTCCCAGACACTTCGTTTTTATTGATGCTTCGTCCATGTATTGTAAACAGAAGGCTGTATTTTCTTCACATCTTTTAAAAATTCCTTTTCCAATCCAAATTTTTGAAACCCCTTTAATAACTTACCAGGTACTTTACTATTCGAAGTAAAAGCTCTCTTATGGTCAATGACTTTTAGCTGACCTTGTTCATTTATTAAAACGTGTCTCACTTCCGTGTCCCATCTGGTAAATCCTAAATTTTTGAATTCACTTAACATTGTTAATATTTTCCCAGTTAATTCTTCTGTAATTTTTTGTTCTCTTTTCAAGTGACGTGCAAGTGAAATTCCATGTATATACTCCATAACAATATAATTTTCCCCATATTCATAAAGTCGTGGAATAATCGACGATGATTGTCCAATTACAAGAGCTTTCAACTCTTTTTTTTGAGTTTCTTCCAGAAAAAATATTTTCACACATTTATCATGGCTTAATTGATATACTTCCCCATCCTTCCCACTCCCAATGAGCTTATATTTTTCTATATCTCTTCTACTTACTCTTCTTTTATTGAAGTATGATTTCATTTCATTTCTCCTTAATCGGGATTTCGTAATTTTGTAATCGCTTTATCTCATATTCTATGATTCATCACTCTCATATGTACCCTAAATTAATATATATTTTTATAAATTGATTCAATTTGAAAAAGGAGTAGTGGTTGATGAGTGGTGGGATTTCTTTGTTTTAACAGGCGGCGCACTGCATGTGGTAGAAAAAGGCCCTGACCGCTTCTATGCACGACCAGATACTCTCATCTCCCCAAAAAGAAAGGGGTTTTATGTCGTTTTTCACTTGTATATATACATGCTTATGATTAAACAAATTAATACTATTTTATCAAACGTTAAGTGAAGAAAATTATTCTTTCTAGTATTGAAATATTCATAGGAAGATTTCTTCGTTTTCATTCCATTTACTTATTTACTGAACCATTTTCGGTGGTTATTCAATTACTGAGTTCAATAAAATGAAACTTCCATCAGTGATTCTCCACCTATCTTCTTTAGAAATGTGGAAGCGGCTCGCTCAGAATGTGAGGGGGATGGAGCTTCTGACGTAGAGGTGTTTTTTACCTCGTAGGAAGCAGCGAAGCCACCGAACATTCTAGCCACTGGAACTAGACAACGTTTCTCTCTGCATCTTGAGGCGGGAGAATAGCGGGATAAACGGGGATTCCTTACTATTAATAGCATGGATGAGCATTTTACAGTTGATCATTTCCTGGTTATTTTTAGGGTCAAAAAGGAGCGCATTCTAATGGAGGATTACTTTTGGTTATTCATCGCTGCCAATATTTGAAGTTGCTGTTTAGGTTTCTTTAAAGCAGTATTAAAATAATTTTGCAACAGAAGTAAGGTTGGATTATCAAAATGATATTGTTCTAATACATTCTCCCATGTCTTACTCTTCATGAATGTATTCCATGTCAAGCGGCAATGTCCACTTCTCTTTACCTCTTTAAACACCCATCTCTTCATTTTCTTTCTACCCTTATCAGTCAAAGCGCCATTTTTCACAAGAATGAGCTCCACATTTCTCTTATACCGTTTACGAATGTCCTTTTGCTTAGCTGCTGTGAGAAAAATATTTGCCGTGTTCTTGGCATCGTCGAAAGCGCGATGTTGTTTCCCTTCCCATTCTAAAGCCAATTGTGCTACTGCAAGTTTCAAACTGGGTGGATTTACAAATAATTCTTTATATGCATGAAATACAAATCTCTGTAAATCAAATCTTCTTTCTTTCTCAAGATTAGGACATTTCACATTATATCGTGCACAATCTTCTGTTAAAAATCCATAATCCTCTTTCCCCCACGTTACAAGCATATAATCCTCTCCAAGAAACTTACGAAATTGCTCAATTACTTTCGGAAATTTTTCTGCACCTTTTACATCTTGTTTTGTAATTCCTGTTAGCTTTGTTGTATGACGAGATAGGGATGCCATTGGTTTCACTAATGAAGAAAAGACCTCGATGATGCTCATTGTACTTACTTCAATCTTGATAGCTCCGATATCAACAATTTCCGTTGGAGCATCCGATTGATACGGTCTAAAATTTCGTTCAATATCGAATACAATATAATACTTTGGTTCATACATACCCCATACCTCTTCCTTATCTCTTCTTAACAGTATATCCCTTATTTCCAATATGTATTAACACCCACTCATATTTAGAGTATTAAAAAAGAGAAGGGAGTCCCTTCTCTTTCACTTCAATTATTTTTTTACTACGTTAGTAGCTTGTGGTCCACGGTTACCTTGTTCAACTTCGAAAGTAACTTCTTGACCTTCTTCTAAAGTTTTGAAGCCGTCGCCTTGGATAGCTGAGAAGTGAACGAATACGTCTTCTCCACCTTCAACTTCGATGAAACCGAAACCTTTGTCAGCGTTAAACCATTTTACTTTACCGTTTTGCATGAAAAAATCCTCCTAAAATATGTACCTTAATGTACATGTCCATTTTCAACCACTTTACAAATAATCATCAGATATAAAAAAACTGTAACCTGGAGAAGATTTAACATTGCTATCCCCTCTGAAGTTACAGCTTATTTAAATCTCTATGGTATTAAAAGTAAAATGGTTTAACTTCACTATACACCTTTATTAACATAAATGCAAATTTTTATTTTTAAAATTTATGTCAAGGGTACCTTAACACCCATTACTTCATATAATTCATGACGTGAACGAATCACAAACTCTGTTTTTTTTATTTCCCTCTATTTTGTCTATGTCTTTCTAAATGAGATTCACTTATTTCTTCCGTCATTATTAATCTGACCGTTTTCATTGTGATTTAACGATACACTTTCATATTTTTCTCTTGTCAAATTGTTTATATCATCATATTGTAAAGGAATCTACGCTATTTAAATAAGCAGTGATTGCACCACAAAAACTAAAAGCTGAATTATTTAAGAGGAGTTTTCAGAATGAAAAAGTATCTAAAAAATGCAATAAAAATATTTTCCATTTTATTGCTTATTTTCATTGTAATTGGTGCTGGTGTTTTGTTTGGTACGCCGTATGGACATAAATTACGTGTAATTGCTGCGGAAAGTATCCTAACTTCACAACACCGTGATTTAGCAAAATTCACTTTTTTATCACAACAAGAGTTGAATGATATTTCAAATTCAATTAATAATCCAAAATGGAAAAACAGCCAATCCGATGGGCTTCAAAAATTTACAAAACAACAATTAGAAGCAAAAAAACATATGCCGCTCCATGTAAAAATTGAAACCGTTCAAAAAAAATATGAGGATCATTATTTTGAAGGCAAACTCATGACAATTAGTAATCCTTTTAATGTAAAACTTGTAACACAGCAAGGTACACAAGGTAGTGATGTTGGTGAAAAAATTTACGTAATGGCAAAGCGGAATCATGCACTTGCTGCGGTAAATGCAAGTGGGTTTTCAGATGAAACAGGACATGGTGGCGGTAAAGTTGGTCTAGGCATTGTGATCGAAAATGGACAAATTATTCATACACCTGAAAATGATAATACGCCAGCTATTATCACCGGTTTAACAAAATACGGACAAATGATAACAGGCGACTACTCTGCACAACAATTGCTGAATAAAAATGTTGTTTCTGCAGCTGGTTTTATGCCCCAACTTATCGTAAATGGTGAAAAAATGCTTACGAATGACGGTGGCTGGGGATATGGCCCGCGAAGCATTATGGCTCAAAAAACAGATGGCTCAATTATGTTCCTTATCGTAGATGGTAGACAACCTCACAGTATTGGCGCTTCTTTAAAAGATTGTCAGGACCTTTTATATGACAGGGGTGCTGAAAATGCGATGGCTATGGATGGCGGTTCTTCTGCAACTATGTATGCCTTAGGAGATATATTAAATATCCCTTCTACTTTATCTCATAAATCTCGTTATCTTCCAAACTGTTGGGTTGTAACTACTAATAAAAATCAAAAAGTGGATGTTACAATTGACGGTCACCCAGCAGAAGCTTCGAAAATTGCAGAAGTTATCGGAACATCTGCAGTTGCTTCTCATGAAACAAAGAGCAGTTAAGTATCCTACAGATACTTAACTGCTCTTTTCTGTTTCATTTATGCTGTTATTTTTTATTTTTTGAAGATACCGAATGGCTTACCAACCGGTAATACAACTTTTCCGAAATGTATGTTTAATACGGCTGCTGCTGATCCGTAGAATGAAAGCAGTGAAATAAGCAGTTCAGAAATTGCTGCTAATTTATGCATTGCATGTGGCATAACACCTAAAGTACTAAATGAAAGGCCTATAAATAAGAAATCAATAAGTACAAAAATCGTAAATAATACTTTATGTGTTTCCATTGCGCCAATTGTCATAAACAAGCTAAAAATTAAGTAACCAACAAATGCTACTCCAAGTTGTTTTGGATCCACAGTTGCTGCTAATTTCTCACCAAATACGCCAAGTTGAATTAGCCATGAAGTACCAACACCAAACCAAAATAATGCAAATCCACCAAACGCTGTTGTACCGAATGTATTATTGTGCTTTGCATCGTTAATGCAAGCAAATAATTGAGCAAAACCTCCTAAAAAGATCGCCCATGGCAATACAAATGAAACACCACTTGTTAAGCCAAGTTTTTGTGAGGACGCAACAAGTGTAACCATTGCAAGTCCAAATAAGCCTAGTGCAGACGGATCTGCTGTTGTCATTTTCACATGATGTGTAGTTTGCTTTTCCATAATACCCTCCTGATTTAAACACATACTTGAATACAATACTGAAATCAGAGGGTACTGTCAATCTTTTTTATTACATTCACACAAATTACATATTTTCAAACAAACAATATACATATTCCCCCACTTCTAACGGTTTAATATTTATATTTAGTACATCCTTTATCGGTACCCATATCGGAATATATTCACCACGCTCCCTATCATTTTGTATATATTCCTCACCTTTTCCACTACCAAACGTACCACCTGCAATTGTCGCTTCATAAAAGTATTGTGTCCCATTGTAGTTCACCTTCTTTGCAAGCCGCTTAATATGTATATGTATCCCAAGTTCTTCATATACTTCTCTAACTGTTGCTTCTTCTGAAGTTTCTCCTTCCTCAATTCCACCGCCTGGAAAAACATAGTAAACCTCTTTATCCCGAATCCGTTTTATAAGAGCTAGTTTTCCTTCTTTTACAATAATTGCTGCGCCTCGATTTCTCATTTTTATAACATCTCCTCATAATATTATTTTTTGTCTATTTCTGCCTCTTTCAGCAACTTCATTCATTGATAAAGTAAAACTTCCATCAGCGGGTTCTCTCTTCTCTCTCAATCTTAATATAGGGGTTTTACTGCCCTCGAATAGTAGAGATAAAAAAACTAGACAACATCGTCTAGTTTTAAGATAAAGAAGATCGTAAAAAACCAAAGCGTATGGCATGCTCTATTTCATCTGTCATCGCTCGAAAAAAAACATCTCGAACTGCTAAGTTTTGCGTTAGTAAATACGCATTCCGATAGTCTTCATACGCTTCTAGTTCATCTTCATACGCACGTTCTAATCCTTCTTTATAAGAAGAATATTGCGTTTGCATCACTTGATACGTCGGCTGTTTCCCCGTTAATGTTGTAAACAATTGTATAAATTGCTGTAAATGTACTTTTTCGTCTTCTAATGCATGTGCAATATCTTTTTTATGTTTCGCATTTGGCGCTTCTTTTACAAGCCGACTATAAAAATTAATTGCAGCAGCTTCACCTTTAATGGCTTCTAAAATCGCTTGTGATACTTGTTTATAAGTTCCTTCATATACTCGATATAATTGATTATACGAGTTAGGATTTACATAGTACATGTCTACTCCCCCTCAAAACAATGCATTACTTTATTATATGTAGGGGCAATTATTTCGTTCAGTTTCGTTTCGCTTAAACAAAAGAATGCCTTATACTAATACATGTATAGGAAAAGGAGAGATAATCATATGCGTTATGTAATAGTAACAGGAACTTCTCGCGGTTTAGGTGAGGCAATTGCCACGCAATTATTAGAACAAGAGACGAAACTCATTTCTATATCACGTAAACCAAATGAACAACTCATTGAAAAAGCAAAATACCTTACTATTCCGTTTGATTTTTATTCGTTTGATCTACAGGAGATTCATCAAATTGAATCATTCATGGAAAAGATTTTTTCAAATATTGATGTAACAAACGTTTCTTCTATTCACCTTATTAATAATGCTGGTATGTTAGCACCCATGAAACCACTTGAGCGGTCAGAAAGTGAGCAATTAATTGCAAATGTTCATGTGAATTTAGTAGCACCTATGTTACTTTCTTCAGCGTTTATGAAACATACGAAAGGCTGGAACATAGATAAACGTATTATTAACATTTCTTCTGGCGCTGGACAAAAACCGTACTTCGGCTGGGGAGCATACTGCACAACGAAAGCTGGTATAAATATGTTCACGAAATGTATTGCGCTAGAGGAAACTGACAAAGAATACCCAGTAAAAGTTATTTCTTTTGCACCAGGTGTAGTAGATACAAACATGCAGGCAGAAATTAGACAAACACCAAAAGAAGATTTTATTCAGGTTGAACGTTTCTTAACTTTGAAAGAAAATGATCATTTACTTTCACCAGATTATGTAGCAAAAGCTGTTATTGAATTATTAGAAACAAATCATTTCGATCAAGGTGGCATTATACGTATCGATGAGCAATAGAAAACTCATTACTAGCGAGTTTTCTATTGCTTAGATTCTAAAAATAATGGAGTCGTATCACTATAATCTCTTCTTTCCTAAATATATAGTGATATATTGGCGATTTAAAAGGGAAAACCTTCTTCATTTTATGAGTTTATAATAGTTGTAACAATTGTATTGACTTGTGTTTCAGCTTCACTAAGCTGCTTCTTTACATCCCTTAACATTTGTTCCTGCCCTGCAACATTGTCTTTTCTTTCTCTAATCATCCGTTGCATTTGCTCTCGGCTCGGTCCTCCGTATACGTTTCTCCTTGCAACAAAAGAATAAGGGGAAATCATTTCTTTCCACTCTTCTTCTGCTAGTACAACCTGTAGTTCATTTTGTAAATACACATTAATATCGGCAAGGTTTAGTTCATGTAAATCTTTTTTCTGTTCTTCTGAAAATTTTGCTATATAGCTAGCTACGTGGTGGGCACGGCGAAATGGAACATCATACTTCCGAGTTAATGAATCAGCTAATTCAGTTATCGTAATTGCATACCTATTTGCACGACTTTGCAAAATTTCCTTTTCAATTTTCATTGAACGTACCACCGCATTCATTATACGAACAACTCGAATTGCTTTCTCAAACCCTTCATATAAATGAGGCTGTAAATCATCTTCTGTATCAACTATATCTCCAAATGGAGTATTATGAATCATTTGAAAAACCGTAAATGCTTCTCCCCAAATGCTACTCGCAAGAGATCTTGCATGTTCAATGGATACTGGATTTCGTTTTTGTGGCATAATACTGCTAATTTGCACATAAGGATCTGCAACTGTAATGCCACTATATTCTTTCGTAGCTAATAATAAAAAGTCTTGAAGCCATCTACTTGTATTTGTCATCATTATCATAAGTGTGCTGCTTGTTTCTAATAAATAATCAGTGCTTGCAATCGCGTCATATGAATTTTCAATTACTTTTGAAAAGCCAAGAAGATCCGCAACGCGCTTTCGATTAATTGAAAAACTTGTTGTAGCAAGTGCTGCCGCTCCTAAAGGAGATTGATTTACAGCACGATACGCCCTCCATAACCGCTTCATATCACGCCCCATCATATCATAAATGGCAAGCAAATAATGTCCAAACGTTGTTGGCTGAGCTGGCTGTGTATGCGTATATGCTGGCATAATCGTTTCCATATGCTCTTCAGCCTGCTCTAGAATACCCTCTTGTAGTAACATAAAATGTTCGATGTATCGTAATAAATAACGTCGTAAGCTCATCCGATACATCGCCACCCCCATATCATTTCGACTTCGACCAATATGCATATTGCTAATACTATCACTGTTTGCTTCTTTTTGAATCAGATGCTCAACTAAAAAGAAGAGATCTTCATACTCTTTACTATATACAAGCTTGTCTAATGGGATAGTTTTTACTTTTTCTACTGCCGTTACAATCATCTTAGCATCTTGTTTTTTTAACAAACCTTCTTCTTCCAACATAATGACATGTGCATGATGAATACGAAACATATCCTCCAATAAATAATTTCTCTGAAAATAGAATATGTGCTGTAATATACAATCTGCATATGTCTTACCAGGAAAGCTTACTCCTTCCCGTTGCAAAAACTCCTTGTTCCCCTCCTGCATTTCAAATAGCTCCCCTCGTCTATTGATTATTAATCATCATACCCAACTACTTAAAATAATGTGTTTATCCAAAGAAAAAAACCGATGCATACACATCGGTTTTACTTAATAATAGTTGCTTTATATTTATCACTTTGTAACATTTGAAAATGCAAATTAAGTAAATGTTTACGTAATTCAGCACTGTCGTCTTCATTTACACCATTTGCCAAAAAGACAATTTCTGTGCAGTTCCCCTGTTTGTCTGTTGCATATACAGCTTTAGATAAAGACCATGGTGTATAGCCATTTTTTTGACCGGCATGTCGAAAAACTTGGCGATACTTTTTCCCTTGCATATCTGATTCTACAAGTTGTGCCCATTCTTTCTCTTCTTCTTTTGTAAGATCCCTCTTATGATTTGCTTTCTCTAATAAAATCATATAATCATTCGCAGAAGCGGCCGGAAACCTTTCAGACCATATTTTTTCATATTTTTCTCCTAAGAAAAGCGGAATTTCATTTTGCAACTGCGAACCTTTTTTCTTTAAACGCTCATGCATTAATATCGCGCATTTACGATATTCTTCTTGCGACATGTTTTTCAACTTATGTTCTAGTTGCTGTTTTGGAACATGTAATTCCTTGTGTAAATATCCCGGAATATACAAAGACGCAACGATCGGAAATAATGGCTGATGTGACGGTAATGCCAGTTTATTTATGTTTGCATTAATATTGTCGATACCAAGACGCTCCATTAAATACTCTGTATTTGCATTTGAGCTAAATTTCATCATTCCTTTTGCGATTTCTTCTAATGTAACTGCATTTTCTTCTATGAGTCCTTTTTTCATTAAAACTTTTTGCCATCTTTCATGAGCACCGCCATCTGTATTTGGAATATAATAACGATTAACTTCTTCCAATGATACAAGCTGATTTGGATCAATTTTTCCTTCTCCTACTTGTTTTGTAAATTCTAATGCTACAATAAGCTTCATTGTACTCGCTACAGGTAATACAACATTAGGATTTACAGAATAAACCAATTTATCATTTCGTTTTACTAACAATGCGCTGTTTTTTTGCTCTTTATTTTCTTCTACAAATGATGCAACATACTGCGCATCATCATAATTTGAACTCCATACTTTTTTCACTAAAAAATTACCTGAGATAATAAATGCGAATAAACCAATTATCCCCACACATAATCCAATTGTTCTCAAATGGAATTCCTCTCCTAAATTTTCTCTTTTAATCTATTATATAAAATTCATATTCAAAACAATAGAGGCGATCTTTTTACAGATCGCCTCTATTGTAACTTGTAAACTTGCATATTGTCTATGTCATAATTCGAATGAAATCTCCAAGAAATTGTTTGTAGTGTAATTTCCAGCCAATTCTTACCCAATTTTTCATCGCCTCTGCACTTGGCTGCGGTCTAAAATCAGCAATACTTTCTCCTTTTGCAAGACCATCTACGTCAACTTGAACACGACGATATACATATTCCATCAAAGAAGGATTTACAGCAGCCATCATTGTTAAAACATCGTGAATCGGACTTCCCCCTATTTTTGGATTTAATTTTTTATAGGCTACGTAATAATAATTAAAAATTGGTTCAATCAATTCACTAAAATTTGTTTTTGTCTTCTTTGCAATAGATGTAACAGTATGAGGAGTAATGATCGCTTCATTTGTTACATTTAGCGGGATTAACGTAACATGTTTAGCATATTGCATGACTAAATTTGAAGCAATCGCATCTCCGTGAAAATTTGCTTCTGCAACAGGAGTAACATTACCTGGAACAAGAAATCCCCCGCCCATTATGTAGTACTCTTCTACACTTTTCATCAATTCTTTCTCTAAAATAAAAGCCGTTGCTAAACTTGTTGAACGACCTGTATCAACGATAATCAGCTCTCCTTTATACCTTTTAATAACCTCAAATATTTCACAAAATGGTTTCACATTTGCCTTAATTGTTTCAGGTGGACGAATAGGACCTAATCCTTCTTGTCCATGTATTTCTGGATAATATGTTATAAATTCTCCTGATAAAGGAATCTTTGCCCCATTAATAATGGGAATATCTTCTCTTCCAGCTATTTGCAATAAATATGCTGCATTATTCGTCGCTTGTTCTTGTGTAACGTTTCCATATCCTGTTACAATGCCAACAATATCAATATCAGGATGTAATAAACCGTATATAATTGCCAATGAATCATCAATACCTGGATCTCCAAGAAACAGTACTTTTTTCAAGGCATTCAACTCCATCCTATCAATTGCTATTACTATATGAATAAAAAAAGTGTACAGAAGTAAAATATAGGCGTTTTTTATCTCATATGAAAAAAATTATAAACAAATTATGAATAAACTTAGCTAAGACCTTTGAAAAAGTTTCAATTGTTTCATATAATCAATAGCCTTAGTTTTATTCTTTTGCTGAGAAACATATTCTGCTTCGTTTGTAACTCTATAATAGTTATTAAATCTTTCCTCTGAGAAAATGCCCTCAGAAATCGCTTTTTTAACTGCACAGCCAGGCTCGGTTGTATGAGTGCAGTTAGAAAACTTACACTTCATGGATAATTCTACTATATCTTCAAATCCATTATCTAAGTTTTCTACAGAATTTATTATTTCAGATACCTTTTTATTAAATTTCATTTTCCAACTCCTCTTACCTGTATCTTATAAATTTTCTGAATCATCAATTTATTTCATCATATATAATAATAAAATATCAATTTTCAATATTTATCTTTAACAGATCCATTCAATGAAGGCACCCGTTAGTTAAAAAGGCTTTGTCTATCGATCTCAATACGTTCCTTTAATATTTTATACATTATAGACCACTTTTTTAACTCTGAATATACACATAAATAAAAATTAAAAAATCGACATAAAAACCTCTTTCTTTTTAAGCGGGCGAGAGCATCTGGCCATACATAGAAGCGGTCAGGGCCTTTTTCTACCACATGCCAGGTTTAAAACAAAAGGAAAAAGCAAGTAGCGGTCATGTTGTATTCTACATAACAGCGACTTATATGTTAAAAAACAGAAATCGATATATGTATAGTAAATAACGTAAAAAAGAGGTTCATCACCGTAACATGGGGTTGATTTTTTAAAAGTGAATCATTTTCAATACACGGAACGGAGAGTGGCGACTCCTGCGGGAATAGCGAGGAAAGTGAGACCCCGCAGGCTTGCCGAGGAGGCTCCCTCTCGCCCGCGGAAAGCGTCCACTCGGAGTAGAGTGTACATCTATCTAAATGTCACCCCCGTCTTTTGGTGATAAACCAAAAAAGAAGAGGAACTATGCTCTCATATTTGACATAGTATCCTCTTCTAATTATCATACGTTTCATGATATTCTCTTTTTATCCAATTTGTTGCAACTTACGTGAAAACAACATGCTTCCTATAATATAAGCAATAAGCGCTAAACAGACTGGAAATACGACCGTATGAACACCAAAAGCATTAGGAAGCAGCAAATGAAATCCCATATAAGAACCTACTCCAACAATAATAGAAGCAAGTGCCCCGGCAGCATTCCCTTTTCTCCAATATAACCCAAGTACAAGCGGCCAAATAAATGCTGCTTCTAAACCACCAAAAGAAAATAGATTTAGCCAAATTAAAAAGTCAGGTGGTTTAATCGCCGCAGCATAAACAAGCAATCCAACAATTGCTGTAATCCAGAGCGTTCCCCTTTTTACTGTTCGATCTGCAGCATTTTCGTTTATATAATTTACATAAATATCTTTAATAATAGAAGAACTCACAAGTAACAACAATGAGTTCACTGTCGACATAATGGCTGCCATTGGAGCTGCTAAGAAAATACCAGCTAGCCAAGGCGGCAATACTTTCATCGCAAGCAACGGCATTACTTTATCTGGTACATTCACTCCTGGCAAAACGACACGAGCGAATACACCTGTTAGATGCATACCAATCATAATTGTCCCAACAACTACAGTGCTGATAATTAAAGCTTGATGCATCGCTTTTGAATTTTTATAAGACATAGCACGTACGCTAATTTGCGGCAAGCCAACTACTCCAACGCCAATTAAAATCCAAAATGATGACACATATACTTTTGTTAAACTACCATCTGCTCCAAACGGCGTAATAAGATTTGGATTAATCTGTACAAGCTCGTGCATAATATTTGAAATACCGCCGCCTGCAACAATTGTACCAATTAAAATAATTGTCGTACCAAGCAGCATAATAAGGCCGAGAATTGTATCTGAAAGCGCAACAGCACGAAAGCCACCAATTAACACATAAACAAGTACAAAAAACGTAAAAAGAAATAAAGACGTTGTATAAGAAAGACCTGTTAATGATTCAATTAATCTTCCGCCGCCAACCCACTGCGCAACAGTTGCTGAAAACAAGAAAACAATAATACATAATGCCGATAAAATAACAACAACTTTACTATTATATCTTCCTTTCAAGTAATCAATTAACGTAATAGCTTCCATTTCCCTTGCAATAATCGCAAATTTCTTTCCAAGTACAGTTAATACAATATAACCCGTTACAACTTGAATAGATGCCAATAGCACCCAACCAAGGCCAATGTTATAAGCAATTCCAGGCCCACCGATAAAGCTACTCGCACTTCCGTACGTCGCAATCATTGTCATTGCTAATAATAATCCACCAAGTTCGCGTCCACCAAGAAAATACTCTTGCAAAAATTTGTTATGCGCAGTCGCTTGAACACGTCTCGATGCGTATACACCAATTAAAAATACAACAATAAAAGATAACATCATTGGAATAATAACATACCAGTTCATTTTCATTCCTCACTCTTTTCTTCCTCGTCAAACGAAACATCTTGAAATACGAAACGAACAACAAAGACAATAAGTAAAACCATTACAACAAATCCCACTATACAACTATAAAAGAACCAGGCTGGAAATCCTAATATGTATGTATACTCTTTTGGATTGCCACTACCTAATCCATATGCAAAACCGTACCATAACAGAAAGTTGATAACAGCAAGTCCAATTCCAATCCACGCTTCACGATGTGCAATGCGAAAACGCGGATCATCATGATGTCGATTCATTTCTTTTCCCTCCTTCCACGATGTACTATTGTAACATTCTTTGTATAGTTTTTCCTACAAAAAAGCAAAATGAACAGATTTCACAAAAAACATTGGACTTACATTGAAAAATTACATATTTTTAACAATTACAACATAAATAAAGATTGAAATTTCTGATTCTTTAAGTTACGATTGAAATTAGATGTCATTCACCTAGTTTATCTAACACCTCCTCTTTTATTTGGAATAAACGCAGTATTTTGCTGCGTTTACATTATATATTTTTAAGGGGGTTATACAATGAGTCAACTAGCTGTGAACCTTCATGAAAAAGTAGAGAAATTTTTACAAGGAACAAAAAAGTTATATGTAAACGGAGACTTTATCGAAAGCGCTTCTGGAAAAACATTTAAAACACCAAATCCAGCAACTGGTGATACGTTAGCAGTTGTATATGAAGGCAGCCGTGAAGATATTCATAAAGCTGTTATAGCAGCACGCCTGGCATTTGATGAAGGTCCATGGTCTCGTATGAGCGGTGCCGATCGCAGCCGCCTCATGTACAAGCTTGCTGATTTAATGGAAAAACATAAAGACGAACTTGCACAGCTTGAAACATTAGATAATGGAAAACCAATTCAAGAAACAACGACTGCAGATCTTCCTCTTGCAATTGAACATATGCGTTATTACGCTGGATGGGCAACAAAATTAGTTGGTCAAACAATTCCTGTTTCAGGAGATTATTTTAACTATACACGCCATGAACCAGTTGGTGTTGTTGGTCAAATTATCCCTTGGAACTTCCCTCTTTTAATGGCGATGTGGAAACTGGGAGCAGCACTAGCAACTGGATGTACCGTTGTATTAAAGCCAGCGGAACAAACACCTCTTTCCGCGCTATATTTAGCTGAATTAATTGAAGAAGCTGGATTCCCGAAAGGTGTTATTAACATTGTACCTGGATATGGTGAAACAGCTGGTCAAGCTCTTGTCAGTCACCCTCTCGTTGATAAAATTGCTTTCACAGGCTCCACTGAAGTTGGAAAACACATTATGAAAGAAGCATCTCAATCTTTAAAACGTGTGACATTAGAGCTTGGGGGCAAATCGCCAAATATTATTTTACCTGATGCTGATTTGTCTCGTGCAATTCCAGCTGCACTTTCAGGCGTTATGTTTAATCAAGGACAAGTATGCTGCGCTGGATCTCGCTTGTTCATTCCAAAGAAAATGTATGATAATGTTGTAGCAGATCTTGCCTTATATTCAAAAAGCTTAACGCAGGGTGCTGGATTGGATCCACAAACTAATATTGGTCCCCTTGTATCAGAAGAACAACAAAATCGAGTGATGGGCTATATTGAAAAAGGAAAAAATGAAGGCGCAGAAATATTAGTTGGCGGAACGAAACCTTTCGAAAATGGTTATTACGTTTCCCCAACAATTTTCGCAGCTGTACAAGATGAAATGACGATTGCGAAAGAAGAGATTTTCGGTCCTGTCGTTGCTGCAATGCCATTCGATGACATTGATGAAGTGATTGAACGTGCTAACAAATCAGCATATGGATTAGCAGCTGGTTTGTGGACAGAGAACATGAAAAATGCCCATTATGTTGCAAATAAATTACGAGCTGGAACGGTATGGGTAAACTGTTATAACGTCTTTGATGCAGCCTCTCCATTTGGAGGTTATAAACAATCGGGTCTTGGACGCGAAATGGGTTCTTATGCGTTAAATAACTATACAGAAGTAAAAAGTGTTTGGATTAACTTAAACTAGAAAAAAGTCTTGCCAATCGGCAAGACTTTTTCCTTATCTAAATCTAATAAGATTGATGAGCGTTTTCTATCAACCGTTCACCGATGGAAGTTTTACTTTATACTTGTAATCCCCCGCTTACATTTAACACTTCTCCAGTAATATAAGAAGCAAAGTCTGATGCTAGAAAGGCCGCTGCGTTCGCAATATCTTGCGGCGTTCCGATTCGCCCAGCTGGAATCGCGGCGATCATCTTTTCCTTTACTTTGTCCGGTATAGCTTTCGTCATATGAGTATCCATAAATCCCGGACAAATTGCATTACATGTAACACCAAATCCAGCTGCTTCTTTTGATGCTGTTTTTGTTAATCCAATTACACCTGCTTTCGCAGCAGCGTAATTCGCTTGACCGATATTTCCCTGCCAACTAATCGAAGAAATATTAATAATGCGTCCATATTGTTGTTTACGCATATGTAAAAGCGCGGGTTGCATGCAGTTAAATACCCCTGTTATATTTACTTGCAGCACTTGTTCCCATGCTGTTTTTTCCATTTTATGCAGCATTGCATCTCGTGTAATCCCTGCATTATTTACTAAAATATGCAATGCACCGTATGTTTGAATGGCATACTCAATTAGTGATTTTGCATCTGTATGACTGCTTACATCACAAACATACGCTCTTACATCATATCCTTCCTGCAACAATTGAGTTGTCGCACTATTTAGAACTTCTTGATTCATATCACTTAGCAATACTTTTGCTCCCAAAGCGCCAAATACACGCGCAATTTCTTTTCCAATTCCTTGCGCCGCACCAGTGACAACAGCTGTTTTCCCCTCTAAAAAGTTCATTTTTTCTCCCCACTTTCCAATATATATTCTATATATTTCGTCTTATGTATGTCATTTTCCTTTTTGTATAAAAAAGTCTATTTGTGTCACACTATAATTGCAACTTAACATAACACAAGGAGATTGTGTAAAATGAAGAAAAAGAATGTACAACAAAACAACGTATCTGACGGTATTGATGTTGCATTTTCTCGAGAACTTGCTGATCAAGATGACTTAGAAGCAGAGGCGCGTGCAGATGCTGCAGATGCACGTCAAAAACAGCAACGAAACAAAAAATAAACCGAGAATATGTCTCGGTTTATTTTTTGTATTTTTTTACATAATGTGCCAAGGTGAGTAAAGGAAATAAACGATGATAACTATGATAACGAATATAAAACTCTCCTGGAAGTCCTGTTCCAGTCGGGTATTCAATATTATGAAAAGAATGCTCTAACAAATAATTGATTCCGTTTTGAATGCTTGCTGTCTCTGTATCATGCACAGTAATAAGTGCATCTAGAGCCCATGCAGTTTGAGAAGGTGTACTAAAAGACATGGAAATAAACCGTTTCTCCTTACTGCTTCTACACGATTCTCCCCACCCTCCATCGCGATGTTGAATCATTTCTAACCACCGTACTGCTTTTTCTATTGCAGGATGATTCTTTGGCAAATCATTTGCCCGCAGGCCTGTTACAGCAGCCCATGTGCCATATATGTAACAAACTCCCCATTTTCCATACCAAGAACCATTTTGTTCTTGATTACGTAGAAGCCATTGCACCCCGCGTTGTAAATCATAACTGTTTATTTCATTCGATGCATGCGTTCCAAAAAATTCGAGCACCCTTCCTGTTATATCTGGTGTAGACGGATCGAGAATTATATCTTCTGCACTATCGAGAGGAATATGCAGAAACATATGCTTATCAACATTCTTCTCAAATGCTCCCCAGCCTCCATCTTTGTTTTGCATTCCAAGAATCCAATGTATCCCTTTATCCCAAGCTCGTTTTACTTTCTTATCTTTCTTCGCCATAGAAGTAAGTGAACGCAGCGCTGCTGTTGTATCATCACAATCTGGTACAATGGTATTCGTTTCGGTAAATCCCCATCCACCAGGAGGTAAAGCAGGTGCATGAACATGCCAATCCCCATAAGAAGTATGCTGTTTCTTTAATAAAAAACGATTTGCTCGTTCAATCATCGCATCATCTTCTGACACATTTGCTTCTTGCAAAGCGTAACTTAAAAGAGCAGTATCCCATACTGTTGAAGGTGAGTTTTGTAAATGAGCACCATTCTTTGTATTCCATATGTACGACCGTAACCCTGATACAGCTTTCTCAATAATAGGAGAATGTATAGAATGATCGAGGGCAAGGAGGGCGTAAATCATATAAAAAGTAGCGCTTGCATAAGTGTAAAGTGTTCCATTTCCTTCTATTCGTTCTAGCATAAAACGTTCCGCTGCTTTATATCCTTTATGATGAAGTGTATATGGATACGAAATCAACTTTTTTCCTTCCGATAAAATTGTTTGCCAAACTGAAGAGCGTTTAGAATGAAACCAATTTGATTTATTTGCACTCACTATATGATTCAAATCAGGAATATCAATTTCATCTACTACAAATTTCTTATTCAAACAAATAATCGTAGGCACGAAATGGATACGAGCAGTATTACTCACCTCATACATACTAAACGGGGATTGATCCGGTAGAAAGAAAAAAGGCATAGGAAAATGAAAAAATGGAGGATAATTGCATTGTCCATGCAATGCTAACATAAACTTCGTCATAAAATGAGCATTTGTAATTCCACCTTGTTCGCGAATAAATTGTTCTGCACGGCGCATAATTCTGTCTTCTTTCTTATATTGCAAAGAAGCTAACAATGCAGCATAAACTTGAATGGTAGCCGAAAGATTCCCATTTGGCTCATCTTCATACAACTTCCATATTCCTTCATTTGCTTGCAAAGAAGTAAGCCTTGCTACAAATGGCTCTATTTCTTTTTCTTTTCTTAACATACGTAACAAGAAAATCATCGTGCAATCCGTAAGCGGGGATCCTTCAAAACAAAAACGCCATGTTCCATCTCTTTGCTGCAGCGTACGTAACGCTGTAACTTGTCGCTCCATTTCGTTTTTTACTTTGTCATACAATAGCATATAGATATCCCCCCTTCTTCACTGAATCCATATACGATATTCAAAAACATACGTAAATATGTGTACAACAAAAAGCAAAGTAAGATTCATTCCTTCCTTTGCTTACGAACAATAACAAATCGCAACAACAATTCCTAAAAGCGCCCCGATCACGACTTGATATGGTGTATGACCAACAAGCTCATTCAATTTTTTATACTCCGTTTGTCTTCCATGGAAAAAATCATTTAAAATTTTCGCTTGTTTACTAACGGCAAGTCTCACTCCGGATGCATCGTACATGACAATAATCGCAAAAATCGTCGCAATAGCAAAAATTGAACTCGTCATTCCTTCTTCAATTCCGATTGCTATTGCTAATGCTGTGACGGTGGAAGAATGAGAACTCGGCATTCCGCCAGAAGCAAAAAACTGCGCAAAGTCAAATTCTCTCTTTTTTACTAAGGTGATGATAACTTTTATAAGTTGCGCTAAAAACCATGCAATGACCGCAGACATTAATGGGTTGTTATGTAAAATTGTTTCCATAATTCACACCTCACCGCTTATAATGGAATATCTTTACTTTCATTATAAAGAAAACGGCATA
Organism: Bacillus sp. 103mf; assembly: GCF_900116295.1. Lineage (GTDB taxonomy): Bacteria > Bacillota > Bacilli > Bacillales > Bacillaceae_G > Bacillus_A > Bacillus_A bruguierae. The sequence continues at coordinate 104,453 of NZ_FPAF01000011.1, forward strand.
CATAATACTATGCCGTTTTACGAAACTTTTGCAGATTTATTTTTTATAAATTTCGGCTGCTTATTTAACATAAATTTTGTTTTTGCTATCGAAAAGATAAATAACGCAATCCAAATAAAGAAAAATGCCGTCATGTGTACAGTAGTAAAATGTTCATGGAAGACGAAAATTCCTAATATAAGACTAATTGTTGGTGCAATATACTGTAAAAATCCGACCATTGATAATGGAATAAGCTTTGTACCTTTTGCAAAATATAAAAGCGGCAGTGCAGTAACAATACCAGCCCCTACTAGAAGTAATGTCGATGTAAGCGAAACCACTCCAAATGAACGCATCCCCTCGGCACCTAATATTCCTAAATATACGAAAGCTATCGGTGTTACAAGCATCGTTTCCATTGTCAGCCCAATCATTGAATCATAATCTAATAATTTCTTTGATAAACCATATAAACCAAACGTACATGCTAACGAAATGGCAATCCATGGAATCGATCCATAGCGAACGGTTAAAATTGCAACTCCAAATGCAGCTAACCCCACAGCAATGTATTGCCAAAAGTTGAGTTTTTCTTTTAAAACAAGCGTGCCAAGTAAAATACTAACAAGCGGATTAATATAGTAACCTAGACTCGCTTCAATAACATGATTATGATTAACGGCCCATATGTACACAAACCAGTTCCCGCTAATTAATATAGAAGCAATAGTTAATGACATGAATAATTTAGGACGTTTAAAAAGCTGTACAAACTCGTTCGTAAATTGGCCAAAACGTTTGCAAATAAATAAAACGAATAACATAAAAACGAATGCCCAAACAATGCGATGAGCTAAAATTTCTTCTGCAGGAACGTCGTCTATTAATTTCCAATAAAGCGGCAGGATTCCCCACATCATATATGCACTTGTCGCATATATCATCCCTTTTTTTTGCGCTTCCATTTAACTCTCCTCTTTTCTTTTTTCTTCATTATAAAATGTCCTTTTATTACTTTACAATTTTCCGCTACATAAACTCTTTATAATATTCAAAAGAAAAGAGCATGTTTTAAAAAGATTAAATAAAACATGCTCTTCTTGCGTTAAATTGAATGACTCTTATAAAAAGGACTATTTCTTTTTATTACCAATTTATACAAAATAAAAACGAAAATTCCAAAAATAAGAGTTGCAAAGGCTGGTAAAATCTTATCATTTGGCACGTATACGCTCCAAAAAGAATTAAGAAGCGCATGAAGAATGAGACACATAAAAATACTTTTAGTTGCATTATAAATTGTAGTTAGTAAGAAGGATACGGCGATTATCGTAATTGTAAAGGATATAAAGTTCCTTTGAGATTGGTTCGTGCCTGGAATGAACCATAACGGCAGGTGCCAAACAGCCCATATTATGCTCACAATCACCGTACTAAAAAATGCCGAAAACCTTTTCTGAAGGGCAGGTTGTAAGAACCCTCTCCAGCCAATTTCCTCAAGTCCGCCGCCAATGATCATTATCGGAAAACTAAGTAAAGCCACGTATAATGGCTTTTGCATCGTTGCTCCATCAAATATCGTTGGCAGATAACAGCTAATAAAAGCTAGAACAATAATCAAAATATACCATGCAAAATGATATTTAGGATTAACAATATTTTTGATAAAAACTCTAAATTCTTCTTTCGATCCATATTTTTTCTTTAGACTAATTTCAATGATCGCTGGCATGATCCCCCCGAAAACAAACAATATCATTGCTAATGGAGTTCCAAATGTAGTAATGTTCAATTTTATTAAGCTAATTAATATCCCCCAAAGTCCCCACGTAAATATGAAAGTGCATATTAAATATCGTTTAATATCATTATCCATCTACCTGCCCCCTTTGTATTAATTAGAACACAAACTAAGAAGGAATAAAATACCATACGTAAGATTAAACAAACAACTTTTCCCAAGAAACATCTATACTCAATAAACACATTTCTGGAGAATAAAGAATTACTTAAAACCTGCTTAACTTCTACATTTAAATGTATCTCCTTCTTGAACTAAGCTAACTGTATCAACAATAAAAAAACTGAAATCCTTTCTGTATTAAGTAAGGATTTCAGTTCATCTTTTTTCAATACGGTCAAACTTTATTTTAAATCCACACATATACTCCCAAAGCAGCAAGTAATGGAATACCAAACACAAACTTATTTTTGTGTGTCTTATGATGAAATATATACATTCCAATCCAAGCTCCAATTCCTCCCCCTGCTGCTGCAATTAAAAATAACGTACTCTCTGGTGTACGCCACTGCTTCTTCTTAGCTTTCCTTTTATCTAGTCCCATCATTATAAAAGCAAAAATATTAATAAAAACAAAATAACTCCATTTCACCATACTATGAAAACCTCTTTCATACATTTTTCAAACTATTCGTCCTACACTCACTAGGTAGTAAACTTCTTACTGACGAGAATTTCAATCTATTATACACTCATTTTGTTTTTAAATTATATAAATACAAATAAAAATTCTTTTTAAGATGGACGAGACTATCTGGCCGTGCATCGAAACGGTCATAGCCTATTTCTTCCACATGCAAAGTTTAAAACAAAAAGAGTAGGCGACTGCAGATCACGTTGTATTCTGCATAGCAGCGAATTATATGTTGCTAAATCAACATGTATATAGTATACGAAAACATCCATGGTAATAATATTATGAATTGCGTATAAACGAGTGAACAGAGATCGTATAACTATAAGAAAACGAATAGAATAAACTACTTTATAAAACAAATAGAAATCAAAAAATGCCAAAAAAATTGGCATTTTCTTTGACATAATCTTTTTTCAACAAAGTGAGGGGAATGGAAAAAAGTTTTCCATTCCCCTATTTCTTTACGCTGTCTCTTCTACCTCCAAAACCGCCTTTTTCTTTGTGAATTTCCGCTTTATCATATCCATCACATAATAAGTAGTCGGTACAATAATTAACGTTAAAAGCGTAGATGTTAATAAACCCGAAATAACCACAATGGCAAGGGATCGAGAAATGAGTCCTCCATCAGTAAATAACGCTAGCGGCATGAGTGCTCCAATTGTAGCAAGGGCCGTCATTAAAATCGGACGGAGCCTTGTTGCCCCTGCTTCTAATACAGCTTCCTTTATAGGCATTCCTTGCTTTTCATTTTGCATAACGCGATCCATCAACACGATGGCATTCGTAACAACAATTCCAATCAACATGAGGAACCCAACAAGCGCAGGCATACCTAAAGGTTCGTTAGTCATATATAATCCAAGCAAACCACCTGTAAAAAGGAATGGCAGGGAAAATAAGATTGCAATTGGAGCTATTACATTCCCAAATGTCACTAGCATAACCATGAAGACAAGAACAACCGCGATCCCCATAGCAACAATCATATTTTGAAAGCCTTCATTCATAGCTTGCGACTGTCCCTCCGAGCGGTATTTTACTCCTTTTGGTAAATCTAGATCCTTTAAACGTTTGTCTACCTCTGCTTGAACGCCAGAAACGTTATCTGTCGTAAATCTTGCGCTTACTTGTACATACTCTTGTTGATTCAAACGGTACAACGCAGAAGGCCCAGGCTCTTCAGAAAGTGTCGCTACATCCGACAACTTTACCTGCTGACCAAGAGGGCTCGTAATCTTTTGACTTGTAATACTTTCAATAGACGTAAGATTATCGCTTTTTAAACCTACATTCACAGAAGTCGTTTTTCCATCTAATTGTACTGCTGTAATATTTTCACCAGAGATAATTCCTCTTACAAAAGCGGCAACCATCATCGGATTCAGACCTTTTTCTGCTGCTTTTTCTTCATTAATTGCTAGATTAAGTTGCGGTTTTACTGCGGATAAGTTTGTTTTCACATTGGATAAACCTTTTATATCCCTTATCTTCTCTACAATTTTATTACCGGCATTCTCCAGGTCTCTAGCATTCCCCCCATCCACAATAAGAGCAAATTGTCCTCCTGTTATACTGATTGGTGTCAAAGTTGTTTCAATATCCGTCCCCACATTTTTCATCTTTTCTTTTACGTCTTTTTCAAAAGTTGTTACTTCTTCTTTTGTCATGTTATCCTTCAGGTCAATAGATAAACGAACCCTTTCTCCTGAAACGATCGTTTGATAACTTTTTACACTCACTTGTTTACTAAGAATACTTTCCATATCCTTCGCCACACTGTTCGCTTTATCAAGTGAAGTTCCAACAGGCAAATCTGTTGTTAAATTATATGAGACCGCCTTTTCTTCAGGTAGAAAGTTTTTTGGAATCATCGGCACAAGTAATAAAGATGAAGAAAATACAACGAAAGCCAAAATAAGCGTTATGACCTTTTTCTGCATCGCCCAGCTCAGCATACGTTGATATGTTCTCTGTAACATTGTTTCTTGTGGTTCCTTATGTTCCAAACGCAATAAAAACAATTTAGCAAGAAGTGGTACAACTGTTAATGAAACAAATAACGAGAATGCAAGTGCCACAATAATTGTAATGCCAAAAGGTGCGAAGAACTTCCCAATAATTCCTGGTACGAACGAAAGCGGACCAAATACCGCCATAGTTGTGATTGTTGAAGATGTAACCGCGCCGCCAACTTCCTTAGCAGCCTCAAGAACCATGCTTTCATCACGCTGTTTACTATTTAACGTTCTTCGGTAAATGTTTTCAATCACTACGATAGAATCATCAATTACCCGACCAACTGCTACCGCAATACCTGCCAGCGTCATCATATTCAAACTGTATTGTAAATACTTCATTGTAATCATAGCCGCTAACACAGAAAGTGGAATCGATAATACCGCCACAATCGTAGCTCTCACATTACGCAAAAATACAAATGTTACGATGACAGCAAATAACGTTCCAAGCAACACTTCCTTAAGCATGCTGTTAACCGATTTTTCCACCTGTTTCGAGCTATCATACAGCTTAGTCAATTTATATCCATCTGGCAGTTGTAAATCGGATAACTTTTGATTGATTTGCTTTACAACCTCAACCGCGTTCGCTCCTGGCTGCGCTTTAACTGATACAAGAACAGCAGGTGTATCCTTCAATCTTGTATATATCGTTTCTGTCTTACTTCCATACTCCACAGTTGCCACATCTGATAGTTTTACTGTTCGTACTTCTGTAGGACCTGGCACCATCATTTCCACATTTTTTACGTCAGTAAGTGATTTCAGTTTGAAGTCCGCTTGAACATTTAACGTTTTTTCATTTAAATTGACCTGCCCCGCTGGAAAAGAAAAGTTGTGGGCTAAAAGTGCCTGCTTCACTACGTCATAAGTAATATTTTTTTCTTTCATTTTTTCAGCATCAAGTTTAATAGATAACTGTTTTTCCGTTTCACCGGAAACATCCACCTTACCTATATTTTCAACAGTAGACAAAGCCGTTTTAATTCGTCCGTTCACATATTGCGAAATATCAGCTTGCTTAGCATTATCTGAAGAAATGGCAAAAGTAAATACTGGCATCTGTGAAGGACTATCTTTTATAATGACAGGCTTCCCTGCCCCGTCCGGTAATTTTAGAGACGCAACGGCATTTGTTACATCTTTCTCTGCCTCATCCATTTTCCGATCCATGTCAAATCCTAAAATAGCAACTACGCTATTGCTGTGGGATTCAATATATAAATTATCGAGTTTTTGAATATTAGAGAGTGCAGTTTCTAACGGTCTCCCTATATCTTCTAACCCTTGATCTGGTGTGGCACCCATATAAGGAACCTGTATGACTATATATGGAATATCAACATTTGGCATCTGCTCCATTTTCATCGTTTTAATAGAGTATATTCCCCCAACAACGATAAAAATCATTGCAAGAAAAACAACACCTACATTTTTTAAGGAAAAGCGAATCCAAGATCCCATCTCCATTCCCCCTGTTCCCTTGTGTTTATTTATCAAACGAAACGCTCTGACTGATATAATCTCATATAAATTGCAGTCTTTTCCCCTGATTTTGAACCATACAAAAAAACAAATTTCTAGCAGGCTTTCTTAATATACGAACCTCATATTTAAGTTTCTATTTTTACTACGACTACCACGATAATGTACAGATATAGAATATAAATCAATTTGTTTTTTAATATTTCTATATTTCTGACTTTTAAAAACAGATTCATTCTCCTTCTTTACTAAATAACTTCCTGTCATTATTAGAAAAGATTATAGCTTTCATACATTTTTTTAATAACTATCGTCAGTTCCCCCCTCTTGTCCTCCTTTTTAAATTGTAAATTTTATCCTGTAAATGTTAACCTAAATATGTACACTTTCGCTTGTTTAAGAATGTACACAATTACTCTTTCTCTTCGCTAAAATGACTCTTAATTCGATATGATTGTCCCACAATGCTAACGGCAGTGGCGTGGTGTAATAATTTTGTATCTTGGAAAACTTCATCCCCCACTGATGGTTAGTTGAACCAATCGGGCTTTTACGGGCAGTAAGACCCCCACCTTTACCATTGAATGAATCATATTTTGCTCACGTATATCAATTTCATAATTCGTTAGGTTTACCAGTGCTTCTACGAATGTATGTAGCAGTAATTTTCTTTCATCAAAAAAAACATATAAAAACAAACTAAACCTATTGACTCTGATAATTATTTTGTGATATTATAATAAATTTTACTTATCATCTTATATGTGATAGAATTAAGAAGGTTACCACATATGGAGGTGGATTATTTGTTTCAAATTGGCGATAAAATTGTTTATCCAATGCATGGAGCAGGTGTGATTGAAGGTATAGAAGAAAAAGAAATTCTAGGCGAAAAACAAAAATATTATGTAATAAGAATCCCCATTAGTAATATGGAAGTAATGATCCCCATGAAAAAAATGATCCAATCACGCATACGACTAATTGCCGATATGCTCACGTTAGAAAATGTACTACTGATTTTTCAATACGGCGAATCAGATAACTCACTCTCATGGAAGCAAAGATATACTCAAAACATGGAAAAAATGAAGAGGGGTGAAATACAAGAAGGTGCTGAAGTAGTACGTGACTTAATACGCAGAAATAAAGTAAGGGCGCTTAATACAAGTGAAAAACAAATGTTAGACAACGCACAGAAAATTTTAATTAGTGAATTGAGTTTAATTAAAGGAATTACTGAAAATCAGGCAATTGATTTGTTAAATACGAAAGTCGGCTAGGTAAAGAAATCCTTTTAAAACCGGTTTGAACTTGATTTTAAATTATATAAGATACCTAAAACGACAAAATAGCCTAACATCTATTTTGTTTTTTTGCTTTATGTACCTCAATATGATATGATTACAAATACGGTTTGATTATAGGAACATTATCCTCTAAGAAAAAATTCTTTTTCCTCTAAATGAATTATTCTCACCACTTTTTATTCTCATACTTCTAAGTATACGATGAGGTTCATTTATCCAAGCATTGTTTTTGGATATCCCGATTCATACTGGCACGGTCATCGGAGCCGTAAGGACGAAAGAGAGGTAGGGCTTTCGTTGTTTTGAGGTTTCAAAAACGATAATGAACATTTACTGTTCTTATCTTCCATTTTAACGTAAAAACGATAACAAATTTAAATATATGCTTATATTTGCTTGGTTTATATAAATAAGAGACACACCTTTAGTAACATTTTAAAGGTTGTTTATATGAAAACAATCAGGACAGTAAAATGGTTTAATAGCGAAAAAGGATTTGAATGTACGAAGTACCAAATGATAGTAATGTTACAGTAAATTGCATTCAAACAAGTTAACAGAGGTCAAAACCTAAGAATGTTGTAAAACTATAAGAAAACGAAAAGAACATGCAGGTTAACCTGCATGTTCTTTATTATTCTTCTACAGTTTCATTTTCTTCTTTAATAATACCGTTATCAATAGATTGAGTATCTTTATTCTCCATACAAACCATTGCGTGATAAACTTCTGCATACAATCCAAACACTTGGTACACACTTCCAAGAAACGGCATAAGAATCCCTCTTTTCAAAATAATACATTCCAAAGTTAAGGATTCCCTATCTTTTCTTAAACATTCGTTTTTGTATCTTCCTCTTCGATTTGTATATTAAGAAGATGTAACCATTTCTTATATGGTGCACTGTTAGGATCTACAAATTCTTTTGCGTATGAGCGATTCCATAGTTGTTTTACAAATAAAGCTGCTTCTTTTTTAGCCGCTGATTCTGCACCAGTCCCGTAATAAGTTTTAAAATACTGTTCAATTTCATCCATAAGTAATCGTAATAACTCATCCGAAGTTTCTTCTAACGTTGAATCATATTTCGCTTCCTTATCATACATTAAGATAATGTCTAAAATATTATGAACATGTTCTTTTCGAAGCCACCTTATATCTTGCGCACCTAATACAAATGAATGTGTATACAAATGTCCTCCATGTTGCAACGCTTTTTCCTTCTCTTCTTCAAAACGAGAAATGATGTTTTCATATATAAATGGATTATGAAGCAAGGCACGGTGTAATTTATACCCTTCATTCGTTACATTTTTCCCCATCGATTGAATAAGAGAACTTCGGCCCACTCCGTTATATTGGTAAACGAACTGACCATCTACCGCCGCAAGGCTAATCCAGCGATATATATATGCATATAATAAAGCGCGATTACATTTCTCATAATCTAACTTCGTTTGCGTTGCATTTAAATCTGGCATAAACGCTGGCAAATGCCAATATTTATCGAGATGAGGCGTTAAATTTGATTTACGAATGTTTAATTTATTTACGCGGCGATAATACGCTTGAAAGTAGTCTCCCTTCTCATTCACATAACCATTTACAAGATGTCCGGACGATAACTTCGGAAAATCTTGTAGCGATAACCCGTAATGTGCGCGATAACATACAATTTCATACGGCGAAAAAGCTTTATCAACAGTTTCTTTTTCTTGAAACATTTCTTGGAGCGCTTCTTCATTTAATTCTTGATGAACAAATGGATGAATACCCCAATATTGTAATTCACGGTGATGCGCAACTTTTGGTATAAATGGACTTGCTAGATGTAATAAATCTTCTACTTTTTCACTGACATACTCTGTCATATCACGCCTTTGAATAGCAGCTTCTTTTCGAAGCGCTTCAATAATATTTAATTCTAGCTTATCTCTGTATCGTTCTTTTAGTTCCTTTTCACAATACGTTAAAATGTGTTTTCGATAAAAATCTTCTACTTTTTGAGATTGCCCTTCCTCCGCCCCTGCTTCCCTGCAATATTCTCGATATAAACTCATATAAATTTCAGCAGATATCTCTTTTGGCAGCACACCATTGTTTACATGGTGATGAATATCGTTCCATATTTCTTCTTGCATTCGTTCATCTGCTAATACGTATACATTTGTTGGATTCGTTTTCCCTTCAAATTCTTTACTTCGCTTTTGAATATCTAATAATAAATTTTCACGTGTTTCTTGTAAATTATCAAAGAAACGCTCCCAATATTGAATCATTTTATCTACAGCTTGATATAAAGATTGATACACAAGTTCTAGCAACATTTCTTTTCGGTACTCATTTAACTTGTGTACATATTGGGTAGCGATATCTTGAAATTCTTTTCGGAATACACGCTGTTCATTATGAAATACCTTTCCAATCCACCCCTGCTGCTGTGCGAGTTCAACACGTCGAACGGCCGTTACCGTTCCTTCAATATTACTTACATTAAACTTTTTATCGTAATTTTGAACGAGATTACGCTTTTGCTCATTATTTTCGTGCAAACGATTCATTTTCTCCGTTAACAATTTACGAATTTCATATAACATATACCTTGCAGCAACAGGATGAACGGGATCAGTTTTCTTCAAAAACCATGTATTTAACTGATATGACTGTCCCTCTGAACCACTTGGCGTAAAACGATCTGCTTCAATTATGTCATATACCAATGTTGTTACATGCTCATGTACACGGCTTGGGATTGCATACGCATATAACCGCACCGCATGGTCTACTCGTGCGACTTCTCCTTTCATTTGCTCGGCAATTTTCAACTTTGCAGCCGAAATTTTACACTCACGCTGCAAACGATTTAACTCTTCATCTTTTTGCACCGTACGCTGTACATAACTTTCTACTGACTCGAGAAACAATTTTGCTTTTGATATACCGATTTTTCCACCTTCTGCCCCTTCACGTGCTTCATAGTACATTTGTTTATAAAATACATGTGCTTGTTCTGGACGAGTCGCTAAATGTTCTAAATCCTCTAAGAAACTTTTCCCTCGCTCTGGTTTTTCACGTTGCATGCCGCGGCGAACATCTTGCTCATACCGACTTTTCTTCTCTAAAAAGAGTCGATCTAAATGAAGCCATGATTCATCTAGCCCTTGTACCGCCCATCTCAAAGCACAATAACGAAGAACATTTTCATATGGATAAATAAGTTTCGCGACTCCCGCCCCGCAATAACGGGCTTTACCATTTGAATCAGCAAGTTGCTGAATTTGATTATCTTCCTGCGCAAAATGACTCGTTGACATTGGACTAAATAGTTGTAAATAAATCGTATTTGTCATTTGTTCCATATAGTCAGACAAGCTATTTAAATGATGTCCATGTAAATTTTCATAATCATATAAAAAGCAATAATTATATGGTAAGTGATGTTGCATAATTGTATGATTTGTACGACCATCTTCATCCACTTGATCAGGCCTGTATTCTAACTCAATTGTAACGCCCCCGCGGCGTGATAATTCTCCTGTAGATCCTAATGTAATAGCGTGCAATTCTTTTAATGATGCATAGCCGTTTGCTTGCACTGCTTCAAATTCTTTCCCGCTTATTGTACGCGTCTTTACGAGAGCGTCAGGAAGCAAGAAAGCGCCGCGAATTAAAATGTTGTGATGTTGTAACTTTTTCCGAAGCATTTCTCGTAAATAAAGAGCGATTTGCAAAAACATCCCTGAACCTGTACCGCCAGCTAATGATGTAATAATAATAACTCGTACACCGTACTCTGTTTTATCACTAGTGACCGGAAAAATTTTCTCAATTTCCTGCCAAAACGATGTTAATTTATCCTCCTTCATTGCCGCGCGAAGTGCTAAGCGAGAAATAACTCGAAGCTGACCTGCACCTTCTGTTAATGGTTTATCTAGTATAGTTGGATCAATCGGAAACCAGTCTGGGATTGTTGGATCTTCTGCTATATATTCGCGCGGTGTTTTACTAGAACTCGTTTGCGTCACAAATTTACGAATATGTTGAAAATGACTTAACGTATTAATATCTGTATCAAAGACGTGCATCGCTACTTTTTTGCGCCGTTCTAGTGGAAGCTTTCGATAAATATCATGCGTAATCGTGCTGCCAATTCCTCCGAGTCCAATTAAAATTGTCGGCACTTGAAAATCCATGTGAACCACCTTCCTATTTATTCACATTCATACTTATATAACTCTTTTCCATATCCACGATCAATGACAACCATTTCGTTCGGATATAACGTTTTATGTTCACGTCCTGCTTCTTCATCTGTTAAAAACATACCATCGATCACCATACCTGGTACTTGAGAATCTTTCGTCACAAATATAGATTTTGAACCTTTTTTTGCAATAAACGTAACGGACTGCACGGTTTTCCGCTCTGCTCGAAATGGAATACCAAAATAATGATTCCACCATTTTGTCCGCAGCGGTTCTGGTTCAGATTTGTATAACCAATCTTCCGCAATAGATTGATCCCACTCATAATATATAAGCGCCTTCCTATGAAAACGCGGACGAACCACCCATCCAACAATAAGAGTTGCAATCATGAGTAAGATGATACTAAACGGTAAAACGAGCCCGAAAATGATCGCATAACGCTCGAAAAAAGGGACATCGATAATCGAAAGTGAAATTTGTTTACTCACTTTTTGTAATTGTGAATCTCGTAATGTGATGGTAGCTTCTACGGTGCCGGTATCTGTAAAATTAAATGTGTTGGAGTAATAAGGACGAGGATAGACGTACAGTTGATTTCTATGTTGCTTTATCTCATAGTTGATAGATTTATGAAATGTAACAGTAGCTGTTTTCAGTAATTCCTTTACTTCTGCTTCTGACATTGCTTTATCATTCAATAGCGGCTGTATGATAAATGGTTCACTATGCTTTAAATTTGTTACTTTTTCTGTATAATTCGTTGTCACAACTTGTAATGATAGTTTTGGTTTTGGAACAGATTGAATATAAAATTCTTTCGTTTGGCGATAAAATCCTTTTATATTCATGTGTACATTTCCGCGTACCGATTCTTTTCCTATCTTTGTTTCATAGTAAAAGGCTTTCCGCTCTCTACTCCATTTCATCGCATACATTTGACCATTTATTTCTATTTGTGCGGAAAAATATGAAGTATCTACTGGTACATTTGTTGGTTTTGCTTCTATAATTGCTGTTTGACCTTCATAGAATTGTTCGGTTGTCTTTTTCTGCTCTTTTTCATAAGTGGAAATCGTATAATCTAATGCTGGTTCGACAAGCACTTTCATATTTTCCTTTGAAACTACTTGATCAATTTCTACTATATATGCACCGGGTTCGATTACATCATTATTTTTAGACATAATATGTGTAATGCCACCATATAGCCCCATTCCTGCCGGTGCTTGAATCGAAAATTTTGATTGTAACTGGAGTGACCCTTTTATATTTTGAATACGATATGGCACTTTCTGAGAAGATTGATTAACAAGCGTAATTCGTTTTAATGGAAACGGTGTAGTAATTTCCATTTTATTTCCTACTATATTTGTTTTCACCGCTTCTTCTACTGCTGAAAATGGATCACGATTCGCTACCAATGCAGCCGCTTGATTAACACTGTGAATAACACCATCTTCTCCGCTTGTAGGTAGCACGCTTCCATTCGTTTGTTTTTTCCAAATCTCTTTAAAGCTGTTCATTTGTATTTGTTCTTGCGTTCCTAAATTTTCTTCCATTGTAATTAATACCGCATGTAAAGAAACTTTTTTTGCTTCCATTTCTTTTTTAAACTTACTTAACGTTTCTGAAATTCGCTTTTTCGCACTATCATCTTGCTTTTCTAACTCATTAAAAGCACCATCCGTTAGAACAATAAGCCAAAATTCTCGATTGGCATTTACCTGAGCTTCCCTCTTAATCGATTGAATTGCCGTTTCTACCGATTGAAAAGGGGTATTAACTTGCTCATTCCATGTTTGAATCTTGTCAATCTCTCCTTGTCGCTTACTATTCTCTAAAGAAACAGATATCTCCCCTGCTGGATGACTCATTGGCACATAAGAAAACGTATCCTTTTCATCTAGCAATGCAATCAAACTTTGCAGGGCATAATTGGCATATTTCCATCGATCGTTATTACGCATACTTCCAGAATCATCATACACAAGTGAAACGACACGCTGTCTTCCCTCTTCTCCTTTCGCTAAATTAGAAAAAGGGTTCATACATACAAATAGCAAAAACAAAATAGTTGTGGCTATGATTCGAGTGTACATGTTGAAGCTTCGCCACCTTTGTAGACAAATTCCTATGTTTAAACTTATGAGAAGAAATACAAGATATGACTTGTATTTCAAAAAACAAATATAATTATAATATTATTATGTCAACTGATTGTAAAGAAAAAGAGATGAATGTCTTGTTTTTGATTTCTATTTATAAATATTTTGCTATGTTTTCAAATCCTTATTTTCTTTTTATTATAACAACAATAAGAGTGCCCTCTATAAGCACTCTTATTGTTTCACATATACTTCTACAACCGGATTTTCTTTTCGGTCGGCATGAAGACGAATATTACTTTCTTTCGTATCATAAATAGTCGCTAGCAGTAATACTGTTAATAGGTTAGGAATTTTGCTATCTGTTCCAAATTTTCGTTCAAGTGCTTCCTTATACTCAAACGCAAGATCTCCCTGTACATATGTATACACTTCAAATCCATCCTTTAAATCACAAACAATACTATCAATAATATCGGCTCCAACTTGACGCACCATTTCTTTTCGCAGTGCATCTATTAATTCCTCCCACGACATTTCATACGTTTGAAACGTATCTGAACGATTCATTTTTTTCTCTCCTTTTCGTTTCATCTAACAGGCAACAGTTTTTTTCATTACTAACATCATTCTTTCCCTATCCTTCCCGTTTTTCATCACAATTATGAAGGAATAGACAAACGTACAAGCCACTGTTGTCCCTATATCATATAGTAATATTGGAAAGAGAAAGGGGAGAAATTATATGTGTTCTCATCAACATTATTACACATGTCGACGATATCACGGACGAGTCGTACGTGTTGAAGACTATGACGGCAATATTCATATTGGGAAAATTGTCGATGTAACGAATAAATCAGTATGGATTGAACCCGTTCATCAAAAACAATTTGACTACGGATTTGGCTATTCTGACTGTGGGTGTGATGTTTGCGGCGGTTTAGGCGAATGTGATAATTGCGGGTTTGGATGTGGCGGATTTGGACGCGGCGGATTTGGTGCTGTTGAACTTGGTTTTGGATTCATTTTCGGCATTACATTAGCTGCTTTATTTTTCATTTAAAAAAGCCAACATGTGTTGGCTTCTTCATTTTTGGCACATAAAAATTCGATGTCCTAATCTATGCTTATATTGCTGTAAAATTTGTTCATGCGAGATCCACGCCTCATACAAATCTTGTGAAATAAAATCTGATATATCCCACTCTGGTTGTTCTATGTGTGCAGAAATCGTCTCTGCAATAGTTCCGCCTCCAAGCACACGCACTGTTGTAAATTGTGCTTCTTGAAAGAGTGCAATCCATTCCTGCTCTGTTAATAGTTGTTCCATTCCATATAAAGCTATAATCTGTTCTTCCTCATGTACTGATAGGTGTTGCTCAGTTACCATTTCACTAACAAGAAGTACCCCGCTGCGTTGTAAGACACGATAACATTCATCTATCGCTTTCCTTTTATTCGTAAAAGCAAGAACAGATTCTCCTAATACAATATGAAACACTTCATCGTGAAACGTTAGTGCCTCTATACTTCCTTTTATGAGTTCAATATTTACTCCATCTTTATTCCATCTCTTTCTTGCTTTTTGAACCATCGTTTCATTCATTTCAACTGCACTTACCACCGAGCCATATTGTTTCACAATATAAGAGGCTGTCCTGCCCGTTCCGCACCCAATTTCCAATAACTTTGTATACGGCCCTAATGAAAACTGCGCTAATAACTGCTTTGTTACTGTAAAACCTCCTGGATGTGCACTGCCAACACCAAATGCGGCAAGGAAATCTAAATAAGAACATTGTTTCATAAATATCTCCTTCTATCTTATACTTGGCAATGAAATTAAACAAAATAATAAAAAATAAATCAATGAAAGTTTTGTTTTATTGTAGTACTGCATATGTATTCATCACGCTTCAAAATGTGCACAAAGAAAAAAGGTTACGAAATGATTGTTTCGAAATCATCCATGACACTACCTAGAAGGAATACAACCATTTATACATAAAAAAAGTGATAGCTTCCTCATTTTCATCGAGAAAGCTATCACTTTTTAAACTATTAGGATTTTTTAGCAGACTGCTGTATTGTATCCTCTTTGTAGCTGACTTTTATTTTTTATTGTCTTTTTCAGTAACATATGCCCATTTATAGCTGAAATCGCCGCCAAAAGTGTGAGAAGCGATGTCATGTACGTACGGACGTACTAAGAAAGAATTACCACGTTGAAATAGCGGTGCAATTGCTGCATCTTTAAGTAAGATTTTCTCCGCTTTTCCAAGCTGTTCCCAACGAGTTTTCACATCAGTTAATAGTTCTTTTTTACCTTTTTTCACGATTTCATCATACTCTTTATTTGAGTAACTCATTTGGTTATGAGAGTTTGTTGTTTCGAACAGATCAATAAATGTCATTGGATCTGGATAGTCTGGTCCCCAACCACCATAAGCGATATCATAATCTTGATCTGTTTCTAACTTTAACTTTTGTTTAAACGGTTGGTTCTTCAAGTTAACTTTTAAACCTGGCAAGTTTTTCTCTAATTGTGCTTTTAAGTACTCACCGATTTTCTTCGCATTATCAGTATCATAGTTTAATAATTCAAGTGTAATTTCCTCTTTACCTAATTCTTTCTTCGCTTCTCCCCAAAGCTTTTTCGCTTCTTTTGCATCATATACTACATCTTTAATAGAACCGCCGAATGTATCACGGAAATCTTTTTTATCTGGACCAGTTGTGAGCTCTCTTGGCACAAGGAAGTCCGCTGGCTTAGAGCCGTCATTTAAAATAACATTCGCTAATCCCTTTTTATCAACGCCTTTTGCAATTGCTTGACGAAGCTTCGTATTTTTCAGTGGTGTATCCTGACCGCCACGTTTTTGATTTAGGCGTATGAAGAATGTTGACGGATCTAACTCTGTATGGAACTCATCTTTGTTTCCTTTATATTTATCAACATATTCCGCAGCTAACAGAACACGGTCAGCTTGGCCACTCTCATATAAGTTAACACGAGTAGATAGCTCTTTAACTACACTAACATTAATTTCTTCTAGCTTCACAGTTTTCTTATCCCAATATTGATCATTTTTCTTATATTTCCAACCTTGCTCATGCTTCCATTCAGCTAAAGAGAATGGTCCATTGTATACTAAGCTGTCAGCTTCTAAGGCATATTTATCGCCTTTTTCTTTTACAACTTTCTCATTTAATGGATAGAATGAAGCAAATGATGTTAATTGAATAAAATATGGAATTGGATTTTCTAACTCTACCTCTAATGTATAATCATCAATTGCTTTTGCTCCTAGCGAGTCAGCCGGTGCTTTTCCTTCATTAATTGCCTTTGCATTTTTCACATCATACATAATAAATGCATATTCAGCAGCCGTTTTTGGATCTAACAGACGTTGCCATGCAAAAACGAAATCCTTTGCTGTTACAGGGTCGCCATTTGACCATTTTGCATCTTTACGAAGTGTGAATGTGTATTTTTTTCCATCGTCGCTCTTTTTATGTGATTCTGCAGCACCTGGAGTCGGCTTATTATCTTTATCAAGGCGGTATAAACCTTCCATTACGTTGTTTAACACAAGAAACGAAACTTGATCTGTTGCTTTAGAAGTATCCATAGATGGAATTTCATTCGTTTCTAATAAATTCAATACTTGCTTGTCTGCTAACTTACCCTCTGTTTTTTTGTCTCCACTTTTCGGTTCTGTGCTTGATTTTTTGTCCCCTGCCCCGGAACATGCTGTTAGTGCCACGCTCATCGCTAATACTGGTGCTACTACAGCTGTGATTTTTTTCATCTTTTTCATTTTGTACCCTCCCTAATTTTATGTACGATACTACCTATGAGAAAGTTTTTGATAACTTTCTATTTCTATTCAGTTATCAGAAAATTTCTATTAATTAATATTCTACTAATTTTTTTTGTTTTGTAAAGTAATATTATTAAAAAAATCAAAAAATTATTTTATTACAGTAATATTTATAATCATTCTATGAAATAATAAAGTGAAACTTCCATTTCGTGTCGTACTGCATATGTATTCATCACGCTTCAAAATATATAGATCCAAATTAAAAACCTGACATAAACCCCTTTTCTTTTTAGATTGTCGAGGGCGTCTGGCCATGCGTAGAAGCGGTCAGTTCCTTTTTATTCCACGTGCGAAGTTCAAACAAAGAGAGAAAAAAGTAGCAGGTTATTTTTTGTTCAGCATGGCGGCGACTTGTGTGTTGGAAAGTCAAGTTGGATTTATATATAAACAGCGAAAAGAGGAGGATACGATATCGCATCCTCCTCTTTTCAAATGATTATTTACCTTCTTTTTCAGTGATATATGTCCATTTGTAGCTGTATTGGCTACCAACGTTATGCTTATAAATATTGTGTACAGTAGGACGTTGTAAGAATGATCTTCCGTTTTGGAACATCGGTACGAGTGCTACTTCATCCTCAAGTAGAATTTTTTCAGCTTTCCCCATTTCTTCCCAACGTTTTTTCGGATCTGTTAGCCATTCACCTTGAGATTTCTTAATAATCTCATCATATTTCGCATTTGAATAGCTCATTTCGTTTTGTGGATTTCCCGTTTGGAACATATCTAAGAATGTCATTGGATCCGCATAATCTGGGTTCCAGCCCGCATAAGACAGATCATAATCTTGCGCTGTTTCTAATTTTAATTTTTGCTTAAACGGCTGAAGTTTTATATTAATTTTTAAACCTGGTAAGTTTTTCTCAAGCTGTTCTTTTAAGTACTCACCAATTTTCTTTGCATTATCTGTATCATAGTTTAAGAACTCAACTGTTACTTCTTCTTTACCTAATTCTTTTTTCGCTTCTTCCCAAACTTTTTTCGCTTTCTTTACATCAGTTTTGATGCCAGTAGATTTAAATGTTTCACGGTAGTCTTTTCCATCTGGGCCTGCAGCAAATTTTTCTGGAATAAGGGAATCTACTGGTTTAGAACCATCATTTAATATTACATTTGCTAATGCTTTTTTATCAAATGCCATCGCAATTGCTTCACGAACTTTCTTATTCTTAAATACTGTATCTTGACCGTTACGTTTTTGGTTTAAACGTAAGAAGAACGTTGACGGTTCTAGCTGCGTTCCAAATTCATCTTTATTTGCTTTATATTTATCAACGTATTCAGCTGTTAAACCAACACGGTCAAGTTGGCCGCTTTCATACAAGTTGACACGAGTAGATTGTTCTTTCACAACGCTCCAATTGATTTCCTCTAACTTAACATTTGCTTTATCCCAGTACTGATCGTTTTTTTGTACTTTCCAGCCTTGCTCATGCTTCCATTCTGTCATTTTAAATGGTCCATTATAAACCATCTTATCAGTTTCTAAACCATATTTATCTCCATGTTCTTTTACCACTTTCTCATTTAGCGGTAAGAAAGACGTAAATGCTGTTAAGCCAAGGAAATATGGAACAGGATTATCTAATTCTACTTCTAATGTGTAATCATCTACTGCTTTTACACCTAAAGAATCAACTGGTGATTTGCCTTCGTTAATCGCTTTTCCATTTTTCAAATCATATGCAATAAATGCATATTCAGCTGCTGTTTTTGGATCTAGAAGACGCTGCCATGCAAAGACAAAGTCTTTTGCTGTTACAGGGTCTCCATTTGACCATTTTGCATCTTTACGAAGTTTAAATGTATATTTTTTACCATCATCGCTCTTTTTATAAGATTCTGCAATGCCTGGAATAGGCTTATTATCTTTATCAAGACGATATAAACCTTCCATCGTATTCCCTAAGATAAGTGAAGAAACAGTATCTGTTGATTTTGAAACATCCATTGAAGGAATTTCTTGTGCCTCTACTAAGTTTAGCACTTGTTTTGCCGCTAACTTACCCTCTGTTTTTTTGTCTCCATTTTTCGGCTCTGTACTTGATTTTTTGTCCCCTGCCCCAGAACATGCTGCTAGCGCCACACTCATTGCTAACACTGGCGCTACTACAGCTGTGATTTTTTTCATCTTTTTCATTTTGTACCCTCCCTAATTTTTATGTACGATACTCATTATTATGAATTTTCTGATAATTTCACACCTCTATATATTTATCAGAAATTTCTATTAATTAATATTCTACTGTTTTTTTCTATTTTGTAAAGTTATATTATTGAAAATTCTAAAAATTATTTTATTACAGTAATATTTATAATCATTCTATGAAATAAACTATAAAAAAAGCCCCCCTCATTATATGGATGCTATAACTCTTTTATTTATTACTACTTCGTTAAACTCATATAAAGCAATTATTTGGGTACATTGTAATCTTATACATATCGTCTTTTTTGGCCTTTTCCTTTGTTCCTCTCATAACGCTGAAAAAACTTTCTCATATTTTATCTGACAAACTCATTTTTACTACTCACAACAATAGCAACCTTCTTATTCTTTTTTCCACTTTATAAATCCATTTTAATTTTTCGGTATCTTTGTCTAGCTCTACCTCCTAAGCCCTCATGTCTAAGAACCTTCCACACGAGAAGGTAAAAAACACCTTCTGTGTGAAAGAACCTTAGCAAACGGGCCTAAACAGTCGGCTCCGCTTTTCTTTATAAGTCGTCGCTATGCAGAATACAACATGACCTGTACTCGCATATGGTAGGAAAAGGCACTGACCGCTTCTATGCACGGCCAGATGCTCTCGTCCTCCCCTAAATAGAAAGGGTTTTTATGTCGTTTGTTCCACTTGAATATATCATTTTAAATGAGCATTCTCAGAAACAAGCATTCCTATTTTGAAAATATAGCAGTTATTACAAGGATAACAGATCAAAAAACAACCTTATCTCAGTTGAATAGCGAAATAAGGTTGTTTGTATTTTTTATCCTGTTTACATAACATCTTTATAAAGGTAAGTCTCTTCTCTTAAACAGCATAACAGCCATTGCAAAAAGAATACAAGATGCTGCAAGTAAACCAATGCTTGGTGGCCATATGTTATAAGTTCCATCCACAATTTCTTGTGGACGATATAGGTTAAATATAGATAGATTTCTCATCCATTCCAATTTCTCACTCAATTTTCCTAGCATATCTAATCCATAAAATAATACTGTTATACCTGTAGAAATACTTAACGCTTTCTTTTCATCATTCAGTAAGCAAGAAAAGAAAAATGAATAGGCACAAATAACAAGAAATACAAGTCCGTCAAGAAAATTGAGTTTTAAAAATAGCACTTTATCAAGAGATACTTTTTCAATTAACCATTCTGCCCCAACTAAACCGCCAAGATAAGTAACCATGACGATTGTAAATAGTCCAATGATTAAGACAGATGCTTGTGTCAAAATTACCTTTGTGCGCGAAACAGATGTAGATAATAAATAAGCCATTGATCCTCTATCAACTAGATGAGCAACAAGTTGTGTTGATGCTAAAATACTATATACCATTAAGAGCAAAACAAAGATTAAACCATAATATTCTCCAGCTAAAAAGTCATTCAATTGTTCAATCCCTTTTTCGAACCCTACTGCTTTTAAAACCCCTTTAGGCATTGCTTTCATTATTTCATCTATTCCCTTTACAGATGAAAACGATGGAAAGATCCAAATGAGTAACCATAAATAAAGAACGGAACCAACTGCATAGTTCAAAATCATTTTCGCATTTGCTTTTAAACTAGCAACAAATAACGCTTTACTCATAATCGATTTTCTCCTTCCGCATCATAATAATGCATAAAGATATTTTCTAAATCCATTGTTCTCACCTGAAAACCAATTACATTATGCTGCGCCAATGTTTGAAGAAGTTCATTATAATTTCCCTGTACAATAATAGAAGCTGTATTCCCTTGCACATTCTGAATTTGCAACGCCGTTTTCTTTAATGATTGCAATTCTTCGTGCGAAGATACTGTCACATCAATAACCTGCCGTTGTTTCGTTCGCAAATCATGAATATTTTCAACCGTTAGTAATCGTCCTTCTTTAATAATCCCCACTCGATCGCATGTTCGCTCAATTTCTGTGAAGATATGGGAAGACATAAAAATGGTTTTCCCTTTTTGTTTTTCTTCTAATATAAGATCTACAAATAACTGCTGCATGAGCGGATCTAAACCTGAAGTCGGTTCATCTAAAATGAGTACTTCAGGATCATGCATAAATGCTGCTACAATCCCTACCTTTTGCTTCATTCCTTTAGACATTTTTCGAATAGGTGTTTTCACATCAAAATGAAAGCGTTCAATTAATTCATCACGGCGGCCATTATTTTTCATCCCACGCATTCCTTGCATAAGTTGTAAAAATTCCAGTCCGTTCATTCCTTCTATAAAAGAAATCTCTCCTGGTAAATAACCAACACTTCTTTGAATTTTTGCTGCTTCTTTCCAACAATCGAGTCCAAAAATCGTCGCTGTTCCAGAAGTAGGTTGTATAAAGCCCATTAAATTGCGAATTGTTGTTGATTTTCCAGCTCCATTTGGTCCCAAATAACCAAATACTTCCCCTTCTTTTACTTGAAATGAAACATCGAATAAACCTTTTCCGTTTGAAAATTGTTTCGTTACATTTTGAACAATTAACATAAAATCACCCCTTTTTGAAATATTTCATATATCATATTTCAAAATTATTATACTCCTCCATCACAAAGTAATCAATATTTTTTGAAGTTTAATAAAGCCTATATTTCAAAATTGTTGTTTCTATTCGTATTATCTTGTATATTTAAGTAGAGGTGATTGAATATGAACGGTTTCGAAAAGGTGAAAAAAAAGAAAAAACAAGCCATTAAAGCCGCTGCCTTAGAGTTATTTTCTAAATATGGGTATAAAGATGTAAAAATAGAAGATATTGCAAAACAAGCAAAGGTTTCGCAAGTTACAATTTATAATCATTTTGGGAGTAAAGATGCTTTATTTCGCGAACTCATTCAAGAGTTTACAATTCAAGAGGTCCATTATTATGAAGAGCTGCTAACGAGCGACTTATCTTTTCAAGAAAAAATACATCGTATTATGACTCAAAAATTACAAAGTATAAACCGTTTACATCCTGAAATGATTGAACAAGCAATGCAAACGGATGAAGAATTGCGTAATTTTCTATTTACATATCAAAATGAAAAAGCGCTTCCCCTTTTTCTTCGCTTTATTGAAGAAGCGCAACAGAAAAAAGAAATTAATCCAAATCTTTCAAAAGATATGATTTTGTTATATATCAATGCGTTTTCTAAGGTAAGTGATCAATTCGTTACACACATAGTCGGTCAAAATCGTGAACAGCAAACAAAAGAAATCCTCACGATGTTTTTCTATGGACTTTCTAATCCAAACTAAAAACCCGGCAGATGCCGGGTTTTTTTCATTATTTACTTACCTCCCCTTCTTGCGTTCCTGGATATTTCGCACCTTCATACTTATAAATGTAAACTTTGGCAAATTTGTTATCACCTTTATCATCGAAAGCTACTTTCGTAATAACTCCATCGTATTCTTTTATAGCCCGAACCGCATCGCGTACTTGTTCACGTGTTGGATACTTACCATCATTTTTCTTAATAGCATCTTTAATTCCTTGTAAAATAACGCCAGCTGAATCATATCCATATGCAGAGTATGCTTCCACATCTTTTTTGAACTTCTCCTTATATTCTGTTACAAATGTTTTCCCTTTCTCTGTTACTGTTGGTGCTGTCGCTACTGTTGTATAATACGTATCTTTTAATCCGTCTTTTGCAACTTCTGCCATTGTTGGAGAATCAATACCGTCACCGCCCATAATTGGCGCTGTAACTCCTTTTTCACGTGCTTGTTTTACTAAAACGGATCCTTCACCAAACGTGCCTATACATTGAATTATAAGTTACTCTTCTTACATGAGAGGGCTTTTAGCTTATTTCACCTGCTCTTTTCTATTCAGTATATCTTGTTTGAGAAATAATTAATCGTTCGACATTTTCTCTTTTATTATGCTTCTATACTCGCTTCCATCTCATCTAACACATTTTCCTTCAAATATAAAAAAGCTGTCGCCTCTTTTTCTGTCATACCTCGACAATCATGTATACCATTTAGTAACAACCAATCAGCGTTACCTACTATATTCCGATAACGTTTCTTCTCTATCTCGTTTGGTATCATCATAAGCATTTCTTCAAGACTAGTAATCATAAACCTACTGTGATCTTCACCAATAAAATATACTGTTATACAATCAGTAGCCTTATGAATTTCGAAACGATACGTACTATGACCACGTTTAACTTCAGCAATATGCCATATTAACTCTTGCCCTTCTGATACAGATACATCGTATATTTGTATTTGTTCCACTAATTCCATCTCCTTTACTCTAATTAGTTACATGTAAAATTTTAGTGGATGGGTATTAAGGAAGTGTAAATACAGTATAAAATTTCCATTAATCTTATACAGAAAGGAGATGTAATAGTCATAATATCTTTACTCCAACTTTCAATTGTTTTTTCTTACAAAGATAATCCTATAAATAAAAAGTTATGTAAAATTATACACTTTTCTCTGTTATACTAAACTTTGGAACATAACACATAATCTTCAAGGAGGACAAAAATGAACAGTAAATTTTGGACTATTTTATTTTTAATCATCTTCTTTCCAATTGGTTTATTTGTAATGTGGAAACATAAACATTTCACAAAAACAGTGCGTGTTATCATTACGTTATTAGTCCTATTCTTGATTCTGTTAGCATCGTGTAACAATAACACAAGTAGTGCTCAAAAATCTGAATTAGAAAAGAAAGAGCAACAACTAAGTAAGAAAGAGAAAGACTTAGACAAACTTGAGAAAAAATTAAAAGAAAAAGAAAAGGAATTAGATGAAAAATCTAAAGAATGTCAAAAAAATGCTGAAGAAGAAAAGAAGAAATTAGATGAACAAAAGAAACTAGAAGAAGATAAACGCAAGCAAGAGGAAGCGAGAAAACAAGAGGAATTGAAAAAACAACAAGAAGAGCAGAAAAAACAGGAAGAACAAAAGAAACAACAGGAACAACAACAAACTGCACAGCAACAACCAAATAACAATTTACCACAAGGTAACTATAACTTTAAAAGTTGTAAAGAGGCCAAAGCTGCTGGTTTCTCAAATATTCCGAAAGGACATCCAGCATACTCGTCAAACTTAGATCGAGATGGTGATGGAATTGCTTGTGATAAGTAATTAAGTGTAAAGCCCTCTCATGTGAGAAGGGCTTTTTATTTACAAAATTATCCTATTATATATTGATATGGTATAATTTTCATAATTCATTAAATTATAGAAGGGATGTAAGCGATGGGGCAATTTCAAAGTAATTTTCAAACGGCAGGACAAATCGCGACGCAAATGGGAAACGCTTCTGACACAATTCAAAGTGCCACAAGTAGATCCATAACCAAATCGTCACGTACAACGTTATCCATCAACTCCAAAGCACAAGAAGCGAATCAACAAGCATTGGAATTAACAAAACAATTTTATAGTGCTTTTCAACAAGCTGCTAATAACATTCATTCTGTAGCCCAGGAATTTGAGCGTATGGATAACGAACTTCAAAGAATTTTCAAGTGATATAACAACCTACATAAACACGGAGAAGTAGGAGTGAAAAAATGAGTCAAGATATCCAAAAACAAATGAGTCAACTGAACGAAAAATTAAGAAGTCTGTCTGAAGAACAATATCAAAATCAACGCGCGATTCAAAGGCAAGAACAAGCGGAAGCAGATTTTTATCAATGGAAAGGGCGAAGCTATCGCTTGTTTGACCGTATATTAGAAACTTGGCATAATGATAGAGAACTAGGACAATTTTTTCATAATTTACGTCAAGATGCAGGGCAAATTGAGCGAAAGCTTACCCACGAATTGGAAGACCAAAAAGAAACGTTGCTAAAGGAGAAACAAAACCTAAGCAATCTAGAAAATGATCTTCACCACCAACGCCAAAAATTAGCACTGGAGGCGAGGTCATGAGCCTAAACATGTATCTCGGAGAAGTACAATCTCAAACACAAAGTATGAATGCTATGTGTAATGCAACGATTCAAGGAATGGAACAAGCCATCAATTCGATTGATGCTTTTATGTTCGATGCAGTTTTGCAGGGGCAAACTTACGACAGTGCAAAAGCATTCTTCGCTCAAACATTCCGCCCTTTAGCCCAAGGGATTATTTACTTGTGTGAAGAATTGATTCGTCAAAATGATGCCTTCCCAAACGATTTTCAATCCAAAGTAGCTTCAACAGATGTTATTGAACAAGAAATAGAAGAACAAATGCGAGGGATTGA
>NZ_FPAF01000024.1 GCF_900116295.1 Bacillus sp. 103mf
ACAGTGATTGTATTGTCTTTTCTCATGCCAGGTAAGTCTATACTAATATTCAAAGGTTTTCTCTTAGCTACTAACAAACTAGGTTGATTATCTGCAAAAGCTTTATTTGCAAGTTGTACTGCTCCTGGATAAGTACGATTAGCCACAGAATCAATAATTGAAATATCCACTGGTGAAGTTGTAAGTGATTTTTTCTCACGTTCAACCACTACAAATTTACCATTTGAATTTGTACTTTCTTTCGGAACAAAACTCTCTACTTTATCACCATTTACTGCTAGAACCTCTTGATTATTATACTTTAGATTTGCTATACCAGTATCAATGTTAATCGCTTTTTTTGCCTGATCAGCTGAATTATTTTTAGGTGTTTCAGCGAAAGAAATAGAAGAATAATTAAAAGTGCATAAACCAATTGATAAACATGCTAGTAATTTTATTCCCTTAGTATTTTTCTTGATTTTCAAAAAAATCAACCCCTTCCTTTTTTTCGTATTAAGGTATGACAATTATCTATAAATAATTGCTAAATAGTAAACTTACATAAATGCTTTTAAAAGTTCTTGAACGAATGGAAGTACTCCACCTACAAATTTTAAAATTGCCATTGCGATTGCCATATGATCTCCTCCTCTGTTGTTGTTGCTAAGATGTG
The DNA here is from genome assembly GCF_900116295.1 of Bacillus sp. 103mf. Classification (GTDB taxonomy): domain Bacteria; phylum Bacillota; class Bacilli; order Bacillales; family Bacillaceae_G; genus Bacillus_A; species Bacillus_A bruguierae. The sequence goes on from NZ_FPAF01000024.1 coordinate 656, forward strand.
ATTTATCTTTATGCTCTTATTATACATTTCTATTAACACATTCTCATATGCAATATTGCATATGAGAATGTAGCAGGTTCCCTTTGTATTGTTAATAAGAGTAGCATTAATCATATTTTTCATTCGCAGATAATGGTCTTCCTGTAAAACGTAAGTAAGCAATTTGTATAGCAAACCCTAATCTATTAGCGACTCCACGTTGTTTTTTTACTTTTTTAAATTAGAAACACTCCATATTTAAACTGATTTTTGAATCATATATAGGGGTACAGCCTCATACCCATCAACTTAAGAAAAATAAACGCCCCCAAAAATGAGCCGAACTCTTATAAAGTGAAACTTTAATCAGTGGGGATTTTCTTCATCCCCCACTGATTATTAGCCCTTCCAATCGGGCTTTTACGGACAGTAATACTCCCACGAATAGCGGGATAAATAACTGTGAAAAGGTAAAATTTTTGTTATGAGAGGTTTCTCAAAATATTAGCTTGATGGGCATGAGGTGGTACCCCATAACGATCATTCACAATGCTGATCTTTTGTTTTATGCCAATTGTGTAAACCATCTTGTGTTGGTTCGCTCTGCTGCTGACAGTGTTTATCTACAATTATGTTTGTTGCTACGAAACCCGCGGCCACGCAAAACACCATGCCGATGATCACATATTTATTTTTCATATTGTCACCTCTATTTTCATATCTTTCCTTCCTTCACAAGTTGCTCATAGTAAGCGTCTATTTTGTCGCGCTGCGCTTTTGCTTGTTCTTGGCGCTGCTGCGCCGCTTCTTGTTTGTGTTGTTCCTCGGCCTGTTGCTGTGCCTCTAATTGTTGCTTGTGTAATTCCTCTTCCTGTTTTTTAGCTGCTTCACGTTGCTGTTGTTCCTGTTTAACTCGTGCCTTCTGCTGTTCATACTTGCCTAAAACTGTGTTTGTTGCTGCAAAACCTGCAGCCACGCAAAACACTATGCCTGTGGTCGTGTATTTCTTTTTCATATCGTCACCTTACCTTTTTTCAATTCCTGTATTTCCTGCATTAATAACGTTTGGTTGTATAGTAGCGTTGTCATTTGCTTAGAAACGTTGTCCAATTCCTCTAATAGGCGTACCGCCACATCGCCATCAACTTAAGATTTTAAAGTACCCCATAGTCGTCAATCTAACAAAAACAAACTACCCCAGAACGATAAAATTGAGCAACTTGTGCAAAATTTTATCGTTCTGGAGTAATTCTAAATTCTTAAGTTGATGAGCATGTCTCACCATATCAAAAAAAGAAAATTGTACGTTTAGTTACAATTTGGACACATTTTAACTGATACACTGTACGTTAAGCGCAAAGTTTGTTACAGAAAAAACAGCTTTTTGAAAAAAAAAAAAACATTATTTGTTTACATTTACATATTATTATAAAATCTGTGATATAACCTCATTAAAAATTCTATATAAATACAAGTTACATAACATAAATGTAATATAATGATAATATTAATTGAAGGATTGAGGGGAACATTATGCAAAGTTTAATAATGGTTAAATTTTACATATGGATATTCGGGATATTATTTATTACTAATACTATTGAATTTATTTCCGTACTTACCACAGATCATAAATTTGATTGGTTAAGAGCTTTTTGTGCAATTGGATTTTCCATAGTATTTATAAAAAATCTATTCGATCTTAAAAATAAAAATTATAAAACTACATAATTAATATCAAATAAAAAGCACTTTTAAAACATTAAAAAGTGCTTTTTATTTATTATAAATACCAAAGTAAACTTTTGAATAGAAGTTTACATCCAAATATCACCAAAAATGTAACTTTGCTGAATAATCTGTCTTTTCTTATTTCATCTAATTTTTACTAATTCGTTGGTTTTAAAAACTTAAATACTAATAACAAAAAACTAAATAAAATAAAAACTTGAGCATCTTGAATAGGGTTGTTATCATAACTCTCTTGTATCTCAATAATTAATTCATGTGTTTTCATTTGCTATCCCCTTTTACATATTTTCGATAAATTTATTTATCCTAAAAGTTCCTTATTTTACAAATACTGCAAATAAAGCATTCCCCATAATTTCATCCATTGTAAAAACACAACCTATTAGATATTACGAGCATCAATATAGTATATTATATGATTTCCCTGATGAAGTTAAAAATTACATTTTTGTAAGGTACATCTAATTAAATTAGAATCTTACTCTTAAATATATTGTGTTTCCTCTGTTCTTAGATATTCATAATTTAAAAGATCTATTTGAAAGTAAGTTTTTGTTTATTAGTTTACTTTCATATCTCCTAAAATATTGGCTCTACACCAAATCCCTTGATACCCTCAAAATATACAACAAAAGTATACATTCAAAATGCTGTAAATAAAGAGATAATAGAAACTATGAACAAAAAATCTTATTATTTATCTTTAAATATAAAAAAGCATCTAAATAGATGCTTTTTTAATTCCTAACAAACTTAAAAATGGCTAAAACAGAAGCGATGACAGTAACAATGTCTGCATCTTGCGTAGGATATTGATGAAATATTTCTTGAATTTGTTTATTCCATTCATAAAATTTCATTTCTCAAATTCCTCTCTATTATCATCTGTTAGTAAATATATTAAAATTATACAAAAAAAATATACTCTAGTTAACATAATCTCACTTATCAGTAGTATAAAAAAGACTAACTTATAAAATTATAAGTTAGTCTTTTTTATACAATATTACTACTAAAAGATATAATCAATTTCGACTAAATTCCATATTTCTTTAATGGATTTTCCATCTATTTTAACTTTTGTTAATATATCCTCTTCATTCCCAACTATGATTTCACTTGATTCATCATCAAATTTCCAAAATCCCCAGTCGCTAATGTAGTAACCTTCACTTTTATAAATAAAATGTATCTCCCTACCCATATTTAAGTCTTCAAGAAATTCTTTATAAGAGTACCCCATATATCCCCCTTACTTTGTAAGCTCACATAATTTCCGAAAGCGGAAGTAAATTATGTTTGTCTAAAAAGTTAACCGCTCGCTTGGAATTAGTATTGTTTATTTTTCGAATATATTCATATTAAAGAACACCTCTACCAAATTATATTTAGACTTAGTTTTTTGGTGATTGCAGCTTATCAATTTTCCAGTGTGTTTCTAGAGGGTCTAAAGAGCTTTCAATATAAAACATATATTCATCTGCGGTACCTGGTACTTCAAAAGCTATTTTCAATTCTACCGTTTCATTTGGTTTAACTTGTATATCATAAGGAGAAGGGTTTTGGTCAAGCACCTTTCCTTCATACGTCTTACCGTCTTTTTCATCTTTTAAGGTATATTTTAATTCTGATAGTCCAATCATTTGACCTCGTACATTTTTTACAGAGACATTAACAACGATAGAATCGTTGCTATCATTTAAATATGCACTTTGAACGGTGGTTAAGTAATAGCCTCCCTTAATACTCTCACCAACTAATAAAATACCTTGTTCCAAGCGGCTCATAGTTTCTTTTTCTTCAAAATTTATTAATTCTTTATTTTCATTTTTTGCAGTTGAAGATGGTTCTTCTATTGAACCATTTTCAACTGCACTATCTTTTTTATCTTGTGTGCAAGCAGCCGTAACACTGACAAATACTAGACTTAAAGTAAGTAATATGGATAATTTTCTCATAAAATTTATCCGTCTCCTTAAATTTCTTGATTTTGTGCAACTATACATATTATAAAGCAATTCTATTTATAAGCTCATTTATTTTTTCCTCTGTCAATAAGCCATTTTAAGACTCCTATTATTAATATAAGGAGCGGTATTACCTGAATAAAGAGAAATCCTCCCCAAAAATCAAGTTCAGTACTATATGGAGAGTCTGTTGCCATCACACCTATAAAAAAAGCCACTGGAATTGTGAATAGATTTACCCCTAAACTGACCATTATGAATGTTAGATTTTTATCCTTAGTTTTTGGTGAATCAGAATTGAAGAATGAGAATATTGCAATGCCGATTATAAAATACAGTATTACATAAAGCTAATTAAGATATCCCATAATATTCCTCCGTTATCCTAATTGTACCACTAACAAGGACAATCTTGTGAAAATTCGGATGAATATCGTATTCATGCAAATTTAACATAACGCATCATTATCGGGATTCAATGTATTTAGAAGACTATTAAAAGTCCTCCAAATTGTTTAACTGGAGGACTTTCGTGTTCACATAATTTTTGTTATTGAAAGTTGTTTTTATAATGGTTAGTTTGATTTAAAAGATTAATATATTTAAGATAGTTCGCTTAATAATGAACCAACTTATATTTTTGAAAGAAAATGGAAATTCTATGTTAAAATGAAGAAGCTTAGTAGAATAAGATTTTTAATAAAATTAATTGATAGAACATCTTAAACACATAGAATTTTAGGAGGGGACAAATGGAAACAAAATTAAGTGTAAAAAGTGAAAACAAAATTAGTGATATAAAACCAATTACATTGTATCTTTTCATATTTTATCTCGTTTGGACTTTTAAAGAATTATGGCTAGCAAAATATATTCATTTATTTGGAGATACTACTACAGCTTTTTTGAATGCGTTAATTAAAATTTCCATTTGGATTGTTCCAGCTTGGTTATACATAAAATATTATTTAAAGACTAATCCAATTGGCTACTTAAAAATAAATATCAATGTGAAAAAAGGATTGTTTTTTGGGGTAGTTCTTTCATTGTTACTCGGTTTATATTTTGCCTTTGAAACTTATATGTTTAATAATCAAACATTTAATCTCACATTATCTTTCGACAACTATCTTAATGCTATTCTTTTAGTAGGAATTACAGAAGAGATTGTATTTAGGGGATTAATTCTGCAAGAGATTAGTAAAAGATTATCTTTTTGGAACGCCAATCTTATTACATCCTTCTTATTTTTAGCGATACACTATCCAATCTGGATTTATAATGGGGATTTTTTTAATTTATGGAGTCAAATATATGTTTTTTTTCTTGGATTAATTTTTGGATTTGTGTTTAAAAAGACAGGTTCATTATGGTTGGTTGTTATATTGCATTCATTTCATAATTTTTTTGTTAGTATCACTTAAAACAAAAGGTACAGTATTTACTTTCTACAACTTAAATGTGCATCTTGTTTAAAAATAAAATTAAACACACTGAAAAAGCTTGGAGATTTCTCCAAGCTTTTTCATATGCTAACCTTATCATCATTCCCTTATATTTCTATTTTGCTGTATTAAATTTATAGTGAGTACTAAAAAAACAATGAATACCATATTCATATATGGTTGACATAACGTCTCAAACTCGGAATTTGAAAAAAGTGTAATATTAGTTACAAATATTTAATTTACTATGTTTTTTGGGCTATGGCGGAATTTCCTACTAATCCAAGAAATAATTATTCCAATGAGAATTAAGAAAGATAAAATACAGACAATACTTATTATTGGTTGGTATTTAAAAGCATAAATGAACTTATCAATCTCATAAATTTGTTGAGATTCAGTGGCAGTTTCAGGAGTAAAAACAATATGTTTCTTCCAATTTTCTTCAAGCATAATATACGAACCTGTCCAAGAAGTCGCAACATAAGTATAGAAAAATACAGGTAATAGGATGATAAAGATTAGTAACTGTTTCAAATGATATTCACTCCCCATTCGCTAACTCACTTAATCGTATTAAATTTTCTTGTTTATCAAATGAACTAAACCATCGATACTGTTGACTGACTAAATTCTGCTGCAATAGAAAACTCCCTTTTTTATCAATTTCCTTCCACCAGACTCTTCCGCCCATTGTTTTATTCTTTGGTCTATCTAATCCATCGTGGGCAATAGTCTCAACAACTTCTAAGGGTTCATCTCCTAAAAGTGATTGTAGAACCTCACTGTCTCTAAATAATGCACATACAGCTATTACAATTGTCCATTCTGATAATGTTCTTCCCTTCTCAATTTGAACAAGTGTCTTTTTGGAAATCCCCAAAATTTTTGACATTTTATCTTGTGAGTAGCCTTTTTCCAACCGAATGAGTCTTATTTTGTTTGAAATAAGTTCAATAATGTGCTCCTTATTCATAACAGCTTTCCTTCTTTTTAAAAAAAATTACATTTTGTATCTATTAGTGTAATTTTACACCAACCGATATTAGGAAGCAAGATTTTTCCTTTTCGTTTTAATCTTATTCACATGAGGTTAACATAACGCATCATTATCAGTAGCAAGGAAAAGGAGGATCCCTACTCTCACAAGGAATCCGCCTTTCCTTTTTTCTATGATTCTATTCATTTTTTATACATTCCTATCCTGGCGTGTGTTTCAGGGTTCCCGTTTGTTATTGGATTGGCCGAAAAACTGTATAAAATCTTGCATGCTCTTAGCGTGGGTTTTTTCCGAAATGCTGGCGGTACCTCATATAGCAATCACGTAAAATAATTGGTTATTCCCAATGCGAGCTCTTAAGTTGATGGGCATGAGGTGGTACCCCATATACACCTTGTTTACCTTTTACATATCATGGTATAATTTCAAGAGGTTGACAGCTAATCATCTATGTTCCACGCTAACGGGTTGGGAATGACAATTTATTCCCCTGCTGACGACTGACGAAGTCGAAAAGTTTTTTGAGGTTGGGGTGATCTTATGAAAAAGATAATTGGATTAAGTTTTATTCTATTTTCTGGCATCACATTATCCGGATGTTCAGCTATAGCGGAAAATTCTTTAGAAAAAACCGGAAATGGAAGTATTAAATTATTAACACCAACGATTACAACAAAAGATAATCAATTAGAATTTATGACTGAGGGAATTGATGAAAATAAAGTGACCTTTATTTTTGTTGCCAATAAAAAAGTATTTGAACAAAAAATAAAAAATGATAAATCCTACAAACTTAACATTAAGGGTATCAAAGATGCTCATAGGACGGACTACAAGCCAAAAGTTCAACTTTTGCAAACTAAAGATGATACTGAAAATGGAGACATGGTAAACTTTAAACAAGTTACATATACAGTTGAAAAAGATTAGTTTTATAGTTATTTAATTTCAATTTGATGAACAAAAATACCAATTCATTTGTAAATTGGTATTTTTTCTTTTTGGCGTACCGCCCCATCGCTATCAAGTTAAGAAATACATTCTTCCCCAAAACGAAAAAAATGAACTAAATTTCTATGGGCAACTATGAATAGAGGTTATGCATATGATTAAAAAAGGACAAACTCCTCAAAGTGAGGAGTCTGTCCAAAAACAGATATATATAAATCCAATTTGTTTTTTTACATATAGATTGCTACTATGAAAAAAAGGAACCTGCACTTGTTTGCTCTTTTTGGTTTTCGCTGCGCATGTGGCAGAATTAGGCCCTGACCAATTCTATGCATAGCCAGTTGCTCTCGCCCACCGAAAAAGAAAAGGGTTTTTATGCTAGTTTTTCAATTTGCATCTATATATCTTTTCCACTAGGAATCTTTCAATAGTGAATTAGAATAATGACTTAATACTTGCTAGGACAGTAAGTATACCTATAATAATGACAAATACATTGCTCGCTTTCCCTTTGTATTTAGTTAGTACTGGTACTTTATGGATCGCATACATTGGTAATAGACATAAGATTGCAGCAACTAACGGACCGCTAAGGGCATCAATAAGTCCAAGAATACTTGGATTTGCATACGCAACATACCAGCATGTTAATACGACAAAAGTAAGGATCATTGTCTTAACTGTTTTTTCTCCTACATCTTTTCCGCGTTTTTTACTGGACTTGATAATCATGTCACGCATTACCTCATATGCTCCTATATAATGACCAAGGAACGACTTTGTGATGGCCACAAAAGCAATGATAGGAGCTGCAATAGTGATTATAGGCGAATTAAGCTCATTCGCAAGATATGATAGGATTGACAAGTTCTCTTTTTTTGCCATTACAAGATCACCTGGAGTCAAACTCAAGGTACTGCTCCAAACAAAAAACATAACAACAGCGAATGTCATGATATAACAAGCTTTTTGTATTTGAGCACATTTGGCATCAGTAGCTTCTATTCCATAGGTAGCTCTCTGTTTCATAACAAATGATGAAATCATAGGCGAATGATTGAACGAGAATACTATGATTGGTAGTATCATCCATATCGTTCCAAAATATCCTGTTCCTGTTGAAGCAGTAGAAACACTTGAAAAACTAAGCATTGACGTATTCCACTGTGGAATCAAAGATATTGCGATAAAAAGTAGAGAAGCTATGAAAGGATATACTAGCATGCTCATTATCTTTACAGTGATATCTTGACCAAAATTTAGTATAGCTATAAGACCGATTACTAATACAAGCGATAAAATGGCCCTTGGAGGCTCCGGCATGTGCAATTGATGCACGATAAAACTACTTGCCGTATTTGTAAGTGCAACTGAATACATCAGCACGATCGTATAAATTGAGACGAAATATACTATGTTAAAAATGATACTTGCCTTATTTCCGAAATACTCTCTTATTGTACCTGTAATCCCCTCATCAGCAGAATTGGAAGCGTATATCATTTTAGCAAGCGCCCTATGTGAGTAATACATAACAGGATATGCAAGTATGGTAATTAACAGTAATGATAATAAACCACCTGAACCTGCATTAATAGGTAAAAAGAGTACTCCTGCTCCAATTGCTGTTCCAAAAAGACTCAATGCCCAGGTAGTATCCTGTTTATGCCACTTTTTAGGGTCTGGATATTTCTCATTTTTTACTGCAGTATTTTCAGCTTGAAATTCTATTTTTTTTGCAGTATTTCCATTCATATAATAATTCCTCCTTTAATCGTGGTATGAGCCAAGGATAATCCTCGTTCCCCCATCATTTCTACTACATCACGAAAACTTAAGTTGCACCGCAGGTACCAACGTACTGTTAACAACATAAGATCTGGCTGATAACGCTTCCATTTTCATGTAAATTTTCCTTCTGATCACACACCTTTTTTAGAGTAATCGTATCAGTATGTTCAATTTTAGAAGATTACTTGCAAGGTCTTTAGAATTTTTGCACCAGAACCAGGTTTGATATTTTCTCCGGAGGTAATAGATTATCTCTCGACGCCCCCATTATAACTTGTATATTTATAAGTTTAATGTTTTTTTTATTTTTAGAAAAAATGAATAAACAGAATTTTTGAATGGATAATAAATTACACTTGGCATGTAGCAATTGTGTCCATTATTTGAAGCTGTATTAGTTAGTAGACAAGCAAAAATAACACAGAGTTCCTTTGATTAACGCATTGATTATATTGGGAACTCATTATAAGAGGTCACTATATCATTCTGAGAACATTGTACGCTAAGGACTACAAATCTTTATCATTACAGTATTTTATAAAGATGAATACATATTCAGACAGATAAAAACCTAAGTTTAATTGAACATTGATTTGTTTACACACTTTATGAACATGATTATAGCTAGAAAACGTTGATATTATTGTGTTTTATCCTCTGTTCATAAACATAAGATTTTCTGAACAAGTATCTCTTAGCGTACAGCAAAAGGGGGGAATTGCGACGAAAATGTGTCCAAACGGACAGAATTCCCGGAATGATATGGTGAGGTGTATAAAAATACTTATATTTTCCTTTTTTGAAACACCTTATTTTAGACGTGACAGCTGTTGTAATAAATAATTGATGTAAATGGAAAGGAATAAATTAAGGGAATATAAAATCCCTTTAAATATTTATTATTATTTTTGTATTTATATACATTTTTCAGAAAAAAGGAACTTCTTTTCGGGGTTCCGACACATCGCTATCAAGCTAACAAAACTAAATTTCCTTAAAATAAAAAAATACGCTATTCTTTCTGTAGAACTATAGGAAAGGATGGCACTTTTTATGAATCTATCAATTTTTGACGAACTACATTGTTTCTAAAGAATTACAACGCTATATATCACCACACGTTTTAGAACAATTGGCTAGAGAAATAGGATTTGTCCAACGAAAAAGCAAATATTATGCACAAGACCTAGGAGTCCTATATGCCTGGTTAAGTAGAAGTATATCGCATACTTTATTTATAATAGATAATAAATAATAAATTTCATATAGAGGTGGATTTATATGCCTAAAATTGACAATATACTAGCAATTCTATGGATGCTTAGTTCAAGTGAAAAAATTACTGCAAAACAAATATCAGAAAAGTTAGAGATTCATATAAGGACTGTGTATCGTTATATTGATACACTTTCAACAAGTGGTGTACCTATAATTTCAGACACAGGACATAACGGTGGATACTCTTTATTGAACAATTTTATTGAAGCTCCTCTTTTTTTTGATTTTGAGGAGCAAACCTCACTATTTCACGCTGCTTCTTTTGCAGAAGAAGCCGGATATTATGGAGGTGAAGCACTAAATAGGGCTATTTCAAAGCTAAGCAAATATTCAAATCAAAAGCAGGAAACAAAGATAAACCAACATTTAACCAGTCTTGAAATAATAAGTCAATTAAGTTCCCTCTCTATGGAACCTTTCTTGAAGGAGTTGGAGCAGGCCGTAGCTGATGGATACTCTGTAAAAATTCTATACCATAAAAGTGGCGAAGAGCAATCAAAGTATAGATTGGTTAATCCGTACAGAATTATTTACTGGAATAATAAGTGGTATGTGATTGGATTTTGTCATCTTAGAAATGATATCCGTAGTTTTAGAGTAGATCGAATTGAAAGTCTAATGCTAACCGAAAATAAGTTTAACCGACCAAAAAATTTTTCAGCACGTGACTATTTTATGAAAAACCTCCTTCCAACTATAGAAGATAAGGAAGGGATTACCCCTTTGATTATTAATGGAAATACAAGAGCGTTGGGTGATATTTGCCAACATTGGTTTTTAGGACATTATTTACAAGAACGGACTTCAAATCAAGCAGTATTTCTCCTTGAAAAAAATGTAATACATACATATGTACCTTATTTACTTTTACCGTACGGTAAATCTATTCAAGTTATTGAGCCAATAAGTCTTAAGAAAAGATTTATTGAAGTTCTGTCGGAATTAATAAAATTTCATCAAGTATGATAACTTCCCTGACGTTAGCTGTCAGGGAAGTTATCTTATAATAGGCTATATCAATTATGATTGGAGTGTTATTGGATGCAAACAAAAAAAGTGTATCTTTATGTATTTAATACAATGTCAGACTGGGAATATGGATATTTAATTGCTGAACTAAACTCAGGAAGATATTTCAAAAAAGATTTAGCACCTTTACAAGTAGTTACAGTAGGAGTTAATAAAGAAATTATTACTACAATGGGAGGTCTGAGCATAAAACCAGATATTTCCCTTGATGAATGTACTCTTGAGAGTAAAGATCTTTTCATTTTACCTGGAGGGAATACTTGGAGAGAAGATATTCATCAACCTATCTTGAAAAAAATTGGCGAAGCTTTAAAGCTTGGCACTATTGTTGCCGCAATTTGTGGTGCAACTGAGGGCCTCGCGAATATGGGATACTTAGATTCTAGAAAGCATACAAGCAATCACTTAGCGTATATTAAAATGGTCTGTCCTAATTATAAAGGTGAAAAATTTCATGAGATGGGACCTGTGGTATCCGATGAGAATTTAGTTACTGCATCAGGAGTAGCTCCTCTGGAATTTGCGATGGAAGTACTGAAAAAATTAGGTGTATTTGCACCAGATACATTACATTCATGGTATAACCTAAATAAGACTCATAAACCTGAATATTTCTTCCAGTTAATGGATTCAATAAATAGATGAGCTAAAAAAATCAACTTAGCAATATTTGAGCTTGCAGGGAGGCTAATCACTGTCATCCGATAATAAACCAATAACAATACAAATATACTTAATATTCAATATTTATTTTAAACTCAGTTAAATTATCGTTGTCATAAACCGCTTTGGTTGAATATATTATCACACAACCATAAAGGCGGGATTATATGAAACGAGAACAATATCGGCAAATGGAGGAAGAAGAGTTTCCCCTTGTAGAACCGAAAGCGTATGAAAATGTGAAACAAATTGTTATTGTCGGTATTCCGGCTTTCATTGGATTATCAATTTACGGCATAATAGTGACTCTTTTTTAGTAACCAATGAATATTTCATTCAATCATGGAACAATATACACATCATATAAGAAAGGAGATGACCCTCTGGTGTATACATACAACTTATACGATGCAAAAGATTCTTTTGGCATCAGCAAATCGTATCACATTAAATGCGAAATTCCGCCCCACCGATTTAGAGCAATTATGATGGAGTTTCGCCGTAATCAAGAAATAGGAGAAAACATTAAAGAATTTATCAACTTCATGAAGCGGGAATTTGATGAAACCTTCGAACTGTTTGAGTATGACGATATTGTGCAGTACGATGCCGACCAAGAGAATAGCATGATACTGGCAAATCTGCTAGATCAGACAGATGAACATGTTTAAAAGGACTGCCCCGCAGTCCTTTTATCATGTTGATTAACATTCTCATACCTTATCTCGATCAATCGATAATGCGATATTGATCGTTCTTTCAAATATATCGGCGATTTTTAACATATATCGACCGTTCTTTAGAATATATCGGCGATTCGACATAGAATAAAGACCCTCCGACAAATTTCGTCATACAAAAAGAGACTTCCTTGTACTTTGGAGCCTCTTCATTTATTTACACAAATATTACTATTGTAGGTAACTAGTAGAAGTAACATAATCAAAATCCCCAGAAGAATTAACAAGATTCTGGTACTCAAAATTATAGATTAAAATAATGGTATTGTATGACTTATTTAAGTTAACATATTCTCTAATTTTAGGTAATATAATTTCGTCATATGAGCAGCCCTCTAACAAAACAGAGATATTATCACTCTCTTCTTCTAATACTTCTTTTTCAATAAAATCTTCATCTATTTCATTCCTATCAATATTAAAATCCACAAAAAATTTAGAAGGTATAGACTCTCCATCTTCATCGTATGTTAAATCGGCGTATTTCTCTAACTGGTTTTGTGTTTTAATATTCCCTAACCATATTGAAACCATTCCTTGCTTTTCCATAAATAACACACTCCTACTGTCATCTTAGTCCTTCTGGCAATGATGAAATACCACCTTCTACTTTATTCTTCTCATACATGTGTTATAACCCATTTGATGTATCAATAATTCATTATGTGCTTTAAGGATCTACAAATTTAATATTAAGCATTACCTTTCTTAAATCTTTCATTTTTTAAACTTGAGTTACAATTCATCACTAGAAAAAGAGCTGAAAAAATCATTAATTTTATCACGTTATAGTGACCGTATAAAATCTTTATTCATCCCATTCCTCGTATACAACTGATCCCCTATAAATTAAATTTCCACTTTTGAATTTCGTTTTATCTACCTCTCCATCGTACTCAAAATCATACAATCTGATAACAGAATTATAGCTTTCTGATAATTCTTCTCCGTAATGTTCAACAAATTGTGGTAAAATGTCCGCTTCATAAGAGGAACCACTTAAAAGCAAGGCCAAAGATGTAACGGAGTCCTCTATAAAGGTGCTTTCTAATAAATCTTGATTATAATTGATAAAGTCAAGATTAAAGTCTCTCATGAACTGAGATGGGATCCTATTTCCAACTTCATCAAACTTCATTTCAACATAGTCTTTTAGATTTTGTTTCGTTCTAAAATTTCCTATCCATAAAGACATTACGCCTGAATTTCCCATAACAACTCCCCCTATATACAAATTATAGTAGCATCCACTTTTCCCCCATAATTTTAAAATAGGGCTCACCATACTAAATGCCATTCATGTAGTCCTACTAGATAACGACTCTACCTTTAAAACTCAAATGAAAATTTTAAAAATTCAAATGATTATATTTTCAAATCATGATAGCATTCAAAATGTACTAAATATTAATAGAGAAAGGAAGCGGAAGATATTCAAAACTTGGCGTCTTTCTTACAAACATCGTGACTGTATTTTAAAACCACAAAAGGCACTTTTTTATAAGTGCCTTTCTCCGAGACTACAGTATTTTTGTTAATCTATATTTGAAGCAAATTAACTAGATAACATAACATAAAATAACAAAGCAGCTGCCTCTTGTCGTTTCATTATTTGTTTCGATAAATAATCTGCCGATCCATCTTCATTATATATAACCTCAGGTCCAACTAAACGATGACCTACAATGTTTTTGACAGACTCTATTGCCCAATCATCAGTTTCTCCCTTTAAAGTAGCGTCTGCTGGCGGTGCTTCTAGCATTTTCAAATAATGCCAAGCAATCCATGCTGCTTCTTGTCTAGTAATAGCGCGATCTGGATAAAATTGTTCCCCTTCTTTTTCGTATAAAATACCAAGTTCATATAATTTTTGAATATGGGATGCATACTGATGGCCCTTTACATCAGAAAATACAGGGTCCTTTTTTGAAGGTGGTGTAAAGTAAGCAATTTGAGATAACCAATATGAAAATTCTCCACGTGTAAGAGGGGCTTCAGGAACAAAATTTCCTTCCTTATTTGCTTTTAATATCTCATATTGGTGTAAAGGATCTATAAATTTAGCATATGGATGATTTGCCTCTACATCTTGAAATCTCTTAGGCTCACTTAATTTCACAGCTGAACTACCAGAGTTCCAGTGTATCATTTCTTTTACAGTGCCATCTGTGTGAAGTTTAAACGCCATATAATTACCTTTTTCATCTTCAAATAGTAAAGGATCTATTTGTTTTAATTCCTGTTTACCATATGCTTTATCACTTACAAATAACTTTCCTTCACTTATTTTTACATGTGTAATAAGATTTTTTACCCGCAAATCACGATAAACACCTTCAAATTTCTTTAACTCTTCTTCGCTAGGTTTTAAATACTCTGGCTTCGTTCTGTCTGGAAAATAGTGATTCATAAATTCATCAAATAATTCATAAGGAAGTGATGAGCCATCTTTATTCGTAACAACAAAAACACCTATTTTATGTTCAGGAATTAACCACATTAAAGAAGAAAATCCTGGTATATTTCCACCTTTTCCAAAAACATATTGACCATTATGACTTTGCGGTGAAAAGAATTCAAATCCATATGCCATATTTGGATATTTTGGATGTAACGCAAATTTTGTTTTTTGCATATCTTGAACAGTTTCTTTTTTTAGTATTTGTTTATTTTTAAATTTACCACCATTCAATTGAGCAATCATAAAATTGGCTACATCACTTCCTGTGGAAAACATACTTCCTTGTGGCATGTCCGTCGGTCTTGTTTCATAAAATGGGATGGCATCACCTTTTCCATCGTATCCTGTTGCAAGCTTATCTTTGATAAAATTAGTCATAACAAAACTACTATTTTGCATCTCTAAAGGGTAAAAAATATTTGAAGCCATATATTTATAAAAAGGTGTGTTTGTCAAATTTTGAACAATATATCCTTGAAGCATAGAAGCAAAATTATCATATGTGTACGTATCTCCTGGTTTTCTTACTACCGTGGGCATATTTTCTTCTACATAATCTTTAAGTTTTGTATATTCATTAGTTTGATAATGAATATCCCCTGGTCTAGGATCTACGTAATCAAAACCTGTTGTATGGGTGAGTAAATGGTTCATTGTAACTGGTTCACCCATGTTATTTTGATACTTTAATCCCCCCATATAATTTACTATATCTCTATTTAAATCGATTTTTCCTTGTTCAACTAACTGCATTACAGCACTAGCAGTAAAAACCTTTGATACTGACGCTAATCGAAAAACTGTTTTTTTGGGATCAATGGGAATATTCTGTTCTTTATTGGAAAAACCGTACCCTTTTTGAAATAGAATTTGATCATCTTTGACAACTACAATAGCTACACCAGGTGCATTTTCTGCTTTCATTTTCTCTGGAATTACTTTATTTGTGAAAGCTTCTACATCTTTAGCATGTAATGCTATAGAAGAAACTGTTTCAGCCTTTGAGTTGTTACTACCCAAAAAGACTAAAAAGAAACATAGACTTATAACTAATAAACTTCGAAAATGATTAATAATTCTATTACTTCTTCTTTCCAAATTAATTCCCCCTTTAAAACTAGATGTATTGATTATTTTCGCAGTATGCTTGATCCGGACACCACAACCATATCCTACCATTATTTATATTATTTTTCCAATTTTATACTTCTGTATCTTTATAAAAAAGTTTGATCAAATTGCTGCGAAATAGTTCTAATTGATTCATTTTCTTTAAGCACTCTACTATTTCCTACATTCTTCCTATTTATTTTTTAATAAAAAAACCTTGAAAGGCATATAGCCAATCAAGGTTTTGATGATACTGTTCATTACTTATTTATGGCTGGTGGATGGTACAAACACAATCATTTCCCCATCAGGATATGTATCCTTCCACCCACAAGGCCATCCTCCCTGTTTATATATATCAAAAATTCTTTCATAAAAATTATCTGTTTTTCCATTCACCAATCGGTTTAAAGCACACATTGTGAGATCCCCTTCAACTTCTTCATGAATATCTATGTAATCAAAGGGTAGAAAATGATTAGCGTAATTCTCATAGCCACCAAAATATTCATATAATTCTTCTTGCTGCAAAGCTAAACCTAAATGATAGACCTTTTCTATGATACTTTCTGTTTCTAGTGATTTAACATCCTCCCATACCGTATCCACTTTACTTAAGTTCTGTGACCAAGCAAAATTTTGTGCCTCATCAAAGTCATTTATTACTTGTATATTAGTAGTATTAACATTTTTATTATTAAAGATCTTACTATTATGAATAAAGTCCATTACTTCTTCTACTAAATGAATATTTTCACCAAACTTCATTTGGTGAATCACCTTCCAATCTATACTTCTGAATAAAGATGTTGTAACAAAATTATTGATAGTTTTCGATAGATGAGATAAGAGAACCTGTTCCTTCTTCGGCATAACGAATGAAGTCCAAGCTTTTTTCACTCCAACCGCCAATTAAATTTGTTTTCCCGCCTACAAATTGTTGATTACCGTAACTATTTAAATTGAAAGAGTGAACCCAAACATCAGGATTAACTTCACGGCGATATGTTTCAAGAAGAACTTGTGAAGAATTGTCTTCACATCCATCTCCGTACACTTGCTCATCAGAGAAAACAAGGATACGGTCAACTTTGATTTTGTTATCTAATAAATATTGGATAGAAAGATATAAGTTTGTTCCATATCCGTGTTTATTAACTTCTGATAAAAATGTGTTCATGTTCTCCAAGATGCCAGAACGAGTAGAAACATTCATCGCTTTAAAATCCGTTGCGAATACAGATGTAATCGAATTATCACAGAAAGAGTGTGCCATCGCCATCATAAGTGTAGCAATATCTGCACATGTAACGGTTCCATCTTTTGAGACAGAATTATATGTCATAGAGCCTGAGATATCTGCTGTCATAAATGTTGTCCCTGATACCCTTGGCATGTTTGTAACAGATGCTTCAATTGCGTCATTCAATACATCTAACAATTCACTTCCTGCTTGTGGTAATTTTTCTCGTGCTACGCGATAGGCTGAGAAAAAACGGAATGGTAATTGTTTTGATTTTTTTACTCTCTCAGGATCGCGAAGAATGTTATATACTGTATCAATATTTGCTGCACCTGAATTTGCGATATTGCGAAGATTACGAAGTAAGGCCATATACCCCACTTTCCCGCTTTCAATTAATTCTTCCCATACTTCTTTTTTGTTTCCTTTTTGAGAAAGTTGAGTTTCCCATGTATATGGTACTTGTAGTGTGTTTTCTAACAAACGCTTATAAAGTTCGTAACGTTCTGTTCCTTCTTTTGCAGATGGGCTAACTAAACGAAATACATCTTTCAATGTAACGTCTTTTCCTGTGCGATTGTATTTTGCTAATTGATATTCATCAAACGTAGCAAAGGCATCTGCCAACCCTTTTTTCAAAGAGTTTGGAATTGGATTTTTCCGGCCATATACACCTAATTGATATGCCATCATTTCTGTTACATCATCAGGTCGCTGTGCAATGCGAGAAACCGTTTGCCGAGCATATTTACGACCTTCAGGGTGGTTTGCGAGTTCCACTGCTAAGACATGTGTAACAGAACGCATGTAGAACACTTCACGTGCATACACTGCTAAATTTGCAACAAATTGAGGGTCTCTGTCCATGATTTGTTTTGCAGTAATAACTAATTCTTCACTGTTATCACCATAAAATTTTGGCTCATTAAAGAAAGATGTTAATACCATCGTAACTAATTTATCTTTATCATACATTTTATAAGCGTTTCCGCCCTCTTTTGTATACGTTTGACGGCTTCCTTGAGAAGAATGATTAAACTTTGACATTATGATCTACCCCCAGAGATTTTTTGACACTACTGGTTGAAATACAAATAAAAAAGGCAACGTATATACGTTGCTCTTTTCACTCATTCCTAACACTTCAGAACTATTGGAAACAGGAACAGTTAAACTGCTTTGACAATTTATTCAAAGAAACGGGAATCGAGCCCCGCAAACCCAGCTCCTATATGACGCTTAGCTTAGTGTTATGAATCAAAGAAAAGTACTAATTCGGTGCGGAACTTACCGCATCGATAGCGTTTCATATTAGCAAACGAAGTATGAGCTATCTACACTGCTCCTGTTATATGTAATGTTTAAAGATTTGGGAGATAAGCGAAAAGGCTCGTTACGTTGCTCTACCACTGAGCTACCTCCCAAAATTGAGAGGATGGGAATCGAACCCATGACACACGGCTTTTAATGCGAAGAAATCCTTCTCTACACTGCCCAAATCTATAAAGTATGAATTATAGATTCGAAGAAAAGGGAGATAGGCGGAAAGACTCAATATGTTGCTCTACCAAACTGAGCTACTCCCCCTATGTTTATAAAACGACGGGGGAGGCAAGGATTCGAACCTGCGACCTACCGCTTAACAGGCGAAGAAATTCTTTCCTACACTGCCCTTTTCTTTTTATTACTTATTGATTTCATTATACTCGTTAATCAAAATTTTGGCAATTATTAGCACTTCTGAAAAATCTTATCTTTTTCGTCTATTAATCTTAAAGCTTCTGTATTTCACAATTTAATTACATTAGATTGTATGAAAATAATGTGTTAGACTAACTAGCGGGTATACAAATTTTATACAGAAAATAAATAAAACCCTTGTGGTGTAATCATTTTCATTCCTTCACTAGCAGTTTTTACATAGCTAAATTTAAGAGTTTTTGATAATACCACTTATTCCTTCAAAAATAACATCTCTTAATACTTCATTATAACTTGTATATTCTCTATCAGACTTTATCTTATCAAAAACTTGTTTTATAACACCGTCAACCATAATCGTCAAACCCTCTATATCCTCTTGACTTCCCTCTTTCTTAAAAGTTTCATTTAAAATCACTAATTTTCCTTCTTCTGACATGTCTTTATTCCCCTTTAAAATTTTCAACAACTCGGCTTTAATCCAATTATTCAGCCTTCTAAATAAAGTCGTTGTAAAAAATCATTGATAATTTTTGATAACTGAGATAAGAGAACCTGTTCCTTCTTCGACATAAAAAATGCAGTCCAAACATTTTCCACTTCAACCACCGATTAATTTTTTTCTCTCCTACGAATTGTTGGTTACCGTAACTCTTTAAATTGATACTCAATAATTTGAATATCTTCTTCTAAATATCCACTTTCAGAATCATTTAAAATCTTATCTAAATGAAGTACGTTAAGCAGTTCAAGTATCTTCTTCATATTTTCAATATCATATTTTGTCAATTGTAATTTATGTCTTGTTTTTAATCTAATAATTGTTGAGACTGCTATTACACTCTCTATACTATTACAATTAACATATTCAAAAAATGATTCATAGCATATTCCTGATGCTTGTTCATATGAATATCCATTTTTCAACACCTGACTATAAAAGCTATCAGTAATTAAAAATTTAAGTTCAAAGAAATTAACATCCATCCCTTTCACTACCCCTAGTCTTGTAAATTATTTCAATATCTATATTCGGATATCTTTTTTGAATTGCTGAGTTATGCTTCTACAGTTAGATCAACAGGCTAAATCTGTATACACTCTTTCCACTAGTGTTTACATCGTTTCCTAACTTTTTTCGACATATAAGTCGCTGCTATACGGAATACCCCCTGACCGCTTCTATGCATGGCCAGATGCTCTCGCCCGCCTAAAAAGAAAGAGGATTTTTATGTCGATTTTTCAATTTTTATCTATATAGGAAAGATTCTTTCTTTATTAAATTTTTAAACCATACTTACCTTGAAAGTTCCTCTCTTCTTACTTCATGAGTAGCTAAATCTGCGTATCTTGTTGTAATAGGTAAACGACTATTTTTTTCTACAAAATGCAAAACGACATGGGTAGCAGTATCTAAATCAATCCAATTACCACAAGAAACAAAAATTGGTTTTACATTTTCTCTAGTTCTTAGCGTTCTTCCATAAACTTCTTCATTTACAACGATTTCAGTATACGAACCTAACTCATTTTCAGGTTCAATAAAATCAACATTATTTATTTTTAAATACGTTTTGGCTACTCCAATCGTTGGCTTTTTTAAATAGAAAGACGCATGCGTTGCGATCCCCATATGACGATTATGTAAATAACCATTTCCATCAAACATATATAAGTCTGGAAAATTTTTTAATTTTTTAACTGTATCAATCACTAATGGTAATTCCCTAAATGCTAGATAACCAGAAATATAAGGAAACTCAATTTTGTCTATATGATGAACTTCTTCAATAATTGCCTTTGTAAGATAATCAAACACAACAATGCAGCAGACTCCATAGTCAATTCCCTCATTAGACCAATAAGCAATATCTATTCCCGCTACTAATTTTATATCCGTTAGTTTAAATGTATTTTTCAAAGAAATGTTACTTGATAATTGTTTTTGCAGCTTCTCTAGCTCATTTATATCGTGTTTTTTCATCATTTTTCACCCAAACTTTTCATATAATCCAAATCTTTATTTAGTTAGCTTTTTTTCTTCAATAATTTGACTATTTTTATCGCAAATCCTATACTGTATTTCTACTTTTGAGAAGCAGTTTCTCAAAAACTATCCAGCATATGGATTATAATCAATTTCTACTTTTTTTAGACCTTCCAATACTTTTTTTATTCTATTAGATAAATCTGCAATTTCCTCTTTAGTTAACTCCTTTTTCGCATCTAACGGGTTAAACATACTTAAACACTTTGTTAT
The DNA here is from genome assembly GCF_900116295.1 of Bacillus sp. 103mf. Taxonomy (GTDB): domain Bacteria; phylum Bacillota; class Bacilli; order Bacillales; family Bacillaceae_G; genus Bacillus_A; species Bacillus_A bruguierae. The sequence goes on from NZ_FPAF01000024.1 coordinate 22,026, forward strand.
CCTTTCAGCAGTACCAACGAAAACTTTGTCATGAGTAATTAAAATCTCTCCTATAGCAGTATCCCTCACAACGTCTTCTATCTTACCTAAATTCCAGTATTCATCGACCAGTCTTGCTATTGCATCTCTGTATCCTCTATTTAAACTTAAAAAATCATTATAGTCCTCTTTGATTGCTTCAAATAATTCGTTGTATTCCCAGTATTCCACTGAATCCCTCTCCATCAGAAAATATTATGGCTTAATCCTATGTTGTAATCTTAAAATAAAAAAACACTTGTTGCCCATAAAAGACCATCAAGTGCTTTTTATTTACTTATATGAGAACACCTTGGTTTTTGTTGATTCCCGTATCAATATTAGTTAGTTGGTGGTGCTTCAATGGCGTATACCCCTTGCTCAGCACCAAATCTGTGATATGTTTGAACTAGTTTCATATGTAACCTTTCCAAAAGATTACGAGAAGGTGTGTTAGCCATTTGAGTTACTGCAATTATCTTTGGTAATTTTAATTCAGTAAAAGCATAATTTATTACTGCTTCTACTACTTCGGTTGCATAACCGCTCCCCCACCATTGTGGTAGAAATTGATAAGACACTTCAATATCATTTCCAATATGATGAGGGTCAAGAGATACTATACCCATGAACTCATTTGTTTGCTTTTCCCTAACTACCCAGTACCAACAATTCGTACCTGGGTTTAACATATTATTTAAAACATCTTTCATTGTGTCTTCTTTACGGGGGCCTCCAAGATATTTTCTTACTTCCTGATTCATGTATAATTCCTTCATATTTTTATAATCTGACTCGTGAATTTTATCAAGAAGGCAGCGTTTAATTTCAATTAAACAATCACCTCATTTTCCAAATAAATAGAATAATCACAATAATTATATCGTACAATATATGTTATTTCCATTTTGAGAAAAACTCATCGAAAAATCGTTGTCGTGCTATCCCTTCCCAAGACATCTGTAATTCGAACGTGACTTGTAAAAGTTCTCGAATTACTCTTTCCATAGCTTCTCTGTTTCGTGATATGAAATCCGCAGCTGCTTCTAATTTATCCGGATCAACACGCACTTGTCCCAATTTATTTCCTCCCTCCATCTTTATGTATAAAACTTCCAGAACAAGTATAGCAAATTTATAGAGTTAGTACGGGAACAATCCGTAAATGTATACTTTTACGAATGTCTCAAAAACTATGTCCCTGATACGTACACTTATAAATCATCAAAAATTGGAATAAAATAACTTTATCAACAAATGTTATAGATAAATATGGTAAAATATACATAGAGTAACAGCTCAAAAAGTAAAATGGTGATTCAAGTTAAAAAAGTACTCATGTGGGTGCTTTTTTTCTCTGTCTTACATACACAAAAGGGGATTTCATCATGAATATTATTGACTTAGAACTAGTACGAAAGAGAAAAATAAAGGAAAATAAAATGATTACAATACCCATTATTGAACGGGTTTTTGAAGTAAATGGAGAAATTCAGTTTGAAGTAGCTGGTGAAAAAAAAATTCCTATTGCTTGGCTAGAAAAGGAATAGATACTTCTGT
>NZ_FPAF01000001.1:0-993278 GCF_900116295.1 Bacillus sp. 103mf
TGAACCACCATCCTCAGTAACCAATTCATTCTTATAGTTTTTATTCATGTTATAAAAATAAATTGCATTTGACGTTATCTTTACAAGTTCTGCGCTTTGAGGGTTATCAATGGTGAATGTTGGTTTCCATCCCATAGATTCATCGTATGACTTAGCTGTAATAGATTTACGTTGACCTTTATCCAATATAGTAAATGTCTGCGATCCATATGTTGCTCCGTCATTACCTGTATTAAACGAAGCGCCCCATGCTGCAATTTCTACATAATTTGCTTGCGAACCGTCTTCTTTATAACCTCTACTATAAAAAAGCCCCTTTTCTAAACCTGTAACAACTTTCTTTGACCACTGATTCCATTGAGCTGGAGTTTGAAAACCTTGTGTAAAGATTCTGCCATTCGACATCTCTGTAAAGTTATTATTATCGTTTGGATCCCTTGCTCTAATAGTGATACCTTCGAGCAATTTACCAGCAATACTATCGGCTGTAACAGCACCTTTTAAATTGATTTTTTTGGCTTCAATTTGAATTGCTTCAGCTGTTTGATTAATACTTGAGATAACATTACCAACTTTAACAGTTTGCAAAATACTTTGTTCATTCACACTGATACGCGCTTCCATTTCTTTCACATACGCATCAGCTGCATATTTACCATCAGATTCTACCCTTGTGTATACTTCTGTTTTTTTGGCCGCAAGGGTGATACCTTCTTTATTAGCTGTTATGTCGCGGTCAATTTGTTCTATTTTCTTGTTATAATCAGCTGTTGCTACCTTTTCAGCAATTTGACTTAGTAACTCATCTTTTCCAGCTATATCAGCTGCATTCTCAGTAAATTCAGATGGTTTTGTTCCACGCTGCAGCATCATTTTAGATGCCCAAAGTCGACCATTTCTAATTACATAGAAACGTGCATCAACAAATACCGTTCCTACTGGTGCCTTAAATGTTCCAAACACAAATTTCCAAACATTATTTTCTAAAGGGAGAAAATCCACATTAGGAGCTGCTATTCTTGTACCAGAAGCATTAAAAAACTCTACTTCTAATCTTAATCCTTTATCAATTTTACTTTTGTCATCAGTCATAAACCAACCAGATACAACAAAATCTTCACCGGCTACAGCTGGAACCTTTTCACTAATGGCGCCACGCCAACTATCAGCAGTTAAACCGATTTGATCTGTTTTAATCGTATAAGCACCGTTATACGTAACAAATGTATCTCGTGAAACATTAGGAGCTAAAGACCAATGACTTGAATCAGTTTTTAATAATGAGTTTCTAATTAAGTTACTCATACCAATACTACTCACATAGTTGCCTACTTCGGTGATAGTTACTTTAGCTTTAATAGCTTCCGCCTGGGTTTCAAGTGTAGACTGTGCCTGTTTGAGTTGCTCCCCCTGTGCAGTCTGTGTTTTTTCTACAGTTTCAACACTTTGTTTAATGCTGTTCATTGTTTCTTCAAAATTAACTTTCGTAACAGCACCAATTTCCTCTGGTGCATTCACACCAATCTTAGACCATTCTGTCCCAGTCCATAGATAGAGCATATTGGGTTCTTCACTTGTATTGAGCCATAAAGATTTTCCAGGCTCTAGGTTTTGAGTCGGTTCTGTATCACTCTCGATAATAGCAGTTTGGAAATTCTTTTGGTTTTCTTTCACAAGTTCAGCAAGTTTCTTTGCCGCTTCACTTTCTTCCTTTGCTTTAACAGCTTTTTCTTCTGTTATTGCATTGATTCGGTCCGTATAGTTATTAGATTCATCCAATAATCTTTGATCCAATTCTTTTACAATAGAAAGTATATCAGCAGTCCATTTCTTTTGTTCCTCTGTTCTATCAACAAGTTCATCACGTTTATTACTAAACTCATATACATTTGGTGTTTGCTCAAATGGATAACGAGTCCGTTTTACAACACGTACATCAAAATCCATATTGTATTTATGATGTTGTAGAATCGCTTTATCTCCAACCTTTGGCTCGTTTGAATCATCAAAATTGGCTTCTTTATGATCCACAGTGATAGAAATAACAGGAATATCATTCACTTCTGCTTTACAACGTTCTAATGCGGTTCCGTTATCTTTAATTTTGTCATCTTCGATATTGTCAGCTTGCCGGTGGCGAAGAAATTCTGGAACTTTATATTTTAATGGTGATTCATAGTAATACGTAAATTGTGGTCCACCACCTTCCTCTTCAGAAGGAGTATGGCCCAGCAATAAAACAGAGAAGGAACAATTATTATCGTCAGTCGTTTTCTTAATGGCATTTACGTTATAGCCGAACTTATACAACTTGTCTGTTGTTTTGCCAATTCTATCTGCAAAGATAACAGTCATATTATCGAAAATACATTCAATATCAAACCGATCTAGTATTTTACGAATCATCTTCATTCGGCCTTCGCCACCAAAGTTTTCAAAATGCAATTGATTTTGTTCGGAACAACGATTGATAAACTTAAAATTACTTCCATCAAATGTATGAGAAAGAGCCTCATCAATTGATAAATACTCTGTAATCTTTCTAGATTGTATTTGTCTTGTTAACTCCGCAGAAATTTGAATTGCATCACAATCTTTAAATCCTAATTCATCTTGATGAGTAACTAGAATAATGTAATATTGCCCCTCAAAGATCAATAAATTTCTATCTTCCACATACGGATAAACACGCTTATTCATCTCTGTGTCGGGAACAACAAAGCGAATAGAGGACGGTTCATTCTTGCCCTCTATTACTTCAAATTGTTGCATATCAACTAAATGAAATTGGTCACCCGTTGATAACTGTTCAATTTTCGCTCTTTCTACTCGCTTCATATTACCAACCTACTTCTAAATAATCGATTTTATTATTAAAGTCAGAACCAACTTTAGAAAACCCTCCACCTTTAATGATCACATTATTAATAATGCTATCTTGTAAATTTTCTACTCGTACAGTTCGAGCTTGTACATTTGCAAGAATGGATCTAAATACTTTTTTGTTACCATTTTCAATAGCTAACTCCCCGATATGAATATCCGCACGAGATCCCCAACCATTTTTGTTGTTATATTTGACCATTCCACCAATTAGGGCCCAATCAAGAGTGAAGTAATTCCAAACCCCATCTTCCCAGCATTCTTGAATATCTGGATTGTTGATTTTAGCACCAAATCCATAATCAGTTGTAATTCCTTTAGAAAACGCTCGAATAACAGGATTAGAGATTCTTACATTCTGATATTGTGGAGCATTATCTCCCTCTTTTGATTTGAACCAAACACCACGGGATGTTTCTTTGCTTTTACCATTACGTATATTTACTCCTTCAATCGTGAAATCTCCACATGTGTCATTCATGATTTGAAATACCAAACCGTGACCAATATCATTTCCAACTACTTTTTCTGTTCTGAAGTAAGACATATTATTAAACAATCCAAGTTCTTCTAATACATTTTCAGCTTGTACGTTATAAGTGATATTTTTATGAATTACTTTGTCAACGGGCGCAATTTCTACTAAGCCTTTTTTAACATTTTTCAATTTAAGAGTAATTGATACATTGTCACATGGCGTAAGGTCATAGGGCTTCGTATTTTGATTTGTGAGCGTGTTTTTATCATTGAATACATAAATACCTACCATAGCTCCTGTGGACGTTGTAGCGGTGCAATCTAAAGCTTCTATGTCTATCTCTGAATCTTTTACAGCATTCAAAGCGACATATGTTTGTGACTCACCGCCATTAATAATTTTTGTATCAATCACAACGTTCTGGCAATGCGATAATACAAATGCTTTTGCATCTTTTAGATTTTTTATGTCAAATACTCCACCTCTAAAAACAATTCCACTCGTTTTATCATATCCGCCAATGTTAACAACATCTTTATTAGTAAAGAACGTTGTACTTCCTGTTTTTAAAACAAAAACAGCATTTGGATCAGCGCGGATATTAATATTACTTGGAATTTCTATATCACCAATTGTGTACGTACCTGCTGGAATATCTAACGTTTTTCCTGCCGATTCACTTAACGCTTTTTGAAAATCCGAGTAATAATTAACACTGTTATAAGGAATCATGGCGCGAATTGCAGCATTTAATGACGGATGGGCTGCTTTTACATTTAAAACTTCTTGTTTGATATCGTCATAGGCACCAAATAAAGCTAATTGCTTCCAATCCGCCCAAACACCAACGGCCTTTTTTCTAATATACAAACTGTTTTCAGATGTGCTATTCAAACTATATGCAATTTGCATACAAGCATAATTACTATCATCGTGAGAATAGACTTGAATATACCACCATCCTTGCTCTTTAGGAGCGTTTTTGAGATTGGACCCTTTATAAAATCCACCTTTAGTTATTGTATTAAGATCACTTGCATCTGGAAGTGCAATATTGTTACCTGTATCAGCAGTTAACTTTACTTGTTGAAACTTATCTGTATTATCAAGTTTCACTTTGGTTTTCTGATTAAAATCATATAAAGTATTTTCTCCTAAACGCGCTGCAACTACTTCATCAAAATTAGAAGGATTTGCAATCAGGAAATCCGATATCATATTTTTGACAACAGTTAAAACGTTCGCATCACCATTTTGAATTGCTTTTTCTAATGTTGATTTATCGATACCGTATTTATTTAAGAAACTATTAAAATCATCCACTAACTTGCTATGATTAATTTCATTTTGAGTTATCCCGCCATAAATTAAATCTACTTCTTCATTCAGTAGCATTCGTTCGTCGGCGTTTATAGGACTATTAATATAGTGTTTTCTTTGCATTTTTTCACCCCTTACAAGTAATAGAATCTTGTATTCACTTCACACCAATTAAATGTAGAAGATTCGATTTTAATTTGGTTTATACCAGGTACAAGGTGTATCTCACCAGCATCAGCATGACGTACCAAATTACGGCCATATTCGTCTTCTATGTGTAGGCCCTTTATCACAATGATTCCCTGTGAAACAGATGATGGATTATATATTGTTAATGAATCATTAGTAGTAAAATTAGTAATCTTTAAATAACGTGGATCGCATTTAATTCGCCATGTTATATCATGCTGTGATGGATTAATTTCCATAGATCCAATGTTTTTGAAATTAAATATTTTATCTTTGAAGGTATAGTTATAATCATCATCCCATTCCAAACCCATTCCCCATGCAAATTTATTTGTATCCCACTCTTTTGCATCCAATGATCTAAAGATACTTTCGCCAAAACCATCAGGGATTGAAAAACCAATAATGATTTCAAATAATAAAGAACCAGGTGGACGGTTGATTTTCATGTCTTGATACTCAACACGTCTTCTTATAGCTGGTTCTCTTGAATAAATAATATAGAAATCTTCTAATCTACCAAATAGGGCGTACAGCTCATTTCTCTTTTCATATACACCCTCAATATCTCCTGTATTCACAAGAACTCTTAATTGGCAGCCTCGTTCTGTATAGCTTTTATTGTAATAACGAACACCGAACTGCCCTTTCATTTTCATCTTGTCCGACTCTATTCGAGGTGGATCTACTGTTAATTCTAAAGTTTCTACATTATAATTTTTTTTAAGGGAGCAAGTTTGCCCATTTTTAAATAAAAGAATTGTATCTGGCATACTTATCATTGCCCCCTCTTTAGAAAGTTAATGTTATCTTCTCTTAAATTTTCTTTTCGGACTACGCGTTGTACTGTACGTCCATCAACAACAATAGGTTGATCGACAGTAAGTTGTATAACTACATCTTTTGTAATTGAATCCATACTGTTCATTCCTGCATTGGCATATGAAACATTAAGTGTTGCGTTTTCATTAAGTGACTTTATATTATCATCCATAATACGTCTCATATCACTGATTAATTTAGTAATTTGACCTGTTATTCCAAGTGATTTCTCCCTTGAAGAAAGAGGAGTTACTTTCACAGATGAACCGGATTTTGTAAATAATTCCGGTCCTGCTTCACCAACAATGAACGATCCATCTCCAGATACAGAACCACCTGTAGCAAGCATTGGAACCGTTGGAATACTTGCTGATTTCCCACCAATTCCAGGAATCCAATCTGGAACAGATATATTGTTAATTCCTTTAATCATTCCGTTTATCATAGAAATCACAGCATTAATTGGAGCTTTCGCAGCTGCTTTTAAACCATTAAAAACACCTTCAAAAATCGATACAATACCATTCCATGCTTTACTCCAATTACCACTAAATACCCCACTTATAAAATCAATAATTCCATTTAAAATTGGTTTCAAAACGCTATTCCACACAGAACCAATTCCTCTAAATATATCAGATACAACACTACCAATTGCTCCAAAAACAAATTGGAAAGTTGGTAAAAGTTGTGATTTAATTACAGTCATCATAAAAGAAAATACAGGAGATAGTATTTCATTCCAAAGTCGTTGTATAATTTGGAATGCATCTTGTACGATACCTTTTATTACTGTAAAACCTTGCTCAAATGCTGGACCTAATGCATCCACAACTATTGATATAATCTGATCAATTGTTGGTTTAAAATATTCATTGTAAATACGCTTTATTTCATCACCAAATAATACAAATATTGCTATAAGAGCAGCTACTGCGGCAATAACTATTGTTATAGGACTTGTCAAAACAGCCATTATACCAGCGAATGTTAACAGTTCTGCTGTTATTAATGCTAAGAAAGGAGCCATTGCCATAAATAAACCAGAAATAATTCCAATTAATGTGACTATAACTAAAAGAGATGATGCTAATATTGGATTATTTGCTGCCCATGTAGAAAAAGCAGATATAACATTTGTTATTAATGTTAATACCGGTTCTAAAGCAATTTTCATATTAGCAGCAGCTTGTTCCATTTGAACAGCAGGAGACGAATCCATTTTTTTGACAGACTCATTCAACTGATCTTGATTCTTCTTAAAATCTACTACCTTACTTTGTGCCCCAAGTAATGCGTATGTTATGTTCATTCCTTGGTCTTCCCACATTGTACCAAAGAGTTTTACGCCTAACTCATTTCGTTTCGTCTCATCTCCAACGTTAGATAATGCTTTAGCAATCTCTGCCATAGCTGCCGAACCTTCTTTTCCACCTTTAGCTACAGATTGCCCCCATTTTTGTAATTGTTCAGCTGAAATATTAGTTCCTTGAAGAGCTTCTTGCATAGCTTTATCGACACCTTGACCGAATTCAGCTGCTTTAATTCGACCTTCTTTAAGTCCGTCCAAAAGATTATCTATATTCCAAGTTCCGGTTTCAACACCAGCTTCCATAATAGCTTGAACCTCTTCGGCATTGTAGCCAGCTCGTGTAAGTTGTGCTCCATATTCAGAGATAATATCAAGTTGTTCTGGTGGGAAACCTACTCTTAAAAGAGCATCAGTTAATCCCATTGCCCCTTCTTGTGAAATTCCTAATTCACTAGCAATCTCGTTTGTTTCTTGAATTAATTCATTGAAGTCGATTCCAGCATATGAATTAGCAATAGTAGCAGCTTGTTTAACAATAGCTGTGTTTGCTTCATCAGAAGCCGTTTTGTTTAATGCCCATTGTCGTCTTACACCCTCAAGTGCCGCTTCACCATCTACTCCGTACGCTTCAATACCTCTTACAGCCTCTTCTACCGATTTTTTAGATTCCTCTGGAACGTTGAAGGATATATCTATTTTAGTTTTTAGTTTAGATGTATCTAATGCTGTTTCAATAGCTCCGGAAATACCTCCACCAGCAACTGCTGCACCAAGCATATTCTCTAAATCAACGTCTAAATCTTTTAGAGACTTTTGAGTATTTTCAGCTTCATTTGCTAAACTTTGTAACTCTTTTTTTACATTAGCAATTGAATTACCATCATCAATTGATGCTAATGCCTGTTTCATTTTTTCTAAATCAGTTGTTGTCCCTAATGCTTCCACACCGATTTTATTAATTGCATCGTCAAGCTGTTTAGATGATGCTGTTCCGCTTTTAATCGCGTTAACTAGTCTACCACCTAAAACACTAGAAAAGTTATCTACGCTCGTTCCTGTAGCTTGAAATAATGTTTCTAGTTGTCTTGTGGAAGTAGCTATACGACCTTCTTCAGCTTCCATCTCTTTCATAGAGTTTTGTAAGCCTTTTAGATGATTTTCAGTTGCAATTATTTCACGGTTGAACGCACGATATTGTTCGCCAGATATCTTTCCTTCTGCAAATTTCTGATTGATCTGTGTTTGCGCTTCTTTTAGTTTGTCTAACTTTTCAGTAGTTACAGTAACTTGTTCAGCTAATATTTGCTGCTTTTGTGCAAGTAATTCAGTGTTACCAGGATTAAACTTCAATCCTCTCTCAACTTGCTTTAACTCTTGAGATAAAGAAACAGATTGTTTTGTCACATCTTTAAGGGCATTTCCTAGCTTTGTGGTATCAGCTCCTAGAGAAATTGTAATCCCACGAATTGATTTATCCATTTATCCACCACCTTTTACATAAAAAAGAACGCTACACATAAGTGCAACGCTCTAAAATGAATCGAAATCACTTTGAGAAGCCTTCTTAACATTTCCTTTTTTCGGATTCTTCAATGCCATGTATTCTGAAATGTAATCTAAACACATTCCAATAGTGAAATCATTCAAATCTTGCCTTGTCAGTTTGCAAGAATAACATAAAGCAAGAAATGTTTCGGTCGTAAATTCTTCACCACTATCACTTTCTTGATTATCATTTACATCTTTTTTTTAGATTGCATAGAAGACATTAATATATCTTGAATTTCTGGAATGATTTCTAAAATAGGAAACTCATCAAACGAATCCAACCAACTAATCGGATCTGGAAGTGTACGATCTACTGTTTTTGCTAACACGTACACGAAGTTGTAGAAGATATCCATTTCCAACATACTAAAATCAGAAGCTTCTAGATTTTCTGTATCGATTTTTGTTAAATGATTCAATTTCATAATTTCAGAGAAAAAGTCCTTACCAAATTGGGACTTATATCGAATTGGTGTAGCACCCGTACTTTTCAATCTAACTTCTTTATTATCAATAATAATTGTTTTTTCCATCTAAATTACGCTCCTTGTGCTACTTTTTCATAAACTTTTGTATACCAAGCATCATAAACAGCAGATGGTGTACCAACAGTTGTTGATCTTTTAACATCACCAGAAATCGGATGAGGAGCTGCTACAAATGATAATTCTTGTGTACCTGGTTCAGTTTTATCACTCTTTGTAGATGATGCATGACCAGGACGAGATACTGCTACATTGTACAGAACATGACGTGTTGCTTTTACATCACCATCAAATTCAAACATAAGAGCAATTTTCTTAATTTTAGCATTGGCATTTTCCGTAATTACTTTATCTGTTTCATCTAACGTTTCTCCTAACACATCTGTACGAAACGCTTCAGTAAGATTAGCAATTGTTAAAGTTCCATCATATCCAAGGTTACTAGATTCTGTGTAATAGATGATATCATCAGCATAGAAGTCTGATTGGTCACCCTTTTTATCTAATTTCAACTCTGTCGCACCTGGTAGTTTAGCAGGTGTTCCATATGAATACTTACCTGCATTATCCTCTGTAATAACTGCATAATGTACATTTTTTAAGCCAAACGCTACTTTATTTTCAGCCATTTATATCAACCTCACTTCATATATTTTCTGGAATAAATTTTCACTTTCGATAAATGCTTCCGTTGACTGCCAAGCAATCTCATTTTGTTCTAAAACAGTTTCAAGTTTACTTTCAGCTGTTAAGTCTTTTTTGACTGTATTTAGTTCAACTTGAACATTATCTATTTTCTTGTATACATTGTTATCAGCGATAATGTTAGATGAATAAGAAACTAAATAAGTAATATAAGGCGGTTTAGGAACAGGGTTTGTTTTTGTATCTTCAAAATGCGAATATTCAATAGGATATCCAACAGTATTAAGTATCTTTTTTAATTCAGCTAGTGTCATACTCTTATTGCTCCTTCTACCTTCGTTGTAAATTCTTCTATCGCTGCCTGCTCAACTGGTCTTATATGAGGTTTACCAGAAACACGGCCACCATTCTTTTTAACATGCCCATATTCAAGTAAATGAGTAAGTTGATAGTCAGTTGCATTATGAACAACAACATCATTGCTAACTTTCTTAACTCGCCACCCTTTACGATACTTTCCCGACAACTTAGGACTTTTTTCTTTCAACTCATTAACAGCGTTTTTCGCAACTTCAACCTTTATTTCATCGACTTTTTCAGCTACATCACGTGTATATAACTCTACTTGTCTAGCAATTTCATTAGCTAAATTACTAATATCGGTCACTAGCCTTCACCTCACAATAAAGTTCGATTTTTTCATCATCTCGCTCATAAATTCGGTAAATGCTATATGTTTTATTACCATATTTCACTTTAGTTTCTTCTTGATAATCCAAATAATGAACAATTAATATACAACTGGCTTTAATACCGCTTTGTCCAGCTTGAAAGAATTCTGATTGAGGAATAGATTTTTTTCTGCAAAATACCTGTCTACTGAATGTTGCAATTTCCTCTTTTTGACCTAATTCATCTTCAATAGTAGTTACAATAGGAAACCATAAAATATCGTTCACTTGTAATCACCTGCTAGAGTGAGGTGGTTTTTAAGCATGTTATAAGATAATTGGAAGCGTTCCGCTTCTTTTGCATCTGGAATAAAATTAGCTTTTACATAGGTAATAATCACCCGCTTAATAAGTGGATCAGTGTCTACATTCACTTTTATAGAAGAAACGCCCGACAACATTAAGTCGTGCCGGGCCGCTTCAATTAAATCCAAAATTTCATCATCAAGAGCATTATGCGAAATACGCAACGCCTTTTTCACAGCTTCAAGCATTATGATTTCTCACCTCTTAGTGATTCCTCAGTTTCCAGTGCTTCATCTTTCCCTTGTACTTTTTTACCATTGGATAACTCATACCAACCGCCACCAATATGTTTAGGAAAAACTGTTTTGTATTCTTCTTGTTTCAAAAAACCATTTTCAATTAAAAAGGCGATACGTTTAGAATCAGTAGATTCATACATATCACCTTTTGAATACCCTATTTGTGTATCTTTATCAATAAACGGTTTAATCACTAAATTCCTCATTTACTATCAGCTCCTTAAGCTGAGGCTGCTTTCTTAAGAACAACTAATGAGTTAACATTAACCGCTTTACCATCCACAACCATAATTGCTTTTGTGACCATGTCATCAGTTTCGTTGTCCTCATACTTCTTAACACCCATTTGGTAGTTCGTGTTAAGAAGGTAATCGCTGAAATTGAATAAGAAAGCAAACGGTTTTCCAGTTGCTGCTGTGGAAAAGCTATCAATATAGTTGCAAAGTACAACTGAACGGCCTAATAGAAATCGTTCTGGTTTTCCATTAATACCATAGTTTACTCTTGCGATAGGTTGACCGTTTGAATCTACCATCCCAGCATACGCCATAAACGTTTTCTTTGTCATACACCAAACGGCACCGTCTTCATATTCAAGTGGTAATGCTGCTTCTGCGTCAACCAATGTTTTATACTCAACTTTAGCAATGTCTAGCGCTTGCCCTGCAACAGGCGTTTCAGTCAAGATACCTTTTGGTTGTCCTACCCCAGTACCATTAATAATTGATTGTTCAATTGCTTTTGTCATTGCTTCCACAACATTATTAATTAAAGTAGATTCAAAGATAGGTAACGCCATAGTATCAACTTCTAATGATACTGCTACTGCACAACGAAGTTTATTATAGCTAAATGTAATAGCACCTGTTGTTTTCTTTTGCTTATCACTTCCTGCACTTTCAGCTACCCATGTCGCTACTGGTTTAACAGAAGAAATCGGAACGCTTACGCCACCTTTAATCGCCGTGCGAGTAACGAGTGGCAAAATCATACCAACAGCTTCAATTTTTTCAATAATTTGATTCAGCACTGTTTGTGGAATAACAGAACCTACATCACCAGTTTTAGTAACTGCATTGGCACGGAGCTCAGCAGGGATTGCTTCTCCACGTAAAACATAATTCATGAAAGCATTACGATATTCAAGAGAATCTGTTCCTGCTTCGCGTTCTTCACCTTCATTACCGTTAAAAGTTTCAATTGTACGAGTTCCAGTTGCTGTTCCATCATTAATAGAACGAGCTTCTTCTAAAAGTCGTTGACGTGTTTCAATTTGACTCTTTTTATCATTCAATTCACGAATCTCTGTATCTAATGCTACCATATCTACTTCTTGATCGCTTTCTAATAAACTACGAATTTCTGTCATACGTGCTAAAATTTGTTCTAAATTCATTCAAATCTCTCCTTATAAGTAGGTTTTTAAAATTAATTTTTTTCTTAGTTCTTGCTGTTTTGCATATTCATCAAAAGGACTATATCCCCTTGTTGATACTTGGCTATCTGGATATGCAGGACGTCCAACAAGGCTGATTTCCGTCAATTTAGCTTTGGTTACATTTCTTATAATGTTGTCGGTGTTTCTATTTTCCCAATCTTGTTGTTCTGCTCTAAAGCCAAAAGATACACCGTCAATGTCAGACCTTTTTACACTTTCATATGTGTCATTACCTAATGTTGTATTAGGTAAATCCAATTCAAAGCGTAATCCAATGTCATCTTCTTCAAGTCTTAAAGTATTGTTCTTTGTGCGACCTAATACTTTGGAAATATCGTGACTCCACAAGGCTAATTGGTCATCAGAACGTAACGAATCAGCAAATGCACCTTTTTGAAATCGTTCTGTAAATCTACCGCCAATTTTGTGAGAGTTTTTCCCCCATTTCACAGCATACCCTTGAAGTGTACGTGTATTGTTTTCTTCCCTTATCTCTATTGCATCACTTTCCAACTCCCGCGTTTCCATCTTGTTCATTGTTATCACCCCCTTTTGTTGTATTCCCATCTTTAACTAGCGCTGTATCTAGTCTCCGAATTGGTTTATCCCCACCTTCAATCGGGCCCAATGAAAGAATCGAGCGCCATTCATTCGGTGTCATTGCTCCTCTATCAACCATTTGAACTAAATTCATCTTAGTTGACATAGAAGCGTATTGAAGACTTGATGCTTCAAAGATAATCTTGTTACCAAATCCCCTTTCACGACGTGAAAAAAGCTTCCTGGTGTATTCTCCAGCAAGCTGCATCGCTAATGGTTCTATTTCAGATTCATAGTAAGCGTTCCATTCATCCTCTGTGTACTTACTCTGAATAATCTTGTCGTTTGTATTAAAGAAGTTATAAATTCTTTGGATAGTTTCTTGCATTTGTTTTGAATCTGGTACAAACGCTTCCGGTTTTACTTGTTCTAAGTCATAACGTGGATCAGAAGAAGCCGCTCCGCCATTTACATTATCTATACTTAAGTAGTTTTTAACGAAATTTTGAACTTGCGTATCAATATCTTCTTGCTTTAATACTGATTTAAATTTCAAAATCCATTTAACTACAGCACTATTCTTTATTGCTTTCACAATACCTTGATCTGTTGTATTAACAATCTCCATTAATGATGATAAAGATTTACCAGGATGATCTCCAAAGAAATCATCATCATTAAAATCTTTTCTGAGATGAATAATATCTGTATAAGGAATTGTCATACGTTTCCCTGTTTTAAAATAAAACTTTAAAAATATATCTCCTAAACTGTTTTCCACAACTTCAATCGATACACATGGAATAGGATATATTTCTGATGCGAATCCTAATTCATCGCGTTTAATATAAGCAAATGCATTGTTATTTAACTCTAATTGAGTTGCTAATTTTTCTTGCATTACTTGTCCAGTCATTAAAGGATTTGGTTCTTCTAAAATAAATCGTAAATATGGGTCCGGATTAACTTTAAACTCAATTGAATTATCCCTAATATGCTTTGCAATTAATTTTCCAACCGCTTTTGATTTTGGTCGAATACACGAACGAACAATATCACTTTGATATAGGTTTCCATTCCAAGAGTAAAACCCTCCACCTTCATCGTTTACCATTTCAAAGCGTGTTGTCATGTTTTCTGATTTCTTTCTGCCAAACATCTTATCAAATAATCCCAAATTCTCACCTCCCTCTTAAATCATGTTAAGATAATCATTACGTTTTTCTTGAAGAACAACATAAGCATTAAGAAGTGCTGCTGTACCATCAATACGTCTTCGCTGATTATTTGTTTTGTTTGGTTGTATATTCAAATTCTTATCAATATCAATCGCTGTATTAGAAAGACACCATTTATCTATTGGATTGTTATTATAGTTCACTAGTTTTGCTTCTAAATCAGCACCTAACAGCTTCATAGGGCTAGATAAAGTTTGTTTTCCTTGTGCAACTGGAACCATCGCTTCTTTACCAAAATATCCTTCCATTTCCTCAACCCAATATTTTGCGGACCATCTATCATAACCAATCCAAGGTATATAGATACCAAATTCATCTCGGATTTCTAAGAACCATTCTGTCACGAATTTATAATGAACAGAATTTCCTGGTGTTGTTCTTAATAATCCTTGTTCACACCATAAATCATAAGGTATTTTATCCTCTTTACTTCTTTGTTCAAGCAAATCTTCTGGGAGCCAATACATTTGTTTAACATAAATATGCGGATCGTTTTGAATCATAAAAATAACCTTCGCTGCGGTTAAATCGGTTGTTGAAGATAAGTCACAACCACCAATACCATAAGAAGGTTTTAATTTCGCTATATCAAAAATGGCTTTATTATTTAATTGTTCAAACGTTAACCAGGCTTCTGTACTTGTCTCACGTATATTAAAATCTTTAGTTAATAAGTTTTTAACAAGTAGTGGATTAGCTTTTGCTTTATTAACTTTGGTTTCTAATTGGTCAACTTTTTTAATGGTTCCAAGACCTGGATTAGCTTTCTTCCAAGCCTTTTCATCTGTCCACTCTTCTCGCTTGTCTAACTCATAAATGATAGGTAAAAATCTATCGTCTTTATAGCCATCTGGATCATCAAAACCATTCAAAAGCATTTCAGCTTCTTCATATTTCATATCATACACAGATTCACGAATGGTCCCAGCTGTTGTAATCATAAAAATCATTGGCTGTTCCCTTGCTGATGTACCATCTACTATAACATCGTATAAATTTTTGTCTTTCCAAGCATGAATTTCATCCATCATCGCTCCGTGAACGTTAAGACCATCAAGGGTTTCTGAATCGCTCCCTAATGGTTTAAATGTACTATCATTAAAGTCTGCATTTAACTCACGAACAAGTGGTTTAATTCGTTTCAATAACACTGGTGATTTTTTAACCATTCTTTTTGCATCTAACCACACTAATTTCGCTTGGTCTAACTTAGTAGCTACAGCATAAATTTCTGCCCCAGGTTCTCCATCAGCTACTTGTAAATACAAACCAATACCAGAAGCAATTGTTGACTTTCCATTTTTCCGAGCCACAATTAATAGTACTTCTCTATACTTTCTTGTACCGTCAATTTTATGAACAAAACCAAATGATGCTGCTAAAAATGCTTTTTGCCATAACTCTAATTCAATCGGTTTACCACCCCATTTACCTTTCGAATGTTTGCAAAAATTCTCAATGAATTCAATAACATGGTTAGCTTTTTTAGAATCATACTCATACACTGAAGAAGTATCATAAACATCATCAATAAGTTTCTTATATACACGTCTAACCTTGTTAGATACAACCTCTTCATCAGATTCGATTTTATTGTAATACTCAATAATTGGATTATAAGTTAAAGGGTACTGCTTCTTTGTTTGCTTACTCATTTATCAGCCACAAAATCATCGAATCCGTCATCATCATCTTTAATAACATCTTTCGGTAGGGCATCTAACAATATTTTAACTTGCGATTGATAGCTTTTATCCATTGAGTTATATACTTGGACATTCGATGATACTTTCCGGCCACTTTGGTTGCTTCCGTTTTGATATTCTTCCACAACTCCCTCTGCTTCAATAACAGCATGCAAATCTTCAAGCTGAACCGATTTGAACGCTGCATCAATTACTGTTTTCTCAACGACCTTTTTCTTATTGTCGCTAAGTTCGGCTAAAGCTTCCCATAACTTCTGTTCTTCCTGCTTTCTTCTTTCATCGAAGGACATTTTCTTCTCTTTCGCCATAAATATCACCTCTTTTTCTGACTACACCCCTCACGCGTGCGACCCATGCGTTACGTGAAACTCCCTCCTCGGTCCCTATCAGACTTTAAATTTTATTTTTTATAGGGGGGATTCCTTTCTGATAATTATTCCTTAGCTTCTTTACCCAGCGTTTGAATTTCCACTTAAAATATTTATCTTTTAATCGCATAAAAAAAGAAGGACAGAATTGTTTATAATTCTCTTTATCCCTCTTTAATAGTTGTTCAATTGGTGTTCTAATTAGATATTCTTTTGAGTAAGGCATGAATTGTTTGCCATACATTTTGTAATACTCATAATGTATATCGCCAATTCCTATATTCCCCCAAGCATTAAGATACTTGTCATAGATTGAATCATCCACAGGATGAAGAGCAAGCACATCTATCTTCCTTTGTAAATCTATATCAATGCTATCCATCTTAATCCCTCCTAATCAAGTCTCCATTACTATCAAACATTACACCTTCAACAACAGGACTATTCTTCTCATGATGCTCACGGTTATGACAATCTTGGCACAATAGTTCTAGATTACTAAAGCTTAGTGTTACATCTGGATCATTAATAGTCTCTGGTGTTATGTACTCTTTATGGTGAACTATCTTACCAGGATTAGAACAACGCTCACATAATCCATGTCGATAAGCAAAGTATGAATCCCTACACTTCTTCCATGTTGACGACTTATAAAACTTCTTTGCATATTCCTTTGCCATATCTACTCACCCAGCATCTAAAAGTTTATATCCTGTCTGTCTACTTCTTTTGCCTTAAGAAACTGAATCATAATAATTAAACAAGTAATCGTACCTATACTATAACCAATGAAGAAGCTTAACCACGTCATCCCATCACTTCCTTCTCTAAAATAAAAAGCATCCACTATGTGAATACTTCATGTTATTATGATTAAGTTACATTAATTCAGATTGATATGTAGGTGAAACAAATGGAAAATAAAGAACCTAAACAAGAATACGATCTAAGCAAAATATACGAATACAAAGAGTTCCCTGATAAAGTTAGCGGTCGCTGTGATAATTGCGGCAACACTTTATTCAAGAGTTCCGTTAAAGATTTCATCTTCATAAGAGAATGTCGTCAATGTGGTATGAAGAAAAGCATATAGTCCTATTCAGGGCTTTTTTCTTTGCATAATAAAAAGCACCCGAATGGATGCTTTCATTTTTATTTCATATAACCATTACTATCGAAGTAATATGTTACCCCGTTAATTACCTTTGATTCATTTGTCGCAAGTCCATAATTTCCTGGAATCCAGTATATCCATTTTCCGCTAGAAGTTTTTTCCCAACCTTCTTTTCGAACTAGTTTTCCATCTGCAGCAAATAAATACCATCTTCCATCTATAACCAACCAAGGAGAGTTACCAAAACATCCATTCCCTGCAAACATCATACCACCATAAACATAATACCAATCTACTTCATTTTCACTTTGCACCCAAGCATCGTGTACTAACTTCCCATCACCAAGCCTAAAATTCCAATATCCTCCACAAGATCCACCAGTCGGTTCAAACTCCCAATAACCGTGATGACCGGCTACATATTTCGGAGTTGCCGCAAAGGCGTTTGTACTAAAAGCTGAGAAAAAAATAAAAATAGACAATAACGATACAACAATTTTTTTCATAATAACTAAATCCTCTCCCCAAAATAAATTATATGTCCTAAATATTATACTATCCAGAATTACGATTGTATACTAAAATTTAGTAATTTTTAAAAAAAGAACCACACCCCCTACTAATATCTCAAATGACACTTAAACCTTCAGAGTAACTAAGAAAAAACCGCTACACAAAGTAACGGCCTACGTTTCACAAACTATCCCATTTATATATTAAAACCCTTCTATCAGAAACGTTGCAGGGCATTTCTCTTTGAATGATTCCAATTTCTATTAAGAAAGAGCAACCATGCATCAGTTGCCCTTTCATCAAAACTCTACTATTACTATAAATACGGTAAATGAAGTTTTTACTCTCAATCAAATAAAGTAAAAAACCGCTACCTCGATTGGATAACGGTCTTTCAAAAATAGACAAGTCATGTGTGCTTCATATTTCATTAATTTTGGTTAAGGAGTTTTCACGCCTCTTTCAACTGATGATATATGATATACAGCACTGCTGCCATCAGTTCAAAGAAGAGCAAAAGCTCTTCAATACTTCAATGTTCATTCAATCTGCAACATCGAAGCTGTCGGAAACCAAATTCAAAACCGTAATACAAAAGGGCCGTTTAATTTATAAAAGAAACCTTGTGAGTCATGTTATTTCCGCCATTTCTCACAATACAAATATATCACGTTGAATCAAAAACAACCGGCACATTTACGGTCAAAAAACTGCCACGATTCTGCCACTTTTAACTCTCTCTGATTATTATGGTGTAAATTCCTGTATATTTGGTAATATCAAATATACAAATCCATTTACAAAAACAAAAGAAAACAATAATATAAAAATAATTTGAAAAATATATCCGGTAACATTATAGATAAATGTTCTTCTATAAAACCACATTATAAAACTATTAACTTGTCCCCTATTTTTTATATTAACAACCCAATTTAATATAAAAAATAATTGAAACCTAATCATGTACACCCAACTTATATAGAGCAATCCAAGTCCCAAAAACTTAAGAATGATTGTAAGAAATTCTTTATTAGCAGTACTCGAAATATTAAAAAATCTAATACCTAAGCCATCCCATCCTCCATTTACAATAACCTGTTCTACATTTTTAATATTAGAATCACTTATTATTGGAGAGCCTAAATTAATATTAATAACAAGGAAAATACACCAATAAATAACTGGAAAGAACAATCCTATTTTATCTTTTATAGGTAATTCAGGTATTTTTACTACTTTTTGTACCCCATAAATTATTAAGATTGATATTATAACGCCGAAGGAGAATGTTATATAACCAAAATTTATTATCTGGCTTTTATAAACCAAAGATAAGTAGGTTAAAAGCATAAAAGCTATTATAAGGAGAATTCCCCATTCACTCGGTGTTCCATTACTACTTGTTCTTATATGTGTGTGTTTTTGTGGTGGAAAATTAATGATTTGAATATACTGAGTAGGATTAACTGTGGAAGCGGCTACTTCATTCTTGTTTTGGCGTGTTTGAAAAATCCATGCTACAAGAAAGCATAGTAAAGTATAAATTGCACTTGCAACAAGATTTCCCATAATTCCATTAAAGTCCAATTAAATTCCTCCTTTTTTTACAAAATCATAATAATATTCCCCAAAAATATCCATCAACCTTCATTTTTTTACACATTTCTTGTTGAGAAACTTTTTTACAATCACACTACACTCTCCAAGAAATTTCTATAACCTTTTAAGAGAATAATTAAAAACGCTATTTCTCTTAACTTACCCATATCTTATATTTTGTGTAACTGACCTAATAGCTATATCCCTTGATATTCATAGCTTTATAACACTTTCTATTTTGAGTTACACAACACAATAAAAATGGTTAACTATTAAAAATAAAAAAGAAAAAAGTGATGACTAGATTTTAAACCTAGTCATCACTTTTTCCATCACTTCCAGCTCGCTCTCTTTGCTTATACACTTCTACCCCAAGAGCAAAAGCAAGCTTATAAAATGCTCTAGATTTCCAACGACGATAAGTACGTTCAGACATACCAATTTCGTTAAAAACCATATAATCACATACATCTTCTTCCTCTAAGTAACGTTTATTAATAATATCTCTTTGAATATTTCCTGCACGACTATTACCAAAACGACATAACGCTTGGTCGATACGAAAAGAGATATTTTCAATATATTTTTCACGTTTTTCAAGTTCTAGATTATTTATAACTACATCTTCTAAGGGTTTGCCAACCTCATTAGTATAACTATGGTACTTAACTTCATAAGAAGGAGTGACTTTCATTTCTTTACGAATCATTCCAAATTGTCTATATATACGTACGCTTTCAAGAATACCTTCAAGTTTTTCCTGCGTTGCTCCACGATCAATTTCTGGTAAGAAAGTTAATTGTCTAGTCATGTAAGATCTCTCCTCTTTATTGCTTTTGTCTTAATACACCGTGTCTGTTAAGATTCTCTTTTCATTTATGCTTTTACGTACTTTAATTACTTTTTTCATTCACGTAATGAATATTTTAAAACATCCATTCCTTGTACTCCCTTTTACAAAACAAAAAGGACACCAAACAAACGCTTAATACGTTCACTCAGTGTCCTCCAGTTGACTGGTAGAACTTCTATTTATTTTTTTCAGAAATTTTTTGTGCGATTGTATGATAATGAGTTTTTAAAGTGTTTATTTGGTCAATGTATTCATTTAAATTTTTGTATAATCTTAAGTCATATTCATTCTTTAAATCTTTTTTTGCCTGTTCAACTTCTTTATCAAGAAGTTCCTGTGCATCCCTATTTATGCCATGAGATATTTGAAATTGTATGTTAGCTACAAATTGCTTGACCCTAATGTTATTGCTTTGAAACAAAGATATATCAAAAATTATTTCCTGCAAAAATTCTCTTATTCTATATACTGCAAACACTTGATCTGTTGAAATAGTTCCCAAAGGAAATTCACTTAATAAATTTTCAATAACTTTTAATCCACTAACACGTGCCTCTAAGTTTGCTAGAAATTCTTCATATTCTTCCATTACCATATGAGACAGATATACATTCGCTCTATCCAATGTCTCTTTAGATATGGACTCAACTTGACAATTATATTTTTTATCTTTATCTTTATTGATTTTTCTTGTTCCAAAAATAGTTAATGATGCACCAAGCATTGCACCAAAGAGAGTTCCTAAAACTGGTATTACAGCACTTAATAACGTCAAATTAGCTTTCAAAATTCTTCCCCCTCATCAAACTTAACCCTTTTTACTTTGCCTTGATGAGTCACAATTTTAGTTTCACCATAATCAGGCAACTCTGTAATCTTAGCTCTTCCGTCACACACCACAATAGCAAAGATTCCCTTTTTACCAATTATATCAACTTCTAGTTTCATTGTACTAGGATTTATTTCTACATCTTGTAGTCTCAAAAATATCCCTCCAATTACATATTATTTTAAAAGAATGCTAGCTGCCCACCGAACCTTTCTATTAACACAATATGATTCTCTTTTACCTCTTCTTGCTGTTCCACAATTGGCTCAAAATTAGCGAACCAATGTAATGGAAAACAACCACAAAACTGTTCTCTTTTCCGATCATGCCAGAAAAAGCAATGGGTCTTTTTAGGTTTAATCACATAATCTTTAAGTGGCTTACTTCTATGTCCCTTTGCCCTCCAAATAAGCTGCGCTCTGTAAAATGTGTCTTGATCTAAATCAGGAACTTGTACATCGGGTTCTGATGACCAAACATCTTTTTCTATTAATTGAAATCTCTCTTTTGGATAACAACCAAAATGAGCGTCTATATTATTAAATTGACTAACATAATAGTGATTCCATTTAACTGGAAAGACGAAATACTCTTTTTCTAATTGCAACTCTGTAGAAGCATCAGCATTTATACATACCGCTTTCACTGTCATCACCTACCATCTACTTTTTAATAACCGCTATCCCGTCGCTTTCGTTTCCGCCTTTCTTAACTGTTCCTCAATCCACTTACCGGTTGTATTTACATAATCCTCACGTGTACGAGCATTTTGTGAAGGGGATGGTGTAAATACCATGCCCCAACTACTAACGCTTGTTACGTGAACGTTTGAACTTTCTAAAGTTACATTCATCTGTTTCACCTCATGCCGTTCTATAACTTGCTCCCTTAACTTGATACAAATAATTCTTACTCATTCCGAACAATCGATCAGCTGCCGCAAATCCAATCTTGTCTTCAAGCGTGTCTAAATCTTCATTGCTGGTGTACCAGATGGGTAGATTCCGCAAATAACGCTCATTTATAATCTTGTAGTACATATCCTCTTTAAACTCGCTGTACTTCGATTTCGCTATGTCATCCCATATAAGAATGTCGCATGTACATAAATCATGAAGTATTTCATTCAGCCGTTTCTTATTGTCATTTAAGAACGATGCATTTTGAATCTCAGCCATGATATTTACATCTTGGATACATAACACTCGGATGCCACGCAAACGCCCTGTATGCTTGTCTACGACCTTAAAATGTTTTAATGCATATTTAGCTGCTGCTACTTGTAAATGTGTCTTACCTAATCCATATGAATTATTCGCCTGTCGAACCCTGTTTCGTTCTCCTGGTGGTAGACCCTTTAATTTCGCCTCACCAACCTCAGCTATAAATCCAATACTATTTACCTTTGAATCTTGTATATCATTAAAGGTTTTTAAATATTCAATCATTGCACCGTACAAGGTTTTCTGTACTGCTGTTTCTCTTATATAGTTATCAAACCGAGCGTTCTCAAACTCTGATGGAATCATCGCATTTTTAAAACGAGCCATTAAGCTTTTACGCTCCAAACATTCACACTCAATAGCAACATCAACGTGTTTACCTTTCAAAAATTCTGATGGCTGTTTTTCGAATGTATAACCTCTGTCTTCACACTTTTCACACTCAACCGATTGTTTTTGCGAATCCTCTGTTATCGGTTGGTTGGATTCCTCTTCTAGCTTCTTCTGGTACATAGCTTCCGCTTTCTTCATAAGGCCTTTCATTACGTCCCCGAGTTTTTCCATTCTTCCACAACTCCCATTGCTGTAAATAACCTTCAAACTTAGTACCGAATAATGTTTCAGGTCTTAAGTATTTAGCTTGTGACGTTCCAGTCCATTCAGCGTGTTTTACATCAATAACCTTTTTAAAATCATCTATAGTAAACTTTTCATTTAATCTAGTTTTAATAAATGATTGAGTCTTCTTTGTTGATGATCTGTAACTACTACCGCACGTATCGTTGAGATAGTTTACTATCTCGACAATATATTCTTTTTCTTCTTTTTTTTCTTTTTCTTCTTTTTCTTTTTCTTTTTCTTCTTCTTTTTGTCCACGTGACGTACCACGTATCGTCGACGTATCGTCAAACCCCGCATAAAAACTGATTTTCTCAACTAATTTTTCATTTTCCGTTCTCTCTAGAATAAACTTAACAAGTGTCAAGTCTTTTACCTTATCAATCTCTTTTTTCAAACAATCCTCAATCGGTTTTCCGCCTCTTGTTAGGTTGTATTTCCCCCAATTTTTAATAGCTATTTCACGTGTTTCCTTGTTGTACTTGATTAATTTATGATGGTTTTCAAAGCGATCAAGTAATGCCCTTGCTGATTCAACCGAAAAACCAATCTCAAAAGCTATTATTTTAGGAGTAATTTCATATACACCTAACTGTGTAGTGTGAGGATTGGTCAGAAGATAAACCATAAATAACTTATCTTCTGGCGTCATATCCTCCGAAACTTTCACGTCTGTCCAAAATTCTGTCTGTACAGGTCTAAAAATAGCCATTTCTATCTATCACCTACCTATTGTGCTTTTTGCTGGTTTGCTTTGGCATCATTCAGCCATGATGTAATTGTTCTTTGGACATTTGATGCTTGCTGCACTGTAATTCCTTTAAATGTTTGGATACCTAATGACTGTTTTACAGTTGCTTTCGTTTCTTCAAACGGCATATCGTATACTTCAGATAATTCCCTAATTTGTGCATGAATCGCTTGTATTCGTTGCTCATTAGCAACTTGTGCCTGTCTTTCTTGCTCCTTTTCTGGAACAATACTTTGTTGTTTGCTAGTTTGTTTCGGCTCATCATCTTGTGGAATATCTTCACCAGAATAGATGTATAATCCTAACCCATGTAATGCAATCGCCTTTGCTAAACATCTCTGAATAGATGTATTAATTTGAAATGAAGTAGGCGTTGCAATTGGTTTATTATAGTTATCTAATACTGGATGAATCTGCGAACGTGTAATGTTATTAACCGTCACTTCAACTTCTACAAAGTAGCCGACCTCTGTTTTTAGATAAGGTAACCCATCAAATCTAACAACTTGCCAAGTCGCATTAGGACATTTTTTTAACAGTTGATCTACTGCCCAGGACCAACTCAAATAACTGAAACGCCCTTTCTTTTCAACATGTTTGCTGACATCAATAGATGCTAATTCTGCAAAATAATTTTTTTGTTCACTCATCGGATTCTCACGCTCTCACTCTGTTTTAACGTGATACCATCCCATTGCATCCCATCTTTAACCGCTGCAAGTAATGCTTTTTTATCAACTTTTGGTTCTTGCGGAATCATGTATTCCGGTGGGATAACTGCATCAGCTGCAATATCTAAACTTACTGGATTCTTTTGAATACCTACTGTTACCAATGCCCCCTTAATTCGTCTTTTATCCACAGTAACCATTTGTTGATACAGGTAATCCTTAATACTTTTACAGTTGTTCTCAAAAAATTTACGACGATCAGCCAAACGCTTTTCTTCTACCTTAATAGCTTCCGCTTGTGCTTCGATGTTGCGAATTAATAACGCTGCGCCTTGTACCTTATCATCGATTGCTTCATCAATTGCCTGCAATGTATCGTGAATGGCTTCTTGGCCTGCTCCATCCTCAATTATTTGTTGCAACTGGTTAAAGTTGCTTGTCAGTTCGTAAAGTTTCATAGTTTTATATCCTCCTAAAATGGCATGCTGCCATATGGTTTATCTGTTAGTACGGTAATGACATAATCGATATCTAGCTTTTTTGACTGATCTGTTTCATTGCTAGACATGCGTTTTAAGTTGTTTACCGCGATTTCTACTTGCTTTTTGAACACTTGATTTTCATATGACTCTTTCACATAATCACCTCATATGGTATACTGACTGCGAAAATGTTTTTACAAGCGACTCCTGCTGCAACAGGGGTCTTTTTATGCATTTAACACATACTCAATAATGTGGGATGGAATGTTTACTTCACGCATTCGATTTGCAACCATTTCCACGCGGTCACGTTCTTTCTTCTTGAAAAAAAGCTTTGCTAGTTGCCCATCGCATTCTTTCGCTTTGTTTCCCCACTCTTCATACTCTTTACAAGCTTCATAGAATTCTTTTGTATTACCCTCTGCATTTTTCTGACTTGCGATACGAGATAACAAAAACTGATTTTTTATGTAGCTCTCTTTCTTGTTGCGTAATGATTTTGCTACCTCTACATCTTCTGGTAAAACAAGGTTTTCAATTGCTATGTTGTTCACCACCATTCTTAACAAGAGCATTGATACACACAAAACGATTTTCAATAAGACGGTGCTGCTTCTTGTTCGGTAGCTTGTAATGAGCCAATAACTTAAGATAGTCAGCTACTTTTACGTTGTTGTAGTTGATTGAGAGTTTCATTGTGCTTCGCCTCCTTGCGCTCAGCTGCTAATTTCTTGAATTTAGCTGGATTCGCTAATATTTCTTTAATAATAGGTGCACAAAATCTTTTTGTTTGCTCTGCATTTAATACAATTTTCAAGATTACTCTCCCCCTAAATCATCGGTCTCCAGCCGTTAATAAAGTTTAATGCTTCATTGAAATCTTTCTTCAAAATGTCCCGATAACTATTTACATTGAATGCATCTTTTAAGTTACGCCCTAACAATCCGAATAATTTACGTGTTGAATCATGTACAGCTTCATTTACATGACCGTTTTCCAAAAGGAAATAAATTCGTCTTGCCTTCGCTTTATCAATTACTCGTTGCTGACCATAATCAATTGTTAATTGTTTTTCAACAACTTGCTCTAATGTAGAAACTCGTTTGTTTAAATTACTTGTACCAGCTGCAAGAAGTTCAATTTGTCCAAATGGATCATTAGGTACTTTTGATTGCTTTTGAATGTACTCTTTCATACGCTTGAACTCTTGCAAGAACTTTATTTTCATCTTCATCGCCTCTGGAGTTACATAAGACATAGCGACAATTGTAAATGCATCTTCTGTTAAGAGATATTTTTTATACCACTGTTTGTTTTGAAAATGTTGGTATTGGGTCTGCCCAAAGTTGGACTCACCCCAAATTAGCTCTCCAGCTTCCTTTAATTTTTCTAACTGTACTTCTATATCACGTACAACATGTTTATGCTCTTTGCCAAACATTTCAGCGACTGTTAAACTGTCTGTTACTACATCACCGTTATTTTCAAAAACCAAAACTTGCTGCGTAACTTCATTTACTACTGTTAACTGACCTGTCATTTCATTTCCTCCTTATAATTAATTGATGTCGTTACGAAACTTCCTTAACATCTAATATTTTCTCGATCTTCTCTCTTACTTTCTTACCTTTCCTTTTTCCTAAAAGGATATCGGATAGGTAAGCATTGGAAATATCTAGCATTTCCGCTAATTCCTTTTGTCTCATATCGTTGATAATTAACCATGTTTTTACTTTTTTACCGAATAATGTATCCATACACTACACTCCTTAATTTATTAAATAAGCTAATTTTTCAGCTTTTTGTTGACGCGTTCTAACATATAAGATAGAATAAAAACATAGCTAAATAAACCTACACTTATAGCCTATATACGTTGGGGAACGTGGTCTTTAGGTTTTAATTTGTATTGGTTTAAAAGCTAAATAAGTAGCTTATGAACATATAATACTACCACATATGATAGAAGTCAACATATTTCTACCATATCTGATAGAGTTTGTTTTAAGCGTTAAAAAAGGTGATCAAATGACTATATTGGATAGAATCAAAGAACTTTGCCAAAGTAGAGGTATATCAATATCTAAGTTAGAAGAAGATTTGAATTTCGGTAAAAACTCATTATACAGATGGAAAACACTGAGCCCTTCAGCTGACAAGATACAAAAAGTAGCTGACTATTTCGATGTTTCAATAGACTTCCTATTAGGAAGAACATCTCAAATGCTTTCAACTCCTAAAGATGAAAAAGATATCGAAAAACGAATGGAAGAAATAAAACGTGATCTAAAGGATTCACAAGGACTTATGTTCTCTGGTGAACCAATGAGTGAAGAAGCTGTAGATTCTTTATTAGATGCAATGGAGTACATTGTTCGACAAACAAAGATTATCAATAAAAAATACATTCCTAAAAAACATCGTAAAGATAATTAATGTAAGTTCAGGAGTGATCATATTGAAATTCGTAATAAACAACACAGTCAATCAACTTTGCAAAAAATATAACACCAAAGACCCTTTTGAACTTGCTAATTCTCTAAATATAAATGTTTTTCACCATGACTTACATGAAGAAATTAATGGATTCTACAAGTATGAAAAAAGAAATAAATTTATTGCTATTAATAGTAACTTATCTTCAACTATGCAAAGGGCGGTTTGCGCACATGAATTAGGACATGCTATTTTGCATCCTCAAGCAAATACCCCTTTCTTACGAAAAAACACGTTTTTATCTGTTGATAAATTAGAAATTGAAGCAAATATCTTTGCTGCGCTTTTGTTAATAGACGAAAAAACTATTACTCCGGGAGATACAAAAGCATGTATAGCATATAAAAATAACATCCCAGTGGAATTATTAGAGTTTTATAAGTTTTATTAGAAGGAGGTGATGATTTTTGATTATTGACTTAGCTATTGAAAGAGAAAAAAGGAAACAAAAAGAAATGATAAAAATACCTATCGTTACACGTATTTACGAGGAAGATGGCGAAACGAAATACGAAATCGATGGTTATATCGATACTCCAAAAGAGTGGATTAAGGGGGAATAAATAATGAAATGTGCAATTTATAGACGTGTATCAACGGATATACAAGCTGAAAAAGGCTTCTCTTTAGAAGCTCAAAAAATGCGATTAGAAGCATATGCACAATCACAAGGATGGGATATTATTGGTGATTACATGGATGATGGTTACAGCGCTAAAGACATGAACCGCCCCGAGCTCCAACGATTATTAACTGATATGAAAGAACAACGATTCGATGTAATACTCGTTTATAAATTAGATCGTCTGTGTCGTTCAGTACGTGATCTGAACGATATGATTGAGGATTTCGAAAAATATCACATAAAATTTAAGAG
The DNA here is from genome assembly GCF_900116295.1 of Bacillus sp. 103mf. Classification (GTDB taxonomy): domain Bacteria; phylum Bacillota; class Bacilli; order Bacillales; family Bacillaceae_G; genus Bacillus_A; species Bacillus_A bruguierae. Next base: position 28,279 of record NZ_FPAF01000001.1, read on the forward strand.
TTCAACCGAGGCATTAGATACAACAACCGCAACAGGTCGTATGATGATTAATATGATTGGAACATTAGCACAATGGGAACGGGAACAGACTGCCGAGCGAGTTACAGAAAATATGTACAAACGCGCTGAACTTGGTTTATTTAATGGTGGAGTAATTCCATTCGGTTATACTAAAAATAATGATAGTATCATCGTTAATGAAGATGAGAGTGTGATTATCAAAGAAATGTTTGAACTAGCTCTTTCAAATGGTTTTTTAGCTGTCTCTTTAAAGTTAAACGAGAGAGGTTACAAGACGAAAAGTGGTCATAAATGGCATAAGGAAGCTGTTAAACGTATCTTAACAAACCCTATTTATTGTGGTTATAGACGTTATGGAGTTCAAGGTAATGATTCTAAAGAAGTTGTTATATCAAAATTCAATGCAAAAGATTTTAAACCAATAATATCTAAAGAAATGTTTGATGAATGTCAAAAGATATTTGAAAATAGAAAGACTAATGCACCAAAACCACGATATGGTGAATATAATTATTTTTCTGGAATTTTCGTTTGTCCTAACTGTGGTCAAAGACTATCAGCCGTTACATACATGATTAAAGGTAAAAAATACAAGTATTACAAGTGTGCTAAAAAAGCACAAGGATTTTGTATGGGTTATAACGTCAGCTTAGAAACACTGGAAACAGCATTTTTAAAAACTCTTAACCTAACGTTAGATAACATAGAAATTAATATTTCCGATAAAATAGACCTTGATTCAATAAAAAAAGAATTAGATAATTTAGCAAAAAAGAAAGAAAGAGTAAAAAATCTATATCTCGATAATGTTATAGATCGTGATGAAATGAAAGAAAAAATAGACATTATAAATGAAAAAGAAAAGGAATTGTACACTCTTCTATCACAAGAAGAAGAAACCATTTCTGTAGAAGTTGTAAAAGAAACACTTGAAAACTTAATCTATAATTGGAAGATCATTTCTGATGAAACAAAAATGTATGCTATTCGAAGTATTTTTGACAGCATAGAATTTAAAGAAATTAACAAGGCAAACGGAAGATGGAAGAAAGCTGCAATTGAGATAACTGGGTATAAATTGAGATAGTTTCATACTATCTTTATTTCAATGTATAGGTACATTACCATCTGAATACATACCACCAAAATACACAAGGTCTGGCTTTTTCGCGATAACTTGGTTTAACACACCACTAAAATCTTTCTCACCAACTGTAATCCCTTCATAGCCAACAATTTTTGCGCCTAGCTTTTCTGCTTCTTTTTTAAATGCGTCGGCTAACCCTGTACCATATGCGGTTTTATCTTGAATTACAAAAATATTTTTTGCCTTTACTGTTTCAAGCGCATATTTCGCCGCTGCTGGACCTTGGAAATCATCTCTTGCAACAAGGCGTGCAACAGTTTTTAATCCACGTTCTGTTAATTCAACTGCCGTACTTGATGGTGATACCATAACAAGATTTGCTTTCTCATATGTTTCAGAAGCGGCAATAGATACACCGGACATTAAATGTCCGACAACGCCTAATACCTCTTTATCAGCTGCGACAGACTGAGCATTAGCAACCCCTTTTTTCGGGTCACCTTGATCATCTTGCGGCACAAATTGCAATTCAAAACCTAGTTTTTTAAACTCTTCTTTTTGTTTATCTACTGCAATTTGCGTTCCAAGCTTAATGGATTCTCCAAACGCAGCTGATCCACCAGAAAGAGGCGATTCAGAAGCAATTTTAATTACTTTATTTGTCCTTGCTTCATTTTTCGTAGTAGCTGAATTATCATTTCCTTTACTCGTACATCCTGCCATCATTCCCGCTAATAAAACACCCGATAACAAAAGCGATATCTTTTTCTTCACCGTACTCCCCCTAAATTCGCAATATTTTTAATATTTAAAATATTAATCTATACATAAGGGTTGCACAATAAAAATCGTTAGCGTTTTCTCGTAAAATTCTGACATGATTTGCTATATAAATTCATTTTAATTTTTCTACATATAGATTGCTGCTATGCAGAAAAAAAGAAGCTTCACTCGTTTGCTATCTCTGGTTTTCACTACGCATGTGGCAGGAAAGGGCACTGACCGCTTCTATGCTTGGCCAGATGCTCTCGTCCACCGAAAAAGAATGGTTTTATGTCGGTTTTTTAATTTAGATTTATATAACATACAAAAAGAGTCAGCGTATACACTGACTCTACCATTTTACTATCATTCCTTGCTGACTACTTTGTAAACAAGCTGTAATAACACGAATCACATTTAGAGCTTCCTCAGCTGTAACAGGTGGCATTTCTCGTTTCATTATCGCGTCTCGGACACCTTTATAATAATTCTCATAACACCCTATTTCTGTTGGAGTATGAATTTCTTGTTCCTCTGTAGAAAGAACAGTATACATATGCATAGCATCTTCTCCATATCCTTCATCACCAGGTTTCTTTCCTGCCTTCAGCTGTTCTTCTTGAGAATCCATTCCATATTTAACAATCGATCCTTTTTCACCATGAATGCTAAAATGTGGCCCTGCATATTTAACGTGACTACCGCTATGAAGAATAACACGCATTTCTTCATAATGAAGAATAATATGAAAATAATCATCTATTTGCGACCCTGGACGTTGATTGACAACATCTGCATAAACAGCTTCCGGCATCCCAAATAAATGTAACGCTTGATCAATGAGATGCGAACCTAAATCAAACAACATTCCTGATCCTGGCAATTTATGCTCTCGCCAACGATCACGAACATGCGGACGAAATCTATCAAAATGAGCTTCATACGTATAAATTTTACCAATTTTATTATCTTGTAATAGTTTTTGAATCGTTCTGAAATCGTTATCAAAGCGGCGGTTATGATATACACTTAACACAACGCCATGCTGCTTCGCTAATTCTATCAATTCTTCTCCTTCTTCAACAGAAACAACAAAAGGTTTTTCAACGACAACATGTTTACCATGCAATATTGCGTTTTTTGTAAATTCAAAATGCGTTGTGTTAGGTGATGTAATGATGATAAGATCAATGTTTTCTTGCATAACAAGCTCATCGATTGTTGTCACAACTTCTACATGTGGAAATGATGCTTTTACTTTCTCTTCTTGTGAAGATACAATCGCACGGACTTCGTAGTCTTCGATTGTTTGCAACAGAGGAATATGGAAGGTTGTACTAGAAAACCCGTAACCTACAATCCCAACACCTATTTTGTTCATAAAACCCCTCCAAATTATGTATAGACTATAATGAATTTTTATTATATCAACTTATCTTATTTCTACATAATGTTTTGCTTTTTAAAATGGCAACATAGATGAACATGCCAAAAAGCTACCCTACCTAGGGTAGCCCTCATATTACGCTAAATACGCTTCTTTCACAAATTCATTATGCAGCAATGATTTCCCTTCTCCTACCATTTTAATTTCTCCTGTCTGAATCACATAGCCACGATGTGCAATTTGCAATGCTTGATACGCATTTTGTTCAACAAGTAGAATCGTCATTCCTTCTTTATTCAGCTCTGAAATAATTTCAAAGATTTGCTCAACAATAATTGGCGCCAGCCCCATTGAAGGCTCATCTAACATAAGTAAATGCGGCCCGCTCATGAGCGCACGTCCAATTGCAAGCATTTGCTGTTCACCACCACTCATCGTACCGCCCTTTTGCTCTAGTCGTTCTTTTAACTTTGGAAAATAGTGAAAGGTACGCTCCATCCGTTCCTTCACTATTCTCTTATCCTTTACTGAAAATGCTCCCATCTCCAAATTCTCTTTTACTGTTAGGCGTGAAAAAATACGTCTTCCCTCTGGTACATGAGCAATTCCGGATAAAGCTGTTACGTGCGGAGATTGTTTCGTAATTTGTTTACCCTCAAACGAAATTTCTCCTGACTTCGGTATAACAAGGCCACTAATCGACTTTAATGTTGTTGATTTTCCAGCTCCATTGCATCCGATAAGTGTTACAATTTCGCCTTTTCCTACAGAAATATTAACGCCTTTTAACGCGTGAATCCCACCATAATACGCATTTATATTAGTAAGCTCTAGCAATATACTCCCCCCTTTTTTATCTTTTTCGAACGATTTTTTATCAATTTTTTATTTTATTCCGTATTACTTCTCTAACACGGCACTTTTCCCTAAATACGCTTCAATAACTTTTGGATTGTTACGAATATCTTCCGGGCTTCCTTCTGCAATTTTTTCACCGTGATCTAATACAATGATATGCTCAGAAATCTCCATGACAAGTTTCATATCATGTTCAATTAATACAATTGTTATGTCTAGCTCTTCGCGCATTCGATAAATAAGAGCTGTTAATTCCTTCGTTTCTTTTGGATTCATTCCGGCTGCTGGCTCATCCAATAATAATACTTGCGGTTTCGCCGCGAGCGCTCTAGCAATTTCAAGGCGACGCTGTGCCCCGTACGATAAATTTTGCGCTTCTTCATTTAATAAGTGAGCTAAACCAACATATTCTAGAAGCCCATATGCTTTTTGCTGCGCTCGTTCTTCTTCTCTCTTTACCCCTGGAAAATGTAACAAAATCCCCAAAAGATTACTTTTTAAATGATTGTGAAGTCCTACCATTACATTTTCAAGTACCGTCATATTGTTAAAAAGACGAATATTTTGAAACGTACGAGCAATGCCATGCTTTGAAATATCATGCGGCTTCAAACCAGTTATCTTTTCTTCTCCAAGCAGAATGTCACCTTCATCTGGCTTATATACACCTGTTACCATATTAAAAAACGTCGTTTTTCCTGCTCCGTTCGGTCCAATTACAGCTGTAATGGATCCTTTTTTTACTTTCATATCAACACTTTTTACTGCAACGAGTCCATCAAACCGCTTCGTAATATTTTGAACTGTTAAAATCGCCATATTCTTCCCCCTAGGCTTCAAATACTTTCTCTTTTTGTGTTTGTGACTCGATTTGTTTTATCCTATCTTTTTTCAACTGCTCTTCATTAAATTTTCGATTTTTCGCAGGTATGAGTCCTTGTGGTCGATACAAGGCAAATAAAATTAGAATTCCTCCAAAGATGAAACGTTGCATTTTAGCTGGAGAAAGTGCATCTGGGATCGTAACCGTTCCACTTAAATTTAATTGGTTTAGCCAGTTTGTTAATTCAGTAAGTACTTGTAAATTTAAAATGGTCATAACAGCTGCTCCTAAAATAACCCCAGGCACACTCCCCATACCACCAAGCAATACCATAACAAGAATGGTAATTGACTCTAGTAATGTAAAACTTGTTGGATCGACAAAAGTTTGTTTTGCAGCAAAGACAACGCCCATCATTCCAGAAAATGAAGCACCAATTGCAAACGCTAGCAACTTTGTTTTCACAAGCGGAATTCCCATCGCTTGGGCTGCAATTTCATTTTCACGAACTGCCTTCCAAGAACGGCCTATTTTCGAAAATTCTAGTCGTTTTACAATAAAAATTACGAGTAATAAAATACCGAGTACAATGTAATACACTTGACTCGATTGCAAAAATGTAAACCCAAATAGGGAAGGTGGTTTTACGGAAGATAAGCCCATTGCACCGTTCGTAATATTAACCGGTTTATCTAGATTATTAAAAATAATACGGATAATCTCCCCAAATCCAAGTGTCACAATCGCTAAGTAATCACCTTTCACACGCAACACCGGGATGCCAAGCAAAACTCCAAATACCGCTGTAATCAAACCACCTAGTAAAATAAACATCCAAAAGCTTTCTCCTGACAATGGGTAGTGACCAAATGGCATAAAGTTATTTGCTTGAGCTGTTGCAAAAATACCGTATGTGTAAGCTCCTATTGCAAAAAAAGCGACAAATCCTAAATCTAGCAATCCTGCAAACCCAACAACGATATTTAACCCTAGCGCCATTGCTATATAAATTCCAACTAATGTCGCCACTTCCATATAAGACTGATAAGCAGGACCACCGCTTGCTGTGAATGGGAGTAATATAACTAACACAAATAACCCTACTAACCATTTCCATTTACTGTGTAAATTTGTATAACACAATAATAAAAGAGACAATAATAGTAGTAGAAATGCCGTTACTGACTTTTGTGCAAAATATAAACTTGCAGCAGTTATCCCCATATAAAGGACTAATAGTATAAGTTGCATCTTCGTGTTTTTCCTTATCATTTCTAACCATTTTTTCATTATCATCACCTACACTTTCTCGGCAACTGCTTTGCCGAAAATGCCTTCTGGTTTAAAAATTAAAACGAGAATTAAAATTCCAAAGGCAAAAACATCCTTATATTCAGCTCCCAATATTCCAGAAGATAAAATGGATAAATTTGCAGCGGCGAACATTTCTAATAATCCAAGCAATATACCGCCAACCATCGCACCTCGAATATTCCCAATTCCCCCCAAAACAGCTGCCGTAAAAGCTTTTAATCCTAAAATAAAGCCAATGTACGGATCTATTGTTCCATATTGCACAGCAAACAGTACGCCTGTTGCTCCGCCAAGTGCGGAACCGATAAAAAACGTAAGAGAAATCACCTTATTCACATTTACTGACATTAATGAAGCAGTATCACGATCTTGTGCAACAGCACGCATTGCCATACCCCACTTTGTTTTATTGATGAAAAAGTCTAAAGAGAACATCATAATAACCGCAAGAACGAGTAGAATAAGTGAAGATGTTTTAAGCTTAGCGTTATTAAAAGAAGAGATGATTGCTGAAGCCTGTACCGTAATTTGATCATTGAATAAAGTAGGACCTGTTATAATGTAATTTCCTTTTTTTAATTCAGCGATAAAGCGAACGATATCTTGCAGTAGAAAAGAAACACCAATTGCTGTGATTAACGTAATAAGTTTCGGTGCTTTCCGAAGCGGTCGATACGCAACCCTTTCAATGCCCATCCCAAGAAAACCTGTTATAAGAGATGTTGCAACTAAAACAAGTAACAATGCTAGCAAAGCCGGCATAGCTGTCATTAGGCCAAACCCCATAAAAACAAGGAAAATTGTTGTACCAATAAAAGCACCCGTCATAAAAATTTCTCCATGAGCAAAATTGATAAGTTCTAATATTCCATATACCATCGTATATCCTAATGCGACAACCGCATACACTGCACCAAGTGTTAATCCGTCAATTAGCACTTGAGGAAGTGTATGCATTATTTCTCCGAACATAGAAATTCCTCCCCTTTATTTTTCTCTAAAAAAGGTACGGAACATAAGCACCGTACCCCTATCACCTTACTTTTTCTCTACTTCTCCTTCTTGTCTTCCTGGATATTTTTGCTCTGCAAATTTATAAATATATACTTTTGCAAATTTATTATCACCCTTGCTATCAAAACCTACGTTTGTTACCGCTCCTCCAAAATTATTTGTTTTCCGAACAGTGTCACGCACTTGTTCCCTTGTTGGCATTTTATTGTTATTTGCTTTAATTGCATCTTTCACTCCTTGCAGTAGTACACCCGCAGCGTCATATCCATAAGCCGAATATCCTTCTACCTCTTTATTAAATTTGCTCTTATAATCACCTGCAAACTTCTTTCCTTTTTCCGTTGTTTTCGGATCAGCAGCGATAGAAGTGTAATACGTATTCTCAATAGAATTACCTGCAATTTCTACCATCGTTGCTGAATCCATGCCATCACCGCCCATAAACGGAATCGTAAGGCCTTTTTCACGCGCTTGCTTTACTAGCAGTCCACCTTCTGCATATAGACCACCAAAATAAATTAAATCCGGTTTTTTCGCGAGTACTTTATTTAACACACCATTAAAATCTTTCTCCCCGACCGTAATAGATTCATAACCTGCAATTGTTCCACCTAATTCTTCAACTTCTGTTTTAAATGCTTTAGCTAAACCTGTTCCATAAGCTGTTTTATCATCAATAATAAAAACGCTTTTTGCCTTCAGTGTTTTCAATGCAAACTCGGCCCCGGCAGGACCTTGAAAATCATCTCTTGTGCATATACGATTTACTACTTTTAAATTACGATCCGTTACTTCAACAGCAGTATTTGTAGGTGATACCATAACAACATTGTTTTTTTCATACACTTCAGAAGATGGAATTGCAACTCCTGAATTCATATGTCCAACGACACCGAGTATTTCTTTATCAGCACCAATAATCTGCGCGTTCGCAACACCTTTTTTCGGATCAGCTTGATCATCATATGGCACAAGCTTTAATTCATACCCTAATTTTTTAAACTCTTCTTTTTGTTCTTCTATTTTCAATTGTGCACCAAGTTTAATTGCTTCTCCTTGCGTTGCAGAACCACCAGAGAGCGGTGATTGCGTCGCAATTTTTATGACCTTTCCACCACCACCTCCCGTACTTGCTGTATCGGCATTACCATTTGTTTTACCACTGCATCCTGTTAATAAACCAAACATACACACTGCCGAAAGAACAAAAGCAAGATTCTTCTGTTTTATCACCCATATACCCCCATTTTATTTTTTTCTGAACATTTAAAATATTTAGTTAAATGATAATGGAAGTGTCTTATTTATACAACTACTATTCCTCAGACAAATTTAGACAAAAACGCCCGACTCAAATGAATCGGGCGTTTTCTTATTGTTCTTTTTTCTGCGGCCACGTTTCCACAACAAGACCAACATCGCTTACATCTATTAATAAACTTCCGTTACTATAACGATCTTTATTCCGAAGTGTTTGCGGATTAATTTCTTCTATCATTTGTTTTTCTGTCCGCATACAAACTATTTCATCATCTCGAACGACTTCCACACCGACAATGCGATATGGATTCTTTTTCAATTCTTTAAAGATAACAAGACCTCGTTTTGCTCTTGTCGATTTTTCAATTTCTGCTGCTTTTAATCGTTTTACTGCGCCTCGTTGTGTAACAAGAACGAGCTGATCTTTCTCATGATTTATAGGAAGACTGCATACAACATAGTCATCTTCTTTCACATTCATTCCTTTTACACCAGCTGCCCGTACACCAACTGGACTCACTTCTTCTTCATTGAAAACAAGTGCATATGCACCGTACGTAGCAAGAAGAATATCTTGCGTTCCATCTGTAACAAAAACATCGACGACTTCATCATCTTTCTTTACATTAACCGCAACAAATGCACGTGAATAACGCTGCACTTTATATTGATTCAATTCTGTTTTCTTAATCATGCCATTTCTAGTGACAAACGTAATAAATCGCTTCTCTTCCTCAAAATTTGGAACAACAGTTGCAAAGACGAGCGTTTCATCACGGTCAAGCGAGACAATATTCGCAACGTGCTGTCCTAAGTCTTTCCAACGAATATCTGGCATTTCGTAAACTGGAAGATAAATATAATTCCCTTTGTTTGTAAATAAGAGAATTGTTTCCGTCGTATTCGTATCAAAGCGATCTAATAATAAATCGCCTTCTTTCATACCAAAATCTTTTCCATTGGAAGCATTATGAGAACGCCAACTTGTGCGCTTTACATACCCTTCCTTCGTTACTGTCACAATCACATCTTCTTGTGGAATCATGACTTCAACGTCAATTTTAATCTCTTCAATTTCTTCTTCAATAACAGAACGGCGATCGTTACTATACGTTTTCTTAACCCTCTTCAAATCTGTTTTAATGACCTGAAGAAGCTTCTTCTCACTTTGTAGAATGGCTTGCAATTCTGTAATTTTTTTCTGTAATTCATCAGCTTCTTTTTCCAGAGCTGTAATATCTGTATTTGTTAAACGGTACAATTGAAGCGACACAATTGCTTCTGCTTGTACTTCTGTAAATGAGAATTTTGCAATTAAGTTATCTTTCGCATCACGCTTATCTTTTGAAGCACGAATTGTCGCAATGACTTCATCTAAAATAGAGAGAGCTTTCATTAAACCTTCAACAACGTGTTGACGTGTCTCTGCTTTTCTTAATTCGTACTGTGAGCGTCGTGTTACGACTTCCTTCTGATGTCCAATATAAGAATCTAAAATTTTAGGAAGTGTCATCAAGGTTGGACGGCGAGTATAAATCGCTACCATATTGAAATTGTATGGTATTTGTAGTTCTGTATTTTTATATAAATAATTTAAAATACCTTCTGCATTTGCATCTTTTTTCAATTCAATGACAATTCGAAGACCTGTACGATCTGTTTCATCACGTACTTCAGCAATTCCATCCAATTTCTTATCTAAACGAAGTTCATCCATCTTCTTGACAAGATTCGCTTTATTTACTTCATAAGGAATTTCTGTAATAACAATTTGCTGTTTTCCACCGCGAATTGTTTCCACTTCTGCTTTTCCGCGAATGATGATTTTTCCTTTTCCTGTTTCATACGCCTTCTTAATACCATCAAGGCCTTGAATAATTCCGCCTGTTGGAAAATCTGGCCCTTTGATGACTGTTAATAAATCATCAACATTACAGTTTGGTTTATCAATGCGCAGCATCGTCGCATCAATAACTTCTCCAAGATGATGCGGTGGAATTTCAGTTGCATAACCAGCTGAAATTCCCGTAGATCCGTTCACTAAAAGGTTGGGAAACATAGCTGGTAATACAACTGGCTCTTCACTTGTATCATCAAAGTTTGAAACAAATTCCACTGTTTCTTTATCAATATCACGCAATAACTCAGAAGCAATCGGTGATAAACGAGCCTCTGTATAACGCATTGCTGCTGCCGGATCACCGTCGACACTACCATTATTTCCATGCATTTCAACTAATACGTTTCGTACTTTCCAATCTTGGCTTAAACGTACCATTGCTTCATACACGGAAGAATCACCGTGAGGATGATAATTACCAATTACGTTACCAACTGTTTTTGCAGATTTACGAAATGGTTTATCGTGCACGTTTCCTTCCACATACATGGAATATAAAATACGGCGTTGTACTGGTTTTAAACCGTCGCGCGCATCTGGAAGCGCACGATCTTGAATAATATATTTGCTATAACGTGCAAAGCGGTCGCCGAGCACATCTTCAAGCGGGAGGTCATGAAACTTCTCTGCCTGCATGTTATTCCACCTCCGTTGCCATAATCATTTCATTTTCTAGAATATTACCTTCTTCTTGCATACCAAACTGAACATTGCGTTCAATCCATTTGCGGCGGGGCTCTACTTTATCCCCCATCAATGTTGTCACGCGGCGTTCCGCTCTCGCAGCATCATCAATTTTCACGCGGATTAATGTGCGCGTCTCTGGATTCATCGTTGTTTCCCATAATTGATCTGCATTCATTTCACCAAGACCTTTATAACGCTGAATTGTATAACCTTTACCAACCTTCTTTATAACGCCATCTAACTCTTCATCTGACCAAGCATATTCAATGACTTCTTTCTTTCCTGTTCCTTTACTTACTTTATATAAAGGAGGAAGTGCAATGAATACTTTCCCAGCTTCAATAAGTGGTTTCATATAACGATAGAAGAATGTTAATAGCAGCACTTGAATGTGTGCTCCATCTGTATCAGCATCGGTCATAATAACAATTTTGTCATAATTGATATCTTCAACTGAAAATTCTGATCCAACACCGCCGCCAATCGCATAAATAATCGTGTTAATCTCTTCATTTTTGAAAATATCCGCTAGTTTTGCTTTCTCTGTATTAATTACTTTACCGCGAAGTGGCAGAACAGCTTGGAAACGACGATCACGACCTTGCTTTGCAGAACCACCTGCAGAATCGCCCTCTACTAAATATAGCTCGTTCTTTTGCGGATTACGTGATTGTGCTGGTGTCAGCTTACCACTTAATGTGCCTTCTGAACGTTTTTTCTTCTTACCGCTTCGTGCTTCTTCACGCGCCTTTCGTGCTGCCTCGCGTGCTTGCGCTGCTTTGATTGCTTTTTTCACAAGAAGCGTTGCCACATCTGGATTTTCTTCTAAAAAATACGCTAAGTGCTCTGATACAACAGCATCAACTGCTGAACGGCCTTCACTTGTTCCAAGTTTTCCTTTCGTTTGCCCTTCAAATTGAAGCAATTCTTCTGGAACACGAATAGAAACAATTGCAGCTAATCCTTCACGAATATCTGTTCCTTCTAAATTTTTATCTTTTTCTTTTAACAAAGAAACTTTACGTGCATATTCGTTAAAGACACGAGTCATCGCTGTTTTAAACCCGGCTTCGTGCGTACCGCCATCTTTCGTACGCACATTATTCACAAAGGAAAGAATGTTTTCAGAATACCCATCATTAAATTGAAAAGCTAATTCTGCTTCTATTCCGTTTTGCTCTCCAGTAAAATATACAACTGGGTGTAAAGAGTCTTTCTCTTCATTTAAATATGAAACAAACGCTTCTATTCCCGTTTCATAATGAAAAACATCTTCCAAATCGTTACGTTTGTCCTGAAGTACAATTTTCATACCTTTTAATAAAAATGCTGATTCACGTAATCTTTCACATAACGTTTCATAGTTATAATTCGTTGTGCTAAAAATTGTTCGATCTGGTTTAAAATGAATTGTTGTTCCGGTATCTTTCGCTTTTCCAATTTTCTCAAGCGTTGTAACTGGAACACCTCCATTTTCAAAGCGTTGTTCATATACGTAGCCATCTCGTTTAATTGTAACAATAAGCCATTCAGACAGTGCATTTACAACTGAGGCACCAACACCGTGCAAGCCACCGCTCGTTTTATAACCGCCTTGCCCAAATTTACCCCCAGCATGAAGTACAGTTAAAATAACTTCTGGTGTTGGTTTTCCAAGCTTATGCATTCCTGTCGGCATACCGCGCCCTTTATCTACTACACTTATACTATTATCTTTATGTATGATCACTTTAATTTCATCGCCAAATCCCGCTAATGCTTCATCAACGGAATTATCTACGATCTCATATACTAAATGATGTAATCCACGGCTATCCGTACTCCCGATATACATACCCGGGCGTTTCCGAACGGCTTCAAGCCCCTCTAGCACTTGAATTGCATCTTCATCATATTGAAACTGACGCTTAGCCAAACTCCTTGCCCCTTCCTATCTAAAAATCAGAACATATGTTCTTTATTATAGAATAACGCCTTTCCCTTACTTTTGGCAAGTCACGTTATGTCTTTTATATACTATTTTCATAAGAAAAATCCTTGTTTGTCACAAGGATTCCTCTACGCTACTATTTCAGAAAAGTAATCGTTTGTCAACGAAACATGGATATGTATTCCAAAATAACTACATACTCCACCATTTTATAATCAACAAAATGATAATTATCCAAAATGGAGTGACAAGCAGCAATCCCCACAAACAACCTTTAAAAAACTTCATGATGAACACCTCGTTCATCTGCTTTTCCCTATTATTATGAATAGGAATTCAATACACTTCACAAATAAACCTTATCCCGCTATTCGTGGGCAGTAATACTCCCACCTCAAGATTCAGCGAAAGCAAAAAAAGTTAGGTGGGAGATAAACTGCCCGTAAAAGCCCGATTGGTTCAACTAATAATCAGCGGGGGATAAAGCCCCCCCACTGATTAAAGTTTCACTTTATCTTGTCATTGCATGTTCAACTTTAATGCAGCGATCCATAATGACAGTATAGCCTTTTTCTTTCAAAAAATAATATGTTTCTTCGTCTTGTAAATCTAATTGTGCCCAAAATGTGCGCGCTTCAATCTGCACAAACTCTTTTGCAACATCCATTAAAAATTCAGAACGACGAAATACATTGACGATATCAACACGTTCTTTTATTTCCGTTAGCGATTTAACCGCCTTTTCTCCCAATACAGTATCTACCGTTGGGTTAACAGGAATAATCCGGTATCCTGCATCTTGCATCGCTTTTGACACCATATAAGAAGTACGTTCTGGATTATCGGATAATCCGACAACTGCAATCGTCTTACTATTTTTTAAAATCTCTCTAATTTCCGTACGAGTTGGATTTTCAATTGTCATATGTAATCCCTCCTGTTCATTTAGTATAGCCGATAAAGAAAGTCTCTTTCAACATGAAAGAGACTTTCTTTATTAATTCTTATTAGCATTATCAGCTAATGTAACTGTTTTCTTTATTTTCTCACCATTTCGGTACGCTGTTACTTCGATTTTATCGCCAACTTTTTTCTTCTCATATAAGTATTTACGGAATTGTACTGCATTTTCTATTTTTTGATCATCAAAGCCAACAACAATATCATATTTTTGCAATCCTGCTTTTTCTGCTGGTGATGCTGGATCAACCTGTGCTAACAGAACCCCACCTGTTACATCTTTCGGTAATTTTAATTGACTTAATGCATAGCTTGGAATTTCCTCAAGACCCCTTACTCCAACACCCATTACAGGTCGTTTTACTTCACCAAATTTTTCAAGGGAATCAATAACTGGTTTTGCCACATTGATTGGAATTGCAAAGCCAATTCCTTCTACTTCTTGCTGTGCAATTTTACTAGAGTTAATACCGATTACTTCACCATTTTGATTAAATAGTGCACCGCCGCTATTCCCTGGGTTAATCGCTGCATCCGTTTGAATTACTTGCGCTTGCCAATCAGGACGTTTGTCCCCGTTAATATCAACTGGAATTTCACGGTCTTTACTACTGATAATCCCTTCTGTTACACTTCCATCGAAGCCAAGCGGATTACCAATCGCAATTGCAGATTCTCCCGCACGGATTTTATCTGAATTTCCTAAAGTTGCAACTTTATTAATATTTTTTCCATCAATCTCAACGACAGCTAGATCTAACCATGGATCTTTCCCTACTAACTTCGCTTCAACCTTTGTTCCATTGCTTAACTTTACTTCTAATTTATTCGCACCATCTACAACATGGTTATTCGTTACAATCAGTGCTTTATTTCCAACTTTTTTATAAATCACACCTGATCCTGATCCAGCCTCAGATTCTTGCCCTTGTGGATCAGCAGAAAATGGATCTACACTTTTTTGAAAGTTAATTACACCGACAACTACTTCTTTTGCTCCTTCAATCATACCAGGAAGGTCCGTTTCACCTTTTGTTTTATTCACAACTGGAACCGCTGTTCCCTCTATTTTAGATTGTGAAACGACACTGTTATTTGTCCAAGGCATATATGGAGCTGCAACGCTGATTGTAACAGCACCGATCACAGCACCAACAACCCCTGTGAAAAAATATCCTTTTTTACTGCGTGATTTTCCAATTTCCGTACGAGTTTCATTCGTTTCTGTTTGATCATAGTATCCCATAATTTCCTTATCCCCTCTCTGCTGAAATCGTATTTTTAGTATAAACACGATGTGTGTCCTTTCTGTGAACTCATCGTGAAATCCAAACAAAAAAATACTACCATATTCATTGTAGACACATATACAAAAAATTGTACATGCAATGAATATAAAGTTGCTTACATGGGAACCGATATTTTACTCTTCGAATTTATATCCTACACGGATAACTGTACTAATATGTGTTGCCTTATCGCCTAACTTATTACGAAGTTTTTTAATATGTGTGTCTACTGTACGATCATCTCCGAAATAATCATATCCCCAAAGTTGATCTAATAAATGCTGGCGAGATAATACAATTCCTTTATTCTCCATCAAATAAACAAGTAGCTCAAATTCTTTATGTGTTAATATTACTTCTTCTCCATCTACCGTTACCGTACGCGACAAACGATTCACATCGATACCAGCAAGCGAGAGCATGTTTTCTTCCGCTTGGCCTACTGCACCGTCTGCACGTTTTAGCAATGTCTTGGCACGAGCAACTAAAATCTTCGGACTAAACGGTTTTGTTACATATTCATCTGCTCCTAATTCAAAACCAAGTAAAGTATCATCTTCATCTGAACGAGCTGTCAGCATAATGATTGGTACAGCTGATTCTTTTCTTACACGTCTACATACAGACCAACCGTCAATTTCTGGTAGCATTATATCTAATATAATTAAATCCACAGTGTGGTCTGCAAACAGTTCTAATGCTTGCTTGCCATCTTCCGCTTCGATCACTTCAAAGCCTTCATTACGAAAATAATCACAAACAATTTCTCGTAATCTTCTTTCATCTTCAACAAGTAAAACTGTTTTATTCAATCCTATCCCGTCCTTTTACTCTTTCAATCGAATAATACGTTGATTCGAGCTCCCACGAAACGGCAGGGTGAGATCTCGCATCTCTAGCTCAAACCTTCCATCTACTAGCACATCAGCATAGTGCAACAACTCTATCATATCATTATTTTGTGAATTCTGTATCTCTTCAAACGTATAACCTGTGTAAATCCATAAATTTTTTTGTAAATCTTTCACGTTTTTTGCTAACTCTTTTATTTCACTGGCTTGAAAAAAGGGATCCCCACCTGAAAATGTTACATCTGTAAGGGGATTTTTTTCAATCTCTTTTATTATTTCCTCTTTTGTCATCTCAGTTCCATTACCAATATTCCAAGACTGTGGATTATGACAGCCAAAACAACGATGCGGACAGCCTGCAAAAAATACGACTGTCCGCAATCCTTCTCCATCTACCACACTATCATGAATGATGTTCATTACTCTCATGAATGTTTCACCCGTTCCTTTTCTTCACTACGCTTCGCACTGTTCCACTTTGACATATCTCCTACAAGGTATCCTGTAATGCGGCGAATTCTTTCAAAATCATATTCATTTTCATTCCCACAGCTTGGACATTCATTACTAATTATCCCGTGATAACCGCAACATTTACAGCGATCAACCGGGTGATTAATAGATCCATATCCTACGCCATACTGGGCCATTGCCTTCACAATTTGCTGTAATGCTTTTTGATTATGAATAGCCGCTCCGTCCAATTCAATATACGTAATATGACCACCATTACAAAGCGCGTGAAACGGTCCTTCTAAACGAATTTTATCAATTGCTTGAATAGGATAATAAACAGGAATATGGAATGAATTTGTATAATAATTATGATCTGTTACACCTGTAACTGTTCCAAATTCAGCTCGATCTTTTTTGACAAATTTCCCAGATAATCCTTCTGCCGGAGTTGCAATTAATGAGAAATTCAATTGATGTTCCTCTGTTGCTTGATCCATTTTCTTTCTCATATATTCGATAATTTCATAACCAAGCTTCCATGATTCTACGTCTTCTCCATGATGTTTTCCTGTTAAAGCAACTAAACATTCCGCAAGGCCAATAAAACCTATACTTAATGTACCTTGTTTTAAAATTTCAGCAACAGTATCTTCCGATTGCAGTTTTTCACCGCCGCGCCATACTCCTTGGGAATATAAAAATTGAAAATCTCTTGATTTTTTCGTTGATTGATAGGAAAGTCTTTCCAATAATTGACAAATACCTAAATCAACATAATAATTTAAAGCTTCAAAAAAAGCTTCTTTTGATCCACTAATACATGCTAATTTCACTAAGTTAATAGATGTAAATGATAAATTCCCTCTTCCAATCGCAGTTTCTTCCCCATGAATATTAGACATTACACGCGTACGACACCCCATGTAACACACTTCGCTTTGAGGACGCCCATCATAATATGCCGCATTAAATGGTGCATCTAAAAATGAAAAATTAGGGAACAATCGTTTCGCTGTCGTTTCTACTGCCAATTGAAACAAGTCATAATTTGGATCTTTCTCTTCAAAATTGACTCCCTTTTTTAACTTAAAAATTTGAATCGGAAAAATTGGTGTTTCTCCTTTTCCTAATCCAGCTTGAGTCGCTCTTAATAATTGTTTAATTAGTAATCTTCCTTCTTTTGATGTATCTGTTCCGTAATTAATTGAAATAAACGGAACTTGCCCCCCACCTCTGCTATGCATGCTATTCGAATTATGAATAAACGCCTCACATGCTTGATACGTATCGTTTTCTGTTTCTTTCCACGCAAACTCTTCCATTTGCTCAGCAGTTAATGGATATGTTGCTAAACGCTTTTTATGCCGTTCAAACGTTTTTCTCACATATGGCGCCAAATCCACGTCAAACAGCGCAAATGATTGTCCGCCATGCTGCATATTTTGATTTGCTTGAAAAATAATTGAAGAAAGCGCCAAAGCACTTTTAATATCTTGCGGCTGTCGCATATGTCCATGACCTGTATGAAACCCGTTTTGAAGCATCTGCGCTAACGGAATTTGCGAACAAGTTGTTGTACCCGTTGCATAAAAGTCTAAATCATGTGGATATAAAATATTTTGATCAATTGCTTGTTTCACTGGCTCAGAAAGCAATTGTTCTATCGCATAATATCTTGCACTCTCAGAAGCAAATTTCCCCATCATTCCCATTGGAGATCGACCATCAACATTCGCATTTTCTTGCATTAAATCTTGTTCATTTGCATGAACAATTTTCGCAAAAATCCCCTTTAGATTCTCATCATATTCACTGTTTTTTTTCATTTCTTGATTCATTCCTTAACCCCCAACAACATCTAGTTCATTTACCATCAAAATGATACAACATATAGTAAGAGTAAATCTGTGATAAATGTAACATTCTTGTGAAAGTTTTTTTAAGATCTATTGAATCTTTTTTCTCATATTTCCAAATCGAAATTTCATCTTACAAAAAATAAATGTGATCTTTACAAATGTGTGGTACAATATACGGGAAAAACTCTTTTTACCCTTTATCAACACATTTGAATAAAGGAGACTGAACTTATGCTTACATATCTTTTATTTATCGTTGCCTATTTACTTGGCTCGATTCCATCTGCACTTGTTGTTGGAAAAATTGGTTATGGAATCGATATTCGGGAACACGGCAGCGGAAATTTAGGAGGAACGAATACATTTCGTACGCTAGGGAAAAAAGCAGGTTTTATTGTTACAATTGCTGATATTTTAAAAGGGACATTGGCTACAGCGCTACCGATCATTTTCGGATTAAATATCCATCCCTTATGGTTTGGATTAGCTGCGGTACTAGGGCATGTATACCCAATCTTCGCGAAGTTCCGCGGCGGAAAAGCAGTTGCTACTTCTGCTGGTGTACTATTATGCTACGCACCACTTACCTTTTTAATATTAGCTGTGGTCTTTTTCACCCTACTATTTACAACGAGATACGTTTCACTTTCTTCTATGATAACAGCTATCGCCGCTGTTATTGCATCAATTATAAACGGGGATAAAATCTTCATTGTTGCCATGTGTTTATTAGCTGGTATGGTTATTTATAGACACCGTGCAAATATTGGACGAATTATAAATAAAACAGAACCAAAAGCAAAATTAACAAAAAAACAAAAATAAGATTGTGACCCACATAACGCAAAAAGGAAACGCAAAGCATATAAATGGCGTCTTTTTGCGTTATTTTTTATACTAAAAGAAAAAGCGATTATGTTGGAGGAATACTAAATGAACATTTCAGTATCAAAAGAAGCACTAAACTGGTATAAAAACGAGCTTGGTTTACAAACAGGCGATACTCTTCGCTTTTTCGTACAATATGGTGGATGTAGTACTGTTCAAAAAGGTCTTTCATTAGGAATTCGTAAAGATGATCCAGCTACTCCTGTTGTACAATTTCAAGAAGATGGTATTACTTTCTTTATTGAAGGCGATGATGAATGGTTCTTTGATGGGCATGATTTGTCTGTTACATTTAACGCTGATGACGAGTTCCCGCAATTTCATTATGTAAAATAAAAAACGTGGCCTACGCCACGTTTTTTATTGCTTTTTAATTTTCTCGTATGCCTCATACCATTCTGGGTACAATTTTTTAAATGACACCGGACGAAAGCCCTCTTTTTTGGCACAAATATTTGTTGTAAATGCTGTAATACAACGCTCACCGTTTCCATTATAAATTTCATAGCCATATACAACACGTAGTGGGCTCACAGACTCCACCCATGTTTTCACAATAGCCTTTTCTCCGTAACGCATTGCTTTTCGGTATGTAATTTGCAAATCAAGTACAGGAGATATAATCCCATCATTCTCCATTTCAACATACGAAAACCCTAAATCTTGAATTAATTTCGTACGGCCAAGTTCTAACCATACTAAATAATTTGCGTGGTACACGACACCCATTTGATCTGTCTCTGCATAACGGATCTCAATCTCCTGTTCTGCTATAAACATCATTTTAACTCCTTCTCGCTTGCATTTCTTTCTACACCTTTAATCATAATACAGAGAATCTGAAAATAAAATAGAAGCGGCGGATCTTTTTCCTTAAAGGAGTGAGCATATGCTACAAATCATAACTGTACGAAGCGGCGATAACGTGTATAAATTAGCTAAGCAGTACGGAACAACAGCTGAAACAATTGTGAAAGACAATGGGTTAAATCCAGCTGAAACACTCGTCGTCGGGCAAGCATTAATTGTGAATACACAGGGAAATACCTACTATGTACAACCTGGCGATAGCTTATATAAAATAGCCTTAACCTACAACGTACCTCTTGCCAGCCTAGCAAAAGTAAATCATTTATCATTAAAATCCGCACTCCAAGTCGGACAGCAACTATATGTACCAAAAGGAACAAAAAAAATTATTGAATCCATTGCCTATTTACAACCATCTACAATTCCAATTAAAGAAAGCTTAATTGCTTCCACCAAAGCGATCAATTCATATTTAACCTATTTGGCCTACTTTAGCTTTGAAGCAAAACGTGATGGAACACTGAAAGAACCTACCCAAACATCTGAAATCGTCTCAATTGCAAAACAAGGGCAGACGATTCCAATGCTTGTTATTACAAATCTTGAAAATGGAAGTTTTAGCTCTGAATTAGCAAGCATTATTTTACGCAATGAAACCATTCAAAATACGTTTATTACAAACATTTTACAAACCGCTCAAAAATACGGAATGCGTGATGTCCACTTCGATTTCGAGAACTTTGCACCGGCAGACCGCGAAGCATATAATCAATTTTTACGCAAAGTAAAAACACGTCTACCAAAAGGATATACACTTAGTACAACTGTCGTTCCAAAAACAAGTTCAACTCAAAAAGGTCCAGCTGCAGCTCATGATTATAAAGCACAAGGTGAAATTGTTGATTTCGTTGTCATTATGACATACGACTGGGGATGGCAAGGTGGACCGCCTCTTGCAGTATCTCCAATTGGTCCTGTAAAACAAGTCATTCAATATGCAAAATCACAAATGCCGCCGCGGAAAATTATGATGGGGCAAAACTTATACGGATTTGATTGGATTGTTCCGTTTAAACAAGGGAATCCTCCTGCAAAAGCAGTTAGTTCTATTGCTGCCGTTGCGCTTGCCCGAAAACACAATGTCCCAATTCAATACGATTTCACTTCTCAAGCTCCTCATTTCAATTATTACGATGCAAATGGAGTAAAACATGAAGTATGGTTTGAAGATGCTAGGTCTGTTCAAAGTAAGTTTAATTTAATAAAGGAACAAGGAATTCGCGGTATCAGTTATTGGAAAATCGGCTTACCTTTCCCGCAAAATTGGCGTCTCCTTACTGAAAACTTTTCTATTACAAAAAAAGGCTGACAATTGTCAGCCTTCTCTTACTGATTGCGATATGCAGCTTCCTCTTTAATCTCTTTTCGCATTCCTTCGATACTTTCCATACGGCGCTCATTTTTCGCTTCAATTGCAGCACGGTCTTTCTCATTTGAAAACTCCGCAGCTTCCCTTGCTTCGTTCATATTTTCAATTGTGTTATATACCGCCTCTTGCAATTTCTCAACGTTATCACTACGATCATCCGGATTTGCTTTATATTGTTCGGGCATCCTGTCTTCCTCCTTTATTAAAAATACATACGACATTAGTTTGTAAAAAACGCATGTAATTATGTATGTAAAAAAAGAAGGAGAATGATTCCATTCTCCCTCTTTCTAACCGTTATCAACAATCGGTTGTTTCCCTGATTTATCTTGCATTTGCTTTCCTTTATTACCGCCTGCTGTTCTTGATTGCATCCCAATCTGATTTGGTGCAAAATCTTGTGGTTTTTTCTTTGGATTACCCATCATATCGCCTCCTTACAACTAGTATCATTCTAGTTGCAAGAATTATTCAGCCTGTTTAAAAATACGTATTTCATATCGTTTTTCTAATTTTTCTTCAATCCGTTCAATCGCATCCCGATCATTAAGTAGTTGCCGTTTATTTTCTTTCACAAGCTCTTCAAACGATTTTCGCCGAGTTCTTCTCATACTGTTCACCCTCTCTTTCGTATTACTAGTATGAACAGCAAAAAAACACTCTAATCAGATTTGTGAGAAAATTTTATTTTCCGGACATACAATTCAACTAACTTCACTTTAAGAATGCTGCAATATTTGATTTACTTCCTCATACGCTTCAAGAATCATACCTTCAAAAGCAACTATATCTTCAGGTCCATCAATCCTCATTCTTGTAAGACCCCATTCACTTTTCGTAGCAGCTTCACATATAACGTTCGGATACAATGTTGCTATTTCATCTTGTCCTTTATTTGTTAATACATATTTTTTTCTGCCCTTTAGCTTAATTCTTACAAATGAATGCATTGCTTTAATGTCCAAATAATTCCCAACACTGGCGGAACGAATGGCTGTTGTATCTTTATTATGCTTTTCCAATATTTCTTTTACAATCTCATATGCTCTTTCTTCTTCCTTTGTTATACCTTTCTTTTTTTCTTCTCCAACCTTTATCTCTACACACTTTTGATATACAGCTGCACAAGTGAAACAGTCATCTAATGCATTATGAGAGGCTACCTCAATTTGTAACAATCGCTTGAGAGTTTCCAATTTATGGTTTGGTGTATGTTTTATATATCGTTTTGCTAAACTAAGTGTATCAAGCACGACATTTTTCGGTGTACCAAGTCTTAATCGTTCCATATTACTCTTTAAAAATCTCATATCAAAAGAAGCATTATGAGCAATAATTGTGTCTTCTCTAAGAAATGAAACGAACTCTGGTAATACAATATCAATTGTCGGCGCAGCTGCAACATCAAAATTTCGAATCCCCGTCAACATCGTAATGCGACTTGGAATCATTTTCTCTGGGTTCACATACGAAACAAATTGATCTGTACATATATGATTTCGATATCGAATCGCAGCCATTTGAATAATGCTATCTTGATAAGGATTGAACCCAGTTGTTTCAAAATCAATTACAACATAATCTCCTGTAAATGTTTCCATAACCTTCTCCTCAGCTTTTTATTTATATTATAACTTAATATAAGAAACTCAATTATATATTTTTCTCCATCTAAGTCGCTGCTATGCAGAATACAATATGACCGCTACTGACTTACTCCTTTTGTTTTAAACCTTGCGTGTGGTAGAAAAAGGCCCTGACCGCTTCTATACACAGCCAGATGCTCTCGCCCATCTAAAAAGAAAGGAGCTTTTATGTCATTTTTTAACTCCCTTATATATAGCTTTTAAATAGAAAATAGGAATGGTACACATCCCATTCCTACTCTCATCTTTTACTTTAAATTCGCAACTCTTTTCTCCATTTCCTTCACCGTCATCGGTCCAATAAATTTATCCTGGATAACACCTTTTGTATCAACAAAATATGACGTTGGAATTGTAATAACTTTATAAGTAGTTGTTACCTTTATATCTGTATCAAGAAGAACCGGGAAGGTAATCCCTTTCGCTTCTGCAAATTTTCGAACCTTCTCTTTCCCTTCAGTTCCCTCTGACACTGTATAATTTACCGCTAATATTTCTACATCCTTCTGATATTTACTATAAAACTCCTGCATATCTGGCATTTCTTGCTGACATGGACCGCACCATGTTGCCCAAAAGTTCACAATAACCTTCTTACCCTTTAAATCAGAGAGCTTTACCTTAGTACCGTCAAGCTTGGACAATTCAAAATCAGGTGCTATTTTTCCAATTTCAATGCCATTTTGCGCAATTACTTCTTTTTCATCCTCTGTACTTTGCTTTTGATTATCTGCTACTTCTACTTTCTCTTTCCCAAACTGCTCATATATTGCATAACCAGCTAAACCTAATAACACAACAACAATTGCTATTTTCCGCCACATATACACCATTCCTTATGTTTTATCTTTGTCTCCTAGATTCTCAAAAATGAAAGTTTTACTTTATTTTAGCTTATACGGAGAAAGATGGAAATATTCTCTATAGAAAAGAAAGTATATAATAGAAAAAATTAAGATTACATACACCCCTCACAATAAGAGAAAATAGATGTTTTCTAGTTCAGCTCAATCAAATACCACTTTTCAGTACATACGAATACTTATTTCTAAAACAATGTCATACACATTAATGAATGACATCTTTCATACACGGAATTACACATTAAATGGTATTTTTAATTCCCACCATTTTTAAAGTGAACATAACCCGTTAATGACTCATATATGATAAAGCAAGTTTTCCAATCCATATAAAAACAATTAGCCAAATACAAATGATAAAAAATGCTGTTATCCAATTCTTAGGTTTATTTATAAGCAATTTCTTTTCCATTTCCCTTTTACAATCCTCTAATACTTCTTTAGGGATAAGCTTTAACGCCAAGTAAACACCTAAAGGAACAAGAATAAGATCGTCAAGATACCCTAAGATTGGAATGAAATCTGGAATTAGGTCAATAGGACTGAAAGCATAAGTAACAACAAGCATTGTAAATAACTTAGCATACCAAGGGACCCTTTCATCTCGATATGCTAAATACAGCACAAGAAGTTGTTTCTTTAAATCCCTAGCCCATTTTTTTATTTTCTGTATAATTGATAAACCTTTTTCCGTTTGTATCCGTTTATTTTGACTCAAAACAGATCCCCTTCATTTTCTTGTAATTTTATATTCAATATTAAACTATTAAAAAATTGTTGTAGACTGAAAAAGTGTTTCCTTATGTGAAAACACTTTTTGTTCTCCTAACTTGTGCCAGTGGAGTTAAATGATTACCTTGTATGGTTATATTAATTTTTGGACTACTTCTTCTAATGCCATTCCTCTCGAACCTTTTACCAAGACTACATCACCTGGATTACATACAGACAGAATTTCTATAATAGCTTCGTCTTTTGTAAGAAATGCTTTCACTTTACCTTTTTTATATTTAAGTTTTGCTTCTTGTGCAATCATTTTGGCACGTTCTCCAATTGTGAAAATGTAATCTATTATATTTGGATTTAATATTTGACCAATGTTCCGGTGATA
The DNA here is from genome assembly GCF_900116295.1 of Bacillus sp. 103mf. GTDB lineage: Bacteria > Bacillota > Bacilli > Bacillales > Bacillaceae_G > Bacillus_A > Bacillus_A bruguierae. Next base: position 53,484 of record NZ_FPAF01000001.1, read on the forward strand.
CTTTTCTTCTTCTTGCCCTAACTCCAACATGTCGCCTAACACAATAATTTTCTGTTTGTATCCTACGAGTTGTTCAAATGTTTCGATTGCTGCTTTAACGGAAGAAGGACTAGCATTCCACGCATCATTAATAATCGTAATTCCTGATTTTGCTTTTAACATTTCAAATCGCATTTCTGTTATTTCTACTTGTTTTAATCCTTGCTTCATTCTCTGTTGATTTAAATTGAAGTGTTGACCAACTTTTATAGCAATTATAGCGTTGTAAACATTATGTTTTCCATGGAGAGGTATAAAATAAGTTGATTCATCGTTTAATGTAAAATCGATCCCTTCTGAATGTTCTTTAATGGACACAGGATATGCATCATTTAAAGAAGATTCACCAAATTTGATACATTTAATTTGATTAGTGTTAGGCAATGTTTGAACTTTTTCATTTAAGAGAGGTTCATCCCCATTGTAAATAAGTAAACTTTGTTCCTTTAAGTTCATTACTATTTCTAGCTTTGCATCTGCTATTGCTTCCCTTGAACCCAATGTTAATATGTGCGATTGTCCAATCATTGTGATGACAGCTACATTTGGCTCAGCAATTTCTGATAAACGTTGAATTTGCCCGTGTTCACTCATCCCCATTTCTAATACTGCTATTTCGCAATCCTCTTCAATCTCTAGGATTGTTAACGGTAAACCAATTTGACTATTCAAATTTCCTTTTGTTTTATGAACCTTGTAAGTTGTGCTGAGTACAGAGTTAATTAAATCTTTTGTTGTTGTCTTTCCGTTACTTCCTGTAACACCAATTACATTGACAGACAGTTGATTTCTGTAAGAACGTGCTAAGTGTTGCAAAGCTATCAACGTATCATCTACAAAAATTAATGGAATACCTTTAGGCGGGTTTGGCTGAGATTTCTCCCACAGAGAAGCAACAGCACCTTGCTGTATAGCCTCTTCCACATAATCATGACCGTTCTTTAACCTAACAATTGGGATAAATAAATTGCCAGGGCTTATCACTTTTGAATTAATAGAAACACCTGCAATAAGATGACTATGATACTTCGTCTGTAAACCTTCTCCGATTACCATTTGTTCTATTTCGAGCAATCTTCTTTGAATCAAAATAGTCACTCTCCATTTATAATTATTCCTACTATCTCGTCTACTCATTTATTTCATTAAATTAAACAAATAAGAATAAAGAAATCTAATTAGATTAAAGATGCTCAGTCTGAAATATTTTTTAATGAAACAACAAACTTTAGAATCATAGCTGTCTGAATCGTAAATAATACATAAAATCATATATTTCAAAATTATATCTTTGAGTTATTGCTGTATATGCAATGCCATCAGAACATTATCTGCATACCGTCCATCCTCAAATTTAATCTGTCCTCTCTCCCGACCTTCTTCTTTAAAACCGATTTTTTCATATACTTTTATCGCTCTTTCGTTTGTTGAGAAAACACCTAAACAAATTTTTTCTATGCCTTCTTGTGTTTTTGACCAGTCTATTAATTGTAAAAGCAATTTTGTTCCTACACCTTGATTACGATAGTCTTCTAAAATCCCCATTCCAAATAAGCCAGTATGATTTAAGCGCTTCATTGAGTTTCTTGTAAACACTAAAAACCCAACAATCCGTTCACCGTCTTCTGCAACAAATGTTACACCGCCCTGCTGACTATTTGTAATTGTTTTCTCTCTCTGCGTTTCAACATCAACATGAAATTCTTCGTTTGTAGGAATAAAAAACTCATTTTGAGAAATAATGCTCTTTCGAATACATAAAATTTCCGCTGCATCACTTTCTGTTGCCTCTCTTATATACAACATAAAACACCCCTTGTATGTAGTACATTAGCAATACTAATTTATAATTGAAACTTTTCTTGAATGAATTTAGCAACCTCTTCTGCACTTAAACTTTTTGAACTATATTCACTACATCCAACAATTCTTCTAAATCCTCAATAACATGTTCATCCATAAAAGGCTGTCCCCAAAATGTATCCTTCTTCCATATTGCATGCATCCCCACATTCCTAGCTCCTATTACATCATTCTCTGGATGATCGCCTATGTATACACTTTCTTCAGGACTAACACCTAATCTTTCTAAAGCTCTTAAGAAGATTTCAGCTTCTGGCTTTTTTATCCCCTCTTGCTCGGACACTAATATAGTATCCATATACTTCTCAATCCCAAGAGCACGAATATTCAGTAATTGAAATTCAGTAAATCCATTTGTAATCATGCCTAATAATAGCCCGCTATTTTTAAGCTCTTGTAAAACGTATTCCATATGAGGAAAAGGTGTACAGTGATGTTGAAAGTTGTTTATATAATCCTCTAATAATTGCCCCCAAGTTAAATTGGAAATAGCATATTCTCTAAGCAATTGCTCATATACTTTATCCTTCCAAACATAACCCTTATTATCTAATTCAATGAACCTAGTTACATATTGCTCTTCGGGTATATGCTTAAATTCATTGATATACCTTTTATATTGGTCTCTAATAAAGAGTTTAAGAGAATGATCTCTGTCTAATAGCGTTCCATCTAAATCGAAAATAATAGCTTTAATCATATATTTTCCCCTTCTATCAAAATTTTTGCGTTTATTTGAAGTTATATACTTTCCTACTATATAAATACAAACAGAAAAACCCCTTTCTTTTTAGGAGAGGACGAGAGCATCTGGTCGTGCATAGAAGCGGCCAGGGCCTTTTCCTTCCACATGCGAGGTTTAAACAAAGGGAGCAAGCAAGTGCAGGTCATGCTGTATTCTACATAGCAGCGACTTATATGTCGGAAAATTAAAATATATTTATATGGTAAGCTTCACATTTTCTTTTGGTACCCATCCTTCTTCAAGAATAAGAACTCTTTGACACCAAATCCATCCGTTAAGTTCTTTTAACCCCACTAGCTGTTCACCTTCATCAACATTCAACTCTTTTGCAGTATAATCTTCCTTCGCAATACCTTCTGTTCCTTTCCATTGGATAAGTTGCGCTGGAACCCAACCTGAACTGTTTTTATCTACTGTTGTACAAAAGTACCAATTATCCCAATGCTCCGGCCCTTTATATTTTTCCCCAATAATAAATGACTGTCCCTGAACTAAGCTAATAGGATTCGGATAATTCGTCCTATGACTTTTTATAACTACATAATTCACTACGAATCCCTTCTTTCTTATCTACACTTTATTAGTAATCCTATAAATTCACCTATTCCCTGTAAATTCGACAAAAAGTCTAGTGAATCCTTTTGTATAAAAAGCAAAATGTACACACTTCAAAAATCATTCTTGCACTTTCACTAACATGCTCCCAATTGTATCCACTCCATTTTTTAAGGTTACTTTTACATTTCCCGATTCTTTAAACGTGTAAGAAGACATCTCATAAATTTCTTTAATTTTAAACTGCTTATTCACATTTTGTTTCATTGTATCCGTAAGCAAAGACATTTGCGGCTCCCAAACTTCCACTTTTCCAGATGGATAAGCGATAATCATTCGAGCATCCGTTTGACGAATCTCTTCCCAAAGTGTTATATACATGTGCGTTTCTTTTCCTTTTTTAATCAATTCATCGGAATAATAACCTAACTCCCCAATGTTTCCAAAGACAGTATATTTATCATTACTTACCGTAATATCCATATAGGGAAGTTTATATGTCATTTTATGATATATACCGTAAGCAGTACAAAGAACACCAATTGCTGTTAATCCTAAAAGAAACTTTTTAAATTGTTTCCCTTGAAAACTTACCGTCATCGCTGAATTTGGAGTAATTTTTTCTGCTAATAAAAAGATAAGAACGACAATTAAAATTCCAATCCCAATCAAAATATACATACGATTCCCTCCTTTGATATAAAAAAGATGAACTGAAATCCCTTCGCCACTCAGATAAGTTATTTCAGTTCATCTTTTTTATAAACGATACGACTTTCTTTAAAACGATGCATCTTTGTTTCAAACCGACAATGTAAGCATTTAAGTATTCAAAATAATCCCCATAATGAATGAACCATGCCACCAACAAAAAATGCTAAACCTAAAGCAAAAACAATCAAAGCGAGTATTACATTTTTATTATTTCCCATAAAATTGTCTCCTTGTAATTTTATATTTGTTTCATTTTTTATACTAAACAAATCTTTAGTCGTAATTATGGCTAAAGGTTATTATCATCATACTTCTCAGTTTATAAAAGTTTAAATTCTTCCTGTTTTCACTGCTCTAGCCCAATCTAAGCGACCGTTTATTTCACTTTTGTTAATTGCTCCATCTCGATTATAAGGAATATGTAATTGCTCTATCATCCAATCATTTTCTTGTTTTGTAACAATTGTATAATTAGCAAATGGTGAACCTGATTCCATTTTATGATAGATTGGTAATTCATCTTCATAAGCTGGTAGCCCAACACTTCCTGGATTAATAATTATTTTATCATTTGGAAGATAAATGACTCTTGGTATATGTGTATGCGCACAAAAAATAAGCCTTTGTGGAATACCACTTACTAATTTCATAATATCTTCTGTCTTTTTAAGTACTGATCCACTAGAGTTCATTTCCTCTAACAAATATATTTCATCACTTGTCGGTGTTCCATGACAAAAATAAAAATCATCTGTTTGTAAGAAATTAGGTAAATTAGAAATCCACGTTTTATGCTCATCCTCTAATAAATTCTGTACATATTGAACCGTTAAATTAGACGTATTAGGCTCTAATAAAATTCGATCGCAATTCCCTTTAATACTTTGAATATTTTGGTTCATTAAAAGATCATAGGTTTCCAGTGGAAATAAAGGACCATATAAGCTATCCCCTAAATTATAAATAGATTGAATCCCTCGGTTATTAATATCTGTTAGTACAGCTTGTAAGGCATCTTTATTTCCATGAATGTCAGCCATTATAGCAATTTTCATACCAATTACCCCTTCAGAATTTATAGTTTCACTTTTATTTCATCATAAATATGAAAAGAATTTCGCCCTTAATTTATATAAAATGAATATTCACACTATTATTGCACATTAATCGAAAAAAGCCGACACTACATATTTTTAGGATCGGCTCTTGCTATTAAACATTGTGACTCTACTTCAAATTCACATATATACTTTTAAAATGTTTCTAATACGACCTTTCCAATCGTACTTCCTGTTTCAATCATCGCATGCGCTTTTCTAATATTAGCCGCATGAATTGGCGATAACGTCTTGTTTAAAGTCGTCTTAATCACTTTTTGATCCAACAACTCACTAACTTGATTTAACAAAAGATGCTGGTTAATCATATCTTCAGTCTGGTACATAGATTTTGTAAACATGAATTCCCAAACAAATGTAGCACTTTTACTTTTTAATAATCCTAACTCTAATGGCTTCTCATTTTCTACAATAGAACAAATCTTTCCTTGTGGTTTGATTACTTCCGCCATGCTGTTCCAATGTTGATCTGTATTGTTTAAGCAGAAAATATAATCAACTTCATCTATTTCAATTTGCGATAATTGTTCTTTAAATGATTCATGGTGATTAATAACATAATCGGCGCCAAAACTTTCCACCCATTCTCTCGTTTCCTTTCGAGAGGCAGTTGTAATAACGTTAAGACCAGCCCATTTTGCCAATTGTATAGCAATAGAACCTACACCACCTGCACCCCCAATGATTAAAATATTTTTTAGTTCATTCTTTTCCTTATTATTAACTTCAATTGCTAAGCGTTCAAACAAACCTTCCCATGCTGTAATCGCAGTTAAAGGAATAGCAGCTGATTGTGCATGAGTCAAATTTTTCGGTTTCGCTCCAACAATTCTCTCATCCACTAGATGATACTCACTATATGTACCTGGTCTAATAATACTTCCTGCATAGAAAACTTCATCACCTGGTTGAAACAAAGTACACTCTTCTCCAACTTCTACAACAACGCCGCTAGCATCCCATCCGAGTATTTTGTACGCTTCTTCTTTCTTATCTTTTGGTGCTCGAACTTTTACATCAACAGGATTAACCGAAATAGCATAGATTTTCACAAGTAAATCTTTTCCCTTCGGTGTCGGACGTGGTAATTCAATATCGATTAGACTGTTCTCATTTTCGATAGGCAAATATTCTAATAAACCAACTGCTTTCATATTCATTTCCTCCGCTTAATAAAAATTGTGCTTCTCTTTAAATTATAGATTGCAAAATCAAATTATGTAAGAAGGCACATTTATGTCACATAGTATCACTAATGTTACTATTAGTATTACTATATATTGCCACCTTTATAAGGAATAAAAAAGCAGTTTTAATGTCCGTATGTAAAGCTATGATCACTGAACTATTCCACCGTTGTACCTCAACTCATTCCATAGCTGAATTGCACGCTAAGGACTGCAAAGCCTTAACGTGACAGTATTTCCAAAGGATATATCCATGTTCAAAAAGATAAAAACCAACGATTAATTGAACATTAAGCTATTTACACACTTTATAAACGTGAATATAGCTAGAAAACGTTGAATTTGTTAAGTTTTATCCTTTATTTATAAGTAAAGATTTCTGTACAAATATCTCTTAGCGTACAATAGAAGAGTTAATTTGGGTCCAAATCGCGCTTAAATGTACAATTTTCTAGAAATGTAATTATAACCCACACCCATTAACCTAAGAAAACAGATTAAACCCCAAAACAAAAAATGAGTCCGATGCCTCCGCATCGGACTCATTTCTCTAAACTTGATAGCTATATACCTGGAGGTATGCTTTTTTAGACAACAAAAGTACTCAAATAATATAGTGAAGCAAGGTCATCGCTTTAGAATATACTAGCACTTTAAATATTATTTATTTTTGTTATTCCTTCATTTTTTCTGCAACAGCAAGATTACGTAAGTAATCTAATAAAGGGCGCACTTCCTGTGGAGCTGTTACATCCGTAAATGAGAAGGACTTTTTCTTTTCACCATCTTCTATCCTAAGCTCGTAAGAAAAAGCATCCGCTCCTTGGATAGTAGCAATCTCCCCTTCACTTAATCTGAGGTTGAAAAGATTAGATTGCTTAATTAAATCTAGTAATTTTTCAGCTTTTTCCTTTGGTAATTCACCCGTATCTGTCTGAAAGGTTAGGTCAAAGTTAGCAATTCCTCCTATACAGCTAAATTGGATGTACATGTTAATTATTGAGCCTCCAATTCATGATAAACAACCCCATTAATAAGGGAGTCCAACAGTTTTAAAAGCAGATTCTACAGATTTGGCTGCTGTTTTAGGAACTTCTCCACTATCAACAAGTTTTTGTGCTGCTTTGATAACAATTTGTACAAATTGATTGAAATTTGCAGTTGCAAATAAGCTTTGAATTGCAGTATACCATATCAAGGCTGCTTTATCTGTTCCAATTTCCATGGATACAAGATAAAACACCTTATTTGGTATGCCACTATTAATATGGACACCGTGGTGATCACGATCTCCTTGATAATAGTTTTTCATATGATCAGGTTGCATATCCTTACCCATTAGTTTGTTGTCAAATGCAGTACCAGGTGCTTTCATTGAACGAAGGGCTTGTCCTTTTAGTGTTGGCCCCATTATATCAGCACCAATTAGCCAGTCTGCATCTTGTGCTGTTTGCTTTAAATACGCTTGTTTAATTGCAATACCAAATACATCCGAAATATGTTCATTCAAAGCTCCAGACTGGCCTTCATACTCTAACCCGTTAGTGAACTGAGTAATGCCATGTGTAAGTTCGTGCCCAATGACATCGAGTGAATTTGCAAAACTGGTAAAAATAATTCCATCGCCATCACCAAACACCATTTCATCACCGTCCCAATAGGCATTTTGGAAATTATGCCCATAGTGAACGTTCAGAATGAGATCCAAACCGTTGTCGTCAATAGAATTACGGTGGAACACATTCTTGAAATAGTCACGCACAATTCCAGCATAATCATACGCATGGTTAACCACAGTATCTCCACCTGATCGGTCTCCTTCTTTCCTAACCTCATTAACCCGAAGTTCTGTCCCTCCTTTACAATCGTATACATGGCGAGCAGATTCACCTCGTGGTCCTGCTCCTGCATCAGTTAAAGCAACAACACCATTAATATCATATTCCTTCAAGATTCTGCGTTTTCGAATGTGGTGACTTTTTGCTAAACTGATTCGTGCGGCTTCTACTTCGTTTTGAGCTAAATTCTCCAAAATATAGTTAGGTACAATAAAACATTGGCAATTTTTATGCGAACAACGTTTTGTATGCAAATTTAACACCCTTTCATGATAGTCATAAATAACTTCTCAATTATTCTGTGCTTATTGCATGAGGTTTAAACATTCTATTGAATGAATTCATTAGGGATGTAGATATATAATGCTAGTCTAAAAAGTGGACACGACAAACTGAGGTTTTTAGCATAATAAAGTGAAACTTCCATCAGTGGGGGTTTTCTTCATCCCCCACTGATGGAAAGCCCACCCAATCGGGGTCTTACTGCCCTAAAGTAGCGGGATAAACTTACTAAAAAGAACGAGATGTCCATAATGGCAAAAACATACGATAACGAGTTTAAACTATATGCAGTAAAGTTAGTGGTAGAAAAAGGAAGGAAAGGAGCGGAAGTAGTTTGGGAATTAGTATTATTTAACAATAGTGATTGGTTAGAAAATCATTTATGCTAGTATAGGAGAAAATAACATTTCTTTGGAAATAAACCTGTAGAGGTGTATATAATATGATGTCTTTTCTATCTGAATTTGTAATATGGTATCCAATTTGTATGTCTATTATTTGGATGATGGGTGCTATTATATTTTATATTTGTATAGAATCTAAGCAAATACTATCTCGAGATGAAACACCATTTGTTTCAATTTTAATACCTTGTTACAATGAAGAACATACAATTCGAGAAACGATAGATTATGTAATGAAACAAAAATATCCCCATTATGAAGTTATTGTGATAAATGATGGAAGTACAGATCAAACCGTTTCTATTGTGAAACAACTCATTGATAAATATCCGAATTTGCGCTGTATCAATGTGAAAAAAAATTTCGGAAAAGCCAATGCATTACATGCCGGATTATTAGCTTCTAAAGGAGATTTTTTAGTTTGTATAGATGCAGATGCGATATTAGATGTACATGCGTTACAATATATGATTCCACATTTTTCAACTGCTAATCAAGGAAACAATATAGGTGCAGTAACTGGAAATCCAAGAGTTAGAAATCGGAATAACTTATTAAGTAAAATCCAAATATCTGAATTTTCAAGTATAGTAGGCATGATTAAAAGAACACAAAGTATATATGGAAGTATAATGACAGTTTCGGGTGTCGTTGTTGCTTTTCGAAAACAAGCATTATTAGATTGTCAATTATGGGATCGAGATATTTTAACGGAAGATATTGCGGTGACATGGAAATTACAGAAAAAAGGTTGGCAAATTAAATATGAACCCCGCGCTATTTGTTGGATGTTAGTTCCTGAAACCCTATATGGATTGTGGAAACAAAGAGTTCGATGGGCACAAGGCGGTTTAGAAGTTTTAATCAAACATAGGGATATCTTTTTAAATTGGAAATATAAAAGTTTATATATCATTTATATAGAACAACTTGTAAGTATTGTATGGTCAATCGTATGGTTTCTCATGAGTGTCACTCTTTTCATAAATATTTCTTTTACATTTGATTTTTTGAAATTATTTACAGTATCATCAGGGATATTATCGATGATATGCGTGTTTCAATTTTTCATTGCGATCATGATAGATAAAAAATATGATGTGAATTTAATAAGAGAATATTTATGGGCTGCTTGGTATCCCATATGTTATTGGTATATTAATGTTTTTGTGATTTTAATGGCTATTATGAAAGTTTTAACAAAGCAGAAAGGAAAATTTGCAGTATGGGAAAGTCCAGACAGAGGTCTACAACAAACGAAATAATTGTATATGATTTGAATTTAACGAAAATGAAATTTTTACAATATAGCATATCCTTCTCTTTATGGTTGTATATTATAATGTTTGGTATTTTTATTATCATGATTTGTCTCAAATGGAATATGGAGTATACGGAATTCCTATTATTTTTATTGAATACAAACCCATCACATATTCGAATAATGATGTTTATTATTTTGGCATGGGGTATTCTCTCATTTTTTTTCATATTTCTGTGGAATACGTATAGGTCTTATAATTTTCAATCAAAAACAAAAAGACAGGTTTGGAATATGGAACAACATGCATATATGACATCTCGTTTTTTCAATTTGACGAAAGAAGAGAATATATATTTCCAAACGGAAACATATATAGAAATAGAATACCCATTGGATGCCTAACATATACTGCATGTTTCATGAAGTTGTATGGACCCAATTTTGTATCGCTTTCCAAGAAACATCATCAATTAATACTCTTTGAATAAAAAAAGGTAAACTATGTTGATTAACGATTCCTGGTGATAGAGTGAATAGTAAATCATATTTCTCAGATAATAATATGTTATCTGTCTGTGGTGTCCCATATCCATATGGATATGCAAAATATTTAGGTTCATACCCGAAATGATCATAAAAAACTTGTTTTGCTCGTTTGGAATCTGTAATAAATTTAGATATATTTTCACTTTTTAAAAAAGGTGGTTTCTCATCTTTTTCAATGTAATGTAACTGATGAGTATGTGTCCCCACTGTTACTAGATTTGATCGTGTCATTTCAAAAATTTGATCCCAGTTAATCATGGTTAATCCATTAAAATTTGGATTTCCTACTTCTCCTGTAATAATGAAAATTGTAAAAGGGATTTGTTGTTTTTTTAAAAAGGGATACGCATAACGATAAACGCTCTGATCAATGTCATCAAATGTAATCATCGCACATTTGGGAGGCATTTTTTTTTGTTGATTTATGTAATCATATAATTCTTTTGGTGTGATAAATTGAAATTGATGTTTTTGTAAAAATGCAATTTGCTTCATAAAATCATCTTTAAAAACAGAATACGTTGTTAATTCTGAGTTTCCACTTACTTTCGCAAGATATTTGATGATGGCATTACCGGGACGAATTCGATGGTAATTTAATATGATACACCCCTTTCCAGAAAGTTTTTTAACTTGTGTCAAGGGGTGTTCTTTTTCTCTTGTCATATAAGCATAAGTATATGTATATAAAATGATAAGCAGAAACATGCTAATCAATAGTTTTCTTTTCACACTATCCCTCATTTTATGTTGTGTATACAGTATGTTTAATATTTCCTTATGTCCAGGTATTTATGACAGCGAATAAAGTGAAACTTCCATCAGTGGAGAGTTTTTTCATCTCCCACTGATGGTTAGTTGAACCAATCGGGCTTTTACAGGCAGTTATCCCCCACCTATCTTCCTCGTTTCTCTCTGAATCTTGAGGTGGGGGTCTTACTGCCCGTTAATGCGGGATAAAGCAAATGTAATCACTTGACATGGAGCCTCTGTATACAAGATGTTCCCCTGAAAGCCGCGATTTGCAGGTTATCTAGCCTATCATGCACGCCTCTTCGTGTAAAACAGGTGCTTCGAACTGAAAAAAAGCGCTCAGCCTTATCAAACAGTAAAGTATCCAATCTTATTTAGTGGTTACATTTGATACCGTTATCTGTCTCTTCTAATTGTTTCTGTATATGATTCTTACCCCATTCACACATACAATCAAGTACAGGCGTTAAAGATTTTCCATACTCACTTAAAGAGTATTCTACTTTAGGAGGTACTTGATTATAAACCGTACGATTAATGATCCCATCTGCTTCTAATTCCCTTAATTGTTGGGTAAGCATCTTTTGTGTAATACTAGGCATCGCACGTTTAATCTCACTAGTCCTCTTTTTTCCATTTAATAAAATACATAATAATACTACTTTCCATTTACCACCTACAACATCAAGAGTTGCCTCTATAGGAAAATTGTATTTTTTCATAAAATTATCCCCCTTTACTTGTCAGAAAAAGAACCCTTAATTTCTTCACTAACTTTTTAACTTATACTAGAGCTACAATAGTTCTAAATCTAAAGCTTGCGAAAAAATGAATAAGTACTTCCTTTCCCCTTCTATAGGCACTTAAAAGTATCTATAGAACTTAAAAGTACCTATAGCACTTTTAAGTGCGTACTTTAAAGATTAATATATATACTACATAATATCAATATGATCAAAATATGAGATGTTATTGATATCATGTAGCATTACTTTTTTGAAAGGGGAAATATTTATGAAAACACTTGTAGTCATTGCGCATCCAAATATTGAAGAATCACGAGTGAATAAACGTTGGTTAGAGGAAATGAAAAAATATCCAGAAGACTTCACTGTACACGAAATATATAAACGTTACCCAGATTGGAACTTTGATCTTGAATATGAGCAAAATCTCTTATTAAAACATGATCGTTATATTTTCCAATTTCCATTTTACTGGTATAGTTCACCACCACTATTAAAAAAATGGTTTGACGATATTTTAACATATGGTTTTGCATACGGATCTAAAGGAGATAAGCTTCAAGGAAAAGAGTTCGGTTTAGCAATCTCCGCAGGCGTAATAGAGAAGGAATATCAAGCAGGTGAAGCAAATGAATATACATTAAGCGAATTATTAAAGCCCTATCAAGCTACATGCCTCTATACTGGTATGAAGTTCTTACCAACATTTGCTGTATATGGTGCTGAACACAATTTGACAGATGAAAAATTGGAAGAAAGCGCCAAAAATTACATACTTCACACGAAAAAAATATCTAATAATTAAAAATATTAATTATTTAACATCCTTTTAATTTTTAAGAATACTTCAGAGTTCCAAGTATAGGAACTCTTTTTTTGACCCAATATCAGTATAGATGGGATTAGGGACAAAATAATTTTTCCAAGGAAAGAAGACAAGAAAAAATTCATTGTTAATTTAAAAGAAGGTTTAATCAAAAACATTAATTAGGCTTGTATTTTGCAACAAACAAAAAGAAACCTAAACCCCTTCCATTGCCTAGAATAAGTTATTTCAGTTCATCTTTTTTATAAAGTGAAACTTTAATCAGTGGGGGGTTTCTTCATCCCCCACTGATTATCAGCCCTCGCCAATCGGGCGCATGCCAGCAGTTTATCTTCCACCTAACTTCTTAAGAAAAGCGGAAGTGGCTCGTTCAGAATGTGAGGGGGATGGAGCTTCTGACGTAGAGGGAGTTTTTTACCTCGTAGGAAGAAGCGAAGCCACCGAACATTCTAGCCACTGGAGCTGGACAATGCTTTTGCTGAATTTTGAGGTGGGAGTATTACTGCCCACGAATAGCGGGATAAACGGTTCAACTTTTTTCAAAACAGTACGACTTTCTTACAAACGGTGCATCATTGCTTCAAACCGATAGTTGGGTCAAGCATCCTTCTTAAACTCTCATTTTACGCCAAAACAAAAGAATCCATTTTGAAAAAAGATTGATCAAAACTCATGAACATGTCTATTACAAAAGTTTACTTACCCGTAATAGAATTAACCTATTCTTCAAACCAAAATAGAACTTCAATAGGTGCTTGCTAAAGTAATAACTTTATTGTAGAGAGCTACTCAAATATAAAATACCAGTATATCGCTATTTCGTCACTCAGCTGATTGATGCCTTTGTAGACATATTTGTCAAAGCCACCAATAAAGAAACCATAGCGTTCATAAAACTTACATGCACCTACATTGTTATTTTGTGTCTCTAACATAATCCCAGTCATTCGGTTATCTTGAGCCCAATCTTTGACCTTATCCATAAGTAGGCGGCCGATACCATGTCGCCGATATTTTTGATCTACTTTGATGTCTTCGATGTAAGCAAACTCATTCCAGTTTCGCCTTACTATAACCAAGCCGACAATATCATTTCCTTCAATCGCCAAGAATATCGCTTTATCTGGATGATCAATGTATTTTTGCAAGTCAAGTAGATTATCTGGATCCTCTGAATACTGTTTTTCATAAGGAAGGACTTTCTTCACCGTATACTGGATGGAATGCTCCGTTGCTGTTAAAAAAAGAATCGAATCTACTGTGAATCGATCATTGATGATAACAGAATAATCCAAGTCTTCTCCTGTGAATTTTTTAATAGTTACGCCCATTTTTTCATTCTCCTCATTATCTGATTCCAAATACCATTCATTAAGCGATGTGCAACAGGAACATTAATTTGATTTCATTTAACAATTTGGCCTGTTTGTTGAACATAAGAATCCTACATACCTACACAGTATTTTTGATCAAACTTTTTTACAAATTATTGTTCTTTATTATAAATTATCAAACTTTATTTCAAATTTACAACAGACGATTCAAGAGGTCCACTTAACACTAAACACATGAAAGTTAAAAATGTATCTAAAGGGGTATGTTTTCCCTGTACATTAAGGAACTGGTTATTTATTTTACTACCTTTCTATTTAAAATTTATGTTTGACTATGACGTAACGTCATAGTTTAAGATATAAAAAAAGGAGTGAGGAAAATGAATATAAAAGCATTACGTTCTGATAAAATTTATCAAAAGATTTTACAAGTTCCTCAAGAAGAAAAAGTTGAACTATACAGAGCGGAAATGATGGCACCATTTAAGAAAAAATGGGAGATACAACATATCCCTTTTAAAACAAATGTGCCTAACGGATTTGATGTTATCATGTTTAATAATGTGACAAATTTATCTCCTACTAAAGTCACAAATGAAATCAAGTCAGAATTAGAGTTAATTTCTTCGGATAGTTTTTGGTTAGAATGCAAAGATGCAGTTACCAATAGCTTACGGTTATTCACTAAACACGGAATCAAACTAACCGTGTCAGAATATCTTTTTACTATCCTTTTAGGAAACTCGGAAAGCCAAATACTGATGTTAAGCGAAGGTTACACTGGTGATGGTGGCATACCAGGGTATATCTTATGTACGCTAGTTCCTAATAATTATACGTTACCTCGTATTAAAGCGGCCTTAGCACATGAGTGTAATCATAACGTTAGATATCAATTTATTCAATGGAATAATAATATTACGCTGGGAGAAATGATAGTTAGCGAAGGATTAGCAGAAAACTTTGCTACATCAATCTATGGAGAAGAATTTCTAGGTCCATGGGTAAGCAAAACAAGTATGGAGATACTTAATAAGCGTATTAAACCTGTTATGAAAGAACAATTAAATCTTTGTGGTTTTGATAAAATTAGTCCCTATCTTTATGGGGATGAAATTGCAAAACTTCAACATTTTTCTCCTGTTAATATGCCCTATTGTGCTGGATATGCTTGTGGCTACTATCTGATAAAATACTATTTGAAAAAAACAGGAAAAACTATAATTGAAGCTACAATTACACCTGCTAATTTAATACTAGAAGAAGTAGAAGGATTTTGGAATGAAGAAACAATTATTAACCGTTAAAGATATTGTTCAGATAACAGGGATAACTCCAAGAACATTACGTTATTACGATAAAATAAATTTATTAAGGCCCAGTCGTAAATCAAAAAATGGTTATCGAGTATATGATAGAAATGATTTAGAAAATCTTCAAATGATTTTGTTTTTTAAGGAAATGGATTTAACTTTAAAAGAAATATCAGATATTATGCGACTTCCAAAACAAGAACAACATAAAATGTTAGAAATGCATTACCAAACTTTAATATTAAAGCAACAACGATTAGGAACAATTATTAATGCGTTGGAAGATTATATATCGGGTGGAGATATATTTAATTTAAATATTTTTAACAATTCAACAGTTCTACCATTACAAGAACAATATAATCGTGAAGCCAAAATACTATATGGTGAAACAGAGAAATACAAAGAATATGAGAAAAAACTAGAAAAACTCTCTGATGATGAAAAAACGAATTTATATTATAAATTTGCAAATAACATGGAGAAAGTATTTAAAAAATTAGCAACACATATTAGTGAATCCCCTTCATCCGATGAGGTTCAACAATTAATTGTTGAATGGAAAAGTTACCTAGAGCAATACATTGTTTGTGATACAGACATACTAGAATGTATTGCTAATACTTATAAATCCGATAATAGATTTAAAAATTACCTTAACCAATTCAGTGATGAAGATTTGAGTAAATTTCTTTATCAAGCAATTATGTGCTATTGTCAAAAATAGATGTACTGTTTACACAGTAAATAAAAAATAGAAGAAATGGAACAATGATTTATTCCAGAGAAGAAGATTAATATTTAAAAATAATGCGTCTGATAACTCTTGAATTAGTTGTAACAAAATACTGTGTCAAAAGTAATTTGTAATATTATTGATTTAATACTTTTTTGTTACAACTAAAACTATGAATTGAAAATAAAATACAGACTATGACCCAAAATTACATGTATCTCGGCTGATCCCCTATTTGGTAAATAAATTAGAATTTAATAATAGAAAAAATTTTTACCTATTCGTATATAAGAATTGACCTTTTTGATTACCGATAACAAAGATTATGGTAACTAAATTTTATAAGAATAACCCCTTACCATTTCAAAGGTAAGGGGTTATTCTACTGCTGTTGTTTAGCATAAATGAAGTTATTTCTTTCGTTTTATTTTAGAAACTCCAAATCCAATAGCAACACCAATCATTATACCAAGAGCAAGATTATTAATAAGTAGCCCAAAAGTTGTCCCCAAACACATTCCTATAGATATTCCAATTACCGTTTTTGCATCACTTTGTTTATTTTTATTCAAGAAGATATATTTCTTTTCTGCAGAATTATGAATTGTAAGTTTACATGACTTATTTATAGTATGGTAAAGATGAATAACAAATCATTAATTTAATTATATAACAAGATTTATTTATTTTGTTCATCTATGCTGGTTTATAAGGATTTTTAATTAAATGCTATTTAAAATCTACAGTTACAAAAGAATCTGGGCTTGAGGAGCTTAAAGACTTATTGACCTAAATCTAAACTTCTTTCGTTATATCATACTTTAACAATTGTCGATGGTCATAAAATTTTTCAAAAATAACACCCATTAAATAGAAAAATAATAAACCAAAACAAATGTGAATGAGTGTAAATTTAACTCCAAATGAAGCAAATTCATATACAATAACCGGTAATTTTGCAGTTGTCCAAACTCCTAAAAAAAATACAATGTACCGTATGCTTGCTCCTTTTTTTAATAAAAGTGCCGCAATTGGAAAAGCCACGTAAAGGGGGCCAGCTGCAATTCCTCCTAATAATAGGGAAAATAAGATGCCATAAATGCCAGATTTTTCCCCCATATATCTAATTAGCGTTTCTTTCTCCACCCATTTGTCAAGCAAACCTACGAATACTAAGACAGGAGGGAGTAGAAGCAACATATCTAAAATGCTTTTTCCTGTTAATTGAAATGCCTTCCATCCCACCGTTTGGTTTATAAGAGTTAGGATAATGAGACCAGATAGTAAAATAAAAAAGAAACGATACTTTCTTAATTCATTCATATCATCACCACCCAAATAATATATGAAAATATGAGAGACATTACCACTGCAGATGCATTGCGAGAATAAGCAAAACTTCGTCCAAATATTTTTTGTTCCATAGGTAAAGTTGTGATTCCTACTGACATTAATGTAGACATTAATGCAGCTACTTGAGGAAGACCCGCACCATTTTGGACTAATGTATGTCCAAGAGGAAATACAACGAAGCTTGGAAGTAGTGCAACAGAGCCAATTATTGTCGAATAAACAATACCTATCAATCCAGATTTTTCTCCAATGATTGAAGAAATGATTGATGGCGTTAATATAGATAGTGATAGTCCAACGAAAAGCATAATTGATAACATGTCAGGTATAATATTACGAAACATTTTCCATGACTTTAATAGAGCATCTTTTGTTTTATTTCGATCCTTTATAAAAGAAATACTGATAAGAATAATAGCGATAGCGTAAAGGATAACACCATTAATCATGATCAGACTCCTTCCATTCTTTATATTTGTTTAAGAAAAATGATAAATTCTTAATTTTTTCTTCAATATCTATTTGAAAATCTTTTAATTTTCTTTTTCCAACTGTAGTAATTTTGTACATCTTTATCGGCTTATCTTGATCAGTTGTATCCAGATAAGACTCAACAGCACCTTCTTTCTCTAATTTTTTTAGTGTGCGATATATGATGGCACTATCAATTGGATTGATGGGAAGCTCTTCTTCACATTTCTGCAGAAGTTTCCCTCCATAGCAATCTCCCTCTGTTAAAAACAGCAAAAGAAATGCACCTGTATGTCTCCCTGTATGTTTCATAAAATATACAACCTCCTAATTTAAATGTGAAAATTTTTTCGTTAACATAACATTAAAACCATTACTGTTAATAACATTATACTGTCATTAACAGTAATATGTTATTAACAGTATAAAATTAATATAATCTCATGTCAATTCTAAAATATACAACATGTTTTTTATCTTTGTGATAACATGAATTCAATTGCAAATATTACTGAAGAATTGATAAAGTCAACAGAAATGAATGCGATGTCTTCTATGGGGCTTGCCGCATGCCCATCAAGCTAACATTTTAAAGTGACCCCATAACGAAAATTTCATCTTTTCATAGGTGTCCATGGGAATTTAGTTCATTTTTTTCGTTTTGGGGAACAATTAATTTCTTAAGTTGATGGGCATGGGGTCACCATATCAAAAAAAGAAAATTGTACGTTAAGACACAATTTAGCCGGTTCCTTGTACGTTAAGGAACCGGCTACTTACTTTATTACTTTTTAATATAATTTTTTTTCGTAATGGTCTTAGATTATTAAAATTTGTTTTTTTCACTTAAGTTCCAAACATAATCACCTGTCAACGTAATATGTTCCCATCCAAGTGGAGATATATGTTGTAAATATTCTTCTGAAATGTCCACGCCTTTTGCACGTAAAGCATCTACTGCACGTGATATATATACCGTATTCCATAATACAATTGCTGAAATAAGAAGTTGCAAACCACTCGCTCTATGTAATTGGTCCTCATAAGAACGATCACGAATTTCCCCTAATCGATTAAAAAATACAGCTCGAGCAAGTGCATGCTTTGCTTCACCTTTATTTAAACCAACCTGTACACGTCTTCTAAGCTCAAGACTCTGCAACCATTATAATGTTATATAAAGTTCTTTCAATCCTTCCTATTTTACTTCTTTCAGGATATCAGATACATCACGATAACTTAAAGAAAAACGACAATAGTAGCCGACGGCTATTATTGTCGTTTTTCTTTAAAATACTCCTTATATCATTCTCCTCCGCACACTTTTTCTAAAGATTAGCTTAGTTTAGAGATCTTTGCAACAGAACCTTCTTAGTCCTCTTTCGGAAGGACAATTCTTTTATACAATTGAACTGTAATGAAGTAGTAAATCGCGTAAATGACTACGAACATAACAATCGGAACCCAAATACGGAAATACGGATCATGTAATATAAATCCAAACATATTCATACCAACTAAAACGTGAGCAATACCCACAATCGCTGGGAATAAGAACACTAAAAATAGCTCTTTATAAATAGATTTTGTTAATAGTTCGCGGCGAACACCGATTTTACGAAGCATCTGATAACGTGTAATATCTTTTGATGCACCAGATAAAATCTTAAACATTAAACAACTTGCCATCATCGCTAAGAAGGCAATTCCTAGGAAGAAGCCCATGAATACAGTTCCGCTTGTAAAACCGTAAAACTCAGTGTATATAGAATATTTACTTGTCAACTCGACTTCTGCTATTTTATATTTAGCTAATTGCAATTCGTCAATTTTTTTCAATTCTTTTTTATATGTTAACAAATCATTTGTTTTTCCAAGAAATGCAATGTTCTCTTTACCTTGCAAACCATCATACATTTTTTTATCTACAATTTTGATTGTTTGATCAGTGTATAGATAATGTGGTTGAATCTTTTTGAATGCGGTACGCCACTCCTCGGGAATCACATTATCAGATGTCTTCTTAATATCATTTAAAATAGCACCTACTGGTAATTCTCCAGAAACGCGTTTGATTTTACTGGCATCTGCCAGTCTTTTAGCATTTTTTGAATCTTGTACTAAAGGACGATTTTTCTCTAATTCATCTTTTATATAATACACATATTTATCGTCTGTTTTGTAATGATATTCATTTTTCTCTTGGAATGTCATACCATCTAATATTTTCTTTTCCTCTGTGCTTGGATTATGAATCGCTACATCATAAATCGCCAAAGTATCTACAGTGCGCATAACGTTATTTTTAAAGGCCATACCAGTTGAAATTGCACCTGCTCCAAGTGCAACTAACATCGCTATTGTCGCTAGTACTTTTGTTAAATTATTAATACGGAAGTTTAATTGCGCGAATGTAAAAGCATTAAGACCTTTTTCACTACGTTTTTTATTACTCTTTAGTTTTTTAATCATAAATGGAAGGGCGGATCCAAATAACATGTAAGTCCCTGATGTTATTGTAATTAATGCAATGATAACTCCCATTTCTTGTAACTTAGATATATTAATCATGGAATGATAACCAACGCCTAGTAAAATGATTGCAAAAACTGCAACTATTCCCGTGATTTTCCCTTTAACCACAGGACGTTCGGTTTGTGCATCTGCATGTACAAGTTGTAATACTGAAATACGTGATAATTTAATGCTATTCATAATGGCAGCTAACACAAATAGTGCACAGAAGAAAATACAAGTAACAGTTATTGATGGAACATAAAAGGCTTGATAACCACCTCCAGTAAACTCAAGTTGCTTCATAAGTAACTGTCCAACCCCTTGTGCAAGACCTACACCGACTGCAATTCCGATTACAAGGGACGCCGCACCTAACACTATGGTCTCAATAAACATAAGAAATGTAACCTTATGCTTCTTTGCTCCTAACATCATATACATACCAAATTCTTTTTGCCGAAGTGATAGTAAGAAAGAATTCGCATACAAAATGTAGAAGAATATGATGATCGCTAGTAGCACCGTACCAGCATGGAAGACGAATCCAATTTGACTAATAGTAGAATTTGCTTTAAGAAATGCTTCATTCTGCGCTAATGTTTGGAACATGTAAAAAATTGAAATTGACATAACGAGACCAACAAGTAAGACGATATAATCTTTTAGCTTACTTGTTAGTCCTGACATGGAAAGCTTAAATAACATGCTTGAACCTCCTTTCTTATGATTTTTGTGTACCTAAATCTGCAAGCACATCTAAAATTTCTTTATAGAACTTTTCACGCGTACCAGTACGATGAATTTCTTTATATAATTCGCCATCTTGAATAAATAGAATACGTCGGCAGTAACTTGCACTAAACGGATCATGTGTAACCATCATAATGGAAACACCTTGTTCTTCATTTAGATTTGTCATCGCATCTAAAAGACTCGTTGCATTTTTAGAATCAAGTGACCCTGTTGGCTCATCTCCTAAAATAATTGCTGGTTCATGTACAAGCGCACGGGCTGCTGCTGAACGTTGCTTTTGCCCACCAGATACTTCAGATGGATACTTTTGAAGTATTGCTGAAATCCCTAACATGTCCGCTACTTTTTCCACTTTCGGTCCAATCTTACGAGACGGAACACCTTGAAGTGAAAGCGGCAATGCAATATTTTCATAAATTGATAGGTTCTCTAGTAAATTAAAGTCCTGGAAGATGAATCCTAATTTTTGAGAACGGAAATCAGAAAGCGCTCCTTGCTTCATCTTCGTAATATCCGTGCCTGCAATTTCAACAGCACCGCCCGTTGCTTTATCCAATGTTGAGATTACATTTAGTAACGTTGTTTTGCCTGAACCAGATGGTCCCATGATGCCAACAAATTCACCCTCTTGAATCGAGAACGACACACCTTTTAATGCGTGTGATTGGCTTTCGCCTTTTTTACCGTATACTTTTTGGACGTTTTTAACGTCGACAACTGGTTTGTTCATATATATCCTCCTATAATTGTTTTTCCTTTTCCTATTCTGCATTTTTCGACATAATCTGCCATGGGTTAACATTACATTTACCTTACATTTTTGTAATATACAAAAACACCTCTATATGGGGTACGGCAACATCGCTATCAAGCTAAGATTCTTAATTACCCCCATAATGAAAATTTTATATCTTTGCAAATTGTATTTCTCTGCATCTACAACTGTATAGGGGGCAAGGGAATGGAAAATTATCGCTTAAAAATATAAAACCCTATTATTAGGTAATGTTACTGCAGACTAGACCAGGTACCTTGTCACTAGGCCTATTATGACTAAAAAAACAGTCCTTTTATCATAATTTAATAAAAGGACTGTTCTTAATAACATACCGTTTTGAATTTCTCAAAATAAATTTCTGAAATTCTGTGGTCTTATTTAGAATGTCGAACATCTATCTTTCAAGTCCTCCCCCTTATAAGTTTGATTATCAAAAGGGTGAAGAATGTTATGTTTATTATCTCTTTTGCTTTTCATAATCCCTTTTTAATACACTCATAATGATTTCATCAGAAAATTGATTATTAATGAATATCGATTCTCTCAATCTTCCTTCTTGTATAAAACCTGCTTTTTCATATGCGCGAATTCCTCGTGGATTATGGCTATATACTTCTAACTGGACACGATTAAGTTGTAATACATCAAATGCATAACTTAGTGCCAGTTGAGTAGCTTCTGAGCCGTACCCTTTCCCTACTATGTTTAAATTATGCATCGAAATACGATAAAACGCTTTTCGATTCTCCTCATCTATTTCTAAAATAGCTAAATCTCCAATGACTTCATTTGTTTCACTTAGGCAAACAGCAAAATCTACACGTGTTGGATCAGCAACACTTTTTTGAATATGTGCTTCGACTTCTTCAAGTTTAAATCGTTTCGTAGTCCCTGTCATAAAACGAATTTCTTCTATTTCTGTTGAATCAAATATGAATATCGCGTCTTCTCTACTAAGTAATCTTAAAAATACTTTATCCCCTTGAATTTTGTTCATAATTCTCTCCATCCTGTCCTATAGTCAAATGAAAATTCTTACAATTATTGTACATGAAATACTATAGAAAAACAGTTTAAGATTTTTCTTAATCAGCAATCTTTTTTAGAAATTATCGAACTTTATTTCAAAGCCACATAGAGTTTGATTCATTGTATATATCTTTATCAATTGAGTGTACCCTATTGGGATGGTTCTTTGAACCTGGTATAATGGTACTTCAGAGTGTCCCATATGACTTGTTTCAAAATAGGAGAGTAGAATATGAGAAAAATAGGGTATGTACGAGTAAGTTCTGTTGATCAGAACCCTAAGAGACAATTACAACAAATGAAGGAAATTGGAATAGACATTATATATGAAGAAAAAGTGTCAGGTGCTACACAAGACAGGCCTGAACTTCAAAATATGTTAAATGACCTGGGAGTAGGCGATACAATTTATGTGACTGACCTAACCCGGATTACTCGTAGTACAAGAGATTTATTTGAACTAGTTGATTACATAAAAACTAAAAAGGCAAACTTAAAATCATTAAAAGATACTTGGTTGGATTTATCTGAAGAAAATCCATATAGTCATTTCTTGATGACCGTAATGGGGGGAGTAAACCAATTAGAACGTGACTTAATTCGAATGCGTCAACGTGAGGGGATTGACCTTGCAAAAAAAGAAGGAAAGTATCAAGGACGAGTTAAAAAGTATCATGAAAAGCATGCAGGAATGAAGTATGCCATTAAACTTTATGACGAAGGGAATATGACGGTGAAACAAATTTGTGAAATTACCAATGTTTCAAGATCTTCTTTATATAGGAAACTACAAGATAAATCATAATAAAAATACCCGCCCGAATTGGAAAATTTTTCAGATGTGGCGGGTTATTCTTTGAATTGTTTCCGTACCCCAGAAACGGCAATAATACTCCAAACCCTTAAAATGTGTCCAAAATGTGTCTAAATGTACGATTTTCTTTTTTTGATATGGTGACCCCATGCCTATCAACTTAAAAAATTAATTGTTCCTCAAAAAGAAAAAATGAACTAAATTCCCATGGACACTTATATGCCTATGAAAAAATGAAATTTTGTTTTTGGGGGCACTTCAAAATGTTAGCTTGATAGCGATGCGGCGAGACCCCTTTTCATCATTTGTCATCTTCTACTTAAAAAATATCTCATTAATGGTGTGTTGATATCAAGCAAATCTAAATTCTGCGAGATCTATAAATCTAATGTTTTTAAATTTATGTTTTTCAATAATTTCTTTCACTTTTTCTGTCACAATAATGACCCCAAACCAGTTTTTGAAGAAAAATATGTCTGAACCATCCCATTCTTTTGTATTCACACTTAATCCTTCTATAGTACGTGTATTCTCTAAAATTCTCCCACAATGATGGCATTTTTTAATTTGCATAAGTTTCTCTCATTATATAAAAAGTCAAAATCATCACTTCCTGTTATTTTTTAGGTTTGGCTTGATATGATATTATTATTATATTAATGATTATTAATATTAAATAGGAGAATTATTGATGAAGAAAAAAACAGGTAAAATATTTTTTTATTTAGATTTTATATGTCTTATAATATCAATTGGTCTTGTATTTGCTAGCTTAATTTATTTTAATTCGTGGGCCTATCCAATAATATTTATTATGTTTACTTTAAGAATGTTTTATAACGTATTAGATTATGTTAAATCTAAGCCTGAAAAATAGTCTTAATAATTTATTAGAAATTTATTTCTTCCCAAATTTACTTGGTAATGTGACGGTATCCTAAATAAGACAAATTATTCTTTTATTTTTTCCTCATATAGTTTAGCAATCTTATAAAAAGAAGAACGTTTGATGCCATACTTTCTCATAGCTCCTACGACTGTAATTGAACCAGATTTCCATTCCTTGTAAGCATCCTTAAATTCTTCTGTTATTTCGACAGGCGGACGTCCTAAACGTTTACCTTGTTTTCTGGCAAGAGCAATTCCTTCAGCTTGACGTTGTTTAATATCAATGCGCTCTTTTTCTGCAAAGGCTGATAATATTGTAAGAGTTGCTTTTTGAATTGCGCTCTGAATGACATCATTTGTACCTTCTCCAGTATAATTGACGTTAATAGGTTCTGGTACAAAAAAATCTGCCAAACTTGGACATACTAATACTATTAATCTAAAAAGGATGTGGATTATGTATGTCTAAGCCGAGTGCATTCAATTTAAATACACGATTTCAAATTGATGAATTTGTTGATGTAAAATAAAAAAACCGACTCAGAATTAAGAGCCGGCTTTTTTCCATCTCGTCCTCTACTTATACAGGGCTAGAAACTAAAGTACCATTATTGTCAATGGTTACTTTTCTTTTTACACCATTCGTATCATAAGCGAAGAAACCAACAAATCCTGCAGATGAGGATACTAAAACACAACCTGTTTTTCCTTCCACATCATTATTAAATACTTGTACATTAGAACATGTAGGAGTAACTTCAATCCCATATTTATTTTTATTTTCGGTAGTTGACATCCTCACTCTATTATCACGAATGTACCCTTCTTTAGAAGCACTACCAACTAAAATAGCACTACGTTGATTGTCAGCTTCAAGCGAAGTATTGCGAATGTTATTCTTATCAATAAAGAATCTTGTAATAGATTGGAGGAAGATTCCTACACGACCTGAGTTAATCATAATATTATTAGAAATATCAACATCCTCTAAAAAATCAGTGTTATCTGAAGAAGTTAATGCTGTATTATAGATGAATTCATTTCGTGAATCTTCAAAAGAATTATATTTAATTTCTAACTTTCTACATTGTTTGAAAAAAATATGTCTAAATGATTTCTTGAATGTATTGCCTCTAATTTTACATCTGTCAACATACGAAAGTACGATAGTAGCAAAATCTTCGGGTGAATTGCTCTCTTTAAATTCATTATCAATAATTTTAACGCTATCAAAGAAAGCTGCTTTCTTATCATTTTGCCATCCAACAATATAGATATCTTCTCGTCTTGTTCCTGAGAATGTATTTTCTTTTACAACAAAGTTATAACCTGATTCTGGCATTCCTGTGTCATTACCTTCGCGGTCTTTTTGCCCCTCACCAGAACTTCCATCAGGATTCGAATGTGCTATAGCTCTCTCACAATTTAAGAATGTATTTCCTTGTATAGTCATATCGCCAAATTTCAAAGCACGAACACCTGCATAAGTTGCATTCTCAAATGTATTATTGATAACTTTAATATTTCTATTGAAAAGGAACATTACAGAAGAATGATTTCCTATTCCCGTAGCTATCGGATTCATCCCTTTCGTATCACTACTACCAAAATAACAGTCACGAATAGTTATATTATCACAAGGTTCTCCATCCCATGCTCCAAAATCAGAAAATCCTAACTTAGTATGGTTAGAGATTTGAATAGATTCTGCATACCCTCTTGATTTATCCGTGGTTGCATCTTTGTAGCCTAAAAACTTACATCTTTCAATTACAACATTACGACAAGCGTTAATATCCATCATATGAGCATTAATAACATCTTTGAAAGTAATATCTCTAAACGTTAGATTTCCCCCTCGAGCCCATCCTGTCATGTTAAATCCTTGGGGAAACTCAAGGACATTACCATCAAACGTTCCACCTTCAATACTTATGTTGCCGTTACCATTATAGCCTTCAAACAAATCTCCTGAATTTCCATTTTTCATAATACCTCCTGGATGCCCTCTTAATAAAATCGCATTTTTCCCCAGACGTATTTTCGTATTTTTGTAAACAGTTAAATATTTTGTTATACGATAAATACCTGAAGGAATAAAAATATCAACTCCTCCTTCATTTAATGCAATATCTAATGCTCTTTGTATAGCTTCGGTTGTTAATGTACCTTGTGTTCCGTCTGCTTTTGCACCATACATTCTTACATCAACATAAGGAAAAGTTGAGTCCTCAGTTTTCACATTAGTTTCCATTTCAATATTCTCGTTACCTAAGGATTTATTTGAATTATTATCTATTTGATGAATCATGTTATCTCTCCTTTTTATAGAAACAGTTAAAGTTATATAAGATAATATTATATCGTTATATATTTATATTACTAGCCATAATATAAAAGATTTTCCCTCACTACGTGATTTTAAAAACAAAAATACAGAAAAAATAAAAAATCCGACTCATAAGAGCCGGTTTCTTTTGCGTTAAGTTAACATACGTTTACATATACATCACTAGCCGGGGTCCCGCCAACCAAATGTCATAAAACCCACGCTAAGAGCATGCAAAATTTTATACAGTTTTTCGGCTAATCCAGTAACAAACGAGAACCCGAAAACCGCGCCAGGATAGGAATGCATAAAAAATGCATCGATCCATAGAACAAAAAAAGGAGGTTCCCTTGTGAGAGTAAGGGTCCGTCTTTTTCCTTGCTACCGCTAATGTTGCGTTATGTTAACCGAGCATGTATAGGATATACAATCCAAAAAACACCGCACATCACTTTTTAGAAATGGTATAATAAGGAAAAACGACAAAGTGGAAAGCTAATGGAAGATTCTATGTTTGCGTTTCGAGTTATTTTCAATGCACTAACATCATTCTTTTCCAACGGGGTCTGGGTCGTTTTGTTCTTCTTCTTGTTAAATAAAACATATGAAAACAAAACTTTCAGAACAACATCGAATATTATTACTGTTGTTGTCTTGGTATTTTATTTGTTTTATTGCATTTGGAATAGCATGTAATACCTTTCTTTGAATAAAAGAGGTTTACTTTACTTCCAATAATGAGACGTTATGTTAACCAATCATGTATAGAATATTCATCTTATGTTGTTCCATTAAAGGACCAGTTTAATTCCGTAAGAAGGAAATTTTATTAGACAAAGGGAAGTACAAGTTAGTTGGCAATTGAATAAGTTAAGGAGATCATATTTATAATGAATACTACAAAAACCACAGGGTGCTTTACTATTGTTAATAATACTGAAGGCAAAATATTGCTAGTTAAACGAAATGATTATCCTATCTGGGATTTGCCTGGGGGAACATTAGAAGAGAATGAACAGTTAGATAAGTGTGCTATAAGAGAAGCTAAAGAAGAAACGGGCTATATAATTGCTATTGAACGTAAAATAGGAGAATATCACCAACCTCAATACGATGATATGCAACATATATTTTCAGGAAAATTACTAGGGGGAGAACCAATAAATAATGGACCTGAAACTGCAAAAATTGGGTGGTTTAATCCTAGTAAATTACCTTTGTTAATGGTTCCAAATAGAAGAAAACAGATCAATAATTTTATGAAACACAAAAATTCACTAATAAAAGAGACATTAAAGACACCATTTATGGTAAGGTTATTGAAAAAAATTATGTGAGATGGTTATTGAATTAACGGGTACTTTTCTTGAGTAAGGATCAGTTCTTAATTTCTTGTATTTATCAAAAAAGATAATTTTCACTTCCGATTTCGAGAATTATGTAAAAAAGCTAGTATGAATCTAGCTTTTTTTGATCACGGGTGTCTTAATCTCTCTATTCATCATATTTTGAATGTATACTTTTGCTAAAAATAGCTAAAGTTAATAAGGCTAATGAAATCAATATTTTGAATGTAAACTAATAATAAAAAGTTTACATTTGTTTTTTTAATATGAACATCTAAAAGTTTTTACAGTTTGATAACATTATAGTTAAACAAATTAATGAAGAACAATGAATTAATATAATATTTTATAAAGATAGATTATCGAAAGTTCTGCGTAATATTAAAGTGATTTCTAAAAAAACAGTTATACTAAGCCACAAAAAAATAATTATAAAAAGACAATTAATAATTATTATTAAATAGTTTTTTGACTCTTTTTTTAGCTCTGTATTTAGTGCTGAAATAAAATTAATTTTCACTAAAATTAAGACTAAAAAAAATAATAAATTGAATAAAAAAATATCCATTATGAGACCCCTTTGTACATTTTGGCGATAAGTGTCATTTATTACTAAATATACATAATTTTTTATTACAGAGTAAGGCCAGATAGATAAAAAATTAAACTTTTATGTAAAAGTTTAATTCATCTTTTTACATTATTTTCTAATTGATTTGTACTATATTTATTAGAAAAGGGGATGAATTAATGCTGAAATTTATTTGGTCTTTAGTTTTTGCTCTTATATTTTTTGGGTGGTATGTGGTCCACTGATACCATACATATCTTCAAATCAAAATATCGTTGCTATTTTAGTTATTTTCACAGTAGTTATTATTAATTCTTGGATTATTGATTTAATAAATCGTTTATACAAGAAAAAAAGAATCCTAAATAAATAAGATTCTTTTAGTTTTGTTAAATTTTTATTTATCTTGTTTTACTAGTTCATTTGATGATGATTTGTTTAGGAATTTTCACAGTTATCTTTCTTGGTTATCATAATATGTTTTATCTGCGTATTTTTTATCATTTCCTTTTAGGTAGGCTAAGATTACTTTTGGATTTTTAAGTAAAGACCAGTCTCCATATTTATCAAATCTTCTGCATGAAGTTATCATTCCATTTTTAATTGTACCGAATTTCTTATTATTTTGCTTTCCCCATTCTTTTAACCGTTTAGCGAAATCTGCATCCTCTGCCATAAGCATGTTTTCATTAAAGCCGTTGATTACCATAAAGTCTTTTCTATAGCACCAAAAAATCCCTACAGATATAGCTCCATACTTAAAAAGTAGGGGGATTATTATTAACATTGCGGAAAGGAATATTCCTAAAGATATTCTTTCAAACTTCCCAGTTACCCCACCGCCAATGTATTTACCTGAAGCTAAATATTTATCTACATTAGACAACATAGACTCTGTCATTTGGGTATCAGCGTCTATAGTAATGATTATTTCTCCACTAGCTATTTTGGCCCCTGCATTTCGGATTTTGGATAAGTTTTTATCGTTATTTTTTAATGTAATACAGTTATAAGATTTTGCTATTTCCTCTGTTTTATCTGTGCAACGATTTAAAACAACTATGACTTCAGTTTGATCTTTATATGCCTCTGATGCCTTTGCAATTGAATCCAAACATTTTCTAATATACTTTTCTTCATTGTGTGCAGGGATTATAATAGAAAACTTCACATCTTTTTTAAAATTGACTCCTGAAGATTCGTTTGTTTCAGTCATAATATTCCCCCTTATTTTATAAAGTAAATATCTATTATACATAACATATATTAACATTTATTAACGTTTATTAACATTTATTAGGTTGTATTATAGAAACTGAAGGTAAACTATTATTTAACAGTTTACTTTGGAGTATTTAAAAAATAACATAAATTGTAGTGGATTAGTGTATCTCAATGATTCTACATGGAATGTATCTAAGCTGAACACAAAAGAAACCCTTCTAATTAGTTTAGAGGGATTTCTTTTGTTTATAATAAATCAACCTTATTCCCCCTTTTCGGGGATTTGGGCAAAATTACCCTGTATTAATATTTTCTTAGTTATTTTAATCCTAACTTTGCACATAATCGATACAAAAAGTATAGTCCATGTAACTGTTCTTGATTACGTTTATTTAAATGCTGTTGGCACTCCTCTACAATACTTTTTGCCCCTTCAATATTGTATTCCTCCAAATTTCTAATAGATTTTTTTAATTGAACAATTTCGTGTGAATACACAGCGTTTTGTGTAAGCTTCATTAACAAAATTTTAATAAACTGATATGAATTAAAGTAGCGATAATTATTTTCACCTCTCTTTGAATTAACATATCTCTCTTTTTCCCAATATCGTATAGTAGAAGTAGAAATTTTTGTTTTATTTGCTACCTCTCCAATCGTCATCAGGTTATTTGCTATCGATTGAGAATCAACAATATTGTTTAAGTCTTTTATTATTCTAGTAGCTAACTCTTTTTCTTGATAGGTGACTGCTTGTATCTCGTTGATTATCCAGAGTGCAGAATTTAGATTTTTTTGTTGCAGTTTTTTTAATACAGCTGTTGTTATCTCCATTCCAAACCCGGGTGACATGGCTACTATACATTCAAAATATGCTAAATGTTCCTCCGTATAGATTCGATATCCTGTACCCAACCTTTCTGTGGTTGGGATAATCCCCCTTGTTTCGTAACTTCTTAAAGTGCTAGTACTTAAATTTAACCTTTTCGCAATATCAATAGGCCTTATATTATTCTTCATTCTTTTTCATCCCTATCAACGTTAAATTTATTATAAAGTTTATCATTTAATCCCCTCTAAAATAAGTATATACAATTGAAAACTTTATAATTGGCTTTAATGTTATAAGATTAAGAAGTAAGTAATAAAAAATGATGGAGGGATCTAAGTGTCAAAATTAAACATTCAACCCGAAATGTCAATTGAAGAGTTAGGACAAAAAGTATCTGGTTATCTAAAGGACCATTGGGAAGAAGTTCTTGCAAATACCATTGAGGAACTCCAAAAATTATTTCCTGAGTATGAAGATGCCACGTATGGTATGTACTTAGATAAACTACTTCCCCCAGCATGGAAAGAGCTTGAGAAAGCAGGTTTTCAGTCTGCTGAAAAAACAAAAGAAGATGACTTTATTATTGCTGGGTGCTTAAATTTTAGAAATTCTATTGAAAAAGCAAAATGGGGAACGCCCGATCATGAAAAGCGTATCTTTTGGATTGTCATTGAAAACCGAAATAAACAATTAATTGGTACTTTTCTTTTTGAATTATCTCATTCTCATGTAAATTTCAACATCCCTTCAGCTCCAAAACTAATGACTTTTACAAGTACTGAAAGAAATGAAATTACCAAAAAAATTCTAAGCCTAAACGAAAATTCTTGATTAATGTAACAAGAGGCTGTCTAAAAAGGGCTTGACCCATCCAACAAGTAACAATATATGGAACTACCTACTATTTAAGTTCCTATAGTCAAAATAAAGTAACTAAAGCATTACGAGAAATGGGGAGGATTGAAAAAACCATTTTTATTTTGGATTATCTATCTGATAAAGCCATGCGTTGGCGAATCCAGAGAGGATTGAATAAAGTGAAACTTCCATCCGAGGGGGTTTTCTTCATCCCCCTCGGATGGTTAGTTGAACCAATCGGGCTTTTACGGGCAGTTTCCCCCACCTATCTTCTTTGCTTCTCTCTCAATCTTGAGGTGGGGGTCTTACTGCCCGTTAATGCGGGATAAGTTAATATTTCATAATTCTCAAAACCCCTAATATACCAAGGGTTTTGAGAATACAAAAAATGATCGTTATTTATTCATACTTAAATAATTCCGTATTTTCTAAGAGCAAAGTCGATTCCATCTTCACTTGACTCTTTCGTGACGAAATCTGCAACTGCTTTTAATTCTTCATTCCCATTTCCCATAGCAATCCCAAGTCCTACTAATTCCAACATGTCTATATCATTTCCACCATCCCCAAACGCAATAGCCTCTGATTTATCAATGCCAAAATACTGTAAGACACTTTTAATTGCTAAAGATTTGGATACTTCTTCTTGTAAAACATTTAAAACAAAAGGATGCCATCTGCTAAATGTTAAATGTGGGAACTTATGAATGTATTTCTCTACTGTTTCATCAGTAGCATATAAACACATCAAATAGACCTCTTGATTATAAATATGTTTATCTATAGTTGGATAAGCATTCAATGACAACGTTTCATTCAATGCTTTTAGTATTTCTTTATCTTCTACACCATTCATACTAAAATCTTCTGTAAAAAATGAGAGCCCATTATTCTCCATATTTGCAAATTCAACCACTTCTCGAATGATATTTTTATCCATTGGTACTTTATGAAGAACCTCTTGATTGTGCTTCACATAAGCTCCATTTGCTGTAATGAATGTATCTACTCCTAATTTCCTTATTTCATCGCACATCGATAACGGTCTTCCAGTTGCTGCAACCACCCTTAATCCTTTATTTTTCAGTAGTTTTATAGCTTCTTTCGTATGATCTGAAATACTACCATTTTCATGATGTGTAAGGGTTCCATCAACATCAAAAAATACAATTTTATAATCCATAAAATAACTCCTTTACAAATCAATACATAAATCAGAAGATAAGTACCTAAAAATAAAAAATCTGAAAATTATGTACTATAATAATATAAAGGCAAATACATTAATTAGCAATATTTCTAAAAACAAGAAAAATATGACGCGTTGTGAAATATAATGAAAATGTTTAACCTTTAAGTCTCGATAACTCTCAAATATATAATGGTTATCATCGTAAAATCCTACTTGAAGTCTTGATCTTGCGGAGGCGCAATTTAACATATATGTAAAAACAAGTGTTACTTTGTAGTGTTTCTCCATACCCTTTTAATAACAACTGAATATATATACATTCTATATTTAAAATTAACCTTATGTTACTTTATTAAGTTAAGTATAAAGGATTTACATATTTTGGTGTTGTATTATTATATATAATAATATTTTATTTGTCCTAATTTAAACAGTAAGGGGATATGACAATGGAACAAGCTATTCATATTGACGGTTTTGTCAAACCTGGATTTGAAAAAATCAAACAAGTATTTATAGAAAATTTTACAGATCGTGAAGAATTAGGGGCAGCTTGCTGCATCTATTACAACGGTGAGTGTGTTGTTGATCTATGGGGTGGATATTGTGATCATATTACAAAAGAACTCTGGCAAAAAGATACAGCCGTTCTCATATTTTCTGGAACAAAAGGTTTCGCTTCTCTTGCTCTGGCCTTAGCTCATTCAAAAGGTTATATAGATTACGAAGAAAAAGTATCTACTTATTGGAACGAATTCGGGGTAAACGGAAAAGAAAACATCACAGTTCGTCAACTACTTGGACACGAAGCTGGTTTATGTTGTATTAACAAATTACCACTACATACACTGAGTGATTTCGATACCAAAAACGTTGCTCCTTATTTGGAAACCATGAAACCAGCTTGGGAACCTGGTACAAGACATGGCTATCATACTTGGACAATCGGTTGGTATATAAGTGAATTAATTCGTCATGTAGATCCAAAAAGAAGGAATCTAACTCAATTTTTCAATGAAGAGATTGCACAGCCTTTACAAGCAGAAATGTATATTGGTATCCCCTCTTCATTTCCAGATGAACGAATAGCGACTATTAAAGGAATTCAATCTATCTTTGACATATTTAAAAGTTTTGGTTCTTTCCCCAAAAGCTTACTATGGGCATTTATGAATCCAAAATCCTTAGCAAAACGCAGTATGGTGGATCCAAAAGGATTACTAGCGCATGATAATTTTAACAAAAGAGAATTACGAGAAATAGAATTCCCATCTGGAAATGGTATCGGTATAGTGCGTGATATGGCAAAAATATATAGTGAATTTGCTAATGGTGGTCCCATATTAGGTTTAAGCCCATATACTTTAAGCGAACTATCAAAACCACCTGCACAAACGGGCGGTGGCTGGCGTGATGCTGTCCAAACCATTGACACCGCTTTTTCATTAGGTTTTTTCAAACCGTTAGAAACAGGTTCTCACTACGGAAATTCCTCATGCTTTGGTCATCCAGGCGCGGGTGGCTCTTTATGTTTCGCTGATCCGATAAACCGAGTTGGCTTTTCTTATGCGATGACACGCGTTGGTATGCAAATGTTTGATGATCCTAGAGAAACAGCGATTCGCAAAGCTTTTTATAAAATAATTCTATAACAACAGTGTAAAATCCTTAATATATGTTCAATATAATTCAACTAAATTCACATAATTTACAAATCATTTTTTCACTTCCTTTCATAGAAATGGATCCTATTAATTGTATTAGTACTAGAATTACTTCTTAGGTCAGATCAATGTCAAAGAGTCATTTTATCCAAGTCAAGATAAAATACCTTTTGTTATAATAGGAAAATTTTTATATCAAGATTATTAATAAGTACCATATAAACTCTCCTTATATTACATCACTATTATGCAAAATAAGAACTACTGTTAAGTATGAGAATATTAGGGTTACACAACCTGGCCAATCTCCATTGACTTATCATATATAGTCTCAAAAAATAATAAACACTCAAAGTAAAAAATTACTTTAAGTGTTTATTATTTTTCTTGTATACATTCCACCAACATTAGCAACATACTTTTTACACTTTTCAATCGTATCTCTACACCAGCGAAACCAAGCAGGAATTCACTAAAATAAGAAGATAGAATTACACATTATACAAATATTAATTTCACATAAAATTATATGTTGAAAACTTTGGAATGATAAATAGATATATCACCTAACAACCTCATTTTCTTTTCTTTGAGGTGTATAAGTGCGTCATTAGGCAAATCGTAGACCATATTATCTGGATATTCATAAATATATTCAGTGATAATAGATTCTTTTTCTTCTGTGTAGTGTGGAAAAATTTCAAAGCTAAACAAACATAATCCGTTATCATTTTCTACTATATCATTCTCTAATAAAGTAGCTATTCTTGTTGATTTCCCCATTATTATTGCACCTGCACTCATTCCAATAAGCATTTTTCCACTTAAGATGAACTCTCTAATTATTTTGTGAAATCCCCTCTTTTTAATCATCCTATAAAAATAACTCGTTTGTCCTCCGGATAAATGAATAGCATCACAATAAACTGGTTATATCTTCAATTGCAACGAAGTTAGTTCGCAAAATATGAAAACAGCAATTTCGCTCATCATCGCTAATATTATATAATTTGATAAAAAATAGCTCCGAGTGTTCCTGCAGAACAAATAATAATTCCCGCATTTCGAATACTCACAATTTGATTACTAATCCCACTCAAGCATGTAAATAACCCCGTTAAAGCAAACAAACTCCAGTACATAACAGTTGGAATCGGAATAAGTTCCTCCATATCGATACCCATCCCTAAGAAAACAAAAGGCATAATGATAAATGAACAACAAACAATTCCTGATATGATAACGAGTAATTTGCGATACTTAGCCCCTGCTATAATTAAAAAGATTCCTCCAATAATTCCACATAATATAAGTATTGGCATAAAGTGAAACTTCCGTCAGTGGGAGTTTTCTTCATCCCCCACTGACGGTTAGTTGAACCAATCGGGCTTTTACGGGCAGTTATCCCCCACCTATCTTCCTCGTTTCTCTCTGAATCTTGAGGTGGGGGTCTTACTGCCCGTTAATGCGGGATAAAGAAAATCCAAAGTAAAATTTGCATATATAAAGTCTCTCCATATCATACATTTTATTTTTTGGCTGTGCTAAGCGTAAACCTACATCTAAATTGTACCAAAAAAGTATTTCTTAGGATATGATTTAGATGTAACAATATTTCTAACTATTTATATATCAATGTGAACGGAGGAGGAGTTATATGATTCGCGAAGCTGAATCAAAGGACAGTAATGCAATTGAAAATCTCTATAAAATATTAGCACCGCACAGTAAAAACATTAAGGTTTTGCCAGAAAGAATTGAACAAATTAGGAATGATGCTAATAACTTCTTGTTTGTTTATGAGGAGCATGGCAAGGTGAAAGGAAGTATATTTATGACTTTTTGCCTTGACCCTGGATATCAATTTCGACCATATACTGTTCTAGAATATGTGATTGTAAATGAAGAATTTCGAGGGAATAGAATAGGTGAAAAATTATTAAAACATGTAGAACAGCTATCAATTGCAAGAGGATCTACAAGAATTATTTTATTAAGTAGCGCAACTAGAGTAGAAGCACATAAATTCTTCACGAAAAATGGCTATAATGGAAC
The DNA here is from genome assembly GCF_900116295.1 of Bacillus sp. 103mf. GTDB lineage: Bacteria > Bacillota > Bacilli > Bacillales > Bacillaceae_G > Bacillus_A > Bacillus_A bruguierae. The sequence continues at coordinate 90,421 of NZ_FPAF01000001.1, forward strand.
CATAAGCAAGGGATTCAAAAAATACATACCTATTCAGTCAACTCCCTAGGTAATTATTTGTCTAGGGGTATTTTCTTTTTAACTAACGGGGCAGGTTCGTTCAAAAAGCAGTAATCTCTTTTATTAATTGTCAGTAAATGTTTTTACAAATAATGTAACCTATATTTATTTCAACTGTGTTAAAGTAAAAAGGTAATAATTTACTTTTGACAAATAAACACATTAAGAAGAAAGGGGTCATATGAAAAATATAAAAAAATTAATAAAATGTATCGGAGTAATTATTATCATATTACTAATCATAGCACTTTTTTTCCCTACATGGACTTCGCATATAAAAGGTGATAACAGTATAAGTACATTAGAACAAGTAGAGATAAATGGAAGTAATCATGAAATTATGATACGTGGCAAAAATAAGGATAATCCAGTTATTATTTTTGTACATGGAGGACCTGGATGTCCGGAAATACCGTATGCCGATAAGTACCAAGACTTATTGGAAAACAATTTTACGGTTGTTAATTACGACCAAAGAGCAAGTGGAAAATCATATCATTTTTTTGAGGATTATTCTAATCTTTCATCAAACTTACTCGTAGAGGACTTATTAGCTATGACGGATTATATATCAGAACGTCTTGGCAAAGAAAAGGTAATACTAATTGGTCATTCTTATGGTACATATATTGGAATGCAAGCTGCCTATAAAGCTCCTGAAAAATATGAAGCATATGTTGGTATTGGACAGATGAGTGATACAGTAGAAAACGAGATTGACAGTTTGAATTACTCTATTAATCAGGCTAAAAATGATGGCAATACGGATGATGTTTTATATTTACAAGGGTTAACTGAAAAAATCAAAAATGGCAACACGTTTACTCCACGAAATTATGTTATGAAATATGGTGGGAGTTCAAAACTTATTGATAACCCCGATGGTAATAACATCGGTATGTTATTTAGTAGTGAGTACAATTTATTAGATGTAATCCGTTATAACTATGGGTTAGCCTATTCACAAAAGATTTTGTTAAAGGAAGTATTAAAAAATCCATTACCTACTTTAGTAACAAAACTTAAATTACCGTGCTATTTTATCATGGGTAAACATGACTATATGACTTCATCTAATGCAGCAAAAAAATATTTTGATATGATTGAAGCCAATAAAAAAGAATTTATTGCTTTTGAGAAATCAGCTCATTATCCACAATTTGAAGAGAAGGAAAAATTTTATGAATGGATGTGCAATACATTTATCCCGTATTAACGGGTAGTAAGACCCCCACCTCAATATTCAGAGAGAATCGAAGAAGATAGGCGGGGGATAAATTCAAGATAAAGTCATCCCTTCAAAGGTTCTTGTTCATCTATTAAATATAATTAGAATTTTCAGTACAATAAATATACACATATGGTATTTTATAGGAGGATGCCAATGAGAAACTTCATTGTAATGTTCTTTTCTATTCTGCTTTCAAATCTCATTTCCAAATTCATATATTCCTATATCGGCCTGAATTACAACATATTTCAGGATAAATTCGACATTTTATTATTCACAATTGATTTCGGGATTTATATCATCATTTTTCTATCAATATACTCTCTTTTACGTAGATTGATAGTAAAAGAAAAACATTGAATTGCTCTACTCCTTTTCTTATTTGATCCAAAGAATTTTGTAGTCTTCAAATTAACAAATGATGAGGTGAAATAAAAATGAAAACATGTCCCAAATGCCATAGCGAAATAAAGAAAAGAACCCTCTTTTTACGAAACAACACTCATAAGCTTGTTTGTCCAAACTGCGATACAACATTACATGCAACAAAAAAATCTTTTCTGATCTATGTTCTATTTCATTTACTAACTTGTTTATTAATTTTTATAAGCCCAATGACGAATACATTCCTTATCCTTGCCATATGGATCTTAATTTCAACTTTTATAATTCAACCGGTTGCTTTTTTCTATGAGGAAACATAACATCCTTTTTCACACACGTTTATTATTTTTCATTTTAAAAGAAGTGCTCGATTCACGAATAAGCACAAGACAATTATCAAATAAATTCAATGAAATTATTCGCTATTTTATATCCGTGTCCGTCTCCATCATCATGACTAAGGTAGACTATTGGAGCATCATTACTATGATTCAAATCAAACGCTAAGTAATCGCCATTTCCCACTTCACAAAAAGCGAACTTGTTATGCCAAACCACATCATATTCATCTTCTAGATTTTAAAAAGCCTCAACATTATTTTAAATCAATAATAGCATTAAGAAATAGAACTAAATTCTTATATATAATCCCTTATTAATAAATCAGATGAAACAGGCTTTAAGCCAATTTCTCGTAACCAAACAGACAACTGTCCAATGTGATGAATTTCATGAGTAATGATATGACGAATAATTCTTTCATAAGTAAATGAAAATGAATTACCACTCTTACTTCTCATAGAAATCAAGAGCATACCACTCTAAAAAGTTCTCTGTCACTGGTCTGGTTATATTATATATATTCATTTTAATTTTTCAACATATAAGTCGCTGCTATGCAGAATACAACATGATCGCTACTTGCTGTCTCCTTTTGTTTTCAACCTTGCATGTGGCAGAAAAAGGCCCTGACCGCTTCTATGCATGGCTAGATGCTCTCGCCCGCCTAAAAAGAAGGACGGTTTTTATGTCGATTTTTAAATTTGTATTTATATAGAAAAAATTTTCACATCGCTTAGGCTAGAAATCGTAATTATATCCTTAATTAAATTTAAAAATCATATATATTTATAAGTATGAATAAGAAGAGGGATTTACTTTTCATTAGAAAAGCGAATCCCTCTTCTTTTATCTTTAAACTTTAAATAAAAATGAAACATGCTCACGCTGCACTGCGATAATTTTCTTGTTTTTCTTTTTGCTGATTAGGTGGTTGAATTAAAATAGCGATAATAAATGACACGATGCACAATGCGCCAATTACCATAAAAGTTGGTTTAAATCCACCTAGAAGTGCACCGATAAAGGAACCTGCGAGTGCTCCAAAACCAAAGCCTTGATATACGATACCGTAGTTTTTACTATGATTTTTTAGACCGAAGAAATCACCAACAATTGCTGGGAAAATCGTGATATTTCCACCAAAACAAAAAGCAACGCTCGCTACACATGCGAAATAGATACCATAATTTAAATTCACAAAACTGAGAACAAAAACAGACATAGCTATAACGACAAACGTTGTGGAAATAATTTTCAAACGACCGATTTTATCTGACAACGGTCCTAAAATAATTCGTCCAACCGTATTAAAGATCGCAACCATAGCGACAGCATTAGCTGCTGTTGCTGCGTTAAGTCCTACAAGTTTAACACCGATATCTTTTACCATACCAATTAAGTATAAGCCACTCATACATGATGTAAAAAACATAATAAATAACAGATATACTTCTTTTGTACGTAGCATTTCTCTTATTGTAAAGTCATGACTTTTTGTTTCATGAACTGTATCTTGTTCAGCCGCTTTATGGATAAAACAAGCGCCTATCACTATCATAACTGCAACAATTAAGCCCCAGTATAAAAATGCTTGTGATACACCAACTGAACCAATGAACTTTGCGTTAATGTATTTAAAAATTAGGCTACCCGCGCCATATGCGGAGACAGATATACCAGAAATTAAACCTTTACGCTCTGGAAACCACTTTATTAAATTGGATAGTGAAGTGATATATGCTGTACCATCTGCGTAACCAACAACAACGCCTGCTAGTACATAAAGCATTGGTAATGAGGAAACTTGTGAACTAAGCATCAAGCCAATTCCTAAAGCTAATCCGGCTATCATAATGAGTTTACGAAGCCCCAATTTCTCTTGTAATTTACCCGCAAACAAAGTTGAAAATGCTAATGAAAAGCTAGTGATTGAGAAGGTTATAGCAACAGCGTTAAGACTCCATCCGTATTTACTCACTAAAGGCTGATTGAATAAGCTCCATGTATATATCGTTCCAAGTCCCATTTGGACAATGACTGTACCAAGGACAACAAGCCATGGATTAATAGATGATTTTTTCATACTATCCTTCCACCTCTTTCGATTTGATACCGTTATTGTATAGGATGTAAACGATTGTGTAGGTGCTTACAACACAGGGCGTCAAATATATGAACTCAGTTACAGAAAAGGAAGGATGAAATGCAAAAAGCTGCTTGGTGAATAGCCCCTCCTTATCTACCTTACGTTCTGAATGAAGAAGGGACTTCCTGTTTCATAGACCGTTGCATAGTGGGGTGTCCCACTGCGTCTTACACGGTCTCCACAGGCGTGGATTATACTGTTCGGACATAACCTTGCCCTACAGTTTGTAGACTTTAGTTTGTGGCAAGCAGTTCTTCTAATCCTTTTTGTAAGATGTTCCGGCTCGCGTTATAATCTCTATCCAATACCGTACCGCACTTTATACAAATGTGAGTACGAATAGAGAGAGACTTCTTCACACGATTCCCACAAACAGAACAGTCTTGTGAAGTATACTTTGGTTCTACTTTGATCAGTACTCCGCCATGATTTTCACATTTGTAAGCAAGCATGTTTCGAAACATTCCCCACCCAGCATCAGAAATAGCCTTCGATAACTTTCTGTTTCTAACCATGTTACGAATGTTCAGATTTTCTACAACGATAACGGAATGCTCTTTCGCTAGATTGTAACTGAGTTTATGAAGAAAATCTCTGCGCTGATTCGCTACTTTTTCATGTAGCTTGCGAACACGCTCGGCCTGTTTTATAAAGTTAGTAGAACCTTTTTTCTTCTTAGAAAGTTTCCGCCCTGCTTTCTTTAGTTGTTTTTCTTTTTCACGGAGAAATCTAGGGTTCTCATATTCTAAACCATTAGAAAGAGCGGCATACTTATGTAATCCCACGTCAATTCCTATCGCACGATTGGTATCGATATCAGATGGTGCCACTTGTCTTTCGACACAGAAAATAGCGTACCACCTTTTCCCTTGACGTTTGAGGATCAGTTGCTTGATTGTTCCTTCGATTGGTCTGTGGAGTAGAATATCTATTTCTCCCAATTTTTTATTGTATAACTTACCGTTATCAGAAAAAGACATGGCATAACGATGCTTTCCGTTTCGTTTAAATCCAAATTGCGGAAATGTCATACTCGTATAGGCTTTATACTTTTTCTGTTTTGGATACTTTGCATCTTTACGAAAGAAATGATCGAACGCTTTTTTCAGACGTACAAAAACTTCTTGCAGCGGCTGAGAAGGCACTTCTTTTAGAAAAGGATACATCTTCTTGTCCAATGTAAGTTGTCTTTGCATATCATAACGATTGTAATTTTCTTTGTTTTTCTTATATTTCCGTTCTTTGTCTAGTAAGGCAGAATTATAGGTTTGACGACAATATTGTAACCAACGGTCTAACACTTCTTTTTGCGCTTCTGTTGGAAAGATTTCATATTTTTGATTCAACAACATTGTCATCACCTCCCATTAGTTTTGTCCTTGGGTTTCGATGTATTGATTTAGCATTTCTAATGGTGCACCGCCTACAGTCAGCAAACAATAACTTTGAGATCAAAAGCATTCTTTACATACATTCTATCTAATTTGAGGAAATTCCTTTTTCATTCCTTTGGCTTACGCCAACTAAAATTCATCCCCTTCATACTCATGGGGCTTCACCCTTCTCATTCCTTGAGGAAAGGGAATTCTTTTGGAAATATGTTAAATACGAAGCAGCTTCTTTAATTCTTTTGCATATGTTCGGCTTACAGGCACTTTTGAATCCTCTTTCATAATTAAATTATACGTAGAGTTAAACCACGGCTGAATTTCAGAAATATGGTTTACATTTACGATAAAACTGCGATGCACACGTAGAAAATTCATTTGTGGCAATTTCTTTTCTAATATGGCAAGCGTATCGTTCGTCACATACGTATCACAAATCGTTTTCACAATTACTTTTCCATCTAACAATCCAGCATATACGATATCTTCTATATTCACTAATACAATCGATTCATCAATCAGCAGCGCTAATTTTTTCATTCTGCTAGATACATCTGACGCATGTACTTCTTGTTTCTCTTCCATTTCATGTTGCTTTCGTTTTTTAAATTTCTTAATCGTTTGGACAATGCGCTCTTCGTCAAACGGCTTTAAAATATAATCTAAAGCATCTACTTCAAATGCCTGAATGGCATATTGATCATAGGCTGTTGCAAATACAATAGCAGGTGGCTTTTTCATCTTCTTTAGTATATTAGCAATTTCAAATCCATTATCATCCGACAGCTGAATATCTAAAAAAACAAGATCTTGTTTACTTTCTATCAACTTCTCTAACGCTTCTTCTACACTGTCTGCCTCATCAATAATATCGACTTCTTTCGTTCGATATAATAAATATTTTAATTCGTCACGTGCCAACATTTCATCATCAACTACTAATATTCTCAATATCGCTTCCTCCTTTTCTTTGAATTGGAATCATAAAGGACATCTCCGTCCCTGCTTCTAGCTCACTAACAATATGAAGTGTTGTATCTTTTCCAAACAAGCCCATTAACCGTTCATTAATATTATATAATGCTGTTCCCGTTCCTTTTTTTGACGATACAATTGCTTTTCCTAACCGCTCTAATCGTTCTGGTTCAATCCCTTGACCGTTATCTTTTACTTTGAAATGTACGCTGCCCTGCTTGGCATAAACATGAATTTCAACTTGACATATAGGCTGTTTTTGGGAAAATGCATGACGAAGAGCATTTTCTACTAATAATTGCAGCACAAACGGTGGAAGCAAAATATTATGCAATTCATCTTCAATATACATTTTTACTTCATATTTATTCGGAAATCTTGCTTGTTCTAACGACAAAAACGCATGTACATGATTTAACTCTTGTTCCAATGGAATAAGAAGCTGCCTTGCACCTTGTAAATTGCAGCGAAAATACACGCTTAGCTGTAACAATAATTTCCTTGCTTTCTCTACATCTGTACGACATAAAGCAGAGACTGTATTAATCGCATTAAAAAGAAAATGAGGGTTAATTTGTGCTTGCAGCGCCTTTATTTCCGCATCTTGCAACAATTTACTTTGAAGTTCTGCTTCTCCAAGCTCAAGCTGCGTTGAAAAGATTTTCGCTAATCCTTCTGCCAGCTCCTCCTCTACGGGGCTTAATGAATTGGGATTTTTAAAATAAAGCTTTAACGTACCGATGGTCTTTCCACGTGATGTGAGCGGAATCACGATTGCAGCTTGTAATAAACACCCTCCATGCTGACAATTAATCTCTTCACGCGACTTTGCTTTCATAATCTCCCCGACCTTTAACACCTCTTTTGACAATTCAGTAATTAAGCTATGGGAAGGGATATGATGATCAGATCCTAATCCAACATGTGCTAATATTTTTTCTGTATCTGTTAAAGAAACTGCATCTGTTCCTGTAAAGTGATGGATAATTTGCGCCACCTGCGTACATGATTCTTCCGTTAATCCTTGGCGAAAATACGGAAGTGTTTTATCAGCAATGCGCAATACTTTATGCGTTTGTAATGCCTTCGCATGTTCTTCTTGTCGTAACATGGACTGAATCATTGACAATAGAATAAAACTTCCGAAACCATTTACGATAATCATTGGAATTGCAATTGTTTTCACAATGCTCCAGCCGTCGTCGATTATAAAAAGAATCATAAGCATTTCCAGCGATACCATACAGATGCTAAGCACCGAAGAAAACTTAGGGGTCACAACGCGATTTCGTTTTTGATATAAATGGCCAATATAACCTGTCACAATCCCAGCTAAAATTGAAGAGACTGCACAGCTCAATGCAGTCGTTCCCCCTAGCATATAACGATGAATGCCAGCTATAAATCCTACTCCTATTCCAACAATTGGGCCTCCAAGTAACCCGCTAATCCCAATTCCCATAATACGCGTATTCGCAATCGTACTAGAAGAAGAGACACCCCGCAGCCAGTTATCATTCAAAATCGTATTACCAGAAATCTCAATCCCTGTGTAGTTGCTTACAATTGTAAATAATGAAAATATGCCAATTAACATAAAGCTACCTTTATAACCATCTTGCTTATGCAGCAGCCAACGGAACGCCTTAATATGTGAAAGTGAATATCCTAAAATAACGATTAAACCAACACGTTCAATCATCATCAATAATAAATCTCCCATTTTATGTCCATCCTTCATGTATTTTCATTCAATATATTACATCATTATGTCTATACCGTAAACGTCAATAAAATCCAAGTTACACCATAAAGATTGATTTTAGAGTTACTTTTTGTTTACTTCATTTTTTACAGCAGATTACCACTTTAATTAACAGGCTAATAAACATGTTAATAGTTACAAAAAATACGGGTTTTTGATAACGAATCTTATTATTTTATAACAATTTACCTTGCACTCTATGACAGAAACCTTGTGACTATGCTTTATACAAAGTGACAAATTTGTAAGAATACAAGCTTAATTTGTAAGACAGATACATGTCTTCTTTAACCATATTCTTCTAAAATATTTAAATATCCGTTGTCCTTCACGCCCGTCTCTCGTTTATGTTGTATACAAAAGACATATGATCTAGTACACCAACAATGTATAAGGAGGAATTAAAGTACATGAAGACATTTACGTGGCAATGCAAACGATTTACTTTTATGTAGCCAGCAACAGCTATATGAAAAGCATAAATTTAATCAAGGAGAATCGGTAATGAAATCATCAATAAGACTTTGTATGTTAATGATTGCTATAATTCTGGCGGTTAGTGGCTTCATACCCAAAATAGCTAACGCTGAATCAAGTGAAAAAATTCAAAAGATCGAACAGTTTGTTGAAGAGCAAAGAAGCATTAGTAAAATTCCAGGGATATCGTTAGTTATTGTAGAGAAAGGGAAAACGGTTTATCAAAAAGGCTTCGGGTACGCTGATGTAAAGACGAAAACACTTGTGACCTCTAATACGTTATTTGAAATCGGATCTACAACGAAAGCATTTACAGGTCTAGCCATTTTACAATTAGAAAAAGAAGGGCTGTTAAAACAATCAGATGATGTCCGGAAGTATATCCCATGGTTAGAGTTAAAATATAATGGAGAACCGCAGACGATTACTTTGAATCAGCTGCTTCATCATACCAGCGGGATAGCTTCTAATTCTATAACACAAATTCCTGAAAGTAATGCAGATAACGCCCTTGAGTTAACCGTAAGAAAATTACTGAATCAGCAATTAAACCGAAAGCCAGGTAGCTCTTTTGAATATGCGACAATCAATTATGATATACTGGGACTCGTTATCGAGAGCGTAACAAAGCAGCCCTATGATATATATATGAAAAAACAGATATTAGAGCCGATCGGTATGAAAGACTCGTTCGTTGGGTTGCATCAAGTTCAGTCCACTGAAATGGCTTCTGGTTATAAAAGAGGATTTATGAAAGAGCAGTATTACACGCCGCCTATTTATCGGGGGAACATACCAGCGGGATATCTTATCAGCAATACGAATGATATAGCGAAATGGATGAAAATACAATTAGGAAACGATCCGAGCAATACAATCGACAAGCAGCTCATTCAAGAATCGCATATCCCTGATCAGTCAGTGGAGCCTTTCGATAAGGATACCTACTATGCCAGCGGATGGGCAGTTATGAAAAAAAACGAAAAACAATATATTTTCCATGCCGGAGAGAATCCAACATTCACCTCATATTTCATCATGCAGCCCGATGAACAATTAGGGGTAGCAATTCTGTCCAATATGAATACGAACTTTACAGCAGCCATAGGTGAAGGCGTGATGGATCTATGGGAGGGAAACAATGTTACTAATCATCATTCCGATAACTATCAAAAGTTAGATAGATTCGTGACTATCCTATGTATTGTAGTCGGCTGTTTTGGTTTATTTTTTATCCTACTATCGCTAAGAATAATACGGAAGCTCGTTAGAAAACAACGAGTTAGGACATCATTAAACGCAAAGAGGATCTTGTTATTATCCATTCATACGTTGATTGTAGCTGCAATCTTGACGCTTACAATCATGTTTCCGAAAATTTTACTTGGAGGATGGTCTTGGGCATTTATTAAAGTATGGGCTCCAACGACGATTCCAGTGTTTACTTATAGTGTTATAACAGTAAGTATCATTTATTATTTATTTGGATTATTGCTTGTTTTCACCAAGAACATGAAATTAAAGACGAAATAGATTTCACCTAAACAACTTCAGCAATAATGAAGTAAGTAGAATACAAGGTTATCCAAAACATCATTTTTTACTGATGTTTTGGATAACCTCTTAAATATTTTCGTTTAAACGGCTAAGCTTATCAGGATTCGCCACCATGTAAATGGAATTGATTTTCCCTTCTTTAAACTCAAATGAAATTACGTAGGCTAGGTAACCGTTAATCATAACAACAATTCCCGGTCCACCGTTAACCTTTTTAAATTTGAACAAAGCACCTTGAGGTAACCTTTTAATTACATTCAAGAATAGGTGTGAAATTCGATCCGCAGTATAAATAGGTTTAAGTGCAGTTGTAACTTTCCCACCACCATCTGCATAAAAGATTGCGTCTTTCTGCATCATTTGAATCATTTCTGAAATTTCACCGTTTTGCAATGCCGCAGTGAACCTTTCTACATAGTTACTAAATTGCTGATAATCTTGTTGGTAAACATTCGGTTCATATACAAGGCCTTTCTTTGCTCTATGAAATATTTGCCGACAGTTTGTGCTGCTTTTATCCACCATAGAGGCAATCTCATCATATTCGTATTGAAAGACTTCTCGTAAAAGAAACACCGCTCTTTCAACTTCAGATAACTGTTGCAACAACATTATATAGGCGGTGGATAAAGATTCCTTCATAAAATATGAATTAGCCGGATCATCAAGGTAATCTTCCACAATCGGTTCAGGAAGCCATGTGCCCACATAAGTTTCTCTCTTGTGGGCAGCAGACCTTAAGTGATCAATACAACAATTGGTCGTAATTTTACACAAATAGGCTTTTACGCTTGTAATGTACTTGTAATCTTTAAGTTTTGCAAAAGTAACGAATGATTCATGAACAATATCTTCTGCATCCATCACACTTCCTAGCATTCGATATGCCAGAGAAAAAAGCAGTGGCTTGTAATCTTGATAAATTTGTTCTAATTCCATCTTCTTTTTCTCTTGATTCATACTAACACCCAATCTTTTTTCAATATGTGTAATGCTGCACGTTTCGCGCTTGCAACAGCTGCATCGACCAATAATTCCTCGTCTCCTGCCCAATCTCCTGCTATATAAAGGCCCTTTATTTCTGGAACTGCTGGACCTGGTTTTTCCGTTCTACCGGTATGAGGAAAATTATGCACAACGGTTATTTTAGGTAAATATTGCTGTTCGACCACTTCTTTTTGCCAGCCTGGATGAAGCAAATCCATTGTATGTTCTAATTGTTGTTTATCTGTTCGAGAATCTATCGAAATTCTATTCAAATCATGATATTTAACCAAGGAAACTACAGATGTTCCGTCATTACTCAGCTTTGCTGCCCTGGATTGATTTGTAAAGGCGACTGGTTGGTCAAGCCCCAGCACAAATTGATGATTTATATTAGGTAACGTTTTTAATCCTAAATCGTAGCAGGATGCGGTTACAGGAATTGCTTCCTCCTTCCAACGATACAGGGAGGTTTTTTCAACATGGGGCACAAGACGACATGCTTCGTTAGGAGGTGTTGCAATAATCACACTTTCTACATCAAACGATTCTCCATTCGTACAACTCACTCGTTCAACTTGGCCATTGTAGTCAATACTATTCACATTCATAGATTCAAGAAGTTTAACACCAAAACTAACAGCTTTAGACCTTAATTCGGTTACAATAGATTCCCAACCATGGTCGATATAGAGAACACCTTCTTTTATCCCCCTCTGGATCTGCCTTACAACTGGGCGAGCTAGCTGTATACTTGGAGCATATGTTAGAGTGGTTAATCTACATAATGCATAAAAGAAGTGGCGTACCATTGGATCAATGATTTCCCTTTCTGCCCAAGCTTGCACGCTTTCATTTGAAACCGAATTCACATCCATTTTACTGAGATGAAACATAAGCTTTGCAAGACGGACCTTCCCTAAACCATTAAGAAATTGCTTCGAAAATAAGGAACGTAAACCCATCGGTACTTGATAAACCTCATTTTTCCAAATAACATGTGCACCCGTAGACGGTTCATTTCCCTTGATTGTAATCCCGAGTTCATCAAATATCTTCATTGCTTCACCGCCTTTATAAAGGGCATGTGCACCTAGGTTCATGAGAACGCCATTTTTATTAATGGTCATCGACCGTCCTCCGTATCGGTCTGATTTTTCAAGCACCACTACCTTCTTACCTTCCTTTGCTAGAAAAAGAGCAGCTGTTAATCCAGCAAACCCACCACCAATAATGGCAACATCAAATTTATTCATTTAAATCCCTCCTATTCTTTTCATTAATCAAGACGTATAGAGGGTTTCAATTGTGACAAAAAAACTTAATTTATGAAAACTTTTTTTTGGCCGAATATACGAACCAGTTTACCTGTGGGCTATATTCATTATTGGACATATGGTGGCACAATTCGCAGATACTACCTTTACTTGCGGTATCCATCATGTAAATAGTTATTTCACAATCTTGCCCTTTAACGGAACAACTTTATGTCACTCAACTAAAGGGCCAGGTTGTTGAAGATAAAGGGAAAATAAAAATAATTATAGAAATGGATACAACCAGCATCGCGCGATATTCAAGGAGATGGGAATATCTCTAGTTAATATCTATACATTGTCTTTTATATATAAAATAACTATGATAAAATATCGAATAGATTATTTTTTCTAAAAATTCAAATATATTTTAGTTAAGGTGGTGAAATACTTTGGAAAGATCGTAATGGAGGGTTTTTTAAAGCATATGTTTTTGTCTTACATAACAAATGGCACTTTTAATCTGCTTTTTTATTACTATATTTGATTCACAAAAAATGATATACAAAACACCTACTACAATTGCACTACAAGATCTATAAATGGGGGACACATGATGAAGAATAAATATAGATATTTTATCATTTTTATGATTGTTCTTATGACGATTATTAACTATATCGATCGAGGCGCCATGTCTTACGCACAAGCTGCCATTATTAAAGAATTCAACTTGAATCCAGTAAGCTGGGGAGCAATTCTTGGCTACTTTGGATATGGGTACATATTTGGCGCTTTATTTGGCGGAGCGCTTGCAGATAAAAAGGGACCGAAATTTATGTGGATCCTAGCAGGTACAAGCTGGTCAATCTTTGAAATTGGAACGATTTTTGCTGGGCAATTGGGCGCTGCACTATTTGGCGGTTCAGCATTAGCTGGCTTTGCTGTGTTTCGTGTATTGTTCGGTTTTGCAGAAGGTCCTACACTTTCAACGATGAATCGTACCATGGCAAACTGGGTATCACCAAAGGAAAAAGGATTTGCGGTCGCACTTGGATTAATTGGAACACCCGTCGGTGCTCTCATTACCGCACCAATTGTTGTTGGTCTTCTCTCTGTTACAAACTGGAAGGTCACATTCATTATTTTAGGCGTTGTCGGGTTACTATGGGTATTTGTATGGGCGAAAGTGTTTACGGATTTACCAGAAGATCATCCGAACGTATCAAAAGAAGAATTAGAAGAAATTCGAAGTACAGATGGCTTGCTTGATGGGGAAAGTCAATTAGAAAATAAAGAACAAACCCAGATCCCTTGGTATCATTTTTTCAAAAACCCTTCCTTAGTCATGAATGCCATTGGATATTTTGCGTTTTTATATGTGAATATTTTACTACTTACGTGGACACCAAAATATCTACAAGATGAATTTGGATTTTCATTAGCTTCGCTTGGGTTTTTAGGAATGACCCCATGGATTGGTGCGATATTCACAGGACTGCTTGGCGGGAAAATTTCTGATAAAATACGAGAAAAAACAGGGAATTTGCGCCTAGCAAGATCTTGGTTTACCGTTGCATCTTTATTTTGCACTGCTGTTTGTTTTATGCTGATTCCGACTGTAAAAAGTCCTGCAATGGTACTAACTTTAATGTGTATTGGGAATGCATTCAATTACTTACCTAACTCAATTTACTGGACGGTTGTATTAGATACAGAGCCCAATAAGGCAGGTACATTTGGAGGTGTTACGCATTTCATTGCCAATCTTGCGACAATCCTTGCACCGACCTTAACAGGAAGCCTTGTTGCAAAATATGGATATCAAGCCATGTTCCTTGCTGCCGCAATTGCAGTCGTTATTGGTATGCTGGCCATGGTATTTGTGAAACCAGGAAAACAGCAATCTTCGTCTCAAGGTGCTGAAAGTTTAAAAGCATAATAAAGCAGTTCTTCTAATAGTAACGGGTTCGGATTTGAAATACAAAATTAAAAATGACCATTCAAAAATAGGTGCAATTAGCACCTATTTTGCATTTATTTAGCAATTAAATTAATACTTTTGATAATATCAGTTTATCACTAATTTGTCCTAACGGTTTCTTGGAGTTTTTCCATTACTCTTGATAAAGCTAAAATTGAATTTGTTGTTTCGAGTTCTCCAACATTTAAGGAATGATTTGCATTTTGAATTACATCAACTTTTAAATTCGCTTTACTTAATTGGTCAATTTGATTTGCATTGTAATAATGATCTTTATCCCCGATAACGAAAAGACCTTGATGATGACTATTCAAGATTGAGTCAAAGATTGAATCAAAATTTATTAGAGGAGTAAATAAAATCATTTTTGACTTTAGGAATTCTTCTCTCTTCATTAGGTCATTCGCGATTGGTATTGTTCCGAGTGATTTTCCTAAAAAAATAGAATTGTTATATTGTCCATTTTTTAAAACATCTAAAATCACAGGATTAATATCATCCATCATTATTTTTGTTATCTTTTCAATATTGTTTTTCGTTGGTTGCTCATTATAGGAGTAATGGATATGGACAATATCAATTTTATTTTGGAGCATTGCCATTGTCGCGTAATAAAACAATGGTTTATCGTAATTGTAACCTGAACCTGAAAACATAAAGCAAATCGTTTTGAAACCCCTTTCTATATGTGTATAACGAATCGTCTTGTCGTTTGTTTGTATCTCCTTTTTATTTCCTTTCATCATTTTCCCCTCCAAAACTTTTATAATATTACAATATAAATTACCAATTGTTTTTATTTCATTTATGTCAAAGACCTTTTTATCAATTCAAACATTTTAAAGTTGAGAAAAATATTTTCATCTCTAACTCTACAATCCATGTCCTCAAAAGTTACTAATTAACCTATATCTTCATGTAACATTCCCTGTTTGGATTGTAGACTTGTAGCCATCTATCAGCTTCACTAACCATCCATTTTCCAAATTCATTTAAAAATAATAATAGTACTTTTGTATCTATTATAGGTGTTATTGCATATTCAAGTGCTTTTCTCATATCATGTTCCTTTTCAGGGAAATATTTCAAAAACAATTTATAAGCAGGATATAAATCTCTTGTATATGTGTTTTCTTTCGTTATAACAAGTGCAAGTCCAGCTCTTACTATAATTTTCATAATCCACTTGCAACAATCTTTAATATCCTCTATGTCACAATTATTTTGAAGGTCATCACAAGCATTTTTAATTTGAGCTTCTAAGTGAATAAGATGGTCATTTGCTAAAGCTTCGTTAGCTTTATATTTTGGTAATTGAGGTATAAAATCCTCCCCAAATACACATATTCCATTGGTTTTAAGTATAAAACTCATTATAGAAAAAGATGAAGAATTTAGAATATCTTCTATGGAATAGAAGCTTAGTTCAATACCATCTACACAATCATATTTTTGATTTAACCTGTGTTCTATTTTTTTCACCCAATTTAACTGTATTTCAGTAGGGCGTTGCTTTGTAACCGCTATTGTATCTAAATCAGCCACACCTTCAATGCCTATCCCTTTTGGAATTGATCCTCTTATATATACACTATGTAAATCATCTTTGAGATAGGTAGAATAAGCATGAATCACATCATGTATTACAGGTAAAAAAATAGGATTGATTTTCTTCTTATCCGACTGGTTGATAATATGCCCCTCTTTATCTACCATACATAGACTTCCGATATCTTGAATAACAGTCATTCTATCGCCCCTATTACTATTTTAAAAATGTATTTGTATTTCTTTATTATATTCAACCCAATTTTGATCACTAAAAAGCATGATTACCACCGATATATTTCTTCCCCCCATTATAAGTTAGTTTTATCCGCCCAAATTCAGAATTCGCGATTATAAAAAAAGGGAACTACTCAGCTATACCTTTTAGAAATTTAGAAAAGGGTATGGTTCTAGTGAAGATGTGTCCCTCTATTACTTATAAAGTGAAGCTTCCATCAGTGACGCTTTTCTCACTGATGGAAAGCCCGTCCAATCAGGCCTTTACTGGCAGTTATCCCCCACCTATCTTCTTAAGAAAAGCGGAAGCGGCTCGCTTAGAATCTCAGGACGTTGGAGCACCCGGCAAAGAGGCGCTTTTTTCCTCGTCCGAGGGGGCGAAACGACCGGAGATTCTAGCCGCTAGAGCTGGACAACGTTCCTCTCTGCATCTTGAGGTGGGGGTCTTACTGCTCGTTAATGCGGGATAAATTCATTTTTTGGTATATAGACTGCTGTCATGCAAACAAGGGCAGGAGCCTGCTCTTATTGTCTACTTTTGTTTTCAAACCTTGCACGTGGTAGGAAAAGGCCCTGACCGCTCCTATGCATCTCCACTCCCTCTCGCCCACTAAAAAAAATGCTTTTCTGCCTTTTTTTATAAAGTAGTTGAGTAATTACAAAAAAGAGAAGATAACTTTCGTCACCTTCCCATTTCCATACAGTGTAAATATTTATACTAATCTAGAAACTACTAAACTACTGTTCATTTAAAATCATTGACATCTAAACTTAGTTAGAAACCTTAGACTCTTCTAATTTCTCACGAAGAACCATTTGTAAGATACCGCCGTGACGGTAGTAGTCGATTTCTACTTCGCTGTCGAAACGTGCTACAACTTCAAATTGTTTTTTGTTTCCTTCTGAGTCAGTCGCAACTACTTTTACAAGGTCGCGTGGTTTTACTGTTTTATCAACTTGAATTTCAAATGATTCTTGACCAGTAAGACCTAATGTTTCTGCACTTTCGCCATCTTTAAATTGCAGTGGTAATACACCCATTAATACAAGGTTACTGCGGTGGATACGCTCGAAGCTTTCTGCGATAACTGCTTTAATGCCTAATAGGTTTGTACCTTTTGCAGCCCAGTCACGTGAGCTTCCCATACCGTAGTCTTTACCAGCGATAACAAGAAGACCTGTACCGTCTTGTTTGTATTTCATTGCTGCATCATAGATAGATGTCACTTCGCCTGTTGGCCAGTACGTTGTGAATCCACCTTCTGTGCCAGGTGCGATTTGGTTTTTAATGCGGATGTTCGCAAATGTACCACGCATCATAACTTCATGGTTACCACGGCGAGAACCGTAAGAGTTGAAGTCAACTGGCTGTACGCCATTTTCTAATAAGTAACGGCCTGCTGGTGTATTTTTACCAATAGATCCTGCTGGTGAAATATGATCTGTTGTTACAGAATCACCAAATTTACCAACTACGCGCAGTCCTGAAAGTGTTTCTACTTCACCTGGCTCTTTAGATAATCCTTCAAAGAACGGTGGGTTTTGGATATATGTTGAGTCATTATCCCAAGTATATAACGCTTCGTTTGAAGTTTGGATTTCATTCCAACGTTCATTGCTGTTAAATACTTGTGCATACTCTTTCTTAAATAGTTCAGATGTTACTACGTTCTGTACTACTTCTTCGATTTCTGCCGCTGTTGGCCAGATGTCGTTAAAGTAAATTGGGTTGCCGTTTGCATCGTTACCGATTGCATCATTTTTCAAGTCGATATCTACTGTACCAGCAAGTGCGTATGCAACTACAAGCGGTGGTGATGCTAAGTAGTTTGCTTTTACAAGCGGATGAATACGACCTTCAAAGTTACGGTTACCAGATAATACTGATGTTACTAATAAGTCATTTGCAGCAATTGATTCTTCTAATTCTAGTGCTAATGGACCAGAGTTACCGATACAAGTTGTACAACCATAACCTACTGTTTGGAAACCTAATTGATCTAAATAAGTTGTTAATCCAGACTTATCTAGGTATTCAGTAACAACTTTAGATCCTGGTGCTAATGATGTTTTTACATAACCAGGTACCTTCAGGCCTTTTTCAATTGCTTTTTTCGCAACTAAACCTGCACCAATTAATACATATGGGTTAGATGTATTTGTACAGCTTGTAATCGCAGCAATTGCAATTGCACCTGTTTTCATCGTTACTTCTTCATCTTGTAATACTACTTTCACTTCTTTATCAAATTCTTGTTCTGTGAAGCCAAACCCTTGGTTACCAACTGGTGCCACAACAGCTTTACGGAAATCATCTCTCATGTTAGAAAGAGGAATTAAGTCTTGTGGACGTTTCGGACCAGAAAGGTTAGACTCGATTGTATTTAAATCAATTTCAACAAGATCTGTATAAATTGGATCTTGACTATCCGCTGTATAGAATAAGCCGTTTGCTTTACAATATTCTTCAACGATGCGAATTTGTTCTTCGCTTCTTCCTGTTAAACGTAAGTAATCTAATGAAATATCATCGATTGGGAAGAATCCACAAGTTGCGCCGTACTCTGGTGCCATGTTAGAAATTGTTGCACGGTCAGCTAATGGCATGCTTTGTAAACCGCTACCGAAGAATTCAACAAATTTTCCAACTACGCCTTTTTGACGTAATACTTGTGTTACTTTTAATGCAACGTCTGTTGCTGTTGTACCACTTGGAAGTGTACCCGTTAATTTCACACCGATTACTTCTGGTACTGGGAAGTATGAAGGCTGTCCAAGCATTCCAGCTTCTGCCTCAATACCGCCAACGCCCCATCCAAGAACACCGATACCGTTAATCATCGTTGTATGAGAATCCGTTCCTACTAATGAATCTGGGTATGCAACAAGTTCACCTTCAGCATTTTTCACTGCATGAACAACTGGTGCTAAATATTCAAGGTTTACTTGGTGAACGATACCTGTTGCTGGTGGAACTGCACGGTAGTTATCAAATGATTTTTGTGCCCAGCTTAAGAATTTATAACGTTCTTCATTACGTTTAAACTCTAAGTCCATGTTAAATTGAAGCGCATCTGCTGTACCTGCTCTATCAACCTGTACAGAGTGGTCAATAACAAGATCAACTGTAATTTCTGGATTGATTTTATCAGGATCTCCGCCCATATCTGCCATTGCTTTACGAAGAGAAGCTAAGTCAACAACAGCTGGAACTCCTGTGAAGTCTTGTAAAATAACGCGAGATGGTTTAAACGGTACATCGATATCTTGAATATCTTTCGTTCCCCACTTCGCTAAATTTTCAACATGTTCTTCTTTAATAACGCGGCCATCAACTTGACGAAGTACTGATTCAAGTAATACTTTAATTGAATAAGGTAACTTAGAAACATTACCTACCCCTGCATTTTCAAGCGCTTTCAAATTATAATAATGATACGTGTTTCCATCTACTTCAAATGTTGCGCGAGCGTGAAATGGATTGTGTTTTACCATTATGGTTACCCCCCTGTTAAACGTGACTAAAATTGTCTGAATATAAAATGTAGACAAATTTTTCAATACCTTACGATAATATATTATTACAACTTAATGGATAAGTAAATAATAAGAAACTTATAGTTTCCCATAAGTTTTCTTTATACCTTCGTTGTTGTATAATAATTTTCTCGTTAACAGATACTATTCCTGTAAAGTGAAACTTCTTTTTAAAAGATATTTTACTTTATAAATAAGTGGAACAATTCAAGTTCTTATAGCCAATTAGGGGGAATAGTAATGGGAAAACGTAAAGCAAATCATGTCATTCCTGGAATGAATGCCGCCTCTGCACAAGGACAAGGTACAGGATACAATGAGGAATTTTCGAATGAGCCATTAACACCTGCACAACGCCAAAACAATAAAAAACGTAAAAAGAATCAATAATTCAAAATCCCAAAAGATAATCTTTTGGGATTTTTTAATGCTTGTACTTTAATAACTCTGATACTTTCACAAATCGATATCCTTGTTTTTGTAACGCTGGCAAAATTTCTTTTAATGCTTCAACAGTTTGGCTTCTATCGGTTCCGCCATCATGCAGTAAAACAATATCACCACTTCTTGCATTGTTTAGAACATGCTTTACAATTTTATCTTTTCCAGGATTAGACCAATCCTTTGGGTCTTGATGCCAAGACCATAATACGATTTGATATCCTGCTTCTGTCGCTGTTTTAAACACCGATTCATTAATATAACCACCAGGCGGACGGAAAAGGAGTGGTTTCTCTACCCACTTTTCCAAATATTTTTTTCCCTCTAGAATATCATTTTCAAGCTTTTGGCCTGTTGCACTGCGTGCATACAAATGGTTCATTGTATGATTCCCAATTTCATGACCATCTTTTAATACTTGTTCGATTAAATATGGATTACGCTGAATTCTGAAGCCAATCATAAAGAAGGTTGCTTCAGCGTGGTATTCGCGTAATGTTTTTAAAATTTGCGGTGTATATGTAGGATCCGGACCATCATCGAAAGTAATTGCTATTATTTTTTCATTCGTTGGTACTTCCCATGTTACATAGCCAGTTGGCTCTAACTCTTTTCTCATTAACATTTTTGCATCAACTTTTTCAATTCCCATCAAGCTTAACACTATGATTAGACAACTGATTATAATGCGGTTCGTTTTTTTAATCATTATTATCCCTTTTTATGTGAAAAGGCTGCTGAGGACACTCAACAACCTATTAATCACGTGCTTCCTCCACATTTTGCATAATATGTTGCAACTCTTGCTCATATTGCTGTAATTGCGTTCGCTGCGTTTCAGAAGCGACTTCTAATGCATTTTGGATTTGTTCATATGCTTCTTGCACTTCTTGACGTAAATGTTTTAAGTCCTGGGCATAATTTGGATCGTTTTTCACAATGTTTTGATATAAATTTTCTGCATCTTCCGTTCCTTGCTGCGCAGCTTGAAATGCTTGTTGTTTATCCTTGTGGTACGGCATAATCATTCCCCTTTCTGTCTTTACTCTCCATTATCTTTTACCTTTTTCTCAAAAAACATTCTCGTATAAATTTATGAAGTTCTCTCATCCTAATATAAAGCGAAACTTTAAGCTGAAGTGCTCTTTCTCAGCTGATTCGTTTCGCTAATCAAGCTCTACCGTTTATCCAATTCATCACTGGAGCTTAATAAAAAGAGGGGTATTATAAATGGAAAAAAACAACAGCAAATCCATTCGTAAAAATTCACCGCAAGGACAAGTTTCTGGAGGACAACCAGAACCATTAAGCGGATCACACAAAGTAAAAAACCGTAAGCATTCACGCCAAAAAAACCATGCTCACCACGACATGTAAAAAATAGACAGTGCATGTGCACTGTCTATTTATCATATATTTATATTATCTCCTCTTCTTTTTTAAGCACATTTCCTCTTTCCTTTTCACCTCTATTTTCAAAGTGAATATCGTATTATGAATGAACTTTTACGGAGGTTTTCTTACAATGGGCAAGAAAAAGAAAAAAGACTGCCTTTTTCATGTTGATGGCTTTGAAGAATGGATGAATCAATTTTGCTCCGATTTATACGCAAACTCCCCCTCTCCAAACGATATTCACGTTGACCTTTTTGAAACAGAACAAGAATATATTTTAGAAGCTGATATCCCGAACGTAGTTGAGCAAAATATTCTTATTAAAAAGATGGAGACAGGCCTACAAATTAGTGTATCTAGTAATAATTCTGCATTGCAGCATATGATTTTCTTACCAGCCAATATTATATATAAAAAAATGTTAGCCTATCTTGAAAATGGCCTTCTTGCCATTCACATTTCTAAAACAGAAGCAGCGCAATTAACAGAACGAACCGTTCTCCTTACAAAATAATCGTATACAAATTTTCCAAGTAATATAAGAAATACCCTTTCTTTAACTAAAATAATGTATACGAAAAAAAGGTGGCTGACTACATTCATCCACCTTTTTCTTTCAAAACCTTATTCCTACATGTAAACTCACATTACATTTGTACTGCTCATGTTTTCTTCTATCGTTCTTTTACGAAGCAAACTTCTTGTTAATAAAAGAATCGGAAATGCAAACATTGAAAGAGTCGCCAAAATTGTAAAAATCACAAAACCACTCTGATAACCGTAATAATCTAACAGAGCTCCTCCAAACCATGGTCCAATAACAGCACCAATTCCAGAGAACCCCATCGCACCGAAATAAGTTCCCTTTAAATTTGAAGCTGCAATTTGATCAATAAACACATCTGTCATGGAAAACATTAGTACTTCTCCAATTGTAAATATGATTGTACAAACGAAAACAGCCCACATTGACCCTGCAAATCCAAATCCACATAATCCCGCACTAACAAGTAGTGTACCGATCATAATTGATACAAGCGGTGTATACCTTTTACAAGCTTGCACGATTGGATACTGGACGATAACGACAGTAACTGCATTTAATGTTAATGCGTAAGAAAACAACGTCACTCCATTTTCAAATACATGGGAGTTCGCGAAATATTGAGAAAGCGTTGATGAAAATTGCGCATATCCTGCTGTACTAATAATAATTCCAATTAACGCAACTAAAAAGACAATGTCTTTTCTTATAATGTGCAAAGAATCTATAAAAGTAGCTGCCTTTTTCTCTTCTTTTTTTCCTTCTTCAATATGATACTTTCGAAACTGTACTACAAGCACAATTGCATATAGAACATACACAACAGCTGTTATAAAAAATGGCATTGTTGATTTTGCACTGCCAAGCTGAAGACCAATAAGCGGTCCGATTGCAAATCCGACATTAATCGCACCATAGCGCAAGTTAAACACCATTAAGCGATGCTCTGGCTTTGTTAAATCGGATAATAAAGCACGGGACGTTGGTTCAAAAAATGAACGGCACATCCCATTTAGTGCATTTAGCAGGAAAAATGCAACAACATGCTCCGCAAATCCAAATCCAATGAAGACAAGAATCCAAACAAAAATAGAGGCTAACATAATCTTCTTTCGCCCATAACGATCTGATAAATTTCCGCCAATAAAACTTGCGAATACACCAACTAATGCGCTCGTTCCAATAATAGCTCCTGCAACTCCAGCTGATATTCCTTTTGCAGTCGTCAAGTAAATTGCTAAAAATGGAATGCTCATCGATGTTGCAAATCTTGCAAATAATGTTCCAATAATGATATTCATCCCGATTGGATGAATGTTCCTTAACTTCTCCTTCATCTCTTTCACCTTCTCTATATCTAAATGCAAAGAAAAAGAAAGCTGAAAAGCAGCTTCCTTTGAAAACATAATTTTCGTTTTCTTAAACACGAGCTGTTCGTTTCAGCTCCATATCAATACCATATGTAAACTGTAATTCTTTTAATACTTCCTCTACTGTAATATTCACATTATGTTTATTATTAAATTCTGCTACACAGTTCTCTACTTCTTCATGTGTATAAGCATATTCCCCAGAAATGAAACTTTTCATATCAAAACATTCATTAATACAAAGTTGAATTAGGAGCTGATCATACATAGAAACTATATCTTCTTTTTTCCAAAATAATTCTTTCACATATAATCGATCAAATGTTACACTTTCACGGTTACATTCTTTTAAATGACGGGTCATTTCATGCAATTCTCGGTATAGTTCAGAAATACTTGTGTTTAGATGAATCAGTTTGCGTACGCCATTTTCATACAACATATCATCCACCCCCGTTATGTTCCTTTTTCTCATTATAGCAAGAAAATTCCAAAAAGGAGAATTTTTCTTATGAAATATTAGGAAAATTATACGTATTGTTTTACAATAGAACTATATTTGTCCATTTTAATTTTTCCACATATAACTCGCTGCTATGTAGAATACAAAAGGACTGCTACTTGCTTTCTCCTTTTGTTTTAAACCTTGCCTGTGGCAGAAAAAAAGGCCCTGACCGCTTCTATGCATGGCCAGATGCTCTCGCTCACCTAAAAAGAAAGAGTGTTTTTAGGTCGATTTTTTAATTTGTATTTATATAGCTAAGTTTGAAAGGAGTAAGATTGTGAATCACAAATTATTTTATGCAGATTCATATTTACAAACATTTACAGCTCAAATCACAAAACAAATACGTGACAAAGACGACAAAGTCTATGTTGTATTAACACAAACAGCGTTTTATCCAACGGGCGGTGGTCAGCCACATGATACAGGGTATTTAAATCAAATTCCTGTTATAAATGTAGAAGAAATAGATGGAGAAATTCGTCATTACATTACTGAAGAGATACATGCAGATGAAGTAACGGGACATGTTTCTTGGAAACGTCGTTTCGATCATATGCAGCAACATGCTGGGCAACATATTTTGTCCGCTATATTTTGGGATCACTTCAACATTCCAACAATCGGTTTTCACTTAGGAAGAGAAATCGTAACAATTGATTTAGAAACTTCTGACCTTTCTTTAGAAACAGCTGAAGAAGCTGCTTATCTTGCTAATCAAATTGTATTTGAAAATCGGCCAATTACAGTTCAGTGGGTAAATTTAGAAGAAGCAAAGCAACTTCCTTTGCGCAAGGAACCAACCGTAACAGAAAATATTCGTGTTGTTATTATTGAAGATCTTGATTATAACGGATGTGGCGGTACACATCCAAAACAAACTGGTGAAGTCGGCCCAGTTCAAATCATCAATTGGGAGCGTCATAAAGGAAACATTCGCCTTACATTCGTTTGCGGCTGGCGTGCAATTGAACTGATGAAGCGCAATCAATCCCTCGTAAAAGATGCCACGCAACAATTACATAGTAAAGAAAACGATATCCCAAGCAAAATAAAGCAGCTCCTTTCTACTCAAAAGGAAACTGAGAAAGCGTTGCAAGCAGTCAACGAAAAACTCATTCTTGTAGAGGCAAATGAATTGTTACAGCAAGCAGAAAAAACTTCATTTGGGAAACAAATTGGTGTTAATTTTACAGATCGTTCTATGCAGGAACTTGCAAAATTAGCAGCTATCCTTACAGAAAAAGATGAATATGCCATTACATATTTTGTTACACAAAACGGCGAAAACTTACAATGCATTTGTGCATGTGGTCCAGCCGTTAAGCTAAATATGAATATCCTTTTAAAAGCAGCCCTTCCCCTTATAGAAGGAAAAGGTGGCGGAAATCCAAAAAGCGCACGCGGCGGCGGTAAAGCAACTGTTACAGGCGAAGTATTTTTATCGCACCTTATTCATATACAAGAAGAAACACAAGAAGCATAAATAGCTTCTTGTGTTTCTTTTATATGTGAAGACTCTTCTCTTTCAGAATATGAAGTAACTGATGATAAGAATCAATATAATAATCTGCGTCTTGAATTATCTCGTTTTGAAAAGCACATGTTGTGATTCCTAGTTTTGTAGCTGGTATAATGTCTAACTCACGATCTCCCACGACAAAATTAATAGAGTGTTTCTTTTGCATATGGATATATGCTTCCGGATTCGGCTTTTTAGGAAATCCATCTTCCCATCCAATAATTTCAGAAAAGTAGTGTAACCACCCATAATACTCTAAGATCCGCAGTACTTCCTGCCTCGAATTATGCGTTACAATGCAATTGCAATTCGCTCTTTGTAATACTCCTTCTATTCTAGGAAACAGTTGATATTCTGATGGATGCAAAGACCTTTCCATTTCTAATATTTGATCAATTTGTTGTTGTCATAATCCATAGTATTTTACTACATGTGTAAATAAAATCTTTAAATGGTTCATAATTTCATCTTCATGTATATTTTCTTCTACAACTCTTTTAAACATACGTATAAATACACAATAACTATCTACTAAGGTACCATCAAAATCCCACAATATATTTACATTCATACGCACTCTCCTTAGGATGTATAAAGTCCATGCCCATCAACTTAAGATTTTAAAGTACCCCCAAGATGAAATTTTTCTCGCCAAATTTATTTAGGATAATTAAGTTCACTTTTTTGGTTTTTGTTCACGAATAATAAAGTTGTTCAAAATAAAATGGATACTAAGAGATTTAGTGTCGTTTTTTCTATATCGTTTATAATGATTATATAGAATATTTGGTAATTGATATTTAACACAAAGACAATAGTAAGAATTAAAAAAAGGAGAGGTATTTATGGACATTGATTTATTAGTAAATCGGCCAGAGCATATAGAAGATGTTACTAAAATGGTTTACAAAAAATTTGTTATACCAACTAGTAGTAAAAAAACATATGAAGAAGTTGTCGATTTTTTTAAGGAAACATACGCAGATATATTTCCAATTACTTTTATAACGAATGTAGATGGTCAATGTGTAGGGACAGTATCAGTATTTGGAGACTTATCTAAAATTGAAAGGAGTGAAATGATTGAAACACTGTTCGGTTTTGTGCTAGCATGTATTTGTGTGGTAGATATGGCATATGACTTTCTAAAATAACTCTATAAAACAACTAAAAGGGGCATGACAACATCGCCATCCCATCTTTTTGTATTAGTAGTTATTGTTATACCTACTAATACAAAAAGGGGAAATATGGATAGTAAACATATTTCCGAATTTTAAAGCTTAATTCCAGATGCTTTTGCAATTAATTTTGGAAGGTCTGTATTATCATGTAACCCTCTAAACCATTCAAAATTCGGACCAAATGCATATACGGGATTATTAACACCTGTATGCCCAATAGTTGTCCACCCTATTACTGCATGTTCACTAATGATATCATTAATAGTCGGTTTCATATCTGCCGATTCCTTAATTCTTTTTATTTCTTGATCATTTAAATCAATATTTGCATACTGTTTTAACACTTCTTGTATGTTACTTTTTTCATTATTGATTTGCTTGGTCATAAAATCCCCTGAAGCATTTACATTACGCAAGATTTCAACATGTGTAGCAAAGACGCTTCCTCTCCCAATTGATAGCCCTCCAGTATCATGATCTCCCGCTATAACAACCAAAGTTTCTCCATCTTTTTTTGCATAATCAAGAGAAACTTTTACTGCTTTTTCGAATGCCTCAACTTCTTTCATAGCTTTTGCAGCATCATGCTCATGACCCGCATCATCTATTTGACTACCTTCCACCATAAGAAAAAATCCATTTTCATCTTTTTTTAACGTATTCAGAGCTAATGTTGTCATATCTTCAAGGCTTGGCTGATTGGTGTTTTCCCGATCTAATTCAGGTGACATTGCTTCATTAGCGAATAAACCTAATATTTTCCCTTTTGTTTTAGCTTTAACAAGCTGTTCATGCGTATCTATTAATTGATATCCTTTTTTTTGTGCCTCAGCAATTAAATTTCTTGTTGGTTGCTTTCCCCCTTCTGTTACAGGAAGAAAAAATTGTTTTCCTCCCCCTAAGAGTATATCAACATTGTTATCTACTATTTGAGTTGCAATATCCACTTCTTTAGCACGAGAAACTACATGAGAAGCAAAAGTTGCCGGGGTAGCATCAGTAATACTTGCTGTTGCAACTAATCCCGTTGATTTCCCTGCTTCTTTAGAAGCTTCAAGAATTGTTTTTAATTTCTCTCCTTGAGGCGAAACACTTACCATATCATTATTAGTTTTTACTCCCGTTGCCATTGCTGTTCCTGCTGCTGCCGAATCAGTCACTTGCTGATTTGCAGGATGTGTACGAATCATTCCAACAAGTATTTGATCCATCACTAAACCTGAACCTTTATACCAATAGTAACTGCTCGCATAACCTGCTGAAAAACCATCCGGGATTAAAAAGATTACATTTTTAACTTTCTTATTTACATTTCCATTTTTTGCAGATACTTTTTTATCAAAATGAAAATAAACTCCTGAAAATAATAGGCTAACTCCCAATACAATTGTTGCTACTTTTTTAAACATCATCTCTCCTCCAATTAAATATAAATCAATTGATTATTGATCTAATAAATAGCTTCATTAAGTATAAATATTTCATTCTCTTCATACTTGCCCTCTTGTTTAGTAGATTCGTATTACAATTCATAGTATAGAATATGCTATTGTAAATATGAATAACTCTCACCTAATTTTGGCTTTTTATATATTGAGAAAGTTTTATTCTTACTTAATCTTATCTCGAAGTACCCTTATAATAATTCCTTTAGTAGAGCTTATTTCTTTTACAATTCTTATAAGAGAGAAACATTTATTTATATAAACAAATAAAAAATACTTACTTATGTGAGTGGAGTACCTCCAGTAATGGGGGATGAGAAAGGTCCATTATCCAGGAAAAATAAACTGGAAAGGAATTAAAATAAAAAACAAACATAATTCTAATATACGCATATAACGAATTAACATCTGAGTGAATTGGTAACAATAGCAACGTTGAAACAAACAAAAAAGGTATAAGGTGTTCTTCTTTATTCTAATCAAGGAAATATTTATATAGCGAAAGCATTTCAAGTCTCAAAAAACAACAGAATGATTACAAGCACATCATAAAAAGGAAATTTGTATAATAACACCGTAATAGAAGATTTCTTAAAACATTTGAAAAGTAAAGCTTTTTATTCACCAAAAATAACAAGAGTATCTAACATAGTCGTGCGAAAGAGTGTACTAGCATACATTCATTACTACAATTGTATGCTAATTCAAGAGAATTTAAATTACCTGTCCCCTAAAAAATTTAGAGAACAGGTAGTTTAGTCTTTTTGACAAGCACCCTATTCTATTTTGTTAATGCCGTAAAATTAAAGTCCGTGATAGGAGTTTGATTCTCTATTTCATCTTTAAATCTAGCAAGCATATCTTTTTCTTCTTGGCCAATTGTATCAAAATCAAAAGCCTGATGTAATAATCCATAGATGAGCATGTGACGTAAACGTAGAAAATCAGGAATTCTCTCTAAGGAATTTAAATCCAGCTTATTGTGTTCTTCATACCCTTTCAGAAAATTACGCATAAATTTTTCCGTGAACGCTGCCTTATCTTCATATGGAATCACTGGGTACCATAAAACATTGTATAATAGAATGCTAATGTCATTTACAAACCAGTTGTAGCCTACATCATCAAAATCAAACATGGTAATTTTACCATTATCCCAGCAAAAATTACCGTGATGCAAATCCGCATGGACTAGCCCATAATTATCTCGATCCTTTGGTAATTGACGTAGTGCATCCATTAACTTATCTGCCTGTTGAAAAACAATTGTTTGATCTTTTGGTACGTATTTTCTCAATTTTAATTGTTCCTCTTCATCCCACTCTTGTCTTTTATATGCAGAATTACTTAACTGATAGCTTTTTGTTAAACGATGCATGTTACCTGTATACTTTCCAAGCTGATAAAATAATTCTTCGTTCCAATCTGACGCCTCTACTTTATGACCTGTGGCTTTCTCATAAACTCTCAATAAAAATGCGCCACCCTCACCTTTTCCATCACATACTTCTTCAATATAATTTCCTTTTAGTGATGGAATTGGTCTGGAAACAGAGAGTCCTCCCTTTATTAAATGGTGAAGCCATTCCATTTCTCCCATAATATATTCAGGTATTCTGCGAATTGTATGAGTAATTTTCAAAATATATGATACTCGATCTTTCGAAAATTCATATACATAATTTTCTGCATCAGCAAGAAAATGAGCATCTTCTCTATTAAACCCATATATTTTTGCTGCTTTTTTTATTATCTCTTCTTCATTAAAAATAGCTTTTATATCTTTATGCATGCTGATTCTCTCTCCTCATACATTTTGCGAGTCCTCTAATTGTATGTTCCGTCGCAAAATTCATATTATCAACAACCCATCCTTTTTTTTCTATTTCCACTTCCATTTTGATAGCTAACAGCGAATTTCCTCCTAAACTGAAAAAGTCTTGGCACATTCCTATTTTATCTAATTTGAGGATATCTTTCCATATATTCATAAGAATTGCTTCTTGCTCAGTCATTGATTCAACTTCTTGTAAACTGAATTTTTGATTTTTTCTCACTAATAAAGATTGAAGTTTTTCAGGACAATTCATTTCAAGGGCACGTAAGTATGATGTATGCATAGATTTTTCAGGATATAACACATCCCATTGATAAACTGAACTTTTTGCTAATCGATCCCTTTTTACTTCATATTCAGCAGCTTTATCCGATTCATCTTGTTTAATCAATGTTATTTTTTTATCTGTATAGTACTCGATATACGGACTATAATCAGGAATATTTTTCACTGCAATGTGATACGTCGATTGCTCATCCACATCTATCAGATGTATATCGTGTGTATGCATAAATACTTTAAAAGGCTGGTTTTTCCCTGAATCAACATATTTAAACTTTATATACTTAAGCTGTTCGTTTCGACAATATTTAGCGATACCTGATAACACCTTACTTTCAATTCCTTTTCCAAGTGCTCGGCAACTTATTAAAAAGGTATCAATGAATAAAGTGTCTTGTGCCTGTTTTGCCAGGATCACTCCGATTATCCCCTCATCGCTAAATCGGTCAGTTGATTCAACAACCCATCCAATTCTCCCCTTTGAATTCAACTGTTGGCGAAGCCATTGCTCATCATAAACAGCTGGATTCATATTAAACTGATTAACTCTAGCAGTCATTTGAGAAATGCGAGGTAGATGTTCTTCTACTATACGATTTAAACTGACCTTTAAATTTAGAGTACTGAGAAAATCCTCAACAGAAGCTGCTGTATGAAGAGCCGATTTCCGCTCTTTTTCTGCCAAGTATCTTTCCGTTCGTTTTTTATCTTCATCAGTCACATGAAAATGATCAAATGCCCATACATGCTCCAAAAACAGAGGAATCGCTTCAGTGCTAGTCGGTAAAAGTAGCGTAAGGACATCTGGAAGTCGCTGGTTCATTGTTAAACATTGAGCGGGATCATCATCCAAGAAAATAAAACGATCGGTAGATAAGTTTAATTCTTTGGCAAGTTCTACAATGTTATCATTCTTTTGTCCCCAGTTAATACGATGATCAACAAAATCACTTCTCTTTAATATCATATCTGGATGATGATCAAACACGCTCCATACATCTTCTTCATTGTTTTTGCTACAAAGAACAAGTAGTAATCCTTCCTCTTGTTTTTTCTTTAAAAACTTCTGTAATTCTTGATGAGCCTTTGTTATTTCAATTCCTTCAACACCAACCTCAGAAACCACACCTTTCCATAATGTATGGTCACAATCAATTGCTGCAACTTTGAACGGCACTTTTAGCCAAGCAATTAATTCGCGTGCAATTCTCGTTCCTAATGCTGCATAATAATTTTCAGTGAATGGAATATGCGCAGCTTTTTCAGCTTGATAATCAAATACTTCATCTAATTGATATGTCTCCCTCAATTGACGGAAATCTATAAGATGAATATTTTCAATTCTAGTTAAACCTTCAATCCAGTCTTTCTGTATTCTCTCAAGCTGTTTCTGGAATTGACCATTAAATATTTCTCTAAGTGGAAGAATTCCAATCAGGTAAGGTACATGCTTTTCTATGTTCTTAATGATATTTAAAAGATCAAACAAATTCTGTTGTAAATGCTGCATTTTCTCTTTTTCTGATAGACTTGCATCTCCCATTAAATCCTCTAAACGGATCATTAGAAGATTCGCTCCTTTTTTACGACGAGATAACAAACTATCTTTATTTAATAATTCCTGAAAGACTTGTCCATAGGGAGAAAATTCAATTTCAACATTCAAATCAAACTGTTCTCCCCACCATCTAATGTATGGAGCAAGTGGATTAGCTATAAAAGTCGAACTCACAGTTAGTAAAGTTGAGTTTGAAACTTTGTTTGTTTTCTCCCTCTTCTTTTTTGCTTCTTCCTGTTCTTTCGGACTAAGTATTGGTATATTTTTCATAATTTCTTGAGGCTGATCACTTACTTTTTCAATCAATGAACTGAAATGTGAGACAAATGCCTGCATGGATTCTGATTTAAATAATGAACTATTATACTGAAGTACACATTTTAATTCTCCTGTTACCTCTTTAACTACGTCCATTTTCATATCTAGTTTCGATATACCTTTTGCAAACTCATAAGTTTCAAATTTCATTCCATCTGCTTCCATTTTAATATTTGGATCATATTCATTATGGTAAATCAACATCGTATCAAATAAAGGATTGCGGTTTGGTTCGGTCTTAGGACACAATTCTTCAACAATTTGATTAAACGGATAATCTTGATGATCATATGCTTCAAGTAGAGTCTGCTTTGTTTTCAATACATTATCAATAAAAGATTGTTCTTGATTAATTCGAAGCCTTATCGGTAGAAAATTAGTAAACATCCCAATTGTATGCTCTATGTCAGCATGACGTCGGCCAGCAACTAAAGACCCAATCATTAGCTCCTGCTGATTTGTATAACGCGAAAGCAAAATTCCATATAATTGAAATAACAGTACATTGTTTGTCAAGCGATACTGATCACCAATCTGTTCAAGTTTTTTCACGATTTTAGGGTCAATTGTAAATTTGATGGCTTTTCCAAGAAAGCTCTTTTCTGTTCGTTCGAAATCAAACGGCATTGCTAATTGCGGTACATCAGCTTCAAGTTGCTGAATCCAATATTGCTTTTGTTTATAGAACATATCACTTTGGAAATATGCGTGCTGCCATTCAGCGTAATCCTTATATTGTACTTTTATTTCAGGTAGACTCTCACCTTTGTACAACTGCGTAAATTCCTTAATAAAAATATTCATGCTCGCGCCATCAGCAACAATATTATGCATATCAACCAATAAAGCATGCTTTCTATTATCTAATTTTACAAACTTCACACGAATTAAAGGGGACACTTTTAAATCAAAAGGACGAATAAAATCATCTATTTCCTTATCTAAATTTTCCATATCTGATTCAGTTATTTCAATTGCAAAATCAAACTCACGATGAATTTTTTGTACAGGTTCTCCATCCTTCAATTCAAATGTCGTACGAAGTGTTTCATGCCTTTCAATTAGCTGTTTAAAAGTCTTTTCAAAACGTTTCACATCCATTGGACCATAGCATATTAGCGCCATTGGCATATTATAAGTGGTCATTTTCCCTATTCTTTGATGAACAAGGAACGTTCTCTTTTGAGCTGCTGATAGCCTATATACATCCTTCACTTCAGCAGGTGTAATCGCTGTATATTGATTTCTTTCTGAACGTTCTATAAGTCCTGAAAGTGTTTGTATTGTTGGATGCTTAAATATATCGCTTAATGTTAATTCTACCCCAAATTCTCTGTGAATTCTTGATATTAATCCCGTAGCATTTAAAGAATGCCCTCCCATTTCAAAGAAATGGGTATCAATATTAACTTGGTTAATTCCGAGAATATCCTTCCACATATTAGCCAATACAACCTCAGTTGCATTAAAATCCACGTTATAATTCGAAATGTTTTGTTTATTATCAGTTTTCGGGCTGTTAGGAATTACAAGTTTAAACTCAGAAGATAAGGCTATATCAGGCCCTTCCGTTACTTTATCGATCCAATAACGTTCTTTCTCAAACGGATAAGTAGGTAGTGATACCGTATGACGCTTTTCTACTTGATGAATTTCTTTCCAATCAATTGGTATCCCTTGAAGCCACATATCTCCCAATCTGATTAAAAGATAACGGTAATCCGAATATTGCTCCTTAGGGTGCCGCAACAATTGAATAGCAGATACTTGTTCTTCTTGATCCATTTTGTGAATAAAGGAACTGAGTGAATTGCCTGGTCCAACCTCAATAAAAATCGGGTTCAACTCTTCTTGTAAACGCTTTGCACAATCCATAAAACGAACAGTTCCGCGCAGGTGATTTGCCCAATATCTTGGATTAGTAGCCTCTGCATTAGTTATCCAATCCCCTGTTACATTTGAAACAAACGGAATACTTGGGCTTTCAAAACAGAATTCTAACAATTTATCTTTAAAAGGCTGTACAATAGGATCCATCATAGCTGAATGAAACGCATGCGAAGTATAAAGTTTCCTAGATATGTGTCCATCTACAGTCAACCTTTTTTCTAACGCATCCAGTGTATCTACTTTTCCAGATACAACACACAAACTAGTTGAATTGACAGCTGCAATCGATACATTATCTTCTAAATAATTCTTTAAATCTGCTTCACTAAGTTCCACACTTAGCATAGAGCCTGAAGGTAAGCTTTGCAAAGTACTACCTCTGTACGCCACAATTTCTAAAGCATTTTCTAAGGACATAACACCTGAAATTGCTGCTGCAGTATATTCCCCTATACTGTGTCCCACCATAGCTTCCGGCTTAATCCCCCAATGAATAAGTGTCTTTGCTAAGGCGTACTCGATACTAAAAAGAAGAGGTTGTGTAAATTCAGTTTGATTAATTAGATCCGAATCATGGTCCTTTGAGTCAGTAAATAAAACAGTACGAGGATCAACTCTCATAAACTGCTGTAATAGATTCAGACATTTGTCTAGTTCAGCTTTAAAAGCAGGAACAGTGTCATATAATTCTCTTCCCATATCAACGTACTGTGTACCCTGACCCGGAAATAAAAAGACAACAGGTCTGCTAGAAGTTTGGGAGCTTGCTAATTTCATCTTGTCTTTTCTATTTTCATTAATTATATCAAGCAGTTCTGGAACATCCTTACTTACAATCGCTTTCTTATAAGGAAAAACGTGTTTTCCTCTTTGAAGTGTATACGATACATCAGCCAGGTTAATTTGCTGATTTTTAATAAGATACTCGGCAAAATTTGTAGTCATTTTTTCTAATGCGGCTGGTGTTTTTGCAGATAACAGTATAAGTTGATCAGAAGGTTCATCTGCAAATGATCTTTGGACTGACGGTGCTTCTTCTAAAATCACATGGGCATTCGTTCCTCCTATTCCAAATGAACTGACACCAGCACGACGAGGGAAATTTTT
This sequence comes from Bacillus sp. 103mf, assembly GCF_900116295.1. Classification (GTDB taxonomy): domain Bacteria; phylum Bacillota; class Bacilli; order Bacillales; family Bacillaceae_G; genus Bacillus_A; species Bacillus_A bruguierae. The sequence continues at coordinate 125,690 of NZ_FPAF01000001.1, forward strand.
CTCTTCCCATGGAACCAGAGATGTATTCACAATAAATGGTGATTTCTCAAAATCAATTTTAGCATTCGGTTTTTTAAAATTGATTGTTGGAGGAATCAGTTTGTGCTGTAAACTTAAAACTGTTTTAATAAACCCTGCAACACCAGAAGCATCATTCAAATGACCAATGTTAGATTTAACCGAACCAATTCGACAAAATCCATACTGTTTAGTCTGAAAAGCTTGTTTTAAGGCTTCAATCTCAATAGGGTCTCCAAGTGTTGTTCCTGTACCATGAGCCTCTAAATATGTGATTGTCTCTGGATCCACCTCTGCTATATTTAATGCTGTCTTAATAGCCCTTACTTGCCCTTTCGTACTCGGTGCTGTGTAGCCAACTTTTAGATTCCCATCATTATTAATAGCTGTTCCTTTAATAACCGCATAAATATGGTCCCTGTCTTCTAATGCATCTTCAAGTGTTTTTAGTACAACAGCTCCCGCCCCGTCTCCAAACACTGTTCCTTCTGCTCGGTCATCAAAAACACGGCAGTGGCCATCTGGTGAATGAATCATTCCTTCTTGATAAAGATAACCCGATTTTTGAGGAAGACGGATAGACACTCCGCCTGCTACAGCCATATGACAATCTCCGCTCAATAATGCCTGAGCTGCAAGATGAATGGATACCATCGAAGTCGAACATGCAGTCTGTACCATCATACTCGGTCCTTTTAAATTGAGTTTATAGGAAATGAGTGTGGTTAGATAATCGCGCATATTTAAAACAGCGGTTTCTAAAACTTTGGAATCTCCTCCTGCTTGTACACCTTGCAGAGTTCTCATCATCCAATCAGCATTAATTCCAGCACCAGCATATAATCCAATTTGCCCTTTGTATGTGAAAGGATCATAGCCAGCATCTTCTAAAGCTGTCCATACACACTCATGAAAAATTCTAAATTGAGGATCCATTATTACTGCTTCTTTTGGAGTATAATCAAAAAAATCAGCGTCAAATAAATCAATATCATCTACTATTCCTTTTGCTTTAACAAAACGAGGATTCTTCAATAAAGACTCCTCTACCCCTTCACTTTTCAGTTCTTCTTCACTGAAAAAGGAAATTGATTCTTTTCCATTTATAATATTGTCCCAAAATTGCTCAATATTTTTAGCTCCTGGAAAACGCCCAGCTATTCCAATTACAGCAATCTCTCCACCATGATAATTATAAGTTTGATTTTTCATCATTATCGCCGCCTCTCAATCTTTTGTTTCTTTGATTACGAACACGATTTTTTCTGCTATCTAATCCTGCTAGTACTACTTCCTTTTCATAATCCTCATTGCTATCTTCTTGAGTAGGATTCAAATGTTGTGCTAGTTCAGCTACTGACGGATAAGTAAATAACGTAACTACGGCTTCATTTGTCCCTAATTCTTTATTCACACGATTTGTTATTTGAACAATATCCAGGGAATTTGCGCCGAGATCAAAGAAATTATCATGAATGCCCACTTGCTCAAGACCAAGGAAATCCTGGAAAATTTGGCAAATTACTTGTTCAATCCGATTTCTAGGAGCTACATATGGGTTTTTTAAATCCGGTCTTGTGTGTATTGATGTTTTCTTTTCTTCCTTGAGCAGTGTTCTTGTTTCGAAGCTAGTCCATTGATTGATCCGTTCCTCTAGGTCCCCTGTTGAAATCAATATATGGCGATTCTGAACATCTGATAATAAATAACTAAACAGATCCGCCCCTTCTTCTGGCATAATAGCAAGATTAGTAATGGATTCTCCGAGTGTCGAATCATGCTCTCCCCAGAAATTCCAGGCATCAAAATTGATACAAATCCAAGGAGTTTTACTTTCCTGATTCATCCTTTGTGCAAAGGCATCCATATATATATTAGCTGCAGAATAAGCTGAAAAACCGAGTCCACCAAGCAGTGAACTAATTGATGAAAATAAAAGGCAGAAATCTACTTCCTCTCGCCGCAGTAATGTTCCAAGCACAGTTAAGCCTTTGACCTTTGATTGAAATTGATCCTCTCCTTGATCGATTTCTTTCGGGATATCTTTAATCGCTCTAAAAGATGTACTTCCTGGCAAACCAGCTGCATGAAAAACACCATTTAATTGTCCATATGTTGCATGAATTTCTTTAAAAACAGCCTGCATTTGATGTAGATTACCAGAATCAGCCTGTAAAACTGTCACTCTTGAACCTAGTCTTTCTAATTCTTTTATTTTCTTAATTTTTACTGTTATAGGATCTTTTTCTCCTTTTTTATTCATCCAACTTTCCCATTGATCACGAGGTGGTAAAGCACTTCTCCCTGTTAAAACCAACTGAACGCCGCCTGTTTTTGCCAGCATTTTCGATAAAACAAATCCAATACCCCCTAATCCACCGGTAATTAAATACGTTCCTCCAGAACGAATCATTTTAGGTAGACCACCTTCTTTTGCCAGGCTCATCTTTTTATAATTCTGAACCCATCTGCGTCCATTCCGATATGCAATCAGTTGATCTTTTCCCGGATACTTAAGTTCAGACCAAATTTGCTTTAATAGATCTTCTTCTTTCCAGGTTATACGTATAGAAGGTTTAGCAATATCAATATTCCAGCACTTAATATGGCTATACTCCTGGGAAATGACTTTACAAGGTCCAAGCACTGTAGCCTTCGCAGCACATATATGTTCATCCCCAGTCACCTCATGAATATTACTTGTTAAGATAAATATCCGACATTCTTTTATATTCTTTTGTATCCCGGCTGCTTGTGCCAAGAAAATTAAACTATAATAACCACTTTCATTGTGTACTTGAAATTGAATGTCTTGTTCAATTTCATCATTGTCTGAAATCCCCCATAAATGAATGACACGATTAGGCATCATACTATTTAATTCAATCGATTCTAGCAGGCGTTTATAATGACTGGATTTAGCTGGGTTAATCTTATAAACTAGTTCTCCCTCTTCTTCAAAGTCCACCCCTTTCTTTACAATAACCACTTGCTCTCCATCTTGTTCAATTTTTCGTATCAATTGATCACTAAAATCAGTTTCTTCATAAAAAATTAACCAAACCCGATTTTGTTGACTATCGATTTCTACCTTGTCATGTTGTATACGTGGACACTGTGGCTTACGTTCCCAAGAAGGTAAGTAAAACCATTCATCCATTGGTTTCTTTTTATCCTCGGATGAAGAATCAAAAGCATGAATTTCAATTAGCTTATTGGCTTCAATCCAATACTTTTTCTTTTCAAATGGATAAGTTGGTAGATGTATAATCTTTCTCGTTTCATTTTTATAATATCCTTGCCAATCAATCTCACAGCCCGTCATCCATAGCCGACCTAAACATTTTAGAAAATATACATGATCATTAGCTTTTTCGTGAACATGTCTAACTATATTCAGTACTTCCTGGTTATTTGTTCGTTTTTGATGCCTTTTGGCTAATGCTGTCAGACTATTTCCTGGTCCAATTTCAATTAATGTCACATGCTCATCTTTTAAAATTTGTTCTAATCCATCGTAAAAGCGTACTGTTTCGCGAAGATGCTCTGTCCAATAAGCAGGAGTCAGCACCTGCTCACTGTCAATCCATGTTCCTGTTAAATTTGAAATATAAGGAATACGTGGTTTTTGTAAATCTAATTCCTTAATAACCTTTTCAAATTCTTGAAGAACAGGTTCCATCATATATGAATGAAACGCATGTGATGTATGCAAGTGGCGTGTGACAATCCCTTTCTCTGTAAGCTGGGCTTCAAATCGATTAATATCCTCTTTTTCACCTGACACAACACATAAATTTTGAGCATTTACAGCAGCAATTGATAAATTCCCATATAACATTGGCAAAAGTTCTTCTTCCGAAAGTGCTACACTCATCATTGCACCTGGTTTCACACTTTGCATCAGTTTGCCTCGCATCACAACAAGATCCAAAGCCGTTTCTAGAGAAAACACACCCGATAGACAGGCAGCTGTATATTCTCCTATGCTATGACCTATCATATAATCCGGAATAATACCAAAGCTTTGCAAAAGCTTCGCAAGTGCATATTCAAAAATAAAAAGGAGCGGTTGTACTTTTGATGTTTGGGTTAAACTCTCAGTTTCGTTAGATTCAGAGAACACAATCCGTTTTAAATCTACTTCATAGTTATCTCTTACATAATCAAAACAGTAATCTACTTCCTGACGGAAAATTATTTCCTCCTGATATAAATCTTTTAACATACCAGTATATTGTGACCCCTGTCCTGAAAACATAAACGCAACCGTACGGCTATTTTTACTTTGTACCCCTGTCATTTCTAAATGACCAGTATACCCTTGGTCAATCCATTCATTTTTGTTAGAAAAAACAACTGTTTTTCTATATGGAAATTGTTTTCTACCAACTTGTAATGAATGTGCTATATCTTCAATAGGAACTTTCGGATGTTTACGTATAAAATCTTTCAAATTATCCGTCATTGTCTCCAAAGCCGTCTCTGTTTTCGCCGACAATAACAATAAATGATTGTTCCTTGACGCCTTCATACTCTCTTGATTTATCGGTTCCTCTATAACGATATGCGCATTGGTTCCCCCAATACCAAATGAACTCACACCTGCTCTTCTTGGATAATCAGATTCCTTCCAATACATTGCTTGTTCAGTAACATAAAACGGCGTTTCGGCAAAATTTATATTCTTATTTGGTGTTTTATAATTAAGACTTGGAGGAATTGTTTTATATTTCAAAGCCAACACTGCTTTGAAAAGCCCTGCAATCCCAGCCGCACTGTTTAAATGACCAACGTTACTTTTTACAGATCCAATTGGTATTAATGGTTGATTCTTATTTGCAAACACATGACCTAATGCTTCAATTTCTATTGGATCCCCCATTTGCGTTCCGGTCCCATGAGTTTCAATATATCCAATAGTCTGGGGGTCGATATTAGCACTCTTATATGCTTCCCGAATCGCATCTGCTTGTCCTTCTACACTTGGCGCTGTAAATCCAACTTTACGACTTCCATCATTATTTATGCCTATGCCCTTAATAACAGCATGGATTGTATGCCCTTCTTTAACAGCATCCTCATACCTTTTTAATAAAACAATCCCTGCCCCATCTCCAAATACTGTTCCCTTTGCATCTCCATCAAAAGGACGACAATGACCATCTGGGGATTGAATCATCCCATCTTGATATATATAACCGGATTTATGCGGTATTCCCACTGTAATCCCACCAGCAAGTGCAGCGTCACATGATCCATTTAATAATGCCTGACAAGCCATCCCAATGTTAACCAAAGAAGTCGAGCAGGCGGTCTGCATCGTAATACTCGGACCATGTAAATTTAATTTATATGCCAACTGTGTACTAAAAAATTCTCTATCGTTTAACAACATAGAACTGAATTGCTCTGTCCCTTTCAAATTTGCTGCTGATCGATTTATCCATTCGAAATTTGGACTCGTTCCAGTAAATACACCGATTTTCCCATTTACGCGCTCTGGGTCACATCCTCCATCCTCTAATGCTTCCCATGCACATTCATGCAAAAGTCTAAATTGCGGATCCATAAGCTCTGCTTCTCTAGAAGAATACTGAAAAAAGTCAGCATCAAACATATCAATGTTCTCAACAATACCTTTTGCATTTACAAAGTTAGGATGTTTCATCAAGTTTTCATCCACACCAGATGCTTTTAATTCTTCATCATTGAAAAAACTGATTGATTCTTTACCCTGAACAAGATTATTCCAAAATTCCTCTAACGTACTTGCACCTGGAAAACGTCCAGCCATTCCAATAATAGCAATATCACTTTGATTATAAAGCTCCTTATCATCTACTTGATTTTCATTGGCTCTTGAAGGTGGCTTTCTTTGTTTAAACGTCTTTTTATACTTCTGATGCAGATGCTTAGCAAGGCTATTAACAGTGGAAAACTGGTAAAGAAGAACCGTTTCTACTTTTAGTTGCAGCTTCTCAGTCAATTTTACTGCTAACTGTGATATGTCGAGTGAAGATGCACCCAACTCAAAAAATGGTACTTGGTCATCTAATTCCCGAAATCCAAAATGATTCCTAATCATTAAATTTATTTCTTTTTCAAGAGAAGAGAGCGGCATGAATGAGACAAATTCTTGAATTTCGGACTGATCTATGTTGAGCTTTATATCTTTTTGTACATTTGGAAATGCGAAATCCTTTCTCGTAAATGGATAAGTTGGTAAAGGAACTTTCTTTATATGTTGAGAATGCTTTGAAGTTGTAAAATCAATATCCACACCTAGTTTCCACATCATCCCCAAGATTGATAATATAAAATTACCGCTTTTTGTGTCATCACTTATATTCTCCAAGCTATCTGCTACTTGATAGCTTGTAAAAACACAAGAGTCTGTCAGTAAACGCAAGTCAATATACACGATATTTTCTTCTTTTAAACTTTCCTTTATAGTCTGAGAAAATCTAATTGGTTTGCATATCTGAGAGGCCCAATATTGAGCATCAACCGTCTCAATATTAGTTAATATCTTCCCTGTCACTGAAGAAACCAATGGAATCTTAGGTTGATTCAACGGAACAGATTGAATCAACTTAAATAATTCATCAGCCGCTTCCCTCATAACAACTGACTGTAGTGCACAATCCATATCCAATAAATCCACATGGATCGCTTGTTCTTTAAGGCATTCCTCTAATCTACGTACGTCCTCTTCAATACCAGATACGACACAGTATTTTGCTTCTATCAGCGCCAATGATAACGTATTTTCCAAATAAGGAGAGATTTCTTGTTCGGATAAAGGAATTCCAATCATTTTTCCCGTAGGTGAGTAACTAATCAGTTCGCCCCTTTTATAAGCAATAGATATCGCATCTTCCAGCTTAAAAACACCAGCTACACATGCTGCAGTGAACTCTCCAAATCCTCTTCCAATAAGCTTATCTGGCTTGATACCATTTTTTTGTAAAAAACACGAGGATGCATATTCCATAATGAACATTACGACATAAGAAAGACCGAGTGTATGTTTCATGCCAATTTTTTGGGGATTTGCAAAACATTCTGCAAAAAAACCATTAATATCTTCATCTAAAACCGCTTGAGATAGTCTTAAATAAGTATTCACTTCTTCCTGAAATTGTCTGTCCAAACGGTAAAGCTGCATATAGCTTCTTAGTCTCTCTTGACTTTCTCCTGATAAGATAAAAGATTTGTTTTTAATTTTTTTGACTGTTTCATTGATCTTCAGAGGGTTAATATTCAACATTTCTTGTAATTCTTGTGTACTTGAGCAAACCAAAGAATATCTGTGTTTAAAATACTTTCTCCCTATTTTTAATGTGTGCGCAATTTGAGAAAGCGGTATTTCAGGATGATCATGTACATAATCCCTAAGATTTTCCGCTAACTTCATAAGCTCATTTTTTGTTCTTGCAGAAATTAAAATCAGTTCAGAAGATACCTCCTCCTTCGGTTTTGATTCTTCCTGCATATTCGGTGATTCTTCAAGAATAACATGAGCATTTGCGCCACCTATTCCGAAAGCACTGACCCCCGCTCTTCTTGGACCATGTGGTAAATCCCATGCTTTCAGTTCTGTATTCACATAAAACGGTGTTTCCTGAAAGCGAATACTTGGGTTCGGTTTCTCAAAATGAAGAGCTGGAACGAATTTCTTATGATGTAACATCATCACTGTTTTGATCAAACCAGCTACACCAGATGCTGCGTCAAGATGACCAATATTAGCTTTTACAGATCCTAGCGCGCAAAAGGCTTTTCTATCAGTTTTAAATGCACGTGTCAATGCCTCAATTTCTATTGGATCCCCTATAGGAGTCCCAGTTCCATGTGCTTCAATATACCCAATGGAATCAGGTTCAATTCCCGCCATTTCCATTGCCATTCCTATCACACTTGCCTGTCCTTCTACACTTGGCGCTGTAAAACCAGCTTTATTATTTCCATCATTATTAATAGCTGAACCCTTGATAACAGCATAAATAAAATCCCCGTCTTCTTTTGCGTCTTTTAAACGCTTTAAAGCAACAACCCCCACACCTTCTCCGAAAATCGTTCCCTGTGCCTTTTTATCAAATGGCCGACAATGACCATCAGGTGAATAAATCATCCCCTCTTGATAAAAATAACCTGTTTTGTGCGGCAGATTGAGTGACACCCCACCTGCTAAAGCTAAATCACACTCACCGCCGATAAGCCCTTGACATGCCATATGGATTGCTACAAGGGAGGTTGAACACGCGGTCTGTACAGATACACTCGGCCCTTTCAAATTGAGCTTATACGCAATTCGTGAAGCGAAAGATGAATGATTTAAATTCATGATTTGAAACGTATCTTCATTCTTTTGTAAAGAAGATAAATGCTCTCCCATCCACGAAAGATTACTTGATGCACCTGCATATAAACCAATTGATCCATCGTAACGTTCCGGATCACAACCTGCATGTTCTAAAGCCTCCCATGTACATTCATGCATCATCCTAATTTGCGGGTCCATTAATGTAGCTTCTCTAGGAGAATATCCGAAAAAATCGGCATCAAATTTAGAAACGTTATCAATGATTGGTTTTGCTTTTACATAATCGGCATGTTGTAGAAATTTTTCAGTAACCCCCGCCTCCTTTAATTCTTCATCTGAAAAAAAGGTAACCGATTCTTTTCCCTTTGATATATTTTCCCAATAGGCATTAATGTTTTTCGCACCAGGAAATTTCCCTGCCAATCCAATGACGGCAACTTCCAATCCTGATTCAGTCCATGACTTCTCATCTGACATAGATTTCACTCTCCTATCTAAAATTAAAGTGTGGGTTACATTTATTTTCGTATTAAACGCTGTTTCCTACGATTTTTCCCTTCATTTATCGCTTGCTGTCTGTCAATTTTTTTTACATTTTCCTGTTCATTGTACCCATGCTGGGACTTTATAGCATTTGCTAAAGATGCTATTGATGGATGGCTGTACATCATAACAACAGGAACCTCCAACCCCAATTCAGATTTTATGATTCCACTCACTTGGAGTAAATCAAGTGAAGATGCCCCTAGTTCGAAGAAATTCTCATTTATATCAGTCTGTTGAGAATGGAAAAAATCTTTAAAAATGTTAGTCAACTTTTCTTCAAGACTACCTAAATCATTTTTAGTAACTGTTGCATCCTGCTGTTTCTCAACTGTTTGATACAATCTGTTTTCTATTCTTGTATTTAAATCACTTAACGAGACAAGAACTTGCGGATAACCAAGCTGCAATACTTCTGCGAATGCTTGTGCCCCTTCAGCAGGTTGCATTCCATTATTTTCACTTTCCCGTTCCTTAAGTGATCGAGATAATAAGCCAGCAGTTTCCCATTCAAATGACATTCCAACTTTATCCCAACGATCCCAATTCACCGTTATTACATTTTTCCCTTCTCTCATAGCAGCATGTGCATAGCTATCCAAAAAGGCATTAGCTGCTGCATAAGCTACCTGTCCACCAGCACCTAAAAATGAAACAAGGGAGGAACAAAGAAGAAAGAAATCTATTTTTTTATCTTTTAATACCTTTCGTAATAGCAATGTACCCTTTAATTTTGCTCTCAATATCTTTTTCTCATCTTCTATTGATCTTGTATGAATCATTTTCCCGTCAGCAATCCCAGCTGCATGAATGATACCGTTTATCTCACCACCAAACCGCTCTATTGTTCTAGCTATAGCCTTTTGAAGCATATCCTCTTCTGATATGTCAGCTTCTATAACGAGTAATTCTGCCCCAAGCTTTTCTAACTCCAACAGTTTCTTGATTTTTCTGGCTTGAATAGTTTCCCGAATTGATTCTTCATGCCATAGTTCCCTTTTAGGAACTGAAGTACGACTGATTAAAACAAGCCTTGCCTGAACATGCTTTGCCAAATAAGCTGCTAATGTTAAACCAATGCCTCCAAGTCCTCCAGTAATAATATAAACTCCTTTTTTCTTAAGCATGCTAGAAGTTGAGATATTATCAGATTTACTTACCTTTTTTGTCCCCCGTATCCAGCGACTTTTACCTCGATATGCAACAACTGCTTGTGAATCATCTTTTACTAATTCATATGAAATAAAACTAGGCCATTCCTCTGTGTCATACTCTTTCTCTTCAAGGCAAAGATCAATATTTTTACATTTAATATTTTTATATTCTTGTGGAATTGTTAAACAAACTCCTGCGATGGCAGCTTGATGAGGTTGCAGATGCTCTGTTCCTGTTACATCATGCCCTTTGTTCGTAATAACAGTGAGATTCACTTTTTTAGTGCTATCTGCTCCTATTAATCGTACAATATCTAAAATCGGAAGATAGCCTGACAATGTCTTTTCTAAGTCCGCCATCTCATCTCCCTCTACTGGTTTCCACATACACACAACATCATCAGGTACAAAATCTTTCTCTTTCAACTTGCTCATGAGTAACTGTAAATGTGGAGTTTGATGATGATCTGCTTCGAATACATTTTTTCCTATTTCCAAAAAATTTTTACCCACTTTAACTGTTACGACTTCCGCACCTTGGTTCTTTAAATACTCACTTAGACGCTCTGTCTCTTCAAAAACAATTACCTTTTTCCCCTGATGACGTATGGATTTGATTGTCGGTTCTATCCGCTCCCAGACCGGAATATAAAACCATTCATCAAAAGGCGATTGGTGCTTATCTATGGATATTATTTGCCCCTTTAGTCTTCCTTCCATATTTTCAGAGAACTCGTGAGGCTCAGGAAATTGTTGATGTTCAAAAGGATACGTCGGAAGTGACACACGCTTATATTGCTCACTTCCTTGAAATTCTCCCCAATTGATACTGACACCTAGTTTCCAAAGTTTCCCGATTCCATTTAGCAAATAAGCATAGTCTTCTCCTATTTCCTTTGGATGCCTAATCAAATTTACTGCTGCGTGATTTTTTGAATAATTTTTATGTTTTCTGACAAATTGACACAGCGTGTTTCCCGGTCCAACTTCAACGAAGATGGCTTCTCCCATATTAAAAAGCGTTTGTAGTCCGGTATCAAACTCCACTTTACTTCTTATTTGCGATGCCCAGTATTCTGCATCCATTACTTCTTCATTTTCAATCCATGTACCAGTTACATTTGAAAGAAATGGTATAGAAGGTTCTCTAAAATGCATCCCTTTGAGCATTCTCGCAAAATGGATCGAGGCTGTTTGCATCATGCTCGAATGAAATGCATGAGATGTTTTTAAATACTGAACCGTGATTCCTTTTTTTTCTAACCCTAATGCAAAAGTTTTCATTTTCTCTGTTGAACCTGAAACAACAGAGAGGTCCGAGCTATTAACAGCTGACAGCTCAATTCCTTCTATTAGCTCTTTTTCTACATTTTTTGCCGACATTGACACACTTACCATGTCACCTTCAGGCATCGTTTGCATCAAATTACCCCTCGTTATTACAATCTTAAGCGCATCCTCTAGGGTAAATACACCTGACAAACAAGCTGCTGTCAGTTCTCCAAGGCTATGACCTATCATGTAATGAGGCTTAATACCACGACTTATTAATAAAGAAGCTAATGCATATTCAAAAGAAAATAGAATAATCTGTGTGTAGACTGTCTGATGGATCAATTTCTCAGCTGTTGCCGTGTCCTGAGCATTCTCTGGGTACAAAATCTTTTTGAAATGTACTCCTTCTATTTCTTCTACGATAGAAAAGCAACGTTCTATTTCCATTTTAAAAACAGGTTCTTTATCATATAAGTCTTTCCCCATGTTCACATACTGAGAACCTTGTCCTGAAAACATAAAAATAACTGCAGGCTGCTGTAAGCAGCGATAAGGCTTTAACTCATGACCAGTCATACCATGTTGACCAATAGTAAATGTCTGACGATAAGGAAAGTGCTTACGTCCTACCTGTAATGTATAGGCCATATCCTTTAACGGTATATGCTGATTCTCTGCTATAAAATATTTTAAGCGTTCCACTGATTTTTCAACTGTTTCTTCAGACCTTGCGGAAAGGACCATTAATTGATCCATTTTTGATTCCTTAAAATCTCTACTTTGAAGTGGTGGCTCTTCCATTACAACATGGACATTTGTTCCACCGATTCCAAAAGAGCTTACTCCCGCTCGGAAAACATTTTCCTTCGTCCACTTTTTCACAGTTGTATTCACATAAAAAGGACTGTTCTCAAAATCAATTTTCGGATTCGGTTTTCGATAATGAAGACTTGGTGTTAATGTTTTTTTATATAAAGTCAACGCTGCTTTAATAAAACCAGCAATTCCAGCTGCTGAATCTAAATGACCAATATTAGTTTTTACAGATCCTATTCCGCAGTATTGGTACTTATTTGTATTAAAAGCTTGTTTTAAAGCTTCAATTTCTACTGGATCTCCTAGGGATGTACCCGTTCCATGTGCTTCAATATAAGAGATACTTTCAGGTTCTACTTTGCTGATTTTCAGCGCTTTTTTTATAACCTCCACCTGACCGTCAATACTAGGGGCTGTATAACCAACTTTTCGACTACCATCATTGTTATAGGCAGAACCCTTAATAACCGCATAAATATGATCACGATCTTTTATTGCTTGTTTAAGTGTCTTTAATACAACCACACCACACCCTTCTCCACCGACGGTTCCCCTCGCTTCCGCATCAAACGCACGACAGTGGCCATCAGGAGACATGATCATTCCTTCTTGATACATATACCCTTTCTTATGAGGAGAATACACCGTAACCCCTCCTGCTAGTGCCATTTTACAGTCTCCTGTAAGTAAGGAACGAGAGGCAAGATGAACAGCTGTTAAAGAAGATGAACATGCCGTGTCAACTGCTACACTTGGTCCTGTTAAATTTAACTTGTATGAGATTTTCGTATTCATAAAATCCTTATCTGTTAATTGTATAGCTGAAAATTGTTCAGATGCGCTATTATTCCGTAATAGCATCGAAGATGCCTGCCAATATAAATTGGCCGATGCCGCTCCAAACAGTCCTATTGGTTGATCGTAAGATTCGGGATTATACCCCGCATCCTCCAGCGATTCCCAAGCTACTTCATGAAACATACGGATTTGTGGATCCATTACTTCTGCCTCTCGCTTAGAATATCCGAAAAACTCTGCATCAAAATGATTATAATTATCGACTGTTCCTTTTGCCCGCACATAGTTATCATTATTTAGTACTTCTTCTTTAACACCCGCTTTTAACAACTCTTCTTTAGAAAAAAAGGTGATAGATTCCGTACCACTTTTTAGATTTCTCCAAAATTCTTTAATATTGTTTGCACCAGGAAAACGGCACGCCATACCTATGACAGCAATTTCTAAACCTGTTGTCTTACTCATCATTACTCCCCCCTAACAATTGCGCGATATTTTCTAATTCAAAAGATTCATCCTCCTCATCTTCACTACTGTCCAACAATTTTTGATTATCATGTGTATTGTTTAATAGAGCGGCAATTTCAGATACAGATGTAAACTGGAACAATTGTAAAACAGATATTTCTCTATGAAATTCTTTTAGTATCTTGTGTGACAATTCAACAATGTTAAATGAGTTGCCTCCAATATCAAAAAAATTGTCTTCAATACTAATTTGTGAAGCTGAGATATTTAAGATTTCAGAAAAAATAGAAATTAGTCTTTTTTCAGTTTCATTATGAGCCTTTATCACGGTTTCATTGAGTATCATCTGCTCCGCCGGATCAGGAAGTGCACGATAGTCCAATTTACCTGATATATTCATTGGAAACTTATCAATTCGAATAAAGTGTCTTGGGATCATATAACTAGGCACTTTCGTGCTCAAAAATTCCCGCAGCTTTCTTTGATTCAGTGGCTTGTCTGATATGATATATGCACAAAGAAATTGATCTTGTGATTCTTTTTGCTGTGGAACCACAACCACTTCACGAACACATTGACCAAGTTCTCGAAAATTAAGCAAGGCTTGCTTTATTTCATCCAGTTCAACTCTAAAACCTCTGATCTTCACTTGATTATCATTTCTTCCCAAAAATTCTATTAAGCCGTCTGAACGCCATCTCGCTAAATCACCAGTACGATACACTTTTTTATCAGAAAGACTAGGAAGCCATGTGAACTTTCGATTGGTTAACTCAGGCTGATTTATATATCCCCTTGCGACACCATCACCAGAAATGCATAATTCTCCAAATATACCAATTGGTACAAGTTGATCAAACGAATCCACTATATATATTTGTTCATTCGGCATTGGACTTCCAATTGGAACCACATTTTCATTCCAATCTTCAGGAATTATAAATGCAGTAGATTGTACAGAGCATTCTGTTGGACCATAGTTATTTGTCATAATCGGCCTATTTTTCTTAAAAGTTTGTAAAAATCGGTTCACTAATTCTGATGTTAAAATTTCCCCTCCGACTAAAAGCAGCTTTAATTCTTGAACGCAATGGGAATCATTATCCGAAACTGCTTCAGTCATTAAACGTAAATGTGAAGGTGTTGCATCTGACACATGAATGTGGTTTTTTTCATAGAAAGACCATAATTGTTTTCCATCCACCCTAATATTGTCAGGTGCAATGTAAAGAGTATGACCTAAAAGCAGAGCTGGAAACATCGTTTGTACAGAAGCATCAAATATATGCGATGCCAGCATTCCAATATGAAGACTTTCTAATGGTAATCTATTAAGATGACGGTTTTTTAGTCCATGTACTAAATTTATGACTTGACGATGTTCAACCATCACACCTTTTGGATTCCCTGTTGTACCGGATGTATATAAAACATAAGCCAAATCTGTGGGGACAGGTTTATCACTATGAACCGCCATATTTCCAATGAAATCAAACAAGTCATCAATTAGAATGATATCTCTATTTTCTATCGGTAATATTTCTGTAGAATTTGTCAAAATCACCTTTGTACAGCTGTTTTCAAGCATATAACATATTCTTTCAACAGGTAGGTGAACATCAATCGGTAAATATGGACAACCCGCTTTTAATATACCTAGTATCGCAATAATCATTTCAGCCGAACGATAAACCATAAGACCGATTGGTTCATTCTGATTTACATTCTTTTTTCTTAAAAACATAGCAATGCGCTCTGACAAATCATCAACCTCTCGATACGTATAGCGCACGTCCTCAAAAACAACCGCAAGATGATCAGGTTTTTGTCTTACCTGCTCTTGAAATAATTCAACAATCGATTTGTCCTCAGGATAAGTTTGTATAATTTGGTTGAATACCTTCATTTGTTCCAACTCTTCATCAGAAAGTATTTTATATTCAGACACTTCTTTTTCTGGTGAATTTAAAGCTTGTTCTGCCAGCGTACAGATATGGCTTGACAGCCTGCGTATTGTTTCTTGATCATAATGGCGAAGATTCCAGAAAATCCCCCCACTAAGGTGATCATCTTCTCCACGCTTGAATGAAATTAACAGATCGGTATTCATTTCTTTCAGTGTTGTTTCCTGGTGAAGGTTTTCTAACATTAGAGAAAAACCAAAATAATTTTGATTTTTCTTTTGTATCATCCACAGCTCATCTAAGAAACTTTTCACAGGGTAATTTTGATGAATGAATGCATCCTTCATTGCCTCCTTTACACGTTGAAGACATTCCCTGAAGTTCATTGTAGACTCAATTTCTACTTTTAATGGAAGTATGTTATTGATACCTGTTTGTGTATTTTTTTGCTTAATTATAGGAGCGGCAGTCAGTAATTCCGACTTACCGCTATAACGATGCATTAAAACTACAGTTACAGTCATTAAAATGGTAAACATGCGCAAATCCGATTCCCCTGCTGACTCTAAAATTTTCTTACTTAGATCAGATGGAACCGTAAATGTCAGATTGGCTGCTTCATCTCTTTGATTGAGGCGATGTGAAAGATAAGGAAATTGCACAGCTGGCTGAGCCTCAGATAAAATATCTGTCCAATACGCCCGTTCTCTCACCTTTTCAAGAGTTGCTACTTTTAATTCATCCACTTTTTACTCACCTCTTTATACTAGATTTTCAAGTCATCTAATTCGAGTAATGAGACTTCATCTAGTTTCTGTAAAGATGAAAGGCTCTCAATGTCCTCTAATTTGATATGTGTATCATTTATTACGGCCGCTAGAATTTCTTTCAAACTATTTACTAACCTTTCAATCGTTTCCTTCGTAAATAAGTCCGTATTATATTCAATGACAGCTGATAGCCCATCTTCCTCAGTTACAATCCATAATAAGTCAAACCGAGAAACTGCTGTTTCATATTTATAGTCATGAAGCTTAATTCCTTCTATCTCCAATTCAGGCTGGTTTAGATTTTGAAGAGCAAACACGACATCAAATATAAGGTTTCTACTCATATCTCGTTTTAATTTTAAATCTCGAACCATATTTTCATATTGATAGTCTTGATGTTCAAAATCTTCGATCACCAGCTGCCTTACATGACGTAAAAGATCTATAAACGTCATTTCTTTTTTAGGATAGAACCGCAGAGGAAGCATATTGACAAAAATGCCTATAATCTTCTGAAGCTCCTCTTGTTTTCTTCCTGCAACAGGAACACCAACTACAATATCTGATTGACCAGTAAGCTTATGAAGCAATATTTGATAAATCGTCAAGATCCCCATAAACAGCGTTGCATCTTCCCTTGCGATTATTCGCTTAAATGCCGTTAATTCTTCCTTACTAATCCGAAATTGATAATGGGCTCCTGTAAAGCTTTTTACTTCCGGTCTTTTATAATCAGTAGGAAGCTGCAAAACAGGTGCACCTTCAAGCCTTTTTATCCAGTATTCACCTAGTTTGTTAAGTTCATTTGATGCAAGTATCTGATTTTGCCACTCAGAGAAGTCTTTGTACTGAAGCTCTAAAGAAGTTAATTCCTTTCCGTCATACAAATCCATAAACTCACTAATTAAAATATCCTGCGATAATCCATCAGAGATAATGTGGTGCATGTCAAGCATCAACACATACTCATTTTCAGTAACCTTCATTACGCCCGTTCGCATCAACGGTGCTTGTTCCAATTCAAAAGGCTTTAAAAATTGATTAATAACTTCCTTTTGACTTTGTTCAGACTTTAATTGATCGTTTATATCTGATAAATCAAAGAATTCAACATGAAACTCAACATTATCCTCAATTTTTTGAACAGGTACACCATCTATTACGACAAATGAAGTTCTTAAACTTTCATGCCGCTTGATTAATTTCATAAATGTACGCTCTAATTTTTCCATGTTCAGTTTTCCCACTATTCTTCCAGCAGTAAATTCATTATAACCAGTGCTCGTTTTATCAAATTGCTGTACAAGATAGAGTCGCTTCTGAGCTGAAGAAAGTGGATAAAAATCCTTTTGCGGCGCTTTTTCAATAATTTGATATGTCTTTTTCTCTGCTCCGCTCAAGTATTGAGCCATTTCCCTAATTGTTGGTATTTTAAAGAATTCTGGTAATGGTATTACAACACTGAATGCTTTATGGATAATGGATATAAAATTAATTGCTTTTAATGAGTCACCACCCATCTCAAAGAAATCGTCATCAATACCAATTTGACTGATTTTAAAGAAATTCTGCCAGTAAATACTCAACTCTTTTTCTAAAACAGTAACTGGTTCCATATATTCAGTAGATATCTCCGGACGATCATATAAAGGAAGCTTTTCTTTTGTATCCTTTTCCCCTGATAACTGTAAACGATCCACATATTTATCAATACGTTCTTGTAAATTGGTTGCTGAAACAATAATTTGATCGAAATGTCCTAATCTTAGAATTATTTCAAATACATTTCTTCCTTCATTTGCACGAATCAACGTCTCTTGTAAATTTTTCGCGATTGGTATATCAGGATTTTTTCCATCTTCAAATTCCCATCCGTCAAAATTCAATGCAGTCCATGGCACAGGATGATTTAAGTTGTGTTGATACACAAAAGTATCTATGAATTGATTGACAGCCGTATAAGCAGTGAAACCAAGCCCACCTAAAATGGGTGACAAAGACGAAAGCAATATACAAAAATCAAGCGGACGATCTCTTAAAACTTTTTCTAACAAAAGAACACCGTTCATTTTAGCTTGGAGATGTGCTTCGGAAAATACCTTGTCTGTTTGTTCCATCATTCTAAATGATTGTTCCCCAGTTACCCCTGCAGCATATATAACACCATTTACCATTCCAAATGTACGTTCCGCCAACTGAACCACTTCATTTATATCCTCTTCTTTGCCGACATCTAATGCAGCAATTATGACTTGTGCTCCAGCTTCTTCAATCGCCTTCACTTTCATTATTTTTTTAACCATAGGGTCATCTTGAGAGTGCGACTCAATTAATAACTGCCATTCTTTCCTTGGAGGAAGTCCTGATCTACTTGTCAGAATAAGCTTTCCTTGGGTCTTTTCCGCCAATGTTTGTGCCAAATTCAAACCAATAAAGCCCAATCCACCTATCAATATATACACACCGTTCTGTTTTAAATGCCCTATATTACCTTGCATAGATTGTGAAGGGAGAGCTGTTTGAACGTAATCTCTAATGTACCGTTTATTATCTCTATAAACTGTTAATATACTTCCCTTGTCTCTCAACAATTCTTCTTGTAATAGCTTCAGCAACTTCTCTTCCTTCCACGTTCCTATCTGCTGTTTATCAATATCTATAATTCTATAATGAAGAAGCGGTGATTCCTGCGAAATTACCATACTCGGCCCTAGATGAAGCGCTTTTTCCGGATATAGAACCGTTTCTCCTCCGATATAGTAAGCAAGTGAGGATAAGACAGTGATATGAACCTCTTGATCTATTACTCTCTTTTTTAAAACTTGTCCTAAGTAAAGTAGTGAATAAAAACATTCACTTTGCATTTGCTTAATCCACTCAGGCGTTTCAACCTTAGTATCCCTTTCAGCTAGCCCCCACAAGTGTATTACACGAGAAATATGGTTATCATCTTTTATTAAAGAATCAAACAGTTGTTGATAATCATCAGCTGAATCCGGACGAATGGTATACAAGTTATTTTCATGTTTATTAAAATGACTCCCCTTTTGCACAATAATGCAATGATCTTGAACCTTTGTGACTTCAGTTATCAGCTGTTGTGCAAAGGCCGTTTCTTCCATAAAAATTAGTACGCATTCATTATTACCTTGACCTCGTGAGGAAAATGGTAAAATTTCCTTTTTCCACTGAGGCATATAGAACCAATCCCTCAATGGCTTCTTCACACCTTCTGATGAAATTACAGGTGATACCGGACTTTTATTTGTTTCATACCAAAAAGATTCTTTTTCAAACGGATAAGTCGGTAATGAAATTTTTCCTGGGTTTCTATTTAAATGGAAACTGATCCAATCTATTTTAGTACCGTGCATCCAAAGCATTCCAATTTTTCCGAGTAAAAATTGAACATCCGACATAGATTGCTTCGCGTGCCTTAGCATATTACATGCTTGTTGATTTTTCTCTATCTTTAAAGATCTCTTCACCAAAACACTTAAATCTTGTCCAGGGCCAATCTCGATAAATATAATATCTTCATAATTTGACAATTTCTGAATACCTTCTGCGAACCGAACAGGCTCAGTCATATGCTTCATCCAGTATTCACAGTTTACGGCATCTTTATCAGTCATCCAATCACCTGTTAAATTAGAGAAGAACGGAATTTTAGGCTTCTGATATGACATATGTTTTGCTTGTTCTCCGAAGACTTTAGCCGCATGAGCCATTACATGAGAATGTGCTGCAATAGAACCATTTAGGCGCATGCACAGTAATTTCTTCCGTTTTAACTGTTCTTCAAAGGCGAAAATTTCTTTCTCCAAACCAGATACAATACAGGAGGAATCGTTTACTACAGCTAATGATATTTGTTCAGGAAGCAAGGCTTGAATTTCTTTTTCCGGAAGTGGGACACTTAACATTGCTCCCTTTGGTGCTTCTTGCATGGATTGTCCTCTTAGGCAGATCAGTTTCATAGCATCACATAATGTAAAAACTCCTGATAATGTTGCAGCCGTCAACTCTCCAAAACTGTACCCAATCATGGTCCAAGGACGCATTCCCCAATTCATTAACAGAACTGCTAGTGCATATTCAATTGAAAAAATTGCCGGTTGGGCATATTTTGTTTCTAAAATCTTTTTGAATGCTGTTTCTTCATACTGTTTATCAGGATATAAAATCATTTCTAATCTTTCACCTGTGATATTGTAAAACTCCTGAAAACAAGCATCCATCGTTTTTTTAAATAGAGGTTCCTCCCGGTAAAGGTTAAGCCCCATATTCACGTACTGACTACCTTGGCCTGAAAACATGAATACCAACTTTTTTTCCTTATTTTGCTGAGTATGAGTAATCGAACCAATACCTCGCTCTTGACTTTGTGTAAGCAAACGGACAGCCTCTTCCCTATCCTTTGCAACAAATATTTGTTTATAGTCAAAATGCTTTCTTCCAGTTTGTAAAGTATATGAAGCATCCGCGATATTCAAATTCTCATTACTTTCAATATGATGTAATAAATCTTTTTTCATCTTTTCAAGACCAGTCCTCGTTTTAGCTGATAAAGGAAACAGCTGGTAAGATCTTGGATTTTCTTTTCTTTTACACGATGGTGCTTCCTCCAAAATCACATGAGCATTTGTCCCCCCCATTCCAAATGAGCTAATACCAGCTCGACGTGGAGTACTATTTTTTTCCCATGGCGTAAGTTGATCATTGACAAAGAACGGACTGTTTTCAAAGTCGATATTAGGATTTGCCTGTTTAAAATGAAGACTTGGAACGTAATGCTTATTTTTTAATGAAAGAACTGTTTTGATTAAACCAGCTATTCCTGCTGCCGCATCAAGATGACCAATATTGGTTTTAACAGAGCCAATTCTGCAAAATCTTCGTTTATTTGTTTGAAAAGCTTTGGTCAATGCATCTATCTCAATCGGATCTCCTAGAGCAGTACCTGTACCATGTGTCTCTACATAGTTAATTGTTTCTGGATTAATGTTAGCCATAGTAATCGCTTCTTGTATGACCTGCATCTGTCCTTGGACACTTGGTGCATTGTAGCCGATTTTTTGATCTCCATCATTATTAATAGCCGAACCTTTTACCACTGCATGTATTTGATCCCCGTCTGCTAATGCCTGGCTAAGCGATTTTAATACCACAAAGCCTACCCCATCTCCCCCAACCGTTCCATTTGCGGCTTGGTCAAATGCGCGGCAATGTCCATCTGGAGATTTCACCATATTTTCCTGATAAATATATCCTGATGTGACAGGATGAAGAATTGAGACCCCACCTGCAAGTGCTACATCCGATTCACCATTTAAGATAGATTGACATGCCAAATGCAGCGCCACTAAAGAAGTTGAGCAAGCTGTCTGTAGCGTTATAGCTGGACCTTTTAAATTCAACTTATGAGCAATGCGCGTACTAACAGTATAAGTATCATTTAAAGAACCTATTTCAAAAAGCTCAGACATACTCCCATCCAAAGATTTAGCAAAACGCTGAATCCACTGAAAATTAGATGATGAGCCAGTAAACAATCCAATTTTCCCATGGTACTCAGTAGAAACACAACCTGCATCCTCTAACGCTTTCCATGCATACTCATGAAGCAAACGAATTTGAGGATCCATCATCTCAACTTGTACTGGTGAATATCCGAAAAAAGGAGCATCAAATAAATCAGGACCTTCTATAATTCCTTTTGCTTTTACATAATCAGGTCTATCTAATGTTTGTTTATCAATACCCGCTTCCAATAATTCCTCATCTGTAAAGAAGGAAATAGATTCTACTCCCCCTCGAAGATTCTCCCAAAACTCATCTAAGTTTTTTGCTCCTGGGAAACGGCCTGCCATACCAATAATCGCGATGTGTTCATTCGCTTTTCTGACATGTATTGGTTTATCTGTAGTATCTTTTTTCTCACTTGGTTCTTGTTCTACTCCCGATAAGTAATCAGCAAGCGTAAAAATCGTCGGCCTGCGAAACATTTCGACCATCGGAATATCTTTCCCCATCTTTTTTGATAATTGCTGATTAACTTGAATGAGATTCAAAGAATTTCCACCTATTTCAAAAAACTTATCATGGACACCAATATTAGCCACACCAAGCACATTGTGCCAAATCTCTTGAATAATTTTTGTTGTATCAGAATTAGGTTCAGCCTCATCTTCTTTTCGTACAGTCTTATTGATGGCTGGTAAAGCCTTTTTATCCAGTTTTCCATTTGCCGTAAGAGGCATTGTATCTACTGCTATAAAATGTGACGGGACCATATATTCCGGTAAATAACGACTTAAATAATCACGTAATTCTTTTTGCTTCACTGATTGACTTGATGTAAAATAAGCAACAAGACAAGGAGTTTCTGATGGATCTATTTTCACAGCAACTGCTGCTGATTTGATCTTCTCATATGTATTGAGCCAATGTTCAATCTCACCGATTTCAATACGATAGCCTCTCAACTTAATTTGCTCATCTTTTCTTCCCAAAAATCGAATATTTCCATCAGGCATAAAACAAGCAGCATCTCCAGTTTTATACAGCCTTTCACCTGGCTTGAACGGATTTTCAACGAATCGCTCTTTTGTTAATTCATCTCTTCCTAAATATCCCCTAGCTACACCTTTTCCCCCAATATATAATTCACCTATCATACCTTGAGGCAATAAATTCATATGACGATCCAGTATATAAATGTCTGTTTGGGTAGCTGGAAGTCCAATTGGTACATCCACATTATGATCTTTAGTCGAAGAATAGAGATAACTCGTACACCCAACTACTGTTTCAGTTGGTCCATATTCATTGAAAATCTCAACCTGATGGTCAAAGTTTTTTTCAATCTTCTCAGCCAATGATGTTTCTAATTGTTCACCACCTAAAATGAAACACTTCATCGCACTGTTTGGAAACTGTAAATCCTTAATAAAATACAAATGAGATGGTGTTAATTTCATAACATGAGCACGATTGTCTTTCAAAATATGTTCGACAAGCAACTGGCGGTTATTATGATGATAAATAATAATCGTATTTCCCGTGACAAGTGGCGTGAAAATAGATGTTATTGTTAAATCAAATGCCAGAGAAGTGTATAATGCAAAATCTCTTTTTTCTCCTCGAACATATTTCTTTGCTGCCCAATCAATATAATTTTCAAGACCTAAATGCTTAACTAATACTCCTTTCGGTCTACCTGTCGTACCTGAAGTATAGATGCAGTACGCAATATTTTGAGAACCGTAATTTTTAGCTGGATTTTCATCATTTCCTTGAAATAACTCTCGATTTTTAATATCAAATTTCATACCATTGTATGAATATGTAACATTATTCATTTCCTGGGTCAAAAGAATCTTTACTCCACTATCATTTAATAAATATTCAATTCTTTCTCTTGGATAATCTGGATCAATCGGAACATAGGCAGCACCTGTTTTTAAAATAGCTAGGCAAGCAATGACCATTTCAATAGAATGTTCCGTCATAATACCTATTCTTTGTTCTGGCAAGACACCTTTTCTCTTTAAAAAATAAGCAAATTGATTAACCTTTTTGTTTAGTTCCTCATACGTCAATTGTTCTGAACCAAATTCAATTGCCTTGGCTTTTGGGGTTTTTTTCACTTGCTCTTCAAACATATCAATAACAGTTCGCTCTTCATAACCTGTGAGACCATCATATTTACAAATCTGATTGAGTTGATATTCTTTTTCTGTCTCTGTCAGCATTTGAAGCTGTGGAACTGAATACTCTGGATGCCTTAATACATTAGACAATAAGCGAGTAAAGTGTTCACTTATCATTTTCATTTGATTACTTGTAAACACAGCAGGATTATAGATATACGAGAGATGGATATTTTCATTAAATGCCTGCACACTTAAAGTTAAATCCAATTCTGTCTGCTCAAACATTTCAAAATGATAAATTGAAAGTGGATGATCACTATTTTTCAGTACTTGATCAATCGGATAATTTTCAATGACGACATTTGATTCAAATAATTGCTGCTCAGCTGTAACTCCTGCGTATACTTTCAAATCAGATAGAGGTGTGTGTTCATACTCGTTTCTTGTTTTTGTTTGCTTATTTACGGTTTGTATAAAATCCAATACTGTGGATCGCGCATGAGCTTGCATACGTAATGGTAATGTATTAATAAACAACCCCGTCATTTTTTCAATACCCTGCAATTCAATATTTCTCCCCGAAACAGTTGTACCAAAAACAACATCTTCTTGATCTGAATACCTCATAAGAAGAAATCCCCATACACTATAAACAACCGAAGCTAATGTTACTTGATTTTCAGACGCAAATTCTCGAAGAGCCTTTACCTGTAATGCTGATAATTGCATTTCATGTTTAGAAAACCGTCCGCTTTTTTGAACAGACTCTTCTGTTTTAGCCATCAACCTTACAGGTTCCCATCCTTTAAATAATTTCTTCCAATACTCTTCTTGTTTACCTTTTTTCCGTACCTGATCTTGTTGCCACTTGACAAAATCTTGATAAGAAGGTTTTGTCAAAAACTTTACTTCCTGTCCTTCAGTGAGATTTTTATATGCTTCCATCCATTCACTTAGTACAATTCCCATGCTCCAGCCATCCATTAAAATATGATGAAAGCTGACTATAATCCAACTATTTTCTTCACTTATTTTACAAATGGTAATACGAAAAGGTACGTCTTGAAGATTAAATCGTTCTTTTCTATCTTGGGATAATACTTTTTCCTTCAGCTGTTTTACATCAATTTCGTTTCGATTAGATAAGTCAACATATCGAATATCCACCGTGTTTTCTTTCAAAATAATTTGTACAGGCTTCATTACTTCTTTCCATCTAAATAGAGTTCTCAACATTTCGTTATTCTCAACAGTCAGTTCCCAGGCCTCTTTAAAATAACTTTGATCTATCTGCCCTTTAATTTGCAAAAACATTTGTTCAAAATATGCATCACCGTCTGGCTCCATCAAATGATGAAAAAGTAAACCTTCTTGTATTGTTGTTAAGCCAAGCATATTCTCTATATTTGTTCGATTTAATTTTTCCACTTTATCACTCACAAGATCATCTCCGTTCTGCCTATATATGCTTGACGAAATATTTTCTTAGTCCATAATTTGCAATGATCTGTTGCTGAATTTGAGAAGTTCCCTCAATGATTTCTAGAACCTTTGCTTCTCTATACAGTCTCTCTGCGGAACATTCCTTACTAATACCAACTCCTCCATGAATTTGTATATTTTCATTTGTAATATCTACTGCTATTTTTGACGTGAAATATTTAGCTATAGATGTTTCTATTATTGCATCTGGATCTTGAGACATTCTCATTTGTCCAGCTTTCAAACATAATGCACGTGCACCATGAAGCCGCGTTACAGCGTCACCAATCATCCCTTTAATTAATTGATGCTTGTATAATTTCTCTCCGAACTGAGTTCTTTTTCTTGAGTAAGTAACCATAGTATCAACAGCCTCTTGTGCTATAGCAAGACCCGCCCATGCCACACTATATCTCCCATGATCCAAAGCTAAAGAAACAATGTGATTAAACCCTCCCCCCAATGGGCCGAGTATTTGTTGCTCCGACACTCTTACTTGATTAAAATTAATTTCTGCAAGATATGAAGCACGATTCGCCATCATACCAGAAATCCGTTTTACATCTACCCCACTCTGATATCTATCAACAAGAAAAGCAGTAACCTCTTTGCCATTCCTTGCAATTACAATAAAAAAATCAGCAATTGCTCCAAAAGAAATCCATTTCTTAACTCCATTTATGATGTATTCATTTCCTTGACTATAATAAGTAGTTTCGACATTAGTAGCATCTGAGCCAATATTCGGCTCAGATAATGCAAACGCTCCTATTTTCATTCCCCTTGCTACTGGAACCAGCCATTCTTTTTTCTGCTGTTCTGTTCCGTATCTTAACAAAGATTCACTAACTAATGAATTCACAGTAGTCAATGTCCGAATGTTACAACACGCTTTACCAATTTGTTCAGTAAACAAACCATATTCAATAGGATTAAGCCCAAGTCCGTTGTAAGTTTCCGGAATATTCGCTGCAAAATAACCTCTTCTTCCCATATCGTTTAATAGTTCTCTAGGTACAGTTTCCTTCTCATCAAATTCCCCTGCAAAAGGTCTAATCTTCTCTGTACAATACCGACGAATTTCTTCAATAATATCCGTTTTCTTTTCAGCTATTTTCATGAACGTTCGCTCCTGTCTGTTTTTTTTCTATAAGCGCAACAATTCGATTGACTGTACTAAAATTCGCAATATTTAAATCCTGATTATCTAGCTCAAATCCAAAATCCTGTTCCAAATAGTTTACAAGCTTCATTGCAAACAGGGAATTAACGAATCCCATCTCAAAAATATGACTATCATTTGATAAATTTATTTCCTCATCAAAAACAACTAGATTTTTCTCAATATATTCTCTCACTCTTTCATGAAGATTCATTAGTCATTCTCCTCGCTTTTATTAATTTCATTTCCCTGCAGATACTTTCATTCCAAAATCTGATACGACTTCAACATATGGTGGATATGCTTGAAGTTGATTTAGATCATTTTCAAATAAAATATAGCCTTCGGCATCTGATGCTACTTCTCTAAAGTTAGCAAACTTGTATGTGATATACATTACTCTATTACGATCTGTTTGTTTAAAATCAGCAAATACTTTTTTCCCTTGCTTTTTCGCTTCATTTAAAATGGCTGTTAATAAGATTGTTCCGACCCCTCTTGACATGACACGGCATGACATTAGCAGCAGTTTAATATGCCATGCATTATTTTTTTCTTCTATTAAAGAGAGACCAATTTTTCCATATGAACCATACTTGTCATCCAACTCACAAATGAGTAAAATATGTGAGTCTGATACTCTGAAATGATTTAATTCCTTATAATCATACGTATAACCACTTGTATTTAATTGATTTGTGCGAACTGTCAATTCTTCAGCTCGACGTAAATCATTTTCTTCAGCCTGCATAATGCTAAATTTCAAATTGAGTCCAGCCAGAAATTGCTCAGAAGGTCCTTCAAAGCTATCTTCATCCTTCTTTCTACAATCATCCTCAAGATACATTTCCCTTCTTCTTTTAGCATCTTCCGTAATAAAATCAGGTTTTAATCTTATATCTTCTATTAGATCTTTATAATTTTTTGCATCCCAACATGTTATAGTTGGATGCACACTTTGAACTTCTTCTCTTTCAAACACTTGGTCATCAATAAAGAGAAGAGTATCCTTATTAATGTTTAAATTCTTGCTAATTTTGTCTATTGAAGTAGATTTAGCATTCCAATTGATTTCAGGATATAAAAAGAAGTGATCTATACCAAATTCTTTCAGTTTATTTAAAACAGTCTGTTTATCATTTCTACTTGCTATTGAATGTAAAATTCCTCTTTCATCAAGCTGAGTTAATATTTCTTTCATTGATTCTTTTAATTTCACCTCATCAGACTCAAGTAAGATACCTTCCCATAATGTATTATCTAAATCCCATACAACGCACTTCACTTTTTTATTCATAGCATTTTCTCCTTTCACTCATAACTAAAGAATCCTTTTCCTGACTTTTTCCCAAGCTGACCTGCATCAACCATTTTTACTAATAGCGGACACGGACGGAATTTAGGATCTTTATAGCTTTCGTATAATACAAGAAGTGAGTTCAATATAGTATCAAGACCAATTAAATCAGCTGTTGCAAGAGGTCCCATTTTATGCCCAAATCCATCTCGAAAGATTTTATCGACATTATACGGTGTTCCTACTTGATCTTGAACCGTCCAGATACTTTCATTAATAGTCAACATCAATACACGATTCGAAACAAATCCAGGAAAATCATTTACAACAACTGGATTTTTACCAAACGATTTTAAAAAGTGTTTGGTAGTTTCAACCGTATCATCAGATGTTTCATGGCCTTTAATTACCTCAACGAGTTCTTTTAAAGGAACAGGATTCATAAAATGAGCGCCGATTACCTTATTTGGATAATGCATAAGTGCTCCAATCTTTGTAATAGAAATGCAACTTGTATTTACAAAATAGATTGTGTTTTCATGACAAATATCTCTTAATTTTTCATAGATTTTTTGTTTCACTGACCAATCTTCCGTTACATTTTCAATAATAATTTCTGCTCTTGCAAAATCGTTAATATTTGTACTAAAATGAATATTTTCAAGTACCTCTTCAAGAGAGGACTTAATTACTCTTTTTCTTACTAGCTGCACTAGTTTGAACGTTTTCCTGATATTTTCTTCTGCACCTTGAAGTTTTTCTTCATTTATGTCAGTTAATATAACCTTATAACCATTCATTGATAAATCTAGAGCCATATCGGCACCCATAACTCCGGCCCCAACAACACCTACATATTTCATCTCCATTTTCCTACCACTCCTGTTCGATTTAAAATATTATTAATATATGAAACTACTTCTTCAGGCAACTGATTGATAAAAAAATGATCCCCGTTAAATTCATAAAAACGACAGTGACTTTTTGTATATTGACCCCATTCATCTAAATCAAAAAGCACGGACGGCAAATCATGTTTTCCATAAAAAATAGAAATATCGCACTGCACAGAATGAACAGCTTGACACTTATATGTTTCTAGCAATTGAAAATCTGCTCTTAATACAGGTATAAAGAAGTCGAGAATTTGATGATTCCTCCTATATTCTTCAGGTACTCCCCCCATATTAATAATGGCTTCCTTGAGCTCGTTATCTGGCAATTGATGAAAAACTTTTTTCTCGGCGATATGTGGGGGAAAACGCCCTGAAAAAAATACATGCACAGGCTCTTTTTTCTTTTCATCTTTTATTTTTCTTTGTAATTCATATGCTAGAAGTGAACCCATACTATGTCCAAAAATCGCAAACTCCTCATCATAACTGAGATGCGGCTGAACCTGTAAGTAAAGATCTTCAACTACTGTCAGTACGTCATGGAGCAACGGCTCCGCCATCCTTGTTCCATGTCCCGGTAATTCTAGCGCTACTAGTTCAAGCGACTTATCTAAAAATCTTTTCCACGAACTAAAGATTGTGCTTGAACTTCCTGCATATGGTAGGCAGAATAATTTCATAACAAAGTACGCTCCTTTTCACAAGCATCCACTAACCACTCTAAATACTCTCTTTCCATTTGAATAATTCTTTCTAAAGGCTCTCCTATACGTGTCGCATAATCTAATATATGACTTTCTGAAAAAAACATTTTTGCAGCCTGATACCGAGCTTTTTCCCATTCTTGTATCATTTCATTAAATAATTTAATAACGTTCTTATCCATAGATGGAAGATATGACAAACGATACTGCTCAATTTTTTTTGTATTCATTATTTGATTAAATGATTGAAGTAACTTTTCGGAATTCGTGATTGTATGTAACCGATTGATAAAGAGCTTAAAACTTTCTAAACCATTAAACATTATCTTTATGTTTTTAGTCATATTTTGAAGAAAATAAACTTCTCGGTCTTGAAACATAAGTGCATTAGCTTTTTTTTGTTTTGAATCATGATAAAAAGCTGCATAAGAGTGAAATGTATGATGAGGGTTAAAATAGTCATGAAATCCATAGTATCCCTTTTTTACATCTTGAAAAGAAATCTGACGAATTTCATATGACAAATTATCATAATAACGGTTTTCTAAAATAGTAAACTTTTGTTCATTTTCTTGGATGCCAAAAATTAATACACAGTTGCGCTCATGCTTAGATAAGTATTCCGATCTGTAGGGCTGCGCATACATATCCATCCATATAATGATTGGTCTTTCTTGAAGCAGATCTTTTTTTAAATTCAAAATGAGATCATCATTTTTAAATTGTTTATCTGTAAAAATCCCTTGCAGATTCATTAGCTTTTCAGGATTATATACAGACATACTTTCCATTTTTAAGTAACCATCTTTGTCTGTAACATATGAATAACTGTCATTCAGGAGGTATGGATAAAGCTCTTCATGAAACGAGCGCACTACTGAAAAATAACAATTAAAAAAACAGCTTCGGTAAAATACGTCATTATATGGCTGAATATGACGAATCTGCTTGTCAACACTCATATACTTTACCCCTTTTGGTTTCTAATTTAGTGAAACTTTTGATAATTCTAAATAAACAAACACCTATTAGCATTACATAAAAACCAATAGATAAATAACGAAGTGAATAAGGCCCCCATATCAAAATCAAATCCCAGGGCAAACCTTTAAAGAAAACTTGCGAGATCAAACTCGGTATCAAGAAACCTAATATCAAAATAAAAAACCACATTGCTATCGATAAAACTACTCGGCGGTTTAGTACCTGCCACCCTCTTATTCCTCGGTGCATTTCTTTTATAAAAACGAATGCACGATACGTGATGATAAAATTAACAAATATACATAATATAAATACAATCACAGATAACGCGTCGATGAATTGAAAAGGATCAGTCATATTACTGTTTGCTTTTTCATTCGCTACTGTATGCAACACTTTCCTGGCTGCCAGCTCTGTATAAGCACTGTTCATATTTGCTAGAACACCAATAGCTAGGTTCTCTTCCGGCCGGATGATGAAAAAAGACGAATAATTGGGATTAGAACCTCCATGAAAAAGTTCTTGCGTATGATATTTATCCTTTTTTATATACCACCCGTAGTTATAGTACACTCCATACTCCTCTGTTCTAACTTTCAAATCCGGTTCATGACTCTTTTTTATAATTGAATTGTTTTCGTTTAATTGATACTGAAGCCATTTTGCCAGATCATTTGCATTCATAATGATATAGCCTGCTGGTGTATTTCCTTTATATTCAGGTGCTTCGTATGCACTGGCTTTAAAAAAATTCAGTTTAAAACCTTCTGCAAATTCGTCTTTATATACATCCTGCCTTCCTGCATACGTACGTGACAAATTGAGTGGTTTAAAAATCTGCTCAGTTATATATTCTTCATACGTCTGCCTTGAAATTTTTTGGATGATATAACCTAGTACGTCATAATTAATAGTAGCGTATTGAAATGCAGTTCCTGGCTTACGATCGAGTTCAATCCCACTGATATTCTCGACTGTGTGCTGTAAAGCTTTTTCACTAGAATCCGCTTTTATACGAGCAATGGATGATAAAGGAATACCACTTGTATGATGAATCAATTGTTCAATTGTTATTTCTTGTTTTTCTCCATGGTACATAGCATGAAATCCTGGTATATATCGACTAACAGGTGCTTTTAAATCGATTTTCTCATTCTGAGCGAGCGTTAAGATCGCCAATGAAGTGAACGCTTTCGATGTGGACCCTAGCTCAAACAATGTTGAACTAGTAACCATTTTATTACTATGGTCATTTATGTGACCAATCCCCTTGCTATAAATGACGGTATCTCCTTTAACAACAACAACTGACATACCTGGAATCTTACCTTTTTTCATTTGTTGTTCAATAATTTGATTCAATGCATTGTAATCATTTTTCGCACTACCCACATCAGCATTCATCACAATAACCAATAAACAGAGAGTACATACTATCCAAACCTTTAATATAGAAGGTAATTTTTCAGCTCTCATTACCTAAACAATGAATCCATTTCTTCTAAAGATATAGAGGCTGTCTCAAAATCGGATGGTGTAAACTCGGTATAATTCTTCTCACAGCAATGGTTTGTTATTAGCTCCAGCTGATACAGCAGTTCATCCATTAATTCCTCCATCTGCTGAATTTCATACGTGTGGTGACTGAATGCCAAATTAAAAGTAAGTTGTTGATTATGAATACTTGCAGTTAGATCCAAATGTGTAGTCAGTTGATTTTCTGGCGAAGACTCATTTCCAGAATTTAGATATGATATACTGTAACCACATTTATCAGTTAACATTTGATCAATTTCTCCTAAATAATTAAATCTTAATTCTGGTTTTTGATGAGGAAGAAACTGATTGTTTAAGTAAGCCAAAATACCATAGCCCATCCCTTTTCGCGGAATCTGTCTGAATGTTTCTTTTACGGAACGTATATGTGCCGATAAACTCTGCTCCATACTGAAATTAGCAGGAAACATTGTAGTAAACCACCCTAACGTTCTTGAAAAATCCATATTCCCTTCCATCTGATCTCTACCGTGCCCCTCTAATTCTAATGAGACGATATTTTGACTTGTACATTGATGACAAGCACGTGTTAGAGCTGCAAGCAGCAGTTCATAAATTCGCGTTTGATAAGCTCTATTCGCTGTACTTAGAAGCTTCTCAGTCATACTTAAATCTAATTTCCGTTGCATTTTCATACTATCTTTTACTTTTTCCTCTCCTTTATTTTGATTATATAAAGGCTGGATGCGTTTCACTTCTTTTAGCCAATATGCCTGCTCACTTAATAATTCTTCAGATTTAGCTAATTCATTTACCTTCTCCGCAAATACTTGGTATGAATGAGTTTTTAAAGGCAATCTCCATGTTTCACCCTTATGAATAGCATTATAAATATTCAGAAAATCTTCTATAAAAACTTGCCAAGATACACCATCAACAATAAGATGATGTGCTGTGAACAGCACCATAGTTTTATTTTTCGTTTTAATTAATCCAATTTTCAATAAAGTATCACTATATATGTCCATAGTTTCTCTTAATTGTGGTCCAAGTCGTTTTATTTCCTCATCTACTTGATCCTCAGTTAACAAGGATAAGTCATAACTTTTTATTTCTATATCCTGCATAGCGTTATCATAATAAAGTCTATTATTTTGGGTTTTTACCTTTATCCTTAATGCATCATGATGATTTAAAAGAATCTGTACAACTTCTTTTACTTCAGCCTCTCTTATTATATTTTCCGAAGATAACATAACAGATTGATGCCAAAAAGCAGGTTGATTCAAACCTAAACACCAAAACCATTTTGTAATAGGCGTTTCCATTACTTCCCCTTCTGTTTGTGCTTGTGGAATTTCCCTTACTGGTTGATTTCCCACAACACTTGCTAGCTCTTTGAATACGGGATAAGTAAAAATGTCGTTTGTTTTTAAATACAATCCTTTTTCTTTTAATTTAGATACATATTGGATAGCTTTAATTGAATCTCCGCCTATTTGATAGAAATGATCCTCTAACTTAATATTCTGTCGCCCCAGCACTTCTTGTGCAATTTCTAACAAAAGAC
This sequence comes from Bacillus sp. 103mf, assembly GCF_900116295.1. Classification (GTDB taxonomy): domain Bacteria; phylum Bacillota; class Bacilli; order Bacillales; family Bacillaceae_G; genus Bacillus_A; species Bacillus_A bruguierae. The sequence continues at coordinate 159,015 of NZ_FPAF01000001.1, forward strand.
CCTCTAATGCTTTTTGTTGGTTGTTCAATTCAAGATGACTACCCAAATGCTTTAAATCTAGAGTTGGCAGTGCACCTCTGTTTATTTTTCCATTTTGTGTCAAAGGGAGCCTGTCTACAGGAACAAAATAGGATGGAATCATAAAAGCAGGAAGCAACCTCGCAAGTTTTTTTCTTAAAAGAAAGGTTGTTGATTCTTCCGTCTGTACAATATATGCTACCAACTGTTTTTGCTTATGTTCATTATCAAACGCCACAACTACAGCTTCTTCAATTTCATTCAAAGAAAGTAATGTCAATTCAATTTCATCTAATTCTATTCGATAGCCCCGTATTTTAACTTGGTTATCTTTCCTTCCTAAATATTCAATTTTTCCATTTTCCAATCTTTTCCCGAGATCTCCTGTTTTATACATCCTTTTGCCCTTAACAAATGGATTTTCCATAAAATTTTGTTCCTGTAAATTTAGTCGTTTCCAATACCCTTTTCCTATTCCATCTCCTGAAATAAACACTTCACCAATTTCCCCTGGCATTACTGGCTGACGCAACTCATCTAAAAGGTAAATCTCCGTATTTTGAATAGGCAAACCGATTGGAACAGATTTATGTAAATCCGTATTTACATCATATTTATGAATCATACATCCCACTGTAGCTTCAGTCGGTCCGTATTCATTAAAAATTGTGATTTGGTTCTTTCCTGCTTCTACTATTTTTTTTGCTAAATCCGTTGATAACTGCTCTCCCCCAACAATTAATCTCTTAACACTGGATTTTGATATATCACAATCTTTTAGTAAAGATAAATGTGCAGGTGTTAATTTGATCACTGTCGTTTTATTTTCTCTAAATATGCGTTGAATAACAAACTCTGTTGTATCTTCTTGTCTATAAATAACAATTTTGCTCCCTGTTATTAAAGGCGTAAATATAGAAGTAACTGTTAAATCAAATGAAATGGATGAATATAAGGCAAAACTATCTTCATGAGATGTTATATAATTGTTAGAGGAGGATGTAATATAATTCACAAGATTTTGATGTGCAATAATAACCCCTTTAGGCTGGCCAGTAGACCCTGAGGTATAAATCATATATGCAGTATCTGTTGGGGAATTTATTGTATGCAAGTATCCCGCGTCATATGGTGTAAAAATACTCAACTCAAAGCGAATAATATTTCCACTGAATGTACAGTTTTTTATCTGCTCTACGGTTGAATCTGTTACAAGAAAAGTTGATTCACTATCTTCTAATATAAAATCCATACGCTCTACAGGATAATCAGGATCAATGGGTACATAAGCACCACCCGCTTTTAAAATCCCAAGCAGCAAAGCAATCATTTCTGGAGAATGATTCATACAAACTGCAACAAAATCGTTACGCTTTAAGCCTTTTTCTAAAAAATAACGGGCGATTTTATTTGAATATTCTTCTAATTCCTGGTAAGATAACACCTTATTTTGATCTTCAATTGCTACCTTATTTGAATGTAATCTTACCTGTTCTTTAAATAGCTCATAAATAACTTTTTCTTTAGGATAATCAGTTTTCGTCTGATTCCACTCATAGATTTCTTCTTCTAACTCATGATTATTTAAAAGAGATATATCCTTCATACAAATTTCAGGATTCTGTAAAACATTTTCAATTAATATATTTAAGCGTTCATTTAGAAGATCTATCTCGTCTTCCCTATAGTCTAATTGCTTATAATCAAACTGGAGTTCTATAGTCCCGCTCTTATCCCATTCCTTTATCACAATTTGTAAGGAATACGGTTGATATCCGTTATAAAGTTCAATATATTCTACTGAGTTCCCATCAATATCAGATACCATATTAGTACTATATGAATTAATATAGATTTGAAAAAGCTGTTCATAACCTTCTTTAGCTAACTGTAATTCTTTTACAAGTACGTCATATGGATAACGCTGATGTTGAAAATATTTTAAGTATGTTTTATTGATTTCTAATAAAAAAGTTGAAAAGGGTAAATTTAAATTTATCTTTTTTCTAAATGGCATTGTACTAACAGTCATTCCTGCTGTTTCCTTTTCCTTATTCCCTGACCTATTAAGAACAGGTGTTCCTATAATTAAATCATTTTGAGCAGATGCTTTACTTAAATAACAGAATACCGCGGCTGTAAATAGTGCATTAAGAGAGCATCCCTGTTCTTTTATGAACTGATAAATCTTTTTTGATTGGACAGCACCAATTTTGAATGTCTTTCGATTCCCATTAATTTGCTCAGAACTTTTCTGCAAATAGATTCCTTTCAAATCTGAAAATTCGTTCTTCCAAAAATCTTCATCTTTCTTAAATCGTGAAGATTCCATATATTTCTTTTCTTTTTCACCCCAGATATAGTAATTGTCGGATTTTTCAATGGGATTTTTTTCTTCTACGAGTTGCATATAAAGTTTCTCGATTTTATCAATAATAATTTTCATTGACCATCCATCAGCAATAATATGATGACACTTGATAAGATAACCACATGTATTTTCATCAATCTTTAGTACAGCAAATTTAACAAGCGGATTTTCCAAAAACAAGAATGGTTGTTGAAATTCTCTTTCGGCCCATTGTAACATTCTTTCTTTCGGGCACTCATCGTTAGAAAAATCGTAGAATGGAATCTTTATATGATTATTTTTTTTAATATATTGTAAGACCTCCCCATCCTTACTAGTTAAATGGACTCTTAATGCCTCTGTTGTTTGAATACACGACTGAATTGCTTGCTCTAAATACATAAGGTTTAATTTTCCTGTTATTTGAATAATGCCACCAATATGGTTTATGGGAATATCTGGATAAAAATATTCAATGTTAAGTATTCTTTTTTGAGGGTGTGTCAACGGAATATATTGTAATTCGACAACCAAAAATGCCACCTCTTTCTTCAAAATGTAACCTGACATTATTGAACCATATTTTTCTAATATTGTACATTTCATTTCCATTTTTCTCTATATTTCTCAAGTTTTCTGTGGATACTTTTGTTCATTATTAAGACTTAGGGCATTTATAAAAAGTAAAATTCCCCTTACAATCTTTATCATCGGGATTTTTTATTTCAACCAATATATACCTTTATTTGTTTATCTTTCATGATAAAATGTAATTGATTTTTATACTCAAAAAACATTTTGAATTATCAGTCTTTTTAACTTGAATATCTATAACGTAATTTGGGGGGAAAGCGGGATGGGAATACATACAAAAAAATTTATCAATAATTTAGAACAAAAAATAACATTTTGCCTGGGGAAAGTATTAAGATCCTTACAATATGATGAAAAACATACATCTAACCAAGTCATTCAAAATATTATAAACGATATCAATATAATGATGAGCTTAATTGAGGTTTATATGGTTATAGAAGAAGAATCTATCAAAGAATTAAAACATCTTCATACCCAACTAATTGAGACTCGATCCTATATTGAAACGGAATACGAGAGATTACAAGTGAGCAGTTAAAAAAAGAATTAAAATATATTAGGATGTATATTAATTTGATTCATTCTTGAAATTGTATATAATCATCAACTACTAAACAAAGTTTTTTTAATCATTACTAAACCATTTATATGTATATTAATGAACGAAATAACGAAGTTACGGATAGTACATGAAACAATTATGGTATGTCATCTATATATAAATTTGTGGCGTATTCAAATAATAATGGTGAGATAAAAGAAAAGAGGCAAGTTTATGGAGGTATATGCAGTCAAAATTCTTGATATAACTAATGAGCAATTAAACACCCTCAGTTTATTAATTGATACTAAAAAAGAAATAGAATTGAAAAATTTATAAAAAAAAGAGATAAACTTAGAGCTTTAATTGGGGAAATATTACTAAGATCAGTAATTAATCAAAAGTTCAATATTCATCATAAAGATATCATGTTTTGCAAAAATAATTACGGAAAACCATATTTAAAGAATCATCCCACTATTTCATTTAATCTATCTCATTCCGGAGATTTTGTTGTATGTGTATTTGATAATCATCCTGTAGGAATTGATATTGAAAAGATAAAAATTATTGAGTACATTAGTTTAGCTAAAAAATTTTTTACAAAAAAAGAATACAACTATATAATGAAAGGTGATTTCCGGCAACAACTAGATAAATTTTATGATATATGGACGTTAAAAGAGAGCTTTATTAAATGTTGTGGTAAAGGTTTATCCTTACCCTTAAACTCTTTTTCTGTTGAAATATATGGATGCAACGACATCAAATTAGTTACAGATAGTAGTTCCGCAAAATATACTCTTCAAATTTTAGAAATAGATCCCGAATATAAAATGTCTATGTGTACATTACATACAGATATTACATCTAACATAATAATTTTAAATCAAAATGAATTGATTAATAAATATCGTGAAATCTATACAAAATAATATACACACTAATAATGGGTATTGGTTCTAGTGAAAATACATAATAAAGAATGAAAAAAATATGCTACCTAACGGATTTGTATCTTATTCCAAAAATCCAAACAATTACCGAATGGATTTTCTCTTATTTTGAACAGACTCACCTTATAAATCTTGTCGTCTTTTTAAATCATTCGCATCATCTTGATTCCAATAACCATCTTTTTTATTGTCTGAAACGTTTTCAATCCAAGCGCATTACGAATCCATTTTCTCTTGCAAGTTCTTCTAAGAATACAGGTGTAACATATTGTTGTAATTCTTCTACAAATGGTTGTAGTTCATCTTGAATCGAGAGATTCATCAAAAAACGTCATCCTTTCTAATCTAGCTTGCTTAGAAAGAATAACGTTTTTTGATACTTTGGGGGTATTAAAATGTCTTAAGTTGATGGGCATGTGTATAAAGTCATATACTTATTAATTACAATTTTTTGACACGTACCTTATTTACTTTCTCTATTATGCATCGAATCTTCTGTTAATTCCCAATCCCAGTATATCACAATTACGGGTCTCTACATTTGATGAATTACAATTTAGAAATACTCCAGTTATTACTTAGGAAAAAAGTTTGATCAAGCATACTAATCAAACGAATAGTTACGGCCTCACTATGTCTAAAGCCTCTGAATTAACAATACATTTAACACTGCATTTAATTATATTTCTATTAAAATCCTTCGCTTTTCCTAGCCTTTAAAGAGATTTCAATGATCATATCCAATAGCTTGCTATAAGGGATTCCCACCGCATGAGCGCTTTTCGGCAGTAAGCTGTTTTTTGTCATCCCCGGCAATGTATTAACCTCCATGACATATGGGATTCCATCTTTTATAATCATATCAACTCTAGCATAAACACTGCATTTTAATGCTTTATAGCAGGCCATTGCAGCCTCGGCGACACGCTTTTGAGTTGTGACCGGAAGTTCTACAATCTCTTCAATCGTAGCCGCATCATCGTATTTCGCATGATAGTCAAAGAACTCAGCCACATGTTGAATCGAAATAATCGGTAAAAGTTTTCCGTCCAAAATGGAACAGGTAATTTCTTCACCCTTTATATATTTTTCAATTACGATTTCAGAATCCCATTTCAATACATCCTCAAGCGAGGATAGTAAAGAATCCTGATCGTATACGATTTTCACCCCTACACTAGAGCCACCCGAATTAGGCTTTACCACTAACGGATACCCCATTTTTTCGATTTCATCAAGCTGAAGTTCTTCCATATTCGAAAGATGAATCCAATCCGGAGTTTGAATTCCTTCATAACGAATCAATTTTTTCGACATATTTTTATCCATACAAATACCGCTTGATAACATGACACTTCCGGTATATGGAACGCCGAGCGTCTCCAGTGTACCTTGAATCGTACCATCCTCCCCATATTCTCCGTGAAGCGCTAACAAGGCAATATCGATATTCCTTACCTTTTCAATTAGCTCTTTTTTGTTATTTAGTTGAATAGGCACAATTTCGTACTTACTTTTATCCAAATGGGAAATCATTTCTTCCCCAGTCATGAGGGATACTTGTTTTTCGGAGGACACGCCTCCCATAATTACGCCAACTCTCACTTTTTTCAACTCCCATTTTCATTTTTCAATGTATCTCCAATTATCTTAATTCCCTTAAGAATATCCGCTTCTTTTAGCCGAGAGAATCCTAATCGAAACGTATTACTTCCCCTTCCATCCGTGTAAAAGACGTCTCCAGGAGAAAAAACAACTCCCTTTTCATAGCATTTTTTCAAAAGTGTACGCGAATTCATTCCTTTTTCTAACTCTATAAAAAGATGAAGTCCGCCATCCCCTGTCATTCTTTGAAAAGGAATGTATTGATTGCAAGCATGAAGGGCTAGTTCATATTTTTTCTTATAAACTGACTTGGCCTTTTTTAAATATTTTTCAAAATAACCATCATGCAAATATTGATAAAGCACCGCCTGATCCAGCGTGGATGTATGAATCGTTCGTGCCCTTTTCACACTTTCCAAACAGTGGATTAATTCCTTGTCTGCTAAAATCCAACCAACACGTAATCCCGGAAAAAGAATTTTTGAAAAACTGCTGATATAGATCACATTGTTGCCTAATCCGGCGAAAGTCAATAACGGTGCTAAATGGGAACCTGAATAACGTAATTCCTCATTAAATCCATCTTCCACAATAGGAATTTGATATTTTGAAAAAAGTTTCATGATTTCAGTTCTTTTTTCCGAGGACGTGACAATCCCGGTCGGATTATGATAGGACGGGATTAAGTATGCAAAATCAAAATCCATTTCGGATAAAATTTTCTCAACTTCACAAATATCGATACCATCATCCTTCATTTCTATTCCGTAGATATCAAGTCCATATAATCGAAAAAGCTTTAATGCGGCATGATGGGTAGGATTTTCGCAAATAATACGCCCAGATTTTTTAGCTAAGGAAGACAATAAAATATCCAGACCCTCGGTGAAGCCATTTGTGATCAGAATATCCTTATTGGAAATATCTACGCCTTTCATTTCCATATAGTGAAGAAGGTAATCAATTAGGGGTTTATAGCCTTTTGCATATCCGTAGTTCAAAACGATATCTCCTTCAATAGACATTCGTGTCAGAAAAGCCCTTTTAAAATTTTCAACATCAAAAAGCTTTTCGTCTGGGGCAATGCTATTGAATGAAATCATACCTTTTTTCCAGCGAACACCGTGCTTCATTAAATCTAATTCATCAGCTAGCAAGGTAACTTCATTGACCTTTTCTTTCCAGTTCAGTTCGATGGATGGAGTTTTGGCTGTTTTGACTTTCCCTACAAAATTTCCTTTTCCCTTTATTGCATAGATTAGACCTTCTTGTTCTAAATCTGCGTAAGCAGTGAGCACAGTATTTCTGCTGATCAATAATAATTTACTAAGTTCTCGGGTAGATGGAAGCTTCTGGTGCTCCAGCAGGTGTCCTTTCATAATCATTTTTTTTAAATAATCCTTTAATTGAATATAAACAGGACGATTATCCACAAGCTTAAAATCATTAAACACTTCCTTGACCCCCTTGCTATCATTTTTGCATAACTATATCTATCCCAAAAGGTCCACAACATAGGTATTTTCTTTAACCAGTGGTATGGTTTTAGGCACCATTCATACAACTTTAATATGAAGAATGTGGAAAATTTAAATTCACTTCACCTTCTTATCCAAGAATAATTAAACTTTTTTAATTATTGAACTTTACTTAAATGATACATTAGTCGGTGTTGCGTAATCTACAAGTAGATCAAAAGGTGAGATAATTTATGCCGAGAAGTAACAATGAAAAATAATTCATATATCTTATTGATGAATCTAAACGTAAAAAGTAAAAGTAAAAAGAGAAAGATATTTCTGCGCCTGCTAGCCCGAGAAAATACCTTCCTCTTGTACACAAGAACAATTTTAGAAATAATGATGAAACAATCCTTTATTTGCAACTTCAGAATAATGTTTGATTAAAATGAAATTATAAAACTTACTTTAACGACTAACGGAAGAACTCCATTTTAAATTACCGTATACTATTAAATAAATTTAAAAGGTGTTGAGCATTGATATGCCAACACCTTTATATAATTTTACACTTTTTTATACTAAATTAGTTCATTATAGACTTGCTCCAATTCTTTTCGAAGTGCTTGCTTCAGAAATTTCCCAACTGAAGTTTTCGGAATTTCTTTCAGAAAGACAATCTCATCTGGTAGCCACCATTTTGCAAATTGTGGTTTTAAAAAATCATATAGTTCTTCTTTTGTAACAGATTGACCTTGTTTTACAACAACACATGCAACAGGACGCTCTTGCCACTGTTTATGCGGCACTGCAACAACAGCCGCTTCAAATATTGCTTCATGTGCCATTAAAGCATTTTCTAAATCAACAGATGAAATCCATTCTCCCCCGCTTTTAATTACATCTTTCGTTCGATCGACAATCTTAATACACCCTTCTTCATCAACCGTAACGACATCTCCTGTATATAACCATCCATCTCGAAATCCCTCTGCTGTTCGCTCGTCTTTATAATAACTTGCCGCAATCCAAGGAGCACGTAAGCATAGCTCGCCCATTTCTTGTCCGTCCCATGCTACATCTCCGTTTTCTCCAACAACTTTCATTTCAACACCAGGTACTAAATAACCTTGCTTCGCACGTATCGTAAGTTGTTCTTCATATGGTAGTTCACGTTCATAACTTTTCAAACGCGCAAGCGTGACAAGCGGACTTGTTTCTGTCATTCCATATGCATGCACAAATGGGACATTGTATTTTTGTTCGAAAGCTGCAATCACACTTTTCGGCGCAGCTGCACCGCCGCATAAAATTCGTTTCATATTTGATAGATCATAACGATTCTTTTCTAATTCTTGCAGCACACCAAGCCAAATTGTTGGCACACCGGCTGCCAATGTTACTTTTTCTTCCTGCATCATTTCTAATAAAATTTTCGGTGTAAACATCGGTCCAGGAAGAACTTGCTTTGATCCAAACCATGTTGCTGCAAACGGTAATCCCCAAGCGTTTACATGAAACATAGGAACAACCGGCATAGCAGCATCACTTTCAGAAAGTGCCGCTGTATCTGCAAGCCCAAGCGTCATACTATGCAAAACAGTACTGCGATGTGTATATACGACGCCTTTGGGATTGCCTGTTGTAGCTGATGTATAGCACATACCAGCCGGCATATTTTCATCAATATCTTTTAAAAATGAAAAATTAGGATTCCCTTCTTCAAGAAGTTGTTCGTAGTGGTATACAGATTGAAGCGAAGTTTCAGGAAGCTCTTTTTTATCGGTCATGATGATATAAGCTTGTACAGTTGATAATTCCTCTTGCATTTTCTCAACAACCGGTACCATATCTTCATCAATGAGTAAAATGCGGTCTTCTGCATGGTTAATAATATAAGAAATATGCTGCGGAGATAAACGAATGTTAATCGTATGCAGGACAACACCAATACTAGGAATCGCAAAATATGCTTCTACATGACGATGGTGATTCCATGCTAATGTGCCAACACGTTCTCCTTGCTTCACACCTAATTTTTGCAGCGCGCTAGACAAACGTCTCGTTCGCTCACCTAACTCCTTATACGTTAACCGTGTAATTGTGCTATGTGTACGAGAAATAATTTCTTTCTTCGGGAATAACTTCTCTGCTCTTTCGATCATCGAACTAATTGTTAATGGCACATCCATCATCATATTTCTTCTCCCCCTTATAAAAACGCTTTCATTTTTAGATATTACAAAAGGACTTATTAACAGTTCATTATGCTGTCATAAGTATAAAAATTGAAAGTTATTTTGTCAATATTTTTAGAAAATTTAGATAAATATTGATATATTTTAAATTTTTCTTTTTAAATAAAGCACTGCCAAACATTCATGTTGATATTGACTAAAAGAGAGCCACCATAGAGCCAAGAACTAGGGAATCATTCTTGGGTATGCAACTACGAACGGAGTCCACGAAAGACTGAGGCTAGACAACCAGAGCTTTTTTTAAGCCCCCACTTCAAAACGTGTTAGCGTTTAAGTGGTGGGTAGTTGACTACAAAGGTCTTCTTCTCATCCATTGCGTCGCAACCCATTTTTCACCTTTGATAACAGGTGCACCGCCATGTAAAGTGAGTTTGTTTAATGATGCATCCTGATAAAAATATTCGAAATATACCGCCATTCCTTTTTTCGGAGATACAGAGAGGTTGAGTTTGGGAAAGAAAGTCTCTCCGCCTTCTTCTACATGATTTAAGTACATGACAAGAGTGCTCATACGATTGTTATTTGCTGCCGCACTGTTTTCTGCGAAAAAATCATAATGCGCTTTATATTCTTGGCCAACTGTATACTTTAAAATCTGTAACCCTTCTCCATGTTCAATAGGAACATTCATGATCGAAGCAATTCGTCTTTCGATTCTAGTAGTGACCTCACTTTCTTCTAAAAACGTACCACTACTCGTCCGAATGTCATTTATTTTGCGCGAAACACCAATTTTAGAACGTTTCATTTTATTTTTGGACATTTGCATTAACATTTCACACTCTTCATCACTTAATACATTTGCTAACACGACAATAAGAGGCTCTTCTAATCTTGAAATAATTTGGATTTCTCTATCTTCTGTTACAATTGTGTTTCCAATGTGGTTAAAAATCGTGAGTTCCTTATTTTCAATTGTTTGATTTTCCGTTGTCATGTTCCCCATCTCCCTTAAAAATGATTGGATAGTATAAATATATCACATTTTTCTTTCTATTCAGTTTTTTAAAAAATTAAAACAAGGACTATTCCGTTGTATTTTAACCATTGTCATAAAAAACCTCGACTCACTTTGGAATCGAGGTTCATAATTTTTCTCTCTATCTCATGTTGTGTTAAGAAGAGTAGGGTTCTAAACCAGTAGACCTACACTGGTAAAAACCGCACTCTCGAAGAATTTGGAGTCAAAATGGGCATACCTCTAGATGATTAAGAGAGTAGAAGAAAAGAAGAATAATTCACTCTATTACTCTCCCTTTTGTAAATCATATTCCTCTCGCAAAATCGAATATATTTTCGTATCTCGATATGCTCCCTTCATAAACATATCTTTTCGTAACGTTCCCTCATATTGCATTCCTAAACGTTTCATCACTCGTTCGGATTGTACATTACTAGCATGACATCTTGCTTCAATACGATTTAGCTGTAAGATTTCAAATCCATAACGGATACATGCCTTTGCTGCTTCTGTCGCAATGCCTTGTCCCCAATTGTTTGGCGATAATGCATAAGCCAGCTCTGCCTTATGATGATTCTTGTCATACTCGATAAAACCACACGTCCCAATCATCTTTTTTTCCTTTTTCAGTTCTATTCCGTAAGCCGCCATTTCTCCTTTTTCGTATTGATCTAAGATTGACTGAACAAACATTTTTGAATCTTGTAGTGTCTCATGGGGATACCATACTGTATATGTTGCAATTTCTGAATTTGAAGCATATTCAAATACATCATCAGCATCTTCTATTGTTAACGGCCGTAAACATAATCGTTCTGTAATGAGTGTTGGATATTTTTCGGCAATCTTTTCATATTCCATTCATGTCATTTCCTTTCTACATTTCTACTTGAAATGCTGTGTAATTACTCCTTTACCATCCTCCACTTCAACCTCTGCAAGTGCCCCATTTATAAATGTAATTTGCGGAGGCGTATGACCACAGTCTACATCATAAATAATTGGAATTTGTAACTCATTAGCTAATTCTACATATACATCTTCAGCGGTATATTCATTCACTGGATGATTTGCAGCACTGCGGCCAAATAAAATACCTGAACAATTTTCAAACCAACCAGCCAGTTTCATTTGAACCAATGAACGTCGTAAATCAGTAGTCGTTAACTCACAATTTTCAAAATACCAAATGAACGGATCGTTATTACAATGTTTCTTCCTAAACTCTTGCACGTTACCAAATGGCGTGCCAATGAGGTGTCTAATCACATCAATACATCCGCCAAGCAATCGACCTGTAATATTCACATTCCCATTCGAAATTGTTTTCCAATTTGTATCTTCTGTTAAGTGAAACACACATGGCGATGGATTATTATGTTGCCATTTCGCTTGATATTTCTCTGAAGAATACTGAGTGATTGAATCCCCTACTTCCGTTGATAATACACTTTGCCACATTGCTGTTGTATGATCGGAATATTCGCCTCTTACATCTACGAAATTTGTTCCGTGAGCAGTCGCTATTCCTGTTTTTAACGTAATCGCTAATAATAAAACACTCATATCCGAGTATCCCAATACCCATTTCTTATTTATCTTTTCAAAATCAATATCTTCTAGTATTTCAATTAATAGCTGACCACCCCAAGGAGGAATGATGATATCAATGTTCTCATCTTGCATCATTTCCATAAATTCATTTGCTCTTTTGTTCGCACTAGCAGACCTAACTTTCTCTTGCGTCCAAACTGTTTCTCCGCAGACGACTGTATAACCTTTTCTTTCCATACTTTCACAAGATTGTTTGAACATATTATGTAAGGCAGCATTTACACCAGAAGAAGGTGCCGTTACCCCAATTGTTGCTCCTTTTTGCAAAAACGGATATTGTATCATATGTATTTCCCCATTCTTTTCTATATATTTAGATTTATATTCGTTAAACTACTATTGAAACCCTTCATTTCAAGCAATCAAAACTGCTTATACAAAGGCGATTTGGACAAAGATGCTATAATATTTTATCCCCTTCATAATATATGAAGGGGATTTCTATTTCCTTCTTTTAATTCAAGGGTAAACGATAAATATTGCCAGCAACTTCATTATAAAACGAATATATATCACTAATCCCTAACGTATCTGCAAGATCAATTCCAATAAAATCGAGATGATCCCAATTATATTTTGTCGCCGTATAATTCCAGACACCTTTTTGAGCATTTCCTGCATACAGCTGATTTCGCTGCCCTATCGGATATTGTGACGAAACAACACTAACAAGGCCATCATTTGGCCACCAATTTCCATTAATAAACGGCTCTGCATATCCTCGTGTAAACTTGCCAATATGTAAGCCCGACAAATACATAAGTGGATTCATCGTCAACAAAGGTACAGAATGCCCTGTCAGTAGTGATCGATACGTCGCATCTCCTGTATAAGAAAAGTAATATACATCATCGTATGTTTTTACCCATTGATTAAGCTCTTTAGAGCCCGCTGTCGTTAAATCGTAAGCACTGACATCTTTACTTTTCCAAACGGAACTATTAAGCATTCGATCTGCATATTGTAAAAAGCTCTCTCCTTGTTTTCGCTTTAATCCCCATTGTTCCAATTTAAAGTCATAGCCAAATGTTTCTGGATTACTGCCTGATAAACTAGCAATCTTTAATACAAATTCTTTTATAAACGAAGACATCGTTTCTTCATCAGCAAACGTAGAACCGTTATGCGGCGTACCGATACTTGTTACACTACGTACCCAATCTTTATTCCCTTCAAATAAAGGCGATATTCCTGCCTCAGGATGCTGTTTATAATACTCTCGTTCTTCTAAACTTCCCTCTTTTAATAGTTGTAATAATACTCTTGCTGTCTGACCACCCATGCTATGTCCAACGAAATGAACTTTATGTTGATTATCCCATTGGCTATATGCCCCCGAATATGTTTTTCCATAACGGGCATGTCCATGCGCTCTCGCATGAGCTTCTCCGTAATCAACTGTTCCACCTTTTAAATAAGAATATAGCTCTGTTGCACGATCCCAGTTGCTTGAGAGTGGTCCAATAGAAGCTGTATATGTTTTATACCCTTGTCGATTCAAATTTGTCTCGATGTCTTTGAAACCACCCCAATACTTAAAGCCAAATAATTCATCACGGCCCCAACCACCTAAACCATGAATAAGAATAATCGGTTCTTTTTGATTTTGTTCCTCTGCTTTTAATTCAAGCGGCGACCAAAGTAAACCAATAATAAGTAACATAGAAAGCATTGCATTTACATATCTCCTCATAAAAAACCTCCTTTGTTTTAATTAAATTTTACTGAATTTTCTGTTATTTTTAAAGGCATGAAAATTTTTCTCAACAATTGCTGTCATATGTGTTAACAAAAAGAGGGTTTTTATATTGTTCTTTGACTAAATATCTCATTCCATTTACAATAAACTTCATAAAATGGATTTTATTTCATTTTCTAATTTATATGTACGTGACTTTTTATCCCTCATTAACAGGCAGTAAGACCCCCCTTAAGATTTAGGGAGAAGCGTTGTCCAGCTCTAGCGGCTAGAATCTCCGGTCGTTTCGCCCCCTCCGACGAGGCAAAAAGCGCTTCTTTGTCAGGGGCGCGGGCGTCCTGCGCTTCTGGGCGAGCCGCTTCCGCTTTTCTAAAGAAGATAGGTGAGGGACAACTGCTCGTAAAGCCCGATTAGTTCAATTAACCATCAGTGGAGGATGGCGAACCCCCTACTGATGGAAGTTTCACTTTATATGATTTAGAAAGGTAGTGTATTTAAATGAAACCAGATAAAGTTCCCCGTTAAGCCCGTGGTCCTCCTTGATCATCTATATATTATCTCACTCAATATTTTTATAAAAAAGGAGAAATGTATATGATGGGTCCAGGAAAGGTTACAAGAGAAGAAAGAATAAAAATCGCTTATACGATAGCAAATCAAATATTAGAAAAATATGGTTCAGAGGTTAAAGCTATTGGTATATACGGTTCTTTAGCCAGAAAAGCAGATGGTCCATTTTCAGATATCGAAATGAAATGTATTTTAAATTCTTTAGAAGATAGCTATAGCTATGAATGGACAGCAGGTGATTGGAAGGCAGAAGTAAACTTTGATAGTGAAGAAGATATTGTAGAAGAAGCCACTACAATAGAAGAAGATTGGCCACTTACTCATGGACAATTCTTCACGATACTACCAATATATGATCCTGAAGAATTTTTCAAAGAGTTAAGACAAAAAGCACGTTCTGTAGATCACACAATTTTTTAAAAAGCGATTTGTAAAACACTAGTTGAAGAAATGTACGAATACATTGGGAAATTAAGAAATATAAAAATTCAAGGACCTGAAACGTTCTTACCTACTTTAGCTATAAAAATAGCAACTGCAGGTGCGATGATTTTAGGATTACACAACAAACGATATTTTACGACATCAGCTCAAGTATTACCTGAGGCTAGAGCTTTTACAGATAAGCCAGAAGGATTTGATGCACTTTGTGAAATGGTGATGTCAGGATATCTTTCCGAACCTAAACAAATTATGAATGTCTGTGAAAACTTTTGGAAGGGTTTATTAAGTTGGTCAGCTAAAAATGGTTATGTGATAAAATGTTCAAATGATATACCTTTTATTTGATAATTCATTAATTTTCCAACAAAAGCACTCTATATAAACACAAATTAAAAAATCGACCTAAAAACACTCTTTCTTTTTAGGTGAGCGAGAGCATCTGGCTATGCATAGAAACGATCAAGGCCTTTTTCTACCACATGCAAGGTTTAAAACAAAAGGAGAAAGCAAGTAGCGGTCATCCTGTATTCTGCATAGCAGCGACTTATAAAGAAAAGCGGAAGCGGCTCGCTCAGAACAAGAGGGGGATGGAGCTTCTGACATAGAGGCGCTTTTTACCTCGGCGGAAGACGCGAAACCACCGACTGTTTAGGCCCGTTGGCTAAGGTTCTTTCACACAGAAGGTGTTTTTTCCTTCTCGTGTGGAAGGTTCTTAGACATGAGGGCTTAGGAGGCAGAGCTAGACAAAGATGTCGAAAAATGAAAATGGATATATAGTCAATAAACAAAACCTAAGTGATAAACGCTCCTCGTGAATCAAATGGAGCGAGGAGTGTTTATCACTTGTCTTTAATATTACAAAGTACTGCTCTCCTATTTGTACTATTTGATTGGTTTTTCTAGCACATATAAGTCTTCTTCTAAATTTGCAAGTTTATCTGCGACAAGTTTTCTAGCATCGCCTATTGCTTGATTATATATATGTGGTCCTAGTTCTTTTATCATTTCTTCAATTAAGCGCTCCGCTTGAAAACGGCCGATCTCCCCTAGCTCTTCTTCTTTAAAAAATTCTTGAATATGTTCTACAAGTGTTTCTTTTTTCTCATTTGGTAATTTCATAAAAGTCATATTATACAGCTCCTTTTTCGTTATTTGATAGAATATGGCGTAGTTTTCCCATTGAAAAACGCGTTCCTGGACACGTTTTTGTTACCCCATCTAATTCACGATGACCGAGAACTTGCTCACTATCTAAAGAAAATTGATACATGAACTGTTTACATAGCCAATGCAAAGAAATCATTTGTACTGTTATTGGATCATATACATCAAAATTACCAGATATACAAATCCCAATACTACTCGTATTATAACCTTTCGCATGAGCTCCTATATGCAGTCCTCTTCCTTCGTAAATGGTGCCATCTTCCTCAATAAAATAATTATATCCTATCCCGCTCCATCCTCGATTATTTTGATGAAATTCATGTGTCTTATATACGTCCCAGCCATCTTCCGCTGTGTGATGAATAATAATATGTGTAACAGCTTGTAATGGCTGCAACGGATCACGAAAAGATAAATGCGCTTTCTGAATGTGCATAGTCTCACCCTTTATAAATGAATGATAATTGCGGTTTTATCATCTGGATGGATAAGCTGTTTCGCTTCTAATTCTTCTATTATTTTTAAGTATTTCTTAATACCATGTTCCCACACAAATTGTGCACTTATTTCTAGCGGCCACTCGAGATGAAACAAACCATCTGAACAAATAAATAGATTTGCAATTTCTTGTCGTAACAGTTCTCCTTGCTGAATAAGAGAAATTGCTTCATTCATCCCATTTGCAACAGAATATCCGTTTAGAGTATTTGCCATGTAACGATTGTATCGTAATTGCTCTTTTTTATCAGTAAATATTGCTTCATTTGGAACAGAAAGCCCCTTTTTACGATCTTCCTCGCGTTGTTGCTTTGCCCGTTTACTAATGCCTTTCACTGTATCTTCCGTAAGCACTTTAACTGACCCGTCAACAAATTTAGCAACAATCATACAATCTCCAAGCTGCGCATATTCTATTGTTTTATCTGTGATATGAATAGCAGCAATGCAAGTACACCAAAGTTGATCCTTTTTTGCCATATCAATATGATATAATTGCATTTTTTCTTGCAGTAACTGATTTGCTATAGCAACTTCAGTTTGTAATGAATATACATTCGAAATCGATTCAAAGTGTTGTCGAAACAAATGAGAGGCTAAGTATGCTCCGTTATGCCCATTCTCATCTTGAAACTCAATAAGCGGCGTTGCCCCATCGCAAACACCATATAATTTTAAAGCTTCATTACAAATTAGTGCATCTTCGCATTCTTGTTTTAATGGACTTGTTTGTTGAAAAAGCTGGACCTTCATATCCCTCTCCCCCTAGAATAAATCGCTTCCAATTTTCGAACTAATCTAATTTCCCGAAATAAACTGTTTTCCCTCAAATCTTACAATCTCATATATAATTTTGAATTATTGTCAGTTTGTATATATAGCATCTTTAGTGAAGGACGGGAAAGGTATGTATCGATTACTTGGAGTGATTTTAGGATCTTTAGTTGTGGCACTATCTTTTAATCTTTTCCTTATTCCCCACAAGATTTTAAGCAGTGGGATTAGTGGAATCGCAATGATCATTGGAATCTTAACTCCCTTTAATACCGGATTAGTAAACTTTTTACTAAACTTACCTATTCTTATTTTAGGGTATATTGGACTTGGAAAACGATTTATTGGTTATACAATCATATCCGTTATTACACTTTCAGCGGCATTATATGTGATTCCTGTACATGCAGTGGCAACAGATGCACTACTTTCTTCTTTATTTGGTGGTGTAATTGCCGGGGCAGGTATTGGCCTTGTTTTCAACTGCTACGGTTCAACAGGTGGTTTTGATGTTATTGGTATGTTACTTTCACGTAAAAAAGATATTCAACTTGGCGGATTCTTAATCGCACTTAATGCTATTGTAATCGTTATTTCTGGATTTTTCTTCGATTGGGATACTGCCTTAAACAGCTTATTATCTATTTTCGTTACAGGGAAAGTAATTGATGCAATCCACACAAAACATCGAAAAGTAACTCTAATGATTGTAACAAGTCAAGCAGAAGAAATGAAAGAAAAGCTCCTTTCAAGTCTTGTACGGGGCATTACATTACTCGATGGAGAAGGCGCATACTCAAATGAGAAGAAACGTGTACTAATGACTGTTATTTCTAGGGAAGAACTAGCAGGAATGAAAACTATGATTTCTGAAATTGATCCGCAAGCATTCGTGAATATTACAGAAACTGTGGAAGTATTGGGATTATTTAGAAGAGGATAAAAAAACGAGGTGGCACTGTATCCACCTCGTTTTTTTATCTATTTTTCCGTTCCATAAATTCAATTCGATTCCCAAATGGATCTAATACATAAAACCTTGTAACATCAGGACGTGCTGTATCGACTATAACAGCGACTCCTTTTTGTGTTAATTTTTCTTGAAAATATTCAATATGTTGAACATAAAACGCCGGATGAGCTTTTTTTGCAGGAGAAAATTTCTGCTCTACTCCAATGTGTAATTCTTGACTCCCACAGAGAAACCAACAACCTCCCCGCTTCCTTAGTTCTGCAGGCTTTGGAATTTCTTCTAATCCGAGTATATTTCCATAAAACGCACGCGCTTTTTCTTCACACCCCTCTGGTGCTGCTAATTGTACATGATCAATCCCTTGAATCTTAAACGTCATAACAATCTCCTCCCCTTTACTATCCTTATTATACCAAAGATTGTTTTAACAATAACTTTCATACTTATTATGAAGATGTATAAGCAAAACGAAAGAACCTCTCATTTTTTCAATCGCGAAATAAAACTTACAATTCAAAAATATTAAATGAGAAATTGACTATTTATCCTTATCACGTCTATACTCTTAAAGGATATAACATTAGCAGCGTTATATCTCTAAAATAAAATATAAACACAAGTTATATAAATACAAATTAAAAAATTGACATAAAATCCTCTTTCTTTTTAGGCGGGCGAGAGCATCTGGCCATGTCTAGAAGCGGTCATGTTGGATTTTGCATAGCACCGATTTATATGTCGAAAAATTAATATATATAAGTAGAGAGAACGAGGGAATCTGGCTGCGCATAGAAACGATCAGTATCCTTTCCTGCTACATGCAAAGCTTAAAACAAAAGGAGAAAGCACGTGCAGGTCATGTCTTGCTCTGCCTTGCAGCCACTTATATGCAGGAAAATTAAAATGAATTTATATAGTATAGTCATTTATTTAAAATTATTATATATATGCGGAGGAATCATTGATGCAAAGGAAAAGATTTACGTCTGTTAAAAAAAGCATATATCTAAAAAGACGCGCTACTATTACAAAAAATAGAATGAAAGAAACAAGAAACACAAAACAGAGTAAAGAAAATTTTATATTAACAAAACAACAATTAGATTCACTTCTTAAAGACACAATAGATGCTATTGTTGTTCTTGATTTAGAGCTTCGTGTGATGAAAGTAAACAAAGCTTTTGAAATTCTTTTCGGCTGGACTGAACAAGAAATACTTGGAGAAATCATACCTACTATTCCGGATTTCTCAAAAGATAAATACAACAAACTATATCAAGATCTAGCACATAATAAACTGTTTACGTCGAAAGAAACAATTAGACAACAAAAAAATGGGAATTTAATACACGTCACTAATTTTATCTCCCCTATTGTAAACACATATGGAGAAGTAGTAGCGTTTGTAAGTAGCTTAAGAGATATTACAGAAAAAAAGAAAATGGAACTTGCATTAAAAGAAAGTGAAAAACGCTTACGGACTCTTATAAATGCAATGCCAGCATTTATTCTTTTGAAAGATGAAGAAGGAAGATGGCTTGAGGCTAACGATTATGCAATTTCTAGTTTAAAATTTGAAAATGTACCGTATCGTGGTAAAAAAGATAGTGAGCTCATCCAATATAATGAATCCTATCGTAACTCTTTCTTATACTGTGAAAAATCCGATCAATATGCATGGCAGAAACAAGAGAGCATGTGTCGTGAAGAAATTATTATTCATGCTGACTCCACTCCTATCATTCTTAACATTATAAAAGTTCCTCTTTTTCATCCTGATGGATCGCGAAAAGGGATTGTCATTATGGGACAAGATATTACAAATTTAAAGAAAACCGAAGAATTATTAAAAAAATCCGAAAAGCTCGCAGTTGTTGGACAGCTAACTGCTGGTATTGCCCATGAAATACGAAACCCCTTAACCTCTTTAAAAGGTTTTTTAAAATTGCTAGAACCTGATATAAACGAAAACAACAAATGGTATGTTGATATTATGCTAAGCGAAATTGCTCAAATGGAATCTATTACAAATCAATTTATGGCAATGTCTAAACCACAAGCTATATCCATACAACCTTATCAAATTCAAACATTAATCGAGGAAGTGGTAACATTTATTTCACCAACAGCAATGATGCATAATACACATATTACCATGAATCACACGTCTTCTTTACCAGCAATTCAATGTGATGGAAATCAGCTCAAGCAAGTATTTATTAACATATTAAAAAACGCAATGGAAGCAATGCCTCACGGAGGGACTATTTCTATTCAAACAATTACTATAGAAAATCATTCTATAGTAATTAGCATTACAGATGAAGGTTGTGGAATTTCACAAGATCGCATTTCACGCTTAGGTGAACCTTTCTATAGTTTGAAGGAAAAAGGAACTGGATTAGGTTTAATGATGTGCTATAAAATCATTGAAGAGCATAATGGGAAATTACAAATTACAAGTGAAGTAAATAAAGGGACAACTGTAGATATTCGGTTACCTATATTCCGAAAAACGACATAAAAAAGAAAGGCAAACAGAAAATTCACTTTCCTGTTTGCTCTTCTTTTTTATAAACAACCCTCCACTAACTTTCTATAATTGGAATTTGCTCTAATAAGATGATACATATTTCATATTCTACTCATGGCTAACGCATTCTTACAAAAGCACAAACTCGGTTGTAGCTATGCATAACACATGAAACAAAACAATTCCATAACCAGCGAATAACGTACACCACAATACTAGTTATACTTCCAATTAATGCGCTTCCTATAATATCAGATGGATAATGCTGCCCGCTCCAAATGCGGGAGAATCCTGTTAAAAACGCTAATAACCACATAAACCATCCTAACAAACGATTATAAAACAAAATAGAAGTTGCCACGGCAAACGAGAGCATCGTATGTTTGCTTGGAAATGAAGAATTCATTCCTGATGGAATTGGAGGTAATATATGCACATTATGATTTACAAAAGGGCGAGGTCTAAAATAAAATTGTTTTATAAAAAAATGAATAAGTAACGTTATACATGCAGAAATTGTGGCCTGTATCGTAATTTTTTTATAAAAACCACTACGAAACCACATTAAGATTAATAAAAGAACATATACATAACGCGCTTTTCGAGAAATCATTATCATAATGGCATCTACAGATGGATAACGGCCAACCAATCGGTTAATAGCTCTAAATATTTTGTAGTCCATAAGAGTATCTCCTTCAATTTCACTTCAAATATAATTCTTATTATTTCCATATAAAAAAGAACTATGTGTTAGGCTCCAAAGAAAAAAATGGCGTAACTATATAAATTCATTTTAATTTTTCAACATATAAATCGCCGCTATGCAGAATACAACATGATCTGTATTTGTTTGCTCCCTTTGTTTTAAACCTCGCATGTGGCAGAAAAAGGCCCTGACCGCTCCTATGCACGGCCATATACTCTGGTCTCCTCCCTAAAAAGAAAGGTTTTTTTAACTTGTATATAGAACGAAAAAGAGCTAACTCGTTATTCCGTTAAAACGAAATTTCGAATTGGCTCTTTTTTCTCATATATTTACTTGCTTACGTACCGTTTCACGTGACAGTAAAAAACTCATAATGACCTGTGCTGCAACGCGGCTTGTCATATCACGGAAATCAAGAGTTGGGTCGATTTCCACAATATCCATACCTGTTACAAGTGGTTCTTGCCCAAGCACTGTCATTGCATCCAGTAATGTCGTGCTATCCATACCACCTGGGCCGATTGCTGGACAGCCCGGCGCAAATGCTTGATCTAATACGTCCATATCAACAGAAACATAAATAGATGTTACCCCTTGACGACGCAATAATTCAATACTTTCTGTAATGATATCTTTTATATGACGCTCTCTCACATGTTGCATCGTATATACCGTTACTCCATGCTCTTTTGCATATTCATGATACGTATGAGCATTAGAAAAGTTTCGAATTCCTATTTGTACTAATTGCTTTCCTGTAATGACATCATTCTCTAGTAAACTACGAAACGGTGTCCCGTTTGACGGCCCGCCATCTTCTAAGTTACGTAAATCATGATGAGCATCAAATTGAATAATCCCAACTTTTCCTTTACTGCTTGCAAACCCACTTATACTTGGAAAACTAATCGAGTGATCTCCGCCAAGAACAATCGGTACCATCTGTGGGTTTGATTTTGTAAGACTTTCTAGCGTTTTCGCAATGCGAACATGACTTTCTTTTATATCCGTAACGTGCATTGTAATATCACCGCAATCATATAGGACACTTTTTTTCATATCATGCTCTTCTGTAATTGCATACGTACTATACGCATCTAGCATTGCCCGAATTGTTTTTGGTGCAAAGCATGCACCTGAGTGACTAATTGATGGTTTTGAAAGCGGAGCACCAATTAATGCCCCGCCGAAGATTTCTTCACTCTCATCCCAGCTCTTAATGATATCGCTCCATTTCGTTACTTCACGATCCATAAACTTTGCATTTTTCTTTAAATAGTGGTCTTGCTCCACGCTTTTTCACCTCGTGTATATGCAATATTCCCTTGTTTCCATACTGTATTTACATGGCTAACACCGTAATGGTACGGTACATAGGCATAATTGTATGCATCCCACAATACGATATCTGCCTTACGCCCAATACGGATTTTCCCAGCAACATCACCGCGATTAATCGCATACGCTGAGTTTACTGTTACAGCGTTCCACACTTCTTCTGGTGACATTTTTAGTTTTAGCATTGCAATGCTCATAATCAGTTGAATATTTTCGGTCGGGCAGCTACCAGGATTAAAATCAGTCGCTAAAGCTACTGCTACACCATCATCAATCATTTTACGCCCTCTAGCAAAACTTTCTTTATTTAAATAGAACGTTGTCCCTGGAAGTAATACAGCAACTGTATTCGAATTAGCTAACATTTCAATCCCTTTATCAGATGCCCCGACTAAATGATCAGCTGATGCTGCACCAATTTCAGCAGCCGCTTCTGCACCGCCAAGCGGATCAATTTCGTCTGCATGAATCTTTACATCAAAACCAAGTTCTTTCGCTTTACGTAAAAATTCTTTTGATTCTTCAACAGAGAACACTCCTGTTTCACAGAAAATATCAACAAACTCTGCCAATTGTTTTTCCTTAATTTCTGGTAATAAATCGAGCATCCACTGTAAAAATTCTTTCGATCTTCCCTTATACTCTTTTGGCACTGCATGAGCTCCTAAAAATGTTGACACAACATCAATTGGATGCTCCTTCTGAACCTCTGCTGCTGCCTCTAATTGTTTCCACTCTGTTACATCATCCAATCCATAACCACTCTTCGCTTCCATTGTTGTTACACCAAAAGATAACATGCGATCTAAGTGGAATTTTGCCTTTTCAACAAGTTCTTCTTTCGTCGCTTGTTTTGTAGCATTTACAGTAGAAAGAATGCCACCGCCTTGTTCTAAAATTTCTAAATACGGAACACCTTGTAATTTCAGAGCAATTTCATTTTCGCGAGAACCGCCAAATACAAGATGTGTATGCGGATCAACAAGACCCGGTGAAACCATTTTCCCTTCGCAATCTACAACTTCTTTCGCACTTAATTCCTTCGCGTCTTCCATTGTTCCTACGAATGTGATCACACCATTTTCAATACCTACCGCACCGTTTTCAATGATAGGAAGCGTATTCATCGCTTCCCGCCGCAGTAATCCATCTTCTTGATCCATTGTTAATAATTGACCGATATTTGTTAGTAAAATGTCTAACATAGTTTCTCCTCCTTACTTCATCATCGGAATGTTAACGCCTTTTTCTTTTGCTGTTTGCACCGCAAGATCATATCCAGCATCAACGTGTCGAACAACACCCATTCCAGGATCAGAAGTTAAAACGCGCTCAATTCGTTTTGCCGCTGCTTCTGTTCCATCTGCAACAATAACCATTCCCGCATGAAGAGAATATCCCATACCAACACCGCCGCCGTGGTGAACAGACACCCAGCTTGCGCCGTTTACACTGTTAATTAACGCATTTAAAATTGGCCAGTCAGCTACTGCATCACTGCCATCTTTCATTGCTTCTGTTTCACGGTTTGGTGAAGCAACAGATCCGCAATCTAAATGATCGCGACCGATAACGATTGGTGCAGATAATTCACCATTTGCTACCATTTCATTAATAATACGGCCAAACTTCGCACGCTCTCCGTATCCTAACCAACAAATACGTGATGGAAGCCCTTGGAATTCAACTTGGTCACGTGCCATACGAATCCAATTACATAAATGCTCATTATCAGCAAATTCACGTAAAATAACTTCATCTGTTTTATAAATATCTTCTGGATCACCAGAAAGTGCTACCCAGCGGAATGGTCCTTTTCCTTCACAGAATAGTGGACGAATAAATGCTGGAACGAATCCTGGGAAATCGAACGCATTTTTTAAGCCTTCATCGTATGCAACTTGGCGAATATTATTTCCATAATCAAATGCAATTGCACCGTTCTTTTGCATATCAAGTATTGCTTCTACATGCTTTTTCATACTTTCTTTTGATAATTGAACATAACGATCTGGATCCTCTTGACGAAGTACTGCTGCTTCTTCTAATGAATATCCAACTGGAACATAACCATTTAACGGATCATGTGCAGATGTTTGGTCTGTTACTAAGTCTGGTGTAATGCCGCGTTTTACAAGATGCGGTAAAATTTCAGCTGCATTCCCTAATAATCCAATCGAGATTGGCTCTTTCTTTTCTTTATACTCCTTTGCAACCGTTAATGCTTCTTCAAGAGATTCTGTATACATATCACAATACCTTTTTTCAATGCGGCGATCGATGCTGCGCTTATCAACGTCGATTGCAATAACAACCCCACCGTTCATTGTAACAGCAAGCGGCTGTGCTCCGCCCATTCCACCAAGACCAGCAGTAATTGTTAATGTTCCTTTTAATGAACCGCCAAAATGCTGACGTGCTGCCTCACCAAATGTTTCGTAAGTTCCTTGTAGAATTCCTTGCGTACCAATATAAATCCAGCTACCAGCTGTCATTTGTCCGTACATCATTAAACCTTTTTGCTCAAGCTCACGGAAATGCTCCCAATTTGCCCATTTTGGCACTAAGTTTGAGTTTGCTAGAAGAACGCGCGGTGCATCTTCATGAGATTTGAAAATTGCCACTGGTTTCCCAGATTGAACTAATAACGTTTCATCGCTTTCTAAATTTTTAAGAGATTCTACAATTGCATGATAGCTATCCCAATTACGAGCAGCACGGCCGATACCACCATATACAACAAGCTCTTCTGGCTTTTCTGCTACTTCAGGATCAAGGTTATTCATAAGCATACGAAGTGCCGCTTCTTGTACCCAACCTTTTGCATGTAATTCAGTACCTCTTGGTGCACGAATTGTTTGTTTTACGTTTTCCATTGTAATCTCTCCCCTATTATAGTGTTGTATTTACATTTAAACGGTCCATTGTCCAATTTGTTGTTTTTAACCAATGAGCCGTGCTTTCAATATCTGTTGAAAAAATACGATCGTTTGTAATAGATGGTACAATTTGGCGAACTTGATGATAAAACGCTCTCGTTGACGTACTCATTTGTTCAACACCGCGATACTCAGCTGCTTGCATCGCACAAATCGTTTCAATCGCTAATACTCGGCGTACATTTTGAATAATTTGATGTGCATGACGCGACGCAATTGTTCCCATACTTACGTGATCTTCTTGATTTGCTGATGATGGAATAGAATCTACGCTCGCTGGATGAGCTAATGTTTTATTTTCCGAAACAAGTGATGCTGCTGCATATTGCATAATCATCGCACCAGATTGAAGACCTGGTTCTGGACTTAAAAATGGTGGTAAATCGTTTAACTGTGGATTGACAAGTCTTTCAATGCGACGTTCAGAAATATTCGCAAGCTCTGCCATTCCTACTTTTAGGAAGTCCATCGCAAATGCAATTGGCTGTCCGTGGAAATTACCTCCAGAAATTACTTTTTGACCGCCCTCAAAAATAAGCGGATTGTCTGTTGCAGCATTCATTTCAATTTCTAATTTTTCTTTCACATAATTCAACACTTGCCAAGATGCTCCGTGCACTTGCGGGATGCAGCGAAGTGAATACGCATCTTGTACACGAAGTTCTCCCTGCTTTGTAACAAGTTTGCTATCATGAAGCACATTACGAATACGATTGGCAACTTCTACTTGCTCTTTATATCCACGCGCAAGATGAACATCTTCATCAAATGCATCAATAATGCCTTGTAACCCTTCAATTGTCATGGAAGCAATTAATTCTGCTTGATAAGCAATTGCCTCTGCTTCTAAATAGGCAACAATACCTTGTGCAGTCATTGCTTGTGTTCCGTTAATAAGCGCCAAACCTTCTTTTGCTTCTAATGTAATTGGTTCTAATCCTTCTTTTGTTAGAGCAATCATCGTATGGACACGCTCACCTTTATAAAACACTTCTCCTTCTCCTAATAAAGCAAGCGCAAGATGCGAAAGCGGTGCTAAATCTCCGCTCGCTCCAAGTGAACCTTGCTGCGGAACAACGGGATGAATTTGACGATTTACTAGTTCAAGAAGCATATTTACAACAAGTGGTCTAACACCAGAAACTCCCTTCAGCATTGTGTTCGCACGCAACACAAGCATAGCGCGTGACACTTCTTCAGAGAAAGGTTCACCAACACCACATGCATGAGATAGAATTAAGTTATGTTGAAGTGCTTTTACATCTTCTTTTTGAATAAGGACATCGCTAAATTTTCCAAAACCTGTTGTAATGCCATAAACGACTTTACCTTCTTCAACAATTTGTTCTACTGCTTGCCTGCATTCTGTAACTTTTTGCATACTATTTGGACAAGCAGTTACCTGCTCTCCTTCAAACAGTATTCGTTTCATTTCTTGTAGTGTTAATGAATGTCCAGTTAATGTAATCATGATTTTCCTCCTTTAAACAGCACAAGGGGACCTTACCTTTTTAAGACAGACTAATGTCCTAAAAAGTTGTAAGGCCCCCTTTTAACTAATTAACTATGGGCAGTTTTTTATATGTGATTAATACCTAATCCAATCGCCTCATGCTCTGATCCCTTCACAGGCGCACCTATCGTACCATATAGTGCAACAGCAATCCATTCGCCTTCTTTCTCACCGTCGTATGGCGTGCCGCGCACAATCGCAAATCGAAGCCCTACTGTACGAAGAACGTCTGCTAACTGAATTTGTCCTCTCGTTACTCCGTACAACGCTTCCATAATTGCATGATAAAGCGCATGTGTTTCTCTGTAAACGTCTGTTTCAATAACATGGTTACTACGTGCAGCTGTTTCCATTGCAGCAACAACTTTTTGCGAATTCATTGAACCGACTTTGCCCGTACAATATTTCCAGCCCTTAGGAAGAGATAAAACCGGACTCTCGTGTTCCTCCGCAAGTGCAAGCAGCATCGCCATGCGACCAATTCGTTGTGTTCCATGAAGAAGCATGTGACTCTCTCTTTTCTTTTGAATTGTTTAAATATTTCTTAATTTAAGAATATATGAAAACGCTTAAATCGTCAATGGTTAATTATAATGTTTTATATAAATCAAAATTAAAAAACGACATAAAAACCTCTTTCTTTTTAGGGGGGGACGAGAGCATCTGGCCGTGCATAGAAGCGGTCAGGGCCCTTTCCTGCCACATGCAATGTTTTAAAACAAAGGGAGCAAACGAGTACAGGTCGTTTTGCAGTCTGCATAACAGCAACTTATATGTCGGAAAATTAAAATTGATTTATATATAAATCAAAATTTAAAAAATAATATAAAACCATTCTTTTTCGGTGGGCGAGAGCATCTGGCCATGCATAGAAGCGGTCAGGGCCTTTTTCTGCTACGGGCGAAGTTCAAACAAAGGGAGAACCCTTCCCCTCCTTTCATATGAGTCGAATGCACTCAACCTTCTAAAGATTTATTAACAGCTTCAACAGCATGGATGAAAGTCGTATCAAATAATGGAACGCTAGAATCCTCTTGTTTAACTAATAACCCGATTTCTGTGCAGCCTAATATAATTCCTTCAGCTCCGTTATAAACTAAACGCTCAATTACTTTTTTGTAGTAATCTCTTGATTTTTGAGACACTTTTCCTAAACATAATTCCTCATAAATCACTTTATTTACAATTTCTCTATCATTTTCATTTGGAACAATCACGTTTATACCATTTGATTCTAATCTGGATTTATAAAATTCCTGCTCCATCGTATATTTTGTTCCAAGTAAACCTACCGTGCTAATTCCTTCCTTTTTTACTTGATTAGCTGTAGCATCGGCAATATGTAAAATAGGGATATTGATTTTTTCTTTTATGTCATCTACAACCTTGTGCATCGTATTTGTGCATATGACAATAAAATCAGCTCCACCTTTTTCTAATGAAAATGCAGCTTCACCCAATACTTCACCAGCTTGTTTCCAGTTACCCTTTGATTGATAACGTTCAATTTCTTCAAAGTCAACGCTATATAAAAGGCATTTCGCTGAATGCAATCCTCCTAATTTTCTTTTTACTTCTTCGTTAATAACCCGATAATACTCTACAGTTGATTCCCAACTCATCCCACCAATAAGGCCGATATTTTTCATAATTTTCCTCCTTGTCAAAAATCTCCCTTGTTAATTATATATAATTTTCGAAATTATAAGCAATATACTTATCACCTTGTTTCCTTTTTCTATCTGTCTTATAATAAAAAACAGAGATTAAATTGAACGTATTTTTCCACTATGTAAGCTTGGAAGTCCAAGCTTACATTATTTTTTGCTTTTCCTTTTCTTTTAAAAGGAGTATACTGAAAAGGAACATATGTTCTTTTTACTACATACAGTAAGGAGTTTGAACAATGGTATACGACACAAAAGTACAATCATGGAACTACACATTAAAACAATTACAAAAGCATTATACTGGAGCAGCAGTTGAAAATCGCAAGCAGTTTGAAGACATGGAACTAATGACTTTCTTTCAAGACAACGAATATATTGCCCTTCCTACACATATTAGCGGCTTATCAGCAGCACGCTTTACTTCTTACTCTATTTTCACTAACGATGACAAAGATCGCAAAGTTGGCACGCTTATCATTGAATATTTAGAAGATGATAATGACATATTATGTGTTGAACAATTATATTTCGTTTAACTCACCACGCTTGGTCACAATGACCAAGCGTTCTTGATTTCTATCAATCTCACTGCTTATAATACTAGTAAAGGAAAACTGCTATCATAAAGGAGGGTTCTATTTGCTCGAAGGGTGGTTCAGTTGGTTTATTGTCATATGGACGGTTATTTTACTAGGACTTATGTCCATTGGTGGATATTTTATGTTCCGAAAATTCTTAAAACGATTACCAAAAGAAGATGGCATGTCTATTTTAGATTGGGAAGATCATTACATTAATCAAACACGGCACTTATGGGATGAAGAGCAAAAACAATTATTAGAGGAACTTGTAAGTCCAGTTCCTGAACTTTTCCGCGATGTTGCAAAATCTAAAATTGCCGGTAAAATCGGAGAGTTAGCTTTAGAAGAGAAAGCATCAAAAATAACTGAAGATTTAATTATTAAAGGATATATTATAGCAACTCCAAAGCGAGATCATAAATTTTTAATTAAAAAATTAAAGGAAAAGCAAATTGATTACAAACGTTATCAATCGTTATTAGCAAAATAAAAAACCTCAAAAATTTTGAGGTTTTTTATGTTAACTTCATATCTTTTTCATTATAAAAATCTTCTTGTTTTTTCATTTCCTTTTGCAATTTCGTAAAGGAACGATACATTGCAATACGCCAAGATATAATCATGGCAAACGCAAGTAGAAAGAACATGCCACTCAGTTGTCCTATATCAAGTGACTGACTTAAATATGATTTAAATACAATACGAACAACAAGTAAACCGATTAAAATAAAGACAAACGCTTTAGAGCGTTTTAAATAAATCTCTTGTCCACGTATTTCAAATTTTGACGTTTTAATAAGAAAAATTGAGAAAATTAATCCTACAGCAACTGCTTCTAATATTTCTGATGTTGTTAAGCGAAATTCAGGAAACAGATACATACAAGCTCCTGTACTCATAAAGATTGGTGGAAGCACAATTTTTTTCAAAGTTGCTGGTTTTTTTGCTGCCTTCAAACGAATAAACATGACTCCAACAGCCATACAAACTGCAAGAATACTTGATAAGAGAGCTAAATTCATTCGCACTCACCCTTTGTTTTGGAAATATCAAAAATATAGTATCATTATATGTATTTTTGATAGTATTTCCAACTTTTCAACAAAAAAAACTAAAACCCTTTAAATCCACCAAATAAATCTGAAAAGAATATTGTAATTTTTGTAAGACCATTAAAATACAGTAATACACCCATTGCAATCATAATATAACCACCAATTGTAACGAACGATGCACTATGTTTTTTAATCCACGTCATCTTTGTGATAAAGAATGATAAAATAAAGAATGGAATTGCAAAACCGAGTATGTAGGTAATCATATATAACATCGCCGATTGTGGTTTTGTTGCAGCAAGCGCAATAACCGATACTAAAATTGGACCTGTACAAGGCGTCCACCCGGCAGCAAATGCAATTCCAATTAAAGTAGAGCCAAAATAACCACTCGGTCTACTTTTAAATGTAATTTTCCGATCTTGCATTAAAAATGTTGGTTTTAACACCCCTGTTATAACGAGACCGAAAGCAACGATAAAAATTGCTCCTAATTGACGAATTAAATTTTGATAATCTACAAAAAACTTCCCTAGAAAGCTTGTTCCAAAACCGATTGCAATGAAAATAATCGAGAATCCAATTAAGAAAAATGCAGTATGCAACATACTCCGTTTACGAAGCATTGCATTCTCTTCCTTCAAATCAGAAATAGACATCCCTGTTATGTATGATAAAAATGCTGGATAGAGCGGTAAACAACATGGAGAAATAAACGATAAAAAACCTGCTCCAAATGCTAAAAAGATATTAATGTCTTGCATATTATGCCTCCTTTCTTCTCAATTTATTGTAGCAAAATTCACAGCAAATACCATGAAAAATTCGTGAACATACTATTATCACTATGAAAATATTAAATTCTTATTCTTCGTGTTTACATATAAGTCCTTTTTGATGTTCAAACATATAAACTGCTGTCATTCAGAACAAAACACTACAGCTACTGGCTTTCTCCCTTTGTTTTAGCTTTGCACGTGGCAAAAAAGGGCACTGACCGCTTCTATGCATGGCCAGATGCTCTCGCCCACCCTAAAAAAAGAGGTTTTTTTGTCGTTTCTTCAATTTGTATTTATATAGTTACTTTATTTATATTTCACTTCATTTACTATTGGAAAATATTTTTTTACAATGAAAGTTATATTCATATTCACCTTATATTCTTATGGAATTCGTTCTCTTTTTTCATCATTATGCATAAATATCATACTTTTATTATTATTCTATAAAATTTCACACTTTTCTTTCAGTTGACCCTCCATTTTTAATTTTGTATACTTCCATCTAGCTAAGTTTGTTCGTTTTTGAACAGGATTACCATATATATAAATCCAACTCGACTTTCTAATACACAAGTCGCGCCATACTGAACAAAAAGTAACCTAATACTTTCTTCTCTTTGTTTGAACATCGCATGTGGCAGAAAAAGGCACTGACCGCTTCTACACATAGCCAGATGCTCTCGACCATCTAAAAAGAAAAGGGGGTTATGTCAAGTTTTTAATTTGGATTTATATAGATAAGATCGGAGGGATATAGATGCTTCGTTATTCATTACTCGTTTTATTAGGAGCATGTAGTTACGGTATTTTAGCAATCTTTGTTAAATTTGCATACAGCGAAGGATTTACGCTTGGAGAAGTAATTGGAAGTCAATATTTGTTCGGATGGCTCATTTTACTTGCGATTACATTATTATTTTCGAGACATCGTGTACCATTTAAACAAATGATTATTTTATTTATTGCAGGAACATCAGCTAGTTTAACAGGTATTTTTTATTACGGCGCATTACAAACGGTACCTGCTTCAATCGGTATTGTTTTGCTATTTCAATTCGTTTGGATCGGAATTATCATTGAAGCAGTTGCAACGAAAACGTTACCTTCTAGAGAAAAATTGATTTCTGTACTTTTCTTACTTGTTGGAACGTTTCTTTCAAGTGGTTTACTTGAACAATCAGCAGGAGCAATTGACATGAAAGGAATTTTCTTTGGATTATTATCAGCGGTAGCATTTGCTTTTTATATTTTCGTGAGCGGAAGAGTAGCAGTAGAAGTTCCCTCATTGCCCCGTGGTGTAACGCTTATGGCCGGTGCGTTAACATTAGTAATGATTGTTTTCCCACCAACATTTATATATAACGGCACACTTGCAAATGGACTATGGAAATACGGATTAGCACTAGGCACTTTTAGTATTGTCATTCCAACTATTGCATTTACAATTGGAATTCCTAAGATCGGTTCTGGTTTAGCAACAATTTTAGGTGCTGCCGAACTTCCAGTTACAACAATCATGTCAGTGCTTCTTTTAAAAGAAGCCGTACTGACTTCACAATGGCTTGGAGTTGCTCTTATCCTTATCGGCATTACAATTCCTCAAATTGCCTATAAAATGCGCGGACGATACACAAGGCAGCATACACATAAAAAAGTGGCAGCATAAAAAACCGGACTTCTATAAGAAGCCTGGTTTTTTATTTATCCCGCTATTCGTGAGCAATAAGACTCCCAATTTCCCTTTATACTTTCTCTTTCATGTTATATAAATCTATAACAGTCAACTGATACGTGCATCGATAACATTGTCCCATTGTCAGTGAAATCATAATAAGAAATAAAATAGCTGTATACAAAAGACCATATATTGTAATCGGTGCACTACTTATTCCATGACAACCCGTTACTCTCAAAATAACAATAGTAAATAACTTTAAAAATAACATACCATGAAGAAGCCCTACTGTAAGCGCTCCTCCCCCTATCATAAGTTGCTCATAGCATAATATAAGCCCTATTTGCTTTCGTTTCATGCCAGTTAATCGATATGATTGTAATTCTTTTTGACGCTTTTTCATAAAATGAGTATGTACATACAGTATGAAAAGACATGAAAAACTGAATGTTATTGTTGATCCATAACATAAAAAATTCATTAATAACGATTTATCCTTCATTGTCCCTACAACAGCTTCATTATATTGAATGGATACTAAAAGAAAGTATACACTCACACTACAAGAAATAAAAACAAAATGTTGTAAGCGTTCTGCCGCATGTTGCTGTATATTTTTTCTTACTAATTGAAATAACGACATAACAACTCCTCCGTACAACTTCCTATCCCAACATTAGTGTATAACATAACACATGTTTTCACATGGAACTCTAATAGGAATTGTTTCTAAGACTTAAGTCTTAGAAACGTACATATATGAATTCGCTGTATGTATTAATAAGAAAATTATTCTTGTTGCACGAATTTTTAGCACAAACAAAATAGCAGTGTCTTATACACATATTATATTGAAGTTAAAAACAGCGATGTTACTCAGTAACATCGCCGTTTTTATCGCATAATTTGCTTTTTCAATTGTTTAAAATAGCGTCTTCTTAATAATAAAAAGTAACATATATGAACGAGTAAAAATAGCCCGATAACGATCAGTGAAGAGCGAAGAATCGGTGTTGTAAATAATGTTTGCAATGTTGTAAAAGCAACACTCGTATGCAAAACAGCTATAACAATCGGGATAAAGAATAACGCGCCCATTTGCACCGTTATAATTTGTTTCATTTCCTCTTCATCCATGCCGAGTTTCAATAGTGATTGATAATATTGTTTATCTGTTTCTAAATCGGTAAACAAGCGAAAATATAAAAAGCTTACAGCAGATAAATAAAAAATAGCTCCGACAAACAATCCGATAAATAAAATAATGCTTGTCAATTCTTTAATCTTATTATAAGTGATCACACGTGATGAAAATTCATACTGCCCTTTTTGATTCAGTCGTTTTTCTAATTCTGCTGCTACTTGCGTTGTTCCTTCCCAACTCTTTACTGTATATCCTGTATAACTCACGGTTTTCTCTACTGCTGTCATTTGTTTTTCCATTTCATTGGAAACAACAAAAATCCCTCCAGGAAATACACCGCCTGAAAAAATATTTTGTTTCAACATAGAAGAAACATGAATTTGTTTCCCACCTTCTTTCAAAGTTACATCTGGTTCTTTAGAATGATCAATAATATTACCTTCTATTCCAAAAGAAGGAACGCGAACCGCTTCATTTCCCGTTAATGTCACAGTTTCATATCCGAGCCGCTTTGCAAACTTATTATAATCATCCTGACTCATAATTACAGCTGGTTGCAAATGGTTAGGAATAGATTGAAACTTCAACTGTGCACTTACTTTTTGGAATATGATATTTTCCTTTTGAAAAGTATCTTCAATCTCCTTTTCATATTGCCCTTTCTGTCCTTGATGTTCATTATATGTAATCAAACTAAATGCAAATGGGATGTTCTTTATCGACTCGCCCTTTTGCGCTTCTATAAAAGCAGCAAACGTTCCAATGGCACAAAAAGCAACTGTCGAGACAATCGTGACCATAAAAAACATACGTGCATTATCTTTCATGCGGTATGCCAACATAGAAAATGATAATAAATTCGTTTTCTTCCAATAGAAAGGCTTCCATTTCTTTAAAAACTTTATGATAAATACACTAAGCTGCGAATATAAAAAATACGTGCCAATAATTACAATGGTTGCAACGGGAAGTAACAAAAACTGGACACTGCCGGGATTTGCTGTTATAGATAACATATATCCAATAGCTATTAAAGTCGCTGCTACTATAGATAATATAATTGAAGCTTTCGGTTCAGGTTTTGGCTTCTTATTCCCTTTTAATAACGCGATTACTTTTTTACTTTTCACAAAGAAACTTGTCGTAAAAGCAACAATGAAAAACAATGCTGAAAACACAACAGCTGTTAATTTCATTGCTTTCCATGGCATATAAAGCGGCAAACTTTTTAATCCCATTACTGTACTTGCTGACAGAAAAAATAACTTTCCAAATAAAAATCCACAAGCAATACCGCTAATAAGAGCACTTATGCCAACGATCATATTTTCAAAGAAAATCATCCGTATTAATTGCCAATTTGTAATACCATGAATCACAAAAATCCCAAACTCTTTATTCCTTATTTTTAAAAATGAACTAACAGAGTAGAAAATAAAGAAAAACGAAAAGAAATAAATAATGTACTCCGCAACAAGCATTCCTTGCCGAATAGCACCTTGTCCATCTATATCAGGATGATAAATAAATAAAGCATATAAAAAGAAAATCATAACTGAAAATGCACTGCTTAAAAAATAAGCGGCATATGCACGTATGTTTCGACTTACGTTTTTAAACGCGAGTTGAGAAAACGTCATCTTCCTTCCCCTCCCACGTTTTTTGTACTTTCATAAAAATAGGTATTATCACGAGTATAACATCTCCTTCTTCTTTCTTCTTTTTTCACTATAATAAAAAAAGAAAAAGGAAAACATCGAACTTTCTTACATACAAGAGTACATTCTTACAGTTTTGTCATTTTTCTCGTCATTTTATAAGTTTGTTCATTGTCTTGTCTTTCGCTATTTTCAAAAACTCTTGTAATTCTGGATTTATATTTGCTTTTCGATATGCAACAGCTAGTTCTGCAACAATTTTAGAATCATGTATTTCTTTGTAGACAACTTCTGATTGATATAATTTATTTGCAGACACTGGTATTACTGTTATCCCAATCCCAGCAGCCACAAGCCCTATAACTGTTTGATATTCTGTCGCCTCTTGTACAATTTGCGGACTAAACCCCGCAGCACGGCATAATGAAAGAATATTATCATATAAAGTCGGCCAAACATTTCGAGTAATGAAAACAAAAGATTCTTTTTGCAAGTCTTCAATATATATTGTTTGCTTATTCGCAAGTGGGTGTGCTTTCGGTAAGCAAAGTGTACAAGAAATGTGTTGAACTGTTTCTAGCTGTAATAACTGACTTGTAATAGGTGGACGCAACATCCCAACATCAATTCGATTATCATGAAGTGCATCTACTTGTTCTGGGGTAGACAATTCATGTAGTACAACAGATACATTTGGAAATTTCTTTCGATATTCCTGAACAATAGGCGGCAAAATATCGTACATCGCTGAACCAACAAACCCAATAGACAGCTCTCCGATTTCTCCCCTTTGCGCTCTCTGGGCAACTTCGACTGCCTTATCAATTTGTATAAAAGCTTTTTTCACTTCTTTTAAAAACAAATCCCCTGCTTCTGTTAATTCTACTCTTCGTTTCGTTCTTGAAAATAATGTTACTCCCATCTCTTGCTCTAATTGTTGAATCTGTTGACTTAGCGGCGGCTGTGTCATCTGCAAGCGAGCAGCTGCCCTACCAAAGTGAAGCTCTTCTGCTACAACAATAAAATATTGTAAATGCCGTAATTCCATATAGAACACCCTTTTTTATTAATATATATAATAAATTAATAACATAAGAATTATATATTAGACAAATATTTTTAAAGAAATCATACGGGAAAATACCATTAGAGGCACATTGAAATATTTAAGCTAATGTGGAGCCTTAGTTTAAGGAGAAATAAGAGGTAAGTACATGGGGTCACGTCACCTAAAGTAAAAAATTATACAGTGTACTTTTTATCCTTTTATTGGAATCTATTCTT
The DNA here is from genome assembly GCF_900116295.1 of Bacillus sp. 103mf. GTDB lineage: Bacteria > Bacillota > Bacilli > Bacillales > Bacillaceae_G > Bacillus_A > Bacillus_A bruguierae. The sequence continues at coordinate 196,381 of NZ_FPAF01000001.1, forward strand.
TTGGAAATATGTTAAATAAAAATAATTACTTTTGTATAGGACAATCTTGAATCGGGGAAGGCTGAATGTAAGGAGGCGATCTATGAATGAGTACCTATGAGGCTTTATCTCTGATGCTTAGTTTTGGTATGCTTGTAATCGCTATTCTGAAATTTAAAGATAACGACAAGAATACTTGAACACGCTGAATATGCGTGTTTTTTTGATGACTAATATTATCTTATCTATATACTATAAGGGCTATAGACCCATTGCCATCAAGCTAACAAGAACGAGTTATCCCAAGAGCAAAATGCACAAATTTTTCGTTCATACAAATTGCAGCTGCTCCAATCCACCGTTCCACACTTATCCCTCCCTTGCATATTATTCTGTATTCTACTTATTTTCCCCTCGAAAAAAGAGGAAAAAACTTATAATCTATCGAATATTTCCAACAACTTCATTGACAGCGCATTCCAAAAAACAGAAAGGAATGATTCTGTGAAAATTTCTAAGTATGTTGTGGATTGTGTATTTTGTGAGAAAAATCGAAGAACAAGACAAGCAACTGTGACTGTTTCTGCCTCTTCTAACCTATTAGCAATTCAAAAAATAACAGAAGAATGTCAGCGACGTTTCGGGAAAACATTATTATTAAAAGCGGAAATTATAAAAGAAGAATTCATTGCAGAAACAACGAAAAGCTGACCAAAATGGTCAGCTTTCTATTTCCGATCGTACACAGGGAAAACATTTGCGTTTTCTTTCCGTACATATTATCACATGAAGATTAGGGGCATCCTCTATGAAATCGGAATTTTTCCATTATGTGCGTTCCATAATGGATATCGAACAATATTTTCTGTATAATCTACAACAAATTATCCAGAAAAAAGGGAAGATTAGTTCGCATTTTTAAAAAAGGGATAGGGATATTACCGGTAATACTTCAAACATTCGAACGTTACATCTATTATAATATAGTAATCTTCTTCATATCGGAAATATGTATTACATATATAATTAATATGTAATACATATTAATCTCTTATTCCTAGGATTAATAAACCCCTCTCTTTTTAAGGGGGGCGAGAGCATCTGGCCGTGCATAGAGGCGGTCAGGACCTTTTTCTGCCACAGGCGAGGTTTAAAACAAAAAAAGAAAGCAAGTAGCGGTCATTGTGTATTCTGCATAGCAGTGACTTATATGTCTAAAAAATAAAATGAATATATATAATCAAGTTATTTATACTATTTTTAAGAAAAAAGCCTTCCAAGCTTTATTCTCACAATGCTTTCTGAAGACTTCCTTTATTCTGCAACAAATACATATTGTAATATAACCCTTGTTGCGTCAGCAATTCCTGATGTGTTCCTTTTTCCGCAATTTGGCCGTCATGCATCACAAAAATTTGGTCTGCATCTTGAATTGTAGATAAGCGATGTGCAATTGCGATAGTTGTTCTCCCTTTTCGCATATGCTGCAGTGCTGTTTGAATAGCTTCTTCTGTTTCTGTATCAATATTTGCCGTTGCTTCATCTAACACTAATACTTTTGGATTTGTTGCAACAGTTCTCGCAAATGCTACAAGTTGTCTTTGACCACTTGAAAACGCCGCCCCTCTCTCAACTACTTCTGTATCATATTGATTTGGTAGCTGTTCAATAAATGTATTTGCCTGCACAAATTTTGCAGCCGTTTCGACTTCTTCATCTGTAATATTTTCATCGTACATACGAATGTTTTGCTTCACTGTTCCAGCAAATAAGAAAGCATCTTGCAATACAAGACCAATGCGTTTCCTTATCTCCTTTTCTTGAAAGTTCTCTAGTCGAACTCCATCAACTACAATTTCCCCTTCATTAACATGATAAAAACGCATCAATAAGTTCATAATTGTACTTTTTCCACTACCTGTATGCCCAACAAATGCAACGGTTTGCCCAGGTTTCACATGAAAAGACACATTTTTCAGCACATCGCGTTTTCCATCATAAGAGAAAGTAACATTTTTAAACTCAATTTCCCCTTCCGTCATGAAAGGAGTTCCATTCCCTTGTTGGACTGGTGCTAAATCTTTTTCATCCATTAAAAGAAACACACGTGATGATGATACAACCGCTTGCTGAAAGAAAGACAATTTCATCATCATTTCATTTACTGGATCAAAGAAACGATGAATGTAGTTCACAAAGGCATATAATACACCTACTTCAACAGGGCTATGCATTGCATCAATCCCAAACAACGTGAGCACCAATACGATTGCCAAAATATGAACAAGATCGGTTGCTGGGCGTAAAAAGAGTGCATCTAACTTCAAATTACGGCGCCCTGCTCCGTAATGTTTTTCATTCACTTCTTCAAATTCTTTACGCATTCGTTTTTCTTGGCGGAATACTTGAATAATGTTCATGCCTTGAATCGATTCATTCAATTTTGCATTTAAAACACTTAATTGATTGCGGAGTTCTAAATAAAAAACTGAACTTTTCCGACGATAAAGAGCCATAATCGTAATCATTATTGGGATAAGAAGTAACGAAAACAGTGCAAGTTTCACATTCAATAAAAACATAGATATTAAAATACCGATTAAAAATACAATATTTTTTACGAAGGTGGATAATACACTCACAAAGAAATCTTTAATTGCTTCTGTATCGTTTGTTATTCGCGAAACGAGCGTTCCAATCGGTGTACGATCAAAGAAGCTAAGCGATAAACTTTGTACATGCTCATACACTTCCACACGCATATCTTGCACAATTTTGAAGGCAATATTTTGGAAATACAATAAGTTCAAATACGTAAAGAGGACTTTTAATAAATGAAATACGATGTAAACAATAAATAACGTTACTAATACATTTTGCTCAAAATTCTTCGGAACTAAATGCTCATCAATAAATTTCTTAATTAAAAAAGGACCCATCATTTCCGCTATAGTTGCACCCACTAAAAATAGAAACGCGAATGTCAGCAGTTTTTTATATGGCTTCATATATGATAATAGACGCCATAGATCACTTCGTTTTTCCCCCTGCATCATACTCCTCCCTTCTCAACTAACGATTCTAATTGCTGACTTTCATACATGTCTTTATACCAGCCATCTTGTTGCATTAAACTTTCATGCGTACCACGCTGTACAATCTTTCCATCATCAATAACAAGAATTAAATTTGCATGTTGAATCGCACTTAAACGGTGCGCTGTAATAATAGTCGTTTTATTTTGTCGTTCACGTTTTAATGACGCCAAAATCGTTTCTTCTGTCTTTGCATCTACTGCTGATAAACAGTCATCTAAAATTAAAATTTCAGCATTGGTTAATAATGCACGTGCAATCGAAATACGTTGCTTTTGACCACCTGATAAAGAAACACCTCGTTCACCAACTACAGTTTCATATCCTTCTGGAAATTTTGTAATATCCTCATGAATACATGCTATAGTAGCAGCATGTGCAATATCTTTATATGTAGCACTAGGTTTTCCAAATGCGATATTTTCTCCTATACTCGCAGAAAATAAAAAATGATCCTGTGGTACATATGAAATTGCGGAACGAATAGCATGTAGTGTCATATCTCGAATATCAGTTTCTCCAATTCGCACGCCCCCATCAAAATGATCATATTCTCGAATTAAACATTTTAATAATGTCGTTTTCCCTGCTCCAGTACGACCTACAATCCCTAAAGTTTCCCCTTTTTGTAAAGAAAAATGAATGTCTTGTAAATTTGTTACTTCATTTTTCTTATACGAGAATGTGTCAATATCAAAATTGATATCACCACTTGCTATTTCTTCACTTGCTCCTTCTCTATTTACCACATCAGACACTTGCATAAATAAATTTTGAATACGATCATAAGAAGCACGGCCGCGCTCCATAATATTAAATAACCAACCGAATGCTAACATAGGCCATACGAGTGTCCCTAAGTAAGCAGTAAATGTAATAAGTTCCCCAATCGTAATCTCCCCACGAACAACCAATACAGAGCCATAACACACTGCAATTAAAAAAGAAAAACCTACAATTAAAGTAATTGTCGGATCAAATAATGAATCAATGCGAGCAACGAGAATATTTTTCTGTACCACCTCTTCTGATTTATTACGAAATGATTGTAAATCTTCTTTTTCTTGACCAAGTGAACGAATTACCTTCATTCCACTCATACTTTCCTGAACTTTATCATTGATTTCTGAAAAAGCCTGTTGCGCTTTATGAAAACGACGATGTAACAAAGTTCCGTAGTAGTTCGTTGCAATCGCTACGATTGGCATTGGAATTAAACTGAGTAATGTTAATTTCCAGCTAATTGTAAACCCCATCGCAACGAGAACACACCCGCCTACTGCTAATGAATCTACAAACGTTAATACTCCGGAACCTGCTGTTTGCTGGACTGCTTGAATATCATTCGTTGCGTGTGCCATTAAATCACCGGTACGATGTTTTTGGTAAAATGATGGACTCATATTCGTAAAATGTTCATACAGCTCTCGGCGTAATTGACGGGCTAACTTTAAAGAAGAACCAAAAATCATCATGCGCCACAAATAACGCAAAATATACATCATCACCCCAGCACCAACTAAAATTCCTGCCCATTGTAATAACTTCTGAGTCGTTAATGAATGATTGTTAATTTCATCAACAATGATACCAATTATTTTTGGTGGTACGAGCTCAAGAAGAGCAACGCCAAACAATAAAAAAATACCAATTATGTATGCTCGCTTCTCTTGTTTAAAAAACCATGCCAAGTCTAAAAAAACCTTCATTATATACCTCCTATCCCAAATGAGCGATGTTTTTAGTTTATCAAAAATACTGAATTTTTTAAAGTTTAAAACATTTTTAGAAGACAAAATAAAAGGGCACTCCTCTTCGAGTGCCCTTTTTAGCGCTTATTTCAGTTGTTGCTTGTTCATTGCGCTCATCATTTGATTGATTTTCTTTTGGGATGGTTTTTGTCCCATTTGCATCATCATCATTTTTAACATTTGTTCATTAATTGGTGGATTTTTTTGTAAATAGTTCATCATATATTTGCGTGCGATAAAAAATCCTAACGCTACGCCTGCAGCTAGTCCTGCTAATACGCTCAATAGAACAATTACCCAAGTTGACATATATTTTCCTCCTTCATGTTGTCTACCTTACAGTGTACTAAAACCTTTTCAATAAGACAAGATTGTATTCGACATTTTTTATATATAAGTACGTACTTGTTTGAGAGGATTTAACCATCCATACTGTTTACTCTCATAATCCATCGCAAGAAATGTCATTTCACATTTTCTAAGCACTTCAAAAATAGCTGTTTCTAACTCAACATTTCTAGAAGTGTACATTCGGATATACTGCGATTTAATACTCACTTCACCGTATACATTTTCATTAGACACTATATGCATATAATCATTTCTTTCATATTTCTCATATGTCCGCAGTGCTTGTTCCATTTTATGATGTAATTTCATTACTTGTAAAGGCAACGTTATATACTTCATTTGTTTATACAACACTTTCTTTTCTGAAAGGGAACGAGACTGTGCAAAACGAGTAAACAAATCAAACAATAAAAATTCACGACCGAAATACGTCTTCGTAATATCTTCTTGAATTAAGTATAATTCATACGTTCTCATACTTTCCCTCCCGCATTGGACAACTTATTCCCTTCATTATATAGAAGTAAATATGCAATGATTGTCTGACTGCGGAGAAAGAAAAAACTTTTTCTGTCGAATAAAGCAAAACTTCCATCAGTAGGTTTTACTGCAAAAAAACAACGAAATAACTTCTTTTACATAGAAAAATCCCTCCATGCTGGAGAGATTTTTCTAAAATCATTATAGCATTTCTTTTACTTTGCGAACAACGTTTTCTACAGTGAATCCGTATTCTTCCATAATCTTTTCACCAGGAGCAGAAGCACCGAATGTATCGATTCCTAATACGTCTCCATCAAGGCCAACGTAACGATGCCATCCGAAAGTAGCACCCATTTCAATCGCGAAACGTTTCGTTACTGCTTTTGGTAATACAGATTCTTTATATTCAGCTGATTGCGCTTCATAGCGATCCATAGATGGCATGCTAACAACAGCTGCATCGATACCGTCTTTTGCTAATGCTGTTTGCGCTTCAATTGCTAAGCTTACTTCAGATCCAGCTGCAAGTAAGATTGCATCAGCAGTTTCTTTCTTGCTTGGAGAAATTACATATGCACCTTTTGCAACTTTTTCATACGTATCGTCTTTTGCACCTTCTAATGTTGGAAGATCTTGACGAGTTAAGATTAATGCAGTTGGTGTTTTTGTAGATTCTAACGCTAGTTTCCAAGCTGCAACAGATTCGTTACCGTCAGCAGGACGAATAACATCTACATTTGGCATTGCACGAAGAGCTGCAAGCTGTTCGATTGGCTCATGCGTTGGTCCGTCTTCTCCAACTGCGATACTATCATGCGTGAACACATATGTTACTGGCAGTTGCATTAATGCAGCAAGACGAATTGCTGGACGTAAGTAGTCAGAGAATACGAAGAACGTACCACCGTAAGTTTTTAAACCGCCGTGAAGTGCGATACCGTTCATTGCTGCACCCATTGCGAACTCACGTACACCGTACCAAATGTTTTTGCCGCTATAATCTTCTCTTGTGAAGTCTTTTTCTTTGTTCATGTACGTTTTGTTAGAACCAGCAAGGTCTGCAGATCCACCAAAGAATGACGGTACAGATTCAGCAATTGCATTAATAATTTGTCCAGAAGATGAACGAGTTGCTGTTTTTGAACCGATTTCGTATGTTGGTAAGTTCTTATCCCAACCTTCTGGAAGAAGACCTTTCACTGCTGCTTGCAGTTCAGCTGCTAATTCTGGGTATGCTTTCGCATAATCATCAAGCATTTTATTCCACTCAGCTTGTGCTGATTCACCAGCATCTTGTACTGTTTTACGGAAGTTCTCATACACTTCTTCTGGTACATGGAAGTCTTGCTCAAATGCCCAAGCATATGTTTCTTTTGTTAACTTCGTTTCTTCTACGCCAAGCGGAGAACCATGTGAAGCTGATTTTCCAGATTTGTTTGGTGAACCAAATCCGATTGTTGTTCTTACTTCGATTAATGTTGGACGTTTTTCGTCAGCTTTTGCTTCTTCAAGCGCTTTCGCAATTGCCTCGATATCGTTTCCATCTTCAACACGGATTACTTGCCAGCCGTATGCTTTATAACGATCTTCTACACTTTCAGAGAAAGAACGATTTAAATCGCCATCTAATGAAATATCATTAGAATCATATAGTACAACTAGACGACCTAATCCTAAATGAGCTGCTAATGAAGATGCTTCAGCAGAAACGCCTTCCATTAAGTCTCCGTCACCGCAAATTGCATATGTATTGTGATCAACAAGATTATACTCATCACGATTGTATTTCGCTGCTAAATGTCTTTCAGCCATCGCCATACCTACAGCTGTTGCAATACCTTGTCCAAGTGGACCTGTTGTTGCGTCTACACCTGGTGTGTGACCGAACTCAGGGTGACCTGGTGTTTTACTTCCCCATTGACGGAAATTCTTTAAATCATCCATTGTTACATCATAACCAGCTAAATGCAGTAAGCTATATAGTAACATTGAACCATGACCTGCAGATAATACGAAACGATCACGGTTAAACCACGTTGGGTTTTTTGGATTATGTTTCATAAATTTCGTCCATAATGTATACGCCATTGGAGCTGCACCCATTGGCATTCCTGGATGACCAGAGTTTGATTTTTCAATCGCATCAATGGATAATGTGCGAATCGTGTTGATAGAAAGTTGTTCGATTGAATGTGTCATGCTATTCTTCCCTTCGCTTATATTAAAGTAAACGTTTTACACATTTATATGATATCTTTCCTTGCAAGATTATACAACATGTATCGACAAATATGTTGATGTTTTTTCGTATTTGTTCAAAAAAACGTACTATTTTCCACAATGTATAGGGTTCCAATCTGCTATACTTTTTTAGGTTTTCACACTTTTTAAAAAGAATGTGGTCAAAAATGTGGTCAAATTACAATATGTCCTGCATAACAAAAACTCTAACAAACAAATCATGTTTTACTGCAAATAATCCTTACATGTAAGCCATTATTATCTTTAAACATTACACCTGGAATAATACAAATATTTTTTCCATCACAACGAAATTCTATAGGCCTTTCAATATACCCAATATCTGGACAATTACAATACAACCGTTACATCTACGTATCGTTCTAATTCTTTTAGTATTCGATTTGCATTTCTATTGCCACACATATCATATACAAGCATTAAGTGCCTTCGCGTCGCAAACTTTAACTTACAAATTGTAGATAAAATTTCATTCCCTACTAGACTTTATCCTATGCTATTTTGTTTTCTTCTATTAATAAGTATATATGTGTATAAAAAAGTAGGAGTAGCTTTTTATCGCCATCTCCTACATCAAGTCGAAAAATATGCAATTTGAGTATATGACGTGAGATAAATTGGCGCAAATAGATAAAAACGCATTTCCCTATGCGAAAATGATATTTTTTAGAAGGGGTCACCTTACATTGCCATCAACTTAAGAATTTAGAATTACCCTAAAACAATTTTTTGTAAATTACTCAATTTTATCGTTTTGGGGCAGTATACTTTTGTTAACCTGATAACGATGTTTTGAAAAAAGTTATACAGTTTAGTTTCTTTTTCATTAAAGAATTCTTTATGAGTTTTAATCAAAATTTTTTATAAATATAAAAGATTAAATAGACCAAGTATATGTGAAATAATAATTTTCCCAAGCATCCGTAATTTGTACGTTATAATACGCGCCTCTCATACCAGTAAATCTTGCATTTCCATTATAATATGGCCAACTATAAGTCTCAGTGAATGGTTTCCAACTAGTACAGCTATTTGTACCAGCAGTGCATAATCTTACTTGTATTGCTCCTACATTCGCTGGTTTTATAGGTCCAGTTCCATCTTTATAATATCTATTAACACCATTAATCCAAATTGTTTTGTCCCCTGATGCCCAAACAGTACCAATTGTTTTTGTTCCCCACTGTGTAGTAAATCTCCCCATGTCCGCTGCTGATGCGTTTTGTAGTGGTGAAATAAACAAAAAACCTAATACCATCATTCCTATAATTCCCACAATTGATATCATTTTTTTGATTTTCCCCACGTAATTCTCCTCCTTTTAAACATAGTTCATGCGAACTAATTCGTATGTCACAATGATAATTATATATCGGGAATTTGTAATTATTACCAAAACTAATTGTTTTATTTTAAAAACGTTTTAGACTATAAAAAAGTATTAGGCTGTTAAAAAATAGTTAAAGACGGCACTAAATCCTAAAAAAAGAAAATAACTCCCTACTATATATAAAGCTTTCAAAAGAGAAAAAGTCGTAATCCTTGATAAATTTACAATGGGATTAGCCTCTTTGTTTACTACGAATAATTATTTATGTTAACCTCACATAAATAATTATTCGTTTTAGACTGGAGCAGGCGGAAGAAAAATAGCCAATCCAGTAGGAGCATGTAAAACGTCTGCACCAAATTCTCCTATACGTACAGGAACCGGAGGAGTAAAAACATCAAAAATTGATACCGTGTTAGCCAGTTGATTTGCGATATAGAGAGTATTACCTGTAATCGCCAATCCGGCAGAGCCAGTTAACTCTCCTGCACCACCAAACTTCTTTACAAATTGCATAGGAGTCGGAGGAACGAAAATATCATAAATGGATATCGTATTATCGAATTGATTTGAGACATAAAGCGTGTTACCGGTAATCGCCAATTCGGTAGGACCATTTAACTCCTCTGCATTACCAAACACCTCTACAAGTACAGGACTTAAAGGATTGGAGATATCAAAAATGGATATCGTGTTATTGTCACGATTCGATACAAAAAGAAACAAAGGAGGAAGAGTAGCTAATAGATCCAGAACATTTTCAAACTTGAATTCTAAGAGCATTTCCTTTTTGATGACATCACGAAGAGTCTTTTGCACACTGGATTCAATAGCAAGAAGATTGGATATTGTAACTACCGGAGGGGAAAGTGTCGTACTTCCCGGCGGTAATGTTCCTAAAACAAATTGAAGCTTTTCAGCCTCAGCATTGACAATATGAGCCAGAGCTAATTCTTCTAAGGCAATGAGCTTAAAAGCAATGGAATGGTCTGTGCAGTAGTAATAGAAATAGTAGGTGTTATATTGGGGATGTTAGGAAAAGACAATATATTCATCCTTTCTAAGAAACCTTCAAATCATCTGATTCTATGCATAGATAGGTCTCCTATTTTTGTGATTTAAACGTTCATAAATCTGCAAGTTCATGAACAAAGAATGTATGAGTTATTCTCTTCATTTTATGTAACAAGCGTTTGGATGACTGAGTACTTGTCTTGCTGTAGAAGTACATTCTTTGTTGGAAAAGCCCTTTTTATTTTATCTATGGAACACTTGCGGTATGAGTAGAAACGCAGATTATCAATCCAATAGACTTCTTCTCAAACTATTTATAAAAAGCACTTCTGATCATACTGATTATGTGAACGGAAAGCCCTTCTCGCATGAGAGGACTTTTTACTTTATCCATTAAGTCTCGTGAAAAAGTATCTTCTAAGTATCTAAATGCAACAGCCTCTTCTTTTGTCATTTCTCTTACATAAATTGATTCCTCACGTGTCAATGGTTCTAATAATACCAATCCTGACATATTTCTATATACTCTTCTAAAGTTCACTTTATCTTCCTCGCTCAGAAGTTTACTAAGAAATAGTTCAACAGGAACAGGTGTTAAAAAGTTATTATTTTCATCAATAAAATTAATATCTATGTTGTCATCGATTTCCCGAATATGAAACAAGAAATTTTTATCTTACTGCGATACTTGCACTAAGTACGCTGTTACCTTTTGTTCATCGATTACTGTCAATTCCACTAAAATCATCCCCTTAATTGTTATTTCATGTAAAATTTTAATAGTTAAATATTAAGTAGATATAAAATTATGGTTAATTTATCTATAAAACCTGTTCTTAAAAAAGAAAAAAGAGATGATTCATTTTATACGTGAATCATCTCTTTTAAGACAATATAATTATTAATTTATAACCTTATTTTAAATAATATTTATACATAGTTTGTTATGTATAACCTTAAATATTATCTATTAAAAGTTTGTTATTCTTCCAAAGCCCACTAATTTATCTTTATACCAATTAGTAGATAGTTTAGAATATTTAACCTTACCCGCTCCGCTACTAGCTTCAATAATGTCATCTCCACCAACATAGATAGCTACATGAGTAACGGCGCTTGTACTATATGTTTCACTAAAAAATACTAAATCTCCTGGTTCAGCGTTTGCTCTACTAATTCTTTGGGAACTATTATATAATCCTTGAGAAGTCTCATATCCTCTTGAATACCCCGCTTGATTCCAAGAATAATAAACAAATCCCGAACAATCAAGACCACTTGAGTTTTTACCTCCCCATACATAAGGAACACCCAAATAATTTTGAGCAACATCAAGAACCTTTACCCAATGACCACTAGAAGTGAAATAGTTCCATCTCCCATCAATTTGTAATTGTCCAGTTGCCATAGCACCACCATTATTTGCATCTAAGTAGTACCACACACCTCCATCTTGGATCCAGCCAATCTTCATGGCACCATATTCACTTGGAACGCTAGTACTTTCATTTAAATAGTACCATTTGCCGTTATCTTGAACCCAGCCAGTCTTCATGGCACCACCATTTGGATCTAGGTAGTACCATTTGCCATTATCTTGAATCCAACCTGTTTTCATAGTTCCATTTTCATAATAGTACCAATTTGAATTAGATTGTACCCAACCATTTTGAGTTACTTCGGCATGTACACCTTCTGAAGGCACTACTAATGAATAAGCAAACATAGACGTAACACCAAGACCTACACTCAACACTAATTTTTTCATTCTTTTCTCCCCCGTATATTTATTTAAACACTTCCTCATAAAATAAGACTCTAAAATTCAGGAATTTAATACAACCTAATTTTTGTCAAATAAAAAAAGAAGTCTTCAAACAAAATATTACAAAATTATCAGTAAAATTACAATATTTTATTTTTTTAGATAATTATGGTATGTTTTATTGTGAGATTTGTAGTTTACCATAAAAAATGGGGGTATTTATGAAAAAATTAATTTCAATTATTATTTTAGGAGTAACTTTTATATCAGTTCTACCTGTACCTAGTTTGGCTGACTCTCCATCATCAAATATACAGACGAATTCTGTACAAAATGGTTGGGTGCAATCTGATTCAAAATGGTACTATTATCAAAACGGAACTATGAAAACAGGTTGGATTCAAGATAATGGCAAATGGTACTACCTAGATCCAAATGGTGGTGCCATGAAGACTGGCTGGGTTCAAGATAACGGCAAATGGTACTATTTAAATGAAAGTACTAGCGTTCCAAGTGAATATGGTGCCATGAAGACTGATTGGCAACTTATTAATGGACATTGGTATAATTTAGATTCGAATACAGGAAGCCTCATTCAATTGGAAGGCTGGAGTACAGTTAACGGTAAGTGGGTCTATTACATACCTGGAGATTACGGATTGGCAACAAATGAAACTCGACTTATTTATGTAAATGGACATCCTATAAATTGCCATTTTGATTCGAATGGCTACTGGACTGCATTCGATGCAGAGGTAACCGCTTATAGCGCCGAGGAAAATACTGGAGACGCACGTGATGGAACTCCGATTACCGGTGATCCAAATCAGAAAATGATTGCAGTTGATCCTTCACTAATTCCACTTGGAACAACACTGTATATTCCTGGTTATGGAACAGCAGTAGCTCGTGATACTGGAAAATCTATTAAAGGTAATCGTCTTGATGTCCTTTTTGCCAAAACAGCACAAGCTAACTACTGGGGACGTAAGTATTTATCAGTTGAAATAAAATATTAAAATAGTAATCTTAAAGTTAGAATTTTCTCTTTCAGGGTCGTCAAACTTAAAAATGAGCGTTTGCAATTTACTGGTGAAATATATCCAAGATATAGATTTCGTCTACTGATGAGCTTTGTTTGCGGAAAACTAACAAGTATGGAAATATGAAAAAGAAAGCCAACTCAACATTATATGAGTCGGCTTTCTTTATTATCTAAGCCAACTTACATAAGACTCATCAAGTTTACACCAACATGGTAATAACAAAGATATTTGTTTTTTTAATTTCTACTATTATATACAGACAGGATAGAGAATTAAACTGATTTAACTCCCTATGATATACACATAAATCTTTTTACATACGAAAATATCTAAAGGTAAGTTTGTATATTTTAACGGTATTGTAAATAACTTAATGGACAAGTATTACTTTGATGGGGATTTTATTGGGAGCATAAAAAAGCCCCCAAACGCTAAACGTTAGAGGTCGAATAAGGGTAAATTGGGAAGTAAAGCATGCAGAGGGGGGATTTCCTACAATCGTAATACATGTTATCATATTATTAAAATTCCTAATATTTACTTTAATGACAAAAAATGATTTTATATTTGTTTATTTATTTTATGTTACAGTTCCATATGTTAGTCAATTACAACACTGTTAAGAAGGAGTATACATAATGAAAGCAACGAAACTCGTATCATTAGCAATACCTGTTCTATTATTAGTAGGTTGTGGGGTAGGAGATAAAGATTCTATCCCTAAGACTGAGGAAACTAGTAAAGCAATGTCGAAAACAGTAATATCTGAAAAACAGTATCCGTATTATATTTGTGAGCAACTGGTAGAGTTTCAATTCAAGAAGGATGAAATATTGTTAAAACTAGGAGAAGCTTCAAAAGATAATAAGAAATATAAAGATGTATTTAAAACAGCAAACGATATGGATGAAGCCTTAGACCGTATGGAGAACATAATAGTACCTGATAAATACAAGGGCATTCATAAACTCGTACAAGAAGGGATAACAGATGCAAGAAAAGGAACAAAGTTAATAAAAGACGCTGATAAAGACGATGGACTGAAGATTCAAGAATCTGTATTAAAAAGTTCTCCACATATGTCAGGTGTAGATGGAGAACAGTGGAGAGAAGCAATTTATAAGTTAAATCAGGAAACCAAAGATGCCTACGCCAAAGCACTTGATAAGAAAATGGAAGAACGTACAAAGTAATAGAGTAACTTGTAATTATACATACAATTATTCAACTAATAAGGGGTAATAGAAATATGAAAGCAAAGAAACTTGTAACGTTAGCACTTCCAATCATGTTATTAGCAGGGGTAGGTTGTAGTAACGACAAAGCAGAAGAAAAGAAGACTGATAGTTTACAAGTAGCAGTAGATTATAAAACTTCTATACTTGACTTAAGTAAAGCGTTAGAAAGCAAATTATCTACAGAAGAATTAAAAGAATTACTTATGAATGCTAAAGTTTAATACATAGTAAAAAAGCTGACTCAATATTATCTTTAAACAATTTATCTGAAATGATACAAATATTTTTCCAAAATTAAATTCCAAAATGTAAAATGTATCCTTCTTCACATTTCACTTTATAACATAACTTAACCAAAGATTGTAATTCTGCACACAGAGTATCTCGATTGAAAAATAGCTTTTCATATTCGCCATCATCACCATCAGTCCATTGAAATGATCCTGTAAGTTCCATTGTTTCGGGTGCTAATGAAAACAAATTAATTAGTGAACGAAATAAATTTACTGCTATATTTGCTCCTTCTTTCTCAATTTTAGTGATGCCATGATAATGAAGACCAAATCCATTCTCTCTTCTAGAAGGGTTATAAGTTGGAATCCAACGCAAGAAATCTAGTATATATAAAATAAACTCATCACTTAAAATGACGTATTCTTCAACAGCTGTACCGTCTTTATAAGAAAACTCCATGTCATTCCAAGAAAAATCTTCAGAACTTAACTCCCCTTTTTCAGGTGAAACAAATACAAATTCATGTTGTAGCGCCATAATAATCCCCCTTTCTCTTCTTATTTTATTATACTCTCTTTCTTCGCTCATGGTTTAGAACACAATATTTATGTAATAATTAACAGCCTCACAACTACACACTCCACCTTTTTCGTGAAATACGAAAAAGGCCCTATTCTCCAAATGAAGAATAGAGCCTTTTAAATTACAAGCGTTCATTTTACTTCTTATTACGATCAGCATACACAGCCATTGCAACCTGCATAAACTTCGCTAATCCTTCACCGAATTGATCAATATTTTTTGTAAATCGTTCATCATCGACATACATTTGTCCTAAACCTTTAAACGCATCCAATGAGTAATGACCAAAATTCTGCAAATAGTTATACCATTCTTGAATTGCTTCTTGAGCCTGTTCTGATTCAGGTGAATCATTACGAAGCGTTGCAAGCTTCCTATAAATCGCATTATATTCTTCTTGCTTCTCTTTCGTCATACTGCTCGCTGCTTTATTAGCCTTATCAACCGCTTCATTTCCCCATCTTTCACGTGCTTCTTGCTCATATGGATTTTGACTAAAATCAAAGCCCTCAAATTTTTCTTTGTTTGTCATTTGAATTTCTCCTTTCGAGTGTTGAATCGTCTTATCAACCGTCGAAATCACTTTGTCTAATCTAGAGCGCTTCTCAAGCAACATTTTACGATGCAAAACAAGTGCCTCTTGTCGATCAAATGAAGGATTATCGATAATTTCTTTAATTTTCTTTAAAGGGAAGCCAAGTTCTTTAAAAAATAGAATTTGTTGCAATGTCTCCAGATTATCATCGGAATAAAGGCGATAACCAGATTCGGTCGTCTCCTCTGGGGTTAATAACCCAATTTCATCATAATGATGCAGTGTGCGCACACTAATACCAACTAAATCTGCTACTTCTTTCACTTTCATTGTCATTGTTTTGCCCTCCCTTAGTACATACAATAAAGTATAACGTAACGTGAGAGTCAACACGAAAGGATAAAAATTTCTAAAGTCGCAGTTGCATATATGTTTACTTCAAATGTAGATAATACATATGAAAACTAACTGTGATATTCCCTGTAGAAGGATTATATAAAAGAAGGTTGATAACATTGAATCAAAACAACATTGTAAATGTGAATATTTTATTAACGAGTGATATTCATGGTACGGTTTACCCGATACACTATCAAAATAACGAAAATGCAGAACTAGGACTAGCAAAGATTGCAACGCGCATTGCACAGGAACGCACCCAGAATGATCATGTTCTCGTAATTGATAACGGTGATTTCATACAAGGAACTCCGTTTACTTATTACTACACCAAATATATGCAGAATGAAGAAAATCCAATGTCGATTATCGCCAATCATATCGGTTATGATGCAGCGATTATTGGAAATCATGAATTTAACTACGGAATGGACGTATTAAACAAAGCTGTTGCTCATGCAAATATGCCTTATTTAGCCGCTAATATTATGAATAAACAAACAAGGAAACCTTATTTTGGAAAGCCATATATAATTAAACATATACATCCAGATATAAAAATTGCTGTTTTAGGAGTAACAACGCATTACATTCCAAATTGGGAACAGCCTCATCATATTGAAGATGTAATATTCGAAAACGCACTCGAAACAACAAAGCAGTGGGTTTCCTATATTAAAGAGCATGAGCAACCACATTTATTCATTGTTGCCTACCACGGCGGTTTTGAACGTGACTTACAAACCGGAGAACCAACAGAGATTTTAACAGGGGAAAATCAAGGATATGAAATGTGTCAAGAAATTGAAGGTATTGATATTTTATTAACGGGGCATCAACATCGCTATATTGCTCATACAAAAGTAAATGGTGTAACTGTTCTACAAACTGGATCCAATGGCCGTTCATTAGGGAAAATCCATGTCACTTTAACAAGGAATCAAAATCAGTGGATGATTGAAGAATGTCATTCTGAATTATTACCTATTGAAGGTATTCCAGCAGATGAGAAGGTGCTTTCACTTATATCGACATATGAAGAGCGAACGCAAGAATGGTTAGACCAACCTATTGGCTCCATTATTGGTGATATGTTGATTCACGATGCGATGCAAACTCGCTTACAAGATTGCGCCTTTATCGAATTCATAAATAAAGTACAGATGGATGTATCCGGAGTAGATATTTCATGTACCAGTCTGTTTCATAACGAATCTTCCGGCTTTCCAAACCAGATTACAATGAGAGATATTGTTTCGAATTATATTTATCCAAATACATTAAAAGTTGTTCGCGTTACAGGAAAAGATATAAAAGAGGCACTTGAGTTAACTGCTGAATATTTCTCGTTAGATACAGATAGAAATATCATTGTAAACCCTGCATATATAGAACCAAAACCGCAACATTATAATTACGATATGTGGGAAGGCATTTCATACATATTAAACATTTCAAAACCAGTAGGGGAAAGAGTCGTTTCCCTACAATATAAAGGCGCTCCTATTCACTTTCATCAAGAGTATGACGTTGTCATGAACAATTACCGTGCAAGCGGTGGCGGAAATTATGCTATGTATCAAAATAAGCCCATTATAAAAGATATACCAATTGATATGTCTGAGCTCATTGCAAATTACATATTAGAACGAAAAACAATCGAAGCGACAACGAATCATAATTGGAAAGTTGTTACATAACGAATTTTCCTATCAAACTAAAAAAAGATGGGCTGCGCCCATCTTTTAATTTAACTTTGCTTTATCTTGTTTTTTTAATTCTTTTAACTTCTTCGGCGTAACGTCTTTACCTTCTTCATTAACGACTTTGATTGATTTCAATTCGTTTAACATATTTTTACGAAAGCCTTTTAAATATTGTTCACGGAGCGATTGACGCTCACGTTGCTCTTCTTCCGTTAAACCTTCTGCTTTAGCTTTTTTCGCTAAGAAGTTAATGCGTTCAATGAGTTCGTGACTTAGCATCTCGAATCCCCTTTCTACTACAAACTGATTATTATCATACAATAGTTACTCTTGTTTATCAAGCAATTGCTTCGTATATTCCACATACCGGCGATGTACCGTTGCTTTTGATACATTATGACCAAAACCACGGAGCGTTGCTGCAATTTCTTCAAATGTTAACTCATTGCGGCGCAGACGAACAATCTCTTCAATAGGTACTTCTTTTTTCTCACGACCTGTGCTTAAATGCCGATTCTTCAAGTTTTTTTCGGGACGAAATCCATTTTCTACAGCTCGTTTCATTCCTCGTTTAATCTTCAAATTATGAATCTTTCTCTGATATTCTTCTACTATACCAATAATATCAAGCACCATTGAATCTGAATCAGAAAGCTGCAATTCGCCATTATGTGCATGTGTATATACTTTTACTCCTTCTTTATTCAAACAATGCATTAAGGCAATTTTCGCATTCCCTCTTCCAAGACGCGTTTCATCTTGAATAAGGAGTACATCAACATGTTCATCACGAATGACATCTAGCACTTCTAAAATCCCATCTCGTTCGATACTATATCCGCTCGCTTTCTCTTCTACTACTCTTACAACATTCATGTCATACTGCCTAGCTAAATGCAATAATTCATCTTTTTGACGTACTAATGATGTTTCTTGCGCTTCTTTCGTTGTACTCACACGTGCATAAATAATCGCATTCATTTCATACCCTCTTCTCTATCTCGCCTTTTACATCATATTTTACCATAAATGCAGCTTTTATTCGAACTTACGTTTGTAGAATGTTTTCTTGCATGTTATAATACAAATAAGAAAATTTATAGAAAACGAGGTGTGAAAATATGGAGAAGTTAACGAAACGGCAACAAGACATTCTTGACTTCATTAAACAAAAAGTTCAAGAAAAAGGTTATCCACCTTCCGTACGTGAAATCGGTCAGGCAGTCGGCCTTGCTTCTAGCTCTACTGTGCACGGACATTTATCTCGCTTAGAGGAAAAAGGATACATTCGCCGCGATCCAACAAAACCGAGAGCGATTGAAATTTTAGGAAACGACAATATCCAAGCAGATACGCAATCAGTCGTTCACGTACCAATTGTCGGAAAAGTTACAGCCGGCTTACCAATTACAGCAGTTGAAAGTGTAGAAGAACATTTTCCACTTCCAGCGAATCTCGTTTCAGGCTCAGATCAAGTATTTATGTTACGAATTTCTGGAGATAGTATGATTGAAGCAGGGATTTTTGACGGAGACTTAGTTGTTGTTCGCCAGCAGCAATCTGCATACAATGGTGAAATCGTTGTCGCTTTAACAGAAGACAACGAAGCTACGGTAAAACGTTTTTACAAAGAAAAAGATCATTTCCGCTTACAGCCAGAGAACTCTTCTTTAGAACCTATTATTTTAGATAACGTTTCTGTTATTGGAAAAGTAATTGGTGTCTATCGTCATTTACATTAAAAACAGACCAAATTTGGTCTGTTTTTAATTCGCTTCGATTGTCACAGAGCCGGCTGCTGTTTTCCCCCTAATCTGTACCTTTCCATTGCCTAAAGTAATTTCTTTATTTTCTTTCCCGAAAATCTGAACATCTCCTGCATGAGAAGTTCCTTTCACAACAGCATCTTTCGGCATTTCCTGCAGCTGAATACTGACATCTCCTGCTGCCGAATCCGCCTCAACACTATACTCTGGATTATGCTGCGTTATCTCTACACTTCCTGCCGCTGCCTCTGCATGCACTTTCCCTTCCACTTCATGAAGAACAACCTCGCCCGCACTAGATGACACTTTTACATTTTGCGCTTTCATTTCCTTCATTTTCACATCGCCCGCTGCTGAATGCACAGATATATCTTCGCTTTGAATATCTTGCACATGAATCGTTCCCGCTGCTGTCTTTGCTTCAATTTTATTATATACACGTTCAGGCACAATAACTGTAAGGCCTTCATCTTCCCAATCAAATGAAAAAAAAGAAAAATCGAATATATGTTTCCTTTTCGTTTTCACTTCCACTTGTAACATTTCACCGTTCTCATTTACGTCTAACTTTCGCTTTTCCTGATCGCCGTTAAACCGAACTTCAAATAAGTCAGTCTTGCCTTTTTCAATCACAACATCTCCAACATCTGTGTCAACATGAATGTTTTTAATTTGCTCATTTTTAAATTGTTTCTGTTCCAATTTCTTTGCTTCTGCGGATCCATTCAGCGATTTCATAAAAAAGGCTGACCCCGTAAAAAATAACCCAATTCCCCCGATTACAATACAAATAATTGCGATGAATACAATTTTCCTCATCTCATCTACTCCCCTTTGATCACCTTTAAATTCCAATTAGCGTATTTGACAAAAAACTTTGTAAACCAAATCGTACAATAATACGCAGCAATCCCTAAAAGTAAACCAACACCGAAGAGTATAAAAGAGACAAATACATCAGATAAAATAAAAATTTGAGCGAAAACAATTTTTGTTAACAGAAGTATTGGCGAGAAAACACATACAGCACTAACTATCCAAAGTGATAAAATAAGACTCCCAATTGCTATGAGCGGTCCTAACACAACAACCAAGTTAAAAAAACTAAGTCCAATAATTGCTACAATTGCTCTTGCTACGTTAGAAAAAGTTGGATTATGCTTCACCTGCTCCAAACGATGAGACGCTAATGTTTCCTTAGCAATTGCTTTAGGTGAACCAAGCGCTTTTATAATTTCTTCCTCCGTTTTCCCCTCTTCTATTCCGAATTGAAAATGTTCCTCGTAATCATACAAAATATCGTTCCGTTCTTCTTCTGGTAGCTTTCTAAGGTGTCCTGATAA
The DNA here is from genome assembly GCF_900116295.1 of Bacillus sp. 103mf. Classification (GTDB taxonomy): domain Bacteria; phylum Bacillota; class Bacilli; order Bacillales; family Bacillaceae_G; genus Bacillus_A; species Bacillus_A bruguierae. Next base: position 217,260 of record NZ_FPAF01000001.1, read on the forward strand.
TTCTTGAAGAAATTTCTCTTTAGTCATTCCCTACACCTCCTCAATAATTTCTTGTACTCCCTTTGCAAAATCATGCCACTCTGTCACAAGTGTATAGAGCTGCTTTGCGCCTTGATTTGTTAACTGATAATATTTCCGCGGAGGCCCTTCCGATGATTCTTTTAAATATGTCTGAAAGTACCCTTCTTTTGTTAAACGACGCAGCAAAGGATACACGGATCCTTCTGATATTAAAAATTTATTTGAAATTTGCTGAACTAATTCATAGCCATAGCAATCTCGTTTCTTGACAAGTGCAAGAACACAAAGCTCCAATACCCCTTTTTTAAATTGAACATTCAAAGGTAATTCTCCTCTCGATCCAGTACTATTCAATGCAAGATACCTTATTAATTATAATATATCATTCAGTATTGAACATTACAAGGTACTATTCCGTTTTTTTACAAAACAGAGAAAATCTCTCTCATTGAGGAATTCTTCATTCTCTCCTAACCAAACTACAATTATTGACATATAAAAGTTTTAAAGAGATTGTTATCTTTTCTAAGGAGGTATTTTAATGATGTACGATTTTTATCCAAACCAAATAGTAGTTCCCTTTCAATATGTTCCTTATTATAATATTCCACGTGACACTTCCTCTGTAGAAATTCCTTACCCACTCGTTCAAAATACATTTTATCCTTTAAATTATGTGGAGAACGTTCCTATCTCACAAAAGAGTCCGACAGTTAGAGGCTCATGGACTCCTTTTTCATGGGTAGAAAAATATGCATATGCGTTTGCAGGACCTTATAACAAGGCTGAAGTTGCTCTCACATTCGATGATGGTCCAGATACTCTTTACACTCCTCAAGTATTAGATAAATTGAAAAAACATGGTGTAAAAGCGACATTTTTTCTATTAGGTGAAAATGCTGAAAGATATCCTAAAGTTGTAGAACGGATTGTTAACGAAGGGCATATCGTGGGAAATCATACTTATAATCATCCTAATTTAATAAAAGTAGATGATAAACAATATCATGAACAGGTTTTAAATACAGAAAAAATATTACAAAAGCTAACTGGATACTCCCCCAAATTCTTCCGGCCTCCTTATGGGATTATAAATGAAAATCAAGTGAAGTGGGCTACCGAACAAAACTTTATAATTATTCAATGGAGTGTAGATACATTAGATTGGAAAGGCTTAACTGCCAAAGAAGTTACTAACAAAGTATTAGGGAATGCTTTTCCTGGAAGTATCCTCTTGCAGCACACTGCGCCAGGGGAGAATTTACAGGGGTCCGTAGACGCTCTCGACCGATTTATTCCTGACCTTACATCTAACGGAGCACGGTTCGTGACTCTCCCCAAAATGTTTAATACTTCAAAGCAAAGAGAATAAAGTGAAACTTTCATCAGTGGGGGTTTTTCATCTCCCACTGATGGAAATTTCACCAAATCGGGTGCATGCCTGCAATTTTATCCCTCACTTCTCTCACAATCTTGAGGTGAGGAGCTAACTTCTCATTAATGTGGAATAAAAAGTCATATACTGACGGCGTCCTTATTGATGAACTTGTATACAGAACATTTTACTTTACGGTAAAGCAGACTTTTCCTTATTGCAGAAACGTGTCCTATATCAACTCTAACATCCTATTGAAAAAACGATAACTACATTTGTAAAGTGCTGTACAAACTTTCCTCAAATTAGTGTAAGAACCAATTCTACTTGACGGTTACACCGCACTAGAAAGCGGCACACGAGCCCTCCCATTAAACTAAAAAATTCCCTTTCACGTCTTGCTCCTTTATCTCGTTGACTCTTTCCCATTATTAATTGTTCATTTCTATAAAAAAGTATTTAACTAAAAAATTTATAATATATGTCCAAGCCACTTAATTACTAATTTCATATTGTATTATGTACAAACAGGAGGTGAATTATATGACTCATATTATTGATTTTCAAGCTATCCAACCGATTAGTAAAGTCAATGAAGTTACTTTTGAAATCCCACACTCTCCTCAAAAATTAAAGCTAGCTTCCATTAAATTACGAATTTCGAAAAGTGATTCACATGAAAATAAAGTAGAATTAATCGGCACAGTCGGTGTTAAAGGTATAACTGGCATTGCACAAATTCTGTTTAAAATTTTTCGTGATGACAAAGAGATTTTTAACGCACAAGCTGGAATTGAATCCGCTGACTCTGAACAATTTTACATTGAAACATTTCAAGCCATCGATAAGAATTTACATTCTGGATCTCACGTTTATACTTTAACGGTCGAAAACCTTACTAATAATACACGTGCAGACGTTGTTGGACCTATTTCTTTTAGCGGCTTAGCTATTAGCCAAAATCATGATTGTTAATCAAAAAGACGAACTTGTTTGTATAGCACATTTGAAAAAGAAAAACATAAATTATATTAAGCTTAGACTATACGCATCGCTTTTCACACCTTATTTTTTCTCATAGCACCTTCCCTAAAAAGAGCACTTATAAAACGGTGCTCTTTTTAATACAAGCCTATAATCCAATTATGTTTTTCTAATTCACTTGTTCGATTAATTGTAAAATCCATCTATAAAAATTCAATGAAATACATGTTAAATTTTTTTATGAAAAGCGCATAGTCTATTCAAAATGTACCCTCATAAAAGCCTTAGCTATATTAAAGCTAGGGCTTTTATGAGCGTAATATTGAGAAACATTTAATTCCATATTTTAAGAATATCAATTTAAAAGAGATTAAACCTATGATGTACCAAAATTTTATCAATTACTTAACTGATAAAGGGTATAGTAAACGTACAGTAGAAATTATCCACGGTACAATGCATAATGCAATGCAGCAAGCTGTTCCCTTAAAGAAAATCGGGAGTAACCCATGCGAAAGCGCAGTTATTTCAAACAAAAATATAAAAAAGAGGAAGGTCTTAAGTATATGCGAACTGAAGACATCCCTCTTTTCCTAAAAACCGCTTATCAATATAACTATATTCGCTTTTTCATACTCTTCTGGAATCATCACATAAATATTACAATCTACCGCTATATAAATTCATTTTAATTTTTTAACATATAAGTCTCTGCTATGCAGAACAAAGCATAACCTGCACTTTCTTTACCTTTTTCTTTTACCTTGCATGTGGCAGGAATAGGCCCTGGCCGCTTCTATGCATGACCAGATGCTCTCGACTGCCTAAAAAGAGAAAATTTTCATGTCGTTTTTTCAATTTGTATTTATTTAGTTCTGTCAAGACGTGCTACTAATACCTACTATCTCTAGACGCTAACTTCTACCTGATTTCCTAACAGCTTACTAAACATACCTTTTTTTTCTTTTGCCAATTGGATAAAGGCTCCTTTTTGAACGATTTCTCCCTTGTCTAATACAAGCACTTGATCAGCATTACGTATCGTTGATAAACGGTGGGCAATAACGATAATAGTCATCTTTCCTTTTAATCTTTCTAGAGCAGTTTGAATTTTCGCTTCATTTTCCGTATCTAACGCACTTGTCGCTTCATCTAGCACTAGAATCGAAGGTTTTCTTAAAATAGCTCGTGCTAGTACAAGTCGCTGTCGTTCGCCTCCAGAAAGCCTCACTCCGCGATCTCCAATGAATGTATCCAGTCCTTGCGGAAGTCTTCGTACAAATTCAGCAGCTGCCGAAAATTCCAACGCTTCCCAAATTTGTTCTTCACTTGCATTTGGTTCAATCATCAACAAATTTTCTCTTATGCTTGCATTGAATAAAAATGGATCCTGCGGAACATAACTAATAGATTTTCTTAATGACAATAAATTATCACTTGTGAGCGGAGTACCATCTATTAATATTTGTCCTTTTTCTGGCTGCATGAGTCCCATTAAAATATCAATTAAGGTACTTTTTCCAGCTCCCGAAGGACCGACAATAGCCGTCATGCAGTTGGAAGGTATCTCGAAATTGATATTTCGAAGAGCATATAAGGATTCCTGCGAGTTGTAGCGGAAATACATATTCCGGCATTCAATTCCTTGTTCTATAGACATCGGTTTTACATCTTTGTATTGTCGTTCTATATCCTGCAGTTCCGCGGCTTTGTTGCATTCTTCCTGCAATTCGATTAAAGACTTAAAAGCAGGAACACTTGCAGCAAGTTGTTCCAGGTTAGACTGAATAGTTGTAAATCGCGGCCATAATCTAGAAAAAATAAGGATAATTAATATTAATTGCGCTGGCTGAGCTTGGAATAGTTTTACAGATGCAAAAACAAGAAATGCAATTAGAATAGACGATGTAACTTTATAAAAAAGTTGTGAGCTATTTTTCAATTTAATAAATGCCAGTTGCTCTTGCTCTATCTTTTGGCACCAAGTATGCAACCATGTATATCTAGACTCTTCCAACATATTACTTTTAATATCTTTAACTCCATTAAAATAGTCTGTTATACCCCCAAGATAACTTCTGGCTATCTCAGATGTTCGATTTCCTAGCGCTCTTGACTTTTTTATAAAATGTCTAGAAAAATAGGCAAGTACTAAACCAGCGAATAGTACAAAAATTGTTATCTTTACAGATAACCATAAGGCGATTCCAAACTGTATTAGTGTAAAAATAAGAGCAGTTAACATCTGAAAAAATAAATTTGTTCCATTTACAACGCGTCCTAATTCATCGGTCATTGCACTGATAAGATCAGACTTCCTCTTTTTCACAAAGAAAGTCCAATTAGCCTGTAATAAAGCACGATAAATTTCCAATCTTATATGATTTGTAAAATTTATAAGAATTTTTGTATTGCGAAGGGTAAGATTTTGCTGTAAGAGGGACTGAGCTATTACCAAAAAGATATAAATGCCTAAAATAAGCAACAAACTTATTGTTTCAGGAATATTGTGCAGAAATTTAAACATCTCTGGAACTGGAGTTGAACCATTATTTACTTTTACAACTCCACTGATACTTATCATAGGAATTAATAAAAGAATTCCTATTCCCTCCAAAAGACTGACTAAAGCCATCCCTAATAAATTTATATACAATATTTTCCCAGAAAAAGAATGTAACTTCTTTGCAAAATATAAGAGATGTTCCACTATTTTGTCCTCCTCATGATAATTCGTGCTTTCTTACTCTTCTCCAGATGCATAAAATAGGACGTAAAGGAAAGTACAACATATGAAGTTGCTTAGGTAACGGCAATGTTTCAGCATCAATTGGATAGGGATAAAGGCAACTCATAGTATATAAAAACTTTTGCTGATAAGACATTAATGAAAATAAGTGACGACTATGGTACATTGCTACATCATCTGGAACTGGATCTGTATGTAAGTTCACCATTCTTTCCAAATAAAATACTGCTTCCTGCGCTAACGTCTTCGGACGGTTTCCAGATAACAATGGTTCCACTTCTTCAATTAATGGAGTTTTTAGTAACTGCGAAGTTAAAAACAATGCTTGACCACCTATATGGAAGTAATAATTTTTCTTCAATAACTTAATAGTTTTTTCCCAATCAAGTTGTTGCTTTACAATTTGATTAATGTCTACTAACCAACGCAGCCTTGACCAGCCATGACGTGCACCATGAGAAACTAGAAATAAAAATAGATCCTCTCTACCTAAAATGTAAACAGGGGTACTAGTAAGAGAACTTATTCTCTTTCGATTCCATAGTTCCTCAAAATGTGGTTCCTTTCCTGGACCAGGATTTAATCTCCAATGAATTTCGATCTTAATGTTCTTCTGAGGATGAACATATGTTACATGATGATGTCTCCATTTCCAGTCGTTTAAAACGCTCTCAATATAATCATCTTTAACATAGCCAAGGTTTAATAAAAGTTCTTCCGCTCTATCAAGATTATGTAAAGGAATGAGAACATCCAAATCACTCGAGGTACGTAGAGAAATATCACCATAAAGATCATCAGCAAGTACAGGACCTTTTAAAACAAGGAGACGAATTTCGTTTTGAGCAAACAATTTACTCACTTGTTCCATTTCTGCACTTAAATAAAGCATTTGAAATGTATTCATCTTAAAATATTGATGTAAAGTTTGCATGACATGTACAGGAATCAACTTTTCATCCAGCTCTTTCATCTTTGGATAAATGAACGAATAAACACGGTGATGCATTGTTAATTCGAGAAATTTATCCCAATCAATGTTTGCAAACCAAGCCTTATCGATTTCTTGTAGCTCCGCAGCAGTTTCTCTTTTCATGATTTCAAGCTGCAATTTGAGCTCCTTAGCCACACATCTTAAATCAAGCCCACAACTATTATGCATGATATTCTCCTTCAAGATTTTTTAACCAATTTTTCTAGCAAATTTACTAACTACAGTGAACCTCTTCATTTCTTCTGCTCCAGTAATATAAAAAGGACCGCTACGCAACCATGCATGAGCAATCATATTTCCGTTTTCATCCTTCGCAGTTCCTAAATATAGTGTACTCTCCATTTGTCGTCTCTCTAGCATTTTCATACCAGCTATTGCCCTTACAAGACACTTACTTTCCCAAAAGGTATGACGGCTCATAATATGTATTGCTTCGGAAATATCTCTCAATACGAATTTATTAGACTCATTATAACTTAAAGATGTTTCATTCATAGGAACACCTAGTGTAGGAGCAATCTTAGAGAATGGCCTACCTTTAAGAATACGAGCCCATCCCAAATAAATATAAGCCTCTATAAATAAAAACATTGTTTTCATATCTAATGAAAGAAACGTTCGTATCTTTTTTATTATATTCATACACACTTCCCTACTTCTTATCTAGGATAAAATACTAGACTACTCGGCTGCCTCTTCTACGATTTCAATCAAAGCTTCATCTAACAAGAGCTCTAAAAAAGAAATAACTTGCTTTTCACATGTAGATTGATCTATCTCATACTCTTGCATTAATTCAGTAATCACTTTAGTAACCGATATTGGTTTCTCTATAAGCCCCCATATAGTTCCACCTACTTCACCTAAATTGTAGTATTTCCCATTAGAAATACTTAACATCACTTTTTCTCCATCCATATCACTTACTATATTCCCTGGGACTTGTGTAATAAATTGATTTAATAAAATATCCTGTTTTTTCGACATCACTTATTCTCCTTTATTTACAGTGTTTATTACTAGGTCAACTAGTTGCGGAGCACTAAATCCAGACAACGGTCGACATAATCGATAAACAGCCAGCTTATTTACAATATTTGTAGAGATGTGAAAGTGCCAATCCATTAATCCTAAACGTGGAATAATAAAATTACGATAAGTTTGACGGAAAATGGTATGTAAACGTTCAAGTTTTTCAACTTGTTGTATCTCAACTATTTCGTTCTCTGTCTTCACTAGTTCAAATACACCCGCAAGTGGTACTGGGGTAGAAAAGTAATGAGAAGAAACTGGGACACTATATTTATTTTCTCTACCATATATTGATTTATATTGACTTTTATCCATACCAAAATTATCAAGACTCTCTTGCCACAACTTTTGCTGTGGATAAGATGGTGTGACAAAAGGAACATTCTCATGAGAAAGAGATACAGCGATTACATCATCACTTAGAAGTTTATATCCTCTCTTTAAAAAAGCTGAAGCCAACGTCGACTTTCCAGCCCCTGACTCACCTACAAAAGCATATGCTTTCCCATCAATTACTACAGCACTGCCATGCAGAGGAAGTATTTTGTTTTGCATCAATATTACACCCATACACGTTCCAAGAATATAGAGACGGACCAAACTATCATCAGCACCATCGAGTGGGCAAACTGTTATCCTTTTTCCCTCTTGAGCGGAAAAAAAACCTACATCAGGAACATAAAACATCACTTGATCATCTTTAACAACATGTTTAAATGGTGTATCTACTAATTCAGAGGGAAAACTCGATATATTATCAATTAGAATTTCAATGTCTATTGAAACCTCTTGTTCATTTATTTGATGTAATTCCGGCAAAGGAATATCACTTGAAATTTTGAAATCAAAGGCTTTATACATAACCTTTTTTCCAGTTTCTAGCATTATTTTCACTCCAATATATCCATGGTTAAATGAAAGACCTTTATACAATAAAAAAGTATAAAGGTCTTTTTAGCATATACGAACTTAAAAATAAGAACATTTTACATAGTTTCATAGATATACATTCAGTAAGATAAATTGTATATGCTACTCCTTACTCAGCTAGTAAAGCGGTTCCAAGTATTAGGATCTTTTGGATCAACAGGGTGACCAGGGTTATATGCTTCATCAGTATATGGACCATAAACTGTTGAAGCCATTGTCATGTTAACATCAAGTACTTCTAATACAGGTTGTTGCCATTCCTTTTTCATATTCTCACCTCCTTTCAAGTAAATTGTTGAATAAATCGATAAACAATTAAGCTACGCATTAAAATCTTATAATCAGGATCGATTGCACGTTCTAAAAGAGGCCCCTCTTGAGCTTTTAATAGCGCTTTCTTTATTGCTTGACCATCTAAAAATTCTAAAGCTTTTTGGTCTGGACTCATTCGATGAACCCAATCTGCTCCTTGTACACCTCGAATGTGTTGATTTAATCGTACTTTATCAGGCAAATACTTTTCGGTAGATCTACGAATCAACGCACGATCCAATCCATTTTGTACATATTGTTCTTCTGGTACAGATAAACAATAACGAATCACACGTATGTCATTACTTGGATCGCGTTTCCACAATGAGTAGTGCAATGACAATTTTGTTGCCACTGTATTACTTGCATTCCAGTGAAACAACTCTTCAAAGTGACTTTTTCTTTGTTCATATATGTTCGCTGCAGAAAACCATCCCGTTTCATCAATTCCATATTCCCTAAGTTTATTAAACACATCCATCTTTTTTGCAAAATCCGGATTAATTACCATCGGAAATATATACGGCGTATCTGATGAGAATAGTCGATCAATAGACGGAAATGCCAACCTCGCAATGAATGGTAACCTCCGCAATCGAGCTCCACCTACATTTTTACTATATTGATGCAATTCTTGGGCTAGGCGAATCCACTTTAGCCTTTTTAAAAGAAGAGCATAATAATCCAGAGCTGATCCCCATGATATAGATAGATTTCCTCTTCCACCATTTAAAAGGACTCCAACGTCTTCCTTGTACCCTTCCTCAAACATTCCTTTCATCCAAAAAGAATTCTCAAAGAATTTATATGGCATCTCCATTATTCCGAGGAAATCCGTTATTTCAGAAAATGGATCCCTTCCCTTAAAATCTAAATAATTGTCTTCTATACCTCCTACATATCGTACCGTTTCTTTAATAAGCGGTCGCTCATCCGGCATTAGATGTTTAGGTGTAAAATCCTCAAAATCATTTGATGGTATGTAGCTAAATGTATGTAATGGTTTGTTTTCTTCACGTAAAACTTTGGCAGCAAAGCTCGCAATAGAACCCGAATCCAATCCTCCGCTTAACTGTGCTCCAACTTGTCGGTGAGTTCGTACTCGAGATGTAACAGCCTCTTGAAAAACTTCTTGAAATGCTTCTACATACTCTTCATTTGACTTTAAGCGAAGCTTTCTTTCTGGAACTAGCGTACAATATCTCGAAAGCGTTACTTTATTCCCAACTACTATAATGCTATGAGATGGTGGTACTTGTTCTATATTTTTATAAGGCGTTATAGTGGTATCGGCTACATCAACCATTCCACATATAGCCAAATATTCAGCAAGCCACTGTTCATTTAATTGCTTTTGAACATAAGGTAAAGACAGCAATGGCTGTATTGTCGTACAAAAAGCAAATTGTTGTTGATTGGAGCAATAATACAGAGTTCGGCTCCCAGAAAAGTCTCTTGCTCCAAACATTTTTCGATTTCGCTCATCCCAAATCATAAAAGCAAAATCGCCTACCAAATACTTAGGAGCTTCTTCCCCCCACTTTTGATAGGAAAGCAAAATTAACTGACTATCTGTTATCTTTTTTCTATCAGCATAATCCACTTGTAACCTCTCGAATAACTCCTCACGATTATCGATTATAGCATCTGCTGTAATCGCCAATTTCCTTTGGTAATCATAAAAAGGCAATTGTTCACCAATAGACTCCGGTGTGATCCATTGTGCGTGACAGCCAAGGAAAACGCTTTCTTTGTGCCATATTTGAACATCATCAGCGGGATATTTTTGTAAATCCCTCATTAATCTAATGCCGTATTCAATCGGTATAGACTCGTTGTTAAAATGTAAAATTCCAGTTATAGCACTCATTTTTTCCTCCTGTTTTGCAGCAAATAAGTAAAATCCAATCGGATAATGTGAGACGTCTATCAATGAGGTTTTCTTCATCTCCACCTATTTTCTATGGATTCCTCAGAATCTGAAGGTAAGGATTACTGACACGGGATAAATAATCGCTAATATGTAATTAATCCTCTATATTATTATTGCTTATATTCGTTCTATTTAAAGAACAATTCTGTTTTGTTCAATAAATATCACAAATAAAATCTACGAACTGATTCTATGCATATAATTTTTATTATATTACTATTTTTGTTCTGTAAAAAGAACGATTACAAGATATAAACTATCATTTCCTTTTTGTTATGTCAATTCATATCCCATATTTTCAGCAAAAAAGTTTTTATCGCTGAAGTTCATTATAGAGAATTTTCGTCTCAAAAGTATATTTTATCCATTTCTTCAACCCTTTGGATACAGACTGGGTTAAGAATGTACATTCTCTTGTTTAAACGAATATATTTTCCTGAAGGTAAACATTTTGGTTTATCTTCGTTCTGTATAACGAACTTGTTTTCATTTTATATAATGATATTCTATTTGTAAATATTTTTTTTATATAATTCAAAATAAATATAACTACAGAACTATTCATCCCCCCTTCCTTTTTGCAATTTAAATACTAACAAAATTATTCGAATATTCTGCATTCTTTTTATTCCCTTTATTTTACAGGAGTAAATTATAAAAATAAACTAAAATTTCCATCAACGGGAGCTCAATCACATCTAAGTAGATATTTACCAGTAGTTTATCTCCCGCATAACTTCTTTATTTTCTTTCGAACTTTGAGATGGGGTAATACTGTTATGTTTCGTAAAAACGCTTACAATCTTAGGTGAAAAAATAATTAGAATGTTACTGTCAACATAATAAACAAGCTGTACAGAACATGTATATACGAATAAAAAATTCGTGTCATCATAAGAGGAATTAGTCTTCGTTGTTCTACTAAGTGATAATATTAGAGAATGAAAGGAAATCAATCTTTTTATGTGCAATTTTTAAATATAGATAAGCTACTTAACACATTTCGTACCAGAATAATAAAAAAGAATAAACCATTTTTTCACTTATCTATCGCTGAATTCTGCCACTTAATAAAATCAATTAATATTTTATAATCCCCGAGCTTTTCTTTATTAATCCCTGCCTTTTTTAATTCATACACAAAATCAACCCACTCTTCTTCAATCTGCTGTTTTGTTTCCGTATTTGTTTTCGTTTCGAGTAATGTATTGAGATCTGCTTCTAATACCAACGCTATCTTTTCCATCACTTGGATAGACGGGTTCTGGTTTATACTTCTTTCAATATTACTTAAATAGGATTTTGAAATTCCAGCCCTTTCTGCTAATTCGGATAAAGTAAGTCCCCTTTTCTTTCGAAATTGATAAATATTTCTCCCAATCATCCGTTTATAGTCCTCCCTCTATAAATGCTCCTTAGTCCTATTTTTCTATATCCTATAATGTAAGGGAAACTATATAAATCCATTTTGATTTTTCGACATATAGATTGCTGCTATGCAGAAAAAAGAGGCACCTGCATATGTGACAGAAACAGCACCTGACCGCTTCTGTACATGTTCAGATGCTTTCTCCCACCTAAATAAGAAAAGTTTTATGTCGATTTTTCAATTTGCACTTATATATTTCGTAAAAAACGTAAACTTATTAAGAAGTAGTAACGTAAAATAGATCATAAGTTGCACACCATTGAATATACACTTCCTTGTACTTATACAATTTAGCCAGGAGATTCAGTTCAGCATTATGTTTTCACTTTTAATATTTGCATACAAAAAGACAAAAAGCAATCAATATAATATTCATATATACTTATAATCATATTTTATACAGGGATTTCCTTTACATTCAATTAAAAGAAAAATTAACCAAAAGGAAGGCCTTCATGAAAAGAAGATAGATCCCTCTGCTTTTTCTCGTATTTAACCCCCTTTCGGGTAAAAAGAACCTTCTGAATTTACACACCTCATTCAGAAGGTTCTTTTATTTTATAAAAGATTTTTAATACATTGAATAACCCTTTGTTGCTCTATCTCTGTCATGTTGGAACTAGAAGGAAGACAAATACCTGTTTTAAATAATTGTTCAGCCACATGGTCATTTTCGCTATGAGAATAATATTTCATCCCTTCAAAAAGCGGTTGCATGTGAAGCGGCTTCCACACAGGACGAGCTTCAATATTCTCTTCAGCTAAAGCCTCCAATAATGATTGAATAGATATACCCGTTTCTTTTTCATTGATTGTTAAAGCTGTGAGCCAACGATTCGACTGAGTATTTTCTAATTCAGGCATAAAGTAAAATCCAGGTATACTAGATAATTCCTGGTAATATCGTGCAAATATTAATCTTCTAGCCTTCACTCTATCTTCTAACACCTCTAATTGAGCTCTTCCAATACCAGCTAATATATTACTCATTCGATAGTTATATCCCATCTCGCTATGCTGGTAATGCGGTGCTACATCCCTTGCTTGGGTTGCAAAAAAACGCGCTTTCTTTAATGCCTCAACATCATCAGAAACAAGCATTCCTCCACCAGAAGTTGTAATAATTTTGTTGCCATTAAAAGAATAAATACCAAATTTCCCAAATGTACCACTGGCTTTTCCTTTATATGTAGAACCTAAAGATTCCGCTGCATCCTCAATAATAGGAACATTATATTTATTACATAAAGAACAAATCTCATCCATTTTTGCGCTCTGCCCATATAAGTTAACAGTGATAATAGCTTTTGGCAATTTACCTTCTTTATGAGCATCAGAAAGCGCACGTTCTAAAGCTTGCGGCGACATGTTCCATGTTTCTGGCTCTGAATCGATAAATACTGGTTCAGCCCCTAAATACATAATTGGATTGGCACTCGCTATAAAAGTAAGACTTGAACAAAACACTTTATCCCCTTTTTGAACATCTAATAACCGCAGAGCTAAATGGATAGCGGCAGTACCTGAACTAACCGCTGCAGCATCTCTAGTTCCAACAAAAGATGCGAGTTCTTCTTCAAAAGCATCCACATTTGGCCCAAGAGGAGCAATCCAGTTTGTATCAAAGGCATCTTGAATATATTTTTGTTCATTGCCGCTCATATGCGGAGTAGAGAGAAAGATTCGGTTTTTTTGTTGTGTTATTACCATTTTTATCACTCCTAGTAACTCAATTCATTAATAACTTTGGCAGGGATACCAACGGCTGTACAATTAGGGGGAATGTCATTTATCACAACAGCTCCTGCTCCAATAACAGACCATTCTCCGATTTTAACACTTGGAATAAGAGTAGCCGCTGCCCCTATATGTGTCCCTTCTTCGATGATGATAGAACCTGTAAGTGTAGCATGAGGAGAAATATGCACAAAATCCCCTAATATATTGTCATGTTCAACAATAGAACCCGTATTTATAATAGAGTGATTGCCAATTCGAGTATCAGCATTAATCACCGCATGCGGCATAACAACTGTACCGTTTCCTATCTTAGCATTCGGACTTATAACGGCTGTTTTATGTATTAACGTGGCATAAAAATTGTCAGACAGACTCAATTTTTCGGCAATTTTTTTTCTAACTTTATTATTCCCTATTGCAATAACAAATTTTATTTGATTAACATCGTTAATCATTTCATAGGCAGTTGAAATCGGGCCGAAATAAATATTATCTACTCTAGTTATATCTTCATATCGATCATCTAAATATCCAACAATTTCATATTCCTTGTTTGATAAAATAATATCCTGTATAACTTTACTGTGACCACCTTGTCCAATCATTACAATTTTCATTCACTACCTTCTCTCACAGTCTATTTGATACCCGTAAAACGTTCCATTGTTACATGACCATCTTGATTTACTCCTTCTGATTTAAACACTTTTATTAGTGTAAGAAATAATATCTTCATATCGATTAAAAAAGATTGATTATTTACATACCATACATCTAGTTTGAATTTTTCTTCCCAAGTAATTGCATTTCTTCCATTCACTTGTGCCCACCCAGTAATCCCAGGCTTTACATCATGTCTTTTAGCTTGTTCACTAGAATATAAAGGTAAGTATTCCATTAATAATGGTCGCGGTCCTACTAAACTTATGTCACCTTTCACAACATTTATAAGTTGCGGCAATTCATCTAAACTACATTTCCTAAGAAACTTACCAAATGTGGTTAATCTCACTTGATCCGGCAAGGACTTACCCTGATTATCTCTTTCATCAGTCATTGTGCGAAATTTGTAAAGATAGAACGGTTTTCCATGTAGTCCTGGACGTTGTTGTTTAAATATTATAGGTGATCCTAATTTTAATCTAACCAAAACGGCTACTACAACGATAACAGAAGATAAACACAATAATAAAAACAAAGAAATCAGTAAATCAAAAATTCGCTTCATTAATAATCATACTCCTATCCAAGATTCTTGCAAGCGCCTTTTCACAGATCAATAGTATGAAAGGCTTTCGTTATATATACATCCATTTTCATTTTTCAACATATAAGTCGCTGCTATGCAGAAAAAGGAGCCTGCACTTGCTTTCTCTCTTGTTTCACTTCGCACATGGCAGAAAAAGGCCCTGATCGCTTGTATGCATGATCAGACGCTCTCTCTCATCTAAAATGAACGATTTTATGTCGATCTTTTCAATTGGTGTTTATATACATATCATTTCACAATAAATCTTAGAACCAATTTTTTAAGATTTATAAATTATTTTGATGTATACATAATCGAAATGAGGTATTGTTTAATTTCTTCGATTAAACGTTTTACTTCTACATTTTTTGATTCTTGACCTCTTTTGTATATATACATGAGTATCTCTTTAAATTCCTGCTGAGTTAATCTCTCAGAAATGTTCATGTTTAATCCCCTCTTTCGAAAAATCTGTTTACATATACAAATTCTAGCTATTTCAAGTGGGATTTGTATTTATTTTCTCCTCTATTACTAACAATTTTTTACTCTCTAACATCCCTTATATATAGCCATTTTCATTTTTCGACATATAAGTCGCTGCTATGCAGAATACAACATGATCGCTACTTGCTTCCTCCTTTTGTTTTAAATATTGCATGTGGTAGGAAAAGGCTCTGACCGTTTCTATGTGCGGCCAGATGCTCTCGTCCCCCCTAAAAAAGAAAGGAGGTTTTTATGTCGTCTTGTTAACTTGTATATATATCATATAATTTTATTTGGCATAACCATTTGGATTATTAAACTGCCATCTCCATGAATCTTCGCACATCTCTTCGACTCCTTTTTGAGCAACCCATCCCAACTCTAGTTTAGCCTTTGATGCATTCGCATAACAAATAGCTACATCACCTGGACGACGATTTACAATTCTATATGGAACTTTCTTACCTGATGCTTTTTCAAAGGCAGTAGCCATTTCCAATACACTATAACCACATCCGGTTCCTAAATTATACGCTTCTACTCCTTGAGATCTCGATATCTTTTCGAGCGCTTTCAAATGTCCCATTGCAAGATCTACAACATGTATATAATCTCTTACAGCTGTACCATCTTGCGTTGGATAGTCATTCCCAAAAACGCTTAATTCATTTAGCTTTCCAACAGCTACTTGTGTAATGTACGGGATAAGATTATTTGGAATACCTTTTGGATCTTCCCCAATTCGCCCGCTTTTATGTGCTCCAATTGGATTAAAGTAACGTAAAAGAGCAATACTCCACTCATGGTCAGACACATACAGATCACGTAATATTTCTTCAATTATCTGTTTTGTGCGCCCATAAGGATTCGTCGCTCCAAGTGAAAAATTTTCGGAAATCGGTACTTGTTCTGCCATTCCATATACTGTTGCTGAGGAACTGAAGACCATTTTCTTTACACCATGCTTTTTCATGACTTCACATAATACAAGAGTACCTGTAATGTTATTATGATAATACCAAAGTGGTAACGTAACCGACTCTCCTACCGCCTTCAATCCTGCAAAATGGATAACGGCATCAATCTGATTTTCACCAAAAATAGTATCTAGCATCTCTTTATCTAATATATCTGCCTGATAAAATGTAAAATCTTTTCCTGTAATTTCACGAACACGTTTTAAAGCTTCTGGTTTACTGTTTGAAAAATTGTCAACTACGATTATCTCATATCCGGCATTTAATAGTTCTACGCATGTATGAGTTCCGATGTATCCTGCTCCGCCTGTAACTAGAATTTTCATATGTTTTTTCCTCCTCGTTATTCATATCCTTATTCATACATTTTTTTATTGAAACGTGGTTAACTTTTACATTAGGTATTAAAAAACATCCCGGTTCGTTGTTGTAAAATAACGAATTGAGATGCTTTTTATGACTTTGTGCCTTACTGTATAAACCCATTTTAATTTTTCGACATCTTTGTCTAGCTCTGGCTCATATGAATCTCCACTTAATTAATAACAGTATTATCTATCAACCTAGTACTTGCGTTTATATCAGTAGACACATTATTAAATATACACCGTGCTATCGTCACCGCTTTTTCCTTCGTTAACCACCGTAAGCTGACCACAGTATTTTCCAAATAACTATGTGCAATGATGGAAACGGTAGAACTATCTGTTTTCTTGATAATAGAGTTTAAAAATGTACTGCGATTATTCACAACGTTTCCTTCAAAATTTATGCCTACGTTTTGAAATAAGCAGTTGTCTGTATTTATCTTCCTCGTATATTGAGCATTATTAGAACCTAGCGATAGATCTCCACCCATTCGACTAGTTTTTGCTCTTAAGAACTTACCGTTACTTAAATTACAACATTCCAAATCTGCAGCGCCTTCAATCAAGGTTAATCCTTCTACTGTGATAGGTCGTCCAGCATAATTAGCAGGTGGCTTGATGCTAATGTCATAGTTCTTGACATTAATGTTCTTAAGAACCCCTCCTGTCATAATTACTGAAAGGTTTTGTGCTACAGCATTATCGCTTCTCCACTCTCTTTCAATAGTAATATCTGAGATGTAGCATCTCCCATAATCACATCTGCTTATATTGAATCCTGCTGTTCCTGCATCCGTTATGACTACCGGCGGCCCATTTAATGTTTCAGCCACTTGGAAACTTGTTGGTGTTACATTTACTGTATAATACAGTTTATCTACACTAATTCCAGCAGGAACTTTTCCAATCCATTGTTCGAAACATATCTTTGCGCCATTTCCCATTCCATGCGGTGAGCTATAAGTAAATGTCCTAGTAGTGACATTTACAGCAGGAGTTCCAAAGTAACCATAAGTACTCGAAACGGAAAATGAGCCATTCTTTATTTGACAATTTGTAACGACTGCTCCTCTAATATCTTGTAACTTTATATTCCCGTTATTACATACTGCTCCATTGACAAAGTTATCTCCTTTAACAGTGAGTTCACATCCAATAAAAGTATTATTTAGATATTTAATATACCAGTTATTCTGATAAGAACTAACTCCTCCAACATTAAAACCTTCAAATATGTTATTTTCTAAAACTACATGAATACCATCAACGTTTACAAAATGCCCACGTGCATTGCTATAAATGTAATTATTATAAATATAAATTCTAGTGTTCAATTCAAGCCCGGATTGATTTAGTTCAGGCCGCCATGTTGGTATATTACTTTGAGACCACATAGACTCAATATCTATTCCAAACATAGGAGCAGTTCCATCCACTGTAATGCCATCATCAGCCTTACCAATAAAGTAGATTTTGTTATCAAAGATGTAGGTATCGTTTGCACTACCAAGAGTAATACCTTGTCTTCTGCAGTTGTGAATATCGCAGTTATGGATGTAAATATGTGATCCCATCTGTTCTTGCGTATAGTCAGCTGGATTCAATTTATATTCTAACCAGCCCGTGGAAACAGCATCGCCAGTACAATCACTTATTTCTACATGATCTATTTCAACATAATTTGAACCGCTTATTTCTATCCCTTGTCCCCATTCGTGTGTATAGTTCTGAGCGTCGACTTTCGCATTAATTTTTGCAATTTGATCATCACTCAAAGGTGAAGACGTAATATCAATAACAAATATCATCTTATTAGCCTTGTCTATTGGAGCAACCCAATTTCTTCCTGACGGAGATGTTGGGGCAAACTGTCCATCGGTTTTAAATCCAACTAACGTACTAGAAGAAACCGTGCCATTATATTGATAAAAACTATATCTCGTAGCAGTTACTCCTGAAATAGACCATAGTCTAAAAGATTTTAGTAGTCCAGGATTTCCATACCTATCTACTACCTCACTACGGATAAAATTCGGATTACTATTTAATGACCCGTCAGGATTTACACCTCCCCTAACAAACTTTACACCTATTTCATATATATGCCCCTTTTTGTCTCCGACTATTTTCCCACCAGAAACCCTAACATTTCTAACTCCTTTAACCTCAAATATTCTATACCAAGGTGATGAATTGGCTTCTAACTGTAATACGCATCCATCAGCCATTTCAAAATGTATATTGCTTGGCATAACAATACATGAAAATGATGTACTGTCAATCTTTAACTTATATGTCCCTCCTGGCAATATAACATGATTATACCCTTGAGATTTTGCCCAAATTAATGCTTGATTTATACCTAGTGTAGTAGCAGCAGCATTCGTCCCATCATTTTTAATATTCCATCTATCTGGTTCTATTACATATACAACACTTGAGGCATTTTCTGTACTTGAAATTGAAAGCTTTTTAGGAATCCACTTTGATTTAACATCATCATAAGTTAATACATCACCATGGGCAGGAGACATATTTGTTAAATCAACATCACTCATATCTCCAAGATTAGCGTTTAAATAACTTGTCATATGTTTACACCCTTTTTCTTTTTTATATATTATGCTTCTATAGATTAAATAGATTGGGTGTATGAGTTAGGATGAAAAAAAGAAAAAACTATTCTATGAATAGTTTTTTCTTTCCTCTTTTCAACAAATTTATTATAAACTAAGAAATCTCACTACATATGTTCATCATTTTAACTTGTGATTGTTTGAATTGCGAAAACACGGTAGTCTAGCTACCTTTTGTATATATCTGAAATTTCTAATTTCAGAACACTTTATTTTTTAACTCCGCTTCATGATGGTAATGTTTAAAATATATACCAGCTGACTGAAGTTAATATGAAATTCCTTTTCCTAATTTAAAACGCTTCAATAACTTGCCCGCAATTCTTTTAAAAACACCAAATAAATACTTAAACTCATCTGTTTTACGAAAAATGAATACATAAATTATATTTGGCACTATTAGACAAACGGTGCCTTTTAATATTAAACCTAACCAACCATCTAACAATATAAAGTTACTTATCACTTTTGTTATTAGATATGTTCCTATACATATAACTACATAATACATGTATGTTCTATAATAATGAATAATAGGTTTTTCGAACACCTTCTTATACACTAGATAAGGCGTAACCCAGAATGGAACAGTTAATACACTTATAAATGTTCCAATAAAAACACCTACTATACCTATATACTGAACTAAAATAATAGATACAATAAGGTTTACAGCAGCTTGAAACAAAGGAGCGTATTTATCCTCTTGAAAAATTCCTGCTGTAGTCTTCACAGTTGTTATCGCATTTCTCATTCCTCTTTCATAGAAGATAGCCATTAATACAAATAATATCCCTTCACTCATTAAGAATTTCGGGCCTATCCATAAAGTAATAAAGGGCTCTATAGTAATACATAACAGTATACTAAAAAATGAATATAACCAAAAATTGAGGAGTGTATAGATTTTATATATACTGTAAATTTTTTCTGCACTCTCTTTTGCTACTAAATTTCCTACACTATGATAAATATTATTAAACACTTGATAAGTAAAAGTTCTACAAATATCAATTAACATATTGTAATTGGAGTACAATCCAACTGCTGCTACACTCACAAATGATGAAATAATAATATTATCTGTACCTAAAACTAGGTAGTTTCCTATATTTTGTAGAACAATCGCTTTTACATTTTTTATAATGCTATTTTTCGTTTCGCTATCTAATTTACTAGATACTTTATCTTTTAAAAATGGATACAATTTACTCACTATAACTGCTAAAAGGATACTTGTAGTTATGGTAATAACACTATCTATAATTAGATATAAAATATAATTTTTTGTATAGTGCAATACTCCTATCTTAAGACAAGTGGATATAATGGAAGATATAGAATATACCCCTGTTACAACATAACCTTTCTGACAAACATTTAAAAACGAACTTCTATGTGAGTACAAATACGGTGCAACTGTGTTCAGTAAAAATATGGCATAAATGAGATGGACATTTTCAACATTTGAATCTTTAACAAAATAACCTAGAAAAGGCATTAATGCGAGCCCTAGTAACAATACTACTAAGGCGATTACCATGTATGCATTTCGATACAAGCGCATAAGCACTTTTATTTTCTGCTGATCATTCTCGGCTACCGGTTTGTAAAGACTGTACATTATACTAGAACCTATTCCTGCTTCTGCTAAAGACAGCATAGACAGTATGTTGGTAAGTAATCCGTTTATTCCTAGGTACTCAACGCCTAAGCTATTAATGAATACAGTTCTTGAAATAAAACTTAATGACGTAATAATAATTTGATTACCAAGACCAGCGGATATATTAATTATCGAATTTTTTACTCTCATATTTAAAACCTACTTCATCATGATTTTCTTACATTTAACTAAAAATATAGAAAAGATTAAAGTAACAGGTTGAATTTCCAAATATTTTGCAGCCTGTCCTAATTTTAAATTAGACTTTACAAAATCATAGTATAAATTATAATAAGACAATCTGCCTTTTACATTACATTTATAAAACTTAATTTGCTGTTTTATATAATACGCTGTACCTTTAGGACTTTTAGCAAATATCTCTTTCATATTTTTCGTTAAGCCATCCTCAAGATAATCGCATATATAAGTGGTTTTATTAAACCACCTTATTTTATAGCCATCATGGGCCATTTTCTCCCACACTGTAGCCTCTGTTATAAATTTCTCTCCTTCAAATTCACAAAACTTATATTTTCTAAGGATGTTCGTATAAAAGACTTCTGCTTTATCACCGGTTATATTATATTTTGTACGTTCAAGTGAAGTTGCGTCTACATATTCCCCTTCAAATGTTGTTCCTAAAAAGTCATTAACCTGTCTTCCTCTATTACCGGAAACACCACAAAATAATTCTTTATTTTCCAAGTTTCGTTCCCAATTTTCTATGTTTTCTAATGCATCTTTCGTCAGATAATCATCAGAATCGACAATGAAGAACAATTCCCCTTCTGCTAAGTCAGTAGCTTTATTAATTGCTCTATGTTTCCCACCATTTTCAACTTTATAATACCTTATGGGGAATGGATTTTTTTCTACTGTCCATAATCTAAATAACTCTTCTGTGTTATCGCTTGAACCATCATCAATAACTAACCATTCAAAATCTGTATATGTTTGCTCTTGTAATGATCTGTACAGTTTTTCTATAATATAGCCTCTGTTGTATGTTGGAGTGAATACTGTTATTCTCATTTAATCCTCCCATTGTTACTGACCATAATTTTTTCTTTTCATCTATTTACAGTAATTATTTAAAAATAAGCCCTTATTTAAGGATTTCTTTTGATAAAGGTACTTGCATTTTATGCGTTTGTTTTCGAAAACCAAAACGAATTTTCTTACGTAATGGCTCTTCGTAAAATTGATAAATGATTGAACTGAATAATAAAGAAATTACTAAACAAATCAAAAAGCGATACGTATTCGCTAAATGAAGAAAATCTAAGTATCGAATCACCAATTGATGGATCATATAGAATGAGAAACTAATTTCACCCAAATAAACAAAAAACCTTTGTGATAATATTTTTGAAATCATACCACCTTGAAATGCAAAGGTGAAAATTAACAAACACCATAGTGGAACAAAATACACACCGCGAACGATTCCTACATCTAAGTTTACCGAATACAATAATAAGACAATGAATAACAATAAACTTAGTAGTTCTAAAACAGTAAATATAGCCTTGTTTAAATTTTCTTTATTGGATTTTTCAATATAAATCAATCCTAAAAGCATCCCTGTTGAAAATTCAAACAATCTAACTCCTGGGAAGATATGTAGTAACCAAATATAAAATGGATTATCTCCATCCAAATTTTTATTTAATAGAAATAAAACGCCCCACACTATCCAAAATATCAATACAGATTTAACTATATTTTTGTTAACTTTAAGTTTTATAAATATCCATAGCAGAAAAGGAAACATAAAATAAAAGAACGTTTCAACTGATAACGTCCATGAAACACCATTAAAATTAAAATAAGTTCCTTGACTCGGAAAAAAACTTTGTA
The DNA here is from genome assembly GCF_900116295.1 of Bacillus sp. 103mf. Lineage (GTDB taxonomy): Bacteria > Bacillota > Bacilli > Bacillales > Bacillaceae_G > Bacillus_A > Bacillus_A bruguierae. The sequence continues at coordinate 240,004 of NZ_FPAF01000001.1, forward strand.
ACAATAGCAAATTGATCATTGACATAAAAGTAAGTTTTACAAAATATAAACTATTGGGGTGAAAGTACAAAATAACCAATGGTACAGAGAGCAAAAAAGTTAATACATGAACCGGATATATTCTTGAAAATCTTGCTTTATAAAATTTTTTGATATTGTTTTTATTGATTTCTATAAACTTAGAATGATAGTTATAGGCTAATATAAAACCAGATAAAACAAAGAAAAACTGAACGCCCGCTGAACCTAATTGATATTGACTGAACACCCGCATATGGAATAAAAACACCATTAATGCAGCAATAAACCTAAATGACGTTAAAGAATTTAGCAAATAAATTCCTCCTTTTTCACTTCTCCAAAAACAATTTATTTGAATTCTCAAACTAGCTATTACCTTTGTTAATGGATATTCCTTATACAAATATAAGCAAAAGTTTATCTCTTACTTACATATAAATTGATTAATCTCATACAAAATCCTTGCGTAAACGGCAATATATTGAACAACGTCGAATATACTCCTATGTCTTTTGTATCTCCTTGTGAAAAGTCAACTGCTCCATTTTTCCTCGTAACCTTCATCAAATAACTTATAGCTTTATCTGTACTATTTAAACATTCTTTAGAAATCACATCTATTTTTGATGCGTTTAACAGAAACCAGCCTAATGTAGCTGTAGCAGAAGAATCCGGCCTACATTCACTTCTAGTTACCGTCCAGTTCCAGCTTCCATTATCTTGTTGAAAGTTCATAGCAGCTTTTGCAAATCTCTTTACACATTCTTCTAAAACAAGTTTATATTGATTGTCTTGTGGTAATTCACTCCATGCATCTATAAGGCCTATAGCAAACCAACCAAGACCTCTTCCCCATCCATATAATCCAAGGGGTACTTTATTTTCTAACTTGTATACATGACTTGGAATATAATGTTCGTCTAACATTCCATACTGCTCATACTCTTTAATTTGCTTCACTGCTAAATCTACACACTCGTCTTTGTTATATTTCGTACCGTAAGCTACTAAAAATGGACATATAAAGCCTATAGTATCTACATATCTATAACTTTTCATATACTTTCTATACTCTACTGATCCATCTTCACCTAGATGCTCTTTTATCATTTCCCAAGTATAGTCCAATGCTTTCCTATACTTATCTGTCTCTATAAAATCTATCTTCATAATAGAATATGCTAGTATAGCTCCATCTACATACTTTGGTTTTTCTCTCCATTGACCATTACTATCAAATTTCGCATCCAAAAATTTTACAACTGCTTTTTTTACTTCCTGATCATCATTATATTTTAAGTACTCAGATAACCCTAAAACTAAAGATGCTTCTTGCCAATGTTGTATAGTACTTTTTGTATAATTTTTCTTCAGCATATCTATTACGACTAATCTTGTATTATCTGTTACCTTTATTTTTGGTACATTCAATAAAAATTTAGATCCTTTATTAGTAATAGCTTTATTCCATAACGATTTATCATCGTATCTTCCCATATGAATTCTTAGTATCCAGTCTTTTATTAAAGGTACTACGTCTATTGCTATCGTTATTAAAAGAATAATAATTATCGTACAACTCAAAATTTGAAATATCATCTCTATAAAGCCCTTTCGATATAGAAATAGTTTAGTTTACTTAACATATCCTACAGTATTCTCCAACTCTTCGGCCATCTTATTACACATGTCTAGCGTTATATTCCCGCCTATTGTCCAATCTTTATCATAAACATGAGCAGTTTCCATATTTAATCTATGCTTGTTAATATAATCCTCAGTTTTCCCGATTATTCTTGCTGGGTTACCGCCAACTATAGACCCTTCAGGTACCGATTTAGTTACGATACTTCCTGCAGCTACAATAGCATTCTTCCCTATTGTAACCCCAGGCATAATTAAGGCCCTTGCTCCTATAAATGAATTGTCTTCTATTTTTATTTTTGCTATTTTTGTATAATCTAAATATCGTTTCGTACTAGCGTCATGTGCAAGAAGATACACTTGGGGCGCAAACGTAACATTATCACCAATTTCTATTAACCAGCAATGTGCATAATCAATTGTACTCCCAGCTAACCCGGAACAATTTTTCCCTACCTTCATACCTCGTTGCAAACACGCTTCTACTGTTAACTCTTCACGGGATAGCATTCCTAATCTTATCATTAACGACTTTTTTATGCGATTAAACATTGTTACCCCCCATAATTTTTTTCATATTATATTTTACTGTTTATTAATTTATATAAATTATCGATTTCATCTTCTGTTCCCAATTCTTCTTCTGCAAGATTATTAATAAACTTCGCTCTTAACATTTCATCACTTATTAATATCTCAAGATTATCAGCTACTGAGATGGAATCCATTTCTGCAATCAACCCATCGATATTATTTTTTATATGATTATCAGCTGTTTCGAAATTAGTAATTACTATTGGTTTTGCCAATATTTTTGCTTCATCTATAGAAATTGATTTTCCTTCATATCTCGAAGTTTGTATGTATATATCTGATTGCCTTATATACGGGTATGGATTTTCTTTTAAACCTAATAGTATTATTCTTTCTTCTAAATTTCTTTCTTTTATACTTCTTTGTAATTCTTTTCTTACATTACCTTCTCCAATGATATACCACTTAATGTCATACCCTTTTTTAACAAGCCTATCGACTGCTTCTAAGGAAATATCTAATCCCTTTTCTTTAGCCAATCTACCTACAGAAATTAACGATATGCTTTTGGCACCTTCTGTTTTAAATTCTACCTTCTCTAATGACATTTTCCTTATCATTTTTGGAGAAACGATATTGTGTATACATACAAATTTTTTTTCATATTCAGGAAAGTTCTTTTTTAGAATATTAACTAATTCTTCTGATACAGTAACTACGTAATCTAGTTTACCAAAATAAACGTTCTCTTTTTTATAATCAATCCCTAACTTATTATAATCTGTATGTATCCATCCAATTTTTCTTTTTGCTTTTACCTTATCTACACAAAAATATATAGGGTTTTTTTCTTGGAACCCTATAGCTGCATCATACTCTTTATTGATTTCACTTATTGAATTCGACATATATTTCCATAATTTTTGTTCAATAATAGCGCCATTATCTTCTGTCTTAGCTAAATATCCTAATACAATCCTATTAAAAGATGTTTTAAAATCTCTTTTTTTAATTAACTCTATTAATGATTTCTTTATAGGCATATCAAAATATTTATAATTCATAGGCTCAGGTAGTAAATGAACTTCTTTTGGTAGCTTATTTATAAATATCCCTTCATGCTTGAATAAAAACAAATCTACACTGTACAAAGAATAATCTATCGTTTCCAATAAAGATATTAGCGATTTCTCAGCCCCGCCACAAGTTAGATTATTCATTACAAATAATAATTTTTTTTTCATGAGTCCCACCCACTAAAAAGTCTCATACAGCTTATTTATTTCTCCTTCTGTCCCTAATTTCAATTGGGATAAATTATATGCTAAACGTTCTCTTAAACTTATATCTTTTACAAGCTTTTCAACCCCATTTGCAACAGCATCTGCATCCATATCTACAATTAGGCCATCTATGCCATCATTTATCTGATCTTTTGCTGTACTGAAATTAGTTACAATTATAGGTTTGTTTAATATTTTTGCTTCATCTATAGCTATAGACTTTCCTTCAAATCTAGATGTCTGTATATATATATCGGCTTGCTTTATATATGGATATGGATTGGACTTTAAGCCCAATAAACGAAACGTTCCTTCTAATTTATTTTCTTTAATTAAATTCGTTAATTTCTCTCTCTCTTCCCCTTCGCCAATAATATTCCACTTTATGTTATATCCTCTATCAATTAGTTTCTTACAAGATTCTATAGCCAATTCAAAAGCCTTCTGATAATGTAATCTCCCAATAGAAAGTAGTACAATTTCATTACCCTTTCTATCATACACATCGGCATTATTTTGATTGGCCATTTTATTTATCATTGTCGGTGAAACGATATTATATATAACTCTTACTTTATTCTTTTGGCTCGGAAATCTATTTTTTAGTTTATTTGCGCATTCTTCCGAAACAGTAACGATATGGTCTAACTCTTTAAAGTAATCAATATCAAAATTTGGATCCATACCTAATTTGTCATAATCAATATGAACCCATCCTATTTTTTTAAAAGCATTTACTTTGTCTACACAAAAATATGTAGATGTTTTTTCTAAAAATCCTATAGCTACATCATATTTTTGAGGTAATTTGTCCAAAGATTTGGAGACATATTTCCAGTTATATTGTTCCCTTATTGATATATTTCTAGCATTTCTATTTCTTATAGCAAACATCACTCGATTATATGCTAGTGTCATTTCACGCTTTAATATGAGCTGCTTAATAGATTTAAATAGTGGTAAAGCAAATAAGTGGTAAGTTTCTGGAAGTGATAGAATTTGTACCTCTTTTGGTACAAATTCCATAAACATTCCATCATGTTTTAACAAAAACAAATCTACATTATATAAGTTGTAGTCTATTTGAGATAATAAATTTACTAAACTCTTTTCTCCACCAGCAGCTGTTAAACTAGGTATAACAAATAATAAATTCTTTTTCATTGATACACCTCACTTAACTAGTTCAGCTAAATATTCTACCGCTTTATACGACATTTTCTTTATATTAGGGATAGATTTCTGTAATGTTTGTCTCAATTCTGTTTCTTCGCTTACCATCTCATCAAATTTAGCCTTTAGCTTCTCACTGCTTGATATCTCTTCTAACCCTAAAACTAATTTTTCTTCTCCGAATATATCTTTCGATATTCCTTTTGACTTTATGCTATACCCTAATACCATAGTTGGAACACAATTCGAATAAGCTGCTATAGTCGCATGTGTTCTAGCTCCTATGAAAAATCTCATTCTAGCAATATACCCCTTATATTGTATTGCATTTAAATCATTTGGCAGTATGATTACTCTCCCAGTATTTTTAAATTCCTCATAATATTTATATAAAACTTCATAATCGTTATTTCCATCCATTATTACATGAGGTGTGAGAGCAATTGTTAAATCTGTAGTATTTAATATATGATTTATTAATTCTCTTACTGCCGCTTGGGAGTCTTTATTTCTCTCCCAGACAAGTGGGCTAAAGTTTAATCCAACTGTATTTCCTTCTTGCCATCCCTTAGGCAATTCCAACTCTTCTTTTTCCATAGTAAATGCTGGATCAGCACATAATTTAACATTATTGAGCCCCTTACTTTTTAACATATTATAAGTAAGGCTTTCACGAGCTAGTATTGCATCAAACAACTTTAAGTCTTCTAATTTTTTCTCAGACATGTCCTCGTCACCGATAGAACATCCCCATAAAACCAATTTTTTCCCTTGTGCCTTTACTCTTCTATCTATCTCATACAATGCAGGCTGCTCTCCATAGCAATAGTTATCTCCGCCTATAGATAAGCATACATCTACATCTTTTATACGTTTAATGATGTTATTTTCCATTTTAGCTAATGCATAAGATTCATCATTAAAAAACTTTACCTTAAGTAAAGCAATCCACCAATCATATGAATACTTCTTTATACTACTGCTAGAACCCTCATATATTTCATCCAACTGAGGAATTATCTTGTCCGTTTCTGGTTTACTTGATACTAAGTACACCTTTGTGTCATCTGTTTTTTCTTTGATAATATTCGTAGAAGAACGAACTATTGCTTCGCATCCTCTATTTAAACTGCCTCCATGGGCAAACATCATAATTTTCATATTAGCCTCTCCCAATAACTATTTACTTCGAAATCTACTGTAAGCAACAGCACAATATAGTCCAATTGCCGACTTTTTCCTTATCATGTCTATCACAGCTTTCTCATATCTTCCTAATTTACTGTGATTTTCACTGCAATAAACAGGTAACGCTTCTCTAACATATTTATTTCGAATCATATTTTTTACATATCTATACCTCGTACTAAAACTTACATCTTTAGATGGGGTAAAATAAATATATATATAAGACATTACACTATTTATAAATTTTATTGATTTTAACTGGTGCGCCTTTACTTTGTCGACCTTATCAGTATATATTTGTGGCAATTCCATGTTATACACTTCTACGGCTCTCTTAAAATAATCTTTTTCTACTATATTTCTAGTAGCACTGCCAGTTACCTCTCTATAGTGGTATCCAGCATAATTTATATATTTCATACTAGTTGCATTACTAAAGAATTCGATGTTAAACATTCCGTCTTCTCCTAATGCAACTTTTTCTGGAAATTTCACATCATTTTCATTTATTATATTATTTTTATAAATTTTATTCACAGCAGTATTTAAATGATCTGTCTTAAGAAAATAAGGCAATAGTTCTTGATCTATATATTCTTTTTTAAGAACAGTATCTACTGGAAATGGATACCTTATTGCTACCTTATGTCCTTCCATTTCACCGTTAATATTTGATATAACTACATCACAATCATCTTGCTTTGCAGAGTTATATAATACTTCATACATTGCTCTCTCTATGTAATCATCAGCATCAACAAATCCAACATATTCCCCAGTCGCTAAACATAACCCTTTGTTCCTGGCAATGCTTACGCCCTGATTTTCTTGATTTATAAGTATTATCCTATTATCTAATTCTTTATAACGCTCAATAACTTCTCTACTATTGTCCGTCGAACCATCATTAATAAATATAAATTCACATTGTTGAAGTGTTTGATTTAAAAGTGATTCTACACACTGTGTAATATATTTTCCTGCATTATAAACCGGTATTATTACACTTACTTTTATGCTCATGCCTAAATCCCGCCTCTACCAGGAAACCCTGCATTATAATAATCCATACATTTTTATTATGATCGGTTCATCACCAAAAGACGGGGGTAACATATAGATAGATGTACACTCCACTCCGAGTGGACGCTTTCCGTTCCGTGTATGAAAAATGTTTCATTTTCGAAAAATCAACCCCATGTTACGGTGAAGAACCTTAGCCAACAGGCCTAAACAGTCGGCTCCGCTTTTCTTTATAAGTCGCTGCTATGTAGAATACAACATAACCGCTACTTGCTTGCTCCTTTTGTTTTAAATCTTGCATGTGGTAGGAAAATGCCCTGACCGCTTCTATGCATGGCCAGATGCTCTCGCCCGCCTAAAAAGAAAAAGGATTTTTATGTCGATTTTTAATTTAAATTTATATAATTTGTTTTAGGTTTCAATAATTTTATATAACTTATCTAACTCATAACTATTACTATAGTCCCTACTTTTCAGATGATGAATCAATGTATTTCTGAGCTTATCATCTTTATATAGAGTTTCAATCCCTTTAACTAACCCCTCAATACTTGAATCGCATATTATACCTTCAAATCCATCTTCCAACTGACTAGCTGCAGTAGGATAATTCGTAATCAATATAGGTCTCTCAAGTATTTTAGCCTCTGTCACTGTAACTGCTTTTCCTTCATATCTAGACGGCTGCACGTATAAATCGCATGCTTTCATATATGGATATGGATTGGTTTGTTTGCCTAATAATATAAAACTATTTTCTAAATTGTTCTCTGCTATTAGTTCTCTAAGAATAGATTCATCTGAGCCATATCCTATCACATACCACTTTATATTATTAAATCCTTTGTCGTGCAACATTCTAAGTGCTTTTATAGCACGATCAAACCCTTTGGCATACGACAATCTTCCAACCGATACGATATTAAAAGTACCATTATCTTGCTTATTAAAATCTACAACATTAGCAGCCATTTTCCGAATAAACTCTGGTGAAGTAATATTCTCTATAAGCAAGATTTTCTCTTTCAATGATGGATATACAGTCAAGAACGCTTTTGTGCATTCATCTGATATAGATGCAATATAATCAAACTTATTCCACATAGTAAGATCTATTTCATTATCAATTTCTAACGTACTGTAATCTGTATGGATCCAAGCTATTTTTTTATCAGCATTTACATTATCAGCTAAAATATCGTGTGGCCATGCATAACTAATTGCAAAGTCATACTTTTTTTTCTGTTTAGGCAAGAAGTATGATACATATTTTGAAACAAGTTGCATCTGAATATATCCTGATCCTTCTTTTAATTGCCGTTGTTTTGATTTTCTACCTGCGATATACTTGCTTACTATTCTTATAATTGATGCTAAAAAATAGCCTTCCCGTATGCATTGCCTAATGGATTTTCTAAATACGGTGTATTTACCTATTTGAGGTAACACATTAACTTTATCAGGGATTAAATGCATGAAATCTCCTGTGTGATTTAATATTAGTAAATCTACGTTATATGTGTTGTAGTCAAAGGTTTCTAGCATATTAATTAAGCTTCTTTCCGCACCACCAATTTCCATATCATACATAGAAATTAAAATATTTTTCTTCATGTAATTCCCCGCGTTCATATTTTGTTCTTGATATGAGTGAAATCATTATACATTATGAAATTATATAGACGACACTTTCACATGAACCGCTTCAACTCGTGCGATTGATACATACGTTTTCTCGTTTATTTACAAACAGTGTATTTGAAGGAATATGTCCTTTTACAACACTTCCAGCAGCTATCACAGTATTATCACCTATAAACGTATCCCTCAATATAACTACATTAGAACCAATCCAAACATTCTCTCCTATCTTTACTTCACCCTTTATTAAGTGCTCATCTTCAATGTTCTTATAATTATGGTCATGATCGTTAATACTTACATTAGGAGCTATCTTTGTGTTTTTTCCAATTGATATTTTATTTATACAGTTAATGTTACAGTTATCATTAATGAACACTTTCTCACCTATATCTAGTACCCCATTAAAATCAATTCGAATACTCGTATTTCTTCTGACAAACACAAATTTTCCAATATTGATTTTTGAATGCTTATTAAAAACCTCTATCCTACTTTTTGTTTGGAGTGCAAAAATTGAGCAATTTATATTACGGAAGTATATTAACTTATAGAAAACACCTCTTAATACACCGATTAAGTGTGAAAGATTCATCAACACTGCAAAATATAACCCTCTGTTACGACTTTCTGTAACTAGCGTTTGGAATATTTTTTTTAATATATTAATCATGCATTTTCTCCTTAAAAGCTTCTTTTCGCCCCGCATGTTGTCTCAACTTAGCGATATTATCTCCACCTATGATTTTGGCTAAAATTAATTTTATTTTACCCTTTATCCGCGCTTTAGGTGGTAACCAACTCTTATAAAAATGATGCATAGCATGTGTATTTTCTGTTATAAATTTTCTGCAATTAATATAGTCATATGGTGAGAAATATGTTTGGGGATAGAAAGTTCCTATCCCCTCTATTTCCTGATACTCTCCGTTTGTTTTTAATCCTATATTTTTTAATATCTCTGTCACAATAGCTACATTCGTCAAATCATCATAGCTTCCATCCTCTTTAATGAAACCCTTCTCTTCATATGAATCTAAAAATGTTTTTATAAGCTTATTTTCTTTAGCCGCTCCTATTGTGCTTGTAGCTATGTAATTTTCTTGTTCAAATCCCCAAAATGAATCATGATGCAATAGATTATTAAAAGATTTAAATACCTCCACATCAGTATCCAAATAAATACCGCCATAATAATATAAAGCATGTACCCTAACATAATCACTTACAAATGCAAATTTGCCAGCTTTGTATGCCTCTTTTACATATGAATTACAGTTTATATCAAAATTATCTTCATTCCATTCTAGTATTTCATATTCTGGTAGATTCTTTTTCCAACTCTCTATGCATTTTTTGACAATGTCAGGTTTGTCTTTTCCTCCAAACCAGCAGTAATGTATAGTCCTGGGTATTTTTTCGAGTTTTTTCACTTTAAAGCCTCCTCTTTAAAGTAGGAAGTCCTCTTTTTTATGCTCTATTCGTTATACTTATTCAAATATAACTCTAAAGTTTTATATAGTCACTTCCATATCCAACGCCTGCAAGGCTTACTACACATTCATAGTAGTAATACACAAGATAGAATATTAAAATCCCATAATAAATAAGCTTTCGATCTTTTTCAGTAAATAATTTTACAACCCAAGAAATTAATATGAGTTGATACAATCCAAAATAAATAGAAAATCTAGCAAATATCCAGTTTTGGGTTGAGATAATCATAAAGACAAGCCCTAATATAGACATATTTACAACAGGATCACTTTTAGGAAACAACTCCCTTAATCTATCTTTCCCTAAGTAAGCGAGAATAATCGGTACGGCATAAACAATAACCCTGAGTATATTTGCACCGCCCTCAGAAAAGTTTTTGTACTCACTATATTGACTATTCTCTATAACTGCAAATAAAGCATCCATAAATTGGTTAAATCCTATAACGATAAGTACCGCGCAAACGAGAAGAATATACGTTTGCTTTGACCAAGCTTCTTTCCTAACTATAAAATAAATAGGAATGAGGATAAGCGCAGTCTGGTGTACAGTTGATGCAAGTAGGATAATTAAAATATACTTTTTCCAATTACCTTCAAATATATATTTTGTTGCCGCAAATACAATTGCAGCTGCCAAAAATTGCCTTATTCCATTCATTGAAGTTAAAAACATGCCACCTGTTATATATACAAATAAACTTAACTCAAACATTCTTGCATATTTATATAAAACAAGCACTATCAATAGGTTTGTAATCAATGCTGTTACAAAAATCAGCAGTTGCGGATCATGGGAAAAATTTTGTAAAAACATTTGATAAATATTAAATCCAATGTCCTTTTCCGACTTAATCATTTCCCAGCTAAAATTGAGAGTGGCATATGAATGCATATAGGCAAAAGTATCTCCAATATTATTACGAAGGCCCGATACTAATATTAATGTGGTCATAGCACAAAACACTAAAAATTTATTTGGTCGGATAAAAGATCCCCTCATAATAATCGGTTTAGAAAAATACCTTGCAAAAAAAGAAAAACAATAAACTAAAGCAAGATTCACCCATAATACAGTCATTCACCAATCACTTCCATATCTTAAGTGTATATAACTCCATCCCTATTCTTCTTTACCTGTACCTCTACTCGTTTTATTTTTTTTCAAAACAGTAGTTCTATGTGTATTCAGAATATAACAATAAAGTAAAAACCCCAAAGGCGTTGCCACGAAAGTAGTCCATTTACATGGAGACTCTTTTAAAAATTTATAGTTTTTTATCATGAAATTACTGGACACATAATGCATGGCTTCTCTAAATCTGTCTTTAAATGAAGGTGCATATTGCATGGCTATTTTCCTAAAAAAAGAAAAACCACGTGGATTTTTCTTATACTGCTTAATAATGTTCATACTTGACCCATCATCTAAATATTCTACAAAACACAGCACTTCATTCATAATAAGTAAGGGACATTCTTGATCAATCAGAATATACTTATAACTAAGTGGACAATACTTTTCCCCTGAAAATATTGGATAGGGCGGGGAGTTACGTGTAAGTTCGGATCGATATACAAGTTTTTTATCCCCTTTCACTTTATGTTTTACATATAAATCTGAAAGTTTAGATTCTCTTAAATCAGACGGCATTTTAGTTCCAATGATGTTTCCATTCTGATTTGCATCCAATCCAACTATCCCAGCATAACGATCACTTCCATTTTGTTTCCAAAATGAAAGGATTTTCTCCACAGCGTCATCAGCCATATAATCATCAGAGTCTATACAAACATTTAGTTCTGTATCAATTAATTCATAAGCAGTATTGTGGGCCCCATGCATTCCTTGATTTTCCTGATAATAATAACGAATTGGAACGAAACCCTCTGAAATCCACTTTTCCACAAGTTCCTTTGTGTTATCTGTAGATCCATCATCAATAATTAACCAAATAAAGTCTTTAGAAGTTTGTCTTTTCAAACTGTCGTAGCATAGATGTAATGTGTACGCACGATTAAACGCAGGTGTAAAGACAGTTAAAGTAGGACCCATCACAAAACCTCCAGAAATCTAAGTTTGTTTTATATGTAACTATGATCTAAATAATAATCCGTTAGCCATTTTGCCATCGTAGCAGTATCATATCCGTTTTTACGTAATAAATCAGACGTATCTTCATGGTCATATGATGAAGTAAGAATTTTTTCTACCCAGACCTCCGGCGTTTCCTTTAAGCTCACAAACTCTATTCGACCGGACACATCCGTTTCATCTGTTATAGTGTCGGATATAACACATTTTAAACCGGCAGCCTGCGCTTCAACCAACACAACCGGCAACCCTTCAAAAAGCGAAGGAAACAGAAATAAATCGAACCCTTGCATAAGGGATGATATATCTCCTCTAACCCCTAAGAACCTCACATGTGACGATAACCCTAAGGCAGCTACCTTCTTTTCTATCAATGGTCGTAATTGACCATCCCCTACCATAACAAGCAGGGAGTTAGGATTCTTATCATGTACAGCTTTAAACACATCAATTAGGAAATCATGATTTTTTTGCTTGTTAAATCTTCCGATATGTCCTAATACTAATTTATCTTCTGCACCTATTTCTTTCCTTATTTGCTTCCTAATTGTTTCATCATATTGAAATTCCTCTACATTAACTGCATTGTTAAGAACAGTTACTTCCTTAGATTCACATATTTTCCGTCCGAATAACCATTGTCCTGCATTTTTTGAACATGCAAAATACTTGTTTGGATTATCCTTCATCGAAAATCTTGCATACAAACGAAAAGGTAGCTTTATATCTATACCCAAATCGCTTAAATGACTATGCGCAATACGGCAAGGAACAGCCGCGCGTTTGGCTGCTCCAAGTACAAAACTGCTATTTTCGTTAATATGAGAATGTACTACTTTATATTCAGGATGAGCAGTAAAGAATTTATCAAGTAATTTGAAATAGGAACGATAATTACCAGGTCTTATTTGCGGCATTCGATAAATTCTTCCGCCAAGACTCAATATCTCATCATCATAATGCCCTTTTTCTTCTCTATGTACCATGAAATCAAACTGTATCTTATTGCGGTCAAGCTTTCGGTAATAATTCATCAACATCGTTTCAAGCCCGCCACGATTCATGATCGTCACTACTTGCAATATACGATTAGGTTCCAATATTCTCCCCCCTATCTAACTATTTTTCTGAGTTTATCAATTACTACTAAAATGAAATAAAATCCTAGTGTAAATCGGAATTTTGCACAAAAATAAAATGCCTTCCAAGCAACTGAAAAATATTTCATTTCAAATTGCCTAAAGGATTGTTTGATACGTTTATCCTTTAATATTGAATGTAACTTACTGATTTTCATCAAAGCAGATACTTTATTTTCTTTGCTTATTGTGTTTAAGCCAAGCCCTAATGTACCAAGACATATGCGATTATTTAAGGCTATATAAAAAGCTTTTTCCATCTTTTTATCATCTAAGAAATTTTCAATTATACCGTAAAGATTAAACCACTGATTCATTAAACTAGGCTTATAAGACGATGTAACTGATGTAGTGTTTACCCTCCAATAATGATAATAAGGTTTATTTATAAAAACAAAAGTTTTTGCATAATAAAAAGCATATATATTAAAAAGAGAATCCTCATTAGTCCCTATAGTACTAAGGTCTACAAATTCAAGATTATTTTCTTTAAGAATATCTAAGCGATATAACTTTGACCATACCGTCCCCCACGCATCGAGAAGTTCTGGATTTGCTATTTCTTCATTTAAAGGACCAATCAAGCGTCTCATAACGTTTAATTGGACTTCTTCATTGTGATAACAAACTTTTTCAGGAAGGTTGAATTCTTTTATCTTTGAATGACTGCCAAACTCTCGAATATACGTACACATAACAATATCGGATTTTTCATCAACTGCGCTATTATACATTGACTCATACATATCTTTATCTACCCAATCATCTGGGTCAACAAAACCAATATATTCTCCGTTTGCCGCGCGTATCCCCTCATTCCTAGCTGAAGAAACTCCACCATTCTCCTTTTCTATCACCACAATACGACTATCTTTTTTTGCATAATCATAAAGTATTTTTGCACTTCCGTCTGTTGAACCATCATTTACAGCTATAATTTCGATATCACTAAAATTTTGTGATAACAAACTATCCAAGCATCTACTTAAGTATTGTTCAACATTATATATAGGCACTATCACACTGATTTTTGGTTTCATCTACATCCCTCAACATATATTGTGTATAAATATCATTCAATTCTGCACCTACTTGGGCAATTGAGTATTTTTTTACTCTATTTACATTTTCAATCCCAATTTTTTCACGTAGTGTTCTTGAATGAATACACTCCAGTATTCGCGAAGCAAAAAGTTCTTCCTCTTTTGGTGATACAAGATAACCATTTATTGTATCCTTTATAAGCTCTTTATGTCCTCTATTATCAGTAGCTACAACTGGAAGACCACAAGCCATAGCTTCCATTATGTTAACTGGCAAACCTTCTCGAAGACTAGATGCAACGGCAATATCACACATTGGTAATAATGAAGCAATATCTGTTCGATATCCAAGAAAATGAACCATCTCAGCAATCCCAAGCTCAATAGCCAATCTTTTACATTCTTCCATTAATGGACCTTTTCCTGCCAGTAAAAGCTTTGCGTTAGGAGCTTCATCCTTTAGTAGGGCTAACGAATGAAGCAAAAATTGCTGATTTTTATTTTTGTTAAATTCAGCAGCATAGAACATTAGGAAATCATCTGGTTTGTAACCAAATTTCATCTTTAAATCTCGTTTATATTCTTCTTTTACCAATTTGAATTTTTCCGTATCTACGCCTATTCCATGAACGTGTTCAATACGATTTGCTTTAAATCGATGTTTCACTGCAAGATTGTAATCTTCTGTATTGATTGTTATGAGACAATCTGTATAAGAAGCTAATCCTCTTTCAATTGGATAATATGCAAGCCAATTTATAAGAGGTGCACCCTTACAAAAATGAAATCCATGAGCTGTGTAAATCACCTTAGTTCCTTGTCTTCTCGCTTTTCTTGCAGCTAAGCGGGCAAGCACTCCTCCCATAGGTGTATGACAATGAATAATGCTGTACTTATTTTTATTGATAATTGATGTAAGCTTCTTATATGCCTGGAAGTTTTGCTTTTTAAAAGGTGATCTCTGAATAGGAATATCATATTTTTTATGTACATATGGAAGGTGTATATTACCACTTGCAGCAACATGTACCTCCCATCCCTGCTCCGCAAACCATTCCATATACGGTAAGTGAAATGCTTTAAAATGGTAATCTACTGTTGCACAAAACAACACTTTCTTAGGCAATTAAATCACACACCCATTCAACTATATTTTTGATTCAAGTACAGCTTCCACAAACCGTTAACCCAATGTTGGTGTTAATATTTTTGAAGCGTTATGTTTATTAGCCAAATCTAATAATATGTTTCGTAATTCTTCTTTATCCAAATCAGAGTGTGTAGAAATAATTTTTTCAATTTCTTCTATATAAATATTAGTTTCTTTTCCTACATAAATTCTCGGATAGATTTGTTGTTCAATCATTTCATCATCTTTTAATAGCTCTTCAAAAAGCTTTTCTCCCGGTCTCGTCCCAGTAAATTCTATACCAATTTCTTCAACAGAATTTCCTGATAGTTTAATTAAATTTTTAGCCAGGTCGACAATTTTCACTGGTTCTCCCATATCTAATACAAAAATTTCTCCGCCCTTAGCTAAAGCCCCGGCCTGCATAACTAGTCTTGATGCTTCCGGAATAGTCATAAAGTAACGAACCATATCTGGATGAGTAACTGTAACTGGTCCGCCTTTTTGAATTTGCTTCTTGAATAACGGAATTACACTACCTCTACTTCCTAATACATTTCCAAAACGAACCGCAACGAACTTTGTATGACTTGTTTTATTTGTATATTGAACAATCATTTCAGCCAATCTTTTCGTTGCTCCCATAACATTTGTTGGATTTACTGCTTTATCAGAAGAAATCATAACAAACGTTTCAACATCGTGCCAACTTGCTGCTTTTGCAACATTCATCGTTCCCATCAAGTTATTTTTCACGGCTTCTTCCGGATTATATTCCATTAATGGGACATGTTTATGTGCAGCAGCATGATAGACAACGTGCGGGTGATATTTATTCATCACTGACATCATTTTCTGACTGTCTTGTATGTCTGCAATTTCTGGAATAAATATAATCTCTGTATTACCATATAACTCTCTCAATTCCATTTCAATGGAGTAAATGCTATTTTCCCCATGGCCTAATAAAATTAACTGTTTTGGATTAAACTTTGCGACTTGTCTACAAATCTCTGAACCGATTGAACCACCAGCACCAGTCACTAAAATGACTTTATCAGTTATATATTCTGAAATGCTATTCATATCCAGCTCAACCGGACTACGTCCTAGCAAGTCTTCTACTTGAACATCGCGGAATTCATTAACTGAAACTTTCCCTGTTACTAAATCTTCTAACATAGGAAGAATTTGCGTCTTTGCTTTTGTTTTTGAGCACTCTTTAAAAATGGCGTTCAATCTTTTTTTTCTAAGCGAAGGGATGGCAATTATAATACTCTCAATATTAAGTTCTTCAACAACACGCTCAATCTGATTTACCCCTCCGATTACTGGAATCCCCAAAATATCGAGATTATGCTTCTTTACATTATCATCAATAAATGCAACAGGTAATAATTCTGTATCATTGTTCTGTAGCAATTGTCTTACGACCATTGTCCCCGCAGAACCAGCCCCAATAATTAAGGTTCTCTTTTTCGTATCATCATTTTTAAAATACGCATCCCGGAACATCCGCCAAATAAAACGGGACCCTCCAATTAACAAAATGTGTATCATCCAAGTTACAGCAAGTAAACGAAAGTAAACTTCGTGTATCACTACTTTTTGTACAAAAGCTGTAGTAACGATAGTCAATGTAATAGCTTTAAAAATAATTAATAATTCCCCTATACTTGCATATTCCCATGCCTTTTTATACAACTTATAAAGAAAAGCAAAAAAATGATGGCTAAGTAGTAAAGTTATAGAACTAATTACAGATGTTAATGTAATAACTCGAAAACTACCATTTACAAAAAAATAACTAAAATAAATTGCACCCAATACTATAAGTGAATCCATTAAAAGCAATAACGACAACCTTTGCCGGTACGTCATAAAATTCCCACCTTTTTAATCATGACTTTGAAAAAATTAAAACTTTTAACTATGAGATCTTTCCAAAAACCCATAGTTAAAAGCTTTAATAAAATTTGGGCATCTAACCCAACCTCACACCACACTCTTGACGACTAGCATCTAAGGTTTATTTCAACCCACAGTATAGCCGAGTGCCTCCATTGATATTGGTAAAGAGGCATCACCATATTGAATCTTCTAAAAGAACTATTTATGTACTTTATAAAGAACGAGTTAGTTTAAAATCCTTTTATCCCGTTAAATAGATAACCTTTATATTTCCCGAACACTCCTATAGATAAATTGAACTTAATTTTTACACTTCTCAATTGAGTAGCCAATCACCATTCAAATTCCCTTTATAAGACAATGTGTTTTAAGGAACTTGGCGATGAGAGGACCTATAAAAAAATTTTTAGTTCAATTTATATAAATTCACTTTAATTTTTCAATATAGAAGTCGATCGCTGCTATGTAGAAAAAGTGACCTGCACCTGCTTTCTCTCCGGTTCTCACTGCGCATGTGGCAGAAAAAGGCTCCGACCACTTCAATGCATGGCCAGATGCTCTTTCCCCCTAAAAAGAATGGTTTTATGTCGTTTTTCAAATTTGGATTTATATAGCTATATTAAACAAAAATCATTATACCTTATTGTTTAATATAGCTCCTACTAATTTTCCTTTTGTAAAACTTAATATTCTTTTAGCTTCGATCGCATCCTCATTCATAGTATGATTACAGTTTATTACTAATAATGCTCCATCACATCGATCAGCTAAAATGCTTGCATCTGCTACCTCTAAAATCGGCGGAGAGTCGATTAATATGATATCATACTGCTCCATTACTTTTTGAATTAAGGTCTCCATTACTACCGAACTAAGTAGCTCAGCGGGGTTAAACGGAACTGGACCACTTGTTAATACGTGCAGTCTTCCAATTCCTGTTTTCTTTACAGCCCCCTCCATTACTTTTTCGCCACTTAAAACATTTGTTAACCCAATTGTATTTTCAAGTTGGAATATTTCGTGAATGGCCGGCTTCCGTAGGTCAGCATCAATTAGTAATACTTTCTCACCTTGTTGAGCTATAGAAACAGCAAGATTCGCTGCAACTGTTGATTTTCCTTCCCCAAATCTCGGAGAAGTAATAACTATCGTCTTGTCTTTACTATTGACAGATGAAAACTGAAGATTGGTACGAATCGTACGATATTCTTCAGCAACTTTGGAATTTGGCACAGTATGAGTAACTAGGCTTTCATTCTTTCCTTTGTCTCTTTTTCTTCTGTTTTTGAAAACCACTTGCCTATCCCCCTTAATGATATAGATTTCTTTTCACTGTATTTATCTACCATACTTCTCTCATCCATTTTAGAAATACTTCCTAAAGTAGGGATATCTAATAATTTTTCAATAGCTCGCTCTGATTTAATTGTATCATCCAAAGAATCTAGTAAAAATACGAAACCAACGCTTAACACCAAACCAACAATGAAAGCAGTCATTATCGTATTGATATGCTTTATGTTTATTGGTACAGCGTATTTCTGAGCTTTTGCTTCTGTTAAAATGTTAACACTATTAAAATTTAATACTCTTGCAACCTCTTTCTTATAAACAGCTGCTGTAACATTTGCAATTTTAGCCGCCATTACAGGATTTGGATCAACCACATTGATTTTCACAATCTGTGAACCTTGGACAATTTCAGCGCTTATTTGTCCACTTAACGCACCTGCTGGTCTATTATTATTTAATTCTGCAGCGACTTTCTCCATCACAACCGGTTCATTTATCATTACTTTAAGCGTGTTCATACTTTCACTATTTGCTTGAATAAGTATTCTCGCAGAAGATACGTATAATGGAGTTTTTAAGAAGATACTATAAATCGCTCCTACTAACGTAATCGTTAGTGTAACTGCGGCAATTATCCATAGTCGTCTTCTTATCACAGCAAATAAATTTTTAAGATTTATTTCCTTTTCCATAGTTTCCCCCTACATTTTTATAAATGAATCGGGCTTTTTAAACCTACCTCACTCATAAAACATTTTTATGTACAATTTATTTATGCATAAAGCCATTACTTAATAAAACACAAGTGTTCTATTTAAAATAAATTTTAGTTCTTTATACAGAACAAGTCAACATAAATATTCTATAAATACTTTTCTCTCTTATACAGATTCTTTTTCTATAAATTTGGGTATCCTGACTTGTTACACAGTTTTTTCTCAACAATTTCATATCACACTGAACCTGATGGATGAGGAACAAAACACCCTCTACTAATGAAATATTTATATTTTTATAAATTAAAATTATAAGATGTAAGATTTACCTGAGGCTTTAAAAGATGTGAAGAATAGCTGATTTTCTTCATATTAATAGTGAAAAGTATCTATACTAAATCTTCCGTATATTTTTTCTCAATTTACTATATATTCCATACATGATAAATTTGATTTGTAAAAGGTTTCTTTTTCATTACTTCCCTTTTCAAACCTCGAAAGCAATAAGATGGATGACGACACTCATAGGAGTGTCTTTTTTTATCACCAAAATTATCACCTCCATTATTGAATACTAATAAAGTGAAACTTCCATCAGTGGAGAGTTTTTTCATCTCCCACTGATGGAAAGCCCGCCCAATCGGGCTTTTACGGGCAGTTATCCACCATCTATCTTCCTCGTTTCTCTCCGAATCTTGAAGTGGGGGTCTTACTGCCCGTTAATGCGGGATAAAAAACAATAGATTAAAAGTACTCTAAGAAACAGCAGTTAGCATTTGCTAGCTGCTGTTTTTAATCAACCTTCCAAATAATAAAAGACCATACAACTGGCGGACCACCTTCTTCAACATATGGTGATTCTTCTGCGAAATAAAATTGCGCTACCATTGGAAGCTCTTCTCTTTTACAAATTTCTAAAATCTGCTGCATGAACAGTGGAATTTCCAAAATTTTGATATAATAGATTTATTATATCGCGGGAGGGGATTTTATGAACTATGATACAGTCGCTTCGCTGTAACGTATGCAACAACTACAGCAAGCAGCAGCTACTGTAAGTAATAGATTAGTCTTAAATAGAGTAATTACAATTTTAGTTGCCCTATTCATTCTAACTGTAGTTTTTTCATCCATTCTAACACTCGGATTATTTCTTGTATTATGTGCAATTTATTTTTTAATAAAAGAATTTGCATCCAAAACATAAATAGCGGGATAAAAAGGAATTTGATGAAAGAAAAAAAAGTTCGGAGCATACTGTGATATTTCTCCAGAAAAATAGTTACTTTTAAATAATTAAAGGAGGGCTTTATATATGAGTTCGAGTAATTTTTCTCCGGCAATAACATCTATTCATTTACACACAAAAAAAGATTTCTCAGAATTAATATTATATAAAGGAAAAGATAATGCTCTTAGTGTTTCATGTACAATTGGAGGGCTTACTCAAAGAACACTCCCTTATATTCATGAAACTCCTGATTATGTAGCAATATGGTTCACCTTATATCATCAATTTGGAGGAAAAGAAACAACTATTGTTAAAAGATATATCGTTGAATATGATCCAGAACAAGGCTACACTAGCAAAGATATTGATCATATTGAATTCCAAATCCCTATAGATGATGATTTTTCTAACATAGATTTCGTTAATAACTATTACTATTTACACATTAGTTGTACTGGTAAACACCACGATGAAATGGGTATATCCGCATCTATTGATAACAACGAGATATTTAAAACAAAAATTCCATTTATTGTTTCAACTAACGAGATTGTATAATTATGACAATTGAAAGAGAACTTGGTGAATATAGAAATAAACAAATTCACCCTGCTGTTTCAGACCTAATTTTCTGGGATTTTAGAGATTTGACGCCCAAAGAAGTAGTAGAGATTGTTCGGAACTACAAGAAAGAAAAAAGTAAAATATGTAAAGAGAAAGCCGCTCCCGAAAAAGGAGCGGCTTTCTTCATTATCTAATCCAGTTTACATAAGATTCATCAAAATACATCCAACCACCAGTTTTCAATCCGCCGCCATTTATGAAAATCCAATTTTCGTAGCGATAGTGTACATCATATGCTCCAGCATTATTAATCTGCTCAACAACAGCATCACCTGTACTTGCACCTTTTCTAAGATTGATATCAGTACCATTTACCCAAACGACACCTTTATTTTTTCCGTCTTTATTGATTTTACAAACATCAGCACGTAACCAGTTCTTCTCCGCAATTTTGTACCAGAAATAAGAGCCATCGTAATGCCAATCAAGGTAAACGTGACCGCTTCCCTTTTTTACTTGACGCATAGCTTTTGCATCAGTAGATGGATTTTCTCGTACATTTGCAATATCTGCTGTTACAGTGATACCGCCCAAATTATTTGTTTTCCAATCTGGAGGTAAAACAACATTTTCATTATCTCCTGCAATGTTGTTACTTCCCTTACCAATAAACCATTCTAAGGTTTTATCACTATTTAAACGGTTTACATCACAATTCCCAATTCCTTCAACGTAACCACCTGTTGCATTATCAGCATATTGCCACAAATCACATGCATATACCGGTTTTGCTCCATAGCGAGGAATCCAAAGGAAATCAGCTTTTACATTTTGTAATCCATAAGAGCTGTACATATGATGAGATACGTAGAAACCTACTTTCCATCCTGCAGATTTACAAGTATCGATGAACACTTGTGACGCTTTTGCTAGATTAGTAGAACCGCAACTAGCTAAAGTGTCATCTTCAACATCTAGCACTAGAAATTTAGCGTTAGGGCTAACACGAGTCATAAAGTCCTTTGCCTCTACAATTGCATCTTCCACAGATACATAGCAACCATATGCATAAGCAGCATGAGGAATTCCGCGCGCTTCTAGATTCGCTACATGCTGTTTATATAGATTATCTACTTTATTTGAACCATATTGCACACGACAAATTGCTAAATCAAGATTCGGAGCAGCTACGTTCCAATTAATTTTGTCATTGTATTTTGATATGTCTACGATGTTTTTATTCATTATTCGTTATCTCCTTATATTTCGATAATAATAAAAATAAAAAAGCAATGCCTTTGGACAGTGCTCTTTGCCTCATACAGCGTTTTTATTCTTCTTTAGCACCTTTTCAACAAATCGTTTTCCCGCAGCAGGATTAGAAATAACACCTGTAGCGACTAAAATTACTAGTTTGATATCTACATATCCTTGATATTGCCCAGTATTGAAATGTGGAATGGTATCCATCAGTGCCATTATAATTTAGTGAAAATAAAAAAGCAATGCTTTTTTACAGTGTTCTTTTCCTCATACAGCGCTCTCATTCTTCTTTAGTATCTATAAACCATTTTTCTGCAGCGACTACAATAATTACTATTGATTTATTTATCTTCCTCTTCATCGCCTCAACCTATTTTAAATGTAATGAATATTGAAATACTCCCTATAACAATTGAAGATATACTACCCGCCATTTTAGCGTCTATACCATAACACCGAGCTATTAAAAACATTATTATTATAAATAAAAAAGAGAGACACTTGTCCCTCTTTTAAATACAATCAATATCTCATAATCCGCCTTTCATTAACAGTCCTAATACCCCCATGACAATAGCACTGATTATGATTCTTAAAATCCAAGTTGTATTTACGCTAATTTTCTCTAATTGTTTATTGATTGTAGTAATATCTTTTTCACTAATAGTTACACGAGTTTCTAGATTACGAATATCTCTCATGATTTCTTTTTGTTCTATTCTTATATTTTCTAATTTTTCATTTAAATCTTCTATGTCTTCCATGTATTCACATCCTTTAAAATTCAAAATATTGCTTTTTCTATATATTATGAGGCGCTTTTTTCATTGTGAATACATTCTAATTATTTCCACACCATTTAAAAACATGTTTCAGATCATCACAGTTTTATCTTGCCATGCTACAATTATGTTATTTTTTATTTAATTCATCTTATAACTTATACATATACTAACTCTGTTTTCTTTGAATAAATCTCAATATTTCGTTCATACTGCAGACAGCCTATTTACCCATTGAGAGCAGTTGGCTTTTGCTAGCTACTATTGTGTGTAAAATAACGTTTTTGTACATTTCACTTAATTTAACTATCATTCGAAAAATAGGAAATATTTATTCAATGTTTTTTCTGAATACTCATGATATTATTTAGTTGCTGACACCATCCCGAGAAGTCAGCAACTGCATCCATGAACTCTACTCTCATTATATAGAGAGTAGATTTTTTTATTTATAGGGTCACTGGTCACTCCTTATCTTTCCTTATCGATACTCTATTCCACAGCAAACTAAAATAATAAAAGGGCCCTTCGATTTCATACTGGCTTTCCACACTTTTTACAATAAGTAATTCTAATTCTCGTCTTATTTTCTATGTCATTATCATTCTTTATCTCTTTCAACTGTTCCATTTCTTTCTTAATTGAAGAATCAATATCATAATCCAATTCCTTAACTTCCTTCGCTTTAAGAAACTGAATCATAATGATTAAACAAATTATTGTACCTACACTATATCCGATAAAGAAACTTAACCACATCATGATATCATTCCTCATTTCCCATATTTTTCGTCCCTTAATTAGTTTATTCGACAAAAATCTACTAAATCCTACAAATAAAAAGAGCACCTGTTTCCGCAAGCGCTCTTCTTTGGGATTTGGATTACGATATTCCTTTTAACGAAAGTTAAGAGGTACAAGCAGTATATGCTCGTTCTTGTAAAAATGTGAAAAAGAGCACCCGATCTAGTGGATGCTCTCAATGTGACAAGGAGTGTGAGTATTGAATAGAACAAGCGATTAGCTTGTCCTATACTCTAATATATGCTCGTCCTTCTCAAAATGTGACAAAAGCATCCGAATAGATACTTAACTGCCTGATTTGATTGTATATAGTTCCATATCGTACTCTTCTTTCAATTTTTGATAAAAGATGTGGATACTCCTCTCAGGGCTCGCCCTATGAAAAACTTAATACCAAGCTCATTTTGAAAAATCTACGAAATTTTATTACTTAAATCTTAGAAAACATCAACTTGTATGACAGTATCTGTTATATTACTTCCTGTAGAAGCTGTTAATTTTAACGAAATACTATCTCCTGCTTGAAATGTTACAGAAACATTATTATTTATATTAGACGTCTGAGCACCAGTTAATGAAACTGTAAGAGGTGTATCTACCCCATTTTTTCGAATAGCCCAAGTATCTGTGCTTGTCCCTCCAGAAGCAACTCGAGCTCCTATTGCTAATGATTTGATAACAGCTTTTTGACTCAATCTTACAAAGACCTCTGTAGCTGAAACAGATGCTGTACCTGGCCTGTAAAAACGAGTTCCACCAGTTGGTAAACCAGCAGGATCTGCCCAAAGAATAGTAGTAGGCTGTAAAACTATAGAAAAACTTAAATTGTTAGCATTGGAATTTATAAGATTCGTTGAACTTAAAATCATCGTTCCAGCTGTTTGAGATACATCCGCTGTAGTCCCTTGAACCTATACTAAACGCAAACTTAATTCTGCCCCCGCCCGATTCACTTCTGCCCCAATACAAGATCCTGCTCCCCCTAAACTAATAGTGGTCAAATTAACATCCCGACAATGAAAATTATGTGGATTCGTATCAACTAATATTGCTCTTTTATTCCCTAAACCAACTGATCTTGTTGTGATAGTCGTTGCTCTTACAGCACTTATGCTATCATCTGGAGTGCCTGTCCCAAAAGAATGAATCGCATAAACATTGGAAGTTCCACTTGTTGAGGCTGTCGAATTATCTACAGTGATTACTGTCGTTCTTAATCTAGCGTTTTGTGATGTTGTTCCAGGAAAAGCAACTCCTGTTAAATTCACATGGTTAGACGAAGTTAATAGTACGGTAACATCCTCTACCCTTGTATTTTCACCCATTGTGAGTACAGTGGTATTCGATATTACATTCTGCTGACAAATTATTACCGTTAATAAACTAATCCCTCGTAATGAATTTCCATTGGGAATAACTACTGTTTCATCATAAACTCCAGGAAATACAAGAATTGTAATTCCTGGAGCCCCTATTGCGTTAATTGCTGTTATAGCACCATTAATTGTTTTAAAAGGATTTCCTCCAATGAAAGCTGTTGAATCATTTCCTGATTTCATTACTACAGCCGTATTGGTCCTAGATATCCATAATTCCTGTACACTCATCTAGTTTTATTTCTCCTTCCATTTTTATTTCATTTTCATATAGTTGTATTATATGAACGGATAAACAAAATGGATTCAATGGAAATCTTT
This sequence comes from Bacillus sp. 103mf, assembly GCF_900116295.1. Classification (GTDB taxonomy): domain Bacteria; phylum Bacillota; class Bacilli; order Bacillales; family Bacillaceae_G; genus Bacillus_A; species Bacillus_A bruguierae. The sequence continues at coordinate 265,674 of NZ_FPAF01000001.1, forward strand.
CATTATAATTTTTTACATTATGTCTATATACTTATAAATCTTATATAGTCAAAATACCCTCCACATTCTAAAACCTTCATTTCCAGCCGTCACTTTTTAATAAAGTTCAACTTGTATAAAATCTAAAATCCCCTTATTTACCTGCATTTGGACACATTTACCAATATTATTTTTCGAAAATTCATGTTAAATTTACTTAGTCAAGTACGCCATTACTTGACATATTACCCTTAGAAGTCCCGTATACCACGGGGCTTCTTTTTTTAGCATTCCTGACTTAATCAACAAAAATTATGTTTCCCTTAAACTGTAAATGGTTTAGATTTTGATAGATTGATACTTTACGGAGTCGATCCTTCTTTAGTATGGTTCATTAAATAAAACAAAATGATGAAAGAGGAACTTATTGAACTTGTAACTTAATACCGTTTTGCTACAAATGTACAAGCATATTCTATTAATTATTCATAAAATATATCAATCTCTGATCTACAAGGAGGTGTATTCCTTTATGTTATCAGCATGTATTATACAAGAGGGAGATGCTTACTTCTTAGTTGTTAAATTCAATGATAAATTCCTTTATCGATCCCCTATCACACCAGAATTCGTTTCATTTCTATTATTATTAGGAATTCCAATGTGTAGCTAAAAGTCAATCATCCGCTAATCTAAATTAACAAAAAGGACAAGCATTTTGCCTGTCCTTTTTAACAATACAGGAATTACATATACATTATAGAATAACAAAAAAGAAATTAAGTACTATTAAAGTCCATTTTATTCAATAAAAAAGAGCATCCAATTAAGTGGATGCTCTCAATGTGAAAGAGAGTGTGAGTATTGAATAGGATAGCGGTTAGCTTGTCCTATACTTCAATATATGCTTGTCCTTCTCTAAATGTGAAAAAAAAGCACCCATTTTAGATGCTTTAAATTCCAATACTATTTTCTTTAATTTACATACGGTATGTGAAGTTTTAGTACATACAATCTAAAAGAGCAATTGTCCTTTCGTCAAATCATCTATACTACTATCATAACAGCTATATAACCTAACAACGCCTCCTAAACTTCTTAACAATCAGTTTTCTAGATTCTACTGATAAACGATTAATCCGCTTCCATATGAGAGTCATGCATTGTTCCTTCTCTCTCTCTATCTACAAACTCAATCACGCTTTCATTTGAGGAATGGGATCGGTTTGTGTTACTTGGAAGTGTAAGTAAATATATAGGTGTTACTTTTGGCAGATGCTTATCATCGACAGATAGCATATACATACGATACTTCTTTAAAGTACACACCGCTTTCTTCACTGATTTTGTTACATCTAATTCTTTCATAATTGTCAGTAACATCATTGGAAGGCCCTATTAGTTTTTTTATTATTGGATCCAATTCTATATCTTTTGTACGACTAGTCTATTGAAATAGTGTTAATTTTTATTTCTAAGGAAAAAGGATTATTTTATTAAAATTGAGCTTAAATTAAAATAACATTTTTTCACAAAAAGGAAATTAATGTATAATTAATTTAACCAAAATTTAGGAGTGTCGGACATGCCAGATACATTGAGACTCATTATTTTTATCCTTGCAGGAATTAGTGCATTTTTCGCTTTAATAAGGGAATTTAAAAAGCCACAGAAAAACATATTCCTAATATTCTTTGAATTTTTAATTCTTATAGGAGTCACATGGTTAATAATAAAAACTTTAGTATGACTTCCCTAATAAACATTCCACTTGAATAAATCTTAATATTCCGTCAATACTATAGACAGGCGATAGCCAGAACTCATTCAGAATCAGTTTTTCTCCAACTCCCTGAGCCGAGCAGTTAGTTTTTGCTAGCTGCTCTTTAGCTTTTATCCTCCATATAAAACTCAGCAACGGGTTCAATTAAGTTAACTAAAGTTTTAATTACTTCTTTCGGATCTTTATTTTCTTCAGCTACATTTTCAATATGTAATTTCAACTCTTCGAACAATTCGTAATTCATCAGCGCTTTATTCATATTTATAAGAAGGCGTTTTTATATGACTCACTATCAAATAAGCTCTTTAATATTCATCACTTTAGTACCACTTTTTTTAGCTATCACTCTGATAACCGGTAAATGTGGTTACTTTTTTTGAAACTTATATGAATAACGTATTGGAGTAAATATAATTTTTTTGTGGCTGGATGAGCTTTATCGCATTGAAAAGTGTTTTAGCCACAAAAAGAAAAAAGTCCCGATACCAGTAGTATCAATGCCTTTCACTCTTAGTAAAGAGTCATATATTGATCGCGTTCCCATTGATAGACTTGCGTACGGAATAAATTGGTGCAAATAGATAAAAACTCATTTTTCTATGCGAAAATGAGTTTTTAGAAGAGGTTACCTTATCAAAAAATAAGCCCTATGCAAAATAAGAAAATTGTATTTTCGACTTAATAAAATACTCATTGGATAAAGTGAAACTTCCGTCAGTGGGGGTTTTCTTTACCCCCCACTGATGGAAAGACCGCCCAATCGGGCTTTTTACGGGCAGTTATCCCCACCTATCTTCTTTGCTTCTCTCTGAATCTTGAGGTGGGGGTCTTATTGCCCGTTAATGCGGGATAAAGTGATTCCTAATATTATTTTTTACAGTGGCAACGTTTCTTTTTGTTTTTGCAACCACATTTATGTTTTTTGCACATGTTTTTCACCTCTTCTCTTTTAGATTTCAATATACGATATGCATGTCTGAATTAAAATGCATCAACTTGTCCCCAGAAAAAATATAATTGAATATTTAGCCTGGCCATATCGAAATGATATTTTTACGTATAAACTATCTTATATCTTAAAAATTGTTGGTCATAATTGAATTAAAGGCTTTAGGCTTCAGAAATTCTTTAGTACATCTTGTTTAAGAATAAGTATTTAGTCCAAGCCTTTTCTCCGTAATATGAATATTTTACTAGAGAGAACTAGTTATATAAGTCATAATTATATATGGAAAGAAGGTTTTTTTATGTCTTCAAATAGTTGCCACTCAAATGACTCCAAAAGCAACTTATGTAACGAATTTGCGAGGATCTTAAATGGATCTGGAATGGTTACTCCAGAAGGGGTATGCTTAGTACAAAAATTTCGTAATATCAGATTTACTATTCTTGGACGTAGAACAAAATCCCCGCTAGTTAACCCTCAATTTTTCTCGTTTGAAGATGTCGATCGTAATGGCAATGCTTTGAACTTAGGCGAAACCGTTCTTTTACAAGAAGAGGTTAACCCGTTATTAACTGAACTTCGAAAAAGAAACATTATAGTTACGGCACTTCATAATCATTGGTTATTTGAAGAGCCACGAGCTATGTATATGCATTTTGAATCCATTGAACCACCATTAGAGTTTGCTAGAAAAATAAGAGAAGCATTTAAAGTATTAAAAGCATAATCTAATTTTATTTCTATTAGGGCGGAATTTAAGTCACTCCTCCCTATTTCTTTGTTTCTATAACATAATATCTCTAACTTGTCTTCATTAAAATACGTTCTGTTTATTATCTAAGCCAATTCACATAAAACTCATCAAAATACATCCAGCCTTCAACGCCTTCACCCACAACATAAATCCAGTCAGCGTATCGATAATGTACTTCATAAGCAGAACGTTTTGTAATTTTATTTATAAGAGCATCACCAGTACTTGCACCTTTTCTAAGGTTGATATCAATACCATTTATTCAAACGATACCTTTGTCTTTCCCGTCTTTATTAATTTTTTCTACATCATCACGAACTCAATTGTTTTCCGCAATTTTATACCAGAAATGAGAGTCGTCATGGTGCCTAGCAAAGTAAATATAACCACTATATTTAGCTTGTTTCGCTAAATATCCAACGATTCATCTACTTCCTCGGCCGTGCGAACACAATATAACAAAAACAATCCATATACGATGATTAACATTAACAAGATCATGCGCTTACTCCTTATCACTTACTATCTTTTAGTCGATTCATATATTGTTAGTTTAGCTATTATGCTTCAATGTAAACATTCATTTCCCTTACATCCACCTTACATTGTTGTAAGACACTCACCCCTTATCTTCTCTTAACAACAAATAAGGCGCTGTACCAATAATGGCAGCGCCTAAAATAATTACTTTTGGTTTATTCACTTTCCTCTTCATCATTCCAACCTATTTTTAATGTAATAAATATTGAAATACACGCTATAACAATTGAAGATACACTAGCCGCTATTTTAGAGTCTATATCATAATACCAAGCTGTAAAAAATATTATTATTGTAAATAGTATTCCTGACAATACAAGCCAATCTTTAACTAACTCCTTTTTCTTGTTCAGAGATTCTCCACCCCCAAAATATATTCAATTTTAAACTTTTATCTTCAAATCATCATAAGTAATTTATTTCCATATAACAAACCACAATCTTTTTATTTCAAATACTAATTTTGTCCCATTCTCGTTCATTGTGTAATTTCTACATAATAAACAAGAGCATCCGAACCAGTGGATGCTCTCAATGTGACAAGGAGTGTGGGTATTGAATAGAATAAGCGATTAGCTTGTCCTATACTCTAATATATGCTCGTCCTTCTCAAAATGTGACAAAAGCACCCGTTTTGGATACTGTTGCTGTTTCACTTTTTTGCTATTGTCATTTTCATATCAATGAGACACCTGGTTCAATCTCCCTGTATGATTTCGAGCTTTTCTCAATCACTGCACAATAGACTATTAGCTACACACTCAGCGTTCAGTAACCGGAAGAAGAATAACCCTATACATTTTTATATCTATTAACGTATCAAAAGGTGCTGGAACTATTTTATATCTAGGGAAAAATTTTATATGCTTCTTGATACTTCTATTAGAATAAGCCGCGCTTTCCCATCCTTTTAATTAAATATGAGATACCTTCTATGTGATCACCTACTATTCTTGTTGTAGATGGAGGTAATTCTCCTTTATTTTTAGCAAAATGTTTATCTGGCCGAATTTTATTCATTTGATCTACTTCTACACGGTGAACATTTTTAACATTGTATCCGTCTAGAATTGTTTTCATTTGACTATACACGGGTGAAACAAGTGTCTCAAAACCAATTTCATCAATACATTTTTTACTAAATGCATGAGGTATAGCTGTTGTTGAACCAATTCCTAAGTCCTTACGATCACATGCCAAATTAATTGCATACTTGCAAGCTGTAACAATATGAAACGGAAAACGATAAGCCAAATAATGTTCTAAATTATTTAATGCCAAGTCAACACCATGTTGGACCTCATAAATAAATGGTAATAAATCAGTTGCAGGAATAACAAAGTCTCCATCAATAAAAAGCAAAATATCTCCTTTAGCAAAATATGCACCAACAGCGCGACCAGTATCATTCCCAAGTTCTTCTTCATAAACAATAATAGTCGCTCCATAGCTTTTGGCAACCTCTGCTGTTTTATCTGTTGTTCCATTCACTACAATAATAATTTCAAAAGGATCTATCTTTCGAACTTCTTTAATGATAGCTCCTATTACATTTTCTTCATTTTGTACGGGAATAATAATAGATACTTGTTTTCCTCCATAGTTCTGAGATCGTTTTCCCCAACCGCCAATGATTTTAGGCATATACTCTTGCTTTTTTAATTTTAAACCTTCTACAATATCTCGTTTTCTATCTCCATCTGAATAATTAGCTCTTGGATGTTGAACATCCTTAAACCATGCAGCCATTGCTTCAATATGGTTACCTATAATCCGTTTTTCTGAAACAGAAAGAGTTTTAGCAGTATTTAAATGTTGCTGAGTACTAAAACGATTAACTGAAATAACGTCTATTTGCATATTATTAAAAATCCGGAATTTTTGTTGAATAATTCTTAAATGAGCTAAAGTTGGGTTTGCTAAACTATCAGCTCCAATTTTATCAATCACCTCTTTTGTCATTGCATTGGGAACAGACACTAATGAATCGATTCCTAAATCAGAACGATGAAAAAAACGATTAGTAACTTGTCGCCAAATAGTCGTTGAATGAGGTATTTGTCTTTTATAGAATATATAGTTTAAGTTGTTTAATACTACATCTGTTTTTCTCTCCATTAATGGTTTAAGAAATTGTTCTAATGTAGCAGGATCAATTGTAAAGTCGGCATCGACAAATAATAAAATATCACCTTTTGCTTCCTTTGCACCTATTGCACGACCTACATTATGTCCAAGTGGTTCATCATAAATTAATACCCTACAATGATTATCCTTTGCAATTTCAACAGATTTATCATTACATCCATTAGCAACAACAATAATTTCAAAAGGGTTTAGTTGTTGATATGTTTGTAAAACGTCTTGCAATGTTTTTTCTTCATTGTAAACAGGAATAATAATGGATAGTTTTTTACACATAAAAATCCTTTCTTATGAATTTATTTGTATGTTTTTCATCTTATTATATATATGCCTGACCTCGTTTTTTTGTGTAAAAAATTATATTACAACTAAAGTGTATACTTACAACAATCTAATAAAAAAAGTAAGGTATTTGGGATCTTGCTTTTTGTAGAAATTTGATCCATACATATTCCCTGTTCTTCCACATCTAATGCATATTGTTTTAACACTATTCCAAAGGTATGAACTTAGGATGTTAGACAGCTTATGACTGATCAATCTCACTTTTACTCAAAACAGTAAATCTCGTAAAATACATTTATTTTTCGTTTTAAGACGTTTTATCACTTTCTAGACCAATGGCATTCAAATATAAAAATAACGTCAATTTACTGTATTTCTAACAACCATTTTAATGTCGTAATATGTCGATTGATAATCCAAACAGCTTTTTTCATTTCTTGAACTCACATCATGTATAATTTTACAAAATATGCACATGCTACAAACAGGCAACTCCTTGTATTGCAACTTTATTTGCCTATCTGTCCTCCCCCTCGAGGATGAGCAGTTAGCTTTTGCTGACTGCCTTTTTTCGTATAACGTTTCATCATCAACACATACTACGAATAAGCTATATCGTAGCGACAGTCATTCCTGAATCCTCTTTTCAACCAAGCAGTTGGCTTTTGCTAGCTACTCTTTTATTAAGAAAATAAGACCTTTAATCTTTCTTACATATTTTCTAAAGAGAATGCACATGTTATCTATAGGCCGTTCGAACTAGCGGCTTCACTCTTTTTTGCAATGAGGAAACCAACTTATCTAATTGGGAAACCCATTGAACCCACAGGCAGGCAAGGAATCTTTGCCTGCTATTTTTTGTATAGCTTTTTTGATTTGAATCATACTATTCATGAACCAGTTTACCAATACAAGTCATTTGAGCGTTTTGAAAATCTACTTAAGTTATTTTTCTCCTCATAGGACAATCAATTTAGCTTCTCTTATTTGCATTTAAATCTACATTTTTCATTTTCCTATTCTCTATATTTAAAATTTATTTTTTTGTATTAAATACAAAAGTTTGTAACATTATAAAGATGTTCCTCACTAATATGTGAGCACAAAAGGAGGATTTTAAAATGGACAAACGAACAGAGAAAAAAGTTGAAGCCGTGGCACGTAAAGCTGCTGATTTGGAAGTTTCACAAGAATTAACTAGCCTTAAAAATCAAATTCAACAGTTACAACATTCTTTATCTCAAGCTTCTCAAGGGCAACAACAAGGACAGCAACCACAGCAAGGGTTACAACAGGCTAATCAACTAATGCAACAACTTCAGCAGTTTAGCCAACAATCTCAACAACAAATGCAACAAGCTGATCAACAATTACAGCAAACTATTCAACAAGCTATTCAAACACTAAATCAAGGATTACAGTATCTACAGGCTAATCAAACACTAAGCCAAGTAAATCAAGCTATTTCTCAGGCTCAATCACAAATAGGTGGTCAACCTGGACAGCAAATGGGCGGCCAACAAGGGCAACAAATGGGTAACCAACAAGGACAACAAATGGGTAACCAACAAGGACAACAAATGGGTAACCAACAAGGGCAACAAATGGGTAACCAACAAGGGCAACAAATGAGCAATCAACAACAATTTCATTAAAACTTCTTCTAGCAACACAAGAAATAGTAAGTTTTCTCTAACTTATATAAAAACGAGAAAATTCCAATTTCTTTTTGTTAACTACTATTAACATTAGACAAAATTATGCAAATTATTACAAGAGCACTTATTGAACTGTACCCCGAATCGTGGACACTTAAAAAAAGTCCATGATTCGGGGTTTTTGTATATTTTGATAAGCATTCCTCGTTATAATGGAGACAATGATAGAAGTGAGGTACAGAAAATGAGTAAAATTATTTTTAACGAAAGCTAAATGAAACAACTAGAGAAGAATGAAAATGTATTAAAAGTATCAGAACGTTCGATTAGCTATTGTCCAGATTTTAAGATAAAAGCTGTGAAAGAAAATCAAAAAGGAAAAGGTCCAAATCAAATCTTTTTAGAGAATGGATTCGACTTGGACATCATCGGTGAGAAAAAACCTAATCAATGTTTAAAACGTTGGAGAAAGACATATGAACAATTTGGTGAAGAAGGTTTTTATACAGAGCGTCGTGGAAAAGGAAGTACAGGGTGTCCTTCTACAAGATTATTATCATCTGATGAGAAGCTAAAGAAAGCCGAAGCCCGTATTCATCCTTTTTTACATAATAAAAAGAGCAATCCATCTAGTGGATGCTCTCAATGTGTTAAGAAGTGTTGATATTGAATAGAAAAGGTGATTACATTGTCTCTTCCCTATACTTCAATATATGCTCGCCCTTCTCAAAATGTGAAAAAGCAACTATACACAGTTGCCCTTTCATTAAATCTTTATACTATTACTATAAATAAGGTATGTGAAATTTTATCCTTCTCTCAATCACTTAATGTTGATATATTCCGCTGCACGTCAATCGATACGACATCAAGTGATAGCAAAAATTTTCCCAACCATGTTCCGGATTAAAGAAAATAGGTTCCTATAACTCATAAGGAACACTTTATCCAAATACAGTAATTATCTCTCATAGAATATACTGTTACAAAAAATTTATTCTTATAAATAACACATATATTTCAATTAACATACTCCATTATTACCAGTATTTTTAATAATAGAAATTAAAGATATTTATCCTAATTTCAACTCAAATGGATTTATATATTTTTAAAAGAATATTATCTAAAGGAACTGGAGACATTACTAAATATGAAAGGAGGGAAAACTATGAAGAAAAAATTCTCATCTATTTTAAGTGCTCTATTACTAACTATTATGGTTTTTGGTACAAGTGTTCATGCTGAATACGATGGTAATAATAGGGATAGAGTTAACAATAATGATATTACAACTCGAGTTAATGACAATAACATGAATAGAGTTAATAATGATACTAGAACTCGAAATGTGAATACAACAAATGATTTAAATAATGATCGTGATAATGATAATAATTGGGCATGGCTTGGTTTATTAGGATTATTAGGTTTATTCGGTCTTAGAAGAAAAGAAAAAGAAACACGTTAATGTAGAACATTGTATTTAACTTTAAAAGATACTTATTTATCAAAAGAATGAAAAATAGATAGACCATGAATCGCCTTTAATAAGGCGATTTTTTAATTTTTCAAATCCAATAATAATTCACATAAAAACGGATACTATTTGGAAACAATAAATTCCCTAACTTGATAATAATAGAGCGGTACGTCCATTTGACAAACTAAGCTTCTTTTTTATACCGTTGCTTCACTTGCCCATATCTTATATTTTGTGTAACTGCCCTAAACGCCACACCCATTTATACCAGTGAATTTATAAGCATTTCTTTTTTGCGTTACACAGTACGAAAATTATGAGTAACTGTATAAATAAAAAAAGAAATACCTATAAAAAAGGACAACCATGCATCAGTTGACCTTTCGTTAAAACATCCATACTACTATCATAATAATTATATAACCTAACAACGCATCAGCGTTGCTCTTTAAAATAGACGATGTAATTAATCAGTGTAACCTATAAATTTGATTAAGAGAGGAGAAAGCGAGATGTCGAAACGTGTCGTTTAAAAGTCCCAATAGCCTTTTTTATTTTTTAAACTTTCCTTATGCATAACTTTTCAAAATCTGCACATATTACAAACAGGCCACTCATAGCTGTACTCCATTTGTAGTTTTACTTTCCTCCCCCTCGAGGACGAGCAGTTAGCTTTTGCTGGCTGCTCTTTTCAATACATCTTCTTCAAATTATAGTTGGAACTGCTAAATTAATTTTCTTTACATATATGCACTCTTTAGATCCACGTCACATAATGTAATGTAAATCCGCTGGAATACCTATAACGACAGCCCACATAGTTTTTTTCCTCACTAAAAGGAGGAATAGATCATGGGTTTTGCTGGTTGTGGTGGCTTCGGCGGCGGATTCGCCTTACTGATTGTGTTATTTATCTTATTAATCATAATCGGTTGTAGTTGTTTTGGAGGTGGATTTGGCTGCTAAGGCTAAGAGAAGGCACTCAATTCGAGTGTCTTCATTTATTTGTCCAGTACTTTCCCCTCACTTCACTACAAAATATTTTCTCCTACATCTTTTAACTTCATTTTAGTGTTATATTGTTTATTGGAATGAATAGTAGGTATTTTAAATTTTTGAAGTTTACGGCCATCAGTAATTGTAAAATTTTCAATATCTTAATCTGTTTTTAAACGACTTTATTGTAAATTAAATGACTTTATTATCTCTGTACAGCTCCTATTGTAATTCCTACTTTTTTAACATAGTATCCTCCTTGACATTTTATATTCTGAATACATTTTTCCCAAGGAAGATTTTCTTTTTTTGTTAATTTTAGTATTTTTTAGTAAATTAAAAACTATTTATTCCCTAAAAAAGTAGAAATATTTACATCATACTAAACTCGAATTAAAGAAAGCTGCGAAAACATTCCATGAAGTGAATGAGAAGGCTTACGAGGATTTTAATCAGCTTGATAAGATATGGGAAGCCTTTCAGTGAGGAGGCGCGAGAGCAGCAGAAGACACCATTTTTGATCCACTTAAAAAAGTGTGGAAACAAAACATCGGATTTTTTTGGAAACCTAGTCGATGACCCAAAAGGCGCACTCGAAGACGCAAAATACGGACTTATAGACTTTGTGGAGAGTTCTATTGATGACACGAAAGAGGAATTTAAAGATATATACGAATTTATTGGCGATCTGTGGAACGAGGAAATCCAAAAGATGTATGTTATGCGCTTTTCTAGTTCTTCATCACTTACTCTTACCTGAGTTAAAGAAGTTGTAGCGACATTTTGGCTCATCCATACACATAAAGCGACTAAATCTTTTGCTTGGTACTTACTAGTTCGTTGCACAAACCCAACATCTCTAGCAAGATCTTGTAAGATATTTGGGGATAAGAAGCTTTGAATTTCTTGAGCAAATAGTTGCAATTCATCAGATACAGAAATAGACATACAAAAACGCCATCCTTTCCTATGTATCCCATAAAATAAACAAAATTAAAAATTAATAAACACTTTCGATATTAAAAAGGCAAGCATCAAAAGGTGCTTGCCCTATCTTCTAACGACGATGTTCTATAAGATCAATTACCCCTAAAACAACATGAGCTAAACCAAATCCAAATACTGTATTTGCAATCATCTTATTAGACCCACGAGTTTGCTTAAGAGCATAACCCGCAGCTGTAACTGCTGTACCTAGTGTAGTTGGAATTAATCCTTCACGAATATTCATAGTAACGTCCTCCTAGTATCGCAGTTAGTAATTATGTTTTAATACTTTGAAATTAAAGTACTAAGACAAGTATTAGTATTTTCCCGCTTTGTGGAAAGTATGTGGAGCTATTTTAAATACCTCTACTTAATTATGATGCAGCGTAACTAAAAATGTTAATGCGTAAGTTGCTTTAATACATTTACATGTTCCCTATGTTTATCTAAAATATCATGTATTAACTTATGACTTTCTGGATCCAAATTACCTTGTACAATTTCTTCTGATATTTTAATTCCGTAATAATCTTCGCCCTTTAACGCGTTATTTACAATTCCTTCTGTTGTATTTGGTACTGTAGATTGACTTATCAAACCTTGAACAGAGCCAACGATCCCTTCCTTTATTAACCGGTACTCCTCCAAGATTTTGTATTCTTTCTGCTACTTTTAAAGCATGTTGTTTGTGATCTTGTTGTATTCTTTGAAATTCCTATTTTATTTCTGGATCCTTTAAATTTTCTATATAATGCTCATAACCGTGAATACCCATGTACTGACCTTTTAAAAAGGCATTTAATGTATTCACTACACCTTGTTTTTCCATATAATCACTTCCTTTTTACGTTATCCTTTGACAGAAGTAGAGAGAGTATCCCCCCCTTTTGTACAATATCCTAAGCTAATTTCTTGTTATATCATGCTTTTAAATCCTCTCTCACCTTTCACTCCTCCTGATATAAATATTATTTGGGTTTAATCAATTCGGATTAGGTTCATACTAACTTTTGTTTAAATATATGAGAAATGGAGATGGATTAAATATGGAATTTGAAGGTAGAAACTCTACAGAATCTGCACTTCATCATTATAAGTATGGTTTGGGTTTATTTACTGAGAAGATGCCTAAGCTAGCTGAACAATTTAATTCTTTTACAGAGGAATGCTTTAAAGAAGGCAGCTTATCCAAAAAGCAAAAACAGCTAATTGCTTTAGGGATTAGCCTTTATTCTCAGGATGAATATTGTATCATTTATCACATTAAAGGATGTCTAGATCAAGGAGCTTCAGAACAGGAGATCTTTGAGGCAGTGGGAGTGACAGCTGCATTTGGTGGTGGTGCTACTATGAGTCAGGCAGTTACTCTTGTACAAGAATGTATGCAAGAGTTAAAGCAGTAATAAGAATATCATCATGGATTGAGAAATATATTTCTCGAGTTTATGTGTTACTATTCTTACACAATAAATAAAAACAAAAAACTTGAGCGTGTGCTAATTATACTCAAGTTTTTTGTTTTTATCCTTAATTGGGTGTTTTTATATTCAAAATTAAAATTATGGAATATTACAATTTTTAATATAACAGTATAGTAGAAAAGTTACTAATGATGTTAAAAAATAGGGAAAGGAAAGTTATTATGCAAATTATTAACGTTAGAGAACATCTAGAATATAAAGAAAAAGCAATTAAATATATTCAGGGCAAATGGGCAAATGAAAATAGTATGAAAGTATATGAGGACTGTATTACACATAGTATAACAACGGACAATCCACTTCCCATTTGGTATTTAATGGAGGATTCGGGTGAAATTATTGGTTGTGCAGGTCTTATTAGCAATGATTTTATTAGCCGTATGGATTTATGACCTTGGATATGTGCCCTTTATAAAGAGGTCATGAAGTTTCTTTTTGTATATCCCATAAGCATAACGGAACCGAACCGATAGTGTACTTACCCTAACTGGCGCTTAAATGCTTTACTGGCGAAGAAGTAAGCGATGGCCATGATGCCGACGCACCAAGCAAGCGCGATCCAGATATCGTTGCCAACAGACCCTTCATACAAGAGGGCACGAATCGCATTCACGATTGAAGTCACGGGCTGGTTCTCAGCGAACGCACGGACAATTTTAGGCATGGTTTCGGTGGGGACAAAGGCCGAACTGATAAACGGCAGGAAAATCAGCGGGTACGAGTAGGCTGTCGCCCCTTCCATAGATCCCGCTGTCAATCCGGGAATGATAGCCAGCCATGTCAGCGCCAGTGTAAACAGCCCGAGTATCCCAGCTACCGCGAGCCAATCCAGGATATCAGCGCTGGAACGGAAGCCCATCAAGAGCGCAACAAGGATAACCACCACGATAGTAAGCGCATTGGAAACAAGCGAGGTCAATACGTGAGCCCACAATACCGACGAGCGCTTGATGGGCATGGTAATGAAACGCGCCATTAGCCCGCTCTTTACATCCGTAAACAGCCGCACAGAAGTGTAAGCGACGCCGGATGCGATAGCCATCAGTAAGATTCCCGGCAATAAATAATTTACATAGTTGTCCGTACCTGTCTCTATGGCGCCGCCAAATACGTAGACAAACAGCAGCAGCATCATAATCGGCGTAATCGCCACCGTGATAATCGTATCCGGGCTACGCATGATGTTGCGCATTAAACGCCCTAGTAATACCCCTGTTTTACTTTTCATTTACATCTCCTCCTTTTTGCCGATAATCGCGAGGAAAATTTCCTCCAATGTCGGTTGCTTCTCGATGTACTCCACTTTCGCTGGCGGGAACATCTCTTTGAGTTCGGTAAGGGTACCGGTCGTGATGATTTTTCCGCCATGTAGGATGGCGATACGGTCCGCCAGTTGTTCGGCTTCCTCCAGGTACTGGGTTGTCAGCAAGATGGTTGTGCCACCGCCGGCAAGTTCCTTGACGGTATCCCAGACTTCAATCCGCGCTTCGGGGTCAAGCCCTGTCGTTGGTTCGTCGAGAAAAATAACTGCTGGCGTCCCGATCAGGCTCATGGCGATGTCAAGCCGGCGCTTCATCCCGCCGGAATATTTGTCTGCCCGGCGGTTGGCCGCATCGGTCAGGCTGAATCTTGCAAGCAGATTGTCGACGATTTGCGTGGGATTGGAAACTCCACGCAACTTGGCGATCATCATCAGGTTTTCCCGTCCGGTGAGCATGCCATCTAAAGCTGCGAACTGCCCTGTCAGACTGATGCTCTGGCGAACATGATCCGGTTGACGCTGGACGTCAAAGCCGCAAATACCTACTTCGCCGCCATCGGGCTTCATCAGCGTCGAGAGGATGTTGACCGTCGTTGTCTTGCCCGCTCCATTTGAGCCCAGCAGTGCGAAAATTTCACCACGCCGCACCTCAAAATCCACCCCCTTTAAGACTTCCTTGTCTTTAAAGGATTTTTTTAATCCTTTTACAGAAATCGCTGCATTGCTCATACTTTTTTCCTCCTTATAAAAAGCACCTTGCGGAGCTAGATTGCCTATACCCTTCTATTTAGTCTGACTGATAATCTGTATAACTTAGTACCAGGTTAAAAATATAACTGAATAGCGAAGGTTGCAATTCACATTTGTAACCAGCTAATCAGTCGGTATTATCTATTGAATTTATTTTTTTCCCAATCGCTTCATAATACTCTGATTCAAATCTTCACGATACTTGGCGACATAGGTTTTAGCGTTTGCCACTAGTTCGTCGGCAAAGGACGCTACGTCGTCTCCAGTAATTTCCAGCACTTGTCTCCCTTCCGCCGCACCGGTTTCGAACAACTCGATTAATTCATACTGTATGTGTAGCATATCCATCCCGTTGCCCGCTGAGAAATTCCACATGTAGTTTTGAATTTTCTTAAATACAAACTGGTAGTCCTCTGGCAGGGCTTCAACCCGTGCCATCATCATCTTGTATTCTTTTTTATCACCAATTATTTTTTTGAACATTTCCATCATGTTATTTTTCCTCCTTTTTTATAAAGCTGAGCAAGACACTCCAAAAATATCGGACGGAATATCTTATGAAGCTAGATTGACTTTAAGACGTTGATTTTTGATGATACAAAATCCCATTTTTTCCAAAACAATTCAAGCTCCTGGCGGCCAGCCTCATTAAGTGAGTAAAACTTACGGGGCGGTCCCATATCTGACGGTTTCTTTTCCATGTTCACAAGTTTTTTCTTTTCTAATCGCACAAGGATGGTATAGACCGTCCCTTCCACGACTTCGGTAAACCCAAGCTCGTTCAGGCGGCGGGTAATCTCGTAGCCATAGGTTTCATGACGGCTAATAATTTCCAGCACGCAGCCTTCCAGCGAACCCTTCAACATTTCAGTTAAATTTTCCATGTTCAGATCCTCCTCTACCTCCTCTATTTTGTCTGACTTATATTCAGTATAACAGAGTACTGAGGGAATTTTTTACTGAATAGCTTTTTGGAAAACACGCTATTCAGTATTGCTTATTACAAGTACATCGTAACACCGAGTAGTAGGGAGTGTCAACTGGATTTTCTAAATATTTTTAAAATCAGCTATCCCCATTGGATACAGCTGATTTTCTTTATGGAGCTTTTACTTCCTCCTATGCTTCTTTCACAATGATTACACCGCTGATCATTCCCATCCAGCAGCTGTACATATAACTCTTCAATTCTTCTACATCATTAAACTTTATTTTTTCATTATTGTTATCGTCTAGTATTACATACTGTCTATTTTTAGA
Organism: Bacillus sp. 103mf; assembly: GCF_900116295.1. Taxonomy (GTDB): domain Bacteria; phylum Bacillota; class Bacilli; order Bacillales; family Bacillaceae_G; genus Bacillus_A; species Bacillus_A bruguierae. The sequence goes on from NZ_FPAF01000001.1 coordinate 281,982, forward strand.
ATACTTACCTTTATTAGATAATGAAATTTTTTCTCTCGTTTCTTTACTATGAACTCTAGTCATTTTGAATGAATATTTTTTATTTGGATCATAATTATTTCTAAATTCCCAAACAATACGATCTCCATTATTCATTATTCCTCCGAAATCTCTCTTTCCATTACAACATTCAGATATATGCGGCTGGTTTATTCCCATTTTTTTAGAAGCTTCTCTTGCACTATTAAAAATTTCTCCTGTATTTATGCAAATTACTTTTTTAGGTAATTTTAATTTTTTTATTTTTTTAAAACATATTCTTTACCATCTTCATAATAAGCAAACTGATAATACTTTTCGTCATTTCCTCTAGCACTATTATTTTTCCCTAAATACACTTGGTGTATATTATGATAATTTATATTTAGTGATTCACTATACACAGTCTTTTGATGATTTGAATTTGAAAAATGATGCAAAGTTCGATACAGAAGGTGCAACAAAAAACATTATTTTTGAATCTGGATATGACACACATTTAATCGAGGTACAAGGTGTTGTAAGAAAGAAAAATAAAGGAATAGTTGGATGTCATAATCTAAAAAACTTTGAGCAAGTATTTATAGATTATGGTTGGGATATAGAACAATGCACAATTTCGAAAATAGAACATCCTTCTATTAAAGGAATTTATGAGATAAAATATGGTTTACCTGCACTAGACAGAGAAAAAAATATTATACCTGGAGAACTTAAGAATGTCAGAACACCAAAAACAGTCTATGATCCTAATATAATCTCAGACAAACAGATATTAGAATGATGAAAAACAGGTGAAGAAATACTTAGAACAGATTAAAGATAGGTTTATAATAAAATGACGAAAGAGGAACTTATTGAACTTGTAACAAAGATTTGTAATCCTAAATTACCCGAAGAAGAACTTAATGAATATGTAAACCAATTTAACGATAGCGGTGTGCCCCACCCGGCTCCAAGTGATATAATTTTTTGGGATTTTAGAGACTTAATGCCAGAAGAGATAGTAGAGATTGCGTTGAACTACAAAGAAGAAGAAAAATAAAATATTAAGGGGAGAGCTACTCTTGAAAAAGGAATGGCTTTTTGTCCTTTTTTATTTTAACTTAACAAAAAACTGAATATTCTATTTTTTATTGAAAAACAATCAATTCATTCGTTTTATTTATCCGAATTATGTTAATATTTAATTAATAATATATGGATGAGGAGGATATTATGAACGTATCAGTGAAGGGGAATGAACAGATTACAAAGTTGCTAAATGATTGGTACCAAGCCATGTTGCAACAACAAGTTTCAAAAGCAACGACATTAAAACAAGAAGTTGATAATGAAATTAAGAATATAGAAACAGATTACAATATATCTTTATATCATGCATTATTAAATTTCCGCTATAATGTTCTAACTGATTGGGTTTCAATTAAAGAAGACAGTTTTAATCAAGTAGCGTCCTTTGAAATCCCAACAGATAAATCCCTAGCATATTATTATCACTTCTTCAAGGCTCTTCACTTAAGACTTATTACTAACTATACAGAAGCAAAAGAACAGTTTGATAAAGCTGAAACACTATTACAATACATTGTAAATCCTTTTGAAAAAGCTGAATTTCATTATCGTTTAGGAGAATTTTATTATCATTCATATCAACACCTTAAGTCCATTGATTGTATTCGAAAAGCAAAAGCAGGCTTTTCTAAACAAGATGGATATGATATTAATCTTGCTTTATGTGAAAATGTATATGGACTATGTTGTATCGATTTAAAACAATTTGAATTAGCTGAAGAAGCATTAAATACAGCATTAAATTTATTCCAAAAAATAAATCATGCAAAATATGGCCTTATGGTACGCAACAACTTAGGATTACTTTATGCAAATCAAAATTTATCAGAATTAGCACTTCGTCACTTATCAGAAGTAACAAAGAAATCTCCAAATCATTTCCGAGCATTGTATTTAGAAGCTGATGAAAATTTGAAATTAAATCAGCTAAATATAGCCGAACCATTAATAGAAAAAGGGTTATACATCTGTAATCATTTAAAAAATCGAGAATATCAATATCGTTTTATAATTTTAAAAGAAATGAATACAAATACAGGTGCATTAGAAAAAGCTGTTTTAGAAGGAATTACGTACTTTGAAAAAGAAAAACTATTTGACTGTATTGAAGAATATACAGATCGTTTAGCTGATAAATTTTATAATGAAAACAACTATGAAAAAGCAAGTATTATCGTATAAGCAAGGACGCACGACAAAAACAAATGGAAAAAGGAGCATTAAAATGATGAAAAAAGTCCTCTTAACAACAATAGGTTGTACATTTGTGGTATCTATAACAGCTGGATTTATGGGATTCAACAAAGGTGACACAGGTGGAGCACCAACAAGACCTGATTTAGCTTATACGCATGGAGATCCTGGTGGCGGTATGGTAAGTAATGGATCTGTAAAAGATCCTGGTGGTTTTGGTAGTATAAGCACTGAAGGTGAAGCGGATCTTCCTACACCACAAGCGTAACACTTTAATAGAGTTAAAGAACAAGCCGCCCACCTAAAAATGAGCGGCTTTCTTTATTACATTTCATTCAATATGAAGAAATGTCACTTATCACTTACTATTCGCATGATGGTACACCTAATGCCTTCAAAATTGCTGCCAATTGAGCTGAAATATGAATTCTAATTTCAACTCCATCAAATTCGGTAACTAGGAAAAATTGATCAGTGACTTGTGCAATACAAGTTACTACCATTTCACTTCCCCCCTTTCTATCAAACTCTATATAAACTATGAAAAAAGGAAGAAAGTGAAATGGACAAGCTCCTAATAATTAATAAGTTTTACTCAAATATAGTTTAAATTACTTAGAATCACATCACATGCTCATCAGCTTAAAAATATTAACTACCTCCAAGTGTTAAAAAATACTATCCTCCCCTATTATTTTATAGAAAAAACAGCGTATTTTTTCACTTTAGAAGATACTTTGTTTTATTAGCTTAATAAAGCGATGAATTTACACAATAATGCTGTCGGAAGAGCGCATGCTGGTCAAGGACATGATAAATTAAGAGATTTAGCAAGATGGGGTTATTTTAGAGGATTTGATGGGAATGGAGACTTAAGACCTACTTGGTATTAAATTCGATTTTATCTTTTAAACAAAAAAATTATAAACAAGAAAAGAGTTTAAATAATGAAAAAAAACAAATGGTTTTATACAATTTTAGCAATATTAAGTATCTCAACTATAGGAATATTGTATATTGTACTTTTTTATCATGGTTTTGATATTACAATTACTAACAAAACAGATCAAGATATTAAAAATCTTATAATTATTGATGGTCGTAAAACTAAACAAATTACAATACCTACTATTGATTCTAATAAACAATATAAAACTAAAATCGATTTAAAAGACGTAGGAGAAAATAGTTTAACTTTAAATTATCAAGATAATAATAAAAAAATGCAAGAAGTGGTTATCTTTGGTTATTTTGAAGGTAAAGGTACAGGTACAATAGATATCGTTATTAGATCTATTCGTCAAGATGGAACGTTAGACATACAAGTAAAGCAAAAGTAGCTAAATGGGGTCACCGTACACTGAAGTGCATCCCAATTGCTAAACACAGTCTAACAATTGGAGGTGCACTTTAATTAGAGCTAACTATTTTATTATCTAAGCCAATGTACATATTCCTCATCAAAATACATCCAACCTTCAACGCCTTCACCTGCAATGTAAATCCAGTCAGCATATCGATAATGTATTTACACCAAATGTCTATTCCCATATTAGCGATAAAATTGATAAAAGATCTATCGCTGAATTTGAAGCATACATGAATAACGTTTTGGGGTGATGTTTATCTTTGCATTTTTTGTGGATGAATGTGTTCTAACTCATTGAAAAATGTTTTATCCACAAAAAGAAAAAAGCCCCGATACCAGTAGTATCAAGGCCTCTCACTCTTAATAAAGAGTCATATATTGATCGAGTTCCCATTGGTGAACTTGCGTACGGAACAAGCTTCACACCATAAAATTAAAATAAAGAATATCGTTTCAATATTTTGTGGGTACTTTTGTGATAGCTTATCAATGATTTCAATAGCTACCTTTACAAATACATTATTGCGCCGTTCCAAATACATTGATTTCAGCCGCACTTGTCCATGGATTATTGTTTATCTCGCTTAAGGCACGCAATTTAATATAGCGACCTGTCTTGGTTGCAAAGCTGACTTCTTTCAAAGTGGTATCATTTGTAAAGGTACCTGTGGCTACAGCTGTTCCCCAATTCACTCCATCACTACTGACGTAGAACTCATAGCCCTTAATCGTTCCGTTCACTTGGCCGTCTTGTCTTGGCAGGTAGTTGAATTTGGAGAGGCTATAGGTTGCACCTAAATCAATTTGAATCTCGTGCGGCATTGGAGCTACGGGGCTCCAGTTCGTATGCCAAAACGTGTTTTTGTTTCCATCAAAGGCATACGTACCCAAATTGTACGAATTATAGCTGTCTACATATTTTAGTGTCCAATTTGTTTGCGGAATCCAATTAGCTTCTTTTGTTGTGACTGCTACATTCATGGCAGAATTACTTGTGCTTGTCGTCGTAATCGTTACTCCCGATTTTTCTCCAGTGTAGGTATTACTGTTCGGATTGGTGTCTGGGCCAAAGGAAGCAGCGTGATTGTTATTCGTGTAATAGAACGGGTCTTGGTATTCACTGATGGATTGCTCTACATCAATGAAAGGATGAGGGTCATTAGAATTATTATTCATGGATTCATCAATATGCCAAACCGCGATGCCACCAGAATTTGTTGGCAAGCTTGCATCATACCCAACCTTTTCGCGATTCTCAACTAAAAAATACGTATTATCCTTTAAAGGAATCTTTAAAACATTATAGTTATTTGGGATCGCATTTAGAGTAAAATTGTTGGTGGTATTTACTACAGTTGGTGTTACAAATCCTAATTTTACTTTTGACCAGGCATCCATATGATCGGGTGTAGCTCCATACTCTTCTCCTTGAAGACTATTCCAGGCTCCATTAGCCATTATACTTAGACCACCCACATGATTATTATCGCCATATAGGTCTGGAAGGCCAAAGGAATGGCCCAATTCATGAGCAGGGATACCAATCGTTGCCATATGACCATATTGTTTTTCACCCTGCGTCGTATACATACCTGATACTGTAACACCATCGTGATTTGTGTTAGGAGCATACCACTGATGTGCCCAAATATTTGGCGCTGAACCACCACTAGCCTCTTCATTGCCAGCAAGAACAGTTACAATGTAGAAGCCATCTTTAGAGTCGATGACTTGATCATTATTAGTATCAAAACTAGCAAAATTCACCGTAGGATCAGCTTTAGCCAGTGCATCTGTTATAACCGTTCTAATGTCTTTTCCCGATGTATCCGGATGAGCGTAATCTAATTTCACTTTAACCACCCCATCATTTTGCGTACCATATGTTTCGGATGCCGGAGTGATCTGTAATTTTCCATTACTGACTTCATTATAGTAATTCTTTACTGACTTTTGATTTGCAGAAAAGAATTTGTTACTCCAATCGTTGTCGTTATATGCGATATCAACATCTGTAAACCCAATTGACAAAACAAGTAATTTTTTGGTTCCTAAAACTGGAGTGACAGTTCCGTCAACATTTTCTGGTGATCCCGTAAATTCTTTCATGAGCTCCTGTTTTTTCTTTGCTTGAGGGTTGTATTTCTTTATCCATTTGTTCAAATTGTTCTCATTTACCGCTTTTGCAGGCTTCTTGTCAATTTTATATTTTTTCCCCGTCGATTTCAGTTCGTCTGATGTAAGTTCAGCGTAATTCCAATACCCCTTCTCATCTTGTAAAAGTACGTCGCCATCCTTTGTGCTTGCCCAATGGAACCATTCATCTCCATGCACCGTGGCTTGAAACGATTCGCCTGACGGCTGCTCCATTTTGACAATTCCTTCGTATGCTGGTGCGGCAAAAGCGTTCGTTTGAAAGTACAAAACACAAATCAAAGAAAAAACAGACGTGAACAGGAATTTAAAAATTCTTTGCATAAACTTTCCTCCTTTTAGAAGTTGTTATCATGTGGGAATGGTTTCTTCTATAGATTCATGAAGATCGCCTCCCCCTTTAAAAAATATTCAACAGCATAATTTAAATACCATTTTATGGTAAATTTAAGGAGTTTAAATCTTATAAAATAAGTTGAGAAATATGATTATTGGAATTATAGATGAATAAAGGAATTTGTTTTGTAATTGCAATTGGCTGAACACTTCATATGTCTTCTATAGAAACCTTAATTACAAGATAAAAATTCTTTAAAAGGAGTAAAATATATAACTAATTCCTTAACGTACAGGGAATCGGTTAAGTTGTTTCTAAACGTATAATTTTCTTTTTTTAATGTGGTGACCCCATGCTCATCAAGCTAATATTTTGAAGTACCCCTATATTGATAAAATTTCTGTTATTTACTAAAGATTGAAACTTTTTCAGAAACCTCTTATTCAACAGGTTATCTTTTCATTAATTTATATTTTTCGGAAGTATCCCTCTATAAATTTGCTATATTTATATTGGTAATTTTATACACATAACAGAGAGGAGGTATAAATCAATTGGGGCAAGTACGTGTTGATCCAGATAAACTAGAAGAATCTGCAGATTCTATATTACGAAATAGAGAAACTATGGAAAGAATAATTCGAGAACTTTTACAAGTCACGTTCGAATTACAAATGTCTTGGGAAGGGATGGCGTACCAACGATTTTTCAATGAATTTTTTTCAAAAAAATGAAGAAACTCGTTGACCTGGGCATGATCAAGCAAATCGAAATGAAACGTAAATCCGATATGCTGCAAACTGCTAACGCTATTGTAATTCAACCTATTGTGGAAGAAGTGTCCAACAAGGTAGCTGCTGAAAAGTCCGAGAAGTGTCCGACCAATAAGACAAAACCTGTTTCCTTAAAACAAAATATAAAAGATATAAACAAACGTAATAGTAATGAGGATAGCAATACTCCTGAAGAGAATATTAAACAAGCTGATTTTGTGCCTCATTGGGTACCAGAACGTTTTGTTTCTTTAACTAATTCTTTTTATTATGAATCAAAAACAATACAAGAACTGTGGAAGGTTGTAAGACAGTGTAATAGAGTTGTTAACTACACAACAGGTGCTACAGCATTCAGCAAAGACCAGGAGCTTGCAATCGGCTTACAAGCTATTAAAGAGTTTGTTATGAAAGTGAAAGCTGGAGTAAAGATGGAGAATGGTATGTTCGCATATTTCAACGGTATTGTAAATAATTTAATGGACAAGTTCTATTTTGATAAAGAATTTATGGGAGCATAAAAAACCAAAATGCTAAACATTTGGAATTCAAAAAGTAAGGGGGAAATTCATATTATTTATTTGATTTATATTATGGTACAATATGTTAATTAATTACAATACTTTCTAAAAGGAGAATGCATAATGAAAGCCACGAAACTCGTATCATTAGCAATACCTATTCTATTATTAGTAGGTTGTAGTACAGAAAAACAAGAAATGAAACCGAATTCTATGAATGTATCTGATTTAAAGATAGAAAAACCTTCTACTACTAAAGGTGACTACGATGACGATTCTAGAGTACAAATATCTAGAGACGGTAAGGAGTTATTAGGTGAGTGGGGTAGTTACGTTGGTGACAAGTTCTTTGTGGGTTTAGACTTTAAAAGTGATGGTACATATGGTGCTTATGATAATAGTGGTAAAACTTCAAAAGAAGAAAACAACATGAAGGGTAAATGGAAGTACGATTATGACAATAAGCAAATCATCTTTACCATTGAAGAGACTGCTGGTGATGACAGACCAATAACTGATTATAGACCAGAAATAAAATATAAAGTTGACTTCTTTAGAGCAGGACAGTTAAAGATAATAGATGAAACAGGTAGTCCATTAAACGTAGAAAGAAAATCTAAATAATCAATATCAAAGGGGTATATGTTGATGAGAGCAAAGAAACTAATAACGTTAGCACTACCAATCATGTTATTAGGTGGTTGTGCAACAGACAAAGCAGAGAAGAAAGACTACAAAATGCAAATGGCTTATCAGATGAAAGACATTTCAGAAGAGTCAAAAGTTATTAATGACATCTTAACAAGTCAGAAACCAGTAGAAGAAAAAGCAAAAGAGTTTAAAGAGAAGTCGAAACCTCTTTTAGAAACAGCAGAGAAAGTTAAGAAGTTAGAACCAGGTGAAAAGTATAAATACGTACAATCTCTTCTAAATGAATCTATGGATTTAATAAAAGAGTCTGTAAGTCAAACTCAAGACGGTTTAGATAAACAAGACCGAGTTCTTCTCAATCAAGGGTTACAGACTATGTCTAACTCATCTAAACGTATAGTTGAAGCACATAAGAAATTAAAGGAAATGGGTGAAGCAAATTAAGTAGAAAGGGGTATATAACAATGAAACGCAAATTATTAGCAGTAGCAGTACCAATCATGTTAGTAGCAGGGGTAGGTTGTAGTTAAGACAATGCAGAAGAGAAGAAGACTGATAGCTTACAAGTAGCAGTAGATTATAAAACTTCTATACTTGACTTAAGTAAAGAGTTAGAAAGCAAATTATCTACAGAAGAATTAAAAGAGTTACTTATGTATGCTAAAGTTTAATACATAGTAAAAAAGCCGACTCAATTAAGAGCCGGCTTTTATTTTATCTAATCCAATGTACATATGACTCATGGAAATACATCCAACCTTCAACGCCTTCACCTGTCACGTAAATCCAATTTTCATAACGGTAATGAACGTCATAAGCAGAACGTTTTGTAATTTTATTGATAACAGGGTCGCCTGTACTTGCACCTTTTCTAAGGTTAACATCAGTTGCATTAACCCACACGACACCTTTTGATTTTCCATCTTTATTGATACTTGCTGTATCATCACGCATCCAATTGTCAAGGGCAACTTTATACCAAAAATGTGAACCATCCCAATGCCATGCGTAGTATGTATGACCTTGACCTTTTACAGCCGTTCTCATGATAGGTGCATTTACATTAGGTTCTTTACGGATATTAGCTACATCAGCAGTCGTTGTAAGGTATCCTAAAACTTCTTCTTGTGGAGGAGCAAGTTGAGAGTCATTTCCTATAAACCATTCTAGTGACTTATCGCCAATAAGTTTATTTACATCACAGTTGCCGATACCTTCTACATAACCGCCTGTTGCATTATCAGCATACTGCCAAATATCGCATGCATATGCAGGCTTTGCTCCATAGCGAGGAATCCAAAGGAAATCAGCTTTTACATTTTGCAACCCATAGGAACCATACATATGATGAGATACATAGAAACCTACTTTCCATCCTGCAGCCTTACAAGTATCAATGAATACCTGTGACGCCTTTGCTAGATTAGTAGCTCCACAGCTTGCTAAAGTATCATCTTCCACATCTAAAACTAGAAATTTAGCGTTTTTACTCACACGATTTATAAAGTCTTTTGCTTCCACAATTGCATCTTCCACAGATACGAAACAACCATACGCATAAGCAGCGTGTGGAATACTACGTGATTCTAGATTTGCTACATGCTGTTTATATAGAGCGTCTACTTTATTTGAACCATATTGCACACGGCAAATTGCTAAATCAAGATTTGGAGCAGCTACATCCCAATTAATATTGTCGTTGTATTTTGAAATATCTACAATGTATCCCATTATTTATTCTCTCCTTTATTTTTGTTATTTAAAATCTCAACAGCATTTGTTAGTGCAGTTGGTAACTTAATACCCATACGACCTGCATTTTCTAGGATTGATAACAATTCATTTCCTGCAAAGAAAAAGATAGTTGCTTCACGAATCGCGCTGTTACTTCCAAACATGACATCTACTTGAGCAGCAGCTCCGACCAATAAAAAAAGCACTACCTTTTTGGCAATGCCTCGAAATCCGATTTTACTTTTTAACTCCCCGTTATATCCTGCAGCAATCATTCCAGTAATATAGTCAATTGCAGCCATCGTAATTAGAATTTTCAGCGACACATCCCACCCCCCTAAAAAATAACCGCAAAAGCCACCGAAGGCAGCTATAAATGATTTAGTTAATACATCGATACGATCCAATTGTTTGCATCTCCTTTCAAAATAAAAAGAGAGACGATTTATCCCTCTTTGCTTAAAAACAATTATTACTCAACAATTCCTTACTCCACATTAAAAAATATACCATCTAAAGCAGTGAATGGTTTTGTTGTTATTGATGTGGTAGTAACTAAAATCACATCCCCATTCGTTTTTATTTCAATTCTATTTCGCTTGTCTGCTCCACCAGAAGCTTGGGTATTGTGAAACTTATTACGTTTAGGAGCATATGGAAAAGGCAATTTAAACAATACTAAATTAGGATCTTGACTTGTATAAGAATGGGTACATACTCCTTCGAAATATACAATTCCATTACTATCTTTTCCGTACCTTACAGGAACGTCAACACCATAGTTAGTTACGCCTGGTTCTAGAGTTGCATCAATCCATTTAATTGAATTAGAAACCGAAATTTCTGTATTCAAAGAAGTGTTAATTTTTTCGAACTCCAGTAATCCACATAACGAGAAATACATTTTACTACCAATAATATGACATACAACAGGGACGAAGCTGCCATTGTATTCATAGAATGTCACACCTTCGTTTTCATACCTAAAATTATTAATGTCTATATTTTGGTTATCAAATCTTCTAACTAACGCTCCTAACTCTTTTTTGTTAAGTTCAATAGTACTTAATATAGTGTTATTAAAATCAATAACCGTTAAGACAGGGTATGTTTTCCCACGTCCTAATACAATTTTATCGTCAATAATTGTAAGACCTTGTGTTTTTTCACCATTAGCGATAACGTTGCTAAAAAAGATGGTTTTAATTAAAATGGGTTCACTATTTACAACAGATTTAAAATCATAAATATACACACCCTCTGTTCGATCTGCACTACCAAAAGAAGTAACTAAATACTTATTATCTTTATCTTTCCCTAGTTTTGAACCTCCTAAAACAGGAGTATTATCTCCTAATACTCCATCATCGTAATTAAAGATGGCTAGATTCTTATCATAAGTAGTCCGAACTAGGAAACATAACTTGTTGTTAATATCATAATAGAATGGTAATCCTTCTTGAAAAGCACCCTTTGATTTTGCGAATGACTTTGTGTCTATCAAATCACAATTTGGCAGGGAATATCTGCTGATTTTAACATCTGTTCCACCGTTTATCTGCCGGGATATATACAACTCATTTTTTTCCTGATTTATAGCGAATCCTTGAGGGAAATCTAACTGGCCATCAAGCAAGATATTAGTGGAATACAGAACTTTTTGATGCTCTAAGAAATTCTCGAATTTTTTATTTAAAATATTTGATAATGATTCCAATGGCATAATGCCACCTCCCATAATAGTTTCGGTTCTAATACTGTTGATTTTTTTCTAACTCAAATCGGCTATCGATTTATTAACTAATTTCATATATTCCTCACCTATAGTTCTCATCTCCTTTCGTAGAGTAGAAAACTGAAACAGATTTCTTTGGAGATGGCTTTGCCATCTCTTTTCTGTTCCAGCTTCCCCTCATCAAACCGTACGTGAGGTTTTCCCTCATACGGCTTTCCGATGTTCTTCTTTCTTTGGCTTTCAACTACTTACTCAACATACCACCCTCCGTACCCCGAGGGATTCCTCGATGCTGCGCTTCCAAGTTCTTCACATCTTCCATGGTCTTCGCCTATATTCTCCAGGCTCGACTTCCCTTTGTCCTATTCCTAGGTTGCTTTTGACGAGGCGGCAAGGTTCACTTTATGTTACGGTCTGCTGATTCGCTCGCACTTCTATTAGAAGTTACTTTGTCATAGGGCTTCAACCTTAGGATTTCTCCACCAGTTGCCTGTCAGCTACTAGGCGACTTGGTTCTTACCTAGACTGGACTTTCATCAGTAAGCAGTGTCCAGCTTAGCTGGGCACGCATAATAAAAAGCACTCCCTAAGAATTACGGTAAAATTAAAAAAGGCATGAGTCCTTTAAAATATCGGACCCATGCCCAAGAAGCTGCCTAATGTAATAAACTGTCTAACTTTTTGGTGTCACTTCAATAAGAGCCGTCTCTTTTATTATCGAATCCAACGGATGATTTTTTCGTCAAATTCTACCCAACCTTTATCTTTAATGTAAATCCAGTTGTTATCTCTAAACTCAATTTCCCACTGACCAACACCTACACGATCACGTATGCCACTATTATAATTAGCATGATGGTAACACTCTAATCCATTCCATTCATTCCAAATGACACCTTTACTTTTACCGTCTTTTTCGATACGCATTGCTGTTTCAGGAACCCAATTGTCATTTGCAATTTTAAACCAAAATCTTTTTCCATCCCATGCGTTTGCTAAATAAACATGACCACTGCCAAGAGGAATCTTTCCTACTACTTCCGCAAACTCATTTGGCTCTTTATATACCCAAGATTGGCGTTGCATACATTGCAACCAACCTAAGTTATTGGTTAGCCAATCAGACGGTAACGAGATATTCTGACGTGTATCTACATCCGTAGGATCAGTGTTGCCACCGTCCCCTTTCCCCAAGTAGTCTAACGGGTTCACAGCATTACTCTTATTAATATCCCAGCGTCCTTTATGCAATTCAAAGTGTAAGTGTTGGCCACTAGACTGCCCCGTGTTCCCCATAACTCCAATTGTTTGTCCTTGTGTAACATAATCGCCTTCTTTAACCGTTCGAGAACCACTACGCATATGAGCGTATACAGTTTCCCATATAACTCCATCTATAGTATGCACAATCATAATACATTCACCATAACTGGATGAAGGATAAGAACGACTGACTTTCCCACTAGCCGCTGCATAAATCGGATGATCACCCGCTTCAGCAAGGTCTACCCCATGATGATCTGGTCTGTCACCTCTAAAACCACTTGTTACTCTCGTTGTATCTGTTGGATAAATAAATTTTGCCATATTAATCTTCCTCTCTATTTTTACACAATGTAAAAAAGGTACTTACATGAGCACCTTCGCTCACTGTCTATATTTGTTATTTTTTGGATATATTCTAGTTTTTCAAATCTTAAGATGAACAGAACGAAAAGCTCTCTTGCCGTTACCTAATATCAAAATGTTCTTCTTTTAACCATGTACTGTTTCCAAGGTATAACATAGGTTGTTCATACCAAGCTGCACTTAAAATAAAATACGGTGTTTTATCATTAATTACGTTATCCATAAAATATCCACCTTGTGGTTGGCTATATAGAATAACACCCCAGCCAATTGAATATTTAGATGTCGCAATTTCAGGACCTATTGATTGCAGAGTTTTTTCAGAAGGATCAGTTTAGAAACTAGTATCCTATTATGTTCCACTTTATCTTAAGAAACTTGAAAGTTTAGAGCATTTTAAACTAAAATTACAGAATGATATCCATTAGTATAATCACAAAAGAATTACGGTAAAATTAAAAGGCATGAATCCTTTACAATACCGGACCCATGCCCAAAAAACTGCCTAATGAAATAAACCGTCTAACTTTTTGGTGTCACTTCAATAAGAGCCATCTCTTTTATTATCGAATCCAACGAATGATTTTTTCGTCAAATTCTACCCACCCTTTATCTTTAATGTAAATCCAATTGTTATCTCTAAACTCAATTTCCCACTGACCAACACCTACCCGATCACGTATGCCACTATTATAATTAGCATGATGGTAACACTCTAATCCATCCCATTCATTCCAAATAACACCTTTACTTTTACCGTCTTTTTCGATACACATTGCTGTTTCGGGAACCCAATTGTCATTTGCAATTTTAAACCAAAATCTTTTTCCATCCCATGCGTTCGCTAAATAAACATGACCACTTCCGAGAGGAATCTTTCCTACTACTTCCGCAAACTCATTCGGCTCTTTATATACCCAAGATTGGCGTTCCACACATTGTAGCCATCCTAAGTTATTGGTTAGCCAATCAGACGGTAACGAGATATTCTGGCGTGTATCTACATCTGTAGGATCAGAACCATTTCCTATGAACCATTCAATAGATTTATTTCCAACTAAGTAGTTTAAATCTACATTACCAGAATTACCAGTTATGCCTGCAACGCTACCTTTATCAGTATATTGCCAAATATCACAGCTATAAGCAGGTTTACTGCCACCATAACGAGGAATCCATAGGAAATCTGCACTTACACTATTTAATCCATAACTTGCATACATGTGATGTGATACATATAATCCAACTTTCCACCCTGCTGCACGGCAAGTATCAATGAAAGCCTGAGACGCTTTTGCCAAGTTAGTTGGCCCGCAACTAGCAAGTGTATCATCTTCTACATCCAATACAAGAAACTTTGCATCCTTGTCAGCACGGTTCATAAAATCATTTGCTTCTACAATAGCATCCTGAACGCTTGTATAACATCCATAAGCATAATGGCCAAATGGAACTCCATATGCTTTACAACCTTGTATATATTCCTTGTACTTTGAATCAATTTTATTAGATCCATATTGTACACGAATAATCGCAAGCTCCAACTCTTTACTCGCTTCTGCCCAATTAATAGTTCCATTATAATAAGATATATCTGCTATTTTCTTCATTCTTACATACTCCTCTTTTAATTACTGGAGAAAATTTTCTCTTTCTGCTAATAAGTTTACCTTTGAATGAACTTACAAAAACCGTTAAAGAAATACGCTAAAACTTCTCCTTTTCTCTATAGTTAACACCTCAGGAAGAAATCCACTTCGTATTTATCAACATAAAAGTTGTATATCAAGATACTTTCTATAACAAAACTATTTTTAAGTTTAATATTATTGATGTGAAAACAAAGAAGAACCGACTCATAAGAGCCCGCCCTTTTTTTACCGAATCCAACGAATGATTTTTTCGTCAAATTCTACCCACCCTTTATCTTTAATGTAAATCCAATTGTTATCTCTAAACTCAATTTCCCACTGACCAACACCTACACGATCACGTATGCCACTATTATAATTAGCATGATGGTAACACTCTAATCCATCCCATTCATTCCAAATAACACCTTTACTTTTACCGTCTTTTTCGATACGCATTGCTGTTTCGGGAACCCAATTGTCATTTGCAATTTTAAACCAAAATCTTTTTCCATCCCATGCGTTCGCTAAATAAACATGACCACTTCCGAGAGGAATCTTTCCTACTACTTCCACAAACTCATTCGGCTCTTTATATACCCAAGATTGGCGTTCCACACATTGTAGCCAACCTAAGTTATTGGTTAGCCAATCAGACGGTAACGAGATATTCTGGCGTGTATCTACATCTGTAGGATCAGTTCCTCCATTAAAATCCACATATTGTTTAACAATTTCAGCGTAGAAAAAATTCCCACCACTTTTATATCTATAGCCACCATTGTATGCCACAGCGATAGGGTGACTATACCGAACCATAGTACCATTTGTATTCCCAAGAGATGGTGCAACAACAGTTTTAGAATAAAGGTCTGCCACCGGTAGTGAATGCTGTTTATTGTTAGAAGCTAACCAACGAATGTAAGCACGTCCAAAATTATATGTTTGAACAATAGCACTTAAATCAGTAATACCGTACTTCTTTGCATCTTCAAAAGATCCTTTTAAGTGCATTACTCCGTAATGAATGGATTCCTTAGGGTTGTTAATTGAATTCGCAGGTCTTCCTTGGGATTCACTTGACTGCATAATATCGGGAGTCGTTTCAGCATTCCCACCACTTTCCACCATAATAATTCCAAGCACATAAGGCACTAATTCTGGTACACCTTGTGCATTACATTCTTCTTCCACCATTGTCTGCCATCGTAGAACCTGTTGCGGCAGATTCACTGTTTTAGCTGAAGCAACTAATGTATTCATTACTAAACATCTCCTTATTTTCCCTATTATTTTCTGTCTAAAAAACCTACTACTTTACCAAGTACATCTAACTGCTAAATGCTCATTATTATGTAAAATTAATTCATAGTACTCACCTTCTTTCACAAGAAAAAGAGCAACCATACAATAGTTGCCCTTTCGTCAAAATCTTATATTACTACTATAAATCATTTTTTCAATGGTTTCTGTACACCACATGTAACCTACATAAAGGTAACATTAAAATTCATCTAGACACTTGACAATCTTTCTTATTTCAGCATGCTTACGTCGAATATACCCTGAACTATAATGTAGATCATAAGAGATTTGTTCTAAAGTCATTCCATCGATATACTTCATTCTAAGTATTCGATGATCCAATCCTGTAAACTTATTAATCAAATGCTTTAAATCATACATTTCATTCATCTTATGAGCTAATTCATATTCAATTGCTTCAAGATGTCCTTCAACTTTCGCCCCATCCGAATCAGCAGTTAAACGAACATCTTGCAAATCACCACTGATCCAGCGTTTTAATTCAGCTTTTGTTTTGTCTAAGTTGTATTCTAAATACGCAATTTCTTCTTCTAATTTTTGATAATCTTTTAGCCAATTAAACAACTGATGATTCACCTACTTTTTTCTATTTGTATTCTGTTTTTGTCCAATACCACGAACTTTTGTAACCATATTCACCATTAATTGAGTCTTCGCTATGCCAACGGACCCATAAGTCTACTTTATTATTGAGCGTATCTTTAATGTTTTTTTCAACTTGTGTAATTTGTGGCCTATTCTCCATCTCACAAACAACTCAATACCCGATTGAGACTTTTGTAAAACCTTTACCTATTTGTAAATCCATTTTCTTTTCTCCTTCTTAATCTAACGCTTCAATTTCTTCTAAAGATCTATTAGAAACCTCTACACTACGAATTCGAAAATCATAATGTTTACGATATTTCTCACGTATTAAGAGCCGTGCTTCTTTTTCATTTTCAGCTTTACAAAACTCTAATTTAAAACCGTAATTTGTAACAATGTCTACTAAATACGTATCTAATTGCTCAAAAATCATGTCTTCCATCGTAATTTGTTCAGTCATGGCTATTACCTTCTAGGGATAATGTAATTGTTATTTGCTGATTTAAGATTGCTCCAATTACTGCGTTCATCCATAAATGGCTACTAACCTTTCGTTTTAAGAATGTAATTACTGTTATTAATTCTGCTGTAGAGAATACACTAAATTCTCCTAATCGTTCTTGGTGGAATCTACCGCCACGTTTTTCTATTTTCATAGAAATGTCATTCTCTTTTACAAACTGTTCGGCTGCAGTTAAATTGAATTGCTGTACTTTATTTCTTCCAAACAGCTCAATCAGCTTTTTTATAACACCCTAAATTACACAAAAATATACAACCTTTACACTTTTATCCATTTCATCACGGCATTTTTGACAAAGTTTTTTTCGCATCCTTCAATATACATGGAACGCATTTCGAAACTTTCTATTTTATCTCCGCAAATGTCACACCAATCTCCTACCTTAAATAGATCAAACATGTAAACATCTCCTAGGATTTATATTTTTGCAATACAGCTTCTAATCTTTTACGCTCTTCATCTATATTTGAATGAGTATTTTGTTGATGCTGTTCTCTTGAATCTTCATTTTCTTGTTGATGTAGCCATTCTGGTACCATTTCATTTCGTTGTGTGTATCCTGTACCAGATTTCTTTCTATTCTTACTAAGCTCAAACTGTGCATCTAATGAAGCAACATCATTTAATGTTTTTACTTTTTGCTTTTCCCAGTTACTAAGAATGGAACGTATATATCTCCACTTTGGTGCATTTTCATCGAGAGCTTTGTTTACTGCATGTACAATTAGTTCGCTTCCTAAAGTGTTACAAAACTCTCCTAATTCTGTAATCGCAATTTCACTTAAAGGGATTCCTTTTCCTAGCAAAAAGTTGTAACTTATTTTAAATTCTTCATCAATTAATTTTTGAGTTGTGATGTCATTATCAACATGATGATTAGTATTTTGTATATCAGTACTTAGTTCTTTAGTACTTTGTATATTAGTATTTAGTAGCTGGCGATTTTCCACCGGTGGCTTTTCAGCCGGTGGAAAATCATCCACTGGGATTTCGTAAATAACAGTCTCCCATCTAATAATTTTGTTTTTTTCATTCCTTATAGGGAATCGTTTAACATATCCATGTTCTTTTAATTCCTGCATCCCAGCTCTCAAACTGTTAATACCATCTTTCGCATGGCTAGCTAATTCTTCTCTATAAAACACCCAATCATCTGGAAGAGTAAGAATATATGCCAAAATACCTTTTGCTTTCCAAGAAAGCCTTTCATCTTTTAAACTGGTATTATTTATGACAGAATAATTATTATCCTTTTTAACTCGAAAAATCCCCATAATATCTACCTCTCACGTTTTCAAACCTTTAATTACTTGCTATAATAAATGCAGTTCTATTTATTTTAGGAACCCATTGCCGTGGGTTTCTTTTTATTCATTTAACACGTACTCAATGATATGGTCCGGTATATCGACCTCACGCATTCTATTTGCTACCATTTCTACACGGTCACGCTCTTCCTTTTTGAAGAACAGCTTTGCTAGTTGCTCATTACATTCTTTAACTTTTTCTCCCCATTCCTCATACTCTTTATAAGCTTGATAGAATTCTTTTGTTTTACCTTCTGTATTTTTCTGCCTAGCAATGCAAGTTAACAAGAATTGATTCTTTATGTAGTTCTCCTTCTTGTTACGCAATGATTTTGCTAACTCTACATCTTCTGATAAAACTAAGCTTTCAATTTCCATTAGATTCACCTTCCTTTTTTTTAATCAGAGCGTTTAAACATATAAATCTGTTCTCAATTAAACGACGTTGCTTTTTATTTGGTAACGTATAATGAGCTAGTAATCTAAGATAATCAGATACTTTTACATTGTTGTAATCGATTATTAACATAATTAATCCATCCTTTCTTCTGCCCACTCTATTAAAAACGCTTGAACCTGTTTTGCTGGAAAATACCATTTCTTATCCACTTTAAATTTTGGGAACCGCGGATCAAAGAAAAACTGATCTTGAATTGTATTCCACGACATACATACACGCTTTTTAAGTTCTTTGGTATCTCAAAATGTTAATTCAGCATCATATTTTTTAACCTTCTTTTGAATTTCTTCCACACATAATTTCTTCACAACATCCTCGTCTATTTGAACATTTAACATACTCATTTCCCCCCGAGTTTCAAACTATTGGTCTCCAGCCATTTATAAAGTTCAAAGCTTCCTCAAAATCCTTCTTCAAAATGTCACGATAACTATTAACATTGAATGTATCTTTCAAATTACGCCCCAATAATCCGAATAGCTTGCGAGTAGAATCATGTATTTCTCTATCTACATGCTCGTTTTCCCATAAGAAGTAGATTCTTTTGGCTTTACTCTTCTCCAGAATACGTTGCTGACCGTAATCAATAGTTAATTGCGTTTCAATTTTTTCTTCTAAGGATGTAACTCTGTTGTTTAAATCCAGTGTCCCTGTTGCTAGCAGTTTAATTTGACTGTAAGTGTTTCCTAGCATTTCTTGCTCCCCTTGTATTTGCCTTTTCATTTTTTCAAATTGCATAACATATGTAGCAGTAAAAAGTACTCCCTTTTCACCGGTTAATTTATTTGCTACCAAGTCACAACCCTTACGAGTTAAGAGATACTTTTTGTAAGCTTTGTTATTACCCTCAGTGGTATAATTGTCCTCTACAAAAAAATTCTGAGAACGCATTTTTGCGTTTTCTAAAATTTTTATATAATTTTCAATACTTCTTAATAAATCCGTGTGACGTTTACCTATCATATTTGCAACTTCTCTACTATCAACTAACAATTTTCCACCCTGATTTATAACTCCTAATGAAAACTTCTCTTCCACTACAGCTAGTTGGTCGTACATTTCGACTCCTCCCCACTATATTTAACTTGTATTTCCGTCATTTTTGTCAATAAATTAAGGTCTAACTCCAAAACAGAAGCTAACCTTATAAAAGTTTTCAAACTAGGAGTATACCTGTCATTTTCAATATCGGAAAGGTAATTCCTAGATATAGAAGCTGATTTTGATACTTCAATTTGTCGCAACTTTTTATTTTGACGACTTTTTTTGACTATCATCCCCAGTGTTTCATGGTGTTCCATCAGTTAATCACCGCCTTACAAAAATTATTGTACGGTATTTCCGTCATATTGTAAATAGATTTTATATTGTTTTTCCGTCATTTTTGCATTAAACTTTTCATAAAGGTCGATAATACCGACATTTTAGGAGGGAAACATGCCTTATGAGCATATCAATAAACATAAAAAAATATAGGAAAGAAAAGAAAATGACACAAAAAGCCTTAGCAGAAAAAGCTAATATTTCACGCTCGTATTTAGGCGATCTTGAAAGTGGAAGATACAATCCTAGTTTAGACACATTAAGAACAATCGCTTCCGCTTTAGATATTGATATTAATTTATTACTTACTGAAGATGGAGCTACTCAAACAAGTAACCTTACTTCAAAAGATGAAAAAGACATAGCAAAGAGAATGGAAGAAATAAAAAGAGATCTTCAAGGTGAAGATGGTTTAATGTTCTCTGGCGAACCTATGAGTCCGGAAGCTGTAGAATCGTTATTGGACGCAATGGAATACATCGTGAAACAAACTAAAGTAATCAATAAAAAATACGTTCCTAAGAAATATCGTAATACTAACAATAACTGATGCGAGCTTAGGAGGGAAAACATTGAAATTCGTCATAAGAGATCTAGTCAAACAACTTTGCAAAAAATACAACACGAATAACCCCTATGAGCTTGCAGATTACTTAAAGATTAATATACTAAACTGGGATCTACACGAGGAAATAAACGGATTTTACAAATATGAAAAAAGAAATCGTTTTATTGTTATTAATAATAATTTATCTCCATCCATGCAAAGAACGGTTTGTGCTCATGAATTAGGACATGCAATCCTACACACTCATGCAAATACACCTTTTCTGCGTAAGAACACATTTTTTTCTGTTGATAAATTAGAGATAGAAGCAAATACTTTTGCTGCGCTTTTGTTAATTGATGATACAACCATTAATCTTGGAGATACAAAAGCATGTATAGCATATAAAAATAATATCCCAGTGGAACTCTTAGAGTTTTATACATTTTATTGAAGGAGAGGAAATAAAATGGCTAGTTTTCGAAAAGTAAGTAACGGCTGGCAATATCGTATTAAATTCAAAGACCCTTATACTCAAGAGTTTAAAGAAAAAACTAAACGTGGATTCAAAACAAAAAAAGAAGCCCAAATCGCTGCGGCTGAAGAAGAAAAAAATATTGAATGGTTTAGAAGTTGAAAGCACCCTTACATCATTAAAGTATTACCTTCGTGACTGGTTAAAATTATTTAAAGAAAATACAGTTAGAAAAAACACTTTTATTCTACATGAGCGTAATATTGCAAAACATTTAATTCCTTATTTCAAGAACATCAACTTAAAAGAGATTAAACCTATGATGTATCAAAATTTCATCAATCACTTGACTGATAAAGGATATAGTAAACGCACAATAGAAATTATCCATGGTACAATGCATAACGCTATGAAAAAAGCTGTTAGTTTAAAAAAAATTGAATACAACCCTTGTGAAGACATAGTAATTTCTAATAAAAACAATAAAGAAAAAGAATGTCTCAAGTATATGCGAACTGAAGACATCCCTCTTTTTCTAAAAAATACTTATCAATATAACTATATCTATTATATCTTTTTCAAAACTCTAATCAATACAGGCATGCGAAAAGGTGAAGCTGCAGCATTACAATGGAGTGATATTGATTTCAAAGAACAAACAATCAACATCACTAAAACATTAGATTTTTCAGCCAAAAAAGGTGAGAACCTTTTTGGAGATACAAAAACCTTTACTTCTCGCCGTACCATTTTAATACCTAAACTATTAGTTAACGACTTACTTAATCATAAGAAATGGCAAAACGAAAACAAACTTGTTTTACAAGAAGCGTATAAACATGAATTAGATTTAGTATTCACTAAAGTAGACGGTAGTTTTTTACCGAAATCAACTTTATTCAACGCTTTTTCTCGAATCCTTAAGAAAGCAGATTTACCAAAATTAGAAATTCATTCGCTTCGACATACACATGCGGTTCTTCTATTAGAATCTGGTGCAAGTATGAAATACATTCAAGATCGTTTGGGACATAAAAATATCGAAATCACTTCGAACGTTTATTCACATATTAGTGACAAGATTAATAAAGATTCCATCGCAGAATTTGAAGCCTATATGAATGATGTTTTGGGTTAAAAAATTTTTTCGATTTTTTGTGGCTGTTTTTCTTTTCATACTTTTAACATTGATTTAGCCACAAAAAGAAAAAAGCCCCGATACAAGTAGTATCAAGGCTTCCAACTCTTAGTAAAGAGTCATATATTGATCGCGTTCCCATTGGTGAACTTGCGTACGGAACATATCCCACTCAATTTCTTTCGCTTCAATAAAGTGCTCAAGTAAGTGTTCTCCTAACGCACCGCAAATGATTTCGCTTGATTTTAGTTCATTTAATGCTTGTGCTAATGTAGCTGGCAAATCAATAATGCCTGCTTTTTCGCGTTCTTCTGGAGTCATTACATAAATGTTACGATCTACCGCAGGTGGTACCGCTAGTTTATTTTTAATCCCATCAAGACCTGCTGCTAGTAATACAGCCATTGCTAAATATGGGTTTGCAGCTGGGTCTACGCTACGTACTTCTACACGCGTACTTACACCGCGAGATGCAGGGATACGGATTAACGGGCTACGGTTTTGTGCAGACCACGCTACGTAACAAGGTGCTTCATATCCAGGTACTAAACGTTTATAAGAGTTTACAGTTGGATTTGTTACAGCTGTAAAGCTTGGTGCATGTTTTAAAATACCTGCGATGAAGTGGCGAGCATCGTCACTTAATTGTAAATCACCATTTTGATCGTAGAATACGTTCTCACCATTTTTGAATAGTGATAAGTTACAGTGCATACCAGAACCGTTTACACCAAATAGTGGTTTTGGCATAAATGTTGCGTGTAAACCGTGTTTACGCGCGATTGTTTTTACAACAAGTTTAAACGTTTGAATATCGTCGCATGCCTTAATTGCACTTGCATATTTGAAGTCAATTTCATGTTGCCCTGGTGCAACTTCATGGTGAGATGCTTCAATTTCAAAGCCCATTTCTTCAAGTTCAAGAACGATATCACGACGGCAGTTTTCCCCTAAATCCATCGGAGCAAGGTCGAAATATCCACCATTATCATTTAATTCTAATGTTGGATTTCCTTTTTCATCAACTTTAAATAAGAAAAACTCCGGCTCTGGCCCAAGATTGAAATCAGTGAAGCCTAGTTCTTCCATTTCTTTTAACATGCGTTTTAAGTTGTTACGTGGATCACCTTCAAACGGTGTACCGTCTGCATTATAAATATCACAAATTAATCTCGCTACTTTCCCTTTTTCAGCAGTCCACGGGAAGACTACCCATGTATCTAAGTCTGGATATAAGTACATGTCAGATTCTTCAATGCGAACAAATCCTTCAATAGAAGATCCGTCAAACATCATTTTGTTATCTAGAGCTTTTGTTAACTGACTAACTGGAATTTCTACGTTTTTAATACTTCCTAAAAGATCCGTAAATTGCAGACGGATATACTTTACATTCTCTTCTTTCGCTAAACGGAAAATATCTTCTTTTGTGTACTTTGCCATGTTCAATTCCTCCTTAGTCCCTCTAAACATTCTCAAAATTATCAATCATTAATGAAAAAACCTTGAAATATCACCTTGTCGTAAAGACGTTCGATTAAATCTGCCTGTATGTTGCAGTTCATCTCGAAGAATTTTACGAAGCTCAGATTTCGAAATTTCCTTCACTTCTTCTCTTACTTGTTTCGCCTCTGATTGATTTTCCTTCATTAGTAGTACTTGCTTAATACCAGCCATGTTTAAACCTTGATCTAACAAATCTTTAATCTCTAACAATTTATCTACATCGTTAAATGAAAATAATCTACGATTTCCTTTTGTACGGGTTGGGGAAATCAATTTATGTTCTTCATAGTAACGAATTTGACGTGCAGATAATTGTGTTAAATCCATAACTATACTTATTGGAAACAGCGGAGCAGAACGTCGATCATTTTGCGTCACTTCAGTTCCCCCTTCGCCTTAACTTGATTCTCATTCTATACCATGTTATGTATCATGTCAACAGATGTTAGCTTTTCTTACATGGTTTTTCCGAAAAATTTTTTCACTCTTATTAAAATGGCTCAATTCATTACTTATATACAAAAAAGCCGCCAAAATTGGCAGCCTTTATTTAAGAAATTACTAATAGATTTTTTTCAATAAGCGTATCAATAGCAGAACAAATCGCAATCTTCACATGCGAATATGTTAAGCCCCCCTGTACATAAGCAACATAAGGCGGACGAATTGGACCATCTGCTGATAATTCAATACTCGCACCTTGAATAAATGTACCTGCAGCCATAATCACATCGTCTTCATACCCCGGCATGTAATTTGGATATGGTGTAAAATGCGCATTAATCGGTGATGCATATTGAATCGCTTGGCAAAATGCAATCATACGTTCTTTATCATCAAATTGAACAGATTGTATTAAATCTGTTCGCGGCGCATCCCAAGTTGGCGATGTATTCATACCAAGCCTTTCTAAAAAGGCCGCTGTAAAAATCGCACCTTTTAGTGCTTGACCAGCAACATGTGGCGCTAAGAAAAACCCTTGATACATCTCTTGTAAACTATATAAAGATGCACCAGCTTCTGCTCCAATACCTGGGGACGTTAAACGATATGCACACGCTTCTACATATTGCTCTTTTCCAACAATATAGCCGCCCGTTTTCACAATGCCGCCACCCGGATTTTTAATAAGTGAACCTGCCATTAAATCTGCATCGACATGACACGGTTCTAGCTCTTCTACAAATTCTCCGTAGCAGTTGTCTACAAACACAACAACATCCGGTTTAATTTCTTTTACAAATGCAATCATTTCTTTAATTTCGGCAATTGTAAATGACGGGCGAGTTGCATAGCCCTTTGAACGTTGAATCCCAATCATTTTTGTATTTTCATGGATTGCCGCTTGCACTGCAGCAAAATCAACACGTCCCTCTTCTGTTAAAGCAACTGCCTGGTAACCGATATTATACTCTTTAAATGAGCCAACACCTTTTCCGCGAACACCAACAATTTCTTCTAACGTATCATATGGCTTCCCAGTTATATATAACAATTCATCACCAGGGCGTAAAATTCCAAACAACGCTGTAGAGATTGCATGAGTTCCAGAAATAATTTGCGGACGCACGAGACCTGCTTCTGCCCCAAATACATCAGCATACACTTTTTCTAACGTATCACGGCCGATATCATCATAGCCATATCCTGTTGTTGGAATAAAATGCACGTCACTAATTTTATGATTACGAAAACTTTCTAACACACGAAATTGATTACTTTCAATTACTCCATCAATATATTTATGTATTCCCGCAACTTGCATTTCTACTTCTTTTACAATCGGGGCAATCTTTTCCCCATTCTTCAATCGATTAAACATCTTCTTTCTCTTCTCCTTTTCTCGTTGAATATTTATGGATTTGTCCGTTTAGCGGAGAATGAGCAAAAATATACCCTGTACATTCGTATGCTTGCTTCTCTTCTCGAAACGTCATTGCTTTTAATACTGTTTCTGTTTTTAAAAGCGTCAACAATCTGCCTTCATGCACCGGAATCATTAATTCATACGAATCCATTCGCTTCATCATTTCTATTTCTACAACTTCTTTTAATTTTTCTAAATCCACCGCTTGAAAAGCACTTGTCATAATAAAATCATTCTTCGGGAACGGAATGAAGTTTGGATGTAACTTATCTTTTTTATTGTACACAGTAATAATTGGAATGTGATCAAATTCAAGATCTTGCAATAATTTTTTCACCGTTTCTTCATGCCCAATATAATTTGGATCAGCTGAATCGATAACATGCAAAATAACGTCCGCTTCATTTACTTCTTCTAACGTGGAACGAAATGCTGCAACTAACGATGTCGGTAAATCTTGAATAAACCCAACTGTATCTGTTAATAACACTGTATATCCACATGGCAACTGCATTTTACGTGTCGTCGGATCAAGAGTTGCAAACAGTAAGTCTTCCTCAAATGTATCAGCCGCTGTTAATCTGTTAAACAGCGTAGATTTTCCAGCATTCGTGTATCCAACTAAAGAAACTTGAAAAACCTGATTTTCCTTACGTCGTTCACGGTATCTTTTGCGATGCTCTACTACACCAGAGAGTTGCCGTTTAATTTCATCAATGCGAGAACGAATATGACGACGATCCGTTTCTAACTTCGTTTCCCCCGGACCTCTTGTTCCAATACCACCACCAAGACGAGATAACGCTTGCCCTTGTCCTACAAGACGCGGCAACGCATATTGAAGCTGCGCAAGTTCCACTTGCAATTTCCCTTCTCTCGACTTCGCGCGCTGAGCAAAAATATCTAATATCAGTTGTGTACGATCAATAACTCTCGCATCTAACTGTGCTGATAAATTTCGAATTTGGCTCGGTGTTAATTCATTATTAAAAATAATAACATCTGGTTCTAGTTCTTCTGCAAGCAAAGTAAGCTCTTCTAACTTCCCCTTCCCGATATACGTTGCTGGATGGAACTTAGAACGCTTTTGCACCGCCATAACTAACACTTCTGCTTGTGCTGTTTTTGCTAATGAAGCTAGCTCTTCCATTGAATGTTCAAAACGTTCGTCATCATCTTGGGGTAATTGACAGCCAACTAGTATCACTTTTTCTTTTTTTTCTAACAAATATCTTCACTCATCCTTTTCGAAAATTAAACCTTCTAATATAATAGCAGAGTAAAAACATTTCATCTAGTTAGTGGGGGAGAATTTCATGGCATGGGATTTATTTAGCATCATTGGTACAATTGCCTTTGCTTTAAGCGGAGCAATCATCGCGATGGAAGAAGAATATGATATTTTTGGGGTTTATATTTTAGGGATGGCAACCGCCTTCGGAGGAGGCGCAATGCGCAATTTATTAATCGGTTATCCAATTGTTTCGTTTTGGCAACAAGATATGCTATTTCAAATTGCACTATTATCAATAACTATTATCTTCTTATTTCCAAATAAACTTATCAAACATTGGAAGCGCTGGGAAAATATCACCGATGCAATTGGTTTATCTGCTTTTGCAATTCAAGGTGCACTATATGCACAAAAACTAAACTTGCCAATTAGCGCAACGATTGTAGCATCTGTGTTAACAGGAATCGGGGGTGGTATTATCCGTGATTTATTAGCACGCCGAAAACCACTTGTACTACAATCAGAGATTTATGCACTTTGGACAATTTTGGCCGGATTGTTAATTGGTGCTAAAATTGTTACGAGTGACTCAGCATTGTATATTTTATTCGTTCTTATCGTATGTTTCCGTATGATTTCTATCTATTACAAATGGCATTTGCCACATCGTAGTGTAGAAAAGATTGAACATTTCAGTGATCGATAAACAAATGAACCCTTTACTTTTTTTGTAAAGGGTTTTTCTACTTTCCCCTATCCTAATCAAAAAAACATTCCGCTTAATCCTCCTTATCATCATTAGTAACGAAAAATACCACTCATGAAAGTATTATTTTATTGCATGTTTTTTGCACATATCCGTAAATACTATTCCATAAAGAGAGGTGAGACAAATGACAAAGCACGTGAATAAAGGGGCGCAAAGAAGTTCCGTAGATCAATTTGGACATGATGTAAATTCCGCATACGAAAAAAGCAAAAAAATGGAGCGCTATCACAAGGAATATCAACAAAAAGCAAAAGAAGAACAGGGGTGAGGTAAAATGGCAAAAGGAAATAACAAACGTAATCGTGGACAAAACAGCAGCGTTAATCCACAAGGACTTGCTTCAGATGTAGCAGATCAAAGTCCAAAAAGCCAATTAGAACAACGCGCAAAAACAAAGAATACGAAATAAAACACGAAGCATTACGCTTCGTGTTTTATTATAAACAATTTATGAACTGTGCGTTTCTTCTTCAAGTGTTAAATCACTACTAGAAATTGTTATTAAATCATATTTATCGTACGTTTCTTCCTGAAGCAACCTCATCGCTTGTGTACGAATAGACTTTTCCACAATATTACGAACGTAACGCCCATTGCTAAAAGAGGTAACCTGAGATGAATATTTTACTGCATTTAAATGATCGCGAAGATTCCACTCTGCCTCTTTTGATAATTGATACTCCCGTTCATCGTACATCCGTTTCCCTATCTCTAATAGTTGATTGACGGTGTAATCCGAAAACTCAATAATGAAAGGAAAACGAGATTGCAAACCAGGGTTTAGTGATAGAAAATGGTTCATCTCACGTGAATACCCTGCTAAAATGAGCACAAAAGCATGTTGCTTATCTTCCATATGTTTAACGAGCGTATCAATTGCCTCTTTTCCAAAATCTTTTTCACCACCACGCGCAAGCGAATAGGCTTCATCAATAAACAAAATCCCCCCCATTGCTTTTCGAATGAGGTCACGCGTTTTTTGTGCAGTATGCCCAATATATTCACCGACTAAGTCCGCTCGTTCCGCTTCAACTAAATGCCCTTTTGACAACACATTCATCTCAAATAATAATTTTCCAATCATCCTAGCAACAGTTGTTTTCCCCGTTCCTGGATTACCTTTAAACAACATATGAAGAACTTGTTTCTCTGATTTCAAACCCATTTCTTGCCGCTTTTTATTTACATAAATCCATGCATAAATTTCTTTTATAATTTTTTTGATTTCCTGCATTCCAACAAGCTTGCTCATTTCTTCTTCAATTCGCTGCAACATTTCATGTTTTGTAACAGTTTCAGTTGAAAGATTTTGCTTTTGTTCTGTAGAAGAAACAGAAACCTTCTTTCGGTGATTCAGCACAATGTTAATTTGGTTATTATTCTTCTTTCGCATCGACTGTTCCATACAATCACCTCATTTTTATCATTTCACTGACGAATATTGTCAACATTTGCGCTTTCCCAAGAAATAAACATTTTCTGAAAATTTTTGTTATAATATAAGAAAACTAGGGAGGTGGGACTATGTCAACAAAAGAAATTAATGATACAGTACAAGCTTTCTCTGCTTATTTATTAAACAAGGGACGAAAACCTTCAACTATTAAAAGATACGTCTACGACATCGAGGATTTTGTTCATTGGTTACAAAAAAACAAAAAAGTTTCTTCTAATAATATATGGGAGACTCTTTGTCCAAAAGACTATGAAGATTATTTTTCGGACTTAAAAATAAAACGTCATTACTCCGAAAAAACAATGCACCGTGTTTTCATTGTGTTAAATCGACTGTATCATTTTTTAAACTTGCCTAGCCCACTAAAAGACATGGAACTTATTATACAGCCAGATCGTACATTGCGAGATGAAGATTTCATTTCGCCACAAGAAGAACAGCGTTTAAAATATATTTTAACTTCTTTAGAAGGACTGTCAGATAAACAACGACCTGTACGTCCATTACTCATGGATCGAAACGTATGCATTATTATGCTTCTGCTCGATTACGGTTTATCGTTACAAGAACTCGTCTCATTGAATATGCAGCATGTCCATTTTGAAAATAATACATTATCTATTCCCGCCGTATCTGGAATAGAACGAGTCATTTCATTAACTGAAGAAGATAAAAAAAAGCTATATCATTACTATAAAAAAATTCCCGAGCCAGTACGCCCAAAATACCATAGCTCGGATCCATTATTTGTAGCCTTTGATTTTAATCGAAATACATTCCGTTGGGTATATGAAAATGACGCTCCAAAAGCATTAACAGAAATTTCCGTACAAAAAATGATTCGACTTGAAGTAGCACGCGCAGGACTGCGCAAAGGTATCTCTGGTCAGCATTTACGCAATACATTTATTTTACGACTCATTCAACACCACATTCCTGAACAGGAAATTATAAAACGTATTGGTTTCAAGTCAAAGATTTCATTAAAAAGATATTATAACTATGCAAAGCAAAAAGAAAACGCCTCGTAATAGGCGTTTTCTTTATTTTTAAAGGGATTTCCACCAGTAAGAAGTGCCCAGACTTAGCTGGGCACGCAAATAAAAAAGAGCGAATGATTCGCTCTTTTTGCTATGTACAATTCTTTACTATTCTAATTCGATTGAAACGTTCTTTTGTGGAACAAATGTAGAAATCGCATGTTTATAAATAAGCTGTTGCTTACCTTCTGTTTCCAACAATACAGTGAAATTATCAAAACCTTTAATTAAACCACGAAGTTGGAAGCCATTTAATAAGTACAGCGTGACAAACGTATTCTCTTTACGGAGTTGGTTTAAAAATTGATCTTGAATATTGATTGATTGCTTCATGTCGAATCCTCCTCTTTTTCTCTACTACTTATTATTCGACTTAAGTTGTAGCTTTCCTTCTGTGTACTGTAAAATTTCTCGAAATTTTTCACCACTTGTAACATCAAACCACTCAACATCCATTTTATTACGGAACCAAGTTAATTGTCGTTTTGCGTAGCGGCGAGAATTCGTTTTTAAAGCGATTACCGCTTCTTCTAACGACGTTTTCCCATCAAAATATTCATACAGTTCTTTATAACCAATCGCTTGAATAGATTGACAATCTCGAATTTTTTCTTCATACAAGCGCTTAACTTCATCTAATAAACCTTGCTCCATCATAATGTCTACACGTAAATCAATGCGACTATATAATAAATCTCGATCCATTGTTAGACCAATTAAAGCAACGTCATATAACAATTCATTTTCTTGTTGTTCTAATTGATCACTCATTTTTTGCCCTGTTGTATGAAAAATTTCTAAAGCACGAATGACACGTCTTACATTGTTTGGATGAATACGCTTTGCGCTTATTGGATCAACCTCTCCCAGCTTCCCATGTATATACTCTACACCATGTTCCTCTGCTAATTGTTCTAACTGTTTACGGTACGCATGATCTCCCGGCTCATCAGAAAACTGGTAATCATATAACACGGATTGTACATATAAACCTGTTCCACCAACAATTATAGGTAGTTTACCACGATTTGTAATATCTTCTATATGACCGCGTACAAGTTCTTGAAACTCAGCAACAGAAAAGGAATCTTCTGGATTTTTTATATCAATCATATAATGCGGAATTCCGTCCATCTCTTCTTCCGTAACTTTCGCCGTACCTATATCCATATTACGATAGATTTGCATTGAATCGCCACTTATAATTTCCCCATTTAACGCTTTTGCCAATTCAATGCTAAGCTTTGTCTTTCCAACTGCAGTTGGTCCAATAATAACAACAACTTTGTCCTGTTTTTCTGCTCCCATACACTTCAACTCTCTTTATGTAACATTATACATCTGATTATTATACCCAATCTTACCAATTTTAATAGCCAAAATGCAAGTTATCTTATTACGGTAATTGAAATTACAAATATATTTGTTAAAAAATATAATCTATTTTGCATGTTTTGTCCAACCACTTCATATACATAGTAAAAACAAAAATGGAGATGATACTATGAAAGTTGGACAAGCTACTATTGATTTTCGTTCATTAATAGAAGATTTAATTTTAGCAACAGCAACAAATGAAATAGATCGCTCCCAGGAAGAGGTATACTTTGCACTAAATTGTTTACTCCGCTCATTTCATATACTACTTACAAATGAAGAAACGGACACAATGAATACTGAATATATCCAAACTCAGTTTTGCACCGCATATAATATTTTAACAGGACGAACAATATATCCATTCTAAATCATCATCCATCTTCATCTAATTGTTTAATGAGTTTGCTTACGAATGTTTTTAAGAGGCTTGTAAATTCATCGTGTGCCCTTTTATCACTTCACTTTACAATAAATACTCCATTAACAGTTGCTATATAAATCCATTTTAATTTTTCAACATCTTTGTCTAGCTCCATCCCCCTCTTGTTCTGAGCGAGCCGCTTCCGCTTTTCTTTATAAGTCGCTGCTATGCGGCATACAACATGATCTGCACTTGCTTTCTCCTTTTGTTTTAAACCTTACATGTGGCAGAAAAAGGCACTGACCGCTTCTATGCATGGCCAGACGCTCTCGTCCTCCCCTAAAAAGAAAGGGGTTTTGATGTCATTTTTTTAACTTGTATATATAGTTTGGTGAGAATATTAACAAATAAAAAACACCTCTTTATTAAAGAAGTGTTTTTGTTTCTTTATAATGATGCTTGATAAATTGCTACAACATCTTGTTTATTTAATTTTTTAAACTGTCCAAACTCACCATATGCCATTGCCTTTTCTGCCATAATATCAATTTGTTCTTCACCAATTTTGTAATCAGCTAAACGAGCCGGCGCTCCAATAGATTTCCAAAATTGACGCAATGCTTCAATTCCTTCTAATGCTATGTCAACATCAGTTTTCCCTTCTGTTTGAACATGAAATACTCGAATCGCAAATTGTTTAAAACGCTCTACATTTTCATGTAAAACATGTTTCATCCAATTTGGGAATAAAATTGCTAAGCCACCGCCATGCGGAATATCATACACTGCCGAAACAGCATGCTCAATGTTATGAGTTGCCCAGTCCCCGCTTACGCCCATCGCCAAAATACCATTTAACGCCATTGTACCGCAATATAAAATCGTTTCACGATGCTCATAACTTTCTAAATCATGCAGCAAATTCGGAGCTGTCTCAATAACCGTTTGTAAAATTGATTCACAGTAGCGGTCCTGCAATGTCGTATTTGTACCTTGGTGAAAATATTGCTCGAGTACATGCGACATAATATCAACAATACCGTAAATTGTTTGGTTACGCGGTACAGATATTGTGTGGTTCGGATCTAAAATAGAAAATTGCGGAAATGTTACTGGACTCCCCCAGCCATATTTCTCATTTGTTTCCCAATTTGTAATAACTGAACCTGCATTCATTTCAGAACCTGTTGCAGCTAGAGTTAACACTGTTCCAAAAGGTAACGCTTCTTTTGCGATAGCTTTTTTCGTAACAAGATCCCACGCATCTCCATCATACTTACTACCAGCGGCAATAGCTTTTGTGCAATCTATTACACTTCCACCGCCCACAGCTAAAATAAACTCGATATCATTTTCTTTACAAATTTGAATCCCTTTGTTTACTGTCGATAAACGTGGGTTAGGTTCCACTCCACTTAACTCAAAAACTTCTGCATCTATTTCTTTTAACATAGATATCACGTTATCGTAAATTCCATTTTGTTTAATACTTCCACCGCCATATACGAGTAACACCTTTTTCCCGTATTGAGGTATTTCTAATTTCAATTGTTCTAATTGTCCTTTTCCAAAAATAAGCTTTGTTGGATTACGAAACACAAAATTTTGCATACACTTCATCCTTTCTAGATAAAAGTAACTATACTTTTGTATATCATATATTTAGTTTTTTATAAAAAAATATGCTTATACAAAAAAGAATCTCAGCTAAAACTGAGACTCTTTTAATAATAAGGTGAAATCATTAAGTATACGATAACTCCAGAAAGACTTACATATAACCAGATTGGCATCGTCCAACGTACAATTTTACGATGACGAGTCAATTGGTTTGTAAATCCATATACTAAAGAAAATAATGCAAGCGGCACAATAATAGCAGCAAGGAAAATATGCGTAATTAAAATAAAGAAATATACATATTTAATGATTCCTTCTCCACCAAAATGCGTTGCTGGCGCTAAATAATGATACGTTAAATACGAAACACAAAATATCAATGTTGTTGTAAATGCGGCAAGAATAAATCCTCTATGTAACTTTACATTCTTTTTAATAATTGAGAACAACGCTGCTAGTAAAAACACGAATGTAAAACTATTACAAATCGCATTGACAAGTGGCAAAATTGTTACATCAAAATGCACTTCTCCTTTGTATCCAACTGGTCCAAAAAACAAAAATAAAATAATCGCATTGACGATCACAGAAAGCGTTATTACAACAGGAGCATAGCTCTTCTGTTTCACAGAACGATCAGTCAAATTATTCACTCCCTCATTTTTCTTAAAATATACAGTAGCTTCATTATTTTAACATATTATCAATATTGTAAATGTGACAAATGTTTGAATAATTATATAACATAAAACTCCCATCAGCGCTGTTCTTAGCGATATTTAAATGAAAAGATAAAAAATCCTCCTTAAGTCTTTGACCACTTAAGAAGGATTGTATCGTTTCACACTAAAAATTTCAAACTATAACACTCACATTAGTTTTTATTAAGAAACATATCGCTATATGCTTGAAAAATCTCAGTTAATTGAAAACCAATCAGAGACATTGCTGTTAATGAAAAGAAACCAATTAATACGAAACGAATCCACATACGAATCTCCTCCTTGTATCATTCATTTAAAATTCAGATGACAAATCAGATGATAGTGGTCGTCTCCTTCTTTTTTCTTTACAACAGCAGTAATATAACGAATAAAGAGCATAATAATTATAGGGAAATATACATGCTTCAAGTTTGTCTGTCTTAGCGATATTTCTCCTTGTATGTCGGACGGGGACGTTAAAGAAAAATTAGCACTATTCATTTTCCCATATAAAAATAGGAATTGAATACATAATACAATGCTTACAATTGACATGATATCTTCCCAATCAGTCGTATACAAAAAATTATATATATCTAGCACATATTCCTCCAACGTTACCCCTCCTTTCTTTTTTTACTATTTTCCTAATATTCGTATAAAAAGTCAAGAAAAATATTTTATATACACTGTGGTAATGTTTATTACATATAATGGAATATCTTGATTGATCCATCTTCACCTGTACCTCTTATTGTTATTTACATCTACTTTATTCAAGTGATAACAAGAATATTTTCAGTCCAAGGCCGCATTACCTAGAGTTTTTTCTGTCCCCATCGGTAGGAAAGATCCTCCAATCATTATTCCTTCAAGGCACTCCCCATCCAAAACAATTCAACCAACTCTTTGTAAAATATTATCTTTTGTAGAATCTGCATTTTTCTTTTTTGGCCTTCCTGGTTTTTTACTTATTTTTTCTCCATTCATATATACAGACCCCATTATTTTAAAAGTTTTATTCTTTTTTTGAAAATTAACCTTCTGTTATATATAATAAAATATAAGAATAATCAAATACACTTTCGGCATGGGAGTACCTGCTATCACCACTTTACTTGGACGATTTGCATTTTGGCCAAGTAAAATACAAATTGTAGAAGAAAAAACAACACAAATCAATTCATAAAAATAAGGTCATAGTGTATACACTATGACCTTATTTTCCTACTATTTAAAACCACACTATATAGATCCATTTTAATTTTTTGACATCTTTGTCTAGCTCTGCCTCCTAAACAGTCGGCTCCGCTTTTCTTTATGATCCAGCTCCAGCGGCTAGAACAGTCGGTGGCTTCGCGTCTTCCGCCGAGGCAAAAAACGCCTCTATGTCAGAAGCTCCATCCCCCTCTTGTTCTGAGCGAGCCGCTTCCGCTTTTCTTTATAAATCGCTGCTATGAAGAATACAACATGACCGCTACTTGCTTTCTCCCTTTATTTTAAACCTCGTATGTGGCAGGAAAAGGCCCTGACCGCTTCTATGCACGGCCAGATGCTCTCGTCCCTCCTAAAAAGAAAGGGGGGTTTTATGTCGTTTTTTAACTTATATAATAGTAAACAGTATCTCTATTATTTATGGGTGAAATATAAAACGTAGCGCCCGGCTTAAAACAGTTGGTACTACAGATCCATGATTTTCTCCCTCAGCTTCATAAAACGAGAATCGTAATCTGCTATGCTGCATCTTGTATAATCGATCAGTTAACGCATTTGCATCTTGAACCATATGATCTTTTTCTAATGACCCCACTGTAAGAAATACACCAATCTCAGAATCTATTTTATTTAATTCATTTATAAAATTAGATTCTTTTTCTAAAACGGATTGATTATTCCACCAAATAGAAGGACTGCTTATAAAGTATGTTTGAAATGCATGTGTGTTTGTAAATAAGACATGTAAAGCAAATAACCCACCTAACGAATGGCCGAATAATGTTTGTCTCTTTGTATCAATCGGAAAATATTTAGTAAGCTCAGGCTTTAGCTCTGCTTGAATAAACTCTAAAAAGTGATTCGCTCCCCCTGTTACCGGCCACGGTTTACCATCTGGTTTTGGCGGCACAATAAGAGATGATGCCGGAGGAGTGAAATCATAAAATCGATATGTAGAAGAAAAACTTTCTTTTATGGGATAGCCTATTCCAACAACAATCGCTGGTAGAACCCCTGTTTTTTCAGCTCTAACAGATTGAATTCGCACAGCTTCTTGAAATGTTTGAAAAAAAGCGTTTCCATCTAATACATAAATAACCGGATACCCAGAAGGCGGTGCTGGTTGCTTCGGTTTTGCGATAAAAATTTCATACTGACGATTTTCTCGTTTCGAATACATTGTCCAATGCTCTGTATTTGGAATAATAACATTTTGTATATCTACTCTAGACTGCATTATAACCTCCTACATGCTTAACTTGTTATAAATATCTGTACGTTCTTCTTGCAGTGCACTATCATACCCAAAGCACACCGGAGCACCATTATAAGGATCTATCATTACCCTTGCATCAATATGAAACACACGTTTCAATACTTCATTTGTAATGATTTCTAATGGGTTCCCAATCTTAATGATTTCCCCTGCTTTCATCGTAATGATTTCATGTGAAAAACGTGCTGCATGATTAATATCATGTAAAACCATAACAACTGTACATTTATGTTCTTGGTTCAATCGTTCAACAATTTGTAGTACTTCTAGCTGATGAGCCATATCAAGATAAGTTGTTGGTTCATCTAATAGTAAAACTTCTGTTTCTTGTGCTAAAGCCATTGCTAGCCATACTTTTTGTCTTTGTCCTCCTGATAAATTTCCAATTTGACGGTTGCGAAAAGGAGTGGTATTTGTAATTTCCATTGCCCATTCAATCATTTCTTTATCTTTTGATGATAATTTATTCACATTATTACGATGCGGATATCGTCCGTAAGAAATAAGCTCTTCTACTTTTAATTCTGATGGAGCAATTGGATTTTGTGGTAATAACGCAAGTTGCTTCGCAATTTGTTTTGTTGAAATGGTATGTAAATCTTGTCCTTGCAAGTAGACCTTTCCACTTTTCTGCTTTAAAATTCGCCCCATTGTTTTTAGTAGCGTAGATTTCCCGCATCCATTTGGTCCAATAATCGTCGTCACTTTTCCTTCTTGTACTTCTACATTTAAATTACGAAATACCGTAAGCTTTTCATAGCTCGTTTCTAAATTTTCTGTGCTTAAAACACTCACTCATCTTCACTCCTTTTACGCTTTCGCTTTAAATAACAAATATAGAAAATACGGTACACCAATGATAGAAATGACAATTCCAACCGGCAGCTCTATTGGTGCGAAAACAGTCTTTGCAATAAAGTCAGAAACAATAACAAGTAACATACCAATCACACCACATATCGGAATAACTTGATTATGATGAATTCCAACGAGACGTTTTGCAATATGCGGTGCCATCAGCCCAACAAATCCAATACTTCCAGAAACAGAAACGCAAGCACTCACTATCCCAATACCGCTTAATAATAAAATGGATTTCTCTTTTTCGACTGAAATTCCGAGACTTTTTATACTCGTCTCTTCTAGTTGAAACATATCAAGTAAATATGCTTTCCTTTGTATAATAGGCACTAAAATAATTAACCATGGTAACATCGCAATAATATATTTCCAATTTGCATTATATATGCTCCCTGAGACCCAAACTGCTGCCATTTCAAAATCAGTAGCTTTCATTTTCAAAGATAAATATACAGAGAAAGAACTAAGACCGTAACCAATTGCTATTCCTGTTAATAATAGGCGCTGTGAATCTAATCTTCCGCCTTTCCAAGAAAACATATAAATTAAGATTGCAGAACCAAGTCCCCCGGCCAAGCCAAATAACGGCAGAAGCATAATAGAAAACCAGTCTGTACTCTTGATTTGTCCTTGAAAGAAAAACATAAAGACAACAATAGCCGCCCCTGCACCCGCATTAATTCCTAAAATACCTGGATCTGCCAATCCGTTTCGTGTAACTCCCTGAATAGCAGCTCCCGCAACGCCAAGACCAAACCCTACTAATGCCGCAATTACTATTCTGGGAAGCCTAAAATCAAATATAACTAAATCATGTTCAGGCACAGGATTTATTCGAAATATCGTCCGAATTATATCCATAACTGTCATATCAAATGTACCATTCGTTAAACTAATATAAATGGCAACTATAACCAAAAACAGGATTACACTAAATGTGACCATATAACACTGCCATGAATCTCTATGCATGTTTCTCTCCTCC
This sequence comes from Bacillus sp. 103mf, assembly GCF_900116295.1. GTDB lineage: Bacteria > Bacillota > Bacilli > Bacillales > Bacillaceae_G > Bacillus_A > Bacillus_A bruguierae. Next base: position 320,763 of record NZ_FPAF01000001.1, read on the forward strand.
TCTTGTTCGAATTAAATAAAGGAAGAAAGGAACTCCAATCAATGAAGTAACGACCCCTATTGGTGTTTCAAATGGATAATTTACAAATCTACTCAATACATCACATAAAGCGAGAAAGACTCCGCCTATTATACCAGTACACGGTATAATCCACCTATAGTCTACTCCAATTAAAAAACGAGTAATATGAGGGATGATTAATCCTACAAAACCCACCTTTCCAACTACAGCTACAGCAGTACCTGTTAAACACACAACAGATAGGATTGCAGCAACTTTCACAAGTTTTGTACGTTGGCCCAAATTAATCGAAACCTCTTCTCCTAACGAGAGAATTGTAATAGATTTTGAAATCACAAGTGCCAAAACAATACCAATAACACCAAATGGAATAGATAATTTTAATATCTTCGGATCGATTTGGTCCAACTTCGCATTGTACCAAAAACTAACATTTTGAGAAAGTTGGAAATAAGATGCAATTGCTATTGCCGTACTATTTAAAAATGTTCCTATAACAGTTCCTATGATAGCTAAACGAACCGGCGATAATCCATTTCGAAGCAATGAACCAAATCCAAAAACAATTCCCGCTCCTAATGCCGAACCAAGGATAGAATATAGTATCATATTCACTGAAGACATCTCTGGAATAAATACCATACAAATCGTAATAACAAACACTGACCCCTCTGTCACACCCATAATAGAAGGGGATGCAAGATAGTTTCTTGTCATCCCCTGCATAAGTGCTCCTGATATGGCCAAAAATGCTCCTACTAATAACGCACCAATTGCTCTCGGTAAACGAGATGTAATAATAATATTATGATTTACATTTCCTGAATCAAAATGGAATAGCGCATTCCAAGCTGTTTCAAAAGTAATATTTTTTGCTCCATACAATATGGATAACATAATCGTTAATAAAATTAACACAGGTGCCAAACATAAAATCATCATTGGTACTGCATTCATTTTCCGCATATCATTCAACGCACCTTACTATTTATTTAGATAAGTTTTTTTCTGCAGCTTTTAAGAAAGCTGTTTTACTCCAAGCTGTACCGCCTTGTGCCATCGGATCAACAGCGTTTACGAATACTTTTTTATCTTTTACAGCGTTAATACTTTGCCAAATTGGATTGCTTTGTAAATCTTCTAGCGCTTTCGGATTATCTTTATTTTCGCTTCCTTCAAATTGAACAAAGATATAATCCGGATTCATTTCTGCAAACTTTTCTAAAGCAATTTTTTCTTGCTTTTTAACTGCTTTAATCGCTTCAGGAGCCGTTAAGCCTAAATCTTTATAAATTACTGGATTGAAATAAACATCTTCTGGATACAGATTAATGCTTCCTTCTCTCAATCTTATTACAACAACTTTTTTATCTTTTAATTTATCTGCTACTTTTTCTTTCGTTTTCGCAGCATCCGCTTTATAATCTTTTATAATTTTTTCCGCTTTATCTTTTTTACCAGTTAGCTCACCCATTAATTTTAGGTTATCTTCCCAATGTGTTGAAATATGAGAAACAGGGAATGTTGGTGCTACTTTTGTAAATTTTTCCGCTGTCTCTGCTGGGAATTTAGAACTAGATGTAATAACATCTGGCTTTAATTTAAGTAGTGTTTCAAAATTCGGCTGCATTTTTTCACCAATAGATTCTGCACCTTTTAAATCTTTAGCTAAATAGTCAGGTATTTTCCCACCTACTGTAATTGCAGCTACTGGTTTCACTCCAAGCATGGCTGCATCTTCCATTGATTCTAAACTAGCTGTTGCAATTTTTGTTACTTTTGCAGGTACTGTATATTCTTTACCAAGGTATGTGATTTTCTGTTTTTCATCTTTCTTTGCTGTAGTTTCTGCACTTTCTGTTTTCTTCTCACTTGAGCTTTTTTCTGCACTATTACATGCAGCAAGACCTAAACTTAATACTGTAACCATTCCTAGTGTAAATAACTTTTTGTTCATATTAAAAAGTGCTCCTTTCAAAAATAAAAATTTATAACTTGGTCAATCTAATAAAATAGTATTCTTATCTATGTATTGCAGTACAATTAGCCAATATTGACACGCACATTCTCCACTTCACCTATTAAACATAGTATCTTTTAATTCCCCTTAACCATTAATAATGATAATGATTATCAATATTGATTATATGCATAGACTAAAATTATTTCAAGAATAATTTGCAAAGTTTTAACAAAAAATAGAAAATAATAGTTAGAAATCCATATTCCTCGTAAATCTTTTTCTTTTACACCTACTAATTTTGGAACAATGAACACTATAAAAGAGATAAGATAAAATGGAAGTCTTACTTTATGGCGAGTTCTTTATTCATTACACTCTAAAAAATTAATACAAAGAACTTTTTATTGAAACTATATGTATATAAGTTAAAAAAACGACATAAAACTCCTTTCTTTTTTTATGGGAAGAGACGAGAGCATCTGGCCGTGCATAGGAGCGGTCAGGGTCTTTTCCTGCCACATGCCATGGTTTCAAAGAACGGGAGAAAGCTAAGTGCAGGTCATAATGTATTCTGCATAGCAACGACTTATATGTCGAAACATTAAAACGGATTAATATAAATAATTCTATATAATCAAAAACCCCGAATAGGAACACTATTCGGGGTTTTGTCTTTTAAGTTTTGTCTTTTAAGCTTTTTCTTCAAATAATCGTGCAATTTCAATAATAACTTGAACGGCTTTTTCCATATTATCTACAGATACATATTCAAATTTACCGTGGTAATTTTCCCCACCAGTAAAAATATTTGGTGTCGGTAAACCCATATACGATAACTGCGAACCATCAGTTCCTCCGCGAATTGGTTGAATATTTGGTTCGATATCAATATTTTTCATTGCTTCATATGCAATATCAACAATTTCTTTCACCGGTTCAATTTTTTCAAGCATATTGTAATACTGATCATTCATCTCAAGAATAATATTTTCTGTACCATACTTCTCTTGCATCTGTTTTGTAATGGCTGTTATTTTCTCTTTTCGAGCATGAAAATTTTCGCGGTCAAAATCACGAATAATGTAAGTAGATTGACTTCGCTCCACATCACCATTTATAGAAATAAGGTGATAGAATCCTTCGTATCCCTCTGTATATTCCGGTGCTTCTTCTACTGGTAGTTGCCCGTGAAATTCCACCGCGAGCTTATTGGCATTTACCATCTTATTTTTAGCTGTTCCAGGATGAGTACTATTCCCTTTAAAAGTGAGCTTGGCACCAGCAGCATTAAAGCTTTCATATTCTAATCCACCTAGCGGACCTCCATCCATTGTATACGCAAATGAAGCCCCAAAAGTTTCTACATCAAAATGAGCTGGACCGCGACCAATTTCTTCATCAGGTGTAAATGCTACTCTAATTTTCCCATGTTTAATTTGTGGGTTATGTAATAAATAATTCATTGCTGTCATAATTTCTGCAATGCCCGCTTTATCATCTGCACCAAGGAGCGTTGTTCCATCGGTTGTAATTAATGTATGACCTTGATAAGATGGGAGCTCTGGAAATAATTCTGGTGTTAATACAACACCTAGCTCCTTATTTAACGTAATTGCCTTCCCATCAAAATTTTCATGAATTTGCGGCTTAACATTCTTCCCTGTAAAATCCGTAGCTGTATCCAAATGAGCTAAAAATCCAATTACAGGAACCTGCTTGTCCGTATTTGGAGGAAGCGTCGCCATCACGTAGCCATTCTTATCCATCGTTACTTCCGATAATCCAATTGCTTTCAGCTCTTCTACTAGTTGCTTCGCGAATTCAATTTGGCCAGGCGTTGATGGTACAGTATGACTTTCTGCATCAGATTGTGTATCTACCTTAACATATCTTGTAAAGCGTTCGATAATTTCTTTTTTCATACTACCTCACTCCTTTTTATCTATCTTTATTTATTATAAGCCTTTGTTCCACGTTTTTTTATCTATTTTAATCTTATCTTTTAAATTTCAATGAACAATCAAAAAAAGCAGACCTTTGTTCTAAAACAAAGGTCTGCTTTCCTACTATTATTCACCTAAATCAACATTGTGGTACACTTGCTGAACATCTTCTAAATCTTCTAATGCATCGATCATTTTTTCAAATTTTACTTGTGCATCTTCTGGAAGTGTTACTTCGCTTTGTGCAAGCATTGTTAGTTCTGCAACTGTAAATTCAGTTATGCCAGCATTTTTAAATGCCTCTTGCACTGCATGGAATTGATCCGGCTCTGCATAAACGATAACTGCTTCCTCTTCTTCCAAGATGTCACGCACATCTACATCTGCTTCCATTAAGATTTCAAGTGCTTCATCTGCTGTCTTACCTTCAAGACCAATAACAGCAGTTGCATCAAACATATACGCTACTGATCCGTTTACCCCCATGTTACCAGCATTTTTGCTAAATGCAGCACGTACATCTGCTGCAGTACGGTTCACGTTATTTGTTAATGTATCTACGATTACCATTGATCCATTTGGTCCGAAGCCTTCATAACGAAGTTCGTCATAGCTTTCCTCTGAACCGCCTTTTGCTTTTTCAATCGCACGGTCAATAATTGTTTTCGGTACGCTGTACGTTTTTGCACGTTCAAGTACAACTCTTAAAGTCTGGTTAGATTCTGGATCTGGTTCCCCTTGTTTTGCTGCTACATAAATTTCACGTCCAAACTTTGCATAAATACGACTCGTATTTGCATCCTTTGACGCTTTTTTGTCTTTAATATTGTTCCACTTACGTCCCATACTTGTTCCACTCTCTTTCAACTTTGAATCTACATAAAAATAGTAATATAAAACATGCTGTTTCTTCAACAATTTTTCATTATATTTCATATTGTTAACAAAAAAGACAAATTGAAGATGTCACATTTATTCACTACATTGTATTATACCTTATTACAAGTTTAATAATCAAAGAAAGACCGGTCATTCTTATCTATATAAATACAAATTAAAAAATCGACATAAAAACCCTCTTTTTTTAGGAGGGCGAGAGCATCTAGCCATGCATAGCAGCGGACAGATCCTTTTTCTTCCACATCCAAGGTTTAAAACAAAAGGAGAAAGCGAATACAGATCATGTTGTATTCTGCATGGCAGCGCCTTGTATATTGAAAAATTAACATATAAATTCAAGTTGAAAAACCGCCATATAAACCCTCTTTCTTTTTAGACGGGCAAAAGCATCTGGCCATGCATAGTAGCTTTTTCTGCCGCGGGCAATGCTGAAAACAAAGGGAGAAAACGAGTGCAAGGCACTTTTTTCTCCCTAGCAGCACTTATATACTGAAAAAATCAAAATGAATTTATCCCGCATTAACGGGCAGTAAGACCCCCACCTTAAGATTTAGAGAAAAACGAAGAAGATAGGTGGGGGTCAACTGCCCGTAAAAGCCCGATTGGTGAGGGCTTTCCATCAGTGGGAGATGAAGAATCCCCCCATTAATGGAAGTTTCACTATATATATTGATGTATACTGCCAACTCCATTAGACTTTTTTGAAGACGCTTCGAACGATAGGCAAATATTAAAATTATTATGACATATTCTCGTATAGTAGACTTTACTATTAAATAGATTACAAACTGCACTTCTTCAAAAATAGTAATATATTTTGGGGCATAAAATAACATGCAAGTATACAAAAAACTTTTCTCTTCAATTTATTCCTTTACATTTATCTTCTGAAATAGTTTCTTTTCTCAAATGACTATGTTTTTTTGAATAAGCAAAGTATACAAATGCTCCAATTGCTAACCAAATTCCAAAATACAACCACGTTGTTAAAGGCAAGTTAACCATTAAAAATAAACAACATACAATTGAAATAATCGGTACAAGCGGTACAAGTGGTACCATAAATCCCCGCTGCAAGCCTGGATGCCTTTTACGAAGAATGATAACAGATACCCCCACCATCGCAAACGTTAAGAGTGCCCCAATATTCGCTAAATTCGATAACTCTTTCAAATCAATAAATCCAGCAATTAAAGCACTACCCATTCCAGTTAACCAAGTTGAAAACGACGGCGCTTCCGTTTTTTTATTGATTTTCGCCAAAGCTTCTGGCAATAAACCATCACGGCTCATCGCAAAGAATACGCGTGTTGTTGCATAAATGTAAGCGAAGATTACCGCCATAATTCCAATTACAGCTCCGAATGCAATTATGCCTGCCACTTTATCTTGTCCCACAACTTCTAATACATAAGCCATTGCTTCTGGTACATCTAATTCTTTATAAGATACCATTCCAGTCATTACAAGGCATACTGCGACATAAATAATTGTACAAATTACTAATGATACAATAATACCGATTGGTAGATCGCGCTGTGGATTTTTTACTTCTTCTGCTGAAGTTGCTAGCGCATCAAATCCTAAGAAAGCAAAGAATACAGCAGCTCCCCCTGAAAAAATACCACTTAAACCATACGGTGCAAATGGAATCCAGTTTGCTGGTTTTACATAGAACACACCAACGGCAATAAATAATACAACAATACAAATTTTAATTAACACCATTGCATTATTCACACGTTTACTTTCTTTCGTCCCACGTGATAATAACCATGTTAGTGCAAGTGTAATCATTACTGCTGGCAAATTCACAATACCGCCCTGTGATGGAATTGTTAATAATGCTTTCGGTATCTCTAATCCAAATCCACTTATTAAGTTGTGAAAATACCCCGTCCATCCACCAGCTACTGCTGCCGTTGTTACAACGTATACGGATAGTAACGTCCATCCCATTAAATGTGCTACAAACTCTCCAATTGTTGCATATGAATATGTGTATACACTACCTGATACCGGAAGTGTAGAAGCGACTTCGGCATAGCATAAAGCTGCAAATCCACAAACAATTGCTGCAATCATAAATGAAAAAATCACTGCTGGCCCAGCATCTCTTGCCGCAACCAATCCAGTGAGCACAAGAACTCCTGTGCCAATTATCGCACCAATACCTAACATTGTTAAATCAAACGCCCCTAATGTTTTCGTTAAAGTCTTACTTTGACTTTCTCTTAACAATTGGGTAACAGATTTCTTTTTAAATAGATTAACTATAAGACTTACCCCCTTTTACTAAGAAAAGCTAAGAGGATTTCTCTTAGCTCTTCTCGTGTTCTATAAACATATTTCTTAGTCTCATTTTTTATTTAACAAATTTTAGATTATTACTTTACTTCATTCGCAAAGAAATGCTCACATACGCTAGAAATACGAGTCAAATCAACGTTTCCACCAGAAATAATCGCTACTACTTTTTTCCCTTTTATATAGGAATCAACTTTACCAGCAAGAAGAGCAGCTGTCGCTAATGCTCCTGCACCTTCTACAACAGCTTTTCCGCGTTGTAATAAATCTTTCATAGCTACTTCTAACTCATCTTCTGATACAGTTACAATATCATCTACTAATTCTTCTACGATTTCAAAAGTTAAAGTCCCTGGAATTTTTACTGCGCAACCATCAGCAATAGTTGGTGCTTCATAATGCTCTACAATTTCACCTTTATCATACGAAGCTTTCATTCCATGAACATTATCAGCTTGAACACCAATTATATTAATAGAAGGATTAAAAGTTTTAAGTGCTACCGCGATTCCAGCAATAATTCCGCCGCCGCCAATTGGTACAATTACAGTATCAACGTCCCACATATCATCAAGAATGTCGAGACCAATTGTTCCCTGACCTGCCATAACTTGTACATCATCATATGGATGTAAATATGTTTCTCCAGTTTCTTTTATAATTTCTTCACATTTTGCTTTTGCATCATCAAACGTATCACCGTATAAAATGACTTCTGAACCGTATCCTCTCGTTGCTTCAACTTTCGCCTTTGGAGCAGAAGTTGGCATCACAATTTTACTTTTAATTCCAAGTAAATGTGAAGATAACGCAACACCTTGTGCATGGTTACCAGCAGAACAAGCAATAACTCCACGAGCTTTTTCTTCATCTGTTAAAGTGGAAATTTTATTGAATGCCCCGCGAAATTTAAATGATCCTGTTAATTGCATATTTTCTAATTTTAAATATATTTCCCCGCCTGTTTTACTTGTTAAATAAAAGGATTTAACAAGCGGTGTTTTACGAGCGTTTCTATCAAGAACTTGTTTGGCATTTTTAATATCAACAATATTTAGCGGCAAAGTTTTAGTAATCATATTATAACACTTCTTTCAATTGTTTATAATCTAACCCTAACGTTGTTCCTAGATTTTCATAAGTGATGGTTCCTTTATAAATATTGATACCATGTACTAATGAAGGTTTGTTTTGAATCGTCTCTTCTAAACCATCGTTCGCAATTGCTAATAAATAATCGATATTTCCATTCGCTAATGCCATAGTAGAAGTACGTGGAGTTGCCCCTGGCATATTTGGTACAGCATAATGAATGACACCGTGCTTAATAAATACAGGATCATTATGTGTTGTATAGTGATCAATCGTTTCAATCGTTCCACCCTGATCGATTGAAATATCAACAACAACACTGCCCGGCTTCATGGACTGAATCATGTACTCTTTCACAATTTTTGGTGGTCTAGCACCCGGAATTAAAATTGTTGAAATAAATAAATCTGCAGTTTTAATAGCTTTCTCTAAGTTTTCAGTAGTAGATTCGATAACTTCAACTTGATCATTTGCGTATTTTTCTTTTAAATAAGCAATTTGTGTTTGATTTAACTCTAAAATCGTTACGTGGCAACCGATTCCAACGGCCATATCACAAGCATTAATTGCCGCGTTACCTCCGCCTAAAATTACAACATTACCAGCTGGAATACCTTCTATTCCTGATAATAAAATACCTTCTCCTTCATGTTGTTTTTCTAAATAATAAGCTCCCATAAACACTGCACGACGCCCAGCAATTGCACTCATCGGTTTTAATAATGTTAAAACTCCATTTTCACTAATTGTTTCTCCAGCAATAGCTGTTGTTCCCGCTTTTCTCATCGCTTCCACACACTCTTTTGAAGCTGCTAAATGTAAAAATCCCCAAACGATTAAGTCTTTCTTAAAATATTTATATTCTTCCACTAAAGGTTCTTTTACTTTTACTACCATATCAACATCCCAGGCTTGCTCTTGATTAACTAAAGTAGCACCTGCATTTGTATATTCTTCATTTGTATAACCTGATCCCAGACCAGCATCTTTTTCTATTAATACTTCATGTCCAGCTTCAATTAATTTCTGGGCATTTTCTGGTGTCATCCCTACACGAGCTTCACCTTTTTTAATTTCTTTTACTACGCCAATTTTCATGCTGCCACATCCTTTTACTTTTAAAATGTAATATATACCATTACATTATTTTTATACGATCCAAATACATTTGTGGAAGATATGAAACGTTCTTATATTTCCTCATTTGTTTGAATCGCCTGTTCACACCTACAAGATAGCACTCCGGAAAATAATGAGTCAACATTTTGTGAAACAGTTCACAAAATGTTTATTTTTATTTTAAAATAAATTTTTTCTTACAAAGAAGCATTGAAACCACTTTTTAAGTATGCTAGACTTTGTCACGAGTAACATCTCTTATGAATTCAAATAAACCGCAATTTTATTTTTTTATTTACATTTGTGAATATCTTCACATTGAATAATATGGAAATACCTTTATAAGATGTATATATTTCTATAAACTTGTGAATGATATCACAAATAAAATTAAATCTTACAATGATAGAGCACTATTAAAAAATTGAGAGGGTATACTATTAAAATTGAGACAAAAATGAATTCATTAGAGATTGTATGTATTTTGCGAAACAGGAGTGATTATAATGTCACAAGAACAACTAAAAAAAGAGATTGGCTTCTTCGCAGCATTAACCACTGTTATTGGTACTGTTATTGGAGCAGGTGTATTTTTTAAACCTACTGCATTATACGGCGTAACTGGGTCAGCAAGTTTAGGATTACTCGCATGGGTAATTGGAGGAATCTTAACTGTTTGCTCAGGTTTAACTGCAGCTGAGCTTTCAGCAGCTATTCCTGAAACAGGTGGAATGATGGCATATCTAAAACGCACTTATGGAAACTTAACTGCTTTCCTACTAGGCTGGGCACAAACTGTTATTTACTTCCCTGCCAATATTGCAGCACTTGCAATTATTTTCGGAACACAAGCAGTTAGTTTATTTGGATTAAATGCGAATGAACATAAATTGATGATTATTGGAGTTGCTGTTATTACCGCAGCTTTCGTAACCTTTATGAACTCCTTAGGAGCGAAAGCAGCCGGCGGAATTCAAATGGTATCAACTATTTGTAAATTAGTTCCTTTAGCATTGCTTATTATTTTTGGATTATTGCATAAAGGCGACGTAACTCTACAACTGTTTCCAGTTGAAGCAGGACCAGGTAAATCATTTATTTCTGCACTTGGATCTGGCTTACTTGCAACAATGTTTGCTTATGATGGATGGATTCATGTAGGAAATATCGCTGGGGAAATGAAAAACCCTAAAAAAGACTTACCTAAAGCAATTGTAATCGGATTATCTACTGTTATGGTTGTTTACTTACTCATTAATATTGCTTTCCTTATGGTAATGTCTGCAACAGCACTTGCAGGAACTGATACACCTGCATCTCAAGTAGCGACAATTTTATTTGGAGCAATGGGAGGAAAATTAGTTACAATCGGTATTTTAATTTCCGTATTTGGAACAATCAATGGATATATCATGACAGGAATGCGTATCCCTTATGCAATGGCATTAGAAAATAAACTACCGTTTAGTAAATGGTTTGCAACATTATCTAAAAATGGCCACGTTCCTTATAATTCTGGAATCTTTATGTTATGCGTTTCGATTATCATGATGGTTATCGGTGGATTCAACACATTAACAGATATGTTAGTGTTTGTTATATGGATATTCTATACAATGACTTTCGTAGCAGTATTCATTTTACGTAAAAGAGAACCAGATCTTGTGCGTCCTTACAAAGTACCGCTATACCCTATTATCCCTATAATTTCCATTTTAGGTGGATCATTTATCGTTATTAATACTCTTTTCACACAAACGTTGCTAGCATTATGTGGTATCGGCTTAACCGCTTTAGGTCTTCCTATTTACTTTGCAATGCGAAGCAAGCATGTAGAACCTAATAAATAATCATTTATAGACGTGTATAAAATCCTTATGCTAAATAGATAATGGATTTTATACACGTTTATTTTTTCATAACTCTATAGATATCCGAAACCTAAAGATTGCCATTCAAATACCACTTTGTATATCCTTCGTTCCTTTAGGAGATGTTATTTCCCCCTCATTTCTTAATACCATTTTCACTACAACTGTCATTACAATCATCGCAATACTTACAAACAGTATAGGAATATAAACCTTTATACTAAAAGCTTCAAATATGACACCATATATGACCTGACCTACAGGTGCCATGCATTGTGAAACCGCCGTAATAATCGCCATGACTTTCCCTAAATTTTCATTGGGTGTTTTCTTTTGCACAGCGGTAATGACAAAAATAGAGACAATAATCATCACCATCGCAATAAAGATTGCACACAAGATAAAGAGTATAAATGATGGATAGTATCCGAAGTTAAGTACAAGTGGTGTAATCGATAAAGCCATTGGTACAATCAATAAGGCCATTATGAGAAACCAAAGATACAGTTTTTTCATTTGCATCTTTTTTGCAAAAAAACCGATGGATAATGCCCCTAAAATTGTAGCAAAATCTATGAGCCCCATTCCAATACCATACATTGTGTCACTACTTTTCATGACTACTCGTAAAATGATGGGGCCGCCAACAACAAACAACGGTGTGAGAATTAAGTTGAGGAAAGCTGCAAGGATTATACATTTCAAAATAAAAGGCTGTTTAACTACATAGATGCACCCTATTTTTAAATCTTTTACGATTGTCGATATAATATGTCCATCGTGTTCCCTTTTAACAAACGGGATATGAATAAACATTGCTAATACTGCGGCTAAGAAAAAAGCGATACAACTCATTACAACAAGCATTTCTAAACCTACAATACCATACAATACTCCGCCTAAAACAGGAGCTGCTACGCTTGATAGTGCTTGAACGCCATTCACGATACCATTCGCCTGCTCCAGCTTATTTTCCGCAACTAACAAAGGAACACTTGCCATGACAGCTGGCGAATACATGGCGCTAATCATCGCTAGTAAAATCATAACAACACTGATCAGTATCACAGAAGTATTACTAGCTGCTAACAACAAAAGAAAACAAAATACAATGGCACTGCTTGCAAAATCAAAAATCACCATTAAGTTGCGGCGATTAAATCTGTCAGCAATAGCCCCGCCAAGAGGTGATAACAAAAGTGGTACATTTGATACGGCATACAAAGTCGCATATATATCTGCCCGACCTGTTATGTCCAACACATAGAGAGATAAAGCAAAACGTAAGAAAGAAGAACCTAATACTGATATAATCTGTCCCATTACCATTAAATTAAAAGCTTTAGGAAAAGGCTTTATATTGCTATTATTTCGCATAATATATACACCTTTCATTAAGGGATTAGACCGACTACCGGTCTATAATTTTGTATAAAATACTAAAGCTAAATGTAGAGACAAGTATATTAATATTTATGAAGAAACTTGCCCTACATTTTCTCGTGTATCTTATTGGCCATTTTCAGACTGTCCCATTAAAATATCTAAAATGTAATCAAAACTGCCTTTTTTAGCACCAAGAGTCATCTCCATCATATTAATAAACGCCTTTGCTCTTTGCATCGCTTCATGAGGCTGCCATTGAAACAACCCTTCATCGAATATTACTTGTGCAGAAGCAAGTAAAAATTCCATGGTTTCTTGTGGATAATCTGTCACAAAAACATTTTCATTGATTCCTTGCTTAATCACCTCCGTCAAAACAGGTGTTAAATGTACAATAGACTGAACTAAACTTCTCTGATGCATTTCAGCATTACTTGGTTGATGAAATTGCTCAATCATTTTTTCTTTGTTTCCTCCAGCTTTTGGTGCTTGCGTCATTAAAATATGAAATAATTTATCAAGTACAGGGATGTTAGGATCTGAAGCGATCTTTTTTGCTGCCGCTACATCCGCATCTATCATTCGCATAATAATAGCATCCATTACTTCCTCTTTTGATTTGAAATAATGATAAAATGTTCCTTTTGCAATACCGATTTCCTGCAGAATATCGTTTACGGTCGTTTTCCTATATCCTTTAGAAACAAACAATTTTTCTGCGGTATCTAAAATTTCATTTCTGCGTTCTTCATATTCTTTTACGATTCTCATCCATTAACTCCTTTCAATTAGACCGACTGCCGGTCTAATGTAATTATATGTATAGTATATAAAAAAGTGTATTTTTTGTATATAACTGACTAAAAACATAAAAACCCTTATAACCGTAAACAAAAAAGAAGCAATTTATTATGCTCCTTTTTCAACAATTATTACAAAACTACTCCTATCGCAAATCCATCATATCCTTTACTTCCCACAGTCTGTATTGCCGTTGAAGATAGTTGTGATTCAGATGCAAGAGTATCAAAAAAGCAACGAATTCCTTGAACATTAGAATCAGTACTAGAAGCGTTCACTACCTCTCCTTTGCGAACCACATTGTCCCCTATAATTACTGTACCTTTTCGAGATAATTTGAGTGCCCACTTTACATATTCCGAGTTGTTTTGTTTATCTGCATCAATAAAAATGAAATCAAATGGGCCGACTCCCTCATCATTTAATTTCGGCAATGTTTCGAGAGCAGGTCCAATTCGTACTTCTACTAAATCGGATAACCCCGCACTGGCTATATTTGATTTTGCAACGTCAGCGTGATATACCTCTGATTCAAGCGTAATTAAACGCCCGTCTGCTGGTAAAGCTCGTGCCAGCCAAATCGTACTATATCCTCCTAATGTTCCAATTTCTAATATTCTTTTCGCTCCTTTTATTAGCGCTAGTAAGTGAAGGAATTTTGCTTGATTCGGAGCAACGTCGATTGCAGGTAATCCTGCCTTAGAATTTGCTTCCAATACATTCTCAAGGGTTTCATCTGCAGGTAATAACTGCTTTGTAATATATGCATCCACCTCAATCCATTTCTGTAAATCCTCCATTATAATTCGCTCCTTTGTTATATGTATTCCTAACTAATTCCAATTCTATTATTTAGGTTTCTTCTTAAAATCGTTCTCCCCTATTCTTTATTTAGTATACTTCGTTCAAAATTGAAAAAAAGGTTATAATTTAACGACGAATTTCCCCTTTTTAATATATTTCTCCAATCTAATTTTTCTCCTATCATATAAGAAATCCCCTATAGAATAGACTTTTTTAGTGTCTACTCTATAGGGTACATTTTAATACTCAAGAGGGCTTTTTTAACCCATTATGTAATACAACACCTTTAAAGAGTATATTTCCATGTAAATTTAATTCCATCTCATTGATTTTTTACTATATAAAATAGACAACGTAAATATACAAATTATTAACGATAAGAAGTATACAGTTACAATAATATACAAATATTCAATTTCGATACTATCAAAATAAAGACTTCTAACCGGATATGACCAAGGGAATAGTATCCAATACTTTGTCGAGGAGATCAAAAAGCTTCCAAGTCCACCTATAAACCCGACTATTAGTGAAAGTAATGGTATTTTATAGAATATTATATTTATTAGAAAATGAAGATTAACTATAATTAAAGAGCTAATTACCATAAAAAGTATAGATAAACTTACACTTTGATAAACGGTGCCGAGATTATCTACTGTTAATGCTATTGGTAAGCTAGTTATGATTAAAGCACATATTAAATAGCAAAAAATAGTTATTAAACAAAACAAAAACTTATTAATTAATATAGTTTTTAAAGTAATCCCATGATAAATAGCGGACATATACCCTTTTCTTCTAAATTCGTTTACAAAAGAAAATGATACTAATAGACCTATAGAAATAGGTAAAAATAGTCTACAAAAAAGGCTCATAATCGCTATATACATTGCAATGCCATCTTTTAATTGGGCAAGTAATGTTAGAAAGACTTGAAAACTAATTGGTATCAAAAGAAATACGAGTAGCAGGATATACAATCCATTGTTAAGACTTTTTTTATATTCACCTATAATACCCATTTTTTTCACCCTTTATTATTCATATGTATAATACTTAAAACTCACAGATAATAACATTATCCCTAGAATATATACTGAAGAGATTGCGAGATACAATAAAATAGTTGTTTCTTTAAAAACTAAGTCATTTACTATATTAAATGCATAAAATATTGGAAATATCTTTGTGAACATTACAGGGAACAATCCATATGTTACGATAAAGAAAATCCAAATAACTGACAAAGACGCGGCAAGAATCCCTTTTTTTATAATTAGATGAAAAAGCAATTGCGAATATGGTATTGTTAAGGATAAAAAAGTACAAAGTATCATCATTTTTAAAAAATAGGGCATTGATATTTCATATTGATTCAAACAAGTATAAATACCTATAATTAAAAAATTAAAAATATTAAAGACGAAATAGAACTGCAGAAACAATAAATTTTTAGATATTAATAATTTAAATTTCGAAATAGGCTTAGTATAAATAATGGCCCAAGTTCCATATTTATTTTCCGAAGAAATGATAAAATACCACATACAAGCAGAAAAAATGATTAACGTTAGTGTATTAAAGTTCATTGTAATTGCTATAAGATTTTTGGGTTGAAACATGTCAGGATGATTCTTGTTATACATAAAATAACTTATACACAAAAAACTTGATAATAATGAAAAAAGCAAAGAAAGTAATAATAATTTTCTCCCACCAATTTTCTTCATCTCGCCATTTAGGCTTTTAATGATAAATTGCATGATTATAGAAGCTCCTTTTGTTTAGTTAAAGATAAAAATACTTCTTCTAATGTTTGTTTTTTGGGGCTAACTTCAAAAATATCTATATCATTACTAATTAATATTCTGGTTAAATTAGGAACACCATCTTGATTGATTACTATTTTAAATACCCCTTCTTTTTCTATACTATAAGGTATGCCTTCGTTACTTAATATCCTTTCTGTAGCATCCGTATTATTAATATGAACGATATACTCTCCCGAAGTAATAATACTATCTAATTTCCCTTCATAGATTACACTCCCCCTATTTAATAATGCTATGTGATCTGCTATCATTTCAATTTCAGCTAAATTATGGCTAGAAATAAAAATAGTCTTCCCCTCATTTTTTACTAAATGAAGCAATAAATTTCTTATTTCATGTACTCCCTCTGGGTCTAATCCATTTGTTGGCTCATCAAGAATCAATATTTTAGGGTTATTGAGAATAGCAAACGAAATACCTAGCCTCTGTTTCATTCCCAAAGAAAAATTTTTAACTTTTTTATCTTTTGCTTTATATATCCCTGTAGTCTTTAATACTCTGTCTATATCATCCAAAGGTTTATTAATCATTTTTTGTACATATGCTAAGTTTTCATATGCTGTTAAATTAGGATAATAGGTAGGTGAATCAATAAAACAACCGACATTTTCAAATAATTCTTCTTTCCACTCTTTTATATCTTTATCATTAAATAATACCGTTCCGTTATCTGATGGAATTAATCCTAATAACATTCGCATAGTTGTCGTTTTTCCTGCACCATTTGGTCCAATAAAAGCATATAAACTTCCTTCAGGAACAGATAGGTTTAAATCACTTACAATCGGTTGATCTGCAAAAGACTTTGTCAAATTTTTAGTTTGAATTGCTAATTTCATTTTGTTTCTCTCTCTTTCCTAATCTTTTATTTTCTCGCGAATATAGCCATAGCTTTTTTTATTTCATTCCTTTCTTTTTCATTCGTTTTAGATCTTCTAGCATCATTTCATCTTTATCCACTGATGTGATAAGAGAATATGTTTTAATCTATTTATAAACTGTTACTCCTGACATGCCATAATCGCTGCTTAATTCTTTTACAAATTGTCCTGAATAATATAATTCAACCACTATTTTTTAAAATTCTTCATTACATTTTTTCCCTTCTTACAACCCATTGTAAGGAATTAACTAAGTTGTGTCCATATGACTATACTAACTCTAGTTATTTCATTTCATACAAAAGGAATTTGTTCTCTTTTCCCGAAAGTGTATGCTAACTAAATTAATTTATCCCGCTATTCGTGGGCAGTAAGACCTTCACCTCAAGATTCGGAGAGAGTATTGTCCAGTTCCAGTGGCTAGAATCTTCGGTGGCTTCGCTTCTTCCTACGAGGTAAAATACACCTCTACGTCAGAAGCTCCATCCCCCTCACATTCTGGACGAGCCACTTCCACTTTTCTTCATTGTCCAGCTCTAGCGGCTAGAATCTCCGGTCGTTTCGCCCCCTCCGCCGAGGCAAAAAGCGCCTCTTTGTCAGGGACGTGGGCGTCCTGCGCTTCTGAGCAAGCCGCTTCCGCTTTTCTAAAGAAGATAGGTGGGGGATAACTGCCCGTAAAAGCCCGATTGGGCGGGCTTTCCATCAGTGGGAGATGAAAAAACTCTCCACTGATGGAAGTTTCATTTTATTTGTACACATGGCTACAAAAAGGTATAGGAACAATCTTATTAATCCCTAATTATCCTCAATAATTTAAAAGGCTAACACTAAAGTTAAGGAGAAAAAGTGTATGGGAAAAAAAGTATTGTTTTTTGGAGATTTTGGAATTGATGATGCGATAGCTCTTACATATGCACATTTAACAGATAAAATTGATGTGATAGGAATTGTTGCGGATTATGGGAATGTACCACAAACAGAAGTGATTAGAAATGTTCGTTTTCTACTTAAAAGTGTCGGAAAAGAATATATAGAAGTTTTTGGCGGGGCGGAACATTCCATGGCTGCAGAAGTGGAAACTTTTTATCCAGAAGTTCACGGCACATTTGGGATAGGACCCATTCAACCAGGACTAGAGCTTAAAATATTTGAGAATTTCTTTGAAGTTCTCAAACTTATTAAACAGTACAAAAACGAACTTATTATTGTGAATACTGGAAGATTAACTTCTCTTGCAACCTTATTTCTCCTTTATGGAGATGTGATGAAAAATGTCCATTCTTATTATATTATGGGGGGAGCTTTTCTATATCCGGGAAATGTTACTCCAATTGCAGAAGCTAATTTTTATGGTGATCCTGTAGCGGCTAATATTGTAATGAGATACGCAAAAAATTTATCAATTTATCCTTTGAATGTTACACAACTGGCTATTGTAACACCAGAAATGGTCAATTATATTCACTCTAAAGGAAAAACTAAGTTTTTAAAGCCTCTTTTAGACTATTACTATTATCAATTTTATCAAAAAAAAGTTCCTGGCATACAAGGTAGTCCAGTTCATGATGCGCTGACTTTGATTGCGCTTAATCGTGATGATATTTTTACGTACTATCAATCGTCTGTAATGGTTAATGTACTTGAGACTTTACGAGGACAAAGCATAGGGGATTTTAGATCCACTTTTGAACCCGAAACATTTGGTAATCGTCCAAAACATAGGATTGCAATACATATGAATTACGAACAGTTTTTTAAGGAGTTTATGACGGTAATGGCTGGTGAACTATTTTAGCGAAAAATCTTATATAGGACTGTGAAATACCATTATATCAAGGTCACGTGTTGGTTTAAAACACAGACACACCGTTCATAAAAAGATGAATCGGAATTTGTTAACGGGGTGCTGCCGCATGCCCATCAAGTTAAGATTTTGAAGTACTCCCTCAACGAAAATATACGCTAAGTAAAACATTCGGGTCACCACCTAGAATTAGTACAACTATTACACATGAAAATAGTGAAGGCTTCCTCGATTTCATCGAGAAAGCCTTCACTTGTTTAAAGAATATAAACTTTCTCAGTGGACTCAAAGAAATTCTACACTTTTTTCCGTAAATAGAAATAAAACAACACACCATCTACCGTATTCGTTACCCCATATTCCACTTTATGAAGTTCTAAAATATTCTTGGAAATAGCAAGTCCAAGCCCCGTTCCACCTTGTGAGCGTTGACGAGCTGTATCAATCCGGTAAAAACGTTCCCAAATTTTATCTATTTGTTCCTCTTCAATATGGGCACCTTTATTTTCGATACAAACTTTTATACAATTTTGCTCGTCTATTGTAGAAATAATAATATCTTCTTTTTCTGGTGTATAGCGGATTGCATTCGTAATAAAGTTAACAATTACTTGTTCAATACGGTTTTGATTGGCAATAACTTCAGCTGAATATACATATTTGTAAACATGAAGTTCTTTTTTCTCTATCTCTGATGAGAGCTGCTCACATATTTCCTCAATCATCTCATCAATATAAAAAGAATCCATCTTCATGTTATATGTACCAGATTCAAATTTAGCTAATTCCAGCATATCTAAAATTAATATATCCATCTTATCCACTTCTTTTTCCATCGCCTGAAAGTAATATTCTTTTTTGTGCTCTGCTACCCCATCTTTTAAAATAGAAATACAACTTTTCATAATACTTAGTGGCGTCTTCAATTCATGTGAGACACCTGAAATAAACTCTTTCCGTGTATTTTCTAATTTTCTTTCTTTTTCGATGTCTTGTTCCAATTGTTCAATATGTGAATGTAGTGTATTAGATAACATATTAATATTTTGTGATAAATCACCAATCTCATCTTTTGAAGTAATTGGAATCTTTTCCGAAAAATCTAAACGTGCAATTTTTTTCGTTGTATCATTTATTCGTAATAAAGGTTTGGCAATCTGTTTTGAATAATAAAAGGAAGCAAGAAAAATAAGAACCAATACAAATGCAATGAGATATACATAGTAATCTTTTACCATTTGTACAGCTTCATCTACCGGCTGCAAGGAAGCCATCGCGAATATATAGGTCAACGAGCCATCTTTTTCTTTTATCGGTTTAATTAATAATTTATATTTTATATCATTTTTTTCATAGTCATTTATTTGTAAGGAGTCTTGTGTCTGTTGATTTTCATTTAACAATAAATCCGTTTGAAATTCTCTTATACTTTCCATAAATAAGTTGTTTTTATATATTGTATTTCCCCCTGCTGTTTTATCAGGGAATTGAAGTTTCACAACACTACCTGTAAAAGAAGTATAAGGGACTTCGCTCTTTTTTTTATTGCCCTTTTTTATTTCCAAATTAATTTCATTCATTTTCTTATTAAGTGTTTTATTTGTCCAATTTAAACTTCCATTTGCCATAGTAATTGAAGACGGAATAAACGTATCATCTTTCTCAATCCCAAAAAGAGAGACTTTTGTACCTGGCTTACGAAATATCTCTTCATGTTCAATCTCATCGATGTTCAAAAGATTATATAAGGGAATTGTAACGGTCGCTTTTCCCAATTCATTTTGTGAAGCACGATCTAACTTCACCTCTAAATAAAAATCATTCAAACCCCTTAAATTCCCATAACGATCTAATGTTGTAATCCACGTATTATTTTCTCGATAAAAGTCTTGTTCAAGTTTTTGAATTGCTTCTGTATTATGATTACTTAAATACGCTTTCTCAAAAGAGGTCATATTTGTTTGAATATTATTCACTTTTCGATTCTCATAATATTTTTTAAAAAATATCGTTTGTCCAATAAAAATTGTTGCTAAAATTAACATGCATAAGGCTGCCGTAAGGATAAATAGTTTTAGTACAATACCTCTTCTCATACATTCCCCTCAAATTTATACCCCATCCGAACAACAGTCGTAATATACTTCGCCTTGTCTCCTAATTTATTTCGCAAATTACGAATATGGCTATTCACGGTCCGATCATCACCAACAAATTCATAGCCCCAAATCTTTGTAATCAATTGTTCCCTTGTCAGAACAATCCCTTGGTTCTTCATAAAATACGTTAATATTTCAAACTCTGTATGTGTCAGATTAATATCAATCCCATCTACAGTAACGATACGCGATGGAAAGTGAACATAAATCCCATTAATAGATAACGTGTCATTATCATTACTTGGAGATTTACTTACAAGCTTTCGGCTTTCAAGCAATCGTTTTGCTCTTGCCAATAAAATAGGTGGACTATATGGCTTTGTTACATAATCATCTGCTCCTAACTCAAATCCAAGTAGCGTATCATCTTCATCAACACGTGCTGTTAGCATAATGATTGGCACTTGAGATGTCTTACGAATCCTTCGGCAAACGGACCAACCATCTAATTCTGGTAACATAATATCAAGAATAACTAAATGAACCTCTTCTTCTTCAAACAAGGATAAGGCTTCTTTCCCATCACTTGCCTCAAATACTTTATATTGTTCATTTAAAAAATAATCCTTCAAAATTTCACGTAAAATATCTTCATCTTCAACAATTAAAATGTTTTTAGACATATCCTACTGCTCCTTTTTTTAATTCAACAACAAATAGACCAACGACCTATTGCATAATATCAAGAATAACGAAATAAACTTCGTTTTTACAATCGTTTTATTTTTTTACTTCTTTCATTTTAATATTTGCCTGTTTATAAAAAGCTACTTTCTCCTGATTATATTCATTAGTGTATTTATTAAATCTATCCTTTTCTGAATGAATTTGTTCATAAGATTGATTGATCGTTTTTATTTTCTCACTAATTGATTTTAGTTTTTCATCTTTCGCTTGTAGCATTGTATACAGTTCTTGTTCTAATTGTAATGATTGTTTGTAACCATCATACAATTTCTTAAAAGAATCGGCACGATTTTTGTACGTCTCTTGAATTTTTTCAGCCTGTTCTTGTAGCTTCTTATCTTCTAATTTCTTTATATATTTATCAACAGAATTCATTTCTTCTTCTGCATTTCTTAAGGAAATTTTCTCCTTCTCTAATATTTTTTCACGATCACGTATATTTGTTACAGCTTGATCTAACTTTTCTTTTACTACTTGATTATTCTCTTTTCCCTCATGTGTAATTTGAGTATATAACTCTTGGCCTTGCTTTTCTAATGCTGCTAATGTTTTCGTATCCTCAAACATTTCCTTTTCTTGTTTTGCAGCATTTTCAAATGCCATATATAATTCTTCTTCTGCTTGTTGTCCTAAACATCCGGACAACAAGAATACTGATAATGCTATTATAAATGCCTGTTTTCTATATCTCATCTGCAATTCCTCCTACTTAGATACGATTATCCTTCCAAAAGTTTAATGGGAAATGAGAAGATTCATCATACACTTCAAATTCATAACCTTTGTTACGAAGATCATCAATAATTCTTTGCAACGCCTGCACTGTCTGTGATTTTTCATGCATTAAAATGACTTCACGATTTTGACTAACTTGAGAAATTGTTTTTTGAACAACAGCATCCGGATTTCCTGGGAACTGCCAATCTAAAGAATCTATTGTCCAGTCCCACTCTTTCATACCAGCAGTTACCATTTGATCTCGTAATGCCTCTGTAAGACCAGGCATACTCCCATACGGACAACGAACAAGCTTTGGATGAACTCCAGTTACTTCTTTCATAATATCCTGCGCTTGTTGCATTTCTTCGACAAATTTGCCTTGTGTATATAACTTTCCATAATTATGTGTCATACTATGAACACCTGGGTAGTGCCCTTCATTTACTAAACGCTTTACACTTTCTTTATGCGCTGGGATGTTTCCACCAATCATAAAAAACGTTCCTTTTATATTATTACGCTTTAAGATATCTAAGATTTCTTTTTGAAACACACTTGGTCCATCATCAAATGTTAAGTATGCTATTTTACGAACCTGACCATTGTATTCATCTGGTGCCGTTTTTTTCATTTCTACTTTTGTTTGTTCACTTGCAAGCTGAACAACATTTTCTTGATTCATTACTCCCTTTGCAGGTGATGTAAAAAATTGAAACATAAAAAAACCTAGTGTGATACAAGCAAATATTGAAATAATGACTGCTATTTTTAGTCCTTTTGGAAACATTCTATTATGTCCTTTCTAGTAATCTTTATTTTAAAAATTTCAATGAAATAATTTTTTTTACTGAAATGAAAACTTTAAATATATACAAATCCATTTTAGTTTTTCGACATATAAGTCACTGCTATGCAGAACACTACACGACCGCTACTTGCTTCCTCCATTTGTTTTAAACTTCGCATGTGGCAGAAAAAGGCCCTGACCGCTTCTATGCACAGCCAGATGCTCTCGTCCTCCCCCAAAAAGAAAGGAGTTTTTACGTCGTTTTTTTACTTATATTTAATTAAACTACTAACTTTTGAAATATTCTATAATACCGCTAACAACTCCAGAAGTTACGTTTGTTTGGAACTCCTGCGAATTCATTCGTTCTTCGTCTTCTTGATTTGTAATATAACCTAGCTCAAGTAAAATTGATGGTTTTTGATTTTCACGTAATACATAATAATCGCCAAATTTTACACCTCTATTTTTTGCTTGTATATGTTTGAATAAATTTTCATGTATGGTTTCCGCTAGTGCTTGTTCTCCTTTGTAATAATAAGTTGTTACTCCTTTTGCATCATTAGTTGTGAAACCATCATAATGAATACTAAGAAAGAGATCTGCCGACTTATTTTCAGCGATAGCAACGCGATCTTTTAATGATACAAACGTGTCATCTTGACGCGTTAATATTACAGTCATTCCCTTTTCCTCAAGTTTTTGTTGAATGTTTTTAGCTGTTTTAAGAGTTATATCCTTTTCTCTTGTTCCTTTTTGTCCAATAGATCCAGGGTCATTTCCTCCGTGTCCTGGATCAATGACTATAACTTTTTTTGAACTTGTCCTTCTTTCCATAACACCTCTTCAGAACTAGTTCCTGTTACTTTTGAACTCAATAGAAAATAAACCGATGCAAAACTTATAAATGTCAATATAGGATATATAATTATTTTTTTGTTCATAAAAAGTTCCTCCTCTTGGCCAACTTATTTTTGACTACTATCATTACAATCTAATAGACTTGGTTAATCATGATTGTTTGAAACCCCTACAAATATAAATGCAAATACTAAATTTCCTTAACCATCTATAAATCTAGCAACGCCTTCTGGATATACTGATATGGTATAGGTTTTATGTAAAGATTAAATGCAGATAACATGCATTTCTTTTAAAAATTGTTATGTACAGAAAGTGAAAAAGCTCTTGATTATATTTTAATAAATAAAAAGAATCCATTTTGAAAAATGGATTCTTAACTAGCAGTTTTACGTTTTGTTTTTATAAAAGCTTAATCATTTTCTATCAGTATTGCTCCACAATCACGCCCGATTGCTGAACAAAAGTAGGTTTAGATTTTTTTATACAACCTTGAAATATTCCTTTCTTACCCGTTTGTACAATCATCTAAATTTATCAACTAACCAAGGCTTTACCAATGCCAGAACCATTATAACCAACTTATTCTTGTAACTCTTAATTATTTAACAAATTTTATTTTGAATCAAAACCTTTCTGTTTACTAATAAAAAGTCTAACTTCTTCAGCAACTATAGTTGGGAATTGCATCCAAACATATGCATGGACGGAATTTTCAATTAATTTAACTTCAAATGTATTTACTAGTTTTGTAAAAGCTTTAAAATTGTTTTTAATCTTTTCATTAGCCCATTCTTCTTTACTAGGTAAAAATAAAATAGGACATTCTACGTTTTCATAATATTCCTCGAATTTAACATCCCAGTATTTTTGAATATATTCATTTCTAACATAGTTTTGATAATGGCTTGTAAAATGTCCATCTTCCGTCTCTTGTATCGTACTTTTTAGAAAAGTAGAAAAATGTTCATTCCAAAGTCCTTGTTTTACAAAAGATGTTTTATGTTCTTCTATGTATTCATAAGGTGTATTAAATAATGGAAGTTTTCTTTCAGATAATTGAATCTGCATTTTTTTCTTTTCTTTCTCAATTTCGTCCTCACTACCGTTAAACAATCCATGTTCTCCAAATTCATTATAAAGTGCGCCTTCGCAAACTAATGATAATACTAATCCTGGATAAGACACAGCAAGACTCAAGCCAACTTCTGCACCTAACGAACTACCTACAACATGACATTCTTTAATATCTAATTCTTGAAGTAAAAGATACATATCATGTGCCATGTCATCAATATGATATCCAGTCTCTGGTTTATCTGATTTTCCGTGCCCACGAAAGTCAGGGGTAATAATTCTAAAATCCTTTTCAAATATAGGTAAAACACCATCCCACATGTTCAATGTTCCTCCACTAAAATGAAGAAATAAAACAGCAGGCTTTTTCTTTATTGAATACTTAACATTAATACCTATGGAATTCTTAAGTTTAATAACCGTCTCTATCACGCAAATTCTCTCCTCAAAGTTTATTGTAATCAATAATGTTCCTAATTTGGGTAAGTTCTTTTTTCAATATATTTTATAGTAAAAAGTTTTAATTTCAAATTTTCATAAATTTTATAATTATTTATTAATTTCAAATATTTTCCTTGCATGCCCAAGCGTCTACCTCTATTTTAAATACAGGAGCTGCTAATGCCACCACATAAATCATAGTAGTACAAGGAAGATGTTCACCTAGAAAATCTCCAATAATTTTTCTACAACTATTTTTAACAGTCTAAGACTTTTTTCTATAGTCTAAAACATTTTTTTAATCAAATCCCCCTAGGGATAGTCACTCTATCTAGAAACCTAGAAAAGTCACTTCAAAAAATCTGAGTTTACTTTTCATTCACGTAATCCGTATTATCTGAAGTTAATAAAGTATGTTACAATCTCTTCTGTAAGAACGTTTCCATAATATCCTTCTTGAATCTTTCATAATCCAACTGAAAAGCTACATTATGCGTTTTATAACCTGGATTAGTCACAAAACGAAAGTCTGCAATGCTTTGACCAAATCCTTCTCCTTGATCAGGAATTACTTTAATGGGTACTCTTGAAAGGCTAACAGCCTCTTGATTCAGCAAATACCACACTGTTACAAAATCATGCATAGGACTTCCGCTTATACCGGGATTAGACTTGGAGTAGAAACTATAATAATAGTCTAACATAGGTTTGATGATGATTCCTGCAAGATCCTGTGTATTCTGATGAAATGCATCGATTTGTTGGACCATTTCGGGTGTAACAATCGCATGTTGAGTTACATTTAACGGGATAATTGTCAAGTTCTTCGCATGCTGCAGAATTAAGTTTGCTGCATAAGGATCGGCGTAAAAGTTAGCTTCAGCTACAGCAGTCACATTACCTGGATAAAAAAAAGCTCCGCCCATGCAAATACATTCCCTTACGTTCCGCATTGTTTCTAAATTTAATACAAAAGTCGTAGCTAACGAAGAAAGTCTTCCCAAATTGATAATTGTAAGATCTTCTAAATTTGAATGTATAACTTGGTAAATATCATTTAAGGGATAAACTGGATAAGAAATTTCAGGGGGAATGATAGGTCCTAATCCGACTTTTCCATGTACCTCGGGGAAATACTGAACCAATATACCTGTCAACGGTACAGAAGCACCAAGGAATACAGGTATCTCTTCTCTTCCTGCAATGTACTTCAAATAGTTAATATTTCTGATAACATTCTCTCTTGATACATTTCCATAATCGGCGACAATCCCTACAAGTTGAATATCTTTACGAAAAAAAGTATACAAAATTGCAAATGCATCATCAATTCCCAAATCTGTAAATAGGAGAACTTTTTTTTGCATATATCTTCCTCCAAAATTTATAGAATCCTATTTTCACTAAGGATGTAGTGAGTAGGATAGGCTTGTACGTATATATTTTATGTATTCCTAAAAAGTGAATTCTATTCATATGTAGTTATCATAAAAACAATTATTGGTATAAAAATGTGACTTACATAGCCAATCATTATCGTAGCAGACAAAAAAGCTCACTTCTTATCTTTTTTCAAATAAGAAGCTAGCTTTGTCGTTTTTGGGGTGACTTGATTTCTTAAGTTGATGGTGATGGGGTATCACCAATTAAACTTTTACGTGCAGTAATACTCCCTTATAATGATGATATAATAGGCTACTCAACTTTATTTTCTTTTTATTGATGGGATCGCTCATTTGAAAGAGTAATAGTGTCTGTTACTCCAGCCTCTCTTACATTGGAGTCAACCGTTATATCTTGTCCACTTTGTTTTGGCATGAAGGCATAACCGGATGGTTTCTCTACTTGTACACGATATGTGTTTGCTGTTAACCCATCAAACAAGTAGTGCCCTTCTTTATCTGTTTTACTTCTTTTGCTACATTACCATCTTTATTTAACAGTTGAACACGAACGCCTTCCATTCCTTTTTCACTTTAATCTTGAATGCCGTTTTGATTATTATCTTCCCATACTCGGTCGCCTAACTTGAGAAGTTTATGAGATTGTAAATCATTTTTTATTACATCCCAAAGTGGATTATCTTGGCATATTGGTTTCCCCTCTTCGTCCCACTTTATTTTTCCTGTTCCTAATTCATAATTCATTCCTGTCCAAGTATCTTCACGGAATGCATAGAATGATTTATGCCATCCTTTCTGATTGAATATAGAAATTAAGTCTTGCATGTATTGAGGTGCCCCAGGAGCAGTACGGTTAATTCCAAATTCCTCAGCAATGATTCGATTAGATGGTACATGATTTTTCTTAGACCAATTTTGAACAGGCTGTAAGAATTTATTTAATCCATCTTTATCCCACATCATAGGTGTTTCTAAATCTCCTACTTTTACAATTCCAGGATATTGATACTCTTTATTTTGATTTTCACGCTGGCTTGTTAATTGATATGGCTCATACATATGAAATGCATACAATGTCTTCTTATCTTTAACTGGTTTAAGATATTTAAAAGCCCAAGGTGTGGCATATAGGCCTGAATCTAAAATAATGGGTGTTTCTTTATCTACTTCACGAATTGAAGTAACAACTTTTTGATAAAATTTATTTAAATCTGCTGGGGTCCCCTTCACTTTTGAATACCATTTCTCATAATCTTCCGTCCAAAAATCATTATATCTATTTTTCTTAGATGTTTCTGGGTGTGGCTCATTTATAATATTGTAACCAACCACAGCCGGATGATCCTTTAATTCAAGAGCAAGGTCCTTCCAAAATTGGCTTGCTTGTTCTTGATATTTTTCTTCTTCCCAGATTCTATCATCATTCTTATTATTGTTAAATTGACGCCAACGATCACCAGGTAATGAAAGCATTGTAAGTACAACCTTAACTCCTTGTGATTGTGCAGCATCTAAATCTGTTTTTAATTTTGCTACATCCTCTTTCACTAATCCTTGATAGTTATCTGCATTACCTATAAGAAAATCTTTTCCTGGTGTATCTGGTTTGTCTCCAGAGAAGAAAGCTTTATCTTTTGCCCATTTATCAGGTGCTAAACGAACATATTCAATATTGGCCTCCTTTGCACTCTTGTAATTCTCAGGTAATGAAGTGCTATTCATAAAATTAGTGCCTGTTCTTTTAGAATTCCAAAAATCCATTTTGGAACCTGCACTTTTGTATGTCTCAGCTTTCACATTCATTTCTTGCATTCCTAAGCTCATCATGCCTATTAATGCGACTATCGGTATGATTTTTTTCATAAATTCCCCTTCCTTTCATGTTAGTTTCCTATTATAGGATAAATCACTTATGTTACAGGAATGTGACAATTTCAAATAAACATATTTTATTGATCTATAGAACTCTTTTAGGAATTTGAAAAAACATATAATACTTTCCTTTACTTACCCATATCTTATATCTTGTGTAACCACCTTGAACTCTAAATACCTTGGTAGTCTTAATTTTATAAACATTTGATTTTGAGTTACACAACATATAAAAGATTGTTAACTACACTATTTGGCGTACCACCACATAGCCATCAAGCTAATATTTTAAAGTGCTCCCAAAACGAAAAAGGTGGTCCACTGAATCCAAACTATGTATACAATCACTTTTCTAAAGCAATAAAAAAAGCCAATGTGAAAAAAATCCGTTTTCATGATTTGCGTCATACACATGCATCACTTATGTTACTTCTTGGAGAACATCCGAAGATTGTATCAGAACGATTAGGACATTCATCTATCGAAATGACAATGAACACCTATTCTCATGTGACTTTCGACATGCAAAAGGAATCATCAGATCGATTTGAAAAAGCTTTTCAGCAAACAAATTGATACAATGTGGTCAATTTTATAAAAAATAGCGCTAAGCCCTTTATAAATAAAGAGTTTAGCGCTATTTTATTTACATTACCCTCTTAAACATCTTCTCAAGCTCATAAGTCGAATGATGCACAATAATTGGCCTACCGTGCGGGCATGTATATGGATTTGTTGTTGTTCGTAGTTCTTCTAATAGGGCAAAGATTTGATCATTCGTTAAATATTGATTTGCTTTAATTGATGCCTTGCAGCTCATCATAATGGCTGCTTCTTCGCGTAATTTTTTAATATCAACTTTCTTCAATTTCAATACTTGCTGCATCATTTCATCGATAATTTCCATCTCTTGTCCTTTTGGGAACCATGTTGGATGTGAGCGGACAATGAACGATTGATGGCCGAATTGCTCTAGAAAGATTCCTACTTTTTTCAGTTCTTCTAGTTGTTCTTCGATGCGCAAAAATTCATTAAGCGATAGATCAATTCGGTACGGAACGAGTAATTCTTGTACCTCCGGCGTTACTTGTCCTACTTTATCACGGAAATATTCATAGTTAATGCGCTCCTGAGCTGCATGTTGGTCAATCATATATAACCCTTTATCATTTTGGGCGAAAATATATGTTCCATGCATTTGCCCAATTGGATACAACGGTGGTAAATCGTTTCCGTTCATTTCGATTTCTTGCATTTCTTCGAGTTCTTCTAATTCAAAATCTTCTTCATGGTCTTCCCAATCATTCTCCCCTGATAGCGGTTCTTCTACAATTTGCTTAGACGGTTGCCAATTGTTTTCTTCTTTTACAAGAGACTCTGGCGGTAGCCATTCTTGTTTTGGTGGATTCCAAAGCGGTGGTTGTGACTTCGGTTTTTCTTCTAGTTCATCCATTCCACTTGGCAGAACGATCTTTGGCATGGTTTGTTCTTTCGGTTTTGCATGCTCAAATTGAAACTGTTCTTGGACACTTTCATCTTTTTCTTTTTTCTTTGTTGCAGAGCCGGCATCAGGAATGAGTTGAATCTTTTTAAAAGCATTCTGCAATGCTGTTTCAATCAGCTGCAATAGTTCCTGTTCTTTACTGAAGCGAACCTCTAATTTTGCTGGATGAACGTTCACATCAACTAGCATCGGATCCATTTCAATTGATAAGAAACCAATTGGATAACGTCCAACAGGTAACAATGTATGATAGCCTTGTTGCACTGCTTTCATTAAGACATAATTCCGAACGTAACGACCATTTACAATCGTTGACATATAATTCCGAGATGCACGTGTTACTTCTGGTAAGGTCACATAACCACGAATCGTAAAGTCTAACGATTCTGCTTCAATTGGAATTAATTTTTTCGCAACTTGAATGCTGTAAATTGCTGCAAGGACTTGTCTTACATCACCATTTCCTGATGTATGAAGCAGCTTCTTCTCATTGTGAAACAAACGCAATGAGACTTCTGGATGCGACAGAGCAATGCGGTATACAATATCGGTAATATTCCCCAGCTCTGTATGGATCGTTTTCATATATTTTAAGCGTGCTGGTGTGTTAAAAAACAGATTTTGAACCGTAATGTCCGTTCCTTTACGGCTCGCTGTTTTTTCTTGTTTCAAAATCTC
This sequence comes from Bacillus sp. 103mf, assembly GCF_900116295.1. Lineage (GTDB taxonomy): Bacteria > Bacillota > Bacilli > Bacillales > Bacillaceae_G > Bacillus_A > Bacillus_A bruguierae. The sequence goes on from NZ_FPAF01000001.1 coordinate 351,679, forward strand.
GCCGCCTTTAATCACAAGGTGGGTTCCTGGTGCATCCCCTGTACTTGTGATTAATTCTAATTCACTGACAGATGCAATACTTGGCAATGCTTCACCGCGAAAGCCAAGCGTCCGAATACGAAACAAATCATTTTCATCTTTAATTTTACTTGTTGCATGTCGTTCAAAGGCAACAATACAATCTTCTTCCGCGATACCATCTCCATTATCGATGATGCGAATTTTCGATAATCCAGCTTCTTCTAAGTGGATTTCAATAGATGTACTATTCGCATCGATGGAATTTTCGACAAGTTCTTTTACAACCGAGGCAGGGCGTTCTACCACTTCTCCTGCCGCAATTAAGTTAGAAAGCTGATCATCGAGTTTGCGAATTTTCCCCATCTACTTACTCATCCTTTCTTCAACTTTTTCTGTAAACGGTACAGTTCATTTAACGCTTCTAACGGTGTCATATCAAGTAAATCGATTTTTTTAATTTGCGTTAATACTGCTGTTTCTTTTGAATCAAGCGCAGGTTTGTCTTCTTTTTTCACTCGTTGTTCCGCTGTAAAGAAGGATAGCTGTGATTCTTCTTCCACTTCTTCTGGCAATGCATCTAGTTCTTCTTTTACGACTACAGGTTCTTGCACTATTTCTTCTGAAACTTTCATTTCCGTTCGTTTCGGAATGATTACTTCCTCTTGTCCTTCAAGCTGCGCTAATACTTCTTTAGCACGAGCAATTAAGCTATCTGGTAGCTCTGCAAGCTGAGCAACGTGAATACCGTAACTCTTATCTGCTGCTCCTTCTTGAATTTTATGCAAGAAGACAACTTTTCCATTTTCTTCAATTGCTGAAACATGCACATTTTTTAGCTTATCTAAACTTTCTTCTAGAACTGTTAATTCATGATAGTGTGTTGAAAATAGCGTTTTCGCACCAATTTGATCATGGATATGCTCAATAATTGCTTGCGCTAGTGCCATACCGTCATACGTAGATGTACCGCGTCCAATTTCATCAAATAAAATTAAGCTTCGTTCCGATGCATTCGCAATCGCATTTTTCGCTTCTAACATTTCGACCATAAACGTACTTTGGCCTGAAATTAAATCATCAGCTGCCCCAATTCTCGTAAAGATTTGGTCAAACACAGGTAGAACTGCTTCTGCTGCCGGTACAAAACAACCGATTTGCGCCATCACGGTAATCAGTGCTAATTGACGCATATACGTACTTTTACCAGACATATTTGGACCAGTAATTAAAAAAACATCCATATTTTCAGGCATGATACAATCATTCGGAACATACAATTTTCCATTTAATACTTTTTCAACGACCGGATGACGACCATCTTTAATAAAAATTTCTCGTTTTCCCGTTAATGTTGGTTTTACAAATTGTTCTTCTTCACTTACAGTTGCAAAGCTTTGAAGGACATCTAATTCACTAATAATTTTTGCTAATTGCTGCAATTTCGGAATAAATACTTTCACTTCTTCACGAAGAGCTGTGAATAAATCATATTCTAACTGAACGATTTTTTCTTCTGCTTCTAAAATTAATGTCTCTTTTTCTTTTAGCTCATCTGTAATAAAACGTTCTGCATTCGCAAGTGTTTGTTTCCGCTCATAACGCCCTTCTGGAAGTGCAGATAGATTTGCTTTTGTGACTTCAATATAGTAGCCAAAAATGCGATTATAACCAATCTTTAATGATTTAATTCCCGTTATATCACGCTCACGTTTTTCAAGCTCTGCAATCCACGTTTTCCCGTTTTTGCTTACATAACGATACTGATCTAATTTCTCACTGTAACCATCTTTTATAATGTCACCATCTTTTATCGAAAGCGGCGGGTTTTCTTGAATACTTCTCTCTAGTAACGCCGCTAGACTTTCGCACGGATCAGCGCCTTGAATTAACCTTGCAGCATAAGAATTATCTAACAGACTAACCGCTTCTAGAATGGCTGGTACTTGCAGTAAGGAACGCTTTAATTGCAGTAAATCGCGCGCATTAACACTACCATATGAAACTTTTCCTGCTAACCGCTCTAAGTCGTATACTTCTTTTAGTTTTTCTTTTAAATCTTCACGTAAGAAATAATCGTTCACAAACGTTTCAACCATTTCTAAACGTTCTTCAATTTTTTCTTTTTGGATGAGCGGACGTTCCATCCACTGTTTTAACATACGTCCCCCCATCGCTGTTTTCGTTTTATCCAAGAGCCATAGTAACGAACCTGTTTTTTCTTTTGTTCGAATGGTTTCTGTTAGTTCTAGATTACGTTTAGAATGGACATCAATCTTCATAAATTGATTTGTATAATAAATTTCCACAGGTTGCAGGTGATCTAAAGAACGTTTTTGCGTTCGTAAGACATAGTTAAATAAACGTCCAACTGCTGCAAGTAGTTTTGTTTGCGTCACATTTTGAACGAGATGCATAAGACTCTCTGGAATTTTTGTTTCTTCCTCATATGAAACTGTCATTTTTAGTGTTGCTAACAGCTTGTCTAGTTCTTCCTTAGAGAACGTAGAAGATACAACAATTTCTTTCGCACCCGTTGCGTATACTTCTAGTAATACATCTTCAAGTGTTCCCATTAATAATGTTACTGTATTTTGCCCTGTCGTTAAGTCATTACAAGCTAATGCATAGGAACCATCCTCAAACTGTGCTAATGCTGCAAGGAAATTATTTTCCTTTTCATCTATCGTACGACCTTCCATCATCGTTCCTGGTGTAATTAATTGAACGACTTCACGGCGTACAACACCTTTTGCTGTTTTCGGGTCTTCAACCTGTTCACAAACTGCTACTTTATATCCTTTTTCAATCAATTGTTCAATGTAATTTTTCGCAGCGTGATACGGTACGCCACACATCGGAATTCGTTCACTTCCGCCCCCATCACGACTTGTCAATGTAATTTCAAGTTCATGTGCTGCTTTTACAGCATCTTCAAAGAACATTTCATAAAAATCACCTAATCGAAAAAATAAAAAGGCATCTTGATAATCTGCCTTGATTTTTAAATATTGCTGCATCATCGGCGTGTACTGTGCCATTTTGCTCCTCCATATATCTCTCTTTTTCACTTTAAAAATATATTATAACACAATTATACACAAATGATTTTGATCCATCATCTGAAACATATACAAAAAGCTAGGAAGATGTTCTTCCTAGCTTCAGCTTATTCTTCTTCCGCTTCCGCTTCTACGATAAAGTTCGGATCCAGTTCTTCAAACTCATCATCATCCACTTCAAATTGCGTATCATCTTCTTCACAACCATCTGGATTCACACTTACACAAATCTTTGTTTCGCCGACAACCTCTATGACAAATTCACGTTCTACTGTAACAACCATTTTATTCCCATTTGGTGAAATCACTGCTTCTAAACAATTTGGATGTTGCACGACACGTGCAATAATTTCGATATCTTCCCCAGAAACCCCCTTATCACGATAGCCAATTTTCACGTCATCTGTGTAATGCACACGCTCTGTTACCACTTCAGTTTTCGTATTTTCATCATGCGAATACCATGTATTAATGTCATAGTATCCTTCGATTTCTACATACTTTCCATTCTTTTTTGCTTCGTATGCATGGTTAATAACCCAGCATCCCAGAATACTTGTCGGCGGATGATTCGGCTCAACAGTGTGAGTTGTTTTCATATACTTACGCCCTTTTCCCACAACTGCTTTCGTAATAATCTCTCTAAATTCGGACATACGAAACCCTCCTCAATGAATGTTCAATTCATTATATGCGGGACAAATGCGGAATGTGTTATTCTTTTTTGAAAAAGCCATGCACCTTTCATTTTATAATAGAAAATCTCTGATTTTCAGAAGTTGCAAACAACCATTGAAACTTCAAGAAGTGCATGATAAATTGTCATCTATTAGAAACGAAACAAAAAAAGATGCCGAACTCGACATCTTTTTTAGCATCCACACGTGCCTTTTTTATTTGCTACTTCAGCACCTGTCTCTCCTTTTAACACATCGCCGCCAGTTGAAATTAAAATTTCATCTGTGACCGTGTTTGAAATTGTACTTGCGACAAGCTGCAATAAATCATTTACATATGTTTGAGAAGATTTAAACTGTTGGACAACTGGAATTTCATCTAGTTTATCTTGCAGCGCATCAATATCCGATTCTACCTTTTTTAACGCTTCCCATTTCCCATAATGCTGTAAATTTACTGCTTGTTTTTGCAAAACTTTAATTTCATCAATCGTACGTTTTACATTTTCATTTTTATGAATTTGCGCTTCTGCACGTTTAAAGAAATCCACTTCTTCTGTTTCAGAAATCATTTTTGCTAATTCTTTCGCTTGCTCTACAATTTCATCTTTTGTAAAGATTTTCATCTATTATTTCACCTCGATCGGCTCCTCAACCAATTCCCCGTTTAGAGACCAAGTTTTTGCTTTTGTTACTTTCACTTTTACAAGCTGACCGATTACAGATTTTGGAGCTACGAAGTTTACAAGTTTATTGGCACGTGTATAACCTGCAAGTACATCAGGATTATTTTTACTTTCTCCATCAACAAGCACTTCAACAATTTGCCCTTCATACGTTTTATTCTTCTTCGCAGAAAATTCATTTACTAATGCATTTAAACGTTGCAAACGTTCTTTTTTCACTTCCATCGGTACATTATCCTGCATTTTTGCAGCTGGTGTACCTTCACGTGGTGAATAAATAAATGTATATGCACTATCAAATCCTACTTCACGATATAACGACATCGTTTCTTCAAATTGTTCATCTGTTTCATTTGGGAAACCGACGATAATATCTGTCGTTAGTACTGCATTTGGAATCGCTTCTTTAATTTTACGTACAAGTTCTAAATAATGTTCACGTGAGTATTTACGTGCCATAATTTTCAACATATCCGTACTTCCAGATTGCACCGGTAAGTGAATATGTTCAACTAAATTACCACCTTTTCCAAGTACCTCAATTAAATGATCATCAAAGTCGCGCGGATGGCTTGTTGTAAAACGAATACGTGCTACGTCAATCTTACGAAGTTCATCCATAAGATCTCCTAAACCATATTTCATATCTTCGAAGTCTTTTCCGTATGCGTTTACGTTTTGACCAAGTAGCGTAATTTCTTTATAACCATTTGCCGCTAAATGACGTACTTCTTTAATAATGTCTTCAGGATGGCGACTACGCTCTTTACCACGTGTATACGGTACGATACAGTACGTGCAGAATTTGTCACATCCGTACATAATGTTTACCCACGCTTTAATATCCCCGCGGCGTACTTTTGGAAGATTCTCAATGACATCTCCTTCTTTTGACCATACTTCAACAACTGTCGCTTTCGCAAACATAGCATCTTTTAAAATGTATGGCAGGCGGTGGATATTATGTGTACCAAATACCATATCTACATGCTGATGCTTTTGCATAATTCTGTTTACGACAGATTCCTCTTGTGACATACAACCACATACACCAATTAAAAGATCAGGATTTCTTTGTTTTAAAGATTTTAAATGACCAAGTTCCCCGAATACTTTATTTTCAGCATTTTCACGAATTGCACATGTATTTAGTAGAATCACATCTGCATCTTCTGTAGAGAATGTTGGCTCATATCCAAGAGTCGTAAAGATGCCAGCCATTACTTCTGTATCATGCTCATTCATTTGACATCCATAAGTACGGATATAAAACTTTCTTCCAGCACCAAAATTACGAAACTCTTCTGGTAAGCCAAAGTCACGTTCAATTTTAACTTCTTCTTTTCCACGTTTTTTCGCATCTTTTAAAGAAGGTGGTTGATATACACTTTCAAAATATTTACTGTAATCTTTTTCTGCTTTTTTAGTAGTTGAAGTTGCTTGTTGACCTGCTAATCGTTGCTCTTCGTTCATGAATAATCTCCTTTCAACCTTACATATTCAAAGTTTTAACTTTTAGTTGTTGTTTAAGTTGTTCTTATAAAAAAGCATATCGCTTCATTCCTATACACATTATTATAGTATAAAGCGTTCAGTCAAATTAAACAATAGAGATAGCTTGGATTCATGAACGATTTCACCTGATACTAAGGGGAATAAGGGGAGCTCATATAATATGACTCTCATTTATTATTTTATCATTCTGAATTTTCACAGTAAAGAAAGTACATCTTATTTATGAATAGACGTAATCATAATTTTGTATCAGAAAAGGCTACCGAAGTTTCGATAGCCTTTCATCTATTACATGAACTCTGCTACAAGCTCATCAAACATTTTTTGATCCATTTGCAGATCAGCATGAACTAATGGTTCTTCACTATAGCCTTTTACAAGCTCTTGGTAAGAAGGTTGTTCTGTATTTTGATAAATTAAACCTGTTACTAAACCTTTGTTTTCCATTAATGTTTGCATAGCAAGCATACGATTAGATGGATCATATCCTTCTACTTCGCTAAGTCTTGTTAAGTTCTCCTTGAACCAATCGTACGTGTTTACCTTGTTATATGTTACACATGGACTAAATACGTTGATGAGAGAGAACCCTTTATGTTGAATACCAGCCTCAATTAGCTGTGTTAATTCTTTTAAATCACTAGAGAAACTTTGTGCTACGAACGTTGCTCCAGCAGTTAATGCCATTTCCATTACAGATAACGCTGGCTCAATCGATCCTTGCGGCGTACTTTTCGTTTTAAAGCCCGCTTCACTACGTGGTGAAGTTTGACCTTTCGTTAAACCGTAAATTTGATTATCCATAACGATGTACGTAATATCAATATTACGACGAATAGAATGAATTGTATGTCCCATCCCGATTGCAAAGCCGTCACCGTCACCACCAGATGCGATAACTGTTAAATCACGATTTGCCATTTTTACACCTTGTGCAATTGGAAGGGCACGTCCATGAATACTATGAACGCCGTAAGAGTTAATATAACCAGAAATACGACCGGAGCAACCGATACCAGAAATAACCGCTAATTCATCAGGATTCAATCCTACATTTGCAGCAGCACGCTGAATTGCTGCTTGTACTGAGAAATCACCGCAACCTGGACACCAGTTTGGTTTTACACTATTACGAAAGTCCTTAAATGTTGCCATTTAAAACAACCCCTTTTTTGCATTCGTTGTAAATTTCTTTTGGCAAGAATGGGTTTCCGTTATATTTCAGCAGACTAGAAATTTTCTCACCAGAGCCAAGATTCATCTTCATAATATTAGCAAGCTGTCCAGTTGCATTGTTTTCTACAACGACAACACGTTTTGCATCTTTCACAAGCGGCAACATTTCATCCGTTGGGAATGGATGAATTAAGCGAACATGAGCATGATTTACTTTTAATCCATCTTGCTCTAAACGTTCCATCGCTTCTTCAATTGCACCACGAGTTGAGTTAAAGCCTACTAATAATACATCAGCGTCATCATATTTTGCATTTTTATATACAGGGGTATTAAACTTAATATTCTCCATTTTACGGAAACGTTTGTCCATTTGTGCGCTGCGGTTAAGCGCTGACTCAGATGGTTTACCTGTTTCATCGTGCTCTACGCCTGTTACATGGTGAATACCATTTTTCATACCAGGTACAACACGTGGTGAAATGCCATCTTCTGTTACTTCATAACGTTTGAAGTATGCTTTATTTTCACGCTCTGGTAGCTCAGCATGTAAATCAAGTTTACCACGGCGAATTTCAACTTTTTCTAATTGAAGCGGTTCTACTGTTTGTTTACCTAAAGAAAGTTGTAAATCTGTTAAAAAGATAACAGGAACTTGGTATTCTTCAGATAAGTTAAACGCTTCGACAATATCATAAAATGCCTCTTCAGCAGTACTTGGCGCCATAACGATTTTTGGAATCTCACCATGCGTTCCGTAAATCATTGCCATTAAATCAGATTGTTCTTGTTTTGTTGGTAACCCTGTACTTGGTCCACCACGCTGTGTATCAATGATTACAAGAGGTGTTTCTGTAATCCCAGCTAATCCAATTGCTTCCATCATGAGAGATAAACCAGGACCTGCTGAAGCTGTTAATGTACGTACACCAGCATAGTTTGCACCAATTGCCATCGTACAAGCAGCGATTTCGTCCTCAGTTTGAATAACCGTTCCTCCTACTTTTGGAAGCTTCTTAATTAAGTATTCCATAATCTCAGAAGCAGGTGTAATTGGATAAGCAGACATAAAACGAGCACCGCCAGCTACTGCACCAAATGCGATTGCATCGTTCCCAATCATAAACATACGTTTTTTTCCATCTGCTTTTTCAAGTTGCATCATATTTACTTTTTCGCCGAGCAATTCTTTCATATACTGAGAGCCGCGTTGAATTGCTTCCATGTTCTTCTGAACAACTTGCTCTCCTTTACGACCGAAAATTTCATCTACAACTTCTAAATACACTTTTTCATCTAACCCTAATACCGCACTAGACGCTCCAACCGCAACCATGTTTTTCATTAAAGATGTACCTAGTTCAGAAGCAATATCCGTAAATGGAATTGCATATAAAGTTACATCTGTTCCTTCAGGAATGCTTGGATTGAATTTTGCATCTGCAACAACAATTCCACCAGAACGTAGTTCGTGGAAGTTAAAATCAATTGTTTCTTGATCAAATGCGATTAAAATATCTAAATCATCTGATATCGCGCGTACTTCTGTTGTACTTACGCGAATTTTATTGTTTGTATGACCACCTTTAATTCGTGATGAAAAATGACGATAACCATATAAATAATAACCTAGTCGGTTTAATGCAATACAGAAGATTTCTCCTGTACTTTCAATTCCTTCACCTTGTTGGCCTCCAACTTTCCATGAAAGTTGACTAATCATTTCCTACACCCCTTTAACTGCATGCATTGTAGTGTATTTTTTTACAGTACTAGTTTAGCACTTTTTAAGACAAGAAACTACAATGGACACAAATTATACCTCTTCTGATTTCAGTAAATGTTTTGCATAATCTTAATTCGTTTACAATTCTAGCCCTACAACAGTAAAAATGCAACAATTTGATACAGTTTTATTGATTGTTTTTCAAATTTTCTAACTTCTTTTCCCTCTTTTATAACAATGTCTTAGAATGGAATATGGTGTATAAAATTACGATATATGAAATTATGAACTTGATCTTCTTTATAGCGCTTTAATAATTCATTTATGACATAGTCATAATGCTCATATCTTTCCACATGTTCGACTGTTTCCGTGATTCCATCAAAATCTGATCCGAATCCAACATTCCTCTCACCACCAAGCATACATACATGCTCTACATGGCGCAATATATCATCTGTACAAACAGACTTGTTTGCAGATAAAAACATTGGAACGAATGTTATCCCAATCATTCCGTCTTTTTGAATTAACGCTCTTATTTGTTCATTTGTTACATTCCTTGGATGCGGACATAACTCATAGCTATTTGAATGCGACGCAATAGGATAATCAGCAAGTTCCATCACATCCCAAAACCCTTTCTCTGACAGATGAGAAACATCTGTCCATATCTTGTAACGATTTAAATCTTCCACTACTTTTTCTCCAAACAGTGTTAAACCGCCACCTCGAGACTCTAACGCTCCATCAGCAACTAAATTCGCGTAGTTCCAAGTAAGTCCAACAGAACGAACACCAAGATAATACAACGTTTGTAGCTTCGTTAATTCTTTTCCAATTGCATCGCATCCTTCTAAAGTTAAAAGGGCTCCTATATCATCTTTTCCTAATTGCTGAATATCTTCTTTTTTCCGGATCAATTTTATATTCGGCAGTGCCAAAATTTGTTCATGAAATATATTCGCCATCTCTAATGCAACTGCAAATCGCTGTCCATATGGAATTTCTTCCGGTACATAAATTGCAAAACACTGAATACTACCACCCTTTCGTTTTAATTGATCGTATGTAATATGTAAAAAAGAATCATTTTGAAAAGTTCGCTTGCCTTTCCCGAGCCATAGCTGCCACAATACATCACAATGCGCATCAAAAATTTTCAATGCTTTTCATCCTTTCTTCCTAAAATATCCTTACATTCCATCAGTGGTAAACTTCATCCACCCCTCCGAAGTTTAAATTGAGGGTCTTATTGCCCACAAATAGAAGAATAAAAATGACCTGTTTGCAAATGCAAACAGGTCATCCAATTTAACGAGGCTCTACAATTAACTTAATTGCTGTACGTTCTTCACCATCAATCATAATATCTGTGAATGCTGGGATACATATCAAATCCACACCACTTGGCGCCACAAATCCTCTCGCAATTGCTACTGCCTTTACGGCTTGATTCAATGCACCTGCACCAATTGCTTGCATTTCTGCTGAACCACGCTCACGAATGACTCCAGCAAGTGCACCAGCTACAGAGTTAGGTACCGAAGTTGCTTTAACTTTTAATATTTCCATTGCTCGTTTCCTCCTCGTTTCTTTAAAAAATATTAGCGATTGAATTCACTTTTAACTTATATTCACGAGCAATGATTCATATTCCTGCTAAAACCCTCTAATTTTTCTAAAAAATTAAAATATATTCTCTTTTCTAATTTTTTATTTTTTATTCAAAAAAAGGCTGATCATCATTAATTAAAATACGATCAATTTTTTTAGCTTTCCCTGTATTTGGATCTACATCAATTAGTACAGCACTTAACTGCGTTCTTCCACTCGTTACTTCAAATCGCACTGGAAGGTTTGTTAAAAATTTCTTCAGCACAGCTTCGCGATCCATTCCTAAAATCCCATCATATGGACCTGTCATCCCAACATCTGTAATATAAGCCGTTCCACCTGGTAAAATACGATTATCCGCTGTCGGAACATGCGTGTGCGTTCCAACAACTGCTGTAGCCCGTCCATCTACATACCATCCAAGCGCTTGCTTTTCACTCGTTGTTTCCGCATGAAAATCAATAAAAATAATGTTCGTACGTTTTTTCGCAATTTTAATCAATTCATCCACTTTTCGGAATGGACAATCAATTGGCGGAAGGAATGTGCGGCCTTGTAAATTAATTATCGCTACTTCTATACCATTACAGTTTACAAAAACAAGTCCTTTTCCTGGTGTTCCTTCTGGGAAATTTGCTGGTCTTGCAAGATACTTTGCATCATCAATAAACTCAAAAATTTCACGGTTATCCCACGCATGGTTTCCAAGTGTAACTGCTTGTGCACCGCACTCTAAAAAGTTACGATAAATTTTCTCTGTAATTCCACGTCCACCTGCAGCATTTTCTCCGTTAATAATTGTAACTGTAGGTGTATATTTTTTCTTTAATGCAGGCACGTAATCTTGAATCATCTTTCTTCCTGGCGAGCCTACTACATCCCCAACAAATAAAATTCTCATTGTTCTTACCCTTTCCATCTATACATTCTTCGCAGTTTCTTCTCATAAACTGCAACCTTCACTTATAAAAATACGGATCTTCTCACATTTTCCTATTTCGTGAATCATTTCCGATTCTACAAGCTTTTCTATATTGTGTCCATTCTCGGCACAAAAAAATAAAGTGGTGCAACACCACCACTTTATTTTGCATATTCAACTGCACGAGTTTCACGAATAACAGTAACTTTAATATGTCCTGGATAATCCAGTTCATTTTCAATACGTTTTCGAATATCACGTGCTAAACGATGAGCCTCTAAGTCATCAATTGTATCTGGTTTCACTAAGATACGAACTTCGCGTCCAGCTTGAATTGCATAAGATTTCTCAACACCTTCATAAGACTCAGAAATCTCTTCAAGCTTTTCAAGACGACGAATATAATTTTCAAGCGTCTCACTTCGTGCTCCAGGTCTTGCTGCTGACAGTGCATCTGCTGCTGCCACAAGAACTGCGATAATAGAAGTCGGTTCTGTATCTCCATGATGAGATGCAATACTATTGATAACCACTGGATGCTCTTTATATTTTGTCGCAAGCTCGACACCAATTTCAACGTGGCTACCTTCAACCTCATGGTCAATTGCCTTTCCGATGTCATGTAATAAACCAGCACGACGAGCAAGCTTCTCGTCTTCACCAAGTTCAGCTGCCATTAACCCAGCCAAGTAAGCAACTTCCATAGAGTGTTTTAAGACGTTTTGACCGTAACTTGTTCTAAATTTCAAACGACCTAAAATCTTAATTAAGTCTGGGTGTAATCCATGTACACCTACTTCAAAAGTCGTTTGTTCTCCAACTTCACGAATATACTCATCCACTTCACGTCTTGATTTTTCAACCATTTCTTCAATACGCGCTGGGTGAATACGTCCGTCTTGTACAAGTTTATCCAAAGCAATACGAGCAGTTTCACGACGAATCGGGTCAAAACCTGATAGGATTACTGCTTCTGGTGTATCATCAATAATTAAATCAATACCCGTTAATGTTTCTAGTGTACGAATATTACGTCCTTCACGTCCGATAATACGACCCTTCATTTCGTCATTTGGGAGATTTACAACTGAAACCGTTGTTTCGGCAACGTGATCAGCAGCACATCTTTGCATAGCTAAAGATAGGATTTCTTTCGCTTTCTTATCTGCTTCTTCTTTTGCACGTACTTCAGTTTCTTTTACCATAACAGCGATTTCATGCGAAATTTCATTTTCAACTTTTTCTAAGATAATAGCTCTTGCTTGTTCACGCGTTAGGTTAGAAATTCGCTCTAATTCATCTTGTTGTTTTTGTACTAACTCTCCCACTTTGCTTTCCAAATCTTCAATCTGCTGTTGTCTTGCTACAAGAGATTCCTCTTTCTTTTCTAACAATTGCTGACTTTTCTCAAGCGATTCGTCTTTTCGATCAAGGTTCTCTTCTTTTTGCATTAAACGATTTTCTTGTTTTTGCAACTCGCTTCTTCGGTCACGAATTTCTAATTCTGCTTCTGTACGAAGTGTATGAATTTCATCCTTTGCTTCTAATAGCGCTTCTTTTTTCAGTGCTTCTGCTTGACGATTTGCATCTTCTACAATGCGCTTCGCTTCATTGGCCGCACCGTTAATCTTCGCTTCTGCAATGGACTTTCGAACAAAAAACCCAACAACTGCACTGACGATGGCCAGCAAAATGGAGATGAGTATCCAAAATTCATTACTCATAAATTCACCTCCTCTTGCTATGAATGAAAAAAGACTGCATGGATGTACATTGTTTGCACCTGCAACGTACAGCGATGACCGTCGTCCCGCCTTTTCAAGGGACTTTCTTCATTTCACAATTAAACTAGACATATGCTTATTTCGGAAAGTATACGTCCTCTCCGAATGTTACTTCTCTTCTTGAGAAGAGTGTGTCGTATATAATATAAGAAAAAATATACATTATCATTGTATCTACCGCTATTTTCATTGTCAAGCATTGTCTACCTTTACTTTCTTTACCTATGATAAAGTGAAACGACTATTCATGAAATTTCTTTCTCTTTCTCTGGTTATTATTTTAATACAAATTGAAAAAATGACATGTAAGCCTTTTTCTTTTTAGATAGACGAGAGCATCTGGCCATGCATAGCAGCGGTCAGTGCCTTTTCCTGCCACACGCAAAGTTCAAAACAAAAGGAGAAAACGAATACAAGCCACTTGTTTCTACATAACAGCGGCTTGTATGCAGAAATATTAAAATGGACTTATTAGTCAAACCAATTGAAAAAATGCTAGCAGGTATTCTCCACTTACTTTCTATGTTTTTAGTACAATTTCAAAATAGATTATTATAGGTCGCAAAGAAAAGAAAAAAGACACGAAACCGTGTCTTTTAATCATTAAGAAGAGTCATATCTTCTCCACTTCCAGATGCAGCCTCTTCACCAATGCCATGATGCTCACGAATAAAGAATGCTATTTCATCTGTAAGTTCTGGATTTTCTTTTAAGAATTGCTTCGCATTTTCGCGTCCTTGTCCTAAGCGTTCCTCATTATAAGAATACCAAGCTCCGCTCTTTTGAACGATATCAAGTTCAGATGCCATATCTAAAATTTCGCCTTCTCTTGAAATTCCTTCTCCGTACATAATATCAACTTCTGCAACGCGGAAAGGAGGCGCTACTTTATTTTTTACTACTTTCACTTTTGTTTTATTACCAACAATATCGTTACCTTGCTTTAACTGCTCAGCACGACGTACTTCTAGACGCACTGTTGAATAGAATTTCAATGCACGTCCACCTGGAGTTGTTTCTGGCATAATTCTATAGATTTTCCATCTCTATAGCGCGGACTATCTCTTCATCTCTTTACAGAGAGCCTTGCACTTCCAGCAGGAGCCTATCTTCTGCCGTACCCTACTCAGTTAACTTTAAAAGTTCTTTTCGGTAGTCTCTACACCTTCTTCATATCATTCTGAAGCTTGGCACGGTATTACCCTATTATTTGGAGGGCTTCACCGTTAGCAGCTATATAGCTACACCCTTAGGCAATAAGGTTCACAAGGTTTTTTGAACATGCTATCACTAGCAAGGGAAACCCATAGTAAACTCCTTAATCTATAAAGATTAAGCAACCATTTGTTGATTTCCAAACATTACTCCAACTTTTTCACGAATTTGGTTAATGAAAATTGCGATTGTTTTTGACTTGTTAATCGCACCAGATAATTTACGAAGAGCTTGTGACATTAAACGTGCTTGTAAACCGACGTGAGAGTCACCCATTTCTCCTTCAATCTCTGCTTTTGGAACAAGTGCTGCTACAGAGTCAATAACAATAATATCAATTGCACCGCTTCGTACTAATGCTTCAGCAATTTCTAGTCCTTGTTCTCCTGTATCTGGTTGAGATAATAATAATTCATCAATGTTAACACCTAGTTTTTGTGCATATACAGGATCCATTGCATGTTCCGCATCAATAAATGCCGCTTGCCCACCTTGACGCTGTACCTCTGCAATCGCATGTAAAGAAACTGTTGTTTTACCTGAGCTTTCAGGTCCATAAATTTCAATAATACGGCCTCGTGGATAACCACCAACTCCAAGGGCAACATCAAGTGCCAATGAACCACTTGGTACAGTAGAAATCTTACGTTCCGCTTGCTCTCCTAGTTTCATAATAGAGCCTTTACCGAATTGTTTTTCTATTTGTTTTAACGCCATATCTAATGCCGCTTGACGATCACTCATTCAAAAATTCCTCCTTAACTTAAATGCTAATCTTATTATACATATTTTCTACCCATTATGCCAACAAAAATCGAACGTTTATTCGATTTTTTTATTTTCCAGTAGATGAAAATCTCTATTTTTCTATATAAAATAACAGAAGCTAGAAGAGATTCATATCTCTTCTAGCTTCTTATACAGATGATAAAACCCATATTTAACAGTACGTTCACGAATTTGCTGACGACTTCCACTTAATGTAAGAGGAATAACTACCGTCGGCTGTTCATCTATTGCTAAGCCAATAAACACTGTCCCTGGCTCTTTTCCTTCAGATACATTCGGCCCTGCTACTCCAGTAAAACTAATTCCGATATTCGCTTGCATAAGTTTTTTCACATTTTCAGCAAGATAACGGGCACAAGCTTCACTAACAGCACCATCTATTTGTAAAGTCTTTTCTGGAACATGTAAAACATTTTGCTTTACATCATTGCTATAACAAATTATGCCGCCTTTAAACAGAGAAGACACACCAGCAACCTCAGTAATACGATCACCAAATAAGCCACCTGTTAAACTTTCAGCACATGCAATCTTCAAACATTTTTCTTTCAACAAAGCAATTGCTTTGTGATGAAGAAGATCTTGATTATATCCATAAAAAAATTGCCCTACTCTTTGTAAAATCAATTCTTCCACATGGTTTATTAAGGATTCAGCTTCTTTTGCATCATGGTGCTTCGCTGTCAGGCGAAGTGTTACTTCTCCTTCAGAAGCAAGGGGCGCAATCGTTGGATTCGTTTGAACATCTATTAAATCTTGAATCGTTGTCTCTAATTGTGATTCTCCAATTCCAAAAAATCGAAGCGTGCGAGAATACAGATTCTCACCAGATGTAAAAGGAAGAAGCCAAGTCTCTACATAACTTATATACATTGGATTCATTTCTTTAGGTGGTCCTGGAAGTAAAATATACACCTTGTTATCTTTACATAATCCCATTCCTGGAGCCATACCATGATCATTCGCAAACACAGTCGCTCCCTTTAAAACAAGAGCTTGTTTTTTATTATTTTCTGTAAACTCTCTTCCCGTTCTTTTATAATAATCAGCAATGGAATCGAGAGCTACTTCATCATATACAAGCTCTTCCTGCAAGGAGGAAGCAATTGTTTCTTTCGTTAAATCGTCTTTTGTCGGCCCTAGACCACCTGTAAAAATCAATATATCTGCACGTTTTTGAGCAATTTCAATTGCTCGGCGTAAGCGATTATTGTTATCTCCAACGACAGTGTGATAATATACATCGATTCCGATAGATGCCAGTTTTTCTGATAAAAATTTGGCATTCGTATTCGCAATTTGCCCAAGCAATAGCTCTGTACCAACCGCGATAATCTCTGCATTCATCTTCCATTCCCCCATAAGCCGTTATTTCGAATCAACAAAGACTCCTCTATTTTTCCAGAAATAATCCCAACCTGAAATAATTGTAAAAATAAGTGCAATCCAGATTGAAATATCTGCAATTCGAATATGAATTAAATTTAACGGAACATCGTGAAGTAAGTATGCAGAAATCGCAATAACTTGCATCCACATTTTAATTTTCCCAGGCATTTTCGCAGCAGCCACTTCTCCTGTACCAGCTAATACGAGGCGTAAGCCTGTAACAGCAAATTCTCGGCTAATAATAACAACCGCCATCCAAGTCGCTACATAATGTAAATCTACAAGCGTAATTAATGCTGCAGATACCAATAATTTATCCGCCAAAGGATCTAAAAATTTCCCTAGATTCGTTACAAGATTATGTTTTCTTGCATAATGGCCATCAATCCAATCGGTCGCAGAAGCAATAATAAAAACAAGAGCCCCAGCTAAGTGCTGAATTGGCAATTCTACATCTCCAATTGTATATACTCCCCATTCAAACGGAGTGAGCATAATAATTAAAAATATAGGAATTAAGCAAATTCTTGATACAGTAATTTTATTTGGTAAATTCACAGCTATTCCTCCATCATGTCAAAAACGGTTTCTGCATTGAAAAAAGTCATCGGAACGATGACTATTATTGTGCAGGTTGTTCTCCTAAGTTTTTAATCACCAAAATTTGATGACGTATTTCTTCTGCATTTTGTGGGAATTCAACAACTTTACTGTTAATTTTAATTTCCACATTTGGCGCATTACCAATGTTTAAACGAACAACATGTTCTGATGATAAATCTTGTTGTTGTGTTTCATCCTTATTTAAAGTGCCTGTATAATATTCTTTACCGCTATCGTTTTTAATATCTACATAACTTGTACCTTTTGCATGAACTTCTACCTTAAGTTCTTTATTATGGCTTAGTTCTAATGTAGATTCTTTTCCATTCTTTTCAACAACTTTAATTTCTTCTTGTGCAGCATTTTGTTGCTGTTGTGGTTGTTGCGGTACTTCTTTTTTCTCCTCTTTTTTCTCTTCTTTCTTTTGATCAAGAGGAGAATTTTCTGCTTTTTCCACTTCTGTTTGGGCATTTTTCGTTTGATTTACTTGACTAACGTCACTTTTACCTGTAACAAACCGGAATACGAACCAAATTGCAACACCAACAGCAATAACAAGCAATGTAATTAAAATTTTTGGCATATGGTCTGCAATTGGCGATGACGCTGCTCTTTGCACAGTTTCCTGCGCTTTTTGTCCCGTTGGAACTTGCGGAACACTCTGAGAAGCCGTCTGTGGTATTTCGTGTCTATATTCTTCTAGTGTCGCCTCTCCATTTAGCCCAACTGCTTCCGCATATTGCTTTATAAAGGCACGCGCGTAAAAATCCCCAGGCATTATACTAAAATTTCCTTCTTCAATACCAATTAAATAGCGTTTTTGAATTTTCGTAATTTCCTGCAGCTGATCGATGGAAAAACCTTTCATTTCTCGTGCTTCTTTCAGCTTTTGTCCTAATTCTGTCAATGCTAACACCTCAATATTTCTTTAAAAGTCGAACATAGAAAAATTATTTTGATTTCCCTGTTCAATTTCATCTACTAGACTGTATTGAATTTCTTCATCGTAATCATTTCGCAATTCAATAATGTAATCAAAATCATCAAGTGTATATTCTGACTGACTCACAAATACATCTGGATGCTCTACAACCTTTGTTGCTGGCAATCTCATAATTTCGCGAACAAGCTGCCAGTGTCGTTCATTTGCGCGCTTCGTTGAAACAATTCCATCTAAAATAAAGATATTATTATCATTATATTCATCTTCAATTAATTGACTGCGTACCGTCTGTTTAATAAGAGTAGACGACACAAAAAGCCAACGTTTATTTGCACACACACTTGCAGCAACGATGGACTCGGTTTTTCCAACGCGCGGCATCCCACGAATTCCAATTAATTTATGGCCTTCTTTTTTCATAAGTTCTGCCATAAAATCAACAAGTAAACCTAATTCATCACGAACGAAACGAAATGTTTTCTTATCATCCGCATCCCGTTGTATATATCTTCCATGCCGAACTGCTAATCGATCACGAAGCTTCGGTGGACGATATTTCGTTACAGTTATATTATCCATCGTATTTAGAATTGATTCAAGTCTAGAAATTTGTTCTTGATTATCGCACATTAATAATAATCCGCGCCTAGCATTGTCTACCCCATTAATTGTTACAATATTAATACCAAGCATACCGATTAACGAAGAAACATCACCAAGCAAGCCAGGTCGGTTTTTATGTATTTCATACTCAAAATACCATTCAATCATTTGATGACACTCCCCTTGCTTACTTTACATCTACGTACTATATTATATGATTTTCTCTTAATAGGAAAGTGAAATGTATAATTGAGAACTCAATTTAATGTAGAGATTCTCAAAATCGACAAAAAAAGAGAGGATTCTTCCTCTCTTTTCGCTACTTATGGTTGACCATTTTCACCATTAAGTTTGCAATTGTATGTTGCTCCTGTTCATCTGCAACCTTCCAAAGCTCCATCAATAATTTTTCTTGGTCATTTCGTGCTTCTACTTCATTTGCTAAATAATCCCCAATGCGATAAGCCATATCAGAAATTGCACCGCCGTCTAAGCCTTTTCCTTGTGCTTGATCTAAACGCTCTCCTAAAAAGCCTTTCCATTGTTCAAAGTTATCTAATACTGACATTGTTAAGCACCTCGCTATAAAGTAATGGAGTCATGTTTACTATTTGCCATTATGTCCTTTTTTATGTACGAGAGCAAAAAGTAAAATATGATACTCCTTACTTTAAGCAATTAACAATGCCAGCCCCCATTAACCCCAATAATTTGACCTGTTATATAAGATGCTTGTGAAGAAACTACAAATGCAACTGTATTTGCCACTTCCTCTGGCAATCCTAATCGACCAAGCGGAATTTCTTCTGCAATCTCTTGCTTTTCTTCATTCGAAAATATATGCAGCATCTCTGTTTCAATTGCACCTGGAGCAATTGCATTTACTCGTACACCGCTTAATGCAACTTCTTTTGCCAATGCTTTTACATATGAATTTTGTGCTCCTTTTACCATAGAATACAACACTTCACAGGAAGCACCTATTTGTCCCCAAATGGAAGAGATAACAACAATATTCCCACTTCGGTTTCGAATCATTGAGGGAAGTGCAAATGAAACAAGTTTATATACATTTTTCACTTGCAGTTCCACCATCTCATTTAATTGTTCATCGGTAATATCTGTTTTTAACCCAAAGATACTTTTTCCAGCTGCATATACAACAGTATCAATTGGATGATAGATTTGCGACCATAGTTGCCAAGCGCCATCTATTTCTGATAAATTAGCTTGAACTGGAATAATATCTTTCAGTTCTTGTTCTAATTGCTGAACTCTCTTTTCACCTTGGTTATAATGAACATACACTGTGTAGCCATCTTTCACTAACTGTCTTACAATGGCAGAACCGATTCCCCCACTTCCCCCGGTAACTAATGCAAACTTCTTCATCTTTTTCCTCTCTCTACTACATTATTTCTTCGGAAGTACCTGGCAAATACTTACTCGTTCTTCTTTTAAAAAGCTTTTCGAAACTGTTTGTAAATCTTCAATTGATAAACTTTCCAAAACAGATAATGCGTCAAACAAACTAGAACTATTAAATGCATATCGTGTGAACTGATTTGCAATATACTCTGGTGAATTTAGCGAGCGTAAAAAACCACCTATTTTCTTCTTTTTCACACGCTCTAACGTTTCTGCGCATAACTCATCATAATTTGTTTGCAACAAAATATCAGTTACGCGCTTTGCTAGTTCATCCGGTTGTTTCGTATCTCCGCCAATCATCGCAAAACCGAAACTGCTTTCTTCTGTATAATCATACGAAAACGTATCATCAATTAACCCTTCATTATACAATGTTTCATAATGGGTAGAACCTTTTCCAAATAAATAATCTAACAGAAGCGTTAAAGCAATTTCTTGTTTCAGCAAGTCCTTTCCTTCTTGTTTCAAGTCTTTCGTTTTTACACCAACTAAACATTTCGGTGTTTGTACTGGCATTGTAATGACCATTTTTTTCTCATTTACTTGTTCTGGTTCTTCATCAAAAGACCGCGCAATTTCTGAGGAAGCAGTATAATTTTTCTTCGCTTGATTTTCACGCACTAAATTCATTGTCTTTTCTGGATCAATAGAACCAACAACAAATAATAACATATTACTTGGGTGATAAAATGTATGATAGCATTCATACAGCAAATCTTTCGTAATTTCGCTAATCGAATCAATTGTTCCAGCGATATCAATCTTTACAGGATGTTTCCTATATAAACTATCAATTAACCCAAAGTATAAGCGCCAATCTGCATTATCTTGATACATTTGAATTTCTTGCCCAATAATTCCTTTCTCTTTCTCAACAGTTTGTTCCGAAAAGTATGGATCTTGCACGAAATCTAACAATGTTTCTAGATTCGTTTCAACGTTTGATGTACAAGAAAATAAATATGCAGTTCTTGTAAACGATGTAAATGCGTTTGAAGAAGCTCCTTGCTTACTAAATAATTGAAACGCATCGTGATCCTCTTTTTCAAACAATTTATGTTCTAAAAAATGTGCAATTCCATCTGGTACACGAAGCATCTCGTCTTTCTCAAGCGGCACAAACGTATTATCAATAGAACCATACTTTGTCGTAAATGTTGCATACGTTTTATTAAACCCTTGCTTTGGGAGAATATATACTTCTAGGCCATTGGACAGTTTTTCGTAATACAGCGTTTCTTTTAATTGTTCATACACGATTTTTTCCATCTTAAACACCCTCCGTCCCATGTAAGAAGTAAATTGTATCTAGCTGAATATTATTTGCTACTTTAACGATTCCATCTTTCGTTACTCGTTCAATCTCTGTTAACCATTCTTCTACAGGGCGGTCATAATTTGCAATTACTCCATGATACAGAAGTTCTACAAGACCGCGCGGCGTATCAATTGTCTCTAAAATTTGATTTTTAATTACACTTTTTGTTTGTACGATTTCCTCATCAGTAAAATCGCCATTTTGCATCGCTATCATTTGTTCTTTAATAATCGTAACAGCTTTTTCATAATTTTCTCCCTCAATTCCAGACATTACAAACAGAAGTCCTTTATGACTTTCATAACGAGAAGCAGCATAATATGCCAAGCTGTTTTTCTCACGTACATTAACAAATAATTTCGAATGCGAGAAACCACCAAACAAGCCATTAAATAACTGCAAAGCAAAATAGTCTTCGTCACGATACGTAATATACGTGCGGTATCCAATATTTAATTTACTTTGTTTAAGTTCTTGTTTTTCTACAACTTCTTGCTCTTCCTCATTTTTCTTATGAAGCAATACATTTCTTTCTTTCGGTTCACGTTTAGAAACAGAAAAATACCGTTTCACAAGGTCAAGAGCTCCTTCTTCAATATCACCGATAATGTATAAATCCATTTCATCTTCAGCTATTACTTTTTTATAATATTGATACAATGTTTCGTTTGTAATCTTAGAAACGTGCTCTTTTTGACCATTTGCACTTAAGCGATACGGTTCTACTTTACACATTTCTTCGATAAGGCGTTCATTGGCATAGCGCATTTTATCATCAAACGTAGATTCAATACGCTGCACGAGTGCACGTTTTTCACTTTCTACTACCGTTTGTAAGAAACCATTTCCTTCTGTTGCTGGTCTTAGTAAAATATCAGCAAGCATAGCAAGCGCTTTTTCAAAGAGCGGCGGCGCTTCTTGTAAATAAGTTTCATTGGCAATGTCTATATAAATAGAAATAATATGATCCTCACCCTTTTTACTTACATCAACAGCTAATGACGAACCATATAACTCCTCTAAATATTGGCGAATTCGAATAACAGATGGGTGTGTTTCTGTAGCACTTTGTAATACATAAGGAAGCAAGGCCCGTTCTGTTACCGTTTCTTCACATAACGGTGACTTTAACCGTAATACAAATGTATTCGTTTTATATTTTTCTGTTGGAATCATATGTACGCGTAATCCACCTAATTCATGTGTTTCTTGTTTTATAAGATCCATTCGTAAACCTCCTCTAAAAAGGAATTTTCTTCTTCAATATACAGTTTTCACAAAAGAAAATGCAAATTTTCTCATGTATTAACGTTATTGTATGTAAAAAAACTCGCACTAATGTGCGAGCTTTTTAGCTTTTAGCGTTTTCCTTTTTCATACGGTGTTCCAAGCGCTTTTGGTGCTTCAGAACGCCCAACAAAACCGACAAGTGCAAAAATTGTTAATACATATGGTAATATCGTTAAAAAGATACTTGGAATTTGATCTAAAACAGGAATTGTACCACCTGTAACACCAAGTGACTGTGCAAATCCAAAAAATAACGCTGCACCTAGCGCTCCAATTGGATGCCATTTCCCAAAAATCATTGCTGCTAACGCTAAAAATCCTTGCCCTGTAATTGTAGAGCCAGAAAAATTATTTGAAATAGATGTTGAAAACACAGCACCACCGACACCTGCAAACATACCTGATAAACAAACTGCAATGTAGCGCATTTTATAAACATTAATACCCATCGTATCAGCTGCCATCGGATGTTCCCCAACAGCACGTAATCGTAAGCCAAATGGTGTTTTATAAATTACATACCAAACTACAAATGCTAAAATAATTGCGATATAAGAAGTTAATGGTACATCAGAGAAAAACACTTTTCCAATAACAGGAATATCAGAAAGGCCAGGAATATCAATTTTTTCAATACGATATTGGATAAAATCAGTTTGACCTTTTCCAAAAATCTTTTTAATCGCAAACACTGTTAATCCTAACGCTAAAAAGTTAATCGCCACTCCACTAACAACTTGATCTGCACGGAATGTAATTGAAGCAACCGCATGAAGAAGTGCAAATAATCCCCCGCCAATCGCTGCAAAAATAAGTGCAATCCACGGCGTCATCGCTCCCCATGTATCCCCCATTAATAAAGTTGTAACAACGCCAATAAACGCACCAAACAGCATTAAACCTTCTAATGCAATGTTAACAACTCCAGAACGTTCACTAAATACGCCTCCAAGTGCTGTAAAAATAAGCGGTGCTGCCGTATATAACGTACCAGTGACAAGAACGGCTACAATATCTAGGAAACTCATTTATTTCCCCTCCTTGCTAAAACGCGAAAGTGCCCATCGTAAAATATAGCTACATGCTACAAAGAAAATAATACATGCAATAATAACGTTAATAAGTTCAGATGGAACGTTCGCCTCAAAGTTCATTTGCGGTGCAGCACTTTTCAATCCGCCAAATAAAAGTGCTGATAACAAAATACCAAATGCATTATTTGCACCAAGAAGAGCAACGGCAATACCATCAAATCCTATTCCTGTAAAAGAAGACATCGCTGTCATGCTCTGGAATGTTCCAAGCCCCTCCATTGCACCGCCAATTCCAGCAAATGCACCAGCAATCGTCATTGATAACACAACATTACGTGATACTTTCATTCCCGCATATTTAGAAGCGTGCTGATTGAATCCAACTGATTTGAGCTCGTAACCTAATGTTGTACGATCTAATAAAAACCACATAATAAGTGCTGTAACAATCGCTACAACGATTCCCCAGTGCAGGCGAGAACCATCTGTTAAAGACGCTAACCAAGAAGAAGCTAAAGACGCACTCGCTTTTATATCATACGATTTTTCATTTGCTTCATGTAAAAAATTTCTTATGATGTAATAAGTTACATAAAGTGCGATATAATTCATCATAATTGTGACGATAACTTCATTTACCTTAAACTTCCCTTTTAAATATCCAGGAATAAATCCCCACAGTCCTCCAACAAGTGCTGCAACTAATATCGATAATGGAACATGGAGGAAAGGTGGTAACGAAACAGCATAACCGAACCAAACCGCAGCAAGCCATCCCACTAACAATTGTCCTTCTACCCCGATATTAAACAAACCTGTACGGAAGGCAAACGCTACTGATAAACCAGCAAGAACAAGTGGAATCATCGTACGGAGTGTTTCACCTATTGCACGTGGATTTCCAACCATGCCATCCCATAATGCGGCATAGCCGACGATTGGATCGTATCCGCTCGTAATCATGACAATGGCTCCAACAAGTAAACCAAAAATAACGGATAATACAGGTACTAAAATGTTAATTGTTCGCTCCGTTAAAAATTTTTTAGCCATTTGTGTTCACCTTCTCTTTCTTCTTTCCCCCAGCCATTAATAGACCTAGTTGTTGCTCATTTGTTTCTTTTGCATTTACAATATCAACAATTTTCCCTTCATAAATCACAGCGACGCGGTCGCTTACATTTAAAATTTCGTCAAGTTCTAACGAAAGCAACAGAACTGCCTTTCCTTTATCACGCTGTTCAATTAACTTTCTATGAATAAATTCAATTGCCCCAACATCTAAACCACGTGTTGGCTGTGCTGCAATTAATAAATCCGGATCACGATCTACTTCACGAGCAATAATTGCCTTTTGCTGATTTCCTCCAGATAATGCTCGCGCTGGCGTATGCTCACTCGGTGTACGAACATCGAACTGCCCAATTAATGATTTTGCTTTTTCATAAATCTTTGTAAAATTCAAAACACCTTTTTTAGAATACGGATTTTTATAGTACGTTTGCAGTACCATGTTATCTCCGATAGAAAAATCAAGAACAAGTCCATGCTTATGACGATCTTCAGGAATGTGTCCAACACCTTCCTCTGTAATACGTCTAACTGGCCAATTTGTTACGTCTTTCTCTCTTAACGTAATAGAGCCTGACTCAACTTTTCGTAAACCAGTAATCGCTTCTATTAATTCGCTTTGTCCATTTCCATCGATTCCAGCAATACCAACAATTTCTCCTGCACGAACAGTTAAGTCAAGTCCTTTTACGGTAGGTAAATGACGTGCATCGTGCACAACAAGATTGGAAATTTCAAGTACATTTTCACGTGGTTTGGCGTCTGACTTTTCTGTTTTAAAATTCACTTGACGTCCAACCATTAATTCTGCAAGCTTGTTTTCATCTGTATTTGCAACGTCTACCGTTCCAATTCCCTTTCCTTTACGAATAATTGTACAACGATCACATACTTCCATAATTTCTTTCAACTTATGTGTGATAAGAATAATAGATTTCCCTTCTTGCACAAGCTTCTTCATAATATGAATAAGTTCTTGAATCTCCTGCGGCGTTAATACAGCTGTCGGTTCGTCAAAAATTAAAATTTCTGCTCCGCGGTAGAGCGTTTTCAAAATTTCTACACGCTGCTGCATTCCAACAGAAATATCCTCTATTTTCGCATATGGATCTACCGACAATCCGTATTGCTCAGATAATGCTTTAATTTCTTTAGCAGCTTCATTAATAGCAATTTTCCCGCTTTTCTTCGGTTCATTTCCGAGAATAATATTTTCTGTAACTGTAAAATTATGAACTAGCATAAAGTGCTGATGTACCATGCCAATTCCAAGATCATTCGCTACATTTGGATTTGTAATTTTTACAGGTTTCCCTTTAATTTTAATTTCACCTTGTTCTGGTTGATACAATCCAAACAAAACATTCATAAGTGTGGATTTCCCAGCACCATTCTCTCCAAGTAAAGCATGAATTTCTCCCTGTTTCACTTGCAGCGTAATATTATCATTCGCCACAATTCCTGGGAATACTTTTGTAATATTATTCATCTCAATGACGTATTCCATATTATTCCTCCTTAACAGGACAAAGTTCTTTATATATGCAAAGGTTAGTTCCTAGAACTAACCTTTGCTATCGATCTACCATTATTTTTTAAGAGAAGCCTCATATGTTTTGTACTCATCTGGAGTAGATGGCACTTTAATTTCACCACTTACAATTTTCTTTTTAAACTCTTCTACTTTTGTTACAATTTCTGGATTTACTTTTTTCACGTTGTCAGTTGTTTTTGCAATTCCAACACCATCATCTTGTAAACCAAACTCTTCTTTTTTACCGCCTTCAAGTTTACCGTCTTTTGCTTTTTGTGAAACCTTTTCTACCGCAACATCAACGCGTTTTACCATTGAAGTTAATGTTACATTTTCTGGCATACCTTCTTGGTTTTGGTCACGGTCAACCCCAATTACCCAAACATTTTCACCTTTTTTCTTACGGTTTTTCGCTTCTGTAAATACACCATTACCAGTTGCACCAGATGCATGATAAATTACGTCAACACCTTGACCGTACATAGCCGAAGCTAATACAGAACCTTTTTCTGGTTTATCAAATGCTTCTGCATATTGAGATATAACTTCAATATTCGGATTTACTGTTTTCGCACCAGCCATGAAACCAGATTCAAACTTTTGGATTAGAGGACTTTTAATTCCTCCAATAAACCCTACTTTATTTGATTTTGTTGTCATTGCTGCAACCGCACCTGCAAGGAAAGAACCTTCGTGGTCTTTAAATGTAATACTTGTTACATTTGGCTTATCAACTACTGCGTCAACAATTGCAAATTGTTTTTTCGGATTCTTTACTGCCGTTTCTTTTATAGCCTCTTGCATTTTATAACCAATTCCAAATGTTAAATTGTAGTTCGTGTCTACAAATTTTGCTAAGTTTGGAATATAATCTGCATCCTTAGTAGATTCAAGATAGCGATATCCTTCATTTTCTTTTAACTTGTTATCTTTACCAAACTTTTTTAAACCTTCCCAAGCAGATTGGTTGAATGATTTATCATCTACTCCACCAAGGTCTGTAACCATACCAACTTTAAAATTTTTACTTTCTTTTCCCTCTTTTTTCTCACTTGACTTATCAGTGTTTCCACAAGCTCCTAAAATTGTGCTTGCTGCCAACGTTAATGATAATAAAATCCCCGCTTTTTTCTTCATACTAAAAACCCCTCCTAAAATATGTATCTAGTTACTTATACAGCCATACCCCTATTTTCTTGCTGTCACCTCCCTAAAATGGGTACAATTTACATACGCTTTCTTAACACATGGAAGCTAAATTTGTCTGCTCGAAAATAATTAATAGAATATAAAATCGGTTCATCATTTTGATCATAATGCATTTGCTTTAATACAAGTAATGCTGTTTCCGGTTCACATTCTAAAATTGGTGATATTTTAGAGTGATAACCGAGTGGTTCAATATGAGCAACAGCATACGTAATGCGTTTATGTGTATTTCTATGAATGACCGTAAGTAGTGATTCCTCTTTGTATTCTGACAAATCAGGAAGAACTTCTTTCGGTAACTTATCAACGCAATAAACAACAGGTTCCCCATCTGCTGTACGAACGCGTTCAATCATAAGTGTTTCAAAACCATCTTCACTATTAAATTTTTCTTTTTCTTCTTCCGTTAAATTCCCTACTGCTGATGATAGAAATACTGTACCTGGCTTTTTTCCTGCATTAGCGATCATATCTGTAATACTAGATAATTGTTCAATTCCTGAAGAAAACAAAGGTTTTGCATTTACAAATGTCCCTACACCGTGCCGCCTAATAACAACGCTTTCTTCCTCTAAAATTCGAAGTGCTTCTCGCAAGGTTGCTCTACTCACACCTAATTCTTTCGCTAAATCAAATTCGGACGGTAGCTTTTGCTTCTCTTTATATACACCGCTTTTAATCTTTTCTTTAATGTGGTCAATCACTCGTAAATACAAATGTCGACTATCTGATTTTACTGACATAAGACTCCCCTCGCACTCCACTTATTCGACCTCTGATGTAAGACCTCTTTCCTATTTTTTCCACATTCAATATATCATGAATTCTCTTAAATAAAAATAAGAAAATTGTGATTTGTCGAATAAGTCATAATAATTTCTTTAAATGAAATTTTCTTTCTTTAACCCATAAAAAAAACTTTGCACCTTACATTTCTCATATGTTGAAAAAGTTAGGAACAAAGTTGCTATACACCTTGTATTGACACTTTTTCCTCATAGTCTAGCAAATTTATGGTTGCTAGGTAGAAACTTATGGACCTTATTACCAAGATTATATGAGGGATATTTTGATTTCGAAGTAATCGTACCACTTGATATGATTACTGTCAATACAATCCAAGAAAAAATCGAACGTTGAAATAAAAAAAAACACAACCATTCGTATTCCCAATAAAACACGCTGATGGTAAGCGTTATCATTTCTATTCAATAAAGAAACCGACTAGAATCACTTCCAATCGGCTTCTTTATCATGAACTTTTCTCTTGAATATCTTTTATCAACACTTCACGAGGCTTGCTTCCTTCATACGGACCAACAACGCCGTTCATTTCCATTGCATCAATTAATCGAGCTGCACGCGTATATCCAATACGAAACCTACGCTGCAACATAGAGACTGATGCGGTTTGCATATCTACAACGAGCTGCACTGCTTCATCATATAAATTATCCTCTACCTCTTGCATCGTTTCTTGTACATCTTGTGGAATCATATCTTCTTGATATTGTGCTTTTTGCTGCGCAACAACATATTCTACTACTTTCTCTACTTCATCATCTGATAAAAATGCACCTTGTACACGAACTGGCTTAGAAGCACCAATCGGTACGAACAACATATCACCGCGTCCTAATAATTTCTCTGCTCCCCCTGTATCAAGAATTGTTCTTGAATCAGTTTGAGAAGAAACCGCAAAAGCGATTCGCGATGGAATATTCGCTTTAATAACACCGGTAATAACATCTACAGATGGGCGCTGCGTCGCAATAATTAAATGAATACCAGCTGCACGTGCCATTTGTGCCAGACGCATAATTGCATCCTCTACATCAGAAGAAGCAACCATCATTAAATCTGCCAGCTCGTCCACGATAACAACAATATACGGAAGTTCTGGTTGCTTCGCTTCAGATTGTTCATTATGTTGTTTAATGTATTCGTTATATCCTTCAATATTACGTGTTCCGCTATGGGCAAACAATTCATAACGCCGTTCCATTTCATTGACAACCTTTTTTAGTGCCTGTGACGCTTTCTTCGGATCTGTCACAACAGGCGTTAATAAATGCGGGACACCATTGTATACATTTAATTCTACCATCTTTGGGTCAATCATCATGAGTTTCACTTCATGCGGTTTAGCACGCATTAAAATACTTGTAATAATCCCGTTAATACATACACTCTTTCCACTACCGGTTGCCCCCGCTACGAGTAAATGAGGCATTTTATTTAGGCGAGCCAATACAGCTTCTCCTGTAATATCACGCCCAAGTCCAATTAATAGCTTTTCTTCCGGATGATTATTCGCTTTCGAATCTAATACTTCTCTTAACGTAACCACTGCAACTTCTGAATTTGGCACTTCAATTCCAACAGCTGATTTTCCTGGAATTGGTGCTTCAATTCGAATATCTTTCGCCGCTAAAGCTAGTGCTAAATCATCACTTAAACTAACAATTTTACTAACTTTAACCCCCATATCAGGATACACTTCATATTTTGTAACAGCTGGCCCTCTATGAACCTTCGTTACTTTCGCTTTCACACCAAAGCTTTGGAATGTTCGTTCTAACTTTCGAGCATTTTCATAAATCGTTTCATTTTCATTTGTTACTTGCTTATTGTTCGGAAACTTTAATAGCTCTAAAGACGGCAACTTATAATCTTTATTTTCAACATCGGAAAAATGCATTGGCGGCGCTGTCGTCTCTCCGGCAATCGATTCAACAATTTTTTCACCTTTTTTCCGCTTTGTCTTTTCTTCTTGTATAGGCAAAGCTTCTTCTTGAATTGCTTCAGGAATAAAGGATTCTTCACTTATTGGATCTGGCGTTGCATAGTTTTCAGTAAAGTTTGATATAATCGGCGGCGCTATATCAACCTCTTCTATACTGTCCACTAACTGCGGGGCTTTTGGTACATGACGCTCACTCCGGGTACGAGCAGTCTTTTTCTTTTCAGTTTTTTCAGCAGCGCGTTTCGTTTGCCAGTCTTTATAATCACCTTGCATCACTTGAAATTGCCGGCTAAGTATACGTCCAATCGGCGCAAGTACTTCTCCTATATGTTTATTTGTAATGCATAGTACACCAAGTAAAATGAGAATCATTCCAATTATGTACGCGCCAACCTCATCAAATAAAAAGTAACATGTCGCAAACATAATAGCCCCAAACATTCCCCCACCTAAATGTACCGAGTCGACTCCTTTTTTCATTTCATGAAAAAATAAATCTTTTGTCGTTACAATAACAGATGCACTTTGCACTGCCCCATCTTTTGTTAAAAGGTTGACTAATGTAATGTGACTAAACATCAATATAGCTAATACAATTAAATATAGACCAATCAATCGTTTGTTTAATAAATTCGGCCACTCTCGTTTTATAACAAATGCTATAGAAAGTACAATAACCCCAAGGACTCCAAGTATGTACCATTCTCCAAAGAAAAAGCGAAAAAATAGCACGAATGCTTTTCCGACAACACCTAGTTGCATAATTGTAATGATGGAGAGCGCAAAAAGAGTCAAACCAACGATTTCGTAGTACAAAGTTGGCTTTATGGTACGTCTTGCTTTTGTTTTCGTCCCTATTTGCTTTTGTTTTGCCATTTCTTCACCTCAAATTCTCATTCAAAAATATATTTTTCTTAGAACAAGTGCAGTTTCCAGCTCGTTATTTTACCCACGGATTATTTAAAATCGAAGAAAGCGAAACTTCCATGCATGCTTTTTCATCCACTCAAACAGGATTTTACAGGATAAATTGAAGAAAGCAGCCTACACACGGCTGCTTCACCCTCTTGTTTTTTATATTATACCATAGCTCATAAACAAAATCCTGCTTTTACGAAAAGGATATTTTCTGCCCAGGTTCATACTGTAAAAAATGTTGAGGGTTTGTACTTAATACACGTACAACAGAATAATTATTTTCATTTCCCATTTCTACAACCATATCAATACCATCTACATGTATCATTTTCTGCTTCGCAAATTCTGTATGATCTATCGGATACACAAGTTGTTCTGGCATAATCGTATACAAAATCATTGCAACAACGCCCCGCCTTGTTCAGTTGATGTTTTTGTATCAATTAATTCATTTAATTTTTTAATCGCTTGGCCAATCCCTCCAACATCATCAATTAAACCATATTTCACCGCATCCATGCCTACAACATTTGTACCAATATCTCGTGTTAAATTCCCTTTTGCAAACATTAACTCCTTAAAACGATCTTCTGTTACTTTTGAATGCTTTGTTACAAAACGAATAACACGCTCTTGCATCTTATCTAAATACTCAAATGTTTGTGGAACACCTATTACAAGACCTGTAAGACGAATAGGGTGAATTGTCATTGTTGCTGTTTCTGCAATGAATGAATAATCTGTTGATACCGCAATCGGCACACCTATGGAATGTCCTCCACCAAGAACAATCGATACAGTTGGTTTCGAAAGCGAAGCAATCATTTCAGAAATTGCAAGCCCAGCTTCTACATCCCCTCCAACTGTATTTAACAAAATTAACAACCCTTCAATTTTAGGATTTTGTTCAATTGCGACAATTTGCGGAATAACATGCTCATATTTGGTTGTTTTGTTTTGCGGCGGCAATTGCACATGCCCTTCAATTTGCCCTACAATTGTTAAACAATGAATACGTGATTCATTTAATTGCGGGACATTCGTTTGTCCAAGTTGCTGAATTTTCTCTAGTACAGAAGCTTCTTTCACTTCTTCTTTTGTCTCGGTCTCTTTTTCTTCATTTTTCATTTCATCACGCTCTACCATATCGTAACCCCTTTCTCACGTATACAACTATTATTTGTTAAGTTATAAATTTCATTCGAAAGAGGATAAAGTGAAACTTCCATCAGTGTTTTTTTCATCCCCCACTGATGGTTAACCCGTCCAACCTGGCACATGCCAGCAGTTATCCCCTACCTATCTTCTTTAGAAAAGCAGAAGTGGCTCGCTCAGAATGTGAGGGGGATGGAGCTTCTGACATAGAGGTGTTTTTTACCTCGTAGGAAGAAGCGAAGCCACCGAACATTCTAGCCACTGGAGCTGGATCTTAATCTTAAGATGGAGGTCTTACTGCCTGCGAATAGCGGGATAAAAGAAAAAGCTACCTATAAATAGGTAGCCACTTCTTATACTTCCATAATAATTGGTAAAATCATCGGTTTTCGCTTCGTTTTTTCAAATAAAAATTGTCCAAGTAACTCACGAATATTTTGTTTTAACGTAGACCATTCAATAGAATATTCTTTAATAGATTGTTCTACAATTGTACGCACAATATCAGTTGATTTTTCAATTAACGCTTCAGATTCACGAACATAAACAAAGCCTCGTGAAATTATTTCTGGTCCAGAAATAATTTTTTTCTCTTCTTTTCCAAGCGTCACAACAACGACTAAAATACCGTCTTGTGATAACATCTTTCGATCACGTAACACGATATTCCCAACATCACCAACGCCTAACCCATCAATCAATACATTTCCAGCAGGAACTTTACCTGCTGGTTTCGCTTCACCATCTGTAAAGGAGATTACCTCACCTTTCTCCGTGATAAAAATACGATCCGAGTGAATACCAACATCTTGAGCTAAACGGGCATGCGCCTTTTGCATACGAAATTCACCATGTACAGGCAAGAAGTACTTTGGTTTCATTAAATTCAACATTAACTTTAATTCTTCTTGACTACCATGTCCGGAAACGTGTACTTTCTTTTCTCCATAATATACTACATCCGCACCTGCTCTAAATAGTAAATCAATTGTTCTTGAAACAGATGTTTCATTCCCTGGAATTGGAGATGCAGCAATAATGACTGTATCACCTTTACGAATTGAAATTTGTTTATGAGCTTGTCTTGCCATTCTAGAAAGAGCAGCCATTGGCTCCCCTTGGCTACCAGTCGTTAATATTGTCACCTTTTTCTCAGGATAATTATCAACATCCTGCAATGAAATTAACATACCATCTGGAATATTTAAATACCCTAGATTATACGCGATATCAACAACCTTTACCATACTTCGTCCAACTACCGCTACCTTACGCCCAGTTTCATACGCTGCATCAAAAACTTGTTGAATACGATGTACATTAGAAGCAAATGAGGCCACAATAATACGGCCTTCTGAATTATAAAATACTTTAGATATTTCCAAACCGACTTCTCTCTCAGATCCTGTATAGCCAGGGCGCTCTGCATTTGTACTATCAGATAGTAAGCAAAGCACACCTTCATTCCCAATTTGCGCCATTTTTCCAATATCCGAACCATTATTCCCAATAGGAGTTTGATCAAATTTAAAATCACCAGTATATACAATTGCACCTTGTGAAGTATGGAAGCAAACACCCACGGCATCAGGAATACTGTGTGTTGTTTTAAAGAAAGAAACAGTTGTTGTATCGAATTCTACAGTAGCATTAGAATCAATCGTTCTTAAATCAACGCGACCTAACATACCTGCTTCTCCTAATTTTTCTTTCACAAGACCGTTTGTTAGTTTCGTTCCATAAACTGGAATATCTAATTTTCTTAACACATAAACGATACCACCAATATGATCTTCATGACCATGTGTTAAAAATAACCCTTTTACGCGCTCTTTATTTTCCACTAAATATGTGATATCAGGAATAACAATATCTATTCCAAACATCTCTTCTTCCGGAAACATAAGTCCTGCATCCACAATAAAAATTTCAGAATCAATTTCTACGCAGTACATATTCTTTCCAATTTCGCCCACTCCACCGAGAGCGAATACTTTTACAGTATCTATCTCTTTCTTCTTCATGTTGTTTCCTGGTTTAAAACTATTGTAAAAACTGATCCCACTAACATTGTAGAGAAACCAGGGGAAACTCCACCATCATTTTTCAACATCTAAAACGAAGGTCTTATCACGTTTTTTGTTTTTAAACCAGGTTCCACCTCTCTTTCATTATATAAATCATATGTTTTATGTAATTTCATACAAAATCCGATAATCCGTAAAGTTTTTCCATTTTTGCTAAGCATACCCGTACTAAGCTACTTAGCCATATTATAACTGATATAAGAAATAGAACACAAGTTAAATTATAAGAAAGAAAAGAGAAGAATATGTATAAGATGATAAACTGGATTTATTTCACTACTACATGCAAGAAGCAAAGTGAAACATCTAGCAGTAGGAATTTTCTTTATTCATCACCTATATATACAAGTGAAAAAACGACATAAAACCCCCTTTCCTTTTAGGGGGGACGAGAGCATCTGGCCGTGCATAAAAGCGGTCAGGTCCATTTCCTGCCACATGCGAGGTTTAAAACAAAAGGAGCAAGGAGTACAGGTCATGTTGTATTCTGCATAGCAGCAACTTATAAAGAAAAGCGGAAGCGGCTCGCTCAGAACAAGAGGGGGATGGAGCTTCTGACATAGAGGCGCTTTTTGCCTCGGCGGAAGACGCGAAGCCACCGACTGTTCTAGCCGCTGGAGCTGGATCATAAAGAAAAGCGGAAGCGGCTCGCTCAGAACAAGAGGGGGGTGGAGCTTCTGACATAGAGGCGCTTTTTGCCTCGGCGGAAGACGCGAAGCCACCGACTGTTCTAGCCGCTGGAGCTAGATCATAAAGAAAAGCGGAGACGACTATTTAGACATGAGGGGCTAGGAGGCGAAGCTGGACAATGCTTTATCGAATTTTGAGGTGGGAGTATTACTAAACACAAAAAAGCGGCTTAGCACATATCACTAAGCCACTTTCGTATTAGCGAGGAATAGATTGTATAACTTCAAGTAATCTCGTTCTTTCTACTTCTGTTAATGGCAGAAGAGGGAGACGAACAGATCCAACATCTAATCCTACGATTTGCAGTGCAGTTTTAACAGGAGTTGGACTCGGCGCCATAAATAATGCATTCGTCACTCTTACTAACAATTGATGAAGTGTTTGCGCTGTTTTCATATCACCAGTTTGAAATGCCGCAATCATGTCTTGCATTTCGTTACCAATAATATGAGAAGCAACAGATACAATACCTTTTGCTCCAATTGCCATCGCTGGCAATGTTAATCCATCATCACCACTGTATACGGCAAAATTATCATCTGTTTTTTCGATGATTTCTGTCATTGTTAATACATCGCCGCCTGCATCCTTGATTGCAACAATGTTTGGAATTTGTGATAAACGAACAACTGTATCAACAGAAATTTGTACGATAGATCGCCCCGGAACGTTATATAACATAATCGGCAGTTTTGTACTTTCAGCAATTGTTTTAAAGTGCTGATACATACCTTCCTGGCTTGGTTTATTATAATACGGTGCAACTAACATAATAGCATCTACGCCTACTTCTTCCGCTTTTTTCGTAAGCTCGACAGAAGCATGTGTATTATTGCTACCAGTTCCAGCGATTACCGGCACCCTTTTATCGACAACAGATACAACATGACGATATAGCGCTACCTTTTCTTCAGATGTTAACGTAGGAGATTCACCTGTTGTTCCTCCTACAACGATTGCTGTTGTACCATTATCAATCAAATAGTTTACCAATTTTGTTGTCTTTGCAAAATCGATGTTTCCATTTTTATCAAACGGTGTGACCATCGCAGTTGCAATTGTCCCAAAATCTCTCATGGTCTCACTCCTTATCATTCCAGTTACTTTTCTTTTGAAAGTTCAAATGCACAATGAAGCGCATTTACGGCATCTATCAGTTCTTCTTCTTTCACAAGTACCCATATTGTCGTATGGCTATCTGCAGACTGTAATATTTGAACACCCTTTTCAGCTAATGCTGTCACAATTTTCGCAGTCACACCTGGAACACCTGCGATACCAGCTCCAACAATAGATACTTTTGCACAGTGCTCGGTTACAATTGGATCATATCCAAGCTTATGAAGTACTTCAACAGCTCGATCTGCAACATCATCACTAACTGTGTATGCTACACCTGTAGGAGAAATATTGATCAAATCTACGCTAATCTTTTCATTTGCCATTTCTTTGAACACTTCTGTTTGTAGGTCGTATGCTCCGTCCTTAGCCAACACTTTAATTTGCGTGACACTTGAAGAATGAGCAATACCAGTTACCGGACGTTCTTGTACGTCGCGTGCGCCATCATACGCTGCAATTAAAGTTCCTTCGCTATCAGAGTATGTCGAACGCACACGTAATGGAACTTTTGCATGCATCGCAATTTCAATTGCACGCGGATGAACAACTTTCGCACCTTGATATGCCATATTACAGATTTCATTATATGTTACATTTTCAAGATGACGCGCATCTTTTACAATACGTGGGTCGGCAGTCATCACACCTTCTACATCTGTAAAAATATCAATATACTCAGCATGAAGTGCAACACCTAACGCTGATGCTGATGTATCACTACCCCCGCGTCCAAGTGTTGTCGTATCGCCTTCTGTCGTTTGGCCTTGGAAACCTGTTACAACGATTACATCTACTTCTTCTAACTCTTTTAATATACGTTCACAATTCATTTCAATAATCTTAGCGTTTGTAAAATCATCATTTGTGATAAAACCAGCTTGTGCACCATTGAATGCTGCTGCTTTAATTTCATTTTCATTTAACATATTTGAAAACACAATTGCTGAAATTAACTCACCACAAGACAACAATAAATCTTGTTCACGTTTTGAAATGAACGACTGTTTTTCATTTACAAGGCTTAATAATGTATCCGTCGCATAAGGCTCACCTTTGCGTCCCATTGCAGATACAACAACTACAATTTTATAGCCTTCTTTTAATGATTTTTTGATGTGATGAAGAGCATGTTCTCGACCATTTTCATCACGTACAGATGTACCACCAAATTTTTGGACAATAATTTTCATTTTCGCACCTTCTTTTAGCCGTTTACACTAATTGTAATTTCACTAATCGTTCTGCAATTTGAACAGAGTTCCATGCAGCACCTTTTAATAAGTTATCCGATACGACCCAAAGATGGAATCCTTTATCATTGTTTAAATCTTTACGAATACGACCAACAAATACTTCGTTTTTACCCACTGCAGTTGCTGGCATTGGGTATACTTGTTCTGCTGGGTTGTCTTGCAGTACAATTCCTTCTGCATTCGCTAACAGATTACGCACATCTTCTACTGTTACACCTTCTTTTTCCACTTCAATGTAAACAGATTCAGAGTGACCAGATACAACTGGCAAACGTACGCATGTAGCAGCTACTTCAAGATCTGGCATATGCATAATTTTCTTTGTTTCATTAATCATTTTCATTTCTTCAAACGTAAAGCCATTATCTTCAAACTTATCAATTTGCGGAATCGCATTGAAGGCAATTTGATAATGTTTTTCATCACCTTTTACTGGTAAAACATTCGCTTTTACTTCTTCACCGTTTAAAATGGCTTGTGATTGTTCGTGAAGCTCTTCAATTGCAGCGGCTCCTGCTCCTGATACAGCTTGATATGTGGAAACGATTACTCGTTTTAAACCAAAGTGTTGACGAACTGGTTCAAGAGCAACTACCATTTGAATTGTAGAACAGTTTGGATTTGCAATAATTCCATTATGCTCTAATAAATCTTTTTCGTTTACTTCTGGTACAACAAGCGGGACATTTTCTGTCATGCGGAACGCACTAGTATTATCGACAACGATTGCACCGCGCTTTGCAGCTTCTGGTGCTAATTGTTTTGATACAGACCCACCTGCACTGAAGAGTGCAATATCCACTCCTTCAAAACTTTCAGGAGTAGCCTCTTGTACTGTTACTTCTTCTCCTTTAAATAAAAGCGTTTTACCTGCAGAACGTTTAGATGAAAGTAACGTTAGCTTCCCAATTGGAAAATTACGTTTCTCTAAAGTATTTAACATTTGTTCACCAACTGCGCCGGTTGCTCCAACTACAGCGACATGAAAAGATTTTTTCTTTTCCATCACTATGCCCCTTTCTAGGTACCAATCCTTCTATACTTAGAATAAAAAGGAGTAACAAATACTCCTTCTCATTCTTAATAGAATTAATTTTATCATATTCTGCGATAAGAATGATGGTTTCATGAAAAAAATTGTCTGTTTTTCGCTTATTAATTCATATACTTGAATTTTTCTACAACTACAGGTTGCAGTTGTTTTCCTTCCATCGATTCTACAATTGTATCTTGCAGTAATTCCATACGCGCCACCATAGAGTTCGGTTTATTATACGGTGAATCTTGCCCAAACGGCACAAAATAAATATTCTTTGTTGCCATAAGGCGCATTAGGTTCACACCATTTAACCCAAGAGCGTCATTCGTTGAAACTGCTAATACAACAGGTTTACCATTTCTTAGTGTAGCTTTGGCAGCCATTAATACAGGTGAATCTGTCATTGCATTCGCGAATTTACTCATCGTATTTCCTGTTAATGGTGCTATAACCATACAATCTAATGGAATTTTCGGACCAAGCGGTTCTGCCTTTACAATAGAATCAATTACTTTATGACCTGTAATGGCTTCTATTTTCTCAACCCATTCTGCACCTTCACCAAATCTTGTGTTTGTCGTTTGTAATGTATACGATACGACAGGTAGTACTTCCGCTCCATCTGCAACAAGTTTTTCTAAATGTGGCATGACTTCTGCATACGTACAATGTGAGCCTGTTAGTCCAAAGCCAATTCGTTTACCTTTTACACTCATTTTTTATTCTCCTTTCTTGCATCTACATCTGCCATTAATAAATTAGAAAGGACATTTGCGAGAATCTGTCCGGCTGTTTTTGGCGCAACAATTCCTGGAAGTCCAGGGGCTAACAAAGCTTTAATCCCTCGCTTTTCTGCATAACGGAAGTCTGTCCCTCCCGGTTTAGAGGCTAAATCAATAATTAATGTATGGGCAGGCATTTTTGAAATTGCACTTGCCGTTACAACAAGGTGCGGAATTGTATTAATGACAATGTCAACATCTTGTACTTCTTGCTCTATATCTCGCATTTGAAATGGTGTAAATGTCATCTCTGTAATACGAGCGATATGCTCAGAACGACGAGCACCTACTTTCACTTTCGCTCCTAGTGACTGAAACGCTCTTGCTACACTCATTCCAGTTCGCCCAAAACCTAA
The DNA here is from genome assembly GCF_900116295.1 of Bacillus sp. 103mf. Taxonomy (GTDB): domain Bacteria; phylum Bacillota; class Bacilli; order Bacillales; family Bacillaceae_G; genus Bacillus_A; species Bacillus_A bruguierae. The sequence goes on from NZ_FPAF01000001.1 coordinate 391,439, forward strand.
CACCATTACTGTAGATCCATGAATTGTATAATCGGTATGTTGAATAACCATCATAATGGTCCCTTCAACAGTTGGAATTGAATTATAAATCGCTACATCATCACGATCAAACAATTTGACAAGTTTTCGATTCGTTGAAGAAGCAATTGTATCTAAGTAAGTGTTACTAATACCTGAATATATCGTAAAATGTGCTGGCGTGTTTTCGATTTGTTCTTTTGTAATCCTAATTTTTGCATTAGAAAAAATTGTATCAATCTGTCCGTTTGCATCTGCTCCAGATACCGGCAAAATGATGGCGTCTAAAGAAGTAAAATCGAGATTTTGCATACTCTCCTTTGCTGATCCTGTAAATCCATGATCAAGTTGGTCAAAGCCTACTAATGAGAGTCTTGCATCAAGCTCAACTAGCTTACGAATGACTTCAAGCTGCCTTGCATCTCCCCCTATGACAGCAATATGAATATCAGTCAACATTCTTTTCTTCACCTTCTTTTTCTCTCATTATAAGAAAAGTGCCTACTTTTTCGTTTTCCTCCACATCATATGTAATGTACGAGTATAAGGTGATTGAAAACAACAAAGTAAGGGTGATTTACATCTATGGATTCCCACAATAAAAAAGATGACCGTAAGGGTCATCTTTTAATTAGAATCTGAATAATTAGCAAGGTCAAAAATAATCATATCTTGCCCCACTTTTTTAATTCTACTCCACTCCACACGCACTTCTTGTTGTCCTCGTTTAAACCCTCCCCATTTTCCAACTGGAATAATGAGTGCTTGAATCTTTCCATCTTTTTCATCAATCTCTAGGTCAGCATGCCCTAGTACTCCCATTCTTTCCGCACGCTGTAAATCAACAATTTCTTTCCCACTTAGCTCACTTAATCGCATTCCATCCTCTCCTTACATAACACTCTAATTAAAAGATTTCTTTATATTAAGTACCTATTCTAAACTTCAAAAAAAATACCCATATATAAGTAAAAAAATGATATAAGAACCTCTTTTCTTTTTAAGAGAGCATCTGGCCGTGCATAGAAACGGTCATCCTACCACATGCAAGGTTTACAACAAAAAGAGAAAGCAAGCGCAGATCATATTGTATTCTGCATAGCAGCAACTTTTATGCTGAAACAATTAAATGAATAGATATACAAATATAAAGTGAAACTTCCATCAGTGGGGGTTTTTCTTCATCCCCCACTGATGGAAAGCCTGCCCAATCGGGCGCATACCAGCAGTTATCTCCCACCTATCTTCTTTAGAAAAGCGGAAGCGGCTTGCTCAGGATCTTGAGGTGGGAGTCTTACTACCCTAAAGTAGCGGGACAAATTAAAACACCGTTTCTCCTTAATAAGAAACGGTGTTTTTTACTTGTTTATTTTTGACTTATCCCTTTTGGAAGTTCTCCATTTGGACTAATCAGCGCTGCAGAAAACTCATCTGTGAACATGTTACGAATTAATGTATCTACATCTGTTTTTGTAACATTGTTTACACTTTCAATAATTTCATCTAAAGAACGGTGTTTTTTTAGAAGTAATTCATTTTTACCATTACGGCTCATCCGACTATTTGTACTTTCTAAACTTAACATAAGATTGCCTTTTAGTTGCTCTTTACTGTTAAGTAATTCTTTTTCTGTGATACCTGTATCTTTTAATGTATCAAGTGTTTGTTGAATTGTTTCGTACAACATATCGAGTTGCTGACTGCCCGTTCCCCCGTAAATTGTTAACATACCTGTATCTTCATAAGAAGAATGATAAGAAAATACAGAATACGCTAACCCGCGCTGCTCACGCACTTCTTGGAACAAACGACTACTCATACTACCGCCTAGAATATTATTCAATACAATTAGATTATAGATACTTTCATCGCCCATCTGTAATCCTTTAAATCCTAAACATAAATGGGCTTGCTCTGTTTCTTTTTTGCGTGCTACTTTATTTGGATGAAAACTAGGGTTATGTACTTGTTCGCGATTTGTCGTTCCTTCATAATTCCCAAAATATTGTTCGACGATTTGAACAAAGGATTCATCAATGTTACCAGCAATAGAAACAACGACATTTTCTGGCGTATAATGATCTTTCATATACTCACGAAGCATATCGCCTGTAAACGTTTCAAGCGTTTGCTCTGTTCCTAAAATAGGATATGCCAGCGGGTGCGTCTCATACGTGGCTTTCGTTAACATATCATGGACAATATCATCTGGCGTATCTTCATACATTTTAATTTCTTCAAACACAACATTTTTTTCTTTTTTCAATTCTTCTTCAACAAACGTTGAATTAAAGAACATGTCCGTCAAAATATCAAGTGCGTATTTTGCATGTTCATCTAACACTTTTGCATAATAACACGTATATTCCTTTGATGTAAACGCATTAACTTGCCCGCCAATGCTATCGAAGGACTCTGCAATTTCTCTAGCACTACGTGTTTTCGTCCCCTTAAAAAACATGTGTTCTAAAAAATGAGAAACCCCATTATTCGTTTCATTTTCATTTCGTGATCCCGCATGAATCCATACTCCAATTGCAACAGAACGTACTGTTGGAATATGCTCCATTACGATTCTTACTCCATTTTTACATGTATATTTTTTGATCAAAAGCCTTCCTCCTATTGACAAATTCTCTGTAAAAAGATTCTATTATATAATCATAACAAGTTTAAGGGCGAATGTCATGCAAATGTGTTTAATCAATACGCTTTTCGTCTACTAAAGCAGATACGTTTCCTACGGTATACCCTTTCTCTTTTAGCTTTGAAATCAATGTATCAAGCGATTCCGCTGAAGAAGAAGTTGGATGCATTAAAATAATGGCACCGGGATGTACTTTACTTAACACTCTCTGTAGCAATACGTGCGGTTCTGGATGCTTCCAATCAATTGTATCCACTGTCCACATAATTGTCCCCATGTGCATTTTTGCAGCAGTATGAACAACATCGTCACGAAAACTACCACTTGGAGGTGCAAACCAACGCACTTTTTGATTTGTAGCTGCTTCAATGACTTGATTCGTTTTTTGTAATTGTTCATGAATTGCATGAACTGACAAGGTTCTCATGTCAGGATGCGTATATGAATGATTTCCCACTTCCTGGTCAGCATCTGCAATCATTTTTGCAAAACGTAAATTCTCTTTTACCCATCTTCCCTCTAGAAAAAAAGTTGCTTTAACATTATGCTTTTGCAGTATTTCTAACATCCGTGAAAGATATTCATTCCCCCAAGCAACATTAATGGTAAGAGCAACCATTTTTTTACTTGGATTCCCTCTATAAATAGGTGTAGGTGGTAAGTCTGTTAAACGTACTTTTGGCGATACTTCTCGGTATACCAATTGCTTCTCATCAAAACTGCCATACCTCTTCATGTTACCATAGGAAGCCCTTACATCTACTTCCTTCCCATTGTATCCTGGCGTCGCTTTCCACACTCTATCAATACATGCATTTTGCGGCGGAATCGCATACACTTTTGCTCTTTCTTCAATCTCTTCATACAAACGGTCTTTTGCATATGATATATACGAAATATGCATAGGGGAGAACCATAATATAACTATAAGTAAAATGATGCGAATTTTCATAAAGCACCCTCCAGTAAAATGAAACTTCCATCAGTCAGGGATCTTCCATCCACCGACTAATAGTTAGTCCGATTTCCCTTCTATTCTTTTGATGTACTCTTCGTTAAAACAAAGTAATCAAAAGTTTCTTTTCTTATCATTGTTAATTTAAACGTTCTCATTAAAACTATACTCTGTTATATACAAAAAACCTTGAGATATATCCCAAGGTTTTTTACATAATAAAAAAGCTAAGGGAATCCCTTAGCTTTTCTTTTGCTTATTCTTGTTCTTGCTTTGCAGCTTCTTTTTCTTGCTCTTGCTTTGCAGCTTCTTTTTCCTGCTCTTCTTTAAGCAATACTTTTCGAGATAAGTTTACACGACCTTGTTTATCGATTTCGATAACTTTTACTGAAATCTCATCACCGATTTTCACAACATCTTCTACTTTCCCTACACGTTCAAGTGCTAATTCAGAAATATGAACAAGACCGTCTTTACCACTGAATAATTCAACGAAAGCACCAAATTTTTCAATTCGTTTTACTTTCCCTAAATAAATTTCACCTACTTGCACTTCACGAACGATATCTTCGATAATTTTCTTCGCTTTTTCGTTCATCTCTTGATCAATAGATGAAATAAAGACTGTACCATCTTGTTCAATATCAATTTTCACGCCTGTTTCTTCAATAATCTTGTTAATTTGCTTTCCACTTGGTCCAATAACATCACGGATTTTGTCCGGATTAATTGTCATTGTCACAATCTTAGGAGCATATTGAGATAACTCCGTACGTGGCTCAGCAATAACAGATAACATATGATCTAAAATGTGCATACGTCCAACTTTTGCTTGTTGCAATGCTTCTTCTAAAATTTCACGTGATAACCCTTCAATTTTAATATCCATTTGAAGTGCCGTTACACCTTGAGCTGTACCAGCTACTTTAAAGTCCATATCACCTAAGTGATCTTCCATACCTTGGATATCCGTTAAAATTGTGTAGTGCTCACCAGACTTCACAAGTCCCATTGCAATACCAGCAACTGGAGCTTTAAGCGGAACACCTGCATCCATCATCGCTAAAGTGCTACCGCAAATACTTGCTTGAGAAGTAGAACCATTTGATTCTAATACTTCTGATACAAGACGAACTGTATATGGGAAATCTTTTTCAGATGGAATAACAGGTTCAAGAGCACGTTCACCTAACGCACCGTGCCCAATTTCACGACGACCTGGTCCACGCATTGGTCTTGTTTCACCAACACTAAAGGATGGGAAATTATAATGATGCATGAAGCGTTTGGACTCTTCTACACCAAGACCATCTAAAATTTGCACATCGCCTAATGCTCCTAATGTACAAATACTTAATGCCTGTGTTTGTCCACGTGTAAACAAACCAGAACCATGCGTACGAGATAAAATCCCTACTTCTGATGCTAGAGGACGAATTTCATCACCTTTACGACCATCTGGGCGGATTTTTTCAACTGTAATAAGACGACGTACTTCTTCTTTTACAATTTTATATAAAATCTCATTTACTTGTCCTAATGTTTCAGCATCAGCTTCTTGCGCCTCATAATGCTGGATAACACGCTTTTTCACTGCATTAATTGCATCTTCACGCGCATGTTTTTCGTGCACTTGAATTGCTGAATGCATATCTTGCTCTGCCATTTCACGTACAACTTGATCAAGCTCAGCGTTCACTTCATATAACTGAACTTCCGTTTTTTCTTTTCCAACTGCTTGTACAATTTCTTCTTGGAATGCAATCAAACGTTTAATTTCTTCATGGCCAAACATAATCGCTTCTAACATCGTTTCTTCAGGCACTTGATCTGCACCAGCTTCTACCATGTTAATCGCATCTTTTGTTCCAGCAACAACAAGGTGAATATCACTCTTCTCTTGTTGTTCAACTGTTGGATTCATAATAAATTCACCGTCAATACGACCAACTGTCGCACCAGCAATCGGGCCTTCAAATGGAATATCTGAAATCGATAATGCTAATGAAGAACCAAGCATAGCTGCCATTTCTGAAGAACAATCTTGATCTACACTCATTACAATGCTGACAACTTGTACTTCATTACGGAAACCATCAGCAAAAAGAGGACGAATTGGACGATCGATTAAACGGCTCGCTAAAATCGCTTTCTCACTTGGACGACCTTCACGTTTAATAAAGCCGCCTGGAATTTTCCCTACTGCATATAAACGTTCTTCATAGTTTACTGTTAGTGGGAAGAAATCTACATTTTTTGCCTCTTTTGATGCAGTTGCTGTAGATAGAACTGCTGTGTCGCCATACCTTACTAATACTGCTCCGTTTGCTTGTTTTGCAAGCTGACCTGTTTCAATCGTTAGCTGACGACCAGCCAAATCTATCGAGAAGACTTGCTTTTCCTGACTCATTTAAGTACCCCTCTCAATTTAAAATATTCAATTCTTCTATGTAAATGGATAATATATCACAATATTCTTCCTCTAGTATTACCGAAAATACAGTAAGCTATCAAGAGTAGAAGATATATTTTTACCTAACAAAAAAGCGGGAATATTCCCGCTTTTTTGACTATCGACGTAATCCAAGCTTTGTGATTAGTTCACGGTAGCGAGTGATGTCTGTGTTACGAAGGTAAGTAAGTAAGTTACGACGTTTACCAACCATCTTTAAAAGACCGCGACGTGAATGATGATCTTTCTTGTGAGTACGTAAGTGCTCATTTAGAGTGTTAATTTGCTCCGTTAGGACAGCAACTTGAACTTCTGGAGAACCAGTATCAGTCTCATGAGTTCTAAATTGTGCAATGATTTCATTTTTACGCTCTTGTGTTAAAGCCATCCTATTTCACCTCCTAAGTAATAAATCCCCAATTACCTAGCAAACGTCGGTGAGTCGTAATGCCAAGCAATGGTTATTGTAAAGTACATAAGATAGAATACTACTTTTCATTAGAAAAAGCAAGTATATTCTTTCCCATACTAAAATATTCTTGTGCTGTTTTTTTATCTTTTGCAATTTGGGTAACTAACTCATCAATACCATTAAATTTTTTCTCTTCTCGAATACGCATATGCCACTCAACAGTAACAACCTGATTATATATATCCTCATTGAAATGGAATAGATGCACTTCAATAGACAATTTACGTTCATCTTCTTTAAATGTTGGTTTATAGCCAATGTTACATACGCCATCATGCCACTCATCATGAACTTTTAATCTTGCCGCATATACACCAACAGGTGGTAGAAGGTATTCATCGCTCAAAGCTACATTAGCTGTTGGAAAGCCAATTTGACGTCCACGTTTATCTCCGTGCACAACCGTTCCTTCTACTGTATAAGCTCTACCTAAAATAGATGGAATTTGTTCCATTTCCCCATTTCGAATCAGTTTTCGTAATGCCGTGGAACTTACTTTTTCTTCTTGAAATTCAACTTTTTCAATCACAGTCTGGGTAAACTCCCCTCTTGCATGAAATGGTAAAGTCTCCATCGTCCCTTTTCCTAAACGTCCATATGAATAGTCAAAACCTGCTACTACATGCTTTACATTTAGCCCAATAATATATTCATCTACAAACTGTTGTGGCAATAATCCAGCAAATGATTCATCGAATTTCACCACATATAACATATCAATCCCTAAATCTGCAATTACTTTTTCTTTAATAGATAACGGTGTAATATACTCCACATGCGCTTCTTTTTTCCCTAACACAACAGATGGGTGTGGATGAAACGTTATGACAGCACTTTTATATCCTCTTTCATCTGCTACTTTTTTTGCTGTTCGAATCACACGTTGATGCCCTAAATGAATGCCATCAAAAAATCCTAATGCCATTACAGTAGGTGGTAATTCTATTTTATTTTGTTCGTGTGGATGAGTTAAATGAATGAGTTTCACGCTTGAATTCACCTTTTTCTGTAATAATCCTTCCAATTATTCATTATAGCTGTAGTTCTTGATTATTCACAAGTACTTTCATCGGTTTCAACATACCTGGATGCTTTGGATGATGTTCATAAATCGCTAAGCAGCGTTCATTTTCATCAAAAATTGTAATGAATGGCGCTGTCACTTGTTCTTTATTCGGTAAAAACATACCATTCTTCACTTTTTCTGCTTGTTCCCTACTTACAACCATTTTTGGAAACTTACGTAACGCTTCATCAATCGAAATGAAAATAGAATCTACCGTTCCATTGTGCACGTTTTGCTCAATTTCTTCAAATGATATGCAATCTTCTAATTTAAACTCTCCTGATGCTGTTCTCACAAGATCGGACATATGCGCTGGAAATCCCAGCTTTTCCCCAATCATAACAGCTAATGTTCTTACATATGTTCCTTTACTACAAGTCACACGAAAACGGAAGGAAATTGTCTCCCCTTCAAATAATTCACGGTTATCAAGTAAAGTGAACTCATGAATCGTAATTGTACGAACTGGACGCTCTACTTCTATTCCCGCCCTTGCATATTCATATAGTTTCTTTCCATTCACTTTTACAGCCGAATACATTGGTGGTACTTGTTCGATTGTTCCTGTTAAGGCAGCTAATACTGATTCTACTTCTTGACGTGTAATAACACGATTGACATCTTGTTTTTCAACAACTTCACCTGAAGCATCTTCTGTAGTGGTTGAAAATCCTAGCGTAACTTCACCTTCGTACGTTTTTGTTTCACTCGTTAAAAATTGTGCAATTTTCGTAGCACGTCCTACACAAATTGGTAATACACCTGTCACATCTGGATCTAAAGTCCCGGTGTGCCCTATACGTTTCTCTCTTAATATTTTTCTTAATTTAAATACACAATCATGTGATGTCATCCCTTTTGGTTTATGTAATAGCACTACACCTTCCATATATTCACCTCATCGTTATACTTTTTGTATGTCAAACTTACTTCAGATTGAAAAAATGGATAGACAAATGTCTATCCATTATTCTTCACGTTTACCGTCTTTATTAATTTCATGTAAAAGTGTATCAATTCGATGACCGTATCCAATCGATTCATCAAATTCAAAGGAGATTTCAGGTGTTTTTCGAAGACGAATACGCTGTCCAATTTCGGAACGAATAAAGCCTTTTGCCTTCGCTAAACCTTTTAATGTATTTTCTTTCTGTTCTTCGTCTCCTAAAACAGAAATGTATACTTTGGCAATTTGTAAATCTCCACTCACTTGTACATCTGTTACTGTCACAAATCCAACACGCGGGTCTTTAATTTTACGACTAATAATGTCGCCTAATTCTTTTTTCATTTGTTCGCCCACACGGTTTGCACGTAGTTTCATAACCATTTCACCTCATTCAATACCATTCCAATTGTGTTATCGTACGTTCAATTTCAGGAAATGAATCAATGTAGGCAAGTACACGATCCATTTCTTTTTCGCACACAACACGATTTGAGGATACGGAAACAATCGCAATTTCTGTACGTTGCCATACATCTTGATGTCCTACTTCTGAAACAGATACATTGTAACGCTGTTTTACACGAGTTAAAACACGCTGTAAAATTGCTCGTTTCTCTTTTAAAGAATGCACATCATAGATTATACATTCGAATGAGAGTGAAGCGATGATCATCGCTTCACTTCTTCCATAATGTATGCTTCAATGATGTCCCCTTCTTTAAGATCATTATATTTCTCAATTGTAATACCACACTCATAGTTTTGTGCAACTTCTTTTACGTCATCTTTGAAACGTTTTAACGTATCAAGTTGTCCTTCATAAATAACTACGCCGTCACGAATGATACGCACGCCGCTATCACGTGTAATTTTACCGTCTGTTACGTAACATCCTGCAATTGTTCCAACTTTCGTTACTTTGAACGTTTGACGAACTTCTGCTTGACCAATTACTTTTTCTACGAATTCAGGATCTAGCATACCTTGCATTGCTGCTTCGATCTCTTCGATTACTTTATAAATAATGCGGTGCAAACGAATATCAACGTTTTCTAATTCAGCTGTACGCTTCGCGTTGACATCAGGACGTACGTTAAATCCAATTACAATTGCATTAGATGCAGAAGCTAAAATAATATCAGATTCTGTAATTGCACCTACGCCAGTATGGATAATTTTCACTTTTACGCCTTCAACATCAATTTTACGAAGTGATGCTGCCATTGCTTCCACAGAACCTTGTACGTCTGCTTTCACAATCAAGTTAATTTCTTTTACATCGCCCTCTTTAATTTGTTGGAATAAATCTTCAAGGCTTAATTTAGATTTTTCACCGCGCTGTGCAAGCAATGCTTGTTGTGCACGTGATTCACCGATTTGACGTGCTTTCTTCTCATCGGCAAATGCCATAAAGCGATCGCCTGCTTGTGGCACTTCGTTTAAGCCTGTAATTTCAACAGGAGTAGACGGACCAGCAACTTTTACACGACGCCCAATATCATTTACCATCGCACGAACACGGCCGAATGATGTACCAACAACGATTGGGTCTCCTACTCGAAGTGTACCGTTTTGAACAAGTAATGTCGCGATTGTTCCTTTACCTTTATCAAGCTGTGCTTCGATTACTGTACCAGTTGCATAGCGATTTGGATTTGCCTTATATTCTTCTACTTCACTTACAAGAAGAATCATTTCTAACAAGTTGTCAATTCCTTCATCTTTAATGGCAGAGATTGGTACGAAGATTGTATCGCCGCCCCAAGCTTCTGGAACTAACTCATATTCAGTTAATTCTTGCATTACACGATCCGGATTTGCTGATGGTTTATCCATTTTATTTACAGCAACAATAATTGGTACTCCAGCTGCTTTCGCGTGGTTAATCGCTTCAACTGTTTGTGGCATAACACCGTCATCAGCTGCTACAACTAGAATTGTAATATCTGTAACTTGCGCACCGCGTGCACGCATTGTTGTAAATGCTGCGTGACCTGGTGTATCTAAGAACGTAATTTTTTTGTCATTTACTTCAACTTGGTATGCACCAATATGCTGCGTAATTCCGCCCGCTTCACCAGCAGTTACTTTTGAATTACGAATAGAGTCAAGTAATGTTGTTTTACCATGGTCAACGTGTCCCATAATTGTAACGACAGCCGGACGTTCTTTTAAGTTTTCTTCATCGTCTTGCTCGTCCATAAACGTCTCGAATTCTGTTTCACTAACAATTACTTCTTCTTCTACTTCAATACCATAATCACTAGCAATTAGCTCAATTGTATCTTTATCTAAATCTTGGTTAATTGTTGCCATGATTCCAAGCATAAAGAGCTTTTTAATAATTTCAGATGGCTCTTTACTTAATTTTTTCGCAAGTTCGCTTACTGAAAGCGTACCAGAGAAAGTGATTTTGTCCGGTGTTTCTACCACTTGCGTTTGTTGTCTTCCAGCAAAGTTTTCTTGACGTTTGTCTTGATTCCCTTTGCCTTTTTTCTTATTCTTATTGCTGTTCTTTTTGCTACGAACAACTTTTTCCTCTACTTCAAACTCATCTGCAACAGAAGGTTTTTCTGCTCCATCATTATATTGATTATCTAACTTGTTTACTACTTCATCGTCTAACATCGTCATATGATTCGAAACCTCAATATTCATTTCTTTTAGTTTTTTAATAATATCCTTACTTGAGATATTGTGTTTTTTTGCATATTCGTGTACTCGAATTTTACTCATACCTTCACCCCCGGTAAGTTATATCGAGCATGCTAAGCAGCTTCTTAGCAAAGCCGTCATCTAACACCGCTACAACGACTCGTTCTTCTCTCCCAATCGCATGCCCTAATTCTTGTCGATTTTCGACCTTTCTCATTGGTACGTTGTAGAACGTTGTTTTGTCCGTAATACGCTTTGTTGTATTTGCTGACGCATCTTCAGAAAGCAATACGAGCTTTGCTTTACCACTTCGAACTTCTTTTAAAACAAGCTCTTCACCCGATATAATCTTTCGGGCCCGATTAGCCAGCCCTAAAAACGATTTCCAATTGGACACTTACTTCGACTCCTTCTCAACAAGCTCGATTAGCTCTTCATAAAGAGAGTCATCAATTTTCGCTTTTAGGTGATGTTCCAAAACATTTTTCTTTTTCGCCTGAGAGATGCATTCTTTATCTTTTGACAAATATGCACCGCGTCCTGATTGTTTGCCTGTTAAATCAATCGACACGACTCCCTCTTTGGAACGAACAATGCGAATGAGCTCGCGTTTTGATTTCATCTCTTGTGTTACCACACATTTTCGTAACGGAACTTTTCGATTGCTCACGTTCATCACCTCTATTCGATTTCATCTTCAGCAGAATCGAATGCGATTATCATATCTTCTTCTGTTAAAAGTCCTAGTTGTTTCGCATCAGACTCGCTTTTAATATCAATTTTCCAATTCGTTAATTTTGCTGCAAGTCGCGCATTTTGTCCACGCTTACCAATTGCTAAGGAAAGTTGATGATCTGGAACAATTACAGTAGTTGCTTTGTCTTCTTCGTTTACAAGCACTTTTACAACTTGTGATGGACTTAGTGCATTTGCTACATATTCCACTGGATCATTTGACCAGCGAACAATATCAATTTTTTCCCCTTTTAGCTCATCTACAATGCGTTGTACACGTTGTCCTTTCGGTCCTACACAAGAACCTACTGGATCTACATCTACATTTTCAGAGTACACAGAGATTTTTGAACGATCTCCTGCTTCACGTGCTACAGAACGAATTTCTACAGTTCCATCATAAATTTCTGGCACTTCAATTTCAAATAAACGCTTTAAAAGGCCTGGATGCGTACGTGATACATAAATTTGCGGTCCCTTTGTTGTTTTCTCTACTTTTGTAATGAAAACACGGATGCGATCATGCGGTTTGTACTGTTCGTTTGGCATTTGCTCGCTTACTGGTAAAAGTGCTTCTACTTTCCCTAAGCTTACATAAATAAAGCGAGCATCTTGACGTTGTACAATACCAACCATAATGTCTTCTTCACGGTCGCTAAACTCAGAATAAATCACGCCACGTTCTGCTTCACGTACACGCTGCGTCACAACTTGTTTTGCTGTTTGTGCTGCAATACGCCCGAAATCTTTTGGCGTTACTTCAATCTCTAATACGTCGCCCTCTTGATAGTTTGGGTTAACTTGTCTTGCTTTTTCAACAGAAATTTCAAGACGTGGGTCAAATACATTTCCCACTACATCTTTACGCGCTAATACTTGAATAGTTCCAACTTCAGGATTGAAGCTAACGCGAACATTTTGCGCTTGATTGAAATTTCGTTTATAAGCAGAAATTAAAGCTGCTTCAATAGCATCAATAATAATATCTTTGCTAATACCTTTTTCTTGTTCTAATACGAGCAAAGCATCTAACAACTCAGTGCTCATGAAGATCCCCCTTCTTACTAAAACGTAACTGCAAGTCGCGCATTGGCAACTTTATCCATCGGAATTTGGATTTCTTTTTTACGTGTTTTAATTGTTAATAGTAATGTAATCATTGTTCCATCATATGCAAGCAACTTTCCTTCAAACATTTTCTCACCATCGATTGGCTCGTATGTTTTAATTGCAACTTGTTTGTCTACTGCTTGCTGGAAATCTTTTTCTTTCTTTAATGGACGCTCCGCTCCTGGAGAGGATACATCTAAAAAGTAAAGATGAGGAATTGGATCCTCTTTATCTAAAGCTTCACTTAACCGCTCACTTACCGCACCACATTCCTCAATATCTACTCCTGTATCAGAGTCAATGGATACGCGTAAAAACCAATCTTTTCCTTCTTTCACATACTCTACATCTACAAGCTCAAGGCCAAGCTCTTCGACAATTGGCTGCGCAAGTGCTTCAACAACTTCTGTAACTTTCTTATCCATAAACAGCCTCCTTTCTGCCGCCATGTAACAGTTGAAAGATTTCATCCTGCGTACTTTTAACCAATGCAGTTTGTATATTCTTTCTCGTTAGCTAACAAAAGCCCCTGCTAATAAGCAGGGAATATCTGTCTTAGTATTACCAAATTTAAGAAGTAAAACTTGTAACAAAATATGTATATACGACAGAAGCGTCTACGAAAATTTTAGACGCAGAAACGTAGATAGTAAAACGAAAGAGTGGGTTTCCCCACTCTTTTTTTCACAAAATATACATGACATGGTTATCTCGCTATCTAGTATAGCATAGTGACCATAGTTTTGCAAAGACTTTTCCTACCTATTAGAACAGTGATAACTGGTTTTGATCTGGAAGTTCTCCTAAACAACCTTGACTATCTAAATACTCAATAATTGTTTTGGAAATCTTACTGCGCTGTTGTAAATCCTCTTTCGATAAAAACTCGCCATTTTCACGTGCTGCTATAATGTTTAATGCAGCATTTGTACCAAGACCAGGTATTGCATTAAACGGCGGAATTAATGTATTCCCATCAATAATAAAGTCTGTTGCACTAGAGCGATATAAATCAACTTTTTGGAATGAATAACCACGTTCACACATTTCAAGTGTCATCTCTAATACTGTTAGTAAGCTTTTCTCTTTTGGAGATGCATCTAATCCTTTTTGCGTAATTTCATCAATTTTAGCACGGATAGATGCTGAACCTTTTACCATTGCATCTAGATCAAAATCATCGGCACGAACAGTAAAGTATGCTGCGTAGAATAAGAGTGCAAAATGCACTTTAAAATACGCAATGCGCACAGCCATGAGTACATATGCTGCCGCATGGGCCTTAGGGAACATGTACTTAATCTTTTTACATGAATCAATATACCATCCCGGCACATTATTATTGCGCATTTCTTCTTCCCACTCTGGAGGTACACCTTTCCCTTTACGCACAGATTCCATAATTTTAAACGCTAAAGATGGTTCTAAACCTTGGTAAATTAAATACACCATAATGTCATCACGACAACCAATTACTTCACTTAATGTACATGTACCATCATAAATGAGTTCATTTGCGTTTCCAAGCCATACATCTGTACCGTGAGATAGTCCAGAAATTTGGACAAGCTCTGAGAATGTCGTCGGCTTCGTTTCTTCTAACATTTGGCGAACGAATTTCGTACCAAATTCCGGGATACCAAGTGTACCAGTTTTACAGTTAATTTGTTCCTCCGTTACACCAAGTGATTCTGTACCCGAGAAAATTTTCATTACTTCTGGGTCATCAGTTGGAATCGTCTTTGGGTCCACTCCACTTAAATCTTGAAGCATACGAATCACTGTCGGATCATCGTGTCCGAGTATATCAAGTTTTAATAAGTTATCATGAATAGAATGGAAATCAAAATGTGTCGTTCTCCATTCCGCCTCTAAAGAATCTGCTGGAAATTGAATCGGTGTAAAATCAAAGACATCCATGTAATCCGGCACTACGATAATACCACCTGGATGTTGCCCTGTTGTTCTCTTAACACCCGTACATCCTGCTACAAGGCGATCTACTTCTGCCCCTCGTATCGTTAAATTATGGTCTGAAGCATAGCCTTTCACATAACCATACGCGGTCTTTTCGGCAACGGTCCCTATTGTTCCAGCACGATATACATTATCTTCACCGAACAGTACTTTCGTATAGTTATGAGCACGAGGTTGGTATTCTCCTGAGAAGTTCAAATCAATATCCGGAACCTTATCTCCTTTAAAGCCAAGGAACGTTTCGAACGGAATATCATGACCGTCTTTTTTATATGCAGTTCCACAGTTTGAACAATCTTTATCAGGTAAGTCAAATCCAGAACCGACTGAACCATCATTAAAGAACTGCGATTGCTTACAATTTGGACAAACATAATGCGGCGGCAATGGGTTTACTTCTGTAATTTCCATCATTGTCGCAACAAATGAGGAACCAACCGAACCACGTGAACCAACAAGATAACCATCAATAAGTGATTTCTTTACAAGTTTATGCGAAATCAAATAAATAACAGCAAATCCATGTCCAATAATACTTTTCAATTCTTTTTCCAAGCGGGCCTCTACAATTTCTGGAAGTTCATCACCGTAAATACTTCGAGCCATTTCGTAACTCATATCCCGCGTTTCATCATCTGCACCTTCGATTTTTGGCGTGTAAAGGTCATCTTTTACAGGCTTTACTTCCCCAATCATCGATGCAACTTTTTGTGTATTTGTTACAACAATTTCTTTTGCTTTCTCTTCGCCTAAGAAGGAGAAGCATTCTAACATTTCATCTGTTGTTCGGAAATACACAGGCGGCAATGAATGACGATTTAATGGATTCGCTCCGCCTTGCGAACTGACTAAAATTTTCCGATACATTGCATCTTCTGGATTTATATAATGAACATTTCCTGTTGCAACAACAGGCTTATCTAACGTTTCACCTAACTTTACTAAGTTAGAAATAATTGTTTTTAATTGACCTTCATCACGAACGAGCTCAAGCTCTACCAAATGTCGTAACACTACCGGAGGCATAACCTCAATGTAATCATAAAACTGGGCAATTTCTTCTACTTCTTCCGGTGCCTTTTGCATCATCGCTTCAAATACTTCACCTTTATCGCAAGCTGTACCGACTAATATACCTTCGCGATATTTCTTTAATAAAGAACGCGGAACACGGGGTACACGATAGAAGTATTGAAGATGCGCGTAAGAAACAAGTTTATATAAATTTTTCAGCCCTTCATCCGACGTTGCAAGAAGCGTCACATGACTTGGACGTCCACGTTTATACGCATCTCCTTGTCCCATACTGTCATTTAACTGATCGTGATATTCAAAGCCTTTTTCAATTACATTTTTCAGCATTTTCACAAGCAAATAGCCCGTTGCTTCTGTATCATAAATCGCACGGTGATGTTGTGTTAATTCGATATCAAGCTTTTTACATAACGTATTTAAACGATGGTTTTTCATCTCTGGAAATAAGAAACGAGCCAACTCTAACGTATCAATAACTGGATTTTTCGGTTTTTCTAATCCGCTTTTCTTAAATCCAACATTTAAAAATCCCATATCAAAGCTTGCATTATGAGCGACAAGTGTATGATTCCCCATCCACTGTTCAAACTTTTTAAATACTTCTTCTACTTCTGGTGCATCTGTTAGCATATCATCTGTAATACCAGTTAATTCAATGATTGTTGCTGATAACGGTTGATGTGGATTTGCAAAGGATTCAAAACGATCAATAATCTCTCCACCCTTTACTTTCACAGCAGCAAGCTCAATAACTGTATCATATACAGCTGATAATCCTGTTGTCTCAACGTCAAATACAACATATGTTTCGTCTGCCAGTAATCGATGTTCCTCATTATAAGCAATTGGCACACCGTCATTCACAAGGTTCGCTTCTACACCAAAAATCACTTTAATCCCCGCTTTTTTTCCAGCAGAATACGCTTCAGGAAAAGCTTGTGCAACAGCATGATCTGTCACAGCTACCGCTTCATGTCCCCATTTTGCTGCTTGACTCACAAGTGTAGATACAGAAGTTACAGCGTCCATTTGGCTCATCGGTGTATGCATATGAAGTTCTACCCTTTTTTCTCCTTCATTTGCTTTATCTTTCCGAGACGGACCTGTTATTTCATTAATGTCGTTTGCAATCATGACCAAGTCTCGAACGAACGTATCATTTTGAATCGATCCACGCGCTTTTACCCACATTCCTTTTTTCAAGGATTGTAAGAGTGGAATATCTTCTTTATCGCGTGAAAACATTTTAATCATAATAGAATCGGTGTAATCCGTTATTTTTAATGTCAATAATGTACGTCCACTACGAAGTTCTTTTGTTTCCACATGGAAGACATAACCTTGAACAGTTTTTCTTCTTTCTTCATCTTGAATTTCACGAAGTGGTGTAATCTCCTCATCAGGCTTAATGAGATAACCGAGTACAATCGGCCCTTCGTGTACAACATCACTTTCTTCCGCTTGTTTCTTGGCCATTTCTTCCATGGCTTGTATAACACGCTGACGATCCTCTTGCTGTGTTTGTTCACGAAACTTTTGAACTTCCTCTTCATTTTGTTTTATATTTGTTTCTAGCTGAAAACGAGGAAATCCAAAAACTTCATATTGGTCTCCGACTGGCTTCGCAAGATTTTTTTTTAGTGCAGTAGATTCTAAATCATTATTCACATCAAGTAACAACTTCACTCCGTTTACATGCGGAAGTTGCTTTTTTAAATACGCAAACATAGGCGAGAAAGTAATTCGATCTGTACAGAGCGGCCAATACGCCTTGACCTCTTCTTCCGTAAATTGCTTATTCTCTGTTTCTAGTGAAAATGATGTTTTTGCAATATGAGAAAATGACTGCTTAAGCTGTGTTTCAAGCAATTCATATAATTCTGTTGGTAAAATACGTGGTACTTGTAAATCAAAATGCCAACTCTTATTTGTTTTATCAACAACTAACCTTTGAATGCCACCACCTTGTAAATATTGATTGATAAGGTCTTCAGGCATTTGTAACTGCTCAAGCAAAATTTGAAATCGCTCTTGTTGTTCGTTTGTTAATGACATAAGCAACCTCCTTCCATCTGCTATTATAAATTGAAACGTTCCACAAAGAAAGAGAAGGTACCTCATCACGAGGTACCTCTTCTTATTTTAAAATATTTGCAATGTATGTGTGAAGTTCTTCGACTTTCACTTCTGCAGATTCATTTGTTGCACGTACCTTTACTTCAACAATACCTTCATCAGCTTTTTTACCAACTGTTACTCGGACTGGAAGACCAAATAAATCTGCATCAGCAAATTTTACACCGGCACGCTCTGCACGGTCATCTAATAACACTTCATATCCTTGCTCTTGTAATGAACTGTAGATATTTTCGCCTACTTCACGCTGTGCATCAGATTTCATATTTACTGGAATCACGTGTACATGGAATGGTGCAACTGCTTTTGGCCAAACCAAACCATTCTCATCATTAAATTGCTCAGCAATAGCCGCAACTGTACGAGATACACCAATTCCGTAGCAGCCCATAATAATCGGCTGCGTTTTACCATTTTCATCTAAGAACGTTGCATTCATTGATTCACTATAGCGAGTACCAAGTTTAAATACATGTCCCACTTCAATACCACGAGCAAAACGAATTGTTCCCTCGCCGTCTGGGGAAAGATCTCCTTCTTGGATAAAACGTAAATCTGTATATTGGCTTACTTTAAAGTCACGTTCTGGGTTTACATTCACGTAATGGAAACCTTCTTCATTTGCTCCGCAACATCCATTTACGATAGCCTCCACCGCATGGTCAGCAATGATTTCTACTTCTGCTGTGCCAATTGGACCTAAAGAACCTACTTCACAGTTTAACAACTCTTTTACTTCTTCATGCGATGCAAGTTCGACAACAGAAGCACCATATAAGTTTTTCAACTTAACATCGTTTACTTCATGATCTCCGCGAACAAGCACAACGATAAACTTCTCGTCTACTTTAAAGACCATAGACTTAATACAATTTGTTGCTTCAATATTTAAGAACGCACATACTTCTTCAATTGCTTTTTGATCTGGCGTCGCTACTTTTTCAAGCGCTTTTTCTACTTCATCACTCTTTTCATAAGAAGCAATAACAGGTGCCATCTCAATATTTGCAGCATAATCAGATGTATCAGAGTATGCAATTGTATCTTCTCCTACATCTGATAATACCATAAATTCATGCGTATCTTTTCCGCCCATCGCTCCAGAGTCAGCAATAACAGCACGGAAATTTAAACCGCAACGTGTGAAAATATTAGAGTACGCCTGGAACAGACGATTATATACTTCATCTAAACTCTCTTGCGTTGCATGGAAAGAATATGCATCCTTCATTAAAAATTCTCTTCCACGTAACAAACCAAAACGAGGTCTTTGCTCATCACGGAATTTTGTTTGAATTTGATAAAGTGTCAAAGGTAATTTCTTATATGACTTAATTTCGTCACGTACAAGATCAGTAATCACCTCTTCATGTGTTGCACCTAAAGCAAACTCACGGTTATTACGATCATTCATACGCATTAATTCTGAACCATATGAATACCAGCGGCCAGATTCTTGCCATAATTCAGCTGCTTGAAGAGCTGGCATTAACAATTCTACAGCACCAGCTTTCTCCATTTCTTCACGAACAATACGTTCCACTTTATGCAACACTTTCAGACCAAGCGGTAAAAAACTATATATGCCTGAAGCATTTTGACGCATAAATCCTGCGCGCAATAGAAGCTGATGACTTTTAATTTCTGCATCAGCTGGCACTTCACGCAGTGTAGGACTAAATACCATACTTTGTTTCATTCTATAGCACCTCTTTTATAAGAAAAACTTCCGTATATCATTCCATGTTACAACTAACATAAGTAACATTAGTAAAGCAAAACCAATAAAGTGAACCATTCCTTCTTTTTGACGGTCAATCGGCTTCCCGCGGAGCGCTTCAATTAAGAAAAAGAAAAGTCGCCCTCCGTCAAGTGCAGGAACAGGTAATAAGTTAAATAAACCAAGATTTATACTTAAAACAGCCGCTAAGCTAAGAACACGAATCGGACCATATTCTACAACTTGGTCTGTTAAATTATAAATCCCTACTGGACCAGATAAATCGTTAATAGAAAAATGTCCTGTAACTAGCTGAATAAGCGAGACAAATATGATCTTTGTCCATCTGCATGTTTCATCAAACCCTAATTTGATAGAACCTAAGACTGATTTCTCACGAGGCTCTTGTACACCGAGTTTACCAACTGTAACGTCGCCCTCTTTTTCAGCAGCAGGAGTAACTTGGATTACCATTTTTTTGCTATCACGCGTTATATCCATCGTAATTTCTTTTTCAGGATTTTTACGGACAATATTTGTGAAATCTTTCCAACTATTTGTTGGTTGCTGATTAATAGATGTAATCTTATCACCTTCGTGTAATCCTGCTTTCTCGGCAACGCTATTTGGCATTACTTTTCCAACCATCGACTTATCAACAGGAATACCTTGAATAAGCCCGATCACAATAAAAATTACAAAAGCAAGAACAAAGTTCATTGCAGGGCCAGCAAAAATGGCAAGCGCTCGTTGCCCCAATGTCTTTGAACCAAATTGTCGGTTAAACGGAGCAATTTGTGTCTCCTCTCCTGCTGAAACGCAATGAGCTTTCTCATGTACTCGAAATGTTTGTAATTCTTCTTCATATTCTTCATATCCAGATATAATCAGCTTATGTTCCAAGTCAGCTTGGTCTACTTCAACGACACGAACATTTGGATATTTTTCACGATTATCCAAAACAATTTTCGTAACCTCTTCTTTTTCATTTAAAACAAGACCCACTTTTGTACCAGGTTTTAGTTCAACTGTTTCTGGGTCCTCGCCAGCCATTCGTACATACCCGCCAAGCGGAAGCAAACGAATTGTATACACTGTTTCATTTTTTTCAAACGAGTACAATTTCGGACCAAAACCAATGGCAAATTCACGACACAGAATGCCAGCACGTTTGGCAAAGTACAAATGTCCAAGTTCATGAAAAAATACAAGTGCACCGAAAATTAAAATAAAGGCAATCGCTGTATTCAATTCCCATTACCACCTTTGCTAAATTTGTTCCATCACAAACCGTCTTGTGGCAGCATCAATTTCCTGAATTTCTTCTAAGCTTGGACGCGCAATGACATTGTGATGGTGCATTGCTTTTTCAATGAGTTCTTCTACTGTTAAGAAACTGATTTTCTTTTGTAGAAAAGCTTCTACAGCTGCTTCATTAGCTGCATTCATCACAGTTGGCATACTTCCTCCCATTTTCCCAGCTTCATATGCAAACTGAAGACAGCGGAAACGTTCCATATCCATTGTTTGAAAATGTAATGTTCCAATTTCCCATAAATTCAACTGTTTAGCATTTGGAAGCGAAAATCGATCAGGGTAAGTAAGTGCATATTGAATTGGAACACGCATATCTGGTGTACCAAGCTGTGCCATTACACTACGATCTTCAAACTCAACCATAGAATGAATGATACTTTCTTTATGTAATACAACATCGATTTGCTCATAAGGGATATTAAAAAGCCAATGCGCTTCAATAACCTCTAATCCCTTATTCATCATTGTAGCAGAATCAATAGTAATTTTCGAACCCATAGACCAGTTTGGATGACGAAGTGCATCTTCCACTGTTACATGTTTAAGCTCATTCCTTGTTTTATCTCGGAAACTTCCACCTGATGCCGTTAAAATTAATCTAGAAATTCGTTTCTCATTTTCCCCATTCAAACATTGAAAAATAGCAGAGTGTTCACTATCTACAGGAAGCAAAGGTACGTTATGTTTCTTTGCAGCTTCCATAACTAAATGTCCTGCTGTTACTAATGTTTCTTTATTTGCAATTGCAATCGTTTTTTTTGCCTCAATTGCACGCAATGTCGGTAATAATCCAACACTCCCAACAACAGCATTTACAACTATTTCTGCATCTGGATGAAGTGCAACTGCAAGCAGTCCTTCCTCTCCATATACAATTTTCGTATTTCCACAAACCGTCTGTAATTTCCAAGCATCTTCTTTTTGCCTTACAGAAACAATCTCAGGAGAAAATTCTTGAATCATCTGCTGAGCAAACTCAATATTTCTCCCGACAGAAAAAGCAGCGAGACGGAATTGGTCTTGGTGCGCGCGCAATACATCTAATGTTTGCGTTCCAATTGATCCGCTTGCACCTAATAAACTAATGGTTTTCATTGCTTCTACTCCTCGTTCATTCATTAAATGAAATGTAAGAAATGTAATAGCGGCAATACAAATAGCCAGCTATCAGTGCGATCAAGAATACCACCATGTCCTGGCAAAATTGTACCCGAATCTTTCACACCATAATGACGTTTAAATGCTGACTCTACTAAGTCTCCAATTTGGCCAAATACCGATATTGCAACTGTAACTGCAATAAGGACACCTATATTGGAATGAACCGGTAAAAATACATTATACACAAGAGCAACAACAATTCCACATAAAATACCACCGATAGAACCTTCTATCGTTTTATTTGGACTAATTTCCGGCCAAAGTTTTCGTTTCCCGATGGCTTTTCCGATAAAATAAGCGCCGGAATCCGTTGCCCAGATTACAAACAACGCATAAAATACGTACTGAATTCCTGCAATACGCGTTTCATTTAAATAAAAGAAACCCATCGCAACATACGTTGTTGCCATTAATAAAAATGCAGCATTGTCAAAAGTAAATGTATTCTTAGAAAGGACAGTATATGATAAAAGTAATAAGACAATTACAAATGTAATTTCTACTTTTGATAAACCAATTGTTTCAAATACGCCCATTACATCACTCGGAACTAAAATAGTCCATAACAATAATGCTGATAAAATTGTCGGTACAGAAATAATCGTTAGTTTATTCATTCGAATTAATTCATATAATCCAACAGAAGCTAATGCATACACTAAAATTGTAAAAGGCACGCCACCGTAAAATACGATGGGGATGAATAGCGCGGCAGCAATCACTCCAGTAATTATTCTCTGTTTCACTACCAAACCCTCTCTTTCTACACGCCTCCAAATCTGCGACCTCTATTTTGGAAGTCAGTAATAGACTGTAATAAGTGTTCCTCTGTAAAATCTGGCCAATATACATCGGTAAAACAAAATTCTGTATAAGCAATTTGCCATAACATAAAATTACTTATACGAAGTTCACCGCTTGTTCGGATTAGTAAATCAGGATCAGGCAATGTTCTTGTCATTAAGTACGAAGAAATCATTTCTTCTGTTATTTCTTCAGAACGAAGTTTTCCTCCCTCACTATCCTTAACTATATTTTGCACAGCAGACACAATTTCATCACGACTTCCATAGTTTAACGCAAAATTTAAAATTAACCCCGTGTTATCTTTCGTATCTTCACTTGCTTTTTCCATCGCTCTTCGCGTATGATCTGGAAGGCGATCCTTTTGTCCCATCACACGTACTTGTACATTTTCTTCAACAAGCTCCGGTAAAAATGTACCTAGAAACTCTTCAGGAAGTTTCATTAAATAATCCACTTCCACTTTAGGTCTTTTCCAGTTCTCTGTAGAAAAGGCGTAAAGGGTCAATACTTTAACACCGAGCTTGCTGGCAAACTTCGTAATTTTCTTTACGACTTGCATCCCTTCATGATGACCTGCAATACGAGGCATCGCTCTTCTTTTCGCCCATCTTCCATTACCATCCATAATGATTGCAATATGTGCTGGAATTTCTCCTTTTTTTGCTTCTTCTACGAGATGATCAAACGACGCAATCTTATTGCCTTTAAAAAAAGGAAGTTTTCTAAACATCATTCAAACCCTCCAACGAGCAGACATATGCCTAAAAGTGTAAAAAGACCCCCTTAAGAAGAGGGTCATATTTGCGAAAATTTCGCGATTACACTTCCATAATTTCTTTTTCTTTGTTTTTTGTAATATCGTCAACTTTTACGATATACTTATCTGTTTCTTTTTGGATATCTTCTGTATATCCTCTTAAGTCATCTTCTGTAATATCGCCATTTTTCTCAAGTTTCTTTAAATCATCATTTGCATCGCGACGAACGTTACGAACAGCTACTTTTGCATCTTCAGAATATTTCTTCACAACTTTCACAAGTTCACGACGGCGTTCCTCTGTTAATGCAGGGAATGCAATACGAATAACAGATCCATCATTAGAAGGATTTAATCCTAAATCAGCTTTTAAAATTGCCTTCTCAATATCACCGATAGATGTTTTATCATACGGTTGAATAACTAGTAAACGTGCTTCAGGCACTGTGATATTTGCTAATTGTACAACTGGCGTTGGTGCACCGTAATAATCTACTTGTACTTTATCTAATACAGACGCACTCGCACGACCTGCACGAACTGTTGAAAGTTCACGAGAATATGCTGCAACTGCTTTTTCCATTTTTTCTTTTGCATTATTCATTACTTGTTGTGCCATCTTATTTCCCCCTTACAATTGTTCCGATATTTTCGCCGATAACGGCGCGCTTAATATTTCCTTCTTCCATAATTGAGAATACAATTAGTGGAATATCATTGTCCATACATAAAGAAGAAGCTGTAGAATCCATTACACCTAAACCTTCTTTTAAGACATCTAAATATGTAAGTGACTCATATTTTGTCGCTGTTTCATCAACAGTTGGATCTGCACTATATACGCCATCTACATTATTTTTCGCCATTAAAATAACATCTGCCTCAATCTCAGCTGCACGTAATGCCGCTGTTGTATCAGTAGAGAAGTAAGGGTTACCTGTACCTGCCGCAAAAATTACAACACGCTTCTTCTCTAAGTGACGATTTGCCTTACGACGAATGTAAGGTTCTGCTACTTGGCGCATTTCAATAGAAGTTTGCACACGTGTTTGAACTCCTAAATTTTCCAAGCTATCTTGAAGAGCTAAGGAATTCATTACTGTTGCTAACATGCCCATGTAGTCGGCTGTTGCACGGTCCATTCCCATCTCGCTCCCGATTTTTCCACGCCAAATGTTACCGCCACCAACAACGACTGCAACTTCTACATCAAGCTCAGCAATTTCTTTTACTTGCTGTGCAACAGATTTAATAACAGATGGGTTTATTCCAAACCCTTTATCTCCAGCTAAAGCTTCACCGCTTAGCTTTAATACTACACGATTATATTTTGGCTTACTCATAATGAACCTCCAGTACTTGCATCTTTATTTTAAAAAAGGGAACACAATGTGTCCCCAAATCTTTATTAGTTGTTACCTTTTACTTGGTTCATTACTTCTTCAGCAAAGTTATCTTCGCGTTTTTCGATTCCTTCACCAACAGCGTAGCGAACGAATCCTTTTAATGTTCCACCTTTAGACTCAACGAACTGACGAACTTTCATATCAGGGTTTTTAACGAATGCTTGGTCAAGTAAGCAAATCTCTTCGAAGAATTTGCCAAGACGACCTTCAACCATTTTCGCAACGATTTTTTCTGGCTTGCCTTCGTTTAAAGCTTGTTGTGTTAATACTTGACGCTCATGCTCAACTTCTTCAGCTGTTACAGCATCGCGGTCGATGTATTTAGGATTAACTGCTGCAATGTGCATTGCTACATCTTTAGCAGCTGCTTCATCTGTAGAACCTTCAAGAACTGTTAATACACCAATGCGTCCACCCATGTGTAGGTAAGCACCGAATGCATCTGCATCAGTTTTTGATACGATTTCGAAACGACGAAGTGTAAGTTTTTCACCAATTTTAGCGATTGCTTCGTTGATGTGCTCTTCTACTGTTTTGCCGTTTGAAATTGTTTGAGCCATAGCTTCTTCAATGTTAGCAGGTTTGTTAGCTAATAAGTGAGCAGCTAATTCTTTAATTAATGTTTGGAAACCTTCATTTTTCGCAACGAAATCAGTTTCAGAGTTTAATTCTAAGATTAAAGCGTCGTTACCGTTTGCTTCGATGAAAGTTAAACCTTCAGCAGCAATGCGGTCTGCTTTTTTCGCAGCTTTCGCAATACCTTTCTCACGTAGGAAGTCAATTGCTTTCTCCATGTCACCGTTAGTTTCTGTTAGCGCTT
Source organism: Bacillus sp. 103mf (assembly GCF_900116295.1). Lineage (GTDB taxonomy): Bacteria > Bacillota > Bacilli > Bacillales > Bacillaceae_G > Bacillus_A > Bacillus_A bruguierae. The sequence goes on from NZ_FPAF01000001.1 coordinate 417,634, forward strand.
TTTTGCAATCCATCATACCTGCGCCAGTTTTTTCGCGAAGTTCTTTTACCATTTGTGCAGTAATTGCCATACTTTTCATCCTCCTAAAATATGTATATACCTTAAAAAAGGTGATAAAAGGCCTACCCCCTTATCACCTTTCTAAATTTGTTACGCAGTAACAGTTTCTTCACCTTGTTTTGCTTCAAGGATCGCGTCTGCCATTTTAGATGTAAGAAGTTTTACAGCACGAATTGCATCATCGTTTGCTGGGATTACATGATCGATTTCATCTGGATCACAGTTTGTATCAACGATACCGATGATTGGAATGTTTAATTTGCGTGCTTCAGCAACAGCGATACGCTCTTTACGAGGGTCTACTACGAATAATGCATCTGGAAGACCTTTCATATCTTTAATGCCGCCTAAGAATTTTTCAAGACGCTCTAATTCTTTCTTAAGTTGTACAACTTCTTTCTTAGGAAGTACTTCGAAAGTGCCATCTTCTTGCATTCTTTCGATGTCTTTAAGGCGTTTAATACGCTTTTGAATTGTTTGGAAGTTTGTTAATGTACCACCTAACCAACGTTGGTTAACGAAATACATACCAGCGCGAGTTGCTTCTTCTTTAATAGCATCTTGTGCTTGTTTTTTTGTACCTACGAATAATACGTTACCGCCGTTAGCAGCGATGTCTCTCATTACGTTGAATGCTTCTTCAACTTTTTTCACAGTTTTTTGTAAGTCGATGATGTAGATACCGTTACGCTCTGTGAAAATGTAACGTTTCATTTTTGGGTTCCAACGACGAGTTTGATGTCCGAAGTGAACACCAGCTTCAAGCAATTGCTTCATAGAAATTACTGACATAATTTAGTTCCTCCTAAATGGTTTTTGATATCCTCCGTTCACTTCATCTTTAAGCGAAACTACAAGCGTAGCACCAACACTTAAATCAATGAACGTGTGTACTTTGTACTGACACCACTGACAACTATATCACAACAAAATATCACAATCAAGTCGAAAATACATACATTGTCAAACTTTCTTTTTCATTGCTCTTTTTTTCTATGAAATCATTACTCACTCTTTATAACATTTCCATTTTTCATTCTGTTTACGCTAGTATTCCACTGAAAAAAATAGTTTTATGTCGATTTTTTAATTGGGATTTATGTATGAATCCCTTTTGATTTTTCAACATAGAGATTACTGTTATGAAAAAAGAACCTGCACTCGCTTACTCTCTCTGGTTTTCACTGCGCATGTGGCAGAAAAAGGCCCTGACCGCTTCTATGCACGGTCAGTTCCTCTCTCCTCCCCCTAAAAAAGGATTTTATATCCGTTTTTCAGCTTGTATTTATATATGCTACTCCTATTAAAAAAAGCTCTTCTGCATTACACAGAAGAGCTTTTAGTCTATTGAAATTAGTTTGTTTTTAATTTTGCAAGTTCATGTAAAAACTTGTCATTTAATACTTTGATGTACGTTCCTTTCATACCTAAAGAACGAGACTCAATTACACCAGCACTTTCTAATTTACGAAGTGCGTTTACAATTACAGAACGTGTAATACCTACACGATCAGCAATTTTACTTGCAACAAGTAAACCTTCTGTTCCATTTAACTCTTCGAAAATATGTTCAATCGCTTCTAGTTCACTGTATGATAATGAACTAATCGCCATTTGTACAACCGCTTTACTACGTGCTTCTTCTTCAATTTCTTCCGCTTTTTCACGTAGAATTTCCATACCTACTACAGTAGAGCTATATTCAGCAAGAATTAAATCATCGTCTAAAAATTCTTGACCAAGACGTGCCAATACTAATGTACCTAGACGCTCACCACCACCAACGATTGGTACGATTGTTGTTAAACCTTGACCAAATAACTCTCTATTTTCTACAGGGAACGCTGTATATTCACTGTTTACTTCTAAGTTTGGAGATGTTTCAGTTACATTGAATAAATTCTTTGTATACTCTTCTGGGAACTGACGCTCAGCAAGCATTTGTTTCATACGCTCGTTTTCGATTTGTTGGTGAATTGCATATCCTAATAATTTCCCGCGACGACTTACAACAAACACGTTCGCTTCAATTACTTCACACATCGTGTCAGCCATTTCTCTAAAGTTTACTGGTTTTCCTGCTGCGCTCTGTAATAACGCATTTAACTTTCTTGTTTTTGCTAATAATTCCATTTCTAAATTTCCTCCTACACATTATTCACATGCTTTTTAATCACTTGGAAACTAGGGCGAGTCACCTGATGATACTATTACAAAATAAACTGGCTCACATCTTTATTTTTAGCAATCGTCGCTAACTTTTCCTCTACATACTGAGGTGTTATCGTTACCTTTTCTAACGTAATTTCAGATGCTTCAAACGATAAATCTTCAAGAAGTTTTTCCATAATGGTATGGAGCCTTCTTGCTCCAATATTATCTGTGTCTTGATTGACTTGATAAGCAATCTCGGCAATCTTACGAATAGCTTCGTCAGAAAATTCAATTTCTATACCTTCAGTTTCCAATAATGCTATATATTGTTTCACTAAAGCATTATCTGGCTCTACAAGGATTTTCACAAAGTCCTCTGCTGACAATTTCGTCAACTCTACGCGAATTGGGAATCTTCCTTGCAGTTCTGGAATTAAATCTGACGGCTTTGACATATGAAAAGCGCCCGCTGCAATGAATAAAACATAATCCGTTCTTATCGGTCCATATTTTGTCACAACAGTCGATCCTTCCACAATCGGTAAGATGTCGCGCTGCACGCCTTCACGTGATACATCAACGCTATTCGATTGTTTACCAGCAATTTTGTCAATCTCATCAATAAAAATAATCCCAAGCTGTTCAGCACGATAAACGGCTTCTTGTGTAACTTCATCCATATCAATTAAGCGCTGTGCCTCTTCATTTGTCAAGACTTTTCTTGCTTCTTTTACAGAAACTTTACGTTTTTTCGTTTTTTTCGGCATAAAACTTCCAAGCGCATCTTGAAAATTCATGCCCATTTGTTCCATTCCCGTACCTTGGAGCATATCGAACATAGATGATTGTTGTTCCGTCACTTCAATTGTAATCATTTCTTCTTCGAGTAAACCCGAAGCAAGCTGCTTTTCCACTTCTTTTCGTTTTTGTTCAACTTCTCTCTCATCTTGCTGTTCTGATGTTGGAGCTGTGTTTTGATTTTGATATCCACCAAATAACATTTCTAACGGATTTTTAAATCCCGATTCTTTTTGCTTATGCGGCACTAAAATTTCAACAATTCGTTGGTTAGCTTGCTCTTCCGCTTTGTCTTTAACATGAATCATTTTTTCTTCTTTCACAATTCGAACGGAAGTTTCCACAAGATCACGAACCATAGATTCCACATCACGACCAACATAGCCTACTTCTGTAAATTTTGTGGCCTCTACTTTAATAAAAGGGGCACCAACAAGTTTTGCAATTCGCCTTGCTACTTCTGTTTTTCCAACCCCAGTCGGTCCAATCATTAAAATGTTTTTTGGTGCAATTTCATCACGAAGTCCTTCTGCCAATTTGCTGCGGCGATAACGATTTCTAAGCGCCACTGCAACTGCTTTTTTCGCATCTTTTTGACCAATGATATATTGATCTAACTTTTCTACAATTTGTCGCGGAGTAAAATGTAAATGCATATAAAATGCCTCCCTTACAGTTCTACAGTTCTTCCACAATAATATTTTCGTTTGTATACACACAAATATTGCTAGCGATTTCTAAACTCGCCTTCGCAATTTCTCTCGCTGTAAAATGAGAACCTGCATGTTGTTTTAAAGCGCGTCCTGCTGCAAGTGCGTAATGTCCACCAGAACCAATTGCTAAAATGCCATCATCAGGTTCAATTACTTCACCTGTTCCTGACACAAGCAATAGCGTATTTTTATCCATAACAATTAACATTGCTTCTAATTGGCGAAGCATCTTATCTCCTCGCCACTGCTTTGCCATTTCTACGGCAGCTCGCTGTAAATTACCATTGTATTCTTCAAGCTTTCCTTCAAACATCTCAAATAGTGTAAAAGCATCTGCTACAGAGCCTGCAAAACCAGCTAACACTTTACCATGAAATAACTTTCGAACTTTACGAGCTGTATGCTTCATAACAACAGCATTCCCAAGCGTAACTTGCCCGTCACCAGCCATTGCACATTCTCCATTATGGTGAATCCCAAATATCGTTGTAGCATGGAAGTTTCCCATAGCAAAAAAACTCCTTTATTTGTTTTTATCTGGCTATTAACAAGCAATTAAACCTCGAAATTCTGATAAATCAAAAAATGATTAAAGGTTAACTACCCGTTAGAGCCCGATTGGTTCAACTAACTATTAGTGAGGAAGAAAAAGCCCTCTTCCATTAATAGAAGTTTCACTTTATAGCTTTTAAAAGCAATTTATGCGCGAGGATGGTGCATCATGTAAACCGAGCGCAATCTTTCTTTTGAGACGTGCGTATAAATTTGTGTCGCCGATAAATTCTCATGTCCTAATAATTCTTGTATAGCTCTTAAATCCGCCCCTTCATTTAACATATGGGTTGCAAATGTATGTCTTAACATATGCGGACTTATATGCATTGTAAGAGATGTTTTTTTTATTAGTTCATTTAAAACATATCGAACACCTCGATCAGTTAGCGGTGTGCCTTTCGCATTTAAAAACACCGTTTGCGAGTGTTCTTGCGATTTTTTCTCCAATTGTTTTCTCCCATTTTCTATATAAGTTACTAAAGCATCTTGTGCATAACTTCCGAAAGGAACATAGCGTTGTTTCTTTCCTTTCCCCATTACCAAAATCGTACCTGTTGAAAAATCAATATCCGTAAGCTGAAGCTTCACGAATTCGCTTACACGAATCCCCGTCGCATACATAAGCTCCAATAAAGCCTGATCTCGTTGCCCTAGTGGTTTAGAAGTATCCGAAACTTCGAATAACTTTTCTAATTCTTCATCGTACAAAAATTTTGGAATTGACCATTCTTTTTTGGGGAGCGCGGCAAGTGCAAATGGATTATCTTCCCGATATCCTTCACGCATCAAGAAGCGATACAGACTTCGTAAACTCGAGATTTTTCGTGCTACAGACTTCCTTGCTAACTTTTCATTATGTAAAGTTGTTAAATATAAACGAACATCAACGTACGTAACATCCTCAAAAGTCAAAATACCTTCTCGCCTCATAAATTGTACAAAATGTTCTAAATCATTTTGATAACTTGCAATTGTATATTTTGAATAATTTCTTTCAATTTGTAAATATCCGACGAATAATTGTAACATTTTATTCACATCTTCATTCATACTCTTCACCTCAATAAAGGCTACTAAATCGTATCACAATTTAGTAGCCTTTGCAAGAAATTTGACTAAATATTTACAAAATTTTGAATTGTTTCTAATGCGCGATTTGCATATGCTTCATTACGCTCTTGCTTCTTTTTAATTTTCTTTTCTAGCGGTGCAAATAGCCCGAAATTCGCGTTCATCGGTTGGAAGTTTTTCGCATTCGTCGTTGTAATGTAATTCGCCATACTCCCCATCGCTGTTACTGCTGGTAACACAGCCGGTTCTTCACCTTTCACAAGGCGAGCTGCATTTATGCCTGCTAACAAGCCCGAAGCAGCTGATTCTACATATCCCTCTACTCCAGTCATTTGTCCTGCAAAGAATAAATCATCACGATTTTTATATTGGTACGTTGGACGAAGTAATTTCGGTGAATTAATAAATGTATTACGATGCATCACACCGTAACGTACAATTTCTGCATTTTCTAGTCCAGGAATCAATTGTAACACTTCTTTTTGTGGTCCCCACTTTAAGTGTGTTTGGAAACCAACAATATTGTATAACGTTCCTGCTGCATCATCTTGACGTAATTGAACAACAGCATACGGTGTTTTCCCTGTTTTTGGATCTTCTAATCCAACTGGTTTCATCGGTCCAAATAGCAATGTTTGTCTACCACGACTTGCCATTACTTCTACCGGCATACACCCTTCAAAGAAAATTTCCTTTTCAAATTCTTTTAATGGCACTGTTTCTGCAGCAATTAACGCATCATAAAAACGGTTAAATTCTTCCTCTGTCATCGGACAGTTTAAATATGCTGCTTCCCCTTTATCATAACGGGATTTTAAGTATACTTTCTCCATATCAATGCTATCTTTTTCTACAATCGGCGCTGCTGCATCATAGAAGTAAAAATAATCCTCGCCTGTTAGCTCTTTCAGTTGCGCTGCTAGACCTGATGAAGTAAGAGGCCCTGTTGCAATTACAGTAGGTCCTTCTGGAATTTCTGTAATTTCTTCATTCACTACCGTCACGTTCGGATGATTTTTCACATATTCCGTTACCTTAGCAGCAAATTCATGACGGTCTACAGCTAACGCACCGCCTGCTGGCACTGAACATTCGTCTGCTGCACGAATAATAACAGAATCCATACGGCGCATCTCTTCTTTAATTACACCAACCGCGTTTGTCAATGTATTTGCACGAAGCGAGTTACTGCATACAAGCTCAGCAAATTTATCCGTATGATGAGCTGGTGTTTGTTTTACTGGTCGCATTTCATATAACCTTACTTGAACCCCGCGCTTTGCGATTTGATAAGCTGCTTCACTTCCCGCAAGACCTGCGCCAATTACGTTTACTACTTGTGTTGTCATATGTCTCACCTTTCTTTTTTCATTTCCCGAAAAAAATGTGAGCTGGTAGGCTCACATTTGTTGTTCTTCTTCATAATCACAAGAAATACACTGTACCTGAACGCCTTTTTTCAACTTCTTCTCAACAAGCATACCTTCACACTTTGGACATTTCCGACCAATTGGTTTATCCCAAGAAACGAAGTCACACTCTGGATATGTACCGCAGCCGTAAAAAAGACGTTTCTTTTTGTTGCTTCTTCGTTCGATAATTTGCCCTTCATTACATTTTGGACATGTAACACCGATTTCTTTTACAATCGGTTTCGTATTTCGGCAATCCGGAAAATTAGAACAAGCCATGAACTTTCCGAATTTACCCATTTTGAAGACCATTGGATTGCCACACAGTTCACAGTCTTCTCCGGCAGGTTCATCTTTAATTTCTACTTCGCGCATTTCTTTTTCCGCCTTTTCTAAACGCGGTTCAAAACCTTTGTAGAAATCATCGACAATTTGTACCCAATTTGCTTTTCCATCTTCCACTTCATCAAGATTTTTCTCCATATTGGCCGTAAACTCAATGTTAATAATTTCAGGGAAAAACTCTAAAATAAGTTCAATTACAATTTCGCCAAGTTCAGTCGGAACAAATCGCTTATTGTCTAACCCTACATACCCACGTTTTTGAATCGTTTCTAGCGTTGGTACATATGTAGACGGTCTACCAATTCCAAGTTCCTCTAACGTTTTTACTAAACGCGCCTCTGTATAACGTGGTGGCGGCTGCGTAAAGTGTTGTTTCGGTTCGACATCTTTAGAAAAGACTGTTTCCCCTATATCTAGATGCGGTAACATTCTATCCTTCTCTTCTGTCCCGTCATCTTTTGATTCCACGTACACCTTCATGAATCCCGGGAACTTCACAACAGATCCATGCGCACGAAATTGAACAGAATTGTTTATCAGTGTAGCTGTAACGGTATCCATTATAGCAGATGCCATCTGACTTGCAACAAATCGCTCCCAAATCAGTTTATATAAACGATATTGGTCACGACTCAAATAACTTTTTAGTTCGTCTGGTTTACGTAAGACAGATGAAGGGCGAATTGCTTCATGCGCATCTTGTGCATTTACTTTTTTCGATTCTTTCTTCTTTTGTGCTCCTATGTAGTCTGCACCAAATGCTTCTTCAATATAAGAACGTGCTTCTTGCTGCGCAGTTTCTGAAATTCTCGTTGAATCCGTTCGCATATATGTGATTAATCCAACCGTTCCTTGCTTTCCAATATCGATACCTTCATAAAGCTGCTGCGCAAGCATCATCGTTTTCTTTGCTCGCATATTTAACTTTCTCGCAGCTTCTTGTTGCAGAGAAGATGTCGTAAATGGTAATGCCGGATTACGTTTCCGCTCTTTTTTCGTTACATTTTCAACCGAAAAAGCATTTTCTTGCATTTTTTCAATGATTTCATTTACTTGTTGTTCATTTGTTAATTCTACTTTTTCCCCGCTTATTCCATAAAAGGATGCTTCAAACGTCTCTTTCCCTTTTACAAATTCAGTTTTAATTGTCCAGAATTCTTCTGGGATAAACGCTTGAATTTCTTTTTCGCGTTCTATAATTAAGCGAACTGCAACAGACTGCACACGACCTGCACTTAATCCTTTTTTTACTTTCTTCCATAATAAAGGACTAATATTATAACCGACAAGTCTATCAAGTACACGTCTCGCTTGCTGTGCATCCACTAAATCCATATTAATTGCACGAGGATGTTTAAAGGATTCTTTAATCGCATCTTTTGTAATTTCATTGAATACGACTCGGCAATCCGACTCCACATCTACATTCAGCGTATTTGCTAAATGCCAAGCAATCGCTTCTCCTTCGCGATCTGGATCGGCTGCAAGATACACTTTTTTTGCTTTTTTTGCCGCTGTTTTCAAATCTTTTAAAACAGGCCCTTTACCACGAATGGTAATATACTTTGGGGTGAAATTATTTTTCACTTCTATCCCCATTTGACTTTTAGGTAAGTCGCGAACATGGCCCATAGACGCGACTACTTTGTATTTTTTCCCTAAATATTTTTCAATAGTTTTCGCCTTAGAAGGCGACTCCACGATTACAAGGTAATCTGACATGCTAGTGCCTCCTTAAGAGGTGGATTCAAGTCTTCATCTTTATTCACACAAAAGTTCCTTCCTCAAAGTTCCTAAAACCTTTTTGGATGGATTATTGACTAATATTATTGATTTCTCTCGTTTTTGTCAATCAACAATGAATATACCATACAGTGACTATCTACTATTTGTCAATAATTGTTTAATAAAAAACATGAAATATACTTTATAAATTCAATTAAAAAGAGACATAAAACCCATTCTTTTTAGGCGGGCGAGAGCGTCTGGCCGTGCATAGGGGCGGTCAGGGCCTTTTTCTGCCACACGCAAGGTTGAAAACACAAGATAGATAGCGGGAGCGGGGTATGTTTTATTTTGCGTGGCAAGGATATATAGATAACTTTAAAAATATTAGTTGAAAAAGAAAGAAAATCCTCTTTCTTTTTCAACAGGTACAAGAGCATCTGGCCATGCATAGAAGCGGTCAGGGCCTTTTTCTGCCACACGCAAGGTTGAAAACACAAGGTAGATAGCGGGAGCGGGGTATGTTTTATTTTGCGTGGCAAGGATATATAGATAACTTTAGAAATTTAAGTTGAGAAAACGAAGGAAAACCCTCTGCGGCACAAGAGCATCTGGCCATGCATAGAAGCGGTCAGGGCCTTTTTCTGCCACACGCAAAGTGCAAACAAAGGGAGAAAGCGAGTGCATACTCCTTTTTTCTGCATAGCAGTAATCTATATGCCAAAAAATTAAAATGGATTTATTTTATAATTTGAAAGTTCTTCTATCACATCTTCGGCACATTGAATTAATTTTGCTCCTTGTTGAATGAGCTGATTCGTTCCAACCGCACTTTCAATATAATTAGGACCCGGCATAGCAAATACTTCTCTATTTTGCTCTAAGGCGTAATCTGCTGTTATAAGAGAACCACTCCGCACTTTCGCCTCTACTACAAGAACCCCTTGACAAAGCCCGCTTATAATACGATTTCGTCTCGGAAAATACCATTTTTGCGGCGCATAATGCGGGGGATACTCCGTTACAAGCAAGATTTGTGCTTTCCATTTTTCATAAAAATCTCGATTCTTCTTTGGATACATATATTGTAAACCATGTCCTAATACTGCAATTGTCGCAAAGCGCTGTTCTACTGCAATTTCATGAGCAATTGTGTCAATTCCATTTGCAAGACCACTCACGATTAGCCATTCATTGTTCATAAGCGGTTGTAAAATAGATTGTATGCTTCCTTTTCCATATAAAGACGGATTTCTCGTTCCAACAACAGCTAATTTTTTTGTCCATTGCAATATTTCCTTCTGTCCCTTTCCATATAAAATAAACGGGGGATCAGGAATTTGGCACAATAAACTCGGATAATCATCATCCCATATCGTCATATAAAAAACGTGTTCATCTTGTAATTGTTGAATGCAAAAAGAAGGGGATGTTTTTTGGAGATAAGAAACAAGTGCAGAGGCTTTTTGCATAGGCAGCCCAAGATATTTTTCAATTTGAGGAGCTTGAAAGGAGTAAATTTCCGTTAACTGCGGATCAATAGCTAATAAACGCCTAAGTACTTTCCACTGATCTGCCAAGCAGTAATGAAGATGCAATAATCTTTCACGTTTCATATACATTCTCCTTACCCATAATTATTATTATGTTAACTATAAAAAGGATAAAAGACACCCTCTTTTACAGAAGGTGTCTTTCTAAATGATTAATAATTTTTACAAGTTTCAAATAAGCCTTTTTCTTTTAAAACAGAAATTAAAGTTTCACCCATAACAGCTGGTGTTTCAGCAACTTTAATACCGCATGCTTCCATTGTTTTAATCTTTTCAGCAGCTGTACCTTTACCACCAGAAATAATCGCACCAGCATGGCCCATACGTTTTCCTGGAGGTGCTGTTTGACCACCGATAAAGCCGACAACAGGTTTCGTCATGTTCGCTCTTACCCATTCAGCAGCTTCTTCTTCTGCCGTTCCACCAATTTCACCAATCATAATAACAGCATGTGTCTCTTCATCTTCATTGAATGCTTTTAAAGCATCGATGAAGTTTGTGCCATTTACAGGGTCACCACCAATACCAACTGCAGTTGATTGGCCGATTCCTTCTCGTGTTAATTGATGTACAGCTTCATATGTTAATGTACCTGAACGAGATACGATACCAACATGACCTTTTTTATGAATGTATCCTGGCATAATACCAATCTTACACTCATCTGGCGTAATAACACCTGGACAGTTTGGTCCAAGAAGACGTGTCTTTTTGCCATGCATATATTTCTTAACATTTACCATATCCAATACAGGGATACCTTCTGTGATACATACTACTAAATCAATTTCTGCATCAACAGCTTCCATAATTGCATCCGCAGCAAAAGCAGGTGGAACGTATACAACAGAAGCATTTGCACCTGTCGCTTTTACAGCGTCTTCTACTGTATTAAATACTGGTACACCTTCGATTTCAGTACCACCTTTACCAGGCGTTACACCACCGACAATTTTCGTACCGTATTCAATCATTTGTTTTGTATGGAATAAACCTTGAGAACCTGTAATACCTTGTACAATAACTTTTGTATCTTTATTAACTAATACGCTCATTTTTTCTCCCCCACTTTCTATTAGCCTACTAGTGAAACAATTTTTTGCGCACCGTCTGCCATAGATTCTGCTGCAACAATATTTAAGCCAGATTCATTTAAAATTTTCTTTCCTAGCTCTACATTTGTACCTTCTAAACGAACAACAAGCGGTAATTCAAGACCTACTTGTTTTGTCGCTTCGATAACACCTTCTGCAATTACATCACATTTCATAATACCGCCAAAAATGTTAACGAAAATACCTTTTACATTTTTGTCAGAAAGAATAATTTTGAAAGCTTCTGTAACTTTTTCAGCTGTAGCACCACCGCCAACATCTAAGAAGTTAGCTGGGTCACCGCTATAATGTTTAATAATATCCATCGTTGCCATTGCAAGTCCTGCACCATTTACCATACAACCAATATTTCCGTCTAATGAAATATAGTTAAGGTCATACTTAGAAGCTTCTACTTCTTTCGGATCTTCTTCATCAAGATCACGAAGCGCTAAAATATCTTTATGACGATATAAAGCATTAGAATCAAAGTTTAATTTTGCATCTAACGCCATAACTTTTCCGTCACCTGTTGTAACAAGTGGGTTAATTTCTGCGATAGAACAGTCTTTTTCAATAAACGCACGGTATAAGCCCATCATAAACTTCACAGCTTGTCCAACAAGCTCGTTTGGAATATTGATATTAAACGCGATACGACGCGCCTGGAAGCCTTGCAGGCCTACCGCAGGATCAATATATTCTTTAAAGATTTTTTCTGGTGTTTTCTCTGCTACTTCCTCGATTTCTGTTCCGCCTTCCTCAGACGCCATTAACACAACTTGAGAAGTCGCACGATCTAACACAAGACCAACATAATATTCTTTTTTAATATCGCATCCTTCTTCGATAAGTAAGCGCTTTACTTCTTTACCTTCAGGACCTGTTTGATGAGTTACAAGTGTTTTCCCTAAAATTTCCTCTGCATATGTACGAACTTCTTCTAAGTTCTTTGCTACTTTTACACCGCCAGCTTTGCCGCGTCCGCCAGCATGAATTTGTGCTTTTACTACACATACACTCGTTCCTAATTCTTTCGCTGCTTCTACAGCTTTTTCTACTGTGAAGGCAACCTTCCCGTTCGGAACACTTACCCCATAGTTTCTAAGGACTTCTTTACCCTGATACTCGTGGATATTCATGGTCCCATCCTCCCCTATTTTTCTGTTTTACTCGAAAAGTTTTTTAATGTTTTTAAACACTACATTAGTCATTGTATAAAATGATTGCCATGCTGTCTACAATAAAGTGTCAGAAAACTGAAATCGCTTTATTCTTTTTTTAAAAATAATAATGTTAATATACAAAAATAAAAAAATAAGCTGTGAATTCACAACTTATTGTTCAATCATATCTTTAATTGGAGCAAACGTTTTTCGGTGCTCATCTAACACACCGTAAGCTTCAATCGCGTGTAAATGTTGTTTCGTTCCATAACCCATATGTTGCTCAAATCCATACTGTGGATACCTTTTTCCAAGTTCCTTCATCATGCGATCTCTCGTTACTTTCGCAATTACAGATGCAGCTGAAATCGAAATACTTTTCGCATCTCCCTTAATAATAGACGTTTGCGGGATAGAAGTCGGAAGTTCCATTGCATCAATTAGCAAATGCTCTGGTTTGCATGATAAATTACTTACAGCCTCTAACATCGCTTGTTTCGTTGCTTGATAAATATTTATCTCATCAATAACATGAGATGGAATAATCCCAATCCCAATTGCTAACGCCTGCTCTTTAATTCCATCATAAAACCGCTCACGCTTGGCCTCACTCAGTTTTTTCGAGTCATCCAAACCAGGCATATAGAAATCTTCTGGGAGCACAACAGCTGCCGCAACAACAGGCCCTGCTAAAGGTCCTCTTCCGACTTCATCAATACCAACAATAGATACAATCCCCTTTTGACGAAGTGTACTCTCATACGTTGACATCTCAGCGAATTTTTGTCTTTCTTTTTCTTTATCACCTTGCTGTTTTTTCCACTTTAAAATAAGTCTCTGCACACCTTTTCGTTCGTCTGCTAATAACATACTAAAACGCTCGTCGTCTTCTTGTTCAATTTCTTGTAATAAAGCTTCAATTTCTTGAATTGTTTGTTTTTTAGACATACGTAGTTCCTCCTACAAGTAAGAAAAGGTGCACAATTGCGCACCTTTTCTCTCCCATTTAACAGCAGCAATTCTTATCTCTGCATTCAGAAAAATGAAAGATGCTAAACTAAAAATAACTACTCGTAAAATCCATCGAATGAGATGAACTAAATAGAAGTTTCGCTCTATGCTTCTTCCATTATTTCTTCCGGTGTCTCAAATGTCATTTTTCCAAGTTTACCAGCGCGAAGTTCACGAAGAACAAGTTCTGATGTTTTATCATAATCAACAAGTCCTCCGCCCATTAAACAGCCTCTATTTTTTCCAATCGCATCAAATAGCTCTACAATACCTTCTGGAATTTCATTTAACTTATAACGCTCTTTCAAACGTTCGGGATAATGTTTCTCCATAAAGCGAAGTGCATACACAACCACATCTTGCAAATTTAAAATAGAATCCTTAATCGCTCCAGTCGTTGCGAGACGAAGCCCAACCATTTCATCCTCAAATTTTGGCCATAAAATACCTGGCGTATCTAATAGTTCCATTTCTTTTCCTACTTTAATCCATTGCTGTGCTGTTGTTACACCTGGACGATCGCCCGTTTTAGCAATATTTTTCTTCGCTAATTTATTAATTAATGTCGATTTTCCAACGTTCGGAATACCAACAATTAAAGCACGAATTGCTCTTGGTTTAATACCTTTTGCTATCATTTTATCAAATTTTTCTTTCACAAGTTCTTTACAAGCCGCTGTAATTTCTTTCATACCTTGTCCAGCTTGCGCATTAATAGAGATTGCTTTATGGCCTTTTTCTCCAAAATAAGCAATCCATTCTTTTGTTACACGATCATCTGCCATATCCGCTTTATTTAAAACAACAAGTCTTGGCTTGTGCGTAATAATTTCATCAATCATTGGATTTCGTGATGATAATGGCAACCTTGCATCAACAAGTTCAATTACCACATCGATTAATTTTAATTTCTCTGTTACTTGGCGCCTTGCTTTAGCCATATGACCAGGAAACCATTGAATTACCATATTTCCACCTTCTTTTCTACATTCATTTTACAATACGTGCATCTTTTAACGGCCAATACAATATATTAGCTTTCCCAATTACCTGGTCTATTGAAATCGTTCCAATTGTACGACTATCCTTACTAAAACGGCGATTATCTCCTAATACAAATAATTCTCCTTTTGGAACTGTTGTCTTCCCTGTAATTTCTTCAAGCTTAAAATCATACGTTAATGGACCATCAGCAAGCTGCTTTTTCTGCTTCTCTAAATACGGCTCTTCATATGGCTTTCCGTTAATATAGAGTGTGTCATTTCGATATTCTATCTGATCACCAGGCAAACCAATAATACGTTTAATGTAATCTTTATCTTCTGTCGCTTGAAACACAATGATATCAAAGCGTTTTGGTTCTCCAATGTGATAACCTATTTTATTGACAATCATACGATCACGATCATGAAGAGTCGGTGCCATAGATACACCATCTACAAGAATTGGTGCAAAGAAAAACTGTCTAATAATCCAAGCTAAGACAACAGCAATCAAAATAGCTTTTGTCCATTCCCAAAGCGTACTTTTTTGTTTCGTCATGCGATTCCCCTCCACGGTTATGTAAGCTGTTTATTATATGTAAGTAAAAACACAGCTAGATTGGAAAAAGGGAGCTTGCAAATACAAGCTCCCATACATGTCTTATCGAATTTCTTTAATACGTGCTTTTTTACCGCGAAGGTTACGTAAGTAGTACAACTTAGCACGACGTACTTTACCACGGCGAAGTACTTCGATTTTCGCGATTCTTGGCGTGTGAACTGGGAATGTACGTTCAACACCTACACCGTAAGAAATCTTACGAACTGTGAATGTTTCGCTAATTCCGCCACCACGACGTTTAATTACAACACCTTCAAAAATCTGAATTCTCTCACGAGTACCCTCTACTACTTTTACGTGTACGCGTAAAGTGTCACCAGGACGGAATGAAGGTAAATCAGTTTTTAATTGATTTTTTGTAATTTCTGCGATTAATTGTTGCATATTCAATTCTCTCCTTCCAAACAGATGCTCATACAAAGTCATTTCATAAATTGCAGCGGAACACCGTTGTTAACGGCTACCCTCTATAAGTAGCACAAGTGTTATAATAGCATATTGCTCAGTTTGTTGCAATAGCATTTTTTACTTCTCTTCTTTAAATTCTGCTAACCATTTTTCCTCTTGTTTAGATAAACTACGTTCCCCTAATAAATCAGGGCGACGCATAAAGGTACGGCGCAATGATTCTTTTTGACGCCATTCTTCAATATATTTATGATTTCCAGACAGAAGTACATCTGGTACTTTCATTCCACGAAAATCCGCTGGTCTTGTATAATGCGGATGTTCTAGTAACCCTGTACTAAATGAATCTTCTATTTGTGATTGTTCATTCCCTAAAACATCAGGTAATAAGCGGACAACGCTATCTGTAATAACCATAGATGCCAATTCTCCGCCTGTTAATACATAATCACCTATTGAAATTTCATCGGTTACAAGATGCTCACGAACACGCTCATCATACCCTTCGTAATGGCCACAAATGAAAATTAGATGTTCTTCTTCAGCTAATTCTTCAGCTTTTTTTTGGGTAAAACGCTCTCCTTGCGGACACATTAACACAACGCGTGGTTTGCGTTCCGTTTCCTTCGTTAACTCTTCTACCGCATCGAAAATGGGTTGTGGTGTTAATACCATTCCAGCTCCGCCGCCGTACGGGTAATCATCCACACTATTATGTTTATTAGTTGAATAATCACGAAAATTAACAACTCTTAGCTGCACTGCTTCTTTTTCTTGTGCTTTTTTTAATATAGAAGAACCAAATACACCTGTAAACATCTCTGGAAACAATGTTAAAATATCAATTTTCATTACAGTAATCCTTCCATCACATGAATGGTCACAAGCTGTTCATTGATGTTTACTTGTAAGACAACTTCCTCAATATACGGAATTAAAATATCTTGGCCTTTTGGCTGTTTAATGACCCAAACGTCGTTTGCGCCAGGAGAAAGAATTTCTTTAATTGTACCAATTGTCTCTCCGTCTTCTGTTACAACTGTACAACCAATAATTTCATGATAATAATACTCTCCTTCAGCCAATTCTCCAAGCTGGTCCTCTGGGACTTTTAATAAAGAACCTTTCCACTGTTCTACTTCATTTACATTGTTATAGCCTTCGAATGTCAATAAATCAAAAGACTTATGACTACGATGAGAAGTAATCTTTACAGCTAATGGCTCAGCGCCCTTCTCTTGCCATATGTATAATATGTTTCCTACTTTATAACGCTCTTCTGGAAAATCTGTACGCGAAACGACACGCACTTCTCCTCTAACACCGTGAGTATTTACAATTTTCCCTACATTAAACCATTTCGTCATAAACAGCACGTCACCCCTGTTCGTTATATGTCGTTAGCATCTCCATTCTCTTTGCTGAAGATGCGATTTATCTTAAAATGTTAAAAAAGGGTGAGGAACAGATCCTCGCCCTTTTTATACTTATTGAATTTCCAGCGTGACTTTTTCATTTTGATGATGTCCCGCTGCATATAAGATCGTTCGAATTGCTTTTGCAACTCGCCCTTGTTTCCCAATGACTTTACCCACATCCTCAGGATGTACGGTTAATCGATACTTCATCTCTCCGTTGTACAGTTCCTGTGTAACCTTTACATCTTCAGGATGATCCACAAGGGGTTTAACAATTGTTTCGATTAACCCTGACATAGCCATTGCTTCAATTACTTACCTTGTTTAGATAAGTGGAATTTCTCCATGATGCCTTGCTTAGAGAATAGGTTACGAACTGTATCAGATGGTTTCGCACCGTTTCCTAACCATTTTAATGCTGCTTCTTCGTTAATTTTAACTTCAGCTGGCTGAGCAACTGGATTGTAAGTTCCGATTTCCTCGATGAAACGTCCGTCACGAGGAGAACGAGAATCTGCAACAACTACACGATAGAAAGGAGATTTTTTAGCTCCCATACGTTTTAAACGAATTTTAACTGCCATTTATAAAGCACCTCCGAATATATTTCACACAGATAATAATATTAGCAAAAAGAGTGACCCTTTGTAAAGTATAATTTCTTAACAGAGCCATCTTTTTTTCCTTACATAAATGGAAACTTCAAACCACCTAGTCCTTTTTTCTTACCTTTTTGCATACCAGACATCGTTTTCATCATCTTTTTCATATCTTCAAATTGCTTCAAAAGACGATTGATCTCTTGCACAGTTGTACCACTACCTTTAGCAATACGTTTCTTACGACTAGCGTTAATGATTTCCGGTTGTTCACGCTCTAATTTTGTCATCGAGCGAATAATCGCTTCGATGTGTCCGATTTGCTTTTCATCAACTTGGACATTTTTTAATCCTTTAATTTTCCCAGCACCAGGAAGCATATTTAATAGCTCATCAAGTGGTCCTAATTGACGCACTTGTCCTAATTGCTCTAGAAAATCATCCAACGTAAAGGAAAGTGTGCGCATTTTTTGCTCAAGTTCTCTTGCCTTTTCTTCATCAACTGTCGCCTGCGCCTTTTCAATTAACGTCAGAACATCACCCATACCTAAAATACGCGATGCCATGCGTTCTGGATGAAATACCTCTAGTGCATCTAATTTCTCACCCATACCAGCAAATTTAATCGGTGTGTTTGTAACAGCTTTAATAGATAGTGCTGCACCTCCGCGCGTATCACCATCTAATTTCGTTAATACAACACCTGTTAAACCTAGCTGTTCATGGAAACTTTGCGCAACGTTTACCGCATCTTGTCCTGTCATTGCATCAACAACAAGGAAAATTTCATCCGGCTTTGTTACTTCTTTCACTTGTGCTAATTCATCCATAAGCTCTTCATCGATATGCAGTCGACCTGCTGTATCAATAAGAACATAATCATGATGATCTTCTTTTGCTTTTGCAATTGCTTGCTTTGCGATTTCAACAGGACTTACTTTGTCTCCTAAAGAGAAAACTGGCATATCCAATTGCTTACCGAGTGTTTCAAGCTGTTTAATTGCCGCTGGACGATAAATGTCAGCTGCAACAAGCATCGGTTTCCGATTATGCTTTTTACGAAGTAAATTCGCAAGTTTACCTGTTGTCGTCGTTTTACCCGCACCTTGCAATCCAACCATCATAATAACGGTTGGCGGACGGTTAGAGACAGCAATTTTACTCTGCTGGCCGCCCATTAATTCTGTAAGTTCTTCCTGTACTACTTTAATAACTTGCTGTCCAGGCGTTAAACTTTTCATTACATCTTGTCCGACAGCCCGCTCAGACACACGTTTAACAAAATCTTTTACTACTTTAAAGTTAACGTCTGCTTCCAAAAGAGCAAGACGAACTTCTCTCATCATTTCTTTTACGTCGGCTTCAGATACTTTCCCTTTACCGCGAATTTTTTGCATTGTCTGTTGAAGTCGGTCGGCTAATCCTTCAAATGCCATATTGCCGCCCTCCTAATCTAAATTTTCGATAGCTTCAACAACTTGTTTTACTTGTTCATCTACATGCTCTTCTTCGCTGATTAGCTGCTTTAACTTTGCAACAAGTTGCTGCCTTTCTTGAAACTTTTGAAGTAATAATAACTTTTCTTCATATTCTTCAAGCATCGCTTCTGTCCGTTTAATGTTATCATACACTGCTTGGCGGCTTACTTCAAATTCTTCTGCAATTTCACCAAGCGATAGATCATCGAGATAGTAAAGTGACATATAACTTCTTTGTTTTGGCGTTAACAACGATTGATAAAAATCAAACAAATAATTCATTCTCGTTGTTTTTTCGAGCATGTTGAATCACCCTTTGTTAAGTGAATTACCTTTACATGAATTAGTTTACATGGAGAGTAAATGTGTGTCAAGTTTTTTTCTTAACAACTTAATTTAAATTCAAAAAGAAAGAGCGGTAAACACCGCTCCCTCTTTTTCTACTTATTCCACTGCTGTTTCTACAAGGTCCGCAAATAATCCATATACATATTGTTCTGGATCAAATGCTTGCAAGTCATCCATCTGTTCTCCCAGACCAACAAATTTCACCGGTACATCCATCTCATTACGAATCGCCAATACAATTCCACCTTTAGCAGTTCCGTCCAATTTTGTTAGGACAATACCCGTTACATTTGTTGCCTCACGGAATGTCTTCGCTTGACTTAAACCATTTTGTCCTGTTGTTGCATCAATGACAAGTAGTACTTCATGAGGAGCACCAGGAACTTCACGTTCAATTACACGTTTTACTTTCTCTAACTCTTTCATTAAGTTGACTTTGTTTTGCAAACGTCCCGCTGTATCACATAACAAAACATCAACTTTCCGCGATTTTGCAGCTTGAATTGCATCATACATAACAGCTGCTGGGTCAGAACCTGATCCTTGTTTAATTACATCTACACCAACACGTTCCCCCCACACTTCTAGCTGCTCGATTGCACCAGCACGGAATGTGTCGCCAGCTGCCAATAATACAGATTTTCCATCTGATTTAAATTTATGTGCCATTTTTCCAATCGTCGTTGTTTTTCCAACACCGTTTACCCCGACAAATAAAATAACTGTCAATGCGTTTTCTTGCACATTTAATTCATTATTAAAATTACCGTCACCTTTATAAATCTCAACTAATTTTTCAGAGATAACAGCTTGCACTTCTTTTGGGTCTTGAATATTACGATGCTTCACTTCGTCTCTTAATTGGTCAATTAACTCCATTACTGTGGACACACCCACGTCCGCACCAATTAAAATTTCCTCTAACTCTTCGAAGAACTCTTCGTCAACTTTACGATAACGATATACTAAATCATTTACTTTTTCAGCAAAAGAGTTTCTCGTTTTCTCTAAACCTTGTTTAAACTTCTCTGTTACCGTATCTGTTTGCTTCGAAATTTTTTCTTTTAATTTTTTTAAAAAACTCATTCTTTCCCATCCTTCCTATTTGCTCGTAACAAGCTCTTCTCCATCATCCAAACGAACGGAAACAAGCTTGGACACACCAGACTCTTGCATCGTTACACCGTATAATACATCAGATTCTTCCATCGTACCCTTTCGATGTGTAATAACAATAAACTGCGTTTCATTACTAAATTTTTTCAAATACTGCGCAAAGCGAGCAACATTCGCTTCATCTAGTGCGGCTTCAACTTCATCAAGTACACAAAACGGTACAGGACGAACTTTTAAAATACCAAATAGCAACGCAATAGCTGTCAATGCTCGTTCTCCTCCAGAAAGAAGACCTAAATTTTGTAACTTTTTCCCTGGCGGTTGTGCAACAATATCAATTCCTGTATTTAATAAATCTTTCGGGTTTGTCATAACTAAATCTGCACGCCCACCGCCAAATAATTCACTAAATACGAACTGGAATTCTGTGCGAATTGCTTCGAACGTATAAGAAAAACGTTTTTTCATTTCTTCATCCATTTCGTCAATTACTTGATGCAACGTTGTTTTCGCTTCTTGCAAATCATCCCGTTGCTCTAATAAGAACGTATGACGCTCAGATACCCGCTCAAATTCATCAATGGCACCTATATTTACTGTACCGAGTTCTTCAATGGATAATTTAATTAATTTCACTTTTTTACGAGCTTCCTCGCTAGACATTGTCATCGTATATTTTTGTTTTGCAGCTTCAAAAGAAATGGTATACGTTTCCCGTAAATGTTGCAAGCGATTTTCTAACTCCACGTCTAAACGATTTATTTTCACTTCTTGATCTTTTAATACATCAAGCAAATATTTATGCCTACGTTTTGCTTCTTTTACCTCTAACTCTAGATGTTCTAACCGTCCTTGTAAATCAAGACGTTGTTCACGGCGTGAGCTAATTAATTCCACAGTTTGATTTCTATCGTGCGTTTTCTTTTCAATCATACTTGTAATTTGTTCTTCGCCGCTAGAATTCGATGTCATTTCTTGTTTTAAGAATGCTAAATCTTCTTTTGTCTTTATAAGATTCTTTTTCGTTTCATCTCGTTCTTTTGTAAGGCGTTCTACTGTCTCTTTTTGGTTTGATAATCGTTGTTGCTCTTCAGCTGCTTGTACTTTTAGCTCTGTAATCTCTTTCTGTACTTTTTCCTTCGAAGAATGCTGCTCGCTCTTTTGTTTTGTTAACTCTGTAATCGTTATATCGAGTTGCATAATTTTTTCTTGCAGCTCAGTAAGCGTTTCTTCTATCTCAGTTTTTCGCCCTTGTATCTTTGCTTGATCTTGCAAAAATCCTTCTAGCTCTAAATCATAAATAGATAAACGCTCTTTAATGCGATGTTCTTCTAGCTCTAACTGATTCATTTCTTCTTTGTACTTTTGTTCGTCTACACGCTTTTCATCAATATATTGTCGAAGTTCCTTCAACTTCACTTCTTTTTCTTGTATTTCTTGTTTTAGCGCTCTAACATAGTTCTCTAGCTTCTCAGTCTTTTCTTCCATATCTATCAACTTTTCATTCCACTCTTCCAATTCTCGTTGACGTCCTAATAAAGAAGAATTTGTTTGCTTCACAGCACCGCCTGTCATTGAACCTCCTGGATTCACAAGATCTCCTTCTAATGTAACAATACGATAACGATACTGCAGCTGCTTTGCTAATTCATTTGCTCCTCTTAAATCACAGGCAACTATTACTGTACCTAATAAATTTGTAATCACATTTTCATATTTATTATCATACTGTACAAGCTCCGAAGCTATCCCTATAAATGAAGGATGCTGGTTTATAATACGAAGTTGCTCTATATTAAGCGCTCTGCCTTTTATAACACTTTGTGGTAAAAAAGTCGCACGGCCATGGCGATTTTGCTTTAAGAATGTAATTGCACGGCGCGCATGTTCTTCTGTTTGTACAACCACATGCTGCATTGCTGCTCCAAGTGCAATTTCCATCGCCACTTCATATTTTTTCGGTACAGTAAGAAGCTCTGCAATCGCACCTTCAATACCATGCAACTTGCTGTCACGCGCCTTTAATACTTCACGGACACCTTGATAAAAGCCCGAATAATCTTCTTGCATTTCTTCAAGCATTTCTTTACGAGAACGAGCTTGCTGAACATATTGATATGCTTGATACAGCTTGGTCTCATTTTCACTATATTGCTCTTTACATTTCCCAAGCGTAGCTTCCGTTTGCTGCATGCTCGACAACAGATTTGTGATTTGATCTTTTATATGTTCATATTTTTCAACAAAAGTTGATTTTTGCTGTGCAATCGCTATGCCCATCTGCACATATTTTTCATTTTCTTTATCAAGACGCTGATTTTTGAAATCTCGCTGTTTAAATTGTTCCTCTAACATAGAAAGTTCATTTCGATAGCTAGCTTGTTGATTTAAAAGTTCAATATAATCACCTTTTAGATGTTCAATTTTCTCATCCAAATTTTGTTCATATGTAGACAACAATTGTTCGCTGTCATGTAACTTCTGTTCTAACTCTTTCACATGACTTGCTAATTTCATTAATTCCCCTGTTCCTTGCATGGCACTTCCTTCATATGCAGAAACTTTTTCTGTTAATTCATGAATGAGTGTTTCTAACTGCGCACAATGTGTTGTTGCATTGCGCTTTCTTTCTTTCAGCAGTTCACGTTGTCCCTCTAACTTTTCAAGTTCTTTACTAGAAAGAAGAAGAACTTCTTGTAAAGATTGAACAGACTCATCAATAGCTTGTACATTTCCACGCACTTCTTCTAAATCCGCTTCATTTTTTTGAAGCAGTGTCGATAACTCCACTTCTTCATCTTTGTTATGTTCAAACTGCTCACGAAGCGCTTCCCATTTTTCATGTAATTCTTCAATTTCATACACAATTAATGCCGCTTCGACTTTTTCTAGTTCATCTTTTTTCTCTAGATAATCTTTCGCAATAGAAGCTTGTCTTTCAAGAGGTTCTACTTGTGTACTTAATTCATGAATAATATCTTCTACACGATTTAAATTATCTTGTGCCTCTGCTAATTTCCCTTCTGCTTTCTTCTTGCGAATTTTATATTTCAACACACCAGCCGCTTCTTCAAAAACACTACGGCGGTCTTCTGCTTTACTACTTAAAATTTCTTCCACTTTACCTTGACTAATAATAGAAAACGCTTCACGCCCCATACCGGAGTCCATGAATAAATCAACAATATCTTTTAAACGACAAGACTGTTTATTAATAAGAAATTCACTGTCCCCAGAACGATATACTCGTCTCGTTACGCTTACTTCGTTATATTCAATTGGTAGACGTTGGTCCTCATTATTTAATGTTAATGTTACTTCTGCAATATTTAACGCTTTACGTGTATCACTTCCAGAAAAAATAATATCTTCCATTTTCGCACCGCGCAGCGACTTTACAGATTGTTCACCAAGTACCCAACGAATTGCATCTGTAATATTACTTTTCCCGCTTCCATTTGGACCTACTACAGACGTTACGCCTGGTACAAAGTCAATCGAAACACGTTCCGCAAAAGATTTAAATCCAACTATCTCTAACCGCTTTAAAAACACGAAAGACTTTCCCCCTTTATGCACAAGGAATCCCCCTAAGTATAAGGGGGATTCGCTATAAGTGCTCTTTTAATTTTTCCAACGCTTCTTGGGCAGCATGCTGTTCTGCCTCTTTCTTAGACTTCCCACTTCCAAGACCTAATGATTCGCCGTTTAATGTAACGCGCGATACAAATTCTCGATTATGAGCTGGTCCTTTTTCTTGCAGAATTTGATATTCTATATTCCCGCTACCATCACGCTGAATTAACTCTTGGAGTTGACTTTTAAAATCCATCACATGAGAAAAAGCACCTTCATTAATTTTCGGATAAACAACTGTTTTTAAAAATCCCCATACCTTGTCCAAACCTTGGTCCAGGTAAAGTGCGCCAACAAACGCTTCAAAGACATCCGCTAATAACGCTGGACGTTCACGCCCTCCTGTCATTTCCTCTCCCTTTCCTAAAAGGACAAGATTTCCAAATGATAGCTCATTTGCAAAACGAACGAGAGAAGGTTCACATACAATAGCAGCGCGAAGTTTTGTTAATTCTCCCTCACTCATTGTCGGATATTTTTGAAACAAATATTGCGAAACTGTCAGTTCTAATACCGCATCTCCAAGAAATTCAAGACGCTCGTTATCTTCATGTGGCTTTTTCCGATGCTCATTCACATAGGATGAATGCGTAAATGCTTGAATCAACAACTTTTCATTTGTAAATGTAATACCTATTTTCTCTTGAAACTTTTTAAAAGCCTCTCGATATTTAGCTTCATGCTTCTTATCTCTATACTTTCTGTACGGCATAGGTCCCTCCAGGTATATATGCTGAGAAAGCCCCGTATATAAACGGGACTTCATCAAGCATTATAGATGACTCTCTATGTAAGTCACAGCATCGCCAACAGTAGCAATCTTTTCTGCTTCCTCATCAGAAATTTCCATTTCAAACTCATCTTCTAGTTGCATCACAAGTTCTACTACATCTAGGGAGTCAGCACCTAAATCTTCTTTAAAGTTTGCAGCTGGTGTTACCTCTGTTTCGTCTACTCCTAAACGATCTACGATGATTTTCGTTACACGCTCTAAAACGTCTGCCATATTCATTCACCTCCTTTAAAAAGTATAGACAAACTACTACTTTTTTAAATTCATCCGCTCTTCTCAAGACATTATATTTAATATTGTACAGAAAAACGAGATGAAATCAACCTATTTCTACAGTTTCTTCTCTTACATTACCATGCCGCCGTCAACATGAAGTGTTTGTCCAGTAATATAACGACTCGCATCTGATGCTAAAAAGGCAACTGCATTTGAAATATCTTCTGCTTCTCCAAATTTTGCAATTGGAATTAACTTTAACATTTCGTTCTTCACATCTTCCGCCAATACCTCTGTCATATCTGTTACGATAAATCCAGGAGCGATCGCATTTACTGTAATATTACGACTTGCCAGCTCTTTTGCTGCAGTTTTTGTTAATCCAATTACACCAGCTTTTGCTGCAACGTAATTTGCTTGCCCTGGATTCCCAGTAACACCGACAACGGAAGCGATATTAATAATGCGCCCATGACGTTGACGCATCATATAACGAGATACAGCCTTTGTACATAAAAAGACACCTTTTAAGTTTGTATTAATAACCGCATCCCATTCTTCCTCTTTCATACGCATTAACAAATTATCTCTCGTAATGCCAGCGTTATTTACAAGAATATCAATTTGGCCAAATGTATCAACAGTTTGTTTTACCATGTCAGCTACTTCTTCGCTACTAGCAACATTTGCTTTTATTGCCATTGCTTCTGAACCTAAATTTTTAATCTCATCAACAACTTCATTTGCTTTCATTTCGTTTCCTGCGTAGTTTACAACTACTTTTGCACCTTGTTTTGCTAAATCTAATGCGATGGCACGGCCGATTCCGCGAGATGCTCCCGTTACTAATGCAACTTTGTCTTTTAATAACATTAGCCTTCTCCTCTCAGTTTTGAAATGGTATCTTTCATCGTTTCCTCATCGTATATTGCATATACTTTCGTAGACGGAGCGATTGATTTCATAAGACCAGCTAAAACTTTTCCAGGTCCAATTTCAATAAATGTATCTACACCAAGCTCCACCATACGTTCAATGGATGGGTACCATAATACAGGGGAATAAAGTTGCTCAATTAACTTTTCTTGAATGTCTTCTTTACGCGTAATGCAATCTGCTGTTACATTTGCAATAACTGGAATTTCCGCATCCTCGATCTTAATTTCATTTAGCACACCTCGAAACTTCTCAGCTGCCGGTTTCATAAGTGACGAATGAAATGGACCGCTAACACGCAGTGGAATTGCACGCTTTGCACCATTTTCTTTCGCTCTTTCTGAAGCTAATTCTACACCTTGTTTTGTACCAGAAATTACAATTTGCTTTGTGCTATTCATGTTCGCAACTTGAACGGGATAACCTTCACGCGTTACTTCTTCAGTTACCCGCTTTAACATATCAGGATCTGCTCCCATAATAGCCGCCATTGCACCTTCACCACTTGGCACAGCTTCTTCCATGTATTCACCACGTTTTCTTACAGCGTATACACCGTCTTCAAATGACATAGCACCTGCTGCCACTAGTGCGCTATACTCACCTAAACTATGTCCTGCAACATAATCTGGTGTAATATCGTACTGCTCCAATGCCTTTAAAATTGCAATACTTGTCGTTAACAATGCCGGTTGCGTATTTATTGTTAATGTCAACGCTTCTTGAGGTCCCTCAAAAATAAGTGTTGAAAGAGAGTCTTTTAAAATTTCATCAGCTTGATGAAAAACTTTCGCAACCTCTTCATGATTTTCTGCTAATTGTCTTCCCATTCCAACTGCTTGTGAACCTTGTCCTGGAAAAAGAAATGCCAATTTTCCCATTTCAAACCCTCCTCATTATTGAAGCGGTTCCTCCTCCATTACGCTCGTAATAGTAGGAATAACTTCCTTCGCTACCATTTCTCGAGTTTGACGAATCGCACTAAAAATCGACTGGTCATTAGAAGAACCATGCGCTTTGATGACAGGAGCTTTCAATCCAAATAAAGCTGCTCCTCCATACTCTGAATAATCCATTTTATCTTTTAACACCCTAAGTTTTGGTTTTAATACGCTTGCCGCTAGCTTGCTTGTAAATGAACTCATCAATTGCTCTTTTAGCATAGAGAATAATGCAATTGCAGTCCCCTCTAACGTTTTAAGGGTAACATTTCCAGTAAATCCGTCACAAACAACCACATCAGCTACACCTTGTAATAAGTCTCGTGATTCTACATTTCCAACAAAGTTAAGCGGCGCATCTTTTAGCATTGCAAAGACTTGTTTAGAAAGCTCGTTTCCTTTTCCATCCTCAGTTCCTACATTTAAAAGACCTACGCGAGGATTAGAAATCCCTCTTACTTTCTCTGCATATACAGATCCCATTACAGCATACTGGTATAAATGAATTGCTTTCGCATCGACATTCGCACCAACATCTAGCATAACAAAGCCTTTTCCATCTACTGTTGGCATCGTAGGAGAAAGAGCAGGGCGCTCTATCCCTTCTATACGTCCTACCACAAATAATCCAGCTGCCATAAGAGCCCCTGTATTCCCAGCTGAAATACAAGCGTCAGCGGCACCTTCTTTTACTTGCTGCGCAGCAAGTACCATAGAAGCTTGTTTTTTCCGACGCACTGCTCGTACCGGCTCGTCTGTTCCTTCAATTACTTCCTCTGTGTGCAGCACCGTAATACGCTCTTCACTTGTTAAATACTTACGAATTTCGTCTTCTTTTCCAACTAACGTAATATGTAAATCTGAATATTCTTTAATTGCTTTCATTGCTCCAAGTACGACAGATTTCGGTGCATGATCGCCGCCCATTGCATCTATTGCGATTCTCATAAGTTACTACCTTCCTCACTATAATTACTAGATCGATACATTTCAAAAGTGCCTGTAAATACAAGTTCGTCTCCAACAAAACTACGCACTTTGACAACCGTCCGTCCTTTATCATTCTCTACATCTTCAACACGTGCTTTCGCAACAACACGCTCTTCTAATTTTACAGGACGAATATATCGAATGGTAGACTTCGCAGTTAAAGCTAATTCTTCATCAATAACCGCAACAGCTAATGAGTTTGCTTGTGCAAATAAATGATGCCCGCGAGCAATTTGATTACGTTTAAAGACATGTTCTTCTTTCACCTCAAAAATAGAAATCGCATGTCTATCTAATTCTATATCAATAATTTCTCCTACCACTTCATCAAGCGGTAAAGATTTTACATCTTCTTCATGTTGTTTTGTTGCCACATGTTTAATTCGTTCTCGTAATTCTGGAATCGAAAGTTCCATACGATCAAGACGAATTGTTTGAATACTCACTTGAAATTGTTCAGCTAATTCTTCATCCGTAATAAACGGATTTGCTTCTATTGTTTGTTGTAATAACTCTTGTCTTTCTTTTTTCCTTCTCTTTTTCATTCCGCACCATCCATTTTTATGACTAGGTACTAACAGTAGTATATAAGCATTAAATACAGAATGCAACATTTTTTTACGTATTGCGCTTTAATCTAGCTTTTCTCCTTGAAAAACCCCTGATTTCTCTAAATATCTACGCAGCATTTCATACTGTTTACTTTGCCAAAACGCAGTCGAATCAACAAGTAGCGCAGCATCTTGCCTTGCTGTTTCTAACGCTCGATAATCATGTACCATATCAGCTAATTTAAATTCAGGTAAACCACTTTGCTTGCTCCCAAAAAAATCCCCAGGACCACGCAATTCTAAATCTTTTTCCGATAGGACAAATCCATCATTTGTCTCTGTCATAATACGCATACGTTCTTTTCCTGTTTCCGATTTCGGATCAGCAATTAAAATACAATAAGATTGTTCACTGCCACGTCCTACACGACCACGAAGTTGATGAAGTTGCGATAACCCAAAACGCTCTGCATCATAAATAACCATCGTTGTTGCATTTGGCACGTTCACACCAACTTCTACAACTGTTGTCGAAATGAGAATTTGCACTTTATTTTCGCTAAATTGGTGCATTATTTCATCTTTCTCCTGAGAAGAAAGGCGGCCATGCATCAGACCAACTTGAAATTTCCCTTGATAATGATGAGTCAACATACTATGCAAATCAATTGCATTTTGCACATCCAATTTCTCCGATTCTTCAATTAATGGACAAATGACATACGCTTGTCGTCCTTTTTTTACTTCTTTCTCTACAAATCCAAGAACACGTTCAAACATATCATGTTTCGCCCAGTATGTTTCAATGACTTTACGACCTGCCGGCATCTCATCGATAATTGATACATCCATTTCACCAAACGCAGTAATTGCTAATGTACGAGGAATTGGCGTTGCTGTCATAAATAAAACATCAGGATTTTCCCCCTTTTCCCTCAATACACGACGCTGCGCTACACCGAAGCGATGTTGTTCATCCGTAATTACAAGCCCAAGCCTGTGAAATATGACTTCATTTTGAATTAAAGCATGAGTTCCGACGAGAATATCAATTTCTCCTTGTTCTAGTCTAGCTAGTATCTCGCGGCGACGCGCTCCCTTTACAGAGCTTGTTAATAATTCAATATTCATATTAAAATGAGAAAATATAGATACTAACGATTGATAGTGTTGCTCTGCTAAAATTTCTGTCGGTACCATTAATGCCCCTTGATATCCAGCTAATTTCGCTGCATACAAAGCAATTGCAGCCACTACCGTTTTTCCAGAACCTACGTCACCTTGTAGTAAACGATTCATTCGATACGGGGACTCCAAATCTTTCATAATTTCTGTAACAACACGCTGCTGCGCATTCGTTAACGGAAAAGGAAGGGCTCCTATAAACTCTTCTAATTGTTCAAGAGATACGTCTTTTTTTGTTCCCTTCGAACTTTCCCGCTCCATTTTACGAAGTGCCTGCATCTTCAATTGAAACAAGAAAAATTCTTCATATACAAAGCGACGACGCGCCTGTTTCATATCTTCTTGTCCACTAGGAAAATGCAAAGCATATAGTGCTTCATAGCGAGATAATAATTTGTAACGCGACAACAATCCTTCTGGCAACACTTCTTTCACAAAAGAACCATACTCTTTAAACGCCCCCGCAATAAAGCGACGCATTTGTTTTACTGTCAATTTACCCTTAACTGAATATACTGGTTCTACTTCTTGTTGACGAACAACCGGCCCAAAGTGAAGTTCAGATACCGAAATCGTTTGACGATGTTGATCCCATTTTCCAGATATCGTTATCGTTTCATCAATATTTAACTTCTGCTTATAGTAGGGTCGGTTAAAGCATACAGCTGTAATTAAATAGCGCCCAACGAGAACACGTACAGTAAGACGAGATTTCTTTTTTCCATAATATTGTAAAAGAGGTGCACTATGTACTTTTCCCTCCACAGTTACCCGTTCTTCATGTTTAACTTCAGCCAAATCCTTCATCGCATAGTCTTCATAACGATACGGAAAATGCTCTAGTAAATCAGAAACCGTAAAAATCCCCATCTCATTTAGTAATACAGCTGTTTCTTCTCCAATCCCTTTCACATCCGTAATTGGAATTTGCACCACTTCACCCAAGATCTTCACGCCCCGTCAAATCTTATTCCTAACCTTTCATGTATAACACTCATCTTCTTTACTTGCAGGTTATATCTCAACAATAGATTACATATTTTCATTTTCACTTTGAATATGCAATCACTACCTCTCCTATTCTACCATAGCATCAAGAAAGCATAGTAGTCATTTCACCTTCCCCTAGTCGCATATATATTCATTTTAATTTCCCAACATATAAGTCCTGCTACGCAAAATACAACATGACCGCTACTTGCTTTCTCCTTTTGTTTTAACCTCGCATGTAGCAAAAAATGCCCTGCCCGTTAATACGAGATAAAGAAAACCATACAGATGGAAGTTTCACTTTATTCCCCAAAAGAAAGAGAGCCTCACCATATCTATTAGCAAGACCCTCTCATCACTTATATTAGTTCATCTCATTATAGAGTAAGTACATTTTAAACGAAATAAAACTTTATTCTACAGAAAAAATGAAAGAATATAAAGGTTGATTTCCATTATGAACTTCCACTTCTACATCTTCAAATTTTTCTTCTACAAATGTTACTAATTCATCTACTTCTTCTTCTGATGCATCTTCACCCTGTAAAATTGTTAAAATTTCTGCATCTTCATCAAGCATATTTTCTAACAGTTTTTTCGCAGCTGTAATTTTTTCTACATCTGTAGATACAATTTTCCCATCTGCAATGCACATGAAGTCATCTTTATTAATTGTTACACCATCAATTTCTGTATCACGAACCGCATACGTGATTTGGCCCGTTTTCACATGAGCAAGCGCTTCGTTCATTTGCGCTTCGTTTTCTTCAAGAGTTCCTGCTGGATTAAAAGCAAGCATCGCTGCCATACCTTGTGGAACTGTTTTTGAACGAACAACAATTACTTCTTGGTCCACTACAGAAGCTGCTTGCTCTGCAGCCATTACAATATTACCATTGTTCGGTAATATAATAACTTTTTCTGCATTTGCTTCTTCAATCGCTTTTACAATATCTTCTGTACTTGGATTCATCGTTTGACCGCCTTCAATAACTACCGTCGCACCGATGCTTTCAAACAATTCTTTAATACCAGAACCCATTGCTACAGTTACAATTCCATAAGGCTGTTTTTCAGCAGGTTGTTTTACTTCTACATGCATCGCCATAGGCTCATCTAATAAAGCAGTATGTTGTTCACGCATATTTTCTACTTTAATTTTAATTAAGCTTCCATAACGTTGTCCGTAGTTCATCGCATCTCCAGGATGCTCTGCATGAATATGAACTTTTACGATTTCATCATCAGATACAACAAGCAATGAATCACCATACACACTAATCTCTTCGCGGAATTTTTGCTCAGAGAAATTATGTTCTTTCATTTTCTCATCGTCTAACTTAACCATAAATTCTGTGCAGTAGCCGTATTTAATATCCTCTGTACTCAATTGACTTTGTACACTACGGTGATGTTCTGCACGTACCATTTCGTTCATAGATGGTTGTGTTGGCTGATTAGAAGCGATTGTTTCACCCTTTAAGTCCGCTAGAAATCCTTCATAAACGACAACAAGACCTTTCCCACCGCTATCTACAACACCAACTTGCTTTAATACAGGCAATAAATCAGGTGTACGATTTAATGATGCATTCGCTTCTTTCACAACTTCTTCCATAAATAAAACAAAGTCGCGCTGTTTTTTCGCAACTGTGATTGCATGTTTACTCGTTTCCCTTGCAACAGTTAAAATTGTTCCTTCAATTGGCTTCATAACTGCTTTATATGCCGTTTCTACGCCTGCTTCTAACGCATCAGCAAAATCAATTGTTGTTAATTCTTCTTTTTGTTCAATGGATTTCGAAAAACCACGGAACAACTGAGATAAAATAACACCTGAGTTACCACGCGCTCCCATTAATAATCCTTTGGCTAAACTTATTCCGACTTTACCAGCGTGTTGTGAAGGATTTCCTTTCACTTCGCGCGCACCTGAAGTCATTGATAAGTTCATATTTGTACCCGTATCGCCATCTGGAACTGGAAAAACGTTTAAAGCATCAACAAGTTGAACATTGTTTGTTAAATTATTTGCTCCTTGTATGATCATTTGTGACAAACGTTTTCCATCAATTTTTTGAATTGACACAGTTCTTCCTCCTTAATGCACATTACAAGTTTATTACTTTAACTCCTTGTACGTAGATGTTTACAGAATCTACTGCTAGTCCTACCGTTTGATCTAGTGTATATTTCACTTTCGTTTGGACGTTATGTGCTACCTCTGAAATTTTTGTACCATAGCTCACGATAATATACATATCAATATGTACTTCATCTTCGTCTTTACGAACAATAACGCCTCTAGTGAAGTTTTCTTTTCGTAAAATTTCTGTCAATCCATCTTTTAATTGGTTTTTAGAAGCCATACCGACGATGCCGTAACAGTCTACTGCAGCGCCTCCAGCAATTGTTGCAATTACATCTGTACTAATATCAATTTGACCGTACTTCGTTTTAATTTCAATTGACATCTCGTTTCCCCCTTCTGAAATGGTGAAAGTGAGCTAGACTACTTTATTTACTATCATATAATCTTTTTAAAGAAAATTCCATCGTTCTTTCTTTTCGCTCTCACATTTATATAAAAAATAGCATTTTTTATGGTGAGCAAAATAGTCCATTGTTATTATACAACATATACTACTACAATATGTCAAGTAATTTTTCTTGATTTCAACTTTTAATTCCTTACATATAGTGTCAAGTAATTTTTCTTGATTTCTTTTTTATACACTGTTGCATTCTCTTTTTAGTTGTGTTAAATTATAGTAGTGTTTTTAGCATCGCATAAAAGACTAACATTGAAAATTACGTAGGTTACGGTAGTTAAGGGAGGGAAATATAGATGGCTCGTGTTTGTGCTATTACTGGAAGAAAAGCTCGTTCTGGTAACTCTCGTTCTCACGCAATGAACGCTACAAAACGTAAATGGGGCGCTAACCTTCAAAAAGTTCGCGTACGCATTAACGGTAAAGTTCAACGTGTTTACGTTTCTGCTAGAGCATTAAAATCTGGCAAAATCGAACGTGTTTAATAATAAAAAAGAGAGCCTGTTGGCTCTTTTTTTATTATGCTCATGAAAAAAGCACCGGTAATAGGTGCTTTTTATCCTTTTTTAAAGGTATTCAATACCGCGCGAACAATTCCACCAAGAAATTTCGGTAACTTAATTGTATAAAATCTCATGGTTTCCCTCCTAATCCCATTACTCCACTTGTTTACTATAGACGCCGCAACAAAAGT
This sequence comes from Bacillus sp. 103mf, assembly GCF_900116295.1. Taxonomy (GTDB): domain Bacteria; phylum Bacillota; class Bacilli; order Bacillales; family Bacillaceae_G; genus Bacillus_A; species Bacillus_A bruguierae. Next base: position 451,747 of record NZ_FPAF01000001.1, read on the forward strand.
ATTCCTTCAATCAGTGCTTCTTATCACCATTAATATGCCAGAGGTAAATGAAAAAGTACCTTTTTCCGCAACGAGTTCATTACTAATACAAAGTGTCGATCCCCATTTTATCGTTTTATCATTAAGGGGATATTTAAAACCACGAAGTGTAATTCCCGTCACTATTTCTGTCATTGGAACAAAGGATATGTAAGGAAATGATGAATTTTTTTCAATTGTATATGTACCGGATTCCCTAACTGAAATTTCATTTTTATAATCTACAATACTTATATTGATATTGGATTGTAAACCTTTTATTAACATTTGAATGTTTGCTAAACTATGATCCAGCCTTCCACCTGTTGCACCAAAAATACGAATTTGTTCTGGTTGTTGCTTTAAAGCCCAGTTAATCGCAATCTCTAAATCGGTTTGATCCTTTTCTTTCGGTACAATATGCAGATCATGTTTCTGCTTTTGCATCCATACTAGTTCCTCTTTTGTAACAGAATCATAATCACCAAACGCTACTTCTGGCATGATTCCAAACTGCAACAAATGGTATACTCCGCGATCAACAGCTGCCCATACAACCTCTTCACTCTCATATTTAGAAAAATCTGCCCAGCACTCTACTGGACCCCCAGCTAAAATATGAATAATCACGTTCTCTCTCCTCCTATAGAAAAAAGGCAATCTGCTAATAGCTAGATTACCTTTTTCTTTTAAACAATATTCCTATCTACTGCTTCCTTTTTATCCGCGAATCGCAGCAATTGCTGCTCCGCGATCTTTTTCATTATATACTGCAGATCCAGCAACGAGAACATTCGCTCCTGCTTCTACACATAATTTTGCTGTTTCTACATTCACGCCGCCATCAACTTCAATCTCTACTTGCAAATTACGTTCACGAATCACATCAGCAACTTGTTTAATTTTCGGCAATACAGAATGAATGAACTTTTGTCCGCCAAATCCTGGATTTACCGTCATAAATAGCACCATGTCTACATCTTCTAATACGTGTTCAATCATAGAAACCGGTGTATGTGGATTTAAAACAACACCCGCTTTAATGCCTTGTGATTTAATTAATTGAATTGTACGATGTAAGTGCGGGCAAGCTTCTACATGTACCGTAATAATGTCAGCGCCTGCTTTCGCAAAAGTCTCAATATACTGATCCGGATTTTCAATCATAAGATGAACATCTAATGGTAAAGAGGTAATCGGGCGAATAGCTTCCACAATTAACGGTCCAATTGTAATGTTTGGAACAAAATGTCCGTCCATTACATCGACATGTATGTAATCTGCTCCGCCTTTTTCTACATCTTTAATTTCTTCTCCCAATCTTGAAAAATCTGCTGATAAAATCGATGGTGCAATTTTAATCATAATTAATACCTCGGCTTTCTCTCTCTAATTTCTTCAATAAATTGCACATAGTGCTCATAACGATAGCTTGTAATATTCCCTTCTTCTACCGCTTCTTTCACCGCACACTTCGGTTCAGAAAGATGTGTACAACCTCTAAATTTACAGTATTGACTCTGTTCTTTCAACTCTGGAAAACAATATGTGAGATCTTCTACTTCTATATCGATGAAATCGAGTGAACTAAATCCAGGTGTATCCGCCACAAGCCCACTTCCTACTTCAATTAATTCCACATGTCTTGTCGTATGCTTACCTCGTCCTAAATGAGCTGAAATCCCACTCGTTTTTAGTGCTAAATCTGGACGTAACACATTTAAAAGCGAAGATTTGCCTACACCAGATTGACCTGCTACAACGGAAACACATCCTTCTAAAAACGGCTTTAACACTTCTATACTTTCTGATGTTGTCGTTGAAGTGAATATAACGTCATATCCAATTTCCATGTAATCCTTCGCATATGCCTCAATCTTTTCACGTGTTTTCATATCTATTAAGTCCATCTTACTAATACAAATAATTGGCTTAATGTTATGAAACTCAATTAAAACTAAAAACCGATCTAATAGCAATGGATTGAATTCTGGTTCTACGGCTGAAAACACAAGAAGTGCTTGATCAATATTCGCAATCGGCGGACGCACGAGTTCATTTTTTCGTTCTAATATCTCTAGAACATATCCTTCACTCGGATTATCAGCTTGAAATACAACTTGATCACCAACAAGCGGTGTAATCTTATGCTTACGAAATACACCACGCCCTCGGCACTGCGTGATCCCTTCTTCATGCTGCACATAGTAGAACCCACTTAAAGCTTTTATAATTTTCCCTTCTGGCATACATTCTCTCCTTTATTTATCTTGTCCTAAAAGACATAAAAATAGCTATTCATAATAGACCTTAGAACGAGATTCGTTCAACTCACCATTTATCATTATTTTTAATAGGAGTTTCACTTTATTGCGTTGGATACAAAACTTCTTTTTCAATTAAGGTCGTTCCGTCACGAACAATTTTGTAACGCCCTTTTTTTCCTTCTTGAATAATAAAGTCAAGAGAGACTGTCGTTGACTCTGTTATCGTTCTCGTTTCAAACGGTTTATCCATAGTATTTTGCATATCTTCTTTATATATTTCAATTTTTTGTGGTGTTTTCTCTCCAGTTGCTGGTCCTTGATACTGAATCGGAATATTGTCAACTTTTACAATTTTTGTTGGTTTTTCTTTTTGTCCTTCAGAGACAGTAATTGTTACTTTTGCCCCTTCTTTTAAGTTCGTGTCTGGCTTTGGTGATTGGGAAATAACAAGCCCCTTCTCCACTGTATCGGAATACTCTCTCTTTATTTCTGGCACTAGCTTTTTCTCGTTTAAATAGCTATTCACACTACTTTCTGTCCAACCAGAAAAATCAACGAGTCGTATTTGTTTTGGTCCTTTACTAATCCAAGCCTTTACCTCTTGCTCTTCTTCTACAATAGATTGCCCTGCTTCTGGACTTTGTTCCACAATTTCACCTTGCGGCTTGTCACTTTCAATATAATAAGGAATAACCCCTTTATATGGAGTCAATTCATCTTTAATCTTTTCATAATCTTTCCCTATTAAATTAAGCATTTTTTTCTTTTGCTTTCCACCTGATTTGAAAATCGTAATTTTTGTATTTGCTCGTACAACTCGTCCTGCCGCTGGACTTGTTTTAATAACCTTACCTTCTTCCACTTCATTCGTATATATAACTTGCGGTGATGATGTCAATTCAAATCCTTTATTCCCAAGTATATTCACTGCTTTTTCATATGTCATTCCAGACACATCTGGCACTTTAACTTCCTTTGGAATAAAGAAACCTGGAATCACCGTCACTGCCAATATTCCACAAACAACTAAAAATAGGAACGTCGTTAACAAAATTTTAAGCCAACGATTGCTTTTTTTCTTCTTTTGTTCTTCTGGTTCGTCCTGCTGCTTTTCTTCTTTCGACTTTCCAGGTAAAACAATTGTTTCTTCAGTATTTGCACTTATTAACTGTTCCTGCTGAATGATAGGAATCGCTTTTGTTGCTTCCATATCTTCTGGTATATAGAAAGGTTGTTCATTTATTCGTTCTGGATATAATGCAGTTTCAATATCACGTTTCATTGCATTTACAGACTGATAACGATGAAACGGATCTTTCGCTGTTGCTTTTAAAATAATATTTTCTACACTTTGCGGAATATCAGGATTCCACCTTTTGGGAGATGGTGTTTCATTTTGTAAATGTTTAAGCGCAATAGAAACAGCAGATTCTCCAGAAAACGGCGGCCTTCCAGTTAATAATTCAAACATTACAATCCCAAGCGAATAAATGTCTGATTGCTTATTTGCAACACCACCTCTTGCCTGTTCAGGAGATAAATAATGAACAGAACCAAGCACAGAATTTGTGTGTGTTATAGTAGTTGCACTTGTCGCAGTTGCAATCCCAAAGTCTGTAACCTTCACAACACCATCATTTCGAATTAAAATGTTATGAGGCTTAATATCACGGTGGACAATTTCAAAATGATGCGCATGAGCCATCGCAGCAGTTAATTGTTCCATAATATTAATTGCTTCTTCTACAGGAAGAAGACCTCGCTGTTGTATGTATTGTTTTAACGTTTGACCTGGTACATATTCCATAACAAGATAATAGATTCCATCTTCTTCTCCAACATCATACATATTCACAATATTTGGATGCGATAACGTTGTAACCGACTGTGCTTCTCGATGGAAACGCTTAATAAATTCTTCATTATTTGAATAGTCAAGCCGCAGCATTTTTACAGCTACATCACGATCGAGTATGTCATCATGTGCCAAATATACATTGGCCATTCCCCCGCCGCCAATCATTTTTAGTAGCTTGTAACGGTCATTTAGGCGTCTTCCAATCATCACGTTGTCATTCACCTACTTTCGTTCGCCGAGTCCGCATAATCAATAATGACAAGAGTAATATTGTCTTCCCCTCCAAAATCATTTGCAAGCTGCACAAGCTGCTCACTTTTTGCTTGCAGAGGCTCATCAGATTTTAAAATCTCTTGCATATTACTCATTGCAACTTTATTAGATAACCCATCCGAACAGAGTAACAGTTGATCTCCCTCTTCTAATACTAAGGTTTTCACATCTAATATAACGGTTTCTTCCGTACCAAGTGCCCTAAGTAAAACATTTTTTCTAGGATGATATTCAGCATCTTCTTTTGAAATTTCTCCATGCCGAACGAGTTCATTTACAAGGGAATGATCTTCTGTAACAAGTGACATATAATCATCTGATAACATATAACAGCGACTATCTCCAATATGACCAATCGTAACAAAAGTATCCGTACATATAGCAGCAACGATTGTTGTCCCCATTCCACTACATTCTGGATGTTCTCCAGAATATTTATATACTCGTTCATTAATAATTTGAGCATGATTATGTAACCATTGTTCTGCTTTTTTAGGCGTATCCATATTATACGTTTGTTTCCAATAGTCATGGAACAATTGGATTGCCATCGAGCTAGCAACATCGCCCGCTCGATGACCTCCCATTCCATCTGCTACAACAGCTAAAACCTCTCCATCTAAATTATGAAATACTCCTGCACTATCTTCATTATGTTGACGAACCTTCCCTTTATCAGATAGAAACACGGTTTTCATTATCTCACCTCGTCTCTTCTTTGCGCTCCTTTGCACGCAATTGACCGCAGGCTGCATCAATATCATGACCTTGTTCACGACGAATTGTTACGTTAACACCACGATCTTTTAATGTTTTTTCAAACAAGAAAATTTGTTCACGCGGCGTTCTCACATAATCGCGTTCTGGTACGTAGTTAACTGGAATTAAGTTAACATGACATTTTACACCTTTTAACAGCTGAGCTAATTCTACAGCATGTTCGACTTGGTCATTTTCTCCTCCAAATAAGCCATATTCAAACGTAACACGGCGCCCTGTTTTTTCAGTATAATATTTAATAGCTTCCATTAAATCTGGCAGCTTGTACGCTCGGTTAATTGGCATTAATTTTGAACGCAGCTCTGTATTTGGAGCATGTAAAGAAACCGCAAAATTAATTTGTATGTTTTCTTCCGCAAACTTATAAATTTTCGGGATAATCCCACTTGTTGATACCGTCATATGACGCGCTCCAATGTGAAGTCCTTTTTCATGATTCACGATGCGTAAAAACGCCATTAAACTATCATAATTATCAAATGGTTCTCCAATTCCCATCACGACAAGAGAGCTGACACGCTCATCTGTAGCGTCTAACTCACGTTGTACTTCGACAACTTGTGCAACAATCTCACCAGCTTCTAAATTACGTTTTAAACCGCCAAGTGTTGATGCACAAAACGTACAGCCAATTCGGCAGCCAACTTGTGTTGTCACACAAATTGAATTTCCGTATTCATGGCGCATTAATACTGTTTCAATAGAATAGCCATCATGCAGTTGAAATAAAAATTTAATCGTTCCATCTGAAGACGTTTGTTTTACTAATGTTTTTAAAGTTGTAATATCAAAGGAATTCGACAATTTTTCACGCAATCCTTTAGAAAGGTTTGACATATCCTCAAAAGTTGTTACTCTTTTTTTGTATAGCCAATCAAAAACTTGACCGGCACGGAATTTAGGTTCTCCTTGTTCTTTTAACCATTGTTCCATATCATGAAGCTGCAAGGAGTAAATAGATGGTTTTTTTTCTTCTAATTCTTTTTTTTGTTTTTTCACAGTTGTTTCCATGATGCTACACCTTCTTTCTTAAACAAGCAATATAAAATCCATCCGTTGCAAAGTAATGCGGCAAAATTTGCAATCCACCTTCTACTACATACGGATGCACAGCTTTTGGCAGTCGTTCTTTCACCGTTGTATCCCATTCAAATTCAGGATGTGATTGTAAAAACTGCTCTATTACTTGTTCATTTTCTACTTTCTCAATTGTACACGTACTATAAACAAGGCGCCCTCCCTTTTTCAACAAAGGCGCTACCTTTTCTAAAATGGATAGTTGAATATTGGCAAGTCTTTCACTATCTTCTTTTTGTTTTCCCATTTTAATATCTGGTTTACGGCGAATTACCCCAAATCCAGAACACGGGGCATCTACTAATACTTTATCAAAGCTCTCTTGTTCAAAATGCTCTTGCACTTTCCGTGCATCAAGTGCTTTTGCTTCTACATTCTCTAGTTGAAGGCGCTTTGCTTGCTGCTGAATTAAACGCACTTTATGTGGGTGTAAATCAAGAGAGATAACTTTTCCCGTTCCTCCCAAACGTTCAGCAATATGCGTCGTTTTCCCACCAGGAGCAGCGCAGCTATCAAGAATTATCTCTCCTGCTTCTGGATCAAGCGCACGAGCTACAAGCATAGAACTTTCATCTTGAATAGATAACACTCCTTCTTGAAATGCTTCTGTATGAGCTACATTCCCTTTTTCAATTTGAATCGCATCTTCCGATAAATCGCCACGCTTTACCTGAATCCCTTCTGTTTCTAACATTTTGAGCGCCGCTTCTACAGACGCTTTTGCTACGTTAACCCTGGCTGTCGGAACTGGCGGGAGTAAGTTTACTTCACACATTTGCCTTGCTGTTTCAATTCCGTACGCTTCTATCCACTCTTTTACAAGCCATTCTGGATGACTAGTTGCAATAGCAAGGCGCTTTTCTGGACTTTTAATCTCATCTAGCGATGGAACACCTTCACGCTGAATCGAACGAAGTACTCCATTCACAAGTCCGGCGATTCCTTTATGACTACGACGCTTCGCAATTTCAACTGCTTCATGAATGGCTGCCCGCTCTGGAACACGATCTAAATACAACATTTGATATAAAGAGAGACGAAGCAATACTTTTACCCATAGTTCAATCTTTTTTCGTAAAAACGGCTGTAAATAATAATCAAGTGTATCACGTCTTTGGATTGTTCCATATACAATTTCAGTTAACAATCCAACATCTTTTTTATCAATGCTACTTTTTTCAATAAGGTTATTTAAAAGCAAGTTGCTATATGCGCCGCTTTTTTCAACTTGCACTAAACCGTCAAGAGCTAATTCACGAACATTTTGTTTCATGCGTCTTCTCCTAACTTCGTACCCATTTCAGGTTTTGTTCCACGTAAAAATTGTGAACAATCCATACGTTTTTTACCAGACGGTTGCAACTCAGTAATTTTAATTGCCGTTTCATTTCCTGTTGCCACAACGAAACCATCCTCTTCAATTGCAACAACTGTTCCCGCTTCAGCTTTCTCTGTTACAGGAACTTTTTCTCCCCACCATACTTTTACAACTTGTCCTGCTAATGTCGTATAAGCAACTGGCCAAGGATTTAATCCCCGAATATGATTGTAGATCTCTTCTCCTGTTTTCGTCCAATCAATCTTTTCCTGCTCACGTTTAATATTATAAGCAAATGTTGCTTCTTCCTCATTCTGTTTAATTGGTTCTAACTTTCCTTGTATTAAAAGCGGAACTGTTTCAGATAATAAATGAGCTCCAGCTACGCTTAATTTATCAAATAACGAGCCGGTTGTTTCACGTTCTGTAATTTCCACTTCTACTTGCGTTAAAATATCACCAGCATCTAATTTTTCAACCATATACATGATTGTAATGCCTGTTTTTTCTTTTCCTTGCATAATAGAATAATGAATAGGTGCACCGCCGCGAAGTTCTGGAAGTAACGAAGCATGAACATTAATACATCCATATTTCGGCGCTTCTAAAATTTCATTTGGTACGATTTGTCCAAATGCAGCTGTCACAATCAAGTCCGGCTCTAATGCCAACACCTGTTCATATTCCTCTTTTTCACGAATCTTTAACGGTTGTAACACCGGAATACCATGTTTTTCTGCTTCAACCTTCACAGGCGTTGGGGTTAACACCTTTTTTCTACCTACCGGACGATCGGGCTGTGTCACAACACCAATCACATCATATCCATCTTCAATAAGACGACGAAGCACCGGCACTGAAAAGTCCGGTGTTCCCATAAATACAACTTTCACCATTTAAAAAACTCTCCTTTTACATCTCTTCTAATTCATTTTCCTCATAATATCGCGTTACTTTAGATGTAAATAACACACCATGTAAATGATCGATTTCATGTTGGATTGCACGGGCCAAAAAGCCGTCTGCTTCTAATAAAAACACTTTCCCGCGGCGATTTTGGGCACGTACTTTAATATACTCAGCACGTGTTACATCACCAAAAAGCCCCGGAAAACTTAAGCAGCCTTCGGGACCTACTTGTTCACCACGTTGTTCTAAAATAACAGGATTAATTAATTCAATTTTCCCGTTATCATCATCAATGTCTACAACAGCAACTTGCAGACTTACACCAACTTGAGGCGCTGCTAATCCAACACCATCCGCAATTAACATTGTTTCGTGCATATCTTTTAAAAGCTTCACTAACTTTTTATCAAAATTTATAACACGTTCACACGGCGTTTCTAATACTTCATTTGGATGTTTTACTATTTCTAATGTTGCCATACTGCTCTCCTTTTCAACATACAATCAGATTAAAATAAAGTGAAACTCCCATCAATGAGGGCACTCCTTACTAATAATTAATCTCCCTACTTGTAAATGTTCCACTTTATTTTATCCATTTCCGTCTAAATTCAGTTCTACTACATCAACATAGTTGGATTAAAATCAATTGAGATTTGCAAGTCTTTTTGCATTTCTGCTTGATAATGTTCATTTACCATTTTAAGCACGTACTTTAAGTTTGGTTCCCGTTTGTATTTTATCATGCATTGGTAGCGATATCTATCTTTTATACGAGGAATTGCCGAAGCAACCGGACCTAAGATCATCGTTTGCTGTGAACAATGTTGTCTTAAAAAACCAACAATTTTCTCTGTTACCTGCACTGCTTTTAACAATTCCGGATGAGATACTGTAACTAATGCAACGTAATAATATGGTGGATATTGCCGCATTTTCCTCATATACATCTCACGTTCAAAAAATATATCATACTTCTGCTGTTTTGCTAATTCTATACTATAGTGTTCAGGCGTATACGTTTGAATCACTACTTCTCCTGGAAGTTCATGACGTCCAGCTCGGCCGCTTACTTGTGTTAAAAGTTGATATGTTTTTTCACTTGCCCGGAAATCCGGCAAATGCAGCATTGTATCTGCTGTCAATACACCTACAAGCGTCACATTTGGAAAATCAAGACCTTTCGCAATCATTTGCGTTCCAAGTAAAATATCTGCCTCGCCTGCCCCAAATGACTTCAGAAGCTTTTCATGCATCCCTTTACGACTTGTCGTATCCACATCCATTCGAATAACGCGTGCTTCTGGAAACAATTTTGTAATTTCCTCTTCAACCTTTTGTGTTCCTGTTCCAAAGAAGCGGATATAGGTACTATTACAAGCAGGACAAGCATTCGGCAAATTTTCCTCATAACTACAATAATGACATTTCAAGCGGTTATTCATTCTGTGATATGTAAGTGAAATATCACAGTGCGGGCATTGCACGACATATCCGCAATCACGGCACATAACAAATGTCGAATGTCCTCTTCGATTTAAAAAAAGCACCATTTGTTCTTTTTTCTCTAATCGATCCGCTATCTTCTCATGAAGAAGCTGAGAAAACATAGAACGATTGCCATCACGAAGCTCTTCTCTCATATCAATAATCTCAACTGCCGGCAAATCCTGTTCATTCATCCGTTTTGTCATCGTAAGAAGTGTATATACACCTTTTTGGGCACGAGCAAACGATTCTAGTGTAGGTGTAGCACTTCCTAATACAACAGAACAATTGTGATATTCTCCCCGCCGAATTGCAACAGAACGTGCGTGGTAGCGTGGATTGTCCTCTTGTTTGTAACTCGATTCATGTTCTTCATCAATAATAATAATTCCTAAATTCTCAAATGGTGCAAAAATTGCTGAACGCGCCCCTACAACTACTTTAACTTCTTTCCGTAAGATTTTACGCCATTCATCATATTTTTCCCCAACAGACAATGCACTATGAAGAACTGCAACTTGCGAGCCAAAACGCCCTTTAAAACGATCCACCATTTGCGGCGTTAACGAAATTTCAGGTACAAGTACAATGGCTTCTTTCCCTTTTCTAAGCACTTCTTCAATTGACTGTAAATAAACTTCTGTTTTTCCGCTTCCTGTGACACCGTACAGTAAAAACGTCTCATGCTGCTCTTCTGTAATAGAAGTTAAGATCGGTGTAATCACCTGTCGTTGCTCTTCTGTAAGCGGGAATGGTTTTGTACGCTCAAAAGCATCATCATCATACGGATTCCGGTATACTTCCACATATTTTTCAGCTAACAAACCTTTTTTCACAAGAGATTTAATGGGAGCATCAGTCATTTGCAATTCTTCCATTACTACTTTTAACGGTACGGACTGATAGTGTTCCATGAAATAATACAATACATCTTGCTGCTTTTTACTCTTTAGATGAAAGGCCGTTTCCTCTAATTCTTCATGAGGCAAAACAGGTTGAATCATTTTTTGTTTTTTCTTTTGCGCCTTATCCTTTACTTCATAAACAACTTCTACATTCCCTTTTGCAATTTCTGTTTGCACTGCACGGTACATCTGTGGTTGTTCATCAAGCACATTCCAATCGATGCTTTCTTTTCCTTGAAAAAGCAATTTCACATTGGCCGCTACGTCTTCCGGTCTATAAAGACGTAGCTGTTTTTTATATGTCGCTTTAATTGCTGTTGGCAACATAACTTGGAATGCTGAAATTGTGAAACAAAGCGTTTCTTCTGTAAGCCAACTTCCAAGTTGCAACAATTCCTCATTTAACACAGGTGTAACATCTAACAATTCATGCAATGTTTTTAACTTATTTACATCTACATCTACTGTATCTTTTATCCCGATGACAAATCCTTGTAATTTTCGCGGTCCAAATGGAACAACGACTCGCATACCCGTTTGAACAAGATCTTCCCAACGTTTAGGAATAATATAATCGAATGGCCTATCCGTTTGCCTTGCTGGAACATCGACAATTACACTTGCAAATTTCATGCAGGATCCTCTTCCAGCATTTTTTCAACTTGTAGTAAAATTTCTCTCGCTACTTCTTGCTTTGTTAGCAGCGGCAATTCAATCACGGCGCTATTTCGTTTATACATCGTCACAATATTTGTATCTGTACCAAACCCTGCACCTTCTGCTTTTACATCATTGGCAACAATCATATCAGCATTTTTCTCGCGTAATTTTTTCGTTGCATACTCTTCAACGTTTGTTGTTTCTGCTGCAAAACCAATGAGTAATTGATGTTCCTTTTTCTCACCTAATGTTTTCAAAATATCTGTCGTTCTTTCTAATTCAATAACTGTATCGCCGCTTTTCTTTTTCATCTTCTCATCGTATACAAACTTTGGACGGTAATCCGCTACTGCTGCTGTTTTGATTACAACATTCATATTGGCATAATGATGTAAAACTTCCTCTAACATATCTTGTGCAGATTGTACTTGTATTGTCGTTACATTCGCAGGGGGCGTTAGCGCCGTTGGACCAGAAATAAGAATGACTTCTGCACCAAGACTTGCCGCAACTTCCGCAAGTGCATATCCCATTTTCCCAGAAGAAAAATTCGTCATAAAACGAACTGGATCAATTTTTTCACGTGTCGGACCTGCTGTCACCAATATTCGTTTGCCTTGAAGCGGCTTCTCTTGTGAAAAATGCATTTCTAACATTGACACAATATTTTCTGGTTCTTCTAATCGGCCTTTGGCAACATATCCGCAAGCCAAAAAGCCCTCTCCAGGCTCAATAAATGTATAACCTAACTGTTTTAACGTTTGCATGTTTTTTTGGACAACTGGATTTTCGTACATATGAACATTCATCGCAGGTGCAATCCACACTGGAGCCGTTGTTGCAAGAAGCGTCGTTGAAACCATATCATCGGCAAGACCATTTGCAAATTTACCAATAATGTTTGCTGTCGCCGGTGCAACAAGAACAATATCAGCCCAGTCTGCTAAATCAATATGAGCAATAACTGCTGAATCTTTTTCATCAAATGTATCTGTGTATACATCATGGCGAGAAAGCGCTTGAAACGTAAGCGGTGTAACAAACTTCATTGCCGATTCACTCATCATCACTTTCACAAGCGCACCTGCCTGTGTTAATTTACTTGTGAGCGCAGCTGCTTTAAATACAGCAATGCCACCTGTGACACATAAAAGTATTTTTTTTCCATTTAGCATAAGCCTCGTCCTCTTTCTTTTATGAAACTTAGTCCTATATGAATCCATTTTGATTTTTCGACATATAGATCTCTGCTATGCAGACTACAACATGACCGCCACTTGCTTTCTCCCTTTGTTTTAAAACCTCGCATGTGGTAGGAAAAGGCCCTGACCGCTTCTATGCATGGCCAGATGCTCTCGCCCATCTAATAAGAAAGCTTTTATGTTGGTTTTTTCACTTATCTATATCGTAAAAAAATAACAACCTACTTGTAAATAGGTTGTTACTGTTACATAGAAAAGTATAGTATCTATGCCTCTATTTGTCGAAAAAAAAAGCTTTATTTATGGTTGTTATCTTCACTTGGTTCGTAGTTTAATAATTGCGCATTAATTTCTTCTAACGCTTTTCCTACAAATTTATGCGATACTGGTTGTTCAACACTGCAATCGTTATGCTCTTGCATTTCACGAGCACGTTTTGCAGCTACTGTTACTAGCGTATATTTAGAATCAATTTTTTGTAACAATGAATCAATAGATGGGTTTAACATATTACATTTCCTCCGTCATTTCTTTATAATATTTTGCTACTCGCTCACGGCGACAATGTTCACCTACCACAATTGCATTAATACGTTCGCAAGCAAGTTCTACTTCATCGTTTTCTACTACGTAGTCATAAGCATCCATCATTTCGATTTCTTCTTTTGCTACTGTTAAACGATTTTGAATTACTTCTTCTGTTTCTGTACCACGGCCCACAATGCGGTTTTTTAGTTCCGATAAACTCGGAGGAGCTAAAAAGATAAATACCCCTTCTGGAAAAGCTTTCTTTACTTGAATTGCACCTTGCACTTCAATTTCTAAGAAAACGTCTTTCCCTTGCTGCAATGTTTGCTCTACATAATCAATTGGTGTTCCGTAATAGTTTCCAACAAACTCCGCCCATTCAAGCAGTTTATTGTTACGAATCATCTCTTCAAACACTTCTCTCGTTTTAAAGAAATAATCAACACCATCTACTTCTCCTTCACGCGGTTTACGCGTTGTTACAGAAATAGAATATTGTAAATTTGTATCTTCTTTACTGAACAATTCCTTTCGAACTGTTCCTTTTCCAACACCAGAAGGCCCTGAAAGAACAATGAGCAACCCTCTTCTACTTCTCATATATATGTTAAACCTACCCTTCGTCACTTAAATCTTCTTTATTGTTTAACCGATGTGCAATTGTTTCCGGTTGTATTGGGCTTAATACAATATGCCCATCATCCATAACAATCACTGCTCGTGTTTTTCGACCATAGGTAGCATCAAGCAGCACATTTTGTTCACGAGCTTCCTGCACTAACCTTTTAATCGGTGCTGATTCCGGACTTACAATGGAAATAATTCGATGTGCTGATACGATATTTCCATATCCAATATTTAAAAACCGCATGGCCATAATTTGCGCCTCCTAGTAAGTCTATCCGATTTCTCCCTCTCGTATAACTTCATATACAATTGACAGCTACTCAATATTTTGTACTTGTTCACGAATTTTTTCAAGATTATTTTTCATTTCAACAACATATTTTGAAATTGTTAAGTCATTTGCTTTTGAACCAATTGTATTAATTTCACGATGCATTTCTTGTACGATGAAATCCAACTTTCTTCCAACTGGCTCTTGACTTTGCAGCGCCTCTTGAAATTGTTCTAAATGACTTTGCAAACGAACTAATTCTTCATGAATATCACAGCGGTCTGCAAATACCGCTATCTCTGTAAGTAATCGTTGTTCTTCTAATTCTTGATTATGTAATTCTTTCAAACGGTTTTCTAAGCGCTCACGATATTTTTGAATAACTGACGGCGCATATGGGACAATGGCACGCACACACGCGTAAATTCCTTGTAAACGATGCTCCAAATCTTTATGCAGTCGTTCCCCTTCACCATCACGCATCGTTTTTAACATACTAGCTGCACAGCAAACCGCTTCATACAAACTATGTTCAAACGCTTCATTTACATTTTCAACTTCTTCAATTGCTGTCACTTCCGGCATAGCAATAAGCTGCTGTAATGTAATCGAATCCTGTAATTGAAATTTCCCCTTCGCTTCTTCCATAATGAGCTTATATTGCTCTAAAAGGGACCAATCCACGCGTAATTTCCGTTCAATGAGTCCTTGTCCTTCAACAATAATCGATACTTCAATACGTCCGCGGCCTACTTGTTCTGCAATTAATTTGCGGATTTTATCCTCGAACACCATCATTTGCTTCGGAAGACGAATATTCATCTCTAAAAAACGATGGTTGACCGACTTCATTTCTACTGTAATTTGAAACGCATCACTTTCTACTTTTGCGCGTCCAAAACCTGTCATACTCGAAATCATTTTATCACATCCAAGCCATGATCTTCCTCAATGAAAAAGGTAATAGAGATTCTACTCTACTACCTTTTAAAATTATAGCACACTTTTATCTCATTTACTATTTCAAGTTTACACCTCTTTTATATACAATTGGTTTCTTTTTTTCAGACTTCCCAGTTAGTAAAGATCCTACTAATAAAAATGTCGGAATAGAAGAGAGCCCAACAACCAAGAGCCAATCTCTCGCTTGAATTGGCATCGTACTAAAAATCGGTTGCAACGGCGGATAATATATCACTACTAGCATGAGTAAAATCGAAATAATTACTGCTCCTACTAAATACATATTTCCAAATGGGTTACGGTGAAAGACAGAATGTTCACTACGGCAATCAAACACATGAATAAGCTGAGCTAAAACAAGTGTTGCAAACGCAACTGTTTGCGCATACTTTAATTCATTCGGATGTTGATTGTATGCAATAATGAATGCTAAGAGTGTCATCGCACCAATTAAAAAACCACGGCTCACAATTTTCCATGCAAGCCCTCTCGCAAAGACCCCTTCTTTTGGATGGCGCGGTTTTCTTCGCATCACATCACCTTCTGCTGCATCAAGTCCGAGCGCCATGGCCGGCAAACCATCTGTTACTAAATTCACCCATAATATTTGAATGGGTACGAGCGGCAGAGGCAATGCTAATATCATTGCAAATAGCATAACTAAAATTTCCCCTACATTAGACGCTAATAAATAACGAATAAATTTACGAATGTTTTCGTAAATATTTCTTCCTTCTTTAATTGCTGCTTTTATAGTTGCAAAATTGTCATCTAATAACACAAGAGATGATGCTTCTTTCGCAACGTCTGTTCCAGTAATCCCCATCGCCACACCAATATCAGCTGCTTTTATAGCAGGCGCATCGTTCACGCCATCACCGGTCATTGCCACAATATGATCTTTATTTTGCAACGCCTTCACAATTTTCAATTTATGTTCCGGAGAAACACGTGCAAAGACATATGTTTCATCAACAATATCTTCCAATTCTTCAATCGACATGTTTGCAAGTTCGATTCCTTCTACAACGCGACCACCATGTGACAAAATCCCAAGCTGCTCAGCGATTGCCATCGCTGTTACTTTATGGTCTCCTGTAATCATAATTGTTTTAATACCCGCATCTTTACATTCTTGTACCGCTTGCTTCACTTCCGGTCTTGGCGGATCAATCATTCCTTGCAATCCAATAAACATTAAATCTTGTTCCGCTTCTTGTTCATTTTGCAGGTGATCCGTTGTTTTTAATGGTTTAAAAGCAATTGCAATTGTACGAAGTGCTTGACTTCCTAAATGATGAATCGCCGTTTGTACTTCATTTCGATACAATTCTGTTAATGGCTGCTGTTTATTTCCCCATAAAATGGTCTGACTCATTTGTAATAAAACATCAGGTGCTCCCTTTGTTACCACAAATTTTTTCCCTGCCTTGTCACGAACGATTACACTCATCATTTTCCTCGTTGAATCAAACGGAAATTCGTGAATGACCTCAAATTGATCCTTTACCCCTTCTCTTGAAATACCAGCCTTCATTGCTGCTGCAACGAGTGCACCTTCTGTCGGATCACCGTCTAATACATATGTTTTTTTCTTTTTGACAATATTTGCGTTATTACATAAGCATCCAAATGTGAGAAGCTGATATAAAGAGCGAGCCGCTGTCGGATTTATTTTCTTATCACCCTTCATAAATTCACCTTTTGGTTCATAGCCTTGCCCTGTTACATTCCACGTTTCACCACTCGACCATACGTGTGTGACCATCATTTTATTTTGTGTCATTGTCCCTGTTTTGTCTGAACAAATGACAGATGCACACCCTAATGTTTCAACCGCAGGCAGCTTTCTTACAATTGCTTTTTTCTTAATCATCCGTTGAACTCCAAGTGAGAGTGCTACTGTTACAATGGCTGGCAGCCCTTCTGGAATCGCTGCAACAGCAAGCGAAACACCCGCTAAAAACATATGATACATTTCATTTCCTTGATAAACACCAACTAATACAACAAGTGCCGTTAAAATTAATGCAACAATAATCAAAATTTTCCCAAGCTGCTCAAGTCTTCTCTGCAATGGTGTTTCATTTTGCTGTGCGTTTTGCAGCATATTTGCAATTTGTCCCATTGCTGTATTCATCCCTGTTCCAATAACAACTCCAATACCAGATCCTCTCGTAATCATCGTTCCCATAAATGCCATATTTGTTTGATCACCAATTGAAATATCAGCACCATGCAGAACATCCATTTTCTTTTGGACCGGCACTGATTCTCCGGTTAATGCTGACTCTTCAATATATAGACTTGAGGCTTCAATGAGACGTACATCCGCACCGATACGATCTCCACTTGAAAATTTAATAATATCTCCAAGTACAAGACCTTTCGAAGGAATTTTCATCCACTTCCCATTTCGAAGTACAGTTACTTGCGGGGCGGCAAGCTCTTTTAATGCTTCCAGTGATTTTTCTGCTTTTCTCTCTTGAAAAAAACCAAGAATGCCATTAATAATAACAATTGCTACAATCGCAATTGCATCAACATATTCTCCTAAAAAAGCAGAAATAATCGTTGCTCCAAACAAAACAAGTACCATAAAATCTTTAAATTGCGCCAAGAACACAAGAAGTGCAGAAGGCCGTTTTGCTTCTTGCAATTCGTTTGGGCCTAGTTTTTTCAGCCGAATTCCCACCTCTTGCTCCGTCAATCCTGTTTTTACATTTGTATTCGTTCGCTCTTCAACTTCATGTGCACGCAGTTCATACCAATTCATCTCGCCATCTACCTCCTGATTGCAGACATGCTCTAATGAAAGCTTATTCAGCCTCGTCCGAAAAAATGCTATAATTAACTTTTAGTGAGAAAGGAGTGTTTAACATGGCATTCGATGGATTATTTACAAGAGCAATCACACATGAAATTGCAAATTCTCTTCAAACAGGAAGAATTTCCAAAATATATCAACCGTCAAAATATGAAATTTTATTACATATTCGGGCAAACGGAAAAAATCAAAAATTACTTCTTTCCGCACACCCAACATATGCACGGATGCATCTAACAACACAAAATTATGACTCCCCTGCATTACCGCCAATGTTTTGCATGCTTCTTCGCAAACATCTAGAAGGTGGATTCATTGAAAAAATTGAACAAATTGATTTAGAACGGATGATTCGAATTACAATTCGCAGCCGCAATGAAATTGGTGATGAATCATTAAAAACATTAATCATTGAAATCATGGGGCGTCATAGTAATATCATTTTAGTAGACTCCAAAACAAATATAATTTTGGATAGTTTAAAACACGTTTCTTTATCGGTAAACCGTCACCGCACTGTATATGCCGGGTCTGAATATATTGCACCGCCAACGCAACAGAAAATCAATCCCTTGCAAATTGAAACGCAAGAAGAATTTATTCGACCGCTCGACTTTTTATCAGGAAATATGGATAAACAACTTGTAGGAGCTTTTATAGGAATCTCTCCATTATTTGCAAAAGAAGTAGTTGCAAAAGCTGGCATGGTGAATGAGCATGCATTATCTGAAGCATTTTTCACACTACAAAAACCGCTCTTACAACATCAGTATACGCCTTCGATGATTGTAGCAAATGGGAAAGAATTCTTTTATTTATTCCCACTTTCACACTTAAAAGGTGAAGAGAAAGCATTCTCATCTGTCAGTGAATTACTAGATCGATTCTTCTTTGGAAAAGCAGAGCGTGACCGCGTAAAGCAACAGGCCCATGATTTAGAGCGGTTTATGCAAAATGAAAAAGCAAAAAATGAAAAGAAATTAATTAAACTGCAAAAAACGTTAGAAGACGCGGGAAAAGCAGATAAATATCAACTATTTGGTGAATTGCTTACAGCTAATATGTACGCAATGAAAAAAGGCGACAAAGAAATTGAAGTTATCAATTACTATGATGAAAATAGCGGCACTGTAAAAATTACTTTAGATCCGCTGCGCACACCATCAGAAAATGCACAGCGTTATTTCCAAAAATATCAAAAAGCAAAAAATTCTATCGCAATCGTTGAAGAACAAATTGAAAAAACAAACGAAGAAATCTTTTACTTTGACAGCTTACTACAACAAATGGAAGCTGCTTCTTCTAAAGATATCGAGGAAATTCGCGAAGAACTAGCTGAAGAAGGATATATGCGGAATCGCAAGGCGAAAAATGTAAAGAAAAAACCTACAAAACCTATATTAGACAAATATATTGCAAGTGATGGAACAGAGATTTTAGTCGGGAAAAATAACAAACAAAACGATTATTTAACGAATAAACTTGCACGCCGTGATGAAATTTGGCTTCATACGAAAGACATTCCAGGATCACACGTAGTCATCCGCTCATTAGAGCCAAATGACGAAACATTACTTGAAGCTGCAAAGCTCGCTGCTTACTTTAGTAAGGCAAAAGAATCGAGCTCAGTTCCAGTCGATTATACGAAAATTCGTCATGTAAAAAAGCCGAGCGGAGCAAAGCTTGGGTTTGTGACGTACGATAATCAACAAACAGTATATGTAACGCCAGATGCAGACACGGTGATGAAATTAAAGGCTTAAAGATAAAAAGAGATGATTACAATAGGGTAATCATCTCTTTTTCGTTCATTTTTTACACAATCATTTTTTTGTCAAATAATATAGACACAAAATCACCTTGTGTGTCTATATTATTTGACAGAGATTTAACGAAACTCTTTTCTCAGCAGAACTTTACTCCCTATTCATGCTACATAAACAACTTTTCCCCTTATACAAAATGTTGGCATTATTATTGCTTTATGTAAGGGGATGAAAGGGAGGAATTAAAATGAATTCAAGAATTAAAAAAATACAAGAACAGCTACATCAATATGGAATAGACGGATTACTTATTACAAAAAAAGAAAACCGCAGATATACAACTGGATTTACAGGTACTGCTGGAGTTGTCTTAATCTCCCCTACAAATGCAGTATTTATTACAGATTTCCGTTATACAGATCAAGCGAAAGCACAAGTACATGAAGCAGAAATTATTATGCACAAAGGGAACATAGAACAAGAAATTGCCGCTCAAGCAGACAGATTACAAATTAAAAAACTAGGTATAGAAGAAAATAACATGACGCTAAAACAATACACAGCGTTGCAAAATTATATAAATGTCAAACTTGTTCATGTAAATGAAATAATCGAGACAATTCGTACCGTAAAGGAAGAGTCCGAAATCGAAATGATTAAAATTGCGGCTCGCATCGCAGATGATGCCTTTGGGCATATTACAACTTTCCTAAAACCTGGCGTATCCGAACACGATGTAAGAGATGAATTAGAATTTTTCATGCGCAAACAAGGAGCTTCTTCTTCATCGTTTGACATTATCGTAGCGTCCGGTACTCGCTCTTCTCTCCCGCACGGGGTAGCTACAAGTAAAATCATTGAAGACGGGGACATTGTTACATTAGATTTTGGTGCACTTTATAACGGATATTGCTCTGATTTAACGCGCACTGTTGCAATTGGCAGTTGTTCTGAAGAATTCGTAAAGATATACAACGTTGTACTCGAAGCTTTAAAACGCGGCACTGCAGCAATCCGTCCGGGTGAATCAGCAAAAACAATCGATGACATTACAAGAAGTTACATTACTGAACATGGCTACGGTGAATACTTCGGTCATTCAACAGGTCATGGACTTGGATTGGAAATTCACGAACCTCTTCGATTATCAAAAGACAGTAAAGACACGCTGCAAGAAGGAATGGTTGTAACCGTAGAACCAGGCATTTATATCCCAAACTTTGGCGGTTGCAGAATTGAAGATGATATTGTCGTGACGAAAAATGGGCATGAAGTGATTACACATGCGAATAGAGAACTTATCGTTCTGGGATAAAGTGGAGATCTTAAATTCAACTTCTCTGGTTTACATAGATTTTTCAAACAAAGCCATTTTTGAGAAGGAAAGAAACATATATCTGTCTTATCTAAGAATGTATCGCGTTCACTTTTAAACACTTCTCATTTAGGAGGTTTTATAAATGTCAAAAATTACATTTCTAGGTGCTGGAAGTACGATTTTTGCCAAAAATGTTCTTGGTGACTGCATGTTAGTGCCTAGTATCCAAGGGTTCGAGTTTGCTCTGTTTGATATTGACCATCAACGCTTAAAGGATTCTGAGAACATACTGCAAAATCTAAAGGAAAGCTCCGGTAGCAACGTGCACATCAAGACTTATACGGACCGAAAAGAAGCGTTAAGAGGAGCAAAATACGTCATTAATGCCATACAGGTCGGCGGCTATGAGCCTTGTACGGTGACCGACTTCGAAATTCCGAAAAAGTACGGGCTTCGCCAGACAATTGGAGATACAATCGGCATTGGCGGCATTTTCCGCGCATTACGAACAATTCCGGTAATGCTTGATTTTTCCAAAGATATCCGTGAAGTTTGTCCGGATGCTTTGTTTTTAAACTATACAAACCCGATGGCGACGTTAACGGCGGCTATGATTCGTTACGGCGGCGTAAAAACGGTCGGATTGTGCCACAGCGTCCAAGTTTGTGTTCCGTACTTATTTCGTTTGCTTGGAATGGATAAAGAAAATGTCCAGTGGAAAATTGCCGGAATCAATCATATGGCCTGGCTTTTAGAAGTGACAAGAGATGGGAAAGACTTGTACCCGGAAATCAAGAGACGTGCGGCTGAAAAGCAAAAAGAAAAACATGATGATATGGTTCGTTTGGAACTGATGAACCGTTTCGGCTATTACGTAACGGAATCGTCCGAGCATAATGCCGAATATCATCCATACTTCATCAAAAAGAATTATCCAGAACTCATCGATAAGTTGAACATTCCGCTTGATGAATACCCGCGCCGCTGTATCAATCAAATTGAGGACTGGGTGAAAATGCGTGAAGACCTTGTTAACAACAAAAATCTGACGCATAAACGTACACATGAATACGCTTCTTATATCATTGATGCAATTGAAACTGATAAACCATTTAGACTCCACGGAAATGTAATGAATACAGGAGGCTTAATTAGTAACCTTCCGGAAAAAGCCGTGGTTGAAGTTCCGTGCCTGGTTGATCGGAGCGGAATTACACCTTGTTATGTAGGAGAACTTCCTGAACAGCTGGCGGCGCTGAACCGTACTAACATCAATACCCAGCTTCTTACCATTGAAGCAGCTATAACAGGTAAGAGAGAACACGTTTACCAAGCTGCAATGCTTGATCCACATACTGCGGCAGAACTGTCTATCGATGATATCGTTTCATTATGCGATGATCTTATTGAAGCACATGGTGACTGGTTACCTCAATTTAAAGGGGACGCTGTTTTGGAGACAATCTAAATAACGTGAATAAATGCGACAGAATAGAATGGATTCTAGACTGGTTTATTCTGTTTGGGTGAAAAAAATGTTCACTAGAACTCAAAAGCGTATATGTTTCAAAAAAATAACAGGCTTCTTTCAATTACGAAGAAGTCTGTTATTTTTTACCATATTTCTAGTGAATAATCGCTTTCCGCGTGTACATCATTGCGGCTTTCCTTTTTCAATTTTTTTATAGATTATCAACCTTTAATATCGATTACCAAACGTATCTCCGTCACCTCCAAGAATTCTAAATAAACAGAAAATATGTTATATTTATAACCAAAATAGTAAATCACCTCACAAGTTTAAAATAAAATTCAAGAAGAGGTTATATATGAACAATCAACATATCGAAGTAGTTCCTATTTTCCTGCAACATTATATTCTCAAATTAACCATTCCTATTTTCCTTTTATTTTTCTTTGTATTCCAAAATAATACGATTATATACTTTTTTCTTTTCTATTATTTACTAGCAGTTTCTCTACATTTGTATGTCTCCTATATAGAAAAGAATATAAACGTTACAGATTCTAAAAAAACTGTCCGCCTCTTCCCTAAAGAAATCGGAACACTAAGCATCATGATGCAAAACAATGCTAGACTTCCCGTTATGAATGGAAAAATTACATTTCGTACAGCTAAGCTTCCTCTTGTAAATGAAAACATACTATTCAATCCTAGTTCGTCTCTTTATAACTACTCAAAAGTAGAAACTGTATCCAATACAATATTTACTTTCTCTTTTGTACAAAATGCTACTTCCATACAACAATGGGATTTTTCATTTCAAACTACAAAAAGAGGTTGTTTTCAAATTGAGAATTTAGAATGTATCATTGCTGATCCTTTTCAGCTTATTCACATTCATTTACTCTCAATCCATAAGTTGCGAACAGAAATTCTCGTCTATCCATCACTAAAATCAGTTGTAGGATTACAACAAGTATTCCAAACTACACCTGGTACTTACAAAACAACTCTATCTTTTAATCAAGATGAATCTACTATTATTGGTATAAAACCATATGAACGAGAATCCTTTCGCTCTATTCATTGGAAAGCATCAGCAAAAATGCAACAACTACACGCAAAACAATATCAACCTGTTCTCAATCATTCTTGGAGTATTTGTCTTTGCTTATCTTATGATGCAATACCTGATTGGAATGTAAATATGGAAGACCTAATTTCTTATACAGCATTTATTTGCCAAACTGCAGTAGAAAAAAAGATTCCCTTTGAATTATTTATTAGCATTCTTTCAGAGAACAATCCCATTCACCTGCCTACAAATGAAGGCATTCAGCAATATACACAAGCTTTAGAAAAATTAGCTCGTATTACACAAGGAAATGTATTACTACCAAAAAAGCGGGTTATTCACTATTTTATGAACAAACGAAATTACTCTTCTTCTCTTATTTTTATTGGAGTAAATAAAAAAGATATTCCATCTGCTCAGCAACCTACATATTTCGTATCAGATAAAGGAGTTGTAGAATAAGATGAAATTATGTATTCCTTATATGATTGACACCTTGCTCCTTCTCTTACTTGCATCCTCACTTGGGATGATAAAACTACACTTTCTCTTTTTGTTTTTAATCGTCTATTATTTTGCTCATTACATTGTAAGGAAATATATACATAACTATTGGGGCTACCTTTTCCTTTGTTCATTTCTTATCATCAGCAATTATTTTCTATTTTTTACTACAATTTTTCACACACTAATTTTTTCATGTACTTTCTTTATTCTCTTATTCAAAAAGAATATATCTTTAATAGAAAAATTTAGTTTTTCTGTGTTAATCATTATTGTATCGATATTCTTAAGTATGGATCTTCCTTCATCATTTGATATTTTTCTACTTTTACTTCAAGGATTTATTACACTTTTACTAACCAGTCACAACAAAAAACAAAAAGTTTCTCGGACTATCATGATAATTGGTTTAAGTATTGCTAGCTTTGTTCTCTTACATATAGGAATCTATTTTCGAATGGGCTTACTTAATGTCATAACTATGATTCTTCCTGGTATTGGCTATGCAGTAACTCCTTTATTTGAACTGATTCCTACAAGAACGAGTAACAAAATTGTACAAGTATGGCAAGATACATATGGGAATAAGTCTCAATTGAAAGAAGGTATTGTTTCTTCTTCTAATTCTAATCATTCATCACAACTTCCCGATACACTCATTGGAATAACGATTTTGCTTCTAATGAGTTATGCCGTGTATCGCATTTTAAAAAGAAAAAACAGCTTAAAAATAAATGAATCGAACATACTACCTGCTGTTTTTATGCTAAGTAGAGACACAAATGCAACCAAAAACAAAAAAGTCAAGGCACCTGAAAATTCGTTTCGATTTATCATTTTTCGATTAGAACAACAATTGCAACATCCGTTCTCCCGAAACCGCGGAGAAACGTTGGAAGATTGGTTATTTCGTTTAAAAAGACTGGGAATTTCAATGAATGAGATGCTTATTATTCAATCTTCTAACGAAGCTCGTTATTCGCAAAATAAACTAGATTCTCATCTACTGACCTCACTAAAAAAAGAAGTTGAACATGTTATTTATCAACAAAAAAAGTGGAGGAATAATTTAAATCCCAAAGAACATAGAAATTAAAGATCGATCACTACATTTTTATTCCTCTACATAAAAAAGGAATCTCTTCCTATTTGGAGAAATGAAATAAAGGTCTACATTTCATAACAGGGGGATTTCTATGGAGAATTTATTTTTAATTGATAAAATCGACGGATTAAGCGACGATTTTTCTAAACTTGTTTCGATGATGAACTACGCACGCTTCTCGACACTACGTGCTGTTCAAGATTTAACAATTGAAGAATTAGACTATTTATATGATGAAAACGCAAATTCAATTGGTATGCTTTTATATCACATGGCGGCTATCGAATTTTATTATCAAATTCATACATTTGAAGACAGAGAACCGACAGAGGATGAACTAGAACGGTGGTTACCAGGTGTTGAACTAGGTAATCTTGGACGCGAGAAAATTAAAAACCAGCCATTAGACTTCTACATCAATACATTACAAGAAGTGCGTGAGAAAACAATCGCTACATTTCAATCACTTCCAAACGAATGGTTATTTAAAACAACTACATTTTGGTATGATAAACCAGCAAACAATTATTTCAAATGGTTTCATGTGTTTGAAGATGAGTTAAGTCATCGCGGACAAATACGAATTATTAAAAAAATACAACAAGCTCATTCCGTAAAATAATATACAAAAAGATGTATTACTGTATACGTGAAGTAGTACATCTTTTTGTTATGACTTTGATTTATCCCGCTACTTTTGGGCAGTAAGACCCCCACTGATGGAAGTTTCATTTTATTTTATTTAAGTAAAAGACACTTTTATTTTGGTGAATGAAATTATATACTTTTTTGCCCCAGACTCATACTCTTTATCTTCAAACATGACCTAGAATCGCTTTCTCTCTTTGTTTTAACCTTGCATGTGGCAGAAAAAGGACCTGACCGCTCCTAATACACGGCCAGATGCTCTCGTCCCTCCTAAAAAAGAGGGTTTTTATGTTGTTTTTTCAACTTGTATTTATATAAATTAATCTCCCTTCATGGATTTAACTTATATGCTTTAATTGTGTGTCTTCTTTCTATTCCGTCCTTTAAGTAAAGCAACACCAATTAAAATTGCTAAAGTTGTAAAACAAACCACTGTTCCAACTGAAATTCCATTACTAAACGTTGAACCTATGAAAATAATACACAATCCCACGATTCCAATAATAGTCGTAGATGGAAAAAAACTCATTTTAAAATTTGGCATTGTTGAATAAGTAGGACGTAATTTAAGTTGCGCAAAGCAAATACTTAGCCAAAGCAATAACATTGTAAATCCTGGAATTGTCATCATTGTTCCAATAATACTATCTGGAGCAAAGAATGCTAGGCCTGCCCCTATCAATAATAATAAGCCATTCAAAGAAATTGCAATGATTGGTGCACCTGATTTCGCAGTCTTTTTCAATATTTTTGGCGCTTCTCCTTTTTCAGCTAACGCAACCATTGTTCTGGAAGTAGCAAAAACTCCTGAATTCGCAGCTGAAAGAACTGCAGTTAATAAAACAAAATTCATGATGTGTGCAACACCTGGAATACCAATTGCATTCATTACTTGTATAAATGGACTTTCATTTCCTGCAACTTTATTCCAAGGTATTAATCCCGCAATAATTGTAATGGGTAAGATATAAAATATGATAACGCGCCAAACAACACCCTTTATCACTTTAGGTAAAACCTTTTCAACGTCTTTTGTCTCAGAAATTGCTACCCCTATTAACTCAGATCCTCCAAACGAAAACATTACAATAAAACAAGCACTAAAAACTCCTTTAATACCATTTGGAAAGAATCCTCCATGTCCAAGTAAATGTTCCGTTGGTGTCGATGGAGCAAAACTCGTTAGTCCGAATAAGACTGCTCCACCTAAAAGGATGAATAATACAAGTGCCAGAATTTTTATACTAGCAAACCAAAATTCCATTTCGCCATAAAATTTCACCTGAAAACTGTTAATTCCCACAACTAAAAGCGCACAAATAGCACTCAGTAACCAAAGAGGTACATTCGAAAACCAAAATTGTAAAAAAGAGCCTGCAGCTAATATTTCTACAATTGTAACAAGCGTCCAGTTAATCCAGTATAGCCATCCAACGACAAATGATACATGAAATCCAAAAGCCTTATGAACTAAATGTTGAACATTATGATTTGGATAAACAACAGCCATTTCAGCTAAAGCCACCATAACAATCATCATTAATAATCCACCAAGTAAGTACGAAATAATTACGCCAGGCCCGGCAATCCCTAAAGTATCTCCACTCCCTTTGAAAATGCCCGTACCAATCATTCCCGCTAACGCTAAAAATTGAACATGTCTAGGTAATAACTCTTTCTTTAAACCATCCTTCTTCATTCTGTTCTCCTCTTTCTGTTCCTAATTTTTCAAATTGTTTTGCAAGTAATTTTACATAGTAATAGCCATCTTCCATAGCTATTCACCTCCTTTACATCACTATTTTTATTTGATAGATGAATTGATTGTAATTACTCAGCCATACATTTCATTTAGAAGTTTGGTAAGGGGTATGATTCCAGTGAAAATACGCCCCTTATTACCTATAGAAAGTTATTTTCATTTTTCAGCATATAGATTGCTGCTATGAAGATAAAAATGGACCTACCCCTTGCTGCCTTTCTTTGTTTTAAAACTTTGCGCGTGACAGGAAAAGGCCCTGACCGCTCCTATACATAGCCAGTCCCTCTCGACCATTTAAAAAAATGTTTTTCTGTCGGTTTTTCATAGAGTGACTGAGTAATTACAATTGATTTATATATATTATCTAAATAAAAAATCCCTACTGAAATTAATCAGTAGGGACGATTTTATTCGCGGTACCACCCTAATTATTGACAAACTTTATATGTCAATCTCTTCATTCTCTATAACGGCTCTTCACCGTCTTCCCCTTACAATTCGTTCGAAGAAGATGCTCCTGGACTGTAATTCATGCTGTTCTTTGTACTGACTTACACCAACCGTCAGCTCTCTTTAACAGGGAGAACATACACTACTTTATTCCATTCATCGCTTATCTATTATTTAGTTGTGACAAAAAAACAAAAAACCCCTACTGAAACTAATCAGTAGGGACGATTTTATTCGCGGTACCACCCTAATTATTGACAAACTTTATATGTCAATCTCTTCATTCTCTATAACGGCTCTTCACCGTCTTCCCCTTACAATTCGTTCGAAGAAGATGCTCCTGGACTGTAATTCATGCTGTTCTATGTACTGACTTACACCAACCGCCAGCTCTCTTTAACAGGGAGAACATACACTACTTTATTCCATTCATCGCTTATCTTATTTACTTAATGATTATCCTATAATAAATAAGGTGAAAAAGCAATATTTTTTATACATTAAATGTATCGTCATGTAATGATAACTTTCTATTCACTGTGGAAACAATCATTCCAGAAACGATTAAAATTACAAATATATAAATGAATTTCGCTAAAAATAACCACTCTTGAAAAAGTGACATAGCAGCCAATTTTTTCTGACCTTCTATTAAGAGAAATGCTACAGTAGGTACTAGAATAATAAATTCAATCGTAAAAATTAGTTTCTTTTTCTTATTTAAATTTCGAATATCGTCCCACCTGTATAGTAAAGCAAAAATAATTCCAGCAACAATAACAATGTTTATCCAATTACTCTCAATTAGATGATTTAAAATAATTGATAAAATAATACAACCAATTAAGCCGTAAAAACCTATTTTTTTCGCCATCAAGTCCTCCCTCATATTCCATATTTAGGATTACTTTCATTATAACATTTACTCATTATTTTTTTCTGTATGTCATTCTTATTTCATTACGATAAGTGAAATTATTTCCACATGTAACTTCTGCTATAAGCAATCCACGAAATGACATCCCATTTGAAAATATGTGAATTTTTACACAACTCTAACATTCCTCATCTCGTTCATGGTAATATAAACCATATACAATAACAGAAAGGAGTAATATTTATGCCACACATTATTTCCCTCAATATCGGAACACCGCAAAAATTACAGTTTCAAGGAAAAGAAATTGAAACCGGCCTCTTTAAAGCAAGTGTTAACAGACCGTTATATTTATCGACACTCAACTTCGAAGGCGACGGTCAAGCTGATTTAAAACACCACGGCGGAAAAGATAAAGCTGTTTGTATATATGCCCTTGAACATTATCCATATTGGGAACAAGAGCTAGCGCAGCAACTTCCATACGGGGCATTCGGAGAAAACTTAACAGTAACCGGATTACTGGAATCAGATGTATGCATTGGTGATATATATAAAATAGGTGAAGCGCTCGTTCAAGTAACGCAGCCGAGACAACCTTGCTATAAGTTATCTTATCGCTACGATCGAAAAGATTTCCCGCTTCTCGTGCAAAATACAGGATTTACTGGTTTTTACGTACGAGTGTTAGAGGAGGGAACTGTTTCCCCTTCTGATGAAATGAAGTTAATAGAACAAAATGAGCATCACATAACAATTGCCTTCGCAAACGAAATGATGCACCACGATAAACATAATATAAAAGGAATAAAGAGCATATTAGCAGTTGATTCTCTATCAGAAAGCTGGCGAAATACATTTACGAAGCGATTAGAAGGAAAAGAAACGAGTACAGAAAAGCGTCTGACAGGAAAATAACAAACTTATAGGAAAAGAGGACAGCGCATGAGTGAATTTATATTCGCATTACTTGTTTGTCCATTGCTTGTCTTTATTTTCTCTGTTATTGGTACACGGATTACGAGAACGTATTATGTGATGCCTATTATTACGTTTGCGATTTTTCTTATTTTCGCAGTAACCTTATTTAATCGATCATTTTTCTTTTGGGTCGGGATGTATAGTATTTTTTCATTTCTTGTTTCTTATATAACGCTATTATTTGTAAAGGGTGAAAAGGAAGTAGATAAAAAGCAATAACTATATGAATCTATTTTAATTTTTCGACATATAGATTGCTACTATGTAGAAGAGCATGCATTCACTTTCTCCTTTTGTTTGAACTTCGCATGTGGTAGAAAAAGGCCCTGACCGCTTCTATACACGGCTAGATGTACTCGCCCACTGAAAAAGAATGGTTTTATGTCGCTTTTTTATTTGGATTTATATATAACTTTTATTCCATTTTTTAAGGAGCACTATTCATGATTTTCTTTGATATTGATGGTACTTTACTTGATTATGAACTTGCTGAAAGAAATGGTATTCTTGACTTCTTTCGTGAGCATAGTCACATTTTTTCTGGTGAGGAACTCGAAGCTAGCAAACTATGGAATCAACTCTCAGAACGATACTTCAATCAATTTTTATGTAATAAACTATCATTTCAAGAACAAAAAAGGTTCAGAATGATAGGCCTTTTTCAAAAGTATGGCGTACTCTTAACAAACGAAGAAGCTGATCAGAAATTCAACTTATATTTATCCTTATATAAAGAAAACTGGGTAGTGTATGAAGATGTAATGGATGTATTAGATACTTTAAAGCAAAAAGGTTATCTAATGGGAATTATTAGTAATGGAGATTATGATCAACAAATTGAAAAACTAAGTCGGTTAAACATCTTACATTATTTTAATCCAATCATCACCTCTAGTAGAGTAGGGGTCATAAAACCAAATATAGCTATCTTTCAAGTGGCTAGTATGAAAGCAAAATCCCCAATTCAAGATTGCTATTATATAGGAGACAGATTAGAAACAGATGCCCTAAGTAGTAAAAATGCTGGTATGCATGGAATATGGTTAGATCGATGTAATAAAAAACAACAATGCAGTGTTCCAACTATACAATCGTTGTATGAGCTAATTCATATACTTACATAAACGCCCTAGTACGAATACTTAGACTATCTATTATAAAACAATAAAAGAAAGGAACAAGCATATGTCCTTATTATTAGAATTTCTAGTCCCTCTCATTTTTGTTTGTTGCATCTTCTTTTTAGCATTTGCATGGGATAAAACCGAGCAATTTCTTAATACAACAATTTTAAAAAGGCTTAGTGAAAAGTGGAGAAAGGTCATCTTAACAGCCATGACCATCTTCTTCGAATTACTAGTAATCTGGCGCTTCTCAGTTTTTTTTAAAGTATCTGCCTTAGAAAGTTTAGTGATGGGAAGTATTTTATTATTATGTTGCATTTGGCTCATTCCATATTTCGTTACCATTCAAAGAAACAATACTAAAATTTTTGATAAATATCATAGCGGCGGTGTGGATTTAGGATCAGTAGCAGTATTCCGTCTTTCTTTAAATCCTCCTGTATTAGGAACGATTATTTTATCAACTGTAAGTATTGGTGTTGGCATATTTTATTACCTACCTTATTTTTTACAATAAGAATGTTAGATAATAATTACTGGACCTCTCTTCTATTTTCTCTAAATTTTGAGAAAAGGAGCGATACTTTAGTCTATCAATATATAAATACATTTTAACTTTTTGACATATAAATTACGGCTATGCAGAAAAATGATTCTGCGCTCACTTTCTTTGTTTGAACATCACTTGCGGCAGAAAAAGGACCTGACCGCTTCTACGCATGGCCAGACGCTCTCACCCACCTAAAAAAGAGTTTTTATGTCGGTTTTTTAATTTGTATTAATATAAAGAAAACACGACCGAGTTTCCCCCCACGGTCGTGTTTTCTTTATCATTACGCTGTAATCCAAGCCTCATCAGATGGATTTTTGCGCCATTCTTGTAGTTTCTTTGTTTCTGCTTCGCCAATCATACCTTTTTCTGCAGCTACTTCTGTAAGTGCAGTGTAGTCGCTTAAAGAGTATGATGCAACGTTTGCTGCTGCTAATTTTTCTTTTCCTGCTTCCAGTTCGTATGTGAAGATTGATACGATTCCTAATACTTCACAACCAGCTTCACGAAGTGCCTCTACACAAGTGATTGCACTACCGCCAGTTGAGATTAAATCTTCTACTACGACAACTTTTTGGCCTTTTTCTGCTTTACCTTCGATCTGGTTTCCTTTACCATGACCTTTTGCCTTGCTGCGTACATAACACATTGGTAAGTTCATACGATCGCTTACCCAAGCAGCGTGCGCAATACCTGCTGTTGCTGTGCCTGCAATAACTTCTACAGATGGGAAGTGTGTTTGAATTAATTCTTCTAATCCTGCAGCAATCGCCCCGCGTACTTCTGGGTATGATAACGTTAAACGGTTATCACAATAAATTGGTGATTTCATGCCAGAAGACCATGTAAATGGATCATTTGGTTGTAAGAATACTGCTCCGATATCTAATAAATGAGATGCAATTTGTTTTTTCATATTGTTACACCCTCCCACTGTTCTTTTACAATTCGATACGCCTCTAGCGGATTTTCTGCTTTTGTAATACTACGTCCTACTACGATATAACTAGAGCCTAGTTCACGTGCACGTTTTGGCGTTGCTACGCGCACTTGGTCATTTACATCGTCGCTTGCAAGACGAATCCCCGGTGTTACTGTTACGAAAGCGTCTCCGCATACTTCGCGTAGTTTTGGTACTTCAAGTGTTGAACAAACAACGCCGTCCAAACCGCTTTCTTTTGTTAATTTCGCATAGTGAGCAACCGCTTCTTCTAACGTTTTCTCAATGCCGATCTCTTTTTTCATTACTTCTTCCGATGTGCTTGTTAGTTGTGTAACTGCGATACAAATCGGTCTCTCTTTTCCTTCTTTCGTACCTTCCTCTAATCCCTCAAGCGCATATTTCATCATGCGGCTTCCCCCAGCAGCATGAACGTTTACCATATCAACTTCTAAACTAGCTAAATTGCGCATTGCACTTTTTACTGTGTTCGGAATATCATGAAGTTTCAAATCTAGAAAAATTTGATGTCCTTTTTCTTTAAGATACGTGATAATAGCAGGTCCCTCTTTATAAAACAGTTCCATACCAACTTTGACAAATAATTGTTCCCCTTCAAAGTGACTTAAAAACTGTTCAACCTCTGCTTTACCTGGAAAATCCAGTGCAACAATTAAAGATTGTGACATGTTTACTTCCAGCTCCTTCCCTGACATTCCGAAATATGTTCAAATCCTAATTCATCTAAAAGCGCTGGTAATTCTTCAATAATTGTTGGACAGACAAATGGATCAACGAAGTTTGCTGTTCCAACTGCTACTGCACTTGCACCAGCGTAGAAGAACTCAATTACATCTTCCGCCGATTCAATACCGCCCATTCCGATAATCGGAATGTTAACAGCTTGACTCACTTCGTGCACCATGCGAATTGCCACTGGCTTAATCGCTGGTCCAGATAATCCGCCTGTACGGTTTGCTAAAATTGGTTTTGCTGTTTTTATATCTAAACGCATACCAAGCAATGTATTAATCATCGTTAATCCGTCTGCTCCCGCGTTTTCAATTGCTTTTGCAATCTCAACAATGTTTGCAACGTTTGGTGATAGCTTTACGTATACCGGAACTTCAGATACTTCTTTTACACGTTTCGTTAAATCTGCAGCAATTTCTGGTACGGTACCGAAAGCAATCCCACCTGTCTTCACATTCGGACAAGAAATATTTAACTCTAATGCATGAACATTCGGTGCTTTTGAAATTTCTTTCGCAACTGCCACATAATCTTCAGCTTGTGATCCAGCAACGTTCGCAATAATAGGTACATCAAACTGCTCAAGCCATGGTAATTCTTCGTTCACGACTTTTTCTAGCCCTGGGTTTTGTAAACCAATTGCATTTAACATACCAGCAGGTGTTTCAGCAACACGCGGCGTTGGATTTCCAAAACGCGGTTGTTCTGTTGTCGCTTTAATCATGATTGATCCAAGTACGCTTAAATCGTAGAGCTTTGCAAATTCACGGCCAAATCCGAAGCAACCAGATGCCGGGATGATTGGGTTTTTTAATGTTAAGCCTGGTAAGTCAACTTGCAATCTGTTCATAGTACAACCTCCCCGATTGGAAATACTGGTCCGTCGCTGCACACCTTCTTATAGGAATAGCCAGTTGGATCTTCTTGCAGATGACATACGCACGCAAAACATGCTCCAATGCCGCAGCCCATACGTTCTTCAAGTGAAATGTACGCTTTTTTCTCTTTATAGCGCCCTTCTAGTGCACGTAGCATTGCCAGCGGTCCACATGAGTAAAGAATGTCAAAGTCAATTCCATATGCATCAATTACATCTGTTACAAATCCTTTTGTACCATGTGTACCGTCTACTGTCGCAACGTACGTATCACCAAGTTCTGCAAATTTTTCTTCGTAGAAAACGACATCTTTTGACTGAAAACCTAAGATGTGGATGACACGAACGCCTTTTGCTGTAAGACGCTGTGATAATTCATATAGCGGTGGTACACCAATTCCGCCTCCTACTAAAAGAGCTGTTTGTCCCGACTTTGCTTCTTGCACCGGAAAACCGTTACCTAATGGACCTAATACATCAACCATTTCACCTTGTTTCTTTTGTGACAACGTTTTTGTTCCTTGTCCTTCTGCACGGTATAGCATTGTAAATTCGTTTTTCTCTTGATCTACATTACAAATACTAATCGGGCGGCGCAGCAGAGGCGCATTGCCCTCTGCTACTTTAATGTGTACAAATTGCCCTGGCTCGTTCATGTGCTGTACTAAATCACCTTGAAGTACGAGTTCGTAAATATTTTTTGCGATTTCTTTTTGGTTAACGACGATCATGTTTTGCTTTTGCATCATGCATGTACCACCTCGTGACGCTCAGCCCCCGCAAATTCTTTCATTGCGTGAGCCGAAAATGTCATAGATTCAAGTACGCGTAAAATTGCTCTTGTTGTATCTAATGATGTTAAGCATGCCACACCATTTTCTACAGACTCACGACGAATACGGAAGCCATCACGCGCTGGTTGTTTTCCTTTTGTTAATGTGTTAATAACAAATTGTGCTTTTCCTTGGCGAATAATATCAAGCAAGTTGTAGTCTTCAGAATCAATTTTGTTTACAACTTGAACTGGAACGCCTTGGTCAGTTAATGATTTTGCAGTTCCTGCTGTCGCTAATAAGTTATAGCCAATTTCATGGAATCGTTTTGCGATTTCTAGTGCTTCTTCTTTATCTTTATCTGCTACTGTGATGATTACAGATCCGTGCGTTGGAATATTGATTCCAGCAGCAACAAGTCCTTTATATAATGCTTTTTCAAGCGTTAAGTCTTTACCCATTACTTCCCCTGTTGATTTCATTTCAGGCCCTAATGTTGTATCAACAGAACGTAGTTTCGCAAAAGAGAATACCGGTGCTTTTACATACACTTCTTTCTCTTCTGGGCGATATCCAGTTTCATATCCTTGTTCTACAAGATTTTGACCTAATATAACTTTTGTTGCGATATTCGCCATCGGTACACCTGTAATTTTACTTAAGAATGGTACTGTACGGCTCGCACGTGGGTTTACTTCAATTACATACACTTCGTCTTTGAATACTACAAACTGGATATTCAGTAATCCAACAATGTTTAATCCTCTTCCAAGTGCAATTGTATTTTCGATAATTTGTTCTTTCAGTTTTGCAGATAAGCTTTGCGGTGGGTATACTCCAATTGAGTCACCAGAGTGAACTCCAGCGCGTTCAATATGTTCCATAATACCTGGAATGAATACATTTTCACCGTCTGAAATTGCATCTACTTCAATTTCTTTCCCAACCATGTAGCGGTCAATTAATACTGGATGATCCGCATGAACTTTAACCGCATTTTTCATGTAGTGCAGTAGTTCTTCTTGACGATATACGATTTCCATCGCACGCCCACCTAGTACGTAAGATGGTCTTACTAATACTGGGTAACCAATTTCTTCAGCGATTGCTACCGCTTGTTCTACAGTTGTTGCTGTTTTTCCAACTGGCTGTGGAATACCTAAATCTGTTAAAGCTGCTTCAAATTTATCACGGTCTTCTGCGCGATCTAAATCTTCTAGCGATGTACCTAAAATTTTCACGCCGCGCTCTTGTAATTTTGCCGCTAAGTTAATTGCTGTTTGACCACCAAATTGAACGATTACGCCTTCTGGTTGTTCTAAATCGATGATGTGCATTACATCTTCAATTGTAAGTGGTTCAAAATATAATTTATCTGAAATACTAAAGTCTGTTGAAACTGTTTCTGGGTTATTATTTATAATAATTGCTTCGTAACCAGCTTCTTTAATTGCCCATACAGAATGAACTGTTGCATAGTCAAACTCGACACCTTGACCGATGCGAATTGGACCAGAACCAAGAACGACTACACTTTTACGCTCTGTAACGATTGATTCGTTTTCATCGCCATATGTGCTGTAGTAGTAAGGCGTTGCAGATTCAAATTCCGCCGCACATGTATCTACCATTTTGAATACTGGTGTCATGCTGTTTTCTTTACGCATATCGTAAATTTCACGCTCTGTTTTATTCCAAGCAGCTGCGATATAATGATCACTGAATCCCATTGCTTTTGCTTCTTGTAATACTTCCATATCGCCTATATGGTTTTTAACGTTATGCTCCATGTTTACGATATTTTCAACTTTTTGTAAGAAGAAGAAGTCCATTTCACACCATGCATTAATTTCTTCTTTCGTTACACCTTGACGAATCGCTTCTGCTACAACGAACAGACGCTCATCATCTGCTTTCATAATACGTTTTTTCATTGTGTCTTTATCAAGTTCTTTTAGGTGATCAAGCTCTAAATGATAAATACCAAGCTCTAAAGAACGAACCGCTTTTAATAGCGATTCTTCTAAATTACGACCGATTGACATGACTTCCCCAGTCGCTTTCATTTGTGTACCAAGCGTTCTGTTTGCTGATTCAAATTTATCAAATGGCCAGCGTGGAATTTTAGAAACAACATAGTCTAATGCTGGTTCGAAACATGCATATGTTTTTTGTGTAACCGGGTTTACAATCTCATCAAGCGTTAAGCCGACTGCAATTTTCGCTGCCAATTTTGCAATTGGATATCCTGTTGCTTTTGATGCTAATGCAGATGAACGACTTACACGTGGATTTACTTCGATTACATAGTATTGGAAACTATGCGGATCAAGTGCAAGCTGAACGTTACATCCACCTTCAATTCCAAGTGCACGAATAATTCTTAATGAAGTATTACGTAACATTTGATATTCGCGGTCACTTAATGTTTGGCTCGGCGCTATAACGATCGAATCCCCTGTATGCACACCAACTGGGTCAATGTTTTCCATATTACATACTACAATGGCATTATCGTTTGCATCACGCATTACTTCATATTCAATCTCTTTAAAACCAGCGATACTTTTTTCTAATAGACATTGTGTTACTGGGCTATGTTTTAGACCGCTTGTTACAGTTTCAATTAACTCTTCTTCATTATGGCAAATACCACCGCCAGTTCCGCCTAGCGTAAATGCAGGGCGAACAATTACTGGATAGCCAATTTCTTTTACAAATTCATATGCTTCATCAAGCGTATGAATAATTTCACTTGGTGGTACTGGTTCGTTTAAGTCTTGCATTAATGTACGGAATAAATCGCGATCTTCCGCTTGCTCAATTGCTGATAATTTCGTTCCTAAAATTTCAACTCCGCACTCTTCAAGTACACCTGATTTTGCAAGTTCAACAGCCATGTTTAGTCCTGTTTGTCCGCCAAGTGTTGGCAAGATTGCATCTGGGCGCTCTTTACGAATAATGCGGCTTACAAATTCTAATGTTAATGGTTCAATGTATACTTTATCTGCTGTTGCAGTATCAGTCATAATTGTTGCTGGGTTAGAGTTTACAAGAATTACTTTGTAACCTTCTTCTTTAAGAGATTGACAAGCTTGCGTTCCAGAGTAGTCAAACTCCGCTGCTTGCCCGATTACAATAGGTCCTGATCCGATTACTAAAATTGTGTTAATGTCTAGGCGTTTTGGCATAACTCTTCCCCTTCTTTCTTAAAGTTTTCAATCATTGTTAAGAAGTCTTCAAATAAGTTGTTTGCATCTTCTGGTCCTGCTGATGCTTCTGGATGATATTGCACTGTAAATGCTGGGAACTTCGTATGGCGAAGACCTTCTACTGTACCATCATTTAATGCAACATGTGTAATTTCAAGATCGGTATTTACTACGGACTCTTCTTCTACTGCATATCCGTGGTTTTGAGATGTAATGGCAACTTTTCCAGTTTCAAGATGTTTTACAGGATGATTTAAACCACGGTGACCAAATTTTAATTTGATTGTATTTGCACCAGATGCTAGTGCAAATAATTGATGTCCAAGACAAATTCCAAACAATGGTACTTTTCCAAGGATTCCTTTAATCATTTCAATTGCTTCTGGTACATCTTTTGGATCCCCAGGTCCGTTACTTAACATGATACCGTCTGGATTTAATCGTAAAATTTCTTCTGCCGTTGTGTTATATGGTACAACGATTACGTCACAATCACGCTTATTTAGCTCACGTAAAATTCCGTGCTTCATACCAAAGTCAACAAGTACAACACGGTAACCGCGTCCTGGGCTTGGGTACGGATCTTTTGTAGACACACGTTTTACATGATCAGTAAATACTGTTGCTTTTAATTGACTTACAACATACTCTACATCTGCATCCATGTTACAAAGACGTCCGCGTAGTGTTCCGTATTGACGAATTTTTCGTGTTAGTTTTCGTGTATCAATACCAGCTAAACCTGGAATATTTCTTTCTTTTAAATATTGGTCTAATGTTAACTCATTACGGAAGTTAGATGGATGATCGCATATTTCATTTACAATTAATCCGTGTACAGATGGTTGAATAGATTCAAAATCGTCACGGTTAATACCGTAGTTTCCAATTAACGGATACGTAAATGTTACGATTTGACCGCAGTAAGATGGATCAGATAAAGTCTCTTGGTATCCTGTCATTCCTGTTGTGAATACCACTTCACCTGATTTTTCAATTTCTCCGCCGAAACCTTTTCCAATTAAAATTGTTCCATCTTCTAAGATAAGCTGTCTTTTCATACTAATGCACTCTCCTTTTGCCATGCGATCTTACCGCCAACTAATGTCATCATCGGCCATCCTTGACATTTCCAGCCCGTAAATGGCGTATTTTTTCCTTTTGATAAGAATGTTGCTGGATCAATCTTTTCTTCTTGTTCTAAATCGATAATTGTAATATCAGCCGCTCTTCCTTCTTTCAGTCGGCCTGCTTCTAAACCAAATGTGTCAGCTGGTTTTTCTGTTAAGAATTGAATTAACTGTTCTAATGTGATAATTCCTTTTTTCACAAGGTTTGTATATAGTAGTGAGAATGCTGTTTCAAAACCAGTAATTCCAAATGGAGCTCTTTCAATACCTTGTGCTTTTTCTTCCGCTGCATGCGGTGCATGATCTGTTGCGATTATATCGATTGTTCCATCTAATAATCCTTCAATTAATGCTTCTTGATCCTCTTTTCCACGAAGTGGTGGATTCATTTTAAAGTTTGGATCAGCTGATGGGATATCATCTTCACATAATACTAAGTGATGCGGTGTTACTTCTGCTGTTACTTTAATTCCAGCACGTTTTGCATCACGAATCACTCGTACAGATCCTTTTGTACTTACGTGACATACGTGATAGTGGCAATCCGCCGCTTCCGCAAGTAATATGTCCCGGGCAATATGTACAGATTCACATACTGATGGGATACCGTTTAATCCGTGTTTCTCAGAAAACTTCCCTTCGTGTACACACCCTTTATTAATTAACGTATTTTCTTCACAGTGTGCAACAACTGCCATATTTAATTTTGCTGCACGCTTCATTGCTGCCAGCATCATACTTGCATCTTGTACTCCTACTCCATCATCAGTAAACGCGAATGCACCAAGTTCTTTTAATGTTTCAAAGTCTGTCATTTCGGAACCTGCTTGGCGTACTGTAATAGCGCCATATGGCAGTACATTTACATGTGCTTTTTCTTGAATTCGTTTTTGCAAATCTTCCATATGTTCTTTACTATCTGGTACAGGGCGCGTATTTGGCATTGCACAAATTGTTGTAAATCCACCTTTTGCTGCTGCAAGTGTTCCTGTTTCAATCGTTTCTTTATGTTCACCACCTGGTTCGCGAAGGTGTACGTGTACATCAATTAACCCAGGTGCAATTAATTTTCCGGTTACATCAATTACTTCTACATTTTCAGCAGTGATGCTTTCTGCTACTTTCGCAATTTTACCATCTTGTACGAGAAGGTCTGTTGTGACGATATTTCCCTCTTCATTTACATAGCGACCATTTTTAAACAAATAATTCATGTTTCATTCCTCCTAATACATTTGGTAGTGCGCGTTTTAATACAGCCATTCTTACATAAACACCGTTTTCCATCTGTTTAAAGATGCGTGAACGCTCACACTCGACAAGCTCACTCGCAATTTCTACATCACGGTTCACAGGTGCTGGGTGCATAATAATGCTACCTGGCTTCATGCGTTTCTCACGTTCGATCGTTAAACCGTGCTCTTCATGATACTCTTTCATAATGTCTGTTTCATAATGATTATGACGCTCATGCTGCACGCGTAGTAACATCATTACATCCACTTCTGGAACTAGTTCATCTAATGCTTTGTACGTTCCAAATGTGTTCGTTTCGTCTTTCCATTCTTCTGGACTTGCAAAACAAACGGTTGCTCCTAATTTCGTTAACGCCTCTGCATTTGAACGTGCTACTCGGCTATGACTGATATCTCCAACAATTGCCACTTTCAGTCCTTCAAATGTTCCAAATTCTTGTTTTATCGTTAGTAGATCAAGCAAACATTGCGTTGGATGATTTCCACATCCATCACCTGCATTTAAGATTGGAATATTTACTTGTTCTCTAAGCTCGTCGAAATAACGATCTTGTTCGTGGCGGATGACAACAGCTCTTGTTCCTATCGATTCTAGTGTTTTTACCGTATCGTACAATGTTTCTCCTTTTTG
The DNA here is from genome assembly GCF_900116295.1 of Bacillus sp. 103mf. Classification (GTDB taxonomy): domain Bacteria; phylum Bacillota; class Bacilli; order Bacillales; family Bacillaceae_G; genus Bacillus_A; species Bacillus_A bruguierae. Next base: position 492,915 of record NZ_FPAF01000001.1, read on the forward strand.
TACGCTAGAAGATTCTGCTGAAAAGTTGAGAACATCAAGTCCTAAACGCTTTTCTGCTACTTCAAAGCTAAAACGTGTTCTCGTGCTATTCTCAAAGAATAAGTTTGCAACAAATGTTTGCTCTGTCGCTTTTATATTCTTTCCGTTCGCGAAATCTTCTGCATCTTTTAGGATTTCTGAAATCTCCTGCTCCGATAACTCACTCATCGTTAACAAATGGTTCATTGTCATCCCTCATCTTTCTGATTTTTATGATAACACTTTTGAATTTATATAATATTTTTTGCATAAAAATACCCTAGCCGTGTGAGACTAGGGTGTAACAAACTACACACCCTTTTCCGTCTCACAGGACTGAATTAAAAGGCTGTCTTTATGAAGCAATTTGCTTTGATTGTTTTTTCGTTTTTATTTCAGGTAAAACTAGATTTAACAGTACTCCCACCATTGCCGCAAGAGCCATACCTTCCATCTGAAAAGACTGACCAATATGAAGCACTGCACCGCCGATGCCAATGACTAGTATAACAGATGCAATCATTAGATTACGTTTATCTCCAAAATCTATTTTCTCATCTACTAACATACGTAAACCGCTTGATGCAATAACACCGAAGAGCAAGATTGATACACCGCCCATTACCGGCGTTGGAATCGAATGGATAAGTGCTGAGATTTTCCCAATAAATCCGAAGATAATTGCAAATATTGCTGATCCGACAAACAAGTACACGCTGTATGCTCTAGTGATCGCAAGTACCCCAATATTTTCACCATACGTTGTATTTGGTGGTCCTCCAATTGTGGACGCGATAAATGTCGCAATGCCGTCTCCCATAATAGAGCGATGCAAACCTGGTTTTTCAATCAAGTCTCTATTTACAACATTTCCAAGTACAATTTGATGTCCGATATGTTCTGAAATTGTTACGACTGCAACTGGTACCATTACTAGTACGATTTTCCACGAGAACTCCGGTGTATATGTGACAAATGGTACTACGAAGTCCGGTACTTCGAACCACTTTGCTTCTACCACTGGTTTCAAATCGACTAAGCCTTGGAAGTAAGCAAAGATATAACCACCTATAATTCCAATTAAAACTGGTATGATGCTAAGGAAGCCTCTTCCAAAAATCGAGCAGATGATTGTAATTGCTAATGTTACGAGTGCAACGGAAAAGTGTGTAAAGCTATATTTTCCATCTGCATTATTCATTGCCATATTTACCGCTGTATGTGCAAGCCCAAGTCCAATTACCATAACAACTGGACCAACTACAATTGGAGGTAAGAGATTCATAATCCAGTTTGATCCAGACTTTTTAATTCCAAGTGCGATTAACATGTAGACAAGACCGGCTAGCATTCCGCCGAGCATAGCTGCTCCTGGGCCACCTGCTGCTTTTGCTGTAATAATCGGTGCAATGAATGCAAACGATGATCCGAGGTAAGCAGGCACTTGTCCTTTCGTCACAAGCAAGAATGCTAGCGTTCCTAATCCACTTGAAATTAAAGCAACTGCTGGACTTAATCCTGTTAAGAATGGAACAAGCACCGTTGCCCCAAACATTGCGAATAAATGTTGTATACTTAACAATAACCATTTCCCTGGTTTCGGTACTTCATGAATGTCTAACACTGGCTTTTGTTCCATTGTTATCTCCTCCTCCAATGTTGGAAACTTACAATAAAAAAACTCTTTGCGCCTATGCACAAAGAGTCCTATACTTACGTATGTCAAATTAGACATATGAAAGTCAAGACCCTTTGGCAGCCTCACAGGACTACATTTAAAAGGGCTTTATTTTTCGTATATGCTTACTCGATCTTGTTTATCTGTTTCTTGAAGGTCTACTTCAATACGTTCTTCGCTTGATGTTGGAATATTTTTCCCTACATAATCAGCGCGAATTGGCAGTTCACGGTGACCTCTATCTACAAGAACAGCTAGCTGAATTTGTGATGGTCTACCGATGTCCATTAATGCATCCATAGCAGCTCGCACTGTTCTTCCCGTATATAATACGTCATCAACAAGAATAACTTTTTTATTTGTGATGTCAACAGGAATGTCTGAACCTTTTACAAGCGGTTCTTTGTTTTTAGATTGCAAAGTCAAATCATCACGATATAATGTAATGTCTAATTCACCGACAGCTATTTCTTTTCCTTCAATTTGACCAATTCGTTCTGCTAAGCGCTGTGCAATGAAAATACCGCGTGTTTTAATCCCAACTAGAACACAATTTTCAACACCCTTATTGCGTTCCACAATTTCATGACTAATACGTGTTAAAGCGCGGCGAATCATTTGATCATCTAGTACCACTGCTTTTTCATTCATGTTCTTCACCTCCAGGCTTTTTTCTTGCGTGAGAGGAATGGTATAAAAAAACCTCTCGTCGTGTGCGAGAGGGTTTTCTGAAAAAGGGTATAAATACCCTACTTATTTCAAACCGTTACCTTCTCAACCTCACGGGGTTGTGTTAAAGGACTTATTCAACTGCTGTTATTATGTCAGTTTTTATAACGATTGTCAATATTATTTTCGTAAATCATTTAGAAGATCTGTAAAGAGTTGTGGAACTGGTGCTTCAAATTCTAAATATTCACCTGTGCGCGGGTGAATGAAACCCAAAATACCTGCATGCAGTGCTTGACCATTTATATCAAATGTTTTCTTTGGACCATATTTTGGGTCACCTGCAAGTGGATATCCAATATATTTCATATGTACACGAATTTGATGCGTGCGGCCTGTTTCTAATTGACACTCCACATGAGTGAAATTATTAAAACGTTCTAGTACACGGAAATGAGTCACAGCATGTTTTCCCTTTTCATCAACGGTCATACTTTGACGATCTTGTTTATCACGACCAATTGGAGCATCAATTGTTCCTTTGTCATGCGGGATAACACCGTGAACAATCGCTTGATAACGTCTCGTTACCGTTTTCTCTACAAGCTGATTGACAAGTGCCTCATGTGCCATATCGTTTTTTGCCACCATCAATAACCCAGATGTATCTTTATCAATGCGATGCACAATCCCTGGGCGCATTACGCCGTTAATACCTGATAAATCTTTACAGTGATACATTAAGCCGTTCACTAACGTACCGCTCGTATGCCCTGGTGCTGGGTGTACAACCATGCCACGTGGCTTGTTTACAACAAGCACATCACTATCTTCATAGTAGATCTCTAAATTCATATCTTCTGGAAGAATATCTAATGACTCCGGTTCTGGAATGGTAACTGTAATTTCATCATTTGTTTTTACTTTATAATTCCCTTTAACGTCTTTACCATTTACCGTTACAACACCATCTTTAATCCATTGCTGTACTTGTGAACGAGACCATTCATTGTTCACCCCAGCAACAAATTTGTCAATCCGTTCATTCTTTTGCTCTTCTATAACTGTTACTTGTACTACTTCGCTCATTATTTACTCCTTTGTGTTCTTTCCTTCTAATAATGTTTGAATAATAATTAATGCAACCCCAACACATAGCGCCGAGTCTGCAATGTTAAATACCGGGAAGTTGTATGAAAAAATATACGTATGAATAAAATCAACAACTTCTTTTCGTACTACACGATCAATAAAATTACCAATGGCTCCGCCTAAAATAAGCCCAAGCGAAATGCCGAGAAGCTTGTCTGTCTTTGTGTATTTTTTCATATAAAACAGAATAAAAATAACAAAGATAACGGTGATAACATAGAAAAACCACATTTTATTTTCTAAAATGCCCCATGCAGCTCCGCGATTGCGGTGAGACGTTATATACAGCACATTATCAATAATTGGAATGCTCTCACCTAATTCCATTTCCTTTACGATAATCCATTTTGATACTTGATCAATGGCAATCACGAATAATGCTATTAAATAATATATCATTTTCATTTCCCCCACAATGACAGTGTACCTCAAAATTTTAGCATAGCTGCTATGTTTTCACAATGAAGCATCGCATGGGAGCATAAAATAAATTGAATTAGGTAATATAATATTGTTGTCTTTAAATTGTTTTTACTTTTTCATAGAAACATTCATGAACTGTACGTGCTGTTGGCATGCTTTTTAATTGCCTAAGTGTCATTCTTTGTCCGGTTTCCTCACAAATTCCATACATGCCTATTTCTATTTTCCAAAGTGCTCGCTCTACATCTTTTAAATCTTCTCTTATATCATGCAATAATAATTTATTTTTCACATCTGTTTTGGCCATAGCTAGCAATTCCTGTCCAAATTCTACCTCATACGCATACAACTCTTCTTTTGCTAATCGCTGCTGTAATTCCCGCTGCATTAATTGTAACTCTTCTTGGATTTCCATGTATGTGTCAGTCACAAGCGCGTCCCTCCCGGCTGGAATGTATCGTTAGTTTATCCGAAAAGCAAACGATTACTGCACACACATTTTTCCTTCGAAGGAAGAAAAAATCGACTGCCTTGTTTACAGTCGATTTCTCTCATCTCATTATTTTACATAATGTTCTGTTACAACTTCTCCGCAACGCTTACATAATGTTAGATGGTCCGCATTACTTCCTACTGTTTCAGAGACAACCCAGCAGCGTTCACACGTTTCACCAGTTGCTTGCGTTACAACAACAGCTGTATGTTCATATTTCGGCGCATCAGCTGGCGCTTCTTCCATTGTTCCACCAAGATGGTACTCAGAAACGATAAATAATTGTTTCACATCTTCTGTAATAGATTGTAATAATTCTTTCATTTCTGCTGTTGGATAAAGTGTGATACTTGCATTTAATGACTTACCAATTACTTTTGCATTACGTGCATCCTCTAACGCTTTTAATACATCATCGCGAAGTGTCATAAATGCATCCCATTTTACTTTTAATTTTTCAGCATCTTCTACTTCTACAGCTTCTGGCATATCAGTTAATTGGACGCTCTCTTCTACAGCGCCAGGGATATATGGCCATACTTCATCTGCTGTATGCGGTAAAATTGGCGTTACAAGTTTTGTTAATGCAACAAGTACATCATATAATACCGTTTGAATTGCACGGCGATCGTGATTATTTTCTGCTTCGATATATAAAATATCTTTTGCAAAATCTAAATAGAATGAACTTAAATCAATTGTACAGAAGTTATGAATCGCATGATATACAGCAGCGAATTCATACGTCTCATAAGCATCTTTTACTTTTGTAATTAAGTCATTTAATTTCACTAACATGTAGCGGTCAACTTCACGAAGTTCTGCAGCAGATACCGCATCTTTGCTTGGTTCAAAATCAGCTAGGTTTCCTAATAAGAAACGAAATGTATTACGAATTTTACGATATACTTCTGCTACTTGTTTTAAGATATCATCAGAAATACGTACATCAGATTGATAATCAACTGAGGATACCCATAAACGTAAAATATCGCCGCCTAATTGGTCCATAATCTTCTTCGGTACAACAATGTTTCCAATAGACTTACTCATTTTACGCCCTTCACCATCTAGTACGAAGCCGTGACTTAAAACACCTTTATATGGTGCTTTACCTGTTACCGCAACTGCTGTTGATAATGAAGAGTTAAACCAACCACGATATTGGTCAGATCCTTCTAAATATAAATCAGCCGGACGTTGCAAATCATCACGCTCTTCTAATACAGCTTGATGAGAAGAACCAGAATCAAACCATACATCCATAATGTCTGTTTCTTTTCGGAATTCGCCATTTGGGCTAGATGGATGTGTAAACCCTTCTGGTAATAAGTCTTTCGCTTCACGTTCAAACCATATGTTCGAACCATATTCACGGAATAGCGCTGCTACATGGTTAATTGTTTCGTCTGTAATAATCGGATCACCATTTTCTGCATAGAATACAGGAATCGGCACACCCCATGCACGTTGACGAGAAATACACCAGTCACCGCGGTCACGAACCATGTTATGAAGACGTGTTTCACCCCAAGCTGGCACCCATTTTGTTTCCTCTACTGCTTGTAATAATTCTGTGCGGAACGCTTCAATAGATGCAAACCACTGTGCTGTTGCACGGAAAATAATTGGTTGTTTCGTTCTCCAATCATGTGGATAAGAATGCGTAATAAATGTTAATTTTAATAACGCACCAACCTCTTCTAATTTTTCTGTAATTGGTTTATTTGCTTTATCGTAGAATAATCCTTCAAATCCAGGTGCTTCGCTTGTTAATACACCTTTATCATCAACTGGACAAAGAACCTCTAAACCGTATTGCTTTCCAACAAGGAAGTCATCTTCCCCGTGTCCAGGTGCTGTATGTACACAGCCTGTACCAGCATCTGTTGTAACATGCTCACCAAGCATAACAAGAGAATCACGATCATAGAATGGATGTTTCGCCGTTGTATACTCAAGTTCGCTACCTTTTACTGTTTTCACAACTTCAGTATTTTCCCACTCTAATGTTTTGGCAACTGTTTCAAATAACTCAGAAGCAATGATATACTTCGCATCTGCTACTTTTACAATGCTGTATTCAAGTTCTGGATGAACAGAAATACCTAAGTTAGCTGGCAACGTCCAAGGTGTCGTTGTCCAAATAATGAATTTTTCGTCGCCTTCTAAAACATTCTTTCCATCTTTTACAGGGAATGCTACATAAATAGATGCAGATTTTTTATCTTTATATTCAATTTCTGCTTCTGCTAATGCAGATTCACTCGTTGGAGACCAGTACACCGGTTTTTGTCCTTTATAGATATAACCCTTTTTCGCCATTTCACCAAATACTTTAATTTGCTGTGCTTCATATGCTGGCTTTAATGTAATGTATGGATTATCCCAATCACCGCGTACACCTAAACGTTTAAATTGCTCGCGCTGACGGCTTACTTGTTCATATGCGTATTCTTCACAAAGTTTACGGAATTCAGCAACTGTCATTTCTTTACGTTTAACACCTTTATTTGTTAAAGCTTGCTCAATTGGTAATCCATGTGTATCCCAACCTGGTACATATGGCGCACAGTATCCCGTCATCGATTTGTAACGAACAATAAAATCTTTTAATACTTTATTTAACGCATGTCCCATATGAATGTCGCCGTTCGCATATGGCGGTCCATCATGTAGTACAAATAGCGGACGTCCTTTTGTACGTTCTTGTACTTTTTCATAAATGTTCATTTCAGCCCATTTCTCTTGCATTACAGGCTCACGCTTCGGTAGATTTCCACGCATTGGAAATTCTGTTTTTGGCATTAATAATGTATCCTTGTACTCCATACTTGATTCCTCCTTGAATATATAACAGAAAGACATTTTTCTAAATAAATGGAATAAAAAAGAGACCTTCTCATCCCAAAAAAGGGACGAGAAGGTCTCCCGCGGTACCACCCTAGTAGACTGCTATATGTAGCAATCCTCTTTATATTCTTAACGCGAATACACGCCTCTGCTTACTTTGTTGTTCAGCGAGGAACTCCAGGGTGATATTCCCATTCTCTCCTTATCCTGAGCTTCCACCGTCCTCAGTTCGCTATATAAGGTATGAAAAAAGTACTTATCCCTATCTTCGTTTTTCTAAAAAATTATGTTGTATAGAATTATATGTAATAATGAGAAAAACGTCAAGCTTACACTGTCTCTTCTTTCTTAAGAAGCTCATCTACTTCTTCTTCTAACTCAATTAGCTTGTCCCAATCATCATTGTTTAACATCTCAAGCTGCGCTTCTAATAGCATGCGGAAACGTGTACGGAACACCTTTGCTTGCTTTTTCAATTCTTCAATGTCAAATGCAACTTTTCTTGATTTTACTAACGCTTCGTTAACAATACGGTCCGCATTTTTTTCTGCTTCACGCACAATTAACTTTGCTTCTTTTTGTGCATTACGCTTTACTTCTTCTGCCGCTTCTTGTGCTACAACGATAGATTTATTTAATGTATCTTCAATATTGGAGAAATGTTCTAATTTCCCTTCTAGTTGTGCAACCTTTTCTTCTAATGCTTTTTTCTCACGAATTACTAATTCATAATCTTTAATGACTTGATCAAGAAATTCATTTACTTGATCCTCATCATAGCCACGAAAGCCGCGACTAAATTCTTTATTATGAATATCTAACGGTGTTAACGGCACAAACGCCACCTCCAAGTAGGTTATCTAAATTTTCCTTTTTAATTATATCTTTTCTTCGACAAAATAGGAGATTTTCCTTCTAAAAAAAGAAATCATTTTAAAATACCATACAAAATTCTCCATTTATCGCGCTTTGTTTTTCCCTCAACAGTGAGTAATTTACTTCTACCATGACCTCTTATAGAAAATACATCTCCCGGAAAGCATTCATAAGCAGATTGCTCAACTACTTTCCAGTTCACTTTCACAAGACCATTTTTAATGAACGGCTGTATCTTTTGCCGAGATAGATGGAACATTTCTGCTAGTAGTACATCTAATCGAAGCGACGAGACAGTCCCTGACTTTTCATCCCACTGATCTTGTATATGTAATGCATGATCAATTGACACAGGTGATAAAGATACTTTTGTTTTTCCAATCGATTGTAAATTCATTTCTATATACGATACAACTTCTTTTGCAACTACAATTTGGGCACGATCGTTCTGGGGCCAAATATCTCCGCATTTCTCTCGCTTTAAACCAAGAGACATAAATGCTCCTAATATTTGACGATGCTCCAGCGTATAAAATTTAGAAGGATAGTCAATTTCTAATATTTCTATTTGAAACTCTTCTGCATTCGGCATAAGATAATTGGGATAAATTAACGCTCGTTTTCTTTCTGCACTCGGAGCAGCCCCGTATAACTGAAAGGCAGCATCTCCTTGATGTCCAACAATCATAGAAACAATCTGTTGTTCTCGCGGGTCAAGAAAATCAGTAAGTTTCACTTGATGGTATTCTTCTGCTGCATGCTTCCATTCTAATATTTTATCAACGAAAACTGTTTCTTCAGGTCTAAAATGTTCATAAATGCTCATCTATACTTGATTACCTTAAAAATACTTCGAATATACGTACTAATCCTGAACTTGCAAAACGTAGTACAAGAATCGCCACGATTGGAGAAATATCAATTACACCAAGTGGTGGAATAAACCTCCGGAACGGTTCTAAATACGGCTCACAAATACGGGCAAGAAAATCACCAAATGTCGACTCTCTTGCTCCTGGAACCCAAGTCAAAAGGATATAAATAATAAGCGCATATGAATATAACTCGAATAGATAAAGCAAAATTTGTAAAACCAGCGTCATAGCGCACTACCACCTTTTTATATTTGTCTCTTCTTCTTCACCAAACAATTCAGAAATTGCTCCAACAATATCTACATTATCCGGCGTACATATAAATGTTTTGGGACTTAATTTTTGAATATCTCCGCCTATCGCATATACAGTTCCACTTAAAAAGTCAACAATACGCAGCGCTTGATCTGTAGACATACGTTGTAAATTAATTACAACTGCACGACGACCTTTCAAATGATCAGCAATCCCCTGTGCTTCTGAGTACGTACGAGGCTCTAATAAAACAACTTTCGAAGGTTGTTTCGCTGTTTCAATGCTTACTACGTTTTGTTTCGGTTGTACCTTTGCAAGAGGAATATCCGACTCTGGTTCCTGTTGTTTTTTCATTTCATTTTGCTCCTTTTCGTAAGCATAGTGTGCTTCTCGCTCTTCTGGTGTGTCAAAAAAGAAATACTTTACTTTTGACCAACTCATAATCAAACTCTCCTTCCCTCTATTCTTTTCCCACTAAAATCGTTCCCAAACGAATAAATGTAGCGCCCTCTTCAATTGCAATTGTATAATCATTCGACATTCCCATTGATAACTCCGTACACGGAGCATGCGATAGGTTTAAATCTTGTACTTGTTTTTGCAGTTTACGCAACATTTGAAAACAGCTACGAATTTGCATTTCATCGTCTGTGTAAGGTGCCATTGTCATCAGTCCGACAACTTCAATTTTATCAAATTGTTGTAAGTTGCAAATAAACTCAACCGTCTCCTCTATGTTTAGCCCTTGTTTAGACTCTTCTGCTGAGGTTTTTATCTGAACAAAGCAACGAATCGGTTTCATTGCTCGTTTTTGAATTTCTTTTGCAAGTGAAAGACGATCAAGTGAATGCAAATAATCAATCTCATTTACAATCTCTTTTACTTTTCTAGATTGCAATGAACCGATAAAGTGCCACGTCGCTTTGTTTCCAAAATACTCATACTTCTGTAAAAGACCTTCATTGCGATTTTCTCCAAGATGTACAAGCCCCGCTTGTAGCACTTCATTTGTTTTTTCAATCCCTACTGTTTTTGTAACAGCAACAAGTGTAATTTCGTCTATAGATCTATTCACTCGCCTACATGCTCTTTCAACTTCTTGCCTAACATATGTTAAATTCCCTTGTACTGTCACTGCTTTTCATCCTCCTTAAAACCAATAAAACTAAGCATTCTTCCCGTCTTCCCATGGTCGCGTCGATGTGAGAAAAATAATTGCGTTTCACAGCTTGTACAAAGAGATGACATGGCAATCTGCTCTTCTTTAATCCCGGCTTGTAAACATAGCAACCGATTTATTTCTTTTAAATCTATTGCATATTGTCCATCAGAAACCATGTCATATGGAACGGAACTATGAAGCACTTGTTTAGCGGCAGACAATACACGTTCATCCACAACATAACAACACGCGCCAATAGACGGACCAATAGCAACATGTATATCACCAAGCGGTATACCTTCATCTTTCCACTTACCGATCATTTCACTCGCAATTCCTTTTACAGTTCCTTTCCAGCCAGCATGTGCAAGTCCAATCATTCTATAAGATGGCGCATAAAAATAGAGTGGTACACAATCCGCATAGCAAGATGTTAATAGCACATCTGTATCTTTCGTATATATGCCATCAGTATTCGGGATACCGTCTTCATAGGAAAAGACACCTTTTCCTCTCTCTTGTTTGCCCACTTTTGCAACATGATGATCATGAACCTGTTCAGAACAAATCCAGGTCTCTAATGGAACGTGTAATTTTTCTGCTAAAAGACGTCGATTTTCATGAACATCTTCCACTTTGTCATGAACATGTAGCCCCAGATTCATTGTATAAAACGGCCCAGTACTCACTCCACCTTCTTTTGTGGTAAATCCAGCTATAATGGGTCCAAGTTCTTCCCACATATGTAAATGTAACATACCGTCCTTATATGTAAATGGTTCTCTCATAAAAAGGCTCCTTATAATAAAATAACATAAAAAGTATGGTACTTCCTGTCTATTTTACCATACTTTTATTTTTCCATAATGACAACATAAAAAAAAAGAGAAACTTGTAATATTTTTCAAAAAGTTGTTGGTGTTTGTAATGTTTCTGTAACTGTAGGAACATGATCTGCTCGAACTAAAATAACATCCTCTCCTATTTTTACAATTTGTTTCCAAGGAATTACAGATTCTTCTTCTTTTCCAAATAACCCCAACATCTTCCCTTGTTTTGTAATAATAACTGCCTGAATTTTCCCTGTCCTCATATCAATATCAATATCTCCAATGTTTCCAAGTTTCTTTCCATCTGACACATTGACAACATCTTTCATTTGAAATTCTGAAATGCGTATCATTGCAACCCTCTCCTTTGCCTCATACTTAACTGACAATCGCAATTTCACCTCAAGTAAAAAATAAAGTGAAACTTCCATCAGTGGGGTTTTTTTCATCCCCCACTGATGGAAAGCCCTCACCAATCGGGATTTTACGGGCAGTTATCCCCCACCTATCTTCTTCGCTTCTCTCTCAATCTTGAGATGCGGACCGTTAATGCGCCTTCATTAGTAGAGAATATGTCCCTTCACGTACAAAACTTTTTCTTTATAGCCATTATATGAATACGCCATCTTTCCTATGAACAGAATTTCCCCTCAAAACTATAAAAGGTCTCATCATAAATGATGAGACCTTAGCCTTGAATTGTTTTATTCATTTGTTTAATTGCTGATTTTTCAAGACGTGACACTTGCGCTTGAGAAATCCCAATTTCCTCAGCCACTTCCATTTGTGTTTTCCCTTGAAAGAAACGCTTGCGAATAATCATCTTTTCTCGTTCATTTAATCGCTTCATTCCTTCTTTTAATGCTAGCTCTTCGACCCATTGTTCGTCCCTTTGTTTATCATCACTTAACTGATCCATAACAAAAATTGGATCCCCACCATCATTGTATATTGGCTCGAATAATGAAACTGGATCTTGAATTGCATCGAGGGCAAACACAATTTCTTCGTGCGTCACATCAAGTACTTTTGCTATATCCATTGCTGTTGGCTCCTTCGAATTTTCAGCAATAAGTTTTTCGCGTACTTGCAATGCTTTATAAGCAATATCTCGCAAGGAACGTGATACTCGTATTGGATTATTATCACGTAAATATCTTCGAATCTCCCCGATAATCATCGGTACAGCATATGTTGAAAATTTAACATTTTGGCTTAAGTCAAAATTATCAATGGATTTCATAAGTCCAATGCAGCCAACTTGAAATAAATCATCAACAAACTCCCCTCTGTTGTTAAATCTTTGGATGACGCTTAGTACAAGACGTAAGTTTCCGTTTACTAGTTTCTCCCTTGCGCTTATATCACCGCTTTGCATTTCTCGAAATAGCCGTCGCATTTCTTCGTTTTTTAGTACTGGAAGTTTAGATGTATCAACACCGCAAATTTCTACTTTGTTTCTCGTCAAAGTGTTCCCTCCTATCGGGAGTTGCTGTACAGTGTAAAGTATCTCCTTTGGAGGGAATTTTATGCATATATTTATTTATCTCACTTTATCAAATGAAACTTACATTCTTTATAACGAGACAATCGGCCGTTTAGCCTCATCTCATACCATTTTATTAAATTCTTTACGAAGCCTTTTAATAATCCGTTTTTCTAAACGTGAAATATAAGACTGGGAAATCCCAAGCATATCTGCAACGTCCTTTTGTGTTTTTTCTTCTCCACCATCTAACCCAAAACGAAGTTCCATAATCTGCTTCTCTCGATCATTTAATTGATGCAATGCCTTCATAAGTAAATGGCGGTCAACAGTTGCTTCCAAATCCTTTGTAATAATGTCCTCATCTGTTCCTAAAACATCTGATAACAATAGTTCATTTCCATCCCAATCAATATTAAGAGGCTCATCAAATGACACTTCTGAACGATTTTTATTATTTCTCCGCAAATGCATCAATATTTCATTCTCAATACACCTTGAAGCATACGTTGCAAGTTTAATTTTTTTTTCTGGATTAAATGTATTAACCGCTTTAATTAAACCAATGGTTCCAATACTAATAAGATCCTCAATATTAATTCCTGTATTTTCAAACTTTCTGGCAATGTATACAACAAGACGTAAATTGCGTTCTATTAAAAGTGACCTTGCTGTTTCATCCCCTTTTGGTAGTTTTTGCAACAAAATTTCTTCTTCTTCTTTTGTTAATGGCGGTGGCAACGCTTCACTTCCACCAATATAGTAAATTTCATCGGTCTTTATTCCAAGTTTTAGTAATAACTTATACCAAAGATAAGTTAACCGAAATTTTAGTTTCAATCTAATCCCTCCGTTTCTGTATTAAGCAATTGTTATTTTTTGTGACAATAACATTTTTGGATGTAAAATACATTGATACTCACCATTCGCTGATAACTGCTGTGCATTCAAACCAATTAATACTTTATTTACAGTAACCTTTGTACCTTCATGATAAATTTGTACAAAGTCAGGCTTAAACGCCCATAAAAATTGTTGGTTAACCCCTACAGCTCGATAGGGAATTAAGCGCAAACGTGTTGCCCACTTTGATTCTTCATCTGGTATATAAGGAATTGCTGTTTTCATTTGAACTTGTTCTATTAGCCACTTGGGTAGCACATGTTCCAAAGAAGAAACATGTATAATCATAACTGGTGTTTTTGTAAGCGGGTCATACAATTGATTTCCACTATCAATCAATCCATCCAGTTGAATATCATTTATATCAATTTTGATATCTACTTTCACAATTTGCTCATAATGAATTTTTGTTACTTCTACATCTGCAATTCTCTTTTTAGAAAAATAGTAGATAATAGGAAACCCGATTATTACAAACAACCAACTTACAGGATCACCATACGAAATGGATTTTGTCGAAATGAGTCCATTCATCATGTCATTTGTTTGAAGAAAAAAATGTGTGCCAACAAGGCCTCCTCCTACCATAAACGTCACAAAATAAAACATTAAAACGCTCTGTAAAAATGTCCGAAAACGAATAAAGCCAAATGTAGCATAAACAATAAAAAATGAATATATTAATTTCATTACAGGATGTGTCATCAACGATGCTAACGGAGTGAATGCAAAAATAACAATTGTTGAACCGATACATGCGCCAAGCACAAGTCTCCATCTTTTCACTTTCCGTTTTAAAACAATTGCTGTTAATAGAAGTAAAAGAAAATCAATGCAGACATTTAATAACCATATAATGTCGGCGTAAACGATCAAACGGTTCACCTCTTTTTTATAAAGTTGAGACTAGTATAATGCATATCCAATGGAAAAGTGTGTCAATTCACGGAAGGGATTTTTTGTTATTTTGAAACTTTGAGGAATAATTTGTCATATAGAAAAAGAAGACTCTGTAAAAATAAGCTACTGAAAAAGCACTTTCTTTGAGTAAGTAACGGAATTGGTATCAATATAAAGTGATTCTTCCATCAGTGGGGATTTCACTGCCCGTGAATAGCAGGATAAAGGAAATAAAAAAGACAACCATCTATTCATAATAGAGGATTGTCTTTTTTATGTTTCCATGAAATAAGAGAATTCATCTCGATACTTATGGACAGTAAGAACTTGATTGATTCAACTAATAAGCAGTGGGGGCTCCCCACTGCTTAAAGTTTCACTTTACAAACGCTCCCTTAGCGTCTGCGACGATTACGTAAAAATGCTGGAATATCAATATCATCTACATCTGTATGACGATCATTTCCAACCGGCTCTTCACGCTTTATTTCACGCTTTACTTCGCGTTGTTTAACTGGTTGTACTGGTTGCTGCACACTTTTAGTAGCAGTTACTGTAGAACGAGTAATTGGCTTAGGTGGTTGCATTGAGATGCTATCATCAAAACCTGTTGCAATCACTGTTACAACAATTTCATCTTTTAAGCCTTCATTAATTACTGAGCCGAAAATCATATTTACTTCTGGATCTGAAGCTGAAGCTACAATATCTGCCGCTTCTTGTACTTCATATAAACTTAAATTCGTGCCACCTGTAATGTTCATAATAACACCTTGTGCACCATCAATAGATGTTTCTAGCAACGGACTAGAAATCGCACGTTTTGCTGCTTCTGTCGCACGGTTTTCACCAGTTCCAATACCAATACCCATTAAAGCAGAACCTTTGTTAGACATAATTGTTTTTACGTCTGCAAAGTCTAAGTTAATAAGACCAGGCGTTGCAATTAAGTCAGAAATACCTTGAACACCTTGACGTAATACGTTATCTGCTTCACGGAATGCTTCAAGCATTGGTGTATTTTTATCCACAATTTCTAAAATACGATCATTCGGGATAACAATGATCGTATCTACATTTTCTTTAAACGCAGCAATTCCAGATGTAGCTTGCGTTGCACGCTTACGACCCTCAAATGTAAATGGGCGCGTTACAACCCCAACTGTTAATGCCCCTAGCTCCTTTGCAATTTGTGCAATAACTGGAGCTGCCCCGGTCCCAGTTCCACCGCCCATACCAGCTGTGACAAAGACCATATCCGCACCGCGAAGTGCTTCTTGAATCTGTTCTTTACTTTCTTCAGCAGCTTTTTTTCCTACTTCTGGGTTTGCTCCAGCACCAAGTCCGCGCGTTAATTTACCACCGATTTGCATTCTTGTTTCAGCTTTTGATAAATTTAGTGCTTGTGCATCTGTGTTTACAGCGATAAAATCTACGCCCTGTACGCCATTTTCAATCATACGATTGACAGCATTGTTTCCTCCGCCGCCAACACCAATAACTTTTATATTTGCTAATTGATCTTGTGTAGTATCAAACTCTAACATGTCGAAATCCCCCTAGAACCTCATTTTTCGCGTTCAAATCTAATCCCATAAATATCGGAATACGCGCTTCACTTTTGACATCATTCGTTCATTGTTATCATTGTTATCATTGTTATCATTGTTATTACGAGGCTTTTGCTTTACCGGTTGTTGCACTGCAGCAGGTACTGGTGCATGTGTATGCTGTAACTCATAGTTTTCCTGCTTTTCCTGCATACTCTTTCCTCGTAACTTAGCTTTTTGGTATGCATTTTTAATAAGTCCAACACCAATTGTATATTGTGGTTCACGTACACCAATATAATCTGGCGTTGCAATACGAACATTTTGATGTAGAATGTCATTTGCAAGGTCAAGAATACCAGACATAGAAACAACACCACCAGTAAGTACATAACCAGCTGGTAACTGTTTCAGGCCAAGTTTTTGTACCTCATCTTGTACAAGCATAAGAATTTCCTCTACACGAGCTTCAATGATATCAGCTAGCTCTAATTGAGAATATTGCTCTGTTTGATCACTGCCCATCATTGAAACAGTAAATATTTCTTCCTCAGATGCTGTATCATAAAAAGCATGTCCATATTTTAGTTTAATTTGGTCGGCATTTTCAGTTGATGTTTTCAATCCGATGGCGATATCTTTTGTAATATGATCTCCGCCAATCGGTAATATACTTGTTGTTTGTAATTCTCCATCTTGGAAAATTGATAATGTCGTCGAGCCTCCACCGATGTCAACAAGAGCGACTCCACGATTTTTTTCATCGATTGATAAAGCAACTGCTGATGCTGCTAATGGCTGAAGGCAAATATCAATTATTTCAAGACCCGCTTTTTCTACACATCGAAGTAAATTATGTAACAATGTTCTCGAGCCTGTAATTAATGTACCTTCCATTTCTAAACGTACGCCAATCATTCCACGCGGATCATTAATTTCATCGAGACCGTCTACGATAAACTGTCGAGGTACCACGTCAATAAACTCACGTTCTGGTGCAATTGACACAACTTGTGCTGCATCAAGTACCCGAAGCACATCTTCGTTTCCAATTTCACGGTCTTCATTTGAAACAGCGACTACTCCATGACAAGGAAGAAGCTGTACTTGATTTGCATTTACACCTACAACAACGCGTTCAATGTGTATTCCTACCATGCGTTCAGCTTGTTCAATCGCCTTTTTAATCGATTGCACAGTCTCATCTATGTCAACAATGGAGCCCTTCTTCAAACCATTTGACTTTACATTTCCAACACCAATAATGTTTAAAGCGTCATTGACCATCTCGCCAATGATGACTTTAACATTGGATGTACCGATGTCAAGACTCACATATATTTCATTGCTGTTCATTCTTTGGCACCTCCTTCTTTATTTATACCATAAAATTCAATATACGGAACAACAATCATTGTTTTACTATGCTATAAGAAAAATATTCAACGTATTTATGCGTTTCCCTTTTTTAACACCATATTTTTCTTATTTTCATTTGGCATTTATTCACTTTTATAATAACTACATGCAAATCACTGTTATATTTTGAAACACTCTTATCTAACTACAAAGATTACCGCCAAATATAAGTCTACACTAAGATGTACTTCTAGAAAAGTGAAACTTGCACCTAAGATTATATTAAAAAAGAAAATAAGGGAAAATATGACTGAATTACATAATTTTTAAGAATACGTTTCTATTTTCCTTAACCAAACACCCTTTACAGTTAAAATATCCACTCTACCCCGATTTTATCAATCAATTAATTAACATATTCAGTATAAGCTCCTACCTCTAAATGGATAATTGCTTTTTTATCTGGCAACAAGTTCTTAACAATAAGAGGGTAAGCTTCCATTCGTTTTGCAAAATCTTGAATAACTGTACTTACTTCGTATCCCTCATTCATATACAGTGTAAGATGATCTGCATACAAGTCTGTTGGCTTGTAATGAATTTCAGAAATGGACCGAAGAACAGCTGGTGTTAACTTTTCTAGTTCAGCAATCAATTCTTTCATTTTCTTTTCTTCAAAAGGAACAAAAATCGGCGCAGCAACTGGTAATTTCCCATTTGGAAGAGCATCTAATGATTTCCCATTTTGTAAAAGGGGATATAATTTCCCTTCTTTATTAATGTAGCCAATTGTTACATATTCCTCAACATTGATGACTATTTTATTTGGAAATTCTTTCTTCACATGGACATTTTTAATTTCCTTTTGCTTCTTTAATTTCGCTTCCGCTTGATGTACTATAACACTAAAATAGCTTGTTTTATATGCAATCCCTGATTGCTCCATTATTTGTTCATCCGTCATATAATGATTACCATGAACCGTAATCCCCTTTATGTTGCTAAGCGGAGATCGAAAATAAATTAAAAAAAGCACCAATAAAAATAAAATCGATACATATAAAATTAATCGTTTATTTACTTGTTTTTTCTTCTTTTGATTTTTTAATTTTGGTACACGATCTTGTAACTTAATAACTTTACTATTCTTCATGTACGCTCCCCCTATGTAACATAAAGAACGGCATGTTATGCATGCCGTTCTTCTTCTTATTATATCATAAATGATACAAAGCGGGACAGACAACTATTATCTTCCAATGATTTCTACTTCAGTGTGCATATCTACCCCAAACTGTTCTTTTATTGTCTTCTTTACAAAAGCAATTAAATCAAGAACATCTTGCGCTGATGCTGTTCCCGTATTTACAATGAAATTTCCATGCATTTCTGAAATTTTCGCACCACCAACTTGATAACCGCGTAGCCCAGCCTTTTCCACTAGGTTACCAGCATAGTTTGGTAGTGGGTTTCTAAAAATGCTTCCTGCACAAGGATGATTCCAAGGTTGTGTATCACGACGATAATCTTTATTTTTTTGCATGATCCCAATAATTTCGTCACGATTTCCTTCTTTCAACTGCAATTCTGCTTCTAGTACAATACCAGGGCGTTTCTTTTGTAAAACAGATGTACGATAAGAAAATTCTAGTTCTTCTTTCGTTAACCATTCAATCTTTCCATCTTCAAACATCACACGAGCGCTCTTCAAAATTTCAGACATATCCGATTTATGAGCACCTGCATTCATATAAACGGCTCCGCCTACACTTCCTGGAATTCCACTAGCAAACTCTAATCCTGCAAGTCCTTGACGGCTTAGTAAAGTTGAAAGCTTGATAAGAGGATATCCTCCCCCCACACGAACGTTCATTCCGATCACTTCTAAATGATCCAGACCCTCTCCTAATCGAATGACAACACCTTCAATTCCTTTATCTGATACAAGCAGATTTGAACCACGACCAATTGCGGTCCATTTTGTTCCATGCTTTTTCACAAGCTCTAGCGATTTTTCTATACCTTCCACGCTACTTGGAATTACTAAAATATCTGCTGGACCACCGATTTTCATTGTTGTATAACGAGCTAACGGTTCATTTTCTAATACTTTCCCTACCTGTGCTTCCATAAGTTCTTTTACTAATTGTTTCATGATGATCTCCCCCGTATTAAATCTCCGTACTACAGTAGTATGCAGGGCATTCACCTAACGTTATTTTCTACAAGTTTTTTCATAACTTCAAATAATTTGTTTGCTGCATCCGGAATTCCTAATTGTTTTGCAGCTAGTTTCATATTTTGTAATTTTTGTGTATCCAATAAAATTTCATCAATATCACCAAGAAGCGTTTCACCTGTTAAATCTTTTTCAAGAAGCATTTTCGCTGCCCCTTTCTCAACGACAGAAAGAGCATTTTTCTCTTGATGATTGTTTGTTACATATGGACTCGGAATTAAAATACTTGGTTTTCCTAAAGCTGTCAACTCAGCTAACGTTGTGGCACCTGCACGCGAAACAACAAGATCCACCCCAGTAAGTACTTCTGGCATATTATCAATGAACGGCTTAATGATAACATTGTGTGGATTCCCTTTTTGTTTCACCAATTCCATTACTTTATCATAATGCACTTCACCTGTAACGTACAATACTTCATAAGCTTTATTACCAAATTGTTCAATTGCTTCTAAAAACGCATCATTAATTGGTCTAGCGCCTCGGCTTCCGCCAAAAATTAACACTGATTTTTTTGAAAGAGATAAACTGACAGAACGCTTGCCTTTCATACCATTTTGATTCATCACTTCTGAAGCACGAGGATTCCCCGTCATCACAACTTTATTTTGCGGAAAATGTTCTACTGCCGCTTCAAAACAAACTGCTACTTTATTTACGTAGCGACTCAAAAATTTATTTGTTACACCAGGTACACTATTTTGTTCGTGTACAATTGTTGGAATACCCAGTTTAGCTGCTGCGTATACAACTGGACCACATACATAACCACCTGTTCCAATGACAACATCTGGATTAAAACGACGTATGTACCGTTTACTATCCTGTACACCTTTCACAAAACGCATCACCGTTTTCACATTATCAATTGATACCTTTCGCTTGAACCCACTAATAACAATGGATTGAAACGATATGCCAGCTTTGCGAACAATTTTACTCTCCAAACCATTTTCTGTACCAATATATAAAAATCTTGCTTCAGGATGAATTTTTTTGATTTCTCGAATTAACGCGAGAGCTGGGTAAATGTGCCCACCTGTTCCGCCACCACTGACTAATACTCGCACTGCCTATTCCTCCACTTCTTTCTCTATTATCCCGCTACTGCCGGGCAATAAAAGTCCGATTTATTTAACTAACCTTACTGATAGTAAATTTCACTGTATGCTATTCATATGTCAATCACTTAGTTTCCATTTTTACATACGAAAAACCCTGTCATAAAAAACAGGGTTTAGTAGCGAGAATGACGACTTATGTTTAATAACACACCAACCGCCATTAACATAAGGGTCAAGCTGGACCCACCATAGCTTAAAAATGGTAAGGTAATTCCTGTAACTGGCATTAATCCAGTTACAACGCCGATGTTAATCATCACTTGAATCGCAATCATCGCTACAATCCCGACTGCTAAAAAAGTACCGTATAAGTCTGGCGCTCCTAACGCTACACGAATCCCACGCCATAACAACAGACTAAATAATAATAACACAAACGAACCACCAATAAAACCTAATTCTTCAGAGAGAATCGCAAAAATAAAATCTGTTTGCGGCTCTGGTAAGTAAAGAAATTTTTGTCTACTTTGTCCAAGGCCAAGACCAAATAACCCCCCCGGTCCGATTGCAAGTAACGATTGAATAATTTGAAATCCACTTCCAAGCGGATCTGACCATGGATCTAAATAAGATGTAATACGTTTTATTCGATATGGTGCTGATGCAATCAACCCAACAAATCCTGCAATTCCTATTAATCCTAACATGGCAAAATGAAAAATACGTGCTCCCGAAACAAAAATCATAACAATACAAGTTCCCACCATTACAGTTCCCGTTCCCAAATCTGGTTGCAACATAATCATGCCAAATGCAACAAATACAAAACTAAGCGAAGGAAGTAATCCTTGTTTAAAAGACGTAATCATTTTTTGTTTTTCCGATAAAAATTTCGCTAAAAAAATAATCATCGCAAACTTCATAAACTCCGAAGGCTGAATAGAGAATGCTCCTACCCCAATCCAACTTCGAGCCCCGCCGCGCACCAGTCCAATACCCGGAATTAAAACTAAAATAAGGAGAACAAAACAGATGAGTAAAATCACTTTGGAATATGTACGCCACACCCAATAATCAATCTTCATAATAAAAAACATAGCAACGACACCAATTCCAGCAAATAACAATTGACGCTTTGCAAAAAAGAATGAATCTCCCATTTTATACGAAGCCCATACAGCACTAGCGCTGTATACCATCACCATTCCTACTGTCAAAAGTAACAAAGTTACAATAATAAGAATAAAATCAGGCGTCTTCTTTGCCCGCAATGAGTATCACCTCTTTGAATGCAGCTTTTCGTTAACCATACTTTTTTCACAACCGAAGTCTCATTTATTCAGGCAAGCAGTCTGATTCCATCGCAAAATTGTGCAATATCAAAGAAGAGATGTATGAAAAACTGCCTGTAAGAACCCATTTGGTAAAGGCTTTCTATTAGCGGATGGTAAATCCTCTCACTAATAGAAATTTCACATTATTCTACCTATAAAAGAATCATCAGTAGGAATAATCCCCTGATGATTCTTTCACTTTATACTAGCTTATGCACAGCTTGTATAAACATGTCTCCTCTTTCTTCAAATGTTTTAAATTGATCCCAGCTCGCACATGCAGGAGATAAGAGAATTACATCTCCTTCTTCAGACAAAGTAAACGCTTGTTGTACTGCTTGTTCCACATTATCAACACATGTAATTACTTTCATTCCAGCCTTTTCCGCAGCTTTGACAAGCTTCGGTGCAGTTTGTCCAAATGTAAATAGCGCCTTCACATGCTCAAAGTATGGAATTAAATCATCAAATTCATTCCCACGATCTAGTCCACCAGCCAATAAAATGACTGGTTGCGTAAATGCAGACAACGCTTTTTCTGTCGCCAGCATATTTGTTGCTTTCGAATCATTATAAAACTTGCGATTTTGAATCGTCGTTACATATTCTAAACGATGCTTTACACCTGTAAAGCGCTTTAAAACTGCTTCAATTGCTTCATTTGCAACTCCCATAAGCTTTGCAATGCTCATAGCAGCTAGTATATTTTCTAAATTATGTTTACCCGGCAATACGATATCTTGAATATCAATCACTTTTTCGCCTTTGAAGTAAAGAGCACCATCTTTTACACAAGCGCCGTCTTCAATCATTTTCGTCGTAGAAAAGTATACTTTTTGTCCTTTACTTTGCTCAGATAACACCATTACATCTTCATCGTCAGCATTAATGATGCTAAAGTCATTTTCAGTTTGGTTTCTAAAGATATTCGCTTTTGCTAAGCCGTACTCTTCCTTCGTACCATGATAATCTAAGTGTGCTTCAAATAAGTTTAACAGTACCGCAATCTTCGGTTGAAACGTTTCAATGCCCATTAATTGAAAGGAAGAAAGTTCTGTTACAACCACTTCTTGTTCTGTTACATCTTGTGCAACTTCACATGCTACCGTACCGATGTTTCCAGCAATAACAGGATGTTTTTCTCCTTCTTTTAACATTTCAAATGTTAATGTTGTTGTGGTTGTTTTCCCATTAGATCCTGTAATCCCAATAAAGGGCGCTTCAGAAATACGATATGCTAATTCTACTTCTGTTACAATCGGAATATTTTTTTCTTTTGCCGCTACAAGTAACGGATTAGAGTATGGAATCCCTGGATTTTTTACAACAACAGAAATATTTTTTTCTAATAATTCTAAAGGATGACCACCACATACAACTTCTATGCCTTGCCCTTGCAACTCTGTCGCTAACGGATTTTCAGCGAGCGGCTTGCTATCATTTACAATCACATTTGCTCCAAGTTCCTTTAATAAGACAGCTGCAGCATAGCCGCTTTTTGCCATACCTAATACAAGAATATTTTTATTTTGATAGTCAATTATCGTTTTCAATTACATCCACACCCCGATATAAATTCCTAACACTGCAAATAAAAGTCCTACTGACCAGAATGTCACAACCACTCGCCATTCTGACCAACCACATAATTCATAGTGGTGATGAAGCGGACTCATTTTAAATACACGCTTTCCTCGCGTTTTAAACGAGACAACTTGAATAATAACAGAGAGTGTCTCAATAACAAACATCCCACCAATGATAACTAATAACAATTCTGTTTTTGTTAAAATGGAAACAGCAGCTAAAGCACCACCAAGAGCTAAAGATCCTGTATCTCCCATAAATACTTTTGCAGGATGAGCATTAAATACTAAAAATCCTAATACAGCTCCCACAACAGCCATACAAAAAATAGCAATTGTGTACTGTCCCTCAGCAAACGCAATAATACTATACGCACCAAATGCAATGGCAGCCGTTCCTGCTAATAATCCATCTAGACCATCTGTTAAGTTAACTGCGTTTGAAGCTCCGATTAGCATAAAGAGCACGAGAATAAAGTATGCCCACTGCAAGTCAAACTTAATTTCCGTCCCTGGAATATTTAAATGTGTATCAAATCCTTGTCCTTTTGCAATGATAAAGAAAGCTACTGCAATAATAAATTGTCCTACTAATTTTTGTTTTGATGTTAAACCAAGATTTCTTTTTTTAACAACTTTAATATAATCATCTAAAAATCCAATTAAACCATAGCCAAATGTAACAAGAAGCAATAAGTACATCTCAGCACCCTTTTGAAATTTAAACATCATAATAATAGACGTAATCATAATTGAAATAAAAATAACAATTCCGCCCATAGTCGGTGTTCCCGATTTCTTTTGATGTGATTTTGGTCCTTCATCGCGAATGCTCTGTCCAAATTTTAAACGACGTAAAAATGGAATGAAAATTGGTGACAACGCAACAGAAATTAAAAATGCCACCCCAACTGTAATTAATAATCCTTGTTCAAGCACTTTTAGTCCCCCTCTCTTGTTGTTATTCTTTCATGCTTAAACGTTGTGCAATTGCCTCACCGGCAACCTCACGATCGTCAAAATGATGTACTTCTGTACCGATAATTTGATATGTCTCATGCCCTTTACCTGCAATTACAATAATATCTCCAGCTTTTGCTTCGGCAACAGCGTGAGATATCGCTTCTTTTCGATCAACAATTACTTCATAGTTATTCCCTTTTACACCTTCTATCATATCATCAAGAATTGCTTTGGGCTGTTCGCTGCGCGGGTTATCTGATGTATAGATCGCATGCGTTGCATATTTAGTGGCAACACTGGCCATAATTGGTCGTTTCGTACGATCTCGGTCTCCACCGCAACCAACAATACAATATACATTTCCTTTTGCAAATTGTTTCGTTGTCAACAATACATTTTCTAAACTATCTGGTGTATGTGCATAATCAACAATGACAGTAAAATCTTGACCTCTATCAACAACTTCAAAGCGTCCAGGTACACCTTTTAATTCTTTTACAACATCAATAATTGTTTGCAGCGCTACACCCGAAACAAGACACGCAGCTGTTGCAGCTAACACGTTATATACATTAAACTTCCCAATTAATTTCATCGTGATATCGA
The DNA here is from genome assembly GCF_900116295.1 of Bacillus sp. 103mf. Taxonomy (GTDB): domain Bacteria; phylum Bacillota; class Bacilli; order Bacillales; family Bacillaceae_G; genus Bacillus_A; species Bacillus_A bruguierae. The sequence continues at coordinate 518,189 of NZ_FPAF01000001.1, forward strand.
TACTTTCGCTCGGAGTTACGAGTGTAAATTTCGTACCAGCACTTGTCATCTCAATGTTTTTCGCCATTATATCACTTTTTGTATCAATACCATACGTAATCACTGTAGCTGCTGTACTTTTCATATAGTCTGTTGCTGCAGCATCGTCATTATTTAATACAGCATACTTGATACGATTATGGTGATAGCTATTACCAAGTTGTGCAAATAGCAAGGCTTTTGCATATTTATACTCTTCCATCGTTTTATGATAATCTAAATGATCTTGCGTTAAGTTTGTAAACACCGCTACATCATAATCACATCCATGCACTCTTCCAAGATGCAAAGCATGTGAAGATACTTCCATAATAGCACTGTTTACATTTTGTTCGACCATTTTATAAAACGTCTTTTGTAACGTTAATGCATCAGGTGTTGTGTTTTTCACTTCAAACGTTTCATCACCTATTTTCATATTAATCGTTCCAATTAAGCCTGTTTTATGTCCATGTGCGCGCATAATTTCGTTCATTATATGCGATGTTGTTGTCTTTCCATTTGTACCTGTAATCCCCGTTAAATGTAACTTTTGCGTTGGCTGTCCATAAAAATAATCCGCTAACATCGCTAAAGAGCGTACTGTATCTTTAACAAGTACAACTGGAACGTCAACATCAATAGGCCTTTCCGCAACAATAGCAGCCGCACCTTGCGCGGCTGCCTGCATAGCAAATTCATGACTATCAACCGTGAAACCTTTTATACATACAAATAAACTTCCAGTTGTCACTTTACGTGAATCCGCTTCAATAGATGTAATTTCCGGATTTTCTTTTGGAATAACCGGAAAATCATGCAAACTTGATACGAGTGTATGCAACTTCATTTCTTTAAACCCTCTCTACTCTTTATTTACCCCTTATAAATGGAGCCGTTAAAATACTCCATACATAAGAACGTCATACATTTCATCAACAGGCAATGTGAATCAAACATCTCACTACTATATATAAATCCATTTTGTTTTTTCAACATATAAGTCACTGCTCTGCAAAACAAAAAATGATCGCTACTCGCTTTCTCTTTTTGTTTTAAACCTAGCATGTGACCAAAAACAGGCCCTGACCGCTTCTATGCATGGCCAGATGCTCTCGTCCCTCTAAAAAGGGCGGTTTTTATGTCGTTTTTTCAATTTGTATTTATATAGTTAGTTGAATGTTATTATATCGTACACACATGCCTTCATACTTACTTATTAAAATATATTCGAACCTTGGAGCCTGCTTTTACTTTCGTGCCTGGTCTTGGAGACTGTTCAACCACTTTGTTTCCATCACCGCTGGCATCAATTTGTAAGTCGACAAGTTGACTTTGTAGTTCCTTTCGATCCATACCTACTATATCAGGGACCTCTACTAAAGGCGTCTCATCCCAAGTTAATTTCTTTTCAATTTGCTCTTTTCTAGGCTCTACTCCCATAACCGGTAATACATCACGCAGAATATTCCCAACGATTGGCGCAGCAACAACCCCGCCAAATTGTGTAATTCCCTTTGGATTATCTACAGCGACGTATACAACAATTTGCGGATCATCTGCTGGTGCAAACCCAATAAATGATACGATATAGTTATTATCCAAATATTTCCCATCTTTTACTTTTTGTGCTGTACCAGTTTTCCCTCCAACACGATATCCATCAATATAAGCTTTGTTACCTGAACCTTTTGCAACAACATTCTCAAGTGCATAACGCACCTTTTCAGAGGTTTCCTTGGAAATAACTTGTTTCTTTGTGACAGGCGTTTTTTTACTAATCACTTTGTTCGTAGTTGGGTCTATAAATTCCTTCGCAATGTAAGGCTGATATAACGTACCTCCATTTACAGCAGCCGCTACTGCTGCTACTTGTTGAATCGGGGTAACAGAGACTCCTTGACCAAACGCTGTAGTCGCTTGTTCCACAGGTCCTACTTTTTTTAAATCAAATAAAATCCCTTTGCCTTCTCCCTGTAAATCAATACCTGTTTTTTGTCCAAATCCAAAATCACGGATATATTGAAACAGCTTTTCTTTCCCTAAACGGTCTCCAAGTTCTATAAAACCTGGGTTACAAGAGTTTTGAACAACCTCTAAAAACGTTTGGCTGCCATGCCCCCCTGCTTTCCAGCAACGCAATCTTGCACCGCCAACTTCTGCTGCTCCATCATCATAAAACGTATCTTTCTCCAAGTCTACTAATTTTTCATTTAAAGCAGCTGCAAGTGTAATAATTTTAAATGTGGATCCTGGTTCATATGTACTCCATACTGGAAGATTTCGGTTAAACACTTCTGGTGAAACACTCCTGAAATCTGCTGGATCAAAACTCGGGCGACTGGACATTCCTAAAATTTCACCATTATTTGGGTTCATAGCAATCGCGATTATTCCATCTGGATGATACGTAGACTCTGCAATATTTAATTCTCTCTCCATAATTGTCTGAACACGTGAATCAATTGTCAACTTTAAATTCAAGCCATCTCCAGGTTCTTTATAATCATCACCAATGTTCGGCATGCGTTGTCCTTTCGCATCAGCAAAAAAACGGACATATCCTTTGTCACCATTTAATTCTTTGTCATAATATGACTCCAGTCCCATAAGCCCTTGATTATCACTCCCAGCAAATCCAAGCACATGTGATAAATATTTCCCAAACGGATAGTATCGAATTGAATCTTCAGCAATATATACACCTTTTAAACTTAAAGCTCTCACTTCTTTCGCCTTATCATGGGAAATTTTCCGCCCGCCTTTGTCTAATCTGACTATGGACTCTTTTTTTGTAAGGCGTTGATAAATCTCTTCTTTCGACACACCTAAAACTGCAGCTAATTTCTCTGCAGTCTCTGCTGGTTTTTCGATTTGCCGTGGTACCACAAAGACAGTTGGTGCACTTTTATTTGTTGCAAGTTCCACACCATTTCGATCTACAATTTTCCCCCGTTCAGGCTCAAATGTAATATTTCGACTCCATGAATCTTTCGCACGATCCGATAACATATTTCCAAGAAAAAACTGCACATATCCAAGACGAATATCAATAATTGTAAAAATAAGTATACCAAAAATAAGCACAAAAATAAGTCGTTTTCTCACTGTTACATTCGATACACGCATATTGGAACAAGCCCCTCCTTCACACCTAGCTTGTTCCAATATATGCTTGTACTTGTTTGATTAGAACACGTACACCTCTTCTATGTTACGTGCTCTCTTTCTGTTCCTTCTTATTTGGCTCCTGCTCTGCTTCTTGCTGCGGTTCAAGAGGTGGTTCAAGTTTTATTTCTACCTGCGTTTTTTCTTTTAACGGAGTGCCTTCAGCAACACTTTGCTCTGTTACATATCCTGTACCTGAAAGCTTCAAATCAAGATTTAGTATTTTAGCTAAATTCATCACATCACGAAGTGCCCAACCATTAATATTCGGCATTTTCGGTTGATTCCCTACTAAGAATACGCGATCACCCGTTAACGTTTTTTCATTCGCTTTTGGCACTTGTTGTCCAACTTTTTCCTCTCCTAATACAACAGGTCGAAACTTCGCCTTTTCCAATATTCCCTTTGCTTCTTCCATTGTTTTACCTGTTACATTTGGAACGGTAGCTTGCTGCTGTTGTACTTGCTTTTTCACATCTTTTATTTCATTCGGTTTGATTTTTAAATACTCCAAACTATTTTTCGTTACAGATTTAAACATTTCAGATAACGGCTGTGCACCATTTTCAGTGTCTTTCAATTTAGGCTGTTTAATTGCTAAATATACGACAAGCTGCGGGTCATCCATTGGTGCCATACCAAGGAAGGAGAAAATATAATTTTCTCGCCCTGTCATATAACCGCCTTTTCCATTTGGAATTTGTGCTGTTCCTGTTTTACCACCAACGGAATATCCATCAAGTTTATACATCGTTCCAGTCCCTTTTGGTGATGTTACAACCCGTTCTAGCAGTTGCCTTACTTGCGTTGCAGTCTCTTTTGTAACTGGTTTCCCTACTTCCTCTGGACGGTGTTGCAAGACAACTTTATCATCCATCGGATCTACAACCTGATCAATCACATAGGGCTTCATCATTTTCCCATCGTTAGCAATTGCAGTAGCTGCTTGTACAAGTTGAATCGGAGTTACAGTAGAACCTTGTCCAAATGCTGTTGTTACTTGTTGGATTTTTTTATCAAATAAAATTGTATTTTCGCCTTCTCTAGGTAAATCAATACCTGTTTTTTCGTCTAGACCAAACTTATGAATATATTGACGAAAACGATCAGGTCCTAGCTTTTCATTTCCTAAAATAGCAAAAGCAACGTTCGATGAGCGCTCAACTCCTTCATCAAACGTAATAGAACCCCATCCTGCACCGCTATTATGGTCTTTAATTTCCTCATTCCCTACTTTGTATTTACCAGATTGATAGTAATCTTGTCCTTTGTATACTCCCTCATTAATAGCAGCTGCTAACGTGAAGATTTTCATTGTTGAACCTGGTTCATAAGCATTTGCAATCGGATCATTTAAAAAATACTGGATATCTTGTTTATTCGGATCATAACTTGGTCTGCTAGACATCGCTAAAATCTTTCCTGTTTTCGGATCTGCTACGATCCCAATTAACATAGACGGATTATAACGTTTATCCGCCTCTACCATCGCATCTTCTAGAAAACTTTGAATATGTTGGTCGATTGTTAAATATACATTATCTCCGTTTTTAGGCGGCTTCACAGACTGTTTTCCACTTTCTAATGCGATACCTTTCGTATCTCCTGTATACTTCATGCTTCCATTAGAAGCTCGTAAATATTTATCCAAGCTTTGTTCAAGTCCAAACTTTCCTTCTGCAATTCCTTCATCATTTGGTTTTGCAAATCCAAGTATATAAGAAGCAAAATCCCCATTCGGATATATTCTTGCTTTTTCTGTAACAAAAGAAATTCCTTTTATATGCATATTGACAATTTGTTCTTTCTTTTCTTTCGTTAAGTTTTTTCCAATCGATCCGAATTCTACTTGCGCAGCATCTTTATTTAAATACTCTAAAATCTTTTCTTTATCTACTTCAAGTACTTTCGATATTTTCTCTGCAGCATCTTCTTTGTCTTCCACATGCTCTTGGCCTTTAAGTGCGGCAACCATCTTATATGAATTTGCATCTTGGGCAAGCACGTAACCATTTTGATCGTAAATCGTTCCTCGATTCGCTTCAAGTACTCCATTTTTATTATGTTTTCGCTCTGCAATTGGTTTTAAATCTACTCCATGCACTGTTTTCATTGTCTGAATATAAAGAAAGCGGGCTAACAACAGAAAAAAGAGCAGGAGAAACACCTTAATGAAGAATCCTGCTCCTTTATTGGTATGAAATTTACGTATATTCATCTCTTCTTCACACCTATTATATTAATTTAAACCTTTTACATGATTGGCATTAATTTCAAGCCCATGTTTTTTTGCAATTTCTGCAATGCGATCATAACGTGTTAGCTTTTCCTTTTCAGCTTGTAATTCTTGATTTTCTTTTTGTTGTTTTATGCGAGTGCTTTCTATTTCTGTTACTTTAGCATCAGCTTCATATAATGCCGCTTTATTACCAATAAAGGCTACGCATGCATATAGTAAAAAACCAATAAATGCAACATACAATAATTTTTCAAGTCTTGTAATTCGCTTAACTTTTGTTTTTACAGCTGGCTGTACTACTTGCTGCGGAGCTTGAGATTGTACTTCTATTTGTTGCTTTTTATACTTAACAGCTAAATTCGACATACCTCTCTCTCCTTTTTATAGTTTTTCAGCAATTCGTAACTTCGAAGAACGCGCTCGGTTATTTTCTTCTAACTCTACATCAGAAGGCAAAATCGGCTTTCTTGTAATTAGTTTCAACTTCGGCTTGTATTCGTCAGGAATAATTGGCAATCCTGGTGGAAGCTGTGGTGTTGTACTATATCTTTTGAATGTCGTTTTACAAATCCGATCTTCTAACGAGTGGAATGTAATCACACTAATTCGGCCACCTGTTTTTGTCATGTCAATTGCCGCTTCCAACGCTTCCTCAAATACTTTCAATTCATCATTAACTGCAATACGAATTGCCTGGAATACTCGCTTCGCAGGATGTCCTCCCGTTCGCCTTGCTGGAGCTGGAATCCCTTCTTTAATTAACTCCACTAGTTCTCCAGTTGTTTCAATTGGTTGTTTTTCACGGTACGCTTCAATTTTCCTTGCAATTTGCTTTGAAAACTTTTCTTCACCATATTGAAAAAAGATTCTTACAAGTTGTTCATATGACCAACTATTTACAACGTCATATGCTGTTAGCGGGGCATTTTGATCCATGCGCATATCAAGCGGAGCATCGTGGTGATAACTAAATCCACGTTCTGGCGTATCTAATTGTGGGGAAGAAACACCTAAATCAAATAAAATACCGTCTACTTCTGTTATTCCTAATTCATATAACCTTTCCTTTAAATAACGAAAGTTACTTTTTACAGTTATAAATTGACCATTGTAAGAAGAAAATTTTTCTTTTGCATTTTGAATTGCAACCTCATCTTGATCAAATGCAATTAGTCTTCCTTCTTCAGAAAGTTGAGATAGTAAATAAGCACTATGTCCTCCACCTCCTAGCGTACAATCTACATATGTACCATTTGGTTTAATTTCTAAACCATCTACTGTTTCTTTTAAAAGCACTGTTACATGTTTAAACATTGTTGCACCTACTTTTTTACAAAATAATCTTTTGGAGTCATCTTTTTATCCCAACTTCAAAAATGAAGAGAAATCAGGATAATTGTCCATAAAATTTCGATTGGCAAGGTTAGTAATTAGTAAGAATTCCACTCCCTACTAAATAATAGTCTTATCTTATTATATACTAAATCTTATCATCTTTTTCGGGAAATTACATAAAAACATGCCGAAAAAGATAATAATTCACCTTCTTTTTGTTTCATTTTATCAAAAAAGAACCGTTCTTCAAAAACAGAGTACTTTCAACCCATATACTTTACGATATACATAATCAATAAATAAATTTATTTTACAGGTAATTCCACAAAATAAAATAAAATCCTGCTCTTAAGAGCAAGATTTTATAATTTTATAATATGATGTTTTCCATTCCAACTAAAAGTTTGTTTCATAACTCGCTCTACAAAATCAAGCCCATAGCCATTTAAATAATAACAAATGTTCCATATTCGTTCTTGCGGCGCACCTAGCGGTTTTAATGAGTGCTCGATTCTTCGGAATTTATTAAGCTGCACTTCATACTTTCTTTCTAAATCAGATTGAAGTGTCCGCTCTAACAATTCAAGTTGTTGCATAATTTTCAACTCATTTTTCTTCGCAAAATCTCGAAGGCCTGGACTCACTTTTTGAACAAATTGCTGCAAAGATGTATGAATTGCTCCAATCTGCTCCGCTGCATTCGTAAATTGATTATCTATCGGCTCTTCAACTTGCATAGATAACCACTTTTCTTGTAATGTAGCAATACCTTCACAGAACACTTCGCTCTCTTGAATCTGCAAATCCCGCAAATCAGTTTCAATATCACGCGCTAAATAACTAATTGTCAAACGAGGTACAACCGGCGGCATTTGGAAGTCCATTGCATGAAACACTTGTTGTAGTTCACTCCAATACGCAATTTCTCCTGGTCCACCAATAAATGCAAGTGTAGGAAAAATATATTCTTGCATAAGTGGTCTTGTAACAACATTGTTACTGAATCGTTCCGGATGATCTTCCATACTTTCTATAAGCTCCTCGTAGGAAAACGAATACATCCCTTCTTTACAAATAAAACACCCTTCTTCTTCCTCTAACAAAAGACGTTCCCCATTCATTTCCATAAAGATATGAACTACATTCTGTTTTGTTTCAATAATCGGTTTATACCCCAAATCACGTAATACACGTTGTTGATCGTTAAGTGCTACTTGCACATTTTTGTAGCGCGCTAATAATTCTTTTAAAAAAGGAACTTCAATATTCCGAAGGATAGGATGATGAGAATCTACAAGGATTAAACCTGAATGCGCAAATAGCTTTGTAATAAAGTGTGCAAAAAAATCAACATATGTGCGTGATTGCTGTAAACATTCTTCTACAAAACGAAAGACATCCTTTGTATGCTTTGTTTCTGGATATGTTTTAAATATTTCTTCAATCCATTGTTTACAATCCTCGATGGAAATCTCCGTTTCAGAAGCACTTGCTTTATTTAGATGACGTTCATGAAAAATTGTTTTTTTCACTTTTCCGTTTTTCGTAACGAACGCATGGTTAATTTCATCAATGTCATGATCTTCCCCAGCAATCCAAAAAACAGGAACAACTCGCACTCCAAGTGAAGCTTCTTTTTCCTTTGCAAGTTGTAAAATAGATATAATTTTATGAATTGTATAAAGAGGACCTGTTAGTAATCCAGCTTGTTGTCCCCCTACAACAACGTATGTATCTTCTTCCAACAAAGCATGAATATTTTGAAGCGTTTTTTCTCCTGCATTTAATTCTTGATTATATTGTAATAAATGTGATACTAACTCTTGTCTTGGATACTGTCTATTTCGTAAATCTTGTATACGTCTTACAAAGCTCTCTTCTGTTATTTGATAATCAAAGCATTCTTGAATATCTTTTTCATGGTTTAAATAGTCCGCAACAACTCCTTGAAGCGGGACAGAGATTTCTTTTATCTCCATATACTTCTTCCTTTCATCTCCTGATCTCTCACCAACCAAATTGTAGTCAATGTTCGTTGTAAAAGCAAAGAATATCTCTTATCTTTCTAATCCTTTTATAGAATGATACAAAAAAGACAGCGTCGGAACTGATTTTTGTTGCTTCTCTGCTTCTTGAATTAAATAACCGACAATTGCATCAATTTCTGTTTTTCTATTATTGCGTATATCCGTTAACATAGAGGAAATATTATGAGCTGTATTTTCACATACTGTACATACACGCTCCCAATACTCTCCACATTGTAAGTCGCCGACAATTCCCATTACTTCTGAAAACACTTGCTTCATCACTTTGTGAAACGAGGGATTTGTCAATAACTCTCCATTTTGCACACCAAACAGCGCAGTTAATGGGTTGATACACGCATTAACGACAAGCTTATTTATCATTGTTTGTTTCCAATCATTTTCAATTGCTACCGGAAATAGACTAGAAGAAAACACAGTAAACAGATTTTCAAATCGTTCCTTTTCTCCATGTATAATCCCAAATTTTGTACTACCTATCCCAGTATGATGAACGATACTCGCATTTTCCTTTTTCGCTCCGTGTTCTACAATTCCTATTGCAACACTAGCGCCTTGAATTTGCTGTAATAAATGAAGATGTCCCATTCCATTTTGCAAGAAAATAAGTCGTTTTTCCGCTTGCAAATACGGTAATATCTCTTCTAAATGATATTGTTTTACCGCGATAAATGTATAATCATGTGTTTCATTTTTTATATTCTCTAAAGGGCTAACACGAGGAAATACAGTTTCCCTCATACCATTTTGCACACATGTAATCCCGCACTTATTCAAGCGCTCAGATTGCTCTACTGTTCGTGTATACAGTTTGACATCCTGCTCATTTTTTTGTAAATAAAACGCAAAAAGAAGTCCGATTGCTCCTGGCCCAACAATTCCAATTTCCATTTTTAAAAAGACCCCCATTTTCATCACGCTATACATCAAAATTTAAAAGATACAACATGACCACTACTTGCTTACTCCTTTTGTTTTAAACCTTGCATGTGGCAGAAAACGGCCCTGACCGCTACTATGCATGGCCAGATGCTCTCGCCCCCTAAAAAGAAAGAGGGTTTATATGTCGATTTTTTAATTTGTATTTATATAGTTTATAAAATTAGTTTAGCAAACTTCTAAAAAAAATACTGAAAGAATGATCTCTTTTCTTCATAAAATTAAAAAAATGCGTTATAATATTATTGTAAATATTTATACTTTTCTTTATTTTACAACAAGAAAAGGATGTGATTCTATGCATTTCCCGAAAGTTGAGCGCTTGCTCATCAATTATAAAACGTTAGAAGAGTTTAAAAAATTCAAAGGATGCGGCGCTGAAGAATTATCTATGCTGGAAGATTTACAAGCAAATATCATCGAAAACGATAGCGAATCCCCCTTTTATGGAATTTATTACGGCGGTTCTCTTATCGCACGCATGAGCTTGTATACGAAACAACAGTCCAGCAACAAATTGTTTTCTGGCCCTTATGTAGAACTTTTTAAACTTGAAGTGTTACCAATATTCCAAAAACAAGGATTCGGTAAGATGCTTGTCGATTATGCAAAACAATTGCATCTTCCTATCAAAACGATTGCTCGTGTCCAATCTGCTGATTTTTGGGAGAAATTACACTTCGAAAAAGTAACCATTGATGATGGTGATTTCTATATTTGGTATCCAAACGCAAATTTGAATGCGGTTACAAAAAGTGAATCCGCTTAAAAATAAAAACAGCTGCGTGACAGCTGTTTTTATTTTGATGTTTTTTCAAGTATTCCTTTTTCTCGTTTCCTTTCTCTTTCAGAAGGCTCTAATACCATCGAGTTTCTTTTTCGGTCAATATAATCAAATAAAGTACGATATTCTTCTTCATACAAAGACAATTGCTGCAGCAGCCCTTCTTTTTCCTTTTGCAACGCCTCAATTTTTTTATATAACTCCATTTCTTCTTCTTCTTTTTTATAACTTTGTAAAAAAACAATTACATCTTCTAACGTTATTGAAAGAGAGCTCACTTTCTCCTTCTTTTGTTCTTGCACTTCATAATTTTCAGCTTTTCGTATTTGCTTTGCTTCTTCAATGCGTTCTTTATATTGTTTACGCACGTAAGAATTCCAACGAAATCCACAAGCAGCAGGTGTCCGCGATAAATGTCTCCCTACTTCTTTGAAGGCAGAAAGCTGCGTTCCCCCTTCGCGAATATGCCGGAGCACTACTTCTGCCAGAAGTAAATCTTCGTCATCAGTCCATGCATCTTGTCTTGTTGTTGCCATCTCTCTAGTCCTCCTTATGCATTTTTTATTAAACATATGCAGTTACTAGAAAAGATAGAAGAATAACATGTAAAGAAAAGCAAAAAAATAAACGCAGAAGGTTTCCCTCCTGCGTTTATTTTTGCAATTACTTGCTGATTACTTCTTTACCTTTGTAAGTACCGCATGCTTTACATACACGGTGAGCTAATTTTGCTTCACCACAGCTTGGGCACTCTACCATACCAGGTACTGATAATTTGAAATGCGTGCGACGCTTTCTTTTTACTGTTTTAGAAGTTCTTCTAAAAGGTACAGCCATTCTTCCCACCTCCTTAAAAGAGAAAGTTATTTTCATACGAAGGACCGAACCGGTCTTCTGATTATTTGTCAAAAAACTTCGCAAGTCCTGCCAATCTTGGATCAACAGGCTTTTCTTCGCTTTTTTCCGAAATCACTTGCCAGTCTCGACCTTGCATCGGTGTTCCTTCTGAAACATCCTCACTGAAAATTTGCATTGGAATCTCCAATAGTATATTTTCCTTAATTACAGGGAGTAAGTCAAGTACTTCTCCTTCTAAGTAATGAAAATCTGCTTCAGTTTCATAATCTTCTTTCGAAACTAAGAACACTTCAGTTGTTTCAATGTCAAATGGTAATGTTACATCTACTAACGTTCTAGAACATGGTAATACCATGCTTCCTGTTATATGTAGATGGAACGTAAATTTGTTAGAGCCAAAATCAACTCTTCCTGTCACATGAACAGGAGTAATGTCTCGAACATCTTTCTCAACATTTTTCAGCTCACTTACATCTACCATCTCATCTAACGTTAGTCCTTTTTGTCGATATTTGTTCAATTGATGGATGGACCATTTCATATCATATCACCTCAAGGCAACAAACAAAATTATAGCTAGCCATTGTATATTTGTCAATATTTTTTCTTTACACTATAATGAAGTCATTATAGGAAATAATATATAGATTATCATGTTTTAGAAAAAGATGCTACACTGAAAGGAGAGATTATTATAAAAGCTAGCGGCATTGTTGTTGAATATAATCCATTTCACAATGGTCATGCTTATCATATGCAACAAACAAAAAAGTTAACAAATGCGGATATCATCATTGCTGTTATGAGCGGACCCTTTTTACAGCGTGGGGAACCTGCTCTCGTTTCAAAATGGGCGCGAACACAAATGGCATTAGCAAATGGTGTGGACATTGTCGTCGAACTCCCATATGCCTTCGCAACGCAAAAAGCTGAAACATTTGCAAACGGTGCTATTTCAATATTAGATGCTCTTCGTGTCTCTGAGATTTGTTTTGGGAGTGAAAGTGGTAATATCGAACATTTCTACAATACAGTTACTTTGCGTCAAACTGAGCAAGAGGCATTCCATTCCCTTGTGCAGCGATACTTAAAAACAGGCATGAGTTATGCGAAAGCAACTTCTGAGGCATTTTCATCCTTACAAAAAAACATAGCTACTATCGACATTTCAGAGCCTAATAATATTTTAGGAATGCATTACATAGAAGCAATTATCAAACAAAAAAGTTTAATGAAGGCAAGTACAATTAAGCGTTTTGCTTCTCACTATCATGACGAAACATTTCAAAATGAACGAATTGCTAGTGCAACGAGTATTCGCAAACAATTATTTAATGATTCGGAAACTTTTTCAACAATTATTCCCTTTGTTCCAAAAATAACAAACCTACTTTTAGAGCAATATAAACATTCCTATCACCTATTACATAATTGGGAGCATTATTTTCACTTACTAAAATATAAACTCCTAACCATGTCACCATCGCAATTACAAAATATATATGAAGTAGAGGAAGGGTTGGAACATCGGATTTTATCTTCTATCCAAGAAGCAACTTCATTCACAAAATTTATGGAAGTATTAAAAACAAAACGTTACACATGGACACGACTACAGCGCATTTGCACACACATTTTAACCAACACAACAAAAGAAGAGATGCACAAAGCCCATGTAGAACAACACGCACAATATATTCGTTTACTCGGCATGTCCCAAAAAGGACAAGCGTATATATCAGCAAAAAAAAAGCAAATAACACTTCCATTGCTTTCTCATACAAAAACGTTACAACATCCTCTTCTAGATATAGACCGAAAAGCAAGCGCTGCTTATTTCTCTATTTTACAAGGAACCCTTTGTGGTGAAATGATAAAGCGAGATATAACGCAGCACCCTATTCGGTATAACGAAGTGCAACATGTATTTTTGTAAAGTGAAACTTCCATCAGTGAGGGGTTCTTCCTCCCCCACTGATGGAAAGCCCGCCCAACCTTGCACATACCAGCAGTTATCCCTCACCGATCTTCTTTAGAAAAGCGGAAGTGGCTCGCTCAGAATGTGAGGGGGATGGAGCTTCTGACGTAGAGGCGTTTTTTACCTCGTAGGAAGAAGCGAAGCCACCGAACATTCTAGACACTGGAGCTGGACAACGACCCTCTCTCAGCCTTAAGGTGGGGGTCTTACTACCCACGAATAGCGGGATAAAGTGAATCTTCCAGCTTTCCCTTCTTTATCTTTCGCTGTCTAAAAATAGAATGATAAAAAAATCCTCTCTTAAACGAGAGGATTTACTTTTTTTCTGACATTTTATCCAAATACGTTAACGCATCATCTAGCGTATCTACAGGTATAATTTTCATTTTGGTGTTTATATCTTTAGCTGTTTTCACTGCCTCTTTATAATTTGAATTCTCTTTTCCATTCTCATTTGGAGCAAAGAATACTTCTGCACCTGCATTATGAGCTGCAACTACTTTTTGAGAAATACCTCCAATTGGACCAACTTCTCCTTTTTCATTTATCGTTCCAGTTCCAGCTATTTCGTGACCTTTCGTTATATCTTCTTTCACGAGCTGATTATAAATTTCTAACGTAAACATAAGACCAGCAGAAGGTCCCCCAATCTTATGCGCATCAATTTTCACATTAGGACTTACTGTAAGCTTCTTATCTGTAATAATAGAAACCCCAATACCAGCGCGACTTTTATCTTCTGGAATTGGCTTCAGTACAAATTTGTCTTCCTTTTCTTTATTTTCATGGACATATTTAACACTTACTTCATCATTTTGTTTTTTTGTTTTCATATATGCAATAAACTGCTCTGCCGTTTGCAATGATTGCCCATCAACAGCAAGAATACGATCTCCAAGCTTTAATTTTTCAGCAGCTGGCATATCATTTGCAATACCAACTACAAGCACACCTTGATTTTCAAACGTAACAGGGGCATTTGCTCGTTTATAAGCATTATAAATAGCCGCATCTTGTGACTCTTTCATTGCATATACTTGGCGAAATTGATACTCTTCATCACTTTCACCTTTTCTTAAAATTTCTTCCTTCTTAAAAATTTCTTCATATTTGTTAAATTTAGCAGAAAGAAAATTCACAACATTCGCTCGTCCCATCGAAACTGTAACAAGCATAAAATCCCCTTTCTCTTTATTCCCTCCTTCAACCTTTACATATGGCTCTAATTTCTCTGCCATACCTGGCTTTGTAATATAGTATGGCAGAGGGACAAATACAATTAGCATTGCAATAATTACTCCAATAAGTAGTGCATATAAATACCGAAACTTTTTAAACATCCTTTTTCTCCTTCCACTGCTCAATCAATGTGTAAATTGTTTGAATATGCTGCTTTGCTTCTTCTTCACCAACACGAATAATATCTTCTATATTGGTAAAGGCTCGCGAACTAAATTGTTCTACAGCTGGATGCATCATTAAATCTGATGCAATTTGTCTATTTACTACAAGTTCGTGTTGCATAATTTCAATGCTTTGCATAATGACATCATAAATGGATGTAACTTCTCCATTAACCTTAATAGGAGATACATCAACAGCAATCACAATATCAGCTCCTAATTTTTTTACTACCGATACTGGAATACGATCAATCACTCCTCCATCAACGAGCAGTCTTCCATTTATTTTCTCTGGAACAAATATACCGGGCACAGAAATACTTGCCCTAACAGCATCTGCAATAGAACCTTGTGTAAAGACAACCTTTTCACCTTTTAGAATATCAGTTGCTACAACCGCTGTTGGAATATCTAGCTCTTCTAATTTTTTATTATATGTAAACATTTTAATCATATCTTTTACACGTTTTCCAGTAATAAATCCCATTTTAGGTACAGTAAAGTCCAAATAGTACTTCCGCTTAAATACTGTCGCTAAACGATACAAACGATCCACATTACATCCCGCTGCATAAAACGTACCTATTAGTGCCCCCATACTGCTCCCTGCGATCATATGAATAGGTACACCAGCGTCTCGCAACACTTTAATAACACCAACATGCGCAAATCCCTTTGCTCCGCCTGATCCAAGCGCTAATCCAATTTTCGGTTCTCTCATCTTCTTCACCCTCAAAAATTTTTCACTCTCTTTTTATACTTATGGTCTAATTTCACCATGTATCCTCGTATACTGAAATGAACATTTGGGACAAAGGGGGATACAAAATGTACGAAAAATGGAAAACAAGCTTTCTCACCATATCGGTTTCTTTTATTACAATTTCTCTCGTACTCCATCCCCAAGCAGCACTACAATCATCTATTCGAGGCTTAAATATATGGTGGGAAGTTGTATTTCCTTCATTGCTACCTTTTTTTATTATTGCAGAACTTCTAATCGGGCTAGGAGTTGTAAAGTTTATCGGTGTGTTATTAGAACCCTTGATGCGTCCACTCTTTCGTGTACCTGGTATCGGAGGCTTTGTATGGGCAATGGGGATGGCCTCGGGTTTCCCTGCAGGCGCAAAATTAAGTGCTCGGTTACGCCAAGAAAACCAACTTACACAAATTGAAGCAGAACGTCTAGTATCTTTCACAAACTCTTCTAATCCATTATTTATTTTTGGTGCTGTAGCGATTGGTTTCTTTGACAACCCAAAACTAGGACTTATTTTAGCAGCCTCCCATTATGTTAGTAATTTCACAGTTGGACTACTCATGCGCTTTTACCAAGATAATCGCGCGCAACCAAAAGCAAAAAGGCATGCACCGCCAATCCCATTGCGGCAAGCTTTTTCTGTTCTTCATAAAACTCGCTTACAAGAAAAACGTCCCATTGGCAAATTAATTGGTGATGCGATTAATTCTTCTGTTCAAACATTACTTATGATTGGCGGGTTTATTATTTTATTCTCTGTTTTAAATAAAATGTTAACTGTGTTTCATATTACAACTTTCCTTGCTTTTATTATGAAACAAATATTAGTTGCATTTCAACTTTCGCCTTATTTTAGTTTCCCTATTTTGTCAGGCCTTTTTGAAATGACACTCGGGAGTCAAATGATTAGCCAAACAGAACACACTTCTCTTTTACAACAAGCCATGATGACAAGTTTTGTTTTAGCATTTAGCGGTCTTTCCATCCAAGCTCAAGTTGCCAGCATTTTAGCAGAAACAGATATTCGCTTTAAACCATACTTTATTGCACGTATTATTCAAAGTTTCCTTGCTCCAATCTATACATACATATTTTGGGGACCACTTTATGAAAAATTACATTCTTTTTCACCTACTCAATATGACATTCCAGTCTTTTTATCTGAACAATCTACCGTGTTTGCAAAAGGATGGACCTCACTTATTATGTACGGTCCGACTTTTACACTATTTTGTTTATATTTATATGTTACGTTACTCTTTTTACGTCTCATTCATAACAAAAAACCCCGTTCATCATAACGGGGTTTGAAACTTCTCTTTTAAAGCACGTTCTACAATTGGTGGAACAAGCCCAGAAACATTACCACCATAACGAGCTACCTCTTTTACAATACTTGAACTTAAAAAGGAATATTGGTTATTCGTCATAATAAAAAACGTTTCTACATTCTCTTCCAATTTGCGATTCATGGATGTAATTTGCATTTCATATTCAAAGTCAGATACCGCACGTAAACCGCGTAAAATCGCATTCGCATTACGCATCCTCGCATACTCAACTAATAACCCACTATGCGAATCAACCTTTACATTCGGAATGTCTTTTGTCGCCTCACGAATTAATTCTAAACGCTCCTCTACCGTAAAAAGCGGTTTTTTTGATGAATTATTTAAAACCACAACATATACTTCATCAAAAACTTTTGCACCCCTTTTAATAATATCTAAATGTCCAAGCGTAATCGGATCAAAACTTCCCGAAGAAATTGCTATGCTTGCCATTCGGTCCCCTCACCTTCGTACTTATAAATCGAAATCGCTATAATACCATAGTTTTCAGCTCTTACCTTCACAAGTCTACCAATAGTTTCAGGTAGTTCTACATCTACCCCATGTTCAGCCATAACGATTCCATCTTCTTTCAATAGACCATGTTGATCCATTATACTTATTAAAGAAACAATCTTTTGATCTTTATACGGCGGATCTAATAGTACAAGATCGAACAATAACTTACGTTTCATAAGCGCTTTTACAGCACGTTCTGCATCATTTCTATATACTTCAGCTTGCGCTTCTAACTTGCAACTTTCTAAATTTTGATGGATAACCTTTATTGCTTTTCCATCACGATCAACAAAAATAGCCTTATCTATCCCTCTACTAAGAGCCTCAATACCAAGCCCACCGCTCCCGCCAAACAAATCAAGAGCTAAACCACCGTCAAAATAAGGACCGATAATATTAAAAATCGCTTCTTTCACCTTATCTGTTGTCGGCCGTGTTGTATTACCTGGTACAGCTTTTAAAGGATGACCTTTACACTTTCCCGAAACTACTCTCATAATTTTTCACTACCTTTATCTCTTTCTATATAAATCCAAATTAAAAAACGACATAAAACCATTCTCATTAGGTGGGCGAGGGCATCTGGCTATGCATAGAAGCGGTCAGAGCCTTTTTCTGCCACATGCGAAGTTCAAACAAAGGAAGAAGGCAAGTGCAGGCTCCTTTGTTTTTGCATAACAGCAATCTATATGTCGAAAAATCAAAATGGATTCATATAACAAATGTTCATATAAATCATTCTTGTATAAGCTCAACTTTATCCCGCTATTCGTGGGCAATAATACCTCCACTGATGAAAGTTTCACTTTATGTATATTCACCTTTTTTATCCTATCATAAAACATGCGAAAGAAAAATAAAAAGGAAAAGAGAAAATTTAATTTTATAATGTATATCTTCATACAGTTTGGGGATAAATAAGTATAACAACATCACCTTCGATGTTGTTGCCAACCGCGGAGAAGACTTACGTTTCCCCATAAGTTCTTCCTCCGGTTTCTCCTCTCCCTTTGCCTTCTTGCTAGTCATGCTAGTATAAGAAGGGCCCTGCTTCGGCAGGGTTTTTTCTTTGTCTCCTTTTCATTTTGAAACTGAAATGATACAGTAAAAGAAAGAGGAGGAAAAGACATGATTCAACGTTTTATTGAACTAGGAGAAGGATACTCCGATTTATACGAATTACTCGAAATTGCAAAAGCAAACAAACATCGAGTATCGCATATGCTTCAATTTAATACTTCGAAAAACGACAAAGCTGTATGCTCTCTCGTCGTTGTTCTTCACCCCACGACAGTAGGCGATTTTCAGCCTTTATACATATGTCGAGAAGGGATTCCTGTATTAACAGATAAAAAAAGCAAACGAATTACTTTATTTGAAGAAACAGCTGAACAAATCGGAAAAAAAGTAGTTTCTTTTACTGTAAAACCATCTACTACATTTCCAGAAAATGAACTATACTTCAACCATCTCATCGGTATTTTACGAATGAATCATTTTATTCCACCGATGCAATAAGGTGAAGAATACAAGAAAGCCCCACCAGAATTTAGGTGGGGTTTTAATCTATCTTATTATAATCATATTCTTTCGCACGATCTGGTCTGGAATTTTCGAACTCCGTTTTTAAAAACGGCCGATAAGATGGCTCTATTTTTTTTACAAACGGAAGCTTATTTAATTTTTGCATCATATGTTCTAATTGCTCCATATCACAATACACAACAGCATATTTAAACCGTTTCGATATGTAATGAATGTTTCCATATTTCCTTAAAATTTTAGCATGTTTTAAGGAATGTAGATAGACAATCATACTTTGTCGTTGCCCAAACATAATGTTCTCCTTTTATTTAATATCATTCATTTATCCCGCATTAACGGGCAGTAAGACCCCCACTGACGGAAGTTTCACTTTATTTCATAATAAGCCACAGAAATTTATCCTGTATTAATGGGTACCCCTACCGATGAAGGCTTCATCATCGATTTTCAAATATTAAAAATACCGGAAGCCATTTCTTACATTCTTTTTTCTTCTATATTCTAAAAAACGGGGCAGATTACCCCGTTTTTTTGCACCCGCAACTACCTCCAGAACCACAACCGCCTCCACAACCACCTGCATCAAAAAACGGGTTGCCTGTCGGAACTTTAATAGCAGGAGAAATCTCAGCACCCATAATTACACTAATCTCATCCAATAACTTTTGTAAATCATTTTCCGCCTTTTTAAAAGCAGCTATTTTTTCATGTAAATCTACTGCTCGTTTTAACTCCCGCATTTGTTTCGATACAGATGTATAGTCCGGATGATATTTTCCAAAGCGCTGCACTTCTTCATAACGCTCTTTCATTTCTGTAAATTGCCCTATTAGCGTTTGTACTTCCGAATCTTGCTGCAATGCATAGTAGCACTTGCGGTATTGCTCTGCTATATCTGAAAGAACAACTGCCTTTGCAAGTTGTTCAGCCTTGTCTAAAATCATTACGCTCTCTAGCGTCGCTGCAATCATGAGAGACACCTCCGAATATTAATCATATCACATTTACAGCAGAACTACTAATTCCATGACTTTATTCAGATATAGATTACAGACAAATATGTTCGGCAATATTGTACTTCAAAATTTCCCACGTTCCCTCTATTTCTCTCACATAACTGATACAAGCATTTTGTAGTGGTGTTTGAAACGTAATTTCTTCTGGAGAAATAGCATGTAACATCGCTTTAATTGCATGGGAATGTGCAACAATAATAATACGTTTTCCCATATATTTTTGAGCAACATCTTTTAATGCTACAAAACACCGCTCAACAATTTCTTGATCCGTTTCCATTCCTTCCACGTTACCATCTGCAATAAACTGTCTAACTTCAGCAACTGGCTTTCCGGATGCTACTCCAAAATTTCGTTCCATAAAACGTTCATCAAGATGAATTGTGTCTATTTTCACCGCATTAGCAATAGCTTGCGCTGTTTCATATGCTCTTACTAGTGGACTACTAACGATGATATCCCATGATTCAGCTTTTAAAGCTACTGCACTTTGACTTGCTTGCTTTTTTCCAATTTCATTTAAAGGAATATCTTCTCTTCCTTGAATAATCTCTTGAAAATTCCAATCAGTTTGTCCATGTCGTACTAAACAAATTTCCGTCATGCTATAACTCCTTTTTCTATAATCCATTTTTATTGTAACAAAAGTTTCGCATGACGGACACATTTTTTACTTCCAATTAATTAACGTTTTGCTGTTTCATATATTGAAACATGTCTATCATAAGAGAAGCAACGGATAATTGATTTTGAAACTTAGCTACCTTGTCTGGGATTGTCTTTTTAAAATATTGCATGGCTGCTAATTCAAATGCTTCTTTTTCACTTGGATTTCTAGAAAGTTTCCGATACCAATATGGTTGCTCTCGAATATATTTCTGTAAATCTTCATTCGACCTTACAAATTCGATGAGTTCAGTTCTCATCACCTTTCCTCCTAATCTTTTTGAAAGAAAAACGGATTATTTTCGGAATTACGCTGTTGCTTTGTTGTTTGATCCCCTTGAAACTGTTGAATAACCTGCTGCACACTTCCAATGGCAGTCGTCATATTCGCTAAATGTTGCTGCACCTGTTCTACATCTATTTTTTTTAAAAACGATACCATTTGTCCCATAAAATCACCAAGCTTTTCTCCGCTCTCTTCTTGTACAGGTGGAGGAACTATCTCTCCATTTACTTTGTAGCGATTCCACACACCATCTTGTTCTCCAAGTAAATACCATTCTTCGTAAAACTGTTGCCATGATTTCTTTCCATTTCGAACGTCATGAACCATCTTTGGATGCTGACGTACAAACTCTTTGAACTTTTGAATAGAAGGATGTAAATCTCCTTTCACCGTCGTCATTACAATCACCCCACCAGATGTATCTTTTACTATATTGTAAGAAAAAAAAGGCGCATGGTTCGCCTATTTTTAGGCAATCCATACACCTTACTTTTGAATAAAATTTTGCGTATAAAATTTATCATACACTCCAATTCCTAAACCAGTGAATTGTTCATTTAGCAAATTCTTTCGATGTCCTTCACTATTTAACCATCCTTGAACCGCTGCAATTCCATCACTATGCTGCGCTGCAATGTTTTCTCCCGCTAGCTGAAATGATACATTCCCTTTTTGTAAACGATCTCCTAATGTTCCAAACGAAGGTGAATCATGTGAAAAATAGTTGTTATCTTTCATGTCTTTACTATGTTCATATGCTACTACCGCTGCTTGCTGATCCCATACTAATAATGGAAGATGGTTACGACTTCGAATTACATTTGTCAAATCTAAAATTTGCTGTGCATTCCCTTGTTCAACTTGTTTTATTTGTTCTTGTGATAATGGCTGTGGATTCGTTAATTCTCCAGAAAAAACAATCTGATACGGTCTTTGGCTGATTAACGTTTCATCATCCATATAACGAACACCAACAAGTTTATGTGTAAAATGATCAAAATATAATTGCGCCCATCCATCTTCTATAGCAACGAGTGGTTGTTCTGTTAGTTCAACATCAGATAATTCGAATTGATAGCTATTTTTTCCCATTTTAAGTGAAATTTCATGTGAAAACGGATTTTTCTTATAAATATCTTCATATGTTTCCCCAATATGAAATGGCGAAATATTTACTTTCTCTCCACTAACATAAATCGTAACAATTTTATGCTCTTTAATCCCAAACTGCACATATTGTGTTAAGTTTTTATTATATATCCACCATTCATAACCATATGCAGATGGTTCAATTCGCGATGGTTCATCCCAATTTGCTAATAAAATTTCAGAATCACTACCAAGTAACTCCGGAATGGTTTCGGGTACTCCTTTAATCTCTTTTTCTTTTTTGGTTTTCACAATTTTATGCTCTTTTTTTAAATGAGGGGATTGAAATATATATTGAGAAACGAGTAATTTCCCGTATAGATCAATTGCTAAAATAAGAATAGTAATTACTATAATGCGAAACAACTTTTTCAAATTATATACCTCCTGAATAACCATGAAATTGAGGTATACACAAACAAAACTGTTTTCTCCATTTTGTGTGTACCACACTATGTTCACTATATCATATTTCTTTCATAAAATCAGACATTCTCCCTTTTCTCTCTATATGAATTGCGTTTTCTCACTATTCGTACTATTATAAATTCAAGTGGTTTTACGTTTATAATAAGGAGGCTATTTCATGCAATTTACAAATACGAAACTTGAAGGCGTAGTTGTTGACTTCACACTTCTTACTGAGGTAATGGACAATCATCACTTTGTACTAGCTGGGCAATGGGATTACGAGCGAGTTACATACGACTATAAATTTGAAATGCTGAAAGATGTGTATTATTTACGTATACAAGGTTTTGCGCTAGAAGGAGATATTGGCCGGCGACATGCCCATATTAAATTATTACAACCTCTTCTTGGTAAACATTATTATCCACACGGCGTGGAGTATGGAGAGAACGAAAAATTCCCAAAAAATGTTCTTCAAAAAAGCGAACAGTTACTTCAAAATATCGAAAAAGAGTTGCAAGATTTAGCGATTATAGAATAAAGAAAAGCGGAGCCGACTGTTTAAGCCCTCATAGCTAAGGAGGCAGAGCTAGACAAAGATGTCGAAAAATCAAAAGAAGGTGTACACGATGGTACACCTTCTTTTGATTTAGTAAATTTACCTCGCTATTCGTGGATAGTAAGCCTTCCTACTGAGAGAAGTTTCACTTTATCTTGGTGAGAGCTTGCTATCAGTGACAGATGATTGGGATTGCAAATACGGGGGTAATGCATGTATCTGTTCCGCATCCTTTTTCCGTTCTTTACGCACCCACGAGAAGAAAACATACCCAATGACTGTGCCATATACAATTTCTTGTATAATCTTCATTACAATACCTCCTGTTTTCTGATCCTCTAAAACAGGAATCCAATGTAAGAAATCCGGACCTGTAATATTTAAATTAGATAATGTTCCAGCTGGTACACAAAGCTCCATCGCCTTCATCCATGAATTTGGATCTGTATATGTCACAAACAACGGCTCATTCGCAAAAATAATAAGTGCACAAGCCGGTGTTAATAGCATCCCATTAGCAAACATATAACCAATCTTTTTAATATCACTTAATGTTTGATATTGTGCTAACGGATTAAATATCGGCCACCATAGCATAATTGCCATAAAAAACAAGATAGCAAGAACAATTGGATGTCCAATTTGGCTTTGCTTTACCGTATCAAACACAAATGGTAAATGATACATCGAAAATAACCCGTTAAAAACAAATAACGCGATAATAGGATTTGCCCATATGCGTAACATTATACGAATAAATCGAAATGATGTTATATACTCAAAAAAACAGATTGGTAGCCCCAGTAGTAATAATGGCGGTACAGCAATGTACATGATTGCCATTTCTAACATATGCGCACTAAACACAATATGTCCAAGTAAATCGATAGGACCCCCTTTAACTAAATATAAAAGGAACATCCCACTTGTAAAATAAAAGATTTTTCGTTTACTTACTTCTTCCCCATTCGGAAAGCGATGTCTATACTTTCCAATAATTAAAAAATAACCAATCACAATAGCTAATATAAAAAGAAAAAAGATTGGGCTCCACAGTGCTTCAAAACCAAATATCCATAAGTTGTTCACTTTTCTTTCACCCACCCTTTCATAAGTAAAAGGGGATTGATGAAACATTCAATCCCCTTTCTATTTTAAACCCAAACAATTGTCGTAAAAGTTAAAATCGTTACTAATCCAACTAGCAAACCAGCATACAAGAAAAATGCTGGAGCCTCATGCCCTTTATGGCTCATATGCATAAAATAATACAATTGAAAAATAACTTGTATGGCAGCTAACAATAAAATAAATGGTACCGAAAAAAGCGGACTAAATGTTTTCGGATATGCGACTGCTACAAATGCAATCATTGTTAAAAAAATCATTAATCCGAACGTAATGACTTGATGTTTCATTTCTTCCGCACTTTTTTTTCTGCGATAAGCAAGATCCACTTTAGGATTGTTTATATTTGTTTGTTTTATCGCCATTGTTTATCCCACCATTCCCATTAAGTATACTACAGTGAAAATAAACACCCAAACTACGTCAATAAAATGCCAGTAAATTGATGCGACGTAAAACTTCGGAGCATTATATAAATTTAAACCACGCTTCGCATTACGGAGCACTAGAGTTAAAATCCAAAGTAATCCAAATAAAACGTGTAACCCATGCGTACCAACTAACGCATAAAATGCAGAACCAAATGCACTACTTTTCATCGTATGCTTAAATTCATGAGTATAATGATTAAACTCATAAATCTCAAAGCCTAAAAAGCCAATCCCAAGCAATATCGTAATAATAAGCCAAAACTGCATTTGTTTAAAATTAAAATTCTTCATATGATACATTGCATATACACTCGTTAAACTACTTGTTAAAAGAAGCATTGTCATAATAAACACAAGCGGCATTTGAAACATTTCTTGTGACGTCGGCCCACCGTTTGTTGAATTTTTCAATGCCAAGTATGTTCCAAACAAGGAAGCAAACAGTACAGTTTCCCCTCCTAAAAATAACCAAAATCCAATGAATTTATTCTTTCCTTCGAGGGTTGCTTTTTCAGGCTCTGCTGGAAAGGTTTCATTTGTTAATTTTTCCTCTACATGCATTACGCCTTACCCCCTTTATCATCTAAATCTTCTTTATGAATGTGGTATCCATGATCATCAATTACAGATCGGAAGAACATTGCTCCAAACGTAATAATAAGACCAACGATCGCTATCACTAACCACATTTTCTCTTTCCCACCATGCATATACATCGCTCCAAATGCTGCGATAAATAGGCCTAAAGAGATAACAAACGGTAAGAAAGATGAGTTTGGCATATGAATATCACCAATCGGCTCTGCTGGCGTCATCTCATTTTTCCCTTCACGTTTTTCAATCCATAGTGGATCTAATCCACGCACAAACGGTAATTGCTTGAAGTTATATTCAGGTGTCGGCGCAGGAATTGCCCATTCTAAAGTACGACCATCCCACGGATCGCTACCAGCTTGTTTTTTTGAAAAAGATGTTTTTACAACATTAACCAAAAGCACAATTGTTCCAAGTGCCATAAATACTGCGCCTATTGAACTAATTAAATTACCAGTTTCTAATCCTTGTCCTGGCAAATACGTAAAATATCGGCGCGGCATACCGATTAAACCAAGGAAGTGCTGAATAAAGAACGTTAAATGGAAACCAATAAAGAACAACCAAAACGTAATTTTACCAAGTGTCTCATCTAAGATTTTATTAAACATAAGCGGCCAATAATAATGAGCCCCCGCAAATAATCCAAATACAACTCCACCAACAATTACGTAATGGAAGTGAGCTACAACGAAGTAATTGTCATGAAATTGATAATCAGCAGGAGCAGATGCAAGCATAACCCCTGTCACACCACCCATAACAAATGATGGAATGAAACCAACGGCCCACATCATTGGCGTTGTAAAACGAATACTACCGCCCCACATCGTAAAGAGCCAGTTAAAAATTTTAATACCTGTCGGAACAGCAATTGCCATTGTAGCTACAGAAAAAATGGCATTTGCTACTGGTCCAAGACCCACTGTGAACATATGATGTGCCCACACCATGAATCCTAAAAATCCAATTAATACCGTTGCAAATACCATAGATGAATATCCGAATAATCGTTTTTTAGAGAATGTCGCAAATATTTCTGAGAATATTCCGAAAACTGGGAGTATAAGAATGTACACTTCTGGATGACCGAAAATCCAAAATAAATGCTCCCATATAATCGTATTTCCTCCTAAAGCAGGGTTAAAAAAGCTTGTTCCAAATAAACGGTCTAACATTAATAAAGCTAAACCTACTGTAAGCGGCGGAAATGCAAATAAAATAAGTGCAGATGTTACAAACGTCGTCCATGTAAACATCGGCATACGCATATATGTCATTCCAGGTGCACGCATATTAATAATGGTAACGAGGAAGTTAATTCCACCTATTAATGTTCCAATACCTGAAATTTGCAATCCGAGAACATAAAAATCGATGCCGTGTCCTTTCGATGCGAGTGATAACGATGCATATGATGTCCATCCTGCATCAGGTGCCCCTCCCAAAAACCAACTTAAATTTAAAAATACGCCTCCAAAGAAAAATAGCCAAAATCCAAGCGAGTTTAAAAATGGAAACGCAACGTCTCGTGCACCAATTTGAAGTGGTACAGCTGCATTCATCATGGCAAACACAAGCGGCATTGCTGCTAAGAAAATCATTGTTGTTCCGTGCATTGTTAATACTTGGTTGTATGCATCCCCAACCAGAAAATCATTGTTTGGAAACGCTAGCTGATATCGAATAAATAACGCTTCTATTCCACCGATGATAAAAAACAACCCACCTGCAATTAAATAGAGAATGGCTATTTTTTTATGGTCTACTGTCGTTAAATAATCCCAAATTACAGAGCCCACTCCCTGTTTTTTTGCTACAGAACTCACGTTTTCAACCTCCCCTTCGCAAATAGTTTCTCGTTACTTTTCAACTTTTAATGTTTTCAAGTAAGCATTTAATGCCTCTACTTGATCTTCAGTAAGATTACCGTATTTTCCAGTCATTTTGTTTCCTGGTTTCATGCTTTCAGGGTCTTTTAACCATTTTTCTACATTCTCATCATTATTTTTAGCAATTCCCGCAACCATGTCACGGTCTGCAAAGTTTGCTAAGTTTGGTGCAATACGTGCAGAAGGTGGTCTGCTATCATTTGATCCAGTAGCATGACAACCGATACAGCTCTTTTCAAAGATTTGTTTACCTTCTTGTTCTTTCGAAGAAGCAACAGCCTTTTTACCATCTAATTCTTTCATACTAGCAATCCACTTTTTGTACTCGCTTTCATTAACAGCTTTCACTTTAAACTGCATTAAAGAATGCGACGGTCCGCAAAATTCTGTACAAAATCCATTATATGTGTCGGCCTTATCTGCTTTAATCCACATCTTGTTCACATTATCTGTATTTGTATCCATTTTTCCAGCTAAAGAGGGAACCCAAAATGAGTGTTTAATATCGGCACCCTTTAAATTTAAATACACTTTTTTACCTGTAGGGATGACTAAATCTTGCGAAGTTACTATTTTTTCATTTTTATAAGAAAATTCCCACCAATAAAGATTCGCTGTTACATCAACAACGATTGTATCTTTATCAATATTCTTTTTCTCCATTGCACTAACGTCAGCAAGTTTAAACGTATATGTAACAGTAGGGACAGCCAACACCAATAAAAGTAAAATCGGAATGACTGTCCATATAATTTCTAGCTTGTGATTTCCTTCAACTTGCTTCGGAATATAGTTTTCCTGTCCCTTCCTTTGACGGAAACGTACAATTACATACAAGAAAATAATCGTAACAACAAGAACAACACCAATCATGATTGCACTGGCTAATAACAATAAATCATATTGCATTTTTGCTACTTCACCTTGTGGAATCAAAGTAGATTGAAAGGCTTTACCGCATCCCCCTAACAGTAAAGCCACTAGTGAAACGAGCGAAAGCAATCGCCACTGTTTCTTCATGCAAACAACCCCCACTTTCTTTGTTAATTAGATTGTACTTTATAGTAAGTAAAGTAAACCTCAACGTAAAGAAATCCCCTCATGTCGTTGTCTTAGAAGAAAGTTACAACAATCATTAAAATAAATAAGATTGTTAAATAATTTAAGGAGTATACAAACATTTGCACGGACCATTTGATGTCGTCTTTCTTGCGGAAGCCATAAAACCCTAACACGATCCAACCGATGTTAAGCAATGTTGCAATTACCATAAATGTTACTCCAAGTGCACTCATATAAAATGGCAGTGGTAATAAGCATACTGTCCAAATCATAATTTGACGTTTTGTAATATCAAATCCATGCGCTACAGGAAGCATTGGAATGCCTGCATTGCGATATTCTTCAACACGTTTCATCGCAAGTGCGAGGAAATGTGGAATTTGCCAAATAAACATAATTAAGAATAGCATCCAAGCAATAGGGTGATTCAAACTTGGATCAATAGCTGCCCAACCGATTAAAGGCGGAACTGCACCTGATACACTCCCTACTACTGTATTTAACGTATATTTTCGCTTTGTCCATAATGAATACAGAACAACATACGTAAAGAAACCAATAAAACCAATAAATGCTGCCATCGGTGTTGTAAATAGCAAAAATACAAAGCCTAAAAGCGTAATTGTAATACCTAATGTTAATGCGAATCCAGGTTTATATTTTCCTGTTACTGTTGGACGATTTTTTGTTCGTTCCATTAAATGATCAATATCTCGGTCAATATAATTATTTAAGCTACATGCTCCCGCCATAATTAATGCAGAGCCGATGATTGTAAAAAACATTTTATCTAGATGGTCCAAAACATTCAATCCATTGAAATGTAGAGCTAACCAAAATCCTGTAAATACAGTAAGTGTATTTGAATTTACAATCCCCATCTTAACGAGCGCTAATAAATCTTGTACACGTGTTGTTTCCGGTACATTTGCTATAGCTGACTCATCATGCAGTTCACTTGTTGCATGGTTCATCATTTTAACCCCCTCTTAAAACTTCCATCTTTCTTTTGCCCATTTACTTAAAATAAAATATCGCTTTTATATAGCAATATTATTACAGTAGAAATGTTGTTTTTTGGTTTTGTTATTAATATACACTTCTCGCTCGAATATATTAAAACATATTTCATGAAAAAATTGTGAAGAAAACATGAACTTTTTGTGTCTATGACTTAAAAAGTTTTCCTATTACTTCATCAATTATAGAACGTAATTATCTTTTATAATAAACCATTTTGTCAAATTCCGCATGCATTTCCGTATATTTCTTTATAAAACTCACTATTTTTTGTTAAAAATCAGCAATTTATTTTCCTTATCTTCTTCCGCTCTCTCCCCTTTGCTATTTTATCAGATTTTATATATCATAGGACTGTAGTGCATTTCTGTTTCTATAACCTTTATACGGCTATTTACAAGTAGTAAAACCTCCACCTCAAGATTCTGAAGACGTAGAGAATATAGGTTAGGTAACTGCTAGTATGCGCCGAAGTCGTTTAACTAACCCTTAGTGAGGATTAAAAACAACACCGAGGGAAGTTCTACTTTATTTTAATAAAATATTGCACAATAACTTTGAAATTGAAAGCTGGTGAAAAGGATTGCAACGCTTTATAAAATGGTTAGCAGTCATTACAAGTCTTGATTTATTATTTGTTCTACTTGGCGGAGCGTTAGTTACTAAAACTGGCTCTGGACAAGGTTGTGGTAAATCTTGGCCGCTGTGTAATGGAGAACTTGTTCCTTCGAATTTATCAATGGAAACAATTATCGAACTGAGTCATCGTCTTACTTCAGGTTCTGCTGGAATTCTCGTTACACTACTATGTATCTTATCTTGGAAATACTATGGACAAGTTCGTGAAACAAAAGCACTTGCCATCTTATCTTTCGCGTTTTTAATAGCGCAAGCACTCATGGGCGCTGCTGCGGTTGTATGGGGACAAGTTCCGGCTGTATTAGCAATTCATTTCGGTATTTCCCTTATTTCGTTTGCTGCTGTTATTTTATTAACACTTCTTATCTTTGAAATTGATAAGAAATTTGATGCTCATTCACTTGTTATTGATAAGAAGATGAAATTTCACATTTACGGTGTAACAATTTACAGTTACCTTGTTGTCTATACAGGAGCGTTAGTGCGTCATGAGCATGCGAGTTTAGCATGTCCGAGTTTCCCTTTATGCAGTAAAAACAGCCCTCTTCCAATGCAGTTTCATGAATGGGTACAGATGGGACACCGAATTGCTGCTCTATTAATTTTCGCTTGGATTTTATATGCAATGCTTATAGCTATCAGGCACTATAAGCAACAACCTGTTATATGTTATGGATGGATTACAGCTTTCATTCTTGTCACATGTCAAGCAATCGCTGGTATTTTAGTTGTATATACAGAAGCAAGTTTAACAATGTCACTTCTGCATTCACTCTTTATATCATGCTTATTTGCCGTATTATGCTATTTAGTTATGCTAGGAACACGCAGTAAAACAAACATGAAAAAAACAGAAATAAATCATACTACTAAGCAAACGAAACTATCATAATAACTTGTCTCTTCTGACAAGTTATTATTTTTTAAAAACAAAAGAGCTGCACAAAAGCAGCTCTTTTTTATTTTCAAAATTCGAGTGATAACCTTGTTTTATTGCTCTAACTCAATCAGCAAATCACCTGTTTGAATTGCCTCGCCGTCTTTCACATACACTTTTTTCACCGTTCCAGTAAATGGAGCTTGTACAGTTGTTTCCATTTTCATCGCTTCTGTAATTGCCATGGAATCACCTTTTTTCACTTGCTCTCCTTCTTTTACCACTACTTTAATTACAGTACCCGGCATTGTTGCATTAATATGATTTGGATTTTCACGATTCCCTTTCACTCGTTGCGAAACTGTTGCTTTCACACTTTCATCTTTTACAACAATTTCACGAGGCTGTCCATTAAATTCAAAGTAGATAACACGTGTACCATCTAATTGTGGTTCTCCAATCGAAATTAATTTCACAATTAACGTTTTACCACGTTCGATTTCCACACCAATTTCCTCACCAAGTCTCATTCCATAGAAGAATGTCGGTGTGTCAAGAACAGAAATATTTCCATATTGTCCTGCAACTTTTTGATAATCCATAAATACTTTCGGATATAATGCATACGCTACAATATCAAAAATCGTTACTTCACGACCAAGCTTATGGAATAACTCTTTTTTTAATGCTTCAAAATCGATCGGTTCTAGCAATTCACCTGGTCTTACTGTTAAAGGCTCTTTTCCTTTTAGAATAATCTCTTGTAGCTTTTTAGGAAAACCACCATACGGTTGTCCAAGATCACCAGAGAACATTTCGACAACTGATCCTGGGAAATCTAATGCATGACCACGTTCATAAATATCTTTCTCTGTTAAATGATTTTGTACCATAAATAGAGCCATATCACCGACTACTTTTGATGATGGGGTTACTTTCACGATATCGCCGAACATATCATTAACGCGACGATACATCACTTTTACTTCATCAAATCGATCTCCTAACCCGACAGCTTTTGCTTGTTGCTGTAGATTACTGTATTGGCCGCCTGGCATTTCATGCATGTACACTTCTGTATGCGGTGCATTCATTCCACTTTCAAAAGAAGAATAATATTTACGAACATCTTCCCAATAATGTGAGAGCTTCTCTAAAGAATTCACATCCACATTCGGCTGTCTTTCATTTCCTTCTAATGCATAGAACAATGTATTAGCGCTCGGCTGAGATGTTAAACCTGCCATAGAGCTTACCGCAACGTCTACAATATCAACTCCAGCCTCAATTGCTTTTGCATATGTTAATACACCGTTTCCACTCGTATCATGCGTGTGAAGATGCACCGGAATCGATACCGTCTCTTTTAATGCGGATACTAAATCGTACGCTGCGTTTGGTTTTAATAAGCCTGCCATATCTTTAATCCCTAAAATATGAGCACCAGATGCTTCTAACTCTTTTGCTAAGTTTTTGTAGTAATTTAAATCATATTTACTGCGCATTGGATCATGAATATCACCTGTGTAACACATTGTTGCCTCTGCAATTTTACCGCTTTGACGCACAGCATCAATTGCAACGCGCATACCTTCTATCCAGTTTAAACTATCAAAAATACGGAATACATCAATGCCAGCCTGCGCAGAACACTCTACAAACTGTTGAATTAAGTTATCTGGATAGTTTTTATATCCTACTGCATTCGATGCACGAAGAAGCATTTGGAATAATACATTTGGCATACTCTCACGTAATTGTAATAAGCGTTCCCATGGATCTTCTTTTAAGAAACGATACGCGACATCGAATGTTGCTCCGCCCCACATTTCTGCCGAAAATAAATTCGGTAACATTCTTGCTGTTGGTTCAGCAATTTGTTTCAACTCTTTTGTACGAATACGCGTTGCTAATAACGACTGATGTGCATCACGGAATGTAGTATCGGTTAATAAAACTTGTTTTTGTTCCTGAACCCATTTTACTAATCCATCAGCTCCGCGCTTATCTAAAATTTGCTTCGTACCAGCTTTGATTGGTTCAGAATATTTTATATTCGGAATGCGTGCTTCTGCAAAAATCGGTTTTTCTTGTTTTCCTACTCCTGGGAATCCATTTACCGTTACCGTACTAATGTATGATAGCATTTTTGTACCACGGTCTTTTCGTTTTGGAAATACGAATAATTCCGGCGAGGAATCGATAAAAGATGTATCATATTCTCCTGATAAAAAGTTTTGGTGCTTTACAACATTTTCTAAAAATGGAATATTTGTTTTAATGCCGCGAATACGGAATTCTTTTAAGTTACGTTCCATTTTAGCTGCTGCTTGTTCAAATGTTAATGCCCAAGTTGTTACTTTTACAAGTAATGAGTCATAATATGGTGTAATAACTGCACCTTGGAAGCTATTTCCTGTATCTAAACGCACCCCAAAGCCACCACCAGAACGATACGTCATAATTTTTCCGGTATCTGGCATGAAATTATTTAGCGGATCTTCTGTTGTCACACGAGATTGAATTGCAAATCCATGCGTAATGATATCTTCTTGTTTTGGAATACTTACTTTTTCACTATGTAAAGCATATCCATCAGCAATTAAAATTTGTGATTGAACGATATCAATGCCTGTAATCATTTCTGTAATTGTGTGTTCCACTTGGACACGCGGATTCACTTCAATAAAATAGAATTCATTTCCTTTTACAAGAAACTCAACTGTCCCTGCATTTACATAATTAACATTTTTCGTTAATTGAACTGCAGCCTCACAAATACGATTGCGCAGTTCAGCTGGAAGAGACACACTTGGTGCTACTTCTACAACTTTTTGATGCCTGCGCTGTACAGAACAATCACGCTCATATAGATGAACAGTATTTCCATGTTCATCTGCTAATATTTGTACTTCTATATGTTTTGGATTTTCAACAAATTTTTCTACATAAACTTCATCGTTCCCAAATGCAGCTTTCGCCTCGGATTTCGCACGATCATACGCTTCCTTTAGTTCTTCTGCACTGCGTACAATCCGCATCCCGCGGCCGCCACCACCAAGAGCTGCTTTAATGATAATTGGGTAATCATACTTTTTTGCAAAATTGGCTACTTCGTCAATCTCTTGTACAGGGCCATCACTACCAGGAATAACCGGGATATTTGCCAATTGAGCTTGCGTTCTTGCCTTTACTTTATCCCCAAACATGTCTAAATGCTTACTCTTTGGACCAATAAAAATAATCCCCTCGTCTTCGCAACGTTTTGCGAATTGGATATTTTCTGACAAGAATCCGTATCCTGGATGAATTGCATCAACATGATTACTTTTGGCAATTTCAATAATACCTTCAATATCGAGATATGCCTCAATTGGTTTTTTTCCTTCTCCTACCAAATACGCTTCATCTGCTTTATAGCGATGATATGAACCGCTATCTTCTTTCGAGTAAATCGCAACTGTGCGTAGTCCTAATTCTGTACAAGCACGAAACACACGAATCGCAATTTCTCCGCGGTTAGCTACTAATACTTTTTGAATACGTTGCAGCTTTTTCATGATTTTCCCCCTCTATTTTCCTACCATTCATAACACCATAAATTTGTCCCGCTTTAGTGGGAGTAAGTATTTCACTTCCAGCAGTATTTTTTCACTGCGTGCAAGCTTCACCTTATTTTTATTCATCATACCTTATTTTTTGACAAATGATAAGCATTCTGTCCAATTCATCTCACAAAATTAGTATAGCATAAAACGAAGGAAGCAACCATCCTTTTTGTAGAACACATTTGATAAAAGTGACATACTTTTTGTTACAAGATCATAAAATAATCATCCTTTTTTTTTCTGAAGCTATGCAAATAAAAGAAGCTTCGTACACGTGTACAAAGCTTCTTTTATTTTACAACAACAAGATGTCTCTCTTGTTTAGGTTGTTGTTGTTCCTGCTCTTTCTGTTCTCTTTTTTCTTGCTGTTTCACAAAACTAGCTACATTTAATAAAATTCCCATAGCTGCTAAGGTTACCACTAAAGAAGTACCGCCATAACTAACAAATGGTAAAGGCACACCAGTAAGTGGCATAACCCCTGTAATTCCGCCTAAGTTTACAATAGATTGCACTCCAATCATACTGCCAATTCCAATTGCAAGTAAACTCCCAAAAGGATCTTTACATTTTTGCGCAATTCGAAAAGCACGAACGACAATGACTAGTAAACCTATTAAGATAATTGCCACTCCAACAAACCCTAGTTCCTCAGATATAATTGCCATAATGAAGTCTGTATGTGGTTCTGGTAAATACCCATACTTTTGAATACTATTTCCTAGTCCTCTACCACCTACACCACCAGAAGCAATTCCAACAAACGAATTGATCAATTGAAATCCCTTCCCTTGCGCATCTCCAAACGGATTCCAAAACGTAGTGAACCGCGCAATTTGAACAGGTGTTAAAATATTTTTTCCTATAAAATATCCGAGCGGAATCCATATAATAGATGTAAGAGCAATTCGTTTTAGCCAAACTTGAAGGGGTACCCCTGAACAGAACGTCATAATCCCAATCGTTGACACAATTAATAATGTTGTTCCTAAATCAGGCTGTTTTAAAATTAAACAAATTGTAGTGAATAAAAAAATAAACACTCGGCCGGCACCATGCCAAATCGGTCCATCTGTCGCGTGCTTTTTTGCATAAAAACGCGCTAATACAATGATAATCCCTAATTTAACAAACTCCGACGGCTGTACACCAAACACCCAGGATTTCGCATTATTCACAACAGTTCCCCATTTTAAAACAATTAGCAGCATTCCAATGCTAACAACAACGATTAAAACAGTAATAATACGCTTTCGCCATACTTGAAAGGGAACAAACATAGCAATAAACAATCCAATCGTTCCAACGAACAACGCTTTTAACTGTGATAGAAAAAAGTGATCACTCGTCCATCCGTATTTCGGATAATATTTTGTAATTGCAACAATAGAACTGGCACTATATACCATAATAACGCCGAGCACACATACGATAACAAGAGGAAGCACTAAAGAATAATCTATGGACTTCCAGACTCTTTTCATTCAAAATCCTCTTTCTCTCTTCTTTTTTACAGTTGTATTCCATATGTATTTGCTTTCTTCCTGCTTTTCAGGAAAAATCGTTTTTTTCATAAAAAAAGCTCAAACTGATTCAGTTTGAGCTCCTTATTTGAACCAGCTATTATTGTTTGTTTGTAAAAGCATCATGTAACGCCGATAGCTCGCGTTCTAATTCGCCTAAAATTTCTTTACCTTGCTCTTCCGCAATGAGACCAAGACGAACCGCAAAATCAACTTCACGGGATAAGCCAAACATTTGTGTATCAAGTACCTCTTCGTATAATGGACACTGTGGCATCGTAAGGTGGTCCATTTGCACCTTAATAAGTTTTAATATTTTCTCTGCATCAGCTTGTAGAAGGGCAAGTGCCTTTTCCTGATGATTTGTTACTGTCTCAGACGCCAAATTGGTTCCCTCCGTTTCCGTCCTACTCCTCTATCCTATCTATTAATATTAGCGATAGTTTTCATAAATTGCAATAGAAACATTTTCTGTGACAATTGTTCCTAGTCCTATTATACTGAAAAGTGGGAGTATAAGACAAATGGGGGAACAACAATGACTGAAATCTTATTTATTAATGGAAATGTCCGCTTTCCAATTACAATCGATCCAAGTGTTTGGATTTTTGATGATCGAAAAGTCGACTTAACAACATACTTTACAACTCCAAAAGAAATAACAAGTGAGTTAGCACAGTATACTGAAGAAGCATCTAAACATTGGGATCGCGAAATTAGAGAAGGAGCTATTTTTCCACCTGTCAATAAAAGCGTTGCAAGATTTGAAAAAGAGAAAATTATTACAGGAACATTCGGCATACCATTTTTACCTTTTTTAGAAAACGCAGAGATTTCTAGCGACGCAGCACATGTAGAAATTCATACTGAATTCGGTATTACAACGATTTCAATAAAGGAAGCAAAGGATGCTATTCTCGGTTTTTCTATTAAAGGAAAACCACTAAAAGAAGACGGTCCTGTTCACCTTTATTTCGGAGATGGCTCTAATGTCAATAATCCTGTTCGATATATTCGAAAGTTTACTATCGTGTAAAGTGAAACTTTCGGTAGCAAAAAAGTTTACTTTACATTCACAGAGGACAAGCAAATAAGAGTGGCTTTTCGCCACTCTTTCCTACAATAAATCCGCTGCTAGTTGCGCTAAATTAGATCGCTCACCTTTTACAAACTTCACATGTCCACTAATTTTTTGTTCTTTAAACTTCTCTACAACATATGTTAAGCCATTATTATATTCATCTAAATATGGATGATCAATTTGCTGTGGATCTCCCATTAAAACAATTTTGCTCCTCTCTCCAACACGCGTTAAAATTGTCTTCACTTCATGTTTTGTTAAATTTTGTGCTTCATCAATAATAATAAACTGCTCTGGAATACTACGTCCGCGAATATATGTTAAAGCTTCTACTTCAATAGAACCCATTCCCGCTAAAATTGCATCTAATTCCCCAGGTTTTTTCGTATTAAACAAATATTCTAAATTATCATAAATTGGTTGCATCCAAGGTCTTAACTTTTCTTCTTTCTCTCCTGGTAAATATCCAATATCTTTTCCCACTGGAACAATAGGTCTTGCCACGAGCAATTTTTTATACATTCCCAAATCTTCAGTTTGCATAAGTCCCGCAGCTAATGCTAATAATGTTTTCCCCGTCCCAGCTTTCCCAGTCAATGTTACAAGAGGAATGTCTTCACGTAACAACAATTCCATCCCCATAATTTGTTGTACATTTCGAGGACGAATTCCCCAAATCTGCTCGTTTGGAAAAATAAGCTTTTTTATCTTTTTCCCAGAATGATCAACGATCCCGAGAGCCGAACTCGATCCCCCTAAAGCATCCTTCATTACAATAAATTGATTTGGATAAAATGGATGATTAGCAATTTCAGAAAGAGAAAGCTCCCCTTTTTCATAAAAACGGTTTAAAATCTCTTTTTGTATGTAATACTCTAAGAAGCCTGTATATATGTTTTCGACTTCCGTAACACGATCACTCAAATAATCTTCGGCTTGTAATCCTAAAGCATCAGCTTTTACTCGAACAAGTACATCCTTACTCACAAGAATGACAGATTTCCCATTTTCTTTTTCTTGCTCTTCTAATGATAAATTTTTGGCCACAGCTAAAATACGATTATCATTTGTTTTCTCTACAAAAATATCTTGTAATTGAACGAATGAACGATGATTTAGCTCAATTCGAAACGTCCCTCCATTTTCGAGAGGAATACTGTCATGCAATTTCCCAAGTTCACGAAATTTATCTATTAGTTTTGATACATAACGCGCATTCCTTCCAACTTCATCCATATAACGTTTCTTTGAATCTACTTCCTCTAACACAACAGCTGGAATGACTACATCATTATTTTCAAAAGAAAAAATAGATAACGGATCCTGCAAAAGCACATTCGTATCTAGCACATAAATTTTACTCAACCTGTTACCCCCTGACTCCACCATGAAATTTGTAGAACAAGGGTTTCATCCATGAGTATGGACGAACCATTGTTATAATTATATGTACTGTACAAACGAGATAGAATAGAAATTACTTGAAATATAAAGAAAAAGGATGAACAACTTTCCTTGCTGCCCATCCTTTTTCACGCATCCCTCATCGCTGATAAAACTTGGTTGTCTAATTTTTCTGCAGCGCGAAGATCGTATGTTTTTTCATATTTCGGTTCAATGGCAAGTTTCGCACCGTAAAACATTACGTCACGTACTTCTTGCACAGAAACTTCAATTAAAGTTAATTTCAGCGGAACACCTTCCATCCGCTCTGTCTTTATAATCGCTTTACCACTTATAGAATATACGGATTCATTTGCCATTACAATAAGAACAAGCCCTGCGTGATGGCGCAAATTCTCTACAATACGAGAACGTTGATCCACTGCAAAACGAATAACTTTTTCACCCATTGCATATACCCATGAAATCGCGCTTACATTTGGAACACCTTTCTCAAAATCAGTTGTTGCAATTGTTACAATACGCTCTTCACGTAACGCTTTCACTAAAGCATCCGTTAATGTTAGTTCAACTATATTTGCCATGTTTCCACCTCCATAAACATCTATATTGATTTCGCTCTAACAGGCACTTCCTACCGCGAGACTGCAACAAACGAAGAAAAGAAGCCTGCCCACATGATTCAACTAATCATCAACAAAAATGTACATTCAATGTTAATAATAGTTTCACTTATATAATAACCTATTTTTTGAATTGCGAAAATATTTATTTTTTCTCCTATAGTTCAAAAACTTCTACGGTCCATGATATACTAAAGTAAGATAGAACTTGTGCCGAGGTGACAAAATGAGAGTCAAATGTATTCTTTGCGATAAAAAAGAAGATTTAAATGACGAAAATCCAGTAGCGAAGCGGCTTCGCAATCGTCCTATTCATACATTTATGTGTAAACAATGTACAAATCGAATTACAGAACGTACTTTAGAACGACACGCAACAGGCAATTTCCGATTATATCGTGATAAAACAGTTGAAGATGAATGGTAATCTGTTAATAGGAATATCGTCTATTTGAACGCTGAAAGGAATCAAATAAACATTACTATATGAATCCATTTTAATTTTTCGACATATAGATTGCGGCTATAGAAACAAACGGAGCCTACGCTTGCTTTCTCCATTTGTTTTATCTTGCATGTGGCAGGAAAGGGCCCTGACCGCTTCTATGCATGGCCAGATGCTCTCGCCCATCGAAAAAAAGAATGGTTTTATGTCGGTTTTTTAACTTGGATTTATATATATAGTAAATCCAATCGTCTATATGATATACATAATTGTAACGTATAAATAAGCCCTTATCGAACAGGATAAAGGCTTATTTATATTTCTCTGGCTCACGGTTTATCTGTTCTAAAAAACAATCAATCAGCTCAAGTGGAAACCGAACTGATTTCTTTTCCCCTTTTCTTTCATATGTAACAAAATACATATCTTCCTTTTTTTCTACCGTAACATGTTTTAACTGATGGTCTTCATGTAACATATTATGAAAAAGCATATATGTTTCCTGAGCAGCTTCATCATATGGACGGGCTTCTGCAACAATTTTAATGGTTAACCAATTATATAGTGCATCTTGCACAGAACGCATCTTTCCTTCCCCCTTTTAGCCTGCCTTTGAATATTTTGCTTGCCGTAAACGTAATTTATATATACCCAGTATAATAATTGCTACAACAAGCCCTTCTCCTACAGGCAGGAAAACAGCAAAAAAGGTTAAAATAGTGCAACCAAGTATTAGTACAGTATAGATTACTACATTCTTTAACAAAGATAACTTTCTAGCAAACCCTAAATTATAAACAATAATACTAAATATAATAATCGTACCGTAAAGAAGCCACATTCCTAATTCAGGGTTCGTATCTACATTGTATAATTTCGCAAAAAATGACATTCTTTCTATCACTTCCGACATTTTCTGGCACTCCCCTTTTTCCCAATTATACTTTCTATTATGCTCTACTATAAGAGTAGCGTGCTATATACACATTGTCTATAAAAAATTCCGAAAATTCAAACCCCAATAAACAAAAAAGAAACTACCTCAGATGAGGTAGCTTCTTTTTTGTTTATCACTCAGCGAATTTCTTTTTCTTTGCAGATCTTTCACGTTCGCTCTTATCAAGAATCTTTTTACGAAGACGAATTGATTCTGGTGTTACTTCACAGTATTCATCATCATTTAAGTATTCTAATGACTCTTCTAAAGTCATAATACGCGGTTTTTTCATCGTTGATGTTTGGTCTTTTGTTGCAGAACGAATGTTAGTTTGTTGCTTCATTTTCACAACGTTAACTGTTAAATCATTTTCACGTGTATGTTCCCCAACAATCATACCTGCATATACTTCCGTACCTGGTTCAACGAAGATTACACCACGGTCTTCAACTTGCATAATACCATACTGTGATGCTTTTCCTGTTTCAAGTGAAACTAGAACACCTTGACGACGTCCACCAACTTGACCTGCATGTACTGGTTGATAGCTATCAAATGTATGGTTTAAAATACCGTAACCACGAGTTAAAGTTAAGAATTCAGTTGTGTAACCAATTAGTCCACGTGCTGGAACCATAAATGTAAGACGAACTTGGCCGTTTCCGTTATTGACCATGTCTAACATTTCACCTTTACGTGCCCCCATTGATTCCATAATAGAACCAGTATATTCTTCTGGTACGTCAATTTGTACACGTTCTACCGGCTCACATCTTACGCCGTCAACCTCTTTAATGATTACTTCTGGTTTAGATACTTGTAATTCATATCCTTCACGACGCATATTCTCAATCAAAATTGATAAATGTAACTCTCCACGTCCAGATACAATCCATGCATCCGGAGATTCTGTATTGTCTACACGTAAACTTACATCCGTTTCTAGCTGTGAACGAAGACGCTCTTCGATTTTACGAGATGTAATATATTTACCTTCGCGACCTGCAAATGGGCTGTTATTTACAAGGAATGTCATTTGTAGTGTTGGTTCATCAATACGTAATAATGGCAATGCCTCTTGATGTTCAACTGGACATACCGTTTCACCAACGTTAATGTCTTCCATACCAGAAACAGCTACTAGGTCTCCAGCTTTCGCTTCTTCAATTTCTTGACGTTTTAATCCGATATAACCAAATAATTTCGTTACACGGAATTGTTTTACACTTCCATCAACTTTCATTAACGCAACTTGTTGCCCTACTTTCATTGTACCGCGGAATACACGTCCAACTCCGATACGACCAACATAATCATTGTAATCAAGAAGTGCTACTTGGAATTGAAGTGGCTCTTCACTATTATCAACTGGTGCTGGAATATGTTCAATAACTGTGTCAAACAATGATTTCATATTCTCTTCTTGATTTGCTGGGTTTGAATCTAAGCTTGCTGTTCCGTTCATTGCTGATGCAAATACAACAGGGAATTCTAACTGATCTTCGTTTGCCCCAAGTTCGATGAATAAATCAACTACTTCATCAACCACTTCATCTGGACGAGCAAAGTCACGGTCAATTTTATTCACAACAACGATTGGAGTTAAATTCTGCTCAAGTGCTTTCTTTAAAACAAATCGTGTTTGTGGCATACAACCTTCATATGCATCAACAACAAGTAACACACCATCAACCATTTTCATAATACGCTCTACTTCACCACCGAAGTCAGCGTGTCCAGGTGTATCTAAAATATTAATTCGTTTATCTTCATAATGAATCGCTGTATTTTTTGCTAAAATAGTAATACCGCGTTCTCTTTCTAAATCATTCGAATCCATCGCACGTTCTTCAACATGCTCATTTGCACGGAACGTCCCCGCTTGACGTAACAATTGGTCAACAAGTGTTGTTTTACCATGGTCAACGTGGGCGATAATTGCTATATTTCGTAAATCTTCTCGTTTTTTCAACATGTCCAACTCCTAGTGTCTTTTTAATCCTTTTCTATTATAAGAGCGAAGGGGATACAATAGCAATCAAAATAAAATCAAGAATGAAAATATAGTTGTATTCTCACTTTTGTGAAAGTACAATAAAACTGGAGGGTGAAATACATGGAACAGATTCAGTATCGTTTTTTATTAACAGCTATCATTGGCGTTATTTTTATGATTGGTATTGGAATTATGATCGCTGAGAATAGCCCAATCGGTGTTATTATTTGTATTGTCGGTACGATTTTTACAATCGGATACGGATTTATGACAAAGAGAAAAATGCGTAAACTACAATAACAGCAAAAAGTAAGAAGCGATTTTCTATGCCTCTTACTTTTTTGTTTATTCTATGAATTTTATACACCTACTGTACATATTGTAGCATCTCTTCATACACACCTGGTCTTGCAACGAGAACACTGCTCTTCTCAATAATTCGAAGCGGCTCTCCAGTAAAAGTCGTTACTTTTCCTCCAACCTCTTCTACAATAATCTTCCCTCCGCCAAAATCCCATGGAGACAAGCGGGGCGTCACATACGCATCTAATCGTCCTGTTGCTACATATACCATTTCAAGTGCTGCACATCCATACGAACGTGTGCCTCTTGCTCTTTTTACAAGTTGTGCCATTTTCCTCATATCAAGACGAGGATTATCAGTAAGCCACGTAGCATTTACAGCAATAACTCCTGAAGACACTTCACTCGGCTGTAATGATGGAATTTTTTTATCATTACAAAATGCTCCGACACCCTTTTTCGCATGATATAACTCACCATGAACTGGGTCATACACGAGACCAATTTTCCCAATACCATTCTCATATATGCCAATTGAAATTGCAAAATTTCGCTTTTGATGAACAAAATTCATCGTGCCGTCAATCGGATCAATTAACCACAAAACCCCATCCGTTGAAGCTAACTCATCCCCATATCCTTCTTCTCCGAGAATATAGTGTTTAGGAAATTTCTCTTTAATTTTCCCGATAAAAAACTGTTCAATTTCCCGATCCATATTTGTTACTAAATCAGAGGCATTTGACTTCGTTTCAATAATAAGAGACTGCTTCATTGATGAAACAAGCTGCTGCCCCGCTTCTTTTATCCATTGTTTTGCGTATACATCAATTTCTTCCCATACCTCTTGCATGTTTAAACACTCCGATCTGTACAGTTCACAGAAAAAACGAACCCTTTATAAGGTTCGCACCAACTAATTTTTTATACATACACTATTATTACGCCTCTAACCGAATCATTTCAAGTCTTAACACTTCTAATTTTTTCATACACTCTTCTTTTTTCATGTTGTCATTTTCCATCATTGCATCATATAGCGTCGCTAATTCATAATCTAATTCTAAACGTAACACCGGAATTCTCTTCTCCGCATCTGTTCTTTTTAATGCGTTAATTACCTGTCTCATATTCGTTTGCCTCCTCCCAATATTCGTTTGCCCTCGGCCTTAAATTTACTCAATTTTCTGATTTTTTTTGTTTTATACTATATTATGTGGGATAAATCATCTATGCAACTAATTTGCATTTTTATCTAAAAATTTTTTATAAGCGTCTTTTTTTATGAATTTTACAAGCTATGTTAGAATAAAAACAAACTAGGAGTTGGAGGAACAACCATGACA
The DNA here is from genome assembly GCF_900116295.1 of Bacillus sp. 103mf. GTDB lineage: Bacteria > Bacillota > Bacilli > Bacillales > Bacillaceae_G > Bacillus_A > Bacillus_A bruguierae. Next base: position 562,110 of record NZ_FPAF01000001.1, read on the forward strand.
TCAATAACTTTCAAAGAAAAGGACTTTACTGTGTTCTCTGTAGATGGTCTAGAAGAACGGATGGCTGCAATTAAAACGAACATTCATCCGAAGTTAGAAGCTCTCGGCGAACAAATTTCTCATTTCTTAACAAATGAAACTGGTGAACCTTTTTTCTATCATGTAGCGAAACATGCACGTCGTAAAGTCAATCCACCAAACGATACTTGGGTTGCATTTTCAACAAATAAACGCGGATATAAAATGCTACCACATTTTCAAATTGGACTATGGGGGTCACATGCTTTTATATACTTTGGTTTAATTTATGAATGCCCACAAAAAATGGAAGCGGCTCATGCCTTTTTAAAACATTTAAATGATTTAAAAACAAATCTACCAAATGATTTCGTTTGGTCCATTGACCATACTAAGCCTGATGTAAAATTACATAATACTCTTCAATTAGAAGAGCTACAAGAAATGATTGAGCGGTTAGGCACTGTTAAAAAAGCAGAATTATTAGTAGGAATTCATATTTCTCCAGAAGAATTTGTAAATCTTACTGATGAACAGTTCATCCAAAAAATTGAAGCAACGATGCACTCACTCCTTCCTTTATATAAAATTTGTAATCGATAAAGCAAAACGGACAATACATGTATTGTCCGTTTTTAGTTGTTATCCCATTATAACACTTCATTTTTTATTTTTCAAAAAATTTTTACATTTTAACAGTATCTTCTTCTTGTAAATTTTTCGCCTTTTGAATTGTACGATAAATGGAATAACCACTCACTTCTTGGAATTCTTTGTCGATTTTCTTTTCTTCTGCTTTTCCTGGCACAATTTCTTTAAAATGACGATACAAACTCATCAGATTTTCTCTTTTCAGCCCTTTTTCATAAGCTTGTTCAATCGCTTCATAAAATTTAATTACTGCAACCATTTCTTCTGTTGACCAATCATAATTAATTGGATATTGATATTCCATAATAACACCTCATCTATTCCAGTTCACTCTAATTTGTTCTCCTTCATTATCATACGCGAGATAAAGTGAAACTTCCACCCGTATGCTTAGTCACTAATCGTTTTCTTTACCGATCCAAAATCTTACCAATAATATTTTGGATCGGTAAAGATATCATCCGTTAATCAGGATGTCTTCCACTCTTCCCGTCACTTTTCTTAATCATATTTTGTTCGTTGATACTCTATCTCTAAATCCAGCTATTAAACATTTCCTACATAAATTCCTTTTCATAATAACCATTCTTTATTTTATACTACTTTTTATTTTTTACGTATGATTCCTTCTGCATAAAAAAAAACGATAATTACCATTATTATTTTTCTATACATCTTCTTCTATAGGTGATATAATGCTTTTGTTTTATAGAACATAAAGGGATACTTCAAATAGTAGTGAGAATTTCTCTTCTGCTATTGATTAGTGTAACAGAATAAACATAAAACAAAATTAATAAATATTAACTAAAAAGAAGGGGTGTATAGATTGTCCCAATACGAAACACCATTGTTTACTGCTTTAAAAGAGCACAGCAAGCGAAATCCAGTCCAATTTCATATCCCAGGTCATAAAAAAGGACAAGGAATGGATCCTGAATTCCGCGAATTTATTGGGCATAATGCATTATCAATTGATTTAATTAATATTGCACCGCTCGATGATTTACATCATCCAAAAGGTATGATTAAGCAAGCGCAAGATTTAGCAGCCAAAGCTTTCGACGCTGATCATACATTTTTTTCTGTCCAAGGAACCAGCGGAGCAATTATGACAATGGTGATGAGCGTTTGTGGTCCTGGAGATAAAATTCTTGTACCGCGTAATGTTCATAAATCTGTTATGTCAGCGATTATTTTCTCAGGCGCAAAACCAATTTTTATTCATCCAGAAATTGATTCAACATTAGGAATTTCACACGGAATTACAATTCCTTCTGTAAAAAAAGCGCTTGAAGAACATCCAGATGCAAAAGGACTCCTTGTTATTAATCCAACATATTTTGGTTTTGCAGCTGACTTAGAGCAAATTGTAAAGTTAGTACATTCATACAATATACCGGTACTAGTGGATGAAGCCCATGGTGTTCATATTCATTTTCATGACGAAATGCCAAAGTCAGCGATGCAGGCTGGTGCCGATATGGCTGCAACAAGTGTTCACAAACTAGGTGGCTCATTAACACAAAGCTCTATTTTGAATGTAAAAGAAGGGCTTGTAAACGTAAAACATGTTCAATCGATTATTAGTATGCTTACAACAACTTCAACGTCTTATATTTTATTAGCTTCACTTGACGTTGCAAGAAAGCGTCTTGCAACAGAAGGACGAGAACTTATTACGAAAACGATTCAATTAGCAGAAGATGTTCGAAAGCAAGTAAATGAGATTGAACACCTCTATTGTCCTGGTAAAGAGCTGCTAGGAACAGATGCAACTTTTGGTTATGATCCAACAAAGCTCATTATTTCTGTAAAAGAATTAGGAATTACAGGACATGATGCAGAGTTATGGTTAAGACAGCATTATAATATAGAGGTTGAGCTTTCCGATTTATATAACATTCTTTGCCTTGTTACACTTGGAGATACGGAAGAAGAAACAAATTTACTAGTGCACGCTCTGCATGATTTATCAGCTACCTTTAAACATCGAGCAGAAAAAGGTGTTCAAGTACAAGTGGATATTCCGGAAATCCCTGTACTTGCGCTATCTCCACGCGATGCCTTTTATTCTGAAACAGAGGTTGTTCCTTTTGCAGAAGCTGCTGGCCGCATTATAGCAGATTTCGTTATGGTCTATCCACCAGGTATTCCAATTTTTACTCCTGGTGAAATTATTACAAAAGAAAATTTAGACTATATTCAAAAGAATTTAGAAGCAGGATTACCAGTACAAGGTCCTGAAGACATGACATTACAAACTTTACGTGTCATTAAAGAATATAAAGCAATTAGCAAATAACTTCCTTCCCACCTCATATCATTGAGGTGGGATTTTTTCATTCTTTCCCTCTTCTAGCCTTCATATTATTTTTCCTATGCACCCTTTATTCGCCTATTCATACGATATAATGTGAAACTTCCATCAGGCAGAATCCTTCCCAATTGGGCTCTTACGAATCGCGTTCTCTCCTTGCTATCATAAAAAGCTACTATCCATTAGTGTATGGCCCCATTAGTAGGTGAGAATCAATTAGATACAGCTCAGCAGTATTTTTCTTAATTTCCTCTAAAATTTAAGCTGAGAGCCTCACCGCCCTTTAATTCAAAATCAAAAGAATGTAAACATATAGGTGGGATTTTATGATTGTAATTGGCCGTTCCATTGTACACCCATATATAAAAAACGAAAATGAACCTTTCTTTTCGGAAAAACAACAAATTTTAGAAATTATGACCGGAAACCAAGAAGTATATAACTTCCAATCATTACAAGAATTAAGGTTCGATATAAATATCCGTGTTCATATTATTACTTCCGCTTTAGAATTATTCCATAGCGGATTACAATTTCGTACCTTTAAGCAATCTTACTGTAACCCTGAATTTTGGGAAAGAACTCATTTAGGTGGCTTTCAACTTCGCCCTAATGTGTTACCCTCTTTTGCTATTCGTGATATTTTTCTAAACGGCAAAAAATATGGAACAGAATGTGCAACTGCAATGATTATTCTCTTCTATAAATCACTGTTAGCATTATATGACGAAAAAACGTTTAATCGTTTATTTGCAAATCTTCACTTATATACATGGGACTATGATAAGGATTTGAAACTAATTACAAAAACAGGAGGAGAAGTTGTTCCTGGTGACCTTGTTTATTTTAAAAACCCACAAGTAAACCCAGCAACAATTGAATGGCAAGGAGAAAATGCAATTTACTTAGGAAATTTCTTCTTTTATGGGCATGGTGTCGGTGTAAAAACTGAAAATCAAATTATTGATGTACTCAATCAACGCCGTATTCCTTTCGCTTTTTTATCAGCATATTTAACAGATTTTCTAACACGTATAGATAGTCGTATGATGAGTCAATTTTCCTCTACAAAGAAAATGCAAACAGAAATCGACCTCATTCCCATTCGAGATGATGCAATTATTGCAACGATTGGTCACACAACTTCAATTCACTAAAAAACGCCTGCATATACAGGCGTTTCCTTATTTATTGGGCTTTAGTATGCTCTTTATGCTCACACTCACATTTAGAAGCGCATTTTCCGTATAATACTGTTACTTTTTCATCCTCAAAATGCGCAATTGTGTTCTCACAAATTTGACATACGATAGTTCCCATTTTTAAATTCCCCCTAATATTGTAATTCCTAAGAATTTTTTGTAACCGCTTAACTTTCTGTCTTTATTTTAATATGTTATACTTTTTTCGTCAATAGTTTTTAATTGTGACATATTAATTATTTTTAAAATCCATTAGTATGAAACATTTATAAATAATAAGCAGCCGTATATTTATTATTACGACTGCTTTTAAACAATTATTCCTCATATTCAGCATGCACGGAAGTAGGTGGCAATAGAAATTTAAAAAACTGCGCAAGATCTGTTGCTTCTTCACTCGTTTTTAGTTTAAAGACATCTTGTAAATGGTGCACATTTTCAATATCATCCTGTCCAAGGAGAGTTGCTCGACCAGTTTGCATACAAACAACAAGAGGTTTACCAAAAAACATAGTTGTGTACACCACACCAAAATCATACCGTGTCTCATTTGTCATAAAACCAAGAAAGCGGACTTTTGCTTTTTCATGTTCATCATATAATTTTTCAAACATTGTCCCTCTCCTTTCTTCTTGATTTATCCATATTGTACATATTAAACAAAAAAAGTCGGATTCCTTTTAATTGTCAAAAAATTTACAACGATGTTAAAATAGTAATATATTATGCCCTTAGGAGGTTTATTATGCAAGATGCATTCATTAAACTCGTCCCAAATTCAAAACAGCAAGCTATTTCACTAGACGATGTCAAAAAACTATTTCATTATTATAAAACAATTACAGCTCAAACAGGTCAACAACTCGGCTTTTCATACTCAAATACTGCCTTTCCATACGAAATGGTTGATACTTCTGATACAACACTCTATTTAAAATCTAATCATGAACGCTATCATTCTATTTATGTAGGAATAGGCATTGAAAATGAACAATCTTTTGTACAAATTACATTACCGTCTACTGCAACATTTGGAGATAAAGGAAAAGCTAATGAGTTTTGCAGATTTTTAGCCAAAAAATTAGAAGGAGAATTACAGCTTTTTAATGGAAGAACAATGTACTTTTATAAACGTTAACTAAAAAAGAGCAGCTTACTCATAAAAAAGAGAAAACTATTAGTAACAGTGAAAAAAATTGCCTCTTTTCTGGAGTGCAACATAATATGAGCAATAACATAAGCCAAATAAAAAAACACAAAAAAGAGCAATATTTTGTAATGTACTTTATCGCGACTTGATAACAATAACACAATGGAAAATCCGCCCCATATAATAAAATGAAACAAAGCAACAAAAGTCATTTTCATGTTGTTGCCTCCTTTCGCACGTCCTATTGTATTACAATATATGGGCGCTAAAAGAAATCATTACATATATATGAGGAAACAGGCAGAAGAAGCAAAGTGGTTTATTTTTTAGCTAATTATCACATTTTTTATTTTGTATGGCAGTAATTTGGATGTATGTACTAATTACTAAAAAAACGACATAAAAACCCCTTTCATTTTAAAGGGGACGAGAGTATCTGGCCGCGCATAGAAACGGTCGAGGCCTTTTTTTACCACATGCAAGGTTTAAAACAAAAGGAGAAAGCAAGAAGCGATCATGCTGTATTCTGCATAGCAACAACTTATAAAGAAAAGCGGAAGATGCGAAGCCACCGACTGTTCTAGCCGCTGGAGCTAGACAAAGATGTCGAAAAATTAAAATGAATTTATATAAATAAAAGAACCGTCTCCTAATATCTAGGAGGCGGTTCTTTTATTTATCTTATATTATTTTACAATGTGAATTGGCATTCCAAGAGCAACTTCAGCTGCTTCCATTGTGATTTCACCTAATGTTGGGTGAGCATGGATTGTTTGAGCGATATCTTCAGCTGTCATTCCAGCTTCGATAGCTAAACCAAGCTCAGAAATAATATCAGAAGCGCCTGCACCTGCAACTTGTGCACCTACAATAAGTCCATCTTCTTTACGAGTTACAAGCTGTACGAAACCATCTGTGCTGTTTAACGATAATGCACGTCCGTTAGCAGCGAATGGGAATTTAGAAACTGCTACTGTCATTCCAGCTTCTTCTGCTTGTTTTTTCGTATAACCAACAGATGCTAATTCTGGATCAGTAAAGCATACTGCTGGAATTCCGATGTAATCGATTGCTGATGCATGACCGCTAATTGCTTCAACAGCTACTTTACCTTCGTAAGAAGCTTTATGAGCTAATGGTGGTCCAGGAACGATATCACCAATTGCATAGATATTTGGTACATTTGTACGGCATTGCTCATCGATTTCGATTACACCACGGTCAGTCATTTTAATTCCAACTTGCTCAAGACCGATTTCTTGCGTATTTGGACGACGACCTACAGTTACTAATACATAATCAGCATCAACAGTTTGTACTTCGCCTTTTACTTCGAAGCTAACTTTTACGCCGTTTTCAGTTTCTTCAACGCCTTTAGCCATAGCTTTTGTATGGATTGTTACGTTGCCTTTTTTCTGAAGAGCGCGTTTTACAACTTGGCTCATTGCTTTTTCGAAACCAGCTAAAATTTCATCGCCAGCTTCTAATACTGTAACTTCTGTACCGAAGTTTGCATATGCAGTACCTAATTCCATACCGATGTAACCGCCGCCGATTACAACAAGCTTTTTCGGAATTTCTGGTAAGCTTAAAGCACCAGTTGAGTTAAGAACGCGTTTAGAGTATTTGAATCCAGGAATTTCAATTGGTGTAGAACCTGTTGCAAGAACAGCATTTTTAAACGTATACGTTTGTGCTGCTTCTTCAGTCATTACGCGTAATGTGTTTGCATCTACGAAGTAAGCTTCACCGCGAATGATTTCAACTTTATTACCTTTTAAAAGACCTTCTACACCGCCAGTTAATTTCTTAACTACGCCGTTTTTCCATTCTTGAACTTTTGTGAAGTCAACTGTTACGTTTTCTGCAGTAATACCCATGTCATCAGAATGTTTTGCATTCTCATAACGATGACCTGCATTAATTAATGCTTTAGAAGGAATACATCCAACGTTTAAGCAAACACCACCAAGGTTAGCTTTTTCAATAATAGCTACTTTTTGTCCTAATTGTGCTGCACGAATTGCTGCAACATATCCACCAGGACCTGCACCAACAACGACTGTATCTAATTCAATTGGGAAATCTCCTACTACCATTGTTTATTACGCCTCCATTACTAATAATTGTGGGTCGTTTAATAGACGTTTAATTTGGTTTAATGCTTTCTGAGCTGTTGCACCGTCGATTAAGCGATGATCAAAGCTTAAAGATAATGCTAATACTGGAGCTGCAACGATTTCACCGTTTTTCACAACTGGTTTCTCAGCAATACGGCCGATACCAAGGATTGCTACTTCTGGGTGGTTAATAACTGGAGTGAACCATTGTCCGCCTGCAGAACCAATGTTTGTAATTGTGCAAGATGCACCTTTCATCTCTGCTGGAGCTAAGCGACCTTCACGTGCTTTAGTTGCAAGCTCATTGATCTCATTAGAGATAGAGAAGATAGATTTACGATCAGCATCTTTTACAACTGGAACTAAAAGACCTTTGTCTGTATCAGCTGCAATACCGATGTTGAAGTAATGTTTGTGAACGATCTCTTGATTTGCATCATCTAAAGAAGTGTTCAGCATTGGGAATTCACGTAATGCAGATGTTAACGCTTTTACAACGTATGGAAGGTAAGTTAATTTAATACCTTTTTCAGCTGCAACAGCTTTGAACTTCTTACGGTGAGCAACAAGTTCTGTTACATCTACTTCGTCCATTAATGTTACGTGAGGAGCTGTATGTTTAGAGTTAACCATTGCTTTTGCAATCGCTTTACGGATACCGCTCATTTTCTCACGAGTTTCTGGGTATTCACCAGCTGGAATTGGTTGTGCTTTTGGAGCTTCTTCTTTCGCTGCTGCTGGAGCTTCTGCCGCTGCTGGAGCTTCCGGTTGTGCTACTGCTGCTTGTCCACCGTTTGCAAATGCATCGATGTCAGTTTTTACAACACGACCGTTTTTACCAGTACCAGTTACTAAACGAATGTCTACGCCTTTTTCACGTGCATATTTACGAACAGATGGCATAGCAATTACGCGCTCATTAACTACTTCTTCAGTTGCTGCTGGAGTAGCTGCTGCTGGAGCTTCTTCTTTTACTTCTTCAGCTTTTGGAGCGTCGTCATGATCGTCACCTTTAAACTTAAGGTTTTCATAGCCAGGAGCGTCGAACTTAATTAAAGTATCTCCTACTACTGCTACTGTACCTTCTTCTACAAGAATGTCAAGTACTTTCCCTTTAACTGGAGAAGGAATTTCTACAACTGCTTTATCATTTTGTACTTCAAGAAGTACATCGTCTTCGTTTACTTCATCGCCTACTTTAATAAACCATTTTACGATTTCGCCTTCGTGGATACCTTCACCGATATCTGGTAGTTTAAATTCAAATGCCACGGAATTCAGCCCCCTGATTCTTATCATTATTATTGGAAATTGCAAAAGAAATCAGCATGTGCTGACTTCTTTTGCACATAAAACTCAAATTAGAAGTTCATTACTTTGTTAACAGCTTCAACAATATCTTTATGGTTTGGTAACCATACGCTCTCAGCTTGAGAGAATGGGAATATTGTATCAGCAGCTGCAACACGTACAACTGGAGCTTCTAAGTTTAAGATTGCACGGTCATTGATTTCCGCTACAACGTTAGCTGCAATACCAGCTTGTTTTTGAGCTTCTTGAACTACTACAACGCGGCCTGTTTTTTCAACAGAAGCGATAATTGTTTCGATATCTAATGGTTGAACTGTACGTAAGTCCACAACCTCTAAAGAGATACCTTCTTTTTCAAGTTCTTCAGCAGCTTTTAATGCAGCATGTACCATTGCACCATAAGTGATAATAGATACATCTGTACCTTCACGTTTCACATCAGCTTTACCAATTTCAATTGTGTATTCGCCTTCTGGTACTTCTTGACGGAAAGAACGGTATAATTTCATATGCTCTAAGTAAACAACTGGATCGTTGTCACGAATTGCAGAAATTAAAAGACCTTTCGCATCGTATGGAGTAGATGGAATTACAACTTTTAAACCTGGTTGTTGTGTCATTAATCCTTCTAAGCTGTCAGCATGTAATTCTGGTGTATGAACACCACCGCCAAATGGAGAACGAATTGTAACTGGAGCAGTCCAACGTCCACCAGAACGGTAACGCAAACGAGCCAATTGACCAGAAATAGAATCAATTACTTCGTATACGAAACCGAAGAATTGGATTTCAGGAACTGGACGGAAGCCTTCTAATGCTAAACCGATTGCAAGTCCGCCGATACCAGACTCTGCAAGTGGCGTATCCATTACACGGTCTTCACCAAATTCAGCTTGTAATCCTTCAGTAGCACGGAATACACCGCCGTTTACACCAACGTCTTCACCAAATACAAGTACGTTAGGATCGTTTTTCATTTCAACGCGTAAAGCATCAGTGATTGCTTGAATCATTGTCATTTGAGCCATGGCTTACTTCGACTCCTTTTCTTTATAAATTTCATATTGTTCAGCTAAGTTGAAAGGCATTTTTTCGTACATGATTTCCATTAAATCAGTTACTTTTTGTTTTGGAGCTTGGTCAGCTTTAGCAATCGCTTCTTTAATGTCTTCTTTAGCTTGTTCGATTACTTTTTCTTCTTCTTCTTGAGACCAGATGCCTTTGTTTTCTAAGAATGCACGGAAACGTACGATTGGATCTTTTTGTTCCCATTCATTTTCGATATCTTTTGTACGGTAACGAGTTGGATCATCACCAGCCATTGTATGTGGACCGTAACGGAATGTTAAAGTTTCAATTAAAGTAGGACCTTCACCGTTTACTGCGCGCTCACGAGCGAAAGCAGTTGCTGCATATACAGCTAATGGATCCATACCGTCTACTTGAATACCGTAAATACCAGCTGCAACTGCTTTTTGTGCTACAGTTTTTGCTGCAGATTGTTTTTCTACTGGAGTAGAAATTGCATAACGGTTGTTTTGAACAACGAAGATTGCTGGAGCTTTAAATGCACCTGCAAAGTTCATACCTTCGTAGAAGTCACCTTGAGACGCTCCGCCGTCACCAGTGTAAGTAATTGCAACAGATTTTTTACCACGTAGTTTCATACCTAATGCAACACCAGCCGTTTGGATGATTTGTGCACCGATAATAATTTGTGGAGAAAGTGCATTTACATCTGCAGGCATTTGGTTACCCATGAAATGTCCACGAGAGAATAAGAATGCTTGATATAATGGTAAACCGTGCCATACTAATTGTGGAACATCACGATATCCTGGTAAGATGAAGTCTTCTTTTTCAAGAGCAAAATGACTTGCTAATTGAGAAGCTTCTTGTCCAGCTGTTGGCGCATAGAAACCTAAGCGACCTTGACGGTTTAAAGAAATAGAACGTTGGTCTAATACGCGAGTATACACCATACGACGCATTAATTCTTTTAATTGCTCATCAGTTAATTCTGGCATAGCTGCTTTATTCACAACTTCGCCTTTTTCATTTAAAATTTGTAATGTTTCAAATTGAGCTGCGATAGCTTTCATTTGCTCATCAACATTAAATAGGGCCTTTTTTGTTTTAGTACCCATTCCGTTCACCTCTTCCTCTCTTGAACCATATTCTTAAACGCTTTCACTAGCACCTCACTAAAATGAAAGCATAAGTTTGTAAACTGACGCATCATTCGTCAGTTATTGAATAATTTGTATACCTAACAATCTGTACTAATGTTTTCATTTAAACAAATTAATACAATATTGATCACGTTTTTAAGTTTACAACTATTCTAATCATCATGTCAATCACTTTGATTTCGATTTTTTTCAAAGGTTAGAGAGATTTTCTTAACAAATACAAGTTTTCAAAATACTATCTGTATTAGTGAACAAAAACCTCCTGTTATATTGTTCCCTTTTCGTAGATATTTTGCTCGTAGAATAATATGTAAACGCTTCACTTCACTCTTATCTTTTGTCCCACCCTAATAAAAATATACAGCATCTGCCTTCTTTTTAGGCAAATAACTATACATTTCTCTCCTTTCTTCCATACATTATACTAACCGCAGCATTCGCGGAAATGGTAAAGGAGGTCACACCATGTACGGATACACTTTTTGTTACCCCTCAACTGGCGCATATCCTACGTATGGCTATGGTGGTTGCGGCGGCTTTGGACACGGCTTTGCTTTAATCGTTGTATTGTTTATTCTTTTAATTATCGTCGGTGCCGCTTGTATCTGTTAATGTAAAATGAAACAATTATAAAAGAACAAGGCGTTTTTCGTCTTGTTCTTTGTCATGACTTTTTTCATGACCTTTGGTAGACTAAAGATGAAAGGAGAGATTGCATATGCTTACAATGGACGATGTGATTCGTGAAGGAAATCCCATTTTACGAGCAGTGGCTGAAGAAATAACTCTACCAGCAAGCGAAGAGGATGTTCATATGTTACAAAAGATGATCGAATTTGTGATTAACAGTCAAAACCCCGAAATGGTTGAAAAATATAATTTACGCCCCGGAATTGGTTTAGCCGCGCCGCAAATCGGTGTTTCTAAAAGAATGATTGCTGTCCATGTCACAGATCAAGATGGTACATTATATAGCTACGCTTTATTTAATCCAAAAATTATTAGTCACTCTGTAGAACGTACATACTTACAAGGGGGCGAAGGATGCCTATCAGTGGACCGAGAAGTTCCTGGCTATGTACCACGTTACACTCGCATTACTATAAAAGGAACCACAGTGGATGGTGAAGAAGTCAAACTACGTTTAAAAGGGTTATCGGCAATTGTATTCCAGCATGAAATTGATCACTTAAATGGCGTTATGTTTTATGACCATATTAATAAAGATAATCCATTTATGATTCCAGAAAATGCAGCACCTTTAGAAAGATAAAACAAAATTTTCATCATTAGGAATTTTTCACGACTTGCGAATAACAAGATAAAGTAAAACTTTAATCAGTGGGGGTTTTCTTCATCCCCCACTGATTATTAGTTGAATCAATCGGGCTTTTACGGACAGTTTCTCTCCCACCTAACTTCTTTGTTTTTGCTGAATTTTGAGGTGGGAGTATTACTGTCCGTTAATGCGGGATAAAAAGAGTGAGTTTTCACTGAAGTTGGTAAAAACTCACTCTTTTTATTGAAATGGTTCTCATATTTATACTTTATAATAGGCCTGCCCACTGCAATCCATGAAGAATACCATCTTCTGCAACATCTTTTGTTACATAATTCGCAAGCTTTTTCAAATCTTCATGTCCATTTCCCATAGCAATTCCTGTACCTACAGTTTCAATCATTTCTAAATCATTTAACCCGTCTCCAAATGCATACACTTGTTCTCGTGTGAAGCCAAGCTTTTCAATAAACTTTTCAATTCCTTTCGCTTTCGATCCTCCCATTGGAATAATATCCATAGAGTAAGCATGCCAGCGAATAAAATGAAACTTTGAATAGTCGTTAATAAATTTTTCTTCTTCTCCAGCCCTGCAAAATAAAAGTGTTTGATAAATGTCACGTTCTTCATAAAAGCTAGGTTCAAACGCAGGATGATCCATATGAAGGCTAGCAAAGCTTTCTGCTACATACTGATGTGATGGCACTGTTGCTTTCATTTCTTTATGATCCAAGTATACAAGCGGATAACCTTCTTGCTCTGAAAATTTCGTAAAATCATGTAATGCATCAGGGTGTAGAGGATTTTTATGTATAACCTCATCTTCAAACACCACATACTGTCCATTGAAACTTACATAGTTATGAATATTTAGCTCTTTACGAATATCTTCAAACATAAATGGCGCTCTTCCTGTTGCAATTGCCACATGTACACCTTTTTCTTGCAAACGACGTACAGCTTCTTTTGTGGATTTTGGTATTTCTTTGTTATGATCTAGCAACGTTCCATCAATATCAAAAAAGACAATTTTATCATTCATTTACATAACCCTTTCTACTTCATCAATTCAAACGTATCGCTTTATACTGTAAATATTTTTTCAAATACTAAAAAAGTATAACATATTGATGAATAAAGTGCTTCTTATCTAACCTTCCTGCCTAACTATGCATATACTGAAATAAAAACGGTACTACGGTTCAACATATGCATTTTCTTTTCTATTCTATCTCATACTATAATTTGAACGAAATATTTTCTTACAAGTAGTTCATTTTTAAAAACTTAATTCTTCTTGCGCATTCGAATAAGATTATATGCATGTTTTGAGCGAAGAAAGGAAGGGACAACCGTGCTAAAGAAACTGAAGAAAAAATTAAAAGTATATTGGAACGATTTGCTTCGTAAAAAAACAATTGCTTAAATCATGCCCATTTCGGGCTTTTTTCTTCACTCTTATTCGAAAAAACATGAAAATCATAACCATTTGCTTTATAATAGGTAAAAGATAACCTAAAACATAGACAAGGAGAGATTGTTTTAATGATTTTTAAAGTATTTTATCAAGAGAAAATGCTAGAAGTACCTGTACGTGAAAATACTAAGGTGCTTTATCTAGAAGCTGAGTCTGAAAGAGAAGTTCGCACAAAATTACACAAGTTCGCATATAATATTGAGTTTATCCAGCCTGTTACTGGTGCTCATCTTGAATATGAAAAGCAATATGCAGATTTTAAATTAGCGGAGAAAGTTTAATTTATGAAATTCTTAAAAAATGACCAAACTGCTGTTTTCGCGCTTGGCGGACTCGGTGAAATCGGCAAAAATACATATGCTGTTCAATTTCAAGATGAAATTATTATTATTGATGCTGGAATCAAATTTCCAGAAGACGAACTTCTTGGGATTGATTATGTCATCCCTGACTACACGTATCTCGTACGTAATGAAGAAAAAATTAAAGGACTCTTTATTACACATGGTCATGAAGATCATATTGGTGGAATTCCTTATTTATTGCGCCAAGTAAACATTCCAATTTACGGTGGGAAACTAGCGCTCGGACTGATTAAAAATAAGTTAGAAGAGCACGGATTACTACGAAAAGCACAATTGCATGAGATTAAAGAAGACGATGTGATTAAATTCAAAAAAACATCCGTTTCCTTCTTCCGCACAACACATAGCATTCCAGATTCATACGGTATCGTTGTGAAGACACCACAAGGACAGGTTGTGCATACAGGAGATTTCAAATTTGATTTTACACCAGTTGGTGAGCCGGCAAATTTAACAAAGATGGCTGAAATCGGAAAAGAAGGTGTCCTTTGCTTGCTATCTGATAGCACGAATAGCGAAGTCCCTCACTTTACGATGTCTGAGCGCCGCGTAGGTGACAGCATCCAGGATATTTTCCGTAAAGTAGAAGGCCGCATTATATTCGCAACATTTGCTTCTAATATTCACAGGCTGCAACAAGTTGTAGAAGCAGCAGTAGCAAACAATCGAAAGATCGCGGTGTTTGGTCGAAGCATGGAAGCGGCAATGGAAATTGGACAAAATCTTGGCTATATTCGCTGTCCGAAAGATACAATTATTGAACCATCACAACTAAATCGCATACCAGCAAATCAAGTTGTGATTTTATGTACAGGAAGTCAAGGTGAACCAATGGCTGCATTATCTCGCATCGCTAACGGTACACACCGTCAAATTCAAATTATTGCTGGTGATACTGTTGTATTCTCTTCTTCTCCAATCCCTGGAAACACAGTAAGTGTAAGCCGCACAATTAACATGCTATATCGTGCAGGTGCTGAAGTCATTCATGGACCATTGACTGACATTCATACAAGCGGACACGGTGGACAAGAAGAACAAAAGCTAATGTTACGTCTCATTAAACCAAAATATTTCATGCCAATTCACGGCGAATATCGTATGCAACGTATGCATGCAAAATTAGCAAATGATTGTGGTATCCCAGAAGAAAATTGCTTCATAATTGATAATGGAGATGTACTTGCACTTCGTGAAGATGAAGCAACAATCGCAGGAAAAATCCCTTCTGGTTCTGTCTATATCGACGGAAATGGTATTGGTGATATCGGTAACATCGTACTTCGCGATCGTCGTATTCTTTCGGAAGAGGGACTTGTTATCGTTGTTGTTAGCATCGATATGAAGGATTTCAAAGTAGCGGCTGGACCAGATATCATTTCTCGTGGATTCGTTTATATGCGTGAAAGTAGCGATTTAATTAACGATGCACAAACATTAATTACAAATCATTTAGAAAAAGTAATGGAGCGCAAAACGACACAATGGTCTGAGATCAAAAATGAAATTACAGATACATTGGCTCCATTCTTATACGAAAAAACAAAACGTCGACCAATGATTTTACCAATCATTATGGAAATTTAAATAAAAAGGACAATGCTGCGATGGGCATTGTCCTTTTTCTCATTTCGCTAAAAACATTTCGAAGCGATCTACATCATTATCGTGACCGATAACGATTAAAATATCTCCCATTTGAACATTTTCTGTCGCACGCGGTGAAACAAGAACTTCCTTCCCACGCTTAATTGCTACAATGTTCAATCCAAACTTCGCACGAATATCTAATTCGATCAATGAATGACCATTTATCTTTTCGCTTGCAATAATCTCAACAATACTATGTTCATCTGAAAGTTCTAAATAGTCCAAAACGCTACTTGAGGCAATATTATTGGCGATTCTTTTTCCCATATCGCGCTCAGGGTGAACAATTTGATCTGCTCCAATTTTTCGAAGAACTTTTTCATGATAATCATTTTGTGCTTTTACAGTAATATTTTTTACACCTAGTTCTTTCAAAATAAGCGTTGTTAAAATACTTGATTGAATATTATCTCCAATTGCAATAACTACATGATCAAAGTTTCGAATACCAAGACTTTTTAATACCATCTCATCTGTAGAATCCGCAATTACAGCATGAGATGCAATATTTGCAAACTCATTTATACGCTCTTCATCCATATCAATCGCCATAACTTCCATTCCTAATTGCGCTAATTCCCGGCAAATACTACCACCAAATCGTCCAAGACCAATAACAGCAAATTCTTTTTCTTTCGTACTCACACAAATTCCTCCAGTAATATCAAATCATATCAAGTAAAACTTTTATCGGTGGAATTTCTTTATCTCCCACCTATCCTCTTTAACTTTTCAAAAACGTGATGTGAAGGTTTTGCTCTCTTTACATCAGGACCAACTATCATTGTAGCATATTTTATAAAGTGAAACTTATATCGCTGTTTTTTATTTCCATTGATGAAAAGGAAAGCTCTCATCAAATAGGCACACACCAGCAGTTATATCTATCTTCTTCAAATTCCTCACACTCTTGAGGTAAGGGTCACCCTCGGTACAAATGCTATATTGATTGCCTCTCCATTCTTATTTCTGCTTTTGAATATAAAAAAATTGCTGTAAATAAAAAGTAAGCATACATACTAACATACCAAAGATAAATATATTTCCAAATGAACTGAACGTTTGAAATACAAATATTAAAGTTTCTTGTCCAAAAAAAGCAAATAGTAAATTTATAAAAGCAAATAATATCGCAAACTGATAGTGGTGCTGATGAAATAAATAATGGGTCGCTCCTAAAAAGCCAACAAAAGAAACAATGAACACCCACCACATTTCAATCATCTTTTGCCACCCTACTATCTCATACCCGTTCACAACAATAGCAATTGCTCCTATAACAACCATAGTTGGAACGCTCCAAAATAGAGCCCACTTTCGAAAGAATAATACCGCATTCCTGTCTTCTCGTTTATGTGCGCAATACGTTAAAAAAGTAGCGCTTATGTATAAGACCGATACAATTGTTAGAATAATAATTAACCAAAAATGAAGCTGATAATACTCATGCTCTATATTCGTAACAATTGCAGCTAACAACCCTGGAATACATATGCCAGTATACCCTTCCACCAATGCCTTATTCCAAAACACCATATTACCAATTCGAATTCCTAATAACATAAAAATAATGGCCCCAAGGATAAATAAAGTCATTTTATTTCCTACTAAACTCGTTGAAAAAGCGATTAATCCAACAAATAAGAATAAAGCGAATGCATTCATAATTTCTGCTACAGGTGATAAATACTCTCTCACCCACTCATATGTGTTCGTATAGTTTTCTTTTTTCGCTATACAATATGTATAAAAACTAACACCAAAATAAATTGCTGCTACAATTACATATGTATATAAAAAGAAACATAGTATAGTACTTCCGATTTGCACACTATCCCCTACCTTTTTCTCTATGTACCATATTGATTTTACACAATTTTCATATAAAATGTAAACTAAAAACCCCCCTGTTACAAGGGAGGTTTTCCTTTATTCAGCTGTTTTTTCAGCTTCATCAAGAACGCGATTTACTCGTTTTGTTAACATTTGCATACCACTACCGCCCGCTTGGAAATGGCGCAATACACCGTTTTTATCAAACACGTAATATGCTGGTACATATTGATTCTCAAAAGAGTCTGTAATCGCATGCTTATTGTCTACCAAAATGGGCTGTACAATACCGTGCTCCTCTGCCACTGCTTTCACTTTTTCAAGATCTAAATCTTCTTCTGAACGCGGCATATGTACAGCAATTACATTTAATTTATCTTTATAGTTATCACGGAATTCATTAATACTCGGCATTGCTTCTTTACATAAATGACAGCTAACAGACCAAAAATGAATCAATGTTGGTTTATCGCCAATTAGCGCTTCCTTGACTACTTCTCCATTTAGTACAGTCGTTGCTCCTTCTAAGGAAGGCATTGGTTCACGTAATTTCATAACATTTCCCCCTTATATATGTAGAGAAAGGTCTAACAACAATTTGCTAGACCTTGTTCACTCATTCAAAAATTAAACGTTTAAAGTCGCTTGACCTGGTTTCCAGTTTGCTGGGCAAAGTCCGCCAGTTTGAAGCGCTTGAAGAACACGGATTACTTCGTCAACTTCACGTCCAATGTTATTATGATGTACAACTTGATACATTAATTCGCCTTCTGGGCTAATAATGAATAGACCACGAAGTGCGATCCCTTCTTCTTCAAGTAATACGCCATATTCACGAGATACTACATGATTTGTATCAGCAGCTAATGGATATTTTAACTCACCTAAACCGTTTTTCGTACGATCAGTGTTAATCCACGCTAAATGAGTATGGATTGTGTCAGTTGATACACCAATTACTTCTGCATCTAAATCTTCGAACTCATCATAACGATCAGAAAGGGCGATAATTTCTGTTGGACATACGAAAGTGAAATCCATTGGATAGAAGAAAAGCACTGTCCATTTGTCTTGTTTCATAACTTCTTCAAGGCTTACTTTACCGAATTCTTTGTTTGGCATAACAGCGTCCATCTCAAAGCGTGGAGCCTGTTTTGCTACCATACGTTCTGCCATATGTACCAACCTCCGTTAATTTTTAGTCATATATTGTATTATATAGGAAAAAATAGTTTTTAGTCAATGTCATTTAATAATTATTATAAAATAACCAACTATTAACTCTTTCCCCCACCTACCATTATAAAGTATTGTGCTAGAATTACAAAAAAAAATGTACTATATAAATACAAATTAAAAAATCGACATAAAACCCTCTTTCTTTTTAAGTGGGCGAGAGCATCTGGCCATGCATAGAAGCGGTCAGGGCCTTTTTTTGCCACATGCAAGGTTTAAAACAAAAGGAGAAAGCAAGTAGCGGGCATGTTGTATTCTGCATAGCAGCGACTTATAAAGAAAAGCGGAGGCGGCTCGCTCAGAACAAGAGGGGGATGGAGCTTCTGACATAGAGGTGCTTTTTGCCTCGGCGGAAGACGCGAAGCCACCGACTGTTCTAGACGCTGGAGCTGGATCATAAAGAAAGGCGAAGCCGACTGTTTAGGCCCGTTGGCTAAGGTTCTAGGAGGCAGAGCTAGACAAAGATGTTGAAAAATTAAAATGGGTATATATAGACCACGAAAATTTTATTATACAAAAAAGGAACAGGCATTACACCCTGTTCCCTTTCCATTTTACGTATGTTGTTAAAAATAGAATCGCTTTTTCAATTGCTGATTCACCCGGCTGTAATTTCGCATGATGTAGACCATATTCAGATTCGACACCGAGCCAAAACATAAAACCTGGAATCTCACGCAGCATATATCCGAAATCTTCTCCTGTCATCGCTTCTGTGCAAGTGATAACATTCATATCTGTATGTTCGTCCGTAAACTCCATAAATTCCTTCGTTAACGTTTCATCGTTATATACTTGGTGATACATCGCTCCGTAATCAATATGCGCTGTACACTCAAAAGACGTTTCGATTCCAGTAACAATTGCTTCAATTCGTCCCTTTACTCGTTTCATAGATTCAACAGATAATGTACGAATCGTTCCTTCTAAACGAGCCTTTTCTGCAATAATATTCTGTACCGTTCCACCAGTAATTTTTCCGATTGTAATAACTGCACTATCTAGCGGATTCACATTGCGACTAATAACAGATTGTAGCTGTGTGACAAGATGGCTTGCGGCAACAATCATATCGTTTGCTGTATGCGGATATGCTGCATGTCCACCTTTCCCTTTCAAATCAATGTATAACTCGGATGTATTCGCAAAAAGCAATCCCTCTTTTGTCGCAATTGATCCAACTGGATATTCTGGTGCAATATGAAGCCCAAGAATCATATCTGGTTTCCATGCTTCTAACTCTTCACTTTGTAATAGTGGAAGAGCACCACCCGGCCCTTCCTCAGCTGGTTGAAAAATAAAAACAAGATCATCATCAATTCGCTCTGTAACAAAAGCTGTTAATAACCCAAGACCAATTGTTGTATGCATATCATGCCCGCATGCGTGCATCATCCCTTCATGTAATGAGGCAAATTCATATCCTGTCTCTTCCGTAATTGGAAGTCCGTCAATATCAGCACGATAACCAATTGTTTTTTCTGGATTACGGCCATGTACTTTTACAATGACACCTGTTTTCCATGTCTTTACTTCCATATACTCACTCGGAAGGGTATTTATATAGTTTAAAATATATTGCTGTGTTTTCCATTCTTGAAAACCAAGCTCTGGAATTTGATGTAAATCTCTGCGCATTTGAATAAATTTATTTATCATCATCGTTTCACCACCATTGATAAAAAGCGTAAGAGCCTACAAGCCCTTACGCTTTCTTTTTTATTCTTCTGGATTCAGTTGACGAAGCTCTTGTTTAATTTCTGTTTTTGCTTTAGTTTTTTCGTCAATTTCTTTAATAACACGCGCTGGCGTTCCTGCAACAACTGTGTATGGTGGTACATCTTCTGTTACAACTGCACCAGCTGCAACAACTGCACCTTTACCTACTGTAACACCTTCTAGAACTACTACGTTTGCACCAATTACAACATCATCTTCAACGATAACTGGTTTTGCAGAAGGTGGCTCGATAACGCCTGCAAGTACAGCACCAGCTCCAACGTGACAGTTCTTACCTACCGTTGCACGCCCACCAAGCACTGCATTCATATCAATCATTGAACCTTCACCAATTACAGCACCAATGTTAATTGTTGCGTTCATCATAATAACTGCATTATCACCAATTTCAACTTGGTCACGAATAATAGCACCTGGTTCAATACGTGCCTTAATACCTTTTAAGTCAAGCATTGGAATTGCCGAGTTACGACGATCATTTTCTACAACGTAATCTACAACATGTTTTTTATTTTCTTCAAGGATTGTCTTAATTTCAGACCATTCTCCAAATAATACGCCTGATTTTTTATTTACAAATGCTTGTACTGTTTCTGGGAATGTAATTTCTTTTAAATCCCCTTTTATGTATACCTTTACAGGAGTTTTCTTCTCACTTTTTTGAATAAACGAGATAATCTCGTTTGCATCCATCATCTTCATGCTTGTTGCCTCCTAAATCCATTTATACTGTTACTCTACCAAACGAAAAGACTCCTCGCAAGAAAATAATCTTATTTTTCTGCTTGAATTTCTTCAATAATATCTAAAAACGCCTGCACTTGTTTTAATTGTCGAGCCGATTCACTTGTTAATAACCACGTTTCTCTCGTCAGTTGTACTGGAGTTTTATATGTCTTTTCCCTTACTTCTTTTAAAACAGTAGAGGGCAAAAGTGCATAACCAATACCATTTAAAACAAGTTGCTTACATGTTTCAATTTGATCGACAACAATCGTACGTTTAGGGGGATTAGAAAATAAACCATACCACCAATTTTGGATTTGTCCATAATATGTCGAATCACTTTTAAATTGAATAAACGGTCTATTGGTGTCTTTTAACATGGAAATATCCTTAATTTCCGTATCAACTAAATACAACTCATCTTCAAACAATTGTTGTTTATATCCTTTATATTCTTGTGTCCCTCGCAAAATTGCAACATGAACATCACCTTCGTAAAAATGATTTTGCACTTCACTGCTCCACCCTGTGAAGAGAGAAATTTTTACAAATGGATACTTTTGTACAAACATTTTTAAAACTGGCGGCAACCAATATTGTCCAATGACAGAGGCAACAGCAATCTTTAACGTACCGTATGTTTCTGTTTGAAAAGTTGCTAATTCGCTCTTAATTGCTTCCTCTCTTTGCAACATATCTTTAGCATAATTCGCCACCTTCTCGCCTTCTGGTGTAATCGTTAGTCCTTTTTGAGAGCGAATAAAAAACTTCATCCCCCATTGTTTTTCCATCGATTGTAGCCTTTGACTAAGCGCTGGTTGTGATACAAATAAACGCTCAGAAGCCTTTCGCATATTTAACTCTTGTGCTAAGATAACCATCATCTGAAAATCATCAATTTGCAATGTTTTCCCCTTCTTTCGTTACAACTGAACGATAAAAGCGACTTCTTCTTTCAGTTGAAGTCGCCTTTTCCAACATTATCGATTAAATCGTCTTACTGTTTTATTTAGTAATTTTAAAATTGCCCGGCGCGTCAAAATCCCTTCAAAATATCCTTCATCGTTCTCAACACATACAAACGGATGATCAATCGTCACCTCTAGTGCTTTTGAAAATGAATCCTGTAACTTCAGACGTGGAATGTCACCCTTCATTACACTTTCTACTTTCATATCCTCTAATTTTTCAAACTCAATACGCTCTAGCCCTAAAATACCGTCCAAAATCATTGCTGTACTTACTAATCCATGCAATTTGTACATCGGATCTAATACTGGAATTGCTGAATAACCAGATTTTACCAAAACAAGCAAAGCATGCTCCAAACTATTTCTAATTTGAACATGAGCTACTTTTTCCGATGAAATCATTAAGTCTTTTACAAAAACTTGTTGAAACTCTTCTTTCGGAATGCTAATCATATTAATATCCCCCACTTTAACTCATTCTAACAAGTAGCAATTGTAAACCAATCGTAAAAAAACAATTCATTCAAGTAATGCTCTACTTTCTCAATTCTATTTTTAGTTTATGACAGCGTTTACACATTATTATTTGTCCTTATTTTCTTATTATAAAAATAAATAATCACAGTTCATTTTACCATAGAAACAAAAGAAAAGACCACCATTCTGGCAGCCTTAATATCCTTCATTTTTCAGCCGAGCAAATAAGTTTGTAACCTGTTTATAATGAGATATATCTGTTTTCTTTCGTCCAGTTTCGATATCAGAAAGTTCAACGGAAAGTATTTCACTCGCATAATTTTGCCGAAACAACACATCTAACAATAAGTTTTGTTCTTCTTTCGTTAAATCAATTTCTCTACTCATTTTCTCCTCCCCTTGTTCAACCGTCCTTATTATTTATTATACAAAATATTCCTTTTATTTAATAGATTGAAAATTTAGCACAAAAATTATTTCGTGTACCGATTAGCATAGCTAAAAGCCGCATATGCATCCGGTTTAATCTTAGGAATTAATCCCATTGCTGTAATTTTATTTGTCATATCTAAAATAAACTCTCTCGTTAAACCGTATTTCCCAATATCCAAATGAATCTCCATAACAAATTCAGCACCTTCTCCGCGGTATGGATAAAGAATATCCCACAGCTGTTGTATTCGCTTAGGTGTAAATAAACAAGCAATCTCTTGGCTAAATTGTGTTTCCAAATAAATTTTCTCTCGTAAACTCGGGGGCTTTCGCTTTATTGTTTGGTGGTATAAACACCCCCATGCCCCTTTTCCAACTCGATGCAAATGAATAGCTGTAATAAAACGTGTATCATTTTGATGTACTTGTGAATCTGTTCCAATTGACAATCGATACATATTACGCGGTGCACTTTGAATAAAATGACAAATCCTTGAGAATACAGCTTCAAAACTCATGTTTCGCTCTGATAAATTATAAAATTGATATTCTCCGCCCATATAGTCACGTCCCTTCTCATAGACAGACTTTCGCATTCTCATTGTATGGGACAGAGTAACAAAATATGTCTTACTTATCCCTTGCTCGTTTCAATATTCCGGATTAAATATGTACAAAATGGACATTTGAAAATAACATTTTGATTAGATTGCGCTGTTAATACATGTGTAATCTCTGATTGTCTATGACACTTTGGACATACAACAACAGGCATTTTTTCCATTTTTCTCACCTCCTTTTTACGCTACTTACGAATGGATCTCTATCTCAAAATAAAGTAAGAGCTTCCCATCAGTTCGTTTAAGAATGATCCTTTTGATGGAATTTTCACTTTATAGAATGTGTTATCAGTGTAGGACTAGAGAGAGAATATTATTCAGCATATAAAGTGAAACTTCCATCTATCTTCTTCACTTCTCTCTGAATCTTGAGGTGGGGGTCTTACTGCCCTCGAATAGCGGGATAAAAAAAGAAGGTGCCTTCATTCTGAGGCACCTTCTTTTTATGTATCAAGAAAGAATGTCGTAAATTTCGATTGCAACCATATCAATATTATCGAATTGATATACTTGTGGTTTTTCTCCTTGTTGATACACTTCTAGCTCGTACATATCGCTTTTATCAAAATATTTTACGCTACATTTGCGTTCACCGTTCACTTCAAAATAGCGTTGTGCTACTTCGCCGCTTTCAGCTTGTTCTTTTAGACTAACAAGACGAGTTAAAATTCCTTGGAGCAGAGACATGAAATCTCCCCTTTCTCTAATATTCCTACGAATAGGTTTTGCAGCAATACTCATTCTATCCGTCATAACTGAAAAAATGTCCCACACCCTAGGATAATGGTTATGAGCAAGAAACTCAACTAAAATTTGTCGAAAAAACATACAAAAAGCCGAAATACACACTTCTATCACTTTTCTTCCATGATTAATAGAAAATACTTGACATCAAAATTTCGAAAAACTAAAAGAAGATTGCGTATAGCCTCTCATATAAAAAACATCTGTATGAATGAAAAATTGACTTTATTGCAGTTTTTTTCATACGAGAATATAATGAGAAGGAGTTAAAAAGGAGGATTTACATGAAGAAAGTAGATATATACACACAACCTGATTGTCCACCGTGTCAAATTATAAAAGAATTTTTAAAACATAATCATGTTACTTTTACAGAATATGATGTCAAAAAAGATGCTGCAGCTCGCAATCGTCTCCTCTATGATTATGAGTCCTATTCTACCCCTACTGTTGTTATAGATGGAGAAGTTGTAGCAGGATTTCAAGTTGAAAAATTACAACAACTTTTAGAATTAGAACAATAAAAAAAGTGACAGTATATAAGTCACTTTTTTTCGCTATCCGCCAATGGTAAATTCCTTGCCTCAATACTTTAAGGACACCAAAATGGAGACGATAAAATGAAATTCCTGTCATTTTGGAACGGCCTCTTAATAACAAGAGTTTCACGTTACTCTTTTTCGTATGTTTTTATTTCAGATAAGAGCTGTTTATTTTCATGATACCCCGCCAATTTCCATTTATCACCATTCCTTTGCAATGTCATAATTTGATACTCATCCGTTTTCATATTCCGTTCATACACGTATAACAAATTATGCTCTTGATTGTATACAATTTTTGTTTTTGATGAAAAAGTAAATGGTGCTTCTTTAGTAGGCAATAAATATTGAGCACTCCGTTTCACATCCTGATTATTTTCATCCGTAAAAACT
Source organism: Bacillus sp. 103mf (assembly GCF_900116295.1). GTDB lineage: Bacteria > Bacillota > Bacilli > Bacillales > Bacillaceae_G > Bacillus_A > Bacillus_A bruguierae. The sequence goes on from NZ_FPAF01000001.1 coordinate 587,559, forward strand.
TGAAGGAAGTTATCCGTGAAATAAGGAGATAATGTGTCATACATTTTATCCATTGATAGTCGCTTACCACGAATAGAAAACTGCGCTTCATATCCCTTTTGAATCGTTTCAAATATTTCATTTTGATCAATTTTTGTTTCTTCTTTTCCAAGAACCGTTGTTACGCCTTGTCCAATTACAAATGCAACAAAAAGAAATAGCACAATCCAAATCCCGTATTTCCTCATTTTCGCACCCTCCTTATAAAAAGAGCTTATCCTTCTACTATTCATTGTAGCAATGATTATGCCATGAAAGAGTAGCTTTCGTTCGTAAAATGTTTACAACGATAGACACCATTCTTATCATAGTTGTCACTATTACCAATTTATGATAAAAACAAACAAAAAAATGCACGAAATATTTCGTGCATTATAATAAAACATCTTCTTCATATAAAAATTCATAAGATAAGTCAATAAATAAATAATGCTCATCATCAATAGGAAACGAAAATGTCCGAACCAATTCACCCGTTTCAAGATCCCCGTATAAATCAGACAATCTTCCCTTTTGTTCAAAGCGTAGTTTCATAATGTTTTCTAAAAAGTACGGACGCCAGCTCCAATTTTTCATATAATACTCTGGCATTAGCACCCATTCTCCATCTTTTTTCATAACATTTCCTGATTTTTGAAATCCATCTTCATTACAAATAAAAATACGAAAGCTACAATGTGTCACTTGTTGACTAAAATTCATTAGCCATTTATTAAAATCTTCTATTCTTCTCTGTTTTGCTAATACATTCCCAACATATTCTCGAAGCGTTTCTGTCAGTTCATAAATCTTCTGCAATTTTCGTTTTTCACGCTGAATAAATTGATGACACTCATTGCCAAGACGCTCTTTCAAAATGTCTTTATCAATAAAATCAGGTAAAGATTCTTTCAGGTAATTCCCTTGGTAGTATCTCCCTCCATTTTTCCACGCATATTGCAACTGATAGAATGCATCAATATCTTCATACAATAATGTTGCTCCAATGCGTCTCGCCAAGAGTGATAATGAATACAAAATATCCTGATACGATTGTAACAACGCCGTTTGACGTAAATTTGTTAAATCTACTTTTAAAATATCAGGAGTTAACATACTCATTCTTTCAAGATTACTTGTGCCTGTTCCTACTTTGTTAATTGCGACTTGAATATCATATGTACGGTAATACATAAGTAAATGATTGAACTGTTCAATATCTTCTTTAAAATCGTGTTCTGTTATTTCTAATACAATATGATTTAAACGTAATCCTTTCTTCTCATACGTTAATAATAAATGCAGTAAACTTTCACTTTCATCACTCATCAGTATATGCGCATTACGATGCACAAATAATAAAAATGATTGATCTGTTTCCAAATACCGATCCAATGCTTTTCCTAAAATAACATTATCTACTTCAAGTTGAAATTCATATGGAATCGAATCATCGCGAAAAAATGAAGCAAGACTGTGAATCCCTTCTTCTGTTTGTATACGTCCTACTACTTCATATCCAATTACAGTATGTTCATCTGCACTAAAAATAGCTTGATAATAAGGAAGGACTTTATCCAAATTACTCATCACATCTAATGCATCTACCATAGTGCTCCCCCCCTTTACTTTTCAAAGATTATAACACGTTATGTAGAAAAAATAATAAAAAAATCCCTTCAGTTCTCCTGAAGGGATTAGAGGGGTAAAATGCTAAGGGGAATTAGCAATTCTACTATGAAGAAAAAAGAGATTTTAATCTTACCTTATAAATAGAATCTTTGTAAAGGTCCTTTTTCTAAATGTCACAAATTCGTCACAAATAACCCCTCTCTTAAAACGGATATTGATGCAAATGTTGACCACCATCCATTGTAATACAAGCTCCATTTATGTACGCTGCTTCTTCAGAGCATAAATAAAAAGCAAGACCAGCAATTTCTTCTGGTGTACCAAGCCTGCCAAGTGGAACACTGTGTAATGTTCGCTTCGCTGCTTCTTCAGATATCCAAAGCTTATCAGCTCCCCCTGTACGTTCAATTGGCCCTGGAGCAATTGCATTCACACGAATTCCATATTTACGTCCCCATTCAACAGCAAGTGTTCTCGTCATCGCTAATACACCCGCTTTCGCTGCTGCTGAATGAATAACACCAGGACCTGCATCCCATGCATAAGTTGCAACCATATTAATAATTGTTCCTTTTATCCCTTTTTCAATCCAGTATTTACCGATAGATTGACTGCAATAAAATGTACCATTTAACACGATGTTAATAACAGCATTCCAACCATTTGGCGATAAATCTTCAGCATGACAAAGAAAATTTCCTGCTGCATTATTTACGAGTACATCAATGCGTCCAAATTCTTTATCGATTTTTTCAATCATCGCTTTTATATCCTCAATATTACGCACATCCATTTGCACTGGTAATATTTGTCCTTCAAATTGTTCAATTTCTTTCTTTGTCTCTTCTAACTTTTCTAGTGTACGTCCTGTAATTACAACTCGCGCTCCTTCTTTTGCAAAACGAGTTGCCATTCCTTTTCCCATTCCACTTGAACCACCTGTAATTACAACTACTTTTTCTTTCATAATTTTCCCTCCCTAAAATGAATACATATTCATTTTATCATTTTATTCGACGGAATTCTTTATAAATTTAAATTTTTCTGATATATTTTAATAAAATACACTATAAATTAACGAAAGGAGAGAAGATACGCAGCGACTCATTCTAACAAATCACATCTTTCTACTATTATCATTTTCTATCATCTCGCTCATATAAATATGAATCAAATAACAAGAAGAAATTTTATAAAAAAAGGCATTCGCACACTATTATATACTTGTATAACGACTGGTACAGGTTACTATTATGCAAAGTTTATAGAACCATCCCTTCTCTCTTTTACGTATCATACACTTCATTCTCCACTTATTCCATATGGGTTTAACGGTATTAAAATTGTTCAATTTAGTGATTTACATTTAGGATATTATTATTCACTGCAGCAACTTTCTAAAGTAGTTGCAAAAATAAATGAAAAAAAACCAGATATCGTATTCTTTACCGGAGATTTAATCGACAATTATCAAACATATGAAGATACTCCATTTGTCTCATCAATTTTACAAACGATTCATGCCCCGCTCGGTAAATTTGCTGTTTTCGGTAATCACGATCATGGTGGATACGGAACAGAATACTATGATCACATCATGAAGCAATCCGGATTTGAAATATTACAAAATGCTGAAAAACGCATTCGTCTACTAGATGGAAGTGAAATTTCTATTTTCGGTATTGACGATATTATGCTTGGCAAACCTGACATACATGGAATCTTAAAACAAGCGCAAGATCATCTTTATACGATTGTTCTCGTACATGAACCCGATGTTGCACCGCATATTGCAACTTTCCCTATTAATTTACAACTTTCTGGACATAGTCACGGTGGACAAGTGCAACTCCCTTTCTTTGGCGCCATTATTACTCCTGCATTTGCAAAGCATTATATTGAAGGCTTTTATCATATTAAGCAAAACTACGAGTTGTTATTACATGTAAATCGCGGCCTTGGAACAACGCGTGTGCCATTTCGATTTTTAGCAAAACCAGAAATTACACTCTTCACATTACAATCGACATAATATCTGAATACGTTTCGCCTATTTTCTGCACCACTCTCTCTTGTACTCGCTCATCCACACTATTTTCCCATATGATAACAATGAGTTCATTGAAGGAGGTTTTAACATGTATCCTCAATATCAGCCAATTCCCTTCCGCTCAGCTCCAGTTGGTCCAATCGGAGATTCACGATTTGTCCCATTTTTCGGATTTCCGTTTTTAGCTGGGCTTGCAGGAGGTTTACTTGGCGGAGCATTGGCATTTGGACCTAGACCATATTGCCCACCGTATCCTTGCTACGGCTACCCTTATCCAACACCGTATTTTTACTAATGTAAGTAGAAACAACTATGTAAAAAAGGCCTCAAATCGAGGCCTTTTTTCTATATATCTTATTCTATTACGTACAAATACATCCATTTTCATTTTTCAATATGTAAATCACCGCTATGCAGACTAAAAAATAACCTCCTATCACTTTTCATCTTGCATTTGGTAGTAAAAATCCCTGACCGCTTCTATGCATGGCCAGATACTCTCGTCTCCCTAAAAGGAAAGGGGGTTTTTATGTCGTTTTTTTAACTTGTATATATAAAAAGAAAATAATTTTATGTCGTTTTTTCAATTTATACTTATAAAGATTTCCCGTTTCACTTTATTCCTCTTCAGTGTGTATATATGCCATTTGAAAGAGCTGCACTTGACTTTCAATATTTTCTATACGATCCCTTACCACATAATGATATTCTCCATGTTCATTTTGTTCACGTGCTTTTACATTATCATCTAAAATAAGTTGTAAAACATCTTTAATTCGCGTTTTCATATCAAGTCCTAAAATAGGAAATGATATTTCTACACGCTTTTCCATATTACGCGTCATCCAATCGGCTGAAGATAAAAATATTTTTTCCTCTCCATTATGGTGAAAATAATAAATACGACTATGCTCTAAATAACGACCTACCACACTAATAACGCGAATATTATCACTTACACCTAGAATTTGAGGGCGTAAACAACAAATCCCCCTCACAATGAGATCAACTTTTACACCGGATTGCGATGCTTCGTATAATTTTTGAATGAGCGGCTTATCTGTTAAAGAATTCATTTTTGCTATAATATAGCCATTTCCATATTGTTTATGATAGCGAATCTCTTCATCAATGAGTTCAATAAATTGCTGACGAATATCAAACGGGGCAACAGATAATTGATGAAAATGTGGTTTCATCGTATATCCGCTTAAATAGTTAAAAAAGTTTGTTGCATCAATTCCGAAATCTTTGCGTGATGTAATATATCCAAAGTCAGTATATAATTTCGCTGTTGCATCATTATAATTCCCTGTACCTAAATGAACAAATCGCTCAATTTTCCCATGCTTCCGCCTTACAACAAGCGTAATTTTACTATGTGTTTTCAAATGGCTAACACCATAAATCACATGACAGCCTGCTTTTTCTAATTCTTTTGCCCATTGGACATTATTTTCTTCATCAAAACGAGCCTTTAATTCCACAAGTACTGTCACTTGCTTCCCATTTTCTGCAGCTGTTTTTAAAGCTTGAATCACGGGTGAATCCCCACTTACACGGTATAGTGTTTGTTTGATTGCTAATACATCTGGATCTTCAGCTGCCTCTGCTACAAAATCAATGACAGGATGAAATGACTCAAACGGATGATGTAATAAAATATCTTGTTCTAGCACTTTTTCAAATATATTTTCCTCGTCATCTAAATCTTGAGATGGTTGAGGAATAAATGCAGGATATATTAGATGCTCATATGTAGGTGCTAACTTTTTATAGAGCGCAAATAAACATGTTAGATCAAGCGGACCCTCAATCATATATACATCTTCATCTTTCACTTCTAACACTTCGTATAATAGAGACAATACTCTTTTATCTAAATTATCCGTCCCTACCTCTAAACGAACCGCCGCTCCCCATTTTCGTTTTTTTAATTCTTTCTCAATGACTTTCAATAAATCACGTGCGCCTTCCTCATGAATTGTTAAATCTGCATTACGCGTAATTCGAAAACGCGTAACAGATGATACTTTGTATCCTGTAAATAATTTATGAGTAAAGTTACTAATCACGTCTTCTAAAAAAATAAATTTTTGCTTATTATCTTCATTAGGTAAAAAAATAAAGCGTTCTAATAGTGAGGGAACTTGAACGATGCCAAGCTTTGTCCGATTTTCTTCTACTGTTTGTCTTTCATCATATAAAATAGCAGCTAAATTTAAGCTTTTATTTAATAACATAGGAAACGGTCGATACGCATCAATTGCTACAGGTGTTAACACAGGGAAAATCTGTTCATCAAAATATTCCTCAATAAATTCTCGTTGTTCTTTCGTTAAATCACGAAAAGACAACTTTTCGATTCCTTCTTCCTGCAGTGCAGGAAGTAAAACATTTTGATAAGTGTCATACTGTACTTGCATTAATTCATGTGCTTTATATGAAATTTTCCCCAGTTGTTTTTTCGGTGTTAGTCCAGCTTTATTTTCCGGTTGATTAAATCCAGCTTTCACCTGATCTTTTAGTCCTGCAACACGCACCATGAAAAATTCATCTAAATTTGAGCTGAAGATACTAATAAACTTTAATCTCTCTAGTAATGGATTACTGTCATCTTGTGCTTCTTGTAATACTCGTTCATTAAAAGCAAGCCAACTCAATTCACGATTGTTATAATAAGCTGTATCATTCAAGTTTATAAGACTATTTTTCATCGCTTCCATATTTCCTTCACACTTCCCTCTAAAGCTTTCTCAATATAATTTAGTTATATTTATTTTAACAAATTTTTACTGGGATAAATGTAAATTTTTTGTAAAGAAGTCCGTACAACTTAACATTCTTCATGAAAATATAGATCAATGTTCATCTTTAAAATTTTCTCTATCTGCTTTTTCTGCTTTTCTGCTTGTACTTTTTCAGATAAAGCTGATTGCTTACAGTAAATATAAAAATCAAGCCCACCTTCTTTTTTCACAATACGAATAGATTCAATAAGATTACGATTGGTTACATGTAACGCTGCTGAAAATTGCAAAACCGATCCTAATAATCGGATTTTTCTTTGTTCGTCTTTTTCAAACCAACCTGTAAACGGTTCTATGCATTGTTTAAACAACAATTTTGACTTATAAGAAGCAATTAATGCTAATTTAATTCGTTCTTTATGCATCATCCCATCTATCGTTTTATTTGCCAATAAATAAAATGTATGCTGTCTGCTTGACTCTTCGTCAATATATTTTCCAATATTAAATACTTTTGCCGCTCTATGCAGCGCAGTCCAGTCTTCTCGCTCAAAAGAAACAATCCTATTTTTTTCCAATTCCTTACAAATCATTGTCGTATTTTTCATAAGCTGTATCACACCACTCATGTCCATCTCATATTCATAAGAAAGTAAGTGGAAACTTTCTTCTACAACATTTGGATAATAAGTAATCCCAAGTGAACTAACTAATTCTTCATAAAAAACTCCTTCGCGTAGTCCTTTTCTACTTAATACAAAGGACGGAGCTTCTATAATAGTTGTTAACATCTTAAACACTTCTACTGCCGGAATAATAGTATCTGCGCGATCTTTAGCAAGACCCTCTAACTTTTGCAATTCTGGAAAAGAAAGTCTTAGTAAATGTTCGTGAACATATTCAATATCAGTTGGCTTCATCTTATATAAATGCAATCCAGAAATTGGATAAGAAATGAGATTTTGGTGAATTGTCACCATATTACGCGCACTACCTCCAATTGAAATTAATGGTAATTCCTTATCTTTAAGCCACGGAAGAGATTGGAATTGATACCATAGATAACTTCTTAATTCTTCAAGTTCTTCCGAAGTTGGCGTATCATAATGAAAAAATTGTTGTTTTAACGACAACGCTCCGAACGGAAAACTATGATAGTTTACAATTTCTCGATTTTGAAAATACGTAACTTCTGTACTTCCTCCTCCAATGTCAACAGTAATCCCTTCTGTGAAAGAGGTAGAATTTGTAACAGCTATATATCCATACCGCGCTTCTTCATATTCTGACAATACTCGAAGCTTAAAATCAGTGCTCTCTTCAACAAGACATTTAATTTCCTTTTGATTTTTAGCCTGCCGAACTGTTGCCGTTGCAACGCACAATACTTTATGCAGCTGGTGAAAGCGCGTGCTTTCTTGAAATTGCAACAAAGTATGTAATAATATATGAATCCCTTCTTCGCTTAAGGAACCATCTACTAAATAATTCCGTAAGCGAGCAACTACTTTTGTATTTTCAATTTCTTTGTAAAAGCCACCACTTTGTTTTTCATAAATAACTAATCTCATTGTGTTCGATCCGATATCAATAATTCCATATTGTTTTTTCAACGCTCTCGTCATCCTTTTCTTCGTATCATTATATCGTTTTTTAAAATTACAAAACTCATCCACCATAGCATAAAAGCACATAAATGAATAAAAGACTCTTTCCAGTTTTTCCTCTCAATTAAATAAAAGTATTGACTTACTTTTAAAAAAGATATAACTATATAAATCACTGCTATACAAAACAAAATATGACCTGTATTCGGTTTCACCCTTGCATGTGGCAGGAAAAGGTCCTGATTGCTTCTATGCATGGCCTCATCCAAAAGGAAAGAGGGTCTTTATGTCGTTTTTTCAATTTGTATTTATATATTATACAAAATAGTTGTTTTTTGTCACAACATTGCTTTAATATTGAAAATACTTATATTAGCTTTCTACATAGAAAAATTGCTAACTTTTATTGAATTATGATAATGTAGACAGGAAAGGAGTGCTAAAATGAAATCTTCACAACCCCAGTCTCGTTCCTATAATCAATTTTCGGTTCATCAACTTGCTGAAGCAATTTTCAGTGTCAACCGACATGCTAAATCTGCTACAAATCCGAAATATTTATATTGGTTAAAAAAAACAGCTTTAGAACGATTAATTGCAGAAAAACAAGCTACGAAAGAAGGTTTACATTTTTCTAAAAACCCACGGTTTAGTCAGCAACAATCTGACGTTCTTGTCCGAGCAGGTAATTATTACTTCCATATCCCTCCTACGAAAGACGATTTTCGTAACCTTCCACATCTCGGCAACCTTGATTGTGCATATCGAAACCCAAAAACACATCTATCCTTAACCTCTGCTAAAAAAATGCTCCAGCAGTATATTGGAAAAGAGGCATTTCAACAAGAAAAAAAGTTAAGCGAACCAACTCCTTGGTATCGTCGTACTTACACAAAAAAATAAAGAAGCCTTGGCCGAAACGGCCAAAGCTTCTTTATTTTTTATCTTCTTTTATTTTAATATTTGCTTGCTTGTAGAAAGACAGTTTTTCTTCATTATACTGCTTTGTATATTCATTAAATTTATTTTTTGGAGAGTCAATCTCTTGATAAGATTGATTTACAACTTTCACCTTTTCACTAATCGCTTTTAATTTTTCATCTTTCGCTTGCAACATCGTATATAATTCTTTTTCTAGTTTTAATGATTTTTTATAGTTATCATACATCTTTTTGAAGGCATCATAACGGCCTTTATATGCATCTTGTACTTTCTTTGCTTGTTCTTGTAACTTTTTATCTTTAAGTTCCTTTACATATTTATCAACATCTTTTGTTTCTGCTTGTGCTTTATCTAACGTTTCCTTTTCTTTATCTAACACCTTTTCACGATCAGTAACGCTTTTTACAGCTTGATCTAACTTCTCTTTTACCACTTGATTGTTATCTTTTCCGTCTTTTACAATCTGGCCATATAATTCTTGCCCCTGCTTTTCTAATGTTTCTAATTTTTTCGCATCTTCAAAGACTGTTTTTTCTTTTTTTGCAGCATTCTCAAATGCTACATATAACTCTTCTTCTGGTTTAGGCCCGAAGCAACCTGCAAGTAAACTCATTGATATAGCTGCTACTAGTGCTACTTTTTTATATTTCAACTTCAATTCCTCCTATTTTATATACGATTATCATGCCAGAAATTTAATGGAAAATGATTTGCTTCATCGTATACTTCAAATTCATATCCTTTTTTACGAAGATCATCAATGATTGTTTGCAAAGCTTCCACTGTTTGTTTCTTTTCATGCATTAAAACGACTTCTCGTTCTTTATTAACGTGAGAAACAACATTTTGAATGACCCCATTAGGATTTCCTGGTAATTTCCAATCTAAAGAATCAACAGTCCAATCCCATTCTTTCATACCGACAGATAACATTTGATCACGCAACGCTTGAGTAAGTCCCGGCATACTTCCATATGGACAGCGAACAAGGCTCGGATGAATACCTGTTACCTCTTTCATAATATCCTGAGCTTGTTTCATTTCCTCAACAAATTTACCTTCTTTATACAGTTTGCTATAATTATGCGTCATACTATGAACACCTGGATAATGGCCTTCTTTTACTAAACGCTTTACACTATCCTTATGAGCTGGAATATTTCCACCAATCATAAAGAATGTTCCTTTTATATTATTCTTCTTTAAAATATCTAATATTTCCTTTTGAAATTCACTTGGACCATCATCAAATGTTAAGTATACTACTTTACGTATTTGACCGTTATATTTTTCTGGTGCCTCTTTTCTCAATTCTACTTTTGGTTGTTCACCGGCAAACTGAACAGTATTTTCTTGATTCGCAACTGCTCTTGCAGGAGAAGTAATGGATTGAAACATAAAAAAACCTGCTGCTACAGTAAAAATTACGATAATAGCGATACCCAATCGCTTAATTATTGTAGAGCGACGGTTCGTAACGTCTACCATTCTATCATTTCCTTTCTATTTTTCTATACATCTGTACTTTTTTCATTTTACACAGTATAAAAGAATCGACGCAATAATAAATTCCGATTATTTTCCAAACATCTTCAAAAGGAAAAGTGTAGAGATCTTTCCAACTCTACACTTTAATGAGAAATCATCGTGCAAAATGTACTGATACGTCCATCGTTTATTATATGATGATTAACTCCATTTTTAAAGGGGGTTGTTACAAAATACACAATATCTTGTAACAAAACTGCAAAAAATGTTTCAAAATAATAATGTTATAATTCTACTTTTTGCATATCCCTATTTTGATATAAACCTGTTTGCGCTAGTTCTAACAGTTCTTCAAATGAAAATCCTTCTAATGGATATATTGCTCCCGTAGACATAAATGTGATGTGTACAATATCATCTTGTAACACTTTTGTTAAATTTTTAGTGATTCGATTCACCTTACCACCTTCACATATGTTTAGAGGTGGGAGTCCTCTCGAAAGGTATGATAGATCATTTAAACAAAATAAAAAGAACCTCTCTATAAGAAGGAACTGAAAAAATTTTATTCCGCTATTCGTAGGCAGTAGGACCCCCACCTCAAGGTGCAGAGAAAAACGGAGTAGATAGATGGGGGACAACTGCGAGCATGCGCCCGATTGGTTCAACATAAAAGAAGGAAATGATACATCGACGATTTCCTTCTTCACTTATTTATAATTATATATAAGTCGCTGCTATGCAGAACAAAACATGACCTGTACTCGCTTTCTTTCTTTATTTTTATTTTTGCATTTGGCAAGAAAAGGCCCTGACTGCTTCTATGCATGGCCAGATACTCTTGTCTCCAAAAAAAGAAAGGGGTTTTTAGGGCGTTTTTTCAATTTGTATTTATACATACATTCGTTTTCAATAGGTTTCATAATTCCTTTTTATCAGCAGAGCCTCCTTTGTTTGCAATGGTCCATACACTTGGTGATTATGTTGGAATGTGTACGTAGCCCGAAGAGGCAAAGAAGGTGATATACTGTTACGAAGAGCTTTTACTTGCCATACTAAACGTGCTTTTTCTTTCGGTAATAAGTTATCAATGCGCCAACGAACAAGTTGAAAAAGAAATTCATTTTGCCCATTATCGGATGTTAAAGTATTAGGTACATACGACAACTGATCTCTAATCATATGACTGACACATATGTGAGAAACAGCTTCTTCTCCTTGATTATCTACTTCAATTTGAAGAGCAATTATATCTTGAATTCCATAATAAACAGTGTTTGAAAACGAAGAGTGTTGTTTCACATCGCACACCGTAAGCGTTACTTCTATACGAGGAATGTATTGCTTATAAGCTAAATCTTTATCAATACTCCCTGACCATAAAGCAGGTTGTATACTCAAAGTAAACTTATTTCGGTTTTCTAACTCCCCGCAATATCTCACCATACAAATTCACCCCATTCTCATATTGAATATATAACGTTCTCACTTCTACTTCTTCCATGAGCAGCCCCCGACAAAAATTTATCCTTTTTGTACTCTTTACTTTATATAGTATTCGATAAACAAAAGAAAAAATCATTTAAAAAAGCTGCACATCATATACAGCTTTTTCCTGTATTTATTTATCCTCTACTAACTATGAATAAAAACTCTCTTACTGATGAAAGTTTATCTTTGTCTAGCTCTGCTTCCTCCTTTTGTTTTAAACCTCGTATGTGGCAGGAAAAGGTCCTGACCGCTTCTATGCACGACCAGACGCTCTCGTCCTCCCCTAAAAAGAAGGGGTTTTTATGTCGTTTTTTAACTTGTATATATAGTAATTTTCCCTCTATATCTCATATAACAAAACACGTAAAATTTCCCATGCTTTCTATGTTTATGAATCATTTTTCATAATATGTTTTGTTAAGAATAATTTCCCTTCTTCACTTCTACTATAATTAAAGTCAATACTTTGAATAACAAATAATCCACAATATATGTGATCTTTGACTAAAAGATTCATGCACAAAGCAAAATAATTTTACTGAAAGAAATAATTTGTTATTTAGTCAATTTTGACTATAATATAATTTATCCCGCACTCACCATGAGTAGGGATGGAAAAATAATAATGGAAGTTTCATTTTATTATTAGTATACAAAGGAGGGCTATGCTTGGAGGAACAAATAACTCAAAAGCAAGCAAGGAATACAAAGTTCGTTGTAACTGGATTGTTACTTGGAATACTACTAGCGTCAATGGATAATACAATTGTTGCTACTGCAATGGCTACTATTGTAGGTGATTTAGGTGGATTTGATAAGTTTGTATGGGTTACTTCTGCCTATATGGTAGCTACTATGGCCGGAATGCCTATCTTCGGAAAGCTATCAGATATGTACGGACGTAAACGGTTTTACATAGGAGGATTGCTTCTCTTTTTAGTTGGTTCAATGCTTTGCGGCACTGCCAATAGCATTGAACAATTAAGTATATACCGCGCAATTCAAGGTATTGGCGGAGGAGCTCTTATGCCAATCGCCTTTACAATTATGTATGATATTTTCCCAGCGGAAAAACGCGGTAAAATGACGGGACTATTTGGAGCTGTTTTTGGAACGTCAAGTGTGTTTGGTCCGCTGCTAGGTGCGTATATTACCGACTATATTAGTTGGCACTGGGTATTTTATATTAATATCCCATTAGGAATTATCTCGCTCTTTCTAATTACAAAATACTATAAAGAATCTTTACAATATAGTAAACAAAAAATTGATTGGGCAGGTGCCGTTACTTTAATTATCGGTATCGTTTGTCTCATGTTTGCTTTAGAACTTGGTGGTAAAGAGTATGCTTGGGATTCAAGTGTAATTATTAGCTTATTTGCTACATTTACTGTTATGCTTCTTATCTTTTTCTTTATTGAACGAAAAGTGGAGGAACCGATTATTTCTTTCCATTTATTCCGAAAACGTTTATTTGCAGCAAGTCAAGGCGTTGCTTTTTTCTATGGTGCAACATTTATTATTTGCACAGTCTACATTCCGATTTTTGTTCAAGGTGTTCTTGGTGGATCTGCAGCAAATGCTGGACTAATTTTAACACCGATGATGGTAGGATCTGTTATCGGAAGTCAAATAGGCGGACAGTTAGCAACGCGTACAAGTTATCGTAACATTATGACTATCTCTGGTATTTTCTTTATTCTTGGTATGTATTTATTAAGTACATTAACAATAGATACCTCACGCGCAATGGTAACAGTCTTTATGATTTTAGCTGGATTTGGCGTTGGTTTTTCCTTCTCGGTCTTAAGTATGGCTTCTATTCATAATTTAAGTATGAGAGAACGAGGCTCTGCAACATCAACAAACTCTTTCTTCCGTTCACTTGGTATGACACTTGGTGTAACAATTTTTGGTACCATTCAAAATCATGCATTTACAGATAAACTAAAATCTATTTTCCCGCCAGAACTAGCAAAAATGGCTCCAAAAGGCGGAGATACAAGTTTCTTATTATCTCCAAATGCCACTGAAAAAATACCACCAGAAATTTTACATGGCATTAAAGATGCGCTAGCAAACTCTATCGCCGACACATTTTTATGGGCACTTATTCCTGCATCACTTAGCATTATATGTATCTTATTAATGGGAAAAGACCGATTAGTTGCACCAACAAACAAGAAACAAAAACAAGTGAGTTAACATTTCCCGGATACAGCTATATATAAATACAAATTGAAAAAATGACATAAAAACCCTCTTTTTTAGGCAGGCGAGAGCATCTGGCCATGCATAGAAGCGGTCAGAACCTTTTCCTACCACGTGCAAAGTATAAAACAAAGAGAGAAAGCAAGTAACGATCACGTTTTGTTCTGCGCGGCAGCTACTTAGATGTTGAAAAGGCAAAGTGGATTTACATATAAATATACAAGAGTAGAAAAATTTTCAGAAATCCATACAGAATTAGGCTATTAAATATATAAACAGTCACCGAGAGTGACTGTTTTTTCTATTTATAAAAACGGATTTTCTGAAGCGTTTCTTTCCATTTTTCTTTTTTGTGACCTCTCTCCTTTTTCATTACAATACAAATATATAAAGGAGGTGAAATCTTATGAATGGTCATTTAATTAAACAATACGGATTCTCCGTATACTATCATTCTTATTTACAAAAACAAATCTTATACATACTAATACTTCGCAGCGAAATCGCTTTTCAGTCCCATACATTACACCCTAATGAACAACTGGAACTACTCTCCTATGACCGATTACTCTTTCATCACGCTCACGATATATATAAACGAATACATCGTTCCTACTCTGTTTTTTCACATACATATCCACCATCACATTGGTGGTGGCATTTAGAAAATTTTTTGTTTTAACAAAATTAATTATCTTATTTTTAAAAATAGTAGACAATTTTTAAAATATTATGATAAAATCTGTTTCAATATCATTTACGCTAGTTACATTCCTTTCCAAAAGGAGATAGGTACACGAAAAAATATTTTCGTGTTTAAAAGGGAAGTTTGGTGAAAATCCAACGCGGTCCCGCCACTGTAAGTGCAAAGATTTCTTTCTATATACCACTGTGAAAACGGGAAGGTGATCGAAATCGCTGATGCATGAGCCAGGAGACCTGCCTATTTTAACGGCACTGATAGACTCACGGATGATGAGGAGGTGTTTTTAACGAAAGAGAAGTATTTTCTGCTTCTGTGGCCACTTTTCGTTAAAAGCATTTCCGAGTATACGGAAATGCTTACTTATATTTAGGGAGGAATTTACAATGACACTTTTAACAAGTAACTTAGGGTATCCACGAATTGGATTACAACGCGAATGGAAAAAAACTTTAGAATCTTTTTGGACAAACAAAGTGGATGAACAACAATTTGTGAAACAAATGAAAGAGATTCGCCTTCAACATCTAAAAGTACAACAAGAAAAAGGAATCGATCTCATTCCAATCGGTGATTTTACATATTATGACCATGTCCTTGATACAGCATATATGCTGGGGTTTATCCCTTCTCGTTTTTCAAAGTATACATCGGAACTTGACGTATACTTTGGCATGGCACGCGGTTCAAAAGATCACGTTGCTTCTGAAATGACAAAATGGTTTAATACAAATTATCATTATATCGTTCCCGAATATGAGGATCATCTACATATTTCCCTTAAAGAGAATCGTCCACTTCGTTTATATGAAGAAGCAAAACGAGAACTAGGTATTGATGGTAAGCCTGTTATATTAGGACCTTATACGTTTTTAAGCTTAGCCAAGGGTTATAAAAAAGAACAATTCACAACCATTTTACAAAAATTAACACAACCGTACATTCAATTGTTACAAGAATTACAAGATGCTGGTGTACACTGGGTTCAAATTGATGAACCAATCCTTACTTCCCTATCAAAACAAGAAGTTAGTATCGCAAGAAATTTGTATGAAACAATCTGTAAAGCTGTTCCAAATCTATCTATTATGCTACAAACGTACTTTGATAGCATAGAAGAAAACTATGAAGAGGTTATTTCATTCCCGGTTACTGGGATCGGGCTTGATTTTGTACACGGTAAAGAAGGGAATTTGCGCGCCTTACTACAACATGGATTCCCATCTGATAAAGTATTAGGGGTCGGTTGTGTAGATGGCCGTAACATTTGGAGAGCAAACCTTGACGAAATTCTCTCCCTTTTCCATACATTGCAAGAAACTTTGCAACCGAAAGGATGGATTGTCCAACCTTCTTGTAGTTTACTTCATACCCCTATTGACAAGACAACTGAAACACACCTTGTACACGAATTATACGATGCGCTCGCTTTTGCATATCAAAAACTAGAAGAACTTACTATTTTACAAAAAGCTCTCGTACATGGAATAGAAAGTATTTCTGATGAATTACAAACGTATCGACGTGTGCACGAAGCCATTTGTACTTCAGCAGCTCGTAATCGTAAAGATGTACAATCTACACTATCAGCATTACAAGAAGAAGACTTTTCCCGTCCTCTTTCATTTGAAAACCGCTATAACTTACAGCAAAAAGCTCTGAATCTACCATTACTTCCAACAACAACAATTGGTAGCTTCCCGCAAACACAAGAAGTTCGTCAAAAGAGAAAACAATGGCGCAGCGGCGATATCTCAAATGAACAGTACGAAAGGTTTATTGAAGAAGAAACAAAAAAGTGGATTCAATATCAAGAAGAAATTGGGCTTGATGTCCTCGTTCACGGCGAATTTGAACGAACAGATATGGTAGAATATTTTGGCGAAAAACTTGCTGGTTTCTCCTTTACGAAAAACGGTTGGGTACAATCGTACGGTTCCCGCTGTGTGAAACCTCCTGTTATTTATGCTGACGTTGCGTTCATTAATGGTATGACAATAAAAGAAACGGCATTTGCACAAAGTTGTACGAAAAAAGTTGTTAAAGGTATGTTAACTGGTCCTGTCACAATTTTAAATTGGTCTTTCGTTCGAAATGATATTCCAAGAAAAGAAGTTGCTTATCAAATTGCCCTAGCACTTCGCCATGAAATTAAATTACTTGAATCATCCGGTATTCGTGTCATTCAAGTTGATGAGCCTGCACTACGCGAAGGAATGCCATTAAAAGAAAAAGATTGGGAAACATATTTAACATGGGCTGTCCAAGCATTCCTCCTTTCTACTTCTTCAGTGGAAAACGAAACACAAATTCATACGCATATGTGCTACAGTAATTTTGAAGATATCGTAGAAGCAATCCGTCAACTTGATGCAGATGTTATTTCCATTGAAACATCAAGAAGTCACGGGGAGTTTATTGATACATTAAAAGAACATCCATATGAAAAGGGAATTGGTCTTGGTGTATATGACATCCATAGTCCACGTGTACCAAGTATAGATGAAATGTATGTAATTGTAGAGCAATCATTAAAGGTGTGTGATCCAAAGTATTTCTGGATTAATCCAGATTGCGGCTTAAAAACAAGAAGAACAGAAGAAGTTATTCCCGCACTAACACATATGGTAAAAGCAGCTGTAAAAGCACGTCAACTTTTACAAACAAGTGCGCAATAATAACTTAAAGCTTCCCTCTGTGTGGCTCACTGTCCGCGAATCACTAGATAAAATAGAAAACTACTGCCCCTTGGTTATCAAGACCTAAATTCAAAAAAACTTAAAATATAGAGGTTCTAACATATTAGTCATATACAATATGTTAGAACCTTTTATATTTGAAACTGAACTTGATTTGTACCTTTCTTATAGGGGTTCCACCAAAAACATACGTTAAGGAATAATAATATATCTAGCCTTTTTAGGATAAAATTTCCTCCTACAATGAAAGATCACATCACTTGACGGACTAATAGAATTAAACAGACTTACTTTCGTTTTTATTTATGTTTATACCTAATTGATCTTGCAAGGCTTTTTTACCGTTGTTTGTAAGATGGACTGCTCGACTGTTTTCTTCTTTTGTAATCCATCCTTGTTCAAAAAAAAGATTGGCTATTTCAGATCCTAACCACCCCGAAATATGATAACGTCTTTCACTCCAATCAAGACAAGGCTTTGCAAATATCCTCCTTTTTATATTAGCCTTTTCGATATTGATCCCAAATTTTAAAAACCACTTTTTCCCTTGCTCAGTCACAGCGTACTCTTCATCTTCTAGAGTTAGAAGTTGTCTATCAATTAGCCCCTCTGTTATTTTTACACCAAGCTCCCCTGCAAGATGATCATAACATGTTCGAGCATTACGAACTTTTTTTAGTTGATCGGACTGCCTCAAAGAGCGAACTGGAGCAGTTGGTGCAATCGTCCCTAATTTTTCAAGAGCTTCCGCTACCTCCTGATTAGCAAGTCTATAGTACCGATGTCTACCATGTTGTTCAACATTAAGGAGATTACCCTCGACCAATTTAGAAAGATGAGAACTGATTGTTGGATGTGACACTTTTGCCATATATGCTAATTCACTAGCTGGTAAAGCCTGACCATTCATTAAACAATCTAAAATTATTGCCCTTGTAGGTTCAGCAATTAGTTTTGCTATATATGAGATATTCGGATATACATTCATATTTCGATGATACCCTAATTATCTATTTGATACAATTATCTTAAATCCACAAGCAAGGAGGAGTTTATAATGAATACAATTGAGCTTTGTATATTAAATTTAAAGGAAACAAGAAGGCGCTCTATCAAATTGTGGAGGTCTCTTCCTGATAACTTGCTTTCTTGGAAACCTGACAACGAAGCAATGTCTTTTGGGGAGATGATTCGTCATGTGTGGAGTGCAAGTTTCCATTATCACATGCTCTTAAGGAACAACGGATTGATAAAGACAGACATATATACCCCATGTGATGAAAAACCAATCACTTCTGTTGAAAAAGAGATCGAGTTATCGCAATTGTATTTTGACGATTTTATAGAATATGTTGAATCCATATCAACGGAGGAACTAGAGTCAAGACTTATTGATAGAAGTGATGTAGGCTACCAACGATATTTAGGTGACATGCTTTTAAGAATTGCCTATCATGATGCCGTTCATACGGGTCAGTTTTTACAATACTTACGAATGGTAGAGTTGGAAAGGCCCCTTATATGGGATTAACCTTAAATAAAGATTTTGTGAGGAAATCCCCATTGGTCATCGTATATAATGGCTAGTCTATTATTTCTATATGGAATTGGGGAAGGGATATTTCAACCAGCTAATATTGTATCAGTTATGGCGTCTGTATCCAAAGAAAAACAAGGTACGATTGGAGCTGTACAACGTATGTTACAAAACGTAGCAATTGCATTTGGTGCTGCAGTTGCTACAACATTTATGAGTTCACAAGGCGACATAGAAACATACAAGCTTATTCAAGCTTTCCGATATTCGTGGTATATCGCAGGAGGATTACTATTATTTAATCTTCTTTGTTTTCTACAAACTTCTGAGTATATACCATTATTTCACACGTATAATCAGATAGTGCTTCAAATATAATTGCTCCCCCAGCCTCAGCATAGCCTCTTTCAAAATCCTTATCCGTCCAGTCTACATGTGGAGGTGTCATGTCTTGATTCATCAACATGAATTGCGAATAGGAAATTGTTAACTCCCCCCTCCTCACTCCTTTCATACAAGGTAATATATTATTTCACAATAAATTTCACACGTGTTCCATCTGGATATTGATCCAATTGATTACCGACCCAAGAACCTGCACCTCGGTTATCTGCAGGACTAATATATTCAATATGTGCTCCTTTTCCGCCTTCTTTACACATCGCCATCGGCCATTCATCACGATCATACCCTTTCTTTGGTGGATATGGAGCTAATGATTGCTTTCTTCTATCTGCAGCACCATTTCGATCAATCGTACAAATTTTAGAATGACCTTCTTGTATTGCATTTTCAATATGATTTCCTGTTTCAGGATACTGTTTTTTCGGAAACTCAAGAATTTGGTCGTATGCTACGTCTTTCTTATTCTCTGGTTCCGGTACTATCAAAATTTTGTATACACCAATTAGTAAAGAAAGGATTGCAACGATTGTAATTAAAATACCTTTAACTTGTTTCATCTAATCTAAGTCCTCCATTTTCTTGCCGCTAATATGGAACGTTTCTCCTCCTCATCCTGTCATTATAACAAATTTCATATTCTTATATTTTCAGACATTATTCTATATTCCTGTCTTCTTTTCCATCAAAAACATGCTGTTTTATGCAGCATTCCACTAATCGTGTAGAAAACTTTCAACCTTCCGACATTTTTTTTCAAAGGAAGTACAAAACAAGAAATGGAATTGATATACATGATACTTTTTAGGGAGGAAATGTCATGAGTGGAACATATAAAACGAAAGATGTCACAAATAAAACGGGAATCCCCAAAAATGTAATTCGCAAATATAGCCAACTTTTAGAACAACATGGCTATTTTATTGATAAAACAGCTCAATCTCGCTCGTATAAAATGGATGATTTACGAATATTAAAAATGATTCACGAACGAGCCGCTACATTGGAAGAAGATATTATGGAAACGATTGCATTTATACTAAAAGGGGAAGAATCTCCAACAGCGTCTCCTGCTATTATAGAGGAAAATAACGACTTGCAACCGAATGAACAAAGCAAAAAATTTGAAGAATTCATGCACAAATTAGATATGCTCGCCCAATTAAACGAAGCCATTATTCATCAAAATTCAACCCTTATTACACAGAATCGTTTAAAAGATGAAAAGCTAAATGAATTAATTCACCAAGTATATGTAAAAGAAGTAAACCAAGAAGAGATGTTGCAAAGTCTTGTGGATCATGCCGCAGAAACTGATGCGCTCCAAAAAGAAAAAATGGATCTACTCATGAACCATATGTATAAGCGTGAATCCAAACAAGAAGAAAAAATGAACAAACTTATGAATCAAGTTTATAATAAAGAAAGTAATCGTGATGTACAACTCATGCAAGTAATTCGAGAAATTCAAGAAACAAAACGATTAATTGCCGCTTCGCAAGAACAAAGTTTATTTAAATCGTTTAAAAATTTATTCGTTCGATTTAAATCTGAAAAAACGGGAGAAATAAATAAATAAAAAATAAAAGTTACCGTACCTTGGTAACTTTTACTCTTTATGTACAATGTTTTGCATCGCATCTGGTAAGGTAATAATCGCTTCCGTTCCTTGTCCTATTTCACTTTTATATACAAGTGTACCACTATGAGCTTGCAAAATACTAAATGTAACCATTAATCCAAGACCTGTTCCCTTTTCTTTCAATGAATAGTATGGTTGTCCAAGTCTCGCAAGCTGCTCTTTCGTCATTCCAACACCGCTATCTTTAACACGAATAACAATAGATTCATCTTTTTGCCATGCAGTCACTTTTAAATATCCTTTATTGTCTTGAATTGCCTCAATCCCATTTTTCACAACATTCATAATCGCTTGTTTTAATTTCGTTTTGTCACCTATCGTATATAAATTTTCTGCAATTTCAACTTGTAAATATACACCTCGCATTGCAGCAAATGAAGACATTAACGTAGTCATTTCAATAAGTTGTGCAGATAAACAAATATGTTCTTTCTTATCAATTTGCGGCCTTGCTAAATTTAAATAGTCTGAGATAATTTGTTCTGCCCGGTCTAATTCAGCTAAAACAAGACGCATGTATTCTTTATTTTTCACATCTTCTGTACTTTCCAATAATTGAATAAATCCGCGTACAACTGTAAGTGGATTACGAACTTCATGAGCTACACTCGCTGCTAACTCGCTAACAATATTTAATTTCTCAGATTTTTGCATTTCTGTTCGTAACATTGCATTTTCATATAAATATTCTGTTAAGTAAACTTGGAAGGTCATCGTCATTATCATAATGAAAGAAGCAAATATATATTCGCTATATAAATAAGATATCATTGGTGCAAATCCCTTCCCAAATAACAGACCAAATATTTCAAATCCTAAAGAGATTAGAGTATAAACAGATGCCAACATAAAAGATAAAACCATTTTTTTATGTCTCGAAAATGTCCCCCACTTTTTAGACAATAAAAAAGGAATGACAGAGATAAAAGTAACTTCTAGTACACGCAACCAACTTAAACCATTGAGAAATCCATCGTATAAAATGGCAATTATAGCTGGAATGATACCAACTATGCCACCATACAAAAATGCACTAATAATTGAAATTTGATGAAAATCATAATTACAAGTTTCCCAAACACAAATCGGATACGTCATCGAAAGAATAAGCGTAATTGTTGATAATAATACAATAAAATAGCGATTGGGCTTTTGATTCATACTTTGATAACGATTTAAACGAATTGCTTCATACAAAAATAGCGGCAAAATAATGATAGCAACTTGAATCATTAAGTCGCGGATAAGTCCCATCCCCTCATCACCTATATTCATTTTGATATGATTATATCATTTTATTGACAAATTTGTTTAATTTTTTAGATTATTCCAAACATTTCCGTAAATAATTTGTGAAGATTCATTCACAAGTGTTACAACTTTTCGAAATGATTGTAAACCATGTATCAAATTATCCTGATGCCATATACAATAAATACAGGATAAGAAATCGATTGGAGGAAGATAAAATGACAGGAACTGCGCTCGTCTTAAACGAGGAAAATCTTGTTGTATTAGAAGATATTGAGAAATCAGTGTACGAAGAATTACAAGGGCAAACAGGTACAAATGATTGTACATGCTCTGTAAACAACTCAGTAGTGCATTTAGGAAAAATTTCTTCTGTTCTTTGGAGTGAAGACGAAATCGATTGGGAATACGGTTATTAAGCAAAAGGTCGCTTTAGCGGCCTTTTTTATTTGTAGCTTTTCAAAGCGATTATATGATAAATATGATAAAATAAAATAAATTTTGCAACGGAAGAAAGGGAGACAAAATGGAACAATTTATTAACCCTCGCGTAAAGGACATTCAAATTTCTGGAATTCGTCAATTTTCTAACATGATTCAACATTATGATGATCTTATTTCACTCACAATTGGACAACCTGACTTTCCAACGCCTTCTTTAGTAAAAGAAGCCGCTAAGCGAGCTATTGTAGAAAACTTTACAAGTTATACACATAATGCGGGCTTATTACAGCTTCGTCAAGCCGCTTGTGATTTTTTTAAAGAACGCTATGATTTAGTATATTCTCCTGAGAATGAAACAATTGTCACTATTGGAGCAAGTGAAGCAATTGATATTGCCTTTCGTACAATTTTGGAAGAAGGAACAGAAGTAATTTTACCAGCTCCTGTCTATCCAGGGTATGAACCTATTATTCGTCTGTGCGGTGCAAAACCTGTTTTTGTAGATGTTCGTAAAACTGACTTTCGCTTAACAGCAAAAGCACTTGAAGAAGCCATTACAGACAAAACCCGGTGCGTCGTACTACCATATCCATCAAATCCAACTGGTGTAACATTATCTAAAGAAGAACTTGAAGAAATTGTGGCAGTATTAAAGAATAAAGATATTTTTGTTCTTTCCGATGAAATTTACAGCGAACTTGTATATCAGGATAAACATATATCTATTGCAAATTTCCCAGAAATGCGCAACAAAACAATTGTCATTAACGGTTTAGCCAAATCTCATTCTATGACAGGATGGCGCATCGGCTTTTTATTTGCCCCAAACTTCTTAACAAGTCAAATTTTAAAAGTTCATCAATATAACGTTACATGTGCAACTTCAATTTCCCAATATGCGGCAATCGAAGCGCTAACAGCAGCAAAGGACGCTCCCCGTATGATGCGTCATCAATACAAAAAACGCCTTGATTATGTATACAACCGTCTTGTACAAATGGGATTAACTGTAGAAAAACCAACAGGAGCATTTTATCTCTTTCCTTATATCGGTAATTTCTCTTCCTCTTCTTTTGATTTTGCAATGGAACTTGTGAAAGAAGCTAAACTTGCAGTTGTTCCAGGATCGGCATTTTCTGAATACGGTGAAGGGTTCATTCGTATTTCTTATGCTTATAGCATGGAAATGCTGAAAGAAGGCTGTGACCGTTTAGAAACATTTATACAACAAAAAAACTAAGAGGAAATCCTTCTCTTAGTTTTTTTTATTTTCACTACAAGTCTGACGTTTCACCAATTTATGAGGAATAATAATACACTTTGGTGAAACTTCACAATGTTCAACTTTGTCAACTAAGTATCTAGCCGCTTCGTAGCCTAGTTGATAAATATTTACATCTATCGTTGTTAATGGTGGATTTGCAATTTCAGATAATAATACGTTATTAAAGCTAACAATAGAAATATCTTTCGGTACGGAGATTCCCTTTTCTGATAAAGCACTTAATACACCTAATCCTATTAAATCATCCGTCGCAATAATAGCTGTTGGCTGTGCACCAAGTGTCATAAGTTTTTCTACTGCTTCTTGACCACTTTCTCGTAAAAAACCAAGATTTAAAATATACTCAGATGGCAGAGAAATATCAGCTAATTTTAATGCATCTGTCATTCCAGCAAGGCGATCTTTCGTAACGAGTAAATCTGAATCCCCACCAATAAAAGCAATTCGGTCATGTCCAAGTGAAATTAAATATTCCGTTACTTCTCGTGCCGCCGCATAGTTATCATTATCAATATATGTAATATCTTCTTTTCGCTCATATGGCTTACCAATAAGAACAAATGGAAAATTCTGTTCATGTAAATATTCTAAAATACGGTCATTCATACGGGAATATAAAAGAATAATACCACCTATTTGTCTTCCTTGTACCATTTTCACAACACCATTAAAAATCTCTTCTTCCGTTTCTCCCGTTGACATATACAATGAATATTCTTCTCCATGTGCGAATGAGCTAATTCCTCGAATCACTTCTGGAAAAAATGGATTTTGAAAGGCTTTACTCGCAGAACTCGGCATAACGAGTCCAATCGTTTTTGTTGTTTGGTTTGCAAGACTTCGCGCATTTAAATTCGGGTGATAGCCTAATTCAGCCATTACTTTCCGAACACGTCGCTTTGTTTTCTCACTAATGCTCGGATTATCAGCAATTACACGTGAAACCGTAGAAGGAGCAACATTTGCTTTTTTTGCCACGTCTTTAATTGTAACTGTCATAAATTTGTTCCTCCTCTCTTCTTTTCTTTAAATCATTTATACAAATTACTTCTATTTCCATTCCCCATTAACGGGCAGTAAACTTTCCACCTCAAGATTCAGAGAAAATAAAGAAAACAGATGATGGATAAAGCCCTCTTACTGATAAAAAAGCCACTTTATTCCACCCGAAAAATTTCTATCAATGTCAGTCTATAATCTCCCTCTCCATGTATTGTAAGGGATAGAGCATTATTTTCCTATACTATATGCTATTTTTTTTATAATTACCCTGTTCTTATATCATCTAAACCGATATTTCTATAAAAAAAGATAAATGAGACATGCTGTCCCATTTATCCCTTCGTTCCTCCAGCTGTTAAACCAGAAATAAAATATTTTTGCAAAGATAAGAACAAAATTGAAATTGGTATCGCAATTAATACCGAGCCTGCCGCAAATGTTGTAAATTCATTACCGAATTTTTTCGCTACCATTTCATATAATCCAACAGCTAATGTATAATTTTCTGGTGTACGTAAAATGATACTCGCTAAAATAAAATCAGTAAATGGACCAATAAAAGTAAATAACGCTACAACCGCTACAATTGGTTTTGCTAAAGGCATAATAATTTGCCAAAAAATCCGAAAATGTCCTGCCCCATCCATACGAGCTGATTCGTCTAATTCTTTTGGAATCGTATCAAAGTATCCTTTCATGAGCCACGTATTCATCGGAATTGCACCGCCAACATAAATTAAAATCAACGCAATATGTGTATCCATTAATCCTGTTAGCTGCGCTAAAACATACAATGCAATTAACGCTGAAAAGTTTGGGATCATTTGGAGAATTAAAAATGTTAGTAACCCATTCTTTCTTCCGACAAAACGATATCTCGAAAATGCATATGCTGTAAAACTAATTGACAATACAGAGAAAATCATTGTCAAAATACTAACTTTCAACGTATTTTTATACCAAAGTACATAGTTACTTTGCGAGAGATCAAGTAGTTTTTTGTAATGATCCAGCGTTGCATTTTTAGGAATGATACTTGATCCAGAGAGACTATCTCCTGGGTTAAATGATGATCCTACAATCCATAATAATGGATAGAAAATAATTACACACATCATGAAAATTACAAAATAACTTAATGAAAGACGTAATATCTTCTGTCGTTTTATGTTCATTTACATCATATCCTCTTCTTGGAATGATTTTGTTCTTTTAAATTGCCATAAAGCAACTGAAATAACAATTAGCGATAAAATCATCGTAAGTGCTGCTGCTTTCCCATATTGAGACGATGTCATCGTCAACTTATAAATCCAAGAAATTAAAATATCTGTTCCGCCTGCATTTTGTCCCGATACAGCTGGACCACCGTCGTTAAACAGATAAATAATACTGAAATTGTTAAAGTTGAACGTATATTGCGTAATTAAAATAGGAGCAGTCGCATATAAAACGAGCGGTAATGTAATTTTACGAAATTGTTGCCAAGCTGTCGCACCATCTACCGTCGCAGCTTCATACAATTCACTTGGAATCGATTGCAGTATACCTGTCGTCATTGCAAAGATAAAAGGAAAACCAAGCCATGTTTGAATGGAAATTAAGGCAACTTTCGTCCAAAATGGGTCTGTCATCCAAGCAATTTTTTCAATTCCAAATAGAGCTAACACTTGATTGTTAATGGCACCAAATGATTCATTAAACATCCCAGCAAATACGAGGATCGATACGAATGCTGGAACAGCCCAAGGTAAAATAAAAATGGTACGAATTATCGCTTTCCCTTTAATTCCTGGCTGATTCACTAAAATTGCCAAGAAAATCCCAAGCGCTACTTGCAATGTCGTTGCGAAAAACGTCCAAATGATTGTCCAAGAAAATACACTTACAAATGTACTTCGCCACATTGGTAATGTGAAAATATCAACAAAATTTTTAAAACCAACCCAATCTACAAGTTTTGCAGGAGGAGAATGATATAAATCATAGTTTGTAAATGCAATGAGTATGACGAAAATAATTGGAAGTACAACAACAAAGATTAATAACAGAAATCCTGGCGAAACCATCATATATGGAAAGCCTTGGTCTAATAAATGATGATACTGCTCTTTTACAGAGTGTAACGGTATTCCTTCATCACGCCTTTTCCCATTTTGATATGCATCATATAAATTAAAAGCATATACGCTTAATCCAAACACAATAACGATAAGCGCTAAAATCCCTTTTACTAATAGAAAGATAGAGTGATCACGAGGAACTTCTGTACCGAGCGTTACAATCCCCCACAACCCAATATTTAATAAGTCAGCAAATGCTACAAAAAACGAACAAGTCAATACTAAAAAAATAATACCTTTTACATATTGTTTATTGTACAGTTGACCAATACCCGGAATAATAGACAACGTTGCCGCTGTTTTTCGGTGTTTTGAAACGTTTCCTGCATGAGCTGGTTCAAAGGATGTCTGCATGGTTCTTCCCCCTTTTTTTCTTCCCCTTGGAAGGAGGAGAATTCGTGTCTTTTGTATACAAAAGACACGAATTCTATATTATTTTTGCTTACTATGATTTGCTTCAATGTTTCCTTTAATTTGTTTCACAGCCCCATCAAGTGCAGCTTTTGGATCTTGCTTGTTTGTTACAACTAATTGCAGCGCATCACCCGCTGGTTTCCAAACTTCTTGCATTTCTGGAATATTCGGCATTGGAATACTATTTTCCGCTTGTGCTACTACCGCTTTTGCAACTTCGCTATCTTTAATAATTGGGTCTTCCATCACTGATTTCACTGGAGGAATTTCTTTTGTTTTTTCAAAACGAATTTTTGCATTTTCTTCATTTGTTACCCATTCAGCAAATTTTGCTGCTAAATCTTTATTTTTTGAAAAGCTTGTTACATGCCATCCTTTTACACCAACAAATGTTTTCAACGGTTGACCATTTGGTAATTTTGGCATTGGTGCTACGCCATAATCAATCCCTGCTTTTTCAATTGCTTGAAATGCCCATGGACCGTTCATAATAGATGCTGCTTTTCCTTCATTAAATAATCCATCTGCAGCTGAACCGCCAGACTCACCGATAATACCTTTTGGAAATAAGTTTTCTTTATACCATTTTTGAATATATTCTGCACCTTGTACTGCACCGCTATTGTTTAAACCAATATCTGCTGGGCTCGGTTTACCATCTTTCTCACCAAATACATAACCACCCATACCAGCCATAAATGCATTCGCAAAATAGAAGTTATCTCCTAATGCTAAAAATCCGTATTTCCCGTCCTTCGTAAACCCTTTTGAAAAATTAAACAGTTCATCCATCGTTTCTGGCGCTTTTGGCATTAATTTTTTATTGTAAATAAATACCGGGGTTTCAATAGCTTTTGGTAAACCGTATAATTTCCCATCATATGTTTGTGCTTTTAGTGACAAATCAGTAAACTTGCTCTTAACAGAATCATCTACTTTTATTTCAGAAAGCAGCCCCTCTGTTGCTGCATTCCCAATATGATCATGCGGCAATGTTACAACATCTGGCCCTGTACCAGCCGGACCGTCCAGTCGAAGTTTTTCTTCTTGTTTCGTCATCTGAACTTCTACAACTTTTACTTTTACATTATATTTCTTTTCAAAACTTTTTACGGCTGGATCTAAAGCAACACCTTTTTTCTGATCTTCCCAAACAAGAAGATCATAATCTTTCTTCTCCTTGCTCGCTTCTTTTTTCCCTGAATCTTTCGGACCACACGCGGACAACATTCCGATTGTCAAAGCTGAAACTGTTAACAATGATAGCGCTTTCTTCTTCATCCCTAACTACCTCCCAAAATATGTACATAATAACCAAAAATGAAAACGTTTGCATATAATAGTTTAATAGAAGCACAAACAACTTTCCAATCTATGAAAACGTTTGCGCTATTTGTCTATCATTATACATTCTTTTATAAATTTTGCAATATTATTTTTTAAAAATTTATAAAGTTACTCTTTACATCCATTGACTTTATATGGAATGAGTACTACTCTTATAAGCAATATTAAAAGTATATTAAAAAGCAATCGTTTGCAGCATATCTTTATTGATAAAAATATTCAAGGGGGACTTTCTATATGTTCAAAGAAGCTATATACCATAGGCCAAAAGATAATTACGCATACGCTTACGATCAAAAAACACTTCACATTCGGCTGCGTACGAAAAAAAACGATGTAGATGTAGTTTCCTTCATTTATGGTGATCCATATGAATGGCAAAATGGGAAATGGCTCACAGCAAAAATATCAATGAAAAAGAGTGGTTCGACAGATTTATTTGATTATTGGTTTGTATCAATTGAACCGAAATTTAAGCGCTTACGATACGGGTTCGAACTAAAAAACAGTACTGAATCTATCATTTTTACCGAAAGAGGCTTCTTTTCCGAAGCACCTACCGACGATGTTGGCTATTACTTTTGCTTCCCATTTATTCATGAAAAAGATGTTTTTACAGCCCCTTCATGGGTAAAAGATGCAGTGTGGTATCAAATTTTCCCAGAGAGATTTGCTAATGGAGATCATACATACAATCCAACTAACTCTCTTTCTTGGGGCAGCACAAATCCAACTGCAACAAATTTTTTTGGCGGGGACTTCGCTGGCATTATGAATCATCTTGATTACCTTGTGGAACTTGGTATTTCTGGTATTTACTTTACCCCTATCTTTACAGCGCACTCTAATCATAAATATGACACAATTGATTATATGGAAATCGATCCTCAATTTGGGACGAAGGAGACATTTCAGAAGCTTGTAGAAGCATGCCATCAACGTGGTATAAAAATTATGCTAGATGCTGTATTTAATCATTGCGGATACTTTTTCGATAAATTTCAAGATGTTCTTGAAAAAGGAGAATGCTCTCCTTACAAAGACTGGTTTCATATTCATGAATTTCCAATTACAACAGCACCTTTGCCTAATTATGATACATTCGCTTTTACACCACATATGCCAAAACTAAATACTACTCATCCAGACGTAAAAGAATACTTACTAGAAGTAGGACGTTATTGGGTACGAGAATTTCACATTGACGGTTGGCGACTTGATGTTGCAAATGAAGTGGATCATAGCTTTTGGAGAGAGTTCCGTAGTGAAATAAAAGCAATTAATCCTGAAGTATATATTTTAGGAGAAATTTGGCATGATGCACTCCCATGGCTACAGGGCGACCAATTTGATGCTGTTATGAGTTACCCTGTTACAAATGCCCTTCTTTCTTACTTTGCACATGAAACGATTAAAGCTGGTGAATTTATGGAACACATTACAGCATCTTTACATTCATATTCCATGAATGTAAATGAAGCTGCCTTTCATCTATTAGATAGCCATGATACACCGAGGATTTTGACAACTTGTAATGGAAATAAGGATAAAGTGAAATTACTATACGTATTCCACCTTTCTTTCATTGGTTCACCATGTATTTATTATGGTGATGAAATCGGTATGGATGGTGGAATGGATCCTGATTGCCGAAAATGTATGGTTTGGGATGAAAATAAACAAGATAAAGTATTATTTAAGCATATACAAACATTAATTTCACTGCGAAAACAATATAAAGCCTTTAGTGGACATGGTTCATTTCAATGGATTGAAACAAATAGCAAACACGATTATATCTCTTATATAAAAACATACAAAGACGAAACAATCTTTTTTGTTTTAAATGCAACAAACCAGAAAATTACAGCTCCTATCCCTTATGATATCGCTGGCAAAAAAATTATAAATCTATATACAAAAGAAGAGTTTTCTGCCGATACAAACTCATTACAAGTTACACTTCCACCATACGGATTTTCAATTTTAACATGGTAAATCAAAAAAGCCTTGTTTTCTATACAAGGCTTTTTTGATCTCATTTTTCACGTAAGACGAAGCAGCAAACACCCTGCGATTCTATCATGTCCGGCAACTATTTTCTAAAAACTGAGATGTGTTGTATCTCATCATTTACAAGCCACGTGTCGTTTTTATGTACCAATATAACCCTCTTTTTACACAATCCCAAAGAAGAGTGTCCTGTCTCAAAGCCTCTCTATTACCTAGTTATATATTGCTTATTTCAATTTGTACACCCGTGCTTCATACGGTTGTAGAACAATATTTTCAATTGATTCATCCTGAACATCATAATTGTGGATTAATAACTCTAAATTACTATATGTTATCTCTTTCGGTAATTCAAATACACATGAAGCTTCAGTAAAATTCGCAATCACAACTAATTTCTCATCTTTCCATGTTCTTACATAAGCAAAAATAGATGGATGATCTTCTAAAATTAAATCATACGTACCATACACAATGATTTCATGCTTTTTACGAAGCTCAATCAATTTCTTATAATGATAAAAAATTGAATTTGGATCACGTAATGCCTGCCACGCATTGATGTCTTTATAATTAGGATTTACTTGAAGCCACGGCTTACCCGTTGTAAACCCAGCATGTTCGCTGTCTTCCCATTGCATCGGTGTCCGAGCATTATCGCGGCCTTTCACATAAATAGATTGCATTACTATTTCTGGATTCTCACCACGTTCATTCACTTTTTCGTGATACATATTCAGTGTTTCAATATCACGGTACTCATCGATTGAAGCAAATTTGACATTTGTCATTCCAATCTCTTCACCTTGATAAATATAAGGAGTGCCTTTCATCATATGAAGTACCGTCGCTAACATTTTCGCTGACGAAATACGATAAGTTGTATCGTTACCAAAGCGAGAGACAACGCGCGGCTGATCATGATTGTTCCAATACAAACTATTCCATCCTATATGTTCTAATGCTTTTTGCCACTTTGTTAAATTCTGCTTTAGCGTAAGGAGTGAGCATGGTATCACATCCCATTTACCGTTTTCTCCAGAATCTAAATCCATATGTTCAAACTGAAATACCATCTGTAATTCCCGGCGCTCTTCATCTGTATAAAGTTTAGCTTCTTCCGTTGTTGCACCTGGCATTTCACCAACTGTCATAATATCATATTTAGACAGCACTTCTTGATTCATTTCATGTAAATACGTATGAATATTAGGTCCATTCATAAAATATTGATGCCCTGATACATATCCTTCTTCTTCGGTATCAACAGCTGGGAGCCCTTCTGTTTTTGAAATAAAATTAATGACATCCATACGGAAACCATCAATCCCTTTTTCAAGCCAAAATTCCATCATTTCATAAATCTCTTTACGCACACGTTCATTATCCCAGTTTAAATCCGGTTGCTTTTTTGAGAATAAATGTAAATAATATTCATCTGTTGTTTCATCATACTGCCAAGCAGATCCACTAAAAGCAGCTCCCCAGTTATTTGGCTCTTTTCCACTTTTTCCTTTACGCCAAATATAATAATCTCGATATGAATTATCCTTTGATTTCCGAGATTCAACAAACCAATGATGTTCATCTGAAGTATGATTGACAACTAAATCCATCATTAATTTCATATTACGTTTATGCATTTCTTCTAACAATTCATCCCAATCATTCATCGTCCCAAACTCATTCATAATCTTACGATAATCGCTAATATCATAACCATTATCATCGTTTGGAGATTCATAAACTGGCGATAACCAAATTACATCAATGCCTAGTTCTTGCAAATAATCAAGCTTTGAAATAATTCCGCGAAGATCACCAATACCATCACCATTACTATCCATAAAGCTGCGAGGATAAATTTGATATACAACACTTTCTTTCCACCACTGTTTCTTCATCGTGCTACCCCATTTCATTATTTAATTACAAATAGGCGCAAACGTTTTCATTAGTGAATGATAACAGATTTTAAATAAAATGAAAACAGACTTACACCTTTCCTATTATCAAATAATTGTAAAACCAGCGCTCTGCTAATACTAAGAACACAATATTTAAACTACGCTTTCAAAAAACATGAAAACGTTTTAATTTTTATATTTCTTTTTTTCATGCCTTCATTTATAATAAAACGAAAGAAAACGTTTGCACACTTTTTTTGCTAGGGGGAAAAGTCATGGCAGAACTAAAATTAGAAAACATTTACAAAATATATGATAACAATGTAACAGCAGTAACAGATTTCAATTTACACATACGAGATAAAGAGTTTATCGTATTCGTTGGTCCATCTGGATGCGGGAAATCAACAACATTACGAATGGTCGCTGGTTTAGAAGATATTTCAAAAGGTGAATTTTCAATTGATGGCAAGGTAATGAATGATGTTCCTCCAAAAGATCGCGACATTGCAATGGTCTTTCAAAACTATGCACTCTATCCGCATATGAGTGTTTATGATAACATGGCATTTGGCTTAAAGCTTCGTAAAATAACAAAAGATGAAATTGATCGCCGCGTGAAAGATGCAGCCCGTGTTTTAGGACTAGAAGAATATTTAAATCGAAAACCAAAAGCATTATCTGGAGGACAACGACAACGTGTTGCATTAGGACGTGCCATTGTTCGTGATGCAAAGGTTTTCTTAATGGACGAGCCATTATCAAACCTTGATGCAAAATTACGTGTAACAATGCGCTCAGAGATTTCTAAGCTGCATCAAAAACTTGGGACAACAACTATTTATGTGACACATGACCAAACAGAAGCTATGACAATGGCATCGCGCCTTGTTGTTATGAAAGATGGGAAAATACAGCAGATTGGAACACCAAAAGAAGTATATGAAACACCAGAAAATATTTTCGTTGGCGGATTTATTGGCTCTCCTGCAATGAACTTTTTCCGTGGTCAATTAACAGGGACTCACTTTGTAATAGACAATAAGATAAAAATTAAAGTATCTGAAGGAAAAATGAAACTACTAAGCGAACAAGGCTACATCAATCAAGAAGTTATTTTAGGAATTCGCCCAGAAGATATTCATGATGAACTCTTATTTTTAGAAGCTTCACAAGATACAACATTTACAACAAAAATCGATGTTGCTGAACTATTAGGCGCAGAATCTATTTTATATATGAAACTTGGAGGTCAAGATTTTTCAGCACGTGTCGATGCGAGACATACTTTCACAAATGGTGATCAAATCCAGCTTGCTTTTGATATGAATAAAGCGCACTTCTTTGATGTAAAAACCGAAAACCGCATTCGCTAAATACAAAGAAACCGTCCATATTCATGGACGGTTTTCCATTATAATACTACTTCTGCTGTCTGAAACGATTGTTGCCTTGCTCCTATAACACCAGAAATCGGTAAATCTGTTAACATCATTTCTTCTTGCTGCTTCATAAAAGATGACGTCAATTGTTTTATTTTTATCCAGACGTCATTTATACAAAGTGTAGTGGAATCGTTCTCTTTTTCATGAGAAAAAATCGGATCTATTTTATATAATCCAGCATTATTAAACAACATATCAACCCTATTATAGACTTCAAGTGCAACTTCTAAAACGTGTCGCCAATCACTTTGCTTACTCATATCGTGAGTAACAAAAATTGCATCTCCACCTAATTCTACAATTTCTTCGACTGTTGCTTGTCCGCCTTCCTCATCAATATCTGTCACAATTACTTTTGCACCTCGCCCTGCCAACAAAAGAGCCGTGCTACGGCCAATACCGATGCCACCACCTGTTACAACGACAATTTTTCCTGCTAGCTTCATCGTCATTACCCCTTCTGGTTAGTCTTACCGTCACAGTATACTCCTTTTTTCAAAACATCTGCAAGCAGGAAAAGATCGATATATAAGATGTAATCGTTTACTTTTGAACTTTCTCTTTTTTCTTACTATTATATGGATCAAAAGCTAGACCGACAAAAATAAGAGTTCCCCAAAATAATAAACTTCCTCCCATCAGTTCGCTCCTCCCCAATATAAAATTATTACTCTTTATTATAAATAAAAAAAGCGCGCCTTTCCGTGACGCGCCACCAATATGGAGGGTACTATATAGGAGATGCCTGTCCTATACAAATTCTATTATACCAATTAAAAGTATCGAATTTTGTAAAAATTTAGACTTAACAAAAATTTTATTGAAATATTTCCTCTTTACTATTATCGTAAAAGAAATTTTACAATAATTAGAAAAGAGAAGCAACTGCTTCTCTTTCTCTATACAATACTTATAACTCTAGTTTTTACTATGAGATCATGAAAACCGCTATTATCACTTCTAAACAGCATTATGTATATATTACATATTACTGGGATTCCAAGAAATAAGATATTTGGTATTAACAATACAATAAACCTCATTGTTAATATTCCTAACGTTAACTTTTCATTTGTAAGTGATACAAGTTTTGTACGTGTAAATTTTTTCCCTGGTGTATATCCATTCCAAATAAATGGTAGAACGATAAAATAAAGCGCCATTAATAAACATACAAGTCCAAGATCGTAACGAATATCTCCTGAACTCACATTAAAACGATTCAAAATCGCTTTATAGTTCCCTGTTGTAATTGAGACAACAGCACCGTACAGAACAGAAATGAAAAACATATCGATAATTGCAGCCCCTATGCGATTCATAACGATCGCTGGACGATGTATTTTCAGCTTCATGTTGTGTCGACTCCTTTTTTCTATCCTATATTAACTGTTTCATCGTATCATGTCTAAAAACAGTTGTAAACAACTCATAAATTGGTGTTTTACTCTCTTTTCCTGTACAATATGTATCAGTCACATTTCTGAAGGAGGAGCTCATTTTGAAACGATTCATCATTTTCTGCTCTTTCATACTTCTAGCTAGTTGTGCAACAAATTATAATCAATCTCATTACAGCGTTAGCGATGAATATGAACTCATTAACGTTGGCGGTGATGCACTAGAACTATTCCCAAAGTCAGATGCCCTATATGCTTCTCAATATATCCCAGCAAAAATTGTAGAAATTGCCTGGAATGACGCTTATATTTTAGCAAAACAAATGGAACAAACGGATGATCCTAACAATCCTGATGCTTCTCTCACCAATCAAGCAAAAGAGAATTATTGGATTATCGATTTAAAAAATAACCGCCGGTTTGGTCCCTATACAAAAAAACAATTTGACGAACAAAAACAAGAATTTCGCATCTCAGAACAACTGCAATTACAGAACGTAAAAACTTACTTTACGAAAGCAAAACAAGAATCTTAAAAAAAGGTCAAATGAAAATATTTCATTTGACCTTTTTTTCCGTATTTTCTTTATAAAACAACATTCCATAAACAATAGCTCCAAACATAATACAAAATAATAATTGCAATGCCTGTTGAATCGATACAATATGCAGTTGCAAAATGCCTTGAACACTATCGCTGTAACTATAATATCCCCAGATGTAAAAAAAGATAAATACGACTATAAATATATACTTCTTATGTTTATAAAAATAATGTGCACTGCCCATTCCATATCCAAATAGTACTACTATATATATAAATTCACATAGAAGATACATAGGAGATATTTGCTCAATTCGTTGTAACATATATAATAAACCTATTTGAAAGCAAGCGACTATAATAAATCCAGCCAAAACCGTGAACATTCTCACGGATTGTCTCTCCTTTCACTCTATTCACTTCATTATATTCATGAAATGATAAAACGAGCGGGGAGTTGTATTATATAAGAAGAATTTTTATATCTTTCCAACCGTATGCAATTTCTTTTACGTGCAATTCTTCAATATTTTTCTCATCTATAAAAGAACCTTGTACTGCTTCATAAAAATATTTAGAGGGATTATTTGCTACTACCCAAACAAGCATAGACTGATAGCCATTCTTATATAGATCCGCTGCTACCGCTTTTAGCAATCTTTTCCCCAGTTGATTACGCTGGTATTCTTTTAAAATATATATCGCATATAATTCTCCTTCATATTCATAACTACCTGTTCGCTCTTTCCCACCATCTGCAAAACCGATTATTTTTCCGGCAACTGTTTTAGCAACATAAACATGCGATTGCTGTTCTTGTAATATTTTTCTCCATAGTCCTTCTCGCTGCTCATACGATTTTTTATCTAACACTTCTTTTGGCATAATCCCTTCATATGTTTCTCTCCAACTATCAACATGAACATGTGCGAGTGCTTTTGCATCATTTACATTAGCTTTGACAATATACATTTTTTCATCTCCCTACTAAACTAAACACTATATAAATATAAATTCTCTATAAAACGACATATTTCCTATCCTACTATATATATCCATTGTAATTTTTCGACATCTTTGTCTAGCTCTGCTGAATACAACATGACCTGTACTCACTTGTTCCCTTTGTTTAATCACGCATGTGGTAGAAAAAAAGCCCTGACCGCTTCTATGCATAGCCAGATGCTCTCGCCCACCTAAATAGAAAGAGGATTTTTATGTCGATTTTTTAAATTTGTATTTATATAACAATGAAAAAACCATTTCACTATTATAGTGAAATGGTAAATGTTTGTGGTTCTGCAATTTTTTCATGTATGTCTCCTATTGCAAGTATATCTGTTGTAAAAGAAATCGTTTTTACTTTTTCATTATTATCACTTAATAAAAGACCGATTAACCCTTCCCTTGTTTCTCCAGAACTATAATCCTCTCTCGTTACACTTTTTGTACCAACAAGCGTATCTTCTGCATATAAGAAGTTTTTCGTTGGCACATGAAATTGTTGCTTTTCATTTACAGTTACATCATTCATAGAAAAGAACTGCATCTCTTTGTCGCCTGCATTTTCAACCTTATATGTGATTTCAAGATATTTAGCAGTATCACCAATATCTTGTCCACTTAGTGATGCATATAATTCTGCCTCTGTTTGCTCCAGTGTCTCTCCTAAGCGGCGTTGTACTTCTTCCGGAGTTAATTTTGTATACATTTTCAACGTCTCTTTTGTTTCAGATTCCATATTTGATAATGTAATAACTCTTACATTTTCTACATAGATTTTCATCGTTCCAACTGTAAATGTTTCATTTACATGTTTGATTTGTTCTAACGTTAAAGTACCCCAGTTTTTTTCTTTAATCTCTTGTCCTACTTTTGTTAATTGTATACCGCCATACTCATCTGTTTCTGGAATGGCCTGCTTCCTCGGTTGCTTCACTTTTTCCTGCTGAGTACAACCACTTAAAATGATGACAAAACTACATAAAATACAAAATACGTTCCATATTTTCATAATCCTTCTCCTGTCAGTACATACTATGAAACTATCATTGCATGTACTATTATACTCTATATATCCATTTAAATTTTTTGACCTATAAGTCGCTGCTATGCATGCTTAGATCCTCTCTCTCCTAAAAAAGGGATTTTTATGTCCGTTTTTCAACTTGTATTTACATAAGTTGTCTATCGCTTAGCTTTTCTGCTACTTTAGAAATATAATCTACTTTGAAGTGAGGTTCTTATATTGCTAGAGAAACAACCTTTTTTACAAACGATTTTATTAAAAAAAGACAAAATCCCATCATTTTCTGTATATCCCTTTTCCTTGCCTGTTGTTCATTCATTACAATCTTTGTCCTTTCATCCAAAGGTTACCTATATTATAGGAGAAAATGGGACAGGAAAATCCACATTATTAGAAGCAATTGCCACTGCATGGGGATTCAACCCAGAGGGAGGGACAAAAAATTTTCGTTTTTCGACAAACACTTCTCATTCTGACTTGCATGAATATCTCATACTCAGAAAAGGTTTACAAAAACCGAAAGATGGATTTTTTCTTCGTGCGGAATCTTTTTATAATGTTGCATCTTATATTGATGAAATTGATGCTATTCGCTCTTATGGGGGTACTTCCCTCCACGAACAGTCCCACGGTGAATCATTTTTCTCTGTATTTATGAACCGTTTTTCTGGTAACGGACTCTATATTTTAGATGAGCCTGAAGCTGCCTTATCACCAATGCGCCAACTTTCCATGTTAATTCGTATGCACGAGCTCATTAATCAAAATGCACAATTTATTATAGCTACACATTCCCCGATTTTAATGGCATATCCAGACGCGATTATGTACTCTTTACATCAAGAGAAAATACAAGAAATTACGTTAGAAGAAACCGAACATTATCAAACGATGAAACTCTTTTTTGAAGATCGCAAAAGACTATTTCATCATCTCTTCCGTTCATAAACAAAACCAGCTAGTAGATACACTAGCTGGTTTTGTTATTATAATGCTTCTATAAATAACGCTACTCCCATACCGCCACCGACGCAAAGAGAAGCAATACCCTTTTCTAATCCTCGTCTTCTTAATTCATGAATCAAGCTTACTGTAATACGTGCTCCTGTACATCCAATTGGATGACCAAGACCTATTCCACTGCCGTTTACGTTTACTTTTTCACGATCCAAGCCTAATTCTTTCTCTACTGCTAAATATTGTGCAGCAAATGCTTCATTAATTTCAAATAAATCGGCATCATTTACCGACCAATTTACATTTTGCAGTCCTTTTTGAATTGCTGGAACTGGCCCAATCCCCATAATTTTAGGATCTACGCCTGCTACAGAGTATCCAACAATTCTCGCTAATGGTTGCAGCCCCTTTTCTTTCGCTTTCTCTTCACTCATTAAGACTAACGCTGCACTTCCGTCATTAATACCTGATGCGTTTCCAGCAGTTACTGTGCCACCCTTGTGAAAAGCTGCCTTTAAACCCGAAAGTTTTTCTAACGTAATATCTGCACGAGGATGTTCATCTTTAGAAACGACAACCTCTTTTCTACGTTCCTTTATCGTAATCGGCACAATTTGTTCATCAAAATAACCCGCTTCGATTGCATGAAGAGCACGTTGATGACTTAACAGCGCTACTTCATCCTGTTCTTCGCGAGAAATTTCAGATTGCTTCGCAAGATTTTCCGCAGTTTCTCCCATCATAATATGATGGATTGGATCTTCTAGCACTTCCCACACCATATCACGAATTTCTCCATGTTGTAGTCGTTGTCCCCAGCGGTTCTCTTTTAATAAATACGGACTAGAGCTCATCGCTTCTACTCCCCCTGCAACAACAACATCACTTACACCTAATTGAATTTGCATTGCGGCTGAAATTAGCGCCTGCATACCTGAAGCGCATTGACGCTGAATTGTGTAACCAGTAACCGTATCAGGAAATCCCGCCATAAGAGCTGCTGTTCTTGCTGTATTTGCCTCATCTGTTCGCTGAATACAGTGACCTAAAATCACTTCATCTACTTCACGGGGCGACACACCGCCTCTTTTTACAGCTTCCTGCAATACAGGAACTATAAGTTCAGTTGGTTTTACATTTTTGAAAGCTCCTCCAAATGTTCCAATCGGTGAACGAACTGCCGCTGTAACGACTACATTACGCATCGTGTACTTTCTCCTCTCTTATGTATCCTAGTAAAATTCGGATGAAATACCATAAGATGCATATCTATGTCTATTATATTAGAAAGTAACTAAAAAATAAAAATATTTAATAAAATTAAAATAGAAAGATACTTATCTCCTTCTATTCTGTTAATGCTAATAAAAATTTTTGAAGAATTTTTTCTGTTGTTGTATTCAATTTCGGCAACTTATCAATCGGAAAATATTGAATATCCAATCCTTCTTCATCACATTTCATTTCACCATACACATGATGCGCTTGAAATACATTGATTACATTATAAATTTCGTCTCCGTGAGGATAACGATAATATAAGTCTTGACCAGAGAGCACACCGAGAAACTGTAAGGAATCTGCTTTTAAACTAGTTTCCTCTCTTAATTCCCTCTCTGCTGTTTCTTCAATTGTTTCTCCTAACTCCATTGCTCCCCCTGGCAATCCCCAATCATATGTATCAGAACGAAGTTGTAATAATACTTCATTCTTTTCATTTAAAACAATAATTGCTGATCCTACTATTATAAGTGGTTTTGTTCCAACTAATTCCCTTAGCTCCTGTATATACCCCATTATGTAACTCCCCTTTCTTTTCCCCTCCTATAATAGCAAAATTCCTTCTTTATTTGTTTGATACATATAAAATATTTTTATTCACACAAAAGAGGCTAACTCACATTAGCCCCTTCCTCTTACATTATCTAGCCTATATGACTTTCGTATTTTACGTCTTCAAATGCTCTTTCAATTTCTTCATCTCGGTAATGTACATATGTAAAACGTCCTAATTCTACTAAACGTGCAATTTCCCGCAATGCTTTTCCTTGTTCATACCCTTCTTTGACGGAGACATGAACATAAAACTTCATGAGCGGGGGCTCATACAACGTTTCACCCACTTCCACATATACATTTTCTACCCCTTGTACAACTTGAGCATAACTCGCAAATTGATAAATAGCTTCACGGTCTGAAACAATTTTAAGTGTATACATGTTTTTTCCCCCTTTTCTTTTTACTATAACAAAAAATGGATATATAAGCGTGTCGAAGTTTGACTATTTTCTGACTTCTTTTCATCATTTTTTTATTCTGCTATTTACGAATAGTAAAGCCCCATCCTCAAGTTTCAGAGAAAATGAACAAATTCTTTATCTGAAATACAGCTGCTAATACAAATGCCCCTATTTTTGTATTAAAACTTTTCACAAATTCATGTAAATATAATAAATTATTATTAACTCACGTTATAACAAAATAAAAAACAACTCAAAGTGATGGTTCATTTGTCCATACACTTTCTCTCTTTTTACATAAAGTATCGTATAGACATTTTATGTAGCTACTAAAGGAGAGGATTTTCTTGTCTTATAGTAATCACGATCGCGATCGAAAAAGACTCCAGTATACTCAGCCCTATCCCCCAGACGAAGTAACAGAAAGACAT
Organism: Bacillus sp. 103mf; assembly: GCF_900116295.1. Taxonomy (GTDB): domain Bacteria; phylum Bacillota; class Bacilli; order Bacillales; family Bacillaceae_G; genus Bacillus_A; species Bacillus_A bruguierae. The sequence continues at coordinate 629,563 of NZ_FPAF01000001.1, forward strand.
GCACACAATCATAACGTTGCTCAAATTTCAGATAGTGGAAACTCCCACGTAAATTTAAATGTAGACTCTGATATAGATTCTGAAACAGCTTCTTCTAATCGGCAGCCTACTGATGTAGAACAGAATCAGAGACAAGGGCAATCGAATACAGATGCTACAAACCAACTATTAGCAGCCCTGCTTCCATTCTTAACGAATGCATTAAATAATGCTACTCCATCCCAGCAGAGTAACCAAAACCAATTCCAAAACCAAAGCCAAAACCAATTCCAAAACCAAGGCCAAAACCAAGGACAAAACCAATTCCAAAACCAAAGCCGAATCCAAATCCAAAGCCAAAACAAAAACCAAAGCCAAGGCCAAAACAAAAACCAAAACCAAAGCCGAATCCAAAGCCAAAACAAAAACAAAAATAATTTAAATGAATAGGCTACTAAAAGTAGCCTATTTTTGTAAGGAGGGTTGACCATGCGGCGAAATAGCTCCGAAATTTCAAACAGCGGAAATTCTAATGTTAATGTGAACGTAAACGTCGATACAAGTTCCCTTGCTTATGCAATGATGTGTTATTGGCACTCGAGTGGTATGATTACTGATGAACAGTTCTCACATATGATCACAAATTTTAGCAGTTTACTAAATAAAGAGGATGCTATACTTCCGCAACTCTTATCAAATAAAGAATATTCTCCCTACCTAGTTCGACAAAAAAATAATATAAATACATTAAAAACATTTATCCCCCCTTTTTTCAATCGTTAAGTTCATTTCCTTTTTATCCAGACAGAAAAATTCACTATATTTGAGGTGCCTCCTATGCGTCCTTATGTTAACATATGTATTTGCATTACTCCCGGATCTCATATTGATAAAGAACGTATTGCTAAAGATATTGCAATTGCTGAATATATTTGGCATCCTATCGTATTTAAAATTAAGGATGTCAACGTACTAGATGAGCCATATCGTTTTCATGATGGTGAGATTAGTTATGTATCTTCGCTAAAATCACAACCAAAGTTGACTTCTTTATTTGCTGAGTGCAGGGAACTTGCCTCGCAATGTGATATTTATATTTGTTATATCGGCAGTAATTATTTTCAAGAACAATCCATTATCGCTTGCGCATATTCTTTAGCCATTCACACACAAATTAAAGGTTACATTGTATTAACAAATGCCGCTTCAGCTTCGAGGAACATGTACACACTTGCACACGAACTTGGTCACATTTTATTCACACGACGTGTACAGGACAAGCTTACAAATGCAGATCCCGAGTGTCCAAACGGTTCCGAACACCATCCTTCTCCTACAAACCTTATGCATTATATCGTTCCTCCCCCTCATAAATCACAAATAGATTCCTTATTAACAAATACTCAAAGAGAATTATCTTTACAAAGCCCTTTATTGCGTAAAGAAAAAAAGTAATTGTTGTAGGTACTTCTATATATACTAGTTAAAAAACCGACATAAAAACTCCTTTCTTTTTAGGGGGACGAGAGCATCTGGCCGCGCATAGAAACGGTCAGATCCTGCTCCTACCACATGCAAAGCTGAAAACAAAAGAAGAAAACGAGTACATGTCATGTTGTATCCTGCATAGCAGCGACCTATATGTTGAAAAACCACCATGAATTTATATGAGTAATTCCTCTCTTCTACCCCAAAAGACTTTATATCTTCTTTTATTCCTTTTACCGTTAAATACGCTCCTGTATCTTCTAGAAACTACTTTAATTGTTTTGAAAACCTCTAACTCTTTCCTATCTTAACTATCTCTGTACAATATTTTGTCGTTTGGAATCCCACATCATAAGCAGTGCTAAACTTCCATACAACAAAATTGGTTCTAAAAATCCCCAATCCGTATTATTAATACCAAGATATTCAAATAAAAACATAATAAAGAGCAAAACAACTAAGGTTAATACTCCTATCCAGCTATTTAGGCGAAAATTAATTATTATAGCCACCACAAATAATAGAAAGCCTAGAATGTAACTTTGCACTGAGGATAAAGACAAAAATGGTGTACCATACTGTTTATCTAGTAGCATTAATCCAACAAGCAACACCATTGGAATGACAGCCATTACTACATATATAATGGAAAACTCTCTTAATTTACTCTGAAAACTAGAGCTTCGAAAAGCAAAAATCATCCCTGCTATCATCAAGAATAGAATGATAGGGTATCCAATTAAACTAATAAGTGATACAGTGACTGGTTTCTCTGTATTTCGAAATACAAGTTCTGGAATCAACCAATAAGCTGCTGTTGCAATCACGAAAGAAATAAGTAAATTCCAATTTTCTTTCTTATCAACTTCCATCTCTTCAGCCAATTCTTGCGCATATTCTTTCGGCGAATCCCCAAAAATATCTGTTACCGTCTTTCCTTCTTTTTCTCCTTCTATTAAATGAAGCTCAGCATCTTCTAAAAAACTATTTACATCTTCCTCCTTTATTCCTTTTGTTAATAAATACACTTTCATATCAACTAAAAACTTTTCACCTTCTTTAGAAACTTGCATAATACTCCCCTCTCGTTTAGATTACTTATTTTTGCTTCTCTTTCATCGCGTCAGCGTTATCGTTTCCTCCTCTTTCCTTCCAACAAACGCTGTACACTACTTTGCATCGCTTCCCACCGTTCCATGAAATCATCTAGTGCACCTTCACCTTTTTCTGTTAATGTGTAATATTTTCTCTTTGGACCAGATGGTGATTCTTTCATCGTACTCGTAATCAATCCTTCTTTTTGCATGCGAATTAATAGCGGATAAATACTTCCTTCACTTGCCATTGTAAAACCATACTGTGCCAGTTTTTCACTCATTTCATATCCGTATATTTCTCCTTCAGAAATAATGGCAAGTAAGCATCCTTCCAAAATACCTTTTAACATTTGACTTGTCGACATAATTCAAATCCTTCCTCTACCTTGTTTTACAAGATAGATAGGTATAAGTATCTTGCTTTACAAAATAGTATAGCAAACAGTATTTTGTAAAGCAAGATAGCTTGCGTATTTTTTCCAAAAGATTGCAGGATTTTCCACTTTGTTTCTATAAATAGAGCAGTAGAGCTAACTATATTCATAGGGGAGATGGAATAAAAAATGTTTAAAAATCGCGTTGTATTTTTAACAGGTGCAGCAAGTGGCATTGGATATGAAATGGGAAAAGCTTTTGCGAAAGAAGGCGCAACTGTAATGATTACGGATCGGTTAGAGGACCGAGTACAAGAGGCAGTGAAACAATTAGAGAACGAAGGGTATAAAGTATTTGGAATGCAATGTGATGTAACAGTAGAACGTGAGATTGAACAAGCTATTTCTGAAACGGTTACACGATTTGGTTCACTTGATGTATTAATTAATAATGCAGGCATGCAATACGTTTCTCCAATTGAAGATTTCCCAACTGAAAAGTTTGAAATGCTTATTAAAATTATGCAAATTGCACCGTTTATTGCAATAAAACATGCATTTCCTATTATGAAAAAGCAAAAATACGGGCGCATCATCAACATCGCCTCTATTAATGGTCTCGTTGGCTTTGCAGGAAAATCTGCATATAATAGCGCCAAGCACGGGGTAATCGGACTTACAAAAGTCGCAGCATTAGAGGGAGCTGAACATGGCATTACCGTAAACGCACTTTGTCCTGGCTATGTTGATACACCGCTTGTTCGCAACCAACTTCAAGATTTAGCTACAACGAGAAATGTCCCACTTGAACATGTACTAGAAGATGTCATTTACCCACTTGTACCGCAACAACGATTATTACATACAGAAGAAATTTCAGACTACGCCTTATTTTTAACAAGCGAAAAAGCAAAAGGGATTACAGGACAAGCTGTTGTCATTGACGGTGGTTATACTGCACAGTGAAATTCAATAAACTATTTTTCTTCTATATCAATTTTAAAAACGGATTGTGCCTATTCACACAATCCGTTTCTGTTACATATATAAATCCACTTTGATTTTTCAACACACAAATCGCAACTATACAGAATACAACATGCCGGCTACTGGCCTGCTTCTTTTGTTTCAAACCTGGCATGTGGCAGGAAAAGGCCCTGACCGCTACTATACATAGCCAGTCCCTCTCGACCACTCAAAAAAATGCTTTTCTATCGATTTTTCATAGAGTGACTGAGTAGTTACGTCGTTTTTTCAATTTGCATGTACATATTTTCTTTTGGAGATTCATACCTTTGCATTTGCTTTGGTAACTTCTCAATTGCAACAATAACGCTATCTAACTTACTTTCAATTCTATGCAGCAAGTATAGCGTCACAACAATTGGAAAACCAACATTGCCAATAACGGATATCCATTCCTCCATCGATGTCTCCTCCCTTCTTATTATAAATAAGCAGAGAGGCAAAAAAGTGGTAACTAAAAACCCCTTTCTACTGCGAAAGAGGTTTGAAGATTCACTTCTCCCCTCTTATCTATCAGAAAGTCTCTCTTTCTGTTGGAATTAGCACCGTGCCTTACTAGGCGCCAATCATGCGCCCCATTTCACAATGGTATTACGGTCGGTTGCTGGGTTTCATCGGGCCAAATCCCTCCACCTGCTCTTGATAAGAGTGTATAGTTGTCTGAATTTTTCGTTTCTGTTTCTGACTATACCAAGAATAAAATTTGTTTGTCAACATTTTTTATGTGTATAATTCTGGACGCCGATCAAAAAAAACAGGAATCCCTTTACGCACTTCAGAAATTTTCTTTATATCTAATGTTCCATACAAAATCGTTTCTGTTTCATCAGCCTCAGTAACAATTTCTCCCCAAGGATCAATAATAAGAGAATGGCCAGCAAATACATTATTAGGATCACTCCCCGCACGATTGCACGCCACAACATAACATTGATTTTCAATCGCCCTTGCTTGAAGCAATAATCGCCAATGTGCTAAACGAACAAGCGGCCACTCTGCTACAACAAATAATACCGTTGCCCCATGCGCAGTATGAATACGCATCCACTCTGGAAAACGAATATCATAGCATATTGTTCCTGCACACGGTATATCCTCCAATAGAAAATGCCCCGTTTCATTTCCAGCAATCAAATATTTATGCTCATCCATCAGTTGAAACAAATGCACTTTACTATATTCAGCCACAATTTTTCCATTTCGATCACTAATATACATCGTATTTGTAACACCATTCTCTGTCTGCTTTGCGATCGAACCACCGACAATATTTATACCATGTTGCTTACTCCACTTTGATAATAAACATTTCGTATAATTGCCATCTAGATCAGCAATATCAGGAAGACGTTCTAGATCATAACCTGTTGTCCATAACTCTGGCAATACAATAACATCTGGATTTCCCTTCATTGCTTCTCTTATTTTTTTTTCGGCATGTTCTATATTTTTTTCAACATCACCAAAAGTAATATTCATTTGAACACAAGCAATTTTCATTACTTTCTCCCTTCTTCCTTTTTATTTTTTTCCTTTACAAAAAGTTGGAAAAATTATATCATTTGTCACTATAATTGTAACAATTTTCAAAAGAGGTGGAAAGTATGAAACATTTTCAAATTTCCGAGATATTAACATCATTACCAACACAATTTTTTGCTTCTCTTGTCACAAAAGTAAATGGAGTAATGCAAGCTGGTCATGATGTTATTAACTTAGGACAAGGAAATCCAGATCAGCCAACACCAACACACATCGTAACAGCATTACAACGGGCAGCAGAACACCCTATTCACCATAAATATCCACCATTTCGAGGACATGAAAATTTAAAAGAGGCTGTCGCTACATTTTATGAGCGTGAATACGGTGTACAATTAAACCCACAAACAGAAGTAGCTATTCTATTTGGCGGGAAAGCTGGCTTAGTTGAATTACCACTTTGTTTTACGAATCCAGGTGATACAATCCTTGTTCCTGATCCAGGTTATCCAGATTATTTATCAGGCGTAGCCTTAGCAAAAGCAAAGATTGCTACAATGCCACTGCTAGCAAAAAATCAATTTTTACCTGATTATACAAAAATTGATGTACAAACTGCTAAACAAGCAAAATTAATGTTTTTAAACTATCCAAACAATCCGACCGGAGCCGTTGCAACAACAAAATTCTTTGAGGAAACTATATCGTTTGCGAATGAACATAACATTTTAGTCTGTCATGATTTCGCGTATGGTGCCATCGGCTTTGATGCTAAAAAACCGCTTAGTTTCTTACAAGTCGATGGAGCAAAAGATGTTGGCATTGAGATTTATACGTTATCAAAAACATATAATATGGCAGGGTGGCGCATTGCATTTGCTGTTGGAAATGCAAGTGTCATTGAAACGATTAACTTATTACAAGATCATATGTATGTTAGTATTTTTGGTGCCGTACAAGAAGCTGCTTGTGAAGCGTTATTAAAACCGCAAACTTGTGTCGATGAGCTCGTAGAACGCTATGAATCTCGCAGAAATGCTTTCATTACTGCTTGTCGCTCTATCGGCTGGAATGTCGCCTCACCAAATGGTTCTTTTTTTGCATGGCTTCCCGTTCCAGATGGCTATACGTCAGAGCAATTTGCTGATGTACTATTAAACCAAGCACATGTCGCCGTCGCCCCAGGTATCGGCTTTGGCAAACACGGGGAAGGGTATATTCGCGTTGGCTTATTACATTCAGAGGAACGTCTTCAAGAAGCAGTTCATAGAATTGCTAAATTAAAAATTTTCAAAAAACCATTGACAACGTAAAAATTCTCTGTCAAAATTCAGTTATCAAAAATTTTAAACATTTCCAAATACTTCTTATCAAGAGCTGGTGGAGGGACGAGCCCGATGAAACCCGGCAACCGATCTACTTTATGTAGGCACGGTGCTAATTCTCGCAGCGTTATGCTGACAGATAAGGAGCTGGTTGTAAAAAACCTCTCCTTAGCTGAGAGGTTTTTTTATTCAACTAGGAGGTTATGAAAATGAGCGGAATAACAGCAACATACTTCATTCATGATGATTCTCATAATTTAAGTCAAAAAGCAGAGCAAATTGCTCTCGGTTTAACAGTTGGTTCGTGGACACACTTACCCCACTTATTACAAAAACAATTAAAACGACATAAAGGTTCAGTCGTTAGCGTAGAAAAATTAGAAGATGATGAAAAAACAAACATATATCTTGATAAAAAAGTCACACGCGGACTTATTAAAATTCATTATCCGTCCGCTAACTTCAGCACCGATTTACCAGCAATTTTTACAACTGTTTTTGGAAAATTATCTTTGGACGGAGAAATTAAATTACTTGATTTAACATTTTCTGATGATATCAAAAAGAGCTTTTCTGGCCCAAAATTTGGTATCGATGAAATACGAAACAATTTGAATGTTCACAATCGCCCTCTTCTCATGAGTATTTTCAAAGGAATGATCGGTCGGAATATCGGTTATTTAAAAACACAACTTCGCGATCAAGCAAGAGGCGGTGTTGACATTGTAAAAGATGATGAAATTTTATTTGATAATCCGTTAACACCACTATCAGAACGCATTCACGCTGGAAAAGAAGTTTTGCAATCTGTTTATGAAACATACGGTCATAAAACGTTATATGCCGTTAATCTCTCAGGACGGACTTATGATTTAAAAGAAAAGGCAAAACAAGCCGCTTCTGCTGGAGCTGATTTATTACTTTTCAACGTATTCGCATATGGACTTGATGTGTTGCAAGCATTAGCGGAAGATGATGATATTTCTATCCCAATTATGGCACATCCAGCAGTAAGCGGAACTTACATAGCATCTAAATTATATGGATTTTCTTCTTCTCTATTACTTGGCAAGCTTCTTCGCTATGCTGGTGCAGATTTCTCACTATTTCCATCACCGTATGGAAATGTCGCTTTAAAGCAAGAAGATGCACTTTATTTAGCAAAAACACTTACAGATGAAAACGAACCATTTAAACGAAGCTTTCCTGTTCCATCTGCTGGCATTCACCCGGGACTTGTTCCGCTCCTCATTCGTGACTTTGGTCAGCAATGTGTTATTAATGCTGGTGGCGGTATTCACGGACACCCCTCTGGTGCACAGGGAGGCGGAAGAGCATTTCGCTCAGCTATCAATGCAGCGCTAACAAACACGCCGCTTCATGAGGTTGATGATTCTTATTTACAAGCCGCTTTACGTTTATGGGGCGATCCATCTAAAGAGGTGAAAGCATGAGCATCCAAATTTTTTGTGACTTCGATGGCACAATTACAAATAACGATAATATTGTTGCCATTATGCAAAAGTTTGCCCCACCAGAAGCCGAAACCATTAAACAACAAATTTTATCACAAGAACTTTCTATTCAAGAAGGTGTAGGAAAACTTTTTTCTCTATTACCCACAAGTTTACAAGATAAAATTACAGATTTTATAAAAGAAACCGCAGACATTCGTACCGGCTTTACAGAATTTGTACAGTTTTTGCGAGAAAACAATATCTCACTTTATATCATTTCTGGAGGAATGGACTTTTTTGTTTACCCTCTTCTCGAAGGACTTGTTGATTTTGAACAAATTTACTGTAATACAACTGATTTTTCCAATGAAACAATTCGAGTAAATTGGCCGCATTCGTGTGATGAACATTGTGAAAATGAATGTGGTCTTTGTAAATCGGCACTTATTCGTAATTTAAGTTCACAAAGCGATTTTAAAATTGTAATCGGTGATTCTATTACAGATTTGCAGGCAGCAAAACTTGCTGACAAAGTGTTTGCTCGTGACTTTTTGATTACAAAATGTATAGAACATAACATTTCTTATATACCATTTGAAACATTTCATGATATACAAAACGAAATAGAGAAATTGTTAGGGGTGATGAAGTGAAACAACTCTTTCATCAATGGCAGGAACTGAGTGAACTGAAAAAAGAATTAACCGACCGAAACTGGTTTCCAGCAACAAGCGGTAATATTTCAATAAAAGTGAGTGATAACCCTCTTACCTTTCTCATTACAGCAAGCGGAAGAGATAAAACAAAAACAACGCCGGACGACTTTTTGTTAGTTGATCAAAACGGCAATCCTGTTTTAGAAACTGATTTACGCCCTTCAGCCGAAACATTGCTGCACACTCACATTTATAACCTTACAAAGGCTGCATGTGTCTTGCACATTCATACAACCGATAATAATGTCATTACAAATATATATGATAAAGAGGTTGTACTCTGTAATCAAGAAATTATTAAAGCACTTAACATTTGGGAAGAAGGAGCTTCTATTCAAATTCCCATTATCGAAAATTATGCGCATATTCCCACTTTAGGTAAGGAATTCCGTAAGCATATTCATAAAGATGAAGGAGCTGTTTTAATTCGAAATCACGGTATTACCGTATGGGGAAAAGATCGCTTTGATGCAAAAAAAAGATTAGAAGCATACGAGTTTCTCTTCCAGTTCCATATTAAACTTTTATCAATTAAAGGAGGCGTTCAACATGGCGCAAATTCGTATTCATGAAATTAACACACGTATTGAAAAAGAAATAGACGTACAACAGTTTTTACAAAATGAAGATGTTTTGTATGAAAAATGGGATCTTACAAAACTTCCTGTTTATTTACAAGAAAACTATGTATTAACTGATGAAAATAAGAACGAAATTTTAGAAGTGTTTGCTCTAGAAATTACTGATATTTCTAAGCGCCGTGGATATCAAGCAAACGATGTTATTTCACTTTCTAGTGCAACACCTAATCTAGATGAATTGTTAGTAAACTTTAAACAAGAACACCATCATACTGATGATGAAGTTCGCTTTATCGTTAGCGGACATGGCATTTTTACCATCCAAGGAAAAAATGGCCGGTTCTTTGATGTTGAACTTAAACCAGGAGATTTAATTTCGGTACCTAAAAATACGAGACATTATTTTTCCCTTCAAAACGACCGTCAAGTTGTGGCAATACGTATTTTTGTAACAACTGAAGGTTGGGTTCCTATTTATCCCGCATTAACGGGCAGTAAGACCCCCACCTCTAGATTGGGAGAGAAGCAAAGAAGATAGGTGGGGGTATAACTGCCCGTAAAAGCCCGATTGGTTCAACTAACCATCAGTGGGGGATGAAAAAACCCCCACTGATGGAAGTTTCACTTTATTAAGGTAGCATGTTGAATAAAGGGAATTGGTTCCCCTTTTCCTTTCCTTTATTCACTCTACATATATACATCCTCCTATGGGCAGGTTTATCTCCTTTTATGAGATAAACCTTCTTTTTGTTGAATATTTTTTTACAAATTTATGAACATTTTATGAATTTTTTCTGAAAATTCTGTTTAAACTATGTTATAATACAAATAATAGAAAAAAAGAACGAAATTGTAAAAAGGAGGAAGGGAATACATGGAGTTAATTTTAGCAATTCTTTTTGGTGTCGTTTGCGGGTCTATACCTGCTGTTGTGGGTGCTATTATGGATGAGTTAGAAATTGGTATGATTGGCTTCGTCGCATCTACTGTAAGCGCTTTATTTTTTAGTTTATATGGTGCAATTCCTGTTGGTATACTGTTTGCATTATATATATTACGTCACGCTCGCACAAAACGATTTACTCGAAACAGAATGGCTGAAGTAATTCCCTTTCCAATTGAAAAAGCACGCCGAGCAACAAGCCTTTCCTAAATAAAAAAGTCCTCATATGAGGACTTTTTTATTTATTCTCTTTTAAAAATTGAAACAACTCCTGTAAATGAAGTGCATCGTCTCCGTAGCTAACCGAAACATAAAATTTTCCGTCTACTTCTGCATTCATATATAAATCAATGAGATCACGCTCATACTTTAGCGCTAAATAGAATTCCATTTCTTCTAGCATTTCTTTCGTTGTTCGAATAACATAACGACCTGTTGCATCTCTGCCATATTCAAATACCGGTTCAAAGTTATACTTCTCTTTAAACGCAGCCATTTGCTTATCATTAATGACAATCGTTTCTGTACACTGTACTGTGCGAATGATATTATCGAATTTTTCTAAACTCATACAATCACTCCTTTATGTACTGTTTATACAATGCTTGTGTTCCGCTATTTTCTTCACCATCTTGCATTAATTGCTCATATAATTTCCTTGCAAGAGTTAGGCCAGGTGCAGATAATCCAAGCTCTTCTGCTTCTTCTAAAGCAATGTTCATATCTTTCATAAAGTGTTTCACGTAAAATCCTGGTTCAAAATCACCTTGTAACATACGAGGTGCTAAATTACTTAATGACCAACTGCCTGCTGCACCAGTAGAAATACTTTGTAACACTTTTTCTGGATCTAACCCTGCCTTTTTTGCATAAGCAAGTGCTTCACATACACCAAGCATATTAGATGCAATAGCAATTTGATTGCACATTTTTGTATGCTGACCGCTACCTGCTTTTCCTTGCAACATAATATTTTTACCTAACAGTTCGAATAATAGTAAACATGCTTTATATACTTCTTCGTCTCCACCAATCATGATTGCAAGACGCCCTTCTTTTGCTCCAATATCTCCGCCCGATACAGGGGCATCTAATACATAAATCCCCTTACTCTTTCCTTCTTCGTAAATACGTTTCGCCAAAGTTGGTGTTGATGTTGTAAAGTCGATCGTAATTGTTCCTTGTTTTGCGTGAGTAAGAATTCCATTTGCACCTAAGTATACTTCCTCTACATCATGTGGATATCCAACCATAGTCATTACGACATCTACTGTTTTTGCAATTTCCTTTGGAGAATCACACCAATGTGCACCTTCTTCAATTAAATCTGCTGTTTTTTCTTTTGTACGATTATATACGTACACCATATAACCTGCCTTTAGTAAATGACGTACCATACTCTTTCCCATAACACCGGTACCAACAAAACCAATGGAAGTTGGTGGTAATAACTGCTTCATCTTCCCATCTCCTCTTTTTCTAATAAATCACTTACAAGTTTGCGAAATTCAGTATTAAACTCATCATTAATTCCATTTTGCACATTTGAAAATACAATGACAAATAATTGTTTATCCCAATTAAAGTTATTAAATGTATTCCATCCCGAAAGTACGCCATGATTGTGATAATAATCTGGATATATATAAAAGCTAAATGCGTATTTTCTTTCTGGAGATGGTGTTAACATTAATTTTAAACTTTCAGGCGAAATAAGTTTACCCGCCATAATTGCTTCGTCTAGTTTTTTCATATCATTTACTGTTGTATACATTTCACCGCATCCATATAACCAATTCATGATTAAGTTCGGGGCTAATACAAGCTCATTCTCTTTCTTTTTATATCCTTTTGAAAAATTTGCATCTCCTTCCGGTGCCTCTCCCATACCTGACTCTGTCATTCCTGCTGGAATAAAGATGTGTTCTCTAACGTATTGTGCTATAGATTGTCCCGAGCTTTTTTCTACAATATAAGCTAGCAACATATAATTATAATCTGTATATAACCAGCCATGTCCCGGTTGAAAAGTAGTTGGTTGTTGTCCAAGCCACGTTACTAAATTAAGTCGAGATGCCGCATTAACTTTCCCTTTCCCGTGTTCAGGAAGTCCTGATGTATGCGTTAATAAATGATATAATGTAATATTTTTATTAACAGGAAAAGACGGAATATACGTATGCACATTGTCCTGTATATTTAACTTTCCTTGTTCTTGCAACTGTAAAATCGACACAGCAATTGTCGTTTTTGTAATAGAACCAATCCGATATTTTGTTTGCGATGTATTTTCAACTTGTTTTTGTACATCCGCATAGCCATACCCTTTATCTAATATTGTTCGATCTTTATCTGAAACAAGGACTGATCCATTAAATTGTTTATCTTTTAGATACTGATCTAATTTTTGGGTAACAGCAGTATAATCAATTTCTTTTTCTTTTTTTTCTTTTTTTTCTTCTTTTTCTTTTTCTTTCGTTGTATTAGCAGGGGCAGTTGTTTTTATTGATTGAGCTTCTTTTTTAGCAGGTACTTTAAAAAAGAAATAGCTCCCCACTAATAAAATAGAAAGTAAAAAAATAATTATACTCCATAACGTCTTCATTTCTAAAAATCCTCCATCGCATCTTAAATATTAACTCTCCCCCCCCTTTTCCATTATCCGTCAATAAAAAAAAATCGCAACAATTTGTTGCGAAAAAATATTACATTTTTTCTTTTCGATATAAACACACTTGATTTTTCCCCTTCTTCTTCGCTTCATATAGTGCAACATCTGCTCGATGCATTAACATTTCTTTTGTAATTCCATTTTCAAATGCAGCAACACCAAAGCTTGCTGTGATCTTTGAAATTCCAGAAAATTTTTTTGTTTCAATAAAAAATCGGAGTGCTTCTGCAATTTGAAATGCTTCTTTTTCTGTTGTTTGAGATAAAAAAATAATAAATTCCTCTCCACCCCACCGTGCAAAAACATGATGCGTCTGTAATTTTGCTGTTACAAGTTCCGCCAATTGCACCAGTGCTAAATCTCCAAAATCATGACCATATGTGTCATTTACTTTTTTGAAATCATCTAAATCAAATAAAACAAGAGCAAACGATTGATTCATTCGTATAGCAGTTTCCCAACCTTCTGAAAATAGTCTTTGAAACTTCATCCTATTATAAACATTTGTCAGGGAATCAATTGTTGCTAAACGCTCCTGCTCTTTATATTCTTCTTCTAGTTCTGTAATATCTGTACATGTAGCGATCAATCTCGAGATATCATTAGGCATTGGAGCAATGCGTAACAAGAATACACTCGCTTCTCCAATCTCATTATACATTTTAATTTTTCTCGATTGTGTTAAGCAATCGTCAATCCACATTGTATTATTTTCCGCGATATAATACCCACTCTCCTGCGCAAAATGTTCTGCAAATGTCATATGGTTCTCATGATATGACATAAGATCTTCGTATCCGAAAAAACGTAAAAAATTCGTATTGCAATCTATAATTTCATCATCTTCTACAATAAACAATAAATCATTCTGAAAATCAAATATCATTTGAAGTAATTCTTGCTGTAATATGACTTGTTTTACTAATGACAACTCATATACACTCTTTTGCACTTCAGCAAGTACAGATTGCGGTGTAATTGGTGGTAAGACGATGTTTCGTACACCAAGTTTAATTAAGTCAACAAATTGATATGTCACTTCTTCACTCCATACAATGATAAACGAAATATCTGAAGTGAATAGTTCTTTCACAAAATCAACCTGAGAAGCATTAGAAATGTATATAATCACGATTTGTGGCTGAACTTTTTCAAACAATATTTTCCCTTCTTCAAAACTATGTGCCAAAAACAAGCACTTTGGCTTTACCATTGCAACTGTATGCCTCTCGTTATGACCATCTTCAATATACAAAACATTCATATCGAGATCCTGTAATACATTTTGAAAAACTGTATGTTCCAATAAAAAATGTAGAATGTTCACCATTAGGCTTTCACTCACTTCATTTATCCCATTCTTACAAACTTAAAAGAACTTGATTTGTTCAACAGACTATCACATGGTAGCTTCAATTGAAGCTCCGTATCATCTTTTATTGTATGTCAACAATAAATAAGACGTCTGTGCGAATATCTTCTTTTTTCTATATCTTTTTCAAAAGACTTGACAATAGAAATGTATATATTATATTCTTTTACAGTACTAACTTACAAAATGTAAGTAAAGAACGTTATTACATTTAAAATCATTTACAAATAGAAACAAAGCTTGGAGGAACTATAATGACAAAGCAAGATTTCTTTACTGTTTTATACGAACGTACATCTAATCGTGCTTTCAACTCTGAAAAAGAAATTTCACAAGAGGAACTATATGATATTTTAAAAGCTGCTGGCCAAGCACCATCAGCATGGAATCTACAACATTGGAAATTCCTTGTATTCCAAGGAGAAGCTGCGCAGCGTCGTTTACATCCAATCGCATATAATCAACAACAAATTCTCGATGCCTCTGCAGTTGTTGCTATATTAGGCGACCTAGAAGCATATAAAAATGTTGATTCTGTATACAACCCACTTGTAGAACAAGGACTTATGCAAGAAGAAGCAAAAAATCGTTTAGCCCAAAATATTGAAAGTGCATATCAACGTGAACAATATCCGCGTGATGCAGCGTTCTCAAATGCATCTTTAGCAGCAATGCAACTTATGCTTGCAGCAAAAGCAACTGGTTGGGATACATGTGCAATCGGAGGATTTAACCCACAGGCGTTAATGGAAGAGTTTAACATTCCTTCTCGTTACATCCCAATCATGTTAATTACAATTGGTGAATCTACATTAGAAGGGCACCCAGCACCACGCATGAGCGTAGAACAAGTAACAGAATGGGCAAAATAAAGTGAAACTTTAATCAGTGGAGGTTTTCTTCATCCCCCACTGATTATTAGCCCTCACCAATCGGGCTTTTACGGGCAGTTTATCTCCCACCGAACATTCTAGCCACTGGAGCTGGACGATGCTTCCGCTGAATTTTGAGGTGGAAGTATTACTGCCCACGAATAGCGGGATAAAGTGAACCCTCCATCAATGGAGGGTTTTTTCATCCCCCACTAATGGAAAGCTCTCACCAATCGGGCACATTATCCTCTACCTATCTTCTTCACTTCTCTCTGAATTTTAAGTGAGAATTACTACTCCAAAATGACAGGTTGGGATCTAAAGATGCTTTTTTGTTACAATTATGATACAATAGTAACAAATTGATAACAAGTGAGGGATTTTCGTTGAATTTATATGGAAGCTTTATCGCCATATTGTGCTACATAGTCACAGTACTGCTTCTGTACTTCGTTGGGGATATGACAAATATTGCGATGCTACAGTTTTCAAAAGAAACAACGCTTCAATCAGAAATTAGTCAGTATACCCCTCGCTCCTTTGCACCATTACTGTTAGCACTTCCTGTATATATCATTGTTTTATATAAAAGCAAAAAAATATAAAGATTGCCTTTAAAAAAGGGGCAGTCTTTTTTATTTCCATATCAGCTTTTGTCCAAACTCTCATTTCTCTCTTCTCATATGTTATAAGAAGAATAACAACATTCTACCTAAAACATTTATTCCTTTCCTAAAAATTAGGAAAAAATCTAAAAAAATTCTTCACTACGTCCAAGCAAAGCATGTACCTAGAGCATATCTTATTAATGTGAAGGGGGTGAGAATTATGTTCGGATGTTTTGGATTTGATGGCTGTAACTGCGATAGACGTGATCACCATATAAAGCGCGATCACCACATGAAACACGATCACCACATGAAACACGATGATGATCATAGAAATCGTTTATGTAATGTTCTTAGAAATCTTTCAATCGGTACTCAAATCGCTCTATTAACAATTAGAGATAACGGTACTTTTAATAACGTTGTATTTGAGGGCTTCTCAAATGGCGTAGCACTTTTCTCAGGTGGCAATATACCAGGATCTGGTTTATTACGTGTTTGCCCAAATGACGTTGTAGCTATCGTTTTCTAATAAGAATCAGTACTTCCCAGGAAAGCAATAGCTTTCCTGGTTTTATTTATGTACTACTCACAAATATGAAAAGTTAATTAACTCGAAAACAATTAGATATATACAAGTAAAAAATCGACATAAAAATCCTCTTTCTTTTTAGACGGACGAGAGCATCTGGCCATGCATAGAAGCGGTCAGGACCTTTTTTTGCCACATGCAGGGTTTAAAACAAAAGGAGAAAGCGAGTAGCGGTCATGTTGTATTCTGCAGAGCAGTGACTTATAAAGAAAAGCGGAAGCGGCTCGCTCAGAACAAGAGGAGGCAGAGCTAGACAAAGATATCGAAAAAATAAAGTGAAACTTCCATCAGTGGAGGTTTTCTTCATCATCCCCCACTGATGATTAGTTGAACCAATTGGGGTCTTACTGCCCTAAAGTAGCGGGATAAAAAATGAATTGTATGAAAAAAACTGGGACCGATTTCAAATCAGTCCCAGGTTTTTTCATTAAATACTTTTTACAAGTTCTACTACTTCTTCAGCAGTTGACATGTTTAAAGCTTTTTGTGCTAATTCTTCCATTTGTACTTTTGAAAGCTTGCGAATTTGTGTTCTCGCTGGAAGAATAGATGTTGCACTCATACTAAACTCATCTAAGCCTAATCCAACTAACAACGGAATTGCTAGGGCATCTCCTGCCATCTCGCCGCACATACCAGCCCATTTTCCTTCTTTATGAGCTGCATCAATAACCATTTTTACAAGACGTAAAATCGCTGGATTATATGGTTGATATAGGTAAGATACGCGTTCATTCATGCGATCCGCTGCCATTGTGTATTGAATTAAGTCGTTCGTTCCGATAGAGAAGAAATCTACTTCTTTTGCAAATTGATCAGCTAATACCGCAGAAGCAGGAATTTCAACCATCATACCTACTTCAATAGCGTCTGAAACAGCTATACCAGCTTGAACAAGTTTCTCTTTCTCCTCTAATAAAATTACTTTTGCTTGACGGAATTCATCAAGAGTTGCAATCATCGGGAACATAATTTTTAAATTACCGTATACACTTGCGCGAAGTAAAGCACGAAGTTGTGTACGGAAAATATCCTGTTCTTCTAAGCATAAGCGAATTGCGCGGTAGCCTAAGAACGGGTTCATTTCTTTTGGTAAATGTAAGTATGGAAGCTCTTTATCGCCACCAATGTCAAGTGTACGAACAACAACTGGCTGACCTTCTCCTATACCTTCAAGAACAGCTTTGTATGCTTCAAATTGTTCTTCTTCTGTTGGAAGGTTATCACGGCCCATGTACAAGAATTCTGTACGATATAAACCAACACCTTCACCACCGTTGTCGATCACACCTTTTACATCTTTCGGTGTACCGATGTTTGCTACAAGCTCAACGTGATGATCATCCGCTGTAACTGTCGCTTCATTCTTTAATTTTGCCCATTCTGCTTTTTGCTCTTCAAATTGCGCTTTCTTTTCTTCATAAGCACGAAGAGTTTCTTCAGATGGGTTTACAATTACTTCTCCGTCTAAACCATCGATAATTACGATATCGCCGTTTTGGATTTTCTCCATAACAACCTTTGTACCAACAACAGCCGGTATTTCCATAGAGCGAGCCATAATTGCAGAGTGAGATGTACGTCCACCAATATCAGTTGTAAAACCTTTTGCATATTCACGGTTTAACTGAGCTGTATCAGATGGTGTTAAATCTTCTGCAATGATGATTACTTCTTCAGAAATTGTACTAGGGTTTGAGAAGTTAATGCCAAGTAGATGTGCAATAACACGTTTTGTCACATCGCGAATATCTGCTGCACGTTCTTTCATATATTCATTGTCCATGCTCTCAAACATAGTAATGAACATTGATGCAACTTCATCCATCGCGAATTCAGCATTTACTTTTTCATTTTTTACTTTATCTTTCACTGGGTTTACTAGTTCTGGATCATTTAATACTAGTAAATGAGCTTCAAAAATAGCAGCTTTATCAGCACCAAGCTCAGCAAAAGCATGATTTTTAATTGCTTCTAATTCAGATTTTGATTTCTCAAGCGCAGCTTCTAAGCGTGCGATTTCTGCAGCTTCATCCGAAATCGTTTTCTTTTCAATGTTAAATTCAGGATTTTCGAGACGGAATGCCTTTGCAATGGCAATACCGCTTGATGCGGCAATCCCTTTAATGTTAAGAGTCATTATTCTCCTAATCCTTCATTTTTCATAGTTTCTTCAATAGCTGCTACTGCTTGAGCTGCATCATCACCGTTTGCAGTAATTTTGATTTCTGCGCCTTGTTGAATACCTAAAGACATAACACCCATGATTGATTTTAAGTTTACAGTTTTGCCATTATACTCTAAGTTAATATCCGCACCAAATTTGCTTGCAGTGTTTACAAGTAAAGTTGCTGGACGAGCATGAATTCCTGAGTCACTAGTTACTTTAAAGATTTTTTCCATAATAATCTATCTCCTTTAAACTACAATATATTTTAAGTTGTATAGATGTGAGTATCACACCATCTATATTGTATATAATAGGCGATGAGCGGTCAACTACATCGCCTTTTATATTATCAAAATTTTGTGTCTAAATATTAGTGAATGTTAATAACGTTTGTTTCACCTTTTTTAACATTATCTTGCTTTTTGATTTCAACTTGTTGTCCTTCTTGTAAATTTGTGAAAACAATTGGCGTAATAATAGAAGGTGCATTTTCTTTTACAAACGCTATATCTACTTTTAATAACGGTTGGCCTTGTGTTACTTTATCTCCTTGAGAAACTAGTGCTTCAAAACCTTCACCATTTAATTTTACTGTATCAATACCGAAGTGAATTAAAATTTCTTTTCCGCCTTCTGATTGAATACCGATTGCATGTTTTGTTGGGAATACGTTCACAATTTCACCATTTACAGGAGATACGACTGTTCCTTCTGTCGGTTCGATTGCAAAACCATCACCCATCATTTTTCCAGAAAATACTTGATCTGGAACTTCAGTGATTGGTAAAATTTTACCTTCAATTGGAATCGCAATTACTTCATTTGTATCTTTTTGAACAGGTGCTTCTACTTTTGCAGGTGCTTCTTTTTCAATATGCACTGCACGGCCTGCCATAATATCTTGAATTTGTGATTTTAATGTATCAGATTTTGGACCGAAGATAGCTTGAATGTTGTTACCAACTTCAAGAACACCTGCTGCTCCAAGCTCTTTTAAACGATCTTTGTTTACATCCTTTTGTTCTTTTACTTGAACACGTAAACGTGTAATACAAGCATCTAAAGAAGCGATGTTTTCTTTTCCACCAAGTGCTACTAAAATCTCACCTGGAAGCTCGCCTGCTTCTACTGCTCCTGCTCCATCAGTATCAGCTACTACATCACGACCTGGTGTTTTTAAATCCCATTTGCGAATTGCAAAGCGGAATCCGAAGTAGTAAATCACTGCTAGTACAAGACCAACAATAATTACCCACCACCATGCTGTACGGTTTGGTAATACACCGAATAAAATAAAGTCAATTAAACCACCAGAGAATGTCATCCCGATTTTAACGTTTAAAATTTGCATAGTCATAAATGATAAACCAGCAAATACTGCATGGATTCCAAATAGTACAGGTGCTACGAATAAGAATGAGAACTCAATCGGTTCTGTAATACCAGTTAAGAAAGATGTTAACGCAGCAGAAGCTAAAATACCAGCTGCTATTTTTTTATTTTCTGGACGTGCTTCATGGTACATCGCTAACGCTGCTGCCGGAAGACCGAACATCATGAATGGGAATTTACCAGTTGTAAATGTACCAGCTGTTAACTCCACACCATCTTTTAATTGTGCCATGAAAATCTTTTGGTCACCGTGAATGATTTCACCTGCAGCATTTGTATACTGACCAAACTCAAACCAGAATGGTGCATAGAAAATGTGATGTAACCCAAATGGAATTAAAGAACGCTCAATTAAACCGAATATAAATGCTGCTAATGTTTTATTTGTATCAATCATGTGATGCGAGAATGAATTCAAACCGCCTTGAATTGTCGGCCAAATAAAGCACATTACAATCCCTAAAATTAAAGAGAATGTTGCTGTTGCAATTGGCACGAAACGTTTACCAGCAAAGAATCCTAAGTATGATGGTAATTCAATATTAAAGTACTTATTATAACAATATGCTGCTAATATCCCTACCAGAATACCACCAAACACTCCTGTTTGCAGTGTTGGAATGCCTAATACATTTGCATAAGATGGATCTGCAAAACCAGTTTTAATTGGATCTCCAGCTTTGCTTGTTACTTGAACTAACTTGTCTACTCCTAAGAACACACTCATCGTTTTGTTCATAATCAAATATCCAACGAATGCCGCTAACCCAGCTACTCCGTCTCCATTTGCTAACCCAATGGCAACCCCTACTGCGAATAATAGTGCAAGGTTTCCGAAAATAATGTCACCAGATTGTTCCATAATTTTTGCAACTAGAACAAACCAATCTGCTTTTAACGCAGGGATATGATTTGTTAATTGCGGATTTTGGAATGCATTACCAAATCCAAGTAAAATCCCTGCAGCCGGTAAGATTGCAACTGGTAACATAAGCGCTTTACCGACTTTTTGAAGAACACCAAAGATCTTCTTAAACATAAATATCCTTCCTCTCTTATATAATTGATACTTTCGACAAACGCCAAAAGGCATGAGGAAAAAAAGATAGAACGATAGCTATACAAGGGGTAGTATGTCCCTTTCTTTAGCTTACATTCCTAACTTTTCTCCACTCATGCCTGATCGAATCAGTAACACGTGTCAAAAATAGGTATACATAATAAGTTCACAAATTTAAGCAAACGTTTTCTTTGTGTACTGTTATTCATTTGTCGAATTTAGTAGAACTTTGTATAATTGATTATACATAACAATTGTAAGCGATTCAATAACTTTTTTTAACGTTTACATTTCCGACAAAATTTAAACTTGTTCAACCTTCATTAAACGCTGTAAGTGCATCGTTAAATAAATCGTTTCTGCTTCATACACAGGCAGTTGTAATTGTTTTTGCATAACTTTTACAAGTTTCCATGCTAAATTATAGCACTCTGGAAATTCAGCTTTTAAAAGATCCGCAAAGTTTTGTGATTCTTCCACTTTCTCACCATTTTTCACCCGCTCAATTGCATATTGCAGGTGACGAACGAGACGTAAATAATGAATGCTCTCTTTGTCTAACACGAGTTGTAAATTTGTTTCAATTAAAGAAACAAGGTGAGCAATTAATTTAGAATTTTGATTAACAGAAGATAATTCAGAGTTTGTAACAGAGCTATAAATATGCAGTGCAATAAACCCGATCTCTCCTTCTGGAAGATGAATATTTAAGCGGGAATTGATTAATTCTACAACTTCTTCTGCAATTTTATATTCATTTGGATACAACACTTTTGTTTCCACTAAAAATGGATTATCCACTGTAAACCCTTGCTTTAATCTCTTTATAGCAAAAGCAATATGATCGGTTAAAGCAATATGAATATGCTCATTTAACGGTGTTTCTACTCGATCTTGAATATAAAACATGAGATCGTTCATTAATTCAATCAATTTCTCGCTCACATGCGGAACAAGAAGTTTGTATTGTTCACGCTCGCGTTCATTTGTTAATACAAACATTTTTTCAATCTGTTCTACTTGTAACATTTCTCTTGTTTTTTTCCCAAACCCAATCCCTTTTCCTATGACGACCACTTCTTCGTGTTCTGGATGGGCAGCAATAATGACATTATTATTTAAAACTTTTTTAATTTCGAGACAATTATCCATACAACACCATCCTTGCGCATAAAACGTCTACTTTCATGTTACAGAACAATCTTATTTTTCGTCAATGTCAAACATCTGCCATTTTAGAAATGTCGTTTTTTAGACATGAATGTACGAGATGCGTATAATGTAAAGGCATACGTCTAGTAGAAAGGAGCCATATCATGATTAAAATGTTTATAAGCGATATCGATGGCACAATGATGCAACACGGAGGTGTAATCGCTAACCAAGATATAGATGCACTGTGTAGCCTTGCTGATCAAAATATAATTCTTTGTTTCGCATCTGGAAGGCTTGATAATGAAATTGCTGATTTAATGAACAAAGTTGACATGAAATTTCATCGCATTAGTGTGAACGGTGTATTTGTATATACACACGAAAATAAACAACTATTATCTGCAACATTCGATTCTACTATTTTACCAGAGCTGTTGTCTATAACAAATAAAGAACCATTCTTTCGTTATGTAAGTGATGAATATAATTATTACATTGAAGAAAAAACACCATTTATTCATGAACTCGAGAAGCAGGTGAAAATGACTTCCGTTGAAGAACCAAACTTGCTCGAGAAAATTGATACAACAATTTTCCCAAATAAAATTTCAGTTGGTGGTACAAAAGAAGAGTTAATTGTTCTTCAAAAGCAAATTGACGAAAATTTTAAAGGAAAGGTAAGTACTTTTATTTCTGCCGAACAATGTTTAGATGTTATGCCTCCTAACATTAGTAAAGGTTCAGCTATTTCTGTTTTATTAAAGGAATTTAATATTGGGCCTAATGAAATAGCTTGTATCGGTGATTCTTATAATGATATCCCTATGTTTGCTTTAACACCTCATAGCTTTGCGATGGCGGGTGCAGACGATGAAGTAAAGCAGCATGCATCACATATTGTTCCCTCTGTTAAAAATGCAATCGAATATGTTCTTCGTTATAATCAAGAACAAAAAAATATGACTCACTCCTTATAAGGATGAGTCATATTTTTTTCCTGCATTAACGGACAATAAAGCCCTCATCTTAAGAAGGTAGATAGAAGATAACTGTCCGTAAAAGCCCGATTCACTCAACTAGCCATCAGCGGGGATCCCCTCGCTAATGGAAGTATCACTTTATTTCACAACATAAAACTTCGCGTTTTACTTATTGCGTGAAATATTCGTAATAAACTTATAACGATCGCCTCTGTAAATACATTTTACATATTCCAGCGGCAACTCGCCTTCTGCATATGACCATTGTCTCATTACAAGCACTGGTGCTTTATTCGGAATATGAAGGTGCTCTGCCTCTTCGTCCGTTGCAATAGCCGCTTCAATAGATTGCGTAGCACGAATTAGCTTAAAGCCTAGTTTTTTTTCTAAGTGCTCATACAATGATTGTTGCAAAATTTCTTCATTAATATCTTTTACAAGAGATGGTGACAAATATGTTGTCTCAAACGCAATTGGTTCTTCATCAGCTAAGCGAATACGCCTTACCTCGTAAACCGATTCTCCCTCTTGAATTCTAAGCTTCTCTGCTATTTTAGCAGTAGCTGGAACAAGGTGAAAGCTTAATAGCACGCTACTTGGTTGCATTCCACGAGAGAGCATATCCTCTGTAAATCCTGTCATGCCTTGCAACTTTTGTTCAACCTTTGGAAGTTGCACAAAAGTACCAATTCCACGTTTTCGATGTAAATACCCTTGTTCAACTAAGTTATTAATGGCCTGTCTGATTGTCATTCGACTTACTTCAAACTTATCACATAATTCATTTTCAGATGGAATTTTATCTCCCGGCTTCCATTCACCGTCTTCAATTAGTTGCTTCACCCACTCCTGAATCTGATAATAGATCGGAAATGGTGAATACTTGTCGATATTCATCAGCAATCGCCTCACTGCATAAAGATAGAGCTTCTTGATCTGCGATTATGGTTACATTTGGATGATGTTGTAAAACTGTAGCCGGACACCCCTCGCTTACTTTCCCTTGTAGCATTTCCTTAATCGCTTCTGCTTTTTTCACTCCAGAAGCGACAAGTAAAATTTGCTTTGCCTTCATAATGCTACCGATCCCCATTGTAATAGCATGCGTTGGCACATCTTCTTCTTTTTCGAAGAAACGACGGTTTGCTTGACGGGTAGATTCTGTTAACTTCACAATGCTAGTTACAGAATCAAATGGTGTTCCCGGCTCATTAAATCCGATGTGACCGTTTTCACCGATTCCAAGAATTTGTAAATCAACTGGATTGGCATCAATAATACTTTCATAACGCTTACATTCTTCTTGTAAATCGCCTGCCATTCCATTTGGTACATACGTTTCTTTAAACGGAAGATGGTTAAACAACTGTTCTTGCATAAAATAATGATAGCTGTTTTTGTCTTCGGGTGGTAAATTTACGTACTCATCTAAGTTTACAGTGGTTACACGGCTTGTATCAAGTTTATTTTTTCTCATTAATGCATAAACCCCTAATGGAGAGCTGCCTGTAGCCATTCCTAATACTGAATTTTCTTTTGATTTTACAAGGTGTTCAATTAATTTATAGCCCGCTTCTGCTAATTCTTCTGGAGTTTTTACAACAACGATATTCATTTATCTCCCTTCTTTCATATGAATCCCTAATCGAACTGTATCTTGTACATATAAATCTTCAGACATAATAACAAAGTCCGCAGCTTTTCCTGTTTCTAAAACGCCCTTGTTTACTAATCCAAATTCCTCAGCTTGGTTAACTGATGTCATAAGAACAGCTTCTTCGATCGAGCATCCAGTAAACGCTATCACGTTACGAAATGCTTCATCCATTTTCAAAATACTTCCTGCTAATGTGCCATCTTCTAATCGTGCACTACCATCTTTTACAATAACCGGTTGTCCGCCAAGTTCATATAATCCATCTGCTAAGCCTTTTGCACGCATCGCATCCGTAATAACACTCACTTTTTTAGCGCCTTTTAATTTATATGCCAATTTCACCATATCCGGATGAATATGGATACCATCTGTAATTACTTCGACCATTACATCTGGATTTAATAACACATGACCAACTACACCTGGCTCACGGTGATGCAAACCACGCATTTGATTATAAAGGTGCGTTGCATGTATAATATTTCTCCCTATTAATTGCTCATTCGTTGCATCTGTATGTCCAATTGTACCGATGACACCCGTTTCTACGAGATATTCTTCAAACTCACGCGCACCTTCTTCTTCTGGAGCATATGTTACGAGTTTAATTAAATTTCCGCTTGCTGCTTGCCATTGCTTAAATTGCTTAATATTTGCAGGGACAATATATTCAAGCGGCTGTGCACCTGCACGTTTTTTTGAAACGTACGGACCTTCTAAATGAATATATTCGAAATGCGCACCTTTTTCCTTCGCTTCCTTCGCAGCACCCAAAGCCGCTTCAATCGCTTCAGAAGACTGCGTCATTGTTGTTGGAAAGAACGTTGTAACTCCTTCTTGTAACATCTGTTTACCGAGAGTTACTAATCCGTCGCTATTTGCATCCATTGCATCAATATCGTATCCACCGTGAATATGAACATCAATCATACCTGGAATCATAATATTCCCTTTTATATCATGAACCGTTTCATTTTCTTGTGGTACATATTGAGCCATCAATCCAAGTTCTTGAATTTGATCCGTGTAACGAATAAAACCGCTTTCTAACACTTCATGACCTGTATAAATTTTGGCATTGATGACGACTTGCGTTTTCATTTCCATCGATCCTTTCCCATATAATTCCTAATTCTCTTATTACCTATCCCCATCATAATATATATACAGGTAGTTGTCTATACATTACGGGTGGGTTTTTGATATAAGAAAAAAGTAATTTTGTTTTTCTTCTCTCATTATAATATAGAACTTTCATTTTATTCAAAAGGACTTTCAAAATATTTCCTCATATACGAAACAAAAACGCGACTACACTTGTAGAAATACATCATATTATGTATGACTTAAATATTTTATTAAACAAATATCAAGAAACACTCTGGAACGCTACTGTATATAAACGAATTTAACTATACTTATCATTTCAGCAGCTTTGATTTCTTACATACGCTGCTGAAATGAATGATACATACACTATTTTAACAACGGCAAAGGTAACTGATGCTGAAAAGTAATACACTCACCATCTGTTTCAATTTCAACATCATTTTTCACGGTAGTATGTACAATCACCCCGTGCCGATATAATCGTTTCACCACACTTCGATGCGGATGGCCATACGGATTTTTTTTATCATACGAAATAATAGCAAACTGCGGTGCAACAGCCGTTATAAACTGTTCGCTCGTTGATGTATATGAACCGTGATGGCCAACTTTTAACACATCTGCATGCACATCGTACTTCTTCACAATTTCTTCCTCCGTATGTGTATCAGCATCCCCCATGAATAAAAAATCAGCCTTACCATAACGAATTTTCAATACAATAGATGACTCATTATTTTCTCGTTTTGTTTTTCCATCATTTAATACTTGAACTGAAATATGAGGATCTAAGGGAATATATTGCCCTTCCTTTACACGTAAAAATGGAACTCCTCTTTTTTTAATACTTCTTATATACGAATGATATGTAAATGAACTATATAATTTCCCACTATCTAATACAAGTGAAACCGGCATTTGTTCAATAATTGGAATTAACCCTCCTATATGGTCCATATCAGGATGTGTACCGATAACAACATCTAAGCGTTTAATTCCCTTTTTAATTAATTTATCTATAATAGGCTCCCCAGCCTCATACGGACCACCATCAATTAAAATTGTTTTCCCGTTTGGTAAGGAAATAATTGTTGCGTCACCTTGCCCAACTCTTAAAAAATTTACAGTCATCTTACCTAAATGCGTACGCTGACTTGAAAAGGAGGAAACCATATGTATAGAAGCATACTGACGTATAGGAGTTGCACTATTTAAAGTTATACATAATACTGCTGAAAATAGAAAAAGAGCGATACGCACATCTTTCATACACCTTCTCCTTTTTCTATTTAGTATGACGCAGCTTTGATTTCATATACAAAAAAGCTTGGCAAAATGCCAAGCTTTCACTTCGAAATTTCTTGTAAAGAACCAAAGAATAAATCCGCTTCATTCATTCCTTCGCCTTCTTCTGACAGAGCAGGTAATTCATCTAATGTTTGCAATGCAAATGTATCTAAAAACTCTTTTGTTGTGCCGTATAAAATAGGGCGTCCCGGCCCTTCTACACGTCCTACTTCTTTAATTAATAAATGGGATACAAGCGTTTGAAGAGCGCGATCTGTTTTTACACCGCGAATCTCTTCGATTTCGGTTCTTGTAATTGGCTGGCGATAGGCGATAATCGCTAATGTTTCTAACGCTGCTTGTGATAAAGATGCAGTTGTTGGCGCATCCATCAATTTTTGATAATACGGTGCGTGCTCTTTTTTCGTTGCAAAACGATACACTTTTGCAAATTGAACAATCTGCAAGCCGCGTTGCAATTGATCATATTCTTCCTGCAGCTCTTCTACAAGCTTTATTGCATCTTTCACTTCTACCTCTAATACTTTTGCAATTTGTTCTGGATAAATCCCTTCATCTCCTGCTACAAACAGCAGCCCCTCTATAACTGCCTTTTGTTCTTGTCTTTCCAACGCTAAAAGCTCCTTTCTCACATTCTTTGTATCCATATACGTCATAAAGACCGAGCAACAATTTACGGTCGGTCGAACATTACAGCTATTGTTTCATTAAAAAGATTTCATCAAAATTATGCTCTTGCTCAATAACAATTTTCTGATGTTTCATAAGTTCCAAAATTGCTAAAAATGTAACAACAATTACATCTCGGTCATCATCTACAAATAAATCGTAAAAACTTTGACGACCTCCTGCAAGTTCCAATTGTTTTAAAACATCGACCATTCGTTGTTCGATTGGGATTTCCTGCCTAGTAACTGTAGCTGTTACCGGCCGCTGTATTTTCTTTCGACGCATGAGCTTTTGGAACGCTGCTAACATATCATATAACGTCACATCAATCGGCAGCTTTTCAGCCTCCTCTTTTTGAAACATCATAAAATCAAGAGGAGGCCGTGTATATAACTGCGCTCGTTCTTGTTCTTTTTCTTTTAATTGAGTAGCAACTTGCTTATATTTCTTATACTCAATTAGACGTTCCATTAATTCTTGCCGAGGATCTTCCATGAATTCTTCACTGCTATCCTGTACATCTTCTTCATACTTTGGAAGCAACATTTTACTTTTAATTTGCAATAGCGTCGCTGCCATAACTAAATATTCACTTGCAACATCAAGCTGTAATTCTTTCATCGCATGGATATATGATAAATATTGTTCTGTAATTTCCGCTACAGGAATGTTATATATATCAATTTCATAACGATTAATTAAATGTAATAGTAAATCTAAAGGGCCTTCAAATGCCTCAACTTTAAAATTATATTGCACAAATCATCCCACCACATTTTTTCTGTAACACCATAAGTATAGTGTATACTTATGGACTATCCAACCTTTTTCAAAAAATTAATTAAAAATAGACGTATACCTAGGCCACAATGCCCATCCCATTCATATGATGACAGTGTAATGAGTACATTGTAGGAGGTTACAAACTATGGGTCATGTTTCTGGAGGTTTCCACGGCGGATTCGCTTTACTAGTTGTGTTATTTATTTTATTAATTATTGTCGGCGCAGCTTGTTTTTGCTAACTGACATAAAGCGACTAGAGTACTCTCTAGTCGTTTTATATTTATCCTGCTATTCGTGGGCAGTAAGATCCCCACTGATGGAAGTTTCACTTTATGCTACACTATATACAACACTGCTTAGAATTGGAGTGAAAAGCATGTATCATGAAGCATACATACAGTTTTTAATTCATTTTCATAGTGATTACGACTACTTTGAATGTCACGAAGTTTTAGAAGAACATTGGAAAACAAAGCCACGCGGAGAGCGAGAACAGCATTGGGTTGGACTCATTCAAATTGCTGTCGCTTTATACCACCATAGACGCTCTAATTGGAACGGTGCTGAGCGAATGATGAAGAGTGCCCTATTCATTTTACAGAATGAAAAACAACATATAGAAGCATTAGGTTTAGACTATTTGAAACTACTATTGCTTCTTGAGGAACGACTGCACATCATTCAAAATCATGATTCTTATACAACATTATTTCTTCCTTTTGCTGATTCGAATTTAGAAAACATATGTATACAATTATGCAAAACGAAAAGATTGCCGTGGAAAGAGACTTCTTCTACTCCAAGCGAGGATATTATTCATAAACATTCTCGCCGTAATCGTGAAGATGTGATTAGTGAACGAAATATTCAATTACAAAAGAGAAAGCAGAGATAAGGTTATCTCTGCTTTTACTAATGCACATTATGTTCAACTTCTTTACACTTCTCACAAAAACTAGATGTTTGTTCGTTTCCGCATACCGTAATATTCGGCAGAATTGTTTGTAATTCTTGTACCATTTTTGTTCCAATTCCCGCTTGACGATGCGAAGGATTCACACTAATATGTTGAATTTCTAGCACACCAGCATCGTGCTTTACCGTCCCAATAATCCCAACAATCGCATCGTCTTCCTTCCATAAGTATAGCTGCCAATCGTCATTTTGTTCATAATCCTTCATCGTTGCTTGTAATCGTTTTATGTCTTTTTCCATTGGCATAAATGAAAGAAGTCCCATTGCAATTTTTTCATAACTTTTTTTAAAACGAATTAACATGGAATTTATCCCTTCTTACAAAAGTTACAAACCATATCCCCTTAATCAGCATGTTCATATCATGTCTATTTTACAACATTTCTAACCTACTGAGAAGGCTTGCCTAAAAACAACTTTATAATCATACAAAGAGGGAAAGTGGAAGTCAAATGTTGATATTCTGTTTATATTATGCTAGTAGCATTATATTGTTCGTACCTAATATAAATAAAAAAGCGATATAAAAAACCTCTTTCTTTTAGGTAAGCGAGAGCGTCTGACCATGCATAGAATCGGTCAGATCCTTTTCCTGCCACATGCGAGGTTTAAAACAAAGGGAGGAAGCGAGTCCAGATCACACTTCTGCATAGTAGCAACTTATATGTTGAAAAAGTTTAAATGACACAAATGATATGCAAAGTCTTCTATACGTATCTTTTACTTGGCTTACCTTACAAATTCTTTTTTTAATAAAAAAAGAGAGAGCATTTTGCTCCCTCTTAATATTTTACTCTTCCCAAACCTTAACTTCTTTCATAACATCGCCTTGACGCATATTTAGTACTGTTTCGATGCCATTTGTTACTTGACCAAACACAGTATGAACGCCATCTAAATGCGGTTGTGGCTCATGTACGATAAAGAACTGGCTTCCTCCAGTATTTCTTCCAGCGTGCGCCATAGAAAGTGCCCCTACTTTATGTTTGTGAGGATTTCCATCAGTTTCACAAGGAATGGAGTAACCAGGACCACCTGCTCCTGTTCCTGTTGGATCGCCACCTTGGCTTACAAAACCAGGAATTACTCTGTGGAAAGTAACTCCATTATAAAAACCTTCATTAGCTAATTTTCTAAAGTTTTCCACTGTTTTTGGTGCTTCTTCTGTGAAAAATTCTAATTCGATTTTTTCACCGTTTTCCATTAATATGTATCCTAAAGTTCTCATGTATAATAAGCTCCTTTCAACAATCTCAGCCTTATATTACCACAATCGCTGTAATAAACAAAAATATTATTGTGAAAACCTTTATAAAATCCGACAATCCTGCTATTTCTTTCTAAAATCAATCTAAAGGCGGATGACAAATACAAAAAATATACTATAATTACTTTGTTGCCCGAAAATTTCAGAAAGAGAAAGGGAGCGATTTTTCGTGAAAACGAAATTGTTAGCACTGCTATTAGCTGTTATGGTCTTTTTGATTCCAGCAGCTTCATATGCAGACGTGATTGAGGGAGAGTCTATTGTTACATTAGGAGAAAATTTAACAGAACAGCAAAAACAACAACTTCTCCAAGAAATGAAAGCGCCAAAAGATGCACAAATTATTACGGTATCAAACGCGGAAGAACATAAATATTTAGATGGAGTTGTACCAAACGCTCAAATCGGCACAAAAGCAATTTCTTCTTCTATGATTACGTATACAAAAAAAGGATCTGGTCTTGTTGTACAAGCGCATAATATCAATTGGGTAACAGATGCAATGTATACAAACGCATTAATTACAGCAGGTGTAAAAGATGCGAATATTTACATTACAGCACCATTTAAAGTATCAGGGACTGCCGCTTTAACAGGCTTAATGAAAGCTTACGAGACAACAGCAAAAAAAGAAATTCCAGAAGAAGTGAAAAAAGTCGCTAATGAAGAAATGGTTCAAACTGCAAAACTTGGTGACCAAATCGGAAATGACAAAGCTGTACAACTTGTTGCAAAAGTTAAAGAGGAGATTGCAAAAGAACAACCAAAAACAACAGAAGATTTACGCTCACTCATTAAAAAGATTGCAGATCAGCTTGGAATTACATTAACTGATGAACAACTTGATAATTTAGTAGCACTCTTTGACAAAATGAAAAACTTAAACATTGATTGGAATCAAGTTAGTAACCAATTAAATAAAGCAAAAGAACACGTTTCAGCGTTTCTAGGCTCTGAAGAAGGTCAAGGCTTTTTAGAAAAGTTAAAAGGCGTATTCGCTAGCTTTATTGACTTTATTAAATCGCTATTCAAGTAATAAAAAGCTCGTTATTGACGAGCTTTTTTTATGCTAACAATGGTAGTTTCATAATGGCTTCTTCTACAGAACGAACAACATGACTCGCTTTTTCTTTCACATATGGATGAGCATGATGTAATGTAAAGGAATGCGGCGTCACAGAAAACATGGAAATATCATTAAAAGAATCCCCAATACATGCTACTTCATGTGCTTCTACTTGTAAATGTTCCATTAAAAGCTGCAGTGCACTTCCTTTACTAATCCCAATGGGCATAATATCCACATATCGCTTTCCTGAAATCACGACTTCCGCCTTGCCTTGAAATTCGTTTCGCAGCTCTTGATCTAACATTGTAATTTCCTCTTCTTCTCCATAAACAAATAATTTTGCCGGATGAATAGTTTGTCCGAAGTCTTCCTCTAATGTCTCTACTTCTGCGATTTCTCCTTGAATATATTCTTCAAACATACGATGATGTTCATTTTTCTTTTTTGTATATCGATGCTCCTTCGCACATACAATATCCGCCATCTTTTTTTTATGTATATATTTATATATTTCCCGGGCAACCTCACCATCAAAAGTTGATTCGTTTAACATTTCTCCTTCTTTCGTTAATAAAACGGCACCATTTAATCCTGTTGTATAATAAGGGAAAGCGAATTGTTTCACAACAGCATGAATACGGTGAGTAAAACGACCAGAAGCAAAACAAATATTCGTACCTTTCTCTGCTAACCAGCATAATGCTTTTTCATCGTCACGATGGATCCGATTCACGTTATAAACGAGTGTGTCATCTAAATCGCTAACAAATAACTTAATCATGTAATCTCCCCTTCCATACATCATATTTACTTCTAGTGTACAAAAGAAATGTTATGTTTTTGTTAAAAACAAATAAATTTATAACAAAAATGAGCAGAATTTATTCTTCTGCTCATTTTTGCCTCCTTATATTTTGAGGATGGACGATGCTAGGACGTACCTTTAAACTAGAAATAGATGGGCGAATTAAAATTTTCACCAATGCTTCCCAATCAAATGGAAGAAACGGCCAAAGATACGGCGTTTGTAAACTTCTAATAGATGCTAAAAATAAAATTAACAATGTCATTCCAACAACAAAGCCTATTTCCTGAAATAAAGCTGTACATATAATAAGGAATAATTTCCCGATTTTATTCCCTAATCCTAATTCATAACTTGGCGTTGCATATGATCCAATCATAGAAATGGCAGTATATAAAATGACTTCTGGTACAAATAGACCGACATTAATTGCAATTTGACCAATTAATATAGCCGAAATTAACCCTGCTGCTGATGACAGCGGTGTTGGTGTATGAATCGATGCCATCCTCAGAAATTCCAGCCCTACTTCCGCTAAAATAATCTGCAAAGCAATCGGTATATTGGTCACTTTATTCGGTCCAATAAACGCTAACTTTTCTGGTAATACAGCAGGATCCATTACAAACACAAGCCAAAGTGGCAATAAGAACAGAGAAAATACAACTCCTAGAAAACGAATCCAGCGTAAAAATGTTCCAACAGCAGGATTTTGCCGAAATTCCTCTGCATGCTGTACATGATGAAAATATGTTGTTGGTGTAATAATTGCACTAGGAGAAGTATCTGTCAGGAGTAAAACATGTCCTTCTAACAAATGATTCGCTGCGACATCTGGTCTTTCTGTATAGCGAATAAGCGGAAAAGGGTTATATCCTTGTTTCACAAGAAACTCCTCAATTGTTTTATCCGCCATTGTTACACCGTCGATTTGAATATTTGCTATCTCCTGCTTTATTATTTTCACTAAATCAGGATTCGCAATATCTTGTATATATGCGATACAAAGATCTGTGCGTGACCGCTCTCCCACCCGGATAATTTCATGCCGCAAACGCGGATCACGAATACGTCTCCGAATAAGAGCTGTGTTTACAATAATATTTTCAACAAATCCATCGCGCGCACCCCTAACAACCTTCTCTGTATCCGGCTCTGTTGGAGTTCTTCCTGGATAACTACGAACATCAATTACAAATGCTTCTGTCTCTCCCTCAACAAAAATAACGATTAAGCCTGATAAAACTTGCAATATGACATCATCCATCGTCTTTATTTTACTTACTTGCTGATGAATCAGACGATTTTCTAACAACTTTACTGTACCTTCTCCATACCTTTGTATTTCATTCGTATCAATAGCCTCTTCGAGAATGTGTATGATATAGTTTGTATCACATAAACCATTCACAAACAAAACACCAATTTCTTTATCTAAAATATGAAATTTACGAATTCCCACATCAAAGGTAACACCAAGTCCAACTGTTTGCTTCAAATAATTTTCATTGTCACTTAAAAATGAAGAAATTGGTATATTAGTCTTTTTTGTATTGGTCATAAAACCCACTCCTTTCTAAAATCAATTGAATTGCTTGTTTTGTAATTGGCGACCCGCGTTTCCAGTCATCATTGCCGTACATTTTCCCAATATCACCGATTCCAACAATAATAGGAACATGCAATTCGTCTAAACAGTAAACGGTATCACCGTTAATTCTTCCTATTTCAACATCCGCCAATCCAAATTTATCAACACCATACTCAGTTAATCGTCCTTCTCGATCAACACTTACATCAACACGTGCCCATTCCCAATGATGCGTATTCGAAGCAACCGCTAACACGCCAAGCACATCAATTTGTTTGTTCGTTGCCACATATTTTAATGCTTTTTCTCCTGATCCTTCCCCAATATATCCACTATCATCAAACATAACAAAAACAGGGTCATGTGGTGTTTGCATGATAAGCTCAACAATCTTTCTCCCTGTTAATTTCGTTGGATTACTTTGCGATGCCGAAATACATCGTCCCCCAAACTCCTTTGCCAGTAACTCGATTGTTCGCTGCGCATATTCATCTCCGTCTGTCACCAAAATAACCCTTCTTCTCATCTTATTTATCCTTTCGGTTTAAAAATAAGTGCTGCTAAAAATGCAAATAAAATTGCTGCTGAAATTCCAACAGATGTTAACTTAAACATTCCCATTCCAATCCCAAGATAACCATACTTTTCTGCTGCTTCCATCGCTCCATGCAATAAAGAATGGCCAAAACTTGAAATCGGAACAGTCGCTCCCGCTCCTGCAAACTGAATCAGTTTATCATAAATGCCAAAACCATCTAAAATAGCACCCATTACTACGAAAATTGCCATAACATGTGCAGGTGTTAATTTCGCAAAATCTAACAGGAGTTGTCCGATAACACAAATCGCCCCTCCAACTAAAAACGCATATATAAATTCCACATATTACACCCCTTTTATTCTTTCAAATACAATACCGTGTGCAATTGTTGGAATCGATTCTTTTTGTTGAATCATAATCGGACTTAATAAAGCACCTGTTGCGACGACAAAAATCCGCCTGAGATTCCCCTTTTTCATTTCTTTCATTAAATGTCCATATGTTACAACTGCGGAACAAGCACAGCCACTTCCTCCTGCAAATACTTGCTGGTCATCTCTATAAATCATTAAACCGCAATCATTATAGACATTCCCTAGATCATAGCCTTCATCTAACAAAAGCTGCCGTGCAATCGGCGTTCCTACTGCTGACAAATCTCCTGTCACAATCAAATCGTAATCAGCAGCACTTCTGTTTAAATCCTCAAAATGCTGCCCGATTGTATGAGCTGCAGCAGGGGCCATCGCAGATCCCATATCAAACGGATCTGTTATACCTAAATCTTGCACTTTTCCAATGGTTGCTGCTGTTACTTTAATTGCACTTCTTTCCCGACTAATTAAAGCTGTACCAGCTCCTGTAACAGTAAATGTCGCTGTAGTTGGCTTTTGTCCTCCGTACTCTGTTGGATAACGAAATTGCCGCTCGGCCGTAGCATTATGACTGCTGACTGTTGCTAATACTCGATTTGCAAATCCCCCATCAATAAATGCTGCGCCAACAGCTAACGTCTCCATCGAAGTGGAACACGCTCCAAACATGCCTAAAAATGGGATTGAAAGTTCTCTTGCAACATAATTTGCCGTAACTGTTTGATTTAATAAATCTCCAGCTAAAAAAAAATCAATATCAGATGCTTGTATCTTTTCTTTTTGCAATGCTTGTTGAATCGACTCTCGCATTAACCGTCTTTCTGCTAGCTCCCAACTCTCTTCTTTGCAATGTAAATCATCATATGTAATATCAAAACTATCTCCAAGCGGTCCCTTTGCCTCTTCCGGTCCAACGGCCGTCCCCGTTGCATTCACATATACATCATTTTGAAATAGCCACGTTTG
This sequence comes from Bacillus sp. 103mf, assembly GCF_900116295.1. Classification (GTDB taxonomy): domain Bacteria; phylum Bacillota; class Bacilli; order Bacillales; family Bacillaceae_G; genus Bacillus_A; species Bacillus_A bruguierae. The sequence continues at coordinate 666,020 of NZ_FPAF01000001.1, forward strand.
CTTCCCAGTTAATCTCATCTGCCTTCTCCTTTACTTACATTAGCTGAAACTTCCATCATTGGAGGAGCTTCCATGTATACCGAATGAGACCTACAACATACGCTCCAACAACGCCAAATACAATTACACTTCCAGCAATTTTGAACATATTTGTGGCAATCCCAAGAACAATTCCTTCACTGCGGTGTTCCATTGCTGCGCTCACCATTGAATTTGCAAATCCAGTAACCGGAATTGCTGAGCCTGCTCCTGCAAATTGTCCAAGTTTATCATATACACCAAGCCCGGTTAAAATTGCTGATAGTAATATTAATGTTGTAATTGTTGGATTCCCTGCATTTTTCTCCGTAAAATCGAAATAATGTATATACATCTTTGTCAAGACCTCACCTAATGTGCAAATAAGTCCACCCACAACAAAAGCCTTGATGCAGTTCATCATATAGTTAGGTTTTGGATGATACTCTTTCACTTTATTCGTATAATCGTCTTTTAATCTATGCAGTGCCACTAACATGCCTCCTATTTCACAAAATAAATCCAATGAAATAAAGATCCTACTACCTTACCAAGAACAAGTGCAATAAGAAGAATAACAATTTTCCCATCAACCCCAACACGTTTTGCTAATATTGGAAGTACATTCAGCACTTCTGTTAAAGCAGCAGCAAGCATTCCGATAAATGTGCCGCATAACAGTCCAAGTAACAAAAGCCAATACGGTGAAACAAGCAATGTAACATCACGTAAACTGCACCACGCACCGCTTAGTGCACCACTCACAACAGCCCATTCATAATATTGAACTCGATGACCACTTTTCGTTAACTGAGCGAGCCTTGGAATCATACCCAATACAGTTAAAAATGCAACGTATCCTCCTCCAACCGCAATTCCACCAGCAAATCCAATAAAGATAACCTCAATATATTCAATCATTTCGAATTTTCTTTATCATTTCTTTATTTTCATTCATCATCACATATTGATCGAGAGATTGCTGATATTGAAACATTTCAACTTCTAATGGGCTTGGCTCTTCATTAATGCGCTTTTGAAAAACGTGATTAAAAAAAAGAATCATTCCAAGTCCAAGCCCTAACGAATATGGGATTTGAAATAAAAGTGGCTTTCTGTTACTTTCTCCTGTAACCATGTAATATAAACGTTGATGCACTTGCTGCATACTAACGTCTTCATGAAAATAAATAATCGCAAGAGCCGCTCCCACAAATAACAATAACCATACCATCCCAAAGAGAAATGGATTTACTTCTTTTTTTTCATATACAATTTCAACAATCGTTTGCGCCGAACCGAGCAAATTAATTTCTAAACTGCTGGAATACTGCCTAATACTCTGAATAACTTTCATCACATCAATTACAACATGCGTTTTATCTTTCTTTGTAATTTTGTATACAGCCTGTCGTTTTATCTCGTCTACAATATGCGACTCTCCAACCACTTGTGCAACATCACCAATTTTAATCTCATAAGCAGGCGACACTTGTAGACGATTCCTCATCTTTACATATATCGTTTGCTCCACTCCAATCACCTCTTAACTATTCCTCGTAGTTGTAGTATGGATATTGGAAAATTTTCTAATACAACTTTTTTAAAATAAAAAAACGAATAGACTATTCGCCTATTCGTTCCTTCATTTGCTTTAATATTTTCTTTTCTAGCCGTGATACTTGTACTTGAGAAATTCCTAAACGCTCCGCTACTTCCGATTGTGTTTGATCTTTATAATACCGCAAATATACAATCAATCGTTCACGCTCATCTAATTCACGAATTGCTTCTTTCAACGCAATCTTATCAAACCACTTTGTTTCAGAACGATCCGCTATTTGATCTAAAACAGTAATAGGATCACCATCATTTTCATACACCGTTTCATGTATAGATGATGGTGTCCGGCTTGCTTCTTGCGCCATTACAACTTCTTCCGGCGTTAACTCTAACGCCTCTGCTATTTCGGTAATTGTTGGTGCACGGCCATACTCTTTTGATAATTCGTCTTTCATTTTACGAATTTTATTTCCAGTTTCTTTTAAAGAACGACTTACTTTCACTGTCCCGTCATCACGTAAAAAACGTTGAATTTCTCCAATAATCATGGGAACTGCATATGTTGAAAACTTTACATCAAAAGATAGATCAAATTTATCGACAGATTTCAGTAAACCAATACAGCCAATTTGAAACAAGTCCTCCGGCTCGTAACCGCGATTTAAAAAACGTTGTACAACCGACCAAACAAGTCTCATATTATTTTGTATAATTAAATCTCTCGCTCCTTGATCACCATCTTGACTTCGCTTAATTAATTCTTTTAACTCATGATCCTTTAACTGACCTTTTCCTTTTTCACTTCTGACCTCTATGTCCATAGGCAATTCTCCTTAATTGCATAGAGCGTTACTTTTTGATAGATGCTTCGTCAAATGGATCGTTGTCCCGAAGGATTTATTAGAAATAACCTCTACTTCGTCCATAAAATTTTCCATAATGGTAAATCCCATTCCGGAACGCTCTAATTCGGGTTTTGTTGTAAAAAGGGGTTGCCTTGCTTCATCTAAATCTAGAATTCCAATCCCTTCATCACGAATCGTTAACTTTACCATACCATCTTCTAAAATAACCGTAATATACACAACGCCATCTGGGTGTCCTTCATATCCATGAATAATAGCATTCGTTACCGCCTCAGACACAACTGTTTTCACTTCCGTTAACTCTTCCATCGTTGGATCAAGCTGCGCAATAAAAGCCGCAACTGTAACCCGAGCAAACGATTCATTTTGACTTAATGCTGAAAATTGAAGGTTCATCTCATTTCTCATCTATGCCACCCCCAATGTCGCAAGCGCATGCGCTTCATCTTCTTCTAATCGAATAATTTTAAATAGCCCTGACATCTCAAATAAGCGCTTTACAGCAGGAGAAATTGCACAAACAACCATTTCGCCGCCTAAGCTTTTGACATGTTTATATCTACCTAATATAACACCAAGACCAGAGCTATCCATAAATGCTAGTTGTTCTAAATTTAAAATAATATGATGAACATGATGCGTCTCAATCATATCAGTTACTTTCGCTCGCAACTCTTCGGCAGTATGATGATCTAGTTCGCCCGCTAAACGAACACATAAGACGTCACGCTTTACTTCTAAATGGATGGAAAGACTCACTCTATTTCCTCCTTACATTCAAAATTCGCGTATACACGCAAAACATATAAGAAGTTTTTCTCTAAAATAAATGTAGAATCCTTCCACCTGACAAAAGAAGTACTATTTCGTCATAAAATGAACCTTCTATATAAATCCAAATTAAAAAACCGACATAAAGTGAAACTTTAATCAGTGAGGGTCTTCATCCCGCACTGATTATCAGCCCTCACCAATCGGGCTTTTACGGGCAGTTTATCTCCCACTTAACTTCTTAAGAAAAGCGGAAGTGGCTCGTTCAGAATGTGAGGGGGATAGAGCTTCTGACGTAGAGGTGTTTTTTACCTCTTAGGAAGAAGCGAAGCCACCGAACATTCTAGCCACTGAAGCTAGACAATGCTTTCGCCGAATTTTGAGGCGGGAGTATTACTGCCCAAGAATAGCGGGATAAAACCATTCTTTTTCGGTGGGCGAGAGCATCTGGCCATGTATAGAAGCGGTCAGTGCCCTTTCCTGCCACATACAAGGTAAAACAAAGGGAGAAAGCAAGTGCAGGTTCCTTTTCTTCTGCATAGCCGCAATCTATATGTCGAAAAATGAAAATGGATTCATATAGAAACATCTCTCACTATCGAAATCATAGCAAAATTACTAAAAGAGAAAGCGGCAACTAAATTGCCGCTATTTCGATGTCGAAAACATCCCAAAACTTCGTTTAAATAATTCCCACCAGCTCGCTGCTGCAACATCTTCTTTTGCAACAATTGTTTGTTTGAGTAACACTTCATTCCCTTTTTTTATAACAAGTGTACCTAAGGCATCTCCTTTTTTAATTGGAGCTTTCACCTTCTCCTCAGCAACTACTTCTTTTTTGAGATTCTTCATTGTTTCTCCTTTTTTCATTAACAGAGAAACATTGTCAGAAGCTACTAAGTCGACAGTTTCTTTTTTTCCTTTTCCTACTTTTACCGTTTGAATTTTTTCTCCCCTTGTATACATCTTTTTCGTCATATATTGACTAAATGCATAATCAAGAAGCTTCGTTACTTCCGCATTTCGTTCCTTTGATGTTGGAGATCCCATAATAACAGAAATGACACGCATGCCATTGCGTTCTGCAGATGCTGTTAAACAATATTTTGCTTCTGTTGTAAAACCTGTTTTTACACCGTCAACACCTGGATAGAAACGAACAAGCTTGTTTGTATTTACAAGCCAAAATTTCTTATCCGTATCTTCTCGTAAATAATCTTCATATTTCCCTGTATATTTACGGATTAACGGGTATTTCATTAATTCCTTTGCCATAACTGCCATGTCATATGCTGTTGAATAATGATTTTCGGCTGGAAGACCTGTTGGATTTTGAAAATGAGTATTTTTAAGTCCTAAATCTTTTGCTTTTTTATTCATCCTATCTACAAATCCTTCTTCTGATCCAGCAATATGTTCTGCAACTGCAACGGATGCATCATTTCCAGATGCAATGGCAATGCCTTTTAACATTTCATCGACTGTCATTTCTTCACCAGGCTCAAGGAAAATTTGTGACCCGCCCATAGAAGCTGCATGTTCACTCGTTCTCACTTTATCTTTCAGTTTTAATTTTCCTTTTTCAATTTGTTCCATAATGAGTAACATGGTCATAATTTTTGTCATACTAGCAGGTGGCAACTTTTCATTTGGACTTTTTTCAAATAAAACTTTCCCTGTATCCTGCTCAATCACAATTGCTGACGATGCTTGTTCTGCTAGTTTCGGTTTTGTTTCTGCTTCTTTTTTCTCAGACTGTGCAAAACCGATTGGAACAGCAGAAAGCAATAACATGAAACACACAAGTATTCCTATTAATCGCTTCATGACTAACCCTCCATTCTATATCACACCTATTTTTTCCAAACGAAGGGGTTTTATACCATAATTTTCTAAAAATATAGTTGACAAATCATTATGCACTATATATTGTATTAAGTGTATTACACCTAATAGTACACTTATACTTTTTTATTAGAAAGGAGACATTGCTCTTGCACATTCAACTAGATCCAAGAAGCAACACTCCGATATGGGAACAAATTGTTCATAATGTTAAAGAGCTAATTTTAAGGGGGATGCTCGAACCTAACGATAAACTCCCTTCCGTTCGTGAACTTGCCTCTTCACTAGTGATTAATCCAAACACAGTGAGTAAGGCTTATCAAGAATTAGAGCGGCAAGGAATTATCGAAACGCTGCGCGGCAAAGGAACATTTGTCTCGCAATCCATTACTCCCGCACAAGATGAAAGGAAAATTGCTATGGTAGAAAAACAATTTCATCAATTGTTACTAGAAGCTTCTTATCTCGGTATTTCAAAAGAAAAAATTCATGATTGGATTGATTCATACTATAAAGAGTTAGGAGGAAATACTCATGTTAAAAGTGACGAACGTAAAGAAAACAATTGATAATCAAACGATATTAGAAGATATTTCATTTACTTTAAAAAAAGGAAGCATTACCGGATTACTCGGAAGAAACGGAGCTGGAAAAACAACGTTATTACGTACACTCGTTGGAATCTTAAATCCAGATGAAGGCACTGTTACCTATAACGAAGTTGACGTGCACAAACACCCTGAAGTGAAACAAACAGTTGTATATGTTCCAGACTCTACAAACGTATTAAGCGGCTATACAGTAAAAGAAATCGTAAAATTCTATAAAGCAGTCTATCAAAATTTCAATACAGACTATTTTTATGAGTTACTAGAGCGTTTTAACTTACCAGACAAACGTATTCGCAGCTACTCCCGCGGAATGAAAGCATTATTAGCAATGATCTTAGCTTTTTCTACTGGCGTAGAATACATTATTTTAGATGAGCCAACAAACGGACTTGATCCAATCGTAAAAAGACAAATCCTGCAATTTTTAATTGAAGAAGTAGCAGAACGCGAAATTACCATTCTCATTTCTACGCATCACTTAGATGAAATTGAAAAAATCGCAGACACAGTCATCATTTTAAAAGATCATACCATTGCATCGATTACAGCTTTAGACGATACAAAATCACGGTATGCAAAAATTCAAGTCGCTTATGAACGTTCACTACCACAAAAGCTAGAAAACTTAAGTAATGTAAAAGTATTACAACAAACCGGAAAAGTATACACCGTTTTAATCGAAGGCACTGTAGCAACTACGTTAGAAAAATTTCATAAAGAACAGCCGCTCTTATTAGAAGAATTACCAATGTCACTTGAGGATGTATTTGTTACGGCTTTTGAGGAGGGGTCACATGTTTCATAGGGCGTTGTGGATGCGAACGTTTAAACAGGGGAAATATGTACTTTTATTATTTTGGTTAAGTAGTTTTTATATGCTTCCTTATCAATATTATAACGGTGCACAATCTGAATTATCTCAATCAACAATGAAATTTGATGGTTATGTATATTACTACGCCTATTCTTTTCAAACAGTAGATCCAGTCATGATACAAGGTATTACTCTCATTGCACTCGCTTGTCTATTGATTGGATGGGAACGAAGCAATCAATCTATTGATTTTCTTTTCTCTATGCCTTTCAAGCGAAAAGATATTTTTCTAACAAAATGGTTGTTTGGTATTTTTAATATTATAATCGTAAACATTGTTTGTTGGATTAGTATGTATGGGATTAAAAAGCTCTCTTTTCATGATCAATATCAAATCTTTAGCCCTTTTCACACTTACTTTTTGTACACTACAATTATACTCATTGCTGTCTATACATTTGCGTTGTTTATTGGCACCATTACAGGAAGTCTTCTTTCACAAGGTTTCTTAACAGCAAGTATTTTATATCTTCCATACATTTTAATAGTATCATTATTGGGATTTTTTTACGTTCATGTAGGAGATTCAGAGAAAGAATTATATAAAACAGAACCTAAGTTTATTGACTACATAGAACAGACAAGCGTATTAGCACCATTACACGAATTTTATATTCAATATGATTACCATCCTATTGAAAATTTTGATCAACATGGGAATAAAATCTCCGAATCACCAAGGTTAAATCCTATGGAAAAGATATCAATACCATCTGCTTGGAATCTCCTCAGCACGATTGCTTATATTATCATATTTTTCCCATTAGGAATTACTTTATATACGTATTCTCCTAACGATCAAAACGGAAAAATCCTTTTATTTCCAAAGTCACAAAAATGGTTCATTGCTTGTACTGTCATTTGTATTGCGCTGTTAGGTGGACGCATATTGGGAATGCGCCTCTCTATATGGGGATATTATATAAGCGTTTTTGGAACTGGGATTATTAGTTATATCATATTAACTCGATTGCTGAAATGGAAATTCTCTCTCGGTGGAAGATAACGATATTTTTAATCAAGAAGTAAACACATACAAATAGAGGTGAATTACATGTTCCATAAAGCATTATGGATGCGAAACTGGAAACAAGGGAAATATACCATCTTACTCTTTTGGCTCATTAATTTCTATATACTGTCATACAAGTATTATGAAGCAGCCGCAAAAGAGTTTGAAAACTTACAAATGATGCGTCGATGGAAATATCATTTCTATTATCACTATATTTTCCCTGAAGAAACTATAGTAATACAAAGTGCACTTGTTATTGTCCTAGGTTGTGTACTCATTGGCTGGGATCGTCATAATCAATCTACCGACTTACTTTGGTCGATGCCATTTAAACGAACACACATCTTTCTTGCAAAATGGATTTTTGGTGTTTCGAATATTATTGGCATGCTTATTGTAAACTGGGGAATTTTCGCTATTATGAAAAAAACAACTTTTCATAATAAGTATCAAATATTTTCACCGTTTCACTATTATTTCCTATATGCAACTATCGTACTCATTGCAATCTATACGTTAACACTATGTATTGGAACAATTGCTGGAAATATTGTATCACAAGGCTTTTTAACTGCAATTGTTCTTATTTTACCGTTCGTATTGTCTATTTTAATTGCTGGATTCATTTCTGTTCATACGAATAAATCTTATTCCAACACTTACGAACAAGAAAATACATATATGAATAATGCCGGAACACTTACGGCATTTTCACCGATGATGTATTTTCAAATTTACTTCAATTATAATCCTAACCTTAATTATAAAGACGACAATGGCAAGCATTTAGACGAGCCTAATTTCACTAAGATTCCTTCCGCATGGAAGCTTTTAAGTCCAGTTATATATATACTTTTTCTATTACCATTAAGTACGTACTTATATGCTCGGTCACCTAACGAACAAAACGGAAAAATACTCCTTTTTCCAAAACTACAAAAGCTCTTTATCGTTTGTACCGTAACGTGCTTTGCCTTACTTGGTGCTCGTTTACTAGGAGGAATCAATTCGTTGGTAGGCTATTATAGCGGTTTTCTGGGCACAGGAGTTATTACTTATCTCATTCTATCTCGTCTGTTAAAATGGAAATTTTCTTTCGTAGGAAGATAGCGATACTATTCTAACCAATACAAATATACGTATTAATCGAGGTGAATTATATGTTCAATAAAGCATTATGGATGCGAAACTGGAAGCAAGGAAAGTATGTCATTGTGTTATTTTGGATCAGTACATTATGTCTCTTACCATATCGATATTATAGCAACGCACTGCACCAAGCTAAGTACTTACGTGAAACGACGGATACGTATTATTCCTATCATTTGAGCGGAGATAGTCCTACATTTTTTCCTGCTCTGCTTTTAATTGGATTAGCTGTCATATTAATAGGCTGGGAGCGTCATAATCAAACAAATAATTTTTTGTGGTCTATGCCATTTAAACGCTCACACTTATTTTCATCAAAATGGTTATTCGGTACGGTCCATATCGTAAGTGCACTTAGCATAAGCTGGTTCCTTATGTATATCATCTATAAAACTACGATACACGCCGATTATCAATCATTTACACCGTTTCATCTATACTTTGTATATACAATCATGACATTAATTGCAGTTTATACATTATCCCTTTTCATCGGAAGCATTACAGGAAATATCGTTTCACAAGGAGCGCTAAGTTATATTTTATTGGTTTTCCCGATTTACATTTCTCAGCTTGCGTTTCCGTTCTTTGCATTACATGTTGATTTATCAGAAAAAGAATATGACAAGGTCTATCGTAAAAGTTCCGTGTATATAGAAAATACAAGTACATTATCCCCTCTTATGCATTTTAATATTAACTATGATTATCAACCGCAAAGAGAAGCTATACAAGATGAATACGGAGAGCTACATGTAGGACCTGCTTATCATCATATCCCGTCTACATGGACACTACTAAGTCCGGCAATTTATATACTTATTTGTCTTCCACTAGGAGCTTATTTATATGCATGCTCCCCTAATGAACATAATGGAAAGATATTGCTCTATCAAAAACTTCATATCTATTTCTCAGTATGTACTTCCATTTGTTTTGGACTTCTTGGCAGCGAAGTGTTCACTGATGGCAGTAAATCTGTCCCACTTCACTATATGTATTTTATCGGATTTGGCATTTTGACATATGCCATTTTACAGTGGGTATTAAAGCATAAACTTTCTTTATATGCAAAATAGCCTCCTAGTCAGGAGGCTATTTTCAGAGTATCGAAAAACAAACTTGTCTCTATACACTTGCTTCTCTTCCCTCCTCTTTACAATTAAAAGAGGGGTTTTTATATGTACTTTATAAAACAGAAGCTAAAAAAGTGAGCCACACTTCGTTTCTTGCACGGGTTTGGCATAGATTTAACTTATCAAAAAACAGAAGAAGAAAAGACGGTCTACAATGTGATCACCCTTTATAGTAAAATATAAAAATAGATAAGACTGAATATTTAGATACTTAAACATGAACTAAAGAGCGTGAAAAAAAACAGATTAGGGGGTGGAGACTTACATGAGATACATTGAAAGGGATGCATTGTGGAAACTTATAGAGGTATCAAGGGGGGAACTTCCGGCAACAGTTTGGATTACAGGAGGAATTGTGTTTAATGTATACACAGGAGAGCTAGAAAGAAAAGATATCGTTTTGTATGAAGACCGTATTGCTTATGTAGGAATGCGGGAACCACAAATTGATGAAAAAACACAAATTATAGATGCATCCAACTTTACGTTAGTTCCAGGATACATCGAACCTCATGCACATCCGTATCAGTATTATAATCCTGCGTCATTTGGAGAATTCGCTTTAAGCTTAGGCACAACGACTTTAGTGAATGATAATCTAATATTTTATTTAAATGCAGATCAGAAAGGCTTTGAATATTTAATAGACTATAGCAGTCATTTGCCTGTCAAAAATTATTGGTGGGCAAGGATGGATCCGCAAAGCAACCACCCGGATATGTTAGCGAAATTCACGACTGAGTGCTTGGTCAGTTTACTTCGTCATAAGCAGATTATACAAGCCGGTGAATTGACAGCTTGGCCTGCCGCCTTGGCTGGTGATGAAACCATACTAGAAGGAATAGCAGAAGCACGGAGGCTCGGCAAAAGAATTGAAGGGCATAACCCAGGAGCCTCTAGTGAAACCTTAAATGCTTTGGCAGCACTCGGTGTTACGGCTTGTCATGAAGCTATCAATGGAGAAGAAGTAATCAGAAGACTTCGTTTAGGTATGTATGCAACTTTGCGTCACTCCTCCATACGTCCTGATTTGCCAGGCTTAATTAAAGATTTACAAGAGCTCGACTTTGATTTTTCTTCCGCTTCAAGACTTATGTTAACAACAGATGGCTCTATGCCCCCATTTCTTCAGCATGGACTAATGGACTATCTTATTAAGGTTTCTCTCGATAATGGCGTTCCTTTCCATGCCGCTTATCGGATGGCCACTTTAAACCCTGCAACGTATTATGGATTGGATCAAGAAATCGGCGGAATCGCCCCAAGACGAATCGCAGATATTCTTTTTCTCGAGGATATAAGCAAACCTTCTCCGATCAAGGTGATGGCAAACGGGCAGCTGGTTGCGACAAACAGGCAGCTATTGAACCCGTTTCCTGTATGTGATTGGCAGCAATTGCAATTTGAGCCCATGCACATAGAATGGCGCGTTCAGCCGGAATGGCTTGATATGACCGCTGAGCATCCGGAAGTTCTTGTAATAGAAATGCTGAATGCGGTCATTACGAAACCAAGTCTAGAAGCATTGTCATTAAAGCAAGGTATTATTGACTTGGAAGCAAGAGAAGGATATTGTTATGTCAGTCTTATTGATCAAAAGGGGAAATGGGTTACTAACGGCATATTAAAAGGGTTTGCCGATCACCTAGATGCTTTAGCGACAACCTATACAGCATCTCAAGATATTGTTGTTATAGGGCAAAAGAAAGAGATTATGATACAGGCTGTAAATCAGCTACTCACTCAAGGCGGCGGTACCATATTAATGGAGGGAGAGGAAACCTTATTCAATTTGGAATTACCGCTTGGAGGGAAAATGAGCAAGTTACCCATGCATGAACTGATTTCAAAAACGATAAGACTTGTACAACTTCTGAAAGAGAGAGGACATCAGCATATCGATCCACTATATACGATGTTCTTTTTGACATCGACCCATTTACCAGCGGTACGCTTGACAGCTGAAGGAGTATACTCTGTTAAAGAGAATGTGGTTGTTTCTTCGGTTAGGAGAATACAGAGTGACTATCAGATAAACAATGTAAAATAGCCTCCTAGGAGGCTATTTCACATTGTTTCGTTTTTCACTATAGTTCTTCTCCTCATCTGTCCCGAATCCATTACCATTTGCCACAATTCGATCTGTCGGTGCAACAATACTTTCAGCAATTTTCCAATCTCCATACTCTCGTACAAATACTTGTAAAAAGTAGTTCGTTCCATTTATTTGATAGGTGTTTTCTTTTTTCACATCATACTGCACAGCTAAATAGTATACTTGTACATTTTCTTTTCCGAATTTTGATACATACTGAGAAACTCGCGGCATATAAACCGCAGCTTTCGTTAGTGACATTTGTTTTATACCGACAAGAGAAGAATGTTTTATATTATGTAAAGTATCTTGATGATGAATGCGATCATTGTGATGAAATAATACAGACGTTTGCATTGAACGCATCCATAACTTTGAATATAAAACCGTTTTATGATTGGAGAGGTACTCCAGTTCTTTTTGGACAATTTGATTTGGAGACGCTGCACGTATCTCAGTGCCATAACATAATAAACAGATACCGATAATTCCAAAAGAAACAATACGCTTCATTGCCAGCCTCCTATTCCATATACGTAAAGTATAGGAATTTCAGGCTATTTTTATGCAATGCAGAATACAGCATGACTGCTACTTGTTTTCTCCTTTTGTTTTACCTTACATGTGGCAGGAAAAGGCCCTAACCGCTTCTATGCATGGCCAGATGCTCTCGCCCACCTAAAAAGAAAGGGGGTTTTTATGTCATTTTTTCAATTTGCACATATATTTACACATAAAAAAATAGAAAAGCAATCGTTGCTTTTCTATTTTCATAGGACTCTATCAAAGAGCTCTAATGCCATTTCTATTTCCTCGTCGCTCCAGTCTTGAAACTTCTCTCTATAGTATTCTTTTCGAACATTTTCAAGTTTTTCAGCAACTTCTCTTCCACTATCTGTAATTTCTAAATACACGATGCGCCTGTCTGAATTAGATCGCTTTCTCATTACAAGCCCCTTACGAGCAAGGCGATCTGTAACTGCTGTAATATGACTGGATGTAACGTTCACTTCACTTGCAATTTGCGATGCCATTTGCGGGCTTTTCCAATATAACGCACGCAGTACAGAAAACTCATTCCATGGCATATGTTCAGAAAAAAGTTCATTAATATCACTTTGCAATAACCGAAGCATTCTCCGAAAGGAAGTAGATAAGTTTAAAATAAGCGCTTCTCGTTTTTCGTTCACTGTTCTCGACCCTTTTTTATAATATTTACACATATTATAATGCATGAATACCTTAATTGTATATATTTTCTTTCTACTTAGATTTTCTGCTATCCCGCATTAACAGGCAGTAAGTCCCCCACCTCAAGATTCAGAGAAAAGCGCGAAAGATAGGTGGGGGATGAAGCCCCCCACTGATGAAAGTTTCACTTTATATTTCTAAATTTAAGGAAAAAATGGACTCCCTTCTTTCATATACATAAAGAAAGGAAGGTGAACAATCATGCAAATGGGCATGCCCCCATATTCATATGAATTACGTAACGGCAAAGAGGCAACGATTACTGTACAAGGTGAAGGTGTCGTGAAAGCAAAACCGGATGTTGTCGTCTTAACAATTGGTGTTCGGACTGAAGATCTAAATCTAAAACAAGCACAAGCAGAAAATGCTGCTCTTTCTACTAATTTACTTGCTTCTTTAAAGCAACTTGGAATTACAGAGCAAAATATTAAAACACTTTCTTACACCATTACACCACAATATGAACACGTGAACGAAAAGCCTACCCTACGGGGTTATCAAGTTGATCATTTATATGAAATTATTGTGCTCAATGTACAAAAAGCAGGCGAAGTATATGAAGCAGCTGTAGCAAACGGAGCAAATGTCGCCAGAGGACTTGTATTTCGTGTTTCAGGGCCAAATGCTTACTATAAACAAGCATTAGTACTCGCTGTGCAAAACGCTCAAGAAAAAGCAAGGACAATCGCTAGTACATATAATCTAAATATAAATCCAGTTCCTAATTCTGTCGTTGAAGAGTCTTCTCAGATGCCGCGGGAATTTGTTGCTCATTCTGCTGTTCATGGCGGCGCTCCTCCTATTCAATCAGGAGAAATGGAAATCATTTCAACTGTACGTGCTGTTTTTACTTATATGTAATTGTATATCTAGTAAAAAAGAAACCGTTCTCATTTTATTGTTGTAAAAAACTATTGTTTTGCTATAATAATAGACGGTGGGCCTTACATAGGGATATCACGGGTGGGAGAGGGATATGAAAAAGAAGGTTTAACATGAAAGGAATTCTCGAAAAAACATTTAAATTAAATTTACATCAAACATCACCAAAACAAGAAATACTGGCTGGTGTAACATCATTTTTCACGATTGTTTATATTATGATTGTGAATGCATCGATTTTATCAGATGCTGGCATTCCTCTTGAAGCAGGAATTTTAGCAACAGTATTCAGCTCATTTGTCGGATGTCTATTAATGGCATTTTGGGCAAATGCACCGGCGATTCTTGTACCAGGTATGGGAGTAAATGCGTTCTTTACGTACACGGCTGTGCATACACTTGGTTTAACTTGGCAAGAAGCATTAGCAGCAGTATTTATCGCTGGTATTATTTTTGCAATTGCCGCCTTTACACCAATTGCTCGCACACTTTCTGCCGCAATTCCAACGTCATTAAAAGAAGCCATTACTGTCGGTATCGGACTCTTTTTAGCATTTATCGGCTTACAAAAAGGCGGTCTTGTCGTTGCAAATTCAAATACTGCTGTTGCATTAGGAAAATTAAGTAGTCCAGTTGTTCTAGCAACACTGCTTACTCTTATTGTTGCATTAGTTTTATTTATTCGTAACGTACGTGGAAATTTTTTATGGACAATCGCAATCGGAACCGGTATCTCCTGGTTATTTGGTGTTGTTGATACAAGTCAAGTTGGTAATAGTTCATTCTCCTTTGCTAACTATGGTGATGTTTTTGGAGCAATGTCGTTTGGGAAACTGACTTCTTTACCATTTTTAATCGCAACGTTCTCATTGAGTATGGTACTCATTTTTGAAAACATGGGACTTTTGCACGGTTTATTAGAAGATCAGCGTAAATTCCCTCGTGCTTATCAAGCAAATGCAATTTCAGCGATGACGTGCGGTCTATTCGGCACGAGTCCAACTGTTTCTACAGTGGAAAGTGCTGCTGGTATTACAGCGGGCGGCAAGACAGGTCTGACGTCTATCGTCACTGGTGGATTATTCTTTGCCTCATTATTTGCACTTCCGTTTGTAAAATTGATTCCAGATAGCGCAATCGCTCCAATTTTAATTATTATTGGCGGTTTAATGATTACAAACATTCAACAAATTCCTCTGAACGATTTTTCAGAAGGATTTCCAGCGTTTTTAATCATCGTTATGATTCCGCTCACATATAGCATTGCTGATGGTATCGCTTTTGGATTCATTGCATATCCAATCTTAAAAGTAGCACTTGGTAAACATAAACAAGTTGCAAAACCGCTTTATGTTATCACATGTCTCTTCTTAGCCATGTTTGTGTTACATGCCATTGGCTAAATAAAAACGCCGGGAATTCCCGGCGTTTTTATTATTCCTCCATTCGCGGGCAATAAAACCCCCACTGATGGAAGTTTCACTTTATTTAAACCAGCCCTTCTTATAAAACCAGACCATCATGCCTCCACCGATAAAGGCCATTATGGCTAAACAAATATAATAGCCATACTCCCACTTTAACTCTGGCATATTATCAAAGTTCATTCCATATACACCAACAATAAATGTTAATGGCATAAAAATGGTTGAAAAAACCGTTAATGTTTTCATAATGTTATTCATATGATGAGAGTTGAGCGAAAAGTAACTATCGCGAATATCAGCTGTCAGCTCTCGGCTTGCTTCAATCATTTCGGCAAGCTTTAAAAGATGATCGTGAATATCTTTAAAATAAATTTCATGTTCATTGACACCATAAAAGCGCGTTGAATTCAAAATACGATACAGTAAATCGCGCATCGGTACAATTGTTCGTCGTAATTTTGATAAATCAGAACGAATATCAAATACCTCTTCTAATACAACACCGGCTGTATCTCCCGTTAAATTATCATCAATTGCATTTAAATGATCTTCAATATAATATACAGGAGCAAAATAATCATCGACAATTTGGTCAATAATCATATGGGTCACATGAAGGGTACTTCTCTTTATGCGCTGTTTTTCTCCCAGTTTATTCCACGCCCGTTCAATCGCCTTATTATGCGAAAAGTGAAAAGATACAACAAAATGATCACTAACAAATAAATCAATTTCATGAGGCTCTAGTCCCTCTTCACTAAAAGCATGAAGAACTAAAAAATTATACCCTTCATAAAAGTCAACTTTCGGCCTCTGTACGTACTCTAAACAATCTTCAATCGCAAGGGGATGGAATTTAAAATAATCTTGTAAAATATATGTATACTCTTCTTTCGTCGGTTTACATAAGTCTAACCAAAACCATACGATATCTTCTCGCTTCGTTTCTTCTAATGATACGTCATATAATACTTCATTTTCCTTTGTTACTGCACAAATTCTTATCATAATTTCACCCATTATTATTATATGCAAAAAAAGCTAAGGAGAAAACTCCTTAGCCTTTTTATCTCACAATTTGTGAACAAATTGTCACTTTATTTTTTTACGATGCCGTGTACTAACTTCGGTGCATCTACGTGCTCCGAAGACACTTTCATGTTTTCGTAAATTTTTTGTTTTACATCTTCTACATTTTCACGGTTTGCGTAAATCGTTACAAGTGATTCACCCTTCTTCACGCTATCGCCAACTTTTTTACGAAGCATTAGACCAACTGCTAAATCGATTTCAGATTCTTTCGTTGCTCGTCCTGCACCAAGAAGCATCGCTGCTGTACCAATTTCATCTGCTACAATTTCAGATACATAGCCATCTTCTTTTGCTTCTACTTCAATCATATATTGTGCTTGCGGAAGTTTCGCTGGATCATCAACAACAGATGCATCGCCGCCTTGTGCTGCTAAGAACGTTTTAAACGCTTCTAGTGCCTTGCCATTGTTCATCACTTCAATTAGCTTTTCACGTGCATCCTCTAAAGAAGAAGCTTGTCCAGCTAAGTAGACCATTTGACTTCCAAGTGTTAAACATAACTCTTCTAAATCTTTTGGTCCTTTTCCTTGCAATGTATCAATCGCTTCCTTCACTTCTAGAGCGTTACCGATTGCCTCACCAAGCGGCTGACTCATATCAGAGATAACAGCCATTGTTTTACGTCCAACATTGTTACCAATACGAACCATCGCTTCTGCTAATTGCTTCGCATCCTCATCCGTTTTCATAAATGCACCCGCACCTGTTTTTACATCAAGAACGATTGCATCCGCACCAGCTGCAATTTTTTTACTCATAATAGAGCTGGCAATTAACGGGATAGAGTTTACCGTTGCCGTCACGTCACGAAGTGCATATAACTTTTTGTCAGCAGGTGTTAAATTCCCGCTTTGCCCAATAACAGCAATTTTGTTTTCATTTACAAGACGAATAAATTCCTCGTTTTCAATTTCTACATGGAATCCTGGAACCGCTTCTAGTTTATCAATTGTACCACCTGTATGTCCAAGACCACGACCAGACATTTTCGCAACTGGTACACCTAAAGCAGCTACTAATGGACCTAATACAAGTGTAGTTGTATCACCAACACCACCTGTTGAATGCTTATCTACTTTTACGCCTTCAATTGCTGATAAATCAATTGTATCTCCACTATTTACCATTGCCATCGTTAAATCAGCACGTTCCTGCTCATTCATATCTTGGAAGAAAATTGCCATTGCAAGTGAACTCATTTGGTAATCTGGAATATCACCATTTGTGTACCCTTCAATGATAAAATTAATTTCTTCTGTCGTTAATGCTTTGCCATCACGCTTTTTCGCAATTAGGTCCACCATTCTCATTGTAAACTCATCCCTTCATTTGTTTTACAATTTCTTTTACAAGTGCTAAGAAGTTTGCTTTTACACGCTCTGTTGTTTCAATTACTTCCTCATGATTAAGCGGCTGATCTAAAATACCCGCTGCCATATTTGAAATACAAGAAATACCAAGTACTTTCATACCAGCATGACGCGCTACAATAACTTCTGGTACAGTTGACATTCCAACTGCATCGCCGCCAACTGTACGGATCATACGAATTTCTGCAGGTGTTTCGTATACAGGACCTGTCATCCCAGCGTATACGCCTTCTTGTACTTTAATATTTAAATCAGCTGCAACTTGTTTCGCCATTGCACGAAGATCTTTACTATACGATTCAGACATATCAGGGAAACGTACACCCATTTCAGAATCATTTGGTCCGATTAATGGATTGTAGCCCATGAAATTAATGTGATCTGAAATTAGCATTAAATCGCCTGGCTCATATGATGTATTTACACCACCAGCTGCGTTAGTAACAACAACTGTTTCTACACCTAATTCTTTCATAACACGAACTGGGAATGTTACTTTTTGCATATCGTATCCTTCATAGTAATGGAAACGACCTTGCATTGCTACAACTGTCACTCCTTGAAGTGTACCGAATACTAATTGACCAGCATGACCTTCAACTGTAGATACAGGAAACTCAGGAATTTCATTATAAGGTACAGCTACTGCATTTTCGATTTCATCAGCTAATACACCTAAACCTGAACCAAGGATTAGTCCTACTGTTGGTGTTTCTTGAAATTTACCTTTTAAATATGATGCAGATTTTGAAATTAATTCACGATTCATTTTATATTCCTCCTATTTACCTAGCTCGTTTAAGAAGCTTTTTCCGTATTTTGGCATTGTTACATTAAAGTTTTCTGCAACTGTTGCACCGATATCAGCAAATGTTTGACGAAGTGGCAATTCTTGTCCACCATTTTTCATACTTGGGCTATACGCTAATAATGGTACATATTCACGCGTATGGTCTGTACCGTAGTGAATTGGGTCATTACCATGGTCAGCTGTGATAAGTAATAAGTCGTCTTCTTTTAACTTCTCAAGTACTTCAGGAAGACGTGCATCATATTCTTGCAGTGCTTCTCCATAGCCTTGAGGATCACGGCGATGACCGAATAATGCATCAAAGTCAACAAGATTTACAAAGCTTAAACCTGTAAAGTCCATATTCACTGTATCTGCAAGCTTATCCATACCATCCATGTTGGATTTTGTACGAAGTGACTCTGTTACGCCTTCTCCATCATAAATATCAGAGATTTTACCGATTGCAATTACATCATAATTGGAATCTTTTAATTCGTTCATAACTGTACGACCAAATGGTTTTAAAGCGTAGTCATGACGGTTCGGTGTACGTGTAAAGTTTCCTGGCTCCCCAACGAATGGACGAGCAATAACACGACCAACCATATATTTTTCATCGAGTGTTAACTCACGTGCAATTTTACAAATGTTATACAATTCTTCAAGTGGTACAACTTCTTCATGAGCAGCAATTTGCAGTACGCTATCAGCAGATGTATACACAATTAATGCACCTGTTTCCATATGCTCCTGTCCAAGCTCATCTAGAATTCCTGTTCCAGAAGCTGGTTTATTCCCAATGATTTTACGCCCTGTTCTCGCTTCTAGCTCGTCCAGCAATTCTTTTGGGAATCCTTCTGGGAACACTTGGAATGGCGTGTCAATGTAGAGACCCATAATTTCCCAGTGTCCTGTCATTGTATCTTTACCCATAGATTTTTCTTGCATTCTTGTATAATATGCAAGCGGCTTCTCTACTTTTGAAATCCCTTTCATTTCACGGATATTACCAAGACCTAAATTCATCATGTTTGGCATCTGTAATCCATTCATATGCTCTGCAATATGACCTAATGTGTCAGACCCTTTATCACCATATTTCTCAGCATCTGGTGCTTCTCCAATTCCTACGGAGTCCATTACGATAAGGAAAATACGTTTATATTTGCTCACAACTGTAACCTCCTATATATGCTACTAATGTAGTATGTTCAAATTGCTGTAAAAACTTCCTTCTTCTTCTAAGTCAGATGTCAGACATCTCCCACAGCTATCATAACATGTTCACGCTTTCTTTTTAAGGAATTTTTATCACATTTCATATTTTCTACACATTTTCATTGTAATCTATTCTGCACAGAAGTGCTAATAAAACCAATATATAAATCCATTTTGATTTTTTAACATATCAGTCGCTGCTATGCAGAACAACACGTGATCTGCATTCGTTTTCTCTCTTTGTTTTAATTCTTGCATGTGGCAGGAAAAGGTCCTGACCGCTTCTATGCATGGCCAGATCCTCTCGCCCACCGAAAAAGAAAGACTTTTCTTATTTTTTAATTGGCATATATATTAATAATAGTAACTGCTCAGCCATACATTTCATTTGGAAGTTTGGTAAGGAGTATAATTCCAGCGAAAATACGCTAACCTATAATTGCTGCCATGAAGATAAAAATGGACCTACACCTCGCTGCCTTTCTTTGTTTTAAAACTTTGCGCGTGGCAGGAAAAGGCACTGACCGCTACTATACATAGCCAGTCCCTCTCGACCATTTAAAAAAATGCTTTTCTATCGTTTTTTCATAGAGTGACTGAATAGTTACCAATAATAAATAAAAACAGCTCTCTCAAAGAGCTGTTCCTTATTTCACTTCAACCGTTTCTTCTTTATGATCATGAAGATCACCTTTTCGTACATGAACCTTCACTTTATATGTGCCTGCTTCTTTAAATGTATGAGCGCTTGTATATTCACCTTTGTTACCTTCTTTTGCTGGAACAAACTCGTGCTTATCTGCACCATCTTTCCAAATTTCAAGTTGAACTTCCGCACCAGTTAATGTTTCTTCTTTTTGTTTTAAGTGTACTTTCATTGTAGATTCTGTATTTGCTTTTACACCATCTGCCATAAGATGAATCATTGTCTCACTTTTATGATCACCATGACCTGCCCCATGACTATCATGAGCTTTCTTTTCTTCTGTTACTTTTGCATTTCCAACAGCTACTTTTACTTCTGGCATCACATGCATATCACGTGCATTTGTATGTGCAATAATATGATAAACACCGTCAGATGGGAATGTTTTATCGATTGTATAAACGCCGTTTCCTTTATGCTTCGCATTTACCATTTCTTTTTTCTCTTCGCCATCTTTCCAAATTTCAAATTTCACATCATCTGCATCTGTTACTTTTTCTTTCCCTTGTGTAACAATTGCTTGAACTTCCACTTTTTCATTTGGCTTGATTGTTTCAGGATTTGTTTTTACTTCTACTTTTACTTCTTCAAGCGGCTTATCCTTTTTCGCTTTCTCGTCTGATTTCGTATTACAACCAGCTAATGCTAGTATAGTGATAAATAATGTAATTAAAAGTTTCTTCATTATAACTTCCTCCTTCGTCCTATATAGTATAGAGGAAATATACGTTCATATTCTAGCCTTCTGCTGAAAACAATGTACGAAATGTTTGTGAAGTTTTTGTGAAGTTTTTTCACCATAATAGCAAAAGGACATGAAAATTCATGCCCTTGGATGGAACTGGTTATATACATCTTTTAATCTAGTTTTTGAAACATGCGTATAAATTTGCGTTGTTGAAATATCAGCATGACCAAGCATCTCTTGTACCGCCCTTAAATCCGCCCCATTCTCTAATAAATGCGTTGCAAAAGAATGACGTAACGTATGCGGTGTAAGTTCTTTTTGAATATTTGCTTCTTTTGCAAGTCTCTTTAAAATTTTCCAAAACCCTTGGCGAGATAAACGATTTCCATGATGATTTAAAAAGAGTGCTTCAGCGGTCTTCTTTCCTAACAGTTCCGGTCTTCCTTTTTCAATATAATGTTGGATCGCTTCGGCCGCTAAGCTGCCAAGAGGGATAATTCTCTCTTTATTTCCCTTTCCAATGCAACGAACAAAACCCATCGTTAAATGTACATCAGCTAAGTTTAATTCAATTAATTCAGAAACACGTAATCCTGTTGCATATAATAACTCCAGCATAGCCTTATCACGAATTCCGAAGGCACTTGTTCCTTTTGGCGTTTGTAATAACGCTTCTACCTCATCAATGGATAACACTTTCGGTAATTTACGCTCAGCTTGAGGCGTTTCAATATGTACAGATGGGTCATGTTCTACAACACGTTCACGTAATAAAAATTGATGAAACGATCGTACAGATGCAATGTGACGCGCCATCGTTTTCGAAGATTTATCATTCTCTTTTAGATGGTGTAAAAAATTAACAATATGCATGCGTGTCACATCATGAAAAGATGTAATCTCCTCTACTTTTTGTAAATACTTCATATAACTTTTTAGATCACGTTCATATGATACAACTGTATTTTTAGCTAATCCTTTTTCAACAACCATATAATGAATAAAGTCTTGTAATTGATCTTCCAATCTTCTCTACTCCCCATTTTCATAGAAAAAAATCATTCTGTTTACGAAAGCATCTTTCGCAGGTTCTTCTGTTCCGGATACTTTTTCTACCATTTCTTCTTTCGGTTTTTCATAACGATGGTAACTTTCATATTCTTCATTTATCCATAGTATAGCGAAATAAAACAAAATGGTACAACTGGTAAACAATAAAAATACTTTCATACCATCAAAAATAATTTTCATTGCTCGGCGCATTGTAAATTCCTCCAAAATATATGTTATTACAACATATGCCAAGCTTTTCATCATTTATACCTAATTATGAACAAAAAACCTCTTCCTAATTAAATAGGAAAAGGTTAATTTTCTTCTGTTAATTTTTCTTGACAATTTTCACAAATACCGTGAAACGTTAAACGATGGTCTTTTACTTTAAAGCGCCACTCTTGTTCTACTCTTTTTTCTACTTCGCCAAGTAAATCTTCTTGAATTTCTTCTACTGCACCGCACTCCGTACAAATTAAATGATGATGAAAACGTGATGCTCCTTCTTGGCGTAAGTCATAGCGCGAAACACCGTCACCGAAATTAATCTTGTCGACAATCTTTAACTCGGATAATAATTCCAAAGTCCGATAGACGGTTGCAAGTCCGATCTCTGGCGACTTTTCTTTTACAAGGAGGTAAACATCTTCTGCGCTTAAATGGTCTTCTTCATTTTCTAGCAGCACGCGAACCGTAGCTTCACGTTGTGGTGTTAATTTATAACTCGCTGCATGTAACTGCTTCTTAATTCGATCAATTCTTTCTTCCATTCGGTACTACTCCCTCCCTCGCCACTCTTACCCCATTATATCAGAAGAAGGGCAACTGTCAAAAGAAAAATAATCAAAATTACTTGATAGTAATTCTCAAAGTATAATTACTTTTTATTAATAGTATCCATGACTTGTTTCATAAAATTTGGCGATAAATATGCCTCAATTCCCGAAGAAGCCGCTAACACCGCACCGATAATAAGAAAAAAGCAAGTGTAGCGCATAAAAAGTGGTAACAATGGCTCATTTACTTTGCGAATAAATTGATGACGAATCATACGCAGCGAAAAACTAGCTGCAATCGTCGTCATAATAAGAAACGTTGGTATGATAATTAAATTTTGGGGAAGTACAGCTACAAATGCTAATAATAAGCCGTTCCATCCAAGTTGACTTACTAAAAAACCTACTGTAAATCCAACAACGACTCCTTTTAAAAATAATAAAATAAAAATAAGTGGTAAACCAATGATGGAAATACCTAAAATCCAAATAAAGCCAATGTATTTCAGTTGCGATAAGTAACTTTCTCGAAACATCTCACCCGCATTTGCAAATTGCCCTTTGGAAACTTGTCCAAAAAAACGACTCAAATAAAAGTACAAATCTTGCTTTTGACTTACTTGTAAACTATTCACAAGAATTGCTCCAAAAATAACTCCCATTAATAAAAGGACAGCTACAAATACATATAATGAAGCGTGTTCTTGTACATGATATGTTACACGATCTTGCCAAGATGATTTCCTTAGCATATTATGTCCCTCCGTTCTTCCTCTTACTAGAATGTATGAGAGAAAGAAAAAAGTATGACGAATTAGCATTGAAATTCCACGTCACTTTGCTAAACTTAAAAGAAGAGAATAGGAGGGATTTCGTTTGAAACAACTATTATTAGATTTTCCAACATTATTTCAAACTGAGCGCTTACAAGTGCGGAAACCATTCCCAGGTGATGGGGCGGAAGTTTACGAAGCAATTCAATCTTCTTTAGAAGACTTACAGCCATGGATGGCTATTACACATGAAACTGAAGAAAGTGCAGAGTCAGCAGTTAGAGAAGCACATGGAAAGTTTTTACTTCGTGAAACATTACCGTTTCATCTATACGATAAAACATCGGGTACTTTCATCGGTGCACTCACTCTTCACCCAGAAAATTGGGATATTCCAAAGTTTTCGATTAACTTTTGGCTTCATAGCTCTTATACAAAACAAGGATATATGACAGAAGCATTAAAAGGAGCTGTTCAATTCGCTTTCGATAAACTTGGAGCAAAACGTCTTGAAATTCGCTGTGATGCGAATAATACAAATGCACGATTAGTTGCAGAACGCCTAGAATTTATTCTAGAAGGTACGCTCGAAAATGATTTCCTTGCTCCTGATGGTAGTTTATGTGATACGTGTGTATATGCAAAAATACAATAAAATGAGTATCTAGTCATTTTTACATTCTAAAAAAATAAACACTTGCATGAAGCGAGTGTTTATTTTTTTAATTGTAAATATTGAATTGCAAACATTGTCTTTGCATCATGGATACGTTGTTCTTTTATTAGTTGCAGCGCTTCTTCTAATGATACTTCCATTAACTCGACGAACTCATCCTCATCAAGATCCGCTTTGTTTTCCTTCTTCTTCAATCCAGTCGCTTCATATACGTACACAATTTCATCTGCAAACCCCGGTGAAGTGTAGAATGACGTAATGAGCTCCATGTTCTCACATATGTACCCTGTTTCCTCTTCTAATTCACGAATTGCTGTTACTTCAGGTTTTTCCCCCTGCTCCAACTTTCCAGCAGGAATTTCTACAAGCGCTTTTTCCATCGCTTTACGGTACTGTTCAACTAACACAATTTTCTCATCATCTGTAATTGCAATAATTGCTACCGCACCAGGATGCTTCACAATTTCACGTTTACTTGTCTCACCATTTGGCAATACTACTTCATCAACACGAACTTTAATTACTCTTCCATCAAAAATAGGCTCAGTCGCAACCGTTCTTTCTTCAAGATTACTCACAAGACTTCATCTCCCTGTTCTATTTCCTAGTCTTTCTTCATACATTCTATCACATCGAAAGGAGCGAAACGAAAATGAAAGTGTATATTTTACCAAATCGAGTAACGTTAGTCGGAAAAGCTTGGGAAATTCGTCATACGCTAAAACAATATGAACAACGTTATAAAACTGTTCATAACTGGATTACAAATACACAAAAGTAAAGTGTTTGTGTAACTCCTTACGCTTTCGTACAATAAAAGTAAGGAGGAGAATTATGAAAACACGTCAATTGGGAAATTCAGATTTATATGTAAGTGAAATTGGACTTGGATGCATGTCACTTGGAACAAATGAAACAGAGGCCATTCAAATCATTCATGAAGCGTTAGATTTAGGCATTAATTTTTTGGATACAGCTGATTTATACAATTACGGATTAAATGAAGAGTTTGTTGGAAAAGCACTGCAAGGAAAACGAGAGCAAGTTGTCCTTGCCACAAAAGTTGGGAACCGTTGGACAGAAGAAAAAAATGGTTGGTCCTGGGATCCTTCTAAGACATATATAAAAGAAGAAGTAAAAGAAAGCCTACGCCGATTAAAAACGGATTATATCGATTTATATCAGCTGCACGGCGGAACAATTGAAGATAATGTAGACGAAGTCATTGAAACATTTGAAGAACTAAAACAAGAAGGATTCATTCGTCATTACGGTATTTCTTCCATCCGTCCTAATGTCATTCGCCAATATGCAGAGCGCTCTAATATTGTAAGTGTTTTAATGGAATATAACATGTTCAATCGCCGCCCTGAAGAATGGCTTCCGCTCTTACAGGAACACCGTATTAGTGTAATTGCCCGCGGCCCACTTGCAAAAGGCTTATTAACGAATAACAATGAGCAAAAGTTAGCTAAAGTGAAAGAAAAAGGCTATCTCTCTTACAACTTTAATGAAGTAAAACACGCTGTATCTCGTATAAAAGAAATAACTGATGAGCGCTCTCTAACAGAAACCGCGCTCCAATATTGCCTGCATACTTCAGCAATTGCAGCTCTTATTCCAGGCGCTAGCTCAATTGACCAATTACGCGAAAATGTAAAAGCAGGTACTACACATGCATTGACAGACGAGCAATATAAACACATTCAAGCACTCTTGAAATTGGATACATATGAATCTCATCGTTGAAAAAGCTACCGAAAATCGGTAGCTTTTTACATCGTATCATATTTCTCTGGATTGGTTCCTGAACGCTTATTACAATCTAATTGATCAATTTGGTGCACTTCTTCTTCTGTTAATGAAAAATCAAAAATATGAAAATTTTCTGCAATGCGAGATGGTGTAACAGATTTCGGAATTGTTACAATGCCGCTTTGAATATCCCAGCGCAAAATAATTTGAGCAGGTGTTTTTCCATATTTCTTAGCAATTTCTTGAATAATAGGATGTTCAAACACCTCTCCGCCTCGCATAAGCGGACTCCATGCTTCCATTTGAATTTGTTCTTGCTGACAAAAATTACGAAGCTCAAATTGTGCTAACATTGGATGGAGCTCGACTTGATTCACCATCGGCTTAATGTGACAGTTTGCTAATAAATGTTTTAAATGATGAATATGAAAGTTTGACACACCAATCGCACGCACTTTACCTTCTTCATACAATTTTTCAAGCGCACGATATGTATCTACATACTTCCCACGTATCGGCCAATGAATTAAATATAAATCAACATAATCCATCTGTAATTTCTTTAAACTTGTATCGAAAGCTTTCAGCGTCGTTTCATATCCTTGTTCATCGTTCCATACTTTCGTTGTAATAAACAACTCTTCGCGAGCAATTCCAAATTCACGAATCGCTTCTCCGACACCGCTTTCATTTTCATAAATGGCAGCTGTATCAATAGAACGATATCCGATCTCAAGAGCAGTCTGCACTGCTCGTTTTACTTCCTCTCCTTCTTTCGCTTTATATACGCCTAAACCGAGCATTGGCATTTTCACGCCGTTATGAAGTGTTGTTGTTGGGATATACATAAAAAAATCCTCCTTTCCTTCATTTCAACAAGAAAGAAATAAAAAGTCAAAAGAAAAGCGATTTGTTCACAAAATTTTGTTATGTTAAAAATTAGAAGGAGATATATAAATTGAAAAACGGCATAAAAACCCTCTTTCTTTTTAGGGAGGCGAGAGCATCTGGCCATGCATAGAAGCGGTCATGACCTTTTTCTGCCACATGCGAGGTTAAAAAAAAGAGAAAAAACAAGTGCAAGTTCCTTTTTGTTCTGCATGGCAGTGGCTTATACAGAAAAGCGGAAGCGGCTCGCTCAGAACAAGAGGGGGATGGAGCTTCTGACATAGAGGCGCTTTTTGCCTCGGCGGAAGACGCGAAGCCACCGACTGTTCTAGCCGCTGGAGCTGGATCATAAAGAAAGGTGGAGCCGACAGGACTAGGAGGCAGAGCTAGACAAAGATGTTGAAAAATTAAAATGAATTTATATAGATGTTACTTTGATCAAATATGTACTAACAACCGTTGATAAATTGATAAACTTTAAGAGCATGTTTTGAACGTTAGCAGAATAACATGTCGCATCACTTATTTTAGTAGACTTCTTTTTTTATCGTTATTTCCTTCTCTTCTTTATACCATTTGCGAAGTTGATTAATGTGAGCCTGGTGATATCTATTATGATCTGCTATATGCCAAATGCCCCATCGGATAGTTGCAGTTGCTCCATTCTCATAATCAACTATTTTATTCAATTGTTTGTCAGTTAACTGAAAGCAAATAGACTTAAACATGTTAAATATCTCATCATAATCAGAAAGAATCCTTTCTAAAGAAACTCCATAAATCAATGGGATTTCATTGTTTTTATCTAACATAGGTCCGTACTTATCTTCAAGAAGTTCCGGTACTGGCTCACCCTTAATTCTAAAAACCCAGTTAAGGTCTACATATGCCAAATGCCTTATTAATTGTGCTGTACTGTTATATTTCTGATTTGGCCCCTTATAATCTAATTCCTCCTGTGACATATCTGCAACAATAGATATTAATCGCTTATAATTACCATCTACAGCAGAATAAAGCATACCTACAATGGGCTCCATTTTGGATTCACCTTTTAAATCTAAAATCATTAATCTCCACCTCACTCAAAATTAAATGAAAGCTTTCATCCTACGATAATACAATTCAACTTTGTTTCAAACCACCCCCAGAGCACCTGGCCATACCTAGAAGCGATTCGCCCCTTTCCCATTTTTTCCAAAACGTAACCCCTTGCTTTCCTCATCCTTTTATCTTACAGTGTAAGCGTAAAACAAAATACACAAAGTAGAGGAAAAAAGATGAAAGCTCTTATATTTAACACATTTGGAGAACCAGAAGTATTACAATATAAAGAAATCCCTAATCCTGTTATCGGACCTAATGAAATTCTTGTAAAAATGAAAGCAATTGGCTTAAATTTTGCCGATGTTTATAGAAGAAAAGGTAATTATCACCTTGCTGGTAAACCACCATATATTTTAGGGTACGAAGGTGCTGGAATTGTAGAAATGGTCGGAAATAATGTTACGACAATAAAGCAAGGAGACTCTATCGCATTTGCAGATGTTCCTTATGCAAATGCAGAACTTGTAGCAGTTCCAGTAGAGAAAGCAATTCCACTTCCTCATCATATTTCACATGAAACTGCTGCTTCTATTTTACTACAAGGTTTAACAGCTCACTATTTAACTCGCGATAGCTATGCGGTAAAAGAAGGAGATATTGTACTCGTACACGCTGCTGCCGGTGGTGTTGGGCAACTTCTTGTACAAATTATAAAGTTATTAGGTGGCAAAGTGATTGCACTTACTTCTTCTATTCAAAAAGCAAAAACTGCTGAAGCAGTTGGTGCAGACTGGACCTTTTTGTATGAGGATGATTGGAAACAGAAAATCATGCATACGACTAACGGAAAAGGTGTAGATGTCGTATATGAATCTGTTGGTTCTACGTTGACGGATAGCTTTGAAGCAACACGCATTGGAGGAACCGTTGTTTTTTACGGAATGGCAGGAGGCGATCCAGCGCCTGTAGACCCGCGCATGCTTATGGATACATCTAAGACGCTAACTGGTGGGGATTTATGGAATGTACTCACTTCTCAGAAAGAACGCGCTATTCGTTCTAACGAGCTATTCACGTGGATTCAACAAGGAAAGATTAAGTTATCTAAACCAACTACATTTCCATTAAGTGAAGGTGCAAAAGCACACCATCATTTAGAAAGTAGAAAAAGCACAGGGAAAATTTTATTACTTCCGTAAAACAATGATAAAAATAACGTGCCACATCTATATGGCACGTTATTTGTTCTTCATCCACTCTATAGCTCTTTGCTCCCTCTCACGAACAAATGCATCTTTTCCTTCAATATATCGCTCGATATCATATGTAAATTGTTTCGCAAGCTCTTGCTTTAACGTTGCATATGCTTCTGCCTCTTCACAATGCTCCATCATATAATCACGAAAAGAGAGATGACGTATAATTTCTTGGTTACCTGTTTCATATACATGTAAATGATAGCTTCGCTTTTCTTCTGTACCGTGTATGTAGAAACGCCGTCCCGAAATACCATTTTCACCTTTTGATGTATAACCGAGTTTTTGGAAGATATCATTCCAACTCTCCACTTTGTCAATATTCGTAACTTCCATAATCATATCAATAATCGGTTTTGCCGCTAATCCTGGCACAGATGTACTGCCAATATGATGAACTTTCACATGTTCTGGCATTGCTTCCTTTAAACGTTTCGCTTCTTTCTGAAACTTTTCTGCCCAATGATTTTCATAGGGTACTACTTCCACTTTTCTCATGCCCATCCCCCCTTATACTCGTTTCTTACTTAAAGTCTTTCCATGACAAACTACTTTCACTTAATAATTCTTCAAATGATTTATTTTTTTCACGTTCACGCTGCTCTTTACGCTTTCTCTCTAACTCAATTTCTTTTTTCTGCTCTTCTTGCTCTTTTAATACTTTCTGTTTACTTTTTAGCTGCTTCATTAGAGCCTCGTTCAATTGATCCCCAATTGTTATTGTTTCCTTTTCCATCTTCATTGCTGTTTGGTTCTGCGTACGCTTTTGTTTTTTCTTTGCCATAATTAAATCACCTTTTACTTTTTTCTTTATTATAGTAGAAATTGTGAATTAGCAGCAACCAAAAGGACAGTTTCGCTATTTTGCTACACAAATCCTAGCTTTCTCTATATACAAGCGAGGTGAAAAACGACATAAAAACCTCTTTTCGTTTTAGGAGGGGCGAGACCATCTAAAACGAAAAGGGGTTTATGTCAGATTTTCAATTTGGATTTATATATATAAATCCAAATTGACTTTCCAACACACAAGTCGCCGCTATGCTGAACAAAAAATAACCTGCCACTTTCTTTCTCTCTTTGTTTGAACTTCGCGCGTGGAAGAAAAAGGCCCTGGCCGCTCCTACGCATGGCCAGATGCTCTCGACCATCTAAAAAGAAAAAGGGTTTATGTCAGGTTTTTAATTTGGATTTATATATATTGAACACTCCAAATAGGTTTATAGAGTTAACCGCTTTCAATTAATTATTTATTTTCTATATAAAAATAAAAGTTTTTTTTGTGAATTCTTTTAAAATAGCAATTTTTTTATAGATTGTTTTCTCGTAATCTATTAAAATTGTGTCGTATGATGTCAGATTTATATAAAAGGGGAGAAACAAAAACATGTGGAAAAAAATTATACCTGCAGTTGCTGTTTTAAGCACAGTTACATTCTCAAGCGTCTTTGCAGCACCACCAACTTCTACACCAGCACAAGAAAATCGTTACATTGATGTTCAAATGCTGGGCATTAATGACTTCCACGGTCAATTAAACACAGTAACAAAAATAAACAATAAGGATGCGGGTGGTGTCGATTACTTAGCTACATATTTGCGTGATCGCGAAAAGCAAAACCCAAATACATTACTTGTTCATGCCGGAGATGTAGTTGGAGGAAGTCCACCAATTTCTGCTTTATTACAAGATGAGCCAACAATTGAGATCCTCAATGATCTTGGCTTTGATGTTGGTACACTTGGAAACCATGAATTTGATGAAGGTATAAATGAAATGCGTCGCCTTATTTACGGTGGGTATCACGAGAAAACAGGAAACTTTAAAGGCGCTCAGTTCCCTTACGTTGCAGCTAACGTCTATAATAAGACAACAGGACGCTTATTCTTACCACCATTTACAGTTAAAATGGTACAAGGTGTTCCAGTCGGTTTTATTGGTGTTGTCACAACAGAAACGCCAAACGTCGTTATGCCAAAAATGATTGAAAATGTACAGTTCACAGATGAAGTAGAAGCAATTAACAAATCTGCCGAGCAATTAAAACGATTAGGCGTAAAATCAATTGTTGTACTAGCACACAATCCTGGTACAACAGATGATAAAGGAATTACAGATGGGGATCTCATTCGCTTAGCTCAAAATACCGATTCAGAAGTCGATGTCATTTTTGGCGGGCATAACCACGCATATGTAAATGGCACTGTAAATGGGAAACTTCTTGTACAAGCCTATTCATACGGTGCTGCTTTCGCAGATGTTGATTTAAAAATTGACAAGAAAACAAAAGATATTGTAGAGAAAAAGGCTGAAATTGTTCCAACATTCCGCGACGGCATACAACCAGATTCACAAATTCAGAAAAAAGTCGAACAGTATAAAGAAAAAGTTGCTCCTCTTGTAAATGAAGTTGTCGGCAAATCTGCAACTGCTTTAGACAGAAAACAATCACCTGCTGGAGAATCAACGCTCGGTAACTTAATTGCTGATGCACAGCGCAGTGCGATGAATGGACAAATTGCCCTTATGAATCCTGGCGGCATTCGCAACGATTTAGACGCAGGAGATATTACGTGGGGAGAATTATATGGCATTCAACCTTTTGGCAATCAATTAATAAAGTCAACATTGACTGGAAAAGATATTCGTGACATTTTAAATCAGCAGTGGCAAAAAGATAAAACACGTATGCTCCAAATTTCTGGCATCACATATAAATGGGATGATAATAAAGCAGTTGGTGAAAAAGTCGTTGATGTACGCCTATCAAACGGTGAATCCCTCGTTGATTCACAAACATATACTGTCGTGGCAAATGCCTTTTTAGCTTCTGGCGGGGACGGTTTTGTTTCATTTAGAAATGGAAAAAATGCAGAGGCAGGCCCGAATGATTTAGATGTACTAGTAAATTATGTGAAACAAGCAAAATCACCAATTGAAGCAAAAATTGATGGTCGTATTCAAAAAATAAATTAGTCATTATAAAATACAGATTTAGAGTCTTTTTCAAACCTTATTACCTATAATATATAAATTTTTAAAAAGCGACATAAAAACCCCTTTCTTTTTAGGGAGGACGAGAGCATCTGGCCGTGCATAGAAGCGGTCAGGACCTTTTCTTGCCACATGCGAGGTTTAAAACAAAGGGAACATGCATTCTGTATAGCAGCAACTCATATGTCGAAAAATGAAAATGGATTTATATAGTGGAATAAAAGCGGGAAATCCCGCTTTTATTATTTTTCACGATATCTTTTTAAATATTCTTCCAGCGCAATTTCAACAATTTTTGACTTGTGCACACCATTTCTAACAGAAAAACAATCTAACTGTTCTAATATTTGCTTTGAAAGAGAAAACGTACGTTTTTTTTTCTCTCCTTGTTGGATAGAAGTAATACACATTCCATACTCCTGTTTTTGCAACAACTTATAAATATTTTGCAATTGCTCATAAATGAGACGTTGATAATCTATTTTTTCCTGTTGTATGCTCACAGCTTCTTTTAATTGTAAATGACGAGGCTCTGCTCCCTTCCCAACAAACATCCTTTTTTTCTGTTCATTATCATATTCATATCCGAGCAATCGTAATTTTTTTGATAGTGTATATGGACTCATTTCTAGTCGTTTCGCAACAATTGCTATCGGTTCATGATTATTTAAACGATCAATAATTTCACCAATCTCCACCTCCTCCCTCCTCTCCCTTAAACATAACGTGAAACTTCTATCTTTAAGCATCTTACTGCTCATTCGTGCGGGATAAAGTTATTATGTTATGATACAATGATTTCTTATTAGTATATTTAGTATATGATGAAAAAAACGACACCGTTCACTATATTGCGCTCAAAAGGAGGTCTCTCTCATGTTCAGTCGCAGCAGCACTCCCTCTTTTTACGATAAAAATAAGCAATTGATTTCAAATAGCATTGCTACAATTGAAAATGTTCTTATAAACAATCGCAAACAATCGTTGCTCATTCGTGGGCAAGATCTCAAACAACCGCTTTTATTATGTTTACACGGTGGACCAGGAATGGCTCATATTGGCTTTACACGCCATTTCCAAGAAGAACTTGAGAAACATTTTATTGTTGTCAACTGGGATCAACGCGGAGCAGGAAAATCCTTTTCATGGAGAGATTTCAAAGAACCGCTAACAATTGAGCAATTTATTTTGGATACACATAAACTAATTGACTATCTTCTAAACAAGTTTCAAAAAAAGAAGTTATTTCTTGTTGGGCATTCCTGGGGGAGTATCATTGGATTATCTGCTGCACGGCAATCTCCCCAATCCATCGAAGCCTATATTGGAGTTGGTCAAATTGTGCATATGAAACAAAACGAGAAATTACTTTTTGAACATTTAATTCAATCCGCAAAACAGCACGGACATGACCAGGCACTCGCTTCTTTAAAAAAACTTGGAAAACCACCATTTCTAGATAAAAAACGATTACTTATTCAAAGGAAATGGCTTGGTATCTTTGGGGGTGCTATTCAAAATGGGACATTTTTTTCGTTCATTCGAAAAGGATTTTCTTCATCTGAATACTCATGGATAGATTGGATAAAATTTTTTAGTGGAAATATAAAATCCGGAGAATTATGGAGAGAAATGTTAACAATTGATTTCTTTTCACAAATTCCAAGCGTCTCGTTTCCTGTCTATTTTTGCTCTGGACGCTATGACTATCAAACACCTTATGCACTTGTACAACAATATTGCGATGTTCTGAACGCGCCTATCAAAAAAATGATTTGGTTTCCTAACTCAGCCCATTCTCCACACTTTGAAGAACATGAACGTTTTGCGGAAACGTTACTCGAAATTAAACAAGAACACTTCTTACTGCACCCTTGAATACTTCGACTTTTTCTATATTTTATAAAAAGGATTGTGCACTGCATGAAGCATGTTTCTTGTTCAAAGTGAAACTTCTATCAATCGAACTCTTACTGCCTACAAGTAGCGAAATAGAAAAGGTGCGTGTTCTCACGCCCTTTTCATTTGGTTGATTCTCTCTCAATTAGAATGAAATCTAACTTCTCTATATCTTGGTTATATTCCGCTTTTTTTATTTTTGCGATTAATTTATGAATAGCAACTTTCCCTATACTTGTTATCGGCTGCACAATTGTCGTTAAAGACGGCGTAGACCACTCTCCTTGCACAGTTCCGTTCAAACCAATAACCTGTAAACGTTCTGGAATGGAGATATGTAATTTTTGCGCAGCACGGATAAAACCAATTCCGACGGTATCACTACAAGTAACGATTCCATCTATATATGGATGTTTTCTCAATACCTCTGCAGCTATTTGTTCTAAATCTGTCTCTCTTCTATGCGTTTCTATCACTCGATAAGATATCTTTTTCTTCCACACCGCGTCTAAAAAACCAGTGAAATGTTCTTCTATCGCTTCATTACTTGGTTCTTCATGAATATAAGCAAGAAAGTGACATCCTTTCTCTTCTAGAAACGAAACAGCTCGCATTGCTCCATTATAGTACTGCGAAGCCATTTCCTCGATTGAATCTACAATTACAAATGGAACTGATACTCTTTCTTTTTGTAATCCTTCATATACATCACGTGTCATAAGAATACCAGCGATATTATTTTGTTCCAATATATCCATGTAACCACGCTTACGTTTCACATTACATATCACGATTTGATACCCTTCTTTATAAGCTTCTTCTTCAATAACCGTAAGAAAGGATAAGGATGCTGGGTCTTGTAAGTCAGATACAAGTAAAGCAATCATGGTGGAAGACTTTTTAAATAAAGCTTTGGCTACCGCATTTGGTTTATATTGCAACTCCTCAATTGCACTCTTCACTTGTTTTACCGTATCTTCATGGACATATCCTTTTTCATTTAACACTCGTGAAACTGTCGCGACTGAAACTCCTGCCAACTTTGCAACATCACGTATCGTTGCCACATCTTCACCCCTCAGTATGGAAATGGTTTACAATTTTAACGTAAAACAAATTGACCACCACGTCAAGGTTATTGTTTTATATTTCTGAAAATTGTTACATAAAAAAGAAGTGCTTACAGAGCACTTCTTTCCTCTTTCAATTGTTTGTCTTTTATCGCAAATGTTTTCTTCAACATTGGTGGTGTAATCATCGTTGTCAAAATAACAACAATAACGATTGCTGTAAAATAATCTTTTGCTAATAATCCTGACGTAAGACCTTGCCCAGCAATAATTAGTGCTACTTCACCACGCGAAATCATTCCAGAACCAATGATTGTAGAAGACTGTAAATTAAAGCCCGTCATCCGCGCTCCAAGACCACAACCAATTAATTTTGTTAACACAGCAATTACTGTTAAAATGGCAATAAACCAAATTTGATCTCCAATTCCTGCAAACGTAATATTCATCCCAATACTTACAAAGAAAATAGGAACAAACATTGCATATGCAATTGGTTCAACTTTCTTCTCAACTTCATGTTTATAATCTGTTTGAGAGATAGCAATCCCTGCCGCAAACGCTCCGATAATTCCCGCTATTCCTAATAATTCTCCGAAATAAGCAAAAGAAAAACAAATAATAAGGGCTGCGCTAATAATAGATTCTGAAACGCGAAGCGGAGAAAGCCAGCGCATAATCATCGGAACGCCTTTCCATCCGATTAAGATTATAGCTGCAAAGAAAACAACCTTTTTCAAAATAACCATTGTTAAATTCACATCATCTGCACCTAAGAAGCTCATTGCAAATGCAAGTAAAATAACAACAAGGATATCATCAAACACAGCGGCGCCAAGCATTGTTGTACTTTCGCGCGTTTTCATTTTCCCTAAATCTCGAAGCGTTTGCACAGAGATGCTAACGCTAGTTGCACAAAGAAGTAAGCCTAAAAATACTGCATTTGCTTGCTCCATTCCCATAATAAGACCAGCAACATAGCCGCCTAGAAACGGCAAAATAATTCCACCAACTGCTACTGCGAAAGAAGAATTGCGATTTTCATTCAGTTCCTTTAAGTCCGTTTCTAATCCAGCCATAAACATGAGGAGAATAACCCCAACCTCACTTAACTGCTTTAGTAAATCCGTATTATCAATTAATCCTAGTACCGCTGGACCAATTATAATACCAACAATAAGCTTACCAAGTACAGATGGTTGCCCTAATCTGACACTTAAGTCACCTGCAAGTTTTGTACTTAGCAAAATTACTGCTAATTGAAAGAAAAATATCATTTCATCTCTCCTTTTCCTATTTTACTCATTTGAATAATTATATATGATTTATACTAGTCTGTGAAATTATCAAATCCATACCTTTACGTAATTATTATGTGTATTTTTTCCCAATAATTTCTTGTTATAAAAAAACTTCCTATTTATAAAACATAGATATTTTTCTTAGTCAAATCCCTTATTAATCTTACAAAAAAATTTTTCAAACTTAACTTTAAGTAAGATTATATCTCTATCATAGTCAATATTTCCCCTTTATATTGTGAATTCCTACCATCCTTGCTGCTCTCACCTTTTCATATGGTTATGATACAATGTAATTATCATATGTACTATATGGAGGATAGAATATGAAAGCGTTTTGGACAGCATTACTATCGATAATCGGTACTCTTATTGGAATTGGCATGTTCTTTACGAATAAAGTCATGTATTTAAAGAAAAAAACAGAAGAAGAAATTTTAGAACGTGAAACAAAGCAACATTTTCGCTTGGAGGATTTTGAAGCTCTACAGAAAGAAGAAGTATACCTCTCTTCTCAATTTGGTTATAACATCCATGGTTACTATATTCCTGTTAGCCATTCAAATAAGTTCATGATTTTTTGTCACGGCGTCACCGTCAACAAAATAAATTCTATTAAGTATGCAAATTTATTTTTAAACAGAGGATTCAACGTGTTTATTTATGATCATCGCCGCCACGGCCAAACAGGCGGCAAAACAACAAGTTATGGTTATTACGAAAAACACGATTTAAAAACGGTAGTGGATTGGCTCAAACAACGATTCGGTTCAAATATTACACTTGGTATTCATGGTGAATCTATGGGAGCAGCAACGCTCCTGCAATATGCAGGTATGGTTGAGGACGGTGCTGATTTTTACATTGCTGACTGTCCGTTCTCTGATTTTTACGAACAGCTTCATCACCGTTTAAAAGTTGAGTTTCATTTACCAAAATGGCCACTTTTACCAATGGCCAATGCATTTTTAAAAGTACGTGATGGTTATACGATTCGGGAAGTTTCGCCAATTGAATGTGTGAAAAACATTAAAAATCCTGTATTATTCATCCACAGTAAAGATGATGATTACATTTTATGCAATATGACGCAATCATTGTATGAAGCAAAAGAAGGAGCAAAAGAACTCTTTATTGCCGAAAAAGGCGCTCATGCTTGTTCGTATGCAGAAAATAAAGAAGAATATGAAGCTGCAGTTGATCAATTTTTAACAGCATATGTAAACGAAACAAAAAACAGGCTCGCATAAGCCTGTTTTTATTTTAAGGAAATAACAATCGGTTTATCTTTAGCAAAAGAAGGAGCAAATAATAATTCAGATGCCATCTCTTCTTTAGGTATTTCAAATATAATGCTCGATTGCAATGAATCGTATGATTTTAGCTTTCTATCATGCAATACACTTGTATTCCTTTTCGTTTGAACAACTCCATATATTTTTCCCGTTTCCGAAATAACATTAAACTGAGAAGGCTTAACAATAATACTTTTGTTTCTACTGTTCTTTAAAGAAAAGTTTACAACAAGAAGCGTGTAATTATTTTTTGCAGTCCATACATCATAATGCGGTACACGATTTACATTTTTTATAACAAAATCTATTTGATGATCGGATAAAATACCTTTTACACTTGATTTATTAGCCTGCTCTTCCCTATTGCATCCAGCTATGCAAAAAGAAATAATAACACTTATTATGACCATTCGTTTCCACAACAACTTCCACCTTCTTTGCTGTTTCTATCGATTGTATGTTGCACACATTGGATGTTTTTATGCATTAGGAATTAAATCCATGGTACTGGTACAAATTTTATCCCGCATTAACGGGCAGTAAGACCCCCACCTCAAGATTGAGAGAGAAGCGAAGAAGATAGGTGGGGGTCTTACTGCCCGTAAAAGCCCGATTGGTTCAACTAACCATCAGTGGGGGATGAAAAAAACCTCCACTGATGGAAGTTTCACTTTATTTGTACCAATAATTACTTCAGCTTTACTCGTCATTCGAGGTGTTTGGATATGTAAAATTTCATTCCAGAAAAACAAAATTGGTAACTCGTGTAATAAAAGGTAATTTTATGATATAATTATATTACAAAAGTTTACAAAATAATTAGACAGACAGAAGGAGAAGTTGAGTTGAAACTCATTAAAAGACTAGGAATTATATTACTAATCATTTTCATTTTCTTTATTGTACATAAACAAAAAGAAAATTATGACCCTGTTATGGAGTATTTAAAGACACATAAGACAGATAAAAATGTATCTTTTATTCTACAAAGAAACGGAAAAGATCTAGTTAATATACATTCTGATGAGGTAATCCCTTTAGCAAGCATGATGAAACTAATGATTGCTGTAGAATTTGCTAAACAATCTGCAGAAGGAACAATTAAAGCTGATCAACAAATTCCTTTAAATGATTTAGAAGCTTATTATGTGAAAGATACAGATGGCTCTGCTCATCCAGATTGGATTCATTATTTAAAAGAAAAAAACCTTATTCAAAATAATCAAGTAACGTTAGAACAAGTTGCAAAAGGGATGTTGCAGTTTAGTTCTAATGCAAATGCCGATTATTTAATAGACAAATTAGGTCTTGAAAACATTAATCAAACGATAAAAAATTTACAATTGCCTCACCATCAAGAAATATATCCCCTTGTATCTGGTTTATACGTTGCTGGCAATTTAAAAAAAGAAGAGAACTTAACCGAAGGCGAAACCTTTAAAAAACTGAAAGCTATGTCACAACAAGAATTTTCTAGGGAATCTATTAAGATTCACCAATGGATGAAAAATCCTACTGAATTTAAACAGCTTAATATTCCATTACTTGGCGATATGAAATTTCAAAGAATTTGGTCGGATAATTTACCAGCCGCATCTGCAAAAGACTATCTGCTATTGATGGAACGACTGAATCGTAAAGACTATTTTCCACAGAACGTGCAAAAAGAGTTAGACAAGATTGTCGAATCATTTATGGAGGACCCTAATAGCAAGGAATGGTTAATACATGCAGGGCAAAAAGGTGGTTCAACAGCATTTCTATTGACAAACTCCTTTTATGCAAAAGATAAAGATGGAAATATGACAGAAATAGTGTTCATGTTTAATAACTTAACTGAAACTGATTATGTGAACCTGCATGAACATTACTATGAATTTCTATTAAAAATTTTGAATGACTCAAAATTTAGGGACCACTTTGTTAAAAATTTAAATTAATTACCAGATATACCTTATCGCTATCAATTTAACGTAACTATATAAATACAAATTAAAAAACCTTTCCCTTTTAGATGGGTAAGGGGATCTGGCCATGCATAGAAGCGATCAGTTCCTTTTCCTGCCACGTACACAGGTTAAAATAAAAGAAGAAAGCAATTGCAGGTCATGTTTTGCAGAGCAGAGACTGATATGTCGAAAAACTAAAATGTATTTATATAGTTACTCTCAAAATAATAAAAACACACTATATTACTATGACAATATAATTTCAAACGATCCTTTCTGTTTACTCAGGTCGTCTTTGCTGGCTATGAAATCCCCCACATGATTACATACAAAAAGGCTAATTCATCTCCAAATGAATTAGCCTTTTTCTTATCTCAACCAACAGCACAAATTTTATTACATTCACAATGGCGAGCTTGTATTACGCCAATACATCTGTAACTTGATCCATATTTTCAGAAATCCACTTTACTGCTTCATCAAGTGATGGAAACTCTGTTGTTTGAAATGTCACTTCATCTTGTAATAACCATACATCCTTCACTTCTTGTTGCACACCAGCAATTGACCAATGAAGTAAGCTGTACGGATGATTATCATTTAAAAACGATACCCACGTTCGCTCTGTTGCAATGTTTTGTAATGTACGTAATTGTTTGTTCATATTTATGTTCACCTTAATATATTTTTAGTATATGACTTATTATATCATTTCTATTTTCTCACAAAAAGCATTGTTTCTAAACATTGTCAAGTCATTCTAGTAAGTATATGATAAACATATGCGTTTGGTAAGGAGGTGTAACAATGGGGAAAGTACAAATTAAAGTAAATGATAATGGTTCGTTCCGCATTACAGGGG
Source organism: Bacillus sp. 103mf (assembly GCF_900116295.1). GTDB lineage: Bacteria > Bacillota > Bacilli > Bacillales > Bacillaceae_G > Bacillus_A > Bacillus_A bruguierae. Next base: position 706,985 of record NZ_FPAF01000001.1, read on the forward strand.
ATGTGGAACTAATCGATGCAGAAGGAAATATATTTCCAGCAAAGCCGGCATTTTCACTATGCCGTTGCGGGTTATCCAAAAATATGCCGTATTGCGATGGTTCACATAAAGGAAAATTTGAATCTGTTGTACGTGCACCGAAGGAATAAAAAAACACGCGCACAAGAAAATGTGCGCGTGTTTTTACATCCTTCCCATATAAAATCCAGCAAAAGCACTGGCAATACCTATTACATAACTCATAACAAAATATAGTAATGCTTTCTGCCCTTCTCGTTTATGTATAAATTGTACCATTTCAAGTTGGTATGTCGAAAACGTCGTAAATGCTCCCATAAATCCTGTGCCGCATAACAATAGCCACATTTTAGCTACTCCAGCACCGTATAATATACCGAGTAAAAACGAACCAATTATATTTATAAAAAATGTTCCATACGGAAAAGAATCCCCATATTTTTCTTTCGCTATCGTACTAATAAAAAAACGGCCAATTGCACCGAAAAAGCCACCGATACTGACAAGTAAAATATTCATACGTTTCCTTCTTTCCTCACACCGCGTTCATATAGCATATTCCCAACATAAAATCCGCCAAAAGAGAAAAGCAATCCCCCTATCATACTCGCACTCACATATAAAAAAGCCACCCTGAACGCTTCATGCTGCAATAGCTTCAGCGTGTCCACACTAAACGTTGAAAACGTTGTATATGAACCAATTATCCCTGTACCAATAGCACTTATCATAAGCGGCGAAACTTGTTTCATCCGAAAGATAGACATCGTTAAAAATGCTAATAAAAAACTGCCACTCATATTAGCTAACCATGTTGCGAATGGAAAACCAGTAAAAGATGTTGTTTCAAAAAGCAATCCTACTCCATAGCGAGCTAAAGCTCCAATAACACCGCCTACTCCTACAGCAATATATTTCATACTTTCACCTCATTTTAGACGCTATATAAAATTTTTCGTAACTACTCAGCCATACATTTCATTTAGAAGTTTGGTAAGGAGTATAATTCCAGCGAAAATACGCTTACCTATAATTGCTGCCATAAAGATAAAGTGAAACTTTAATCAGTGGGGGTTTTCTTCATCCCCCACTGATTATCAGCCCTCACCAATCAGGCTTTTACGGGCAGTAACACTCCCACGAATAGCGGAGTAAAAATGGACCTACACCTCGCTGCCTTTCTTTATTTTAAAACTTTGCGCGTGGCAGGAAAAGGCCCTGACCGCTACTATACATAGCCAGTCCCTCTCGACCACTAAAAAAAATGCTTTTCTATCGGTTTTTCATAGAGTGACTGAGTAGTTACAATTTTTCTACACTAGTATAACAAATTTATTCTCTTCGCTAATGCATGATTTAAGCTCCCCTTTATTTTCATACAATTCTTCACATTCAAATATTTTTTTATAGCCTTTTGTCTTTTTTGTGCTATAATGTGAGCAAACAGCATCCTTCGGGGTCGGGTGAAATTCCCAACCGGCGGTGATGAAGTGCACACTTCTAAGTCCGTGACCCGTTTTCAAATTGAAAACGGTGGATCTAGTGAAACTCTAGGGCCGACAGTATAGTCTGGATGGGAGAAGGATATGTTTTCTAGTACGTATAATAGGATACTATGTTTATTTCAGCATACACATATGTACTGTTTATTTTTAAACATACATATGTTGTCTTTCGTATACCATTCTTTTTTTTGCTGAAATCATACGATAACACTAGCATGTAAAAAATAGATGTTTGCTAGGCTTCTTTTCTGTGCAAACATATCGATCAATGCTAGGTTTCTTTCGCATACTCTCGTATCCTTCTTATATTTCTAGAAACATCGTCTCTCTCACCCCAAGGATTATAATCCTTGGGGTTTTTTGATTTTTTTAGGAGAGGTGAGTTTATGACAGATCAAGAATATATGGCACTTGCTTTGCAATTAGCAAAAAATACAGCTGGGCAAACAAGTCCTAATCCAATGGTCGGTGCTGTTGTTGTAAAAGATGGGAATATCATTGGAGTAGGGGCCCATTTGCGAGCAGGAACTGAACACGCTGAAGTTCACGCTCTTCGCATGGCCGGTGAAAATGCTCACGGCGCAACAGTATATGTAACGCTAGAGCCGTGCAGTCATCACGGAAAAACACCTCCTTGCTGTGACTTACTCATAGCAAAGAATGTAAAACGAGTTGTTGTTGCGGTACTCGATAGCAACCCGCTCGTTTCAGGTCAAGGTGTCAAGCGATTACAGGAAGCTGGAATTGACGTAACAATTGGTGTATTAGAAAAAGAATCAAAAGAATTAAATTGTTACTTTTTTCACTACATGCAAGCAAAGCGCCCATTTGTAACGCTAAAAACAGCCATGAGTTTAGATGGAAAAATTGCTACTCGTACAGGAGAAAGTAAATGGATTACAGGTGAAGAATCACGTGCTGATGTACACCGTTATCGCCATACACACGATGCCATTCTCGTCGGTGTAAATACAATTATTACCGATAATCCGCATTTAACAACGCGGATTGTAAATGGCGGAAAAAATCCGATTCGCATCGTGCTTGATACACATTTACGAACCCCGCTTTCATCTCACGTAATTACAGATGGCGAGGCTCCAACATGGCTTATCGTTGGAAATGACGTTTCAAAAGAGAAAATCGCAAAATTCCAATCAGGTATGGTATCTGTATTGCAAATGAAGACGAATCATATTGAAATAAACGAACTGCTCAATCTTCTCGGAGAAAAAAATATTCTTTCTCTCTTTGTCGAAGGCGGACAAACAGTTCATGCAAGTTTCTTAGAAGCAAATTGTTTTCAGGAACTGATTACTTACATTAGTCCAAAGCTAATTGGTGGTAAAGAAGCCCCAACATGCTTTGGCGGAAATGGTTTTACACAACTGGAAGATGCACTCACGCTGCACATTCAATCGATGGAACAAATTGGTGATGATATAAAAGTAGTTGCCACTCCGAGAAAAGAGGTACCTTATGTTTACAGGAATTGTTGAGGAACTTGGAACAATCGCTAATATGCAGCAAACCGGCGAAGCTATGAAACTGACAATTTCAGCACAGATCATTTTAGTAGATGTAAACTTAGGTGACAGCATTGCTGTAAACGGGATATGTTTAACTGTCACTTCTTTTACACCCTATTCTTTTACCGTTGATGTCATGCCCGAGACGATGCGGGCAACGTCGTTACAGTCACTTAGCCGCGGTTCAAAAGTAAATTTAGAGCGTGCTATGAGTGCAAACGGCCGCTTCGGTGGGCATTTTGTTACAGGACACATTGACGGCACTGGAACAATTATCGATAAAAAACGAAGCCATAACGCTGTATATTACAAAATACAATTACCAAATGAATTGCTTCGATATTGTTTACAAAAAGGGTCTGTTGCCATTGATGGTACAAGCCTTACAATTTTCGGAATAGACGAATCTTCCATCATAATCTCTCTCATTCCACACACATTAAGTCAGTCAGTAATCGGAACAAAAATTGCTGGCGATATCGTGAACATTGAGTGCGATATGATTGGAAAATATATTGAACGTTTTATTACACAACCAACATCAAAAAAGAGCTCAATTACAGAAAGCTTTTTACAAGACAATGGGTTCCTATAAAGGAGGAGATAAAATGTTTCATCGAATTGAAGAAGCACTAGAAGATTTAAAGCAAGGGAAAGCGGTTATCGTATGCGATGATGAAAATAGAGAAAATGAAGGGGATTTTATTTCTTTAGCCGAGTATATTACGCCAGAAACAATCAATTTTATGATTACACATGGGCGCGGTCTTGTATGTGTTCCCGTTACAGAAGAATATGCCCATCGTTTAGAGTTAGAGCCAATGGTTTCACAAAATACAGATTCACATGGTACGGCTTTTACAGTTAGTGTTGATCACATTTCAACGACAACTGGTATTAGCGCTCATGAACGTGCAACAACTGTACGCGAACTATTAAACCCTACAGCGAAAGCAAGTGATTTTAAACGCCCTGGACATATTTTCCCCTTAATCGCAAAAGCAGGGGGTGTTCTTCGCCGCGCTGGGCATACAGAAGCTGCTGTAGATTTAGCAAAATTATGCGGCGCAGAGCCAGCAGGTGTTATTTGTGAAATTATAAATGAAGATGGCACGATGGCACGAGTGCCTGATTTATTAGAAATTGCCAAGCAATTTAATCTAAAAATGATTACAATTGAAGACTTAATTGCGTACCGCCGTCATCATGAAACGTTAGTGCAACGCGAAGTCGAAATTACATTACCAACCGACTTTGGTACATTTAGGGCCATTGGCTATTCTAATTCTCTGGATAATCAAGAACATATTGCTCTTATAAAAGGCGATGTTTCTACAGGTCAACCAGTGCTTGTGCGCGTCCATTCCGAGTGCTTAACTGGCGATGTATTTGGATCTTGCCGCTGCGACTGTGGCCCGCAGCTTCATGCAGCGCTCGCTCAAATTGAACGAGAAGGAAAAGGAGTTCTTCTATATATGCGTCAAGAAGGACGAGGCATTGGACTGCTTAATAAATTACGAGCATATAAACTGCAGGAAGAAGGTTACGATACTGTAGAGGCAAATGAAAAACTTGGCTTTGCAGCTGATCTTCGTGATTACGGTATTGGCGCACAAATTTTAAAGGATTTAGGGTTACAACAGCTTCGCCTTTTAACAAATAACCCACGAAAAATCGCAGGCTTACAAGGTTATGATTTAGAAGTTGTGGAACGCGTGCCGCTCCAAATGCCAGCAAAAGAAGAAAATAAAGCATATTTACAAACGAAATCAACCAAATTAGGTCATTTATTAAATTTATAATATATAACTATATAAATACAAATTTTAAAAACGACATACCCCCCTTTTTTTAGGGGAGGGCGAGAGCGTCTGGCCGCGCATAGGAGCGGTTGGGGCCTTTTCCTGCCACATGCCAGGTTTAAAACAAGAGGCGCAGACAAGTAGCCGGCATATTATATTCTGCATATGAGCAATTTGTTTGTTAAAAAATCAAAGTGTATTTATATACAATTTGAAAAACGGACATTACAAAACCTTTCTTTTTGGGCGGGCGAGAGCATCTGGTCATGCATAGAAGCGGCCAGGACCTATTCCTGCCACATACAAAGTTTAAAACAAAGGTTTAAAGCGAGAGCAGGTCTTATTTTTCTTTTCACAGCAGTCACTTCTATATTGGAAAAATTAAAATAAATTAAGGGAGAGATACATGATGGTATTTGAAGGTCATTTAGTTGGTACAGGATTAAAAGTAGGTATTGTCGTTGGGCGTTTTAACGAATTTATTACAAGTAAACTATTAGGCGGTGCATTAGATGGTTTAAAGCGTCACGGGGTAGAGGAAAATAACATTGATGTCGCTTGGGTTCCTGGTGCATTTGAAATTCCGTTAATCGCCAAGAAAATGGCAAACAGCGGAAAATACGATGCTGTTATTACGCTTGGAACAGTGATACGCGGCGCAACAACGCATTATGATTATGTTTGTAATGAAGTAGCAAAAGGCGTAGCTTCACTTTCATTACAAACAGAAATTCCTGTTATCTTTGGCGTGTTAACAACAGAAACGATTGAACAGGCGATTGAACGTGCTGGTACAAAGGCTGGAAATAAAGGCTGGGAATCTGCAGTTGCAGCGATTGAGATGGCAAACTTATCCCGCCAGTGGGCATGAAGTGAAACTTCCTCTTGTGAGACACTTTTTCTCACAAGGGGTTAGCCCACCCAATCGAGCTCTTATGGCTGGTTAGATTTTCTTCCTGTTCTTACTTCTTACCAGACGTTTGAGCGGAATGAACTGATTGCATTTCAAATACAAAATAAAAGAGGCTTCGGTCTCTTTTTATTTTTCTGTTTTTCCTTCTCTCTGTCCTTCTTGCAAAATTTGAAGTTCTTGACGCACTTCTTTTAATTTTTTACCTTCTGTTTCGATTCCAAAGTACTCAGCTTGGTGTCGAAAATGCTGTTCGACCCTCTTTTGCAAATCTTTCTGTTCAGGATTTTCAGCCGCTTTTACTGGATCTGCACTAACCGCTTTTAATAAAATAAGAAAACTCATAACTGCTAATATATATCTATGCATGCGAATCCTCCAAATCACGATTAAATTCTCTCTTACTATGCACAATTACAGAATGGGAAATTCAAATACATATTATGTAATCTCTTTACAAATCCAGTAATCGCAACACTTATATACGCTTTATTACATTTTATTTACAAAAAAAGAAAGCTCCTTCATGAAGAGCTTTCTTCTCAAGTTATCACTAGGTTTATCCCGCATTAACGGGCAGTAAGACCCCCACCTCAAGATTGAGAGAGAAGCGAAGAAGATAGATGGGGGATAACTGCCCATAAAAGCCCGATTGGTTCAACTAGCCATCCGTGGGGATAAAGCCCCCCACGGATGGAAGTTTCACTTTATAATGCACATTCCTCAATTTCAAACCCTAAATCTTCAATCATTCCCCAATCTGCTGTTGGCTCTTGGCCAGCAGTTGTTAAATAATCGCCAACGAAGATTGAGTTTGCCGCAAATAAGCCAAGAGGTTGAACAAATCGTAAATTGATTTCACGTCCGCCAGAAATACGAATTTCTTTTGACGGATTCACAAAACGCATCATTGCTAATACTTTTAAGCACTGCATTGGTGTTAATTCTTTTTGTCCTTCTAACGGTGTTCCTTTTACAGCAACAAGGAAGTTACATGGTATAGAATCTGCATCTAAACGATTTAATTCAAATGCAATCTCTACGCGTTGTTCCTTCGTTTCACCCATTCCGAAAATAGCACCAGAACACGGTGATATACCCGCATGCTTCGCTTTTTCAACTGTATCAACACGATCGTCATACGTATGAGTTGAACAAATGCTTTCGTAATTATCTACATGTGTATTTAAATTATGATTGTAACGATGTACACCAGCTTCTGCAAGGCGCTGCGCTTGATCTTCATTCAAAAATCCTAAACAGCAACAAATCTTCAAATCAGTCGTTTCGCGGATTTCTTTTACAGCTCCAATAACATGCTCTACTTCTTTATTAGTTGGGCGACGACCAGAAGCAACGATACAATATGTACCTGCCTTACGCCTGATTGCTTCATGCGCACCTTCTACAATCTTCTCTTGTGTTAACCAAGCATATTTATCAATCGGAGCTTCTGATACGATTGATTGGGAACAATACCCACAATCTTCTGGACATAAGCCTGACTTCGTATTAATAATCATATTTAGTTTTACTTTTTTTCCGAAATAATGATGACGAATCACATACGCCGCATTCATAATTTCTAAAATTTCTTCGTCATTTGCTTGCAAAATACTTAGTGCCTCTTCTTTCGTTACCTCTCTTCCCTCTAATACTTCAAATGCGATTTGCTTCCAATCTGTTTTCGTTTGTACATGTTTCATTTCTTCTCTTCCCCTCTTTTTTCATATAAGAAAATAAAGCATGATATGTTGCTGCAATTCGTTCACCTTCTGTAAAATCTTGTTCATATATGCGAAGCATACTGCGAAAGATAGAAGGACTTTGACAATAAGACCCTTCATTACTATTCGTTGCTCCAACTTTACGAATAGATTGTAAAAATTCACGAACTGTAGCAAATGTTTCTATGTAACATGTTTCAGCCACATGTATATCCCCTGTTATTCTTTTACATAATTCTTGTAGTTGTAATCTTGTAAAAAAAGTTTGTCCAACAGTTGTTGTATCTTCTACTGCATACGCTGTTTTCGCACGCTGAAATGATGTATGAAGCTCATGAAACGTTTCATTTCCAAATGTCGAAAACAATAGCACACCATCTTCACGTAAATTTTTATATAGATTCACTAATGTAGCTGATAAATCATTTAACCATTGAAATGTTGCATTGGAGATAATTACATCATATTGTTCATGAAGTGTAATTCGTTCAATGTCCTCACATTGAAATGTAACAGACTCTACATCACACCTTGTTTTTGCTTTCGTAATCATGCTTTCTGCAAAATCAACAGCTGTAATCGCTGCCTTGGGAAAAGATGCTGCCAGTTGCTCTGTTACATAACCTGTGCCGCAGCCAAGCTCTAAAATATGAATTTGTGCCGCTTCATCGTAATGTTCTTTCATATGAGTAAGCAGCCGATCTGCCATCTGTTTTTGAATATTTGCATATTGATCATAGGATACAGCAGCTTGATTAAATCGTTTTTGTAACAACGCCTTGTTAATCATTTCGCTATATCTCCTTTACAAACTGTATAATTTCTTTTGCACATCGCTTTGCTTGTGTGAAACAAAGTGCATGTCCAGCTTCTTCTATAATTATGAGTGATGCGTTTATTTTTTCTTGTATATACTCCGCTGCAGACAGAGGACAAATAACATCATCTTTTCCATGAAGAAGCAATACTGGCACATCTATTTGCAATAGCTGTTCTCTAACATCTGTTTCTATTAAGTAATGGAGTCCACATTGCAAAGAGTGAATTGAATCACCTTGGAATTGTTCAGCTATTTTAAGAAATGCAATGTCCTGTCCATTTTCCTGCTCCGCCTTTGAAAACATACTCACATAAAATCTTTTTAACGTATCACTTTTTTGTTTCAAAAGATTTCGGTTCATTCGTTCGACGAAAGAGTTTTTCCAACCATATACGTAATCGGAATCTGTTGTAAATTTCGCTGTTCCTCCTAGTAAAACAATCCCTTTCGTTTGCAATAAATGATGCACTTGAAGAGCGGCCAGTGCCCCAAGTGACCAACCAACTAAAATTACTTCTTTCCCTTGCGCTCCCTCTATAATTCGACGTTGCAACTCATGCCCCTCTTCACTATTACGCCAATGAACAACATGTACGGGAAAATCATGTAAATACGGAAGGACTGCTTCCCAAACCGGTTCTTCCATGCCCCACCCTGGAATAAGCATAATACTAGGCTCTGTCATGAAATCACTCCTTCTTTTTTTCCAATTTGTACAATCCGCTGCGTTGCCCATTGTAAATCATCATTCGTATGATGCGCTGTTACGGCAAAGCGGATGCGAGAACTACACTGCGGAACAGTAGGTGGCCTAATAGCAATTGCTGCTATTCCTGCTTCTTGCAATTTCATACTAAAACGAAGTACTGCTTCATTAGAGCCTACAATAACAGGAACAATATGCGTGGTGCTGTCTCCAATATGAAAACCAGCTTCTTGTAGGGTTGTTCGAAAATATCGGCCATTTTCTATTAATCTTTGACGATTTGCTTCATCTTTTCTTACAATTTCAATTGCTTTCCCGATTGCTCCAAGCGTTCCTGGAGGTAAAGCAGTTGTAAAAATAAAACTACGCATCGTATTGATCATATACTCAGTGCAAACAGCACTTCCGGTAATATACGCACCATAACAGCCCATCGCTTTACTAAATGTACCTATATGAATATCTATCGATTTAGCTAATTGGGGATGCTCATGAGCAAGACCCGCTCCGTTTTCCCCATATATTCCACCGGCATGTGCCTCATCAACCATAAGAAGTGCTCCATATTTTTCTTTCAGCATCACTAAATCTTCTAAGTGAGCCCTATCTCCATCCATGCTAAAAATAGTATCCGTAACAATAAGTTTTCGTTTTTCTACCTTAGCAGATTTCAGTAATTTCTCTAAATGTTCTAAATCATTATGACGATAGCGCTTATGCTCGGCACCGCTTAATACGATGCCATCTACAATACTTGCATGATTTAACTTATCGCTAAACACGACGTCATGACGACTTACAAGTGAAGAAATTGCTCCGACGTTTGCTGTATAACCGCTATTCACAATTAGCGCTTTTTCAGTTTCTTTCCAAGCACATATACACTCTTCAATTTCTTCATATAGCGGATAGTTCCCTACAACAAGACGAGATGCCGTTGCTCCGGTCCCATACCTTTTTGTCGCTTCCATTGCCGCCTCTTTTAATCGTTCATCACCAGCTAATCCTAAGTAATTGTTTGAAGCTAAATTTAATAACCTCTTTCCATTTCGAACGAGCCACGCTTGTTCGGCGTGCTCCGTCGCCAACAATTTTCGGTGCTGTGAAGTTTCTATAAGACTCGATAACTTAGACTGAAAATGAGCTTCCCACACTGAATTCATTTCGTAAAAACTCCTCTAACCTTGAGATAGCAATACTCTCTTCTGCCGCTTGTAATAGTTCATTTCTCGTAAAATTTTCAGGAAGCGCTGGCAGCAATCCAATAACTGGCACGCCGCTTAATTCTTCTATCATTTCTTTATTTTCTAGCACTCTTTCTTTTTCATGTTCTCTGCATCCAGATAAAATGATACCTGCGATTGATAAGCCGTGTGCTTTTGCATAAGAAACTGTTAAAATAGTATGATTCACTGTCCCAAGTGTTGGTCTTGCTACAATAAGTAATGGTAATTGCAGTTGTTTCGCAAAATCGACAACGAGAGCATCGTCTGTGTATGGAACTACAAGTCCGCCAGCGCCTTCCACAAGCAAAGAGTCAAATTGTTTCGATAATTCTCCGTAATGACTTGTAATATCTGATAATAATACTTGCCTTTCTGCCCGCTTCATTGCTAGACGAGGCGCAAGCGGTTCTTCAACTGAATAAGGGCAAATCTCTTCACATGATATTGTTACACCCGCAGCTGCTTTCAACCGAGCGGCGTCTCCTTCTGGATGGGAGGAAAGATGACCGCTTTGCAATGGTTTATACACACCTATGTTATATCCACGCTCACGAAGTACACCTGCTAATGCACCTGTTACAACCGTTTTTCCTACTTCCGTATCAGTTGCTGTTACAAAGAAACCACTCATCATTCTCCCTCCGTTACCTCTTGAATGGCTTGCTGTAAAATCGCAATCATATCATCAAGTTCTTCTATCGTAGAAGCAAGCGGCGGCATAAAGACAATGACATTCCCAAGCGGACGAAGAATCATTCCTAAATCACGTGCTCTTTTGCAAACCTTCACACCGACTCGTTCCTGCCAAGAATATGCCTCCTTCGTTTCTTTATTTTGCACAAGCTCAATGCCAATCATAAAGCCTCGCTGACGAATATCTCCCGCATGCTTAAACTCACGCAAAACTTCTAAGCGTTTTGCGATATATTCTGCTTTATGACTAACAGCTTCTATAAGATTAGTAGTTTCAAATAATTTTAAATTTGCAAGTGCTACGGCACATCCTAGTGGATTTCCTGTATAACTATGACCATGAAAAAACGTTTTTTGTTCCTCATAATCACCTAAAAAAGCACGATAAATTTCTTCTGTGGTTACGGTAATTGCAACCGGTAAATACCCTCCTGTTAATCCTTTTCCAGCAGTTAAAATATCTGGTGTGATTCCCTCATGCTCGCATGCAAACATTTTGCCTGTTCTGCCAAATCCAGTTGCTACTTCATCTGTAATAAGAAGAACATCGTATGCTGTGCAAAGCTCTCTTAATCCTTTTAAATAACCATCTGGCATTGTAATAATCCCGCTCGCTCCTTGGACAAGTGGTTCGACAATAACAGCTGCTACTTCTTCGTGATTGCTTTGCAATAAATCTTCCATTTCTTCTAAATGCTTTTTCACAATCATTTGCCCATCTTCTCCATAAGGAGAACGATATGTATACGGATATGGTACTTTTAACGTATCAAATAAAAGCGTACTATACGCTTGGTGAAACATATCAATGGCCCCGACAGATACAGCTCCTATTGTGTCACCATGATACGCTTCTTTCATCGTAATAAATTTTTTCTTTTTAGACTTTCCTTTATGCTGCCAATATTGAAAGGCCATTTTAATTGCAATTTCAACTGATGTTGCACCGGAATCAGAGTAAAAAACTTTCTTCAGTCCATTGGGTACAATTTCAATAATTTTTTCGGCTAATAAAATACTTGGTACATTCGCAATACCTAGCAATGTAGAATGCGCAATTTTATTTAATTGCTCACGAATCGCATCATCTAGCTCTTGAACATGGTGACCATGAACATTGAGCCAAATAGAAGACACACCGTCCCAATAGCCTTTCCCATTCACATCATATAATTTTCTTCCTTCTCCTCGTTCAATAATGACAGGATCATCCTCCAAATAATCTTTCATTTGAGTAAATGGATGCCACACATAATTTTTATTTTTTTGAGCTAGTTCCTCATATGTAAAAGTTTGATCCATGCTCCTTACAGTCATGACTATCACCCCTAATGTTAACTCATTTTAAATTAAAGTTAACATTACAAAACAAATACTGTCAATTCTTTTTCATGGAATCATATTCTCAAAAAAAAGAACGACCTATCCTATGATAAGCCGCCTTATTTACCGTGCTGAATTTTCCCAATCTCTTGAATTAATTGTTCATCCGTTTTACCTTCTATTTCAATTCCGAGCTCTTTTGCATGCTCCCGAAGAAGCTCTTGGCGCTTTTCATAACGCACTGCACCTATTTCTTTTTGGATTTGTTCTTTTGTTTTTCCTTCTGTAGAAACCCCGAATTTATCTGCTGTTTTTTGCATGTTTTCTTCTTCATTTTGCCTTACTGTTTCTTTTGGCTTTTCAACACTTTTCTTTATTGAATTAGGAGATGACGCAAATGCTGTATAAATTCCAGCACCACCAATGACTGTGAACAACATTGAAATAATTATGATTTTTATTTTCATATTTTGTCCTCCTTACATTCATTATAACGAACAAAAATATAATTTGTACTCTTTTTCTATATCATACAACTTCAAAAATAACTATTGACACCCTCCTATTTTATATGATAAAAATTTACTAACACGACATGATTCGGCGATGATAGGATTTAGTAGTATTTCGCTTCATGATTTCAGAGAGCTGGTGGTTGGTGCGAATCAGTACAGAACGAAGTATGAATTACCCCCTTGAGCTTCTTTTACGAAACAGTTGGAGTAGTGAAAGACGGTTACAGACCGTTATTTCTGCAAAGTGGTGAAATGTTTTTATTTCACAATTTAGGGTGGTACCGCGATGTTTTCGTCCCTGCATATATTGCAGGGACGTTTTTTATTTTCATCAATCGATGTATACCTTTAATTGTCATACGTACATTTCACAAGCTAGGGTGGTACCGCGATTATTTTCGTCCCTGCATATATTGCAGGGGCGTTTTTTATTTTCAAAAAAGGAGAGAAGTAATATGCAAGTTTGGGAGGCCGGAGGAATCATTCGATATTGGCGTATTTTTTCAAACCATAGTAAAACATAACATCTAAGGAGAATGTATTATCATGATTACAAAACGAGCATCTATTATACTAACAGCTCTTATCTTTTTCTGTATCGGTTTTAGCGTCATTCGATTACAAGTTATGCCTCATATTCCTATTTTATTTGGGATTGTCATATTACTAGCATTTGGATTCATAAAGAAAATACCATGGTCTGTGATGGAGAATGGGATGAGAAATGGTATTTCAGCGGGATTACCATCTATTTTTATCTTTTTACTTGTCGGTGCATTAATTAGCGTTTGGATCGCTGCTGGTACGATTCCTACATTAATGGTATACGGTTTTCAAATGGTTTCACCTAAAATTTTCTTACCAACAGTCTTTATCGTCTGTTCTATTATCGGTACTAGTATTGGTAGTGCCTTCACAACAGCTGCAACAGTTGGAATTGCTTTCATGGGAATGGGAAGTGCTCTTGGTTACGATGCGGCTTTAGTTGCTGGTGCTGTTATTTCTGGATCTTTCTTTGGAGACAAAATGTCACCTCTTTCTGATACAACAAATTTAGCGCCCGCTGTCTCTAAAGTAGATATGTTTGATCATATTCGAAATATGTTATGGACAACTGTACCCGCGTTTATTATTTCACTTGTTATTTTCTATATTCTTGGGAAAGGTACTTCTGGACAACTTCAGTTTGCTTCTTTCACAGAAACATTACAAGAACATGCAACAATTTCTATTATTACTTTACTACCGGTCCTTGTTTTATTTGTATTAGCAGTTAAAAAAGTTCCAGCAGTTCCTACATTACTTGCTGGTATTATCTCAGGTATTATCATTCTATTTATTTTTACTCCAAATACATCTCTTACAAACTTAATTAATATTATGCAAAACGGATATGTATCGCATACAGGTGTAAAAGATATTGATAGTTTATTAACACGCGGCGGGTTACAAAGTATGTTAATGTCTGTTGCTCTTATTTTCCTTTCACTCGGTATGGGAGGATTACTACAAGAAATGGGGATTATCAAACAGCTTATGGCCGCAATCTCAAGCTTTGTCACGACGAGCGGACGTTTAATCTTCTCGACAGCAGCTACTGCAATCGGCGTTAACTTTTTGCTCGGTGAACAATACTTATCAATCATCTTACCAGGTCAAGCATTTGCCGAAAAATACGATGAGCTTGGCTTAAAGCGCCGCAATCTATCACGTGTATTAGAAGATGCCGGCACGGTGATTAATCCGCTCGTACCATGGGGGGTTAGTGGTGTGTTTCTCGCAAGTGTCCTAAACGTACCAACAATGAGTTACCTGCCATATACCGTTTTCTGTTTACTTTGTCCAATCATTACTTTATTTGTTGGATTCACAGGCTTTGGCCTTTCATGGGAGAAAGAACATAAAGAAAAGTCCGCTGCCTAGCAGTGGACTTTTTCTTTATTATTTATTTAATTTCTTTCTTCTAAATAGCGCTATCGCACCTGCACCAATAAATGCAAGACCTGCAGCCAATGTCGCAAACACATTTGCTCCTGTATTTGGCAAATTGTTGTCTGTTTTTGTTTGCTCTTTACCTGAATCTGCTGCTACTGGCTTCTCTTCGCTGTTTTTATTATCTTCTGTTGTTTTCGGCTGATCTCCGCCATTGTTATTATCTGTTGGCGTTTTCGGTTGATCCGTTCCATTATCGCCGCCATTTGGCTTGTCTCCACCATTTGGTTCATCTTTTTTTGTTAAATCAATTGCATATTTGGCAAATTCATTTTCTGATGAGCCAACATAAGAAATATTTCCGTCTTTCGTTATATATTTCTGGGCATTTGGAGAAGAATCAAACGTAACATTTAGTTTATCGCCAGTGATTGGTTTAAATGTCCAGTTTTTATCTGCTTCCGGGTTAATCGTTTTCTTTTCTTTCATATATTCCACAATAATTTGACGAGTTTCATCAGGAGATTGTAAAAGTACTTCTCCTTTGCTTACGCCTGGGAATGTTTTACTGCTACCACGGTAGTTATTCGTTGCTACAACAAACTCTTGACTATCCGTTACTGGCTTTCCGTCATACGTTAAGTTTACAATACGATTTGCAGTTTCATTTACAACTTTTCCCTCTTTGTCATATTTAGCAGGCTGCGTTACATCAATTTCATATTTCACGCCATCTAATACATCAAAATTGTACGTTGGATAATCAATATTCACTAATTTTTGCTCATCTTTGTTCTTTGGATCAATTTGATTAAATTGACCTGCCGACATTTCTAACCAATCTTTCAACTGAGCGCCATTTACTTTCACTGCATGTAATGTGTTTGGATATACGTATAAGTCCGCAACGTTTTTAATTGCAAGCGTCCCCACTGGAATATCTGTATAATATGTAGCGCCGTTACGTCCACCTGCTTTAAACGGTGCACCTGCTGATAAAATTGGCAGCCCTTCAAATTCCGTACCCTTCATCTTCTTCTCTGTATACCACTTCTGTGCATTCGTTACAATTTGAACAGATGGATCGTCTTGTACAAGCGCAAAGTAACTATTAATTGGCGCTGTCGTTTCGCCAACTGGTGTATTTACATATTTAATTGTTCCTTCATGATCAGCCTTTATCTCGTCTACTAATTTTTGGTCTGATTCTACTAAAGCATTGCCTTTACTATCTGCAATTGGACGAACAGCAGGGTTCGATTTATCTTTTTGTACTTCCCATTTTCCGTTCACTTGCTTTAATTCCATATCAATCATTCCTAAATTATTTCCGAAAACACCTGGCATGACAACGGGAACACCATTATTATACTTTTTCGTTACTACTTTATGAGAGTGCCCCATTAGCACCGCGTCAACACCAGGAACTTCTGTTGCTAAATAATACGATGCATTCTCCATCCCAGGAATGTAGCCGCTTTCATCAACGCCAGAATGAGCTAACGCAACGATGATATCTGCGCCTTCCGCTTTCATTTTCGGCACCATTTCTTTCGCTGTTTCTACAATATCCTTCGCTATTACTTTTCCTTCTAAATTCGCTTTATCCCATCCCATAATTTGCGGTGGAACAAAGCCCATTACGCCGATTTTTATTTTATGCTTTTGTCCAGCTTCATCTTCTACTTCTTTTTCTAAAATATGATAGGGATTCTTGAAATAATTTTTACCAGTTTTTGCATCATATACATTCGAGTTAATTACAGGAAACTGTGCTTTACTAATCACTTGATTTAAGTAATCTAATCCATAGTTAAATTCATGATTTCCAAGAGAGATGACGTCATACTTCATTAAATTCATCATACGATATAACGGATGCACATAGCTTGGATCTAAATTATCTTCTTTTTTTATTTTATTTGCTACATAATCACCAAGCGGCGTTCCTTGCAAAGCATCTCCATCATCAAATAAAACAGAGTTTTTTGCCTCTTTACGTGCTTCATTAACAAGAGTCGCTGTTTGAACTAATCCTACTTTATTATCTGTTTTTGTTTGATAGTAATCATAGTTCATTAAGTTCACGTGAATATCAGATGTTTCTAATATTCTTAGTTTTACAGTACTGTCCTCTCCTTCTGCATATGCAGGTGTAGGCCATACTTGCGGAGCAATAACACCTATTGCAAGTGCAGCACCAGCCAACGTTTTTGTTGATTTTTTCACAAAAAATCCCCCCTATAACATAATCCCTAGTAACAAAATAAACGATGGAATCTGTGTCCCTACTTCTTAATCATCCAGGTTACAAAGAAGTTAGTTGTCCTACTTCCTTTGCGAGTTGGATAAATTTACCCCATCTAAAATTCATCATAACGAACAGTCGTTTATATCGTCAACAAATTTTGACGTGCTTCTACAAATTTTTTGTAAAAACAATGTAAATTTTTCATAAAAACGTAATGTATATTCCATTGCTTCTCATCATGAATATGATACAATAACCATTTATAAGGAGGATAAAACGATGAAAAAACTTCTTTTGTCTACAATTTGTCTCCTCCTTCTTATCATTACATTTTTGTATTATGAAAAGGATCATGAGACAAATATTCAAAAAGAATCTCCAGCAGTAACCGTTTCGCACTGGATTGATACACAAACAGATGCGACGCTTCATCATCTTGTCCTAGGTGATTCTCTTGCAAAAGGTTACGGGTCTACACAAGGTGGATATGTACAATTTGCTTCTCATACATTAGAAAAACAATTACAAAAACAAATTATAGTCGATAACCTTGCAATAAACGGCTTAACAACAGACCGGTTACTGCAAATGATGCAAACCGAAGAAATGAAGCAAAAAATAAAAGAAGCTCATATGATTACAATTAGTATTGGCGGGAATAACGTTTTACACATAAAACGAAATGTCGGTGTTATAGAAGGAATGAAATTATTAAATGAAGAAAAAGATCGTTTTGAACAAGATTTACAAAACATTGTAAAAACGATTCGTGCCTCTAATCCGAATGCACTCATCATTTTATCTGAACTCTATAACCCATTAAAACTTGAGGATTCCATTGCTTCTTATGCAAATGTTTTCTTAGATAATTGGAACAAAATCATATATTCGATTTCAAAAGAAAATCAACCTTCACTCGTCTTACCGATTCGTAAATTATTACCAAATGATCAAAAAGATTTACTGTATGATCAAGTTCATCCAAATGATAAAGGATATGAAAAAATCGCAGAATCATTTGCACAACAAGTGTTATCGTATAAGGTGAAACTTCCATAAGTAAGCGGGGGTCCTACTTATGGTTATATAAATACAAATTAAAAACCAACATAAAAGCCTCTTTCTTTTTAAGTGAGCTAGAGCGTCTGGCCATGCATAGAAACGGTCAGTTCCTTTTCCTGCCACGTGCAATATTTAAAACAAAATGAGAAAGCAAGTGGAGGTCATGTTTTATTCTGCATAGCAGCGACTTAAATATTGAAAAATTAAAATGAGTTTATATAGTTGAACCAATCGGGTCCTTACAGGCGGTTTTTTACCTTAGATTCACAAAAAAATCATTCTATTTTTATAACGTTATGTTTTTTTGTTACAATAAGAACAGAAGGGGGGCCCTATTATATGGATTCACGTGAGTGGGAACGCATCATTGATCATCTCCTTTCGCTAGTGCCTCTTTTTTATCGCAAGTTTATGCTTCCTGGAGAGTTCTCTTCTCAGCGACATATGCCGCCATCACATACACAGGTGTTATTGTTATTGCATGAGCGAGATACATTAGCAGTTTCAGAAATCGGCAAACGGTTAGCTATTTCAAGACCGAATATGACACCATTGTTAAATAAACTCATTCAAGAAGAACTTGTAGAGCGCCATTATAGCGAAAAAGATCGGCGTGTTATTTTAATGTCTCTTACAGCTGAAGGAAAATCATTAGTTAATCAATACAAACAATTCCTTTTAGGAAAGCTAAAAGAAAATTTACAAACGTTATCTGCAAGCGACCGGGAACAATTGACCCATTCATTGCAAACAATCCAAAATTTAATTATGAAAGCAAATATATAAAGCTGCTTCTAACTCGAAGCAGCTTTATGTTTCGTAATAATTTCCGTAATATACATTTGAATACGGCCAAGTAGTTAAATACGGTTTACTTTCTTGCGATGGTTGCACAGTCTGCCTTATATACGGGACAGGATAATACAAAACACGCGGATAGTATCTCGGATCATAATAAGAAAAAAACATCAGCTTTCCTCCTTTTTAGAAGCATATTCAAAAAGGAAATTTGATGTGCATTCATTACAGTTGTGCAATGGGTCTTTTTATTTGTTTCTTTCTTTTCGTCAATCGTAATTTGCGGTTTTTCTCGTATAAATAGTGCATCACAAAGTAAGCAATTATGCCGAGTCCAATCCCTAAAATCGTCATACCTATTATTACATATACTTCACTTTGTAACAGGCTTCTTAAGATTGTTAACCCATTACTTGAAAAAAAGTCTCTTATTGTATAATGGTGAAGTGGGATTTTTTTTACCTCAAAAGGATAAATAAGTTTTCCTAATGCATGCGCAAAAGGAATTAACAGAACAGGTAAAAATGTTAATTTCCCGATAATATTACCGATAACAGCTGCAGGAAACGAACCTTTCAGTAATCGAACAAGTGGATAAAAAATAAGATATACGAGCGAAGCCGTATGAATAACTAGCATCTCCATTCCAAAACCAACAGCAAATCCTCGTGATACATTTTTCGCGCCTTCTGGTGCCCGTAATAATTTATAATAATTTAACTTCATTCCTCGCCAAATACGTTGAAAGAATGAATATGTTTTCTTATTTACTCGCATCTACATCATCTCTCTTATATTTTTCTGTTCTTACTATTATAAAGTATGTAAAGAGAAAATGCGAAATCTAGATAAGACATTTGGAACAAAAAACAACCTCCTATTATGAAGAAGGTTGTTTTTCTTGTAATAAGCTGGCTAATAATGCCTTTTGTACATGCAGGCGATTTCCCGCCTGCTGAAACACAATTGATTGTGGGCCATCAATGATTTCTGATGTTACTTCTTCTTCGCGATGAGCTGGTAAGCAGTGTAAGAAACGATACGTTGATTTTGCTTCTTGAACCAGTTGCTCGTTTACTTGATATGGCTGAAACAATTTATATTTCTCTTTATTATCTTCTTGCCCCATACTCATCCAAACATCTGTATAAACAAAATCCGCTTCTTTGACAGCCTCTTTTGCATTATATGTAATGTCAATTTTAGCTCCTGTTTTCTTTGCAATTTCGATTGCACGTTTCACAATTTCTTCATTCACTTCATACCCTTGAGGCGTTGCAACTGTAATGTTCATCCCTACTTTCGCACTCGCAATGAGCAGTGAATGACAAACATTATTTCCATCCCCAACGTAAGTAAGCTTAATATTTTGAAATGTATTTACTTCTTCATAAATCGTCATTAAATCTGCCAGCGCTTGACACGGATGATGGTCATCTGTTAATCCATTAATAATAGGAATTGTTGCTTCTTTTGCTAATTCTTCTACTTCCTTATGTGAAAATGTTCGTATCATAATTCCATCTATATATTGTGATAGCACTTTTGCAGTATCCGCAATACTTTCCCCTCTTCCAAGTTGAAGTTCCTTACCGTTTAAAAACATACCATGTCCTCCAAGCTGAATCATTCCAGCTTCAAAAGATACACGTGTACGAGTAGAATGTTTGTCAAAGATTAATCCTAAAATTTTACCATTTAAGAGTGGTAATGTTTTTTCTTTTTTTACGTACATCGCAAACTCAATAATTGCAATGATTTCTTCTTGTGTTAATTCTTCTAATGTTAAAATATCCTTTGTTTGCAGTTTTGGTACAGACACTGTTTGCATACAAATTCCTCCTCTATTTTAGTAGTGCTTGTTTGCATACACGACTCATCATATGCACCGCTTCATCTATTTCTGCTTTCGTTACAATAAGCGGCGGTAATATACGCAGTATATTGGATCCAGCCTGTAAAACGAGAAGGCCTTCTTTCTCTAACGCTGCTACCAGTGCACTAACTTCTCCTTTGCAAACAACTCCAATCATGAGCCCTTTCCCGCGAATATCAATGACCCACTCCATATCCCGAAACTCTTCTTGTAATTTCCGTAAAAAATACGCTCCTTTTTCTTGTACTTCTTGCAAAAAAGAAGGCTGTGAAACAATTTGTAATACTTCTTTTGCAGCTGCCATTGCAATAAAATTCCCGCCAAACGTCGAGCCGTGTGTTCCTGGAGAAAAAACGGACCCTAGCTCTTTTTTACCAAGCATCGCTCCAACCGGAATACCATTTCCAAGCGCTTTTGCGACTGTAACAATATCAGGTGAAATTCCCATTTGTTCATATGCAAATAACGTCCCCGTTCTCCCCATTCCGGTCTGCACTTCATCGACGATGAAAAGTGCACCGTATCTATGACACAACTTCTCAATTTCACGTAAAAATGGAACATCTGCTGGAAGAACACCGCCTTCTCCCTGTACAATTTCCACCATAACGGCTGCAATTTCTTCATTCATCGCTTCTTGAAACGCAGTAATATCATTAAAAGGAAAGTGTAGAAAACTTGGAAGAAGTGGTCCAAATCCATCATGAATTTTAGATTGTCCTGTTGCACTCATCGTTGCAAAAGTTCGTCCATGAAATGATTGTCTGCACGTAATCACAACTGATTTCTCTGTATACTTACGTGCTAACTTCAACGCCGCCTCATTCGCTTCCGCTCCGCTATTACAAAAAAATGCATAGCATAACTCTCGGCCCTTTGTTAATAACTTAGCAACTTCTTCTTGTACTGTATGAGGAAATAAATTTGAAATGTGCCATATTGTTTGTAATTGCTCTTCAACAGCATTTACTACCGCTGGATGACAATGCCCTAAATTGCATACCGCAATTCCAGAAGTAAAATCTAAATATTGCTTTCCTTGTTTATCTGTAACCTTTGTGCCGCTTCCGTTCACAATTTCAATATTTCGTCTACTGTATGTTGGAAAAACATGCTGCCCCACTACCTCTCCCCCCTTTTGTTACTGTTGTGCCAATCCACTCTCCTTTATTTGTCAAAAAACATTGTGTACCGTTCACAATTACAACATCCTTTACACCTAGTTCCAATGATGTCAATGCAGCTTTCACTTTCGGAATCATTCCACCGGTAATCGTTTCCTTATCTATAAGCTCGAGAAGCTGCTGTTCATCTACTTTCTCAAGAAGCTGATCCTTGTACATAACACCATCTACATCTGTAATAAAAATTAATTTTTCCGCATTGATTGCTGTCGCAATTGCCGCTGCTGCTGCATCTGCATTCACGTTATATAGCTGTCCATCCATTACTCCAACAGGTGCAACAACAGGAATAAACTGATTTGCTAACAAATATTGTAATAGCGCCTTTCGAACAAATTTCACTTCACCGACAAAACCAAATTCTGCTTCTAGCGGAGCGACTTGCAATAACATTCCATCACAGCCAGATAATCCAATCGCTTCAAGTTTTTGTTCATTTAATTTTGAAACAAATGTCTTATTTGCACTGCCGCATAATACCATTTGTACAATTTTCATTACCTCTGCTGTTGTCACACGTAGTCCATCTTTCTTTTCAATCGGAATACTTAATTTGTTTAGCATCGCATCAATTTCAGGCCCACCACCATGAACAACAATCACATCATACATTTGCGCAATTTGTTTCATACATTGAAAAAATGTTTTACCTAAACGAGCCAACATACTGCCGCCGCATTTTATTACAATACGTTCTCTCATCTCTTCTCTCCTTATGTGCGATAACAAGCATTAATTTTTATATATTCATAACTTAAATCGCATCCCCATGCTCTTCCGCTTGCCTTGCCTATATGAAGGTATACATCGATAACAAGCTCTTCTTGTTGCAGCATTTGTTTCATCTCCTCTTCTGAAAAACATTGAGGTTCACTATTCTTTAACACCGCAATTGACTGAATAGAAATATCCACCGCATGTGGTTCAATCACAATGCCGCTTTGTCCAATTGCACTAATAATCCGCCCCCAGTTTGCATCCTCACCGTATACAGCAGCTTTCACAAGATTGGAGCCGACAATTTGCTTCGCGATCCTATTTGCTTCTTCTACAGTTCGCGAGCCATGCACATTTACTTCAATTAACTTTGTCGCCCCTTCTCCATCTTTCGCAATTTGCTTTGCTAAATCTTCACATACCTTTCCAAATGCGAGTAAAAACTTCTCCCATTCTGGATGTTCTTCGCATATTTCGGTTGTATTGGATAACCCACTTGCCATAACAAGTACCATGTCATTTGTAGACGTATCTCCATCGACTGTAATTTGATTAAATGTATGATTTATAACCTGAGATAAAGCTCTTTGTAATGTTTCACTTTCTATATTCACATCAGTCGTAATAAACCCGAGCATCGTTGCCATATTTGGATGAATCATTCCTGATCCTTTTGCAGCTCCGGCAATCACAACCTCTTTCCCTTCAATTGAAAACTTGTAACATGATTGTTTCGCAACTAAATCTGTCGTCAAAATTGCTTCATAAAATGATGTCGCAATCTCTACTTCTGTTGATGGTTGTAACAAAGAAATACCACTACGTACTTTCTCCATTGGTAGAGGCTCTCCGATGACGCCTGTAGACGCTACCGCAACGTAATTCTCATCTATATGAAACTGCTTAGCTGCTAATGCACGCATTTCATATGCATCCTGCAGTCCTTTTACACCTGTACAAGAATTCGCATTTGCACTATTCACAACAATAGCCTGTAATTTTTGCTTAGCAGCAATACCTTCTTTCGTCACGATAATAGGAGCTGCTTGGAATTGATTTTGCGTATAAACAGCCCCGCAACTCGCCGGTACTTCACATACGATGGCTCCCATATCTTTTTTCTCTTTTCTTAATCCCGCATGAATTCCAATTGCTGCAAATCCTTTTGGTGTTACAATTGAACCGTTTTCTATCTTCGTACATAATACTGTTTCAATCATGCTTTATCCCCCTTACGGATACAACGGCATAAAGTGTAAATTCTCCGTCTCTTCTACCCCTGCTAATATATTTGCATTTTGCATTGCCTGCCCCGCCGCCCCCTTCATTACATTATCAATGACTGCAACAATCGTAATTCGCCCGGTTCGTTTATCATAAGCCGTTCCGATGTCACAAAAGTTAGATCCCCTTACTTCTTTCGGACTTGGAAAAACTCCCTTTTCTCGTATTCTTACAAACGGTGAATGACAATAGCTTTCCTCATAAACCTGCTGAAGCACATCATCTGTTATCTCTTGCTTCGCCTTTGCATAGAGCGTAACCATAATCCCTCTCGTAATCGGAATCAGATGTGCACTAAACGTAATTGGTTTCATGTTCTCATCCCATTCCCCCAACATTTGCTCAATTTCTGGGATATGCTGATGTTCATTTACTTTATAAATGTATAAATTATCGTGAATTTCTGGGAAGTGTGTCATATTTGTTGGCGTCTTTCCTGCTCCAGAAACTCCTGATTTCGCATCAATAATAAGGGAATCCACTTCAATAATTCCGTTTTTTACTAATGGAGCTACCGCAAGCAAAGTAGCAGTTGCATAACATCCTGGATTCGCAATTAAGTTTGCTGTTGCGATTTCGCTTTTTTTCCACTCCGTTAATCCGTACACTGCTTGTTGCAATACTTCTTCTTTTGCAGCTGTTTTTTTATACCATTCTTCATATATAAAAGGCTTTCGAATTCGAAAATCTCCTGATAAATCAATAACTCTTACACCAGCCTCTAGTAAACTCGGGGTCAAATTCGCTGACACTCCAGCAGGCGTTGCTAAAAATACAATATCTGTTTCTTTCGCAATCTCTTCAACATCTACCTCTGCTAATGTATGAGAAACAAAAGTAGATAAATGAGGATATGGTGTTGTCATGAATTCTCCAATTTGCGAAAAAGAATGTACCGATGTCACTGTAAAGCTTGGATGATGTGTTAATAACCGCAAAAGCTCAAGTCCTCCATATCCGGTTGCTCCAATAATCGCCGTTTTCATAATTCCTCCTCATTACCTTTTTGATTTAAATATGATTATAATATTGTATATTTATAGAGTCAATTAAATATTTATAAATTAATAAACAATAAAAATTAGCGTTAAAAAAGTCATTTTACTAATAAAACTTTTACAACAAATGAATTTTTATGCACAAATAAAGATATAGAGATTTTCTTTTGAAATTCAAGTACAATAAAGTGAAACTTCCATCAGTGGAGAGTTTTTTCATCTCCCACTGATGGAAAGCCCGCCCAATCGGGCTTTTACGGGCAGTTATCCCCACCTATCTTCTTTAGAAAAGCGGAAGCGGCTCGCTCAGAAGCGCAGGACGCCCACGTCCCTGATAAAGAGGCGCTTTTTGCCTCGTCGGAGGGGGCGAAACGACCGGAGGTTCTAACCGCTAGAGCTGGACAATGAAGAAAAGTGGAAGTGGCTCGTCCAGAATGTGAGGGGGATGGAGCTTCTGACGTAGAGGTGTATTTTACCTCGTAGGAAGAAGCGAAGCCACCGAACATTCTAGCCACTGGAACTGGACAATACTCTCTCTGAATCTTGAGGTGGGGGTCTTACTGCCCACAAATAGCGGGATAAAAACAATACATATATACATGTAGGTGGGAAAAATCATGAATGAAAAATTAATAAAAAAAATGATTACTAAAAGTTTTCAACAATATCAATGTACGCCAACTTCACAAGAAGACTATGAAACGCTCATAGAACGTATTCAAAATATTATTTCTAACAATGCGGAAATTGATTTATATGAGGCTGTAGAAGATGCCGTTTATGAGTATATTACGTTATCGTAAAAAACGAGAAGATGATATAAACCTATTTTCCTTTTTTAACTTACAAATCACTGCTATACAAAACAAAACTTAACCTGTACTCGCTGAGGCCACTGAAAAAGTCCACTTCATAAGAAAAAGGAGTCCACCACCTACTATATACAGGTGATGTACCCCTCACTATTTTCAGCATATTGATAAAATACGTTTTGTTTTTTCAAAGTAATCACTTTTTCAGTGCCTTCGTAATCGCTTCCTCCCTTTGTTTTTAAACTTTGCACGTGGCACAAATAGGCCCTGACCGCTTCTACGCTCGGCCAGGTGCTCTCGACCATCTAAAAAAAGGGGTTTTTACGCCCTGTTTTAAATTTGTATTTACAAAAAAACAGGAGATTCTCTTTTTGAGAATCTCCTATTTTTTACTTAATGATTTCCCAGCAACACGTTCGAATAAACCAGGAAACAAGGAAAAGACAATTGGTCCTAAACTCATCCATTTCGGTAAATTCACTTCACGTTTTTTTGTTTCAATCGCTTTTACAATTTGCTGTGCTACATAGTTTGGTTTTAATATGTAACGTTCGACACTTTTTACGTATGTACCAGATTCATCAGCTATCGTATGAAAGTTTGTATCAATTGGACCTGGATTAATTGCTGTTACAGTAACGTTTGTATTTGCAAGTTCCATGCGCAAGCTATTTGTAAACCCTAACACCGCATGTTTCGTTGCTGCATATGCACTTGATTTCGGCGTTGCAATTTTCCCTGCTAGTGAAGCGATATTCACAATATGTCCACTATTTCGTTCAATCATATAAGGTAAAACTGCTTTTGTACACGCTACTAAACCGAATACATTTACATCAAACATATCCTTTACTTCTTGCACAGATGCATCGACAAACATTTTAAACACACCAAAACCAGCATTATTGACTAAGATATCAATACTCCCTATATCTTGAAGCACTTGTGTAAAAACAAGTTCCACTTCTTCTTCATTACTTATATCCAAAACATAATAATGACAAGAAATATGATATGTTGTTTCGATTTTTTGTTTGAGCGCTCGTAATTTTTCTTCTGTACGAGCGATTAGTACAGGAATTGCACCGCGCTCCGCTGCTTGCATTGCTAACTCTTCCCCAATTCCACTTGAAGCTCCTGTTATGACGATTACTTTATCTTGTAAGCGCCTATTCATGGCTGTCACCTACTTTGCATAGTAAATCCATTGCTTTGATGACTTATCAATCATCACCTGTTGATTATATGCTAAAAAGTCTAATTGTCCAACTGTTTCAGAGATTGTAAGCGGCAACTGCTTTTCATATAGCACAGGAAATAGTTTAACGCACACTTCAAATGCTGTCATCGGTTGTTTCTTTAATAAATTTAACACTTTAAATGCACGCGCCTCTTGTTTTTGTAGACGCTCATTTACCAATCTTTTCACATCAATAATATCATCCCCATGCCCAGGTAAAACACGTGAAATATTCATACGAGCTAAGCGTTTTAATGTTTCATTGTACTGCAGCATCGGCTTTGCTCGCTCTGTTTCTCCTTCATATGGCGGTTCTAAAATCGGATTAGAGGAAATATGTCCAATTAAGGCATCACCACCAATTAGCAATCCATCCCTTTCACGATATAAAGAAATATGGGTAGAAGCATGCCCTGGTGTTTCAATCACTGTAAATTCCGGCAACGAAGCAATGCCATCCCCTTCTCTTACAGTATGTGTAAGAGAACGTTTACAGGAGTATATCATTGTTTTCGTTAGCGATGCACTTTGTCTTAAAAATGTTTCTGGAACTCCAAATTGTCTAGATGATTCTAAAAAGAATTGCTGATATCGCTTTAGAAATTGCGGATCTTGCGTAATCCACGGTTCATTCCACGGATGGCCCACAATATTTGTTTGATTAGAGAATATATCCAATAATCCGCAATGATCTGCATGATGGTGCGTCAGCACAACTGTTTCAATATCTTCTACCTTATATCCTAGTGCATTTAGTTGCTTCTCTAATGCTAATCTCGCTTCTTCTGTATTCGTTCCTGTATCAATTAATGTAAGTGTTTCTCCCTCTACTAAAAAAACGTTAACTATTTCTACCGCAAATGGAACAGGAATTTCCATTCTATGAATAACTGTCATACCTTTATGCCTCCCCTATTTCACCGTTTCAAAAAAATGAATCTCCCTTCAGTTTACATCTAACATGAAAATTTGTCATTATTTTCAGATAAAAAGAAGGGATTTTCTACGAAGAGCCGAATGTATGTAAATTTAATAAGTTATTCTTATATACATAAAGGGGGACACATCATGTCATTACAAAAAATTGCTTTTGTCGGTGCAGGCTCAATTGCCGAAGCTACAATTGCTGGATTATTACAAGCCCAAGTTGTAAAAGGAGAACAGATTACTGTTAGTAATCACTCTAATAAAAGAAGACTACAAGAGTTGCATCACCGTTACGGTGTACATGGTACACATAATAAAAAAGAGCTGATCGCTAACGCTGACATTATATTTTTAGCAATGAAACCAAAAGATGTTGTAGAAGCTCTTACTCCATTACGAGATTACATTACGAAGAATAAATTAATTATTTCATTGCTAGCAGGCGTATCCACAACATCCATTGTCAATTTACTGAAAAAAAATGTTCCTATTATTAGGGCAATGCCAAATACATCATCAGCAATTTTAAAATCAGCTACTGCCATTTCTCCTTCTGTTCATGCAAAAGAAGAACATATCATGCTCGCAAAAACGCTTTTTGAAACAATTGGTCTTGTATCTGTTGTAGAAGAAAAGCATATGCATGCTGTCACCGCTTTATCAGGAAGCGGTCCAGCTTATATTTATTACGTTGTGGAAGCAATGGAAAACGCAGCAAAACAAATCGGCTTAGAGGAAGCTGTTGCAAAATCCCTTATTCTCCAAACAATGATTGGCGCCGCAGAGATGTTAAAAACAAATGAAAAGCACCCTTCTATATTAAGAAAAGAAATTACATCACCAGGAGGAACGACAGAAGCTGGCATTGAAGTGTTGAAAAGCTTTCAATTTCAAGAAGCACTTATTCAATGTATTACAGAAGCAACAAAACGTTCTCACGAGCTTGGTGAAACGTTGGAGAAGTTTGTAAATGAAAAATAAAAAAACCTTGCTGAGTAAGCAAGGTTTTTCCTTATTCGCTTTTCTTCCCAAAAATTTCTTCCTGTAGACGACGTCCTGTTGGC
The DNA here is from genome assembly GCF_900116295.1 of Bacillus sp. 103mf. GTDB lineage: Bacteria > Bacillota > Bacilli > Bacillales > Bacillaceae_G > Bacillus_A > Bacillus_A bruguierae. Next base: position 735,904 of record NZ_FPAF01000001.1, read on the forward strand.
GTTGCTGCAAGACCGCCTTCTGCTGTTTCACGAAGCGCACTTGGCATCGTTTGTCCGATGCGATACATTGCTTCAATTACTTCATCACACGGAATGATACTCGTTACACCAGCTAATGATAAATCAGCTGCAATCATGGCATTTGATGCACCAGCTGCGTTACGTTTTACACATGGTACTTCTACAAGTCCTGCAACAGGATCACATACTAATCCAAGCATATTTTTAAGTGCAATACTCATTGCTGTTGCTGCCTGTTCTGGTGTACCTCCAGCCATTTCAACAGCAGCTGCAGCCGCCATTCCACTTGCTGAACCAACTTCCGCTTGACACCCACCAGCTGCCCCGGCAATGCAAGCGTTGTTCGCTACAACCATACCAAATGCACCCGCTGTAAATAGAAATTCAATCATCTCTTCACGCGTTGGGTTTAATTTTTCTTTTAATGCAAATAGCACACCTGGTACCGTTCCCGCTGAACCAGCTGTTGGCGTTGCACAAATAATCCCCATTGCAGCATTTACTTCATTCGTTGCGACAGCTTTACTTACTGCATCTAAAATTGTATCCCCAGACAAACCTTTTCCACTTTTCATATACGCCTGTACTTTCACTGCATCTCCACCAGTAAGTCCAGTCGGAGATTTCACACCTTGAATTCCGCGTTCAACTGCTTTTTCCATTACAACTAAGTTTTTTTCCATACCAGCGATTACTACTTCACGAGAAAGGTTTCTTGTTTCCATTTCACATTGAATCATAATCTCTGCAATTTTTACATTTTGCTCTTCTGCTTGTGCAACTAGTTCCGCTACATTCCGAAACATGTTGTGTCCCCCCTGCTATTAATCCATAATTGTTACTTGACAAACATTTTGCTGCGCTTTAATTTCATCAATGATTTCATCTGCTAACAACTCATCTGTTTCAATAACCATTAGCGCTTTTCTTCCTTTTTCCTTACGTGAAACACTCATCATACTAATATTAATTTCATGCTTTGCAAGAATAGATGTAACAGAAGCAATTGTTCCGAAACGATCATTATTTACAATTAGAAGCGCTGGACTTGTACCTGTTAATTGCAAGTCAAATCCATTGAGCTCTACAACTTCAATTTTCCCGCCGCCGATTGAACAAGCAACAACTTCAATTTCATCCTCATCTTTATACAAACGAATTTTCGCTGTATTTGGATGGATTGCTTGTGCTTCCTCTTCAATAAATGTGACGTCAATTCCGCGTTCCTGTGCAATTTCAAGTGCTTGAGGAATCCGAGGATCATCCGTTTCAAACCCTAATATTCCCCCCACAAGTGCTACATCAGTACCATGACCTCGATATGTTTTTGCGAACGAACCGTATAACGAAATGATAATTTTCTCAGGTTCATAGCGAAACAACTGACGAGCAACTTGCCCCATTCTTGCTGCACCTGCTGTATGCGAACTAGATGGTCCGATCATAACTGGGCCAATAATATCAAAAACTGAACGATACTTCATAACAGTACCCCCTAAATCTTCATTATGAAAAAGTTACTTACTAATAATCTATTAAGTTGCTGCTTTCTTTGCTTTTTTATATAAATACAAATTAAAAAATCGACATAAAAGTTCTCTTTCTTTTTAGACGGGCAAGAGCATCTTGGCCATGCATAGAAACGGTCAGGGCTTTTTTCTGCCACATGCAAGGTTGAAAACAAAAGGAGAAAGCAAGTAGCGGTCATGTTGTATTCTGCATAGCAGCAACTTATATGCTGGAAATTTAAAATGGATATGTATATTTGTACTAATAAATTTATAGAATCCATTTAATAAACTGATACACACCATCAGCTATCATAATATATAAGAGCTCTCTTGTCACTTTTTGATTTACTACATTTTTTTACAAAAATAAATAAAATATAAACTTATACTGTACAGATATAATGAACACGCTTTCATTATATCTCTTTTTTGGCAGAATTGAAGTTTTTTAATATTTCAAATTAAGGACATGCTTTTTCACATATGCTACTGTTAAAGTTTTTTCTCCGTTTTGCGAGAATAACAAAAAACAATGACAGATGTAGTGGATACCTCTGTCATTGTTTTTTCATTATCTTGATATGAGAAAATGTTTCAAATCCGCTGCAATTTCCGTATTTGGAAATACTCGCTTCGCTTCTTCAAGAAGTATTTTACATGCTTCCCCTTGATAGCGAGAACTAATATGAGTTAAAATCATTTGTTTTACATTTGCTTGCAACGCAATATTTGCCGCTTGTTCTGTTGTAGAATGATAATAATCGTGAGCCTGCTGTGAATCTTCTGCGCCGAACGTTGCTTCATGTACAAGTACATCAGCATCTTGTGCTAATTGAATACTCGCTTCGCAATAACGTGTATCTCCTAAAATTGTAATAATTCGGCCTTTTTGTGGTGGTCCGATGAAATCCTGCCCGCAAAGTACACGTCCATCCTCAAGTTCTACTGTTTCTCCATCTTTTAAACGCTTAAAGATTGGCCCTGGTTTAATTCCTTCTTCTAATAATTTATCTACAAGAAGATGCCCTGGAATATCTTTTTCGACAATGCGATAGCCAAAACATTCAATACCGTGTGATAATCGCTTCATTTCCACAAGAAATTGTTTATCTTCATATACAATACCTTCTTCGGTAATTTCGATAATCTCTAGTGGATATTTCACATGTGTTGTACTTACTGCCAATGCGACTTCAACAAACTGTTTAATTCCTTTTGGACCATATACAGTTAACGGCGTTGTCCCTCCTTGAAAAGAACGGCTTCCTAACAAACCTGGCAGTCCAAAAATATGATCCCCATGTAAATGAGTAATAAATATTTTCTCAATGCGACGCGGACGCACTGATGTATGTAAAATTTGATGCTGAGTTGCCTCACCGCAGTCAAATAGCCACGTTTCACCTCTCTCTTCCAATAATTGCAAAGCTATTGCTGATACGTTTCTTCCTTTTGCAGGAACGCCAGCTCCTGTTCCTAAAAACACAAATTCCACGTTGCATCCTCCAAGCATTTCATAATCTCTATCATTATCTTACGGAATATATACAAAAATGGCAAATCAACTTTGTACGAATCGCTCATATAGACAACTATATAAAACGAACGTTAACAACAAAAAAATCACATTCATTCGTGTTTTGTAGTAAAATAATATCATCATTTATAGAAGGTGGCTAAAACAATGAAAGAAGCATTTCGTTTACAAACTGACTTTTCTTCTTCTTTTGATCGTTGGGTAAGTTTATTTATTTCTGAAAAACCAGCAGAATTACAATGGTCTACGTTAAAAGAGTTAATTCATGAATATATAGCATTGCATACAGTTCAAACCGTACCAGAATACATCCCTTCTTCCATCACATATTATGCACAACGAATTTCTACTCCAACCAATACAGACATTGTAATTTACGAAATCCCTTCTATATAAAACATAAAAAAGGTATCGGCTTCCGATACCTTTTTATGTTGGGATAAACAAAACGCTTTGTTTAAACACAAAGTGAAGTACCTAAACAGGCACCATTTTTGAATTATAATGCATACAAATCACGGATCTATCATTTTGAAAAAATCCCTAAAAGTTAATCTATATATACAAGTTAAAAAACCTCCTGTCTTTTTAGGGGGTGACAAGAGCATATGAGTGATAAATACAAAATGCCTATCAATTGTCATGTATTGTCGCAAATTGCTTAATCATTTCATTTAAATCTCTCGCTGCTTTTGTAGGAATTTGATGCTTTACATTATTAATAAAATTTAATTTATTACATGGCAATTTTTCATACAATAGCTTCGCATAACCGTAAAATGGTTTATCTTCCTTACCATAAACTAACAAAACAGGAAGCTTAATCTTTCTAAGTTGATTTGTACAATTATAATACAAACTATAACGGTAATATTGTTCGATATTTTTCGCATTTCCTTTTCGCGCTTCTGTAAACATCTTTATGAATAATTTCTGTGTATTCGAATTGCTCCATGCAATGGACAACGCTAAAACATGAATAGCTCGTGCTTTTGCAAGTGTCATACCTAAAGAAATTTTATTCTTTAGATAGTTATCCTTTACCTCTGACATCCCTCCGATTAGAATACCCCCTAAGGACCTTTCGGCATAATTCAACAAAAATTCCAATGCAATCGAACTTCCAGTTGAATACCCGCATATGAATGCTCTCTTGATGTTCAAATGATCCAATAAACACCTAATATCTTCAACAATCAATGGATAAGTTAGCGATTGTTTTGAAGACTGACTTCTTCCGTGACCTCTAATATCAAAAGTAATAACTTGAAACTTTTGAGCTAACTCTTCTACTTGGTACTCAAAATTTACAGAAGTGAGAACAGGAGGATGAATAAAAACAATAGGAATCCCGTTTCCCTTTACAGTATAGTATAGACTGCTACCGTCCACACCCAACATTGGCATATATGTAATCACCTCATTGCCTTTTGTTTTTTAGACATTAGCTAAAAGTATAATGCCGTTTTTAACGTTATCCTTTCATTAGCAATTCTTTTATAATTTGTGAAGGCTCTTATGGGATGAAAATTTTACTATCGATTAATGCGTGATGAATATATTTTGCATATTTCAATAAAAAATATTTAAGAAAGAAGCAGAAAATATATTAACATAAGTTGCCATCATAAATTCCTATAAATATCGCAATATAAATCATGCGGAATGAGGCTAATTATCTATTCCTAAATTTTTCTACAAGGAGTCGAACATGAATATTCTAAATTGGTTCATATCATTATTCACTTTTGGAAGAGGAACTCAGCGAGTGTTTCAATTGTTTAGAAATAGACGAAATAATAGAAATTGGATTTGGATTTCTTTACTAAGTATAGGAACAATTTTTGGTTTAGCAGCAAGCCGAAACACCAATATGATGCGACCGTTTCAGCGGTTCTTTCGAGGCCTGCAAAATAGAACAGTTATGCCGATGAATTTAAATTTAACAAATATGGAAATTGCTAATGAAATAACTCCCAATAAGCAAAAAAAATACTAGTATAACTGATACTAATTAAACACGGTTAATAAATTTATTACGTTTCTTAAGAAGAACAATTATACTAAAAACCTCGCAGGAGATACCACATGCGAGGTTTTGTCTTATATAAATACATTTTAATTTTTCGACAGATAAGTCATGGTTATGCAAAATACAACATGACCTTCACTTGCTTCCTCCATTTGTTTTAAACCTCGCATGTGGCAGGAAAAGGCCCTGACCGCTTCTACGCACGGCCAGATGCTCTCGTCCTCCCCTAAAAGGAAAGGGGGCTTTCATGTGAATTTATTCTCTAATTTTTGTTGAAATGTTCTCTCTTGCTGCCGAAACAATTGACTACCGTGCTGAATAACCTTCGCTCCATATTTATTATTTAATTGCTCCATCACTGTCAAAAGCGGTTCTGCCTTCGCATCTTCTTCAAATGAAAATAAATCAAGCTGCTTAATTGCTTCTGTTTTCCATTCTAATTCACAAGCGGTTATTCCAAGTAATCGAACAGGGTCACCATCCCAATGTTTTTTCCATAGCCGTATTGTCGCCTGAAAAATGTCCGACCATTCCCAAATTGCATTTTCTAACATTTTACTGCGGGTAATCGTTCGGCGATTATAGTATTTAATCGTGATTTGAATATTATATGTAACAAGAGTACGTTTTTGTAATCTTCGGCTGACAGATTGAGACAAGCGCTCTAACGTACTTAACAACTCCTTCTCTTCATCAACATCTTTTGGCAGCGTTATAGAATTTCCGATCGTTTTATATTGCCCCATTTGACTTGGATCAACATCTCTATTATCGATACCGTTTGCACGTTTTTGTAAATCCAATCCATGATTTCCAATGACAGAACGAATAATAGGGGCTTTTCCAGTAGCTAAATCCCCAATCGTATGTATATGTACATCTTTTAATTTTTCTGCTGTTTTCTTTCCGATTCCATGCATTTTTTCAACTGGAAGCGGCCAAAGCAACTCTTGTATATCACGTTTACGAAGTACTGTAATACCTAGAGGCTTTTTCATATCAGAGGCTGTTTTAGCTAGAAATAAGTTCGGAGCAATCCCAATGCTGCATGGAAGCTGTAATTCTGTGAGTAGTGTTTGTTGAATCATTTGAGCAATTTCTAACGGTGACCCGAGCCCGTAGCAATCTGTAATATCTAAATACCCTTCATCGATTGAGACTGGTTGAATTTTTTCTGTAAATCGTGCCAGAATTTGAAACAACGTAAAAGAAGCCTCCCGATATAACTCAAAGTTTGGATGTTTTATAATGAGTTCCGGACATAACCGCTTTGCTTCCCAAACAGGCATTGTTGCACGAACTCCTTTCGCTCTTGCTTCATAACTACAAGTTACAATAATGCCTTTTCGTTCTTTCACATTACCAGCTATCGCTAATGGTTTTCCTTGCAGCGATGCATCATGGGCAATTTCAACCGATGCATAAAAACAATTCATATCAACATGCAAAATGACACGACCATTTTTCGGATACATTTCACGCATCTTTCTCACCACCAAAGGAACGTTTGTTCTTATTTTATCAAAAACATTGTAAAAAAATCAATATTTGAAAGGATGGAATCGTTACTATATAGAAGTATGCCTACATACGAAATCTAAGGGGGAGGTAAAAAGAAGAAATGACTACACATCTAAAACCACTTTATCTAATTTTACTAGTTATTTTCTTTTTGTTGCTCATCTATTTCCTACTTCCAATCATAGGCATTGATGCTTATGGGCTTCTTTCGTCTCTACTGTCATTTTCGACTTTGTACATTCTTCCATGGATTTTTCTGTACTGGTTTATTCGCCTTGTGAAGGCAGTAGAATCAAAATAGCTAACACTTTTAAGGAGAGAAGAAAATGAATGAAACATTTGATAGCAAACATTTTAGACTCGAAAAAATTCGTAACGGGATATATGCAGCAATTGCAAAAGAAGGTGGCGGTGCTGCAGCAAATGCTGGTTTTATTGATTTAGGGGATACAACTATTGTTTTTGATACATTTAATACACAACAAGCTTCTGAAGATTTAAAATATGCAGCAGAAACGATAACAAATAAGCCCGTTACGTGGGTAATAAATAGTCATTGGCACGGAGACCACATTCGGGGGAACCAAACGTTTAAGGAAAGTACCATTATTTCAAGTCAAATGACATACGACAAAATGAAAACTGCTCATCCATCACGAATCAATAAACAAAAAAATGATATTCATGGTCTAAAAAATTATATTCAATCTTTACAGGATCAATTAACGCAAACTTATGATATGAACTTAGAACATCAAATTAATTTTTTAAGTGAACTAGAAATCTCATTACCTACACTAGAGTTAGTACTACCACAACAAACATTTATAGATGAAGTCATCTTCCATGGAACGAAGCGCAGTGCAAAGCTTTTCACATTAGGCGACGGACATTCTCATTGCGATGCTATGCTGTATATTCCAGAAGATAAAGTAATATTCATGGGTGATTTATTATTTGTTGATTGCCATCCTACATTTTTTGAAGAATCAAATCCGCAAAATTGGATTCATATTTTAAAAGAGGTTGAAAGAATGGATATTGATATAGCCATACCAGGTCATGGCTCGGTAGGTACAAAGATTAATTTCTTACAAGTAATCGATTATATACATAACTTAACTGCAATTGCACAAAAAAACAACGAGATTGAAACGATTCCATTACCTAACGACTACAAAAATTGGCCTTCCCCGCAAATCTATCATCAAAATGTAAAAACACTAAAAGAACTATTGCATTGTTAAGCTATACGAATCCATTTTAATTTTTCGACGTAAAAGTCGCTGCTATGGAGAAAAAATTGACCTGTACTCGTTTTCTCTCTTTGTTTTAGCTCTTTCCCGCGACAGGAAAAGGCCCTGACCGCTACTATGCATGGCCAGATGCTCTTGCCCATCTAAAAAGAAAAGGGTTTGTATATATCGTTTTTTCAACTTATGTTTATATAGTTGAAAAACATTTACGTAAAGTAATAAGAAAACGCATGGGTCATTTACCCATGCGTTTCAACTTGGCCAATTTTTTGATTACTTCGCTACTTCCTCAATAATCGCAACAACCATCTCTGCTGTTTTCACTAATTCTTCAACAGGAATTTTTTCGTTTGTTGTATGAATTTCTTCATAACCAACTGCTAAGTTTACTGTTGGAATACCGTGACCCGCAATTACGTTTGCATCGCTACCGCCACCGCTTTGGTGAAGAGATGGTGTACGACCGATTTTTTCAGCAGCACGTTTCGCAACTTCTACAACATGATCGCCATCAGCAAATTTAAATCCTGGGTACATTACTTTTACTTCTACTTCTGCTTCTCCGCCCATTTCTTTAGCTGTAGATTCAAATGCTTCTTTCATTTTACGAACTTGCTCTTGCATTTTTTCGTCTACTAAAGAACGTGCTTCAGCAAAGATTTCTACATAGTCACAAACGATATTTGTTTGTGTACCACCTTCAAAACGACCGATATTCGCAGTTGTTTCAGAATCAATGCGGCCAAGTGGCATTTTTGCAATGGATTTTGCTGCAATTGTAATTGCAGATACACCTTTTTCTGGTGCTACACCAGCGTGAGCTGTTTTACCGCGAATAATTGCATTTACTTTCGCTTGCGTTGGTGCTGCAACAACGATTTCCCCAACTTTTCCATCGCTGTCTAATGCATAACCATATTTTGCTGTAATGCGTTCACGATCTAATGCTTTTGCACCAACAAGACCAGATTCTTCACCAACTGTAATGATGAATTCTATTTTTCCGTGCGCAATGTTTTTCTCTTTTAACACTCGAATTGCTTCAAACATAGATGCAAGCCCAGCTTTATCATCAGCACCTAAAATTGTTGTACCGTCAGATACGATATAACCATCTTGAATAGAAGGCTTAATTCCTTTACCAGGAACAACTGTATCCATATGAGAAGTAAAGTAGATTGTATCTACTCCTTCTTTTGTTGCTGGTAATGTACAAACTAAGTTACCAGCACCGTGACCAGTCTCACCCATTGTATCATCTTCAAATACTTCAACGCCTAAAGAAGAGAATTTTTCTTTTAACACTTTGCAAATCTCAGCTTCGTATTTTGTTTCAGAGTCTACTTGCACAAGTTCCATAAATTCATTCACTAAACGTTCTTGATTAATCATGAGAATGCGCCTCCTGTTATGTATGTAACAATGACTATTATAACAGAATTCTGGAAAAGTTTCGAAGGAGAAGATATATAAAGTAAAATTTTACTTAGTTGAAGCTTTTCCTTGCTAATTATACAATTCAAACTTTACAGGTTAAGCCCTGTGTATAAAAACTCTTTTTAAGTTGGCGAGAGCACCTGGCCATGCATAGAAGCGGTCAGAGCCTTTTTCTGCCACGTACGAGGGTGAAAACGAAAGAAGGAAACAAGTGCAGGTCATGATTACTACATAGCAACGACTTATATGTTGAAAAATGAAAATAGATTTATGCAGAAAATGTCTCTTAATAGACCCTTGTACCAAATTTCGTTTGTATATACAATAGGATTGAGGAGATTCGCAAGGAGGATCGATCATGATGAGTAAAAAAATGCAAAAAATTATGGTTTATGTCATGTTAATTTCCATGCTTGTCACAACATTACTTACTGGCATAAGTATGTTTTGGTAAAAAAAAGGGGGGATATTCTCCCCTTTTTATGTTGCCATAATAATAAGTCCTGTAATACTAAATGCAATTCCCATTCCAAGCGAAAGAACAAAGTTTGCATATTGCTGCTCATAAAAAGCACTTAATGCAAAAGTAAAATTAAGAAGAGAAATAGAAAAGACAGATAATGAAAATGGACATATATTAAAAGTTGCCAATATGAAAGTAATAATTGCAAGAGCACCAATTAAGAACTGAATGTATGGTAGTCTATTATTCGTATACATAACAGCAACTCCTTTTCACATAACCTTTATTTATACTGTATTCACGAGCAGTACTAGTTCTCCTGATGGAAGTTTCACTTTATCCCGCTATTCGCCGGCAGTAAGACTTCAGAGAGAAGCAAGGAAGAAACTGCCCGTAAAAGCCCGATTGGACGGGCTAACCATCAGTGGGGGGATGAAGCTCCCCCCACTGATGGAAGTTTCACTTTATGTTATCATCATTAACGCATGTTATATGTAAACATGTCAAGACAAGATATAATATGACAAAAAGCCAACATATACTGTTGGCTTTCTTCGTAAGCAATTGCACCCTTTTCTTTCGCAAGTTGCTCAAATGATTTTTTTGATTTCACAATCCATACTTTTGTTCCAATGGGAATACGATCGTACAAATACTCTACATCTTTTTTGTGCATTCGAATGCACCCTTGCGAAATGTACTTGCCAATGGAGCTTGGCTGATTTGTTCCGTGTATCCCATATTTACTACCATCTGTACCTCGGGCATTAAAACCTATCCATCTTGAACCGAGCGGATTTGCCGGTGAACCACCTGGAATATTCTTCGCAATATAATACGGATTTTTCGCCTTCATCACAACATCAAATGTACCTTCTGGCGTTAAATCATTCGTTTTACCTGTTGCAACTGGAAATGTATTTTGTATCTTTCCATCATGAATATATGCAAGTCGGTTCGTTTGTTTATTAACGATAATAAGCGGATCGCCAACACGCGGATTATCACCGAGCGGCCAAAGAGGCGATAGGGAAATAAATAAAATGAATGAAAGAAGATATGGCATAACTCATTCCGTCCTTCTTATATTAATTCTTTGATGTTATATTTCCCTATAAATCGACTTTTAATGAGTAAAAATTGCTCTATTTCATAGACGAGCTGAACGAGCTTAGCACGCGTTTCAAATTCTTCTCGTGTTTCTGGAAGCGGCATTTCTCGAAAGATTTCTCGCATCTCTTGAAGCTGTCTTAATGATATAACCCCTGTACTTTTGGGGCGAATTGCATTCCCGACATTTTCAATTACATCCGCCACCATACCCGCTTGTTCATATGACCAAGATAACGAAGCAACTAGTGGCATAACTCTTTCTAAAATTCCATACTGTTGCTGGCGCATTTGAAAATAACGATAGTAATAATCATCTTCACGCATAAACCGATTTTCCAGCTTTATAAAAGATACTTCTTTTGCCCTCTCAAGTAATGTTTCCGTTTCAATTAGCTCTTTTCCATTCCACACACTATCACGGTTTCTTAAATAGGCAGCCATTTCAAATAGAATCGTCTTAAAATTAGATTCTACTTTTTGTTGATACTCTTTTAACTCGCTTTCAACGCTCGGCATGTACAAATTAATTAGCAAAGCAACACTAATTCCAACCGTTAAAATCGCAATCTCATTTCCAACAATGGGCCATGTAATTTTTTGCAGTGAATATAAATGAAAAACAATAACAGAGCTTGTAACAATCCCCTCTTGAATCTTAAGCATAACCGCACTAGGAATAAACAGAAGTAATAAAACCCCAATTGCTAACGGTGTATATCCTATTGATTCAAAAATAAAAAATGCAAATACCATAGAAAGTAAACAAGCTAAAAAGCGATGAATAGATACTTCTAATGATTTTCTTTTTGTATTTTGTACACATAAAATGACAAGAATGCCGGCTGAGCTATAAAACTCCAAATGAAGTAATTGAGCAATCCACACAGCCAAGGCAGTTCCAGCTGCTGTTTTCACTGTTCGATATCCAATTTTAAACATGTTAACGCTCCTATTATGTAAGAACTACTTTCAACTTAAGTATAAAGAAAAGGATGATACAATGTCATCCTTTTTCCCTTATTATTCACGTAACGTTTACATGTTACAACATTTTTTGCAAAAACTCTTGAGCACGTTTGCTTTCCGGCGCTGTAAAAAATTGCTCTGGCTTCGCGTCTTCTACAAGTTTTCCACCATCTAAAAAGAGAACACGATCGGCTACTTCTTTTGCAAAACCCATTTCGTGCGTAACGATTGCCATCGTCATTCCTGTCGTTGCAAGAGATTTCATAACCTCTAATACTTCTTTCACCATCTCTGGATCCAGCGCTGAAGTCGGTTCATCAAATAGCATAACGTCCGGTTCCATTGCTAATGCTCTTGCAATTGCAACACGCTGTTTTTGTCCACCAGAAAGGCGATTTGGATAAGCATCCTTTTTCTCAAGTAATCCCACTTTTTCTAATAATTCTTCAGCTTTTTTTACCGCATCTTCCTTCGTAGTACCTTTTACAGTAAGAGGAGCATACGTAATATTTTCTAACACTGTCATATGAGGAAATAAGTGAAAATGTTGAAACACCATTCCAACATGCTGACGAACTTCCATAATGTTTGTATTAGGATTCGTTACCTCCTGATCACCAATACAAATTTGTCCGCTCGTTGGTTCTTCTAGTAAATTCATGCAACGTAAAAATGTTGATTTCCCTGAACCAGATGGCCCAATAATTGCTACGACTTCGCCTTGTCCAATTGTTGTTGTAATACCTTTTAATACTTCGTTATTTCCAAATGATTTGTGAAGGTCTTTAATTTTAATCACTTTTCTTCATTCTCCCTTCAACTGCTTTCCCAACGAATGTAAGAATCATAACAAGAATGTAATAAATCATCCCGACAAACAATAGCGGTTCAAAATAAGACAATGTCTCGCCGCCAACAATATACGCACGGCGCATTAAATCTGTTGCACCGATTACAGTAACTACCGCGGACTCTTTCGTTAATGTAACAAATTCGTTTACTAATGCAGGTAATATATTTTTTAATGCTTGCGGTAAAATAATATTTCGCATCATTTTTCCATATGGAATACCAAGTGCCATTGCCGCTTCTGTTTGTCCTTTATCAACTGCTTGAATTCCAGCACGAATCACTTCTGACATGTATGCGCCTGAATTTAAGCTAAATGCTAACACAGCTGCTAAAAATGCTGAAATATCATATCCTGTAATTTGCGGAAGACCGTAATAAATAAGCATTAATTGTAGTACAAGCGGTGTACCGCGGAAAAGAGATGTATAAAAATCAGCAATTATACTTAAAACTTTTATTCTAGCAATTTTACAAAGCGCTAATAACGTCCCTAGCGCAAAACCAAGTAAAGAAGCGACAGCTACAATCTTTAATGTTACTTCTAAACCTTTTAATATATATGGTATTGAAGGCGTTATTTGCGAAAAATCCAAGTTCATCCTAAGTCAGTCCTCCCTAGAATATGGAAAGGCGGCTTATTTCTCGCCGCCAAACCATTTCTTCACTAATTTATCCATTTCTCCATTTTCTTTCATTTTCTTAATTACTTTATTAAACTCCGCTGTCTTATCACTATTTTTCGGAAGCGCAATTGCTGAACCAGCTTCATCTGCAGCTTCTGGAATTTCCACACTCTTTAACTCTTTATTTTTTTCTAAATATCCTTTTGCTACTGTATCTTCTAAAATAATTGCATCAAAACGCCCTGCTTGAATTTCTTGAATTAGTTCTGGTACACGATCACGTCCTTCAGATTGGAACGATACTTGTTTTTGTAAATCTTTCGCCTTTTCTTCTTGGATAGATCCTGTTTGTACTCCTACTTTTTTTCTTTGTAGATCTTGCAATGTTGTAATATTTGAACCTTCTTTAGAAATGATTACATTTTTAGCGACAAAATAAATATCTGTAAAATCTGCATTTTTCTTACGCTCTGCTGTCGGTGTCATTCCAGCCATGATAAAGTCAACTTTCCCAGCCTCTAATGATGCTAACAATCCACCAAAATCCATATCTTTAATTTTAACTTTGTAACCTAATTCTTTACTAATATAGTTCATAACATCGATATCAAAACCGATAATGTCTTCACTCTTCTTTGCATCTACATATTCATACGGTTTGTAATCTGCAGACGTTCCCATAACTAACACTTTCTTTTTATTATCACTTCCTGCATTTCCACCCTTACTACAAGCAGTGAATATACTCATGATTAAAATAAGTGCAACTGAAATTGATAAAAACTTCTTCATTACTTTCCCTCCTAGTTAATGTATATTTATATGTTTTATAGAATTTTTATTCGATGAATGTATTGTAACAACAAATTTATTTTTATGCAATAAATAAAATAAAAATAAATTAATTTTCTTTTTATAGCGTAAATAAACCGGTATATACTGTATAATTCAATGCATAAACAACTTGAATTATGTATAAAAAAAGAACCGTTAAGATCACATTCTTAACGGTTCTAAAAACGTATATTACATTTCATCACAATGTTCTTCAAAGTACGATTGTAATTTAGCAATAACTTGCATTGGCTCATGGCCTTCAATCTCATGACGCTCAACCATCGTTACAATCTTTCCATCTTTCAATAGTGCAAACGATGGCGAAGATGGTGGATATCCTTCAAAATATTCACGAGCACGTGCTGTTGCCTCTTTATCTTGACCTGCAAACACAGTAACAAGATGATCTGGACGTTTATCATAATGAATAGAATGAGCTGCTGCTGGACGAGCAATTCCCCCTGCACAGCCGCATACAGAGTTTACCATTACAAGTGTTGTACCTTTCTTTTGCAATGCTTCCTCTACAGCTTCTGGCGTTGTTAATTCTGCATAACCAGCTGCTACGATTTCTTCGCGCGCTTGACGAACAACGTCATTCATAAAAAAGTTGAAGTTAATCAAAGCTTTCCCTCCTCACATATCTCTATCTGTATCTTACCAATAACCATTTCGAAAATACAAGTAAACTTACTTTCTTTGTAGCCATGATTCACTAAAAAACGTCTTCAAGACCTTGCTCGAAGACGTTTTTCTTAATGACCACGATGCTTCTGTTTCGCTTTTTGCACTTTTAAGGCACGTTTTTTCCGTTTTTCTATTTCTCGTATTTCTTTCGATTGCACTTGCTTCTCTCTTTTATGCACTTCATACGATAACTGAATAGCTTCTTGTGCTTTCGTAAATTTTGAAGTTTTTAATTCCCTTGCTGCTTGCCGAATCATGCGTTTTACATTTTTCGGACGCTTTTGCTGTTTCATCTCTACTCCGCATTTAGCAAAGCGATTAAAATACGGTAACAACGTATCATTTACAAACAAAAGCACTTCTTCATCAGACGGTTCAGTACCAAAAATATGCCGTACTGCATACAACTTCCCATTTTCTTCTCGTTCAATCATTCCTACAAAATACTGACCGTCATGATATACTGTCAATTTCACTGACAGCCCCTCCCTTACAAACTTATTCAGAAATGCTGGACATCCCGGAGGGGAAGGTTACTGACATAAAAAAATTATGCGTCTGGACTACCAACCAGAACTGTGTTTTCGCATCTCTATCACCATTATATTACAATTTTCACTTATTTTGTATCATTTCTGTATATACTTCAATCATTCTTTTATGCGATCCTACAATATACTCTGGCAATTCTGTAATCGAAAAAAACTTTAATTGTATTGCTTCATCCTTGTTTACAGTAGGTTCTCCTTCATAATCATGCGTATAATATGCAGTCGTTACTGCTTGAAACTCGTCACCGTTTGCTAGTTTCACAAAATGTTTTGCACCTGAGAACACATTAATGAGCTGCAAATTCTTCACATGAATACCGGTCTCTTCATACACTTCACGGTATGCAGTTTCTTCTGGTGATTCTCGCAGCTCCATTAATCCACCAGGAAGTCCCCATTTTCCATGCGGTTCTTGTCTTTGTTGTAATAACACTTCCTCATTTTTATTCAATACAAGAACAACTGAACCGACTAAAATTAACGGACGATGACCAACTACTTTTCGTAATTCCTCCACATATCCCATTTTCACAAACCTTTCTTTTTATTTCCTTGTCCACACCATTGTATCATATGTATAAAATGGAAAAATGATCATTATTTTACTTTTTAAGCAAAATATTTATTTGCCCCTTTTCATCTACTGTTGCTAATTGAATGGATTGAATCGGTACTTTCTGCTTTAACTCGTCTTTTACCCACTCTTCTGTTTTTTCTAATAAAGAGAGAACATCCTTTTGGATATTCCCGTTCTTTATTAAGATAAATGTAATAGGTGATTGTTCAGCGTATATTTTCATATCTTTTCGAGAAACTTTTTCATATGCTGCGTACTGAAATACAGAAACGACTCCACTCGCTTCCCATAAGGCTAGTTTGACTGTTTGAATATCCGTAATACCTTGCAATCGCAGCTCAGAAAATACATACTCTACTGTAATCCGCGCTTTCTTTAAATTATTAAACTGAACGGAACCATTATGTATAAGAATAATGGGTGCAGGCTCTAAAAATCGTCTCCACCGATCCCACTTTAATGTCAAAATAGAACTTACTATATGAAGTACGACAAGAATAAACGATGTAATCATAGAACCAAAAAGACCTATTTTTTCATCAGACAATGCATTCGATAAATTTCCCTCTAATAATAGCACGAGAATAAGATCTAAAAAACGAAGCTGAGCAATAGAGCGTTGTCCCATCGCTTTTGCCACAATAATTAAAAACATATATGCCAATATAGCACGGAGCATCCACTCGAAACTCGAAAGATGCTTCGCTCCTTCAAATATGTGCATATGCATAATAGATGGCACCCCTTACTAAAAGTCATCCTTTTAGTTTGCGTTTATCTATATTGTCTATGTAAAAAAACTGTACCTCAGTATATAAAAGGGGGAAAAAGACATATATAAAACTCTTTTTTAGATGGGCAAGTGCATCTGGCCATGCATAGAAGCAGTCATGGCTTATTTCTGCCACGTCCAAAGTAGAAAACAAAGGGAGAATGCGAGTTCAGAGCATGATGTATTCTGCATGCAGCGACTTATATGGCGAAAAATTAAAGTGGATTTGTGTACATAAAAAAGCCCGCCGATTAGCGAGCTTTTTTATTATTAATATACAGAAGTATTATCTGCAGATGTGTTTTCAAGAATTTCTTTTACGCGTCCTAAGAACTTACCGCAAATGAATCCGTCTAATACGCGGTGGTCAAGAGATAGGCATAGGTTAACCATATCACGTGCACCGAACATACCGTTATCCATAATTACTGGACGTTTTACGATAGATTCTACTTGTAAAATTGCTGCTTGTGGATAGTTAATAATACCCATAGATTGAACAGAACCAAATGATCCTGTGTTATTAATCGTAAATGTTCCACCTTGCATTTCGTCAGCTTTTAATGATTTCGTACGTACTTTCGTTGCAAGCTCAGTAATTTCACGAGCAATACCTTTAATTGTTTTTTCATCAGCATGTTTAATAACTGGAACGAATAATTCATCGTCAGTTGCAACTGCGATAGAAAGGTTAATATCTTTCTTCTGAACAATTTTATCGCCAGCCCACATAGAATTAATTTGTGGGTATTCTTTTAAAGCCTGTGCAACAGCTTTTACGAAGAATGCAAAGAATGTTAAATTAAAGCCTTCACGCTTTTTAAATTCACCTTTAATTGAATTACGGTATGAAACAAGATCTGTTACATCCACTTCAATCATCATCCAAGCATGTGGTGCTTCATGTTTACTGCGCAGCATGTTTGCAGCAATTGCTTTACGTACACCAGTCACTGGGATTTCAATATCTCCAGGCATTGTTGGTACAGATACCGGTTTTGCCGCTTCTGCTTTAGGAGCTGCTGGTGCTGGCGCAGCTTTTGGTGCAGCTGGAGCTGCTGGTGCAATTGGTGCAGCTTCTTTCTTCGCACCTGCTTGTGGAATATTTCCAGATTCAACTAATGTTAAAATATCTTTGCGTGTAATACGACCATTTGCTCCCGTGCCTACTACTGCATCTAAGTCAATATTATGTTCACCTGCAAGTTTTAATACAGCTGGCGAAAAACGCGGTTTACCATCAGTTGGTTGCTTTACTTTCGGTGCCGGTGCGGATAGCGGTGCAACTGCCTCTGCTTTTGGCGCCTCTTCAGTTTTCTCTTCTACAGCTGTTGCGGCTACTTCATTTGCTCCCTCAACTTGAATCATACAAATTACTTCACCGACAGCTAATGTATCACCTTCGCCAGCGATTAATTCTGTAACAACCCCGCTAAAAGAGGAAGGTACTTCTGCGTTTACTTTATCTGTCATTACCTCTGCAAGCGGATCATATTTATTTACGTGATCACCAACAGAAACAAGCCATTTACTAATTGTACCTTCTGTTACACTCTCCCCAAGCTGAGGCATTGTAATTTTTTCTACAGCCATGTATAGTCCCCCCGATTAAAATTCCGCAAGTTCGCGCATTGCTTTTTCAACTTTATCTGGATTCACCATAAAGAATTTTTCCATTGTTGGTGCATATGGCATTGCTGGAACGTCTGGACCTGCAAGACGAGCAATTGGTGCATCAAGATCAAATAAGCAATTTTCAGCGATAATTGCCGCTACTTCACTCATAATGCTTCCTTCTTTATTATCTTCCGTTACAAGAAGAACTTTACCTGTTTTTGAAGCCGCTTCAATAATTGCTTCCTTATCTAATGGATATACAGTACGTAAATCAAGAACGTGAGCAGAAATGCCATCTTGTGCTAATTTTTCAGCAGCTTGAAGAGCAAAGTGAACACATAATCCATATGTGATAACAGTAATGTCATCACCTTCACGTTTTACGTCTGCTTTTCCAATTGGTAATACATAATCATCTTCCGGCACTTCACCTTTAATTAAGCGATATGCACGTTTATGTTCAAAGAACAATACTGGATCTTCATCACGAATTGCTGCTTTTAATAAACCTTTTGCATCATATGGTGTAGAAGGAATTACAATTTTTAAACCAGGTTGGTTTGCAAACAGCGCTTCTACAGATTGAGAATGATACAATGCACCGTGAACACCGCCGCCAAATGGTGCACGAATTGTTACCGGGCAAGTCCAATCATTGTTAGAGCGGTAACGAATTTTTGCTGCTTCGGAAACAATTTGGTTAACCGCTGGCATAATGAAGTCAGCAAATTGCATTTCTGCAATTGGGCGCATTCCATACATTGCTGCACCGATTGCTACCCCAGCAATTGCAGATTCTGCAAGCGGTGTATCAAGCGAGCGCATTTCACCAAATTGATCATATAATCCATTTGTCGCTTTAAATACGCCGCCTTTTTTACCAACGTCTTCTCCTAATACAAATACTTTTTCATCGCGTTCCATTTCCTCGCGCATTGCTAATGTAATCGCGTCAATATAAGACATTACAGCCATGAAACGTTCCCCCTTATTCCGCGTATACGTGCTTTAATGCAGACTCTGGATCTGCATACGGAGCATTTTCTGCATATTCTGTTGCTTCGTTTACGATATGCATTACGTCATCTAACATTTGTTTTTCAGATTCCTCTGTTAAAATGCCTACTTCTTGTAAGTAATTTGCAAATGTATAGATTGGATCTTTTTTCTTTGCTTCTTCTACTTCTTCTCGGTCACGGTAAACACGATCATCGTCATCACTAGAGTGTGCTGTTAAACGATAAGATACCGTTTCAATTAATGTTGGACCTTCACCACGGCGTCCGCGATCTGCTGCTTCTTTTACAGCTTTATATACTTCAAGCGGGTCATTTCCGTCTACTGTATATCCTGGCATACCATAACCAATTGCACGGTCAGATACATTTTTACATGCTAATTGTTTTTCAACAGGGATAGAGATTGCATATTTATTATTTTCACACATGAAAATAACAGGTAATTTGTGTACCCCAGCAAAGTTTGCACCCTCATGGAAATCACCTTGGTTGGAAGAACCTTCACCAAATGTAACAAATGTTACTAAGTCTTTTCCTTCCATCTTTCCTGCTAGCGCAATACCTACTGCATGTGGTACTTGTGTTGTAACTGGTGAAGAACCTGTTACGATGCGATTTTTCTTTTGTCCAAAGTGTCCAGGCATTTGACGTCCGCCAGAGTTTGGATCTTCTGCTTTTGCAAATCCGGATAACATAAGCTCTCTCGCTGTCATACCAAACGCTAACACGACACCCATATCACGATAATACGGCAATGCGTAGTCTTTTTCACGATCAAGTGCAAATGCTGCTCCTACCTGTGCAGCTTCTTGTCCTTGACAAGAAATTACAAACGGAATTTTCCCTGCACGGTTTAATAACCACATACGCTCGTCAATTTTACGTGCGAGTAACATCGTGCGATACATTTCTAATACTTGCTCGTCGCTTAACCCAAGCTCTTCATGGCGTTTTGCTTTTACTTCAGCCATTTTAACACCCTCCTAAATCCTTTTTACCCCGCTCTATTATAAAGCAAGAACGATACACTATCCATTTCTAATGGTTCACTTTTACCCGTGTAACGCTTTTCCATCAACTGCTAACGCAGCTTCACCAATCGCTTCTGATAATGATGGATGTGGATGAATTGTATGTGCAACTTCCCAAGGCGTTGCATCTAATACTCTTGCAAGACCTGCTTCTGAGATCATATCTGTTACGTGTGGTCCAATCATATGAACACCAAGAATATCATTTGTTTCTTCATCAACAACAAGTTTTACAAAACCATCAGATTCTCCATATACAAGCGCTTTACCGATTGCACGGAATGAGAATTTACCTACTTTTAATTTATAACCTTTTTCTTTCGCTTCTTGCTCTGTTAAACCGACAGAAGCAACTTCTGGGCTGCTATATACACATTTAGACACCATAGAGTAATCAATTGGCATTGGTTCTTTTCTAGCAATGTGTTCAACCGCTACAATTCCTTCGTGAGAAGCAACATGCGCAAGCTGCAGGCCACCAATTACATCGCCAATCGCATAAATGTGCGATTCTTTCGTTTGATAATATTCATTTGTTTGAATATAACCTTTTTCAACAACGATATCTGTATTTTCTAAGCCGATATTTTGTGTGTTTGCTTGTCTTCCAACAGATACAAGCATTTTTTCAGCTTTAAACTCTTTATTTTCACCATTCAATTCAGCTTGAATCGTTACACCGTTATCTTTTACTAAAGTTTCTGGTAACACTTTTGCACCAGTTACAACTTTAATGCCTTTTTTCTTAAGTAAACGTTGCATTTCCTTAGAAACATCTTGATCTTCAAGCGGTAAAACGTGTTTTGCATATTCAAGTACAGTTACTTCCACGCCAAAATCAGCAAGCATAGATGCCCACTCAATACCAATTACGCCGCCACCAACAATAATGATAGATTCAGGAAGCGTTTCCATTTTTAGGGCGTGATCAGATGACATGACATATTCACCATCAAGTTCAAGTCCTGGTAAAGAATTTGGACGTGATCCTGTTGCGACGATTACATTTTTCGGAATAAGCATTTCATTCTCTTCTCCGCTCGTCAATTCAACAGAAATCGTACCTGGCATCGGTGAGAAAATAGATGGGCCAAGAATACGACCAATTCCCTCGTATACATCGATCTTTCCTTGCTTCATTAAATGCTGAACACCTTTATGAAGTTGGCTAACGATTTTTTCTTTACGTTCTTGTACTTTTGCAAAATTTAATTCTACATTGCTCGTTACAACGCCGAATTCTTCACCTTTTTTCGCAGTTGCAAAAACTTCAGCACTGCGAAGTAACGCTTTACTAGGAATACATCCTTTGTGTAAGCAAGTACCACCTAGGTTCTCTTTTTCAACAAGCGCTGTTTTTAATCCTAATTGTGATGCACGAATAGCAGCGACATATCCGCCTGTACCACCGCCAACGATGACTAAATCGTATTCTTTTGCCATATCACTCAACCCCTAGCTACTGTTTCTTTTTCCCTTACAGCATACTCTTTTGCAGTTTCTTCATCACGAAGTACACGAAGTGCACCTTCTGCTAATGCTTGTAATTCATCTTCACCTGGATGTACAATAACATCTGCAATCCAATGAACACGTTCTTTAATTTCATCAACGAGAATTTTACTATATGCAAGACCGCCCGTTAAAACAATGGCATCTACTTTACCATGAAGAACTGCACTTGCTCCGCCGATCTCTTTTGCAACTTGATATGCCATCGCTGTATAAACAAGCGTTGCTTCCGGATCGCCTTGTTCTACCATTTTTTCTACTTTAATTGCATCATTTGTACCAAGTAAGCTTACTAAGCCTCCTTGTCCAACAATTTTTTTCATCATTTCATCACGGTAATAGTCACCAGAGAAACACATTTCTACAAGCTGGCCTACCGGAACCGTTCCTGCACGCTCTGGGCTAAATGGTCCTTCTCCATTTAAACCGTTATTTACATCAATAACTTTTCCTTTTTTATGAGCACCAACTGAAATACCGCCGCCCATATGTGCAATTAATAAATTTAAATCTTCATATTTACGATCAAGTTCTTTTGCAACTTTACGAGCTACTGCTTTTTGGTTTAGCGCATGAAAAATACTTCTTCGCTCCATGCCAGCTATCCCGCTAATACGAGCAATATCTTCCATTTCATCTACAACTACTGGATCAACAATAAACGCTGGAATGTTAAGTCCAGAAGCAATTTCATATGCTAAAATTCCGCCTAGATTAGAAGCATGATGACCACTATAACCATTCTTCAAATCTTCTAGCATTGCTTCGTTTACCGTATACGTACCGCCTTCAATCGGACGAAGTAGTCCCCCGCGACCACATACAGCATTTAACTTAGAAATATTAATGCCATGAGAATGAAGCACCTCTAAAATAGTTTGTTTACGAAATTCATATTGATCAATAATACGCTTATATTTCCCAATCTGTTCTTCGTCATGACGAATTGTTTCTTCTAAAACAGGTCTTTCATTATCAAAAACACCAATCTTCGTAGATGTGCTACCAGGATTAATGACAAGAATTCGATTCACGGACAAGACTGCTCCCTCCACCATTTATTTAGAAAGACAGTAGCAACTGCTGAATGAAGCTGCTACTGCTTTCGCATTTATTTTTTCTATGAATTAGCGACGGCTTAAAATGTTATGGCCGTTACTTAAAAATGTGCTACGTGTATTTTTTAAGCTTGCGATGCGCTCTTCAGCAAGACGATCCGCTGCTACATATGTTGGCACACCATCACGTTTTGAAATTGAGATTACTTTTTCAATTGTGTCATAAATTGCTTCTACACGTTTTAATGCACGCTCTCTATTGTATCCGTATAACTCGTCCGCTACGTTAATTACGCCGCCCGCATTAATAACATAGTCTGGTGCATATACGATACCCATTTCATGAACGATATCACCGTGACGATCTTCTTTTAGTTGGTTATTTGCAGAACCAGCAATTACTTTTGCTTTTAATTGTGGAATTGTTTCGTCGTTTACTGTTGCTCCTAGTGCACATGGTGCATAAATGTCACATTCTACACCGTAAATTTCATTTGGCTCAACAGCAGTTGCACCAAACTCTTCTACAGCACGTTGTACAGCTTCTTTATTAATATCTGTAACGATTAATTTTGCACCTTCTGCATGTAGGTGTTTGCATAGGTGATAAGCTACATTCCCTACACCTTGAACAGCAATTACTTTACCTTCTAAGCTATCTGTACCGAACGCTTCTTTTGCAGCTGCTTTCATACCAACGTATACGCCGTAAGCAGTTACTGGAGATGGGTTACCAGAAGAACCGAATGAAGGTGAAATACCTGTTACGAAATCTGTTTCTTCATGAATAATATCCATATCATCTACAGTTGTACCAACATCTTCAGCTGTAATGTAACGACCATTTAATCCTTGAATGTAACGTCCTAACGCGCGGAACATTGCTTCGCTCTTATCTTTGCGTGGATCGCCGATAATAACTGTTTTTGCACCACCTAAGTTTAAACCAGCTGCTGCGTTTTTATATGTCATACCTTTTGCAAGACGAAGAGCATCTTCAATTGCAGCTTCTTCAGAATCGTATGTCCACATTCTTGTTCCGCCAAGAGCTGGTCCAAGAGTTGTGTCATGAATTGCAATGATTGCTTTTAATCCTGATTCTTTATCTTGACAGAACACTACTTGCTCGTAATCGTAAGTTTCTAAGTATTTGAAGATTTCTAATGTCATTTTAATTTCCCCCTT
The DNA here is from genome assembly GCF_900116295.1 of Bacillus sp. 103mf. GTDB lineage: Bacteria > Bacillota > Bacilli > Bacillales > Bacillaceae_G > Bacillus_A > Bacillus_A bruguierae. Next base: position 760,082 of record NZ_FPAF01000001.1, read on the forward strand.
GATATGTTTACCATTTTCAATTTTAGTCCGTTATATCGGACGCATTTCCTTAATCATGAATGAAAATAAAACATGCATTGCAAGAAAGTTTATTTAGAAGCAGTCGCAACTGCCAATGCTAATGAATACACTTTTGTTTCTGCTGAATCAGCACGAGATGTTAACACAATCGGTGCTTTTGCTCCAGCGATAATCGCTCCTACTTTTGCATCCGCAAAATATACAAGCGATTTATATAATACATTTCCAGCTTCAATTGTTGGGACGAGTAAAATATCTGCTTTACCAGCGACATCGCTTTGAATTCCTTTATGCTCTGCTGCAATTTGTGAAACAGCATTATCTAAAGCAAGTGGTCCGTCAATGATACAATCTTTAATTTGACCCCGGCGATTCATTTGCGTTAACATTGCTGCATCAATCGTTGCTTGCATTGCAGGATTTACAACTTCCACAGCAGCAATCGGAGCTACTTTCGGTACTTCTATTCCTATTGCCCGGGCAACTTCAACTGCATTTTGTGTAATCGCTGCTTTTTGCTGTACGTCTGGAGCGATATTCATCGCTGCATCTGTTACGATGATAAAGCGATCGTAATTCGGTACTTCAAAAGCTGCAACGTGTGATAACACACCGCCTTTACGAAGACCCCACTCTTTATTTAATACTGCTTTTAAAATGTTAGCTGTTGGAATATTGCCCTTCATAAGTACATCCGCTTCTCCGCCTCTTACAGCTTTTACCGCCAATTCAGCAGCTTCTGCACTAGATATAGTAGAAATTACTTCAATATGTTCTGAAGGCGTTAATCCATGCTCTTGTAACATACTCACAATTGTTTCTTGATTTCCATATAGACGAAATTGAGCTAACTGTAATTGTACAGCCTTTGTTACGGCCTCAATTACTTCATGATCTTCAGCTACTGCGACAGCAACTGTTTTTTTCGGTTGCTTTGCTGCTTGATCAATTAAAGTTTGTAACTTCATATTTTGTAATCAACCCTTCCTCGTCGTCCCTCGCTTATATATTAAAGCAAATACCGTGCCAACTTTTTAATTTTGTTCAAATATTTTTGAAAACGCATTCAAATCGTAGAAAAATCAACATTTTGTAACTAAATAAAAAATTCTGTCTAATCTTGTCAGATTATATATACCGTGCAAATTATTGCACGGTATGAAAATTATTGCATGCTATTTTTTGCACACTCATATTTCTCTAGCTTATAATATAAATTCCGAACCGAAATCCCTAACGCTTGTGCTGTTTTTGTTTTGTTTCCATTAAATCTAGACAAATACTCATGAATAATATTCCCCTCAAATTCAGCCACTAAATCCTCAAGAGGTCTTTCTTCTAATTCAGGAAGTAAATTACTCCCTATAAGTTCATGGTGGTCCTCATGATGTAACGGCGGTAAATGCTGTACATCAATATACATCTCGTTATAATTCATAAAAATAATCGCTCGGCCTAAAATATTTTCAAGCTCACGAACATTTCCCGGCCAATCATATGATTGTAAATACTTCACCGCGGATTCCGTTAACCCCTCAACATTACGCCCATAATCTTGATTAATTTTTTGAATTAATCGATCAGCAATTTCACCAATATCTTCTTTACGCTGACCAAGTGATGGAATATGGATCGGAATTTTATTTAACCGATAATATAAGTCTTCCCGAAAATCACCATCTAAAATTGCCTTTTCTAAATTCACATGCGTTGCAGCAATGACTCGAACATTAATCGGAATCGGCTTCGTACCCCCGACTCTCACGATTTCCTTCTCTTGCAAAACACGAAGTAACTTCGCTTGTGTATTCGCAGACAATTCTCCTATTTCATCCAAGAAAATACTTCCATTGTTCGCTTCTTCAAAAAAACCACGTTTCCCCCCGCGACGCGCTCCCGAAAAAGCGCCTTCTTCATAACCAAACAGTTCACTTTCTAATAACGATTCAGAAATTGCCGCACAATTTACCCGAACAAACTTATTGTACTTCCGATTGCTGCCATTATGGATGGCGTGCGCAAACAATTCCTTTCCAGTTCCTGACTCCCCGCGCAAGAGTACCGTCGCCGGTGTATTCGCTCCTAGTTTCGCCTGCTCAATCGCCGCCACAATCCCTTCTGACGTTCCAACAATATCGTCGAATGAATACTTCGCTTCTAACGTACGAATAATTTGTCTTGCCCTATTTAATTCATTTGTTAATTTTTGAATCTCGGATACATCGCGAATTACACCGACACTCCCCTTTAAAATCCCATCAACAATAACCGGAGCTACGTTTACAATAACATCTCTCTTTTTTTGCCCAATTTTCATATGAATACCACGCACTGCCCTGCGTGTCCGCAGCACCTTCATATGCATACTTTCTCCTTCTACAATATCCGTTGTCGCTGGCTTACCAATAATATCTTCTTCAGATAGACCAGTTAATTTTGTATAAGCCGGGTTAATAACAAGTCCTCGCCCTTGTTCATCGACAACAGAAATTGCTTCTTCGGAAGAATAGATAATCGCTTCTAGCAATGTTTGAATTTCTTTTAAATCCGTTACTTCTTCAGCCAAATTTACAATTTCAGTAATATCTTTAAAAACCGCAAACGCCCCTTGCACGTCTCCAATTTCATTTAAAATCGGAATGCGCGTTGAAATAATTTTCTTTCCATTATCTAATGTTAATTCTTGATTAATCTCAATTTGTTTCGTACGAATAATACGAAGCAACTTACTCGTTGGAATGACTTCTAAAATATACTTATCAACAACTTCTTCCCTTTTATATCCCGTCATCCGTTCCGCACTTTTATTGAATAATAGTACATGCCCTTCTTTATCAACCACAATCATACCGTCGTGTGTGGAATTTAAAATAAGATCCCGCTGCTGCGTTTGATCTTTTAATTTCCCGATCAACATTTCTTTTTCATGCGCAAGCTTCACAACAATATTCGCAACATCCCCCGGGACCAGAAGTACATCTTCTTTTTTCTGCACTAAAACCTTTTCATACACACTGTAATCACCTGTCATATCAAAAATGACATCAATGTCCTCACGTATAAAAGCTTCCCAGTCACTCCCTGTAGAAATATAAAGATTCTTTGCAAGTCGAATCCCCTTTGCTCTTTCATCAATATCCACAATTGCAACCACTTCAAATATATTCGATTTTTGCAATAGTCCTAGAATCGCACTGCCCCCAGCACCCGCTCCAATAATTAATACCTTTTGTTTCATATGCTACCAATCCTCCCGCAGCATCTCTGCAAAATTTTTCATACCTCCATCTTACTTCGTCCAAAACCTCTTGACAAACGAACGTCAATTGTTACATGATTTTGTATATACTAAATTGTCTGAAAAGAGGTCTTCCTTATGCAACGTTATCTCGCTCTCCTATTAGCAGTTATTCCTATTTCACTTGCTGTAGTAGGCATTAAACTGATGAGAGATACGGTCTTCGGTATTCTCTTCTCTCCAATCCCTGTATTATGGTTACAATTTGTAATTGGAGCACTCTGTTTTGCTATTGGCTTTTATATCTTTGGTGGCTTCATTCTATACCGCGACCGAAAACGAAATAAAGTACAAGCTCGATTTCGAAGATAAAGTGAAACTTCCATTCGAAGGTGCTTTTTCTTCGAATGGTTAGTTGAACCAATCGGGCTTTTACGGACAGTTAGCCCACACCTATCTTCTTTAGAAAAACGGAAGCGGCTCGCTCAGAAGCGCAGGACGCCCACGTCCCTGACAAAGAGGTGCTTTTTTCCTCGTCGGAGGGGGCGAAACGACCGGAGATTCTAGCCGCTAGAGCTGGACAACGCTTCTCTCTCCACCTTGAGGTGAGGTCTTACTGTCCGTTAATGCGGGATAAAGTGAAATTTCCATCAGTGGGGGTTTTTCATCCCCCTATCTTCTTTACACCACTTTAAATCTCAGTCTTGCTGCCCGTAAATGGCGAAATTTAAAAACGAGACCCTTCATAAAGAAAGACCTCACTTTACACCTTGCATTATCCTTTTCACACGCTCTGGATAGTCTGTAATAATAGCCGTCACATTCATCTTTAAAAACTTCCTCATCACTTCCTCATCATTGATTGTATACGGACGTACAGCTACGCCATTTTCCATCGTTAATTCTACAATTCCATCCGAAATATATCGGTAGTTCGGATGAATAGCACTCGCTCCCATCTTTTTGGCATAAGCCCACGGGCTATGCAATCCTTCCTTATACAAAATCGCCGTCTCAATATCAGGAGCCATCATATGACAATTCTTCATACTATAATGATTAAAAGAAGATAGAATCGTACGCTCCTCCATACTATATTTTCGAATAAGAGTAATTACCTCTTCTTCTAAACCTCTATACGGTACCTTATTATTCTTAAATTCAATATTAAGAAAAAGGTTGTTTGTTTTCAGCCATTCCAACACTTCTTCTAATAAAGGAATAGGCTGCACACCGACCTTATCATAAAATGTATAACTTGCATCTAGCGCGCGCAAATCTTCATATAAATAATTTCGAACAGCCCCTTTTCCATTCGTCGTTCGATTTACCGTCTCATCATGAATGACAACAATTTGGTGATCTTTTGTGAACTGAACATCCAATTCAATTCCATCAGCTCCAAACTTCTCTGCCGCCCGAAAAGAAACCATCGTATTTTCTGGATACGTCCCTGCAGCTCCGCGGTGTCCAAAAATATGCGTCATCTTCTCACCTCAATTTTTATCTCACTTTAAAAATTAGCAAAAAATCATTATAGGTTATAAATCAAACTATATATTTTTCACCATATAAGTCACTGCTATGTAGAATACAAAATGACTAGCTATGCATGCAGCAGGCTTCTATGCATAGCTAGTCGCTCTTGCCACTTAATTTTCATGTCGGTTTTTCAACTTACATTTATATAATAATACGACCCGCTATCATCAATTCCTCTACACTGATGCTAATTTCACTTTATGCTATACTATACAAAAAGGAGGTACTTTTATGAAACCATTACAACTTTCACCAGAGACAGCTATTAAGTTATCTAAAGCTCTCGGTGTTCCACTTGAACAGCTTATGCATATGCCTCAGCATATTTTAATTCAAAAACTCGTTGAATTAGAAAAACAAAATCAAGAGAAAGAATAAAATGAAACTTCCATCAGTGGAAGTTTTTTCATTCCCCACTGATAGAAAGCCCGCTCAACCTTGCACATGCCAGCAGTTATCCCCCACCTATCTTCTTTAAAAATACGGAAGCGGCTCGCTCAATCTTGAGGTGGGGGTCTTACTGCCCACGAATAGCGCTATAAGAAAATATGAACATTACTTTCATGATAGTTATTTAAAACTACCAAAAAGAATGTTTATCGGTTTGTATATCAATAATTTATTGGTTAAGCAAGCGTTTTTAGTAGTTCTTCCTTTGATAATAACGGTTTCTTCTTACGGCTTGGCTTTATATTCTCTATTACTTCTACTGGATTCTTGCGTATTTCTCGCTCTATTTCATACAAATAATTAAAGAACACCTTTTATTTCGAATATAATTAGCGTTTGTTGTAGCGCTTATGGGAGAGATTGACTTTCACAGATTTGTCACTAACTGCGACTGTATACTTACCACGTTCTCTTAAATATTTAATATAATGGCGTATATGAGGCGATTTAACTTTATCGAATTCATTTTGCATATACGCCGAAAATAATTTTAACGTCTTAATCTACAGGTTCTTTGATGTGCAATACAACATAGCGTTTTGAATTTAGAAGTTAAAATCAGACAATAAAAAACACCGCCTCTCAATAGTTTGTAAAAACTACCGAAAGACGGCGTTTATCGCCTTTTGACCGAGTTATTTATCGGTCAGAAAAGATATTTATTGCTCAACGCTCTCTAACGTTACAATCCGCTCAAGTCGTTGATACGTATACGATTAACTCGCCTTATGTTCAAGCCTTAACTTATCCGCAACCATCGCGATGAATTCGGAATTCGTCGGCTTTGCTTTTGACATGGATACCGTGTAGCCAAATAAAGAAGAAATGGATTCAATATTTCCACGACTCCACGCAACTTCAATCGCATGACGAATTGCACGTTCCACACGACTTGCTGTTGTATTATATTTCTTTGCGATATCTGGATACAGTACTTTTGTAATTGATCCAAGCAATTCAATGTCGTTGTAGACCATAGAAATTGCTTCACGTAAATACATGTATCCTTTAATATGAGCTGGTACACCGATTTCATGAATGATACTCGTAATGCTCGCATCTAAATTTTTCGGTTTTCCATCAGACGTTGTAACAGAACGAAAAGCTGGTAGCGGTCGTTTAATGGTAGCGCTTGATTTTCCACTAACTTGACGAATATGACTCGTTAAGTTTTCCATATCAAATGGTTTTAAGATAAAATATGACGCACCTAAATCAACAGCCTTTTTCGTTACATCCTCTTGTCCAAATGCTGTTAACATAATAACATTTGGCTGTTTGAAACGATCAATATGACGCATTTTTTCTAGTACTGCGAGACCATCTAAATGTGGCATAATAATATCAAGAACAAGTACATCAGGTTGTCTCTCTTTTAATAAATTTAAGCATTCTTGACCATTATACGCTACACCAATCACTTCCATATCATCCTGCGCAGCAACATAACTCTCTAACATAGATACAAGTTCTTTATTATCATCCACGAGACACACTTTAATTTTCTCCACAGCTTTTCCTCCCTACTAATGGTTTCTCCCGGCATAAAGTATTACCTTCTAGACTACATGAATTGTTCGACAATTATGTGAAAATCCCCTTTAAAACTTTCTTAAATTCCGAAAAAATCACAAAAAAACATTTTTATCGTCTATTTCTTAGTGTTATTTTACATATTCCATCATGTGGTTATAGCTAAATATGTATGCTCTACTTTTATTTTACAACAAAAAACACCTGTTGCGAAACTTTTGTAACATTTCAGCGGCTTTACAAGAAAAATTTTTCATCAATAAGGAGACCTCTTCTTTTCTCCCTTTATTTAAAAGTAACAAAAAACAAGCTGAATACATTCAGCTTGCTTTTTTCTGATCTGTATAAATATTAATCCCCGCTTCATGTAGCATCCATTCAATATGGACACCATATCCAGATGTTGGATCGTTGACAAATACGTGTGTTACAGCCCCTACTAATTTTCCGTCTTGTACAATAGGACTACCACTCATTCCTTGTACAATCCCACCTGTTTTTTCTAATAAGCGTTTATCTGTAATCTTTACAACCATTCCTTTTGTTGCAGGGAATTTTTGCGGAACTGTACTTACAATTTCTATATCGAATGCTTCTACTTTATCTTGATCAATAACTGTCAAAATTTTCGCAGGCCCTTCTTTTACTTGATGGGAAAGGGCAATCGGAAGTGCTTCATCCATAATTCCATTTTTCATTTCTGTATTTAACTTACCAAAAATACCAAATGGACTATTCGTTGTAATATTACCAATAACTTCATGATCTGGTGAGAATCTCGCTAGTTTTTCACCAGGATCTCCATTGCTCCCACGTTCAATAGACGTTACTGTCGAACGAACAATTTGTCCATCTTCAACTTGAATTGGTTTTTTCGTATCATTGTCAGAAATCACATGACCAAGCGCGCCGTATTTCATTGATTCCGGATGAATAAATGTCATCGTTCCAATGCCTGCAGCTGAATCACGAATGTACAATCCAATTCGATATGACTGTTCTCCACCATCTTTTTGTGGAGTTAATTTTGTTCGAATATATTTCCCATCTCTTAGCAAGACAAGATTAAGCGATTCTCCTGTTTTCCCGCTATCATGAATAAATGGTGCAATATCACTCATTCGTTCAATTGTCTTACCGTTTATTTCAGTAATCATATCCCCTACTTGCACACCTGCAAGTTCACCTGGGGATACCTTTCCTTTTTCCGTTTGAATTAAATGATGCCCTACAACAAGTACCCCTTTTGCATTTAATTTCACTCCAATTGATTGCCCACCTGGAACTACTTTAAAATCTTTTAATACTTTCACATTTACTTTTTTTACGGGTAATCCTGCAAGCTCATAAACCATAGCAGCTTCTCCGCTTTCATGCGCATTTACCGCAATTGTTTTTTCACTAGCATGCCCAGAAGCAATTGTAAAAATAGTTTCATCAGTTGATTTTGTTTGAAATACAGGCAAAGAAGATACTTGTGAATCTTGATCTTGAAATATAACAAGTTGCTTTGGAAGTAAAATAAACGCGCGAAGCGGTTTATAACACCCAATAAAGACAAGCGAAACAAGGAGACAGATCCCTATGATTTTTCGAAATTGCTCTAATTTCAATCTTTTCACTCTCCTCGCTCCTAACCCACATTCAGCCTAGCGGCTTCATTATTTAATGTCTCCTTGCTATCCTTTCTTTATAACCGGAAGAATTAAGAAATGATTGTTGTTAACAAAAAAGCTATCCATTATTGGATAGCCTCTGCTGCTTGTTTAAAACGATGCGCCTGCGAAAGTAACTCTCTTGCATGTTCTGTCGTTAAATCAGTAATTTCCACACCAGAAATCATGCGAGCAATTTCCGTTACTTTTTCATCTTGACTAAGTACAGTAACAGATGTAACAGTGCGTTCATTTACAATTTGTTTCCGAATAAATAAGTGAGAATCTGCCATAGACGCAACTTGTGGCAAATGCGTAATACATAGCACTTGTGAATTAACAGAAACACGATAAATCTTTTCAGCAATCGCCTGTGCAACGCGCCCGCTTACTCCAGTGTCTACCTCATCAAAAATAACAGAGGCAACACCTTGATGTTTAGAAAAAATACTCTTTAATGCTAATATAATACGGGATAATTCCCCTCCTGAAGCTACTTTAGAAAGCGGCTTTAACGGTTCTCCTGGATTCGTGGAAATATAAAATTCTACATTGTCATACCCATCTTGTGTCATTTTGACAGGAGCTCCTTCGACAAGAGGATCGTCAATTGTCCCTTCTTTTTTCTTTATCATCACTTCGAATTTTGTTTTTTCCATGTACAATTCTTTTAATTCTTGATGAATTGCCGTTGTTAATCGATTCGCAAGGTTACGACGCATATCACTTAGTAGTGTCGCTTCTTTCACTATAAGCTGCTCGATGTCTTTTAGTTTCCTTTTCGTCGTTTCAATGTGTACATCTTTATTTTCAATTGTAAATATCTCTTTTTCGATTTCATCCGCATACGCTAAAATCTCTTCTACAGTATTTCCATATTTACGCTTTAACATACGAATTTCATTTAAACGTGTTTCAATTTCATCTAAACGATTTGGATCGTATTCCATCATATCTAACTTTTCGCGGAGTTGATATGCTACTTCTTCTAATAAATAATAACTATTCGCAATCGCATCGTAGTTTTCTTGATATGCAGTATCTAAATCCGTAATGCTCTCCATCTGGTTCATCGCATTCCGAATATGATCTAAACCAGAATGATCTTCCGTTAAAGAACGATACGAATCACCCAGTGCCTTATAAATCTTTTCGAAGTTCGAAATCTTCAATCGTTCTTCTAATAAATTTTGCTCTTCATCTATTTTCAAATCCGCATTTCGAATCTCTTCATGTTGAAATTGAATTAAATCTAAACGATGTGCCATTTGTTGCTCATTTTCTGTTAAAGAGTGCAATTGTTTTTTTAATTGCTCATATTCCCTATACACATTTTGATACTTTTCTAACTGAACTAAAATATGATCTCCCTCAAAATGATCAAGCATAAATAAATGGCGGTCTTCATTCATTAAATCTTGCGTTTCATGTTGTCCATGAATGTCAACAAGCGTTTTTCCAATTTCCTTTAATGTACTTAATGTAACAAGCTTTCCATTGACGCGGCATACGCTTTTCCCATTCACAGAAATATCCCGTTTTAAAATTATCATGCCATCTTCAATTTCAATATCAAGTTCTTCTGCTTTCATGGCACAAGGATGCTGTTCATCTTCAATATAAAATAACCCTTCAATTTCAGCTTTATCTGTCCCATAACGTACAAACTCCGCTGAGCCGCGTCCTCCAACAAGAAGATTAATCGCATCAATAATGATTGATTTTCCTGCGCCCGTTTCACCACTTAAAACAGTGAGCCCTTTTTGAAAAGAGATATTTAATGATTCAATAATAGCAAAGTTTCTAATCGATAATTCCGATAACAATGCCTCATTCACCTCGTTATTTCATTCACACTCCACATGGGAGGCTTAAACTATTCACACATACATTCTTCTGTTACTTTTTTCATGAAGAATATGTTATGTAACCTGCTTCATTGTAACAAACATTTGTTTTTACGGTCAATGTAACAATACTGATATTCCTATATGGAAATATATATTTTCACATGCTATTTTAGGATTTTTATTTCTCCATAACAAAAATATCTTGTCTACTTTTTTACTCTTCTGAGCAATAAAGCAAACAAGATTCTTTTTGTTACAGCATATTTAAAAAGCGATTTGATACAACCCCTGTATCTTCAGGTGTACGGCAAATAATTAAACACGTATCATCACCGCAAATTGTGCCAATAATTTCATTCCACTCTAAATGATCAATCAGCGCACCGAGAGCATGTGCATTACCTGGCAATGTCTTTAACACAAGCATATGACCGGCTGTATCTAATTTAACAAACGAATCAACAAGATTGCGTTTTAATTTTTGAAGTGGATTAAAACGTTGATCCGCTGGTAAGCTATATTTATACCGCCCATCATGAAGTGGTACCTTTACTAAATGTAATTCTTTAATATCTCGCGATACCGTTGCTTGTGTTACATTAAAACCTTCATTACGTAAAATATCCACTAGTTCGTCTTGCGTTTCAATTTCTTTATTCGCAATAATTTCTCGAATTTTAATATGGCGCTGCCCTTTATTCATATTTTTGCACCTCGCACTATCTCTTACCGTAGTTTTACCATTATTATACTTCACTTATTTATGTTAACGTATAATTGGCTACTTGTACATAATTGTTTTTACAATCATTATACAATTCTAATTTTCTATATGAGTAAAAAGAGGAACAACAATTGTTATTCCTCTTTTCCCTTTTGCTTCAAGGCTTCGTGAGCTTCTGTTACAACTTCCTCTACTCGAATAGGAGATTGATTTTCTCCTTGTTCACGCTCACCATACCATTTTAAATGAATTAAAAATTCAATGTTCCCATCTCCACCTGTAATTGGAGAAAACGTTAAGTTTTGAACATCGTAACCTTCTGCCAGCGCAAAATCGACAATCATTTCTATAACTGCTTCATGTACTTTACGGTCCCGAACAATTCCCTTTTTCCCCACTTGCTCTCGCCCGGCTTCAAATTGCGGCTTAATAAGCGCCGCAACATCACCACCAGGTGTTAACATCGTTTTCAATACAGGTAAAATTAATTTCAAAGATATAAACGATACATCAATGCTTGCAAATTGCGGTAATCCTTGCTGCAAATCAGCAGGTGTTACATAACGAAAATTCGTCCGTTCCATTACGACAACACGCTCGTCTTGTCTTAGTTTCCATGCAAGTTGGTTATATCCTACATCTAAAGCGTATGATAGCTTTGCACCATTTTGCAAAGCACAATCCGTAAATCCACCCGTTGATGAACCAATATCGAGCATAATTTTATCTTGCAAATCTATATGAAACGTCTCTAACGCCTTTTCTAACTTATATCCACCACGACTTACATAGCGCATTACTTGTCCTTTTACTGTAATTTCTGTATCTTGTGGTATTTTTTCACCTGGTTTATCTAGACGCATTTCATTTGCATATACAAGACCTGCCATAACAGCACGCTTCGCTTTTTCTCTTGTTTCAACAAGTCCTCGTTCTACTAATAGTACATCTACTCGTTCTTTTTTTCCGCTCATTTGTTACGCCCTTTTTTGTTTTAATGGAATCATTGTACAAATGCGTTCAACAACTGCATCTGCTGTTAAGTCAATTTCTTCAAGAAGTTTAGAGACACTGCCGTGTTCAATGAAATGATCTGGGATACCCATACACTCAATTAGCGCATTATGATATCCATGCTCACTAGAAAACTCTAACACACCAGAACCAAACCCTCCAATTAAACATGCCTCTTCAATTGTTAAAATCGGCATATTCTTTCCTAATAGCTCATGCAAGTATGCTTCGTCCATCGGCTTAATAAAGCGAGCATTCACAACCTTTACAGAAATCCCTTTCTTCTCAAGTGATTCTGCCGCTTCCATTGCCATCGGAATTGTCGTACCAAATGTTAAAATCGCTGCTTGTGACCCTTCACGAAGCGTTTCCCATGTACCAATTGGAATTTCTTTAAACTCTTTATCCATCGGTACACCAATTCCATTTCCACGTGCATAACGAAGCGCAATCGGTCCATCTTCGTAATTGATTGCTGTATATACCATATGTTGACCTTCATTTTCATCTTTCGGCATCATCAAAACAATATTCGGAAGATGACGTAAAAATGCAATATCAAATATACCTTGATGTGTTTCTCCATCAGCTCCTACTAATCCCGCTCGATCAATCCCGAAAAAGACATTTAAATTTTGGCGACATACATCGTGAACAACTTGATCATAAGCGCGTTGTAAAAATGTAGAATAAATCGCTAAAAACGGCTTCATGCCTTGCGTTGCTAAACCAGCTGCCATTGTTACTGCGTGCTGCTCAGCAATCCCTACATCAAACATACGATTAGGAAATTCTTTTGCAAATTTTTCAAGCTTTGATCCAACTGGCATTGCTGGCGTTACAGCAACGATACGTTGATCATTCTTTGCCAATTTGCGAACTGCTTCACTAACAACGGAACTCCATGCCGGTGCAGCTTCTTTTGGCTTCACAAAATCACCAGACTCAATTTTGTACGGTCCTGTACCATGCCAAGTTCCAATTACATCACTTTCAGCTGGCTTATAGCCTTTTCCTTTTTTCGTAATGACATGAACAAGTACAGGCCCTTTCGTTTTCTTTGCATATTGAAGATTTTCAAATAAACTTTCATAATCATGTCCATCAACAGGCCCTAAATATGTGAAGCCTAACTCTTCAAAAAACACACCCGAAACGAGTAAATATTTCAAGCTATCTTTTACTTTTTCAGCCGTTGCAGCTACTTTACCGCCAACAGCTGGAATTTTCTTCAATAAGTATTCTAGTTCATCTTTTACCCATTGATATTTTCCTGCTGTACGTAAACGTCCAAGTACGTTATGCAATGCACCAACGTTTGGTGCAATCGACATTTCATTATCATTTAAAATAACTGTCATATCTGTTTGTTCATGTCCAATATGATTTAGTGCTTCCAGCGCCATACCGCCTGTTAATGCACCATCACCAATAATAGGAACAATATACTCTTTCGTTTTCTTTAAATCACGAGCAAGTGCCATTCCCATGGCAGCAGATAAAGAAGTAGAGCTATGTCCCGTTTCCCATACATCATGTTCACTTTCACAACGCTTTGGAAAACCACACAAACCTTTATATTGTCTTAATGTGCCAAATTCCTTTGCACGCCCCGTTAAAATTTTATGTACATAGGATTGATGTCCTACATCCCATAAAAATTTATCCCTTGGACTATTGAATACTTTATGCAAAGCAATTGTGAGTTCTACTACACCTAGATTTGGAGCAATATGTCCACCTGTTTGAGAAAGCTCTTCAATTAAAAACTTTCGAATATCTTCGCTTAACGCTTCTAGTTCGCTTATAGACATATCCTTCAAAAAACTAGGATTTTGAATTTGCGTCAGATCCACAAGGATCACTCACTTTCGTTTCATAATCTGTCGTCATATCAACTATTATACATCCGTAAAACATGGTTGTACTTAATTGAATTACCAAAATCAAGCATATTCTTTATTTTATACGATGAAAAAAGAGCCGCTAACACAAAGTGATAACGGCAATGTAATCTACGTATATTTTTGCCAATAAAAAGAAAAGAAAAACCTTTGTCTACATTTATACCATAAAATCCTGAATGGCTCAACAAATGAAAACATTCTTATACTAGTGGTTGCGTTTTGCAATTAAATCGCAAATTACTAACAAATATTCATCTTGTAATTGTAAAGAAGAAATTGCATCTTTTGCTTTTATAATTGTTTCTTCCAAAATTCCCTTCGCTTCTTCTACTGTAAATAACGTTGTATATGTACTTTTTTCATTTGTCATATCGCTTCCGACTGGTTTCCCAATCTCTTCTTCCGTTCCTTCTACATCTAGAATATCATCACGAATTTGAAAAGCAAGTCCGACATACTTCGCAAAAGCAAGTAATTTTTCTTGTTGCTCAGCCGTAGCCCCTGATAATAACGCACCAGCTAATACGGCAAATTCTAATAAACGTCCAGTTTTATGCTTATGAATATATTCTAGCTCATGAAGAGTTAATTGCTTCCCTTCTGCTTCCATATCCGCAACTTGCCCACCAACCATTCCTTCTGGCCCTGCTGCTTTGGCAAGTTCCAATGCGATGCGCAGTTTTGTTTCGGAAGTAATTTCTTTATGGTCTTGCTCTGTTACAACTTGGAATGCATACGTTAACAACCCATCACCAGCTAATACGGCCATGGCCTCACCAAACACTTTATGATTTGTTGGTTTCCCGCGGCGTAAGTCATCATCATCCATACAAGGTAAATCATCATGAATTAAAGAATACGTATGAATCATTTCTAGTGCACAAGCTGTACCTATCCCTAATTCTCTATCTTTTCCAAACGCTTGTAGTGTTGCAAATAAAAGTAACGGACGGAGGCGCTTCCCGCCCGCTTCTAATGAATACATCATCGCCTCGCGAATTACATCCGGACATTGTAAATCATTTGCATAACGCACAAGATTTTCTTCTACTAACGCTTTACTTTCTCTCATAAAAGCATCAAAAGCTACATGCGTCATTATGCTTCCTCTCCTAAAGTAGAAAATGGACGAAGTTCACCATTTTCACCAAGTATGACTGCCATTTGTTCTTGTACGTCTTTTAATTTTTCATCGCAAAGCTTAGAAAGTTCCATACCTTCTTTAAAATACGAAATCGCTTCCTCAAGCGGAACATCACCTTGTTCGAGCTTGGAAACAATTTGTTCAAGCTTTGCAATAGCTTCTTCAAAGCTCACTTTATTTTCCATCGCCTAGTTCACGCTCCTCTATTCCCCATACATTACAGTCTAGCACACCATCTTGAAGCTGCACTGTAACTTCATCTCCAAGCCCAATTCCTTTTACACTTTTTAAGACCTGTTTCTCATTATTATAAACAAGACCGTAACCTCGCATCATCACCTTAAGAGGACTTAACGTTTCTAACTTCTCTATCGCTCTTGTAAAAGCAAACTCTTTTCCTCGTAGAAGAGTTTGCATTTCACGTTGCAATTGCTTTTGCAATGTGTCTAACGTCTGCCTTGTTTGTTCGATTTTTTGCGCAGGGTGATGCTTTCCTAAATAAAATGACAACTGCTGAAGTTGATTGCTCTTCTTTTCTATGTAACGCTCTTTCGTTTGCATCAACTTATCAATTGTACGATCCAATTGTTCTTCCTTTTGCTCATACAATTGCTTTGGATAGCGAAATGCATATGATTTTTGTAATGCCTGCAAATGTTCCTGCTTATAGTTCAACATCTCACGCATCGCTCGCGTCAAGCGAAGTGTACGCTGCATCACTTTTTCTTCTAATTCAAGAATGTGAGGAACTGCCAGTTCAGCTGCCGCTGTTGGCGTTGGAGCTCTTAAGTCCGCTACAAAATCTGCAATAGTAAAATCTGTTTCATGTCCCACAGCAGAAATGATTGGAATTTGACTCGCAAAGATTGCTCGGGTCACTGTTTCTTCATTAAATGCCCACAGCTCTTCAATCGAACCTCCGCCGCGCCCAACAATTAACACATCTATACCATTCATTTCATTTGCCTTTTCAATAGCTTGTACAATTGAGGGAGCTGCAAACTCCCCTTGCACAAGAACTGGAAATACAATTACCCTTCCAATCGGATAGCGACGTGCAATTGTCGTTATAATATCACGAATTGCTGCACCCGTTGGCGACGTAATCACACCAATTGTTGTTGGATAAGCAGGTATTGGCTGCTTGTATACTTGTGAAAACAGCCCTTCTTCTTCTAAACGAGCCTTTAACTGCTCATATGCTAAATGAAGATTTCCCACTCCATCTGGCTGCATATCATGAATATAAATCTGGTATGAACCACTTGCTTCATAAACAGAAATTTTCCCTTTTACAAGCACTTTCATCCCGTCTTCTGGTCTAAACTTTACATTGCGATTATGACTCGCAAACATAACCGCAGCAATTCTTGCATTTTCATCTTTTAATGTGAAATACATATGACCGCGGCTATGATATTTAAAATTTGAAATTTCTCCTTTTAACCAAACAGACTGTAGATGAGGGTCATACTCTATTTTAGTTTTCATATAACGAGTTAACGCTGTAACGGTTAAATATTGCTTTTCCATTTCTCTCTCCTCATAGCCGCCATGCAATTATTTACAAAAAACACCTGCGCGCTGTGCAGATAATACTGTATTTTCTAATAGCATTGTAATCGTCATTGGGCCTACGCCTTTTGGTACTGGTGTAATGTGACTTGCAACGTTTAATACATCGTCGAAATCAACATCACCGCATAGTTTTCCTGTTTCTAAACGATTTACTCCGACATCAATTACAACTGCGCCTTCTTTTACGTAATCAGCTGTTACCATTTTCGCTCTTCCAACTGCAACAATTAAAATATCAGCTAACTTCGTTAATTCTTTTATATTCGCTGTTTTGGAATGACAATATGTAACTGTTGCATTTTCATTTAAAAACAGTTGTCCTACTGGTTTTCCAACAATATTGCTTCGTCCAATAACAACAACGTGTTTCCCTGTAATATCAAGATTTGTTTCTTTTACTAATTCTAAAATACCATGCGGTGTACATGGAAGGAACGTATCTTGTCCTGTCATCATACGCCCGATACTAATTGGGTGGAAACCATCCACATCTTTCTCAGGAGAAATTTTTTCAATGATAGCTTTCTCTTCAATATGATTTGGCAACGGTAACTGCACTAAAATACCATGAATACGATCATCACTATTTAAACGGTCGATTTCCGCTAATAAACGATCTTGTGTAATTGTATCCGGAAATGTAATTAACTCAGAATAAATACCAACTTGTTCGCAGCCTTTTTCTTTCCCCTTTACATACGAATGAGAAGCTGGATCGTCTCCAACTAAAATAACAGCTAGCCCTGGTACAATTCCTTGTTCTTCTAGTTCTGTAACTTTCTCTTTTAACTGCGCTCGCTTTTTCTCTGCAACTTCATTTCCTTTGATGATTACTGCTACCATTTCAAAATTCCCCCTTTAAAAATTACAAAGCTACTTTTTTTCTCCCGCTCTAACGGGCAGTATAGCTTCCACATTAACATTCTAAAAAATGAAAGAATAAAGGTGAAAGATAACTGCCCGTAAAAGTCTGATTGGCAAGAGCTTTCTGAAGCGAGGATGAAGTTCCCCGCCCAAGAAAATTTTACTGTATACTAGATAAAACGCCGTTAATAAAACGACGAGATTCCTCGTCTCCGTATGCTTTTGCAATTTCAATTGCCTCGTTAATAGATACGCTGTGCGGAATATCTTCCATGTATTTCATTTCATATACAGCAAGTCGTAAAATACTGCGATCAACAATGCTAATGCGTTCTAATTTCCACTTTTTTAAATTTTGACGAATAAGCTCATCAATTACTTCTTTATGCTCTACACATCCGAAGACAAGTGCTTCTAAAAATTCATTTGTATTTTCGCCTTCTTCAAGTGTATTTTCTACTGCTGCTTTCGGATTGTAGTCTCCGGTAATATCCATTTGATAAAGTGCTTGCATCGCTCTTTCTCTAGCCGTCCTACGTTTCATGATAACTCTCCTTTGTACTTCAAGTCTTTCCTTATGTTTTGTTATATTATTATAATTTATAAGCCATTGAATTACTTACCCTTTATAATTTTTTCTGACCCTTCAATCTTATAATACAATGATAATACCATAATTTATCGTTTCATACACGAGTTCCCTCACGGAAAAATAATAAAAAGATTAACTTCAAGTTCCATATCATACCACAATGTACGTTTTTTCCAAAAACTCGCGTTCACCTTTAAATTTTTTCATTTTTTTTAATAATATATTTTTTTGAGTTTGAATAAAAAAAAACAAAACGATAAAAAAGGTGCCTGAGTAACAAGGCACCTTTTACAGCATTATACTGGCTCGATTTCTGTCTTTGGTGCTTCAAATGTTACACCAACGATATGCACGTTTATTTCTTTCGGTTCAAGGCCTGTCATTGTAAACAACGCTTGACGAATATTATCTTGAATGTTTTGTGCAACAACTGGAATTGCTACACCAAAATACATTAATACGTAAACATCAACAATAATATCATCGTTTGCTAATTCTACTTTTACGCCTTTTCCATGATTTTTCTTTCCTAACTTCTCAACAACATCTGTTGCAAAGTTACCACGCATTGCTGCTACGCCTTCTACTTCAGAAGCAGCAATACCTGCAATTACTTCAATTACTTCCGGTGCGATTTCTACTTTACCAAGAGTTGTATCTTGTCCCATGTCTAACATATGTTCAGCCATGAAAAAAACCTCCTTTAAATGTATCACTGCGCCGTTAAATCATGCTGTTCTAAAAACTTCGTATTAAATTCACCTTGTACAAATTCAGGGTGGTCAAGAAGTTGTAAATGGAACGGAATCGTCGTATGTACACCCTCAATGACGAATTCACTTAACGCTCGTTTCATTTTCGCAATTGCTTCTTCACGTGTTTTTCCATAAACGATGAGCTTTGCAACCATCGAATCGTAATAAGGCGGAATCGTATACCCAGGATATACAGCTGAATCGACGCGAATACCAAATCCCCCTGGCGGTAAATACATTTCTACCTTACCTGGAGATGGCATAAAGTTTTTGGCAGGGTTTTCCGCATTAATTCGGCACTCAATTGCCCAACCGTTAAATTGTACTTCTTCTTGCTGCAGCGATAACTGCTCTCCTGATGCAACGCGAATTTGCTCTTTAATAAGGTCTACTCCCGTCACCATTTCAGTTACAGGATGCTCAACTTGAATTCGCGTATTCATTTCCATGAAATAGAAACTTTTCGTTTTATATTCGTAAATAAATTCAACTGTGCCAGCACCCGTATAATCTACTGCTGCCGCCGCTTTTACTGCTGCTTCTCCCATTCGTTGACGGATAGTAGCATCTAATGCTGGAGATGGTGACTCTTCTAGCAGTTTTTGCAAACGACGCTGAATTGTACAATCGCGCTCTCCTAAATGAATGACGTTACCATGGCTATCTGCCATCACTTGAATTTCTACATGACGGAAATCTTCAATATACTTTTCTAAGTATACACCAGGGTTTCCAAAAGCGGTACTTGCCTCTTGCTGTGTAATTTGAATTCCTTTTATAAGCTCTTCTTCCGTGCGCGCAACGCGAATTCCCTTACCGCCGCCGCCCGCTGTTGCTTTAATAATAACAGGATATCCAATTCTCTCTGCAAGTGCTACTGCTTCTTCGATATTTTTAATAATTCCTTGTGAACCCGGTACAATCGGAACCCCTGCTTCCTTCATTGTATCACGTGCAACGTCTTTTGTGCCCATTTTTGAAATAGCTTCTGGGCTTGGACCGATAAAAATCAAATTACATTCACGACAAAGCTCTGCAAAATCAGCATTTTCTGCTAAAAAACCATATCCAGGGTGAATTGCATCACAACCCGTTAATTTTGCAACGCTAATAATGTTAGTTAAGTTTAAATAGCTTTCCTTTGATACAGTTGGCCCAACGCAGTATGCTTCATCGGCAATTTGTACATGAAGTGCTTCTTTATCTGCTTCAGAATAAATTGCAACTGTTTCAATATTCATTTCTTTGCAAGCACGAATAATTCGTACCCCAATTTCCCCGCGGTTCGCAATTAATACTTTTTTAATCATGATTCCAGACTCCCTTATTATGCTTTTACAAGAAATAGCGGTTGTCCATATTCAACAAGCTGACCGTTATTCACAAGAATTTCAACGATTTCCCCATTTACTTCTGCTTCAATTTCATTAAAGAGTTTCATCGCTTCTACGATACAAACAATTTTCCCTTCTGTTACGCGATCTCCAACATTTACATATGCTGGTGCATCTGGTGATGGAGAAGCATAGAACGTTCCAACCATCGGAGAAGTAATTTTTAGTAAGTTCTCATCTTGTAATACTTGTTTCGCTTCTTGTTTTGGAGCTTCACTTTGAGCTGGTGCAGCAACTACTTCTGGCACTACAGCTTGTACAGGTTTTTGCACTGCCAGAGCAGGTTGCACAGCAATTACTTCATTGCCACGCTTTTTCATCTTAATTGTAGTACCATCTTTTTTGTATTCGAATTCATCAATATTAGAATCATCAATTAACTTAATCAATTCACGAACTTCTTGAATTTTAAACATGTAAAATCCACTCCTATATACTTGTTTTTCCTGTTGTAACAGCTCAAACTATCAGTAATAAATACCATTTACTGAATCCAGCTAGAACAGTCAATCATAAATTTCTTCTCGTACTATCAATGAAAAACTACTATGAAGTTTCATACTCTATAAATACAAATTAAAAAATCGACATAAAACCCTCTTTCTTTTATGCGGGCGAGAGCGTCTGGCTATGCATAGAAGCGTTCAGATCCCTTTCCTGCCAAGTGCAATATGAAAGCAAAGAAAGACAATCACTTTTTGTTCTGCATAGCAGTGACTTATATGTTAGAAAATCAAAATGTATTTATATCTATATTCATCTTACGATAAATATTTTCAACATTCCAATTTTATTTCTTCTGTATGATGTATGAAAATTCCTGTAAAAATAACAGTATGCCATTTTACTACCTAGTAATAATACCAAGTTTCACTCAAAATTGGCAAGACCACTTCCTAAAAAAACACTCTCATCCACTTCATTTATATAAATCCATATTGTTTTCTCAACATATAGGTCGTGGCTATGCAGAATAAAACATGACCTTCTCTCGCTTACTCCCTTTGTTTTAAATCTAGCGCGTATCAGGAAAGGGTCCTGACCGCTTCTATGCACGGCCAGGTGCACTCGCCCATCGAAAAAGAAAAGGGTTTTTATGTTGTTTTTTCAATTTGCGTTTATTTATGTGAGTTTATATATTTTTTACTAAGTAATTGAAGTTTATTTACACCCACTTCATATTCCCTTCATATAAGAGTAGTATCGTAAAGATAGAATCATATACAGTGAGGTGTGAGACGTGAACATTTGGCTTATTCTCTTTCTACCAGCTGTTATTATTTGGGGTGTATCCCTCTTTATTCAAATGAAATGCGGACAAAGTAATCACCTTCATCAAGAACCGATGATTTTTCACTCACAACGAATTTCGCCTATAAAAACGAAAGAAACTGAACTACGATTGTTAGACAAACTTCTAGTAGATAAAAAAAGCTATCGAAAAAATCGATAGCTTTTTACTTTGCTATTTCATATCGAACGTCTGCCATTAAGCCCGTCTCACTTTTTACAAGCTGTATAATTTTATTTGCTTCTTTTGCAGAAAGTTTTGCTGCTTTTACTGTCACTTTAACATCATTTCCATCTGCACGTACAAGCGCATCTTTAAAACCGCCTTCTGTTTTAATTAATGTCTCCAATAACGTTTCTTTTGTCGCTAAATCGCTCAATGCATCAAATTCATTTTTTGCTTTATTTCTCTCTTCGGCAGAAGTGGTTGTTGAGTTCATTACATCTTGCAATTTTTCCTTTGCTTCACTACGCTGATCCTCCATTTTTAAACGCAGTGCTGTGAAACTATCATCACTAGCTGAATGACTCGATACATTTCCTTCTTTCTTACCTGTTTCTTTTTTACTAGTTTCCTTTTCAGAGCCTTGCTTCTCTTTCGCTCCTTCTCCTAATGATGTTGTTACAACTTTTGTTTTATTATCTGGAGTCATTACATAGTATACTGAAAGTACAATAACCAAACTTAACATCGTTAATAACCAAACTGTTTGTTTTTTTAACACTTTATTTCCTCCCTAATTCTTTTTTGGTAAAACAGATACACGGTGACTTGGAACCTCTAACATACGTGAAACAGCTTCTATCACCATCTGTTTCACTTGTAAATTATCCACTCCTTTTGCAACAACAAGAACGCCGCGAACTTTCGGCTTATTTTCTCGAAGTATAATAGGAGCTTCTTTATCACCTTGGCGTACAATCACTGTTTTTTCATCTGTCGATTCATCTTCAACTTTCCGCTTTCCGCCTTCTTTATCTGTTTCGTCCGTCGTTTGCGATCGCTTCACCGTATTTTTATCAAGTATTTTTTCTTCTGATGAATCAAGATTAATTTCAATTGTTACATCTTTAACGCCTGTAACACTTTCTAATGCTTCTTTTAATTGTTGTTCATATTCTTTTTCATATTTATCAATGTTAGATTTGTTGTCACTATTCTTTTGTCCAAATGTTGGTACATCTTTTACTTGCTCTGTTTGCGATTTGAGAACAGGTACTTCTGGCTTTTTTGCTTGGAAAAGGTTACTAGAAAACATAAGGATGATCCCAAGTATGAGTAAAATGATCAAAAACTTTGCTGAAATTTTTTTCTCTTTCTCATCTTTTTCATTTCCTTTAAAAAGATTGCGAAAAAATTGAAATTTATTATTCATTTACTTTCCCTATCCCCCCTTCCACCTGAATCTTAATTTTGTTCTCTTCCAATTGCCATTTGTTTGAGAAGAATTGTTTCATTTCAGCTGTATTTTGTTCTGACGTCTTTCGAGGTTCCTTCGAGTTAATGTCTACCTTTTGAATCGTTTCAATAGCTCCTGCTCGGCTTCGTTCATTTGCCTGAAGCGTTACAAGAACAGATTGAATATCTTGCTGAGATTTCACTTCTTTTTTGTCTTCTGGTACTTTTATCTGCAAACTCATAACGGCCATACCATATTGCTTTTCTAGTTCTTTTCCAACTTGTTTTTTCATTTGGACAGCCATCTGTTCTAAAATATATGCACGTTGTGAGGCTTGTATTTCTTTTTTCTTTTCATTAATTTTATTTTCTATTGATCCGTTTGCCATATACTTGTCCTGACTAGCATTTGCAATCACATCTTGAATATCTGTTTGAAACAATTTAAATAAAGGGGTTAAGATCAAAACGACTAGAAGCAAACTTACAACAAACTTGACATACTTTTGTAAATTTGAATTAGGAAGTAACATATGAAGCATCGTTGCTAATAGTAGAAACACAATAATATTCCGAATCCACTCCACGACAAATTGCAACCTTCTCACCTCCTAACGCATCATTAACGTAATATTTCCAGCTGCAATAACAATCGTGATACTTAGAAAAAACATGAACGATACAATGGCCAAACAAGCAAACACGTATATAATGCTTCTTCCGATAATGTCCAGACATTGAATAATTGTTCCTCCACCAACAGGTTGCAGCACTGCTGCCGCAAATTTATAAATGAACGCAATGCAGAAAATTTGAATAGCAGGAAAAGCAACGATAAGTAATAAAATAACAACCCCAACAATCCCCACTGTATTTTTTAATAAAGCCGATGCACTAAGTACAGTGTCTGCTGCTTCAGTAAACATCCGGCCGACAACTGGAATAAAGTTTCCCGTTACAAATTTTGCTGTTTTAACAGCAATCCCATCCGCTACCGCTGTTGCCGTTCCTTGTACAGAGAGCACACCCAAAAAGATTGTTAAGAAAATCCCAATGATGCTAACGCTAACATTTTGCAGCAGTTTGGACAATTTTGTAACTTTATATTGATCGCTCATTGTACTGACAATACTTAAAATTGTAGCAAGGAGAAGAAGCGGTAAAACAATATAATTCATAAGCATTCCGCTCGTATTCATAAGAAAAACGATAATTGGATGAAAGAAAGAAACAGATACAACACCGCCTCCTGTCGCTATGAGCGCTAACAAAATAGGGAGGAGCGCTAAAATGAAATCGATCATTGTTTGAATGGTGTCTTTTGTATACGTCATAACAACATAAAAACTGTTTAAAGCAAAAACGATAAGTACCATATATACAACAGCATCCGCTATTTTCCCAACGCTACTTTTTGCAAAAGCAGATTGAAGCGATTGTAAAAGCGCGCTGAAAATAGTAAGCATAATGAGTGTCCCAAGTAACTTTCCGTTCGCCACTAATTCATGAAATAAATATTTTAGTAATCCAATCACCCACTCTTTAATTGAAAATTCTTTTTCCCCTTTGACAAACTCCATAAAATTCCCCTTCTGGCTTTCCGGCAAATACCCTCCATACTTAGCAACAAGGTCATCCCAATATTTCTTTACATCTTCTATCCCAAGCTTTCCTAGCTGTTCATCTACAACGTTTTGTTCTAAGGGGGAAGCTTGTACGATAATTGGCAAAGAAAAAAAGAGGAAAAAAGCAAACGAAAGCTTTATTCCAAACGAGCGCACAATTCACCCCTCCTTTATCCGGTTGGTAAAAAACCGAGAATCGTTTCAATTACAACAGTTAATATCGGAATCGCCATCACTAAAATTAAAATTTTTCCCGCTAATTCAATTTTTGAAGCAATTGCTCCTTGCCCTGCATCTTTCGTAATTTGTGCACCGAATTCTGCAATGTAAGCAATTCCAATAATTTTCAGCAGTGTTTCCACATACACATTACTCACTTTCGCTTCATTTGCAATACGTTCAATCATCGTTAAAATAGAATGAATTTGATCAATTACAAGTAAAAACATAACGCTACTAACAAACACAATAAATAATGAAGTTACACTCGATTTATGCTGATTCAATACTGCCGCCAAAAAAGTTGCCACAAGTCCAAGTCCTACAATTTGTAATATTTCGATTCGAATCGCCCCCCCTTTACTGAAAAAGAAAGACGCTTTTAATCTTGTCAAATAAATTGTTAATTAAAAATGCAACCTGAAATAAAATAACGACAAAACCAACGAGAATCACCCAGTTGGCAATATCTTCTCGCTTTAGTTCTTTCAGCACAGTATGAATGAAAGCTAAAATAATACCAATGCCTGCAATTTGAAAGATTAACCCAACGTCGATCGACATCACCTTTCCCCCTTACAACAGTAAAATAACGATAAGTAATCCTGCTAATACTCCTAAACTTTTCATCATCTTTTCGTACTGAATTTGCATTTCCTTTGCTTCTCCTTCTTCTCTCTCTAAATGTGTAATACATAAACGAATATGTTTTTGCTGTGATTCACGATCATGTTGTCCGAGCGTTTCTCCAAATTGCTGTAAAATCTCATATTCCGTTTGCTTCAATGCTGTGAGTTTCCAATTTTCTTGTAAACTATCCATCCATGCTTCCCGAACCGTTTGCTCTCCCGTTTCTAATCGTTCGTGAAAACTATGAAAAAACCAATTCAAAGGCTTAGGCATTTGTTTTACAAGGCGTGCAGCGGCCTCAGACAAAGGAGTATGTCCATACATAATTTCCGCCTCAAGTGATTGCAAAGCCGCCTTTAACAACCGTAGTTGGCGAGGACGCTCACTATATTTCTTCGCATATGAAAAACCAAAAAATGTTGATACAGCAACAATAAGTGCAGCGCCAAAAAATTTAATCATACGCTCAGCACCTTCTCTCCGCGGTGAATTGGCTTTCCACTGCCATCTTTCATATTCATAATCGTTCCTGGTCCTTTTATTTTAGAAAGCTCAATAAAACGTTCGAACACGCCCAGCTCTATGATTTTCCTTAGTGAAGGTCGTTTCAGTATATCTTCATGCCCTTGTCCATGCACACTAGTAAATAATTGAACACCAGCATGAACAGCTTCCATAATTGCTTCGCTATCTTCTGGACGACCGATTTCGTCAACAATTAATATATCGGGACTCATTGAGCGAATCATCATCATCATACCTTCTGCTTTTGGGCATGCATCTAACACATCCACTCTTGTTCCAAACTCATATTGCGGAACACCTTTCACGCACCCCGCAATTTCTGATCTTTCGTCTACGATACCAACTTTACAAGAAGGAATATGTTGCCTTGGAACACCCGCACTCATGAGGCGCGCTACATCACGCAATAATGTTGTCTTCCCTGTTTGGGGTGGACCGATAATCATTGTATTTAGCCAATGCTTCTCATATAAATATGGTATAAGCGGCTCGGCAATCCCCTTTTTTTGCCGAGCAATTCGAATATTAAATGACGCCACATCCCGAATCATTTTCACTGTACTCTTTTCCATAATGACTTTGCCCGCTAATCCAACGCGATGCCCTCCGCGCAGTGTAACATACCCTCGTTTTAATTCTTCTTCCATCGTATAAAGTGAATATTGACTAAGCTTATTCAGTAAATATGCCGCATCTTCTGTCGTCACAGTATAGTTATAAAAATGCGCTTCCCCGCGCGCAATGCATTCAAGCGGCCGACCAACCCGAACCCGTATTTCTTCCAATCCGTCACATTCCTTATAATCTTGTATAAAACGTTCGATTTGCCTTGGCAACATCTCTAATACTTCTTTCATAGCTCTCTCCCCATCACATCGCTATTTCAGTACTGCAATAAAAATACAACCGATTCCAAGCGCCAAAAAAAATAATTTCAAAAAAGAAATTTCGTTCGTAACACTCGCAATTCCAATTGACATCGTTACAATCAAAACAGTTGGGCCAACAAATGCAAGCATACCATTTACGAACAATGCTTTTTTGGCATCATTGAAATACAACATAAGCAAAGCGGCGAAAATTTCCATGCTGCCTGAGAAGATCCTAAGAAGCGCCATTACGAGCACGGACGTTTCAAATGCCGCTAGCCACTGTTTCATCCTCTCACCTTCTTTCGTTATCCTTACACCGTCCTAACAGCACACATATATCCCGCTCAAACAAGATGAAAGAGTACATTTGTACAACCATATGCACAGGTTGTCTATTTCAGAAGTGAAAAAGTAATTTTTTTGATTATCAAATAAAATCAAGAGGATTTTTTGTAAAAATATGTTATATTGAGGCGAAAAGGATAAATATACGAAAATTCTAAAAATAATTCTTGCAGTCTTTATAGAGGTGGCTATTATTTTCTTTTTTTCTAAATTTGGTAATTGGACATTTATAGAAAGTTTCTTTTTAGGAAGTTTAGCCATTTTTGAAATCACATGGCTGGTTCCTTTGAATATGAACCGAAACACGAATATGGATCGTGCCATCACAAAAAGTTTGACGGGGTTTAACACCGGAGAAGTAACACCTTTTCAAATTCGAATGAACCCTTATATGACAGGGACTCTTCTACTACTTACCATTAGCTTTATTATTACTGTCATCTATTATCTACCTTATTTCACATAAAAAAACACTCGTGGATATTTAATACCACGAGTGTCTTGTTTTATTACGCACGAGAAACGTATTTTGATTCTCCTGTGTTAATAAGAAGCATTTCACCTTCATTAATGAAGATTGGTACTTGTACAACTAGACCAGTTTCTAATGTAGCTGGTTTTGTTACGTTAGAAGCTGTGTCACCTTTAATACCTGGTTCTGTTTCAACAACTTTTAACTCAACAGTGTTTGGAAGTTCTACACCAAGTACTTCGCCTTGGTATGTCATGATTGCTACTTCCATGTTTTCTTTCAAGAATTTTAATTCATGTTCGATTTGTTTTTCACCAAGTTCGATTTGCTCGTATGTTCCGTTGTCCATGAATACATGAGCTTCACCGCTTGCATATAAATATTGCATACGACGGTTTTCGATATGCGCTTTTTCTACTTTTTCACCAGCACGGAATGTTTTTTCTTGAACAGAACCTGTGCGAAGGTTACGTAATTTAGAACGAACGAACGCTGCACCTTTACCTGGTTTTACGTGTTGGAAATCGATAACCTGCCATAGGCCGTTGTCCACCGCAATTGTTAATCCTGTACGAAAATCGTTTACTGAAATCATGCAAAAAATCCTCCTGTGTATTACAAAATAATAAGTTCTTTTGGAGATTTAGTTAACACTTCATTACCTTCAGCTGTTACTATAATATCATCTTCAATGCGAACTCCGCCTACATTTGGAATATAAATTCCCGGTTCTACAGTGACTGCCATTCCTGGCTCAAGTACCGTTTCAGAGCGGAATGCTAAACTTGGTGCTTCATGAATTTCAAGACCAATTCCATGACCTGTAGAATGCCCGAAATACTCACCGTATCCTTTTTCAGTTATGTAGTCACGTGTTAATGCATCTGCTTCACGACCAGTTAAACCAGCTTTAATACCGTTTACACCGCGCAATTGTGCTTCTAATACGATATTATAAATTTCCTTTAACTTATCAGACGGCTCACCTACTGCAATTGTGCGAGTAATATCGGAACAATATCCTTTATAGTAAGCACCGAAGTCTAATGTAACAAAATCTCCCTTTTCTATCAATTTTTCAGATGCCACGCCGTGCGGCAATGCTGAACGAAGTCCCGAAGCAACGATAATATCAAACGAAGAAGATGTTGCTCCTTGCTTTCTCATGAAAAATTCAAGTTCATTTGACACTTCAATTTCAGATACTCCCGGGCGAATAAATGATAGAATATGTTCAAAGGCAGCATCTGCAATCTGTGCAGCTTCCTTTAATATCTTAATCTCTGAATCAGTCTTAATCAAGCGTAACTTTTCTACAATACCAGATGTTGCAACAAATTCTGCATCAACTTCTTCTTTGTATGCTGTATAAGAGCTGTATGTAAGGGTATCTTGCTCAAAACCAAGCTTTTGAATTCCTAAGTCTTTTACTTGTTTTGCAACTTCTTCAATAATCGTACTTGTATGCTGTACGATTTCATAACCAACCGCTTGTTTTTGCGCTTGTTCAACGTAGCGGAAATCTGTAATAAATAAAGCGCGTTCGTTTGAAATTAATACAACGCCTGCTGTTCCTGTAAAGTTTGTCATATATCTACGACTATGTTGATTCGTTAATAAAATACCATCAATACCCGCTTCCCCAAATGCACTTCTTAATTTTGTAAGTTTCTCCATGAATTACGCCTCCTGAATTTTCTCCACTAATGCAAGTAACGCTAAATGATAGCCATACAAACCGAATCCTACAATTTGTCCCACTGTGACCGGCGCCGTAACAGATACATGGCGAAACGATTCGCGCTGGTGAATATTTGAAATATGTACCTCAATAACAGGAATCGAAACACTCGCAATTGCATCACGAATTGCATAGCTATAATGCGTAAATGCTCCTGGATTTAGAATAATTCCTTTATATGTACCCTCAGCCTTATGAATAATATCAATAATGGCACCTTCATGATTAGATTGGAAACACTCTAGCTCCACTCCCAAACTTTCTGCTTGTTGCTTCATATCTGTTTCTAACGACGCTAACGTCCCTGTACCATATACATTAACCTCTCGCACACCAAGACGGTTTAAATTAGGACCGTTAACGAGGAGCAACTTCTCCATATATCTAACTCCTTAATAAAAAATGTCTATATAATATTCTACCATACCTCTCACTTATTTGAATAGTTTGTCTTCTTCTGCATCTCTTGTACTAGTATTGTTATTCACCTCAAATGAAACGGAGTATGCAATAAAAACACCATATAAAATAAAAATACACGCTGTTGTTACAATCGTTTCCTTAGGCATTCCCATCATGCTTTTTATAACTGGTGCAACAGGTGCAATGACAAAGAATAATAATCCCCACCATACAAGACCGTATATAATACCTGGAATTAGACCTTCAAACTTACTAAAAATTACTTTATATACAAAGGCCACAAGAATTGAAAGTACCCCCATACATATAATACCACCTATATTTCCCCATACCCCTTCTTTCCAATCTCCAAGCGCAAATGGGAGTAACAAATAATTAGGTCCCAGGGCAGTAAAAGAAAAAATATGAAGAAAGTACCAAGCAGCTCCCCAAAACAACCCTCCAAACACACCAATTTGGACAATTTTTTTCGTGACAGATTGTTCTTGTTTCACATCCACACCTCCGCCTACTAGTATGTCCGAAACTTATTTAAAGCATGTTTAAATACTGCGAAATTTGTCTATAAAAAGAATAGGAAATGTCCGCCTAGCCTGCTGATTTTCCTTGTCAGAAGTGCACCTTTGTCGATAAAATAAAGGAAACTGTAGTGATGTCATACAATATAATGACATCACCTAGAGTCGCTACCTCTTTTCTGATAAGAGAGAAACAAATACAGGTTGGTGTTGACATGGCAGAAGAGACAAAACAAATCTACGGCGGTCAAGCGGTAGTAGAAGGAGTTATGTTTGGCGGTAGAGAATATACTGTTACAGCGATTCGTCGTAAAGATAAATCTATCGAATTTTATCGATTACCTCGCGTTCGTAATAAAGTATCATCTATGTTTAAAAAAATTCCATTTCTACGCGGAATCGCGGCAATTATTGATGCGAGTGCAAACGGAGCAAAACATTTAAATTTTGCCTCAGAACGCTTTGATGTAGATCCTTCAGAGGATGCACAATTCGCACAAAAAAAAGAAGAACAGTCGAAGTTAACGATGATACTTAGCGTTGCAGCAGTCGGTGTTTTATCCTTTATCTTTGGAAAAGTGATTTTCACGGCAGTTCCTGCAATTTTAGCAGAACTAACAAGACCTGTTTTTCCATCTCATACTGGGCAAATTATCATTGAAAGTGTTATTAAACTCATGCTATTGCTTAGTTACATTTACTTTGTTTCACTGACTCCACTTATTAAACGTGTATTTCAATATCACGGAGCAGAACATAAAGTAATTAATGCCTATGAGAACAATCTTCCATTGACAGTAAAAAACGTACAAAAGCAAACTCGTCTCCATTATCGGTGCGGTAGCAGCTTCATTTTATTTACTGTTATTATAGGGATGTTTGTATATTTTCTCGTTCCAACCGATCCTCTTTGGGTTCGCGTTTTAAATCGTATTTTGCTCATCCCTGTAGTGCTCGGTATTTCATTTGAAGTGTTGCAATTTACAAACAGCTTACGAAGCGTTCCAGTGCTCCGCGCATTAGGATATCCTGGCCTATGGCTTCAGCTGTTAACAACGAAAGAACCAACAGATGATCAAGTTGAAGTAGCAATTGCATCATTTGAAGAATTACTTCGTCTAGAAGGAAAACAACAATAACTTTTTCGTAATGTTATTCAATTCCTTAACCTTTCGTTAATAAACTAATTAAAATATCTTTCTTTTTTAGGAGGTGTTCCTTATGAACGGTCGCTCATTTATGTTCGCTCTATTTGTTGTAATTGTTGGATTAGCAATATTTAACCTTGTATCATTCACAATTGAAGATCCAATGGGAGTTGTAAAAAACATTGCGATAATGCTTATTGTTGTTGGTGTCTTTTATTTACTTTATAAAATGCTTACAAGTTCGAGCAGTTCAGCTACTAACTCACAATCTTCCTACAAACGTGCTGCGAAACAATCAAACCGAAAATATGGAAAACAAAATGTAACACCCCTAAGTAACAATCTGTTAAAGAAAAATGCTTCCGATACGAAAGGAAAGAAAGGAAATACTTCCTTCCTAAAACGAAAAAGAAAGCAATCCCATTTAACAGTCATTGAAGGTAAAAAAGGCAAAAAGAAAGACCGCGCTTCTTTTTAAGAAGTGTGATCTTTCTTTTTTATTGTTGTAATATGTCCAATTACTGCGCTTGCTCTTCATTTGCCCTTTGGACACTACGAAGCTTCTCAATGCGAAGCTTATCTTGCTCAAAGTATTGCACCAAATCACCAATGCGATCGATAGCTTCCCAGCTTAAATGATGTTCAATTCCTTCTACATCATTATAAATTTTACTTTCATCTACACCGATAATACGCATAAACTGTTCTAACAACTCATGACGATAAACAAGACGCTTACCAATCTTTTTCCCTTTTGATGTTAATACAAGCCCTCTATATTTTTCATAAATTAGATATTCATCTTTATCAAGTTTCTGTACCATTTTTGTTACAGAGGATGGATGTACATTAAGCGCTTCAGCAATATCAGATACACGGGCATATCCCTTTTCTTCAATTAACAAATAAATTTGTTCGATATAATCTTCCATACTAGGAGTAGGCATCGTTTTCCTCCATCCAATTCAGTTTATATATTCCGCACTAAGCAATCAATAAAATGATACAACAGAAAGGATATTGTGACAAGGGATAAACAAGCCCATTTTCCGCAACACACAAAACAACCCACGTTATATATGTGGGTTGTTTTGTGTGAAATATTGGTAACTACTCAGTTACTTTATGAAAAATCGACAGAAAAGCATTTTTTTAAATGGGCGAGAAGGACTGGCGATGCATAGGAACGGTCAGGTCCTTTTCCTGCCACATGCAAGGTTTGAAAACAAAAGTAGACAATAAGTGCAGGCTCCTGCCCTGTCTGCATGACAACAGTCTATATGCCAAAAAATGACTTTTCAAGTAATAGAGAGACACATCTTCACTAGAATCATACCCTTTTCTAAATTTCTAAAAGGGATAGCTGAGTAGTTACAAATATTGATAAATATCATATCTAATTGTTTCTTCTAATTTCGTCACCTCATCTTTTGGATAAACATATTTTCCAATTTCATATCGAGCTTTGTATTTGGATAACGCTGCTGGATTACTTTTTTGCTGGTTTCCAGCTTCAGTAACTTGCAAGGCAAGTTACTGAATGCTATACTCCAAATAACAACTACCTTGCAAGGCAAGTTACCCGGAGGTGGTAAAGTAATGCACAGTCAAATGTTAAAAGGTGTGCTGGAAGGGTGTATTTTATATATCATTTCGCAAGAAGAAGTGTATGGGTACGAACTCAGTACGAAATTACATCAACATGGTTTTACATTCGTAAGTGAAGGGAGTATCTATCCTCTATTGTTACGTATGCAAAAAGAAAAACTCATTGAAGGCACATTGAAAGTCTCCAGCCTGGGACCGAAGCGCAAATATTATCACGTTACAAAAAAAGGCTTTGAGAAACTGGAGGAATTTAAAAAAAGCTGGGATATGGTTTCAACCACGGTAAATCAGTTATTAAAGGGAGAGTGAAATGAATGAAGGCGAAAGATATGATTGAGCTTAATAATAAAAAGCGTGAGCTATTAACAGCAGAAAATGAAGCAGCTTATGGGGATATGCTTGTTTACCTTCGATTAGCTAACGTTCCAGAACAACAAGTAGAAGAACTATTACTAGAAATTTTAGATCATCTTCTTGAGGCCCAAAAAGATGGAAAAAATGCTTATGATGTTTTTGGGACTGATCTACAAAATTATTGTGACGAATTAGTTAGCGCATTACCTCGCCAAACAATGTTAGAAAATTTTTCAATCGCCGGTTTCATGGTTAGTTTACTACTCGCCATCCAGTTTGGTATAGATACTATAGGTGCATTAGGGTTTTCTTTTGCTAAAAAACAAAACCACCTTTCTGGTGTACCATTTAGTATTCCTGGAACTTTGTTATCAATCATTATGATTGCTGGCGGCATTTTTATTATTTTATATTTGTTAAAACGTGATGCTTTTAACCAAACACTGAACTGGAAGCAAAGAATTATTTTTGGCTTAGCTTTTTCGATTCCATTTTGTTCATCTGTATTTTTTAATATTTATTTTAAAAAACAAAGCTATCTATGCTATAACTTACCGATTTGGCAAGGTGCCCTATTAACCCTTTTCTTTTACGTTTCATATAAATTTTTATATAAAACCTCAAGATTTTAACAGCCTATTTCACAGGCTGTTTTTCTTCTGTCTAATTTTACAAATTAAAAAATTTCATAAACAAAAAAGAAAAATACAAAATAATTAAAGTAAATTGTTGACGTGATGCTTTTATTATCGGTATCATATTTCTTCGTGAGCAATTATTTTTCGTTATATGGATTTTTATTGTTACTACATTTTTGAGAGGGGAAATTTGATGTCACTGAAGAAGAAAACGCAAGTACGCACCGGCAAGATGGTACGTGAACTAATGTTAGCCGACGAAGATGTAAATGCTTCGCTAATTATGGTGTATAGTGAAAACGGTGTAAACGCAGAAATTAAAATCGAGGGCTTAACACCAAAATGTAACGAAGAATTATTTTTGAGCGGAAAAGTAGATTGGAACAAGAGTGTTATTTATAAAATTGTCGATTTTACTGGCAATGCTGAAGTTGGAAAAGTGACATTAAGCGCCATGAACAAAAACAATGTTTCACTGCAAATTGAACGCGTTATGTGGAGCAAAGAAACGAAAGAAGAAGTGGCAGAATTAACAGACAACACACTATCCGTTGTCGAAGCACCAACTCCAAAGAAAGAAGCAATAGTTGAAACTTCAAAAGAAGTGACACCTGTCACAAAACCAGTTGTAAATGTTGCACCTACACAGGCATCAATTTCAAAGCCGGTGCATCCAGATCCTGTAGTGAAAACTACACCAAAACCTGTACAAAAAGAAGTAGTGGCACCAACTACAGCACAAAAAGTAGTAACGGTGTCAACTCCAGTAGAGCCAACATCTTCGGTTAAACAACCTGCGACAAATCAACCAAATTCTGAATTACAAGAAAAATATGTTCGTCTTGTAAAACAGGCTGTAGATGTATGTCAAGATTACGAACTTGGTATGGATGTAGACGATTCTATTGAGAACTTAAAAAATGAGTTACAAAAACAAGGAATATCGGTAGCATTCGATGCAGAAATTATGGATGTTGTAAACCGTTTACGTTCATTAAAGAAAAAAGGTATTAAAGTGGAAAAAGTATTAAACTTATTATAATAATTTAGCGCAGCTTTCCCTGCTGGGGAGCTCTCATTCATATAAAAATAAGGAGATGGGTATCCATCTCCTTATTTTTTGTAATTCCATTCATCACTTTCATATTTTTCTTTTGCTAACGTTTCCACTTCATGAAGTTGTTCTTCTGTTAAATCATACGGAACAAGTTCCACATTTAACCCTTTTTCAAATCCAATATGAAATGCATTGATAAGTTGCTGAATTGTAAAAGTACGATCTGTTAATTCATTAATTGCAATTGCTTTTGAAGAGAACATTTTTTTCATGCGTTCTTTCACACGTTCATTTGGAAACAGGAACAAATCATACAGCATATCTAAGTCAATTTCTAACGGAATGGAACCATGCTGTAAAATAACACCTTTTTGCCTAGTTTGTGCACTTCCAGCAATTTTGCGTCCTTCTACAACAATTTCATACCATGACGGAGCATCAAAACAAACTGCTGAACGCGGATTTTTCAAATTTTCGCGTTCCTCAGCTGTTTTTGGTACTGCGAAATATGCTTCTAAACCTAACTCTTCAAATCCATCTAACAATCCTTGTGAAATTACGCGATATGCTTCTGTCACTGTTTTTGGCATATTTGGATGCTCTTCAGACACAATGACACTATACGTTAATTCATTATCATGAAGAACGCCTCGTCCACCTGTTTGACGACGCACAAAACCAAAACCATTTCTATGTACTGCATCCATATCAATTTCTTTTGAAACACGCTGAAAATAACCGACTGTTAACGTCGGAACTTCCCATTCATAAAAACGAATTGTTGGCGGCAGTTTCTTTTCGCTTTGCCAATTTAATAAACATTCGTCCAACGCCATATTAAACGCCGGAGAACATTTACCGGAATTTATATAACACCATTTTTCCTTTTCCATCCCACACCTCATATAACTAATTTTTCTCACATTCTCTAGTCTATCAAATTCGACAAAATTTGTGAAAGAATACGAAATTTCTTCTAATACAAAATGAACTTGTTGCATAAATACATATGGGCATTATAATATGGAAAGTAGGATGAGAAAAAGGGAGCGATATAATCGTGTCAACAAATGTTATTATTTTACTAGCCATAGCTGCAGGAATCATCGGCTATTCTGTATGGATGTATTTCTATCAGAAAAAATTAATTAAAACACTTTCAGAAGAAGAATTTCGCGCTGGTTACCGTAAAGCACAGCTTATCGATATTCGTGAAGCGGACGAATATAATGCTGGTCACATTTTAGGAGCGCGCAATATTCCAATTTCACAAATACGTCTTCGTTACAAAGAACTACGTACTGATCAACCAATTTATATGTATTGCCAAAACGGTTTCCGAACAGGCCGCGCAGCACAATTCTTAAAAAAACACGGCTATAAAGAATTTTATCAATTACAAGGCGGCTTTAAAACTTGGTCTGGTAAAGTGAAAAAGAAAAACTCATAATAAAATAGCTAGCTTGCCCTACACAAGCTAGCTATTGCATTTTATTAGCAATATACACCAAATTTTGTTTGACATCTTCACTATTTTGATCACGAACATTTCGATAAAGCAACTGATACTCCACACTCTTTTCTTTCCATGTGAGAGTCGCCATATCTTCTCCGTCCATTTTTTCGTCACTATTTTTAAAATAGGCTGTTATACCATTTGCAAGCTTTACTTTCTCCTGAAAACGATTTTGTTCTACGATAAAAGGAAAATTGTACGAAAAGTTTGCAACTGTTAATTCAATATAATCTCGCATGCCTTTTTCTTGACGTTCATATTTAATATCAAGAACAATCCGCTTATCTCCCATTTTTCGAACTACTGCTTTTGGATTATCTGTTGATGCATATGGTAAAAATGATGGTGTGTAAAAAGAAAAAGGAAGAACATTTTTTACAGCCTGTACCGGTATTGGATCAGACATCATATCTTCACTTGCCTCTAAATCTGCTGCAAACTTTTTTTCTTCTACCATTGTTTGCTGAAAAGAACATGCACTTAACACCATACTAGAAAATACGAAACATATCATCCGTTTTTTCAACGTGTATCCGCCCTTTCTCAACATTCTCTTTTCAGGCTTTCGTATGTTATGTTCATATTCTCTATTTCTTACTGTTCCACCTTTGAAAACTTTCCTCGTTTATCTCACACAATTTGACAAAAACGCTTTCCCTATTCTCACGCCGAATAAAATCGTTACGCGAATAGCAAAAGCGTCATTAACAAGATAGAATATGAAACGCTTTTCATGTCAAGAGTTTCACAAGATTTTCTTGTATAATAAAAATAGAGGTGAAACATATGGTAAATATAAAACAAATCGCGAAAACGGCTGGGGTCTCTGTTACGACTGTTTCACGCGTCTTAAATGACCATCCATATGTCAGTGAGGAAAAACGAAAACGCGTCCTAGAAACTGTTGAAGAATTGAACTACGCGAAAAATGTAAATGCGGTTCATCTTCTAAAAGGAAAAACACATACAATTGGTGTCATGCTTCCTTTTATTAATCTACCGTACTTTAGTACAATTATTGAAGGTATCGGAACGAAAGCACTTGAAGCCGGATACCGCATTACTCTCTGTCAAACAAACTACGATAGCATGGAAGAAATGCGTGTCCTCGAAATGATGAAAATGAAACAATTTGATGGCATGATTATTTGCTCCCGAGCGAGTTCATGGGAAGCCATTGAACATTACGCGAAATTTTCGCCTATCATTTCGTGTGAAAAACTGCTGCATCCTCTTATATCTTCTGTCTATGTGAATCATTATGATGGCTTTCGGATTGGAACAGAATATTTATTACAAAACGGACACGAACACATTGGATTTTGTTTAGCACGTAAAAAAAGCGTGAGTACAAAGCAGCGTGAGCAAGCATTCTTTGATACGCTTCATGCAGCAGGTAAACACTCGCAAACAGACTGGCAGTTTTATCAATGCTACAATATTCAAGACGGTGCGAATGTCATTCAAAGCATACTAGCGATGAAAA
This sequence comes from Bacillus sp. 103mf, assembly GCF_900116295.1. Classification (GTDB taxonomy): domain Bacteria; phylum Bacillota; class Bacilli; order Bacillales; family Bacillaceae_G; genus Bacillus_A; species Bacillus_A bruguierae. Next base: position 798,209 of record NZ_FPAF01000001.1, read on the forward strand.
ATCGCCCTACCGCTCTTTTTGCTGCAAGCGATCAAGTTGCTTCTGGATTATTAACGGAAGCAAAAAAACAAGGCTTGCGAGTACCAGAAGATTTAGCGATTTTAGGATTTGATAACCATCCTATTTCTGAAGCATTAGAGATCACAACGATTGAACATCCAGGCTTAGCAATGGGGAATCGTGCTTTTTCACTCTTTTATGAACAAATACAACAAGAACAAATTACAGGGACTTCTGAAGAGTTACCGTTTCGTCTCATTGAACGTGGAACAGTATAAAAGCTCCTATTACTGGAGCTTTTTTATATAAATCCAAATTAAAAACCGGCATAAAACCATTCTTTTTCAGTGGTCGAGAGCATCTAGCTATGCACAGAAGCGGTCAGGGCCTTTTTCTGCCACTTGCGAAGTTCAAACAAAAGGAGAAAGCAAGTGCAGGCCCCTTTTGTTTCTGTATAGTTGCAATCTATATGTCGAAAAATTAAAATGGATTCATATAGTTCATATAATTGCCCTTGTTGACTATATCCTTTTTTTATCCTATACTTTAACTAACGAACGATAGGTAGGGGATGAGAATGACAGCAAACCGTATTAAATCTGTAGCACTTTCACACTTTGCACGCTATGGCTATGAAGGAACTTCATTAGCCAACATTGCCGGGGAGGTTGGAATTAAAAAACCATCCATATATGCACACTTTAAAGGAAAAGAAGAGCTATATTTTATTTGCTTAGAAGAATCTTTACAAAAGGATCTTGTATTCTTTAAACAGTATGTGAAGAATTCAGAAGAAACTCCATTTGGAGACTTTTTATTTCATCTTCTTAAAGATTATGGTCATCGCTTTCAAGAAAGTATTGAAACAATGTTTTGGCTGCGCACTTCGTTTTTTCCACCAGATGCCTTTCGTGAGCAAATTGTCGAAAAAGCAAATGCATACATTGAAAGCATCGGACAGCTTTTAGTACCTATATTTGAACAGGCACAAGAAAAGAAAGAACTTTGTAGTATTGAAGTAACAGAAGCTGTTTCAGCTTATTTATGTTTAATGGATGGATTAATGGTTGAATTTTTATTTGCTGGGATACAACCATTTGAAAATCGATTACACGCATCTTGGAAAATATTTTGGCGCGGATTGTCAAGCTGACGGATTGCACACGCAATACGTCATTTTCTTGCCCCGGGCCTAACGACTGGTAGGAAGGAGAATAAATGATGGAATGGATTTATGTTATTATAGCAGGACTCATTGAAATTGTTTGGGTAATTGGTTTAAAGCATGCCACAACACCACTAGAATGGCTTGGCGTTGCACTTGCAATCGCTATTAGCTTTTTCCTTTTATTTAAAGCTTATGCGAAGCTCCCTGTCGGAACTGTGTATGCTGTTTTCACAGGAATTGGAGCCGGAGGTATTGTACTAACAGAAATCTTTATTTTCGGCGAACCATTTTCGATTGTAAAAATCTTATTTATCGCTTTAATTTTCATTGGTGTCATTGGTTTAAAACGAGTAACAGGTGAACAAAAAGAGAAGGAGGCTGCATAAAATGGCATGGGTATATTTAATTATTGCTGGTATATGTGAAGTTACCGGTGTTATCTTTATGAAAATAGCAAATGAAAAAAAAGGCTGGACACCAAAACTTATGTTAATTGCAAACTTCGGTGTAAGTTTCTTCTTCTTATCCCTCGCAATGGATACACTGCCAATGGGAACGGCTTACGCAATCTGGACAGGAATCGGAACCGCAGGAAGCGCACTTCTTGGTATTCTCATTTTCCGCGAATCTGCTGATTGGCGCCGCCTTGCTTTCTTAAGCTGCATCTTATGCGGTGCAGTTGGTTTAAAATTAATGAGTTAATGAGGTGAATGCGGTGTGGAAAAAAAGAGTAGCACAAATTATGATGGGAATCCTAATTGCCATTGTATTCTTATTACAAACTATATTCCATATTGCAGAATGGTTATTTTATAAAGTATTTGCAATCCTCACGTTTCTCCCAAACATGGCTCTTGAGGTCACTTCCGTTATTTGGTCCATTATCGCTTCTATTGGGATTATTATCATTTGGAGTATCGCGAAACTCTGGAATAAGCTCGTTTCAAAAGACAGTTCTTCAAACAAGAAGTAACTGTCTTTTTTTTATATCATTTCCTTCTTTGGACATACTACAAAAAAGGAGCTGATCATATGCAAACTTCTGTACATAAGCAGATTTTACTATTATTTTTCCTCTTTATTGTGTTTGCTGTGTTTTTTAGTTTCATCTTACATACATACAACGTACCTGCTTACTCACCGAGTGTCGTGTCGGTTTATAAAATTGTTATGCATAGTTTGTTGCATTAAGGAAGGTGTCTCGCGATGAGACACCTTTTATAACGAACGATTTTCTTTTTTCCTAATTATATTTCCTGTCGTCACGAAAACAGTGCCAAATAGAAGACAAGTAGGAACCGATATATGAGTAGGAATGAAATGAAACGTAACTCCAAGCCCTGCACCAATAATTAGCAGAAGTCCAACTATTACGAAGAAGCTCCCCATGCCTTTCATAATTACATCCCCCTATTTATATATCTTTCTGCTCATATAATTTCACACAAACTAAAATTGATTACAAAATGGTTGATTAGAACTGGAGTATTATTAAAATACAAAGTTACAGTTAGCGCTTTCGGCTGAACTGCAGAAAATAATACGAAGTTAGCGAGTAATTTATTTTCTTTTACAAGACATCACGCCTTTGAAACAATGCACTTGAAATAACGAGTAAAACAACAAAATGAGCTAAAACAAATAACAATGATGTTAAAAATGTAAACTCTGAAAACATCGGTTTTGCTCCTTGATTAAGAAATTCATTACTATCATACACATTTAAATTCAGATGAAACATTACAACATATTTTGCTACACCTTTAGCAAATTGAAATAATAACATTTTGAGCGATCCATCTAGAAAAAAGAAGAATAGTGTAATAATTAATGGTAAAACTAATTTTCTAAAAATATTAGCTAGCAAAAATGCAACTGTTGGATAAAAGAATATCGGTAAAATGTTATACGCAAAACGTTTTAATACAATTGCAAAAGTAACCTCTCCAGTGCCCCCGCCAAATACAATGAGACCAATCAACATTGCTATAAGTAAAGAAGCGATACATACAAATAGTATAGCTAAGAGAACTGTAATATACTTTGAAAATAGTATCGTAACTCGCTTTCTCGGACGAATTAACAATTGTTTAATTGTCCCTTTTTGGAATTCTTCTGTAATTGTGCGGGATGCTAGCGTTATGCCAAAGATTGTTGCAAATGTAGCAATCATTCCGATATGTTGCTCCGCAAACATAATATACCCTTCGATTTTCAATTCAGACGGTGCCCACTTTTTTATAATAACTGCTTCTGCAAATTCTAATACTGCTAGTACGACTAATAAAATATACATACTCTTTTTCGCATGTAACTTTAAAAATTCATTTTGGATTAATTTCATCATTATGCTGTCACTCCCCCTGTGATTGCCAAAAATTCATCTTCTAATGATTTATTTTGAACTGTTACACTGTACACGTGAATATCGGCATACACTAATTTTTTCACAAGATTCGGAATTTCCCCCTTCATGACAGATGCAATAATTTTGTTTTCTTGTATGTTTCCTTTTATCAGTTCATTCGCTCTCTCTACTTGATCTACTTCAAACACTACCATAATCTTGTCGTCACTTTTTGCCTTTTCACGTAAGCTATACTCTTGCATGAATTGTCCATTTTGAATAATGACTACACGATCACACATCAACTCAATCTCACTTAATAAGTGACTGGATACAATGACTGCAATGTTTTCTTCTTTTGCTAAACGTTGTAAGTAATCGCGAATTTGACGAATTCCTGCTGGATCTAAACCATTTGTCGGTTCATCTAAAATTAAAATTTTAGGATTATGTAATAGTGCTTGTGCAATCCCTAAACGTTGTTTCATGCCAAGAGAATATGTCTTTACCTTTTTATGAATCGCATGTTCTAATTCCACAAGCTTTACAATTTCAGCAATTCGTTCTTTACGAATTGGCGTAACGGCCATATTCGCAAAATGCTTTAAATTTTGCATTCCCGTCATATATTCATATAATTCCGGGTTCTCTACAATCGCTCCAATGTACTCTAGCGCTTTTTCATGCTCAGTACGTATACTGTGACCACAAATTGTAATATCGCCCTCTGTTACTGAAATCAGTCCTGTCATCATCCGAATTGTCGTCGTCTTTCCGCTCCCGTTTGGTCCCAAAAAGCCGTATACTTCTCCTTCCTGTACTTCAAATGAAAGCCCACGAATAATTTCAGCACTACCTATTTTTTTATGAACATTTTCTAATTTCACTACTACATTCCCCAATGATTCTTCCTCCCTTAGACCTCTAATTTTTTATCAACAAAGTCAAATGTTATTAATACTAATAAAAAGATTAGCAATCATTCGTAGCATAAAGTGAAACTTTAATCAGTGGGGGTTTTGTTCATTCCCCACTGATTATCAGCCCTCACCAATCGGGCGCATGCCAGCAGTTTATCTCCCACCTAACTTCTTTAGAAAAGCGGAAGCGGCTCGCCCAGAATCGCAGGACGCCCACGCCTCTGACAGAGAGGCGCTTTTCGCCTCGTCCGAGGGGGCGAAACGACCGGAGATTCTAGCCGCTAGAGCTGGACAATGCTTTCGCTGAATTTTGAGGTGGGAGTATTACTGCCCAAAAATAGCGGGATAAACTAAATACATCCAATCCATAATCTATCAAAAAGTATTTCAAAATAACCTTGTTTATTCATTAACTCTAAATATTTATTAAAGATTATAGAATTATCTATCTTCTCATATAATTCATATTGAAAAACTATGCATTATACAGAAAGTAAAGAAAACCAATACCTTTTTATTCATCTTCAGCTTAGTCTCTTAAAATTCTCTACCTTGAAAAATCGAAATAGAAAAAAACATAGAAACAAAATACGCGATACATACTCCAATACTTAACATACTTACGATAAATACAAGGTTTGAAGAGTGAAAAAACATTAACATAAGCCTTTCCTCCGCAAGAACATTGCACATTAACCCCAACAAGCCGATTAGCGGGAACATGAAAACTAGGCTAAAAATAGTAATTATTTGTTTACTACCTCCATATTTCAATGGAAGAAGCATAATTCCATAAAGAGCAGAAAGACAAACGGCTATAAAGATGGCATACCACGGAATATTTATAGCTTTACCTAATAAAATTTTAGGTAATATAACAATGATTAATGTAGCAATTAACCCGCATCCAATAAAGAGAATTGACGAGATGTATTTCGCAATGACAATATCCTTTCTAACAAATGGAAAACTAATTAATAGTTTATCTGTTCCATTTTTATCCTCCAACTGTAATGATCCAAATATCAATACGCTACAAGTAACAAAACAAACCCACGCAATCTGAAACGGCTCAGCGGACTGTTTCAAAGCACAATAAATTGGCAATATAAGATAAAGAAAAAAAACTTTTCGTTGTAAGAAAAAATCCTTCCAAACTAACTGTCGCACAATCCCTTCTCCCCTTTATACATCTCTTTTTTCATATAATTTAATTGCAATAAACATAGAAATAATATATATAACTGCCAACCCAGCTATCCCTACTATACTTACCCCTACATGAGACAGATTCATGATCCAATCACCGAATGAATCTTCCACACGATTCTCTTCCCCATCTATAACAAATAACGGTATAAGCGTCGTAGGTATAATTAGTCCTATTGCAAATAAACCGCGGATAATTTTTGAATCAGTTCCATAATAAACAGGCAAGAATAATGCAATGTATATAAATGAGACGATAATACCTCCTAGCACTGTATACCACTTGAGCTCGATATAAAAATATGGATGATATACACGAATATCCTCAATTAAAGTCATCCCTCTTATTATCCAAGTGGCTGCTGTTGTTAATACAATCGCTATAATTGTTGATATAATAAAAGTCATATATTTCGCTATAATAATTCCCTTCCGTTCTATCGGTAAACTAGCAATGATTTTTTCACTGCCATTCTTTTCATCCGATCCTACAGACAACAGAAGAGATACTATTACTGATATTAAACAGCTCACAGAAAAAATGTTTGAATTAGATGGATTCGTTATAAATAAGAAAGCCGGAAACCCTAAACAAAATATCCACATAGCGCGTAGAAAATACAAGTCTTTAAACACAAGTTGACGCATTTCTCTTTCTCCCCTTCGCCGTATACACGATAATATCATCGATCGTCGGCTTTTCCAGTACAACCTCTTGACCGAACCAATCTACAACTGCCTGTTTATCACGCGCCAATCCTTCAAATCCATATTTATTTTTTCTTAAACCGATAAACAGTTCTTTCCCTTCTTTGTCTAACAAATCGTTGCTTCCTTTTACGATTGTGTAATTCTCTAGCAGCTCGTCTTTCTCTCCAGTAAAGACGATTTCACCTTCATTGATAAATGTAATATAATCAGCAATGCCTTCTAAATCCGTTGTAATGTGTGTAGAAAATAATACGGATATTTCTTCTTCCATCACAATCTCTTGCAATATATCAAGCAGTTCACTTCGGACAACTGGATCTAACCCTGCTGTTGGTTCATCCATAATGATTAGCTCAGCATGATGTGACAGCGCCATAGCGATGGCATATTTCATTTTCATTCCTTTTGATAACTGTTTAATCTTTTTATTTTTCGGAACTTGTAATCGCTCCATGTATGATTGGTATTGTGCTTCGTCCCACTTTTTATAAAAAGGCGCAATAATGCGCTTCATTTGTTCACATGTTAAATCTTCATAGTAATGATTTTCATCATATACAAAACCGATATTCTGTTTTACTTCTTTTTCATGTTTTTGATTGTCTTTACCGAAAATATAAATTTCACCACTATTTCGTTTTACTAAATTCATTATCATTTTGATTGTCGTACTTTTTCCTGATCCGTTTGCTCCAATAAACCCCATAATATATCCGCGTGGCAGTTTAAAATTTACATTTCGGATAGAAAAACCTTGATAGTCTTTGCAAACATTTTTTAATTCTAACATGTGTCTTATTCCCCCTTATATAGAAAGGCAATGATGTGCTGTAACTCTTCCAGAGACAGTTGTAGTAGTTTACTTTCATTTACCACTTCTTCAGCCTTACTTTCTAACAGTCGCAACCTTTGTTCTCGTATGAGCTCATTATTTTGCACAGAAACATACGTCCCTTTTCCAGCAACTGTTTCTATATACCCTTCTTTTTCAAGCTCTTCATACGCTCGTTTCGTCGTAATTACACTAATTTGTAATTCCTTCGCTAAACTACGGATAGACGGTAATTGCTCTCCACCTTTTAGACCACCATTTAATATAAGTTGCCGAATCTGCTTACTAATCTGTTCATAAATAGGGTCTGGTGAAGAGTTTGAAATAATAATATCCATTTTCTCCTCCACTGTGTATATACTGTATATAACTCATATATACAGTATATACACATTATCCATTTTTGGCAACAAAAAAAGACCAACAATTTCCTGTTGGTCTTTCCAGGCTGTGAAGAAAGCCTGAAGGACAGTTCTTCAGACAAGAAGTAACTGCTTTTTTTTATATCATTTTCTCTCATGTATGTATAAAAAACGAGCTAATATTCATTCAGCTCGTTTTTGTTTCTATCATCTATCAATACCTTTGTAGAAAAAGACCCTGACCGCTTCTATGCATGGCCAGATGCTCTCGCCCGCATAAAAAGAAAGCGGGTTTTTATTTCGATTTTTTAGTTTGTATTTATATAGATTCTTTTATGGAATCATTCACTACATATTCAGCAGTAATAAAATAATAGTTACAGGCAGTCAATAATGTGAGTAGTGACAGTAAGGGATCCTCCTCCCACAGTAGGAAATGTAGCAGTAACATCTACTGTCCCAGGTCCGTCAATGGCTGTAAAAGTAGCGCTAAAGTTACCCAAAGCATCAGTAGTCGTCGTAGCAGGAGATACCGATGCAAGAAGAGGGTTATCAACTGAAAATTCTACAGGAATTCCCGCAACTGCGACGCCTAAACCTCCACCAACGAATAATTGACCAGAAACAGTTGTCGTATTAGGTCCTGTTCCGGAAGAGCATACATCTTCAGCAATGCTAAGACTAGCGCCACCGAAAACGCTACAGTCGACAATGTTAGGACCGACAGTGAGAGAACTTCCAAAAGTAGGAAACGAAGCAGTAACACCTACTGTTCCAGTTCCATCAATGGCTGTCAAAGTAGTAGTAAAGTTACCCGAAGCATCAGTAGTAGTATTAACAGGAGATACGGAACCAAGAAGAGGATTATCAACTGAAAATTCTACAGGAATTCCCGCGACTGCAACGCCTCCATCGACGAACAATTTACCAGAAACAGTTGTCGTATTGGGCCCTGTTCCAGAAGAGCATATATTTACTTCATCAACGCCAAGAGTAGCGCCACCGAAAACACTGCAATCAGCAATGGTAGCAGAGAGAGTAATAGAGAATCCTCCTATAGTAGGCAATGTAGTAGTAACATCTACTGTCCCAGGTCCGTCAATGGCTGTAAGAGTAGCAGTAAAGTTACCCGAAGCATCAGTAGTAGTATTAGTAGGAGATATTGAAGCAAGGAGAGGATTATCAATTGAAAATTCTACAGGAATTCCCGCAACTGCGACGCCTCCGTCCACTAACACTTGACCAGAAACAGTTGTCGTATTAGGTCCTGTTCCACTAGAGCATATATTGGAAGCAATGTTAAGACTAAGTTCAGATAAAACGTTACAGTTATCAATAATAGTAGTAGTGATTGGATCACTACTTCCTCCTAAAGCAGTAGCGGTAATCATTACTGTCCCGGGTCCATCGATAGCTGTGAAAGTAGCAGTAAAGTTGCCAAATGCATCCGTAACAGCAGGGTTAGGAGCTACAGTACCAAGAGCAGGGTTATCTACTGTAAAGGAAACCGGCGTACCTGCTGAAGGGGGACTTCCACCCACCAATACTTGACCAGTAAGAGTAGAAGTATTGGGACCTGTTCCAGAAGTGCATATCGTGGTTGGATCAGCATTCAGAGTAATTATTGGTGTAGGTGAAGGAGCAGTAGTTGCTAATAGATCAAGAACATTTTCAAATTTAAACTCTAGTAACATCTCCTTTTTAATGACGTCACGAAGGGTTCTTTGTACACTTGAATCGACAGCAAGAAGATTAGATATCGTAACTACTGGAGGAGAAAGTGTAGTTCTTCCCGGCGGTAATGTTCCTAAAACAAATTGAAGCTTCTCTGCCTCAGCATTAATAATATGAGCCAAAGCTAATTCTTCTAGGGCAATAGAGCTTAAAAGCAATGGAATCGTCTGTGCAGTCGTAACAGAAATGGTAGGGGTAATATTAGGTATGTTTGGAAAAGACAATATATATTCATCCTTTCTAGCTAGGAAACCATCGAATCACTTTATTCTGTGCATAGATAGGTCTCCTACTTTTGGAATTTAAACATTCATAAGTTCATAATTTTAAAAGGAATATTATGAACAATGAGTGTACTAGGTATTCTCTCTATTCTATGTAACAAGCATCTAGATGGCTGAGCATTTGTCTTGCCGCAAAGGTATATTTTTTAGTGAACGAGCCCTTTTTATCCCCTCGCTATTTGGGACAATAAAAAAAGACCAACATTTTTCTGTTGGTCTTTCATATATGTATCACTTCTCAAAGCGATTTAACATCTCATCTCTCATACCAAAGCTCACAACTGCAATTCCGACATACATAAAAATAAGAAATGCTGGATGTACTGTGTTGTACCAATGGCTATCAATAATTAAATATACAGTTAATGCTGTAACAAGTAAAAACGCAACAATAAACATATAGAAATGTCTTTGACTACCCATAACGAACTCCTCTCTAATTACTCATTTATCCCGCTATTCGTGGGAGTATTACTGCCCGTAAAAGCCCGATTGAGAGGGCTAATAATCAGTGGGGGATGAAGAAAACCCCCACTGATTAAAGTTTCACTTTATTGTAACGAATTATCCTCTATGACTCAAGGCTAACTTTCCTGTAAATGATCTAACTCCACTTTCACAATATCATGACAAGCGATTGGAATCAGTGTTCCTTTACTATCAATTGCAGTTACACTTGTGTTATCTAATACGTGATGTTTCACTCTCTCTAACATTTTTTCTGTATCTTGGTAATAAAATTCTTTAATATCCTTAATCATATCACCATTTTCTAAATGATACACCATCCTACAGCGCTTATAGCCCATCTTTTCCATCCCCTTGTTCATTTCTTCACATATGTATGAAAAATTGACTTTTTTGCTTCTCATTCACTTTAATTTCAATAAAATTCTAACAAAAATACACACTTTTATCAAAGAGACTTTTTCAACAAAAATGTTGAGAAAGTCTGATAAATCTCCAATTTTACATAAAACATGCGATTTTATAACATCTTTTTTAAGTAATAACATTTTTGGTCATAATATATAAATTTATTTTGATTTTTCAACATATAAGTCGCTGCTACGAAGAAAAAAGAAGTATGCACTTTGCTTTCTCTCTTTGTTTTCACTTCGCATGTGGCAGAAAAAGGCCCTGACCGCTTCTATGCATGGCCAGATGCTCTCGTCCACCTAAAAAGAATGGTTTTTATTGTTGGTTTTTCAATTTGTATTTATATATAAAAAGAACTCGCATATAGCGAGTTCTCTACAAACTATTATTGATTATTAAACTTGTACCATAGATAGTTTTTGATAGCGTAAAATCGGCTTACGTGCTGCCATTGTTTCATCAAGACGCTTAATTACTGTTGTATGCGGCGCTTCTTGAACCACTTCTGGGTTTTCTTCTGCCTCTTTTGCGATTTGAATCATCGTATCGATGAATCCATCTAATGTTTCTTTTGATTCTGTTTCTGTTGGCTCAATCATAATACATTCTTCCACATTTAACGGGAAGTAAATTGTTGGTGGATGGTAGCCAAAGTCAAGCAGACGTTTTGCAATATCAAGCGTACGTACACCAAGTTTCTTTTGACGACGACCTGATAAAACAAATTCATGCTTACAATGTCTATCAAATGGAAGATCGTAAAATGGAGCTAATCTTCTCATCATATAGTTCGCGTTTAATACTGCATATTCTGTTACTGCACGAAGTCCATCTGGACCCATAGAACGAATATACGTATACGCACGAACGTTAATACCAAAGTTACCATAGAATGGTTTCACGCGTCCAATTGCTTGTGGACGATCGTAATTAAAGTGGTAGCCGCTTTCTGTTTTCTCTAAAACTGGCTTTGGTAAAAACGGAACTAAATCTGCTTTTACACCTACTGGACCAGAACCTGGTCCCCCGCCGCCATGCGGACCTGTAAATGTTTTATGAAGATTTAAATGTACAACATCAAATCCCATATCTCCTGGGCGTGCTTGACTTAATACTGCATTTAAGTTTGCACCGTCATAGTACAATTTACCACCTGCATCATGGACGATTTGTGCCATTTCTAAAATGTTCTCTTCAAATAATCCAAGTGTATTTGGGTTTGTTAACATAAGCGCTGCTGTTTCTTCGTCCACAACACGTTTTAAATCTTCTAAGTCAACAAGGCCATTTTCATTTGATTTTACTGTAATCGTCTCAAATCCTGCTACTGTTGCAGAAGCTGGGTTTGTTCCGTGAGCAGAGTCAGGAACAATTACTTTCGTACGTTTATAATCGCCTTTTGCTTCGTGATATGCACGAATTAACATTAATCCTGTCCATTCACCGTGTGCTCCAGCTGCTGGTTGAAGTGTAACAGTATCCATACCTGTAATTTCTTTTAAATGTTCTTGCAAGTCATACATTAATTCCATTGCACCTTGCACTGTCTTTTCATCTTGAAGCGGATGAATATGTGCAAAGCCAGGGAAACGCGCTACATTTTCGTTAATTTTCGGATTGTACTTCATTGTACAAGATCCTAATGGATAAAATCCAGAATCAACGCCGTGGTTACGGTTTGAAAGCGCTGTGTAATGGCGCATAATATCAAGTTCTGATACTTCTGGAAGCTCTGCGTCTTCCGTACGAATATACTCGCTCTCAAACACATCTTCTAAATTTACTTCTTCTACATCTAATTGGGGTAAGCTATATCCTACGCGTCCTTCTCTACTCATTTCAAAAATAAGTGCTTGATCTTGCTTCTTCATTGGATAGCCCCCATTTCGTTCACAAGTGTGTCGATTTCTTCTTTTGTACGTAACTCTGTTACAGCTAAAAGCATACGATTTGTAAGTTCTTTATAATCACGGCCAAGATCGTAACCACCGATGATATTTTTTGCTAATAATGCATCGTTTACTTCTTGTACTGGACGTTTGCAATCTACAACAAATTCATTGAAGAACGGCCCAGCAAATGTTACCGTAAAGCCTTTTGCTTCAAGTTGACGTTTTGCATATTGTGCTTTAGAAACGTTTTGACGTGCCATTTCCTTCACACCTTGTTTTCCAAGTGCTGTCATTGCAACAGAAGCTGCTAATGCATTTAATGCTTGGTTTGAACAAATATTAGATGTCGCTTTATCACGACGAATATGTTGCTCACGCGCTTGCAGTGTTAATACGAAACCACGTTGTCCTTCAGAATCCACTGTTTGTCCAACAAGGCGTCCTGGGATTTTACGCATAAATGCTTTTGTTGTAGCAAAATAACCGCAGTGTGGGCCGCCAAACTGTGTTGGAATACCAAATGGTTGTGCATCACCGATTACAATATCAGCACCAAACTTACCAGGTGGTGTTAACGCTCCTAACGCTAATGGATTAGAAGAAACGATGAATAATGATTTTTGCTGATGAACGATTTTCTCAATATCAGCCAGTTTCTCCACTTGTCCAAAGAAGTTTGGATATTGAACGATTACACAAGCTACTGTATCATCTACTTCGCTTTGTAATACGTCTAGATCTGTTACACCATCTTTATAATCAATTTCAACAACCTCAAGGTGTTGACCTTTTGCATATGTTTCAAGAACTGCTCTTGATTCCGGATGAACTGCTTTAGAAACAAGAATTTTCTTTTTACGAGTATGACCTGCTGCTAGCATTGCCGCTTCTGCTAACGCTGTACCTCCGTCATACATAGAAGAGTTCGCAACATCCATACCTGTTAGTTCACAAATCATTGTTTGAAATTCAAAGATTGCTTGTAATTCCCCTTGTGAAATCTCTGGTTGGTACGGTGTATAAGCTGTATAAAATTCTGAACGAGAAAGAACATGATCTACAATTACTGGCGCATAATGATCATATACACCTGCTCCTAGGAAGGAAGCATAGTCTCTTAAGTTTGCATTTTTACGAGCAAGCTCAGACAGCTCTTTTAAAAGTTCTGGTTCTGATTTTGCTTGTTTAATATTTAAATTTCCTTGAAAACGAACGCTTTCTGGAATATCAGAAAATAATTCATCAATTGTTTGAACGCCAATCGTTTGTAACATTTCTTTTTTGTCTTCTTCTGTCATTGGAAGATAACGATGCAACATGAAATCTACCCCTCTCCCCGTTACTTTGAACGTTTGTAAAATGGTGTTGGAACAACAACTGCTTTGACGCGTTTATTACGAATTTCAATTTCCACTTCTGTATCAACTGCTGCATATTTCACATCAATTAACGCTAAACCGATACTTTTCTTTAACGTTGGAGATTGTGTCCCACTTGTAACTTCCCCGATTTTTTCTTCGCCTACATATACTGAATAATGAGTGCGCGGGATACCACGTTCAATTACTTCGATGCCGACTAATTTACGAGGTGCACCGTTTTCTTTTTGTTCCTTTAACGTTTCTTTTCCAAAGAAATCCATTTCTTTATTTGTTTTTACTGCAAAGCCAATGCCAGCTTCAATTGGTGTAATATCTTTTGATAACTCTTGACCATAAAGAGGAAGTGTTGCTTCAAAACGAAGTGTATCACGCGCTCCTAAACCACATGGTTTTAAGCCGCCTTCTTCCCCTACTTCAAGAAGTTTCTCCCAAAGCTTTGCAGCCTCTTCGCTCTTACAGTAAATTTCAAATCCATCTTCACCTGTATAACCAGTACGAGATACAAGCGCTTCTACACCAGCCACAAGAACATGGTCTTTAAATTTAAAAAACTTAATTTCTTTCAAATCTTCTGATACAACTTTTTGTAAAATGCCCTCTGCTTTTGGTCCTTGAATTGCAAGTTGTGCAATTTCACTAGAAACGTTGACTACTTGCACATCACCGCTTACATGAGAAGCTAACCACTGGTAATCTTTCTCAATATTAGATGCATTGATTACTAATAAATAGTCTTCTTCTCCGCGTTTGTAGATTAATAAATCATCTACCGTACCACCATCTTCGTAACACATTGCCGTATATTGTGCTCCGCCTACTTTTAAGATAGAAACATCGTTTGTAACTACACGTTGTAAAAATGCTAAACTATCTGCACCTTTTACTTCTACTTCTCCCATGTGAGAAACATCAAAAAGACCTGCTGCTGTACGAACAGCTTCATGTTCTTCTTTAATACTTGAAAATTGAACTGGCAATTCCCAACCACCAAAATCAATTGTTTTCCCACCATACTTCGCGTATACATCAAATAGCGGTGTACGTTGTAACGTAATCATGTTCTCTCCCCTTTGCGCTTTCTATGACAAATTAATAAAAGTTGGCTTCCCATTTCTAAACATTTTCAATTCTGAAAAGACGGGATATACGGAATCTCATTCTTTTTTTTTATGAAAGCGTAAATAAAAAAGTGCTTTCTTGGATAAAATACGAAAGATTCCACACATTTCACACCATTATCCTAACATTTTTCGAGCCGTTTCATCAATATTCTAGCTAAAAAAATAATTTAGAATTTATAGAAGGTGAGATATTATCCATGAATGTCGAAATTTCAATAGAACGTTCTTGGCAAGAAAACTTCTTAAAACGAATAGAAGAAGATGGCCCGTGGACAAACTGGGAACTATTTCATCTTGCCTATCAAACTGAACAGTCCCTTCTCATCCCAACATTTGACGGGCTGCAGGCGCCTAAACATTTACCTAATTTCACGCCACTTCCACATCAGTTAGAGGTAGCGCAAACCGTCATTGAACAAATGAACGGAAAAGCAATTTTAGCAGATGAAGTTGGCCTTGGAAAGACGATTGAAGCTGGGCTTATTTTAAAAGAATATATGGTGCGCGGACTTGTGAAAAAAGTGCTCATTCTTGTACCTGCATCTCTTGTTTCACAATGGGCATATGAACTAAACACAAAATTTTTCATTCCAGCCGTTGCCCAGCGAAAAAGTTACTCATGGGAGCAAGCTGACGTTATTGTATCGTCTATCGATACAGCAAAGCGCTCTCCGCACCGTGATATTGTTTTAAATTTAGAATATGATCTCATTATTATTGATGAAGCACATAAACTAAAAAACAACAAAACGAAAAACTATGAATTTGCGCAACTATTAAAGAAAAAGTTTTGCTTATTACTTACCGCAACACCTGTTCAAAATCGCATTGATGAAATCTTTAATCTTGTTTCGTTATTAAAACCTGGACACCTCGGCAACCAATCCAACTTTGAAGAATATTATGCTTCCAAAAATCGCACCGATGAAACAGATGGACATTTAAAAGAACTCATTAATAAAGTAATGGTACGAAATCGCCGGCATGACACCGGCATTGAATGGCCAAAACGGCACGTTCATACGCTCTTTGTCGACTTCAATGAACAAGAGAAAGCTCTATACGATGCGATTGAGGAATGGAAAAGACAAGATGTATTTACTTCTGCATTTTCCGCTTTAACGTTAAAGCGCGAAGCCTGCAGCAGCCGCGAAGCTGTTTATTTCTCACTCAAAAAACATGTAGAAAAACGGCAAAAGGAAAATGCGCAATACACAGTAGATCCATACATAGATGTGTTAATGGAGAAAATTAATGGTATTTCCTCTAATTCAAAAGCAAATAAAGCATTAGAAATCATTAAAGAAATTAATGATAAAGTTGTAATTTTCACAGAATACCGTGCTTCTCAAATGTATTTACAATGGTTTTTAAAGCAGCACGGCATCTCGTCTGTACCATTTCGAGGCGGATTTAAACGTGGTAAAAAAGATTGGATGAAAGAATTATTTCAAAACCATGCCCAAGTATTAATTGCGACAGAAGCAGGCGGTGAAGGAATTAACCTACAATTTTGTAATTACATGATCAACTACGACCTTCCTTGGAATCCGATGCGCCTTGAACAAAGAATTGGACGGATTCATCGCCTTGGACAAAAACATGATGTTCATATTTATAATTTGGCAACGAAACATACAGTAGAGGAACACATTTTAAAACTGCTGTATGAGAAAATTGACCTATTTGAGCGTGTCATTGGTGATTTAGATGAAATTTTAACAAGAATTAATATGAAAAATATCGATGCACACATTCACGATATTTTTACCCATTCCAAAAGTGAAGGAGAAATCCGAATCAAAATGGAAAATTTAACGTCCATTATTGAATTTGCTAAACGAAATGAAGCTGAGGTGCACGGCTATGCAGCAACATGAAATCCATCATTATTTACATTGTTTTTTTGAGGCAAACGGCTGTGAAATTTTGCAGCGTTTTCCTCATTTATTAGACGTTCAATTAACAATTGAAATGGACAAACTACTGATGAACCGCCCATTCTACTGGCATTATCTTGAAAAAACAGGTGGCATACCAAATCCGATGCGTCTTACATTCATTACCGATGCAAAACATGAGGAGCAAACAGGCGAACTCATTCACTACGGTTCTCCGCGCTTACATCAAATTTTTCAAGCAACAAAGGAATTAGGTGCTTACATTCGTTTATTTGAAGATGTACATTCTAATGGACAAACAAGTACTCCGCTTCATCCTTGGCTTGGCGTCAATATAAAAGTCTCTTATCAATGTGATCGAAAAAAAGATATGCTATATTCCATTGGGATTCACCTTATTTCTGGTGCGATGATTACAAATTTTCATGAGGCATTAACAGCGCTCCGTCTTACACCAAAAATTCCTGATTTTTGTTTTACATTAACGCCGATTATTAAACCGCAAAGCGGGCTATCTAGAATTGAAGAAGCAATGAAACGTATCATTGAATCAGATGATCACGCATGGGCTGAAGAAGCAAAAGTTCGTTGGAATCACGATTTACAACTACTAAACCGTTTTTATGAGGAAAGTGATGAATTACCAGAAAGCTATGAAATAGAAAAACGAGCCTTGCAAGAACAATACGAGCCGCGCATTACTATGCAAATTATAAACGGTGGACTCTTTTATGTGACAGCGAATCATTTTCTAACATAAAAAAACTCCTTCTACAAGGAGCTTTTTTTATGTTAGAAAATACGAGGAAAGATTCTCCCGCTATTTTTGAGCAGTAAAAGCCCGATTGAACGGACTTTCCATAAGCGGAGAATGCCCCCCACTTATGGAAGTTTCGCTTTATATTTTCCCATTATATTTTCGGCCATCATTATGTTCTTGTTGGTGAATCTTTGTCATTCTCTTTTGATACTCTCTCTGTTTTGCACTTACATGATTTGCATCCGTTTCTCTATTTTTCTTTGAACCGCCTACTCCGTTACTCATTTTGTTCACCCCACTTGTCTATACTTCAACATTAGTTTTCGCAATCAACATTTCCCTTATACAAAAAATAAGGAGAGGCATCTGCCTCTCCTTACACATATTTTTGAAACATATCATGCAGCCCTTGATTGACAAGGTAAGAAATCTGCTCATCTGACTTATCAGGATAGCGATCGCGCAGGCGAATAGATGCCTTTAAAATTAAATTCTCTAATACGGAACGTCCGCCTTTTCCATAAATTGTTTCTGCATATTCTATCAATTTTCCATCTTCAACTGTTGCAGGATTTTGATCGAAGAAAAATTTACTCATTTGTACCACTTCTCCTTTGATAGCGTTTACATTTATATAAACTCAACATGTTATTTATTTCACAATTAATGTATGCATGTATAGATGATTAGTTCCATTATAAAACAATATTGCCATAGTATCAAAGTGTATTTTAGACAATTTTGTGAACAAATCTAAAAAATGAAAGCGTTTTAATTGTTATATAAAGAAGTTTAACATTCAGAATCTTTGTTGTACAATACAAACAAAGGAGGAATTCAATGAAACAAAACAATAAAGTTGTCTACGATATTATTTTTTATCTCATCTTTCCATTTGTTATTTGGAAATTCGGTAAACAATATATAGATGCATATTATGCCATGCTCATTTCTTCTGTTCCAGGCATTCTTTATACACTGTATTGTTTCAAAAAAGAACGGCAATTTCATGTAACCGGCTTTTTTATCCTCATCACGATGATTGTAAATACGAGCGTAGACTTACTTTCTGGCTCAGCCGAAAAAATGTTGTGGAACGACGTGTACTATCACATTGCACTTGGTATTGTTGTCATATGTACTATTTTTATAAAACAACCACTCATGTTATATTTCGCAGCCGACTACGCTGCATTGCAAGGAGATGATCGAAAGGAATCACAATTGTTATATCGTGACCCTCGCCTCTTTCCATCGTTCCAATACTTTACTTTCTTTTTTGGCTTACAATTTATTGTGCTTAGTAGCATCAAGATATATATGATTTCTAAATTTGGAGTAGATGGATACGGAGAAATGAAAGCGATTATGACAGGAATTGGTTGGTGCATTTCAATAGGAATTGGAGCTGGGTTCCTTTGGATTGGTAATAAAATTAAACAGGTGACTGAAGCTGAAGTTTAACGCATAAAAAAGAAGTTCCACTGCTTGTAAGCAATGGAACTTCTTTTCTAGGTTATATTGTCGCATATATGATTCGCCGTAGAAATTGTACTATGACATGAAATCCTTTTCTAGTTGTAAATTATCCCCAAAAACACTTAACTTAATTTCTTTTTCTTCATTTGGCGATAAAAGATTGCGGCGCTTACCGGCAACATACCAAACCAACGATTCAAAAATGGTTCTCTCTCTTCACGGCGCTGCTGCCGTTTTTGTTTTCGGTCCTCTTTTGGAGCATCCATATATGATACGAATTGTTGTGTGACATATTTTATATAATCATTTGTAGACATATCTATCACCTCTACTAGATTAGTATGTCCACTTTTTTATTTAGTAATCCACCCCTGAATTTCTTGAACAATTGCTTCAATACTTTTATTTGTCGTGTCGATCTTCACTGTTGCTTCTTCATAATAAACTTGACGCTTTTCAAATTTCTCGATAAACGACCCTATATTTTCTTTTTGAAATAATGGTCTTGTTGTATCCCCAGCAATTCGCTCTGCAATCACATATGGATCACAGTACAAATAAATTACAGTACCACGTTCCTTCATCCACTCTCGGTTCTCGGCTTTTTCGACGATTCCGCCTCCAGTTGTAATAATATAATCATTTGTCGGCAGTAATTGCAGCACTTCACTTTCATACTTTCGAAACACACCTTCCCCTTCTTCTGAAAAGATATCCCGAATGATTTTCTTTGTCTTCTCTTCAATACATTGATCTGTATCAATAACCGGCATATGAAGTGCACTGCTTAACGCTTTACCAACTGTTGTTTTCCCCGATCCCATAAAACCTGTTATATATAATGCTTTCATGTTATCCTCTCTCCTCTTGCCAATGCGTAATCGCTTCGTTATTTGTATTATAACGAAAGCTAACTTTACATGTGTGCTTTCGTTTTGTTATACATTGTAAAATAATAAAGGCATTCCCATCTACTATTGTGTAATCTCCCTTTGCTTCTCCTTTTTCATACGCATAAAAAAATTCTCTTTTTTCCATTTTAGCTTGTAATTCTTGTTTCACATCGGCAACAGCTTGGTTCGTTATTTCTTCTAAAATAAACAATTCTTCTGCTTCTGTATAAAATTTTTGATCTGATAGGAATATATTTGTCTCATATACTAAAAAAGACATGAGTAAAAATATGAGGATGATTGTTCCTGGCATTGTAAATCCACTTTCCGATCTCATCCTTTCACCTCAATAACAGAATAACGGGTAACAATACCATCATATACTTTACCGCTTATATCCTGTACACGTATCATTAATGTATGAGCTGCTAATTGATAAGAAATATTCTCTACTTTTTGTAAAAGAACTTCATGTCCCGTCCCATTTACTTTTCGAACAACATTATTTCCAGACATGTCATATGTGATTCGTTCTCCAGCCTTTGTTTTGAAAAATAATTTTCCGTCTCCGCTATTTCCTTCTTCCACTTCGCGAAACTCAATTTGCACTTGCTCTAAAAAAACGTTCCATTCCCAATTCATTATCTGTTTAGGGTACGGAGGTTCTATAAAGAGGACTTGAAGACGCGGGAGAAGAAGAAAAAATACAGATAAAAATAGAAAACATATCATAACTTCTAACAACGTGAACCCAGCTTGTTTATTTTTTAACATAACGACACCGTTCATTCTCACGCTGTTTACTATCTTTCCACATTACACACACCTTTTCGATCTCCCATTGAATTGTATATACCGTATTTTCATATCGCTTTTCTATTACTGGCGAAACTATATGATCATACATATATGCAGCTACCGCTTCTTTCAAAAGTAGCTGCGCTTTATACCGAAACTGAATATTTTTTCTTTCTTGCATAATGAGAAGCGTTTGCGGAAGTAACAGCGAAACCGTCATCATTAACAAACTAAGAGACACAAGAATTTCTAGCATAACCGAACCTTTGTCACACTTCATAATACGTAAATCTTCCCCTCCCAAGTTGAAATACAACATGGTACGTTTTGGATTTATAAGAAATAATAATTGTTCCGCCTCTATTAATATTACCGTCCGTCCCATAACTCATTGGATTAGGGAATGTGTTTACATTCACCTGTATATCAGATGGATAATAACGAACAAGAACCGGATTTGTTTCTCCTGACGATGTAATGCTGTACGAAGCCTGATTAGGAAACCACCGTAATGTGTGACGATTATGGCGGCTCATCGCTACTTGTTGCATAAAAAGGATGTCTTGAGAAAATTGCTGCATAAACTGATTCATCTTTTGTTTTTCATAAATCGACGATAAATTAAAATACGTTACAACACTTAAAATAGAAATAGCACTTAATACGAGGAGCATTTCTAATAATGTAAAACCATTTTTCTTCACGATTTCCCTACAACTTTAACCTCTCCATTTGCAGTATCGATTGTAATACTCTCCCCTTTTGGACAAGTTTTAGATGTAATATACTTACCCGTATACAAATCATCCACCGTTGGGATTTTATTATGTTCTAATTGATAAGCTTGTACTTGTGATTCAACAGATTTTACAAAGGCATCGCATCCCTTTCCTTGTACGGAAGAACGCTGGTTTACGACATTTGGAATAATAAGCAGTAGCAACACAGAAATTACAACCATAACAAGCAACATTTCTAACAACGTAAAGCCTTTTTCATTTTTCACAGAACACGCCTCCTAAATAGAATTCATCATTTGAAACATCGGCATAATCATCGCTAAATACATAAGCACAACCACCATTCCGATACATGCAAACAAAAGGGGTTGTATAACAAACAACACACGATTAATTTTCTCTTCGATTTTTTCTATTGTCATTTCACTATAATCGGCAAGCTCAGTTGCTAAATTGCCATTCGCTTGTCCATGTTTAATAATATAAGCGAGCTCCTGTTCATAGTACGAACGATTCATCATAATAGAATCAAGATGTTCACCTATCGTTAATAATTCCTGTATTTTAAGAGCCTCGCATTGAAAAAACAAATGATGCTTTTGCTCCTTCATTAAAGTGAGCGCTTCTAATATAGATAGCCCGCCTTGTAAAAGACCGCTTAATTGAATTGCAAAATAGTGTGAGTTTGTTAATTTAAAAAACATTTTTATAAGAGGCACTCTCATACAAATATCCATTCTCGTAACCGGATGCAACCTTTTTACATACAGCATATATATAAGCGCTAGGGTGCCAATTGCAAAAACGACGCCTCCCATAACATACGGAAGTGCTTGAATAACTGTTAAAATATTGTCTGTAAATGAAGTGGATGATCCATGGAGTGAACGGTATAAAGTAGAGAACTGTGGAAGAAGAACTAGATTAAATACGAGGAGTATGCCTAATAAAAACAAAGAAAGAACGAATGGATAGCGCAGCACCTTCATCATATTTTTTTGATGTTTATCTTTTCTACCGAGGAGTGAGCTCCCTTTCTGCAACGCAAAGGCAATGTCACCATGCTGCTCTGCATAAAATAAATAGCTTAAAATATCGGGATGAAATGCAAGTTTATAAAACACATCATGTAAGCTGCTTCCCTTTTTAAATTCTTCAGCAGCATCTTGAAGCTGTATTTGTTTACTCGGGGTTAAGTGAAAATGCAGAAACTCTAATGCATGTAATAAAGAATATCCTTTCTCTAAAAGTTCGCCAAGCCTTCGGAGCAATAATGCTTGTTCATGTAACCGCCACTTTTCTTGCTTAAACATAAACATCTTCTTCAATAAACCCTAGTGCATATCCTTTTCTTAATTCATCTTGAAGCGTTGTATATTGGTACGTCGCTTGTTTTCCATTTGCTTCATAAATGACTTCTTTCAACTCATCACCATACAATAATTCATAAATGCTCGCTCGGCGTACGTGACGCATTTTTTTGCATAGAGGTGAGCATTTCCCTTTGCAAAATGGACATTTTAATTCCACTAGCCGCTGCGCCGCTACTGCTAATAGCGATTGTTCAATTTCTAGCAGGGTAATACCATAATCCATTAAACGTAGCACCGCACTTTTCGCATCATTCGTATGCAATGTCGTCATAACTAAATGACCTGTCAAACTTGCTCGAACCGCCACCTTTGCTGTTTCCTCATCACGAATTTCTCCTACTAAAATAATGTCTGGATCATGACGTAAAATCGCTTTCAATCCCGTTGCATACGTAATACCAGCTTTTTCATTAATTTGAATTTGTAATAGTCCATCCTTTTTCTTTTCAACTGGATCCTCCAGTGTAACAATGCGGCGAGTCTGCGCCTTCTTTGCTACTTCTAAAAGAGCATACATCGTCGTCGTTTTTCCTGACCCTGTCGGTCCTGTAAAAATAATTAATCCGTGCGAATGGTGTAAAAAAGAGAGAAGTGTTTTTGCGGAATTTGGGAATAATGAAAGATGAGAGAGGTTCGGAACCGCAGTTTGTAAGTGCAACCGAATAACGAGACTTTCATGATGCACAGTTGGCAAAGTAGAAAGGCGTAAATATACCTCCTCATCATCAACTTTCATCTGCAATGAACCATTTTGCGGCTTTCTCCTTTCACCAATATCCATAGCTGCTAAAAACTTAAAGTGTGATACAAGTCGTTCACAAAATTCTTTTGAAGTATGATGCTTTGTCACCAAATCTTTTCCAATACGCAATTGTACAACAGCATCTTCGTGCCGCGGCACAATATGAAGATCTGATGCGCGCAACCTGCATGCTTCTTTCATAATTGTGTCAGCAAACTGTTCGACAGCATTCACTGTTATCGCCTCCTCACTCTTTATATATCATGGCCATCCTGAAAAGAAAAATAGTGAATTTGCTATTTTTATTGCATTATTTTTGAATTTCACAAATTAAAAACCCAAAACAGTTTGTGAAATTATGAACAATTAATGAATCATTGCCCAAAAACATGATTATACAACATTATCTATATTATAATATTGTTATCCCAGATAAACTGACAAAGGTGGCGATCCTCATGGAACAAGCTTTAAAAATTACAAACGTACTTTCTGACCCAACACGCTATTATATTTATAAATATATTTCTCAAAAACACACTGAGGTTACTGTACAAGAAATTGCTGACGAATTTGATATTCATCCAAATGTTGCGCGTTTACATCTTTCAAAGCTAGAAGATGTAAATATGCTAAAATCGGAAACAAAAAAAACGGGTAAAGGCGG
The DNA here is from genome assembly GCF_900116295.1 of Bacillus sp. 103mf. Taxonomy (GTDB): domain Bacteria; phylum Bacillota; class Bacilli; order Bacillales; family Bacillaceae_G; genus Bacillus_A; species Bacillus_A bruguierae. The sequence continues at coordinate 822,403 of NZ_FPAF01000001.1, forward strand.
CCGACCAAGTCGATTATATGTCTTATCAGATGATGTAATTCAACTGCAATTTCCGTTTCGTGATTATCAATTGTTAGCACAAATTGCTTGCAATACATTACTTAGCTTAGGCGAAGTCGGTGAGAAAGCACTCTATGAAACGGGTAAAAAGTTTGGTAAAGAATTAATGGAACAACAGCTAAATCGATTAAGCATTAACGAAAATGAATTGACGGTTGAACAAAAAATACAAATTGCCAAAGAAGCTTTAACAACAGCGGGCTTATCTCCGGAATTTGAATTAAGCACCGATGGATCAAAAATTTTCTATGATGTATACAATTGTCCATTTAAAGAAGTTGCCGTACGTCATCCAAAAGAAATTTGTAACATGCACGTAGATATGATGAAAGGTATCTTTGAAGTTCTATTTCCAAACATGGAATTAACACGTAATGATACTATGTTCGAAACAGGTTGTAAGTCTTGTAATTATCATCTTCATCTGTAAAATAAGAAGCCAGATTATACTGGCTTCTTATTATTTTGTAAATGTTTACAATAGTTAGAAAAGTGCATTATAATTAAAAAGAGTATTGAGTTCATATAAAGGGAGGGGAATGGGATGGAGCGCATGTTTCGCGTTCTCGGCTTTTGGACTGGTATTTTTTCCGTAATGTTTTATTTAGGGGATATGTATGGGGCAGCACTATTGTTTTTAGGACAAACAGGTTTTTTTGTACTTTTAAGTTATTTAAAATTAACAGAGCGCATGTACATTTATGTTTTTGGGGCATATTTAACAGTCTTCTTCATTGGGTTTACATACTATACGACATTTCTTCTTACACCAGGAATTGGACATTAAGATGGCATATATGCCATCTTTTTTTATCTCCTTTCAATCACCTAGTTGACTTATTGGTTTTCTTTGAATATATTTATATGTAACAAATTTTAAGGAGGAAAACAGTATGGATACATTGTTAGTTAGCATAAACATCATCATTATGCTTCTATTAGTCGGTGCGCTATATTATATGCAACGTAAACATCTTTCTTTTAATAAACGTGTATTTACTGCACTCGGACTCGGAATTATATTTGGACTTATTTTACAATTTTTTTATAAACCAACTTCTGAAGTCATTATCCAGTCTAATAATTGGTTTAACTTAATCGGAAGTGGCTATGTTAAATTATTACAAATGATCGTTATGCCACTTATTTTAATTTCAATTATTTCAGCGTTTACAAAATTAAAGCTAACCAATAATCTTGGCAAAATTAGCGGCCTTATTATCGGCATTTTACTTCTTACAACTGGAATTGCGGCTGCAGTCGGAATTGCAGCAAGTGCTGGTTTTGACTTGCAGGCAACTGGCTTGCAGCAAGGAAGCGCAGAAACAGCTCGCTTAAAATTAGTACAAGAAAAATTCACTTCCATTGAGCAAACACCCATTCCACAAAAATTGTTGGAACTACTTCCTGCAAATCCATTTCTAGATTTAACAGGTGCTCGTCCAACATCAACAATTTCTGTTGTCATTTTTGCCGCATTAATTGGGATTTCCTTCTTAGGAGTGAAAAAGAAATATCCCGAACAAGCGGAACAACTTAAGAATATGCTAGATGCCGTATATGCGGTCGTCATGCGGATGGTTACATTAATTTTACGTCTTACCCCATACGGCGTACTTGCTCTAATGGCAAAAACTGTTTCAGGAAGTGATGTGCAAGCTATTTTAAAACTTGGTAATTTTGTTTTGGCATCTTACGTAGCACTTATTGTTATGTTTATTATTCACTTATTACTGATTGCTCTTTCTGGTTTAAATCCAATGCAATATTTGAAAAAGGTATTCCCTGTTTTAACATTTGCGTTTACTTCACGCTCAAGTGCAGGTACAATGCCGTTAAATATTGAAGCGCAAAAAGAAAAACTTGGCGTTTCAGAAGGAATTGCAAACTTTGCTGCTTCCTTTGGTGTATCAATTGGTCAAAACGGATGTGCTGGTATTTATCCTGCAATGCTTGCCATGATGGTCGCGCCAACAGTTGGCATCGACCCATTACAGCCGCAATTTATCTTAACGTTAATCGCTGTTGTTGCAATTAGTTCATTCGGCGTTGCTGGTGTCGGAGGCGGAGCAACATTTGCAGCACTCATCGTACTTTCTACTATGAACTTACCAATTGAAATTGTCGCTCTATTAATCTCTGTTGAACCATTAATTGATATGGGACGCACAGCTTTAAACGTGAGCGGCTCTATGACAGCTGGTCTTATTTCTAGCAAATGGCTTGGAGAGTTAGATGTATATGCGTACAATGAAGCAGTCAATAAAGCTGAAGAAGTTGCATTATAAGAAAGAAAACACCCTGGATTGCCAGGGTGTTTTCTTATAATGACACAAACCTTCTCACTTTTAGATGTTAGTTAAAATGAAAATCATATGTTTAAGCTTCACTACATCAACTTATAGAAAAGACTTTTTATCCCACTATTCGTGGGCAGTAATACTCCCACCTCAAAATTCAGTAAAGCATTGTCCAGCTCCAGTGGCTAGAATGTTCGGTGGGAGATAAACTGCTGGCATGCGCCCGATTGGTGAGGGCTGATAATCAGTGGGGGATGAAGAAAACCCCCACTGATTAAAGTTTCACTTTATGACCTTCAATATCATACACAGCTATTGTTTTATAAATAACCTTGCTCTTCACACCAATCATGAAATTGCCGAACATCTACATCAATTAAAACAATATCTTTTAATTCAATATCAATATCCATACCGTCAATTACAATCACATATTTTGCACTGTTCTCCGCACTATCTCGTTTTATGATTCCTATTTGATTTCGATGCGGTCCATCTTTTACATATGCTTTTTGTCCTGTAATATCAAAGTTCAACATCTTCACCTCTTTCATTTGCTCCACTTATCTATGTATATGATGAAACAGTGAAAGAGTACTCTACTTTTTTGCTTTATTACAATTATTTTTCATTTATTTTAATTTTATAAAATATACATAAAAATTCGTGTTAGAAATGAATTGATAGCGCTTTCTTAAATGGACTCATGTTATACTAATACAGTGAAATCGCCATCAAAAGGTGGCTTCACTAATGGTCATTTTCATACATCGTTTTTTACGGGCATTTATTCTTCACAATCTTTTTGGCTTTCTCACAGTCTTAAGGTGAAGGGCTTACTGTCCGTTAAAGCGGGATAAAGTCGAAATTCTTAAAGAGGAAAAACAATGAATACAGTAATAATTACAAAAATCATCGAAACGTTAAAATCATATGGATTTCAAAATGTAACATATTGTGAAAAAACAAAACAATATCTATTTCAAAATGTAACAGATATTATGAGTGGCTATGCGGAAATTACCTATAGTGCTCAATTTGAAAAGTTCAGCGTGCACATTCATCCTATCGAAACGCATCACCTTACAGAATTGCATGAAGTCGAAAAGCATATACAATCTTGCATCCGAAAGGTTGAGTATTTAAATACGATCATTGAAAGTAATATATATAAGTTAAAAATAACATAAACCCCCTTTCTTTTTATGGGAGGACAAGAGCATCTGGCCGTGCATAGAAGCGGTCAGGGTCTTTTCCTGCCACATGCGAGGTTAAAACAAAAGGGAGCAAGCGAGTTCAGGTCATGTTGTATTCTGCATAGCAGCGACTTATATGTGAAAAAATTAAAAAGGATTTATATAAAAACGTAGAACATACAATTATTCTGTAAAAAAGAACGTGCTAAGCACGTTCTTTTTTATACATTCATATTTTCTTTAATCTTAAGACCTGTCACATTCTCTAATAATTCAATCGCTTCTTCTAATGTCATATCAAAAATCGTTTGCTTATCTTCTACATAAGGGAATTTTGGGAAACGCTTCTCTAACTTTTTCACTGCATCAGCTGAAAACATCGCACTATCCACATGAAATTCTGCTTCTAATAACACGATATAGTCTAATGATTGAAACCCTAAGCCATTCAAAAAGGTAATGAATTTCTCTTTTGGCTGCGACGACATAAAAACATTACGCTCAAGTTCATAAAATAATTCTTCACCTAAAATCTCTTCTAGTTCCTCATCATGTTCACGATTGATAATCTCTTCGTACCCATAATCATCGACGAGTTCTTCTGCTTCTTCGCCGTCTTCAAATAGTAATTGTGCTAAAGTTGCACCTTTCTTATATTCACTTTGCTGTATAACTGTTAAAAAGTTTGTTTTCCATCCTTGTTCTACATTCATATTTTATAACTCCTTTTATACACTCTTTATTTTTACATATATGTTTTGTTTCAATTGCTTTTTCGCTTTCTCATTACACTGTTTAACAAATGGAGATGCGACAGACGCTCTTTGCATCATGTCATTTATATAAATGAGCGGATCAATTAATCGTTCTTTTCCCCCCTTATAACAAATGTCGTACTCTGTGTCACTCTCTTCCAATACTACTTTCGAATGTAGCGAACTCAGCATCTTATCAATTACACAATCTCCGCAATTTCGTAATAGATGTAACACCGTTTCATCGTCAGTTGAAAAATCTGATAGGTGTATAATATTCTTTTGCAGCGCCTCTTTTAACACCTTTGTTAATATATAATAACCATACGAATTCAACGGATGCAAAAAGAAATCAATCGTTTCTTTGTAATAAGCTTCTGTAAACCATTCTGCTGCCTGTACAGATTGTAAACAGATTTGCCCATTATGAACTGTTACATCTTCTAAAAAAGAACACATTTCTTGCTTTGAAATCATTCCATATGTATATAAATCCCGTAACGTATAGTCTATACGATCTGCACATAAATTCGGAAGAGGTTGCTCTAACAACGTCCATTGTTCCCATTTCTCAATCATTCTATAATCATAGCCATATCTCTGCAAAATAGATGGGATATCTGAAGCTTCAATAACATTCATAAAAATTTGTTCATGATAATCCTCATCTTGCTCTTCTAATACATGATCTACAATGTGGGAAAATGCTGTATGAGATACATCATGAAGCAATGCCGCAATTTGTTCTTCTACACTACCACCTAACATTTTCACAAGAATCATAACACCGACAGAGTGCTCATAACGTGTTACGTTCCACGTTGGATTCACAAGAAAGCTTGCACCGCCTTGATGAATCTTCTGTAAACGCTGTACTGCCTTTGATTGCAATAGTTCCGCAAGCACATCATCTATATCATGTTCACCGTATATAGGATCATGAATTGTAATCATACCCCTGCCCCCTCTAACACTTGTTTAATAAATCCATCTAGGTTATCTTCAACGATACGCACTTCCGGTAAATGGTAAAATGTTGTATCCAAAGGACTGTTTCCTTTATACACAAATATTTTCTTTCCCCAAGCAAGTGCCATTCCGAATTCTGTATGACTTCCTTTTCCTCCATTTAATAAAAGCAGAAAAACGTCTGCGTCTCGTACGGCTTGTTTTTCTGCTTGTCCAATACTTTCTAATTCTAATCTATTTGTCGCTTTTTCATTTTTTTTCCAATCATATGTATGAATCCACCCTGCTTGTTTCAATTTATTAGCTACAATGTGGACAATATGTTTATTTGTAAAGGTTGAAGCGATGTAAAATTTCATGCTACCTCTCTCCTTCATATGCAAAAATAGGTAGAAAAATCTTAGGGGAAAAGGACATTTACAATTCTCTATTTACTTTTTTATCAATTTTATCATTTAACATATCTAATTCAGCTGTAATTTCTGATTTTTCTAATTTTCGTTCTTGTGAAAAATTCCGTCCCATATAAACTATAATACTACCAATATACAATACTAAACAAACAACTAGAGCAATATTTTCATAGAGACTTAGCCCCAACGTAGTCACTCCTAATCTCATCCGTATTTACACGCGTCAACAATTAGAATTTCCCTGTCAAATCTATGTTATTGTAACATAAAGTGAAACTTCCGTCAGTGGGGGTTTTCTCCATCCCCCACTGACGGAAAGCCCGCCCAATCGGGCTTTTACGGGCAGTTCTTCTTTGCTTCTCTCTGAATCTTGAGGCGGGGGTCTTACTGCCCACAAATAGCGGGATAAAGTATGCTGTTATCTCTATCTTAAAAAGCAATCCTAAATGGATTGCTTTTTTTACTACTCACCTTTTTCTTTCGAGAAAAACATTCTAGAAATAACAATCCCTAGCCCACCAATAAGTAAGAATAATACTGCACGAATCATCATTGATACTTCTGGTAAATCTAAGAGGAATAACTTAATCACTGTCACAACTAACACAACTAATCCGGCGTATAATATTTCATTCATTCCTCTATTACGTCCAAACCAAACTGAAACTAAAGCATATATCATCCATAAAAGAGAGACAAATACACTGATAATACTTCCGTCTGTTGAAAGAACCTCTCCTATCCTAGTAATCGTAATAAATACAAGCACCATAAAGCCATATAACGTAATCGAATACACATATTTCCCAAAATGTTGCAACATTGGTTTCACTTTCATCATTCCATAATAAAATGTTCCAACTAAAATGAGATGGGCTACAAAAGCTGCTGACATAAATGTCTCAAATGGACTAACAAGCGTTTGCAACATACCGATTTCATAAATAAATGCACTGATATAAAACTTGATTTCTTGTTTTAATTTCGCAGAAGTAACGATACCTAAAAACCCTTGTAACATCAATACAATTGCTCCATTCACTAAACTAAATTCATATAAAATCGCTAAACTAAACGACCCCATCGCAAAACCAAATAAAAGATCTGTAAATAACGATTTTTTATTTTTCATATAGTCAGCTACAAACATTACAGTGTGTACAATTGTACTAATTAGCAATCCCCATGTTGTAAAATCTGGAATTTTTACAATTGCCATAATAAAGAAGATTGCATTGGCACTAAACAAAGCCATTCTAGGTTGATAAATAAAACTTCGATCAATAAACATATGCCAAAAAAGTAGAATATGAATGAATCCATAAACAATTGTTAATTGTACCTGCAAATTCCCTAGTAACATGGTCATAATTACAAAAAAGACAAACGTTACAAGTACAGAAACAGAGTAAGATACCATATATAAATATTGATAGCGATTTTTATACGCATACCATAATAAACTCATCGTTAACACTGTTTCATATCCAAAGAAAATGTAAGAATTAGGTGTTGTACTATTTAATAAGAACGGTACAAAAAAGGCTCCTACAGATACAAATATAGCGAGATATTCTGATTGATATCGCTTAGCTAAATAGATACCGAGTGTAATCCAAATAATGTTGAATATAAATGCAATGCTTGCCGGAAAGAAATGATACAAATAATGCGCAGCGAATGTCGTTAAAACAATGCCTGTAATGCTTCCTCCAGCTAACACTAAACCTAACGCTTGACGTTCTTTTTTTATTTGTATGTCACCTACATAATACAAAGCAACTGATAATGCTACGCCAAATACAATACGAATTGCTGGAGTAAGTAATCCTGCATCTACTCCCGCTTTAAATAGCCAAATTACCCCAAGCAGCATAATGGCAACGAAAATACGTGGTAGCCATGTTTGACAAAATTTTATAATGTCAAATGGTTCAGACTTAAATGCAGATATATCTACCTGCTTTATCTCCGGTTCCTTCACACTTTCTTGGCTAATGACTCTTTCTTCTTGTCGTACATTTTGCACAGGGATACTAACTTCTTGTTTCTTCTCAATAGGTTCCTTTATTTGTTGAACTCTTTCTTCGTCCATTGCTCTTTGCTGTGCTTTTAACTCATAGAGCGTCTCCTGCAATGTATCAATTGCTGTTTCTAGAGCTTCTATTTTTTTGTTCAAATCTTGCTTCATTTTCTCCCCCCTCTAATCATGTCGCTAAATAGAAATACGCCTATAATTAGTTAAATTTCCAATTAACTACATCATACTATTAGTTTATTCATTTTTTAAGAGAATTTTTCCTGATATTCTCCAATTTCTGCTATTATAGTAACAAATAGCATTTCCATTCGATTTTTAAGCTTAACTAGAAAATATTGTTTATAGGCGAATTAGATTAAGTAAAAAAGGTGTTAACAGCTTTCCAAACAGCCCCAAAAGCATGATTTCTATGAAATCATGCTTTTGTTACATAATCAATAATCGTTTGCAAGGCCTCTTGTCCGCTATATTGCTGCATCGATCTTTTATACTGCAAACGATTTTTATACAGTTCTTCTACATATTCAATTAGCAAAGTTTCTGTTATGTCTTCTTCAAATAACACACGTCCATATCCTTGTTTTTCAAAAGACTGTCCGTTTAAAATTTGATCCCCTCGGCTCGAAGATTTCGGAAGAGGAATTAATAACATTGGCTTTTGTAATGTTAAAAACTCAAAAATTGCATTGGATCCTGCACGAGAAATGACAATATCGGTTGCCGCTAATATATCAGGAAGTTCATCGTGAACATATTCAAACTGCTTGTATCCCGGTGTATTCTCAAGTTTTTCGTCCATATTGCCTTTCCCGCACAAATGAACAATTTGATAGTTTTGCAGGAGGTTCGGTAATGCACCGCGCACTGCTTCATTAATGCGCCGTGCTCCTAAGCTGCCTCCCATAACCGTAATAACTGGTTTTGATGCAGTGAATCGTAAAAATTGCAGTCCTTTGTTTCGACTTCCCTGCAATACCTCTTCTCGCACAGGTGAACCAGTAAATACTGTTTTTTCTTTCGGTAAATGTTTTTTCGCTTCTTCAAACGTAACAAATATTTTCGAAGCAAAGCGAAGAGCAATTTTATTTGCAAGTCCAGGCGTCATATCAGACTCGTGTAAAAAAACAGGAACACGGTTTAGCCACGCTCCAATTACAACTGGTACAGACACAAAGCCGCCTTTTGAAAAAATAACATCCGGTTTTAACTTTCGAATAAGGAAATACGCATCCATAACCCCTTTCATAACAAGAAAGGGGTCTTTTATATTTTTTAAATCAAAATAACGGCGAAGCTTTCCGCTCGCTATTCCATAATAAGAAATCCCTTCTTTTTCAATAATCGTCTTTTCGATTCCATTATGTGAACCAATATAACACACCTTCCAACCGCTCTTTTGAAAATGTGGTATAAGTGCTAAGTTCGGCGTAACGTGACCAGCAGAACCTCCGCCTGTAAATATAATCGTCTTCACAGTATGTCTATGTCTCCTTTTAGTAAAAGTTTTACTTTTAATTATAACACACTGAAATAACGCGCTTCTGGATGAGCAAACACCATCGCCGATACAGAAGCCTCTGGTTCCATCATAAACCCTTCCGTTAAGGAAATTCCAATTTCTTCAGGGCGAAGCAACCGGAATAACTTTTCTTGATCAGCAAGTTCTGGACACGCAGGATAGCCAAAAGAAACGCGAATTCCTTGATACTTTGTCCGGAACCGCTCTTCCATCGTCATATTTGGTGAATCTGGAAATCCCCAGCGATCACGGATGAGCATATGCGTTTTTTCAGCTAATCCTTCTGCAAGTTCCAGCGCAAGTGATTGAATCGCATGGCTACGCAAATAATCGCCTTGTTCTTTCCACTTTTCTGCTACGGCACGGACACCTTTCCCAACCGTTACAGCTAGAAAAGCAACATAATCCATTTCATCTCCAACCGGGCGTAAGTAATCACCAAGCGTGCGATGCGGTGCTTTTCCTTGTCTTGGAAATGTAAAACGCTCTAACACACGATTTTGATCTTCTGGATCATAAATTAAAATGTCTTGATTTTCACTTTGTGCAGGAAAGAATTGATATACAGCGCTCGGACGTAACCATGATTCTTCCCCGCGAAGCAATTCATCGATTAAGTCGTTCAGTTCATGGGCCCTTCTATCTCCTTCTTGTAGCAACTTTTTCACATTCCCTTTTAAACCTAAGTGATGTCCAATTAACATTTGCCGATTTAAAAACGGAGCAAGATGTGCTACTGAAATATCCCGAAGAACGACACGTTTTGTAGAATGCGGTACGATTACTGGTACTGGCGGCAATTTTTCAATTGGAATCGGTACCTCTACTACCTTCTTCTCTTCTTGTACAACAACATGTAAGTGACGCTTCGCTTTTTCCTCACGCATTTTTTCTCGTTCCTCTTCTTGCTGCAAACGATTGATAAGATCTAATCCTGTCATCGCATCGCTTGCATATAGGACAAGTCCTTGATAAGAAGGAGAAATCCGCGTTTCTGTGAATTTCCGAGTCAGCGCGGCACCTCCTACAACAATAGGAACATCAATATTTGCCGCTTTTAAGTCTTCTGCTGTTGTTACCATTTGCTGCGCAGATTTAACAAGTAAGCCTGATAAGCCAATAATATCTGGTTTTTGTTCTTTTACCTCTTGAATAATACGATCAGATCGCACATTAATACCGAGGTTTACAATGTCATATCCATTATTGGATAAAATAATTTCTACTAAATTTTTACCGATGTCATGCACATCACCTTTTACTGTCGCAAGTAATACTTTCCCTTTCTTCGCACTATCACTTGCCTCCATATACGGCTCTAAATACGAAACGGCCGCTTTCATACTTTCCGCACTTTGCAGCACTTCTGCAACAATAAGCTCATTATTATTAAATAAACGTCCCACTTCATCCATGCCTGCCATAAGTGGTCCGTTAATAATGTCAAGCGGCTTTCTTCCTTCATCTAGTGCCTCTTGTAAGTCAACATATAATCCCTGCTTTGTTCCTTCTACAATATAATGAGATAACCGCTCATCAAGTGTTAACGTTTCAGCTGCTACAACTTCTTTTTGCCTCACATTTCGATAAAAATTTGTAAATTCCTCTAACGTTTCTTTTGTCGTCTCAAACAAAAGTGCATTCGCCAATGCCTTTTCTTCTTCAGAAATAGAAGCATAACGCTCTAGCTTTTCAGTATTCACAATTGCATAATCTAAACCAGCCTTTGTCGCATGATATAAAAAGACGGAATTTAATACTTCGCGCCCTGCTGGCGGTAAACCAAATGAAATATTACTTACACCTAATATCGTTAAACATTCAGGCATCTCTTCTTTTATGAGCCGAATGCCTTCAATTGTCGCTGCAGCTGAACCGATGTATTCTTCATCACCTGTTCCAACAGGAAAGACAAGTGCGTCAAAAATAATATCTGACGGACGCACTCCATATTTTATTGTTAATAGCTCATAACTTCTTTTAGCAATTTCAAGCTTCCGCTCAGCTGTTACCGCCATACCAACTTCATCAATTGTTCCCACAACAATAGCAGCTCCGTATTGTTTAATAAGTGGAATCACTTTTTCAAAACGCTCTTCTCCATTTTCTAAGTTAATAGAGTTAATCACCCCTTTTCCTTGCAAATAAGTAAGAGCTCGATTCATCACTTTCTCATCAGTCGAATCAATCATAATTGGCACCTTTAATACTTTCGTCGCAGCTTGCAGGAAATTCTCCATATCTTCTATTTCATCACGGTCTGGGTCTGCCATACAAATATCAATAATATGGGCATTTTTCTTTACTTGTTCCCTTGCTACTTCCGCCGCCTCTTCAAAATTCCCTTCTGCAACAAGACGTTTAAATTTGCGTGAGCCAATTACATTCGTGCGCTCCCCAACGAATAACGGGCGCATAGAATCTTCATATTGCAGCGCTTCAAGTCCGCTAATTCCATGTCCTTTTCTTTCTCGTTTCACACGCGGTTCAAATGATAATAATGCCTCTTTCATCGCACGAATATGTGCCGGCGTTGTCCCGCAGCAACCGCCAACAATATTCACCCAGCCTTCTTCTGCAAACTGTTTCACTTTATGGGCAAGGGACTGCGGGGATTCATGATAATGACCGTCTTCATCTGGAAGTCCAGCATTTGGATAACAAGAGATATAACACTCAGATAACTCTGCAAGTGAACGAATATGTTCTCTCATAAACTCTGGTCCTGTTGCACAGTTTAACCCAACCGATAATGGATTCATATGCTCTACCGATAAGTAGAATGCTTCAATTGTTTGCCCAGCTAACGTCGTTCCCATCGGTTCAATTGTTCCGGAAATCATAAGCGGAACTTTTTTCTCTATCTCAATAAATGCTTTTTCAATTCCTAAACAGGCTGCTTTTACATTTCGCATGTCCTGACTTGTTTCTACAAGTAGCAGATCTACACCGCCGCGCAGTAAACCGCGCGCCTGTCTCGTGTATGCCTCAATAAGCTCATGAAAAGTAACGCCACCCGTGACACTAATCGCTTTTGTCGTCGGACCCATTGCACCGGCTACATATACTTCTTTGCAGCTCTCCTTGACAGCCTGTTTCGCTAACCTGGCAGCCCGTTCATTCAACTCCTCATCTAAGTGAGAAAGGTTATAATCACTGAGTACAATGTTCGTTGCACCAAATGTGTTCGTTTCAATAATATCTGCTCCTGCTTCAATATACTCTTTATGAATATATAAAATAACGTCTGGCCGAGTTTTTACTAAATATTCATTACAACCCTCATATTCTTCTCCTCCAAAATCTGCAGCCGAAAGGTTTTCTTGTTGAATCATCGTTCCCATTGCACCATCTAATATTAAAATTTCTTGTTGTAATCTTTCCTCGATTGGTCTCATATATTCATTCCTTCTTTCTGCTCTTTCCTTGCTTGAATATACTGAACGAGCGTTTCTGTCACTTCATATTTTAAAAATGGTGTAATTAAATAGATACCATTGAATAGCTCCATCGCAGCATCAATTAATTCTTTAGATATACGAATTCCTTCTGCCACTGCTTCTTCTGATGTTTTATGTCCATCCATACGCCTTCTCACTTCTTCTGGAAGGGTAATGCCTGGCACCTCAAAATGTAAAAAGTCTGCATTTCGTTTACTTACAAGCGGCATAATCCCAATAAAAATTGGCTGTTCGATATGCTTCGTCGCTTCATACACGTTTCGAATGACTGCTGCATCATAAATGGGCTGTGTTAAAAAATACTCAGCACCAGCTGCAATTTTTTTCTCCATACGTTTTACAGCTGCCTCGATATGTCTTACATGTGGATTAAAAGCCCCACCAACCGAAAAACGGGTAGCTGCTCCTATTGTTTTTCCTAAGATAGACCGGCCATTGTTCATTTCTTTAATCATTTTAATGAGTTCTATAGAAGAAAGGTCATATACAGATGTTGCACCAGGGAAATCTCCAACCCTCGCAGGATCTCCAGTTAATGCTAATACTTCCTCCATACCGAGCGCTGCTAATCCTAGTAAATGAGACTGCAGCCCAATCACATTATGATCACGGCACGTTAAATGAATTAATATAGGGATATCGTGCTTTGTTAATAACGCTCCCATTGCCATATTTGATACGCGAGGCGACGCTAAAGAATTATCAGCTAACGTAATGGCATCTGCTCCTGCACGCTTCAACGCCTTAGCTCCTTCAAAAAATCTCTGCGTATCCAACGTTTTGGGTGGATCTAGCTCAACAATCACTGTCGTTTCCTTTTTCGCTTTTTCTGCTAATGTAATTCGATCTACTGTATTTACACGCGGCTTTGCTATTACTTCAACTCGCTTTACAACTTCTTTAGCTGTTACAGGATGCTCATTTTCAAGTGCTCGCTTCATCGCTTCGATATGAGAAGGAGTTGTACCGCAACACCCCCCAAGCAACCTAACGCCTTGCTTAATAAATTCCGGCGCCATTTCTTCAAAATAAGCCGGGCTTCCTTCGTATACGTAACGGCCCTCTACATATTTAGGAAGACCAGCATTTGGATACGCAGATAAATAACTATATTTAGGAATTTCTATCGTCTTAAAAGATTCAATCATATGAAGCGGCCCTAACTGACAATTTAATCCGACCACATTTGCACCATACTCTATAAGCTGCTTCAATACATCATCTACACTATTTCCATTTTGTGTTGTACTAGCTTCATGAAGGGCAAGCTGCGCAATAAGAGGGACATTGGTTTGCTTCCGTAATACTTTTACTGCATGAAGTAATTCAAATTCATCGTAAAATGTTTCTAGTAATAACCCATCAACACTTTCTTCTAGCAGGGCATTTGCTTGCTCTAAGAGCATAAATTCACGCTCCATATCCGTGGTTGTAACTGCTCCAATATGTTTCATTCCACCGATTGTTCCTACGATTGCATTCTTTTCTGTCACCGCTTCTTTTGCATGTCTTACAGCAGCGCGGTTAATTTTCCTTACGCGATCCTCAAGACCGTACATACGAAGTTTCCCTTCATTTGCTCCGTATGTATTGGTTTGAATGACATCTGCCCCTGCGGCAACATATTGTTTATGAATCGAAATAATCCGTTCCGGCTCAGATAAATTCAATTCTTCAAAGCAGCTTTGTAAACCATGAGAATACAATAACGTTCCCATCGCTCCGTCCCCAATCACAATTCTTCTTTGCAATAAATCTAGTAGTTTCACATGTCTCCCTCTCTTCTTTTCAATATATATGAAGTGAAACTTTAATCAGTGGGGGTTTTTATGTCGTTTTTTAATTTGTATTTATATAAAAAACCCCCTCTTCTCAATGAAGAGGGGGACAGCATTTTATCCTCCTCTTATCATTCAGAACAATTTGTTCCGCAGGTCTTAGCACCGTTTCAAACATATTGTTTGAAGGTTGCTGGGTTTCACAGGGCCTTTCCCTCCACCACTCTTAATAAGAGTTTCATTCGATTATAATTACAAAAAGTAAACATCATCCGTTCACTTATTAACAATCTTTGTTAATTTTTTCACTAATTTAGCATGTTAAAATACAAAAGTCAATGAAAATAAAGAAAAATAAAATTATTCAAAATATAGTTGCGTTTCTTTCTAAATTTGTTGTAAAGTAAAAAACATAATTAAAAACTTCATATTTCGAATTCTTATCGAGAGAGGTCGAGGGACTGGCCCAATGACGCCTCAGCAACCATTAACAAGCTTTTTATTTGTTAATAAGGTGCTAATTCCAGCAAATTGAGAAATGATTTGACAGATAAGAAGAAGACTATATTTCCCGTATATAAGCCTTCTTCTTAGAAGGCTTTTTTATTTTGTACTAGGGAGGAATTCTATTATGTCTACAATGGAAACAAAGCTTGCCCAAATTGGAAATCGCAGTGAAACAACAACTGGAGCGGTCAACCCACCCGTTTACTTTTCCACTGCTTATCGCCACGAAGGAATTGGAAAGTCAACAGGGTTTGATTATTCCCGAACCGGAAACCCAACACGCCTTCTATTAGAACGCGCGATCGCTGACTTAGAACATGGTGAGCAAGGCTATGCCTGTAGCTCAGGAATGGCTGCTGTTCTTCTTGTCCTTTCACTATTTCGCTCTGGTGACGAACTAATTGTATCTGAAGATTTATACGGCGGAACATATCGGTTATTTACAGAACACGAGCAAAAATGGGATGTTCGATGTAGATATGTAGATACACAACATATAGAAGAAATTGAAAAAGCAATTTCACCGAAAACAAAAGCCATTTTCATAGAAACACCAACAAATCCACTTATGCAAATAACGGATATTGCCGCAGTTGCTGCCGTTGCAAAACGTCACGACTTGCTCCTTATTGTCGATAACACATTTTACACACCCTATTTGCAACAACCATTAACAGCAGGTGCCGACATTGTCCTGCATAGCGCTACAAAGTATTTAGGCGGTCATAATGATGTATTAAGCGGACTCGTTGTTGCAAAAGGGGCAAAATTATGCGAAGAACTCGCTTACTATCACAATGCATCTGGAGCTGTGTTAAACCCATTTGATTCTTGGCTTTTAATACGCGGCATGAAAACATTAGCGCTGCGCATGAGGCAGCATGAAGAGAATGCAAAAGCAATTGTTTCCTATTTACAAGAAGAAGAAGCCATAACCGATGTGTATTATCCAGGAAAAGGCGGTATGATCTCTTTTAAACTACGAGAAGAAGCGTGGATTGATCCATTCTTACAATCGCTTTCTCTTATTACGTTTGCAGAAAGTCTTGGCGGTGTAGAAAGCTTTATTACATACCCCGCAACACAAACACATGCCGATATACCAGAAGATATTCGCATAGCACGAGGCGTTTGTAATCGTCTGCTGCGCTTCTCCGTAGGAATTGAAAACCAAGATGATTTAATTCAAGATTTACAGCAAACTTTAAAACAAGTAAAAGAAGGAGTGAGAATATGAGTTATTCCCTAGATACGCTTTTACTTCATAATCGTTTTAAGCATGACAAACAAACAGGTGCTGTAAATGTTCCTGTTTACAATACATCTACATTCCATCAATTTGATGTAGATTCATTTGGAAAATATGATTATAGTCGTTCTGGAAATCCAACACGTGAAGCTCTCGAGGAACTAATCGCTTTACTAGAAGGCGGAAGCAAAGGATTTGCCTTTTCATCTGGCATGGCTGCTATTTCAACTGCTTTTCTTCTTTTATCACAAGGAGACCATGTCCTTATTTCTGAAGACGTGTACGGAGGTACATACCGAATTATAACGGAAGTTCTCTCTCGTTACGGCGTTTCACACACATTCGTTGACATGACAAATTTAGAAGAGGTAGAACAAAATATTCGTCCCAATACAAAAGTTTTTTACGTTGAAACACCGTCAAATCCACTATTAAAAGTAACAAATATTAGAGCCGTTTGTGAACTTGCAAAATCTGCCCATGCACTCACTTTTGTTGATAATACATTTTTAACACCCCTTTACCAAAAACCATTAGAACTTGGGGCTGATATCGTTCTCCATAGCGCAACAAAATTTCTTGCAGGTCATAGTGATGTTACTGCAGGATTAGCAATCGTAAAAGATGAAGAACTCGCACAAAAAGTGGGATTTTTACAAAATTCTTTTGGAGCTATATTAGGACCACAAGATTGCTCCCTTGTCCTTCGCGGTTTAAAAACATTACACGTTCGCTTAGAGCACTCTTCACGAAACGCTGAAAAAATCGCCTGTTATTTACAGCAGCATCCCAAAATTAAAGATATCTATTATCCTGGGTTACCATCACACCCCGAATATGAAACGCAACACAATCAAGCAAAATCAGCAGGAGCGGTCCTTTCCTTTACACTAGAATCTGAAAATGCATTACGACAATTTCTAGCACACATTCAACTTCCCGTATTCGCAGTTAGTTTAGGTGCTGTTGAATCGATTCTTTCGTATCCAGCAAAAATGTCACACGCTGCGATGTCACAAGCAGAACGTGAAAAACGAGGAATTTCAAATGCACTGCTGCGCTTATCTGTTGGATTAGAAAACGCAGATGATTTAATTGCGGACCTTGAGCATGCGCTTACGTATGTAGAAGAAGTCGTTATCTCTAAAAAAAGGGTTAAACTAGAGAATGATATAAATACAAATTAAAAAACCGACATAAAAACCTTTTTCTTTTTAGGCGGGCGAGAGCATCTAGCCCCGCATAGTAGCGGTCATGTTTTTTCTGCATAACAGGAATTTACTTGCTAAAAAATGAAAACAGTAAGTATTGGTCTTTTGAAAAAGAATTATCGACTCAAAAAGTTCCTTCAGAAGATTGAAGGAACTTTTCTCACATAACTCTCGCTAGTGGAAATAGAAGATGAAAGTTCATCTAGCCTTAAGCAAATTCCCCTTTTTACTTCTTACAAACAAAAATCATCTCTGCCCCATCTTCAATAGAGCTACCATCATAATTCCCATATTGCTCAGCGATTGTAAAGCCAACAGCCTGAATCATATCCGTTATTTGTTCATAGTAGTAATATTTTAGAGACAACTGTTCTCTTAATTCTTCTTTTGTTCCGTTCTCATGTGTAATCCGAAATATATATTCGGGGTAAATAATTTGATGTTCCACATCAATGGATTTGGCAATATGAGATTTTTGAATTGTACTTCCTGTTTGCGGATCTATCTTCTCCCATTGAATCATTTCAGGTTGAATCCAAGTTTCATCTAATTGCTTAAAAGGGCGAAATACATTGAAAATAAATTCTCCATCAGCTTTAAGATGGTGATATACTGTTTTCAAACATTCTATTTGGTCTTCTTTTTTGAGAAGTGCTTGATATGAAATACCCGGAATTAAAATTAAATTATAGCTCTTATTCATAACAAAATTCGTCATATTTGCTTGTTGAAGATGAACCTTCTTCTGAATTTCATTAGACATTGTGTGTAGCTTTTCTTTAAGTAAATATAACATATATTCGGATAAATCAATTCCCCATACCGAAAAACCAGCTTGAGCTAAGGGCAAAGTAATTCTTCCTGTCCCACAAGCAATTTCTAAAATATCACCTGATAATTTAGAAGCTCTTTCAAGATAAAATGATAATTCTCCACAATCTTTCCCTTCTTCTAAATCATAAAATCTAGCTGTGTTTCCATATAGATTCCCTTTTGTTACAGCCATGTATTTTCCCCCGCTATACATCGATTTTCATCGTATCGTAAGCAAACGTTATATTCATACCTTTTGCTCGTAATTCAGCTTCAATTTCTTTCAATTCGTCATATCCAAGATTGTCTACTTCTTCAATGTGCGTAATAATTGTATGTTTTGCTCGTAATCGTTTCGCCACTTCTAGCGTATCTTCAAACGTCGCCTCGCGTATGCGTTCAATAAAGGCACGGTCTCTTATTTGCTCTTTCGTCTTCCAATCAAACTCAGCAATTCCCATCGGTAAAATAGCTACATCTAAGTTACCAATTAAATGAGTAGGTGGCTCCCATTTATATAATTCATCCATGGCAATAAGTACTCGCTTTTCTTTTTCTTCTAATAAGAATGCATACACATATTGTTCATATAAACGAAATGGTGTAACTTTTACTTTATTTTTCACGAAGGATTGCCCATCTCGTAATACAATTAAATCAATCCATCCTTGCTGCTGCATAAATTGCAGATGGTCCCACGATCCTAAAAATTGTTTCATATCTTCTGCTACTTGCTCTGGTACATATACTGCAGCGCCCAAACCTTTGTTCGTTTCAAACGCCATCGTTTCCCAAATTCTCCGGCCCATTGTATGGTCTGGGTGCCAATGAGAGTATATCCCGGCTTCTACTTTCAAAATTTGAGATCGCTCCAATTGCAAGCGTATTTCCTCTGGCGTATCAATTAATAAGCTGAGATCGTGAATAAAAACACTTGGTCCCATTCTACTATATGGTAAACTTTTCTCTCTCGCTTCTTTACTTACTTTGCTATAACTCCCTGGCCTTGGAGTTGGTGTAGCACCGCCTGTTCCTAAAAACTCTATTCTCATGATTATCCCTTCTTTCTATCTCTATTAATTTCCAGATTAAGATATACAACTCCTCTTAAATTATCGAAAAATTTTTTCATTTTCATTATTGAAAGAAAAATAAAATATGGTAAAATTGTAATATAAATGTAAACGTTTTTTTATTGAGAACAAAAATATTCATTATTGCAATCTATAAGCACTGGTTTATCTTAATGGAAATATGTCTAGATTTACCCAATTTATTTACATCACGGTCTCTTTTCTTACAATTTCTTTACTTTAGAGCATTTTTTTTGCAACAACTATTCTCTTTGGTTTAGAATTTTGTTATGTATAGTATGGGTATAATAAGCACACATGGAGGTGGAGAAAAGATGTTAGAAACCTTTCAACAGGAATTAGAATTATATGAAAACAATGCGGAATTATTAAAAGTACTTGCTCATCCAGTTCGTTTATGTATTGTAAAAGGATTGATTGAGCGAGGGCCAAGTAACGTTTCTACAATGTATACAGGCTTAAACATGCCCCAATCTACAATTTCTCAGCATTTAGCGAAGTTAAAAAGCGCTAAAATTGTTTCAAGTGAAAGAAAAGGATTGGAAATTTACTACAAAGTAGAAAATGAAACAATTATCCAATTAGTTCGTGTATTACTAGGTTAGGTGCATTCAAATAAACAAAAGGTGTATTATGTATGTATTTTTCATCTCATATCTTTAATATAAATATATATCATGAGGTGAAATATAAACATACTCCTAAACAAAATGTCGTATTTACCTATAAAATGAGGCGCAGTATTTTATACTGCGCCTTGTTTTATGAAAAGATATGCAAATAATGATCTAAATTAAATTGAGGCAACCCTTTTTGCTGAATGACAACATCAAAAGCATCGCTTATTCCACCTTGTAAAATCATAGAATGAATCGCGCGGTTTTTCTTTTGATTATCAGAAAATGGGTTACGATCTTCATGATTAACAAGTTGTTCTAAAATTCCTGCGGCAAGCAAAAATTCTCTTTGTTTCGTATGCCATACTGTTTGTAAGCCTTGTTCTTCGCAGGCAATCTTCAATGAATCCCAATGAATATGAGTTGTTATATCCATCTCTCCTGGAAATTGAAGAGGGTTACGAATCATTTGATGCTCATAATAACTTCGTAAACTTCCTTCACGACGAGCTGGGTGCATCCATTCTTCATTTGTATATCCATAATCGATTGTTATAAGTAAGCCTTCTTGTAACCATCTTGTGAGCTGTTTTACATAAACATTCATTTGTAATGGTACTTCAAATCGCTGTCCTTCATACAATTGAATTTGGTGTCTTTGTAAATAGCTTATAATCTGTTCATCATCTAACGGGCGCAATACTTCAATAAGTCCGCCTTCACTGTTATACTTTATGCGTACTTCATATAACACGCCTTCCCGCTTCTCAATTACTTCAACAGGAAACGCATCAAACAACTCGTTTGAAAAAACAATTCCTGTAAAAGCGGCATCCAATTCATCATAGGATGCATATTGCGAAACGTTTGCAAAAGAAATAAGCTGCTGTTTTTGCAACCTTCTATGAAATGGACTCACTTCTATAATAGAATATTGCATGTTTATAAACGTTTCAGGGGATATCGTTTGCCACTCTTGCAACACATCGTATGCAAACCTCCCTGTTCCACCACCAATTTCACATATATGGGGTGAAATAACTTCTCCTTTTACAAGCCGAATAAAAAAATGAGCAAATGTTTTTGCGTAAACAGAGGACACATTACTACTTGTAAAGAAGTCTCCTTGCCTGCCAATTTTTTCACGTTCTTTCATATAATAGCCGTTATTTACGTCATATAAAGCAAGGCTCATGTATGTACTATAAGAAATAGACTGGTCTTTTTCTTTTTCCATCGCTTGTTTTAGAACGTGCTTCATCGCCGTTCCCCTTATTGTAAAAATGGATTATTTTCTTTTTCAAAGCCAATAGTTGTTTCTGGGCCATGCCCACATAACACGCTTGTATTATCGGGTAATACAAATAACTTCTCCTCAATACTCATAATTAATTCTTGGAAGCTACCTCCTGGTAAATCAGTGCGCCCAATGCTCATTTGAAATAAAACATCCCCTGAAACTACAGCGTTTGCCTCTTTGCAATAGTACGAAATACTTCCTGGTGAATGCCCCGGCGTTTCAAACATATCAAACGTAAACGAACCAATTGTTAATGTTCCTTCTCCTTCAATGATGTGATCCGCAGGTTTTGCCGTAATACTACGATTCATCATAAAAATTTGTGAACCATTAACAGTAGCATCTCCTAACCAATCCGCTTCTTCTTGATGAACATATACTGGAACTTGAAAAGCAGTACGTACTTCATCCACTGCACCAATATGATCGAAATGTGCATGTGTTAATAAAATAGCTAATGGTTTTAATTGTTCTTGTTTTACATAATTTATAAGTTTTTCTCCTTCATTACCTGGGTCAAAAATAATACATTCTTTTTGATCGTTACTTAAAATATATGCATTTGTTTGTAGTGGTCCTAATGGCATTTGAATCCAATTCATCCTTAATCTCCTCCAGTCATGACACTCACTTTCATCATACAACATTTTCTTCTTATAAGAAACGAAACGATACCTCGACAACTATATAGAAAACATGTACAATAAAAAATGAAAAAATATTACAAAAACTCAGACAAAAAACGAGAGAGTAGAGGAGGATATGTATGGGTCTTGTTATTATTTTTGCGTTAGTCACTCTGTTAGCTGTATACTCTTCTCTTAAAACGTTGCGAGACAAGAACCTTCTTGCTGGAGGATTTTCCCTTGCAACTGTACTTGTTTTCGGGTGGTTTACAGTCATGACAGTGCTAAACAATGGCTATCCACCAACACATTAAGCAATTGTTTACAATCTCTACATACATCATGATTTCTAGCATATGAAAAAGGAAGGGTTTTCCCTTCCTTTTTCTTTTCTTGCTCATCTTCTACAAATATAAAGTGAAACTTCCATCAGTGGAGAGTTTTTTTCATCTCCCACTGATGGTTAGTTGAACCAATCGGGCTTTTACGGGCAGTTATCCCCCACCTATCTTCTTCGCTTTCTCTGAATCTTGAGGTGGGGGTCTTACTGCCCGTTAATGCGGGATAAAGCTTTATTTTATTACTTTGCTTCATAAATATACTTTTTCACAAGCCATGCTCCGCCAATTACCCCAGCATCATTACCAAGTGTCGCAATTGCTAGTTTTGTACTTTTAACAGCACGTGAAAATGCATATTGTTCAAAATAACGTTGAATTGGTTGTAACAATGCATCACCTGCTTTTGATACACCGCCGCCAATAACAATTTTCTCTGGATTTAATGTACTAGATAAATTTGCTACTGCTAGCCCTAAATACGAAGCAACCTTTTCGACTACCGTTTTTGCTAATGCATCACCTTGTGCAAGTGCGTCAAACACATCTTTAGATGTAATCTGTCCTTCTTGTTCTAACACCCTACGTAATACACTAGCCTCATCTGTTTCCTGCATGTTTTGCATTGCAACCCGTACAATACCAGTTGCAGAAGAAACAGTTTCTAAGCATCCTGATTTTCCACAGTTACAAGCAAAACCATTTTCCGTTACAACTGTAATATGACCAATTTCGCCGGCCGCTCCGCTTACACCATGGACAATTTCACCGTTTACGATAACGCCGCCACCAACACCCGTTCCAAGCGTCATACAAATAATATCTTTTGAACCTTCCCCAGCACCCTTCCACATTTCTCCAAGCGCTGCAATATTCGCATCATTATCAACGACAACTGGTAAACCCGTTTCTACTTCTAATAAATCTTTAAGAGGATAGTTTTTCCACCCTAAGTTTACTGCTTCATAAATCATTCCAGAAGCACCGTGAACCGGCCCCGGGGCACCCATCCCAATTCCAGCCAGTTTGCTTTTTAACTCACCTAATTCTTGTAACTTTTTATCAATTGCTTTCGCAATATCAAGTGTAATATGTTTTCCTTGTTCACTTGTATTCGTTGGGATTTCCCATTTATGTATAAACTCACCATAAATATTAATAAATGCTAATTTAATTGTTGTTCCACCAAGATCAACACCAACCAACCATTTCTCTTCCATGTCATTCTCCTTCTTTCCTCTGTTTCTCCAGCCATTCGCTAATCAAACATTTTGATTTCTCAACATATAAACCACTGCTATACAGAACAAAAAGTAATCTACACTCATTTTCTCTCTTTGTTTTCGTATGACACATGGCAGAAAAGGGATTTGACCGCTTCTATGCATGGCCAGATGCTCTCGCCCGCCTTAAGAAAGTTGTTTTTATGTTGTTTTTATGTTGTTTTTCAATTTGTATTTACATGTACTTCTTTTTGAATTTCTTGCTTTAATAAAAACAAGGCAGTTTGATAATCTTTCGGTTCAATAAGCTGTGATTTATATAATTCACGAAGCTCATCGCCCATTAATTGTAAATCTGCAACACGATCTCCTGTATAAATAATCGTTCCAAATTGCTTTAATAATTGTTGAATATCATAAATAGATTTCATTTTTTCACCCTCTAAATGTCTACTTACTATAAAAACATAATAAGAAAACGTTCACATAGTTTATTATAATAAACATAAAAAAGAATCGTCAATTTATAATTTGTCTATATAAGTTATAAAATAGAAAACGTTTCTTTTTCTGTAATAATTTTCTGTACAGTCTTATCAAACGGTTCAACTGGAATATGAGAAACAATTTGAAAATCAAAAACTAATGATAGCGTTTTCCTTTTATAGTTCACAAGATAACGATCATAATATCCTCCGCCATACCCTACACGCTCTCCTTTTCGTGTAAAGGCAACACCTGGTACAAGAAGTAAATCTATCTCCTCTGCTAATACCTCTTCTGTCATAGACGCATCTGGCTCTCGTAAATTCATATAAACGGTTTCTAATTGTTCAAAACCTGTAATTTGATGGAATGTCATTGTTCTCGTTTCACGATTACATTTTGGAATAACAATTGCTTTTCCTTCTTCCCATGCTTTTTCAATAATTGCATATGTATTTACTTCGCGCTCCATAGAAAGTGTAATCCCAATTGTTTTAGCCTCAATCCATTCTCGTTGTTTATATAGAGAATCTGCAATTTTTTCTGATAAAGTCGTATACTGTTCTTCTGATAAAGCATTCATACGCTGTAATATTTCTGTTCGTAATCTTTTTTTCTCTTCTTTCATTTTGAATTCCCCCTATATACAAAAGAAACAGTAGGAAAATATTCCTACTGCTTACTTTGTTTCGCGGTGTAACGTAGACTTCTTGTCACGCTTGCAATATTTTTTAAGCTCAAGACGCTCAGCGTTGTTACGTTTGTTTTTCTTAGAGATATAGTTACGATCTCCGCATTCTGTACATGCTAGAGTAATATTCACACGCATTCTTATTTCCCTCCAGTCACTAATAACTTAAATCAGACTATACCATAATAACACTTTTAAAACAAAAATTCTACACCTTTTGATATTGTCTAATTTTTTCTATAAGATTATCCATATTCTCCTTTGCTATAACTGGATTTCTTGCATGGGAATACACGAGAAATTTCGGTTGATTTACATCCGAAACAATATAAGACCACTCTTCTTCTGCATGTGTAAACTTAATTCCTTCTAATACTTCAAACTCTCGCTGCGCCATATCTCGTAGCAACATCCCTAACACTTTTCCTTTCTCATTCCATGAACAAACTACTTCATCACACAATAAATAAAGTGGTGGGTATTGCTCTAACATCGCTGGCAATGTTTTCCCTTGAAGAACAATTAACTCCAATAATTTACCAACTCGAAATAAAATATCTTGCTGCCACCTCATTTGCAATAACTTCTTATTCTCATTATGCATATAAAAAAGAAGATAACATTCTCCTAATTTCAATGATAATGGATAGAAACATTCGTCTTTTTCAAACAATAAATTAGGAATATCAATCTCTTCACAATTTGTATTTTTGTAAATATTCCCATAAGGATCGTATAATTCAAATTCGTTCCCTTGCTCACGAAAGATAATAGCCATATCCGCTTGGCTCGATTTCATTAATGACTTGATGTGTTCTTTTTGCTCAGTGGCATATATCCACGTTACTGTACAGCCGATTTTCTGTAAAAATAAGAATAGCAAAGGCTGAAACATTTCATCCCACTTATTTATAAGAAGATGAAATTGTTGTTTTTTTATAGCAGGTACATCTATTAATTCCAAAGCAGATTCAATATACATTTCTGAACAAACATGTATGACCTCGTTATTCCCAATTTTTTTACAATTGATATACCGAAATGACTCTGCCATATACAAATTTTCGATCTCTTTTTGCTTTTTATACGTTAATCCCATTCCTTCTCCATTATAAAATTGAATAACAAGTTTCTCATCTTGCCCCTTATAAAAAAACACTCCGCCAACGACATTTGTTTGCTCGGTTGCATATCGGAAGCAAGATTCATTCATTTCTTGGCATTCCATTGTATGCACTCCCACTGTATGAACAGCATGTAAAAAAATATGTTTAAACATTTGTGCTTCTGCATGTGTACTACTACCAATCAGCAAACTTTCTCCTTCTGCTAATAAAGAACCATATGCCATCGCCAATTTTACGACAATTTGTGGCGTAATATCTAAATTACTTCTACCGCAAATACGACTTTTCTGCAAAAAACACGAAATATTTTCATGTTCTGTAATTCCAGATGAAGCAATAATTGTACTGCTCTCAACTATCTTCTCTGGCCATACTTTCCCTTTCGTCTTAATCACTGCATTCTGACCAATTCGGCACTGATCAGCCACAACACTCTTTTCAAATAAAGTAACTCCATCTTCAATAATTGTACTGGCTCCAATTGTAGTTCCAATCAATTCGCATCGCTTTCCTACATACGTATGAGCGAGTAAAATACTTTTTTTAAGGCGAGTATATGCAGAAATTAAGCTATGCTTACCAATAATAGAATACGGTTCAATAATAACTCCTGTTTTCACTGTTGTTCCCTCACCAATAAAAGCAGGTCCGTGTATCTTTGTTCCCTTTTCAATTGTTACATCTTCTCCAATCCATACCATTGGTAACACTTCTGTATATGAAATAGGTACATGAACTTTCTTCGTAAGCAAGTCAAATTGAGCTTGGCGATATTGAGTAAACGTTCCAATATCAAGCCAATATCCATTCGCTACATATCCATACATTGCTTCTTTGTTTTCTAATAAAGGAAATACATGGTGACTAAAATCAAAAAACGTATGAGGTGTAATATAAGAAAAAATGTCGGGGTCCATGATATAAATACCGGTGTTTACTGTATTGGAAATTACTTCATTCCAACTTGGTTTTTCAATATATTTAATAATTTCATAATGCTGATTTGTAACAACTAATCCATAAGATGATGGATTAACTACTTCTTTCACAAACATCGTAACGATTCCACTATGACTATTATGAAAATCAATTCCTTTAGATAGATGAAAATCTGTTAGTGCATCTCCGCTAATTACAACAAATGGCTCATCTAAAAACTTCTCTGCTTGTTTTACACTTCCCGCCGTACCAAGAGGAGGAGTATCTTCAAAGTAATATAGTTTCACTCCCCACTTACTACCATCACCAAAATAATTTTGAATAACAGAACTCATATATTGAACAGTAATAGCAATTTCGCGAATACCA
This sequence comes from Bacillus sp. 103mf, assembly GCF_900116295.1. Lineage (GTDB taxonomy): Bacteria > Bacillota > Bacilli > Bacillales > Bacillaceae_G > Bacillus_A > Bacillus_A bruguierae. Next base: position 849,485 of record NZ_FPAF01000001.1, read on the forward strand.
TGCTGTTTCAGTAGTTCAATACTGTATTCCATCACTGGCTTTTGTAGTAGAGGTAACATGGGCTTTGGAAGGTTACATGTTAACGGACGTAAACGCGTCCCTTTCCCTCCAGCTAAAATAACCCCCTTCATCGGCATTCAACCTCCACATTTATGATGTTGAACTGCTTTTTCATACGTATGTGCGGTCGCTCTTGCAATTTCACTCCAATTATAGTGAACAAGAACATCTTCATATCCTTTATTTGCTGCGCACTGAGCAATTTCTGGTTGCTCTATAATACATATTAATTTCTCATTCAAACTTTGCGCACAGCCTGCTTTCATTAGAAATCCATTCACACCCTCTATAATAATCTCTTGCAGGCCGCCTACACGCGAAACTAAAACTGGTTTCTTTGCTAGCATTCCTTCTAACGCAACAATTCCAAAAGGCTCATACAAGCTTGGAATCAACAATACATCACATCTTTGGAAAAACGCCCGTTGCTCTTCTTCCGTAATATGACCAAGAAAAAGAATAGAATGTTGCAGTCCTCTTCTCTGAACAACCGCACGGTACTGTTCTAACATAGTTCCTTGACCTGCAATAATAAATAAAACTTGCGGGTACCGCTGGGTAATATGTGGTGCTGCCTCAATAATGGTATAGAAACCCTTCTCATTCACAATACGACCAATTGAAAATACAACCAATCGATCCGATAAATGATAGCGCTTTGTGATTTCTAGTGAAGGCGTAACCGCATGGAAAAAATTACAATCAATTCCATTCGGATGTACTATAACGCCTTCACTATTTATTTCGAAATTCCGCATAACTTCGCTCTTCATAAACTGACTACAAACAATTACAACATTAGATTCTTTTACTAGCTCTTTTTCATGCATATGTATTTTCCATTGCAATGATGTATAAATCCCGCTATTCCGTCCATGTTCCGTTGCATGCACTGTCGTAACAAGAGTTAACTGTTGCTTTTTTTGTAAATCCATAGCACAAATAGCAACAAGCCAATCATGAGCATGAATTACATCAAACACATAACCTTTACATAGCTCTTGTGTATAAGCAAGCATAGATTTGTTTAACGCAGCAATCCACTCATAAAAATGATACTTTTCACGATAATCAACTGAAACACGATGTACATGTACACCATGTACCTTTTCATATGTTGTACATTGCTCTTCGTGTACAGTTACTACATGCACGTCATGTCCATAATATGCAAGAGCTCGTGATAATTCATACACATGCCTTCCAAGACCCCCTACCATCATCGGGGGATATTCCCATGCCAACATTAAAATACGCAAAGGCTCCATACATCCCTCTTTTCTCTTCATATAGAAGAATAAAGTGAAACTTCCTTTCATGAACGCCTTTCTCATGAGAGGTTAGTTGAACCAATCGGGCTCTTACGGATGGTTTGATTTTCTTCTTGCTTGTACTTCTTACCAGCCGTTTGAGCGGGGTAAAGTGAAACTTCCACGCATCATAAAAGTAAGCGTTTTCTTGAAATCGCATTATAATCCATCTTATCACCGCAACAAGAAAGTAACAATAATCCTTTTTTGTAATATTTTGACTGAAAAAAAGGAACGCTTTCGCATTCCTCTCGTAATAAGTTTTATCTCGCACCAACGGGCAGTAAGCCCCCCACTGACAGAATTTTCACTTTATTCATTTAACAAATAATGCTTTCCTTTTACAAGATAAAAAACATTTTCTGCAATATTTGTACCATGATCTGCTACTCGTTCAATATAACGTGCAATAAACGATAGCTGTGTGATTTGTCCAATCGCCTCTGGCTTATTTGGAATAGAAGAAATAAACTCACGAATTGCTTTCCCATACAGTTCATCGACTTCATCATCCATCTCAGCAATCTTTTTGGCATATGTTAAGTTTTCTTCTCTATAAGCTTGAATCACATTTTGTAACATATCTATTGCAATTTTAAACATGCTTTCAAGGTTTTGTAATGAGACTGGTACCTCTTTTTCTCCAAGACGAATTGTTGCCTTAGCGATATTTACCGCGTGATCTGCAATACGTTCCAAATCTGTTGCCGTTTTAATCGAAACAAAAATTCTTCGTAAATCACTAGCAACCGGCTGTTGTTTCGTAATCAACATTAATGCAAAATCATTAACTTCTTCTTCCAAATTATCCATACGGTAATCACCATCGATTACCTCAATCGCCTTCTCTACATCTCTTGTGCGCAACCCTTCCATTGCAACTTCAAGAGCTTGTTTTGCTAATTCACCTAGTTCAATAACCTTTTGCTGTAATGTTTGTAAGTCATATTGAAATTGTTCGCGTACCATGTTGCTTCCTCCTTCAGCTGTTACACATACACTCTCATATAAAATAAAAAGACAAATTGGTCTCCCAAGCAGATACTATTAACCGAAGCGTCCTGTAATGTAATCTTCTGTTCGTCTATCTGTTGGAGTTGTAAATAATTTATTTGTATCCGTATATTCCACAACTTCTCCACTTAAGAAGAAAGCAGTTTTATCAGAAATACGAGCTGCTTGTTGCATATTATGCGTAACTATAACAATACTAAACTCTTTCTTTAACTCCTGAATTAACTCTTCCACTTTTAATGTAGAAATTGGATCTAATGCTGATGTTGGTTCATCCATTAAAATGACATCTGGTTCAATTGCTAAGCAACGCGCAATACATAAACGTTGCTGCTGCCCACCGGATAATCCGTATGCATTATCATGTAATCTATCTTTCAATTCATCCCAAATCGCCGCACCGCGTAAACTTTTCTCAACAATTTCATCCAACGTTTTCTTATCACGAATACCATGAATTTTCGGACCATATACAACATTTTCATAGATTGATTTTGGGAATGGATTTGGCTTCTGAAATACCATTCCCACATGCGTACGCAGTTCTTCAACAGGATAAGATTTATCAAAAATATTGCGATCGCGATACTCAATTACCCCTGTTGTCCGCACGATTGGTACTAGCTCAACCATACGATTTAATGTTTTTAAATACGTAGATTTTCCGCATCCACTTGGTCCAATAATCGCCGTCACTTCATTTTCATGAATGCTTAAATTAATATCTTTTAATGCATGGTCTTCCCCATACCATAAGTTTAAATTTTTCGTATCAAATACAACTTTTTTTGTTTGAGGTTCTGCCTTCTCTTCATTTTTCACCTGAACTTTTAATACTGTAGATACCATTTTGAAGATCCCCTTTCATCCATTCCTTCTTACTTACGATTTCTCAGCCATATTGCAAAAATATTGATAAGAAATAACAGCACTAATAACACAATAATTCCAGCTGCTGCTACGTGTTGAAATTCCTCTTGCGGCCTATTCATCCAATTAAAGATTTGAATTGGTAAAACTGTAAATCTATCCATTACATCAAGCGGTACATAGTTTGCAAAAGCAAGTGCCCCAATGACAAGTAACGGGGCCGCTTCTCCAATCGCTCGTGATAACGCTAAAATACAACCTGTTAAAATCCCTGGCATTGCCGCTCTAATCACAACATGATACATCGTTTGCCACTTCGTTGCTCCTACTCCATAAGAAGCTTCTAGCAACGAATTTGGTACAGAGCGAAGCGCTTCTTGCGCTGCAACAACAACCGTTGGCAAGACGAGAAGACTCATCGTTAATGCGGCTGCCAATATGCTTTCTCCTAACTGTAAGCCATATACAAACATTGTTAATCCTAATAATCCAAAAACAACTGATGGTACTCCTGCCAACGTTTGAATGTTGACCTCAATTATTTTTGTAAACAATGATTGTTTTGCATAGTATTCTAAATATAGGGCTGTTCCTACTCCAAATAAAAAAGAAGTAGGAGCGACAACACTCATAAATAAAATCGTTCCCGATAAAGCTGCTGCAATTCCAGCTTGCTCTGGATTTCGTGATGCAAAACGGATTAAAAAATCAAATGAAATATATGTTATTCCTTGCTGAAAAATTTGATACAGCAAAAAAATTAATATACAAAGTGAAAATAACATCGCTATGCGAAATACAGTTCTATATACACGATCTTTCCAAAACCGAGCAGGCATATGTTCTTCTATGTTTCGCTCGTTTAGCATTCGCATATTATGTCGCCCCCTTAAAACGACGCATAATACGCTGTGCAATCATATTCATAATCAACGTAAAAATAAATAGCGTCGCTCCGACAGCATACATGCTGTAATAGGGCATTGTTCCATAAGGGGCATCTCCTAAGCTAACTTGCACAATATATGCTGTTAGCGTCTGTATAGACTGTGTCGGATTTAACGATAAACTCGGCGTCGATCCCCCCGCAATGACGACAATCATCGTTTCTCCAATCGCTCTTGAAGCAGCTAGCACAATTGCTGCTAAAACTCCAGTAAAAGCAGCTGGTAACACTATATGCTTTGTCGTTTCAAAACGAGTGGCGCCAATCGCAAAAGAAGCCTCCCGCACTTTATGAGGAACAGCACGCATCGCATCTTCACTAAGAGATGCAATCGTTGGAATCATCATAATGCCAATTACAATCCCCGGACTAAGCGCGTTAAAAAACTGTAAATTTGGGACGATGCGTTGCAAAATAGGTGTAACAACTGTTAAAGCAAAAAAACCGTATACAATTGTCGGAATCCCTGCCAATAACTCTAATGCTGGTTTTAACACCTTCCTTGCCGTATTAGACGCATATTCACTTAAAAACACTGCACAGCCTAATCCGATCGGAACTGCAACAATCATAGAGATAACAGTTACAAGCAACGTTCCATATATAAGTGGTAAAATACCAAACTTAGGATTTTCAAAAAAAGGAAGCCATTCTTTTTCTGTAAAAAAGGAAACGATTGATACCCTTTCAAAAAACATAAATGTTTCATTTGCCAAAGTTATAATAATCCCCATCGTTGTAACAATAGAGATACTGGCGATTAGTCGTAACACAAAAGGAACCATTTGATTGATTCGCTGTGCTTTCTTTCGTTTGCCTGTATTTCTTTCAATCAAATGTTGAACAGAAATCGTAACATGACTCTTTTTATTACGAGCCAAAGATGAAAACCCCTTTCCATCTTGACATTATTTTTGCATTTCTGTTAACATTTGTAGCTGTTCATTATATTTATATTGCGGCAACTTCACATATCCAATCTCTTCTACAAGCTCTCCAGCATGCTTCATCATAAAAGAGACATAATTTGCAACACTGTTTTTCTCTCGAATAGAAGAGTTATTTACATATACATAAAGCGGCCGAGACAACGGCTTATATGCTCCGGATTGTATTGTTTCTTTCGCCGGAGAAATACCGTTAATTTTTACGGCCTTTACTTTATCATGATTCGCAGCATAATATGCATATCCAACAAATGCAATTGCGTGCTTATTACTCATAACACCCCGTATTAAAACATTGTCATCTTCAGATAATGTAACTGTTCTTGTGATCTGCTTTTGTTGCAACACTACATTTTGAAAATAATCATACGTACCAGAATCTACCCCTGGTGCGTAAAATTGTATCGTTTCATGCGGCCATTTCGGATGAATTTGCGACCATTTTTTCGTTGTTTCACTATCACTCCATACCGTTTGTAACTCTTCTATTGTAAGGTTATCTGCCCACGTATTCTCACGATTCACAATAAGTGTAAGACCGTCATAAGCAATTTGAAGCGGCGTATACGTAATATGATGCTTCTTAGCAAGCCGTTCTTCCTCTCTTTTCATTGGCCGAGAAGCATTTGTTATATCTACTTCTCCTTTTCCAAAACGATGAAATCCGCCTCCCGTTCCAGATATACCAATAGAAAGTTTCACATGAGGTTCTCGCTTCGTATACTCTTCTGCTACTGCTTCCATAATCGGAAAAATTGTAGAAGATCCATCAATTTGTACTTCTCCTACAATACTAGCGGCGGAAACAGGTAACGTATGAACAGATAAACAAAACATTGCTATTATAAAAACCATGGTGTATGTTCTATTACGTTTCACGTAATATTTCCTCCTAGGAGCCTCCTGCTAACAGGAGTACATATATAAGAATAATGTTGAACTATTAATGCGGTTTTAATAGTTTGTAAAAGTTTTGTAAATATCTATAAATACGAATTCAAAAACCAACATAAAAGCTTTCTTTTTAAGTGGACGAGAGCATCTGGCCATGTATAGAAGCGGTCAGGGCCTTTTCTTACCACATGCAAAATTTAAAACAAAGGGAGAAAGCAAGTAGCGGTCATGTTTTGTTCTGCATAGCAGTGACTTTTATGTTGAAAAATTAAAATGGATTCATATATACATACAAATTAAAGAACCGGAATATAGACCCTTTTCTTTTTAGGCGGGCGAGAGTATCTCGTTATACATAGCAGCAATCAGGGCCTTTTCCTGCCATGTGTAACGCTAAATACACTTATTTATAAACTATTCTCCATACCTCCTTTTATAAAATAAGTATTGTACATGAATTTTTTCTTAGGCTTGTACACTTCTGTCATCACTATATGCAACATGTATAAAAAAAAGCACACTATCTTCACAGATAGTGTGCCAATCTTACATATTTTTATTCTTCTTCATTTGTTTTCTTCGTATCTTCTATTGGTCCAGTATTTCCGTTTACTTCTTGCTTTTTCAAATCGAAATATGCGTCCATAATTCGGCGTCCAATTTTTTTACTTACTGGATTTTGATCACTAGACAACCACGGAACAACAACAGAATAAGCAACTTCTGGATCAGATGCCGGTGCATAGCCAACAAGTGTTAAATTATATATGGATCTATCACCTATCTGTGCTCTTACCTCTTTTGCATTTGGACCAGCATAAGCGGCCTGTGCGGTTCCCGTTTTTCCTGCCGGATCATATGTTGCACCAGCAAAACCACCATTTGAATACCCTGTTCCATTTGGTGTTTGCATTACCATTTTAAAGCCCTCTTGAACACGGTTAATGTACTCATCTTTCATATCTATCCGATTTAAAACCGTTGGCTCCATCGAATCTACTACTTTTCCTAACTCTTCAGGTTTTGAAGTCGGTTTGCGAATTTCTTTTACAATCTGTGGTTTCATCCGATAACCACCATTGGCAATCGTTGATACATATTGCGCCAATTGCAGCGGTGTATACGTGTCAAACTGCCCGATTGCTAAATCGAGTAGCTTACCAGGTTGTCCGACTGCGTTTCCTTTTACTCCTGCCATTTCATTTGGTAAATCTATTCCCGTTGGTACTCCAAGCCCAAATTGACTATAGTAATAACGCATTGTATCAAAGTCCTTTTGTTTAACACTTAATGTACCGTTTGGAACATAATCTACACCTGCGATTTTCATCGCTGTTTTAAACATATATACGTTGGAAGATTGTTGCAGGGCTGTTAAATCATTAATCGCCCCCATTGTTTTCCATGATTTTTTCCAATCTGTACTTTTAAACTTCATTGGTTCATCAACAATTACGTCTCCTGGCTTAATTGCTTCTGTTTGATATCCAGTTAACACAGTTGCACCTTTTACAGTCGAACCCATTTCATATGCACTCGTCATCGTACCAAGTGCATAGTCGTTGATAACTCTTTGTCCATTTTCTTCCCCAAACTGTTTACCAGCCATTGATAAAATTTCTCCGTTTTTCGGATTCATCATCACAACAAACGCACGGTCCATATACTCCGCTCCGCCTGAAGCTTTTGCTGCTTTCATTTCTTCTTCAATAATTTGCTCGACTTTCTTTTGCAGCTCCATATCAATGGTCAACGTTAAATTCTTTCCACTTTCTCCTTTAGAAAGATAGACAGTCTCAAGAATATTTCCCTTTTGATCCGTAATATTTTTCACTTGTGCTTTCGTGCCATGCAATACATCCTCGTATTGCTGCTCAATGTAACTTTTTCCGACGCGGTCATTGCGGTTATAATCACGAACTAAGTAATAGTCTTGATTCTCTTTTGGTAATCCTTGATCAGAAGTTGTTACGCCGCCAAGTACAGTGCGGAACATATCCCCATAAGCATAGTGACGGTCCCAATCAACTGTAGTGTCTACCCCTGGAAGCTTCGCTAAATTCTCACTAACTATAGCGTATTCTTCAGGCGTCACATCTTTTTTAATAATTTGCGGCGTCATCGCATAGCCGCCTTCCATCTTACTCTTAATTGCCAACACTTCTAAATCGTCAGCAGTTAATTCATTCAATTCTTCTTCTGTAATACGATCAAGCTGACGTTGTGCCAGTTGTTTATCATCAATTTTTTTCGCTTTCAAATCAGCATCATCTTGTTTCGTAATTTTTGCTTTTGCCCGGTCTTTATTTAACAGAATCCAAAAATCTTTTTTATCTCGCTCTGTTAATTTATCAGTCGGTACATCAAGCAGCTTTGCGAGTTGCTTGGCTGTTTCTAAACGTTCTTCAGGTTTTGACCCCTTTACTCTTGTGTACGTAATTGTTCGAAGTGGTGTATTATCCACCACCGCACGGTGATACCTATCAAAAATCTTCCCGCGCGGAACAGGGTTGCTTACCGTTAAGTTTTCCTTTCTGTTTACTTCATTTTTATAATCTTCACCATGGACAATCTGTACCATACCTAATCGAACAATTATTGATGAAAATAGTAAAAACACACAGAAAAACAACACGTTTAACCGAAGTGGAACGTGGGTTTTCTTTTTTTTCTTTTTCTTACTCATACGAACCCCCTCTGCCAACAGCTATGTAAGCGGAAAGGGACACCTTCTTCAGGTGTCCTCGCTACTGTTATATACGTTTTATTATTTTAACATAAAAGATCGCAGAAGTTAACCTTCTCCTTCTGTTGTATTTTGCGTCGTTTGTACAGCTGCAAGCCCCGCCTGGCATGCTTTTTCATCATCGTATTTGACATTTCGAATCGCAAAATAGATAAGTAAATGTCCAGCACCTAATATTAATAATAAAATAGGCAAGCTTTTTTCTGCCGGAAATAATGAAACAGCTAGTAAAAAACTTAAAACCGAACAGATTCTTCCTCCGTTTAGCCATAGTTCACGAACAACAATATACTCTACTCGCCGCTCCTTTGCTTGTTTGGCTCTTCCTATTATATCATATGTCATTGAACCATATGGAACAAGAAGAATCGGATATGCTACGGCAATACAAGCTGCATAAATAAGTAATTTCGTATATGTGACATGAAAGACAACTAAAAATACAACTGCATATAAAATAATTCCACCGAGTAAAATGGCTTTTTTTCGCCATTCCTTTTTCAATACACGTGCTACTACATAATAGCAAATGAAAGAAACAGCGGAATTTACAAGCCCATATTTCCCCAGCGCTAATTCGCTGCCAGAAGCCATATACACATATACAGAAATAACAAATATAAACGTACCTTCTCTAAGTCCTTGAAAGAAATGAGCGAGTGTAATTCTTCCCCAGTTTTTATTATTTTCCCTTTCTTTCATTACTTCAACAAGTTCGTAACGCCCTTCACATTCACGTTTTGTCAGAAAAAAACTGACAACTACGGCAATGGTAAATAAGGTTAAAGATAGGAAAAAAACAACTGTATATCCACTCCACTTTTCCATACGTGAAATGATAAATCCGGATGCAATTGGACCAATCATGCCTGAAAATGAGGTAAGAAGTCCGAGAAATCCGTTAAAAAAATCACGTGTTTCTGGCTCTGTAATTTCAAATGTTAATAAATTAAATGCGAGCCAGTAGAATCCATATCCTATCCCAAGTAAACCACCGATAAGGAAAATATACTGGGAAGCATTCGTTCCTGTCAGTAAGACAACAATAAAAAAAGCAGCTAATGTTGTTACACCGATGCGGAGCAAAATCGTACGATCTACTCGTTTTGCAAGTTTTCCGGCAACAAGAAAAGTGAGCGGCTGTAAAACAACGCTTGCTAAATTATAAAAGCCAATATTCATAAAATCCTTCGTTTGTTTCCATAAATAAATATTAACAAACGTATTGGACAACGAAATGGCCAACGTATATAACCCGCCAATTATGAGTAATAAAACTAAATCACGATTCACCTCAACATCGCCAACTAAATGTTTCCACTTCATATAAACTCTCCTTTACTTCATGTTCTAGTCTTCCAAAGAAGGTTACAATTATGTAAAGAAGAAAAGTGAAAAGTAAAACTTTCATTAGTTAGCACTTTTCTCACTGATAGCCAGGTGAACGGATCGGTTCTCTATAGAAGAGAAAACAAAAAAACTAGGAGAAGCATCTCCTAGTTTTTACAATTATCATTATTTTGCGTCTTGGTAACGTTTTTCAATTGCGTTCCAATCTACAACGCTCCAGAAAGCATTGATGTAGTCAGGACGACGGTTTTGGTAGTGTAAGTAGTATGCATGCTCCCAAACGTCTAATCCTAAAACTGGCGTTTTGCCTTCCATTAATGGAGTATCTTGGTTTGGTGTGCTTGTTACTTCTAATTCACCATTGTTTACAACAAGCCATGCCCAGCCAGAACCGAAGCGAGTTGCGCCTGCTTTTGCAAACTCTTCTTTAAATGCATCGAAGCTACCGAATTTCGCTTCAATTGCGCCTGCAAGTTCACCTACTGGTTGTCCGCCGCCATTTGGAGAAAGGATTGTCCAGAATAAAGAGTGGTTTGCATGTCCACCACCGTTATTACGTACTGCTGTGCGAATTGCTTCTGGCACTTCGTTTAAGTTTGCAACTAACTCTTCAATGCTTTTTTCTGCTAATTCCGCATGTCCTTCTAATGCAGCATTTAAGTTTGTTACGTATGTGTTGTGATGTTTTGTATGATGGATGTTCATTGTTTCTTTGTCAAAATGAGGTTCTAACGCATCATACGCATAAGGTAAATTTGGTAATTCATGTTTCGCCATTGTTATATTCCTCCCATTGTATGTATTGCCGATAATAACTTGGCATACAAATTCATTTTACCCTAATTACATAAGGGTGAAAACAAATTTAGCGTATTGCCTTGCTAACATTAAAGTAGCAAATTTCCCATTTCTTTTCAAACGAAATGCTCATACATTTCGTAAAAAAAGCTCCCTTCTATTAAGGAAGCTTATCCGCTATGTATCAATATGCGAAATGGATATGGACCCTGTAGGACTCGAACCTACGACCGGACGGTTATGAGCCGTCTGCTCTAACCAGCTGAGCTAAGGGTCCGCAATATATGAATAACTGCTACGACATCGCAGTTATAAACCATATACTCTAGCCAGTTAAACTACGATGGAACGTATGATTATATGTAAAAATGTAAGATAAATTTACCATATTAAAAAGAAATGTGTCAATTATATTTTCACATGCGACATGATATATCTTGTGGTTCCTAAAAAAAATACGTTACAATGAGACTGTAAATCAATATATTTAAAGAAGGAAGTGAATGCATGTCCATATTTACACAACTATTTAAAAGCTTATACACAACAAAAGAGATGGCACTCTTTCGTTTTCAAAAAATCGGAAAAACGATTCTTTACATAATGTTACTATGTCTACTTGCTACTGTTCCAAAAACGATTTTATTTGGAGATTTTATTCAAGAGGGTATTAGTCTAATTGATCGCTCTATCGAAAAAGATGTGCCTGATTTTAAAATTGAAAATAGCGAGCTTCACGCAGACATTAGCAAACCAATTGTAAAAGATGAATTAGACTTTATTTTTGTATTTGATCCAAATGCAACAGACATAAAAAATTATCCAAATCGCGATGGTATATTCATTTTAAAAGATAAAATGATTTCAATAGCAGGACAACAACCGCAATCCTTTCCATATAGCGATTTAGGTAATACAACTTTTGAAAAGAAAGATATCCAAAAAATCGTTTCATACATTGATAGCATCTATGCAGTTGTTATATTCTTTATCGGGATATTTATTTACTTATTCCAGCTATTTATTACATTTCTTGGTGTTACGCTATTAGCATTTATCGGCTCTGCAATGAGTGGAGAACGTAAATTATCTTACAAACAAGTTTGGACATTAACCGCTTATAGTTATACAATCCCAACTATATTCTTTATGATTATGGACTTGTTAAAAGTGCATGTCATATTCTCGTTATTTACATTTATCGGTATCGTTCTTGTGGTTCTTTATTTAACAATAAAAGAAGTACCAAAACCAAAAGAAAAAAATTCACTATAAAAAATGCCTTCAAGGCATTTTTTTTTTGGACAAGCATATATTTCTCTACAAAGGAGTGGGAAAATATGAAAAGGCTTGGCGGTATCTTGTTACTACTTGTTCTCGGTTATGTCTTGTACTATGATATGACAATTGGCACATTACCGTTGCTTCATACATATTCCAAAACAAAAGAAACTTCGGCTAAAGTTACAAATAATAAACAAAAAGGAAATACATCACTAGCAAAATATAAGGTCATTGAAGTAAAGACAGGCGAGACCGTTCTCTCTATTACAGAAGAAATTAATAAGAAAAAAGTCCCTTCTATTGAAAAAGTTGTTACGGACTTCAAAGACTTAAATCAAAACGACTCTCCAGCAAAATTACAAGTCGGGAAAAAATACAAATTCCCCCTCTATCAGGAATAACATCACATAATTCTTGTCAACTGCAGTAAGGCGCTGATACAATAGAAAAAGTGAAACTATATAAATACAAATAAAAAAACAACATAAAAGCTCCTTTTTAGTTGAGCGAGAGCATCTGGCCATGCATAGAAGCGGTCAGGGCCTTTTCCTGCCACTTTCAATGGTTAAAACAAAGGGAGAAAGCAAGTAGCGATCATGTTTTTTCTGCATAGCAGTGACTTGTATGTTGAAAAATCAAAGTGGATTTATATAGACATTTGGCTTCACTAGACAAATACTGCATACAATATAAATGTGTTTGTCTACAAAATAAGAAACTTCTTTTATAAGGAGAGCGATCTATTCGTGAATGAAATAACTCATCGTACAAAAACACGTCCTGTTAAAGTTGGAAATTTAACAATTGGCGGTAATAATGAATTAATTATACAAAGTATGACAACAACTAAAACACATGATGTGGAAGCAACAGTTGCCGAAATTAAACGTTTAGAAGAGGCAGGTTGTCAAATTGTTCGTGTAGCCGTTCCCGATGAGCGTGCTGCAAATGCAATTGCTGATATTAAAAAACAAATTAATATCCCTCTTGTTGCTGATATCCACTTTGACTATCGCCTAGCATTAAAAGCAATTGAAGGCGGCATTGACAAAGTTCGTATTAATCCAGGAAACATCGGTCGCCGTCATAAAGTTGAAGCAGTTGTAAATGCTGCAAAAGAACGCGGCATTCCAATCCGTATCGGTGTAAATGCAGGTTCATTAGAACGTCATATCCTAGAAAAATATGGATACCCAACCGCTGATGGCATGGTAGAAAGTGCATTGCATCACATTAAAATTTTAGAAGATCTAGATTTTCATGATATCATCGTATCGATGAAAGCCTCTGATGTGAATTTGGCAATTGAAGCGTATGAAAAAGCATCTCGTGCTTTCAATTATCCATTACATCTTGGTATTACAGAGTCCGGAACTTTATTTGCCGGAACTGTAAAAAGTGCAGCTGGTCTTGGTGCAATCTTAAGTAAAGGTATCGGTAACACATTGCGTATCTCATTAAGTGCAGACCCAGTTGAAGAAGTAAAAGTAGCGCGCGAACTATTAAAGTCATTCGGACTTGCTTCTAATGCTGCTACATTGATTTCTTGTCCAACTTGCGGACGTATTGAAATTGACTTAATTAGCATCGCAAATGAAGTAGAAGAATATATTTCAAAAATTAAGGCACCGATTAAAGTTGCCGTACTCGGTTGCGCAGTAAACGGCCCTGGCGAAGCGCGTGAAGCAGATATCGGGATTGCTGGAGCACGTGGAGAAGGTCTTCTCTTCCGCAAAGGTGAAATTGTACGTAAAGTACCAGAAGAAACAATGGTGGAAGAATTAAAGAAAGAAATTGATAAAATTGCAGAAGAATATGCAGCAAAACAAGAAAAATAAGTTGAAAACTTCTAGATAAAAAAAGCTTGTCAGTTTCGAAACTGACAAGCTTTTTTATTGTACACATTTCGGACAGCGTCCATATATTTCAAATTTATGCCCCGTTACTTCATATCCTTTAAAGTCTTTATTCATGCGTTCCATTGGACAAGATGTGATTTCCTTCGTTCCTCCGCAATCTAAACAAATGAAATGGTGATGATGCTCTGTAGTAGAACATTTGAAGCGAAAATGTTTTTCACCATTTAACTCTGTCTGTTCTAAAATACCGATTTCTACAAACAGAGTTAAGTTACGATAAATAGTATCAAAACTGAGCCCTGGATAATCACCCTTCATATTGGCTAAAACATCTCTTGCTGTTAAATATTTATTATGATTAGCAAATAAACGCAGCATCTCTTCTCTTTTTCCAGTATGTTTATAGCCCTCCTCCTTCATAAGGTGTAAAGCTTCTGTAAGATTCATAGTCATCCCTACTTTACGCAGTTTTTTTCTTCTTCCATAAGATTGCACCGATTAAAATAAGAACTGATAACACAACAATTGTCCCACCAGGAGCAAGGTCGAGCTGATAAGAAGCTAACATGCCTCCAACTACTGCAATTTCACCAAATATAACGGAGAAAAAGATCGTTTGCTTAAAACCTTTCGCAATTCGAATACTTGCTGCAACCGGTAATGTCATTAATGATGAAACAAGAAGAATGCCGACAACACGCATTGAAACCGCAATCACAAGTGCAACTAAAATAATAAAAATAAAGTGAATCCACTTCGCACGCAAACCTGTTGCTACAGCATATTCTTCATCAAAAGATAATAAAAACAGTTCTTTATATAATAAAATGATGACAGCAACCACAATTACAGCAACGAATCCAATAATAAATAAATCACTACTTGTCACTGCACTCACGCTACCAAACAAATAACTAAATAAATCTGTATTAAATCCATTGGCAAGAGAAATGAAAATTACACCAATCCCAATACCAGCTGACATAATAATAGGAATTGCTAGTTCTTGAAAATGTTTATATACCGTTCTTAATTTTTCAATAAGCAGAGCGCCGCCAATAGAAAATATCATCCCCATATATAACGGATTCAAAAAACCACCTGTAAATACGGTTTTTTCTAGTAATAAACTCGCTGCAATACCTGATAACGTAACGTGACTTAATGCATCAGCAATCAACGATAAACGACGAATGACAACAAAGACGCCAAGCATCGGGGCGACAAGTCCAATTAACACTCCAGCATATAAAGAATTTCGTAAAAAATCATATTGCAAAAAGTCCTGTATCATCGTATCCCCCCATGATGCTCGTGATCATGCTCT
The DNA here is from genome assembly GCF_900116295.1 of Bacillus sp. 103mf. Taxonomy (GTDB): domain Bacteria; phylum Bacillota; class Bacilli; order Bacillales; family Bacillaceae_G; genus Bacillus_A; species Bacillus_A bruguierae. The sequence goes on from NZ_FPAF01000001.1 coordinate 864,890, forward strand.
AAACGATGAACATGATAACCGTATAATAATGACATTTCGGCATCTTCTAACTTTTGAAACGCGTCTACATTTCCGTGGAAATGTAAACGTTGATTTAAGCAAGCGACATGTGTAACCTTCTCTGTGACAGCTCCCATATCATGAGTGACAAGAATAAGTGTAATCCCTAAATGCTTATTTAAATGCTCTAGCATTTCATAAAAACTTTCTACATTTTTCACATCAATACCGACAGTAGGCTCGTCCAAAATTAATAATTCCGGTTCACTTACAAGTGCGCGCGCAATAAAAACACGTTGTTGCTGTCCACCAGAAAGTTCACCAATATTCCGATTCATAAACTCACTCATTCCAACATCAGCAATCGCTTTTGCTACTTTCGCTTTATCCGTCTTTGTTAAGAACCGAAACAAACCTTTTTTAGAAACAAGTCCCATCGAAACAACTTCAAATACAGTTGCGGGAAATCCAGAGTTGAAACTATTCGCCTTTTGGGAGACATATCCAACTTTATTCCAATCTTTAAATTTTTTACTGTCCACACCAAACAACCGAATCGTTCCTTGTTTCGGTTTTAAAATCCCTAATATACATTTCAATAATGTAGATTTTCCTGATCCATTCGGTCCTACTAACCCTAAAAAAGCTCCTTTAGGAACTTGCAATTGAATGTCCTCTAACACATTTCGCTCTTCATAACGAAAGGTTAAATTTTCGATTTCTAATATATACTTCATCATATCTCACCTATTTTAATTCAGAATGATTCCGATTTATCTTTATTTAAATTATATTATAGCTCATTACAAGTTGTAAACCAATCTGTCCTAAAATATATATACCATTTTAGACAACCTATCCATTATAACAAAAAGCAGAGAAAATCTCTCCGCTTTTAGTGAATTGCTGATTTAAATTTTGCACCTTTTGTTTCTTGTGTATTCATAATAGTAATAAAAGCATTTTCATCTACTTCATGAACAATCGATTTTAGCTTCGTTACCTCTAAACGAGTAATAACTGCATAGATGACTTCTTTTTCTTTATCCGTATAGCCACCTTTCCCAACTAACTTCGTTGTTCCGCGGCCAAGTCGATGTAAAATTGCGTTTGATACCTCTTCATAATGGTCCGAAACAATAATCACTGCTTTCGTTTCATCTAATCCCTGGATAACAGTATCAATCGTTTTAAATGCAATATAGTATGTCATGACAGAATACATTGCTTGTTCTACGCCAAACACGACTGCCGCCCAGGCAAAGACGAAAATATTCATAAACATAACAAATTCACCGACAGAAAACGGTAATTTCTTTGTTAGCAAAATACCTAGAATTTCCGCTCCATCTAATGAACCACCATGCCTAATTACAAGCCCAACACCAACACCTAAAATTAAACCTCCAAAGACAGTCGCTAAAATCGGCTCTGTCGTAAAAGGCTGAATAGAATGTAATGTGGACTCAATCAAAGCTAAACATATTACTGCAAAAACAGAAGATAGCATAAATGTTTTTCCGATTTGTTTATAACCTGAGTACATAAATGGTAAGTTGAGGATTACAACTAAAGTGGAAAAGCTTAGCCACCAAATATTTGGTGTAAGGTAATCTAATATGAGGGAAACACCGATAATACCACCATCAATAATCTTGTTTGGAATTAAAAATAGTTCGAGTGCAACTGCTGCACAGCCCGCACCTATGACAATCATAACAAGACGATACACAAGATGAATTATACTTTCTTTTTTATGCTGTTTTTTTTCCATACTACCTCCTCAAGTATCTTTATATAATTTCCTCCTTTTATTGTAACATATTCTACTTTTTCTGATAAGAAAACGACCTGTTCTGGAATATACACAAGCATATTCCACATATATTCGGATATGAGGACAAAACAAAGGGGGTAGCAACATGAACCTCATTCAACAATTTGTAAATAAAAAAATAAACAATATGACTTCTAAGGAATTATTAAAATACAGTAAAGAATATGGGGTGCCTATAGCAGGCGAACAAGCAGATAAAATTGTCACATTAATTCAAGGAAAACATATTAATATTTATGATGTCCAAGAAAGATTACAACTTTTAAAACAAATTGCACAGGTTACTTCTCCTGCTACCGCACAACAAATCAACACCCTATTCCAAAAATTAATAAAGTGAAACTTCCATCAGTGGGGTTTTACTGTCCGCGAATAGCGGGGTAAAATAAAAAAGGGGCTTTCCCCTTTTTTATTGTCCTTTAATTTTCTGAAGAATCTCTTCATCAAACACACCGTTTTTCAGCATTTCAATTTCAAATTTATACGGTGGTTTTTTATCCTGTTTATCTTCACCTACATATGGTGTTTCAAGAATTTTTGGTACATGCTGTAATTGTGGATGATGTACAATGTGGCGCAATGTTTCATAGCCGATATGACCGAAACCGATATTTTCATGACGGTCTTTTCTAGCACCGCGCTTATTCTTGCTATCATTAATGTGTAATACTTGTAAACGATCAATACCTATAATTTTATCAAATTCGTTTAAAACACCGTCAAAATCATTAACGATATCATAACCAGCATCATGCGTATGACATGTATCAAAACAAACAGATAATTTCTCATTATGTGTTACACCATCAATAATTCTCGCAAGCTCTTCAAAACTGCGTCCACACTCTGTTCCTTTTCCAGCCATTGTTTCTAGCGCAATGTTCACTGTTTGGTCAACTGTTAATACTTCATTTAAACCTTCAATAATTTTTTGAATGCCTGCATCCGCACCTGCTCCAACATGCGCTCCTGGATGGAGCACAATTTGCTTGGCAACGCCTAATGCTGATGTTCTTTCAATTTCCAGGCGAAGAAAATCAACACCTAGTTGGAATGTTTCAGGTTTCGTTGTGTTACCAATATTAATAATATACGGTGCATGAACAACGATTTCTTCAATCCCGTTCAGTTCCATATGTTTACGACCAGCTTCTATATTTAACTCTTCAATCGGTTTTCTTCTCGTATTTTGCGGTGCCCCTGTATAGACCATAAACGTTGTTGCACCATATGATACAGCTTCTTCACTTGCTGCTAATAACATTTTCTTTCCACTCATCGAAACGTGAGATCCAATTTTCAACATGTAATCACCTCTTATAAATGCAATAGCTATAATGATAGCATAATTTGCAGAAATCTGACACTGTTAACTTCCCCGCAAAAAAAAGATAAGGAAAATCCTTATCTTTTCTTTTTGTTATATTTTTTCTTAATTTTTTCGCGTTCCCATTCAAGCTTTTTCTTGTAGTTCGGCTTTACTTTTTTCGGTTTTTTCACAACCTTTTGCGCCATAGCATCTAATCCGTCATTTGGCTTCTTACGGCTTTGACGGCGACGACGAGGCCCTAATTCAATCAACTCACCTGCACGTAAGTCCACGTGTTTGAATTCAATATGACGTTGCTTTTCTAACGTATCTAATGCTTCTTCATCCGATTGATCATAAATTGTTGCCGCAATACCAGAATATCCAGCACGCGCTGTTCGGCCCACACGATGAATAAAGAAATCTAAATCAGATGGAATTTCGTAGTTAATAACATGACTAATTCCCTCGATATCAATGCCACGTGCAGCTAAATCTGTCGCTACAATGTATTGAAATTCTAAATCACGAACTTGTTTCATCATTTTCTTACGATCACGTGGTGATAAATCACCGTGAATACGACCAACTTTTAAACCACGTTCTGTTAAACCATTCGCTACTTCATCCGCCATTTTCTTTGTATTCGTAAAGACGATTGCTAAATACGGCTGATATTGTAGTAACAGATTTTTCACAAGTTCAATTTTATTACGATGTCTTGATGGAATAAGGTGATGCTCCAGATTAACCGCTGCTATTTGCTTCGGATTAATATGAATATGCTCTGGATTCTCCATATATTTCTTCATAAATGGTTTTAACTTTTGTGGAATTGTCGCTGAGAAAACGAGCATTTGTAAATTTTTAGGCATACGCGCTGCAATTTTATCTACATCATGAATAAAGCCCATATCAAGCATTAAATCTGCTTCATCGACAATAATTGCAAAAGCCGTATGTACAAATAGCGCTTGCTCTTCCACCAAATCCTTAATACGCCCTGGTGTTCCCACAACAACATGCGGTTGTTTCTTCAATTTTTCAATTGAACGTTGTTTATCTGTTCCACCGATAAAACAACGCGCTGTTATCATGTTGTCTTCCTCACAAAACTTTGTTATCTTTACAATCTCTTCATAAATTTGCTGCGCCAACTCACGAGTTGGAGCTGTAATTACAAGTTGTACTTCTTCTTTGTTTGCATCAATCCGATTTAATGTTGGAAGTAAATACGCATGCGTTTTTCCAGATCCTGTTTGTGATTGTCCAATAATACTAACTCCCTTTTTCACAACCGGAAAAATCTTTTGTTGAATTTCTGTTGGTTCTGAAAAACGTAATTCACGAATTGCATCTATTAAAAATGGTTGAAAATCATACTGTGTAAATGTTTGCACTGTCATACATTCCACCTTCTTTCTTATTTCTACTGCGTTCATTAATCAGTCAAGTTAACATTATATCGAAATCTATCAGTAAAATCTATCTTTATATATATCCATTTTCATTTTTCGGCATCTTTGTCTAGCTCTGCCTCCTAAGCCCTCATGTCTAAGAACCTTCCACACGAGAAGGTAAAAAACACCTTCTGTGTGAAAGAACCTTAGCCAACGGGCCTAAACAGTCGGCTCCGCTTTTCTTTATAAGTCGCTGCCGTGCAGAACACAGCATGACCTGCGCTCCCTTTCTTCTTTTGTTTTAAACTTTGCATGTGATAGAAAAAGGCCCTGACCGCTTCTATGCATGGCCAGATGCTCTCGCCCGCCTAAAAAGAAAGAAGGTTTTTATGCCGATTTTTAATTTGTATTTATATAGTTTAGCATTTCAACGGAAAAACTAACCTTCTTTCTCTCTATTGCATATTGTAGTGTATATTACCTAATTGAAGAAAGGAGGATTTCCTAATGTATATGAAATCCCCTCCCTATCAACAAATGTACACGCAGTCTCCATATTCTCATACAATGTACCCAACACCGGGCATGCAGCCGATGATGCCTAAGAAAAAAGGATTTCTTGCAAAATTATTTCAAAAACGCAATCCTGCTGCAGATATGTATATGATGCCCCCTTATAGACAATTAGAAACATACTCAAATACACCGTACCAGCAAAACCATCCATATATGCACCCTCCAAAACAACAGCGAATGGCGCAACCTCAAATGATGGCAGAAGGTGAAACACGAGGAACAGTAGGAACAGCAGGAGGCGCATCTAGTGGAATTGGCAGTTTTTTCACGAACTTTATTTCAAATCCCACCGGAATGCTAAACAACGTTGAAAAAGTTGTTCAAATGGCACAATCCTTTGGACCTGTCGTGCAGCAATATGGTCCGATTGTTCGCAATATTCCTAGCATCATGAAAATACTTTCATCCGGAAAAAGCACTGAGGAAAAACAAACAGAGGTAGCCGAAAAACAAACAGAAGTAGTCGAAGTCTCCCCTTCCACTCCATCTAAAGAAATACCTATTACAAGAAAACCACTCGCTCCTAAAATCATAATTGAAGATGAGGTAGCAGTAGAAAACGTACAGTCTACCACTCCTAAACCAAAGCTATACGTGTAACATTTCTTTGTCATCTGCTTTCATCTCCTTTATAATGAAAAGGATTAGCTTTATAAAACAAATCCTTTTTTAAAGGAGCGGATTAATTACATGAAAATCGTTAAAATTTCCCCTCGCGGCTATTGCTACGGTGTTGTAGACGCGATGGTCATTGCGCGCAATGCAGCGCTTGATAAAACATTGCCAAGACCAATTTATATCTTAGGCATGATTGTCCACAATAAACACGTAACAGATGCGTTTGAAGAAGACGGCATTATTACGCTTGATGGCCCAAGTCGTTTAGATATTTTAGAGAAAATTGAGTCTGGGACTGTTATTTTTACAGCTCACGGTGTATCTCCCGAAGTGAAACAACGTGCGAAAGAGAAAGGCTTAACAACAATTGATGCAACATGTCCTGATGTTACAAAAACACATGATTTAATTGAGACAAAAAAAGAAGAAGGCTACCATATTATCTATATCGGCAAAAAAGGACACCCTGAGCCTGAAGGTGCAGTCGGGATTGCCCCGGATATTGTCCATCTTATCGAGAAAGAAGCAGATCTTGAAGCACTTACCATTCCAACGGAAAAAATTCTAGTTACAAACCAAACGACGATGAGCCAATGGGATGTTCAACATATTATGGAGAAAATTCAAGAAAAGTTTCCAACAGCAGAATTTCATAAAGAGATTTGTCTTGCTACGCAAGTACGTCAAGAAGCTGTTGCAAAACAAGCAACTGCTGCTGATTTAACAATTGTTGTTGGCGATCCAAAAAGTAATAACTCTAACCGCCTTGCACAAGTATCTGAAGAAATTGCTAGCACCAAAGCATACCGCGTTGCCGATGTCAGTGAAATCCAATTAGAATGGTTACAAGGAGTAGAAACAGTCGCTATTACAGCAGGCGCTTCTACTCCAACGCCTATTACAAAAGAAGTAATTGCATTTTTTGAACAGTACGATCCAACAAATCCTGCAACATGGGACCGTAAGCGAAACGTACCGCTACAAAAAATCTTACCAAAAGTAAAAGCAAAATAAAGGAAAACTTCAATCAGTGGGGGTCTTACTGCCCGCAAATGGCGAGATAGTACAAAAAAATCCGTTATCTCAGGAGATAACGGATTTTTTCATTCTATACAAATGTAAATGGATCTGTATGTAATTCTGAAGCATGAATACGTGCAGTAAATTTTCTCTCATCCACTTTTGCTTGTAGTTGTTTTTGTACACCTTTTTTCATTACTTTTTCCACGTTATGCCCTGGGTCCACGATATTTAATCCGAGCATCATCGCATCATGTGCAACGTGATAATACATATCTCCCGTTACGTATACGTCTGCCCCTTTAAACTTCGCTTGTTTTATATACTTATTCCCGTCTCCTCCAAGTACTGCTACTTTTTTCACCGTATCCTGTAAGTTGCCAACAACGCGAGCTCCCTTCACCTCAAGAGATTGCTTCACATGCTCTGCAAATTGTTGTAAAGTCATTTCTTGCGGCAAATATCCAATTTTCCCAAGACCCAACGTTTCACCTTTGTTTTCTAACGGATAAATATCGTATGCCACTTCTTCATACGGGTGTGCCCCAAGCATTGCCTTCATAACTTTACGTTGCAACGACGCCGGGATAATTGTTTCAATACGAACTTCTTCTACCTGTTCTAAACGCCCTGTCTCTCCGATATACGGATTCGTTCCTTCTTGTGGCAGAAATGTACCCGCACCCTCGCTATTAAACGTACAGTGGCTATAATTCCCGATATAACCTGCTCCTGCATCACCAATCGCTCGACGTACCACTTCTGCATGCGAAGAAGGAACAAATACAACTAGCTTTTTCATTTCTTCTGTATAAGTGGGAACAAGCACCTCTGTTTCCTGCAATCCTAAAGCAGCTGCCAATAAATCGTTCACGCCGCCTTTTGCAATGTCCACATTTGTATGAGCAGCATAAACTGCAATATCGTTTTTTATACACATTTCAATAATACGCCCATACGCTTGCTCTGTATGAATCGCTTTGAGCGGATTAAAAATAAGCGGATGATGGGCAATAATTAAATTTACCCCTTTTTCAATTGCTTCTTGTACAACTTCTTCTGTTACATCAAGCACAATTAACACATTCTCTACGGGTTTATTTAATGCCCCAATTTGCAATCCAACTTTGTCGCCCTCGACTGCTAAATGTTTCGGGTACATACTTTCAAATAAAGAAATGATTTCATATCCATTAGGCGTTTTACTCACGATAAAACCTCCTCAATCATACGGATCTTCTCTAACACTTCTGCACGCTTCGTTTTTGTCTCTTCTGTTTCTGTTGCCCGTTCTAATTGCTTAAAAATATTTTTAAAGTTTTTTCGTTCACTTTCCCATTTCTCTACAAACACTTTATTTTTCTCTTTTATTAAAAATGGTCCCATGAATAAAGCTTCTTCTTTTTTCTCATTATAGGGCGCTAGAGCATTACCCTGTTCTCCTACTAAAATTTCGTAAATCTTTCCGTCTTCTTTTACGATTTTTTCTTTTATCAATTCCCAACCATTCTCAATAAACCATTCACGAATATGATGTGCAGCAATGTTAGGTTGTAAAATTAAACGAGTTACACCCTTCAGCTTCTCTTTTCCATTTTCTAAAATATCACGAATTAACGCACCACCCATACCTGCGATTGTAATTACATCTACTTCGCCTGGCGCAATTACTTCTAAACCATTCCCTTTACGTACACTCACTTTATCTTGCAATCCGCACTCTGCTACTGTAGCTTGTGCAGAACGAAACGGACCTTCTACAACCTCTCCTGCTACCGCCTGCATGGCAATATGATGTAAGATTGTATAGCAAGGTAAATAGGCATGATCCGAACCAATATCTGCAACAGTGGAACCCACCGGAATTTCAAGTGCAACTTCTTCTAATCGTTTTGAAAGCTTTACTTCATTCATTTATTTCAATTACTCCTTCTCTTTCAGTCTGTCTCCATGATAAAGAATTTATAGTTATTATTGCAAGTAGATAAATCATTTTACTTCGCTTACAAACCATTTATTTTTAAATTTGGCATTTTAACTAATAAAAAAAAACCCTTTACTTAGACGTAAAGAGCCATTATGTAATCAACTATTATTTTTTCTTTGATAACCAATCTGCTACTTTAGACGCTTGATCTGCTGGAATAAGACCTGGCGGCATATTTCCTCTTCCTTTTACAATTACTTCTTGAATTTGATCCTTCGAAAGCTTACCGCCAACTTTTTGCAAATTAGGACCAACTGCCCCTTGCAATTGATCACCATGGCAACTTGCACAACTTTGTTTTACAATCTCTTCTGGTTTTGCTGCTGTTTGTGTCGTTTTTCCCCCGTTTTTCTTCGCGTCAGCTAGTTCCTTTGATTTATGCATGCCTTGAAATGAAAATACAAACATAATAATAATTCCCAATACAGCAATAAGAGCAAATGGAATTAACGGATTACGCTTCATTTTTTCTTTTTCCCCCTCTATATCCCCCAATAGTTTGATGATTTAGTCATTTCTATTGTACTTGAAAACAATCTACCAGAAAAGACCAAACTACAATAAGTTAAAAATATTCCATATATTCAATTAATTATTTTGCTACAAAATCACGTAATTTTTTGCTAAATATCCACTTTTCTCATCACAAACATTTATATTCTCCATATATTTTTGTTAAGAATACACGAAATTAATCGAAAAATCGAAAAATGACTATTTGCAAATCAAAAGACAATTCTGTAAAATAAATTACAAGAATTGTAATTGCTACTGACATGTAGATTTTAACAAAAAAAAGTTTACTTCATATTAATGAAGTAAACTTTACACAAAGCTCTATTCTAAGAAATCTTTCAAGCGTTTGCTACGGCTTGGGTGTCTTAATTTACGAAGCGCTTTTGCTTCAATTTGACGAATACGCTCTCTCGTAACGCCGAATACTTTTCCAACTTCTTCAAGCGTACGAGTTCGTCCATCGTCTAAACCAAAGCGAAGACGAAGAACATTTTCTTCACGATCTGTCAATGTATCTAATACATCTTCTAATTGTTCTTTTAATAATTCATACGCTGCATGATCTGCAGGAGATGTTGCTTCTTGGTCTTCGATAAAATCACCTAAATGAGAGTCATCCTCTTCACCAATTGGTGTTTCAAGAGATACTGGCTCTTGGGCAATCTTTAAGATTTCGCGTACTTTTTCAGGAGCAAGATCCATTTCTTCGCCAATCTCTTCTGGAGATGGCTCACGACCTAAATCTTGTAATAATTGACGTTGAACACGAATCAACTTATTGATTGTTTCAACCATATGAACTGGTATACGAATTGTTCTTGCTTGGTCCGCAATTGCACGTGTAATTGCTTGACGAATCCACCACGTTGCATACGTACTAAATTTATACCCTTTGCGGTAATCAAACTTTTCAACAGCTTTAATTAGACCCATATTCCCTTCTTGAATTAAGTCTAAGAAAAGCATACCGCGGCCAACATAACGTTTTGCAATACTTACAACTAGACGTAAGTTTGCTTCTGCAAGGCGGCGTTTCGCTTCTTCATCGCCTTCTTCAATACGTTTTGCAAGAGCAATTTCTTCTTCAGCAGATAATAAGTCAACACGACCGATTTCTTTTAAGTACATACGGACAGGATCATTAATTTTCACACCTGGCGGTACACTTAAATCGTTTAAGTCAAACTCTTCTTCAGCTTTGGCTAATTGACGAGTATTTGGATCTTCATCACTGTCGCCAACTAAATCGATTCCTTGTTCACCTAAATATTCATAATATTCATCCATTTGATCGGATTCAATATCAAATCCGCTCATGCGTTCTGCAATCTCTTCATATGTAAGAACGCCACGTTTTTTTCCGAGCTCTGTGAGTTGCTCTTTCACTTGCTCAAGTGTCATATCAGTTTCAATTTGTTTAGAACGAGCTGGTTTATCAGCCATTTGTTCCCCTCCTTACGCGAGATACAAACAATGATTATAGTAAGTTTTTATACAAAAAGCTATTTTCTTGCTTTTCGTTTTTGCAAATATTCTTGGAAAAATCGTGCTGCTGCTAAATGATCTTCTTTTTCCATTTGCTTCAGCGTAAAAATATTTTCCATTTTCTTTAACTTTTGCTTATGCCGACGCAGCGCGTCTACATTGCCATGAAGCAATTCTTCTGAGAACTCAGGATTAATCATTTCATCTGTTGAAATATTAGTTACAATATTTTTCAGCTTTTCATCAGAAAGCCAACTTAGAAAGTTTGCGACTGACGGTTCATTTCCCTTTTCATAATATGCGTATAGCTCATATAAAATCCCTTTATGTTCTTCTGTATGAAAATCTTCTATATGAGGTTCGATACGAAAAGCGATATCTTCACTCTGCAACATGTGATAAATAAGCTCTCTTTCAGCTCTTTCAAAACCAGAAAATTTCGGTTTCACATGAACAATTTGAGAAGGCTGTGCAATTGGCTTTGTCTGTTTTTGCTGTACCTTTTGTTCTTTGCGATATTGGTGCAATTGCCCCAGCAGTGTTTCCATTGAGTAAGCAAATTCCTGTGACAATGCCTTCAAATACGATTCCGCTTGCATTGCATCTTGCAATGACGCTAACTCTTTTAAAACACTTTTCACATAAGCTTCTTTTCCAGACTCATCTTGCAAATTTTTCCCTAAACGAAGATAATTTATTTTAAATCCAACAAAACTTATACTCGCTTGTACAAGTTTTTGAAACGCTGTTGTTCCATAACGCTGTACATACTCGTCAGGGTCTAATTTATCTGGCATAGAGACAACTTTCACTTCACAACCGGTTTGCAATAACAATTGTCCTGCTTTCATTGTTGCTTCTTGTCCTGCTTTATCACCATCATAGCAAAGAACAACAGTTTCAACATTACGCCGCAAAAGCTTTGCCTGTTCCTCAGTTAAAGCAGTTCCCATCGTAGCAACCGATTCTTCGATCCCACTTTTCACAGCAGCTAAAACATCCGCATATCCTTCAAAGAGAAGAACTTGTCCTCGTTTTCGAATAAATGACCTTGCTTGATGAAAGTTATATACCAGCTTGCTTTTATGAAAAATAGGTGTCTCTGGACTATTTAAATACTTAGGCGTATCATCCCCTAATGCCCGTCCACTAAAAGCAGCTACTTTCCCTTGCAGTGTATGAATTGGAAACATCACTCGTCCGCGAAAACGATCATGATAACTGCCATCCTTCTCACTGCGAACAAGTAATCCAGCTTGCTCCATAACAGCAGGTGAAAAACCTCGTTTTTGTAAGATTTTTGCCGCTGCATCCCAAGCAGGAGTGGCGTATCCAATTTCAAACTTTACAATCATTTCTTTTGTAATACCTCGCTCTAGTAAATACGCAAGCGGCTGTTTTCCTTCTTCTGTATTTACTAAGAGATGATGATAATACTTTTTCAAAAGCTCGTGGGCTTGCAACATAATCGTGCTATCATCAGATATATTTTGTGTTTGCTCTAGTTCTGATGTAAAGTTAGCAACAGGAATACCATTTCGCTCACCTAATTTTTGCGCAGCTTCCACAAAAGACAGTCCATCTATTTTCATTAAGAAAGAAAAAACATTTCCCCCTTCTCCACATCCAAAGCAATGAAAAATTTGCTTATCAGCAGAAACAGAAAACGACGGTGAGTTTTCGCCATGGAAAGGACAAAGCCCAAAATAATTTCGACCTTGTTTTTTAAGCTGTACATATTCACCAATCACTTCAACAATATCAGATGATGTACGAATTTGTTCTACAACTTCTTCGGGAATTCTGTTCCCCATAACTCCATCTCCGTGTCGTATTTTGTATTCGATACAAATTAAAGGATTCCTTTATAATTCGACAATATTTTTTCTAAATTTGCCAAAAAATATTGCCGATCACGTTTAGAAAACGCTTTTGGCCCTTTTGTAAAGGTTCCTTGTCTGCGTAACTTCGCAGATACGTATCGATTATATAAAATTGTATCCATATGCTCATCGGTCACAATTGTGCCGCGCGGAGATAATACATATACTCCTTTTTTGACAAGAAGACCAGCAAGTCCCATATCCTGTGTGATAACGAGATTTCCTACTTCTGCACGCTGATAGATATAAAAATCCACCTCGTCTTGCGCAGAATCTACATATACCCAATTTCCCTTCTGACTTCTTGACTGATGGGCGTAGGATGCTATAAACCAAATATCGACATGAAATTTTGCACCGACGCGCATAATTTCTTCCTTCACTGGACATGCATCTGCATCAACATAAATTCGAGTGATGTTTTGCATATTTCTCTATTCTACATCCCTTCTGTGAATCCTTCCATAATGTGCGTTTTCTTGTTCAGATTTTTGTCGATTTTACGTAAAAGCATGTCCTTTACAAAACCTATCACTAGTTTATTCTGAAAAATTGAAGTCTAAACGTAAAATGAATGTTTTTATCACAATTTTTTATTATAATACATTTTTCTAAACTTAGCTACATGTCCTTTTAATTTTTATAGTTAGTGAAAAAAGCACATTCACCTTTGGTAAATGTGCTAAAACATTTTTTGGTTTTGCACTGCATTCACAATAATATTTGCCGTTTCTTCAATCGCCTTATTCGATACATCGATAACCGGGCAACCTATTCTACTTACAATCTGTTCAAAGTGTTTAATCTCTTCTTTAATACGTTCAATGTTTGCATAATTTGCTCCATCACTTAATCCAAGAGATTTTAAACGTTCTTTGCGAATATGATTTAATTTATCAGGCGTTATTTTTAACCCAAAACATTTTTCTTTCGGCACATGGTATAATTCTTCTGGCGGATCCACTTCCGGTACGAGCGGAACGTTAGCAACCTTTAATCGCTTATTATGTGCTAAATATTGCGAAAGTGGTGTTTTCGATGTACGAGAAATTCCAATTAATACAATATCTGCTTTTAAAAGACCTCTTGAATCTCTACCATCGTCATATTTCACAGCAAATTCAATTGCCTCAATTTTTTTGAAATACTCTTCATCCAGCTTTCGCACAACCCCTGGTTCATATCTTGGAGTTTGTTTTGTTATATCTTCAATTTGATCGATAAGAGGACCGATAATATCATACACTTCTACGCCTTCTTTTGCCGCTTCTTCTCGTAAATATTTTCTCATATCAGGCTTTACTAATGTAAAACAAATAAGAGCGTTATTACTTTTGGCAATAGAAATAACTTCTTTTAGCGTCCCTGTATCTTCTACATACGGCACACGTCTAATATCCGGCGCAAATGGAAATTGTCCCATAGCTGCTCGAACAACTAAATCAGCTGTTTCTCCAACTGAATCAGACACGACATATACAATTTTACTATTCATTGCATTACCTCACTTTAAACGAATTGCCTTTACTCATGATTCACTAAATCAACGAAAGCACGCGTAATATTGGTTTTTGTAATTCGACCAACAACTTCTAATCCCTGTTTCGTCTCTTTTACAACCGGAATAGAGTCAATCTGCTTTTCTATTAAATCCATTGCAACATCATACAAGTTATCTTCCTTGCGACACATCGTAACATTTGGCATTCTTGTCATAATAATATTTACCGGTAATGACGCTAATTCCTGCTTTCCTAAGCTTGCTCTTAACAAATCTTTTCGAGAAACAACACCGACTAACAATGTATTTTGATCAACGATAAATAAAGTACCGACATCTTCTAAAAACATTGTACAAATCGCATCATATACCGAAACATTTTTATCAACCACAACTGGTCTAGATTGATAATCTTGTACGATAATCTTTTTAACTGCTTCTGAAAGCAGTTGCCCACCTGTTTTTCCAGTGTAAAAATACCCAACACGAGGACGGGCTTCTAAATAGCCGGCCATCGTTAAAATAGCCAAATCTGGTCTAAGCGTTGCTCTCGTTAAATTTAATTGCTCAGCAATCGCTTCCCCTGTAATTGGACCGTTGTCTTTTACAATCTGAATGATATGTTCTTGGCGCTTATTCAGTTCTATGATAATCACCACCTTCATTACAAAACGAAAAAAGTTATACTATCTCTTAAATATTATATACTAAATATATCATTCGAAAAAGAAAGTATGTAAAAAGGACCCGAATCTGGTCCCTTATATTTGAAATTTATCAAGTTGATCTAAAAAACGTCTTGATTTCAAATATATCCCACAGTATTCATCATAATACATATTCAATACTGTGCGCATTTGTTTTTTTGTTTCTGCTTTCACAGAGACATTTCCAAGACGGGCTAAGTCGAAATGATAAAATAACCTAAGCAGCTTGTGAATAGCTTCGCTAATTGAAATACGGTACGGATCCTGCTCGGCGTGATGTTTACACAGAAAGCCGCCTTCCCTAATAGAGAAGGCGACAAAGTCTGTTGACTGGTGACAAATTGCACATGTATCAAAGTATGGATTAAGCCCTAGAACTGGCAGCATCTTCGTTTGATAGATTAGCGCTAAAATTTCCGGGTCAACCCCTTCGCCCATATAATGCAACGTTTGATATAACATTTCGAATAAATACGGATTATGTTTTTTCTCTTCTGTCGCTTTATCAGTCAACTCAACAATAAATGACGCATAAGCAGTTAAAAATAAATCTTCACGAATTTCTCTCATAGAAGAAATAATCTCACCTTGCTGCAATGTTCCTAAACCAGAACCCATTTGAATAAGAAAATGGCCATGAGTTAGTAATTGAGAAACGGATGACAATCTGCTTTTAGGCTTTTTAGCACCTCTCGCCATCGCACTAACTTTCCCTAATTCACGAGAAAATATAGTTACAATTTTGTTTGTTTCTCCATAATCAATCGTTCGAATGACTATTCCCTCAATTTTTTGAAACATGTTCGTCACCATCCAAGGTTCGAACAAAATGGGTTAGGAAATTGGAGAATCTAGCTCTACTTGTATTTCTTCATGCTGTTGCATTTCATCTTCTACATTTTTTTCCATTTCCTTCAAAAGAAGATATGTTTCAATGCTTCCTGTTTTCGAGAAAACTTTCCAGGTAAAATCTAACATAAGAATCCACCTTTCTCAGTGAGCGTTCATGTAATCCAATTTCTTTCTTTGCTATTAAAATGACCCATTTTGTTCATTTTCATGTGAGAAAAATTTTTCTAAATTATACAGATTTTATCCCGCAATTTGCGAGCAGTAAAAACGTTTCACTTTATAGATATTCATCTTCACGGAAGCCAAGATCACGTAACTGGGACATTTTGTTGCGCCAATCTTTCTGCACTTTTACCCACAGTTCTAAAAATACTCTTGAACCAAGAAGCGACTCCACATCAAGGCGCGCTCTTTTTCCAATTTCTTTTAACATCTTACCTTGTTTTCCGATTACAATTCCTTTTTGCGATGGACGTTCTACAATAATTGTGGCATTAACGTAAATCGCTCCGCCTTCACGCTTTTGAATTGCATCAATAACTACGGCAACAGAATGCGGCACTTCCTCACGTGTTAAATGCAATACTTTTTCACGAATAAGTTCCGCAATAATAAAGCGTTCCGGATGATCCGTTACTTGATTTTCCGGATAATACTGAGGGCCTTCTGGTAAATACTTTTTAATTGCTCCGATTAACGCATCAATATTATTTCCTTGTAATGCTGAAATTGGCACAATTTCAGCAAAATTATATAACGTACGATATCGATCAATCAGTCCGAGGAGCTCTTCTGGATGGACTTGATCAATTTTATTAATAACTAAAAATACCGGTTGCTTCGTTTCTTGTAATTTTTCGATGATAAACTCTTCACCACGTCCAAAGCCTTCCTCTGCGTTGACCATAAATAAAACAATATCTACTTCTTTTATTGTTGTTTGAGCCATTTTAACCATAAAATCGCCAAGCTTATGCTTTGGTTTATGTATACCTGGTGTATCAATAAATACGACTTGCGCATCATTTTCTGTGTAAACACCCTGAATTTTATTACGTGTTGTTTGTGGTTTATCACTCATAATCGCAATTTTTTGACCAATAATTCGATTTAAAAATGTTGATTTCCCAACGTTTGGTCTCCCAATAATAGAGACAAAACCTGATTTAAAACCTTCTCTATTCATGTAAATCCTCCGCTACAAATGCTCCTGGCAACAATTCTCCTACTGTTGT
The DNA here is from genome assembly GCF_900116295.1 of Bacillus sp. 103mf. Lineage (GTDB taxonomy): Bacteria > Bacillota > Bacilli > Bacillales > Bacillaceae_G > Bacillus_A > Bacillus_A bruguierae. The sequence goes on from NZ_FPAF01000001.1 coordinate 881,816, forward strand.
TTCTTGTATGTCACCTTGTAAATTTGTCAAGTATACTTTTGTATTTGACTTACACAATTCTACCATAACTTGGCGACACGCTCCACATGGAGGTACCGGACGTCTTGTATCTGCTACAACTGCAATTGCAGTAAATTCTGTGCTTCCTTCAGAAATCGCTTTAAATAGCGCTGTTCTTTCCGCACAGTTACATAACCCATACGATGCATTTTCAACATTACAACCACGGTATACTTTCCCGTCTGTCGTTAATAAGGCAGCACCTACTTGAAATTTAGAATATGGTACATATGCTTGTTTACGCGCTTCAATCGCTTCTTGAATTAATTCATTGTTGTTCATTGTTTCTCTTCCTTTCCATTCACAATATGAAAAGATAAAAATCTTTGGAATGCAACTATATCATATACGGTCCAAAGATAATAGCACCAATTACAACAGCAATAATCGAGAAAACTAATACGGCGCCTGCTGCTGTATCTTTTGCTATTTTAGCAAGGGGCTTCACATCCATGGTTACTAAATCAACGGTTTTCTCCACCGCTGTATTCACGATTTCTAGCGCAAATACAACACCAATAGTCAAAATCAAAATGAGCCATTCTGTTTTTGTAACATGAAAATAAAGACCGAGAAAACTAACAATACACGCTGCTAAACAATGAATTTTCACATTTCGTTCATAGCGAAAACAAAAGAAAATACCAGCAAACGCATAGCGAAAACTGTTTATAAGTTTTCCTTTTTTCATCTAGCTAATCCATATGCATCAAGAATTTCTTTTTGCTTCCCAAACATAACCTTCTCCTCTTCTTCTGTCATGTGATCATAACCAAGCAAATGTAAAAAGCCATGCACCGCTAAAAAACCAAGTTCACGATCAAAAGAATGGCCATATTCTTCAGCCTGCTCTTTCGCTCTCGGAATAGAAATAATGATATCACCTAACATGCGAGGCATTTCTACACCGACAATTTCCATCTCTCCTTCCCCTATATCTTCCATCGCAAAAGAAATTACGTCTGTTGGCTGATCTTTATCACGATATTCACGGTTAATTTCTTGAATACGTTCATTACTAACAAATGTAACCGAAAGCTCCGCTCCATCCTCTACAGATTCTATCTCTGCAGCTTTTTCAACTAATTGTTGAATCATGTCAACATACTCTTCTTTTACTTCTTCTGTTTCATCAATAAAGTCAATTATTAATCCCATTTATTTCCACCTTTTCTTCTGTTAATTTCGGATACTTAATCCGAGAATGGAAAATTCCATTTAATGTTTCACATAATGTTTTCCCGACAATTTGCAGTTCTTTAAATGTTAAATTACATTCACTGAATTGGCCATCTTGCAAACGATCTTTAATAATACTGCGAACAAGATGATCAATTTGCTCAGGTGTTGGTGCATTCATTGAACGAACTGCCGCTTCTACACTATCAGCAATCCCAACAATTGCCGATTCTTTAGATGTTGCTTTTGGCCCTGGATAACGAAACATTTCTTCTGTATATTTCTCTTTATCTTCTTGCATTGCTTTGTAGTAGAAATATTTTAACAGAGTCGTTCCATGATGCTCGGCCGCAATATCAATAATCTCTTGTGGAATATGATGTTTTTCTAACATTTTCACTCCATTTGTAACATGAGCGATAATAATATCTCTACTTGTTTCAGGATCTAACCGATCATGGGGATTCGATATACCCATTTGATTTTCAATAAAGAAATGCGGCTGCACCGTTTTTCCGATGTCATGATAATATGCTCCTACACGTGCTAATACTCCATTCGCCCCAATAGCTTCACATGCAGCTTCTGATAAATTGGCAACCATAACGCTATGATGATATGTTCCGGGTGCTTCTAACAGAATTTTGCGAATCAACGGATGGTTCGGACTTGCTAATTCTATTAATTTCATGCTAGAGACAAGACCAAGACCGCTCTCTAAATACGGCAATATCCCCATCGCTAAAATAGATGAAATAATCCCAGACGCTGCTGCCATTACTAAATGTGTTCCAATCTCAATTGCCGAAAAGTTTCCGTTACGCAATAGCAATAAAGCTGCTAATACGACAACATTTAAAATCGATACAAGTATCCCAACTTGCAATAGCATTGTACGACGATGCTTTTCCCGTAAGAAAATACTAACAGAAAGCGAGCTAAGCAATACATAAATTCCGACTGCATAATTAAGTGTACTCGTCACACCTTCATTAAATAAAATGCTGCCGCACACCGAAAAAATTACGCTTGTTATAAAAACAAATCGATCACCAATCATTAATTTTACTAATATAGTCCCCATTGCAACTGGAGCAATATAAGCAATACCGACATATTCTAACTTTTGAAACAAACTAATAATTTTCATTAAAACAACTGTAATAGCGACAATTGTTGTATAAGCTAAAATATATGGCTTGTCCTCTCTTCTCGGCTTCAAAAATGCTACAAATTGCTTATGCATGAAAAATAAAAGAACACCAATAAAAATAGCTAGACCCAAATACGGCTGAAACGAATTACTTTGATCCAATAACCCCACTAACTTTAACTGTTCATACGCTTCTCTTGTAATTGTGTCTCCTTCTTTCACAAGAATTTGACCTTGCAAAATATAAACAGAAGCTACTTGATCTATTGCCATTTGCTTTCTTTCTTTCGTTGCATTCGAATCATAAAAATAGTTCGGTACAATCGCATACTGTCCAAGCGCAGTAATTGCTTGCTTCAATTCATTGCTGACAGATACATTTTTTAACTCGTTAGTAATACGGTCTTTAAACTGATCTACTTCATTCATTTTAATATGAGAACTCATTAAACTATTCACAGCTGTAACAGTTGATTCCCTCGCTATAAGAAGCTGATCATCTGTCGCACCTAGAAATTGTAATAACACTTGATCAGACAAACTTTTTGTTAACTCCCTTGGGAGTTTCTCCTTTAACTTATCCAATCTTTCTGCCGCCGACAATTTATTTTGTCCTGCCGGCGCCGAAGCGGCTGCATTTGAATCTGCATTCACTTCCTTAATTGCATCAAAAACTGAGTTCACAACATCAATCCGATTTTGCTTATATTCACTTCGATATGTATACTGATCTTCAATCTTTTGAGCTGCTTCTCTCTTTTTCTTTTCTGTCGTTACTTTATCTTCAATTTTGATGGGAGAATGGATTGTCTTTTTAGAAATAGACAACATTTTGACATCGAGTTGTTCTGGTTTTACATTATTCATCAGTGCAAAAAATAACACTGCTCCTATTAAAATATAAGAAATCCAGCTCAGTTTTTTCGAATGCTGTAAATTACGAAACCACTTAGCAACTTCTTGCAACCTTAACATAATTACAATACCTTCTCCTCTCCAAATATTAAGTGAAACAGAACAAATACCATTTCCTTTATTTATGATAATAAAAAATAAAGCATTAGCCAACCTGTTCACAAAATCTATATACATGCAAGTTAAAAAAAACGACATAAAACCACTTTCTTTTAGAGGAGGACGAGAGCATCTGGCCGTGCACAGAAACGGTCAGGGCCTTTTCCTGCCACATGCGAGGTTTACAAACAAAGGGAACAAACAAGTAGCGGTCATGTTGTATTCTGCATAGCAGTGACTTGTATGTCGAAAAATCAAAATGGATTTATATATAAAAAATATACAGTGAAACTTCCTTTTAGAGTGTTCTTCTCTAGAAGGTTAGAACCAATTGAGATAAAAAGAAATGATCCTTATAAGTAGGATCATTCCATTTTATCGTATGCTTCAATAATACGCTGTACGAGCGGATGACGAACAACATCCGACTGCTCAAGTTTAATAAACGAAAGACCAGGCACACGGTCTAATACATTCGCTGCAACAGAAAGACCAGATTTCACACCTTTCGGTAAATCAATCTGAGATGGGTCTCCTGTTACAACCATTTTTGAGCCAAATCCAAGACGTGTTAAAAACATTTTAATTTGCGCCCCCGTTGTATTTTGCGCCTCATCTAAAATCACAAATGCATCATCGAGTGTTCGCCCTCTCATGTACGCTAATGGAGCAACTTCAATAATACCGCGTTCCATCATTCTTTGCGTATGTTCTTGTCCAAGTACATCATGAAGAGCATCATAAAGAGGCCGTAAATACGGATCCACTTTTTCTTTCAAATCTCCAGGTAAAAAACCAAGACTTTCTCCCGCTTCCACGGCAGGTCTTGTTAAAATAATTTTTTTCACATAACCATTTTTTAATGCTCGAACAGCCATTACTACAGCTAAATATGTTTTACCAGTACCTGCTGGCCCCATTCCAAACACAATGTCATTTTTCTTAATGGCATAAATATATTGCCTTTGTCCCATCGTTTTTACACGGATAGACTTACCTTTTGCTGTTTTAAAAATTTCTTCCTCATATAACTCTTCAAAATGAGCCAGCTTCCCTTGACGGCCAAGTTGAATCGCATAGGCTACATCACGCTCAGAAATCGATACACCCTTGCGAATAACAACTAAAAGCTGTTGTAATACACCTTCAACAAGCGCTACCGCTTCGTCCGTTCCAGATACACGAACAGATTCCCCTCTTGTAACAATCGATACCCCAAGTTCGTTCTCAATTATTTTTAAATGTGCATCATTTACTCCAAACAAAGCAATTGCTTCATTATGGTTTTCCAATTGTTGATTCATCTCTACTAATTGTTCAGCCATTAATTACTCAATCTCCTTGAATATCGGATTCAGATAGCGGTTGAGCCTCTGCAATATTCTCAATTACTGTATAATGCAGCAATAATTTCAAATTCCCATTCTCAACCTGTTTATGCAAAACTTTCTTCCCTATAATCATAGCACGTTCATCCAATTTTTTCTTTAATTCTTTTTGTCCCATTTCCTCTGCTACCGCTAGTGCCTGTTTTTCTGTATATTCACGGTTTGCTTCTTCCTCTTCACGTACAATCGCTTTTTCATAAGCAATCGGGAGTGTAAAACCGAGCAATTTCACATCATGTCTTACTATCTCCGTTTTAGACTGCTTATACTTATCATGCTGAAATCCCCATATTTTTATTTTCATGTTTCCAAAAGCAAGATAATGTTCTTTATACGAATCCCCTGTATAAACTTGAAATTTCGTCTTTAGAGGCACTTCCACTTCAGACTTGTACCAAGTTTCACCAAATACAACACCTTTGGCTGACACAATCGTAGGACTCTCTTCTTTCCCATACATCCCTGACACAAGAAGCTGTCCTTTTTGCACATATTCATTTTTCATAACCATTGGTTTTCCTATCTCCACAAACATTTTTGTGACAACCGCTTCTTTTTTTGCGACTAAATGTTGCGGTACCTGTTCTTTTTCTTTTTCCGGCTCATTTTTTTCAACTATTTTAAAATGATACGTCGTTCCTTTCACGTCCAAACCAACCCATGTAATGGCGTTAATATTATCAGTCAAATAACGCTGTATATTTTCCACACTCGGCATTTGAAATTGAAGCTTCCCTTTTTTTATACCCATTTTGTCTAATTCTTTCATCATAATATATTCCGTCTCTGGCTTCGCCCCTGTTATCTCTATTTTCCATACCATATTCGATAAAACAATGACACTTAAAAAAAATAAGAGAAACCCAACAAAAAAACCGCTATTTCGAAGTAAGCGCTTATTCCAAAATGGAACTCCGTAACGCCCGATGAAATATAGATTGCATTCATTTTTACGGTAAATTGGGCGTAATCGTTTCACATCACGAAGCAATATACAAAATACAAGTGTATCATCTGCAACTTTCTTGACGTCCCAAACTAGGATATCTCGTCGTACACATTCGTTAATAAATCGTTCTGCTCCTCTTCCTTGAATTCGCACTTTTACATACCCAATCCAATTTGTAAACCACTTATTTTTCATAGCTCGCCTCCATCAGCTTTCTAAAAAAGGCGCAGTCCCTTAAGAGATCTGCACCACATCTATGACTGTACCCTACTCAAACGGTTAGCAGCGAAAGAACTAAGAAGTAAATACTATCTGCTTATGCCCGATTCGTTCGATAAAACCTCTCACAAATGGAAGTTTCACTTTATTTACCTTTTTTTTCGTCTTCTAAAAACAAGACTTGTTCAATGGTTCCCTCAAGTAAAAGCTCTTCTGGAAGAATCGTCTTAATTACAAAAGAGTCTCCTTTTATTAATAATTGTCCTTGTTTTAATAAAAGCCGCACCTCTTTATCACTAAATACCAATAATCCACGATGATTTTCTATATAAATATGTACCTGCCCAACAAGTGTAATTCTCGGCAGATCCATGAACACATCTGCAGGTAGGTCTATCTGCTTAGTAATCCAGTTTTTCATTTGCTGCAACTTTCTCATCGAAGACCCCCCTCTCATCCCATATGTATGAAAAAAAAGCTTGTAATATCACGTCCAAATTGAAAAAAAACATAAAAAAGCGTCTCATTATAAATGAGACGCTTTTTTATGCTAATAGTTGTGAAACAAGCCTATTCACTTGTGAGCCATCTGCTTTACCTTTTACTTTCGGCAAAACAGCACTCATCACTTTGCCCATATCAGCTTTAGAAGCTGCACCAACTTCAGAGATAGATTGCTGAATAACAGCAAGCAATTCTTCTTCTGTCAATTGCTCTGGCAAATATGTTTCTAAAATCTGAATTTCGCTTTTCAGTTTATCGACAAGGTCTTCACGACCCGCTTTTTCAAACTCAAGGAGGGAGTCTTTATACTGTTTTACTTCACGAGTTAAAACTGTTAGTTCCTCTTCTTCTGTAAGAGGGTTCTGCAGTTTAATTTCTTCATTTTGTAAAGCAGCCTTAACCATACGAATAACGGTTAATTTATTTTTTTCTTTATTCTTCATCGCTTGTTTCATATCATCGTTTAAACGACCGAGAAGACTCATAAATTACACCCTCTCTTAGAATTTACGCTTTCTTGCCGCTTCAGATTTCTTCTTACGTTTTACACTTGGCTTTTCATAGAACTCGCGTTTTCTTGCTTCAGCAAGCGTACCAGCTTTAGAAGTTGATCTTTTAAAACGGCGAAGTGCATCCTCCAAAGACTCGTTTTTACGAACGACTGTTTTTGACATTCTCTTTCCCTCCCTCCGAAACATCCACTTACATCCTAATTTCAGCATGCAAAAAGTAAACACTTTCTCAGCATGTCTTTTACGATTATAATACATTTTATACTTTTTGGTCAACTATCTGATAAAAGAAAAGAAGAGTACTTGCTCTTCTTTTTTCATGAAACGCACATTTTCGATATATATTTCTATATCAATTCAACATGATTCTATCCAAATGTTCACTTCTGCTTTGTCACCCTCTAAGTACTGCACCGTAACCTGCCAAACGAGATCAAAAGTGCTTCTACGTCAAGATTTCCAACGTCCCCATGTTCTATATGAATCCATTTTGATTTTTTGACATATAGATTGCTGCTATGCATGGCCAGATGCTCTCATCCACCTAAAAAGAATGGTTTTCTGTCTTTTTTAATTTGGATTTATATAAACGAGTCGGCTTCCGCTTTTATTTTATCCAGCTACAGCCGCTAGAACAATCGGTCGTTTCACTCTTTCCTACGAGGCAAATAACGCCTCTACGTCAAGGGCTCCAACGTCCTCATGTTCTAAACGAGCAGCTTCCGCTTTTATTTTAATAATCAGTTGTTGCTGTTTTTCCGCTTATTAATGCTACGCCAGAGCTTGTTCCGATACGTGTTGCACCTGCTTCTACCATTGCATCCATGCCTTTTTCGTCACGAACACCGCCTGATGCTTTTACACCGATATTTGGTCCTACTGTTTTTCTCATCAACGCAACATCTTCTACTGTTGCACCACCTGTTGAAAATCCTGTTGATGTTTTTACAAAATGGGCGCCTGCTTTTACAGACAATTCACAAGCACGAACTTTTTCTTCTTCTGTAAGTAAGCATGTTTCAATAATTACTTTTACAAGCGCTTTTTCTTTTGCAGCCTCTACAACAGCGCGAATATCACGCTCTACTAACGCATCGTTTTTATCTTGTAAAGCTCCGATGTTAATTACCATATCAACCTCTGTTGCACCTTTTGCAATCGCATCTGTTGTTTCAAATGCTTTTGTTTCTGGTGTATTTGCTCCAAGAGGGAAACCAATTACCGTACAAACTTTTACATCTGTTCCTTTTAACAGTTCTGCTGCCGTTTCAACCCATGTTGGATTTACACATACAGAAGCAAAATCATGTTGTTTTGCCTCTTCACATAAAGTCACGATTGCCTCTTTTTTTGTGTCTGGTTTTAATGCTGTATGATCAATTAATTTTGCGTAGTTCATATTAAATTTACTCCTTCCTCAACTTATACTTAGTGAATTCGTTGCTCACGAGTTGTCTGACAACCTTAATCTTCAGCATTATATCATAAAGTATAGCGGTTTCATATTTTAACTTCTCCAGCAAATAAAAAAGCATACAAACAAAACCGTTTGCATGCTTTTCTGTTACGCGCTTGCTGATTCTTTTGGAGATGCATCTTCTAGCACACGAACAAATTGTGCTTCATTGTAAGGATAACCAGCTTTCGTAATTTTTACTTTAATTAATTTACCGATTAATTCTTCAGAGCCTTCAAAGACAACTTTTAAGTAATTATCCGTGTAGCCTACATATAATCCTTCACGACCAGCTTCTTTAAATGGTTCTTCCGGAATAATTTCAAGCACTTCACCCTCAAACTGAGACGCATATTCTTTCGCTAATTGATCAGATAATGCAATCAAGCGGTGTACACGCTCGTTCTTGATTTCTTCTAGCACTTGATCATCCATACGTGCTGCTGGTGTCCCCGTACGTTTTGAATACGGGAATACATGAAGTTCAGAGAAACGATTATTTTTGATGAAATTGAACGTTTCCATAAATTCTTCTTCTGTTTCACCAGGGAAACCAACGATAACATCAGATGTAATTGCGAGTCCCGGCAACGCTTCTTTTAAGCGATCTAAACGCTCTTGGAAAAACTCCATTGTATATTTACGGCGCATACGCTTCAACACTGTATTAGATCCAGATTGAAGTGGAATATGCAGATGACGTACAACAACTTTAGAGTCACGCAGTACTTCAATCACTTCATCTGTAATTTGACTTGCCTCAATAGAAGAAATACGAAGACGTTTTAAACCTGTTACTTGCGCTTCCATATCACGAAGTAATCCCGCTAAGTTATAATCTTTCATATCTTCACCGTATCCACCTGTATGAATACCTGTTAAGACAATTTCTTTATAACCAGCATCTACTAATTGCTGCGCTTGACGAATAACTTCTTTCCCATCACGAGAACGCATTAAACCACGAGCCCATGGAATAATACAGAACGTACAGAAGTTGTTACATCCTTCTTGAATTTTCAAAGATGCACGTGTACGATCTGTAAAATACGGTACGTCTAATTCTTCATATACACGTGTTTTCATAATGTTACGTACAGCATTAATTGGCTGACGTTCATTGCGATATTCTTCAATATAGCCAAGCATTTTCTCACGATCTTGCGTTCCGACAACAATATCCACACCTGGAATTGCCATAATTTCTGCTGGAGATGTTTGTGCATAACATCCCGTTACACAAATTACCGCATCAGGATTTTGACGAACGGCACGACGAATAACTTGACGACTTTTTTTATCCCCTGTATTTGTTACAGTGCATGTATTAATCACATATACATCAGCTGTTTTCTCAAATTCAGTTCGCTCATAACCACCTTGTTTAAACAGTTGCCAAATTGCTTCTGTCTCGTAGTGGTTTACTTTACAACCTAACGTATGAAACGCAACAGTTGCCATATATACTCACCCCATTAATTCAAAATGATAAGAAGCGGCACTTAGCGCGTATAAAGGCGCCGTTTCTGTCCGCAATATTCTTGGCCCTAAACTACAAGGTACAAAAGCATGCTCAGAAAGAGAAGATACTTCCTCTTCTGTTAAACCACCTTCTGGGCCAAATACAATGAGCACCTTTTGTCCTGGCTTTAATTTTGTTAAAGTTTTAGCGAAGTTTGATTTTTCACCTTGTTTTGCTTCCTCTTCATACGCAACGAGGCAGCTATCATAATCTTTGCTCATTACGAGAAGCTCTTTAAAAGAAACAGGTGCATACACAGTCGGAATCTCACTGCGATGAGACTGTTCAGCTGCCTCTTTTACAATTTTATTGAAACGCTCTACTTTTTTCCCAGCTTTTTTCGCATCCCATTTCACAATAGATCGAGATGCTTGAAACGGTAAAAAGGCGGCTGCTCCAAGCTCAGTTCCTTTTTGTAAAATCAACTCAAGCTTATCTCCTTTAGGCAATCCGCTTGCAATTGTCACAGAGACAGGTAGCTCAGTTGACATCTCTATCCATTCTACAATAGTCGTATTTACAAATTCATTGGTAATTTCAGCAATTGTACAAACTGCTGTCTTCCCATTTGTACAACAATAAATTTGATCACCAGGAGTCATACGCATTACTCTTCCGATGTGATGCACATCATCTCCTACAATACGAATTTCCATTTCATTCACATTTTGTTCTTCTACAAAATAACGCTGCATTATATCACCTTAGTAAAGTTTGGCTCTTTTCGTAAACGAGTGCTTACGAAAAGAGCCAAACGGTATGATTTGGACGAAACAAACGATAAGTCCCTCACTGCTTTCAGCAAGAGACTTTCCGTTTACAGCCCCCCGTACAAACGGGTAATAAACAGTTGATTAGGGAAACTTTATCTTACCCTCTACGAGCAATAATTGCTACCCAATCTTCCATTGTTAACACTTCTTCTACTGTAAAACCAGCATTTACTAACGCTTCTGTTACAATTTTTTCTTTTGCAGCAATAATACCAGATGTAATGAACAATCCACCTTGCTTAACAACTTTCGCTGCATCTTCTGGGAATAGTAAAATAATTTCCGCTAGTAAATTTGCGACAATTAAATCTACAGGACCTTCAATGCCCTCTAGTAAGCTGTTTTGTCCAACAGTTACAACATCTTCTGTATGATTTAATCGTACATTCATTTCCGCACTTTCTACCGCAACCGGATCTAAATCGTACGCTTGAACAGAAACAGCACCTAATTTAGCCGCAGCAATACTTAACACACCAGAACCTGTTCCAACGTCAATGACAGTATCTCCCGGCTGAACAGTTTTCTCTAAAGCACGGATGCACATGGTTGTTGTCGGATGCGTTCCCGTACCAAATGCCATTCCTGGATCTAACTCGATAATTTTTTCCTCCGGTGAAGAAGGTGTATACTCTTCCCACGTTGGCACAATTGTAAATGTATCAGAAATTTTCACTGGATGGTAATACTTTTTCCAAGCAGTAGCCCAATCTTCTTCATCTACTTCATTAACAGATACAGTTGTTGCTCCAATCTCGATTCCATAAGAAGGTAACAGATCAATGGACGATTTCACATTTGTAATTGTTTCTTGTAAAGTATCATTCTTTGGAAAATACGCTTTTACAAGTACGCCTTCTGTCGGATATTCAGCTGGATTTAACGCATAGATCTCACCAAATTGTTGTTCACGTTCTTTTGTTAACTCAGCAGGATCTTCAATCGCAACACCGCTTGCTCCTGCTTCGTGTAAAATATGCGAGATTGCTTCTACTGCTTCCTCCGTTGTATGAATACTAATTTCTGACCATTTCACAATTTACCAACTCCATTTTTTATTTCCATTATTCCCCTTTAAAAGCTCGCTTAAGCTTTCCAAATAGGCTATCATCTTGATCCTCTTGACCTGTAAATTCTCTCAATAATTCTTTTTGATGTGATGTTAATTTTGTTGGTGTAACAACACGAACAACAACATATTGATCACCTTGTCCATATCCGCGTACGTTTGGCGCACCTTTTCCTTTTAAACGGAATTCTGTTCCTGTTTGTGTTCCTGCTGGAATTTTTAATTTCACTTTCCCCTGCACAGTCGGAACTTCCACTTCATCCCCAAGTGCTACTTGCGCGAATGTTAATGGCATTTCGCAAATAATATCATCACCTTCGCGATGGAAGAATTCATGATCTTTCACACGAACTACTACATATAAGTCTCCTGCTGGGCCGCCGTTGATACCAGCTTCCCCTTTACCAGAAACGCGAATCTGTTGACCATTATCAATACCTGCTGGAATTTTAACATTAATTTTTTTGCGTTTACGTACTTTTCCAGATCCATGACATGTTGTACATTTCTCTTCAATAATTTGCCCTGCTCCAGAGCAATGTCTACAAGCCTGACGATTCACAATACGACCAAATGGTGTGTTTTGCTCCACGCTAACTTGGCCTGTTCCAGAACAATGTGAACATGTTTCCTTGGAAGTTCCAGGTTTTGCTCCACTACCGTTACATGTATTACAAGGATCTTCAGCTGGAATTTCAACATCCATTTCCTTACCAGAAATCGCCTCTTCAAAATCTAAAGTGACTTGATATTGAAGATCTGCACCTTGACGCGGTGCATTCGGATCACGGCGTCTACCGCCTCCTCCGCCAAAGAACGAGCTAAAGATGTCTTCAAAACCGAAACCACCACCGAAGTCACCTCCGCCAAAGCCACCAAAACCTTGATTTGGATCAGCATGACCAAATTGATCGTACTGCGCACGTTTTGAATCATCACTTAATACTTCGTATGCTTCTTGCACTTCTTTAAATTTTTCAATTGCATTTTCTTCAGTACTTACATCTGGATGATACTTTTTCGCCAAACGACGGTATGCTTTTTTAATCTCATCTTTGGAAGCGCCCTTGCTAACGCCGAGCACCTCATAGTAATCTCGTTTATTCATAAGTTTGTAACCCCCCGAATCCTTTCACATAAACGTAATTTTAACATCGAAAGAAAGTGCTTTGCAACACTGTTTCCTCACTTACAGTATGCAAAAAGAAAAACATTGGACTCTCACGCAAAAGACTTCGCGTACCCTCAGCCCTTTCTTCACTCGTCAAAAAAGCCAAAGCCAAGGCACGCTTGACTTTGACTTTTTGTCATCTTACTTATTTTATTACTTATCTTCTTTTACTTCTTCAAACTCAGCATCAACTACATTGTCGTTTTTCGCGCCCGCATTGCCTTGTGCGCCTTCTGCTTGCTGTGCTCCTGCAGCAGCTTGAGCCTGTTCATATAATTTTACAGTTAATTGTTGTACGATTTCTTGAAGCGCATCTTTTTTCGCACGGATTTCATCAAGATCATTTTTCTCAATTGCCGCTTGTAATGCATCTTTTGCTTCTGTTGCTTTCGCTATTTCAGCTGCATCTACTTTGCCTTCTAAGTCTTTTACAACTTTATCTGTTTGGAATACAAGTTGATCCGCTTCATTACGAAGTTCAACTTCTTCTTTACGTTTTTGGTCAGCATCAGCATTTGCCTCTGCTTCTTTTACCATACGATCTACTTCTTCATCAGAAAGACCTGAAGAAGATTGGATTGTAATTGTTTGTTCTTTACTTGTTCCTAAATCTTTCGCACGTACGTTTACGATACCGTTCGCATCAATATCGAATGTTACTTCGATTTGTGGAATGCCGCGTGGTGCTGGCGGAATGTCTGTTAATTGGAAACGACCTAACGTTTTGTTATCCGCCGCCATTGGACGCTCACCTTGTAGTACGTGAATGTCTACTGCTGGTTGGTTATCAGCAGCTGTTGAGAACACTTGTGATTTACTTGTTGGGATTGTTGTGTTACGCTCAATTAATTTTGTAAACACGCCGCCCATTGTTTCAATACCTAAAGAAAGCGGAGTTACGTCTAATAATAGAACGCCTTTTACATCACCAGTAAGTACACCGCCCTGTACTGCAGCACCTAATGCTACAACTTCATCAGGGTTTACACCTTTATATGGTTCTTTGCCAGTTTCACGTTTAATTGCTTCTTGTACAGCTGGGATACGAGTAGAACCACCAACAAGAATTACTTTATCTAGTTCACTTGGAGAAAGACCAGCGTCTTTTAACGCACGACGAGTTGGTTCTAATGTTCTTTCAACAAGGTTCGCTGAAAGCTCTTCAAATTTCGCTCTTGTTAACGTTAACTCTAAGTGTAGTGGACCTGCAGGACCTGCACTAATGAACGGTAATGAAATTTGTGTTTGCGTTACACCAGAAAGATCTTTCTTCGCTTTTTCAGCTGCATCTTTCAAACGTTGAAGCGCCATTTTATCTTGGCTTAAATCAATGTTATTTTCTTTTTTGAATTCAGCTACTAAATGATCAATGATCACTTGGTCAAAGTCGTCACCACCAAGACGGTTGTCACCAGCAGTTGAAATAACTTCAAATGTTCCATCTGCTAATTCAAGGATAGATACGTCGAACGTACCGCCGCCTAAGTCATATACTAAGATTTTTTGTTCTTCGTCTTGTTTTTCTAAACCGTAAGCAAGCGCAGCTGCTGTTGGTTCGTTAATAATACGTTCTACTTCTAAACCAGCAATACGACCAGCGTCTTTTGTCGCTTGGCGTTCTGCATCGTTGAAGTATGCTGGTACAGTAATAACAGCTTTTGTTACTGTTTCACCTAAGTATGCTTCAGCAGAAGCCTTTAAATTTTGTAAAATAATTGCAGAAATTTCTTGAGGTGTGTAGTTTTTACCTTCAACTTCTACTTTGTAGTCTGTACCCATATGACGTTTAACAGACATGATTGTATTTGGGTTCGTAATCGCTTGACGCTTCGCTACTTCCCCAACTTGACGCTCTTCATTTTTGAAAGCTACAACAGAAGGAGTTGTACGGTTACCTTCTGGATTTGGAATAACTTTTGGCTCTCCGCCTTCCATAACAGCTACACAAGAGTTTGTTGTACCTAAGTCAATACCGATGATTTTACTCATGGCGAAACCTCCTACATTTATGTAATTATTGATTTACTTTTACCATTGATGGTCGAATCACACGATCTTTTAGCTTATAGCCTTTTTGGAATTCTTCCACAACCGCATTTGATTCAAATTCACTGTCTTCTACTTGCATAACAGCTTGATGTTCATGCGGATCGAACTGCTTTCCAACAGCTTCAATCGCTTCAACACCTTCTTTTACTAGTGCTTCTTGCAACTGACGATATACCATTTCCATCCCTTGTAATAAGGATTTCATCTGCTCATCATTTGCTTCTACCTGCATTGCTCTTTCAAAGTTATCAAGAGCCGGCAAAATATCTGACACAAGGCTTTGTGATCTATATTTTTCAGCCGCTTGCTTCTCTAGTTGAACGCGGCGCTTATAGTTTTCAAAATCAGCTTGTAAACGAAGCATGCGGCCTTCCGTTTCCGTCAATTTCGCTTGCAATTCATCTACTTTTTCTTGTAAAAGAGCAGCTTCACTTTTTTCTTCAACAGTTTCTTCGCTATTTTCTGGTGCTACAGCTTCTTCTGTTTGCGCTTCTTTTACTTCTTCTACCACTTGTTCATTACGCTCTTCCACAACTTTCACCTCCTTAAAAAGGCAGGGCAGGCACAACTCAGCACGAACCCAGCTATCTATTTTTTTATATTTAACTAATCATCAGTAGCGGAATATATCTCCGCCACAAATGAAAGTTTCTTATTATTTCGGTTTATACAAACCGTTCAGTCCATCTGTAAATTGTTTTGTAAATAATTGCAACAAACTAATGACACGAGAATATTGCATTCTTGTTGGTCCTAAAATCGCAATTGTTCCAAGCTGCTCATCTCCAATCGAGTATGTCGCAGAAATCAAACTACAATTTTCCATTACAGCAGAAGAATTCTCACGGCCAATTTTCACTTGAATGCCAATTTGCTTACTCTTTAAGATGTCATAAAAGGCATCTTCATTTTCAATCATATTAAATAATGATCTGACCTTTTGAATATCATGGAATTCCGGCTGCGCAAGCATATTTGTTTTTCCACCAAAATATACTTTTTCAGATAATGGAAATTGAAATGTACCATCTAACATCTTCATGACACTATCATAATTATGAACGTACTGACGCAAAACCATTACAATTTCTTTAAAGATTTTATTATGCAGTTCTGACATCGGTACACCAGACAACTTGTCATTCAAAATGTTAACCATTTTTTCCAAATCTTGCAAATCGACGGATTCCGGAACTGTGATTGTTTTACTTTGCACATGTCCTGTATCAGTTACAATAATTGCAACCGCTGTTTGATGACCGAGCGGAAGAATTTGTACATTTCTCAGCTTATTCGCACTTACTTTCGGCCCAAGAACAATTGCCGTATAATTCGTGAGTTCTGATAAAATTTGCGCGGATTGCTGCGCAAGCTTTTCTGCTTCAAAAACTCTTTGAGCGAACAAGTCTTTAATTTGTACAACATCCTCACTTGGCAAATGTTGCGGTGCAAGAAGATGATCTACATAAAAGCGATACCCTTTTTCAGAAGGAACGCGCCCTGAAGAACTATGTGTTTTTTCAATAAATCCAAATTCTTCTAAGTCAGCCATTTCATTTCGAATTGTTGCTGAACTAAATGTAATTTCTTCTTTCTTAGCTAATGTTCTTGATCCAACAGGTTGTGCTGATCCGATAAAATCGTCAATTATCGCCTGTAAAATTAAGAGCTGACGTTCCGTAAGCATTTCATCATCACCTCTGTTAGCACTCTTGTGTTTCGAGTGCTAAATCTATTACTAACTTACCAAAATTGATATTGAATTGTCAACGGAAACGTGATGAGATAAAGTGAAACTTTTAGCAAAACGGTTTTTTGCTGCTAATTAGCCCTGCCAATCGGGCTCTTACAGACGGTTCTTCTTCTCAATTTACCTTTCTGCACCTACTGTTATTTATTCATTTTATTTTTCCGACATATAAGTTGCTGCTATGCAAAATACAATATGACCTCTACTTGCGTTCTCCTTCTGTTTTAAACCTTGCATGTGGTAGGAAAAGGCCCTGACCGTTTCTATGCGCGGCTAGATGCTCTCGCCCCCCCCTAAAAAAGAAAGGGGTTTTTCTGTCGGTTTTTAATTTATATAGAACGGGATACAGTAAAATTTCATATTAGGTTAATCCACTAAGAATGATTGAAAGACTTCATTTCCTAATAGCTTCCCTTTCCTTGTTAAACAGACATGATTATTTGATTCTCGCAGCAATTCATGTTTTTTATTATGATGTAATTGTTTCGCAAAGATGTCGTTCATCTCTACGCCGAATTTTTTGCTAAATTCTATTTTTGAAACACCTGCTGTTTTTCGAAGCCCTAAAAATAACTCTTCTTCCATTTTTTCTTGCCCTGTTACTGTATGAACATCTAAATACGGCAAACCTGCCTCATCGATTTTCGCGAAATATTGTTTTAATGGACCCACATTTTGAATTCGTTCGCCCTTTACATAACTATGAGCGCCAGCTCCGAAACCATAGTATTCTTCATTATTCCAGTATGTGAGGTTATGTCTACTTTCATAGCCTTCTTTCGAAAAATTACTAATTTCATACTGCTGGTAACCATGCTTTTCCATCTCATCCATCACAATTTCATACATCTTTGCTTCATGGTCTTCTCCTGGAAGTCTCAGTTTTCCTTTATTCATTAAATTATAAAAGACCGTTTTCGGTTCAACAATTAAAGAATACGCAGAGAAATGTTGAACTCCAAGTGTAAACGCAATATCTAACGTTTCTCTTACATCCTCTATCGTTTGCGTCGGCAGTGCATAAATTAAATCAACATTAATATTTGTAAAACCAACTTCCTGCGCCTCCCGAATCGCTACGAATGCATCTTCTCTCGTATGTCTGCGCCCAATCTTTTCTAGCAATTCATCGCGAAACGTTTGAACACCAAAACTAATCCGGTTTACACCGCCTTCTAATAAAAGATTTAATTTCTCTTTAGGTAAATCTCCCGGATTCGCTTCAAAAGTTAGTTCACAATTTGGCGCAAACGGACGTAACCGACGATTAATAATATCTAGCAATTGCTTTGTCTGTTCCATATTTAACGCTGTTGGCGTTCCTCCACCAACAAAAATCGTTTTCATTTCTTTAAAAGGCGTTTTGTTGATTGTATTCGCAATTTCTTTCTCTAAATATTGCAAGTACTGTTCAACTGGCTGACGTTCAATAAACACTTTATTAAAATCACAATAGTGACAAATATGCTGACAAAACGGAATATGAATATATGCAGCTTGTATCAAGTTCTGCTCCTACCTTTCTAAAAAGAAAACCTCCGCATTTCGGAGGTTTATTTACTTCTGTAATCCTATGCGAACTTTCTCTATTCGCATTCTTCCCCAAATAACTTTTCTCCTTACAATCAAAAGCTTCACCACTATTGTAAAGGAGAGATACAAAGATGTCTAAATATTAACCGAAACTTTAAATACTTTGGTTTTTGCTTCCTAAATAAAAAGAAGCCGTTTGTACGGCTTCTTTTTATTAGTTATCATCCATTTTCAGTACAGCCATGAATGCTTCTTGCGGTACTTCTACAGAACCAACAGACTTCATACGCTTCTTACCTTCTTTTTGTTTTTCAAGAAGTTTACGTTTACGCGAAATGTCACCGCCGTAACATTTTGCTAATACGTTTTTACGCATCGCTTTAATTGTAGAACGCGCTACAACTTTATTTCCGATTGTTGCTTGTATAGGCACTTCAAACTGCTGCCTTGGAATTAACTCTTTTAATTTTTCTACAATTACTTTTCCACGGTCATATGCTGAGTCACGATGCACAATGAAAGATAGCGCATCGACTTGTTCACCATTCAATAAAATATCCATCTTCACAAGCTTAGAGGGTTTATAACCAATTAGCTCGTAATCAAACGATGCATATCCTTTCGTATTCGACTTCAATTGATCAAAGAAGTCATATACGATTTCAGACAATGGAATTTCGTATGTCAAAGTAACGCGCGTTTCATCTAAATATTGCATATCAATAAATGTTCCGCGTTTTCCTTGGCAAATTTCCATAACGGCTCCAACATAATCGTTTGGAACCATAATAGATGCTTTTACATACGGTTCTTCTACACGATCAATAGATTGCGGATCTGGCATGTTAGATGGGTTATCAACTGTCATGTCTTCACCGTTTGTTAAATATACTTTATAAATAACACTTGGTGCTGTTGTAATTAAATCAATTTTAAATTCACGTTCAATACGTTCTTGAATGATTTCCATATGAAGTAAGCCTAAGAATCCACAGCGGAAACCAAATCCAAGTGCTTGAGACGTTTCTGGTTCAAATTCAAGAGCAGAGTCATTTAATTCTAGCTTTTCTAATGCATCACGTAAATCATTATAACGTGCAGAATCAATTGGATATAAACCACAGAATACCATTGGGTTTAATTTACGATACCCTGGTAAAGGTTCTGCCGCTGGACGTTTTGCATGTGTAATCGTATCACCTACACGCGTATCACCAACATTTTTAATTGATGCCGCTAAGAAGCCTACATCACCTACTGTTAATTCTTCACGCTGCGTTGTTTTCGGTGTGAATACACCAACTTCTGTTACTTCGAATTCTTTACCCGTTGCCATCATGCGTACTTTATCTCCAACTTTTACCGTTCCATTTACAACACGGATATAAGCAATTACACCGCGATATGGATCATATAAAGAGTCGAAAATCATACATTGTAACGGTTCTTCCGAATCACCTGCTGGAGCTGGCACTTTTTCAACGATTTGCTCTAAAATCTCCTCAATACCAATACCCGCTTTTGCAGAAGCAAGCACTGCTTCAGACGCATCTAATCCAATTACATCTTCTACCTCTTGACGAACACGTTCTGGATCAGCGCTCGGTAAATCAATTTTGTTAATAACCGGTAAAATTTCCAAGTTATTATCAAGTGCTAAATATACATTTGCTAATGTTTGCGCCTCAATCCCTTGCGCCGCATCCACAACAAGTATCGCACCTTCACAAGCCGCTAAACTACGAGATACTTCATACGTAAAGTCGACATGACCTGGTGTATCAATTAAGTGAAGAATATATTCTTCTCCGTCTTTCGCTTTATACGTTAATTGTACTGCATTTAATTTAATTGTAATCCCGCGCTCACGCTCTAAATCCATGGAGTCAAGCAACTGTGCTTTCATCTCGCGTTGTGTTAACGCATTTGTTTTCTCCAAAATACGGTCTGCCAACGTTGACTTCCCGTGATCAATGTGAGCAATAATGGAAAAGTTACGAATTTTAGACTGCCTTTTTGCTCTTTCTTCTTTGTTCATCTATTTATCACTCCTACTAATCTCGCCAATATACACTAGCACTGATTATATCAATACAAGGAAAAAGATTCAATGAAAACTGGTGTTACGTTTTAAGCAAGTACTCTTACTTTTATCATATGCAATTCGTAAACAATAGACAAACCTTTCCTTAAATCCAAAAAGCTATCCTACTCGTCGTACGTAAGATAGCCGCTTTTTTAACACTTTACATTAATGAAATGCACCTTTTATTTTATCAACAATGGTATATGTTATGCTGCGAATTACATTTTGCACCAAAGAAGTCAATCCTCTTCCCATACTCTCGAATATATTAAAGCTTTTTAATTCTTCTAGTTGCTTTTGTTTTTCTTCAATAGAAAATGCATTTCCAAGAATTGTTGTTTCTACATCCCCGTGATCTGTTCCTGTTATGTGGGCAATTTGCTCATAGGTTGGATTATTGTAGCCTTTCATTCGTTTCAATCCGCTAGTGGCAACTTGCATACCTGCTAACGTTATAAGAAATGCACTAACAACGAGAATGATACATTTGCGTGTAAACTGCTCCAATTCTTATTTCTCCTTTTCCAATCAATGCGTATATGCCCCTGTGTTATCTTGATCAACTTGATGATGAAGAGCTGCGTTCAAACCACTCGCAATCAGATTCGCCATATCTTCAATAAACGCATCCACTTCTTTAGGTGTTACCATTAAATTATGCCCTAACGGTGCTAGCACTTCATAAATTAACTTTCTCTTCTCTTCTTCTTCAAGCGTACCAACAACTCCTAAAAACATATTGCGACTTTTTTCATCCGGCATATCTTCTTCTGTAAGCTTCTTCTTCTCACCAAATGTAAAACCGGCTGGAAGTAAAGAACGGGCTGGTTTTCCCCCTTCACGTATCTCACGTCCAAAATGCTTTAAAATATAATCAATTGTATCACTTGTAATCGAAACCGCATCTACAACAGTCGGAACACCAATTGCAATCACCGGTATACCTAGCGTATCTTTACTCAGTTCTTTTCGTTTATTCCCAACACCAGAACCAGGGTGAATACCAGTATCCGAAATTTGAATGGTACTATTTACTCGTTCAATAGAACGAGCAGCAAGCGCATCAATTGCAATCACAAAGTCTGGTTTCGTTTTTTCAATGACACCATAAATCATATCGCTCGTTTCAATGCCTGTAATACCCATAACACCTGGCCTAATCGCACTGACAGAACGAAACCCTTCCTCAACACTTTCCGGCTGTAACTTAAATAAATGGCGCGTAACAAGTACATTTTCTACAACAATTGGGCCTAATGCGTCCGGCGTTACATTCCAGTTGCCAAGGCCAACAATTAAGCAGCTCGCTTCTTTACTAATTCCAATTTCTTTTAGAAAGTGCGCAAATTCCTTTGCAAAAATCTCCTCTACTTTTTGTTGCAACGCTGTATCTTGCTGACGAATTCCTTGGACTTCTAAAGTTAAATAATTTCCTGGTTTCTTTCCCATCGCCGGAGCGGCACTTTCATCAATCGTCACCTTTGTAATTGTAATCCCTTCTTCTTCGCGCTCTTTTACAATTACACCTTGAATCGCTGTTTTTTCTTCTTGCTTCTCTTGCAGCATTTGGTGAGCTTCTAATGCAAGATCTGTTCGAATCCCATATTTACTTAAATCAAGCGGTTCACTCATACAATCTCCTCCTCTATTTATAATAAATATTCATTAGAATTCCCCAATTTATTTTCAGACATTCTTTTCCTATATTGAAATTTCATCGATCTCACTATTGCAATTCTCTTCTCCGTTTGATAGAATATCACTTGTTCTATGTAAGAATCGAGTCACTCGATCGCACCAGGGAGGTGAAAGATATGGCAAACATTAAATCTGCTATCAAACGTGCTAAACTTAGCGAAGAGCGTCGTGCACATAACGCTTCTATCAAGTCTGACATGCGTACAGCTGTTAAAACTGTAGAGGCTTTAGTTAACAATAACGATCTTGAAACAGCAAAAGAAGCATACAAAGTAGCTTCTAAAAAACTTGACAAAGCAGCTCGTAAAGGTCTTATCCACCAAAACGCTGCAGCTCGTCAAAAATCTCGCTTAGCGAAACAAGTAAACGCGTAAGGCGTTTAAAAACGATCCGTATGGGTCGTTTTTTATTTACAAAAAAAATGTTCATGTAGTTGTCTACATGAACATTTTTCCACTATTCAATATGATTTAAACGCATGAGAAAAAATTCTAGCACAAGACGTTTATCCATTCTTCCTGTCTTCATATTATAATCTGCCTCAGCAAGTTCGTGAATTACTCGTTTTAACGCTTCAAAGGAAAAAGAATTTGTTTGATTCATAGCCAACTTCACACGATACGGATGCACACCAATATGCGATGCAATTTGATTTTGCCCATAACCACGCTGCTGAAGTTCTTTCACTTGATATAATAAACGAAATTGACTTACAAGAAGCGCAAGCAGTTTAATCGGCTCTTCTTGCTGTGTAAATAATCCTTCTAAAATACGCATCGCACCTGCGATATCTTTTTTCACTACCTTTTCTGTTAAAGAAAATACATTTTGTTCAACAGACTTTGGAACAAGTTCTGCGACAAGCTTTGCCGTAATTTCACCGCTTGTTCCAACATATAATGTCAGTTTATCCATTTCCTTAGCAAGCATCGTTACATTGCTTCCAACAAGCTCTAATAGTAAACTAACTGCCGCCTCTTCTATTTGAATATGCATTTCTTCCGTGCGGCTTATAATCCATTTACGTACATCTTGCACTTGCATAGCATTTGCTTCTACTACATCCGCTGTTTTTTTCAAAAGCTTCGTAACTTTTTTACGCTCGTCCAATTTTTCAAACGGAGCAATAAACACAAGGATAGAAAACGGTGAAGGTTCAGCAATATATTCTTCTAGCACTTTGACGTTTTGCTCAATTTTTGCTTTTTGCGATGTTAAAAACAACGGTGATTTGACAACAATAATTTTACGTTCTCCAAAAAAAGGAAGCGTTCTTGCGTCCTCAACAACTTCCTCTATGTACACTTCTTCCAAGTCATACGTAACGACATTGAACTCACGATCCTCTTCAACTAACGCTACTGATGTTAAAAGCCGAAGCGTTTCATTGATAAAATACGCCTCCGTTCCATATAACAAATATAACGAAGCGAATTGCTTTTTCTTTATTTTTTTATGTATATCACTCATGTAACTTCCTACTCCCTAACACTTTATATACTTATAGTAATGTGACAGCTACCGTTTTACAAGTCCAAAGGAACAGGTAGCTACCCGTTCCTTGATCTATATAAAACGTTACAAAATAAGCCCCGGGAATCTTATTTCATAACGATGACCACCTTGACCTTATTGTTTGCACCTACCTTACGGGCTATGAATGACAACTGTTAACACACTTGGAAAAGCATTGCACCAATCAGGCTTTTATGAACAGTTGTCCCCTGCTCTCAAAATCTTGAAAAAGGATCTTACTGCCCACGAATAACGGGATAAATTGTAGATTTTTTTCTGACAATATTTTATACTAAAGTGGAATGTTGGGAGGGATTCAAAGATGAATGAATTTGAAAAAAACGTTCAAAGTAAGCGTAATGACGCTGTCGACTCAGGGGTAGGCTTTATCGTTTCATTCGGATTTTTTACCACTTTATTTATCATCGCAACAGTCGTTAAATTTATCGGTTCTTAAAGACTGCACTTGGCAGTCTTCTTTTTTTCTGTGTTTCATCATATGTTAACTTACTGTGAAACGTTCCCGTTTCTCCTCGGAAAACATAAGAAATTGCCCCTTGTTCATCCGTTCTCCACACTTCAATTCCACGCTCCGTTAGACGTTCTAATACTTCGATATGCGGATGACCATAACGATTTTTCTCTCCAACAGAAATAATGACTTTTGTCGGCTGAACAGTATCTAAAAACTGCCCAGAAGATGACGTTTTACTACCGTGATGCCCAACTTTTAAAACGTCTGCACGCAGCTCTGGATACCATTGTATGAAGCGTTTCTCACCTACTTCTTCTAAATCTCCCGTAAACAACCATGTTAATCCCCCTATTTTTGTCCAAAGTACAATAGATTGATTATTATCCTCTTTTTCTTCTCCTTCCGGCGATAATACTGAAAACACCGCTTCTCCCACCTTCCAGCTATCTCCCTTTTCTACAATTCGAACAGGTACATTCTTTTGCGCAGCAAGCTGCTGTATTTGTTGTTCAAGTAAGGAGAGTTTTATCTTTTTCCCTAACACAACCTCTTTTACCGCAATAGATTGTATTATTTCTTGCACTGCTCCCGTGTGATCCATATCTCCATGTGTCACAATTAACTTATCAATCATCCGCACGCCCTCTTTTTGTAAAAAAGGAACGAGAATATCATGTCCAACAGAAAATTCATGTTTTTTCTGCTGCCATTCTTCCTTCTTTACCGGAAGCGTTCCACCCGTATCAATTAAATACGTCCCTTGGTTGTATGGAAGGCGAATCAAAATGGCATCCCCTTGTCCGACATCAATATAAGTAACACTTCCGTTTGCATTTGCATATGGAAATGCATAGTGGCATGTACTAAGAAAGAAAAAGCTCGATAGAAACAACAGGCGATATTTTCTCCAAATAAGCCCTTCCCATGATAAAAAAACAGTTACAATACTGATACAATATAAAGCAACGAGAAATGGCTGGGTTTGTCCAAAGGTAAGACGTACAAACGGTAAAGCTTCGCACATTTGAAGCATCACATTCGAAACATGTATGCATAGGGATAACAGATTAGCTAACCATTGAGACACAATTGGAAGACATATAAGACATACAAGAATGACAATACAAACCGGTAAAACAAGTAAAGATAAAAACGGGACATAAATCATATTAAGAAGGATACTGTAAGGAGAAACATAGCCGAAGTGATAAAGCAAAATAGGTGTACTTGTTAATTGAGAAATAACGGAAAGGTATATAGAATTTTTCACTATACCGTTTTCGTTAGCTAGCAAACGTGATGAAGATAACAAAAGAGAAAAGCTTCCAACAAATGAAAACTGGAACCCAATGTTAAATAATACATACGGATCATAAAAAAGCATGATGATTAATGTCATACTTAAAGCATCCATCCCAGACACCCGCACTGCTCGCGTAAGGGCTCCAAATACAATAACAGCTGCTATAGATGCCCGAACAACAGATGGTGAAGCCCCTGCAAAAAACATATATAACGGAATACAAACAAGCAGAAGCATCGTTGTGCTTTCACGCGTTACACCAATTCGAAGTGATACAAAATAACATATTGCGGTTAACAAAACAATGTGTGATCCTGATATCGCCAACAAATGAACAAGTCCAAACTGTTGATACTGTTCTTCTACCTCAAACGTCATATATTGACGATCACCAAACAATAAAGCATTCATAAAAGCTGCTGACTGCCCAGAAAAGGTCTCTCCTATATAAGAAACGGCTGCTTGTCGCATCGAAAATAACCAATGAACAAACGAAATATCTTCTTGCATACAATTCGAAATCGATTCCGCTTCAAAAAGAGCATGAATATACTGTTTATATAAATAATCCTTATAATCAAATGCATAAAAATTACGAGGAGATGGTGGTTCTTTCAAAGTACCAGTAAACGTACACACCATACCAGAGTTCAACTGCTTCAATTTTTCTTTTAATTCACGAGAAGGGATTTTGTAAAACAACTGGACTGTTTCATCATTGTTCAGTTGCAACTGGAAAGAAAGGCGATTTCCATTTATAATCGGCGTACTTTGAATTGTACCTGTTACGTCTGTTTCCCGAAAAGAAAGCATAGAATCATTTTGCGCATCTACATAGATTGCATATACATAGGTAAGTCCAAACACGAGAATAATCAAGGAGAGCATCAGAAGAGAGGTACGTAAAAAACAAACTACACAATAACAACCAAATATAAGAAAAGGAACGATAAAAAAAGAGGAATAAGCTGTTGCAATCCCAAAGATAACTGAGATTGCAACGCAAATCCATTGCCCGCGCAACACGCACTCACCTCACGGTTTATACCATATTTTTTGCCCGCAGTAATACTTGTTGTAACTGTTCTAACGTCACTTCGTCAGTTTGTAACGAAGACAAAAGCTGTTTTAGCTCCTGCATTTTCTGTCGTTCTTCTAATGTTGTTACGTCAAATGCAAGAGGAACATGTTTTACTCTTACATTTGCTTGCTCAAACAACTCAAGTGCATACGGATGATTTTTATAATCCTGTGCATAATACACTGCTGTAACACCACTTTGAATAATTGCCTTACAGCAATGTAAACATGGAAAATGCGTGACATAAATTTCCGCACCATCTGTTTTTGCACCAAATTTCGCACATTGCAGCAGCGCATTCATTTCTGCATGAATTGTACGCACACAATGATTATCGATCACATAGCAACCTTCATCTATACAATGCACACCGCCGGCAATCGACCCATTATAGCCACCAGCAATAATACGTTTATCACGCACAATTGTCGCACCAACCGCAAGCCTTGTGCACGTGCTGCGAAGTGATAACAAATGACTTTGTGTCATAAAATATTGATCCCAAGAAACTCGTTCCATTATCTTCACCTACTTTTAAAATCTGTTTATAGTGTAGCGAAATAAGAAAAAAGTCGTCAATGTTTATTTAATGAACAATTATTTCATCTTTCATTTTTTCCAGCGATTTTTCACCAATTCCATCGACCTCTAATAAATCTTCAATTTTTTGAAAGGGGCCATGCTGCTCACGATACTTGATAATATTTTCTGCTTTTCTAGGACCAATGCCCGATATTTTTTCAAGCTGGTCCTTTGTCGCTGTGTTTATTTGTATTTTCCCTTCTGACAAAGGTGCTTCATTCACAGTGGCAATTTGTTCTCCTTTTTTCGGCACATAAATCACCATTTGATCTTGTACAAGCTGCGCTAAATTTACTTTTGTTGCATCTGCTTCTGGTAAAAAACCTCCTGCCTTTTCAACAGCATCTTTCACCCGCGCTCCGCTTTGTAATTCATATATCCCTTCACGATGCACAGCTCCTTTCGTATCAACAATGATCGTTTTCGATTGCAATTTAGGTTCTGTTACCTTTGTTTTCTCCTTTCTTTCTTCCATCCTCGAATTCGCTTCCACTTTCACTGCCGATTGTTCTTGTCCACCTTTTGTTTGCCATACAAACAAAATACTGATGACACCAATTGCTGCAAACAAAACGAACCACTTTCTTGGCAAATTCATCATCATCATTTTGCACCTCTAATTCATAAATTCAAAATAAACTTCATATTGTTTAGGAGAAAGATGTTACGAAGGAGGGGATGAAACATTGAACATAGGAATAATAGGAACAGGAAATATGGGGAATATACTTATTGATGCATGTATCGAAGCCCGCGCTGTCAAACCTTCGTGTCTTACCATCATTAATCGTACTTTCGCAAAAGCATATCATATAAAAGAGAAGTATCCTTCTATTCATATAGCAAAAACAATTCAAGAAGTAATCGAACGTTCTGAACTGATTTTCATTTGTGTAAAACCATTCGACATACATCCTGTTTTGACAAAACATGCTTCGATTCTTACCAATGATAAATGTCTAATCTCCATTACAAGTCCCATATCTACCGAGCAATTAGAAACAATTGTATCTTGTCACGTTGCTCGCATTATTCCAAGTATTACAAATCGCGCATTAGCTGGAGTCTCTCTATGCACATTTGGGAAAAATTGCTCACAAGAATGGCAAAGACGCATATTGAACTTGTTTCAAAAAATCTCTAAACCTATCATCATTGAGGAGAATATCACGAGAGTAGCATCTGATATCGCAAGCTGCGGCCCGGCATTTTTCAGCTATTTATTACAACGATTTATTGACGCATCTGTAGAGGAAACAAATATTACACGTGAAGAAGCTACTGTTTTAACGAGTGAAATGATTATCGGAATGGGAAAACTGCTAGAAAAACAAATTTTCACCTTACCGACTTTACAGGAGAAAGTTTGCGTAAAAGGCGGTATAACCGGAGAAGGGATTCGGATTTTAGAAGAACATATTGGAGATATGTTTAACAAGGTGTTAAAACGAACACATGAAAAGTACGAAGAGGATGTAGAGCACATAGAACAGCAATTTAATAAACTTTAATATATCTTTTACGACAAAAACAACTATATTCCTTCATAAAATATTTTATTTTTTGCTATCTAATAAAAAAGCAACCATTCTCGGTTGCTTTTTTATTATGCATTCTTTGTAGCGACAAAGAAAATACGCTCTGTTTGTTCTGTTACTTCTACTCTTTCGAAGTCCCCTGTCACACGACGAACAGTAAAACTAGCTTTTTCAAGCCACTTCGTCAGTTCTTCAACAGAATATGTACGTTGCATATGCAATTCATCAAACCGATGATACACATCCTCTTCTTCATCTCGTACAAAAAATGTCAAATCATGTTCCACACTGTTTGGCTCTTCACCTGGGAAACAGTTCCAAATGAGAGAAACTTCATCTTCATTCATTGTATACGTTTCATTTTGAAATACATGATGAATTTTATAAAGAGAGTGCACATCAAATAAAAATAAACCATCTGGACGCAAATGATGATACACACGCCTGAACGTCTCTTGGATACCTTCTTCTTCTAATACATAATTTAAAGAATCACAAAAAATTGTCACACAATCGAACTCGCCTGGAACATCTAACTCACGCATATCTTGTTGATAAAAAGGAATAAATTGTCCTTCTTCACCTAACTTTTGCTGAGCAATTGTTAACATTTCTTCTGATAAATCTACTCCCGTTACATCGTATCCTTTTTGCACAAGAGGCAACGTAACATTCCCTGTTCCGCAGGCTACATCGAGAATTTTCGCATCTGTTTTACCAATTTGCTCCAAGCTTTGTTCCGTAAATTCCACCCATTTTTCATATGGGACATCATTCATTAGCTCATCGTATAACAATGCAAATTGTTCGTATCTCATTGACCTAACTCTTCTGTAACATCTTCGCGCGGTACATCGCCCCAAAGACGTTCTAAATTATAATAATTACGCTCATCTTTATGGAATACGTGTACAACAACATCACCAAGATCAACTAGTACCCAACGTGCCTCTTCAAAGCCTTCCATGCGTTTTACATCAACTTGCACTTCATGCGCTTGTTCTTTAATTTCACGAGCGATTGCTTGCACTTGTTTATCTGAGTTACCATGACAAATTACAAAATAATCAGCAAGCGGGGAAATTCCTTGCATATTCAACACAACAATATCTTCTGCTCTTTTATCATCAGCTGCTCGCGCTGCCAATACTAATAATTCTCTGTCCTTCATTTCGTAAGGTCCTCCTTAATGACTGCATTATACGTTTGGAATGTTAATGGATAAATCGTTTGATTCTTTTCCATTAAAAATTGTATCGTATGCTTTAAAGCATATAATAACGCTTGATTAAGATCTTCTCGCGCTAACTTCCGTGCTTCTTCAACGCCTGGAAACTTACGACCAGGTTCAATATAATCAGCCACGTAAATCACTTTATCAAGCATCGTCATCTGTTCATGTCCACTTGTATGATACGTAATAGCTTGTAATATATCAGTGTCTGTAATACCGACTTCTCGTTCTACTAAATATGCCCCGACCGGCGCATGCCATAATTCTTTATTATAAAGCAATAAATCTTTTGGCAAATTTTCTCGCTTAATAATCTCTTCCATTTCTGAAATCGGTCTACACTTTGCATAATCGTGAAAAATCGCTGCCATTTCCGCCTTTTTTTCATCAACACCATATTGCTTTGCAAGTTCGATAGCCGTTTCCATAACACCAATTGTATGAATATAACGCTTTTCATGCATTTGGTGTTTCACAATTTCAAGCGCTCGTTTACGATCCATATAGCTCATTCCTCTCAATGTATTCCTGTACTCCTTTAGGAAGTAAATATTTGCATGTCTTCTTCTTTGTAAAACGTTCGCGCAGAAGCGAAGAAGAGACAGCAAACTCCGGAATTTCTACCGTTACAATGTCATAAGGCGTAGAAAGTGTATAACCAGGACGAGCAACGCCGACAAACGTAACGAGCTTTAACAATTCATCGATGTTATACCATTTTGGTAAATACTCAACCATATCCCCGCCAATAATAAAATAAAATTGAACGTCTGGATGCTCCTTTGTCAATTGTAACATAGTGTCATATGTGTATGACGGACCTTCTCGTTCCAGTTCCGCTAAACAAGTAGAGAAATGCATGTCTTGTTCAATTGCTAAATGAATCATTTCTAAACGATTACGTACACTTGTAACTTCCTTATCTCGTTTATGAGGGGGGATTTGATTTGGTAGAAACCAAATTTCATCAAGTCCCAATGCATCATACACTTCATTTGCAATTAACAAATGTCCATTATGAGGCGGGTCAAATGTCCCGCCAATAATCCCGATTCTCTTCAAAGAAAACGCCCCTTTACCTTGTCCTTATAGGTGATAGTTCTCATTCATAAAAAAACGAGGCACCTATACGAACTCGATTGGTTCAACTAACTTTTAGAAATCGTTACTTTGTTTTTGGTAACACAATACGTTTATTTTCTTTTGATTCTTTATATAAAACGATTGTACTTCCGATTACCTGTACAAGTTCAGCTTTTGCACCTTCCGCAAGCTCTTCTGCTACTTCATAGCGATCAAATTCGCAGTTTTGCAGTACGCTCACCTTTATCAACTCGCGTACTTCTAGCGCTTCTGCAATTTGTTTTACCATATTTTCATTTACGCCACCTTTACCAACTTGAAAAATTGGCGTTAAATGATGCGCCTCTGCACGTAAAAATCGTTTTTGTTTTCCTGTTAACATGTATTTAGCCTCCAAGCTTTTTCATTACTATTTGTTTCATTCGTTCTATATTCGGCAAACGTCCCGTCCAAATTTCAAATGCAAGTGCGCCTTGAAAGACAAACATATCAATGCCATTTTGTACAATCGCTCCATGCGCCTTCGCGTCTTGCAATAACTTCGTTTCAAACGGATTATAAATAATATCAGACACAATGCTTCCTTTTTTCAAATCTCGAATGCGTAGCGGTGTATCTTCTACACGAGGATGCATCCCTACTGTCGTTGTATGGATGATAATATCATACAGTGCTTGTTTATCTGTTACTTCTTCTAAAGAAAGCGCCGAAGACACGACTTCACTTCTACAATCTGTAATAAGCTGCTCTGCTTTCTCTACTGTACGATTCGCAATGTCGATCTCTTTCACACCAGCATCTGCAAGTGAATAATAAATCGCACGGCACGCACCGCCGGCTCCGAGCAGTAAAATACGTTTGTTCGTTAACGGCTCTTTACTAATAGATTGTAATGAACGAACATACCCTATTCCATCTGTATTATAGCCAATTAATTTTCCTTCTTTATGAAGCACTGTATTTACCGCACCGATTTGTTCTGCCAAAGGATCAATTTCATCTAAATACTTCATAATCGAAACCTTGTGCGGCGTTGTCACATTAAATCCAACAACTCCAAGTGCCTTCAATCCTTTCACTGCTTCGCCTAATTCACTCTCTTGAACGAGAAAAGCATGATAATGTGCATCCATTTCTAAATGGGCAAATGCATCATTATGCATAAGCGGTGATAAGGAATGTCCAATTGGATTTCCAATTACACCATATAATTGTTTCACAAGTCCTCACCACTTTAAATTAAAGATTTACGTAATGAAACACTAACTCCTTTTGGTACATGCGCTGCAATTTTTGCACCAGCTTCATTCACTGTTACCCACCCTAAACCTGAAAATACAACATCTGTTTTCGGTTCATGAATGGTAAACTCATACTTTACAAGCTCTGGCATGTTCTCAAGTTCTTCCGGTGTTGGCGGATTTAATAATTCCCCAGCATGCTTTTCATACAATGCATCTGCTTTTTCAAGCTTTGTACGATGAATCGTAAGACGATTAGATAAATGACAAGTAAACGCGCGACGACCACCACTTATATAATCAAATCGTGCTAATCCACCGAAGAATAACGTTTGTTCTTCATTAAGTTGAAAGACCATCGGCTTAATTTCTTTTGTTGGCGTAATTATTTTTAAGCTTTGTTTCCCAACGTAATGTGCCATTTGATGATGATTAATAATACCTGGTGTATCATATAAAGATGAAGCTTCATCAAGTGGAATATCAATTAAGTCCAGTGTTGTACCTGGGAAATGTGATGTTGTAATAACATTTTCCGTTTCCTCACTAAACGTTTTAATAATACGGTTAATAAACGTGGATTTCCCAACGTTTGTACATCCAACCACATAAACATCTTTTCCATTACGATATTGTTCAATTGCACTTGCAAGCTCTTCAATACCTTGACCTTTTGCAGCACTAATTAAGAAAACATCTTCCGGCTTTAAGCCAAGTTGCTTTGCACTATAGCGCATCCAATGTGTAAGCTTTTCCTTCTTTACTGATTTGGGAATTAAATCTGCTTTGTTACCGACAAGAAGTACTTTATTATTTCCAACAAAGCGATGCAGACCCGGAAGCCAGCTTCCACTAAAGTCAAAAATATCAACAATTTTAACAACTAATGCATCAGATTGTCCAATTCCATTTAAAATGCGTAAAAAATCATCATCTGTTAATGACACATCTTGAATTTCATTGTAATGCTTTAAGCGAAAACAACGCTGACAAATGATATGTTCTTTCTCTAACGAAGAAGCGGGTGCATAACCAACTTCATTTTTATTTTCTGTTTGGATGGCAACGCCGCATCCAATACATTTAAATGTCTCAGTCAAACTTTATTCCTCCCAATTAATTAAACCTTTTTTCTTCATGTTACGCATAATTCTACGCTCAATCTTTCGATTAAAACGAGTCATAAATCCATCTGTTTTTGCAACTGGAACAACTAAAATCGTATGCAATCCAACACGATTACCTCCAAGCACATCTGTTAATACTTGATCTCCAATCACAACTACTTCTTCCGCACGTAGATTCATTTTCGTTAGTGCTCGTTTAAAAGCACGAACAAGTGGCTTACGTGCACTATGAATAAACGGAATACCAAGTGGATCAGCAAAATCTTTTACACGTTGTTCGTTATTATTCGAAACAACTGTCACTTGAATGCCGTGTTCCTTCATTTTTGCAAACCATTCTTCCAATTGCGGTGTCGCATTCGGACGATCCCATTCAATCAAGGTATTATCTAGATCAGTAATAATTCCTTTTATGCCTCGGTTTTTTAATTCTTCAGGTTGAATATGATACACGTTTTTCACATATTCATTCGGTAAAAATAAACTCAATATCTTTCACCTCTTTGAGGAGTTTTGTAAAGTTCAACTTCCAATTTGAGAGTGATTTTCTCTCAAATTGGTTAGTTGAACTTATCGGGCTCTTACAGAAAGTCATTCTTCTCGTAATTTTCTGTAAGAGCGTGATAAATCATCTAACAGTTACTGTCTGTTAAAGTTAGATAAAATTTTTCGACAGCATTTTTCGATTATGCATCTGTGGATAAACTTGTACACAATTTCCCACCTGTTAAATTCAGGGAATTCGGAAATTATCAACAATTTTTACACATCTTATCCACTACAGAATGTGGATAATCAACAGATTGTGACATAAGACAATTTTTGGTACATTAAATGAGACAAATTTCCTTTTTCGCAGGAGGTGAACCGCCTTGACGGCGAAACATATGGAACAGTTATCTACTGAATTACTCACCGAGT
The DNA here is from genome assembly GCF_900116295.1 of Bacillus sp. 103mf. Lineage (GTDB taxonomy): Bacteria > Bacillota > Bacilli > Bacillales > Bacillaceae_G > Bacillus_A > Bacillus_A bruguierae. The sequence continues at coordinate 916,001 of NZ_FPAF01000001.1, forward strand.
CTTATTATAAAGCAAAAGAGCTAAAATTAAATCCTGACTTCATTTTACTTATTAAACAAGAAATTATTAGACGCTCATTAGAGGACAAGCTTTTAAAATCGTCTTGAGTATATATACAGTAAAACTTCCATAGGTGGCATTTAACCGCTTATGATTAGTTGAACGAGATTCCCTAAAGACTTACTGCCTATTATGCCAGAAATAGATACTGCTTCACCTGTAAAAAGAGCCATCTTATAAGACGGCTCTTTTATAATCGAGTTGCAACTTTCTCACCAACACGAACCTCTTGTCCACTAGCTAATGATTGAACGACTTCAACCATACCTTTTTCAAATAATAGCACGACTGTGGAGCCAAATGTAAAATAGGCCATCTCTTCACCCTTTTGCATAGTTTCTCTCTCATGCAACAGTTCAATACTATTCACAAACATTGCACCTACTTTAACAAGCGCCATCCGCTCGCCTTTGCTCTCTATCTCTGTTACAGATCGATAGTTTTTAGATAACGTATCTTTTCCATATTTCATACCTGCTGCATTAACAGGATATGACTTCCTTCCAAGTACAAAGCGCTCTGTCACTGTACCAGAAAGTGGACTGTGAATACGATGGTAGTGGCTTGGGCTTAAATAAATAACCATGTATGTACCACCTGCGTAACGCGTTGCCCTTTCGTCCGTACCAAGCATGTCTACAATAGAATACTGCTTTCCTTTGATTTCAAACATTTTTGCCTCATTAATGGGACCATGATCTGCAAAAACGCCATCAACCGGACTCACAATAGTAGACTCTTCTGTATCAATTGATCGTTTACCCTCTTTTAATTTACGCGTAAATAATTCATGAAGCGTTCGATACTCTTTTAAATCCTTCTCCATCTCATCTTGTTTAATTTGAAATACTTTCGCATAAGATGGAATAATAGTTGAGCTTAAACGAGACTGTGCAAATTTACGCAATATATAGGACGTAAAACGACCGTTTGTAAGTTCAATCAATAATCGATATAACGTACGTCGCAAACTGCGAAACCCCCTACTATGATATATAATGTTGGAATAAGACCCTTACATATAGTTTTTCCTATTCTTGTTTCTATATCATAAATTATTAGCACCTTTTAATATTACAGATAGAACCCATCATTTTCAACCGTGAACATAGATTTATCATAGAAGCTTCATTTTATTTAAAGAAGAAAAGTGCCTGCTTTCGAATAAAAGCAAGCACTTTTCTTCTTTAATGTTTCCCTTTCTTTTCCTTCTCCGCACGAACAAATTCATGAAACATCTTCATTAATGCCCGCTTCTCGATACGTGATACATAGCTCCGCGATATACCAAGTGCTTTCGCAATCTCCCGCTGCGTTTTTTCTTTCTCCATACCAAGACCAAATCGGTTTACAATCACTTCTTTTTCCCGTTCATCTAATATGTCGATATACTCTTTAATTTTCTCAAGCTCCATACTCAGTTGAATCGTATCAATTACATCTTCTGATTCTGATTTTAAAATATCGATTAAGGAAATCTCATTCCCTTCCTTGTCCTGTCCAATTGGGTCATGAAGAGAAACGTCTTTTTTCGTTTTCTTTAATACACGTAAATGCATTAAAATTTCATTTTCAATGCAACGAGCCGCATATGTTGCTAGTTTCGTTCCTTTTCCTTGTGAATAGCTTTCAATTGCCTTAATTAAACCTATCGTGCCAATGGAAATCAAATCTTCTGCATCTTCTCCTGTATTTTCAAATTTCTTCACAATATGTGCCACAAGACGTAAATTATGCTCGATGAGGAGATTTCTTGCATGCGCATCCCCTTGCTCCATAAGCTCTAAGTACTTCCTTTCCTCATCAGGCGACAACGGCTGTGGAAATGCATTATTTTTGACATACGATACGAAAACAAACATTTCATGAATCATATATCCAATTGCGGCGAACAGACTCAACCTCTTCACCCCCGCAAAAATAGTGGTCTTTACTATTTGTATGTGGGCGAGTGATTGTTTGTGTCTGTACAGCTTTATGGACAAGGCGAAAAACATTCCTTAATAGTTTGTTTTTTGTTTATTCATTTTCTAGATACAATCATTTCAAACTTTCCGCCAAATTGCTTTTCCCGTACTCGCATCTATATAGCGAATTTCTCGTCTATCGCTATAATCTCCATTATATTTCTCATTGATTTCTGCCGTTGTTTGGCTATAAATAAGTTGATACTGAGAAGGCTCTTGTTCACCTTCTTCAAACCACCTTAATTCTGCACGAAGCGATTGACAATACCGCTCTAACGCTTGCTCTTTACTCACTTTCACTACCTTGTCATAAGTGAGCAGCTTTTGAATAAGACTTTGCGATGTACCACTATACGTTCTTATTCGGCCGGTTTCTCCATCCACAACGACGCGCACCAACTCACCTTCTATCCGAATACCATTTACATATACGTAAAAATAAAAGTGTCCTGGATCTTCCTCATTCCGATCATCTTGATTGCTCCAAACCCGAAGATATTGTTCGTAATTTGGAAATGCCTTTCCTAAAAATTGTAGTGCTTTTGCAAAACATTGTTCACGAGTTAATACAGGTTTTCCTCCGTGACTTCCTTGCTCATAATATTCAAGCAATTCATTTGTTTCTTTATCTATTTTCACGATAATTGACGTTTCATACTGCAACATATGAAAATGTTGCTTCCAGTACGCATCGAAAGATTTGTCAGATTCTTCTGTATCACCTTGTTTATCTGGTAACTTTGCCCAAACAATTGTCTTCTCTGTTTCCCCCTCTTCTTCAAGTACTTTCTTCATGACGTTTTTATCAATATGAAATAAATGATCAATATTTACTTCCAGTTGTGGTTTCTCACTTAAAGCTGGCAATTCCCTTGTTTCAATCACATAATGACTATGATCATGCAAGTCTTCCCCAGTATGTACATGAATAAAAGCATGTGAAGGAATCGGTTCATATACAAGATAATAACCTTCTTCTATTTCACCATCCTCCCATTCAAACAACGAATTAGAGAGATGTATAAAGATAGGCTCCATACTCTGTCTTTGCTTCAACTGCTTTGTAACAACTTCTTTCTCTACAATAGAACACGGCCACAATGGTTTTTCCTTTATGCCCTCGTTTCTAAATTTAATAACACTCCCATCTACATCAACTTCAACTACACAACCTGTTCGAGGCAACGAATACCCATTTACTTCCTGCCTATATTCAATAAAAACACTCTCTTTTCTTTCATTCATATAAATAGCTGTACATTCTTTATATGTATGCGATGCATGTTGCTGCAAGAATGCATCCGCAATGCTTTTTCCTTGCTCTTTACTTACACTTAGCTGCTTTGGGGCACACTCTTTATGTATGGATAATTCCATTAACTCTCCTGTTTCTTTTTGTAAACAGACTTGAATGTATTCTTCAGGATTCTCCTGTTTCTCCCACCATAATAAATGAACATCTTCATTTACTTTTCCATCATCAACAACAAGTTTATAATCATATGGAATTTCAAGAATATGTGCTACCTGTTGCACTCTCTTTCTATCTACTTGATTCATCATATCCCCCTCCTATGACAAAAAATATATCTATTTCATATTACACGAAATTATCTTTATTTTGTATAAATGGGATTAGTAGGAATTTATGAAATTATGGCTGATTCCAAAAAAAAGTTCCCATTACAAAAAATATCATAATCACTATTAGCACTATACCGGAACCCCACAAAACCATTTTGTCTTTACCATTTTGCGGACCAACTAAAGAGAATACAAAAAAGACAACAAACTGAAACAATTTGTTCATACGGAATTCACATCAATCAATTAGTATAAAGAGTGTACAGATTTTACATACAATAAATCCCACATATAAAGGAGGAAAATCTAATGAAAACACGTTATCGCTTTATGATCTCATCATTCGCAGCATGTGCCTATATGATTTGGTATTTAGTTTAAGCAACCTTACTTTCCAAATACGAAAAAGGTGTGTATAAAATGGAGTTTAACCAAACAACAGTTAATTACTGGAAAGCATTTGTATTACCTTATACATTTGCTCTTGAAGAACTGAAAACAAAATTCGAAATTATGAACCGGGAAGCGCAGTTTCTAGAAGACTACAACCCGTTTGAACATATAAAAACACGATTAAAACAACCAAAAAGTATTATCAAAAAGCTAGAACGAAAAAACTTAGCACCAACTGTCGAAAACGCCCAACAACATTTATTCGATATTATCGGTATTCGAATTACATGTTGTTTCGTGGAAGATATTTATTATTTAAGAAAATTGATAGAAAAACGAACAGATATGGAAATCGTAGAAGTTAAAGATTATATTAAAGTACCAAAACCAAACGGCTATAAAAGTCTCCATATGATTATTAAGTACCCATTAGCATTAAATTCAGGAACACAAGATGTTTTTGCGGAGATTCAATTACGAACGTTAGCAATGGATTTCTGGGCAAGTTTAGAACATAAAATGTATTATAAATATGAAGGAAATATCCCTGAGTATTTAAAAAACGAATTACATGATGCTGCCATGAAAGCTGAAGAACTTGATGATAAGATGGCATCTATCCGCCAAGATATTGATGAAATTGGAGCGTGTTCAGAGCGCATTTTATTACCTGTGTAAAAGAAGTTCTCTATTTTAGAGAACTTCTTTTTATCCTTCCTCAATCACACGCACATCTTCTATCTTCCATACATCATTTTCTTTCCCTACGGTGTAACGCACTTTCTTTTGACCAGATTCTACTTTCTCTTTTGTTTCTACAACAGCATACTCTCCTTCAAAATTTTCTACATGAAAATCCAATAGGTCGATTTTTTTATTCTTATTTTTAAACTCTGCTTGTTTTTGGGCTTTTGTATCCTCTAACCCTAATGACTTTGTCGAAAAAAGTGCCATATGCCCCTCAAAGTTTTTCTCATTTATTGTTTGAATATATGAGTCTATTAACTTTTTAATTGTTTGTTCTTCTTTCTCCGGTATAGGCTTTGTCATCTTTTTATTTTTCTCTTCTTTATATACCGTTTCTTCCTTTTTCATTGTATCGTTTTGCACTTTTTCTTGTGAACTGCATCCGCATAATTGAAGACTCATGATTCCTACAATCCCCAATTTTTTTAGTACTCGTTTCATATATCTCCCCTCCAAACTGAAAAAGAAAAAGCAAGGCAAAGCAGCCCCGCTTTTTCTCCATATTAGCGTTTACCTTTATTTGGGTCACCGCCGCCAACAATATCAAATACACGTTTTGCTAAGTTTGTATTTTCTTGAACGCCAGCAAATAAATATTTTCCTGGTCCAAATGCATAGACACCAACATCTTCACCAGTATGACCATCTGTTGTCCATCCTGTATAAGAGCGCTTGTTAAAGATCGCTTCAATTGCATTATCAATTTTTGTTACATCTTTTGACGGTGCAACATCATTTACAGACTTCATTTCTTCTGGTGTTAATTCTAAATCAATATACTTTTTCAATGTTTCTTCAACATTTGCCCCTTTAGCAATTTCAGCCGCCATAAAGTCAGGTGTACGTTTTGCTGCTTTAATTGGTTTTACATCAAAATTGTACTCACCTTTTGTTCCAAGAGAGAAGCCGCCAGTAGAATGGTCAGCAGTTGCTACAACTAATGTATGTTTATCTTTTTTCGCAAACTCAATTGCTGCCTTAAATGCTCTTTCAAAGTCTTCCATTTCACTCATCGCTGCGACAACATCATTATCATGACCAGCCCAGTCAATTTGGCTACCCTCTACCATTAAGAAGAAACCATTTTTGTTTTTATTTAAGCGCTCAATTGCCGCGTTCGTCATTTCTGCTAAAGAAGGCGCTTTATCATTGCGATCAATCATTTTATCAAAACCGCCTGGTGCAAATAAACCAAGAATTTGGTCACTCTTATCATTTAATAATTGCTGACGATCTGTTACATAGCTATAACCATCTTTTTTAAATTCTTCTGTAAGATTGCGATCTTTTCTTACAAAGTTATTTACACCGCCGCCAAGAAGAACGTCTACTTTATGCTTACCATTAATTTTTTCATCGAAGTAATCATTTGCAATTGCATCCATATTTTTCCTACTAACATCATGTGCACCGAAAGCCGCTGGTGTTGCATGCGTAATTTCAGAAGTTGCAACTAAACCTGTAGATTTCCCGCGTTCTTTCGCTTGCTCTAGTACTGTCTTTACGTTTGTTTTGTCATTATCCACTGCTATAGCTGCATTATATGTTTTAATCCCTGATGACATTGCAGTAGCAGCAGAAGCTGAGTCTGTAATATTTTGATGCTCATCTTCTGGATATGTAACTTGTGTTCCTACAAGGTGTTTATCAAATTCCGTTTGCTCCATCTCAAATGTTTTTGGGTTATCTTTCATATAACGATGTGCTGTCATATAAGAAGGTCCCATACCATCCCCTATTAAGACAATTACATTTTTAATCTTTGTATCATTCTCTTTTTCGTCTGCTTTAATAACATCTGAACGTGTCATATTCCATGTAACAATTGAAGTAAGTGCTAACGATGAAACAACTGCAAATGGCCATGCTTTCTTCATAAATTTTTTCACTTTATAAGTCCCCCCTAAATTATTAATTCAATTCCCATTACCCAATGTAATAGAAAACTGTTAAGGTAAAATGAGAAAAATGTAAATGTTTTGTTAATTGTTGATGATTATCGTTACAATGTGCATTTCTTTGTCGTTTTATTTCTTGACCTAACATTATTTTTTTCATGTCAAACTGAATGTTTTGAATGCATATGCTAAAATGGATTAGCATATGGAAATTTAAGGGGGATAATATATGGAAGTAAAAATATTAAATAGATCTGATATATCACAGCTATTATCTCTTTGTGATGCTGTAGGATGGTTACACGATATGTCATTTATGAAGGAGCAATTCGAGACATACCTTTCTGTCGGTACTTTATTTGGTCATGATAACGAAGGTCAGCTCGTCTCTTGTATTGCTGTTTTTCCATATAAAACAGGATTTACTTCTCTTGGTATGCTTATTGTCCATCCAGATTTTCAGCGCAGAGGATTAGGGCGTTCTTTGCTAGATATTTGTATGAAAAATTCTCCGCCATTACAACCTGTTACACTCATTGCAACGGATGCTGGCGCGCCTTTATATCATGCATATGGATTTCATACAGTTACTTCTATTCATCGATTTGAACGAAATAAAACAACAACAAAATTCGGTTCCTTTGCTACTCGTACAATCACAAATCAGGACCTTAATACACTCATTCAATTCGATTACATAGCAAGCGGCGCTCATCGTTCTAAGCTGTATTCAATACTGTTACATAGAGCACACATTGCATTAAAAATCGAAAAAAATGATAGACTCGAAGCTTTCGCATTATGTATCCGAAAAGGAGATACCTTATCTGTTACTCCCCTTATCGCTAGCAATGAAGAGGATGCCTTGCATTTACTGCTATCCATATGTAACCAATGGAATGGAACTGTTCGTATCGATGTTCCACATACACAAAAAAGCTTTAGAGATAAACTGCTATCATTTGAGTTTGAAGAAACGCTGCTTTCTCCTTTCATGATAAAAAACGGAGAAAATCTCCCTGGTAAGCGCGATTTTATATTTACTATGATGGATGCAGCACTATGCTAGAAAGGGGAAACCATTTTGAAACGATGGAAGCTTTACATGCTCAGCTGCTTTGTTCTCACAACATTATCGAGCTGCAGTACAATCGAAAAACAAACAGAAAAAGCAACGCAAGTAAAAGAAACAATTGAAACAAAACTAGAGACAAAAGAAAAAATGATTGAAATTGATGGACAAACCATTTACTTCAAACAAATCGGGAAAAATAAACCTCCTTTACTTATGCTTCATGGCTTTGGAGGTTCATCAAATGGATTTAGTGATATTTATCCCGATTTAGCAAAAAATCATACCGTTATCGCTGTCGATATTTTAGGCTTCGGCCATTCTTCAAAGCCGATGGATTTTCGCTACTCCTTTCCAAACCAAGCAAACTTATATTATAAATTAATGAAAAAATTAGGCTATGATACATTCGCTATATTAGGACACTCTATGGGCGGAGAAATTTCTTTAAATTTAACATACTTGTATCCTGATGCAGTAACTCACCTTATTTTAACGGACGCCATAGGTGCAGAAACTTTACAGCACGGGAAAGGATCTCCAAAGCCAAAATTATCAAATGATTTAAGTACAGTCTCTACTCCGAAAGAATTTCGCGAGGAAGAGGTAAAGAATAAACGTGAAGATACAGCACATCATGATGAGCTGGGTAAAATGTGGCCGCGCCGTTTACGCATTAACGCTGATGAAATCCAACTACCAACGTTACTTATTTGGGGAAGACATGATCAAAGCGTTTCCTGGCAAAAAGGCGAAACGTATCATCAATTCTTAAAAAACAGTACATTTCATATTATCGAAGAAGGCGAACATGCACCATTTCGTCAACAGCCGAAAGAGTTTATACAGTATGTTGATGAGTTTTTCAAGAAGCATCCTACTAAGTCGTAATTTTTCGCAGACAATCACCTCAAATTCCTTAAAAGGGGTATCTCATGATGAGATACCCCTTTTATACACTAAGCAGCTTGATTTTTATAATTGCGTGATTTTTTATTGAAAATTTTTGATAAAATAAATCCATCTACACCAAATTTGCCAGCATTATAACCTGCAACTAGAATCAACATAGACAAAATTACTAATTGTGGATTCACGCCCGTTGACCCACTAAACATATAGGAAAAGTTCATTAAAAGGCCAAAAAATACAGCTGTTTTCGTTAAACAACCAACAATTAATCCTATTCCAACTAAAATTTCTCCCCATGTAACTAAAAAATTAAATAGCTCTACATTTGGAATTGCTACTTCTTTTAAAAAGGATGCCCACCATGATTGCACTGCTGGCTGAGCTCCTGATGCTTTTTCAATTGCTCCTTTTAAATAACCTGTTGCGTCAAATCCACCACCTGTTAGCTTTTTCATCCCTGCCATAAGCCACGTATATCCAATATAAATACGCACTGCTGCTAGTAAAAAGGACACTGCTTTGTTCTCTCTTAAAAACTGAATAACCATACATTCCTCCTAATTTTTGTGATTAAATAAATTACATGAATACAATAAAATTCATTATGAATGCTTTTTATCAATTTTGACAAAATACTTTAAACGTACGTTATATAACTACTTTTATTTGCAAATAAAAACTTGAACCTATAATAACATAAATGATATTGATTTTCATTACTATTTATAAAAAATTATTTTCTCAATATGAAATGTTCTTGTTCTATGAAAAAGCATATTTTTAGATGTATTTTGAGGTTGAGGTCTTACTCCCCCTTAGAGAGGATAAAACACCGTTATCTACTCTTGTTCATACAACATGTATTTCTACCATAATTGAATTTCATACATCCCTGTTTCCTCTAAAAAATCTTCCCTTGTTAACACTTGTTTCATCATATATTGCCTATATGCTGTAATCGTTCCATCATGAGAAACAATAACTACACGTGAAGTTTCTAACGTTTTACACCATTCTATGAAGCTACTAGCAGCCTTACAAAATGCAGCTTCTGCAATCGTATTAATCCCATTTCTCCATAACTCTTCATTCCGTTCTTCTACTAATGAAAATTGCGGAAATAATTGCTGAATGCTCTTCTGACTTAACATCTTGTCACAAGGCAACGTTCTTGCTCCTTCTCGATATGGGAAAATACGTGATGAAATATACGGATGAACAACTCTCCTACAAGCAACTTGCTCACTCCATAGCGCAGCTGTCTGTAATGTTCGGACTGCCGGACTTGCAATCAATATATCATTCTCACGTAAAGGAAGTTTTTCTCGTAGCGCTAATGCCTGCTCTCTCCCCTTATTAGTCAGGGATGGATGCTCTATTCGCAAACTATCTGGCAGATTGTTTGTATGCTCGCCTTCTCCGTGCCTTACAAAAATAAGATTCATATGAAAATCCCTTTCTCGTATTGAAATGAACTCTCTTCTTCACTGTTATCCTTCTCCTCTTTACAAAAAAATCCTCTCTTTATGTAAAAGAGAGGAGCAACGTATATATAAATTTCAGGGGGAAACATAGTAAGATCGTTCCATTCTTACAGGAGTTTACCATCTATACAACGAATGTAATACGTTACATAAAAATAGAAATGAGTGGTAACAATGATTCGTGAAATTACAGAAGCAGATGCAGCTCCTTTTTTGAAACTATGTCAAACAATTGATCAAGAAACAAATTTTTTGTTATTTGAGCCTAATGAGCGAAACTTTACGATTGAGAAGCAAAAATCTATGATTCAATCTCTTCTCTCTCCATATAATTCAACACTTCTAGTAGCTGAGAAAGATGAGCAACTTGTTGGATATATAATCGCTCGCGGCGGCGGAGTAAAGCGAAAGCAACACGCTGCATATTTAGTCATTGGCGTGCTTCAAGAGTATGCAGGTCAAGGAATCGGCAAACAATTACTACATGAAATTGAACAGTGGGCCCGCACCCAACAATTACTGCGTCTAGAATTAACAGTCATGTCTCATAACGAAATAGCCATTGCGTTATATAAAAAGATGGGGTTTGTGATTGAAGGTGAAGCTGTGCACGGTGTAATTGTTGATGGACAGCCAAGAAATGAATATTATATGGCGAAGATTTTATAACAAGTTGTAGTATTTCAGACCCTTTTTGTCCCTCTTAATTTCCGTTTACAAATAGGCAGTAGCGCCCTTGTTATCATCCCTATCGGATTTCCGATAAGGATTTTTTTGTTTATGCCAAAAGAAATATTAAATAATTCGGAATCTTGTGATAAAATTAAAAGCGCTTACATTATTCTGAAAGGAGCTGCGCGTATACCACATGTAACATCTTATTTTTTCACTTAAAAGGAGGATGTATATATGACTAAAAAAACAGAAATTCCATCACATTTAAAACCGTATGTATCAAAGCAGCATTACGATCAATACACACCAGTTGATCATGCTGTATGGCGCTACATTATGAGACAAAATCATAACTTTTTAAAAGACGTTGCACATCCAGCGTATGTAAATGGATTGCAATCTTCCGGGATTAACATAGATGCCATTCCAAAAGTAGAAGAAATGAATGATTGTTTGGCACCAAGCGGTTGGGGTGCTGTGACAATTGACGGATTGATTCCTGGCGTCGCATTCTTTGATTTCCAAGGACACGGGCTTTTGCCCATTGCGACAGATATTCGCAAAGTAGAAAATATTGAATATACACCCGCTCCGGATATCGTTCATGAAGCTGCTGGTCATGCTCCAATCTTACTTGATCCTACATATGCAAAGTACGTGAAATTATTTGGGAAGATTGGAGCAAAGGCTTTCTCGACAAAAGAAGAACACGAATTATTTGAAGCAGTTCGCCAATTAACGATTGTAAAAGAAAGCCGGACGTCTACACCAGAAGAAGTTATAGCAGCAGAAAAAGAAGTGGAAGAAAAACAAAAACATATTTCCGGTCTATCAGAAGCAGAACAAATTTCGCGTCTATTCTGGTGGACAGTAGAATACGGGCTAATTGGGGATCTACAAAACCCGAAAATTTACGGTGCCGGTCTCCTTTCCTCTGTTGGTGAAAGTAAGCATTGTTTAACTGATGCAGTCAAAAAAGTACCTTTCTCTATTGAAGCATGTATTCAAACAACTTATGATGTAACGAAAATGCAACCGCAACTGTTTGTTTGTCAATCGTTTGAAGAGCTTATTGACTCCCTTGAAGCATTCTCAGAAACAATGGCATTCAAATTAGGCGGTACAGAAAGTTTAGATAAAGCACTGCGCTCTGAAAATACAGCAACAGTAGAGCTAAACAGCGGATTACAAATTACAGGTACGCTCGCTGAAATCGTAAAAAATAAAAACGGCGAAGCAATTTATATGAAAACAAATAGCCCGACGGCATTAGCAATTCACCATACACAATTACAAAATCATTCTACAGCTGCACATCAAGACGGTTTCGGTACACCAATTGGCTTATTACAAAATGATATCGCATTAGAGTCTTGTACTGATGAAGAATTACGCACATTAGGAATCGTTATTGGTAATAAGGCTGAGCTTATTTTTAAAAGTGGTGTACATGTAATAGGACTAGTAAGTGATATGATTAGAAATAAAGAAAAAGTCGCTGTCATTTCGTTTACAAACTGTACAGTAACGCTAAAAGACCGCTTATTATTTGATGCATCATGGGGTACATTTGACATGGCAATTGGTTCGGCTATTACTTCTGTATTCCCCGGGGCAGCAGATCCAGCAGCATTCTTCCAGGCGGATGACGAAGAAGAAGCAACACCTACACCGCGTATTCAATCAGAACTAGAAAACATGTACGAAGCAGTTCGTAACATTCGTGGTGAAGGTTTACTACATGAACAGCACATAGAACAGCTTGTCGCGATTTATCACGTACTAGAACGATTTTATAAAAAAGAATGGTTACTGCGCCTTGAAATTTTAGAGTTGTTACAAGAATATAAAGTGGAGAAGCCAGAACGTGCAACATTGTTCCAACAACTTTCATCCTTTACAGATAATGAAGCTGTGCAGCGTTTAATCAATAATGGACTTGCCTTACTTCCCATAAAGGATGTGACAAATAATGCAACGACTAACCAATGAAGAGGTACAAGAAGAGTTAATGAAGTTGGATAAATGGACAGTAAAAGACAAAAAATGGATTGAACGAAAATACATGTTCTCCGACTACTTAAAAGGTGTAGAATTTGTTTCTGAAGCAGCCAAACTATCAGAAGAACGCAATCACCATCCATTTATCCTTATCCAATATAAAGCAGTGATTATTACATTGTCATCATGGAATGCAAAAGGATTAACAAAACTCGATTTTGAAATGGCAAAGCAGTTTGATGAGATGTTTTTACAAAATGAAAAAGCGATTATAAGATAAATTACAGTGAACCAGACAGAAACTTTTCTGCTGGTTCCTTTCATTTTATGTTACATTAGTCTTTCTTCAAAATCGTAGCTTTTAAGAAACGATCTACAAACCCTTCTGCTTTTACAACAAATAAATACAGACCCATTGTTAATAACGCTAAGTCTAATTCATATCCAGGATGTTTTCCATCTCCTAATAAACCAAACGGTCCGTTTACCTTTATAATTGCTCCAACTAAAATAAGTGCAAATAATAATCCTACGTATCTTACACCTAAACCGATAATTAATAACGCACCGCCAACTACTTCTACTGTTGCAACACCATACGCAAGACCACCTGGTAAACCAATACTTGTAAACCAACCTGCAATATTATCGATTCCTGCTTGAAATTTCTTTAAACCATGAGCAAAAAATATAATTCCTAATACAACTCGAATAATTAAATTACCAATATATTGATTCATCTTTTCTCTCCTTTTTGTTTTGTAATACAAAACTTTTATTAACATTACAAAACATACACTAAAAATTTTTATCCGTCAATTTATTTTTATTGAGAAAATATAAAAAAGATTTGCTATGATACAACTATCTGTTAATAAAAAGGAGCAGGGTCATTATGAATATCGGTTCGACAATACGTGAAATTCGCCAGCGCAGAGGAATTACAATTGCGCAAATTTGTGAAGGAACAGGGCTTTCTAAAGGATTTATGAGTCAAGTGGAAAACAATAAAACATCTCCATCTATTCTTACTCTCGAAACAATCGCTCATTTTTTAAATGTTCCTCTTCCTTATTTATTGTTGGAGCAAAAAGATCGGATGAAAATTGTAAAAAAAGAAGAACGGAAATATAGTATTTACGGAAAAGATCAACAAAAAATTGAACATGTAGCCGAGCAAGGCGGACTGCGTTTATCATTAGTAGAAATTCCTGTCGGCTTTCCGAAAGAAAACACACCAAATGCTCATGAAGGTGAAGAATGTCATCTTGTCTTACGCGGAAAATTACAAGTACAACACGGAGAAGATATTGCCATTGTAGAAGAAGGAGATTCGTTTTCTTGGAGCGCATGTGTACCACATATCGTTCGTAATATTGGTGATGAAGCTGCACTTCTTCTTATTTCAAGCCATACTGAAAATCGAAAACATGTATAATAAAATAAAACGAGCAGATCGTTACTTCACTCTCCTGCTCGTTTCATTGCATATACGAGAACATCCATATCGTGGAATAAAACTGTCTTCTCATAAACCATACCTGTTTTTCTTGCTACAAAAATAGAAGCTGGGTGATTCGGATTAATAAGAGAAATAAGTTTTTGAAGCTTAAGTACTTGAAAGCCATAATCTCGAAAAGCCGCCGCCGCTTCTTTCGCAAATCCGTTTCTCCAATACTCTGGGAGTAGCCAGTAGCCAACTTCAATCTCTTCTTTTCCCTCAACGCGTTGCCGAACAAGTCCCGCATGTCCCATTGGTTCTCCCGTTTCTCTATGCAACATTAGAAATAAACCAAGTCCACGTTCGTATCCCGGTAAGACCCAGCTTTCAAGACTTTTTTTACATTGTTCATACGTTTTTGGTGTTCCTTTCCCGATATAACGAATTACTTGATCGTTCCCCCATAAAGAAGCGTAAAAATCTAAATCATCCATTGTATATTTACGAAACTGTAAGCGGTCTGTATGAAACATGTCCTTCCTCCCTTCTTGTCGATTCTCTTTCTATAACCGAAATAGGTAATTGTACCTTTTGCACACCTTCACCTTGTGATTGTTTATGTAATAAAATAATAGAATGCTTTGCCATACTTGCAATCGAGGTGGAAACTGTCGTTATACTAGGACTCATCATCACTGACAGTTCCTGATTATCAAATCCAATCACACCAAAATCTTTTGGAATACAAATCCCCATTCGCTGTGCTTCCATAATCATTCCAGCAGCTATTTCGTCACTACCTGTAAACATTGCATCAGGGGCATTTTTCATGGATTGCATCATCTGTATCATCCGTTTTCCATCCTTTAATCCATAACAATTGCGAAATATCCATTCCTGTTGCAATGATAAATGATGCTCACATAAAGCTTTTTTATATCCTTTATATCTTTTTCGCTGCGCCTTACTTTTTAATGTGTCGTAACAAAATGCAATGCGTGTATACCCTTTTTCTAAAAGATGCTTTGTTCCTAAATACCCTGCCCGTTCTTCGTCAAATTGAACTGTTGATATCAATTCTGTTTCTACATGTTCATTGCATATAACAATCATACCTGAGGTACTTACACATTCAACCTCCTCTATTGACAAAGAAAGTGTCGTAAAAATAAGCCCATCTAGCTTCTTCGTTCTTACGTAATGGATAAATTCCCTTTCTCTCTCTGGAGCATAATTGGATTGTAATATCACAACATCATAACAATCTTCTTTTAAAATATTACTGATTTCTTGAATTAATTTACCGAAAAATGGATGATGTAAATTTGGTACTACCACACCGATTAAATTCGTTTGAAGACGACGTAAATCTTTTGCTACCGCTACAGGGACATAATTTTTTTCATCAATAATCGCTTGCACTCTTTCTCTTAATTCTGATCGAACATACGGATGATGATTGATTACACGAGAAACGGTCGCTTTCGAAACTCCAGCTAATTTGGCAATATCTTCAATTGTAGAAATTTTGACTCTCCCCCTTGACCTGTAACGCATTTCAGAATGTACAGTATATAGTAAGTTATATATCTATTATAAATGGAGTGAACTTAAATATGGGGAAAATTCAAATTTCAGGAGAAATTATTAGTGCAAAAGCTGTTGCTTTCGATAAGGATGGTACATTATTTCAAGCTATCCCGTTTTGGTATGAAATTGATAGACTGCGAAAATATAAATTTTCACAAATTGTCGGAGAGGAATACGAGTCACTTTGGGAAAAAGCAGTTGGTTTCGTACATCCTGATCAGGTTGATTTTAAAGGATTATTAGCAGTTGCACCTGAAGAAGATGAAATCATTGTTACCGCGAGCTTGTTATACCAAATTACAAAATATCCATGGCATCACTGTAAAGAACTTGCCGCTGCAATTTTTAAAGAAAGCGATGAAGAGTTATGTATCGAAAATGCTTTTCATCCGATTCAAGGAGCAGCTAATTGTATAAGTTCCTTGCAAAGCGAAGGAATTTATACAGGTATTTTAACATCAGACAATAAATTACGAACAAAAAAGTGTATCGAACTTCTTCGCGTGCCACCTCTGCATTTTCTGCTTACTCCAGAAGATGTAACATGCGGAAAGCCAAACCCAGAGATGATTATAAAAACATGTACACAACTTGGAATTCAAACAAAGGAGCTCGTTATGATAGGAGATACTGTTGTTGATGTGAAAATGGCCAAAGAGGCAGGTAGTATTGCTGTAGGGATTGCAAATCACGAACATGCAATAGAAGAGTTAACACCGTATGCTGACTTTATCATTACAGCTTACACTGACATTCAAATTTTAACTAAAAAAACGCAGTAGGAACAACTGTCTACTCTACTGTATTCGTATCATAACTATATATATATCCAAATTAAAAAACCGACATAAAACCATTTTTTTAGGTGGGCGAGAGCATCTGGTCATGCGTAGAAGCGGTCAGGGTCTTTTTCTGCCACGCGCAAAGTTTTAAAACAAAGAAAGGCAGCAAGGCGTAGGTCCATTTTTATCTTCATGGCAGCAATTATAGGTAATAAGGGGCGTATTTTCGCTGGAACTATACCCTTTACCAAACTTCTAAATAAAATGTATGGCCGAGTAGTTACAGGATTTATATAAATAAAAAAACGTTACTCAAAGATACGCATTCTTTAAGTAACGTTTCTATTTATAGCGACTGTTCATGTTCGTTCTCCTCTAGTTTGTCACGCAGCTCTCTCACGCGGTAGAAAAAATAAAATGAGCCGCCTAAAAAAGCAGCAATCACACCCATCATGGCAAATATTTGCACCGTTTCTTTCTGTCCATTTGGGAGTAATAAACCGAGCATTAAAAATGCACCTAGTGCTAACATGACTTGACCGAAACGAATATAATCAGCAATTTTTTGCTGTAATTCTTTCATTCTTTAATCACTCCTCCTTTTCACTGTATCATATTTTCATCGTTTCGTAGGCAAGTAAATACAGCCAATGAGGGAGAAGTTTTCCATACTATTTAAACACAAATTGAAAAAGTAGGATTTAAAAACCTTTTCTTTTTAAGGGAGGGCGAGAGTATTTGGCCATGCATAGAAACGGTCAAAGCCTTTTCCTGCCACGTGCCATATGAAAACCAAGAGAGAAAGCAAGTAGTGGTCACTTTTTGTTCTGCATAGCTGTGACTTATAGTTGAAAAATTAAAAAAGAGCCGTAATCAGAGTACGGCTCTTTTTGATTTATACACCTTTATATGCTTGCTTATATACTTCTTTTAATTCTGAAATAAGCGGTAATTTCGGATTTGCTGTTGTACATTGATCTTCAAATGCGCGTTCAGAAAGTACATCAACAACCGCTTCAAATGCTTCTTTTTCAACACCTTGGCCAGCAATGCTCATATTAATATTTAATTCTTTTCCAAGAGCGATAATAGCTTGTACTAATGATTCTACTCCTTCTTCCACTGTACGTGCTGGAAGTCCAAGCACTCTTGCAATATGCGCATAGCGCTCATCTGCAATAAAGTGCTCATATTTTGGGAATAGTGCATGTTTTCTTGGTTTGATTGCATTATAGCGAATGACATGCGGCATTAAGATCGCATTAGCACGTCCATGCGGAATATGGAATTCCGGTCCAAGTTTATGTGCTAAGCTATGGTTAATACCAAGAAATGCATTTGCAAATGCCATACCAGCCATTGCTGATGCATTATGCATTTTTTCACGAGCTTCTTCATCATTGCCATCTTTATATGCGCGTGGTAAATATTTAAACACAAGTTCCATTGCTTTTAAAGCTAATCCATCTGTGTAATCATTTGCCATAATTGATACGTACGCTTCAATTGCATGTGTTAAAACATCCATTCCTGTGTCAGCAGTAACATGCGGCGGTACTGTCATAACAAACTGCGGATCCACAATGGCAACGTCTGGTGTTAATTCATAATCAGCGAGCGGATATTTGATATTGTTCTTTTTATCTGTAATAACCGCAAATGGTGTCACTTCTGACCCTGTTCCAGATGTTGTCGGAATCGCAACAAACTGCGCCTTATTTCCTAGTTTTGGATATTTACATGTACGTTTTCTAATATCTAAAAACTTTTGTTTTATACCAAAGAATTCTGTTTCTGGGTGCTCATAAAATAGCCACATTCCTTTTGCTGCATCCATCGCTGATCCGCCACCAAGAGCAATAATAACGTCCGGTTTGAAGCTTCTCATCATTTCTGCACCTTTAAATACAGTTTCATCTGATGGATCTGGTTCTACTTCAGAGAATATTTCTACTTTTACATCATTTCTATGTTGAGCTAAATAATGCGTTACTACATCAATATACCCATACTGCACCATTCCAGGATCTGTTACAATGAATGCGCGTGAAATGTTCGGCATACTTGCTAAATACTGCGTAGCGTGTTTTTCAAAATAAATTTTTGGTGGCAACTTGAACCACTGCATGTTCTTTTTTCTATTTGCAAGTCTCTTTACGTTCATTAAATGTGTTGCCGTTACGTTTTGAGAAACAGAGTTCTTTCCGTATGATCCGCATCCAAGTGTAAGTGATGGAATGAAAGCATTATATATATCACCAATTCCGCCCTGTGCTGACGGAGCATTTATAATAAGACGACACGCTTTCATACGTAGTCCAAACTGTTTTTGTACTTCTTTATTTGTAGAATGAATTACAGCAGAATGTCCTAACCCGCCAAGCTCTAACATATTTTCACAATGCTGTAATCCTTCTTCTAATGAATTCGCTTTTATACAAGCTAATACTGGGCTTAACTTTTCACGAGATAACGGATAAGCTGCACCGACTCCTTTAATTTCAGCCACAAGCATCTTTGTATCTTCAGGCACTGTAATCCCAGCTAAAGCTGCAATGTAATGTGCGGATTTCCCAACAATATCACTATTTACTGCGCATGTATTCTCATTAATAACAAGCTTTTCTAATTTTTTTCGTTCCTCTTCTGTCACAAAGTAACAATTATTTGCGATCATTTCTTGTTTCACATCATTATAGATTTCTTTGTCTACAATAATCGCTTGTTCAGAAGCACAAATCATACCGTTATCAAATGTTTTCGATAAAATCACATCATTTACAGCACGTTTCACGTTCGCTGATTTTTCCATATAGCATGGAACGTTACCTGGTCCTACCCCTAGAGCTGGTTTACCAGTAGAATATGCTGATTTCACCATTCCTGCTCCTCCAGTTGCTAAGACAAGCGCTACACCTTCATGATTCATTAATTGTTTTGTTGCCTCAACAGAAGGCTTTTCAATCCATTGAATACAGTTCTCTGGTGCACCAGCTTTCACTGCAGCATCGCGCACTGTTTTTGCAGCTGCGATAGAACATTGCTGCGCTGAAGGGTGGAATGCAAAAATAATTGGGTTTCTCGTTTTCATCGCAATGATCGCTTTAAACATTGTTGTTGATGTTGGATTTGTTACTGGCGTTACCCCAGCAACTACACCGACCGGCTCTGCAATTTCTATTACTTCCTCATGTGGATCCTCACGAATAATTCCCACTGTTTTATCATTTTTTATACTATTCCAAATATATTCAGTTGCGAAAATATTTTTAATACATTTATCCTCATACACACCGCGACCCGTTTCTTCAACAGCCATTTTTGCAAGCGGCATATGTTGATCCACACCCGCAAGTGCCATTTCATGTACAATTTTATCAATTTGTTCCTGTGTAAAACCTTCTAATGCTTGTAAAGCTTTTTGACCTTTCTTTACTAACGTCTCAATCATGCCTGTAACTTCTTGTGTTTCATTTACAATTTTCTCTTTGACTACCATGTAATTTCCTCCTATTCTGCTGTTGGACTCATAAAGTCCCTAGGGGTCTAAATATGTCCCTATTAGCTTAAAAAAATAGAACTACCTTTTCTACATGAATTTTATTATTTGTGAAATGTTTCACATAATTATGTGTGAAGCATCTCGCTTTATGTTTTTACTATACACTAGATATTTATATATGTGTGTGTCTAATTTGTGAAAAGTTTCACAAATTTAAGGTAGAATAAACAAACACTACTTCTATATAAATCTGTTTTAATGTTTCGACATATAAGTCGCTGCTATCCAGAATACATCGCGACCGCTACTAACTTGCTCCTTTTGTTTTAAACCATGGCATGTGGTAGGAAAAGGCCCTGACCGCTCCTATGCACGGTCAGATGCTCTCGTCCTTCCATAAAAAAGAAAGAGGTTTTTATGTCTTTTTTTAATTTATATACATATGGTGCTTGTTCCCTTATGCTAACGCTCGTGCTAAATCTTCAATTAAATCTTCTCCGTCTTCAATGCCAACTGAAATACGAATTAATGTATCTGTAATTCCTAGTTCCGCACGGCGCTCTGCTGGAATAGAAGCATGTGTCATTTGCGAAGGAATAGAAATTAAGCTTTCTACTGCTCCTAAACTTTCAGCAAGTGTAAAATATTGTACTTTTTCAAGAATAGTGTTTAATGTTTCTTGACTATCTACATCAAATGAAATAATTGCACCGAAGCCATTTGCTTGTTTTGCTGCTAAGTTATGGTTATGATGAGTGCTAAGTCCTGGATAATACACTTTATTTACTTTCGGATGATTTTGTAAAAACTCAGCAAGTGCACGAGCATTTGCTTCATGCTCTTCCATGCGCACTCCTAATGTTTTTAAACCACGTAGTAATAAAAAGCTATCTTGCGGCCCTAAAATACCACCTGTTGAGTTTTGTACAAAGTGAAGATCTTCTGCTAACTCTGCGTTATTCACAGCTACTACACCCGCAACAACATCACTATGACCGCCTAAATATTTTGTCGCACTATGAAGGACAATATCTGCACCAAGAGAGATTGGCGTTTGCCAATACGGTGTCATAAATGTATTGTCGACAATTGTTAATAAGCCTCGTTCTTTAGCAAGTGCTGCAATTTGTTTAATATCGGTAATTTTTAATAGCGGGTTCGTCGGTGTCTCAACATAAATCGCTTTTGTATTTGGAAGAATCGCTGCTTTTACTTCTTCTAAGTTTGTTGTATCAGCAAATGTATGTTCAATCCCAAAGCGATTCAATACTTTTGCCATTACGCGGTACGTTCCGCCGTACACATCATCTGTTAAAACAACGTGATCTCCTTTAGAGAAAAGCATCATTACTGCTGTAATTGCTGCCATACCTGATCCAAAAGCAAAACCCGCATGGCCATTTTCAAGAACAGCAATTGTTTCTTCAAGAGCTGAACGAGTTGGATTTCCTGTACGTGAATATTCATACCCTTTATGATTTCCTACACCTTCTTGTTTGTACGTACTCGTTTGATAAATCGGTACTGTTACAGATCCAGTTGAAGGTTCTCCGATATGAATACCATGAATTAACTTTGTTTTTGTTCTCATTTTATTCCCATCCTTTGTATATATGCTTACTCAAATAGCGTTCGCTGCTATCTGGAAAAATGGTTACAATATTTGTTCCTGGCTTTGCTTTCTCAGCTTCTAATAAGCTTGCATGAAGTACTGCCCCCGAAGAACTGCCAACGAGGAGCCCTTCTTTTTGCGCCAGGTGTTTAACACTTGAAAACGCATCACGATCCGAAATCGTATGAATGGCATCAAAATATGTTGGATTAAGAAATGGTGGTATAAACTCAAGCCCAATTCCTTCTGTCTCATGAGAACCGGCTTCGCCCCCATTTAAAATAGAGCCTTCTGGTTCAACAATTACTGTTTTAATTTGTTGATTTTGCTCTTTCAAATATGATGCCGTTCCCATAAATGTTCCACCGGTACCAGCACCAGCGACAAATATATCAATATGTCCATCTAGTGCCTCCCACAGTTCAGGCCCTAACGTTTTATAATATGCACGTGGATTTGCTTCATTTGCAAATTGACATGGAGAATACGAATTTGGAATTTCTTTCAGAAGTTCTGCTGCTTTTTCAATAGCACCTGTCATCCCTTGTGATGTTGGTGTATGGACAATTGTTGCACCAAGAGCTTTCATAAGTTCTTGTTTTTCAATACTAAATTTTTCCGGAACGCAAACGATAACATGTAAATCATGCTCAAGTGCTGCCAGTGCCAGTCCGATTCCTGTATTGCCAGCTGTCGGTTCAATAATGGTTCCCCCTGGCTTTACAAGCCCTTTCGTAAGAGCATCCTCAATTAATTCTCGACCTAACCGATCTTTCACACTTCCGCCTGGATTGAAAAATTCAAGCTTCGCAAAAATTCGAACACCTTCTGGAAGTAAAAAGCGCGTAATCTCAACGAGCGGTGTATGTCCGATTAGGTCATGAACACTGTGATACACTTTCATCGTATTTCCTCCTTACCTAACCCCTCAAAAGAAAAGGCAACTGTATGTAGTTTCTATATATGAAACAGTTGCCTTTTTGCTACATTATTGTAACTCTTCTAATACTTTTACAATAAAGTTTGTAGAATGAAGAGCTGCTTGATCTAAAAACTGCTCAAACGAAACATCTGATTCCTTACCAGCAATATCAGAAAGTGCACGAATGATAACAAATGGTACTTTATATTGATAACATACTTGTGCAACTGCCGCAGCTTCCATTTCTACTGCATACAGATCAGTAAACTTCTCACGAATAAATGAAACGCGGTTTGGATCGCTCATGAAAGAATCTCCTGTTGCAATCATACCTTTAACAACTTGAATTCCTTCTGCTGTTTGCATACATTTTTCAGCTAATGCAACAAGTTCTTCATCTGCTGGAAATCCTGCTGGCATTCCTGGTACTTGACCGTATTCATAGTTAAATGCTGTTACATCTACGTCATGATGACGAACTTCTGTTGAAATGACAACATCGCCTACGTTTAAAGAATGATGGAATCCACCAGCTGAACCTGTATTAATAATTTTTTCCGGCTGATAACGTTCTAATAAAATCGTCGTGGACATCGCTGCATTCACTTTGCCGATACCAGATTTTAACAAGATTACTTCATGCCCTGCTAATGTACCTTTCGTAAATTCACAACCCGCAACTGTTTCTGTTTCTGCTTGTTCTAACTTGTCACGTAAAATACGTACTTCTTCTTCCATTGCTCCAATTACAGCTATTCTCAATCTAATCCCTCTTTCTATTGCTTCGTTGCCTCCATTACCCAAACATAATGATTCATACGAGTAAATGTGACATGAAAGCCATTGTTTTCAAAAATAGATTGCATGACTGGAATACGCGTATAATATTCCGTTTGTAAATCATTTACTAACTCATAAAACCCTCGCTCTTGTGCATATTCAATAGTTTTATCATATGCTTCCTGATCTACAAATATCGTGTCAGCAAACACTATTTTACCACCTTTGTTTAGCAATTGACTATACTTCGCAATTGCTACATTTTTTTCTTCATCAAGCAAGTGGTGAAACGCATATGTGCTGACGATTGTATCCACATGCGAAGGAGTGACAAAGTTCAAGAAATCACCTTCTGTAATCGATACTTCTTTTGGAAGCTTTTGCTTCGCAATTGTACGCATTTCTTTTGATGGCTCTATACCGTAGACAGCGCGACCAGCAGCTAATAATCTATTTGTTAAATTGCCAGTACCAACACCAAATTCTAAAACATTACCAAAAGATTTATTTACTACATCCTCTAAAATCTCCTCATAATGAGCGAAAACTTCTTTATACTGTATATCTTCACCCTGTACGAAAGAATCGTACGTATGAGCCCATTGATCAAATAGTTCATTAAATTCTGTTCCCATAGAAAATTCCCCTTTTTCTTATCGGATTTATCAGTATAATATGCCTTATTCGTTAAAAAGTCAACAAAAATGCACATGGTATTTCTTAATTTTCTTTGATAAACTAAACTATGAACACGCAGAAAGAGGTGCTCTTCATGTCGTTTACATTCGAAATGATAGAAGATAAAGTTGAGTTTTTCGAGGCAGCTAACTTAGCATTGCTAGAAAAGAAAATCAATGAACAAATTGATAATAATAAGGCACTTATGCTAGAAGTGCATCACGTTTCGCATCAAATGATAATGGATCCTGAAAGCAAACGGCCATATTATAGCGCTGTTGTCCACTTTAAATTTAAAAAATTGCGTTAAAAAAGGAGAGAGGCTCTATCACCTCTCTCCTTTTTTAATTCAGGGTTTGAACAAGCGTTGGTTTCCAGCCCTCATCCTCTACCCAATCAATATTTACATAATATTTGTTTCCAGTTTGTTTATCTGTTACTCTACCGTATGCTTTCTGTTTTCCGCTATTTCCAATTCGGTTAATCACCAACTGATCTTCTGGGATATCAATTGCATAAGCAATCGCTTTTTTCATCTCATTCCAATCTACGCTTCCTTGTTGGAACGTCATTGCTGGTGATTGCCCTTGCTCAGTACCAACTGGTTTCCAAGCTGATTTTGTATATGCTTCTTTTGCTTGTGCAATTGTTTTCTCTGCGGATACTTTTTCATTCTCTTTTGCTTTCGCTTCTTCTTCCTCTTTCTTCTTTGCTGCTTCTTCTTTTTTCTTTTGTTCCGCTGCTTTTGCTTCGTCTTTCTTCTTAGCAGATTCTTCTTTTTCTTTCTTTTTTGCGGCTTCTTTTTCTTTTTCAGTTTGCTGCGTTACTTTTTTATCACTAGAAGCAGCCTGCTCTGTATTATCAGAAGTAAAGAATAGTTGATATGCTACAATTACTACTGCTAATAGTACGATAGCAATTGCAATATTCAATACACCATTTTGACGACGTTTTTCTTGTTTTTGCTGAAATCTAGATCCACCTGCCATCATTCAAACCTCCATGACGATTTTCATACTTGTTATTGTAACATCAAATGCCAAAAGGGTGAAGAACTATCACTATATTTCTTACTACTTTCTCTGCTGTTCCCACTTATAAATAGCGTCTACATAATCAACAAAAATGTGTGTGACAGCATTTTCTTGGCGATTCGTCTCCAAATCAACAACAACTAACGCATAGCGAGGGTTTTCATACGGAAAATAACCAGCAAACCAACGATTCTCACGATTTTCTTTCCCTGTTTGTGCGGTTCCTGATTTTCCCGCTACTGTAAATGGCAACGATTGATATGCAGAGCCGGTACCGTTCGGTGCCGTTACAACGCTTCTTAACAGCTGCTGTACTCTCTTTATTGTGCTACTTGAGAGTGTTTTCCCTCCCAACATATGATCTTCAAAATGAAATAAATTCGTTCCATTTTTATATGTAATATCTCGAACAGCTTTTACTTCTTTCTTTTCGCCTCCCCTCGCAATTGTTGCCATCATATTGGCAATCGCTAAAGGAGAGATCTTCACATCCTTTTGTCCAATTGCTGTTTGAGCAATTGCCTTATGACTCCTCTTAGTTTCTTCTTCATTCCAAACAATTGCTTTCTTTTCTTCTAGCAATTGTTTAAATCGAGGCGTATGAAACAATTGACCTTCCCATCCTACTGTCTCACTCGCTCCTAGCGCCCCTAAATACGTTTCCATGATATGTTGATCTTTTCGCATCAATTCATCACCAAGTAACGCAAATGTTCTATTACAACTCCTAGAGAAACTATCTGTAAAGCTTAATTTTCCCATCATAACCTGCGGAGCATATTCGCCATATAAATCTGTATCGCAGTTAAACATACGATGAGATTGAATCATTCCGTTATCAATTACTGCCGTTGCAATAACTGTTTTAAAGACAGAACCAGGAAAATGCGGTGTTAGCATCTGATTTTCCAGTCTCTGTTTATATGTATGTTGATTGTTCATCTGCAATGATGGTTTACTCACCATTGCTACAATTTCACTCGCCTGTACATCCAATAATACTAATCCACCCTTTTGCAACCCATGCTTTTTCATAAGCTCTTCTGCTTTTAGCTGCAACCATTTGTCTATTGTTGTTTGAACCGTAACTGGATAAAAGGGGTTTCCAGGCGCTATATATTGCGCACGTTCTCCAAAAATCGGCTCCCCTTGCCTATCTATTTGATACAACACTTTCGTTTCACCGTCAGTTATTAAAAATTCATCAAATGATTGTTGTAATCCAGAAATACCGATGGGAGTTTTGCTAGATAACTTTTTTAATTTCTCATAACGCGTTTTAAATTCTTTCTCATTTTCTCCGACTACACCGATTAAGTGCTCTGCTTCTCGGCTTCGTTGCATTCTTACTTCGGTTGCTACCATACCTAACATACCGGTACGGTTCACCTTTTCCATTTGTTCTTTTGTTAATGGAAATGAACGATTATCTTTTTGAAATACAAATGGTTTACTTCTACTTTTCATCTGCACTTGAATATCTTTGCGAGACACACCAATTATATGAGCTATTTTCTCTAACATATCATTGTTTATTTGTACAAATGGAAAAACAACTAAAACTGGATATCTTTCTTCTCCAAGATCTTCTCCATTTCGATCAATAAAACGTCCCCTACCGTCGTCCACTGTGACTGCTTGTGTACGCTGAGTGACACTCTTTTCTATTAAATTAATATGTCTATCTGTAAATGACTCAGTAGCTATAAGCTGTATTTGCACCAATCTGCCAATTAGTAATAATATAATGGACATAAAACATAATAAGATGAAGATTATTCTCCGCTTGATTTTCATAAAAAAAACACCTCGTCTTTTCAGTTTAGACGAGGTGTCATTCTTTTTATACAAAGCAAGCTATTATTAGCGTTTATATTTTTCTTGTATAGTTTTTATTGATCTTTTGGCATCTTTAAAAATTTCTTAAGAATCGTTTTATAGTCCTCTTCATCTATTCCTGAATTTTTTGCAGTCTCAATTGAAGCAGTTGTTACTTGAGTTGCCGCTTTTAAATATTCCGAATGTAAAGCATTCATTTCATTTCTTTTTTCACTTGCATTTTCAACTGTTACAGAATCAATACATACAATCATCTTGTCTACTATCTTTAAATAATCATTTTCTGCGTCAATTAGCTTTTGGATTTCACCTTTATTACTTATTTTAGACTGTTTTAAGAAAGTAAACGCTTGATTCACTTCATCTTTGAACAGCTTATCATTATTCTTTGCCTGTTCTTGTAACATCTCCTTCATATCATCTATTGTCTTTTGATCCATTGTACCCTTTAACAAATACTCTGGATTACCAATCGCATAATCATACTTGATCGTTACATCTTGAAACATTCTCATTACAATAGCTAACTGATATGCTGGATCGAAATCTTCAAATTTCTCTCTCTTTTGTTCTTTTCCTAATTCTTGTTTTCCCTTTTCGCTAGTCGAATTTTTTGAAGATGCAGACGCCTCTTCCTTTTTTTCTTCTTGTTTCGGTTTCGATTCATTTGATGCACTTGTTTTATCATTAGATCCACATGCAGCTAATCCTGTCATCATAACACCACAAGTAAGTGCTACAAATAATTTTTTGTTCATAAACTTCCCCTCTTTCCTATCCCCTTTAAAATTCCTTTACAATTCAAAACGTAAAGAAATTCTTCAACTATAATATCAGAATGAAAGTCCTTGTATTGTCATATTCTGTCGAATAAAATAACAATTCCTTCAAAGATAGTTCCACCTTCTTTTTTATTGATCACACTATTTGATATAAAACTTGGTACTGTGAATCTTGAAATGGGGGATAAATAAAAAAGGTTCACTCCTAAGAGTGAACCTTTTTTATTATTTTACAGAGACGATCTCTACTTGCATTTCTCCACCTGGTGTTTGAATCGCTACTTTTTCACCAATTTGCTTACCTAATAAGCTTTTCGCGATTGGAGAATCGTTAGAAATTCTACCTTCAAATGGATCTGCTTCCGCGCTACCAACGATTGTATATGCTTCTTCTTCTCCATCTGGTAATTCCTTGAATGTTACAGTCTTACCTAGTGTTACAACTGTAGAATCTTCGCCGTTATCTTCAATAATAACTGCATTGCGAATCATGTTTTCAAGTTGTGTAATACGACCTTCTACAAAAGCTTGCTCATCTTTTGCTGCATCGTACTCAGAGTTCTCAGAAAGATCACCAAAGCTGCGCGCAATTTTAATACGTTCTACAACTTCTTTACGTCTTACTGTTTTTAATTGTTCAAGCTCATGTTCTAATTTTTGTTTTCCCTCAAGTGTCATAGGGTATGTTTTTTCTGTTGCCATGTTTTCCACTCCTTTTATATACCGATCCCCCGAAAAAAGAGGAGTTCCATATGAAAACTCCCCCGCCTTATAAAATAGCGAAGGTTTCTAGTACACACAGCACTAGCGGAGTTGTCACATACAACCCCGTATTTCCTTAATTCTTCCTTATATCCAAAAGATATGTATGGAAAGGTAATATAAATATGCCCTCACCTAGATGCGGGTGAGGTTGCATGTTTCATTGTATTCGATAGAAAGGGAGAAAATCCCTTCCTATCGGATATCTTTTACTATGCTATTACAAATTCACTTTTTCTTCAAGAATTGTTGCAATTTTTGTGGCCATAATATCGATTGCAACGTGATTTTGTCCACCTTCTGGGATAATAATATCCGCGAATTTCTTAGAAGGCTCAATAAATTGATTGTGCATTGGACGCACAACATTTACATATTGTTCAATAACAGAGTCCATCGTACGGCCGCGTTCTTTAATGTCGCGTTGCATACGACGTAAGATGCGAAGGTCAGCATCTGTATCAACAAACACTTTAATGTCCATTATATCGCAAAGACGCGGATCTTCTAAAATAAGAATTCCCTCTAAAATAATTACATCTTTCGGTGCAACTGGAATAATTTCTTCCGAACGTGTATGCAATGTATAATCATATACTGGCTTCTCAATTGCCTTATACTCCAGCAACTGCTGCAAGTGCTCAATTAACAAGTCATTATCAAATGCTAATGGATGATCATAATTTGTTTTTAAACGCTCTTCCATTGGCAAATGGCTTTGATCTTTGTAATAATAATCTTGCTCCAAAATTAAAATCGAATGACCTTGAAAATGATCAAAGATTGCTTTTGTTACACTCGTTTTACCTGATCCTGAACCACCAGCAATTCCAATTACAACAGGCTTGTTCGTCCCCATTCAACTATCACTCTTTCTTATTGAAGTATGCTTTTTCGCATCATGTTGTTCACATACACTGGTCGATCCACTTTGAATTTCACGATTTGCAACGGATGTCTCGCTGCGTCTAATTCGTTTCCATCCTCATCCCAAATTTTTTCCACCGTTTGTGTAAAGTTTTCAATTTCTGGTCCAAAAAACTCAACTTCCTGACCTGGCTTGAAGTAGTTACGCTGCTCAACTGTCACAATGCCTGTTTCTTCATTATAATCTAACACTAAACCAGCAAAATCATACGTTGTTTTCTTACTATGATTTCCATACATTTGTTCTAAGTGCCCTGGAACTCCTTCAAAGAATGCAGGAGCTGTATCACGATTTGCGCATTTATCAAGCTCTTCTAACCATTCTTGTTTAAACTCGAAGTTGTCTGGATCCCCGCAATACGTATCAATTACTTTGCGGTATACAGTTGCCACAGTTGCAATATAGTGAATAGATTTCATGCGGCCTTCAACTTTCAAGCTGTCAATTCCGATTTCAATCATCTTCGGAATTGATAAAATAAGATTTAAGTCTTTTGGACTCATTGCAAACGGAGCATCCTCTTCCTGGAATAGAGGAAGTTCTTGTGCTTCTTTATGTTGCGATACTGTTTGAATTAAATCATAATCCCAGCGACAAGACTGACAGCAACCACCGCGGTTTGAGTCACGCGCTGTCATATGATTACTTAATGTACATCTTCCAGAGTAAGCAATGCACATCGCACCATGAATAAATGCTTCAATTTCAATATCCACTTTTTCTTTAATTTCTTTCATTTCCTCATAGCTTACTTCACGAGCAAGTACAAGGCGGTGCAATCCTTCTTCTTTCCAATACTGGGACGCTTTCCAGTTTGATAATGATTGCTGTGTACTTAAATGAATTTCCACAGAAGGAGCTACGCGCTTACATGTTTCGATGATAAGAGGGTCTGCAACGATTATACCTGTTACACCTGCTTTTTCAATCCCTCTTAAATATTCTTCTAACCCATCCATGTTTTCATTATGAGCAAAGATATTTGTTGTAACATATATTTTTGCACCGTACTTCTTTGCAAATTCAACGCCTTCAGCCATATCTTCTAACGTGAAGTTCCCTGCATTCGAACGAAGACCAAATTCTTGTCCTCCTAAAAATACAGCATCTGCGCCGTAATGAATAGCTATTTTTAATTTTTCTAGGTTTCCTGCGGGCATTAATAACTCAGGTTTTTTTACAATAACACGCTTTCCGTTAATGACGCGTGAAATTTCTTGAAAACTCATGTGCGTTACCTCCTATTTTAATAAACCGTTTCTTTAAAGAAGAACCCTGTATCTAACGGACGATTTACTGGTTGTAATTCCTCAATCTCTTTATATAAGTCGTCTTTCACATCGTAATATGCGTCGCGATTTTCTACACATAAATCAATCGCCTTACGATATTTCTTTGTCACTTCAATGATATACTCAGAGCTTTTTAATACACCCTCAATTTTTAAACTATCAATTTCTGCATCAATTAACTCTTCTAGCTCGTCGATGAAGCAAATGTCATTTGGACTCATAATGTGCGTACCGTTTTCATCTTCATAAATTGGGTACTTATTGTTACGCTCTGCATCATGCAAGAACATGTTTTCTTCGTATTTCTTCTTCTCGATTTCCATTTCACGACCTTGATATTCGAAGTAGTTTCCTACTAAAGAACGCTTCGACTGGAACATACATGTCATACCATGAATTTGTACTTCTATTTCTACTTCTGCATGTTCTTTTAACTCAACAATTGCATCTAAGCTTAATTCACGAGCTAACACAGCGCGCTTTGCACCTTTACGTCCCCAGTAATTACATGTAAACCAGTTCGTTGCCGTTGTTTCTGTATTCCAATGCATTTTCATATTTGGGGCAACTTCACGCACCGTCATTAATACAGCTGGATCTCCAAATACAACCGTATCTACGTTTACTTCTTGTAAAAATGAAACGTAATCTTTTAAAGCCTCTACTTTCTCATTGTGGAACATTGCATTCATTGCGACATATACTTTCATATTATTTTCATGTGCAATCGCTACCGCTTCTTTTACATCTTCGCGAGAAAATTCGCCGGCTAAACGTAAGCCAAACTTTTGTTCACCAATCATCACTGCATCTGCGCCTGCTTTTGCAAGTGATTCGATATCCGCCACTGTTCTTGGCGTTACTAACAACTCAGGTTTTTTCATTGCCTGTCACCCTTTCTTTTTACTCACTGCTACTCCGTCACCAATTGGGAAGATGGTTGTATCATATCCTTCATGATTCATGAGCCACTCGTTATACGTTTTAATTCGTCTAATTAAACCGCGTGTACGTCTATTTTCAATGTGTTCCTTTGTCGTCACAAGACCGTGATATAATACATTATCTGAAATAATGACGCCGCCAGGATTTAATAACGGCTCATATATATCGAAAAAGCGACGATATTGTCCTTTTGCTGCATCAATAAAGATAACATCAAATGTGCCATGTTCTTTTACTTTCTCCCCTGTTTCTAAAGCATCTCCAAAAATAACAGAAATGCGCTCTTTTACTGGGGAACGATTTATATATTCAAGTGCTTTTTCATATCGATCTGCGTTTCGCTCTACTGTCACAATGCTTGAATTTGGAATGGCTTGCATCATGCGGATGCTAGAATATCCAATTGCTGTACCAAGTTCTAATATGCTCTTTGGCCCAATTAAACGCAAAAATTGCAACATAAATTCCATGCCAAGGCGATCCATAATTGGTACGTGATGCTCACGTGCATACTGTTCCATCTCAAGAATGAGCTCATCTTTTGGATCGATAAAAGACAGCAAATATTCACAAACTACATCTTGTTGCTCCATAGATAGTCCTCCTTATCGCATGGAGAAGTAAAAAAGAATATTGTCTCTATGTGGACAGAAAAATACAAGCCCGCTCTATCCTTAGCTTGTACGTCCCGTTTCTATATTAAAAACGATTCTTCTACCAGTTTTTAACCCGGTATATTTTATCATAAAAAAGAGGGATATGCGAATTTTTCTCGCTTCCCTCAAAAAATTTACGATTGCTTTTGTGTAATATATTTTTGTTTTAACGCGTTATGTTCTTCTAATGTCTTAGCGTAGTATACTTGGCCATCCGGTGCCGCCAAGAAATAATAATAGTCTGTTTGTGCAGGTTCAAGTGCTGCCTGTACTGATTTTACACCAGAATTCGAAATTGGTCCAACTGGTAACCCTTTTATAACGTATGTATTATACGGAGAGTTTACTTTTAAATCATCATATAATACACGCTCTTTATGTTTACCTAATGCATATAACACTGTTGGATCTGTTTGCAAAGGCATTCCTTTCGCTAAACGATTATAGAACACGCTTGCAATTTTTTGACGATCTGTATAACCTGTTGCTTCTTCTTCAATAAGTGAAGATAAAGTTAATAATTGATGAACATCCCACTTTTTCTCTTTCATCTTCTGCTCATTTTCAACAATGAGCTTGTTTGTTTTCTCTAACATTGAAATAATAATTTCTTCTAACGTTAGGTCCTTTTTATAAAAAGAATACGTTGCTGGATATAAATATCCTTCCAATGGATATTTAATATTTGCATCAAAAATTTTATTTGTTAATAAAACAGGGTATTTCTGTTGTAATTTTTGTACAAACGCTTTATCGTTTAGTTGGCGAACAACATCTTCTTTATTCCATTTCAATTCCTTTGCAATTGTATCTGCAATTTCAACAACTTGTGCGCCTTCTTTAACTGTCACTTTATAAACAACTGGGCGATGTACATTACCTGATGACATTTGTCCCATTATTTCCTCTACATTCATCGATGGGTTTAACAAATATGTACCGGCTTGTAAATTTTTTGATTTCATTTTTGCATAAAAACTAAATATAGTCCCGTTTTTCACAATTCCTTTGTCTTCCAAAATCTCTCCAATCTTACTTGTAGAAGAACCTTTTGGAATTTCCACTTCAATTTCCTGTTTACTTGCTGTATTTAGTGGTTTTAAAGCTGATGTAACATACGCATATGCACCACCGCACACAACAAGCAATGCAATGAAAATGACCGCAACTACTCGTATTCGTTTTTTTGTTTTCCTTTGATCCACTACCGTACTTCCTCCTTACTCCCAATTATAGACTGCACGGGCCTACCCTATACAAAATCTACGGAATATTAAAAAACATGTCTACCGTTAGACATGTTTTTTCTTTTTTCTACAATCTGTACTATTATACTACAAAGAACGGTATGCTTTCGATAAAAAAATCTTTCATTTACCTTACAAATCAAACAAACTGATTTCAATATGAAATCAGTTTGTTTGTACTTACCATATTACTCTTCTTCGCCTTCTTCTTCATCAGCAAGAGTGTTAAACATTTCTTGTACCATTTCCCACTCTTCTTCTGATTCGATTGGAAGTAATGTACCGCCAGACTCATCGTCATTTTGCTCGTAAGCCATAGCATCGTAAATTGGGTCTCCATCTTCGTCAACTTCACCGATTGGTGAGAATACTACGTAAGATTTTTTACCAAATTTCTCAGCATCAAAAGTGAAAATAATTTCACATAGATGTTCGTTACCTTTTTCGTCAACAATTGTAATTTGATTTTCTTCCATTATGGTCACCTCTTATTTGCTATCTAAATATCCTTGTAAAATCACGACAGCTGCCATTTTATCAATGACTTGCTTTCGTTTTTTTCGGCTCACATCTGCCGAAATGAGCAGGCGCTCTGCTGCCATTGTTGACAAGCGTTCGTCCCACAGTACAACTTCTAATTGCACAAGCTCATGCAATTTTTCTGCAAATTGCTGACAAGCTTCGCCGCGCGGACCGATTGTTCCATTCATGTTCTTTGGCAATCCTACTACTATCTTGTCCACATTGTACTGTTTTACTAATTCAGAAATACGATTAAAACCAAATTCTCCTCTTTCTTCGTTAATTTTAATCGTTTCTAAACCTTGCGCCGTCCAGCCCATCTCATCGCTTATTGCAACACCAACTGTTTTTGTACCAACATCTAAACCTAATATACGCATAAACTACTCCTCACGATGATGTTTCAAGTAAGACTTTACGAGCTCCTCAATCAATTCATCACGTTCTAGCTTACGAATAATATTGCGAGCATCTTTATGACGAGGTATGTATGCCGGATCGCCGCTTAATAAATAACCGACGATTTGATTAATCGGATTGTATCCTTTTTCTTGAAGTGCATCATACACAGTTAATAGTACGTCATTGACATGGACATTTTGTTTTTCTTCTTGGAAGTTAAACTTCATCGTTTTATCGAATCCGTCCATTTTAAGCACCTCACTTTACTAGGTATAGGGAGAAAGATATTCCTTCTCCCTACTATTGTACACTACTATCTCTTTATTTTGAAACAGATTTAACGTACTCTTCTACAAATACAAGTGCATCCTCTACTTGTGCTGGGTTTTTACCGCCAGCTTGTGCCATATCAGGACGACCACCGCCGCCACCGCCGCAGCGAGATGCCACTTCTTTCACAAGTTTACCAGCATGGTATCCTTTTTCAATTAAATCTTTCGTTACACCAGCAAGAATGTTAACTTTATCATCATTTACAGCTGTAAGTACGATAACTGCGGATTGTAATTTATTCTTTAAATCATCCATCATCGTACGTAAGTTGTTCATATCTGCAACATTAACTTTTGTCGCAAGTACATTTACACCATCAATTGTACGCACTGCATCTGTTAAGTTACCAGCTTCAATGTTACTTAGTTTTGCTGCAAGAGATTCGTTTTCTTTTTGCAGTTGTTTTACTTCAGTAAATAAGCCATCCACTCTTGTTAAAATGTCTTTCGGATTTGTTTTCATTTTGTTTGCTGCTTCTTTTAATAAACTTACTTGTTCGTTCATTAATTCATATGCAGCTTTTCCTGTTACTGCTTCAATACGACGCGTTCCTGCTCCAATACCAGATTCAGCAACGATTTTGAAAATACCGATAGATGCTGTGTTATCTACGTGGCAACCGCCGCAAAGCTCTAAGCTATAATCACCTACTTGTACAACACGTACAACATCTCCGTATTTTTCACCGAATAGGGCCATTGCACCCATCGCTTTTGCTTCTTCAATTGCTTTTTGAGAAATATCTACTGTGATACTTTCCCAAATTTTCTCGTTTACAATACGCTCAATTTTTTCAAGTTCATCAGCTTGTACTTGACCAAAATGAGAGAAGTCGAAACGTAAACGTTCTGATGTTACTAGAGATCCCGCTTGGTTTACATGTCCACCAAGAACATCTTTTAATGCTTGATGCAGAAGATGAGTTGCTGTATGGTTCTTCACTACCTCCCCACGGTTTTTCGTATCAATTACCGTTTTTACTGCCGCATCTTTCGTTAATGTTCCTTCTTCTACAACTACTTTGTGTAAGTTTTGACCATTTGGCGCTTTTTGCACATCTTTTACAAGTACTTTTACGCCATCAGCAAAAATGTAACCACGGTCCGCAATTTGACCACCGCTCTCAGCATAGAATGGTGTTACATCTAACATTAATTGTCCTTCTTCACCAACTTGCAGGCTATCTGTGAACTCACCATTCTTCACAAGTGCAACAACATTACTTTCTGTCCCAACTGTATTGTAACCAACAAATTCGCTCGCTACTTTAATTTCACCAAGAACGCCGCCTTGTACTTGCATAGAATCAACATCTTGACGAGCTGCACGTGCGCGCTCACGTTGTTTTTCCATTTCTGCTTCAAAACCTTCATGATCAACTGTCATGCCAGCTTCTTCTGCATATTCTTCTGTTAACTCAACCGGGAATCCGTATGTGTCATATAGACGGAACGCGTCTTCGCCAGAAATAACAGTTGATTTTTCTTCTTTTGCTTTTCCAATCACTTCAGCTAAAATTGCCTCGCCGTCATGAAGTGTTTCATGGAAACGCTCCTCTTCATTTTTCACAACGCGTGCAATGAAATCTTTCTTTTCCAGAACCTCTGGATAGAAGTCTTTCATTACTTCACCAACTACTGGTACTAATTCGTACATAAATGGACGGTTAACGTTTAATTTCTTTGCATAACGTACAGCGCGGCGTAATAAACGACGTAATACATAACCTCGACCTTCGTTAGAAGGAAGCGCTCCGTCTCCAACTGCAAATGTTACTGTACGAATATGGTCAGCGATTACTTTAAATGCTGTATCTTGTTCATGGTTACCAGCACGGTATTTTTCACCAGAAATAACTTCTGTTGCACCGATAATTGGCATAAATAAGTCTGTGTCAAAGTTCGTTGGCACGTTTTGTACAACAGATGCCATACGCTCAAGACCCATCCCTGTATCAATGTTTTTCTTTGGAAGCGGCGTATATGTACCGTCAGGGTTATGGTTAAATTGTGAGAATACAAGGTTCCATACTTCTAAATAACGCTCATTTTCTCCGCCTGGATATAATTCTGGATCGCTAAAATCATTACCGTAAGCTTCTCCGCGATCGTAGAAAATTTCTGTGTTCGGTCCACTTGGGCCTTCACCGATATCCCAAAAGTTTTCTTCTAAGCGAATAATGCGCTCTTTTGGTACACCCATTTTTTCATGCCAAATCATAAATGCTTCTTCATCTTCTGGATGAATGGTAACAGATAGTAATTCTTTATCGAATCCAATCCATTTGTCGCTCGTTAAAAACTCCCAAGCCCATGTAATTGCTTCTTCTTTGAAGTAATCACCAATTGAGAAGTTTCCTAACATTTCAAAGAATGTATGGTGACGAGCTGTTTTTCCTACGTTTTCAATATCGTTTGTACGAATTGATTTTTGCGCATTTGTAATGCGTGGGTTTTGCGGAATTACGCGGCCATCAAAATATTTTTTCAGCGTTGCAACACCACTGTTAATCCATAAAAGAGATGGATCTTCATGCGGAACTAATGATGCACTCGGTTCTACTGCATGTCCTTTTTCCTGGAAAAAATCTAAAAACATTTGACGAATTTGTGCGCCTGTTAAGTGTTTCATATGTATTTCCTCCTTCATTAAAATCAATTAAAGTGAAACTTTGATAAGTGGGAGGCTTCTTCCTCCACTGATCATTAGCCCTCACCAATCGGGCTTTTACGGGCAGTTATCCCCCACCTATCTCCTTCGCATTTTCTTAATCTTGAGGTGGGGGATTACTGCTCGTTAATGCGGGATAAAAAACAAAAAACTCCCGTCCCCTATAACAGGGACGAGAGTTGACTCGCGTTACCACCCTGATTATGAAATAAAAAGCGGAAGTGTCTCATTTTTAGACACGACGGCTAAATTGCATATCATAACAATATGCATATATTTCATCACCTCAAGTTGCCGTAACGTGGCAAGACGGCAGGAATTAGCTGCTCTCAGGAATAGCGTTCTGTTACCCTTCATTTGAAGCTTCTTACAGCCTAAGGAAGCCTCTCTCTGCAAAATGGACTGTAACATACTCGTTCCGTCATCAATTTAACATATACTATATGCCCAAATTGTAGCGAATCCATTTCTATTTGTCAATGTTTCCAAAATGGCTTAGTATGCACAATGATCGTACGAAGAATTGCTAGAAGGGGAACGGATAATAAAAGCCCGACAATGCCGCCAACTTCTCCCCCAA
The DNA here is from genome assembly GCF_900116295.1 of Bacillus sp. 103mf. GTDB lineage: Bacteria > Bacillota > Bacilli > Bacillales > Bacillaceae_G > Bacillus_A > Bacillus_A bruguierae. The sequence goes on from NZ_FPAF01000001.1 coordinate 954,093, forward strand.
CAAGTAGCGCAAGCATAATAACAACTGGGTGCATCCGCAGCGATCTTCCCACAATATACGGAGATAGTATATTACTCTCAACAAATTGTAAAATCGCAAGCGCAATGCCAGCTTTAATGACTAAATTCGTCGATACTGTTGCAGCAATCATTAATGTTGGAATCGCTCCTAAAATAGGGCCGAAATACGGGATAATGTCAGTAACTCCAACAATAATTCCTAAAAGCAGTGGATATTTCATCCCGATAAACCAAAAGGCTAGTGCAGAAACCCCACCCAAAATTAAACAAACAAATAATTGGCCGCGAATATAATTTCCAAGAGACTTATCAATTTCTTTTGCTAACTGTTGCCCATCCTTACGCCATTTAACTGGTACAATATTCCAAAAAATGCGGTAAAACTCTGCGTAGTCTTTCAATATATAAAATACGATAAATGGAATTAAAAAAATAATAAGAAGCGAATCAAGTATTCCTCTTGCTGTACTCATTACTTTATTTAAAAGCGCTTGTATCTTCCCTTCAATCCCTGTAAATGTTTGCTTCACTTTCTCATTCACGAACTCAGGAAAATTTTCAGTTTGCTCTGTTACTCCATCCGTCCACATTTCATACATATTTACAATTTGTGGGAATTGTTCGTTCATTTCTTGGAGCTGTGCAATAACGGCTGGTGTCCCTTTATACACACCGTATCCAAGGCCCCCAAAGAAAAGAATGTAAATGAATAAAATGGCAATTGTACGCGGCATACCTTTTTCATGCAATTTTTCAATAAGCGGGTGCAGCAAATAAGCAACAAAGCAAGCGATGAGAAATGGTGTAATAGCAACCTTAAACACAAATAAAATCGGTGCCCAAAGCGGCTTAATTTTCAAAAAGACAAGTAAACATAAAAAAATCAGCAATAATAATCCTAACCGATAGATCCAAATAATTTTAAGATTCTTCAACAGAAAAACCTCCTCTATTTCTTAGTTTGAAAAGAAATAGAGAAGGTTATGTGTAAAAATTAAAAAACCTTGCCGCGTTGCAATATTTTTGTAGGTATTCTTATTGTTTTGTAGAAGAATACATATACTTAAAATAACAAGCACCATTTCATGCGCTATTACGCATGAATGGGCAGTAATATCCCAATTCGTTCCACAAAGTTAGGGGGAATACGATGGTTTGGTTGATGCTAGGTCTTTCCGCACTTTGTATGCTATTAGAATGGGTATGTATTTGTCTTGGCATTTGGAAGGGATTTTTCATTCCCTCTTCAAATCAAGAACGTGCCAGGCATCTCTGGCATTATGGCATTTTAGGACTTGGCTGCTACGGACTTTCCCATCTCTTCTCCCAAATCGGACTGTTTTATCTCTATACAAGTACATATTGAACTACCCCACCTACCGTTTCCGCTTGAGACGGGGGTCTTCTCGCCAGATATGATAAAAGCTCCCTAAAATTAGGAAGCTTTTTCGCATGTATAATGTGAATTATAAATAGGACCGAAGCATTTTACGTGCTCTTTTCATATTTCGTCTTGAAAATACATCTTGCTTACGTGCATATTGATATGCTGCTGCCCCTATACCTAATGCAATTAATGATGAACGCAATTTCAAAGTTAACACTCTCCTTATTAGCCGATTGTTCGTTCATTCTCATCAAACAAATCATCTAAAGAACTTAATGAACCATCTTCTTCGACTTGATGTGTATGAATTTTCCCCTTTGAAATCGATAATTCAATAAAACAGTTCCAGCAATAATATTGATTCACACCGATTTTTCCAATATCTTTCCCTTTACAGTTTGGACAACTAAACATATGGCGTTCATCTCCTTACAATCTCCCGTATTCTATTACGCCATTATGTCCAAACTGTATATGTTTATACACGAGAAGAACTGCATTACACTATATAATTTCACCTCATCACATAAAATCATACGGTGAAATGTTTTCCACATCGAGACCTTCCGCAGTTATAACCTCAGTTACTTCTGTCTTTCCTTGCAGGCGGTTGCATAATGTAGTTTGACGAAGCGCGTCATCAAGGCGACTTACGCCAGATTGAAACGCCGATTCTTCGCCGCAAATAATTAAAAACTTTTTACTGCGTGTAATCCCTGTATAAATTAAATTACGGCGCAACATACGATAATAACTTTTCACAACAGGCATGATTACAATTGGAAATTCGCTTCCTTGTGATTTATGGATCGAACAGCAATATGCGTGTGTAATTTGATTTAAATCTGCTTTTGTATAGGTCACTTCGATACCGTCAAAAGAAACAACAACCATATCTTGTTGTTCCACGTTTTCTTTCGCATAAAACACCGACACAATCTCACCAATATCACCGTTAAACACTTGACTTTCCGGTTGATTGACAAGTTGAAGCACTTTATCTCCAGTCCTATACACAACTTCGCCATATGCGATTTCTTTTCTTTTTTCTTTTTTCGGATTAAATACTTCTTGCAGCGCTTCATTTAACGTATTAATACCCGCCGGTCCCTTGTACATCGGAGCTAACACTTGTACATCTCGCGCACTAAATCCTTTTGTTTTTGCGTTTTCGCACACTTGCTTCACAACATCTACAATTTGAGTTCCTGTACATGCAATAAACGAACGATCTTTCTTGTTTTGCGTTACATCAGAAGGTAGTACACCTTTTTTAATCGCATGAGCAAGCTGAATGACAGATGAATCTTCTGCTTGTCTATAGATTTCCGTAAGCTTTACCGTCGGAATAACGCCTGCTTCTAATAAATCTTTCAACACTTGTCCAGGACCAACAGATGGCAATTGATCTTCATCTCCAACGATGATGACCTGAATCGTAGATGGCAATGATTTGAACAATTGATTCGCAAGCCAAATATCAACCATGGAAAATTCATCAATAATGAGTAGTTTCCCTTTAACAGGATCGTGCTCATTACGTTGAAACGATCCTTCCGGTGTCCATCCAAGCAAACGATGGATCGTACAAGCAGGCAATCCTGTTGATTCACTCATACGCTTTGCCGCTCTTCCTGTCGGTGCTGTTAATAAAATAGGGAACGGATTGTCATCACTATAATCCTTCGGGTCTAATGATAAACCGTGAAGAGAAGCATACATTTCAACAATCCCTTTAATAACAGTCGTCTTTCCTGTACCAGGTCCACCTGTTAAAATCATCATTGGCTTATGAAGAGCTGTTTGAATACCTTCTTGCTGAAGCGGTGCGTATTGCACGCCAAGTTGTTCTTCAATTTTTCCGAGTGTTAACAACAGCTCTGATTCAGGAAAGGAAGGAAGTTCTTCTTGGCCAAGTAAACGATTAATGGAGGCTACAACACCTTTTTCAGAATAGTACAAGGAGGCTAAATATACACGCTCATCTTCTATAATAATTTTACCTTCTCCTTGCATCATTTCCGCACATTGCAAAACATCTTCTTCTGTAACAGCCATTTCCTGGTTATTTAATAACTCCATTGTTTGCTGCACTAACTGCTCTCTTTTCATATATACATGACCTTCTTGCAGCGACACGTGCTCTAATGTATAAAAGCATCCTGCTCGTACACGATCAGCATGATTACCAGAGATACCAAGCGCTCGTCCAATATCATCAGCCCGACCAAAACCAATACCATCTACCTCTTCAATAAGTTGATACGGATTATTGCGAATGACTTCCAGTGTCATTTCTTTATACTGTTGATAAATTTTAATAGAAAGCTTCGTTCCAAATCCATAACCGTTTAGAAAGCTCATTACTTTTTCAAGACCTTGATGTTCAATAATCGTCTCGTATATTTCCTGTGCTTTTTGCTTATTTACAATTCCGTCCAAAGCTGCGGGATCATCCATAATTTTTGAAATCGCATGTTCACCAAGATGATCAACAATCTTTTCAGCTGTTCGTTTCCCGATTCCTTTAAATAAATCACTCGCTAAATATTGCACCATTCCTGTTTTTGTTTGCGGCAATTCTTTTTTAAACGTTTCAATATGATATTGTTTCCCGTACTTTGGATGATCTTTAAAGTGACCCGTTAATGTAAACACTTCATCTTCATGCATTCGGGGAAAATGACCTGTTATCATGACCTTTTTTTCGTCATATGTTTCATTCGTTTCAATAATTTTCATACTGACAACGGAATAGAGGTTTTCTTCGTTGTGGAAAATGGTATGAAGAACTTGCGCTTTTATAAACTTTTGCTCTTCCTCAAACAAATCCATTGCATGTTGATTTCCCATTTTGCCCCCTCCTTCCATTTTATGCGTCTTGCTCTAGTAAACGAATGCCATTACCTGCTAAAAAGTGATCTGGCTGAATCGCTACAGCTTTCTTAAACATCGCAAGCGCCTTCTCACGATTTTCTTCAAACGCATACACAACACCTAAATTGTAATATGCATCTGCATGTTCTTCATCAAGCGCTACAACTTGTTCAAAATAAGGTTTTGCTTCTTTTACATGCTCTAGACGCGCAAAGCATAATCCGCATTGGAAAATGGCTTCAACATCATTTCCATCTAACTCAGCTGCACGTTGGAAGAACGGCAGTGCTAAACGGTCGTTTCCAAGCTGCACATATGTAATGCCAAGCATAAACGATACATCTCCTGTCTGTAGCCCCGCTTGCATCGCCTTCTCAAACGCTTCTTTCGCCTCTGCAAAAAGTTCTTGCTGATAATATATATTTCCTAATCCATAGTATGCTGTAGCAGATTTCTCATCTAATTCAATCGCACGTTTATAAAAAGCAATGGCACGCTCACTGTCTCCTAATGCATCTAATAAATTTGCAAAGTTAATATAACCAAGTGCATCTTTTGGATTTTCCTCAATCGCCTCAGTAAAATTCTTTGCTGCTTCTTCCCAGTTTCCTTCTTGCATATATTGAATGCCTGTTTCAAGCTTGTTTGACATTTATCCTTCACCTCTACAACAAATTATAACAAAGAATCCATTTTCCGAGCGAACAAAAATTCGCGTTTATCCCGCATTAACGGGCAGTAATACTCCCACCTCAAGATTTGGCGAAAGCAAAGAAGTTAGGTGGGAGATAAACTGCCCGTAAAAGCCCGATTGGTGAGGGCTGATAATCAACGGGGGATAAAGCCCCCCCACTGATTAAAGTTTCACTTTATCTAAAAAGAAACCTCTGACCGATACAAGGCAGAGGTTCTTCTTTCTTATCCTAAATAATCAAGTTTCTTACCATTACAATATACGTCATCAATTGTCGCACCGCCTAAGCACTCATCTCCATCATAAAAAACAACTGCTTGTCCTGGCGTAATCGCACGAATTGGTTCATCACAAAGAATGCGAATTGTATTCTCATCAACGATTTGAACCGTTACACCGTTATCCGCTTGACGATAGCGGAATTTCGCTGTGCATGCAAATTCTTTTTCTTTCGGCTTATCGCTTACCCAACTTACATTTGTAGCAAATACTTCGTCACCATATAACAGTTCATTATGGAATCCTTGCTCTACATATAAAATGTTTTCTTTCAAGTTCTTCCCAACAGCAAACCATGGATCACCATTGCCGCCAATACCAAGGCCATGACGTTGTCCAATTGTATAATACATTAACCCGTCATGCTTCCCTTTCACTTCACCAGATAATGTTTGCATCTTACCTGGCTGTGCCGGCAAGTAATTGCTTAAAAAGTCTTTAAAGTTACGCTCGCCGATAAAGCAAATACCTGTGCTATCTTTTTTCGCCGCTGTTGCTAAACCAGCTTCCTTCGCCATTTCACGAATTTGCGGCTTCTTTAGCTCACCAAGCGGGAACATTGTTTTTGATAATTGATCTTGACCAAGTTGATTTAAGAAATATGTTTGGTCTTTATTATCATCAACGCCGCGCAGCATTTTATATTCACCATCTATATACGCTACACGTGCATAGTGTCCTGTCGCTACATAATCTGCGCCAAGCGCCATTGCATGTTCTAAAAATGCTTTAAATTTAATTTCTTTATTGCACATTACATCTGGGTTCGGTGTACGACCAGCGCGGTACTCATCTAAAAAGTACGTAAATACTTTTTCCCAATATTGCTTTTCAAAATTGACTGCATAATACGGGATTCCAATTTGGTTACATACTTCAATGACATCGTTATAGTCTTCTGTTGCTGTACATACGCCGTTTTCGTCCGTATCATCCCAGTTTTTCATAAAGATTCCGATTACATCATAGCCTTGTTTCTTTAACAACATTGCTGCTACAGATGAATCGACGCCACCAGACATCCCGATGACAACGCGTGTTTCGTGAGGTAGTTTGTTCATCATGTCACCCCCTATATTCATTTTGTGTTAATCGCTTCACGATCTTCACTGTTTCGTACGCTGCTTTTTCGACTTGTTCTTTCGTATTTCCAAAACCGAAGCTAAAACGTACGGATGAACGTATTTTATCGGATTCTTTTCCGAACATCGCTACAAGCACATGTGACGGATCAATAGAGCCGGCTGTACAAGCAGATCCACTTGAAACTGCAATTCCTGCTAAATCTAAATTCATTAAAAATGACTCAATATGCATTCCTGCAAAACTTACATTTAACACATGTGGTAGGCTATGTTCGAAGCTTCCGTTTACCTCGAAAGTAATGTTTTCGTCTTTAAAGACAGATATTATTATATCTTTAAATCCCTTGTACCGGGCAATTTTTTGCTCACGAGTTTGTTCTGCTAATAAAATAGCTTGCCAAAGCCCAACAATTCCCGGCACATTCTCTGTACCAGCGCGGCGTTTCCGCTCTTGCTCTCCGCCTGTTAATAGCGGTTCAAACTTTACATGCTGTCCTGCATATAAAAAGCCCACACCCTTTGGACCATTAATTTTATGTCCCGAAATTGACAATAGATCAATGCCAAGCTCTTTCACATCAATTGCTGTTAAACCGTACGCTTGTACTGCGTCTGTATGAAAGTAAGCGCTATGTTCTTTTAATAGAGCACCAATTTCTGCTACTGGTTGCACTGTACCAACTTCATTATTTCCAAACATAATAGAGACAAGAATCGTTTGCTCTGTTAATGCCGCTTGCAAATCTGAAATGCGAATACGCCCTGTTTCATCAACAGGTAAATACGTCACTTCAAACCCTTCCCGTTCTAGCACATTACACGTATGCAAAATCGCATGATGCTCAATTGCTGTCGTAATAATATGATTTCCTTTTTTACGATTCGCACGAGCTACGCCTAAAAGTGCTAAATTATCAGCCTCTGTACCGCCGCTTGTAAAAATAATTTCATTTGGATTTGCATGAATGCTGCGCGCACACGCACGTCTTGCTTCATCCACTGCATGACGGCCTTGGCGCCCAAAGAAATGGATGCTTGACGGGTTACCAAATGCTTCTGTCATATATGGAATCATCTTTTCGACTACTTCTGGGTGAGCCGGAGATGTCGCAGCATGATCTAAGTAAATGCGTTCCATAATATCTCCTTCTTTCCAAATCGTTACACACGGAATTAGATATAAAACATATAACCGCCGTTGTTTTCTTCTTCATAGCGTACTAAATCTTCTAACGTTGTACTATCAAGAACTTCTTGCACCGCATCACGAACACGTATCCAAAGCTGACGCTGTGCTGGTTCTTCTTCATCCAACATTTCTACTACGTTAATCGGACCTTCTAATACGCGGATTACATCACCTGCCGTAATGTTAATCGGTTGGTCTGATAATACATAACCACCATATGCACCGCGTGTACTTTTTACAAGACGAGCATTACGAAGCGGAGAAATTAATTGCTCTAAATAATGCTCAGATAAATCGTGCGCCTGCGCAATCGATTTTAATGAAATCGGACCTTCTCCAAACTTTTTCGCAAGATCGATCATAATTGTTAAACCGTAACGGCCTTTTGTTGAGATTTTCATATATGTAGCACCTCTTTTCAAGTCTTTCGCTTCTACTTGGTTTGTTATTCTTTTATTTAATAGGAAAAACACTCTCTGAAATCAAAATCCTTTGAAATTATAGCATAATATAGTATGATAAGGAATTTCAACTTTTCTAACAGAAATGATAACATATAAATATACCAAATAACTCGGAATTTATATAAATACAAATTGAAAACCGGCAGAAAAGCATTTTTTTAAATTGGTCGAGAGGGACTGGTTATGTATAGGAGCGGTCAGGACCTTTTCCTGCCACATGCAAAGTTTGAAAACAAAGAAAGACAGCAAGGTGTAGGCCCATTTTTATCTTCATGGCAGTAATCTATATGCCGAAAAATGAAAATAACTTTCTATAGGTAATAAGGGACATATTTTCGCTGGAATAATGCCCCTTATCAAGCTTCTAAATTAAATATATGGCTGAGTAGTTACAATGAATTTATATATAACAGGAACAGTCACTTAAGGAGAGAGAACATATGAAACAACCACTCGCACATCGAATGCGTCCGACCAATATTACAGAAGTGATCGGACAGGAACATTTAGTGGGCGAAGGCAAAATTTTATGGCGGATGGTACAAGCAAAGCATCTACAATCAATGATTTTATACGGACCTCCCGGAACAGGAAAAACATCAATCGCAAGCGCCATTGCCGGCAGCATCGGTATGCCTTTTCGTCTATTAAATGCCGTTACTCATAATAAAAAAGATATGGAAGTTGTTGTCCAAGAGGCCAAAATGCATCGTCATCTCATCTTAATTTTAGATGAGGTGCATCGGTTAGATAAAGGAAAACAAGATTTCCTGCTTCCTCACCTAGAAAGCGGGCTCATTACATTAATTGGGGCAACGACAAGCAATCCATTTCACGCGATTAATTCCGCTATTCGGAGCCGTTGTCAAATTTTTGAACTACACGCTTTAACAGAAGAAAACCTTTTACAAGGATTAAAACGCGCTTTAACAGATAAGGAAAAAGGGCTAGGAGAATATAACATAATCGTAACCGATGAAGCTCTGCGTCACTTTGCAAACGCAAATGGCGGTGATATGCGCTCTGCTTATAATGCACTTGAACTTGCTGTCTTATCTAGCTTTTCAACAAATGAAGAAACAGTAGAAATCTCACTTGAAATCGCTGAAGAATGTTTACAAAAGAAAAGCTTTGTACACGACAAAGGCGGCGACGCTCATTACGATGTATTATCGGCTTTCCAAAAATCAGTGCGCGGAAGTGATGTGAATGCCGCTCTTCATTATTTAGCTCGCCTTATTGAAGCTGGTGACATGCAAAGCATTGGCAGACGATTACTGATTATGGCATACGAAGATGTTGGACTTGCAAACCCTCAGGCTGGGCCTCGTACACTTGCAGCCATCGAATCCGCAGAACGCGTCGGCTTTCCAGAAGCTCGCATTCCACTAGCAAATGCGGTCATTGAACTATGCTTATCACCGAAATCAAATTCAGCATATAAAGCGCTCGATGCAGCACTTCACGACTTACGAAATGGACAAACAGGTGATGTTCCAGCTCATTTAAAAGATAGTCACTATAAAGGTGCCGAATCGCTCGGCAGAGGAATTGGCTACCTCTATCCGCACGATTATCCAAATGGATGGGTTCAGCAACAATACTTACCGGATAAAATAAAAAACAAGCAATACTATAAACCAAAAACGACTGGTAAATTCGAGCAAGCACTTGCTACTGTATACGAACGACTGCAACATTCGCATCAAAGTAAATCAAAATGATAATGTTACTATTCAAATAAGAGATTAGGAAACCTTAACGAAAAAGGTTTCCTAATCTCTATGGATGTATAAGCCATTCATAAATGTTTCAAAATCTACTATAGCTGTATTGATTATTAATCTTATATTCTTTTACTTTTATCAGGCAATAATATAAAGAGGGTATCTTCAAAACCATAACCTTCCGGGCCCCAATATTCCTCTGGTATATTAGACTGTTCAAAAATACCCCTTTAAAAATCCAACTATTCTTTACGCTCCCTAGATATCAGATATAAAAATAAAACAAACAAAAATAACCCTATGCTTATACAATTTCTCCAAACATCATTTTCTAAAAAATAATTAAATAGAGTAAGTAACAATAAACAAATCGCTCCAATTAAAGGTAATCTATTTCGTATCATTTTTAGCATATATACCCCTCTCTCCTATTAAATACAAATAAAGAAAGATATTATGTTCAAAAAATCCCCAATTATTGCTTATCCATATAAAACGAAAGCAAAACCTAATATGATTATTCCTATACAGACTACAATTCCACCCGTGTTTAAAATAATACTAATGGCAACCATCACCAATGACTTAACGACAAATTTACTTCCCTTTTCTCTCCACCCTTTGAAAATTGATATTATTAAATATACTAAAGGGATGCATCCAGCCAAAATTAAAAATACTCCTATTACCTTCCCCATCTTTCCTCCTGCCGCTTCCGTTAAAAAATTAAAATTTTTTATTCTATATCATATACAAGCGATCCATTTTCAGCTCCATTTTTTAATTATTTTAAATCGGTATGTCCAATACAATGAGTAAAATTAATATGATTCCTCCTAAGAGTGCTGGAATACCAATCATTAGAGAGAAAAATAAACCAGAAAGAGGATTCATTATACACATATCAATAATAAAACCGAACCCTAACTTCCATTTATCTGCTACTGATTTTTCTTGTTTAACTTCCTGTATAGCTCTAGATATGGGAATAGCGGTAAAAAGAACCCCGACTATAAGTAGTCCTAATATTAGTGCGTACATGTATTTCACTCCAAACTATAGTAAGTTTCAATAAACTACTAGCCTCTTTTTCCTACTATATTCGATCTCCATTTAAAAGCTTACATTTTCAATTCTCCACATAATAGCAATTTTACCTGTTCTTCTAACTATAAGTTATGAAACCATTTATTTCCACTTCGAATTACCAAAAAAGAAGCAACAGAATTTATCATGAAAAACGATAGCATTCGTATAAAAATGAAGCAAAAGGGTAACATAAGCAAAAACGACATGAAATATGGAGGTTTCATAATGAAAATGCGCCAGGATGCATGGACTGGAGAAGAAGATTTACTTCTCGCAGAAACCGTTTTACGTCACATTCGCGAAGGCAGCACACAATTAAAAGCATTTGATGAAGTTGGCGATCAATTAAATAGAACATCTGCCGCTTGCGGCTTTCGTTGGAATGCAGAAGTTCGGCAAAGTTATGAAGAAGCTGTGCAAATTGCGAGAAAACAACGAAAAGAATTAAAGAGGGAACAAGCAGTGAAACCGAAAACGCAAGTATCACGAGTGGAACCGAAAAAAAAGGTCGTAATTGAGGCTGAGTTTTCGGAAGATGTTATCGCAACTGAGCCGTCACTTACGATGCAAGATATTATTTCATTTTTACAAAATATAGAACAAAACAATCCACATATAGAAAAATTACAAACTGAAAATGAAACATTACATAGTCAGCTTGAAACACTACAAAAAATAAATCATCAATTAGAGAAAAAGCTTGAAGCGCTGCAGAAACAACAGCAATCTGTACAAGAAGATTATGAAACACTCGTTAGAATTATGGACCGTGCCCGCAAGCTCGTCCTACTAGATGAGCCGAAAGAACAAATGGCACCGATTTTTAAAATGGATCAGAACGGAAATTTAGATATTGTTTCACAATGAAGAAGAGAGGTGCATGAGCACCTCTCTTCGTTTAGTCTTGTCCGACACGTTTTACTTCGATAGCCTTCAAACGTTCACGCACAACATGACTTGCCATAATTAAGCCTGCCACAGACGGAACGAATGCGTTAGAGGACGGTGGTAATTTCGCTTTGCGAATTTTTGCATTTTCATCTGGAACGATTTCTTTACGAATATCTTCACGAATCACAATTGGATTTTCATCAGAGAATACAACTTTTACACCTTTTTTAATACCTTCTTTACGAAGTTTCGTACGAATAACTTTCGCAATTGGATCTGTATGCGTTTTAGAAATATCCGCAATACGGAAACGAGTTGGGTCCATTTTATTTGCTGCACCCATACTTGAAATGATTTTAATTTTACGTCGCAAACACTGTTTAATTAAGTGAATTTTGAACGTAATTGTATCAGATGCATCCACTACGAAATCTAAACCATGTTTAAAGAACTCTTCGTATGTTTCATCTGTATAAAACATTTCTAATGCAATAACTTCGCAGTCCGGATTAATATCAGCAATACGCTCGTTCATTAATTCTACTTTTGAACGACCTACAGTAGAAAGTAACGCATGGATTTGACGGTTAACATTTGTAATATCTACAACGTCTTTATCAACTAATACAAGACGACCTACGCCAGAACGCGCTAACGCTTCTGCTGCAAACGAACCAACGCCGCCAATTCCTAAAATACCAACTGTACTATTCTTTAATATTTCAATACCTTCTTTTCCAAAGGCTAATTCATTACGTGAAAATTGATGTAACATGCGTTCTACACTCCTATTACAAAAATGGTCTACCATGTATTCTAGCGTTTTTCCGACTATTTGTATATATCCACTTTGATTTTTTAGAATCTAAGTCGCTGCCGTGCAGAATAAAACATAACTGCTACTTGCTTTCTCTCTTTGTTTTATACTTTGCACGTGGCAGGAAAAGGCCCTGACCGCTTCTATGCATGGCCAGTCCCTCTCGCCCATTTAAAAAAAATGCTTTTCTGTCGTTTTTTCATAAAGTAACTGAGTAGTTATTTTGTATTTATATAAGTTATATACTCAAATAAAAAATCCTAGATGGAATTAGTATGTCCATCTAGGATTCGTTCTTACTTCTCTTCTTTTACTTTTAATTGTAAGTAAAGCTCTTCAAGCTGTGCATCTGCAACTGGGCTTGGCGCTTCTGTTAATAAGCAGCTTGCGCTTGCTGTTTTCGGGAAGGCAATTGTATCACGAAGGTTTGTACGACCTGCAAGTAACATTACAAGGCGGTCTAAACCTAATGCAATTCCTCCATGCGGCGGTGTACCGTATTCAAATGCTTCTAATAAGAATCCGAACTGCTCTTGTGCTTCTTCTTGTGAGAAACCAAGTGCTTTGAACATTTTTTCTTGTACGTCACGCTCGTAAATACGAAGTGATCCGCCGCCAAGCTCATAACCATTTAATACAAGGTCATATGCTTGTGCACGCGCTTTTTCCGGTGCTGTTTCTAATAGCTCTACATCTTCACGGAATGGCATTGTGAATGGATGATGCGCTGCGAAGTAACGATCCGCATCCTCATCATACTCAAGAAGCGGCCAATCTGTTACCCATAGGAAGTTAAACTTGCTTTCATCAATTAACTCAAGTTCTTTACCTAGACGTAAACGAAGGGCTCCTAAGCTGTCTGCAACAACGCTCTTCTTATCAGCAACGAATAATAATAAATCGCCAGCATTCGCTTCTAACGTGCTCATAAGCGTGTTTGCATCTTCTTCGTTAAAGAATTTCGCGATTGGTCCTTTCAAGCCGTCTTCTTCAACTTTTAACCAAGCTAATCCTTTCGCTCCGTATACTTTAACGAATTCTGTTAATGCATCGATATCTTTACGAGAATATTTGCTCCCTGCACCTTTTGCATTGATTGCTTTTACTTGTCCACCGCTCTCTACAGCGCTTGTGAACACTTTAAATCCGCAGTCTGCCGCAAACTCTGATAGATCAATCAGTTCCATCGCAAAGCGTGTATCCGGCTTATCAGAGCCGTAGCGAGCCATTGCATCGGCATATGTCATGCGCGGGAATGGTGCGTTAATCTCTACATCTTTTGCTTCTTTCATCACTTTTACCATCATACGTTCCATCATTTCTAGAATTTCTTCTTGCGTTAAGAATGATGTCTCAATGTCGATTTGTGTAAATTCTGGCTGACGGTCTGCACGTAAGTCTTCATCACGGAAGCAACGTGCTACTTGATAATAACGCTCAAATCCGCCGACCATAAGAAGCTGCTTAAATAACTGCGGAGATTGCGGCAACGCATAAAATTCGCCTTCATGTACACGGCTTGGTACTAAGTAATCACGAGCTCCTTCTGGTGTACTTTTCGTTAAAATTGGTGTTTCTACTTCTAAGAAATCTTCGCTATCTAAGAAGTTACGAATTGTTTTCGTTACGTCGTGACGCATTTTAAATGTGTTGTACATAACAGGGCGACGTAAATCTAAATAACGATATTTTAGACGTACATCTTCTGATGCATCCGTATCATCTGTAATCATAATTGGTGTTGTTTTTGCTGCATTTAGTACGTTTACTTTTATCGCTTGTACTTCAATACGACCTGTTGCCATATTTTCATTAATTGCACCAGCTGCGCGCTCAACAACTGTACCTTCTACGTGCAGTACGTATTCACCGCGAATTGTTTCTGCTATTTCTAACGCTTCCTTTGAAGTTTCTGGACTAAATACGACTTGTACAATACCTGTACGGTCACGTAAGTCAATGAAAATTAATCCGCCTAAATCACGGCGCTTTTGTACCCAACCTTTTAATTGAACCGTTTGTCCCACAGCTTCTACTGTTACTTTTCCGCATGCATGCGTTCTTTCAGCCATTTCTTTTTCCCCCTATAGTGATTTTTCTGCTACATAAGAAGCAAATACATCTAACGCAACTTCTTCTTGTTCGCCCGTTGCCATATCTTTTAAATTGATAATACCTTTTTCTAATTCATCATCACCTAATACAGCTACATATTTTGCACTTAGACGATCCGCTGATTTAAACTGCGCCTTCATTTTACGATCTAAGTAATCTTTCTCAACTGCTAATCCAGCCTTACGAAGGTCAAAGACAATTTTGGCAGCATGATCTTTCGCTTTTTCACCAAGTGCTACAACATAACAATCAATATGATGAGCAATTGGTAATTCAATATTCTCAGCCTTCAGCGCCATAATTAAACGTTCGATACTCATCGCAAAACCAATACCAGGCATTTCCGGTCCACCGATTTCTTGTACAAGTCCGTTGTAACGACCGCCGCCGCTTAACGTCGTAATCGCCCCAAAACCTTCTGCTTTGCTCATAATTTCAAATACAGTGTGCTGATAATAATCTAAACCGCGCACAAGGTTTGGATCTTTCTCAAATGGAATACCCATCATTGTTAATAATTCTTGTACTTTTTCATAGTACACACTTGATTCTTCGTTTAAGTATTCTGTAATAGATGGCGCTGTGTTCATCAATTCATGATTGCGATCTTTTTTACAATCTAAAATACGAAGTGGGTTTTTCTCTAAACGAGATTGGCAATCTGAACAGAACTCACCGATGCGAGGCTCAAAGTGTGCAATTAATGCATCGCGATGCGCTTTACGGCTCGCTGCATCACCTAAGCTATTTAACACAACTTTAATATTCTTTAAGCCCATCCCGCGATAAAACTCAACAGCAAGCGCAATAACTTCTGCATCAATTGCTGGGTCATTACTACCAATCGCTTCAATACCAAACTGAACAAATTGACGATAGCGTCCTGCTTGTGGTCTTTCATAACGGAACATCTGCCCGATATAATATAATTTTGTCGGCTGCGTAGCGTCGCCAAACATTTTATTTTCTACATAAGAACGTACAACTGGTGCTGTTCCTTCTGGACGAAGTGTTAAGCTGCGCTCTCCGCGATCTTCGAATGTGTACATTTCTTTTTGTACGATATCTGTCGTATCCCCAACACCACGTAAAAATAATTCTGTGTGCTCAAAAATCGGTGTACGAATTTCTTTATAGTTGTAACGACGACAAATTTCACGTGCTTGCCCTTCAATATACTGCCATAGTTCCACAGTACCAGGAAGGATATCTTGCGTTCCGCGTGGGATTTGAATAGACATATTCAGTTCCTCCTCATTTTCTCAATAATAATAAAAATAAAAAAACTCCCGCCTCTACTGATTTTACAGTAGGGACGAGAGTATAATACCCGTGGTGCCACCCTAATTGAAGCACGTATGCTTCCACTTTTTTAATAACGCTTAAATTGCGTTCGACCTCTACTAAGCACTATGCCGTTCAAGACGAAACCTACAGAGTGTCATTCGATCAGTCATCATGCAGAAATGTTTTCAGCCCTGGACATTTCCTCTCTTTTCATGTGTCTCTCATCTACTCTTCTCTATCATCGGTTTATAACATATGTAACTGTAAAAAAATGAATTTGTTTACTACTATACGGTTATTCACAATTGTTGTCAAGATTCTCAAGAACGTCCAAGGTGTTTCTTTAAAGTTTTCACATCTTTTAAAGAAATTCCAAATTCAGAAGCAAGTTCTAGCGATGTATTTTGCTGTTCCTTTGAAATAAACTCATGAAAATTCACATTAAACAATTGGTTTGCTCCGTTAGTAGCAGAGTTTCCCTTTTCATTCATACGCATACGTATATCCCTCACATTCAAATAGTGGAATTCTAATGACTAGTGTTCCATATTGATATGGAGGTTATACACTATTGCCAAAAGGAGTCATCGCCTATTCCCTAACTGAATGCCCGCCTATTTTGGGAGAATACATATGCGAGCGTTTTATCAAAATCGTTTTCTTTATCAAATTACTGCAATTACTAACTTTTACTGGCATCTTTGATGTGGATGATATTATTTTGAACACTAGCGGCGCATTAATCGGCTACAGCATTTATATTGGCATGAAAAAATTATGGATTCGCTATAAGCGTACTAATAAAACCATCTCATTTTGATGATAAGGTGGCTTTTCTTGTGTCGAATATGATCGAAAGATCTTTATTTCGTGTCGAATCGCCGATATATTGCAAAAGTCGCCGATAAATGATACATTTGCGCTGATATATCGAAAAAAGCGCCGATATAGTTGTAGCCATGAAAAATCTTTGAGTCCTTCAGCAGATTTTTGAAAAATAAAAGTCATCGGCTAGTTCGATAAAGTGAAACTTCCATCAGTGGAGAGTTTTTTCATCTCCCACTGATGGAAAGCCCGCCCAATCGGGCTTTTACGGGCAGTTATCCCCCACCTATCTTCTTTAGAAAAGCGGAAGCGGCTCGCTCAGAAACGCAGGACGCCCACGTCCCTGACAAAGAGGCGCTTTTTGCCTCGTCGGAGGGGGCGAAACGACCGGAGATTCTAGCCGCTAGAACTGGACAACGTTTCTCTCTGAATCTTGAGGTGGGGGTCTTACTGCCCACAAATAGCGGGATGAATGTTCAAACACGTATGTCTCATTTCGTTCACTTTCCAATTAATCCTCTTTCCATATCTCTTCTATATGCTCTTCCAACTCTAGCAAAACTTCCTTGACCGATTCCTCCACTAATTCTCCCGTAATTTTGCATCCAGGTATGTTTTTAGAAACAGGCATACCAAGCCACGTTCGTTCGCATTTCCAAATTGTAATCATATATAAATCAAGTAATTCATCATCTTCTTCTGTTATTCCTATAACAACAACAGAATTGTATCCAGGAGTAAAATGATTTTCTCCCTCTATCTCAAGTCCTGCACCGAAATCTATATTTTTTTCTGCGAACACGGATTTATATTTTTTTAACAATAAAGCGATGGGTTCCTTTAAGGACTCTTCTATCTCCTTTATCTGTGCTAATAAACTTGGTGAAAATTCTTTGTAGGAATACTTCATCATATCGAACACCTTCTATATGATCTAATCGATAACGACAATAAATGGAAATATCATTTAAAGAAATTTTTTACGATTAACTTTTCATATTCTCTATTCATCGTATCACTCCCCCTTTCCATTATACAATAGACCAATTGTGCATATGTTTTAAACAAATCAAAAAGAGAGGGGAACATATCCCCTCTCTTCTACTATTATTATTTACTCTCTACAATCAATGTCACCGGACCATCATTAATAAGCTGAACGTCCATCATCGCCCCAAATTGTCCTGTTTCTACGTGCAGTCCTCGCTTGCGAAGTTCTTCGTTAAAGAAGTCGTATAAACGTTCTGCGTAGTCGGGTTTTGCTGCATCCATAAAGTTTGGTCTTCTCCCTTTTCGGCAATCTCCGTATAACGTGAACTGTGAAATGGAAAGAACTTGTCCCCCAACATCTAATACAGAATGGTTCATTTTTTCGTTTTCGTCTTCAAAAATGCGTAAGTTTGCAATTTTTTCAGCGATATACGTTGCATCTTTTTCTGTATCTTCATGGGTAATTCCAACTAATAGTGTTAAGCCGAAAGGAATTTGTCCTACAACTTCACCTTTTACTGTTACAGATGCTTCTTTTGATCGTTGTAAGACAACTCTCATTTCTCTTCACTCCTTATTAATGCATCATGCGGCGCACCGCATAAATTTCTGGAACTCGTTTAATACGCTCGACAACTTTTTTCAAATGCTGTAAGTTACGAATCGAAATAGACATATGAATAGTCGCCATTTTGTTGCGGTCGCTTCTTCCTGAAACAGCCGAAATGTATGTTTTCGTTTCTGTTACAGCTTGCAATACTTCATTTAATAAACCACGGCGGTCATATCCTGAAATTTCAATATCAACGTTGTATTCAATTTCTTTTTCTGGGCTGCCTTCCCATTCTACTTCTAACAACCTAACCTGCGCTTCTTCTGTATGAACATTTACACAGTCGGTACGATGAATGGATACACCACGGCCCTTTGTAATATAGCCAATGATATCATCACCTGGAACTGGATTACAGCACTTTGATAAACGAATAAGTAAATTATCCGCTCCGCTTACTTTCACACCAGAATCCCATTTGCGAATTTTCATCGGTTTTCGAACTTCTTTTACTTCTGTTAACTCTTCCTCTTCGCGTTGTTTACGGAATTTATCTGTTAGACGTGTGACAATTTGCGATGCAGTAATGCCATTATACCCAACAGCTGCAAACATATCTTCTTCGTTTGCAAAATTAAATTTCTCAGCAACGCGCTTTAAGTTATCAGATGCTAATACTTCTTTCATCTCATACTCAAGGCCTCGCACCTCTTTTTCAACAAGCTCGCGGCCTTTTTCAATATTTTCATCACGGCGCTGCTTTTTGAAAAATTGACGAATTTTATTTTTCGCATGCGATGTTTGCGCTAATTTCACCCAATCCTGACTCGGACCGTATGAATGTTTAGATGTTAAAATTTCAATGATGTCACCTGTTTTTAACTTGTAATCTAAAGTAACCATTTTACCGTTTACTTTTGCACCAATCGTTTTATTCCCGATTTCAGAGTGAACGCGGTAAGCAAAGTCAATTGGAACAGAGCCAAGTGGCAGTTCCATGACATCTCCTTTTGGTGTAAAAACGAACACCATATCAGAGAATAAATCAATTTTTAATGATTCCATAAACTCTTCTGCATTCGATGCTTCATTTTGCCATTCTAAAATTTGACGGAACCATGTTAATTTTTTCTCAAGCGTACCTGTTGTTTCAGCCGTTTTTCCTTCTTTATATGCCCAGTGTGCTGCAATTCCGTATTCAGCAATTTCATGCATTTCTTTCGTACGAATTTGCACTTCAAGCGGATCGCCTTTCGGTCCAATTACTGTCGTATGCAGCGACTGATATAAGTTCGCTTTTGGCATTGCGATATAATCTTTAAAACGTCCCGGCATTGGCTTCCAGCACGTATGAATAATACCCAGAACGGCATAACAATCTTTAATACTATTTACGACAACACGAACAGCTAACAAATCGTAAATTTCATTGAATTGTTTATTTTGCATCGCCATTTTTCGGTAAATGCTATAAATATGCTTTGGACGACCAGAAATCTCTGGTTGAATCGCGACTTCTTTTAATTTGTCACGAATTTCCGTCATAACTTCATCTAAATATTCTTCGCGTTCTGCACGCTTACGTTTCATTAAGTTGACAATACGATAATATTGCTGCGGATTTAAATAACGAAGCGACGTATCTTCTAATTCCCACTTAATCGTATTAATTCCGAGCCTGTGTGCTAATGGGGCGAAAATTTCTAATGTTTCATTTGCAATGCGGCGCTGTTTTTCTTGCGGTAAATGTTTCAATGTTCGCATATTGTGAAGTCGGTCTGCAAGCTTAATTAAAATAACACGGATATCTTGCGCCATTGCGATAAACATTTTTCGATGATTTTCTGCCTGCTGCTGTTCATGAGATTTGTATTTAATTTTCCCAAGCTTCGTTACACCATCAACAAGCATCGCAATCTCTTTTGTAAATTCACGTTCAATATCTTCTAATGTTACATCTGTATCTTCTACTACATCATGTAAAAAACCTGCTGATACAGTAGACGGATCCATGTGTAAATCCACTAAAATTCCTGCTACTTGAATAGGATGGATAATATATGGTTCACCTGATTTTCGGTATTGCTCGCTATGCGCTGCACGTGCAAATTCATAAGCGCGCGCAACAAGATCGATATCATCATCGTGTAAATATTGCCCTGCTTTCTCCAGTACCTGCTCAGCTGTTAGTACTTGTTCATTCGCCATCTAATCACCTTTTATTGAAGATTCATAATCTTTTTCCTTGCCAATTAGAATAATTTTTATCTTACCATTATAACGTAATGAGTGTGAATTGTGAAAAGGAAAAGATTTCACAGACATTTCACTTTACTTTTTTTCGATACATATATAAAAATACCCGATCCTCTCAAAGAGATTCACGGGTACTCCGCATGTCGTCCTGTTTACGATTAATATTTTTCTAATACTAATACGTCATAGCCATCTAACATTTTACGGCCATCTAAGTAAGTAAGCTCTACTAAAAATGCGATACCTGCAACAACACCGCCAAGTTCTTCTACCAGCTTAATTGTCGCTTCGATTGTTCCGCCTGTAGCTAATAAGTCATCTGTAATTAATACGCGTTGACCTGGTTTGATTGCATCTTTATGAATTGTTAACACATCTTTACCATACTCTTTACCGTAATCTACTTTGATTACTTCGCGTGGTAATTTACCTAATTTACGAACCGGTGCAAATCCTACTTCTAATGCGTAAGAAACTGGACATCCGATAATAAAACCACGTGCTTCTGGTCCTACTACAAGGTCGATACTTCTTTCTTTTGCATACGCAACGATTGCATCTGTTGCTGCTTTATATGCTTTTCCATCGTTCATTAAAGGTGTGATATCTTTAAAGACAATACCTTCTTTCGGATAATCTGGTACGATTGCAATATGTTGCTTGAAATCCATATTTATGAATCCTCCTCGAATTTAAAAGAGTTGTAAATACAAGTCCTTTATCCTAACTGTTCTACTTCTTTATGATTACGAATCGTTTCAAACCATGCATATAACTGCTGATATGTGCTATAAACTAGTTCCTTTTCTAATTGTAATTGGTTTATTTTCTCACGATACGTGTTTGATTCCGTTAAATCACGCTTTTTCATTTCTTCCGCCATAAAAATGACACCGTCTTTTATTGTAACAAATTCTAACTCAAAAAACACCTGTGTCATGAAATTTACTGTATCTTTTGACCACCCTTTATGACGGCAAAGCTGCTCACCATATTGACGAAGCGAAAATGGTGCTTTTTGATGTAGGAATGAATAGTACCATTTAAAGTGTTCTCTCGTCGGAACCGTACTAAATAAATGATTGTTTTCTTGATAAAAAACAGTATAGATGCGGGCCGGGAATCCTTTTTCACATATGTGCTTTAAATCTTCTGTTACATCTGGTAAATCAAGAACAACAACATAACGATCTTCTAATGTTATCACATCTTTAGCGTGTACAACATAATCGTTATATGCTTCTAAAGAAAATTTTTGCAGTGCTTCTTCCTTAAAATAGACGATTATCAATTTATCTCTCGAAAGATCAGCTAAATTCGTTTCTACATTACGCATACTACGCCAATCAAATAATTGCCAAGCTTCTACAGCAATGTCTTGAACCATAATTTGTGGTTTACGGAAATTATTCCATTCATTAATAGAAGCTTCTCCAACAATCGATACGTGCGCAACAGGAGAAATTTCTTTTGCCAATGTCCCGAAACCAAAGCCAATGCTATCTAATGTCGCTTGTCCATCACGAAGTGTCATTTTCAAATGTGAACCATCGGAACCAATAGCACGAATACTTTCCAGACTTGCATCTTTCACAGCAACGCGCGGCTTTGGGTTCCCAACACCGAACGGAGCAAGCTTTTGCATTTCTTCTATTGCAGCAAGTGTGACATCTTCAACTTTACACACTACATCTACCGTAGTGACCGGGATAAAATCCTCATCTGATAGCAATGCAGTAGCTTGCTCGTTTAAGCGTCGGCGCAATTCATCGACATCATCCATACTAAGGGTCATACCAGCAGCCATTGGATGCCCGCCAAAATGCGGTAAAATATCCCGGCAATCTGATAAATTCGCGTACAAATCAAACCCTTCAATACTACGAGCTGATCCTTTTGCCGTACCTTTTTCAGGATCAATACTTAGCACAATTGTCGGACGGTAAAAGCGATCTACGAGCTTTGAAGCAACAATCCCAATTACGCCGGGATTCCACCCTTCTTTTGCCAAAACTAATACTGCATTCTCTTCTGGTGGATAATGTGTTTCTACTTCTGCAATCGCTTCTTCTGTAATTTGCTTTACAATATCTTTTCGTAATTTGTTCAATTCATCAATTTCTTGTGCGAGTTCTTTTGCTTCTTCTACGTCTTCTGATAATAATAAATGAACAGCTGGCGCTGCATCTTCTAATCGTCCAACCGCATTAATGCGTGGTCCAATTGCAAACCCTACACTTTCTTCTGTAATTTCACCTTGCGAAATATTAGCAACTTTAAACAGCGCCTGTAGTCCCACTCGCTGCGTTGTTCGCAATTTTTTCAATCCGCGCTGCACAAGCAGACGGTTTTCACCATAAAGAGGCACTAAATCGGCTACTGTACCAATAACAGCAATTTCTAATAAATGTTCTGGTACACTCCCAAGCAATGCATGAGCAACTTTAAACGCAACACCAACACCTGCTAAATAGTGAAATGGATATACGCCACCCTCTAACTTCGGATGAATGATAGCCAAAGCTTCCGGTAATTCTGGCGGCGGCTCATGATGGTCAGTAATAATTAAATCAATGCCGAGCTCCTTCGCAACCTGCGCCTCATGAACGGCTGCAATGCCTGTATCAACCGTAATGATAAGCGAGAAACCAGCACGGTGCGCCCAGCGAAACGCTTCTTCATTCGGTCCATACCCTTCTGTAAACCGGTTCGGAATATAAAACTCTACATCCGCTCCGAGTTCTTGCAATGCTAGAAATAAAACGGTTGTACTACTAACACCGTCCGCATCATAGTCACCGAAAATTAAAATTTGTTCACCGTTTTGAATCGCTTGGCGAACGCGCTCTACAGTACGATCCATACCTTTAAGTAAAAAAGGATCGTGAAATTCTTGCTGCTCTGTATTTAAAAAATCCACAATCTTTTCTTCTGTATCTAAACCTCTATTTAATAATAACGAAGTAACAAGAGATGACAATTGAAGTTTATTTGCCAATTGTCCTACAAGCTCCTCATTATTATCCTTTTCTTTCCAACGCGTCTTCGGTTGTAACACGACATCACCCCTTAACCTGTCTATTATACTAGACAGACTAAGGGGTGACAATGAGGTTTGACTAACCAATTAGGCTCTTACAGGTAGCCCTTCTCCTACATTAATCAGGAGAATATGGATTAATGTGAACGAAAACATTTTGCACATGATCTTGCTGCATGAGCATCTCTTTCACACGTTTACCAATGCGATGCCCTTCTTCTACCGTAATGTATGGATCAACAGACACTTTAATATCAACAATGACATAGTGTCCATGCTCTCTTGCATATAGCGAGCCTATTTTCTTAATTCCTTCTACTTGCATAACCGCTTCTCTCATCGGAATGATATCTTCTTCGTGAAGCACATGATCCAACGTTGTATGAATCGCTTCTTTTCCAATATCCCAAGCCATTTTTATAACGAGTAAAGATACAAATAAACCAGCAACTGGATCAGCATATACAAGCCACTCCATTCCCAGTTTATCGCCTATAATCGCCGCTCCAATACCAATTAAAGCTGCAATTGATGAAAACACATCTGAACGATGCTCATACGCGTTTGCAATAATAGCATCACTATTTATTCTTTTGCCTAACTGATATTTGTATCGAAACATCCCTTCTTTCACAACAATAGAAAGAAGTACAGCAATCACAGTAATCCAGCGCGGAGGCTCAAGCACTTGTGTAAGAGCTTTAACAGAAGAAATAACAATTTCAATTCCGACAATAAATAAAAGAACAGCTACAATAATTGCAGAAATAGATTCCGCTTTTCCGTGCCCATATGGATGATCCTCATCAGGCGGTTGCTTTGCTGCACGCAGTCCAAAAAAGACTGCTAATGAGCCAATCACATCCGAACCAGAATGAACCGCATCCGCCATAAGCGCCTTACTATTTCCAATATATCCAATGACTGCTTTGACAATCGCAAGCACAATATTGCCGACAATTCCAATAATTGCCCCAAACTCCGCTTGTTTAAAACGTTCATCTTTTTCCATAATCGAAACCCTTTCTTTCATCAACGTACACGTTATCCCGCTACTCGCGGACAGTAAGACCCCCACCTCAAGATTCCGCGAAAAACGTTGTCCAGCTCTAGCGGCTAGAATCTCCGGTCGTTTCGCCCCCTCGGACGAGGCAAAAAACGCCTCTCCGTCAGGGGCGCGGGCGTCCTACGATTCTGAGCGAGCCGCTTCCGCTTTTCTAAAGAAGATAGGTGGAGGATAACTGTCCGTAAAAGCCCGCACTAACCTTTACTTTATTCTATCCCAGAACAAAAAAAGAAATGCCTGCAAAGAGGCATCTCTTTTCGTTCAAATTCAAGTGATTTTTCTTATACTTGCGGTTCAGATGTCTTTACTTCCACTTTCTTCTGACCTTTTCCTTTTTTCAAGCGGCGGTTTTCAAGCATCAGCCAAATTTGGGATGCAACGAAAACAGAAGAGTAAGTACCAACAATTAAACCGACAAATAATGCAATTGAGAAGTTACGCAATGACTCACTACCGAAAATTAATAATGTAATAACAGGTAGTAACACTGTCATAACTGTATTGATAGAACGACCGATTGTTTGACGAATACTCGCATTCACAATCTCTTCTAAATCGCTTAATGTGCGAATTTTTTGTTTCTGTTTGTACAACTCACGATTTCGGTCAAACGTAACA
Source organism: Bacillus sp. 103mf (assembly GCF_900116295.1). Lineage (GTDB taxonomy): Bacteria > Bacillota > Bacilli > Bacillales > Bacillaceae_G > Bacillus_A > Bacillus_A bruguierae. The sequence goes on from NZ_FPAF01000001.1 coordinate 979,362, forward strand.
ATCGAATCGTTAATAGAATAACCGATAATTGTTAGCACCGCTGCGATAAACGTTAGATCGACTTCTAAGTGAAGTAAACTGAACACAACGATAATGAAGAATGCATCGTGCAGAAGTGCTAATACTGCTGATAATGCATATGTAAAGCGGAAACGGATGCTCACATATAAAATGATAACAACTGATGCAATCAGTACAGCAATAAACGCATTTCGTGCAATTTCTTTCCCAATTGTTGGAGAAACTGTACTTACGTTTGGCTCTGTACCATATTTATCGTGGAAGACTGTTTTTACTTTCGTAATATCATCTTTTGATAGTACACCAATTGTACGAACAGCAAATCCTTTATTATCGTTACCTGTTGGCACGATATCTTCTGGCTTCACATCTATTTTCAAATCATGCAATTCTTTTTGTACTTGTGATACTGTTATCGCTTGATTTGTTTTAATATCCATGCGCGTACCACTTGCAAAATCAATACCAAGGTTTAATTTAAAAATTGGTAAAATAATTGAACCTGCAATCATGACAACAACAGAGAACCAGAAAAATTTATGTCCGATACTAACAAAGTTAATACGGTCAAATTTCGTCGGTGCATGTTCTACACCTTTTGATAACGGAATAACTTCCTTCGGTTTTACACCAAAGTAAGAATATTTTTTATCAAAGTAACGGCTCTTAACAAGTAAACTCAGTAAGAAACGTGTACCATATACATTGGTAATGAAGCCGACTAAAATACTTACAATTAAACTTGTCGCAAACCCTTTAACAGAGCTATTACCATATGCAAATAAGACAGCCGCTGCTGCAAGTGTTGTAACATTCGCATCTAAAATCGTTGATAACGAACGCTGATTACCTGCACGATATGCTGATAACATCGATTTTCCGATGCGCAATTCTTCTTTCAGCCTTTCATACGTAATAACGTTGGCATCAACCGCAATTCCGACCCCGAGTACGAGTGCTGCTATACCCGGCAATGTGAGAACCGCGTGCATCCAATTGAATACGAGTAACGTTATGTAAATATATAAACCAAGCATAATTATCGCTACAAGACCAGGTAGACGATAGAACACAATCATAAACAAGAAAATAAGAGCTATACCGATTGCACTCGCAAAAATTGTTTTTTGTAGTGCTTGCTCACCAAATTTTGCTCCAACAGAAGTAGAGTAAATTTCTTTTAAATCAACAGGAAGCGCTCCGGCATTTAACAACTCTGAAAGTTGTTTCGCGCTCTCTACTGTAAAGTTCCCACCAACAATAGATACTTCCGCTTGATTAAACACTTGATTCACAGTAGCTGCTGATAAATATTTCGGTTTTGGTTTTGCTGCTTCTGCCTTATAAGAATCTTTTCCTTCTTCAAAGTCAAGCCAAATTACCATTAAATTGTTCGGCTTCATGCTTAATATTTTCTCAGTCACTTGACGGAATTTATCAGCACTCTTTAATTTTAAGCTAACACTTGGTCGTCCTTGCTCATCAAATGTTTGCTTTGCACCATCCGTTGCTAAATCCGCACCGTCCATTAGAATGTTATCATTCACATCACGGAACGTTAATTTCGCTTGAGTTGATAATACATCTCGTGCTTGCTGTTGATCTTTGATGCCAGCAAGCTGCACACGAATGCGATCATTCCCTTCAATTTGGATATTCGGTTCGCTTACACCAAGAACGTTTACACGTTTTTCGAGTGCACCAACCGTACTCACAAGAGTATCCCTGGTAACTTTATCCCCTTTTTTCGCTGGCTTTACTTCATATAAAATTTCAAAGCCGCCTCGAAGATCAAGTCCGAGGTTAATTCCTTTTGTAATGTTTTTTGTCGTTGCTCCAATGATTCCTCCAATTAATAACACAACGAGGAAAAAGGCAACGATTCTGCTGCTTCGCTTTGCCATATGTTTCTTGTTCCTCCTTTGAACAAAAGCGCTTGTTCCAAAATTACCTCTTTATCAATACTCATTATTATACTGCAAGAGGAAGAACAAACCAATTACAACCTTATTATTTATTTTCATATTCATCAAACGACCAAAGCGGTGCTTGATACGCCTTCAGCGTTAAATATGTCATATAATCGCTAGCTGTTAACGTTAACACATCATTTACAAGCTCATACAATCTGACATCGGGCCCTACTTTTTTCCACTTTTTGTCCTTTAAACATTTCCATACGTCTTCTAGTGTAACACGATCATAGCCGAGCATGTGAAACTCTTCCACTTTACTGTCTAAAACAATTTGTAATTGTTCACGGTACACTTCTATTAATTCCTCTTTCTCAGCCACTTCTATCTCATCTCCCTCTGGTCACAGATTCCTCATTTCAAAAGCTTGTCATGCTTATCTTATTCATGCATATAAATTATTGTAAATCATTCCACTGATTTTGAGAAGGTAGGAGAAAACGATGACGAAACAAACCTTTTTACGAGGTGCTTTTATTTTAATGTTCGCCGGCTTTATTACAAAAATATTAGGCTTTATTAATCGCATTGTGATGGCGCGTATTTTAGGCGAAGAAGGTGTTGGGTTATATATGATGGCTGTGCCAACATTTATATTAGCTATTACTATTACACAAATCGGTCTTCCAGTTGCCATTGCAAAACTGATCGCTGAAGCAGAGGCGACACATGATAAACAACAAGTTAAAAAAATATTAACTGTTTCATTGGCCATTACCTCGGTCATTAGTATTCTATTAACAATCGGAATTATGCTTCTTGCTCCTTTATTAGCAGAAACATTACTAACTGATAAACGAACCTACTATCCATTAATCGCTATTTTACCGGTTGTGCCTGTTATTGCTGTTTCCTCTGTGCTGCGCGGTTATTTCCAAGGGAGACAAAACATGAAGCCAAGTGCCTATGCACAAGTGCTAGAACAAGTCGTTCGCATTACTATTATTGCTGTATGCATTCGCTTTTTCTTACCATATGGAGTGGAATACGCAGCAGCAGGTGCCATGCTCTCAGCTGTACTTGGAGAAATTGCTTCTCTGTTATTTCTATTAACATTATTTCAAAGAGAAAAACATCTTTCCATACGTTCTCATTTTATAAGTACTGTAAAAGAAAGTAAAAGTACCTTTTATTCTTTAATGGATATTGCGCTTCCTACAACAGGAAGCCGCTTAATTGGATCTATTTCTTACTTTTTCGAACCAATTGTTGTTATGCAAAGTTTAGCAATTGCCGGAGTTGCAGCTTCTATCGCAACGCAGCAATACGGCATCTTAAATGGATATGCCTTTCCACTTTTGTCTCTGCCAGCCTTTATTACATATGCTCTTTCTACGGCACTTGTTCCTTCTATTAGCGAAGCAAACGCAAAAAAACAACGTCGGTTAGTAGAGCATAGACTACAGCAAGCGCTGCGCATCTCTCTTATCACAGGCGGCTGGTCTGTCGTTATTTTATATGTATTCACTTCGCCTATTTTAACACTTATGTACGGTTCCGATAGCGCTACTCTTTTCATTCAAGTGCTCGCACCTTGCTTTTTATTTCACTATTTTCAAGGACCACTCACGTCTGTATTACAAGCTCTAAATTTAGCACGAGCGGCCATGATGAATACATTTATCGGAGCAATTGTAAAATTACTTGTTATTTTCGTCCTGGCCTCACAACCACAGTTTCAAATGATGGGCGTCGCTCTTGCAATTGCAGCCAATATCGTTACAGTTACTTTACTTCACTATGCAACTGTCTTAAAAAAAATTACGTTTACTATTTATATAAAAGATTATGTATACGGTTTACTTGCTATTATCATCTCCGGGGGAGTAGGTTACTACATACATAAGCATCTTACCTTTTCTCCTTCACTTGGCAAGCAAACATTATGGGAGGTACTATCTACTACGATACTATATGTATTCCTGTTAATCCTTTTTCGAATTATTCGAAAAGAAGAATTACTAAGGCTCCCTATTCTTCGCAAATTTTCTTTTTTAAAATAAAAATAGCTATCGAATTTATTTCGATGGCTATTTTTATTTCATAAGCTGCAATGGCTTTTGGTAATAGACAAGCGTTGTACAATCATTCAATCGTTTACTAACACCAGTCTGTACAAAACCCATTTTTTCATACAGATAACAGTTCCGTTTTTCCTCTAAAATTGTAGCTAATTCCCAACTTGTTGCTTGCGGGAACATCTCTTCTAGTAACAATATTACTTTTTGAGCAATTCCTTTTCCTTGATACTTCGGAAGAATAAACATAGGACTGATCCAAAACTTGGTTGTCCCTTCTTTCCAAACTACACATACAGCACCAACAACGGCCTTATTGTACATGATTTTATAAAATCCACCATACGGATTATGAATTCTTGTAATGACTCTATCAAATTTCTCGTTTGCAGGATTCGTATTATAATCTTGGTATGTTTCCAATAACGGCAGAAAAGTCTCTACTTGCATCGCATAAATCAATTCCGCGTCAGAAACCGCAGCTTTTTCTAGTGTGACTCCCATATCATTCACTCCAAATTAGACTTCTTTGCACTTTCATATTCGACATAGTTCTATGAAGTCCTGTTTGGAGCATATATTTACTCATCTTTTAAATCAACAAAAAACTGACCGTTTTGAAAACTACAATATGAAATCTTCTCAATATCTGTATGCCCCAGTTTCTTTAGCTTATTCTCCAGCCATATATCGGTATGTTCCATCATGTATAAATGTTTTTTCTGAATCTCTCCATCAATAATAAGTGGAACTGAAAATAATGGTGTGTCATTTTTACTTTTTTGTTTTTCAAATACTGATAATCTTCCCGATGGCTCTAAAATCGCATACTCTACATCACGTATATCACCGATACTTTGCTCGCGTAATTGCATAAGTAAATCATCCATGTTATAACGCTGTTTACGCATTTGCTTCTCATCAATCTTTCCCTCACGTATGATAATAGCCGGCTCCCCTTCTAATATATGACGAATACGCTGACTTTTTAGCGAGACAAGGGATAACACAATTTGAATAAGCATAATCAGCACCATCGGAACGAGTTGATGCCAAATTGCTTTATCCATATTTTCAATTGCAATAACCGCCATTTCACCAAGCATAATAAATACAACTAAGTCTAAAACACTTAATTCACCAATTTCGCGTTTTCCCATCAGCCGAAAAATAATTAACATCACACTGTATAAAAGAATTGTTCGAAAGATAATTTGAAGTAGTTCCATCTTTCATTTCCTTCCTCGTCGCAATTTCTATATATTAGTTTCCCCGCACAAAAAGAAACTAGTCTAACTTAGCAGAAGAAGAAATATGCTTGTATTAGAAAGGAGAGATGCTCTATGGATGGAACTAGAAAATTATCAATTGCAGTTGGATTCGGCATCGTTACCTTGCTTATTTTTGCTTGCCTAGCAAGTATCATCATTGCTTTATTATTGAAGTTTACAAACATAAATGAAAGAACTTTATCCATCGCACTTCTTGTCCTCGCAATTGTATCGACAGTAATCGCTGGATTTGTTGCTGGAGTAAAAGCACAAGGAAAAGGATGGTTTGTCGGTGGATCTACTGGAGTTGTATTTGCTATTCTCGTATTTCTTGTAAATTATTTAGGCTTTTCATCGGCGTTATCGAACGTACAGCTTCTATATCAACTTGTACTTATTGCGGCAAGTACAATTGGAGGCATACTTGGAGTCAATATCGGTAAGCGCACAACATATTAAAAAAAGCCCTGTATTTTCAGGGCTTTTTCATTAGTTTTTCACAACGTCGCGAATTGCACTGCGATCAAATGTAAGGTGTGAACCACCAGATTTAATCACAATTGTTGTATCGTTTACAGATTCAATTGTACCGTGTAAGCCGCCAATTGTTACGATTGCATCGCCTTTTTTCAGTTCACTTTGCATTTGCGCTACAGCCTTTTGACGTTTTTGTTGTGGACGAATTAGTAAGAAGTAGAAAATCGCAAACATCGCAACGATCATGATAATATTCATCATACCTGGATTCATCTTTTATGCCTCCTTAATTATTATGTATTAGAAGTTTTTAGCATTCGGTTTATTAAAACCATATTGTTCAAAGAACTCATCACGGAAATCTCCAAGACGGTCTTCACGAATGGCTTGTCTCACCTGCTCCATTAATTTTAACAGAAAATGCAGGTTGTGATAAGACGTTAAACGAATTCCAAATGTTTCATCACATTTCATTAAGTGACGAATGTACGCACGTGAATAGTTTTTACATGTATAACAATCACAATTCGGATCAAGCGGACCAAAGTCTTTCGCAAATTTCGCATTTTTTACAACTAAACGGCCTTCACTTGTCATACACGTACCGTTTCGCGCAATACGAGTTGGAAGTACACAGTCGAACATATCAATACCGCGGATTGCACCATCAATTAACGAATCTGGTGATCCAACGCCCATTAAATAACGCGGCTTGTTATCAGGAAGAAGCGGTGTTGTAAATTCAAGCACACGGTTCATAATATCTTTTGGTTCCCCAACGGATAAACCACCAACTGCGTAACCCGGAAAATCCATTGAAACAAGGTCGCGTGCACTTTGACGACGAAGCTCTTCAAACTCTCCGCCCTGTACAATACCAAATAGACCTTGATCCTCTGGACGCTGATGTGCTTTTAAGCAACGTTCTGCCCAGCGGCTCGTACGCTCTACTGATTTTTTCATATACTCAAATGTTGCCGGAAACGGCGGGCACTCATCAAACGCCATCATAATATCAGAACCAAGTGCATTTTGAATTTCCATTGCCTTTTCTGGTGACAGGAACAATTTATCCCCGTTTAAGTGATTACGGAAATGAACGCCTTCTTCTTCAATGCGGCGGAAGTCACTTAAACTAAATACTTGGAAGCCGCCAGAATCTGTTAAAATCGACCGATCCCAGTTCATAAATTTATGCAAGCCGCCTGCCTCACGCACAATTTCATGACCAGGACGAAGCCATAAATGATACGTATTACTTAAAATAATACCCGCATCCATTGCTTTTAACTCTTCTGGTGACATTGTTTTTACAGTTGCAAGTGTTCCAACTGGCATAAAAATCGGCGTTTCAAATGAACCATGCGGTGTATGAACGCGTCCTAAACGTGCACCCGTTTGTTTACATGTTTTAATTAATTCATAACGTATTGCTGTCATATCTTTACTCCTTTTTATTTCTTTTCTACTTGAGAGTGAGATGCAACAAACATCGCATCACCGAAGCTAAAGAAACGATACTTTTCTCTTACCGCTTCATTGTAGGCATGAAGAACATTTTCTCTTCCTGCAAATGCACTCACAAGCATAATTAATGTTGACTTTGGCAAATGGAAGTTTGTAATTAAACCATCGATCGCTTTAAATTCATATCCTGGATACATAAAAATATCAGTCCAGCCAGAAGCGGCGCAAATCTTGCCATTATTATCTGTTGCAATTGTTTCAAGCGTACGCGTTGATGTTGTTCCAACAGTAATAATACGACCACCTTCTTGCTTCACACGATTTAGAAGGTCTGCTGTTTCCGCTGACATATGATAATATTCCGCATGCATATGATGTTCTTCAATTGTATCTGCAGAAACCGGTCTAAATGTCCCAAGACCAACATGAAGCGTAATAAACGCTAAATGAATGCCTTTTTTCTTCAGTTCTTCTAACAGCTCCTCTGTAAAATGAAGCCCTGCTGTTGGCGCTGCTGCTGAACCAACTTCACGTGCAAATACCGTCTGATAACGGTCACGGTCTTCAAGTGTTTCTTTAATATACGGAGGAAGCGGCATTTCCCCAAGTTCATCTAAAATTTCATAGAAAATACCGTCATACGAAAATTCTAAATGGCGGCCACCTTGATCGCCAGTTCCAACACATGTTGCTTTTAGTTTTCCCTCACCAAAAGAAATTACCGTTCCTTCTTTCACACGTTTCGCCGGTTTAACAAGTGTCTCCCAAGTATCGCCATCTTCTTGCTTTAATAAAAGCACTTCAATATGTGCCCCTGTATCTTCTTTCACACCGTGCAAACGAGCAGGCATTACTTTCGTTTCATTTAAAACTAAGCAATCACCTTCATGTAAATAAGAAAGAATGTCAGTAAAATGCTTATGCTGAATCTCGCCAGTTTCACGATCTAGCACCATTAACCTTGATGTTTCTCGCTCTTCAAGTGGTATTTGTGCAATGAGTTCTTCTGGTAAATGAAAATCAAACAGATTAATATCCATAACTTATGTTCACCTATTTCTATCTAAATCGATTTATTACGTACATAATAAAAGATAATACAATACTTATCACAATACACGTAATGACAGGAAAATAAAAGGTAACTTTCCCCTTTTTCACAAAAATATCGCCTGGAAGCCTACCTATAAAGTGAAACTTCCATCAGTGGGGATTTTTTCATCCCCCACTGATGGTTAGTTGAACCAATCGGGCTTTTACGGACAGTTATCCCCCCACCTATCTTCTTTAGAAAAGCGGAAGCGGCTCGCTCAGAAACACAGGACGTTGGAGTCCCTGACAAAGAGGCGCTTTTTGCCTCGTCGGAGGGGGCGAAACGACCGGAGATTCTAGCCGCTAGAGCTGGACAACGATTCTCTCTCAATCTTGAGGTGAGGGTCTTACTGCCCACGAATAGCGGGATAAACTTCCAAGCCAATCCAACAACAATGAAGAAAATACCTACTTTAATGAGCAGCTTTGGCATATCCGTCATGCTTGTGGCATCTCCATTCCGAAATGTTCATATACAAGCGGTGTAACAATACGGCCTCGTGGTGTTCTTTGTAGGAAGCCAATTTGTAGTAAATACGGCTCATACACATCTTCAATTGTGTGTGATTCTTCTCCAATCGTTGCGGAAACGGTTTCTAATCCAACTGGACCACCGCGGAATTTTTCAATAATACCAAGCAATAATTTATGGTCAATATGATCGAGTCCAAGCTTATCTACTTGTAGTAGTTCAAGTGCCATTTGCGCAATTTCTATCGTAATCGTTCCATCGCCTCGAACTTGTGCAAAATCACGTACACGGCGCAATAAACGGTTCGCAATACGAGGCGTACCTCGTGCACGCCTTGCGATTTCTAAAGCAGCTAAGGAGTCGATTTCAACTTCAAACACTTCTGCAGTACGCCTTACAATGGCTGACAACTGATCAACTGTGTAATATTCTAAACGAGATAATACACCGAAGCGATCTCGAAGCGGTGCAGATAACGCTCCTGCCCGCGTTGTTGCCCCAATTAACGTAAACGGCGGTAAATCAAGCCGAACTGAGCGTGCTGTCGGGCCTTTTCCAATAACTATATCAAGACAAAAATCTTCCATCGCTGGATACAACACCTCTTCAATTGAACGATGTAAACGGTGAATTTCATCAATAAATAAAACATCACCTGGTTGAAGTGCTGTTAATACTGCTGCTAAATCACCTGGCCGTTCAATTGCTGGTCCTGACGTTGTACGAATATTCACGCCCATTTCATTCGCAATAATATTTGCTAATGTCGTTTTTCCAAGTCCTGGCGGTCCATATAATAATACGTGATCTAACGTTTCTTCACGCATTTTCGCCGCCTCAATAAATACTTCTAGATTATGCTTTGCTTTATCTTGGCCAATATATTGACGGAGCGTTTGTGGTCTTAACGAATATTCTAAGTCCGCATCTTCATACGCGGATTCTCCTGAAACGAGACGTTCGTCCATTCTACTCACCTCTTACCATTTAGTAAAAGACTAAGTGCCTTTTTAATATATTGATCCGTCGTAAGTGATTCTTTTAATAATTCTGGCACGACGCGAGATACTTCTCGCTCTGCATATCCAAGTGCTCTAAGCGCTTCTAGTGCTTCATCAAGCTCCGCAGATGTTCCTTTCTTCTCATCGAAGCGGTCTGCATCTGAGAATAAGTCGACAAAAGCGTCAGGCACAACATCTGCCAATTTCCCTTTTAAATCTAAAATCATTTGACGCGCTGTTTTCTTCCCAACGCCAGGGAACTTCACTAAAAATTTTTCATCCTCATGTTCAATCGCTTGTACAACCTGCCCCGTTTGACCTGAAGCTAAAATCGCAAGCGCTCCCTTCGGTCCAATCCCCGATACACCTAAAAGCTTTGTAAATAGTAAGCGTTCTTCACGTGTTTTAAATCCGTAAAGGGCCATTATATCTTCTCTTACATAATGATATGTATATACACGAAGTTCTTGTTTACTTCTTTGGAATACATACGGATTTGGTGTGAAAATCTGATAACCAATTCCGTTATGATCAAGAACGATATATTCCGGTCCTACATATTCCACATAACCTGTAATATATTCAAACAAAACTGTATCTCTCCCTCTCAAATCATGTATTCCATTTTAACATAAATAACGATAAAAATGCGAGGTTCCCCCAACAAATGTTCTCTATCCTATTTTTCATTTTCATATTGACAGAATGCTCTCGAAAAATGATTTTAGCAAAACAAAAATAAGAAACAAGCCGCAGCTATCTTACGCTACGGCTGTTTCCATTTCTCATAGAATATTGTTCCATATCTTTCATCACTTTCACAAACCGCTCTTTTGACTTCACTCGAATTCCTCGCTTCAGCTGTTCACGCTGATAGCTCTTCATCTTTTTCATATCAATTTGAAAGAAGGAATGAATGGCATTGTCATTTTCCGGCACACCGTTAAAAATTTGGAGAATTCCCTCTTTTGAAACTCCAAAATACCCACTCGTTTTTAATAACGGTGAAATATCATCAATGCGCTGTTGCAATACAATTTGTACATCATCTCGATCAACGAGTTGCCAATCTTTATATTGCTCGAAAAGCTTTTCTAAATTCACAACTTCTTCTCTAAAAATCTCCTGACTCACTTCCCCGTCTAAATATATACGCTGCAACATGATTGTAATTTGAGGTTCCTGCCTAACTGCATTACCTGAACTCTCTGCCGATGCTACACTCGATTCATGATACAAACAAAACGCAGCTAGTACAATCTGCATAGCAACGATCATGAACTTCATATGCTGTCACCTCTTTTAGGGAAAATAAAAAACTTCTATTTACAGTTTGACCGAAAGTAGAAGTTTTATGCCCCTTAGAAGATTCGAAGTTAGATATCTCAAAAAGCAGCATCAACTGGCTATATACAAGTTTAAAAAACGACATCCCCCCTTTTTTAGGTGGGCGAGAGCATCTGGCCATACATAGAAGCGGTCAGGGCCTTTTTCTGCCACATGCAAGGTTTAAAACAAAAGGAGAAAGCAAGTAGCTGTTATGTTGTATTCTGCATAACAGCGATTTATATGTCTAGAAATTTATATATATTTTTTTAAAAACGACATCCTCCCTTTTTTAGGGGACGAGAGCATCTAGCTGTGCATAGAAGCGGTCAGGGCCTTTTTCTGCCACATGCAAGGTTTAAAACAAAAGGAGAAAGCAAGTAGCTGTTATGTCGTACTCTACATAACAGCAATTGATATGTCGAAACATTAAAATGAATTTGTATTGAATAGATTTTTTGTCAATAAAGAATGAGGTGTACAAGATTAAGAATATAAAAAAGCGGAATAAGCTCTTCAACCTACTCCGCTACCATTTTCTATATAAATAAGAAAGACGCCTGTCATGCAGGCGTCTTGATGCGTTTACGGCGAGAGACCAGGCGGCCACATCCGCGTGTTTAGCACTTAAGCATATCTCTCGTCTTACGTAAATTAGCTCATCGCTTTGTTAATATAACATTAATGCTAAGAGAAAGCAAGAAAAAAATAATAATCAAAAACGCTGTCTCTAAAAAGAAGGATCATTTCACAAAATGTCGAATATGGAGAACACTTATAAAGAAAGGATATAGAATGATGACACAAGTGATCTTATTTAGGGGAAAAATATGTACCGGTAAAACAACAATATCAAATTCTGTAGGCGCACAACTACATATACCGGTTATTCATAAAGACGATCTATATGACTCTATCGCTGAACACATAACAGATCATTTCATTCGAAACAAAATTTGCTTTGATATTCTATTCCGATTGTTAGAATCCACTCTTGCTTGCAATGCAACCGTTATTATCGATTTCGGTTATAACCACTTAGATGATGTTCTGAAGTTAAAATCTTGGGTCGAACAACGAAAAGGGATTTTAACGTCTATTTCATGTACTTGTAGTGATGAATCTGTCTGGGCGCATCGACTAAATGAACGAAAAACAAACCCTCAGCCGAATCAACTCATCACGGATTTATATGAATTAAAAAAACATTATAGTACAATTGATGCCGTATTATTAGAAGATGAACTTCAATTAGACTGCATAGAAGATATACATTTACTAACGAAAAAAGTGATACATTATATACATAAGAAGAAGGGGAAATAACATCTCCCCTTCTTTCCATTATCGGACCACGTTAGTTACATTCGTACGAATGTCTCGGAACATATTTGTTATATCACGATTTAAATCGTTTGTAATTGTTCCATTTCGTAGCTGTGTACTCATTGTATCTACGCGAGTAAACATATCTGCTTTCGCTGTTACATAGACATTACGATTGTTCACAAGAGGTGCAACAGCTTTGCGAATATCATTTTCTAACGCTTTTTCGTCTGGATTGTTACGAGTTTTTACTGCAATGACAACATCGTTACCACGTACAACAGTAGAAACACGGTCGACATTATCCATACCTTTTACTCGGTTGGTAACTGCTTCAGCTACTTTACCATCATTGTTTATATACGTGTTGTTCATCGTAACATTGCGAGTTGGATATGGATTCGTCATTTGTCCATGATAATTTACATCGCGGTAATAATTGTATCCAACGTTATCACGACGATTGTGAATGTCTTGATTAATTTTTGTATACTTTACATTCCCATAATCGTCAGTTCTTGCATTGTTACGGTATGTGACATAATCTGTGTAACGGTCTGTACGTGCTACATTATCTCTATACGGAGAAGCATTCTCATACGATGTACGCTCATAATTATAAGTAGCATTACGATCCATTGCACTTTTATTTTTAGGTGTACCACATGCAGCTAATGCACTGGTAACTAACAAAGAAGCAGCAATAAGTTTAATTTTTTTGTTCAATGCAAAAACCCCCTCTGTTAGAATGAACTTTTCATTCGAAAAGCTCCCTCTTATCATGAGTCACAAAGGAGGTTTTTACACTGTAAGTATTTTACTTAAAATTCCGGAGATACCGCTGCTAAATAACGCTTATACTCCGAGCTGGCATGAAGGTGCTCAGTAATAAGGCCTTTTACATTTGCTGCTTTTACCTTCGTTTGTAGCTTCTCAACAAGTTTTTCAATTTTTTGTTCCATTTCTGCTATTTTCTTTCTCAGCAGGGTTCATTTACTCTTATGGGACTATATTATATAATCTGAATTTCCAAACAAATTCTCACAAAAAAACCGTTCTTCATGAAAGAACGGCTTCCTAACACTCTTTTTAAGCTTCCTCTTCTTCTGGATAAGGTGCTCCAAATACAGAAGGAGAATTTTGTTGATAATACATTGTACCTGGCTGCAGCGCATGCGGAATATATGGATTTTGTTGATGAAATTCACGTGAAAAATAGGGCATTCCTGGCTGTGGACTATACAATTGCGGTTCGTCATCACAACCGCAATCCTCTTGTACCGGCGCAATAGACGATGTATTATTATCCATTGTTACAGATGCGACATCTGGATTTGACATAGCGGTGTATTGCATATCATATTGTGGCATTCTTTGTATTGGCGGCATCCCCTGCATCGGCGGCATTCCTTGCATCGGTGGCATTCCTTGCATCGGCGGCATTCCTTGCATCGGCGGCATTCCTTGCATCGG
>NZ_FPAF01000001.1:994268-1050827 GCF_900116295.1 Bacillus sp. 103mf
ACTTCCGGTGCAACAATGTTGCTTACATTTTCTTTCTTCACTTCTGGTGCAACGACATTGCTTCCTTTCATTTTATTTACTTGCGGAGCAATTAAATCGTTTCCTTTTTTTATAATATCTGCAATTTTATATTCTTTCGCTGATTTGACTGGCGGTTGCGGTGGTTGTGGTAAAATGTTTACGGAAAATTTTGTGCTCTCCTTTTGTTTTTCCACTTTACTAACAGTCGGTTGCTTTTCAACAATAGGTTGTTTTTCAACAATAGGTTGTTTTTCCACCGGCTTCTCTTTTTGTATCGGTTGCTCCTTTTGCACTTCTTTTTGTATAGGCTGTTCTTTTTGCACTTCTTTTTGTATAGGCTGTTCTTTTTGCACTTCTTTTTGGGGTTTTATCTGCATTTCCTTCTGTCCCATTTGTGCTGCTGGCTTTTCTGTAATTGGTCCAGCTTGTGGAGCCATTTCTTCCTCTTCCTCTATACCAAGAGTTTTCGGTGCTACAGGGAATTCTTTTTGCTGTACTTCTTTTACATATTCTTTTGGAGGGACTGAACCAGCACCTGGATTTTTTTTAATTGGAATGCTATTGGATGGTACTTTAATTTTCATGCCAGGCATAATTAAGTCAGGATTACTGAGCTGTGCATTCGCTTTTTTTAATGTTTCAAAATCTACCCCGTACTTTTTCGCAATTTTCCAAAGGGTATCCCCTTTTTGTACGATATGAATTTTCAAATTTTCCCCCTCCTGTATAACTTATCTATAATAAAGTGAAACTTCCATCAGTGGAGATTTTCTTCATCCCCCGCTTATCTTATTCGCTTTTCTCTAAATCTTGAGGTACGGTCTTACTGTCCACAAATAGCGGGATAAAAACGAATATAAACACAATGATTGCTTCACCACAATGTATGCTCATAAAAGCAAAATTATGTACAAAAGAAAAAGCAACGAAAATCCGCCGCTTTTATACTCGCTCTAACATTCTGTTTAATGCAAGTACCGCTTCTTCCGTTACTTTTTTATCTACTTCAATTACATTTACATGCTCGCCGCGCAAGGTTGCTTCCAGTACCCATAGTAAATGTGGTAAATCGATACGATTCATCGTTAAGCATGGGCACATAAATGGATTTAACGAAATAATTTCTTTATCTGGGTGCTGCTGAATAATACGATTAACTAAGTTCATTTCTGTACCGATTGCCCACTTACTTCCAGACGGAGCTTTTTCAATCATATCAATAATATATTTTGTTGAGCCTGCATAATCAGAAGCTGTAACAACTTCATAGCAACACTCCGGATGAACAATAATATTCATATCCGGATGATTTCTCCTTACACTTTCAATATTTTTCACAGTAAAATTTTGATGGACAGAACAATGTCCTTTCCATAAAATAACTTGAACATCTTCCATGTTCCCGTCATATTCCAATGAATCTGTGTGTGGGTCCCAAACTGCCATTTTTTCTAGTGGTACACCTAGGTCATATGCTGTATTACGTCCTAAATGCTGATCTGGTAAGAATAAAATCCGCTCTTTTTGTGTAAACGCCCATTTTACCATCTTTTTCGCATTAGAAGATGTAACTGTCGCGCCGCCATTTCGGCCGCAAAATGCTTTAATCGCAGCAGTTGAATTTACATAGGTTAACGGAAGCATTGTATCTCCAAATAATTGCTGCAATTCTTTCCAAGCTCGCTCCGTTTGTTCAATATCAGCCATATCAGCCATAGAACAACCAGCTCGCATATCAGGAAGAATAACAATTTGTTCATCTGTTGTTAGCATATCAGCTGTTTCTGCCATAAAGTGAACACCACAAAATACAATATACTTTGCCTCTTTATTACGCGCTGCTACTTGTGCAAGCTGCAAGGAATCTCCCGTGGAATCTGAAAATTGGACAACCTCATCTTTTTGATAATGATGCCCTGGAATGAAAAGCTTCCCCCCTAACTTTTCTTTAATTTCACGAACACGCGCTTCCATCTCTTCAATTGACATTGTTTCATAACGATCTGGTAACATCGTTTCAATCGGTTGCACTATCTCTAAAATATCCATCAGTGAAGTCCCCCTCTTCTCTCAATCACACTTCAATATTGAAACTAATATCTAACGCTTTAACAGAATGCGTTAACAATCCTAACGAAATGTAATCCACACCTGTTTGGCCATACTTCGCTATATTTTCCATCGTAATCCCACCTGAAGCTTCTGTAACAATTGCGCTTGGAACGAGCTTACAATATTCACGTACTTCTTCTGATGTACGATTATCAAACATAATAATGTCTGCTCCGGCAGAAATTGCTTCTAATACTTGTTCTTCCGTCTCTGTTTCTACTTCTACTTTCACCATATGTCCCAGCTGTTCTTTCACCACTGTTACCGCTTTTGTAATCGATCCAGCAAATGCAATATGATTATCTTTAATCATGACACCATCGTATAATCCGAAACGATGATTATAACCGCCGCCACATACAACGGCATATTTATCAAACATACGAAGCCCTGGCATCGTTTTTCTCGTATCACAAATGCGTGTATGATCGCTTCCGAGTGCAGTAACTGCTTTTCTTGTCATCGTCGCTACGCCGCTCATACGCTGAATAACATTTAACACAACACGCTCTGCTGTTAATAAAGAAGCAATCGGCCCTTGTATAGTAGCAAGGATGTCTCCGTTTGTTACCATGTCCCCATCTTTTTTATGAAGTATAACTTCAATTCGATTATCTAATAATGCAAAACCTTCCTTAATCACATCAGCTCCTGCAAACACACCTGTATCTTTAACAAGTAACGTTCCCTTTGCTTGCTGGTCGTTTGGAAAAATAAGCTGCGATGTTACGTCTCGCTCCCCGATATCTTCTAGAAAAAATTGTTTTAATGCCTCTTTTACTTTTAATGCATTCATAGTACCCCTCTTTTCTTACGCGAATCGCAACATATTTCTTCTCATTACAATTTCGTGTGTCTTATTACTACGATTTGGAAAGTCACTGCGATAATGACCGCCAATACTCTCTTTTCTTTGCAGTGCAGCTTTTGTTAGCAGCTGACAAACCGTTAACATATTGATAATTGTTATATCCTCATTTGTAAAATTTTTATATAGAAGCATTTTATTATAGGTTCCATACTGCTCTAACCATTGCTTCGCATACAATAAGCCTTCTTCTGTGCGGACAATTCCAACGTATTTCATCATCATCTCTTGTAGTTCTTCTTTTTTTGGTAATTTTATTTGCTGTAAATCACCTTTCATTATTTCATTGTTGCTCACTATTCGTGGCCTACTATTCGCTAAAATGTGTTCCCCGACACGTTTTCCAAATACAAGACCTTCTAATAATGAATTACTCGCAAGGCGATTGGCACCATGTACACCATTACATGCCACTTCGCCAACTGCATATAGACGATTGATCGATGTTTCCCCGTTACAATTTGTTTTTACGCCGCCCATATGAAAATGCGCACCTGGCACTACTGGAATGCACTTACTTTCCACGTTAACGCCACTTTTTTCACATAAAAAAGAGACGGTTGGAAAACGTTCTTCAAAATTTGTAATAGATGATATATCTAAGTGCACTTTTTCACCAGCTAGCATTTGTTCATGAATAGCACGCGCGACCACATCACGCGGCGCAAGGTCTTGTTGTTCATGAACATTCGTCATAAAGCGCTCTCCTTTTCCATTTCGAAGAATAGCTCCTTCTCCGCGCACCGCTTCTGATACAAGGCCGCAGCAAGCACCATTTACGTATAACATCGTTGGATGAAACTGTACAAATTCTAAATCAACAAGCTCTCCCCCGGCTCGATATACCATCGCTAAGCCATCACCTGTAACAGTACAATCATTGGAGGTAAACGCATATAATCCTCCAATACCGCCTGTTGCTAGTACAACACTCTGCGCGTCATACTGTTGTATATTCCCTTCACTATCACGCGCTACAACACCGTGGCAAGTCTGATTTTCTATTATAAAATCCAAGACCATTTCTTGTTCAACAATTGTCACGTATGGAAGTACTTGCTCTGCAAGATGCGCTAATAAATTTTTTCCGGTTGCATCCCCGCCTGCATGTAAAATACGTCGTTTTCGATGCGCCCCTTCTTTTCCAAAGTGTAGCCCTCGTTCATCGCCGTCAAAACTCATACCGTTATCTAATAATATTTTCATTTCTTTCGGCCCTTGCTCTACTAAATAACGAACAGCTTCCGTATTGTTATAATGGCAGCCTGCTGTAAGCGTATCTTCATAATGATCGTCTGGATGATCAAATGAAGCAACTGCAGCTGCAATCCCACCTTGTGCTAAATTTGTATTGTTATTTCGCCCTGTTTTCTTTGTGATAATCATCACATTCTTTTCGTGGCAAATGGTTTGTGCAACGCGCAGCGCTGCAACCCCGCTTCCAATAATTAAGACATCTGCATTTGGCATTTTCATTGCCCCCTACTTTACACTTTTCAACTGTCTTGACACCTATATTTACATATATTTAAAATAATAACAAGAACTTTTTAGAAAACGACAAGAAAATCTTATACAGAAAGGGCTATGTTCTATGATATATATGGATTATGCTGCAACAACACCTATGAGTAAAGAAGCGCTAGAAACATACACGAAAGCCGCTGAACGTTATTTTGGAAACGAGCAAAGCTTACACGATATTGGTGGGACTGCCTCCTCTTTGTTACAATCTTGCCGCCAAACATTTGCTGCGATGATCGAAGGAAAAGAACAAGGCGTTTTTTTTACGAGCGGCGGATCTGAATCAAACTATCTTGCGATTCAATCATTACTAAATACTCGAAACGGTACGCATATCATTACAACACCTATTGAACATGCATCGATCCGAAATTATTTTCGCCTTCTTCAAAAGCAGGGCTATGAAATTACTGAAATACCTGTGGATCGATTTGGCATGATTCAACTCGAAATACTTGAGCGTTCCATTACAAAACAAACTGTACTTGCAAGCATTCAACATGGAAACTCTGAAATTGGCACGCTGCAACCAATTGCTGAAATTGGAGCCATTCTCCAAAAATATAACGTCTTATTTCATACAGATTGCGTACAATCATTTGGAAAAATGCCGATTGATGTAGAAGAAATGAATATTGATAGCCTCTCTGTTTCAGCGCATAAAATTTATGGACCAAAAGGAGTCGGCGCATGCTATATAAACCCGCAAGTTCGTTGGGGAGAAGTGTTTCCAGGAACCTCTCATGAAAGAGGGTTTCGCCCCGGCACCGTGAATGTCCCTGGCGTCGCTTCATTTATTACAGCAGCGCAGCATATACTACAGAACCGCCAAGAGGAAATGGGACGTTTACAAGAATTACGAACATACTTTATCAAGCAATTACAAGCTCTTTCACCCGAAATACAAATTGAAGGTCATTCTATTTCTTGTTTACCGCATATCATTGGGGTTACAATAAAAGGAATAGAAGGTCAGTATACGATGCTAGAGTGCAATCGTCGTGGTATTGCTATTTCAACAGGAAGTGCTTGTCAAATTGGGAAACAAGAGCCTTCTAAAACGATGCTTGCGATTGGAAAAGAACATGACGAGGCGAAGCAATATGTTCGTTTTTCACTTGGACAGCAAACAACAACAGAACATATCGATGCAGCGATTCATGCAATTGCAACAGTTAGAAATCAATTCAATAGAGGGGTTAATAGAACATGAATCAAAATGAACAAAAAAAGATTTTAGGCGAGGAAAGAAGACAGCTCATTTTAGAGTGGCTCCTCGCTGCAAATAAACCATTGTCCGGTAGTGAATTAGCAAAGAAAACAAATGTAAGCCGTCAAGTTATCGTACAAGATATTTCTTTATTAAAAGCACGAAACGAACCCATTATTGCAACGGCGCAAGGATATTTATATTTAAAACCGACAGAAAAACAACATACATTTGAACGTATCATCGTTTGTCAGCATCAGCCCAATGAAGTTCGTAAAGAACTCACGCTACTTGTCGACCATGGCGTTACAATTAAAGATGTAAAAGTGGAGCATCCAGTATATGGAGATTTAACAGCTTCCATTATGGTAAGTAATCGCTTTGAAGTCGAGCAGTATTTAAACAAGATTGAAAAAACAAACGCAACTTACTTATCACAGCTTACAAATGGAATTCATTTGCATACAATTGAAGCAGATTCGCTTGAAAAGTTAAATGCTGCTTGCGAGGCATTAGACCGGGCAGGATTTCTTGTTCATTAAAAAACGTACAGAGAATTTTACTTTCTCTGTGCGTTTTTTATTTTCATCATGCTACAATAGAAAAAATAATGGGAAAGGAGAAAATATATGGTAATTGAACTCATTCATTTTAGCATCGGGAAACCAAAAACGATTCAATATGCAGAAAATAAAGAAATGACAAGCGGTATATGTAAACAGCTTGTTAAGGATGCTTTTTTATCAAAAGATGGATTTCAAGGAGACGGTGTTGCGGACTTACGCTTTCACGGTGGGCCTGATCGTGCCGTTTGTGTTTATCCCTATGAACATTATGATTTGTGGGAAAACGAGTTTCATACATCACTTCCTTCATCTGCATTTGGAGAGAATGTAACAGTTACAAATATGGTAGAGCAAGATGTTTGTATTGGCGACATTTATCAGCTCGGAGATGCAATTGTTCAAGTGACGCAAGGAAGAGTTCCATGCAGTACAATTTCGAAACGACTCGGCATTCCTAGCATTTTACCTCGCATTGTTGAAACTGGCTATACAGGATATTTATGTCGTGTTTTGCAAGAAGGAACGGTTCGTAAAGATTCACCAATTACATTACTCGAACGTCATCCACATCAAGTTTCCATTCTATTTGCGAACGAAATCTATTTCCGAGGGCAAAAAGATGTAGAGAGTATGGAAAAAATTGTCGCCGTTCCTGAACTAGCAGAAGAGTGGCGAAAATCATTAACCGCACGGCTTGAGAAATTAAAATAGTATAAGACTTCAACTCATGAGAGATTTCTTCATCTTCACTGATGGTCACTTCACCAACCGAAGTCTTACTGCTCGTTTGTGTGGAATAGAAATCCCATTACATCTGTTCAATATACAATAGTATATAAATCCATTTTGATTTTTCAACATATAAGTCGCTGCTATGCAGAATACAATATGACCTGCAATCGCTTTCTTCTTTTGTTTTAAACCTGGCATGTGGTAGAAAAAGGCCCTGACCGTTTCTATGCGCGGCCAGATACTCTCGCCTCCCTAAAAAGAAAGGGGGTTTTACATCAGTTTTTTAACTTGTATATATAGTTAGAGATATAAGAGCATACTTTCTTTAAATATGGTAAGGTTACGTTTAATACTTAATCACTCTAGTAAGTTGAAAATAATATTTATGAAATAGAGAAACGTTCAAATTATTTGGAGGTGATCACCTATGCAAATTATTAACACAACATCATCTTATTTTTCAATAGCAAAACTTTCTGAAGGTGTGTATGCTGCAATCGCCAAAAAAGGTGAAGGGGCAATGAGTAATGCTGGTTTCATTGATTTAGGGGACGAGGTTCTTATATTTGATACATTTGTAACTCCTAAAGCTGCTAGAGATTTGCGAAAAGTAACAGAAGATATTACTCAAAAAAAAATTAAATATGTTTTTAATAGCCATTACCACGGAGATCACACTTTTGGTAATCAAATTTTTGAAGACGTAACAATCATTTCAACTTCACTTACAAGAGATTTACATGCAGAGCAAAACGTTATTATAGATTTAAATAAAGAGCAAGTAGAAATGCAACTATACTTGAATCAACTAGAACAAAGAATAATGACTGAAAGTGATCCAGTCTTATTAGAAAGCCTTGATAGTCAATTTAAAGAAATGTCAAAAGTACACGCATCATTACCTGAATTACGAATTGTACTTCCAAGTTTGACCTTTAATGATAAACTTGTAATTCACGGAACTTGCCGAACAATTGAATTATATTGCTACGGAGGTGGTCATACTCCAAGTGATGCATTTCTATATTTACCAGAGGAGAAAATTGCATTTATGGGCGATCTAGTCTTAGAGAATCTACATCCTCCTATTTTTAATTCCCAGCAATTTATTGACAACTTATCTAAAGTTGATGCGATTGATATACAAACAATCATTCCTGGTCATGGTAATATAGTGACAAAAGATCAAATTGGAGTTATATCACAATATTTGCAGCACCTTAACATGAGAGTAGCATCTTCTTTAGAAAAGGGAGAATCCTTAGAACAACTCTTATCAACTAATATTCCTAAAGAATATGCCAACTGGACAGGTGTCGATGGATACAAACGAAACCTTACTATTGTATACAATGAACATAAAGAAAAATAGTAGTAGATTGTTAGAAACAAAATTTAGGGAAAATATTGTTTCTAAAGTAACTTGTTTATTGTACTGAAATGAGCGAAACATATTACTCGTATATAATATATTAGCGTGTTTTGTTTTTAACATTTAAATCTTGATAAAGTGAAACTTCCATCAGTGGAGAGTTTTTTCATCTCCCACTGATGGAAAGTCCGCCCAATCGGGCTTTTACGGGCAGTTATCCCCCACCTATCTTCTTTAGAAAAGCGGAAGCGGCTCGCTCAGAAACGCAGGACGTCGGAGGGGACGAAACGACCGGAGATTCTAGCCGCTAGAGCTGGACAACGTTTCTCTCTGAATCTTGAGGTGGGGGTCTTACTGCCCGTTAATGCGGGATAAAATACGAAATGAGATTCTTTTTTCACACCCAATAAGAAGAATAACTCCCAAGTAATGTAACCGAAAAACCAAGTGCTTCTAATTCCATTCTCACTCCTGGAAGCAGAACATCATCATACTCGTTTTCGACATCAATTAAGAAAAAATAATTGCCAAGCCCTGTTTTCATTGGACGAGACTCAATTTTGGAAAGATTTAATTTCCTCCATGCAAATGCTGATAACACTTGATATAATACTCCTGCATAGTCTAAAGGTAACGTTATCATAAGCGTTGTTTTCTTTCCACGGCGCTCTCCATTTCTCGGTAATTTCACTTGTTCATGCTTATGCAATACGAGAAAACGTGTATGATTATTTTTATGCGTATGAATATCACGCTGAACAATGGATAATCCATACTTTTCTGCCGCAGCCTCATTAGCAATTGCCGCAATTTTTTCTTCTGGATGTTCCATCACAAACTGCGCAGCAGCACTCGTTGATGTCATATCACGCACTGTCACACCTTTTAATTTTTGATTTAAAAACTTATGACACTGCGCAATCGCATGTGGATGAGAATGCACCGCATATACATCTTGCCAACATTGTACGTACTGCGGATGAACGAGCAAATGTTGCTGAACAGGCACTGTAATTTCGCCAACAATCGGCAGCGTTTGCTCATGTACAAGATAATCAATCGTAATATTGACAGAGCCTTCAATTGCATTTTCAAGCGGTACAACCGCAAAATCAACAACATCATTTGCTGCTGCATCTATACAATCTGGAATGGTTCGATATGGTACATGTTCAGCCTCAGGAAAGAAGCGACTCACCGCCATATTTGTAAATGTTGCTTCTGGTCCTAAATAGCCAACTCGAATCGTCATCTTTTCCCCTCTTTTTCGTTTTCTTACTGTTATATCATAAACACCTCTATTCTTCTACTTGTTTTTCGAAAATTACAACAAAAAAAGACTAGCAAGAGCTAGCCGATATGTTTCATGTATTCTTTTTGCGCAAAGAAGAAATAGCATATACATGCGATGAGATAAATAGCAATAACCTCTAAAACGAGCCAAGATGATTTCATAAAAAAGGCCTTTTGGCACGTATGTAAAGCAACTGCACTATGTACGCTTCCTAATAAAACTGGGAAAAAGAATAGAATCCCTAATTGCCAACGTGAAATTTTATCTATTTCTTGTTTTGTCATTCCGATTTTCAAAAGAGCTCGATATTGCAAGCGGTCATATTCAATATTATGAAACCATTTAAAATAGACTGTGCTACAAGACGCTAGAAAAAAGAGGATACTAATGAACGAGCCGACAAATAATACTAGATTCCCTCCGTCTTTCGTTGCCTTATATATGTACATATTATTACGAATTACTGATTCTGTCCCTTTTAAAATGTGAGATTGTAATTCTTCACCTAATCTTTCTGTATTGTTCCAATCTCGTAAATCATATCCGTTATATACATATTTTTCGTGATTAGGAACTTGACGAGAAAGCTTCTGAAAATCTTGATTGTGCATAACGAGGAATCTTCCGCTCCGCTGACTTGTATCACTATTAAAGGCATTCCCTTCATATGCTCCGTTATATGTAAAACGATATGTTTCCCCTAGTACTTTAAAATGTATATATTTCTTAGGATACTTAGGAAGAAAATCATAATTACTATAATAAATAAACGTCACTGTTCCCTCTTTTGGATGAATTTGCTTCTTCGACTGCCTTTTTGCTTCTCTATTATATTCATCTTCTCCAATCACAGTTGCATAAGACTCTTTACCGGAATCCAATTGAAATGTTGCTGGGATTCCAATAAACGTTACGTAACGAAAATCATTGACACCATGCTTACGAAACAACTTTTCAACCGTTTCTTTTTCCATTACTTCTTTAGAACCGATCCCTTTTTCGACATATGAAAAAGCATGCGGCTGTTCATAGCGAAATAGTTCTCTCGTATTGGAAAAAAACAAATAAACAGAGCCTGTCGCCGTTACTACGATCGTTGTTAGCATAGATAAAATAAAGAAAAAGCGTCGATTATCTTTCACTGTATGCAACAACTGATTGACAACGAATAAATACGGATAACGATACATGACACTCTTTCTATTTTTGATTCCTTGTAATACTTGAATCATGCTATGTATACATACAAAATACGTTCCAACTGTTGTTAAAATAGAAACAGGTATAAAATAAAGAGCAATGTTCTCCATCGTCACTTTTGTTGTTAACCAATAACTGATACCTATACAGGCGAAGCCGAACCAACATAGCCACTTCTTACTTCTCGTTTCTTTTTTTCCTTCTTGCATTTCTTTTAATAGATGAATAACTTCTATTTTCCATATGCGCAGCGCACTAAAAATGGCTAAAAGAAGAAATATGGCACCATATGTCATCATCGTTATCACAATCGCTTTTGAACTGAGCACAAACGGCAATTCAGTCGGCATATTAAGTAATAAACTAAAAATCATAAAAAATAGCTTTAAAAATAACGTCCCAATCCCAATGCCGAAAAAGCTCGCAAAGAAGCCTACCGCCATTTGCTCCATGATCATCATCCATATAATATTTACTTTCGTAGCTCCCATTAATATGAATAACCCAAATTCTTTTTTTCGAGACTGTATAAAGATCGAACTAGAATACAGAATAAATAGAATTGAGAAAGCAATTACAATTACATCGCATACAATTAGACCTGCCTGTATCCCCTCATACAGATGATCCGTTCTCATATTAGGATGCATAATAATGGATGTATACATAAAAAAAGCAAAAACTGAGAAACAACTACTTAAGAAAAATATTTTGTAGTTGTGCCAATTCCCTCTAACATTTTGAAATGTAAGTTGATAAAACTTCACCGCCCCCACCTCCTCTAAAAACCGTTACATATGTAAAAAGCTAGGAAGTCCTAGCTTTTTACATGTTTTAAATATCCTCTTTGTGCAATCGCAAAATATAATGCGGATGCTAGTACATATACTGTAATAATAACCGCTCCTGATTTCCATAAGTCTAAATACAACATGTTCCCTAACGTATATAATGTAAATCCACTATGCAAAACACCTATCAAAATCGAAATAAAGAAAATCGCTCCCATTTGCCGAACTGCAATTTTACGAATTTCTTGATCCGTCATACCGATTCGTTTTAAAGAATAAAATTGAATACGGTCTTGTTCTTTATCATTAAACCACTTAAAGTATGTCATGCTGCAAGCGAAGAAGAAAAAGAGTACTGTTATAAAGAATCCGATAAACAACTACTAATTAAAAACGCTTTATAATTACGCCAATTCCCTTTGACATTATTAAACGCGAGCTGGCGAAAGTTCATGGTACTCTCCTCCTAGCATCGCCAGTACGTCTAATATTTCTTGGAAGAAGGCTTGCTTTGTTTCTCCTTTATGAATCTCTGAGAAAATTTCACCGTCACGAATAAATAAAATGCGTTCACAATAGCTCGCCGCAACAGGATCATGCGTTACCATCGCAATCGTCACTTTCTTCTCTTCATGAAGTTCCTGCAGAGCACCCATCAATGATTTTGCTGATTTGGAGTCTAAGTTTCCTGTCGGTTCATCAGCTAAAATTAAAGTCGGCTGATGAATAATCGCCCGTGCTGCTGCCGCACGTTGCTGCTGACCACCTGATACTTCATACACTTTTTTATGTAAAATTCCCTCTATGTTTAGAAACTTTGCAATTTCTAATACTTTTGCATCAATTTCTTTCACAGGCCGATTTGCCATTACAAGCGGCAAAATGATATTTTCCTTAATTGATAACGTATCAAGCAAATTAAAATCTTGGAAAATAAATCCTAAATGTGTACGGCGAAACGCCGCAAGTTTAACAGCACGCATTTGACTAATCTCTTCACCGTTCATATAAACGTGACCTGATGTTGGCTTATCAATGGTTGCTAATAAATTTAGAAGCGTTGTTTTCCCACTTCCTGATGGCCCCATAATGCCGACAAATTCACCTTCTTCAATTTTAAAGTTAATATTATTCAGCGCTGTTGTCGTTACCGAACCTTTTGATTGATACACCTTTGTCAAACCTTTTACTTCAAGAACGCTCATTTCGAATCCCCCTATATGTTGTCTCCTTACTTTTACTATAGAAAAAACGAGGGAAAGTAACGAGTGATTTCTCTTACAAAACAGTTTGTTATCTTACAATTTTGTCATTTTCCTCATCATTTGATGATATCCTTTATCTTTTGAGAATTGGAACGTAAACGTTGTTCCTTCCTTCTCTATTGATTGTACAGAAATTCCATGGCTAAGATGATCACAAATTTGCTTTGTAATATATAACCCCATCCCTGTTGCTTCCCTCGTTTTCCGTCCATTCACTCCTGTAAAAAACGGTTCAAAAATTCGTTTTATATCTTGCTTTGGAATACCTATTCCATTATCACGGATATGTAATACAATAACACTTTCTGTTTCTTCGATTTGAAATGTAATTTCTTTTTTCTCTTTCTCTGTAATTCTTGTATACTTCAGGGCATTCATCACAATTTGATTCATTGCAATGCTGAGCCATTTTTGATCCGAAGCTACCACATACTGTTCTTTCTCAAACAGAACCTTTGGATATACAGCATACTGAATAAATGTTTTTTTATGCTGATTAATACTATCACGAACAATATCCACCACATTAACTTCTTCTATTTTATAATCTTTTCCAAACTGTTCGAGGCGTGCCATATGAAGCGCTAAATCTAACCCATGTAAAATACGATTATTTTCTTCACGGATACTTTCAATCGTATCTCTTGCCTCGCGGTGCGTTTGTCCAAGTTTTTGCAGCAATAATTCAATGACAGATACCGGTGTTTTCATTTGGTGAATCCACTGATTCATAAAGATTGTTTGCTGTTCCCCTTTTGCCTGTTGTTCATGCATTTCATTCATATACTGTTGCCTTAAGAGCGAAAAAGCTTCCACAATTACTTCTTGTTCGTATGAATAGGACGAACTGACAGATAAAGAATGATGCAACTCATGTCCCTCTGCAATGTAATGTTCCACCTTTTGTAAAAAGGCTTGTCTTTTCCGGTAATCATGCATCAGAAAGAAAACGAAAACAACGATTGATAATAAAAATCCATATAGCCATGTACTCCAATTTATAGATTGCTTCTGTAAAAAAGCTTGCAACTGCAAGACAAGACCAAATAAAACGATACTCATCATGTAGGAAACAAGTAATGCAATGCGATCCATCACATATTTTTTAAGATTCATGTTCGTTCACCCAATTCGTCAAAAGCGCATATCCATAGCTCCGCTTCGTAACAATTGCATCAGTAATCCCTATCTCTTCTAACTTTTTACGGACACGCTTTACATTTACAGTTAATGTATTATCATCAACAAAAGCAATCTCATCCCATAATGCTTCTAGTAACTCTTCTCTCGTTACATATTGATCCGCTTGCTTCATTAAGCATTCTAATAAATAGTACTCATTTTTTGTAAGTTCTATTTGCTTTCCTTGCCACTCTGCCATGTGCTGCGCTGGATATAAAAGTAACCCATTCACGCCAAAATAATCGCTCTCTGCCCCTGATGCATATTCACCATACACACGGCGCAGCGCACTTTTCACTTTTGCCATAACAATATCTAAATGAAACGGCTTCGTAATATAATCATCACCACCATTTTCAATCGCCATTACTTGATCCATCTCTCCTGTACGTGCAGATACAAAAATAATCGGCGCATTGGAAACAGTACGAATTTGGCGGCACCAATAGAACCCATCAAAATACGGTAAATTAATATCAAGTAAAACTAAATGTGGGTTCACTTTTGCAAATTCATCTTTTATATGACGAAAATCTTGTACACGGAATGACCGATAACCGTATTTATCGAGATGCCCTTCTAAAATATCAGCAATTTTCAAATCATCTTCTACAATTAATATTTTATACATATCATTCCCACTCCCTTATAAGAAGTACATGTAGACACCATTACTATCTGCCCTACACCTACCCTTTTCCATTATAAGGGTAAATTCCCATTTGAGGAGAGTTTTTATTTCGGCATAAAGTGAAACTTTAATCAGTGGGGGTTTTTTACCTCATAGGAAGAAGCGAAACCACCGAACATTCTAGCCACTGGAGCTGGACAATGCTTTCGCTGAATTTTGAGGTGGGAGTATTACTGCCCGCAAATAGCGGGACAAAAAAGACTGCCTCATTTCGGCAGTCTTAATCGATAAATTCAAATTCATATTCAAGGATTTTTACAATATCGCCGTCTTTTGCACCGCGTGCGCGAAGTGCTTCATCAATACCCATACCGCGCATTTGACGAGCAAATCTACGTACAGACTCATCACGAGTAAAGTCTGTCATCTTGAATGTTTTCTCAATATCATAACCAGAAATCACAAATGTACCATCGCTTTCACGTGTAATTTCAAATTTAGAGCCTTCACCCTCAAATTTGTACATTACACTTGCTTCAGATTCATCTACAACTTCGTGTATTGGGAATTCTGGTGTTGTTTCGATAAGATTTGCTACTTCAAATAGTAAATCACGAACACCTTGACGCGTTACTGCAGAAATTGGGAAGATTTTCACTTCATCGCCCACTTTTTCTTTGAACGCTTGTAAATTTTCTTCTGCCTCTGGCATATCCATTTTGTTTGCAACAACAACTTGTGGACGCTCTGTTAGACGCAGATTGTATTCTTTTAATTCATTATTAATTGTTACGTAATCCTCATATGGATCACGTCCTTCTAAACCAGACATATCAATCACATGAATAATAACACGTGTACGCTCAATATGACGTAAGAATTGATGTCCAAGTCCAACACCTGCGTGTGCTCCTTCAATCAATCCTGGAAGGTCTGCCATAACGAAGCTGCGTCCATCACCTGTTTCAACTACTCCAAGGTTTGGAACAATTGTTGTGAAGTGATATTCAGCAATTTTTGGACGTGCTGATGATACAACAGATAATAATGTTGATTTACCGACACTTGGGAATCCCACAAGCCCTACATCAGCTAACACTTTCAATTCTAGTACTACTTCACGCTCTTGACCTGGTTCCCCGTTCTCAGCAATTTCTGGAGCTGGGTTCGTTGGCGTTGCAAAACGTGAGTTACCACGACCACCACGGCCACCTTTTGCGATAACTGCTGATTGCTCATGCGTTACTAAATCCGCAAGAATTTGACCAGTAGCTACATCTTTTACAACTGTTCCCGGCGGAACCTTTACAATTAAATCATCCGCTTTACGGCCATGTTGGTTTTTACTCATTCCATGTTGACCGCGATCTGCTTTAAAATGACGCTGATAGCGGAAATCCATTAATGTACGTAACCCTTCGTCTACCACGAAAACAACATCGGCACCTTTACCACCGTCACCGCCTGCTGGGCCACCTTTTGGAACATATTTCTCACGACGATACGCAACCATTCCGTTTCCACCATCGCCGCCTTTTACATATATCTTGACCTGATCTACAAACATTATCTCACCACACTTTTTTCTAGTAATTGCAATATAACCGAGATTTCTTCATCTCGCACTGTATAAGAAATGGAAAACCATTTATTATATTGATGAGCAAGCCACTCTTCTATTTCTTGTACACTTGTTAGCTTGCCACGAAAATCAAAAAAGAAACGAGCATCCTCACCTTCACATTCAACTGTGATACAAACATAATTTTCAACATAAATGTCTAAACTATGCTCAAGCATTTGGAAAAATTGAGCCGTCCATATAGATACTTTTTCATCTAGATGAGATAAGTTATGTATTTTTCCTAATACTTCGTACTCCAACAAGCACGGGTGCTGTTTCCAATTATATGTTAAAATCCATTCTGAAAACTTGGGCATAGAAAGCCCCATCAGATTCGATTCTTGTCTCGCTTCTTGGACAAAACGATCGATGAGTCCATGAATTTCTTCCACTCTTCCAAGCGAAAGATTTCCTTTAATCATCTGCATACGATTAAGCCAATCATGTCTTGAATGACGCAACGCATCTATAATTGTCCATTTTTCTTTCATTCATATACCCCTTTAATATAGAAAAACTCTAACCTGCACTCAGGTTAGAGTTTTCCGTGAGTTTCTTATGCTTCTTGAGCAACAGGATATACGCTCACTTGTTTGCGGTCACGGCCAAGACGCTCGAAGCGTACTACGCCGTCAACTTTCGCGTATAATGTGTCATCGCCACCACGACCAACGTTAACACCTGGATAAATTTTTGTACCGCGTTGACGGTAAAGGATTGATCCACCTGTTACGAATTGACCGTCTGCACGCTTAGCACCAAGACGTTTTGAGATAGAGTCACGACCGTTCTTTGTGCTACCTACACCTTTCTTAGATGCGAAAAACTGAAGATCTAATCTTAACATACGTTACACCTCCTGCACTTTTTCTATTAATCGGATATATTTTCCGTAATCAAGTTCAATCGTTTTAAGCGAAACAACCATGCCCTCTAACAGAAAACATGCTTTTTCTTTTGTAGAATCATCTAGATCACTAGGCAATTCATACATCAAGAATCCACCATCTTTTCCAAGTTCAATAGTTGCTTGCACACTACAAAGTGATTCCACTGCATTTATTGCACCAAACACAACCGCTGTCGTTGCAGCACAGACAAGATCTTGTCCATGCGGAGCGAAGTTCGCATGCCCGGTCATTTTAAATGATTGGATACTTCCTAATTTCGTGCGGTTAATCGTAATTTTAATCATGACAACCCGAATTAAGCGTTGATTGCTTCAATCACTAATTTCGTGTATGGTTGACGGTGACCTTGTTTTTTACGATTGTTCTTTTTCGCTTTGTATTTGAAAACGATGATTTTCTTAGCGCGACCTTGTTTTTCAACTTTCGCAGTAACCGTTGCACCTTCTACAACTGGGCTACCAACTTTAACAGTTTCGCCACCAACGAAAAGAACTTTGTCAAAAGTAACAGTTTCACCAGCTTCTACGTCTAATTTCTCTACGTAGATTGCTTGACCAGCTTCAACTTTAATTTGTTTTCCACCTGTTTCGATAATTGCGTACATAATTGCACCTCCTCATAATTACTAAGACTCGCCAAAACGAGGTAGACATACAATGTCTTTTAGGAACCTGTCCTGCGCGGTTGTAGTATATAGCCGTTTAGGTGCTATAAACTATAACATAGAGATGTTATCACGAAACATAGCCCATTGTCAATGAATCTTCTACTAACTATTTTTTCCGCGTGCGTATCTCTTCCTTTGTTCCAAAGCGTTGAATCGTGTAACATGCTGCTTCATCATCAATAAAATAAATTTGAAAAGATATATTGCGCTGCAGTTCTTTTTCAAAAAAGATTTGCTGCACATTGGGATGAGCAGCGATTAAAACAGCTTCGTCATCTGTTCCATTATAAGCGATTAGTTCTCTCTCTAACTCATATGCTACCGTTTCATGCGATAACACATAACCACTGCTTTGACAAATCATGCAATCTGTTAATAGCGTATCACGAAGCGATTGTTTTTTTCGTTTTCTTGTTATTTCTAAAATACCAAGCTCTGTAAATCCTAACACTCTCGTATAAGTGTGGTCTTTTTCTAAGTGCAACTTTACGATGTCTCTTATTTTTTCTTTTTCTTCGCGGCGCTTCATATTAATAAAATCGATTAAAATCATCCCACCAATATCACGAAGTCGCAGCTGCCGTGCAATTTCTTTTGCTGCTAGTTCATTTGTGCGTAACACTGTATCTTGTAAATTTTGTTTCCCGGTGAATTTACCAGTGTTTACATCAATTACAGTCATCGTTTCCATTTGTTCAATGAGTAAATATGCTCCGTTTGGAAGCCACACTACCTTTTGCAGTGCCTTTTCAATTTCACGGTCAATTCCATAGCGGGCAAATAATGGCGTCTTTTCATGAAAGAAAGTAACTTTTTCTGCACCTATTCTCTCTCCTAATTCCTGTATCATACTGCGCTGATCTACAATCACCTGTGAAACCGTCTCTACTGGTATCTCTTGAAAGATTCGATCTAAAAAATTAGAAGAAGAATGAACAAGAAGTGGGGCTTTTCCTCGCTGTTCTTGTTTTTTCACAAGTTCAAATTGCAACTGAAGACGATGCATCTCCGCTTGTATTTCTTCTATCTGAACTTTCTCACATGCAGAACGGAAAATAAATCCTCCTGTTTTTTCTAGCGCAAGAAGTTGTTCTCGTTTTTTCGCATCCTTTATTTTCCGGGAAACGGCAAAAACTGTGTCATAGGGCATATATACAACATATTTCCCGGTGAATTCTATATTCGCGGTTATTTTTGGCCCTTTCGTATCAATCGCCTCTTTCACTACTTGTACAAGGATTGCTTGTCCTTCATGTAACCGCATAGCTGATGGTACGTTTTCATAGGACAAATAGGCATGCTTCTCTAAACCAATATTGACAAAAGCAGCGTTCATCCCCGCGATTGTTCGCATGACACGACCAATATATATATTTCCAACAATTTGTTTTTGTTCATTTCGTTGCCATAAGAGTTCTACAATCTCTTGCTCTTCTTCAACAGCAACTCGTTTTTCCGAACCGATGTAATTTATGTATAACGTTTTCAAAGTCTATTCCTCTCTTTTATCCTTTTTTTGTAACTACTCAGCTATACATTTCATTTAGAAATTTGGTAAGAGGTATGATTCCAGTGAAAATACGCTCCTTATTACCTATAGAAAGTTATTTTCATTTTTCAGCATATAGGTTGCTGCCACGAAGATAAAAATGGACCTACACCTTGCTGCCTTTCTTTGTTTTAAAACTTTGTACGTGGCAGGAAAAGGTCCTGACCGCTCCTATACATAGCCAGTCCCTCTCGACTATTTAAAAAAAATGCTTTTCTTCCTTTTTTCACAGAGTGACTGAGTAATTATCCTTTTTTATACAATAATAAAAGGTTAGTGTTACCGTCAACACTAACCAATTAACTCTTCTATGGATGATGTTGTTCTTTTTTCTGTAAAATATGCGTAAAGCAATTCATTTTCATCTAGCGTGTATTGATTTTTATGATCTCCTTGAATAATAATCGAATGCTTATAGCCCCTTCGAAACTGCGTGAAAATATGATACAAACTCGCTTCTTTCCCAACTGTAATAGCTGCTACCTTTATAATTTCTTGTTTTTTCCCATAATAACGCTCCAATAAAAAGCGCATAAATGCATAGCGGCGCTGTTTCCATTCTTGGAATAAGGAAAATGCTAAAAAAAGAAGTAACGCCCACATCATCATATTCTTTCCATTCCAGAAAAGCTGCAATCCTAATACAACGCTCAGGCAAACAATTGATATTCTCATCATAATATTATGTGCTTGTAAAAATGGAAAGCGATGCGACAATATATTCAGTACAATCTTCCCCCCATCAAGAGGCCAAATCGGTAATAAATTGAAGCACAAAATAAGCATATTGTTCCACATGAAAAAATGATAAAAGTTCTCTCCCATCCAGCCTACTGTGTACAATAAGTAGGCTGCGGCTACCATCCATACGTGTTGAACAGGCCCTGCTATAATAACGATTGCCTCTTCTTTTAACGGCTTATTCCCATGCTCATCAAGCTCAGCTACCCCGCCAAATGGCAATAGCTGAATTCGCTTAATGCGCCATTTAAAATGGGCAGCTGCTATCGCATGACCTAATTCATGAATAAAGACAATGAAAAATAAAATGAGAACCTCTTTAAAACGAGCTGTAAAAACCGCAA
Organism: Bacillus sp. 103mf; assembly: GCF_900116295.1. Classification (GTDB taxonomy): domain Bacteria; phylum Bacillota; class Bacilli; order Bacillales; family Bacillaceae_G; genus Bacillus_A; species Bacillus_A bruguierae. Next base: position 1,014,873 of record NZ_FPAF01000001.1, read on the forward strand.
TTGCTATAATTCCCCAAAACAATGGATGAATGGTAATCTTTGAAAAAACCTCACTATATTTATTCAAATGAAATCACCTGAATTGGATCAATAAATTTTTCATTCTTTTTAAATGCAAAATAAAATTTTCCATTTGCAACTGTTCCAACTTTTTGCTTTTTCGCTACATAATCATATAACTTAACTGATGTTTCTCCTAAGTTTCCGTACCAAGATTCCGTACCATCTGCATGTTGGATTTCAACTGTATTTCCAAACTCCTCTTTTTGATCGATCGAGACAACAATTCCTTCATTAACTGATTCCACAACGGCATTCGTAGCTGTTTGTACAAACACACCTTGTCCGTTTGCCTGAAAACTTTGCATTACTTTTCCTGAGGCAGGAACAGCATAATTCTTTTCTTTCTGAGTTGTTTTCTTTTCACTAGAAGGAAAAAAAGATAGTGGTTTTCCAAACTGTGATTCATACCACTTTGAAACAAATGCAAATTGAAACTCTTCTTTCATTGTTTGTTTAACAACTGTACGTGCTCCTTCAAAAGAATTTGTTGTGTTTTTAAATAAGATGGCTACGACAAGAACAAGAATAGCGGATAGTAGTAACTTAAAGAGAAATATTTCCTTGCGGAAGAGAGGATGTGCTTCTTCTCCTTCTTCAGCAAAAAGCGGTGTATATTCTTGTTCTTCAAATGAAAACAACTTATCTTCTTCTCTTTTTTCCTGCTCTGCTTTCCTCTTAGCAATACGTTTTTTTATTTCTTCTACTCGCTTATTTCTCATCCTGACCCCTTCCTCTTTCCATCAGTTTGTACATATGTATGAGTTGTCCGAGAAAGATATTCATGGGAATGCTTTTCTCCTAGAAGGTTAATTAAAGTAATTTCACGTATGCCAGCACTTAGCATTCCTACCTTCTGCTACATTTTTAGCAGGAATACAAAAAAAAAGCACCCCGCATATATACGAAGTGCTCTTAACGTATCCCGAAGAATTTTTTCATTTTCGTAAATACTGATTCTTTTCCATTTTCAAGCGGTTGCAATGGCACATTTTCTCCAAGCAAACGTCTTGCAATATTTCGATAAGCAATTGATGCTTTTCCATTCGGTTGCAACGCTACAGGCTCTCCTGTATTTGTTGCTCGAATCACCTCATCATCATCTTCTACGACCCCAAGCAATTCAATTGACAAGGTACGTACAATTTCATCTACATCCAACATATCTTGTTCATGTAGCATATGACCACGCACACGATTGATAATTAACTTCGGTGGCTCGATATCTTCTTTTTCCAATAGTCCGATAATCCGATCAGCGTCACGCATTGAAGATACTTCTGGTGTTGTCACAACAATCGCTTTATCAGCACCTGCCACAGCGTTTTTAAAGCCTTGTTCAATACCTGCTGGGCAATCAATTAATATGTAATCATAATCTTGACGTAGTTGCTGTATTAATTCTTCCATTTGTTCAGGTGTTACCGCTGATTTGTCACTCGTTTGTGCTGCAGGTAATAAATAGAGTTCATCAAAGCGCTTATCTCTAATAAGAGCTTGAGGTAAACGACAACGCCCTTCAACAACATCAACGAGATCATATACAATACGGTTTTCCAACCCCATTACTACGTCTAAATTTCGCAAGCCAATATCTGTATCAATCAAACATATTTTTTTCCCAGATAACGCCAAGGCTGTACCAATATTTGCAGACGTTGTAGTTTTACCTACTCCGCCTTTTCCAGATGTAATAACTATTGCCTCTCCCACAGCTATACAATTCCCCTTTCTAACCTTGTTAAATTAGGTCTAAGATGAGTGAGAAGTTGAATGCGATCGACAACAATGTGATTGTTCTCATTAATGTAGGCACATTCTGCCCCTTCCGCCCCGTCTTCTTTCTCCTCAGGAGCGCGCGTTGTCACGTCGCTAATCCGAAGCTGCATTGGATTCATAACAGAAGCTGCTATAACAGCTTCTGCATCCCCATAATATCCAGCATGTGCAATTCCTCGTAATGTTCCCATAATAAAAATATTTCCTCCGGCGATAACCGTACCGCCTGGATTCACATCTCCAATCAATAATAAATCGCCTTTTACACGCAATATTTGACCTGAGCGAACAATTTTTGAAACAGAAACAATTTCTGTTTCTTCTTTCCATGCTAACGCTTGTTCTTTCGTTACAACATCACTCTCAATAGAATCTACAACTAAATTCTTTTTATTACGAATTAGCGTGCGCAACTCTTCTTGTTGCACTTCTGTTACATAACGATTCCCAACTTTGACCTGTACTTCAATTAAAGAGCGTCCATCACCCTCGTAATAATGGGTTGAAAGCTTTTCGTCAAGTTCTTGTAACAATTCGCGAAATGAACAGGAATCCTCCAGATGTAATGCTAAACCATCCTTCGTCCCTTTTATAGTCACATTTTGTTGCTTTTTTTCTGTCACCAATGCTCACCCCACCGGTTTAATTCGACATAAAATTAGAAAATCCTTTTTTCTTTTTCTTCCATGGCATCTGAAAGACGTAAAATATATCGTTTCAGTGGGAAACAAAACAGTAGTAAAAAAATTCCGTTCAATAACAATGTCGGAAGAAGACGATCTGTAAAAAAGATATGTGCTGACATATGAACACGACCAATTAGCGTCAAAAATCCATACACATAATACTCTAGCGCAGCAATGCTTGCTAATACAATAAAGAACACAATAAAAAGGTTCACTTGTAAAATTCGCATTGCCTGATAGACAAGATAAGCTAAGATCGGATAAGCAAATATATACACACCAACTAGCTCGGTATGTACTATATCGAATAAAAATCCAAATAGTAGTCCGTAGTAAACACCTTGTACAGAATTAAAGTAAATCGTAATAAAACATAAAACAATCATTAAAAAATGCGGTGCTACAATTGTATGCTTCCAAAAAAGACCCGTTGGAACAATAGTAGAAAACATACTCTCCAATACAAATGCGAAAAGAAGTAGAAGAGGAAGAATCGCTTTTTTTATAATCTCCATCTCTTCCCCCTCCTATTTCCCTATATCCACTGTCGGCATAGTTCGTTTTGCAACCATAACATTGTTGACATCATTTAAATCTGCTGCAGGCTTGATATAAGCTGTTTGTGTTAATCCATACTCATCAGCTGTTACCTCAACGATTTGTCCAATAACCAATCCATCTGGGAACACACCGCCAAGGCCTGAAGTTACGACCGTTTGATCCTTCTCTACTTTTACACCAGATGGAATTTTTGTGAAAACAAGCTGCTGCTTTTCTTTATCGTACCCTTCAATTAATCCGAAAACATTGCTATCTCCTCGGACAACAGCTGAAATACGATTTGTTCGATTTAATGAGCTTATGAGCTCAACTGTGGAAGTGAACTGTGAAACGCTTTTTACTTTTCCAATTAAACCTTTTGATGTAATAACAGCCGCATCTTTTTGAATGCCTTCCTGTGCACCTTTATCAATACCAATTATGTCATTCCATTTATCTGGATTACGATTAATGACAGTTGCGTGAACAGGGTTAAAATCACGAAGTGTATCTTTTTTCCCAAGAATATCACGAAGTTCTTCATTTGTTTTTTCTAATTCTTTTACCTTTACGGACAACTCTGCATACTTGTCCAATTTTGCTTTTAATTCTTTATTTTCTTCATACGTGCGCTTTACATCTTCTATGTTCTCAAAGAATCCGGCAACATAATTCGCTGGCTTTTGAAATACACGTTCTACAACTCCTACGGTATCCTTTACAAACTGCTCTGGCCACGTTAGATTTTTCCGTTCTTTCAATGAGATTCCGATCAATGCCACGAGAAGAATAATACTAACTAATAAAACAATTAATCTTTTGTTTAAGAAAAACTGTGGCACGTTCACACCCTCTTAAATTCACTAATTTTTTATGTTGAAATAATGGATTTTATCGAGCACTTTTGAAAAGATCGATATTGTCTAACGCTTTACCTGTTCCAATTGCTACGCAATCTAATGGGTTTTCTGCAACAAGCACTGGCATTCTTGTTTCTTCGCTAATTACTTTATCTAAATTACGAAGCAAAGCACCGCCACCTGTTAAAACAATTCCACGATCCATAATATCCGCTGCTAATTCTGGCGGAGTTTTTTCTAATGTGTTTTTTACAGACTCAACAATTGCATCTACAGTATCTTTTAAGGCTGATGCAATTTCTTCTGGACGAATCGATACCGTTTTTGGTAATCCAGTCACTAAATCACGACCACGAATATCCATTGGTTCAACACCTTCTGGTTCGCCAGCAGAACCAATTTCTAATTTTAATGCTTCTGAAGTTCGTTCCCCAATCATTAAATTGTAGTTTTTCTTAATGTACTGAATAATTGCATCGTCCATTTCATCACCAGCAACACGAACAGATTGGCTTGTTACAATACCGCCAAGAGAAATAATGGCAACTTCTGTTGTACCACCGCCTATATCTACAACCATACTTCCTGTTGGTTCCCAAACAGGTAAGTTCGCACCAATTGCAGCTGCAAATGGTTCTTCAATTGGGTATGCATCGCGTGCACCTGCTTGACGAGTTGCATCGATTACCGCACGTTTTTCAACCGCCGTAATACCAGATGGCACACATACCATTACGTAAGGCTTACGAGAGAAGAAGCCATTTGATTTCTGTGCTTGTTGAATATAGTATTTCATCATTGTTGCTGTTGTTTCATAATCAGCGATAACACCGTCTTTCATCGGACGAAGTGCCACAACATTTCCAGGTGTACGACCAATCATTTGTTTTGCATCGTTACCAACTGCAACAATTTGCTTTGTATCTGTTTGCAATGCCACAACAGATGGCTCACGTACAACGACACCTTTCCCTTTTACATATACAAGCGTATTCGCTGTTCCTAAGTCTATTCCAAGGTCACGAGTAAAACCACCAAATCCAAACATATTATATATCTTCCTTTCTAATTTTAACAAAAATGCTCACTTTTTGCTTTAAATATTATTATATTTATATAAAACATAACGTTTTTACATGTTCTTTGTTATAGTGTAGACGAAAGCCTACAAAAAACTCATAACTCACATTATAAAACAAAATAAAGAAAAAAAATAGTCTTAAATATGACCTTTATCTTTTAAACTAACAAATTTATGGTCACCAATAATAATATGATCGAGAATTTCAATCCCAATAATTTTCCCGCACTCTACAAGTCTTTTCGTGACTTCAATATCCTCTCGGCTTGGCGTGGGGTCGCCTGAAGGGTGATTATGAAGACATATAATAGAAGCAGCAGCGCGGCGAAAAGCTTCCTTGAACACCTCGCGCGGATGTACAATCGAGGCATTCAAACTTCCAATAAATACCGTTTGTCGATGCATCACTTGATTTTTCGTATTTAAATATAAACATACAAAATGTTCTTGTTGTAAAAAGCGCATCTCCTCCATCATATAACGTGCGCAATCTTCCGGATTACGAATGCTATATCTATTTTGATACTCTAAGCGTACCATTCTTCGTCCGAGTTCAAAAGCAGCAATAAGTTGGGATGCTTTTGCCACCCCAACGCCATGAATGCTTGTCATTTCTTCAATTGTTGCATCTTTTAACATTCGTAATCCGTCAAAATGATGCAAAATTTGATTTGCTAATGTTAAAACTGACTCCTCTTTTGAACCAGTTCGAAGTAATATAGCGAGAAGTTCTGTGTTTGATAAGCTGCTTGCTCCTTCTAGCAATAAACGTTCCCGTGGTTGATCTTCTTTCACAACATCACGAATGCAGCTCATATTCCAGCCTCCTTTACATATTAAATTGTTTCAACTCGCGCACAACACGTGCAATCGGTAAGCCAACAATCGCATAATAATCACCTTGTATATGCTGAACAAAAATAGCACCTTTTCCCTGTATCCCATAACTCCCAGCTTTATCAAGCGGTTCTTTCGTTTTTACATATGCATGAATTTCTTCTTCAGTTAATTCCCAAAACGTTACTTCTGCACGCTCATAGAATGTCACTGTTTTTTCTTTTGAAATAAGAGCAACCCCTGTATACACCTCATGTGTTTTCCCTGATAAGAGCTGCAACATTTCTTTCGCTTCACTCTCATCCTCTGGTTTTCCTAGAATACGCGACTCATAAGTAACAATTGTATCAGCACCAAGCACAACATAGTCTTCATAATCCTTTGCTACAGCAGATGCTTTTTGCAATGCAAGTGACATCACGATATCATGCGGTGATGAATATGCTCCAATCGTTTCTTCTACATCGCTAACTACAACCTCAAATGGTATATCTACTAGCTCAAGTAATTCTTTACGCCTTGGTGAACCCGACGCTAAAATAAGTTTTTTCATACGTTCTCCTTTCATTTTTAAAATTAGCAGGAAGATACAGCATAACCATACTAAATGTATAGATTCTCCTCAAATTTTAAAAATATCGTTTTTCTTTTTAAAAAAATACAAAAGAAAGGAAAAAGCACAAACTCACTTTCCCTTTCTTCAGTGCTAATAAGTAATAGAAAAAAGCAACTACATAATGATTATGAGTTAAACATTATCTAATTATTATACGTTTTTGTTTTTTTGTGAAACTATTTTTTCATAAGAAAGAAAGCTATCCGCTAACACTTGCTGCAATTTCGTCATCGTTTCCATATCTTGTTTTCCCTCTTGTATTGTTTGCACAGCCACTGATGCATACGTAAACAACTTTTTTATATCATCCCGCTTTAGTGCTGCCTCTTCTTTTTTTACTGATTTCCATTCATTTTCAATCTGTTCTATATCTGTTTTACTTATTTTGTTTCCGGACTGCATCACAGCGGCTTGTTTCAATAATTTCCCATACAATGATTGTAACTTTTCCAAAAACGCTCCATACTCTTGATCCTGTTTTAAAAGCGCTTGATCTGTAATCTCCCATTTCTTTTTCACAACTGATATATCTTTTTGTTTATATTGCGTGATCATCTGCGTGACAGATTGTTCATCATGTGCCATTCCAAGAACAAGTAAATATTTATCTCCTGACTGCATAACTGCTCCAGGGACTCCGTTTTCTTGTAACTCTTTTAATGATGCCTGTCCCTTTTCTTTCGAAGAGAACACCCCGCCCTGTACAAAATAAATCGTCAGCGGTGATAAAGGGGCTGGGGCTGTTTTCTTTTCTTCTGTTTTCTCATTTGTCGGTTTTTTTGTTTCATTTTGCCCTGTAACATTTGCTGCTGGAGCTGTCTTTTCACGAACAGTTTCTTGTCCCGTTAGCAAGTGCAGCATTCCCATTCCAAACCCTGTCCCAATTACAATTGCTGTAGATACCGTGAGAATAAATCTATTACTCCAGCCTTTTTTTCCTTTACGTATTGATGCTGCATGTTTTTGAAACGACACAACATTATTTGTCACCGTATTCTCCGGGAGCACCCACTCAAACTCTTCTTTTTTTGCTTCCTCTTCTTTCTTCTCTATATAATTTGCTTCCGTTCCATTCACTTTAATTGAAATTGGTCGCGATTGTTTGTCCATACCCCCACTCCTTACTTCTTATCATTGCCAGCATCGTATCATACTCGTTTCAAAAAAAAACGAGATACTTGTCAAAGGGATTCGCCAAATTATCCTATATTGTTATCTTATATGTATGCTTGCGTCTTTATTTGTAGAACAAAAAACTAGACAGCTTATTTCTGTCTAGTTTTTTGAACCACATATTTACGAGCTTCTGATATGAAGTAAAGAGAACCTGTTAGTAAGAAAATATCATCTTCTTGTAAAGAATCCATTGTCCTACTAATCGCTTCCTGCCAATTTTCAAAAATATGTTTCGATTCTCGTTTTGAATGAGCAGCAAGAGCCTCGGCAGAGATAGCACGATCAAACGTGAACGTTGTAAAAATCATTTCATCTGCAATTGTTTCTAATTGTCCAACCATTTCATCGAGTTGCTTATCCCCAAGTGCTGTAAATAAAATAACAATTCGGTTTTCACTGTAGTGTGCACGAACAGTTTCCACAAGACTATTTACACCTTCTGGATTGTGTGCCCCATCAATAATGACATGAGGATGAGTAGAAAGTTGCTCAAAACGTCCAATCCAATATGCTTCAGCTAATCCTTTGCGGATATGCTCTTCATCAATTAAAAATGCTTGATACACGTTTAAGTATGACATCGCCATAAGCGCCAGCGCCGCATTTTGCACTTGATGCTGGCCTTTCATAGAAATAAAAAGATCTTCATACGTACGGAATGGAGACGAAAATGTAAATCGTTCTCCTTCTTTCTCTGAAGAAAGATGTTCTACTTGAATTTGATTTCCTAGTTCATATAAGTTAGAACGTTTTTCATTGGCAATCGTACGGATGACTTCTAATGCCTCATTTTGCTGTACACCAGTTATAACAGGAACCCCTGATTTTATAATCCCTGCCTTTTCAAATGCGATTGCTTCTAACGTATCACCTAAAATATGCATATGATCACGGCCAATATTTGTAATAATTGTAAGTACAGGATGAATGACATTCGTTGAATCGAAGCGTCCTCCAAGCCCTGTCTCAAATAAGACGATGTCACACATATTCATCTTTCCAAAATAATAAAGCGCCATAACGGTAATGATTTCAAATTCTGTCGCTTCGCCTAAATTCGTTTCATCTAACTTTTCTACAACAGGTTTGACCATATTTACGAGATCTGTAATTTCTTGATCTGTAATTGGTATACCATCAATACTAATCCGTTCATTAAATGTTTCAATGTACGGAGAAGTAAATGTCCCTACTTTGTACTCTGCCCCCTGTAACATATAACGCATATATGTGAGAGTGGAACCTTTTCCATTTGTTCCCGCAAGATGAACACACTTGATATGACGCTCCGGATTTCCAAGTTCCCCTAACATCCACTCCATACGTTCTAACCCTGGTTTTATACCAAATTTTAAACGGCTATGAATCCAGCCGATTGCTTCTTCATATGTATGTATCACGTATGCCATTCCCCTTTCCATCAAAAAAACGAACCAAAGCAAAAGATTGCTCTAGCCCTATTATACTCAAATAGAACAATCTTTGCCGTGGTTCGCTATTGAAAATATTTTATCCCGCTATTTGTGGGCGGTAATACTCCCACTGATTAAAGTTTCACTTTATTTTTGTAGATCCGCTAGACGTTGGCGAACTGCTTCGCGTTTTTCTAGGTAATCTTTCTCTTTCGCGCGTTCTCCTTCAATAACTGCTTCCGGAGCTTTTGCTACGAATCCTTGATTTGCAAGTTTCTTCTGTACACGTTCTACTTCTTTATCAAACTTCTCAAGTTCTTTTTCAAGACGTGCTTTTTCTTCATCAAGGTTGATCAGATCAGCTAGTGGTAAGAATAGCTCTGCACCTGATACAATTGCAGTCATCGCTTTTTCCGGTGCTTGTAAATCCGTTTGAATTGTTAATTCACTTGGATTACAGAAGCGCTCAATGTAAGAGCTGTTTTTCGTAAGCTGCGCTAGTACTGCTTCATCTTTTGCTTTAATTTGCAATTGAACTTTTTTGCTCATTGGCGTATTTACTTCTGCACGAATGTTACGAACAGAGCGAATGATATCAACAAGAAGATGCATTTCTGCCGCTGCTTCTTTATCTTGTAAATCTTCGCGAACTGTTGGCCATGCTGCTACTGTAATAGATTCACCTTCATGAGGTAAATGTTGCCAAATTTTCTCTGTTACGAATGGCATGAACGGATGTAACAGGCGCATTGTTTGATCTAGTACGTATGCTAAAACAGAACGAGTTGTTTTCTTCGCTGCTTCATCTTCGCCGTATAATGGAAGCTTCGCCATTTCAATGTACCAGTCACAGAAATCATCCCAAATGAAGTTGTATAATGCGCGACCAGCTTCACCAAATTCATATTTATCCATGTTACGCGTTACACTTTCAATTGTTTCATTTAAACGAGTTAAAATCCACTTATCTGCAACTGATTTTTCACCAGTTAAATCAATATCTTCGTATTGCATATCTTCCATGTTCATTAATACGAAACGAGATGCATTCCAAATTTTATTGATGAAGTTCCAAGTAGATTCTACTTTCTCCATGCTAAAGCGTAAATCTTGACCTGGTGCACTTCCTGTTGATAAGAAGAAGCGCATTGCATCTGCACCGTACTTCTCAATAACTTCCATTGGATCAATACCGTTACCAAGAGATTTACTCATTTTACGTCCTTGCTCGTCACGAACAAGACCATGAATTAATACGTCTTTAAATGGACGCTCTCCTGTAAACTCTAGACCTTGGAAAATCATACGAGATACCCAGAAGAAGATGATATCATATCCTGTTACAAGTGCATCTGTTGAATAGTAGCGTTTGAAGTCTTCATCATTTTCATTTGGCCAACCAAGTGTTGAGAATGGCCATAACGCTGAGCTAAACCATGTATCAAGTACGTCGTTATCTTGGTTCCAGTTTTCGATATCAGCTGGAGCTTCTGTACCTACGTATACTTCACCAGTTTCTTTATGATACCAAGCTGGGATGCGGTGTCCCCACCATAATTGACGAGAAATACACCAGTCATGAATGTTTTCCATCCAGCGTAAGTATGTGTTCTCAAAACGATCTGGTACGAACGTTACTTTTTCTTCTTCTTTTTGTTGCAGAGCAACAGCCTTTTCTGCAAGTGGTGCCATTTTTACGAACCATTGTGTTGATAAATACGGCTCAACAACTGCCCCGCTACGCTCACTATGACCTACCGCATGCATATGAGGCTCGATTTCTACCAATACGCCCGCTTCTTGCAAGTCTTTTACTAATTGCTTACGGCATTCAAAGCGATCCATACCGTTATACTTACCAGCTTTTTCGTTCATTGTTCCATCTTCGTTCATTACTAAAATGCGTGGTAAGTCATGACGGTTACCTACTTCAAAGTCATTCGGATCATGAGCTGGTGTGATTTTTACAACACCTGTTCCGAAATCTTTCTCTACATACTCATCAGCAATAATCGGTATTTCACGCTCTACGATTGGAAGTGTAACCGTTTTTCCGATTAAATGCTTGTAACGATCATCTTCTGGGTGAACTGCTACTGCTGTATCACCAAGCATTGTTTCTGGACGAGTTGTCGCAAGACGAATGTGACCAGAACCGTCTGTTAATGGGTAATTCATATGATAGAATGCACCTTGCACATCTTTATGAATTACTTCAATATCAGAAAGGGCAGTGCGTGTCGCAGGGTCCCAGTTAATGATATATTCACCGCGGTAAATTAAACCTTTTTCGTACAATTGAACGAATACTTTATTAACCGCATCAGATAAGCCTTTATCTAATGTGAATCGCTCACGAGTGTAATCTAATCCTAGACCAACTTTTCCCCATTGCTCGCGAATGTGAGAAGCATATTCTTCTTTCCATTCCCATGCTTTTTCAAGGAATTTCTCACGGCCAAGATCGTAACGTGAAATACCTTCTTCACGAAGTTTCCCTTCTACTTTCGCTTGCGTTGCGATACCTGCATGGTCCATACCAGGAAGCCATAATACATCGTATCCTTGCATACGCTTTGTACGTGTTAAAATATCTTGAAGTGTTGTATCCCAAGCATGACCTAAGTGCAGCTTACCAGTTACGTTCGGAGGCGGAATTACAATTGTATACGGCTGCTTATCAGCTTCTCCTTTTGCTTCGAAATATTTGCCTTCAAGCCACCATTTATAACGGCCTTCTTCTACGGATATATGATCGTATTTTGTTGGTAAATTCTTTTCCGTGTTTGACATATTTTTCCCTCCTTCAAAATAAAAAATGCCCCTCATCCAAAAAGGACGAGGGACATCGTGGTACCACCTTTATTTACAAACAAATTTAAAATTTGCTTATACTCTTGATTTGATAACGGACAAATCCGTCTTTTCCTAATGAGAATGAATCCGTTCAGAAAAGATGCTCCAGGGCTACCTTCTAACATGACTATCTAGAGAATCTCACAGCTAATAATTCTCCTCTCTGCAGACGTTTAATGTCATACTCTTCCCCTTCAACGCATTTATATAATTGTTATTTATTATATACAATAGTGTAAAAAACGAAACCATATTCGTCAAGATAAAAATATTTTTCGACTTACGTCTATAATTATTACATTCTATTTCCAATAAGCTTAACCAAGTTTTTTATAACATATGCAAAGAAAATGAAAAAAGTGCAGCACAAGCACATTAGGTGCTTATCCTGCATATTGTAGTATCACATTTCCACTTCTCTTATCGTTCCATACTAGAGAAGTTTCTAATACGGAGGACGATTATGCGACGCTATCGACGCACATACAACTTTTCAGCCCCTTCTTGGTTAAGAAATTTACAAACGATGTTTTCTGATTTTGCAATTCCGCTCACGATTTTCCAAGGCATTCGTACTTTACTACTTCCTACGTTTTTAGATTTTGTCATCCTTACTATTTTTATAGCAGCAACAATTCGCTTACATTATCAGCCGTAACTTCTTCTTGAAGCTACGGCTAATTTTATTTTTCCTTTTACTGCGCTTGGTGCTCAGCGGCTTGAAGCTGCGCCACGAAATATTCAATATTACTTATAAGCCAATGTGCTTGTTGAAGCATTTTCACATCCTGTAACTCCTTTGTTTCATTACGGGCATTTCGAGCATTTGTATATGCATGCACTTGCTTAATAAATGTTTTGGGATACGCTAAATACGCAAGCATAAGCAGCTTCTCTTCTTTCGTAAACGTAAAATTCTTTTCGTATATTTGGTACCATTCATATCGATCATTTCTTGCAATTGGATATGTGTTGAAGGAACGCGAGTAAAATTGAACGATATCTTGAACCGGGGTAGCAAACTGCGCATCTTCTAAACTAATAAAATAACCGTTCCGCTGATAATCGAATAAAAAATGATTCATTGAAACATTGCCATGAATAAATGAAATACGTGTTTTTTCTTTTTCTTTCATTGCTTCATGCCATTCTGTAAATTGTTTCTTCGCAAATTCACGAGCACGCATCGCTTGATGAAAGTAAGTGCAATATTGCAATTCAAACGGAGACATATACCATTTCGCTTCTGATTCAACTAAAAACTCCTCTAATAACACGCCATCTTGTTCCCATCGATTTGAAATATTATCAAAATGTCCTTGAATTGCTTCTTCTGTCACTTCTTCTTCTCGCACTGTTTTTTTGTGCATCATAGCAAGTGTTTGAAACATTTTATGATACTGATCGTTCTCTTCACCTTGACTTTCTGCGTTTCCGAGCCAAGGCATTAAATAATAACTATGCTCACCATCACTTAAAATGTGCCTTCCATCTTTCGCATGATAAATAGGAGCAAAATTCGTAAATCCTTTTTCTCGTAAAAACTGAACATAATACATAAGATTACTTCGTTCTAATTTTTGAGGTGGCAATTTTTTTAACGCATATGGACCTTGGCTCGTATAAATTTTTATTACATTCCCATATTCCTCAATATGCTCAGGAGCTAATTGATATAGCTGCAAAATAGAAGCATAACGCTCTCGTAATTCCATGTCCATACGAACAACGACCCTTTCTACAGGAGCGTGAAAAAGAAAAGAGGTGAGGAAGATTTCTCTTCACTCACTTTGCTTTCATCTTGGGCACTGGTATATATAAAATTTGTCCTGCTGTTAAATACAAATCATCAGTTTGATTTACACGATGTAAATGTTGTACGGAAGTGTCATAACGCTCTGCAACAGATTCAATCGTATCGCCTTCTTGCACAAAATAAAGTCGCAGCTTTGTAAATTCATCTTCTGGTTGCTTTGAAAACAATTTTGTTAAATATAGCGCATTTTCATCCCGCTGTGAGTATGAAATTTCTTCTTTCTCATCGACATCCTGTCCTTTTGTTTCTTTGCGTCCGAAGAACAGCTGAGGTGCGACGACTTCTTCTTGTCCTTGCTCTTCCTCTTGTCTTTGTTCCTCTTCTTCGATTTCTTTCTCTTCTTCTAGTTCAAGCTCCGGTTCTTGACGAGCCTCTAGCTGAAATGGCTCAAAAGCATAATCTTCCCATTCATCAGTCTCTATCACTTCTTTCTCTACTATCTCTTCTTCTACTATCTCTTCTTCCACCGTTTCTTCCACTTCACGCTCTTCATCACATAATCCATGAATTGAAATATCCGCTAAAAGCTGCAAACAGCCATTTTCTAACAGCACATAATCGAATTCTTCAATATCTACATATAAATCTTCAACTTGTTTCACGCGGCCACGTGGAATCGAAATCTCCAGTGGAAACGAATGTACCAATTCATTTATCCCATCATCACGCGTCTCCACATAATCTATCGTACGTACTGGAGATAACTCTCGCAATGAGAACGCCTCTGTTTCTTCCTTTGGGATATACTCCCCTGTTAAATCAAGTTGCCCGCACACAACAATTTCATACTCACGTTCTTCTATAGCAACATCAGGATCTAATGAAATAGAAAGTAATTCATTGACTTCCTGTCCTTTTTGAAACCATACAGACTCTTTTAACGAAAACCGCAATGAAGTTTGTTGATCTGCTGCCACTTCGTATTCCCCCTCTCAAACTATATGTCATTACAGGTTTATGTGAGGAACGGAGACTTTATGAATAAAAAAATTGCTCTCCGATAAGAGCGATTTTTTTATTTTTCAACACATACATTACTGGGGCACAAAACCAAAAGTGATCCTCACTTACTTTCTCTCTTTGTTTTCACACCGAACACGACAGAAAAAGGACCTAACCGCTTCTATGCACGGCCAGGTCCTCTTACCTTCCCTAAAAAAGGGGGAATGCTAGGATTTCAACTGGTATTTATATATAAATCCATTTTGCTTTTCCAACTTACAAATCACTGCCATCCATAATAAAATGTAATCCCCGCTTGCTTCCTCTCTTTGTTTTCACAATGAACGTGGTAGAAAAAGGACCCGACCGCTTCTATGCACGGCCAGGTCCTCTCGCTCCCCCTAAAGAAAAGGATTTTTTACCCTTTTAGTTTAGACATAGCAATTTCTGCAGCAGCAATGGTTGCTTCAATGTCAACATCACTATGCGCTGTTGATAAGAACAACCCTTCAAATTGAGAAGGCGGTAAGAATACACCTTGTTCTACCATTTCACGATAATACGCTGCAAAATATTCTAAATTGGACGTTTTTGCTGTTTCGTAGTTAATAACCTTTTCATCTGTAAAGAAAATACCAACCATAGAACCAGCGCGGTTAATACAATGTGGAATATCATATTTTACCGCCGCTTCATGTAAACCTTTTTCAAGCATTTCCGCTTTACGTTCAAATTCTTTATAGCTTTCTGGTGTTAACTGAACAAGCGTTTCATATCCTGCTGTCATCGCTAATGGATTACCAGATAGTGTACCAGCTTGATAAATTGGGCCACTTGGTGCTACTTGCTTCATAATTTCAGCTTTACCACCATATGCCCCAACAGGAAGCCCGCCTCCAATTACTTTTCCTAAACATGTTAAATCAGGTGTTACTCCAAAATATCCTTGTCCGCAATTGTAAGCTACGCGGAAACCCGTCATCACTTCATCAAAAATAAGAAGCGCACCATATTCTGTTGTAACATCACGAAGGCCTTGTAAAAATCCCGCAAGCGGTGGTACAACCCCCATATTTCCAGCTACTGGCTCTACAATGACACACGCAATATCATCACCGAACTGTTCAAACGCATATTTCACGCTTTCTAAATCGTTATACGCAACCGTAATCGTATTTTTCGCAACGCCTTCTGGTACACCAGGGCTATCTGGTAAACCAAGCGTAGCAACACCAGAACCAGCTTTAATTAAAAGAGAATCGCCATGCCCGTGATAGCAGCCCTCAAACTTCAAAATTTTATTACGCCCTGTGTAACCGCGCGCTAAGCGAAGCGCACTCATTGTCGCCTCTGTTCCAGAGTTAACCATACGGACAATTTCAATAGACGGTACACGATCGATTACAAGCTGTGCTAGTTTATTTTCAATTTCTGTCGGCGCACCAAAGCTCGTTCCTTTTTCTACTACCGCTTTTAACGCTTCTACAACCTGGTCGTTGGAATGACCATGAATAAGCGGTCCCCATGACAATACATAATCAATGTATTCATTTCCATCAATATCATAAACTTTAGAGCCTTTTCCTCGCTCCATAAATAGTGGATTCATACCGACAGATTTAAAAGCACGCACTGGACTATTTACACCGCCTGGCATTAAATCTTTTGCTGTTTCAAACGCTTCAATAGATTTATCAAAACTTTTCATTATCGTGCGCTCCCTTCTTGTAACCATCTCGCTGCATCTTTCGCATGATATGTAAGTATTAAATCTGCTCCAGCACGCTTCATGCTTAATAATTTTTCAAGAACAATATCTTTTTCATTAATCCAGCCATTTTGTGCCGCCGCTTTAATCATCGAGTATTCACCACTCACATTATACGCAACAACCGGAAGATTGAAGTTATTTTTCACATCACGAATAATATCTAAATAAGAAAGTGCTGGCTTCACAATCAAGAAGTCCGCTCCTTCCATCACATCTGACTCAGCTTCACGGAATGCTTCTAAACGATTCGCTGGATCCATTTGATATGTTTTACGATCACCAAATTGAGGTGCACCATGTGCAGCATCACGAAACGGTCCATAAAAAGCCGACGCATATTTCACTGCATATGACATAACCGGGACATGCGCAAAGCCATTTTCATCTAACGCATGACGAATAAATGTTACAAATCCATCCATCATATTAGATGGTGCAATAATATCCGCACCTGCTTTTGCTTGACTTACTGCTGTTTTTGCAAGAACCTCTAACGATTCATCATTTAAAATAATTCCGTCTTCAATTACACCGCAATGGCCATGACTCGTATACTGACATAAACATGTATCTGCGATTACTACTAATTCTGGGAATCTCTCTTTAATTTGTGTAATTGCTCGCTGTACAATACCGTGCTCACAATATGCAGAAGAACCAACTTCATCTTTTTCAGCAGGTAAACCGAACACAATAACAGAGCGAATGCCTAAATCAACAACTTCTTGCATTTCTGCTTGCAGATGGTCTAAAGAAATTTGATATACACCTGGCATAGAAGGAACTTCATTACGCTTATTTTCTCCTTCTAAAACAAAAATTGGATAAATGAAATCTTCTGTATGTAGATGTGTTTCACGTACAAGAGCACGCATATTTGCACTTTGTCGTAAACGACGATGACGGTTAAATTGTAAAGGATTCATAACTTTCCCATCTCCAATTCTTAAAGTTTCACTTTATTATATATAAATACAAGTTGAAAAACAGCCATAAAAGCCCTTTTCTTTTTAGGGGTGAGCGGCGAGAGGGTCTGGCCATACATAGAAGCGGTCAGGGCCTTTTCCTGCCACGTGCGTTGGTAAAAAAAGAGAGAAAACAAGTGCATGTCACTTTTTGTTTTATATAACAGCAACTTATATGTTGAAAAATCAAAATGGATTTATATATATTCTGAAATGCATTGTAACATAGATTCAATTGTATATTCTTTCGGAACGAGAAGGTTTTGAAAATGTTGACGGGCTTCTCGTTCTGTAATAGGACCTATACAAGCAATTGTACATCCTTTTACCCATTCTCTCCAGTTTTCACTTTCAAGCAATGTAATAAAACTCCGGACAGTAGACGGGCTTGTAAAGGTGATCACATCAATTGCTCTTGATCGCAGTGCCTCGATAAGTTGTTCACGCATTTGTAGATGGACTGCCGTTTCATATACAACAAGTTCGCGTACAATCGCACCATGATTTCGCAGCGCTTCTCGTATTACATCTCTTGCTAGATTTCCTTTTGGCAGTAATATACGAGTCCCGCTTCCAATATGATTCACAAATTCTTTCGCAAATGCTTCAGCTACAAATGTAGTTGGTACAAAATGAACATTGTAGCCGCGACGCTCTAATTCTCGCTTTGTCTTCACGCCGACTGCGGCAATTTTCATAGTATGCGGCAACGGTTGCCCCGCACCATCCAAAAAGAAATTCACACCATTTTTACTTGTGAAAATAATCCAATCATATGTGCTTAATTCCTCACGCACTTGTTGAAATTGCTCACGTGCAGCTGCTGTTATATGTAAAAGCGGAATTTCCATTGGAATTCCGCCCTGTTTTTGCACTGCTGTACTCAGTTGCTTCGCTTGTTGCTGGGCTCTTGTAATTAGCACTGTTTTTCCGCAAAGAGAAGTCATATTGCTAGTTTTGCTCCTGATTTGCTGCGGCAATAAGTTCCTTTGCTCCTTGTCCAATTAACAAGTCTGCTGCTCGCTCTCCAACTTCTTTTGCATGTTCACCAGCAACAACTTCTTTCAATAAGACAGTGCCATCTGTCGATCCAACAAGCGCTGTTAATTCAATTTGGCCATCTTCTTTGAGCGTTGCATATCCAGCAATCGGAACTTGGCAGCCTCCTTCTAATTTATGTAGAAATACACGCTCTGCTTCTACTGTTCTCGCTGTTACATTATCATTTAAATGACTTAATAATTGTAATAAATCCGCATCATCCTCGCGGCATTCAATCGATAGCGCCCCTTGGCCGACAGCTGGTACACATACCGTTTCTTCTAAATACCCTGTAATCACATCATCTGCCCAGCCCATTCGCTTTAGTCCTGCAGCTGCTAAAATAATCGCATCGTAATCTTCTTCTTTTAACTTACGTAGCCTCGTATCAATATTTCCGCGAATCCATTTCACTTGTAAATCCGGACGCGCAGCTAACAACTGTGCACTGCGGCGTAAACTGCTTGTACCAATCACCGCTCCTTCTGGTAACTCATCAAACGATTCTCCATTTTTAGAAATAAACGCATCACGTGGATCTACACGTTTTGGAATACATCCAATTGTTAGTCCTTCAGGAAGTACTGCTGGCATATCTTTCATACTATGGACAGCCATATCAATTTCTTTTGTAAACAGTGCATGTTCGATCTCTTTTACGAACAACCCTTTTCCGCCTACTTTCGAAAGTGTCACATCTAAAATAACGTCACCTTTCGTTACAATTTCTTTCACTTCAAATTCATATGGCAATCCTAGCGCCTTTAATTGATCGATAAACCAATTTGTTTGCGTTAATGCCAATTTACTTTTTCTTGATCCTACAATAATTTTGCGCATATTTTTCTCTCCTCTTATAAGTACCAAAAATGGAAGTTCGATAAACTACTAAATAAGAAAATATTAATTAACATAATAAGAAATGCTCCAATATTCCAGCTCGCAATTCTCTTTCCCTGTAACGTATCTGATCCGCGTAAATAAATACCTGCACAGTATACAAATAAGACGATGAAAGATCCGATTACCTTCGCGTCATACCAATGAAAATTATCTAACTTTGTATATCCCCATAGACACCCAAGCAAAATGGCTAATAAAAAGAAAGGTACAGAAAATAAATTTAAACCATATGACATAGAGTCCAGCTTCGGTAAATTTCCTAACCGTCTTAACCTTGCATTCCACTTTTTTTGCTTTAATAAACGATATTGAATTAAATACATAATGGAAAAAATAAAAGAAACTGTAAATGTTGCATAGGAAATAATCGCCATACCAATATGTACATAAACAAGCTCCGATACTAATTGATTTGCTAATACCGGCGACATTTTTCCAAGCGGCGTAAAAATAGAAAAAGCGCTTACACCAAACGCAATCATATTTGTGAAAAAGACTAAAAAGTCAATGCGCATGAATCGGTTAATCATTAATGATAATGTAATTAATAGCCATACATAAAAATAAATACCTGATAATAACGTTAAAATTGGATTAATTTCCGCTTCTGTTGCCCGAAGTAACATAAAAATTGAATATAGTACCCATACAACAGAAAGTAACCAAAAGGCAATCCGATTTGCCCTTCGGTTACTTTGAAAATAATCTATGAAATATAAACTAACGCTACAGGCATATAAAATAATGGCAATATGATAAATAATGCTATTGTTTAAAACACCCATCCGTTTATCCTTTCCATTACAAAGATGGAGCGGATACTGTCCACTTCTCTGCCCGTTTCCATTCTGCTTCGCTCTCTTCCACTACTTCTTTCGCATTTAAATCGAAAATTTTCGCAAATAGCGCAAGTTTTTCTTTCGCATCTTCTTCAGCCGCTAACTCTTTCGCGATTAAAATTGGATCTTTTAATAATTGATTAATAATACTTTTCGTATGCTTACTAATCACTTTTCGTTCCCGCTCTGTTAACGTTGGAATTTTCCGTTCAATACTTTGCATTGTTTCACTTTGAATCGCTAATGCTTTATCGCGAAGTTCCGAAATTAACGGTACAACACCAAGCGTATTCAGCCATGACTTAAATAGAATCATTTCTTCTTCAATCATAATTTGAATTTTCTCAGCTTCTTTTAATCGCTCAGCACGATTCGCTTCCACAACACCTTGTAAATCATCAATATCATATAAGAAAACACTTTCTAACGCATCAATTGCTGGATCAATGTCACGCGGCACTGCAATATCTACCATAAAGAGCGGACGACCACAACGCATCCTTTCTACTTTGGACATCATTTCTTTCGTAATCACATATTCAGAAGCCCCTGTTGAGCTAATTACAATATCAGCTTCTAACAGTGCACATTGCAACTGATTCAACGGCTTTGCAAGCCCCATATATTTTTCTGCCATCGTTTCTGCTTTCGCAAACGTACGATTCATAACAGTCACTTTATGAGCACCGCTCCCGTACAAGTTCTGCAGTGCTAATTCGCCCATTTTGCCTGCACCAAGAATAAGAACATGGCAATCTTTTAAATCACCAAAAATTTTCTTTCCAAGTTCAACAGCGGCATAACTTACCGACATCGCATTACCGCCAATCGTTGTTTCTGAATGCGCACGTTTTGCTAGTGTAACGACTTGTTTAAACAATTCATTAAATATCGTTCCTGTCGTTTTTACCTCTTGTGCAAGTAAGAAGCTACTACGAATTTGACCTAAAATTTGCGTTTCTCCAACTACCATTGAATCTAATCCACATGTTACGCGGAATAAATGATCTGTAGCACCATCTTGTTCATAAAGAGACAAGTATGGTGCAATTTCTTCTATTTCAAACTGAAACCAATCAGCCATAAATTTCTTAATATAATAGCGTCCTGTGTGTAACTGGTCTACTACAGCATAGATTTCCGTTCGATTGCACGTTGATACAATGACATTTTCTAATACACTTTTTTGTTTTTGTAATGTTGTCATTGCTTTCTCTAATTCTGTTGCCTGAAACGTTAGTTTCTCACGAATTTCTACAGGGGCTGTTCGATAGTTAACACCAACAACAAGAATATGCACGCAGCATGTCCCCCTTCAACCGATTTTTCATCTTATCTACTATCATAATACAACTTTCCTCTTATAAATCTGACAATCGTGTGAACATCTTCTCTCCCTTACTTAACTGACAATAAGACATCCACAGTGATAAGTAAAGAATGAAAGAAGAAAGGTGAGGAAAACTTTTCATAAAGGACGATTATTTTGCCTTCCCTCTCTCAAAGGGACAGTAAAAACCACGCTTCAATTTATAATAATTATAAAATAATAACTCTATCTGTACGTTACCAAAAAAAAATGTCGGAATCAAGTAATGGAAACTATTCCATACATACAGAAAGGCTAACTTTCCTTAGCTTCTTTCAATTGAATGAAAATATGTATGATTATGCCAAACGATATATTTTCTTTTTGTTTGACATCTCGTTTTTTTTATTTTATATTAATTTTACAAAATTAAATTGCGCACAATTTAAAAAGGAGAGATACTCATGCATGAGAATCCTTTACATCTAGATAATCAACTTTGTTTTTCTATTTATGCTTGTTCTAGAGAAGTTACACGCTTTTACCGTCCTTATTTAGAGGAAATGGGCATTACGTATCCGCAGTACATTACTTTGTTAGTATTGTGGGAACAAGACGGAATTACAGTAAAAGAAATTGGTGAGCGATTATTTTTAGATTCCGGAACATTAACACCCATGTTAAAAAGAATGGAAAGTTTACAGCTTGTTAAGCGTGTTCGCTCAAAGGAAGATGAACGAAAAGTATGTATTGAACTAACAGAACAAGGAGCTGCTTTAAAAGAAAAAGCATGTTCATTGCCAGAAACAATGGCATCACATTTAGGAATTACAGCAGAAGATTATACAACTTTATTAATTCAATTAAATAAATTAATTGAAACAATGAAAACAATGAATGATAGAAAAGGGGAATAACAATGGAAACATTATATACTGCTACTGTAACAGCAACAGGTGGCCGAAACGGAAAAGTAATCTCCGAGGATGGTGTATTAAACCTTGATGTAAAAATGCCAAAAGCATTAGGCGGTATGGGCGGCGCAGCAACAAATCCTGAACAATTATTTGCAGCAGGTTATGCAGCTTGTTTTGATAGTGCATTGCAGCTTGTCATTCGTACGAAACGCGTAAAAGTAGAAAGTACAGAGGTAACCGCTCACGTATCGATTGGCAAAGATACAGATGGTGGATTTGGATTAGCTGCCACATTAAATGTACGTGTAGCGGGCGTATCTCGCGAAGAAGCAAAACAATTAGTCGAAGCTGCACACGGAGTATGCCCATACTCTAAGGCAACAAGAGGAAATATAGAAGTTACATTAAACGTACTATAAAGTGAAACTTCCATCCGAGGGGGTTTTCTTCCTCCCCTCGGATGGAAAGCCCGACCAATCGGGCTTTTACGGGCAGTTATCCCCCACCTATCTTCTTTAGAAAAGCGGAAGCGGCTCGCTCAGAAACAACCGGAGATTCTAGCCGCTAGAGCTGGACAATGAAGAAAAGTGGCAGTGGCTCGTCCAGAATGTGAGGGGGGATGGAGCTTCTGACGTAGAGGTGTATTTTACCTCGTAGGAAGAAGCGAAGCCACCGAACATTCTAGCCACTGGAACTGGACAATACTCTCTCTGAACCTTGAGGTGGGGGTCTTACTGCCCACAAATAGCGGGATAAAACAAAAAACGTGTGACGGATGTCACACGTTTTTTGTTTTTGTAAACTTATGAATCGCTTTCCACGCATCTTCTTTCCCAAGACCTGTTTCTGAAGAGAATAATACAACTTCATCTTCTGGATCTACATCAAGCGTTTCTTTGACAACTTTTAAATGCTTTTGCCATTTTCCTTTTGGAATTTTATCAGCTTTTGTTGCAATAATGATTGTGGGAATTTCATAATGTTTTAAGAAATCATACATCATCACATCGTCGTTCGTCGGCTTATGACGTAAATCAATCACAAGAACAGCTGCATCTAACTGCTGTCTTGTTGTGAAATACGTTTCAATCATCTTGCCCCATGCTGCTCGTTCTGTTTTAGATACTTTCGCATAACCATAACCTGGTACATCCACAAAATGCATCATATCATTAATGATGAAAAAGTTTAATGTTTGCGTTTTTCCTGGTTTAGAAGAAATGCGCACTAATTTTTTTCGATTTAAAATTTTATTAATAAAGGACGATTTTCCTACATTTGAACGACCCGCTAATGCAATTTCCGGTAAATCTCCCTCAGGATATTGTTCTGGTTTGACTGCGCTTATAACAATCTCAGCTTTTGTTACTTTCATTTTTTCACTCCTACTAATGCGTGCTCTAATACCTCATCTAAATGAGAGACTGGCACAAACGTAAGGTTTTCCTTTACGCTTTCTGGAATATCTTCTAAATCTCTTTCATTTTCTGCCGGTAAAATGATTTTCTTTAAACCTGCACGATGTGCGCTCAATGTTTTCTCTTTCAATCCACCAATCGGTAACACGCGACCACGAAGTGTAATTTCACCTGTCATTCCCACTTCTTTACTAACAGGAATACCTGTTAATGCTGAAATAAGAGCCGTTGCCATTGTAATCCCCGCTGATGGCCCGTCTTTTGGTACCGCACCTTCAGGAACATGAATATGAATATCATGTTTTTCGTGGAAATCAGGGGCGATATGCAGTTCTTCTGCACGAGAACGAATATAACTAAATGCCGCTTGTGCAGATTCTTTCATCACATCCCCAAGTTTTCCTGTTAAAATCAATTTCCCTTTACCCGGAGATACAGATACCTCAATTGCAAGTGTATCTCCTCCAGCTGCTGTATACGCTAAACCTGTTGCCATACCTACTTGATCTTTCGTTTCTGCTTGACCATAACGGTATATGCGTTTTCCAAGTAATTCTGTAATATTCTTCTCCGTTACAACGACGCGCTTACGTTCTTCCGTTACAATAATCTTCGCTGCTTTCCGGCAAAGCTTCGCAAGCTGACGTTCTAACGTACGAACTCCCGCTTCACGCGTATAGTAACGAATGATTTCAAGAAGCGCTTCATCGCGCACTTGTAAATTTCCTTTTTTCAATCCATGTTCTTTCAATTGTTTCGGCAATAAATGTTCACGGGCAATATGTACTTTTTCAAGTTCTGTATAACCAGCAATAGAAATGATCTCCATACGGTCAAGAAGCGGACCTGGAATGCTTGCAAGCGTATTAGCAGTTGCAATAAACATCACTTTTGATAAATCGTACGACTCTTCAATATAATGATCACTAAAATTATGATTTTGTTCTGGATCTAATACCTCTAATAATGCCGCTGAAGGATCACCGCGGAAATCATTGGACATTTTATCAATCTCATCTAATAAAAAGACAGGATTGATTGTTTTTGCCTTTTTCATCCCCTGAATAATGCGGCCTGGCATCGCACCGACATAAGTACGACGATGACCACGAATTTCCGATTCATCACGTACACCGCCAAGTGATACACGAACAAAATTGCGATTCACTGATGTCGCAATTGAACGAGCTAACGATGTTTTTCCAACCCCAGGAGGACCAACTAAACAAAGAATAGGCCCTTTTAACGAATTGGTGAGCTTTTGCACCGCTAAATATTCAAGCACACGTTCTTTTACTTTTTCAAGTCCATAATGCTCTTCATTTAAAATATTTTCAGCACGTACAATATCTATACGATCTTCTGTTGCCTCCATCCAAGGAAGAGATAATAACCAATCAATATAATTGCGAATGACACCGCTCTCCGCTGAACTTGTCGGCAATTTCTCATAACGATCTAGCTCTTTTAATGCTGCCTTTTTCGTTTCTTCTGGCATTCCTGATTCTTCAATCTTTTCGCGAAGTTCTTCTACTTCGCCGCCTTTTCCTTCTTTATCACCAAGCTCTGTTTGAATAGCTTTCATTTGTTCACGTAAGAAGTACTCCTTTTGTGTACGCTCCATAGAACGTTTCACTTGCTGACCAATTTTCTTTTCTAAGTTTAATAACTCTTTTTCATCTTGAATAAAAGAAATAAGCGTATGTAATCGTTCTTTCACTACAGTAATTTCTAAAATTTGTTGCTTTTGCTTCATTTTGAGCGGCAAATGAGATGATACAAGATCAGCTAATCGACCTGGTTCATCAACATCAACAACTGTCGCAAACGTTTCACCTGAAATTTTCTTGGACAGCTTAATATATTGCTCAAAATACTCAGTTAATGTACGCATAAGCGCCTTTTCTTCTAAATCGCCTTCTTCTTCTTCAATTAACGTATGGACGTTAGCTGTAATTACATCATCTTCTTCAATGAACTCTGTCATTTCTACTCTATGTAAACCTTCAACAAGGATACGCATTGTCCCATTTGGCAATCTGAGCATTTGCTTCACTTTTGCTAACGTACCTACTTTATAAACATCATCTTCTTTCGGATCATCGATATTCACGTCTTTTTGCATCGCTAAAAAAATCACATTTTCATCCATAGCCGCCTGCTCAAGCGCTTTGATCGATTTATCACGTCCTACATCAAGATGCAGAACCATCGTCGGATATACGAGAACGCCTCTTAATGGTAGGAGGGGCACGATTCTTTCGTTCGCATTCATATTAGACATAGCACCTCCATAAATATCTTTGTTTCCCTATTTTATATTACAATAAAGCCTTATGCAATCGCAGAGACTCAATACTCTGTTTCTTGTTCAAGAAAAAGGACTTCCCTTAAGCATATGACGACTTAAGCGAAGTCTAGAATATATCTCAATGATTTAACTTTCTTCTTAGCGAAAACTGTCGCTAAAAGTCCGATTGATCGGCTAACACTTTCTTTCAAATCGATTGTGCATCATCTTCCTCAAAAGAGAGCAACGTATCGCCTGTTCGCTCCATTTTTTCTTGTATACACGCTAATGCAAATACTTCTTTTAATTTTCGGACAGGAACAATTTCAATACCTTTAATTGTATAAAGAAGAGGCTGCATATTTTCTGCAGGGATGAGCACTTTCTTTACCCCGGCCTTTTTCGCTGCTTTTACTTTTGCATAAACGCCGCCGACTGGTTTTATTTCCCCGTGAATACTAATCTCTCCGGTCATCGCTACTTCATTATTGACATACATGCGATGAACTGCAGAATATACACCTGTTGCAATTGCAATGCCGGCAGATGGACCATCAATAGGAACACCGCCTGGAAAGTTAATATGTATATCATATCCTTCTGGTAATAAATCCAGTGAACGAAGGACAGTCACAACATTATCAACAGAACCTTTCGCCATACTTTTACGGCGAATCGATTTTGCTTGATTACCGATACTCTCCTCTTCAACAATCCCCGTTACCACAACAGACCCATTTTCTTTTGCCGCAATTGCTGTTACTTCTATTTCAAGTAGTACCCCTGTATTAGGTCCATACACAGCTAAGCCATTTACAAGGCCGATTCTCGGAATTGGATATATACGTTTTTCGTATTTAGGTGTCAATTGACTGGAATGAATCACCCATTCAATATCTTCATCCCTTATAAAAGATCGTCCTTCGTTAATTGCCATTCCAGCAGAGATTTGCACAAGGTTAATGGCTTCTCTTCCATTTCGCGCGTACATTCCAATCATTTCTACGCCTTGTTTACCCATCTCCATACTTACCTTTTCAGCAGCATTTTTGGCTACCTCTTCAATCTCTTCTGTATCTAATTCACGAAAAAAGACTTCTAAACAACGCGAGCGAATCGCTGGAGGAATTTCCTCCGGGGCACGTGTTGTCGCGCCAACAAGACGAAAATCCGCTGGTAATCCCTTTTGGAAAATATCGTGTATATGCGTTGGAATGAGAGAATTTTCTTCACTATAATATGCACTTTCCAAAAACACTTTGCGATCCTCAAGCACTTTTAACATCTTATTCATTTGAATTGGATGAAGCTCTCCAATCTCATCAATAAATAAAATACCTCCATGCGCATCTGTGACCGCTCCTTTTTTCGGTTGCGGAATACCCGCTTGTCCCATCGCACCGGCCCCTTGATAAATCGGGTCATGAACAGAACCGATTAACGGATCAGCAATCCCTCGTTCATCAAACCGCGCTGTTGTGGCATCAAGTTCAATAAATGTTGCATTCATTCGAAATGGAGACTTCATATTTTTCTTCGCTTCTTCTAATACGAGCCGCGCCGCCGCTGTTTTCCCGACCCCTGGTGGTCCGTATATAATGACATGCTGCGGATTTGGTCCGCATAAGGCTGCCTTTAATGATTTAATACCATCTTCTTGCCCCACAATATCGGCAAACGAAGCCGGACGAACCTTTTCAGCAAGTGGTTCTGTTAACGAAATTTCCCGCATTTTCCGAAGCTGCTCTAGCTCTTTCTTTGATTCTCTATCGATTGAAACTTTTTGCGTTCGCTGGTTTCGGAGTAAGTGCCAAAAATATAATCCGACAATTACACCAAAGACAAGTTGAACGATTAAAAAAATATTTGTCCAGCTCATATTCATTTCCTCCCGCTATGTTTTACTCATTAGTATCCCCTGGGAGGAAACACGCTAAACATAAGAAGAAACAGCAATTATATAATTGCTGTTTCTATCGTTTATATTCCATTGCATAAATAATGGGGGCCAAAGCCCCCACTATTTATGCAGATGTTTTTGTATCTTGCTCAAGTACAGTACCATCTTGAAGCACTAATTTTGGCGCAGCGTTTTCTGTTACTGTTTCTTTTGAAATTACACATTTTTCAATGTCCTTACGAGATGGAAGTTCAAACATCACATCTAACATAAGACCTTCAATAATAGAACGAAGTCCACGTGCACCTGTTTTACGTTCAATTGCTTTTTTGGCAATTTCAACAAGAGCTTCTTCTTCAAACTCTAATGCAACATCATCAAGCTCCAATAACTTTTGGAACTGCTTCACAAGTGCATTTTTCGGCTTTGTTAAGATGTCAACAAGAGCGTCTTCATCAAGTGGCTCTAAGTTCGCAATAACCGGAAGACGACCAATAAATTCTGGAATTAATCCAAATTTCAATAAATCTTCTGGCAATACATGCGATAAAACATGCTTTTCTGTTACATCAGCATTTTTCTTCTCAGAACCGAAGCCAATCACTTTTTCACCAAGACGGCGTTTAATGATTGGTTCAATACCATCAAATGCACCGCCACAAATGAATAAAATGTTTGTCGTATCAATTTGAATAAACTCTTGATGTGGATGCTTACGACCACCTTGAGGCGGAACGCTCGCTACAGTTCCTTCTAAAATTTTAAGAAGTGCCTGTTGCACACCCTCACCAGATACGTCACGCGTAATTGACGGATTTTCTGACTTACGAGCCACTTTATCAATTTCGTCAATATAAATGATTCCTTTTTCCGCTTTCTCTACATCATAATCAGCTGCTTGAATAAGTTTTAATAAGATGTTTTCTACATCTTCCCCTACGTATCCAGCTTCCGTTAAAGATGTTGCATCAGCAATTGCAAACGGAACATTTAAAATACGCGCTAATGTTTGAGCTAATAACGTTTTACCGCTACCTGTCGGCCCAATTAAAGAAATATTACTTTTCGCTAATTCTACATCATCAATTTTGCTGCTAGAATTAATGCGCTTGTAATGGTTATATACCGCTACCGCTAATGCTTTCTTCGCTTGATCTTGTCCGATTACGTATTCATCCAAAATTTCACGAATTTCTACCGGCTTCGGTACATCTTTGAATTCTACTTCTTCATCTTTTGCAAGCTCCTCTTGCACGATTTCTGTGCAAAGCTCTATACATTCATCACAAATGTAAACCCCAGGACCTGCCACAAGTTTTCGAACTTGCGTTTGTGTTTTACCACAGAAAGAACATTTTAATTGTCCTTTCTCATCATTAAATTTAAACATATTTTCACACCCCTTACAAAGTGCTAAAACCTTGCCTTCGTATGTACACGATAAATGTATCGTATGTAAATACATATTATGTCACTACGTGGCGAGAAATACAAATAATATAGTTAGTTATGTACAAATAAAAATTTTTAAAACTTTTGAAATATGTATATTCGACTTTTGAAGAATCATTTCCTTCTTCATAACAAAATGTTTTACAAATATATTTATATTTATAAAACAAGGCACGAGCAATGTCGCGCCTTGTTATTTTATTATGCAGTCTTGCTGTTATCTACTAAGAAATCTACTGCTTTACGAACTTGAAGATCTTCTTTTACACCTTCAACGTTACCAAGAGCTTGTTTCACAGCGTCTACTGGCATGTTGTACATTTCAGCCATTTTTTCAATTTCTGCATTTACTTCTTCATCTGTTGCTTCAATGTTTTCAGCTTTGATGATTGCTTCAAGAACAAGGTTAGTTGTTACGCGTTTTGCAGCGTCTTCTTTCATTTGTCCTTTTAATTTCTCTTCATCAGTACCTGTGAATTGGTAGTAAAGTTCTAAGTTCATGCCTTGGTAGCTTAAGCGTTGTTCGAATTCGCGAACCATACGATCTAACTCAGTTTCGATCATAGCTTCTGGAATATCGATTTCTGCATTTGCAGAAGCTTTTTCTACTACTTCATCACGAACTTTGTGTTCAGCTTCTTGCTTTTTGCTTACTTCTAAGTTTTCACGAATTTTTGCTTTTAACTCATCAAGAGTTGCAACTTCTTCGTTTGCATCTTTCGCGAACTCATCATCTAAAGCAGGAAGTTCTTTCACTTTAATTTCATGAATTGTTACTTTAAATGTAGCTGGTTTACCAGCTAGTTCAGCTGCATGGTATTCTTCTGGGAATGATACTTCCACGTCTTTTTGTTCGCCAGCTTTTAGACCAACTAATTGCTCTTCAAAGCCTGGAATGAATGTGCCAGAACCGATTGCTAAAGAGTAGTTTTCGCCTTGTCCGCCTTCAAATGCTTCGCCATCAACGAAACCTTCGAAGTCGATTACAGCTGTATCACCGTTTGCTACAGTACCTTCTTCTTTCACTACAAGCTCAGCTTGACGCTCTTGTAAAGATGTTAATTCATTCTCTACATCTTCGTCAGTTACAGTAGCATCCATTTTCTCTACTGTTAAGCCTTTGTATTCGCCTAATTTCACTTCAGGTTTTACAGTAACTTTTGCAGTGAAAATTAAGTTTTGACCTTTTTCGAATTTCTCGATGTCGATTTCAGGATGAGCAACTGGGAAGATACCAGTTTCATCGATTGCTTCTCCGTATGCTTTTGGTAAGATGATATCTAAAGCATCTTGGTATAAAGATTCTACACCGAAGCGTTGTTCGAATAGCGGACGAGGCATTTTCCCTTTACGGAAGCCCGGTACATTAATTGTTTTTACTACTTTTTTGAACGCAGCGTCTAAAGAGTTGTTTACTTCTTTCGCATCAACTTCAATTGTTAAAACGCCAACGTTTCCTTCTAATTTTTCCCATTTTGCAGCCATTTATTCTTTCCCTCCAACTATAATAATGTATGCACATACCTTTAGAGATCGAGGCCTTTATCGTTTCTCAAAAAGAAACAACAAACGCAAACTGATAAATTCAGCCTTCTATCCACTATAAAAAACTTGGGACATATACTTCTCAATCTACTATTTGCCCAAAAGACAAATACGGTATATTTTGTTCGAGAATAATATGAAACATATAAGTAAGAGAATATTTGTTTCTATTCTCTTATAAAAAGGCAGATTTAAGCCTTTTGCAACCCTTACATTATAACATAGAATACTCTCGTTTCAATAACTGAAACATTCTTTTTCATTATACTGGCATAAACCCTTCTTTCTCAATACGTAAAAACCACTGATATGCGATATGGTATTCTTCCAGTGTAATATCATATTCACGAAGAAGCTTCTCTTCATCGATTGGCATTCCAAAGCGCTTCCTTCCAACTCTCTCTAAAACAGCTGCCCATAACTCGTCTTTGTCTGTTAATAGAGGAAACGGGAAGAGACTTGTCTGCATTTCTTTCCAATATGTAATCATTGCCCCATACATCGATGGATTATCATGCTCTAATCGTTCAGATAATATATGTAACACTTCTCCTGTATCATATTGATTATAAGCCAAATTAGCCGGTATAACTGTTATTATCTCACCAAATTTTTCTACATCTATCTTTTCTTGCATTCCAAATTCCATCAATGCGTATAAGATAGAAGTTTTAATATACGGGTGTTTCGTTTCATCTAATAAAAATGTACGCAACGTCGGCAACGCCTTCTCGACATGTTTAGTCGCAAGACGATTCACCGCGCGCAGTTGCTCCCCGTAGTCACCAGTCAGCAAGGCATCCGCAAACGCAGGTTCATCAAAAGATAAACCGTCATCTATCTCTACTACTTCTTCACTCTCTAGCATACTCTTTGCAAACAAAGCAAGTTGTGCTAATTTTTCCTTTTGCTCTACTGTTATTTCTTTCGTTTGCAAAACAGACTGCACCGTTTCAATAATACCTTCATAATCATTTATTTGCACTAAAATCGTAATATACGTTTCGAGAATATCTTGAAATAAGAACTCACCTGTTTCAAGCAATTTCTCGCATCGCTCTTTTGCTTCTTTCATTTCCTTTAATTCTAGCAAACAAATAACTGAAGCTAATTCTGATTGCTCTGTCTGCGCACCGTATTGGCGCAACATTTCGAAGTTTTTTAACGCATCTTCAAACCGACGCTCGCGCAATGCAATAAATCCTTCATCGGTAAATCGCGCTGACAATTGCGGAAACAATACGACCGTACTTTCTTTTTTATCCATACGCTCGCCTCTTTTTTTAGATTTTCAATACACTTTAAAGTTAATATAACAAATGACAGTTCGGAACACAATAATTGACATCTGTTCGTTTTTATTGAGAAAATGCCGATTTCTGTTATACAAAAAATTGAACATATCAGCGGGAAATATGAAAGCAGAAATTTCATAAATAAAACAAAAAACTCTCTGCTGCCGATGCGGAGAGTCTAATGGAAAGCTTTTATAATAGTAGGGTATATAAAGAGGGTTATCATTTGAAGAACAATAAACGTCATCACGATGATGCTAAAAAAGACAATAAGCTTACTACGCTTCATTAACAACATAATAATTATGATTGTACCGATGATTAAACAGATGAAAAATATACTTACACTTGAGCTTAATAATCCACTTGGAAACATGAATAATAAGATTACACTACAAACTCCAATCATTCCTAATAGCCATTCCATTCTCTGTCCCCTTAAGTCTTTATTTATGCTATTAACTGTTTTACAACCTCAATCATGTGAGTCAGTTTATCATACGCAATAACTCCAAAAGCAATCGTTAAAGCTGCTACAGCTAATCCTTTCATCATTTTTTCCTCCTCGATTCGTCTTTGTTACCTTTATTATAAAATGTTTAAAAATAGTTACCATCGAACTACCTTACATATACCTTACAGAATTGTAAGATTCCTCAAAAAATACCACCTCAGTTAACATACACTGGGGGAGTTCTATGAAATTTCTCTATATTCATCTACAAAATTTATATTCTTTTCTTGATAATTTTTAGGAGCTTTAACTCTTAAACGAATTGATTTCTGAAAGACTTTAGGATTGAAATAATAACATAAATCGGTTTGAGGACAATATACACTATAAAGTTTCATTTCACTGTTCGTTTCTTCCTTCTTATATTTAACATTTCTTTCTGCATAAATGATATAATACTATTGCGATGATTCTGAAATTAATAACGAAAGGATGATTCACTATGTTCAAAAAAGTAGCAGCTGATATGCTTGGCTTAAGTGATATTGGAACCGTCATTACCCCTGCTGATTACGATAAAGTAGATGCTGATGATTATGTCATGCATGAAGAAAATGAAAAAATTTATTTTTTAATCAAATCAAAAACAGACGAATATTGCTTTACAAATACAGCTCTTATTCACGTTGACGGAACGAGTGCCGTAAGTAAGAAACGTACACTTCGCCGTTATAAATACAACACTCATAAAATTTCTAACGTCCTGCTCGAAACGGCTGGTACTGTCGATTTAGATATTGAAATTAAATTTACTATGGGCGGGGAGCATTACTCCATTGATATACATAAAAAACATATTGAAGAAGTAAAAGATTTATATAAAGCACTTCTAAAAATTGCTGAAATTACTCACGAAAATGACATCGCAACGCAATACGCACATAAAAGCCTGGAAATGGCATCTTCTACATTAAGTAATGTAAGAAATGCTGAATTAGATCTTGCCGCACAGTTTAAAGAAATTAATCAGATTGCATTCAACTGGCTTGTTGATACGAAGAAACAATACAATGTAAAAGATTTCGGATTTGTATTTGAGAAGTTTATTAACAATTAATGTACATTACGAAAAAGGAAAGCAGTCTTTGCGGCGCTTTCCTCTTTTTTCTATATTAATCTGTCAGTTCTATAAGACGTATTAAGTATTGTTTTCTTCAAGCACTTCCAAAAGGCCCTCTAGTCTCTTACTGTAGCCAAAAAGCTCTTGCCAACTATCTCTGTTTTTGAATGTACTTTTTTAAATAAATCCCACTTAATCTTTCTTCCATCCAAGAAACTCGATACTAACCCTGCTACAAAATCATCATATTCGATTAACTCGGCATAAATATCACTAAACGTATCATCTTGACAACAACAATTGGAATAATTCAAAAAAGACTATTCACTATGTAGTTTAAATTTTTCTTGAAATTCTGCTTTCAAGGAAGTTTCTTTTGTGTCTTTTTCATTTCAGAAAAATCAATTTAAAACACCAGTCTCTCCTCACAATCTAAATTAAATCGTATACTTCAACTTTTCTATTGTCTTAAGAATCTCATTTCTATTCTTTGAAAGTTTTATCCATTTCGGAAGTCTACTTTCAATACTTAAATAATATGGTCTAAATGGCCTTAAGCGTTTCTGAACATAATCTTCTACACGATGAAGATGTTCAAGATTAAAGAACCAAAGAGTATGACCACAACATTCCTTTTGCAAATATAAAGGTAAACCAAAGTACCAATCAACACCATGTTTTTCATTAGATAATTCATGATTAAATGCCCATGAATTATCCCATCTTCTTTTAGGGTGAATGTCTTTTGTTAATCCACATTTACCACATAATAACCGTTTAGATTCATGACCTATATATCTAGACTCATCTTTTCCTTTTGCGTTATCAGGGGTAAAAACCCTCGCACAACTATTACATCTAGGACAATAAACTAAGAATAAATCCGCATGCTCTATTAACATTCCACCGTAGTTACCTAGCATATTTTCGTTCCACCGCTTTCTTTGACTATTTAGATATAACAACAAAAGTGATTACCTTATAAATAATCACCGTCGTCATACTCTAAAAGTTATCACAACTTTGTTCAATCATCCTACATCTGCACAACGAGAAGACGGTTATTTTATTCAGCAAATGGAAAATTGCTCATTCTAATGCAAAGATGTATTCCCTTTCATTTTTATATCAAGTTTTCCATCTGCATCAACAGATTTAATAGTTATTACAGCATTTCCAGAATAACCTTTTTTAAAATATCCAATCACGTATTTTATGTATAAATTCCCTTGTGTATCTTTATATTGAAGTTTTATTGCGCCCTTAACAAAATCTTTAGTAGCGTTCTCAACTGGATTTACGTTGAGTGTATATTCTTTACTAGATGCAATTAAAGGTATCTTAATATCTGATTTAATATTATTATAGGTCAAATATACACCCGATACTTCTTTATTCGTTTAATTTTTCACCTTAATATCAAACCCATCTCTTGTAAGAATATAACCTATAAGTCCTAAAATCCCTATTATCATAACCGTTGTTACAACTACAATTTTTTCTATTTGATATTTCTGCTACTAATAAATATTTTGTTCCTTATTCAAATACCCTGCTCCATTAGCAGAAAAAGTAACCTACTTTAACTTTTAAACAAAATAAAAACCTCTTACATCGTTTAAATAAACGATGTAAGAGGTATAAAAAAAGGAGACGCAGGGAGGTTAGTCCTTGCGCCTTCTCTTGCTATAATCTTCCGCTCGTATTATAGCATATTGTCGTTATTGCTTGTGGTGAGCGATACTATGGCGCATTTATACGATTCTATTACGTGTGGCGTCCGTAATAATGTGGTGTTAATGCGGCTTTTCCCCTTCAATTAGTCAACTGGTAATTACTTCGACACAATACAATACTCTACATTACTTTCATTCAATAAACGCAAACTTCTCGATGACTTTTCCGTATTTAAACGCTACTACAATTCGTAAAATCGCCGGGCTTTCCAATTATAATAAGTTTCGATAAATGCGTTGTTTTATTGCTGATTCTTCATTTCATCTTGCCACTTATCACCAACACCACCGCTAGGCGTATTCCAACGACCTTCTTCACGCAGAATCTTGGCTTTCTCC
>NZ_FPAF01000001.1:1051212-1301159 GCF_900116295.1 Bacillus sp. 103mf
CTCGGTTAATGCGGGCTTTCCATCGATTAATACCGTGCCATTAGATTGCTGATTCTTCATTTCATCTTGCCACTTATCACCAATACCACCGCTAGATGTATTCCAACGATCTTCTTCGCGCAGAATCTTGGCCTTCTCCTGTTCAGTTAATGCGGGCTTTCCATCCATTAATACCGTACCATTAGATTGCTGATTCTTCATTTCATCTTGCCACTTATCACCAATACCACCGCTAGATGTATTCCAACGATCTTCTTCGCGCAGAATCTTGGCTTTCTCCTGTTCGGTTAATGCGGGCTTTCCATCGATTAATACCGTGCCATTATCGTCATACTTCAGCCCTTTAGGTGTTGGCGCTTCCTCTTTGGCTTTCTTTAATTCATTGACTGTCGGTGCGTCCTCCTTCGCGGGTGTCTTTGCAACCTGTTCGCTCTTTGGCGTGTCTTTCTTCGTAGAAGCATCGCCCTGACCGCACCCCACTAATAAACTTGATACCGATAATCCTACTACTAGATACTTTTTCATGTTCATTCTCCCTGTTTGTGCTGTACTTACGTAATAACTGTAATTTTTCCTGATATTTCCTTGTTACCTATGTAATATTATAACAAAAACTCCATATATATCAAAGTAATCAGTTCTATAAGGATTAAAATACGCGATACAACCGCAGTTATTATGTAAATTTCATTTCAACATGCATATAGCGCCAATAACGTCTTTCATGCCAATCGTTCCGCAACTTTTCACCAACGGCTAATATATTCGAATTTATACTTGATTTTGGGTGACGCATTTACTAGCAGATGGAGGAAGGTCCAGGAAACGTGGCGCAGGCTTCACCCCTACTCGCAAAAATAACAGCTATCAGTGCGAATAAGAGGTAAAGCGCAAATACTAGCGTCAGTCGTTGGCTGAGGTTTCCGAGTATACCCCTTCCGACTTTAGACTTTCTGCTACTTCGTTCTTATCTAAATGTAGATAACGCGTTGTAACGGATATATCGCTATGTCCTAGCGCTTTATCGATTGTTAAATTTAACGTATAACGACCTTCTGGGACTCTTTCTTTCACTGATCGCTTTTCAATCTATCGCTAAAGATGTTCGATAAATCTTCACTAATTGTTAAAGAATCGCGTCTTTTGAACATAAAAAAATAAGCTCTCTAACTCGTTAGCGACCGCACATTGTACGATTCAACTGACGAATTAGAGAGCTTATATATTGCGGAATTTGACGTTACCGCAAAGGTTTTTTTAGCGTCCCAGGAGAGATTCGAACTCCCGACCGACGGCTTAGAAGGCCGTTGCTCTATCCTGCTGAGCTACTGGGACATGGAGCGGGTGAAGAGAATCGAACTCTCGACCAGAGCTTGGAAGGCTCTTGTTTTACCACTAAACTACACCCGCATGATATGAATTTTTTTCTAATGCCTCATCGACAATATTCATTATATTATCGATGATAATTAAAGTCAACATTTTTTTCAAATAGAGTGAAAAAATTCTTTTCACCCTATTTGAAACGTTTTTTGTGCTACAGTTACACCTTCTAAAGTAAGGAAACGTATGTCTATTTGACCTTCTTGTATTTCGAGTACAGCAAATGTTTTTTCTCTTCGCGAACGCGGCAAAAGAATACTTCCTGGATTGATAAACAAAATATCGTCTATGATTTCTGCCCCTAATATATGCGAATGACCGAAGCAAACGACATTTGCCTCAGCTTCTTTCGCGCGATATAAAAGTGTTTGCAGTGTCATTTTAATATTGTATAAATGTCCATGTGTGACGAGAAAACGTGTATGTTGTACTTCTGTGATGATGTCATTTGGAAAGCCAAAGGCAAAATCACAGTTTCCTTTCACCACATGAAACCCTTCTAGTTCAACGTGCTGCGATGTTAATTCCGAATCACCGCAATGAATCATCACATCTACGTTTCCCTCGTACTGCTCTTTTAATTGCTTTAGCTCTTTCACAGAACCGTGACTGTCGCTCACAATTAACGCCTTCATCAGTTTCGCTCCCTTATTATCCCGCTATTCGTGAGCAATAAGACCCCCACCTCAAGATTCAGAGAGAATCGAAAAAGATAGGTGGGGGACAACTGCCCGTAAAAGCCCGATTGGTCGGGCTTTCCATCAGTGGGGGATGAAGCCCCCCACTGATGGAAGTTTCACTTTATTCTTCTCCTAAAAACCAAACTGGAATTTTTTCTTCTAATTTACGAAGCGCACGTCCGCGATGACTAATTTTATTTTTCTCATCCGACGACAATTCTGCCATTGCGCTTTTGTATTTTTCTACATAGAAAATGGGATCATACCCAAATCCATTTTCCCCGCGCTGCTGTTCTAAAATCTTCCCTTCACACGTTCCATTTACAATCAATGGTTTTTTATCTTCTTGCGGAAATGCAACAGCTAATGCGCAATAAAAACGCGCTGTACGCTTCTCCATTGGAACATCCTTTAATCCATCTAACACTTTTTGAATGTTAGCTTGATCATTCTTTTCCTCACCTGCATAACGAGCAGAGTGAACACCTGGTTTCCCCTGCAAAGCATCTACAATTAAACCAGAATCATCTGCAATGACAATTTCACCTAGCTGTTTACACAGATGTTCCGCTTTTAAAATCGCGTTTTCTTCAAACGTTTCACCCGTTTCCTCTACTTCTTCAATATGAGGAAAATCATAAAGTGATTTTACTTCTAAATCAAACTTTTCAAATAGCTCGGCAAATTCACGTACTTTCCCGGCATTCTTTGTCGCTACAACAACTTGCTTCATACTTTCCACCTCTATTCCATATAAGTTACAATATCACCTAATGCTTCTTTTTGTATTTCAACAAGTTGTAAAATCCCTTGTTCTGCTACATCAAGCAACTCGTTCAATTCACCGCGGCTAAATGTCGCTTCTTCTCCTGTACCTTGCACTTCAACAAAGTGTCCTTTTCCTGTCATAATGACATTCATATCAACATTCGCCTTAGAATCTTCTGCATAATTTAAATCTAATACAATTCCATGCTCATCAACGACTCCAACAGACGTCGCTGCCAAGAAATCTTTCACTGGAAGTTTCGATACTTTCCCTGCTGCCACAAGCTTCTCAAACGCTAGTACCATCGCTACATATGCACCAGTAATAGAAGCTGTTCGCGTTCCGCCGTCAGCTTGAATTACATCACAGTCAATCCAAATTGTTTTTTCACCAAGTGCTTCTAAATCAACAACAGCACGCAATGCTCGTCCAATTAAACGTTGAATTTCCATTGTACGCCCTGTTACTTTCCCCTTACTTGATTCACGAATGGTACGCTGTTCTGTTGCACGAGGAATCATGGAATACTCTGCTGTAACCCACCCTTTTCCTTCACCTCTCATAAACGGAGGAACTCGATCTTCAATTGTTGCTGTACAAATAACCTTTGTATCACCAACTTCAATTAGTACCGATCCTTCTGGATGTTTTAAATAATTCGTATGAATATGTATACGGCGCAACTCTGATGCTTGTCTACCATCTACTCGCATAAAAAATAACCCCCTTGTAACTACTACTTGTTAGTATAGCCCATTAAAAATTTATGTTATGTATCACAATAAAAGAAGGAGAATTAGATGTATTCCCCTTCTCTTCCTACATTAAGTATATCAAATTATTTCTGTTTAAAAACCACCTGTATTCACGTTTTGTGGACGAGCAACCGGTTTTATTAATTTATCGCCTTTTTCTGTAACAAGATTCGCCTTTCCATCCACTTGAATGGACACATTTTCCACACCTTGTTTTTCTGTTAAAGATAATACAAGCGACTGTAGTACATAATTAGAAATCCTACTTTTATCTTTATTCGCATAAATATTTTCATTAAAGTTCAATGTCAATGTTCCTTTTTCAAGTTTTGGTTCATTGATTAACTTCACACCTGGATTAAAATCATATGTTAATGCCGACTTATGCGACGGTCCTTTCACAAGTTCTTTTACAATTGTCGCTACTTCGTTTTCCTTCCCTTCTACAACGCGGCGCGTTACTGGCACATAATAAGTTTGCTTATTACTTTGCGCCAAGAAATAGAGCGTAATTGGTTTTGTATTTGCAAGATCAGCAACTTGCTCATCATCAAAGTTAATGCCGTTTGCTCGGCTTAACCCATTACCAATCGGCGTACCAGCAACAGGCATTTTCGCTAAATCTTGCCCATTCATGCTGAACTTCACATTCTTTACTTCTTTAAACTGCGTTAATGTCCAAGTAACTGCTTCTACAATACGGCGTTCTTCTTCTTTTTTATAGCTTTTTAGTTCTTTTGAAAAATCAACAACTGCAGTCCCGTCTTTTTTCACATCAACTGTCATTTCTGTGCCTGCTGGGAGCACAGCTTGAAATCCATTTGGCAATACATTTGTTACCGGTCCGTCTTTCACTAAATATTGTAATGACTGCTTAATCACCGCGTTATCTTTCGGAGCAGGTAACTGTACCGTTTGCGGCACAACATAACCATTTTTATCTACAAGATATAAATCTAATTTTTTCGTTTGCCCTTGTTTCGCAGTTTCTTTCTTCTCACCATCCGTATATGTTACTTTCTTAGGCAGATCAATTTGCTCTGTCCCTTTTTCCTTACTAAACAAGCCGCATCCCGCTAATAAAACTGTACTTAATGTAGCACAAACAAGCCATTTGAAAGTCGATTTAGGCATACGCTTTCCTCCTAAAAAATCTAAGTTTGTACTATATGTATACGAGCCTGGTTCTCACTTTAGAACAAGCAATGACAACTTATCTTTTAAAAAAAGACCTATACAAAATTGTATGTTACATACAATTTGAAAAACGGACACCCCCCCTTTCTTTTTAGAGCAGAGAGTATCTGGTCATGCATAGAAGCGGCCAGGGCCTTTCCCTGCTACGTACGACGGTAAAACAAAGAGAGAAAACGAGTGCAGGTCACTTTTTGTTTTACATAACCGCAACTTATAAAGAAAAGCGGAGCCGACTGTTTAAGCCCTCATGTCTAAGAACCTTCTCGTGTGGAAGGTTCTTAGACATGAGGGCTTAGGAGGCAGAGCTAGACAAAGATGTTGAAAAATCAAAATGGATTTATATTTCTTCAAAATCCTGCTTCTATTAATCAAAGCATCCTCTTAAAGCAGAGAAGACTATGAAGATCGAATACTGTACAAATTTGAACAATTTATGAATCCCCCAAAATTGTGATAAATATCACATCTCCTTATTTCCCAAAACTTTTATAATACAAGCATAAAAATTTGTTAAACATTTCACATAAAAGAAAGGAAATGAATATGAAAACACGTTTAGTCATGATCGGGAATGGTATGGCTGGAATACGCTGCATCGAAGAAATTTTAAAACAAAACGATACCTTATACGACATTACCATTTTTGGAGACGAACCACATCCAAACTACAATCGCATTATGCTCTCCCACGTTCTACAAGGAAAAACAAATATACAAGATATCATTATGAACGAATACAGTTGGTACGAAGAAAATAATATTACGTTGTATACAAATGAAAAAGTAATGCAAATCGATCGGAAAGAACAAGTCATTGTTACAGAAAAGAATCGTCTTGTTATGTACGACAAACTCATTATCGCAACAGGATCCAGTGCTTTTATTTTACCTGTAGAGGGTGCAAATCTTCCTGGTGTAACAGGTTTTCGCACAATTGAAGATACACAATTTATGATGGATACCGCTAAGCAATATAAAAAAGCTGTTGTTATTGGCGGCGGATTACTTGGTTTAGAAGCCGCACGAGGGCTTATTGACTTAGGAATGGACGTGCATGTTGTTCATTTAATGCCGCACTTAATGGAACAACAACTCGATGCTAAGGCATCTTCACTACTACGTGAAGATTTAGAATCACAAGGTATGAAGTTCCTTATGGAAAAGAAAACAGTAAAAATTCTTG
This sequence comes from Bacillus sp. 103mf, assembly GCF_900116295.1. Classification (GTDB taxonomy): domain Bacteria; phylum Bacillota; class Bacilli; order Bacillales; family Bacillaceae_G; genus Bacillus_A; species Bacillus_A bruguierae. Next base: position 1,057,180 of record NZ_FPAF01000001.1, read on the forward strand.
GTACAAACCACGTTGAGGGCATTCAATTTGCAGATGGCGATATTGTAACATGCGATTTAATTGTGATGGCTGTTGGAATACGTCCGAATACACAATTAGCAAAAGATGCTGGTTTAATTGTAAACCGTGGTGTTGTAGTCAATGACTATATGCAAACAAATGATGAAGCAATATATGCAGTTGGAGAATGCGCAGAACATGACGGGATTGCATATGGACTTGTTGCACCACTTTATGAACAAGGTGCTATATTAGCAAAACATATTACAAGTACACAAACAGATGGATATACTGGCAGCATCGTCGGTACACAACTGAAAGTTGCAGGATGCGATTTATTCTCCGCTGGTCAAATTTATGAAGATGATGCCACAAAAGCAATCTCCATTTTCGACGAATGTACGCGTTCCTATAAAAAGGTACTCATCCGGGACAATAAAGTTGTTGGTGTTGTGTTATATGGTGATACAACTGATGGCACACGCCTCTTCAGCATGTTAAAAAAGGAAGAAGATATACAAGAATACACACCTGCTTCTCTTCTTCATAAAGCTGGCGAAGATAACGGACTTGACGTTGCAAGTATGAGTGCTGATGAAACTGTTTGCGGATGTAATGGTGTCACAAAAGGAGCGATTGTTCACGCTATTTTAGAACAAGACTTAACGACATTTGAAGAAGTAAAAGGGTGTACAAAAGCGGCAGGATCCTGCGGTAAATGTCGTCCAGTTGTTGAACAAATTTTATCTCATACACTTGGAGATAACTTTGATGCTTCTGTCCAAATTACAGGCATGTGCGGGTGCACAACATTATCTCGCGATGAAGTTGTAGCAGCAATTCACGAAAAAGGCTTAAAGTCACCGAAAGAAGTACGAAACGTCCTTAACTTCTCGCATGAAGAAGGTTGTTCAAAATGCCGTCCTGCATTAAATTACTATTTACGTATGATTTGTCCAGAAGAATACGCCGATGATAAAGCATCTCGCTTCGTTAACGAAAGAATGAATGGCAATATTCAACATGATGGAACATTTTCTGTTATTCCACGTATGTACGGCGGCGTTACAACAGCAGATGATTTAATGAAAATTGCAGAAGTTGCGAAGAAATACGACGTCCCGCTCGTAAAAATAACAGGTGCAAGTCGCATCGGTTTATATGGTGTTAAAAAAGAAGATTTACCAAAAGTGTGGGCTGATCTTGATATGAATTCTGGCTACGCCTATTCGAAGTCTCTTCGCAATGTAAAATCATGCGTCGGATCCCGCTTCTGCCGCTTCGGTACAAAAGATTCATTAGGACTTGGCATGTTGCTTGAGCAGTCATTAGAAATGGTAGATACACCACATAAAATGAAAATGGGTGTAACAGGTTGTCCGCGCAACTGCGCAGAAGCATTAACGAAAGACTTTGGCGTCGTTTGTGTTGAAAATGGCTTCCAGCTTTATATCGGAGGTAACGGCGGTACAGAAGTACGTGAAGCTGATTTTGTAATGATTGTCCCTTCGGAAGAAGATGTAATTCGCATCGCCACAGCGTACGTACAATACTATCGTGAAACTGGTATTTACGGCGAACGCACAGCTCCTTGGGTAGAACGAATAGGTTTACATCAAATAAAAGAAGTGCTGCATGATGAAAGTATGATCGCTGAATTAAATGAACGCTTCCAAACAGCACGGAATACCTATGAAGAAGCTTGGGGACAAGCACTAGAAACACAATCACTAAAAACGATGTATGAAGTAGAGATTGTAAAATAAGGAGCGATTCATATGTTACAAACGAAAGAAAAAATAAAAATTATGCCTGCCGCAGATCTTCCTGTACAAATCGGCAAGGAAGTACACATAAAGGATATGTCTATTGCCTTATTTCGCCTTGCAAACGGCGACATCCGCGCTGTAGAAAATCGGTGTCCTCATAAAAATGGCCCATTAGCGGAAGGGATTGTTTCTGGCGAATTTGTCTTTTGTCCGTTGCACGATTGGAAAATTTCATTACGAACAGGTGAAGTACAAAAACCTGATGACGGCTGTATTCAAACGTATGAAGTACAAATTATTGATGGCGATATTTATATATACATGTAACTTATATAAGGGAGCCTCTTCTCGGCTTCCTTTCCAGTAAAAACAGATGAGGTGTAGAGATGAACGGATACGTATATTTAGTTGGTGCAGGACCTGGTGATGAAGGGCTTATTACAAAAAAAGCAATAGAGTGCTTACAAAAAGCAGATATTGTTTTATATGACCGCTTATTGAATCAAAATTTACTTCGCTATACAAAGTCAACATGCGAACTTGTCTATTGCGGAAAAATGCCAACAAATCATATTATGCGCCAAGAAATGATTAACGCTCATTTACTTCAATCTGCCAAAGAAGGTAAGACTGTCGTCCGCTTAAAAGGCGGAGATCCCTCTATCTTTGGCCGAGTTGGCGAAGAAGCAGCTGCTTTAGCAGCAGAAAACATTCCATATGAGATTGTACCAGGTATTACATCTAGCATCGCCGCTAGCGCGTATGCCGGCATCCCTCTCACCCATCGCGACTACAGTAATAGCGTGACATTACTAACCGGTCATACAAAGGGACCAATCCAGGATCATGTCAACTACAACTCACTCTTAAATAGTGATACTGTTGCCTTTTACATGGGCATTAAAAACTTACCAACCATTTGCGAAAACTTACTGCAAACCGGAAAGAAAAAAGATACACCAGTAGCAGTCATCGAATGGGGTACAACCGGAAGACAGCGAGTCGTTACAGGTACACTGTCCACAATTGTTGATATCGTCAACAAGGAACACATTTCAAATCCTTCCATGACAATTGTTGGGGATGTCGTATCCTTACGAAAACAAATCGCTTGGAAAGAACGTAAACCATTACACGGAAAAAAAGTTTTACTTGCCTCTTCATCAAATAAAACAAGTAAAGCAGAGAAAAAATTACAAGAAGCTGGAGCAGAAACATATCAAATTCCAACTTTCCAAAAACGAGATTACACTTTAACACAGGCACAACTCCATGAAATATTTGATGCCAAGCGTCTCGTTTTCTGTTCAGCCGAAAGCGTAGCAATCTTGTTACAATCATGCGCACAGCATCGGAAAGATATCCGTTCCTTACAAGGAATTCTCCAGCATATGAATCATGCTGCCAAGGAAGCACTTATGCAATATGGACTCTTCAGTGAACAAGCAAAGTTTTCTACAAAACCAACTGTGTATCTAGGACGAAATATTAACCGAATTGCTGTCATTCAAGAAAAAATCGGCCCTGGCTCTTATATAATGACACATGAATATAAAATAGATCATCGTTTTGACGAAATTCATACACGTATGCTCTCTGAATTCACATGGGATAGCATTGTATTTGAAGGGCGCGCCGCAATTGATACATTTATAGCAGAGGTTAAACACCTTGGTTTCATGCATATTTTCAATTTACCGTTCTCGTATACAGATGAACTAACTTTACAGTACGCAAATAAAATCGGATTCCAGAACATCGATTATGAGTTACAAGCTATTTTTAATGAGAAAGAAGTGGCAGCACAATGAAAGGGATTGTTTATATCGGGCACGGCAGTCGATTACAAGCAGGCAATGAGCAATTCATCCACTTTGTTCAGTCCGTTATAAAGGAGCGGAGTGAAAATATCCAAAAAATCGGCTTTCTTGAACTTACAATACCAACTGTCCAAGATGCGATTACAGAAGCAATTCTAGACGGAGCAACTGAGATTTTACTTGTCCCAGTTTTATTATTTGCAGCAGCTCATTATAAACGTGACGTCCCTTTCGAAATTGAGCAAACGAAAAAGCGCTATCCACATATTACATTTTCAATTGTACCACCCTTTAGTACACACCCGCTCATGATTGAACTTGTAATCAAAAGAATACGTGAAGCCATACCTATACAAGGTAGTGAAATCCTAATCGTAGGCCGAGGCAGTAGTGATCCTCAGCCTATATATGAATTACAGCAAATCGGATCAGCAATTGAACAAAAACTTTGCATGCCCGTTTCCTGCTCTTTTTTAACAAAGGGAACACCTTATTTTACTGAAAGACTCGACGGTTTAGCCTCATCAGCTCAACATGTATACGTCATGCCATACCTTCTCTTTACCGGATTATTACTTCGGAAAATTGAGCGCCATGCACACACATACACGAACGTCACAACATGCAACTGCCTTCAATTTGATCCCTACATGAAGTCCGCATTATTAGAACGAATGGAGGAATATGTACATGTGTAACTTATATCCCCTTGTATGTAATCTGCAAGGCAAGCATGTTGTCATTATCGGAGGCGGCAAAATTGCCTACCGAAAAGCGTGTGGATTGCAAGATACAGGAGCTATTGTTACTGTAGTGAGTCCAGATATTTGTGAGGAAATGAGGAAACTCTCCTATATTATATGGAAACAAAAAACATTTACAGATGAAGATATAAAAGATGCTCATCTCATTTATGCCGCAACAAATCATCATGATGTAAATATGATGGTCAAACAAGCAGCGCATGACTTTCAGTGGGTTAATATCGTAAGCGATGGCACACAATCATCTTTTCACACACCTGCCGTTATTCGAAATAATGAGTATATTGTAAGTATATCTACTTCAGGTAAACATCCAGCATTTGCAAAACGAATCAAACAAGAACTAACAGATGTTCTTCCACAACTTATAAAGTAAAACTTCCAGCAGAAGTTACAGCTCTTATGAACAGTAAAGCGTTTATCTTACATGGACTCATTCACTTTACACTATGATTTTCAGTCAAAAAAGACCATCCTTATGCAAATACCCATTGAATAAGGATGGTCTTTCTATGTATAAATCCACTTTGATTTTTTAACACATAGATTGCTGCTATGCAGAATACAACATGCCCGCTACTGGCTTGCTGCTTTTGTTTAAAACCTAGCATGTGGCAGAAAAAAGACCCTGACCGCTCCTACGCGCGGCCAGACGCTCTTGTCCTCCCCTAAAAAAGAGGTTTTATGTTAGTTTTTCGTAACTACTCAGCCATACAGTTCATTTAGGAGTTTGGTAAGGAGTATAATTCCAGCGAAAATACGCTTACCTATAATTGCTGCCATGAAGATAAAAATGGACCTACGCCTCGCTGCCTTTCCTTGTTTTAAAACTTTGTGCGTAGCAGGAAAAGGCCCTGACCGCTACTATACATAGCCAGTCCCTCTCGACCACTTAAAAAAATGCTTTTCTATTGGTTTTTCATAGAGTGACTAAGTAGTTACAGTTTTTCAATTTGGATATATATTCTTCTTCACTTAATGGCTACTTTATAAAACGATATGCTTCACATTCTCAATTGGTTGTCCGAACCACTTCGAAGCAATTTCTTTAAACACATCAATTTCTCCTGTTGTTAAGAACAGATGATCACTTTGCTCTTCTATATCATGCAGCATCTTACTATGATACAAAATCGTGCTTACTTCACGAGCTGTTTCATCACCTGAACTAATCAATTGTACAGAATCACCCATAACCCGCCCAATAACTGGTCCTAAAATCGGATAATGCGTACACCCTAAAATTAATGTATCAATTTCTGTTTTCTTCAATGGTTGCAATGTTTCGCTTACCACTTCGTATGCCATTTCACTCTCAAAAATTCCGCTTTCTACAAGCTCAACAAACGGCGGGCAAGCTAAACTCTCTACTAATACGCGGTTGTTAATCGATTTTAACGCGTATTCATACGCACCGCTTTTCACTGTTCCAATCGTTCCAATTACACCCACATGGTATGTTTTTGTCACTTTCAGTGCAGTACGTGCACCTGGGTGAATGACACCCACAACCGGAATAGATAATTTCTTTTGCATTTCTTCAAGCACAACTGCCGCTGCAGTATTACAAGCAATTACGAGCATCTTAATATCCTGCGCTAGTAAATGCTCTGTCATTTCCCATGTAAATTGTCTTACTTCTTCACGAGATCGCGGACCATACGGGCAACGTGCTGTATCTCCTAAATATATAATTCGCTCTTTCGGTAATTGCCGAATTAATTCTTTCGCTACTGTTAAACCACCAACACCTGAATCAATTACACCAATCGCTCTATTCAAAACAATCGCCCCGTTTTCTCTTTCATAATCTAACTGTACATTTCCAAACAGCGCACTCATTCATAGAATAATAGAAGGTTCACCTTATGTACATGAATAGACCTTTTTATTTTCCTCCTTTTCCTAGTAATTTGCAAGATACAAAAATAACCGGCTTTTCTTTACATGAAAGCCGGCTTCATTCTTTATAGTTCAAGTTCTCCCATACGAAGGAGCTCGACAACTGCTTGTGAGCGTCCCTTAACTCCTAGCTTTTGCATTGCATTTGAAATGTGGTTACGTACGGTTTTTTCACTAATAAAAAGTTCACTTGCAATTTCTTTTGTTGTTTTATCTTGAACGAGTAACTCAAACACTTCTCTTTCTCTTTTTGTGAGCAACGGTTTAGATTGATATTCTTTTTCCTTCAATTGGTATAACCCTCCTTGCTTAAGCCAGAGCTGTATGTGTGTAAGTTGGGTGTTTATTTAGTCAAGATATTGTATGAATAGAAGCAAGTCGTGGTGAATAAAAATAGGCAGAAATCTAATGTATTTACTTACAAAAAATTTCTTTTATTGCTAGTTATCTCCCAGCTATCTTCTTTGACTTCTCAGAACCTTGAGATAGGGGGCTTACTGCCCGCGAATAGCGCGATAAAACTGTAATCTTCTCCCCCAACAGGTAATATAATTCGGTAGTTTCTGTATTTGCTGAAAACATAATGTATTCACTACTACATAAAGAAATGGTGAATCACGAAAAGGAGAGGCGTTCATGACAGAAAAAAGATTGTGTAAATCTTCAACAGATAAAGTGTTTCTCGGCGTATGCGGTGGTTTAGGAGAATATTTCGGTGTAAGCACAAGTATGATTCGCATTCTTTGGCTAATCGCTATCTTATGTTTCGGAACAGGTTTTTTAGCTTATTTCATTCTTATATTGCTCATGCCAAGTTCTTATGAATAAAGGCACTGCTTTCTCTGCGGTGCCTTTTCTATATTTTATTCCCCTTTCTCCAAATTGTTTTTTATGTTGACAAAGAAATAAAATTGTAACTATAATGGTTACATATAATTGTAACTAAACCTGTTACAACATAAATACAGATGGATACATTTTATATAAAACAAAGTGAAAAAGGAGAATAAATATGAAACTTGCAGTGGTAGGCGCAACTGGTAACATCGGAAAACAAATCATCGAGGAAGCTTTAACACGCGGGCATGAAGTAACAGCGATTGTACGCGACGCATCTCGCGTAGAAACAACACATGAAAACTTACATGTTGTAACAGGTGATATCTTTCATGTAAGCAGCATTGCAAAAGAAGCAGCAAATCATGACGTTTTAATTAGTGCATTTGGTCCTAAACATGGTGAGGATGAGAAACTTGTAGAAGCAACACATTCTTTATTACAAGCAGCAAAACAAGCTGGCGCCTCTCGTCTTGTGTCAGTTGGAGGCGCAGGTAGCTTAGAAGTAACACCTGGCTTACAAGTTGTTGATACACCAGACTTTCCTGCAGAATGGAAGTCAATCGCATTAGCTCATCGCGATGCATTAGAGGTATATAAACAATCCGATTTTAACTGGACGAATTTAAGTCCTGCTGCAATGATCGAACCAGGAGAACGTACAGGCAAATATGTAACAGGTACAGATCAGTTATTAATAGATGAAGATGGTGAAAGTCGCGTTTCCATTCCAAACTACGCTGTTGCTTTATTAGACGAAGTAGAAACTCCTCAATTCCTACGTCAACGCTTCACAGTGCGTAACGCTTAACGAAAAAGAACCTAGCCTTGCATGATAGAAGGCTAGGTTCTTTTATTGTTTTATTTTTTCTTCTAAATTCGTAACGAGCTGTTTTACCTTTACATTTGCAAGAACATTTTCCATTGCTTCTTGCGCTTGCAATAATATAATTTCTAACACATTTTGAATGTTTGCCCCAACTGGACATTGTACATTTGGATTATCGTGAAAAGAAAATAAATGTCCTTCTTCCACAACTTCAACTGCTTTGTATACATCAAGTAATGTCACTTCGTCTAAATCCCGAGCTAAAGAAGTACCACCTTTTCCAGCTTGTACATCAACTAGTCCTGCTTTTTTTAGCATTCCTGTAATTCGGCGAATAACGACTGGGTTTGTATTGACACTACCAGCAATCCATTCAGATGTACAACGTGAAGTTTTATCAACTGCTAGTAATGTTAACATATGAACAGCCACCGTAAAACGACTACTAATCCCCACTTGTATTCCCCTCCTTTATTCCATTATCTATCATTCATAAAAAAATAACGTACCTTTTATTATATACCACTTTCTTTCGCTATATAAAGTGAAACTTTAATCAGTGGGGGGTTCTTCATCCCCCACTGATTATTAGCCCTCCCAATCGGGCTTTTACGGGCAGTTTATCTCCCACCTTACTTCTTTGCTTTCGCTGAATTTTGAGGCGGGAGTATTACTGCCCGTTAATGCGGGATAAAATAAATAACATTGTAAATCCAGAGAAAAAATCCTGATTTACTTATAAAAGAATCAGGATTTTTCTGTATTAATGACGCTTTATAAATTTAGCAAGATCTTTAAATTTCACTTTATCGGAATAGCTCATGACACCGTTTACGTAAATACGACTTGCAATAAAGTTTAAGAAGAAGATTGTCGCAAGTAATAACGATAAGGTAATGCTAATTTCTAAAGCGCCAGCTTCTCCAGCTACAACTCGTGAGAATGTGACCATTGGCGTAAAGAAAGGAACATATGAACTAATCACAACAATCGTACTATTTGGGTCTGATAATGATTTAATACTAATGAAAAACGCTGCCATAATTAAAATTGCGACTGGAAATGATACTGATTGTAAGTCTTCTGTTTTTGATACAACAGCTCCAGCCGCTGCATACATCATCGCATATAATAAATAGCCAGTAATGAAAAATACAATAAACAGACTAATAACTTTTACATCTAACTTCGCAAAATCAATCGGAAGACCAAATAAAGACGCATTATCTAAATCTACCCATCCAATTAAAACTGGAACGAGAACACCACATGCAAGGATAGCAATTTGTAGTAACGCTGTTGTAACAACAGCAAGAATTTTAGCGTACATCATATACAGCGGCTTCACTTTCGAAAGCATAATTTCCATAACACGAGAGGATTTTTCTGATGCGATATTCATCGCAATTGTGTTTCCAAACGCTATGATAAACATATATAGTACAAATATAAACACATATGCAATACCGAAGGAGGAAGCACGATCTTTTATTGCTTCTTCTTTCACCGAAATATCTGTTTGTAATTGCTGCGCCACATCAGACGGCACCTTATGTTTCGAAAGAATCACTTGCGTATATTGCTGTTTCAAATAGTTCGCTATAATAGTAGACGTTTCCTGGCTCGGAAAACCATTGTACATATACGTTACTTCGGGAACTCCATTTTTTTCTTTAACATAAAAGAGACCATCTAACTTTCCTTCTTCAACTTGTTTATGAAGTTTTTCTAACTGTTCTTTCTTTTCTACTCGTATTTGAGCTGATGGCAGAATTTTATTTAGCCCCTCTTCTTGCACTATATATGTCGCACTATCCATTACGATTGCCAACTTATCTTTGTCTTTATTTTTATCTTTATCAGAAGTAAAGTGATTAAAAGCAAAAATTCCAAATACCACTAAAAACAAAATCCCACTTGTAATCAGTGATTTTTTTGAAAGAAATGATTCTCTAAAATAAAATGAAAACACATGAAAAAATTTACGCATTCTTATTTCGCCCTTTCTACAAAGATTTCATTTAAGGTCGGTTCTAGCATTTTAAACTGACGTAAATGCACACCTTGCTCCTGTAATTTTTGTAAGATTGATAGGGCTTCTGTATCTTCCTGAATTTTAATATAAAGATAGCCAAGACGCTTCTCATACACAATTTGTAATGTTTGCAATGCTTTTTCATTTTCTTCGTTATCTTCGATTGTCAAGTTTCGAAATCCGTATTCTTTTTTTATATTACTTAAGTGACCTTCTACAACCGCCGCACCTTGCTTTAAAATACACACATGCTGACAAAATGATTCAACTTGTTCCATGCGATGACTCGATAAAATAATTGTTTTCCCTCTTTGAATTTGTTCTTCAATAATATTTGCTAGCATTTCAGCATTTACGGGATCCAATCCACTAAACGGTTCATCTAAAATGAGTAACTCTGGGTCATGTAAAAGTGCTGCGATCAATTGTATTTTTTGTTGATTCCCTTTCGAAAGTTCCCCTGCCAGCTTATACTTATATTCAGGGATTGCTAATTTTCCTAACCAAAAATCAATGGCTGTATCTACTTCTTTCCTTGTCATTCCTTCTAATCTCCCAAAATAGCGAAGCTGATCAATTACTCGACTTTTCGTATACAAACCTCTCTCTTCAGGAAGATAACCAATTGTTACACCACTCTTCGAAATCTCTTTCTTATCCCACGTAATACTGCCCTCATTTGGCGTTAATAAACTTAACAGCATTTTAATGGTTGTTGTTTTTCCTGCACCGTTTCGTCCTAGCAGTCCTAATACTTCACCCTTCGGCAAGGTAAGATTTAAATGATTCACTGCAACGTTTTCACCAAACTGCTTGGTTAATTGTTGAATCTGCAATGTCATACTTTTCTCTCCTTAAAATTAGTCCTATAAATTTAATAATATGCAAAATACGTATATTTTTACCATATTTTATTATAACATTGCACATACTAATTTATATACGTATATCAATATGCAAAATTGCATATACCTTCATTATATTATTTTGATATAATTTCATCATATAAAAATAATATAATGAAGAAACGAATTACATACCTTGGGAGGACATTATGAAGAAGAGAAAACTAACAACACTGTTATCTGTTGCATTGTTATCTACAACTTTAACAGCATGCAACACAACAGCAGAACAGACATCAGCAAAAGCAAAAGAAGAAAAAGTCCAGCTAACAGATCAACAATTAATGGCTGACTTATGGTATCAAACATCTGGTGAAGCGAAAGCATTATACCACCAAGGTTACAACATTGGTACACTAAAGCTAGATGCAGCTCTTGCTAAGGGAACAAGCAAGAAACCAGCTGTTGTACTAGACTTAGACGAAACTGTTGTTGATAACAGTCCACACCAAGCAATGTCTGTAAAAACAGGAAAAGGCTATCCTTATAAATGGGATGACTGGATTAATAAAGCAGAAGCGGCAGCTCTTCCTGGCTCAATTGACTTCTTAAAACATGCAGAATCAAAAGGCGTAGATATTTACTATATTTCAAATCGTAAAACGAATCAGTTAGATGCGACAATTAAAAATTTAGAACGTATCGGTGCTCCGCAAGCAACGAAAGAACACATCTTGCTACAAGACCCGAAAGAAAAAGGAAAAGAAAAACGTCGTGAACTCGTTTCAACAACGCATGATATCGTCTTATTATTTGGTGATAATTTATCAGACTTCATTGGTTTCGATGGATTATCCACGCAAGATCGTAATAAGAAAGTAGAAGAATTAAAAGCGCAATTTGGCGAGAAATTTATTGTTTTCCCAAATCCTATGTATGGTGACTGGGAAGGCTCTTTATATAACTATGACTTTAAAAAAACAGATGCAGAAAAAGATAAAATTCGTAAAGACAACTTAAAATCATTTGAAGACAAAAAATAAAGGATGGCACAGTGCCATCCTTTATTTTTTGTCCTTACTTTCCTACATCGAATATACAAATAATTCCAATATTTCTTTTTTGTTGTTTCCAAAAATGATTTTGAATAATTGATAATTGGTTCATTGAAAAAGCGTTAAGTAAAGCTTCTTTTAAAAGCAACCCAAATACAACGGCAATTATCCCAAGGACAATTCCAATGATTGATGTCAAATCCATCATTATTTTCTCCCAACTTATCCGCTACAAAAAACAGCTATATAACATAAAAATCGTTAAATCGTTTTATAAATGTATATTATATAAAAATAGAGTTAACGAAAGATTATCATTGTATCAATTTAAAAAAAACAATAATAATCGACTTTTTTTTACAATTTTTTTTCATTTTCATTACATCACGACTCCTTTGTTCCTTTTTATGTAAGATAGATTTATAATGTAAAAAGATATTCAAGTACGAGCAGTTTAGAAAGGACTACATCGGTTAAAAATGATTAAAAAACGAATTATAAAAAGAACCCTTTTAATTTCGATTATTATTCTCATTGTTATTTCTTTAATAAATTTTCTTTCCAAATCCTTTATACATAATCAAGCAGAAGCAGTTGAAACAAAAAAGCATGCTGAACATCCAAAAGAGGAGATTCCACCGTTCCCAAAAGCAAGTACGACAGCAAAAAAAACAGATGATCAATATAGCCTTGTCAATAATCCAGATTCATTACTCGTGTTAGTCAACAAGCACCGAAAGCTACCAGACTCTTATACACCAAGTGATTTAACAAAACCAAATGTTCCGTTTTTATCTCCGAAAGATAAAGAAAAAACATTACTTCGTAAGCCGGCAGCAGATGCCTTAGAAACAATGTTTGAAACAGCAAAAAAACAAGGAATTGAGCTTTCAGCTGTATCTGGATTTCGCTCTTATAAACGACAACAGTCATTACACAATACATACGTAGATCGTCAAGGAAAAGAAGCTGCTGATTCGTTAAGTGCCGTTCCTGGAACAAGTGAGCATCAAACAGGACTTGCTATAGATATTAGCTCTAATTCAGCAAATCTTCAATTGGAACCTGTATTTGGAGAAACACCTGAAGGAAAATGGGTAGCAGAGCATGCTCACGAATTTGGATTTATTATCCGTTATCCGAAAGATAAAACAAACATTACCGAATATGCTTTTGAGCCATGGCACCTTCGTTTTGTCGGCAATCCTCATGCTACATATTTATATACGCATCACCTAACATTAGAAGAAGCAATGGAAGACAAAAAATAAGAGAGCGATACGCTCTCTTATTTTTTTAATCTACTAACCTTTCTTTCCATTCCACCGACCAAGGTACTCCTTTTCCTGTTTTTTTAGAAGCCTGTACCATCGCTCCTCGCCCCACCAAACAAATCTCTCCTGCCTCATTCTTCACCATATAGTGTAAATCTAAAGATGAATTTCCGACATTTTCCGCTTTCACATACACTTTTAGGTTCTCATCAAAGAACACTTGTTTTAAAAAATTACATTGTAAATCTGCTACTACAATCATCGTTTCTGACGATTCATGCACCCACTCTTGCATAAAACCAAGTTCTTTAAAAAATTCAATACGAGCTTCTTCAAAATAAGTAAACGCAACACCGTTATTCATATGTCCAAACATATCCGTTTCACAAAAACGAACCTTTACAGGAATGTAGAATGAAAATGCACTTGCCCACTCTTCAAAATGTTCAATATAATGAATCTTCTTCACAAACACCCATCTCCTTCTCATATACTCCCTTTAATATTATTTGATTTTTCGGAAATTTAAAATCAAAATGCACTGCTATGCTAAACAAAAAGGAACCTGCACCTCCCTTTGTTTTACCGCCGCTCATGGCAGAAAAAGGAACTGACCGCTTCTATGCATAGCCAGATCCTCTCGCCCATCCAAAAAGAAAGAAGTTTTTTATGATATGCCTCAACTTATACTTAGCTATGAATCCATTTTTAAAACACAAAGGGACACGCACTCGCTTTCTCCCTTTGTTTTACCGACGCTCGTGGCAGAAATAGGCCCTGACCGCTTCTATGCATGGCCAGACCCTCTCGTCCACCCAACAAGAAAGAGGTTTTTTATGTTGCGCCTCAACTTGTATTTATATAACTATAAAAATTGCCTCTTCAAACTGAAGAGGCAATCTAGATTAATAGTTATTGTCACTACCAAAAAAATCTTTAAAGGATTGAATCGTTGTGTCACGGTTTAATGCAGCAATCGATGTCGTTAATGGAATTCCTTTTGGACAAGATTGTACACAGTTTTGTGAGTTACCGCAGTTTGCAAGTCCCCCATCACCCATGATTGCACGTAAACGATCCGCTTTATGCATTTCACCCGTTGGATGTGCATTAAATAAACGTGCTTGTGAAAGTGGTGCTGGACCAATAAAGTCAGATTTGTTGTTTACGTTTGGACATGACTCTAAACATACACCACAAGTCATACATTTTGATAATTCATATGCCCACTGACGTTTCTTCTCTGGCATCCTCGGTCCTGGACCTAAGTCATACGTTCCATCAATTGGAATCCATGCTTTTACACGCTTTAACGCGTTAAACATACGACTACGGTCTACTTGCAAATCACGAATAACCGGGAATGTTTTCATTGGTTTTAAGCGAATTGGTTGTTCTAGTTGATCAATAAGTGCTGTACATGATTGACGTGGTTTTCCGTTGATTACCATCGAACATGCTCCGCACACCTCTTCTAAACAGTTCATATCCCAAGCAATAGGTGTTGTCTTGTTCCCTTTTACATCAACAGGGTTACGGCGAATTTCCATTAATGCCGAAATAATATTCATATTTGGGCGATAGGGAATTTCAAATTCTTGATCATACTCCTGTGAGTTCGGACCGTCTTGTCTTGTAATAATAAGGCGGATTGTTTTCTCAGACATGTTGCTTATCCCCCTTCTCTTCTCCCTTAGCAGCTACTTCATGTTTTGAAGAATAATCACGCTTACGTGGTTTGATTAATGAAATATCAACGTCTTCGTAATGGAATGCTGGTGCCTTTCCTTCTCCTTCAAACTTCGCCATTGTTGTTTTTAAGAAGTTCTCATCATCACGATCTGGGAATTCTGGTTTATAATGTGCACCGCGGCTTTCATTACGGTTATATGCACCAATTGTAATAACACGAGCTAATTCAAGCATATTTGCCAGTTGACGTGTAAACGAAGCACCTTGGTTACTCCATTTCGCCGTATCGTTAATGTTAATGTGTTTATAACGTTCCATTAACTCTTCGATTTTCGCATCTGTTTCTAATAATTTTTTATTTTCACGAACTACTGTTACGTTATCTGTCATCCATTCTCCAAGCTCTTTATGAAGAACATATGCATTTTCATTACCATCTAACGTTAAAATATTATTGAATTTTTCTGTTTCAATTAATTCATTTTGCTCATATACAGCAGATGAAACAGCATCAGATGATTTTGAAAGTCCTTTCATGTATTCAATTGCATTTGGTCCCGCTACCATTCCGCCGTAAATCGCTGAAAGTAATGAGTTAGCACCTAGTCGGTTACCACCATGCATTGAATAATCACACTCACCAGCTGCAAATAACCCTGGAATACTTGTCATTTGCTTATAGTCAACCCATAGTCCGCCCATTGAGTAATGAACAGCCGGGAAGATTTTCATCGGTAGTTTACGAGGATCATCACCTGTGAATTTTTCATAGATTTCAATAATTCCACCAAGTTTAATATCTAGTTCTTTCGGATCTTTATGAGAAAGATCTAGATATACCATATTTTCACCGTTAATACCTAACTTTTGCTCTACGCAAACATCAAAGATTTCACGTGTTGCGATATCACGAGGTACAAGGTTTCCGTATGCAGGATATTTCTCTTCTAAGAAGTACCATGGTTTACCGTCTTTATACGTCCAAACGCGTCCACCTTCACCACGTGCAGATTCACTCATAAGACGTAACTTATCGTCCCCAGGAATTGCAGTCGGGTGAATTTGAATGAACTCACCATTTGCATAATATGCACCTTGTTGATATACAGCAGATGCTGCTGTACCTGTATTAATAATAGAATTTGTAGATTTTCCGAAGATGATACCAGGGCCCCCTGTTGCCATAATTACAGCATCAGCTCGGAAACTTTTAATCTCCATAGATTGTAAATCTTGCGCTACGATTCCGCGACATACACCTTCGTCATCGACAACAGCGCGTAAGAAATCCCAGCCCTCATATTTCGTAACAAGACCTGCTACTTCATGACGGCGTACTTGCTCATCTAACGCATATAATAATTGCTGTCCTGTTGTTGCACCAGCGAATGCTGTGCGGTGATGCTGCGTTCCACCGAAGCGGCGGAAGTCTAGTAATCCTTCTTCCGTACGGTTAAACATAACACCCATGCGATCCATTAAGTGAATAATACCAGGTGCTGCATCGCACATCGCTTTTACAGGAGGTTGGTTCGCTAAGAAATCTCCTCCATAAATTGTATCGTCAAAGTGGATCCATGGAGAATCCCCTTCACCTTTTGTATTTACAGCACCGTTAATGCCGCCTTGCGCGCATACAGAGTGAGAACGTTTCACTGGTACTAAAGAGAATAGTTCTACATTCACGCCTGCTTCCGCTGCTTTAATCGTTGCCATTAAGCCGGCTAATCCACCGCCAACTACGATAAGTTTCCCTTTCATGCTCTCCCACTCCTTACAAGTTTGCTAGATTCGGATTAATGAACGCAAATAATGCGCTCACTCCTACGTACGATAATATTAAGAAAACTGCTAATGTTACATACGTAGAAATACGCTGTGAACGTGGTGATACTGTGATACCCCAGCTAATAAGGAATGTCCATAATCCATTTGCAAAGTGGAAAATAGCTGATAAAATCCCAACTAAATAGAAGCCAAACATAAATGGATTTCCTAAAATATTTGCCATCATATCATAGTTTACTGTTTGTCCGAGCGCAGCCTGAATGCGAGTTTCCCAAACGTGCCAAGCTAGGAATATAAGTGTAAACACACCAGTAAATCGTTGCAGAACGAACATCCAGTTACGGAAATAGCTGTAAGATGTTGCATTGTTCTTAGCTGTAAATGCGATATATAAACCGTATACAGCATGGTACAGCAATGGTAAGAAAATCACAAAAATCTCCAATGCGTACCGGAATGGAAGCTGTTCCATAACATGAGCAGCACTATTAAAAGCCTCTGCTCCTCTTGTTGCAAAGTTGTTTATTACTAAGTGTTGCGTCATAAAGACGCCAATTGGAATGACACCCATTAACGAGTGCCACTTGCGAAATGTATACTCGCGGCCTTTCATGTCCCCATTACCCCCTCGAATGTTTGACTGCTGTTTGTTACATTACTTTATAACAATAGCATTTTTCCACTATTGTTATAAGAAAAACTGAAAAAATTATTCGAAATATTTCAGCATAATTTGATAACAAATTCATTTTACTCCTATTTTTGTCGAAGCGTCAAGAAAACGTATACATAATCTATATATAATTTTCATATTCTTTTTTCATTCTCTACATCAGATTTTTTCCAAAGAAATAGCTGTGTTTATCTATATAAAATGGTATATAATATTGGCAGTATAGAAAGTGGGGAATATTGTGAGTACAAAAAAAATCGAGAGCGAATCTTTACAAAATATTTCAATCCATGCATTTGCCTATGAATTGCTTCGGGAAGAATTACTCCCTGACTTAATAGGGAAAGAATTAGATGCCATTTTATATTGGGCTGGCAGAAACTTAGCACGAAAATATCCGTTAGAAACAATCGATGAAATAAGCCAATTTTTCGAAAAAGCTGGTTGGGGTGACTTAACGGTTATTGAACATAAACGTCGTGAAATGCACTTTAAACTAACAGGTGCTCTTATTGAAGAACGCCAGCAACAAAAGAGACATTCTTCTTACCAATTAGAAGCTGGTTTTATTGCCGAGCAAATTCAAAAGCAGCGTAGTGTGATTGCTGAATCTTACGAAGAACAGAAAAAGCGCTCTAGCTCTGTTACATTCCTTGTGCAATGGGATGTAAAAGATCCTGTCGAAGTATAATGCACATTCATAAGTCAACTAGACACGACCATGTCCAGTTGACTTTTTTTATCCCGCATTAACGGGCAGTAAGACCCCCACCTCAAGATTCAGAGAGAGTATTGTCCAGTTCCAGTGGCTAGAATGTTCGGTGGCTTCGCTTCTTCCTACGAGGTAAAATACACCTCTACGTCAGAAGCTCCATCCCCCTCACATTCTGGACGAGCCGCTTCCGCTTTTCTAAAGAAGATAGGTGAGGGATAACTGCCCGTAAAAGCCCGATTAGTTCAACTAACCATCAGTGGGAGATGAAAAAAACTCTCCACTGATGGAAGTTTCACTTTATCCCGCTATTTGCGGACATGCGCCCCGCTAATGAAAGTTTTACTTTCTCTACATAAATCCGTTTTAATTTTCCGATGCATAAACAGTCACTTTATATTATTTGTGACATTTTTTGATTATAACAAAAAAAATAGAAGACATTGCTACCTACAATGTCTTCCCTGTTAAATACGTATGAATGGTTTCCGCTATTTTTTGCGGCATTCCAGCTTCTATAATGTCTGTAACAGACGCTTCTTTCATTTTCTTAAGAGAGCCAAAATGTTTTAAAAGTGTTTTCTTCCGTTTTTCTCCGACTCCTGGTATATCATCCAATGCCGATTGAATGACAGATTTCCCATGAATTTGACGATGAAATGTAATCGCAAAGCGGTGCACTTCGTCTTGAATACGCTGTAATAAGTAAAACTCCTGGCTGTTACGCTCTAATAAAACAGGTTCCGGCGGTTCACCGATTATTAAATGTGACGTGCGATGTTTATCATCTTTCACGAGCCCTGCTGTTGGAATAGAAAGACCGAGTTCATTTTCTAACACATCACATACTGCAGCGAGATGGCCTTTCCCACCATCAATTACAATTAAATCTGGAAGTGGTAAGCTTTCTTTTAAAACACGTGTATAACGGCGACGCACAACTTCACGCATCGATTCATAATCATCAGGTCCTTGCACCGTTTTAATTTTATATTTACGGTACTCTTTTTTGGCAGGTTTTCCATCGTTAAAGACAATCATCGCGGAAACCGGATTTGTCCCTTGAATGTTAGAATTATCAAATGCTTCAATTCTATGCGGCGTTTCTATCCCTAGCTGTTCTCCTAATTTTTCGACCGCCTTAATGGAGCGTTCTTCGTCGCGTTCAATTAAATAAAATTTTTCATGCAGTGCAATTGTAGCATTCTTACTCGCTAAGTCGACAAGTTCCTTTTTCTGGCCTCGTTTTGGCTGCGTTGCTTCTACGTCTAAAAACTTTCCAATCAATTCATGATCAATGCTGCTTGGTACAACAATTTCTTTCGGTTTAAAGTGATTATTTTGTTCATAAAATTGTCCGATAAACGTTAGGAATCCTTCTTCCGGATCATCATAAATCGGAAACATCGAAACATCCCGTTCAATCAACTTTCCTTTTCGAACGAAAAATACTTGCACGCACATCCAACCTTTATCAACCGCATAACCAAACACATCGCGGTCGACTAAGTCACTCATAATCATCTTCTGCTTTTCCATTATTGCATCCATATGAGCAATTTGATCTCGCAATTCTTTCGCTCGTTCAAACTCTAATTTTTCTGATGCTTCATACATTTTCGCTTCCAATTCCGAACGAATTTCTTTATGTCCACCATTTAAAAACTTTATAATTCCATCGACAATTTCTTTATTTTGTTTATCGGTTACCTCTTGTACACAAGGCGCTAAACATTGTCCCATATGATAATACAAACAAACTTTATCTGGTATATTTGTACATTTCCGAAGCGGATACATACGATCTAACAACTTTTTCGTTTCATGAGCTGACTGTGAATTTGGATATGGACCAAAATATTTCCCTTTATCCTTTTTTACATTTCTCGTAATAAGCAAACGCGGCTCTTTTTCAGCTGTAATTTTAATAAATGGGTATGTTTTATCATCTTTTAATTGGATATTATACTTTGGATCATATTTTTTAATTAAATTTAACTCTAAAATGAGAGCCTCCAAGTTCGAGGAGGTGACAATATATTCAAAATCAACAATTTCCCCAACAAGACGGAGTGTCTTTCCATCGTGTGAACCAGTAAAATATGAGCGCACACGATTTTTTAACACTTTCGCTTTTCCAACGTAAATAACTATCCCTTGTTTGTCTTTCATTAAATAACAACCAGGCTGATCTGGTAAAATTGCTAATTTTTCTTTTAAATGATCGTGCACGCTACTTCCCCTTTCTTACTTCTTCCACTCGTATAAAATTATTTTATTATAAACAGGATCAAATAACGGGTTAGAACGAAAGACGGCAACTTCTTCTACCTGTCCTTTTATATCGATTCCTTGTTTTTGAAACCCTTCAATTAAATGATTCGTAACGTATATTGTATCATCCTTATGATATTTTTTATCTTGTAAAAAATAGTCATATGTGTAAAAGCGTTTATGTTCATATGGCACATGCAAATATTCCATAATCCGTGTCTCTTCCCATGTATATACGATGAACGGCTGCTGTTTTTCTTGTAAATACGACGCCAACTGATACGTTGCAGGTACAGCTTCTTTTTGTTCTTGCATAAGCGGTATACTAATAACAAGTTGAAACGTTGCAAATAACAGCAATAAAATTCCGCTATGTCTTTTTAACCATGAAATAGCAAGTACGCACAGTACTATTGCTACAATTGGATAAGAGTGACGCGGTTTATCAATATTTTGTCCAAGTAAATTCCACACAAAATATACAATGCCAAGCGCGATTAATAATTTCGGATAGCAACGTATGTTCTTCCATTGTAAAACAAATAGAAGCAAAAAGAAAAGAAAGAAACTTGTAAGAACATACGAATGGACACCTATCCCTGCAAATCCAATATTCTCGGAAAGCAAACGAAACAGACGTGATATAAGCGGCTCACTCGTTTCTGTAACAGCACCGCCCCATTCTGTAAAATGACCTTCTACAAATCCAAACGAAATTTTCCATAGTCCCTCTACACCGCCGATATTCCAAATAAGTGCTCCAATCCATACAAGCTGAGAAAGAACAGCTGTACAGCATATGATAATAAATCGCCATTTTTCTTCATGCCACTGCTGCCATACTAGTACAATAAGCGCGATTCCAAACGGTGCATATGATACACGTATTCCCATCAATACCGCGAAGAAAATGACTGGCCAAAATTGAGCTCGAAATTCATTCGTGCGAAATGCACGCTCTACACTCCACAAATACCACCATAGCACTGCTAATGCTGCTCCCTCTGACATTGGCTGTGTTACTAAAATGGAAAAATAACCGCTCGTTTGCAGTGCAGCTACAACAATAAGAGCACTCGGTTTACTTACATAATGACGTGCCATCCAATACATTGGAAAAGCCGCAGTCAGTGCCATAATCGCATTAAAAATCCCTAACGATTGCACAGGACTTTCTATAAAAAGGTGCGTCATCATTCCCCCTAAAATAAAAAACGGATAACCCGGGAAATGAGGTTGCATCGCTAATATATCATATTGTTTTAGCGCAAGCGAAAAGTCTACTTCATCCCACGAGGCAGCAAACGGACTTGCATAAAAAAAACGAATAACAATCGCACTTGAAAACAGAATAATTGCCCATATACGTAATACTCGGTTCATCTTATTTCCTTTCTGCAAAAAAAGCACAAGGAATATTCCTTGTACTTTTAGCTTACTGATTTATTTGCTTCGACTTCAGTTTTCTTTTTTTTAACAGGTTTTTTAAAAACAATTAACATATAAAGGACAACAAAATAACCGATATATGCAAGGATTTCTTCAAGTGATGGCATCGAAGAATATCCTAAAAATGCTTTTAAGAAAATACCGATATCACCGGAAAGAAGCGGCGCAATACCGTGATCACGCAAATAATGATCATAGTCAATCGGATGCTCTGGAAGCAGCCACGTAATATCGTATACGTGCGGCATCACACTGCCAAGTATTTTTAAATCTTGAAGTATGGAAATACCTTGTACAAGAAGTCCCGCTGCAATGAAGACAATAAATACTCCCGTTACTCTAAAGAATACTTTTAGTGAAATACGCATCGTTCCTTTAAAGAAAAAGTAGCTGACAAGAACTGCAACAAGAACTCCTGTAATTGCTCCCCACCCTTGCATTGCTGCTTCAATATTTCCGCCTGTAATCGCAGCAAAGAAGAACACTGTTTCAACGCCTTCTCGTAGCACAACAAGAAAGGAGTGTACGACCATTCCAATTACGTTTCCAGTTGTAATATAATGACTCATTTTACTTTCCATAGTGCCTTTTATATTTTTGCTATGTTCTGCCATCCAAAATACCATTTGTGTAAGCAAAATAACGGAAATGAACATAATCGATATCTTTAAATACATCTCACTTCCCATTGCGGCAAAGCCAGTAAACACAACTTGGAAGACAAGAGCAACAATATAACTTGCTACAACCGCAAGGCCTGCTCCTAACCAAACGTATTTCACAAACTGCTTATTATCCGTACGCTTTAAATACGTAGTAATAATCCCAACAATGAGCAATGCTTCTAATACTTCACGAAATGTAATAAGAAATGCCTGTAATTGCATCGCTCTTCCTCCTCATTCTTACTTACGTTTTCGCATTGCGTATACAATAACTCCAACAAGTATAAGTACTATAACAACAAGTGGAGCCCAGTTTTTCAATTTGCTTAAATCTGTCCATTCTGTTTTGCCTGCGCTTTTTGAAGCTTCTTCTTTTCCGCTCGCATCAAAATGGCCAACTCTGAAATCTTTAATTTTAAATTCTTTTTGTAAACTTGTTAAAATAACATCTTTACTTTTTTTGAAAGCATCTTGATTTGCTTCCTTTTGTCCTACTCCAAATAAGCCTGGATTTCCAAGTGATTCTAATGCTTTGTTAAATTCATCTTTTAAAATTGTATCTAACTCTTTATTATGCTGTGCAACAACTGGTGATAACGCTTCATATGTTGCAAATGCTTTTGCTAATAAACGTTTACTTGTATCATAATCTTTAAATTGTTCATCAACATTTGTTAAACGACGATTAATATTAAGAGCAAGAATTTTTTGCATATCAGCAATAAGATCTTCTTTATTTTTCTTATCAAAATCGTTCATAATTGCTTTAGTTGGTTCTTTTCCCATGTGCTGATCAATTTCTGTCTGCACATTTTCATATGCTTTCTTTGCTTCTGTAAAGTTTGGCGGATTTTCATCTAACTTCGCGACCATTTGCTTATATGCCTCTGCAACCTTTTCCTCGTTCGGATTTCCGTACGAATAAGCAAATGCACTTGTATGTATCGAGAATAGTAAAAAAACACCAACAAATAATGAAGTAATTATTTTTTTCATAAACGTTCCTCCTAAAGAGATGATAATAATTATCACTTTCAATGTCAAGAAAAGAAATACTCACTATGAGCATTTCTTTTCTCTTGCTAATACATGCGCTTCATAATCAATTATAACTTTCTCTACCGGGCGTCTCATCTCTTTCCAAATTGCGGGAAAAACGCGCGTCATATACTTACGAAACGAAATAAACGACTCCCCTGTTTCACGCACTTTATACGTAATCGGTACTTCCTGAACTCGAAATCCTTTTCGCACTAAATTTAGTGTAATCACTTGTGCATAATTGTAATCATGCACAATTTCCCCGTGCTCCATCGCTTGCCGTGAAAAAGCACGCATCCCTGATTGACCATCACGAATCCATTTACGTAGCAATATACATTGCAGCATCGTAAAACAATAGTTTCCAAGCCGTCTATGCAGTTTCATACCGCTAATGGTACCGCGAAAACGTGATCCCATTGTATAATCTGCTTTTCCTTCCAAAATGGGCTGCAATATATTCGGAATTTCATCTGCTGGATATTCATCATCCGCATCAATCATCACACTAATATCAGCTCCCAGTCGATAGCTCTCCTTGAGGCCTGCTCGAACAGCTGCACCTAAACCGCCATTTTTTGCAAATGAAACGATATGATCTGCTCCTGCTTCTTTTGCAACTTCTACCGTTCTGTCTGTTGAACCGTCATCAATGATAAGAACTTCTACTGTTACACTCGGATGAAAATGACGCGGTACTTTTCGAATAACATGCGCAATGGATTCTTCTTCATTTAGGGCTGGTATAAATACAATCACTTTCATTACTTTTCCTGCTCCTTTAACGCTTCCACTAACACAGGACCACGGCTATGTGATGGATACGGTGCACCTAATAAATAAGCAAGTGTCGGTGCCATAGAAACGAGGCTTTTCTTCTCTTCTATTTTCACACCTTGTTTAATATGGGGACCGTACATAAAAAATGGCACAAAACGTTCTCCCTCATCTAAATGGCCATGACCGCCAATTCCATCTGCCTGTCCATGATCAGCACAAATGATAAACGTCGTATTCTCTGCTTTTCCTGTTTTCTCTAAATGCTCGATAAAATGTTTCACATGCTGGTCTGCTTCATAAATTTTTTGTAAATACTCATCATATAATACACCGCGGCTATGTCCCGTTTGATCTGTTGAAATGAGTTGTACAATAAAAAGATCTGGGTCTTGTTCATCCATAATTTGTTTCGCCTTCTCCATAATCTTTCCATCCACAACATCATTTTTCATCACAGCTGTAAATGTTTCTACATCTTCACCAAACGCATCGACTAAATGCGCAACGGCTAGCATTTTTCCTGTTTTGTCTATTTTCCGAAGCGAATCAAAAATACTTTCTACGTTCACACCGTGTTTCCAAACCATGTTCGATTTAATGCCATGCTCAAACGAATACGTCCCTGTAAACATAGAGGAGAAACATACAACAGTACGAGCTGGATACACCGTTTCCATGTTTAAAAACTCCGTCCCTTTTTTTCGAAGAGAATCTAAATACGGTGTATGCGCTGCTTCAAAACGATCTTTACGCATGCCGTCAATAACAATGACAACTACTTTTTCATTCAGTGCTTCTTTATTTTCAGGCATATTTTCCGTATAAGTTGGAATTGCTTTTGGCTGCCAATCAAATAAATTACGATGCAGGATAATTGTATATAGTGCAAGAGCACCATAAAACATAATAATTGTTTTCCAATCTACTGCACCTAGCGTACCGCCTTCTTGGAAGAAAAGATAATAATAATACCAAAGCGATAACAATAGTAAAAACTTTGGCATTTGCTCCTGGGCATTTCCACTTGTAGAATCACTGTTCTTTAACACGAGTTTCCAAAAACGTGTAAAGTTTAGCCAAGACGTTCCAATGCGCAAATGATAATATAACGTTCCCCAAAATAAGATTGTAAAGAAAAAATATAATCCTAATGCAAATAATAGTAACGGTATGTGTACCGTTTTAAAGACGATTAAATAGACAACGAACGGTAGCCATAAGTAATTTCGTAAAAACAATGGAAAATCAAACAAATAATATAAAACGAGTAGCGGAACAATGAATAAAAAACTACTAAAAAAGGCAGGAATAAAACCCGGTTGTCCAAACTGTGAAATAGAAAACAACAAAAATGTACCGAATACAAAAATCGGTGTAAATGGTTTCCCTTCATTTAGTAGGTTCCAACAGCGTGCCGCTACTTTTTCAAATTTTGACGCTTTCTTTACTTCTTCCAACGAATTTTTTCTCCCTTCTGACTGAAAAATGAGCGTAATTCCATCGGATATAATAGTAATAATATTACGCCCACACCATAAGAAAATATAAATTTAAAACCATGACTCATTAACGACCATTGGTAGGCATCAGATTGCATGGTTCCTACTGCTTGCAATGCTAATGTCATAACGGTCTCATACGTACCAATTCCGCCTGGTGTTAGTTGAAACACTTGTCCAGCAATGGTCACGCTATTTACCCAAACGGCTTGCACAAATGATAAAGGCTTAGCGATTTCATAAATTACAAATGCCTCGCAAATCCAGCTCAGCATAATAAGAAAGAGAATCATTCCGCCTTGTAGAGTAAATAGTGACTCTTTCAGTTGCTTCCACTGCTTTTCTGCAAATTGAGGTACTTTCTTATATAAGAGAAATAACATCACGCTTCCTATACATACACACGTTAGAATAACAGGAACATTAAGTAAAATACTTCTCCATAATAGTAACATACCCGCTGCCCCAAACAGACCGAGAATAAACAGATCTAGTATACGAAGTACAACGACAGATTGCGCCGCTTCTCCTAATGTTACTTTCTTCTCTTTTGTAATCGTCGCAATGCGAACAGCATCTCCTACTTTTAGCGGAGAAACATGATTAATAAATAAACTATACAACAGTCCATATAATGCCTCTTTCATCGTAATGCGATGATGAAGATATAATTTCCATGCATATGCACGAAATAAAAAAGCGATGCTGTACATCATAACGAGAAGCATAATTGTGTACGGCTGTCTCCATAAATCTTGAAGATGTTTCCATAATGAGGATACTTCAAACGATCGCCATGACAAAAGAAAAAAGATACATAGCAAAAAAACACCGCAAATATTAAACAATATCCGAATATTGTTTCGCCCACGCAACGGTTCGTTCCAACCCTTCTGCAAAAGATACACGCGGCCTATATCCAAGTTGTTCTTGCGCTTTTGAAATATCTGCCCACGTTGATGTTACGTCCCCTTTTCTATGCGCTTCTCTCCTTATACGCATAAACGGGAAATGTGTTTCTAACTGCGCGAGTAATTCTGTCATTAAAATAGGCGCGTTAGACCCCAGATTATATACATCACTATGATTTGATTGTAATGTAAGAGCGATTCCTTCTGTAATATCATCGATATACGTATAATCACGACCTGTACCTGTTCCGTACACAACAATTTCTTCCTCGTTTAATAATTTTCGAATGAAGCTTGCAATTGCCATATCCGGACGTCCCCACGGTCCATATACAGTAAAGAACCGTAAAATATTCATTTGAAATCCGTACATATATTGATACGCATGACAAAGAGATTCTGCTCCGTATTTGGATGCAGCATACGGTGAAAGAACACGACCGTTTGCCATTTCCTCTCGCAACGGCATCCCTGCCTGCTCTCCATATACAGAAGAAGACGATGCAAAAATAACATGCTTCACATTTTCTTCGCCGGCACATGTTAATACGTTGCTTGTCCCTTTTATATTAATATCAATGTAAGCACCTGGTATTTCAAGCGATGGTCTTACACCTGGAAAGCCGGCTAAATGAATCACCGCATCGATTTTCTCTTGCTGCATCACAGCTTTCACATCATCTTTTTGTAAAATATCACATTCATAAAATGGAACGTTCCCAACTTTTTGGACTTGTTCTAATTGAAAAAGTTTTCTAGACTTCGCATAATAAGAGTGAAAATTATCAAGAAGCACAACTTGTTTACCTTGCTCTAATAATTTCAACGCAAGGTGACTTCCGATAAAACCCGCTCCTCCAGTAATTAATACTTTCATTTCGTTCACCACCTTCTATCACCCTATGCAAAAGAAGAAACCTTGTCAAGGCAAGGTTTCTTCAAAAGAATATAGACGTTTCGGTTTTATTTCGCTGTTTCCACAACTTTATTTAACGTGGATTCAATTTGCGGCAATAACTTGTCTGCTTCTTCTTTCTTTTTCGCTTTTACTGCGTCTAAATAAGATTGTGCTGTTTTTGTTAACTCTGCTGTTTGCTGCTCGCCAAGCACCGTTTTTAAATCATTTTCAATCATGTTAATGAACAATGCACCTTCTAATGCTGTAACAGGACCTTTGTCTTTTCCGAAGTTTTCTTGGCTCTCTTTATACTCACCTAATGCAACTTTTGCGAATCCACGTACAAACGCTTTATTTACCGCTTTTGCATCAACTGTTTTTACATCTGTTTTTAAATCAAATTGCTTTAAGATAAATTCTGCTTCTTCAGGAGCTGCTTTTTTTACATATGGATAGACAGCTTGATAAAATGCCCATCCCTCAGCTTGCTCAACTTTAGCTTTTTTCTCATCTTTCTTTGCTTCTTCTACCATTTTTGTAGCATAACCGTGCGGCTCAGCGCCCGTTGCAAAGTAGAATGTTTTCATTAACGTTTTATCTACAACTTGCTTGCCTAGAGAAAACGCAAGTTTGTCGCCTTTATCAATTGCTGCGTTCATTTCATCAAAGCCGCCTTTAATCGTAGAAGCCATTTGTGTACCGTATGCCGTATCACGCTTTCCAACTGTACCTTCTACACCTTTATAAAACGCAAGCGCTTCTTCCATTTCTTTTTTCACATCATCTTTTCTGCCCCATTTTGTATCAATTTCTTTGAAATCATGGCGCATAGATTGGAAGAATTCTTTTTGCATTAATTTATCAAATAGTTGTCTTACAACCATTGGTTCCATTTCTTTCTTTTTCCCTGCTTCTAATGCTGCTGTAATTGTTGGATCAATTTGCTCACTAAATTCACCATCACGTTTTTGAACAAGAGATTGTAATTTTTCTTTATATAACTTTGTTACCTTATCAAAGTCAACCTCTTTGCCGTCTTTCGCTTTGTCAAGCTCCGCTATTCCATCTTTGTAAGCTTGTACAAAATCTGCTTCTTGTTGTTTTGTTTCTTCTTTTTTCGCAGTTTGTTCTGTCTTCTTCTCTTGTGCTTCAGACTTTTTCGTTTCCTCTTTCGCACAACCTGCAAAAAGTAAAGTTGTTACCGCTGCTGCAGATAATACTTTTAATTTTAACGTCATGGCTTACGTCCCCCTAAAACTCATTGATAGTGATTTTCATTATTGATAGCTTGATTATAAAAGTAGGGGTGACAAGTGTCAACAACATTTTTGTATCCGTTGTCTTATTTACACAAGGTAATTTTAACCAATATAAAAAGCCCAGCATCATCTGCTGGGCTTTGGGAATTAGAAGTGTTTAGATACTAATTCAGCTAACGCTTCTTTCGGCTTGTAACCTAATGCTTGATCAACCACTTTACCGTCTTTTAATACGAAAAGAGCTGGGATGCTCATTACTTCGAATTTACGAGCTGTTTCTTGGTTTTCATCCACATCTACTTTTACTACCTTTACTTTATCGCCTAACTCTGCATCGATTTCTTCTAATACAGGAGCAATCATTTTACAAGGGCCGCACCAAGGTGCCCAAAAATCTACTAATACAAGACCTTCGCTTGCTTCAGCTGCGAAAGTTTGGTCAGTTACGTTTACAATTGCCATATTATTTCCTCCTTTATAAACTTTCTAACCAAAGTATATCATTATCTTATATACGTGGCGAATAATATGTATCGTTAAGTATTTTAACAAATAAATCGACCTTTATACTAGAGAATTTTCTTCTGAGTGAAAAAGCGAGAAGCAGGGGACCTCTCGCTTTTCCTTATTTATATAGGGGTAATTACTTACTAGGAACTCATTATCCGCAACTTAAGAATGTACTTTTAACTTTTTAAATTCTTCTGTTAGAAGCGGTAATACTTCAAATAAGTCACCAACGATGCCATAGTCAGCTACTTTAAAAATATTCGCTTCCGGATCTTTGTTAATTGCTACGATAATCTTTGAGTTAGACATACCAGCTAAATGCTGAATCGCACCAGAAATACCACATGCAATATATAAATCTGGCGTTACAACTTTACCTGTTTGCCCAATTTGCAGTGAATAATCGCAATACTCTGCATCACAAGCTCCGCGAGACGCACCGACTGCTCCGCCAAGCACATCTGCTAATTCTTTTAACGGCTTGAAACCATCTTCACTTTTCACACCACGTCCGCCTGCAATAATTACTTTTGCTTCGGAAAGGTCTACGCCTTCTGCTGTTTTACGGACAACTTCTTTAATCACTGTACGTAAATCTTTTACATCGACTGTCATAGAGGAAACATCGCCTGTACGCGCTTCATCTTTTTCAAGCGGTGCAATGTTATTTGGACGAATTGTCGCAAATAAGACACCATCTGTTACAACCTTCTGCTCAAATGCTTTACCAGAATAAATTGGACGTGTGAACACAACATTACCACCAGCCACTTCTAACGCTGTCACGTCAGAAACAAGGCCTGCCTCTAATTTCGCTGCAAGTTTTGGTGATAAATCCTTTCCTAATGCCGTATGTCCAAAAACAATTCCTTCTGGTTTTTCTTCTTCATACACCGCTAGAAATGCTTGCGCATATCCATCAGACGTATACGAAGCTAATTTATCGCTTTCAACTGTCACAACGCGATCTGCACCGTAAGAAATGAGTTCTTGTGCAAATGAAGCGACGCTTTCACCTAATAAAAGACCGACCACTTCTCCGCCTTCTGCAATTGTTTTTGCGGCTGCTACTGCCTCAAATGAAACGTTACGTAAAGAACCGTCACGAACTTCTCCCATTACTAATACTTTACGAGCCATATGTTTTCCCTCCTGTATATCCTAGTATTTTTTAAACTACTTTCGCTTCTGTATGCAATAACGATACAAGTTCTTTTACTTGATCTTGCAGTTCGCCTTGTAACACTTTTCCAGCATCTTTCTTAGGAGGTAAATAGATTTCAATCGTTTTTGTTTTCGCTTCTACATCATCTTCATCTAAATCTAAGTCATCTAGTTCTAAAGTTTCTAGCGGCTTTTTCTTCGCTTTCATAATACCTGGAAGCGATGGATAACGCGGTTCATTTAAACCTTGCTGTGCTGTTGCTAAAAGAGGTAACGATGTTTCAATTACTTCTGTATCCCCTTCTACATCACGCTCGATTTTCACGTTTGTACCGTCAATTTCAAGTTTTGTAATTGTTGTTACATATGGGATATTCAGCGCTTCCGCTACAC
The DNA here is from genome assembly GCF_900116295.1 of Bacillus sp. 103mf. Lineage (GTDB taxonomy): Bacteria > Bacillota > Bacilli > Bacillales > Bacillaceae_G > Bacillus_A > Bacillus_A bruguierae. Next base: position 1,088,018 of record NZ_FPAF01000001.1, read on the forward strand.
GTGGTCCAACTTGTCCAGATGCACCATCAATCGCTACGTTACCAGCTAAAATTAAGTCAACATCCTTCTCTTTTAAGTACTCAGCAAGCACTTTTGCTGTTGTATATTGATCGCCATTTTCAACATCATCTTCAATGTTGATCAATACCGCTTTATCACAGCCCATCGCTAATGCCGTACGAAGTTCTTTTTCACTATCTTCACCGCCAACAGTAACGACTGTAACTTCACCGCCATGTGCATCTCTTACTTGAATTGCTTCTTCAATCGCATATTCATCGTAAGGGTTGATGATGAATTCTGCTTCGCCATCGTAAATTGCACCGTTTTTAATTGTGATTTTTTCTTCTGTATCAAATGTTCGTTTCATGAGTACGTAGATGTTCATTCTATTTACCCCCTTGTTTTTTAAGGAAAATTTGGTTAATTATAATATTCTGTTAATTTATATTAAAAAAATAGAGAACTACCTGCCACTAAAAGAAGGTTTACGTTTTTCTAAAAACGCTGCTACACCTTCTCTTCCATCTGCGCTTGTGAACACTTCACCAAATATCTGCGCCTCACGTTGTACTCCTTCATAATAATGAGAAGACTTCGTTGTTTGGAGAAGTTCTAATACAGCACGGACAGATGCTGCGCTTTTTCCAGCAATCTTTTTCGCTACCTTCAGCGCCTCTTCTAACAATACTTTTTCAGGGAATGCCCGGTTTGCAAGCCCAATCTCAGCTGCTTCCACACCTGAAATCGGATCGCTTGTTAACATCATTTCACAAGCTTTCGCTTTCCCAACATAACGCGGTAAGCGCTGCGTCCCCGCAAATCCTGGGATCAATCCTAGCGTTAGCTCTGGCAAACCGATTTTTGCAGTTTCACTTACAAAGCGCATATGGCAAGACATCGCAAATTCTAATCCACCGCCAAGCGCTGCGCCGTGAATCGCCGCAATAATTGGCTTTGTAAATTTTTCAACACGTTCAAATATCACTTGTCCATGTTGCGACAATTTTGTTGCCTCTTTTGCTTCTTCAACAGAAGTGAACTCTTTAATATCCGCTCCTGCTGAGAAAAAGCGGCCTTCCCCATGAACAAGGACAACGCGCACATTCTCATCCGCTTCCACTGCATCAAGCAGTTCACCAACTTCACTAATAACTTGTGAAGACATCGCATTTGCTGGCGGATGATTAATCTTTACAATTGCTATATAATCCTCCACCGTTACAGATAGGAAATTCAAATGTACTCCCTCCCCATTAATTGCGGTAACCACAAGCTGCTACTAATAGCTCATGCACCGTTTTCGAAATTGCGACCAAATCATATTTATGATCGCTCATTACCCAGTTGGTGACAACTTCATCTACTGTTCCGAAAATCATTTGTCTTGCCACGCGGACATTTAAATCCGTACGAAATTCTCCTTGCCTGATGCCAGTTTCTAAAATTTCATCAATGACTTGCAAGTACCCTTTCAGCACTTCATTAATTTTGAAGCGTAAGTCTTGGTTGGATTGGCGAAGTTCTAGTTGCGTAACGATAGCAAGAGAATCATTTTGCGAAAGTAAAGAGAAGTGTGTTTCTACCAACATAAATAACTTCTCTACAGCGCTTTCGATTCCTGCTGTTTTTTGCCGAATTGTTTCGATAAATTCTCCCATCTTCTCCTGAAATAAGGATATTAATATATCTTCTTTATTTTTGAAATATAAATATATCGTTCCATCGGCAACACCAGCTTGTTTTGCTATTTTGGAAACTTGGGCTTGGTGGTATCCATTTTCTGCGATGACAATCACCGCTGCATCAATAATTTGATTATATTTAGGTCGATTCTTTTTCACAGTACTATCCCCTTCAAGAAGATGACTGAATGATGATTCATTCACATTTCAATAATACTGACTATTTTAAATATTGTCAATGCTATTCACTCAAAAAAAGAAAGGGCATTAGCCCGTTTGCTCATCACCTTGCTTTTGCAATTCTTCCTCAACAAGCACACGACGCAAAATCTTACCAACAGTTGTTTTCGGTAATTCTTTTCGAAACTCATATACTCTCGGCACCTTATACGCTGCTAAATATTTGCGAGCAAACGCATTTAACTCTTTTTCTGAACATGTTACACCATCTTTCACAACAACGAACGCTTTTACCGTTTCACCGCGATACGGATCAGGCACACCAAGAACAATCACTTCTTGCACCTTTTCATGCTCATATAATACTTCTTCTACTTCACGCGGATATACGTTAAATCCACTTGCCACTATCATATCTTTCTTCCGATCTTTCACATAAAAGAAGCCGTTTTCATCCATATATCCGACATCACCTGTATACAGCCATCCATCTTTCAGCACCGCTGCTGTTTCCTCCGGCTTATTCCAGTAGCCTTTCATCACTTGCGGGCCTTTCACAACAATTTCGCCAACCTCACCTACCGGCAGCGGTTCACCTGTTTCTAGTGACAGAATACGCGCATCTGTACTTGGCCACGGCACACCAATACTTCCAGGCACTCGCTTTGTCCATAAAAAATTACCATGTGTAACTGGGGACGATTCTGTTAAACCGTATCCTTCTACAAGCTTTCCACCTGTCACACTTTCAAACTGTTCTTGCACTTCAACTGGAAGAGCAGCTGATCCACTAATACATGCACTAATAGAAGAAACATCATATTTATGAAGCTCAGGATAGTTTAATAGCGCAATATAAATAGTCGGGGCTCCAGGAAATAATGTAACGCGATGTTTTTTAATCGCCTCTAATACCATTTTAATATCAAATTTCGGAACAAGAACCATTTTATATGCTTGCATAATCGATAAATTCATAACAGCTGTCATCCCGTATACATGAAAAAACGGCAATACACCGAGAAGAACCTCTTCACCTGCCCTGCAATTATAAAGCCAATGCATTCCCATCCTTGTATTGGACACGAGATTTTTATGAGTAAGCATAACGCCCTTTGGAAATCCTGTCGTCCCGCCTGTATATTGCAGGAGAGCCAAATCTTCTTCTGGATCACACGGCACATCTACCGCTGCATCCTCTGCACGTTCAATAGACTTCCAAACGTGAATATTCTCACTTTCTTTTACATGAACAACGAGGTTCGTTTGCTTCTTTTGTACAAATGGATACAATAAATTTTTCGGAAATGGTAAATAATCTGCGATGCGTGTAACAATGACATGCTCAATATTCGTTGAGGACTGAACATTGCTGACTTTCGGAAACACTATATCGAGGCAAAGAATAATTTTCGCGCCTGAATCATGAAGTTGGTATTCAAGCTCTCTTTCTGTATAAAGCGGATTCGTTTGCACGACAACACCGCCAGCTAATAGTGTTCCGTAATAACCGATAACACCTTGCGGGCAGTTTGGCAGCATAATCGCAACTCGGTCCCCTTTTTCCAACCCAAGTTTACGAAGATAATTAGCAAATTGCCTGACTTTACGATCTAACTCTGCATACGTAATATCTTTCCCTAGAAAATGAAGCGCTTTCTTTTCTGGATATTGTGAAGCAGCTTCCTGCAAATACATATGAAGAGGCTTCATATCAAAGGAAATCGTGTGCGGAATTTCCTTTGGATAACTTTGCAGCCATGGTTTTTCCACTTTTAACTCCCCCTTCTCTACTTTTTAAAAGCATATCTCCCCCGTTTTAACGGCACGCCCGTTCTAGCATAAATGAATGTGTATTCATGTTGCTTATTTTCATTATAGTATAGGGATCGCCTTGTTACAATTATAATATTCAGACTATTACAAACCTATTACCACCCTACAAATATTCTCCAACATACAAGTGTAATAACTCCCGTTAATAACGAAAATGTAACTCAAAATTATTGGTGATGAATTCATTTTTGTTAATAAAGACAAGGACAAACAAAAAAGAAGACTTTCTTAACAAAAGTCTTCTCTCTTTATCAATTATTCTTTCTTCAAATTAATCTCAATATCTTTTCCATTCTCATCTTTCAAAATCACTTTGAGATCTCCTACTTCATCAAAAGAAGTAATATCAAATGTTTTTACCTTAATGAGCTTCCCATTATTTAAAGCTTTTGAATATCCCTTCCGTGTTGATTAGTGTGCTTTTCCTTTATGATCAACTAACGTAATACTATCAATTGTCTTGAATATTTGTTTTCTCTTTTCAACATCCTCTACAGAATCAAATTCAAACGTGATATTCATCCCTGTTGGCAACAATTCAGCAGAAGAAATTTTTAACGATTCCAGTTTTTGTTGAGGAACATATTTGATATCAATTGCCTCAATAAAGGCTTCTTCATCACCCTTTTGCGCTCGCTTTAAGAGTAACTCCATATAGCTGCTCCTTTAAAAGATTTATATACGTATATATTTTTGTACGCCTATTAGACTATATAGAGATTCAAATGGTTGCATTTTATAGAATTTTTTTCAAATACTATATAAAGCCATTTTAATTTTTCGACATATAAGTCGCTGCTATGCAGAATACAACATGACCGCTTCTATGCGGCCAGTTGCTCTCGTCCCCCTTAAAAGAAAGGGGTTTTTATGTCGTTTTTTAATTTATATATAACTCCTTCTATACATATATCTTTCTGTAACTCTAATAAAAATCTCTCGTAAATTTAAATACTAGAAGGAAACTACAAAACTTTCACGAATTTACCATTTGAATCTAACCATAGGAGGTCTTTCTATGTTCCAAACTGTAGAAGGTTTTTTAAAGGCGTGGAAATACGAAGCAGATTCAACCCAAAGAGTATTAGATATGCTAACTGATGAATCACTGACACAAGAAATTACACCGGATAACTGGACGTTAGGACGCATTGCGTGGCATATTGTGACAGCTATTCCTGTCATAACATCAAGAACAGGTTTAAAATTCGAAGGAGAAACGAAAGATTACCCCGTTCCAACTTCAGCACAATATATCGCGGACAGCTATCGTCAAATGAATGAAGCATTTACTAAAGCATTACAGACACAATGGACAGATCAAGATTTAGCGAAAATAAATGATTTCTTCGGAAAACCAATGCCAAATTCAATCTTTTTAATGACTGTCATTAATCATCAAAACCACCACCGCGGGCAAATGACAGTCCTCATGCGCCAAGCGGGATTAAAAGTTCCTGGTATTTACGGACCGGCGAAAGAAGAGTGGGCTCTAGCTGGAATGGAAGCTCCGAAGATGTAATATTTGCTTACGAAATAAAAACGAGGTTCCTCTTTTTTGAGGAACCTCATTTTTATTTATCATTCTACAAGAACAAAACAAATTTCTTTGCTATCATTTATAATGGATGTAAATGAATATTGGAGCTGAAACACATGGATTATATAAGTTATTTACGAAATATGGTTGGACATGAAAAAGTAATTATGGTGGTCGCAGGTTGTTTTGTATTGAATGAAAAGAATGAAGTGCTTCTGCAATTACGGTCTGATAACGGCAAGTGGGGACAGCCTGGCGGATTTATGGAATTTGGCGAGACAGTTGAAGATACAGCAAGGAGAGAAGTGTTTGAAGAAACTGGTTTACAATTAGGTAAGCTTGAATTCTTTAATGTGTATTCTGGAAAGAAATACGAAAGAACGCTATCTAACGGTGATCAAGTTGCCTTAGTGAAGTTAGTTTATATTTGTAGAGATTTTCAAGGAACATTACATACTGATAACGAAGAAAGCTTACAGCTACAATTTTTCCCCTTAGATAACTTGCCTGAACTATGGCAAAATCAACAAGAAGTTTTTGATGATTTGTTGGAACTTATGAAAATAAAGAATTAATTTTTCCTATCAAGTAGACAAAAGACCTATATGGTTACGAAATCACCTGAGTTCGATATTCAATCGAACTCAGGTGATTTCGCTTTTCTTAGAATTGTGACCGCCAGTTATCATTACCTATGTTAAAAGCATTCTAATTCCAGCTATAACTATGTCTAGTACCCCTATCACGATTAACAGTAAATAAAACTTCTGCTCTGGATTTCTGTAATATAAGACTCCCCCTATTAAAAGCGCTATAAGCCCACCTACTAAATTAAGTACAAGTAAATCCATAATCATCCCCCCTAAATAGATTTTCGACATATAAGTCGATGCTATGAAAAATACAGCATGACCACAACTTACTTTCTTCCTTTGTTTTAAACCTCGCATGTGGCAAAAAAGGGCCCTGACCGCTTCTACACGCGGCCAGATGCTCTCATCTTCCTCTAAACAAAGGGGGTTTATATTACTCTTTTAACTTGTATATATATCTTTTATTTGTAAAGCTAAATCGCATCCTCTTTCTCAATGTCTCTAATTGCCAAGTAGGCAATTAGAATTCCAACAGCTGCAAGGGCGAACTGAATGGGAATAGTCATGACCATTGAGAACCCTGGATTATAAGAACAAGCAAATGAAACGACAAACAATGATGATACAATTGTGACAGGAACAGAATACTTACGCATCCCGAAATATAGTGGAATTAAACTTGTACCTGCAGCAGCGATTGCAAATGGAATCATATTAATGGTCTGCTTCATCCAGTCAGTAAAAGTGATAGAGTATGATATAAACGAAAAATATCCATGTAAAAAAAAGACAGCACCTGTAACAACTATGTTAGATAACAAAATTGTTATACATGTGAGTATAGCTACAATACATAATTTACTAGCAATGAGTTTCTTCCGCTTGACCGGATAAGAGAACATAAGTATGATTGTCTTATTTTTATATTCTTCAATAACTAATTGCGCAAGTAATACTGCTGCAAACACAATAAATGTTGCCCGCACCATTGCCCCTATCAATAAAAAAGCCTCCTCAGCATTCGTCATAATTACATCATTTTCCACTTCCTGGATATAGTTCATGGAAATGAATACGGCCGTAATGATGATGTTAGCAAGAAACGCTCCTTTTACATACCAGCCAATTCTAAACTTTTTCATTTCTAGCTTCGTGAGATGTAGCATAATGGCCTCCCCCTAGTTCACCTATTTTACTTAAACAAATCCACTTGCTCTATTTTTCTGACCGTCATATATGCAACCACTAGTCCAACACAAGCTAATATAATTGGAATCAAAATAATATCGTATAAGGAATAATGGCCCCCTAAGCTCGATGTTAGTAGGGACATAATAATAACCGCAGATACAATCGTTGTCCGCACTGAATACTTTTTCATGCCAAAATATAAAGGAATTAAGCTAATTCCAGTTGCTGCGATCGCGTTCATCAATAATTTGGATGCATTTTGTAAAAGAATTGTCATCGTTAACGGCTCTGTTATGACTGAATAATATACATTTACTACATAAAGGAGACTAAAGATTACAATGTCAGAAATGACAATCGAAAGAAATGTAAAGATCATAATAATGAACAATTTTGCAATCATCATTTTTTTCCGATTGATCGGATACATAAACATGACTGTCATTGTCTTTTCTGTAAATTCTTGAATAATAAATTTAGCAATTAAACTTGCCCCAAATATCATAAAAGTTGCTTTTACAAAAACATCAATATATCGAAAAACCTCATCATAACTTTTAAATTCTCCATCAAGCATGGCTAATGCAATAACCCCTGAAATGACAAGAATTGCAATGAAGGATCCTTTCATGACTGGCCATAGTTTAAATTTCATAAGTTCGAGTCTCATTAAATTAAGCATGGATCCCTTCTCCATTCATAAGATTTAAGAAGTACTCTTCCAATGAACTATTCTTTTTATTGATACTCTCAATTGCTATATCATTCATAATCAATGTTTTCGAAATAGTTTGTTGCGTTGCTGACATGTCATAAATGCGAATTATATTTTCACCCATAATTTTATAATTTGTCAGACGTAGTTTATTTTCTAACAGATAAGCTGCTCGTTTCGTATCTTGAACAGTGATTTCAATATACTCCGTTTGTTGTCCATTAATGCTTTTCATCGAAACTTCTTTTATTAGCTTTCCATTTTGAATGACACCGATTGTATCTGCCATTTGTTCCATTTCAGCTAAAATGTGGCTGGACACTAACAGCGTAATTCCATATTCTTTACAAAGCATTTTAAATAATTCTCGTAATTCTTTAATGCCGATTGGATCTAAACCGTTGATTGGTTCATCTAAAATTAACAACTCTGGTTTTGTTGTAATCGCTCTAGCAATCCCTAGTCGCTGTTTCATCCCAAGTGAAAAATCTTTTACTTGCTTATCATCAACATTGTGTAAATTTACAAGGTCTAACGCTCGGTCAATTGCTTTCTTGTCATAGAACCCCATATATTCGCAGTGTAAATACAAATTCTCTCTAGCTGTTAGTTTTTCATAAAAGATTGGATATTCAATAATTGTCCCCATTCGCTTTAACACTTCATATGATGTATCTGTTAATTTCTCACCGAAAATCTCAATCTCACCGCTCGTCGGTTTGATTAAATTTGTGATCATTTTCATAATCGTTGTTTTACCAGCACCATTTGGTCCTAAAAATCCATATATTTCACCTTGTTTCACATGCATATTTACGTTAGAAATAACTTCTTTACCGTGAAACACTTTTGTTAATTGATTCGTTTTCAATACGTACGTCATTTTTCATTCCCCTTTCGCTCCCGCTCTATATTTATATAATAAGAAATGAAGTTCTCTTTTTTCTTACCTATTCCTTACAAATTTCTTAAGTTAAAAAAGCTTGTAGAATTTTTCTTTCTACAAGCTAAAAATTGATTCTTCTTAACATAACCGTAAACACAGTTTTCTCATAGGGTGTACTAGACAGATGAATTTCTCCCCCTAATGCTTCTACAAGCCGCTTCGTAATCGTAAGTCCAAGTCCACTACCTTGATACAACCGATTTCGTGAATCTTCTAATGTGTACATACGTTCAAATACTTTATCGATATGAGATTCAGAGATTCCTTTTCCTTTATCCCATATGTCCACGTATACAAATTGATCATCACTTCGCAGTGTAATCCCTAATGTTTTTCCGTCTCCCCCGTAGGCAATCGCGTTTGAAATTAAGTTATTCATAATTCTTCCGATAATTTCTGTATTCCCGTGCGCATAGATCGGTGTTTCCGGTATATCGATATGAACGTCAAATCCTTGCGTTGTTAACAAATCATAAAATGACAGCATATGTTCCTGACAAATTTCATTCATATAAATCCGCGTCATTGCAATATCTTTATCACCGGATTCTAGTTTGGCAAGATCGAAAAATTTATGTATAAGATCTAGCACTTCTAACGTTTTCGTATGAACTTTTTCTAGTAATACCTTCCGCTCTTCTTCACTTATCGTTTCATCTACATTTAAAATTTCCACATAGCCAAGAATAACAGTCAGCGGCGTCTTTAAATCATGTGAAATGTTAGAAAGCATCTTTCTCATGGAGATTTCTAGTTTTGAATGCTTAGCAATTGTTGTTTTCTTTTCATCTAACAAATAATTAATCGTCACTAATAATGACTTCAATTCTTTATCATCTGTAACAACTAATAAATTTTCACTCGTTTGCTTTTCTAGAATCATCTGCAGTTTTTCATATATATAACGTAAATTCGCACTTCGATTTTTTCTTGTGCGATATTGAAAATAAATCACACCAAGTAATAGAAAAATAATTGCCGTTAAAAATATAACCATTCTATAGCACTTCCAGCTTATAACCGATGCCCCATAATGTCTTAATGTACTGTGGCTGAGATGGATCGTCCTCAATTTTTTCTCGCAATCTTCTCATATGGACATTAATGACATTCTCATCACCGTAATATTCTTCATTCCAAATTAAGCTATAAATTTGCGCTTTCGTAAACACACGATTTTGATTGGTCGCAAATAACTTTAAAAGCTCAAACTCTTTCGATGTAAGTTTAATAGCTTCGTTGTTTTTCTGGACAGTAAAATTAGCCGTATCAACCTTCAAATTCCCAACTACAATCATGTCATCTTGTTTTTGCTGCGGAGCGGAATACGTAGTCGACCGGCGAATTCCAGCCTTCACCCGTGCAGATAACTCAATCATAGAAAACGGCTTACAAATATAATCATCTGCGCCAAGCCCAAGCCCTAATGCTTTATCCAAATCCGTATCTTTTGCGGACATAATTAAAATCGGAACAGAACTCTTTTTCCGAATCATATTCATCACTTCTAAGCCATCCATTTTAGGCATCATAATATCAAGAATAACTAAATCAAACTGATCTTGTGAAAATTTAGCAAGCCCTTCCTCTCCATCCGAAGCTACTGCTACAACAAACCCCTCTTTCGTTAAATACCCATTCACCATTTCTTGAATAGATAAATCATCTTCTACTAATAAAATTTTATGTTGCACACCATCACCCGTTTTCTTGAAAATTTATAATTATATTGTAATATGGTGGTTGAATTTGGTAAATAAAATATACGGAGTGAATCACATATAAATATAACCATGTTCCTATCATTCTTTTTTAGATGGACGAGAGCATCTAAAAAAAGAGGGACGTCGTTTTTTAAAATTGATGTATATAAAAATCCTCTTAAAACTTCTTATATTGTTATAGTGCAGCTTCATTTCTTCCCTCAACAATGATATGATGGAGTTCACTATAAATGTTTACAATTCACTGTATATAAAAGGAGATTTCATATGTCAGAAAATAAAAAAGTAAGCCTAGCTGATTTAATGCGTGAGCAACTTGCGAAGAAAAAGCAAGGAAATGAAAATGGAGCCAATGCGAAAAATCAAAGTCAAGCAACGAAGAAGCTACAAAATCAGCAAACGAAGAAACCGAACAATCAACGCAGACGCACAGGTGTATAAATGAACGGACAAAAGCGCGCAAATATATCACCTGGTCTCGAAGTTGATATTGTACTAAAGCAAGATCAGCGTACGGGGAAATTAACGAGAGGGATTGTGAAAGACATTTTGACAAACTCACCTTCTCATCCACATGGCATTAAAGTACGTCTACAAGACGGACAAGTTGGTAGAGTACAGCACATTGTGTAATAAGAAAAGGAGCTGATAGGAAAATGGGCTTTTGTCAGCTCCCTCTAGAGTACCCTTCGCATCGAATATTGTCGAAGGGTCTTTATCTTGTGTCGAATCGCCGATATATTCTGAAAAACGGTCGATATATTGCAAAAAGCGCCGATATATCGAAAGTAGCAGTCGATATATCCGTGGACTTCTTATTTTATTTTTTTAATGAACACTACCTTTAAATAATCACCTTCAGGAAACTGCGAAATCGTCCGGAAGTCCTCTGGCAGTGAATGTTCTTCTAATACTTTATACTTACCATTCATTTCTTTAAACGCTGTATCAATGAAGCCTTTAAACTTTTTCATACCGAAAGCACTGCAATTTGTTGAAGCTACAATAATACCGTTATTTTCTGTAATGGCAATTGCTTCTTTTAATAAGTTTTTATAATCTTTCGCAGCGCTAAATGTATATTTTTTTGAACGTGCAAAGCTTGGTGGATCTAAAATGACCATATCAAACTTCAGCGCTTTTTTTACTGCATATTTGAAATAGTGAAATACGTCTTCTACGATAATATCTTGCGCTTCGTAATCAACGCTGTTTACACTAAATTGCTCAATTGTTTTACTTAAGCTGCGGTTCGCAAGGTCTACACTTGTCGTCTTTGCCGCCCCGCCAAGTGCTGCAAAGACAGAAAACGCCCCTGTGTAAGAGAACATATTCAGGACTGTCTTGCCATTTGCATATTTATCGCGAATTTGCTTTCTAACATTACGTTGATCTAAAAATACACCGACCATGGCTCCGTCGTTTAAATATACCGCAAAGTTGACACCATTCTCTTTAACGATAATTGGAAACTCTCCGCGTTCCCCTGTTACGAAATCGTCTTCTTCAATATATTGACCTTTCGTATCAAAGCGCTTTTTCTGATAAATTGCTTTAAATGTAGTCACATTCTGTAAGGACTGGATAATCTCTTTACTAAATCGATAAATCCCCTCGCTGTACCAACTAATCACGTAATACCCATCATAATAATCAATGATTAAGCCGCCGATTCCATCACCTTCACCGTTGAACAAGCGAAATGCTGTTGTATCTGAATCCTCATAAAAGTTTTGACGTTTACTTAAAGCGGATTTAATCTTCTTTTCAAAGAAAGCTTGGTCGATTTGTTCTTGTTCTTTTCTTGTCAGGATCCAGCCATATCCTTTATTTTGCTTTCCATAATATCCTGTACCAATAAACTTATTTTTGTCATCTACAAGTTTTACGATTGTACCTTCTACATTCACATCATGTAAATTTATAATTGCTTCTTTTGAAATAAGTGGATAGCCACTTTTTAATTCGTTTACGTATTTCGTCTTAACCTTTAAAATAACTTCTGTTTTCATTACCTATCCTACCTTTCCATTCCAATGCTTTCTAGCTGTTAAGAAAGGCCCTATACGAAGTCAGAAGTTTTGTCCCAACTTTTTTTATGTATGAAACCACTCTATGTTAGAAGCACAAAAATAGGGCCGTTTATTTAGTATCACCTATAAACGGTCCCTTCTAACTATACCACGTTATTCTTTTATCCACATAACAAGCTCTTACCCTTTTTTATGAAAAAAATTAGGTTTATGAATTTGATTTGGATAAGGCTTATGATAAATATGCGTTGCTGCAGGGGATACAGGTGGAATTAACCATACCCAGTTCCCTGTTACGAGACGGCCGCATGCTGCTTCTTGTTTCTCAAATTGACTAAACTGCTGCGCTGCTGTATGGTGATCTACAATTGTTACTCCTTGTTTTTTGAAAGAGTGTAAAACTGCTACATTTAATTCTATTAATGCTTTGTCTTTCCAAAGTGTACTGTTTCTTGATGTATCTAAACCCATCATCCCCGCAACAGCTGGAAGAAGATTATAACGATCATGATCAGCTAAATTGCGTGCACCAATCTCTGTTCCCATATACCAGCCGTTAAAAGGAGCAGCTGTATAGGAGATACCGCCAATTTCTAAACGCATATCAGAGATCATTGGAACACCATACCATTTTACTTCCAAAGAGGAGAATGAATACTCTGGGTGTTCTAAAGGCACTTCTTTTACATATTCTTCTGGGATTGGCATGTAAACCGGTTCATTTCCATCAATTGAAAATACGAGCGGCAGCACATCAAAATGTGTTCCTTTCCCACTCCAGCCAAGTTCTTCACAAAATGATGAAAATGATAGGGAATGAGAATCCCCGATAATGCCTTTCTCGGTTTCATATCCAGCGTAACGAATCAATTGGTGATTATAAATTTGAATATGATTTTGCTCATTTCGGTATTGTTTAAAAATAGTAATCGTAGGTAGGATTTTCCCGTCGTTTGTAGCATATTGAATATGATGAAGCAATGCCTCATATATACCCTCTGCATCATTTACATCGCGCGCATCTAATACATGAAGCTTATTCCAAAAAAGACGACCGATGCAGCGATTACTATTTCTCCACGCCATTCGCGCCCCGTGAACAAGCTCCTCAAAAGTATGTTCATACGTTCCTGTCATTTGTATTTCAGATTCAATTTGTGATAATCTATCTTGTATTTCATGAGATTTTTCTAGCTCGTTGTAGCAATCTGTAATAAAATTAGTTGCTTCCTCTAACAGCTTTTTCGTTGTAATCATACGGTCCCCTTCTATTCCTGTATAACATTCCACTCTCTATTATACATAACATCTTCTACTCATGGCTAGAAAACAAACAATGAAAAAGAACACCAAAAACGGTGTCCTTTCCCTTATTTCGCAAAAAACATCAAATATATAACCCCAATAATAAAGAACGTTCCACAACAAGCTAACAATACTTTTGCAAGTTTGTCCATAAACATAGCCGTTTCCCCTTTGCTTGGTTTCCTACTTCAGTTCTACAACTGTAACACCAAGGCCGCCTTCACCCATATCACCATAACGGAAGCTTTTCACACCGCGGTGTTTTTTCAAGTAGTCTTGTACACCTTGACGCAATGCTCCAGTTCCTTTTCCGTGAATAATGGAAACGCGTGGATAGCTCGCAAGCTGTGCATCATCTAAATATTTTTCCACACGTGCTAGCGCATCTTCAAAACGCTCGCCACGAAGATCCAGTTCTAACGAAACATGATAGTCTCTTCCTTTTACTGCTGTCACTGCTTTTTTCTCAACAGGATTTGGTGTATTAATATATTCCATATCGGACTCTTTCACTTTCATCTTCAAAATTCCGATTTGAACGTTCCATTCGTTGTCACTTACTTTTTTCAGAAGCTGACCTTTTTGACCGAACGTTAATACTTTTACTTCATCGCCTGGTCTTAACACTTGTTTTGGTGCTGTGTTTTTCACTTTTGTTTGTTGTTTTTTCACAAGCTCCGGCGCTGCTCCTGCTAAACGGCTTTTCGCTTCAATTAGCTCATGATCTTTAATATCAGCAAGCTTTGCTTTTCGCAATTGACGAAGTTCACGAATAATTTCTTCCGCTTCTTTCTTCGCAGATTCGACTTTTTCTTCGCCTTCTTTTTGTGCTTTTAGTAATCTTTCATCGCGCTCTTCGTTAAATTCAATAATTTGACGCTGCAGTTCTTTATGAAGTTTTTCAGATTGCTTACGAAGCTCTTCTGCTTCATTCCATTCACGCTCAGCGTTCTTTCGGCTTTCTTCAAGCTTAGCTATCATATTTTCTACTTTATTTGATTCCGTACTAATATGACCACGAGCACGATCAATTACACGGTCAGATAACCCAAGACGTTTTGAAATTTCAAAAGCGTTGCTTCGCCCTGGTACACCGATTAACAATTTATACGTTGGGCTTAATGTGTTTACATCAAACTCAACACTTGCATTAATGACTTGGTCACGATTATAGCCGTATGCTTTTAGCTCAGGATAATGCGTCGTTGCAACAACGCGTGCGCCGCGATTATACACTTCATCTAAAATTGAAATGGCAAGTGCAGCCCCTTCTTGCGGATCTGTCCCTGCTCCTAATTCATCAAACAATACTAAGCTTTCAAAATCAGCTTGTTCTAAAATATCAACAATGTTTACCATGTGAGATGAGAATGTACTTAAACTTTGCTCAATGGACTGTTCATCACCGATATCGGCAAACACATTTTTAAACACACAAATTTCGGACTCATCTAAAACAGGAATGTGCAGACCAGATTGCGCCATTAAAATACAAATCCCTACCGTTTTTAATGTAACGGTTTTACCGCCTGTATTCGGCCCAGTAATAACGATTGTTGTAAAGTCTTTTCCAAGCACAATATCGTTTGGCACAACAACTTTCGGATCAATAAGCGGATGACGTGCCAAGCGTAAGTTCATATAACGCTCATTATTCAAAATTGGTTTTGTTGCTTTTAATCGTTTTGCATAGAAAGCTTTTGCGAAAATGAAATCAAGCTCTGCCACAACATCAACGTTCTCTAAAATGATATCAGCCTCAGCTGCTACTTCTTCTGTCAACATCATTAAAATACGTTCTACTTCTTGTTTTTCTTTCACGCGCGCTTCTTGAAGTGCGTTATTCAGTTCTACAATAACTTGCGGCTCGATAAATAACGTTTGACCAGAGGCAGACTGATCATGAACGATACCACCATATACACCGCGGTATTCTTGTTTAACTGGAATTACATAGCGGTCGTTACGAATCGTTACAATTGCATCTGACAACATCTTCTGTGCATTAGAAGAACGCGTCATATTTTCCAGCTTTTCACGAATGCGACTTTCCGCTGTGCGAATTTGCTGGCGAATGCCACGTAGTTTTTCACTCGCGCTATCAACTACTTCTCCGCCGTCGCTAATACAATTTGTAATTTTCTTTTCTAAATCATATAAAGATACAATGCGAGCTACATACGTATCTAGAATTAGTAGTTCCACACCATTTTCAATCATATCTTCAATAAATCGTTTCATCTGGCGGCTGCCATACATCGTACTTGCAATATCTAAAAGTTCATGCGGGCTTAGCATGCTACCAATTTTCGCACGCTTTACATTAGGACGAACATCAAAAATCCCACCGAGCGGCACATGTCCTTTTAAACGGATGACTTTCGCAGCCTCATCTGTTGTTTCCTGCATTTCTACCACTTCTTCGTAATCTGTGCTTGGCACAAGCCCTTTTACTTTATCTCGTCCAAGTGAAGAAGCAACGTGTTCAAGTAATTGTTCTTTTACTTTTTCATATTCTAATACACGCAACGTTCGTTCTAACATAGTTGCACGTCCCCCTTGTGTTACTTATTACGCTTAATATAATTTAATAAACGTTCAATATCCCACGTGTTAATAACTGTATCTTTTTGAATCCAACCTTTGCGCGCAGCTGCAGTGCCAATTTCCATATCCTCTAACATTTCAAGCGTATGAGCATCTGTATTAATGGCGATTTTCACACCCGCATCTTGCGCTTGCTTTAACAGCTTCGCACTTAAGTCTAAACGATTTGGATTTGCATTTAACTCAAGTACAGTATTTGTTTCTTTCGCAAGCTCGATTAATAAATCTGTATCGACATCATAGCCTTCGCGGCGACCAATTAAGCGGCCTGTTGGATGCGCAATCATTGTCACATGATGATTCTCAATTGCGGTGCGAAGACGTTTCATAATCGTTTCGCGATCTTGTGAGAAACTAGAATGAATGGCACCGATGACATAATCAAGCTCTGCTAATACGTCATCATCAAAATCAAGCGTCGCATCTGGTAAAATGTCCATTTCAATACCACGTAAAATGGTGATATCTGGATACTTGTCATTCATACGTTCAATTTCTTTTCCTTGTTCACGAAGGCGCTCTTTCGTTAACCCATTCGCTACTTTTAAGTACTGAGAATGATCAGTAATCGCCATATATTTATAACCGCGAGCACGACACGCTTGTACCATTTCTTCAATAGAAAAAGCACCATCACTCCACGTTGTATGCATATGTAAATCACCTTGAATATGAGAGAACTGAATTAAATTCGGATACTGCTCAATTAGATCAATCTCTTTTCCATCTTCACGCACCTCTGGCGGGATGAATGGCAGTCCAAAGTGTGCAAAAAACGCTTCTTCTGTTTCGAAAGTCTGCACTTCTCCCGTTTCTAAGTTTTCAACGCCGTATTCACTAATTTTCTCGCCCTTATCTTTTGCAATTTGGCGCATTCTTACATTATGATCTTTTGAGCCGGTGAAGTGATGCAAAGTAGTAATAAATTCTTCCGGCTTCACAAGACGGAAATCAATAGAAATATCATACTCATACTGAAGGCGCACGGAAACCTTTGTATCTCCGCTTGCGATAACTTCAATCATATTATCAAACTGTAGTAAATGCTCACGCACCTTTTCTGGTTCTGTTGTTGCAATAATAAAATCCAAATCTTTCACTGTTTCACGAACGCGGCGCAAACTGCCCGCACGAGAATAACGAATAATTTCTGGTACATTCGACAATTTCCGCTCTATTTCCCCGGCAATAGGAATCACCATTGCTACCGGAAGTCGTTCTGGACGAGAACCAACTTGAGCGATTGCTTCTAATATTTTCTCTTCCGTTTTCTTACCGAATCCAGCAAGTGCTTGAACTTGATTTTCCTCGCAAGCCTTCTTTAATGTTTCTATATCTACAACGCCAAGTTCTTTATATAACTTTGCGACTTTTTTACCACCCAGACCTGGTAATTTTAAAAGCGGCAATAAGCTGCTCGGTACTTCTTTTTCAAGCTCTGTAAGCACTTCTGATGTTCCAACTTCAATATATTCTGCAATAACGGCTGCAGTTCCTTTTCCGATTCCTTGTATTTTCATAAAATCTTCAATTTCTGAAAGGCTGCGATCATCATTTTCTAACGCTGCTGCCGCTTTACGAAATGCTGATATTTTAAAAGGATTTTCACCTTTTAGTTCCATGAAAAGTGCAATCGTCTCAAGTAGCTTAATCACTTGTTTTTTATTTACTTTCATTCTTCTCCCGCCTTCCCATCATAGAAAAAAACTTCTCTTTCTAAAGAAGAGAAGTTATACCTTGCTGCCTGTTTGCCATAATTCCTTAACTTTTTCAGAAAGAATCGGTGTATCATTTACAATTACTTTGCTTATTGTTGATGTATTAAGCGACGTTTGTACTTGCTCAACTGGAAGTACCGTACCGATCACAATTAATACAAACAATATAATATACACTTCTAAAAACCCTAAAATCGCTCCACCTAATGCGTTAACCTGTCTTACAACAGGGATTTCTGTAAACATGTTTAAAAGATGTCCAAGTAATGTTAGTGCGATTTTTGTAATAATAAATAATGCGATAAACGCAATGGCTTGGTAGAAAACTGTTTCCATACTATTTGCATTGAGCCAATTCGGCACATTTACTTCTTGCTTAAATGGGTATGGAATAATTTTTTGCAATGCAGGTGCTAAATCTTTGCAATACCAATATGCTACAAGATAGGCAATAATAAAGCTTACTAACTTTACAATCTGCAATACCAGTCCTCTTCTTAAACCAAGAAGACACCCCATAACAAGCAATAAAATAATTATAATATCAACCATGTTATTCCAGTCCTTTTTGTCTCATTCTTTCTTTCAATTTTTCATTTTCTTCTTTTAATTTTATATAATCATGTACGACATTGACTGCTGTCAACACCGCCAATCGGTTTGTGTCAAGCGAAGGATTCTTAGCATTCAGTTCGCGCATTTTATCATCCACAATCGCTGCGACAATGCGTATATGACTTGTACTTTCATCGCCAACAACTGAATATTGTTGACCGTAAATTTCTACATTAATTCGACTTCGATTTCCATTTTGTTGTGACAACTTACTGTCCTCCAATCCCGTACAGAATCCTAAAGATTATCATACCATGAAAAAACATCATATGGAAACAGAAACAACTATTCGATATGATAAAAATATAAATAATGAAAAAGGAGTAACCATTTTGTCAAATTCTATTGTCATTCAAGTAAGTTCTGCAGTTATAGTGGACATGAAAACACATTACGCACAAGTAGTGCAGCCAAAAGTTCCTCAAGGCGGTGTCTTCATGGCAAAGGTTCCATCTTGCACAATTACAGCCTATAAATCAGGAAAAGTTATGTTTCAAGGTGGACGTGCGACAGAAGAAGCGAGTCAGTGGCAAGCAAATGCCACACCCCCGAAAACTTCTGAAAAGAAAAATGTAAATGACCATTCTTATGCACCGCCAGCTTCCATCAGTACAATGTCTATTCTCGGTTCAGATGAAGTTGGAACAGGAGACTATTTTGGACCGATGACAGTTGTTGCCGTATACGTCGATGCGACGCAAATTCCATTATTAAAAGAACTAGGCGTCAAGGACTCAAAAAACTTAAACGATACACAAATTTGCGAAATTGCAAAACAACTACTGGCGGTTGTCCCTTACAGCTCTCTTGTTCTGCATAACGAAAAATATAACGAAATGTTTGACAAAGGCTACAATCAAGGACAACTAAAAGCAATGCTTCATAATAAAGCCATTACAAACTTATTGGCTAAGATAGCACCAACGAAACCAGAAGGCATCTTAATTGATCAGTTCACACAGCCGGCTACATATTATAAATATTTAGCCAAACAAAAAAACGTAGAGCGTGAAAATGTCTATTTCGCTACAAAAGGCGAAAGCGTACATATCGCCGTTGCAGCAGCTTCCATTCTAGCCCGTTATTCATTCGTAAAACAATTTGATGAACTAAGCAAAAAAGCGGGCATGTCACTTCCGAAAGGTGCCGGGAAACAAGTCGATATTGCGGCGGCAAAATTGATTCAAAGGCTTGGGAAAGAAAGATTACCTGAGTTTGTGAAATTACATTTTGCAAACACGGAAAAAGCGTTTCGATTGTTGAAGAAATAGTTATTTTTCAGTATGGACAGGATACGTATAGACTAAACAAGGAGCTGACCCAAAAGGCACCTATGTGCCTTTTGAAGTCAATCCTTTTTTCCGTGTCCACCGATATATCAACCGTTATTTGCAATATATTGGCGCTTCGACAGAATATAAAGACATTCCGACAATATTCAACATACGAGTATTCGGGCCACTGAACTGGAGCATACCAAAAAGTGAAAGGAGCTGACTAAAAAGTGGACTTTTTAGTGTCAGCTCCTTTGTTTTTACTACTCTATTTTAAACGTCTCTGCAACTTTTTTTGAGGCTTCTTTTAAATCATAAAACTCAACACGTTCTTTCTCTGGAGTATCCTTATGCCCAATTACAATTTCTCCGTCATCTTCTACCCAAACAAAGTATTTCCCAATTGATCCATCACCATAATCAATAGACATATTGTAATGAATAGCGGATTTAGCTGCTTCATCTAGTGATAATGTTTTAGGCTCATCGCCATTTCCCGCCAACCCAACCTGCTCCAGCGCAGATACAAGCTGTTTCATATCTTTTGCTTTTTTCAATACTTTCGTACCTTTTGTTTTTGTAGATGTTAGCTGAATTTCTTTTATCTCTTTTCCTTGAAACGTAACAACCGCTGCCTCTTGTGATGTTGTTGGAACTACTTTTTCTTGTTTCTCTTTTTCCTTTCCACATGCACTTAAACTGATTAGCATGATCGCTAAGAAACATACCATTCTTTTTTTCACAAATTCAGCTCCTTTCTCTTCCACATAATGTTTCTCCTTATCCCGCATCTCTCCCTGCTCAAAAGAAAAATAAAAAGGTATATCAAACAGCTTAATTGCTGTTGATATACCTTTTTTCCAATCTTAAAACTCCGCAGAGCCTGGTGTTCTTGGGAATGGAATTACGTCACGAATATTCCCCATACCAGTAATGTACATTAAGAAGCGTTCGAAACCTAGACCAAATCCAGCATGTTTTGTACCGCCGTATTTTCTAAGTTCTAAGTACCACCAGTAGTCTTCTTCGTTCATGCCTAGTTCTTTAATTCTATCTACTAAAACATCCATTCTTTCTTCACGTTGACTTCCGCCGATTAATTCGCCGATGCCAGGAACAAGTAAGTCTGTTGCGGCTACTGTTTTGCCATCATCATTTAAGCGCATATAGAATGCTTTAATATCTTTTGGATAGTCTGTTACGAATACAGGACGTTTGAATACTTCTTCTGATAAGTATCTTTCGTGCTCTGTTTGTAAATCAATTCCCCATTCTACTGGGTATTTGAATTCTGCACCTGATTTTTGAAGCACTTCAATTGCTTCTGTGTATGTGATGCGTCCAAAATCAGAGTTAATTACGTTATTCATGCGCTCTAGAACTGTTTTATCAACAAAGCTGTTGAAGAATTCCATTTCTTCTGGTGCATGCTCTAATACGTATTTCATTGCATACTTCAGCATATCTTCTGTAAGATCCATTACATCTTCTAATTCAGCGAATGCAATCTCAGGTTCAACCATCCAAAACTCAGCAGCGTGGCGAGTTGTGTTTGAGTTTTCAGCGCGGAACGTTGGACCAAATGTGTATACATCGCGGAACGCTAATGCATATGCTTCAGCATTCAATTGCCCACTTACTGTTAAGTTTGTTTCTTTGCCGAAGAAGTCTTTTGAATCGTCTACATTTCCATCTTCACCTTTTGGCACGTTGTTCATATCATGCGTTGTTACGCGGAACATTTCACCTGCACCTTCAGTATCACTACCTGTAATAATCGGTGTATGAACATGTACAAAGCCGCGCTCTTGGAAGAATTTATGAAGCGCATAAGCTGCAATTGAACGCACACGGAACGTTGCCGAGAATGCATTCGTTCTTGGACGTAAATGAGCGATTGTACGTAAGTACTCAAACGTGTGACGTTTCTTTTGTAATGGGTAATCAGAATCTGATAATCCCTCAATTTCGATTTTGTCCGCTTTAATTTCAAACGGCTGCTTTGCAGTTGGCGTTGCAATTAGTGTTCCCTCTACTTTAATAGATGAGCTTAATGGCAGCTTCGTAATTTCAGTAAAGTTATCTAATTCTGTATCGAAAACGATTTGAACGCTTTTAAAGAAACTACCATCGTTTAATTCGATAAAACCAAATACTTTTGAATCACGTAAGTTACGGATCCAACCTGATACTTGTACTTTTTGGTCTACATACTTATCAGTTTCTCTATACAGACTTTTTACTAATGTGTTTTCCATATTGAAATTCTCCTTTACATATATTTAAATACAAAAAAACCTTCCATCCATAAAGGGACGAAAGGTTAAACTTCGCGGTACCACCCAATTTGTCATAAAGACCAGCTCTAACTCGTATGTATGATACATACTTTCCGGTTTGTAACAGGCCGGATACCCGTCTAAGTCTACTCTTGAATACACAATTCAATTTCGGTTAGCAACTCCAAGGTGTTCTTCACATATACCGCCTCATCAGGCTCGCACCGTCCCTGACTCGCTTTGGATTATAGTATATACTACTTTTCCTTATCATCGTCTTTCTTTTGTTAAACTAAAATTAATGTACTACATTCCTTTGAAAGATGCAAGTTGTCGTTCTATATAAATACAAATTGAAAACCCTTCATAAAACCACTCTTTTTTTGATAAGCGAGAGCATCTGGCCATGCATAGAAGCGGTCAGGGCTTTTTCCTGCCACATGCAAGGGTTAAAACAAAGAAAAAATTAAGTGCAGATAATTTTGATTGCACTTTATTTTCTAACTAACTCTATTTCTCCAAACTTCTTTATTTGGAGCTTCAATGTATTCGCTTTGTCATAAGAAGTAATCGGAAAATTAACCTGGACATTCGTTTTAGCATTCCCAGCATTCATACTATACCCTTTTGATTTATATTCTTTTCCTGTTTCATCTATAATCTTCATATCCATAAAAGTATTTTCATCTTCTACTACTTCATTAACTGAAAATGTTAGGTTGAGAGATGTTGGATTTGCCTTTGCGGATACAATATGGATGTTAGATGTTGTTTCTGCTGATCTATACTCAACCGTTGAAGTTGCTTCTTCTTTCGTTTTGTCGCTAATCGGTAAATTCCATATACCATCAATTTCTTTCCGTTCATCATTCTCATAAAAAACCTTAACGCTCTCTATTTCTAACACAGCATCTTTTAATTTCGGAATCAAGCCCTGATTTGACTCCCATATCGCTTCGTATAAAACTTTTCCAGTTTTCGTATCTATATATGGATTATTATCTTCTCCTCCAGATACATATAATTTGTTACCTTTCAAAGGCTTTGTATCTGGAATAGACTCCATAATATATTCGCCATCACCATTTTTTAATCGATAGTCAAAAGACACTTCTTTTACCTGTTTCTTGAATATGCTTGTATCCCCAAATACTAATTGAAAGCTAAACCCTAGTTTATTCGCGTCAGCAAAATAACGGTCAAGTATCACTGTGATTCCTTTATCAGTAGCCGTACTATTGCTTTTTTGTGTAAATCCTTCATCAACCGCTCGCTCAATCCCTTTATCATTAAAATGAAATAATTTATTTATGTTAGCCCGCACATGCTCATTTGTAAAAACACCACCAGCTATCACAAAACAACAAGCCGCTACTGCTAATTTTCGCCACATCACATTTCTTTTCTTTTTCTTTGCTTTCATACGTATTACATCATAGGAATGATCTACAGACTTTCTAACAATACTAGGTATTTCTTTTTCCTCATGTAACACATGCTGAAATTCTTTTTCGAAGTTACTTTTCATTTACACTCACTCCTTCACCACTGTAATAATGATTACGTAATATTGACTTGGCTCTGGAAAGTCTCGATTTAATTGTTCCTTCCGGTTCTTTTAAAAACACACTCATTTCTTTTATACTAAGCCCAACAATGTAGTATAAAACGATCGCGATTTTATAATCCTTATTTAAACTATTTAACGCATCCTCTAGTTCTATCTTCAAAAATTCATTTTTGTTTTGTTTTTGTTCAATGTGCCCATCTACTAACGTAATTTTTTGCTTTTTGTTTAATATACCGTTACATGTATTGATTAATATTTTACAAATCCATGTATTAAAGTACTCTTCGTTTTTAAGTGTATGTATTTTCTCGTACGCCACTGTGATTGCTTCTTGCATCGCATCGGCCACATCCTCATCTTTCTGCAACAGTTTACTTGCGACTTTGTACAGCACATCTTCATAGCGCTGCACAAGAGAAACAAATGCTTCTCCATCTCCCTTTTTTGCCTTTTTCACTAAGGCTTCTAACTTCCCCATTTCAGAACCCCCTTGCTAACTAATTTCAATATACGCCTGTTTTCATGTTCTTTACATTCTATTAGATACAAAAATCCAGTATTTGGTTGCATTCATTTTTTCTTTTCATAAAAAAAGAGGATCATCACTCTTTCGATGAGTGACAATCCTCTCTTTTACATATAAAAATTATTTACGCAACTCCGCACCAAATTTCTCTTCTACCGCTGCTAATACACGGCTATGTGCTTCTGTTACTTCTTCATCTGTTAATGTACGTTCTGGATCGAAGTAGTTCATAGAGAATGCAAGTGATTTCTTGCCTTCTTCCATTTTTTCGCCTTCGTATAAGTCGAATAGTGTTACTTCTTTTAGAAGTTCTCCGCCTGCTTCGCTAATCGCTTGCTTCATTTCACCAGCTTTTACTTCCTTGGCTACTACAACTGCCATATCACGTGTCATAGATGGGAAACGCGGAATTGCTGAGTAGTAAGTATCTTCTGTATCAGCAGCAAATACTTTTACTAGAGATAATTCGAATACGAATGTATCTTTTACATCTAATTGTTTTTGCGCTTCTGGGTGTAATTGACCGATGAAGCCAATTACTTCTCCGTCTAGTAAGATATCAGCTGTACGTCCTGGGTGCATGCCTTCACGTTTTGCAGGAGCATATGTGATGCTGCTTGCAACGCCAAGTACATCGAATAATCCTTCTAATATACCTTTTACAACGAAGAAGTCTACAACTTTCTTCTCACCTTGCCATGCATGGTGAAGAGCAAGACCTGTCATAACGCCAGCAAGATGTTGTTCTTCTTTTGGAAGCTCACCTTTTGCTGTTGGTAAAAAGATAGAACCTACTTCATATAATGCAACACTGTCGTTTTTACGAGCGTTGTTATATGAAACTGCTTCTAGCAATTGTGGTATTAAGCTTAAACGAAGCTGGCTGCGTTCCTCACTCATTGGAAGTGCAAGATTTACAGGAGCCTTTTCGTTTGGCTCAACCATATATTGTTTCGCTTTATCAGCGCTTGTTAATGAATACGTAATTGCTTCATATAAACCAGCACCTTCTAGGTAGCGACGTACTTTACGACGTTTTGCTTGCGCTACTGTTAATTTACCACGCGTCATTGTTCCAGTTGGTAATGTAACTGGGATATGATCGTATCCGTATAGACGACCTACCTCTTCAACTAAGTCTTCTGCAATTGTAATGTCAGGTCGACGTGCTGGTACGTTTACATGGAATGTTCCTTCTACTTCTGTGAATGGGAACTTCAAGTTTGTAAAAATTGTACCCATTTCACTTGCAGAGATTTCTGTACCTAATACACGATTTACTTTTTCAGTTGTAACTGATACTGTACGTTCTTGTACTTGTAAGTTATCAACTTCTACTACACCTTCAAGCGCTTCGCCACCAGCATATTTTGCCATTAATGCAGCTGCATGTTGAATTGCTTCGAATGTACGTGTTGGATCGATTCCTTTTTCGAAACGTGCACTTGATTCACTGCGAAGACCTAAGTCTTTTGATGCGCGGCGCACCGTTTGACCTTCGAAGTATGCAGACTCGATTAGAACGTTTACTGTATCGTTATCAACTTCAGATTCAGCTCCGCCCATTACACCAGCAACAGCTAATGCTTTTGTGCCGTTTGTAATCGCAAGGTGATGCGCTTGTAATGTACGTTCTTGATCATCTAATGTTTGAATCTTTTCGCCTTCTTTTGCAAGACGAACAACGATTTCTTTTGAACCTAATTTATCGTAGTCAAACGCATGTAATGGTTGACCGTATTCAATTAAAATGTAGTTTGTAATATCAACTACGTTGCTAATCGGGCGAATGCCAGCTGCCATTAGGCGTGTTTGCATCCAGATTGGTGATGGACCAACCTTTACGTTTTTCACCATTTTTGCAATATATAATGGGTTTTGTTCTGTTGCTTCTACACTTACAGAAATATAATCAGATGTTTTTTCTGCCACTTCTTGTAAGTCTGCTGCTGGAAGTTTCACTTCACGGCCGTAAATTGCTGCTACTTCATACGCAACACCTAACATGTTTAAGCAGTCAGCACGATTCGGTGTTAAACCTAATTCAAGTACTTCATCATGTAAATTTAAGATTTCAAGTGCATCTGCACCAACTTCCACGTCACTTGGGAAAATAAAAATACCTTCTGCATAGTCTTTCGCAACTAATTTGCCGTCAACGCCAAGCTCCTGTAAAGAACAAACCATACCGTGAGAAGCCTCACCGCGTAGCTTTGCTTTTTTAATTTTGAAGTTGCCAGGAAGAACAGCACCAACTTTTGCAACTGGTACTTTTAAACCTTTCGCAATGTTAGGAGCACCGCAAATGATTTGAACTGGCTCTTCTTCGCCGATGTCGATTAGGCATTTGCTTAATTTATCAGCTTCTGGATGTTTTTCACATTCTAATACGTGACCAACTACAACACCTTTTACACCTTTATTTAATACTTCAACGCCTTCTACTTCAATACCACTTTTCGTGATTTTATCTGCTAATTCTTGTGCCGTTACATCTTGAATATCTACATACTCTTGTAACCAACGATATGATACGAACATATTTATCCTCTCCTTCCCTTACGCTCGTTTGAATTGTTGTAAGAAACGTACATCATTTGTATAGAAATGACGAATGTCATCAACGCCGTATTTTAACATTGCGATACGCTCTGCACCCATACCGAATGCGAAACCTTGATATTCTTTTGAATCATAGCCTGCCATTTCAAGTACGTTCGGATGAACCATACCAGCACCTAAAATTTCAATCCAGCCAGTTCCTTTACATGTGCCGCAACCATTTCCGTGACACATCATACAAGAAATATCCATCTCAACAGATGGTTCTGTGAATGGGAAGAAACTTGGACGAAGACGGATTTCACGATCTTCACCAAACATCTTTTTCACAAATACTTGCAGTGTACCTTTTAAGTCACTCATACGAATGTTTTTATCAATTACAAGACCTTCAATTTGCATGAACTGATGCGAATGCGTTGCATCGTCATCATCACGGCGATACACTTTACCAGGGCAAATAATTTTAATCGGGCCTTTTTCTTTATTATTTTCCATTGTTCTTGCTTGCACAGAAGATGTATGTGTACGTAGTAATGTTTCTTCTGTAATGTAGAAAGTGTCTTGCATATCACGCGCTGGGTGATCTTTCGGTAAGTTTAATGCTTCGAAGTTATAGTAGTCTTTCTCTACTTCTGTTCCTTCTGCAACTTCATATCCCATACCGATAAACACATCTTCAATCTGTTCAACAACCGCTGTTAACGGATGGTGACAACCTGTTTCTACAGGGCGACCTGGTAATGTAACATCAATAGTTTCAGATGCTAACTTCGCTTCAATTACTGCTTTTTCTAAGTGGTTAATTTTGTCTTCTAGGCGCGTTTGAATTGCCGCGCGTACTTCATTTACTAACGCTCCCATACGTGGACGCTCTTCTGGAGATAATTTCCCCATGCCGCGTAATACTTCTGTAATTGGGCCTTTTTTTCCTAAATACGCAACGCGTACATCGTTTAAGCCTTTTAGCTCTTTCGCTTCTTCAATCAGCTCTAAAGCTTCTTGCTTTAGCTCTTTTAAACGTGCTTCCATTTGGAACCCTCCTAATGTTAAAAATAAAAAAACCTCGCTCCCTAAAAAGGGACGAGGTAAATTCGCGGTACCACCCTAAATTGACAGAACGAGTCTGCCCACTTAATTCGTTATAACGGCTTGTTAGACCGGAACGCCTTTACATTTACATGGTCCTGGCGTCAACTCCAGAGGTGAATTCACTTCCGTCTACCATAAGAATGCTTTCAGTCCATGACATTCTCTCCCTAAATGGCGATTTTGCAAGCTACTCTTCTCTATCATCGTTTTTTAAACTATTTCACTTTTATTGGATGTTCAAAACGTCCGGTAAAGATAGCTCTCGTATTTCTTCGTTACGTCGCCACTCTTGTACTCATGTAGCCCCGCTACACTCCGTGCCTCGAACTATTCGGCTCTCTTTATCCTCTTTTTTGAACACGTACTTCCACCTATTATAAGAAGTTTTTTAGCGATTCGCAACCGGAGTTTGTAAATAATACGTTAAAATGCCTGCTGCAACCGCAACATTTAATGATTCTGCTCCTCCGTAAATCGGAATGTATAAGTTTTGATTACATTTCGCAAGAAGCTCTTGGCGAACGCCATTTCCTTCGTTACCTACAATTAATGCAAAACTTCCCGTCGGTGCTACTTCACCGTATGGAACCCCGTTTTCAAGAGCTGTTCCGTATACAGGAACGTTCTTTTCTGTTAACTCGTCTACCCATTCTTCTAAGTTTCCTTTTACAATCGGTAAATGGAATACAGACCCTTGTGTAGAACGTAATACTTTACTGTTATATACATCGACGCATCCTTCTCCAAGAACAATCGCATCAAGTCCAGCTGCATCTGCTGTACGAATGATTGTTCCTAAGTTACCTGGGTCCTGCAGGCCGTCTAATAGTAGAAACTTTCCATCTGTAAGAGCGATTTCTTTCTCATGTTTCTCACAAACCGCAAATACACCTTGCGTCGTTTCTGTTTCACGTAACAATTTTACAACCGCTTCAGACACAATATACATTTCCACATCAGCAACCACCCAATCTTTCGGAAGGTCTGTCTGCTCTGAGACGATCAGTTCTGTTGCAACTCCTGCTTTTAAAGCTTCCTCTACTAAATGGAATCCTTCTACAAAAAATAACCCTTTTTTATCGCGCTCTTTTTTCGTTTGCAGCTTCTTCCACTGCTTCACACGCGGATTTTGTACTGAATCAATGTTTTTCATTCTATGCATTCCCTCTCTTCTTGTCTTCTCATTATAGCCTATTTTTCATACATATTTACATAAAAAAGAACAAAAACTAACCTCAGTTTCCATTCCTAAAAAGAGGTGAACATGATGAACTTTAATTTACGCGGTGCTGTATTGGCAAACGTATCAGGAAACACGCAAGACCAATTACAAGAAACAATTGTCGATGCAATTCAAAGCGGAGAAGAAAAAATGCTTCCAGGCCTTGGCGTTTTATTTGAAGTCATTTGGAAAAATGCTGATGAAAATGAAAAACATGAGATGTTAGCTACATTGGAGCAAGGATTAAAGAAATAAGCAACAGAAAGTCACCTTAGCATGAGAAAGCTAGGGTGACTTTTCTGTTATAAAAAAGATATCAAACTTCTCTTCTCTTAAATATTTCTACTTTACTAACACAAGATGATGAAGTAAAATGTTCAAAATATACTTATGTCTATCTATTCGTTTCCATCATACACATCAATGAATAAAAGGAGTGAATGTTTTATGCGCCGTGTCACACTTGAACAAATTTTCAAACATCCTATTACACAAAAATATATAAACCGTTCTGGAATGGTTCACGCAATTGCTGTTGCTTACCATGCGTTTCACTTAGCAAAAAAATATCACGTTTCAGTCGATGCAGCAACAAAAGCTGGTTTTCTTCATGATGTAGGACATTACACATGGTATCGTAATGGGGAATGGGACTATGAATTGTATAAAAAGAATGATATACACGCTATTAAAGGAGCAGAAAGAGCTCATAAATTATTAATCCGATTAGGAGAACACCCAAAACAAGCAAAGGAAATTTCCGTTGCCATTCTCTTACACACTGATTCTTTTCTACTAGAACAAACACTTGAGAGAACACCTCTCCAAAATATTATTAAATGGGCAGACGAAGCAGATGAAGAACCGAGCGGGGCACATCACTACCGAACAATCTCTTATGAAAAAGCACTACAAGCAATCAAGCGATTAGATCAGATGGTAGATCATGAATTACAAGTCCCACAATCGACATCCTGTGCTCATCTTTCTCCCAATGAAAGAACAGAGCAAATTTGTTGATCCATAACAGGAAAAAAATCACCTTAGTAAATGCTAAGGTGATTTTTACTTTGATTAGAAAATTTCTAACTATTATGTAATATAAAGTGAAACTTTAATCAGTGGGGGTTTTCTTCATCCCCCACTGATTATTAGTTGAACCAATCGGGCTTTTACGGGCAGTTTTTCTCCCACCTAACTTCCTTGCTTTCGCCGAATTTTGAGGTGGGAGTATTACTGCCCGTTAATGCGGGATAAAGTTATGGTACATTTTATCCAAATATGTATAATTTTATATATAAACAATAGAGAGGATTCGATATATGCAACATTCTGTACAACTTACATATGATCAAAATCATTCTTTATCATGGGGAAAATTTGTTGGTTCTGTTTTATTTGCTTTTTTTGGGGCACAGATCATAAGCGGTTTATTTATAGGTCTTCCGTTTATGATTTACACTGCAAGCCTTTCCGACAAAAAACAATCGCCCTATACAGCTCACTTGGAAATACTGGAGGTACTTTATTACAACTGCTCATTTTATTATTGTTTATTTTTAAATACGAACCTATAAAGAAACTATTATTACCTGTTTTAAATTTTCAAGCACTCCAAAAAGTTCGTACATATATATACTTATTTCTTTTCTTCGGACTTAGTATTGCTATTCATATATTTATAATTTCTAAGCTATTTCCTCATGCAACGCAAGAACAAGATTTAGCTTTAAACTTAGAAAATTTAAACCAATATAAAATTCTATTAATTTTAGGAAGTGCGATTTTCATCCCCATTTTTGAAGAGCTAATTTTCCGCGGAATCATTCTTCAATTTTTCCAGCAACGTTTTCCATTTTGGATAGCAGCAATTGGCTCAAGCTTCATCTTCGGAATCGCCCATATATACTCTCTAGGTGTTATGGTTGGTGCTTTTATGATGGGAATGTTTATGGCCGTATTATGTAAAAAAACGAATTCTATTATTCCAGCTATGTTATTTCATATGATGAATAATACGCTTGCGTTTTTATCTTAAAAACTGAATAAACCAGTTATTACTATTAAAAAGGAACATAACTTTGCAAACACGCCATTATAGTCGTATAATGGCGTGTCAATTTTTATCTGATTATTACCTCAAACGTTTCCTCATCTAAAAGAGCTTTTGGAACAGTCTATTTCACTTTCATATGTTGAATTATTCAGTAGGATGTACATGGACTCTACTGATTATTAATAGCATTCACGGTGATACATCACTACTATTTTCTTTTATTAATCATCATCTCTAGCATAATCTTATCCATATTCGATGAACCTTCATTTCCTAATCGGCAAAAATTCTCAATTGTTTTATCAACATCTGCTTCGATAAATCCATCTGTAGCAGAGATACACATTCCTTGTGAGGCTAACAGTGCAGATTGTACAGCTGCGCTTGAACAAGTTGCTACTTTCATCGCACATCCTGCCTTTGCTCCGTCACAAATCATCCCTGTCACATTTCCAAGTGTATTTTGGATTGCATACTTTATCTTTTCAATATCTCCGCCTAATAAATACGTAATAGCAGCCGATGCACTTGCACCAGCAACTGTTACACCGCAAAGTGCAGACAAACGTCCAAACTTACTTTTAATGTAAATCGCTAATAAATGACTTAATGTAACAGCACGAATTAGCTCTTCTTCCGAAGCATTTAATTTCTCACCTGCAGCTACTACAGGCATCGTTACGGCAATCCCTTGATTACCACTTCCTGAGTTAGCCATTACTGGCATTGTCGAACCGGCCATACGTGCATCTGAACCAGCAGCTGCTAATGCCATCGCATGAGTTGTTAAATCATCTGATAGAATTCCTTTCAATACATTTGCCTTTAATGTTTTTCCAACTTGTAAGCCATATTCATTCGACAAACCATCTAGTGCCACATTACGATTCAGTTCAATACTCTTTTTTACAAGTGCCAATTCCTTTACATCTACAGTCGTAACAAATTCATATATTTCTGGAATCGTTAGTTCATCACGTTCTTCTTCAGAAGTGGCAAAGTGTGTATTTCCACATCCATTCTTATAAACAAGCTCCCCATTCACTTCTACTAATGCGATAAATGTGTGATTATCATGAATAATAACCCTTGCATATCCCTCGTCTGTCGTAAATTTCACTTCAATGTATAGCTTTTTAGACGTATCTGCTAATTCTACAGACACTTTCCCCGCTTCTACTAAAGAGATTGCTTGTTCTTCATCTTCTTCTGAGATTCCGGCTAACACTTCTAAATCTTTTTTGCTGTCTCCTGCTAACACCCCTAAAGCAGCAACAAAGTCAATTCCAGTAGCCTTCATTCCTGGTATACCAACCGCCATTGCATTTTTAATAACATTTGTACTTGCAAGTACTTCAATTGACTGTATGTCGCCCTTCATATAATCTCTTGCAGTAGCTGCGGCTAACGCAATCGACACTGGTTCTGTACACCCTAAAGCAACGACTAATTCTTTCTCTAACACACGTAACATACTATTCTTGTTCACAAATTGTCCCCCTGTCTTTCAACTACCCATCATGTGAAATGATGAACAAGTTTTCGCAAAAATTTAATTGTTTTCATCTACCTTCGAAAAAAATGTGACGAACGGATAGTATTGTTGTAATAATGTTTCATTCTTCATTACTCCTATACCGCCTGTATTACATTGCGATGATAATTTATTATCGTAATTTAATAGTATTACAATATGTAAGCGATTACAAAGAATTTTTGAACCCCTTTAACATTTTTTTCTATCCCTAGATATTTGCATTGCAAGCAAACCTTTAAGGAATAGGTGTTCTATTCTTCGTGTTAGTGGGCGGAATATGCGCATTCAACTATGGCAGAAAAAGAAAGTAAACAGTATCATTCATTTAAAGCCGTTCACATAAAAAAAGCAGAGATCATCTCTCTGCTTTTCTGTTTACCTTATTTCCTGGTTGTAAGAAAAATGATAAGACTAATGCAATGGCCGTTAAGGTTGTTGCAATCCAAAATGCATCATTAATGCCGTTAATGACGGATAACTTGGAAACTTGCCCAAATAGCATTTGTGAACTTAATGCATTTCCTGCCTGAGCTGATCCTGTCATGGCAGCAACGCTTTGTCCCATTTGCGATAGTTTGTTTACGATAATCGGATTTGTTGTTGTAATTGCATTTGCGTAATCTGCCATATGATTTGTCGTTTGCTGCGTCATAATTGTGATTAAAAGCGCAGTTCCAATGGAGCCCGCAACTTGTCTTGATGTATTTTGCGTTGCTGTTCCATGAGAAATAAGTTTCATTGGCAGAGCATTCATCCCGGCCGTCATGATTGGCATCATGATAAAGGACATCCCAAACGAACGAATAATATAGTCCCTCATAATTTCACTATAAGGTGTGTCTAATGTTAAATGTGTAAATTGATATGTTGCATATGTTGTAAGGATTAATCCAAAAATAGCAAGTGGTCGAATGCCGTATCTATCAAATAATTTCCCGGCAAATGGCCCCATCATTCCCATGATCAAAGATCCTGGCAGAAGGAGTAATCCTGAATCAATCGGTGTAAATCCACGAATGTTTTGTAAATATACAGGAAGCAATATCATCCCGCCATACAATGCCATCGTAACAATTGCATTGATTAAAAGCGTCGAGGTAAATGCAGAATAGCTGAATACACGAAGGTCTAACATTTTGTTGTCAGCCGTTAACTGTCTCCAGATGAATAGACTTATTCCGATGATACCAATTACAATCGCAATGATAACCTCCATACTGCTCCAGCCATTATTCCCTGCCTCACTAAAGCCATATAGTAAGCTTCCAAGTCCGATACTAGAAGCAATCACACCAAAAATATCTAGCGTCGCCTTAGCCACAGGCTGTTTGAGCGTAAAATATTTTAGTGCTAATACGATAATAAGTAAACCAATAATAAACATCGCATAGAACATCACATTCCATGTGTAGTTTTGAATAACCCAGCCTGTAAGTGTTGGCCCAATAGCAGGTCCTAAAATCATCGCAATACCAAGCAGTCCCATCGCAGCCCCGCGTTTATGAGGCGGGAAGATTGTCATGAAAATATTCATTCCGACCGGCATTAAAATACCAGCACCAACCGCTTGAACAACACGTCCTGTCATCATCATCGTAAAGCTTCCAGATACCGCACAAATCATTGAACCTGCTGTAAAGAACAGCATAGCCGCTAGAAATAAGCTTCGGTACGTAAACCGCGAGACTAAAAATGCACTAATTGGCACTAATACCCCGTTCACCAGCATAAATCCTGTTGTAAGCCACTGTGCTGTAGATGTTGATACATTAAATTCATTCATTAATGCTGGCAAAGCAACGTTAATTAACGTTTGATTTAAAATCGAAACGAACATTCCGAAAATAAGAACAGCTAAGACAACTTTTACGTTAAATTCAGGAAGCACCGTTTGAGAACGAGACGTTTTCGGTTTCGTATCTTCCGCTTTTTGTTCTTGTTTTGGTTGTTCCTGTTTTGGTCGTTCTTGTTGTTCTTGTTTTTCAATTGTTTCTTCTTCCTTAACTTCTGGTATTTCTTGTTTTCTTACTGCCTCTTTTTTATTATCTGAAACCCCTTGTGCTCGAACTGGTTCTTCTATCCCTTTTCCTTTTTTTCTAAAAACACGATTTACAATAATGAACACGACAATACATAAAAGAGCGTATCCTACAATAAAGATCGAGGACATATTTCATTCCCCCTTACTTATGAATCCGAACTGTGACATTCATGCCTGGGACAATATTTAATGATTTACTATGATCTAATGAAATCTTAACAGGAATAACTTGTGTTACTTTCGTATAGTTCGCTGTTGCGTTGCTAGATGGTAGCATAGAGAATGTATTTGCTGTTGTTAAACCAATTTGTTCTACTTTTCCTGTTAACGTTGTATCAGGATATGCATCAACATATACATCCACGTCTTGCCCTTTTTGAATCTCATCTACGTCTGTTTCTTTAATATTTGCCGTTACCCATAGATCACTCATATTATAGGCATATGCAAGCGGTGTTCCTGGCGCAATATAAGAATCTCGCGTTGCATTTGATTGAACAAGCGTTGCATTTGCTGGAACTGTAATATCTACTTCTTGTGCAGTACCCCCAGCGTTACTCATTACAGAACCTACTTTGTCACCAGCATTATAATTTTTTCCTACTTCCGCTTTCCAATCTGTTAATTTCCCTGCAACTGGAGATGCAATAGGTACTACTCTCCCATCAATTTTTGCATTGTCCGTTTTCAAATAATTTGTTGATTGATTGTAATAATAATAGCCGGCAAATCCGCCGCCAACTAACACAATCAATGTAACAATATTGATGATAATCATTCTCCGAAATTGACTCATTGTTTCCCTCTCCTTATTTTCAATATCGATTTATTTTCTAATAAGTCCTGCTCTCTTTTTAATTAACAAGGTTGACCATTCACATTATTAAGGACTAATTAAAAAAAGAGCCTTTTTCTGCGCGCAAAATCCTCTCCTTATTTTGTGCTAAGAAAAAGAATATCGTTTATAATTATAAATAATTCATTTCGAGCGACAACCGACAATTTATTTTGAAATGTTGTTTTTCCAACATTTCACCGTATATATGTTGAAAAAGTATGAAAAACCAAGCAAGGAGAACAAAAATGTCTATTAAAAATTTAAATGATCCACGCGTAAAACGAACGAGACAATTAATCCAAAATGCTTTTGTCGCTTTAGTTGACGAAAAAGGATTTGAAAATATAACAGTACAACTTATCGCTGAACGGGCTCCTGTCAATCGTGCTACTTTTTATAGTCACTATCATGATAAATATGATTTATTAGATACAAGTATTGAAGAGATGTTGAATACCTTAACAGAAGTAATTAAACCAAAAAAATTTCAAAAAGAAGATTTTCAGCTTACATTCGATTCTCCTCATCCAATCTTTTTTGCCTTGTTTGAACATATCGCTGAAAATGCTACTTTTTATAACGTAATGCTCGGTGAAAAAGCAGCTGGAAATTTTTCTTACAAAATGATGAAAACCATTCAGGCACATTTCGCATTAAGCCTTTCTATTTCACAGCCAAATGATGACGAACTGATGGTTCCACGTGATATTCTTATTAGTTACGTAACCGGTGCGCATGTCGGTATGATTATTTCGTGGTTAAGAAGAGGAATGGTATACACGCCACATTTTATGGCTTTGCAGTTAACACGTTTAATCATTTTAGGATCTCATACCGCTGCCGGGTTAGAAAGACCTTTTTAATAGGAACAAGAAAAAGCGAAAGAGGGCTCCTCCTTCGCTTTTTCTTATATTAATCAAATGTAATGTTATGTACAGCTTTAGTATCAAGACGTTTCACAACTTCTACAATTAACTTCACTGTATTTTCATAGTCATCACGATGCAACATTGCCGCATGGGAATGAATATAGCGAGTTGCAATTGTAATTGCCATCGCTGGAATACCGTCCACAGAAATATGGATTGCTCCTGCATCCGTTCCGCCGCCAGGAAGTGCATCGTATTGATACGGAATATTTAATTCATCTGCTACGCCAACAACGAAGTCACGAAGACCTTTATGTCCAACGATAGATGCATCGTATAAAATAATTTGCGGGCCATCACCCATTTTTCCTTGTGCTTCTTTTTCGCTTACTCCTGGTGTATCACCAGCAATTCCAACATCTACTGCAAATGCGATATCAGGTTGAATATAATGTGCAGATGTTTTCGCTCCGCGAAGACCTACCTCTTCTTGTACAGTTCCAACACCGTATACAATGTTTGGATGTTTTTCATCTTTTAATTGTTTTAAAACATCGATTGCAATTGCGCAGCCAATCCGGTTGTCCCATGCTTTCGCAAGTAACATTTTTTCGTTTTTCATTACTTGGAATTCGAAATATGGTACAACTTGATCTCCTGGGCGTACGCCCCACTCCAGCGCTTCTTCTTTACTAGAAGCACCAATATCAATAAACATATCTTTAATATCAACTGGCTTTTTACGAACTTCAACTGGTAAAATGTGCGGTGGTTTTGAACCAATGACACCCGTTACATCGCCTTTGCTCGTAACAATTGTTACGCGCTGCGCTAACATAACTTGTGACCACCAGCCACCAACCGTTTGAAAACGCAAGAAACCTTTATCATCAATTTGCGTAATCATGAAACCGACTTCATCTAGATGACCGGCTACCATAATTTTTGGTCCATTGCCGTCACCAATTTTTTTCGCAACTAAGCTTCCTAAGTTATCTGTTGATACTTCATCAGCAAACGGTGCGATATATTTCTTCATTACTTCGCGTGGCTCACGTTCATTTCCAGCAATCCCGCGTGCATCTGTTAATTCTTTTAGCATCGTCAATGTCGCATCTAGTTTTGTCATTGGACAAAGTCCTCCTTTTTCTTCATCTCTTCAATTATACAAGAGCGGAAAATAATGTTCAAAAAATTTCATCAATATCCTTCTGTTTGACGCTGATGATTCACTTCATTTTTATCTAAGTATGCTTTTTCAATCTCTTCTTGTCCAAAATCAAGTGCTTGTCCTAAACGAAGATAGCTCGTAAACAATTCAATGTAATTTGTAATAGATGGCTGCTCATTAAAACGAATTGCTTTCGCATATACATCTAAGAAAATTTCTACTTGTGTTTTATTTGTTAGTGCACATTTATAAAACAAGAAATTTTTATCAATTCCTAAATCGATTCCAATAGATAAAATAAAATGCAGCCCATCTACGTATTCTTCTAGCACAACCTGACGCTCAGAAGCTGGCTTATTACTCCAATATTTAAAGCAGCGTGTTTCATTTGCAAGTTCACCAATTTCCACAAGAAGCGCTAACATTTTTTCTTTTAATAACTTTTTCGGCTCTAGATTATGTTCTTTCGTAATACGATCATCTAATTCTTTTTGTAATTTAAATAGTTGTAGTAAATCCAAAACGTACTCCTCCTTCAATATCGAATAAATTTACTCGATATTGCTCCATTCTAATGGTAAATATAAGCAAATAACCAAGTTATATTCTTACATTATAACAGTGTCAGTTTCGTGTGGAAAGACAAGATTGGCCAAAGTCAAGTTCCCATGTTACAGCATATTTCATGCAAATAAACATAAAAAGCCAGAGAACCTCTCCGACTTTTTATGTTTATTCTTCTATATTATTGTAACTTTTATTCTCACTTTGTCATATCTAACACAACACGTCCATTAATCTTTCCTTCTTCCATTTCAGCAAATACATCGTTAATTTCATGAAGGTGACGCGTTTCAATAAAAAAATCCTTAGGAACAATGTCCTAAGGATTTATTATCAATTACTTGTTTAAAGCAGTTTTAGCAGCAGTTGCTAATTCAGCGAAAGCTTTTGCGTCATGAACAGCTAGGTCAGCAAGCATTTTGCGGTTTACTTCGATACCAGCAAGCTTAAGACCGTTCATTAAACGGCTGTAAGAAAGACCGTTCATACGAGCAGCTGCGTTAATACGAGTGATCCATAATTTACGGAAGTCACGTTTCTTTTGACGACGGTCACGGAACGCATACATTAAAGATTTCATTACTTGTTGGTTAGCAACTTTGTATAATGTATGTTTAGAACCGTAGTAACCTTTTGCTAATTTAATAATTTTTTTACGACGTTTACGAGTAACCGTACCACCTTTTACTCTTGGCATATTATTTCCCTCCTAGATATCTATCTGAACAAAATATAAATTACATGTTGTCAAGCATTTGACGAATACGTTTGAAGTCACCAGCGCTTACTACACCAGCTTTACGTAATTTACGTTTAGCTTTTGTAGATTTGTTAGCGAATAAGTGGCTTGTGTAAGCGTGAGAACGCTTTAGTTTACCAGATCCTGTTTTTTTGAAACGCTTTGCAGCGCCGCGGTGAGTTTTCTGTTTAGGCATAGTGATTTCCTCCTCTATTTATTACTTATCATTTTTCGGTGCTAAAACTAAGAACATACTGCGTCCTTCCATTTTTGGCTTAGATTCAATTGTACTAACTTCAGCACAAGCTTCAGAGAAGCGATCTAAAACACGTTGACCGATTTCTTTATGAGTAATAGCACGACCTTTAAAGCGAATAGACGCTTTAACTTTGTCGCCTTTCTCCAAGAATTTAATAGCATTGCGAAGTTTTGTGTTAAAGTCATGTTCATCAATTGTTGGACTTAAACGAACTTCTTTCATACTAATGATTTTTTGATTTTTACGCTGCTCTTTTTCTTTCTTTTGTTGCTCAAAGCGGAATTTTCCGTAGTCCATAATACGGCATACTGGTGGTTTCGCATTTGGAGCAACTAATACTAGATCAAGATTTACGTTTGCAGCCATATCTAATGCTTCTTGACGAGACTTAATTCCAAGTTGATCACCATTTGCACCAACTAAACGTACTTCACGTGCACGAATTTGCTCGTTAATCATCATGTCCTTGCTAATAGTAAGCCACCTCCAAGGTTTTATGGGAATACGTTTCGGGAAGGAAGAACCCAAACAAAAAAGTGCGGGCATACGACACCCACACTTATAATATCTCTAGTAAGAAATACTTACCTGCCAACTGCTTTCGCGTCAATCAGGTGAGAAGCGGGTGCTTCTACTTGTTCCACAAATCCGTATTCTATTATCCTTGATGATTTTACCATAGGACGTAATGTATGTCAAGAAGCTCTACTTCTTAAGTAACAACAAAAAATATTGTAACAAACAAAATGAATACATGCAACATTTTTTTATATAAAGCGAACTTTGGTTCTTATTACCAATCAAAAAATCACAAAAAAGCCGCGGACAAGCCGCGACTTTTTCTTATCGTTTTCCTTCAACTTTAATTAAGTCAACGAAAGCATCTAATGAGATTGTTTCTGATTTTTGTTCACCGTATTTACGTACATTTACACCAGTTTCAGCAACTTCATTGTCACCTACTACAAGCATATACGGAATTTTTTGCATTTGTGCCTCACGGATTTTGTAACCAATTTTCTCGTCACGAGTATCCACTTCAACACGAATGCCAGCACGTTGTAATTCTTCTTGTACTTTCTTCGCATAGTCTAAATGTACTTGCGGAGAAACTGGAATTACTTGTACTTGAACCGGCGCTAACCAAGTTGGGAATGCACCTTTATATTCTTCGATTAAGAAGGAAACAAAACGTTCCATAGTTGATACAACACCGCGGTGAATAACAACTGGACGATGCTGTTTACCGTCTTCACCGATGTAAGTTAATTCAAAGCGTTCTGGAAGTAAGAAGTCTAATTGTATAGTTGAAAGTGTTTCGTCTTTTCCAAGCGCAGTGCGAACTTGCACGTCAAGTTTCGGACCGTAGAATGCCGCTTCACCTTCTGCTTCATAGTACTCAAGACCCATTTCATCCATAGCTTCTTTTAACATTGATTGAGCTTTTTCCCACATTTCATCGTCATCAAAATACTTTTTAGTATCCGCTGGATCACGATAAGATAAACGGAATGAATAATCTTCTAAATCGAAGTCTTTGTATACTTCTAAAGTTAAGTTTACAACGCGTTTGAATTCTTCTTTAATTTGATCTGGACGAACGAAAATGTGCGCATCATTTAAAGTCATCCCGCGTACACGTTGTAATCCAGATAGCGCACCAGACATTTCATAACGATGCATTGTTCCAAGCTCCGCAATACGGATTGGTAATTCACGATAACTGTGGATATCGTTTTTGTACACCATCATATGGTGAGGACAGTTCATTGGACGAAGTACCAATTCCTCATTATCCATTTCCATTGATGGGAACATGCCATCTCGGTAGTGATTCCAGTGACCAGAAGTCTCATAAAGCTCTCGGCTTCCTAGTACTGGAGTATATACGTGATCGTATCCTAAGCTTACTTCTTTATCAACAATGTAACGCTCGATAATACGGCGGACTGTTGCACCTTTTGGTAACCAAAGCGGTAAACCTTGTCCTACTTTTTGGCTATTTGTAAATAGTTTTAACTCTTTACCTAATT
Organism: Bacillus sp. 103mf; assembly: GCF_900116295.1. Taxonomy (GTDB): domain Bacteria; phylum Bacillota; class Bacilli; order Bacillales; family Bacillaceae_G; genus Bacillus_A; species Bacillus_A bruguierae. Next base: position 1,129,338 of record NZ_FPAF01000001.1, read on the forward strand.
TACGATGATCACGCTCTTTCGCTTCTTCAAGCATACGTAAGTGCTCATCTAACTCTGCTTTTTTCACAAATGCAGTACCGTAAATACGTTGCAGCATTTTATTATTGCTATCGCCGCGCCAGTAAGCACCAGCAACGCTTAACAATTTAAATACTTTAATTTTCCCTGTAGATGGAAGGTGAACTCCGCGGCAAAGGTCGAAGAATTCGCCTTGTTCATAAATTGAAATAACCGCATCTTCTGGAAGATCGTTAATCAATTCTAATTTTAGCTCGTCGCCAATTTCTTCATAACGACGAAGCGCTTCAGCACGTGGTACTTCATGGCGAGCAATTTCAAGATTTTCATTTACGATTTTTTGCATTTCTTTTTCGATTTTCGAGAAATGTTCAACTGTGATTGCTTCTTCCATATCGATATCGTAATAGAAGCCATTTTCAATTACAGGCCCAATTCCAAGCTTCACATCTTTATATAAACGCTTTAATGCTTGCGCTAATAAGTGAGCTGTTGAGTGGCGTAAAATGTATAGCCCATCTTCAGAATCTAATGTCACGATAGAAATGGCACCATCTTGCTCAATCGGTGTACGTAAGTCTACCATTTCTTCATTTAATTTCCCTGCAATCGCTTTTTTCTTTAAGCCAGGGCTAATAGAAGCAGCAATGTCTTCAGTTGTTGTTCCTTTTGGAAACTCCTTCACAGCTCCGTCTGGAAATGTAATTTTTACTACATCTGCCATCTTTAGTCACTCCTTTTTCATAGTCAAAATAAAAAACACCCATCCCTATAAAAAGGGACGAGTGTTGAATTCGTGGTTCCACCCTTGTTCCAGCTAACACATTGTTAACTGCTCAAGTTCATGATAACGGCACTTGCCGTCAGCAATTACTAGACATTCGTTCACTGCTGAAGTTCAGAGGTGGTAAGTAATAATCTCGTATTAAGAAGCTCACAGCCTAAGGCTTCTCTCTCTGAGAATCGTAGATAACTACTCATGTCCTCATCGTAACATTTTAATGTATTTTCGTGTATGTACGTAATTATATGCTCAAAAATTTAGAAAATCAAGGGCGTTCCCTTTATTTTTGAATTTTGTCACATTCTTTTCAAATTCATGAAGCGCATATAACTGCACCCTCTCTTGAAATACATTTTGAATCGTTACAATCATATTATGATCTTGTTCTTTCGCATACAGATGAATTCTTTTAGGCGCGATTGACAGAAGCGGGGCCATAATATTCGGATCAATGTACAGATCTTTTTGAGAGAGTAATTCTTCTTCTATATACTGAACAAGTTTTTCTTCTTTTAAACGTCGCCCCTTTTCATCATAAAAGATACAACTATCATTAAACACGAGATGCAAGCAAGATAAACGTGATTTCCGGCTGCTTACTTGTTGGCGAAGTGTTTCTACGAACATTTGATACTCTTGTTCTAACTTATATTCATCTATCGCCATTTCCGCCGTTCGATATAAAAATTCATTGTACTTTCTCAAGCGAAAACGAATATATGCTCCAAACGAAAAAGACATTGTATCACACATCCATCCTTGTAAAGAAGACAGCACCAATTCCGTCCCTCTTTCCTTCGAAGGTGCATCTATTAATCCTTTTCGTTTCCCTTTTAAAATAGAATGGGCCATATGTAAAATTTGATTTTGTTCTTCTCGCTCTTCATAATAAAATTTATCTTTTAAAATCGCACTTATCCATTCATCTTGTTTCGTATTGATAATATATTGCACAAATACGGGAATAACCACTTGATCAATGTAGTGTGACTCTTGTATTGGTATATGAACAATTACCATTTGTTCGTACAAGTAAATGCTTATTTCTTCATATATATGATCTGTCCTTTTTTTAAGCTCTTTATATACAACAATAGCATCATTTTTTTCTTCGAAGCAGATTTCAATCACTTTTGTCCCCCCTTTTATAATTCTTGCTATTTCCATATATATTAGGGAGATGTACAAAAAATGATACAAGCTAGCATGAATTTTTCATATTCATAAGCTATTTTTATTGTATAATTTTACTATAAAGATTTTAAAGAGAGAGATACACTATGTACGAATACAAATTTGTAAAAATAGAACTAAAATCTAGTCTAATGAAATCCCAGCCAAAAGAAGATTATCAAACGATCATTACAGAACATGCAAAAGAAGGGTGGCGCTTCGTACAAATTTTTGCTCCTAGTACGGTAGGATATGGATCAGCTGCATATTTTGAACTTATTTTTGAACGAACACAAACGATATAATAAAAAAGAGCAAGCTCACTGCTTGCTCTTTACGTATACCTACGGTTTTTTCCGCCAATAGAAATCGGCTTTGCTAAATATTTAATACGCTCCATAATGCGAGCTGCTTTCATTTCTTCTGCTTCTCCGCGCTGTGTATACGTTAAATGATGCTCAAGCTGTTTAAAATCAAAGTTAGATGTGAAAAACGTCGGTAAGTTCTCAAGCATACGGAATTGTAAAATCGCTCCAAGTACATCATCACGCACAAAGCTCGACATCGCTTCCGCCCCAATATCATCTAACATGAGTACTGGCACATGTTTGACGGCATCAATTTTTTCACTAATCGTATTATTTTGCAATGAGCTTTTAATTTCTCGTAAAAATTCCGGCAAATATACGATCATGGAGCTAATTTTACGCTGCGCTAGTTCATTTGCAATCGCTCCTAAAATAAATGTTTTCCCAACACCAAACGGACCATAAAAATATAAAGCTTGCACCTTTTTTCCTTGCTCGTACTCACTTAAAAATTCATTTGCAGCTCGAATTGCCTCAAACCGCTCTCCATCTGACAAATCAAGAGAAGACATAGACGCCTGCAGAATATCTTTTGGCATATAAATGCTCTGAATGAGTTTTTCTTGTTTCTTTCGTTCATCATAAGCCACTTTTCTCACGCAGCAATCGTATTGAATATCAATCATCTTCCCTTGAATAATAAGCTTTGGTTCGTATCCTTGAATCATGTTTTTGCATGACTCTAAGTTCGGACAATCTTTACATCCAACGCTTTGTCCAATGTACTCATATAACTTCACAAGGCTGCGTTCAACCATCGACGTTGTTACTTCGCCTTTATGTTCTTCTATAAACGATTTCACACGTGGATGCGCCATTACCTCTTCTTTTAATACTTCATATCTATTCTTAAAATTTTCATTTTGCATTAACTTCGCAAATGTATTTTGAATTGGTTCCATTTCTTCACCTCAAAGAGAGCTCGCCTCTATTAGTTTCGCTTATATTTTTTCAGCTCTTCCTCTAACTTTTTACGCTCTTCTTCTAATTTCCCCTGCTCTTCACTGCGATGGGATGGCTCGCTATCTTCTGTTTGTTCCTTTAACCAGTCTGGTACAAGTTCTTTACGAACCGTTTTCTTCGTCGTCTTCCCTTTTTTCTTTGTTTCCGCCCATTCTTGATATTGACGATTTTCCTCTTTCGCAAGCCCCATCGCTTCCGTTACTGTTGTAATTTTTTTACGGGCCCAGTGTCCGGCAATTTTCTCTACATACGATTTCGCTAACTTCATATCAGAACGAAGCATTACATAATAAATAAGTACATTTACAACACCTGGCGTTAGCTTCTGATGCAACATAACATCTTCAATAATTTGCAAATCAGCCTTCGTCGGCTCAGCCCCGCCCGAAATTTCTTTTAATAACTCTCTTGGTGAAATTTCTTCTAGCTGTTTAATGAGCATCTCTTCTTGTGTTGTCGGTTCTTTCTCCTTCATCGTCCGAGCATGCAACGGCTGCGTCCGCTCACTCAATATAGGAAGTGCCTGTCCATTCTCAAATTGGTACCAATCACGCGCACCTTTTCGCAATCGTTCCATATCAATTGTATTATGCTCCGTAACAGCACCAAGAACAATATTTTGCATGGATAACGGATCAATACCATATACGTAAGCTAATATTATCACACAATCACGCATCTGATCCGTGATTGCTTTACGCGGCACAAGCGCTGATAATCCTTCTACAAATAATGAAAAATCAAAGAAATCATTCCAAATTTGAGGTGCAGTCCCCTCAGCTCTGCTCGGCATCACAGTCGCGTTTGGTATAAGCAGTTCTTCCTTGGCATGCTCCACTTGACCTGGATTAAAAGAACCAAACACATCATTAAAGGATCGTGTTGCATTTTCATAAGAAGCAAAGTCAAATTCTTCTTCTAAGAAATATTGTTTCACTTGATTATATTTCGCCTTACTTAAGCGGTTATATAAAAAAATACTTAATACAATATCATCAAAAAATTGTTTTGGCATAAGTGGTGGCTGTAACTCATAAATAAACATGCGAATATCTTTTTCTTTTTTCACATACACATTTAAAAGTCCAATCGCCTCTAACTTTATACGTTCTTCATAAATATCCGGGAGCTGCATTTGCATTGTTACCATAATAGAATGATGTGTATTTTCTTTTCCAAATAAACGGTCCTGCTCTAACTCGCCCCACAATGTCATATATAGACTAAAAGCTTTACTGCCAATTAGCGGTTGATATAACATTGTCAGCACTTTACGATCATAATTGCTGAGCAGCCCTCTTGCACTTACTTTGTAACGGTCAATTGGCAACAGCTCCATCCATGACTGTCTTTCCATCCTTGCAAATCCTTTCTGTCATTCGTTTTCATGGTTAGTTCCACTTATCTTCTTCGTTTCTCTTTGAATCTCGAGGTGGAGGCCTAACTGCCCGCGAATAGCGGGATAAATCCATTTTGATTTTTCAACATATAAGTCGCGGCTATGCAGAATACAACATGCCCGCTACTTGCTTGCTCCATTTGTTTGTAAACCTCGCATGTGGCAGGAAAAGGACCCAACCGCTTCTATGCACGGCCAGATGCTCTCGTCCTCCTCTAAAAGAAAGAGGTTTTATGTCGTTTTTTCAATTTGTATTTATATATTAGTGAAAAAAGAGCTAATAGCTTACGCTTCTAGCTCTTTTATTTTCGTTCTTTTTGAAGAATATCTTTCAGCTCTTCAATAAATACGTTCAAATCTTTAAATTGTCGATAAACAGATGCAAAACGCACATATGCAACATCATCAATATCACGAAGCGCTTCCATGACCATTTCACCAATCATATCGCTTTTTACTTCTGACATTCCTAAGTTACGCAATTCCCGTTCTACATGTTGCGTGATTTCCTCTAATTGTTTTAACGTTACAGGTCGCTTTTCACACGCTTTAATTAAACCACGCAAAATTTTCTCTTTGTTAAATTCTTCTCGCGTCCCTTCTTTTTTTACAACAATGAGCGGCGGCTCTTCGACACGTTCAAATGTTGTAAAGCGATTGAGACAACTTTCGCACTCTCTTCTTCTGCGAATGGATCGTCCTTCGTCAACCGGACGTGAATCCAATACTCTCGTACCATTGTGAAAACAGGATGGACAACGCAATCCGTTCACTCCTTTACAATTTAATTTTATCTTAACAAAACTAAAACATTTTAAACAAGAATTTTCTCTTCTATATTATAAGCATTTGATCAAATACACTTATGTATAAACAAATTCCTTCTTATATAATAGATATATAAGTAATACAATATAAAGTGAAACTTCCATCCGAGGGGGGGTCTTCATCCCCCTCGGATGGTTAGTTGAACCAATCGGGCTTTTACGGGCAGTTATCCCTCACCTATCTCCTTCGCTTCTCTCTGAATCTTGAGGTGGGGGGCTTACTGCCCACGAATAGCGGGATAAACTAAAAAGAGGTGTATTATACACCTCTTTACATTTTAAATCAATTATCTTCTTTTTTAAAGAGCTTTTGTCTCTCTTTGCTTAATTTCGAAGCTACCTGTACCGCGAGGAAGTTCAATACTTTCTCTCGTCTTTGCTCCTAATCCTTCAGCGATATACTCCGCAGCAACATTTGGATCAATGCGATCACCACAAGTATATACATCAATACTTGCATAACCATGCTCCGGAAAACTGTGAATTGTTAAGTGAGATTCAGAAATAATTACAACTCCACTTACACCTTGTGGTGCAAACTTATGGAAAGCAACCTCACGTACTTCAGCGCCTGCTCGAAGTGCTGCATCCACAAATAATTTTTCAATATAAGGCATATCATTAAGCTTGTCGAAATCGCAATCCCAAAGTTCCGCGATTACGTGACGACCCATAGTGTCCATAGTATCCATTCTACAGTTCCCCCTTGTTAATTTAATTTAACTGTTCGAATTGAAAACTAATTTGCAATTTGGCTTGCTCCACTACCACGGGGGAAAGTTAGTCCAGAGAGGTCCTAACCCTTTAAGTAGTGACTACCACCTCAGCTCTTAAGTTTACGAATGTTAGTATACTTTGTTTATTTTCATTTTGCAACAACAGTTTTTTTATTTTTCCAACGACATTTTCCCTTTTACTTTTCTAAAAAAAAGGAAAAGATTCAAAATCACAGTATTCATAGCTATTCTAGGTGATTTACATAGAAAATATATGTAATTTTTTTCTATTACAAAAAGAAAAAAAAGACAGGCTAACGCCTGCCCTTTTCTCATCTATTAAATATGTTGTACGTTTTCTTGTTTCGCAAATTGACCTACAACAAGATTTACAAGGTCTACAACACGACGAGAATAACCCCATTCGTTATCGTACCAAGCAAGTACTTTTACTTTTCGCTCACCCATTACCATTGTAGATAAACCATCAATGATTGCAGAATGCGTATTTGTATTAAAATCTATAGAAACAAGCGGCTCATCGCTAAATGCGACAATTCCTTTTAATGCACCGCTCGCAACATTCATAAATGCTTCATTAATCTCTTCCACTGTTACATCGCGTTTTACATCTACAACTAAGTCAACAAGAGATACATTGGGTGTCGGAACGCGAAGTGCCATACCATGAAGTTTTCCATTTAAATGCGGAAGAACTTTTGCTAACGCTTTCGCAGCACCTGTCGTTGTTGGAATGATAGATTGGCCGCATGCACGTGCTCTGCGTAAATCTTTATGTGGATTATCAATATTTTTTTGGTCATTTGTGTATGCATGAACTGTTGTCATTAAACCGTTTTCAATTCCAAACTGCTCATCTAACACCTTTACAACAGGTGCTAAACAGTTTGTTGTGCAAGATGCATTTGAAATAACGATATGTTTTGTAATATCAAGTTGTTCGTCGTTTACACCAACAACAATTGTTACATCTTCATCTTTTCCTGGCGCAGTTAAAATAACGTTTTTCGCACCAGCTTCTACGTGAAGACTTGCTTTTTCTTTGGAGTTAAACTTACCTGTTGCTTCAATCACAACGTCTACTCCTAATTCTTTCCAAGGCAATTCTTTTGGATCGCGGTTGTTTAAAAGGCGAATCATTTTACCATCTACTAATAGATGATCTTCAAACGCTTCTACTGTACCATCAAATTTACCGTGAATTGTATCATATTTAATTAAATGTGCTAACGTTTCAGATGGGTAGCTCGCATTAATTGCTACAATTTCGAATGCGCTTTCTTTTACTGCCTGACGAAACACCATTCTCCCAATACGTCCAAACCCATTAATTGCCACACGAATCATAATATGTTATCCCCCTTGATTGCGTTATACTATTTATCTCAAATCCCAATAATAGTATAACACAAAAAGAGGATATGTCACTAAACAATTTCATCATTTTCAAAATTTTTTATTTAATAATATTCCATTCCTTTAAAAGGCTACTTAATTGTGCTTTCGTTTCTTCTATTGTGCCATTATTATTAATCACTTTATCTGCTAATACTATTTTCTCTTGCAGCGGCATTTGGGCAGCAATTCGTGCTTTCGCCTCTTCTTGTGTAAAATTGTTGCGTTCCATTAGCCTTGTAATTTGCGTTTCATTGTCCACATAAACGAGTAAAATTCGATCTACAATACTTGTTAATTTGCTCTCGAATAAAAGCGGAATATCGAGCACAACCGCTTGCGCATTTTCTCTTATGTATCTATCCTTTTGCGCATTCATTTCGTTTCGTACAGCGGGATGCACAATACCATTTAACAGCAACCGTTTTTCTTCATTGTGGAATACAATGCTACCAAGTTTCGGGCGATTTAACTCTTCATTGTCCCCTAGCACTTCTTTTCCAAATGCTTTTACAATTTCGTTATACGCTTCCTTACCAGGCTCCACAACTTCCCTTGCAATAATATCTGCATCAATGACTGGAATGTGAAAACCTTGAAACATTTTTGATACTGTACTTTTTCCACTGGCAATGCCGCCCGTTAATCCAATTACAACTGTCATCATAATCCTCCTTATAATAAAAGACGTGAAACAATCGTTTCACGTCTCTTACATTTTCCAAATTCCAATAATAATAAGTAATACACCTGGTAAAAACGTGAATTTTTGTAGCCATCGCATATTTGATAATACTGTCCCTACTTTCATTCCACTGAACAAAAATAGCGAGCTCATTACCGCAACTAATCCTGCCATCAGTAATGGGGAATATCCAAGTAAAGATGCCCCAATCCCAGCTCCAAATGAATCTAATGAAAGTGCTACACCAAGAAGAAGCGCTTCTATTCCAGAAATGGTTCCAGACTTATCAAAATCAGCAACAGTTGGTTTTCGTAAAATTTGAATGACAAGACCGAGAGACGCAATTTCTAAGTTCCATACTTTTTCTTCTTGCAGCGCATCCTCTTTTTTATCACTTTGAAAAAATTGATACAACACCCATGCACCGATTGCTATCAGAACGAATCCTCCAATTCTTTTCGCCAGCACCGGTGAAAAAATTTGAGCAATCATATGCCCGATTCCCATTGAGAGTATCATCACAACGGCTGAACAAACCCCGATTACAACAATTGATTTCAGCGGAATCCGAACATTACGGAGTCCGTACGTAAGCCCTACACTGCAGCTATCCAAACTTAACGTAAAAGCTAATAAAATAAGAGAAAAATAATGATACATCGATAAGCTCCTTCCCTATACATAGCTTTGCTTATATATATGACAAAAGCCTATCCGATGTTATTGTGAAAAATAAAGTGAAACTTCCATCAGTGTTTTTTTCATCCACCACTGATGGAAAGCCCGCCCAATCGGGCTTTTACGGACAGTTAGCCCCCACCTATCTTCTTTAGAAAAGCGGAAGCGGCTCGCTTAGAATCGCAGGACGCCCACGTCCCTGACAGAGAGGCGTTTTTCGCCTCGTCCGAGGGGGCGAAACGACCGGAGATTCTAGCCACTGGAGCTAGACAACGTTTCTCTTTGAATCTTGAGGTGGAGGCTTACTGTCCACGAATAGCGGGATAAAATGATATTGCTGTCAGTAAATCTGTTTACCGCTGTTTCGTTTATTTAACTTTTCGGCTGACAAGCCGGACAATAATGTGTACCACGCCCGCCAACAACTGTTTTTTCAAGCAAAGTGCCGCACGTTTCACATGGCTCGCCTTTTCTTCCGTATACATAAAGCCGCTCTTGAAATGAACCAACCTTTCCTTGTGAATTCACATACGTACGAATCGTACTTCCACCGCGCTCTACTGCTTCCGATAACGTTGCGACGATTTCTTTGTACAACGTTTCAAATTCTTCATTTGTTAAAGAAGACGCCTCTCGCTCTGGGTGAATACGTGAACGAAATAACACTTCATCTACATATATATTACCAAGACCCACTAAAATACGTTGATCCAGTAAGGCAACCTTTACTTTCCGAGCAGTTTTTTGTAATTTTTCTTGTAAATACATAGGTGTTAACTCAGTTGAAAAAGGTTCCGGCCCTAAATCCGCAAGCGGCATAACTATAAACTCTGTACCTTTTTCAAACAGATGCATCGTACCAAATTTCCGTACATCTTTGTAACGAAGTTCTGTACCATCTGTAAAACGAAAACGGACATGTGTATGCTTATCCACTGTATCCTCACTATCGTGAAGCATATATTTCCCTTCCATTCGTAAATGAGACACAATAACGTAACGGGTTACATATATAAGAAGAAACTTGCCGCGGCGTCTGACCTCTTCGATCGTTTCGCCGCGCAGCATCTCTTTGAAAAGTTCAGCGTCATCTGGTTCTTTCACTAAATTTGGATATGTTACAATCACTTCTTCAATTGTCTTTCCTTTGACGAGCCCTTCTAGCGTTCGCCTTACATTTTCAACCTCTGGTAATTCTGGCATACTATCACTTCCTTACTTTGCGTCATACCACGTTGGACCGTATGAATAATCAACCTTTAATGGAACGGAAAGCTCAATCGCATGCTCCATCACTTCAGGTACAAGTTTCTCTAACTTTTCTACCTCTTCTTGCGGCACTTCAAAAATAAGTTCATCGTGCACTTGCAGTAGAAGACGTGCTTGTAATCCTTCTTCTTCTAATCGATCCGCCATAATAATCATTGCTTTTTTGATAATATCAGCAGCACTTCCTTGAATAGGTGTATTCATTGCAGTCCGCTCTGCAAAGCCGCGTACATTAAAATTACGACTCGTAATTTCTGGGATGTAACGACGGCGATTTAGCAATGTAGATACATAGCCTTTTTGTTTCGCCTCTTGCACAATATCACTCATGTACTCTTTGACTCCTGGAAAACTCTCTAAATACTTTTGAATGAAATCAGCTGCTGCTTTTCGCGTAATACCTAGGTTTTGCGATAAACCGTAGTCACTAATTCCATATACAATCCCGAAGTTTACCGCTTTCGCTTGGCGTCTCATATTAGAGGTTACATCATCCTTTTCAACGCCAAACACATCCATCGCTGTTTTTGTGTGAATATCCATATCATGTTGGAATGCTTCAATTAAACCGTGATCTTTCGAAATATGGGCTAATACACGTAATTCGATTTGAGAATAATCTGCAGCAAACATAACCCAATCTTTTTCTGACGGAATAAACGCTTGGCGGATTTTTCTTCCTTCCTCTAAACGAATCGGAATGTTTTGTAAGTTAGGTTCCGTTGAGCTTAAACGCCCTGTTTGTGTTAATACTTGGTTAAAGCGCGTATGAATTTTAGACGAATCTGTATATACAACCTTTAGTAACCCTTCGATATACGTAGAATTTAATTTCCCTAACTGGCGATAATGTAAGATTTTCGGAATAATTTCATGATGCTCCATTAATTTTTCCAAAACATCAGCCGATGTAGAATAACCTGTTTTTGTCTTCTTAATAACCGGTAAGTTTAAGGTTTCAAATAAGATGACACCAAGCTGCTTCGGTGAGTTAATATTAAATTCTGTTCCTGCCAGCTCATAAATTTCTTCTTCCATTTTCTTTAGCTGCGTAGCCAATTCATCACCCATCGCGCGGAGACGATTCGTATCAACTGCAACGCCCTTACATTCCATATCTGCTAATACGCGGCAAAGCGGCATTTCCAGCTCAGTAAATAATTCGTACTGCTCATTTTTTTTCAGCTCTTCAGCAAACGATTGCTGTACATCATATAACACATGTACTTTTCGTGCTACGTGTTCTGCAACAACTTCCTGCTCTGGTACAGCACGTTTTGCACCTTTTCCGTATACTTCTTCATCTGACTGCACAGCATGCATATCTTTCATTTTCGCAACAGCACGGAAATCTTTATCTGTCTCTGCTGGATCAAGTAAATATGCTGCAATTAATAAATCAAAGTCAATTCCCTTTATTTCATAGCCTTTCCACTTTAACGAAACAATTGCACGCTTTGCATCAAATGTATACTTCTTCATTTCCGGATTCGCTAACCAGTCCGTAAAAGCCTGTGATGAAAGAGCAATATCAGCCTTAACAAAATAACATCCATTTTCGTTTTGAATACCAAACCCTTGAATATCCGCTCCGTGATAATTATCCTCTTGCACTTCTACAATGATTGCACTATCCTGCTGCAACATTTCTTCCGTTACTTCTTCTACAATTTCAAATGAAATATCATCGAGCTCAGCTGCAGGTGTTTCTACAACCGGTGCGCCGAGCTTCGTTAAGAGAGAATGGAACCCTAAGTTCTCGAACACCGGAATTACATCGCTATGTTCATATCCGTTAAAAGCAATATCTTCTAAATGAATTGTAACTGGTGCATCGGTAATAATTGTCGCTAACTCTTTACTCATCAATGCTTGTTCTTTATTTTCTTCAAGCTTCTCTTTTAATTTCTTACCGCTCACTTTGTCTAAGTTTTCATATACAGCCTCTACTGTTTCAAATTGTGTTAACAATTTAATAGCTGTCTTCTCGCCAACACCAGGGACACCTGGGATATTATCTGATTGATCTCCCATTAGTCCTTTCATATCAATAATTTGCTTTGGTGATAAGCTGTATTTTTCAAATAACGTTTCTTTCGTATACTCATCTACTTCTGTAATTCCTTTACGCGGAATACAAACGCGCGTATTGTCTGAAACAAGTTGAAGCAAATCTTTATCTCCTGAAATCACTTTTACTTCAATCCCTTGCTCACTCGCTTCTTTCGCCAATGTTCCCATAATGTCATCCGCTTCGTAGTTCTCTAATTCGTAGCGAGGCACATGAAACGCATCTAACAATTCACGAATGAATGGAAACTGCTCTGATAATTCTGGTGGCGTTTTTTGGCGGCCGCCTTTATATTCACTAAATGTTTTATGACGAAACGTCGTTTTCCCCGCATCAAAAGCAACAAGCATATGCGTTGGTTTTTCTTCTTCTAAAATTCTCATTAGCATCATCGTAAAACCATAAATGGCATTTGTATGTATACCTTTATCGTTATTTAAAAGCGGCAATGCAAAGAACGCGCGATACGCAATATTATTTCCATCAACTAAAACAACTTTCTTTTCCAAATGGAACAACCTCCCCGTAAAAAATTAAAACGATTTCTCAATACAATAGAAAAAGCCGTTGTTTTTCTTCTCTCTATATTACCACGACTGAAAGAGAGAAGAAAAACAATGGCTTTCTTTATAACTATATTCAACATAATAAGTGAAAACTATTTTGTCATGCAAAAGGGAAGTGACGAGAATAAGCTTCCTTATCCTCGTCCCAAACTACTCCTTGGATGAAGGGGTTTTCATGTATTATAGTAACAGACCTTTATTAATATAAAATGAAGCTATTGTTAATATAATGTAAACATCTATTTCGTATACTTTTGAAGAGTAACAATAAATGTCGTTCCAACCCCAATCTTACTTTCTACAGTAATCATCCCATGATGTGCTTCAACTAAATGTTTCACAATAGATAATCCAAGTCCTGTACCACCCGTATTACGACTGCGCGCTTTATCAACACGGTAAAAACGTTCAAAAATACGAGGAATCTCCCCTTTTTCTATTCCAATACCTGTATCTGACACCTTTATATATACGTTTTGGCTATCATGAGAAAACGTAACAGAAACAGCTCCCCCGGCCGGCGTATATAGAATTGCGTTATTCATCAAGTTAATAAAAACTTGTTTTAACCGCACTGCATCTCCTATGACAGAAACATGATCATTCACATCAACATGCAAACGAATGTCTTTATCTGTTGCTTTATTATTTAATATCATACCAACTTCTTCTAGCAGCTCTTTTAAGTCGACAACACCCATATTTAATTGAAACCCTTGTTGCTCAATTTTCGATAAATCAAGTAAGTCTTCAATTAACGCTTGCATTCGGTCGCTTTCTTTCAAAATAATATGTAAGAAGTGCTCACGAAACTGCTGGTTTTCCATCGCTCCGTCAAGTAATGTTTCTGAAAATCCTTTAATAGAAGTAATTGGTGTTTTCAGTTCATGCGAAACATTTGCCAAGAAATCTTTACGCATTTGCTCAAGCTTCTTAAGCTCTGTAATATCATGGAAAACAAGGACAATTCCTTTCCATTCATGGTTCGTTCCAATAATAGGAGCACCGTACACTTCAAAATGTTTTCTTTCAATTTCAAGAGGCAACAACATTTGCTTTCGCACTTTAACCTCTGTCATAAAAATTTCTTCCACGAGTTCGACAATTTCTTTATGTATAAATGCCTGATAATATAACCGATGCAAATACTCTTCATCTGTTACATGGAAAATCTCTTTATAAGAGCGGTTAACAAGACTAATATAACCACGGCTATCAATTAAAATCATACCGCTCCCCATATTTTCAATAAGTGTATGCAACCGATCTTGCTGCATTTCTTGCTCTAATGTCATCTCTTGTAAATTACGTGCTAAAATGTTCATTGCCTTACTGAGCATTCCCGTCTCATCTGAATGTTTTTCATAAGCACGCGCTTTATAGTTCCCTTTTGCCAATTCAATAGCTACTTTTGTAACAGACTCAATCGGCCGAATATATTGTGCTGTAATTTTCATCCCAAGAAATATAACAACGAGACAAGAACTAATAAAGCCAACAATTAACAAGCCCCACATTTTGGGATGTACAGTTTTCAAAGATTCCATAGAAGCGTTAATAATGAGATACCCTTTCTTCCCCTGTGCATCTTGAATAAAAGTCGCATAATAATAAGGGTATTTATCCTTCGTTTCCTTCATTACCACTGTATGCGGTTGGTTTCTTGCTTCAGAAAGAAGTTCTTCTATCACTTCTTTATGTAACACCGTCTGCTCTTTTACAGTATCATATTGAACTTGTTTTTGTTCATCTAGAAACGTTACGTATAAACTGAAGTGCTCTTCTAATTTCGAAAATACATTTGGATTCTTTAGAACATGATCAATTCCTTCCGCCTCAACGACAGAAGCAATATACTTTGTTTCTTTCTCGATTCTCTCATGGACATGATCAACATAAAATCCTTCAAATACTTTTTCAATCAACATCCCTGTTCCTACAACAATAAGTACAATGAGAGAAATAAACGTAAGGAGAAGCCTTGAGCGAAATTTATTCATCTCCTTTTGGCTCCTCCAATTTATAACCTAATCCGCGGATTGTTTTAATATAAGTTGGTTTTTTTGTGTTTTTTTCGATTTTATCTCGCAAGTGACTAATATGAACATCAACAATACGTGTATCACCAGCAAAGTCATAATTCCACACTGCACTTAGCAGCTGATCGCGAGTTAACACGCGGCCTTTATGTTTCGCTAAATATACGAGTAATTCAAATTCTTTTGGTGTAAGTTCTAACTTATCTCCTTTAAAGTATGCTTCATAAAAATCCGGTAAAATTTTCAACCCAGCAAGTATAATACTATTTTCATCTTCTGCTTCCGGAGCTTGTTCATCATGAATTTTCGTACGGCGCAAAATAGCTTTTACACGCGCAACTACTTCTCTTGGACTAAACGGCTTTGTCATGTAATCATCTGCTCCAAGCTCAAGCCCTAATACTTTATCAAATTCATCGTCTTTTGCAGTTAACATTAAAATAGGAGTCATTATCCGCCCTAGACGCAGTTCTTTACAAACTTCCATGCCATCCATCTTTGGAAGCATTAAATCTAATATAATGAGATCAGGACGCTCTGTCTGTGCCTTATGCAGCGCTGTTTCCCCATCCATCGCTGTTATAACCTCAAACCCTGCTTGCTGCAGATTAAATTCGATTAAAGTTAAAATAAACTCCTCATCGTCTACGACCAAAATTCGATTGCTCATTCTATTCCTCCAAGTTATAGGTTCTAAACCTTCCTCATCCTAATACCCTTCCCCGATATTTCCATCATACTAGAAAACAAAATCCCTCTCAATACAATTGTGCTTTGAAAAATGTGACTTTATTTCCTACTTTACAAGCAGTCTCCTACTGACTGCTGTTTCACTTTATGCTACCCTTATACAAGAAAACGATAAAATACATTTTCCTATATTATTAAGCAGTGTAGGCTTTGTTTCCAGAAAGGGGTATTTAGATACCGTAAGTCTAAAACTGGTAACGATATTCTACTTATATTTATTGGTTATATATTGATGATGATATTCTTAGCTTACATTGGGGCGACAGACCATAAATAGCAGGATAAACCACTCTTCTTTTCAAGAGTAAAGAGCATCTAGTGGAGTAATCTTGATTCTTTTTCGACATATAGATTGCGGCCATGCAGAAGAGCCCGCACTTGCTTTCTCTCTTTGTGTTACCTTGCATGTGGCAGGAAAGGGCACTGACCGTTTCTACGCATAGCCAAATGCTCTCACCCTCCGAAAAAGAATGATTTTATCCCGCATTAACGGGCAGTAATACTCCCACCTCAAGATTGAGAGAGAAGCAAAGAAGATAGGTGGGAGATAACTGCTCGTAAAAGCCCGATTGGTTCAACTAACCATCAGTGGGGGATGAAGAAAACCCCCATTGATGGAAGTTTCACTTTATTTCGTTTTTTTAATTTGGATGTATATAGAATAGAAAGGAGCTTTTATGTTAAAAGCATTTATTATCTTTTTTCTTGCAGGCTTAGCTGAAATTAGCGGCGGTTACCTTATTTGGAAATGGCTGCGCCAAGGCGGTTCTATTGGAATTGGAATCATCGGAGCAGTTATTTTATTTTTATATGGTGTTATCGCTACGTTTCAAGTATTCTCAAGTTTCGGAAGAGTGTATGCAGCTTACGGCGGCGTGTTTATTGTCATGAGTTTGCTGTGGGGCTGGTGGGTTGATAAGAAAACTCCCGACTTATTCGACTGGGCTGGAGCTTCTGTTTGTATCGTTGGCGTATTTATTATGTTGTGGCCGCGTGGGTAAAAAACGAAAGCTGTCCCAAAAACACTATTTTTAGGACAGCTTCTTTCATTAAAAATTATCAAGAGATCTTTCAAATATCGTCGTTAAATGATGCGGCGGTGCTACTGTTAGTAACCCTTTTATTACTTCTTCTTCCTGTTCATTGTACGCAACCATTTGCATTTCAATGAAATGATCTTCTGGGTAAACGGAAACAACTTCAAAATGAATTTGGAGCGTTGTGTAGTGATATACAGGCTTTACAAATTCGAGTTCTTGTCTTACAACGTGACTTCCTGGACCAGGTAAGTACTTTGTAACTGCAGTTGTAACAATCCCCGTTAACATAATAGTTGGTACAATTGGTTTTTCATACGGAGTTTGGGATGCGTAATCATGCTGAATATATAACGGATTCGAATCATTCGTTAATCCTAAATATAATAACAAATCTTTGTCTTCTATTTTCTCTGTAACGGATAACTTTTCCCCTAATGTAATTTCATCCATTTTACGACCTAATTTGCTTCTTTTCTTTAACATGATACAATCCCTCCGATCGATATTTTCATTATCCTACTCGAAGTGATATATTATACGAATCTTTATAAAGACGAGAGAACATTCGCTACAAGTCTACGTGTTATATTGTAGGATACCTCTTTGTTAACGCTTTCAAATTATTTTACAAAAACATCCTTCTAATAGTGGAAAAAGATTCGGGAACCCCGAATCTTTTTCCTTCTTTTTTATGCAAGAACTTTCATTACACTGCGTATAGATTCTACAGAACGATCTAATCCTTCTTTTTCTTCCGGAAGAAGATCTAATTCAATAATCTTTTCGATTCCGTTACCACCAAGGATAACTGGAACACCTAAGTAAAGATCGCTATAGCCATATTCACCTTCAAGGTATGCAATAGCCGGTAAAACGCGGCGTTGGTCTTTTAAGATCGCCTCAGCCATCTCTACTAAAGAAGCAGCTGGTGCATAGTATGCACTACCGTTTCCTAATAGATTTACAATTTCACCGCCGCCTTTACGAGTGCGTTCAACAATCGTATCTAGGCGTTCTTTCGAAATCAATGTTTCAAGCGGAATACCACCTGCATAAGAATAACGAACAAGCGGCACCATCTCATCACCGTGTCCACCAAGAACAAATCCTGTAATATCTTTCACAGATAGATTTAATTCTTGTGCAATAAATGTACGGAAACGAGCTGTATCTAATACACCAGATTGACCGATAACGCGCTCTTTCGGGAATCCAGCTTCTTTAAATACAGAATATGTCATTGCATCAACTGGATTTGTTAATACAATAATAATTGTATTCGGAGAATATTTCGCAATTTCCTGCGTTACACTTTTCATAATTTTAGAGTTTGTTGCTACTAAATCATCACGGCTCATCCCTGGCTTACGAGCGATACCTGCCGTAATAATTACTACGTCAGAATCAGCTGTATCTGCGTAATCAGATGTGCCAATAATATTAGCATCGAAACCTTGTACAGGGCTTGCTTCTAACATATCTAACGCTTTCCCTTTTGTTGGATTTTCAAGTTGCGGAATGTCCACTAATACAACGTCTGCTAATTCTTTTTGTGCTAATAAGAATGCTGCTGTTGCCCCTGTAAATCCTGCACCGATGACTGAAACTTTTTTGCGTTTGATTGTCATAATTTCTCCCCCACTTTGAATTATGCGTTTTTAATAATTGCTGCGTCCATATTGTTAATAAGGGCATCAGCAAATTCGGAACATTTCACTTCAGTTGCACCTTCCATAAGGCGTGCGAAGTCATATGTTACCACTTTTGAAGCAATCGTTTTTTCTACAGAATTAGTAATTAAATTCGCCGCTTCATTCCATCCTAAATGTTCTAACATCAATACTCCTGAAAGAAGAACTGAAGATGGATTTACTTTATCTAAACCTGCATATTTTGGAGCTGTACCATGTGTCGCTTCAAAAATAGCATGCCCAGTAACATAGTTAATGTTAGCACCCGGTGCAATACCGATGCCTCCAACTTGTGCTGCAAGTGCATCAGAAATATAATCGCCATTTAAGTTCATTGTTGCTACAACATCGAACTCGCGTGGACGTGTTAAGATTTGTTGTAAGAAAATATCTGCAATTGAATCTTTTACGATGATTTTTCCAGCCGCTTCTGCATCTGCCATCGCTTTATTCGCAGCATCTTTTCCTTCTTTCTCAACAATTCGATCATATTCAGCCCAAGTGAATACTTTGTCGCCAAATTCTTGTTCTGCTACTTCATAACCCCAGTTTTTGAAAGCTCCTTCTGTAAATTTCATAATGTTACCTTTATGAACTAATGTAACAGAAGAACGTTTTTCATTAATTGCATATTGAATCGCAGCGCGAACAAGACGCTTTGTACCTTCTTCAGAAATTGGTTTAATACCAAGTCCAGAAGTTTCTGGGAAACGGATTTTCTTTACACCCATTTCATTTTGTAAAAACGCAAGAAGCTTTTGAACCTCTTCAGAACCTTGCGCATATTCAATACCAGCGTAGATATCCTCCGTATTTTCACGGAAAATCACCATATCAGTATCTTCCGGACGCTTAATAGGAGAAGGAACCCCATCAAAATAGCGAACAGGACGTAAACATACGTATAAGTCTAATTCTTGACGAAGTGCTACGTTTAAAGAACGAATTCCGCCACCAACAGGAGTTGTTAACGGTCCTTTAATTGCGATTAAATATTCGCGAATCAATTCTAACGTTTCTTCTGGTAACCACTCACCTGTTTGATTAAATGCTTTTTCCCCTGCAAGCACTTCTTTCCAAACAATTTTCTTCTCGCCATTATATGCTTTTTCAACAGCTGCTTCTAACACACGAGATGCTGCTGCCCAAATATCTGGTCCAATTCCGTCTCCTTCAATAAAAGGAATGATTGGATTGTTAGGTACATTCATAACACCATTCGTTACGGTAATTTTTTCTCCTGTAGTCAATGTGATTACCCCCATGTTTGAAATTTCATATATATGAAACTGAGGGATAAATCCCTCAGTTCAAATCATAATTCAAGTCTAAATATTTCAATCATTATATCTTTGCGAAAAAGTCAGATTAATGAAAGCGCATTATATTCTTTGTCCGATTGGTATATAGCGTTGGTTAATCGGACCAGTATAGTCTGCACGCGGACGGATTAGGCGGTTATTTTCATATTGTTCTAGAATATGAGCTAACCAACCAGACATACGGCTGACTGCAAAGATTGGTGTAAATAGATCATGATCAATTCCTAAGCAGTGGTACACAGATGCAGAATAAAAATCTACATTTGGTGGAAGATGTTTTGCTGAAGTTACAAGCTCTTCAATTTTAATAGACATATTATACCACTTCTCTTGTCCTGTTAGCACGCATAATCGCTTAGACATTTCACGTAAATGTTTTGCACGTGGATCACCATTGCGGTATACACGATGACCAAAGCCCATAATTTTTACTTTATTGTCAAGTGCATTATGAATATATGATTCTACATTTTCTTCTTCGCCAATTTCCATTAGCATCTTCATTACGTTTTCGTTTGCTCCGCCATGAAGTGGTCCCTTTAAAGCACCAATTGCTGCTGTAATACCGGAATATACATCAGAAAGTGTAGCCACACAAACACGTGCTGTGAAAGTAGATGCATTTAATTCATGATCCGCATGAAGTACAAGCGCTTTATCAAACGCTTCAATTTCAACTTCATTTGGCTCACGATCATTTAACATATATATAAAGTTTGCAGCTAATGATAAATCTTTACGAGGCTCGATAACAGGTAACCCCTTGCGAATTCTCGCATATGCTGCAACAAGAGTTGCAACTTGCGCCTGTAGTTTAACCGCTTTCAAATAATTAGATGCCTCATCCATTAATTCAGCACTTTCATCATACAATGATAGCATGGAAATTGCTGTACGTAAAACTGACATTGGATGCGCAACTGTTAAATTTGTGTGTTGTAAATATTCCAAAATATCTTTTGGCACTGCCGCATGCTCGGCTAACTGTGTTTTTAATTCCTCTAATTCTACTTCATTTGGAAGTTTGCGATGCCATAATAAATATACAACTTCTTCAAATGTAGCATTTTCAGCTAAATCATCAATATTATATCCCACATAAGTTAATGTATCATCAATAATAGAGCTTACAGATGATGTTGTTGCTACTACCCCTTCTAAACCTCGAATAACAGTCATTATAATCTCTCCTTTTCCTCGAAATTTCTCCCCAACCTAATACTTTTTCTCAATTAAATGTGTGTTCCACTGTTCAAGAAAGTGAATGAGCACCCGTTCACCTCTTAAACAAGTGAAATACACAATGGCACAATCATTACCATTTTTACATCTATCTATCGTCCCACACTATGTAGCATGGGCGTGAGCTTCTCCCCGAACCCCCACGCCTAAAACGACACATAGTGAGGAAATATAATTTCGGAGAGCTTTCCTATAAAAACAGCATAAAACAATATTAACAAAATTATTTCATGTTATTTTTATTTTATCTGGTGTAGGTCTATGCTGTTATGTAACTCGAAGAAGTGCCTTACATACATTATAAACAATTATCTGACTTTTGTGAATGGAAAGAATTCGAAAATTTTATATTAAAATAAATTTTTTTATTTAAACAGCTGTATAATGTTCATCACAGCGTATGCAATTCCTGCTCCAATTAACGGTCCTACCGCCACTCCATTAAATAGTGCTACCGCAAGAATTGTTCCAAACACAAGAGCAGTTGTAATGTGCGGATCGTGCGCTAAAAGTTGTACACCACCTTTGGCAATAAGCGCCACAGCAATTCCTGAAGCGAGAGCAATCCAAGCATAATAAGATTTTGTCGCCTCTACAAGCTGCTTAAATCCAATTTCTCCTGTTGCAATTGGGACAAGGACCGCAATTGTTATAACGGTAACCCCAAGGTTAATTCCTTTCGTTTGCAAATAAGGGAAAATTTTGTCTCCTAAAAACGTCCACTTTAGTAAAAATAGAACACTAACCGCTACTGTTAAAGATTGATTTTTCGCGATAAGTCCGATGACAAGAAGTATGAATAAAAATAAAGTCGACTGACTAATCATGATGTCGCATCCTTTCTGAAAATAATGAAGAGCTCTCAAATATGTCCCCTTTCTGAAATAAAAAGAGGAATTCGCTCTTCAAATAGAGAATCGTTTCCACTTATACCAAAAGTGATTACTTTCCTTTTCTTTCTTATAAGAAAAAGGTAAAATAAAAAAGAAAAAATCTATATTACATCATACCATACCATTTACAGAAGAGGCATGAAGCACCTCATTATTTGATGTATATTTTCAAGTTAATCATTACACAAGCTTCGCTCATACGTAACATTTTTTGCAGAGGAGGGAAAACACCTTTGAGTCGAAATTCACTCTACATAGCACTTCGACTTCTCTTTGTTATTGCAGCAACTATATTAGGAGTATACGCGCTGTTGTATATATCAAGTCTTGTCTATCCATTTATTATCGCTTTTGCAATTGCATATTTAATCAATCCAGTTGTAAACTTTCTTGATCAAAAACTACGATTCCCTCGTGCTTTGTCTGTATTTATTAGCCTCGTTCTTGTTTTTGGCGCCATCGTCGGGCTCGTTACGTATCTTGTAACAGAAGCAATTTCCGCAACAACATATTTGTTACAAATCGTACCAGAAAAATTCCCGGCTCTAGTTCAGTATTTACAGGAATTTGCACTTACCAATATTATGCCACTCTACAACGATTTGATTTCTAAGTTTAAGCATCTCGGTGCAACACAACAAAGCACGATTACAACAAACATTCAAAATCTCGGTACAGAAGCAACACAGCAAATGAAATCTATTTTGACAGCCATTATAAGCGGATTAACAAATTTCATTAGCGCTCTTCCAACCACCTTAACTGTTCTCGTATTCGTCTTGTTAGCCACTTTCTTTATTAGCTTTGACTGGCACCGCCTTGCCTGTAAAATCGAAAAGTTATTACCTAATCGATTACACGGTTATGGAAAAACAATTTTTGTGGATTTACGAAAAGCTTTATTTGGATTTGTGAAAGCACAATTTACACTCATATCCATGACGACCATTATCGTTCTAATTGGACTATTAATTTTGCGTGTACCGTACGCAATTACAATCGCCCTTGTTACAGGATTTGTGGATTTACTTCCATACTTAGGAACAGGAGCTGTTTTCGTTCCATGGATTATTTATATATTCTTTACAGGAGATACCGCCTTCGCACTTGGTTTACTTATTTTATATATCGTTGTCATCGTGCAGCGTCAATTAATGGAGCCAAAGGTATTATCATCTAACATTGGACTTGATCCACTGCCAACATTATTTTCTTTATTTATCGGATTTAAACTATTTGGTTTTTTAGGATTAATTATTGGTCCTGTAACACTCGTTTTATTAAATACATTGCATAAAGCAAATGTATTTAAAGATCTTTGGAAGTTTATAAAAGGGTAATAGCTACACCACCTAAAACAAGGAGAAGTCCCTCCTTGTTTTTTTATTTATAAAAATGAATAAAAATACTATATTTTCCTTCATTTTTCTACAAATGAATAAATATTCACCTGTTTTTCCGACAAAAAATAACGCTTGAAGAGTTTTTCTCTCTCAAGCGTTATTTTTGCACAATAATTGTATTGTTTCGATTTATTTTTCGTTCCATCCATTTGATTACCATATATTTCACTGGTTTTCTCGCTGCTGGAATCAATAAAATTATTCCTACACAATCTGTTATATAGCCAGGTATCATTAGAAGTATACCACCTGCAAAAATACAAATCGCATCCAATACAGCATCACCTGGAAGTTCACCTCTACTGAACCGATATTGAATATCTCTCCATACTGCTAACCCTTGTCGCTTTGCTATATATGCTCCAATTATACTCGTTAGTATAATAACACAAAATGTCGGCCATAACCCAATCCATTGACTCGATCCGATTAACATTGTAATTTCTAACGCTGGAATTAAAATAAACAAGAAGAGAAACACTTTCATTCCTCTCACCTCTTTTTCTAAATCTTCTTATTTTCAAATTTTGTAAAAAAAAGAGAAGGATTTACATCCTTCCCCACATATTATTACTTATAGCACTTCCGCATGTCCATTATATACAATTCCACGCGCCGCATCAACTGTTACTTCTTGGCCGCTTTTTAGCGTAGCAGTTGCAGTTGTTACACCAACGATAACTGGAATGCCAATTGATACACCAACAACTGCTGCATGGCTTGTTAATCCGCCTTCTTCTACAACAAGTGCTGCTGCTTTTTCAATCGCAGGAATCATATCTTTATCAGTGCTTACTGTAACAAGAATAGAACCTTCTGTTACGTTCGCTAATGCTTCCTCAGCTGTTTTAGCTACAACAACTTTACCTTTTGCTGTTTTACGGCCAATTCCTTGTCCTTTAGCGATTTGTTCGCCAACAACATGAATTTTCATTAAGTTTGTTGTACCAGTTTCAGCAAGTGGTACACCAGCAGTGATTACAACTGTATCACCAAGACCGATCATCTCTGCATCCATAGCTGTTTGAATTGCAGTTTCTAACATTTCATCTGTAGATTTCGCTTTTTCTTCCGCCATATACGCTTGCACACCCCAAGATAGTGCAAGACGACGACATACTTGCTCATTAGATGTTACAGCTACAATTGGAGATTTCGGACGATATTTAGAAATCATTTTTGCAGTATAACCGCTTTCTGTAGGAGCTACGATTGCCGCTACGTCAAGTGCGATTGCTGTATGTGCAACAGATTGGCTAATTGCATCTGTAATTGTGCAAGATTGCTCTTGTAGACGTTTTTGGAACATATCTTCATATTGCAGTGATTTTTCAACACGTAATGCAATATTCGCCATCATTTTCACTGCTTCAACTGGATATAAACCTGCTGCCGTTTCACCAGAAAGCATGATTGCATCTGTACCATCGAAAATAGCGTTCGCTACGTCACTTGCTTCCGCACGTGTCGGACGAGGATTACGTTGCATAGAATCTAACATTTGCGTTGCAGTGATAACTGGCTTTCCTAATACGTTACATTTTTTGATTAGACGTTTTTGTACTAACGGTACTTCTTCTGGTGGAATTTCTACACCCATGTCACCGCGCGCTACCATTAAACCATCAGAAACTTCTAGGATAGAATCGATATTATCGATACCTTCTTGGTTCTCGATTTTCGGAATAATTTGAATGTGTCCTGCGCCGTGCGCTTCTAATAGCTCACGAATTTCTAATACGTCAGATGCTTTACGTACGAAAGAAGCTGCAATGAAGTCAACGCTTTGCTCGATACCGAAGACGATATCTTGAATATCTTTTTCTGTAATACCAGGAAGTTTAATACTTACGTTTGGTACGTTTACACCTTTTTTATTTTTTACCATACCGCTGTTTAATACTTTTGTGCGGATATCACCGTTTGCTTTTTCGATTACTTCTAACTCAATAAGACCGTCATCAATTAGAATGCGAGAACCTGGGTCTACATCGTCATAAAGTCCTGCATAAGTTACAGAGAATTTTTCAGCAGTTCCTAACACTTGCTCTGTAGAAATAACAACTTCTGCACCTGTTTTTAGTTCAGCTTGTCCGTCTACAAAGTCATGTGTACGAATTTCTGGACCTTTTGTATCAAGTAAGATTGCTACCGTTTTACCTGTTTTCTTTGCAGCCTCACGGATCGTTTTAATGCGTAATCCATGCTCCTCATGACTACCATGAGAGAAGTTTAAACGACAAACGTTCATACCTGCTTCGATTAATTGTTCTAATTTCTCAATACTTTCACTAGCGGGACCGATTGTACATACAATTTTAGTTTTGCGCATACCGCACCTCCGAATATTTATGAAAACGTTACCATTAACTTAACATTACAACAATTAGATAGATAATTCTTTTGATAATTGATACATCTCTGCATCAATTTCATGTTTTTTCGCTAATGCTTCAATAATATCATGATCAACAAGTTGGTTATCTTGAATACCTACGCAACGGCCACCTTTTCCTTCTAATAAAAGCTCGACTGCTCTTGCACCAAGACGACTCGCTAACACACGATCCATCGCACTCGGAGATCCTCCGCGTTGTACGTGACCTAATACTGTAACACGCGTATCAAAATTAGTCGCTTCTTCGATTTGTTTACCGATTTCAATCGCGCTGCCAACACCTTCAGCTACAACGATAATACTATGTTTCTTACCGCGTTCACTACCGCGTTTTAGACGAGCGATTACATCTCCCATATCATACTCTGCTTCTGGAATTAAGATTGTTTCTGCACCGTCTGCTAAACCAGCCCATAATGCGATATCACCTGCATGGCGACCCATTACTTCAATTACATATGTACGTTCATGGGATGTAGCTGTATCACGAATTTTATCAATTGCATCGATAACAGTATTTAAAGCTGTATCAAAACCAATTGTGAAATCTGTACCAGGAATATCATTATCGATTGTGCCAGGTACACCAACACATGGGAAACCATGCTCTGTTAATTTCTTCGCACCTTGGTAAGAACCATCCCCACCAATAACAACAAGTCCTTCAATACCAAATTTCTTTAATTGTTCAATCCCTTTTAATTGCCCTTCTAGCTCTTTAAACTCAGGACATCTTGCTGTATATAATTTTGTTCCACCGCGATGAATAATATCGCCTACAGAACCTAATTCTAATTTTTCAATATGACCAGAAATTAATCCTGCGTATCCATGATAGATACCATACACTTCTAAATCATGATATATTGCTTTACGAACAACTGCACGAATAGCAGCGTTCATTCCAGGTGAATCTCCACCACTTGTCAAAACACCAATACGTTTCATTAGTACTCACCTCATAAAGATTATTTGCCTTATAATAAAATAACATGAAGAAATATAAAATTACAATGGAGAAGATGTGTCTTTTCATAAGAAAAACGTGCATTCGCGAGATGGAACGCACGCTTTTTCTATTTTACCCCAATGGAAGCGTTTGAAAACGAAACTTGCCCAATTTTCATATATTTTTTATAGCGATTTTCGATTAGCTGCTCTTTCGAAACACCTTCCAATTGTTGGAACGTTTTTTGCAGAGTACGATTTATATATTCCGCTTGCTTCACTACGTCGCGATGTGCACCGCCGCGAGCTTCTGGAATAATTTCATCAATGACACCTAATTCTTTCAAATTAGCCGCTGTGATTTTCATCGTTTCTGCAGCTTCTTTTGATTTCGTAGCATCTTTCCAAAGAATTGCCGCTGCTCCTTCAGGCGAAATAACCGAATATGTGGAGTTTTCTAGCATGTATACATAATTACCTACACCAAGTCCTAACGCACCGCCACTTCCACCTTCACCAATTACAATACAAATAACAGGTACAGTCAGTCCAGCCATTTCAAATAAATTGCGCGCAATTGCTTCACTTTGTCCACGCTCTTCAGCTGCCTTTCCTGGATATGCACCTTTTGTATCAACAAAACAGATGATTGGGCGATTAAATTTTTCAGCTTGCTTCATAAGGCGCAGCGCTTTGCGATACCCTTCTGGATGAGGCATTCCGAAATTACGGCGAATATTTTCTTTCGTATCTTTCCCGCGCTGATGACCAATTACTGTAACAGGCATCCCGTTATATTTCGCAATCCCGCCGACAATTGCTGCATCATCGCCAAATAATCGATCTCCGTGACACTCAAAAAAATCAGTAAATAAGTGCTGGATGTAATCCAGCGTTGCCGGTCTTTCCGCATGACGCGCAATTTGAACACGGTCCCACACTTTCATGTTACCGTATATTTCTTCTTCTAAATGCTCTAATTTGCCTTCCAAGATACGAATCTCTTCACTGAAGTCCATCTGACTGTTTTTCGTATACTCTTTTAACTCGCTAATTTTATTTCTTAGCTCAACAACTGGTTTTTCGAATTCTAATTCTGCCATGACACCACTTCCTCCCCTTGATGAACTTCTAAAATCTTACGGAGCGTGTCTCTCATATCATTGCGATGCACAACTGCATCTAATTGTCCGTGTTCTAATAAAAACTCTGCCGTTTGGAAATCCTCTGGCAATTTCTCACGAACCGTCTGTTCAATTACACGACGACCGGCAAACCCAATTAATGCACCAGGTTCTGCTAGATTGTAATCACCAAGTGAAGCAAAGCTCGCAGAAACTCCGCCTGTCGTTGGGTGTGTCATAATTGAAATGAATAAACCACCTGCATTGCTATGTTTTTTTAAAGCTATACTTGTCTTCGCCATTTGCATTAAGCTTAAAATACCCTCTTGCATACGCGCTCCGCCTGATGCAGTAAAAATAAGAAACGGCGCTTTCATTTCATATGCTTTTTCAACAGCACGCGCAATTTTTTCACCTACAACAGAGCCCATGCTTCCCATTCGAAACCTTGAATCCATAACCGCAACAACAACAAGCATATCCTCGATCGTTCCTTCTCCTGTCACAACCGCTTCATTTAATCCGGTTTTTTTACGATCACTCTCAAGTTTCTCCTCGTAGCCAGGGAATTGAAGCGGGTTTGCCGAAATCATTTCTTTGTCATATTCACGAAATGAATTTTCATCTAACAAACTTTCAAGACGTTCCCATGCATTCATCGGGTGATGATAGCCACAGTTAACACATACTTTTAAATTTTTCAGAAGTTCTTTCGTATACATGATTTTTTTGCATTTCGGACATTTTGTCATGACACCGTCCGGTACATCTTTTCGTACCTGCTCTGAAGGAATTGCAGCATACTTTTTCTTCTTTAGGAATAAATCTCGTAGCAAAGTTTGACCCTCCTTTAGGTGATAAAAGAGCTAAGGTTAACGAGTAAGAAAATGGGGCTAACACCTAAATCAATTGGTGTTAGCCTTATTTTCTCAATTTGCCTTATAACTCGTCTCTTTACGTTTAACTTTAAACGTTATCTTGTAGAATTTGTGTCGGAACGTGTCATGGTTATTTCGACAAATTTTGTATAAAATTACAAATGAAACTGTATATTTCCCATTATTGCATCATAAAGCTCTAATGCTGTTTGTTCTTGTTTATTCTGTAATGCTATATATAGCTTTTCATGTAACTCGCGCGCGTTTAAATGAACATCACAAGAAAGCGTTGAAGCGTAGTCATGTACAATCATCCAAACACGATACATTAAATAATTATCAACTTGTTCTACAAGCGTTTTTAAAAAGGTTTGATGAAATACTGCGATAGATGATTGTTCATCGGAAAAAATTTCATGAAATGCTTCCAAACAGTTCCCTGTCTGTGTTTGACATAAAACACGAATCGCATCTTTTTCAAGCAATTCTTTCATTTGCAACAAATCCCGCCGCGTCTTTTCATCTTGTAATAAGAACGGTGCAATTAATTGCACCAGACCGTTTTCATAAAAATTTCGAATGAACGTCCCTTCACCGCGCCGCGTTTCAATTAGACCTACCAGTTCTAACGACCTGAGCGCTTCGCGAACAGATGAGCGTCCAACATTTAAACGTGCACTTAGCTCACGTTCAGACGGTAGGCGGTCGCCCGCCTTCAATCCATCCTCTTGTATGATAAAACGAATTTTTTTCACTATTTCTAGATATACTTTTGTTTGTGATGATGTCAATGAACATTCCTCGCTTATTCTTTGCCGATAATCGCTAGATTTCTCGTTCTTTCAGCTACTTCCTTCGGATCAACTTGACGGCGAGCAACACCTGTTTCCATTGCAGCTTTTGCAACATACGCTGCTACTTGTGGTGCTACGCGTACATCGAATGGAGCTGGAATAATATAATCAGCACTTAACTCTTCTTCTGATACAAGTTCAGCAATAGCTTGTACTGCTGCCACTTTCATCTCTTCGTTAATTTGCGTTGCATGTACATCAAGAGCACCACGGAAAATACCAGGGAAAGCTAATACGTTGTTTACTTGGTTTGGGAAATCTGAGCGTCCCGTACCTACAACTGCTGCTCCAGCTGCTTTTGCCATATCTGGCATAATTTCTGGATTTGGATTCGCCATCGCAAAGATAATTGCATCTTGGTTCATAGTACGAACCATTTCTTCCGTTAATGCGCCTTCTACAGATACACCGATGAACACATCTGCACCTTGAATCACTTCTGCTAATGAACCTTCTACACGATTTTTATTCGTGTATTTTGCCACTTCATTTTTCACAGCGTTCATACCGACAGAGCGCCCTTCAAAAATCGCGCCTTTCGTATCGCACATAATAATATCGCGTACACCGTAGCGATATAAAAGTTTAATAATTGCAATACCTGCTGCCCCAGCACCATTTGCAACAACTTTAATATCAGACATTTTCTTTCCAACTAGCTTTAACGCATTCACAAGACCCGCTACTGTTACAATTGCTGTTCCGTGTTGGTCATCGTGGAATACAGGAATATTTGTTTCTTTTTTCAAACGCTCTTCAATAATAAAGCAATTTGGTGCTGCAATATCTTCTAAGTTTACGCCGCCAAAAGTTGGCTCCATTAATTTTACAGTTTCAACAATTTTATCTACATCATTTGTATTTAAAGCAATTGGAAATGCATCTACACCAGCAAAACTCTTAAATAATACAGCTTTACCTTCCATAACAGGAAGTGATGCCTCCGGTCCAATATTTCCAAGACCTAATACAGCCGTTCCATCTGTTACAACTGCTACCATATTGCCCTTCATTGTATATTCGTATACCTTGCTCTTATCGTCATAAATAACCTTACATGGTTCTGCAACCCCTGGAGAATACGCAAGACTTAAATCTTTTGCATTTTCTACCTTTACTTTTGATACTGTTTCTAGTTTTCCTTGATGCACTCTATGCATGTGAAGTGCTTCTTCACGAAGTGTTGACAAACGATCCACTCTCCTCATATTTTCTTGCTGCATAATGTTATTCATTCTCCAAGGTGGTCTGACCACGAACGCTATTACTACTATAATCGAAATAGTAGGAAATTGTCCATTATATTTTTACAACGACATTTTCCTTTCCGACTATCTCATAAAGCGCTTGTAAACATTCTTCACTTGGATGAATGGATAAGCTACGAGATAATTGTACCATCTTATGCTCTTTTTCATAATAAATTAGTACTTTCGCAAAACCTGAATAGTTAAACAATATTTTTGTGACATTGTTTAACAGCCTTTTTTCATACTGTGATGGTATTTTCACGTAAATAGAAGCGTCTTTCATTTCTTCATAAGTATCCATTTTCTCTAATGGGTACAAGCCATTTACAATCCATTGCAACTTATTGTTTCGCTGTTCAATTGTTCCTTCTATTAAAACAATTTCTCCTTCTTGTAACCGCTCTTTAAAATGGATATATGTTTCTGGAAATACAACTCCTTCCATTTCGTGATTTTGATCACAAAACGTGATAAACGCCATCTTCTGTAATTTTTTCGTTCGAATTACTTTTATATTTGTCAAATATACAATTACCCGTTGTACTTTTCTTTGCTGCTTCATCGCACCTGCAAGTGTTGGGATTTCCAATTCCTTACCAAGCTTTGCGTACTGTGCGGTTGGGTAACTTGTTAAGTAAAAGCCTAGCGCTTCTTTTTCTTTATTTAATTGCTGGGTAAAAGATAGCTCTGCCTCTTGTGCATACTCTGATTTCGGTACAAGCTCCTCACCAATTTCCCGCGCTAAGCTCGCATATTCTAACGCACCTTTAATACTGTTAAATAAGGCTGAACGCGAAACGTTAAAATCATCAAAACAACCGGCCCAAATCATCGTTTCTAAATTACGCTCTGTCACAAATTTCGCTGGCATGCGCAAACAAAACTCAAATAAATCTTGAAATGGTTTTTTATTTCTTTCTTCAATTAAAGCATTTACTGTCGCCATCCCTACATTGCGAATCGCAAGTAAACTATATCGAATTGTATTTCCTTCTACTTGAAACTCATAACTGCTCTTATGAAGAGACGGCGGTAAAACGCGGAACCCTTTCCGCTTCGTTTCCCGAACATATTGTACAATCTTCTCTTCATTTCCAATTGCACTTGATAATAATGCTGTCATAAACTGAAGCGGATAATTCGCTTTTAAATAAGCAAGCTGATATCCAATCATACTATAAGCAACTGCATGACTTCTGTTGAAGCCATAATTGGCAAATCGAACAATTAAATCATAAATTTGCTGGGCAGTTTCTTCATCATATCCATTTTGCAAGCACCCTTTCACAAAGTGCGTACGCTCTTCGTCTAAAATATCACGATTTTTCTTACTTACGGCGCGGCGTAATAAGTCAGCCTCACCAAGAGAAAATCCTGCTAAACGAGAGGCAATTTGCATAATTTGTTCTTGATAAACGATAACTCCATACGTATTTTCTAAAATTGGTTTCAAATCAGGATGCAAATAATGAATGGTACGTTTCCCATGTTTGGAATCAATAAAAACTGGGATTTGCTCCATCGGTCCTGGTCGATATAATGCGTTAACTGCAACGATATCTTCAAATTCATTCGGCTTTAACGAACGCAGAACATTCCGCATTCCGCTTGATTCAAGCTGAAAAATCCCTGTCGTATCTCCTCGTCCAAGCAGTGCAAATGTGTTGGCATCTTGAAGAGGCAATTTCCGTATATCTAAACTTTTCCCTGTTGTCTTTACAATAAATATGCGAATATTTTCAAGCAATGTTAAATTACGCAGACCAAGAAAGTCCATTTTTAATAGACCCAGTTCTTCTAATACTTCTGCTGGGTATTGTGTGACATATACATCATCATGGCCGCCTTGAATGGCAACACTATTTGTAAGCGGCTCTTCGCTCATAATCACTCCGGCTGCATGAATAGACGTATGACGCGGCAAACCTTCTACACGCTTTGCAATATCAAATACCCTTTGAAAAATTAGATTACTTTGTAAATAACTTTGTAATGATGGCGATTCTGTGTAAGCTTCTTCTAATGTAATCCCAACTTTAGACGGAATATGTTTTGAAAAAATATCAATTTCATTTGGCGGCAGTCCCATTACTCTTGCAATATCACGAATTGCCGCTTTTGCTGCAAGTGTTCCAAACGTTACAATTTGAGCCACGCGCAGTTCTCCGTACTTATTTTTCACATAACGAATCATTTCATCGCGGCGAATATCTGGAAAATCAATATCAATATCAGGAAGTGTAACGCGCTCTGGATTTAAGAAACGTTCAAATAGTAAATTGTATTGAATTGGGTCAATGTCTGTAATTTCGAGCACATAAGATACAAGTGACCCAGCTGCCGAACCACGGCCTGGTCCTGTTAAAATGCGCTGCTCGTGAGCGTATTTCATAAAGTCCCATACAATAAGAAAATAATCACTAAATCCCATCCGAGAAATAGTATGCAGCTCATGATTTAAACGCACTTTATGCACATCGGTCACTGTTTCATATCGCATCTTCAACCCTTCTTCACAAAGGCGACGTAAAAATTGATCGGATGATTCATTTGTTGGGACCGGGAACTTCGGCAATTGATTTGTATGAAACGGAATTTCTACGTGACAGCGCTCAGCAATACGGAATGTATTTTGAATCGCTTCTGGTATAGAAGCAAATAACGCCTCCATTTCAGAAGCTGATTTCATATAATATTGATCAGTCTGCAAACGCGGCCTTTCCGAATCGGTCATTTTCGTCCCGCTATGAACCGATAATAAACATTCCTGTACAATTGCATCGCTTTGTTTTACATAACGAATATCATTTGTCGCCACAAGTGGAATCTCAAGCTGCTTCGCAAATGGTAGAAGCTCTTCTTGAATCAACAATTCCTCTTGAATGGCATGGTGCTGCACGCTTATATAAAAGCTAACAAATATATTTTTATACATCTTTGCTACTTCCTCAGCAGCCTCATGTTTTCCTTGCCATAAAAGCTTTTCAATTTCCCCATCTTTTCCTGGAGAAATCGCAATTAATCCTTCTGCATAATGCGCAAGCCATTTTTTAGGAATACCATCTTTTGACTTTGTCATAATGCTGCTAGAAATTTTAAGTAAATTCCGATAACCAGTTTCGTTTTCAGCCAGTAAAACAAGCGGATACGACTGATCCTCTTCTTCATTCCATATGGAAGCTGTTAAACCGATAACCGGCTGAATCCCCGCTTTTTTACAAGCTTTATAAAACGGAATAACACCATACATCACATTTTCATCTGTAATTGCTAATGCCGAAAATCCAAGTTCTTTCGCTTGATGAACAAGCTCATCTATTTTACAAGCACTTTTCAATAAACTATAAACGGTTTGACATTGTAAATGCACAAACTTCACTTTTATACCCTCTCTTTACCTATTTGACTACTTCCTATTATACGTGAAATCAAAACATACTTCTCCTTCTTTGTCCATATACATGAAAAAGAAAGGAGAATGATGATGGAAGTGAACCAAAGCTTTTTCTCTCTTCTCATTACAAGCTATTTTATTGCTCTTGGTGTTATGATTGGCGGTTCATTAATTGGCGGAATTGGTGCTTTTTTAGTAGGAAAACCACCGCTCACAATGATTACACAATTTGCAGAGAATTTACGAATTTGGGCTCTCGTCGCTGCCATTGGCGGAACTTTCGATACATTTTATAGCTTTGAACGCAGCTTTTTTGGAGGAGATACAAAAGATATTGTGAAACAAATTCTCCTTATTTTCTTTGCCACGGGCGGTATGCAAACTGGATTCACGATTATTAAATGGATTACACAGGATCACGTATGAAAGTCCCAAGTTCACTCTCTAATCGCTGGAAATTATTTTTAGGCGGTGCGGCGGTTGGTGGTATTTTAAGTTGGATTATTTTTTTGTACATATATGGCGTGTTTCAAGAAGAGCAAACTAAAACACTTGAAACACAAGAAGCACAAATAGAAAAACTAACCGAAGATTTACGTGTACTCACGGAAGATCAAAAAAAAGAAAATGAAAAAAACAAAAAACTGTTAACCATTCAAGAAATTGAAATTGAGATTGCAAATTACAAAAAATACAATTTAGACACGCTAACAGTGGAAACATTACAAACTTCCATTCGCGATGATCTCCGTCACTTGCTTACCCAAAACATTCAAAGCGTCGCAAACAATAAAGAACTACTAAAGAAGGTTATTGAAAATAAAGTATATAAATATTACGACCGTGTCTATCGATTTGAAATCGAAACTGTTTCATTTGATACCATACTGGAAATTAGCGTCAAAATAAAACAAGAAAGGTAGAGCTCCCTCTACCTTTCTTCTTATTTACATAATTCACGTAAGTCTGCAAAAATGCGATCTGCTTCTTCCCAAGAAAAAGCTTTTGCTCCGGACGCCATCGGATGCCCGCCGCCGTTATATCGCATTGCTAACGTATTAATAACCGGACCTTTTGAACGAAGGCGAACACGAATCACATCTTCTTCCTCTAAGAATAAAACCCACGCTTTTAATCCTTCAATATTTCCAAGAGCTCCAACAACTCCTGAAGCCTGATTCGGAAGCACACCAAATTGCTCTAATACTTCTTTTGTTAGCTTAACGTATGCTGCGCCTTCTTCAGTCATCGTAAAGTTTTGTAAGATGTAACCATTTAAACGTGCAATACGCTCATTCGTTTTATACATTTCATCATATAATGCTGGGAATTCAACGCCCATTCCTACAAGCTCAGATGCATAACGAAGTGTTTTTGCAGATGTGCTTGGGAATAAGAAACGTCCTGTATCACCAACTATACCAGCTAAAATAAGACGCGCCGCTTCTTTTGATAACGTTAATCCTTTATCCTTACCATATAAATAAAATTCATAAATCAGTTCACTTGTAGAACTAGATGTTGTATCTACCCAAACAATATCACCGTATGGATCTTCATTCGGATGATGGTCAATTTTAATTAACTGCTTTCCTTTTGTATAACGCTGATCGCAAACACGCTCTTGGTTTGCTGTATCACAAACAATGACAAGTGCCTCTTCATACGTAGCATCATCAATTTCATCCATTACGCGTAAGTATGCTAAAGACGGTTCATTATACCCTACCATGCAAATCTTTTTCTCTGGGAATGACTCTTGCAGCATCGTACCAAGTCCGCACTGTGAACCTAATGCATCTGGATCTGGACGAACGTGGCGATGGATAATAATTGTATCAAATTGCTTAATTGCTCCTAAAATTTTCTCATGCATATGTAAAATCTCCTTTTCGGCCAATTTATTCCTATTATAGCTCAAAACACTTCATACAGGTGGAGAATTGAATTACAATAGAGAAAGAACATACAAATAGATGGGGGATTAAGGTCATGCCAGTATTAGTCTTTTGTATTATCGTTACATTTATGTTGTATCTCTTCTACAAAACAAAGTATTTTCGCACAAACCGTTCTATGGAGAAAGGATGGCTTGCTGGAAAATCAGCCATTGCACTCGGATTATTTGTTGCATTATTTGGCGTGAATCAATTTTTTTTAGATGTTTCAACGGCTCGTATTATCGTTGGTGTTTTATTTATAATCGTTGGCGGAGCTAGTATTTATAATGGCATTCGCCAATATAAACATTTCTTACCACTTGCGATTGAAGAGGCAGAGCAGTTACAAAAATAATGAGGTGAGATGAAATGAACACCTTTCTAAACGATTTTTTCAACCGTATTCAATATGAAAAGCAAGATGTAACTTTTGAAGATATTTGTGCGTTGCAATCTCAATTTGCGAAGCATATACCATTTGAAAATATGAGCATTATCAAAAAAGAAAACATTGATCTTACCTTTGAAGATTTAAAAAGAAAGATTATAGACAACCGGCGCGGCGGTGTTTGCTATGAACTGAATCCTTTATTTTACTACGCCTTAAAAGAACTAGGATTTGACGTTCATTTAATTGGAGGAACTGTTTTTAGCAATGAAGAAAATCGGCTCATCCAAACACACTTTGCAACGATCCTGCATCATAACGGGCAGCGGTACTTAATCGATGTTGGTTTCGGTTCTCATCATGCTCTGCAACCTCTTCCGTTTACTGGGGAAACAGTAACTTCTTCAACAGGTGAATACCGCATTCAAAAGAAAGAAACAACTTTCGGAGAATACGCATTTGAAAAATATCAAGACGGGAAGTTAGAAATTGGCTACGACTTCTTCACATCGCCAATTGATGAAACAGCTTTACAGAACGCACAACAAATCATTACCCACCATGAACAATCACCATTTAATAAATCTCCACTCCTTGCAAAACGAACAGACGATGGTCACATTACGCTAACAGACAAAACGTATACGGTAACAAAAGAAAAACAGAAATCTAAACAAACGATTGATAGGCAAACTTTTCAAGCACTTGCTTTGCGTGAGTTTGGCATTATAGTTCAATAAAAAGCGTTCACCCTTTCAGCAATATTCACTGAAAGGATGAACGCTTTTCTTTTATGATTAACGATGGCGCAATTTATATATACAACTCGCAACAAGCGCAGACGGCAAGTTAAACAAACTTCCTTGCAAATTGAAATGCGCTTGTTCTTCTTCAAATGACATCTTTTCATATAACTCATTTTGCGTGAGGCCCGTTCTTTTCATTCGTTCTTTCAAACCAGATATGTAGGAGTATTGAATTGGAATCATAATGAGAAAGTAAAAAAGTGCAATGCTTCCGAAAAAGATACTAGCAAATAACACATACACAACCTCCCTTTTTCTTCCATTATACCACATAACAGGAAATTCGAATATTTATTTATATAAAAAACTGCCATTACTGACAGCTCTCCCTTCTTAACGATCAATCAATTGAACCATAAGTAATGCTTTTCCAACAACACTACCTTCATAACGCACTTCTACTTCGACCTTACCAAATTTACGTCCAATTTCTAATACTTTCGGATGGACGGATACAACGTTGTCAATTTGAACTGGTTTTACAAAATAAATGGTTAAGCTTTCAACAATTACATCACCTTTTTTCAGCGCGCGCAGTACACGATTTGTCGCTTCTGTCACGATTGTTGTAAATACACCGTACGACAAAGTTCCAATCGAATTTGTCATTTGCGGCGTAACAGAAAAGTGATACGCATGATCTTGTTTTGCTTCTTTCTGATTCATAAATTGATTTGTTACAATATCATCAATCGTTTCTCCGACTTGCGGCTGACGCTGAATCATTTGGAGTGCTTGGAGCACATCTTGACGACTAATGATCCCTTGCAATGTATTGCTATCGTCGACAACAGGAAGAAGCTCAATCCCTTCCCACACCATCATACGTGCCGCTGCTGCAACAGACATTTTTCCGTTTACAGTAATCGGCTGTTTTGTCATTACTTTTTCAATTGGTGTATCTTTTGCTACACCAATCATATCTTTAGATGTTACAATACCTAGCACTTTATTTGTTTCATCTACAATCGGATAACGGCCATGCATCGTTTCTACATTATACTTATGCCATCTTTCCGCTGTATCATTTGGCTGTAAACATACCGTCTTTTCAATTGGTGTTAAAATATCTTCAACAAGAACAATTTCTTTTTTAATAAGCTGATCATAAATAGCCCGGTTAATAAGCGTAGCTACTGTAAATGTATCATAGCCGCTCGAAATAATTGGAAGCTTTAACTCATCTGCTAATTTCTTCACATGCTCTTCTGTATCAAATCCACCTGTAATAAGTACAGCTGCTCCTTCTTCAAGTGCTAATTGATGTGCTTGTGTACGGTTTCCGATAATAAGTAAGTTTCCGGCTTCTGTATAACGCATCATCGCTTCTAGCTTCATTGCCCCAATTACGAATTTATTTAACGTTTTATGTAAACCTTCTCTTCCGCCAAGTACTTGACCATCAACAATATTAACAACTTCCGCAAATGTTAGCTTTTCAATATTTTCTTTCTTTTTTTGTTCAATACGAATTGTCCCAACCCGTTCAATTGTACTTACATATCCTTTATTTTCCGCATCTTTAATTGCACGATACGCCGTTCCTTCACTTACGCTCAACTCTTTTGCAATTTGGCGCACAGAAATTTTATGCCCAATTGGCAAACTGTTGATATACTCCAAAATTTGGTTGTGTTTCGTAGCCAACTAATTTCACCATACTTTCTTTTCCCTAAATTCTTCGTGTGTTGTATTTTTAGTATACTATATTTTCAAAACTGTTACACTTTTTGTTCCTATATCTGTACTATTTTTTTTATAACAAATCTAGACAAGTTTCTTACAATAATGTAATTTCCTTGTCACCTCATTCGATGGTTCGTTTCATTTCCGTATCGTACAATAAAAACAAGAAATAAGAGAAAAGGAGCGATATGATATGAAAAAAGTTTTAAACATCATCGGTGCGGTATTGGTAACATTTGTGGATGGAAAGAAAGTAGCGCTAGCATTAAACGAGACAGAGGAAATAGAAACAGGTACATCACACTCTAACAATGATATAACAAATACAACCTTTACATTATACCCTTCTCACATATAAAAACCTTCACTTTGCGACGCAAAATGAAGGTTTCTTTTTTTACAATTCAATGCCTTCCCCAGGTTCTAATACTTTTCCTACACCGCTCGTTAGTTTCCCTATAAATTGATGCGGATCTTGTTCAATTACTGGGAATGTATTATAGTGCATCGGCACAACAACTTTCGCTCCAATCCATTCAGCTGCGAGCGCGGCATCTTCTGGTCCCATTGTAAAGTTATCCCCAATTGGTAAAAATGCTAAATCGATATTATTAAGAGAACCGATTAACTTCATATCAGAAAATAAAGCTGTATCTCCCGCATGATACACTGTTTTTTCTTCTGCGGTAAATAAAATCCCGGCTGGCATTCCTGTATATGTAATTGTCTGATTTTCTTCATCAATATAACTAGACCCATGGAATGCTTGTGTAAATTTCACTTTTCCAAAATCAAACACATGCGAACCACCGATATGCATCGGATGTGTATTCACTCCTTGCCATCCTAAAAATGTTGCTAGTTCAAATGGTGCTACAACAACTGCATTATGTTTCTTCGCTAGTGCTACTGTATCTCCAACATGATCGCCATGACCATGAGAAAGAATAATCGCATCCACTGTTATATCTTCTACTTTTAAATTTGTTTTCGGATTTCCTGTAATAAATGGATCAATTAAAATAACCTTTCCATTCGTTTCAATCTTTACAACTGAATGACCGTGATAAGATACTTCCATCTATTTACTCCTCCTTTGTTTATATTCCTCCTCTTATTCTACACGATTTCACAATTTCCTGTCTTTTCAAACATCGATTCGCTTGTCATAACACTTTCACTCGATGTAAAGTTATACATGTAATCAAAATTTCGGAGGTGCAAATCTATGAATACTAGATTAGAAAAATTAACAGAGTGGCTCCAAGAACAAAATACCGAAGCTGCATTCTTAACTTCTACACCGAGCGTCTTCTATATGACGAACTTCCACTGTGAACCGCACGAAAGACTACTTGGTCTATTTGTATTCCAAGAAAAAGAACCAATGTTAATTTGTCCAAAAATGGAAGAAGGGCACGCGAAAAGCGCTGGCTGGAATCATGAAATTATTGGATATACAGATACAGACAACCCATGGGATATGATTGCAAAAGCAATTGAAGCACGTGGCATTGATGCAGGTGCAGTAGCAATTGAAAAAGAACACTTAAATGTAGAACGCTACGAGCACTTATCACAATTATTCCCAAAAGCAACTTTCAGATCAGCTGAAGAAAAAGTACGTGAACTTCGCTTAATTAAAGACGAAAAAGAGCTTGCGATTTTACGCGAAGCTGCTGCTATGGCTGATTATGCAGTTGAAATTGGGGTAAATGCCATTCAAGAGAATCGCAGTGAACTTGAAGTACTCGCAACAATTGAGCATGAATTAAAGAAAAAAGGTATTCATAAAATGTCCTTTGACACAATGGTACTAACAGGTGCAAACTCTGCGCTTCCACACGGTGTACCAGGTGCAAATAAAATGCAGCGCGGTGATTTCGTCCTATTTGATTTAGGTGTCATTATCGACGGTTATTGCTCTGATATTACACGTACAGTTGCATTTGGCGAAATTTCAGATGAACAAAAACGCATTTATGAAACTGTATTAAAAGGTCAATTAAATGCTATTGAATCATGTAAACCAGGCGCAACATTTAGTGAAATCGACCGTGCTGCCCGTTCTATTATCGCAGATGCTGGCTACGGCGACTTCTTCCCGCACCGCCTTGGTCATGGACTTGGCATTAGCGTTCACGAATATCCAGACGTAAAAGAAGATAACAATTCGCCGTTGCGAGAAGGAATGGTCTTTACAATTGAACCAGGTATTTACGTGCCAAATGTAGGCGGTGTTCGTATTGAAGATGATGTTTACGTAACGAAAGATGGCGTAGAAATTTTAACGAAGTTCCCGAAAGAATTGCAGTTTGTAAAATAAAGTGAACCTTCCATCAGTGAGGGCTTTCTTCATCCCCCACTGATGGGTAGTTGAACCAATCGGGGTCTTACTGCCCGTTAAAGCGGGCTAAACATAATACAAATGCCAAAAGAAGGTACTTTAGAAAGTACCTTCTTTTTTATGCTTTCTTATATGTACATCGTTTATCTACATCACTGAAAAACACTTCTAACTTGTCTCCGTCTCTTTTCATTTGCTGTTTTGAAGTAAAGGAATTCCCATAATCAAGAATATATGAATCTCCTTTATTCTCTTGTTTATATGTCCCTTTATATTTATCTTGTTCTTTCTGGTTATTTGTATACATCTCTACCAAATGATGAATAACTTCCTTTTTCTCTTCCTTTTTTGTAACCGTTTCAAATTTATAATATACCGGACATTGATTTTGTTTATTTTGAGACAATTCCCACGTCCCATCTACCCCATTCATTCCACACGCACTTAACATAGCCGTGCATGCAACAGTAAATACGAATTTAAAAAACGTCCTACCCATTCTCTTTTCTCTCATTTTATATGTCATCCTTAATTATGAATATTATTTATTGAAATTAGTAACATCAATTCCATATTATACCACAAAGGTTTTTCCTTAATTAATAATTCCCCTAAAGTTCTCCCTAAATTAGTATTTATACGAATCCATTTTTAAAATTTCCTGACATATAAGTCGCTGCTATGAAGAATACAACACGACCTCTACTCGCTTTCTCCTTTTATTTTGAATCTTGCATGTGGCAGAAAAAGGCACTGACCGCTTCTATGCACAGCTAGATGCTCTCGTTCCCCCCTAAAAGAAAGGAGGTTCTTATGTCGTTTTTTTAACTTGTATTTATACCACTTAATTACATATCGAGTATACGAAAGGTGAGACCTATATATTTTCTTGTAAGCTAGCTTGGAAGAATTCTTTTCATACTCAATTCTTTATACCTATTCCACGATAACTGTATCGGCCTCTAAATTTTCAAAACAAAGATTTACCGTGCGCTTTAATGCTCTCGTTCTATGAATTGTACCAGCTGGAATTAGTAACGTATCATTTGGCTTCAAAGTAATCGTTTCTCGATCTTGAAAATCAATCAATAGCTCTCCTTCTAATACCATAAATAGTTCATCAGAATTTGAATGGAAGTGCCAATCGTATTCACCTGTAAATACTGCAATACGTAAACAATGGTTATTTACATTCGAAACAACGAAATTTTTATGATTTTCTGTGATATTTTTTGTAATCTCTAATAAATTAATTTTTTCCAGGTTTATTTCTTTTGTTAGTTTATTCTTCATATTTATCACTCCATTATTCAAGTAGTATATTACAATTTCTTCTAATTTCATCATATCAAATCTTTTTCTAATTTAGCGAGGTAAAATTCTAAAAAATCAAACTAATGAATTGACCCAAAAGTTAACTCGTGTTAATTTATTAATATAAGTTAACTTTTAGCGACAAGGGGTATATTATGAACAAAAAAATTCCACTACGGGAAATCAAAAAAGCCCGAACAAAAATTAAGCTATTTCACACGGCATTAGACACCATTGGAGAGAAATCATTTCGAGAAGTATACGTAGAAGAATTATGCGACCGAGTAGAAATTTCGAAGGTTACATTTTTTAAAATGTTCTCTCGAAAAGAAGATATTCTTATTTATTTTATGAGGTTATGGTTAACAAATTGTATGTTGGAACTACAAGAAACGAACAAAAAAGGAATGGCAGCACTTCGCCATATGTTTGAAGCAGTTTCAGAGTATGCAAAAGAAAAACCTGGACTGATGCTGAGCTTAATTGCCTTTCTCTCAGAAGAAAAAATGCATCCCTGTATGCCTCATTTAACCGATGCAGAAATTCACCTATTATATCCAGAAAAAGAAGAACAAGTGCGAAAGCTCATTCCAAATTTAAATGAATTATTTGCAAACTGCGTAGAAGAAGGAAAAATCGCAGGAGAAATTACGCTTAATATGGACACCTCACAGATTGTGAGACTATTACACTCTATTTTTTACGGCGCCTATTTAACAGCTCATGTCTTTCAAACTCAACATGTAATGGACATGTACGATCTTCATTTAAGTATATTAAATCCATAATAAAAGAGGGATAAATGATGAAACCTGTAATACATGGACGTTATACTGCACAGATGG
This sequence comes from Bacillus sp. 103mf, assembly GCF_900116295.1. GTDB lineage: Bacteria > Bacillota > Bacilli > Bacillales > Bacillaceae_G > Bacillus_A > Bacillus_A bruguierae. Next base: position 1,172,823 of record NZ_FPAF01000001.1, read on the forward strand.
ACGATTCCTTTGTAGTATTTGTAATCGGTATGCGCATTAATAAACTATTCGCTGTTTCGAAATGGTTCCCAGTGGCCGGGGCAATGAGTGGAATGCTGAAAGAGTTATATAAAAATAAAGAATTCGGTTTTCTCGGTACAGAGTCTTTCTTCAACGGTCGCACCATTTTACAAATTCAATATTGGAAGTCATTTGAAGCCCTTGAACATTATGCACGCCATGCATCCTTACATGTAGAAGCATGGAAAAATTTCAATCTAAAAGCTTCCAAAACTAAAACAGTTGGTATTTTTCATGAAACATATGTGATTGAGAAAGGCCAATATGAAAGTGTATATGTAAATATGCCGCGTTTTGGGTTAGCAAAAGCAGGGGAATCTATTCCTGTAAACAGGAAACACGAAACTGCACGAGCACGTATGAAACCATAATAAAAGCGACTACCCAACAGGTAGTCGCTTTACAGTCTTTCTTATGATAAAGCAGGTGCTTTTTTAAGAAGTTCTTTTGCATCTGCATATTGTAAACCATGTGCTTCTGCAACTGCTTCAAATGTTACGTAGCCATCTAATGTATTAATACCTTTTAATAAGGCATTGTTATCTAAGCAAGCTTTTTTGTAGCCTTTGTTTGCGATTTGTACTGCATATGGTACTGTTACGTTAGTTAACGCAAGTGTTGATGTACGTGGAACCGCACCAGGCATGTTTGCAACTGCGTAATGAACAACGCCATGTTTTTCGTAAGTTGGGTTGTCATGTGTTGTAATCCGGTCAGTTGTTTCAAAAATACCACCTTGATCAATTGCAATGTCTACTACAACAGAACCTGGCTCCATAGATTTAATCATTTCTTCTGTTACAAGTTTTGGCGCTTTTGCACCTGGAATTAATACTGCACCGATAACAAGGTCAGATTCTTTTACAGCTTCTGCAATGTTATATGGGTTAGACATTAATGTTGCTACTTGATTGCCGAAGATATCGTCTAATTGACGAAGACGATCTGGACTTAAATCGATAATTGTTACATCCGCGCCTAGACCAACGGCAATCTTCGCTGCATTCGTACCAGCTTGGCCACCACCGATAATTGTTACTTTGCCGCGTTTTACTCCTGGAACGCCTGCAAGTAAAATACCTTTACCGCCTTTATTTTTTTCAAGGAACTGTGCACCAATTTGCGCAGCCATACGGCCTGCTACTTCGCTCATAGGTGCAAGTAATGGTAAAGAACGGTTGTCTAATTGAACTGTTTCATAAGCGATACCAACCACTTTGTTGTCAATTAATGCTTTTGTTAATTCTGGTTCTGGAGCTAAGTGTAAGTATGTGAATAAAATTAAACCTTCGCGGAAATAGCCGTATTCACTTGGGATTGGCTCTTTTACTTTCATAACCATCTCTTGATTCCAAGCTTCTTGTGCTGTTTCTACAATTGTTGCACCTGCCTCGACATACGCTTCATCTGTAAATCCAGACCCTAAACCAGCACCTTTTTGAACAAAAACTTCATGACCGTTTTGAACTAAATGAACAACACCCGCTGGCGTCATTGCTACACGATTTTCATTGTTTTTAATTTCTGTCGGTACACCGATACGCATTGAAAATCCCCCCTTGAAATCATAAAAATTACCCCTAAATAATTATTACATTTATACTTTTAGAAAACGCTTTCTGTTCTCTTATATTTTATCATAAATTCTCATTTTTCGACAAAAATAATACGAGTTACCCGATAGAATTTGTCTAATTTTGACGATATCGATGAATAACATCAACCGCTCCAGTTACTTCTATAATGGTTCCCGTAATCATATCCGAATCTTCCTCACATAAAAAGGAAATTGTACGAGCGATATCTTCCCCTGTACCAGAACGTCCAATTGGTGTACGAGAATCAGATAATGTACGCGCCTTAGCAATTGTTGCTTCTTTCATATCACCAATAATATCACCGGGACATATCATATTTGATGTAATCCCATATTCAGCTTCTTCATAAGCAATTGTTTTCGTAAGTGAAACTAGTCCGACTTTTGCAGCTGCAAAAGCAGAACGATATACCCATCCCGGCGCGTTATCCGCTCCTTGAAATCCATAATTCACAATACGACCAAATTTTTGCTGACGCATAATAGGAACAACAAGCTTTAATAAATGAAATACGGCCGTTAAATTACCATGAATCATTTCATTCCATTCATCATCTTTATATTCAACTAACTTTTTACGCTCGAATACGTATGGACCTGCATTATTAATAAGAAAGTCAATGCGGCCAAAACGATCCATCGCTTTTGTTACTACTGTATGTAAATCCTCTTGTTTCGTTACATCTGCTTGCACAAATTGCATACGATGTGCAAGATGTTTATATTGCCGCTTTAACATTTCCATCGCTTGTACATCACTGCGATATGTTACCGTTACCGAATATCCTTTATGTAATAAACTCTCTGTTACCTTCTTCCCTAAACCTTTTGTACCGGCTGTAATGAGCGCATGTCTCACAAACATAAGCCTCCTTTTTTCTTGCTATAATTCATATGTAACAACTTCTTCATACAATTACAACTAAAATGTTTGAAACAGAGTTTTCGAAATTCTGTAACGTTTCTGTCAAACTATTTTCCATAATTTCCTTTATAATAAAGATGTAAAGAGTTATAACGCTTATAGAATGAGGAGGAATTGTTCATGAATACTACATATACAAATATTTTAATTGCAGTCGACGGCTCTAAGGAAGCTGAAAAAGCATTTAAAAAAGCAATTCAAGTAGCAAAACGTAACAATGCTACATTAACAATCGCTCATATCGTTGACGTTAAAGCTTATTCTGCGGTAGAAGCATATAGCCGCGCAATCGCAGAACGCGCAAATTTATTTGCAGAAGATTTATTAGAAGACTACAAAAAGACTGCACTAGAAGCAGGTGTTACAAAAGTAGAAACTGTATTAGAGTTTGGGAATCCAAAATCAAAAATCTCAAAAGATATTGCTCCAAAGCATAAAGTAGATTTAATTATGTGCGGTGCAACTGGTTTAAACGCAGTAGAACGTTTCTTAATCGGCAGCGTCTCTGAACATATTATTCGCTATGCGAAGTGCGATGTCCTTGTTGTTCGCGGTGATGAAGAGCAAGGGGAAATTTAATAAAGCAGCACCAAGTCTTTATTTAATGGGCTTGGTGTTTTTTATTTCCTTCTAAATAAAATTATTCTCTAAGGTTATGCTAAGAAAAAAGAAATGAGGGCGACTGCATGGAAAGTAATGAACGTATTATACTTGATTTAAACGGACAAGAAATCGACATGGTAGAAACAATTTGTGCCCACTTCAAAGAAAAACATGGTGTAGAGTTAAGCCACGGTGCACTGTTTCGCGATTTAATGGACATAGAATATATTCGCATTACAGAAGGAAAGCATAAATACGAGCAAGAAAAAATATAGCGAAAAGGTTGCTTGCATTATACAAGCAACCTTTCTCTTTATGCATACATTATATATATGTCCAAGCATGAAGGTGTGATTTTTTTGAATAATGAAAAGAAAAAAAACAGCAAAACCAAAGTCAAAAACAAACGCACTACTCCGTTTATAAACTTATGTATCTTTACTCTTCCCGGCTGTAATGTAACAGAAAAAGAAATTAAGCAGCAAGTTGATTTAGCAACAAAAATATGGAAGATACAATTTGTTATTACTAGCATCACAATGCTGAAAGATTTTTCTGTTCGAACGAATGATACCTCATTTCGAACAAAGCAAAGTAAAAATATAAAACGATTATTTAACGAAAGGAAATATCTCTTTCCAAATCCAAATAGTATTTCAATCTTTTATACAAGTGCAAGACACCTCTCAAATAATACAACGGGACGATCGTTCTCTTCCCTTATGACAAAAAGCCGTTTTAATCATATTATCCTCACAAAATCTTCATTAGAAAATACACTTGCGCATGAACTCGGACATATTTTATTCTACTCTCATCGAAAACTACAAGGAAAAAATCCAGATGCAAACTCTTATCGAACGCATAGTCTAGATTCTAAAAATATTATGTTTGGAACTGCCACAACCCGTAAATGGAAGACAACATCTCTACAAAGAACGAAAGCATTAGAAAGTACATTAATTAAATATATGTAACAATTATGAAGACCCCCGTGAAATATTACATGTTCACGGGGGTTTCTACTCGCTCCTTCGCTATTTGAAGTGCTTGCCTAATTTGTTCGAATCCTGTACCGCCTGCACTGTTTCTTCTTTTTACTGCGGCGGACGGCGAAAGTACTTCGTATAAATCCTTCTCAAATAATGGGCTCATCTCTTGATAAGTTGCTAACGGTAGATCAAGTAAATATACACCTTCGTTAATGCAAAGAAGGACAAGCTTTCCTACAATTTCATGTGCCTGACGAAACGGTAAACCTTTACTCGCTAAATAATCCGCTATCTCAGTCGCATTTGAAAAATCTTGCGTGACAGCTTTCGCCATATTATCTTTTTTCACCGTCATCGTCTCAAGCATACCGGCCATTACATGTAAACACCCTTTTACTGTATTGACTGTATCAAACATGCCTTCTTTATCCTCTTGCAGATCTTTATTGTAAGCAAGCGGCAATCCTTTCATAACTGTTAATAAGCTAAACAAGTTGCCATATACTCTTCCTGTTTTCCCGCGAATGAGCTCTGCCATATCCGGATTTTTCTTTTGCGGCATAATGCTGCTGCCCGTTGCATAACTATCGCTCATTTCAATAAATTGAAATTCCTGACTGCTCCATAAAATCAGTTCTTCACAAAAACGTGATAAATGCATCATTAATATAGAAGCATTACTTAAAAATTCAAGAATAAAATCACGGTCGCTTACTGCGTCTAAACTGTTCTCATATATCCCATCAAACCCAAGTAGCTGTGCACTATATTCACGATCAATCGGAAATGTTGTCCCAGCAAGTGCCCCGGCTCCGAGCGGAGAAATGTTAATGCGCCCTAGTGAATCTATAAAACGATTTCCATCGCGTTCTAACATCCAAAAATATGCAAGAAGATGATGTGCAAAAGAAATCGGTTGTGCACGCTGTAAATGCGTATATCCTGGCATAATTGTTTCAATATGTTTTTCTGCTTGCGCTGTAAGTACAGTCTGCACTTGCTTAACTGCCTTGATAATATGCTGCACTTCATTTCGCAAATACAAATGCATGTCGGTTGCTACTTGATCATTACGGCTTCTTCCTGTATGCAGCTTACCGCCAACTTCACCAATATGCTGAATTAACATTTTTTCAATGTTCAAATGAATATCCTCTGCTTCAACAGAAAACGTAAGTTCCTGCTTCTTTGCTTTTTCAAGTAAATATTGAAGACCGTTTTTAATTTTTTCTCCTTCTTCCACTGTCACGATGCCACATTTCACAAGCATCGTAACATGCGCAATGCTTCCTTCTATATCTTCTACTGCTAATTGTTGGTCGAAGGAGATGGAAGCTCCAAACTCCTCAACCCACTGTTCAGCCTGCTCTGTAAAACGACCGCCCCAAAGTTTACTCATGCCTCCACCTTCTTTTGATTCACTTGGCTATATACTTTTGTTGGTAAACCAAATAATGAAATGAAGCCGACAGCTGCATCGTGATTAAATTCATCTTCTACTGTATATGTTGCTAATTTTTCATCGTATAGAGAATAATCCGATTTACGTCCTTCCACAATTGCATGTCCTTTAAATAGTTTTACACGTACTGTACCTGTCACATGTTTTTGCGTTTCTTGTAAAAAGGCAGCAAGGGCATCTTTTAAAGGCGAGAACCATAAGCCGTTATAAATTAACTCTGTTAATTTTTGTTCAATCATCGGTTTAAAATGCGCTACTTCTTTTACAAGTGTTAAATCTTCTAATTCCTTATGCGCAGTAATTAACGTCATCGCTGCTGGGCACTCATACACTTCACGTGACTTAATACCGACAAGACGATTTTCTACATGATCAATGCGGCCAATCCCATGCTTACCTGCAAGAGAATTTAGCGTTTTAATTAACTCAGCTAGGGAATACGATACACCATTTAATGTTGTTGGCACCCCTGCTTCAAACCCAATTTCTACAAATTCAGGTTTGTTTGGTGTATTCTCCAGTGCTAACGTCATTTCATATGCCTCTTCTGGCGGCGCTGCCCATGGATCTTCCAAAACTCCACACTCATTGCTTCGTCCCCATAAATTTTGATCAATTGAAAACGGGCTGTCTAAGTTAATCGGAATTGGCACATCATTTTCTTTTGCATACGCAATTTCCTCTTCACGTGACCATTTCCATTCACGTACCGGTGCAATCACTTCTAAATACGGATTTAACGCTTGAATAGAAACTTCAAAGCGTACTTGGTCGTTTCCTTTTCCAGTACATCCATGTGCAACTGCACTTGCCCCTTCCATCTCTGCGATTTCTACCAACTTCTTCGCAATTAACGGACGAGATAATGCGGATACAAGTGGATATTTCCCTTCATATAACGTGTGAGCTTGCAGTGCTTTTAATGCATATTCATTCGCAAATTCTTCTTGCACGTCAATCATATAAGATTGAATAGCGCCAACGGATAATGCCTTTTCTTTCACAAATTCTAAATCTTTCCCTTCTCCTAAATCTAAACAAAGTGCAATAACATTGTATCCTTTTTCTTGTAACCACTTAATCGCAACGGAAGTATCAAGACCTCCGGAATATGCTAATACAACTTTCTTGTTCTCCATTTTATATCCCCCTAAAAAGAATATTTATTCATTATTATTAATATTAATTCATAATTTATCATCTTTTAAAAAATGGCGCAAGGGATATTCACAAATATTTTTCAAACAATTTCATCGAAGTTCGTTCTCTTTTTCGATACAATAGAAACAGAAAATGGAGGGAAGAGGCATGAAACAATATTTCATATATAATGAACATCTAGGAATTGAAATACCTGATTTACAAGAAGAATGGAAAGAGATTCCTACAACTGTACAGCATGCCATTTTATTAAAGTGGGAACAAATTCGCGGAAAAATACCTGACCGGATTCAAGAACTTGAACATATCATTAATACGAAACAACATAAATTAAATAACGAAGAAAACTTTGAGCTTTCCTGTAAACTGAATACAGAAATTGCCGATCTTGCTTCCATCATTAACGACCTTTGGCTTTGGTATCGTCTCACTCAAAATGTCTCTGAAGGAAAGGCGCATCAGTAAAGAAGAATTGGTTTTTTTTCTTATTTGGAGTTTACATGCTTAATTCTTGAATACAATTTCTTTCATAGGAGATTTCATATACTTTGGAATACAAGGGCTGCCAGTAAAAGTGGGAGGATGTATCTGATATACTTTCATGGAAGCAAAGAATGATTTCCAGTTTTAGTGCACCTTCTTCATAACTGCTTACTCCACTTGCGCTGGCAGATTCATATAATCTTGTTACTTCATAAAGTGAAACTTCTGTCAGTGAGGGTTTTCTTCATCCCCCACTGACGGAAAGCCCTCACCAATCGGGCTTTTACGGGCAGTTTATCTCCCACCTAACTTCTTAAGAAAAGCGGAAGTGGCTCGTTCAGAATGTGAGGGGGATGGGGCTTCTGACGTAGAGGGAGTTTTTTACCTCGTAGGAAGAAGCGAAGCCACCGAACATTCTAGCCACTGGAGCTGGACAATGCTTCTCTCTGAATCTTGAGGTGGGGGTCTTACTGCCCACGAATAGCGGGATAAACTTTATTTTAAACGCTTCTCTAGACGCATTCACAAACTCTCCAAATAAAAAATTTTCATCAGTGGACCCCTACCGATGAAAATTCCCCAACAATCAAACTATTATGGACTTCTCTTTTCTATCACAATAATTCGCAAGCGTTTTCAATCATAGGTAATAAAAAAGAAAGCTTGTTCCAACTAAGGTGAATGTATATTGTTATTCGTATTTTTCTTTGCAGAAATAGAAAATATACTTTCTTGGTAAGTAATACTTTCCATCAAACGATAGACTAAATCATCTAACTCTTGGCTACATACAACTACCTTCTCATGATTAAATCCGTACATTCTTACAAGTCCAATTAGTTCCTCTCTTTTTTCCTCTATGCTTACTTGTATATCTACTATTTTCATACAAATCTCTCCAGTCATCGCTAATATGACTTGAATTATAGGGAATATTCTCTCTAAAATGAATATTATGTAATTAATTAAAGCACATTTTTCATAACCAAAAACTTTCGACAGCAAATATTAGTTTATTACACCATTTCCCCTCATATTTACGAAGTGTGTAGGTTTTTCTTTGCCCATTCTCAGTTTCCAACAACATACATTTCCCAAAAGTATGATATAATAGTATAAAATCTTTTACAGAAAGGATTTAGATATCATGATCGCTCGAAGGAGCATGTGGCATCGAAAAGACGAATCTTACACGTAGCGTATTTTTTGCTTAGATACTTTATCTAACGAAAAAAATACGAAAGTGGGGAAATTATGATTGCCCGAAGGATAATTTGGCAACAAAAAGACTCTTCTTACACATAGCGTTTTGTTTAGGTTGTGTGACACTTACTAAACAAAACCTGGAAGAGAATAGGATTGCTAAATAAAAAATCCTACTCTAAGTTTTGTTTAGTCTATTTTAGGCCTAAACTAAAACGAAAGTAGGGAGAATTGATGGACGAGAGGATTATTCGTTATTTCTTCAGTGATATATAGCGTAGTTAGTTTATGAAAAATAGAAAACTACTAACTACGGAGAGAAGGAATAACGATGGAGAACATCCAAAGTCGACGAATTATTAAAGAAATTTTTATGGTTTTACTTGGTTCATTTATTTTAGCTACCGCGCTATATCACATTCATTTTCAAAACCACTTAACTGAAGGTGGCTTTGTCGGAATCGCACTGTTTTTACAAAACTTTGTTGATATTTCACCGTCCATTTCAACGGTTTTAATGGATATTCCAGTCATTTTACTATGTGCTACATTTTTAGGTAAAAAAATGGTCGGCTATTCATTTATCGGTTCGATTTCATTCGGAGTATTTTATTCTTTAATGGAAAATTATTCTCCGTTCACGGTTGATTTATCTAATCATTTATTTGTAGCTGCAGTAGTAGGCGGAGCTTTAGCTGGAGTTGGACTTGGTTTTATTTTACGATTCGGCGGTGCAACAGGCGGAGATGATATTTTAACAATTGTATTAAGCAAAAAAACACGCTTTACGGTTGGGCAAATTTTCTTCGTTTTTGACGCAATTGTCATTGCACTTTCACTATATTATTTAACATGGACTGAGATTGCCTTTACGATTCTTTCCCTTGCTGTGCAGGCGAAAGCACTAGATTTAATCTATTATCCAGCAGAGGAAAAGAAAACCGTGGCAATTCCATTATCAAAACAACATGCAACAAATTAGAAGCGAAAGGCAGCTGCCTTTCGCTTTTTATATTTTTTGGCGTAAATAGCGCATTTGATAAAATCGATTCGCAAATTCTGTTACGCTCCGCGTTAACCGGTAATTCGCCGTTGATCCAACCACAATCCCAAGTACTGGTACACCTTGAAACAACTTGCGGCGCAGTGAATAAATAATGAACGTTTTCAAAATTTGTTTTAGCATTACTTGGACAGATGCTGGATTTAAAACTTCTTCTTCTCCCTCATAAAAAAATGGAGCCGGTTCTTCCTGTTCTAACTCTTGCAGCAAATTGTACCAAGCATACTGCTGCAAATGCGCTGGCAATATAGCTGCATGAAACACTTTTAACGCTAACATCATTTCATACGGTTTATTCACATCATGACCAAATGATGTAGCAATCAGCTGTACGGCTTTCACATTTAAAGCAATCAATACTGGGAAATCTGCACTTAATAATAAAAAGCCGCCAATTCCAGTTACTCCTCCTTGCACGAAAGAATATAAACGATGACGAGCTGTTTGTTGTTCTGCTATGTATGTTAATTGATGAATGGATAGTTCTCTCATTTCTTCAATATGTTCAATAGAATCATCAAACACACGCGCCGCCCCCAAAATTCTCCCGCGTGCATCGAGCTGCGACTGCGAGCTTTGCATGAACGCATGTAAATGAAAGAGCCATCCATCTGCTTTTGAAAAAAATTCATTTCGTTTCTTCTCTGGCAACTTCGAAAATGTACGATTTACCCATTTATCAAACATTTGCTGAAAATCCGTTGATTCGTGTTGCACTAGTTGCTGCTCCCAGCCTTTTAGATCATGTAAAATTCGTTCCTCGCTCTTTGACAGCATACAAACATCCCCTTGAATTATTTTTCTACACTGTAATATATTTGCTGCGAGAGGCCGTACGCCCTGTTTTTTTCTGAAAAATATGTTATTTTCAAATAAGTCGCAATGAAAAAGGGAGGTATGTTATGTATCCGCGTGCAAAAGCATTAGGCATTATTAAACACAATGATTGCATCCTTGTTGAAGAATATAAAGAAAAACATGAAACTGGTGAGGGATATTATTATCGACCACTTGGGGGAACAATTGAACTTGGGGAATACGGAGCGCAAACTGTTATCCGAGAATTTGAAGAAGAACTTAGCGTCACTGTAGAAATCAGTACATACTTAGGCTGTTTAGAAAACATTTTTCAAATAGACAATACAATTGGCCATGAAATAGTCCAATTGTATTCTGCCCATTTTTCAAACAAAGAACTTTATAAACAGAATCGATTCACCATAACAGAAGGAGATCACATCTCTTATGGTGTATGGATCCCGATTGAAACATTTTTAAAAGGTGAAAAAACATTATACCCAAACGGATTAACGGAACTACTTTCAAAAAAATAACAGAAAAAAGACGGGAATCATCCCGTCTTTTTATCATATATTAACCAATATTTCCAAGACGTACTACGTCACGAGCAATCATAACTTCTTCGTCTGTTGGAATTACGATTACTTTTACTGGAGAGTGAGGGAAGCTAATGAATGCTTCTTCACCGCGGATATTGTTGCGTTTTGGATCGAAGTATACGCCCATAAACTCAAGACCTTCTAATACACGCTCACGAATTAATGCACTGTTCTCACCAATACCAGCTGTAAAGATGATTGCGTCTACACCTTTCATACGAGCTGCATAAGAACCGATGTATTTATGAATGCGGCCTATAAATATTTCTAATGCTACTTCTGCACGGTGATTTCCTTCTTCTTCAGCTTGCTCAATATCACGTAAGTCACTTGAGAATCCAGAAAGACCTAACATACCACTTTTCTTATTTAATACGTTAAGAACTTCATCTACATTTTGTCCTGTTTTCTTCATAATATATGGAATTAACGCAGGATCAAGGTTACCAGAACGTGTACCCATTGTTACACCAGCAAGTGGAGTGAAGCCCATAGACGTATCAATTGATTTTCCGCCTTCAACAGCTGCGATACTTGCACCGTTACCTAAGTGACAAGAAAGTAAACGTAAGCTTTCAAGTGGACGGCCTAATAATTCAGCTGCACGCTGCGTTACATACTTATGAGAAGTACCGTGGAATCCGTATTTACGGATGCCGTATTTTTCATAGTATTCATAAGGTAAGCTATATAAGAAAGATTCTTCTGGCATTGTTTGATGGAATGCTGTATCGAACACCGCTACTGAAGGTACGTTCGGAAGAACTTCTTGGAACGCTTTAATACCAATAACGTGTGCTGGATTATGAAGTGGTGCTAACTCACTTAAAGCATCGATTTCTGCTAATACTTTATCGTCAATTAGAGCAGAATCTGCGAATTTTTCACCGCCGTGTACAACACGATGACCAATACCGCTAATCTCATCAAGAGATTTAATAATACCTGTTTCAGTTAATTTGTTTAAAAGCATATTAACCGCAACGCCATGGTCTGTGATATTTGTTACTTCTGTTTGTTTTTCGCCGTTTACAGTAATTGTAAATATGCTATCTTCTAATCCGATACGTTCTACTAAACCTTTTGTTAATACTGTTTCACTTGGCATTTCGAATAATTGAAACTTTAAGGAAGAGCTTCCTGCATTAATCGCGATGATTTTTGACATCTAGTCTTTCGCCCCTTTTTCTCTAGCTGTGTGGAATCCCTCCACAAACCGCTCAATTTTATGTCTTCAATTTTTCTCAGATAACAGAACCGTTTCACTGATAAAAATTTAATACTCACGATTTTAATTTAAACATCGTACGACATATATTTCAAGTGAAAAAATTGTAACACAACAGATTTTTTTATATTACAGATTGAAAGTTTTTAATTTCGTCACCTATATATATTACTGAATTTTGTAAACAATATAAAACTGTACTATATATACGTGTATATCTGTTATACATGCACCCTTTTTAGTTTTTCTCAGCAAACCAACCATTAATTTGCTGCATAATGTTCTCCATCGCTTGCATATTAGAGAATTTCGGTAATTCTACTAATAGCGCTTGTTTTGGCATGTTTACGTTTTGCCCTTTCTTTTGGAGAACAAATATACTTTTTGCATTTTTTTCATTCTTAAACATGGAAACAGGTAACTGTAGTAATCCTTGCACAAAACATGTTTCTTTAATAAATGCATGAAGCTTTGGTGCTTGGTCGCTTTCAAAAATAAAGTTTGGCACTAAGAAAAATAAATAACCGCCTTCTTTTATATGTTTGACACTTTGTTCGATAAAAAGATGATGTGCATAAGACATACCTTCGTCTGCTTTTAAGGTATATTCACTTGCACCGATTTCATTTGGATAATAGCCGATTGGTAAATCACACACAACTGCATCAACTGGATCAATATAAAGAGACGCTAGTCCATCTTGATTAAAGAACTCGACCGCCTGTTTTTGTAAATTTGCATTGACTAATGCAAGTTTAACAAGCAAGTCATCCACATCTACTCCAAAGCCACTCATCGTTGTACCTTCTAGGCAACCATTGAAGATTGTCGTTAATAAATTTCCCGTTCCAACTGCAGGATCTAGTACGGTTATTTCCTCTTGATCCTTCATAAATTTATGGAATAAATAACTCATAAACATCCCAACTGCATCAGGCGTCATTTCATGATTTGCTTGTACGCCTTCTTTCATCCCTTTTAAGATGGCAAGTTGAAACGCTTTGCGAATTTCTTCGCCTTTATAGTTTTCTTCATTAAACTTGCTATATTCACGCTCTAATCGTTCAATTGTTGGTTGTTCTAAGCCTTCTTGTAAAATTGTTCCTTCAAATAAATTATCACCTGTTTCTACAAGTGCTTCTAAATACGTTATATCTAATTCTTTACGTAAAATTACGGCAGAAGAATCAAAAATAGAAAATAATGTTTCTACTGTTGAACTCACGAAAATTCCTCCTTCAAACTAAAATACACATAACTTATATCATACCATATTCTTAATTCTTTTCATTCTTATTGAATCGACAATATATAAATACAAATAAAAAATCACTTTTTTTAGGTGGATGAGAGCATCTGGTCATGCATAGAAGCGGTTAGACCCCTTTCCTGCCACGTGCAATATGAAAACAAAGGTAGAAAACGAGTGCCGATCACTTTTTATTTTGCATAGCAGTGAATTATATGTAAAAAAATCAAAATGGATTTATATGTCGACGTTTCTACAATATACGGCATGAAATGTAGAGAATTTACTGTCAAAAAAAACGACCCCTTGATAAGAGGTCGCCTTGTGTTACCTACATTATTTTGCAGCTTTTGCTGCTTCTAATGCTGCTTCGTAATTTGGATGGCTTGTTCCTTCGCTTACGTATTCTACGTAAACAACTTTGTCATTGCTATCTACTACGAATACTGCACGTGCAAGTAAACGAAGTTCTTTCATTACAACACCGTATGCCTCACCAAAAGAAAGGTCGCGGTGATCAGAAAGCGTTACAACGTTTTCTAAACCGTTAGCTGCACACCAGCGCTTTTGAGCAAATGGTAAATCAACGCTAATTGTTAATACTTTTGCGTTTTCAATGCTAGCTGCATCTTCGTTGAAACGACGAGTTTGTGCATCACATACACCTGTATCAATAGATGGTACAACACTAATCAATTTTACTGCGCCTTTATATGTTTCTAAAGTTACCGGAGATAAATCATTCGCTAACACTTGGAAGTTTGGTGCTTGGTCGCCTACTTTAACTTCTGTGCCAACTAAAGTGATTGGGTTTCCTTTAAACGTTACGTTTGCCATTTGAAAATCCTCCCTTTTCTAAAAAACAAAATATGTACAGTGTTAATGATAGTCATAATGCCCTTAAAATACAAATGAAACTAACTCAATTTATATAATTTTTTCAACAAAAAAGCCTATTTTAATTTACCCATATTCCCTGTCCTGGCTTTATTATTGCTCCTGTTGTTGTAAAAGCGCCTGTATATCTTCCACACTAATTGTATATTTCCGTTCTTCCATTCGCTCTTCTATTGGCAAGGTAGCGATACGATAATCTAAATTTTTCATTGCCTGTTCAATAATCTTACGAGCCAAACCTGCATTCCCATATGTTTTATCGCGATTTTCATACAGATAAGTAAAATATTCAACAAGCATGTGTCTTGCTTCGGCTGACATACTATACAGCTTTTTAGCCATATAATAATTTGCAATTTGAATCATTTCTTCTGGTGTATAATCTTCAAATACAAGGCGGCGATCAAAGCGACGACGAAGGCCTTTATTGCTATCAAGAAACTCTTCCATCTCATCTTCATATCCAGCAACTAATACGATAAACTCTCCGCGTTTATCTTCCATTTGTTTTAGCAATAATTCCACAGCTATATGTCCAGAATCATTGCTCCCCTTATTCGTCAGTGTATATGCCTCATCAATAAACAGTGTGCCTCCCATTGCTTTTTGTAATACACTCGCTGTTTTCTCTTCCGTTCCCCCTTGGTATTTATCAACCAATTCTTTTCGATCTACTTCCACACAATCTCCGCGCTCTAAAATTCCTAATGCCTCATACACCTTTGCAATAATTCGCGCAACCTCTGTTTTTCCTGTTCCTGGATTACCAATTAATGAAATATGCATGGAAAGTTCTCTTATATCCTTACCTTCTTCTCGATAATAAGAAACAAGCTGGATTAATCTTTCAATTTCTTTTTTCACCTTTGTTAAACCGATTAAACTATTCAAACGGTCCATTTGTTCTTGTAGTAATTTCTCATTAATTGGAACAGCCACTTTTCTTGCGCCTCTTTGTTGGAATGCTTTTTCAACATCCTCCAAACGAATTGTCGTCAATACTTCTTTGTTCTTCCATTCACTTCTTGGTAATGTACTAATTCGGTTTGCTTGCAATGTAATCCATTTATCTACTTGTTCCCGAACCATACGTGCGTTTCCAAAATGTTCATCCCGCTTTCTATACAGCCATACAAATTGTTCATATACATAATTTTCCGCTTCCTCTGTTAAGCGGTACTTCTTATCATCTAACAAGCGATTTCCAATTTCCATCAATTCATCTGGTGTATAATCTTCGAATTTCATATAAGATACAAAACGGCTTTTCAAACCTGGATTAGAAGCAATAAATCGGTCCATTTCTTTCTCATAACCAGCAACGATACATAAAAATTCTCCGCGATGATTTTCAAGAGCTGCCAATAAAACTTCAATAACTTGTCTCCCAAAATCACGTGCACCATCTTCAATACTCAACGAATATGCTTCATCAATAAACAAAACCCCGCCCATCGCTTCATCAATACGCTGTTTTGTTTTCTCTTCTGAATGACCAATATACGCTCCGACCAAGTCTTCACGCTTTACTTCAACAACATGCCCTTTTTCAAGCAATCCAAGTGATTTATATACTTTCCCTAGCAAACGAGCAATCGTTGTTTTTCCTGTCCCTGGATTCCCATAAAAAACGGTATGTTTTGGTTTAATATCTCCCCCGGAGTCAAGACCTGCTTCTTTTCGATAACGAGTAATTTCTACAAGGTTAATTAAGTGTTTAATTTGTTCCTTAATACTATTCATTCCAACAAAACGTTCTAACTCCGTCATTATATCGTTCGATTCTATAATTTCCTGCTGTTCTTGTACCTCTTCTACATCCTGTTTTTCTTCTTTTGATTCTTCAGTGGATTGTACTTTCTGACGCGTTACCTCTACATACGTTTTACAACTTTCTAATGTAGCTGAACGATCATCGGTAATTTGATAAGCCGTTTTTTCTATATCAAAACACTTGATATCCTTTAAAGTAATTTGACTTTCAGAAGCAATCTTAACGCCCATAAAAGCATCATAAATGTTACACTTTTGAACAGTACCTTTTACATGTGAATTGATTTCAATTGCTGGTGATTCATCTACTTGAGACATTTCACATTGTTCTATCCAAAATTCACTTTCTTTTCCCACTAAAAATATTGGATTCTTACAATGATCAAAACTACTTTTCTTTACATCAAATTGACTTTCTTCACTATATATCATTGGATATTCAAATTGAGAAATACTCCCATTTATAAAAACAACATTACTATTATTTTTAATATTAAGTGCATTCCCACCACAATTTTTAATTTGAATTTTCTCGATTGCAGCTTGTCCCTGATTTAGCCAGACAGCTGTTTCTCGACAATCATATATATCACACTCTATTATTTTTGAGTTGCTACCACCTACGACTCCAACCCCTCTTAAAGAGTTATACATTTTATTTCGTTGGAGCAACACTTCGCTTTCCTCATAAATTTCTACGCAATCTTCATTGAAATCTGATATATTACAATCTTCAATGGAAACAACGCTATTCTTATTAATATTTACAGCCGTATATTGTCCTTTATACAATTCACTCTTTGTAAGTGTTAGATAACTCTCCTCTATCCCAATCATTGAATAGTTATCACTAGAAAAATTAAATATTTCACATCCCTCTATTGTCAACTGACTGTTTTCTATAAAATAAAAAGCATTATTATTCCCTTCATATAATTTACAATTTATCAATTTAAGATTACTTTGTACCCCTTGAATCATTGCATAGGATTCATTTTGAAATTGACAGACTTCACATTCTTCCATAATGCAACCACTGTTATTTTCTAAATAGATTGCATCTCTAGTACCCTTATAAATTTTACATTTTTTAAACTCCGGAATACCTTGGTTAACATATATAGTAGAATATTTTTCATTTAAAAATTGATATATTTCACATTCTTCAAAAAGGCCGCCGCCATTTTGATAAAATGATATTCCGTTCGCTTCGCCATCATGAAATTTACACCTTCTAAACATTGGTCTACCAGTAACTACCGCTACAATTTGCTTTTTAAAATTAAACGCTTCACACTCTTCAATAAAAGGTCGACTTTCTTCTTGAATATAAAAAGCAGATGATTCTCCATCATACATTTTACAAAATCTAATGCTAGGATCTGACCTCACAATTTGAAAGGCGTGGCCTTCTGTTTTATAAATTTCACAATTTTCTATTACCGCTTTACTTCCTTCACTTATATAATAAGCATTATTTGCAGTATAACTAATTTTACATTTCTTCCATGTAGGTTGACTCGTTTCTATCCAAATCGCTGGATATTCTTCACCTAATAAATTAAATATTTCACATTCCTCAATTAATCCTGCACTCTGCTCTTTAAAAGTTACTGCATTTGTGTTCCCATCAAACATTTTGCAACCCTTCATAGCTGGCTGACTCTCACGAATATATATCATTGTATTTTTAAACTTGAATATCTCACAATTTTCTATTATCGGTTTACTTCCCTTTTCTATGTAGATAGCATGATTTTGTCCATCATGTATTTTACACTTCTTTATGGTAGGAGCACTATTAGATATATACAGAATGACACCTTGTATATCAAACAAGTCACAGTTTTCTATAAATGGGTTACCATTATTTTTCATAAAAACAGCATCGCTCGCACTATTATAAATGCGGCAATTTTTTATAATCGGATTACTATTACTGATAAATAAGGATGGATACTTTTCTCCCTTCATTCCATGTATTTCACAATCTTCTATTGTCCCTTGACTTCCCTCTCCAAAGTTGATTGCATTTGTATACCCACCAGTTATTTGACAGAATTGCATATACAATATCCCTTGTTGGTGCACCCATACACCTGAACCATTTTGGGGATAAATATCGCATTCTTGTATTTGTATTGTTCCAGAAGAACATTTTATTAAAGCTGTATCATCTTGTCCAAGCTGACGAATTTGAATTCCTTTTATAAATGTTTTGCTCCCATTCTCAATTAAAAAAGCTGTTTGAAACGTTTCAATTACAGTATCACTCTTATCACCTTCACTAATTATGTTAATATCTTTATCAATATGGATATTTTCTCGATACACACCAGGCTTTACTACTATTGTTGTACCTGGTGAAGCACCCTTTACGGCATCCGCAATTGTTTTATACCTTGAAAAAAAGGATTTTGAAACTGTAACTTCATTCATACACCGGACCTCCCCTTCCACAATAATCCATATTTTACATTATACATAAATATAAAATTGAAAAGAATTAATTTTCTGAATTTAAAAAAAGTTCTGTTCTATTCTATAAGGGGTCTTACTGCCCGCAAATAGCGGGATAAATCTAAAGAAGATGATTTCTGTTAATACAGAAATCATCTTCTTCATGTGGCATCATTTTTTAACGCCCTTTACAAAAGGTACATTTCATTTTCTATATTTCATACTCTGGCTGTTCATCCTTTTGTTTGTTTATCATTTCTTTCACTTTATCAACTGCCTGCGGTGCTAATTCCATTATTTTATCAAGTATATGCGTCTGTTTATCTAAATGAAGTACTTTCACACCTTCACTATTTACAATAAGAAACGCAACCGGGTTAATGGAAACACCGCCGCCGCTACCACCGCCAAATGGATGATGATTATTATTTTCAAGTTTCCCAAATTCACTACCACCTGCCGCAAAGCCAAAGCTTACTTTAGAAACTGTTAAGATAACACTTCCATCAGGTGACTGAATGGGATCACCAATGATTGTATTCACATCAATCATATGATTTAAATGCTGCATCGCTGTTGTCATTAATCCTTGAATTGGATGTTCCATATAATCCCCCCTATATTTTTTGCTGCATCGCATGATCTGTCGGAATAACTCCTTGCTTCTTCAAAAATATAAACAACCGAATTACTGCCTTAACTGCACGATATATGCGAAATGAAGCCGTTAATTCACAATGGGATGCCACAGTTTTCCCTTGAAAAATTGGAGTAATTTCAAGCTGCGGCGCACCAATAATTTCTACATATTGACCGGCAGCGCCAACAATGATTCCTTTTACCGACCATACATAACCTGTAATAACCCCAGTACTCGCTGCATCACCTGTTCCAATTTGCGAATACCATCTCCAATTATTGATTTTCACTTTTTGAAGAAAATCTTTAAACATAGTATGGATTTCTTGCAGCCTTTTTATAATCTCAGCTATACTGTCAAGCCATGCCACAAATTTATCCTCAGTTCCGCCTTCCTCTTCTGCTTTTTCAATTTTTTGCTCTGTTTTCCTTTGCTGCTTTTCAATCCGTTCTAGCACATCAAACGTATAATGAATTATCCATATTTTCACTTCAAGCAAACATTGTTTTTCTGTTTCTGTATATAACAAACTAATTTTTAGCGATAATTTCGATAATAAAATAAGTAAGACCAACAAAATAAGTATTCCAATTCCAATCACAAGCCACTTCATCGTACCATCCTTTCATTCCGTATTCATTATCGACACGGCAAAAAAAAAATAAACAAAATTGAAAATATAGATTTTTCTAAAAACAGGAGGATTTTTCATATTTTTATCGAAATATACTATTTGAACATATTATTTACTGCATGGAGGAATACAAAATGGAAAATCGTCGCAATTTATTTTTCTTTTACGGTGATGATAAAGCAACACTTATCGAAAAAATGAAACCAGTATACGACATTTTAAAAGAAAACGGATTTACAATATTAGACCATCCACAGCACGCAAATGCTATTGTTAGTGTTGGCGACGATGGTACATTTTTACAGGCTGTTAACAAAACAGGATTTCGTGAGGATTGTTTATACGCAGGGGTTTCGGCAACAGATGATATTTCCTTTTACTGTGACTTCCACATCGACCACGTGGATAGCGCCCTTCAAGAAATCACAAAAAATGAAATTGAAGTAAGAAGATATCCAACAATTCAAGTAACTGTCGATCATGACACATCTTTTCATTGCCTAAATGAATTCTCACTGCGCTCTAGCGTGATTAAAACATTTGTGTTAGATGTGTACATCGATGATTTATATTTTGAAACATTCAGAGGGGATGGCTTAGTCGTTTCTACCCCAACAGGAAGCACTGCATATAATAAATCACTAAGCGGAGCTGTCGTGGATCCATTAATTCCATGTTTCCAAGTAAGTGAGCTTGCTTCTTTAAATAACAATACGTACCGGACCCTTGGTTCTCCATTCATCTTAAGCAACGATCGTACGCTAACATTAAAATTAACTCATAATGACAAAGATTATCCTGTCATGGGTATGGATAACGAAGCACTTAGCATTAAACAAGTGGAAAAAGCAGTTGTACGTTTAAGCGATAAGCAAATCAAAACAGTGAAACTAAAAAACAATTCGTTCTGGGAAAAAGTACAAAGAACATTTTTATAAAGTGAAACTTCCTTTTGGAGTGTTCTTCTCCAAAAGGTTAGTTGAACCAATTGGGCTTTTACGGACAGTTTTCTTCCCTGCTCTTCTCCAGCCTTTACTGCCCACAAATAGCGGGATAAGAAATAAAGGCGGCATGTGCCGCCTTTATTTCTTGTATACAACTTCACCATCCACAACTGTCATCATAACGTTTATCTCTTTTATTTCCTCTTCCTGCACATGAAATATATCTCTATCTAATATAGTAAAATCCGCCTCATACCCCGCTGCAATTTTCCCGCAGCTCTCTTCTTTTCCAATCGCATATGCACTTCCTGTTGTGAACAGTGAAACAGCTTCAAATACTGTTAACCTTTCTTCCGGCACGTAACAGTTTTCATCCACAAAGCTCTTTCTTGTTACGGCGCTGTATATACCTAAAAGCGGGTTAACCTGCTCGATTGGTGCATCCGAACCACCTGCGCAGTGCAAATCAGCAGAAAGAAGTGTTTTCCATGCATATGCATATCGAAGCCTTCGCTCCCCTAGCTTTTCAATAACAGATGGAAAGTCAGAAGAAACGAAGACAGGTTGAATATCTAAAATTGCCGGGAGCTTCTTCATGCGCCGGATTAATTCCTCACGCACAAGCTGACAGTGAATAATCCGATCACGCTGCCCTGCTTTTGGCGGATGCATTTCAAGCGCATCAATTACATATTCAAGCGATAAATCACCAATTGTATGAATTGCGACGGGCATATGGAATTCTCTTGCTCGTTTTACGAGTTCCGCAAGTTCTTCATGAGAAAAAATAGCAACGCCATTCGTTTCCGTTGCATCTTCATATGGTTCACTAAGCAGCGCTGTTCGTCCGCCAAAGGAACCGTCTGAAAAAATTTTCATTGCCCCAAACTCAATATAATGTGTATTCTCATATTGCTCACGTTCGTGCGCTACTTCATGATGAACAAGAAGATGTGCTTTAAACGGCAAATTTCGAATCACTTCCGTAAAGGCATTGTACGTTTTTTGAAAACCACCATAGTAGTTTAAGTCTTCTGTATGACCGCCAATTAGTCCATATTCCCAACAATCTTGAATTGCTGTTTGCAGCGCCTTCGTTAAATAAGCTGCATCGATTTCCGGTAGAATAGGGGCGATTAAATCTTGCGCTTGTTCATACAATAAGCCTGTGAATTCACCATGTTGATCGCGTCCAATTTTTCCGCCTTTTGGGTCTTTTCTACCTTGCATAATTTCAGCTTTCTCAAAAATATAAGAGTTCACCAACGTTACATGACGGCAAACGCGTTTTAATAAAATAGGATGATGGCGTGACAAATCATCTAGATCCCGTTTATGTACATCTTTTCGGTCTGTAAAATTATTTTCATTCCAGCCCTCGCCAATAATCCATTCTCCTTGCTTCGTTGTTTTCACTCGCTCAGCAACAAGGCTTAATACTTCCTGATAAGATGTGCATGCTGATAAATCTAAGCGAAGTAATCGCTCTCCGTGTCCAATAAGATGCATATGGCTATCGACAAAACCAGGAAGCATTGTTTTTTCTTCTAAATCAACGAACTGCTTCGGATGATAACGAGCTTCTAACTCTTCTTTCGCTCCAACCTCAACAATTGTACCGTTTTCTACATAAACCGCTTCTACGACTCCTCCTTCTTCTTCCATCGTATAAATTTTTCCGCCGTGCCAAAGTTCTCCCATTTTCTTTCCCCCTAAACTTTAACCTTATAACAACCTAATTATCTTAATTTTCTTATAACACTATTATAAAACAACCCCTCCCATTAAACAAAAAAAACCCAATTCTATCCGGATAGAATTGGGCAGAGTGAAATTTACAACATTACTTTGAAGCCAATTCCATTTCACGTTTTCGCAGCTCCACGCGGCGAATTTTACCGGAAATCGTTTTTGGCAGTTCTTTTACAAATTCAATTTTACGCGGGTATTTATAAGGCGCCGTTAATTCTTTCACATGCTCTTGCAAGAGCAGAATTAACGTACTGTCTTGCTCATCGATATTTTCTTTTAACACGATAAAGGCTTTTACGATGCTTCCTCGTATTTCATCTGGACTTGCCACAACCGCACATTCTCTGACGTATGGATGTTTAACAAGTGCGTCCTCCACCTCAAACGGTCCAATTGTGTAGCCCGAGCTAATAATAATATCGTCGCCTCGCCCTTCAAACCAGAAGTAGCCATCTTCATCTTTTTTCGCTTGATCACCTGTAATGTAATACTCACCGCGAAATTGCATAGCCGTGCGCTCCGAGTCTTTATAGTACTGTTTAAATAATGCTGGTGTTTTCACGTGCACTGCAATATCTCCTACTTCTCCTGGAAGAACTGGCTGACCATCTTCATCCACAATATCAACTTGATTGCCTGGCGTCGGTTTCCCCATGGAACCAGGTTTTATTTCCATTCCTTTTAATACGCCAACAAGTAATGTATTTTCTGTTTGACCATATCCATCACGAACCGTTACATGAAAATAATTTCGAAATGTATCAATAACCTCTCTGTTCAATGGCTCTCCTGCTGAAACCGCACTATGCAAGGAAGAGAGGTCATATCGCTGTAAGTTCTCCACTTTCGCCATTAAACGATATTCGGTCGGTGTGCAGCACAGTACATTTACTTTATTATCACTTAATAATTCTAAATATGTTTCTGGATCAAATTTCCCGTGATACACAAATCCTGTTGCACCTGAACCGAGCGTTGCAAGAAATGGACTCCACACCCACTTTTGCCATCCTGGACTTGCTGTTGCCCATACAACGTCATTCTCTTCAATTGCTAACCAATTTGCAGCGCTCGTACGAAGATGAGCATATGCCCAAGCATGGGTATGTACAACGCCCTTTGGATTACCCGTCGTTCCAGATGTATACGATAAGAAAACCATATCATCACACTTTGTCTCTGCCATTTCTAATACAGCACTCTCTGCTTTAAGCGCTTCCCCTATATTGTTCCAGCCTTCTAACGGTTTTTCGCTTAATACAAATTTATGAAGGGAATGCACTGCTTCGATTCCGTCGAATTGTCCTACATACGGTTCATAACTCACAATCGCTTTTACCTCTCCGTGCTCGATTCGGTATTCAATATCTTTTTTTCGCAGCATTTCTGAACTTGGAATGACAACAAATCCCACTTTAATTGCAGCAATATACGTCATATATGTTTCAATGAGACGCGGCATCATAATAAGAAGCTTGTCCCCTTTTTGCAGGCCACTTTTTATAAAAGCGCTTCCAATTTTATTCGCTCCTTCTAACAATTCCCCATATGTAACTTCCCTTTTATTCCCTTGATCATCTTGCCAAATAAGCGCAAGCCTATTTGGCTCACATGCATAACGCTCCATCTCTTCGACTAAATTATACATCGGCGGCGCTAATAGCTCTTCCCGGTTCATACTCTTCCCCCTTTATTATGTCCATCCTCCTTTTAATAATAAAGAATTTTCTGTAAATTTAAAACTATCTTCTTTTGACAAATTGTTTTATATTTTGACCAGTTGGCTACAATAGTAGATGTTTTCTCTTATTTTTTGACATAAAACAACAAAAAGAAAGAGTGGGGAATCCCACTCTCTCTAAGCCATTGTATATAGTTGTTATCGTTGGAAACCGCCTAATTGTTGTTCAGCCATTGCAACTAAACGTTTTGTGATTTCACCACCAACAGATCCGTTAGCACGAGATGTTGAATCTGGTCCAAGTTGTACACCAAACTCTTGAGCGATTTCGTATTTCATTTGATCTAAAGCAGCTTGCGCACCAGCAACTGCTAATTTATTTGTGTTTGCCATATGGTATCACCTCCTTGTGAGTATAGAGTGTGATAAACCATACAGCTTCATACATATCTTTTAATGGTAATTTATGGTTTTAAAATAAATCTTCGAATTTTTCTTCTTCTGCTACTTCTACTGTTTGCAATACCATCTTTTCTGTATTTGCAACAGCGGATTCAATAAGCGGTGTAAAATCATAGTATGATTCAAATTTATTCGCTTTTTCACGCTTCGGTTTTGTTGTCGGACTTGCTGGCGTAAAGACTGTACAGCAATCTTCATACGGACGAATTGAAATGTCATACGTACCGATTTCGTTTGCAATTTTAATAATTTCTAGCTTATCCATCGCAATAAGCGGACGGATAATTGGATAATTTGTCACTTCGTTAATCGTATGCATACTATCTAACGTTTGACTCGCTACTTGGCCAAGACTTTCACCTGTTGCAAGAGCAAGCGCGTTACGCTCTTCTGCAATACGCTCTGCAATACGCATCATCATACGGCGCATAATTGTCATTGAATAGCTAGATGGAATTTCTTTATTAATTGTTTTTTGAACTTCTGTAAACGGTACAAGATGAAGTGTCACACGTTTACAATACTTCGTTAGCTCCTGTGTTAAGTCAATTACTTTCTGCTTTGCACGCTCACTTGTAAATGGAGGGCTATGAAAATGAATCGCTTCCACAGCTACGCCGCGCTTCATTGTTAAGTAAGCTGCAACTGGGCTATCAATACCACCAGAAAGAAGAAGCATTACTTTTCCGCCAACACCAACTGGAAGACCGCCAGCTCCCATGCGCTCATCACACATAATATAGCTATAACCGCTTCGAATTTCAACGCGGATATTTACATCTGGATTATGAACATCTACTGTAATATCCTCTGTATTTTGTAAAATATACCCGCCGATTTCTGGAAGAAGCTCCATCGTTTGCATCGGGAAGTGTTTGTAAGAACGGTGAACTGTAATTTTAAATGTTTTTACATCACGCTTTACTTGTAGAAAAGCAGCAAGTGCACCTTTTTTAATTTCTTCTAAATCTGTTGGTACTTTCATTGCTAAGTTAAACTTGTGAATCCCAAACACATCTTGTAATTTTTCAGCAACCGCTTCATGATCTTCACCATTTAATTGAATATACATGCGGTCATGCGTCGCATCAATTTTTAAGTTTGTAAATTTCTTCAACTTATGTTTCACATTATCTTTTAACGTGCTCACAAACTTAGAACGATTCTTTCCTTTTGTTGTCATTTCGCCGTAGCGAACTAAAATATATTCGTATGTCATCATCTTTCCTTACCTCATCACTTCATATAATTTTGGCAATGTTTCTTTTATAATTCCTTCAAATTGTTTTACTTCTTCCAGCGTATTTTCCGCAGTTAAACTGATACGAATCGCACTTTCTGCTACTGTATGCGGCAAACCCATCGCTAGTAAAACGCGGCTTACTTCGTTTGCTCTTGACGAACAAGCAGACTTTGTTGACACATACACACCACGTTCTTCCAAAGCATGCACAACAACTTCTGGCTTTAATCCCACAAATGATACGTTTAAAATATGTGGTGCCGTATGTTCTTTCGGTGTATTAATTGTAACATCCTTCATGCCCTTAAACATACGAATGAGTTCTTCTTTTAACGTTCGAAGATGCCTCATATTTTCTGACTGTTTTTCTAAAGTCATTCGCAAAGCTTTTATCATCGCAACAATTCCTGGCAAGTTTTCTGTACCAGAACGGTAACGCAATTCTTGTCCACCACCTGATAAAACCGGGTCGAGCCTTACACCATCACGAACATATAGAAGTCCTGTTCCTTTTACACTATGGAACTTATGTCCCGAAATCGTGCAAAGGTCAATATGATTTTCATACAAATCAAGCGGTACCTTTCCAATTCCTTGCACATGATCGACATGAAATCGTACTTTCGGATAGTTCGCTAACAACTTCCCAACTTCACCAACAGGCTGAATCGCTCCTGTTTCGTTATTGACGTGAATCATGGAAACAAGAATGGTATCATCTCGAAGAGCACGTTTTACATCTTCTACTGATACAACACCATTTTCATTTACCGGCAAATATGTAACGTCAAAACCAAGATTTTCCAGTTGTTTATATGCTTCAAACACAGAAGCGTGTTCAATGTTTGTTGTAATCATATGCTTACCACGGGAGCGATTTTTCATCGCAATCCCCTTAATTGCAAGGTTATTTCCTTCTGTTCCTCCAGACGTAAAGACAATTTCTGAAGGCTTTACACGAAGAAGCTGAGCTGCAATCATACGTGATTGCGTTAATAAATGCTCTGATTCTCCTCCAAGGGAATGAATAGAAGAAGGATTTCCAAAATATTTTCCTGCAACTGTCACATAGGATTGCAAGGCTTCCGGGTACGGCTTTGTCGTCGCACTATTATCAAAGTAAATCATCGTTATTCCCCTTTCACCGATATCGAAATCCCATAAAGTGAAACTTCCTTGCTTTACGAGAAAGATCCTCGTAGCGGGATAATCATATCATAAATTCATGTATTTCCGCTAAGCTTGCTCATAGTTTCCGTTATTAAAGCGGAAGTATGTCTACTTTTAACGAAAAAACGTCCCATATTCCGCTATTCATTATAGCAATATTACATGATAATGCATATAAAAGTTATTTGAACAAAAACAAACCCCTTAAGCAATTAAGGAGTTTGTTCTAAGTCAACAAATTCAGCAATCTTTTGGACAATACCTGGTTCAATTTGCTCTAATACAGAAGCTGCTTGTTCTAAAGCAGCATCATATTCATATTCACGGAATAATTGCTCTGCGTTATCTAAGCTTTTCGCCAACATTTCATCATCGCTGCGGTAACGATTACCATACTGAATTAATTTTTCTACTAAATATGCTTGTTCAATTAACTCTTGTGTTGCTTCGTAAACACCATTTACAATAGCTACCGTTTCTTCTAGTGTACGATTCACCGCACCCATATCAAGCGGCTTTAATTCTAGGTGCTCATACACACTTTGTATCGCATGTTGTCCATTTTGCAAGTCAGCCACAACATGATTTGGCAACCCAGGTAAATTCGACTTTTGCATCATGCGCTTTGCTTCCATCATCGTATGACGCATTTCCTTTAACGCCTCACGCGCTTCAAACTCATCTTTACGCATCGTTTGCAACATGTCTTTGTACTCAGCATGAAGTACTTTTAATGTTTCACATTGCTCATAAATTTCTTCTAACTCTTCTCTAATCACAGAAAATGCGATATCTTGCTCTGCAATACGAAGTTGCAACACTTCAAAACGCTTCATTAAGATGTGCATCTGTTTCTCAATCACTTTTTGAGATTCAATATCTTTTTCCTGTAATTGATAGCTTTGCTTCACAAATTGTGTTTCTGCTTTCGTTTCCAGCGCTTGCTCTCGAATTGTTTCTAAATCTTCGTACACAGTTACCGTCTGCTGTTCAACATAATGTTTGGCTCTTACTTCTAATTCTAATTGTTCATATAATGTATCAAGATGTCCTTTTAAGACTTCCACTTTTTCTTGTGCTTCCACTACGTGTAAAGATTCTAAATCGGCAAGGCATGTTTGCAGTTGTTTGTTCATCTCTCTTACTTCTTTGGGGATTTCTAAATGATTTAATACATAGCCTTGTTTTTTCATATCGTCGTGACCTTGTGATAAATCTTCTAATTGCACTGGTAATGTCGCTTGACATTCTACTAATAGCTCTGGTACTTCATGCACAATTACTTCCAAATGTGTTAGTCCTTCTTCTAAACTCGCCACAATTTCACGTGCTTTTAAGTAATCTCCATTTTGTGTTGCTTCTTCAAACGTTTGAAATTTCTTTGACTCTACATCAAGCAGCCCTTCAATCTTCTTCTCGGCTGAACCGAACATATGGCGATGAGCAAGCACACTTTTTTTCAAATTGCGATATGTATCACGCAACTGCTCAATTTCCAAATTGTTTTTTTCATAACTTTCCAACAATTCTTGTAGTTCATTTAAAATATCCATAATCCGATAATCTGCTTCATCTAAACTGCTTCTGGATTCATTAATTGTATGTTTTGCTTTTCGGAAGGAAAATTGCGCGGCAAATTTTTGAGCGCTTTCTAATTCTTTTTCTGCTTTCGGAAGAATATTAGCAACAATTTCATCCCATTCGTTGCGCCATTTTCCAAACAGCTCTTCTGTTTGTCCGGTCATCTTTAACTCTTTCACCCGTTTCAGTTCATCCGCTACAGGTTTATCCTTAATTTCTTTCTTCCATTGCTCTAGTGCTTCGATATCTTTATATAAACGATTTCTCATCACAAGCTCTACGATAAGGAAGAGCAAGATAGCACTCACGATGATGATAACGATCGTTAAGATTGAATCCATTCAAAAGCCTCCTATTTATCTGTTTTTTGTCCGTTCCGTTTTTTAAAATGGAAGGCGTTATGTAAGAAAAGGGAAATCCCCCATATTTAACAACTAGCAATGTATTAATCATACCATGTAATTATATGTTTTTGGCCTAGTTTTTCGAAAAATTTCATGAAAGAATTTACTACTTCCAAGTCGATCCCGTACACACCTCCAACCCAAAATTATAATTACGAAAAGTCTGTATTTTTTCAAAAACAATAACCACTATATAAGGATTTAAAAATGAGATACTCATTCATAAAAAGCAAATAAAAACAGCTTATTCCCATACATATTGGCAACAAGCTGTTTTACGTTTTTTTGTTTTCTTCATACATACGCCGCCCTCGGCAGAGGATATTGTAAATGCTCTGTACAAAGTGCTTGCTCCATCCACTTCTCTACTTCCCTCATATACATTTCGATAAAAAAGATTTCTGACGGAAAGGAATGTAGCACTTCTGATATATATTGCGGATATAAATACGGCATACTAATCATTCCCTTTAACTGCGTCATAAACATCGCGAATGATACATTTTGAAATTCTTTGTTTTCCTGCCCTTGTCTAATGAGTTGCTCTATATAGTATCTCTCTTTTGAAAAGTAAATCGTCATAATTTCGCGGATTAGCGTGCTATCTAACGAAAGTTCTCTGTAGAAAAAACGAGTAAGTTCTCTTCGCTCAAATTGATATTGTAAAATATTTCTCACCATCTGAAATAATACTTCTTTTGAAGACAAAAAATTCCGCTGTTCAAATGTCATTTCAATAGTGCGTAAGTAGCCCTCTAAAAAGTCTGACACCAACTGTTCCAGTAAGCCTTGTTTCCCGGCAAAATAATACGAGATATTTGCAACATTGACATCTGCTTGTTTCGCTATATCACGCACTGATGTACCATTATAGCCTTTCGCATAAAACAGTGAAATTGCCGCATCAATAATCTTCTGTCTCGCCTGTGTCACACACTCACTCCCTTTCATCCTGCTATTCGCGGGCAGTAAGACCCCCACTGATAGAAGTTTTACTTTATCGAACAGCTCCCTTTTAACAAGCAGAAAAGGCACAATTAATTGAACTTGATGTAAATTTCTTGACTTTTAAGACAAATTCCTTTAATTTTCTATCGACAAAGTCTTGCGAATTATAGCTTATTTTGCAATAACTTTACATTTACCTACAGAAAGGGCGGCGTTTCCATGTTTACAGCAGAAGGATATACAGGTACACGTGAAGAGCAATACAGGGCAGTAATTAAACAACTCGATGCTTTATTAACAGGTGAATCAAATGTAGTAGCTAACTTAGCAAATGCATCTGCTTTACTCAATGTGTTTTTACAAGATATTAACTGGGTAGGTTTTTATGTAACAGAAGGAAATCAGCTTGTACTTGGTCCATTTCAAGGATTACCAGCTTGTGTTCGCATTCCATTTGGCCGCGGTGTATGCGGCACAGCAGCAGAAACGAAAACAACACAACTTGTCGCTGATGTTCACAAGTTCCCTGGACATATCGCCTGCGATGCAGCCTCTAATTCAGAAATTGTTATACCGCTTATCAAAAACGATGAAGTCATCGGCGTACTAGACATCGATAGTCCAACTAAAGGGCGCTTCGATGAAATAGATCAAACATATTTAGAGAAATTTGTCGCAACTTTATTGAAACATATATAATGCAAAGGAGCTGACTTAGGGTCAGCTCTTTTTAGTGCGTTTGGAGCGTCGAACATCGTCGAAGGGTCTTTATATCGTGTCGAATCGCCGATATATTGGATAGACGGCATTTTTCTTACGATAAAGCTGTTTTTTCTTTTTGCAGTGCGTGCGCTAAGTCCCTTACAATATCTTCCCAGGACTCAAGCCCTGCAGATAAGCGTAATAAATTATCGGAAATCCCCATCTGCTCACGAACATGTTTTGGAATCACCGCATGTGTCATCGTTGCTGGATGCTGAATTAACGTTTCTGTATCACCAAGACTCACTGCAATTGCAATTAATTTTAAGTTGTCCATTACAGCTTGCGCTTCCATTTTTCCACCCTTTACTGTAAACGACAGCACACCACCTCCGCGCTTCATTTGTTTATTTGCAAGCATTCCTTCTGGATACCAAACATCTTCTACTAGTTCATGATTTCGAAGAAAGGCAGCAATTTTTTCGGCATTGTCAGAATGGCGATCCATTCGAACTGCTAATGTTTTTAAACCTCGTAAAAGTAACCATGCATCAAACGGTGCCATAATCCCGCCAACATCTTTACGAATAGGACGAATTTTTTCGGCAAGCTCCTTCGTTTTACAAATTGTAACACCGGCCACAACATCACCATGACCGCCAATATATTTTGTCGCACTGTGCAAGACGATATCACAACCTACTGTAAGTGGTCTTTGCAAGTACGGTGAACAAAATGTATTATCAACAATAACGAGCAGTCCATGCTGCTTTGCTACTTTAACGACAAGTTCTAAATCAATTAATTTCATCGTTGGATTAATCGGTGTTTCTACAAAAATGATTTTTGTATTCGGCCCAATACTACTTTTAATCTCCTCTTCTGTTTCCATTTCGCATAATGTATGCGTAATTGCAAATTTCTCTTCTAACACTTCTAAAAAGCCATACGTACAACCATATAAGCCATTCGAACAAATAATATGATCTCCCGCTTTTAAAAAGGCCAAAAGTGTTCCTGAAATAGCTGCCATACCGGAGCCAAACGCAAGTGCCGCTTCTCCTTCTTCTAATGCTGCCATTCTTTCCTCAAATAACTCAACTGTCGGATTGCCAAGTCTAGAATAAATATAAGCTGAATCATATCCAGCAAAGCTTTCTTCTCCTTGCTGCGCTGTTTCAAATGTATACGTAGATGTTTGGAATAGCGGCGGTGTTAAACTTCCTTTATGCTGTGCTGCATCATACCCATGATGAATTAACGTCGTTTCGATATGTTTCTTTTTCATACAAACATCCCCCTTATATCTCATCTTTTGAAAGCGTTTTCTTTCTGTTGCTATCCATTCCATGAGTGTTTATAAAATTCCTTCTTGCACTTTTCCAAAATTTAAATGTATAAAATGAAATTTGATGTTCTTGACTCCCTCCTAATAAGCAGATATAATAGCCTTTGTGTAAAATAAAAAGGCAGCCTTGTAATGTGAGTTTATTGTTTGTATTTTGTTCCTCACAATGAGGTGTATCGTGTAACTCCCTGCTGCTGGAGCGAGGATACATGAAAATGAAATACGCATAAATGTCAATTACGTCTGTTTTTATTTTACAAAAATAAAAACATTTTAAAGGAGGAGTCATTCATGGCTCGTTATACAGGTCCATCTTGGAAACTTTCTCGTCGTCTTGGAATCTCTCTAAGCGGCACAGGTAAAGAATTAGAAAAACGCCCTTACGCACCAGGTCCACACGGTCCTAACCAACGTAAGAAACTTTCTGAATACGGTTTACAATTACAAGAAAAACAAAAACTTCGTCACATGTACGGCATGACTGAGCGTCAATTCCGTCGCACATTTGACCAAGCTGGTAAAATGATGGGTAAACACGGTGAAAACTTCATGATCCTTCTTGAAGCTCGCCTTGACAACCTAGTTTACCGCATGGGCTTAGCTCGCACTCGTCGCGCTGCTCGTCAATTAGTAAACCACGGTCACATCATGGTAGATGGCGCTCGCGTAGATATCCCATCTTACCGCGTTAAACCAGGCCAAACTATCAGCGTTCGCGAAAAATCTCTAAACCTAGCTGTAGTTAAAGAAGCTATCGAAGTTAACAACTTCGTACCTGAGTACTTAACTTTCGATGCTGACAAATTAGAAGCTACTTTCACTCGCTTACCAGAGCGCGCTGAGTTAGCTGCTGAAATCAACGAAGCGTTAATCGTAGAGTTCTACTCTCGTTAATGACGAAAAGCCAATCCTTTTGGATTGGCTTTTTTCGTTGTATAAAAACATTTATCTCGAAGTTTCACTTTATTTCAGTTTTATATTCATCGTTTTATTCTCTGCTTGTTTCTCCACATAAACATGTTGTTCACTACATTTTTTTTGCAATTGACTTGTTTCGTTTTCTGCTAGCTGTCCTGCATTTAGCAGTGAAAAAATAATTAATGCTTCTAGTGACATATAGATAACTCCCTCTTTTCTATCACTTTTGATATTTACAGCATACATGTTTGTTATGAACTTGGAGTGAACATACGGAAAAGTTTTGAACAAAAATTCAACATGACATAATAATGAAATTTGTTATTTCACCTTTCTCATTTGTTTCAGAAAAAGTGATAAGCAAAAAAAATTGTATCATGCTCATTCATACTTATATGATATTTCAATTTAAATGTTTTCTAATTTAAACACACTCTTCACTCGCTGCCACATCTTTCATTTCTACACTAGACCAATCTAGCTTCAAATACCTATATCCAAATGCAGCAAATAATCCTAAAATATAAATGTAAAACCCAATCCATGGACCATAAACCCCTAATTTCCACACAAAGGTGAAAATAAAAGATATTGGAATAAACATGAACCATCCTAATAATAAGGCTACTTTCATTGTATAAGAATTATCACCAATACCTCTTAAACCACCAGCTAAAATTAATTGAAGTCCATCAAAAATAACGAACAATGAAGCAAAACGTAAAACTTCAGCAGTTAGTGAAAGTACTACTTCTTCTGTAGTAAATAATTTTGCTACATATTCCGCACCAAAAAAATAAATGATTGTAAATGGAACAATGAAGTAAAGTCCTACTTTCATTACATCAAATCCAATTTCTTTAGCAATGAGAGGTCTCCTTTTTCCAAGTTGTTGTCCAAGTAAAATTGTCGCTGTAATTCCAAATCCAATCCCTGGCAAATATGCGAGTGATATTACATTTAAAACAATTTCTGTAGCAGCTAATTCTATATCACCAACTCTAGAAATGAATATGGTAAAAACAAGCATTGCACCACTCATTCCTAGTTCTTCTAAGCCGATCTTTAATCCCTCTATATTAACTAGTTTAAACTCTCCTTCTTTAAAACTTATAAGCTTTCTTGTTGGAAATACATTATTTTCCCTAAAATAGCAAACTAGCAAACCTGTAACTTGAACAATTTCTGAAACAATAAACGCCCAACCTGCACCTAATACACCTAATTTAGGAAAGAATAAAAATCCATTTACCAACAATAGTGCTAATATTACATTTAAAGTATTACCTAAAATTGAAAAATACATTGGAGTCTTTGTATTTCCTATCCCTCTAAAAAATCCATTTAATACTACCCGAAACATGTTCAGTGTAAATGAAATAATTCTTAATCCTAAATAACCTACTCCAATCAATGCAATACTTTTTGAAACCCCCATAATTCCAAAAAACCATGAAGGCGCAAATAATGCGAATAATAAGAAAAAAGGAACTAGAGCTATAACAGAATATATTCCTGTATACGTGTATGTAACACATTTTTTTAAATCTCTAGCTCCATAAGATTGTGATACTAAAAAGTTTACAGCGAAGCCAATGCCACTAAATAGAGCAAACAAATTTAATATAACTACGTTTGTAATACCCACTGCAGCAATTGCTTCATAACCTAAGTGTCCAATAATGATAAGATTTACCACTCCCATTAAGTTAGTGGAACTCATCTCAATAATAGTTGGAATAGTCATTTTCAAAATTTTCTTATATCTATTCATGTTTAACTCCTATAAAAAAGACATGTTACAGCTGCACCATTTTTAAGATTCACTACATCACTTTGCTCACAAGGTAATCCCCTTAACATCGCTCCTGCGAATTCTCCATTAATAATGTATAGCCCCCAACACATGATGGCTTTCTTTAAGTCAATAGTTTCCTCTATTACAAAAGGAATTTCTTCTTCAAGTGGATATACCCTTTCCTGGACAATATACACAATATCAGAATTTAATAAATTTAAAACCGCTTTTTCCCAATCATTCTCATTGTACTTCCAGCCTAAAAATACCTCATTTCCTCCATAACCAATCGTTGCCTTAATCACAAGTTTATCTTTATTTTTTAAAATATACTCCATTCCCTCAACCTCTAGATTATCTTCTGACGTTACCATGTCTTTTAAAAATCGAGTCCAAGGAATGCATCTTTTTACTAAATCTAATTCTTCATTTGTAAAGAAATGACTATAATAAGGATCTGAAAGGAACACAAGATTTCCTTTATTTCCATAAAGTTCGGTATGAAATCCTGTTAACAACTCCAGATTACCAGCTTGGGAAGCTTGGACAATCGCTTGTACTTCTTCTGGATTATATAGCGCATCATCACATAAAAATGCACGATACAAAATATCAATTTTCCGGCCATTTACCGTAAGCATATTATCCTTAAGTTCCGCTTCTTTTTGAGAGCATATAATCGCATTATATCCAGCTTCTTTTAGTCTTAATTTAATATAATTTAAGGTACCATAGTAACTATCAAGATATTCATCCCAATCCATAACAGCTATAGTTATGTCACTATAGTTTCTCCCAATCTTTATAGCTAGTTCATTTATATTTTCTATTAATATATCCATAGGATCAACATAATCCCATTTTTCAGAATCCTTTAGCATTTTATAAAACTCAAAAGAACGCATGCTTTTATTTAAATATCCTATATCTAGTCCTCCAACACTGCTATCTACATTAAATTCCAAAAATTTATATCCAGATTTTGTAAAATATATATCACTGCGAGCTATCAAATTCTTATTTTGATACGTTGACATCATTAATTGATATTGTTTTTCTGAAAAACCTAAAGTTGTACACATTTTTAGGATATCCCCTGAAAATATACGTTCTGGTAAAGATACAATAATATCTAATAACGCCTTGGTATCTCTACTAAGGATGTCCAATTTTTCTCCGCTTAACAATCCAGGCTTTGGAATTATCATAGTTTCTTTATCAGAATAATACTGAAGAACTCTCTCTTTAACCAATTTATTTTGTAATTGTTTAAATGAGCTGATTGCTAATTGGGAATTCTCTCGTACACTCACATTAAATTCATCAACCTGTGTCTTCATACACTCATTACCTTTTCTTTCACATCTTTTAATACAATTACAGGTTGCTCATATCCACCTTGTCCAAGATTAATAACAGCTTTATCCGAAATACGTGATACGACTCCAGCATATTTTCCACCAAACATAAATATATCAATTCCGAATTTCTTGCTTTTTTTCACAATATTTTCACCTTCGGATTCTAATATACTTACACTTGGAATTTCGTTATATTCCTGAATAATCCAATTTGTATTTTTATTATCATTTACGATTTTAGCCCATACCTCTTCATCTGTATCTTTACCTAAAAATACATTTTCCCCTCGTGTAGAATTATCAACTTTTAAAACAAAGCGATCTTTATTATCAATAACATATTCAATTAAATTTATTATTTCCCCTTTAAAAGAAGTTATAGTTTCTTCTAACTTTCTTGTCCATAAAATATGTTTATTAACCATCTCGATTTGTTCGTAAGATAAATATTTTTCTTGAAATCTCGGATCCGTAAGTAAAGCTAATGTCATTTTACTCTCTCCGATAAACATAGAAGGATATGAGTTAACATTACAAACTAGCCCTTTCTCACATGCTTCAATTACATCCTCCATATCTTTATTACCTAGTTCTAATTGATCAACTTTATTATAAATAATATCGATCGGACATTCGTTATACATAAGTTGCTGCCTTTGTGAATCTAATTTTAGATCTCGCAAATCACAAATAACAATGTTATGTCCCATTTCACGACCATATTTTTTTATGTGCTCCAATTCGTATGAATAGTTACCAGCATAATTTACAAGAGCAATTTGAGGCCTATCAATATTACCTCCCATTTCTTTATAAGCATTTAATAATTCACTAATAAATCCATTAGGTGTATCACACAAAAATTGTTCCTGTTCATAAGAGCTTGTAATTTCTTTAATAAATGATAGATTAGCCCATTGCTCTTTCAATTTACCTAATACAACAACCCCTCCTGGGCAGCATGCATTTGGTTCAACGACTTTAAATCCTTCTCCTCCATTCCATATACAATCAAATCTTGAGATTCTAATTTTGCGCTTATACCTTGGATTAATGTTAATTAATCTTGTATATTTATTGTAGTATGAAAAAAACTCCTTAATCTCTTCATCTTTCTCATATGCTTCTAACACTATTTCTAATGCATCAGAAAGTGTTTCAGAAGCTCTCTGAAAATACTTGTTTTCTTCTTCTGTAATAGCTAAAGGCTGAACAGAAAAAGGGAGTGCCTTTTCTTTAAATATTAATCCTTCTTGTTGAATGATTTGATCTACTTCTTTTAAAGTCTCTTTAAAGCCTCTTTCATTTTTTTCTGCTAAATTATGAAATTCTTCTCCAGTTTGTTTAAATAACATATAAAATCCCTCCGTTTATTTTCTTTGATCTATAACTCGAACGATTTTTCCTGAACTTTCAGAAACCTTAAGATTCTCTCTGCTTACTAAACTGATTACTAAGGGGGCGATTACCTGTAATTGAATCATTTGTTTAAGCTTCGGTGTATAAGTTAAAATCCGCTCCCTAATTCTGTTTATTAAATTTGCTTCAATTTCTTTATCCATAGCTTTTCCTGATACTTCAAAAAAAACATGAATCATATCTCTATTTGCCTGTTTTTTTACTACTAATTGAAATTCTCCAGTCAACTCGTCTAAATGACTGCATGCCTGAGCGAAAATTTGCGGAAAGATTTGTTCACCACCTAATTTAATGATTTCTCCTTTTCTTCCGATTAATTTAATCCTTTGATTCGTTCTCCCACACGGGCATAAAGAATCTATTTTTAATACCAAATCATTTGTTTGGTATCGAATAACTGGCATCAACTTTCTTTTTAAATTCGTAATGACAAGTTCACCAACTTCTCCATCTTGTACAGGTTGGCCTTGTTCATTCAAGATCTCAACATACTGCAATTGATCATGTATATGGTACGTACCTGCTTCACAGTAATCACATTGAAAACCAATAGTCCCAACATCCATACTTTGAAACACTGATTTGAAATCTTTCACTCCTAAAGCAGATTCTAAATAATTCTGGGTAGAAGAATACATTTTTTCTCCGCCATAAACAATTCGATTTATTGAAAGTTGACTTTTGTTTTTTTCTATATATTGTGCTAAGGGTACGACATCCGAAGGCATGACTAACAGGGTTGTAACATTGAACATTTTTATATACCTAGATAACCTTTCAAGATCCGAACTCATCCCTATAGGAACAATTGTACATCCAGTTCTTTCAAGTCCTAGATAAACAGTAAACTCAGATGTTAAAAATCCTGGTACTCCAAATGTGGCAACTGTATCACTTTTATTAATTCCGGCCATTGCATAACCTTTACCATGAAAAAATATATTTTCTTTTAGCTCATCTGCTGTTAAATAAATCAGTTTAGGTTCTCCTGTTGTTCCCCCACTTGTAAATACGTAAGAATTGTGAGGAGAACTGGTCAGCATATGCTTTGGCGGAATTTCTTTCATAATATCCCGAGAACTAATCATAGGAATTTCTTCATACTCTCTAAGATTGCTTACATTCACATTTACATTTTGATATAACTCCTGGTAAAATCGCGATTGTTCGTTAGCAAAAGATACAATTTTATTTAGTTGTCCTAATTGCTTTATTTGTTTATCTTTCCTCGGGATAAAATCTGTCGTTTTCTCTAAATTTGTAAATATTGAAGTGCTAAACAATAAATCTCCTCCTTTGTTCATGATAAAAGAAATGATTAGCTTCTTTCACAATCACCTTCTCTTTACTGGCATCATGTAATCACAGAAAAACATCAATATTAATCCGGAAATATTTTTTACCTTTTTTTCATAAATATTACAGTTAGAAGTTTATACGCATTAAATTTTATTTTAAATATTAAAAACAAGACAAAAATCGACACTAATATTATTAAAATGAATTTTTTTTTACTTTTTTTATTTTTTATTCCTAAATTTGTAATTGACACCAGATAAATAAAAGGGGGTTTTTTAGAAATTTTGAATACGTTATAAGTGACAGAAAAATAAGAATTGTTTTGATAAATTAAAATGCATCCTTTTTAAGTACCTAAAAACAAAAAAACAAGACAATTTTGTCTTGTTTTTCCACTATATTTTTTTACAAAATATTTCTTCCGTATCTTCTAGTATAAGAAAGTCCTCATACACATTTTGTAAGACTCCGGCATCACCGAAGTCCTTCTTCAATCATATTCCCTTACGCTATTTCTTTACGTTTTTCACCTAAAGAGTAGTTCGCAACTTTTGTAATTGAACTGTTCGCAACGAAATAAATCTCGCCGGTTTCTGCAACGAGCTGCGTCGTACGAAGCCCTACTTCTTCGATGATACCGTCAATATCATTAATTTTCACTTTATCGCCAACTGAAAATTGATCTTCGAAAATAATAAAGAATCCTGTTACAACGTCTTTTACTAAGTTTTGTGCTCCAAACCCAATTGCTAAACCGGCAACACTCACCCCAGCAAGAAGCGCTTTAATATCGATTCCTACTGTTTCTAAAACCGTCATAATGACCATGAAATACACAACATAATGAACAATATTTTGACAAAGCTTCGTTAATGTCGCTTCACGTCTTTCATTTGTACGCACAGGCGCTTTGCTGCTCATCTTAAATATTTGTTCAATTCCTACAGAAGCTACGCGAATAATCACTTTTGCCGCAATAAAAATAACAATAATTTTCAGGATGGTTTCCCCAAAGCTAATTAATTTGTCCGGATTTAAAATATACTCATCTACAATTTTCTGAATATCCAAAATGTTAACTCCTCTCCTTTAAAATGCAAAAAGCGTAAGAATTCTTACGCTTTTTGCATTTTAGTAACGAATTAAGAAATATTTTTTCTTCCCGCGGCGAATGATTGTAAATTTACCTTCAATGCGGTCTTTTTCTGTTATCATGTAGTCTAACTCTTGTGTACGTTCACCATTTACATAAACCGCACCATTTGTAATATCTTCGCGTGCTTGACGTTTTGACGGTGAAATTTTACTTTCCACAAGTACATCCACTAACAATGCATCTTCTACACTACGCTCTACAGATGGTACATCCTTAAATCCTTGCTCAATTTCCGCTGCTGTTAATTCTGCAACAGAACCGCTAAATAATGCTGCTGAAATTTTAATTGCTTGCTCTAATGCTGGAGCGCCGTGAACAAGTTTTGTCATTTCAGAAGCTAATGCTTTTTGTGCTTCACGCTTTTCAGGTGCTTCTGCAACTTGTTTTTCTAATTCAAGAATCTCTTCATGAGATAAGAATGTAAAGTATTT
The DNA here is from genome assembly GCF_900116295.1 of Bacillus sp. 103mf. Lineage (GTDB taxonomy): Bacteria > Bacillota > Bacilli > Bacillales > Bacillaceae_G > Bacillus_A > Bacillus_A bruguierae. The sequence goes on from NZ_FPAF01000001.1 coordinate 1,213,270, forward strand.
TAAGTATTTCACAACATCACGATCATCTGTGTTAATCCAGAATTGGTAGAATTCGTACGGCGTTGTTTTTTCTGGGTCTAACCAAACCGCGCCGCCTTCTGTTTTTCCAAACTTCGTACCATCAGATTTCGTTACAAGCGGTACAGTTAAGCCGAATGCTTTCGCATCTTCTTCTGATTTACGGATTAATTCTAAACCAGCTGTAATGTTCCCCCATTGGTCACTACCACCAATTTGTAATCTACAACCGTGCGTTTGGTATAAGTTTAAGAAATCGTATGATTGTAAAATCATGTAACTAAACTCAGTGAATGAGATACCTGTTTCTAAACGAGATGCAACTGTATCTTTTGCTAACATGTAGTTTAAGCCAAAGTTTTTACCGATATCGCGTAAGAATGTAATTAAATCTAAAGAACCAATCCAATCGTAGTTGTTTGCGATTGTTGCTGGATTACCTTCTTTATTGAAGTCTAGGAAGTTAGAAAGCTGCTCTTTAATACGCTCACTGAAAAAGGCAACTGTTTCTTTTTCATTTAATGTACGCTCTGCTTTCTTACCACTTGGGTCACCAATTAAACCTGTAGCTCCGCCAACAAGTGCGATTGGCTGATGCCCTGCTTGTTGGAAACGACGTAATATTAAAATTGGTAGCATATGACCAATATGTAAGCTATCAGCTGTTGGGTCAAAACCGCAGTATAATTTCACACTTTCTTTCTCTAATAGTTCTTGCAAACCTTCTGCATCCGTTTGTTGGTTAATTAGGCCACGAAACTCAAGATCTTGTAAAATGTTCATCATATTCACTCCTTTAAAAATAATTTGTGCGCGGAATTTAAAAACATAAAAAAATCGCCCCTTCAATAAGGGACGATTTTAATCATCGCGTTACCACCCTAGTTGCAGATAAAAAACCTGCCACTTCATTCACATAACGGCTCATCACCGTCTTTCCCCTTTCGGATGAAATCCAATCGAAGAAAGATGCTCCAGGGTCGTAATTCGCGATCATTTATGTGCTGATTTTCACCGGCCATCAGCTCTCTAAAACAGGGAAATGATCACTACTGTTCCCTTTCCACGCTCGATTATTTATATACTTCTTTTTATAACATCATTTGTATATGCCTGTCAAATGCAGCCCAAAATTTCTCGGTTGTAATTTCGTTATATCATTTTTGTAACTACTCAGCCATACAATTCACTTTTCAGCATATAGATTGCTGCCATAGAGAAACAAATGGCCATGCCCCTTGCTACCTTTCTTTGTTTTAAACATTGCACGTGGCAGAAATAGTCCCTGATCGCTCCTATGCACAGCCAGTACCTCTCGCCCATTTAAAAAAATGCTTTTCTGCCTTTTTTCATAGAATGACTGAGTAGTTACTAAAAGTGACTATGGTCGTTTTTCCAGCGCTAATTTAATCCCAAATGCCAAAAGTACAAAACCACTTATCCCTTGAATAGCCCGCTCTGTAGACGGCTTTTTCATCCATGTACGAATTGCATTGATTAAATAAGTATAGAGTATAAACCATAGAAAGGTTAAAACTGTATATGTCATTCCCATAATAAAAAGTTGAAAAAATGTATTTCCATCATGCTGTATAAATTGCGGTAAAAACGTTAGAAAGAAAATAGCTACTTTTGGATTTAACAAATTTGTAAGAAAACCTTGTCGGAAGCAAGAAGCACCTTGATACTTATTTTTAACTGTAATATCCTCTGTTTGTTTTCCTTTCTTCTGTAAAGACCATAATGATACGCATCCTAAATAAATAAGATAAATAGCACCAATATACTTAAAAATAGAAAATAAAAATGCCGATTTAACAAGAATTGCAGAAATCCCAAGTACAGCTGCTAACGTATGAATACTTAAACCGCATAGAATACCAAAAACAGTTTGCATTCCGCCTTGTTTCCCCTGCAGTATCGTATTCTGAGTTACTAATCCCGTATCAGGTCCTGGCAAAATAATAAGAAAAATTGACATAGCAACAAAAAGATAATATTGCGTCACTAACATCCCTCCAAACAATTAAACCTTTTCTTTATACCATTGTATTAACCTTCTTGCATCCTCTGTTGCATTTTACATATTACGTATAAGTTATATGTAACGCTGAACAATTTGAACACAATTTTACTATACTCTAAACAAGAAAGGTCTGAACCAGATGTAGTTCAGACCTTTCTTGTTTAATCTTCCATCGTAGACAAGTCACCTGTTGGTAAGTTTAACTCCCATGCCTTTAATACACGGCGCATAATTTTACCGCTTCTCGTTTTCGGTAATTTATCTCGGAATTCAATTTGTCTCGGTGCCGCATGAGCTGCAAGACCTTTTTTCACAAATTGGCGAATTTCTTCTTTTAATTCTTCAGATGGTTCGTAACCTGCGCGCAGTGCGATAAACGCTTTAATAATTTCTCCGCGAACTGGATCCGGAATACCAATTACACCAGCTTCAGCTACAGCAGGGTGCTCGATTAATTTACTTTCTACTTCAAATGGACCAACGCGCTCACCTGACGTCATAATAACATCATCAATACGCCCTTGGAACCAGAAGTAGCCATCTTCATCCATATACGCAGAGTCACCTGACACATACCAGTCTCCTGGCATAAAATAAGACTCATATTTTTGCGGGTTATTCCAAACAGCACGCATCATCGATGGCCAGCCTTTTCCAATCGCTAAGTTCCCCATTGTGTATGGCGGCAATTCGTTTCCTTCATTATCAACAATTGCTGCCTTTACGCCTGGAACTGGTTTTCCCATAGAACCCGGGCGAATTTCCATGCATGGATAGTTACAAATAACTTGTCCTCCTGTTTCCGTCATCCACCATGTATCATGAATGCGAAGATGGAACACTTTCATCGCCCAGCGAATTACTTCTGGGTTTAACGGTTCCCCAACACTTAAAATATGACGAAGATCTGATAAATCATACTTCTTCAGCGTATCGTCACCAGCACCCATTAACATGCGAAATGCTGTCGGAGCGCTATACCAAACTGTTACACCGTAATCTTGAAGCGTTTCATACCAAGCGTCCGGGCTAAAGCGTCCCCCTAAAACTACGTTAGAAGCTCCGACTAGCCAAGGCGCAAAAATACCATAGGCTGTTCCTGTTACCCAGCCTGGATCTGCCGTGCACCAATACACATCATCTTCTTTTAAGTCCAGCACCCATTTTGCTGTTTGATAATGCTGCACCATTGCATTTTGAACATGCAGCACTCCTTTTGGTTTCCCTGTTGAGCCAGATGTATAATGTAAAATGAGCCCATCTTCTCTTCCAAGCCATTCAATTTTCAGCTTATTAGAAGCTTGTTCAAAAAGCGGATTAAATGCTACAATTTTACCGCCTTCTTCTACACCTTCTCCAACAACGAATACCGTTTTTAACGCTGGTAAATCATTAAATGGTATACGTTCTAACAATTCTGGTGTTGTTACAAGCACCTTTGCTTCACTATCCACCAGGCGGTCACATACAGCCGCTTCCATGAAAGCTTCAAATAGTGGGCCAACGATTGCTCCAAGCTTTGTTGCACCAAGTAAAGTAAAATACAATTCCGGCGAGCGAGGCATAAAAATAAAGACACGGTCGCCTTTTTCAACATCCCCATAATTTTTTAAAACATTTCCTGCTTTATTCGACAATTTCTTCATTTCTTTAAATGTATATTTCTCTTTTCTCACACCATCTTGATAATACAATGCTACTTTATTTTTTCGGTGGGATTTGGCATGTCGATCAATGGCCTCATAAGCCATGTTTACTCGCCCAGTTTCATGCCAAGAAAAATTTTGATTAACTTCTTCCCAATTAAAGTTTTGATATGCTTCATCATAATTTAACAAATTGTTTTCCCCTTGAATAACTGGAAGTGTTTCTACTTTCATTCTTTACATCCCCCTTCTATGTACCGTATAAGTGTATTATAAATATATATTTTATAATTTTCAGTATTTTTTAAGAATTTTAGACATTTTTTTACTGACAAATTTCGATTCACATCGCATACTGAGTACAGTAGTATGAAAATAGATAGTAGATTCACAAAGCCCTGAAGGTGGTGAGCCTAAAATTGATTCATAGCAAAGTTTACAATGCAAGAAATTTAAAAACACCAAAAGGAACTTTAATTATTGAAGGTCCTGTCCAGACACATAATTTAGAAACATATGAATTTCATCCTGATTTAATTGCCTTTCGACCTGCGGCTCAGCAGTATAAAGCAATTGTCGAGATTTCTAAGTTACCAGAAGCTCGAATTATTATTGCTCGTCATGAACATACAATTGTTGGCTATGTAACATATTTATACCCAGACCCTCTTGAACGATGGTCTGAAGGAAAAATGAAAAATTTAATTGAGCTTGGTGCAATTGAAGTTGCTCCTGATTTTCGCGGCTGCGCTGTTGGAAAGAACTTATTAGAAGTTTCTATGATGGATGACCATATGGAAGACTATATTATTTTAACAACTGAATATTATTGGCACTGGGATTTAAAACAAACTGGACTCAATGTCTGGGAATATCGAAAAGTAATGGAGAAGATGATGAATGCTGGTGGACTGGAATGGATGGCAACAGATGATCCTGAAATTTGTTCACATCCAGCAAACTGCTTAATGGTTCGCATTGGAAAACGCGTTGATACAGCATCCATTCAACAATTTGACCGCTTACGCTTCAAAAATCGTTTCATGTACTAAAAGGGGGATTACATCATGATCGTTGAAGAAATCATGAATCAAAATGTAACAACGCTGCGCCCAACTGACACGATTGAAACAGCCTTGAGAACATTAGCAGCACATAGTATTCGGCACATTCCAGTTGTAAATGAAAAATATGAAGTTGTCGGCATTATTTCCGACCGTGACGTTCGCGATGCGAGTCCGTCCATTCTTGATGAACACGTTTTAAAGGATTCTCTTAAAGAGCCGATTGAACGTATTATGAAGCATCCTGTTATGACATGTCATCCTCTTGATTTTGTTGAAGAAATTGCCACGTTATTTTTTGAAAATAAAATTGGCTGTCTTCCTGTTACAAAGAGCGGTAAACTTGTCGGCATTATTTCGGAATCAACAGTATTACATACACTCGTCAAATTAACAGGTGCTCATCAACCAAGTTCACAAATTGAAATTCAAGTAAAAAATGAACCTGGTATTCTCGGAAAGGTCGTTGCTGTTTTCAGTGAACTGAAAATTAACATAGTGAGCGTTCTCGTCTATCCAGCAAAAGAAGAGCGCGACAAAGTTCTTGTATTCCGCATTCAAACAATGAATCCTCTTAAAGCAATTGAAGAGCTAGAACAAAAAGGCTACCATGTTTTATGGCCAAATATTGCGGGGATGGGAACATGAAAAATGTATTCATTTACTCAGAAAATTATCAGGGCTATTCCTTTAGTCCTGATCACCCTTTTAATCAGCTTCGGGTAAAGCTAACGTATGATTTACTGCAAAAAGGTGGATTCATACATCCTTCACAGATCATTCCTCCACGAATGGCAACAGATGAAGAAATTGCTTTAATTCATACAGAAGAGTACATAAATGCGGTAAAACGTGCTGGAGAAGGAACAATAGAACAATCACTTGCAATGTCCTATGGTCTTGGAACAGAAGATACACCCATGTTTCAAAACATGCATGAAGCGAGCGCCCTTCTTGTTGGCGGCACCTTAACTGCAGTCGATGCAATTCTTGAGGGAAAGGCAGAGCATGCTCTAAATCTCGGCGGTGGATTACATCATGGCTTCCGCGGAAAAGCATCTGGATTTTGTATTTATAATGACAGCTCGATTGCCATTAAATATATACAACAAAAATATGGTCTTCGTGTTTTATACATCGATACAGACGCTCATCATGGTGATGGTGTGCAGTGGTCCTTTTATGACGATCCTAACGTATGCACAATTTCATTGCATGAAACAGGGCGTTACTTATTTCCAGGAACAGGAGCTGTAAATGAGCGTGGTCAAGGGAATGGATATAGCTATTCTTTTAACGTTCCTCTTGATGCTTTTACAGAAGATGATTCATTTATTCATGCATATCGCACTGTTATTCGAGAAGTCGCTGACTATTTCAAACCAGATATTATTTTAACGCAAAACGGAGCTGATGCTCATTATTACGATCCTCTTACACATCTTTGTTCAACGATACAAGTTTACCGTGAAATCCCAAAGATTGCTCATGAAATTGCTCACGAATACTGCAATGGCCGCTGGATTGCAGTCGGCGGCGGCGGTTATGATATATGGCGCGTCGTTCCGAGAGCTTGGGCGCTCATTTGGCTCGAAATGAACAACATCCAAAACATCTCAGGACATCTCCCACCAGAATGGATTGAAACTTGGAAAGGACAAGCTAAGACAGACCTCCCGCTCACCTGGGAAGACCCAGACAACATGTATAAACCGATTCCACGCAAACAAGAAATTGAAGAGAAAAACGAATTAACTGTAGCAAAGTGCCTTGAGATAATTCGGAATAATATGAAAAAGATATTGTATTAAAAAAACGATATAAAAACCCTTTTCTTTTTAAGGGGGGACGAGAGCATCTGGCCGCGTATAGTAGCGGTCAGGGCTTTTTTCTGCCACATGCGAAGTTTTAAACAAAGAGAGAGAGCAAGTAGCGGGCATGTTTTGTCTGCATAGTTGCAACTTATATAAATACAAATTAAAAAATCGACATAAAAACCGTCTTTCTTTTTAGGTGGGCGAGAGCATCTGTCCATGCATAGAAGCGGTCAGGTCCTTTTTCTGCCACATGTAAGGTTTAAAACAAAAGGAGAAAGCAAGTAGCAGTCATGTTGTATTCTGCATAGCAGCGACTTATATGTCGAAAAATTAAAATGGATATATATATATATTGAAAATTTAAAATAGATTTACATAAAAAGGAGATACGCTTATGTGGAAACAACAACTTATCCATACAGACCGAGGAACTTTTGAACTATTTACAAAAGGACACGGAGAGCCGCTCTGTATTACACACCTTTACTCACAATTCAATGAAACGGGCGACTATTTTGCTGATAGCTTCGCATCATTATATCAAGTTATATTAATTAACTTAAAAGATGCAGGCAATTCAGTAACTGCTTCTCAAGAAGACGAATTAAGTATGAAAGAAACAATTGAAGATTTAGAAGCCATTCGAGAAGCACTGCACATTTCATCATGGCATTTTGCAGGGCATTCTACCGGCGGCATGCTTGGACTTTTGTATGCTATAAACTATCCACGATCTTTACAATCGTTAGTAGTCGTTGGCGCTGCTGCTAGTGACTATTCAAAATTGAAAGACTGCATTTATCATCCAGAACACCCGCAGTTTGCATATACGCAGCAGCTCATTGAAGATTTGAAATTGCCGCATCTTACGAAAGAAGAAAGAACTACTTTATCAACCGAGCGTACAAAGTTATCCTTATACAAGCCAGAACAATACGAATCATATTTCTCAAAACCAATTTATAAAACGATGGCCGTAAGCCGTATGAACTATTTTTCAAAAGAATTTCGCAGCTTTGATTTACGAGAACAGCTTGCTAGCATAACAACAAAAACGTTAATCATTTGCGGAAAACATGATGTGCAATGCCCGATTGCATCTTCTTTACAAATACATGAAGGAATACGAAATTCCTCCTTTACTCCTTTTGAAGACAGCAATCATTATCCATTTTTAGAAGAGGAAGAGAAATTTTCATCTGTGATTACAGCATTCTATCATTCTTGGAAGGAAGGCAGTGAACATCTATAATGCTTCAAAATGGAATTACTTATATAACAATTAACAACGTTCGCCATTGGTGCAAAATTGCCGGTGCAGAACATCAGACAATACCCATTGTCGTTGTTCACGGCGGGCCAGGCGGAAACCATTATGCATTTGAATGAACAATTGGTCCAAAACTAGAGGAATTTACGACTGTCATTTACTATGAACAACGCGGGTGCGGACGTTCTGATACTCCCGAAAACGAAGAAGATTACTCGATCCCTATTCTAGTCGATGATCTTGAAAAACTAAATTTGTAGCCTCCTTTTTCTATATGGGGGCATTTTTATTTTTCAACGTATAGATTACTGCTATGTAGAAAAAAGAGGCCCGCTCTCGCTTCTCTCAAAAGAATGAATCTATATCGTTTTTATTTGTGTTTATATATTATATGTGTATCCTCTTAACACTCCATATAAGCGAATCAATCCCTTTTGAAAAATAAGAAATCGTTTTTCTTTAAAAACATTAATATGAAAAGAAGAAAAAATTGTATTCCTTCTGATTAAACTGAATCCATTATCTTTTGAATATTTTCATGAGAAATGAAAGAACTTAATAAAAAACGCTATCACTACACCATGTATGGCACCACAGAAAGAAGGTGAACGCTATGAAAAGATTTCTAATTTTGTATGCCCTATTCGCAGTTATAACAGGCTATTCCACTAAACAGACTTCCACTGAAAAACATACATCTCATTCCAAACATGAAGAAGCCGAATTAACGAAAAATGTGCAATATTCACCGTCACAACTCGCCCCCCTGCAACCTTCACCTCCTCCAAAACAAGAAAAAGTTATTTTAGATGTGCCGCTCATACCTCAAAAACCCGAGCTGAAATTCGGCTGTGAAGTCACGAGCTTAGCAATGGTACTGCAGCACGCTGGCGTAAAAGTCGATAAAATGGAATTAGCCAACAATATCAAAAAAGACAATGATCCTCCGTCTGTGAGTAAAAATGGAGATATTCTTCAATGGGGAGATCCTAAAGAAGGTTTCGTTGGAGATATAACAGGAGAAAAGATGGGATATGCCGTCTACGTTGAACCACTGCAACAATTAATGGAGCGTTATCTTCCAAATCGCACAGTAAATTTAACTGGAAAATCTTTTGATGATGTACTAGCTCAAGTCAAAATGAATAAACCTGTAGTGGTTTGGACGACAGGAGATTACAAAATTCCTGACAGATGGGCATCTTGGCAACACGGAAACGAAAAAATTACAGCTCCTCTAGATTTACACGCCATTGTGCTCGTAGGTTTTGAGAACGGTTATATTTATATGAATGATCCTTTAACTGAGAAAAAAGCACTGAAAGTAAACAAAGAAACATTTATTCAATCTTGGGATGCGTTAGGAAAACAAGCTTTGTCGTATCGTTAACAAATACAAAAAGGATGTGCTCTTTAAAAGCACACCCTTTTTCTCATTATTTTGCTGCAAACGTAATATGATTGGCAGTTGCCCATCCATTCATAGGTACGACTGTATATGTTACATTCGGTTGTAACGTTGCACCATTTTGCAAGTCAAAAATGCCTACTTCACCTTTTCGAGATGTAAAACGGTACTGCGCTCCTATTTTGCTTCCGTCTGCAGCTTGTAGCTCTACTTTACGTCCGGCAAATAACTCTGTTTTTGGATCTTTATCTAAAGTAACTTGGATAGACTTATTATCAATTGCTTCATACCTTACTAGAAATTTGCAACAAAAAAAGGAAAACTCGTTCAGTTTTCTGAATTTATTTTTATTCTCCTCTACTCTTTATTTCTATCTTAACTTTATTTAGAATGTGTTGATAGGAATAATAAAATTCATAGTGAATCGTGGAAAGGGTGGAATTATAAATGTGGAACGAGTTTAAAAAATTCGCTTTAAAAGGGAACGTTATGGATTTAGCCGTCGGGGTTGTAATTGGCGGCGCATTTGGTAAAATTGTTTCTTCATTAGTAAATGATGTTATTATGCCATTGATCGGAATTTTACTAGGTGGTATTGATTTGACAGATCTTGCTTATCCAGTAGGTAAAGCTACATTAAAATACGGTGCATTCATTCAAACTATTGTTGACTTCTTCATCATCGCGTTCTCTATCTTCTTATTTATTAAGTTATTTAATAAGCTAACATTCAAAAAAGAAGCAGAAAAGAAAGAAGAAGTACCAGCACCAACAAAAGAAGAAGTACTTCTTACAGAAATTCGCGATTTATTAAAACAACAAAACGCATCAAGAGATAATGCATAAGCAAATAGATAAAGAGAGCAGGTACTGTATGCCTGCTCTCTTTTCTATAACGTTTCTGAGTTTGTATGAATAAACAAAATAATTCCTGCAACAAGTAAAATAATGATAGCGCCTACAAATAATGTAGTAGAAAAAAATATAAACTTCTCATGTACTTGTTCTCCAGCGCTTTCTAAAAAAATGGAAGCAACATATGTGATTAGGGCTATTCCTGCCAAAGTACTGCCAGGAATAAATCGTCTTATACCACTCTGTTTTAATGTCATATAAGCAAATAGAGCCGTCGCGCAAAGTGTAATTCCCCAAAGAATGATCATTTCATCTCCCCCTCACATAGCCTTTAGTATCATTATACATTAGAAATAATGTTAAAGCGAAGCTTCCATTTCAAAGCAACTATACTCGTTTCAAAATAAAAAACTCGCGGTTATATTCCCACGAGTTTTCTTCTTATTACTTCGTTGAATTTCTAAACTGAATGCGGTGCGGTAAAATAACTGTATGATCTTCCACCGTTTCTTTGTTCATATATTTTGTTAATAAACGCATTGCAACCGCTCCGATGTCATACATTGGTTGTACAACTGTTGAAAGCTGCGGGCGTACCATAATGGCAAGGCGTGTATTGTCAAAACCAAGTACTTCTAAATCATTTGGTACGTTTAAACCTTTATCTTGTACTGCATGAATTACGCCTAGTGCCATTTCATCAGAAGATACGAATACAGCTGTTGGTTTTTCAGCAAGTTCCCATAGTTTGTCTAATGCTTCCATACCAGAATCGTACGTGTAGTCACCATCCACAACAAGTTCTTCATCGTAAGCAATACCTGCTTCTTCTAATGCTCGTTTGTAACCTTGTAATTTTTTCGCACTGCCTGCTTTATCAACGTAAGGGCCAGATACGAAACCAATTCTTGTATGACCTTTCTCTAAGAAATGCTTCATTGCATCATACGCTGCTTGTGTGTAATCAATATTTACAGATGGTGTAATATTTTGCTCATCAAACGATGCCGCAAGTACGATTGGAACAGGAGATTTTTTAAATTCTTCTACGTGAGTCTCTGTAATATCTTCTCCCATAAATACGATACCATCTACTTGTTTCCCAAGCATTGTATTTAATAAATGGAATTCTTTTTCTTTATTTTGGTCAGAGTTACTTAAAATAATGTTATATTTGTACATTGTTGCGATATCTTCAATACCACGTGCAAGTTCTGAATAAAACGTGTTAGAGATATCTGGAATAATAACTCCAACTGTTGTTGTTTTCTTACTTGCCAATCCGCGTGCTACTGCATTTGGACGATAACCAAGGCGCTCAATCGCCTCTAATACCTTCTTTCTTGTTGTTGGTTTTACATTTGGATTACCGTTCACAACACGTGATACTGTTGCCATTGAGACATTTGCTTCACGCGCTACATCATATATTGTTACGTTCATCTTTTCACACACTCCTTTATAAAATTCATCTATATAATATGTATCAGTTAACTTGAATGAAAAAAAGACATCCACTCTACTTAAAGATGTCACTTCCGAGCCCTTTCACTAATGATACGATACAAATAAGGATTGAAACAATATTTTCCCGAAAAAGTTTCGAAAAAATTCGTTCCTTTTCTTATATTTTCATATTTTTAATATAAAAATACCCATTTTCCAGAAAAAAATCTATGCAGCACACAGCTACATAGATTTTCGAAGCCATTATCCCACTATTTGTAGACAGTAAGCTATCCGCTTACTATCTCATACGAAATGCTTTTAATTCATTCATAAATGCATTGAACTCTGGAATATCCATTTGCTGCGCCGAATCAGAAAGTGCTACAGCTGGATCAGGATGTACTTCTGCCATAATTGCATCTGCACCGATTGCCATTGCCGCTTTTGCAGTTGGCAATAATAAATCACGGCGTCCTGTTGAATGTGTTACATCAACAACAACTGGCAAGTGCGTTTCTTTCTTTAAAATTGGTACAGCAGAAATATCTAACGTATTTCGCGTTGCTTTCTCATACGTACGAATACCGCGCTCACATAAAATAATATCGCCATTTCCTTGTGCAATAATATATTCTGCCGCATACATAAATTCTTCAATTGTTGCGGATAATCCTCGTTTTAATAATACCGGCTTATTCACAGAACCAGCTGCTTTTAACAGCTCGAAGTTTTGCATATTACGTGCACCAATTTGAATGACATCTACGTAATCAAGCGCCATTTCAATATCATTTGGATTTAAAATTTCACTAATAACAGCTAAATCATACTCATCTGCTACTTGGCGTAAAATTTTCAATCCTTCAATACCAAGACCTTGGAAATCATATGGTGATGTACGTGGTTTAAATGCTCCGCCGCGCATAAGTTTTAAGCCTTGTTCTTTCATTACCTCAGCTACTTGGCGAACTTGTTCATAGCTTTCAACTGCACATGGTCCCATAATAAAATGCGCATTGCCATCACCAATTTTTTCACCTTTAATGTCAACAATCGTATCATCTGACTTTTTCTTACGGGATACAAGAAGGGCCTTATGATGATCATCTTCTTGCAACTCTAACCCTGTTTTAAAAATTTGTTTAAATAAATGTTGAAGCGTTGATGTTTCAAATGGCCCATCATTATTTTCCGCAATTAAATCGAGCATTTTGCGTTCACGTACTGGATCAAAACGTTTCACACCTTGTACTTCTTTTAACTTGCCGACTTCTTGTACAAGCCGACCGCGTTCATTTAATAACTTTAAAATTTGTAAGTTCGTTTCGTCAATTTGAGAACGTAATCGATCTAACTCCTGTGATGCCATAATAAAGCCACCTCTTTCAAGTTTTATATGTATACTAATAAGTAAATATAAATATCATTCATAAGATAATTTATTATATATGATACATATGCAGATGTCACTTCATACACATCGCACGAGAATGCATATGGAATCGTTATTTCCCCTTCATTTAATCGTAAAATATATAGCCCGTCAATATTATTTTCAGAAAATAAAGAAAAGCAAGCGTGTTTGCTTGCTTTTCCTTATTTCATATTTTCTTTTAATGCTTGCTTTGTAATGTTCCAATGTGATGCATGCCAGAGAACTTTACCATCTTTTATGTATAATACTTGCGGCGATTCATGTCTAATTCCAAAGTATTCAGCAATCTTATTGGAAACAGGACGTGCATCCTGTACATATAAATAATATGCTGGCACAGCTTGCTCTTCACTGCGATATTCTTGAAACGCTGTGAAAGCACCGTGGCTAATTGGACATGTTGTACTATGTTTAAACAAGATATATGGCTCTTTACTTGCTGTTATTCCTTCGAATTGTTCCATTGTTTCAATCTTTGTCATATTCATATTATTCACCTCTCATTCGAATCGGAAGCCGTGGCACTTTCTTTTCTTTTTTCGGCTTTTTCTCTGTTCTTTCAAACTTCTCTACTTCATCTTCTTTCTTTTTTGTCCGGAAGCGATTGTACACATCAATGACCGCATTACTCCATTGTACTACTTGCGCTACTTTATCAGCATTATTTTCTACTTGATGTGCAACAGAATCAGAAACGCCGCGTAATCGTGTATTTAGGGAATGAATCGTTGTTCCGATTCCCTCTACACCTTCCATCACTTTATTTAGCGACTGTGATTTCTTTTGAATATCATCTGCTAATGCATTTGTTTTATGAAGAAGTTGCTCTGTTTCCACTGTAATGCCCTGCATTTGTTTTTCCAGGCCCTCCATCGTACTTGCGACATTTTCTAACGTTTTTTGAACAGATACTAATGTTCTACATACATATACAACTAATACGGCAAACGCAATTGCGATAATGGCTACACCGACGTATAAAAGAATTTGCATACGAACCACTCCTTTATATTTTTTATTCTTTTTTCTATTATACAATCATTTTCTATTTCATTCTAATTGTTCCATATTTGGCTATGAATTTTACCTTTCATTGAAATAAAGTGAACCTTCCGCCCAATTAAGTACATGCCAGTCCCCCACATATTTTCTTTGTTTCCTAAATACCTTGAAATGGGAATGCAAGATGAATCCATTTTAATTTTCGAACCTATAAGTCACTGCTATGTAAAACAAAAGTGGCCTTCACTCGTTTTTTCTTTATATGTGGTCATGAAAGGGACTACATACAAACAAAAAATTTTATGCGAATGTTTCAATTTGTTTTCATAGTGAATAACGAATTGAAATATGATATGATTGTGGCCGCGATTACCAAATATATCCAAGGGGGCGTTTATGAAAAGACTACATTTTTTGGTTTTTGGAACTATATTTAGTGTAATTTTCACATTATGTTTAAGTACTAATTTAGCATTTGCAACATCCAATGATGAAAATGCTACTTTAAGAAATAACGATTCTCTTACCCAATCTAAAACTGCTCCAACAATCCCACCTACTATTCAAGATCCCAAAAATACAGAAGATCCTGCCGGCTATTGGACAAAAGAAAAGATGAAAAATGCAATTCCAGCAGACAAAATTAAAAATGATGAAAAAAAAGAAACGAATCCAGAGCAATTTGAATCTTCTTTAATAGGAGAGCCTACTAATATTTCTGATCCCGTTCTACCCGAAACTAACAATAACATAAACGAAGCAAATGTAGTTGTTCCATCTACAGCAGGAAAAGTATTTTTTTCATATGGCGGAAAAGATTATGTTTGTTCTGCTTCTTCAATTAATAATAATTATAAAAATCTTGTTATAACAGCAGGCCATTGTGTCCATGGAGGAAAAGGGAAAGGATGGCACTCAAATATTGCATTTGCTCCGGCATATCGTAATGGTTCAACACCTTATGGTATTTGGAACTGGAAAGACGCTCGGACATTCAACGCCTGGATAAATGATAGTAATTTTAGCTACGACCAAGCATTTTTTACTGTTTTCCAAAGGAATGGAAAAGACTTAGTAAATACGATTGGAGGGAACGGACTTTCGACTGGATATGGTACGAAGCAACCAGACGTTCGTATTTTTGGTTGGCCCGCCGAAAAACCATATGATGGACAGATAGCTTATTATTGCGACGGACCTACAACTAGTAGAGGATGGTTTAGCAGCGATGCCGCCATGAGTTGTGGTATGAATGGAGGAGCTAGTGGAGGGCCTTGGTTGAGAGAAAGAATTAATCAAGATCTTGGTTATGTTTTTGCAGTGACATCTCGGCGTTCAACTTCTGGCACACCAACTTTGTATGCAACTCCCAACTCTAAAGATGTTAAAACAATGTTTGATCAAATGAAATAAAGTGAAACTTTAATCAGTGGGGGTTTTCTTCATCCCCCACTGATTATTAGCCCTCACCAATCGGGCTTTTACGGGCCGTTTATCTCCCACCTAACTTCTTTAGAAAAGCGGAAGCGGCTCGCCCAGAATCGCAGGATGCCCACGCCTCTGACAGAGAGGCGCTTTTTGCCTCGTCCGAGGGCGCGAAACGACCGGAGATTCTAGCCGCTAGAGCTGGACAATGCTTTCGCTGAATTTTGAGGTGGGAGTCTTACTGCCCAAAAATAGCTTATATAAAAAAAGAGTAACCAGAAATACATACTGGTTACTCTTTTTCGTTTTAGGACAGGAAATAACAACTATCTACCACTTACCCTTTTCACGTTTTACATTTATAATTTTCTTGCCAATATTTTGATAAATTATTAAACAAATTCAGATAAGTAGGTTACAATAAGGAAGGATACATATATAAGGGAGGCTTTACATATGAAAGACCCACGTATTGAAACATTAGCAAAAAATTTAATTAATTACTCTATTCGTTTACAAAAGGGCGAAAAAGTATTAATTGAAAACTTCGGTTTACAAAAAGAGCTAGTAACAGCACTTGTAAAAGCTGCATATGAAGCTGGTGGCTATCCATTCGTACTATTAAAAGATCATCAAGTAGACCGCTCTTTAATGATGGGCGCAACAGAAGAACATTTCGAGCAAATCGCTGCGTATGAAGCAAGCGTAATGAAAGATATGGATGCTTATATCGGCCTTCGCTCTGGTGATAACGTAAATGAACAAGCTGACGTTCCGAGTGAGCGTATGAAAATTTATGGAAACACAGTAGGTAAAAAAGTACATAGAGACATTCGTGTTCCAAAAACAAGATGGGTTGTCCTTCGTTATCCAAACGCTTCTATGGCACAGCTTGCAAAAATGAGCACAGAAGGATTTGAAGACTTCTACTTTGACGTATGTAACTTAGACTACGCGAAAATGGATAAAGCGATGGACAATCTTGTTGAGTTAATGAACAAAACAGATAAAGTACGTCTTGTTGGACCTGGCACTGACTTAACATTCTCTATTAAAGACATCCCGGCAGTTAAGTGTGCTGGTCATTTAAATATTCCTGATGGCGAAGTATACTCTGCACCTGTTCGCGATTCTGTTAACGGTACAGTTTCTTACAACACACCATCTCCATACAACGGTTACATGTTCGAAAATGTAAAACTTACATTTAAAGACGGTAAAATTGTTGAAGCAACTGCAAACGATACAGAACGCATTAACAAAATTTTCGACACAGACGAAGGGGCACGCTACGTTGGTGAATTCGCAATCGGCGTAAACCCATACATTTTACATCCAATGGGTGATATTCTATTCGACGAGAAAATCGACGGTAGCTTCCACTTCACTCCTGGACAAGCATACGACGATGCGTGGAATGGCAACAACTCTAACATCCACTGGGATTTAGTATGTATCCAACGCCCTGAATACGGCGGCGGAGAAATTTACTTCGACGACATATTAATCCGTAAAGACGGCCGCTTCGTTGTACCTGAATTAGAAGCGTTAAATCCTGAAAACTTAAAATAAAAAACAAAAGTGAGCACAGGTTGTTGTGCTCACCTTTTTATTATATAAATACAAATTGAAAAACTAACATAAAAAACCCTTTTCTTTTTCGGTGGGCGAGAGCATCTAGCCATGCATAGAATCGGTCAGGGCCTATTTCTGCCACATGCGCAGCGAAAACCAAAAAGAGCAAACAAGTGCAGGTTCCTTTTTTTCATAACACCAATCTATATGTTAAAAAACAAATTGGATTTATATATAAGACTCTGTTAATTTTTTCTTGAACGCACCCGATAGTAGATGTACTAAATAAATTAGAAAGCCAGCATAGCCCCTCTTTCATCAAATACAGAATCTGGGTTCCAGGAAACCTCCCAAAGATTGTTTTCTGGATCAGCAAAATATGCTGTTCGTCCTCCCCAGAAAGCATCGCTTGGCTCCCTTAAAATTCTTCCGCCTACTTTTCGAATTTCTGCAATTGTCGTATCGACTTGTTCAGGATGATCTACGTTAATAGCAAAAGTTACACCACGAAAAGTTTCTACACTTTGAGTGATTGAGACTCCAGCATCCTTTGCTAATTCCTCAATAGGAAAGATAGAAAGAATAACACCTGCCGTTTTAAAAGCAGCGTAATTATCTGAACTGATTTCCGTTTCTTCCCACCCTAAACTTTTGTAAAACGTACGAAGAACCGGCAAGTTATACGCACCAATTGTTATTAAGCTTACTCTTTGTAGTACCATGATATTCCTCCCATAATGTATAGAAACACTTGTTAAGTGACAAAAAAGTTGTTTAATTTACAATAAAGTCGTTTAAAAAATAATAAATTTCTTGTAACTACTCAGCCATACATTTCATTTAGAAGTTTGGTAAGGAGTATAATTCCAGCAAAAGTACGCTTACCTATAATTGCTGCCATGAAGATAAAAATGGACCTACACCTCGCTGCCTTTCTTTGTTTTCAAACTTTGCGCGTGGCAGGAAAAGGCCCTGACCGCTTCTATACATAGCCAGTCCCTCTCGACCACTTAAAAAAATGCTTTTCTATCGGTTTTTCATAGAGTGACTGAGTAGTTACAATTTCTTTAATTCTTATTGGACTAACAGGCAGGTTAGTTGAATAGTGTTAGTTAACTTGTGTTCAACAATTGGGCCAGATTGTTGAGAATCCCTCTCAAAGAGAGTTAGTTATTTATGTTAAAATATTGCGAGTGAAATAAGAGTTCTTAACGATTTTATCAAGTATCAAGCAAAATAATTCAGAAACGAAGAAGGGACAGTACTAATATGGAAAACGTATCAAATGTAGATAAATTGGAATCAATAAAATCTTTACAATCGACAATTAGTAAACTCGAAAATGCCTTGTCACAGATGACTCAGAAAGGCGCAAATACTACCTTAGTAAAGAAACGACTCAAAGCTGTTTGCATCGGCTTAGCAATGCTAGAAAACGTTTGGAATCAAAGACCCCATCATTACACCCAGGAAGATTTAGCAGAAGCTCGCAATGTTCTTACTGGTTTGCTTCCATCAATTGAGACCATTTATGATAAGTCAAAGGCTAGTAGTCCCCAAAGAACGCTTTTAGAAAGAAGAATAAAAGCGTTGAAACTAGCTATTCAAATAATTGACAATTTTTGTAACAAATAACTTTTCTAACTAAATAGAGTATAACGGTTGCTTTCGTTCAATAAAAATTAAACAACTTTAAAGAGTCTTACTACAAGAAAATGTAGCAAGGCTCTTATATTTTTATATCGAAATTAAATAACTTTATTATCACTTTACAACACTTACATACTCCCGCTCGAATGAAACACTTGAATTGGACCATCCCAATCTGCTTTCCTAATCTCTCGATACTCATTATTTGTGTATAAAGAAATGACTTTTCTCCAAAACGCTTGAGCTGGAGTATTTTCTTCCATCTCTGCAACTTCCCATTCCCCAGGGAATTTACAAAACAATTGGATAGCTGCTTGTTTTCCTACACCATTTTTCCGATACTTTTTCATTACAAAAAATTCTGACATCGAATAGTATGTACGACCATTTTCCTCGATCTCTCGGATCAATGCGAAACCTGCATATTTTTCGTTCACTTTTATAAAAAATGGAAAGCGACCTTCCTCTGTAAAATAATGATCTACGTACATATATTCATACAAACCGTGCTCATTCACATCTTCAGGATCAAATTCGCTGAAATCGTATTTATATAGTTCCGTCAAATTCTTTAAAACTGTTTTGTTCTCTAGTTTTACTTTTTCAATTTCTAAGTTTATATCCATGTTCTTTTCTCCTAATTCTACTAAAATTATAAAAATGTATGTATTTCGTTACTAATTGTTTCGACGCGTTCCTTATAATACAGCCCTTTCTCTTTTATTTTAAGCTGAGCGATAAAAAGGTTCGCAAGCATCAACGCCGTATCAAGCCTGTAAAACAGACAAACACTTTGAGGAAGAGAATCAAAAATATGCTCATCTTTATACCCGGCTTTAAATTCACTCCAATTCACTTCATTCACTTCCGCTATTCTCATCAGTTCGAGAAGCGGATGACCAATGAGAGCATTATCCCAGTCAACGATTGCCTGAATTTCTCCGCCATGACCAATTATATTGGCAGGTCGAATATCCATATGAAGCAGCCTCTTTATCTGTTCCCCCTCCTTTAAAATTGCTTCAATTTCTTCTGCTTTTGGAAATGGAATACGTAAAGAAGTAATTTCGTTAAATGATTGTAGCCTTCTAACAAGGCGCTCTGCTATATGCTTTTCTGTCGACTGTCCATTTTCATTTTCATAATGTAAATCTTCAATCGGCATATGATGAAGCTTATTGGCTAATTCTCCAATTTTGTAAGAAGAAATCGGAGTGGAGTCAGTAACTATATAGTCTGAAATTAGAAAATCAAGTTCCTCAGAAAGATGCAGTCCATGAACAGCTGGCACAGGAATTCCTTGAGAATGACAAAACTCTGAAAGCTTTGCTTCCTTTTGTAATGAAAGGCGACTGCTAAATAAATTTTCATTTATATTAGCAACTTCACGTTCCCATGGTACACGAAAAGCGAAAGAACCTGTTTCTGAATCTCCTCGAAACACAACATTTTGTACACCGCTTCCTGCTACTTCCAAACTTTTAATTCCCCACTCTTTATATTCGCTAGTTAATATGTTTTGTAGTTTCGTTCTTAACTCTTCTGTTTTTGATGCTACATTCAGCATTTCATTCCCTCCTCACTCAGAGACTTCTCTGTTAAAGCAAGAAAATCTTTTATATCTTGTAAAACAATTTGCATTGCTTTCTCCCAAAATTCTTGTTTTGTTAAATCAAAACCAAGATGTTGAAAAGCTAATTGCTCAGCAGTCATTCTCCCAGTATCTCGAAGCAAATCTATATACTTTTTTTCAAAGGAATGTCCTTCTTGAAGAGCATTCGCGTAGATCCCTTGGCTAAATAGAAAACCAAATGTGTACGGGAAATTATAAAAAGGTTTATCTGTGAAATAGAAATGACGATTCCAAATCCATGAAAGATCATGATAAGAAACAAGATAATCATTGAACGCATACTGTTGAGCCTTCTCCATCAACTGGCTCAATTCATCTACTCCTACAACCCGCTTTTTTCGGATTTCATAAAAATCTTTTTCGAATATAAAATTTCCCTGTACTCCTATTAAATAACTAAGCGCAGTTTGTATCTTTGCCTCTAGAAGGAGCAGTTTTTCATGTTCATTTGAAATATCTTGAATGACCTTATTTAAAATAATCGTCTCAGCAAAGGTAGAAGCTGTTTCACTAACAGCCATCGTATACTGCTGGGCAAATGGAGGAACATCATTTGAAATAATTCCTTGATGAAAAGAATGTCCTAATTCATGGGCAAGTATAGCGAGATTATTATGTGTTCCTTGAAAATTCATGAAGATGCGCGATTGCTTTGTTAGTGGAAATCTAGCTGAGAATCCGCTACTTGCTTTTGTATCTCTGTTTTCAGAGTCAATCCAGCCTTCCTGAAATGCTCTTTCTGTATAATCCGCTAATTTAGGGCTAAAAGAGTGAAAACCAGTAAGGATTATTTCAGCAGCCTCTTCATATGTATAAGTCTTGGTTACTTTGCCTATAGGCGTATACATGTCGAACCAATCCATTTTTTCTAATCCTAGTAAACGTGCCTTTCTTTTTAAATATGAAGTTATGATAGGCTTACTTTGATTGACAGCTTCCCACATAGAATCAAGCGTTGTTTGTGACATTCTATTGTAGCGAAGCGGTTCTGTTAAAATGGAATCTACTCCCCGGTGTTTATATACTTGCAATCGAAAACCAGCAATGTTATTTAAAGCTGCTGCGCATGTCTCAGCCACTTTTTCACCTGCATGATGTAAGGCATTTACGAGATTCCTTCTACTATGGTGATTGATAGATGAATGTAATAGATTATAGACTTGTCCAAAACTAAGGTATTGCCTTTGTCCTTCTTCCTCTAAAACAATCTTCGTTTTTCCAGTGACAGAGTTATATAAATTGACCCATGCATGATATCCATTAATAGAAAGATCCTGAATCAACTTTTCCTGTGCTACTGGTAATTTCCTTCTCGCCTTTTCTCTTTTTTCTTGCAGTGGATAAGCAAGCGGGTTTATTTGTTCCAGTTGCAATAGCTGCTCCCAAATCTCGTCCAGTATATGTACCAACGCTTGTTCAAAATCGTTTATAACGATCTCAAATTGTGATGAAATACCCCTTACTTTTTCACTTAATATCATCGCATTCTCATCTTCAACATTTTCTGATTTCAAACATTCCACAAAGTGGGTTGCCTCAAGCAAGCGAGTAGATAGCTCTTGAATTCGATTCATTTGTTCGATCCACCGTTCGAATCCACTTATTGCTTCCAGTTCCTTCGTTTCTATTGTTGTCGCTGTTTCTTTAAAAATATCTTCCTCTAGTTCTATGAGAAATTGTTTAAATTCAGAAGACTCACTTCCTCCTGGGAAAATTCCCTCCAAACTCCAACGTTGTTGTAAAGCCTCACGCAATGCATTCGCCCCCTAAAAAAACCATTATTATCCATATTATACCACAAAAATATTAGTAAATTCAGAAAAAAGAAGAAGCGCCTCTCTGTACGCTTCTTCCTTTTCTTTGTTTTTATTTTTCGAACTAGAACCTCATAAACCCATTTGATTTATCAACATCCAAGTCATTGTTATACTGAAAAGAAATGATCTGCACTCTCCCTCTGTTTAACCCTGGCACGTGGCAGAAAAAGGACCTGACCGCTGCTATGCATGGCCAGATGCTCTCGCCAACCTAAAGAGAAAAAGGTTTTTAGATCGTTTTTTCAATTTGCGTTTATACAAATATCATTTACTAACCGGCGCATTCTCTACCTGTAAATAATCAGTGCTCTCCACTTCATCTTCATCATCTAAATCTACAACTGGCAAAGCAGTATGAATCGCCCAGTAATAGCTAACCAAAGAAACAATACTAACAGCTAGCAAATCTGTTGAATAGGTTAAATACCCCTTTCCCCCGCCAAACATACCGAAGTACGACACTACCATTATGGCAATGTAGTAAAAAACGAGCCATAACGATGATTTGATTTGCTGGGCAAAAGATACTTGTGAAGTTGGTGCCCATTTTTTGCAACATAGATAGATTACAAACATGATAACTTGTGAAGATAATAACCAAGAAAGTGTTTGCCAACCAGACCAGTACACGATTAATGAGGCAATGATAAATGAAAGAGGTCCAATGATTGACATTCCTTTTACTAAAAATGGACGATTTAGTTCAGGAGCCCGTTTTCTAAGCGCCGCCGTTGTAATCGGCGCGAGAGCATAACTTAATACAAGCGCTGCAGAAACAACATTAATTAATGCTTCCCATGAAGGAAATGGCAATGTCCAGAAAACAGAAAGGACAAATGTAAGCCAAAGTGCAGATCTTGGTATCCCTGATTTGGCATCAACTTTAGAAAATATTTTAAATAAAGTTCCGCTTTGAGCCCAGCCGTATACAACACGAGGAGTAGCAGACATATAAATATTTCCCGTTCCGCTCGGTGATATAATGGCATCGGAAACGATAAAATAGACCATCCAACTCAGTCCTAAGAGAACAGAAATATCTTTAAATGGTAAACTAAATTCTTTACTAATTCCTGCCCAGCCTTGGCTAAGCATTTCAGTTGGAATGCTGCCAATAAAAGCAACTTGCAAAAGAACGTAAACAATCAGTGAAGAAATTACAGACAAAAGAAGAGCAATCGGTATCGTTCTTTGCGGATTTTTCACTTCACTTGCAACTGATACAATAGGTGTCAGTCCTAAATAAGCAAAAATAACACCGCCGGCAGAAATGGCTGCCTGTACACCAGAAAACCCAAACGGTGCAAAACCAGCACTTGAAAAATTATCGCCGTTTAAATACAGTAACAATACAATAATTGTTAACGCTGGTACAAAAAATTTAAAGATAGTTATGATTAAATTTGATTTCGCAAATGTTTTTACGCTCCAATAATTTAATAAAAAGAAAATGACGAGCAGCCCAAATTGCATAAGCCAGCCGCTTACAGTCGGCAATGTAGAATTTTCTTGAGTCAGACTCGGCCACCAAGCAGCAGCATATTGCCTAGCCGCTTCTACTTCAATTGCAATTAAACTTGAAAATGCAATAAGAGTAATGAATCCTAATAAATATCCGAGTATCGGGCCATGAGAATATGCAGGATAGCGAACAATTCCTCCAGCTCGCGGAAGTGATGCTCCAAGTTCACAATATACAAGTCCTAATAACAAAATAGCGATTCCACCAATGACCCATGAAATAATTCCAGCCGGACCTGCTATTCCTGCAACATGGCTAGCAGCAAACAACCAGCCTGATCCAAACATAGAGCCAAAACCGATAAAGGCTAAATCCAGTAGTGATATTTCTCTTTTAAACTTGCCTTTGTTAGCCATCCCTAACCTCTCCTCTCTTGTATCATTTTCTTAATTTTCAGTATTTTCAAGAGAGACTATTGCCATTGTTTCATAATTTTCTAGAAGGACAATATAAATTCCCCTTAACGTTTAGTAGATAGAATACCCTCTAAATATATAAATTCATTTTAATTTTCTCGACATATAAATCACTGCTATGCAGAACACAACATGCCTGCTACTCGCTTTCTCCCTTTATTTTAAATTTCGCATGTGGCAGGAAAAAGGACCTGGCCGCTTCTACACGCGGCCAGATACTCTCTCCCACATGATAAAGAAAGATTTTTGTCAGTTTTTCAATTAGCATCTACAGATAAATGCATTTTAATTTTTTCGACATATAAGCTATGCAGAATAAAACATGCCCGCTACTTGCTTTCTCCCTTTGTTTTAAATTTTGCATGTGGCAGGAAAAGGACCTGACCGCTTCTATGCAGGGCCAGATGCTCTTGCCCACCTAAAAAGAAAGGTTTTTTTATGTCTATTTTCAATTTTTATCCCGCATTAACGGGCAGTAAGCCCCCACTGATGGAAGTTTCACTTTATTTCAAGTTCACCCAAATGCTCTTTACTTCTGTATAGTTGTCGAGTGCATAAGATCCCATTTCACGTCCAATACCTGATTGTTTATAGCCACCGAACGGCGCTGCAGCGTCTTCTAAGTTATAGTCATTAATCCATACTGTACCAGCTTTTAAGCGATTCGCCACTTGATGTGCAGTTTTAATATTTTCTGTCCATACACCTGCAGCGAGTCCAAATGGAGTGTTATTCGCTCTTTCAATCACTTCTTCAACCGTATCGAATGGCAGAACTGCGACTACTGGACCAAATATTTCTTCTTTTGCGATTGTCATCTCATCTGTAACATCAGCAAAAATAGTTGGTTGAACGAAGTATCCTTTTTCAAACACTTTCTCACCACCAGCTGCAATTCTTGCCCCTTCTTCTTTTCCTTTTTCGATATAACGTAACACACGCTCTTGTTGCTTTTTCGAAACAAGAGGTCCCATTTCAGTACCTTTTTCCATTCCTGCACCAAGTTTTACATTGTTCGCGCGTTTCGCTAATTCTTCCACCACTGTTTCATAATGTTTTCTATGAACGAACACGCGAGATCCTGCACTGCAGTTTTGACCATGGTTGTACATAATACCGTTAAAAGCACCAGTAATTGCTTCTTCTATATTTGCATCTTCTAAAATAATATTTGGTGATTTTCCTCCAAGCTCTAACGTCACATGTTTGATCGTTTCAGCTGCTTGGCGCATAATATACTTGCCAGTATCAGTCGAACCTGTAAAAGCCACTTTTTCAATATCATGATGATTGACAATCGCTGCTCCTGCTGTTTGACCAAATCCAGGGACGAAATTCACGACGCCATCTGGGAAGCCAGCTTCTTTAAAAAGCTGTGCTGTATATAATAGAGATAACGGTGTTTGCTCAGCAGGTTTTAAGACGATTGTACATCCTGTCGCAAGTGCTGCTCCCATTTTCCACGCAGCCATCACTAACGGATAGTTCCATGGAATAATTTGGCCGACAACACCAATCGGTTCATGACGTGTATAGTTTAAATAG
Organism: Bacillus sp. 103mf; assembly: GCF_900116295.1. Classification (GTDB taxonomy): domain Bacteria; phylum Bacillota; class Bacilli; order Bacillales; family Bacillaceae_G; genus Bacillus_A; species Bacillus_A bruguierae. The sequence continues at coordinate 1,238,843 of NZ_FPAF01000001.1, forward strand.
TCCTTTGAGATCGGGGTTGTTTGACCAAGTATTTTCGTTGCCCAGCCAGCATAATAACGGTAATGCTCTACCGTTGCCGGAATATCATCCTCTAGTGCTACTTGATATGGTTTTCCATTATCCAGCGCTTCCAATTGAGCTAGTTCTTCTTTATGTTCGTCAATTAAATCAGCCAGCTTGTAAATTAAATGTGCTCTTTCGGCCGCACTAAGTTCAGGCCACGGCCCTTTTTCAAATGCCCGGCGTGCAGCCTTTACCGCTAAATTAACATCATCTTCCCCGGCTTCACTTACGAAAGCAAGTACTTCTTCTGTTGCCGGATTATAAGTTTCAAACTTTTTGCCGCTTAGAGCTGATACAAATTTCCCATCGATAAAGAGCTCAATATTCCCTTCTAAAAAAGCTTTCACCCTCGGCTTTAATTCTATCTGTGCAGTTAACATATTCCTCTCCCCTTTACATTTTATATCCCGCTATTTACGGTCAGTAAAACCCTACCAAATCCTAAGAAGATCGATTCGTTCAACTAACTATCAGCGGGGGATGAAGAACCCCCTTACTGATGGATTTTTCATTTTACACACGTGAAGCAGCCGTTAAACTTGATAAAATATCCTTAAGTTTTTGATCTTCCTCAAGTGTCAATCCTAAACGAGGATAACGAGAAGGTCCTCCTGCCTGCCCACTTAATTCCATCGAACGTTTCACAATTTGCACGTATTTTCCTGACTCCTCAAGGAATGTACAAAGCGGTAAAATACGATCATTGATTTCCCAAGCTTCTTTTAATTCACCCTTTTGGAAATGATTAAACATTTGCGTAACAAGCTTTGGCACAATATTCCCTGCAACAGAAACCCAACCTGTTGCCCCGACTAAATAAGACTCCATAACTAAATCTTCTGAGCCGCAGAAAATTTCAATATCCCCTTTTCCTTGTCTAACAAGATCTCTTGCTTTGCGGATATCTCCACTTGATTCTTTAATGTGAGTAACCCTTTCACATTCTTTTCCGATTTTCAGCATCAACTCTGTACTCATATCAACGCCAGATGTAAACGGATTGTTGTACAACATAATCGGTACATTCACTGCATTTGATACTTTTTTAAAGTGGAAATAAATCTCTTCTTCTTTCGGTTTACAGTAATAAGAATTAATAATGAGTGCACAATCTGCACCATGTGCCTCCGCCTGTTTCGTATATTCAATCGTTTCTTTTGTTGTTTCAGCTGCTGTGCCTACAATAACCGGAATGCGGCCGTTTACTTCTTTCAATACAGTTTCAACCATTTGGAACTTTTCTTCTTTTGATAAACTTACAAACTCTCCAGTACTTCCGTTAATTACAATACCTGCAACGCCTTGCTCTACGAAGTAGTTCACATTATTTTTCACACCGCCCCAATCAATCTCCTGCGCCTCATTCATTGGAGTAATTAACACTGGATAAGCTCCTCTAATTGTTGTCATTTCTATTTCCCCCTTAATATTTTTTTACTATATAAATCCATTTTGATTGTTCAACATACAAGCCGCGGTTGTGCAAAACAAAGCATGACGGCTACTTGCTTTCTCTCTTTGTTTTAAACCTTGCATGTGGCAGAAACAGGCCCTGACCGCTGCTATGCATGGCCAGATGCTCTCGCCTCCCCTAAAAAAGGGGATTTTCAATTTGTATTTATATAGACAATCGTTTTTATTAATCTTTAAATCTCGCATAGAGATACACTGTTATATTCCCATTATTTTAGTAAAAATCCAGCAGGTAACGGATCTGTCGGATCTAATACAAACATCTGCATTCCGGTAATAAAACCGCGGCTTTTTAAAGCGAATTTGTATCCATTCTCTGTTTGTTTGGCTACTTGTACGGTCAAAGTGCTACCGAAAATACTTTCATTTACAAATGGCGGTTCCATATCCAATCTCCCTTTAGCAAGTAAACTTGTATAGCACGCCTTTGTCGATTCAAAGCCGGGAGAGCGAACGATATACTGGTCTTCACGAAACGTGATTGTTTTAATTCGGCCCTCGTTTACATGCGAATCATCCATTAAAATGATACCTCTTACTGGAAATTTCGACTCAAGAGCCTGATGCATCGTTTGTCCCCATCTCTTCAATTCAGACAGTTCCTCCACACAAATTTCTGCGGCAATATCACCTTTCTCAAACACTGCATATAATTGATCGGCTTGCACGAGGGAGAACTGTGTATTGAAATTCGGATGAGAGATGTTTGTTTCTACTACTTGACACGCTTCACTTTCTATCATCACCGAAACTACCTCATCATTCTCCATCATAGCGGTGACTAAAATCATACCTTTGAGCGTTTCGATTTTATATTCATTTGATGCTCTCGGCTGCAAATGACCACATTCCAGTAAAGTTGTAATTACAGCAACAATGCCGCCGTAATGAATCGGCACCGTTCCTTCATGATTTAAAAATAATACTGCGGCATCTACTTGTTCGTTAATCGTCGGAACAACAAGACAACCATTCAACCCAGCAAACCCGCGTGGTTCGTTTAATAAAAGGTAGATATCATCTGCAAACACATGCATAAACTGCTCATTTAACTGCTCCAAATTTTGATAATGAATGAATGGCACATCTTTAATAACACGAAACGCTTCCCCAGCTACGTGCACATCTGTCGTTGAATACGTCTTCTGAATTTTCATTTCACGTCCTCCGTTTCATGCTCCATTGGCGGAATGAGCAGAAAGCCTTCTTTAAGTGGATCTTCCTCATTGTAGAAGAATCGGTGCATCCCCATTAACCAAGCGGATCCTGTAATTTGAGTTACAACAGCCTCAACCCCTTCCACATCTGTCGTTTCCAATACGCGTCCTCTAAATAAAGAACCGACAATGCTTTCATGAACAAATTCTTCGTCAATTGAAATTTCTTGATTCGCATATAGGACAGCTAATTTCGCAGAGGTACCCGTTCCACATGGAGAACGATCGATTCCTCCTGGAGGAACAATCACTGTATTTTTCACATCTGCTTCCTCATGAGTTGGTTCAGTGAAAAACTCAACATGAGTTAACCCTTTAATAAACGAATATTGCGGATGGACGATTTCAACTTTTTCATTAATGATGTTTCTAATGTTAATTGCTGTTTCAATTATGTGAGAAGCATTCTCTGGAATTAACTCCAATCCAACCGATTTCGCATCAATGATTGCGTAAAAATTCCCTCCGTAAGCAATATCGGCATCTATACGCCCAATTCCCTCAACATCAACGGAAATGCTTTTTAAAAGAAACGCTGGGATATTACAAAAAGACACTTCTTTTGCTTTTCCATTTTCTATTGAAATATCCACTTCGACGAGTCCAGCAGGCGTATCCAACTTTAAGGAAGTAACGGGCTCTTGAATGGGAATTAATCCAGACTCAACTAGAGCCGTACACACACCAATCGTGTCATGTCCACACATCGGTAAATATCCACCCGTCTCTATGTAAATCACGCCAATATCAGCCTCTGGATGGCAAGGATCCGTTAATAAAGCACCAGACATAACATCATGACCGCGTGGTTCATTCATTAACAATTTACGAATCCAATCATATTCCTTTTTCATATGGAGCATTTTTTCTGACATTGTTTCTCCAACTAATTTTGGAAGCCCGCTAATTAGTGTTCTCGTTGGATTCCCGCCTGTATGTGTATCAATTGTTGTAAAGACTCTTTGTGCCCTCATCTACTCAACATCCTTTCTGTAAATCGGTTAAAGCTAAGCGGATCAACGGGAATAGACGTTTCTTTTTCGTTAATGAGTTCTTCTACTATTTTCCCTGTTACTGCTGCGAGGCTAATGCCGTCCCCTTCATGTCCCGCCGCAATATAATAATTTGGAATTGTATCCACGCGTGAAACGATTGGCAAATGATCTTCCGTCCATGGACGTAATCCTGCATACGAACGAATTACCATCATATCCGCCATTTTCGGATAAAACCGGATTGCTCGGTTAGCGATACATTTAATGACTTCATTGTTTACTGCCGTATGAAAGCCAACAAATTCTCTGCTGCTTCCAATTAAAAAGTTTTGACTTTCCGTTGGTTCAAAGACAAGAGCGACTCCGTATTTTTCAGTTAGTGGATCAACAACGCGCTTTCCACCAAACTTAGAAATTAGGTAGCCAAACTCCATTACTTTTCGAGATCCTACATGCTGCTGCCTCGAAGCAACGATAATATGCCCTTTTCTCGGTTCAATCGGTATGGAAAGATCAAGCATCTTGCCTATTCTAGGTGCCCATACTCCAGCCGCATTGACGACATGATCCGCAGTAAAAACTCCATTTGTCGTTTCTACAACAAATGAACCACTTTCTTCTTTTTTCATTTGTTTCACTTCTGTATGTTTAAAAGCTTTGGCCCCTAGTTTTTTTGCTTCCTCCAGAAGTGAAAAAGCTAGGAGATAAGGGTTGACCGTGGAATCAGTGGCACATTCTAGTCCCCCTAATAAATCATCCGCAAAAAAGGGAGACTCATGCCGAATATCCTGCTGGTCCAGCATTCGAAATGGTAAACCGGCGGCTTTTTGACGATCTACCCATTTTTGTGCCGCTTCCATCTCCTCATCTGTTTCACAAACAAGAATACTTCCCGGAGCACGATATTCAAATGGATGCTCTAACTCTTTACTTAATTCATCCACTAAATTTTGACTAAACAACGACATCTGACTATCGAAACCTGGATCTTTATCAATCGCCAAAATATTGCCGTCACATCGTGAAGACGTGCCACTAACAAATTCTCCTTTTTCAATTATCGTTACGTCTCTTCCGTATTTGGATACATAATAAGCAATCGAACAGCCAATAATTCCTCCGCCAATGACTAACACGTCACAATGTTTCACATGGCATTCCTCCTCTCGATGAAATGGCCTCATTACCTAAAATGCAATTCGTGTGCCAATTCATGTGAAACTTGCAAAATGGATCATTATTTCTTTCCGTGCTGATGAAAACCTCACCTTATTACGAAACATTTTAAATTTTTTGTAAATAAGTGTATAATTCCCTTTACAGTGTTAATATTTTTTTACAGTGCGGAAGGGGGATCATTATGTTTTCATTGCCGTCAATAAAGGAAATAATAAAACATCTTCTAATAGATACACCGTTCGATACACAGCAGATCGAACAGAAAAACGGGGAATTTTATTATCGTTCAACACCAAAAGCGCCTGAACTTCCATGCAAAGTCGTATACGAGGACGATTTATTATTCACCTTACTTCAGGCATTTCGTCATCATTCCACAGCTATTATTCTTGATACAAACAAAAATCCATTAGGATGTATCACAGCAGCACAAATCATTCATCTTCTTCATAACTCTTACAATCAATTAAAGGCATTTTATGAAACCGTCATTCAAACGACAGATTCTTCCGTCACGGTCATTGATGATAAGGAGCGTGTTCGTACATGGACAGAAGGAGCTGAAAAAATATTCTCAGTCAAACGGCAAGATATAATCGGACGACCAATTACCGATTTCTTTGACTATAAAAATCTAGAAATCTTACAATCTCTACATAAAGGGAAAAGGATTGTAGGACAGCACCATCAGCCTCAGTCTGATTTATTTGTCTTAATTAACTCTAACCCCGTTTATTTTAACGATCAGATTATCGGTGCAGTCGTTTCCGAAACGGATATTACAAATCAAGTTGTACTGAATGAAAAATTATTTAATATGTCCAATGAAGTACACCGTTTAGAACAAGAAGTAGCAAAATATAAGGATTCATCTGATCCCTTTTATTCCATTAAAGGAAAAAGTGCCGCTCTGCAAAGAACAGTGGATTTAGCTAGAAGAGTATGTTCTGTGAAATCCACTGTTCTTATATTGGGCGAAAGCGGTGTCGGAAAAGAGGTGTTTGCCAAAGCAATCCATGAAGCGAGCGAGGAACCAAAAGCACCTTTTATTTCGATTAACTGCGGTGCGATACCAGCATCTTTATTTGAAAGTGAGTTATTCGGATATGAACGGGGCGCCTTCTCCGGTGCTGACAGTAAAGGAAAAAAAGGAAAAATAGAACTAGCAAAAGGAGGAACATTATTTCTTGATGAAATAGGTGAAATGCCGCTCGAAATGCAAGTAAAGCTTCTACGCGTGCTGCAGGAGCGGAAATATTACCGGGTCGGCGGAGAAAAAGAAATCAACATCGACTTCCGTATCATCGCTGCCACAAATCGTGATTTACAAGAATTAATGAAACAAGGACTGTTCCGTGAAGATTTATATTACCGGCTAAATGTAGTTAGTTTGCACATCCCTCCTTTAAGAGAGCGGCAAGAAGATATTATTGAATTAACTCATTATTTTTTACATGATTTTTCTTTGAGTTATCAGCGGCCAATTCATGAATTCCCGCCAGAAGTCATGCATGAACTGCTTTGTTATAATTGGCCCGGTAATATTCGCGAACTGCGTAATAGCATAGAGCGGCTTATCGTATTTGCAACAGATGGTGTAATAAAAAGAGAGTATTTACCCTTCCATACAAAAAGTATTAGATTTGAAGACACACTAAAGACTGCATCTCGTATACTTCTAGAAAATGATTGCACCATCTTACCATTGCAAGAAGAAATGAATCAGCACGAGAAAAAAGTAATTGAAAGAGCGTTACATCTATTAGATGGAAATAAATTAGAGTGTGCAAAACAGCTTGGTATCACAAGAGCCACTTTATATAATCGATTAAAGCGGCTTGGCTTAAATTAATCCTCTTCCTCCTCTATATTGGCACATTTTTTGCATAGTATTTTTATGAACGACAATGGAGGAGGAATTCAAATGGGGAACAAAGATAGCATTGTAATTTGCCGTTGTGAAGAAGTTACTTACGGACAACTTCGTAAAACAGCAAATCAACATCAATGCACAGCAAGAGAATTAAAATTAAGAACACGAGCAGGAATGGGCTTTTGCGGAGGCCGTACGTGCCGCCTAACATTAGATAGCATTATCGAAAGCGTCATCCCAAATGTGTCACCTAGTGAAATTCCGTTAAAATACCAGCCCCCAGTTCGGCCGGTGACATTTGGAACAGTAGGTGAAAAACAATGACTAGAATTATGAATCATCCCATTTTAGGGAATTTAGATGATAGAGAACGTATTTCTTTTCAATTTGATGGAGTTGAATATGAAGCGTATGAAAATGAAACAATTGCCGCTGCTCTCTTAGCAAATGAAGTAAGAACACTACGCGTTCACGAAGATAGCGGGACACCTAGAGGAATTTATTGCAACATCGGCCACTGCTTAGAGTGCCGTGTAACTGTCAATCAGCAACCAAATGTAAGAGCTTGCTTAACAGTCGCCCAGCAAGATATGGTCGTTGAAAGCGGGAAACAGCATCCGAATATTGTAAGAAGGATGGTGGAAAAGCGATGATTGATGTAATTGTAATTGGAGCAGGTCCAGCCGGATTAGCAGGAGCTATTGCTGCGGCGGAATTCGGCCTCAAAGTGACCGTTATTGATGAATTTATAAAGCCAGGCGGCAGATTACTCGGACAACTTCATCAAGAGCCTTCTGGTGAGTGGTGGAATGGAATTGAAGAATCGAAACGCCTTTATCAAAAAGCACAGCAATTAGCGATCGATATTCGTTGCGGCGTATCTGTTTACAACTTAACGAAAGAAAATAACCTATGGAATGTGCATACAAGTGTGGGTACGCTAGAAGCACCATTTGTACTAGTAGCTACTGGAGCCGCTGAGTACCCTATCCCACTGCCGGGCTGGACCCTTCCTGGTGTCATGTCAATCGGCGCGGCGCAAGTCATGACAAATGTGCACCGCGTCCAAGTCGGCCAAAAAGGAATCATTATCGGAGCGAATATTTTATCATTTGCGATTTTAAATGAATTACAATTAGCTGGCATAACAATTGATCGCATTGTCCTTCCGGAAAAAAGCGCCCTTAGTAAACAAGCAGGTGAACCTGAAGAAGTTATGAAATCACTCTTACATGCATCACATCTCGCTCCATCGCCGCTGTTACGCATGGGAAGTCGTTTCATGAAAAGTGACTGGATGAGAAAAATCGGCTTAAATTTTTATCCAAAAAACGGCATGAAAGTAAATGGTACGCCTCTCCAGCTTCGGAAAGCAGCACTCGAAATTATCGGTAAGGACCAAGTGGAAGGGGTACGTATCGCTGATATTGATGCAAACGGCAATATTATTCAGGGATCTGAAACGATTTACAATGCAGACTTCGTTTGCATTGCAGGCGGCCTATATCCGCTAGCAGAGCTTGCTGCTGTTGCCGGATGCCCGTTTCAATACATTCCTGAACTTGGCGGCCACGTACCTCATCATTCAGAAGCGATGGAAACCCCTCTTGATAGGCTATTTGTCGCTGGTAATATTACTGGCATCGAAAGCGGAAAAATTGCCATGGCCCAAGGGACAACGGCTGGATTATCTATCGCTAAACATGCCGGAAAAGGACTCGGCACAATTGATCAGAAACTACAACAAGCAATGCAAAATGTCTGGACAATTCGTAAGCAAGCTGCAATCCAATTCAATCCTGAGATTGATAGTGGCAGAAGCAAAATGAACGAACTTTGGGAACGTCTCTATTCAAATAACAAAGCCTCTAAAAAAATTGTGTAACTCTATTTGGAAAAAGGACATGGATAGAGGAGGGCGCTTGCCCTCCTCTATCTTAAATGTACGGTGCAATTATATAATTCTGAATCCCAACTATTCTCTAATTTAATAAGTTTCGTTAAGGACGTATTTTTTGGAGATTCTGCCATATGTAAATGAGGGACTAATTCCTTTAGAATGTGTCTAATAAATGCACCATGACTAACAATTAATATATTCTTATTTCCATGTTTAGATGCAATCTCTTCAATGACCGAAAGACCTCCCGCTATCACACTATCAGTACTCTCAATCCCTAAATCCAGCTCTCTCCAATTCTTTCCCCATTTTAAAATTCTCTCTTCTTCCGTTGTCCCTTCAATTTGCCCTCCGCCTGCTTCACGAAGTCTAGGTTCCAAATAAAGAGGGATATTCGAAATTTCCCCTCCAATAATCTCAGCAGTTTGCTTTGCTCTTAATAGATCACTAGAATATATGAAATCCCAATTCTCCTTACGCAAACGCCCTGCTAGTTTATCCCGCATTAACGGGCAGTAATACTCCCACCTCAAAATTCGGCAAAAGCATTGTCCAGCTCCAGTGGCTAGAATGTTCGGTGGCTTCGCTTCTTCCTACGAGGTAAAAAACCCCCTCTACGTCAGAAGCTCCATCCCCCTCACATTCTGAACGAGCCACTTCCGCTTTTCTTAAGAAGTTAGGTGGGAGATAAACTGCCCGTAAAAGCCCGATTGGTTCAACTAATAATCAGTGGGGAATGAAGAACCCCCCACTGATTAAAGTTTCACTTTATATGCATCTGCTATTCCAGCTTGATCAAGGGAAATATCTGAACTCCCCTGTGCTCTTCCTTCTTTATTCCACGGTGTACTTCCGTGACGAATGATTCCTATTCTAGTCATGTGAAAACCTCCAAATTATCAAAATCAGTTTATATCAGCTGCTTTACAGAATAAAGAATGACCGCTACTTGCTTTCTCCCTTTGTTTTAAAGAAAAAAAGCCCTGATCGCTACTATACACGGCCAGATGCTTTCGTCCACCTAAAAGAAAAGGGTTTATTTACTTAGTTTTCTATTCTCACATAAGGATTTCCTTGCAAAAGCAGCTCCATGAACTTTTCCTTCTCTTTTGGCATTGTAATCAAATGTACTTCAAAATTATCACCGTACGTAATTTCTAAATTTCTCTTACTTTTTCCAACAAACCGGATCGCTCGAATACTTACAAGCGGAATTTTCTTCTTTGTTAACCAATGCCCTGTTACGAGCTCACCATTAACGATTTTATGTTGAAACACAAATATTTCAGAAATAGAAATAATCTCGGCAGCTAGAAATAATATTCCTACCACAAGTCCTGCTAGCCACCCCTTTTCATTCAGCGTGAATGATATAATAGGAGAGATTACGACAAGTAGCAGCATAATTACAGTAAACAGTATTATAATTGGATTTTTTTTCACTTGAAATTCCATCTTTATCACTCCTTATCCATATTATACTACTAATTATCGGTAAATTCGGAAAAAAGAAGCTCCCTTCTATACGCTTCTTTCCTCCCATTCTCTTGCTAACATACTATACACCGCAATATCATGAAAATAATCATATAACCATTCTCCATCACGCATCATTCCATCTAAGTGAAAGCCGAGTCGCTCTGGAATTGCACGGCTCTTTACATTTTTTACCCCGCAATGAATTTCAACTTTATTTAATTTTAATTCTTCAAAAGCATAACGGAGCACAGCCTCTACACTTCGTGTCATAATACCTTTTCCGCTTGCTTCTTCTGCAAGATAGTAGCCAAGACTCGCCGCCTTCTTTCCCCAATTTACCGGATGAGTACCAACCATCCCAACGAGCTTTCCTTTATACCTTATACCTGCTTGAAAGCCATTTCCATCTGCGAATTGATGCAGCCACATTGAAAAGATTTCATTGTACACTTCAGCTGTTTTCGTGCGATCAACCCACGGAAGCCATTCTCGTAAATATTCTCGGTTACTGTCCACTAATTTGTACAGTTCATCTTTATGCTGTTTTTCTAACAATTGTAGTTCGATTTCTTCATCGACTCTTAGTGTAAACATTTCTCCATCCCCTTTTTTCTAACTATTCTAACACTTACAGTTAGAAATTGTTAATGAAAATTAAAGGTTTACACTTTCTTTTTCAGCAATTAATGTGAAAAATCCCGATGAAAGAAGAACACCGCTAATTACCAAAATCATTCCGAGTACTTGTGCCGAAGTTATATGTACACCATTTAGAAAAGAAATAATCATCGTTACAACCGGAACTAAGTTAAAGAACAATGATGTTTTTGCGGCCCCAATTTGAGCCACCCCGTTATTCCACCATAAATAGCCGAATACACTCGTTCCAATAGCCATAAATAAGATGGAAAGCCAAGCGAATAGAGGAACATCCATAATAGGCACTATATTTTTCTGTAAAGAAGAACCGCAGAGAAAAGCAATTGCTCCGACAATCATCGTATATGTCGTTGTGTGCATAGGACTTCCACTTTTAATAAGCTTTCTACTTAATACACTATATAATCCCCAGCAAACATTACCCAATACAATAAACAAATCTCCTATGGAAAAAGATAAATTCTGTATAACAGAGAATGACCCTTGTGTAATAACAAGTATTACACCAATAAATCCAAATGCCATTCCGATTACTTGCCTTCTCACTATTTTTTCTTGTAAAATCAGCCTCGCTAATATCGTTGTAACAAGCGGATTCGTAGCCATAATGAGTGAGCCATTTATAGCCTCTGTACTTTTCATTCCTAAAAAGAAACAGAAATTAAACCCAAATACACCAACTATCCCAAGTAACATGTAGTAACCAATATTCTGTTTACACTCTCCCCATTTTAAATTTTTTCTAATTACTAAAATACCTAACATAACAAATGCCGCTATGCCAAAACGCCACGCAGCAATGTGAGCAGTTGAAAAATATTGTACTGCATATTTGGAAACGTTAAATGTTCCACCAGTAAATAATGCAAATCCAAGCAACTGTAAATACACTTTATTTTTCATCATCGTCCTCCAAGTGCTTTTCTCCTAAAAAATCATGATAAATCTCTAATTTTTGTTCTGTAAGTTGAATTACCCGTTCTAATTGTTCTTTTTGAACTTCTATCTTTTTTAAATGACCTTTTAAAATGGAAATGCGCTTTTTTATTTTCGAAGGCACTTCTTCTTTTCTTTGCTTAATTTCTTCTAAAATACAACCGTCACTTGCAAACTCTGCAATTTCCTCTAATGACATTCCCGTTTGTTTTAAAGAATATAGAAATTGTAAAAACTGCACATCTCCATCTGTATATTGACGAATACCGCGATTTCGTTTTGGCGGCGACACTAATCCTAACTTTTCATAATAACGAAGTGTATAAATACTCATTCCCGTTAACTCCGCAACTTTGCCAATTGTATACATCATATCTCCCCCTTAATCTCCACAATTTCATCTTACAACCTAGAGTTAACTCTAGGTCAATAATAAAAAAGGTTGTCTAAAAAATTCAGTTTTAGAACAACCTTTTTTATTATTCATATGTGAGCTCAATAAGTACATGCACCTATCAAAACTATAATAACTGTTTAAAAGCGAAGTCAATTTTCAAATTAACTAGCCTTTGCTGCACATTTCTTCCCTCCCACTTTTCTTACTGCGCAACCTAATTTTATAAAACTATTCCCTCATCTACAAATCACGTATTACGCAAAATACATATAAAGATTTTTATTTTTCACATACAAAAAAGACGTGCATCTCTACACGTCTTTTTCATTTTCTTATTTCTTCTCCGCTACTTGCACTTCCTTTACGTAAGCAGCTTCAAACTTTTGAATATCACCAGCGCCCATAAAAATAAGTACGCCGTTTTTATGTTTCTTTAATACTTCTGTCGTCATAACTGTAACCAGCTCTGCACCATCAATGCGTTGCTGCAAGTCTTGAATTGTTAATTCTCCTCTATTTTCACGCGCAGAACCGAAAATATCACATAAATATACTTGATCTGCCTTACGTAAGCTTTCTGCAAATTCATCTAAGAATTTTTGTGTTCTAGAGAATGTATGTGGCTGAAATACTGCTACAATTTCACGTTCTGGATGTTTTTGACGAGCTGCTTCAATTGTCACGGTAATTTCTGTTGGGTGATGTGCGTAATCGTCAATAATTACTTGCTCACCTACTACCTTTTCGTTGAAACGACGCTTTACGCCGCCAAATGTTGTTAACTGCTGTTTCACAACCTCGACATCAATGTTTTCATAATGACAAAGAGCAATAACTGCTAATGCATTTAGTACGCTATGATTGCCGTAACCTGTAATGTCAAACGTCCCATAATACGTATTACGAACAAAGACATCAAATCCAGTGCCATCTGTTCGTTTTTGAATGTTACGTGCTTGGAAATCATTATCTTCGCCAAATCCATAGAAAATAACTGGTACTTTCGCCTGGATCTTTTGAAGTTCTTCATCATCACCGCACGCAATAATCCCTTTCTTCACTTGCAGCGCCATCTCTTGAAACGCACTAAATACATCATTAATGTCCGCAAAGTAATCTGGGTGATCAAAATCAATATTTGTCATAATTGCGTAATCTGGATGATATGACAAGAAATGACGGCGATATTCACACGCTTCAAATACAAAATACTTACTATCCTCTACTCCCATTCCTGTTCCATCACCAATTAAACAAGATGTAGGGCCCGCTCCTTGCATCACGTGAGATAACAATCCTGTCGTTGATGTTTTTCCGTGAGCACCAGTTACAGCAATGCTCGTATACTTGCTCATAAAATCACCTAAAAAGTGATGGTAGCGATAAATAGGCAAGTTTAGTTCTTTTGCAGCTTCAATTTCCTCATGCGTATCTGGAAATGCATTTCCTGCAATAATCACTTGTCCTTCTTCAATATTCTTCTTATCAAAAGGTAGGATAGAAATCCCACGATTTTCCAACGCTGTTTGCGTAAAAAAACGTTTGTCTACATCAGAACCTTGAACAGTGTGCTTCATATCATGTAAAATTTGCGCTAAAGCACTCATCCCTGTCCCTTTAATTCCTACAAAATGGTAAACTGTCATCTTAAAGAACCTCCAACATTTCGAACTATTCCAACGGTCTATCTATAAGACAGTATATGATTTTCTTCTTATTTTGGTAATCATCACGGATTTCTTATAATCACGTCCAAGCTTCCGTATAAGTCCATAACAAACTTATTATAGCAAAAAACAATCCGTTATACTATGATAACAGAAAAACTGATAGGGTCAATTCCCTACCAGTTTTTCCGTTTATTCTACTGTTTAAAATTAGTTATTTCCCGTCTTAACATTCAGAGAGAAATAAAGAAGATTGGTGGGGGTGAAGAATTCCCGCGCTGATGGGAATTTCACTTTATTCCGCGTCTCCTCTTGCTTGTAATTGAACTCGTTCTAAACGCGGATTTGGACGATATTTACGTCCTGCTTTCGCTTCTGGTTTTCCGTTTAATTCTACGTTATCACCTGTGAAGCCAATGTTCATTTTTAATAAACTGCTGCCGACACCATAAATATCAACAGGAACATTTTGTGCTTCAAACTCACGAATTCGTTTTTCATCAAAGCCGCCGCTTACTACGATATTCACGTGCTGGAATCCTTCGTCATCTAATGCTTTGCGAAGTGCAAAAATAAGAGATGGATTCACACCGCGCGGGTCAAATGTGCCAAGTACTTCTGGGTGACGAATGAAGTATTGATCAATCATCGTGCGAGATGTATCTACACGTACTCCCTTTAGTTCTGATCCGAACTCACGAGCAACACGAAGTGCATCTGTAATTACATCGTTATTGTAATCGATTAGTACGACTAACTCATCTTCTGGAAACTTTTTATGATATGCTTTTGCCGCTTCTACAACATCACCATTAAACATTTGAATTAAAGCGTGAGGCATTGTTCCCATTCCGCTTCTGCCCCACCATTCATTCATTGCATGCGTTGCTTGTGCGCTCATGCCGCCGATATAAGCAGCATAACCATCGCCCGCTTGTTGCGTATAATGATCATCACGGTCGCCCATGAAAATAACAGGCTTCTCTTTCTGAACGCTGCGCGCAGCTTGTACAACGTTATATACATTTGTTGCCACAGAAGTGCGGCGTCCTAAAATACCATCAATGACACCTTCCAAATAGCCGAAATACTCATACGGTCCGCGAATCGTTAATACCGTTTCAAACGGACTTACTTTATCTCCATCTTTTAAAGAGTGAATTTCAAGCTCTTCAGGATGCTCCGCAAATGTTTGTAATAAAGCAAGCACTTCATCTGTTCCACATAATACAGCATGTTCCTTTTGGAAAAATTGCATTGTCACAACGCTTCCAGCTCGAAATTCTTTAATAATATCACGAGTTTTTAAGAAATAAACCGCTGAAAACCATCCTTCGCCAACGCGCTCATCAAACTTGAACGTCTTATTTGTCAGTCGCTTTATTTCACCTTGTAATTTTAGTTCGATTTCTTTCATGTCGCTATACTCCCTACTTTACTATCCAACGTTTTCTCTTAGTATACAGCAAAACCTTTTCTTATACATGTATATCCTGCATCGCAGCAAATTCATCTTCTGTAATGAGGACATCTCTTGGTTTTGTTCCGCGTGCTTCAGAAATAATTCCTTGCGCTTCCATTTCTTCAATAAGACGAGCGGCACGGTTATAACCAATACGGAATCTTCTCTGTACAGAAGACGTGGACGCTCCCCCTTGTTCCACAACAAATTGACATGCCTCAAAGAACAGCTCATCCTCAGACTCTTGTTGTTCCGTTTTTGCCAATAAGTCTTCTTGCTGGAATAAATAATTTGGCTTCATTTGACGTTTCGCATGCGCAACAGACTTTTCAATTTCCTCATCTGAAACGTATACCCCCTGCACACGAACCGGTTTTGACGTTCCATTATCTAAAAACAACATATCACCGCGTCCAAGTAATTTCTCAGCTCCGCCAATATCAATTATTGTACGAGAGTCTACTTGCGATGACACTGTAAAAGCAATTCGCGTTGGAATATTTGATTTAATTAATCCTGTAATTACATCTACAGATGGACGCTGTGTCGCTACTAATAAATGAATTCCACAAGCTCTTGCTTTTTGAGCAATGCGGCAAATCGCTTCTTCTACATCCCCTGGTGCAACCATCATTAAATCAGCTAACTCATCAATCACAATGACGATATACGGCAACGTTTCCCCTGGAATTTCTTGTTCATTCATAATTGTATTGTAACGTGGTAAATCACGCGCACCTGCATGCGCAAACAATTCATAACGGCGTTCCATTTCATCTACTGCCCACTTTAAGGCTGCCGTTGCTGCTTTTACATCCGTAATAACCGGTGTAACAAGGTGCGGTACAGAATTATACGGCGCAAGTTCCACCATCTTCGGATCAATTAACATCAGCTTTACTTCATGTGGCTTCGCCTTATATAAAATACTTGTTAAAATTGCATTAATACATACGCTTTTTCCTGACCCTGTCGATCCAGCAATTAAACCGTGCGGCATTTTTCGAATATCCGTAACAATCGGTGTTCCTGAAATATCAAGACCAAGTGCGACTGTAAGTGGTGATTCACTTTTCGTAAAGACTGGACTTCGTAAAATTTCTCGAAGGAATACGGCTTTACTTTCTTTATTTGGCACTTCAATTCCAACCGCATTTTTACCCGGAATTGGCGCTTCAATTCGAATATCACGAGCAGCTAAGTTCAGTTTAATATCATCACTTAAGTTTGTAATTTTATTTACTTTTACACCAGGCTCTGGCTGCACTTCAAACCGAGTAACAGCTGGTCCTTGCGTCACATTCACAACTTTTGCACCAATATGGAAATTATGGAATGTCGTATTTAACAGCTCTTTTTGTTCCTCTAACCATTCAGCGGCATTTGTCGCTGGGTGACTTGGGATATTTAAAAGTGTTAATGGCGGAAACTCGTATGTTGGCGGCGCTTGTAAAACATTACGAACATCTTGCGCTGTTTCTGCAACAACTCGGTGCGTCATTTCTTCTTGCACTGGCTGCTTTTCTACTGGTGGCTTAATATTTTGTTTTTGCTCAATCACTTGTTGCGTATGAGCGGGTTGCGCCGCCATTGCTACACGACGCTTTTCTTCCAACATACGTTTATCTTGTTTCAACATCACCACATTAAACGGAACGAAACGCTTTTTCTCACGTTTTGGTTCTTCAATCACCTTTTGTTTTTGCTCCATTTTCACTTCCGGCTGTTTCCTAGCTACGTCTTGCGTTTCTTCTATTCGTACATTTGCAAAGCTTTGTACAGCTTGTTGTGTTTGCTCATCAGCTTGAACAAATTCTGCCGTTTGTTCTTGAGTGAAACCTTCTGCTTCCGGTACTTCATCAAACTCTTTGGCAACCGCTTCTTCTGTTTCCACGGATACTTCAGCTTCAAATGTTTCTTCTTTCGCAGTAAATTCTTCTATCTCTGAAAATCCCTCGGCTACAGATGTTTCCTCTTGAATAACAGATTCTTCTACGATTAAAATTTCTTCTGTTCGTTCTTCAATTTCAACTGTTTCTTCTTGCATATCAGAGTCTTCCATTGCTGAAGATGTTTCTACCACTAGCTCAAAATCTTTATCTTCTATAGCGGATTCTTCTATCTCCGCTGATTCCTCTGCTTCCACTGGCGCTTCTTCCATAACTGGTTCTTCTGTTACGAAAGATACTTCACTCATTACTTCTTCCAGTAATTTTTCTTCAGTTGACTCTTCCATCTCCGCAGATTCCTCTGCTTCCGCTGGCGCTTCTTCCATAACTGGTTCTTCTGTTATGAAAGATACTTCACTCATTACTTCTTCCAGTAATTCTTCTTCAGTTGACTTTTCTATCTCTGCTGATTTCTCTGCTTTCACTGGCGCTTCTTCCATAACTGGTTCTTCTGTTATGAAAGATACTTCACTTATTACTTCTTCTAGTAATTTTTCTTCAGTTGACTCTTCCATCTCCGCAGATTCCTCTGCTTCCACTGGCGCTTCTTCCATAACTGGTTCTTCTGTTATGAAAGATACTTCACTCATTACTTTTCCCTGTAATTCTTCTTCAGTTGACTCTTCTATCTCTGCTGATTCCTCTGTTTCCACTGGCGCTTCTTCCATAACTGGTTCTTCTGTTATGAAAGATACTTCACTCATTACTTCTTCAGTAACAGACTCTTCTATTCTCTCAATTTCTTCATTCATTTCAAAGCTTGTCTCTATAACAGTAGGTTTTTGTACTTCACTTTCAAATATATGAATTTGCTGAGTAAAATCTTCATTTCGTACGATAACATCTTCAGACATATCCAGCTGTTCTTCTTCATGGTTATGTAACGTTGCTCCATTTTTCTCTAGCCACGTATCCACAATCGATTTGCTACTTTCTGTTTGTTCTGCATTCGCTTTGACAATGGTAGGTTCAGCTTGATTTTGTTCTGTTAATCCATCTTGTGATAAACCCGAACTTATATAGCCATTCTTCTCTAACCACGCATCAACAACTGATTTTCCCTCCATTGATATTTCAATATCTTCTTGCTGCTGTTGGTTACTTTCCTCATTTGCTTTTTGTCTTGGTTTTGGACGGTTATATCCAAAAATGGGCGAAACCATTTCTGATGGACGGAACGGTCTTCGATTACTTTCATCTCTAGAAGTAGATTTTACCTTCTCAATACTTGGTTCCATATATGTCATTTCTTGCACTTCTTCTACTCGTCTTGATCGGTGCCGTTCTCTGATCGGTCTTTCTTGTATAGCTGGCTTTTCTAGACGAAATGATTCCTGCGTACTCTCGTCAAATCCATCATCAGGAATTAACGGAAAACGGAATTTACCACCCGAATATGACTTGGACGTTTGCAGCTCATCTTGTCGTTTATTAGAGTAGTAGTTTACACGAGGGATCTGAGAAGTAACTTTTTTCTCTGCAGGTGTTTCTATTGCTCTTAATGCTGGTGCTTCATTTTCTTCCTCTTTTTTAAAAAGCTTTTTCATCCAATCTAACATGCTTACCACTCTTTCTACTAAATAGTAACACCCTTTATTGTATCAGCATTCAGAAAAAAGTGCAGATGAAATTACTTTCATTTCATTTACAGAAAAATAAAAAATATTATCAAATAAAAACTGCCCCATAGAAAGTGAAACTTCCATCAGTGGAGAGTTTTTTTCATCTCCCACTGATGGTTAGCCTGCCCAATCAGGCTTCTACGGGCAGTTATCCCCCACCTATCTTCTTTAGAAAAGCGGAAGCGGCTCGCTCAGAAGCGCAGGACGCCCACGCCCCTGACAAAGAGGTGTATTTTACCTCGTAGGAAGAAGCGAAGCCACCGAACATTCTAGCCACTGGAACTGGACAATACTCTCTCTGAATCTTGAAGTGGGGGTCTTACTGCCCAAAAATAGCGGGATGAAATGGAGCTAAGAAAAAATTTACCCTTTACTCACTCGATAACTCTCAACACTATCTGCCACACTTTGCAGCAAAGAACGTAAATAATCCACATCTGATAGTTTTCTATCTTCTTCCGGATTTGACATAAACCCTAGTTCTAATAAAACTCCTGGTACCTCAGCCCAGTTAAACCCAGACAAATCATCACGAAATTTAATTCCATTTACTTGTATATTGCTATTTTCCTTCACTTTATTCACAATGAACTCAGAAGCGGTTAAACTCTCTCGATAAATGTTTTTTGTAAAAGCATTCTCTCTTGACGGCGTTAACACCGCAAAACCCTTTTCTGCTGCACTTTCCGAACCATCTGCATGAATTCGTAAAAACAAATTCGCATGATGCTCATTAGCAATTGCCGCTCGTTCTTTATTACTTATATTCACATCATGCGTTGTTCTTGTCATGACTACTTCAATGCCTTTTGCCTCTAACATCTCTTTTAATAGAACAGCAGCTTCTAGGTTTAGTTCGTACTCTCGTTTTTTCGTTACAACTCCTGTCGTTCCATCTGTTACTTTATACTTTTGTTTCGTTGCCCCTGGGCCAATTGGCTCTAATTCCAAATTCGCTTTTCGTTGATGACCTGGATCAATACATACAATGAACTTTGTTTTTTCCCTGGCAGGAGCAGGTGCTGGCTCTTCTTTCACTTGCTCAGCTTTCGTTTCATTGTTTTGTACAGGATTTTCAACATGAGGAGGCTGCTTTTCCTCTTGCTTAGTTGATGTTTTAGCAGATTCCTTCGTACATCCTATCATACAAAGTGCAGCTATTATCGTTACAAAAACCTTTTTTATGTACTTCATATTATCTTCCTATCTATGAAAAGAATTTCTTATTTGCTCTATGATTTCATCTACATGATTCGCAATACAAGCAGGATTCCAAGTACTCATCCCCCGCTCTGCAGTATACACATGTAAATTCTGTATATCTACAAAAACAGGATCACCAAGATCCGTCTCATACCCAATCACAAACCAGCTTTCTTGCCAATTTCCTTCTCTTGCTCCTACTAATGAATTTCCTTTCTTATCATACCGGTAACCAATTTGCCCACCTTCAAATTCTTGTTTATGAAATAGGTAAATTTCTAACGATTGCAATTCAATATCATGAATACGAGAAGTTTGAATGAGTTGAAACAGTTCGTAAACTTTTGGATGCTGCATCATACAGTATACCTCTTTTCATATTTTTCTAGATTTTACCTAATTCAATCTAGAAATACAATTATTTTCCTGAACAAAACAAAAAACCTTTTCTTTTTAGGATGAGCGAGAGCATCTGGACATGCATGGAAGTAACTTATCTGTTAAAAAATCCAAATGGATGTATATATTCCAAAAAAAGAGCTTATACATAAGAAAAAGTCCGTCTCCCGGACCTTTTCAATACATTTGCGTACAAGCTTTCTCCATATGTTTACGTTTAGGATTAAAGTCACTCTCCCATATTTGTGTATCGCGGTTGTAAAGTGTGTCGAACATTGTTGAAGAGTCTTTATATTGTGAGAATCGCCGATATATTTTAAAGAACGGTCGATATATTGTGAGAATCGCCAATATATCGATGGACATACAAAAAGAAAAGCTAACCACAAAAGGTACTTACGTGCCTTTTGTAGTCAGCTCTATTTTTTACAATCATATATTTAAAACTTAAACTCTTGTCCAACTTCGTAGCTGTCTTCAAGTACAAGAATTCCTTTTTCTTGCGGAGCATCTGGAAGCTCTAATTCACGTGCTGAGCAAATCATGCCAGAAGATGGAATGCCGCGAAGCTCTGCTGGTTTAATTAACATACCACTTGGCATTACTGCACCGATTTTCGCAACAACTACTTTTTGGCCTGCATCAACGTTTGGTGCACCGCATACGATTTGTAATGTTTCTGTACCAACTTCTACTTTACACACATTTAATTTATCCGCATTTGGATGCTTTTCTTTTTCTGCTACGTAACCAACAACAAATTTTGGAGAAAGATCCGCTTCTACTTTTTCTGTAAAATCGTTCTTCGCTAAAATTTCATTGATCTTTTCAACAAGCTCTTTCGTTAATGTAAGATTACCTGTTTCTGTTATTTCCATATAAGAAGAAGCATTAAAAATGTTAAATCCTGCTGTTACATTGCTTTCGCGATCGAAAACGCGTGCTACATCTCCAATACGTTCAAATGTGCGGTTTTCTAATGTAATATCTTGTAGGGCAACAATTAGTGTATCCCCAATACCTTCAAGGTTATAAAAAACGTTCACTTTGTTCATCCTTTCTCTTTTTCACTTCGTTCCTTCCGATTTTTCGCCAAAATAAAGATTGGTTCGAAATTACCATCTTCATATACGAATGAAAGTGATGTAATCGGAACATGACCTTCTGCAAAAAACTTCATTGTCATTTGTGCAATAATATCATAACCGATTTTGTCCACGATATCAGCAACAATTAATACATCTTGGTGCGGAACTGCAACAACCATATCACCTGAAATTTGTTTACGCATCTCTCGTAATAATGAATCGTTTAAAATACGGCTTGCATCATACCCGTCATTTGTATTTAAGAAATAAAACGTATTTCCAGCGACCTCATCTCGTTTAAAATCAGTGCGTAAAGAGCGCACATTGAACAATGCCATTTCACGCACTTGTTCTTCTGTCATCCCGATTTGCTCCAGCAAACGCTGATCAATAAGGCGGTATGTTTTATCTGAATCTAATGCATAGTAAATACGTGTTTCTGCTGTATGTTCCGTTATGACAAACGGATTTCCTTTTTCTGCTTCTTTCGGAAAAGAAGTTGAACGGATAACAGGCAAAATTTTCGCCGTACTCGCTACTTCTTTATGCATCGCAACGAGGGCTTCTTCTACGTAATAGACAACTTCTTCAATTGCCTTCTCTTTCTTTACCTCCCACTTCGCTACAATACCTGGAAGAGAAACCGTAATTCCCTTTTTCGTATTTGTTTGCTCAATGCGAAGTGTTTCCTTTTCACTATCGTACTGAAAGCTCCACTCTGCCCTTGCAAGGCGCTTCATCAATTCGTCTTTCATCTTTTTACTCGTCATTTTCATATCGTTTACCTCCCTTCCGAAAAAAACAACCTCCACATATGAAGATAGAGGTTGTTTTTCGCATTCTAATTAACTGGAAACAGCTTACCCCGCATTAACGGACAGTAACCCCCACTCAAGATTCAAAGAAGATAGGCGGGGGATAACTGTCCGTAAAAGCCCGATTGGTTCAACTAACCATCAGTGGGGATGAAAAAAATCCCCACTGATGGAAGTTTCACTTTATTTTAAACCTTCAATGAACTCTTCAATTTGCTCTTGTGTTTTACGATCTTTGTTTACGTAGCGGCCAATTTCTTCTCCCTTATTGTAAGCGACAAAGCTTGGAATACCAAATACGTCTAATTTGATGCATAAATCGATGTACTCATCGCGGTCTACATAATAGAAAGAGAACTCGCTATATTTTTCTTCCACTTCTGGCATAAATGGATCGATAAAGCGGCAATCTGGACACCAATCTGCTGAGAATAAAAAGATCACTTTCTCTTCGTTTTTCAATTCTTGAAATTGCTCCATACTTTCTAATGATTTCATTTATATTTCCTCCCTAAAAAGAAGTATGTATTTACTAATTTAATCTTACTTTATATTTAAATTGATTTTGATTTAACCCTTGCATGTGGCAGAAAAAGGCCCTGACCGCTTCAACACACGGCCAGATGCTCTCGCCCCCCTAAAAAAGGTGGTTTATAAATTGTATTTATATACTACCATACATTGCTCGCAGTGCAAGGTTTATGCTTTGCTTCTGTCATACATATATTGTCCAACCAATAGCTTCACAACATGCACAAACAAGTCCGTCCGATCTACATAATTGTTTGTAAAAATACCGATTGCTCCTTCATTGCTGCGGATGTCACGTTGCTTCGTATAGTCTTCCATCACTTCACTTAATTCTTTTCCTTCTTCAAGAGGCTGAATAAACTCATCTGGCAGTTTCATACGTGCTCCGCCTGCGGTAAATAGCTTACCCTCTTTCGTCGCTAAAGCACCCCAGTTACACATAAACAAGCCATGGTCTGTATGCATCACGCCGCCTTCTAAACCAATTCCAATATCCGCTTTTCCTTCTGCTAATGCTAATTTTGCCCGGTTACTTGCACCTTGCAGCGTTTCTTCATCAGAAAATGGTTGCGCGGGCACATGAGACGGGACAGACAATGAAACAATTTCTGCTTCTGTAAGTACTTGCTGAACCGCATTTACTTTCACTTTGTTTTTTGATCCAACTGCTACTTTCATGTTTTCACCTCAAAATTTAAAAAGAAAAGGCCGCATTCGGCCTTTCCATATTAAACATTTTCTTTAATTGTTTCAAATGTTGTTTTATCTGTTGCTTTTACTAATTGAATCAGCAATTCTTTCGCTGCTGCATAATCATCAATATGTAAAATCGAAGCATGTGTATGAATGTAACGAGCACATACACCAATCACAGCAGATGGTACACCAGAGTTACTTGTATGTACGCGTCCTGCATCTGTACCGCCTTGTGATACGAAGTATTGATACGGAATGTTATGTGTTTCCGCTGTATCTAAAATAAATTCACGAATGCCGCGGTGTGTTACCATAGAACGATCATACAAGCGAAGTACAGCACCTTTTCCAATTTGACCAAACTGTGTTTTATCTCCTGATGCATCGTTCGCTGGTCCTGCATCTAACGCGTAGAAAATATCAGGCTGAATCATATTCGCAGCTGTTTGTGCACCGCGAAGGCCAACTTCTTCTTGTACAGTTGCACCAGAATATAGTGTATTTGGCAATTTTTCATCTTTTAACTCTTTCAATAACTCAATCGCAAGGCCGCAGCCATAACGGTTATCCCAAGCTTTTGCCATAATTTTTTTTGGATTTGCCATCGGTGTAAACGGACAAATTGGCACAATTTGCTGACCAGGTTTCACACCAATTTCATGTGCTTCCTCACGGCTATCTGCACCAATATCAATTAACATGTTTTTTATATCCATTGGTCTGTTACGTTGTTCATCACTTAATAAGTGCGGAGGAACAGACCCTACTACACCGATAATCGGACCGTTGTCTGTCATAATTTGTACACGCTGTGCTAGTAATACTTGGCTCCACCAGCCACCTAATGTTTGAAAACGAACCATTCCGTTTTTTGTAATTTGCGTTACCATAAAGCCAACTTCATCCATATGACCAGCTACAAGAACACGCGGGCCATTTTCGTCACCCTTCTTTAAACCGAAGATACTCCCTAAACGATCTTGTACAATTTCATCTGAATATTTGCTCAGTTCTTGCTTCATAAAGCGACGCACATCATGCTCAAATCCTGAAGCACCTTGCAGTTCTGTTAACGTACGAAATAGTTCCATTGTCTCTTTATTCATCGCGGTATCCTTCCTTCAATCCAGTAATAGAATCACTCTTTTCATTGTAACGAAATTTTCGAAATCTTTCTAGTTTCTTCTTTTTTTATGTAATTTGATTTATACTTATGAAGAGAAACTTTAATAAGATAGAGGTGAATGTATGAACTGGAAAAGCTTATTAGCGGGTGTTGGTTTAGGATTTGCAGCTGGGTATGTTGTTGCAAACAAAGTACAAGAACAGTCCCACATTTCTTCTGAAAAAGCATTAAAAATGGTGAAACAAGCATTAAGTCATAAGGGTGAAATTACAGGTTCTTGGGTACATATGGTTCCCGAGACGTTTGAAAAATATGATGTTACTTACGATGTATACCGCGGCGGTATTACAACATTATTACATGATGTACAAGAACGATTTGAATTTTTAGTAGATGCAAAAACAGGTACAATCTTAGAAGTAAAAGTTGCTTAATATATAAATCCAAATTAAAAAACCGACATAAAACCTTTCTTTTTAGATGGGCGAGAGCATCTGGCCATACATAGCAGCGGTCAGGGCCTTTTTCTGCCACATGCGAAGTTCAAACAAAAGGAGAAAGCAAGTAGCAGACTCCTTTTGTTTCTACATAGCAGCAATCTATCTGTCAAAAAATCAAAATGGATTTATATAGAAAGGGTGCAGATTTATTTCTGCACCCTTTTACTTATAACATCAATGTATCAACAGAAAGTCTTTATATATTGGCGAGTTTACAATATACGACATGAATCTATGGTTATATTCTTTCAATAATTGTCGCCGTTGACATCCCATGTCCGATACAAATCGTAAGTAAGCCGTATTTTCCGTTTCTTCTTTCTAATTCATGAAGCAGGGATGTCATCAATTTCACGCCTGTTGCTCCAAGCGGATGTCCTAATGCGATGGCACCGCCGTTCACATTTACTTTATGTAAATCTGCTTCCAGTTCTTTTTGCCATGCAAGAACAACAGAAGCAAATGCTTCGTTAATTTCTACTACGTCCATATCATGAATTGTTAAGTTTGATTTTTGCAGTACTTTTTTTGTCGCTGGAATGACGCCGTCCAGCATCATTGTCGGATCTGAACCAACAACAACTTGATTCACAATCCGCGCCCGCGCTTTCAGCCCTAATTCTTTCGCTTTTTCGCTATTCATTAACAAAATAGCCGCTGCTCCGTCACTAATTTGACTCGCATTCCCTGCTGTAATCGATCCGTCCTCTTTAAATACAGTTTTTAAATTGGCTAATGCTTCAAGAGAAGTGTCTGCTCTTGGTCCTTCATCATTTATAACAAGTATTGCATTGCCTTCTTTATCTATCCCATTTACTGGGACAATTTCCCGCTTAAAGTATCCCGCTTCTATTGCCTGTAGTGCGCGCTGATGGCTTTCATAGGCATAGTTATCTAGCTGCTCTCTTGTAATTCCATATTTTTCAGCAATCATTTCTGCTGATACACCTTGATGTACAAATTCATATTTTGCATGAAGACTACTCGGAATTGTATTCGCATTGCCATCACTTAAAATTGGTACTTTTGTCATATGCTCAACACCAGCAGCAATGGTAATATCCATATCACCAGATTTAATTTCTTGCGCCGCAAAATGGATCGCTTGTTGCCCCGAACCGCAAAGACGGTTAATTGTTACGGCAGGAACTGTAATTGGAAAATTTGCCTCTAAAGCAGAAAGTCTACCAATATTAAAACCTTGCTCAGCAATTGGTGTCACACACCCCATGACAATATCTTCTACCATTTCTTTTTCTATATTTGCACGCTTCGTCACCTCATTCAGTGCAACTGCTGCAAGTTGCACTGGATGAAGTTCACGAAACGCACCGTTTCTTTTTCCAACTGGCGTACGTACCGCTTCAACAATTACAACTTCTCGATTCATATTTTCTCTCCTACTTTCCCTTTTTCATAATGATAGAACCCTTTTCCTGTTTTCCTTCCAAGATGTCCTGCTTCTACAAGTTTTACAAGTGTTTGCGGAGCGCGGAATCTATCACCAAACGCTTCACTTAAGCCTTGACTTGCAAATAGCATCGTATCTAACCCAACATAATCCGCTAACTCAAATGGCCCCATCGGATGGTTCAAGCCAAGTTTAATTGCCTTATCAATTTCCTCTTTACTTCCTATCCCTTCTTCATACATACGCATACACTCTAACAAATGCACCGCAACCGCTCTCGAGGTAACAAACCCTTGCATGTCTTTCACAACAACGGTTTCTTTTCCAATCTCTTCTGCTAAATCTTTCACTACTTGTATTGTATGTTCCGCTGTATCAACTCCTCTCACAATTTCAATCAGTTTCATAACAGGTGCTGGATTAAACCAATGCATCCCTAACACTTGCTCTGAGCGATTTGTCGCACTTGCAATCGCCGTTACACTTAATTCAGATGTATTTGTCGCAAGAATAGTCGACTCGGAAGCATAGCTATCTAGCTGTTTAAAAATCTCTTTTTTCAACTGCAAATTTTCAGGAGCAGCTTCAATAATAAGCTCTACATCTTTACATACTTCTTCTAGCGTTATAGTAGACATGATATTTGCAAGCACTTGCTCTTTCTCTTCTTCGCTCATCCGCCCAGCTTTCACAAAACGTTCTAGGCTTGTTGTAATCCCTTTATATGCTTTTTGTATACTTTCTTCTGAGACATCATACATTTTTACGCACTTTCCGCCCATCGCTAATGCCTGAACAATACCACTTCCCATAATCCCAGCACCGATCACCGCAATATTTTGAATCATCATTTTCCTCCCCTTTCATTACAAACCCATACTTTTCGCAATAATATTTTTCATAACTTCATTTGTCCCCGCATAAATAGCGCTTACTGGAATGTCTCGGTATCTTCTTGCAATCTCGTATTCTTCCATATACCCATACCCGCCGTGCAGCTGCATACACTCTGCCGCTACCTTCTTTGCAATAGCTGTTATCCACCACTTTGCCATCGACACTTTCGTCACAATATTTTCGCCTTGCATATGCTCTGTAATACATTCATTCACAAATGTGCGGCCAATTTCAATTTCTGTATACATTTCGGCAAGTCTAAATTGGACAGTTTGAAAATCACTTATACTCTTCCCAAATGCTTTTCGTTCTTTTACATAGTCCTTTGTTAAACACAGCATCACTTCCGCTGCTGTTATTGCCGCAATTGCAACAATGAGGCGTTCTTGCTGTAATTTATCCATTAAATAGTAGAAACCTTTTCCTTCTTCTCCTAGCAAATTCGAAACAGGAACTTTCACATCTTCAAAAATAAGTTCGGCTGTATCTTGGCTATGCAATCCAACTTTTTCGAGTTTTTTCCCTCTCTTGAACCCTTCCATTCCTCTTTCTAAAACGAGTAAACTAATCCCTTTATGCGCCGGTTTTACAGTTGTATCTGTCTTACAAACAACAACGACTAAATCCGCATGAATACCATTTGTAATAAATGTTTTTTCACCATTCACAACATAGTGATCACCTTCTTTGCGTGCCGCCATACGAATACTAGCTAAATCAGAACCAGCTCCTGGCTCTGTCATCGCAATGGCAGTAATATATTCACCGCTCACACATTTTGGAAGCCATCGTTTCTTTTGCTCTTCCGTTCCATATGCCGTCAAATATGGAACGACAATATCATTGTGTAAACCGATTCCTACTAAACTTGAACCAACCTTTTCTAGTTCTTCATTAATTACTACAGAGTATCCGAAATCAGCTTCAGCCCCGCCGTACCTCTCTTCTACCATTGGACAAAGAAAGCCGTTCTCTCCCATCTTCCTCCAGAGAGACCGCGGAATGATACCATCTTTCTCCCATTGGTTATAGTGCGGATACGCTTCCTTTTCTAAAAATTTACGGAAAGCCTCACGGAAAATGTGATGCTCCTCCTCTAAATAGGCATGCTTCATCGTATTTTTTTCACCTCAGACCCTTGATTACGTAAAATAAACTTTTGAATTTTCCCGCTTGCATTTCTCGGCAGTTGCTCCGTAAATACATACATACGCGGGCGTTTATAATCAGCCAGTTTATCGCTTTGTTTACAATATTCATCGAGCATTTCTTCTGTAAGAGACCCGTCCTTCGAAACAACGTACGCAATGACGCGCTGCCCCCACAGGTCATCCTTCTCTCCAAGCACCGCAACATCTAACACACCTTCATGCGTGTACAAAAAGTCCTCTACTTCGCGTGGATAAATATTCTCTCCGCCGCTCACAACCATATCATCAACTCGGTCGGCTACATATAAATATCCATCCCTATCTACATAACCTAAATCTCCTGAATGGTACCATCCTTTATATAAAGCCTTTTCCGTCGCCTCTTGATTGTTGTGATAGCCCGCCATCACACATGGGCCTCTCATAATAATTTCTCCAATTTCATATGGAGGTAACACATCATCCGGCTCAGACGGCCCATCATCGTTCGGACGAACAACATGAATTTCATGATTATACCCAGCCTTTCCAGCTGAACCTACTTTCGAAAGCTGCTCATGCTCACGTAAAAATGTAACGGCCGGTCCCATCTCTGTCATTCCATAAGCTTGTACTAATGAAACATTTAACTTTTCATCGCAAGCTTTTACAAGTGCAGGTGCCATCGAAGCTGCTCCGTATAAGCCGTATTGAAGCGATGATAAATCATACTGTGATAAATCTTCCTGCAGCAGCATATTCCACATTGTCGGTGCAGCAAACATAACAGTCACCTTTTCATTTTGAATCGTCTCCAAGACAAGCTTTGTATCAAAATGATGAAGAATGATATTTGTCGCACCGCTATGCACCCTCGGAATAAAACAACAATGAAGCTCCGCACAATGAAACATCGGTGCTGCCACAAGGCCGCGGCTATTTTCCGTGTAATGTAAATAAGCAACGCCTATCAAACTTTGATCAAGAATTTCCCGGTGGCGATGAAGTACACCTTTTGGATGTCCTGTTGTTCCGCTCGTATACATAATGGAACAAATATCATCTTCCTTTACTTCTACTGTTTCAAAATGCGGCGTGGCACTACATATTTTTTCTTCATATGAAACAGAAAATGTTGGTTCATTTTGATCGATATACCAAAACTGAATGTGAGGAAATTGTGTATGAATGCTTTGTATTTGAGAGGATAGTTGCTGTTCAAAAAGTACGATTTTAGGAGAAGCATCTTCTAATATATAGGCAAGTTCTTGTGGTTTTAACCGAAAGTTGATGGGATTAAATACAGCTCCAATTTTTGCGCAAGCAAAACATGTCGTCGCTAGTAGTCTACTATTAAAAAGAAATGTCGAAACGCAGTCACCTTTTCGGATCCCGCTTTGTTGAAACGCATGAGCCAGTTTATTTACTTGCTCATTCCACTCTGCATACGTCCAGCGAATCTGTTTTTCAGGTTCAACAATCGCTTCCTTATTCGGATAACTTCCGGTCGTTAATTCCAATAGTTTCCCAATGGTCATATACACGACATCTTCCCCCCTATTCATTAAAACGCTTTTATTTCTTAAAATTATCTTCCTATTAAACAAGATAGCTCGAGAAATATTATAACAATTTTCAGAATACTTTACAGGTGAATTTTTCGACAAATAGAGACAACTATGATTCGCTTTGATAGTTAGAAAAGATAAACAAATAGCATTTGACTTGTTCATCAAATGCTTCGTTAAGAAAGAGTTTTAACTCGTATTTATATATAAACAATCCTTGATAAACAAACTCTGAACAGATTTTACACGTGTAAAATTTAAGCTTTCGCTAATTGTCGTTCTTTTTTCGGAGAATAACTCATTCCCGCAAACACGAGAAAAATACCGAGAAGCTGATACAGATCAGGACGGTAATGTAAAATCGTAACATCTAGTAAGATTGCGACTATCGGATCAACAAAGACTAAAATAGCAATTGTTTGAGCCTTTAATTCTCGTAAACTACTAAAGAATAAATAAAACACAAATCCTGTATGAATAAATCCTGTAACAAGGATATACAACCAATTTTCAGCGGTAAGATGCATAAATTTTGACCAATCCACAAATGGAATCAATAAGATTACACCGAGACTCGTTTGAATAACGGTTGTTAACAATGGGCTAAGTGTTTGAATTCCCTTTCCTGTGATGGAAGTAAGTGCGTAGAATAATGCTGCAGCAAACGCCCACAGTACACCTGTAGATAAAAATTCGGAAACGCTTGTATGTTGATGAATCCCTCCAACTAACAATGTGCCTATAAAGCAAATAAAGAAAAAGAACAATCCTGTTCCTGTTATTTTTTCTTTAAAGATAACAGAACCGAAAAGAAGTACAATAACAGGTGCTAAATGATAAATCGATATCGCTACAGTAATGGGCATGACTTCAATGGAGCGAAAGAAAAAGACCCAGTTTATAATAAGGAATAGACCACATAGTAAAGCAAGTACATACTCCCGGCGTGGAATAAAGTTTTCATGCTGCTGTTTTGTTGTGAATGTGCGAAAAAACCATATCCCCCCTAATAGAATACTTGCACAGAGGCAACGCACAAAAACCAATTCAATTGATGGGAGACCTGTTTTGATTGAAAATAGACCGATGGAACCAAAGATAGCCATAGAGACGACAAATTTTAATTTCGCGTACATGTAACCCCCCCTAAAGTAGTCATAGTTATAACGACTATTGTTTTGTGCTAAAAAAACAGCTTTATACGAAGCTGTTTTTTCCTGTCATGACATGAATTAAATCTTCTCTTGTCTTCCATAGACTATCAAGCTTTTCAGGACCGAACGCAGTTGTAATTTCTTCTACCATAATGTCGTGCCGAATGTATTCGGTAGCAATTAGAACGAGCGCAGGATCGGTTGACTTCACAGCCCATTCTGAACCTCTGTCACTAAACTTAGCAATTAAAGCTTCTTCTTCATCTCGAACGAGAATCGTCAAATACCCACCCATCCGTTTACTAACAATGTCCGGTGCCATATAGTTGTGATGATACGTGTGCCCTAGCGTCTTATCTTCTGCTCCAAATAAAACTGTAAAAATTGGGATTGATCCTTCTTTCTCTCGAACAGCTTTTTCAATGTCTTTCACAATAGGAGACCAAATCGATAACCAAAGTTCTTTGTTTGCATCCCGAATCATCGAAAGCATTTCTTGAACAATATGTTCATACTGAACAATTCTCGTTACAACATCTATCTTTTGATCACTTTCTAACGTCGTAAGAAATGATTCTAACACTTCTAATGACGCATCCATCTCTTCTTTCAGACGAGCAAGCAACAGCTTCGGTTCAACAGGCTTATAAACAATCGGATCAGAAGGAACCGTTTGAATCGCTCCTTTATCAAGCAATTTTCCTAATACCTCATAAATCATAGAGCGCGGAACACCGGAACGCTTACTTAATTCATAACCAGTGATGGCGGGTGATTTTAATAAACCGATGTAAGCCTTACACTCATATTTTGAAAATCCATGTTTTTGCAATTCGGTAATTGCTTTTTCTTCCATAAATCCTCCTTTATAGTAGTTATTGTATTAACTACTATAAAACATTTACATCAAAATGTCTATATTTTCAGACACTTATTCAAAACATGAAAAAGTATCAGTCAACATAGACCGATACTTTTACTCATACGATCTATCTTTTCCTTTGTACAGCGGCTTCATATTTGCAAATCGAAAGTTTTCTGCAGACATCACTGCTTTCTTTTCCTCCACTGATGAATCTTGGTTTTTCTGTGGAATAGGCATAAACCTCGTATTATACTGCTCTTTTATTCCTTGAATTATAAGATTTAAAACAAAAATCGATATTGTAAAAGCTACTAACGGTGCCAATATAATCCACGGCGCTGTTAACAATTCATTTTTGTTCAATCCTATTAATCCCGACCACTCATTTGTAAGGGAAAATGCAGTAGAGGGACCTCCGAAAGGATCCTGCACCATTTTTCTTCCACCAATTAATACTTTAAAAAAGGCCATATGTATGAGCAGCGTAAATAATTGAACTGCTTGTTGCAGAAAAAGAATAACAAGAATTTCTTTCAATGAGAGCCAAATATGCTTTCGAAACACATGCATTTTTCTACCACCGAGCACAATGGAACTTGTAATATAGTCTTTTTTCATAAAAAGATTAATCTCTTGGCTAATGTAAAGAATGAGATTTGGCAATGTAAGAATACAAAGAATTAGAAATTGCTTAATAACAATAGATTCCTGAAAACCTGTCTGCTCGCTTTGGACCATTAGCGGCATCATGAACAAATAAACTAAAACAACTGTCGGAACATAGAAATACACCTTACACACTTTTTCAATGAACTTTTGTACTAAAGGTGGTGTATATGCTAGGAAACTTCCTAATAATGTCCCAAGTACAAGCTGAATCAAACAAATTCCAAATACAAATAAAATCGTAAACTTTGCGCCAATAATAAGTTTAAAGAATAGGTTATATCCACTTCGATCTGATCCAAAAGGCGGCATTAATAAAGGGTTAAACGGTGCACTATGCGAAACGTGACCGTCAGCATCTTTTATTAATACTTGCGTCTGAGAATACAGATCTTTTCCATACCATGTGAATAAAAAACTAGCTAACACAATTCCGCTGAAAAAAGAAAGGCCGATCCAAAAACGTTTCGAACGGAACATGCTATTTTTCATTTGCAAGTCCTCCTGTCGTACGTTTTATTTGAAATTGAGCAAGAGTGAACATGGTGTAAAATGGAATGAATAATAAAAAAATCCACCATGCGAACGTGACAGGCTGTAATGCTAATGGTTTTAAAATGAAAGACATATATCCATTTATATTGAAAGCAGCTTCTACAAGTAGCAGACTTGAAATTATGAATAGAAAAGTAGATTGTAAATGGTTGAATAGATGATAGATTACATTACGAAATAAATGAACAAATAAAATATATTTTCTGCTTAGGCCCTTTGCCCTTGCAAATTCTACATAAGGTTTATGTTGTTCTTCTACTAAAAATAAAACCATAATCCGGAAAAAGTGAAGAGCAGGTACAAGGCTCATCGTCACAATTGGTAAGAAATAAGCTTGTTTACTACCGAATGCGTAAATATTTACGAAATTAACTCCTGTTTGTTTATATAGCCAAACAAAAAATAGTTGCAGCATAAAAATTAATAACAAATCAGGAATTGATTCAATTAACACTAAACATCGTTCAATTGCTTTTTTCACTTTCAAAGAAGAAAGTACGTACCCAAAAGAAAGACCGGTAGCCATCACAACTGTTAAAACAGTAGATGCTAGTAAAATAATACCGGAATACATATACGGCTCCCAAATTACGTCCCAAAACGGAACTTGGCGTATAACCATATGGTTATTAATAGCAGGCCCTGCTGTAAACAGTCTTTGTAAAAAGGTAGTAAAGCTAAGGGAGGCCCTCCCTAAAAAAACAAATGGTACATAACTAATAGCTATAATAACAAGGATACAAATGCAGAATTCTATACATTTCTCGATAAAAAACCCCTTCATTTTGAATCTCCTCGCATCATGATTTACAATATTAAATACGTTAACTATATAAATCTATGTTAATTTTTTGTCATATAAGCGGCTGCTATGCAGTCTCCCTTTGTTTTAATCCTTGTACGTGGCAGAAAAAGGCCCTGACCGCTTCTATGCATGGCCAGATCCTCTCGCCAACCCTAAAAAAAGTTCGTTTTTCAACTTGGATTTATATAGTACTTAATGATTAACAACCTTTCGTTACACTTCACTCGTCACTTCTATCTCTTTTCGTTCTAACTTTTCTACCATATGCCCTTCTTCATCCCATTTCACCGCACGGTAATAAGCATCATGATAGAACGTAAACCATGCTTCTTTCTCTACGCCGTATTTCATCCACTTTTGTTTACTTTCAATAGATGTCATCGGATAATCATCATAGGCCATGACCCACAGTACATTTTGATGTGCATGTGTTGGCAGTAAATCCGCTAAGTGAAGTAACGTTTCATCTTTACTTTGTGCAATGACAGCCGCATGTCCATCACTATGTCCACCTGTATGAACCATTCGAATATCATCTGTAATACGTACTTCTTCTGTAAATGTTTGTACTTGATCTACAATTGGCTCCCAATTTTCTTTCCAATATGTATTACGTGAGCGGATATTCGGATTTCTCATTTCATCCCATTCTGTTTGTGATACATATATTTTTGCATTCGGAAACGCCGGAACAAGCTTTTCACCTTCCCATTTCGTTAAACCAGATGCATGATCAAAATGAAGATGCGTCATTAATACATACTGAATATCTTCTGCTTTTAGCCCAAGCTGAGCGAGCGATTGTTCAACAGATGACTCTTCTGTCACCCCTTGATTTCGCTTCATTTTCTCATTCATCTTGTTGTTACCCATCCCTGAATCGATAAGCATATTTCCATCTTTTGTTTGCAGCAGCAATGGATCTGTTCGTAAATAAATTTGATTTTTATCATTATGGCTATATTTGCGTGACCAAAGTATTTTCGGTACAACGCCAAACATTGCCCCGCCGTCTAAATGTGTATTTCCTCCTCGCAGCCATGTTACTTGTATATCTCCAATTTTTAAATGTTCCATTTTCTGTATCCCCCTTTCTTTTTATGTTATCATATAATTCAGAAAAAATAGTCTACAAAACGAAAAAGGAGCCATTTTCATGATAAAAGGACTATACGAAGCACATCTTCCTGTCAGTAATCTAGAAATATCTATCGCTTTTTATGAATCATTAGGTTTAAAACTATATAAAAAAGATGAAACAGTAGCTTTCTTTTGGATTATAGAAGGACAGAGCTGGTTAGGTCTTTGGGAAGGAAGCGAATACCAAACAAAGCACCATCCTTCTCTTAGACATATCGCCTTTCAAGTAGATTTACATGATTTAGAACATGCAATGGAGTGGTTAAAAGAAAAGGGAATTCAAGCACGAAAAGATTTTGGAATGGAGCCTATCGAACCAATCGTATTCCCAAATCAAGCACATGCCTCTGTATATTTCGATGATCCTGATGGCAATAGCTTAGAACTAATTGCTCGCCTTCCTTTTGAATTAGATCGAACGGATAAAATGTACTTAAGCGAATGGAAGGACATAACAAAAAAAACAGAAAGACACATACCTATGAAACTAACAAACGAACAAGATATCATTCAATTAGTACAAAAAGATCCGTGGATGATGGATATATTACAAACTGTTAAACAATTACACTTACCTGATTGGTGGGTGTGTGCCGGATTTGTCCGCTCAAAAATATGGGACACTCTGCACGGGTTTGAAGAAAGAACGCCCCTTCCAGATGTTGATGTTGTTTATTTTGATGCGGAAAATATTGATGAATCCGAAGAGAAAAAATACGAAAAACAGTTGCTAAATATGTCGCCAAATGTACCTTGGTCTGTTAAAAATGAAGCAAGAATGCACATCATTAACAACATGCCGCCCTTTTCTTCTTCAGTAGATGCTATATCAAAATTTCCAGAAACAGCAACGGCGCTAGGTTTGAAATTAAACGAGCAGGATGAAATTGTATTAGCTGCCCCTTGGGGTGTACAAGATGTCATTAACTTAGAACTACGACCGACTCCTTGTTATGAAGAAACGAAGGAATATGCACACATGTATGAGGAACGTGTACTTACGAAGAAATGGCAGGAGAAATGGAGTAAGGTGAAGGTTTTTTATCCTCTAAACGCTATATATATAAATACAAATTGAAAAACCGACATAAAAACCCCCTTTCTTTTTAGGGGAGGGCGAGAGCATCTGACCGTGCATTGAAACGGTCAGAGCTTTTTCCTGCCACATGCGAGGTTTAAAAAAAAAGGAGCAAGCAAGGAGCGGTCCTGTTATGTTCTGCATAGCAGCGACTTATGTGTCGAAAAATGAAAAACGCTATTCTCTTAAAAAGAATAGCGTCTTCCATTCTATTAAATTAACGTATGCCCACCTTCAATATGAAGAACTGTTCCTGTAACAAATCCGTTCTGCATAGCATATAGTACAGCTTGTGCTACATCTTCTGCCTTACCTACTCGCCCCGCAGGAAGTTTATTTCCTAAATCAGTATAGAATTTGTTACGTGCTTCTTCTGTCATTTTGCTTCGTGACGGTGTATCAATAATTCCTGGTGAGACAACATTCACGCGAATTGGTGCTAGTTCTAGCGCTAATGTTTGACCAAGGTTAGAAACAGCAGCATTGACTGCACCAAGTGTCGCCGATCCAATCATAGATTTATAAGCGACAACTCCGGAGAATAAAGTAATTGAACCATTACCAGTAATTTTCGGGGCACCATATTTCGCTGCATAAAATTGTCCCCAAAATTTATTTTCGAATAACTGACGTGCTGCGGCTGTATCTGTATCAATAAAAGAACCTCCAGATGTTTCTGCTGCGGTAACAACTAAATGATCAATCGTGCCTGTTTGTTCAAAAAAGGATTGTACTTGTTGTTCTTGCGTTGTATCAAGCACATGAATTGTTACGTTTCCTTTTAACTGATCCTTTGCCCCTTGCAGTTTTTCCTTAGAACGACTAGCAATGATGACCTCAGCTCCTTGCATAAGTGCAAGTCTTGCTGTTTCTAAACCAATCCCAGAACTTCCACCGATAATGACAATTTTCTTATTGTTTAGCATGTTCATTTCCCCCAGTTTTTTTGTTTTGTTTTACTGAGGTTATTGTAATCCCAAAGCTTCCTTTTTTGAAGTAGTGATATTTAATTCACATAGTTACATTTTGGAAAGTTCCTTTTTTATAAAGAATGTGCTTCTATCACCATACATACCTATCAACCTAAGGAATTTTAATCCCCCCAAGTACCAAAAAGTGCGAATTTCTTACGCTAAGGTTTTCTATTTACGGAAAACCTTAAGTTATGAACTTCTTTATAGAGAATCATTGAGGATGGAAACACAAAAATTACACAATAATTCAGAGATGAATGGTGTAAGATGAGAATAGATGATCAGAATTTTCATTTTATGAAAAAACGATATTCCTTTTGTAGAAAAGTACAAAAAGAATATCGTTTTTTAGCACTATAGAAACTTTTTTATTATTTCAGGGATCTTTTTATGTTAAATAAAAATTATTTAACACCAACAGCATCAAATGCTTTGTTTACAGAGGTAACCTCAGCTGATTGCGTTCCATATAAATCTGCGGCTGACTGTACAAGGGCTTGTCTTGCTTGAGAAAATGTTGCTGATTCTGTTAGATATTGAGTATTTGCGCGATAAAAGATTTTGCCCATTTTATCTTTACCAATACCATTTACAGTTACTCCATAATGAGTACCACCCTCTGCAATGAGATACGCTGTTTTATTGATAATCCCACTATTTGTGTGTACTAATTGGCTTTGATTCGTTCCTGTATAACGTTTAGAATAATGATCTGGATCACCGTATTTTGTTGGATCACTCATAGAACGAAGGGCTTGTCCCGATTGGAAGAATAAATCTTCCCCAATTAAATAATCAGGATTTGAGTTATTATAATATTCAACTAATGTGCCGAAAACATCTGACATTGCTTCATTAAGTGCGCCAGATTCGTTTTGATAGATTAAATTGGATGATGAATCTGTAACTGCATGTGTTAGTTCATGACCAACAGCATCAATTGCGGCTGTAAATGAACGTGTTGATCCATCTCCATCTCCATATACCATTTGTTTTAGCTCTGGATCCCAAAACGCGTTTTCATACTGTTGTCCAAAATGAACAGTTGAAACAATTTTAGAACCGTTTCCGTCATAAGAATCTCTTCCATGAACCTTTTTATAATAATCATATACTTTTCCTGCGTAAGTATGAGCATCTACAGCCGCTTGTGCATTTTTGCTTATAAAACTGTTCGTGCTATTATTAAAAAGGACACCTGGAAGGACTGAAGTGTCATCTTCGCTTCCTTTATTTTGTGCATCATACGTATAAATTCCCTGTCCACGTGTTTTATCTACTAAATAATAAGTATTATTAGATTTTAAGAGATTCAAGCTTCTAGTATTTCCAAATGAATCTTTTCCTGTCCCAGTTGTTACTGTTCCGGTAATATTTCTTGGATTTTTTGCTGCATGTAAAACTTCAATATGATCTAGGATTTTTCCAGTCTCTGCTTCAACAAAATAATCATGGCTACCTGGTTGTGGGGATAAAAATCCTAAATGAACATGATATGCATAGGATACTGTGTCATCTTTTGCATATACTACAAGTTCAGATGTTGGTTCTACAGTATAGTTTGGTTTAAATCCTAGTTCCTTTTCAGCAAGAGACACTGCTTCATTAGCAGAAATTTTTTGATTTGCTTGTTGTAATTTTTGGTCTAAATCAGGAATAACAGTTCCTGAAAAAACAGTTAATACTCCCTTATTATCAACATGCGCAACTTGTGTAGATCCCCATACTGGAACACCATTATATGTTTGTTGTAATCGAACAACTTTTGCTCCTAACGTATCATCTTCTTGTTTCTTTACAGTGAATGATTCTTTAGCACTTTTGGTACCCAGTTTATATTTGTCCTTATTTTCATCAACATATCGAAATACTACATCCTCAGTTTTTGTTGAAGATGGTGTAGTCAGCTGTCCAGAAATAAACTCTGTAGACTTGATAGCCTCATTATACTTCTCTGTAGACAGCACATTATTTGATGTAGCTGCATAGCTAGATGTCGGTAAACTAATTGATGTGGCAACAATACCAGCTGACAATAAAACTGCTAAACTTTGTTTCTTTGTTTTCATATTCCATTCTCCTTTGTTTCTATCTTTTTATTTGACAGAATATTTGAATTTACAGAGAATTATATTTTTAGATGCACATAGTGTAAAGGTTGATAATTGTTAAAAATGTAAAATAGTTCATATTATTTCTACTAATTTTATTTCTACAAGCCTTAAAAGTGTTGAGTTTGCTAGGTTTGTATAATTAATATGCAATTTTGCATATTATATAAATATAAATTGAGAAATAAATATTCTATAAAAAATTCAAATGATGGTTTAAGTGAGAAGGGGAATTCATCAAATATCATTTAATAATTATATAAACACAAATTAAAAAATCGACATAAAACCCTCTTTCTTTTTAGGCGGACGAGAGCATCTGGCTGTGCATAGAAGCGGTCAGGGCCTTTTTCTGCCACATGCAAGGTTTAAAACAAATGGAAGTTTCACTTTATAAAAAATCACGAACTTAGTTGTACTTTTAAGAGGGTTTCCCGTCATTTTACAATTTTCTTAACTAAAATTGGATTTTCTCAACATAATTTCCATTACCTATATGGTAAAATGGATTAAGCAGTTCCCCATAAACTGTTTTTTCAATAGCAAAGTACGCGAGAACAAACTCTCTACTATGAGGGTTTGTTTTTTTATTGCTATTTAAAATTTTATGTGCCATAAAGAGTGTGTAAACAAATCTTATTATATAATTAAACTAATGATTTGTTATTCATCTTTACCATACTATAAATGAATCATGTACTTAAAACTTACACTTCATAATTCTGCAGAAAGGAGATATATCTTCTTGAATAAAAATAAACAAAGTGATGCAAAAACGGTAATTGGAATATCTATAGGAATGTGTTTGGGGACAACTTTCGGATTGCTTATTCATAACCTTGCTCTTGGTATAATGATTGGTGTTGCTATTGGATTTGGAGTTTCTAAAATAAAACGAAAGAAATAACTTTATTTATGATAAATAACAGCAGTAGAATAACCCCTTACCTTTGAAATGGTAAGGGGTTATTCTTATAAAATTTAGTTACCATAATCTTTGTTACCGGTAATCAAAAAAGGGAAATTCTTATATATGAATAGATAAAAATCGATTCTTTTTTCTATTATTAAATTCTAATTTATTCCGCTTTTCTTAAGAAGTTAGGTGGGAGATAGACTGCTGGCATGCGCCCGATTGGTGAGGGCTGATAATCAGTGGGGGATGAAGAAAACCCCCACTGATTAAAGTTTCACTTTATTTACCAAATAGATGATCAACCGAGATACATGTAATTTCGAGCCATAGGTTGTATTATGTAAAGTTGACATGAATAGAATATTTATAATGTAACATAGCATTATTTTTGTTAAAATGGAAGTAAAAGGAAGATGCTATACATCTATGTAGCTAATAAAGGAGATGATTATATTGATAATCTTTTGGTATCTCTTACTCATTATATTAGCTGTTCTGGCTGATTACTATTGGTTAGATATGGATAGTAAAAGATGGGGATGGTTTAAAAAGGGAAGTAAAAAACAAAAAGCAATCTTTTTTACCCTTGTTCTTCTTGTAACTTTCATAGGATACATACTTATTGATATTGAATACTTTAAAATCTGACACCTTTAGTTAGCTAAGGAAGCCAATTTTTCTTATGGACTCAATAATTAATGTCACACACTTCCAATGACAAGAATTATGTGAATTAAAAATATATTAGAAAGAAAATAAACAAAACACCGTTTAGGATTCAAACGGTGTTTTGTTATCCTATAACTAAATTCATCATTCTCTAAGAAAAGAGGATAGTTAGGAATTTGAATCATATGAAAACCGCTTAAGTTGAGGGACAAATATGGCAATCCCTTCCCAAAAATTTCCTGTATTTACATCATCTATTCATTTTATCGACAAACTCACTAACCGACTTCACATATTCATCGTCAAATAACCCTCTTGGGTCAAATATGGATTTCACCGACAAGCCAAATTCCGAATTTACATATTGCGGTTTCAACATGGAATGATTTGCTTCTGGTAAATAAGATACTGATAACAACTCTTTCCGTATTTCTTTTTTGTAAACTTCCATCGTGTTTTTGACATCTACATTTTCATCACGGCCTCCAACAATTAACTTAACAGGCTTTTTTGTTTCTGAGAGATCCTTTGTTGCATCGCTATTTACATTCTTTTTAATAAAATTCCATCTTTCTTTAGAGATATCGCCTTTATCATTCGTTAAGTTTTGGTAGTCTTCATAATTACTATTTTTCAAAAGTAATTCTAAAACTTTTTCATTGTTTTTCATTCGTTGGTTGATTTCTTCTTTTGTTGCGCCAGCACTAGCCATACTTTTTTCCGTATAGTACTTTCCTTGTTCGATCCAATTAATCGCAGGTGATACTAAAATACTAAATGAAACATCATCGCTAGCATTTGCTACTTTTGGGACAACCCATCCACCTTGACTTGCTCCCCATAATCCTATTTTTTTAGGATCAATATCAAGATTTTTCTTCGCCCATTGAATCACTTCGATTACTTCATTTGCGCGATCTTCCATCGATTGATCTAGCCAATCTCCAGTTGATTTTCCAATACCAGGCTTATCCCATGCTAGGGAGGCATACCCTTTTTTCGCTAATTCCTCCCATAAAGGTAAATAACCATCATCATATGTTACATTTACAGATCCATCACCATGAACAAAAATAATTAATCCCGGATTTTCTTTTTCTTTAGGTAAGGCGAGGGCACCGTGTAATGTATTTTTTTTCGTTTGAATCGTTACTTCTTCTTGCTTCAAATCATAAGAATTTTGGTAGAAAATCCATCCTATCGCTCCCAGTATTACAATTCCTAACACGAGTAAAATCCTTTTCATTTTTTCCTCCTTTTGTTATGACATTCTTTTTCTCACCAAATAATATGATAGTTCAATGAAAAAAAGAGAAAGGGTATTGTAAATTTATGCTAAAATTTATTTAAAGATTGTGAGAATTTGTACTTAAACTGATGAGTCAGATTTGTTGAATAAGAATTAGGTGAATTATTAGGCAATGGGAAAAAGGGAGAGAAAGCAATGTTACAATCATTGATTTTTGATATGGATGGAACTCTATTTCAAACTGAAAAAATTCTAGAATTATCACTTGATGATACTTTTAACCATTTACGGTCACTAAATTTATGGGATACAGTAACCCCTATTGATAAATACCGTGAAATTATGGGTGTACCTTTACCAAAAGTTTGGGAAGCTTTGTTACCTAATCATTCTATTGAAGTAAGGGAACAAACAGATGCTTATTTTCTGGAAAGATTAGTTGAAAACATAAGAAATGGGAAAGGTGCTTTATATCCTAATGTAGAGGAAGTTTTTAGTTATTTAAAAGAAAATAATCGTTCCATTTACATAGCGAGTAATGGTTTAACGGAATATTTACAAGCAATTGTAAGTTATTATAATTTGGATAATTGGGTTACCGAAACATTTAGTATTCAGCAAATACAAACGCTCGATAAAGGCGATTTAGTTAAAACAATTATAAAAAAATATGATATAAAAAGGGCAGCAGTAGTTGGAGACCGTCTATCTGATATAAATGCTGCGAAAGATAATGGTTTAATTGCAATTGGATGTAATTTTGATTTTGCACAAGAAGATGAACTTGCTCAAGCTGATTTTGTAATAAATGACTTAATAGAATTAAAAACAATATTGCCTGAAATGAAAATAGTTTACTAAACCAACAGGCGCTTTAACTAAATAGGAGAAATAATAAATCAACGCTCAGAATGATATAGTTCTGAGCGTTTTTGTTTGTTATTAGAAATGTTTTGTCGTTTTTCTCTACAATAACGGAACTACCTAAATTAAAAAGCATCCTTTTTTATATTATTATATTTCTTTACACATATTCCCTTTTTTAACATGAATCATTATTTCTTCTATAACGTTAATCCGAACCGCTTTAATTCAATGAAAATATGTTCTAAACGTTTCCCCTTCTCAGTTAATGTGTATTCAACGCGC
Organism: Bacillus sp. 103mf; assembly: GCF_900116295.1. Lineage (GTDB taxonomy): Bacteria > Bacillota > Bacilli > Bacillales > Bacillaceae_G > Bacillus_A > Bacillus_A bruguierae. The sequence goes on from NZ_FPAF01000001.1 coordinate 1,282,410, forward strand.
GGGGGAACTTCTGGATATACCGTTCTTTCCACAATTCCATGCACTTCAAGTTCCTTCAGACGAAGCGAGAGCGTTTTCGGGCTAATTCCATCCATTGATTTTTGCAAGTCACTAAATCGCATCGTTCCTTCAATAAGAAGATCTCGAATAATTAAAAACGTCCACTTTGTTCCGATTACATCAAGTGTTTTCGCAATGGGACAAATTTGCCCCGGCGTTCCCTTTGTTAATTCGATTGGCTCCATGTTACTCATTGAAACACGCTCCTAAAAAATTTTTTCGATTGATTTTCTTTATGTTATCACAATTCTATCTTTATGGTAACTATATGAAATAAATATCACTACTTCCCAAAAGGAATCAACTATACATACAATATCATTAGCGGTTGACGCCATTTACAAAATAAGGAGGTGAGCTATGAATATTAGTTCGTTTAACTTAGCGAATACTGGCGGAGCATTCTTTGGCGGGTGGATTATCGACAATGGACCCGGACTTCATGCAGTACCATGGATTGCTGCTCTTGTTACCGCTGCTGGGCTTTTCGTTACATTATTGATTTGGTCTTTAGATAAACGAGAAGCCGTATTCACTGCGCAACAGAGTAGAAAAATATAAAAAAATAAAGGAGACTATTATGAGCTTACAAAAAAAAATCATGAAAAACATAGCTAGTGTCACAAGCATCTTTGGAGTCATGATTCTGATGGCAGCGTGTCATACGCAAACATCAGAATACAAAACTGCTGCACCAGCCAAGAAAGATATTCAACTATTGAAGGATTTTCCTCAACCTAAATCGATGACAATCGATCCTTCGTTGGATCAACAAAAAGCTACAGAGATGGTTCATGCTGCGCAGCGCTTCTATGCATTTTGGAATACTGGAAATAACGCTCTCATCCCGCAAACTGTTACAGACAACTTTTTTGATAACACGTTGCCAAAAGGGCGTCCTCAAGGACCAAAAGGCTTAACATTTGCCTCAAGCAATTTCCGTAAAGCCTTTCCGGACTTACAGTGTAATATCGAGGATTTAGTAGTAACTGGGGAAAAAGTAACAGCTCGTCTATCATTCACCGGAACACATAAAGGGAATTTTGGAGAGAAACAGCCAACTGGCAAAACTGTTAATTTCTTTGCTATCGATATGTTACGAGTGAAAGATGGAAAAATCGTTGAAGATTGGCACTTAGAAGATAATCTAACGCTTATGCAACAACTCGGCGTTGTACCTGAAAATTAATTGAAACACATTATAAAATAAAGGGGAAAACTACAATGAAAAATATACTTATTATAAACGGCCATCAAACCTATAGATCAGCAGAAGGAACACTAAATAAAACTTTGACAGACAACATGGTGAATGTATTAAGTGCAAATAACAATGTCCAAACAACAGTCGTTCAAAACGGATACAGTACCATGGAAGAACAAAATAAGTTTTTATGGGCTGATATTGTCATCTTCCAAACACCTATTTATTGGTTCAATGTACCCGGTTTACTAAAGACATATATGGATGAAGTGTATGCTTATGGATTATTTTTCAAAGGATCTGAGCAATATGGAAGAGGCGGCTTATTAACTGACAAACATTATATGTTTTCAACTACATGGAATGCTCCGGAACAAGCATTTAACGATCCTGCGCAATTCTTTGGAGGAAAGAGTTTAGAAGAAGCACTCAGCCATTTACACCGCACACAAGATTTTATCGGTATGAAACCATTAAAGAGCTTCGCTTGCTATGATGTAATAAAAAATCCGGATATTGATAAATTTATATTTGAACTGAATACACATCTAGAAGAAGTATTGCCGCTTTAATTCATATGTAATGAGAACAGCCCCTTCATAAAATTGAAGGGGCTTGCAATTTTAATACAAATCTCAGTTGAACATTTGTTACTTAATCGTTCCCATCCCACCAATTTTCACACTTACCTTAACGTTCACATCCCCCTTTGCCAATGCCTTATTCCATTCATTTTGAACTTTTTTCCATTGTGGGTATGTGTAGGTTCTTGCATAAATTCCAAGGCCAATCGGATCAATTTCAGCAGCTTGTATTTTCTTTATGAGTTGCTTGAAATCAGCCTCCATCTTCGTTTCAATCGCCTTTTGTAATTTTGCTGCGTCCTTTCTTGTGTTAAATGAAAAAAGTCGTTCTGTAATGCCGATTCTCATCTTTACATCTATATGAAATATAAAATGATTATCATACCTTACCTTTGTCTTTACTTTCATACTTTGAGAACTAAAACTTATCCAATCTTTATCCTGGCTATCGGATTTTATCTTAATTGGAATTGTAAATGGAAACTCACCTTTCGTCTCGTGCTGTAAAATGCGTAACAATTTATTTTCATCAGATTTTAACGTTAATTTGTATCTGCCATTTTCGTCCAACAACGCTGTACCTGTCAGCCATAGTTTCTTCTTTTTTTTCATCTCAGTAATACTTGCTGTCATCCCTTTATCTATCGTTTGCTCATGCAACTTTTGAAGAGATGTCTTTACTGTGATATTTCTTAAATAGGCGGTATCAACTAGTTTTGTTAAATATAAAGGAAGCCGTGGCTTATCCTTTGGATTATAAAAGATGACGTCCGAAACAGGCCCATCTACAGCAATAACTCTTGTAGTGACTGTGTTTTTTGGATCCCGGTAAAATGGATCAAGGTACTTTTCCCAATTTTTCCGTTTCATTAGCCGTTTTCCAACTAAAAAAACCTGTGTCTTACTTCCCGAGGTTAGCGCCATAACTGTAGCGTCAAATTTATCTCTAGAATTTCGAACTGTAACAGATTTCACGCCGGTATCTTCTTCTTTTCTCTTTGCTTCTTTACTAAAAACAGGGCTTGACATGTACACCAATAAATTATCATTTTGATCTAAATCTATACCAAGTATAAGAGTCAAGGAAACATCTTCAACATTTGTTTGATCAAAGCAGCCAGTCATCATAAACACCAATAACAAAATGCAACATAATACTTTTTTTTTCAATGTATCCCCCCCTGGCGATACTTCTCATATCCCCAGCTATACAGCCATAAAATAATAGGTGATATATACGTCAATCCTAATCCAGCATTCGATACTGCCTGCTGCCATGTTTCGGATTGAGTCCAACTAGGGTGAGTCCAAAATATAAAGCCAATAATCATTAACAGTAAAACAACAACGTGAGAACTGTGGTCTTGTTTTCCTAGTAATTGACTAGAACAAAATACAGCACAGTATATACACGGAATCCAGGCTGTAGAAACAACAATTAGATAAACAGCTAATAAAATCATGTCAAAACGCTCTAAAAAACGAAATTCAATTACTTTAAGTAAGTTCAGTACTGGCTGATTAAATTCTGTGATACTATCAGGACTAAAATAGGAAAAGCAAACAACGGTAGCAAACAAATAAAATAGCATTGTCAAGGTGTTTGCAATAACAATTCCGTGGACAGCGTACTGTTTTTTTTGTAAAAAGGGATATAAAAAAAACGCAATATCAAACCCTAAATAGGTAAAAATAGTAGTCGGCACAGCTGTTAATATCGGCTTCCATCCCTCTTTCAGCAATGGAAAGAAAGGAAGCCAACTACTATTATCTTTTAGCGGTATTAAAAAAAACAGTGGAATCCAAAGCGTCATATAAAAAACGAGTTCACAGTATCGCCCTATAATACGAATGCCATTACGCACAACCAAAAAAGTAGGAATTGAAAACAAAAATATAACAATATAGTCAGGCGTTTTCGGTAGAAGCCACCCTTTAAGATAAAGCATAGCGTTCACAAGAATGATACCGGAATAAAAGACAAAATATATTATGTAAATAACAACTAATGCTTTCCCAACTATTTTTCCAAACAATCGTATAAGAATGTCATAAAGCGTGTCCTCTGGATATCTTGCAGATGTTTTCACGATAAAAATACCGGATATTGTGGAGAATACCCAACCGATAAGTATAGCTATCCATCCATCCGTTCCAGCTTTTTCTGCAAGCACTCGTGGGAGAGATAAAACTCCAGTTCCCACCTGCATTCCATTAATTAAAAAAATATACTGCATAAGAGTAATGTCATTATAGGCATACTTTTTCATAGTTTCACCTTTTATTATGATTTTGTCCTTGTCGAATAGATTGAGCAGCTCCCGTACCCTTAGGACGACTTTTCATTGTCCATAGAGGAAAGCGTACAAAAGCATCCTTCATATCTGCAAAACGAAATGGCGCTAACGGAGTGCCATAAGGAGTGCCTAGCGATTCAAGACTGATAAGATGCGCAACTAATGTCATCCACCCGATAACAAGTCCGACAATTCCAAATAAAGCAGCTGATATCATCATAGGAAATCGTAATAATCTGACCGCAGCTCCCATATCATAATTTGGAATAATAAAAGAAGCGATGGCTGTAATTGCAACAACAATAATCATAATGTTGCTGACAATTCCCGCTTGAACAGCCGCCTGCCCAATAATAATCCCGCCCACAATTCCAACTGTCTGACCGATCGGCGTAGGCAGCCGCAGGGCTCCTTCCCTCATCATTTCCAATGTCATTTCCATAAGCAGTGCTTCCATAACTGGAGAAAATGGTACGCGCGTTCTTGATTCCGCAATAGATAAAAAAAGCTCTACAGGAATGACTTCAAAATTAAAGGAAATAAACGCAACATAACTTGCTGGCAAAAAGAGAGCAATCATAAAAGCTACGAAACGAAGTATCCGAATAGACGAGGCAACTAACCAACGTGTCCCGTAATCATCAACTCCTTGAAAAAAGGATATAAAATTTGTCGGAGCAATCAATACATTGGGAGAATGATCCACAACAACCACAAATCTTCCCTGAAGAATGTGAGATACAGCCACGTCAGGTCTTTCAGTTAATATAAATTGCGGAAACGGAGAATATGGATTATCTTCAATGAATTCGATAAGTTCACCAGCACTAATGACAGCATCCACCATAATATTTTGAATCCGTGTTTCCAATTCCTTCAGCACATCTTCGGACGCTACATCCTTCAAATATAAAATGGAAATCCTCGTTTTGCCCCGCATACCAATTGTCGTTTCTTTTAACATTAATTCTCGATGAGGAATATATCTTCGAAGCAATGCAATATTTAGACTTCCAGTTTCTACAAAGGCTTGATGCGCACCTTTTAGAGATATTTCATTACGAGTATCTTCAATATTTCTTTGCGGCCATCCTTTCGTATCTAATTGTTGTGCTGTCGTTCGGCCATGGATAAATAAAACACTATCTCCTCCCAAAATAGCATTTTCAATCTGGCTCCACGTATCGATAATTTCAACCTGTCCCAGTGTAATTGGAAGTTCCGTATTTGCATCACGGCCGCCATCCATCAAAGGCGTTAGAACATGATTTTGAATCGATTGCTTATCTGTTAATCCAGACAAATACACTAAAGCTGCTTCTAATCCATCTACTGTCATTGGAAACCGACGAATCACTAAATCAGGAGCTTGACGAAAGAGCTTCTGAAGCTCAGCTATGTTTTTAGATAAATCAGCGTCTAAGAGGGAGTCCTCTATATTTTTTTCCTGAAAATGACTATTACCACGTCTTGAAAACGACTTAGGATTGCCTCTGCTTTTTAACCGTTTTAGAAATTTAACCATGAACTCCCTCACTTTCTACATGCGTTCTATATTATTGTTTAGTATGCATTTCTTAAGGAAAAATATCCTAATAACTAACAAGGGGCAATGCCAAAATTATTGTTATAGATGCCCATTAATCAAATCTCCAAAATAAAAAAGTATTTCTTTCTATTAGTCATACAGAAAGAAATACTTTTTTATTTTAGGAATATACCAAACCTATACTTCTAACCCTTTTTTATAATACTCTTCCATAATTTCTTTAGGGACCATACTGCCACCTGTTCCCCACATGACGTGTGTGGCATTTTCTAATTTGTCTGTTAAACAATGCTTTCTTAAATATTCCTGACCTTCTTTTTCTTTCAATAGCCTAATTGGCCCTGGCACACTTGCTACCGCAGAAGGCTCTAAGCTCATATTCTCTGAATCGATCAATGCACTTAATAATTGATACAAATCCTTATCATTCACCGTATAACATCCACTTAATAAAGATTCAATGTTTTGACCAACAAACCCTGATGGCTTTCCAACCGCAAGGCCATCTGCCACAGTGATGCTATCAATACCAAAATCTTTTACAGAAACTTTATCATGTAATCCTGTGATTAAGCCTATTAACATACTCGGGCAATGAGTAGGTTCTGCCAAAAAGCAATGTACATAGTCTTGATATATTAATTTTAAACCAAATGCAATTCCTCCCGGTCCACCTCCTACTCCGCATGGAAGGTACACAAAAAGTGGATGATTTTCATCTACTCTTATACTCATATCTTTTAATTGTTGTTGTAAGCGAGAGGCAGCCACTGCATATCCTAAAAATAAATCATGAGAATTTTCATCATCGATAAAGTAACAGTTTGGTTTGTTGCTCGCATACTTTCGGCCTTCTTCTACAGCCTTACTATAATCTCCCTTATATTCAATAACTGTTGCTCCCTTACTCTTTAGAAAATCCTTCTTCCATTTCTTTGCATCAGCTGACATATGGACCGTTACGTTAAAACCCATTTTAGAACATATAATGCCAACGCTAAGTGCTAAGTTGCCAGTTGAACCTACTGCAATCGAGTATTGTGAGAAGAAGTTTCTAAATTTTTCACTATCTATCATTGAATAATCATCTTGCAGCGTTAACAGTCGACGTTGAATAGCTAAATTTTCGGCATGTTTAAGAACCTCATAAATACCACCTCTCGCTTTAATTGAACCTGCAATCGGAATATGACTATCACATTTTAATAAAAATTGACCAGGGGATGTTAAACCATGAATTTGTTCTAAGTGCTGTTGCATAGAAGGAATTTTAATAATAGGAGATTCAATAATTCCATTTAACGTTTTTGTTTCTGGAAAGACTTTCGCAATATAGGGAGCAAAACGTTTTAATCTTTCTTCCGCATCTTTTACATCTTTTTCATTAAATCGCGTTTTTTCAATCCCTGTTTGAAACAATTCGTATTTAGGGTTGGACCAAAATACTTCCTTTGTTCGTATTAGTTCATGAATTAAAGGATAGTTTTTGATCCAATCTTGTACAGTTGTTCCTTCAATTCGAATGGTTTTCATCTTCTCCCCCTTTTCGTAGCAATTCATCTATAACCGTATTGGATATTAGTTATAATGATTCTTCGGGTATTAAAATATACCCAAAAAAGCCACCCCATTTGAGAAAAAGGTGGCTTTTTTGTATGTTGATTATCGTCGAACGGTCTTTATATTGTGTCGAATCGCCGACAAATGATGCACTTACGCCGATATATCATGAAAATCGCCGACAAATGATGCACTTGCGCCGATATATTTATCCTGCGCTACTTCCCGCTATATACTTTCGGACATTCGTCTCCAGTCGGTTCGTAAAAACAATGATTCTTGTATTGTCCTGCATGAGGTTGATCCCACCATGTAGGAGGACAATTACCAACCGGACGGAAAAACCATAAAGAATATACACCTGGCCATATACGAGCATAATTCAAACATTTTCTAGCCATTTCTTTGTCGCTCTCTCTTGCTCTTTGATAGAAATACCCTTTCGTCGTTGCTTCAAATCCGCCTGGTCGCTGATACACCATTTGCGAAATATTTGTAATTTGTTTAAAGTCTAGACAATCGCACATAACACGATTCACACCAACTGTCCCTACAGCCATCATACCTTGTTGTCCTTCTCCTTCTGCTTCAGCACGCATGAGACGAGCTAATAAATCTACATCACTTTCTATATACGCAATTCTTGTCATTTCTATCCCTCCATTCTCACTATAACTATATGCAAAAATAATTATTTGTTTTAAAAAGACAGGTTCTAAATAACAAAAAAACCGAATAGCGACTTTTTAACTTGTCTACTACTCGGGTTATAGCTTAATAAATAACCTAATTATTTAACTCTTTGACGAAGGAATAACATTCCACCTAAAACGAACAATACCATACCTCCAACCATTGAAATCATCTCTGCTGGTGTTCCGCCTGTTTTAGGAAGTAATACTGTCGTATTATCATTTTCTTTAATGGACGGAACTTTTGGATCGTTATTTGGATCATTATTTGTATTGTCCTTAGGAACTTCAGGTGTAGGTTCCTTAATCTTTGTATTCGTAATGTCATAACCATTCACTTCTGATTTATATCCTGCTACTGGTTGCTCTTTTACTTCATACTTATATGCTTTGCCGTCTACATCATATGCTTCTAATCCTGTAAACGCATATTTCCAACCGCTTGCTTCTGTTACTTCTTTCGTGCCAATCACTTGGCCATTTTGTAGTAAGTCTACTTTGATTGTGATCGGACGACCTGTCGCATTATCGTCTTTCCATGTCTTCGTTCCTTCTACTATTGTCTTTCCTACTTTTGTATTCGTAATGTCATAACCGTTTACTTCTGATTTGTATCCGTCCACTGGTTGTTCTTTCACTTCATACTTGTACGCTACTCCGTTCGCATCGTACGATTGTAGATTGTCAAACGTGTATTTCCAATTCTTTGCTGCCGTTACGTCTTTTGTATCAATTACTTGACCATTTTGGAGTAAGTCTACCTTAATTGTGCTTGGACGATCTGTCGCATTATTATCTTTCCACGTTTTTGTTCCTTCTACTTTTGTTTGGCCCACTTTTGTATTCGTAATATCATAACCGTTTACTTCTGATTTGTATCCCGTCACTGGTTGTTCTTTCACTTCATACTTGTACGCTACTCCGTTCGCATCGTACGCTTGTAAATTGTCAAACGTGTATTTCCAATTGTTTGATGCTGTTACGTCTTTTGTATCAATTACTTGACCATTTTGGAGTAAGTCTACCTTAATTGTGCTTGGACGATCTGTCGCATTGTTGTCATTCCACGTTTTTGTTCCTTCTACTTTTGTTTGGCCTACTTTTGTATTTGTAATGTCATAACCTTTCACTTCGGATTGGTATCCTGCCACTGGTTGTTCTTTCACTTCATATTTGTACGCTACTCCATTTGCGTCATAAGCTGCTAAATCTGCAAATGTATATTTCCAATTATTTGACGCCGTTACTTCTTTTGTATCAATTACTTGGCCATTTTGCAGTAAGTCTACTTTGATTGTACTTGGACGATCTGTGGCGCTGTTGTCATTCCACGTTTTTATTCCTTCTACTGTTGTCTTTCCTACTTTTGTATTCGTAATGTCATAACCGTTTACTTCCGATTTGTATCCGTCCACTAATTGTTCTTTCACTTCATACTTGTACGCTACTCCATTCGCATCGTACGCTTGTAGATTATCAAACGTGTACTTCCAATTTGTTGACGCTGTTACGTCTTTCGTGTCAATCACTTGGCCATTTTGCAGTAAATCGACTTTAATTGTGCTCGGACGATCTGTCGCATTACTGTCATTCCACGTTTTTGTTCCTTCTACTTTTGTTTGACCTACTTTTGTATTTGTAATGTCATAACCTTTCACTTCGGATTGGTATCCTGCTACTGGTTGTTCTTTCACTGTATATGTGTAAGCTACTCCATTCGCATCGTACGCTTGTAAATTGTCAAACGTGTATTTCCAGTTTGTTGCTGCTGTTACTTCTTTTGTATCTACTACTTGACCGTTTTGTAGAAGGTCTATTTTGACCGAACCTGGGCGATCTGTTGCATTGTTATCGTTCCAAGTCTTTGTTCCTTCTACTTTTGTTTGACCAACCTTTGTATTCGTAATGTCATAACCACTTACGCTGGATTGATATCCCGCTACCGGGTGTTCTTTCACTGTATATGTGTAAGCTACTCCATTTGCATCGTATGCTTCTAAATCTGCGAATACATATTTCCAACCCATTGCTGCTGGTACGTCTTGTGTTTGAATTACATTTCCATTTTGTAGTAAGTCCACTTGGATCATTGCCGGACGGTCTATTGCATTTCCGTCTTTCCACGTCTTCGTTCCTTCTACTGTCAATTTCGCTACTTTTGTGTTTGTAATGTTGTAGCCATTTACTTCCGATTTATATCCCGCTACCGGATGTTCTTTTACTGTGTACGTATAAGGAACACCATTTGCATCATATTGTGCTAAGTCTGCAAATGTGTAGTTCCAATTGTTTGCTGCTGTTACTTCTTGTGTTTGGATCACAGTTCCATTTTGCAGTAGGTCTACTTGGATTGTTGTTGGTCGATCTGTTGCATTGTTATCCTTCCAAGTTTTCGTTCCAGTTACTGTTGTTTTGCCTACTTTTGTATTTGTAATGTCATAACCGTTTACTTCTGATTTGTATCCTACTACCGGATGTTCTTTTACTATATACGTATAAGCAACACCATTCACATCATATGCTTCTAGATTTGTAAATGTATATTTCCAATTATTTGACGCTGTTACGTCTTGTGTTTGGATTACATTTCCATTTTGTAGTAAGTCTACTTGAATCGTTGCCGGACGGTCTGTTGCATTTCCGTCTTTCCACGTCTTCGTTCCTGCTACTGTTGTTTGACCTACTTTTGTATTCGTAATGTCATAACCCTTTACTTCCGATTTGTATCCGTCTACTGGTTGTTCTTTCACTTCATACTTGTACGCTACTCCATTCGCATCGTACGCTTGTAGATTGTCAAATGTATACTTCCAATTGTTTGATGCCGTTACGTCTTTCGTGTCAATCACTTGACCGCTTTGTAGTAAGTCTACTTTGATTGTGCTCGGACGATCTATGGCGTTGTTATCCTTCCACGCTTTTGTTCCTTCTACTTTTGTTTGGCCCACTTTTGTATTCGTAATGTTATAACCGTTTACTTCTGATTTGTATCCCGCTACCGATTGTTCTCTTACTGTATACGTATACGCATTTCCGTCATTATCATATGCAGGTATATCTGCAAACGTATAGTTCCAGTTGTTTGCCGCTGTTACGTCTTTCGTGTCAACTACTTGACCGTTTTGTAGTAAATCGACTTTGATTGTTGCTGGACGATCCGTCGCATTGTTATCTTTCCAAGCCTTCGCTCCTAAAATAGATGTCGATTTCACCTTATTCGGAACCATCAGCTTTACGCCTTTTTCAGCATTTGCATCAATTGTAAAAGGCACTTTTGCTTGTGGATCAAAATCCAAATAGTTTGGAGCAGTAATCTCTTGTACATAGTAATTGCCTGGATTTAAAGTAGGGACTTCAACCATACCTTGTGCATCCGTTGTATACGTACTGCCAATTTGCTGACCAGATTCTGTATATAATTTAAACGAGACATTCGGTATGAATTTTGTTTCATCTCCAGCAATGTGTTTTATAATTCTTAGCGTTCCTTTAGGTGGTAAATCACCTTGAGCACCGCCGCCCGCGTTTATATTTTTAGTCCAAGCACTATCTGAAAACGTTACTGGTTGCTCATTTAAAATCTGGTAATTAATCGTAAAATCATTAAAAAAATTCTCTTGGCTCATTCCATTTTCAGTTATAGTAGCGGTATACCTCAAAATAAAAATCTTACCACTGACCTGATCCTTATAAGCTCTAATTTCAAAAGAATTACTATTAAAAGTGATTGTTCCATAACCCTTATCAATGAATTGTTGAGGTGTTAACGCTTCATTTCCAACTATTAAAGTAAAACCAGCCTGATCAAGTGTTTGGCCTGATTGTGAAGTATCCGACAAAACAATATCAGAACTTAATTGCTCCTTGTTATTATTTATAGGCAGTTCCCACTTCACTTTAGTTGGAGTATCCGGGTCAATTCTACCTGTTTTGTAGGAAAATGGAGCTGTACTCTCACCACCTTCAGTTGGCCCCTTAATGGTTACCCTTTGCGTTTGTAAATTTGTACCTAAATTTGTGTCAACTGTTATCGTTTGCCCTGTTGCTACATTCTGAGTCGCTTGAACTTCAAAATAAAAATATCCTCTAATATTTCGAAGTTTCTCAACTACATCAGTAAATGTACATAAAACATTTGTTGTCGTTACTTGACAAGTTCCAAATGTAACACCAGCATCATTCTTTAAATCAATCTTTCTACTATATCCTTGTAATTCTTGAGGTAACGTTAACGTTAGCGTGTCTCCAGCCTTCATTTTATTTCCAGATTTATCACTAAAATTAACTTTTATTCCCGTTCGTTCTCCATAACTGAGATCTGTTTTGTCGAACGTAAAGCTATCAACAAATCCACTTGTATTTAACTCTTGTGCTTTCGCTATTATAGGCATCAAACTCTGACCTATAGTAAATATAAAGATGATGATAATTGAAAAAATAGAAGTTACTTTCTTCATATAATGGTAATAGGTAAACCTTTGAAGCCATCTCCAGCTTTTCCCCCACCCCACACCGTGCGTGCGACTTTCACCGCACACGGCGTTCCATCTAATCAACAAGTTCAGATAGCTTTTGTTATCGCTATCTTTATGTAAGGGACCTGTTCATTAGACTCGGGGCCTTCCCTCCACTCCTTATTATCAGAGTTTCATTGGTACTACGCCCCTGCTGCCATCCCTATTCATAACTCTTTCACAGCTTAAGCTGTTCCCCAAGTTATTACTACATCGTTAGGGATTTCTGACGTTCCGAAACTGCTAGGTGTATAACTATACGTAGGCCCTACCTTTGTCCCGATTACCACTTCAAGTAAGAAGTTAAAGCAACCCTTTAGCTTTATCCATTACAAACCGTATGATATTGTTTTGGAGATAATATATTGACGCCCATTTCTAGGAACGGATATACGAGACGTACATTCAGCAGTTCGTCATTGATTGCTCAAATCCTGACCATATATAGCTCCCTGTCCGCATCACTTTCGCAGTATGTTTAACCTTTCCTCAGCTTCACCTGTTAGGGCTACTCGATGCGACTTCACCCCGCTTCACACGCAGTCGTTACCAATTTACGCATGGGGGAGTATTAACAGCCATCTAGTCGTGAGATTTGTTTGGGTATCCCACCGTGGTCTCACAGTTTCAGTTGTTACTAACAATCGTTAGTCCAGACAATCCCTCGAGCGTGAACCCGATTTCTGCCTAACGTCACACACCATACTCTTTATCCGCCTCCTAATGAATGATATTAAGATGGCTTCTGGTACAAATGCACGATAAGAACGACTTGATAGTTGCTAGTATTTTGTCTCTTTCGACCGTTATAAACTTACTTTCTATATATGCCTATCTACTCTTCAAAATCATTAGTTTCTCTAATATAGCTATTAAATCTAATAATTCGAATATTGACATACCTAACAACCAATGGTAATATACAAATTGACTAAATTATGTTTTTGCCATCATTTCTATCAAATCATGTAAACTGAAATTGTACCGTATTACCATCTCGTGCTGAGCATAAACGCCATTAATTTGTTCATACTATATAAATCCAATTTAAAAATACGGCATAAATAATTTTTCTCCATGTGAGATTAATCAAAAGTAACAAGCTCAGCCATGTCAAAATTTTAATGAGGATTTATATATTTTTTATTATTCATAGATTCATAACATCAATATGTTCAATTTTGACTACACATTTTAACACTTCGAAACTTTTTGACTCCCTCCCTTAAAGGCTCTTTCATGCTCTTGCCTAAAATTTTACACTCTTTTGACAATAAAAATAGTTTTTGTAAGTTTTGTAACTAATTTTGTAATTTTAAAAAGTGTATAGTTGTTCCAAAATTAGATATTATATCCATTTCATTTTTCCGACATATAAGTCACTGCTAAGCAGAATACAACATGACCTTCACCCCCTTTCTTCTTTTGTTTTCAACCTTGCATGTGATAGAAAAAGGAATTGGCCGTTTCTATGCACGGCCAGGTACTCTCGCCACCTAAAAAGAAAAAGGATTTTATGTCTTTTTTTTACTTGTATATATAATGAAGGTATCCCCTACTTCACGGGTCCTCCCACATACGCTGAAATATCAACATGTAATGCTTGTGCTAAACGCATACCATATTCTCGATCTGCACGAAAGAAGTTACAAATCGCAAGCAATTTTGTTTGTTCATTCACATCTTTTAAATCATTTGCCAAGTTAGCAATTAAGTTATCTTGTTCTTCTTTAGAGAAGGAACGATAACGCTCACCAGCTTGCCCAAAATCGTTTGGTTTCTCAATTTTTTCACGAGATACATAACCTTCAAGTTTCATAGTTGAATCTCGATATGCCGAATCTTCACTTGGATTTTCCGCATGGCGACTTGGTTCATAATTAATTGTAGACGACTGTTGGTTCGTTTGCATGAAACCATCGCGTTGTTGATTATGCACCGCTGCGTACGGACAGTTTACAGGAATTTGTAAATAATTTGCACCTAAGCGATAACGCTGTGTATCCGGATAAGAGAATAAACGTCCTTGTAATAATTTATCCTCAGATGGTTCAATACCAGGCACAGTTGCGCTTGGTGAAAATGCCGCTTGTTCTACTTCTGCAAAGAAATTTTGCGGGTTACGATTTAGCGTCATTGTACCTACTTCCATTAATGGAAAACGGTCTTCTGGCCATATTTTTGTTGGATCTAATGGATCAAACTCTAAGGAATCCATTTCATCTAGTTTCATAACTTGTAGATGAAGATCCCATTTCGGATAATTTCCACGCTCAATCGCATCAAATAAATCACGAGTTGCATGGTTAAAATCTTTTCCTTGCATTTGTTCTGCTTCTTTTACGTTAAAATTACGTACGCCTTGTTGTGGCTTCCAGTGATATTTTACGTATACAATCTTCCCATCTTCGTTTACCCATTTAAATGAATGAACACCGAATCCTTCCATTTGGCGGTAGTTTGCAGGCGTACCGTAATCAGAAAATACCCAAGTTAACATATGAGTTGATTCTGGTGTTAGCGTCATAAAATCCCAGTAACGATCTGGAGTTTGAATATTTGTATCTGGCGCCGGTTTTAAAGAATGGACCATGTCAGGGAATTTGATTGCATCACGAATGAAAAATACAGGTAAGTGGTTACCAACAAGATCATAGTTTCCTTCTTCTGTATAAAACTTCACCGCAAAACCTCTTGGATCACGAGCTGTTTCCGGAGAACCTTGCCCATGAATAACCGTTGAGAAGCGAACAAATACAGGTGTTTCTGTTCCTTCTTTCTGTAAGAATGCTGCTTTTGTATATTCTTTCATACTATTTTTTGTTACGAAAAAGCCATGAGCACCAGCACCACGTGCATGTACAACACGCTCAGGAATACGTTCTCGATCAAAATGCGCTAATTTTTCTACTAAATGATAATCCTCTAATAATACTGGGCCACGACGACCTGCTGTACGAGAATTTTGGTTATCTCCTACAGGAGCACCTTGATTTGTTGTTAAGCGATTGTATGGATTCATTTTTGGATCCCCCTTTTATTATAATAATTTTTTGTTTAAAATTATTATAAATTAATTATTATTAAAATCTGTTTTTTTGTCAATCATTTATATAAAATTTTTTTATATAAATGATTGACATGCTATAAAGTGAAACTTTAATCAGTGGGGTTTTTCTTCATCCCCCACTGATTATCAGCCCTCACCAATCGGGCTTTTACGGGCAGTTTATCTCCCACCTAACTTCTTTGCTTTCGCTGAATTTTGAGGTGGGAGTATTACTGCCCAAAAATAGAGGGATAAAAAAAGAAAGAGCAGCAAATACGCATACATATCGCTTAAATAAAGGTAATTCAAAAACTGAATTTTCAGTCTTTTTAATTTAAAATAGGGAGGTGTTAGCTACTCTCTCTTTGTAATTATAAGTTTAACACTAAAAACACAACCCAACAACAAAGAAATACAATATTCTAAAAAATCCGACATTTTTCTTCAAAATCTTAAAAATATCTGAATAAAACAAATGCTTTGAATTACAAAAAAACATTCATTTAGTCAAAAAAGCTGTCCCAAAAAGCCGTTATTTAACGACCTTTGGGGACAGCTTCATATATATAAATGTATTTTGCTTTCATCAATACAACGCAGTTTGCTTACCGGTCTTCCTACTTGTTGATATACCATTTCATTTTCTAAAACTCCAATTTCAATTAAAAATAGGACATACTTTCGAATGGAAACCCTAGAAATTCCAACTAATTGTGCCATCTCTTCTGTTGTAAATGTTTTCCCTTGAAGCGATTTTATCTGTTTCCAAACTAACTGTAAGGTTTGCTTTGTTAATCCTTTTGGAAGCACTTTGCTTACAGGAGATTCTTTTTTTTCTTTTTGTAAAATCAATGCATCTAATTCAGATTGATTAATATTGGGCTGCGCCTTCATAAATTCAAATTTTTCGCGATAAGCAGATAATGCTTCCTTAAAACGTTCAAACGTAAATGGTTTAATTAAATAATCTACAACTCCATATTGCAGTGCTTTTTTAATACTTACCATATCATGCACCGCTGAAATCATCATCACATCAATTTCTTTTTCCTTATTGCGAATATGCAATAACAATTCAAACCCAGTATCACCAGGCATAAAAATATCAAGCAATATAAAATCTATGTGGGATTCTTCTAGTACTTGCAATGCTTCATCTACAGAATTAGCTATATGAACAAGTTCAAACCCGCCAACTTGTTCTAAGTAATGCTTATTTAGCATGGCTACCATTGGGTCATCTTCTACAATTAAAACTTTAATCATCTTCCATCTCATCCCTACTTTTATATGGTGTTTCAA
The DNA here is from genome assembly GCF_900116295.1 of Bacillus sp. 103mf. Classification (GTDB taxonomy): domain Bacteria; phylum Bacillota; class Bacilli; order Bacillales; family Bacillaceae_G; genus Bacillus_A; species Bacillus_A bruguierae. The sequence continues at coordinate 1,299,221 of NZ_FPAF01000001.1, forward strand.
TTGTGATTATTGTTTGCTCTCCTAATACTGAATCAATATGGATATTTCCTTTTATACGTTCTATACTTTCCTTTACAAGATATAAGCCATATCCTCGATTTTCTCCTTTTGTAGAGTACCCTTTAACAAATAATTTATCTATTTCTTCTTGTTTAATTCCATTACCTGTATCTGTAACCTTTACAATTAATTTATCATAATATTTAATTACAACATTTACCTGCTTGTATTTACAATCCGCTACTGCATCCAAAGCATTATCAATTAAATTCCCTACAATTGTAATGAGTTCATGAATAATGCCCTCATCATCCGGCTGTGGTAAATAAGAATCTTCACTGATCGTTAATTCTATTCCTTTTTCTCTTGCATAGCTAAGTTTTCCAAGTAAAAAACCTGCAAACACAGGATTTTTTATCTTCCGCATCACATCTCCAATTTCATATTGATGCTCTGATACCATGCTACTAACATATGTTTCTAATTGTTCATAATGCTTCATATGTGTTAGTCCTAATACAACATGCATTTTATTCATAAACTCATGCGATTGTGCACGCAAAGCCTCTGCATATAGTCGAATACCGGTTAATTGCTCTGCTAATTTTCTTATTTCCGTTTTATCACGAAATGTTGCAATTGCCCCAACAATTTCTCCCTTTACGTATAACGGAACTCGATTCGAAACAATTGTAATCCCATGCATACTATGTTCCTCATCAAACTGCGCTACTCCCGTTTGTAATACTTCTTTTATCCTTGAATTCGGCATATACTTCTTAATGTCTTCACCAATAAACTCTTCTTTGATCCCGCTTTTCTCAATTAACCGCCTGGCTTCGTGATTAATTAAAGTAATCCGCGCATCCTTATCAATCGCAATAATTCCTTCTTTAACAGATTGTAGCATCGTATTTCGTTCTTCTAAGATTTTTGAGATTTCACTAGGTTCGAGGCCAAATAAAATTTTCTTAATATGTCTAGCCAATAAAATAGCCCCTATAACTCCTACTAAAATCCCAACGCTGACACCGATGTACATAATATGTCTGCTTTGTTCCACCATCTCTTCTACATTATCAGCTGAAATTCCAACAGCCACAACCCCTATTTGTTTTTTCGTTTCAGAGAAGATTGGTACAAATACTCGCACAGACTTTCCTAATGTCCCTTTTGCTGTTGATACATATTCTTTTCCTTTCAGGGCTGTTTCTTCATCGCCCCCAACGAAATGTTGACCAATTTTCTTAGGATCCGGATGAGATTTTCGTATCCCATTCATATCCATAACTACAATGAATTGAACATCTGTATTTTTTAAAAGCCGATTCACATTCGGTTGAATTTCAGATTCATCTTTTCTTCCTGTTAAAGCATCGATTACGAGCGGTGAATTTGCTGTAATGCGTGCAACTGCTTTAGCTTTTTCCATTTGACTTTCTTCTGTCGTACGCTCAACATGATGACTAATTAAAATATCTGTTACAAGTAAAGCAAATATAACAACAGCACATACAAAAAATGCAATGGTTTTCTGCAAACTCAAAAACTTCTTTTTTTTCTCCATCCCTCTCTTTTCACCCCATGTTTTCTATACTCCGTGCGAAATCTATATTACTCATTCTTTACAATGAAAACAACTTTTTTTCATAAGTAAGCCTATATATAATATTTTACTTATTGAGATACAAAGAGGACCTATATAAATACAAATTAAAAAATCGGCATAAAACCATCTTTCTTTTTAGGTGGGCGAGATCATCTGGCCATGTATAGAAGCGGTCAGGGCCTTTTTTTGCCACATGCAAGGTTTAAAACAAAAGGAGAAAGCAAGTAGTGGTCATGTTGTATTCTGTATAGCAGCGACTTATAAAGAAAAGCGGAAGCGGCTCGCTCAGAACAAGAGGGGGATGGAGCTTCTGACATAGAGGCGCTTTTT
>NZ_FPAF01000033.1 GCF_900116295.1 Bacillus sp. 103mf
TGGATGGTTGCCGGAAAAACCATTGGTGGTCTTTCGATATACGATGAAAAGAATAGACTTGACAGAAAAGTAGCCCTAGAACTATATTCCAAAGGGAGTGCGTGGTTCTCTGGTGATGAAGGTAAAAAGGGAACCCTTGCAGTAGGTCAGTTTGCTGATATTGCTGTATTGTCTTCTGACTACTTTACTGTGCCAGAAGAAGAAATCAAAGACCTTGATTATAAAATGAGGAACGTTTGATGCCATACTTTTTCATGGCTCCTACGGCTGTAATTGAACCAGATTTCCATTCCTTGTAAGCATCCATAAATTCTTCTGTTATTTCGACAGGCGGACGTCCTAAACGTTTACCTTGCTTCCTGGCAAGAGCAATCCCTTCAGCTTGACGTTGTTTAATGTCAGTGCGCTCTTTTTCTGCAAATGCTGATAATATTGTAAGAGTTGCTTTTTGAATTGCGCTCTGAATAACATCATTTGTACTTTCCCCAGTGTAATTGACGTTAATATAGGGTTCTTTTATAAATTGTAAATTTACTTTATGTTTTTCATAGTATCTAAATTCTTCTAATGTATCATTCATATTTCTTCCAAGTCTTGTCAAGGAATCAAACACGATGGTATCTCCTGTACGAACAAGACGTTTTAACATTTGATAATTCTCTCGCTCCATATTTTTTCCAGATTCTTTATCAATGAAAATATCCCGATCTTCTATCCCTAAATCCTTCATATTCTGAATTTGCCGTTCTTCGTTTTGATCTCTACTCGAAACCCGTACATATCCAAATTTTTTATGTTTCATATGCTACACCTCATTGATAATTATAACAATCATATCTATAAAGGTATATAGAATATACAGATGTCTGTAAAGTGAGAAATGAAGATTTGCGGACGTGGTTTTTCATAGGTTTCTATATATCTGTAAAAGTATACATTTAAGGACATAACTTGTATTCGTGTTTCTAAAATTTAATTTCATGTCTGTATATAGAATTCGCATTGTAGAGGTCGTAGAGATTTTAAAGATATAATCTATAAAATTAGATTTGACAAGAATAGGAAAAAATATACAATCCAATTAATTGAACGTTCAATCAAAAAAATGAATATTCAATCAAAAACGATCAAAAATTTATAAGGTGGTGATTCTTATGGAAGACAGACAATCTTTTATAACAGAAGCAAGAAGAGAACAAATAATTAAGGCCGCTGTTGAAGTTTTAAGAGAAGTTGGGTATGTAAGTACAAGTTTGTCGAAAATAGCAAAAAAAGCAAACATAAGTACAGGGTTAATTTCTTATCACTTTTCTGGTAAAGAAGATTTGATGAACAATACTTTAATGTATTTAGTTGAACAAGAATGGTTATTTATTAATGCAAGAGTTAGTCAAAAACAAGCATCTACAGAAAAATTAAAAGCATTTATCGAAGCAAGTTTAGCTTATCAGGTTATAAACCGAACAAATAATATCGCTTTAATTGAAATAGTTTTTAATGCACGAACGCCAGATCATATTCCTTATTATTTACTAGAAGACGATGAAGAAGATTTAATAAAGGGTTTATTACAAGAAATTCTCTTACAGGGGCAGGAATCAAAAGAATTTGGAGATTTTAATATTCAAGTGACCGCAACAATTATTCAAGGTTCGATAGCGGAATCTTTGATATCTTCCCAAAGTAAAATGAGTTTAGAAAATTATAGTGAAGAATTGATAAAAAGCATATTGAAAATGGTTAAATAATGAAAGCAAAAAATCATTTATATATAAGTTAATAAAATGACATAAAAACCCCTTTCTTTTTAGGGAAGGACGAGAGCATCTGGCCGTTCACAGAAGCGGTCAGGGCCTTTTCCTAACACATGGGGTTTAAAACAAAGAGAGTAAGCCAGTAGCGGCCATGTTGTATTCTGTATATCTGCGACTTATATGTCGATATATAATTCCAAAATATTGTTTATAACTAATTTAATAGAGAGGATAGGTATTATGATAGAGAGAGAAGCATTTCTTGGACATAGTAAGTTCGAAAAAGCAATTATTGTTTTAGTGCCCATGATATTAGGCGGTTTGATTGGTTGGTTTCTTCCCATCATTGCCAACTGGATACTAAAACTTCCAGTAGTTCCAATGGAAAAGTTAATTTTACTCATTACATTCTTTAACAGCTTATGGGTTTCAAGTCTTGCCACTGTTATTGGAACAATAGCAGGTTTATTATTAGGCTTTATTATTTTAAATGAGAGTCTCGAAGTCGCAATTTCTTATAATAATTTACAGCTAAAAATTGGAGAAAAAGTAAATGTCATTGAGAAACAGGACATTTTAGCAATCTATATAGAAAATAAGCATTTAATTATCCTTGGACAAAAGAGTAATGAATTATATAGAGAAGTTATTGAAGTGAAGAAGGATACTGTACGGGAAGCTTTTAATAAATATCAATATCCATGGAATGAAACGGATCCATTTAGTAGCCAATATCAACGATGGATTTTAGGACATACTGACTTTTCCGAAAAAATAAATGTATTACTTTATGCTAGAGACCGTGCATTGAAAGAAAAGAAAAAGGCAGATGCTAAATATCTACGAGAAGATTTAGCTCAGTTAGGAGCTGTCATTAGAGATGAAAGAAATGGTCAGTACGTGAGACTTGCCCAAAATGCTAATTTTGATGCTTAGCATTTAACTCGATTTAGGTAAGACTATTTTCTATAATCTTTACCAATTTGAGTAGTAATTGTGTGCTATTTTTAATCGAACTTTATTTCAAAGTAGCTGATCTTCCATGGTAATAGATAAAGGAGGCGGGTTTACCGTCTTCTTTTTTTTGCAATTTGTTACTGTGTAAATAATCCTTAGCGTGGCTATTCTCCGAAATGCTGGCGATGTAAGGTGACCCCATGCCCATGCAACTTAAGAATTTTATAACACCCCAAACAAGAAAATGAGCTTTTTTTGTTACAAGTTAGCACAAAATTTCGTTCTGGGGGTACTATAAAATTGTACAATAACGAACGTTCCCAAGAAAGATTAAACGGCCTAAGCCCATTGGAATACAAAATTTAAGCCGCTTAAAGTATTTTTATTATTTCCACTGTCTACTTGACAGGGAGCTGTTCATCTTTGATCAAAATGAGTTCTTTTCTTTTTAGTTGAAATCAACCTTTATAAGGTGCTCTTAATCATCTTTATTCCAAAACTATAGATAATTTGACCACTATCGGTATTAATGTCGAATCATAGGTTAGAAAACAACTGGTAGATTTGCAAGAGAACGAATTTTACTATGGTTATAAATCAATTGATCTGGTTCGATTGCTAGGCGAAGATTGGGAAGCCGCTGTAACAAAGTGCCTAATGCAATTTGTCCTTCTAGACGCGCCAATGGAGCTCCCAAACAGTGATGTATACCAGCCCCAAAGGCTAAATGGTTATTCTCCTCTCGTGAAATATTCAATACTTCGGGATAAGGAAATTTCTGTGGATCAATATTTGCAGCAGTCAGAGAGAGTAGAACTAATTCGCCTTTGCGAATCCTCTTTCCATGTATTGTCATATCTTCACCAGCAAAACGGCTACTAAACATAATTGGGCCAGCATAGCGTAATAGTTCGTCAACAGCGGAAGGAAGCAGGGAAGGATTTTGCCTTAGTAAATTCATTTGTTCGGGATGTTGAAGTAACGCCAGTACGCCATTACTGATTAGATTAACTGTCGTCTCATGTCCAGCGATAATGAGCAGCCAAATTGTCGAAAGAAGCTCATTCTTACTCAATTTGTCTTCTTGCTCTTTTGCTTGAACTAGCGCGCTTATCAAGTCATCCTCAGGATTTAGACGCTTTTCGTTAAACAATACTTCGATGTAATGAATAAACTTTTCAAGTGTTGCTGTAACTGCAGTCCCCTGACTAGGATCCACAGAGGCGTTCATGAGTTCTTGTGTCCATTCGCGAAACTGGTTTCGATCAGTGGCGGGAATCCCGAGCATCTCTGAAATGACAATAATGGGTAGTGGGTAAGCAAAATCTGCAATAATTTCCATCTTTCCTTGTTCCTGTACAGCAGCCAATAATTCGTCGGCAATTTGCTGAATACGAGGACGAAGGTCCTCGATCATACGTGGTGTAAAGGATTTAGAGACTAGCCGACGTAGGCGAGTATGATCAGGAGGATCTACCGTAAGCATATTCGGCATATTCATCAGCCATTCAAACAGTTTACTCACAGCTGTATTCTCCTCAATGGGATTCTGCTTATCATGAGGCGGTGTAAATTTCCGTAAATCTTTGATAAAACGGGGATCTTTCAGAATGGTAACCACATCATCATAGTCCAATGCGACCCATGCCCCTCCCATGCCATAAAAGTCATCAATGCGAAAGAAACGCTCTTGTTGCTCGATAAGGTTTTTATAGAACATAATGGGATTACGCATAGTTTCCGGCGAGTTCAAATCGTTAAAAGTGAGTTTTTTCATTCGTTTCCTCCTTATCAGTATAACTATTGAATGATCTGACATGAACACTCCTCTTTACCGTACTATTCTATGACCGTTCATGTTACAAAATGATACATCTGATTCTTAGACCGGTTCTGTTGCCAAGTTTCTCAAGAGATTGATATAGGGGTTCAGTCACATCGCTATCAAGCTAACAAAACGCGAATTTCGTACGTTAAGGAAATTTCCAGTCAAAAATGAATTAGAACAATAAAGCTATCATATCAACGTTTTCTAACTATAATCGTGTTCATAAAGTGTCTAAACAAATCAATGTTCAATTAAACTTAGATTTTTATCTTTCTGAACATGTATTAAACATTAAAGAACGTTGTAATGATAAAGGTTTGTAGTCCTTAGCGTACAATTTTCCCATAATGATATAGTGACCCCAAATAGTAGAAAATGAAATTTATTCAAATTTTTAGGTTTATTACCTTTAAAAGATCGAATTTGTATTGTATTCTCTTTAATAGTGTTATTTTTTTGTATACGTGTTGTTAAGACAAGACTGTCATTATCAGTCTTGTTTTTTATTTGAATATTTCCCTGATTAATGAAATAGGTACAAAGGAGATTTTAGATGGAATTAAGAAAGCTTCATAGTGTGATAGAAAATAAAAAGAATGAATTAGTTCAACTTGTTATCAAATATGGTATCAATCATAAAAAAGTACTTACACTAAGCCAAGAATTAGATTGTTTAATTTTTAAGTTCATGAAAAGACAATAAAGAATTCTTTCATAAGTGAAAATGACAATAAAGTTATTAAATTTTAAAACCTCAAACATGCATACCCCCTTCCTAAAATTAGGACGGAGGTAAAATAAAGTTGTTTCTGTAGTTGTGAAATTGCAAAGGAAGGAATTTCACATATAGCGAAGAAGTCTTAATCAAAGCCAAATAAACCGTGTAGAGGTCAAGAAAGGTGATGGCTGTGTGGACAAAACTAGGGATGTGTGGGTTATTGATATCTGTTAGCGTATTAAGTGCATGTCAGTATACAGACGAGGAAAATGTCCGTAGTGAAGATGAAAAAGTTATGGATACAGTTCTTCATGTGGTGAATAAAGAGTCTTTTATTGGGGCTGAAATAGTTGACCAAGGTAAGACAGTTGACTTAGTGATAGCGGACGTTGAAAATGCAAATAAGGTACGAAGTCAAATTAACAAACAATTAGAAAAACAAGGTATACAACCTCGTACAATCCATATCAGTCAGAAAAACATGGCGCAAGTAAAACAAGAGCATAGGTGGGATGAAATTCAAAGTAGCCTATCGAATGAATTGTTTAAGTCGAAAGGGTATAAGCAGTTTACACTTCAACAACTTTCTATAAGTCCGAATCAACCTATTACGTTAGGGGTTTATATACCTATAAGCAGTTCAGATGTAGACGCGCATGCGTATGCAGATAAAGTTGAAAAGGATATAAAGGAGTTTCTAGGTACGAAGAAGTTGAAAAACTGGGTTAAAGACGATTCCTATACAGTTAAAGTATATAACCAAGATAAACAACTAATTAACTAAAACATAAAAATAGACTGGGTATAATCCAGTCTATTTTTATAGTAAATAACGATTTGATTAGAAGAAACGGGTTACTCGTAATAAACTTGTCCACCATTAAGGTAAATAGTTCCTCCGCCGTGGTTGACGAATCTAAGAGAATAGTAATTCTGATACGATCCTAAATGCTGATTGACAGTGATATCTAAACCGCCATCAAACGTTCCCCAAATGACGGTTTCTCCGTAACGCTGATTGTTAGCATACACTTCAATCCCTAATCCGGTAGTACGGGTTTTTGCGTCTACCCAAATGCTGATAGGACGACGGAATGATACTAATTCAAAAAGTCGGTTATATGCTTAGAAATTTCTTCTGGATGTGTTAAAGTCATGATGTGATTTGCATTGGTTATATGAACTACACGGATATCGGGGACTGCTTTATATCGTTCTGCAATTTGAAACAGATCATCCAATTCATTATCCCCAATCAATAGCAATGTACTTACATCTATCTCATGTAATCTTTCTATAGCAGAATAGGAAACTACTTCGTGTGTTCCCCAAGTAAATAGAATATTATCCCTCATTATCTGACGTAGCAATTGATTCGTTGGACCTTTTGGAATTCTCCAAGAAGATTCACTTAATGTAATATCTATCATCTTTTCAACATCTGGAATTGCGCTCGAAGCCCTTCTCTCCAGTGCTCGATACTCAGAAGAAAATTGATAGCCAGAGAGACCTGGAGCAATCAATATAAGTTTAGATACTTTATTTGGATAAGCTAGTGTAAAGTCAGTAGCAATTTGCCCGCCTAGGGAATGCCCTACTAATACTGCATCTTTCATATCTAGTTGATCATAAATGCTTCTTAGGTCTTTTACGTAATCAATAGGCTCAGTTGGAACAGGAGACTTTCCAGCACCTCGTAAATCAAGTGTAATTACTTGAAAAGATTTCTCAGCTATCTGTGGCGCAATAAACTGCCAATCGCGAGAATCCATAGCTCCACTATGTAGAAAAATAACTGGTCTACCAATACCTTTTACTTCAAAATGAAGGTTCATAATTTTTACCCCTTTTTATTTTTTAGGAACAGAATGAAAATTATTGTTCCAGCTGACTAGGGCGACAAGCCCAGGAATCTTCCCGGAATCGACATGGCGTGCTAGCACGTTGCGCATTTTGCGCAACCCTGTTTCGGAGAAACCTCTGTTGTTTTGTCCCATCATGGATCTCTCCTTTTCTTCATATCTTCTGACGAACTAAAATTTTCTGTTGTAATCTTTTTCATTTGGTTTCCCTCTCTTTACTTTTTTATCAGCCCTATTGTTCTACAAATTCTCTTTTGTTATCAATGCTTGAAAGTGTTCGATGCATTAAAGAGACTGAATATTGGTAATCAAAAAGATGACTCACGGGTGATCAGAATCGAGATATGTCCTGCACTTAGCATAGAGCCATATGTTCATCGAACGTTTATTCTCAGTTTCATCAAATTCAAAGTCACCATTATTCCGTAAGCAATCTTCTTTGACAACCGTTGTCTTGCCCGCCCCATTGGAGCCGAGCAAGGCGAAAATACTGCCCTTATCCATTTAAGCTCCCACTTTAACATTCCCTAATTATGTATATTCTAGAAGTAAATACAAAATGTATATTCTAGAAGGTTCTGGTGCAAAAATTTTTAAACTAAGCTATATTCTAGAAAAATGAGACGAGGAGAATGACAGATGGGATATTTTAAAGGAAAACAATTCAAACAAGACATTATTTTAGTAGCCGTCGGCTACTATTGTCGTTTTTCTTTAAGCTATCGCGATGTATCTGAAATCCTGAAGGAACGTGGTGTTTCGGTTCATCCGACAACCATCATGCGGTGGGTTCATGAATATGGCAACTTGATCTACCAAATTTGGAAGAAGAAAAATAAAAACGTACAATTGCCTTGGAAATTGGATGAGACTTATGTAAAAGTCAAAGGGGAATGGCATTACCTATATCGTGCGATTGATAAAGAGGATTACACATTAGATATTCAACTGCGTAAAAAGCGAGATCATCAGGCCGCATATGGCTTTATGAAAAGATTAGTGAAAAAGTTTGGGGAACCAACGATTCTAACAACAGACAAAGCTCCAGCATTACTTTGTGCGTTTAACAAATTAAGGGAACAAGGCTTTTATAAACATACAACCCATTGCACAAGCAAGCATTTGAATAATCTCATAGAACAAGACCATAGACATGTAAAGCGACGTTTTGCCAAATCCGCAGGATTTCAAAGTCTTCGTCATGCTTCACGTACCTTGAAAGGAATTGAAACGCTTCATGCCATATACAAACAAAGACGAAGTCTTCAATCGGACTCCGTCTTTTCGGCGTATAGCGAATTACAAAATTTATTAATGGTTTCATAAAATTTGACCACAAATTTCCCGTGTCTCTATGTGTTAAAAAACTTTGCAACAGAACCTTTATGTATTTACGAGTCTTCATCTAAGGATAGTTATCGAGCAGATAAAAATAATAAGAAAGATATTAGAAAAATAGATTTCTTAAAAAATATGATATATAATGACTAAAATTCTTACTAATTTTATTATGCTAACGGCGTGCTGTAATTAAGAAGTCCCCTAAAAAACAAGCTCAGAGTTTATTGCTCTGAGCTTGTTTGCGTGCTATTTACTGTGTGATTTAACTTATGAATTCAAATGTTATTTAGCTTGTTATTTTAGGTTTTCTCCACAATAACTGAACTACTTACTGTAATATTATAGTCTTCTCTTTTTTATTTGCAATTTATCGTTTGCAAAATACGCAAATTATCTCCTAAAGTTACACGTTTTTGTTAAAGAATCAAACAAATCCCATAAACAGTCGTTTATGGGATTTTTCCTAAATAGAAAACGGATATTTATGTTAAGATAGAGAAGAAATTGAAAAAAATGTACTTAATCTAGCGAGCAGATTAAGAGAACATAGGTGAAACTTGTATTGTACAGTTTCGCAATAAGAATTACAGTTAATGGAAAGGTAAAGTAATTAATGATGGTGAGGAAATTGATTAACATTATTATATTTGAAACGGAATTATACTAAGGAGGACTTTTTCTTTTGGGGACAGATATATTAATTTATTTAGGTGGCCTAGCTCTATTAGATACATTAAGCCCCACAATAATTGGTGTTACACTATATCTTATTTTAACAGATAATGAAAATCTAATAACAAGATTATCATCGTATCTAATTACAGTTATGATATTGTATTTTTCATTAGGTATCATAATGATCTTAGGCTTAGATTATATTACTGATGCATTCTCAAACGTTTTTCAAAATAGAAGGGTTCTTTTTATTATAGGGGCAATTTTATTTGTAGGTAGCTACTTTATCCCTATAAATAAAAAAAATAATATTCCAAAGCCTAAAACTCAAGGTATATTCTCAATAATAATTATTGGGATTGTTACTTTTTTTATTGAAGCAGGTATAGCTTTACCGTACCTTGCTGCTATTGGTATGTTATCGACAACTAATATACCATTTTATAATAAGCTTTCAATTATAGCTGCATATAATTTTATTATGATATTACCAGCTTTATTTATCTTATTAGGATATAAATTATGTGGAATTCGTATAAATTCAAGATTGGTCAATCTTCGAAATAAAATATCAGCTAATACAAATACAGCACTATCTTGGATAATATGTATAGTTGGGGTGATATTGATGTTGTACTCTATAGATGGATTAACTATAAGAATCAAATAAGGTTCTAGTGCAAAAATACTTTACCAGAAACATAGAACGGCAATATTCTGTTAACGGAGAGCTTAAATAGCTAGTCCAAACATTTTATGAATGAATTCAGCTTCATTTCGTGCAGACTTCACCCTTTGGTGAAGTTGCCCTTTTCTCATCATATGTATAGCTTCGACGCCACTTAAAATGCAATTAGCTGTACGAAGTGATTTCAGTCCTAACATAGAGCGAACTCGTTTCTTGATAAAACGATGATCTTGTTCCACGATGTTATTAAGATATTTCACTTGCCTTATTTGGATGCCTGCAGGCATCTTTTTTTCATTCTTCAATTCTTCAATTGCTACAGGATAGGCGGGATTCTTATCAATAGTTATCACACGAGGTTGTGAAACATGAAAAGACCGCAAAGCTTTCTTGAAGAAGCGCTTTGCAGCCTTTGTGTCTCTTGTTTCACTGAGATAAAAATCAATCGTATTTCCTTTGGAATCCACTGCACGATATAGATACATCCATTGACCTTTTACTTTGATATATGTTTCATCGACTCTCCAGGAGTCATTCGTTTGTTTAAGATAGCGCCGAATTCGTTTATCTAACTCAGGACCATATTGATGTACCCACCGCATAATGGT
>NZ_FPAF01000003.1 GCF_900116295.1 Bacillus sp. 103mf
AAAAAGCGCCTCTATGTCAGAAGCTCCATCCCCCTCTTGTTCTGAGCGAGCCGCTTCCGCTTTTCTTTATAAGTCGCTGTTATGCAGAATACAACATGACCGCTACTTGCTTTCTCTTTTTGTTTTAAACTTTGCATGTGGTAGGAAAAGGCCCTGACCGTTTCTATGCGCAGCTAGATGCTCTTGTCCACCCTAAAAGAAAGGGGTTTTTAACTTGTATATATATAAATGGAATATTTCTATTTGTTTAAAAGTTATAATTTGTTAAAATAATAGAAAAATATATTAAGATAAAGGGGGGTATATATGTCTGTTGGACTTATAAAGATGTGGTTTGCTTTGGGCGCAATGGTTCTTATGTTTATTTCTGTTGTTTTCATTTTGCTAAGTCGCCATAAAATAAAGAATGCATTTTTGAAAGGGTTTACAGCTTTGTTTGCATATGCATGTATGATTGTATCAGGACTTATTATTTTTCTTGTTGTATTTAGCGGACCGATTGAACAATAGAAACTAAAGGACGGATTTTTGATGAAGAAAACGCTACTGATTTTCGTATTGTGTTGTACGAGTATATTATCTGGGTGTCTATACCCGAAAGAAAAGATGCAACAACACGTCATACCATATGAAGACCAATTACAAGCGGTGCAAACAGCAGTTAATACATATAGAGAACAAAATGGTCATATATTGCCTATTAAAACACGTGATATGAATACACCAATCTATCAAAAATATCCGATTGATTTTCAAAAAATTACCCCTAGACTGATGCAAGAACCTCCTGGAAATGCTTTTGAAAGCGGAGGCATTTATCAATATGTATTAGTTGATGTAGAAACAAATCCCACTGTGAAATTAATCGATGTTCGAATAGCTGAGCGAGTTCAAGATTTAAAGTTAAAACTAAAAATCTATCGTGATGAGCATCAATATCCACCGTTTAAAAAAGTAATTACAGATGGTGTGTATGAGCTTGATTATACTAAAATGGGATATAAAGAAATTCCTCAAGTGGAAAGCCCCTATTCTGGTAAAAACTTACCTTTTGTTGTTGATGAGAAAGGTGAGGTGTATATTGATTATCGTATTGATTTATACGATATGTTACAAAAATATGGTGATGAGGTAAAAGAAGGAGAAGATATTCGTCAGTTGCTTGTGAAACATACTCCATTTGTACCGGCATATTCTTTGCCGTATACAGTGAAGAATAAAGAACCAATTTTTTTTAAGTGATAAGTCATGAACCTTTCTTTTAGCGAATAAGTTCTAGAAGAAGGGTTTTTTACTTCTTGAAATATTTGCATCGCAAATAAAAAGTTTTTTTAAAATAGTCATATGAAATTGGGACAAAATCATATGCTGTATTGTCCAAACTACAAGAATAATCATGATTTATTCCCAAAAATTTTGAGGGAGGGAATCACTTGGAAAAGGTTGATATTTTTAAAGATATTGCTGAGCGCACAGGCGGTGATATTTATCTTGGGGTTGTAGGGGCTGTTCGGACAGGGAAATCTACTTTTATTAAGAAATTTATGGAGCTAGTTGTTATTCCAAACATTGAAAATGATTCAGATCGCCAGCGCGCACAAGATGAACTGCCGCAAAGCGCAGCAGGGCGTACAATTATGACGACAGAACCAAAGTTTGTTCCAAACCAAGCGGTTTCTATCCATGTTGAAGAAGGGCTTGATGTAAATATTCGCTTAGTAGATTGTGTAGGCTATACTGTTCCAGGAGCGAAAGGGTATGAAGATGAAAATGGGCCACGCATGATTAATACACCGTGGTATGAAGAACCGATTCCATTTCATGAAGCAGCGGAAATTGGAACGCGCAAAGTAATTCAAGAGCATTCTACAATTGGGGTAGTTATTACAACTGATGGAACAATTGGAGAAATTCCACGCCGCGATTATATTGAAGCAGAGGGACGGGTTGTAAATGAATTAAAAGAAGTAGGAAAACCATTTATTATGATCATTAATACAGTACAGCCATATCATCCCGATACAGAACAACTTCGTCAAAGTTTAGTAGAAGAATATGATATTCCAGTGTTGGCAATGAGTGTAGAAGGATTAAGAGAAGGTGATGTATATAACGTATTACGAGAGGCGTTATATGAATTCCCGGTTCTCGAAGTAAATGTAAATCTCCCAAGTTGGGTAATGGTGTTACATGACAACCACTGGCTTCGTCAAAGCTATCAAGAGGCTGTTCAAGAAACAGTGAAAGATATTAAACGTCTTCGTGATGTTGATCGCGTTGTATGGCAATTTAGTCAATATGAATTCATCGATCGTGCAAGTCTTGCAGGGATTGATATGGGGCAAGGTGTTGCTGAGATTGATTTATATGCACCGGATGAATTGTACGATCAAATTTTAAAAGAAGTGGTAGGTGTTGAAATTCGGGGCCGAGATCATTTGTTAAAATTAATGCTCGACTTAGCTCATGCGAAAACGGAATATGATCAAGTTGCGGATGCACTAAAAATGGTAAAACAAACAGGATACGGTGTTGCAGCACCAGCCCTAGCAGATATGAGCTTGGATGAACCGGAAATTATTCGTCATGGGTCACGATTTGGTGTGAAATTGAAAGCTGTCGCCCCGTCAATTCATATGATTAAAGTTGATGTAGAATCAACATTTGAACCGATTATTGGAACGGAAAAGCAAAGTGAGGAGCTTGTTCGCTATTTAATGCAAGATTTTGAAGACGATCCACTTTCTATTTGGAATTCCGATATTTTTGGGCGGTCACTTAGCTCTATCGTTCGAGAAGGAATTCAGGCAAAATTATCATTAATGCCAGAAAATGCTCGCTATAAATTAAAAGAAACGTTAGAACGAATTATAAATGAAGGATCAGGCGGTTTAATAGCAATTATTTTATAATCAAAAGACTCCTTATTTTGGGGTCTTTTTTCATTTTTCATAGAAAAACAAAATGTCATTATCTAATACTTTATAGTCGATTGTCAAGTTTTATCAGTTTTTCGTATTTTCATGGCAACATTTTCTTTAAAAATATTGAATTATAAAGGAGAATCGTATAATATAGGCCTTGATAATGATTTATCTACATCTTTGTAGTATAGAATTTGTAAAAATTGCCTACAAATGAAGGTAAGACTCATTTTATGATCATTATACAGTCGTATCTTTGGGAGGAGGTGAATGGCATGAACAAAACAGATTTAATCAATGCTGTTGCAGAAGCAAGTTCCCTTTCTAAAAAGGACGCAACAAAAGCAGTTGACGCTGTTTTTGATTCCATCTTAGAAGCTTTAAAGCAAGGTGATAAAGTACAACTTATCGGATTTGGTAACTTCGAAGTTCGTGAGCGTGCGGCTCGTAAAGGACGTAACCCACAAACTGGTGAGGAAATTGAAATCGCGGCAAGCAAAGTACCTGCATTCAAACCTGGTAAAGCGCTAAAAGATGCGGTTAAATAATCCTTACATATTACGGGGAAGAAGAGTTTCCTTACTTGGAAACTCTTCTTTTTGCTTTTAAAAACATATATATGCTAGAATGTGTTCGTAGCATTTTTAGGTTTTATTCGGGAGGGCTAGTGGATGGCAAATGTAAACTTAGAGCAAATCGAACATGCAGTACGCCTTATTTTAGAAGCAATTGGGGACAATCCAAAGCGCGAAGGCGTATTAGATACACCAAAACGTGTTGCGAAGATGTATGCAGAAGTATTTTCTGGTATGCATGAAGATCCGAAAGAACATTTACATAAAGTGTTTGGTGAAGATCATGAAGAACTTGTATTGGTAAAGGACATTCCGTTCTTTTCTATGTGTGAGCATCATCTCGTTCCATTTTATGGCGTTGCTCATGTTGCATATATTCCACGTGGTGGAAAAGTAACTGGATTAAGTAAATTGGCACGTACAGTAGATACAGTCGCACGTCGACCACAACTACAAGAACGAATTACATCAACAGTAGCAGATTCTATTATGGAAGTGTTAGAGCCGCATGGTGTAATGGTTGTTGTAGAAGCGGAACATATGTGTATGACAATGCGCGGTGTGAAAAAACCTGGTGCAAAAACTGTAACAACTGCAGTGCGTGGTACGCTCGAAGCAGACGCAGCAGCACGTGCGGAAATTTTATCTTTTATTAAAACGAATTAGTAGGAAAGCAGGAAACTGCTTTTCTTTTTTTATCTCGCTACTTTAAGAGTAGCAAGACCTCCACTGATGGAAGTTTCACTTTGTAATGATTTTATGCTCAAGATAAGGTGAATGAAAGGTCAATTTTTCACTTTGGTTTGTTTCGTCAAGTTTTTTTTTATAGAAAAATGAATGAATGTGTTATAATAGGTTTTATGAATTAGAGAACAAGGGTGATTTTTGTGGGTGAAATCTACGGAGGGTTTACGGATATAAAAGAGCAGCTATATAAAAAACTACGCCATCCTTATTTTATAAAATATATTGAAGAACCAGTTGTTGATGAAAAAAAAATAGCGTTCTTATATTCCATTTTAAAAAGTGCAAACTTACATAGAAAAGAAATTGAACATTACGTAGTAACGATTATGCTTGTACAAATTGCTTTGGACACGCATGAAAAAGTATCAAATAAAGAGGAGACCGATGCGTTTCATAAGCGGCGCCAATTAACAGTATTGGCAGGGGATTATTACAGCGGATTATATTATTATTTACTTTCAATGAATCATGATATCACATTGATTCGTGCCCTAGCAGAAGGTATTAAAGAGATTAATGAACAAAAAATTATGCTATATCAGCAAACGTATGAAACGATAGAAGAAATGTTAAACAGTGTAGGAATGATTGAATCGGCTCTTTTACAGAAAACGTGTGACCATTTTCAAGTGACGCATGTAAAGTCTGCAATTACTAACATGTTAACAATAGATCGTTTGCAAACTGAGTATCAAATATACATGAAGAAAGAATTGTCACCTGTGTTTGCTGCATTTCAAAAGATTTTATCTTATGATGATGAAATAAAAGTAGAAAACGTATACAGTGAATTGATAAGGAAAATGAGAAGTCAGATCAATACTTTGATCCAAAATAATACAGGGATTGAAACGTTTTTTTCCACATTGAAAGAAGCCACTTGAACATTTTGAATTTACAGTTGGAAGAAGGGTAAAGCATGCAACAATCAAAAGAAGAAAGAGTACATGACGTATTTGAGAAGATATACAATAAATACGATGTAATGAATTCGGTTATTAGCTTTCAAAGACATAAAGCATGGCGCAAAGAAACAATGCGAATTATGGATGTTCAACCGGGCAGCATAGCGCTTGATGTATGTTGTGGAACGGCTGACTGGACGATTGGGCTTGCTGAGGCAGTCGGTTCTAATGGGAAAGTATATGGATTAGATTTTAGTAAAAATATGCTTTCTGTTGGAAAAGAGAAAGTGGCAGCTTTACAATTAGATCAAGTAGAATTACTTCATGGTAATGCAATGGAATTGCCATTTGAGGATAATACGTTTGATTATGTCACAATTGGATTTGGACTCCGAAATGTGCCAGATTATATGCACGTATTAAAAGAAATGACACGTGTTGTAAAACCGGGTGGAAAGGTCATTTGTTTAGAAACATCTCAGCCGACAACGATTGGAATTCGGCAAGGTTACATGATATATTTTAAATATATCATGCCGTTATTTGGAAAGTTATTTGCGAAAAGTTACAAAGAATATTCATGGTTACAAGAATCTGCGAGTACATTTCCAGGGATGAAAGAATTGGCTCGTATGTTTGAAAAAGCTGGATTAGAACAAGTGCGAGTAAAGCCATTTACTTTTGGAGTAGCAGCAATGCACTTAGGATATAAACCGAAGTAAACGAGGGAATGTATTCTTTGTTGATGGAAAGCCCTCAGCAATCGGGCGCACACTAGAAGTTATCTCCCACTTATCTTTTTTATTTTCTTATAATTTTGAGGTGGGAGTCTTATTATTCGTTAGAGCGGGATAAAATAGAAAAGAAGTTTTAGGTTAAGGTGAACGATATGAAGTTACAACTTATGTATTCTTTTTTACGATCGGATATTGATAAAATTGAGAAAGAACTAAAAATAGTTGTTGCTTCTGAGCAACAATTGCTGGAAGAAGCAGCGTTGCAATTGATTGAGGCCGGTGGAAAACGAATTCGACCTGTTTTCGTTCTGCTTGCAGGGAAATTTGGCGATTATAAGCTTGATGTGATTAAGCATGTTGCGGTTGCGTTAGAGCTTATCCATATGGCTTCTCTTGTGCATGATGATGTAATTGATGCCGCTCTTTTAAGAAGAGGAAGTGCGACTGTAAATGCCAATTGGGGTGATCGCATTGCAATGTATACAGGTGACTATCTATTTGCAAAGTCTCTGGAATGCATTACAAATTTAGAAAATCCAGAAGTACATAAAGCATTATCAAATACAATTCTTGAAGTGTGTAAAGGTGAAATTGAGCAAATTAAAGATAAGTATGATTTTGGACAAAATTTACGAACGTATTTACGCCGTATTAAACGGAAAACGGCATTGTTAATTGCAGCTAGCTGTCAATTGGGTGCAATTGCATCTGGAGCTTGCCGTGATACTGTAAATCGTTTGTTTTGGTATGGGTACTTTGTCGGTATGTCATATCAAATTATTGATGATATTTTAGATTTTGTGTCCACAGAAGAAAAGCTTGGAAAGCCAGCGGGTGGAGATTTATTACAAGGTAATATCACACTTCCTGTTTTATATGCAATGGAAGATCGTAAACTTCGTGAGAGAATTGTTTGCGTAAATGAAAATACGTCTTCAGATGAAATGAAAGAAATTATTGAAGCAGTCAAAAATAGTGATGCAATTGATCGAGCTTTTGCATTTAGCGAAAGATATTTACATAAGGCATTAGAAGTTATTAAGCCGTTGCCTCGTGGACAGGCAAAACTGGCGTTGCAAAATGTTGCGAAGTATATTGGAAAACGTAAATTTTAAATGTTTTTCGAAAAAAATAATAATCTCTCCATTTCAAAACTATTGCACAATTCTGATAAGGGTGATACTATGTGTTTGGGGATATACAATCATATACATAATGAGAAGTGGAGAGATTTATTATGGAAAAAACGTTCTTAATGGTAAAACCAGATGGTGTACAGCGTGCAATCATTGGGGAGGTTGTTGCTAGATTTGAAAGAAAGGGCTTTCAATTAGTTGGTGCTAAGCTTATGCAAATCACACCAGAGATTGCTGGAGAGCACTACGCTGAACATAAAGAAAAACCATTCTTCGGCGAATTAGTAGATTTCATTACATCTGGACCTGTTTTTGCAATGGTATGGCAAGGTGAAGGTGTTGTTGAAACAGCTCGTAATATGATGGGAAAAACAAAACCAAGTGAAGCTGCACCTGGTACAATTCGCGGTGATTTTGGACTAACAGTTGGAAAAAATATTATTCACGGTTCAGATTCTCTTGAAAGTGCAGAACGTGAAATTGGTATTTTCTTTAAAAAAGAAGAGCTAATTGAGTACTCTAGAGTAATGAATGAGTGGATTTACTAATTATTTTGAAATAATTTGTAATCGCTTTAAAAATAGTAGCTATAATGGAAAAGGCGCAAGAAAGGATGGTCACATTCCTTCTTGCGCTTTTTTATTTCATTTTGATGTTTCAATATCTTTGTTTAGCTCTGCCTCCTAAGCCCTCATATCTAAGAACCTTCCACACGAGAAGATAAAAAGCACCTTCTGTGTGAAAGAACCTTAGCCAAGGGGCCTAAACAGTCAGCTCCGCTTTTCTTTATAATCCAGCTCCAGCGGCTAGAACAGTCGGTGGCTTCGCGTCTTCCGCCGAGGCAAAAAGCGCCTCTATGTCAGAAGCTCCATCCCCCTCTTGTTCTGAGCGAGCCGCTTCCGCTTTTCTTTATGATCCAGCTCCAGCGGCTAGAACAGTCGGTGGCTTCGCGTCTTCCGCCGAGGCAAAAAGCGCCTCTATGTCAGAAGCTCCATCCCCCTCTTGTTCTGAGCGAGCCGCTTCCGCTTTTCTTTATAAGCCACTGCCATGCAGAACAAAAAGGAACTTGCACTTGTTTTTTCTCTTTTTTTTTAACCTCGCATGTGGCAGAAAAAGGTCATGACCGCTTCTATGCATGGCCAGATGCTCTCGTCCTCCCTAAGAAGAAAGAGAGTTTTTAGGTCGTTTCTTCAATTCGTACTTATATAGTTACGAAACAATAAAGGTTATGATATAGTGTTACATAAATACTGAAGTAAAGGGGAGTAACCGATGCGATATATAACAGCTGGTGAATCTCACGGACCACAACTAACGACAATATTAGAGGGGATTCCGGCAGGTTTATCTTTAGTAGCAAATGATATTAATACGGAGTTAGAAAGAAGACAAAAAGGCTACGGACGTGGACGCCGCATGCAAATTGAAAAAGATCAAGTTCAAATTTTAAGCGGTGTTCGCCATGGATATACAATTGGTGCACCCATTACGCTTGTTGTCGAAAATCGTGATTTTGCACATTGGACAAAAATTATGGGCGCAGAACCGTTAACAGATGAAGAATCAAAAGAAATAAAACGGCAAATTACACGACCACGTCCAGGACATGCAGATTTAAACGGGGCAATTAAATATGGACATCGTGATATGCGAAATGTATTAGAGAGATCTTCTGCTAGAGAAACGACGGTTCGTGTTGCTGCTGGAGCTGTTGCAAAGCGTATTTTAGAAGAATTAGGGATAAAAGTAGCAGGACATGTCATTGAAATTGGAGGAGTAAAAGCAGAAAAGCAGTC
Organism: Bacillus sp. 103mf; assembly: GCF_900116295.1. Classification (GTDB taxonomy): domain Bacteria; phylum Bacillota; class Bacilli; order Bacillales; family Bacillaceae_G; genus Bacillus_A; species Bacillus_A bruguierae. Next base: position 8,821 of record NZ_FPAF01000003.1, read on the forward strand.
GTATACCTCTATTGAAGAACTACAAACGATTACAGAGGCATCTTCTGTTCGTTGTTTAGATGAAGATGCAGGAAAGAAAATGATGCAAGCAATTGATGATGCGAAAGCAAACGGGGATTCTATCGGAGGAATCGTTGAAGTTGTTGTCGAAGGGATGCCGATTGGTGTCGGAAGTTATGTGCATTACGACTGTAAATTAGATGCAAAACTTGCAGCTGCGATCATGAGTATTAATGCATTTAAAGGTGTGGAGATTGGAATTGGTTTTGAAGCAGCTCATAAGCCTGGAAGCCTTGTTCATGACGAGATTTTATGGGACAAGGATCATGGGTATACAAGACGTACAAATAACGCAGGTGGATTAGAGGGCGGTATGACGACTGGGATGCCAGTTATTGTTCGCGGGGTTATGAAACCAATTCCAACTTTGTATAAACCGTTGCAAAGTATAGATATTGATACGAAAGAAGTGTTTCAAGCAAGTATTGAACGTTCAGATAGCTGTGCAGTGCCAGCAGCTAGTGTTGTAGCAGAGGCCGTTGTAGCTTGGGAACTTGCAGCAGCTGTAATCAAACAATTTGGAACGGATCGCATCGATTTAATTCGTGAAAATATAAAGAAACATAACGAATATGCGAGGGAGTTTTAATGGAGACAATACAGATTCAAACAAGTTCTAAACAATATAATGTGTATGTCGGAAATGATGCATTATCACAACTAGCAACGCTTATAGAAAATATGAAACCAGCTGTTTCGAATATTTTACTGATTTCTGATGAAACGGTAGCATCATTTCATTTAGACGAAGTGATAAATACTTTGCAGTTAGAAAAAGACGTATTTTCATTTGTGGTTCCAAGTGGTGAGAAAGAAAAATCGTTTGAAAATTATTATGCTGCTCAAACGTTTGCTCTTGAAAAAGGTTTAGATCGTCATTCGCTTATTCTTGCGCTTGGCGGCGGAATGATTGGGGATTTAGCAGGATTTGTTGCAGCAACGTTTATGAGAGGAATTCGCTTTGTCCAAATACCAACAACTTTACTTGCACATGATAGTGCAGTTGGAGGGAAAGTGGCAATTAATCATCCACTTGGGAAAAATATGATTGGCGCATTTCATCAGCCGGAAGCGGTGATTTATCATACTCCGTTTTTAAATTCGCTTTCAGAAAAAGAATGGCGCTCTGGTTTTGCGGAGGCAATTAAACATTCGCTTATTGGGGATGTAGAATTATATCATTGGCTTCGTAAAGAAGTGAAACAACTGACTGATTTAAGAGATGATAAATTAATCTATACACTGCAACGTGCGATTCCAGTAAAAGCAAAAATTGTTGCAGAGGATGAAACTGAAAAAGGTATTCGTGCTCATTTGAATTTTGGGCATACACTTGGGCATGCACTTGAAAAAGAGATGGGATATGGAAACATAACACATGGTGATGGCGTTGCGATTGGCATGTTATTTGCTATCTTTTTAAGTGAACAAATATATGAAAAAGACCTTCAATATACGGAAATCAAGCGTTGGTTTACGGCATATGGCTATCCAAGTATGCCAAATACACTTGATGTGAACCGCCTTGTTCAAGTAATGAAACAAGACAAAAAAGCGAACGGTGGAACAATTCGTATGGTTGTTATGCAGGAGATTGGGGTAGTAGATGTCGTATCTATTTCAGATGAGACCGTCCGAACGGCTTTAGAAGCATTTCAAAGAGAGGGGGAGTCTATTTGATTCGCGCAATTCGCGGCGCGATTACAGTCAATTGTAATGAAAGCGAACAAATATTGACTGCAACAGAGCGTTTAGTGAAAGAAATAGCAAAGAATAATAGAATTTCGCCTAGTGATATTGTATCTGTACTCATTTCAACAACAGCAGATATAAATGCATGTTTCCCAGCAGCTGCATTAAGACGTATTGAAGGCTGGTCATATGTACCGGTTATGTGCATGCAAGAAATAGAAGTACCAGATGCTCTTGAGAAATGCATTCGTGTTATGATGACGGTTATGACAAATAAACGACAGCATGAAATTCAGCATGTCTATTTAGAGAAAGCGGTACAACTAAGGCCCGATTTATAAAAATGACAGGGGGAATTCGAATGAAAGTAAAAGAGCAATTATTGTCGCTCAAAGCGTATGTGCCAGGGAGAAATATTGAAGAAGTAAAGAGACAATATGGACTATCTAAAATTGTGAAACTAGCGTCAAATGAAAATCCATTTGGATGTTCAAAACGTGTAGATGAAGCGCTGGCATCGTTAGCTGGGCAATATGCGCTCTATCCGGATGGCGGGGCGTATGCTCTTCGTGAAAAATTAGCAGCACATCTTCGTGTAAAAGGAGAACAAATTTTATTTGGTAGCGGCTTAGATGAAGTAATTCAAATGATTAGCCGTGCTCTTTTACAAGAAGGAACAAATGTTGTTATGGCAAAGCCGACATTTTCACAATATCGTCATCATGCCGTAATTGAAAAAGCGGAAGTACGTGAAGTGCCTTTAAAAGATGGTACACATGATTTAGAGGCAATGCTTGTGCAAATTGATGAGCATACGCGAATTGTATGGATTTGTAACCCAAATAATCCGACCGGAACATATGTAGCAGAAAAACAATTACTTTCATTCTTAGAGGCAGTTCCGAAAACAACACTTGTTATTATGGATGAAGCATACTATGAGTATGCTGGAGCGCGAGATTATCCGCAAACATTACCATTCCTAGAGAAATATGAAAATCTTATGGTATTGCGCACATTTTCAAAAGCATACGGATTAGCGTCATTCCGCATTGGTTATGCAGTCGGAAATGAAAAGTTAATGCGTTCGTTAGAAATTGCTAGATTACCATTTAATACGTCATCAATTGCACAGGTAGTTGCGCAAGCTGCTATTGAAGATCGCGCGTTTTTACAAGAGTGTGTGACAGTGAATAATGAAGGATTACAGCAATATTATGATTTTTGTGAGAAGTATCAAGTATTTTATTATCCATCACAGACGAATTTTATCTTTTTAGATCTTGGACTCTCAGGTGATGAAGTATTTGAAAGGTTATTGCAAAAAGGATACATCGTTCGTTCTGGTGGACCACTTGGTTTACCGAATGGTATTCGTATTACAGTTGGAACGAAAGAAGAGAATGCAGAAATTATAGAAGTGCTTACTGAACTTATAGAGGAGAACGTGAAAAAAGAAGAAACATATTCATAAGAAAAGAAACGGCTCCATGATTAGGAGTCGTTTCTTTCATCTTATTTGCGTAAAGAAGAAGGAAAGAAGTACAATAAAGAAACAAATACATAATTGTACATGATATAGAGGTGATAGAGGTGAAACGATTAACAAAGCTTAAGAATGGATTAAACGGAACGATTTTTGTTCCTGGAGATAAGTCTATTTCGCATCGTGCTGTCATGTTTGGGGCGATTGCAGAAGGGGTAACAAGGATTACAAATTTTCTTCAAGGTGAAGATTGCTTAAGTACAATTGCTTGTTTTCAAAAGTTAGGCATCACGATTGAACAAAATGGTACCGATGTCACTGTATATGGAAAAGGATTACAAGGATTAGTAGAACCAACAGAAGTACTAGATGTTGGGAATTCAGGAACGACAATTCGGTTAATGCTTGGTATACTTGCAAATGCACCGTTTCATTGTACAGTTATTGGAGATGCTTCAATTGGAAAACGTCCGATGAAACGTGTTACAGCCCCCCTTCGTCAAATGGGTGCTAAAATCGATGGAAGAGAAGATGGACAGTTTATTCCTCTTTCGATTCGAGGAGGGAATATAAAAGGTATGCATTATTCTTCTCCTGTAGCAAGTGCGCAAGTGAAATCAGCTGTTCTCCTTGCAGGACTACAAGGGAAAGGCGTGACAACTGTGACAGAACCATTACAATCTCGTGATCATACAGAGCGTATGTTACGTGCATTTGGTTGCGATGTTACTGTTGACGGATTAACTGTATCATTACAGGGTGAACAAAAGCTCTCTAGCGCAAATGTTGAGGTGCCAGGAGATATTTCTTCAGCTGCCTTTTTCTTAGCGGCAGGTGCGATTGTACCAAATAGTAAAATTGTCCTGAAAAATGTAGGGTTAAATCCAACAAGAACGGGGATTCTTGATGTACTATCCCAAATGGGTGCCAATTTGTTAATAGATAATATTCGGAATGAAGAGTTTGAACCATGCGGTGATATTACAGTTGAAACCTCACAGCTAAGAGGGATAGAGATTGGTGGTACGCTTATCCCAAGACTCATTGATGAAATTCCAATTATAGCATTGTTAGCAACGCAAGCTGAAGGGATAACTGTAATTAAGGATGCAGAGGAATTAAAAGTAAAAGAAACGAATCGTATTGATACAGTTGTTAATGAATTGAAGAAATTAGGAGCAAATATTGAAGCGACAGAAGATGGTATGATTGTGCGTGGTAAAATGCAATTACACGGAAATATGGTAAATAGTTATGGGGACCATCGGATTGGTATGATGTTAGGAATTGCAGCGTGTATAGCAGATGGAGAAGTTATCATTGAAAATAGTGAGGCGGTAGCTGTGTCATATCCAAATTTCTTTCAACAGTTACACATGCTACAAAGCTAAAAGAATCTTTTCTTTTTGAGAAGGTTCTTTTCGTCATCATCACGGTTGATTACACAGAAGCAGTTGTTTATTATGGAATTTACATAAGTATTTATTTAAAGGAGCGAGTTATGCAAAAGTTTGAACAAGCTGTTACATATATTGAAAATGGGGAAGTAGAGAAAGGGTTACAACTATTAGCAGAACAAGTAAAACAAAGTACGGATGAAGAAAAGTACGATATTGCTCGTTATTACTATACACTAGGATTTATAGATCAAGCGCTAGAAATAACAGAAGATCTACGTTTGCTATATCCAGAAGAAAGTGAATTTACGCTATTTTTAGCAGAGTTATATATTGATTTAGATAAAGAAGATGAAGCGATTGAAGTACTTCACGATATTCCAGAGAATGATGAATTATATGTTCAATCTCTATTACTTGCATCTGATTTATATCAAATGCAAGGTTTTGATGAAGTAGCGGAACAAAAATTATTAAAAGCGAAAGCAATGATGCCAGATGAGCCAGTAGTTGCTTTCGGACTTGGCGAATTGTATAGCAGTAAAGGAGAAGATAGTAAAGCAATTCCATATTATGAATCATTACTTCCAGAACACAAAGTGATGGGCGGTGTCGTTGTTCCGCTTCGTTTAGCTGAAAATTTAAGTGCACTTGGGCAATGGGATGAAGCGATTTCTTACTATGAGGAAGGTTTAGAAGAACAGAAGGACATTCATTCCTTATTTGGATTTGCGTTTACGCTATATCAAGGAGAACAGTATCAAAGAGCAATCAGTGTATGGGAAGAATTAAAAGAGTTAGATCCAGAGTATGCCTCTTTATATATGTATTTGGCGAAATGCTATGAAAAAGAAGGAATGCTTCAGGAGAGTTATGAAACGCTTCAAGAAGGAATAAAAATTGATGAATTATCGATACCGTTTTATGTAGAATTTGCTAACATTGCAGTGAAACTAGGGAGAAGAAATGAAGCGGAAGATGCGCTAAAAAAAGCGTTAGAGCTTGATCCTGCACATCTAGGTGCTACATTGAAATATTCATACATCTTAAAGGAAGAAGAAAGGTATGAAGAGATTATTACTGTTGTAGAAAAAGCTATTGATAACGGAGAAATGGACACGCAATTACTTTGGGATATTGCTTATGCGAAAAAACAATTAGAATTGTATTCAGATGCATTAAAACATTACCAAAGTGCATATACTTCTTTTAAGAATCATCCAGACTTCTTAGAGGAGTACGGCTACTTCTTGTTAGAAGAGGGATTGCGAAAAGAGGCGAAAGAAGTATTTATACGTTTATTACAACTAGATCCAACGCAAACGCATATCGAAGAATTATTATATAATTTAGAAGATTTTTCTTAAGTTGGAAGGAAACTTAATGCTGCTTCTTGAATGTAAAAAGAAAAAAGAAGGGCAGAGGAGGGATTAAGTGCGATGAATACCCCTGTTTCTGTGAACGAAAAGAAAGATTTCGTAAAATGGTTTTTAAATAATTATCAACTGAAACAGCGAGAATGTGTTTGGATTTTAAATTATTTAATGAGTCACGATCAATTAATGGATAAGGTGCATTTTGTAGAGCATGCGAAATATTGTCCGCGTGGGCTGGTGATGTCAGCAAATTGTGTGAAAGATTTACCGTTTCATTTTTATAAACAAAATGTAATGACGACTGATGCGGAAAAATCCTTTCATGATATTCGCTTAAACAGAGATGAAGATATTTATATTCAGCTTAACTTTAAGTCATCTTTTCAAAATGCGAACTATGTTGCGGTGTTAGAAGAAAATCCATATTTACCGAAGAATATCGAAGTAAATGAAAAAGATCGTTTATTAGCAGAGCGATTCTTAGAGGAAAGTGTATATTCATTTCGGAAAGAACGACTTTTGAAACGAATTGACGAGGCACTTGATACTCAAGATGAAGAAGCGTTTCGCAGGTTAACAGGCGAGTTAAAACGCTTATAAATTTCTCTGTGAAAGTTAGTTTTGACAATTTTTAGACTATTCCAAAGAAAAACCGTCTTTTATAGATGGTTTTTCTTTTTTTACCTTTATCTGTATGGTTTAATAGAAATAAAGTAAACTGTTTTGTAATCATATGTTTTCATTTCAATTTTTTAACATATAAGTCATATAGTTTGTTAGAGTAGGAATAAGAGGAAAAGGGGGCTATTGAGTGTGCAATGGGCTGTAGCAGATGTAGTACAATACGAAAAAACAAGAGAATATATTGATACAGGAATTATACCGCTGCTTTCAATTTCATTTGAAAAGGAAATGAAAGCAGCTGCTGTAGAAGGAGAATTTATTTCAGCTTTAACTAGAGAGCTAGAGAGGGAGTATAAAGGTAGAGTATTCTTATTACCAGCATTTACGTATGTAGAAGGAGCGTGTGCAAATGAGAGGCAACGTCTACTTGATTGGACGAACTATTTAAAAGAGAGAGGTTTGCAGCATATTGCGTTAATTACGGGTGACTTTTCTTGGAAAGAATTTGAATACGACTTAACAGAACAATTATTTTGCCTACCAGCACTACCGCTAGAACAGCTCAGTGATCAAGCGAAAAGAGAAATAATTCATGCGCAAATAAAAAATATTATGGAAATATTAACTGAAAAATGGGAAAATAAATAATTAATAGAAGGTTTTAATAATTGGGATTAGTATGATATTGACCAATGTAGTAGGGTATTATATCATGATAGTGTCCTAGTCTTTATCTTTTATTTCAATTTTTCACGGGGGACAATTTCTGATAGAGGGGGGAAATTTTCGTGAGTGAGAGAGAACATAGGGTGTCAAGAAGACAGTTTTTAAACTACACTCTTACCGGTGTAGGAGGATTTATGGCGGCAGGGATTTTAATGCCAATGACGCGTTTTGCGCTTGACCCAGTTCTAAGAAAAGAAGCAGGGGGGGAGATGGTTGCAGTCGCGCAAGTGAAAGATATTACGGCTGAACCGAAACGCTTCGATTTTAAGGTAAAACAAGTTGACGGTTGGTATAAATCAGAAGAACCAAAGTCAGCTTGGGTACACAAAGAGGAAAGCGGAGACATTGTAGCATTCTCTCCAATTTGTAAGCATTTAGGGTGTACAGTAAACTGGAATTCGGACAAGTCACATCCAAATCAATTTTATTGTCCGTGTCACGGGGGGCGTTATACGAAAGACGGAAAGAACGTAAAGGGAACACCACCACTTGCGCCGCTTGATGTGTATGAGTCAAAGGTGAAAGATGGAACGCTTTATTTAGGTAAAGCGAAGCCACAAGGGGGTGCAAAGTAGATGTTAAATAAAATTTATGATTGGGTAGATGAACGGCTTGATATTACGCCTTTGTGGCGCGATATTGCAGACCATGAAGTGCCGGAACATGTAAACCCAGCGCATCACTTTTCTGCCTTTGTTTACTGTTTTGGTGGTCTTACATTTTTTGTAACTGTCATTCAAATTTTATCAGGAATGTTTTTGACAATGTATTATGTACCAGATATTAAAAATGCGTGGGAATCTGTCTATTACTTACAAAATGAAGTGGCATATGGACAAATTGTTCGCGGTATGCATCACTGGGGAGCGAGTCTCGTTATCGTGATGATGTTTTTACATACACTTCGAGTTTTCTTTCAAGGTGCTTATAAAAAGCCTCGTGAATTAAACTGGATTGTCGGAGTTCTTATTTTCTTTGTTATGTTAGGATTAGGTTTTACAGGATATTTATTACCATGGGATATGAAGGCATTATTTGCAACAAAAGTAGGGATTCAAATTGCAGAACAAACACCACTTATTGGACCTTATGTAAAAACGTTGCTTGCCGGCCACTCCGAAATTGTCGGTGCCCAAACATTAACTCGCTTCTTTGCTATTCACGTATTCTTCTTGCCAGCTGCACTTCTAGGATTAATGGCAGTTCACTTCATCATGATTCGCAAACAAGGTATTTCTGGTCCACTATAAGATGTTATTTGATTTAAAGGGAGAACAGAACATAATTAAAGGAGGGAGACTATGCATCGCGGCAAAGGGATGAAGTTTGTCGGAGATTCGCGAGTACCTGCTGTCAGAAAACCGAATATTCCGAAAGATTATTCAGAATATCCAGGCAAAACAGAAGCGTTTTGGCCAAACTTTTTATTAAAAGAGTGGATGGTTGGTGCCGTCTTTTTAATTGGTTATCTTTGTTTGACGGTAGCGCATCCATCGCCACTAGAAAGAATTGCAGATCCTACAGATACAGGATATATACCACTTCCAGATTGGTATTTCTTATTTCTGTATCAATTGTTAAAGTATTCTTATGCATCTGGTCCGTATACGGTCATTGGCGCATTTATTATGCCAGGCATCGCATTTGGCGCATTATTACTTGCTCCATTTCTTGACCGGGGGCCAGAACGCGGTCCGTTTAAACGTCCAGTTGCAACAGGATTTATGCTTTTAGCGTTGGCATCCATCGTTTTCCTAACGTGGGAATCTGTTGCTACGCATGACTGGGCAGCAGCGAAAAAGCAAGGTGCAATTGTAAAAACAGTACAAGTTGATAAGAATGATGACGGTTATAAAATTATGCAAAAAAATACATGTTTAACATGTCACGGTGAAAACTTGCAAGGGGGAGCAGCTGCACCAGCATTGCAAAACTTGACATTAAAGCCAGAAGAAATTGCGAAAATTGCAAAAGATGGAAAAGGTGCAATGCCAAAAGGTGTTTTTAAAGGAACAGATGAAGAGTTGAAGAAACTATCGGCATTTATTGAGAAATATAACAAAAAATAAAGTGAAACTTCCATTAGTGGGGGTCTTACTGTTCAAAATAGAAAAACTGACTACAACTTTGTAGTCAGTTTTTCTATTTTGAGCAAGGAATTTGCTATAATAAAGTAAAACTTTTATCAGTGTGGGATTGTAGCCCGATGCATTCTTGTTACGATTCATGCATCAAAGTGATGTTCATTTTTGGAAAGTTGAGGTATTTACATTTTGGCGTTTATATATTTGTTATTAAGACAACGTTCTTTTCTATGGCTTTTGCTTATTATTAATATTTTGGGGACGATTTACGGATACATTTGGTATAAAAGCCAATTGATAGAAACGCCGGCTATTTTTTGGCCGTTTGTTCCAGATAGTCCGACTGCAAGTTTGTTTTTTGTTTTTGTATTAATTGCGTTTATACAAAAGAAAAATTGGGGTCTAATGGAAGCGTTAGCAGTTGTGACATTGGTCAAATATGGGATTTGGGCAGTTGTAGTAAATGTATTAACTCTTATTATAACCGGTTATATTGGAATAGAAGGATATACACTCATTGTTTTTCATCTTGCAATGGCTGTACAAGGACTTTTATACGCACCATTTTATCGAATGAAATATTGGCATTTTATTATTGCAGTTATATGGACATTGCATAATGATGTTGTGGATTATTTATGGGGACAAATGCCGAAATATAGTGTCATGTATATGTATGACCGACAAATTGGCTATTTTACATTTTGGCTTAGTATCGTTGTTTTAGCTACTACATATTATTTTTGTCTAAGAGAGAAAAGACTAACGTTTTCTTTATAAAGTGAAACTTCCATCAGTGGGGGTCGGGTTATCCCCCACTGATGGTTAGTTGAACCAATCGGGCTTTTATGGGCAGTTACCCCTCCCAACTATCTTCTTTGTTTCCCTTTGTATCTTGAGGTGGGGTTCTTACTGCCCGTTAAAGCGGGATAAATAAAAAATAGGGAATGGGGAAGATGAATGAGTTCACATAGCGTATATTCAAAAATTTGGAATGGAGTCTTATTATGCATTGTTCCTTTTTGTATCGCCTTTTGTATTTTTTCAATAGCAGTCATGTGTGTTGTATATGGGAAAGAAATTTATTACATAGAGATTGATATGTTAAATATTCCTGAAACAGCAAGTATGACAAAAGAAGTAATTATTCAAAATTATAATGCGCTTATTACTTATTTTTCTCCTTTTTATAATAAACCATTACATTTCCCAACTTTAGATATGTCCGAGAAGGGAAGAATTCATTTTGTTGATGTGAAAAATATTCTTGTTGCAATTCAATATGCTATGTATATAAGTATTTGTATCTCTTTTAGCGGGGGAGTCTATCTTATACGGAAACAAAAAGAAAAGTTTTTGTTGTATGCAGGGGTTCTTACAATTGTATTTCCAATCGTACTCATACTCCCAATCGCAATCAATTTTGAAAAGAGTTTTGTATTTTTTCATAAACTTCTCTTCCAAAACGATTATTGGTTGTTTGATCCAGAGACTGATCCGATTATTCGTATGTTACCAGAGCAATTCTTTATGCATGCTGCCTGTATCATTTTATTACTTATTTTGTTTGGGAGTGCTTGTTGTTATTTTCTATATCGTTTTTTTATGAAAAAGAGAGGATTGCATGTAGGAGGTTACAACAGCTAAAATAAAATTACCAAAAATCGGTGGGGAATATTGTATATTAACTTTTATTTGATAACATAAACCTCTCACTTTAATCGGGATAGGTTCAAGGTCTATTCTTGTCCACTAGTTCATATATTGAACTAGAAGCTATAGGGGGGACAAGAATGAAAAAAGTATTAGCTGGAATCATAGCGTTTATGTTTATATTGTTTCCTATTCGGATATATGCAGCTACATGGAATGAGCTAAATGGATTATTAGATGACTCGCTCCTATTTGTAAAACAAGAAGAGTATGACAAAGCGACGCAACTGTTAACATATTTTTCAAAGCAATTTTTAACGGTCAATCAAAAAAAGAAAATAGCACCGGAGCATATTCGCGTGATTTCTCTTGCTTATGATAGAGCATTACAATCATTAGAAGGACAAGGAACTGATAAACAAATTAAAATAGATGATGTGCTCGCACTTCGTCTTGTGTTAGATGCTGAAATATCAGAATATCAGCCGCTTTGGATGGAACGGGAAGAAAATATAATGAGTACATTTGGAAAAATGGAAAATGCAATGCAAAAGGAAGAACATGATCGTTTTCAACAAGCATTAAATGTATTTTTGCACGAATTTGATATTATTTATCCAAGTTTAATGCTTGCCTTACCGGAGGAACAGTTGCAACGTGTGAATTCTCATTTGTCGTATCTAGACGAATTTCGTCATATGATGATCCGAAATAAGAGCGGCCAAACACAAGTGAAGATTATAAAAGATGACATGAAGAAAATTTTTCGCACGGCGAAAAAGGATGAGATAGATTCTTCGCTTATATGGTTTATGACTGTAACAGGAGGTATTATTATTTTTACATTAACGTATGTTGGTTGGAGAAAATATAAAGGAGAAAAAGAGAAACAAAAAAGTACACTGCATTCAAAAAATAGATAAGTTTGTTTTCAAACGAAGTGAAATATAGAAACGATGTTGTAAGGTTTCTTTGTTGACAATGTTATGGGAAGAAAATAGAATGGTTATTACTATACAACAAAATTTTATGGGAGGTTCATGATGGGTTTTTACTTGATTTACTTTGCTATCATCATGATCATACCGATGTATGCACAATCTAGAGTACGCAGCGCATATAGTAAATACTCACAAGTGTATTCAACTTCTGGTATGACCGGAGCGGAAGTGGCTCGTAAGATTTTAGATGAGAATGGTTTGTACAATGTAGCGGTAGAAGAAACGCCAGGGCATTTATCGGACCACTATGACCCAAGATCGAAAACAGTTCGTTTATCGACGAACAACTATTATAGTCATTCTGTTGCTGGTACAGCGGTAGCTGCACACGAAGTTGGGCATGCGATTCAAGATGCAAAAGATTATAACTTTATGCGTTTCCGTCATGCACTTGTTCCTGTCGCAAATTTTGGCTCAAACATGTCGTGGGTTTTTATTATGATTGGTATGTTTGCGCATATGGCAAATTTGTTGTTATTAGGAATTATTTTGATAGCAGGCGGGGTATTATTCCAGCTTGTTACATTACCAGTTGAATTTGATGCATCAAAACGGGCAATGAAGCAAATTGAAGCGCTTGGTATTGTAACAACGGACGAATATGGTCAAGCTCGTAAAGTATTAAATGCAGCAGCTCTTACGTATGTCGCAGCAGCGGCCGTTGCAGTATTTGAACTGCTTCGTCTTGTATTAATTTATACAGGAATGCAACGTAATGATGATTAAAGGCTATCGAATTTGATAGCCTTTTTATTTTGTATTTTTGTTTTCATGATTATAACAGGATAAAAGATGAAAGTATAACATGAAAGAGGTGATAAACATGAAATATCCAGAGCTATTAGTAAAGCAAGCGAGAGAGCGAATGTCTCCCTATCCTGTTGAAGGCTTTGTATATGGACAGGGGCCACAAAATCCAAAAATGATGCTTGTGGGAGAAGCACCGGGCGAAACAGAAATTTATAACGGGATACCTTTTAGCGGAAGAGCTGGTAAGCAGCTTATGGATTTTTTAAAACGGATTGGTGTAACAAGAGAAGAAGTATACATTACGAGTGCAGTGCGTAGCCGGCCATATAAATGGGGGGAGAAACGAGAACGGAACGGAGAAATCGTGAAGCGTAAATATAATCGTACGCCAAATCAGCAGGAAATACTTGCTCATGCTTCGATTTTAGATTACGAAATTGAGCATATTTATGCACCTATTATTGTTACACTAGGAAACATTGCACTGAAACGTTTAGCTGGTTCAGACAAAAAGGTGTCAGAGATGCATGGTCAAATATTTACGCAACCTGTTCGGCGACTAGCAGATCCTAATAGCACAACCTATACGTGGACAGAGAAAACCTATACAATTTTCCCGACATTTCACCCCGCTTCCATTTTTTATAATCGCAGTTTATTGGATTTGATTTATGAGGATTTAGAAAAGTTGAGGGAGCATATTTAGTTTGATTTTTCGATATCTAAGTCGCTGCTATCGAAATACAATAGAATTTACATTCATTTTCTCCTTTTTTTAAAACATGGCATGTGGCAGGAAAAGGCTCTAGCCGCTTCTATGCACGGCCAGATGCTCTCTCCCCCTAAAAAGAGAGGGGGTGTGTTGGTTTTTTTATTGGCATTTATATGTTAAGTTGCCTTCTTTATAGTTATTCTATTGTTTCATAATCAAATATTATTGTTTTCTTTCTTTTCTTGTAAGTTTAGGATTTTTTTGGAATGTGGTATGTTGACATGCCTTGAAGCCATGGATTGTCTTCTTTGTTTTCTTGTAAGTTTAGGTTTCTTTTGAGGATGTACTATTTTTGAATGTCCTGAAGTAATGAATTGTTTTTTGAAATCAAAATAAAAATACAAATGTGTACTTAGAGCCAGGAAAACAATTGAAATAAATGAAAGGATAATGATCAGCACGATCGCCATAGATTTTTGGCTTAAAAAACCAATACTAACTTGACCGATAATATAGCCTAAACTTGAAAAGAGTACTATTTTAGGAACTTTTACATCTTCATCAGTTATTCTCCTTAAGCGGGCTGTAGAATATTTAATCCAGAATAACTCGGATTTATAAACAACTAAACCATATGCTATCAGCGATAGGATGAAAAATAAAGGTGATTCTAGTTCTACGAATTCGTAAGCTAATTTTTGAACAGCTATAAAGCTGCACAATGAAATACTAGATGCAACAAATCCGGAATATAGTAAATGTTGCAATTGAGGCTGCCGAGGCTTATAAAACAAAATCCAAATTCCCCATAGATTACATATTACATAAAACGGAAGAGCCGTGTAAGAGTATATACTGTACGGCGGAAATATGAATAGAATGATGAGTAGCAAAAAATTCATAAAAAACCATACGAAGGCCCCGATAATATTTCTTATATCATATGGTATCAATATTCGTATACAATCATCTATGTTGTTGCCGTTATATTTGTCCATTATGCACCTCATGAAAAATTAAAAGATTTTATCTAATTCTTATCCACTTCTTCATCTAACCAGTTTGCCAATAACCCTTTCCAAAACAGATTTTCCTTCGGTGTGAGAGAAATGAAATTTGCAAGCCTCAATACTAGACTCAGCTTATGAAAAAGGCTGAGTCTTCTGACAAATGGAGTCATCGATAATGGCTAACTATGGGTTGGCGCTTTTATTCTACCGAAGGGATTTGTTTATCTCTCTTTTTATACACTTTTTCATTTGCAAATATGTGTAAGGGATTTTGCTCAACTCAAGTTAAGAATTAAAGGAATCTAACTTGTTTTGTTGCTTTTTTAGGTCAAAATAAAAATAAAGATATACACCATATATACCAAACACAACAGCCAGGAAAGAAAAGACTAAAATTAAGAGGATTGCTAAACCATTTTGCGATAATGAACCTATACATATCTGTCCAATAATATATCCTAGTCCTGAAAAATAAACAATTGGAGAAATTTTTATGTTGTTTGTTTCCTCATTGTTTAATCGTCTTAAAAAACTTGTTATCCCAAGAGAGATTAGTTTATAAATTGTAAAAATGTAAAGCGAAAAAGTAACAATAAAAAAAAGTGGTGTTTCAATCTTAATAAAAGTATAAGCAAACTTTTGAATCACTATAAAACTTCCGAAAGAAAAAGTTGCTCCCATGAATCCATTATATAATATATGTACTAATCTTAACTCATGTGGTTTATAAAAAAATAACCAAATACCCCATATATTAGATATCAAAAGAAAAGGTAAAATTACATATAAATATATGGTAAAGGTCGGAGGAAATAAAAATGGTGTTAAGATCATAAAGTTAATAACAACCCACACCATAATGACACTTGATCTAACACTAAAGGGCATCAATGTTTGAATAATTTGTTCTGTGCTTTTTCCGTGATATTTTTCCATATTCATCTCCCAAGAAAATTAAAAGATTTTATTTAATATAATTTCGATTCCAGATTTAATTCGACCTTTTACCGAATCCTGTTTGCTATCATGATTCCAATCATTGTTTCATGATTAACATACTAGTTAATACATATATTTCTTTACTTGATAACATAAGAGTCTCAGTAGTCAAATAGTCCCACTCCCTAACTTAATATATAATCTCTAGGAAATATAATACAATAAAAAAATAGTTCAATATAGTAATAATTAGTTTTTGAAGTCATAAGAATTCTAAAAGTACGACGGGTAAAGTAACTCAATGAAGGCTTTTTAGGATAACAAAAAACAAAATTTTTCTTTTAAAATTCAAAAAGACAAGAAGAGCTCTCATATTCGAAAGCTTTTCTTGTCTTTTGTTTAGAAAAAAATGAGTGATTTCGAAGAATCTTCTTCATTAATTATGTAACGGGTTTTTATTCTCATCCAGCGTAAATCCTTCACCAACTACGTCATGTACGTCACTTACTGCAACGAAAGCATGAGGATCAACAGATGTAATAATACTTTTCAGTTTTACAATTTCATTTTTTGCAACCACGCAATATAAAACGTGTCGTTCCATTTTTGTATATGTACCGATTCCTTTTAAGAAAGTTGCTCCGCGGTCCATCTCTGATAAAATTTTTTCGGCAATTTCATCATTTTTCTCAGATATAATTGTTGCTCCTTTTGCAGCGTAGGCTCCTTCTTGCATAAAATCAATGACTTTTGCACCGATAAAGACAGCAACTAATGTATACATTCCTTCTCGGTATGATAAATATGTAAGGATTGATAAGATAATGACAACGGCATCAAACATAAACATCGTTTTTCCCATACTCCAGCCGATATATTTATGTGCTAACCGTGCAATAATATCAACACCACCTGTTGTGCCGCCATACTTGAAAATAATCCCTAATCCAACCCCGATAAATAAACCAGCAAACAAAGCGGCAAGTGTCATATCATTTTGTAAGTTTAAATGTAAATTTAACGCATCATAACGCTGGAAAACCCAAAGAAATAATGAAACACTAAATGTCCCAATTAATGTGTACAAAAATGTTGCACGACCGAGCATTTTCCAACCGATAAAAAAGATTGGTATATTTAAGAGTAAGTTTGTATAGGAAGGATCCAGTGAAAATAGAAAGTAAAGCAGCAATGTAATCCCAGTAAAACCGCCTTCTGCTAAATGGTTTTCAATATTAATATTGACGATGCCAAATGAGAAAATAGCAGAACCAACTAGAATGAAAAGAATGTTTTTCATTTTTAAATTTAATTTCATGCGAATCCCCCTAGTATGTAGTAATGATCTTAGCTTGTTCTTATGGATAGTATACGTAATATATAGAAAAATTGGCAAGAAAACTTCACACATAGTAAGCATGGAGAAAGAGGGAATCGTCCTTTCAAAGTCAGAAGGGAATCAGTATCCTCAAAAATGCGATAAATAAGCGATAACATTTGTCAAATCGTTATGAATTGGCTAACATGATAATGGAAGGATTAGAGGTGAATAACATGGAACAAAAAACAATGAAAGATATGCAAAAGGAAGTAGATGCATATATTGGTCAATTTAAAGAAGGATACTTTAGTCCGCTGGCGATGCTAGCTCGTTTGACAGAAGAGATGGGAGAGCTTGCGAGAGAAATTAATCATTATTATGGTGAAAAGCCAAAGAAAAGCACAGAAAAAGAGCGTACAATTGAAGAAGAGCTTGGCGATGTGTTATTTGTGATGATTTGCATGGCAAATAGTTTAAACATTGATTTAGAAACGGCTCATAATATAGTTATGGAAAAGTTTAATACGCGTGATAAAGATCGCTGGACGCGTAAAGAAGAGGGAGAGAAAGAGAAATGAAAGAGATTAAAGTAATTATTGCAGGGCCAAGAGGACGTATGGGACAAGAGGCGGTACTTCTTATGGAAAGAACACCGCATTTCAATTTAGTTGCTGCTGTTGATTATAAACATGGTGGAAAGAAAATTTCTGATATTGCTGGATTACCTAACATAGATGCTCCAATTTATACAGATTTACATACTTGTTTAGATGAAGTAGAAGCCGATGTTTTACTAGATTTAACAACACCGGAAATTGGAAAAAAACATGTAACACTTGCAGTAGAGCGAGGCATTCGTTCTGTTATCGGAACAACAGGTTTTACAGAAGAAGAATTACAACATTTAACAGAAAATGCAAAAGAAAAA
Source organism: Bacillus sp. 103mf (assembly GCF_900116295.1). Classification (GTDB taxonomy): domain Bacteria; phylum Bacillota; class Bacilli; order Bacillales; family Bacillaceae_G; genus Bacillus_A; species Bacillus_A bruguierae. The sequence continues at coordinate 26,580 of NZ_FPAF01000003.1, forward strand.
CAAGTTGGTACGATCATTGCGCCAAACTTTGCAGTTGGAGCTGTTTTAATGATGAAATTCTCGCAAATGGCAGCGAAATATTTCCAAGATGTTGAGGTTATTGAATTACATCACGACCAAAAATTAGATGCTCCGTCTGGCACAGCTGTGAAAACAGTGGATTTAATTCGTCAAAATCGTGAGCCAAAACAGCAAGGGCATCCAAATGAAACAGAACAACTAGAAGGTGCACGCGGTGCAAATGTTGATGGTATCCATATTCATAGCGTACGTTTACCAGGATTAATTGCGCATCAAGAAGTACTATTTGGCGGAGATGGACAAATGTTAACAATTCGCCATGATTCCTTTAACCGTGCATCATTTATGTCAGGAGTAAAACTTTCTATTGAAACAGTGATGAACTTAGATCATCTTGTATATGGTTTAGAAAATATTATTGACTAAAGGAGAAAGTGAAGATGAAGATTGCCTTAATTGCCCATGATAAAAAGAAAAATGATATGGTCTCGTTTACGTATGCCTACCAGCCTATTTTAGAGAAACATATGTTGTTTGCAACAGGAACGACAGGTCTTCGAATTATGGAGGCGACAGGTATGTCTGTGACAAGATATCAATCCGGTCCGCTTGGTGGAGATCAAGAAATTGGTGCAATGATTGCAAAAAACGATTTAGACATGGTGATCTTCTTCCGTGATCCATTGACATCACAACCGCATGAACCCGATGTAAATGCACTTCTTCGCTTGTGTGATGTATACTCCATTCCACTTGCTACGAATATGGCAAGTGCGGAGCTTTTAATGCATGCATTAGAGCGAGGCGATTTAGATTATCGAAAGCTACGAAAATGAGGGGAATAACATGAACGGATTACATATATTAGCTTTTGGTGCCCATGCCGATGACGTTGAAATCGGCATGGCAGGTACGATTGTAAAATATACGAAACAAGGGTATGAAGTTGGAATTTGTGATTTAACAGAGGCGGATCTTTCTTCTAACGGAACAGTGGAGCTTAGAAAACAAGAAGCGATAGAAGCAGCTCGCATACTTGGTGTACAGAAGCGTATGAACCTAGCGATACCAGATCGAGGCCTTTATATGAAGGAAGAGTATATTCAAGAGATTGTGAAGATCATCCGTACATATAAACCGCAGCTTGTGTTCGTACCATTTTATGAAGATCGTCATCCGGATCATGCAAACTGTGCAAAACTTGTAGAAGAAGCTATATTTTCAGCAGGAATTCGTAAATATATGCCGGAAATTGCGCCGCATCGGGTACAATCACTCTATTTCTACATGATTAATGGTTTTCATAAACCGGATTTTTGTATCGATACTAGTTCTTATATTTCTGATAAGATTGCTGCGCTAGAAGCGTATGAAAGTCAGTTTACAAAAGGACCGGACGGTGTGATTACTCCGTTGACGGAAGGATATGTAGAGACAGTTGTAGCACGGGAGAAAATGTTTGGAAAAGAAGTTGGCGTGAAGTATGCAGAAGGGTTTATGAGCAAAAGACCAATTCTATTAGATGAAGATTTAATAGGGGGAGAAAAATGAAATTAAAAATAGGGATTACTTGTTATCCTTCTGTTGGCGGTTCTGGAGTGGTTGGGACGGAATTAGGAAAATTATTAGCGGAGCGCGGACATGAAATTCATTTTATTACATCAGGATTACCATTTCGTTTAAATAAAGTGTATCCGAATATTTATTTTCATGAAGTGACAGTGAATCAATATTCTGTTTTTCAATACCCTCCGTATGACTTAGCGTTAGCAAGTAAAATGGCAGAAGTAGCGCAGAGAGAAAAGCTGGATGTACTGCATGTACACTATGCAATTCCACATGCAGTTTGCGCATATTTGGCGAAGCAAATGATTGGCGAGAATATTAAAATTGTAACAACATTGCATGGAACAGACATCACTGTATTAGGGTCTGATCCTTCTCTAAATAATTTAATTCGTTTTGGAATTGAACAATCGGATGTTGTGACGGCCGTATCACACTCACTTATTGAAGAAACGTATGAATTAATAGGCACGCAAAAAGAAATTGAAACAGTTTATAATTTTATTGATGAGCGTGTGTATTTTCAGCGAGATATGTCACAGTTACGAAAAGAATATGGAATACAAGAAGACGAAAAAGTACTCATTCATATTTCGAACTTTCGTAAGGTAAAGCGTGTTCATGATGTTGTGAAATCATTTGCCCTCATTGTAAAACAAGTAAAAACAAAATTATTACTTGTTGGTGACGGTCCTGAGTTTTGTACGATTGTTCATCTTGTGAAGCAGTTAGGAATTGAGGACAGGGTCTTATTTCTAGGAAAACAAGATAATGTAGCAGAGCTTCTGGCAATGAGCGACCTCATGCTGCTGTTGTCTGAAAAAGAAAGTTTTGGACTCGTATTACTGGAAGCAATGGCGTGCGGTGTCCCTTGTATTGGTACACGTATTGGCGGAATTCCTGAAGTCATTCAACACGGAGAAACGGGATATACATGTGAAATAGGAGATATAGAAGGCGCCTCGCAGCAAGCAATACAGCTTCTTCAAGATGATGCATTACATGCTAAAATGGCCAAGCGTTCCATGCAAGTGGCGTATGAGCAATTTGGCTCAGAAAAGATTGTTTCGCAATATGAAGCAATTTATTATGACATATTAAGGGATGACAAACATGAAACGATTTAAACAAGCGTCTTCAATTATTAAGACGTTAACACAAAACGGCTTTGAAGCGTATTTTGTAGGTGGGAGCGTGCGCGATTCTATCATTGGTAGACCAATTGGTGATATCGATATTGCGACATCAGCTTTGCCAGAAGATGTAATGCGTCTATTTCCACGTCATGTTCCTGTTGGAATTGAACACGGGACAGTTATTGTTTTACAAGAAGACATTCCATATGAAGTAACAACATTTCGAACAGAAGGAGATTATGAAGATTTCAGGCGTCCTAGCAGTGTGCAATTTGTTCGTTCGTTAGATGAGGACTTACAGCGCCGTGATTTTACAATGAATGCAATTGCTATGAAAGAAACGGGAGAAATAGTTGATTTATTTGGTGGACAAGAAGCGATTGTGAAGAAGGAAATTGCAACTGTCGGGAATCCAGTAGACCGTTTTCAAGAGGATGCCTTGCGAATGATGCGCGGCATTCGCTTTGTTAGTACACTAGGTTTTACAATAGAAGAAGGAACAAAACAAGCCACTATAGAATACGGACATTTACTGGAACATATCGCAATTGAAAGAATTGCAGTTGAATTTGAAAAGTTACTTGTCGGTACACATTGTGCAAAAGCGCTTCAGTTATTGGTAGAAACAAAATTATATGAGCACTTACCTTATTTACAAATGTGCGGGGACTTCATCTCAAAAGCAGCGAAACATGATTGGAGCTTTTTTAAAAATGACATTGAAGCATGGGCGTTCTTTCTATATTGCGTTAGGGAAGAACATCCATCTGTTTTTTTGCGACAATGGAAATTTTCGAATAAAAAAATAAAGGAAATTGTATCTGTTTTATTATATGTAAAAGCGCGAGAAAAACAAGAGTGGGATGCATGTTTATTATATAAAGCTGGGAAAGATGTTGCCGTTATGGCAGAGCGCGTATATGAAGGAATCATGAATACATATTTAAATTCGAATGTTGAGCATATAGGGAAAGTATATGATGATTTACCAATTTGTAATCGTCAACAATTGCAAGTCAGCGGGAATGATTTATTATCATGGTCAAAGGAACAGGCGGGACCGTGGGTTGCTAATGCATTGCAAAAAATTGAAGAAGAAGTCGTATATGGACGATTAAAAAATGAGAAAGAGTGTATAAAGGAGTGGCTGCATAGATGCAATCTGCTATAAGAAAACAGTTATTGCAAATCTTTTCTGAAGCTAATGGTGAATTTCTATCGGGACAAACGATTAGCGAGAAGCTTGGATGCTCAAGAACAGCCGTATGGAAACATATGGAGGTTCTTAGGGAAGAAGGATATGAGTTAGAGGCTGTACGACGCCTAGGTTATCGCATTGCAAGTAAACCGGACAAAGTAACGGCAAATGAAATTCAGCTTGGTTTACAAACAGAGTTTTTAGGCAGAACGGTATACTTTGAAGAGTCGGTAACATCTACACAGCAAATCGCAGCTCGTCTTGCTTATGAAGGAGCGGCTGAAGGAACGATTGTTGTTGCAGAGGAGCAAACAGCAGGTCGTGGCCGATTAAGCAGAAAATGGCATTCACCAAAAGGGACAGGAATTTGGATGAGCGTTATTTTACGCCCAACAGTTCCGATTCATCAAGCACCGCAATTAACATTGTTAGCTGCTGTTAGCGTAGCGCAGGCAATTGAAAAATGCACAAATCTTTCCGTCGGCATTAAATGGCCGAATGATATTTTAATTAATGGGAAGAAAGTTGTTGGCATTTTAACAGAAATGCAAGCAGATCCTGATAAAATTAATGCTGTTATTATTGGAATTGGCATTAATGTGAATCAAAAGCAAGAGCATTTTGCTGAAGATATCCAGCACATTGCCACCTCTTTAGCAATTGAATCCGGAAAAACGATTGTACGAGCTGAACTTATGCAGCAAATTTTCTTACAGATGGAAAAGCTATATAAAGAATATTTAGAACGTGGTTTTTCAGTTATTAAGCTTCTTTGGGAGAGTTACGCTGTGAGTATCGGAAAAGAAATTACAGCGCGTACGATGACAAATATAATTATGGGAATTGCAAAAGGGATTACGGCTGATGGTGTCCTTATACTTGAAGATCAAGACGGGGTCGTACATCATATTCATTCCGCTGATATTGAAGTAAAGTAAAACGTTGAGCAGCTATTTTTCACTTCTTTTCTTTGGTGATTATGAAAAACGAAGTCTCATTGTTCATTAAATTAGCATCAATATATAGCCCTTTGCTTAAAAAGAAGCGAAGGGCTATTGTATGTGAAAAAATGATTTTCTTTTTTAGAAAAGTATAGCAATTATGTTTTGCTATTTGTTATAATAAGGGCGAATATGGGCAGTATCAATAGGAACTGCACCGCTATGTGGGAAAATCAAAATAAACATGTGGTTCTGCCTTGATCCAAAATAGGACTGGGACAGAGGGATGAATATTGCCGAATGATACTACCCTTCTGCCTTTTTACGGTCAGAAGGGTTTTTTATATGTTTTTTCATCCGGCCATCTCCTCTCTCCAGGTACAGGAGGAGAAATTTGTGAAAACTGTGACGGATTTTTTGAAAATGAAAGAACAAAATGAGCCTATTGCGATGGTAACTGCGTATGATTATCCATCAGCAAAGTTTGCTGAAGAAGCAGAAGTTGATATGATTTTAGTTGGAGACTCGCTTGGAATGGTTGTGCTCGGCTATGACTCAACAATTCCAGTAACAGTTGATGATATGATTCATCATACAAAAGCAGTGCGCCGCGGTGCAAAAAATACATTTGTTGTAACGGATATGCCATTTATGTCTTATCACGTTTCACTGCAAGAAACGATGCATAACGCACGCCGCATTGTACAAGAAAGCGGGGCGCACGCTGTAAAAGTTGAAGGCGCAGATGAAGTTGTATCAATCATTCGTTTCCTTACGAATGCAGGTATTCCAGTTGTAGCTCATCTCGGATTAACTCCGCAATCTGTCGGTGTGCTAGGTGGCTACAAAGTGCAAGGGAAAGATGCAGAAAGTGCGAAAAAATTGCTTGAAGATGCGAAAAAATGTGAAGAGGCAGGAGCAATTGCCCTTGTATTAGAGTGTGTACCGATGCAATTAGCGGAACTTGTAACAAATCAACTATTGATTCCGACTATCGGTATTGGTGCTGGTAATAAAACAGATGGTCAAGTTCTTGTCTATCACGATCTTATTACGTATGGTGTGAATCGTGTTCCGAAATTTGTGAAGCAATATACGTCTGTACAAGAAGAAATTGTAAGAGGAATTGGACAATATGTTCATGAAGTGAAGCTGAGACAATTTCCAGAGAAAGCACATTCGTTTACGATGAAAGAAGAAGAATGCTTAGCGTTATACGGAGGAAAACAGTAATGAATATTCTTACAACAGTGCAAGAGATGCAGCAAATCGCAAGTGAGCTTCGTGCGAGCGGAAAAAAGGTTGGATTCGTTCCAACGATGGGATATTTGCATGAAGGGCATTTGACGTTACTGAGACAAGCGAAAAAAGAAAATGATATTGTCATGTTAAGTATATTTGTAAATCCGTTGCAATTTGGGCCGAATGAAGATTTGGACCGTTATCCGCGTGATATTGAGCGTGATGAGCGTTTAGCGCGTGAAGTAGAAGTAGATTATTTATTTTATCCAAGTGTCAAAGAAATGTATCCCACGCAGCGAACAACGAATATTGAAGTCATGAAGCGCACGGATGTTTTATGCGGAAAGCAGCGACCTGGTCATTTTGCTGGCGTTGTAACGGTATTGATGAAACTTTTCAATATTACAATGCCAAATCGTGCGTATTTTGGGATGAAAGACGCACAGCAAGTAGCAGTTATTGAGGGATTTGTTGCTGATTATAATATTCCTGTTACAATTGTGCCAGTTGATATTGTAAGGGAAGAAGATGGATTAGCACGCAGTTCTCGTAACGTCTACTTATCAGAAAGGGAACGCCAAGAAGCACCGCATTTATATAAAAGTTTATGTATAGCGAAAGAGCAAATCGCTAAAGGAGAGCGTAGTCCAGAAAAGATTACGCGCTTTATTAAAGAATATATTGAAATGAATACGCATGGTGTTGTCGATTATGCTGATATATATGCGTATCCAGATTTAACTGAGGCCCAGCAAATAAACGGACGCACGATCATTGCAATCGCTGTAAAGTTTGAAAATGCACGACTAATTGATAATATAACATTTACGGTTCAATAAGGGGGAGCAACTATGTTTCGTACAATGATGAGAGCGAAGTTACACCGTGCTACAGTAACGGAAGCAAATTTAAATTATGTAGGAAGTATTACAATTGATGAAGATTTAATGGATGCAGTAGGGATTGTGGAAAATGAGAAAGTACAAATTGTGAACAATAATAATGGTGCACGTTTAGAAACATATGTTATAAAAGGAGAACGCGGTACGGGTGTTATTTGTTTAAATGGTGCAGCTGCCCGCCTTGTTCAACCGGGAGATAAAGTTATTATTATTTGTTACGGACTAGTTTCAGAAGAGAAGGTACTAACACATATCCCGAAAATTGCTGTTTTAGATGATAATAATCAAATTGTGGAAATGCTTGGAGCGGAAAAAGCAGGCACGATTTTATAATGTATAAGAAAAGCTATCTCTGCAAAAGGGATAGCTTTTCTTATGGGAAAGCAAAATCATTTCATTTTTCGTATCTTTCCATTAAGATGAGGGAAAACGTGGTATAGTAACACTATAGAAATTTTGTTGTGCAAAGGTAAGAAATTGAGGTGTCATTGATGAATAAGCGTTATGTCGTAGTCGATTTAGAAACGACAGGGAATGCCTGGAAAGATGGGAAAGATAGAATTACTCAAATTGCAGCAGTTGTTGTAGAGGATGGAGAAATTCTTGAAATTTTCTCTTCTTTTGTAAACCCCGAACGGGACATTCCACCATTTATTACAGAATTGACGGGGATTGATGAAACACTTGTGAGACAAGCTCCGTTATTCCGAGATGTGGCGCCGATGATTATTGAACTATTACAAGGTGCGTACTTTGTTGCGCATAACGTTCATTTTGATTGGAATTTTTTAAAAGAAGAATTACGGCAAGCTGGATTCTCAGAAGTAACATGCTCGAAAATTGATACAGTTGAACTGGCACATATTTTATTGCCCACAGCTGACAGTTATAAATTACGTGATTTAGCAAAAAGATATGGTTTCGACCATGATCAGCCCCATCGTGCTGATAGTGATGCAATGGTGACAGCAGAGATATTTTTACAATTACTTTTTAAAATGGAAAGCTTGCCACTCGTTACGTTGCAATCGCTATATGAATTAAGTGATATGTTTCAAAGTAACATTGGAGATATTATGTCTGCATGTATTTTGAATAAAATGATACATGGGTCAGATGATGAGAAACAATATGACATTTATAGAAATATTGCTTTAGGTAAACGTAATTATACATTGCAAATTGGAGATGATTCTCCTACTGATTTTTCTTCTTTTCTAACTGAAACGATGCAGCGTTTGAGGGAAGTAATGCCGTCTTTTGAAAAAAGAGAAGGGCAGCAAATTATGATAAATGAGGTTTACGAAGCGCTTCGAGACTCCCGTTTTTCGTTAATTGAAGCGGGAACAGGTACGGGAAAAACATTAGCATATTTACTTCCTAGTATTTTTTATGCGAAAGAAAAAGAACAGCCAGTAGTCATAAGCACACAAACTGTACAGTTGCAGCAACAAATTTTAGCAAAGGAAATTCCATTGCTGAAAACAATACTTCCGTTTCCGTTTGAAGTAGCAATGTTAAAAGGAAGAAAGCATTATTTGTGTCTACATAAATTTGAGCATGCATTGGGTGAAATTGAAAACAATTATGATAATGCATTAACGAAAGCGAAAATTTTAGTATGGCTCCTTGATACAGAAACAGGAGATCGAGATGAGTTGAATATTCCAGCTGGCGGGAAGCTATTGTGGGAGCGAATTTGCAGTGATGCTCATAGTCCAAGTAGGATGCAAAGTGCGTGGTTTAGCCGCTGTTTTTATCAACGTGCAAAAAACAAAGCATTGTTTGCAGATGTTGTAGTCACAAATCACACTTTGTTATTTCAAGATTTTGTAAGTAAAGAACCATTGCTTGCTTCATGTGAACATATTATTTTTGATGAAGCGCACCATCTTGAAGAAACGGCAAGTAGGGCGTTAGGAGAGCAATTTTCTTGCATGTATTTTCAACTCGTTTTATCACGATTTGGTACGTTAGAAACACCTAATGTGTTAACTAAAGTGTATGACATGATGAAACAATCGCAAATTGCTGTACGCTCTACTTTTCAAACGATTAATCATATGTTAAAAGAAATAAAATTTGATGCAGATGAGCTCTTTCATATGCTGCGTACGTTTATATTTCAAAAAACAAAGCAGGAACATGCCACTGGAAATATACCGCTTATGTATCGTTATCATGCGAATAAAGAAAGAGGAAAGCTTTGGCGTAGTATTGTTGAATTAACAGACCGTTTTGTACACCAGTTAGGGCGAGTACTTACGTTATTGGAAAAACAAGGTGAGATGTTGCAAAAGCAAAGTGAATGGGACATGCATATGATTACGGGAGAGTTTGTGCACCTTACTGAAGTGCTTTCTAAAATGACCCAATCTTTACGGACGCTTATTTTAGAAGAAACGAGTCATGTGACATGGATGGAGGCTGAAACGAAAGGAACCATTCATTCGACTATTCTATACGCACAGCCAGTTCATATTAGTGATTTATTTGCTGATCAATTTTTGGCACGAAAACGAAGCGTTATTTTTACTTCAGCCACTTTAACTGTAAATGATACGTTTGATTATATAGAAGCAGAGCTTGGGTTAGTGGACTTTACACCAAATACAGTAACGATTCCATCACCATTTCATTATGAAGAGAAAGTAAAGTTAATGGTTTCAACAGATGTTCCTCATATTAAACATGTAAGTGAAGAAGAGTATGTAAGAGCAGTTTCTAAACATATTATGAAGATTGCGAAAACTACAAATGGCCGAATGCTTGTTTTATTTACATCATATGAAATGTTAAAAGAGGTATTTGAAGTGTTGAAGAAGGCAGATGAATTAGAAGAATTTCTTTTACTAACACAAAGTGTTCATAACCGTAGTCGCAGCCGAATGATTAGAAAGTTTCAAGAGTTTGAAAAGGCCATTTTATTAGGGACAAGCAGTTTTTGGGAAGGGATTGACATACCAGGAGAAGCGTTAAGTTGTCTTGTCATTGTGCGGCTTCCGTTCACATCACCGCATCAGCCAATGATGCAAGCGAAAAGTGAACGATTAAAAGAAAAGGGAGAAGATCCATTTACACAGTTGGCTCTTCCGCAAGCAATTCTTCGTTTTAAACAGGGGTTCGGACGTCTTATTCGTACAACAGCGGATACAGGAACAGTGTTTGTGTTAGATCGTCGTCTTACTGCATCTTTTTATGGAAGACGATTTCTTCAGTCGATTCCAAGCATTCCATTGTATGAAGGACCATTAGACGAATTAATCGAAAAAATGGAGTAAGAGTGAAATTTTCATCATGGGATAAAGTGATTAGTAAAAGTTAACGCCTGAAGCAAATTTGCTTCAGGCGTAACATGTGGGTAGGAGGAATTTTTATTTTTTCTTACATTAGATGTAGAAATACAATGGTTTTCTACTTCAAACCTTTTTTTGAAGAACATGTCCTGCTATAATAGATGGGTGACGAAGCAGGGTTTGTAAAGAATGTACCCTTATTGTAACCGCAATGCGTTCTTCTATAATTAGAAATTTTGTGTAACGGAGGAGTTTTCATGGAGAAGAAAATTGAAGTATTATCAACGACGCGTCTGACATACTCGTCGGATTTATATAAGGTTGTTGATAGTTTAAATCGAACACTAAAAGAAAAAGATCTCATGTTCGGATTAGCATTAGACGAGAATGAAAAAGAGACAGCAATATTTACGATTTACAGAACGTAGTGATACAATGAAAAAGTGGATTTTGGCAATTTTTATTGTAATCGTTGCAGTTGTTTTATACGGGGGGCACATTTATAATACGACTATGGAGAAGAAAATTCCGAAAGAATCGAAAACAGTTGAGATTGCAAAGGAAAAAGCAAAACTCACAAAAGTGACAAAAATCGATTATTATAACGGTCAAACTCCATATGAAGTTGTACAAGGTGTGAATGAAAAAGGAGAACAATATATCGTTTGGGTGCCTGAGAAAAAAGGAGATATTCTAGTGCAAAAAGCAAGCGAAGGTATCTCTGAAAAAGAAGCATTGCAAATTGTTGCGAAAGAACGAAAGCCAAAGCAATTTGTCAAAGCAAAATTAGGCGCTGAAAACAATGTTCCATTATGGGAAGTTACATATATTGATGATGAAAATCGTTATACTTACTATTATCTTGCATTTCAAGATGGTAAGTTTTTAAAGCGATATAGTATTGAAAAATAAGTGCAGGGGGAACTCAGGATGAGATTAGCAAAGCGAGTAGCTGCTCTAACACCATCTTCAACGTTAGAAATTACAGCAAAGGCACAAGCGTTAAAAGCGGAAGGACATGATGTGATTGGCTTAGGAGCAGGGGAGCCTGACTTTAATACGCCGGCACATATTATAGATGCTGCTTATAAAGCAATGTTAGAAGGTTATACAAAATATACACCAACAGGTGGATTAGCTGCGCTAAAACAAGAAATTATTAAAAAATTCGAGCGTGACCAAGGCTTATCTTATGAACCATCTCAAATTATTGTTTGTAACGGTGCAAAACACGCTTTATATACATTGTTTCAAGTATTACTTGATGAAGGTGATGAAGTTATTATTCCGACTCCGTATTGGGTAAGCTATCCAGAGCAAGTGAAGCTTGCAGGTGGTGAGCCGATATATGTAGATGGTTTGGAAGAAAATCATTACAAAATTACACCGGAGCAATTACGTCAAGTAATTACGGAGAAAACGAAAGCTGTAATTATTAACTCACCTAGCAACCCAACAGGGATGATTTATAGTAAAGAAGAGTTGCAGCAGCTTGGCCAAGTATGCTTAGAGCACGACATTTTAATCGTTTCTGATGAAATTTATGAGAAATTAATTTATGGCGAGGCAGAGTATACATCAATTGCTCAGCTTTCTAACGAATTACAAGAACAGACGCTGATTATTAACGGCGTATCAAAATCGCATTCGATGACAGGATGGCGCATTGGCTATGCAGCAGGTAATAAAGAACTCATTAAGGCAATGACGAACTTAGCAAGTCACAGTACGTCAAACCCTACTTCAATTGCGCAGTACGGAACGATTGCTGCTTATGCTGGAGATCAACAACCTGTAGAAATGATGCGCAGAGCATTTGAAGAGCGATTAAATATCGTGTATGATAAGTTGATTCAAATTCCTGGGTTCTCTTGTATTAAACCACAAGGAGCGTTCTATTTGTTCCCAAATGTAAAAGAAGCAGTCGCATTAGCTGGTTATGAGACAGTTGATGAATGGGCAAAAGCATTGTTAGAAGAAGAAAAAGTTGCTCTCGTTCCAGGAACAGGATTCGGAGCACCGAACAACGTTCGTTTATCATATGCAACTTCACTTGAACAATTGGAGAAAGCATTAGAACGTATCCATACATTTATGAATAACAAAATGAAAGGCTAAGTGTAGTTCTTTCATTTCAATTTCTGCCAACTGTTTACTTGATAAGAGTAGGCAGTTCAAATGATACCTCCCTATATGAAAGGGAGGTTTTTTTGACGAATTGTGTCAAAAAGAAATATAAGAAGGTGTGTTATACTAGAAAGCGAGGTGTTTAAGTATGAAGAAGAAAATCATGTTGCAGTGGTTTGAACAAGGTAGTATTGCAATTCCAAAATTATTAATGATGCATTACAAAAAACTTGGTTTAAATGAAATTGAGTTTATGGTACTGTTGCATGTCCATACATTTTTAGAATCGGGAAACTCTTTCCCCACACCAGGAGAAATTGCAGAGCGGATGACCATTACACAAACAAAGTGTATGGAAATTATTCAAACGTTAATTCAAAAAGGTTTTTTAGCGTTAGAAGGAGGACGGAAATCTGCGGAAATGATTTGTGAAAGTTACTCACTACAGCCTCTTTGGGAAAAAATATTACATTTTTTAATGAATGAAAACATTGAAGAGGAAGAGCGAGAACAAAAACAGTTACAAATAAACTTATATACAGTATTTGAGCATGAATTTGGCAGACCCTTATCTCCATTTGAGTGTGAGACGTTAGCGATGTGGCAAGATCAAGATCATCATGATCCACTTTTAATTCAAATTGCCCTTCGTGAAGCCGTTATGAGCGGAAAATTGAACTTTCGTTATATTGATCGTATATTATTTGAGTGGAAGAAGAGCGGAATTAAAACGGTGGATCAAGCACAGAATCAAGGGCGGAAATTTAGAGAAAATCAACAGCGGAATCAGCAAGTATCACGTCAAGAAACGAAGTATACTGGAAAAGTGCCATTTTATAATTGGCTAGAGCAGTAATGGTAGGAGGAAATAATGCTAAATAAAACACAAATTAGACATTGTCTTGATGTAATGGGAGAGATGTACCCAGAAGCGCATTGTGAACTGAATCATGACAACGCATTTGAACTTGTTATTGCGGTTGCCCTATCTGCACAGTGCACAGATGTTCTTGTAAATAAAGTAACAAAAAGTTTATTTCAGAAATATAAAACACCAGAAGATTATTTAAAGGTATCTTTAGAAGAATTGCAGCAAGATATTCGCTCTATTGGTTTGTACAGAAATAAAGCAAAAAATATTCAAAAGCTATGTCGTATGCTGATCGATGAATATGACGGAGAGGTGCCGCAAGATAGAGATGAATTAACGAAGTTACCAGGTGTAGGAAGAAAAACAGCAAACGTTGTTGTCTCTGTTGCATTTGGAGTTCCAGCAATTGCAGTTGATACGCACGTAGAGCGCGTTAGTAAACGACTTGCCTTTTGTAAATGGAAAGATTCTGTACTAGAAGTAGAGAAGACGCTCATGAAGAAAGTCCCGATGGAAGAGTGGGGCGTGACACATCATCGCATGATTTTCTTTGGACGTTATCATTGTAAAGCTCAGCGTCCTCAGTGCGAAGAATGCAAGTTGCTAGATTTATGTCGTGAAGGTAAGAAGCGCATGAGAGAGAAGGAAAAGAAATGAAGAAAGTACTTGAAATACCGAATCATTTTCAGTGCATCCCTTTCTTTGAAGAAGAGACTGTAATTGAATACAATGCAGAGAAATCATTTGGAGAGCTTTTAGAAGAGACGTGTTTTTTCTTTGATATTGAGCAGGGATATAAGCAGCCATGGAATGAGATAGAACTGAGCATTCCTACTGTATTAGGTTTATGGAAAGAACAAAAAGAAGAGATTTCTATGTTATTTCGAAATCGAAACAAAAAAGAAGCGAAAGATCCGATGGTGCGATTTGCAGGACATCTTTTATCTATTTTACACTGGATGAATGGAACACCTGTTGTCAGTTTACAGGATATGAAGGAACAAATAGAAAGGCTAGAACAAAAGCCAGTTAACTTTATGGAGCGTTTTTTGTTTATTATGAAACAGCCAGATCATTATCATTCTTTTATTCAACTGACACAGTTATATGAAGAATTGGAAAAATTATATGTAAGAGTACTCATTATGCAAAAGAAGCCATCTTCTCGGTAGAGAAAATGGCTTCTTTTTTATTAATGTGTAGGTGATGGATTCGGACTCGGATTTGGGTTTGGGTTCGGGTTCGGGTTCGGAGGATTTGGAGTGGTTCCTCCGCCCGGTGTGGTATTTCCGTTATTTTGATTTTGGTTTTGATCTTGATTTTGTTTATCTTGTTCAGCTTTCTTCTTAGCATCATCTTCAGCTTTTTTCCTAGCGTCATCTTCAGCTTTCTTAGCATCATCTTCAGCTTTTTTCCTAGCGTCATCTTCAGCCTTCTTCTTAGCTGCGTCATCCTCAGTTTGTTTCTTAGCGTCACCACCAGGCACTACTACTGTTGCAGTTGTTGCGTCACTAGAACTACCGCTCTTTTTCGCAACAAGAGTGATGGTATAAGTAACACCAGGTTTTACGCCGCTAATTGTTGCGCTCGTACCACTCATTTTTGGACTGCCACTAGACCCGTCACTACCTTTATAGCTTAGAGAGTATGATACGTCTGAATCAGATGAAGCAGACCAACTTAATGCAATAGCCTGCGATGCAGCATCATATGATGCATTTAGTCCAGCTGGTGCATCTACATTAATTTTTGGAACATCATCTTTTTTCGCACCTTTAACATAAAGTTCGTTATTAATCCGTTCTACACTACTTGGCATTTCAAAGCGAGCTGTATCGCTTCCAAATTCACTCATCATCGCTTTAAACATACGCTGTGCGATTGGTGATGAATTTTTGTCAATATAACCTTCGCCCTTTTTGTTATATCCAGTCCATACAGCCATTGTATACTGTGGTGTATAGCCTGCAAACCAACTATCGGGACTTGCGGAAGCAGGGAAATCATACTTAAGTAAATCTTTAGCGTCATAGTTCGTTGTTCCTGTTTTACCAGCAACGTCTAATGAAGGAATATTTGCTGCTTTACCAGTACCATTATTCACAACACTACGCATCATATCAGTAACCATATATGCCGTAGAATCTTTCATCACTCGTTTTCCTTTTGGTGTAAAGTTTACTTCTTTTCCATCAGGATAGACGACTTTTGTGATGAAGTGTGGTTTATGGTATACACCGCCACTTGCGAATGATGCATATGCACCAGCAATATCAAGAGGGGATGCATAATTACTTCCGATTGCTGTTGATTCAACTACACCATCTTTTCCAAATTTTATACCAAGTCCTTCAGCAAAACCTTTTGCTTTATCTAAACCGACATCTTTAGCCGTTTTTACAGCAGGTACGTTACGAGACTGTGCTAATGCATCACGCATTGACATCATGCCTTTATGACCGTTGTCAAAATTTCGAACCTCTTGTCCTCCTGAATATTTATAAGGTGAATCGTCAACTTGATGATATGTGGACCATTGCTTATATTCAATAGCAGGACCATAGTCAAAAATTGGCTTCATTGTAGAACCTACTTGACGTTCTGAGTCAACAGCCAAATTGTGACCTTTAAATGTTGCTTTATTTTCACCGCGTCCGCCGCCCAGTGCACGAACTTCACCAGTTTCTGTATCCATAAATACGAATGCCCCCTGGAATTTTTCATCCGGGTAGTTAATGATTTCTTCTGTGTTCAACATTTTATCCGCAAAATCTTGTGCTTTTGGATCTAATGTTGTATAGATACTAAGGCCATCAGAACCAATGTTCACATCTTTATCTTCTGCTTCAAGTTCTTTTATGGCAGCATCAAAATATCCTTGATAAGGCATTTGCGTTGCTTCTTGAGACGGCTTAAGACCGTCTGTTACCGGAATTTTCTTTGCATCTTCCATCTCTTGTTTTGTAATATAGCCATGTCTATTCATTAAATATAATACAGTGTTGCGTCGTTCTGTAGCAGCTTTCACATTTTGTGGCTTTGTAGGATCATAATTATTAGGACCTTGTGGTAATCCCGCCAGCATCGCTGCTTCGTTTAATTTTAAATCTTTTAAATCTTTCCCGTAATAATTTTGCGCAGCAGCTGCAATTCCGTAAGAACGGTTACCTAAGTTAATTTTGTTTAAGTACATTTCTAAAATTTCATGTTTTGAATATTGCTGCTCTAGTTTGTAAGCTAAATACCATTCTTGTACTTTACGCTTCGTTGTTTTTTGCATTGTTAAGAAATAGTTTTTAATAACTTGCTGTGTAATGGTACTACCACCTTGAGAACCAAAATCACCTGTTACGTTTTCAAAGATCGCTTTGGCAGTCCGCTTAAAATCAATCCCATTGTGCTCGTAAAAGCGTGAATCCTCTGTAGCTAGGAAGGCACTTTCTACTACTTTTGGAATTTGATCATATGTGATATTTGTTCGCTTCTCAGCACCATATTCATATATGAATTTTCCGTCTTTATCATAAAATTTTGTTGATAATGGATTTACAAGTTTTGCTTTATCTAGTTTTGGAGCATCTTTTACCATAACAAAGAAAGCAGAAACTCCCGCTACTAGTGTCACAATACCGATTAATAAGCAAGCGATTAGAAATTTACGTAGAAAAGAACTCTTTTTCTTTGGTTGCTCTTTTTTAGAATGTTCTTTTTTCTGTTTTTGAACTTGTTTTCGTTCTTCACGAGAACGATAATTTTCTGACATTATACTTTCTCCTACCTTTCATTTTCTCCCCAAAAGTCGAAAAATGAGCCTTATTGTTGACTCTATCATGAAAAATAAAGTGTGTCTAGTGTATGGATATAATCAATGCGAGGGTGATAACCGCATTGTAATAAATATCCATATTCTTCTATTTCTTCTTTTGTAATGGATTTACGCCCACCAGCTTCTTGTCGATCCCAAAATGTAATGATATGTTTTGCTTCCAATAAATAAAATTCATCGTAAAGAGTAAATTTAATAATAACAAATGCAATTCCGCTATGAGCTAATACTTCCTTCATATGCTTGATTTGATGAAGGTGAAAGTTTTGCAAAGGAAAGCTCGTTTTATTTCTCGTTTCTTTCGCTTCAAAATCAATGTACTTGCCTTTGTATACACCGTTGTAATCAGTTGTAGAAGGTTGTTTAAAGTACGCTTCTTTAATTACGGCAGCGCTTCGTTTTGGATAATCGACCTTTACGATTTGAAGAGGGGTCGGCTTTTTATGCACACAAGCAATATTGTGAGTTAAATAGTATTGATTTGTTTCATTCAGCTCCTCTTCAAGGGACATTCCCCTGTTACTATAAGTATGTTTTCTGATAGGTGACAGGTTGTGAGTTGGTTGAGTTTGCGTATACTTTCTTCCGTTTGGGTAACGAATGGTCATAATTTGTCCACTCCAAATTGCATAGAATCACTTACAAAGGTGATTATATCAAAAAAAATAAAAAATAGGTTATTTTTTTAAATAGATACGAGGTGAGATTATTTTGTGTGCACAAAGTACATATGAAAAAATAAAACGAGAAAGGAAGGTTTCTGCTTATACGAATGAAGAAAAAGAGCTTGTCAGCCATATTCAGCAACAGACGATTCTTGCGAATGCTGATAACATTTCACGTACGAAAGCTTATCAGAGGTATTATGAATGTAATAAAGAAATTCGTTGGTCGTTTTTAGCTAGTATGGTGTCTCGAAATGCAGGTTGGAATATGACAGATTTAGAAGGAAAATATTATCCAAAAGTTTTATCTAAGGAGATACGTAAACAATTATTTCTTACATATGAACGTGCCAATTGGCTTATTTTTTTAGATGCGTACCCACAGTTGTTATTGTACGAATATAGTAAACGAATGAAAAAGTCCTTGTTTCATTTATTACAAATGTTTTCTGTTTCGGTATTTATGGAAGGGGAATGGTCTCGCTTTTGGCATCAAAAAAATGAAGAAAGACTTATGACAGCTCTTATTATTAATGAACAATGTATCATTCAAAAACCTATAATTGAGCATCCTTTTTATCAAAAGCACATTTTTCAAACATTAATGTTTAAATTTCAGGAGTTATTTCATTTTAGTGCAGTAATATTTCCGACAATAACTGGGGAATTATACGGTTTTTCTGTACATCAATTTGAAACATTAACAAAGAGAATTGAGTTAGGAAAACGATTAGCATGGTTGTTGTTTCATCCAACTTATAAGGAATTCTTTTATACATTTTCTTCTCAAACAGCTCACACGGGATCAAGATTCGATTATGAACAATATTTTGTTTTATCTAAGGAACAAAATACGCCGCAGCTTCGTGATGTATTTTCTGTTGTTTTTCATCACCGTAAGGCAGAGAAAGATTGGTTTCAGACAGGAGTTGATGTAGAAAAGCTGTTTTTATTTGAAGAACCGAAAGAAGAAGTTGAAATGACAGAATGGTTTTTACATAAACAGAAGCAATTACATTTCTTTGCCTCATTAAATAGCCTCTTTTAGCATGGGATATTTAGAAAAGAGAGAGCAGAATGTCTGTATTTCAATAAAGTAAGGTTATGATATAATAAAAAAATCCCGCTTTGTGGAAAGCGGGATTTAAACCAACTGTAAGGGCCCGGTTGATAAGAAGTGTGAGCGGGAAGGAAACCAAACCACCCATAAGAGCCCGATTGGTTCAACTAACCATCAGTGAGAAAAACGTTCACTGATGGAAGTTTCACTTTATGTCGCAGGGAAATTTGGACCGTCTAATTTTGGATTTCCTGTTTCTGGTTTGTTTTGTTTGTTTTGAGGTTGTTTTTTATTGTTTTCATTTTTGTTTTTAGCCAATGTCGACACCTCCCTTTCGTATTGTTGCCACTTTCATAAACTTCATACAAAAAATCACTTTCTTTGCCGAATTACAACTAGTTTTGTCAAGCACGCAGGAGTAAAAACAGGGCTGGCGAATTAACATGACAAAGAAAAAGCAAAGAGGGAGGCGTATTGAAGATGAAAATGGTTCAGAAAGAAGATGTAATGAAAAAGATGGATCAGATGTTAAATACTCTTGATTTGCTTGAAATGAACGTGTCGCTTAGGGTTGATCATGCGCTTAAGGATAAAAGAGAATTTATAGTTAATAAAGTAGAGGTAATGGAAATGCATATGAAGCATATGGAAACGAAATTATTGAATCATAAAGAGAAAGGTAACTGGGTACAAACGTTTCAAGTAGTAGCCGTTAGTATATAAGTGGGTGAGAATAGTGGAAGATATAATATTGATTGAATTAACAAAAAAACTAATTGAGTATAATGACGAAACCATTATAAAAAAAAGAGTAAGTGAAGAATGTGAACTTGACTTTTATCAGGATATAAAGCCATTCGTATCTATAGTGGATCAAAACTTAGAAGAGTGGAAACAACTCGCTTCGGATTGGTTGCAGCGTACAAAGCCTAAATACATACATGTACAGCAAATTGAACAAGTATGTACAAATTTACAAAATAATTCTTTACAGTGCTTTGCCAAGAAAATGAATGGAAAACGTTTTTTTGAAACGCATCAAGCAATTCATTATACATTACAAAATATTTTAGAACAATGTAAGTAATAAGAGGGGAAAGCCCCTCTTATTTTTATGCTTCTGTTATAATATCTTTTTCTGTTTCGTAAGTTGGTTTTGTAGCCCCTATTGCTTCTAATTCACGTATTACACTTCTATACTGTGATAAACAAATTCTCCCTTGTAGGTAAGAATGTCTTGCAAAATCAAGTAACTCATTTAAATCTTCAGGTTCATACCCCTTTTTTACGATGAATTCTTGTTTTAAGTCCCCTAATACCATGTTGATTCCTCCCCCATAAGAATCTTTTCTATTTAATGGTAGCATACAAACGCTTACTTTTTTATTTTTCGAAAATTTAAATTTCTTCAAAATTATGGTTTGTATTACATTATCTCGCTATTCGTAGTAGTAAGCACCGTATTTCAAACTTTTAGTGAAAGAAAAAAGTAGAGGATAACTGCTAACGTGTTGAGATCCTCTCAGTGGTAGATAACGCACTTCCCATCAAATTTTTCAACTTATAGGATAATTACACATTTTCTTTTTGACTTCATATTCTAACTATATAGAAAACCGTTAGAGGAGGGAGAATGCATGTTTCAACATTCTAACATGTATCAGAATGAGCAAGACCCATACTTACGCTATAACATGTATCAGAATGAACAAGACCCATACTTACGTTATAATATGTATCCTTTTATGCCTTACTATATGAATTACAATAATTATTTTCAACCTTTTCAACTTCCGCATATGAATCAGCCGATGTTTTATCCGCCGAAACAACCTATTCAATCTTCTTTTCATCCACATACACCATATCCAATGATGAATAAACAAAACTATACAAAACAACAGCCAAGTCAATTTTCTAGTTTGATGTCGCAGTTTAAAACATCTGACGGAAACTATGATATTAATAAAATGATGGGTACTGCAGGCCAAGTGATGAATACAATGAACCAAATTACCGGTATCGTTAAACAAGTAGGGGGCTTTTTTATGAAATGAAATGAATCTGTCATAGACGCTTTTTCCATGAAAGGTTAGTTGAACAAATAGAGCTCATACGGGGAGTTTTTTTGAGTCCTTTATATAGGAAGATATGTGTAAAAGGTTAAAGGAGAATGTTTTAAAACATTTTAATATACGGAGATTAACAAATGTAAAATTTTGCATATGAAATGTCGTAAAAAATAGTTGTTCGGACCTCTTATCCATTTTACAATGATAGTAGCATTAAAAATATATTGTATGGAGAGGGCGAATGTGAAGAAAGTTATTTTACTTTTGTTTTTTGTCATGATTACATTAACTGTTTTTATTTTCACAAACTTCAAACAATTTTTATAGACAAATTTCCAGTATACAAATAGGTGTTTGTAACAAACGGCTTTTACTCTTTTCACATATTGTAAAATGTAAGGTTATTTTCAATTTGTGAGAGGGGAGAAACACTATGTATCATTGTCATCCTTGTTTTGGAGGACTAAGCCCAGTTACAACAGCACCTCCAGTTGTGTGTCCGACAAAATGTTGTGAAACACACACATTTTCAAAAACGGTTGTACCTTATATCCATCCAACGCATACGAAACACGTTCACCATCAAGTAGTACAGGCGCAACATTATTTCCCACAAACACACTCTAACGTGAATGTTATACAACCTGCTCCTCCAACTGTTGTTGGCGGGTTTGGCGGACCTGGCCCGGGAGTTGGCGGATTTGGTGGACCTGGTCCTGGAGTTGGCGGGTTTGGCGGACCTGGTCCTGGAGTTGGCGGATTTGGTGGACCTGGCCCAGGAGTTGGCGGGTTCGGCGGATGTGCCCCATGCGGTCCACAAGTATCGCCATTTGGTCCGAATGTGAGCCCAGCTGTATCACCAGCACCTAACATGGGACCGAATGTAGGTGGCATGTTTAAAAAGTAAGTGCTATGCTAGAACTAGCAAATTGCTAGTTCTTTTTTTTGAAAGGAAAAGGGGCGTTTTATATTGAAAGTTGTAGCTGTTACAGGATATAAACCATTTGAACTGGGTCTTTTTTCAAATGAACATCCTGGTGTGGAATACATAAAAAAAGTGGTGCAAAAAAGATTACTTTCTTTGTTAGAAGAAGGATTAGAATGGGTAATTATTAGTGGGCAATTAGGAGTAGAGTTATGGACAGCCGAAGTAGTCTTTGATTTGCAATTGGAATATCCAGATTTAAAATTAGCTATATTTACCCCTTTTTTAGAGCAGGAAGAAAATTGGAAAGAAAATAATAGGGAATATTACGAATTCATTCTTTCGCAAGCGGATCATGTAGATAGTATAACAAAGCGAAAGTATGAAAGCCCAGAGCAATTCCGTTTAAAAAATCAATTTTTTATTGAAAAAAGTGATGCCCTGCTTGCTATGTATGATGAGGAAAAACCAGGAAGCCCTAAATATATGGTGGAAATAGGAAGAAAAAAAGCAGAAACACAAAATTATCAATGTTATTTCATACTTTTTTCTGATTTACAAGATATAATAGAAGAAGAGCAGTGGAATAAAGATATATGATTGACAAAATGGACTGTTTCTGAAAAAATTTAAGTAATGAAAGTTTTGGTAAAGAGACTTGAGGTGGAATGAATGATTTCTGATAAAATTAAGTTAACAGCAAAAGATATTTTAGAAAAAGAGTTTAAAACGGGAATGCGAGGATATCAACAAGAAGAAGTTGATAAGTTTTTAGATCTAATTATTAAGGACTATGAAGCATTTCATAAGGAAGTTGAGCAATTAAAGCAACAGAATGCTCGTTTACAACAAGAATTGGAAGAACAAAAACAAAAAGCATTGAGTGTACAAGTACAACCAACGCCATCTCCAATTTCTACTCCACAACCAGTATATAACAATACAAATACAGACATTTTAAAACGTCTGTCGAATTTGGAGAAAGCTGTATTTGGAAGTAAATTGTACGAGTAATGGAAGAGAATAAATAAGTTCGCAGCATTTTCCGTATAAAAAACGTTGCAAAATATTTAGGTTTCCACTATACTAAGTCATGTCATAACGTTTGGGTAATCGCTGCAACGTTTTGTTGTAGAGGAAAGTCCATGCTCGCACGACCTGAGATGGTCGTAGTGTTCGTGCCTAGCGAAGTCATAAGCTAGGGTAATTTGGCGTAAAGCTGGATTAACGGCAGGGAAAAAACCTAAGTCCATGGGATATGGTTTGACTACCTTTAAAGTGCCACAGTGACGAAGTCCCGGAAGAAATGACGGGAGTGGAACGAGGTAAACCCCACGAGCGAGAAACCCAAATATTGGTAGGGGAACTTTTCCTAAGGAAATGAACGATGGGAAAGGACAGATGCAATTGCTCTGTAGATAGATGATTGCCACCAGAGTACGAGGCGTGGGCCGTTTGCAGTACAAAGGTACAGAACATGGCTTACAGAACGTTATGAACCAATCATGAGTTTGTTCAGCTCTCCTTTGTAAGAGGAGAGCTTTTTATTTGTATGAAGTGTTCTAATATGAGTTAAAATGGTAAAGAAGTTTTATCCGCTCAAATAGGCGGTATTTTTTTGTATTTTATGAAACCTTCTATATGAACCCGATTGGTTCAACTAACTTTTCGTGAGAAGAGCGTTCACGAAAAGTAGTTTTACTTTACTTAATGAGGAGAATGAAGATGGGAAAAGTTACTTTAATTGCAACTGCTGCAATGGGGATTGAAGCGCTTGTTGCAAGGGAAGTTCGCAATCTTGGTTATGAATGCCAGGTAGATAATGGAAAAGTAATATTTGAAGCAGACGAAAAGGCTATTTGTCGCAGTAATCTATGGCTCCGTACAGCGGATCGTGTGAAAATTAAAGTTGGTGAATTTAAGGCCACAACATTTGATGAGTTATTTGAAAAAACGAAGGCGTTAAATTGGGGCGATTATATTCCGGAAAATGGAGAATTCCCTGTTATCGGTAAATCGATCAAGTCTACATTATTTAGTGTACCGGACTGTCAAAGTATCGTAAAAAAAGCAGTCGTTGAAAAATTGAAAAGTACATATAGACGTACAACATGGTTCGAAGAGAACGGTCCGCTATTTCGAATTGAAGTCGCATTATTAAAAGATGTGGCAACGTTGACAATTGATGCAAGTGGTGTTGGGCTTCATAAGCGTGGATACCGCGTTGGACAAGGGGATGCACCGTTAAAAGAAACGTTGGCAGCTTCGTTAGTTATGCTAACAAACTGGAAGCCAGATCGCCCATTTGTAGATCCTTTTTGCGGTTCTGGAACAATTCCACTGGAAGCAGCGTTAATTGGTCAAAATATTGCTCCAGGCTTTAACCGTGACTTTGCTTCTGATGGTTGGGGTTGGGTTGGTAAAGACAACTGGCGCATAGCTCGTGAAGAAGTAGAAGACTTAGCAAACTACGATCAACCACTTCAAATTATCGGATCAGACATTGATCATCGTATGGTACAAGTTGCTCAGGATAATGCTGATGAAGTAGGACTTGGTGATCTTATTACATTTAAGCAAATGCAGGTAAAAGATTTTACAACAAAAGAGGAATATGGTTACGTTGTGACGAATCCTCCATACGGAGAGCGTTTAAGTGAAAAGCCGCTTGTTGAAAAAATGTATGCGGAGATGGGACAGGCATTTAGGCCGCTAGATACTTGGTCTTTATATGTATTAACAAGCCATCCGGAGTTTGAGAAATGGTACGGTAAAGATGCATCAAAGAAACGAAAGTTATTTAATGGATTTATTCGTACTGATTACTATCAGTATTTTGGTAAACGTCCGCCGCGCGATTAGTATAAAACTTCTTTAGAACGCATATACTTGCTATTATGCGATAATCTAAAGGAGGAAGCGCTAATGGATGGTTTGCAATTTTCTATGATTCAAAAGGCTATTCATCGAACGCATGATGAATTAGAAAAAGAAGTAAACCTTCACGGCGTAGCGGATCATGAATTCCAAAGAGCACGTGAAGAGTTTTTATCAGCTTTATCACATGAAACTTTAATTGATAAACAGTATTTAAAATCATTGATAGGGTGAAAAGTTTTCCTGCATCTAGGAAAACTTTTTTCAATCATTTGTTATGTAAGCAACAAGAAAACAGCAACTGCTCTTTTTATGAGTGGTTGCTCTATCTTTTTATATAGAAATTATGTAGTTGGAGGAATAGCATGTTTACGAAGCAGAAGCTGCCATTTGAAGTGGGGAAACAAGATAATTTTTTCGACAAGTTAAATGAATGGATTGGAGACGTTTTTTACGACGTTTTACCAGAAAAGGGATTTGAAGAGCGTGACGAGCAAATTTTTATGGCGTTTCAATTAGAACGAGCATTTCAAGAGAAGAAAGTAATGTTTGCTGAAGCGGGTGTTGGAACAGGAAAAACAATTGTATACCTTCTGTATGCAATTTGTTATGCGCGCTATACAGGGAAACCAGCTATTATTGCTTGTGCAGACGAAACGTTAATTGAACAGCTAGTAAAAGAAGAAGGGGACATTGCGAAATTATCAGAAGCATTAGGGTTATCAGTTGATGTACGGCTAGCTAAATCAATGGATAATTATTTATGTTTACGTAAACTTGAAGATGTAATGAGTGGACGAGCTCCGGAAGTAATTGAAGATTTATATTATGAATTGCCACAATTTGTATTTGATCATGGAACGATGCAAAACTTTACTCATTACGGCGATCGAAAAGAATTTCCGCTATTAAACGATGAAGAATGGTCTAAAGTATCGTGGGATTATTTCCAAGATTGTTTTACATGTGAATCCCGTCATCGCTGCGGACAAACATTATCTCGTGAACATTATCGTAAAGCAGCAGATTTAATTATTTGTTCGCAAGATTTCTATATGGATCATATTTGGACATATGAAGCACGTAAACGTGAAGGGCAAATGCCATTGTTGCCAGAAAGTAGCTGCGTTGTCTTTGATGAAGGTCATCTTGTAGAATATGCAGCGCAAAAAGCATTGACATATCGCTTAAAACAAACGATGATGGAACAACTTTTAACAAGATTACTGCAAAATGATGTTCGCGAAGAGTTTGCTTATTTAGTAGAAGAAACAATTTGGCAAACAGAGCAGTTTTTTGAAACGCTCAAAGAAAGTAAGAAGGAAATTGCTGGTTCTGATCGTTTAGAAATTCAATTAACAGAAAAAGTCATGAAAGAAGCAAAACGTCTATATGCAAAAATCTCTGAAGTCGGCGATGCGCTAGTTTTTGAAAGTGAAATGTACACAGTAAACACATATGATTTAAATATTGTTGATGAGCATTTAGATGTATTAGAGCACTCATTACGTTTGTTTATGCATGAGAAAAATGTAATTACGTGGGGAGAAGAAAGCGATGGCGACTTTACGCTTGTGATTATGCCGCGTGCTGTAGAGGAAGTACTACAAGAAAAAGTATTCTCCAAAAAAATTCCGTACATCTTCTCGTCTGCAACATTATCAGAAAATAATTCATTTGCATTTACTGCAAATAGTTTAGGGGTAAAAGATTATTTATCATTTTCAGTTGCTTCTCCGTTCGAATATGAAGAGCAGATGAAAGTGTACTTACCAACATATGCAAAAGAGAACGAATGGGAAAAAAAATGTCAGTATGCATTAGAAGAAATCCAAAAAACAAATGGACGCACATTGATTTTATTCCGTACAAAACAAGAGTTATTAGCGTTTAAAGAATATGTAGGGAAAGAACAAATGTCAGTACCGTTTTTATATGAAGGAGATCAAGAGATTAGTCAGCTTGTTTCTCGTTTCCAAAATGAAGAAGAAACGGTATTATGTGCAGTTCATTTATGGGAAGGTCTAGACATTCCAGGTTCTTCACTATCTCACGTTATGATTTGGTCGCTGCCGTTCCCTCCAAATGATCCTGTATTTGAAGCGAAGCGTAAGCACGTAAATGATCCGTTCTGGGAGGTTGATGTACCGTATATGATTTTACGTCTTCGTCAAGGAATTGGTCGTTTAATCCGTACGAGTGAAGATAAGGGTACGATTTCGTTATTCTTGTCAGATAATGAAAATGAAAAAGTGATAGAGGCTGTGAAAAAAGTACTTCCAGTAGAAGGTACAGTGCTATAGCTTGGCGATTGCCAAGCTTTTTTTCTATTTGAAAAGGGATTTCTATGTTTATGTCGAAATAAGGTTGAGGTAGAAAAAGGAGGTTTTTATAATATGACGATTACTACATATGAAGTAGAAAAAGAATTTTTAGCATATGTGAAAAAGATAGAAAATTATGGGGAAGCGTTAAGTCTAATATTTTGGGATTTACGAACAGGGGCACCAAAGAAAGGTGTCGATCAGCGCTCCGAAGTAATTGGGATGCTTTCATCGGAAGTATTCGCATTATCAACTTCTGATGAAATGGGTAATTATTTAAATGAATTAGAGACTCAAATTTCTGAAAATAAAATTTGTGAAACTACAAAAAAAATTGTAGAAGAGTGCCGTAAAGAATATGATCGAAATAAAAAAATTCCACAGGGTGAATATGAAGCTTATGTGAAATTAGAAGCAAAAGCAGAGAGTGTATGGGAAGAAGCACGTGAAAACTCTGATTTTGAAATGTTCCGTCCATATTTAGAAAAAATTGTTGAATATAAAAAGAAATTCATTTCATATTGGGGTTATGATACATACAAATACAATACATTATTAGATATATATGAACCAGGTGTTACAGTAGAAGTATTAGATCGTGTGTTTGGACAACTGCGTGAGCGTATTGTTCCGCTTGTGAAAAAAATTTCTGAGTCTAAAAAAGAGTTAAAAACAAATGGTTTATTTGAGCATTTTTCAAAAGAACAACAAAAGAATTTTACTGTAGAGTTATTAAAGCAATTAAACTATAATTTTGAAGCTGGCCGTCTTGACGAAACGGTACATCCTTTTGAAGTTACATTAAATAGAGGTGATGTTCGTATTACGACTCGTTATGATGAGAATGACTTCCGCATGGCAGTTTTCGGAACGATTCATGAATGTGGGCATGCTGTATATGAACAAAATATTTCGGAAAAATTGGAAGGAACGCCACTTTGTGAAGGGACATCGATGGGGATTCACGAGTCACAGTCTCTATTTTTCGAAAACTTTATTGGCCGGAATAAATCATTCTGGAAGAAAAATTATGATCTATTGAAACAATTTAGTAATGGCCAATTTGAAGATGTATCAGTAGATGAATTCTACGATGCAATCAATGAGTCAAAACCTTCCTTTATTCGAATTGAGGCGGATGAACTTACATATCCACTCCATGTTATGGTGCGTTATGAATTGGAGAAAGAATTGTTTGATGGCGCATTACAAGTAAAAGACTTACCAGCAGCATGGAATGACAAGATGGAGAATTATTTAGGTATTCGCCCGGCAAATGATGCACAAGGTGTATTGCAAGATGTTCACTGGTCTGGTGGCTCATTTGGATATTTCCCATCCTATGCACTTGGCTATATGTATGCAGCGCAATTTAAACATAAGATGTTAGAAGAGATTCCGAACTTTGATGCATTACTAGAGGAAGGGAACGTGACACCAATTCGTGAATGGTTAACAAAAAACATTCACCAATATGGAAAGATGAAGAAGCCTTTAGAAATTTTACAAGATGTAACGGGTGAAGGATTGAATGCGAACTATTTAGCGGATTATTTAGAGGCGAAGTATAAAGAGATTTATGAGTTATAAAAAGGAAAAGGAGCTGCATATATGTGGCTCCTTTTTATGAATTAACATTTTACTGTATGTGCGTTGCTTTGAGTTTCTTAGAATGATTTATTCGACCTCATGTTCATCAAGTTAAAAAATAAAAAGATAGTAAAATAAATAACGGGTTCTTTAACGTACAGGGAACCAGTTTACATATATCGAATATGCTTCTAAATGTACAATTAAAATAAAACAGGAAAACTCGTAAAGTACTTTCGATACGATTTGTGCTTGAGCGTGATGAAGGGATTGTGTGATAAATTGAGTAAATCAAGTGAAAAAAGTAGATTTGAGAAAAAATTCACAGAAAATGTTATCGAGGTGGCAGCTGTCACAGGGGCATCGGGAATTGGTGCGGGAAAAGCAGGTAGCGACATTTTATGGACTGCGTCAATTAATTTGATTGCATGGAAAGATTTATATAACAATGAAACTGTTATAAAAGAAGAGCTACGACTTGAATGGTTAGTTGATGATGAAGAATTGAAACAATCAAGAGAAGTTTTAAAAGAGAATGCAGTTGTGAGATTACAGGTGCGTAGAGCAGAAAATTCGATGATGCTTGTCAAGGTTCTGGAAACACTATATAGAGATGATGAGTTGGAGATAATATTACAAGATTCGATGAAGCCGGTTTACTATAATGATGAGATGTTCGGCGAATTTTTCCTAAATAAAAGAGTTAAAGTTTTTGAAAAGAGAATTTCTTGGGCTGGTGAAGAATGTAATTTGTATTTTGATTGGGATGAAGACCAGAATAATATGAAGTCTGCGTTGGAAACAGCATATGTACTTTTCAAGGAGCAAGATGAATGGAACAAGAAAATTAAAATGTATGCTTCAGAAGAACTAGTGGAATTAGCAAATGATTGGCTACAGGATTATGATGAGGAAGAGAGCAATGAGATTACAAGAGAAATGTTTATGGATTTAATGAAACTAGACAGCATAAGTGTTTATCCGGAAGGTGATTTTGAGATGTTCTTCTTTGATGGAGATATGTTTTTGGGGCATTGTATCATTGTAGATGGAAAT
Organism: Bacillus sp. 103mf; assembly: GCF_900116295.1. GTDB lineage: Bacteria > Bacillota > Bacilli > Bacillales > Bacillaceae_G > Bacillus_A > Bacillus_A bruguierae. The sequence continues at coordinate 56,275 of NZ_FPAF01000003.1, forward strand.
ATTAATGGGATTCTCAATTCGGCTGATATTGCAGGATAAATGTGTGAAGTGAATGATTGGTGAGAAATAAAAAAATGAATGACTTATTATTTGTAGTTGAGTTAATTCATAATCAGGTACATTTTTTCTAAATAGAAGCAAATTTTTTAACATAAGATGAATTCGATTTAAGTCTGCAGGTGCATGGATGAAATCGTTACGCTTGAAATGAAGCAGAGGGGTACCCCTCTGCTTTTTACTTACCACAATTTAAACCCTTTCGAACCAGGCGGGGCATTTTGGATCATATCTATAAACGGAATCGTGTACGCGAATAAAATAAGCAGTGCTGTAATGCCGAGCCATAGTTTCCAATTCTCGAAGATAATTGGTGGTTGATCAGATGCATCAGATACTTCTGCAACCGGAAATTCAGTATGGCCTTTTGGAGCGAAGAAAGCAAGGTCTAAGAAAATAATGATAGCTAAAATAATGCCGACAAATAAAATCGTGCCGCCAACTGCTTGGGCAATTTGATATGGTATCCATTCAACTGCTTGCGGTGCATTGCCGTATGTGGAAAAAGAAGAGCGACGCGGAGCTCCTAATAATCCAGCAAAGTGCATCCCAGCGGACATAAATAGCATTCCAAGTGTCCATACGCAAGTTTGAATCATCGCAAGGCGATTCATTTCTTTTGTCATAACACGTCCTGTTAAGTGGGGGATCAGCCAATAGCCAATGCCGAAGAATGTTAGTACGACAGATGTGGCCAACGTTAAATGAAAATGTCCTGTTATCCAAATTGTATTGTGAACCACTTGGTTTAATTGATGACTTGCATTCACTAGCCCGCCTGCTCCTGCTGGAATAAACATAAGCATTCCAACGAACGGTGCAAAGAACCTTGCATCGGACCATGGAAGCATACGTAGCCAGCCGAATAGGCCAGTTGCTCCTTTTGAACGTCCATATTGTTCAAATGATGCAAATAGAGAGAATGCAGTCATTAATGATGGGATGATAACCATGAATGTTAAGACAACTTGTAAGTATTTCCACCCTGGGTCAATACCTGGTTCTGTTAATTGGTGATGGAATCCAACTGGAACGGAAAACAATAAGAATAAAATAAATGATAAACGAGCGAGAGAATCACTAAAAATTTTTCCACCAATAATTTTTGGGATAATGACATACCATGCCATGTAGGCAGGAAGAAGCCAAAAATAGACGAGTGGATGGCCGAAGTACCAGAATAATGTTCGGCTAACAAGAACATCAATTTTATCAACAATGCCTAAGCTCCAAGGAATGAATTGTACGAGTGCTGTTGCAGCGACGCCAAGAGTTGCAACGAGCCAAAGTAGCATTGTAATAACGGCCATAAAGCTTAGTAAGGGACCAACTTTTCCTTTATTGTGTTTTTTCCATGTGTGATAGTGAGCAAACATTGCAAAACCGCTAAACCAACTACCGACAATAACGAGGGTAAGACCGATGTAAAAACCAGGATGAGCTTTTAACGGAGCATAAAATGTATAGAGAACGGTAGCCTTATTTAATAGTATAAAAACAGCAGTAATGGCGGTCCCGATTGTCATAAGCCAAAACCCAATCCAACCTACCCTGCGCACTCCTTTTGAAAGAGTGCCTGTTGTTTTGCTCATACAAGCAAATAAAAAACCTATAATAAAAAATGTTGTTAATACGAGTCCTAGTAATACGCCGTGTGTTGTTAACACTTGATAATAACCGATTCCAGCTGGAAGATTAAACTTTCCAGATCGGACAAGTACTTGCAATAACCCGCATCCCCCCCCTAAGAATAGAGCGATAAATGCAACATGTATATGAGCCATTGCTAATTTTGCATCTCGTTTACTTATTTTATCTTGCAGTGCAATCATTTCTCGGTCACCTCTACTTTCGCGCTCATCATATGATGGCCAGTACCACAATATTCATTACATACGATTAAATACTCACCAGCTTTTTGAAACACTTGAGAAGCTGTGCTCACATAGCCGGGCTCAACCATCATATTCACATTTGTTCCCGCGATTTCAAAGCCATGTACAACATCTTTCGTCGCGACAACAAAGTCAACTTTGGCTCCTTTTGGGACTTTAATGACATTTGGTGTAAAGGAAAATGCTTGTGAGACAATTGTTACTTGATAATGATCTTTACCAACCTGTTTTACACCAGGATGATCAAAGGGAGCAGTCGCATTTACTTTTTCTGGATCGATTGTCGTTAAGCAGCTAGGTGGCTGGTTTCCCATATAAAATGCGCTTACTCCAATTACAGCTAAAAATACAAATAATGAACCAACACCGAAAATGAGCCAAATTTTTTCATACTTATGCAAGTGCATATCCCATCTCCCCCTTGTTTCTGAGTAACACTACAATCGATTTAAAAAAATTTGATATACACTAAACCATGTGAAGATTAAAAAGAAACCAAGTAAAAAAACAAAAATTAATGTACCTTTGAGTGAACTCTCCTTTTGTTTTCTCTTCACTGATTGTTGTAAATTACGTTCTCCCATGTGTTCTCCCTCCTTGAGAAAGTGAATCTTATATTTTTATCATACGAAAGATTCGGACAATTTCCATATCGCCAGCGTGGCTTTCAAAAATTGTTCATTGATATAATTAAAACTATGTTCATGATGAAAAGTTGATAAATCATGATTCATTACCGATTTTGTAATGGTTAAATGTGAAAAAAATGTGAAGTGAATGTTGGATTTGCGATTTTATTAAGGAAATTATAGAAATACAAATTAAAAAATCGACATAAAAATCCTCTTTCCTTTTAGGCGGACGAGAGCATCTGGCCATGCATAGAAACGATCAGGGCTTTTTTCTACCACATGCAAGGTTTCAAACAAAAGGAGAAAGTAAGTAGCGGTCATGTTGTATTCTGCGTAGCAGCGACTTATAAAGAAAAGCGGAAGCGGCTCGCTCAGAACAAGAGGGGGATGGAGCTAGACAAAGATGTTGAAAATGGTGAATGATTATTATGGAATGGAAGGGGTTGCAAAAATCGAACAAAATTGGTCTGTAATGAATTTTTGTACGTGTTTTTTTAGGAAATGCTTTTCAAAGTGAAAAATGTACGTTATAATCCTTCTATAAAATGAAATAAGTTAGCAACACTCATATAATCGCAGGGATATGGCCTGCAAGTTTCTACCGAGGTACCGTAAATGCTTCGACTATGAGTGAGGACGAATATACTGCTATAGTTGCATTCTTTTTTTGCGAGGCTCCAAAAGCACGTCTCTCACTTGTATTGGGTGAAGGCTGCTTTTGGAGTTTTTTATTTGCATAAGAGGAGGAACAAACTATGAAATTATTACAAGAGAAGATTATGTGTGAAGGAAAAGTATTGTCAGATGATGTGTTAAAAGTAGATGCATTTTTAAATCATCAAATTGATCCAGTGCTTATGCAAGAAATCGGAAAAGAGTTTGCAAAGCGTTTTAAAGACGATAAGATTACAAAAATCGTGACGATTGAGTCTTCAGGAATTGCTCCAGCTGTGATGGCTGCATTACAATTTGGTGTAACGGTTGTTTTTGCAAGAAAGCGTAAATCGTTAACATTACAAGATAATATGTATACTGCAAAAGTATATTCCTATACAAAGCAAGAAACGAACGAAATCTCTATATCGAAACAATATATAAATGAAGACGATCGCGTTCTTATTATTGATGACTTTTTAGCAAATGGTCAGGCAGCACTTGGTTTAATGAATTTAGTAGAGCAAGCTGGAGCAACGGTAGCAGGTATCGGAATTGTAATTGAAAAAGCATTTCAAGATGGAGGAAGTAAATTACGTGAGAGCGGTGTTCGTGTAGAATCGCTTGCGGAAATTGCATCGCTTGACAACGGGACAGTTCGTTTTGTGGAACGTGCGGTAGCGGAGGTAGAATGATGAAACTACATCCTCTTAAAATCGCGTCTCTTGGTATTCAACATATGTTGGCGATGTATGCCGGGGCAATTATCGTTCCGCTTATTGTTGGGGGCGGACTTGGATTGAATCAGCGTGAGCTTATGTATTTAGTATCAATTGATTTATTAATGTGCGGCATTGCGACGATTTTACAAGCGTTAACGAATCGTTTCTTTGGCATTGGACTTCCCGTTGTGTTAGGCTGCACTTTCACGGCGGTTGGACCAATGATTGCAATTGGTAAGCAGTACGGGGTATCTGCTGTGTACGGTTCTATTATTGCAGCAGGACTTTTCGTTGTGTTATTTGCTCGTGTGTTTGGAAAGCTTGTAAAACTGTTTCCACCAGTTGTTACAGGTTCAGTTGTAACCGTTATTGGAGTTACATTAGTTCCAGTTGCGATTAACGATATGGCTGGCGGTGTAGGAAGTAAAGACTTCGGTAGTGTATCCAATTTAGCGTTAGCATTCGGAGTATTGTTATTTATCATCATCATGTATCGTTTTTTTGATGGTTTTATTCGCTCTATTTCTATCTTATTAGGTTTATTATTTGGTACAGCAATTGCTGCGTTAATGGGAAAGGTAAGCTTACAAGCTGTAGCAGAAGCGGATTGGTTTCATGGCGTGCAGCCATTTTACTTTGGTACACCAACATTCGAATTAACACCGGTCATTACAATGATTCTCGTTGCTTGCGTAGGAATTGTTGAAGCAACAGGTGTGTATTTTGCACTATCTGATATTTGCAACAAAGAAATTGGTGAAAAAGAATTAGCGAAGGGATACCGCGCAGAAGGGATTGCAATGGTGTTAGGTGGCATTTTTAACGCATTTCCGTATACGACATATTCACAAAATGTCGGTCTTGTCCAATTAACAGGTGTGCGTAATCGCGTTGTTATTTATACATGCGGTGGTATGCTGATTGTCCTTGGATTTATTCCGAAGATTGCAGCAGTAACAACAATTATTCCAAAGCCAGTATTAGGCGGTGCTATGCTCGCTATGTTCGGAATGGTTATGGCGTACGGTATTAAAATGTTAAGCAGTGTTAACTTTGCAAAACAGGAAAATTTATTAATTGTGGCGTGTTCGATAGGAATGGGGCTTGGTGTAACAGTTGTGCCAACATTATTCTCACAGCTTCCAGAGAGCGTTCGTATTTTAACAGATAACGGAATTGTATTAGGAAGTGCATCAGCCGTTCTTTTAAATATTGTGTTTCATATGATTCCGCAAAGACAACCGAAAGTAAAAGAAGAACAAGTTGCTAAGGGAGAAGAAAGCGTAGCAAATTTTGCAGGTTGAACGGATTAAATAATATATCTTTATCCAACATATTGCCGTCTAAAATATGTTAAAACGTCGTCTGTATTTTCTTTCCTTTTGGAATGAATTTAGAGGTAGCGTTTTTTATGAAAAGAAAAAGAATTAGTGTTCGTGTTGTTGAACTAACAGGTGCGTTTCTACAATAAGTGGAGACGCATTTTTCTTATTGTGCTAATGTGGCAGGTTGGTGGAAGAAAGACAAAGGATAATTCAAGTGTAAAATAGAAAACAGGGATATGATAACAGAGGTGGGATATAGTGATGGAAAGACATTTTAAAGAGGCACATCATTTTTGCAGTAAGAATAGAAAAGATTTAGAAAAGGATATCATATGTGGTTGCTTTTATTGTTTAAAAATATTTATTCCCACTGAAATTGATGAGTGGTGGGATGATGAAGATACAGCAGTTTGCCCTTATTGTGGAATTGATTCTGTTATAGGGGAGAGTTCTGGATTTCCAATCACAAAATTGTTTTTAAAAGGAATGCATAAGGAGTGGTTTTAGTATACAGGCTTGTTAACTACTAACAGCTGATTGTTGCTTAGAAGCTATTATTTCACTAACGGGTGCAAGAGTTGAACAACAAATCTTAAAGGACTTGATACTCTCCAAGTCCTTTTTCCTGTCTATTAGAACCACTTCGGAAGCATAGCGGAGGTCAATAAAGCACACACGCCCACAGATGCTCAAAATGGCTCGTGGAGGCGTTTTAAGAGGTATCTCCTCTCTTTATATAAGTTATGCTTAGCATCATGTAAGCCTAAATCATTGCTTATATAATGCTGTTAATCTACTATTTATTGAGTAATTCAAGTTCATATAAACAAAAAAGGTAAATAAACCCCGTTTTAAATATATAGTATGAAAGAATATACTTAAATTAATGAGCAAGATAGTTGAATAAGAAATATTAACTTATATGATATGTTAATTTTAAATAAATTGATAATCAAATTCAGATAAGTACTACCACCAATTAAGATGTAGGGGCGATTCAAAATGGATAACTGGAGAAATAATACGATTTGGTTTGAGCAAATACCAGATAATCTTCACGCTTACTTAAACTTAAAAGAAGTTAAATTTAATGAGATGAATCATGAAAATATTGAATATTTAACTCTTTGGTATCACAAAAGTAAATTACATAATTTAGTTGATTTATCTATTCCAGAAAGTCTTCTCTATCTCGATTTAACTTGGGCGAATATACATAATTTCATCGGAATAGAAAAATTGACTAATTTAAAGAGGCTAGAATTACACTATTGTACTAAATTACAAACTGATTCTGGTTTGTGTGGATTAGCAGATACGCTAGAACATTTACATATTAATCAATCAAAAAACTTCGTCCCAAATGAGGATTTATTCTCTTTGAAAAACCTTCGAGTTCTTCGCCTTAATTCTTGCGGTAATCTGGAGAATTTGCATTTTTTAAATCAATTTCCTAAGCTAATTGAATTTCGATTTGTTGATACTAATGTGTTAGATGGAGACTTATCACCAATATTAGACCATCCAACAATCCGAAGTGTAGGCTTTCTAAACAAGAGACATTACAATATTAAAGATGATAAGATGGATGCTATGTTAAAGGATAAAAATGGTGGAGAAAAATTTGAAACTGCTATCAAGTTTGGAAAATATGAGACTTTTAGATATATTTATTAACTAAATTTGTTATTAAACTAACGGGACAGGTTTGTTGGAGAAGAACAATCGATTATTATAATTAATTATTAAGGTAGTATCTAGTCCTTAAGGGGGATTCAAAATGGCTAAAGAAAAATCTAAAAACGCAGTATCAATAGGAGATATCTTTGCAGTAAATTTACCAGATGGTAGATATGGGGCAATAAGAGTTGCTGACCACATAGACAATTCTTATCTTATTATTACAACACCATATATCGGAACAGAAATTCCATCTATTAGAAATGAACTTTTAGGTAATATCCTTCTTCAGAATCGTTTTTTTATGATAATAGCCGTGCATTAATTTGGGTTGATGGAAAAGCACCTAAAGAGGTTATTTACATTGGGAATATTCCTTTGACGAATAATAAAGGAAAAATAATATGTAACTCATTCAGTGGGAAATGGGACAATTTTGTTGGAATGGAAGCCTTTTTAGAGTGGCGATGGGAATATGATAGAGAAAACTTTGAGAAAGAAATTGGGGAAGAAGAAAAAAGAATTAAAGAAGAATATGATAGTAAACCTCAAAAACCTAAAAAAGTGATGCAGGATAAAGCCTTTTGGTCAATTATTTCCCTACTTAATTTTAATGAAAATGATGAAGAAAAAGTAATAGAACCTGCTGTAAATGCACTGGCTAAAATGAGTGTAAAGGATATAAAACAATTTGAAGAAGCATTGTCATATAAACTATATTTATTAGACACTAAAGAACACGCTAAAAACATAGGGGAATATTCATATAGTGAAATAAAAGAGCATTTCTCAGTGGACTTATTCTTGTATATTAGGTGTTCAGTCATTACTCAAGGGAAAGAGTATTTTGAGGACTCCCTCAAAAATCCTCAAAATATGCCGCAGGATAACTCCTTTGAACCTTTACTGTTATTAGCATCCGAAGCATATACAAGAAGAACTGGAAAAGAGTTCGAATATATCACAGGTTGTGATTATGAATCATTCTCAAATATTGAAGGTTGGGGTACCGTCAGGAAAATGCGGATTTACAACGATAAGGAAATTCCAATATTAAAAACCCCAACTTCTCCGTAAATTTATAGAGAAAATTGGGGTTTGTATTACTTCATTAAGGCTCCCTTTTCTTGAATAAGGCTGATAGTAAAACCATCTTCAAAAGTCCTTTTCAATACGAAAATATATACAAATTAGTTAATCCAATGAGAAGGTCGATGTATATGAGAAGGTAATGATGTCTTTACATCACCTTTAGCCGAATTAATCTGCATTTGGGTCAAAAACATACTGGTGGACAGATTTGCACCACTAAAATTAACATCTCGCAAATCCGCACCAATAAAATTCACTGCCCTTAAGTCCGTATTTCTCATGTCCGCGGCAATCAAATAGGCTCCCCTAAAATCAGTTGCTCTTAAATCTTTTCCCTTTAACTTTTTACCCATCAAATCAGCTCTCGCATGGTTAAACTCTTTAATTTTTCGAAGACTAGGCATTTTATCGATTGTATTTCTTCTGACAAAATCACTTGCTGAAGTAAGCAGTTCATTTAAAGAAAATCGATACATCACCAAATCAAGTGACAATAAATTATCTGCGTCCAACTCCGTTAAATCCTGCAATTCCTTTAACTGTTTTCTCAATTTATCAGCTAAATCATCCGGTATATTGTAAGACAGAGCTTCTGCCACGTACGCTATCATTTCATGTATTTGCTCCATGATGGGAAACACTTGAAACATTTTCTTCCCAATGTCAGGGTTTTCTCGCCAACTCTGACCGTTAAAAGTAACTTGAGAAACGACTTGTCCAGCACCCAAACAATCAAATACTGTACAGCCTTTGAATCCTTTCTCCCTCAACTGACTATGAATTTGGCAACTATAATCAGACTGCAAATTCATACAAGGAGTGCCTGCCGATTTGTTAATCGGAAAATCACTTGATGCTACAATATTAAGTGCTGTGCAGCAAAGTCCAAAGCACTTCGTACAATCAGCTGTTAAATTTTCTCTAATATTTTTAGCTGTTTTATTATCCATTTTCTACCTTCTATTCTTTAGTTAAAAAACTTTTTAATTTATTATATAAGACTTGAAGAATATGCTCCTTTAATGGAATAAGGAATGACTATTTGTTCCCTTCCGATAGCTTTCTATATAATGAAGCCCTGGATACATTTGTAATTTCGCAAATTTGATTTACAGTCATTTCTCCCTCTTTATATAGCTTTACTGCATAATTCATTCCTGCGTGATTTTTATGATATTTCTTTAACCGGCCTTTAAACTTCCCTTCTTTCTTAGCCAGATCAATCCCTTCACGTTGACGCATGCGGATAAGATCTCGCTCTAATTGGTTAACACCAGCCATTACTGTAATTAAGAATTGGCTGTATGGATTATCCTCTGATAAATCTAGCCATGAATCCTTGATTGATTTTAAGCTTGCCTTTTTACTTCGTATTATATCAATCAATTCAAATAAATCCTGCGTACTTCGAGTGATCCGAGTTAGATCTGTAACATAAACAATGTCATCTTTCCGTAAATCCTCTAACATTTTTTGAAGGTGCTCACGCTCCTTTGTTGCTTCAGAAACTTTTTCTTCAAAAATAATATCCATTCCGATTTCGTTTAATTGCTGAAATTGCCTTGAAGGATTTTGGCTAGTCGAACTGACACGTATATAGCCGATTTTTCGCAAAATATCACCTCTTTTTTGAGACAAGTCTTATGAGACACTCTTAACTATGATTTTATCATTCTACTGCACTTGTATCAATAGAGTACACTCTATTGATATATAATTGAACTAATTAACTGAATAATTACAGAAATGAGATGATACTGTATGAAAATTGTGAGAGGTAGAGAATTACTTACACCGGAACAGCGACAGGCCTTTATGCAGATTCCTGAAGATGAGTGGGTGCTAGGAACCTACTACACCTTTTCCAAACGAGATTTAAAAATTATAAATAAGCGAAGGAGAGAAGAAAACCGTTTAGGGTTCGCCGTTCAATTAGCCATTCTTCGGTATCCTGGTTGTCCATACACTCATATCAAAAGTATCCCAGATTCAGTCATACATTATATATCGAAACAAATCGGTTCCACTCCATCTTCGCTTAGTCTTTATCCTCAAAGAGAAAATACACTTTGGGATCATTTGAAAGAAATTCGTAATGAATACGACTTTGTAACTTTTACTCTAAAAGAATATCGAATGACATTTAAGCACCTTCATCAATTAGCTTTGGAAAATGGTGATGCCATTCATCTACTACATGAATGTATAGATTTTCTAAGAAAAAACAAAATCATACTGCCTGCTATCACTACACTTGAAAGAATAGTGTGGGAGGCAAGGGCAATGGCTGAAGAGAAGCTATTTAATACGGTTAATAAATCTCTAACAAATAAGCAAAAAGAAAAGCTTGAAGAAATCATTACTTGGCAGCATCCATCGGAATCCAATAAAACGATATTGGGTTGGTTAAAGGAACCACCGGGTCATCCTTCACCCGAAACATTCCTAAAAGTAATAGAACGACTCGAATACATACGCGGAATGGAATTAGAAACGGTACAAATTAGTCATTTGCATCGCAATCGCCTGTTACAGCTATCTCGCTTAGGTTCAAGATATGAGCCTTATGCATTCCGTGACTTTCAAGAGAATAAACGATATTCGATATTAATTGTCTATTTATTACATCTTACTCAGGATTTAACTGATAAAGCTTTTGAAATTCATGACAGACAAATACTCAGTCTGTTATCAAAAGGCCGTAAGGTCCAAGAAGAAATTCAGAAACAAAACGGTAAAAAGCTGAATGAGAAGGTCATACACTTTACGAATATTGGCCAAGCTTTAATCAAAGCAAAAAAGGAAAAATTAGATGTTTTTGACGTTTTAGAATCCGTTATTGAATGGAATTCTTTTGTCTCCTCAGTGGAAGAAGCTCAGGAACTTGCACGTCCTGCCGACTATGATTATTTAGACTTGCTGCAAAAACGATTTTATTCACTTAGAAAATACACGCCGACGCTATTAAGGGTATTGGAATTTCATTCTACAAAGGCAAATGAACCACTTTTACAAGCTGTAGAGATTATTCGAGGAATGAACGAATCTGGTAAGCGAAAAGTACCTGATGAATCACCTGTTGATTTTATTTCGAAGCGTTGGAAAAAGCATTTATATGAGGATGACGGTACAATCAATCGTCATTATTATGAAATGGCAGTCTTAACGGAACTAACAGAACATATTCGTGCTGGTGATGTATCCATTGTGGGGAGTAGACAATATAGAGATTTTGAGGAATATCTGTTTTCGGAAGATACATGGAATCAAAGGAAAGAGAATACGAGGTTATCGGTTAGTTTATCATTCGAAGACTATTTGACGGAGAGAACCAGTAGTCTTAACGAAAGACTAAAGTGGTTGTCTGCCAATTTCAATAAATTAAATGGGATTTCTCTTGAAAAAGGAAAACTGTCAATTTCACGCTTAGAAAAAGATGTTCCAGAAGAAGCAAAAAAATTTAGTGCAAGTCTTTATCAAATGCTACCAAGAATAAAATTAACCGATTTACTTATGGATGTTGCTTATATAACAGGATTTCATGAGCAATTTACTCATGCTTCCAATAATCGAAAACCAGATAAAGAAGAAACGATCATTATCATGGCTGCCCTTTTAGGAATAGGAATGAATATTGGGTTGAGTAAGATGGCTGATGCCACACCAGGACTTACATATAAGCAACTAGCCAATGTATCCCAATGGCGCATGTATGAAGATGCAATGAATAAAGCCCAAGCCGTATTAGTAAATTTTCATCACAAATTACAATTGTCTTCCTATTGGGGAGACGGTACAACTTCTTCGTCAGACGGAATGAGAATGCAGCTAGGTGTTTCATCACTTCATGCAGATGCAAACCCACATTACGGAACTGGAAAAGGAGCCACCATCTATAGATTTACAAGTGATCAATTCTCTTCTTACTACACAAAGATTATTCATACTAATTCAAGGGATGCAATTCATGTTTTGGATGGTTTATTACACCATGATACTGATCTAAACATAGAGGAACATTATACAGACACGGCCGGTTATACAGACCAAATTTTCGGATTGACTCATATATTAGGATTTAAGTTTGCTCCAAGGATAAGAGATCTTTCGGACTCAAAACTATTTACAATAGATAAAGCAAGTGAATATCCAAAACTAGAAGCTATTTTACGTGGACAAATAAATACAAAGGTCATTAAAGAAAATTATGAGGATGTTTTGCGACTTGCTCACTCTATAAGAGAGGGAACAGTCTCAGCGTCTCTTATTATGGGGAAACTAGGCTCTTATTCAAGGCAAAACAGTTTAGCTACAGCCTTACGTGAGATGGGAAGAATCGAAAAAACAATCTTTATTCTAAATTACATTTCGGATGAATCTTTAAGAAGAAAAATACAAAAAGGATTAAATAAAGGAGAAGCCATGAATGGACTTGCAAGAGCTATTTTCTTCGGAAAACAAGGTGAGCTTAGGGAACGAACCATACAACATCAATTGCAAAGGGCCAGTGCCTTAAACATAATTATCAATGCCATCAGTATCTGGAATGCTTTACATCTAACAAAAGCAGTTGAATATCAAAAACGGATAGGTAGTTTTAATGAGGACTTATTGCATCATATGTCACCTTTAGGTTGGGAACATATCAATTTACTAGGAGAATACCATTTTAATTCAGAGAAAGTGGTCTCATTAGATTCTCTAAGACCATTGAAACTTTCTTAGCGTTGTTAAAAATAGGGAAATCGTCTTGGAAATGGGCTTAGCGTTGTAAATCCGCATTTTCCTGATGGTACCCCATTATAAAATCCTTAAGGTGACCCCAAACAGGCGATCTCTATACTTGCTACGTAATACATACTGGATTTATGGAAACATTTCTCAATATTATATTATCGTTATATACACTATAATATAAGTAATTCTTTTTTTATTTATATTTTGTTATTTCCTGTTGCAAGAATCCTTATGATAAGGATTCTATTTTTTTGCATCAAATTTCTAGAAAGAAAAGAGATAAGATCGGAGAATGCAATCTTATCTTCAGCATAAGGAGTAAAACAAAGGGTAATAACCATCTTATTTTTATTATATTATATTTTTTAATATTAAAACCATAGATAACAGTTACATCTATATTGAGAAATTTATTACAAAATTAGTTGTAAATGTTTTTAAAAATGAAAGTAAACTTTTGAATATTTGTTTACATTCGTTTCCCCTTAATCATTGACTTCACACTAAATCCCTTGACATCCTCAAAGTTAACCGAAAAAGTATACATTCAAAATACTATAAATAAAGAGCTTGAAAAGTCCTTTCAGATTTTCTAAATTATATTTCATTTAATACCGTGATTTTCAATTGACAATTTAGTACGAACGTACTAAAATTAAATTATGACAAAAACAAAAGATAAAATCATTCAAAAATCAATCGAGTTCATCTCAAAATATGGTTATGCTAATTTTTCAATAGGAAATATTGCTAAAGAGTTGCACATAAGCAAAGGAGTCGTTAATTACCATTTTCCTCAAAAGGAGTTGTTACTAAAAACAATAATCACTCAATTTTATGAAAAAGCAGCCACTTATATGGGCGAGCACATGGAATTAAATACGGACGCAAAAAGAACTTTAGAATCGTACATCGAGTCTAATTTGAGATTTGTATCTGAAAATAAAACAGAAACATTAGCGCTAACAGAAATAGTGTTAAATGCAAGAAATGAAGATGGAAAATTAATCTTTATGGACGAAGATAAAGCCGTGTTCAAGCCGTTAATTGAGATGTTTAAATATGGCCAAGATGTTGACAAAAGTTTTAGGAAATTCTCTCCTGAAATAATGGCCAGAGCGGTTAGAAGTGTAATCGATAATTTTAGTTCAGTAATTGCAAAAGGTGAAATAAATGATGTTGATTCAGTAATAAACGATATAAAAGCAATATTTGATAAAGCGACAGAAAGGAGTAATTAAAAGTGAATAAAAATGATTTACTCAGACTAGCTGGGGTTATCTTTTTTATTTTTTCAGTTCAAGGGATTTTAAGACCTTTAATCAATATGTTTCTTGGTCATCCATTAGTTTTTAACTTGTTCCATCTTTCTAGTCCCATTTCACTCGCAATCTATGTGATTCTTTTCGGATTAGGAATTTTGTTAGTTGTAAAGACAAAACCGTTTAGTAAATAAAAAATTAATGCATTTTCCTTTCCCGCTGTATACCATATTGAAATCAAGTTAACATAACCCCACTTATCAGTAGTCACTGTATCTAGAAAAAACCCCTTCAATTTACTTGCTGAAGGGGTTTCGTATTTACATAATTTTCGTTAGAGGAAGTAAAAGCACACCTCTCCTCATTTTGGAGATGGTACTGTATTTTATTGTTTTGCTAATCTACAATTTCGTATAATGCTATAAGTCCCTATGGCCAAGAACATGATACTCAGTCCGATAAACGTAGTACCCATCCCCTTGTTGCCCTGTGAGAAGTTCTCGATTGCATATAACACCATGGTCAACATACTGATAAACAGAGTAACAATACTAAAAGGATGTATCTTTACCATCTTTACCATCTCCATTTCATAATCTTATGTATACATATTATACCAATGAAGTTGTAGGTTAGATACAGATTTCCCCTGTATACCCTATACATGTTCAGTTAACATAACGCCCTATTATCAGCAGTAAAAAAGCTAGCGATAAACAAATATTGAATATAAATTTTTAATTACTGTTTTTTAATGGAGTGTTTTTAAATTTATGTAGAAATATAGATATTCCTAACAATAATATTCCTACAGAAAACATAATAACTTTACTTTGAAATACTTCTCGTCCATTCCAATAGTCTAAAAACATTAGTATTCCATTTTGCACTAACAGAAAAATAGAAAAAAGCGTTGTAAAAGATTTAATTAAACCAAATGTAGATCTTTTCATATATTACACCTTCTTTTTTAGAACTATATTTTAAATATATACTAATCCTTTTTATTCCATTTTAACACATCAATAAATTTAAACAATTTAATATTCGCGCAAATCCTTTTAGTGGTAGAAAACATGTGAATACCTTTCCGTACATGCTTGCTTTTCCTAAAAGAAATCATGTCCTTAAAGGTATACCTTTACAAGCGTCCAAAGAACATCTATGAAACATTGAAATATCAAGTTTATAAAGGTAATAAGAATTATTTTATAAACGTTTATTTTTAATGAATACCTTTATAAACGAAAATGGTATAATCGTGGTAACGAATGTAAGGAGAATATCAAACTGATGAATATTTATGGATATACAAATGAATATAATACGTTATAGTCGCTATTATAACAAAAACGAAGAGTATTGCGAATAAAAAGAATACTATAATAATTTTTTTGGGTGTTAGTTAAAAAAGCTTCGGAAATAAACCTTTTATAAAGGTTTATTTTAAATATGATTATTGTATTTCGAGGGGCTCCTTATAAACCTTAGCTATATATTTTACAAAATCAATAACGGGATAGTGTATGAGTGAACGATGCTGAGCAAAACGAACCCCTGCTTTTTCCATTTTCGAAATGACTTGTTCAATTTCCACCTCTTTTTGTTGTATTCTATTATAATTTTGATATACAATGTTTTTCCATTTATAAGAAGAACCGTGAAAATAACTCTCTCCTTTTACCCTGTGACTGAATATTATTTCTATTTTTTCTCTACGTTGTTTTTCCTTCATATGCGCTTCCTGTGACTGCATGTTTATCGCCTCTTCCCTTTGTGTTGTATACTGTTTCACAAAATTCGGTCTAACTCATCATAACCAATGTACATTGTACTTGTTGAGAATTGTCGTTTAAGGCTATCTCATCAACTGTATTTGTTTTTCAAGCGCTTAATCTAATATCTTGGATCTTACGTCTAAATAAGTTGTTAGTGTGTATAAAACACTATCAATCTTTATTATAAAACGATTCTTTATAGGCATGCACCTTTTACACTCACCAAGATTTACAACATGACGAGTATCTTCATCCATGAATGTTATCCTCAGTATCTCTTTTATAAAAAAAGAAAATACATGTAACGGTTCCCCTTTTGATATGAAAAAATCATATCAAAACATAGCGCTCTTAAAGAATTTTGTTACAAATTTATTATGTTTGACTTTAAAAAAGGAACGTAATATTTATTTGTAGAAAATTTTTAATGATAAAAATGAATGTAAATATAGAATGACTATTTATGATAAGAAAAGGGGGCACTTATATATGCTAACAAATGATTTAGATTTCCGATTAGAACCACGTTTAAAAGAACTGTATGAACAACATAAAATAAGAGCGCAGAAGATAGATTGGGGTTATCATGAGTTTTTACCATGGGATAAGGGAATGGACTTTAAAAGAGTTCCTTGGGATGATAGTCAAGTTACTCTTCCTTCTGGTGTAATTACGGCCATTGAAACAGCTTTATTAACAGAAGTGAATTTACCATGGTTTACAACTTATTTATCTGCGACTTTTAAAGGATCCCTTTCTGTTATTACAGACTTTATACATACTTGGACTTCAGAAGAGGATCAACATTCGAATTTATTGGAGACCTATTTACTACTCACTCGAAGTGTGAACCCTAAACGATTACATGAATTAAGAAAGTCAGTAGTTGAGGGTGGATTTGAACCTGATTTTCATACACCAATCGAAGCGATGACGTATACGACGCTACAAGAACTTGCAACGATGGTGTTTTACAATAATGTAGCTAAGGTTGCAAGTAAGCATGATCCAGATCTTGCTACATTATTACGCCGTCTCGCCAAAGATGAGACTCTTCATTATGCGTTTTATCGAGACGTCATTCGAACACATTTGGAATTAGAACCTAATTATTGCTATCATATTGCCAATGTGATTAAGAATTTTAAAATGCCAGGTGCCGTCATGCCTGATTTTGAAAATAGAATGGCTGTGATTGCAAAAGAAGCGAATTATGGACCACTACAATATTTTGATCAAGTACTTGATGTAGTAGTTGATTATTGGGGGTTAAAAGACTTACGACCAATTGCACCTTTAGCTGAAAAAGCAAGAATTGAGATTTTGGAGTACCACACAAGATTGAAAAAAATACGGGATCGATTTGGTCGTTTTCAAGAGAAAACTGATCTACGTTAATGAGTAGAGGTTTCAAAATATACGCGGGGAAATTCCCCTTCCCTTTATTGGAAATCTGACACACTCCCTATTGTTTTGGGGCTGTTTTTATTTAATTTGATTTTTTTGAAAAAATAATTGACACTAAAAATAATTTTATGGTAATATAAAATATTTGATAAAAATCAACATATATGTTAAAGTTAAGAAGGTTACCATATATGGAGGTGGATTATATGTTTCAAATTGGTGATAACATTGTTTATCCAATGCACGGAGCAGGTATAATTGAAGCCATAGAAGAAAAAGAATTCTCAGGGAAAAAACAACAGTATTATGTTATAAAAATGTCAATCAGTAATATGCAAGTCATGATTCCTATGGGTAAAATATTAAGTTCGAGTATACGCCCAGTTACTGATATACTTGCATTAAAACACATTATACACATTTTTCAGCATGGAGAATCAGATAAATTATTGCCGTGGAAACAAAGGTATAAAGTGAACACGGAAAAAATAAAAACGGGTGAAATACAAGAAGGTGCTGAAGTTGTACGCGATTTAATGCGTATGCAGAAAGAAAAAGCACTGAATACAAGCGAAAAAAAAATGTTGGATAACGCACATGAATTTTTGATTAGTGAACTAGGATTAATTAAAGGGATCACTGAAAATCAAATAAAAAGTTTCTGTTAAGATTCATTATAGATAATGTATTACATCCCCCGAAAATATCCTGAATTTTTCGGGAATATGATGATTATTTAAAGTAAATCATTTCAAAGACATTCAACTTCTTCAACTCACTTTTAGAGTAGGAACCTCTTTTGTTATTACTTCAATCTAATCCATTTTTATTTTTAAATTTCTTTTACGAACGTTCGAAGTTTCATCAAATAACTCGATTAAATAGTCACTTGATTTTTGAAATCCTGATTCACACTGGCACGGACAAGGAGCCGTAAGGATGAAAGAGAGGTAGGGCTTTCATTGTTTTAGGTAATATACTATCTAAGTCATTATTTCTAGAAGAAAAAACAATCAATCTCACCGCTATCTTTAAGAGTTCCTTACATCTACTGATACAGTGAATAGTAATTGTTTATCTTCTTTACGTAAAATTGATAAACGAACTGGTAACACCATATGGTCAACTACAAAAAATGGTTTCCAGACCAGGAAACCATTTTAAATTTTATTTACATACCAATAGTAAATTAAGCAGTAAGAAGGAGTGACACATGAAAAAAATGTTAACAAAAGAATTAAGTAATGAATTAAAGAAGCGAGAAGGGATCATTTCTATTACAGTTGAGCCTTATGAAAAAATCGAAGTTGGTGGAATTCGTGTAGATGGACCAGCTGTTATTCTAATTAATCAAGAATAGCTAAAAATAGTTGAATGAACGAAGAAAAGGATCAGCCTTTACGAGAAGGGAAGATCCTTTTTTGTTTGCTGCAGCTAATATGGGATACACATAATTTTCATCTGATGTGTTGAGGTTAAAAGGAAGGAGAGGGTCGGGATTATCATAGTGGAAAGCGTAATATTGGTAGGATTTCTTTTCATGTTATATAAATTAGTTGCTAAAAAAACAAACTAATTATTTAAATGGATAGATTTATCTTTTTAAGGTCGGGTTTATTTTATAGTGAAATGGATAATGTAAAGGAGAAATTTAGATGGATGCAAGGAAAGAACGCATAAAATACGAAAAGATGTCAAAGAATTATGACCGTATTTATTTCGTTTCGTTTATCCTATTAATTGTACTTGTTTGTAGTAGTGTGATTATCATAGGAGCTACAGGGGGAAAATATGGATTGTTTTTATTGTTAGCAATTTTACTTAACGCACATATTACGAAAGAATCTCAAAAAAAGTATGAGCACCATTCTAATAAAGGGCGTATTTAAAATGATACATATCCTGAAAGGAAAAACCTAGATGTACATGCAAAGTATCCCTATATCATTACCTATTAACTAGTAAAAAAGAATCTTATATAAATAATTTTTTAGTAATTTAGGAATAGAAAACGTACCTTATTAAAATGTTATTTTCGTTCATATAATGAATTATCCTTCTAACATATTTATAGGATTTATATCATATATTAAGAGAAAGAATGTAAGTTAGAAAGGAGTCTTATAGAATGAGTTATTTGGAGGGAAATGACTTTAGTGAACAAAATATGGTAAGTGTACCTAATCCCTACGTATATCAGACATTACAATCGGTAATTGGTAAACATGTGGTTATTGAAACTGTAAGAGGTAATGTAAGAGGAAAGTTAAAGGATGTGAAACCAGATCATTTACTCATTGAAGATACGGTACCGTATATTGTACGAGTTCAACAAATTGTATGGATTATGCCAAAACAATGATCAAATTACATCTAATTTGATTTATAACAGATTGGCGTCATAGACAACCAAATAAAAACATAGGGTTTTATCTCTGTGTTTCTTCAAATTTTCGTTTTTGAATATATGCTTGCGCATGAATAATTTCTTCCTGAAGCTCTTTTAATTCTTTCATAGATTCTGATTCAATTGCCATGTAAGTAGTAACTAAACTGATCATCATATCCATCTTCTCTACTATATTTTGAATGACCTGTTCAGATTGCTCTT
This sequence comes from Bacillus sp. 103mf, assembly GCF_900116295.1. Taxonomy (GTDB): domain Bacteria; phylum Bacillota; class Bacilli; order Bacillales; family Bacillaceae_G; genus Bacillus_A; species Bacillus_A bruguierae. Next base: position 76,127 of record NZ_FPAF01000003.1, read on the forward strand.
TTTTAGGGTGTTGTATTGCTATTAATACATTTTCTATATAATTGTTCTTTCTTTGCTGGATATCATAAATAAATTGTTTTGTGTTTGAGTTCATTTGTTGTTCCTCCATTTTGGATATATTTTTATTCTATCATATTTGAATAGGAAATATTGGATTCCCCTAAAATCACACCTGTCTCGTACACCTCCTCAAATATACAAACTAATTCCTTAACGTACAGGGAATCGGTTAATTTGTGTCTAAAATGTGTCTAAACGTACAATTTTCTTTTTTTGATATGGTGAGGCCTATTAGTCAATAATGTCACGTATCTCGTATGAATTATCTCGAAAGTCCTATCATTGTTAAATAATCCATTTTTAACATTGCAAGTAGCTAGCTTAGCGTTGTAAATCCGCATTTTCGGGACAGAACCCCTTAATTAATTTAGAGGTACAGCCAACGCACTAACATAAAACCCACGCTAAGGAGTATTTGTACCGTAACAATACTGTGTACGTTTTTGTTACAATGCTTTGTTTAAAGCTTATTACTAAGCAATTTGTTGATTTTGGCGTAACAAAAATGTGTAACAAATTCAATCTGTATCAAAACTTTTTGACATCCTTTTTGTTACAAAGAAATTGAAGATGTTTATTACCTTTTTATAGCATGGAAAACCCTTAGCGTACTAAAATTAAGGATTTAAATTCCAAAAAATGTATTATCGTGGGTTTTATGTCATTTGGTTGGCGGGTCCCCTACTAATACCACACCTTTTTTTATTTTACTCTCCTACTCCTTTTTCCTTTTTAATAAACCTTATAATTAAGTCTTCACCTTTGTATCTAGGGTCTAACTTAATCTCACCTTTATATTCAATTACCTTCACCTTATCCATGACAGTTATACTGTCATACAACTCTTGCTTTACCCATAACTTTTTAACTTTATCATTAACAATCAATTCTAAAGTAGGGTGTTCAAGGATAAGATACTCGGTCTCAACATGTCTCCCAAGAACAGGTGCTTCTATTGACTTACCTTTCGCAACTAGTTCATCGTTTTGATACCCCTCTATTACTGACAAGACTATACAAAACAATACAAAACAACCAAAGTATATCCAATTTTTCTTTCTTTTCTTTTTCTTATATGCTTCCAGTTCTACAATATACGCTTCCAATTCATACTCTGTGTACCCCTTAACGTCTGTAGTCAAATAATAGGTTTTTCCAAACTTTTTACTTGTAAATGCTACATAGTCGTTTAAATACTCTGGGTCTTTCTCATAGTTTATAAATTTCTTTTCACCCATACTGCTACCCCTATCTGTCTTCTAGTATACCTACCCCTATTGTTATAAGAAACACAACAAAGAGTATTAATAGTACTGTCTGTATTCTAAGACTGAATGTATTCTTAGAGCCTTCTAACACGCCCCACAGTATAAGTGGAGAGAGAAGAATACCAAAGAGAATAACAACAAACTTGTTAGTCTCCTTTTCTTTTGGTTTCTCTTCTTCCACTATACGTTCTACCCTGTTTGGTGCTTTTTCTAATGAAGTTAGAGTTTTCTTTTTTTACGTCTATGATTCACTTCGCATACCCCTTTATTTTGTTTCATAGTTGTCTTTTATGAATGCATCCAGTCTGTACTTTAACCCTTCTACTTTCATATTTACATCTACTTTGTCTGAGTAAGTTTTGCCTTTATAAGTGTAGTCTAATTCATAAGACGTATGAAACAAACCTACTTGTTACTTGAATGATAAATTTTAATAAAAAAGCTATATTTAAACACATTATTAATTAAATGATTAATTCTTTTTCAAGAAAAGTTACTACATTATTCCATTCTTTTATTGTTGAACCTTTTTCATATTCAAATTCTCCGAAATTTATATTGTTATCTGATTCATCTTCATAAAGTGAAAATTCTCTTATTAATGAACCTTTTTCTATAATTATAAGTTCTGCATTAAAATTTTCAACATAGTAAGCGTATGTAACAGAATTCTCTTTTGCAAGTTCTATCCAAGATACATTTGATAGACCAAAGAATGCTTCGCCTTCAAGGTCTACAAAATATGTCCATCCATCTTCATGTTCAGAAAAATACACTGATTCATCGATAAAATTCCCATATTCATCTAATTGAAATTCGATATCTTTATTCATCCAATCACAATAACGTTTTTTAGCTTCTTCTAATGATAAACTTATTTTAAAACAACATTCTCTCAATCTAGTTTCTCCTCCTCATTTTATAAATAAAATGTGCAACATTATAGATAGGTTGTTGGTTTTAAAAAACCTATATAGGGGTACAGACCCATTGCTATCAAGCTAATAAAGATGGATTACCCCAAAACGATAAAAACGATTAGAGACCCTGATTTTTTTATACAAGTCAGAAAAATCAGGGCTATTTTTAAAGAATTAAGGATTATTGAATAAGCAATAGTTAATTGATTATGCTAGTATTTTTATTCTTCACTAATAAAGGGAGCAATTATTTTTTTTTCATAAGAAGATAACACGATATTCGTTGATGGCGTACCATATTGCATTGAATTATCAATAAATTGTTCTAAACTTTCTACAGAATACGTTGCTAATTTGACAATATAGCTAATTTCCCCTGCTACTCTGTAACACTCAAGTACATCTGGATGATTATAACAAAAGTTAGCTAATGATTTACAATCCTTTGATTTAAACAATATAAGTGCAGAAATTGGACGATTCATTTTTTTTAGAGAAACATGTGCATGGTAACCTTTAATAATTTGTTGCTCCTCTAACTTCCGTACTCGCTCAGTTACTGACGGAGAAGATAAGTGAACGGCTTCTGCTAAATCCTTCATTGAAATTTTTGCATTTGACTGTAATAATCCCACGATTTTTTCATCAATTTGATCCATAAATCATCCAACCTTTTTTTATAAAAAAGAATAACCTAAATTCTTAATATAATAAAGCCAAACAATCGAATATCCTTATTAAAGCCATTTATTAGCCTTCTATATTTGTATAAAATGAGGATATCGGGAGGCGATTTGCGATATGAAAAAGGTTTTATTATTATTAGCTGACGGATTTGAAGCAGTAGAAGCTAGTGTATTTACAGATGTACTAGGTTGGAATAAATGGGAGGGAGATGGATCAACCGAGGTCGTAACAGTTGGTCTTCGGAATAAATTAACCTGTACTTGGAATTTTACTGTCATACCCGAAAAAACGGTTGATGATATTCAATTAGATGAGTTTGATGCACTAGCTATTCCAGGAGGGTTTGAAGAAGCTGGTTTTTATCGGGATGCATACAGTAGAGAATTCTTAAATGTTATTCAACATTTTTATGCCAAGCAAAAGCCTATTGCCAGTATCTGTGTTGCATCATTAGCGCTTGGTAAAAGCGGAATTCTTACAGATAAAAAAGCCACCACATACAGTCATCCAACGAGTAAACGAAAAGAGCAGTTGAAAAATTTCGGTGCAATAGTACAAAACAATTTAATTGTTCAGGATGGAAATATTATTACATCTTCAAATCCAGGTACAGCTTTTGATGTTGCATTTTTATTACTTGAAAAACTAACATCTAAAACGAACGCTAAACATGTAAAGGATCTTATGGGATTTTAGGCATGGAACTTTAACATAGGGGTGCTTTAATGGCATAAGGGCCACAGAAGTGAACAATTTTTTTTATAAACACGGGGTACCGCCACATCACTATCAAGTTAATAAAACAAAATCTCCCTAAAATGAAAAAATACGCTATTCTTTCTGTAGAATCATAAGAAAGGATAGCGTATTTTAGGCATATAGGAGGTACATATGGAAATTAGCTTGATAGCGATGGGGTAGCACCACATGCCCATCAACTTAAGAACAATAAACGCCCCAAAACGAAAAAATGAGCTGATTTCACAAAGTAACCACCTGTAGAGAAAGAAAATTTTCGTTTAGGGGGTATTTCAAAACCTTAGCTTGATGGCGATGTGGTGCTACCCCCTAATGACATTGGTGGAAATGTTATAAAGAGGAATAATACTACATATTCTGATGCTTATGATGTGAATTTTGAATGTAAGAAAGATAGCCTTTTTTATTAATAAAATGAGGATAATATAAACCTAGACCTGTGACATATCTGCCTTTGTAGGTGATTGTTGGGTCTATTTTTTATTTTTCTTAAAATGAATTTAAACTTCACGTCACTGTTGTTTCCTCTACTCCTTAAGGATTTCAGCCGAGATGAAAAATTTACAGTATTTTAGTTTGAATATTCCAAAAAATAAAATAAATATGGTAAAATAAGTATATAAAAAGGAGGTGTTTATATGTTTGGAAATACAAGAAATGAAATTCAAAATTATCTAATTAAAGAGGGATATGACATTAAAGAATTTTTAAATAAAAATGGAGACTGGTATTACTTTAAGGTAGAAACTCATTGGTCAGGGGTTCATACAATAAAGGTAAAAGAGGGATTTTTTGGATATACAAAAGAAAAGGTTAGCATTTAATAAAGATTATAACTTTAAAGGGAATAGGAAGGGAAATGGATGCTTAATAAACCAATAGAGTTTGTAAAAGTAATTCGCTTTGATAATAAAGGTTTTTTCACAAAGCCATACAACTCTTCTTACTTTCATCATGCATTCGCATTTCTTGATGTGGAAATCACAACGTTGACTAATAATAATCAAATTTTAGACAATGAAAATATGATTATAGAACCTCACTTTGATGACCCTAGCTCATCCGGTTGTTTTGCTTTTTTAAATGAATATAATTCTAAGTTATTCCAAGAAAATCGTCCCATGTATTTTCGATCAGAAGATAAGAGGAATACAATGTACTTAAATACAGAAGAAATAATTTGGGTTAGAAATGTAGACCATAGGAATCAACCCTTCTATACTCAATACAATAAGAATTATGTTCATGATGGAAAAAACTATGAATTTTTAGAGTATATAGACATGGTTGATGTAAAATTAAATTGGGTTAGAATGTCCGTAAAACTTGCACTAGAGCGAACAAGGTTATATAAAGAAAATTTCCCTTCTCAAGAAGGGATTCCAGAAAAGATTACGGAATTTTATCTAACAGAGCAACAAGTAAATCGATTAATTAGTCCGTTCCATATGTATAAACAGCAATTTAAAAAAATGTGTCTACATTTATTTAAGACAAAAAACTTAAAAGAACACTCTAATCAAGACCACACTATACGATAAAACCTAATTAAATTAGGTTTTTTATTTTGTCGAAAAGAATTCAGATAATTTTATCCATTTGTCTTGCAAACAAGACAAATGGAGATTATAATTAAGTTATGAAATATAAAGGGGGATTGTTAACAACTAATGGATGAAAAAAATAATGGAAAATCGAGAACTCCTCTATTTTCCGTTTACACAACAAGAGAAGCTGAACAATTATGGGGACTTGCGGAAAACACTGTTAATAAATGGTGTAATCGTGGAAAGTTCCATGAAAACGAAGCAAGAAAAAGCGGTAAAGTATGGTTAGTCACATGCGAAGGAATGGAAAGATTGACCCGTAAGTAAATTAGAAAAGTCCTCTCTCGCCGTCCAAAGCTAAAAAGAGGACTTCACCAAATATTGTGAAAAAGAAAGGTTGATTTCAGAATGGCAAATAGCTATCTAAAAACACCTAACAGCAAGTACATTTTACCACATACATTAAAAAAAGAAAATTCTATAAATGGTATGAAAAGGACTGTAAATAAGCGATATCAAGTTGTTTGTGAATGGTTAGGAATTGAGGATTGTGTTGTTTCACAAATTTGGTTTTTTGGAACATTTGGACTTTCTATCATCATGATGATTGCTACATATTTAATCGCTGGATCTCTATACGGATTTTAATCAAATTTGGAGGAGGAACAGATATGATAGCAACAAAACCAAAACGTGGTGAATTTTACATTTATAGAGAAGATGGTCGGGTGTATCAAATCCTAGGGTATGCGAAAATGTTCGAGCAAGATGAACAAGACATTATAATTCTGAAACGTATGAAAGATCGAGTGACTATTACACTAAGTTCTGATCTTTTCATTCTCTATATCACCGCTGATAAGTTCATAAAAGATAAAGTACACTCAATGGTTTAAAAGTTAGTCTATAACATTTTAAATTTGGAGGTTATTGTATGAAAAAAGCTATTTCAGTTCCAACTATTAAAATTGGTGACTACGTACAATTTCCACATCGTAAGAATCCTTCATTAAAATTAACTGGTTATGTAGTTAATATTCTAACTAATACAATTATCGTAGATATTTCAGAAATGTTTCAAACTAAAAAATATAAAGAGATGGATACTCGTCATGTTGTAAAGCATGGTTCCTATAAAAAAGTTCGTGTTCAAAAGGAATATAGGAGTGTGTATCATTATTAACTTGATGGTGGTGTGGTAATACCCCATATAGTTCAAATAAAACCGGAATTTATCAAGGTAATATGCAAATGTACCACGCATTTACATCCCACATAGTTCAAATAAAACCTATGACACTAAGTTTCTAAGATACATGTAAGCTCTATTTATATCCCACATAGTTCAGATAAAATATATAATTCTGTTGATGAGTTAATTATCTTTAATAGATTTATATCCCATATGGTTTAGATAAAACTTGGGCTGCCAGACCAAGAAGTGGAAGGGTTGTGGAGCTTTATATCCCATGTAGTTCAGATAAAACCCCGGCTTGTTCCATTGCAACGCAAACTTCTGTGATCCTTATATCCCATAAAGTTCAGATAAAACATATTCACCATTTAGCTTTGCCTCTTGCTTATCAGTCTTTATATCCCATATAGTTCAGATAAAACCCTATCTATATACAGGGGATACACCTTATGATAGCAACATGTTACTACGTGTAGCAACTATCATTTTGCAGTGAATCATCGATCATGTTTTTGGATTCTCTAAAAAAACACTTACAGACCTTATCATAGTAAGGGTTTCTGCATGTTTAACAAAAACGAGGTTCACTGCAAAATTACAGAGGTACCGCATGATTTTTATCTTTACTATATGGGATCAAGAAAAAATCTCTCTTTGCACAGAAAGTTTTTTCCATTTATTTCTACATATTTATTGTATCTTAATTTTTGCATGCATTATAATAATTCTATATTAAAGATTAAGGAGGAAAATGATGAGGTTGAAAGTAAGCTTGACTTGCAAAGTAATTCCTCTCTCGTATCGTTTTATGTTTGTGAGTTTTATCAAAGAAGCTCTAAAAACATCAAACGTAGTATACGCAGAGAACCTATATATCTTTGAGAATAAATCGAATAAAAAAAGCAAGAATTTTACGTTTTCCGTTTATCTTAAAGACTATGTTTTAGAAAATGATGAATTCCTCCTTCAGAATGGATTGGACTGGATTATTAGTTCACCTGATCCTGAATTCATTTCTTATTTAGTAGATGGTTTAAACGAAATTAAAGAATTTCAGTACAAAGGATACAAACTACAGAAGAAGAACATATCTATACTACCGGAAGTCAAAGTGAAAAGTGATACGGTAGTATTCCGCACCCTTTCCCCTATTTTTATTAAAGACCGAGATGGGAAACATCTTGCTCCAACAGAAGAAGGTTATGAAGAGAGTTTCAATTATATTTGTGATATGACTTTGCGTAATTATCATGGAGAAGGCTTAAAAAAACCTTTACAATTTATACCTATGAATTTAACAAAACAAGTTGTAAAAGAAAAATTTGATAATCCCCCCAATCACCAGCACTTTGAAGCTTATAAAGGAACATTCTTGTTAAAAGGAGACCAAGAAGACTTAGAAATCCTTCGTCAAATTGGTACATCCTTCAAAAAGTCACAAGGGTACGGCTGCGTGTCCGTGGAGTACCAATGATTCGGTTATATTTAGAAGATTGGGCTACGAACACTGGTATCTTGGGGTTTTATCGTATTTTAGAGCATGCTGAAACAGATTTATTTGAAATTGAAGAGACATATATAGACTTTGATTCAAAATTGCTTCAAGACTTTCCGGAATGGTTTTTCAATTATGCTTTTGATATGTTTTCTGTTGCAAATGAAAAAGAAGATAAGATGAATGCTTTTCTAACATACGCTACATCCAATTTTAAACGTTCTAAAGACTCTATCTTTACTGATATTAAAGGTACGGAAAATAAGTTGAATAAGCGTTTGCCGATTGAAGGTGGAACCTTAAAAGAGCTGTTTAGCAGAAAAAAAGATGTATCCACCATTGAAGAATTAAAAACAATCACCAAAGATTACCTGAAGTTGTTAAAGCAAGAGCAAGTAAATGAGATTTTAACATTAAATATGATTCGTTCTTATTTAACTGAACTTCATGGACAACCAAGTTTTTTACAGAGAAGACAGAGTACCTTAAATCGAATTGAACATATTGGATTTTTGACAGAAGGCTTCATTCAACCTATTTTACTAGAACAAGAAATTCTTACTATTCTTCGTTCTTCTGATAGTCCTAACGAAGCAATAGAAGGACTAAAGAAAGCAATACAACAATCAAGTAATGTAGCTTTTAAAAAATTATCCAAAAAAATAATTACGAAACTAAAAGATGATGAGTTGCTTTATTGTCCTGTTATTGAGGGACAACTTGCTCTTACAGATTACACGGAAGCAGTCTTCTATCCAAATTCAGTGAGCATTGGTAATGCAACTAATTACACTTGGAATAACCAAGCGTCTTTTCCTATCTCCAATCTGTATCGATTAATTATGTTTTGTTCCGTTTTTGGCCTCCACAGAGAGCAAATAAAAAAAGAGGTAACTTATTCTTTTATTCAAACTGATGAAGACTTCGATGCACTAGCAGAAGTAAATGATTTATTTGTCATCAATAAAAAACAAAACAACCCTTTTGAAGTGTTTTTATACGACACCTTAAAAGAAGCCAAGGATAAAGCAAATTGGATTTCTAAAAATATGCTAATTGTTGAATTCCAAAATAAAGGAAAGAAAACGACTCTTACACATAATTTTTTATCAGAATATGCCATTCAATACATTCAAGAGCGTGGAGGAAAAGAGCTCGATCATATTAAATATCCATCGTTTCGAAACATAATCCTACGTAAATTATTAAATGGAGAGCATTTTTTTCGTGATATCACTAACCAATTGAGGAAAAACGTAAATAACAATTATTCCAGTTACGATACGTATACAGCCACTTTGGCTATGTTTCATTTAAATAGAATAAAGGAGTGTTACGGCATGTCTAATGAAACACGAGAAGCGCAATATGAATCTATGCAAAAGAGAATCCAGTATGCGCTAATGGATGGACGCGAAGTACGTAGAAGACTGACTGAACGTGGAATGGAGAATAAGGTTCCAGGCATTACTTACCGTCTGTTAAATGCCTTAACTACCAATAACCGTCAACAGTTCTTTGAAACATTATTCCGCACCTTTTTATTAGTGGAAAAGAACACTTCTATGTATGTGGATGCTACAAGGGAACATAGTAATGAATTTGAAGGTATTGCGAGTGCTTTACTATCCGGATTAAATGACAAACCCTATAAAAAAGAAGGGGAGGAAACAAACTAATGGCTGGATTAACATTAACGATCGTATTTCAAGGAGATTCATTAAATTATGGAGAAGGAATTGGTAATATCTCCGAATTAAAGAAATTTAATCGTGGAAATGGTGATGTTCATACATTTGCTTCACGGCAAGCTATTCGATACGATATGGTTCGTTTAGGAGCTGAGCGTTATGGTTGGAACTTAGATACAGTTGGCCGTGACAAAGGTGAAGGGGAAGGAAAAAGCAAAAGCGTAGTTCAATATTCTCCTAGTGCTACCATTCGAGAGTCAGAAGAAATGGATTTATTTGGTTACATGAAAACTGTAAAGAAGGAGATGGGGAACAAACGCCCAGCTAGCGTTCGTTTGTCTCATGCCGTTTCTCTTGAACCGTACCGAGGAGACTTAGAATTTTTAACAAATTCAGGACATGCGTCACGTATCAATGAAAACCCAAATATCGCAACATCTGAGCGGCATACAAGCTTATATTCTTATACCATTACTATTGATTTAGATAGAATTGGTGTAGATGGAGAAATTGAATTACCACGTGAAGAAAAGGCAAGACGTATCAAAGAATTCCTAGAAATTGCATTTTTCTTAAATCGTAATATCCGCGGGCGACAAGAAGACTTATCCCCTTTGTTTGTAATTGGAGGTCTGTATGCTATTAATCAACCATATTTCTTAGGACGTACACAATTAGTTCCGACAAAACGTGAATACCGTTTAAATTCTATTATGCTGCAAGAAATTTTAGAACGTCGCAGTATGGGACGGACTGTACAAGAACAAACGCATGTCGGTCTGTTATCTGGCGTTTTCGTGAATGAAGGGGAGTTGCGAAATCTTATTTCAAGCGATTCAACCCATACAATTCAAGGTATGTTAGATTACCTATTACAACAAGTGGAGAATTATTATGTCGGCTAATACAGCGTTACGGGTAAAGTTGTACCAACAAACCGCTTGTTACAAGAAACCAATGGCACAAAAAGCAAAGGAAACCTATCCTCTTCCACCGTATAGTACAGTGAAAGGGTTCCTTCACTACGTGTTAGGTGCAAATGAATTAATTCCAATGGAAATTAGCATCCAAGGTACCCACGAAGGAAAGCTGTTTGATCTGCAAACACATTATTTTTACAAGTCGAATGAAATTACAACCATGCCCACACATGTTCATATGTTGAAAGAAATCTCCCTTATTTTCCATGTACGTGCCGAACAAGGTGTATTGGAACAATTACAAATAGCATTAGAAAATATCAATGAGGCACCAAGCCTTGGTCGATATGAAGATTTAGCGGTCATTGAAGACGTGAAATTGGTAACGTTGAACGAAAGACATACAAAAGAAATCATTACACTAAAAAATGATTTCTATATACCACGTCATTGCATCGCTGATCACCTTGATTATATGAATTATAAGGGGATTTCATATCGTTTAAATACGGTATATCAAGTGAAACAAGGAATTCGTACTTGGGAGACGGTTCAAACGCAGTTCTTCCGTAAAGGAGAAGGTTTAAATTCACCTCAGTATATGGAAGATGAAGATAGTTATATTGTATTTTTCCATGCCTTATGAGTAGGCATGGATTTTTTCAGGAGGAAAAAACATGGAAGATTTCATTTACGCAAAGTGGGATCGGCAAACAGGAAAATTTGAAACATTACAAGAACACACAGGACGAGTATTAGAGAATTTATCTTTACTAAAACACTCGTATGGATTTCTGTTGTCAGAAGAGATTTGGCAACTTGCACAAGTAGCTGCCCAATACCATGATGCGGGAAAGATTTATGAGGGATTTCAACAATTTATTAAACTTAATATGGGGTTATCTCCTTTAACAAAGCAAGAAATTGAAAAAAAACATCCTAATGTTCCTCATGCTTTTATTTCCTTACTTTGTGTTCCATTCTTAGAATTACATTATTCCCAAAGTACAGAACGGGTTGTAAAAGAGGCCATTGCACATCATCATGTACGAAACGTAATGTTTGATGCCCAAATACTAAATACAGTTTTATCAGATTTAAAAGGGAAAATAGACCGTTTGGAGCAAGAATTGTGTTGTTCTGTTAATAAAGATCTTGATACTACAACAATAGGTTGGAAGCCAATTAAGAAAAAGGATAAAGAATATCCTCTTCTTGTGCTTGTAAAGGGACTTTTAAATCGTGTAGATCATACGGCTTCTGCAGGAGAACTTGTGGAATATCATGCAGACAAAGGGGTTGGGACTTATGTCGATGAATTCCTAAAAAAGAATGATCATAAACCACGCAATCTACAACTCTTTTCTTACGAAAATCGAAACAAGAATATTGTGGCTGTTGCACAAACTGGTATGGGAAAAACAGAAGCTTCTTTATTTTGGATTGATGAAGCGAAAGGTTTTATTACACTCCCTATCCGTGTAAGTTTAAATGCCTTGTATGAGCGTATAACAAATGGAATGGGATATGTAGATGAAGAGGGGCAAGCAATTGCTGGATTGCTACACAGTGGTAGTGTGGATTTTCTACAGACATTAAACAATGATTACGAAACCAATGAGCTTATCTATGAACAGTCTCGTTTATTGAGTAAAAAGTTAACATTTAGCACAATTGATCAAATTTTGAAGTTTCCATTTTTATTTCGAGGATATGAGAAATACTTGGCCACAATGGCGTATTCTAAGATAGTTTTAGATGAAATACAGGGTTATTCTCCGAAAATCTTAGCTGTTTTACTCAAAGCATTGGAAATGATTCACCAGATAGGCGGCAAATTTATGATTATGACCGCTACACTTCCTACTGTTTTTATGGAAACAATGGAGAAACGAGGCAAAATCAAGGTTAGTGATTTTGTAAAAGAGGAATTCTATAATGACTTAATTCGTCACCGTATATCTATACGTAAAACAAAGATCGATGAGGACTTAGAACATATTCGTGAAGTTGGACGAAATAAACGTGTATTAATTATTGCCAATACCGTAAAAGAGGCAAAACGTATATATGGGTTGTTTCATAATGAACATGTAAGGTTGTTGCACACGCAATTTATTCAAAAGGATCGTGCCGTTTTAGAAGAAGAAATTAAGAAATTTGCACCTAATGATAAAAATCGCGAAGAACAAAGTGGGATTTGGATTGCCACACAGCTTGTAGAAGCTTCATTAGATATTGATTTTGATTTGTTATTTACTGAAATTTCTACATTAGATAGCTTATTTCAGCGTTTAGGTCGTTGTTATCGTGGAAGGGCCTATGAGGGTACAGAACCTAATGTCTTTGTTTATACAGAAGCACAAGGGGTAGGGAACGTTTATGATGAGGATATTGTTGATAACAGTTTAAAACTCTTAGAACCCTTTAATGGACAAAAACTACATGAAAAAACGAAAATGGAGCTTGTCGAAACATTATATAAAACAGAAAATCTAAGCAAAAAATACTTAGATGAATTCTATCAAGCTTTAAAAGTACTAGATAAACTTCTACTAAATGATATGGGAAATACAAAAGCACAAAGGTTGTTGCGTGATATTGATAATTATCAAGTTATTCCCTGTTCTGTATATACAGAGAATCGTGCGCTATTTACTACATTTAAACAGGAAAAAGATCCAAATCAGCGAAAATTATTACGAATACAAATCGAAAAGCTTACAACTTCGATTTCTATACAACAAGTTCAACAAAACAGGATAGAAACGAAGGAAATTGATATTTCTGGACTTCAATACATTCGTATTTTACATTGCAAGTACGATTTTGATAAAGAAAAGATAACAGGAACAGGAATTGTATTTCCGTAATTTTGCAGTGAACCTCGTTTTTGTTAAACATGCAGAAACCCTTACTATGATAAGGTCTGTAAGTGTTTTTTTAGAGAATCCAAAAACATGATCGATGATTCACTGCAAAATGATAGTTGCTACACGTAGTAACATGTTGCTATCATAAGGTGTATCCCCTGTATATAGATAGGGTTTTATTTGAACTATGTGGGATGTAAATAACATACTGATTACTCCCGAAACCTGGTTCTTTCTTAGTTTTATTTGAACTATGTGGGATATAAATGGTTGTGCTTCACTTGGATCAATTGGTACAGTTAACGTTTTATTTGAACTACATGGGATATAAATGTTTGCCCTGCGAACATGACAGATAAGCTCTCAAATGTTTTATTTGAACTATGTGGGATGTAAATCTCGATAGTACTAGTTGGCAGTGTGTTGGCTGGTACGGTTTTATCTGAACTATTTGGGATATAAAGAAAACATATTTATAACCTTTATACTTGATTGCTTCTGCGTTTTATCTGAACTGTGTGGGATATAAAGTTCTTAATACCCCAACGATCCAATTCAACTACATAATAGTTTTATTTGAACTATGCGGGATATAAAGATGTAATTAAAGAAATGCCCTTCTAATGCCCATTTCTGTTTTATTTGAACTATATGAGATATAAAGAGTGTTATGGCTGAGGTGTCTTTAGGAAAATGTTTCGTTTTATCTGAACTATTTGGGATATAAAGGATCTTGTTGCTTCGCTCCCAATATTATGTTTAGCCAGTTTTATTTGAACTACATGGGATATAAATCTAGAAGTCACAAATTTTAAGAAACTGGAGTTCTTTGTTTTATTTTAGCTATGTGGGATATAAATTCCGTTTACATCTTGACTATACATAACAACTACTTAAGTTTTATCTGAACGATATGGGAATTTGTCAAAAGAAATGAACGGAACAAAAAACATGAAGAGAGTTTAGTTAACTATCCAGAGTGGGATATGCTCGATAGTTAAAACCGAATCCAACCATTGAAATAGAGTCCTATATTAGGACTCTATTTCAATAGCAAATTCATTTGTTATTTATTGAAAAATCCTTAATTTTAAATACAGTCTTTTTTAAGCACTTGTGAACCAATATACAGCAAAATAAATTTCTTCTGTTTCCATAACAAAAAACACATCGTTCCATTCTGGTTCATAAGCATAAGCAAATCTGATTCCATCACTAGGAAATTCAATAGGTTTGATAAAAGGAGCATATCTGTTTCTCACTGTTATAAATTCTTCTTTGGATATCACCTTTAATTCTTTTTGTTCTTCCCTAATTTTTTCTTCGTACTCCCACATAGTCATTTCTTTAACATTTTTCCCTTTATACCAAAACCAATGTCTATTTCTCCCTTCAATGAATTTACATTGTACAGCAAACTCCTCCAAGGTTTTGATACTGGCGTATTCATCTTTTCTTTTGGTATGTTCAAAAACACATATTCTCTCTTCACATCCGCCCATTAATTCATCATCTTCAAATACAAAATATTTCACATTTACCATCCCCTATTGTTCATTTACATATATTTTATATCTGTAATATACCTGATATTTATGTATGTTACCTTATTATCTCTATTGATAATTCTTAACTCATTTCGAGATGTATCATAATAATGGATATAACCCGTTTCCAAATGGATTCTGTTCTGTTTATGATATGAAATACCTACTTCAAGATTTTCAGACATCGCCTCACATACAACGTCATTTATAGCTTCTAATTGCTGTTCATCTAAAATCGGCATTAGAACATGATTTTGTTTTTCATACAATTCATTTAACCCTTCAAATTGCTCTTTTAGGGGTCCCGCCAACCCAATGACATAAAACCCACGTTAAGACATTTTTTGGAATTCAAAGCCTTGATTTAGGTACGCTAAGGGTTGTAACTAAAATGAATATTTTTGCTATAGACAGGAATATTAGAGTGAGTACCAGCGAAGCTGTCACCATTTGCAATAAGGATACGTTAAGATTACAATAAGTTGTTTAAGTTTAACACTTACAATACGCATATCCACCGTACTGTTTTGGATTGATAATATATATGTTCATACTTAGATTCCATTATTATGTATAATAAAGTTAAAAAAATAATGACGCCACTTATGGAGAGTGTATTATGTCAAAAAATGATTCTACCAATTTCGTTTTACATGCAAAAAGTGACCAATTTTACTGGGAAGGAATTGGCCAACTGTCCATAAAAACATTTTCAAATGGTAAAGCCCATTATAAGACTAATAAAGGCATGTTTGCTGTTGAAGAAAGTAGATACCTACTCCTTAATAAAGGTTCATACACAATTTCAATTGATGAAACGAAGGATGTGGAATCTTTTTGTATTTTCTTTAAAGATGGGTTTGAAGCCGAAGTCTTTAATTCATTAAAAGAAACAAATGATAATCTTCTAAACGATCCATTTATGGATACGAGTTCTATTGTTTTTTTTGATAAAACCTATCATAAAAATAATACTTTATCTTTTCAACTTGAAACTTTCAAACATATTTTACCTAGTCTCGAAATTAATTCTGTTGGTTATGAGGAACACTTTCATAAGTTAATGCAATATATTTTGAATGAACATTTTAATACATACAAGGAAGTTGAATCTTTAAGTGCAATACGGACTTCTACACGTGAAGAATTATATAGAAGGATATGTATAGCACATGATTACATAAGAGCTTATTATGACAAAACCATTAAATTAAATGACATTGCACGGATTTCTTGTCTATCTCCAAATCATTTATTAAGAACATACACACAAATATATGGTAAAACTCCTCATCAGCATATTTCAGAGTTTAGAGTAACAAAAGCAAAACAACTATTATCAGAATTAAGTAATAATATGACCGATATAACCTTTAAACTTGGATTTCAAAATCCTGTATCCTTTAGCAAAATGTTTAAGCAACATGTTGGCATATCTCCTAAAGAATATCGAAAAAAGGTGATATTGGATAAGAAAAATTAGGTGAAATAATTTATCCTTTTAATAATAAGATATTTTGAAGGGAGCAAATTTTTATGGAAACTAATATAATCCAAAAAATTGGACAAATTGGAGTACCTGTAAAAGATTTAAATAGAGCACTAGATTTTTATAAAGAAAAATTAGGTCTCTCGCTTTTGTTTAACACTAATAGTATGGCATTCTTTGAATGCAACGGATTGCGTCTCATGTTAACACTTCCAGAAAAAGAGGAATTCGCTCTTTCAAGTTCAGTAATTTATTTTGAAGTAAATAATATTAAAGATACTTATGAACGCTTATTAGGTAAAGAAGTTACTTTTATCGACGAACCACATGTTGTAGCTAAAATGGGACAAACAGAAACATGGATGGTATTTTTTAAGGATACCGAAGACAATACTCATGCATTGCTGAGTGAAGTGCAAGTTTAAGAAAAATAAAAGGAGACCGTCTAAATAATCCGAATGGTCTCCTTCATTTTATGTTAGCCTATGTAGTACTTCATAATCTAGAGTTAGTTTTTAACTTTACTACTTTTTTATAGAGTAGTATTTTTTATGATATCACCGTAACAAAAACGACCATTTTTGTTACAGTAGTTTGTATCAAGATATGAAGTCAAGTAAACTAGCAATCCAGACGTAACAAAAATATGTAACAAAATTATTTGTAACAATATATATTAAAAGACACTTTTGATACAATAAAAATAAAAAAGGAAGAATTACATGAAATTTGGATATATGCGAGTGTCTACGATTGATCAAAATTTAGATCGCCAAGAACAACAATTAAAAGAGGCCGGTTGTGAACGTATTTTTTTTGAAAAAATAACAGGATTTAAACGAAACCGCCCTGAGCTGAATCGTATGTTAGAATTTCTACGCCAAGGAGATACAGTAGTAGTAACAGATTTGACTCGTCTTTCTCGTTCTACAAAAGATTTAATTGAAATTGCCGAACTCATTTCTCAAAAAGGAGCAAACTTAAAAAGTCTAAAAGAAGCTTGGCTTGATACAACAACAGCACATGGAAAAATACTCTTTACTGTTTTTGCAGGGATTGCTCAATTTGAAAGAGATTTAACCTCTGAACGAACAAAAGAAGGAATCATAGCAGCCAAGAAACGTGGGAAACATCCTGGAAGACCCAAAACTGATGAGGAAAAGGTAAATTATGCTTTATATCTTATAGATCAAGGGATGAATCGTACGGATGCTGCAGAAAAAGCTGGTATCTCTCGCATGACGCTGTATCGTAAAATACAACAAAAAGATAATTAGCAATATAAATGAATGGGGCAGAGTGGAAATAGTATATCATTATTTGCTACTTTGCCCCTGGTTACAGCAACGCTGGTACTGGGCCTAAAAGAAGAGCAGATTTCAATACAAAGTACTGTTTCTGAAGCGTAAGAGAAAGCAGTGTCTCAAGATGAGATACTGCTTTGTTTTTTTAGCGGCATGCTTTTTCCATATGTGCCAAGGCGCCAAATATATTCAAGCGGTCCGTATTGATAACGAGAGAGCCACCAGCGGCTGATAAAGATTTGAATGATATAGAAGCCAATACAAAAAAGTGTACCGCCCCATAGTGGGAATATGATATTTGCTTTAAATAGTAATCCAAATACGAATAATGTTACGACCGTTTGCGAGATATAGTTCGTTAATGCCATACGGCCAACATATTGGAAAGGACGGAATACCTTTTGCCATTTCGCATGCTGCAAGAGACGCATAAGTGTAAAAATATAGAAAATGAATAGAGTCTTTCCACTTAGTGTAATAAAGGCGATCATTGTAAACGGTACGTATGGATCGTTTATAGTAAAATAGGTAATAATAATTCCCCATGTTGGCAAGGTAGAAAGGAAGGTAATGATTTGCCATTTTTTTAGCTTTGTATCAATCTCGTTTACGCGGCGGAACATTTCTTTTTTTCCGGCATACAGACCGAGTAAAAAGAGACCAACTGTTTCTGGTAGCATGATAAGAGATGAGCTAATTGCTTCTGAATAAAAAGCAGTAAAGCGATCTTGAACTTGCAAGCTCCAATCTAACAATGGAACGACAGGAGTAGAAAAAGCGTTAGGTGTTTCGTGGGGAATGAGCAGCATTATTAAATTCATAAACAACACAAAAAGTTCCCAAACACTTAACAAAATAAGTGACCAAATTAATAAGGTTTTTGGTTGTCTTTTATAAAATAAAAGAAGTAGGAACCCACCTATTGCATAATCATGTAAAATATCACCGTCCCAAAGTAGTACATAATGTAAAAATCCGAATAAGAATAAAATAAGTAGTCTCCGTATAAACAATAATTTTGGATGAGGTGTCTTTTTTTCTGCGCGCTCCATAAAAATATAAAAACCAAGACCAAATAAAAAGGAAAAAATTGTGTAAAATTTTGTTTGGACAAACAGATCATAAAATAAGCGAATGTAACGATCGAACCCTTCATAATCACTCGTTAAATCTCGGGATTCAACTCCAGCTAATACGGGCCAATTTACAAGGAAAATACCAAAGATGGCAATCCCTCGTATAATATCAATAGAATGAATTCTTTCGTTTTGTGAAATACTGTTCATACTTCATCTCCTTATATATATTTCTTTAAGTATAATACAGTATGAATTATAAGGTAAATATATCCATTTTAATTTTCAGCATACAAGTCGCTGCTATGCAGGATACAGCATGACCGTTACTTGCTTACTCCTTTTGTTTTAAACTTTGCATGTGGTAGGAAAAGGTCCTGACCGTTTCTATGCGCGACCAGATGCTCTCGTTCTCCTAAAAAGAAAAGGGGGTTTTATATCGTTTTTTAACTTGTATATATGCATTTCCAAATTTTTTAACTGTTAACAATTCGCCTGTGAGTTATAATAAGAATGCACAACAATTTACGACTTCCTTTAAAACAGGCAGAATGAAAGCTCTCCAAAAGGGAGCTTTTCTTTTTGAATTATATATTGATAATCATTCTCTTTAATGATACAATATGTTTAAAATTGATAATCGTTATCAAAAATAAGGTGTGATAAATATGGTATATGCATTTTTGGGCGGAACAATTGTTTTATATGCAGTTGTAACAAAGCATGTGTTACATCGAGTAGGAGCAACTAAATAATGAACTATACTACATAGAAATCCTTTTCGTTCCACAGAGAATGAAAAGGATTTTTTTATTTTTTTACTGTGAAGATGCTGAAAATTTAGTAATATAAAAGATGGATACATCATGGAATAAAGGGGTACGAGGGGATGACAAACACAGTGCAAACAAACAGTTTACAAAAGCTCGTTTGTTTTTATGAAGAATGGCAGAAAAAAGGCGATATAGAACATAGTGAGAAGTTGCTTGAAGTTGTACGGAAATATAAAGAAGAGAAGCTTATGATTGCATTTTGCGGTCATTTCTCTGCTGGAAAATCAACAATGATGAACTATTTATATAAAGATCAATTGTTGCCAACAAGTCCGATTCCAACGAGCGCGAATGTTGTAAAGATAGAAAAAGGACCGAATCGAGTTGTTGTTATTTTAAAATCAGGGCAAAAATACGAGTATGACGGTATGTATACAGCAGAAGAGTTAAAAGAGCTTTGCAAAAATGGTGATGAAGTAATCGGTATTCATATTTATCGCACGGATGCACCGCTTCCAGAAGATGTTGTTCTTGTTGATACGCCTGGCATCGATTCAACTGATGATGCGCATCAACTTGCAACAGAATCTACGTTGCATCTTGCTGATGTTATTTTTTATATGATGGATTATAATCATGTGCAATCGGAAGTGAATTTACAGTTTGTTAAAGAGTTAAAACAGCGTAACAAAACCGTTTACCTTGTTGTGAATCAAATTGATAAACATAAAGAAAATGAATTGTCTTTCGAGACATATCAAAAAAGCGTAGCGCAATCATTTTTTAATTGGAATATAGAAGTTGATGGTATATTTTATACGTCTTTACGTATGCCGAATCATTCACATAACGAATTAGGGCAGTTAGAGCAACGACTTTCCTCGATAGTAAAGGAAAAAAATGTGTATGTGAAAAGAGGGATGGAGAGAGAAGTATCTTATTTGTTACAAGAACATTTCTCATTTTTACTTTCACAATATGAAAAACAATTGGAACCGTTTCAACAAGAGTTAGCATCGATGTTATCACTTCAAGATGTAACGGTGATTTTAGAACAGCTTGCAGAAAAAGAAAAACATATTACAAATACAGAAGCGGAAATGAAAGAGGAGTTTTTTAGTGGTCTGCAAAATATTTTAGACAATGCATATTTAATGCCGTTTGAAATACGTGATTTAGCAAATCAATATTTAGAAACGAAGCTCACTAAATTTAAAGTTGGTTTACTGTTTTCGAAAGGAAAAACAGAGCAAGAAAAACAGCGTCGTTTAGAAGTGTTTTATGAGTCACTAAAGAAAATAGTAGAGACGCAGCTTGATTTTCATATGAAAGAGTACGTTGTATCTTTTTTAAAGCAAGAAGAGCTATTCACAGAAGAACTTGGAAAAGTAATATATGACATAAATGCGGACTTTGGTCGGGCATTACTGGAAGCAACTATTAAACAAGGAGCTGGATTTACTGGAGATTATTTGCTTCATTATACAGCAGATGTCGCAAATGAACTGAAGAAATGTTATCGCCTCGCAGCACAGAATATACTTGAAAAAAGTTTGCCACTCTTGCAAAGTAAAGTGCAAGTAGACATGCAACGTATACGAGAAGAAATAGCACAATATGAAGCTGAAAAAGAGGCTAAGGAAATAAAGTTACAGTGCATGCAAGAGTATGATCACTATGAAAAATATTTACAAGATATATGGCACGATCGTTTTTCTGTTCCGCAAAGTATTGATATAGAGGAAGTTTTACAGCAAACAAAGAAAGTAACAAACGAAAAATTTCAAATACAAACGCAAATGGAAAAAGAGGATGAACTTACTTATAACGAGTCAGAAGCAGTTTCGAAAACAAAACTTAATATCACTCGTATTATGGAGCATGTTAAGGATGCAGAACGTGTTTTGCAGAAACTTCCAGCTCTTAAACATGTACAACAAGAGATTATGGAGAAAAGGGAACGTGTGGAAGCGAAACAGTTTACAGTGGCGCTATTTGGCGCGTTTAGTGCTGGGAAATCTTCTTTTGCTAACGCGTTATTAGGAGAAAAGGTATTACCGGTATCACCTAATCCTACAACAGCAACGATTAATCAAATTTTACCAGTAACAGACGAAAAACCTCATGGTACGGTAATTGTACAGTTTAAATCAGAAACGGCACTCTTTGAAGATTTAAAGGCTGTTTATAAATTATTTTATCGTGATATTACCTCCCTAGAAGAAGCGCTACTGCAAATTGATGATGTACTGCAATATCCAGAACCAAGCGGTAGACAAAAAACAACGTTTAGTTTTTTACGCGCTGTGCAGCATGGATATACGGAAGTAAAGCATCGGTTAGGAGAACAATCTCGTGTAACGTTATCTGAATTCGCTGATTATGTTGCCAATGAAGAAAAGTCCTGTTTTGTAGAGTATATGGAGCTTTATTATGATTGTGAATTGACAAGACAGGGGATTGCGCTTGTAGACACGCCAGGAGCAGATTCTATTAACGCGCGTCATACAGACGTAGCGTTCCAATATATCAAGAATGCAGATGCAATTTTATTTGTAACGTATTATAACCACGTATTTTCACGAGCTGACCGAGAATTTTTAATTCAACTTGGACGTGTAAAAGATACGTTTGCACTTGATAAAATGTTCTTCTTAATTAATGCGGCGGATTTAGCGCAATCAGAAGAAGAATTACAAACAGTAAAGGGTTATATTAGCGATCAACTGCTGCAGTATGGAATTCGTAATCCACGGTTGTTCGCAATATCTAGTTTATTTGCATTGGAAGAAAAGCAAGGAAAAGATATTTCGAAAGAAGCGTATGGCATTTTACAACAATCTGGTCTTGCACAATTTGAACAAGCTTTCACTTCGTTTATTATGAGAGATTTAATGCTTGTATCAGTTCATTCTTTATACGGAGCACTTCAAAACAGTTATAAGCTTCTTGCAAATATGATTGAAAGTGCAATGCAAGGGAATGAAGAAAAAGAACAAAAACGACAAAAATATGAAGCAGAACGTGAAGAACTGCTTCATAGGATCTCTTCGCACAGCGTTATAACAGAAGAAAAGGCATTGGAAAATGAAGTGAAAGAACTTTTATATTATGTAAAGCAACGTTTATTTTTACGATACAATGATGTGTTTACAGAATTTATTAATCCAGCTTCTTTGCGAACACAAGGGAATGTGAAAGAAAAATTACAAGAGTGCATGATGGAGTTAATAGCTTTCTTACAACATGACTTATTGCAAGAAATGCGTGCAACTTCACTGCGTCTTGAAAAATGGATAAATGAAACGATGAGACATGTGCAAGAAGGCGTAGCAGAGCAATGTGTTACAAGGAATGAACAGCTCGTAATCCATACAGATGTAACATATGATTATCGCGTTCTTATGAATGAAAATCCATTTCCAACTATAGAAGCAACACAATTTAAAAAAGCATTATCTCATTTTAAAAGCGAGAAAAATTTCTTTGAGAAAAATGATAAAGCATTGATGCAAGAAGAAATGAAGCAAACGTTAGAACCGTTTGTAGCGGATTACGTAACAGAAGAACAACGCTTATTTGTTAACCATTATAAACAAGAATGGCTTCATAGATGGGAACTTGTGAAAACAACTATGATGCAAGATATAGCACAATACTATGAAAGTTTATTATTTGCTTTATTGGAAACGATTGATGTTTCTGTATACGAACAGCGAAAAGAAGAATTAGGAAAGCAGTTACTAAAAATAGAACATGAAGTAGAAGGATTATAAGGATTAAGAGAAAAAAATACGTTCAATACGTTTTTGTAGTACAGTATCTAATGATTTTACAAATCCAGCAAATTCATCTGAGGAAACCATATGAGTTAAGACGAGACGTCTTCCATCTGGCGTTTCGCCGCATAAGACGAAGGAAGTGAACTCATATGGTTTTCCTTCTATCACTAATTTGGGGTAGGAGTACGTACCGTTTTTCTTTTTCTTCTCATCAATGGAGATTATATTGCACTTCTTTTCATTGTTGTCCATAGTAATGACCTCCTTTGTATTACTTATGGAAGACAAGTATGGTTTAGAACAAGGAGGGGAGAGAATTTTCATGGGAGAATTAGTAATTGAATATGTTTCACCAAATGAAGCACCGCTTTCGTTATTATTACTTGCCGATCCAAGTGAACGACAATTGAAATCGTATCTCCATAGGGGCATCATTTATATCGCAAAGCGTCTTGAACGTGTGATTGGTGTATATGTATTGTTGGAAACGCGCCCCAATACAATGGAAATCATGAATATTGCTGTTTCTGAAAAAGAACAGGGAAAAGGCATCGGAAAGCAGTTGCTACAGCATGCGATTATAACGGCAAAAGAACAAAACATGCACACGCTTGAAATTGGAACAGGCAATTCTAGTGTTTCGCAGCTTGCTTTATATCAAAAATGTGGATTTCGCATTTTTTCTATTGATTTTGATTACTTTTCAAAGCATTATGAAGAAGAGATTATGGAAAATGGCATTGTATGTCGTGATATGATTCGGCTTACGATGGACTTATAGTAGGAGGAAGAGAACATGGAAGTACATGAAGCAATTACAGCACATTCTCGCAAACAAAATGAAGTGGTGAAAGCATTTCTACAGTTAGACGCACAGCGTGAAGCGGCGATTGAAGCGGCTGTATCACTTGCGTTAAATGGGAAATCTTTCTCTGTTGATGTAATTAATATGGTAACAAAACAAATTAATGAACTTGCAAAAAACGGCATTGCACAGCAGCGCAAGATTGTAACAGAAGAAATGGTAATGGAATACGTAGGGCGTTTAAAAGAGAAAGAAGGTCGTTAAGTATGATCGTTACAGTCGAATGGTTACATGAACATATACAAGATGAGCATGTTAGAATTATTGATTGCCGTTTTGACTTAGCAAATCCAAATTGGGGAAGAGAACAATATAATGAAGCACATATTCCAGGGGCGCTCTATTTTGATTTAAATACAGATTTATCAAGTCCAGTTACAAAGCATGGGGGGCGTCATCCGCTTCCAAGTATAGAAGAGTTTGTACAAAAACTTTCACAAGCTGGGATTGATGAACATACGACAGTTGTGGCATATGATAGCCAAGGAGGAGCAATGGCTTCTCGTCTATGGTGGCTCTTAACATATCTTGGGCATAATAAAGCATATGTGTTAAATGGTGGTTTCCCAGCATGGAAGGAACAAAATTTGGAAGTAGTGAATGAGATGTCGGTCTTCGCACTGAAGACATTCGTTCCATCAGTGCAACATGATACTGTCGTAACAATGGAAGAGCTGCAAGCTAAAATTAGCAAACATGCTGATATAACACTGATTGATTCGCGAGAACCAAAGCGTTATGCAGGATTAGAAGAATTAGTTGATAAAGCAGCTGGTCACATTCCAAATGCGCAAAATTATTTTTGGAAAGATGGTGTAACAGAGTCTGGTGCTTTTAAGGAGCAGAAGGAACAAGAAGAGCGATTTATCCATCTTGATAAAAAGAAAGAAACGATTGTTTATTGCGGATCTGGTGTAACGGCGTGTCCAAACGTATTAACATTAAAAATGACTGGTTTTACAAATGTAAAATTATATGTAGGCAGCTGGAGTGATTGGATTTCTTATCCTGAAAATATAATTATGAAAGAAAAACAGTAGCCTATTGCACGTCAAAAAAATTTGTATTACAATAGGGACACAAACAAGAAATACTTAAAAACAATATATTTTACACGTTGCGAACAATGTGATAAGATAACGATAAATAAATAAAACATCCTGCGGTGTGCGTAACTTATTTATGTCTAAAACCGATGATAGTAATACGGAAGTTCGATATTTAGAGGCCAACATCATGCCTTTCTTTGAGAAGGAAGATGAAAGGCAACTGTGAGAACATCCACCTGCGAGTAGCGGGTTTTTGGACATTTACGAGGGACGGCACGTGCGGGGTTCTGTTTATACTTACGATTAATAATAACTGCCTACGATGTACGTAGCTTGTGTATGTCTTAAACCAATGATAGTAATACGGAAGTTCAATATTAAAATGTAGCCATCAAGCCATCTTTTTAAGAAGGAAGATGAAAGCATTTTTGAGAACATCCACCTGCGAGAGCGGGTTTATGGACATCTAGAAGAGAACGGCATATGTGGGTCTATATAAAAAACCTTACGTTTTATACGTAAGGTTTTTATTTTATTGAGAAAACATTTTTATTTTTTGTCAGCCTACTAGGAATGATTTGAGTTTTATCCCGCATTAACGGGCAGTAAGACCCCCACTGATGGAAGTTTCACTTTATTATGTGGAAAATATAAGTCGCTGCTATGCAGAATACAACATGATCGCTACTTGCTTTCTCCTTTTGTTTTAAAACATTGCACGTGGCATAAAAAGGCCCTGACCGTTTCTATGCGCGGCCAGATGCTCTCGCCCCCCTAAAAAGAAAGGAGGTTCTTAACTTGTATTATAACATAGGATTTTAAAATGTTACCTGCATTCACCTGTAAATTCTCCATAATAAACATAGCACTTTCGATCTTCATCAATTTCTCTCGAGTCTAAGGTGAATTCCATCAATATTCCGTCCCTTTGAACGTACAAAATATCTGAATGAAGGTACGTTAAGATTTCTTCATGGTTCCATACATCTTTACTTTCTATCAAAATCGAATTTATTCCTTGTAGTTCTCTAATCTCAAAACCTATATGGGAATATGTTTTTTCTGAGGAATCATCGAAGAACTTTTCTCTTTCGACATACAATACCGCCGTTCCGTCAGAATCCATCGCGGTCGCTGTTACGACATACGTATCTCCTTCTTTAACGAAATACTCACAAGTCATCCTTGCGACGGTTTCAGTGATAGAAATATCCGCATAGTTCCATAAGGCAGGATATTGTTTGACTTCATCATTGAGTCGATATTCTAACCGCAATAGTAATCCCCCTTCCTTTTTCTTCTATTTTATCATGAATTCTATTATAATAAAAATATAATCTATAAAGGAGTGTAGGAAGGTGACAAAAACGAAATGGTTAGTAACAGGTGTTCTTACTTCTTTGATGGCCAGTACTTTATCTGGCTGTACAAAAGATCTCCCTCCAAAACCAAATGATAAGAGCTGTTCTGATTGGGATTGGGATGATGAACTTGGGGTGTGGCGGTGTGATGATAAGCATTCAAGTTATCATGGGCATTATTATTACAGTAGTAGCTATTATCAAGATAAATCAACTTTCAAAAATTCACCTGAATTTAAGTCCTATCAAGCTTCGTCTGATTTTAAAGGGGGAATTGGAAGCGGTTCAAATGGCGGATCCGGAGGTTAAATCATGTCGTTTTACATAAAGGAACGAAGTCAATTTTATTCAAGGTTCCCTCACTTTTGGTCTGACTTATATGGGAGTGAGTATAGCCTTTTTCATGTTTTTGAAATAACAGAACAAACTATTAGGCATTTGCAATTAGCAACAGAACGAATGGGAAAAGTATTCTTTAAGACTGCTAGTCTTCTTCGGACTTTGCCGGATGATCAGCTTCTTGAACTTGGTTTTCCATCTTCAAGTCTACCTTTTATTAGAATGAAATCTCTGTTTCCTGAATCTGTTATTTCACGGTTTGATTTTGCTGTGACAGATGGTGGTATCAAAATGCTTGAGTTTAATAGTGATACCCCAACTTTTATTGTGGAATGCTTTCAAATGAATGGAAAAGTATGCAAAGAATTAAATTATCATGATCCAAACGAGAATCAGGAACGTCTTCTTTCTTCTGGTATCACAAAAGCGGTAATGGAAGCTGCTAAAGGAATAGAAATGCCAAACGTTGTCTTCACAGCCCATCATGAACATATAGAAGATTGGAACACGACTAGGTATTTGAGTCAGCTATGTCAGGTTAAAAACAAAATGATGTCAATGTCAGAACTCAGAATTACTGAAGATGCTTTGGTTGACAGAGACGGTGTGCCAATTGATATTTTGTATCGTCAAACATATCCAATTGAAGATTTAGTTGAGGACCGGGATCCTAAAACTGGAGATTTTGTAGGGATTGAGTTGCTGCAGCTTGTAAACAAAGGAAAGCTCTTTATTATAAATCCTATTTCATCCTTTCTACTTCAGCCGAAATCGATACAATGCTTGATTTGGGGATTAGCTGAGATAGGCGCTTTTTATACAAATGAGGAACGACAATGGATTAAGGAATATATGTTGCCTACTTACTTAGAACCAGATCTATTTTTAGGAAAAAGTTCTTTTGTTCAAAAACCTTCGTTCGGTAGAGAAGGTGATACGGTTACAATTCGTGACAAAGACACGAGTATTATGATTCAAAATTCATATCAAACGTATAAAAAAGAACTTCCTGTGTTTCAAAAATACATAAAGCTTCCAGTTGTTTCTCTTGAGACTGAAAAAGGGAACGAGGAGCTGTCGTATGTGTTTGGATCGTTTTTAATTGCTGGGAAACCAAGTAGTATTGGTATACGTGCCGGTGAAAAAATTACGGGGAATGAATCTTATTATTTACCTGTAGGGATTAAAAAGGAGGATTATAAATAATGAATTTTTTACTTTATTTAGCAGTTTCACTCGGTCTTTTATGTATTGGTTTGTTTCTTATGGAAGTGACAACAAAAGTAAAGGAATTTTCGTTGATGGCGAAAGGGAATCGAGCAGCAAGCTACTCACTTGGAGGAAGACTTCTCGGTCTTGCTATCGTCTTGTATTCTACTGCTGCTCATTCTGTTTCACTAATAGATATGGCTTTATGGGGAGCGATTGGAGTTTTAGCGCAAATCGTTGTGTTTTATTTAGCTGAATTGTGCACACCGCGTTTTAACATTAATCAAAGCATTGAAGAAGATAACCAAGCCGTCGGACTTTTCCTTATGTTTTTATCAATTTCCATCGGAATTGTGATTGCTGGATGTTTAACATATTAAAAAACCTCACGTTTTATACGTAAGGTTTTTATTTTTTATTCGTTAATCCTTCTGATACATAATCAATAAGTTTGTCTATTACTTTAGGAAATAGTTCTTCGCCGATTTCATCTTTATGTAATCGTAGCATCATAAGAGCTTGTATTACCCCTGTGATTACTTGTGAATCATCTTTAGGTAATACTCCTCGTTCAATGAGAGCGTTGATGACTAGTGTACCTCTCTCCATATTATATTGAGAGAACTCCATCATTTCATTTGGCAATTTTCTCATCAGACGTTCGTGTTCATCATTTTGAAAAACATGTTGTAGAAAAGGATTGTCTTCAACAAATTGAAAGGATGTGTGGAAGAAGGAAGAGAGTAGTTCTTTTGAAGATAGCTTTTCTAGGAAATACTTGTTGTAATGAGGAAAAGTTTGAAATCAAGGTGTTGACATCTATTTTAAATAGGAGTAACATTTTCTATGTAATAAAATATGTCTCTGTTAGGTGAGGCTCCTGTATAGAGAGATGCTACTGCCCAAAAATGTCGAGAGACGCCAATGGGTCAACAAGAATGATCGAATTAAGGTCTTTTTTAATGTAGCTGGTTAAGAACCTATGCTATACAGTGCTAAAGCTCGGCGAGGGAGAGGTGCAATTGTTTTTAATACACACTACATGATACGTAGTTGTATTAAACTTTGCTTATTTATGTATGTTCAGACCTTTACTCGCTCACGGGAAAGGTCTTTTTTATTAGGGTGTATGTTGTACAAAGATACATAGCTAAAAATAATCATATGAGGAGGTGAGGAACAATGTCAGCTTCGGACTCGGTTCCGTTACCCAGGTATTTCGAAAATAGAATGTGTGATGTAGGTAGGAAACGACTTGTTCCTCCCTCTATATCTGTAAATAGATAAATTGAGAAACAATGAGTTTCTTCCTGCATGTGTGAAGGAGGAGACGGACGGTGTTATATGTAAACAAGCGAGAGGGAATTATAAATAATATAACTCATAAAAAAACGATAAAAGTACAAGAGATTTTACAGAAGAATAATGAAATGCTGATGGAAGTTGCTATTCGAGATGTAAAATCTGTGTACGCTTATTTTAAAACAACAAGAAATGGTCTTTCTGTTAAAGAGGCAAAAAGACGTATTGTACAATATGGGAAAAATGAACGATATGTGAATAAAAAAGTTATGTTGACTCATATTATGATGAAGTTAATGGAAAAAGTAAATTTGTTCGAAAAGGAAGCAAATCAGACGAACGCAACAATATCAAAAACAGTTACTGTTTTAAGAGTAGTAAATGATAAAGTAAATGGGATAGATACAGATTCTGAAATGATGAATATTCCAATAGAAGAATTGGTCCCAGGAGATGTGATTTGTCTTTCTGCAGGTGATACTGTACCAGCTGACGCTCGGATTATTTACGCAAAAGATGTATTAGTTGATGAATCTCTTTTAACGGGAAAAGAGATGCTTGTAGAAAAGTATGAAAGTTGTTATCACATTGAAAAAAAACGATTTATGCCGCTAAAACGCATAAAAGATTATAATCCACTTTGTCTTGAAAATTTATGCTATCAAGGTACTCACATTATTAGCGGAACAGCAAAAGCAGTTGTTGTTTCCACTGGAAATAATACGTATGTGGAATTATTACATCAATGTTGTAAGTAATTTTTATGGATGCTAAATAAAGCAAATCATTGTATAATAACAATTACAATCATTATTTGATTATATAACCTTGCGTCATGACGTGAGGTTTTTATTTTTGGCATTAGGAGAGGAATTATGAAAAAAGTATTATTAGTAGATGGTATGGCATTGTTATTTCGTGCCTTTTATGCAACAAGTGTGTACGGACAATTTATGAAAAAACAAGATGGGATTCCAACAAACGGGATTCATGGTTATATGAAGCATTTATTAACAGCAGCTAGTACAGTTGAACCGACTCATATTGTAACGTGCTGGGACATGGGGAGTACAACGTTTCGAACAGAAACATTTTCAAACTATAAGGCGAATCGCGGAGCACCGCCAGAAGAATTAATTCCACAATTTGATTTAGTGCAAGAAATGACTGCACATTTATCTATCCCAGTTATTGGTATGAAAGGATATGAAGCTGATGACTGTATTGGGACATTAGCAAAAATGTATCAACATGAAGCGGAAGTGTTTATTTTAACAGGTGATACAGATTTATTACAGCTAGTTGATACAAAAATTACAGTCATGCTTCTTCGAAAAGGAATTGGAAATTATGAATTTTACACGCCTGAAAAAATTATGGAAGAAAAGGGCGTAGAGCCATGGCAAATTGTTCACGCAAAGGCATTTATGGGTGATTCAAGTGACAACTATCCAGGTGTTAAAGGCATTGGTGAAAAGACAGCATATAAGCTTATTCAAGAGCACGGAACAGTTACAGGTGTTTTGGAAAACATTACATCATTAACAAAAGCACAGCGTACAAAGATTGAGAGTGACTTAGATAATTTACACATGTCACTACAACTCGCACAAATTCATTGTGAAGTACCAATTTCTTGTCGATTAGAAGAAGCTTTTCACACAATTGATAAGGAAAAAATACAATTCGTTTGTGAGCAAATGAACTGGGGTAGACCGGAAATGTTCATAAACATGTTATAGAAAGTGTTTTTTTTTAAAAACTTATATTGAACGAACTATAGATAACGCCCAATCAAATTAAGAATTTGATTGGGCGTTATTATTTATATAAAAAGACATAAAAAAAACTTTCTTTTTGGAGAGAGGCGAGAGCATCTGGCCATGTGTAGAAACGGTCAGGGCTTTTTTCTGCCACATGCGAGGTTTAAAACAAAGGGAGAAAGCAAGTGGCGGGCATGATTTGTTCTGCATAGCAGCAACGTACATATTGAAAAAATAAAAAGGATCCATATATATAAGTTAAGAAAACGACATAAAAACCCCTTTCTTTTTAGGGAGGGACGAGAGCATCTGGTCTTACATAAGCGGTCAGGGCCTTTTCCTGCCACATGCGAGGTAAAGCAAAGGGAGAAAGCAAGTGGCGGTCATGTTGTATTCTGCATAGCAGCGACTTAGATGTCGAAAAAATAAAAAGGATTTATATAGATATGGTTTCTACAATATCTAGCTTCTTTAGAATGATAGTAATAGTAGTACATAAGCTGCTAGCAAAGTTACGTTTCAATAGTAAAATGATATACATACTAACTCATGTAAAAATATACGTAGTTTTCATTTGAATTTCAAATGGATTTCACATGAATCTTTTATTATTACACAATAAAGATAATTATTTATCTTTTATATAAATAAAATTTTGTATCCCGTATTAACGGGCAGTAATCCCCGCTGCAAGGTTTAAAGAGAAATGAAGAAGAGAGGCAGGGGATGAAAAAAACTCTCACTTAGGGAAGTTTCACTTGTAATAATTAAGGAGGAAGATTGATATGCGAAAAAAAATAAGAAAATCCTTTAAACAGTTATTAATAGAAAATAAACAATTATTATTGAATGATAAAGAAAACATAAGAGAAATTGAAGAAAAAATTGAAAAAAGACATATATCATATAGAGCAACGAGTAATTGAGTAAAGAGCGGCAAAAAAATAAAGTGGAACTTCTATTCGTGAAAGAAGTTCCACTTTATTTTAATCGTTCGAATCTATAGACGTTTCTTTAACAAATGATACGTCTACTTTAAAGACCTCATGGTGTGTATGTTTCCCTTTTTCTACTACTTTGTACTCCTTATCATCGTTTAACCATTTTACATACATTTCATACTGCCAACCACCGTCTGTATCTGTTCTAGTATACTCGTCTAAGTTTGGAATATAAACTTTCAATTTTTCCTCTATAAAGTCTAATAACTCTTCCATAGTAGAAACAGAATATCCCATACAGACAAACATTTCTACCCAACCTTCACCACTATACAGTCTGTTATACTCTGCTTCTTCACCGTTAATATCTTTTATCTTTTCGTGTATTGTCATATAATAAGCATTTGTATATTTTTTCATTTGTTTCTACTTCTCCTATATTAGAAAGGCTAGATTAATTAAAGTCTAACCTTATTAATTCTTAGTATATCATCTAGAACTTTACCTTTACGCCATAATCTGTTTACAATCTCGTTCCCTTGTCTATCTTTTCTACTTTCTGTTACTACGATGTAGTAACACTTAATTCTGCTCTCATTCTATTTATTTTATCGCTTTGCTAGAGTGATAAAAAGAAGAGGAAATTACCGATAAAAAAGCGCGATAGCTTTTTTGCGGAAGTTACAATCATAAGTTCACGCAGCCTGCGCTTCTTTTTTTCGTTTATTTGGTAGTTCTACAAAGATCATTCCTAAGAAAATGCAAATACACCCAATGATAGCTGATAGCGATAATTGCTCATTTGCAACAAGAACACCTGTTATTGCTGCGAAGACGGGTTCCATTGCAAAAATAATAGCGACGCGGGTAGGAGATGTATATTTTTGCGCGGTTGTTTGAATAAAAAATGCAAGGGAAGTGGCAAAAAGTGATGTTAGTAAGAGTGCAAATAAAAATGAGCGATTTGTCCATAATGACATCGAAAATAATTTCTCCCAATCTTCAAACAGAAAAGCGCAAATAGAAGAGAAGAGTCCAACCGCTAATATTTGTGTTGTACTTAATAATAACGGAGATACCTTTTTGGAAAAGAAGCCATTTACAAGGATATGAGCAGCAAATGCTACAGCACAACCTAAAATAAGAAGGTCTCCCATATTGAATTGAAAAGCGTCTCCAGCTGTTAATAAAAAGAGTCCAATTGTAGCAGCTGTAATTCCGAGTACGATAAATAGATTTGCTTTTTGTTTTAAAAAGATAAACGATAAAATGGGTACCATGACAATGCTGAGCCCTGTTAAAAATCCGGCTTTAGAAGAGGTTGTATATAATAAACCAAACGTTTGTAGTAAATACCCGACAAATAAAAAGAATCCTACAATCATACCAGCACCGCTACTAAAGCCTACGTGTTTAATGGGTATTTTTTTCATAGAAATGAGCTGAATGATGAATAAAATCATTCCGGCTAATAAAAAACGTACACCATTAAAAGAAAATGGCCCGACAAATGACATGGCATTTTGAACGACAACAAATGTAGCTCCCCAAATGAAAGCAACAAACAATAAAGCGAGAGGCGCAATCCACTCTTTTTTCAATACACTACCTCCGTTCATTTTTTTGTATAGCTTTTCGTGCCAATTCATCGGCTGCTTTATTTTGGCTGCTTGGAATCCACTTTATAAAAAAGAGATCAAATTGCTGAATCATTTCCAGGGCTTCATCTAAAAGTGGTGCATATAATGGATTTTTTACATATTGTTTTTCAATCGCTCGTTCTACAAGCTGTGAATCTGTTCGAAACGATACAATTTTATAATTATGTTCGGTGCAATATTTTAATGCAGTAAGTAATGCATGATACTCTGCTTCATGGTTGCTCATAATCCCAAGTGGAACAGTGAGCTCTACAGGTGGTTGAATCCCTTTAATAAAAACCCCAGCGCCGGAAGGGCCAGGGTTTCCTTTTGATGCACCATCGATGTACACTTCAATCAAACTGAAACCCTCCAATTAACCGATTGTAATACTATAGCAGCATGTAAATGTTTCATTCGCTTTTAACATTTGAATTCCTTTTTTCTCTTTAAAGTCTTTTGCAGGCTCTAATTCATCGGCGATGCCATACCAAGGTTCAATACATAAGAACGGTGCATCATTTCCTGGTGTCCATACACCGACAAATGGGAATCCTTCAAATGAAACTTTGACAAACTTATTATGATTGTGAGAACGGATGGTAATTTCATTTTTGTTCATATCCTCAAATATAAGTGCATCGTTTTTAAATAAATCGTATGTAAGTGGAAGCTTTGTTGCTTCTTCGGCTATTACGAGTTTATTTTTAGAAAGAAACGGTCCTTCTAGTACACTTGCTTCTAAGCGCTCTGGAGTACTGAAAGATAAGTAGTAGTCTGTGAAAGATTCATTTGGTAATAACGGACAATTAAAACCAGGGTGTCCTCCAATTGAAAAATACATTTCTTCCGAGTTAGAATTGATTACTTCGTATGTTACATATACAGATGTTTCATTTAGTTCATAAGAAACAAGTAATTCAAATGCAAACGGATAGTTTTGTAAAGTTTTTTCATTACTTGTTACTGCGTATGTAATTTTTGATTCACTTTGTTTTTTTATCGTAAATGTTAAATCACGAGCAAAGCCATGTTGTGTTAACGAATATGATTTACCATTAACATAATATGTATTGTCTACTAATCTCCCGACGATTGGAAATAAAATAGGAGCGCGTCGTCCCCAATACTTTGCATCTCCTTGCCACACATATTCTGTATGATCTTCTTTTAAGCGAACACTTTGTAGTTCTGCACCTTTTTCAGAAATGGACACGATCATTTTTTCGTTTTGAATCGTTGCTGTCATGAACAAACCTCCTAAATCTTTCATGTTTTTATTATACGTTTTATAAAAAGAAAAGAATAGTGTATGACTATCCTTTTGTAATTTGTTCATTTCATACATATAGCAAAGTTTTTTCTATATTGACTTGGATTCGAATCATAATTATAATGTAGTTTTGTTTATTATAATATTTACGTGGTTCGTAACCATCCCACGAAAAAAAACTAAGGAGAGCGTATAATGAAGATTAAGACACTTGTTGGGAATGGTATTTTAGCGGCACTATATATTGCTGTTACTATGCTTATTCAACCTTTTGGTTTTACGAATATTCAATTCCGTATTTCAGAAATGTTCAATCACCTTATTGTGTTCAATAAAAAATATATTTACGGAATTGTGTTAGGCGTATTTTTAGCAAACCTCTTTTTCTCACCAATGATTGCATATGATCTTGTATTTGGAGTAGGACAATCTATTATTGCCTTGCTTTGTACGATTGTTTCTATGCGTTTTATAAAAGGAATATGGGCGCGTATGATTTTTAATACAGTGGTCTTTACATTTACAATGTTCATAATTGCGATTGAACTACATCTTGCATTTGACTTACCATTTTTGTTTACATGGTTAACATGTGCGATTGGTGAGTTTGTTGTAATGGCAATCGGGGGACCTGTTATGTATTTTATTAACAAACGAGTACAGTTTGAAAAATTTGTGTAAGATTCATCAGAGAGTTGTTCACTTTATCGTGGCAACTCTTATTTATTTTTTCGTGTTATCTTGTTGATGGATATAAATCCATTTTAATTTTTCATCTGCTATGCAGAATAAAACATTTTTTCTTTTGATTTCACGATTACATGTGGCAGGAAAAAGATTTGACCGCTTCTATACGCGGCCAGATGCTCTCGTCTGCCTAAAAAAGAGGGATCTAAAGAGATAAATTCATATCGGAGATCGTTATGGATTTCGAATAGAATACTGTCCTGATAGACAAAATAGGATAAAATGAAAGTGTAATATTTCGTATGAACGTGTATGGGTTTTGTATATAAAAGGGGGGAGCAAAATGAAATATAAAATTACTTGGTTATATCGAACAAAAGATGGCTTAGAGACTAGTCTGGAAACAGATTTTCTTCGTTTAGAAGAGGCAATGCAGTTCGCCACGGATTTTGAAAAAACAGGGAGAACGAAGGAATTGTTATTTCAGGATGAAATGGGAATAGAATGGACGTTAAAAGAAGTTAAGAAACTAAGTAAACAAGTTGAAGAAGAACCGCAAGATCTTACGCTGTATTTTGATGGAGGATATGATATTGAGACGAAAGAAGCGGGCGCAGGGGTAAGTATTTATTATAAGAAACAGGGGAAATTGTATCGAATTCGCCGCAACGCTTACATAGAAGGAATTGATGATAATAATGAAGCGGAATATGCAGCGTTATTATATGGAATGAATATACTGGAAGAGCTAGGTGTTAAGTATGAATCGGTTATACTGCGCGGTGATTCTCAAGTGGTTCTTCAACAATTGGCGGGTGAATGGCCATGTTACGAGGAGCATTTGATTCATTACCTAGACCAGATTGAACAAAAAGCAAAAGAGATGAAAATAAAACTAGTATGTGAACCGGTTTCTAGGAAACAAAATAAAGAAGCTCATCAATTAGCAACACAAGCACTGGAAAGAACGAACATTGATAGTCATAAAGAAATAACAGAATAGGAGTGTAGAAGGAGTGAATCGTAAGCAACTGATTACCGAGGTGAATGATTTATTAGAAACATATTGCGATGGTTGCTTTTTGCAGAAGCATTTTCGAAAGGAACATAGTAAATATTATGCTCACTCCTTTTGCATTCGGCAATGTACGATAGGAGAAAAGCTACAAGAGTATGGAAAACAATTACAATAGCCTCCTTGCTCAGGTGAAAGTTTTTTATTTCATTTCTGAACTGGCTACGCTAAAGATATAATAGGTGTACAGGTAAATAACTGAAACACATGGCTGGACAGATAAGTGAATTGCTTCTATTTGTATGATTATGCAAGGACAACCTTTATATAACGTCTTATCTGATGGAACACAGACATATAAGGTTTGGACAAAAAGCCCAATCGAAAATCCCTTACCACCATCGGATAAGGGATATTTTTCAGTTGATTGCACAACGGATATAAGTTCTCTGTCGGATGAATATGTAGCCAATATGCTGTTAAAAGTCAGCGATAGACCTACAAGCAATTTTATACAAGAAGATTATCTATCCTTGAAAGACCATTGCTAACGGAAAGGGGCGACTTTTTATCAAGAAAAGATAGACTGACGATAAGTGTTGTATTCTGGAAAAAATTTTTAAAAAAATTCAAAGAGTCATAAGTAATACTTATCAAATATTATAATTAATCAATATTTCACTTATTGTATTTGGCGATATAAAATGAAAGAGGCTTTAGAAAGTGTTAAAAAAATTATTTGGTTATAGAAGAATTCAAATTTCAATTGATAATGGGAGTGGATTTTATGATTCTTGGTTTGCATCACGCTCAGATAACTATTCCAAAAGGTGCTGAAGAAGAGGGAAAAAAATTTTATTGTGGAATTCTTGGTCTACCTGAGAAAGAAAAGCCCGAATCACTAAAGGGGCGCGGAGGATTTTGGTTAAAAGTCGGAGATAGAGATGTACATATAGGTACAGAAGAAGGTGTTGATCGATTAAAAACAAAAGCCCATATAGCTTATCAAGTAGAGGATATATCGTACTGGAGAAATGTGTTAGAACAAAATAACATTCAGATAATTGAAGGAGTACCAATCCCAGGCTTTGAACGTTTTGAGTTCAGAGACCCATTCGGAAACAGAGTGGAAATGATTCAAGAAATTTAGTTACGCCATTAATTAAATTTGGTATTTAGATGAAGATAAATATAATTAAAAAGTAACTACTCAGTCACTCTATGAAAAACCGGTAGAAAAGCCTTTTTTAAGTGGTCAAGAGGGACTGGCTATGTATAGGAGCGGTCAGGGCCTTTTCCTGCCATACGCAAAGTTTTAAAACAAAGAAAGGCAGCGAGGTGGAGGTCCATTTTTATCTTCATGGCAGCAATTATAGGTAAGCGTATTTTCGCTGGAATTATACTCCTTACCAAACTTCTAAATGAAATGTATGGCTGAGTAGTTACATTAAAAATAGACAAAGAGCTTAGGGGAATTTTCTAAGCTCTTTGTTGTGATTTATAATGAGAATTCGTTTGATATTTAATTACGATTTACGATGAGAAGTGGTACGTTTTTTATCGTTTTGCACCTCAAAAGTGAACCTGTTAGAAACTTCTCTGGATGTTTTTTAATTCTTTGCTTCTTGTAATTGATGCTCGCATCTTTCTAATTTTTCTTCTTGATCCAATAGAAACGGTGCATCTAAATCTGTTGCTACTTCTTTCATTGTTTCGAGCTGATGACGAGCGGATTCAATGGCATTTGTAGCGTGCTGCAATGATTCAGGGTCCATTGTGACTGTCGCAGAACCAACCATCTTTTGCGCAGTTTCTACGCGGAATTTTACTTCTTCAAAATCGTTTACAGGTGAACCCATTATTTTCTCCTCCTTATTTTTTCATTTCACATAGTTTTTGCTCTGTGGAAAAGAAATATGCAGAAGAATAACAAAGGAGGTTATCAGTAGATAACCTCCTGTCATGTATCAAATTAAAGTTTTACTACGTTAGTAGCTTGAGGTCCGCGATTTCCTTCAACGATTTCGAAAGAAACTTCTTGACCTTCTTCTAAAGATTTGTAGCCTTCGCCTTGAATTGCAGTGAAGTGTACGAACACATCGTCAGCACCTTCAATTTCGATAAATCCAAAACCTTTTTCGCTATTAAACCATTTTACTTTACCTTGCATACTACAATGCCCCCTAAATATGTGTATTTTTATCGTGGATTTCAAAATGTAAAACAAGGAATTTTACATTCAAATATCGAATATATAAGGTAAGAAGTGGTAGGGGGATTTCATTAATCCTTCATGGCATGTTTTTTAATCCGTTGAGCCTTCTTTTTTTGTTTGGTGTAATGGAAGTACAAATTATTTTACGGAATGTAAATATTGCTTTTTCTATTCATTTTGCATATAAAGTTTTATAATTGTTTATATAAGATTGAAGGGGAGATTTCTATGTATCGAACCACCGTAAATGAAAAGGAAATTATTATTACATTAGCAGCAAAAATACGGAAAGAAGTAACAGACAGAAATCCATTATACGAGGCTGTTCTTCAAATAGCTGAACGATTACTTCAAACAAAACAACCGACATTTGCTGTAAATCATGAAATATTTGGGTTGATTATTGGAGAAGTACAAAGAGGAGAAGTAACAGTTTTTGCAGTGGAACATATTATTCCAAAACAGAATATATTCGGTTCGAACAATATTTTCTATCCAACTGGGGAAACAAGCAAATTTGTAATGGGAATAGAATAGAAATAAAAAGCGGCCATAACAATGTGTTACGGTCGCTTTCTGAAGAGAGGGGAATGGGGATGAAACGGGTAATAAAAGAGTTTTTCTTTCAGCACGATATTGTCATTATGATTGGAGTTTTAATTGCTATTATCGTATTTTTGAACATGCAATTGTTTACATGGATTGCAGCTATTGCAGTTATTGCAGGTATTATTTTTTATACAATTAACGAATATGTAACACATCGTTTTTTATTCCATTTAAAACCGCCAAAGAATGCATTTTTATTAAAAATGCTAAAACGTCTTCATTACGATCATCATGTATACCCGAATGATTTAAATCTACTATTTTTACCAGTGTGGTATAGTCTTCCTGGATTTACGATTTATTTATGTATTGTATATGGTATTACTTCTAACGTCACGGTGACATTATCATTTGGAATTGGAATGATTGTCATGCTATTAGTATATGAATGGAAACATTACATTGCGCATCGACCAATGCGTCCATTGACTCCGTACGGAAGATGGCTAAAGAAGCAACATTTACTTCATCATTATAAAAATGAGAATTATTGGTTTGGAGTATCAAATTTATTTTACGATTTTCTGTTTAAGACATATAAAGAAGGAAAAGATGTCGAAACGAGTGAAACTGCTCGTAATTTAGAAGGTGAAAAAGCGGTGCGATAAGTACTGCTTTTTATTTTAATAAACTATATCGGAATTTTAGGGAAAAATGACATAATTTGTCTATCGAAAAATCTTTGCATACAAAAATAGATTGTCTACAATAAACTTAAGTTTCTGAATATTTATAAAATTAGGATTTTTATTTATGAAAGAAAGCGTTTAGCGATTTGTATTGAAAAGAAAGGAGTAGGTATGAAATGAAACAAGAAACATCTGCGCGTAAATTGAATGGTGAAATCAATTACTCAAACGTAGTACAGTCTGCCGAATTTCAAAATTTGTTACAAGCAAAGAAAAAATTTATTGTACCGATGAGTATTTTCTTTTTCAGTTTTTTTATTGCTTTGCCTATATTAACATCGTATTCAAAAGTACTCAATACATCAGCGTTTGGTGATATTACATGGGCATGGGTATTTGCATTTGCTCAGTTCATTATGACATGGACATTGTGCATGATTTACAGTAAAAAAGCAGAATCATTTGATCGATTATCGAATCAAATTCTTGAAAACTTGGATAAAGAGAGGGGATAAATATTGAATACAACAGCTTTCACTTTATTTTTAGCCATTGTTCTTGGAACGCTTGTTATTACGTATTATGCATCGAAAAAAACAAAAAATGCAAGTGATTTTTATACAGCAGGCGGTGGGTTAACAGGATGGCAAAACGGTTTGGCGATTGCGGGCGATTACATGTCCGCTGCTTCTTTTCTTGGAATTGCCGGAGCAATAGCATTAACAGGGTTTGATGGATTTTTTTATAGCATTGGTTTTCTTGTTGCCTATTTAGTTGTATTATATCTTGTTGCAGAGCCGCTT
The DNA here is from genome assembly GCF_900116295.1 of Bacillus sp. 103mf. Lineage (GTDB taxonomy): Bacteria > Bacillota > Bacilli > Bacillales > Bacillaceae_G > Bacillus_A > Bacillus_A bruguierae. The sequence goes on from NZ_FPAF01000003.1 coordinate 117,213, forward strand.
CGGAACCTCGGGAAATTTACATTAGCAGATATGATTGCAGCGCGTTTTGATGCAAGAAAAGTACGCGGAGTAGCAGCGCTTAATACGATGACAATTTCAATTTTTTATATGATTGCACAGTTAGTCGGAGCAGGAGCACTTATTAAATTATTATTAGGAATCGAATACAGTGCGGCTGTACTCATTGTTGGGACATTGATGACTGTATATGTTATTTTTGGAGGAATGACAGCAACGAGCTGGGTGCAAATTGTTAAAGCGGTATTATTAATGGCCGGTACTTTTATTATTTCTGTTATTGTGTTTTCAAAGTTTAACTTTAGTATTACAGAAATGTTTGCACAAATGAAGACAGCGACACCATTGAAAGAAGCATTTTTAAATCCTGGTGTAAAGTATAAAGATGGTTTAGATACAATTTCGCTAAATTTAGGACTTGTTCTTGGTACAGCAGGGTTGCCGCATATTCTCGTTCGTTTCTTTACAGTGCGTGATGCGAAAACAGCCCGTCAATCTGTTGTATATGCCACGTGGCTAATCGGAGCTTTTTATATTATGACAATTTTCTTAGGATTTGGTGCAGCAGCATTTGTTGGGAATGGAGCAATTGTGAAAGCGAATGCAGCTGGTAATATGGCGGCACCAATGTTAGCAGAAGCGTTAGGTGGAAATCTTTTATTCGCTTTCGTTTCGGCAGTAGCCTTTGCGACAATTTTAGCTGTAGTAGCAGGACTTGTTTTAACAGCAGCATCGGCGTTTGCTCACGATTTTTATAATGAAATTTTACGCCGAGGAAAAGCAACAGAAAAAGAACAAGTAAAAATGGCACGCTACGCTTCAGTGGGAGTTGCAGTATTTTCTATTATTTTAGCGTTATTTGCACAAACGTTAAATGTAGCGTTCCTTGTATCGCTTGCATTTGCTGTTGCGGCAAGCGCGAACTTACCAGTTATTCTATTTACGATATACTGGAAGCGCTTTAATACGACGGGTGCTATTTGTGGTATGCTTGTTGGCTTAACTTCCGCAATTCTCCTCGTTGCAATGAGTCCGAATGTATGGAATCCAGTGGTTGGAAAAGCGATTTTTGTGGGAGACCCCTTATTTCCATATACAACGCCAGGAATTATTTCTATTCCACTTGGATTTTTAGCGGCATATTTAGGAACGATTTTCTCAAGTAAGAAAGAAGATGTGGCGAAATTTGATGAAATACTTGTAAAGTCGAATACAGGACATGGTATTAGTGATATCTCAGCACATTAAGAAACAGAAGTGCTTTCTGGCTAAGGGAAGGCACTTCTGTTTTTATTTGTTTTCTCAATTAAATTTATCCATTTTTATTGTGGATTTTTTTGTTTATACAGTAGGATTTATATTATTTTTGTGGAATGAAAGTTTAGTGAGAGAAAAGTTTCAACTATTATGAGGCACCGAGCAGCTATAGAGATAAAAAGTTGTAATGGAAGGTGGAATATATAGTGAAAACGAGGCAAATTGGAGAATTATTAGCCAAAGATGAAAAATATGTATGGCATGGAATGCGTCCGTATAGTCCGAGCAGTACAATGATTGGAACAAAGGCAGAGGGCTGTTGGGTGGAGGATAGTGAAGGAAAGCGCTATTTAGATGGAATGAGCGGTCTTTGGTGTGTGAATAGTGGTTATGGAAGAAAAGAACTAGCTGATGCTGCACATGAACAGCTGAAAAAGCTTTCTTATTTTCCGATGTCACAGTCACATGAGCCGGCAATTCAATTAGCAGAAAAATTAAATGAGTGGCTTGGAGGAGAATACGTTATTTTCTTCTCTAACAGTGGATCAGAGGCTAATGAGACAGCATTTAAAATTGCTCGCCAATATTATGCATTTAAAGGAGAACCGCATCGTTTTAAAGTTATGGCACGCTACCGTGGTTATCATGGAAATACGATGGCAGCAATGGCAGCAACAGGCCAAGCACAACGGAAATATCAATATGAACCGTTAGTAGCAGGATTTTTACATGTCACACCGCCAGACTGTTATCGCATGCCGAGAATTGAAGAAGAAAATATTTACGAGGTGGAATGCGTAAAGGAAATTGACCGCGTAATGTCATGGGAACTAAGTGAAACGATCGCTGCATTTATTATGGAGCCAATTATTACAGGCGGAGGTATTTTAATGCCGCCGCAAAATTATATGAAAGCTGTCCAAGAAACGTGCAAAAAGCATGGAGCCCTTCTTATTAGTGATGAGGTTATTTGTGGTTTTGGACGTACAGGAAAACCATTTGGGTTCATGCATTATGATGTAAAGCCAGATATTATTACGATGGCAAAGGGAATTACAAGTGGATATTTACCATTGTCCGCAACGGCAGTGAAAAAAGAAATTTACGAGGCGTTCCAAGGGGCTGGAGAATACGAATTTTTCCGCCATATTAATACATTTGGTGGAAATCCAGCTGCTTGTGCCTTAGCGCTTAAAAATTTAGAAATTATGGAGGACGAAGGCTTGATTGATCGTTCTGCTCAGATGGGATCTCTTCTATTGAAACAATTAAAAGAGGCAATTGGTGATCATCCATATGTAGGAGATATTCGCGGAAAGGGATTACTCGTGGGAATTGAACTTGTAAACGATAAAGCGACGAAAGAACCAATTGATGGGGACAAAATTGCAAGTGTTGTGAATGCTTGTAAAGAAAAAGGATTACTTATTGGACGCAACGGTATGACGACAGTCGGTTATAATAACGTTTTAACGTTAGCGCCGCCGCTTGTAATTTCTAGTGAAGAAATTACGTTTGTTGTAACAACAGTGAAAGAGGCAATGGAGCGTATTAGATAAAAATAGGCAGGCGAGCCGGGACATAGAGGCTCGCCTGTCTATTTTTCAAGACACATGTTTCATCATGGCATGTAATCATCTGCTTTAAAAAGATGTCTTTTCCATTCATGACACATCTCTAATCATTTTTTATAACAGTACAGCTACATTAGCCCTTATAGATGATCTTTTCTTGTATTCCTGCTCATCATTTATTGTGGTTACATGGTAATGAGATTTACGATTGCTTAAAAGAAATTAGTATTGGAGATTTTGTTATTTATAATACAGTTCATGCACTTGTATAATAAAGGAAACGGATGGGTAAATAAAAAGAACGGAGAAGTAAATATGTTATTAAATCAACGGTTTACAATTGGAGAAATGGCGAAAATGCATAATATCCCTGAATCGACATTGCGGTATTATGATGAAAAGGGAATCTTTCATCCAGCAATTGTTGATTCGCAAACAAATTATCGCTACTATACAATCGATCAATTTTCAATGTTGGATACAATTAAGTTTTTACGACAGTTAAATATACCGCTAAAAGAGATTAAACGATATATAGATGAAAGAACACCAGCATTTGCGCTGGATTTATTGGAGAAACAGGAAGAGATGTTACTGAAAAAACAAAGGGAAATTGAATATACGTTAGCAAAAATAAAGCATAAAATTTATTTAATGAAAGAAGCTGTACAAACAGATGCTTATACGGTCTTTTTTAAAGAATTACCAAAGCGGAAAATTACAGCTCTTCCTATTACTCCAAATGTAACAGATGATATGTTTGAATATTATATTCATTCACTTCAAAAAAATATGAAACAAGTAGATGATAGTTTATTTTCAGGTGATATAGGTGTGACTGTAGCAAAAGATGGATTATTACAACATGATTTTCAAGCATACAATCGTGTATTTATTCTTCTTGATTACATGCCATTTCAAATTACTACTTCCCATGTAATTGAAGAGGGAATATATGCGTGTGCGTATCATCATGGACCATACGAAGAAACTGGTAAGACTTACAAGAGGCTGCTACTAGCTATTGAGAAAGATGGATATGAAATATATGGTGACGCAATTGAACTGGCCTTAATTGATTTGTCTGTAACGGATAATCAAGAGGAGCAAGTGACAGAAATCCAAATCCCTGTGATGAAAAAAGTGAAATAGAAAGGCTTCTCATTTATATATTTTTTACTTCTCTCTTGACCTTCAAGTAACTTGAAGGTCTACAATATGAACAGAGAGTCGTAAAGGAGAATTTTGTAATGGAAACAACTGAGCATTTAAGAGAAAAACCGATGAAAAGTCTATTTATTTCTTATTTAATTCCGGCTGTACTTGGAATGGTACTGATGTCGGTGAATATTATAATCGATGCGGTTATGGTCAGCCGTGGTGTGGGAGCAAATGGATTGGCTGGAGTAAACGTTGCTGTTCCCGCATTTTCTATCTTTTTCTCCATCTCACTATGGATTGGGATGGGCGGAGCTACGATGTATTCTATTGCTTTAGGAGAAAATAATATAGAGAGAGCACGTTCTATTTTTACACAATCTATGACGGTAGCAGTTACGATTGTTGGTATATTAATGATTATTTGTTTATGGAAAATAGAAGATATAGCGTACTTATTTGGAGCAAATGATGTAATTTTACCGTATTCGTTAGATTATCTACACGTATTATTCACCTTTGGAATGATATATGTGTTAGAAAATGTCTTGAGTACATTTATACGAAACGATGGAAATCCGAATTTGGCTATGGCAGGTTTGATTGTCACAGCGGTGTTAAACATTGTATTTAATTATATTTTTATTTTCATTCTAGGCTGGGGTGTGACAGGATCAGCATCTGCTACAATTTTATCTGCAGCAATTGGTTTTCTTGTGCTACTGAGTCATTTCTTTAGAAAAAACAGTATTTTAAAATGGACGAAACTCCATTTAGAATGGGAAACCGTAAAGCAAATTATGGTCATTGGTTTTCCGAGTTTCACGACAGAGGTTACAGTAGCGATTGTAACGATTGGATTTAATATCACTTTTATTCAATATGCTGGTGAACAAGGCGTTGCATCGTATGCTATAGTAAATAGTATTCATGCGATGACGTTACTTTTATTCTTTGGTGTTGGGGCAGCACTGCAACCAATCGCAAGCTTCCATTATGGTGCAAACTTAACGGAAAGATTAAAACAAGGGTTACAGATTGCGGTTAAAACAGCTGTTGCACTCGGTGTTATCGCAACACTGATTGGTTTATTCTTTGGGAAATATCTGGTCGGCTTATTTGACGTTCAATCCGAAGAATTATTAAATATGACGGTTATAGGAATTAGTTTATTCTTCATGCAATACGTATTTTTAGGTTATAACATTGTGTGTGGTGAATATTTCCAATCTGTACGACAAACAAAAAAATCTGTTTTAATTATTTTAAGTCGAGGATTGTTACTTATCATTCCTCTTCTGTGGGTGATGCCGAAATTATTTGGTGTAAATGGAATATGGCTTGTAATGCCTGTTGCGGAACTATTAACAGCATGTGCCGTATTTGTGATGAATCATTATTCACATCCAGTTTCTATACGTGTGTTGGAAGAAAAACATATATAATGATGAAGTCCCCTTAATATGTTAAGGGGATTTTTTCTTGTTCTATACGAATTCGTACAAATATTACTTTTAAAGGATAAACTATCTTGAATTGGAAAATAAAACTATACAAATAATTGGAAGGATATTATGATGAAAAAAATGGTGAAATAGGAGAATTTATAGGGATGTTAAAAAAAAAGAGATTCAAAAAGTATTGTTTTATTTTCATTATCATTGCAGCAGTTTATATGAGTACTTTACAATATATTATTTACAAGCATGGTCACATGGAAGCACCAGATGATGCGGATTATATGATTGTACTTGGTGCTCGTGTGAAAGGAACAGAACCTTCTTATGCTTTGCAATATCGTATTGATAAAGCAGCTGAATATTTAAAAACACATCCACAAACAACTGTTATTGTGTCTGGTGGTAAAGGGAAAAGAGAGGATATTTCCGAAGCTTTAGCGATGAAACGCGGATTGGTGGCGCAGGGAATTCAAGAAGAACGAATTACAATGGAAGATCGTTCCACGAATACAGATGAGAACATAAAATTTTCAAAACTGCTTATTCCAACAAATAAGAAGAAAGGAATCATTGTAACGAATGATTTTCATATGTACCGCGCGAAAAAAATTGCCGAAAAACAAGGATTGCAGCTAGAGGGATTGTCTGCAAGAACACCAAAGCCGATCATCATTCAATCTAATCTTAGAGAGTATGTAGCAATTACGAAGTATTGGATTATGAATCAAATATAATGAGAAATCTTCCGAAATTGGTAACTACTCAGTCGCTCTATGAAAAAAAGAGCAGAAAAGCATTTTTTTTAAACGGTCGAGAGGGACTGGCTGTGTATAGTAGGGGTCATGCTGTATTCTGCATTATGTTATTTTAGCATTTTCTTTGCACTGGTAGGAATGTATTACTTCGTTTGGAGTACGATTAAAGGTATGGAAAGAGGTCTAATATGATAGGAAAGAACCAATTAAATACGATTGGTTCTTTTTCATGTATCGTTTTGTTTTAAGCATATCGTTTGTCTATATACAAAAAATGTGATAATTATGGAGTATTCAGACTATAGGGGGTAGGATATGATGAATGAAATGATACATACAATGGAACAACATGTATCAGTACGAAAATATAAGAAAGAGCCAATTCCAAAGAATATAATCGAAAGAATGATTGGAGCAGCACAGCATGCAGCATCATCACATTTTGTGCAAGCCTATTCAGTTGTATATGTAACAGATGAAGCTTTGAAAGAGCAATTAGCAGAGCTATCTGGAAATCGCCATGTGAAAAGTTGCGCGGCATTCTTTGTTTGCTGTGCAGATTTAAAGCGGTTAGAAGTTGCATGCGAGAAGCATGGAGCAGAAATTAAATCTAATACTACAGAAAATTTCATTGTGGCAACGGTAGATGTATCTCTGTTTGCTCAAAATTTAGCGCTTGCCGCTGAATCTCTCGGATACGGCATTTGTTATATTGGGGGAATTCGTAATAACCCAGAACAAGTAAGTGAATTACTACATTTGCCGGATAACGTGTACCCAGTCTTTGGAATGACAGTTGGTGTACCAGATGAAAAACATGGCGTGAAACCTCGCTTACCAGTTGGAGCTATTCTACATGAAAACACATATGATGAGAACAAATATAACGAACTACTAGATGAGTATGATCGTACGACCAATGAATATTATAAGGAAAGATTGACAAATCAAAAGGATATAACGTGGACAGGATCAATGAGCGAGTTTATGTCACAGGAGAAGCGATTGCATATGAAAGAGTTTTTGGTTAAAAAGGGATTTAATCAAAAATAATGTAGAAAAAGCAAATCTGTTTAGACAGGTTTGCTTTTTTGCATGATTAAAAAACCGACATAAAATCATTCTTTTTTGGTGGGCGAGAGCATCTAGCCATGCATAGAAGCGGTCAGTGCCCTTTCCTGCCACATGCAAGTTTTAAAACAAAAGGAGAAAGCAAGTGCAGATCATGTTGTATTCGGTATAGCAGCGACTTATATGTCGGAAAATTAAAATGGATATATATAGGTAAGAAAGAAGGAGTTTATTGGTCCAATTAGAAGATAGAAAGTGGTTTTGATATTTAGATTGCAAAAGTACAGCTAATATATTTGAAATAATTTTATACTCAATGAAAGAAGGAGATTGCGTGATATATGAATTAGAACAGCAGCAATTTATTCGTTGTAAGCATCTTTTACAGCAAGAGAGACACCTTGAGGTACAAGCGATTATTGAAGGGAATAATCCAGGGCGTGTGTTTGTTGATCATGTTGAGTTTCCACAGTCAGGCCTAGTATGGCTTGGTAATTTGGATGGTTTTATTTTTATTGGTAATTCGAATAATGAATCGTTTAATTCTGAAATAAAGAAGTTTTTAAATGAAAAAATTGCTAAAGAAGCGATTGAACTAGGTGTACATTGGTTCGAAGGATTTGGCCATGGAACAAATTGGGATGAAACAATTAGAAATATATTGAATGGCTATTTATATGAGGAATCTAATCAAAGAGTATACAAATTATATGAAAATCAGTACCAGATTGAAAGTGAACCGAAAATTGATGAGGCATATACAGTTTTTAAAATAACAAAAGAAAATGTAATTGCTAATCGCTTATATGATCATTCATTTTTGGTATCAAAACTTTCATTATTTTGGGATTCTATAGAATCTTTCTTGGAAAAAGGCATTGGATATGTGATTATGTATAAAAATGAAGTAGTAAGTATTTGTTTTTCAGGATTTGTTAGTGAAAATACACATGCAGTAGATATTGAAACAACGAAAGAGCATCGCGGGAAAAAATTAGCTCAGAAAGTTGCACATGCATTTGTACAGGATTGTCTCGCTAATGGGAAAACTCCTTATTGGGATTGTATGGAAGAGAACACATCTTCAATTGTGATTGCAGAGAGTTTAGGATTTGTAAATGTGTTTAATTATATAGTATATGACTATCAGTTTTTACCTGAAGGACAAGAATAGTAAGAATAAACCAATCTGAAAAAGGAATGAACCAGGCGTGTTGATTATCCAGTAAAAAACCATAAATACATACAAAAATGAAGAGAAATTCCCAGGTGTTTTTAAATTATAAAAGAATCACCAGAAAAGATTTTAGTAGAAGCTAAAGTCTTTTTTTGTTTGTAAAATAAAAATATTTCCAATTTTCGATTGACGATTTATTCCTATACTGCTAATATACTGAATAATTTTGCAAAATTATAAAACTGATTCGATAGATACCGAATCAAAGAGAGGGGACCATATGGTACACATTACATCTTGGTTTGAACGACATGTCAAAGTTGTTTATTCACCATTTCGCGAAATGTTATTGAGTTTACACGTTTTATCTAATCCAGCGCATCATGTGAAACGACTACCGTGGGCAGAAAATCTATTGAGTATGATGAATGAAAACGAAAAGGAATTACTGCATGAAATTAATAGAAAAAGTGATGATTGGTTTCGATTCATTGACTGGTGTTCAGAGTTTCCAGTTGAAGTGTATGTAGAAGAAGGGATTGAAAGATTACGAGCTACAGATGAAAAGGTATTTCAAAGATTTTTTCCGGATTTAGAGAAAGAAACGATTTGTAATTTTTTATACGAATACCATCAATGTTATTTCGCAAGGGAGCTTTTTCGAATTGAACCTTGGCTCCAGCAATCCGTACATGATTTGAAAGAAATGATAAAACAAAATCCATTATCGCTTTCTAAGAGGTTACATCCAAGGTTTTTAATTGAAGGGGAGCAAATCACATTTTTAAAAGCACGTACATGGCAGTATCGTTTTGTAGATTTATCTGCGATTACGTTTTATCCATCAACTTTTATCGCACCTCATTTGCTAATGGATAACTTCATTTCTACTCATATAAAAGTGTATTATGAAGTCGAAATTGCTTCATCCTATCCAGATGAAGTACCAAAGGATTTATTGCAAATTTTACAAGCGATATCAGATGAAACACGCTTAAAAATGTTGCGAGATTTATCATTTCAATCGTTTTGTACGCAGCAATTAACAGAGAGGTACAACCTTACGAAATCGACTGTTTCGAATCATTTAAAAATACTTGAAGCAACTGAACTAGTACAAAAAGAGCGAAAAGGATATTACGTATTTTATCAAACAAATCGTGAAAAGCTGGAACAAATTCGAGTGGATTTAGATCAATTTATGGACTTTCCAGCCTTTCATAAAACAGAGGAGGAAAAAACGTGTGGCTAACGTTTTGGGCTACATTTCGTCGTGATTTTTATACGATGCGGAGAGCATATCCATGGGCATTTTTTCTAGGACATATTTTAAGTGGTATTTATATTGTGTTGTTTTCTTATTTAACATATCACTTTATGTTCCAAGGGAAATTAAATGATAGCTTTATGAAACTAGGAAAAACAGATGATTATCTTTCCTACGTTATACTAGGTGCTGTTTTTTATTCGTTTGCCGTTTCTTTATTAATGATTGTGAGCCGAACGTTAATTACGGAATTACGTGAAGGAACTTTAGATGTACTGTTGTTAACTCCATCATCTCGGCAAGGATATTTTTTAGGAGCAGCTGCACAAGGAATGCTTCGAGTTGGACTTGAATTTATTGCAATTTTTATGTTTGGTTTGTTGTTTGGATTACAATTTCGTGAAATGAATATCGCTGCTGTGTCACTGTTATTACTTGTTTTATTTTTTTCAATTTTTGCACAAGCATTAGTGCTTGGAGCTTTCATGCTTTATTTTCGAGATACATATTTAACGCAAAATACATTGTTTATTTTTATGAGTCTTGTTAGCGGAGTATTTTTTCCGGTAGGCTATCTTCCTGCGGTTTTACAGACTATAAGTTTGCTCATGCCATTATCACATGGCTTATCAGCATTTCGATTATGCATGATCGAGGGCGGGAATGTAACTGCTATACAATCTGATCTTATATGGTTATTGGGATTAGGGGTTGTTTATTTTGTAATTGGTGTAATGGCCATAAAACGAATGGAAAAGTATGTTATTGAAAAACATTTTGCATAGGGGAGATTTGGATGATACGGGCGAAACAACTTGTGAAACGCTATGAATTAAAAGAAAAAATAGGTTTTTTTCGCAAAAAAAGAAAAATAATTGAGGCAGTGAACGGGTTAGATTTAACGATTGAGAAAGGAGAAATTGTCGGTTTGTTAGGTGTGAATGGTGCTGGAAAAACAACAACTATTAAAATGTTAGCTACGCTTCTTGAACCGACTTCAGGTGTGATTGAAATTGATGGAACAGATAGTACAAAGCAGGATATTCTTGTGAAGAAAAAAATTAATATGATTGCTGGTGGGGAGCGTATGCTTTATTGGCGCTTAACAGGGAAAGAAAACCTTCAGTATTTTGGAAGTCTATATGGTTTAAAAGGAGCAGAATTAGAAGAACGCATTCATTTTCTTTTGAAGCAAGTGGAGTTAGAAGAAGCTGCTAATACACCTGTTGAACGATATTCAAAGGGAATGAAACAGCGTTTACAAATTGCAAGAGGACTCATCAATGATCCTGATTATTTATTTCTTGATGAGCCGACATTAGGATTAGATGCACCAGTAGCAAAAAAATTACGAGAAATGGTATATAAATTAGCGAAAGAACAGAATAAAGGAATTTTATTAACAAGTCACTATCTTGAAGAAGTAGAAGAGCTTTGCGATCGCCTTTATATTATTGAAAAAGGAAGCCTTCTGTATGAAGGAACTCCTCAAGATATTATACAATCTATCGTACGCGAGTATCATTTAGAAATTGTGATTTCTGTGTTATCAAATGAATTAACAGAACAATTGGAGCGCTCTTTCGGAAAAAGAGAAATAAAGTTTGTAAAGGAACATATAGGAGATGGACTGCGCTATGAACTAACAGCATCCTTTGATATGACCACGGTAGTTTTATCGTTATTAGCAAAACATCAAATTAGCATACTACAATTAGAAACACATAAAGCGAGGTTAGAGGATGCAATCTTGCAAATTGCAAATGGGGTGAGTGCGTGAATATGTTTTTTGCAGAATGGAAGAAGAGTCACCGTAATCATTTTCATAGTAAAATGGTCTATTTTTCTTTATTCATTTGGCCTGTATTATTATTTGCGACTGCTTATTTTTCGGTGAAACCATTTGATACATCAAATAGTAGCCCACTGACAAAATGGATGGATCCAAAGCAAATTAGCTTTTTTCTCATTACAGGTTATATCGGCTATGTTTTCTTTTGGAGTCTTGTTCAATCAGCATGGCAAATGTCATGGGAACGTCAAAATGGAACATTAGAGCTCATTTTTTTAACACCTGTATCACGCGTATGGATGATGTATTGCCGGGCGGGAGCAAATTTAATAGAAGGTGTATGGATGTTCACCGTTTTCTCTATACTCATTGTCTTATTTCTTGATGATGTGAAGGTACCACCAGTTGAAAATATTGTATTTGCTTTTATTGTGTTATGTATTTCAGCAGTTGTATGGGGAGGGGTCTTGAACACTATCTTTTTATTTTCAAGAGATGCGAGCATTCTCTTTACAATTTTAGAAGAACCGATGCAATTTTTTGCTGGTGTACGTATTCCTGTTGTTGTGTTACCTCTATGGGGAAAAATAATGGCAGCATTGTTTCCATTAACATATGTGCTGCAAATATTTCGCTCGCTATTGATGGAGGGAGAGAGTGTTATAGATTTATTCCCAAACTTATGCTTGTTATTTAGTATGTTAGCCTTGTTGGTGGTCATATCTTATTTGCTCGTTCGAAAGGCAGAAAAGCATGCAAAACGAACAGGGAATATGATTTTGTTTTAAGAGGAGGGAGAAAAAATGGAGATTTTTCAAGGTGCAGCAGCATTATGTATAAACAAAGATGGAAATTTATTAATGGTATTACAAGGACGACCAGATGTAAAAGAGGAGGAATTAAAATGGTCCGTTCCATCTGGTGGAAAATTTGAAAATGAAACATTTGAACAGTGTTGTATACGTGAAGTAAAAGAAGAAACGGGATATGATGTACGAATCATTCAAAAGGTACATGAAAAAATTGGTGACAGCAATGGGTATAACGTTCATATTGTGTACTATGAAGTAGAAGTGATTGGCGGAAAAGCAGAAATATGTGATCCGGACGGTTTAATTCATGAAATTAGCTGGAAAAGTTTGAGTGAAATAGAAGGAATCCACTTATCTTTTCCAGAGGATAAAGAGTTGTTTCATCAATTTGTTTTAGGTGGAAATGAATCTTTTGTACATAATGAAAGAAGGGAAGTAATTGTAAAGAAACCTGAAAAAATGGAGGTAATTATGAAAACTTTCATATATATGGTGAGACATGGGGATTCACCGAAATATGGAAAAGAAAAAACGAGAGGATTAACTGAAAAAGGAAAATTAGATGTTCACCGAATAACAGATGTATTACAAGGTGAGGGAATTGACGTTGTTATCTCAAGTCCATACAATCGTTCAATTCTAACTGTTCAGCAGTTAGCGAAGCAAATAGGACAAGAAGTTTTAGTATTTGAAGACTTAAAAGAGAGAATTTTTATTGCTGAAGAGGAACGAATGTCGGATAAAGAATTATTCCCTTTGATAACAAAGTCATTCTTAGAACCCGAATTTGCTTTAACGAGAGGAGAGTCTAATGTCGACTGTCAGAAACGTGCTATAAAAGTCTTAAAAGAATTATTAAACACCTATCGAGGTCAGAAAGTAGTATTAGGCACTCATGGAGCTGTTATGACTTTGATGATGGGGTATTATGACAGTAAGTATGATTTGAATTTTTTACTACAGACATCAAAACCAGATATATACAGAATGGAATTCAATGGACAGGAATTGGTGGAGGTTAAAAGATTGTGGGGAATTTCATAGATTGACTGTATTCATCCATAGCTTCTCCAAATGACGTGTATTATAAACAATAGGGTTACTGCGGTAACTCTTTTTCTTATTGCACTAATGGGGGATTGAGTTCAACAATCTAAAAAATCCGGTTCCTTAGCGTACAAAATTCACGTTTTGTTCTTGCTATCCCGAGATGAAATGGGAGGGAATGGTTTTTGGGCAGAATACCTTTAAAGTTATTTTTTAAATCAATCCTATTTTTTTCTTATGCGGTATTGTTGTTTATTCTATATTTCAGATTATTTTTGTCTGGAGTGTTTCGACAGGATTAGGGAGGGATGATATAGTCGGATTTTCTGATAATAAGTATGTAATTGGTCGTCCACCTGTTAGCTATAATTTATATAAAAAAGATAGTGGGGAAACTATATTAGATAATGTTATTGGTTATAAAAAGGGAAAAACTAAAAGCTATGTTCGGAATGAAATTGAATTTGCAGTGATAAATGAGATAAAGGGTAGCTATGAACTGTATAAAATAGAAAATGCTTCAGAAAAGGATATAGAACAGCTAAAAGAAATGAAGAAATTAGAATAAAAGAGACTACCTGAAAGGTAAAAATGTACACTTGTTATTGTTAGATCTAAAAAATGGTTTAGACTGATAACTGGGTTTTATTTTATGAAAAGAGTTATTATTAAAATAAAGTATTAGGGATTCAGTCCCATGCCCCTCAAGCTAATATTTTGAAGTGTCCTCAAAACGAAAATTTTCTTCGTTTTGGGGAACTACCAATTTCTTAAGTTGATGGGCATGAGGTATTTGTATTTCTTAGCTTGATAGCGATGGGGTGGGACTCCTATATAAATAAAGGCGAAGTCTTCAAAGAGACTCCGCTTTTTCAACGTACAATGAACTTCAACAATTACTAGCTACTTCCTAAACATTGTTCCTCATTTACCAACCTGTTTATGCTTTTTTCAAACTTTGCACCAGAACCTTTCAATCTATAAAAATAAAAAATAAAAAAATTCTGAAATATATTTACATATACATTATTTGTAAGATATGATTAGGTGTATCTTCCTAATATACCAAAAAGTTGGAAGTTTTGTAATTTTTGTTAATAATTCGAAAATAGAGGGGTGTAATATGAAAAAATTACATGCATTAGCATTAACAATGGGTTTAATGACTTCAGCTGTGGTTGTACCTACTGCTACTTTTGCAGGAAGTGATGATTTACCTTATTTGAATGAAATTAAGAAAATGCAACCAGATTTGAGTACATCGGAATTAATATCAAGTATTAATGAAATGGCAAAGAATACAGGAAATACGAAAGAGGCAATTTCTGAACAGATTTATAAAGAACTCAAAGCAGATGAAGCTCAAAGTAAAAAAGAAGCAAGTAAAAAAGTAAATACGTTAGGAGGAGGAGGTGGTACAGTATCTGTAGGTAATAGCAATATGGGCGATTTCTTTTATACTGGTTCATATACTGCATATTTGAATCATGGACATGTTGGTATGTACTATAGTTCAAATACAATAGTAGAATCAGTTCCAGGTGACGGAGTACGTACACTTAGTACAACAGCTCGCAAAGTCGATAAAGGCGACGCTGTTGTCAAATCTGTAAATACTACTTGGCAAAATAAAAATGATGCTGCATGGTGGGTGAAAGATCGTGTAGGTAAAGACGGATATTCTTATAATTTCGCTACGAATAGAATTACCACTCATTATGGAGACAAAAATTGTTCAAAACTTATCTGGTCAGCTTATAAGCTTAATGGTGGTTTAGATTTAGACAAAGATGGTGGCGCTGGCGTATATCCACGAGATGTTCGTGATGCGGAACAAACATCAGTAGTTCGACATATTTAATAGAAAGAAGTGCAACGAATACATTTGTTGCACTTCTTCTTGTAAGAAAGGAATATATCATGATGAAAAAACTACTATTTGTTATTTTAGGTGTAATTGTGATTACAGTATTAGTCTATTTTTTCTTTTTCAGTAACTCAAATGTGGATTTGATATCTGAGGAAGATGTTCAAAAAAAAGATTTTTTGAAGGATAAACACGCTGTGATATACCTTTCTTCTACAGCTGATCAAGACATGGATGGTAAGGGTATTAGTTATGCAGTGTTTATTAATAAGAATGGGGAAGCAAGTGGTTATAAAATGAATGGTTTAGAGCTTGGTGGTATAGGAGTATCAGAAAATAAAAAAGAACTTCTATTAGAAAGTAAGGATAAGCTTAAAATTGTAGGGGAGAACTTTAAAGAGTTTAAGATGAAATACCAACATACAGGAGATTACAGAGCATATTTAAAGAACAGCGACTTGTTTGTAAATATCTATAATTCTGGTAGTAATCCTGATACCGGAGGATATGATTCAAATGTTGTATATGGTAATAAAAAGGGCATTCATAAAGGAAATATTCCACATTATCTTATGAGCTCTGGAGTGGATGAAGAAACTATTTTAGTCATAACTCAAGATATAGACAAAAAAGAATATAGTCTAAAAAAATTAGCATTTAATGATCTAAAGATGAAACTTGAAGATGTTACAGAAATTAGTTTAGATAAAATTATGTCATATTCTAGTTATTCTTCTATTTTAAGTGATTCAAATTATTACTATACGGTTTTAGTTGAAAATGATAATACGATTAAAGGAAAAGTTTATTTGTTGCGTATCGATAAAACGACATTAAAACAAGAATTAATTTTGTTGTCTTCCGAAGAGAACACTACAGCTTCAATACCATTTACAAAACATAATTCCGCGTATTTACATAACAATGAACTCTATTTTATAAATGGATTAGGTAACGTTATTACGTTTAATACACAGACAAATACAGTAAATACTAAATTTAAGATTGACTATCATGTAACAGATGGTGTTAGATACAATGAGCAAACTTTCTTCAAGGGCGATCAATTATATGTCTTACGGTATGATGAAAATCGAAAAGATAAATATTATATAGAAATTTATTCTTTAAAAAATGGTAAGAAAATTAAAGAAAGTGAAGTTATAGGTATGGAAGAAATCATTAACTCTGTCCAGGGAGGGAAATCAATTCATGCTTATGATTTTAAAGTGTTAGGTTCAAAAAATTAAATAAGTGATCTAATATAAACTTCTGGATTTGAGTCAATATTTTGGACACAAGAAAATTAAGTCTATGCTACTTTTTTAGCTAGATCTTCTATTGCTTGGGGAGTTTTATAACCAATACTACTATGAATTCTCTTGCGGTTATACCATCCCTCAATGTATTGAAATAGTGCTACGTTTGCTTGTTCAAATGTGGCATATTTTGTACGATATACTTTTCTTTCTTTAAATTTGCATGAAATGATTCGGTACAAGCGTTATCATACGGGCAGCCTTTCTTACTGAAAGAGGGCTTTATTTTATAATTCGTAAGTATGGTTTGAAATTCTTGACTTGTATATTGGGTGCCTAAGTCGGTATGTAGAATAAGGCCTTCTGATGGCGTTTGAGTATAGTGAGCGCTTTCTAACGCTTTTATCACAAGGTTCTGGCGGGACCCCATAATGAAAGAAGAGAATAGTAATATAGAAGAAACCACATGGAAATTTTTCATGCGGTTTCTTTTTTATAATTAGTAGTAACTTTCAATCATGAATTATA
This sequence comes from Bacillus sp. 103mf, assembly GCF_900116295.1. GTDB lineage: Bacteria > Bacillota > Bacilli > Bacillales > Bacillaceae_G > Bacillus_A > Bacillus_A bruguierae. Next base: position 134,255 of record NZ_FPAF01000003.1, read on the forward strand.
TAAATCTATTTTAATTTTTTAACATCTTTGTCTAGCTCTGTCTCCTAAGCCCTCATGTCTAAGAACCTTCCACACGAGAAGGTAAAAACACCTTCTGTGTGAAAGAACCTTAGCCAGCGGGCCTAAACGGTCGGCTCCGCTTTTCTTTATAATCCAGCTCCAGCGGCTAGAACAGTCGGTGGCTTTCGCGTCTTCCGCCGAGGCAAAAAGCGCCTCTATGTCAGAAGCTCCATCCCCCTCTTGTTCTGAGCGAGCCACTTCCGCTTTTCTTTATAAGTCGCTGCCGTGCAGAATAAAACATGATAGCTACTTGCTTTCTCCCTTTGTTTTAAAGGCAGGGAAAGACCCTGACCGCTTCTATGCACAGCCAGATGCTCTGGTCCCATCATTAAAAAAGGGGTTTTATGTCAGTTTTTCAAATTGTATTTAGAATATTACTGCTTACAAGCCTCAACATCGATCCCAGCAGCAATTAATTTTTTTTCTCCTTCTTTTTCAATAATCTTTTGTAACTTTGATAAGAATGAATCAAAATCTGTATGCTGTGCAACTTGGAATGTCATTTTATGTTCAATAGGAATCCACGTATCGATGTCTGCTTCATTATGTTGAATTTTTACTTCTAGCTTATCTAAAGCATTTGCTACTTTTGCTTCATACGTTTCTTTTTCTTCAAACTCCATCCATAGTTCATATAATTCTTCCCCAAGTGGCCCTGACAGTGTATGTTTAATATTTAGAATCGCTTGTTGTTCGTTTTCTTGTTTTTTTCGTTGTAATTCTTCACTATTCATCGTATCGAATGCAGGGATATCACCAGCTTCAGCTTCGACTAAATCGTGGATAATTACCATCTTAAGTAACTTTTCGATATTCACTTTTTTATCTAAATAAGGATGAACGAGGATAGCCATGAGTGACATACGCCATGTATGCTCTGCTACACTCTCTTGACGGCCGTTAGAAAGCCAACTGTGCCGCATTTCATATTTTAGTTTTTCTGCTAGTGCAATAACTTTTAAAATATTATATTCCATATAAATTCCCCTCCATATATTTTAATCTTAATACGAAAGTAGAATGTGTCAAATTTATATTAAATAATTTCAGGGGTTATTTGGAATTGAATGTAATAGTATGAGTTTTTTTGTATGTTAAAATAAGGAAGGGGGAGTGAAGAAAATGAAATTAGATATTGAAAGAGTTGTATTTATTGGCCGTACGTTTGAAGAGTATTGTGATATGTTCCAATTATGTGATGAGGACATACAAAATAAGAAAATACTAGATTGCCCAGCTGGTGCTTGTTCATTTACTGCAGTCGCAAATACAAAGGGCGGAGATGTAACAGCTTGTGATGTTGTATATCAATTTGATGGGGAAGCTTTATATGAAAAAGGATTACAAGATGTAATACATACGATGGAACATATGGAAAAAGCAAAAGCCAATTACATATGGAATTATTTTTCTAGTGTAGAAGATTTACGGAAGCACCGTTTAGAAGCACTTCAAGTTTGCGGAGCGGACATGAAACATAATCAAGAGAAGTATGTGTATGCTACGTTACCTAATTTGCCTTTTCAAGATGAAGAATTTGATATGGTTTTATCAGCACATTTTCTATTTATGTATGGTGATCGCTTCGATTATAAGTTCCATGTTGATACGATTACAGAATTGCTCCGCGTTGCGAAACAAGAAATTAGAATTTTCCCATGTATCGATTTAAAGGGTGAACGATATGAATTTTTAGACGAGCTCATAGAAAATTTACGAAACAAAGGGTGTGAAGTAGCAGAAGTACAGGTCCCATATGAGTTTCAAAAGAATGGGAATATGATGCTGCAAATTAAGAAGGGCTGTTAGTGGAATAGTAAAAAAGTACCTGCTTTAAGTAAGTAACGGAATATTAATATACAGAAATCAAAAAGAAGATAATTTCCTATATAGCTAGAAAGTTATCTTCTTTTTTTCTTTTAAGGTTATTTTTTTATTGGTTGAAAATTCGGAATATTATTGATTTGGTAAGGGTATGACAGAAGGAGTGTACCTATGCATAGAAGCGACTTATATGTTGGAAATCAAAATGGATCAGCAGTATCAGGAATTTATAGAAATGAAGGAATCAGGGGCTGTGAAAACATATGATTCAGCTTTAGTTCACCTTATATAAGGGTAAAGGAGGAATGTGGAGTGGAACGAGCAACAGTGATACAGTCGCAAGATAACACGTTCATGCAAGGCGTGAAAGACTGTTTGCCGACAGTTCTTGGTTATTTAAGTATCGGAGTAGCATCAGGTGTTATTGAAAAAACAGCTGGATTTTCATTAACAGAAATTGCGCTTATTTCGTTGCTGATTTATGCAGGTTCAGCGCAGTTTATTATGGCTGGAATGTTTGTAGCAGGTGCACCAGCTTCTACTATTATTTTTACAGTTTTTTTTGTGAATTTAAGACATTTTTTAATGAGCGCAGCATTAGCTCCCTATTTAAAAAAAGTATCGGTTTGGAAAAACATAGTGATCGGTTCGCAACTTACAGATGAAACATTTGGTGTTGCAGCCCAGCATGTAACAGGAAAACAATATGTAAGTGAAAAATGGATGCTCGGTTTAAATATGACAGGTTATATAAATTGGGTAGCAGCAAATATCATTGGTGGTATTTTGGGAGACTGGATACGAGATCCGCATACATACGGGATGGATTATGCAATTCCAGCGATGTTCATCGGCTTGTTTGTTTTACAATTTGTGAGCAGTCGTCCGGAGCTATTTGTTCATCTTTGCGTTGCAATTGTATCAATGATCATTGCATATGGTGCTCATTTCTTTGTATCAAATAGCGTAGCTGTTATTATTGCCACACTTGCAGCAGCGACAATTGGGATGGTGATTGAAAAATGGAAGTAAGATGGGGTTTGTTACTTGTTGTGCTCGGGTCCGCAATTGTCACATTTCTTCCGAGAGTCGTACCACTACTTGTATTAAGTAAAGTAGAAATTCCAGAATGGGGATTGAAATGGCTGAGTCATATTCCAATTGCAATATTAGCAGCATTGTTAGCACAAACGTTATTTATGCATGAAACAGTGAAAGTAGATTATTTAGTAGCTGCTATTCCAACGTTCTTTGTTGCGATTTTCACACGGAGTTTGCTTGGGGCTGTATTAACAGGAGTCATTGTGGTGTTTTTGTTACGTTTATTTTTTTCGGTTTAATAAAGAAAATTTTCTTTGAAAGAAGTTTCAGTTTTTAGGATAAAGCGGTCATTCATCTCCACATTTCAATGGGGAGATGAATGACTGCCTTCTTTGTGTTATCTACACACTATATGTACTATACTTGATGATTTGAATTATTGATAATATTTAGAAATTATTTTATGCTATATGTATGGAAAATAAGTCAAATCTTAAACATGCGAGAACTTGTGTTTATAACGTTAACTATCATATCGTTTGGTCGGTCAAATATCGAAGAAAGCTGCTAACAGGAAAAATTGAACAGTATCTGAAGGAGCTTTTTCAGGAATTTGTCAATGAAAAAGGGTTTGAAGTCGTCATGATGGAGGTTGGCGAACAAGACCATGTTCATGTATTTGCTTCAGCCCATCCTAAAGTGGCTCCCTCTTATATTGTTAAAATGTTAAAAGGAATCTCAGGGCGAAAATTGTTTTTGGAATTCCCTAAAGTTAAAGGGGAATCATGGAAATTGAATTTATAGAATCGTAGGTTCTATATTGAAACGGTTGGTTCTATAAACGAAGAAGCGATTAAAAAGTATATTGCAAAACAATCGAAAGGTGGGTGAGTCATGTGATTCGTGCATCTTATTTTATATTCAAGCCGAATAACGAAGTAGATCGGATTTTAATTCAGTTGGGGTATGCAGCAAGAAAGTTATGGAATGTCGCAAACTATGAAAAAATGAACTGGAATAAGGAGTCTAATGCTCCTTTTCCTGATTGGTATGATCAGAAAAAGAGACTAAAAAAACATTTTTGGTACAAAAATTTGCCCTCGCAGTCAGCACAGGAAGTTTTAAAAGTTCTTCAAGAAGCGTGGGTATCGTTTTTTGAATTAAAAAAGTCAGGAGGGATTGAAAGCCCAAAGCCTCCACGCTTTAAGCAAAAAAACGTGAATGTCAAGTTTTTGAATAATGGGTTTTGTCTAGATGGGAAAAATCTTCGGCTCTCGATCCCAGCACAACAAAAGGCTTATTTAAAAGAAAAGTATAACATTAAAAAGAAGTTTATCTATATTCCCGTTCCTACTCATATCAAACTAGGTGTTATTAAAACCGTGGAAGTGAAGCTCATATCTGATGGAGAGTACAAGATTATACTAGCTCAAGAATATCCAAATTGTTCGGTTTACGAAAAAAGTGATAAATGTATGGCGATAGATATCGGGGTCGCGAATGCCCTTACTTGTTATGATTATCGAGGACATTCACACATCATTTCTGGTCGCCAATGGCTGTCTGTTGAACGGTATTTTCATAAGAAAATAGCTCATTATCAAGCTATTTCAGACGCTCAACAATCAGTTAAAGGAATCGAATATCCGAAAAAATCTAAGAGAGTCCTTCAGTTATATAAGAAAAAGAGAGCTCAGACGTTTCATATCTTGCATTGTATGACAAAGAGAGTAGTTGACATAGCAGTACAACAAGGAGTCGAGACCATTGTGATCGGCGATATTTCAGGGATTCGCGAAAAAGCTAACTTAGGGAAGAAGAACAATCAAAAATTTCATGCTCTTCCATTTTTGAAAATGGTTCAAATGATTACTTATAAAGCAGAAGAAAAAGGAATAGCTGTTCAAATAATCAAAGAAGATTATACTTCTCAGGTTTGCTCAATCTGTAAACCCATTCCTTCAAAGGAACATGCAAAAAAAGGTAATCGTAGACATAGAGGTCTTTATGTTTGCGAAGAATGTAAAACGGTTATCAATGCAGATGTAAATGGAGCCATTAACATCTGTAAAAGGTATCTGAAAGAGCTAAATGTTCAATCAGTAGTGGTGTTGGACACGCCAAATGTGTATACGTTTAACGGACAACAGTTCGTGGCGTAGAACTTGAAGTTCACCATTTTAATGGCGATGTAGTTCACAAAGAGGAGTATTTCATATTATATCGAACTTTGTAGTATAACGATTACTAAGGGAGGATGCCATGCTTATTTTAGCAAGCGGAGTTGTTATGTTTATGCTTTTTCTCTGTGTTGTAATAGGATTTACTGTATATAAAATGCGTGTTCAAAAAGTGACACCTCAAATTTACTACACGCCATTTGATTCCATTAGCGCACAATCGCGTGTGGAGTTTCATAAAGAGCAGGAAGATAGGGAAGAACGCACGGATGAAGGGGAAGATAACGATAGATAAAAACTATTTTATGTTGAAAGGGCAAAAATGAAAAAGTTTAAAATAATTTGTATTACTAGTGTTGTAACAATTTTGATTCTGCTTGGAATCTCTGTTTTTTCACCCTACAATGTTTTAAATCGTGTTCATGCAGAAGGGATTTTGCAAGAAAAAGAATTAAAAGATGAATTTGAAAGTAAAAACGTAAAGAGCGTTATATATAAAGGTGATCATACTTATGTTGTTAAAACGGATACGAAGGAATATGTTGTAATTCAAGAATACTACACATTTATGAACTATAAATGGAAGGTATATGAACTTCAAAAAACGTGGGGTTAAAATAAACATAACAGAGGAGTAGGTGCTACTTCTCTGTTATGTTTTGAAGAAAAGAACGTATCATCTCATACCCTTGATTCGCAGCTTCCTGGTTGTATGCTGAAGAAAATGGATCAAGAAATCCATGCTCTCCGTTAAACTGTTTTATATTTAGAAGGGGATGGCCTTTACTTTGTAAACTCTCAATCAAAGTAGAAACTGAAAAACTAGTTTCGTTTGTTGGGAATAATAAAAGCGCCTTGCATTTCGGTACAATATTTGTGTAATCACGAATGCGTGAACCATAGCAACCAATAACAAAATCAATTCTAGAATCTTCACTACATAACCAAGCAATTGTTGCGCCAACGCTAAATCCGAGAACTCCTACATACGTATAGTTATTTCGTAGTTCAGCGAGCATATCTTCAATTTGTTGTTTTCCCTGTTGAAATCCAACGTTCTTCATAAAATGTAAATATGCCTCTGATTCCTTGTCGTAATGAAAGGGAGAGGAGCGCTGTAATAAATTCGGACAAATAACGTCTATAGTCGCAGAGGAAAGTGTATGAATGACATGTTCCATATGTTGATTGATTCCATATATTTCATGTAGAAGAAGAAGAGCAGTTTTCTGTTTCATAGGTTAAGATTCTCCTTTTGCAATACGATACTCTCTTTCAACGAGACAAATTCTTGTATGAAACTGTTCATACCATTGTTCTCTTCCTCTTTTTCTGGCGATGGTATGGGAGGCGTGTTCTTTCCACTGCTTGATTGCTTCAAGCGATTCCCAATATGAAATAGTAATACCAAATCCCGCTTCATTACGAACGCTTTCAACATCGATAAATCCGGGTTGCTGCGCTGCTAGTTTTACCATTTCATCTGCTACGATTTCGTAATCGTCAGTTTCAGATGATAGTTGAGAAGTGAAAATGACGGCATAGTATGGAGCTTTGTTCATTGTGCTTCCCCCTTACTATAAATTTTTTCTTTTTAGTTTATCACGAAATCTGAATAGTGTGTCACTTTTTGTCTGAATTAAATATTAATTTCACTTACCGTAGTAAGTGTAATATTAAATAAGAAAGAGAAGTATATAAGTCCATTTTAATTTCCCGATATATAATTCGCTACCATGCAGAATACAACATGACCGCTATTTTCTCTCTTTGTTTTAAACATCGCATGTGGCAGGAAAAGGCCCTGACCGCTTCTAGGCGCGGCCAGATGTTCTTGTCCATCCTAAAAAGAAAGGGGTTTTTATGTCATTTTTTGTGTTTACATAGGCAATAAGACAGTTTCTTAAGCGGGGGAATTGCCTGCAAGTGATAAAAGAACTCCCACTTCAAAATAAAATGAAGTGGGAGTTTTCATATTTCCTCTAAGCTGTTAATGGGAACGGTAAGTTCACGATTTGGATTTGTTGCCTCGTATATGCGCGCAGTTTCATTTGTTTCATCGACATGTTGAATCATAACAGACATGCCTTGAAATGTTACATTTGTTTGTTCCATTGATTCTGAAATTTCTTTTGCTCTTTGAATGTTCATTTTCAAACTCCTCTCTATATCCGATTGGTAAATCATCAAGATGGAAGTTTTCTTGTACTATTATTTTCCCTAAAAACAAGGGATAATATACCAATTGGTAGAGAGTTCACAGTTTTTGAATCATTTGTAATGTTTCTTCAGTGAAAGAAGAGAACATTGGAGCATGGTAATCTTGAATAGCAGTGTGTGCTTGTTTTGCTTCATACAGTGCTTGTTCTTTATCTTTTAGGTGCATATAGCATAATGCACGAAAAGAGCCTGCTGTAGTCAGTAATGCTTGGTCTATTGGATGATGCGTATAAGTAGGGATTGTCACTTGGTCCAATTCATGTAATGCTTCGTGATAACGTTTTAGACCATATAATGCTTTTCCTTTTTCAAGATAATAAAAGCCGTTTTTCTCGGATTCTAGCTTTGTTATCAGCTCTTTTCCATATGTTTCAACATAAGAAAGCGCTATTTCATATTGTTTCGTTATCGTATTATGAAAATAAGCTTGCAATAGGTGAAGGGTGGTTAAGGACAACGTATTTTCTGTAAAGATGGCAAATTGCTTTGCTTTCTCTAAATTGTGTAAATATCCTTCTGTATCTTTAACAAATATAGCTTGATAAGATAAAAGACGATAAAACTCATCCATTTTATAGTACACTTGATTTTTTTTAGAAAAATGAAGTGTTTGTAAAAGGATATCTTTACATCCTTCATAATTCCCAAGTGCTAACAAAATAATAGCTTCATACCAAAAAAGCTCAATTTGCATGATTAAATCCATTTCTAAATGTTTTTCTTTATATTCGTCACGAATAGAATGAATCAATTGTAAGCACTCATTATATTCTTTGTGTCGAAATAATGAGTAGTAGGATATCAGCTTTGTTTCTGTACTTTCCCGATATAAAGCGTATTTCTCAAAAATGATGATTGCTTTTTCGGTATACGCATGTACATCGTAGTTTCCCGTATAAGTTGCTACTTTTGCATATTGTTTATATAAACGTGCAGCGTTTAATGTAGAAGGCAATACATTATGAACAATAGGATGAAGTGTTTCGTACACATCTTTAAAACGCATTTCTTGTATATACTGCTCCATTTTTTGTACAAGAGTAGTGTATTCATTTTCCTCTTCTAACAAAAAGCTTGCATCACAGCCGAGCTTGTCAGCAAGATAATGTAATGTTTTTATAGAAGGAGTCGCTTTCCCATTTTCAATTTGACTAAGCATACTTTTAGTCAATACTGTCCCAGCAAGTTCAGATTGGGTAAGTTTCTTTTCTTTTCGTAACGTCCGTATTTTTTCTCCGAGAGTAGCCATGGAAATCCTCCTTTTACACAAAAAAGTTAAATATAATTAAACTTTTTGTTGCTGAATTCAGAAAATTAATTATATAATAAGTTTAACACAATTTAACTTTTAAAGGGAGAGTGATTATATGGAGGGTGTATTAAAAAATCAAGATGATACACGATTGAAAATTGCAAAGCGAAATATTGTTTTGATGATGATTGGAAAATTATCATCAATGCTTGGGGCAAATATTTATACGTTCGCAATGGGGCTATACGTTTTAAAAACGACAGGGTCTGGTATGGGATTTGCGATTACACTTGTTTGTGGTGCCGTTCCGCGTTTAATTTGTGGGCCAATTGCCGGGGCAGCAGCAGACCGAATGAACCGGAAGAAGCTCGCTGTTGGAGCTGATATATTAAGTGCTCTTATTATGTTCACCATGTTTTTACTTTCAACTTCATTTGAACTTTCATTAATCTTCATCTATGTATCCGCAGCACTGTTATCGATGTGTGCAAGTTTTTTCTCTATCGCTTTAACATCTTCAATTCCATCTCTAGTTGATACAACACGTATTCAAAAAGCAAATTCATTAAATCAAACAGCTACATCGCTTGCAACCATTTTAGGACCGGTTATTGGTGGTCTTGTATACGGCTTATTTTCTATAAAATTCTTTTTTTTACTGAATGGTATTACATTTGCTCTTGCGGCAATGATAGAAGTATTTATGGTCTTTGACTTGTATAAAGCAAACAAAAAAGAAGAGAAGGGTCATTTTTTAACGAGTATAAAAGAAGGTTTTATATATGTGAAAGAGCAAAGTGATATCTTCTCGATGTTGAAATTTTCACTTTGGCTCAATTTCTTTTTTTGTGCAGTTTCGGTCTCGCTTCCGTATATTATTGTTCAAAAATTATCACTTTCTTCTCAGCAATTTGGAGTCATTGAAGCAATGCTTGCTGCCGGGATGCTATTTGCTTCTATTCTTTTATCTGTTCGAGCAGAGGCAACAAATAAGTTTCAGACGATTCGCAGGAACCTTTTCATACTATCAGCCTTATTGTTTTGCATTGCATTACCGATGTTTCTTCCGTTAACTAAAACAATGATTTTTATATATTACATTACCCTTATGATCCTTTTTGGGGTGAATCTCATTACGATTAATGTTCCGTTACAAGTATTCGTTCAAAAAGCGACGGCACCTGAATATTTAGGACGTGTATTCGGATTAATTGAAACGATGTCAACAGCAATTGTCCCTCTTGGAACACTTTTGTATGGTGTACTTTTAGACTATATACCAGCATCCACTGTTATTTTCATATCTGCGTTTGGACTGTTTGTTGTTGTTTTCATAGGAACGAAGCACTGGAAGGATATCCAGCAACAAGAGGGAGTGTCTATGTAGTAAAAATGAACAGTCATTGTTACAAAAATATGAACTTCCTACATTGAGAGAAAAAAAGGAGTATACTAGTATCATAATCCAATTACAAGGAAGTGTCGTAATGAGTACGGTTAGTGCTGTATATGGAGTTATTCTTTCTTCTCTTTTTGTTTCTTTCATTATAGGCGTAACACGTTATATTCATAAATGGAAAGAAGGGAATGCAAAGTTAGACCATATTGAAGAAGAAGTAAGTGATTTCATGTTACATCACGGGAAATAGTTTTTCCGAAATGTATTGTTCGTAGTATTTTTAACCTCATAATTTTATTATGTAAACAAAAGAGGCGTGGTGTTTGAATAAAACACCATGCTTTTTGCTAAGTAAAGTATGATGTTAATTAATTATTAAACTTAGATAAATACAGATAAAAAATGATAAATAAAGTAAAAGGGGATAAGGGAATGACTACTATTTATTTTGTACGACATGCGCATTCTACATATACACCTGATGAGAGGGAAAGGCCGTTATCTGAGAATGGTTGGCAAGCTGCAGAGAGAGTGACAGAAGTATTGAAAAATGAACCTATAGATGTTGTAATTGCTAGTCCATATAAGAGAGCTATTCAAACAGTAGAAGGGGTTGCCAAACATTTTCAATTATCAATTGAATTAGAGGAAGATGTAAGAGAGCGTTTATTAAGCTTGGAGCCTGTTCAAGATTTTGAGCAAGTTATTACAAAAGTATGGGAAAATCCTTTGTTTCATATAGAAGGTGGAGAATCGAACATTATTGCTCAGGAGCGCGGGGTTTCTTGTATAATGAAAATCTTGGAGAAATATAAAGGGAAAAACATTGTTATAGGAACACATGGAAATATTATGGTCCTTATCATGAATTATTTCGATTCCAAATATGATTTTTTATTTTGGAAGGGGTTACAAATGCCTGACATATATAAACTGACATTTACAGAAAATCAACTTGTTCAAGTAAATCAAATTTGGAAAGAAGACTTTGTAAAGAATGTGTGAAGATTAACGAAAAGAGAAGGAGATTATACAGCAGCCATAGAAATAAATGGCTGGAATATAAAAGCTTTTAATAAAAGGAGGCTGTTCATATGTTCGAGAAAAACAATCGATTTTCATCCATGCCAGAAGAAGTTGTGGAAGTTCATAATGTATATGAGATTTTACCACCTGACGGAACGATTATTGGTATGGCAACACCTGAAGAAATGGAAATTGCTGCAGAACTAGAACTAAAACATTATGCCTTTTCACGTTTAATGGAAGCTAATATTCAATTAGACGGTGCCTCCTATAAAGAGATGCTAGAAGAATTTGAAGAATATGAAAGAAAATCAATGGCTTTCTGGCGGGCATTGCATGAAAGATTATCTGTGCCATGGGCGTGGGTATTACGTGTTGATGTCGCAAACGGTCCTATTCATGTAAGTACTGGGAACTTGTTTTATGATGTAGAAGAGTTAGAAGAAAACTTTGAATAAAAAGAAGAGGAAAGCAGTGATTCTATTGCTTTCCTCTTCTTTTTACAAGTTATGTAGATTTTTTATTGCTTCTATTATAATGTCTGGTCGATCTCATACCGGTTTGAATCACAACAGTTTGCGTACCTTCTCCTGTAATTAGCACTTCAACTTTTTTGCCGAAAACATCTACATGAGTAATCAAAATAACGCCCCCTTAAGTTTGAAAAAATCTCTGACAAGCTAATAATATTCCCCATACTCCTATACCGAATAGAATAGAAGTGCTAAGTGAAAATGAGTTGCGAAGCCCTAAATATACAATGAATAATAGCAAGGCTGATGCAGGAAATCCATATAACACACCAAGTGCAAAATCACTTAATTTTTCCCTAGAACCTCCCTCAACAGAAATCCAAAATAAACTAAGCAAACTAATTAACGGAAGTGCGGCAATGAAGCCGCCAAGTGTACTATAGTGCTTGGCAATCTCTGTAACGCCCCCAATAATAAGTGCAGAGACGATTACTTTAATGAGAAAAGACATCGTAGGCCTCCTTTGCTAATAATTCGAATGCAGATTGAATCAGCTTTTTTTCTTCTTCAGATAATTTCTCTTCTATTTTTTTTAGTTTTGTCTCATCGAGTAGTGTGTGTGTAGCTAATGCTTGCTGTCCTTTTTCTGTTAGCTTTACAATTACAACTCGTTCATCTTGTTGACTACGCTCCTTTATTACAAACTCTTTTTGAATTAATCGTTTAATATGTTCAGAAGCCGTGTTATGTGAGAGATGTAGTTTTGCTGCGATAGTACTAATGGTTTGTGCTTCTTGTCGAGAAATCATTTGTAAAATACGAATAGCTTGGTGAGTTAAATTATCTTCATATTCATGACGAAGATAAAAATAAATTGTTTCCCAATGTTTATTTATTAGCATGATTACAACTCCTTTTTTTATATCGTATAATACGATATAATTGTTTGTAAAGATATATAGTTTTATTTGTGAAATTTTTCTTTGGAAAAGTATCTTTTTTTTAGTAGATAATATAAGCTTATCTTATAATCACAATGAAACGAGGGATGGGGATGAAGGCTGTACATACCTTTAAATGGATTGGTGATAAAAAAGCGTATTTAAATGAAATTCATGTTGAAGAGCTAGGTCCTCTTTCTATCGGATTATATGGCGGGAATTCAGAGGGAAGTGCAGTTGAAAATGAGGAAGCTGTCCTTGCTTGGTGTGATCCACATGGTACATGGGAATTTGTGATGATTTTTGATGCAGAGCATACAATTGAAAGAGCGCAGTTTATTATAAATATAATTTGTGAAAGAAAAGAGAAATTACTACAACTATTTTCATATCCAAACCATTTAGTTTTTCATCATACACATATGTATTTATTATCTCTATTTACAGATGAAACATTTATTGAAGAAAGTGAGAAGATGCAAGGGAAAACAGAGTGTCTCATTTGTCTTCGGAAAGATCAGCTCGTGTATTGGTTGTCGGTAGGAGAGTGCTTCATTTATTTATTCCATCCAGAGTTACAACAATGTAAACAGGGCCGTTTAAATGAGCAACGGTTTTATGAGCGAATTGGTAGACGAAATGTTTTTGCAGCAGCAACGCCTTGCTTTACATCAGGTGTTCGTGAATTACAGAAAGGAACAAATCATATTGTGGTAGCAACAGATAGAATCATCACATGTGGCGAACAAATGTTTAAAGAGGAACATTTCTTATATGAGTCGTTGCTTAATGTTAGATATATATTAGAAAAGATGAATACTTGGAAAGAAACAAATAGTGCTGCAATTATAGGTTGGACCGTGGATGTGGGCGGATAGATTGTATTTGTAAGAATATGTTAATTATTGAATTATCTCCTTATAAGGATAAATATTACTATCTCTCTTATTACTAAATAGTAGGATGAGGGGCTATGGATTTTATGAACTGTAAGCCCCCGCCTAGATTTTTTTGATTCTTTACAATCTTAGGAGGGGCTGATATTGAGGTGAAAGTAGGATTTATATAAAGCTATTTTCATTTTTCGACATATAAGTCACTGCTATACAGAATAAAACGTTACCTGTATTCGCTTGCTTCCTTTGTTTTAAGTCTAGCTATATATAATGATTGTCATTCTTTTTATAGTTTAATATGGTATATCTTTAGCCATTCATTTACTTGAAGCATATATTCCATGATACTTCTAACTTGAAGTTCATCAATATGAAAACTTTTTCCTTCGGCAATGGTTCGTAATTTTGTTTTATCAACGAGACTAAAGATAGGAGCATTATGATCAGATAACATTTCAAGTGTTAAGTTACGAATCATTTGTAAATAATTTGGATCTTGTGAAGTAGGATAGGCACTCTTTCTTCTATTTCGAACATCATCAGGTAAAATATCTTTAAATGCTCTTCGTAAAATCCCTTTTTCGATGTTATCAATGCTTTTTATATGGAATGGTACGTTCCATAAATATTCGACAAGTCTGTAATCACAAAACGGTACTCGTACTTCAAAGCCAACATTCATACTCATTCGATCTTTACGATCCAGTAGAAATGGTAGGAAACGTGTTAAAAATAAATAGAACATTTGCCGCTGTCTGGCAGATTTGTAGTCCTCGCCTGGTAGACTTGGTACTTCTGCAACAGCTTCTTGAAATCGCTGTTGTATATAGGAATCTGTGTTTAATTGGTGTTTTACATCTTCTAATAGTAAGTTTGATGCATTGTTCATACTATAGAGCCAAGGAAATGTATTGATAGATAGGAATTCTTCCTGATGAAACCAAGGATATCCTCCAAATACTTCATCTGCCGATTCCCCAGATAATGCAACTGTGGCATCTTTTTTCATTTCCTGAAATAGTAAATAAAGTGAAGTTTCCATTTCACCAGCACCTGGTAAATCACGTGCGCGTAGAGGCACAAATAAATGACTTACTAGTTTATTTGCATCTACAATAATGTCATGATGGTTTGTGCCGACATATTCTGATACCCGATTTATCCACGGGGCGTCTAATCCTGTACGAGAAAACGTAAGTTCAAAGTCTTGGGCACTGTTCACAAAATCAATAGAATATGTGTTTAAAATTTTGTTATCTTTTTGGAATTCTTTTCTAGCCAATGCTGTAATACCGCTTGAATCTAAACCACCTGACAACATACATACGAGAGGAACATCGGCGATTAATTGCCTTTTTACTGTATCTTGTAGAATACTACGAATATGTGCTGCTGTTGTATCTGGATCCTCTGTGTGTATTTTGCTTTCCAGTGTCCAATATCTTTTTACTTCTGTTTTGTTACGTGTACAAGTTAGATAATGACCTGCACGTACTTCTTGTATATGCTTAAATACTCCACATCCAGGTGTGCGAAATAAATGTAACCCAAATATTTCATTTAGGCCACCTGTATCTATTTCCGTTTGAACAGCAGGGTGGGAGAGAAGAACTTTTAATTCTGAACCGAAAATGATACTACTGCCTTGCTGTATATAGAATAGTGGTTTCACTCCTAAATGATCGCGTGCCATAAATAATTGCTGCTTTTGTTCATCCCAAATTGCAAAAGCAAAAATACCATTTAGATGTTGAACACATTCTTCGTGCCATTGTAAATACGCATGTAATAATACTTCTGTATCAGAATGAGTGTAAAATGTATGACCGTGTTGTTTTAATATTTCTCGAAGTTCACGAAAGTTATAAATTTCTCCATTATACGTAATTGCATACGTATAATCTCCAGCTTGATATGTTTTTGGTTGAGAACCACCTTGTGGATCAATTACAATTAATCTCCGATGAGCGAAGGCCGCATGTGTAGAAAACCAATAACCTTCTGCATCAGGACCTCGATGTTCAATACTATTCGCCATTTTTTCAAGAATTGGACGTTCATTTGAAATATCCTTCAACCAATCAACCCAACCTGCAATACCACACATTCTTTTCATCCTCTCTTAATACAAGAAATTGATAGTTAGACTTGAAAATACTATTTATAAAATTATACAAATAGTAACTTTATAAATAGTATATTAGATTAACTAAAAGATAAGTTTGAGAAAGTTTTTATTGATGTAGACACCTTTCTTACAAATCCTGTTTATAAGGTGGAATCTTTTTTATTTACCATCATACATATATATAATGTGGCCACAAAACGTTCATGCAGTATAGTGTCGAAAGGAGTTTGGAAAAAGAATGAGTTATGGGCTTCGTTATGCTGTAGAAAAAAGGAAGAAACTATTGATTGAGAAGTTAATTGATGTAGGGATATATAAAGTATTAAATAAGCAGTTGTACGAATTAACTTTGGATGAATTGGAAAAAGAATATCAGGATCTTTTAAAATATGAAGGGGTGCCAGTTTATATAAATATAAATTAAAGAATCGACATAAAAACCCTTTTTCTTTTTAGGCGGGAGAGAGCAAGTAGCGGTCATGTTGGATTCTGCATAGCAGCGACTTATATGGCGAAAAAATAAAATGGATATATAGTTTATTCAGTATTCTCCTTTTTAGAAGAATTCAAGATGATAGATACGGTTTGCTATCGGTAAGAGATATAGAAAGCTTTATTTATGAATTCCCCTTTCTCAGCGTCATGAGGAGAAAGGGGAGTTTTTTTAATAAGCAGTCATAAATGGAGGGATAGGATCATGGAATATATCCCAGTTTTCATACATTTCTTGTTCAGTTAATAAGCAGTGGTCTAAAGATTTCTCTATTTTTTTCTGTTCATGTCAATACCAATAAAGACTAATTCTGTAATTCGATCCCCGTATGTGTCATCCCAGCGGTTTAAAATGTCAAGATCTTCTGCGATGAGTTGTTCTTCTTCTTCTTCTTCTTCTTTTGAAGTAGCTGAAACCCACTCACCAGCTCTTTGGATGATAAAAAAAGAAACCTTTTGAACTAACGGTATAGGTTACTTGAAATGATTTACAGGATATTTCTGGAATGGTAAACTTAAGTAACCTGTAATAATGGATTGCAAAGTGTGATGCTTTCTTTATTTAGGATTACATATAGTGGGGGTAGCTGCCAATAACATATACCTATTTTAAAATTTGTTTTTGCCTATTTAAAATGGCGTACAAATTATGATAGGAGTGTAATAATGATTGAATTAAACACTGAAAGATTAAGACTAATTCCTCTGAGTGCAGAAAATCTGAAATTACTAATTGATAATCCAAAGAAAATGGAACTAAGGTTATCTTTAAGTGAATCAAATAAATTTCTTAGCTTAGAACTTAAACAAGCTATGGAAACAAGGCTTTCAAAGCTGTTAGTTGATGAGGAAAATTATATATGGTATACTAATTGGTTAATTGTTTCGAAAGATAAAAACTGTAATGTTGGGGGAATCATGTTAAAAGGTCTTCCAAATGAAAATGGTGAAGTAGTAATTGGTTACTATACTCTTCCTGAATATCAAGGAAACGGCTATATGACGGAAACAATTAATACTATGAAAAACTGGTTGTTAAATCAGACGGGTGTTATGTACATTATTGCTGATACTGATAAAGATAATATTCCATCGCACCGGGTATTAGAAAAATCAGGGGGGGAAATGTATAAAGAAACAGATGAATTATACTTTTGGAGATTTGTCCGAAATAAGTTCCATGAAAAAAATAACTAAGAGTCATCATTTTATAGTGCTGGCTCTTAGTTAAGGCATCAGTACAATGTTGATCAATAGAATGGCAAAACCTTGTTCAATTAACGAGTGCTTCAGTTGAACAAAAAATAATTGAATTTTTTATAAAAGAGTAATACATTAGAATATTTTAAGAGCGTGTTTTGATTAAACTTTTTTCAAAACACGCTCTTTTTTTGTTCGTTTGTCAAGGTTATTAGCATTGATTTGTACAAACATGATTCCAAAGCAACAGCAAGCATAAATATACAATCACAACATAATGGAGGAGATTGCATGGTATTTCCACTTGTAAAAATAAAGTGAAACTTCTGTCAGTGGTGGGGGCTTCATCCCCCACCTATCTTCTTTGCTTCTTTCTGAATCTTGAGGTGGGGGTCTTACTGTCCGTTAATGCGGGATAAATAAAGTAGAAAAATAGAAACCGTATGCATATGAAAAATTAAAATCATAAAGAAAAAGATGAGCCCGAAACTGAGCTCATCTTAATTTATGGCTCATCTTCACAACTGATTTTACAATTTATCCATATAAATCGCTGCTATGCAGAATAAAACATGACCTGCACTTGCTTCCTCCCTTTGTTTAAACCTCGCATGTGGCAGGAAAAGGCCCTGACCGCTTCTACGCACGGCCAGATGCTCTCGTCTTCCTCTAAAAGAAAAAGGGGGTTATGTCATTTGTATATTTCAATTACATAATGGATTTTTAACTTTTACATAAAAATAAGCATGAGCTTCTCCCATCATACGCATAAGGGTTAAAGCTTTATAATCTACTTGATCTGCAAAAAAGACAGCATAGTCAGATAGTGCACACTCTTTGTAGTTAGGATTTTTTTGTAAATCTACAAAAATATTGTGTAAGACTCGTTTTACTATATTCCATAGCAGTTGTTCATCTAATTCATAGAACTGACTTATATGCAAAAATAACTCGCCAAAGTGATTTTGCATGACAGAATAAAATACTTTATTACGCATACTTTTTTCATCATCTACTAGAATTCTTGATTTATGATGAAACATGTTTATATCAAATCCTGCATTTTGTAAACGGTTACGATGAACACGAATACCTTCCCAATCACGCACGAGTAGTCGATCCGGTGTACCATCTTTTTTAAAGACAGGAACTGTATTTTGCAGGTGACCTTCTAAACCGATGCCGTATTTCACCATGAGCGGAATAAAACCGGTAAGGGCATTTGTTACATATTTCTCTATGAATTGAACAATTGCATCTTGTAATGATAGGTCATAGTTCTCTTTGTATAGCTCAATTAGTTCTACTATGACTGGTTTATTTGTACCGTGTACGGAAGCGACAAGGGCAGATCCGACAATAGCCCATTCATCTTGATTCACATAAGCATGAATATTATCACGAATGACACAAGCGAGATTTTCACTCCGTAATGTTTGGAATTCCTCGTCTACATCATTTGGATGAAGAAAATGAGCGCCAGCTCGCTCCATAATTGGAACAAAACGATTTCCATCAATCATTTTATCATGAGTAACAATTTGTTTTAAAATATTGCTCATGATTGGTCCGTTATGAATCGTTTGTTCTGATAATGTTCGTACTTCTCCAGTTAAATGAATATTTGTTGTTAGTTTATAATGTGGTCTAATCGTATCATGTTGTGCAGGAAAGATTGTGCGAAAAGACATGCCCGCTAAATATGTTGCTCTATAATCCAATAAAATAATAGTTTGTTTTTCAAGTTCTTCACTATAAATTTCACGTAACGTATGAGTAGCTTGCCATGGATGAATTGGTAATAGTATGTAGTCGTCTATCTTATCACCAAGTTTCAGTTCGGCTTCTACTTGAAGTGCAGGTTCAAAAGAAAATAATACTGCATTCCAAGTTTGTTCTTCCATAAAAGCTGAGCTTATGTAATTTTGGTGTACAGCTACAAAGCAGAGTGGAATGGTATTTTTAAACTCTGCTGAATAAGCCAATGTTTCTTCTGGGCTTAAACCCTTTCTCATTTTGGCACCAGGATGACAAGGGTGTCCTTCAATAACGAGCTGTTCAAAAAAGGCATAGGAATCTTGGGCCTGAGAAGCAGCTTGTAGCGTTGAAGTATTCTCGGTTTGTTCATGAAATGTATAAGCAAGAGCTAAATTAGCAGCACTATTTGTAACATCGTCTTTAAACATCTGAAAATAGGAAGGATGCCCCTGCCAATTTTCTTGCATTAGCAATGTCAATACTTCATTCGGATGCTTAATTTCTTTTTCATTAGATGGTGATACAAGAATATATGGTCCACTTATAACTGGTCGTTCAAAAGCATATATGTGTTGAATCGGTATAAGCAGGTATGCGTTTTGTTTCTTGAAACATAATCCTTGTATCATTGAAAACTCGTCAAATTGATGAGTATGAGTATTTATATAATCTAGTAAATAGTCTGGACAATGCTGCTTTGAAAATGAAGCAAATACCCCTTTATGTTTGCGAAGCAAAATCCCATTCTCTGTCATGTTACATATATTTTCACGTATGAAGGAAGATAGTAATCGTTCAAGTATACCAGCTCGTCCTTTTTGAATCATTTGTTGATAGGTTTCATGTAGTGGTGCGTGATGATGTTGTAAAAAAGAAAGCAAGTTTTGTTCCTCTAATTCTAATGTTTGAATTTTATTGAGATGCATAGAAACCACCTTTCTCAAATTTTTCTATCTTTACAGATAAAAAAGAATATTTTATATTATTTTACATAGATAATGATAATCAATTTCAATTATAAAGGGCGCATGTAAAAATGCAACCAAAAATTTCGGGGTGGTTTTTATTCGCAAACTATTTTTTAGTAGTTCATTTTTCTTATTTATGGGGAATTGGCTTGGAATGACTGCAATCAATTGGTACGTCTATGACTTGTATCACAGTGCCACATATTTAGGATGGATCAACTTTGTACGGCTGATTCCTATTGCATTGTTTAGTGTATATGCAGGGAAGCTTTGTGATTTGTATCCACGTATTAAGTTAATGAAGTCCTATTCATTTTGGGGATTAGTGGTTACAACAGTACTTGCTATTTATGTTGTGTTTATTACTCCTTCTTTTTTTATTTTTCTTCTTTTCTCATTTGTGAGAGGAATAATTAGTGCATTAGAAACACCAAATCGAAATACGATTCTTTCAGATATTGATACGAACCAGCAAATTAGTAAATTGATATCTATGAACTCATTTGTGATGAATGTTTGTCGCTCAACAGGGCCAGCTGTTGCTGGTTTTTTGATTGCAGGAGGACATATTGAGCTGACATTTATGATGCAGGCAGTTTGTTCACTTATTGCATTCATTCTCGTATTACCGATGAAAGATCGAACGATGAAAAAACGAAAAGAAAAGAAAAAAGCAAGCTGGGAACAAATTGTTCAATATTTTTCTCATGATACTATGGGAAAAAATATTTTTATGGCATCAATGATTACAATGGCTTTTGGCTTTTCGTATACGTCTGTATTGCCTGTACTTGTTTCTCATCAATTTACAGGAAAAGCGGAAGTGTTCGGTATTGCGATGTCTGCGGCAGCAATTGGGGCAATTATAGCAACGATTATTCTTCCTAGAATACTAGAGTATATTTCAGAAATTAAGATTTATTACATGAGTTTACTTTTGTTTTCCATTAGTATAGCGCTTCTTGTTATTAGTAATACGTTTACGTTTTTTATACTATTATTCTCTATCGGCCTTTTTGGACAGTTGTTACGCTCTAGTAACCGTGTCTATTTTCAAAATAATGTTCGTGAAGAAGAACGAGGCCTCATGCTTAGTGTTGTATTAATGGACCGAGGAATGATTCCGCTCGGTTCGATTGTAGTAAGTTATGCAATTGAATATGTGGGTATTTCCGAAACATTTGTGATGATGGGGATTTTATGTATTATCCCATTTGTATTTCAATATATAAAAGTGAAAAAACAAAACAGGAAGGTGAAGAATGTTGTCCATTCAAAGTAAACAATTCAATCGAGTACAAGCAGAATATCGTATTTTAAATCGTTTTTGTAATGCGTTAATTCGTGAAAAAAATTTATTAGAAAGTTGTGCTGTGCTAAAGCATGAGCATGGTATTGAAATTATAGATTGTATGAACGAAGCGGAATTATTACTAGAGGTGCAACAAGAAGGAGCATTTGAACGATACGAATTTGCGTTTCCACTTCGTTTTAAAGTAAGGGGACATGTTAGGTGGATTGGTTCATTACAATCGTTTTTTGAGGAAGTAGCACCATTCTTTCAGCTTCATGTTTCAGATGCTTTGCAAAATGAATTACAGAACAGCGTTGAGAACTTGGAAATGGCCTATGAGGCATGGGAGCAAAAACAAGAATGGGTAAAACAACAGCTTGAAACAAACATGATGTTTTTTGCGAAATATAAACCAAATAATCTATATCAATTCTTCGAAGAATTAAAAAGATGTACGTCATTTGACGAATTATTATATACAGAGTCATTAGTAATTGAAGGACATCCACTGCACCCTTCAACAAAGACGAAACTTGGTTTATCGAAAGAAGAAGTAAAGCGCTATGCACCTGAATTTGAACAGATTGTTCCGCTATATGTATTACTTATTCATAAAGATGTAATAGCAGTTACAGGAGATAGTTTTGAAAAAACATTATTATATGAAGTTATGCCAGACTTATATGAAACAGCATATGAAACATTAACAAATCAAAGAAAACAAATGGGGGATTATTATCCATTTCTTGTTCACCCGTGGCAATATGAACATGTACTAATCAAAGAGTATGATAAGGATTTGGAGGAAGCACGTATTATTCCAATTCCTTATCAACTTTCGTCCCGGGCGACGCTTTCATTTCGAACGATGAATCTACTAGAATTGCCATACCATGTAAAGCTTCCAGTACGCGCGCAAGCTACGAGTGCGGTCAGAACGGTATCACCAGAAATAACGATAAACGGACCCATTCTTTCTTCACTGTTTGATACGATTTACGCAAATGAGAAAGAGTTATCGCAGTCAGTAGTAGTTGTTCGTGAACGAGTTGGGGCTACTTTTACGAAAAATGATGATGCTCATTTAGGTCGAAATCTGGCATTTATTTTACGAGAAAGCCCAAATGTTTATAGGAAAGAAGGAGAATTACTATGGGTTGGAGCTAGTTTAACCGCAAGTAATCCATTAAAAGAAGATGAACCCGTTATTGTAGATATAATGCGCGCATATTTTGAAACAGAAACGATTGGAAAAAAAGAGGTATTTCATTATGTTGCTCATTATACTGAAAAAGTTATGATTCCTTTACTACAGCTAGTTTTACGATATGGAATTGCTTTAGAAGGACATATGCAAAACTCTATTATTGTTACAAAGGGAGGAGAAATTCAACGGATTTTTGTGCGTGATTTAGGAGGCGTGCGAATTCATAAGCAGACATTAGGAAAGGTAGTAGATATTGCGAATCTGAAAGAAGCAGTTGTATTTACAGATGATAGAAATGAAGTTTATAACAAGTTTATTCATTCCGTATTGCAAAATCACTTTGGAGATGTGTTATTTACGTTAGCTCGTGCGATAGACGACGTACAGGAAAAAGAATTATGGAGAATCGTTGCTGCGATTGTGAAAGAGTATATGGTAGATGCAACAGAGGAGCAAAAAGCAGCTATATTCGCAGATCAAATTGAAACAAAAGCATTGTTCTCAATGAGAATACAAGATCAAGCGAAATCTTATTTGTATACAAAGTTTCATAATCCGCTTTGTGCGTATATAAATACAAATTGAAAACCACTTTCTTTTAGGTAGGTGAGAGCATCTGGCCGTGCATAGAAGCGGTCAGGGCATTTCCTGCCACATGCAAGGATTAAGGCAAAGGAGAGAAAGCGAGTAGCGGTCATGTTTTGTTCTACATAGCAGAGCTAGACAAAGATGTTGAAAAATTAAAATGTATTTATGTAGTAGGAGGAATGAACATGCTGCCTATTATGAAAGTAAATCTTTCAAAATTGAAGCATAATGCCATGATGATGAAGCAATTATGTGAGCGCTCAAATATGATATGTTTTCCAGTGACAAAAGGGGTCGGCGCTGTGAAAGAGGTAATTGAAACGCTTCAAGAGGCAAAGTATACAAGGTTTGCTGATTCTAGATTACAGCATCTTCATCACATTCGTTCTATTGTCGGAAAAGAAGCTGAGCTCTTATTGATTCGTACGCCAGCTTTGTCGGAGGTAGAAGAAACGGTTCTTTGTGCGGATATTAGTTTGAATTCTGAACTATGTATTATAGAAGCATTAGGAAGAGCGGCGAGAACATATGGAAAAATACATCGTGTAATTTTAATGGTTGATTTAGGTGATCTTCGCGAAGGAATGATGTCGCATCAAGTGGTAGAAGCAGCACAAAGAGTATCGAATATACCTGGAATTGCACTCGATGGTATTGGAGCAAATTTCACTTGCTTTAGCGGTGTGATTCCAACTGAGAGTTCTTTGCAAGAATTAACACAATTAGCAAAGTTAGTAGAGAAAAAAATAGGAACACAGCTTCGGCTTATTTCAGGAGGTAATTCAAGTTCGTTACCACTTATTATGCAAAAAAAACATATTGGACGTGTCAACTCTTTACGGATTGGAGAAGCCATTTTTCTAGGAAAAGAAACAGCATATGGGAAACGTATTCCTTTTATGTACCAAGATGTATTTTCAATTGAAGCAGAAATCATTGAAATAAAAAGAAAGCCGTCTATGCCAAGGGGAGTCATTGGAAGAGATGCGTTTGGCCAAGTTCCGTCTTTTGAAGATAAAGGAGAGCGACTACGAGCAATTGTTGCAATAGGAAGACAGGATCTTGATATTAGCGGTTTACAAGCTTCTGATAAGAATATTGAAATTCTTGGTGGAAGTAGTGATCATTTAATTGTTGATATAACGGATAGTACACTGCATAGCATAGGGGATATAATGACATTTATTCCGGCGTATAGTGCATTGCAAAGCGGTATGGTTTCTTCACTTGTACGAAAACAATATGTGTATGATGAGGTGCTTCAAAAATCGCTTATTTTATAAAGTGAAACTTCCATCAGTAGGGGCTACTGCTCGCGAATCGAGTGTATGAATCATTCCAAAAAATATTTTTTTTGGAAAAATAATAGACAATTTCTAAAATTATGCTATCATATTAACTGAAATTGATTATCAATATTGTTGGTATGGGGGACTACATAATGAACAGGAAAAAAGTAAGTACTTTACTTGTAGCTATGTCATTAGCGGTGGGAGCGCTTGCTGGTTGCAGTGGAGGAGCAAAAGAAACGACTAAAAAAGAAGATAAAGCAGAAGCAAACAGTCAAACAGGATCAGTGAAAATTAAACATGAGTGGGGAGAAACAGAGTTAAAAGAAACACCAAAAAATATTGTAACTCTTGACTTTTCATTTATTGATACATTAGTAGATTTAGGTGTTACACCAGTTGCAAATGCTGGAGTAGGGAAAACGAAAATTCCAGAATATTTACAAGATAAAGCATCAAAAGTTAAAGATGTTGGGGAGCGAAAAGCACCAAACTTAGAAGTTATTTCATCTGTGAAACCAGATTTAATTATTGCAAGTAAAGATCGCCACAATATGATTCAAAAAGAATTAAAAGATATTGCTCCAACGATTGCATTTGATGACAATAGTTATGAAGAAGTAATGAAAAATATGGATACCATTGCTAAAGCAGTTGGAAAAGAAGAGCAAGCGAAAAAGATTCGTACAGATTTACAAGATAAAATTTCAAAAGCAAAAGAGAAAGTAAAAGGAAATCCAACAGTACTGGTTATTGGTGCTTTTGATGATGAGTTTTCAGTATGGATTAAAGATTCATTTATTGGCTCGTTAATGACGGATGTTGGTGTGAAGTATGCATATGAAGGTAAAAAAGAAAAAACAGAAGGTAAAGCAGAAATTGCAAAAATTACGATGGAACGTCTAAATGAAATTAATCCAGACTATATCTTCTTATATGGAGAAAATGTAGAGAAGTTTAAAAATAATCCACTATACAATAACTTAAAAGCAGTAAAAGAAAAGCATGTAATTGATGTTGATCGTAATCTTTGGGCACGTGGGCGCGGACCAATTGCAGCAAATAAAATTTTAGATGAGGCACTTCCAGCATTAACAGGTCAGTCTTCTAAATAAGGAGTTGGAGACTTTGTATCATACACAAACTAGAAGCAGACGGGCGTTAAACCCGTATGCTTCTTCTACTTTGCAATTTATTTTCTTTTTTCTATTATTAGTAATGGTGGGAGCTTTCTCCGCATTATTTCGTGTAAAAGGATTATCATTTCATAACATATCAGAAGTATTTGCAGCGGATACAAAAAATTTAATTTACTATACAGTTTGGCAAGTACGTATACCACGTGTAGTGTTAGGAGCTTTACTTGGCGCGGCATTAGCTGTTGCCGGGTGTCTTTTACAAGGAATTACGCGAAATCCGTTATCTGACCCAGAAAATATGGGAATAAATCAAGGGGCTTCTTGTTTTGTTGTTATTGCCCTTTTAGTATTTGGAGAGAAGGATACGAGTTTCGTTATTTTACTAGCAGCTTTTCTCGGGGCCGCAGCAGGAGGAAGCGTTATTTATTCATTAGCATTTCGCGGCGAATATACACCTTCACGTCTTGTGCTTGCTGGTATTGCAGTGAGTCTATTCCTTGGATCATTAACGACAGGAGCGATTTTGTTATACGAAACACAACTAACAGAGATTTTATATTGGATGGCCGGAAAGTTATCAGGGGCAAGCTGGCAAGATATAAAAATGATGTTAGTATCAGCAGTTCCTGTTATAATTCTTGTTTTTTTTCTAGCAAATCAATTGAATATTTTATCGCTTGGTGAGGAGACAGCGCGTGGACTTGGTGTAAATGTTCTTCGTATTCGGAGAGTATTTGCGTTTTTAATTGTTCTTCTTGTCGGTAGTGCAGTTGCGGTAGCTGGACCGATTGGTTTTATCGGACTGATAGTTCCGCATATTGCAAGAAAATTAGTTGGTCAAGATTATCGAATCATTTTACCATTTTCTGCATTGCTCGGCGCTAATCTTCTTGTCATCGCAGATTTTGCAGCGCAATGGGTGTCTTATCCAGCAGATACACCTGTTGGCGTTATAACAGCGCTTTTAGGTACACCGTTCTTCATTTATTTAATGAGAAGGAAGAGAGGTGCTGTTAAATGAAGAAGTTTGGCCGGTTTACTATTGTTATAATAGTAGGTCTTATATTGCTAATTGCACTTTCTTTACTAAGTTTGCGGCTTGGCGCGGTACCAACGCCATTTGCTGAGATTATAGAAGGACTGATGACAGGAGAAGGTGTTGTCTTAAAATATCGTTTACCACGTCTTATCATAGCGATTTTAGTTGGAATTAACATGGCGTTATCAGGATCCATTTTACAAAGTGTTACAAGAAATCCACTTGCAGCACCTGATGTTATTGGAGTTTCTGCTGGTGGAGGATTAGCGGCTGTTATTATGCTCCTTATGTTTCCGAGTGTGCCGGCAATTATGCTCCCAGTTGCTGCATTTGCTGGGGCAATGATTGCAAGTTTGCTTGTGTATGTATTATCGTATCAAAAAGGAGGAGTAAAACCGGAACGTCTTGCACTATGCGGCGTTGCGATTTCTACGGGTTTACAGGCTCTTATTACATTTATTATTGTGAAATTTGCAGTTGATTCCTCACAAGCACTTGTGTGGCTAAAGGGGAGTTTATATGCAAGATCTTGGGAACATGTTGACATGCTATGGCCGTGGACGATCATTGGAGCGGTCATTACATTTGCAAGTTATAAGCAAATTAATCTTTTGTTATTAAATGAAGAAACAGTAAAAGGTTTAGGCATGCGTATTAATGCTGTTCGTCTTGTTCTGATCGGTGTGGCCGTTGCCTTAGCTGCAAGTTCAGTAGCAGTAGCAGGGACAATTAGTTTTGTAGGGCTTGTTATCCCGCATGCAGCGCGTCTGCTTATTGGTTCAGACAGTAGATTGTTCTTGCCAATTTCAGCGTTACTTGGTGCATTACTCGTTACGGGTGCAGATATGGTGGGGAGAATTATAATTCCGCCAATTGAAATACCAGCTGGTATTATAACAGCACTTATTGGCGCACCGTATTTTATATATTTACTCGTGATTAGAAAAGGAACATAGTCTCCTATAAAGTGAAACTTCCATCAGTGGAGAATTTTTTTCATCTCCCACTGATGGTTAGCCCGCGAATAGCGGGATAAATAACAAATAAGGAGTGAACAAGATGACAAGTTTACATACGGAACAGTTGGAGCTTACGTACGGAAATCAAACCATTATTAATCATCTTGATTTACATATTCCAGAAGGAAAAATTACGGCACTAGTTGGCCGAAATGGATGCGGAAAGTCAACGATTTTAAAATCGCTAGCACGATTGCTGCAACCAACTAAAGGTCACGTATATTTAGATGGTAAAGCAATTCATACGATGCCAACAAAAGAAGTATCAAAGAAATTGGCAATTTTACCACAATCACCGACGGCACCCGAAGGATTAACAGTAGAAGGTCTCGTTTGGCATGGTCGTTATCCGCACCAACACTTACTGGGAAAGCGAACGGAGAAAGACCATGAAATGGTAAACTGGGCGCTTGAAGTAACGGGAATGCATCAATTTACAGATCGTACATTAGATGAACTTTCAGGTGGACAGCGTCAGCGTGTTTGGATTGCGATGGCACTTGCGCAAGATACAGAGTTATTATTACTAGATGAACCGACAACGTATTTAGATATGGCCCACCAGTTAGAAATATTAGAGTTATTGAGAAAGTTAAATGAAGAAGAAAATCGAACGGTTGTTATGGTTGTACATGATTTAAATCATGCGGCTAAATATGCGCATCACATTGTTGCGATTAAAGATGGAGATAAAGTAATGGAAGGAGCACCAAGTGATATTTTAAATGATGAATTGTTTGAAACAGTGTTTGGTGTGAAAGCACGTGTTGTATATGATCCAGTTGCGATGACATATATGTGTACACCTTATGCGTTACTCTCAGAAAAAAAAGAACAGCAAAAAGAAAGAATTGTTGGATAAAAAAACTGTTGAGAAAAGATTCTCAGCAGTTTTTTTATTGGGAATTTTGGGCAGTAAGATCGCTTCTCAAGAATGAGGGAGAAATGAAATAATAAAGTTATTTCATTTTATTTTTAGGCTGTTTTCTCAAAGATTTTTGTTTTTGCAACATAAAATAAAAGTAAGAACATATGTTTGTTTGTTGTGGATTTTATGTTATGATTATATTAACTTAATTTAGAAAAGAGGGATTAATTTGAGTGAGGTAAAAAGTATAATTCGTCATTTTAATCATTATTCATCCTGGCTAATCACTTTAGAAGAAGTCGATGAAACTTTATGGTTTAAACCGATAGCCGATGGTAAATGGTCTGTAAGTGAGATAATAGCACATATTATGAATTGGGATAATCATCTATTAACAGAAATCCTCCCATCTGTACAAAATGAAAAGGGAATGGAGTTTCCCGATTTTGGTATACATAATCAAAAGGCATCAAACTACGCAAAATCAGGCATATCACAATCAAAACTTCTTGAAGAAGCAAAAGATACAAGGGAACTACTTGTAAAAGAACTTAATGAACTGCCAATCGAAAAGCTAAAAAAGCCATTAACTGCAAACGGTGTAACTCATTGTCCACATACAGGAACGCCTTATTCACTTATATATATTGTTAAGGAATTTACAGACCACGATAACCACCACCAAAGACAAATTATACAATTCCTAAGGGAAAACAGCCTATTTTTAAAAATATAAAGGTGTAGCTTTATAATCAGGTTTGATTTAAAGTGTTTCTCAAAACTGGATGATACAACCAAATAAAAAGAAGCCATTTTGAAAAAGCTTAGTCAAAATGGTTTTCATTTTTGAAATTAGATTTTTGGTTTTATAAAAAAGTTGATTATTTCTTTGGCTGTTAATATAGATGCCTTAAGAAATACTATATTGTTATTTTTAACTCAGTATTTTATTTATCGCTGTAGTTGCTTTGGGCCATCCAACATAAAAAGCCATATGTGTTATCAAAGCAATAATCTCCTTTTCGTTAATTCCATTCTTTTTAGCTAATTGTAGATGAAATGGTAGTTGTTCAGTATTGCCAATACTAATTAGAGCGGAAAGGGTAATTAAACTTCTTTCTTTTGATGTTAATGTCGGATCTCTCCATACTTTTTCAAATAATATATTTTCACCGTAATCAACAAAATCAGGAGCAATATCTCGCATTTCCTTTGGTATATTGGATTCGATACGATCATTCACTATTTTTTTCCTCCTTCATAGTAACCATTTGTGCTATTCCTTGACCAAATGACCAGTTTTCAGCAGATGTCTCGTTTAATGTAATAAAAATATCAGTTGTAGAGATGTTTAAATGATTATAAAAAGCTTCCGCGATGGATTGATACAAATCTCTTTTTTGATTTATTGTTCTTCCTGGTCCACATGTAATAGAAACGTGTAGTATTTTATCTGTTCTCTTTTGCTCTCTTTCTAAGAGATAATACGGGTCGTAAAAAAACTGATTAGATTGGTAAGGTAAAAACATGTGAAAGTAATCATTTTCGGGAATTTTAAAATGTTCAATTAATGAATGATGAATACAATTGCTCACCTTTTTTAACTCTTCTTTATTCAATTGCCCTTCTGGATAATAAACATTAACAAATGGCATATTTTCACTTCCTTCCTGACAACTTTATTGTACTTCTGGAATATTGATTTGTATAATTGAAAATAAATAATATTATTATCAATAAAACCGATAGAGATTAGGTGTAAAATTGGAAATAAAAGAGTTAAATACATTTAAAAAGATTATTGAAGAAGGAACTTTTTCACTCGCAGCTAAAAAATTAAACTATGCTCAATCAACGGTAACAACACATATAAAAAAATTAGAAAATGAGCTTGGCTTTCTTTTATTTGAACGAGGGTGGGATGCTCGATTAACAGATGAAGGTGTATTATTTGCTGAGGAAGTAGATAACTTATTAATGCATTGGGATTATTCTGTATCTCAAGCGCAGCGCATAAGTAATGAAGAGAAGGGGGATTTAAGAATAGGATTATTGGAATCAGTTGCAGAAAAATTAATTCCACCTATATTAAAATATTTAAACGATAAAAAACCATACATACATTGTGATTTTGTCGTGGGAAATACAGCGCTTTTATCACAAATGATCGATCAAAATAAGATTGATTTTGCCGTTTGTGGAAACAACAAAAATATTTCCAATGTGAATTTTACTCCACTTTGCAAAGAACAAATCGAATTTATAGTAAGTAATCCAAATCATCCAGTATTATCAAAAGAATCAGTTGAAATATCTGATATTATTAATTATCCCATTTTGGTTGGAGAGAATAGTTGTTATTATTATCAATCTGTGAATGCTTTTTTATCAGAGAACAATTTATCTTTTAAAAGGGTCTATAATTGTAGTGCCCTGCATCTTATTCCACAAATGGTTTTTGGGGATGCGATAGGTATAATCCCTAAAGGAACTATTTTAAAACAAAATTCAATATCATTTAAGGTTGAGGGATTTGATCCTAAAATGCCTATAGGATTAGTAATTTCTTCTAAAAAAAGAAACTATTTAAGCCAGACGAAACAGCAACTTATGAAATTGATTGAATCGATGTTGTTATAAATAACGTTTTCGATTACTTATTATCTAAGTTGATTTGATTAAATACACCATATAAATCTTTAAAAGTTGAGAATACAAAAAGAAGCTATTTTTATCAATTTTAAAATAGCTTCTTTTTAATGACTCGGAGTGAATATGATGAGATACGAAAAAAATAATGTATTTTTTCAAATTAGCATTGCGAAATATAGGTTGTACTTTTAAAATAAAAAGGTCGTGTATTTATTATACTAAAAAAACAAATCGAAATAATGTGAATATTTATGTTTTATCTAGTTATGTTTATGTAAAAATAACTAAACGACATGCATCATGTTATTGCTTCATAAGGAGAGAAGAAATTTGAAAAGTGTAAGATTACCATCGATGATAGAAATCATCATTCTTTTGCTGTTATTTTTAGGCGTTGTCTTTTCATTTCAGACAATTTTTGATTTACCGATTCAGCTTGCGTTATTTATTTCATGGTTTCTTGTCATTGCGCTTGGATTAAGGCTTGGATTTCGTTATCAAGAATTACAAGATGCGATTACAAAAGGAATTTCGAATGGACTCGAAGCAGTTTTAATATTAGTAGCGGTTGGTGCTCTTATTGGAACTTGGATTGCTGGCGGTGTTGTGCCAACACTTATTTATTATGGTTTAGAATTTATTCACCCAAGTATCTTTCTATTAGCAACATTAATTATTTGTTCGATTACATCTATCGCAACAGGTACTTCTTGGGGGACGGTAGGTACAGCTGGTATTGCCATGATGGCAATCGGAGAAGGACTTGGATTACCACTTCCTCTTGTAGCTGGTGCAGTTCTGTCCGGTGCGTATTTCGGAGATAAATTATCACCATTATCTGATAGCACCGTACTTGCAGCTTCTATGGCGAAAGTAGATGTTATTGCGCACGTTCGTGCTATGTTGTATTTAGATGTTCCAGCTTATATTATTACCGGTATTATGTTTACAGTTGCCGGCTGGATATATGGCGGAAAAAATGTAGATTTAGAAAAAGTAGATTTTCTAAAGGCATCTTTACTAAAGCAATTTGATATTCACATTTGGATGCTCGTTCCAGCAGTCGTTGTCATTATACTGTTAGCGATGAAACGTCCATCTATGCCTACAATTGCAATGGGGGCTCTTCTTGGTGCCATCTGGGCAGCTGTGTTCCAAGGCATGCCTTTTGGAGAAGCGATTGGCACAGCTTACAAAGGATTTTCTATCGATTCTGGTATCGATTTCATTGATAAGTTATTAAATCGCGGCGGAATTGAAGGAATGCTCAGCTCAGTTGCTGTTATTATTTTCGGACTTGGTTTTGGTGGTTTACTAGAAAAGCTTGGCGTTTTGAAAGTTATTGTTTCGAAGTTTGAGAAAAAATTAACATCTGCAGGTAATGTAACACTTTCGACTTTAATTGTTGCATTTTTAGCAAACGTATTTGGCTGCGCCATGTATGTATCATTAATTTTAACGCCAAAAATTATGGAAGAAAGCTACGATAAATTAAAATTAGATCGCCGCATTTTAGCTCGTAACTCAGAAGTCGGTGGAACGCTCACATCAGGAATGGTTCCATGGTCTGATAACGGTATTTTTATGGCGGGTATTCTAGGCGTTTCGACGTTATCTTATCTGCCATTTATGTGGTTGAGCTTTGTATCATTAGCGCTTGCTGTTATTTACGGATATACAGGTAAATTTATTTGGTATGTAAATGATGTAGAGAAAGAAAAGCAAGTATCATAGTATGAAAAAATCATCCTTTCGCTTATAGCGGGGATGATTTTTTGTTTTTATGGGCTAATTTATTATCTTTGTGCAGTAATTTATATTATCAAAATCATCATTCAATAGATGACTTTCATTTTTAGTGGTAATATTTATTATTTTTAGTTTTTTCAGTAAAATGAAAGAGAAGGTATTTAATTCTAAGGGGATGAAAACATGGAGTACAGAATTGAAAGAGATACATTAGGAGAAATGAAAGTTCCAGCTGATAAATTATGGGCAGCACAAACGCAGCGTAGTAAGGAGAACTTTCCGATTGGAACAGAGTGTATGCCGCTTGAAATTGTTCGGGCATTTGCAATTTTAAAGAAAAGTGCAGCGATTAGTAATCAAAAGTTAGGGAAGCTAGCAGACGAAAAGGCAAATGCAATTGTAGAGGCAGTTGATGAAATTTTATCGGGAAAATGGGATGAGCATTTTCCGCTTGTTGTTTGGCAGACAGGAAGTGGTACACAATCTAATATGAATGTGAATGAAGTAATTGCTAACCGTGGAAATCAAATTTTAAGAGAAAAAGGGCTTGATCTACATATTCATCCAAACGATGATGTAAATATGTCTCAAAGCTCAAATGATACATTTCCAACAGCACTTCATATTGCGTGCGTGATAGCTGTAGAAGAGCAAGTATTGCCAGCAGTAGAAAAATTAAAAGGCACGTTAAAAGAAAAAGTAAACGAGTTCTCTCATATAATTAAAATTGGTCGTACTCATTTGCAGGATGCAACGCCGTTAACGTTAGGTCAAGAAGTGAGTGGCTGGCATCGTATGCTTGAAAAGACAGAGCGGATGATTATAGAAAGTAGTACATATATGAAAGAGCTTGCAATTGGTGGTACTGCGGTTGGAACAGGGATTAATGCCCACCCAAAATTCGGTGATATGGTTGCAGAAGAAATTAGTAATTTTACAGGAAAACATTTTGTATCAGCACTAAATAAATTTCATGCGTTAACAAGTCATGACGAAGTTGTTTATACGCACGGGGCGTTAAAAGCGTTAGCAGCTGATGTAATGAAAATTGCAAACGATGTCCGCTGGCTTGCAAGCGGACCGCGTAGCGGCCTTGGGGAAATTACGATTCCAACCAATGAGCCAGGGAGCTCTATTATGCCAGGAAAAGTAAATCCAACGCAAAGTGAATCTTTAACGATGGTTGCAGCACAGGTCATGGGAAATGATGCAACCATCGGCTTTGCGGCAAGTCAAGGGAACTTTGAGTTAAATGTCTTTAAGCCAGTCATTGCTTATAATTTCTTACAATCTGCTAGATTATTAGCAGATGCGCTTGTTTCATTTAATGATAAATGTGCAGTAGGTATTGAAGCAAATGAAGAAATTACCAGACAGCACTTAAATAACTCGTTAATGCTTGTAACAGCGTTAAATCCGCACATTGGTTATGAAAATGCAGCAAACATTGCCAAGCATGCACATAAAGAGGGATTAACACTAAAAGAAGCGGCACTGCAATCAGGTTTGTTAACAGAGGAACAATTTGATGAAATTGTAGATCCGAAGAAAATGATTGAGCCGAAGGAATGAAATACTTTATAAAAGATAGGATTCTCAAGTGAGGATCCTATCTTTTTAGTTTATCCCGCTATTTTGGGGCAGTAAGACCCCCACCTCAAGATTCAGAGAGAAGCATTGTCCAGCTCTAGCGGCTAGAATCTCCGGTCGTTTCGCCCCCTCGGACGAGGCAAAAAGCACCTCTTTGTCAGGGACTCCAACGTCCTACGATTCTGAGCGAGCCGCTTCCGCCTTTCTAAAGAAGATAGGTGGGAGATAACTGCCCGTAAAAGCCCGATTGGGTAGGCTTTCCATCCGTAGGGGATGAAGAAAACCCCCACGGATGGAAGTTTCACTTTATAAAGGGATTATATATATGAATCAATTTCATAATTGTTTCTTTTCCTGAGTTGGATTGGCAGAATTTTAGA
This sequence comes from Bacillus sp. 103mf, assembly GCF_900116295.1. Lineage (GTDB taxonomy): Bacteria > Bacillota > Bacilli > Bacillales > Bacillaceae_G > Bacillus_A > Bacillus_A bruguierae. The sequence goes on from NZ_FPAF01000003.1 coordinate 168,927, forward strand.
AGTATGTTTTTTGAAAATACTAAGCGGTTTTTCCATCATGTAAGTAGTTTAGAAAAGATAAAATGAAATTTCCATTAGTATGGATCTTACTGCCTGCGAATAGCGGAATAAAAAAATCCCCGTTATAAACGGAGATTAGAAGGAAGGAATGAAAGAAATAAATAATAAAGTTGTATTTTGAATCTATTACTAATTTTGGGGCAATATAAGATTATATTTTCCTTAAGTTTTAAATAAATAATGAAACAACTTTTGGATGCATTTTATTAATCTCTGCAAGCAATTCGTTTTTTTAATAGACGCGAAAAAACAAACCAGTAAGTTCAGAGTTAACACTAAAATCATCATTTAACGTGATAGAGAAACAAGCAGTTAAAGGTAACGTAATTACGACAGATCCATCTGCTTTTACTTCGATTGTAGGACTTGTCCCACATGCATCAGCACAATCCACAGCTACTTCAGCTTCACTACCTGGTGTAATGGTAATTGTAAGACATATATCAAAACAAACATTCTCTTTTGTACAAGCCATCATTTTCCCTCCTTTAATAGAATTCACTGATAGATTATGTAATAAAGAGAGAAAATGTACCTTATAATTCATATATTAAGTTTAAAATGAGGCATATACTCTATATTTTCTCTTGAAAAATGTTGTTATTATTTATGGCTTATATTCTTTATTAACAACATTTGCTCTTATTTTTCTTTCTATATATAGAATCCACTTATCGATTTAACTAAGTTGCACTTTATAGTGAAAAAATATTATTTTCCAAATCATACAAAATTACTTCACAAATTCCACACAATTGTTTGTTATCCTTCATATAGGTCGACTTGATTTAGAGGAGATTGCCATATGAAAATAACTCGAGTTTTTTTTCTCTTTTGTATAATTTTTTTAAGTTTTTCATTCCATACTTATGCACAGGATACGTTACAATCTCAAATTGACGCTGCTCCTGAATATGGAATTGTAAAAATACCGAGTGGTATCTATAACGAGACACTCGTTCTTTCAAAGCCTGTTACTTTAGAAGGGACAGGGGAAGTCACTGTTCGTTCTTGTAGTAAAGAGCCTGTTATTACGGTAAAAGGACAATCTGTCACCTTGAAGCATATAAAGGTAGAACAATGCAGCAGTAGAGCAGACACGGAGGCTATTCGTGTTACTGGTAAGAATCATAGGTTGAATAATCTTCAAATCTACACAAAGCAGTTCGGGATTAAATTTAACGAGACAAGTGATACGGTTGTAGAAGGTGGTTTTATTAAAGGGAATTCGAAAGGAAACGGAATCGACTTATGGGAATCAAATAACAATATGATTCAAGGAGTCGAGATTGATAGAGTAAGAGATGGCATTTATATTGAAAATAGTCATTTTAATCGAATAACCCGCAATGCTATCGGAAATTCTCGTTATGGCATACATATTATGTTTTCTAATCACATAACCGTACAGGATAACAAGTCTCACAACAATATTACAGGTGCCATGGTGATGGGAACAAAAGAGACAAAAATTAAAAGGAACGAGTTAACTTTCAATAATCGTAATGTTAATGCACAGGGTTTATTGCTGTATGATGCAGAGAAAACAGAAGCGATTGGCAATCGAATTTCTTATAATCGTGTTGGAATGTATGTGGAAAATGCAAATAACAACCGTATTTCAGATAATGAAGTAAATGGGAATTTTATTGGCATGCAAATTAAAAATGCTAATGAAAATAATGTGTCTGACAATGTCTTTATTGGAAATGTAAATGAGTCTCAAGCGATAAACAGCACTGAAAACAAAATTATACATAATTATTGGGACGCATCCTTGAAACTGGATACAAAGGGAAATGGTATTAGCAGCATTCCGCACAGAGCAGATCCATTTTTTCTAACACTAACAAATGAAGTCCCCGAATATCAGTTGTTTTTCCAAGCGCCTGGTATGCTTGTACTCCAAGCATTGTTAAAAAGTCCTGAAAATCAAGTTTTAACTGATTATGAACCTAGGATGACAATTAGAGGGAAAAAGGAAGAAAACAATTCTTCATTTAAGATGCAAATCGGAATAATCAGTATGAGTATGTTAGCAATAAGTATTACTTTATTTAAAATTGGGAGGAAAAGAAGATGAAATGGAAAGGTTTATTTATTACAATAGTTGCAGCTCTTTTATTGACAGTAGTTGGCTGCGGGAAAAAGGAAGTTAAGCCAGTATCAATTGACGAGAAAACTGATAAATGTGCCAACTGTAATATGGCTGTGACGAACGATCAATTCGGAACAGAAGTAATTCTTGAAAACGGTAAATCATTAAAATTTGATGATCTTGGTTGTATGTACAAATGGATGAATAAAAACAAGAACGAAAAGTTGCAAGCAAAATTTGTACGTGATTACAATACAAAAGAGTGGGTTGAAGTAGAGAAAGCGACTTATGTTTATGACAAAGATATTAAAACACCGATGGCTTATAATGTGATTTCTTTCAAAGATAAAAAAGATGCAGAAAGCTTTGTCTCTAAAAATAAAGGTGAAGTGTTAGAAGCAAAAGATTTGGAAAAGCATGAATGGAAAAAGAACATGGATATGATGATGAAAATAAAAGAAGAGAATGCAAAGAAAAAGGATATGAATCATTCTCATTAATAAAAAAGGACAACCGCTCCGGTTGTCCTTTTTTATCCTGCAATAAGAGGGAGTTAGCCCCACTTTAAGATTGAGAGAGAAGAAAATAGATGGGGGCTAACTGCTGGCATGCGCCCGATTGGTTCAATTAACCATCAGTGGGGGACTCCACTGATGGAAGTTTCACATTATGGAAAGAGGGATATTATGTGGCACATTTGGCAATCTGAGTGGCGAATCACGATAAGACAACGTTCATCTTATACATTTGTCATTCTTTGGACGAGCGTTTTGTCTTTACTATTTTTATTGGAGCGAAATACACCTACTATAACAGGATACACAAATATGACAGGTACAATGGTGAATTTAGTGCTGTATATTATACCGTTATTTATGCTTATTATCAGTTCTTTTTCTATTGCAAATGAAATGGAAAACGGACAGTGGCGGTTATTAAGTACGTATCCCATTTCTAGTGTTGCTTATGTAATGGGAAAAGCATTCGGACAATTTACAGCGCAGCTCATTATTTTTACACTTAGTTATGGTATAAGCCTTATAATTGGTCTCATTAGTGGAAGTGCATTATCTATTAAATGGGTGCTAGCTCTTTATATATTCTCAATAGTATTAATGCTTTTCTTTTTAATAATCGGTTTCGTGGTAGGTTCTTTTGTCGTAACAAGATGGCAGGCGCTAACAATATCTGTTGGGGTTTGGTTTTTCTTAATTATGATTTGGCCTACTGCACTTATTGCTGTTCTTAGCTTTGTTCCGTATCCAATGATTGCTGTGTTCCTAAAAGTAGCTTTGTTTGTTAATCCTGCTGAACTGCTTCGCATCGTATTTGTTGTTCAATTAGGTGGTGGTGCAATATTTGGACAAGCATACGATACTCTTATTACTTTCTTACAATCTGAGGCGGCGTGGGGAGTTCTCATTTTATATACACTGATATATATGGCTTTGGGTTTTACTCTCTCTGCATGGAAGCTAGAAAGGAGAAAAATGCAATGACACTTTTGCAAGTTAAAGAGGTTTCAAAAGAATATAAGACAAAACAAGCACTTTCTCACTTTTCGCTTCAAGTAGACGAGGGAATGTGCATCGTACTATGCGGGGGAAACGGTGCAGGAAAAAGTACACTTCTTCATATATTGGCAGGTATTTCAAAACCGACAGAAGGCACGATTGTATTGAATGGGATTGCTCTCCATGAAAACAGGAATGCATACGTGTCACAAATTGGATATATGCCAGATGACTTCCATGCGCAGGAGATGATGACTGTGCATGAATTTCTTTCTTTTTATGGTGTGTTACGAAAGGCTAGTCAGCGACAAGTACAAGAGATTTTAGAAAAGATAGGTCTGATTGAAAAGAGGAATGAACTTGTAAAACATTTATCGAAGGGAATGCGTCAACGCTTAGTATTTGGACAAGCGTTGTTAGGGAAACCGAAACTATTATTATTAGATGAACCGACGAATGGTTTGGATCCATTTTGGGTCGATGCATTTGTCGAGGTTTTACAGGACATTAAGAAGAATGGGACAATTGTTATTTTTTCCACACACATGATGGACGTGGCGGCGGAGATAGGGGATTGTATTTTGTTTATGAAAGATGGGATTGTGACAAAGCGTATTGAACATAAAGGAAGTAAAGAGGAGAAAACACTGCACTTGTTACAATTGCACCGGCAGGGATGAAATCGAAAAAATAAAAGTTTAATAGTGATAATGAACAATAGGACTAGTATGGTAGCTAGTCCTATTTGTTGTATTTTCGTATGCATATGTAAGCAAAATTTGTAGGTGCTTCTTCAGTTACTGAGGGGAGTAAGACCACATTGATAGAAATGTTGTTTTATTGAAAGGCATAAAACTTCCTTTTAATATCCATAAAACATAAACGTTATTTAATTTTGTTTGAAAATAGGCAAACAATATATTGGAATGTTTGTTTTTATTATGGTATTATAAATAAAAATAAACTAAATCATAATTCGTTTGTTTTTAAAATAAACTTTTTAGGGGATTGTTTAGCATGAATGATATTTCAGAATGGTTTTGGAATGCCACGGTTGAGGAATTGAAAAAAGGATATGTATTTGAGAAGGACACTGAAGAATACGTTTGTTTAGCTTGTGGAGAAAAATTTGTGAAAGGTATTATTTATCAAGAAGAAAACGTTTTTTATGAAGCAGAGAAATTTACACAACTTCATATCGCAAATGAACATATTTCTATGTTCGACTATTTATTAGGGTTAGATAAGAAGTTAACAGGTTTAACAGATTTGCAGAAGAAGATGGTGCAGTTCTTTCAGATGGGTTTAAATGATAAAGAAATTGTAAAGGAAATGGACGGTGGAAGCACTTCAACAATTCGAAATCATCGTTTTACATTAAGGGAGAAGATGAAACAAGCCAAAGTGTTTCTTGCGCTTATGGAGCTCTCAGAAGAAAAAGCGACGAATCAACCTAAATTTCTTCCAATTCATCGTACAGCTACGATGGTTGATCAGCGGTACAACATTACCGAAGAGGAGAATGAAGAAGTATTAAAATTACATTTTACAGAAGGATTAGAAGGACCACTCTCTAAATTTCCAAAGAAACAAAAGCGAAAGCTCATTATTTTGAAACATTTAGTGACAAAGTTTGATAGTAATCAAAAATATACAGAAAAGGAAGTTAATGAGATTTTAGAAAATGTATACCCTGATTATGTCACGTTAAGAAGGTATTTAATTGAATACGGTTTTCTTGATAGAACATCAGATGGAAGTCAGTACTGGGTGAAATTATAAATAAAATGTAGAGAAAGTGAAAGGAGAAAGGAAATTGAATAGAAGAGAAGAATTAAAACAAATGTATAAAGAAATAGAAATAGAAGGAGGGATTTATTGTATTAGAAATACAAAGAACGGAAAAGTGTATGTAGAGAGTACGAGAAACTTAAAAACGATAAGTGGAAGACGACTTTTACTTAATATGGGTTCTCATACGAATAAGGCATTGCAAGATGATTGGAAGGAATACGGGGCAGATGCTTTTGAGTTTGAAATATTAGAAGTGTTGAAAAAGAAAGATACTGGATATTTTAACGCAAAAGAAGAATTGAAAAAATTAGAAGAGAAGTGGTTAGAGAAATTGCAACCATACGGAGAGCGAGGATATAACCGTAAAATCTCTCAATAAAAGGGGTTATGAAATTTGAAAATAACTGAAGAAGGAACAGAAAATAAACCAATATGGCGTTCTATGTCTATGTTTCTCATTCCTTTACTGTTAAGTAATGTATTGCAGTCACTTGGACAGTTGTTTGGTATGGTAGTGGTAGGGCGTTGGCTTGGTATTAATGAATTAGCTGCTATCTCGGCTTTCTTTCCGTTGTTTTTTCTACTCATTTCATTTGTCATTGGGATTGGTTCTGGTAGCTCGATTTTAATTGGTCAGGCTTTTGGGGCTCGTAATGAAGACCGCTTAAAGGCCATTGTCGGTACAACATTGACATTTACGTTCGTACTTGGAGCTGTTTTAGCAGTAGTGGGTAGTATGTTCGCACTGGATATTATGCGACTTGTTGGTACACCGGAAAATATCATTGATATAAGTGTTCATTATGCACGAATTTTATTTATTTCCATGCCAGTGCTATTTTTGTATTTTGCATATACAACATTTATGCGCGGGGCAGGGGACTCTAAAACACCATTTTATTTTTTAATTGTTAGCACAGGACTAAATACGGCATTATTACCTATTCTTATTTTTGGTTGGTTTGGACTGCCGAAGCTTGGTGTGTACGGGGCAGCATATGCTTCTGTTATATCAACAATTGTTACATTTATTATTCTGTTAGTTTATTTAAGAAAAACGAAACATCCATTGCAATTTGATGCAGCAGTTCGAAAGTATCTTCGCATGGATTGGGACTTGTTAAAATTATTATTACGTCTTGGTATTCCAGCAAGTATTAATATGATACTTGTTTCATTATCAGAGATTGCCGTTATTTCTTTTGTAAACCGTTTCGGATCAGATGCAACTGCAGCATACGGAGTAGTGAACCAAGTGGCAAGTTATGTGCAGATGCCGGCAGTGAGCCTTGGGATTACCGTTTCCATATTTGCAGCGCAGTCCATTGGAGCAAATCAATTTGATCGCCTACAAAAAGTAATCCAAGCGGGACTTGTTATGAACTATGTAATTGGTGGAATATTAATCTCTTTTATTTATTTGTTCTCAAAAGAAATTTTAGCGCTCTTTTTAACGAGTCAGAGTACGATTGATATTGCACATAGTCTCGTTATGATTACGTTATGGAGTTACTTAATTTTTGGTCATGCGCAAATTATTGGTGCAACAATGCGAGCGAGCGGAACTGTATTGTGGCCGACTATTTTTGCGGTTATATCAATTTGGCTTGTGGAAGTTCCAGTGGCTTATTTCCTATCGTATCATACGAGCCTTGGGATAAAAGGAATATGGATTGGATATCCAGCTGCGTTTGTTGTGAGTTTGCTCCTGCAATATGGATATTACAGGTTGTCGTGGAAGAAGAAGCGAATTACGCGTCTTATAAGCTAGAATTAATTATGTAGATAAGGAATCCCCTCCAGATAATCGATCTAAAGGGGATTTTTATCGTTCTATATAAATAAAAATTAAAAAATCGACATAAAAACCCTCTTTCTTTTTAGGCGGGCGAGAGCATCTGACCATGCATAGAAACGGTCAGGGCCTTTTCCTACCACATGCAAGGTTTAAAACAAAAGGAGAAAGTAAGTAGCGGTCATGTTGAATTCTGCACAGTAGCGACTTGTATATTAAAAAATAAAAATGAATAAATATAAGCTAAAGAATATATGCCATTAATTCATATATAAAACGATTACATGTTATTATAAAAAGACAGAATATTCTTTAGGAAGGTGGGGATTACTTTGCTAGGTGAATTAGAATTAGTCATTGATGCGAAGGCTACTCTTGGAGAAGGGCCTTGCTGGGATAGTAAAAAGCAGTTATTGTATTGGGTCGACATTTTGGAGAAGAAGGTTCATATGTATAATCCAGTTACAAATGAAGATAAGGAAATTTTTCTTGGACAAATGGTAGGATCAGTGGCTCCGAGTGAATGTGGTGAAATGATTCTTGCTCTAGAGAATGGCTTTTATTTCTTAAATCCGGATACGGAAGAACTACGGGCTATTTGTGACCCTGAAAGTCATTTGCAAGAAAATCGTTTTAATGATGGGAAATGTGATCCGGCAGGTCGTTTTTGGGCAGGCACCACAGAAGGTGTTGGTATTGATGGAAAGGGAGCTCTTTACTGTTTAGATACCGATTTGACTGTAAAAAAGAAAGTAGAACATGTAAGTACTTCTAATGGCATAGCGTGGTCACCAGACCATATGTATATGTATTTCATAGATACGCCTACAAGAAAAGTAGTTCGTTTTGATTATGATATTTGCACAGGTCATATTGAAAATCCACAAGATGTTGTTGTTGTGCACAAAGAAGAAGGATTTCCTGATGGAATGACAATTGATGAAGAAGGAATGTTGTGGATTGCCCATTGGGGTGGTTCTAAAGTATCGAGGTGGAATCCTATGAACGGAGAACAGCTACTAAGTATTTCTATCCCAGTCTTAAATGTAACTTCTTGCACATTTGGTGGAAGTGACTTAAACGAGTTATACATTACAACAGCCAAAATGCATACTACTGATGCAAGCGCTGGTGGAGTATTTCGAATAAAAGCGAATGTAAGAGGGTGCCCTACATATCGATTTAATAGACGTTACTAAATATATTGTTTTTTAATGTAAGAAACATAAAAAGAAGAAAAAACGTAGTTTGATCAAACTATGTTTTTTCTTCTTTAGATCAGGTTTTATAAATTTTTATTTACTTTGCAATAGATGAATTGGTTTAGCTGATAAGGATTGTTTTGCTGCAATCCAAACAACAATCGCTGTTGTGATAACAGATAACAAGATGCCCAGAATAGACCAAGTTATATCAATTTTCATTGGCATTTGGAATAAGAATCGTAAAACAACTCCTGAAAAAGCTAAAGCAATTCCAGCCCCAACGAATCCGGCTGATAAGGAAATGACCGTGTTTTCTAATAAAATGGATTTCATTAAATTGCCCGAAGACATACCAACTGTCTTTATAATGGCAACATCTCGTGTTTGTTGAAGTAAGCGAATAACCACTTGATTTCCAATCGTCAGAACCGCAGTTAAGAATGCAAATAAGGCTACGATAGAAAAGAAAGCACTTTGCATACGAATAATATATTGTAGACTATCGATAGCTGTAGCGGAAATTGAGTAAGCCATTGCTGAATTTGGAAGTTTGTTGTTTAGATCTGTTAGAATGACATTCGTTTGCTTCGGATCGCTATCTATTGAATAGGTAATGCGGTTCGGCTTTCCGTATGTAGCTAATGTTTTTGTTGGAATACGAATACCTACCGTTTTTACAATACCTGATTTAAAAAACCCTACAATTTCACAATTCACCAATTCATTTCCTATTTGAATATCAACTGTATCACCTGTTTTGAGTCCTATCTTCTTATAACTATCCAACAGGATTGCTTTTTTTTCATCTGCATCTGCTGAAGTTAAATCGCGTCCTTCAGATATGGTATATGCTTTGGAAGTAAGAGAAGTATCTATACCTTCTACTGAAATTTTAGTTGAACTAAAAAATTTGTCCTCTTTTATTTTTTGGGCGAATTTAGATGCGGCTTCTTCACCATTAATATTTTGGAGTCTTCCATCTAATTGATAGCCTTTTTTCCATGCTTTTATTTCCTTCATTGATTTAAGTTGTTTTTCAACTTTTTCTTCATCGTTCACTGAACTTGTAATTAGAAGATTTCCCATTGCTTCTTTTTCTAATTGTCCTTGAACAGATTCAATTAAATTATCAGCAAATACGTGGCTAGAAACTACAGAAACGACACCTATCGTTAAGGTAACTGCTAATAATCCATTTCGCTTATTCGTAGCTGCTATATTGTGTAAGGCAAGAAAAAGACCTTGTGGCATCCTATTTTTCATAGCCCCAATAGTTCGGAATAATAAAGCGTATATAAATCCAATCGAACGAATGAAAGCAAAGATGAGTAACATGACTCCTGTTGTAAGTAGGAAAGCAAGAATCCATTTAAATATAAAACTACCATTTGCGCTGGTTGTAAATGCTACTTTGTAAACATAAATAGAAAGAATACTACAAACTAAAATAAAAAGTTGAAGTTTTTTTCTAAAAGGTAATGAATAATTTACATTTGTATTCTCTGTATCCCGTAACATTTGAAGAGGTGACACACGCATTCCACTTTTTACTGGTATCCATGATGCTAAAAAGGTTACGACGAATCCAACAACGATTGTAGTACCAACAACAGACCATGACATCCCCCACGTAAGGGGTAATGAAAGTACATTTGATAAATATGAGGTGAGCCAAACACTAACTAATAATCCAATTCCAATACCACCAGTTGTTCCGAGGATTGCTAACCAGAATGCTTCTAGCAAAAAATATCGAACGATAGATCGCGTTTTCATTCCTACTGATTTCATGACAGCGATATCATGTGTGCGCGTGGCAATGATTACTTTCATTGTATTTGAAGTTGTGATTGCCGCGATTCCAAGAGCTAATATGCTAAATAGTTGAAGAAATGGCAGTAACATATGCAAATCTTTTTGTTTTTCTAATTCTTTATCACGAATGTCGATTACACTGCTTTGTGGGAATTGTTCTTGCACTTTACTTTTAAAAGTAGAAACGTTAACTTTATTATGCAATACAATTAAAGCTTCATTAATTGTATTTGCTGGTACATTTAAAAGTTGTTGTGCTTGATTTAAATGTAGATAAGCTGTTCCAAAGATAGAAGCATCACCATAAGATTCTTGAACGCCTTCGACAAGCCCACGAATTTTATAAGAAGACATCGCTCCGGTAGAACGATTCGGAATCTCCACATTATCTCCGACTTTCACTTGTAAACGATCCGCAGTACTTTTTGATAAAAGCACTTCATTCTCTTGTAAATTACGAACATTCGGAAACTGATTATCTCCATACAGCGGATATTGCTTTGGTTCTATACCCTTTATTATTAAGCTTGTTGTTTTTTTATCAGACTTTACCATACTCTGACCTAATAAAGAAGTTGTAAGTGCTTTTTGTTCTTCTTTAGGAACAGAAGAGATCAATGTATCACGGTTAACAGGGTTTAAGTAGGATTGAATAGCTACGTCTCCTCCTAAAAGAATTTTAGAGGATTCGTGAATAGAACGAGGAACTAATTCGACTAACAGTGACATTGAGAAAAAGCTAGCTACCCCAATTACAATACTGAACATAGTAAAGAGGGTTCTCAAACGATTTCGTACTAAACTACGTAATGCTGATTTTAGTAACATGACGTTGTTTCACCTTCTTTGGGAGTTGTATGATTATTCACGTTTTCTTGAATTAACAATCCATCTTCTATTTGTAAAATACGATCTGAAAGCTTTGCTACATAAGAATCATGTGTAGCGATAATAAAAGTCATGTTAAGTTGATCACGTAGTTGAAAGATTAAATCCAAAATAGTTTGTCCCGTTTTCGTATCTAAATTACCAGTAGGTTCATCTGCAATAACAATAGCGGGGTTGTTTACTAATGCACGGGCAATTGCAACGCGTTGTTGCTGACCTCCTGATAGCTGGCTTGGTAAATGATGATAACGTTCTTTCATCCCAACAAGATCGAGCATCTCTCTTGCCTTATGTATCATTTCTTTTCGACTCTTCATCCCGGCGCACATAAGTGCCATCATTACATTTTCCTCGGCTGTCATCGTTGTTACTAAATTATAGGATTGAAAAACAAAACCAATTTTTTTCGCACGAAAATCTGCTAAATTTTCTTCAGATAGGGATGTAATATCCTGTTGATCAATCATAATGCGTCCTTCGCTTGGGGTGTCTAATGATCCTAATATCCCGAGTAATGTAGATTTTCCACTCCCACTAGGACCTATAATACTAACCACTTCTCCTCGATAAAATTGTGTATCAATTCCTTTTAAAATATGGATGATTCCTGCTTCCGTTTCATAATTTTTCTTTATTCCCTGTACTTGAAGAATAGGGTGTTTTGTTGTCATCCTTTGTTCCTCCAGACTTTTTGAATTTTAGTGCGAAGACAATTATGGTTCTAATTAAAACTATAATGATTACAATGAACAAACCTTTTGCATTTCCCCAAGTAAAAGATTCTATAGATGTTAATAAATAAAAGATGTATCGAATAATGAACCATATGGCAGTAATGACTGAACAAAAATATATACTGGCATATGTGAGAAATGCTATTTTGTAGTGTTTATTCATATTCCGAATGGTATCATTGAATTGCTCTTTATAATCAGGTTTGAAAAACAAGTATCCTAGTAAACCGCTTTTTACCAATTTGAAAGTTCGAGTATGCAAGTTTGCGATTCCTAGAATGTCGGTTAGAGCCCAAAAGCCATCATATTGTAAAAATGGATATAAGTTATATAAAACTGTAATGAGAATAAATTGATTTGCTACAAAAAGTTCTTGATACCCTGAAATCCAATAGCATAATTCTAAAAATATAAATATCCATAATTCAAAATAAATTCCCCCGAGATCAATAACTACTCTATACTTCCTAGGTAATCGCCAAGCATCACTTAAATCAACAAATAAAACAGGTCTCATCATATAAAGACCAGCTCCAACATCCTTTGGTTTTATCCCATAACGATAAGCGGCAACTATATGACCAAATTCGTGGATAATTATAGAAAATAAAAGTAGAAAAATTGCAATGAAAAATTTAGATACTGATCCAAATGTGTTAGCTATATTTTCAGTATTAATTTGAAAAAAATAATGTATTAGACTTATACTGAAACAGATGCAGAATAAAAATAATGCTCCCCATGAAAAAAAGAATTTGAAATATTGAGACGCTTTTTGTAAGCGTGATGCATGGAATATTGCTATTCTAAATGTAATTGCAGAGTGATGAGATGCTCTTTTTTCTGAACCAACTAAAATTCCCTTTGGCAATAAATGCACATTTATAAGCTCTTCTAATTCGCTTATAGTTATATGTCCACCATAATCATTCTGTACAATTGTACAAATATCCTCTATTGAACTTGTTCCATCCATATAATTAAATAGGTTTTTTAATGATTCTGTAACTTTTATCTGTAACCCGTTATCAAATTTAATTAAATAACGGGGCCCGTCCTCCCAAACATCCATATTGTAAACTTTATAAGGGATTAGTTTTGGGAAAAAGATTTGTGAGGTTGTCAAATTTGTCACATCCTTTGAGAAGAAGTAACCCCACAATGATAAAGATGTTTGTGGAGTTAGATATTTTTATTTGATTAGTTCTAAAAAAGCTGTTTCGTTTTGTTTTATATAAGTTGAAATTGTTTGATGTGAGTCATTACAATAAGGTTTATTAATGGCACCATTACGCATTAGATTGGCATAAGCGCAGCCCCCGCCACAAAATAATGAAATGCTACAGTTAATACATTGCTTTGAATCAGTGATATCTTGATCCCAAATGGCATGTTTGCTAGGATCTAGATTATATTCAGGGAAAAAAGAACCTACTGCTGTTTGGGGTTTACCCACTGCTTCTGGACAAGCATATATTAGACCTTCTGCACCAAACGCATAAAAACGATGTTCTCGTGCGCTGCATTCTTTAAAATAAGGTAAGCTATGCATAACAGGAGAACATGAATCGAGTTCGCTTACCTTTTCCCAATCAAAAGTACGTATAGCTTGACGGATCCTAGAAGTACGAATATTAAGGTCTGTACCGAGTTTGGCATTAAATTTATCCATAAAGTCCTCTAAATCTCCAAAAATATTATAGATTTCGGCCAATAGTTCATGCTCTGGAAGATGGTTCGGTAGATTGTCTCCATAATGGTCTGTAACAGGGGACACCTGCCAACCAAAGTTAGGATAATTATGCCAATTTTTGTTTTCGATAAAAGTAGCTAATTCTTCTAAATGCTCGAGGTTATCTTTATTTACATTGGTACGCAAACCCACTGCGAAGCCGCGTTCTAATGCCATTGAGATATTAGCGGTAATTCGATCGAATGTTCCGGTACCACCCGCTGTAATACGCCGTTGATCATGTATATGTTTTGGACCATCAATAGAAATTTGAAAATAATCCCAGTTATCTTTGTAGGGTTCTAAAAAATCTAAAAATTCGTGTAAAAACGTACCATTTGTAATTGCATACATGCGAAATCCATATTCTTTGGTTGCACGTTGAACAACTCTTTCGACAGTTTTTCGAGTTGTTGGTAATAATGGTTCACCACCATACAGCATCATACGATGGGTTGCATCTTTAAAGCGTCCACGCTCATTCTCCATAGATAAAATGTTGTCCACTGCTTGAAACATTTTATCTACTTCTGTAGATGTTAAAGCATGTGAGATTTTATGTATGTCATGACCTTGGTAACAATAAGGACATCGAAGATTACACATATATGTTGTACATACGTTGAATGTAACACCGGAATTGCTGCTTGCTAAAGATTGGGTCATCCGATCACGAATAATAGTAAGTGTGTTTAATTCTTCATCACGATCCTTAAAAAGGTAACCGCGTTTTGTTAAAAAAGAGAGGAGTTCCTCTAATTCAGGATAAGGAGTTAAATTTTTATTACGCCTAATATCATCTAAAACTTTTTTTATGTCCGCATTAATTACATCAAGGGCACCGCTTAGTGAGTTTATTAAAACAAAATTTCCATCAGATAATTTATATGTTGAATTATAAGTGCTTGCAATCATAGCTTAGTCTCTCTCCCTATACTAAAATTTCTTCTTTAATGCTATCTAAATATTCGAAAACTTGTTTATTTGTTTGTGGACAGTTTGGCTGATTTAAATTCCCGTGAACAATAAGAGCCTCAGCAGCACAACCACCTCCGCATATAGGAGATGAAGCACAGGACTTACATTGTGGAATGGTAAGTGAATTGAATTCTTTCCACTTGTCCCATTTCCAATCTTGACGAGCGAATTTAGGGAAATAATCTCCAATTTTGAATTCTGGTCGTCCAACTAAATCGGGACATGCGTAAATGTGGTTATCTGGTCCAAAGACCACTCGTTTTCCTTCGGCTGATTCACAATAGACTATATTTGGGACGATCATTTCAATTTTATTTTTTAATGCAGGGTCTAACTGCATAATTGGTTTGAAGAAACGATACATATCAGCCGCAACGTTAAGCGATTTTTGAGCTTCTAATTTTTCAAAATCAGGAATGTTTTTCTGGAGTTTCTTTACAATTTCGTACCCTTTCATTAAATCTTCTCCCAAGCCTTTGCATGTATGATCTGTAACAGGTGAAAAAGAAATTGAGAAATTTTCATTATTAAACAAGTTATTTTTTTGATAGTAGTCTATGAGAAGTGGGATGTAGTCAACGTTAGTTTGATCGATATTGACCCTTACAATGGTTCGGATACCATGATTAAGTGAATCGCAAATACCTTTTTGAATCTGATCAAATGTACCTTGTCCTCCAGTCATAATCCGTCGTTGATCGTGTATAGATTTAGGACCATCGACTGTAACCATAATATTCATTCGATCACGATAGTTTTTTAAAATTTGTACGAAAGAAGAAAGGTGATAGCCATTTGTATTGCAGCCAATTTTGAAGTTGCGTTTAACAGCTTCTTCGCAAATTTGTTTGACTATATTTTTGGTGAATGGAAGAAGTGGTTCACCTCCGAAAAGATTGATCATTCCAATTGTATAACCACTTTCTTGATGAAATATATCTATAGCGGCCATGATTGCTTGTAGCTGTTCGACGGTTAAAGCTGTTATTTTTTCATGAAGACTATGACTTTCAAAACAGTAAGGGCACCGAAAATTACATGTATATGTAGGACAAATTACATATTGCATTTCATTTCCAGCATCTACAATATTTTTGGCTTGCCATAATCTGTGTTCCCTGTCTTCATTGTTTCTAAATATATACCCTCTATCTAGTAACACTTTAGTGGCATCTTTCTCTTCGTTAGATAAATTTATTGGATCTATATGTGGTAATTTATCCATCAAGTCAATTAAATCTTGTGAAAAAAAATCAACAGCACCTGTTAAGGTGTTAATCATTAAAACCTCTCCATTTAAAGGATAGCGTAAGTGATATTTATTAATAATCATCGAATCACCCTTGTATGATAATATTTATACTTGTTGAAGTTATTAGTTAATTAGGATAAATATTTTCTGTTCTTGCACAGCAAGAACAGAAAATATTAGATTTAATACTTCAAAGTATTAAAGAATACAATTACTTACCTTGTTTTTAACCATGAGTATAAACTAGATTTGGAAACAACAATTAAAGCAACAATTATCGCAACAAATTGAGCAGTTGAAGCATCTCATTTCATCTCGGTTTTCAAGTGTTTCCATTTGATCAGCTAGTTTTGTCCAAAGTTGATCGTTTTCATTAACAGAACGAATCTTAAAAGATTTATTTTCCATTCTTAAATCCTCCTCTTGAGTTATTTTAATACGGTTACATACAATGAAACAAAAAGCGAATTATAATATAAAAATAATTCTTGTGAAAATAGGTTTAGCATCTATTGAAAAAAATGTATGGTATACCATATTATTACTGTATTTTTCCATTATTTGGAGTCGACTCAACTATTATAATAAACGAATCTATATTTAGTTAACAAGAGTTAATATCTGAACATTCTGTGACAGACTTTTCAGACTAACAAGTCTATTAAATGCATTGAGTTCCACATTCTTGAATAATGATAACCAAAATTTTATGTGTGATTTTTTTGATAAAGAATAGCATTGTTTTTCTTTTCAAGATAAAAGTTAAAAAAGATATAGAAGGAGCTTTTAGTGGATGATAAAAAGGAGTTGACCTTTATTGGTCAACTCCTTTTTATATTTTAAAGAACTATGATGTGATATAGTCAATATAAGGTAAAACGTTATTTGTTGCTAACACCTTTATTTTCAGAAAGTAGTATTTTTTTCTCTTTAGAAGATAAGTAGACGCCTATTCCAATTAAACAGGCTCCTAAAAGGAAAGTGATGCCTAAACTTTCATCAAGTAATAAAAAGCCTAACAAGCTACCAACTACAGGTTGAAGGAAAAAGAAGAGAGAACCAGTACTAGCATTTAAATATTCAAAGCCCTTGTTCCAAAAATAAAATGCTACTGCAGTTGATATAATTCCTAAGTACAATACTCCTAACCAAATCCATACATCTTCTGGTAAATCAGTAGGCGTAACTTCTTGTTCCCAAATTACAATGGGAATAGTAAAAATTACACCAAACAAATTAGACCAAGTAGTAACTGTAAGAGAAGAATATTTTTGTGTTTGGACTTTACTTAGTACTGTATAAATGGCCCAAGTAATAGCAGCACCGAATAGTATAATATTTCCAAGATACATACTTTCAGTTTGATTATTGGTTGATGGAAAACCGATAACACAAAGTACCCCAATTGTTGCTAGAATCAGTGCTGTTATTTTATTTATATGTAATCTTTCTTTTAAAATATAGAAAGCAAAGATAGAGATAAGTGCTGGAGAAGCAGCTGTAATTAAAGATCCCATAGCAGCACTAGATAGATCTGTCCCAACAAACTGCATTCCAATAGAACCAGTATATCCAACTAGACCAATCATAGCCATTTTAAAAACATCTTGTCGCTGGATTTTCCATAATCCTTTCCACCAAGTTATAAATCCTAAAACAAATAAACTAATAATAAAACGCATCTCTAATAATAACCAAGGTTGAATATATCCTAAAATAATTTTACTTACTACATACATACCACCCCAAATAGCAGCGGCTAATGATAAAGCTAACGATCCTTTTAAAAAGTTCTTATTCATATGCATACCATCTTTTCATTTATTTATATCCAATAGCAAGATACATTTGCCCCATTTTATTGGTAATTCTACTATAAATATACTCTTGAATCCCTAAAAATGCCTCAAATTCATTATCTGGCTGAAAAGAAGCCATTTGTTCGTCTGAAAAGGGAATGATATTTTGAATTTTAGCATACGGGAATATTGAATCCATTAATTTTTTAAACTCGATAGCAGACATACTATTATTCTTTAATTTAACTTTTTCTTGTTCGTTATAAAAAGATAAAAATTCAGTGAAAGAACAATCCGGATCCCAAGAAGAAATAATCACAAAACCTCTTGGTTTTAAAATATATTTAACTTTTTTTAGAAAATGTTCATATTGCTCTTGGTTCATATGACAAATAGTACCCATCATACATGTGATTAAGTCGAATGAATTTTCAGGGAAATCAAGTTCTGTTGCATCCATTTTAAATAAATTGACTTTATCAGAAACTCTTTCTTTCATAACATTGTTAGACGCAATTGTTAGAGCGTCATCGGAAATATCTATTCCAGTAACCTCATATTTCTTTTTTGCAAATAAAATCGGATATCTTCCGGTAGCTGTACCAATATCTAGAATTTGTGAAATGTTTGGATTTTCACTTACAATTTTTAATACACTTTGTAGTTCTAAATATTTTTTTACTTCATCAGCATGAGGTAACTGCATATAGGTTTCATATCTTTTTTCATCATATTTAATCATGTCTATCCCCTCTTTTTCAGTTGATAAAATCCATTTATAGAATTATATTACAATTAAAGCTCCTTATTTTTAAAGAAATAAAAATTTTCTCAAGTGAATTACCTTGGGGAATTTCCAATTTGAAAGTTTCATTCACTTTGTAAGCGGCTAGATCAAGAGACTGAATTTATGATGTTAGAGCCAAATGAACGAAATATCACCATAGATGAACAAGAAAAACAAATACAAGACATTTTAGATAACAAAATTTCAACAAATAGTAATTTTATATTCCAAAATGCCTTTGCCACATACCGTTCGGTTACTCTCTTTATACGTTTGAGGTGAGGGGCTTCATTCAGAAATATTTTGTGGACATTGTTCAAATAATGATATTTAAAACATTTATTTACTGAAAGGAGGGTCTAGAATTGTCCTTGAAAAAGGAGACAAAGTTCAACTTAACGATGACTCCGAATGAAACTAGTAAAAAAGAGTTGAATACAACTACATATTTACCTAGTTCCTATATGGTTTTTGTTTCTAGTTTACTAATTTCCAGACTCGGTGACTCTCTTTATACTTTTGCTCTTCCTTGGATTGCTTATGAGTTGACTGGTTCTGTCGTAGTTATGAGTTCACTTTTTGCTACCAGTGTATTACCTATTGTTTTATTTGGTCCTATCGTTGGAGTAATGGTAGACCGCTGGAATCGACGGAAATTGATGTGGATAGCTGATTTAGGATGTATGGCCTTGGTAGGACTAGTACCTGTTCTCCATTTTCTAGATGCACTCCAGATCTGGCATTTATACGTTATTTCTTTTATGTTAGCTATATTATCCATGTTATTTGATGTAGCTACTGTTACAGTAATTCCGTATATTGCGGGTCAAAAGTTAACAAAAGCAAATTCGGCATACCAAATGGTTAATCAGATTGCTAATTTAGCAGGTCCAACATTGGCAGGTATTACAATCGCTATGATAGGAGGATTTAACGTGCTCTGGTTAAATGTCCTCTCCTTTGCCGCTACTTCACTTACAGTATTACTCTTACCTGAATTAGGGGGAAATAAGGTCATCGTTAGGGAAGGGAATTTATTAAAAGGTATAGTGAGAGATATGAAAGAGGGACTAAAATGGCTGATGAGTAATCGGCTTAACCTTGCTTTATCTCTTCAAGCTATGGTTGGTAACTTTGGCGCTAGTAGCGTACTAGGAGTATTCATGTATTACTTGCTTTCAACATTACATCTATCCGCTGAACAAAGCGGTTTCAATTACACTTTAATTGGAGTGGGAGGACTTTTAGGAAGCATTATTGTAGTCCCGCTCGAAAGGTACTTTCGACGCGGAGTGCTTATTCCTGTTCTTTTAGGTATAGGCGCTATTGGCTTAACTTATGCAATCTGGAGTAAATATTGGCTGGCACCCGGTATTGCCCTTGGGATTGCCATGATCTGTAACATCGCTTGGAACACTATCGTAGCATCAGTCCGGCAAGAAACAGTACCCACCGATATGCAAGGAAGGGTTCTCGGCTTTTCACGAGTACTTACTCGTCTAGCTATGCCATTAGGAGCTTTAGTAGGTGGGATCATTTCTGGCTATAATCCAGTTGCAGTATTTGCATTGGCGTCAGTTGCAAAGATAATTGAAGTTATTATTGCGCTTATTAGTCCTATTCGTAAGCTATGAGGAAAAGTTTTTTATTATATAAAAGTTAAAAAACGACATAAAAGCCCCTTTTTTTAGAATGACGAGAGCATATGGCCGTGCATAGAAACGGTCAGGGCCTTTTTCTACCACATGCGAGATTTAAAACAAAATGAGAATGTATATATAGATGGTTTCCTTATATAGGTTATATATGAAAGGAAGTTACTAAAAGTAAGCGAAACTATGAAGGAGAAAATTTGATTTTTCATATATGCAAGTAGGAGGAAGATACAATGGCAGCATTTTTCATTATTTTAGGTGCAAGCATACTTGTGTTCATCGGCCTCATTCATATGTACTGGGGATGTGGTGGATCTTGGGGGAGCAAGGTTGTTCTTCCGGTGAAAAAAGATAGTGGCGAATATGCTTTTGTTCCGCGGAAAATAGGGACTTTTGCAGTGGCACTTGCCATTCTATGTTTTGCTATGATTCTTTTAGCACAAAGTGTATATTTGTCTTTCTGGAATCCGAGTCGTTATACAAAATGGGGATGTATCGCTTTAGCTGGAATTTTCTTTTTACGTGCAGTTGGTGATATGAAATATGTTGGTTTTTTTAAGAAAGTAAAGGGGACAAAATTTTCGATGTATGATTCGTGGTTATACAGTCCGCTTTGTTTGTATATCGCACTAATTTTTGTAGTGGTAGTTTATCGTTATTAATATAAGGAAACCTTTTATTAAGGGAGGTTTTCTTTTTTTATTTTCTCTCTTTACAATAAGAGTTTAGAAGAGTATATTAACAAACAAATGGAAAATTTTACAGCCGAATATCGCTTAATCCATATAGGAGCGGGGGAACCAATTTTGTGCTTTGTCACTCGGGGTGAATCCTTTTTAGGTAGGGCTACTCTCAAGGTCCGAATCCGACAGCTAACCTCGTCAGCGTTTTGAGAGGGGGGACTTGTGTGTAAAAAACACTAGGTGCAGCCTAGTGTTTTCTTTTATTCTTCTTGTGGTAAAAAATTACATTATAGCTTGTTTCTATATTTAATGGAGAAAAATATAGAGATAACAGAGGAGAGGAAAAGAGTGAGCTGGCTTACAAGTCTAATTACAATTTGTTTATTTGTAGTTGTCGCAAAACCAATGGGAGATTACATATACAATGTTTTTCAACAAAATGGACCATTTCAAAAGGTATTTGGTCCGATAGAAAAAATTTTGTTTAAAATCGCGGGCATTAAGGGCTATAGTCAAAGCTGGAAGCGCTATTTGTTTTGTTTAATCATAACGAATCTATTTTTTATACTTGTTGTGTATTCTATATTTCGATTACAGGGGATGTTACCGTTAAATCCAAATCATTTTCCAGGAATGGAGCCGACGTTAGCGTTTCATACAGCCATCACGTTTATGACAAATGCGAATCTACAACATTATGGGGGCGAAAGTAATTTATCTTATTTCTCTCAAATGGCTGGGGTAACGTTTATGATGTTTGCAGCACCTGCAACTTCAATGGCGATTGGGATTACGTTTATTCGTGTGCTAGCAGGTAAAAAAGTAAGGAATTTCTTTGTTGATTTTGTTCAATCTATTATAAGGGTATTGTTACCAATTTCATTTGTAACTTCGTTAATTTTTCTAGAACTAGGAACACCGCAGACGTTAGATTCTACAATTATCGCAAAAACGTTAGAAGGAACGGAGCAGGTAATTCCTCGTGGACCAGTAGCGTCTTTGCTAGCTATTAAAGAACTTGGAGATAATGGCGGCGGTTTTTTTGGAACAGTTTCAGCACATCCTTTTGAAAACCCAAATATGATTAGTAATGTGCTTCAAATGATGCTGCAAATGTTAATTCCAATGGCATTTCCGTTTGTATACGGAAGAATGGTTGGAAATCGTAAACAAGGAAGAATGTTTTTTGTATCGATGCTTATTTTGTTTATTGTTGGATTTTCGGCACTTGCCATATCTGAATTGAAAGGAAATCCGCTGTTAAATCAAATTGGTGTAGATCGTTCGCAAGGAAATATGGAAGGGAAAGAAATGCGTCTTGGCGTTATATCTTCCGCTTTATATGCAACTGTTACAAGTGCTTCGGGGACAGGGGGCGTGAATACAACACATGATACGTTAACACCAATTGGAGGAATGGTCCCGCTCGTAAATATGCTTCTAGGAACTGTATATGGCGGGATTGGAGTCGGATTCATGAACGTAATCATGTATGCAATGATTGCAGTATTTTTGGCAGGATTAATGGTAGGACGTACGCCGGAGTTTCTTAACAAAAAATTAGAAGGGAAAGAAATGAAATTAATCGCCATTACGATTGTGTCTCAGCCATTACTTATTCTTGGTGCTGCAGCAATTGCCTTTTCAACACATTTTGGAACAGCTGCAATTTCGAATCCTGGCTTTCACGGTTTAACACAAGTTATATACGAATATACATCGTCTGCTGTAAATAATGGCTCTGGATTTGAAGGATTAAATGATAATACACCATTTTGGAATATTTCAACAGGTCTTGTTATGTATATTGGTCGTTATTTTAGTATCATTACGATGCTTGCTGTTGCAGTTGGACTCAAAAAGAAAAAAATTGTACCTGAAATGATTGGCACGTTCCAAACCGACAGTCGTTTGTTTGGAGGAATCTTACTTGGTACGATATTTATAATAGGTACTTTAACATTTTTACCAGTACTTGTACTGGGGCCAATTGCTGAATTTTTAACAATATTATAAAATTGTAAAATGAGAGAGGCATATAGGCCTCTCGTTTTTGTTCTGAATTTCTTTGTTATTTTTAACGAGGTTTATTATAGTATATATATGCTTTTATTGAAGGAAATTGAGATTCTATACATAAAGGTCTAAATCATTCAATGAATTTATAAATTGAAAGGTTTACTTATACATAATAAGAGGATGTGGAAATACAATGTCACTACAGTCAAAATATTTAGCTGGAATTTCACTTGGAATAATGGGAGTTGGGTTTGCCGCAACAATTCCGTTTCAAGGAACGATAGCAGGTGGGATTATACAAGGCGGCTTTGAAGCTGGTTTAGTAGGCGGACTTGCCGATTGGTTTGCAGTTACGGCGCTGTTTCGTCATCCGATGGGAATCCCAATTCCGCATACAGCACTACTACCAAAAAACCGGAAACGAATTACGAAAGGACTTGTTTCCACATTGGAAAATGATTGGCTGACGAAGGAAAGTATAACAAATAAAGTAAAAGAGATGGAGTTAGCACAAATCGTATTGCAGATTGCAGAAAGAGAGTTGCAATCGGATAGCGTGAGAAAAGGTATTGTTACAATTGCTGAAAAAGCGATTCTTCAAATTAATATTGAAAAATTAGCTACTATAATTGAAAAAGAATTAAAAACGTATTTGCACACGATTCATACAGGAAATATACTGCAAGTCCTTATTGATCAATTGGTTGCAGAAGAGTACGATGAAAAAACATTTGATTATATGTTAGTTAAAGCAAAAGAGTGGACACTTCAAGATGAAGCGCGTTATCAGCTCGGAAGTTTAGGCATGAAAGCGATGGAAAATATAAAAGTAGAGGGATTTTTACAGTTTACGCTTAAATCTTTTATGAATATGGTAGATGAAGAAAAAATCGGAAATATTTTGCAGAAGTTTGTGATTAGTAATATTAGTAGTTTACAAAATCCTGATAATAGCACAAGACAACTTATATTAATGAAGATTCGCCAAGAACTTATTCAAGTTAAGGAAAATGAAGTGGTACTACAGGAATTGGAGAATTGGAAAGAAAGTTTGATTACCAATTGGAAAGCGAATGAAAAAATAGCAGAAATATTGGGTCAAGCACAAGAAAGAGTAGTTGCTTTTGTGAAAAAAGAAGAGTTTACAAATAAATATCTTCTTTCATTTTTAAGGGCGCAAATAAATAAAGTAAAAGAAGATCCAGCAACGATTCAAAGACTGGAAGAATGGTTGCAAAAGCAAATTGTAACCTTTGTCGAAAACAATCATTCTAAAATTGGAAAGCTTGTACAAGAAAATTTGGATAAGCTAGATGATCAAACACTAATTGAAATGATTGAAAATAATGTAGGAAAAGATTTGCAGTGGATTCGTGTAAATGGTGCTGTTTGTGGCTTTATGATTGGGTTAGTTTTGGAAGGAATTAAAGCCATTATATAGAAAAACCCTTCCACATGATGAATGTGGAAGGGTTTTTTAGCTTCTTATTTTTCAAGAACACTTATGTCTATATTATAAGTTTTTTGAATGTTTAGCTGGTGTGTACCATTTCCCGTTTTTATGGTGTTTTTATACCATTGTTCTTTCTGATTTGAATCGGGATTCCCCTCTGAAGTATTATTTTCTGTTTTCGTTAGTTCTTCTACATGTTCCCAAGGTGTACTACCATGAGAATCCTTTTGAGTGGTTACAGCTGATAGTGTCATATCACTATCTTTTACAAGATGAACAGATACACTTGAACTTTCTTGTACAGACCAATTATTTTGTAATTGACCTGGGTAAAGAGAGAGTTCTCTTTCAGAACCACGGATTTCCACGTTTTTATTTTGCGGGAGGACAAGTGTTGCTGTCATTCGTGATTGTGAAGCGAAGAATTTATGGTGAACGGGTAATGGTTTTAATGTCACATACATCGTTTCGCCGACTGTTTGAATCGCAATGAAGTCGTCCTGCTTTAGTTTGTCTTTTTCATTTTCTTTCATAGTCATTTCATATGTTCCTAATAAATGTACTTTATTGCTGTTGCTTCCTTCTATTGTAAGAGGAGCATTACTTGTATTAACTACAATTTTTTTAATAGAGTCAGGTATGTCATACTGCACTTCTGGGATGTTCTTTGTTTGTTCAGTTGTGTTAATAGAATAACGAATCTCTTCTAGTAATCCAGTGGATAATAAGAAATAGAAGGCAATGCCAATTGTCCCTAAGACACCGATAAAGAAAATACTAAAAATATCATATTTAATGATAGGTTGCTCTTTTTTAGAGAATATAACATATAGTAAAATTTCGATGCCGAGTACAATGAAAAGAATAGGCCACCATGCTGTAATGTTATCGAATACTTGTATACCTTTTATAGTTGAAAATAATAAGAAACAACCTAATGTAATAGTTGAAATCCCCATAGATATCGTTCCTACACGCCATGTTCTCATTCTTTCGCACCACCTTTTTCTTCTTTATTTCCTAGTAATAATTTAAAGCCACCACCAATTAAAAGGAGGGCAACGATAGATGTTTGGAAATAGCGATAATACAATTCGCTAATATGAATGTTAAATATAGTAGCGAAATAATCGTTTAAAATAGGAAGGAGTGTTTGATCTAATAAATAGTAGCCTCCTAACCCGATAAGTCCGATGCCGAGCCATTTTTGATGATTAATAAAATAATCAATAATGGGTGTGTCTTCTAAGTCTTCTTTTCCGTATTTTGCAGTTTGCTGTAATGTATCAAAAAAGCTATAAAACCAAATAATAGGTACTAAAAATAAGAAGGCTGATAATCTTAATAAGTCGAGCAAATAAATAGCAAGTAAAAAAGCTGCCATTAGCTGAAGACCGCGGCGCTGTAAGCCTAAGTACATATGGCCTGCTCCAGGGAACATAGCTAAAATAGAAGCAAATGTTTTGCTTTTCTTTCCTTGTTCTCGGTGCTCTTCAAATTCTTCGAAAATAGTACGATCGACTATTATATCACCGCGTTCTTTTTTCTGTAGTTGTTGGACGACATCGAAGAAATTATAAATCCAAAGAACAGGTAAAGTAGCAAGAAAGATAAGAAAGCTTTCTTGATTTGTTAATAGTGTAACGAATATAATCATGCTACCTAGTCCTGTGCAAGCAACTAAAAATGTAAGCCCGCGCTGCATAAGTCCTAATTGAAAATGCCCAAGTCCAGGTATGATGGATAAGAGAATGATATAAAATCGTTCACTTTCACGTGCTGATTCTTGCGTTTGGTCTTTCTCTTTTTTCCATGATTGATTCACTATAGAAATAAGTAAGTCTAGCAGATTTATTCCCCATACAAGTGCTAATAAAAATACGATAAGGAAAATTATATCGCCATACCCAAAGTTAATAATAAACCCTACCGCAGCAGTGAATAGTAATAATGAACAACCACTATATATAATAAAACGCCCAATCCGCTGTAAATATAAATGTCCGAGCCCAGGAATTAGCCCTAAAACAAGCGCTAAAAAGGGATTTTTATTCATGTTTTGAACCTCCGTTCGTTTTTGATGTGTGTATAGTTTTGTTTAAGATTTGTTTTGAAATCGAAACCCCACTTTGTTTAGAAGATTGTTCAAAACTAGAGGTTACTGTGAAAATATAATGGAATAGACCGCTTGCCATAAAAATTAACGTAGCTGCAGTTGCAATTATGTAGTGAATGAGCGTACTTTTTATTTGTCTTGGTTGCTTCTTACTCATTTTTTCTTCAGCCTCTAAGGCTTCAAAGTTAATTTGCTCCATAACTTCATTTGTAAATGAAGAATCATTTATCATTGGAAGGTTTTCATTTTGTTCATCAATAATTTCCATATAAAGTGCTAAACAATGATCACATTCATAAAGATGTTGTTCCATAGATTCGCGTTCACTGTTTGATAGAAGGTCTAAAATATAATTGCACCAAACTTCTTTTGAAAAATGCATCATAAAAAATCTTCCTCCTTCCAATGTTTTTTAATCCATTTTCTTGCTCTGTAAAGTTTCATTTCCACCGTTTTGACTTCAGCATTTTGTTGAGCAGCAATTTCTTGATAACTTTTTTCTTCTAAGTAATGTGCGAGAACAACATCACGATAATTCTTTGGAAGTTCTCTTAGTTTTTGAGCAATCAACAATTTTTGCTCTTTCGTCAATAACAATGCCTCAATATTATGGGAGGATTTTATATCTTCCTGAGTTTTTTTGGATAAGGAGAGTTCTTCATTTTCCCTTGCTTTCTTTCTCTTATAATCAATGGCATGATTTGTAGCAATCCGCGTAATCCACGTTTTGAATCCGCGGAATTGATAATTAGGTAGAAAAGCGTGAATCTTTACGAACACTTCTTGTGTGACATCTTGGGCATCTTCTTGATGCCTTAAAATAGCAAAAATAACTTGAAAAATATAATGGCGATATGTTTCTATAAGGATGCGAAAAGCATGTTCACTTCCTTGTTGTGCTTTTTCAATTAATTGTTTTTCCTCAATGGTTCTCTCCCTCCTTTTTGACACATTCTATTATATAGACGTAAGAAATGAGAAGTCCCCCTACACATGATGTAAAAAAAGAATAATATATTTTCAGAGAAGGGGCTATATCAAAAAAAGTGTGAAAAAATGGTATAGAGAAGTATATAATGAGCAATAGGGAAATGTTACATAGAGAAAGGATGTGAATGTTAGTAGGAGAATTTCCATACTAGCAAACATGAAAATAAAAATATTAATAGCTGATGATAACTCTTTTATTAGAGAAGGCATGAAGATTATTTTAAGTACATATGAAGAATTTGAAGTGTTAGAAACGGTAAATGATGGACAAGAAGCTTTAGCATATTGTAAAAAACATGAAGTGGATATTGCGCTTTTAGATGTTCGGATGCCAAATATGAACGGTGTGGAAGCAACGAAATTAATTTGTGAACAAACAAAAACAAAGCCGCTTATTTTAACGACATTTGATGATGACGAATACATTTTAGATGCAGTGAAAAATGGAGCGAAAGGTTATTTACTGAAAAATAATGACCCAGAGCGTATTCGTGATGCGATAAAAGGAGTATATAACGGGCAAACTGTTATGCAAGACGTAGTGCTTGATAAAATTAAGTCTAACTTGCTGGAAAACAAAGAAGAGGAGTCAAAAATAGATAAGACTCTTTTCACAGAGAGGGAACTTAGTATTATTGCATTAATTGCAAAGGGTTTCTCTAATAAAGAAATTTCAAAGCAGCTCTTCATATCAGAAGGAACAATTGCAAATTATATTACGTCTATTCTAGGGAAAACGGGCCTTGAGCATCGTACGCAAATCGCGATTTACTATTTAACAGGGAAAGTAGACTAATTATATGGAATTTTGGTTAATCATGAGTAAATTAATTGTCTTCCTATATATTGTGTTCAGTTATATTTACTCAAGTGCTACAAACTTACCGTGGGTTATATTTGCTTTGCTTTCATATCTTTGTGTGAACGTGACAATTTCTATTTTAAAACAAGATGCTTATAAAAAAATATTAATCGGAATTTCAACTGGCATTACAATTTTGTTTACAGGACAGATTCATCCGTTATTCATTTTGTTTTTACCACTGAACTTATATGAACTAGTATCTTATTACGTGAAAGAGAAATGGCAGCCTTTTTTAATTATGATTCTTCCTATTGTTTTTGCTGATGAAAGTGTCCGAATGACATATGGATTAATTGCTACATTTTGTTTTCTTATTTTCACAATGGCGTCTCTTTATACAGCGCGTTTATTAAAGTTTGAAATGCAAAATGATAGGATGCGAAAGGATATGCAACGACTCACAAAGAGCTTAAACGAAAATAAAGAATACATAAGACAATCTGAATACACATTTAAATTAGAAGAGAGAAATCGATTATCACAAGAAATTCATGATAAAATTGGCCATTCCATGACAGGTGCGCTTATTCAAATGGAAGCAGCAAAGAGGTTAATGGAAATAGATAGGGACAAAGCTGCGGAGTTATTACAAAATGCGATTCATATTTCTAAAGATGGTATTGAAAGTATTAGGATTACCCTTAAAAATATGAAACCACCAACTGAGCAAATGGGGATTCATCGTATGAAATTATTCATAGATGAATTTGCGAGCAAGCATAATATAAAAATTCCATTTGTATATAAAGGAAATTTGGATACAATTTCTCCTATCCAGTGGAAAATTATCGGTGAAAATGTTACAGAGGCATTAACGAATGCGATGAAATATGCGGATGCGACGGTTATTTCAATCGATATTCATGTGCTTAACAAGATGGTTAAGGTGCAGGTGAAGGATAATGGGAAGGGTGGAGTTCTTGTTAAAAAAGGCCTTGGTATTATTGGGATGGAGGAGAGAACCGCGTCCGTTAATGGCAAGATTATTGTAGATGGAACCGATGGTTTTTCTGTAACAATGCTACTGCCGATACAATAAAGTGAAACTTCCATCAGTGGGGAGTTTTTTCATCTCCCACTGATGGAAAGCCCGCCCAATCGGGCTTTTACGGGTAGTTATCCCCCACCAATATTGAGGGGAGCCTACTGCCCGTTAATGCGGGATAAAGAATAAGTGAGATGAATGATCTCATATGAAAAAAGTGAATATTCTCATGTGAAAAGAATGAACTTCTGCACTGAGCAGGTTCATTTTTTTTGCTTATAATAACAACATAGAAACGAAAACAGGGGTGAAATGATGAACGCATTAGAAATAAAAAACTTAACGAAAAAATTTGGGGATTTCATCGCAGTAGATAATATGTCTTTAGCTATTAAACAAGGAGAAATATTTGGTTTTTTAGGTTCAAATGGTGCTGGTAAAAGTACAACAATTAATATGATTGCTGGATTGTTACGAAGTAACGAAGGTGAGATTTGTATACTAGGAAAAAATATAAAGAAGCATAACCGTTTTACAAAAATGAACATCGGTATTGTCCCGCAAGATTTAGCAATTTACGAGGAATTAACAGCCTATGAAAATGTAAAGTTTTTTGCAGGATTATATGGCTTACGAGGAGCGGAATTAAAAGCGAGAGTAGAAGAAGCCCTTCAATTTGTAGGGCTTAGTGATAAACATAAAAGCTATCCAAAGAACTTTTCCGGTGGAATGAAACGAAGACTTAACATTGCTTGCGCTATTGCGCATCGTCCGAAGTTAATTATTATGGATGAACCGACAGTAGGGATTGATCCGCAGTCAAGGAACTACATTCTCCAGTCTGTTCGAAAGTTAAATGAAATGGGGAGCACAATCATTTATACAAGTCACTATATGGAAGAAGTGGAGGAAATCTGTACAAAAATTGCGATTGTTGATCACGGAAAGATTATTGCAGAAGGAACGAAAGAACAGTTAAAGGCGATCATTACTGATACGAAAGATATTTGGATTGAAGTAAAATCGCTTGAAAATATGAATGTGAACCAACTTAAAGAAATTAGCGGGGTTAAGGCTGTTCAAATAGAAGAGAACGTAATTAAAGTGAATTCCGATACAGGAGTGAACAATTTAAATAAAATCATTCAATATTTTATTAGTCATGATATAGAAATACGATCATTAGAAGAACAGGCACCAAACTTAGAAACAGTGTTTCTGACGTTGACGGGAAGAAAATTACGAGACTAACAAGATTAATAGTAAATAGAAAAAGGAGGTTCATCGTTTGAATATCTTCAATATTGCTATCACACAAATTAAAAGGGATTTTCGAGATATAAGAACATTAGTTTTTATGTTAGCATTCCCAGTTGTGCTTATGCTAATCTTGGGAACAGCTTTAACAAATGCATTTAATAGTGACAGTCTTTCTATTAAAAATATACAGGTATTATATAAAGATGAAGCGGATAGTAAGTTTTCACAATCATTTGAAGCATTTATAAAAGAAACAAGTAAATCGGGAATTCACTTTAAAAAAGTTTCAACCGATGTAGATGGAAAGGAAGAAGTGAAACAAAATAAATATGCTGGCTATGTAGAAATGAATCAAGATGGTGTGAAGTTATATGAGAGTGATCGAAATAGTATTGAAGGAAGTATTGTTGAGGGGATGCTTACTACATTTGTCGATAAGTACAACGTAGTAGTAGAAGTTGCGAAAGTAGATCCTGAGAAAGTTAGTACAGTTATTTCAAGTGGAAATCATGATGATTATATAAAAGAGACATCTTTACAAGCTGCTAAAAAACCAAGTTCTATGGATTATTATGCGGTTGTGATGACGACAATGATTGCCTTGTACGGAGCGATGGGAGCAAGTCATCTCATTCGCGGAGAGCGATTACGAAGAACGGGAGATCGTTTAATTGCTGCGCCGGTTAGCAAAGCGGAGATTTTCTTAGGAAAAATATTTGGTAGTCTTGTAACAAACGGACTTTGTTTACTTCTTGTTATTTTCTTTAGTAAGTTTGTCTATAAGGCAAATTGGGGCGATCATCTTGGGGTAGTTTTTCTGATTTTACTGACAGAAGTATTGCTTGCGATTAGCTTTGGATTAGGGATAGGCTATATTACGAAAACAGGTGAGACAGCTAAAGCAATGATTATGGTCGTTGTACAATTAGCTTCTATTTTTGGAGGGGCATATTTTGTAGTCGAAGAAAATGTGCTGACAAATATGTCGCCATTAACATGGGCAAATACAGCGATTATGAAAATTATTTATGCGAATAATTTAGGAGCAGCATTTCCGGTAATTTCTTTAAACCTTGGAATTTCAGCATTGTTTTTATTGCTTGCGATTATCGCATTACGTAGACGGGAGGGGCTATAATATGAAAGATATTTTATGGCTCATACAAAAAACATTATCTGTACTTTTGAAAAATAAAAAAGGGTTACTTTTTATTATTGGATTGCCAATAGCAGGAGCATTAATTTCATTTCTGATGTATGGAAATACAGGGCAGGGGACATTACGCATTGGAGTTGTAAATAATGAGAATCATTATTTAGCAAGTGATACTGTGAAATTTATAGAAGGATTAGACCATGTAAAAGTAAGCAAAATTAAATCATCAGAAATAGAAGAGAACCTTGCCTCGAAAAAACTTGATGCAGTCATTACGTTAGATTCAGGTTTTTCGCAAAGTACTCGAGATGGCAAGCCGAGTCACATTGAAATCTCCTCCATTAAAGGTGTACAAATCACAGGTTTTATAAAATCTTATTTGTATAATTATATTGATAATATAACGGCAATAAGTAAAGTAGCTCAAGATGATCAAAGCAAGTTTGACAAGATGTATGCAAGCTATCAAAAAAATTCGTTCAAGTTAACAGCTCATACACTTAAGGATACTTCGAAAAATAAAGATATGACGAATCAAACAGTTGGTTATCTCATAATGTTTATGCTATTTTCAGCGGTGAACTTTTCAGAAGTAATTTTGAAAGAAAAAGAGAATAGAACGTATTTCAGATTATTATCAACACCGATAGATGGAAGGAAATATATATTATCTAATGTTGCTGTTAATATGCTTATTTTAATCGTACAAATTGTTGTAACAGTATTATGTATGACGAATGTATTTCATATTGATACCAATATGCCTTTGCTTGTTATGATTGGAGTATTGATGATATTTGGCTTAATCGCAATAGGTTTATCGTTAGCAATTGTATCTTTTGCGAAAAATTCACCTTCTGCAAACGCAATGCAAAACATCATTATTACACCTACATGTTTGCTTGCGGGATGCTTCTTTCCATTTGAAATTATGCCAACATCGGTCCAAAAAATAGCTGAATTTCTTCCGCAGCGTTGGTTATTAGATACAATCACGAAATTACAGCAAGGAACGCAGTTCGCAGATTTATATTTAAACATTTTAATCTTATTCGCCTTTGCAATTTCCTTCTTCTTAATTGCTATTTATAAATTTGGCCGTAATAACGATGCTAGGAATTTTATTTAATAAAGATGCAAAAAGGGTACAGCTGAATGCTGTATCCTTTTTGTGCATGGGCGAATTAAAGTATCTTTTGTAATATTGATATGCTTTTATATAAAACCTCATTATGAGTTCCTTGTACAATATATTTGTCTCCGTCTAAAAGAAAAACAATATTTGAAGCATTTAACGAGCATTAAAAGCAACTTCTGTTGAAATACTATGTAGAGACAATTATTTTGTACGGAAGGAAAACGAAACGGTGAAAAAAATACTTCGGATTATTTCTATTATCATTGCTATATTAGTTCTTCTGCTTGTTTGGATGCATGTTGATGTTACACTGGGCAGAAAAATAGAAGCGAACAAAAATCAAACGAAAGAATATGGACCTCACTATAGTGATTTTCAATTATATGCTGATGGGCAACCTTTGTATCAGCAGCTATTTTCTGATATAAAAGAGGCGAAACATTCAATTTTCACCTATTTCTTTATCATTTCAGATGATAAAAGCGGCCATACTTTTTTGAAGTTGTTGCAAGAAAAGGCAAAAGAAGGAGTACAAGTATACTTGTCAATCGATTTGATTAATGATTTGTCTTTCGAAAGAAAATTTAAAAATGAATTACAAGCAAGCGGTGTTCATTTTACATATAGTAGAAAACCTGAATTTCCATTCTTTTTTTATTCGCTACATCATCGGAATCACCGCCGAATCACGACAATTGATGGGAAAATAGGGTACAGTGGTGGTTTTAACATAGGAGATGAGTATTTAGGAAAAGAAAAGAAATTTGGATACTGGCGAGATTATCATATACGAATAACGGGAGAAGGGGTGAGAGATTTAGAAGAACAGTTTGCAATAGACTGGAAACGAGATGCTTCTGAAGTAATAACAAGTACTTCTAAACAGAGTGTCCCAGGGAAAACGTTACATACAATGTCTAGTTATAATGGTCATGATGTAATCCAAAAGTATATTGAATTAATAAAGCAGGCAAAACAATCTATTGTTATTGCCACCCCGTATTTTATACCAAAAGATGAAAAACTTATGAATGCTTTAATTCAAGCAAGGCAGCGTGGTGTTTCCATTAAAATACTATGGTCTTTCAAGCCGGATGTTCCTTTTATAAAAGAGGCTGCATATCCTTATATTCGGCAAGCTATCGAGAATGGTATTTCTGTATATGGATATAAAAAGGGGATGTTTCATGGAAAAGCTATGGTATTTGATAATGAAACAATCGTTATAGGGACAACAAATTTTACTTCACGTAGCTTTCATATCAATGATGAGATGGATTTCTATATAAAGGATGGTCCGATTCTGCAACAAATCAATCAGGCATTAGCGCAAGATATTCAAGATTCAAAAGAAATGACGATATCATTTTTAAACAATTTATCCTTTTTAGATAAGTGTAAAGAAAAGATAGTAGGGATATTTAATTATTATTTATAGGCGCAAAAATATGAATGAGGGAAAATGCGGCGTGATGATGCATTTTTTCTTATTTATCCCGCTACTTTAGGGCAGTAAGACTCCCACCTCAAGATTCTGAGAAAACAAAGAAGATAGGTGGGAGATAACTGTCCATAAGAGCCCGATTGGGTGGGCTAACCATCAGTGGGGGATGAAGAAAAACCCCCACTGATGGAAGTTTCACTTTATAATGATTCCTCGAGAAACGAAAACATATTTTTACAACGATATCATGCGGCTTGTCATATGTACATAGAAGAGCATGCACCAAAGGATTGTGCGGATGTAGTTGTAAACAATAATCATATAGAAGAACCAGTAGTTGTATTCACCAATTTGTGATTGTATATATAAGTTTAAAAACGACATAAAAACCCCCTTTTTTAGGGGGACGAGAGCATTTGGTCATGCATGGAAGCGGTTAGGGATTTTTTCTGCTACATGCAAGGGTTTAAAACAAAAGGAGAAAGCAAGTAGCGGTCATGTTGTATTCTGCAAAGCAGCGATTTATTATAGAAAGTATAAGGTGCGGTGTATCACTGCACCTTATTGTATGTTCATAATTGCAGTTGGATTTTGTTTTGAAAAATGCTAGTTTTCATCCTCAAGCTTTGTTAACTGATGGCTGATTAAAGTGCCGATATGTTCTCCTAAGCATATTTTTTTCATAACTCCTTGTTCATCAAAGTTAAAGATATGGACGGGTAAATGATAGTCACGAGCAAGTAGTAAAGCTGATTGGTCCATCACTTTTATATTGTTTTTGACGACGTCGTTATAGTTTAAATGGTGATACATTTTTGCTGATTTATTTCGCTTGGGGTCACTTGTGAAGACACCATCTACACCTTGTTTTGCAACTAAAATTGCGTCGCTATTCATTTCGATTGCCCGTTGTACACTTGGATAATCTGTTGTAACAAAAGGCTGGCCATTGCCGCCTCCAAAAATAACAATGTATCCTTTATCTAAATGATGCATAGCTCGTAAATGAATGTAGGGTTCGGCAACAGTAGTAATAGGAATAGATGTCATGACGCGAACTTCTTTATCTGTTTTACTTTTTAGTACACCGCGTAACATTAAGCTATTAATAATTGTGCCTAATGTACCTATATTGTCTGCCTCTACCCGGTCAATTCCCCAGTCCTCAGCTAAATTCCCTTTAAAAATGTTACCTCCACCCACGACAATAGAAACTTCAATTCCCAAATCGATAATAGATAAAATTTCAGTTGCGATGTGCTCTAAATGATTGGAACTAAAACTGTTTCCATCATGATCGGCTAGAGCGCCGCCGCTTAGTTTGATTAAGACCCGCTGATACAATTTCATCATTACTCCTCCTTTTAAAAATGACAATAAAAAAAGAGCGAAGGCGAATGCCTTTGCTCCTTTACGAGAAAATGAAACGGAAAAGAAAGGTTTATAATGAAAGTTATTGTATATCTTTTCATAATATCTCCTCCTTTTCGTTTCATTGTTTAATAGGTGTGCTTTTTAGATTATACAAAATAATCTGATGTTTTAACAATTCTATGTTTCAATTGTATACTAAAGAAGAACAACAATGAACATTTTAAGGGGGAAATTCGAAAGTTTTGTGACAAACTTGTAGTTTTTTGTCTGATTCTGTAGGTTCACCTATATCATGTGGGTAAGCTTTTATACATACAAATTGAAAGCGTTCGCATGGAGGGGATGAAAATACATGAAAAAATTCGGATTAGCTACACAAATTTTTGTAGCGCTCATTTTAGGGATTGTAGTAGGGGCAATCTTTTATGGGAATAAAACAGCTATTTCCTATATTACACCGCTTGGAGATATTTTTATTCATTTAATTAAAATGATTGTTGTTCCAATTGTTATTTCTGCACTTATTGTAGCGGTAGCTGGTGTGGGCGATATGAAGAAGCTCGGTAAATTAGGCGGAAAGACAATCCTTTATTTTGAAATTATTACGACGATTGCTATTTTAATGGGATTAATAGCAGCAAACGTGTTCCACCCAGGAACGGGCGTTGATATGAGCCATTTACAGCAAGGTGATATTTCAGCATACAAAGCAACAGCTGATGCAACGCAGAAAAAAGGTTTTGCAGAAACAATTGTTCATATTGTACCAAAAAACGTATTTGAATCAATTGCACAAGGAGACTTATTACCAATTATTTTCTTCTCAGTGTTATTTGGTTTAGGGGTTGCTGCAATCGGAGAAAAAGGAAAGCCAGTCTTTCATTTCTTTGAAGGTGTCTTAGAAGCAATGTTTTGGGTGACAAATCAAGTCATGAAATTTGCTCCGGTTGGTGTATTTGCACTAATTGCTGTTACGGTTGCAAAATTTGGAGTGGCTACACTGCTTCCGTTAGGGAAATTAGTGGTCGCAGTTTATGTAACAGTTGTGTTATTTGTTATTGTTGTACTAGGTATAAATGCAAAAATGGTGGGAGTAAACATTTTCACCTTAATGAAAGTTTTAAAAGAAGAATTGATTTTGTCTTTTACAACAGCAAGTTCAGAAGCCGTTTTACCAAATATTATGAGAAAAATGGAAGAGTTCGGTTGTCCGAAGGCCGTAGCTTCTTTCGTAATACCTACTGGTTACACATTTAACTTAACTGGATCAGCTATTTATCAAGCGTTAGCATCGCTATTTGTGGCGCAAATGTACGGTATACACATGTCACTAACAGAACAAGTTACATTGTTATTTGTTTTAATGTTAACGTCTAAAGGAATGGCTGGTGTTCCTGGTGCTTCCTTTGTTGTCGTATTGGCAACATTAGGTTCGATGGGACTTCCATTAGAAGGAATTGCTTTAATTGCTGGTATTGACCGCATTTTAGATATGATTCGCTCGTCTGTCAATGTATTAGGGAACGCATTAGCAGCGATTGTCATGTCAAAATGGGAAGGCGAATTTGATCAAGCGAAAGCAAAACAGTATGTAGAAACTGTAAATCAAACAAAAGCAGCATAAATTAAAAGCTTAATCAGTGAGAGGTTTTTTATCTCTCGCTGATTATTCGTGAAACGAATTGATTTATCACAAATAGTATATCTCTCGCTTCATTTTTTATTTCTTATAAAATTTGAGGTAGGAGAATGGTTACATATGAATGTGGAGAAAAATAAGTTGAGGAGTGAACATATATGGCAGCAATAACTGAAGCTACAAAAGATGTGCGAATTGAAAAAGATTTTTTAGGTGAGAAAGAAGTACCAATGCATGCATATTATGGTGTTCAAACAATGCGTGCGGTCGAAAACTTTCCGATTACAGGTTATAAAATTCATGAAGGATTAATTAAAGCATTTGCGATTGTAAAAAAAGCGGCGGCGCTTGCAAATACAGATGTTGGGCGATTAGAACTAAAAAAAGGTACAGCAATTGCGGAAGCAGCACAAGAGATTCTTGAAGGGAAATGGCACGAGCATTTTATCGTTGATCCGATTCAAGGCGGAGCTGGAACTTCTATGAATATGAATGCAAATGAAGTTATTGCCAATCGTGCTCTTGAATTATTAGAAATGGAAAAAGGGGACTATCATTACATTAGTCCAAATAGCCATGTGAATATGGCACAATCAACAAATGATGCATTCCCGACTGCAATTCATATTGCGACGTTAAACTTGTTAGAAGAATTATTACAAACGATGGGATATATGCGTGATATCTTTGAATTAAAAGCAGAACAATTCGATCATATTATTAAAATGGGACGTACGCATTTACAAGATGCTGTACCAATTCGTCTTGGACAAGAGTTTAAAGCATACGCTCGCGTGCTTGGACGCGATATAAAACGCATCGAGAAATCTCGTCAACACTTATATGAAGTGAATATGGGAGCAACAGCTGTTGGTACAGGATTAAATGCAGATCCGCAGTACATTGAGGCTGTAGTAAAACATTTGGCGGCTATTAGTAAGTTGCCTCTTGTTGGAGCAGAGGATTTAGTAGATGCAACGCAAAATACAGATGCATATACAGAAGTATCAGCTGCACTGAAAGTGTGTATGATGAATATGTCAAAAATTGCAAATGACTTACGCTTAATGGCATCTGGTCCACGTGTTGGGTTAGGTGAAATTATGCTTCCAGCTCGTCAACCTGGTTCTTCTATTATGCCAGGGAAAGTAAATCCTGTAATGCCAGAAGTGATTAACCAAATTGCGTTCCAAGTAATTGGGAACGACCATACAATTTGTCTTGCTTCAGAAGCAGGCCAATTAGAGCTAAATGTAATGGAACCGGTGCTTGTATTTAACTTACTTCAATCCATCAGTATTATGAATAACGGCTTCCGTGCTTTTACAGATAATTGCTTAAAAGGGATTGAAGCAAATGAAGAGCACTTAAAAGAGTATGTTGAGCAAAGCGTTGGTATTATTACAGCTGTGAATCCACATATCGGATACGAAGCAGCAGCTCGCGTTGCAAAAGAAGCAATTGCAACTGGCCAATCTGTCAGAGAGCTGTGCCTGAAAACCGGTGTATTATCAGAAGAAGAATTAGATTTGATTTTAGATCCGTATGAAATGACGCACCCTGGAATTGCGGGAGCATCTCTTTTAAAGAAAAATTAAAAAAAGGGGGGGACTTTCCCCCTTTTTTTGTTTACAATATAGAAATGTTATATATATAAATAAGGGTAGGGATTTTATGAGTAAATTTACAGTTTCCTCGGATGGAACTTTAGAAACGACATTACGAGGAAGGGAAGTATTAGCAACACCACTTTTAAATAAAGGCGTTGCTTTCACAACAGAAGAAAGGGAAGAACTAGGGCTGAAAGGATTATTACCACCAGCTGTATTAACATTGGACGAACAAGCACGCCGTGCATATGAACAGTTTTGTTCACAGCCGGATGACTTATTAAAAAACGTATACTTAACAGCACTGCATGATCGTAATGAAGTGTTATTTTATCGTTTGCTTACAAATCATTTACGAGAAATGCTTCCGATTGTATATACGCCAACTGTTGGTGTGGCGATTCAAAGATATAGTCATGAGTATCGTAAACCACGTGGGGTGTATTTATCAGTTAATGATCCAAATGGTATTGAGGAAGCATTTTCTAACATTGGTGCAACTGCAGAAAATATTGATTTAGTCGTTGTAACAGACGGTGAAGGTATTTTAGGAATTGGAGACTGGGGTGTAGGTGGTATTAATATTGCCATTGGAAAACTAGCTGTTTATACAGCAGCAGTTGGTATTGATCCAAGTCGTGTATTACCGGTTATTTTAGATGTTGGTACAAACAATGAAGATTTATTAAATAATCCGTTTTATATCGGAAATCGCCATCCACGTGTAACGGGAGAAGCGTATGATACATTTATTGATTTGTTTGTAAAAGCTGTATGTAATAAGTTTCCGAATGCATTGCTGCACTGGGAAGATTTTAGTACACGTAATGCACGTAAAATTTTAGACAAATATCGCGATAGCGTATGTACATTTAACGATGATATACAAGGAACTGGGGCTGTTTCACTGGCAGCTGTGTTATCAGCTGTGAAGGCTTCAGGTATTCCACTTTGTGAACATCGCGTTGTAGTCTTTGGTGCGGGTACTGCTGGAGTTGGAATTGCAGATCAAGTACGTGATGCAATGGTGCGCTTAGGTTTATCAAAGGATGAAGCAAACCGCCGTTTTTGGTGTATTGACCGTAATGGTTTACTTACTGATAATATGGATGATCTTCTTGATTTCCAACGTCCTTATGCACGTGAAAAGTCTGAAGTCCAACAATGGCAGCAATCAGAAATGATTGGTCTTGCTGAAGTTGTAAAACATGTACAACCAACTATTTTAATCGGGACGTCAACAGTTGCTGGTGCATTTACAGAAGCAATAGTAAAAGAAATGGCAGCACATGTGGAACGACCAATTATTTTACCAATGTCTAATCCAACGCCTCTTGCGGAAGCGAAACCAGCCGATTTAATTTCTTGGACAGAAGGGCGAGCGCTTGTTGCAACTGGTAGTCCGTTCGATCCAGTTACATATAATGGAGTTACTTATATAATTGGGCAATCTAACAATGCACTTATCTTCCCAGGTCTTGGTCTTGGTACAAATGTTGTTCGTGCTCGTGTAATGACAGATGGCATGTTTGCAGCGGCAGCAGAAGCGGTAGCGAGTATGGTAGATACAAGTCAACCTGGTGCACCAATTCTTCCAGAAGTAGAAGAGCTGCGTAATATTTCAGAGATTGTTGCTCTTGAAGTAGCAAAAGCGGCAGTTGCTGAAGGTGTTGCTCGTGAGGTATTAAGTGATAACGATATCAGGAAGGCTGTAAAAGATGCAATGTGGCAACCTGTTTATCGTCAAATAAAAGCAGTTGAAAAGGTAACAGTATAGGAATAAAGCCCGTTTATATAATAAGCGGGCTTTCCTTATTATGTTTCAATACTAGATAATGGGAAGTGACGTGTTTGAACTGGCATCAATTGTGGAAAAAAGATATTTCACTTTTAATTATTTTAATTTTGATTGTTCCAGTAGCTGGAGAATTGAACTTTCATCCATTTAATGATACGTTTCGTGTTAGCTTTGGAACACCGATTTTCTTCTTTTTACTATTATTTTTAAGAAAAATTCCAGCTGCTATAGCAGGAATTCTTGTTGGGGCATCTGTAGTAATATTTCGAATTGGCCTTGACTGGATGCTGCAAGGTTCTTTTCATTTTTCAGACTCCTTTTGTATGCGTTATCCAGTCTTCTTTTATTATTTCGTATATGGAAGTCTTTTTTCAATATGCAAAGTAAATCAATTTCATCAAAAACCATTTTTAATCGGATGTTTTGGCATTACGATTGAAATTATTTCAAGTATGGCCGAACTTGCTTTTTATCATATTTTTGTGTTGAGCACGATGATTACAGTTTCAGAAGTCAATAAAATTATTATTATTGCTACTTTCCGTAGTTTTTTTGCGCTCGGTTTTTTAAATATGATGAGTTTATATGAGACAAAATTAAAAGAAGCGCAGGTTCGGAAAGAAAATGAAAAGATGTTTATGCATCTTTCTAACTTGTATGTAGAATCTGTTCATTTGAAGAAAACGCTGCAAGATGCTGAAAGGATCACACAAGAAGCATACCAATTATATCGGAATTTACAGCAGCAAGAAAGTGCTGGAAGTGATATAGAGCTGTATAGTAAGAACGCGCTGAAAATTGCAGGAGAGGTACACGAAATAAAAAAAGATAACCAAAGAATTTTTGCAGGGTTATCTAAACTTCTTTTAGATAAAAATCTTTCGGAATATATAAATGGAAATGAACTGGCGGAAATGATTATAAGAATTAACGAGAAATACGCACAGTTATTACAAAAGGAAATCGTATTTTCTAAACAGATAGAAGGGGAACATACGCAATATCATGTATATACCGTTTTGTCGATTTTAAATAATTTAGTTGCAAATGCTGTAGAAGCGATTGATCGCGTTGGTACAATTACAATTCATGTTAAGAAGCAAGGAGCGGTTGTCACGTTTGAAGTAATAGATGATGGTCCGGGTATTTCGGGGAAATATAAGGAGCTAGTATTTAAGCCTGGTTTTACTTCAAAATATGACCAAACTGGAACACCGTCAACAGGAATTGGCTTATCTTATATAAAAGAGATGGTGACGGAACTTGGGGGAGAGGTTATACTACAAGACAGAGACGCTGAAAGAGGCTGCAAATTTATTGTACGGTTGCCGGAATCTAGCCTGACTAAGGAAGGATGAGTCTATGTTTTATTACATCGTAGATGATGACGAAGTATTTCGTTCTATGTTAGCGCAAATTATTGAAGATGAAGACCTTGGAGAAGTAGTTGGAGAAGAAGAAGATGGGGCTTTTGTAGAAGGGGAAAAATTAAATTTTAAAAAAGTAGATATATTATTTATTGACTTATTAATGCCAATTCGCGACGGAATTGAAACGGTTCGGCACATCGTCCCGTCGTTTGCGGGGAAAGTGGTTATGA
Organism: Bacillus sp. 103mf; assembly: GCF_900116295.1. Taxonomy (GTDB): domain Bacteria; phylum Bacillota; class Bacilli; order Bacillales; family Bacillaceae_G; genus Bacillus_A; species Bacillus_A bruguierae. The sequence goes on from NZ_FPAF01000003.1 coordinate 211,163, forward strand.
TTTCTCAAGTAGAATCAAAACAATTAATTGGTGAAGCTTATTCCCTTGGTGTTGAATATTATATTACAAAACCTCTCAATAAAATTGAAGTTGTATCTGTTGTGCGAAAAGTGATAGAGCGTATTCGTCTGGAACGGTCTATTCAAGATATTCAAAAATCACTAAACAATGTATTTCAATGGGAACAACCAAAAGGGCGTATTGAATCAGGGCTAGAAGAGAAAAAAATTGCTGATTCTGGCCATTTTTTATTAGCGGAACTAGGGATTGCTGGGGAGAACGGAAGTAAAGATTTACTAAGTATGCTGGAATACTTATATCAATATGAAAAGAAGGAAACCTTTGAACACGGTTTTCCAGTATTAAAAGATATTTTTCAACATATTACGGTCAAAAAGTTAGGTGAAATGGCTTCGGAAGGTGAGATTGATAAAGAGAGAAAAGCTTCAGAACAAAGGGTGCGCCGAGCAATTTATCAATCGCTTAATCACTTAGCTTCTCTTGGCTTAACAGATTTTTCGAATCCCAAATTTGAAAGCTATGCTCCAAAATTTTTTGATTTTACAATTGTGCGTAAACGAATGACAGAGTTAACAAACGAATCATTATCATCGACTGGTCATACACGAATTAATACGAAGAAATTTATTCAAGTGTTGTATTTTGAAGTGAAGCGATTGACTGAAGACGATTAAGTGGATAAAGTACGGTAAAAGAAAAAGATGTTTGCTTATTTGTGGCAAACATCTTTTTGTATATCACTTTTACTGTTTCATATACGCCCATTTATAACTATAGAATCCAGCAAAATGTCTAATGCAAACATCTTTCACATACGGTCGTTCCAGATACACAAGTCCGGCTTGGAAAATAGGAGCGATGGCAGTGTATCACTTGTTTTGTTGTTTTAAATCTTTGCTTTTCTTCGCAAAATAAACCCACACAACATCTATCTTACACTTACACGAAAGATACCAAGCGGAAATAGCAGTCCTCCCTATCTTTCGGATTTGTCACCTGTATTACTATTTGTCTTTGCGCCACCTGCTTTTTTAACACCTTTGCTTGTATAAGGTTTGGCACTCTTCTTTTTGTTGGCACTGGCTTTCCATCGGTTCCAGCCCTTACTGCCTGTTCCTCTACCTGTTCCACCTTTACCTTTACCTTTACTCATATAATCACTCCGTTATTATTGTATAGCAAATCTGTTTCCACAGTAGTCAATAAATCTCTGAAATAAAATTCTAATTTATGACTTTTTCCTTTCCGACAGTTGCTCATCAAAATGAACAGCAGGATATAATAGTATATCATAATACGGACAGTAATGCGCAAAATCCTCAGGTTCATCCCGCTAATAGAAATCTTTTAAATTAGAAAAAAGAGTCCTTCACAGTTAGGACTCTTTTAATTTTTGCTGATATTTTAAAAAACTACTTCTACAAGAATAAAAGAATAGTTATAAATTTAACTATATAAGGATTAATATATGTATTTGGGTGTGACAAACATTTAAGTATTGTTTTTTAAAAAAAATATATGAATTGTTATATTTTAGTTTCGCGTTGCATAAAAAGAAAAAAGTTCGAGATATGAAAAATTTTGTGATTATATTTATCCCGCATTAACGGGCAGTAAGACCCCCACCTCAAGATTCAGAGAGAAACGAGGAAGATAGGTGGGGGATAACTGCCCGTAAAAGCCCGATTGGTTCAACTAACCGTCAGTGGGGGATGAAGAAAACTCCCACTGACGGAAGTTTCACTTTATAGTTATGTCACACATTACATGATCAATTTGTCTTAAATATGGACGTGAAAAAAAGAGTACATTTTATAGTCGTTTTTTCATTCTAAAGGTGCCGAATTATTAAATTTTAAAAAACGTATTAGGGAGGAATAGAAATGAAAATTTTTCTTGCCGGAGCAACTGGTGTAATCGGACGCTCTTTAATTCCTTTGTTAGTACAGGAGGGCCACGATGTGTTCGGAATGATTCGTGATGAATCAAAGGCAAGCACAATTACAAAATTGGGTGCAAAGCCCGTGGTGGCCGATGCATTTGATCGAGATGCTGTATTCACTGCATTGCAAAATAGTCAGCCAGATGTAGTGATTCATCAACTTACATCGTTAAGTGGAGGGAGTTCGGTAGATAATGCAAAGATGCGAATGGAGGGGACAGAAAATCTTGTAGATGCTGCAAAATCAGCAGGAGTTCGTCGAATGATTGCACAAAGCATTTCATGGGCATATGATCCGGGAGAGGGACCTGCTACAGAAGAAGACATGTTAGACATTACAGCACCGTTTCCGCGAAAAACGACGATAGAAGGTATTATGACGTTAGAAGAAAAGGTGTCTCAAATGCCGGAATTTGTGATTCTTCGTTACGGAACGCTCTATGGTCCGGGAACTTGGTATGCAATAGATGGAATGATTGCGAATCAAGTACGACGACAAGAAATGGCAGCAACTGATGGTGTAGCTTCTTTTCTACATGTAGACGATGCAGCAAGAGCAGCACTACTGGCACTAGATTGGCCATCTGGTCCGGTCAATATTGTCGATGACCATCCTGCACCAGGACATGTTTGGTTGCCTGTTTATGCTTCTGCCATCGGTGCACCTGAGCCTTCTTTTCAAGTTAGTAGTAATCGTGGTGAGCGCGGCGCTTCTAATACTAAAGCTCGAAAAGAATATGGGTGGGAGCCCATTCATCCTTTTTGGTTTAAAGGGTTTCAATATCATTTGTAGAATCTATTATTATATACAAATTGTTAGGTAAGCGAGAGCGTCTGGTCATGCACCAAGGCGGTCAGCCCCCTTGTCTGCCACGTGTAATAAAAAAATCAAAACAGATTCATCCAGTTAGTAATTTTGTTATAAATATTATTTTTTTAAAATATCTTTTGAGAAATTTGCATAGGTAGGCCCTAGGAAATTTTTTCTAGGGTATTTGTGGTTGTATATAATGCTAAAATTTGGGTGAGTTAGCTTCGAGGAGGGGTAAGGTGGAAGAACATCATTTAGACATAAATAAATTGTATATAGCATACAAATCTTATTTTATTGCTATTGCATATAAAATGCTTGGATCGATAAGTGATGCTGAAGATATTGTTCAAGATACATTTCTAAAGCTACAGATGAATGAGATTCACTTAACCGATATTAACAATATAAAGTCGTATATAAGTAGAATGGTTGTAAATCGTTGTATTAATGAATTGTAATCAAGCCGAAAAAAAAGAGAAACTTATGTTGGTACGTGGCTGCCAGAGCCGATTGTACAGGACATGAAATGGGATCCTTCAGAGGAAATCATGCAAGATGACCAACTACATTATACATTTGTTGTTCTTATGGAAAAACTCTCGGCCACAGAGCGAGCGGTTTATGTTCTAAAAGAAGCGTTAGATTTAAAACATAGTGAAATCGCAGACTTACTCCATATAACGGAGATGAATTGCCGTAAAGTGTTTAGCCGTGCGAAGAAGAAAATGAATGTATCTTTTGATGAAAATTCTACATCATACGAAATTCAACAAGAGCAAATTCATAAGTTTATTTTTGCCTTATCGAGAGGCAACGTTCAAGAAATTTCAGCGATTCTTACTAGCGATGTAACCCTTATTGCAGATGGAGGAGGGAATGTTGTTACAGCTATTAATCAAATTATTAGTAAAGAGCGCGTGCTGAGTTTGTTATCTGCAATTGCTACAAAATTTTTCATAGGAAAAAAAGCACAAGCAGTCATAGTAAACAATGAGCCAGGCGTTCTCATATTAAAAGATGAAGAGGTCGTCGGTGTCTTCAGTTTTGCTTGGAAGCAAAATACGAATCAGATTGAACAAATTTTTTATGTTGTAAATCCTGATAAGCTGGGGCGCGTTATTATACAACGTTAAGGGCGTAGAGTTGTTCTAAAAGTTGTGAGAGAACTGTTAGAGCAACTCTTATTTATATTGTTTGCAAACTAATCATTTTGATTAACTGGTATCTTTTCGCAGAAATGGTGTTGCTTTTTTCGTAAAAAAAGTGATGTTAGGATAGACAAAAATAAGATAGAGAAAATAGTAAGTACAACATATTTAAACATCATTTTTGTCCCGATATACGGGCCTATACTAGATCCTAAAAATAAAGTAAATGTATAAAGTGCCATTGCAACTCCTTTTTCCTTCCCGCTTATTTGTCCAATATGAAAAATGATAGAAGGTAGTACGATTGAAATTCCTGCCCCAAATAGGATTGTAGTGATAGAGAGAAAATAAATATGATCCCATTTCAAGAACAAAAGTACTCCTGTGCACGTGATTATAAGTCCTAATGTCATCATTCTTGGGGCTTTCGTACGTGTAATAAAGTTATTCATAAAAGGAGAAATAGACATTCCGATTATGCCAAGGCATTGAAAGAGCAAAATTTCATGACTTGTAAGGTGATACATTTGGATTAATAAGTGATGTAAAGAACTATAAATGGCAACGAATGAAAGAAACTGCGTAAAGGTAATCGCAAGACAAATTGCCATGTAACGATTTCGAAATAATGTAAACATATCAAACCAGTATGCCATAGATAATGGACGATTACTTTTGATAGATGCAGGCAGAATGAAATATAAAATTGCCCCACATAAAAGATGAATGAAAGCGAAAAAATAAAAAAGACTAGGAAAAGCGTATTGAGATATAAACCAATTACTGAGTATTTGTCCTAATAGGCTAGACATGGTAAATACTGTGCTTAAAATCCCAATAACATAGCCTTGACGCTCTGGAATAAACAATTCGAATGCATATGCAAGCGCTAAAGGCGTAAACGTAGCTGCTACTAGTCCTTGCAAAGCTCTAAGAAACAAAAATAAGTTGTATACTTTGCAAAAGCTAATCGTCAGCGTACAAAAGGACAAAGCGAATAGACCGAGAACTAATATATTTTTCTTCCCAAATCGATTGGATAGAGGAGCGAAAATTAAGAATCCAATGGCGTAGAAAATGGAAAATATGCTGCTTGAGAGATAGGCAACATTTTTAGGAATTTGAAAATAGAATATAAGTTGACTTTCGATTGGAATCATGATGAATCCTTGAGAAACGACACTGATCCCAGCAGTGCAAAATACAAATATGTATAACCATTCAGGAACTTTATTTGTTAAATTACTCATGGAGATCCTCCTTTATATTTAGTCTTTATTAATAAGACACGATAATTTGTTGAAGTGTGACACATGTTATTTTGTGAATACACAAAATAAAGAATTGAAAAATATTTTAAAAATTTTTGTTGACTTTCTTATTTTTTTGTATAGAATAAACTTTAATAAAATGTTTCAGAGATGTGACAGTAAAATGACTGTGAAAGGAAGAGTAGTAATAGGACGTAGTCCAAGCGAGTCAGGGATGGTGTGAGCCTGATACGAAGCCTGTTATGAAGAACCTCCTGGAGTCGCTAACCGAAATCCTTTTTAGGAAAGTAGACTTAGCCGGGAACTTCGCCGTTACAAGAAGAACAGTATCGAGTTATCTCTAATCTCCGTACTGATAAGTGAGCAACCTCTGTTGCTAATTTGGGTGGTACCGCGGAACCAAAGTCTTTCGTCCCAGTTTTTTGGGAAAGAAGGGCTTTTTTTATTGGTTTCTTTCCTCATTACATCAAAACATTTTAGGAGGAAAACATCATGTATCAAACATTAATGACAGTAAGAGAAACACAAATCGCAATTAAGGAAGTTAAAACATTTTTTGAAGAGCAATTATCAAAACGTCTTGGGTTATTCCGTGTATCTGCACCATTATTTGTAACGAAAAAATCAGGATTAAACGATCATTTAAACGGTGTGGAGCGCCCAATTGAATTTGATATGCTGCATTCAGGAGAAGAGTTAGAAATTGTACATTCACTAGCAAAATGGAAACGATTCGCTTTGCATGAATATGGATATGAAGCTGGTGAAGGGTTATATACAAACATGAACGCAATTCGCCGCGATGAAGAATTGGATGCAACGCATTCTATTTACGTGGATCAATGGGATTGGGAAAAAATTATTCAAAAAGAATGGCGTACAGTAGATTATTTACAAGAAACAGTACGGATAATTTACGGAATATTCAAAGATTTAGAGAGCTATTTGTTTGAAAAATATCCGTTCCTTGGTAAGTATTTACCAGAAGATATCGTATTTATCACATCACAAGAGCTTGAGGATAAATACCCAGAATTAACACCGAAGGATCGTGAGCATGCGATTGCGAAAGAACACGGTGCCGTCTTTATTAGCGGGATTGGCGGGGCGCTTTGCTCTGGGGAAAAACATGATGGACGCGCATCGGACTATGATGATTGGAAATTGAACGGAGATATTTTATTCTGGCATCCAGTATTGCAGTCTTCATTTGAGTTATCATCGATGGGCATTCGCGTTGACAGCAAATCTCTTGATGAACAATTAACAATAACAGGGGAAGACTTCAAACGTGAATACGATTTCCATAAAGGAATTTTAGAAGATGTACTGCCGTTAACACTTGGTGGTGGCATTGGACAATCAAGAATGTGCATGTACTTTTTACGTAAAGCACATATTGGTGAAGTGCAGTCTTCAGTGTGGCCAGATGAAATGCGCGAAGAGTGCAAAAAGCAAAACATTCACTTGTTCTAAAAGACCGAGCTTTAGAGACTAGACTATTTTTCATGTCGAATATTGCTGGAAAATCTTTATATTGTGTCGAATCGCCGATATATTTTAAGAAACGGTCGATATATTGTAAAAAGCGCCGATAAAAGTACCATTTCCGCCGATATATCGGCGGATAAGTAAGAAGGAACCGATCTCCGAAAAGCACCTACGTACTTTTGGAGTCGGTCCTTGTTTTTTTCAATTTACTGATGCAAAACGCTTAATTTTTGCCATAAACGATTCATGAAGTGCTTCGACACCTTTTACTAAATGATGGCGGTCGATTACGACAGATACTTTAATTTCTGATGTACTTACCATTTTAATGGGAATATCTTCTTCTTGTAATGTTGAGAACATTTTCGCAGCGACACCTGGATTAGATACCATACCTGATCCAACGATCGATACTTTTGCTAAATGGTTTTCATACTCTACAGATTCATATTGCATAGATTCACGATTTTCTTCTAAAACCGCTAGTGTTTCTTTTAAATCATTTGAATGAATAGAGAAGGATAAATGTACAGTTCCTTCATTTGTAATACTTTGAATGATAATGTCTACATTAATATGAGCACTTGCTAATGTAGAGAAGACTGCGGAAAGTTTTCCTGCTTGTAGGCCTTTCATTGTTACACGTGTAATATTATCTTCAAATGCAATGCCTTTTACGATTGATTGTTGTTCCATGTTACATTCTCCCCTTACGATTGTTCCGTTTTCTTGTTCCATGCTTGAGCGAACTTCTAACATAACGTTATGATTTTTTGCAAATTCGACTGCTCTTGGGTGAAGTACACCAGCGCCTAAATTTGCAAGTTCTAACATTTCATCATAGGAAATTTCATCTAATTTGTAAGCGTCTTTTACAACGCGAGGATCAGTTGTATAAACACCTGTTACATCAGTATAAATATCACATTTTGTTGCTTGTAATGCTGCAGCTAACGCAACTGCAGTTGTATCAGAACCGCCGCGGCCAAGCGTTGTAATTTCCTGATCTCTGCTTAATCCTTGGAAACCAGCTACAACAACAATCGTTCCTTTTTGTACATAAGATTGAATGCGCTCTATATTTATGTCGATAATTCTTGCGCTGCCGTGTACGGGCTCTGTTGTAATACCAGCTTGCCAGCCAGTGAATGAAATTGCCTCATACCCTTTTGTTTGCAAGGCCATTGTTAATAAAGAAATTGAAATTTGCTCACCTGTTGTAAGTAACATGTCCATTTCTCGTTTACTAGGTTGATCTGTAATACTAGCAGCTAAAGATACTAATTCATCTGTACTATGTCCCATTGCAGAAACGACCGCTATAATTCCGTGTCCTCTTTCATATTCCTCAATGATCAAATCGGCAACATGTTGAATCCGTTCGATATTTCCGACAGATGTACCACCAAATTTTTGAACAATAATCTCCATGATAAGAGCCCTCTTTCAAGTTAATATAGATAAATAAATTAGGAAAAATGTTGTTAAACATAAGATGGGAAATATAGATCTTCCTGTAAGTTATCGAAAGCAAATAAAAAACACCATCTCAAATAGGTGAGGATGGTGCTATTACAGGAAAAAGGAAACAGAAAACGGAGCTAATAAAAAAACCGCCAAAAAAGAAGATGATCATAAAAAAACATGATCTCTCTTTTTTGTAGATAGCTCTTCATATATACACCGCTGTATATATGACAGTTCTGTTTCTATTCGAAAACAGCCCCAATGTATATGCTCAGAGGCACATATACATTTCGGCAACTTTTCCTTTCATCTACATTCACTGACAATCTCTGTGTCTCCTATAGAATACTCATAAAAGTTGCGACCTCTATCTCACGTCATTAGGCGAGAGTAATTGGTTGTATGAAGTTGTTTGTAACATTTGTTCTATAGTAATCAAAATGTTGAGAGAAATCAAGTGGGTTATAAAAATTTTGAAAATTAAAATGGTTTATTGGTAAAATGAAAATGATATGAAATGTGGTTGAAAGGGGTAAATATTACAAATTTCACATATGGACGGGGGAGTGGGAATGAAAAAACAAAACCCCATTTATGTAAAAACCGAAATAGAAACTACAATGGATGAACTTTGGAAGTATACACAAGATCCAAAGATACATACGGAATGGGATGCACGGTTTACAGAAATATCGTATTTAGAGAAGAATCAAGACGAACCACAGCGTTTTTTATATAAAACAAAAATTGGTTTCGGACTTGAAATTGCTGGAGAAGGAGAATCAATAGGAGAATTACAAAAAGAAGGCGGGGAACGCATTTCGTCACTGAAATTTTGGACAGATAGTAAGCTTTCGTTAATTTCGGTAGGGAGAGGCTATTGGAAGTATACACCGAATGAGAATAAGGTTCGCTTTGAAACGCAGTATGATTATGAAACGAGGTTTGGAGGTATAGGAAGATTTATAGATTCATATATATTTCGTCCGTTATTAGGGTGGGCAACAGCTTGGAGTTTTGATGCCTTGAAATTGTGGTTAGAAAAAGGATTTCATCCGCGTTTATTATTAAAAAGAGCTATTACATATTATCTCATTTGCTTTTTGTTGTCTTTTGTGTGGATCTATCAAGGTCTTATTCCGAAAATTTTATATACTCATCCAGAAGAGGTACAGATGCTTTCCAAGCTTATTGTTTCAGAAAATTATGCTGCCGTAATAATTAAAATGGTTGGATTTTTGGAAATTGTGTTTGGGGTGATCTGGTTGTTACCTTTCCGAAAACAGAAATTATTTTTTCTTCACACTTTTATAATATTAATATTGACAGCTGCGGCGGGATTTACAAATATCGCTAGCTTTATGCAACCTTTTAATCCGATTACGTTAAACATCATATTAATTGGACTCTCAATAATCGGTTATCTGAATAGCAATAACTTACCGCAAGCGAAGAATTGTAAGAGAAGTAGAAAGGAGTAGAAAATTGACTTCCATTTACGAAACATTATTAGAAGAATCCTATCATCAGTTACACCCAAAGTTACAAAAACGGTATGCAATTACAGAAGAATATAGTTTTACAGGTGAAGGGAGGATGGACGAAATTACAGAAGGTTCTGCTGCTGTAAGAATGTTTTTAAAAGTAGCAGCAAAATTCCGGATGTTCTTTTCAGAAAGAGGGACAGAAGTACCATTTATTATCCAAAATAAAGCAGAGAAAGACAGTAAAGGAGAGATATTTGTAAGATGGAATCGAATGTTTTTGTTCGGTGAAAAAAAGCGTTATTTTCATGCTGTTATGTATTTGAATGGTAAACAAAATGAAATTGTCGATTATTTTGGTGAACCGCATTTGCTCGTATCGACGCTAGCGTTTCACGTTGATGCAAAAGGAGCGATGCATATTTCATCTAAAAAACAATGGTTCTACTTATGCGGAATGAAGATTCCGTTGCCAAAGTTTTTATATGGACAGGCAAAGATTATAGAAAGTTATGATGATGAATTAGATTGTTATCGGATACATGTACAAGTACAAAATCCATTATTAGGACCGCTTTTCTCCTATAAGGGAACGTTTAGAGAAAGGGATATAAATTTATGCGAAATATAATAATTGGTTGCATCTATTATGTTATTTTTCTCATATTAGAATGGCCAAATATGCACCCTGTTGAATTAATTATATTATTGTCTATTCTTGTATTTATCCCGATGGTGTTTTCTATTGTAGATAAGAAAAAAAGAGACGGAGACGAACTATTTTGTTATAAGCTCGCAGCATTTTTTTATCCGATTGCAGCAATAAGTGCAATGCTTGCTTTTGTAACAAACTATTTTCTATTTGCGATAATTTGGTTTATATACACGGGTATTATTGCGCTGTTTGGAGTATGCCGGTTATTAGAAAGAGGATGGAAATCGTTAGAAGAAACTGCAATTGATAGTGGATTTATATATTTATTTTTAGGTGGCTTTTGGTTCTTTGCCTCTGTAGTAAATATACCAATTATGCAGTTTAGCTCAGATATCGTCTTACTCACAGCAGCCCATTTTCATTATTCTGCTTTTTTACTTCCCTTGTTTGCCGGTTTGTTAGGGAGGAAACAACAAGAGAAAAGTAAGTTGTATACAACCGCTATGTTCATTATGATTATTTCACCAATGACAGTTGCAATTGGGATTACATATTCAAGAACATTTGAATTTTTTGCAGTGTTACTCTATCTTATTTCCCTTTATATTTACGGGATTTTTGTATGGAAAACAAAGTTTACTTCAAAGAGTGCAAAAATTCTTCTTATCATCTCGTCTAGTACACTTATGGTAACTATTCTTTTCTCGCTTTTCTATTCATATGGCAACTTTAAGCATGTCATGACGATTACGATTGCGCAAATGGTTTGGATTCATGGAGTTGTAAACGGAGTGGGCGTAGCATTACCTGGTTGTATTGGCTGGATGATTGAAAAGGCTGCACCGACATATATTCATTATGGAAAACCGATGAGTCGTATAAAAGGAAAGATGAAAATTGGAGAAAATGTTTTATTAGAAAATAGCTTAATAGAGAAGAACGAATATACAGGTCTTATAAATAACATGATAGATTTTGATAGTAAACAGTTTAATACAAAGAATGTATCACCACTTATTATTGATTTTTATGAGAACACGAAAGAATATGAGTTAAAAGCAACTATTCACTGGTCACGCTGGTTTTGGCCATTTGCTTTTTTGTATGAAAAAATAAGCCGACGTGTACAACAAATTCATTTAGGGATGGGAAATCGCTTAGGGAGGATGTATGGGGAAATTGTTGCTATAAAAGATGAAAAAGACGGTAGAAATGACGTTAGAGCGTGGGTTCGAAAAAACGAACTGAATGAAACAATCTTTGTCGCACTCTACTCTCAGCATGAATATAACGAGGAAACATACATGAATATTGCATTGCCATTACCGTATGCAAATATGACGGGCATTTTAAAACTGCGTAATGATAAGAAACATCTTATTATTACGAGTCGATTAAGGAATAGTGCAAGAGGGGATGAGGGGATTTATTTACATAGCCGCTTCTTTACGATTCGCTTACCACTCACAGAAACGTTTACGATAAAAGAGAAGGATGCAACAATGTTAACAGCACATCATCAAATGTGGCTGTTTGGCGCAAAGTTTCTAGAGATTGATTATGAAATAGAACAAAAAGAGAATATTGCATAATAAAAAATGAGTTTGGTATGATGCCAAGCTCATTTTTTGTTAGGTGTTCTATATAAATCCATTTTAAATTTTGATATATAAGTCTCCGCTATGCAAAACAAAACATGACCTGCACACGCTTTCTCTCTTTGTTTTAACCCTTGCACGTGGCAGGAAAAGGCACTGACCGCTTCTATGCATGGCCAGATGCTCTCGTCTCCCCAAAAAAGAAAGAGGTTTTTAATTTGTATATAGTAAATCTTAAGAATTCTTAAGAATTTACCTACAAGAAACTTAAAAAATTTTTGAGAAGATACGAATAGATACTAAGAGATAGGGGATGAAGTTATGAAAAGTGCTGTAGTAGAGGTAAATCAAGTAGAAAAAGTATATGGGAAGAGAAATGAAAACCACTCAAGGGTATTAAAAGGAATAACGTTATCGGTAAAAGAAGGTGAGTTTGTTGGGATCATGGGTCCATCGGGATCAGGGAAAACGACGTTGTTGAATGTGATTTCGACACTTGATCAAGCGACTAGTGGTACGGTGGAAATTGCTGGAACAGACATTGTGAATATGAAAGGAAATGCATTATCTGATTTTAGAGCGCAAAAGCTAGGATTTATTTTTCAAGATTTTAATCTTCTTGAAAACCTTTCAATTTATGAAAATATTGCATTGCCGTTGTCACTGCAAGGAGTGTCTTCAAAAGAAATTGCAGGAAAAGTACAAGAGGTAGCGATAAAACTTGGGATAGAAGCAATTTTAGAGAAATACCCAACTGCAGTTTCTGGTGGTCAAAAGCAGCGTACAGCAGCAGCTCGTGCACTCGTACATAATCCAGCAATTATTCTTGCAGATGAACCAACAGGAGCACTTGATAGTAAAAATGCGAAAAGTTTATTAGAAGCGATGCATGATTTACATGAAAATCATCACGTTAGCATTATGATGGTAACGCATGATGTGTTTAGTGCAAGTTATTGTGAACGTATTTTATTTATCCAAGATGGATTGCTTTATAAGGAAATTCACCGCAATGGAAGTAGAGAAGCATTTTATCAAGATATTTTAAATGTGCTTGGAAAAATGAGTTCTTCCAAGGAAGCGATATAAGGAGATGAGGACATGTTACTGAAATTATCGATACATAGTATACGAAAGATGATGAAAGATTATCTTGTTTTGTTAATTGGTCTTATCGTTAGTATAAGTATTTTTTATATGTTTCAAACGATGGCTTTAAATACTGAATTTACGAAAGAAAATAGTATTATTAGCAGCATTCGTATTGTCTTTGGGGTTGGTTCTGTGTTACTTTCGTTTATTACTTTATTTTACATTCTTTATGCAAATTCATTTTTGCTTACACTGCGCCGAAAAGAATTAGGAATGTATATGATGCTTGGTGCAAAAAAGAAAAAGGTTGCACAGCTGCTTTTTATCGAAACATTGGGGCTTGGAATGGTTGCTTTAATGATTGGAAATGTAGTGGGGATTGGATTAGCAAGTGCGGTAGGGAAGGTTCTTATAAAAGGTATGGATGTATCAGCGAAGGGATACGAGGCGTTTTATGTTCCTGCTTTAATTGCAACGTTACTTTTCTTCTTTGTTCTTTTTGCAGTGACAGGGATGATTAATAGCATTCGTCTTCTGCGCAAAACAGAATTAGAGCTTATACGAGAAGATGAAACGCAAGATGAGGTAGAAAAAAGTAAACTTCGTATTACGGTTTTTACGGTGCTTGGAATATTGATGCTAGGCATTGGATATTACTCGATTATTCATGTGAATGAATTGCAGGAAATGGGACTTATAGTTGCAACAATTTGTACGACAATGGGAACTTATTTTATATTTGGTTCATTATTGCCTTTACTTGTTACGATGTTAAAAAGAAATAAAAAAAGAAACGAAGCAGGACTTAATAGCTTTACACTTGCACAGCTACGTTTTCGAATTAATAGTTTATCAAGAGTATTAGGGACAGTTTCTATGTTGATTGCACTAGGTGCTGGTGCGATGACAGCTGGGATGGCGTTTCAAAAAAATGTTGGAATGACAACGGAATTTTCGCGAGTGTATGATGCGACGATTCATGATCCAAATGCAGAAGAGATAAAAGAATTAAAGCAAATGAACATTATAGAAGAAAAGAAATATTCTTATAAAGAAAATAACGAAGCGGTTTACTTTTTACGTGACGATTTACTTAATCAGCCACCGCTTATTTCGGATCACAAAAGTGCAAAGAAAAGTAAAGAGCCAATCCGTGTTCGTGTAAGTGAGGGACTTCCTGAACCAATATACACATCGCTTGAGAAGCGGGAAACGCAGCAATATCCAAGTATGCCTGGGCAATGGGAGGATGCACTCGTTCGTGAATTTCAAATTAGTTACAATCAATTTGGCGGAAAGCCGCTTCGCATCGCTAATAAAGAAAATTATGAAAAATTACAAGGAACAGTGCACTCACTCCTTTTAATTCGCGTAGATAATTTGCAAAAATATAAACCGATTCTTACAAAAATAGATCAACGACAAAAAGAAGTTGCACAAAAAAATATCGGGGAAGAAGTACCGATGCAAACGAAAATGACGACGTATCAGTATATGTATACTTTTATGAGCGGTACAATGTTTATGGGGTTTTTCCTAGGCGCTTCTTTTCTTGCGATGATGGCTAGTTCGCTTATGTTTAAAATTTTAACAGGAGCATCTAGAGATAAACGTCGCTATGCCATGCTTCGAAAAATTGGTGTTCGAAAAGGAGTGCTCTCTCGCAGCATCTATAAAGAAGTATTCTTCATCTTCTTATTTCCTGGGATTGTTGGAATTGCTCATGTGTTAGTTGGCATGAATCTATTTTCATTCATTTTACTTGATCCGTATGTGGAAATTTGGATGCCAATTAGTTTATTTGTCTTCATTTATCTTGCATATTACTGGATAACAGTACAATTGTATAAAGGTATGGTATTGCCGAAAATATAATGCTGAGAGAAAGACCTTATGTACGATCGTGTATGTAAGGTCTTTCGTGCTTATTGAAAGTGAACGTATATAAATCTACTTTAATTTTTCGGCATCTTTGTTTAGCTCTGCCTCCTAGGCTCTCATGTCTAAGAACCTTCCGCACAAGAAGGTAAAAAACACCTTCTGTGTGAAAGAACCTTAGCCAACGGGCCTAAACAGTCGGCTCCGCTTTTCTTTGTAAGTCACTACTATGCAGAATACAGCATGACCGCTACTTGCTTTCTCCTTTTGTCTGAAACCTTGCATGTGGTAGGAAAAAGCCCTGACCGCTTCTATGCATGGCTAGATACTCCCTCACGCCTAAAAAGAAAGAGGTTTTTTATGTCGATTTTTTAATTTGTATTTATATAGAAATCTTGCAAATAAGTTTGAAGAATCCTCACAAAATGTTCACATATATTCGATATATTAAAAATCGAAATTATAGTCTTATAAGTTTTTATAAAGTGAAACTTCCGTCAGTGGGGGTCTTACTGCCCACAAATAGCGGGATAAATAAGGAAGAACGAGTATCATTTAGGGGGAAAACGAAATATGTTTGCAAAACAACAAACAGTAAATCATTCTACTGAAGATCATGAAGCTCAGGTAGACAGTTCAAAAGCACAATTTTTATATCGAGCTGTGTGGCGCTGGCATTTTTATGCTGGTATTATTTTTGCACCTTTTGTAATCTTATTAGCAATTACAGGTATTATCTATTTATTTAAACCACAAATTGAAAATATTATATACAAAGATTATTACTATGTACAAGCTACAAAAGAAAAGTTGACTGCTGAAGAACAAATAGAAGCAGTCAAAAAAGCGTATCCTGGTGCTTCTGTTACAAAGTACAAGCCATCTTTTGCGTCAGATCGTTCAGCAGAAGTAGGAATCGTAGATAAGAAAGTTCCAATGACGGTATTCATAAACCCACATAATGGAAAGGTTTTAGGCGATTTAAAGAAAGAAGAGAAATTTATGAGCCAAGTGGAGCGGATGCATGGCGAGCTGATGATTGGTAAGGCAGGAGATCGGATTGTAGAAATGGCTGCTTGCTGGGCCATGATTTTGTTAATTACCGGCCTATATTTATGGTGGCCGCGCAATAAAAAATCAATTTTTGGTACATTGATTCCAAGGTTTTCTAAAGGAAAGAGGATCATGCTAAGGGATTTACATTCTGTTCCGGCGTTTTGGTTTTCACTGTTCATTTCTCTATTTATACTGACAGGACTTCCTTGGTCTGGATTATGGGGAGATTATATTAATAAAATCGCAACGGCTACAAAAACAGGATACCCGACAGGACTATGGGATGGTAATTTGCCACAGTCTACTGTTCCATCTAAAGCGGTAGCGGATGTTCCTTGGGCAGCAGAAAAGTTACCAGTTCCAGAATCTAAGGAAAATAAAACAGCCCCTCTTGTGGTGGCAGACATTATGAAAATAGCAGAAAAAAATCATTTAGAAGATGGATACACAATTACATTCCCTAAAGGAGAAAAAGGTGTGTACACATTATCCGTTAAACCTGACAATCCAAAAGGGGAAGCAACGCTGCATATTGATCAGTACAGCGGAAAGGTATTAGCAAATTTGCGATTTGCAGATTATGGAATATTAGCTAAAGCGATTTCTATTGGGATTGCGCTGCATGAAGGGCGTTATTTCGGATTAGTTAATCAATTATTGGATCTTGTAATTTGTCTTGTATTAATCGGAATTGCTGTAACAGGCTGCATGATGTGGTGGAAACGTAAGCCATCTGGTACGTTAGGTGCACCTTCTTTACCGAAGAACTTTAAATTAATGAAAGGAGCAGTAATACTTATTATCATGCTGGGGATCTTGTTCCCGCTAGTAGGTATTTCGTTGCTTGTGGCTTTGATGCTTGACTGGCTGGTAATAAAGAGAGTGCCAACTTTGAAAAAATGGTTTGGTTAATGTAGGTTACATAATTGATAAAATAAGGAGAATGAAATGAAAAAGAAAATCTTTTCATATATAGTAGTGAGTGTTTTATTAATAATAGGTATATATTTATATATAGGCCATCATAAAACGTATGAAACAAAAGTTACAGATACACCGCCTTGCCATACCAACAAGTAGAGTACTGAAAATAGTAGATTATTTTAAGGGAAATAAGAAAGCGCACTTGTATTTGCGAAAGTTTTTTTATCATATCTGGCGAGAAGACCCCCACCTCAAGCGTGCACTTCTGCAACGGTAGGTGGGGGTAGTTCAATATTCATTATTTAAATAGATGAAAGTAGGTGTATACGGCTATAATAGAGGCGGCAATTGGAGCGATAACAGGTACCCATGCATAGTGCCAGTGTGAGCTTCCTTTTCCCTTAATTGGCAAAATTGTGTGAGCCAGACGAGGCATAATGTCACGGGCGGGATTTAGAGCAGGGCCAGTTGGACCTCCTACTGAAAGAACGAGTCCCCATACTAAAAAGCCAATAACTACATGAGCTGTTAGATGTTCCTTTCCCATAAGCGGAGAATGTACGATCCCTAATGCACTAAAAATTAAGATGAACGTACCAATGAATTCCGTTATGAATGCGTTAAAATATGTTTTTTTGTAAGAAGGGACAGAGCCGAAACAGCCTAGCACTTCTATAGTGTCTTCTGTATCATCCATAAAAGGTTTATACATCAACCAAACAATAACAGCGCCAATAAACGCACCAATGAGCTGTGCAATGATGTAAGGAACCACTTTCTCCCATGGGAATTTTCCATTAAGTGCTAAACCAATGGTAAAAGCAGGATTAATATGATTTCCGCTAATACCTCCGAATATAACAGCAGGAATTCCGACTGCGAACCCCCAACCGGTAGCGATCACCATCCAGCCTGTTTTATGCCCTTTTGCTCCTTTTAAATGAACATTTGCGACAACGCCGTTTCCTAATATAATAAGTAAAGCGGTCGCAAATATTTCTGCGATGTATGCTGTCATAGTAGCTCCTTTCTAGATACGTAAATGAAATGCTAAATATAGTTTGTTTAAAAGTGGCGGGAATTATTGTAAAAAATAAATGTTTTCTAAACACATTTACGAAAGAGAAGTAACTTTTGACAATCGTAGTAAGAAAAATGTAGGAATATGCTAGGGTCAACATTTTTTTCTTACTACAAATGAAGAGGCATAAAAGGGACTTGGAAAAGAGGTACTGGTCAAATGGTACCTCTTTTCCGATACACTTTTGTTGAAATAGTTATAATTAGGGAAATGGCAATAAGAATATAGGCGATACCTCCAATCAAACCTAAGGCACGTGGCGTAAGGTATTGCAATGCCAATCCAGAAATAAACATAGATATTCCCAATACGGTATTTATGATTGTTGCTAATAATCCAAACATGGTTCCTTGATGTTGTTCAGGAACTTCTTTCATAAGAATGGTATCAAAGCATGCATTGCCAATCCCAGACATAAAGGCAATCCCGCAAAACATAAGAAATGCAAAAATTACTAAATGTGTTTGACTTAATAACAGCTGAAGTATCCCCTCAAGCAATAGACATACTAAGCCTGCAACAAGGAAATTTTTTCGTAGTTGATTTGCAACAGAAAAGCTTAAGATTAAGCCAATACCTAATGCACCATAAAAAAAACCTACACCTACATCACCAAGATGGAACTCGTTAATCGCATAAACGCTAATTAAAACATTATCAATTCCATTTATTGAAGCAATTAATATCTCACAGAAAAAAAGAATTTGTACCGTAATCGACATCAAGACTACCTTTTTGAAGGTGAAGGTTAGATTTTCTGACTTCTCTCCTTTTTTTCCATTTTCACTCTCTGGAAACTTAATCGTATAGTTGATGGCGGCAGCCCCTAAAAATGATCCTGCATTTAACCAATAAGTCACATTAGGTCCGAAAATAGACGAAACTACTCCGCCTGAAAGTGCTCCAATGATTAAAACAATCCCTATCATTACTTGTTCTAAACTATTTACTTTTACAAGATGTTTTTTATGAACAAGCCTAGGTATTGCTGATTTTCTTGCTGGTCCATATATAGCCTCTCCTGCCGCCAAAATAAATGAACTAAAATAAACGATCCAAATATCTTCTTTACTTTGAACAAATAGAAAGGACAAGGCAAATAGAATTCTTATAAGGTCTGTTACAACTAATATTGTTTTTCTTGAAAATCGATCAGCCAACATTCCGCCTATTGGTCCGAAAAATAAAGAGGGGATGAGACGAATTGCTAAAGTCATTCCCACAGCAAATCCTGAACCTGTTAAATGTAGTAGCATCGCTAGCACAGCTACGGAACTAAATCGATCTCCAATACCATTTACAATGCCAGCTAAAAATAACCGCCGATATTGTTTTTCTTCATTTACAAATGAAATATTCATAGCTATTCCCCTTGTTTTATAAGTATCTAATTTCGTAATCATCTAATTAGATGATTAAAAAAATAAGGCGCTAGGTAACGCCCTTTATTTTAACCACCATAACTCAACGGGGTTTAACTCATATTGATTATTTTCTCGATACATATATTGGCACATAATGAGTTCACGTCTTAATGTTGCATAATCCTCATGAAATTGCTTTAAATATTCATTCATTTCTTTCTCTTGATAAACTTTTCCGAATTCTAATCCTTTAATCATATGTGCAAGTACCACAAGTTTTTTCTTTCGTTGTGCAGGATAGGTTTTTAGTTTTCCATCTTTTGTGAAGAAATTATTGATAATAGCTGAACGTTCCTTTTCAGTAACTAACATTTCCATATTTGAATCGCCTCCTGTTCCTACAGTAAAAATAGCCTTAGCATTCATCTCCAATATTTTTGTGTTAAGAGAAAAATAGATAGTATTTTTATCACGGCGTTCTTTTATAAGTCCAACATCTCGCAGCTTTGTCATATGGTGGGTAATTGTTGGTGGCTTAAGTCCTAACTTTCCAGCAATCTCTTGCCCACTCAAATGTCCTTGCTGTAGCAAGGCGATAATACGAACACGTGTAAGATCACCTAACGCTTTATGAAATTCAACAATTTTGTTTAATTGCATGTAGAAATCACCTACTTTTATGTTTGTCTAATTAGATTATAATCTAATTACTTTTGGCATTCAAGTAATGAAATGATAAAGGTGTTAATAACGGTAGGTAGGCTTATTTTTCTACTCTGTTTAAAGTGAGTACAATTGGCAGTGGAAAGAGGGGAGCAAAGAGATACACAAGGAGTGTATTGTATATATATCTTCGCAAAATCATATATTTTGAAGTTTTTTCGATTTTATTGAAAGAATTTCAAAAAACTACCCCCACAAAAAGATTAGTCGGTTCGAATATTATATATAGGGAAGGAGGAATTAGTGTAATACTTGGTATAAGATACTCATTCTGAATCTATTAAAGTATGAAATACCTTAATTTATTGTGTTATTGAATGTAAAGATGTTACAATGTGTTATTGTACGCTTAATTTCTTCATTAGCAGATTTATTAATGATTCTAGAGATTTTTAGTAGTGGTCTTCTAAAAGTTTTGAAGGTTTTATTATTTATTCTTTGTAATTGATGTTCTTGCTTTGATTTAAGAAGAAGTAAAGCATTCAATTGGGAAGTCAGGAAGTATAATGGGTACAACCTTTTTTTATCATCTTTCACTGTGCCTCTTATTTTATGTTTCTATGAATAGATTATTTCTTCATTACCTTGCCTTTGGATGAGCCATGGGTAAATTCTCTTAAATTTTAAAGTAGGAGACTAAGACCTAGAAATAGCGGGATACATTAATATTCGCTAAAGAAAGTACAATTACATATATATATCCAAATTAAAAAACCGACATAAAACCATTTTTTTTAGGTGGGCGAGAGCATCTGGTCATGCGTAGAAGCGGTCAGGGCCTTTTTCTGCCACATGCGCAGTGAAAACCAGAGATAGCAAGCAAGTACAGTTTCCTTTTTCTCTGCATAGCAGCAATCTATATGTCGAAAAATTAAAGTGGATTTATATAATATATGGAATAGATTATTTATATTAGAATAATAGAATAATATGTATTAGAAGGTGTCGTTCGTTTGTGTAAAACACGAATGAACGTTTCCATATAAAGGTTTTTGATGAGTGTGTATGTTAAAAATATTTCAAAATACTTGTCAAAAATACTATATTAAAATTTCTATAAAAATAGTAATATGTAAAGGTAGTAAAGAGGGACATAAATGTTAGGGATTTTAATTATTAGAACATATATTAAAAGATTACATAAAAATAGACCTCTTTCAGCTACAAGATTATTACAATTTAAGGAGAGGGTGTCTAGAAGTGAAAAAAATTTGGCTATCTGTGTGTACCGCGATTACGGTTTGTGGTGCCCAGACAGTAACTGTTGGAAATCCAAGCACTGCTTTGGCAGCTAGTACAGTTACAAATGAACAAGCAGTCAATTTCGATGGCTTGCTTAAAAATAACATGAATGGTAATGGTGTATGGACAGTACCATATGGTTTACAAGGAGCTAGTTACCTTGGAGACGTTACCAAATATAGTGGTAAGGTGATTCATGTTATTGGTAGTGTACAGGCTGGAGGTGTGCTTTGGTATCATGTACAGGTAGATGGAAAAGATGGAGGATGGTTTGATAGTAAAGTTCTATATACTACAACGAATGTTAATCAGAATCAGTTAATCGTCTCTACATCTGGGAACGGAGTTTGGTCTGTTCCATATGGTCTAAACGGCGCGAGCTACATTGCTTCCGCTAATAATTATGTAGGAAAAGACGTAAAGTTGATTCAGAAATTAACGCTTGGAAATGTCACATGGTATCAATTTAGCGTAAACAATCAAGTCATTGGCTGGCTCGATGGTCGTGTGTTAAGTAGCTTGACAAATATACAAGTTATCAATCAAGCGGCTGTTATGGGGGCGACAAATGACAATGGTATATGGAGCATGCCATATGGTCTTCCAGGTGCAAATTATTTAGGATCTACCAATCAATATGCTTTGCGAGATCTGCAGTTAATCCAGAGTACTACATATCAAGGTGTACAATGGTATAAGTTTAGTGTAAATGGTCAAGCTATTGGCTGGATTAGCAGTTATGCATTAGACAATACAGGTATAACAAAGCCGGCGAACTTTTCTGTTACTATCGGAAGTACGAATGGCAATGGTATATGGACAGTACCGTACGGCCTTGCCGGCGCAAAATATGTACAAAGTACAAATGATTATGCTTATCAAACGCTTCAAGTTGTAAAGACTGCAACAATAGGAAATGTTACTTGGTATCAAGTAGCGAAGAACGGTAACATATTAGGCTGGCTTGATGGCGGAAAGGCGCTTACAGATTTAACTAATATTAAAGATGAGAATCGAGCAGCAGTTATAAAGCCATCAACGAACGGTGATGGTATATGGACAGTACCTTATGGGGAATATGGAGCGAAGTTCGTAGCGCCTACAAATGATTATAAATTCCAAATGGTGCAAGTTGTACAAAGTGCTACAATAGGATCTACCACTTGGAATAAAATTAAGCAAGGCGATCGTATTTTAGGCTGGGTTGATGCGAATATACTATCTTCGCAACTTGCTTACACTCAGCTGGACCAAAACGGTGAAGTTCATTATAACTGGGGATCAGGAGGTCCTGCTGGTTTTCCTTCTCAACAGTTTCAGGCTGATTTTGTTCAGAATAAGCAACTGTCTGGAGGGGATTATTTTGTTCAATCGTTTGCAGATGATGGCGTAAAGGTTTCAGTTGATAATAATTTAGTCATTAATCGCTGGTCAGCAGCTGCTGGTGAAACGAATCGTGCCTTATTACCAAACCTAGCAGCAGGTTCTCATAGTATTCACACCCAATATTATCAAGAGGGTGGACAAGCAGCTGTGTTTTCAGATGTAGTACCATTTGGTAGTTGGCTTGCATATTACTATCCGAATGAATCTCTTTCTGGATATCCAGTTGCAGCTAAGGTTCTTTCACAAGCAGCAAATGGCGGCTTGCAAGAAGATAATGGATTTGAACGCTCACCGGCTACAGGTGTATCAGGAACCCATTTCTCAGCACGCTATGTCACAGCTAAGCGTTTGAAAGCTGGTCAGTATCTTCTGTATACGGGAGCGGATGATGGAATTCGTGTATATGTAGATGGTGTAAAGGTTGTAGATGCATGGGGATATCATGGTTACAATGAAAAAGCATTAAGAATGAATATTCAAGATAATCCAAATGCAGCAAATGGATTGACAGATGTTCACTGGATTGAAGTGGAATATATGCAAGGTACAGAAGATAGTAAAGTAACGACAACCCTGAAACCTTCTTATACATTTATTGACGTTTCACACTGGGAAGGAAATATAGATTGGAATCAAGTAAAGCAGTCTGGTATTAATGCTGCTTATATGAAAGCAACTGAAGGTGTTTCATATACAGATCCAACCTATGCACAATATGTACAAAATGCATCTGCAGCAGGTCTTTTAGTTGGAGCATATCACTTTGCTCGTCCAGAATCAAATGACCCGATTGTGGAAGCAAAACATTTTGTTGATGTATTGAATCGATATCATACGGATTTAATGCCTGTTCTTGATCTGGAGTCACCATCTAGTCCGACAGGCAATATAACAGGGCTGTATGTGTCAAACTGGGCACGTACTTTTATTAATTACGTACAGCAGACAACAGGAAAACGCGTTATGCTTTATACAGGGCCTTGGTATATAACTGGCTTTAATTTATCCGGACTTGGCGATGTACCTCTTTGGATTTCTAGATATAACTCTACTACTCCAACTAAATATAGTGATTGGAATAACTGGAATTCTTGGCAATATACAGAAAGCGGGAATGTAAATGGAGTAGAAGGAGCGGTTGATATTAACGTTACTACTTCATTAGATGGACTTAGACCATAACGGATTTCTTTCCTGTATAATCAAGGAGAAGCAAGAACGAAACTTAATGAAAAAGCAGACCTTTTTAGAAAAAGGTCTGCTTTCTTTTATAGACTACTTGAACTAGTAGTTTTATTAGTGTTTGTTTGTGTATTCAGGCCTTTACTCGTCTATGAGTAAAGGCCTTTTTTATTGGAATGATACACTTTTCTCTCAAACCTTACATAATATATTCAAGAAAATTGATTCGGATAAGGAGGTGGGGAATGATGTCACATGGAGACCCAAGCCCGATACCCATATGTTTTACATTTATATTTCATCATGTAGGTAGGAAACGACTTGTTCCTCCCTCTCCACAAAATAGATAGTCGAGAAACAATGAATTTTCTCCTGCGTGTATAAAGGAGGAAACTACCAATGTTACGTACAAAAAAACAAATGGACATCCATCAAGCAAATAAAGGTACACCAAAACGAAACAAACAAACTTCTCATCATCAAGAAATGATGAAGCTAAATAATGAAATATTGGTGGAAGTTGCTACAAGAGATGTTCAATCAGCATTCGTTTTTTTAGAAACAACTCCAAACGGAATTTCTGAAAAAGAAGCTGAAAGGCGTATGGATACACATGGAAGAAATGAAGTGGCATATGAAAAGCCACCAGCATGGTATCTTCAATTCCTTCTTTCGTTTAAAAACCCATTTATTTTCGTATTATTAGCTTTAGGAGTTTTATCCTTCTTGACTGATGATATGAAGGGAACAGTTGTTGTAACTGTAATGGTTGTTTTAAGTGCTACCATCCGTTTTTTACAAGAATTTCGTTCTCAACAAGCAGCAGAAAAATTAAAGGCAATGGTCCGTACGACAGCTACTGTTTTAAGAACAAAAGAATTCACAAATAACATAGATAAAAACGTTGATATAAATAATAACCAACTACTAGAACTTCCTATTGAAGATCTTGTACCTGGTGATATTATCACGCTTTCCGCGGGTGATATTGTTCCAGCTGATGTTCGTATCCTTTCAGCTAAAGATTTATTTGTAAACCAATCTGCTCTAACTGGAGAAGCTTTGCCTGTTGAAAAACACGAAAATTTCCATAATTCCAGTATTAATACAAAAAGAAATGATGACCCACTTGAAATGGGCAATTTATGTTTTATGGGAACAAATATCGTAAGTGGAACTGCAACAGCTGTCATTGTATTAACAGGTGCAAATAGTTATTTTGGTTCATTAGCCAAGAGTATAGTTGGAAAGCGTCCAGAAACAAGCTTCGATAAAGGAGTTAATAAAGTAAGTTGGCTTTTAATTAAATTTATGTTTATCATGACGCCAGTTGTATTTTTAATTAACGGGATTTCAAAAGGTGATTGGAAAGAAGCGTTCTTCTTTGCGATTGCAATTGCTGTAGGATTGACACCAGAAATGCTTCCAATGATTGTAACGGCAAACTTAGCTAGAGGCGCTGTGCAGATGTCTAAAAAGAAAGTAATTGTGAAACAGCTAAATTCGATTCAAAACCTTGGGGCAATGGATGTTCTCTGTACAGACAAAACAGGAACATTGACTGAAGATAAAGTCGTATTAGTCCGTCATCTTGATCCAACAGGAAACCAATCTAAAAGCGTATTACAACTAGCCTATTTAAATAGTTTTTATCAAACAGGATTAAAAAATCTTATCGATAAAGCTGTTATTAAGCATACAGAAGAGAAACATCGATTAGATACGAAGGAATTTCATAAAGTAGATGAAATTCCATTTGACTTTGCTCGGCGTCGTATGTCCGTTGTTGTTAAAGATACAAGCAATATGAGCTTAATGGTTTGTAAGGGAGCAGTAGAAGAAATTTTATCTATTTGTACACACACAGATATGAATGATGAAATACTTCCTCTTATGAAAGAAGCAACGAGCAAAATTAAGTATCTTAGTGAACAATTAAATGCGGACGGTATGCGTGTAATTGCAGTGGCTTATAAGCTTGAAGCAGCTAATAACGAGAAAGCTTATTCTATTCAAGATGAATCGGATATGATTTTTGCAGGATATATTGGGTTTTTAGATCCTCCCAAATCATCAGCGGCACATGCAATTCGAACATTGCAGGAACAAGGTGTACAAGTTAAGATTTTAACTGGTGACAATGAAATTGTAACGCGTAAAGTATGTAAAGAAGTAGGATTAGAAATAGGGGAACCTGTACTTGGTTATGAAATTGATCATTTACCTGAAAAGGAATTAGCACAATTAGCAGAAAGAACAACTGTATTTGCGAAATTAAATCCAATGCAAAAGTCGCTTGTCATTAAAGCATTGCAAGCAAACGACCATACTGTAGGTTACATGGGTGACGGTATTAATGATGCGGTTGCACTGCGCGATGCTGATGTAGGTATCTCCGTTGATACAGCTACAGATATTGCGAAAGAATCATCTGATATTATCTTGCTTGAGAAAAGTCTGAATGTACTGGAAAAAGGAATTATTGAAGGGCGTACAACATTCGGGAATATTTTGAAGTACATGAAAATGACAGCAAGTTCCAACTTTGGAAATGTATTTAGCGTGTTAGTAGCGAGTGCATTTATTCCATTTCTTCCAATGCTGGCTATTCATTTATTAATTCAAAACTTGCTATATGATTTATCTCAGCTTTCTATTCCATGGGATAAGGTGGACAAGGAGTTCTTAGAGAAGCCTAGAAAATGGGAGACTTCAAACTTGCGTAATTTTATTATTTGTATTGGTCCTATTAGTTCAATTTTTGATATTACAACTTTTATTGTGATGTGGAATGTGTTTGGCGCTAATACAGTTGCGGAACAATCTTTGTTCCAATCCGGTTGGTTTGTAGTAGGATTACTTACGCAAACGTTAATTGTGCATATGATTCGCACACAAAAGATTCCGTTTATTCAGAGTACGGCTTCTATGCCAGTCCTATTATTAACAGCACTCATTATGGGGATTGGTATTTACATTCCGTTTTCCCCGCTAGGAACTGCTGTAGGGTTACAGCCACTGCCACTTAGCTATTTCCCGTGGCTACTGGGAATTTTAACAGGATATGCTGTTTTGACTCAATTTCTTAAGCGGTTATATATTAAGAAATTTCATAGTTGGTTATAACATCTTCTTTTCTGGACATGTAAACCTGGTTTAATAGAGATTTTATTATATATAAATACAAATTAAAAAATCGGCATAAAAACCCTTTTTCTTTTTAGGCGGATGAGAGCATCTGGCCATGCATAGGAGCGGTCAGGGCCTTTTTCTGCCACATGCCAGGTTTAAAACAAAAGGAGAAAGCAAGTAGCGGTCATGTTGTATTCTGCATAGCAGCGATTTATGTGCCGGAAAATTAAAATGGATATATAAAAATAAGTTAAGGTATAAAAAATATATCTTAACTTATTTTTATATGTATCTCAGTTAAATTCCAAGAGAGTATTTCTAAAGATTATTAAGATTGGAAAACAAAGAAGTAGTTAATAAAGTGAAACTTCCATCAGTGGAGAGTTTTTTTATCACCTACTCTTTGAAAAACATAATGTTGCTACTTACTCAGTCATCTTAATAATGAGTTTTATTACTTTGCTTATTTCTGTTTAATTAAAAGAATGTCTTTGTATATGGTTTGTTACGACATACTTAAATTTGTTGATAATATTTAAATGCTACTGTAAAATTATACTAGTTTCTATTTATGCAAACGTTTTCGTAGGGGATGTTAGCTTATAATTTACAATTAATCCTTATTTTATAGGAGGCAGGTGTAAGAGGCGGAAGGAATGTATTTAATTACTCTAACGGTATAACGGCTCATATTTGTAAAAGGGGAAGGAGGAGATTTATAAATGATCGAAGTAAAGAATGTTACTAAAAGTTATAAGATTTTAGAGCGAAAACCAGGTCTAACAGGTGCAATAAAGGCTTTAATAAAACGTAAGTATTATGACAAGCAGGCAGTGCAACCGATTTCTTTTTCTGTTGAAAAAGGGGAAATGGTTGGGTATATCGGATTCAATGGTGCTGGAAAGTCAACCACTATTAAGATGTTGTGCGGAATTTTAACTCCGGATACTGGTGAAATTAAGGTGAATGGAATTATTCCATACAAAAATAGACAGGAAAATGCTAAAAATATTGGAGCTGTTTTTGGGCAACGCACACAACTTGCTTGGGATATACCGGTGCAAGAGTCTTTTGAACTATTAAAACATGTTTATGAAATTCCAGAAACAAAATATCAGGAAATGTTGCATTTATTTGAAGATGTACTGGATCTCGGAACTTTAATGCCATTACCTGTTCGTCAACTATCACTCGGACAAAAAATGCGTTGTGAGTTGGCCGCTGCCTTTCTTCATCAACCTTCTGTTGTGTTCCTAGATGAACCTACAATTGGTTTAGATATTGATGTAAAGGAAAAAATACGTAATTTTATTAAGGAAATGAATAAGAAATTGGATGCAACAGTGGTATTAACTACTCATGATATGCAGGATATAGAAGCGCTTTGCCAGCGGATTATTATTATTGATAAAGGGTCTATTATTTATGATGGGGACTTACAAGATCTTAAAGATCGTTTTTCTTATAACCGCATTCTATCTTTAGAATTAGAAGAGCGCACAAAGTTTGAGATTCCTGTATCATTACAAAATTACATCGTGATACAGAAAAATGAAACAGAAAATGAATCCCACGTAGAGCTAAGTTTTCACACAAAGACTGTTTCATCGGAATTTGTGCTTTCAGAACTTGCAAGGCACAATAAGATATCAGACTTGACTATTTCAAATCCTAAATTGGAGACGATTATTAAAGACCTTTATCAGCATGGAGGTGAGGAATCCCTTGAGGAAATATTGGGAAATGCTTAAAATGCAGATAAAACTAGATACCTCATATGCAGCGTGGTATTGGGCAGGTACGTTTGCGATTATCGTTAAATTATGTACGTTATATTATTTTTGGAATGCTGTTTACGAGAACAAAGAGACTGTTGGCGCCCTTTCACTATCTAATATGCTAACGTATATGGTTATTGCTTTGTTATTGGAACAATATGTATCTGGAGTAGGGAACAATTTAGCGAGAATGATTAAACAAGGTGACATAGCAATGGAACTTATGAAGCCATATCATTTGTTAGATAAACTTGTAGCGATGGATATAGGACAAAAAATTTCTAACTCTATGCGCACAACGTTTCCTATGCTACTGTTTGCTATTTGGTTTGTAGGGATTCAACTACCACAATCATTAGAGTCTTTTCTATTATTTATGGTAAGTGTAGCTTTAGGTATTTTAATTGGAACGCAATTAGATCTTATTATTGGTATATTAGCTTTTTGGACTGTTAATATATGGGGACTTCGACTTCTGCGAGAGTCTGTTGTTCAGTTTTGTTCCGGTGCACTTGTCCCATTATCACTTTATCCACAATGGTTTCAAGAAATTAGTATGTTTTTACCTTTTCAGTCTATGGTCTATATACCTGTTTCTATTTATACAGGTTCTATATCAGGAACTCAGGCTTATATGGCAATTGCGACACAATTCATCTGGTTAATTTTCATT
The DNA here is from genome assembly GCF_900116295.1 of Bacillus sp. 103mf. Lineage (GTDB taxonomy): Bacteria > Bacillota > Bacilli > Bacillales > Bacillaceae_G > Bacillus_A > Bacillus_A bruguierae. The sequence goes on from NZ_FPAF01000003.1 coordinate 240,565, forward strand.
ACAGCACTTGTCAGATTCTTATGGACTTTAGCAATCCGGAAAATCACAATATTTGGGGGGTGAGTGAATTGTTACATACTCTTAAACGATACTCATTCTTATACATTGTCTATTTTAAGCAACACTTAAAAGTTATGATGGAGTATAAAGTAGACTTTCTAATCGGAATTTCTTCAGTCTTCATTCAACAATTTGCCTCCATCTTTTTCATAAAGGTGGTATTTGATCATATTGAAACTTTAAAGGGATGGAATTTTTATCAAATTCTCTTAATCTACGGTATTGCTTTTGCAGGAAGGGCAATCCATCATATTTTCTTTGATAATTTATGGACGATTGGATGGCAATACATTCGGACAGGAAATTTAGATCGTTTGCTTATCCGGCCTATTAACCCGTTGTTCCAAATTATAGCGGAGCGTGTTCAACAAGATGGATTAGGACAACTGATAATAGGGGGAATTGTTCTTTATTATTCCATTAGTAATCTAGATATTGCAATTACACTTGGAAATGTACTGATACTCATCATAATGATTCTATCAAGCGGTCTTATCTTTGTTGCGTTAAACCTGTTTTTTATTACTTTTTCTTTTTGGATGACAGATAGCCTCCCTGTTGTATCAGCGGTATTCAGTTTAAGTGATTTTTCACGGTATCCGATTACGATTTATAATAAAGTTATAGCATTTATTTTAACGTTTATTATTCCTTACAGTTTTACATCCTTTTATCCAGCAGCCTTTTTCTTCGATAAGGGGTATAAATGGGTTTCTTTATGTACACCACTCGTTGCTATCATACTATGTTTCATTGCTTATCGTTTCTGGAAATATGGATTAAGTGCATTTACTAGTACAGGAAGCTGATCTGAAGAATGGTATAGTAGTACAAAAAGATACTCTGTGATATTTTATGAAATGGAGAGACCAGCTGAAAATGCTTTCTTTCGATAGAATGCATTTCTACTGATCTCTTTTTCGTTATATTATTAATCTATTAGCATTTTTTAGGATCTTGTTTAACAGAGTAGACATTAAAAACTATATCATAATACACGACTTACTATTAATTCAAAGCAGGATGTTTTAATAAAATGTAGCCAAATGTTGTAGTAACATATCTAATTCCCAATCCAAATCTACAAATGATTTGGATTTTTCGCTATTAACCACCCCGATAAAGTTGGTATCAGCAAATTTCATACAAAGTTGCATTTACATCCTCACTTATAATCTGAAAATAAAGCTTGAAATCACGCGAATTTATCTATTTTCCAATTAATCATTGTTTCTGTAGTATCTATTTTTTTCATGTTTAGTTTTTCTAATACACGAATAGAACCATGATTGTCATGTAGTGTTTCAGCTATTATTCTATCAACTTTTGATGTTTCAAAAGCCCATTGAATTAAGGCTCCTACAGATTCTGTTGCATAACCATTATTCCAATAATTTTCAAGGAAACCATACCCAACTTCTACTTCTTTATTCTTATCTGGTTTTCCCTTAAAACCTATGTCACCGATGACAACACCATCTGGTTTTCGAATAACAAGCCAAGTACCCCAATATAATAGAGAGGAATCTTCTTTTAACTTCCTCAAATAATTTGAGATTTGCGGCCCGTTATCGTATTTCTGATTTATAGCAATCTCAACTGTTTCTTCCGTACACGGTATAATGCTTAGTCTTTTCGTTTCTAATTTCATGATTATTCCTCCTCGTTATGAAATGCAATCACCTCAATGAAAATAGATGTACAAAACATAAAATCCGCCCCTTTAACAGTTAATATTTCTCATTATATCATTTTTGGACTTTTCTGATTCTATTGAATATATAAATTTCAAAAAACTACCCCCACAAAATGTTTGATTGGACCGAATATTATACTAGGGAAAAGAAAGAATCATGTTAGTGCATGACATATCGTATTCATCCTTAGTTCAGGTAAGTAGTATCTATAGTTATTCAATAAGGAAATAAAAGGAGTATATAAAAAATAATGGAAAAAACAACGCAGCAAGAGAAACAACAATCTAAAGTTATTTTTTATGATGCTAAAGGAAGAAGGAAAATATTTTTTAATTGGTTTCTATGTCTTACGATAATTATTATGATTATTGTTTTTTACTTTTTCTTTCGAAGTATTTTATCAGATGTGAATTTTCCGTATACGGAATCTTTTATAACGCAAGATAAAAAAATTGTACCTATTAATGAAAAACTTAACGATCAGCAGTTACAGAAAGAATTAAAAAATGGAGGATATGAGTACTCTAATCCTAAAACGGATAACAATAAAAATTCTCAACATTCGGAAGTTAATGATAAGCAGCCTAAAGAAGTTTACGGTTTTTATGTAAACTGGGATAAAAATAGTACGACTTCTTTAAAGGATAATATTCGTTCATTAACTATGTTAATACCAGAGTGGTATCGTTTAAATGAAGATTTAACAATTAGTAGTGAGATTAAACCTGACATTGTAAAGTTAGCGAAAGAAAATCATGTAAAAATTATGCCTTTAATTAATAACTTTACTCAAAAAGGTTCTGGCGCGGATAGTGCATTAATTCATAAATTACTGCGTGCACCGGCTAATGTACAGACAAAGTTTATTAATGATTTAGTAAAACAGATTGAAACCAATCAATTTGCAGGTATTAATATCGACTTTGAGTCAATACCTGAAGAAGATCGAAATGAATTAACAAGATTTATGAAAGAACTTACTACTGTGTTTCATCAACATCATTTGCTTGTGACACAAGATGTTCCGGCTGCTGATAATACTTTTGATTACGGAGCTTTAGCAAAAGAAATAGATCGTATGATTGTGATGATGTATGATGAACATCATCAAACTGGAAGTTCAGGTCCAATTGCTTCAAATAAATGGTTTGAGAATATGCTTAATCATTTAGATATTCCTTCAGAAAAACTAATAGTTGCTTTCGGGAACTATGGGTATGATTGGGAAAGGAATAGTAAGAAACCGGCTAAGCCCTTAACTTTTTCAGACATTATGAAGATGACACATGATTCCAATGCAAAAATTCAATGGGATAAGATAAGTGGAAATCCTTATTTTCGATATAGAGAAGGTACACAGGATCATATTGTTTGGTTTTTAGATGGTATGACTCTTTACAATCAAATGAAAATAGCATTGAAAAATGATGTAAAAGGATTTGCATTCTGGAGATTGGGAGCAGAGGATCCGACTGTATGGAAATCATTAAGAAATCCTATCGAAATACAAAAGGATCCTAGTCCATTACGTAAAATTGATAGTATAAATCAAGTAAGTTATTCTGGGAAAGGTGAAATCTTAAAAGTTACGCATGAAGGTCAAAAAGGACTTAGAGATTTTAAAGTAGGAAAAGATAATTATCTTACAGATGAAGTGTATCAATCACTTCCATCGTCATATCAAGTGCAACGTTATGGACAACCAAAAGGAAAACAAGTAGTACTAACATTTGATGATGGACCTGATCCTAAATATACGCCGGAAATCTTAGATATATTAAATAAGTATAAGGTAAAAGCTGATTTCTTTGTAGTTGGTGAAAATGCGCAATTAAATACTAGTATTCTTAAAAGAATATACGATGAAGGGCATGAAATAGGTAATCATACTTTTACACATCCTAACATAGCGGATACTTCTTCAATGCGAACAAAAATGGAGTTAAATGCCGCTCAACGGCTTATTCAAGAAACAACAGGCCACTCAACGATTTTATTTAGACCGCCATATGAAGCGGATGCTGAGCCATATTTACCAAATGAGATAATACCTATTTTGCGTGCTCAAAATATGAACTATACAATGGTTGGGGAAAAGGTTGATCCTGAAGACTGGACTAAACCATCAACAAATGAATTGGTAAAACGTGTTCTTAAATCTGTTTATAGTGGTGAAGGGCATATTATTCTCCTTCATGATGCGGGCGGAGATCGTACTCATACAGTAGAAGCACTACCGATTATTATTGAAGACTTAAAAAAACATGGATATAGTTTTGTGACAGTTTCAGATTTAATGGGTAAAAAACGAGATGATGTTATGCCCTCCATTTCTTCTGAGGACAAGCCCTACCTATTTTATGATCGAGTTGTTTTTTCAGGAGCAGGATATGTGAATCACATATTCACAACTATTTTTTATATTGCTATTGGATTAGGTATTTTTCGGTTCCTATTTTTAATTTATTTTGCATTTAGACAAAAAAAGAAAGCTACATCCTATTTATCTACTAATTCTGCTTATCAACCTTTTGTTAGTGTTGTGATAGCAGCATATAATGAAGAAAAAGTTATTACTAAGACGATTCGTTCTATTTTGGATAGTGATTATCGGGATTTTGAAATTATTATTGTGGATGACGGGTCAAAAGATGGTACATCAAACGCAATTCAGGAAGCATTTCATGAGCATCCTAAAGTGTATGTAATCCAAAAAGAAAACGGTGGTAAAGCATCCGCAATGAATGTAGGATTCCAAAAATCGCGAGGAGAAATAGTTATTTCATTAGATGCCGATACCGTTATTGCTCAAGATGCTATTTCTTTAATGGTTAGACATTTCGAAGATGATAGCGTAGCTGCAGTTTCTGGTAACGTTAAAGTAGGAAATAGACGAAATTTGTTGACTACATGGCAACATGTTGAATACATTACAGGCTTTAATTTAGAGCGAAGGGCTTTTGATGAGTTAAATTGTATTACTGTCGTTCCCGGCGCTATCGGAGCATGGCATAAAAAACGTGTGGAAAAAGCGGGATACTTAAGTGAAGATACACTTGCGGAAGATACAGATCTTACTCTAACATTTTTACGTCAAGGATATCGAATTGTGTATGAAGAAAAAGCATATGCTTATACGGAGTCGCCCGAAGATGTAAAAAGTCTTGTTAAACAGCGATATCGTTGGTCGTATGGAACGCTTCAGTGTCTATGGAAGCACCGAAAAGCTTTATTTAATGTAAAACATAAAACATTAGGATTTATTGCACTGCCAAATATGTGGTTATTCCAATTTATTCTGCAATCGATTTCTCCATTAGCAGATGTATTAATGATTATGGGCATATTTAGTAGTCATCCTTTGAAAGTTCTAGGGTTTTACCTTTTATTCTTTGCAATTGACCTTCTAGCTTCACTCTTTGCCTTTCGATTAGAAAAGGAAAATCCTAAACCGTTAGTCTGGTTAATTTTACAACGCTTTATTTATCGCCAATTTATGACTTATGTTGTAATCAAATCTATATTTTCTTCTATTCGAGGAATAGCGGTAGGTTGGAATAAACTGAAGCGTATGGGAAGTGTCGAGGAATCCTCTTGTCACAATAAAGCATCATAAGAGAGCAGAAAATCTGCTCTCTTTTTGTCGTTAGTTGTGTTCCAGTTTATCGTATCGGGGAAAGTCCTTGATATCATGAGTATGGTAATCGCCAGCACCTACATAGATGCTTCGAAAAGGGGGGGAGATTTGATATTGCTAGAAACGGATTAAAGAAAACTCGAGTATTATCTAAACTCATTTTCATTTTGATGTTTCATAAAAAGTAAATGCTTCTATTTGCAAAAATATATATGTGTAATTTAGAATTTAATAGAATTTGAATATTTTAGGAGGGAATATACATGCTATATGAAATAGACAATGCAGCATTAATTATTATTGATGTCCAGAAAGCGTTTGATCATGAAAAATGGGGGGAACGAAATAACTTAGAAGCAGAAAAAAATATTGAAAGTTTATTAAAAATATGGAGAAAAAAGAAATATCCAGTTATTCATATTCAACATCTATCAGATAATATTCATTCTATTATGCACCCTAGTAATGAGAGCTCTAAATTTAAAGATATGGTAAAACCAATTGAGGGTGAAGTCATTATTCAAAAGAAGGTAAATAGTGCATTTATAGGGACAAACTTGGAAGAATATTTACGTTCAAATGGTATTGAAAAGGTTGTTATAGTTGGATTAACTACGCCTCATTGCGTTTCAACTACTACTAGAATGAGCGGTAATTTAGGATTTGATACATATCTTATTTCAGATGCTACAGCTGCATTTGGAATGAAAGGGCCAAATGATATTTACTATAGTGCAGAAGAAATTCATGCTATTTCACTGGCTACCTTGCATGAGGAATTTGCTACTATTCTTACAACGAAAGAAATGATGGGAATGATGGAAATAGGGATCTTAAAATAAAGTGAAACTTCCATCAGTGGGGGTCTTACTGCCCGTTAATGCGGGATAAATTCTTGTAGAGATAGCATCACGTTATTATTGAATGATGTGTAGTATGTGCAAAGAATTTATGTGCTATAAAACAAAAGAGATTAGATTTAGAACACATATTATACATGTTTAATATGTGTTCTTTTTCTTTATTTTCAACAACTACATTTTTTCTTTCTACTATGTTAAATAATACAGTTTATATTTGAATAGAACGAATGAATATTCTTTAGGTAAATAAAGTTATGATGGAAACTGAGGCATACTTCACTGCTGCATTAGCAATTATTATCTTAGAGCCCATCAGTGAATTGAATACGTAATTGTTTGTTACGATATTCGGTAATGGTTAACCATATTCCACTCAAAGCAATGAGAAGAGCTAGGATACTAAACGGAGCAGCATAACTATGTAGATAGTCAACAAGTATACCAAACAATGCAGGTGCAAGTACAATAGCAAATTGATTTAATGTTAAAGCAAAACTTACAGTTAAACCAATAAATTGCGGATCTGATCTTTCTGATACTAAAACGATAAATAAACTAAACCACCCGATAGCAAAGAAACCAAGAAAGAAGCATAAGATTACAAGTAACCAAAAAGTTATATAAGGCATGACAAAGCTCATACAAAGGAGCAATAAGATAGTGATACCGATAGTTATTTGTAGTGGAATGACACGATTTCCTTTAAATATGTTATCACTAGTCCATGCTAAAAGGATTCTCCCAATCATTCCGCCCAGCAATACTACACTTAATAATGTTCCAGCATGATGAAGATTTGTATGAACTTCATTTGTAAGATAACTCATTAGGTGGGAAACGAGCACCATTTGTAATGACATCATTGTTATTCCAATTAAAAAGATAGGGTAGAGAGAATCGTTTCTTCGTATCTGCTTTAACTTTGTCAGGAAGGAAGCCGTTTCTATTTTTTGAATGGTGGAACGCTCCTCACGATAAAATAGGATGAACAATAGGCCCCCACTAATAGTTACAATTGCTTGCACAAGGATTACAGAAGGGAGTCCATATTTATAAAAAAAGAAAGGAAGCGTACTAGAAGCTAAAGCGCCTCCAATTGGAATCCCAGTTTGACGAATGCCCATGGCAAGTCCTCTACGCTGAGGAGGAAACCACTTTACAATCGCTTTACTACCCCCAGGTTGTGCCGTTCCATACCAAATTCCTACAAATAGTAAAATAACTACTAGATATGTATAATTGGTGACTGGATAGGCAAGCAACATACTCGCTCCAAGAAAGACAGAACCTACACCTACAATCCATCTTTCGCCATATCGGTCCATTAAGTTTCCGAATGGCAGCATCGAGAAGATCGGTCCAATATTTACAGCTGATACAAGTAACCCTGTTTGAAACTGAGATAGGTGATGTACTTGCTGCCATAAAGAAGCTAAAGGACCAATTCCGTACGTAACAAACGTAGCAAATGTTTGTGAAATAGTTGCAATCAATAAGATAACCCACCTGTAAGAGCTAGTGGAATCATTTCTTGTTTTTTGTTTCTGCATTTTATCATTACCTCCTCTTCGCTCTTATTGTATGAATATAGAGGTATCATGTAAAATAAATAATAAAGATAAAAAGTATCAAAAAAATTGATATCATGAGAGGTGAGTTATGTGGATATTAAAGATTTGACTGTATTTAAAAAGGTAGCCGAAGAAGGAAGTATATCGAAAGCAGCAAAATCACTAAGCTATGTTCAATCAAATGTCACTATGAAAATTAAACAGCTAGAGGATGAGCTAGGAGTTCCTTTATTTTACCGGAATGGAAAGGGAGTTACTTTAAATTCTAATGGTGAGATTTTGTTAACATATGCTAGGAAGATTCTAGATTTAACTGAGCAATCAATCAGATTGGTACAAAGTAATCACTCTAAACCTCTTGGTACGCTGAAAATTGGATCTACCAACTCTACAGCTGCAGTCCGTTTACCCCCGCTTCTAAAAAACTATTATGAAAATTATCCTGAGGTCGAATTAGTATTGGAAACCCATACAAGCACTGAGCTAACTCAACTTGTGCTCGAACGTAAACTAGAAGGAGCATTCATTGTCGAGAATGTTCATCATCCAGATTTAACTTCTATTTGGTTTTGTGAGGAAGAACTAACGATTATTAGTCACCAACCTTTACATACTTTCCAAGAACTTGATAAAGTCACTATGTTAGCATTTGGGAACGGTTGTCACTATCGAAACATGATAGAAAAGTGGTTAAAAGAAGAAGGCATTTATCCAAAGCGTGTATTAAAATTCGGTACGATTGAAGCAATCATCGGTTGTGTGAAGGCTGGAATGGGCATAGCCGTCATGGTCAAATCAATTTTGAAAGACCATGAGCAATCTTTAACTTTGACGGCTCTCCCTGAGAAATATTCTAAAGTACCAACTTATTTTATCATGAGAAAAGATGTGCTTTTTTCGGCTGCTCTTCAGAAATTTGTTGAGATGATAAAAGAAAAAACTATGTAGCTTTTTTGTATATTACAATAAAAGTAGATAGCTAAGGCCATAATAATAATAATTTGAGAGTTGTCATATAAAGCAAATATGGTGTGCTATAATTGTAAATATTAACCGTAAGATTATTATAAAAGAGGATAAAGATGAAGAAAAAACTTTTACTTATAGAAGATGATGTTAAGTTAATAAAGTATATGAAAGAATACCTAGGTGCTTATGATTATTTGGTTGAGACAATAAAAGATTTTGATCATGTTGAGGAAGAAATATATAAGGCAGAGAGCGATTTAATACTTTTAGATATCAATCTTCCGAAGTTTGATGGATTTTATTTTTTGAAGGTAATTAGAAAAAAGCTACAAACCCCCATTATTATCGTTTCTTCAAGAAGTGAAGAGGGAGAACAAGTTAGAGGGATAGATTTAGGAGCAGATGATTACATCACAAAACCTTTTAGTATGGGTATACTTTTAGCAAAAATAAATGCAGTGTTAAGAAGAGTAAATAACTTAAATGAAAATATGATTGAAATCAAAAACGTAAAACTTTTTTGTGAGAGTATGGAAATAAGAGTAGGTCATGAGAGTATTCCTTTATCTAAGAATGAATACAAGCTTCTTAAAATATTCTTCACAAATTATGAAAAAGTGGTTACAAGAGAGGAACTGCTAGAAGAGTTATGGGATAAAGATGAATTTGTAGATGATAATACTTTAACAGTTAATATAACAAGGTTAAAGAAAAGGCTTAAGGAGAAGGGAATTCAATTAACTATCGAAACGAAGAGGGGAATTGGATATGTCCTTAAGTAAACTAGTAAGGGCTACTTTGAAAAAGGAGAAAGCTTCGATTTCTCTTTATTTATGTAGTTCTTTTTGTATCATCCTCTTTTATTATTTCTTATATGATAAGAAATTGATTCTTTATCCTATTTTGGTATGTTGCTTTTGTTTGGGTGTGTATTTAATTTATAAATTTTTTATATACAAATCATTTTATGAGTCCCTTGAAGAGATAAAGGCAAGTCCTGCTTATAATCAAGCTGAGGACAGCATTTTTGAAGACGTATTTGATGAAATCAGGGAGATTCATAACAATTATATTTCAAAAATATATGCCTTAGAAGTTAACAATGAAGAGAAGGAAAAATTACTTATAGAGTGGATTCATAATATGAAGACTTCTGTAGCAGTCATTCATTTGGCTTTAGAAAAATTACCTAATGAAGAAGCAATTAAGGATATTCGAGATGAAAATAGTTTATTGCAAATGAATTTAGAAGGTGCATTGAATATATTCAGACTAGGAGAGTTTTCTAAAGACTATGTTCCTGAAGCTATCTATTTAAAGGATTTAGTGAAGGAAAGCATTAATTCACAAAAAAGAAATTTTATTTATGCGAATGTATTTCCGGAGATTAATATTCCTGAAGATTATGTCATCCTATCAGATAAAAAATGGAGTAAATATGTGATGGAGCAAGTGATAAGTAATGCCATAAAGTATTCGTTTTCAGGAGGGAAAGTGTGCTTTTATGCAAAAGAAAGTGAGAATGAAGTTACGCTTTATATACAAGATTCAGGTGTAGGAATAAAAAAAGAGGAACTTTCTAGGGTTTTTGATGCATTTTTTACGGGAAGCAATGGAAGAAAAGAAGAAAAATCGACTGGCATCGGTCTTTATATGTGCAAATGCATTTGTGATAATCTAAATGATAAAATAGAAATTACTTCTGAAGTTTCAAGAGGTACAACGGTAAGTATTACATATTTAAAAACGGATCAATTCTTAAATTTGGACAAATTCTCTTAGGTTATGCCTTCCTCCCAGGTCTTTTATGCCCATCTTTACCTAAACACGCTCCTATTTTACAGGAAGCCAAGTATACTTTGGTTTCCTTTGTTGTTTTTTTCCTTCATAAAACTCCATCATCATTTCCCTTTTTGATTGTTTTTCACGATCTTCTGTTAGGAAGCTAACTAGAAACAAAAGAAACCTTACATCGGTGTAAGGTTAAGTAAGGAAAATCAATTTGAGAATATAATAATTAGGAATATACTTTAGGTAAAGTTTTGAAGGGAAACGAGGTAGATTTACATGAGAGTTTTAGAATGTAGAAGAGTCACGAAAGTTTATGATGCATTTAAAGGAGCACAAGCTATAAAAGCACTTAATGACATATCTTTTAAGATAGAAGATGGAGAGTTTTTAGGAGTTATGGGACCTAGTGGAAGTGGGAAAACAACTTTATTAAATATTTTAGCTGGAATTGATAAAGCTACAGCAGGTGAGATTTTCATAGATGGAAAGAATATTCTTACGATGAAAAAGGATGATATGGCTATTTTTAGAAGAAATCATATGGGATTTATATTTCAAGATTTTAATCTGTTGGACAGCTTGACGGTTAAAGAAAACATAGGGTTTCCATTAACATTAGACAGGATAAAACCGAAGATTATTGAAGAGAAGGTTAATGGATTAATAGAATATCTTGGTTTAAAAAAAGTGGAAAATAGTTATCCCTATAATATTTCAGGAGGCCAAAAGCAGAGAGTGGCGCAAGCTAGAGCACTAATTAAAGATCCTAAAATAATATTAGGAGATGAGCCAACAGGAAATTTAGATTCAAAATCATCAACGAATATAATGGAAAGCTTTAAAAAGATAAATGAAGAGAGAAAATCGACTATTGTTATGGTAACTCATGATCCTTTTGCAGCATCCTTTTGTCAGAGAATTATATTTATAAAAGATGGAATAATTAAGCTTGAAATAAATTCCAATGGAAATAGAAAAGAGTTCTTTGACAAGATTATAGAAGCACAATTAATTATAGGAGGATAAGAACAGTGGAATTTTCTTCAATGATTATAAAGAATATTAAGCATAATATTAAAAATTACACGGCATATCTTCTTGGTAATAGTCTTATTCAATGTATTTTATTTATGTTTTTTACTATCGTTTTTAGTCCGGAATTCATACAAATTGATAAAACTTCGGGTACCAAAGCAAATTTTATGTCTGTAGTAATATTAATGGTAGCTTTTTCAGGGATGTTTATCATTTTCACTACAGTTTCTTTTACGAAATATAGAGGAAGAGAATTTGGAGTATATTTTACAATTGGATTAACTTCAAAGGAGATCATAAAAATACTTTGTTATGAAAATGCTATTATTTCTTTGGCCTCATTTCTATTTGCATCTCTTGGGGGAAGCGTATTTTCAAGACTATTTCATATGGCCATCGGAAAAATATTGAAGATAGATCATATAAATATTCCTTTAAGTATGAAAGCTTATGGAACAATCTTTTTCATATCCGCTGTAATATTTTTATTTACAACTCTATATCAAATGTTTTTCTTAAAGAGATACTCAGTTGTTAATATATTAAAGTCAAAATCAAAGAAAGATGTGGGGCGTACAAGCACTGTTTTAGGCGTGATCGGAATCATTATTTTTGTAAGTTCCCTTATTGCTTTTCGTATGGCTGTGAATGGGGAAATAAAAAATAATGTAAGCTTAGTTTGTACATTATCTATACTAGGTACAGTCGTGTCCGTTTATTTATTAATCGGCTTTGCCATGACGGTTGTTGTAAAGATTTTGAGAAATTTTAAAAGTACATATAACAATAATATTTTACTTCTTAATTCTCTTTCGCATCGCTTTAAATCGTATCGAACAGTTTTGTATGTAGTTACATTAATGGTTTTTGGAGCAATGATGTTTATTTCTATTGCCTATAGCGTGTATAAGTCAACAGAAAGGCAAATTGATACAAAGTATCCTTATGATATAAGTTATATTGTTGATAAAAGTCAAATGAAAGATAAAAGCATGAAAGACTTTGTTGAAAAGAACTTAGCGGAAGTTAAAAATTATGTTGAGTTAGAAGGAATAAATATTCCAGAGATCAGGGTTTATGAAGGGAAATGCTTGTGGCGCGATCCTCAAATACTAGTGATTAGTGAAGATAGCTATAGAGCATTAGGGAATCATGAGTTAAATCTAAAACAAGGAAAAATTCTGTATTCACATATTGAAAAACAAGGTAGTTTTTTAGCAGGCGGCTTTATGTTAGATTTGTCGAAAAAACCAATGAAAGATGAATTGTCTTTAAAGGAATATAAAGAACAGCATAAGATGGATGAGTATATCTATGTAGCCAGAGAGAATAAAAGAGATCAAATAGGTACGATTGTAAATACTTTCTACAATGATAATTATCATAGAGGTGATGTTTTAGTTGTAAATAATGAAGATTATAACATAATGAAGAATAAGTTAGGGGACGAAGCTGTTACTTATGATGTACTTATGAATCTAAAGAATGGCAATGGATATAAGGGAATCAAGGATAAGTTAGAAGCTAATTTTGGAAAAAAGGTTAGCGATACATTAACGATTAAAGCAAATATACTTGATGATACGATACGAGAAAACGGCTTTATGCTATTTATATTTAGCTTTATGGGAATGATGTTTTTAATAGGAAGTGCAGCAGTTTTATACTTTAAGACAATCACATCTATTGAAGAGGATAGAGAACGAAGTAAACAATTAATGAAAATAGGTGTAACGAAGAAGGAAATTAATCGGTTATCAATGAAAGAATTAGGCGCAGTATTTCTTGTTCCTCCAATAATAGCGTTAATATGCACAGGGTATTATTTATCTACCATCTATAATGTTATTAATGGTGGGGAATATATGTGGGAAAACAGTTTAATTGTTTTTGGCGTATACTCTATCATTCAAATAATATTTTATATTTTAACTAGCAGTAAGTACAAAAAACAAATGAATAAAATTTATGTAAATCCAAGCTAAAAAAATGGCGTACCCCCTTTGGGTTATATAAATGCCAATTAAAAAAACGACATAAAAAACCCTCTTTTTAGGTGGAAGAGAGCATCTGGCCATGCATAGAAGCGGTCAGGGCCTTTTTCTGCTACATGCGAAGTAAAAACAGAAAGAGCAAACGAGTGTAGGTTACTTATTATTCTGCGTAGCAGGGATTTAGATGTCGAAAAATGAAGGTGGATTTATATAGTATAATCTAGGTATGGCTATTTCCAATAGTCATACCTAAGTTTTTATGGTAGGAGAGTAAACATGTATAAAATAATGATCGTTGAGGATTACTACACTTTGTAGCAATATAGTTGAGAGATTAACGAAATGGGGATTTCAGACAGCTACTGTTAAAGACTTTGACAATATTACTGTGAAGTTTACGCAAAGTAAACCAAATTTAGTTATTATGGATGTGAACTTGCCTTATTTTGATGGATTTTATTGGTGTAATCAGATAAGAGAAATATCAAATGTTCCGATTCTATTTGTTTCTTCAAGAGATACAAATATGGATATTATTATGGCTGTAAATACAGGTGCGGATGATTATATAACGAAACCATTTTCGATGGATATTTTAATTACGAAAATAAATGCATTGCTTAGAAGGGCGTATTCTTATGGTGGGGAGAGTTCTGATTTACTGGAGTGCGGTGGTGTTATATTAAATCTAACGGATAATACGCTTTTCTATCAGGAACAAAAAATAGAATTGACTAGAAATGAATTTAAGGTCATGCTGTTGCTTATGAAAAATAGAGGAAAAACGATATCAAGGCAGAGATTAATGAGGGTACTTTGGGAAGATGACAATTTTATTAATGATAATACCCTCACAGCACTCTGAAAACGCTTGGATAACTATTCAAGCGTTTTACTATTCTTTTAAGACATCGAATAAGAGTCTACATTTGAGCATGCTTTTTAAGTGGAATATCTAGATATTTTACATATCTGTTTGTTTCTTTTTCTTGATATATTCTTATGAAACTCACTTCAAATGTAGGATAAGGACTGAGCTCTTTTTCAGTAATTTTAGCCATGTTTTTTAATTCCTTACTAGATAACCCCCAATGTGTTTGTCCCATTGTTAAATGAGGTACATAATTATCTAGTTCCATATATTTTTTAATCAACTCATTATCAGGAGAAATGGCATTAACAATTTTTTGATGTAATTCAAAAATTTTCTCTGATGTAACACTCAAGAATAGAACACTTTCTCCAAAAAACATTGATTGATTTAGGGAGACATTGAACACAGAAAAACTTTCACAAACCTTTTTCAATTTTTCAATCCATTCTAAATCGGCAGTTAAGCCTCCTTGAGCTTTTACCGTAATGTGTGGTTCAACAACATCGACAAGTAAATTATTTTCCCATCGCTGTTGAACTTTAATTATTTTCTCTTTATATTCACCTGGAGGCACAATCCCAATAAAGTATTGCATATTTATTCTCCCTTTTTATCCCGCTATTCGTGGGCAGTAAGACCCCCACCTCAAGATTCAGAGAGAAGCAAAGAAGATAGGTGGGGAATAACCGCCCGTAAAAGCCCGATTGGGCGGGCTTTCCGTCAGTGGGGGATGAAGAAAACCCCAACTGACGGAAGTTTCACTTTATAGTTAATTAAAATATTTGTACTTAAATAAAATTTTCTTGTAGGTTAGTTGAAATTCATCTCTCCTAATCTTAATTTCTATAATTATTTTAACATGATTCTGAAAATATTATAAAATTTAAATTTTTTCGGTGTGTAAAGTTGTGATGACAACAATCTACCTTTGACATCCTTGCTCCATTATGAAGCATATAAGAATTGAACAGAGTTGTGAGTTGAAGTTCAGATTTCTATGAAAAGAGGATTCTTCACTTAGATTGCGAATGAAAATAAGGGATATACAATAAAATGTGGAAAATGATTATAAATAGATAGAACAGGAGGGGAATCACATTGAAACAACTGAAGATGATAATTCTCTCAGCAGTTGTTTTTTCCTCACTATTATTAGGCGGATGTCAAACGACTGATAAGCAAACAGGCAGTAAAACAAAAGCAACAGAAACAACGAAAGATATACGGGAAATCGCTTGGAATTCACTTTCTGATTCGCAGAAAAAAGAAGTGATTGGTGAATGGAAAGAAGCCCAAGTAAGTAAAACGGTTGCAAATGCTCAGGGATTTGCTTTAAAAGACCATTCCTTTGAGGGAAAAGAAGTGACACAGGTTGTGTTCCGTTCTACAAAGAGTAGTTTATTGGGAGATATCATCAAACTTGTAGATGAGAAGTCAGGAAAAGTTGTTGGAGCGGGTTTGAGGGAATAGTGCAAAGAGTGGAGAAGTGCCGACAAGGTAGTTCTCTCTTTTTATCTAATTCGCCGCTGTTTCCTCAAGCTTTAGAATTGTATTTTATAAAGAAAAAACAGTAAATGTCCTTGTTAAACAAGACATTTACTGTTTTTAGATGGAAAAGTGTTTTTTCTTTTCTTCAAGTCTTCTGGTTAGTTCGTTAAAATTTTGAACTACATCTGGCATCGATAATTGCTTTGCTAATGAACGGCCTTTGTGGATGGATTTAGCGGCTTCCTCCAATAAATTTGCTTTTATTTGAGCATCCGCAAGACAATACCAATAAAACCAGGCATCCATTTTTGAAATTTTATCGTTATAGAATTTTTTAATGGTAGGGTAGTATCGGGAATATAATTCTTCATCAAAAGCCAATTTTTTACCGTTCCATTTTAATGTATCTACAAGATAGCTATCAGCAAGATACCACTGCCAAACTGCTAAACCTACCTTTTGATTTCCGTTCAAAATATCCATCTTATGATAAGGAACATCCGCAATCTTTTTGAATGAGTTATCATTCCACTGGAACACTTCAAGTTTATTTCCTGCTGCTGCACCAATTGTAACACCGAATAAACATTCTTTTATACCATCACCAGTAATATCAGCTAAGCCTGAAAAATCTAAACCCACTCCTTGAGTTTTGGTCTCCCAAATTTTTTGCCAATTATTATTTTCTTTCTTCAAAACCATTATTCCAAACTGAGAAGGATGTTCTTTTGCTTTAATTTGAGAAGTAACGATTATTTCTTTCTGCCCATCCTGGTTGAAGTCGTAGAGTTGAATTGGCTGTGTAGAGAAAGGATTTTCAGGGCTTACAAGTAGTGAGTTTGATGGCTTAAACTCCTTAACAATTTTCATTAGATTTTCTTTTTGATTCTCGTTAGCGAAAATAAGTATCGAAGAAGAATTTAAAATTCCGAATGAGAGTAAGATAATTAGCATTATTTTCATTTCAAAATAGCCCCTTTAGAGTGGTATCAAAGGTTATAATTCCCTGACATTACTTTTCTTATCATCCCCGTAACTTTTTCGGTAGGAAAATCGTTATATAAAGTGAATGCTAATTTTATAGGTTATGAAAATGAATGGGGGGAATTTTATGAAGGTCCTTATATTGGGGGGGACTCGTTTTTTAGGAAGAGCTTTAGTAGAAGAAGCATTGAAAAGAGGGCATGAAGTCACCTTATTTAATCGTGGCACGAATAAAGATGTATTTCCTGAAGTAGAGCAGCTAACCGGCAATAGAGACAGTGATGTATCATGTTTAGCAAATCGAAAATGGGATGTTGTATTGGACACATGTGGATTTGCTCCGCATCAAATTAAAAAAATTGCTGCTGTACTTGGAGATAACATTGAACATTATACATTTATATCAAGTATCTCTACTTACAAAGATTGGATTCCACTTCATATTAAGGAAGGCTACCATTTACAGCCTATGCCACCTAGCGATAAGTTGAAAGCGGTTGAGGATGGGAAAATATCTCCTTACGAATATTATGGAGCACTTAAAGTCTTATGTGAAGAAGAAGCAGAAAAACATTGGCCGGGGTGTGTTTTGCATATAAGAGCAGGGCTTCTTGTTGGGCCATTTGACTATTCAGATCGACTCCCATACTGGGTTCAGCGTGTAGCACAAGGTGGGGAAATAATGGTGCCAGGGCGTTCAGACCGTCCTGTTCAACTGATTGACGTGAAAGATGTGGCAACCTGGGCATTCGATATGGCAGAAAACAGAAAAGTAGGCAAGTTTAATGTAACAGGGCCGAATAATGAATTGACGATAGAAGAACTATTAAATACTTGTAAAGCAGTAACAAATAGCGATGCTGAATTTGTATGGGCAGAAGAACAATTTTTAATTGAGAATAACGTAAAGCCATGGACGGAGTTGCCTTTATGGATTCCTGAAAATTTCCCATTAGAAGGAGAGAGAGAACCGTGGAAAGGCAGTTTTTTCATCAGTATAGAAAAAGCTGTTAACGCTGGTCTTTCTTTTAGACCTATTGAAGATACTATTTGTGATGTGTATCTATGGGAGAAATCGAGGCAGGATACAGAACGAAAAGCAGGTATATCAAGAGAAAGAGAGGCCGAATTGCTAGAGGTTTGGTTTCAGAAGGAGAAATTATGATGATAGTATATACTCATCAAGCAGAGAAAAATTTTGCAAGGAAATAGATTCGTCTAAATTGGGAGTCCAAAAGATCTGATATGATTGTGTAATAAAATTTAGATTTCAAAAAATATTTTTGCCCCGTTTTAAATTTAGACGGGGTGTTTATTTTGGTTAAATATGATTTTAAATTAAAATTGCGTATTATTGAAGAATATCTTGAACGAGTTAGACAATGGATTAACCTGTATAAAAAGTTTGGTGCTGATGAACTAAAAAGAAAAACTTCTCTCACTCTATTCGATTTATTCTGAATGTTATAAACTGGAATAAAAAATAATATAGGAGAAAGATGATGACAATGAAATTAGTGAAACCAACACACCAGCATAGCAAACAAATCATGGCTTATCGGCAGGCATTCCTAAATTCAAGAGAGCAACCGTATGGCAGTTGTTCCTTACAACGCTTTGATTCCATTGATGAATGGCTTGAAAAGGTCAAAATTCAAGAAAAAGGAGAAAATTTACCACCAAATCGAGTTCCATCCACTCAGTTTTTGAGTATTGAAAAGGGGAAATTACTCGGTTTAATCAATATCCGCCATCGATTAACGCCAGAATTACTGATGGAGAGCGGACATATCGGTTATAGCGTGCACCCTGACGAACGTCGAAAGGGTTACGCCGCTGAGCAACTTCGGCTTTCTTTATTTGAAGCAAAAAAATTAGGATTGGAGAAAGTGTTGATAACTTGTGACAAAGCAAATATCGGCTCTGCCAAAACCATTCAAAAAGTTGGAGGTATCTTAGAAAATGAAGTAATTTCCCCTGATACTGGTGAAATTGTTCAGCGTTACTGGATAGAACTATGATTGAGTAAGTTTTCAAAAATTATATTTGAAATCATATTGAAACTGGATAATAACTAAAAGAAAAATCGGAGTGAGGAATCACTCCGAAAAAAGTCTAACTTTTGGGATTCAGTACAAATTGCACCTCTTATTGTCATTAGATGGATAAGAAATGATTCTCTTTTTTTACCTTCGATAATACGCGTTATATCAATTTTACATATATGATATTCATACTTTAAATAAATGATAAAAGCGCTCTAATTTTAAGGAGAGCTTTTTATCATTTATTTTTGATCGAACACAAATATTTCTTTATATTTTCTTGCATGTATTTTTTGACCATTTTCTAACGTCTTTGGTAGGTCCTCTTGCCATGTAACAATAACCGTAATACCTTTTGCTTTTACTGACACAGGAAAATTAGGAAAATGACACTCATTAGTGGTGACTGTTCTCTCAGTCTCAAGCGCGTCCATATTTCCCCGCAAGGTTTTGGAATCGTTAAAGTTACTGTATATATCTACATCTAAATTATAAACATCTTTTCCTAGGTTCTTCACATCTAGACTATATGTATTTACTACGCCTGTTTTTGGTTTCGAAAGCCTTTGGTCATCGTCAGCTTTATCAATTTTCAAATGCCAATGTTTAGAGGACTTTGATATAGGAAGATTACTTAACGAGGCAGCTTCCGTTAATATATTGCTACTGAATATAAAACACACCATACAAAAAAGAACAACTGTTATCTTTCGCATATTCCAACCTCCAAAGTACAGGATTTTATCTTATTTACTATTTCTTTAAATAAAAGGTAATATGTATCAAATGATTAGTGGTAAAATACGGATTAGACGATATCTGCTTCCAATAGCACTGATTATGTGAAAAGAGAGGAGTCTGTAATGTTTTCTTGTATAAGATAGACATACACTATAAAAATGGGATTTAAACTGTATTATTAAAGTAAGTAATTTTTAATTGGAGTGTTTTATATGGCATTAAAAGAATTAGGTATCTTTGAGATGAAAAGTAATAAGATTTTTGTGAGTGACCCTTGTTATTCAATAGAATTTGCAGTTACGGAAGATGAATATGTAGCAGATGAGGATTTATCTTTACTGCTAACTCCTGCAAAACAAGGCAAGTGGAAAGCTACTGTATATTACTCCGAAGATGAAGTCGTTACAAAGCTTGTTGCTTCTCATATTGAAACAAATAAAGATAGCGCTTGGATAGAACTGAATAAAGGTATTTCTTCATCTTTTCGTCTCAAATTAGGTACAAGTATTATAAATTAGACGTTTCATCACATAAGTTGTAGTTAAAATAAGAATGTCACGTAAAGAAACAAGTGGAATTTTCATCTCATAACATAATATGGAACCACAGGCAGGTATAAAAGTCCGCTGCGTGGTTCTTTTTCTTTTTTCTTTTTTGGAGCAATATTTAAAGGGGACTCATTCAAATATTTAAAGACTTTCAACCAAATGGTAAACAACCGTTGCATATCCAGTTGATAGAATATGTTATAGCAGATGTTTAATTAGACTGTTAGAAGTTTAAAAAACAAGACTACATTTGATCAAGCTGTCAATGAAGTACAAACAGAGTACATAATGAATAAGGATATAGACTAAACATGTAAGAAAAGGGGAGTCTAGTATGGAACTTACTCTAAATCGGGTAAAACTTCAGCTCATGCAATTAGAACATGCCGAACAATTATATAAAATTATTGAGGAGACACCTTCTCTTTGGTCGTATATGCCAAGACAAATGAGAAGCCAACATGATATGGAAGAGATGGTGAAAGAAGCTTTAGAAAGTTATAAAGAAGGCACTGTACTTCCGTTTGTTGTTGTAGACCAGTTTACTAACAGTATCGTTGGTAGCACTCGCCTATACGATATATCTGCTGATTATAAAACATTGGAGTTAGGCTATACATTCTATGCTCCTAGTGTTCAAAGAACGAGTATTAATACAGAGTGTAAATATTTATTATTAAGGCATGCTTTTGAAACATTACAGATGGTTCGAGTTCAAATTAAGACAGACCTTCAAAATAAGAGGGCACAGAAAGCCATTGAGCGTTTAGGAGCTATAAAGGAGGGCGTCTTACGAAATGAAAGAACCTTATATACAGGACAAACAAGAGATGCCTGTGTTTATAGTGTTATTTCTAAGGAATGGCTTACTATTAAAGAGAATTTGCAGCTCTTACTTCAGAAAAACTACTAAATAATTTAGATAGAATCATGAAAGTTACGGTTTTAAGTTGTGGAAACGACATATTATTTTTAGTAGGAGTTCTGTTTGGTATATGTTATGTAATGAAATAAGGAGAAATATAATGAAAAGAGGTGCGATTTGCGCCTTTTCTACTTGAAGGAATAAAACAAACAGTCCGTAATGATATTAAGGGACAAGAAGTAAGTCCCAATGAAATGATTGAAATAGTACAGGAAATTAAGATAAAAATAAATAATAAAGTTATTGTTGAAGTTAAATATTAGTATATTAAAATGATAATATATCAAGCGTAGAATTTGGGCAGTTTTTTGTTTTTCTCTTTTAGAACAAAAAGAACGAATGGAAATGCTATTGAATATGAAACAGTAATCATAGTACATTTAAAAAGGGGAGATTTTTCATAAGGAAGGTGAGGGAATGCTAGATAAAGCTGATGATTCAATAATGAATCATATGTATACAGTAGAAGAACAACAAAAGTTATATAAACGGACGTTAGTAATCGTAAGTATTTCACAAATGTTTGGTGGTGCGGGGTTAGCTGCTGGAATTACGGTAGGCGCACTTCTCGCACAGCAAATGCTTGGGACAGATGCATTCGCAGGGTTGCCAGCTGCTATATTTACAATGGGATCGGCAGGAGCCGCTTTCATAGTAGGAAGGCTTTCGCAACGTTATGGGCGTCGAATAGGGCTCGCGACAGGATTTATGGTAGGAGGGCTTGGGGCTATTGGAGTGGTAATTTCCGCTTTAACAAATAGTATTATTCTCTTACTTGCTTCCCTGCTGATTTATGGTGCAGGTACAGCCACAAATTTACAAGCTCGTTATGCCGGTACAGACTTAGCAAATGAGAAGCAACGGGCAACTGCTATTAGTATTACAATGGTTATGACGACCTTTGGTGCGGTAGCGGGACCAAACTTAGTAGGTGTAATGGGGAGTTTTGCTCGTTCTATTGGTATTCCTGAACTTGCTGGTCCTTTCATATTATCAGCAGCTGCATTTCTTTTAGCGGGTCTCGTACTTTTCGTTATGCTTCGTCCAGATCCATTACTTGTAGCAAACATGATAGAAACATATAAACAGAAGCATATATATAAAGAGCATTCGATAGCTAAAAAATTAATAACAAATAAAAGAGGCATTACAGTTGGGGCAATCGTTATGATACTTACGCAAGTTGTCATGGTTGCTATTATGACGATGACTCCCCTACATATGAAACACCATGGTCATGGCTTAAATGAAGTGGGTCTTGTCATTGGGTTTCATGTAGGCGCAATGTACCTTCCATCACTCGTTACAGGAATCCTTGTTGATAAGATTGGTCGAATGGCAATGAGCATTGCTTCCGGAGTTATACTACTTACTGCGGGAGTGTTAGCTGCTATTGCACCGAGCGATTCTTTAATACTTCTGGTTGTTGCCCTTTCTTTACTAGGATTAGGATGGAATCTCGGTTTAATAAGTGGAACGGCTCAAATTGTTGATTCAACAGAACCTGTAACACGTGCAAAGACGCAAGGAAAAGTGGACGTTTTTATTGCATTGGCAGGGGCTTCTGGTGGAGCGATGTCCGGCATGGTGGTAGCTAATTCAAGTTATGCAGCATTATCATTAGCTGGAGGAGCTTTAGCCTTATTGCTTATTCCTGTTGTGATATGGTCTAGAAAAGGTGGAGAACATTAAATAGAGTAGAGGGCCAGAAAGTTTTGTAGATGGACATAAAAAGAGAGAAGAGGCAGAGAATAAATTGGGTTAATTAAAAAAGCATCTCACAAAGTTATTAGTGGAATGCTTTTTCTGTTTTAAATAAAGTGAGCATTAAACGGATCTATAATTCTCTCAAAAATATTCTTTCAGCTAATTCTCTAAAACTTTTTTCGTCTCTTGGTATAATTGATAAGTCCTCATGCCAGATTTCAACAATTGACCAGTTATTTGTAGTTTGAAAGCCTATTGCATCACCAGAAAAGTTATCACCAAATAATAAAATATTTTTTATTTCTGGGTTGTCATTTGCATCATATATTTCATCAGCTTCGATTAGTCCTCCATAGAACATAAAATATCCATCAGAAACGGATCCATATCCAACTTCTTTTAAGAAGTTAATATAATCTTGGGGAATACCATCCAACATTGAGTCTTCATCAATAACGGAATCAATTAATTTATCAAATTTATAATCAGTAGGTGTATCATGGATTTTTTTTAGGATCTCTTTGTATACCACATCTCAACACTCCAAATAATTTTTTGAAAATCCCATATTATATTTCTACATGCTTTCGCTGACTTTAATTTTTCTTATAAACCACAAATATTATGTAATTTTTGTAGTTACCTATATATATTAATTCTAGAAATACAGGCTTACTATTATTGGCACAATACAATAGGACTATTTAAATTTACTATATACTTCATTTTTTCTTATAGCAACATTGACGTGTTGTTCGGATTCTCTAAAATCTGTAATTCTTAATGAACTCATCATATTTTAGAGTTAAAATTAAATAAAGATGCGTATGAAGAATTGAAGGTGAGAAGCTTTGGATTTAGTTCAAAAATTAACCCGTATTTATGGCTTAGGGCTTTGCTGTGGGTTGTGGAGTAAAGCTGAAGTAATTCAATGGTGTGATAAAGTGATTGAAGCAAGTGACAGTCCGCCATATGAAATAATTTTTCGCATTCAGTTATTGCTTCTCCGACAGGTTTATAACTAATCTTATACCAAAACTTTTCAAAAGACTGCTGTTCTTGAGCTTTAGCAGGAGTATTAATAACACTGATAATTAAAGCGAAAAGTATTGATATCAATATTTTATGTCTTTTACTCATTAATGGGTTCTCCTTAAAAATACTTGCAATATACTGTATTGTTTATCATGTCCTTTAATCTCAATATCATTTTTCACTTCCGATAACATTGAGGATAGCCCTTAAGTGTTTTGCATATAGTGAGGATGAGGTGATGATTCCCCACTTAAACTCGGAAATGAATCATACGGCACAATAAAAACTGAAGAAGCTCATTAGAAGTGTATTTTATAAAGAAGAAGGATAGTAAATCTCCTGGTTGAACAGGAGATTTTTTTATTATGTGTGGTGCAGCATCGGCTGGTGAAGTAAGAGGTCTAGGACAATTTGAAAACTACATATTAGTAGGAAAAAGGCAAAAGGGTGGTGGGAACGAGTGGAATATAAAAAAGTTGCATTAAAAGAAATCAAGTGCGATGTAACAGCTCGAACACATCCAGATGATGAACGATTGTGTAATAGTATTGAACTAGAAGGAATAAAGGAGCCTTTGCGTGTAGAAGGACCAAATCAAGAAGGGAAATATTACATTATTGATGGGTATAGAAGATGGACTGCTTTAAAGAAATTAAAGAAAGGATCTTTTCTAGTTCCAGTCATTACTTCTGGAAAGTGTACGACTGTTCAACAACGTAATATTGCTCGTTTTAACTTACAAAATATAACGAGAAGAACGACTGGTATGGATAAGACTTTTTTAGTAGAACAAATTATGAAACAAGGAAATATGGAAGTCGAAGAAATTCGTATTGCATTAAATTTGACGAGAACACAAATGAATAAAATAAAGAAAGCGCTAGCGATTGCTGAAGAAAAGCGCCAAGCGGTAGCTAAAGTCAGGGGTAGCAACGAAGCACTAGAAATAATTGAGTCTGCGCCATTTTCAGCAGAGATTAAAGGTTGGCTATTTGATCTTTTGTTAGAGAGAGATTTAACAGGAGAAGGAGCACGAGCCATTAAAAAAATCGTTAGAATAGATATGTATAGTTTGCTATCTGAAGAACAAAAACGAAAGCTTATTGAAGATACGCTACGTTGTTATAAATTTGATGATAATAAGGCGTATTATCTTGTTATGGAAGAATTAATGAGAACAAATCCAAAACATCACAGTGAAATATTGGAAGAATGGATAAATTATATTTGTTGGCAAGCGGATATATTAAATGAGCTTATCGATCCTAATTTAAAAAATATGATTAGTAGTAAGCACTTACAAAAATTACAAAAAAGCTTAAGTAAGCCGTATATAAAAGTTTATACATCAAAATCTGTGGAAGATGTATCAGAGAGAAAGCAGGATAAAACATTTGAGAAAAAAGATACATCAACAGGTTTTACGATTTATATGAATGCAGAATCTGTACGATCTTCCAAAAAACAAACAAAAACAGAAGAGAATAATCAGCAGCTTGGTTTTTGGAACTAAGCTGTTTTTTTTATTCTTGAGCTTTGTTAAAGTCTCATGCTTGAAAAGTATTAAGAAATATGACACACAAAAAGCTCAGTCAATCATACTTTTCAGCTGAGCTTTCATATGTTTGAAACAAGAGTGTCATCAAATGCGCATTCTGTTCTTCGAGCACTTTTATTTTTTGAAGCAATTTTCTTATGATATTGTTCTTTAATCAGGCTGTATTCATTGAGGGGGAATCAATAAAAAGATCTTCTAGCGGGAACGGTTTTATTTTATGTACAAATAGCAGCTCATTTCATCACAATTTGTAATTCATGTTCTCACTAGGTTTCACGCAACAAGAGTATAAAGGAATATCCCTAGCATACCTTATAACCGAAGGGGTGGACAAAGAGAGGGCTTATCCCTTGTGATTTCTAGCTTCTTGTCTTTGGGTAGGAAAATCAAATACGTATGTAAAAATTAATTTCGGTTTTTAGAGAGGGACAATTCAAGACAAGTTTAAGATCTTCGGTTTTTAGTGTATAGATATTAAGATGCACTTTCAAAGTTTGATAGGGATTTTTGTAATTTGTACAGTTCGTATGTTGGAGAAGTAAGAACGAAGTTAGATGGTTTTAGGAATAATGAAAACAGTCAATCCAGTTGTTTGAATTTTAGCTAAGAAAGTTTTTCATATAACGTTTGTTATATGAGAGTTTTCCAATTTACTGACACATAAATGTTTTAGACTATAGGATAAGGTATTAGACTGTTAAAAAATAGGTGTAGATTGAAAAGGTGTTTTTTGTACGTGAAAACCCCTTTTTGTTCAATAACTAATTTTTCATGAAGCAATATGTAATTAGGGCGTTGAAAACTATGTCATAAATAAGTTTTCCATTCTATTCATTTTTATGCGCTTCCATTGAACGTGCTATTTCTAACATTTTCTCTTTCGATATCCTTGAACTATCCATTTGAATATATGTTCCTTTTTGTGTCCAGCTAAGTAAACCTCCAGTAACGAGTTCTCCTTTCTTATCTAATTCACCGCTGTTTCCCCATTCTTCAAAATATCCTTTATAACCATTGATATCTACTTGCTTCGCATGTGGATGTGTATCTTCTGTGCTCGAAGTTTTTTTTCGTTGCTCAATGCCGAGTAATAACTTCTCGTCTTTGCTATCCATATAATGCAGTCTAAAATAGGCAATGTTTTCTTTTTCTCTCCAAGGATACGTTTTAATTTCTAATGTCCAATTATTTGGTACTTGTTTTGGAACATATACCTTAAATCCTACTTTCTTTTTAATTTCAGATACAGTAATACTGTTGTGATTATATTTAATTTCTTTGGTTTGGACTAAAATTGGATTGATTGATATGAGAATGGAAGTAACTAGCAAATACATCGGAAATTTCATGTTATCACCTCTACAGATTTTGTATTTGGATAGATAGTTTTTCCTGTCAAAATTGTTTTTAATAAGTTCCTTCAAGTTGTCTTTTCAACATGAAATCAATATATTTTATTTACTGTTTTGAATATCATACGTCCTGTGACAATGAGTTTTATTGTGATTTTTTCATGTGTTTGGAGAATACCAATAATATTATGTAACAAGGTCTAAATAAAAAGCCCTGCCTAACTGCAGAGCTTAATTTTCAGTAAATACAAATGTTTGTTTGTGCTGTCTTCCTGCGTACTCTGGATATTTTTTGTGATTAAATTGTTTTTCTTCCCATTTTATAACCACTTCAATTTTTGTTGCCCTAACATCTATCGGAACATTTTCATGAGTGAAACGTGCTGTATACTTAAAAAGTCCGTTTTTTGTATCACTAAAAAGGAAGTAAGATGTTTTTGCATCTAGTTCGTTTCGGTATATTTCAATAGTTGTATTTTGGACATCTTTTCCAATGTTTTTTACAAATACACTATATGTGTCAAACACTCCTTTCTTAGGTTGCTGTGAACCAGGGGCAGTGTTTTTTGCTTTGTCTATTTTGACATACCATTGTTCTGAGTTCTTTACGGTCGGTAATTTTTCGAATGTAAGAGCTTGTGTTTGTAAAGGGATTCCTAATGAGAAAAACATGATACAGACTAGGATGGTTATCTTTCTTTTCATAATTTAATCTCCAATCAAATTTATTGTCATTAGCTGCTATTTTAGAACTAGCACAATTTTAATGTATCTAGAGGTATTTTTTGCGTCTTGTTAGTGAAGCATACATTCATTTGCAAAAACTAAGCATCTCAAATGTGATGTGAAAACTAAGAAATAAGAAAAACTCACAACACTTACTCATTGATTTTACTTAGAACATTACTCCTGCTCCATATAAGGGGTGAACACGGTCGGAGAAATTGGAGAATCAAGTAAACAAAAACGCGACCCCTAACTTATTTATAGTTAGGGGTCGCGTCTTTATAGAACAATAGAAACTTTTAATAGTTTCTATTGTTCTATTTTTTAAATCGATACGGAACAGTTGAAACAATAACATTCTTTTTATATAAAAGGTATATCCTTAATAAAACACTTGATTGGTTGTGTAAAAAGTTATGCCAACTTTTCTTTGTTATAAACTGCGGAATAAGAACAGTAACGGAATGATGATTTTCTTGTGCTTTCTCTTGAATCATTGCTACTAATTTTGTAATAGGTCTCATTAAGCTTCTGTAAGAAGAAACGACTGTAATAAGACGAACATCAGGTTTCCATTCTTTCCATTTTTGCTGCATCTTTAATTCACTTTCTTTATCAAAGGCTACATATACAGCGATGACAGTATCACCGATAGCCTCAGCATAATTAATGGATTGTTCGACTACCTTTGTAATTCCAGCAACGGGTACGATGACAATGTTTTCTTCGATTTTGTGCGGAATTTCATTTGGATCGATACGTAGTTGTTCTCCAACTGCATCGTAATGTTTATAGATACAATGAAAGATGTACACAATAATTGGTAGGAATATAACAACAGACCATACTTGTGTAAACTTTGTGATAAAGAAAATAAGTAATACAGATAATGAAATAAGTGCGCCCACTAAATTTGTTAGTAATTTAGGTAACCATCCTGCTGGTTTTTCGCGCAACCATTTTATAATCATTCCCGTTTGTGACAAGGTGAAAGGAAGAAATACACCAACTGCGTACAGCGGGATTAATTGTTCTGTTTTTCCTTGAAACGCAATAATTAAAATAATGGAAGCAATTCCTAGGGTCATAATTCCATTTGAATATCCTAATCGATCACCGCGCATTAAAAACATGCGAGGCATATATTTATCTGATGCTAGGTTGTAAGCTAGTAATGGGAATGCGGAAAATCCCGTATTAGCAGCTAATACTAAAATAAGTGCAGTTGTTCCTTGAATAAAGTAATATACATAATTTCTTCCGAATATATCCGAAGCAATTTGAGAGACAACAGTCTCATCGTGTTTCGGAGCAATACCGTACCAATATGCTAAAAAGGTGATACCAGTAAATAAGACTGCAAGAATTGCTCCCATCATTACTAAAGTAGTGGCTGCATTTTTAGCAGCTGGCGCCTTAAAGTTAGGAATTGCATTTGAAATCGCTTCTACCCCTGTTAATGCAGAACACCCAGATGAGAATGCTTTTAATAAAAAGAATAATGTAATTCCTGGTGCTACCGTACCAATAGGTGTATGCAAAGTTGCTGGCGCTTGTCCAGTTGCGATTTTAAAGACTCCAACAGTAATTAATACGATAAGTGCTAATACGAAGAGATAGACAGGATAAGCTAGAATAGAAGCAGATTCTGTTACTCCTCTAAGATTCAGAATGGTAATAAAAATAACAAGTATTACAGCGATTAGAACGGTGTACTGATGTAAAACTGGAAATGCGGATGTAAGTGCATCTGTCCCTGCTGATACACTTACAGCTACGGTAAGAATATAATCTACCAGCAAGGATCCACCGGCAACAAGCCCAGCATTTATACCTAAATTCGTTTTGGAAACAACGTAAGCTCCTCCGCCATGTGGATAAGCATAAATAATCTGTTTGTACGATAAAATAAGTGCCGTTAACAAAACGAGAACTCCGATTGCGATTGGAATGGAATACCAAAAAGCGACCGATCCAATTGTTGCAAGAACTATTAAAATTTGTTCTGTTCCATAAGCAACAGAAGAAAGAGCATCAGATGAAAGAATGGCTAATGCCTTTAATTTATTTAATTTTTGTTCACCTAATGCATTTGATTTAAGAGGTCTACCAATTAAAAACCTTTTGAATACTGAAAACATGGATGCACCACCAATATGTAATTTTTCCAATGAAAAGAATATCACAATTGGTAGTGGGTGAATAGATATTTTTATTATGAATTCATTCTTTTTTTTTAGTAAATTGACAAAACAGTGACAGAATACCCTTTTTTTCTACGTAAAAAGAATGGAATTTTACTTTATCAAGTATGGAATTCAATCGTTTATCTCGTTCATTTGTACATTAACACCTACATGATGAATCACTAGTTTGTTCGAAAAATAAAGATGAGGTTGGTAAATACAGTTCTTTTTAGATGATATAAATAATTAAGGTTATAGTTAATACGTTTTGATATTTGATATGTGTATTCGTAAAATACTGAAAATTATGTTAAAATAATTGTTAATTGTTTGAAAAGGAGGATTTTATTATGAAAAATGGTCGTCTTGCAAAAATAGATTTAACGAAAAGAATGGAATCAAAAAAAATATACAATAAGAAGCTCGAAAAATATCAAATGCGTTTACTGGCGTTGCAGCAAATTTTACGAAAAGAAAAAATAGCCGTTATTATGGCTATGGAAGGTTGGGATGCTGCTGGAAAGGGCGGAGCAATTAAACGAATTACCGAGCATCTTGATCCACGCGGCCTGCAAGTAAATCCAATTGGTGCACCTGCTCCTCATGAAAAACGCTATCATTATATGCAGCGATTTTGGCGAAAAATCCCGCAATATGGTCAAATCACTATTTTCGATCGCTCATGGTACGGTCGTGTATTGGTTGAACGCGTAGAGGGTTTTGCTACAAAGGAAGAATGGACGAGAGCATACGGTGAAATCAATGATTTTGAAAAACTATTAACAGATGATCGTTACATAGTAGCAAAGTTCTTCTATCATATTAGTAAAGATGAACAGTTAGCACGGTTTAAAGATCGAGAGCAAAATCCTCTTAAGAAATGGAAAATTACAGATGAAGATTGGCGTAATCGTGAAAAGTGGGATGAATATGTCGAGGCCATGGAAGATATGTTTGAAAAAACAGACAAACCAAATGCGAAGTGGCATATTATACCTGGCAACGATAAGTTGTATGCGCGTGTGAAGACATTGAAAGTGATCATTTCATTAATTGAAGATTATTTCTTAGAACATGATATAGAACTGCCATCATACTATCATGAAATGAAAGAAGAAAAGCAAAAGGAAAACGACCAAGTGAATATATAAGTAAGCCAACTACCCGCTGCTTAAACGCTAACATATTTTAAAGTACAAGATTAAAAAAATGTTGTTGTCTAACCTTAGCCTTTTGCGTTTTTAATAAGACATACATTTATTTGCAAACTATACACCCGACATTTGTCTTCATTTGTAATTGTTATAGATTTGTTCATATAAGATTGTTGCGCAAAAAATGATGAATAAAATAGAAAAATGGCGATTTTCTTTATGTTAATAAATGGAGTTTATTCTTGTATCAGCTACATAATTATGCTAAAATTTATGTAACTTTTAATGAACGGAGGGGTCTCCTTTGATCTTAATCAGATTACGTCTCAATACTTTGTGCCAATAATTGAATAGCGCTCAAAGGCTCTGTCTGTGTACAGAGTAAACGGGATTGGTCTGTCTTTTTAAAGGAACCCTATTGAACTTATATGTGAAAAGAGGGAAGGACGAATACGCCTTCTTTTTGTTTTACCTTTAAAACAGAATGATGCAATGCATGTATACAAACATTTTTTATGTTGTATGATGCTGGATTTGACGACCATTGAACACGCAAGAAGCGATGCTTCTTTATGTTTATTTGTTATGCTTTCATCCGTTTATGAAAAACACAGGCAGCAGCTTGTGTTTTTTTAGTTTGCGCGTAATCGAAATGGAGGAATAAATATATGGAACAGCTAGTACAAAGAGCAATATTAGTTGGAGTGAATTTAAATAGTGAAAGTGATTTCGAATATTCAATGGAGGAGTTAGCGAATTTAACAGAAGCGTGCGATGTTGAAGTGATAGGGAAAGTAACACAAAATTTACATCGTGTAAATCCATCTCATTATATTGGAACGGGTAAGATTGAAGAAGTGTCAGCGTTCGTAAAAGAAGCAGATGCGAATTTAGTCATTTTCAATGATGAGTTATCGCCTTCACAAATTCGAAATTTAGAAGCAGATTTAGATTGTAAAGTGATTGATCGTACGATCTTAATTTTAGATATTTTTGCGCAGCGTGCTAAGACGAAAGAGGCGCAACTACAGGTTGAGGTAGCACATTTGCAATATATGATGCCTCGTTTAATTGGCCTTCGTGAATCGTTAGGAAGACAAAGCGGTGGTGTTGGTACGAAAAACAAAGGTGTAGGGGAGAAAAAATTAGAGCTTGATCGCCGTAAGATTGAAGAGCAAATTGCTGTGTTAAATAAAGAGTTAGAAGCGCTCGTTGCACAGCGTCAAACACAGCGTAAACAGCGCAAGAAAAATGAAGTACCTGTTGTTGCGTTAGTAGGGTATACAAATGCAGGGAAATCAACAACGATGAATGCGATGCTTGAAATGTTTAACGGATCTGCAGAGAAACAAGTATTTGAAAAAGATATGTTGTTTGCGACGCTTGAAACAGCTGTGCGAAATATTCAATTGCCAGATAACAAATCGTTTTTATTAACGGATACCGTTGGATTTGTTAGTAAATTGCCGCATCATCTTGTGAAAGCGTTCCGTTCAACGTTAGAAGAAGTAGCGGAGGCGGATCTATTGATTCATGTTGTGGATTATGCAAATCCGAACTATGAGCATCTAATTGAGATTACAAATCAAACGTTAAAACAAATCGGTGTAGAAAATATTGCAACTATTTATGCCTATAATAAAGCAGATGTTATTGATATTGAAATTCCAAAAGTACAAGATAATCGCGTGTATTTATCTGCGAAACAAAAAGTAGGTATCGATGAACTTGTGCAAATGATTCGCACGCAAATTTATAAGGATTATACAAAGTGTGAAATGTTAATTCCTTATGATCAAGGACAGTTAATTTCGTATTTTAACGAGCATGCTCATGTTTTATCAACAGACTATGAAAATGAAGGTACGAAGATTACCCTGGAATGCAAAATGAGTGATTTGGAAAAGTATAAAAGGTATGTAATAAGTTAAAGAGTTCACTTGAAAGAAGAAAAGAAGAGCTGCTGGATAGTAGCTCTTCTTTTCCTTATCTTTTCGTTGCATATATATATGTATCTCTTAATTCCGTCCCATCTACTGAAACGCTGTTATTCTCTAAAATACCTTCTAATTTAAAACCTAATCTTTCAGGTATGGCACGACTTTTGACATTTTTTGAGTCACAGCGAATTTCTACTCGATTTGCTTGTAATTCATGAAAAGCGAAATTTACAATTCCTGTAACAGCTTCTGTCATGTATCCTTTTCCGCTAAAACGGGAGTCAATCCAATACCCAATTTCAAATTTTGGAATATCCCAGTTAATGCGGTGTAACCCTGAAGAGGCAACAAATTCACCTGTGTCTTTAAGGAAAATGAGTAATCGTAAATCTTCACGCGCCAAAAATTTTACGTGAGAATCTCTAATATTTGCTTCTACTTCTTGTTCCGTTTGTTCTTTTTGTGCAAAAGGCATCCAAGGTTTTAATTCTTCAATAGATTCATTGATAGCGTTATATACTTCTTTTCCATCTCCAGGTCTTGGCATCCTTATGAAAAGTCTTTCCGTGTAGAACTCCGAAGGGAAATTTAATAGTAGTGGATTCATGAGAAACGCTCCTTATTTGTTATTTTATATTATGATACATGAATGGATGTATATGGTAAATATTTTTTCTGAATTTTAATAAAAGTAAAGTTTTATTAGGTTTTGAGGGGTATATTCATTTTGCATGGTAGTAAGCAAAGAAGTGGAAAAAGATGAAAAAGAGGTATAGAATATATTTTGTTTAAAAAGTCAGAAAAGTAAATGTGTGTGAAACATATGCAGAGGTTGTTTTGAGCACAAAAGGAGAGGAGCGTGTAGCATGCAGACAATAACAAAGCCGAATGCGATGAATGCACCAACGATTTACCGTATTTTATTTGCGATTAGTTTAGGGCACTTTCTGAATGATTCGATGCAGGCAGTTGTACCGGCACTGTTTCCCATTTTAGAAAAGTCGATGAATTTATCCTATATGCAGGTGGGATGGATTGCCTTTGCTCTCAATATGACATCATCCATTATGCAGCCGGTGTTTGGGATGTATTCAGATAAGAAACCTTCCCCGTATTTGCTGCCACTAGGAATGTTTTCAAGCATGCTTGGGATGATTGGACTTGCGTTTGCACCGAACTTTTTTATTATTATTTTATCCGTTTTATTTATTGGACTCGGATCTGCAGTCTTTCATCCAGAAGGCGCACGTGTTGCTTATATGGCAGCGGGAGCAAAACGTGGTTTAGCACAATCCATTTATCAAGTAGGAGGAAATACAGGGAATTCGCTTGCGCCCATTTTTACGGCACTTGTATTTGTTCCGCTTGGTCAAATTGGAACAGTATGGTTTACAGGCTTTGCGATGGTTGGAATTATCTTATTATACTTTGTTTCTACATGGTATAAAGGCGAGTTAGCAAGCGGGGCTGTAAGAAGTAAGAAACGTGCTGCACTAGAAGCTGAAAGTTTAGTAATAAGCAGCCGAATTAAGTTTGTCATTGTTTTACTTGTATTTTTAACATTTGTTCGCTCGTGGTACGGAGCAGGGATTGGAAACTTTTATCAGTTTTATTTAATTGAGCATTATGGATTATCTATTAAGAATGCACAGTTTTACGTATTTGCTTTCATGATTGCTGGCGTACTTGGAACGTTTTTTGGCGGGCCATTAGCAGATCGGTTTGGAAAGCGAAATATTATTGTTTTTTCCATGCTCGGTTCAGCACCTCTAGCGCTATTATTGCCACACGTTTCGCTCGTCTGGGTTGTTCCATTGTTTCTTTGTATTGGATTTATTAGTTCTAGTAGCTTCAGTGTGATTGTTGTGTATGCACAGGAGCTTGTTCCAGGAAAGGTTGGTATGGTATCTGGATTAATTGTCGGACTTGCATTTGGGCTTGGGGCGTTAGGAGCAGTTATACTTGGAAAATTGGCAGATATATATAGCCTTAACTTTATTATGATATTATGCAGCACTCTGCCGTTAATTGGCTTATCATCATGGTTATTGCCAAATGACCGTAAAACGATGAAAAGAGTGTAGTCAGCGTATAAAAAGGTGCAACTTGACATATAAGTTACACCTTTTCAATATCTATAGTTTTAATTTTTTCAACAATGGTAGTCGATTGATACGATCGCCAAGAATGTCAGAAGCAAGGCCGCTTGTAAATACAAAAGCGAAGTAAACAAGTCCGCCAAGGGCACCGCATACGACCACAATTAATAATGACTCCATATATGACTGGCCAGGAATTAACCATTTTAATAACGTTTTTACGCCAACTACTATAGCAGACATCGCAGCCGAGTAAATGGTAATAAGTAATATTGTTTTACCAGTTTTTACGATGTTAAACTTTGTATATTTCACAATGCAGTATAACATGATTACATCAGAAACGAGGTAACCAAGTATAGTTCCTAATACAGCGCCGTGTCCACCGAGTAGGTATAGAAGCGGCGTGTTGACAATAACTTTTACAATAATACCAACAGTAAAAGCAATCATTGTTTTACGCTGATAATCAATACCTTGTAAAATAGCAGCTGATACGGTGAAGATTGCACTCATTACAGCGGATGGTGCATATGAGATTAAATATTGTGAACCATCTAATGCTGTATTGTGATCAAAATATACCATGCGAAATGCATCGTATGCGATGCTCGCAAGTCCAAATGATGCTGGAATTGTGAAAAATAATAAGACTGTGAAAATCTTTTCAATTTGGTTTTGCAACTCTTCTAATTTACCACCCGTAAATGACTGTGTAATTGCCGGGATGATTGTAAGTGAAAATCCTGTTGCTAGTGATGCTGGTATCATAATTAATTTTTGAGCATAGTTCGTAATGTAAGCGAACACAGCGTTTGCTTTATCAAGCGGCGTACCGATTGCCCGCAGTGCATCGGCAACTGTATATTGATCCACTAATGTATAAAGTGGAATGGCAATACCTACAAAGACAATTGGAATCGCATACCGAAGCAGTTCCATATAAATCTTTGTTAAGGAAAATGAAGAAGAGCGGGTTTTTAGTTCTCCTTCTGGCGGACGAAGCCCATTGTATTTTCTCCAGTACATAATGAGCATGGAAACACTAGCAATTGCTCCAATAACAGCGCCAAATGTTGCAACTGCTACAGAAGATGCTACTGATCCGCCTAATAGTTTAGAAACGATAAAGCTTCCAACTAAAATAAAAATAACACGAGCAATTTGTTCCACAACTTGTGAAACAGCACTTGGTTTCATATATTGAAAACCTTGGAAATAACCGCGGGTAACACTCATTGCTGGCACAATAATAAGTGCAAAACTTAGCGCACGCATTGTTAATGTTACATTTTCGACAAATCCAGGTTCAGGTGTTTTAGATCGGATAATTAATTCCGATACGTATGGTGCACCGAAAAATAAAATTAAGAAACCAAGGAATCCCATAAACATCATTACTTTTAAGCTGGAATTGTATAATTTTTTACTTGTACTGTAATCTCCTAAAGCGTTATATTTGGCAACAAATTTGGAAACGGCGATAGGAATACCTGCCGTTGAAAAGCTTAGTAAAATTCCATACCAGGAGTACGCATAAGAATATAAAGCAACTCCTTCACTTCCAACTAAAGCTTGAAATGGGAAGAAATAAATAAAACCTAAAATACGTGAAATCATTGTCGCACCGCTTAGCAGGGCAGTGCCTTTTAATACTTTTGAAGTAGACAAAATACTTCCTCCTACTCTGGTTGCTTAAGAATCATCTTTTTCTACTATAAACTTGTCTTGGTATTTTATAAAGTAAAATACTAAATTTAGTATTAAATAATTTTTACAAAGCGTGTTTTTTTTGCGAAATTTTAGTAGGGAATTGTAATTTTGAGGGAAGTGTGATAATTTAGATTATTCTTGATGACACAATTGTTAAAAAGACATGAAGATGCAATTAGGAAAAATTTATCATATAATAAGATTGATTCAAAAGAGATATTGGGAGGTGTTGATATGGCGATTACAATGAAATTGCTAGATACTGCAGCGTCTCATGCAAAGCCAAGTATGGAAACGGCGATACTTTGCATGAGGTAGACAAATAATCTAACATACAATCGCCTAAATGGACTTGTATCATTTCTTTTATATTTGGCTTTGCACCTTATTTAGATGAAACATAAAAAATAAGGGGCGAGCGGAAATGAAATATGTAAAAGCAGCGACTGTTTTACCTGAAAAGTTGATTATAGAAATTCAAAAGTATGTGCAAGGCGAAACGATTTATATTCCAAAACAAGAAAATGCTTATCATAAGTGGGGCACGCGCTCTGGAGGGAGAAAGCAACTTGATGATCGAAATAAAGCAATTAAAGATGCTTTTAAAAACGGAACATCAATTTGTCAATTAGCTGAAGAATATTTTCTCTCCATTGAAACTATAAAAAAAATAGTATACTCCAAATAAAGATAAAAGCACTGAGTTTTTTTATATAAAATACTCAGTGCTTTTGTATGTAAAGTTTGTTTCTAAATTATCTTCTGCATTTTATAAAGCAAATGCATTGTATAAAATAAAAAATAGATAAAGTGAAACTTCCGTCAATGGGGGGGGCTTTATCCCCCACTGACGGAAAGCCCGCCCAATCGGGCTTTTACGGGCAGTTATCCCCCACCTATCTTCCTCGTTTCTCTCTGAATCTTGAGGTGGGGGTCTTACTGCCCGTTAATGCGGGATAAACAATTTTGTATGGAGTGATAGAAATGAATGCTTTTATTAGAAGTGATCAATACAACTTTATAAAATCACAAGCTTATATTCTAGTGAATGGACATGCAACTGCGAATGATAGGGGAGTTATTGCTGCGCTGAAATCCCTGGCGATAGAAAAAGTATTACATCTGTTTGAGGATCTTACAGATGAACAAAAAGAATTAATGGATATGATTTTGAAGATTGAAAATAGGGAGGATGCAGAATCATTTTTGTTCAAGTTAACCCCATATGTAATACCGTTCCAAGAGGTGTCCCAGCAAACATTAAAAAAATTATTTCCTAAGGCTAAAAAGCTTAAACTGCCCCAAATGGAAGAAATCAATATGAAAAAGACATCTTACTTAAGTTGGATTGATAAAGGGACGAACAGAAAATTTATTATAGTTCGGAATAATAATAAGCTCGTAGGCGTGCAAGGTACATTTCAAAGTATAAACAAAAAAGGGATTTGTGCATTGTGTCATAAACATGAAGAAGTGGGAATGTTTCTTGTTGAAATAAAAGGTGATGTACCAGGTACTTTTATTAAGAAGGGAAACTATATTTGTCAGGATAGTACAGTGTGTAATTGTAATATCACTTCACTTGATAAATTACATGATTTCATCGAGAGAGTGAGAAAATAAGTGATGGATACAGTTGTGAATAGGGAAAAAAGGACACTGCTATTTGTGTCCTTTTTTCCTTATTGTATTATTTCTTTTGCCAGTTTGCTTTAATAAAGTCTTCACGACCAGATTCTTTCCGCTCTTGTGCATATTTTTCTGGATTCTTTTTATAAAAATGTTGATGATATTCTTCAGCCACGTAAAATGGTGCAGCGGGGCGAATTTCTGTTACAATTGGGTCTTTAAACATACCGCTTTCTGCTAAAGTTTGTTTTGATTTTTCAGCAAGTTCTTTTTGCACTTCATTGTGATAAAAAATGGCTGTACGATAAGATGGACCACGGTCAAAAAATTGTCCTCCATCATCTGTTGGATCAATTTGTGGCCAATATAAATCTAATAATTTTTGATAAGGAAATATAGTAGGATCAAATGTAATTTGAACGACTTCTAAATGTCCTGATTTCCCTGATTTTACATCTTCATATGTTGGGTTTTCAATATGTCCTCCTGCATAACCTGAAAGGACTTTATGTATACCAGGCAGTTCATCGAATGGTTTTACCATACACCAAAAGCAGCCGCCCGCAAAAGTTGCAAGTTCATATTGTTTTTCTTCCATTATATTTAATCCTCCTAAATTGATATGTTTTATACAGTATCGTATATGTTTTGAATCATCGCAAGAGAAAAGTCAGGAAGAATAATAAAAATTTATTGTGGTCGTTTATTTATAATATCTCCATTTTGATTAATTTGTACTTCATTGGAAATAGATTGTAAATATTGCAGCATGTTTTGTTTTTCTGTACCTTGAAGCGGTGTAATTTGGTTATTGCGAATCATATAAGGATTAAATGACATGCGGACGTCGCTTCCTTTAAATTTAATCGTAAGAACTCCAGTTTCTGCACTATGTCCTTTTACATAATCAGGGAAGAGGAAGTTTCCAAGTGAGTATGCAACAGGAACTTTGTTGTAATATTCAAAGCCTTGTAACCAATGGGGATGACTTCCAACGATCGCATTTGCACCTGCTTCTACTATTTTTTGTACATATTCTTTTTGATAAGCAGCAGGGCGATTTGTTTTTTCGACTCCCCAATGCATATACACGATCATATAATCGGCATCTTTCTTTTGTTCTTTAATTGTTTTTGTGACTAGGTTTAAATCGTAACCATTTGCAATACCAGGTTTGTTATCTGTAGCTGCCCATGCAGCGTCAGGCATAAAACGAACGAAAGAGAGAAATTTGAATTTTTTACCTTTAATTGTAACTTCTCTCGATGTATATGCATCTTTTGCATTTTTTCCTGCACCGATATACGGAAATCCCATTTTTTCAACATGGGAAATTGTATCCAATAAGCCTTCTTGATAATAATCGAGAGTATGATTATTTCCGATATTAACAATATCATAGCCTGTATTTTTAATAGCTTTTAGTGTAGAAGGGTCGCTTTTAATCCAAAACAGTTGGCCAGGATATTTTTTCTCGTGAGTTGTAAACGCAGATTCTAGATTTACAAATGAGTAGTCTGCTTTTTCTATTTCCGGTTTTACATGCTGAAATGGATAATCAGCACCTTTACTTTGAATAACAGGTCGCAATTGCCAATCAAACATTGTATCACCCGAGAATGTAAGGGTAATCTCAGGATCTTCTTTCGGTTTTTTTGTTTGTTCTTTTCCTTTTGCTTTTTCTGTTTGTTTACTTTTTACTTCTGTATTTTGTTCATTTTTTGTTTCTGAATTTAGCGCATAGTTGATTAATAAGATTATCGGGGTGAAAAGTACGGCTAATACTATAGTGCGTTTTAGTAATGTTCTTTTGCGAATTTTCATAAGTAGTCCTTTCTCTATAAAGTTAATAGTATGTAGGAACATTAATTTTTGAATTATATTTAAATATTAACTTTTAGTGATTTGATATTAAGGGAACTCGAGAGGTTTCATTAGAACAATGAGGGTGTTTAATAAACTAGATTTTTATAAATCTATAATTCTACCTATAACTTTATATGAAAGTGGATTTGAAGGAAAGTAAAAAAATCGAAATTTTTAGAAAAATATCAAAAAATGAAGGTTGTAAGTGACGTTACGTCATCTATTATAGTTAGGATATAGAATACAAAGAAAGAGGAATGGTAAATGAAGAAAAGCGACATGAATTGGAAGGAGCAAGACCATTGGGGATTAAAAGAATTTTTATTAATGATGCTACTTGAATTTGTATTTGTTATAGGATGCATAAAATTCTTAGTAAAGCCTATTTATTCTCAGTGGTTTGATAATGAGTTATATTCAGGAACTTTAACAGGATTAACAATAGCGATTGTTTTAGTTTTAGGTGTATATTTTATCGTTCTTCGTCCAAAGAAGCTTTCTTGGAGTGAAGTAGGAATCAGGTCATTGTCTATGAAGGATTGGAAAATTATTGTCTTACTAACTATTATATTAATGGTTGGTGATGTAATAGTGATGGCACTTACTAGCTTTATTGGGAATACTTATGAGAACAGCAAAACTGAGGCTATGCAGCAAAACGTAAATTTCTTTACAGTTCTTATTGCCTTTATTTCTGCGGCGGTCATTTCACCAATATATGAGGAAATATTTTATCGTGGTTTTTTATATCGATGGCTACGTACACGCTTAGGTATGATAGTGGCCATTTTTCTAAGCTCAGTAATCTTTACAATTATCCACATTCCAACTTATAACGCGATGCCTGTAAACTTCTTGAGTGGTATAGTCTTTGCATGGGCGTATGAACGAACCAATTCAATCTGGGCACCAGTCATCATTCATGGTCTAACTAATGGAATTATGGTGCTGCTGACAACGATGGGATAGTAAAAGTTGTTGTAAGCAGGTGAAGTATCCAATGCCACTTTATACATGCTTTTAAAGCATCCTATTTTCACTTTAGATAGTGAACTATATTCAAAATCAACTATCGGGGAGTTTTAGTTGAGTAAAAATAATCAAACTTTTTTATAAAGTACTATACTAATTAATAAGCAAAGAAACCATTTTAATCAAACTTTTTTCAAAATGGTTTCTTTTTATTTATCATAAATTAAGGGTTTATGAGGTGTTTTTAATCAAACTTTATTCCAAACTTACATCAACACATAAGTCGCTGCTATGCAGAATACATTTTGACCGCTACTTGCTTACTCCTTTTGTTTAAATATGGCATGTGGTAGGAAAAGGCCCTGACCGCTTCTATACGCGGCCAGATGCTCTTGCCCTCCCAAAAGAAAGAGAGTCGGTCGGTTTTTTACTTTTAAAAATAGTAATTAGAATTGTAAACAAAGATAACTTAAAGTTCCGAATTCATAGCTTCGATGAATTACTTTTGGCTTGGCATTACCACTTCCCGTTGCAATGAAAAGAGGTACAAAGTGTTCTGCCCTTGGAACAGCTAAACGTGCATGGGGAGCTTCAGCTTCCCAGTTGAATAGGGTGTCTGTATTGTTATTCTGAATTTGATCAATGAGCCATTCATCAAATTCAACAGCCCATGGTTCAGGTGTAGTTTGTTCCCATTTTAACATTCGCAAATTGTGCACGGTAACACCGCTGCCAATAACTAAAATATTTGCTTCTCCAAGTCCTTGAAGAGCTTTTCCAATTTCATATTGTTCTCTTGCAGGAAGGAAAGGGTTTACTGAGATTTGAACAACAGGTATATCAGCTTTTGGATACATACGGTGCAGGAGTGTCCAAGAGCCATGATCTAATCCGCGTGTTGTATCTTTTTGAACCGCAATTCTGCGGTTTTTAAATTTTTCTTCTAGCATTGCTGCAATAGATGACGAACCTTTTGCTGCATATTTTATTTCATATAGTTCAGGAGGAAAACCGCCAAAATCATAAATTGTTTCATATGCATTGTCTGAAGAAGAAATAGTTAAAATCTCACTTTCCCAATGAGCTGTAAAAATGACAATTGCTTTTGGTTTGTATGTTTCACCAAGTGTTTGTAAAAAACTCGTATAGTCTGTATCTTCAATGGCTAGCATAGGAGAACCATGTGCTAAAAATAATGATGGCATCATATTTATTACCTCCAATAATTTAATTACTTTATGTAAGTAACTATATAACTTTATGTTTGTTTCGTCAAGAATGAAGTGGCAGAAATGAAAATTTCATGATTTGTAATAAGGAAAGCTTTTACATATAATTTATAGGGAGAAAAATGAATCATAGTTCATTTTATGGGGGATAGATTCATATTGTTGTGAGATAGATTATAGGCTTGGGGGAGTCAAGAATGAATAGACAAGAAAGATTCGTTATGACATCGGATGGATCAGAAATTTATTTACGTCAATGGTCACCAGAAAATGAACCTCGTGGGATTGTTCAAATTGCACATGGTATGGCGGAACATGCTGGTGCATATACAGAATGTATCGAAGCATTATTGAAAGCTGGATATGGAGTATATGCTCATGATCATCGTGGGCATGGAAAAACAGTACAGCAGGAAGAAGATTATGGTCATTTTGAGCCAAATATAGGTTGGAATCAAGCTGTTTCTGATGTGATTTTCGTTTCAGAGCTTATTTGTAAGGAACACACTCATCCACTTTTCTTATTAGGACATAGTATGGGTTCTTTCTTATCAAGACGTGCCGTGCAGCTTCGCGGTGAGCTATATAATGGATTGCTTATTTCAGGAACAGGAGGGAATCCAGGACTTTTAGGAGTCATTGGCCATAAAGTGGCAACGATTGAAATGAAGCTTCGCGGAGAAAAAATGAAAAGTCCAATGCTAAACTTCTTATCATTTGGTAATTTTAACTCACACTTTAAGCCAAACCGTACGAAGTTTGATTGGTTGTCTTCAGATACGAAGCAAGTTGATAGATATATAGAAGACTCATTATGTGGATTTATTTGTACAACGAGTTTTTACCGTGAATTATTTAACGGTGTGCTGATGGTGAACAAACTTGAAGCATATAAGAAAACACCAAAAGAACTTCCTATTCATATTTTTTCGGGGGACCGTGATCCAGTTGGAAACATGGGGAAAGGGGTTCAAGAAGTATATGAAATGTATAAAAAATGTGGTGTTAAAGATGTTACCATCCGTTTATATGAGAACGGACGGCATGAAATGTTCCATGAGGTAAACAGACAGGAAGTGTTCCAGGATGTGATTTCTTGGTTAGACGAGCGTATTGTGTAAGAGAGGAATTTACCTAAGTAATTTGCTATGAAAGATATCCTATATCTCAAATAAAGTCGCCTTAACAGAAATGGCGACTTTATTCTAGGGGTAATGGATTTTTATGGTAACAGTATATTAGGGATACAATATTGCTTCTTCAACTAACGGAGCAGCTTAATGGAATAATTTATGTTGTAACAAAATGAGGATGTAACAATGGAGGTTGAAGTTATGAAAAGATTAGTAATTATTACAGTAGGTAAAACCCATAGTGGGAAAACTACATTTGCAAGAGCTCTAGAAAAAGAGCTAAATAACTCATTTGTTATGGACCAAGATAATCACGCTGAATTTATAAACACTTATTATAAGAACTTACAACCAAAACAAGGACCCAATATTATTAAGCATGCTCTTTCAAAGCTAATTGTCGATCATGCCAAAGAACACACTGATTTAAATCTTATTATTTGTAACTCAAATCGAAGCCGAAATGGCCGATTGTATTTGCTTGAAGAGTTGTTTAATAAAGATGAATTTGTCCGTATTTTGGTTCATTTTGATATTCCAGATGATGTTCTTCATGAACGAGTTACTCAAAGCGGGCGAAGTACCAATATATTTAGGGGTGCTTATTCTAATTTTGAGGAAGTGCTTGTTCGGCAACAAGCTGAATCCCTAAAAGAAGATGTAACAGATCCAGTAGAAGGTGAAGCAGATCATTTATTTGTCATTAAAGACAATGAAGAAGTTGATTCTGTTATTAAAGAAATTGTTCATATTGCTGAATGTTTATGATTATTCTCAGTTTGTTGATAATTATCAAGTTATGTTTCAATTTTTAGAAAATTTTGATCATTTAAAAAGAGGAAGTTATTAAGCTAACGGGGGGAGTTAAAGAAGGACACAAGTAAACCCGTTATTTATATAGGTGGGGTTTCTTTTTTGGAATGGGAATAGAAAATAATATTAAAATTAATATTCAGAAATAAAAGAATTTTATCCTCTGTGTGTATAAAAGAAAAAAGGGAGATGAATCAATGATTGTTAGAAAAGCATTATTGGAAGAAGCGAACGAGCTCAGTAACCTCGCAGTATCTTCAAAAGCAACTTGGAATTATAGTGAAG
The DNA here is from genome assembly GCF_900116295.1 of Bacillus sp. 103mf. GTDB lineage: Bacteria > Bacillota > Bacilli > Bacillales > Bacillaceae_G > Bacillus_A > Bacillus_A bruguierae. Next base: position 285,184 of record NZ_FPAF01000003.1, read on the forward strand.
AATTTATATTAGCATGTAAGGAAGACTTAACAATTACAGAACAATATATTAAGAATAATTATGTTTATATTTTAGAAGAAAATCAAGAAATGATTGGCTTTTTTTCCTTTCAGAGAAAAGAAGTAGACAGTCTTGATTTTCTATATCTGCACCCAACTTACAAAGGAAAAGGCTATGGCAGAATTCTTTGGGAAAGTGTTGTTCGGAAAGCAGTTGAATTAAATATGAAGAGTTTTACGATTGATAGTGATCCAAATGCGAAAGGGTATTACATAAAAATGGGAGCGAAATTAATAGGAGAAACACCTTCTACGGTTTTTAAAAATCGCTTATTGCCACTTTTGCGGTATGATGTGTAAATTGAGTCAGTCTAATCGGATATTTTGAATTCAGTTAGGAGATGCTAAGTATGATGTATATGGAAATAGAACAGATGAGAGAGGTTTTGTTTCAATCTTGGTCAAAAGAGACCAGTTCAAAATGGACACTAGCCAATCCAGCGAAAGGGCAATGTGGTGTAACAGCCTTAGTAGTTCATGATTTCTTTGGAGGAGAGATTATGAAAACGAAAGTTCCTGAAAGTTGGCATTTTTATAACAAAATCAAAGGTAAAAGATATGATTTTACAGCATCACAATTTTTGGACGAGATAGCATATAGGGACATACCTTCTAATAGAAAAGAAGCATTTGCAGATACAAATGAGATGCAATATGATGCTTTAAAACAAAACGTTCGTATCCATATAAAGGAATAAACCTTGTATTAATTTATCTTTTGACTCTTATCGGTAAATAAGTTACTATAACGGTAGTAACTTATTTGAGAAGAATATTTATTTCTAAAAGAGTCGAGAGGGGAAATATTTATGAAAACAGCATATGTAAGCGCTGCAATCGTGACTTTGAATGAAAAAAATGAAGTGTTGAAAAATGGATATATCATTGTAGAAGATGATCAAATTATAGAAGTACAATCAGGAGACTTACCGAGCGGAAAAGAAGTGGATCAAATTATTAATCTTCATGGAAAGTGGGTATTGCCAGGTTTGGTGAATGCGCATACGCATGTCTTGATGAGTATTTTACGTGGAATAGGTGACGACATGCTCTTAAAGCCATGGCTTGAAACGAGAATTTGGCCGCTTGAAAGTCAATTTACACCAGAACTTGCTGTTGCGAGTACTGAGCTTGGTTTATTAGAAATGGTGAAAAGCGGAACAACAACATTTTCTGATATGTTTAATCCAATTGGAGTAGATCAAGATTCTATTATGGAAGCTGTTCGTAAAAGTGGCATGCGCGCTGCTGTTTCTCGAACATTATTTAGCTTCGGAACGAAAGATGATGAAAAGAAGGCAATTCAAGAAGCGGAAAAGTATGTGAAACGTTATGCCAATAAAGATAGTATGTTAACAACGATGGTTGCTCCTCATAGTCCGTATGCGTGTTCTACGGAAATGTTAGAAGAGTGTGCACGAATTGCAGTGGAAAATAAGACGATGGTTCATATTCATCTTTCTGAAACAGACCGTGAAGTTCAGGATATTGAAGCGCAATATGGAAAACGTCCAGTAGAGTATGTAGCAGATTGTGGATTGTTCCAGAGACCGACAGTAATTGCTCACGGTGTTGTGCTGAATGATAATGAGCGCATTTTCTTAGCGGAACATGATGTGCGCGTTGCTCATAATCCGATTAGTAATTTAAAATTAGGATCGGGTATTGCAAACGTTCGCGCGATGTTAGAGAGCGGCATAAAAGTCGGAATTGCAACAGATAGTGTTGCTTCTAATAACAATTTAGATATGTTTGAAGAAATGCGCATTGCGACTTTATTGCAAAAAGGTGTTCATAAGGACGCGACAACATTACCTGTTGAAACACTTCTCACATTAGCAACAAAAGTAGGGGCAGAGGTAATCGGGATGAACCAAACAGGTTCATTAGAAGTAGGCAAGTGTGCTGACTTTATTACAATTGATCCATCTAAAAAGCCACATTTACAACCTGCAGAAGAAGTATTATCACATCTTGTATACGCAGCAAGTGGCAAAGATGTTTCAGATGTTGTTATTAATGGAAAACACATTGTTTGGAACGGTGAGTGTAAAACGTTAGATGAAGAACGTATTATTTTTGAAGCGAGCCGTTATAAACAAGGATTGAATATGTAAGTAATAAGAGAACGCTATACTTTCATCAAGTGAAAGGTAGCGTTCTTGTTTATGTTTGAAAAAAATAAAAATTCGGTGGAATGTAACACTTTTAAGATAACTATTCTGTTATAATATAAAACGTTTTATAAATTATTTGAATTAAAGGAGCCGATTTATGAAGCAGCATGAACGATTACTGATAGGAATTATACTTGCCACCTCTTTATTGATTTCAGCTTGTAGCAATAATTCGAGTAAAGCGAAGGGGGAAAGTGAAGAACAAGTATTAAATGTAACGATATCAGAAGAAATTCCGTCCTTAGATACTGCAAAATCCATGAACGGTACATCAGCGCATGTCATGCAAAATATATTTGAAGGATTATATGTACTTGATGAGAAAGATAATCCAGTGCCTGGTGTTGCAAAATCTTTTGAGAAAAGTACAGATGGAAAAACATATATATTTCATTTGCGTAAAGATGCCAAATGGTCGAATGGAGATGCTGTAACAGCGCATGACTTTGTTTATTCATGGCAGCGTACAGTGAAACCGGAAACAGCATCACAATCTGCGTACATGTTATTTTATATAAAAAATGCAGAAACAATAAATAAAGGAGCTTTATCTGTAGATCAATTAGGTGTAAAAGCTATTGATGATGTTACATTAGAGGTACAGTTAGAGAAACCAATCCCTTACTTCATTCATTTACTGCCACTTCCTATTTATTTACCACAGCACAAATCGTTTGTTGAAGGAAAAGGAAGCAAGTATGGATTAGAACCAGAACATATGATTTACAATGGTCCATTTGTATTATCGGAATGGAAACATGAACAAGAATTTAAGTTAAAGAGAAATGATACATATTGGGATAAAAATAACGTGAAATTAAAAGAAATTAATTTTCATATTGTAAAAGATACAGCGACAGCTGTTAATTTGTATGAAACTAATAGCATTGATCGTACTCCAATTAATTCTTCATTCGTTGATAAATATAAAGGGAAAAGTGATTTTCATACAACGAAGGATTCTGCTATGGCTATGTTACGTTTTAATCAAAAAAATTCTGTGCTGGCAAATATAAAAATACGACAATCGCTTTCTATGGCTTTAAATAAAGAAGCAGTAGTAAATCATTTTCTAAACAACGGTGCAGCAGCAGCTCAAGGAATTGTACCAGTAGGATATAAAAATGAAAAAGATGGAAAAGATTTTAGAAAAGAAAACGGTGATCTTGCCGTATATAATGTTGAAAAGGCAAAGAATCTTTGGGAAGATGCGAAAAAAGAGCTTGGTGTAGAACATATTACACTTGAATTTTTAACGTTCGAACAGGACCAAGCGAAGCAAACAGCGGAATATATGAAAGAAGAACTTGAAAAGAATTTACAAGGATTAACAATAAAAATAAAACAGCAACCATTTAAACAAAAATTACAACTTGAACAAACAGGGCAGTATGATATGTCGATGGTTGTGTGGGGACCTGATTACAAAGATCCTATTAGTTATTTAGAATTATTTACGACGGATAATCCAAATAATAGAATGAGTTATTCTAATCAGCATTATGATGAGCTTATAAATAATGCGAAAAATGATTTTGTATTGGAGGACAAGAAACGCTGGAAAGCTATGCAAGAAGCAGAGAAAATCTTATTAGAAGATGCTGCTATTGCACCGCTTTACCATACCGGGTCAGCATACGTTCAAAAGGAATATGTAAAAGGTATTGAAAAACATCAATTTGGCGGTGTTTATACGTATAAACATGCTTATATAAATCAAAAAGAGAAATAGATAAATGATTAAGTAGCTAAGAGCTTTAGATAAGCCTTAGCTATTTTTTTATCAAGTATAGAAATGTAAATTGAAAAAATAACCTAAAAACCTTTTTCTTTTTAGGAGGGCGAGGGCATCTGGCCATGCATAGAAGCGGTCAGGGCCATTTCCTGCCACGTGCAAGGGTGAAAACAGAGAGAGAAAGCGAGTGTAGGTCATGTTTTGCTCTGCTCTGCATAGCAGCGACTTATATGTGGATCAAAATGGATATAGATTGTTTGAAGTTTAGAATATTTAGAAGTTTTTATGTAATGAACATGATACTATAAAAATGTGGGGAATATTTCAAATATACATAAAAAGAGGATGGAGTATGAAACAACAATCTATATTAGTCGTAGACGATGATAAGGATATTGTTCAAATGATTGAAGTGTATTTACAGCAAGAAGGCTACAAAGTTGTAAAAGCTTATGACGGAAAACAAGCATTACAGTTATTTTTGGAACATGATATTGAACTGGCGATCCTTGATATTATGATGCCGATTATGGATGGAATTGAAGTGTGCAGAAGAATACGAGAGAATAACAATATTCCTGTTATGTTCTTGAGTGCGAAATCAACGGATGTAGATAAAGTCATTGGATTAAGCACAGGGGCAGACGATTATATGGAGAAGCCATTTAGTGTAATTGAACTGATAGCACGAGTAAAAGCGCAGTTAAGAAGATATACGTATTTAAATCAATCTTCAAAACAAGTGCATGAGAAGAAGATACAAATTAGGGGATTAGAAATAGATGAGGCTTCTAGAAAGGTAATGTTATATGGAGAACATATTAATCTTACAAAGACAGAGTATGAGATTTTGTATCTGATGGTAATACATCCAAACCGCGTATTTACGCTAGAAGAAATTTATGAAAGTGTTTGGCGAGAAACAGCCTATGAAAGCAATAATACTGTGATGGTCCATCTAGCAAGACTAAGAGGGAAGATAGAAGCGAATCCAAGAGAATCAAAATTTATCCAAAACGTATGGGGAGTAGGATATAAAATTGAGAGCTAAATTATTTCAAGGAATAAGAATGAAGTTTTTTGTCATTTTTATGTGCAGTATTGTATTAGCGACCTTATGTATTGTGTTCTTTCAAAATGCTATTAGTCATGTATATGGAAATATAGCGGAATTAGAGGAGAAGTATTCTTTTCTATATTTTGTTATTTTTCTTACCTTCACTTCATTCTTTTTCTTTCTATTATCAAAGAATATGATAACGAGATTAGAAGAAATTAATCAAAATGTGAAAAAAATTAGCAAGGGAAATTTAGACGTACAGATACAAACAATGAAAAATGATGAAATAGGACAACTTGCAACAAATATTAATAAAATGACAAACAGTTTGAAAAAGTCAATTGAAAAGGAGAAGTTAGCACAAAAGATGAAAAATGAGATGATTAGTAATATTTCTCATGATCTGCGGACACCAGTAACATCGTTAATTGGTTATGTGGATTTAATAGAACATAATTTTGATGTAAATAAAGAGAATTGTCAGCAATATGTAAGAGTTGTAAAACGTAAAAGCCGTGAATTGAAAAATCAAGTAGATGATTTACTTGAATATTGTCATATTAATTATAGGGAAATTCAGTTACATAAAGAAATAGTAGGGGTAAAACAATTAGTGGAACAAGTTATGATTGATTTTATTCCCCAATTAGAGGCAGTACAAATGAAATTTCATATAGAGTGTAATCAAGACTTACAAATAGAAGCTGATATCAGTTTACTAGTAAGATTAATGCAAAATGTAATTAGCAACAGCATTTCGTATGGAAAATCCGGAAAGATCATTGATATACAAATTTTTCAGGAAAATAGAAATGTTAAGATAAACATTAAAAATTACGGGAAGAAAATTTTACAAGAAGATATCCCTTATATATTTGAAAAATTTTATCGGGGAGAAAAGTCACGAAGTGCTCATACTGGTGGAAAAGGAATGGGACTTGCTATTGCTAAGAGCATTGCCAATATACATAAAGGTGATATTACAGTATACAGCGATGACAAGGAAACAGTATTTACACTCATTTTTCCGCAATATTCAATGAAACCGTAAGAAAGTTGTAAGTATTTCTTTCAAATGTCGTAATTATTATTTTGTACGATCTTAATATAAGACATTACAAATGGAGGGAATACAATGTGGAAGAAACGGATAATGATCATGTTTATTACAATATTGGCAGTAGGTTGGGGTTCTGTTTATTTAGCTACCGGTATTGTGTCTGCTTTAGCTTGGTGGGGAATGCAAGCTTTTAGTATAGTAGGTTTCATTAGTGTAATAATTACGTTATGTGTAATAGTAGGTAAATTGTTTTCTAGAAGTAAAATACAGAAAACAATCGTTGCGATGTTTATTCTATCCACAGCAGCTGCTTGGCCGGCATGTTGGTTTGTTGGAATTGGACAAATTGCTTATCCAATAAATGTTAATTCAGCTACACCGAAAATAACAATTCGACTTCCGTTTAATGAAACTGTTCGGGTAGGGTGGGGAGGAGATCGACTTCAAACAAATTACCATGCTATCGAACCAAATCAACGCTGGGCGTATGATTTTATTGCTCCGCAAAAAGGAGTAACAAATTCACAATTAGAGGATTATGGCATATACGGAGTGGAGGTAATAGCGCCTGCATCAGGAACAGTTATATCTGTGGAAGATTCAGAAGCTGATTTAACATCAGGAAATGATAATTTTAAGTCTATGGTAGGTAACCATATTTATATACGCTTAGATGAGACGGGAACATATCTTGTCCTTGCTCATCTAAAACAGGGATCTGTCAAAGTGGAGGTAGGACAACACATAGAAGAAGGAGCAGTAATTGCTCGTGTTGGCAACTCTGGAAACTCTAGTGAACCACATTTACACATTCATCATCAACGGCAAGATCCATCTAAGACGAGTATTTTTCTTTCTGAAGGATTACCGTTATATTTTCGCGATATAGACGGATCATCTATGCCAAAAGGGGGAAATCATATAGAAGATGGAAGGGATGTACCGACAGGGGAGGTCATTTCACCAAATAAAAAATAATAAATTCATAATTGTATGGTTTGTGTGTATTAGCATTATAGGAAAAAGAATCTTCGTCACTGTACAAAGGTTCTTTTTCCTATAGAGTAAAAATTAAAAACATAATTGCTAACAAGAAACAGCAAAAAGAAAAAGGGTTATTTTCTGTTTTTACATAAGTGTAGATTTATTAAACAAAGGAGGTCCTATCAGTTCCTACTGATAGGACCTCCAACCTCTCACTATCTTTTAGAACGTTAGATAAGTGAGTTCGTTATCATTTGAAGAAAACAAATAACTCGTGGAGAGTCGGTGAAATATATAGTAAAAGTAAAGTAATGTACTTCTACCAGGGGTTTTGAAAGAAATACAATTGATTTTTTGTTTAGCAGTTTTTCATAGTGGATAAGAATCCTATGCTAAAACGATAGAAGAATTAGTAGAATTTTATAACAAGAGTATATAAAGGTATTTTTGACACCATTATAGAACAGGCTTCTACTACAACTGACTTGAAGTAAAGGGCATATACATAAGGAATGCTCTAATATATGTATAAACATTTATTTTATCGACATTCTACATAAATGAATACACTATTAAACCTGAAAGGAAAGTTTAACATAAAATGAAACTTGATGGCATCTTTGAAGGTGGAGGAGTCAGAGGCATTGGACATGTTGGTGCTGTTTGTGCATTAGAAGAAGAAGGATATGAATGGACACGTTTAGCAGGAACCTCTGCTGGTGCCATTATTGCTGCATTTCTGGCATGTGGTTACAATGGAAAAGAATTAAAAGAAATCATTGGTAATTTAGATTATACAAAGTTTATAAGCAAAACATGGATATATAATATTCCTCTAATTGGAAGAGGATTAAGCCTCTTTCTTCAAAATGGTTTATATAAGAATGATTATGAAGAGGAATGGATAGAATCTTTATTGTTAAAAAAAGGATTTCGTTATTTTAACGATCTAGGTGATGATGGGAAATTAAAGATTATTGTTTCGGACATTAGTAATGGAAAAATGGTAGTAATACCTGACGATTTACCGCAATATGGACTAACACATAAAGATATCACAATAGCTCAAGCGGTAAGGATGAGTGGAACTATCCCTTTCTTCTTTCAACCAGTAAAATTAAAGATTCCTAAATCAAAATATCCTTGTTATATTGTTGACGGTGGAATTCTCAGTAATTTTCCTATATGGATTTTTGATGACCATCCAGAATGGCCTACATTCGGATTTCGCCTAGTAAAAGACGAAATTATTGGAAAACCTATTGAGGATAGCAATCCTATTTCTTTGTATAAAGCTATGTTTAAAACAATGATGCAAGCTCATGATCTTCGGCATCTTACACCTGAAGCCAATGCGCGTACCATCAAAATTCCTACCGGGAAAATTGTAAGTACCAATTTTCATTTAACTCCTAGAGAAAGAGAACAACTTTATTTATTTGGTTATCAAGCCGCTAAAAGTTTTCTTGAAAAATGGGATTTTGAGGAGTATAAGAAGAAATATGTAATGAATCATAACTTTTCAACCTAAAAAGCTTCCACACATTCTTTATTAGCGTACCCAGCTAAGTTGTGTATTGTTTACTGGTATGTTTTCTGCAACTAAAAAAGAGTTCTTCTGTTCTTTTGATGATGATTCAAAAGTTGTATGTATTAAAGAAAAGTTGGAGTGTTACTTGAAATCATTTTCACTCTGAGGTTTTATCAAAATAAACGATTATATTACAGGCTAAAAAATTTCCGTTGTTTCACTAAGTATGCTTAAGAACAACTTTTGTTAAAATGCAAGGTTTTTTAAAAATTGTGTAATAAAAATCCAAAATATAATTCCTAACAGGCAATGATACATAGCGAAATAAAAAGAGAATGCCCTATACATTTAGCTTTGTATAAGGCATTCTCTTTTTTTAACCAACAAATGTTTGATACAACAAAAATATATTTAAAGCGATAATTAATGCGGCAATTACCCATGCAAGAGCTGTTGTAAAGCGATGATTCACAAGACCACCCATAATGCTCTTTTTACTTGTAAAGACAATGAGTGGAATTAATGCAAATGCAATTCCAAATGATAAAACGACTTGACTCATCACGAGGGCGTGAGTTGGATTCACACCTAATGCAATAATAACAAGCGGTGGAACCATTGTAATAAATCGTCGTACATATAAAGGAATGTGCATACGGACGAATCCTTGCATAATAATATCACCGGACATCGTACCGACGGAAGAACTGGATAAACCGGCAGCTAGTAAACCAATTCCAAAAAGAGCTGCTGATACAGGTCCGACTAAATGACCAAATTCATGAAAAGCGACATCTAAATCTTCGACATGTAGTCCGTTTTTGAAGAATAGGGAAGCTGCTACAATTAACATACTTGCATTAATTGCTCCGGCAATGACCATTGCAATTACAATATCGATAAATTCAAAGCGGAAAATTTGTTTTCGCTCTGCATCTGTTGTTCCTACTACGCGTCGCTGTGTTAAAGCAGAATGTAAATAAATTGCATGTGGCATAACGGTTGCACCTAAAATTCCTGCTGCAAGTAAAATACTATTTACACCTTGAAAATGAGGAACGAAAAGCCCCGATAAAAGAGGACTTAGTTCTGGTTTTGCGTAAAACACTTGGACACCAAAAGCAATAACGACGATAAAGACCATGCCGGTAATGACTGCTTCAAGTGGACGAAATCCTCTGCGTTGAAATTCTAGAATAATGAATGAACCTACTGCTGTAATGAAAGCAGCGGGTAGCAGTGGAATATGAAATAATAAATTTAATCCTAAAGCAGCCCCGATAAACTCAGCAAGGTCAGTTGCCATAATGACTAATTCACCTTGTATCCATAAACCGATGGAAACAGGTTTTGGAAAATGCTCCCGAGCAACTTCCGGAAGGTTTTTTCCGGTAGCAATTCCTAATTTTGCTGATAAGGATTGAATTAACACTGCCATTAAATTTGAAATAAGGATTACCCAAAGTAGTAAATAACCGTACTGAGATCCTGCCGCAATATTCGTGGCAAAATTACCTGGATCAATATAAGCAACAGATGCGATAAAAGCGGGTCCTAAAAAAGGTAATAATCGTTTTAGTCCTTTTGTTTCACCGCTTAAAGCTAACTGTGCTGATTGCATCGTCCGATTATTTGGTGGAAGATGTTCACGCTCTTTTGTGTTTTCTGTCATGTTTTGTTTCCCCTTTTGTTTGTTAACTTGATGCAATTTGTTTTATTTTTGTTATTGATTTTATTCATAAATTTTATTTCTTTTATTTGAACATAAATTTTTCCTTTGTGCAAATTATATTACATTAGGAAAAAATGGTGCTAGTGATAAATCAAATATTTACAGAGCGTGGAAGGAATAGAGTGTTTTACCATGATTATTTAAAATATCAGCAATAACGTTTACTGTTTATAGAATAGTTGTGATTGCTTCGCAGAGTATTCTTTTTTTGTTTATCGCTATTAATGGACGTGAAAAAAAGATGGCTCCGGTACAAACCGAAACCATCTTTTTTTATTTTTTTAAATAGATAGTAAAAATAGTCCCGTGGCCTAATTCACTTGTTACAGAAATACTACCGCCGTGCAATTCAACGATTTCTTTTACAATTGCAAGGCCTAAACCAGTTCCGCCTGTTGCACGAGTTCGAGATTTATCAACTCGATAAAACCGTTCGAAAATATGAGATAAATGGTGCTTTGGGATGCCTTCACCTTCTATTGTAATCGTAATATTTTCTTTGTTTTCACCCTTGCGTGTGTTGCTTTGGAATAATGTTTGTACAAATCAATACCAATAACCTTGATAAACGAACAAAAAGAAAAAGCGTGTTTTGAAAAAAATTAATCAAAACACGCTCTTAAAATATTTTAATGTATCACTCTTTTATAAAAAAGTTTTAATCATTTTCTATCCATGTTGCTCCACAATCGTTCCCGGTTGTAGAAGATTACAATAAAGAACCTGTTTTCATTACCTTTTAGTACACTCATAATGTGCCCATCAAGTTAAGAAATTCGTTATTCCTCAAAAGAAAAATCAGCTTTCCATTGACAACTGACTTTTTAAAAATGTGAAAAGAGAGGTTGGTTTGCCACCTCTCTTTTTTTATCATGCAAAGGAAATTCTATATGAAAATAATTATGTTCCCAAATATAGGAATTGTAGTATGATAGAAAAGAAGAACAAGAAAACGGAGGTAACAATATGATTACGTCGCAATAGATGTTGGAGCATTATATGCATATATATGAACGATTAAAATTACACCATTTCAAGTGGGGAACATTTTCTTAGCGAGCCGCTTAGTGAACGCATACATATAAGGCGGATTGGGGCGTTACATTTATAACGGAGAAGAAAAAAGATGCATTATAATTGGACAAGTTATTTCTGCGGCTGAATTGTGGGCTATTTTTCTGTTCCTATTTATAATTAAATACAGTCTATGGCCCGTTTTTACATGTATCTCGGCTACTCTCTTTATAATTAAGAACATAGTAGGAAACAAGGAGGAACGAACCTAATGTTTTTAGCACTTAAAGAATTAAAACAATCGAAATTACGTTACGGATTAATTGGTATAATTATGATATTGTTATCATTTCTTGTACTTATCATATCAGGTTTAGCAAATGGTTTATCTCATGACAGTGCTTCTTCTATTATTGAAATGAAGGCAGACAAATTTATATTATCCGACGATGCCGAGGGTAAATTGTTGCGTTCTCAAATGAAAAAAGAAGATGTTGATAACATATTGGCGCAGGTTGATGAAAAAGATGCAGTTCCAATGTACATGAAAGTGTCAACACTTGAAAAAGAAGGAAGTTCAAAAAAAGTTGATGTTGCTATTTTTTCAAGTAAACCAGATTCATTTATTGCTCCAAAAGTAATTGAAGGGAAACATAACTCTTTAGAAAACAATGAAATCATTGCGGATAAATCTATTAAAGAAAAAGGAGTAAATCTTGGAGATGAACTTGTAGAACCTATTTCTAATAAAGTGTTCAAAGTTGTCGGATTTACAGAAAATCAAATGTTTAGCCATTCACCTGTTGTTCGCATGAATGAAGAGGTATGGGATAGCATTGCAATGCCACATCAAAAAGATTATAACGTAATCGCTTTAAATACGGATAAAGAAATTAAGAATGCAAAAGTTGTGGATAAAAAAGAAGTATTGAAAGGTATTCCAGGTCATAAAGAACAACAAGGGACATTAACGATGATTATTGCGTTTTTAATTGTCATTGCAGCATTATTAATTGGCGTTTTTTTCTATGTCATTACATTACAAAAAACACACCAACTAGGTGTATTAAAAGCAATTGGAACAAAAAATTCATATTTAGTAAAGGCTTTAGTTGTACAAGCTGTATTTTTAACTAGCATTTCCCTTGTAATCAGCATCAGTTTAGTCCTTGCAGTACGGACTGTTTTGCCAGCTGGTATGCCGTTTTTATTAACAGCAACAACAATCGCGCAATTTTCAGGTATTTTTATTGTAATTAGTATATTAGGTACATTGTTCTCTCTATATCATGTATTGAAAATAGATGCATTAGAAGCAATTGGAGGTGGCATGTAATGGTAACGGAAGTGAAATGGGAAAATGCATCATCATTATTAAAGCTCGAACAAGTAAGTAAAGTATATGGAGAAAGAGATACAGAAGTAACAGCTTTACACCCAATTACATTGGATGTAAAGGAAGGAGAATTCATTGGCATTGTTGGTCCATCTGGTTCAGGAAAAAGTACTTTGCTTTCCATTGCAGGTGCACTGCTCTCTCCTTCGAAAGGAAATGTTTATATTTCTGATCAAAACATAACAAAATTATCACAAAAAGAGATGACAGATATTCGCTTAAGAAAAATCGGATTTATATTCCAATTCGCAAACCTCGTACCTTTCTTAACGGTGAAGGAACAACTTCTGTATATCGCTAAATTAAAGGGAAAAGATAAAAAAGAAGCTGGTAAATTTGCAGAAAAATTACTGGAAACATTTGGATTATCACGCCGAATAAATCATTATCCAAATCAACTTTCAGGTGGGGAAAAACAACGTGTAGCTATTGCTCGTGCGTTCATGAATAACCCAGACTTAATCTTAGCTGATGAACCTACTGCTAGCCTTGATTCAAAACGTGGAAGAGAAGTCGTTGAATTAATGAAACAAGAAGTGAAGAAAAATAAAAAAGCAGCGATTATGATTACACACGATGAAAAAATGCTTGATGTATGTGATCGAATTTTAACACTTCGTGATGGAAAACTACTATGAGAAAACGAAGTGTACAATAATAGTGAAGTGACCCCATAATGTTAGACATAGGTTATTTCGTTAGGTAGCTGATAAGGTCTGAGTCGGTGTTGTACCTGACTCAGGTCTTTTAGGTTTGCCTTAATCTGTTTGTATTTATAAGTAAGTGTCAAATATTCCCCACCTGCCATTTATAAATAACCCATGAGATAATCTCCTTACATACTACATGTGGAGGTTTTTTTTGATGATAATTTGTGTTGTATCCCCTTTTTCTACAACTTTTTCAATCTTAATGTTACTATTCTTATGTTCATTACCAATTGCTAATGCAAAGGTTTTTCCACGACCTTCAAACCCTGGATATGTATCATATCCTTTGAGTTATGAAACTATTTTTGAAGATCCTTGAAAAATGTTTATTGGTAAATAATATATTGCTGTGATCTAGTTTTACACGTATATCAGCTGACCCCCAATTAGCAGCAACCTATATAAATCCAACTTGAATTTCTAACACACAAGTCGCCGCCATGCTGAACAAAAAATAATCTGCTACTTTCTTTCTCTCTCTTTGTTTGAACTTCTCACGTGGCAGAAGAGGGCCCTGACCGTTTCTACGCATGGCCAGACGCTCTCGACCATCTAAAAAGAAAAGGGGTTTATGTCAGGCTTTTAATTTGGATTTATATATATGTCGGAAAATTAAAATGGATGTATAAAACAATATGAATAATTTCATATACAAATACATTGAAGTATATTTAGATACTCCTTATAATGTATCTAGTATAAAGCTTTGTACGTAATTATTTTGATATTTTTATAGGAAAATGTTTAAAAATGAAAAAGTAGAGGGAAAATGAATGAAAATTTTAAAAGGAATGCTAGTGTCTACAATAGCAATTACAGCGTTTACGGGGCTGGGAAATACTCCTAATGTAGTAGGTGCTTCTTCAAACGATTCAGCAGTACAGCAAGAAAAATCTAACGTAGAAAAAAGAGAAGAAAAGCAAATCATTGTGAAGTTTAAAAATGAAATCAATTTACCGTATGAGGATGGTATAGAAAAGCGAATACAACAGGAAAAAAATGATATTGTACTAGAAAAGTTTTTTTCTGAATTCCCAGATTTAACATTAACACGCTTATTTACATCTGTAAGTCCTGACGAAATTCAAAGTCTAAATAAAAGTGCTAAAACCGATAATAATACTTCATCTTCTAACTTATTAAATTATTATGTAATTCAAGTTTCAAAACATGTACAAGCAGAAGTATTAGTAGAAAAGTTAAAACAATCATCTTTGATAGAGGATGTATACATTAAAGAACTAGAAAATTTAACACCACCTGAAATACAGATGCCAAATTTATCTCTTAACCCCTATGATGACCCTAGATTTGAAAACCAAGGATATTTAAAAGAATCACCATATGGTATTAATGCGCCTTACGCTTGGGGGATCAAGGGAGGCGACGGAAAAGGTATAACATTTACAGATATGGAGTATAGCTGGCTATTAGATCATGAAGATTTAAAGAATCAAAATATTGAACTTATATCCGGAAGAAATACGGAGGCTCACGTTGGACATGGGACGTCGGTTCTAGGGATTGTTTCTGCAGAAGATAATCAAATCGGCAATATTGGCATCGCACCAAAAGCTACAGTAAAGGTAGTATCTCAAATTAGGGATGACGGCAGTAATAACAAAGCGGATGCCATATTAAGTGCTGTAAATCATTTACATGCTGGAGATGTTTTATTGTTAGAGGCACAATCATCTTATGAAGGATATCGTGATAAATATTTACCAGTTGAAGTGCAACCAGATGTATTTGATGCGATTCGCACGGGAACGGATAAAGGAATCGTAATTATCGAAGCCGGAGCAAATGGTTGGAATGACTTAGATGAATTTAAAAATAAAGATGGAAAAAAAGTCTTGAATCGTAATAGCAAAGACTTTAAAGATTCCGGTGCAATCATGGTCGGAGCTGCTGTACCAGCTGTTCCTCACGGACGTTCATGGTTTTCAAACTACGGCAGTCGAATTGATGTATATGGATGGGGTGAAAAGGTAGATACAACTTCTGCGGATCCAAATAAAAGTGCTAAAAATTTATATACGTCCAGCTTTAATGGTACATCGAGTGCCTCACCAATTATTGCTGGTGCAGCCGTTTCCATACAAAGTATTGCGAAGGAACATTTGGGTCAACCCTATAAACCAAGTGAGTTAAGAGGCATCTTAAGTAACCCAAACACAGGAACAAAATCTGGAGAACCAGATTATGATAGAATTGGTGTTTTACCAGATTTAAAAGCTATATTGTTAAAATTAGGATTTCAACCAAATGGAGAAGATTCAGCTTCAAAAAATCTGCGAGAACAAGAGCCGAATAACCAAGACATACAGGCGAATCCGTTAAATTTCAATACGACTATTGAAGGAAATCTTAACGACAATGATAAGGTAGATATCTATAGTTTTACGGTTAATTCACCGCAAAATATAAATATTTCCGTAGTAAATGAAAAACAGATTGGAATGACATGGACACTTTATCATGAATCAGATTTAGAAAACATGGTAGCATATGGACAAAATAAGTCTAATGTCATTACAGGAGAATATAATACGAAACCAGGGAAATATTATTTGCATGTCTATAAATATGAAAATAAAAATGGATCGTATGTATTAAATGTAAAATAGATTTTATGTATATGCATACATGAAACAAAAGGAACTCTTTAAATGAACTGTACCCCAATTGTTAGACGTAACTAATAATTGGGGTACAGTATTTTATTTTTTAACAGCATGAAGATAATTAATGGTTTCAAAAGCTGATATTAACGAAGTTAAATTGCCTCATCTTTTTTCAAGCAAACACACTCCTTCATTCTTAGGGCAAAAAAATAGGATTCCCCTGGCCAGGAGAATCCTATTATATAATTTAAAAATACAAAATTAAATTATTGCATAAATAAATTAACTCCCGTTAGCAAAATAAGAACCATATCTAAGAAGGAGAAAACTTGCTAACCATAAAAAAATTGCAATTTGAGATATTATATAAATTGCAGATTCAAAGAAGGAAAGTTTTCTTTCTCGCCTCATTTTTTTGAACTGTCGAACATAAAAAAATGAACATAATAGTAGTATTGCTATTGATATTTTATATATGTTTTCCAAGAGGCTAATCAAAAGAATCATCTCCTTACATTGATGGTATGAACCTTCTTATTTAAGTATTCTGCCCTTTTCTTTACTATTGCAACTTTTAAACTATTGAGAATGCTTTATAAAAAAATTTATATGTTGTTCAAAAAAATTCCAAAAATATACTTATAACCAGTTGCCTTTTATACCCCCTACCCGTATAATGTATACAAAGATTGATAATGACAATACATGAGGTGATAGCAATGGATCATTGTGAAGGAAATCATATAGATCAAAAAATGGTTCCTCGAACAGAAGAGGAAATTCAAAGTGTGATGAAACGTTTGAAGCGTATTGAAGGGCAAGTACGTGGTGTACAAAAGATGGTAGAAGCTAACCGTTACTGTGTTGATATTTTAATTCAAATTTCAGCGATTAACGCAGCGTTAAACAAGGTAGGTTTTTCTTTGTTGGAGCGCCATACAAAGCATTGCGTTGCAAAGGCGCTTCAGAATGGGAATGGGGAAGAGTCGATTCAAGAATTAATGAATGTGATTAAGCAGTTTTCAAAATAGGAGGGGGATAAGATGGAGAATCAAAAACATGTTACGCTTGGAGTAACAGGAATGACATGTGCAGCTTGTGCCACTCGTATTGAAAAAGTGCTAAATAAAATGGATGGGGTAGAAGCTAACGTTAACTTGGCAATGGAAAAAGCAAGTATTAAATATGACCCGTCTCAGCAAGAAATTTCGAATATAAAAGAAAAAATTGAGAAGTTAGGGTATAGTGTATCAGCAGAAAAAGTTACCCTTGATATTGAAGGGATGACATGTGCAGCTTGTGCTACTCGAATTGAAAAAGTATTAAGTAAAATGGAAGGCGTTTCGCATGCCACTGTTAATTTAGCTACGAATAGCGCCATTGTAGAATATAATGAAGGTTTAGTTTCTACAGAAAGTATTTTAGAAAAAATAAAAAAAATTGGATATAAAGGGCAAATACGTAACGAAAATGCAGAGCGTTCGGAAAGAAAACAAGAAATGATTAAAGAGAAAAAGCGTCAACTTATTATTTCGATTCTTTTGTCCTTGCCTTTACTTTATACAATGCTTGGACATATGCCATTTGATACCGGATTACCAATGCCGCATATTCTTATGAATCCATGGTTTCAAATTTTATTAGCAACACCAGTTCAGTTTTATATTGGGGGACATTTCTATGTAGGAGCTTATCGTGCTCTTCGAAATAAAAGTGCCAATATGGACGTGTTAGTCGCCTTAGGAACATCAGCAGCTTATTTCTACAGTCTATATGAAACATTGAAAACAGTAGGGAATCCTGAATATGTTCCTGATCTATATTTTGAAACAAGTGCAGTGTTAATTACGTTAATTTTGGTCGGGAAGTATTTTGAAACAATGGCAAAAGGACGGACAACGGAAGCGATTTCTAAATTACTTAGTTTACAGGCGAAAGATGCGCTTGTTGTGCGGAATGGTCAAGAAGTAAGAGTATCGCTTGAAGATGTCGTGATTGGAGATAGGATTATTGTAAAGCCAGGGGAGAAAATACCCGTAGATGGTATTGTAATTTCGGGGGTATCTTCTGTCGATGAATCTATGATTACTGGAGAGTCTATTCCGGTAGATAAAAAAGCAGGAGATTCAGTCATCGGCGCGACTATTAATGCAAACGGATTGCTGACGATTCAAGCTGAAAAAGTTGGAAAAGACACAGCATTGGCCGGCATTATTAAAATTGTTGAAGAAGCACAAGGTTCTAAAGCACCAATTCAACGGTTAGCAGATATTATTTCGGGTATTTTTGTTCCGATCGTTGTTGCAATTGCTTTCATAGCTTTCTTAGTATGGTATTTCTTTATCACACCGGGAGATTTGTCAAAAGTATTGGAAGTAGGAATTGCGATTTTAGTAATCGCCTGTCCGTGTGCATTAGGGCTTGCTACACCAACTTCGATTATGGTTGGTACAGGAAAAGGAGCAGAAAAAGGGATTCTTTTTAAAGGAGGTGAATATCTAGAAGGAACACATAAAGTAAATGCAGTCTTATTAGATAAAACAGGAACTGTAACGAAAGGAAAACCAGAAGTTACAGACGTGTTACAATTTCAAGAAGGCATGGTTCATTATGCGATTTCAGCTGAAAGTGCCTCCGAGCATCCATTAGCGCATGCAATTGTTGAGTATGGAAAACAGCATGAGATAGAATTAAAAGAACTGCAGCATTTTTCAGCAATTCCGGGTCATGGCATTGAAGCAAACATTGAAGGCAAGAAGGTTCTTGTAGGTACACGCAAGTTGATGAATGAACAATTAGTAGAAATCTCAAAACATGAAGAAATGATGAAAGAACTAGAGCTTCAAGGTAAAACAGCGATGCTTGTCGCAATTGATGGAGAACTTGCTGGAATAATCGCTGTGGCTGATACAGTAAAAGAAAGTTCAAAGACTGCAATCCAAACACTTAAGCAAATGGGAATTGAAGTATACATGGTAACGGGTGATAATAAACGTACCGCTGAAGCGATTGCAAAACAAGTTGGTGTTGACCATGTATTTGCAGAAGTATTACCAGAAGATAAAGCTAAAATTGTAGAGGATTTACAAAAACAAGGAAAGCATGTTGCAATGGTGGGTGACGGTATTAATGATGCCCCAGCTCTTGCGAAATCTAATATTGGTATGGCGATTGGAACGGGTGCGGATGTAGCGATTGAAACTGCAGATGTTACTTTAGTTGGCGGTGATCTATCACATATACCAAAAGCGATTGAGTTAAGCCGTAAGACAATGAAAAATATTCGTCAAAACTTGTTTTGGGCTTTATTCTATAACGCAATCGGTATTCCAGTGGCAGCATGCGGGTTACTAGAGCCTTGGGTAGCTGGAGCAGCGATGGCATTTAGCTCTGTATCTGTTGTGACGAACGCACTTCGTTTGAAACGCGTTAAAATATAAATGAATGAAATGGAGGAATTTAATATGACTATTACATTAAACGTACAAGGAATGACTTGTAATCATTGCAAAATGGCAGTAACAAATGCACTTTCAGAGTTAGCAGGGGTACAACATGTAGAAGTACACTTGCAAGAAGGAACTGTAAACGTAGAATATGATGAAGCAAAAGTAAATGTGGAACAAATGAAAGAAACTATTGAAGATCAAGGATATGACGTACAGTAAATAGGGATATTCAATTATTCTCAATAAACAGAAAAGGTCACTTTGTTAAAAGTGGCCTTTTCTGCTGTTAAAGTATAATTAATAATGATAATAAATGCTATCGTTAAATTTGATAGGCAGCGAATAGGCTTAATCCGTTACAGGAATAATTGTGTGTTGTCTACAAATAAAATTGAATTTACTAGAATAATAAAACGTGATAATTTTGCTGTAGACGGTGATGTAAAGTATATAAATCGATTTTGATCTTTCAACATATAAGTCGCTGCTATGTAAACAAAAAGTGACTCGCACTCGTTTTCACTCTTTGTTTTACCACCGTACGTGGCAGGAAAAGGACCTGACCGTTTCTATGCATGGCCAGATCCTCTCGCCTACTTTGAAAAGAAAGGGTTTTATGTCTGTTTTTCAACTTGTATGTATATAGTTAAAAACAAAGAAATGGAGAGTTAATCATATGAACAAAGTAGAAATTCATATTTTAGGTGGGTTTTTAGGGAGCGGGAAATCAACGCTGCTTCAAAATCTATTATTAGCGGAAAAGAAGAAAAATCGAAAAGTTGCAGTACTAATGAATGAAATAGGTGAATACTCCGTAGATACAGATATTGTAGGACGAGAAAATGTTTTAAGAGAACTTTTAAAAGGTTGTATTTGCTGCACGATGAAAGATGAATTAGAAATTCAGCTACATTCCTTATATCAAGAGGAGAGACCGGATGTAGTTTATATAGAAACAACTGGAGTTGCTCATCCGATTGAGGTATTAGACGCTTGTCTCTCACCTATTTTAGCTCCATATATTGAGGTGAAGTCAATTATTGTTGTATTAGATGCAATCAGGTGGTTAAACCTTGAAACATTAAGTAAAAGCGTACAACAACTTTTAAACGAACAAATGAAGTATGGAAGTCATATTCTTATCAATAAATCAGATTTGCTTAGGGATGATGATAAGAAACGGATTGTTGAGGAAGTAGCGTTAATAAATAAATATGCAAAATTATACGAAACACAGTATTGTAATATATCCTTAGAGGATTTCGAAGAGGTAAAGCTAGCAAATAATCAAAATCATGAAAAGTTGCATGTGAAACAGCATTTACATATTCAAACTATGACCTATTCATTTACAAAACCAATTGATCAGGGCAATTTGTACGAGTGGCTTTCTAATCTACCTGAGGGAATTTATCGTGTAAAAGGGTTTGTGAAATTTCATGGTGATAAATACCCAACCTTGCTGCAATACTCATTTGGTGTGCCATCTTTATTGGAGCAGGATTTTGGTTTCCCTACAAACCTTGTAATTATTGGAGAGAATTTAGATAAGACGAAACTGAAGAAAGAGCTAGAGAGTTTGGAGCAAGTTGAGTTGTAAGGTTTATGTACGAGTGTTTTCAGAAGAATATTTTAACAGAAAGGGAATGACTAATTTTTTGGTCATTCCTTTTTTATTTAAGATATAACTTTTTCTTAGTAAATATTTATCAATGAACTGGAAGGTATTTGGGAGAAGTTAGAGAAGTTAGAGATACTTCAAGAAATTTGATTTCATGGTAGCAGTTGATAAATGTCATTATTACGAGTGTTTCGCTTCAGTGTATTCAATTCTCTAGGAAGGTAAATGATAGGGGGGAATTATGATGTTAGTGAAAAAACGTAAGTGGCTAAAGATGGTGTGTACAGGTTGTATACTTGGTTCACTGCTTGTGTCAGCTGGGTGCTCTGGCAAGAAAGCAAGTACAAATAATGAGGAAACAGTTAAGGTAGGTGTTCTTGCTTCGTTAACTGGACCGCTTGAATCGTATGGAAAGCAAACAGTAAATGGATTTGAACTCGGTTTGGATTATGCAACAGGTGGAACAGGAAAAGTAGAAGGGAAAAAGATTAAGTTTGTTGTAGAAGATACGGAAACAAAAGCAGATGTAGCTGTTAAGAAGGCTACGAAACTATTAGAAGAAGATAAAGTAGATTTTTTAGTTGGTTCATCTAGTTCAAGTGATACGTTAGCAGTTTTACCATTGGCTGAAGAATATGAAAAAATAATGGTTGTTGAGCCAGCTGTAGCTGATAGTATCACAGGGAAAAACTGGAATAAATATATTTTTAGAACAGGACGAAATTCATCTCAAGATGCAATTGCTGGTGCAGCATCAATTGCTAAGAAAGATGTAAAGATTGCGACGCTAGCACAAGACAATGCATTCGGAAGAGAAGGGATTGCGGCATTTAAAGATGCAGCAAAGAAGTTAGGCGCAAACATTGTAAATGAGCAATATGCTGATGCGAACTCTACTGATTTTACGGCAAATATTCAAAATATTATAAGCTCAAAACCAGATTATTTATTTATTGTTTGGGCAGGTTCAAATTCACCATGGAAGCAATTAAAAGATATGAATGTGGAGCAGCAAGGCATTAAAATTTCAACGGGTGCACCTGATATTTCAGCGTTAAAAACGATGGATGTGTTAGTTGGCATGCAAGGATTTTCAGTGTATTATCATACGCTTCCAAAAAATAAAGTAAATGATTGGTTAGTAGAAGAACATAAAAAACGATTTCATGGTGCTGTTCCAGACTTGTTTACAGCTGGTGGGATGTCAGCTGCTATTTCAATCGTTGAGGCCGTAAAGAAAACAAAAGGTGATACTGATGTCGATACGCTCATTAAGAAAATGGAAGGAATGGAATTTGAAACACCAAAAGGTATAATGAAATTCCGTGCGAAAGATCATCAAGCTTTGCAAACGCTTTATTCGATTGCATTGAAAAAACAAGATGGGGTCGATTATCCGGTTCCAGTTTTAGAGCGGGAATTAAAAATGACAGAAACAGAACCGCCAATTCGTAATAAATAATCAGAATAATTAGAAAAAATTAGAGGTATACAAATTATCTAGTAGAGTCAATTGATTATAAAGGAATGGATAGCTTCTTATCTTGTGTAAGATTTAGAGGAAAAGAAGAAATATGGGAGATAATAGCTAGTATATCTCTGGGTGATGAATGAAGCATCCACTGAGGGGTTTTTATGTCATTTTTTCAATTTGTATTTATATATAAAGGAATCCTTTGTGAGGAGGACATAATGTGGAGAAATTGTTAGAGACTCGCAATCTTTGTGTTTCGTTTGGAGAACATCATGTTATTAAAGATGTAAATTTGGTGATATCAAAAGGGAAATTTATTTCCATTATCGGGCCAAATGGAGCAGGAAAAACTACCCTTTTTAATTTGTTAAGTGGTCAACTTTCTCCGACAAAGGGAGAGGTTTATTTTAAGGAACGTGATATTACAAAACTATCGATTCCAGATCGAGCAAGTCTTGGTATGGGGCGTTCTTTTCAGCTTACAAACATTTTTCCAGAATTAACGGTTCTTGAAAATGTTCGGCTCAGTGTACAGTCTTATGCGAAAGATTATTATCGTTTTTTCCCGCGGCCTTCTCGATATAAGCAGCAACAAGAAGAAGCACGCCATTTACTTGAGGCTGTGTTGCTGAATGAAAAGGAAGAAGTACTTGCAAAAGATTTAGCTCATGGAGAAAAGAGAAAATTGGAACTTGCAATGCTTTTAGCACTAAAAACTGATCTGTTGTTGTTAGATGAACCGACAGCTGGTATTTCTATTGAAGAAGTTCCCGCTATTCTACAAGTGATTGAAAATATAAAAAATGATCGTAAAAAAACGATTGTATTAATTGAGCACAAAATGGATATGGTTCTTCGTTTATCTGATCATCTCGTTGTGTTATTTCAGGGAGAGTTATTAGCTGAAGGATTACCAGAAGAGATTATGAAGGATGAGCGTGTGCAGACTGCCTATTTAGGGGGATTATACAGTGACACTATTAAAAGTGGATAATATCGAAACATATTTAGATCAGTTTCATATTTTACAAGGTGTTTCTTTTGGAGTAGAGGAAGGGACAATTACAGTTTTATTTGGAAGAAATGGAGCAGGGAAAACGACAACGCTGCGCTCTATAATGGGATTTCATACAATTTCTAACGGAGCTGTTTATTTTGGCGGTGAGAAAGTAAACGGGCTATCAACACATATGGTTTCTCGAAAAGGTATGGGGTATGTGCCGGAAAATCAAGGAATATTTTACGACTTAACGGTTGAAGAAACATTTGCTCTTGCTCAAACGAAAAAAAATGAAGAAACAGATGAAAAAGTGGAATGGATGCTGGATCTTTTTCCAGACTTAAAACAATTTTGGCAGAAAAAGAGTGGGTTATTAAGTGGAGGACAAAAGCAAATGCTCGCTATCGCAAGAGCCTACATTAATGGCGAAGGACTACTGCTTATTGATGAGCCTAGTAAAGGTTTGTCACCAATCATGATCGAGAAGTTGATGATCTCAATTTTGAAAATGAAGGAAAAAACAACTGTTTTACTTGTCGAACAAAACTTTATGATGGCCAGTCAAATTGGTGATTATTTTTACATTATGGATAATGGGAAAATTGTGCATAATGGTCCGATGAGTGAGCTGAAGGAAAATAAGGAAACGTGTCATAAATATTTAGGGATTTCTTAACCTATCCGCTATTTGTGGCCAGTAGGACCCCACCTCAAGATTCTGAGAAGCGCGAAGAAGATAGGTGGGGGAATAACTGTCCGTAAAAGCCCGATTCGTTCAACTAACCATCAGTGGGGGATGAAGAAAACTCCCACTGATGGAAGTTTCACTTTATATGGGAGAGGTGAAAAACGTGGATGTGTTAGTTAATTTATTTGTAAATGGTGTTTCGACAGGTGTACTTATTTTTTTATTAGCATCTGGCTTAACACTTATTTTCGGTTTAATGGACGTTCTTAATTTCGCTCATGGCGGGCTATTTGCATGGGGCGCTTTTACTGGGGTGTGGTTGTTTCAAGTAACAGGCAGTTTCATGTTTGCATTACTTGGTGCGATTGTAATTGGTATGTTCCTTGGCTTGATATTAGAAAGATTTCTCATTCGCCCTGTTTATGGAAATCATGTTCGTCAGCTGCTCGTTACACTTGGTGGCATGCTCGTATTGAGTGAGTGTATAAAAGTATTTTGGGGACCAAATCTGATAGGAGCTAAATTACCGAATTGGTTACAAGGAAGTTTTACATTTGATGGAATCATATTAATCAAGTATCGCTTGTTTGTTATTGTAATCGGTTTATTGGTTTACATCGGATTTGTATTGTTACTTCGGAAAACGAAAATCGGGCTTATGATTCGTGCGGGTGTAATGGATAAAGAGATGGTTCAAGCGCTTGGAATTAATGTGAAGGCCATCTTTTCTTTCGTATTTTTATTAGGAGCTGGAATGGCGGCGTTAGGTGGGTTTCTTCTTGCGCCATATTCGGGTGTTATTTTTGCCGAAATGGGGATGCAGTATGCTATTTTAGCTTTTATCGTTGTAATCATTGGTGGATTAGGTAGTGTACAAGGCTCGGTAATCGCATCCTTAATCGTTGGATTAGCAGGAGCTTTTACAGCGTATTATGTCCCTGATTTATCGCTTGCGATAAACATGTTGATGCTGTTATTCGTCTTATTAGTTAAGCCGACAGGAATTGTTGGTGAAAAGGGGTGAGATTGTTATGAACACATTATCTAATCGAATTAGTTTGTATTTTGGAGGTGCAGTTCTTTTCTGTTTTATCATATTTCCTTTTTTAAACGATTCAAGGAGTATGTTAATCTTGTTTACACAAATTTTCATCTTCGCAATATTCGCGATGAGCTTTGATATTCTATTAGGTTATACGGGAATTGTTTCATTTGGACATTGTATGTTCTTTGGAATTGGCGCTTATTGTGTCGCACTCTTATTCGATCGACAAGAGGCATCGATATCAAGTTTTTTAATAGGGATTATAGTAGCAGTCACTTTATCAGCGGCTATTAGTTATATAATTGGTATGCTTTCCTTACGATTAAAAAGTCATTTTTATGCGATGCTAACACTTGCAATTTCTCAATTATTCTTTGTGCTCGCTGAAAAGTGGAGAACCGTCACGCACGGGGGAGATGGTTTTACATTCCGTGTACCTGATATATTTCGAGATCGCTTCACATTTTACTATATTACATTAATAAGTTTAGTGATTATTTTTTTATTACTACAATTGTTTACGAAATCTTCAATTGGAAAAGTATTGAAAGCGATTTCACAAAATGAACAACGTGTGGAAGCACTTGGTTATAAAATCCTTCACTATAAAGTAATTGCGAGTGTTGTAGCTGGAATTGTAGCATCTGTGAGCGGCGCCTTATTTGTTATTACACTTCGATTTGTAAATACGACTGTTTTCTCAATTGACATGACATTGAATGCCTTATTAATGACAACAATTGGTGGCATTGGGACATTAGTAGGAGGGATAATAGGGGCAGGAATCATTGAATCGTTGAAATACTATTTGTCAGAGCTTGCTGCGCAGTATCCAATCTTTGAACGATGGACAATTTTTCTTGGTTTATTGTATATCATTGTCTTATTAGGGCTTCCAACAGGTATGTTAGGAACAGTTAGGAAACTCATGAGTTGGAGGCGACATAAGAATAAAGAGAAGAGGAAGCAAATTGAGCATGGTGTTTAATATAATTAAAAATGTAATTAGACATTTGGACACATTGTTAATAATTAAAGAACCAATATGAATAACTTACAAACGCATCTAAGGAATTCGAAGAACTCATTTTCTAACGTGTTCTTAAATTTACTCTTATAATAAAGGAGCATGTAAAAATGAACTATTTTGCTATTTTGTTTACACAAGGAGAAAATTGGGAGAAAGGAAAACACATTTGGGAACAGGATGTAGAACAACATAAAATATATTGGACCCAGCACAGAAAGGAAAAGGTGATAGCTGGAGGTCCGTTCATGGATGATACAGGAGATCTGATTATCGTGGAAGTGGAGAGTCTTGAAGAAGCTAAAGAGTTAGCGAGTTATGATCCTGCTGTTTCTAATAAGATATTTCATGCCAATGTTCACCCATGGCGTCTAGTTTCAAAGAAATTTTAGTAATGTGGTAGAAACATGCAATTGTATTCTTAATGGTGCAGTTGCATGTTTTTTATTTTGAATTTTACATATTTAAACTAAAATAATGAAGTGACATAAAAGCGAGGCTTTGGATTTTTGTAGTGATAAGAGGTATATTTATTTCTAACTTTAGATAGTCGAATTTTACAACATGAAATGTTATGATGCCATTAAGATAAAATAAGTTTGGAAGGGGTATAGAAATAACGAATATGGATAAAGAAAAACAACAATTGAGCGTGGAAGTTGCAAGGTTATATTACCAGTCCGATTATAGTCAACAAGAAATTGCTAATAAATTGAATATCTCCAGACCAACCATTTCAAGACTGTTAAAATATGCGAAAGAAAAAGGGTTTGTTCAAATTCATATAGCGGATCCATTTGCTGATTTAGATAATGTAGGTAACCTACTTAAAGAAAAATATAATTTATTAGAAGCGCATGTCGTATTCTCCCCTGTACCAGAGTACACGGCCATTACGGAGTATATTAGTAAGTATGCTGCGGAGTATATGGAGAAGACCGTTACAAATGGTGATATTGTCGGTGTGAGCTGGGGAACTACTATGTATGAAATCGCAAGAAAAATTGTGCCACAGCATGTAAAAGGGGTAGAGGTTGTTCAATTAAAAGGAGGCATTAGTCATTCAAGTGTTAATACGTATGCAAATGAAACGATTGCTTTATTTGCAGATGCCTTTCAAACAACACCACGAAACCTCCCACTTCCAGTTATATTTGATAACGCAGTTACAAAGGAATTAGTAGAGCAAGATAGACATATTCATCATATTATTGAGATGGGAAAACAAGCTAATATAGCTATTTTTACTGTCGGAACTGTTAGGGACGAGGCTTTATTATTCCGATTAGGCTACTTAAATCAAAATGAGATGAACATATTAAAAGCAAAAGCAGTTGGTGACATTTGTTCACGTTTCTTTGATGGAAATGGGGATATTTGTAGTGAAGAAATAAATAAACGCACAATTGGCATTGATTTAGAGGAACTGCGCTTAAAAGAGCGTTCAATTCTAGTTGCAGGAGGAGCTAGAAAAGTAAAGGTAATCGATGGTGCGTTAAGAGGCGGATATGCGAATGTGCTAATTATTGATCAACATACCGCAAAAGAATTGTTGCATTATCAAAAAGATTAGGAACAAGAGATCTCTCAAAAATTCATTTGAGAGATCTTTTTTTTAGAGTTATGAACAAAATTTCAAAAGTATGTTTACATTTGTTCAAACAAGAGTTAGAATGAAGGTGTTAAAAGATATAAGGAGTGAAGAACATGAACATTGCAAAATTAATTGATCATACAATCTTGAAACCGGATACGACGAAAGAAGATGTTTTAAAAGTTTTAGAAGAAGCAAAGAAATATAATTTCGCTTCTGTTTGTATTAATCCTACATGGGTGAAATTAGCAGCTGAAGAATTAGCAGGGCATGATGTAGATGTTTGCACAGTTATTGGGTTTCCTTTAGGTGCAAACACAACTGAGACAAAAGTATTTGAAACAAAAGATGTAATTGCAAAAGGTGCAACTGAAGTAGACATGGTAATCAATGTCGGTGCTTTAAAAGATGGAGATAATGAATTCGTGGAAAAGGATATTTATGAAGTTGTGCAAGCTGCAAAAGGAAAAGCACTTGTAAAAGTTATTCTTGAAACTTGCTTATTAACAGATGAAGAAAAAGTTCGTGCATGTGAATTAGCTGTAAAAGCTGGCGCTGATTTTGTAAAAACTTCAACTGGATTCTCAACTGGCGGAGCAACTGTGGAAGATATTGCATTAATGCGCAAAACTGTTGGGGAAAACGTTGGTGTAAAAGCATCTGGTGGAGTTCGTACAAGAGAAGATGCAGAGAAAATGGTGGAAGCTGGTGCTTCTAGAATTGGAGCAAGTGCTAGTGTTGCAATTGTGCTAAATGACACAAACGGCGGTACAGGTAATTATTAATCGATAAACAGTTGCAAGTAATAGATACACAGATTGTTGAAAAAGCATAGTGTATCTATTACTGTAACTTTAATAAAACAAAATATGTAAGCGGATACGAAAAGGAGGGAGAATGTTATGAAGTACATAATTGGTATTCTGGGTCTCATTATTATTTTAGGTATCGCATGGCTTGCTAGTAATAATCGAAGTAAAGTAAAATTCCGTCCTATTGTAACGATGATTGTTCTGCAGTTTATTTTAGGGTTTTTGCTATTAAATACAAGTGCTGGGAACATTTTAATAAGTGGGATCGCAGATGGATTTGGACAATTGTTAAAATACGCTGCTGATGGTGTCAATTTTGTATTTGGCGGTTTAGTAAATAAAAAAGAGTTTTCATTCTTTTTAAGTGTATTAATGCCAATTGTATTTATCTCAGTTTTAATTGGTATTTTACAACATATTAAGGTATTGCCATTCATTGTGAAATACATAGGTCTCGTTTTAAGTAAAGTAAATGGAATGGGAAAGCTTGAATCATATAACGCTGTAGCTTCAGCGATTTTAGGACAATCAGAGGTATTCATTTCTGTTAAGAAACAGTTAGGCTTATTGAGTGAAAGAAGATTATATACTCTATGTGCGTCTGCAATGTCAACGGTGTCTATGTCTATAGTGGGATCATATATGGTGTTATTAAAACCGGAGTATGTTGTAACCGCTTTAGTGCTGAACTTGTTTGGCGGATTTATTATTGCTTCTATTATTAATCCTTATGAGGTTACTGAGGAAGAAGACATTTTAGAAGTACAGGAAGAAGAGAAAAAAACCTTTTTTGAAGTGTTAGGGGAATATATAATAGATGGTTTTAAAGTTGCGATTACAGTAGCTGCTATGCTAATTGGATTCGTTGCTTTAATCACTTTCATTAATGCTATTTTTAAAGGCGCAATCGGAATCTCATTCCAAGAAATTCTTGGGTATGTATTTGCCCCATTTGCTTTTATTGTAGGGATTCCATGGCATGAAGCTGTTGACGCTGGTAGTATTATGGCAACAAAACTTGTATCGAATGAATTTGTAGCAATGACAAATTTAGCTCAAGGAAATTTTCATTTTACAGGAAGAACAACTGCTATCTTGTCAGTATTTCTTGTTTCGTTTGCAAACTTTTCTTCTATCGGCATTATCGCTGGGGCTGTTAAAAGTTTACATGAAAAACAAGGAAATGTTGTCGCAAGATTTGGTTTGAAATTACTGTTCGGGGCAACACTAGTAAGCTTTTTATCAGCGGCAATTGTTGGCTTAATATATTAAGAGTTTAACAGGAGTTATTTTTAATAATTAAAAATAAAAAGGATTGGTGATCAAGATGAGAATGGTAGATATCATTGCGAAAAAACGTGACGGTAAAGAACTAACAACAGAAGAAATTCAATTTTTTATTACAGGATATACTGATGGAACAATTCCTGATTATCAAGTGAGTGCACTGGCGATGGCTATCTTTTTCCAAGATATGTCTGACCGTGAGCGTGCAGATTTAACAATGGCAATGGTTGAATCTGGAGAAACGATTGATTTATCAGAGATTGAAGGGATTAAAGTAGATAAACATTCAACTGGCGGTGTTGGTGATACAACAACATTAGTTTTAGGGCCGTTAGTGGCAGCTTTAGATGTACCTGTTGCGAAAATGTCTGGGCGCGGTTTAGGACATACAGGTGGAACAATTGATAAATTAGAAGCAGTAGAAGGTTTCCATGTTGAAATTACGAAAGAACAATTCATTGACATCGTAAACCGTGATAAAGTTGCAGTTATTGGACAAACTGGAAATTTAACACCTGCTGATAAAAAGATATATGCTTTGCGTGATGTGACAGGAACGGTAAACTCAATTCCATTAATCGCAAGTTCAATCATGAGTAAAAAAATCGCAGCTGGTGCTGATGCAATTGTTCTTGACGTAAAAACAGGTGCCGGTGCATTTATGAAAACAGAAGAAGATGCAATTGAATTAGCTCATGCAATGGTGCGAATCGGAAACAATGTTGGTCGTCAAACAATGGCTGTTATCTCTGATATGTCACAACCTCTTGGCTTTGCAATTGGTAATGCGCTTGAAGTGAAAGAAGCAATTGATACATTAAAAGGAGAAGGGCCAGCAGATTTAACAGAATTGGTACTAGTATTAGGAAGTCAAATGGTTGTACTTGCTAAAAAAGCAAATACGTTAGAAGAAGCACGTGAAATGTTGAAAGAAGTTATGAAGAATGGAAAAGCAATTGAGAAATTCAAACAATTTTTACACAATCAAGGCGGAGACAGTTCGATTGTCGATCAGCCAGAAAAATTACCACAAGCGAAATATGTAATTGATGTTCCAGCTAAAACTTCAGGTGTTGTATCTAACATTGTTGCAGACGAATTTGGTATTGCTGCGATGCTTCTAGGTGCAGGGCGAGCAACAAAAGAAGATGAAATTGACTTAGCTGTTGGCTTAATGTTACGTAAAAAAGTTGGTGACGCTGTAAAAGAAGGGGAGCCATTAGTTACGATTTATGCAAATCGTGAAGATGTTGAAGAGGTAAAAGCGAAAATCTATGAAAATATTTCTATTTCAGAAAAAGCTGAAGCTCCAAAATTAATCTATACTGTTATCACTGATTAATACTAAATAGAATCGCATTTACTTTGAGGAGGAAATGATATGGATAAACAAAAATATATTGAAGAAGCTACAAAGATGTTATCAAAAGCTTACATTCCGTATTCAAAGTTCCCTGTTGGAGCGGCACTCGTTACGAAAGATGGTAAAATTTATACAGGTTGTAACATAGAAAATGCATCTTATGGTTTATGTAATTGTGCCGAGAGAACAGCGATATTTAAAGCAGTGTCAGAAGGAGAACGTGATTTCAGTTATTTGGTGATCACAGGTAATACGGATGGACCTATTTCACCATGCGGAGCTTGCAGACAAGTTATTGCAGAATTTTGTGATCCGCAAATGCCAGTATTATTGACGAATCAAAAAGGCGATGAAAAAGAAGTAACAGTTGAACAATTGCTGCCAGGTGCATTTTCGATAGATGATTTAATCTAATAAAAGGTTAGTATTGTATGATTTGAAAATTATAATTAACAATAAAAAAGCTATCCTAATTGAACTGTACCCCGAATCGTGGACACAAAAAAGTCCATGATTTGGGGTTTTTATGTTGTTTTTTACTTATATATACTAAACATATAAATTTATTTTAATTTTTCACATATAAGTTACGGATATACAGAATTACAGATAATTTGCATTCTCCTTATTTCTGTAGAAAAGGTATAATAAAATGGCAGAAGTAGACATTAAAAGGGATTACTTTGTATTGATGTAGAAATACATAACTACGACTCCATTTAAATTTTGTCTGATATAAAAAAGATAAGAGACGGTGATACGATGACGAAGAAAGAAAGAATAGAAACAGGATGGAACTTTGATAATAGTTATGCCCATCTACCGAAATCATTTTTTTCGAGTCTCAGTCCAACTCCTGTTCGCTCACCGAAATTGACTATACTCAATCATTCGTTGGCAACATCATTGGGATTGAATGCCGAGGAACTAGAAAGTGACGAAGGGGTAGCGGCACTAGCAGGAAATCAGATTCCTGAAGGTGCGTTTCCTCTTGCTCAAGCATATGCGGGTCATCAATTCGGGCATTTTAACAGGTTAGGGGACGGCAGGGCTTTACTACTTGGCGAGCAAATAACGCCTTTAAATGAAAGGTTTGATATCCATCTGAAAGGTTCTGGTCGAACACCATACTCCCGTAGGGGAGATGGACGAGCGGCATTAGGACCAATGTTACGCGAATATATTATCAGTGAAGCAATGCATGCGCTTGGTATTGCTACTACCCGTAGTCTAGCGGTAGTGACTACCGGTGAGTCAATCGTTCGTGAAACGGAACTACCTGGTGCAGTTCTCACTCGTGTGGCTGCAAGTCATTTGCGCGTTGGCACCTTTCAGTATGTTTCCCGGTGGGGGACTGATGAAGAGCTCCAAATTCTAGCTGACTATACATTACAGCGACATTATCCAGGTGGTGACGCTGCTGAAAATCGCTATCTTTTCCTGCTTGAGGAAGTGATTAAGCGTCAAGCTTCGTTAATTGCGAAATGGCAACTTGTTGGCTTTATTCACGGAGTGATGAATACTGATAATATGACTATAAGCGGAGAAACAATTGATTACGGTCCTTGTGCCTTCATGGATACTTATGATCCGGAAACAGTATTCAGCTCCATTGATATTCAAGGACGTTATGCTTATGGCAACCAGCCGTATATTGCAGGGTGGAATCTTGCGAGATTTGCTGAAACGTTATTACCACTGCTTCATAGCGATTATGAAAAGTCTATTAGAATGGCTCAGGATGCAATTTTAAATTTTAACGAGTTGTATGATTCTAACTGGCTCGCAGGAATGAGAGCGAAATTGGGGATATTTAACGAAGAAGTACAGGATAAATCCCTTATTGAAGACCTCCTTACTATTATGGAGAAGTATCGTGCGGACTATACGAATACCTTCCGTGCGTTAACTTTTGATAAGCTCGGGGACATGGCTTTGTTTGAGACTACAGAGTTTGCAGAGTGGCATGTAAGATGGCAGGAAAGACTAGGTAGACAAGAAGAATCGAAAGCTTCCTCACATTTATTGATGCGAAAAAGCAATCCTGCGATAATCCCTCGGAACCACAGGGTAGAAGAAGCATTAGAAGCTGCAGTGGAGCATGGGGATTATAGTGTGATGGATCGTCTTCTTAATGTTCTTTCAAATCCTTACGCGCACTCCACTGAACAGGAGGAGTATGCGGCGCTACCTAAACCTTCATCCTGTCCTTACCGAACTTTTTGCGGCACATGATATAGAAGCATTAGGGATAGTATTTTTTACAATATAGTTTAAGATTCGTACAAAATAATGCTACTTCTTTAGTTGAAGTAGCATTATTTTAGGTTATCATTTCTTCCTTTTTAGTAGAAATCACATCTCGTATCAAGCAAGCGGATACTTTGAAATACCCAATTGTTGATTTTAAATAAAGTCGCGAAGCTTTACCCTTTTGGATACTTTTGTCTAAAGGGGTGTTTTTATGACTAAAAGAAAAAGAACATCTGAATAAAGTGAAACTAACCATCAGTGGAGGTTTTCGTCATCCTCCACTGATGGTTAGTTGAACCAATCGGGCTCTTACTGCCCTAAAGTAGCGGGATAAAAGGTGGATTAAGGAATTATTGAGTGATATAAAGTTGTTCCGTTAAAGGGCCAGATTGTTGAATAATTATTATTGGAAGCTCATGTGGGCAATGCACAATAATAAGAATCATGTTATAATTTAATTTGGTATAAAAACCCTTATTTCTTATAGGAGAGTGCAAATCATGATTATTAAGTTCATCCGTTTCCGTTAATTTCAGGTACATTTCATTTATGCCCAGTCATTTTTTGATAAAATGAGTAGATTTATTTGAGTGTGCCTCATTCAAATTTACCAAATTCGAATGAAATGGGGAACAAATCATGAGTGAAAAGATATTTGAAATTAACGGAATTAATATATGTACAGAGAGTTTTGGAAATCCATCTAAACCAGCAGTCTTATTGATAAATGGAGCTACGAATTCAATGGTTTATTGGGACAAAGAATTCTGTCAAAAATTAGCCGATACAGGAAGGTATGTTATTCGATATGATAATCGAGATGTAGGACGCTCCATAACTTATGAGCCTGGGACTTCAAATTATACAGTAGTAGACATGGCTAATGATGCTACAGGGGTTATAGATGCCTACAATATTAATCAAGCCCACATTGTCGGAATGTCATTGGGTGGTATGATTGCTCAAGTTGTTGCATTTCATAACCCTCAGAGAGTTTTAAGCATGACTTTAATTTCATCAAGTCTTTTTGGTTCCGATGATAACGACCGAGGATTACCAGAAATGGATGAGAGCTTACTAGCTTATCATGCCAAGGGGGCTATATTAGATTGGTCAGATGAAGAATCAATTATTAACTACTTGGTTGAAGGTGCAAAAATGCTCTGTGGTTCACATCATACCTTTGATGAAAAAAGAGCTCGTGAACTAACAACACAAGATTTTAAACGAGCAAATAATTTACTCAGTATGTTTAATCACGCAACACTTGTAGGCAATGATTATTATGAAGGTAAAATTAAAGAAATAAAGGTTCCATCATTGGTGATTCATGGTACAGAAGATACAATCCTTCCCTATGAGCATGGTTTAGCACTTGCCAAAGAACTTCCAAATGCATCGTTACTAACCCTTGAAGGGACTGGGCATGAAATTCACTTTGATGATTGGGATAAAATAATTAACGCTATTTCAAGCCATACGTCAGTCAAGTAAGTTCACGTAGCATAACAAGTTTCATAACAGAAAATTCAAGAAGGGTTACATATTCGGTTGGTTCCGATTGTAACCCTTCTTTTAATTAAAAAATGCTTTGGAATTTCCAAGTGTACGATAGTCTTTGAGTGAAGAAGTATGATTATTTCATTACTAATTTAGTGTGATCTTCGTAAACTTGCTGTAAGAAAACCATCAGTTATTCAATTATAGGATGCGATTGTGGAGTAACACAGGAAGAAAATAATCAAACTTTTTTAAAAAACCGAAATATAAACCTGCTGAAAAAGCATCCATTTTGATCAAACTTTTTTCAAAATGGATGCTTTTTATTTACCATAGAATACGGGTTAACACAATATTTTTAATCAAACTTTATTTTAAAGCTACACCAATGTCTAACTTGTTTTCCTGAAATCAATCATTTTTGTCATTATCTCTATCTCGGGAATTATTCATATTAATTCTCAATAACGATGTAACATAGAGAAAAAAGTAGGGTGTTAGATGTACTATGTAATCAGATGATTTCTGCTTTTAATTTTTCTGGAATGATAATGAAATAACCATTTTCATCAATAGCAATCAAATTTCTTCTTTTTAACTGATTAATTGTGCGACTAATCGTTTCTCTTGATGTGCCAATCATATTGGCGAGTTCCCGGTTCGTAAACTGGGTCGTTAAAGTATATGTACCATTCATTTCTACGCCATTTGACTTACATAAACGAAGCAATAACATAATAATTTGTTCGTAAGTATCGTGAAGGATTTGTTCTTCTAATCTGTTCTGAAGATCCACAATTTTTTCTCCAAGAACCTTAAACATTTTAATACATAATTCAGGATGCTGAATCAAAATTTTCTCGAAATCAGCGATTGGAGTAACGATCAATTGTGCAGTCTCAAGTATTTCAGCATGTGCTGGGAAGGTACCTTTTTGGAAAAAGCCAGCGTGAGGAAACATTTCTCCAGCTTGAAGCACAGAAACAATTTGTTCTTTTCCAGCTGCATCTGTTTTTTGAATTTTCACTTTTCCAGAGTGGATAAAAAACACGCGGTCAAGTATGTCGCCCTGCATAAATACAAATGATTTTGCCTTATACATTCGTAATTGTGAAATATCTACAATAGGCTGAAGTTCTTCTTCTGAAAGTTCTTTAAAGAGAGGAACCTCCTGTAAATGTTTTTTTATCATTTTTGCTTTCATATATACAACTCCTTAATAATTCCAGACAAATTTCTATATTTAATTTATACCAATTTTTTAAATAAAGCAGTGATAAAAGTCATATTAATGATAAAGTGAATCGTTTTTCAACTTTACAGGAGGAAGAGAAAAACTGATCTTAGAGAAGATAAAGTGAAGCTTTCATCAGTAATAGAAAAATACATAAGAAATAGAACATGAGCAAATAGTGCTTATGTTCTATTTTTTACGTATAAGCGGTTTCTATTTAAGAAATTTTTGTTTATTCAAGATCAAAAAATGTTGGTTTTAAGCCTTGCTTGATATCTATAGATTGACCTTTTTGTACTTAAGCTTTCGCAATTGCACGAGGAAATAAAATATTATTTTCTAAATGAATGTGCTGGAATAAATCGGATTCAAGAACCGCAAGTCGTTGATA
Organism: Bacillus sp. 103mf; assembly: GCF_900116295.1. GTDB lineage: Bacteria > Bacillota > Bacilli > Bacillales > Bacillaceae_G > Bacillus_A > Bacillus_A bruguierae. The sequence goes on from NZ_FPAF01000003.1 coordinate 322,007, forward strand.
GACAAGGCGATACGTACCGCAAGCTCCTTCTGGAGGAGTAAAATCATTCGTAATATTACGAAGTTCTTTCAAAATATCACCAGCATGACTATGTTCACTTTCCAGTAGTCCTACCACTTTGCGTAATTTCGTATAATTTTCATCAGTTGGATTTTGCTCAAATGCTAAAATTAACGGAAAATCTTCTGTTTCTTCTTTAATTATATGCTGTTCTAATTCTGTTTTTAGTTCATGGAATAGCTTGTAAATTTTAGCTAAATGAGGCTGTGCTGATCCATGAACGCGTAATACTTTTGTCACATATGGACTTAACTGTGGCAATTCTTCGTTTAAATAGCGATGATGTTTATTCACAATATAGTCAATTAATTCACTATAAGAGGCGATTGTCCAGTCAATTTTTGATTCATTTAATAATTTTGTTTCATAATAAAGAGTATTTAAGTTTGTTATAACATCTTCTACCGATAAATTTCTCTCACGAATTGCATCGATAAGTGGTCTGTTACCTCCACAACAAAAATCTATTCTATATGATTTGAAAAGGTCACTTGCTTTTGGGAATTTCGTAACAATATCACCAATCACAGAAGTCTCAGTAAATACATGTTCCATATGAATGCCTCCATAAAGTTTAAATTTTGTATCTAGATTAAAAATAGCAATAAATTTAAGTTTATGTAGTGATATATCTCACTGATAACCTGTGAAATTCACCATACGTTGTTTGTATAATAACGGTAAGATTCCTCCATTAGGAAGTGAGTTAATAATTTGAAATAACCTGTGCTGAATAATCTATTATATGGGAAGTATTGTAAATAAAGATATTTTGATAGAGCGTTATGGCACTAATGTTTCAGGGTTAATTGACAGAAAATTATAACGATAATACAATTAAATAAACTAGATAGTCAGCTTAAAGGGGATTTATAGAACTTAAGGGGGATTGTTATGAAGCAACCATTTTTTACTCGAAATCGAAAAAGATTAGTGGAAACATTGCCTGATGAATCTGTTACGATTCTATTTGCCGGACAGGCACCTTATAAATCAGCCGATGACCATTATAAATTTGTGCCAAACCGAAACTTCTATTATATGACTGGTATTGATGAACCGAATCTTATTTTTGTGTTAAAAAAGGTAGGCGATACAGTAGAAGAAACGCTTTTCATCGAAAAAGCGGATCCAGTTCTTGAAAAATGGGTAGGCAAAACAATTTCAAAAGAAGAAGCACAAACCATTTCTGGTATAAAAACAATTGTTTACTTAGAAAGCTTTGAATCATCAATAGCACGAACGTTTTTTACAGAACATGTGAAGCACGTGTATTTAGATTTGGAACGACGTGAGTGGTTGGGAACACAGACACGGACGCTAGCATTCGCTAAGCATGTAAGAGAACATTATCCACATCTTTTGATTGGTAATGTTTATCCGAATATTTGTGAATTACGAGTATTCAAAGCTGATGAGGAGATTGAAAAGATTAAGGAAGCAATTATGGTTACAAAAGAGGGCATTTATAATGTGCTCAAACATGCTAAAGAGGGTATGATGGAATATGAATTAGAAGCTCATTTTGATTTTACGCTAAAGTCATCTGGTATTAAACATCATGCATTCAATACGATTTTGGCAAGTGGGAAAAATGCAACCGTGCTGCATTATGAGGACAATGATTCTAAAATTAGTAAAGGTGACTTAGTGCTGCTTGATCTTGGCGCTCAGAAGGATTATTACAATGCTGATATCAGCTATACGTTCCCAGTGAACGGAACATTTTCGAATCGCCAAAAACAGATTTACAATATTGTGCTAAAGGCATTGAGGGAAACAATTGAGCTTGTGAAACCGGGATTACAATTCTCTGCATTAAATGAGCATACGAAAAAGGTGCTTGCAGAAGAGTGTAAGAAAATTGGTTTAATCCAAGAAAACTCGGAACTCTCCAACTATTATTATCATGGAGTGAGCCATTTCCTCGGTTTGGATACTCATGATGTAGGTTCGTACAAAGACAGAGTACTCGAGGCAGGCATGGTTATTACAGTGGAACCTGGCTTGTATATTGAAGAAGAGGCGATTGGAATTCGTATCGAAGATGATATTCTTGTTACCGAACAAGGATATGAAAACCTGTCAAAAGACATAATCAGAACGGTTGAAGAGATTGAGGACTTCATGGGAGTACACAATCCAAATGTGAAGGATAGACAGATTGTTGCAAAATAAGAAGAAGCGAAGGCGCCTAATTTGTGGCGTCTTTTTCATATTGTTTTAGAATTTTAAGTAATATGTTATATAATGAGTTCCTATTGTGAAGGTGCTAAAATTAAGCGTATAATATTAGGAGTCTATAGTAGAGTATACAAAATTGTAGGTTATCCTTTTATGTGGAAATTTGTGAAGGCTGTAAAGCGTTTATATGAAAATTGAAGAGATATTATAGAAGCTATACTGGAATTTAGATAGGGAGTTTTAAAATGAAATTAATTATTGCCGAGAAACCAGATCAAGGTTTGGCGCTTGTTTCTCAATTTAAATACAGGCGGAAAGATGGCTATTTAGAAGTAGAAGCGAATGAATTGTTCCCAAACGGGGCTTACTGTACATGGGCAATTGGACATTTAACGCAGTTATGTAACCCGGAACATTATCATGCAGAGTGGAAAAAATGGTCATTAGATACGTTGCCGATGATTCCAGAACGTTTTCAGTTTGAAGTAACAAAGTCAAAGTATAAGCAATTTAATGTTGTGAAACAACTGTTACATAATCCGCAAGTGACGGAAATTATTCATGCAGGAGATGCTGGGCGCGAAGGGGAATTAATCGTACGGAATATCATTCATCTTTGTAATGTGCAAAAGCCGATGAAACGTCTTTGGATTTCCTCTTTAACGAAGCAAGCAATCTATCAAGGGTTTAAAAATTTACTTGATGAAGCAGATACAATCAATACGTACTACGAAGCATATACGCGTTCATGTGCTGACTGGGTCGTTGGGATGAATGCTTCCCGTGTTTTTAGCATTTTACTAAAGAAAAAAGGAATGAATGATGTATTCTCCGCTGGGCGTGTGCAAACACCAACACTTGCATTAATTGTGAAACGTGAGAAAGAAATTGAAAACTTTAAATCGGAGCCATTTTGGGAAGTATTTGCAACCTTTAATATAGAAGGGAAAAAATATGAAGGTAAGTGGGAACAAGATAATGAGTCGCGCTTAAAAGACCCAAATATGGCAAATAAAATTGCTGTATTTTGTCAAAATAAACCGGCTGAAGTGAAAGAAATGAAAACAGAGCGGAAAGAGTTTCAGCCACCATTTTTATTTAACCTGTCATCACTGCAAGCAACGGCGAATAAAGCATTTAAATTTTCACCGAAGAAAACACTTGATGTAACACAAGCTTTATATCAAAAAGGAATTGTCTCGTATCCGCGTTCGGACTCTAACTATGTAACAGAGGGCGAGGCTGCCACATTTCCTGATATTTTACAGAAATTAAGTCAGTTTGAAGAATATAAAGATGTATTGCCGGCACCAATTCCTTCTATTATGAATAATAAACGTTATGTAAATGAAAAGAAGGTTACAGATCACTATGCAATTATTCCAACAGAACAAGTAACGAATCCAAATAAATTATCAGGCGATGAAAGAAAAATTTACGATATGATTGTAAGAAGATTGATTGCAGCGCATTATGAAGCTGCGATTTTTGACTACACTACAATTACAACGCTTGTTGATGGCCGTGCTGAATTTGTTTCGAAAGGGAAACAACAAATTCAAGAAGGATGGCGTAAGGTCATTTTCCAAGATGATAAAGATGAAGAAGCAATTCTTCCTATTGTGCAAGAAGGAGAACAAGGAAAAGTTGTAAAAGTGAAAGTGAAAGAGGGGAAAACACAGCCGCCAAAACGATATACAGAAGGTCAGCTTATCACGTTAATGAAAACAGCTGGGAAATATTTAGAGAATGAAGAACTGGAAAAAGTATTAAAAAAGACAGAAGGTTTAGGGACGGAAGCAACGCGGGCTGGTATTATTACAATGCTGAAGGACAGGAAGTATATTGAAGTAAATAAAAACCAAGTGTACGCGACCGATAAAGGAAAAGTACTCATAACTGCAATTGGTGATAAAATATTAGCTTCTCCAGAAATGACAGCAAAATGGGAGCAGCGCCTTGCGGAAATTGGAGAAGGAACAGCTTCGCCTGCTGCATTTATGGAACAAACAAAAAAGCTCTCAGCAAAAATTATTGAAGATGCAATTGAAATGTCTGAGAAATGGGATTTTACAGGATTACATGTAGAATCGATTGAACGCTCCAATTCAAAATTTACAGTCGGGAAAAAAGTAGGGCAGTGTAAAAAGTGTGATGGAGATGTCATTGATAAATCCACTTTTTATGGATGCTCGAACTATAATACAACGAAATGTGATTTCACAATCTCTAAAAAGATATTAGGAAAAACAATTTCACAAAAGAATATGAAGAAGCTACTAAAAGGTGAACAGACGGAGTTAATGAAAGGTTTTAAGAAGAACGATAAAACGTTTGATGCGAAGTTAGAGTGGAAAGATAATAAGATTAATTTTGTGTTTGAGAAATGAAAGTTGTCAATAAATAAAAAAGTTCTTTCCCGAGTAAAAGATTTTGTAACAGGTAAGGTTTGAAAAAATTATTGATAGAATAGAAAAAGCACGACAATTTTATTAAGTAGTTCAGATAATGTGGAGAAAATCCAAAATAATAATGAATTTTCAATTCCAAAAAACAGTACAAATAGCATTAAAATTGGCAGTCATTTTATCACAAAAAAACGCTTGGAGATTTCCAAGCGTTTTTCATTGTGTTTAATTTTTCTGGTTCTGGTGCAATAACTTCAAAATATCTGCAAGTAATCTCCCAAACTTGAACATACTGATACTAGTACTCTAAAAAAGGACAACTTACTTTACGGGACAAGTCTATCCAAAATCAAGTGAAGTTCATTCATCAACTATTTGGAATTGCTGCATAAGAACAGATTCCATTAGGAATCCATACATCTCTTTCAATAAATACAATCTTTGCACCAGAACCTGTCTTGTCGATGTAGTAAAACTTCAGTAATGTTACGCCACTAAAGATCCAGATTGTGGAATAAGGATATTGAATTAAATAACAATGTATCTGAAGAAGGATTCATATTTCCATTAGTTGAACTATTTAGTGAAAACTTTTTAATGGTTACAATACGCGCTAAGGAGGATTTAGAATGAACAGAACAGAATCGTTACTTCAAAACTGGGATTTTTGCTACGATAAAGAAGATTGGTATCCGCCGCTCGCTGACGCACTCAAAGCGCTTACGGCGGAGCAAGCAGATTGGCGCCCGGCTGGCGAGCATGCGAACACGATTTGGGAGACAGTTGAGCACTTGATTTTTTACAAGGAACGGTTGCTCAAAAGAATTACAGGTGAGGAATCGCAGTATCCGGAAGGGTTGACGAATGACGATACGTTCGTAGTCACTTCGAAAACGGAGAGCGATTGGGAAGCCACGCAAAATAGGCTAAAAAGCGTCCATCTTGGCATCCGTGAGCGTATTACGAATTTAAACGTTGACCAATTGCAAGCTCTTGTTACTAATCGTCCATTAGACGAGTGGCTGAACAGCCTCATTCTCCATGACGCTTATCATACGGGCCAAATTATCCTGATCCGCAAGTTGCAAGGCTCTTGGCCATCGCGCCGCTCTTTTGAATAGGGCAAAAAATTGCACTGCAGTTCGAGAACGTGGGGCCCCTATATATCACGAATTACATCAAATATTTGTCGAGCTATTTGACGAAATGTCGGCAACGGAGAAAACGTCTCCTAACAGCAGCTTTAGCACAGATATGCTACTGACGGCATTAAGCAGCAATTTCTATTTATTCAAAGGGATGAACGCGGTTATTTACCTGAGGAAATTGCGGAACAGCTCTGTTAACATTTATTTCTGGTCTACGGGTTTGAAACAAATAAAGTAGGTCTGCCTTAAAAAAGTTAAAATAGGATGATTGGGCTAACGAATACGATACTTGAATGACAGAAAAAAAGCAGGCCATAATTGTTCCAATTATGGCCTGCTTTTTGTGATACTCCCACAAGAATACATTGAATACATGTAAACAATGTGCAGAGCCTTATATTTCAAGGGTTTTTCACATTCGAGTATAGATAATTCCGAAATGTGGGCAGTACCCCATGTCCATCAAGCTAAGATTTTGAGATATCCCCAAAACCAAAATTTTATATCTCTACTGTTATTTATAAGAATTCTTGTCATTTTTTTCGTTTTGGGAACAACCAATTTCTTAAGTTGATGGGTATGTGACGTGACTCCTACTAGAATTTGATGATAGATATATTTATCGCTATCTTTTTTCTGAATATTTATGTTATTGTTGATTTGTTGAATTCGTCATAATTCGACAATAAATATAATTTAAATAAGGAGGTACTTATTTGAAAAAGGTACATATTGCTAAAGGATTCTTATCTTGTTCAATTGGATTAACTGCATTAGTAGGAACTATGCTTCATACACCAAATCCGGTAGAGGCAGCACAGACACAAACGTTGCAAAGTCAGTATTCTCTATACGATTGCTTAAGTACAGATGGAAAGTCATATGGGGAATATATTAAAAAATATGCTCCGGTTATTTATCAAGATGTAAATGCCAATCATGATGTTAGAGCAGATTTAATTACAAGATTTGATGTGGATGGGGATTGGAGAATGGACAATCAGTGGGATACAATTGGAAAATATCCTCAAGTTCCATATGTATATACTTCTGTTCAAGAAACTAAAACTCATCTATTTTTGGGATATTATTTTTATCACGTACGTGATGATGGTCCGGCTGTTTGGGATCCACATGAGAATGATTTAGAAGGAATGATGATTGCGGTTCGAAAAGACGGAAATTACGGTGTGCCAGTAGCTATGGAAACAATTAGTCATTCCGATTTCCTACGGTATCGCTTAAATGATCCTTACCTACAGTCAGGACATGTTGGAATAGAAAATACGTCAGTTCGTTTATCAGAGGGAACTCATCCAGAAGTATTTATTTCTTCTAATGGAGGCGCTGTTTCTATAAATAAGCATGGACATGATGTGAGTGCTTTTACAGAAACAGAGGATGTTGGAAATGATGCGATTGTTTATAAAGTTGGTGACAATCCATCTGGTGAACCGAATCAATTTTCACCGAAGTGGCAACATACCTATAATTATGGAATCTTACCGATAGAGGAGATATGGAATAAAAAATACCAGTATAAAAATACGCCATTTAAATCTTTTGGAACGTTTCCAAGTACAGTAGGAAGTGGAAATGCGAACGCTCCTTGGAACTGGAATGATAAGGATCAAAAATCAGATGGAACTCTCGGAAAAGGAATCTTTTTTACAGATCCAGCCCATTTATTTGATATTGACTTGAATGGATTAGGGACATTTCCCCATGAATATGTGTACAATCCATATTGGACACATAAAGTAAAAATTAATTCTGTCACTCCTAAGGCCTACAAAGATCCTGGAAATGACCTACCTGATTTATATATTAATGTTTCACAAGTAGGTGCAGAGAGATATATAGGAGAAAGAGTGTGGATGAAGGAAAATGCAGCTTTAAATGTAGAGCATCGTGTTAATTTCGGTGGTGATCAAAAAACAGCAAATACTATTTTTTCAGAGTCTACTAATACAATTTATATAGCGGTTTTTGATGATAATCCACGTTTAAAGTTAGAAGCAATGGATTATGATCCAGGTTCACTAGATGCTGATGATAGTATGGGTTCTATTGTATTGCCCTTAGATACAGGTAATATCTCAGGTAAAGCTCATACTTCAGAAGCCATAATTGACTATGAAGTGATATCTAATCCTGATACTCCATTAGCATCAGAGGGAGTATATCTTTATAATGATGCCGATTTTTCAGGAGAATGGGTGAAGTTGACAAGTGATCAGTTAAACTTTAAAGATATTGGCATGAATGATTCAGTAAGCTCGGTTAAAATTGTTGGTCCATATGAAGTTGTAGGGTATTCAGATACGAACTTTGGTGGGCGTTCTGCCGCATTAACAACAAATCATTTTATGGGATCTACTGTTATTGGAAATGACAGTATGTCTTCTATTAAGATTAAACGAATGAATCGCTAATTTCTACTTAAAAAAATATGTTCATCTTTATAGGGGTACGACAATGATTCCTTCTTTTTGGTGCCACTCACAAACGTAAAGCAAGAGAGGAGGGCAATTCATATAACCTCCTCTCTTGCTTAGATTACCAGCTACTTCAATTGGAATCGGTGATACAGGTATATCAAATTCAATATCTGGAGGACGCTGATTAGAATCTAGTCGGTATTTTTTAAATCGGTTTACATGAAATATTAAATACGGGCTCAGATCAGACAATACTTCCGCATCAATTTTATTTTCCTCTTGTATATATTCATGAAGAATCCGTGTAAGCTGAAATACATTGTAAAAAATTAAGCAATTAGCGATTAGATGGTTGTATTTAATGATTTTTCTTTGACCCTCTCGATTATTTTCTGCAATAATTCCTTCACTACCAAAGAATACCCATTTTGCAAAACCATTAAAAGATTCACTATTATTTGTAGCTGCTTGAATTGTACTTCTCAATTTTTCATTAGATAGGTACTTTAACAAAAATAAAGTGCGAATGGCACTACCTAACTCTCGAAAAGCTTGATATAACTTGTTCTTTTTACTGTATGTATTTAACTTATTTAAAATCGTAGAAGGAACCGTTACGATACCCCTAAAAGACTTTTGTAACTCTTTTGTAAGTCTTTTGTAAGACATATCAATTAAAATAAATTCATAAGAGTCAACTAACGATGTAAGCAATGAATTTTATAACAAACAATATAGTAACAAGAAGGAGACAAAAAATGAATGTTAAAAGAAAACGACATATATTAACAATTTTATCACTTGCATTTAGCTTGGGTGTAACTATTTTTCCTACAAACTCTGCTTATGCAAACGAAGTTGAAGATGATCGTATACTTGATATTTATGGTGATCCAATCAGAACAAATAAAGATTATATATTAGTTCATAAAGAACTTGAGCCAGATCAAGCAATAGGTGTTCCTTTAAACCAACGTGAAGCAGCTGTAGGTGCACATAAACATGGAATAACTTTTGATACCTCTAATGGTTCGTATTATCCTGCTACATCCCATAATGATTCTTATTATGGGGGACAGAAACACTACGATACAAAAGGAAATGTATACTATGGTACCCCTATAAATTTTGAAGCCCCAAGAGGAGAAAGAGGGGATGGGTATCTAAGAAATGATACTCAAGTTTCAGTTTCAATGAAGATTGGGGATAACTCTAGATGGGGAGGAGCACCAAAATACAATCTAGTTAATCATAGGTTCGGGCCATATTTTATTCAGGACAAATCACAAGAAAAAATCTACACAGTTTTAAAAGAAAATTCTAAAGAACTAAACCTAGTAGCAGACAGAGTTACTCAATATCGTGATAAATTTGGTCGACCTACTAATTCGTACAATGCTCACACTTCTTATATTTCTACTCGAGTTTTACGAAGTTATTACACAGGTAGGGAGAGAGCTTGGGTACAACATGAAGGTCGAGAGTCCGCTGGCCTTGAAGTAGTACCCATTCAAAACTCTTGGGACCCGGAAAGTGTAAATGGTACGTATCACCTTATTGCCGGTGTGAATGGGACAAGTGTTGTAGATATGAGTACAAGTACACGTAGATCAGGGGATCCTAACATACCTCTTAATAATGTTCACCTACATGACAAACATGATGGAGGGAATCAAAAATGGATATTTGAGTATGATCAAATAATAGGAGCATACCAAATTAAAAGTGCAACAAATCCAAATTTAGTGTTAGCTTGGAATGATAGTAATAATTCTAATAATGTATTTGCTACACAGAATGAACAGAAACTAGAACATTATTGGATTCCAGAAGATGCTGGAAGTGGATATGTATATTTGAAAAATTTCAAAAATCAAAATAAGGTACTAGATGTACAAGGGCGAGGTACGTCAAACGGAACAAATATAATTGTACATGATAATAATAATGGCTGGAATCAATCATTTAAGCTAGAAAAATTAGACTAAAAGGTTCTATTACTACAGGCTGTGGAGAAAGGTTTTTCTACAGCCTGCTTTTATGTTTCCTATCCTTTGTCAGGTTCCGTTGCAAAATTAGCTAAAATGGAGTATAGAAACCAAAAGCGAAATGTGGAGCTGTATGTAAGTATATTCCAATTCGGTTTGTGATCTCTCGAGACAAATTGTTAAAATGAATCTACAAATATAGTGGGTTCGTTTTTATTTTTTTTGGAGAAAACAAGGTAATGAAGAATTTTTAGTGTAACAAAAACAAACGTTTCTGTTACACTTTCTATTTAAAAATATGAAATACATTAACTGTTGAATTAGCTGTAACAAAAATAATTCGTAACATTATTGACTTTAATTCTTCTGATTCATTGTTTTCTATTTTTGAAATAGCCTCTCCAGCATGAGAGAATTTTTCATATAAAAAATCTGGAAGTTGTTTTCTTTTTATTCCTTCTAACGCAAGATTAACAAGATACGAATACTTTATAAAATCACTGGTATTAATATTTTGCCAGTCTTCCTCAATGATTTTTCCACTGGCTTGAGTAACAGTTAAACCATCTTCATCTACATATTCATCCAAGTTTAATTGAACTGCTTCAATAAACAATAATTAAATTTCTATTTAAATAATTTTTATGGTAATTTTATATTATATTTTACAATTTGTTACAAGGAGTTGAATGTGTATTTATATGTTAAAAAATGTAAATAACACTTCTGAAATATTACTAGTTTTATCTGCATTTTGTTTATATATATATTTAAGGGAAATTAAATTAGAAAGAAAACTTACCCGTTTTGAGCTTCTAATGTATATATTGTCACAATTCGCATATGTTCTGTGGGGAATTAGTTTTATCGCTAAAATATGGGAATGAAAAATCAAAAGATGTTGGATCTCATGTAAAGCCATCTTTATTTTAAGGTATCTCGGCTGTACCCCGTATGGAGATGATTGGTGGAAACCAAGTGACCTTTGGTAAGTCCAGTGATAATAATATAACAGGAATGAAGATGATTGTTCCTGCGAAAGATGGAAAAAGTGCGTATCAAATAGTAATCACCGTTAGTATTTTAAATAAAACTGAATTAGAAAAGGTTATGCTTTCCATGCTGAAATAGAAAATAGTGTTCTAGTTTTTCTTGACCAGGTCAAAATATGAAAACGATAGAGAGAGGAAATAAAATGAATATAGTAAACTTACGTCCTAAACAGCGGTCTAAGTATCGTATTATGCTAGGAACATGGTATTACTCTACAAAGAGGTACATCCAGTGGTTAGCAGACGGAAAAACATACGCAAAAACTTTACAACAAGAAAAGTTACCCTGTACAGCGATTCAGCACCGAACGATACTACTTCGTAAGCTCAAGGATGTAGATATGTGGTATCAACAGAATAAAGTTGTTAATTTAAAGATTGCCATTAAACAGCTAGATGGTATCGTCATTAGACCGGGAGAAACATTCTCTTACTGGCGTTTAATAGGTAAGCCTACTAGGAGAAAAGGGTATGTAGAAGGTATGATGTTACACTATGGATCTTTTCAAGCAGGCATTGGAGGGGGACTTTGTCAGCTTTCAAATTTAATATATTGGATGACCTTACATACACCACTGACAGTAACCGAGCGATATCGTCATAGCTTTGATGTCTTTCCTGATTCCAAGCGGACCCAGCCGTTTGGAAGCGGGGCGACTTGTTCCTATAACTATTTAGACTTACAAATTAAAAATGAAATGGACCAATCGTATCAACTTCACCTTTATATCACAGATAAACATTTAGTTGGTGAATGGAGAACAGCCTATCCGCAGCTTTATCAATATGAAGTTTATGAAAAAGAACACTCAATCCAATCTGCATACTGGGGTGGTTATATACGACACAATGTTATTCAACGTAGAGTATATAACCAACAGAAACAGTTTGTAGAAGATCAATATGTAACGGAGAATCACGCTATAATGATGTACGAACCATTATTAGCTTGTAATAACGAGGAAAATGGAGATTAATATAGCACACCAGTAGTTTATCCGGTTCTGGTGCAAAAAATAATGTCATTGTGTACACTGAAATTATGCATAAAAAGTATGTCACTCTTTCTCGTTAATATAAAAGAATAGTAACGTGCTGTCTAAATCCTTAGCTTGATGGATGTGGGGTCATAACACATGCCCATCAAGCTAAGATTTCGAGATCCCCATCACCATCAACCTAAAGAGTAAAAATTCCCCATAACGAAAATTCTATTCATTATTAACTACTGATAATGATGCGTTATGTCAACCGATCATGAATGCGGTATACATATTATATTTTATCTATCTTGCGTAAAGAAAATTGTCATATAATAGAAATAACATTATGAATTATACAGGAGATACAAATGAAAAAATTTTTAATTAGTTATGCTGCAAGTCTGTTTGCTTTTATTTTCGGATGGTTCTTGATTTCATATATTTTTAATCCTAGCTTTATTCACCCGAACGTTTTATTTGGATTCATTAAAACTATCGTCACTTATGGTAGTATACCAGCTCTTATAGCTTGTCTAATTGGGGAAGTCTTATATAGGAAAATCAAACGATGTAGAGAATTGCAATTTGGAATTCCTGTATTTATAGGACTAGCAGTTATCTATACACTTACACCATTTCTTTTTATGTTTACTTTTTCTTTTTCACATTTCTTTTATTTCGTTGCACCTGTTATTATGGGGTCCTTAGCTTTTTATTTAGTACGTAGAAACTTCCGTTAACGAATTTTACGTCAACTAGCACCTCTTGGGGGGCTAGTTGTTTTTTACAGTAGCAAAGATGAGATTTCACTTTTGGAAACTGTCTTAGCGTATAAAATCCGCATTTGGCCATCAGTCCCCCAATAGGTCATAGACTTACTTTTATTTCCAGATGCAATTTATTGAGCTTATAAATATCGTTTCGTCTATTCATCCATTAGTTAGCTACTGAAAACACTTCGTTTCAATTGTATGATTAGGGTGTATGATAATAAGTTCGAAAATCATAGAGAAAACCCCGATTTGATTATGTTTGGTGTAGCTTTGAAATAAAGTGTGATCAAAACGGATTCTTCTCCAGCAGATTTAAGTTTGGTTTTTATAAAAAAGTTTAATCATTTCTACCTATGTTGTTCCATAATCGCGCCCGATTGTAGAATATTGAAAAACACGATGACTGTAAAATAACTCCACAGTCATTTTGCTAAAGCCTCTTTTAGTTTAATAAGGAAATTTTAAGAACCAACTTCCTAGTCCCAATCCATATAAAAACTCACCTTTAGCTTTTCTTGCCCACAATCTGGACAATCTAGAACATCATTTTGATTAATATCGACTAAAGGCTTTGACGGCATCTGAGTATTACATCGAGGACAAGTATGAATGTTCGTGTAAGATTGGGTTCCTGACTTCATATGTAAATGTACTTTATTTAATAGGTAACAACACTTCTGACAAACATATAGACCGTCGTAGCATTCAAAAGACGTTTCCTTGTTATTAATAAACTCTCTGATGTATTGTCGACCTTCTTTTTCCTCATACCATTCTAAAATCGAACTCAAGTTTATATACCTAAATCCAATTCCTAAAAAAACATTTTGATTGTAAGAGCAATGTCCGCAGTTCAAGTTATAAGCTACTCCCATAAATCTCAAATACCTCTCTTGTCCAGTTTGGATGGAAAACACTACAGAGAAATTTTAACACAAATATCCAGATTTTAAAGGTGTTAGTCCATAAAATGGCCCTTTAGTGGAGTAACTTTATTGCTACCACTATAAAAACACCCCTTCAGATAAACAGATCCAAAGGTGCAAAGCATCGCATCTTTTTTATAAACACCGTGACTTTATTTAAAAGTGAAATTTGGAAATAAAAGTAAGGTTATGACATATTTTTACCTGTATCTCGGCTGTACCCCACATAAGGAAGCGTTTATGCAATATCCGGTTTCTGAAATATTTTTTAACCCAAGCATCACCAAAATTAAATAACTGAAATTTCGTTATGATAAACGTTTTTGGTATAGCTCTTGGCGTTATATCATAATAAACCATATAGTTTCGTTAAGTAGGTAAATCATCTATAAGAGGTAGCACCACATCGCCATCAAGCTAAAAAAATGTATCCATAAAACGAAAAAACGCTATTCTTTTTGTAGAAATATACAGAAAGGATGGCATTTTTCATTAACATAGATACAAATTCATCTCAATTAAATGGTGGTGAGATTTCTTTTATTTATTCCTCTGTTTTTTTATAATAACGATTTGATTCAAAAACAAAATACCATCCAATAATAAACAAGACTATAGCAAATAATTTAATTGCTACTCTCCATATATATTCTAAATTTTCAAAGTAAAGAGTGATTACAACATGTATAACAGCGCTTAAGACAACCATTATAAAACCTTTATATTTTTGAAAAAACATCCAAATCCCCTCTTTTAAACACAATATTCCATATATGCTATAATAAGGGTCAATAAAATATAATTCAAAATAACTAAGGTGGGAGATTGATTTACTGAAAATACCCTATGTCCTTCAATCTGAATTTTTGAAATATTTCTAAACAAAAATTTCATTTTTCAACAGTTAGTTAATTATAAGAGTTTATCTTATTTTTTTCGTTTTGGGGAATAGAGAATTTCTTAAGTTGATGGGCATGTGGTACTATCGCAATTAAATTGAACTTATTAAATTTGGATTTTAAAATAGATAAAATAAAGAATGGGGAGTAGATATGAGTAAATTTATTGTGAATGAAACAGGAAAAAAACTAGATATAGGTGGTATTGAATTATACTATGAATTGTTAGGGATAAATAATGAAGGTCCAACCCTTGTTTTTGATTCTGGATATGGAGCCACTTTAGAAAGCTGGAATTCTATTAGAGATGATATTTCAAAGTTCTCAAAAATGTTTATTTATGATAGAGCCGGTATTGGCAAAAGTGAAATGAATGAAAGACCTCGCCATAGTCAACAAAGTGTCGAAAATCTACGTATCTTACTTAATAAAGCAGGTATAAAACCCCCATATGTGTTGGTCGGGCACTCATTTGGAGGGTTAAATACAAGATTATTCGCAAGCACCTATCCAGAGGAAGTAGTAGGGGTAGTTCTCTTAGACTCAACTCATGAGGATCAGAACAGAATATTACCTTCTTTATTTACAAAAGAAGTTCAAGAGGCTTATTATAATCAATTTACTTTGGAGGGTTCTCTTACTGAGGTGGAAGAAAGTTTAGAGCAAATTCGTACTTCTAAATCACTTGGAAATATTCCACTCATTGTTGTAACAGGGGGGCTACAGCCTTTTCATACAACGGAGTCCATGGCTACTTGGATGAAATTCCAGAGGGAGCTCGCTAACTTGTCGACTAATAAAAAACATATTATTGTTGAAGATGCTGGACACGCAATACATATTGATAAGCCTCAAGTTGTTGTTGAGATAATAAGGGATATATTAGATATGGTGAAAAATAACAACAAACATTCTACTCTGTAATAGGGGTCACCATACATGCTCATCAACTTAAGATTTTGAAATACCCCAAAACGAAAATTTTGTGCATTTTGCTCGTTTTTATTGTTTTGAGGTAACCCGTTCTTTTTAACTTGATGGGTATGCGGCTGTACCCCTGTAAGGCTTTTTATAGTTATTTAAATTGGCTCTACGGGATAATAAAAAGCTTTGCGGGAGTTTTCGCAAAGCTTTTGCCATGATATATAATTATAATAGTAATTTTCGTATTTCTTCTGTATTGAGACCAGTAAATTTTGCAATATCTTCTAATGGCATGCCATTTTTATGCATACCACGAATTAATTGAATTTTTCCCTGTTCAATGCCTTGCTCAATACCTTCTTTTTTACTTTTTTGAATACCTTCTTCTCGCGTATGAGCTATTTTAGCTTGTTCATCTAGAAGTATTTTCTCACGAGCTTCATAAGCTGTTCGGAAAGAAGAATCATGGCTCATATTTTCCTATAGATTTCCTTTTTCTTCACGCCATTTTTACTAATTTTGTAGACATGGGTTTTCTCTCCCTGTCTATTTCTCTTTCTTATATTGTACAAGAAACCAAAAGTAATGTGCAATCAGCTAGTTTTCTTTACCTACTTGGTGAAAGTTGCTCTCCAGCTGTAATTTTTCAGTATGAACGAACATATTCGCTGCTGGCATTTGTACTTGATTCTCATGGAATATAGACATTAGTTCAAACCTTACTTGCCTGGAAGTTTCAAAGTATTCTTCAGGTTTAACTAAACCTACAATACAAAATTCGTACCCAACATATTTAAAATTTGGATTTAAGTCTGTAACACCAATATATTGAAAAGATTCAACAACTTCGTCCTCTATCCTATATAGGCTTTGATCCGATTTTTCATTGCAGATAACACATACTTTTTCTAACAGTTCCTTTATTCTTGCAGGATCTTCCTGATAACTTACCGTAATCCGTTCAATAACCCGCATCCAGCCTTTATTAAAATTTTGTATCGTTCTAATCTCTCCATGTGGGATGGTAAGGAGTTTTCCCGACCATTCACGAATTTGCATAAAGCGAATACTGATTTCTTCAATAGTACCTGAACTTGTTCCGTTAAAAGTAACAAAATCGCCGACACGAAACTCTTTGTCCGTTAATCTTGCGAACCCTAATATAACATCTTTTAGTATCTGTTGTGCAGCAAAACCGACGACAACTCCGGCAATTCCTGCACCTGCAAGAATACCTTTTATATCTACAAATTGACTAATTAGATAAAAAACAAGACTGATTAAAATTCCATACCTAAAAATTGATCGAATTACACTTTGAATCGTCTGTTCTACTTCTTCATCAAAAAAGCTTGACTTCCTAAAGAACCAATCAATAATACGGTTTATGACAAAGGAAAAAGTCATGAGGACCAAAGCAAATAGTATAAATCTTAAAAGTAAAAACTCTCTTACATAATTAAAAAATTCCTCAGTCAAAGTTAATAAATTCATCCATCCACTTCCTTAACTATGTATTTTGATTTTTATTCCCGGTTCATTTTCAACAATATGACCCTTTAACGAAACAACTTATTGTCACTCAACAGTTCCTTAATCGACCTTTCAATTCCAGATGTTCTTTTCCTTTTTATTATAAATATACCCCTTTAGATTAGCTAAAGGGGTATAACGGCGCAATTTTTTTTATAAACGGTATAACTTTATTCAAAACGGTACATCTTTTTTATAGGGGTAGTGACAAGGTTACTGTCATAGACCACAAAGTAAAATTCAATGAAGTTATAAAAAGTGCATCTTACCCTTTTGGAAAGGGTTTATGGTAATCATTTTGGTAATTATTTTTGGTAATATCGTATACCAGTGATACCAAGTACCTTAATTAAGATTAAATTAGTTACAAAAATTATGGTTTTTGGTAACGAATCTTAGTATTTTATAGAAGTAGTTAGCAATAATTTGAGGTGAAGATGATTGTGATATTGCATTCCATAAAAAAGAATGTTACTCTAAAAATAGAATTATGAGAGGACTGATGGATGAATAATGATTAACTAATTTATATTTTAATTTGAAATTAATAACTTCAAACTACAAAATATAGGGTTAGTCTATCCATTTTTATAAATCAGTTCATACTTTATTTGTCATGATTCCAATGATTAATAAGAACTTATTAAGTATAAGTGAAATACTAATCCTTCCGATTATAAATTGGGAGGATTTTTTTATTCTCTTATAGGTAAGTTGATATTTATCCCGCTATTCGTGGGCAGTAAGACCCCCACCTCAAGATTCAGAGAGAAGCGTTGTCCAGCTCTAGCGGCTAGAATCTCCGGTCGTTTCGCCCCCTCCGACGAGGCAAAAAGCGCCTCTTTGTCAGGGGCTCCAACGTCCTGCGTTTCTAAGCGAGCCGCTTCCGCTTTTCTAAAGAAGATAGGTGGGGGATAACTGCCCGTAAAAGCCCGATTGGTGAGGGCTTTCCGTCAGTGGGGGATGAAGAAAACCCCCACTGACGGAAGTTTCACTTTATTAATCTGTAACTGTAACCTAACAAATAAAGGAGAGAGAAAAATGAGTAATTCAGACACTATTGTTACACATGTAATGCTCTATATAAGTCGTTAATATCCATCAAACTTATATGGAGGAATTAAAAAATTGATGGATATTCCGACTTTATATGAAAAGTGTTGATATATAAAGGAGGAATTATTATGTCAATGATAAAAGTTCAAGACTTAACTTTTTCATACCCAGGTAGCTTTGATAATATTTTTGAAGGTGTAAACTTTCAAATAGATACGGATTGGAAACTAGGGTTTATTGGTAGAAACGGACGAGGTAAAACGACATTCTTTAATTTATTATTAGGTAATTATGAGTATAGTGGGAAAATCACTTCTTCGGTAGAGTTTAATTATTTCCCTTACCCAGTTTCGGATAAGAACAAGTTCACTCATGAAATTCTTGAAGAAATTTGTCCCCAAGCAGAAGATTGGGAATTTCTGCGGGAAATATCCTATTTAAATGTTGATGCCGAGGCCATGTATCGACCATTTAAAACATTATCAAATGGAGAACAAACAAAGGTGTTGCTTGCTGCACTGTTTTTGAATGAGGGTCAATTTCTATTAATTGATGAGCCAACAAATCATCTAGACACTGATGCACGAAAGATGGTCTCTGATTATCTAAGGAAGAAAAAAGGATTTATTTTGATTTCACATGACAGAATCTTTTTAGATGGATGCGTTGACCATATCTTATCTATAAATAGAGCAAATATTGAAGTTCAAAGTGGTAACTATTCTTCTTGGAAGTTAAATTTTGATAGACAGCAGGAACACGAAGAGGCTACAAATGAGCGTCTACAAAAAGACATAGGGAGATTAAAACAGTCTTCAAAGCGTTCGGCAGGTTGGTCTCATCAAGTGGAAGCTTCCAAAAATGGAACAAGGAATTCAGGATCTAAGTTAGATAAGGGTTTTGTAGGACATAAAGCGGCCAAGATGATGAAGAGAGCGAAGAACCTTGAATCAAGGCAACAAAAAGCTATTGAAGAAAAGTCAAAATTACTAAAAAATGTGGAAAAAACTGAGTCGTTAAAATTAGAACAATTGAAATTTCAGTCAAATGAATTGGTTGTTTTGGCTGATGTGTCTGTTAAGTATGATGACCAAATAGTAAATGAACCAATTAACTTTATAGTTGAACAAGGGGACCGAATTGTACTCGATGGAAAGAATGGAAGCGGGAAAAGTAGTATCCTAAAACTAATTCTAGGACATCCAATACAGTATATAGGCTCAGTTAATTTAGGTTCAGGACTCATCATTTCCTATGTCCAACAAGATACTTCTCATTTGAAGGGATCGTTATCGGACTTTATTGAAGAGCACGAGATTGATGAGACGTTATTTAAATCCATCCTACGTAAGATGGATTTTGACCGAATTCAATTTGAGAAAGATATATCTCATTATTCTGGTGGACAAAAGAAAAAGCTGCTTATAGCTAAAAGTTTATGTGAAAAAGCTCATTTATATATATGGGATGAACCATTAAATTTTATTGATATTTATTCGCGTATGCAGATTGAAGAGCTTATTCAACAATTTAATCCCACAATGGTTATTGTTGAGCATGATAAGGCATTTCAACAAACAGTTGCAACCAAAACTATATCTATATAGTTCAAAGTGAATAATTGAAGATATAATCAGTAAATCAAGTCATTAAACTATAGGGCGCTTTAATGGAGTGATGAAAAAAGCCTAATTTCTCTACAATAAATTGGGAAATTAGGCTTTTTAATAGAAAATAAACGTGGGGTAAACAAAAGGTTAACAGAGGTAGCGCTTTTAAAATATGTGGCTAATACATCAGAAATACAACGTTGGATTAGAAAAATCTTATGAATTATATAAGAGAAAATATTACGAATTTCTCAAGTCTTCGCCTTTTTTAAAAACTTAATTTTCTGTCATTTTGTTGTATAGTGAAAGAAGTGATAGAAAAAAATAAAGGGGGAAGGAATTTGAAGAAAAAACAGTTTGTGATTGCACTCTCAGCAATGTTTTCATTAACACTTACATCAAGTATCTCTAGTATTACAGTACATGCAGAAAAAAGCGAAGAGAGTTCGATAAAATTTTCTTCGCTACCGTTAAATGGTAAAGTGCCAGAAACGTTAGCTCAATCAACAAAGATTGAGTTGGAAAATGGAATGACCAAGCCTATTTATTCAATTGATGAAGCAATTGTAGAAAAATTATATGTAGAAACTGAGATTGATAGTGACCTAGATTGGAAAAAGGATCTTGTTTCGATAAAGGTAATGCGACCTAAAACAGAACCGGGTGTGAAAGTTCCTGTTATTTATGAAATGAGTCCTTATCGTTCAGGGATAAATAATGTACCAGCTTATAATGTAGATGAAGAATTATATCCTACGGAAGGTAAACCTTTTGCAGAACCAGCTAACCTCGGTTCATATGGAAATTGATTTTTATGTCCCAAAGAGAAGAAGAAGTAAACTGCCTGCCCAAAGAAAATATGCAAGTTGAGTTAATATATACATTGTAAATTCAAAGGAAGAAAGGTTTCTTTCTCGCTTAACTTTTTTTAGCTGTCTGTAATATAAAAATGAACATAAGACTAGTAGTAATACAGCTGCTTTGTGTATGTTTTCAAGTAGGCTAATCAAAATAATCATCTCCTCATATTGACGGTAGAGTATGTTCTATTACGATAACAAAAGCAAACGTTAAACACTTTCCATTCCAACTTGAAAATAATTCTTGAAGAATCCAACCACATTAGTTAAATAGCTCCCATTATAATAACTATTACGAT
The DNA here is from genome assembly GCF_900116295.1 of Bacillus sp. 103mf. Lineage (GTDB taxonomy): Bacteria > Bacillota > Bacilli > Bacillales > Bacillaceae_G > Bacillus_A > Bacillus_A bruguierae. Next base: position 343,151 of record NZ_FPAF01000003.1, read on the forward strand.
ATCTTTTTCAAAAATTCCTACTTATTCCTCGACCTGGCCCTTTAATTAAATAACATGACTGACATTTTCAAACAACTTTATTATGTTTTAAAGGGGTTCAGTCGAGATACGTGTAAAAACGGGTCATAGTCTTACTTTTATTTCTAGTCGATGACCCGTTTTATGTTTATACTGGTATATTTTCCTCTACTGGTTGAGGAATGCTTTGTAAATCGATGACATAATCACCAAAACGTTTAATGTGGCTTGTAAGGTATGGGATTCAGCATAACATGATCTTCTCGTGAAAACTTATACCCTTCATTTATGGGGCGAATTTATTAAGCACACAGAGAAGCTGAAGGGAGCTCTTTTATTTTTGTTCCGCAATCGGTCCATATGCTGAAAAAAGAAAGGGATTTAGATAGGGCATCTAGAAAGTTAAAGTTACTTCCAGAAAAGAGCAATATTGAATTAGATGAGTAGATAGATAAAGATATATAGTTACAAGTCCTAAAGGGCGTAGATTTCGAGGAGGATAAGGGCAGTATTTTCGTCCTGCTCGGCTCCAATAGGGCGGGCAAGAAAACGGTTGTAGAATAAATGTCTGATGAACACATGGCTCTATGCTAAGAGCAGGACATATCTCGATTCTGATAACCCAGAAAAGGAAGTGAGTCAGATTTTGATTTCCAATATTCATTTTCTTTGATGCATCGAATCGACCTTTTTGACAAAGGGTTTTCAAGCATGAATAACAAAAGAGAATTTGTAGTTTTAAAACAAAAGGGCTGATAAAAAAGTAAAAAGAGGGAAACCAAATGAAAAAGATCACAATAGAAGATTTTCGTTCATCAGAAAATGGGGAAAAAAGGAGAGATTCATGATGGGACAAAGTAACAAAGGCTTTTCCGAAACAGGGCTGCGCAAAATGCGCAACGTACTGGCGCAGCATGTCGATTCTGGGAAGATTCCTGGGCTTGTCGCCCTAGTCAGCCGAAACGGTGAGACGCACGTCGAAGCGCTCGGTACAATGCGGCATGATGGTGGTGCACCGATGCGACGTGACACGATCTTCCGGCTTGCGTCTACTACCAAGCCGATCACGGTTTCACCGGTAATGATCCTGCTCGACGAATGCAAACTGCATTTGGACGAACCAGTAGACAAATGGTTGCCCGAACTCGCCAACCGGCAGGTGCTGAAACGACCCGACGGTCCGCTGGACGACACCGTGCCGGCACGGCGTCCGATCACTGTACGAGACCTGTTGACCTCCACATTCGGACTTGGAGTGGATCTGACTTTGATGGGCTCCCCGATCCAAAATGCGATCTTCGAAAATGGATTATTCGACGCGCCAGGGATGGAGTTGCCAGAGCCCGATGAGTGGATGCGACGCTTGGGCACACTCCCGCTGAGCTACCAGCCCGGAGAGCGGTGGCAGTACCATGTCAGCCTCGAAGTGCTTGGCGTGCTCATTGCTAGGGTCACAGGTCAGACATTCGAGTCGTTCCTGCGTGAACGCATCCTCGATCCGCTGGGGATGAAGGACACCGGTTTCTATGTGCCCGAGAGTAAGATTGACCGTCTGCCACCCGCCTGTAACCCTGATCCGCAGACGGGAGAGTTCATCGTGTGGGACGAGGCCGCAGGCGGACGTTACAGCAAACCTCCAGCATTCCAAGCAGGCGGTGGTGGGCTGCTCTCGACCGTCGATGACTATCACGCGTATTTACAGATGCTGTTGAACCAAGGGATACACGGGAACAAACGAATCCTGTCCCGACCCGCAGTCCAGCTGATGACCACCAACCGACTCACGCCAGAACAACAAGCATTCCGAGAGGACTTGGCTAAAAACAACGTCCATTTGTCGTTTGGCCAAGGGATACAAGGCGGCTGGGGCTTTGGGATGGCGGTGCGTACCTACCTCGGAGACTACGCGTCCATCGGACAGTTCGGCTGGGACGGCGGAACCGGCACCACAGCTTACGCTGACCCGGACAAACAGCTCACCGGAATTCTGTTCACCCAAGTTGGGATGTCCACTCCGGATTCAGCGCATGTTATCCAAGACTTCTGGACCACGGTCTATCAAGCAATCGAAGACTGAAACTGAGCCCGCGGTTCGTCGTTCGTTTAAAAAAAGGCTGGTGAATTTCATCGACCTTATTGGGGGAGAATCAGGACGTGACGCGGAGTTGGTTGGACGGAGTGGAAGCGGGCAGGGGCATGGCAGCAAGTCCTTGGAGGTCTATTCAAAACTTGCAATCACCGATGCCCAGCAGGGATATAACGAGGGCATCAATAATTTAATTATATCTACATTACGGGTGGTGTCAGCTTCGCTGGTACTCCCCCAATAGGGGCTTAGCTTAACAAGCCAAATTAAAAAGTCGGTTCCTAAGGAATTCGACTTTTTTAGGTTGAATTTCACAATTCGTGTTTCTTTAATACTATTTTTGATATTGTTCGATTTGGAAATAAAAGTAATCCTATGACCTGTTTTTACACATATCTCGGCTGAACCGCTTAAACGACTTTATTGTAAATTAAACTACTATATTATCTTTAAACAATTAAGATTTAACAGCTTTATTATTTAAACAGTAAGTGTTTTAAAAGGTAAAAAACAGCTATTTTTAGCACAAAAATAGTGCTATTTCCAAGAGGAATTTTTTACTTCTCCTTAGGATAGCACTACACTACATTAAATAATTTTATTGTTACTTTATCCTCACAATTAACAGCACTTTCTAAATTATGTTCAATCGAACATAATAAAAAATACTCCTCATGTTTGAAAGTGACTTCTTTTTGTTTTACTTGATTCGTGAAGGGCTAATATGCTCTAGCCATAGAATCCCATCATATTGTTGGTTAGGAATCATGATTTCATCTATAAATCCCCAATACTGCCCGATAATAGGCCTATACATCCAAGAGGTTTCAGGACGATTTTCCTCACCTTTTAAATTTACAAATACTTGCGGATGTTGTGCAACTTTCAAAATTTCTTCGACACTATTGGCTTGATGCGTTTCCTTTACAGGAACAAGCTTATGATTATCCATACCTAAACTGCTACCACTATATGCAAATAAACCGACTGTGTACATTTGATTTTTTAAATAATGTGGTATCATATCCATCATATTTGGAAATTGTAATACGGTTTGAACCATTTTAGAATTTTGTTTTCTAATATGATAATTGTGTCCCCACACAATGATTTTTTTATTCTTAAATTGCATTTCGCTTAACCATGCTAAATTCTGTGCCATCCCTTGCTCTCGATTGTAAAATGGGAAATCATCTGGATATTTTTCAGGTGGAATATTCTTCCGCTCTTTCACATCATTTGGAATACATGTTTTAAGCGCAGAGATTCGAATCTGGATTGACTTTTCTAGAAGATTTACATCATAGGATGCTTTAGGCGCTACTTGTTGCAATTCATTTTTATAGTGTTGGATAAATTCTTTTATTTTTTCGTATTTGTCCAAAAGGGATGCCTGCATTACCTGAAATTCCTTATAAGAAGAGACAGAACGGTATTTCGGGATTTCTCCTTCTGCTTCTACAAGTAATTTACCTATCTCAGGATCCAATTTTTCAATCCATTCATTTGTAGATTTTGCAAATATAGCAGTAGCAGCATCCCCAGGTATTTGTATATCAAATCCCGTTAAAACAAGAGGTGTTCCTTTTTCTTTTTGTTCTTTTATATATTGAATTAATTCTTCCACATCTTCTGTATGCCAAACTCCCAAAATAGCCTTCTTCATGGCTTGTTCGGCTGTTAGATCATCTATATTTTGATACACAGCATTCGCTTCCGCAAAGCCTGATTCAAATGCGATCACATCATAACCCATTTCTTCATGCAAATACTTAATGATACGAACCTTAGATTGATTCATTTCTGTTGAACCATGAGTAGACTCACCTAGTGAAACAATACGTTTGCCTTGTAAGGTTTGTTTTAAAAATGATAAATCCTCATTCGAACTAGCAGTTGGTTCTTGTAATTTAACTGCATGTTCACGAACCCAATTCTGCCATTTTTGTTGATCTGCAGGCAGTTCTTCAGCAGATGTTACTGTCGAAAACGTTGTGAGTGCAAATAAAGTAGTTATGAATCCTTTTTTCCATTTTGAAAACACACATATCCCTCCTGTTTTTTATAAATTTTATCAAATAAATCTAATTATCTATCATTAATTTGAATAAATGGTAATAATTAGATTTATATGTTTATACTAGAGGATGGGATTTATAAAAATCAAGTAGAAAGTATAATGATTCTATAAATTTAAAATGTTACCAAAATAATTTTCCTTCCCCAAGGAATAAGAAAGGGGAAGCCCAATGAGTAGGAAGGGGATGAGTTTGGGTTGGCGTAAGTCGAACGTTTTTTCTTTCTATTTCTGGTTCTGTTGCAAGGAGTTGATATTTTAAAAGTTTGTATTTGTGATATAATTTACATATATAGGAAAGATGAGGGGTTATGATTTAGCTGAGTTTCGCACATAGATGTTATAAATGATGGGGAGGAAATACATATGGATAGCATAATTTTTGATTTGGATGGAACTATTTGGGATTCTATAGACACCGTACTACTTGCATGGAATAGTATAGTTGAGGAAAATAAACAAGTAGAAAAGAAATTAACAAGAAGAGACTTCGAAAGTACTATGGGACTGCAAATGGACGACATAAGTAGCAAGTTATTTCCAAGCTTAGATTTAAACACTCGAACACAAATAATTAAACAGTGCTTTGAAATTGAAGGTAAATATATAGAGGAACACGGTGGAGCTCTTTTTGAAAACGTGGAAGATGTACTACATAACCTTTCTAAGAAATATAAACTTTTTATCGTCAGCAATTGTCAACAGGGTTATATTGAGGGTTTTTTTCGGTATCATAAACTTGAGAATTACTTTTTAGATTATGAAAACCCTAGTAGAACGGGTCTTACAAAAGGAGACAATATCAAATTAATAATTGAAAGAAACAATCTTTCAAAACCTGTTTATGTTGGAGACACAGAGAGTGATCTAAAGGCGTCTAGGCATGCAGGTATCCCTTTTGTTTATGCAAAGTACGGTTTTGGAAATGTAAGTGAATATGATCAAGTTATAGAGAAATTTGATGATCTTTTAGACCTATTCTAAAGAATAATAACAAATGATTAACAGAATAACAGATTTTTACTTTAAGATATTTCTCGATTTGAAAAGGGTTCAATATGGGTTTAATTGAAAACATACCAACAGGAAAGCTTGTATTCAACGTCATGAGTACATTTGCTGCATTTGAAAGAGAAATGATAGTAGAACGTACACAAGAAGGTAAAGTAATTGCAAAGCTTCCTGAAGATTCTAGAGAAGGTCGATCAAAAAAATTAACAAGAAGCAAATTGAACACGCATTAGTATTATTAGAAAGTCATTCTTATAAACAAGTTGAAGAAATAAGAGGTATTAGTAAAAGTATATTAATTTGAGCCAAGAAGAAAGCACAAATCAGCATGCCTTTCAACTAAAAATAAAAGGACTCATTAATTGAGTTCTTTTATTTTTAGTTAGTGCCTTTTTCTTTGTTCGAATCAATGTACTTGAGGTTTGTGTAGTAATGGCACAGAAACGGTAGCTTGTTTAGAAAGAATAACGTTTTTTAGTATTTAGAGTTGATGAGCATAGTGTGCTCCCCCTAGTAGCAATTTATCCTGTCCATTTGCTCTTATTACTGTATGTTTCATAATCAAACTTTGGCAGATAATCAAAATCCTCATCATTTTTCTGTTCGTATGCTTCTCTACTTATACTCAATAAAGATTCAAACTCCATATCTTTTGGCATTTCCTCTGGATGCTGCAACACATGATAATAAAAATCCCGCCCATTTGCTATAACCATGCATCTTGCATACAGAAAGTTATCTACGGAGAAAAACTCTTCTTCATCTACATAGGAATACTCACCAATATTTTTGGCGTATTCAACCCCGTCCAAATCATAAAGTAATTTGGAGAGCATGTCCTCGAAAGCAAATATCTCTTCATTGGATTTTTTACTTAAATAATTTACCGCTTCTTCCAAAACTGTTTCATCATCACCCTCATGTTCCCAATCGAACATATCAATGATTTTCCAAAACTCGTTCTCGTCCATCTTTAAATCGTTAGACATATAAGCCTCTCCTTTCACTTTTTTAACTAAATAACATTTTTAAAATGAACATATTAAAGCTAAAACTGCCCTGGTATATGACGGAAAGGAAAAACACATATTAGAGGTTCCTAAATATTAAAATAGTGGAATGAATTTGGGATAATGCGAATTTTACTACTCCCTATAAAAAAACTTAAGATTGGAAAAAACGTTATTCTTTCTGGAAAATGATAAGAAAGGATAGCGTTTTTTGGTTTAGGAGTACCGCCCCATCACCATCAAGTTAAGAAATTCATTGTTTCCCAAAACGAAAAAAATGAACTGAATTCCCATAGATAACTATGAGGAGATAAAATTTTCGTTTTGGGGATACTTCAAAATATTAGCTTGATGGGCATGCGGCAAGACCTCTGTATAAATAATATTAAATATATATTATTTAGAACTTTTTGTTAAATTGTTGTGAAATTGGAAATGGAGTAGATGGGTAAGAGTTCTAATTTTAGGGAATAAATATGAAAAAACAATGTTTCATTTACAACTAGTCAAAAAAATTCAATTGTACTTTATAAAAAAGTAGTATGTATTAATTTTTAAAAAAGGATGTGCAGTATGAACAAAGAGAAAAAGTACACTGTTGTTGGTACCGATATTGATGAAGTGAAGAAGCTGAATAAGAACTCTGGTTTAACATATAACGAGGTAAAGCAATTATTAGCAAAACAAATGAAACAAAAGTGATTATCCATGAAACCGAAAGTATATTATTATTTTTGGTTCCATGGATACCGCTATAATTGATTACACACTAAAAAGGCGTTTATAATAGGAGTTTGTTCTTTAAATGCAAGGCTAATTTGCCGATATTTTTTTTGTTTTAGTTTTTTTATTTCAATGTTTTTATGGGATTTAAAAAATAGTTCAGGTCCCATGCTAATTCCAATATTTTGTGAAATCATATTAACAATCGTTTCACAATGCAATACTTCTAATATAATGTTTGGATACACATCATAAGCGGATAAATTTTCTAAAACTAATGACTGATAGGAAGATTTTGGCATAATAAAGTCCATATTAGCAATAGTTTTTATATCAATTGTTTTCTCATTAACCAGTGGGTGATTTTTTGGTAACCCTAAGACAATTTCATCTTTTGTAATAGGTATTGATGGAAATTGTTTTTTTGTATCTTCTTCGATAATGAATCCTATATCTACAGTGCCGTTATGAATCCAATCTACAATCTCCATATAAGTACCTTCATATAATATTACCTTAATTTCTGAGTAGTTCTTTTTAAGCTGAGATAGCATTTTGGGTAATATTTGAGCTGCAGCACTTGTAAATGCGCCTATTTTTAAAGTGCCCTCTAGTTGATTGTTTTGAAGAGATATTTCTTGTTTAATAATAGCCTCACTGTTTAAAATTTGCCGAATGTGAGGAATAATTCGATCTGCAAAAGCAGTTTTTTGAATCTTTGCTTGTTTGTTTCGATGTAATAAAGGATAACCAAATTCTTTTTCTAAGCTAGAAATAGCATGACTTACTGCGGATTGTGTCATGTTAAGTTGTTCAGCCGCCCTAGTGAAATTCCCTAGTTCAACTACTTTTTGGAGTACCTCGTATCTTGCTATAGTCATGAGTTAAATTCATACCTCCTATGCTAAATATTAATTTCACTAATCACATTATACCCTTTACGATAGAAAAAGGAATAATTGACAAAAGGGTGATGATATTGAGAAAGATTGTTTTATTAACAATAGGAATGTTTGCGTTAGGAGTAGATGCTTATGTAATGGCAGGGATTTTACCAAGTATTGCAGATGAATTTCATGTATCTATAGGGAAAGCGGGGCAAGCGGTAAGTGTATTTACATTATGTTATGCGCTTGCAGCACCTTTGTTTGCTGCAATGATGAGTAAAACGAATGCAAAACATACATTATTAATAGCGTTGTCTATTTTCGTATTAGCCAATGTAGTAAGTACAATTACAAACAATTTTATCATGTTATTAATTTCAAGAGGAATAGCAGGTATAGGTGCTGGTTTGTATTCACCATTTGCTTCATCTGCAGCTGTTACATTCGTTCATGAAAGTAAAAAAGGTAGAGCGCTAGGCATGATACTACTTGGAATGAGTGCAGGAACCGTAATAGGTGTTCCTATCGGTATATATATTTCGGATATTTATGGGTGGCGCATGACAATATGGTTTATTGTTGCAATCGGTGTAGTAGGAATATTAGGCTTATGGTTTAGGCTTCCAGTCATACAATCAACCCATTTACCAACATTAAAAGAACGACTAGCGATGTTTCAAAACAAGGTTATTTCATTGGTCATGTTTATAACAATGATACTAAGTTTTTGTAGCTTAGGGCTATACACATATTTAGACCTTATCATAGCCTCTTATGGCTTTGAAAAATCCGTAGTCTTTATATGGATGTGGGGAATAGGTGGCATAGGAGGAAGTTTCATTATAGGATATATAATGGATTTTTATAAGAAACCTAAAATCATATTAATATATCTAATGATTATTATGTTTTTATCTTTAATATGTATGGGGATTTTTCAACAAATAGCAATTTTGGTGGCTATCTGTTTAATTCTTTGGGGAGCTACTGGATGGGGAGCAGTAGCGACTCAACAAAAAACATTAATTGAAATAAGTCCAGAACATGCCACTATTTCTATTGCCTTGCTTAGTTCTATTAATTATTTTGCTGGTTCAATGGGAACACTGGCAAATGGTGTATTTCTAGAAAAGGGTATAGATCCTTTAAATTTTCCGTATTTTACAGCTGGTATATTAGTAGTTGCAATTGGATTGCAATCTATTTTAATAGTAAAAAAGAAGTATAGTGAAATAAATCAGTAAGGTATTGTTTGTACAAAAGTAGTCTAAGTCGCGTATTATGACTTAGACTATTTTTATTTGTTAAGGATTATTTAAAGAGTCTAATACAATATTTTATTCTTTTTTCACTTCACTTTCGGTAAGGGAAATGTAATGAAGTAGTTATTTTTATTTGCATAAACAATTTTATAATAATAGATGATATGGTAGAATTTTATGTATGGTGTGCATTATTATACAAGATAAGTATGTTTATTATGATAATGTACTATTTTTGTAAACCTTTTATTTCGAAATTCGTTTATACTTGTTAAGTGTAAATTCGTAGAATTTCGTAATGTGAATAGTTACATAGTTTCTAGAGAAAGATGGGGGTGACTGTGAATGCCCACACCATTAAAGAAAAATAGTCGTTATATGGTTGGATTAGACAGTTTAAGGGGCCTAGCCATACTAGGTGTTATTTTGTATCATATCAATTTTAACTGGATACCTGGAGGGTTTTTAGGTGTTACTGTGTTTTTTGTACTTTCGGGTTATTTAATTACGGATATTCTTGTTGTTGAATGGAAGGAAAAAAGAAGAATCGACTTGAAGAATTTCTGGTTGCGCCGGGCAAGGAGATTGCTTCCGGGAATGCTTGTCATGCTTGTTATAACTTTAGCTTGGATTACAATTTTTCATAGTTCATTACTTGGAAAAATGCGTGGAGATTCGGTAGCAGCTTTATTTTATTTTAGTAACTGGTGGTATATTTATCACAAATTATCATATTTTGATAGCTTCGGTAAACTGTCTCCACTAAATCATTTTTGGTCGTTAGCTGTTGAAGAACAGTTCTATGTGGTCTGGCCTCTTATCATTAGTTTAGGACTTTCTTATATAAAAAAACAATCACGTCTGACTTTATTTATTTTTCTCGGAGCGATTGCTTCAGCTGTCGCAATGGCAATAATATATGTACCAGGTGCTGATCCAAGTAGAGTGTATTATGGTACTGATACAAGGGCGTTTTCCTTACTGATTGGTGCAGCACTTGCTTTCATTTGGCCGAGCAGTAGATTAGCTAATAAAATTATTCCACCAGCTCGTCTCGTTCTTGATATAATTGGAGGAATTGCTCTTCTTATTATTCTTGTTATGTTTTGGAAGACGAATCAATATGATCCATTCCTATACCGCGGGGGAATGTTCCTTTTATCGATTGCTACTGCATTATTAGTAGCGAATCTTGCTCATCCAGCTAGCCGTATTAGTGTTTTTTTAAGGTTCAGACCTTTGCGCTGGATTGGAGTTCGATCTTATGGGATATACCTTTGGCATTATCCGATCATCACATTGACAACTCCACAAGTAAGTACTGGAGAATTTCAGCTTACGAGAGCTATTTTTCAATTTTTTCTTATTTTGTTTATTGCGCAGCTTTCATGGAAATTTATCGAAAATCCAATTCGTCAAGGCGCATTGAGGAATATTCGTTTACATAACTTAAGAATAAGAAACTTAGCGTTAGGTGGTAAGTTAGCTTTAGCGTTTGCAATATTGGTTACTATGACAGCAAGTTTTGGTTTATCAACAGCGGGCAAAGCGAAAGAAAGCCCTAAAAACAAAGTAGAGGCGGTACAAACACAGCAAAAAGATCAGCCTAAACATCCAGACGCAGTTTTGGAAGAACCGGCTGATAAACCATCACAAAACAAAGAAGAAGTTAAGTCTGCGGGGGCTAAAGAATCTGCGCCGATCACAGCTATTGGAGATTCAATTATGATTGATGTCTCTCCCAATTTAAAAAATGCATTTCCTAATATTAGGATTGATGCGAAGATTGGAAGGCAAATGTCTGAAGCGACCTCTGCGGTAGACAGAATGAAAAAAGAGGGTGCTTTAGGGGAGTGCGTTATTATTGGATTAGGTACAAATGGCGCATTTACTACTGAGCAAATAACATCACTAATCCAATTAATAGGTAATGAACGTAAAGTAGTATTAATTAATACAAGAGTACCGCGTCCATGGGAATCATTAGTTAATAAAAAGTTAGAAGAAATAGCATCAAACTTCTCAAATGTTACGCTAGTTGATTGGTATTCAGCTAGTGCTGGGAAGCAAGAATACTTTGAACCAGATGGGGTTCATTTGACGAAAGCAGGAGCGGAGGTATATTCTTCACTTATAGTGAAGAGTATTAAAAAGTAGAGTAATAGCAAATTGATAATTTTTCACTTGATTTCACTTGGATGTGTAGAATTTTATTTTTTTTTAATATATTTCTATATGTATACAAATTGAAAAAACAACATAATTCCTTTTTTTAGGAGGGACGAGAGCGTCCGGCCATACATACAATCGGCTTAGATGTCGAAAAATTAAAATGGATTTTAAAAACATATGGATTATTAGATGGGGATAAAAAAGAGAGATTGTACTCAAATATAGTTTACATATGAGAAGAGAGTCGCGTTGATATGCGACTCTCTTTATTAAATAAAAAATGTTTTATATTATGACGATGTGTCTCGTAAAAATTGAGAGTACAAATCGAAAAAATAATTTGGCCGAAAGATATTTGCAGCATGACCAGCTAAGGGGATTTCTTTATATGAAACATTTGGAAGAATGGATTTTAAATCAAATAAACAAGATTTATAGAGATGATCGTGTTCTCCCATCACCCATAAAATTGGTTGCGTAAGTTCTCGTAATCGGGATTTTAAATCGAATTCCAAACGATGCCGCAGTGACTCTCGAATAATAGATGAGTGTAATTGTAACCCGAATCGATAGTAAATATTTTTGGAAACAATCGCAAATGGATTGGCTTTTAGTATGCCACTTGGAAATATAGTACTTGCATACTGATGAAGCCAAGAAGAGTATTCATTATTTCGTTTGTCCCAAAACTTTTGGAAGACATTAAACAAAATAGATGGGTTATTGTAATGACCTCCAATATGACAAAGGCTCAATACTTTTTCTGGGTACTTATGAGCAAATATAGAGGCAATATAGCATCCATAGCTTAGGGCGCAAATATGAGCTTGCTGGATCCCTTCTTTTTCATATAAATTTGACAATTGCTCTACTAATCGATCTAAAGAAAAATCAATGGCTTGTCCTTTGTCATCACCATGGCCAAGTAAGTCATATGTGATGATGTTATAAGATGAGGAAAATAGTTTACATTCTTTTTTAAATGCACGACGATTTCCAACTAGTCCATGAATGAATATAATCGTTTTTTTCTCAAAATCTTTTTTTGTTTGCAAAAGTATGCCCCTTTCAAGTCTATGGTAGAAAAAAGAAAATAAGTTCTACTAGAATGGTGTTATTACTAGTAAGCTTAGGCACCGATTATGCTCGGAACATTGAAATGAATGAATATATAATGATAGAAAACATGTTTATGGAAAGTGTATATAAAAATAACACAAGAATTCTTTGTACTAAGTTAATTGATTTTTCATGTTTAATAGATTGAGTACAACTAATTTTAAGCACCAGGTAATAATACCAGATAATTGTGGTGGTTGTAAAGGTAACTTTCCAACGAGGGTGTATTCATCTTAAATATGCCGGGAACTGTAAAATAATTTAATTTGATAATTGCTGATGGAGTGATCGTAAATGAGTATCTTTCGAATATTTGTACAACTTTTAAATTGTAGAAGTATAGTGAAAAGTATGAGAACTGCATTTCATGCTTTTAATTAAATCCATCCATCATTTTTTTAAATGGTTTCTATTAAAATAATTCATTTTATTTATTTTTATTATAAATATATAATAGCGATTAGGTGAGTGTATAGGACTGTTATCTATTTTTTCTTTCGTTTTTCATTCAGATGTGAAAGATTAAGAATGTATAAAGTTTACCTATGAAGCTAACTATTTCTATCAAAATAGTTAGCTTCATAGGTGTTTTAGAAAAGATTTTATTTCATATACTTTCTAATATCATTTTTCGTTATGATGGAAATATGGTTATAACAATAAGTTGATGATACGAGAATCTTGTAATCTTTATACATACATAAACCGTAATTTATGCTATTGAGGATGAAATAATGATTGTACAACAGGAGGCATTATTATGGAGCTGCGTCATTTGAAAACTTTTATTATTGTAGCAGAGAGCGGAGGATTTACACGGGCCGGAGAAAGACTCGGATATACACAATCAACAATCACAAATCATATTCAATCCCTGGAAGAAGTAATTGGAAGTCCGTTGTTTGATCGCCTCGGTAAAAAGGTAGTTTTAACTGAAGTAGGAGAGCATATGCTTTCTTACGCGCAAAAAATATTGGCATTATCAAATGAAGCACTTGAATCATCTCAAATGAACGGCAAACCATCAGGAACGATACGTATTGGGGCAAATGAATCTTTAATGATATATCGATTACCTGTTATTTTATATGAATTTAAAAAGAAGTATCCGCAGGTTCATATCATTTTACAGCCATCAGAGAGTCAGGAGTTGCATAATGAATTAAAGTCAGGGAAATTTGATTTTGCTTTATTTACAAATCCAGAAAAACTAGGTGTAGATATTGTCACTCGTTCGCTTGTTAGAGAAACAATTGTGCTTGTTGCTCCGCCAGGGCATCCGTTAACGAAGCGGAAAATTGTTACTCCTGCTGATTTAGAAGGAGAAATGTTATTGCTTACCGAGCCAGGGAGTTATCGAGACTTACTAGAAAAATGGATAAAAGGAGAAGGGATTAGTTGTTCACGTATTCATTTTTGGAGTATAGAGGCAATTAAACAAACTGTTATGTGCGGGTTAGGGTTATCGTATTTACCGCTTATTACAGTTAAAGAAGAAATTGAGCGTGGAAAGTTAATTGCCTTGCCATGGATGTACAGTGAAGATTTTGTCACAACTGAACTGGCGTATCATAAAAGTAAATGGTTGACACCAGCGATGAAGAAGCTAATAGAAATGATAGAGAAACATGCAGAGAGATGGAGAGAGACAATTTAGTTTCCTATGATGTATAGAGATTAAACATAGGAATAGACGGGAGGAAAACGTAATGAATGAACGTATGAAAGAGATTATACTTGTTGTACTTGGATCGTTATTGTTTGCAATTGGAATTAACTTTTTTGCTATTCCAAACCGATTATCAGAAGGAGGAATTATCGGTCTTACGGTAATTACTTACTATTTGTTTGACTGGTCTCCTGGTGCTGTAAACCTTATAATGAATGCCATTTTACTTGCAATTGGTTATAAATTTTTTGATAAGAAAACGATGGTATATACAATTCTTGGTATTATATCTACATCTTTCTTTTTATATATCACAGAAGATGTGGCCACTCCGGTAAATCATGATACATTATTAGCAGCTCTGTTTGCAGGGGTTTTTGTTGGTGTTGGTTTAGGGTGTATGTTTCGTGCAGGTGGTACATCAGGTGGTTCAGCTATCATAGCTAGGTTAGCAAATCAATATTTAGGCTGGAGTGTTGGAAAAGGTGTGCTAATTATCGATATCGTTGTTATTGCTGGCTCAGTATTTATTATTGGACAAGAGAAAGCGATGTATACACTTGTAGCAGTCTTTATCGGTGCAAAGGTTATTGATTTTATTGTGGAAGGATTAAATACAAAAACAGCAGTGACGATTATTTCAAATAATCCAGATATTATTCGAGAATCTATTATGCAAAATATGACACGCGGTGTAACGGTATTAGAAGGACGAGGTGGTTACACAGGAAATAATAAGGAAGTGTTATATGTTGTCATTAATAAACAAGAACTCGTCCAATTAAAACAAGTTGTAGGTCGAAAAGATCAAAATGCATTTGTTGTGATTCATGATGTACGAGATGTATTAGGTGGCGGCTTTAAAGCGAGTTGAAAAATCTAGCCCTCAAATGTTTGAGGGCTAGATTTTTTGTCTATATAGCCAAAATGTTATTTATCTCTAATGATTTCATAAAATAGTATTGAAAATTATGCCAAATAAGAGAAAGATTACTTGGGATTTCAAAAAATATTTGTGTTAAAATTTCGTTGTCATCATTTTGTTACAAAACGATGTTATTTTTTTTGTAACGAAAAGCTATGATTCGTACGTTGTAGATTCTTACAAAAATGTAAGGTTGATGAAATGTAATTCGATACAAAGGATGTTACATTTCAATTAAACTAATAGAGGATGTTCTGAAAGGGGGAAGTGAAATGAAAACGGACATGGAAGCAACAAGTAGAATTGAAAAGAAAAAGAAGCGCTCTAAAAAAAGAGGTTTTTTATTGTTTTTGATCATTCCTGTTTTATTTCTCGTTATTGGAGGAATAAGTTACAGTTCCTTTATATATAGTAAAGCAAAAGCGGTTGTAAGTAATTCTTATGCAGAAATAAATAAGTCTAATAAACGTGATGTAGAGGTGGCTCCTTTAAAAGATAATATTTCTATTTTAATTATGGGTGTTGATGAAAGTGAGCAAAGAAAAAGTCAATATGGTGAAGCAGTTCGTACGGATGCATTGCTACTGGCAACGATTAATAAAAATGATAAATCGGTAAAATTAGTGAGCATTCCTCGTGATTCACGCGTATATATACCGTCACGAAAGAAATTAGATAAAATTACACATGCGCACGTATTTGGCGGTGTGGAAAGTACACGTGATACGGTTGAACGTTTTTTAAATGTACCTGTTGATTATTATGTGAAATTTAATTTTGAATCGTTCATTAAAATAGTGGATTCACTTGGTGGTATTGATATTGATGTGCCGGTTACTTTTACGGAACAAGATAGTAAAGACCAAGCTGGTGCCATCCATCTTGAAAAAGGGTACCAACATTTAAATGGAGAACAGGCGCTTGCGTTAGCGAGAACACGGAAAATTGATAGCGATGCAATGCGTGGTCAAAGACAGCAACTTGTAATCGAAGCAATTATGAAAAAAGCGGCATCAGTCCATTCAATCCCAAAACTTAGTTCATTATTAGATGCAGTGGATCAAAACTTGAAAACAAACTTAACATTCAATGATATGTTGGCAATTACAAAAAATATGGCAGGAACAGACTTGAAGTTAGAAAAAATACAAGTACAAGGTACAGACAAACGTATGAATGGTATTTATTATTATCAACCAGATGAGCAAAATGTTAAAGGAATATCAAAACAATTGAATGATCATCTTGGAATTGCTGAGAAATCAGAATCTAATAAATAAGAAAAAGGTTGGCTTTTTGCCAGCCTTTTTCTTATTTATTATGACCACTCTTATGCCCGGCTAGATGCTCTCGTTTTCCTATAAAAAGGAAAGGGGTTTTATGTCGGTTTTCTAACTTATATACATATATATCAGGATATTTTGAATATTCGACTGTAATTAAGTGAATAGTTTTACCAACATATAAAACGCAACGGCCCAAATAATAACACCAGAAATTTTATTTAATAGTTGTATTCGTTTTCCGGATGCATCCACTTTCCCTAGTATCCGTCCGGCGAATGCTAATCCGATAAACCATAGCCAAGAAACGAAAATTGTTGCGAAGGTAAACGCCCATTTTTCAGCGCCAATGTATTGAATAGAGTTCGTTCCAATGACTCCAATTGTATCTAAAATAGCATGTGGATTGAGTAAAGAGACAGAAGCTGCAAATGCAATTTGTTTTTTTATTGTAATGGTTTGCTCATCATTTTGGGAAGCGGTAGGTTCACTCTTCCATATCGCCCATCCCATGTAAAGAAGAAAGAAAAATCCAACTGCGTAGAGTGTAGTTGTTAGCCAGGAAAATG
Source organism: Bacillus sp. 103mf (assembly GCF_900116295.1). Taxonomy (GTDB): domain Bacteria; phylum Bacillota; class Bacilli; order Bacillales; family Bacillaceae_G; genus Bacillus_A; species Bacillus_A bruguierae. Next base: position 359,962 of record NZ_FPAF01000003.1, read on the forward strand.
TTAATAGCACAAGAGATACGCCTTGCACAGCTACCAAAATCAAAATAGTGTCACAGATTGCCGCTGTTATAACAACTGGAGCAGCCTGTAATAAAGTAGATTGACTGGCACCTTGAGTAAAAACAAACACATTTTGAACGCCTAAAGGAATAATAAGTCCAAATGAAAGAATGATGCCGTGAAGAAATGCTTCGCTCATTTTTCGCCTCCTATGTAAAAGCATATTTTTTGGGGGTTACCTATTGGTGTCTAGTATATAAAGCGAAATATCAATTGTATCCATCCATATGGATGGATGATGACCCAACCAAAGTGTATACTACAATTGTAGATACATAATTGGGGTGATGTTATGGAACGGTTTGATTGGCAACCAAATGTTTTATCTCCAATACCTTTATATAAGCAAATTGAAGATTATATAAAAGAGAAAATTGCAAATGGAGAATGGACAATCGGGATGAAATTACCGTCTCAACGAACGTTAGCTGATGCATTTAAAGTTAACAGAAGCACAATTGTCACTGCACTAGATGAATTAGCTGCTCAAGGATTGGTTGAAGGAAAAGGACGACAAGGAACGAGAGTGATAAATAATACATGGGGGTTATTAACTTCTTCGGCACCTCTGAATTGGAATTCATATGTTGATACCGGAATGCATTATCCTAATTTACCTATAATTAGAGAAATTAACCGAGCAGAGTTTGATCCGAATATCATTCGATTAGGAACAGGAGAACTCTCGTCAGAACTTTTGCCGCAAGAGAAGACCAAACATATTATGAATAAACTTTCGAAGCAGTATATACCTTTAGGGTATGAAGAACCAAAAGGAGACATTTTACTACGTGAACAGATAGCAAAATATTTACAAACATTAGGAATACAGGCATCAACATCATCTATTTTAGTTGTTTCAGGTGGCATTCAGGCTTTACAGTTAATTTCTATGGGGCTATTACAAAAAGGTGCAACAATTTTAGTAGAAAAACCCTCTTACTTATATTCTCTTAATATTTTTCAGTCAGCAGGGATGCGTTTAATTGGTATTTCGATGGATCGGGATGGAATACAATCAACACTTATTTCAAAATATAAAAAGCAATTTTTGGGTTCGCTTCTTTATACCATTCCTTCTTTTCATAATCCAACTGGGATTTTGATGAGTGAAGAGAGAAGAAAAGTTGTTGTAGCAACTTGTAATGAAATTGGTCTACCTATAGTCGAAGATGGTGTGTATCAAGATTTGTGGTTCGGCTCGCCATCTTCAAAGCCCTTAAAGGCATATGATAGAAGTGGGAGTGTTCTTTACATAGGAAGTATGTCTAAGACAATTAGTCCAGGATTGAGAATTGGCTGGATTGTAGGACCAGAGGCTGTTATTAATCGATTAGCAGATATTAAAATGCAAACAGATTATGGATCAAGTTCTTTGTCACAACGAGCTGCCGCTCAGTGGTTTTTAAGCGGATTGTATGAAGAACATTTAGATTGTACCCGGCGACAATTACAAATACGCAGAGATATTGCATTACATGCGTTGGAAAAACATTTTGCATATATTGCAACGTGGAATGTACCGGAAGGCGGTTTTTACATCTGGTTACATATAAATTTGAAATTTTCTATGCAGGAACTATTTTATAAAGCTTTACAAGCGGGGATTTTACTTAATCCAGGAAATTTGTATGATCGGCATGCTAATCAACATTTGCGAATTTCCTACTCTTATGCATCGCTGCATGATATTGAAAGAGGAATTGAAAAACTTGCACGAATTATACAAGAAATAAAACAATAAATACGATAATATATAAATCCAAATTAAAAACCTGACATAAACCCCTTTTCTTTTTAGATGGTCGAGAGCATCTGGCCATGCGTAGAAGCGGTCAGGGCCTTTTTCTTCCACGTGCGAAGTTCAAACAAAGAGAGAAAGAAAGTAGCAGGTTATTTTTTGTTCAGCATGGCGGCAACTTGTGTGTTGGAAAGTCAAGTTGGATTTATATATAAAAGGAGAATGAAAATGAAACGCTATGTCATTTGCCAAGTGATAAATGGAACAAAATATTTAGCTGCTTATGCAGAAACAAAACAAGAAGCAATTGAAAAAGCAGAACTGTTAGGGTTAAGAACGGGAGAACGTTATATTGTTATCACGGAGGAAGAAGCAGAGGGATTGCAATATCCGTAAAAGGACGGTAGCTATTATGGCTACCGTTTTTTCTTCTTATATTTATTTTTTTAGCAGTTTTTCTCTAATTAGCTGTATACAGTGAATTTAGACTTGAGGAGGGAATTATATGTCCCAATGCGAATGTATATGCGTGGTATATAATAAAGGAGCTGAAGTAAAAAAGTGAACCGAATTCAACATATAAGACAGAAAGAAAAAGAGTATCACGAACATTGTTATGCTAATCATAAGTTATTTGAGGAAGGGTCATGGTTATATAAGCCAGTTTCGGGTGTTATTGAGATGATGAATTTATTTCAAAATCAACAAAGCGTTACTGCATTGGATTTAGGATGTGGAGTTGGAAGAAACAGTATACCGATTGCGCAAAGAATGAAAGCAGGAAAAGTGGTATGTGTAGACTTGCTTTCTTTCGCACTGCACCGATTGCAGCAATATAGTTATGATTGTGACGTTGCTGATCGTATTCAAACTGTAGAGAGTAATATCGAAGATTATCAAATTATCGCAAATGAATACGATTATATTGTGGCTGTATCTAGTTTAGAGCATGTCCCTTGCAAAAGTGCCTTGGAAGAAGTATTGCATAATATGAAAATTGGGACGAAAGATAAAGGAGTTAATTATATTGTAATAAATTCTAGTGTAGAAGAAATTGATATGAACACGAAGATAAGATTGGACCCATTATTTGAAGTAAATCTTTCAACAGAAGAAATGCTTTGTATGCTGGGCAAGATATATAAAGGATGGGAAGAACTAAACGTAGGAGTAAAGCCGCTAGAGTATCACATTGTAAGGGATGAACAGCCAATTTTATTAAAAACAAATGCAATTACTTGTTGTGTAAAGAAAACCATTTGGTAACTACTCAGTCATACATTTCATTTAGCAGTTTGGTAAAGAATATAATTCCAGCGAAAATACGCTTACCTATAATTGCTGCCATGAAGATAAAAATGGATCTACACCTCTCGCTGCCTTTCTTTGTTTTAAAACTTTGCGCGTGGCAGGAAAAGGCTCTGACCGCTACTATACATAGCCAGTCCCTCTCCACCACTTAAAAAAATGCTTTTCTATCTGTTTTTCATAGAGTGACTGAGTAGTTACACCATTTGAAAATATATAAGTAAGTCTCTTGAATTTACGTTTTGAAGAAGAAAAGAAGCTAGTTAAAATCTTACTGCTAGCTGTTGTATTTTATCATTTGTTTTGGTTATCTGGAGCATGAAATGAAGATTCGCTACGATATTGACGTATATACTGTTTAAAATTCCAAGAGCTCAGAAATTTTTTAGCTGCCTGATAGCCAGAATGATAAAGCCAATCTCTTTCTTCATCACTTAAATTAAAATTGGTACTCGTAATACTTCCAGTAGGGATTTTAATTGTGCGTGCGCTTGTTTCTGTATTGAGGTAGCGTAAATCGTGGGCTTGCATCATTGTTTTAAATAGCCCTTTAAACATAGAAACAGGTTCTTCATAATGCACAGGTTCAGCTTGAATTTCGTCTTTCGCGAAATGAAATCCAAAGGTAGGCCAGCGAGGGATGTTTGGTGAGTCGAAAATCCATATCGGATAATTACTGAGAATGCCCCCATCAAGCATATAGCAAGGTTTATTCCACTTAGGGGTTTTCCATTTTACAGGTTGAAAAAAGAAAGGAATTGTTCCGCTCATTCTTGCTGCTTTTGCAATAGAAAATTTTTTATTTGGAAATCCATAATGCGGTAAGTCATCAGGGAAAATTACCATGTTCCCATTGCTAATATCAGAAGCGATAATTTTTAAGCCGCTCGGGTTAGGTAAGTCACTAAAACAATAAACGCCCTTTTGAGATAATAAATCCTCTAACCATTGTTCTATAAAATCGTTTTTATATATACCCATTTTGAACCACACATTTACTCCTTTTCCAATAAGGGGAATTTTATCTAACCATGTTTTTGTTATGAAGTTTGTATAATCAGCACTATTTATAATTGTTCGTAGTTCTTTTCCTGTATAACCGCATGCGAGCAGTGCGGCTATAATAGCACCGGCTGATGTACCAGCGACTCGCTCCCATTCATAACCATGTTCTTCTAATGCACAAATTGCTCCAACATGTGCAATGCCTCGAACGCCGCCGCCTTCAAAGACACCATCTATTTTCATGAAAATACCTCTCTTCAATTCATTATTTATAAAGTTAAAGAAAATAAAAAAGCACGACAAATGCGTGCTTTTCTACAATAGTTGTTAAAGATTACTTAGAAGACAAAGCCATTACAGCAGCTTGCTCCAATGATGATAAGAAGGATAAATAAAACGATTAATAAAGCAAAACCGCCAAATCCACAACCGCCATATCCTCCACAGCCGCCATATCCTCCATAACCGTAACCAAATCCACAACCGCCATATCCATAGCCCATATTTATTTCCTCCTTAATATAAGAATTTTGAGTAAAAAAAGTGGGAATTACGAGGGTGTCTTACAAGGGATGAAAAGTTTGCATGTTTGTAGGAACACTGTATATTATGTGTTAGAAAGGCATTCCGATTATAATGAACAAGCCCTTTTTCATAATGGGCAGTACAGGTAGAGATAAAGAAAAAAACGAAAGAAGTTTTATCATACCTAGCGAGATGACCCTCACCTCAAGCACGAAACGGTAGATGGGGGTAGTTCAATAAATTTTATGATATGATGTAGGTAATCATGTAGAAAAAGGAGTTTGTATGACGAAGCATATTGAAGAATTAATTGACAAGTATCAACTGAATCATATAAAAGATGAATTGTTAGCCACAGCATTTGAATGTATAAAAGTGGTACCAAAACAAGAAGAGATATTGCCAATAGGGTGTTCAAAAATGGGAGGATCACCTGATTTGCCAGCAGAGTTGGCGTATCCAGCTTATAAAGGGCGTCCCCTTCACTTTGTTGCCCAGTTTAATTTAGCTGAAATTCAAGCTGTAGGTATAAAAAATGATTTTCCTGAAAATGGCATGTTATATTTCTTCTATTTTGCTGATGATGAGCAAGAAGACTTTTATGAAGTGTATGGAAATGCAAACATAAAAGAAAGCTGGCGTGTTTTATATTATGAAGGAGCAATCGAGGATTTACAAAACACGAATCAAATGAAAGGGCAATTTTCTCAGTGCAGAATTACATTTGAAAAAGTGCAAAAACTCCCTGAGTTGTTTATTGAAAATGAAGATGATTCAGATCGTTTCTTGCAATTGTTAGAGGAATTAATACCTGATCACTATGACAATCATCAAATTTTTGGTACACCATTTTCCGTTCAAACAGAAGTATTTGAGGAAGCACAGGAATATTTGAATGTGCATCACAGTGAGATGATATTATTATTTCAAGTAGATTCTGATGAGCAACATTTAAACATGATGTGGGGAGATATGGGAATGTTATATTTCTGTATTGCAAATGAAGATATAAAGCAACGCCGTTTTGAAAACACTTGTTGTATTTTACAAAGTTTATAATTTAAAGAAGTTTCGCATGTGAACGGAAATTACTTTTCCATATATACAAGCTAAAAAAACGATATAAAAACCCTCTTTTTTTAGGGGAGGACGAGAGCATCTGGCCGCGCATAGAAACGGTCAGAGCCTTTTCCTGCCACATGCAATGTTTAAAACAAAAGGAGGAAGCGAGAGTAGGTCATGTTGTATTCTCTATAGCAGTGACTTATATGTCGGAGAATTAAAGTGGATTTATATAGTTTAGCGTTGTTTAAATTACTTCACTTACGTGTATGTAATCTTTATATCTAGCACATACATTTTTAGGTGATGTCAACGAGTTTTTGTTGTCTAGGTCCGTATACTTAACTGGAAAAACGCGGAACTGCTACCTGTTACGCGCTTAAAGATGTGGGTTTCTTTTGGAAATACGTTAAAATATCAAAAAATGTATTTTCTTTTTTGATAGAATTAATATATGTTTATATATATTAGAAAATCATTTTTTATAATTACTTTATATTACGAGGATGTGATTAAATGAAGAAATCTGTAAAATGTTTATCAACTATAGTACTTTGTTCGTCTATTATAAGTGGAACTCTTCATATGCCTTCAGTATCATATGCTGCTACAAAACAGGTAGATAGTTCTGTAAGCGATGCAAAACTAATTGCAGCGTTTCAACAAGAGTTACAAAAGCATTTAAATAATCATGAAACAAATATTACAATTGTTTATAAGACAAAGAATTCAAACATAAAAGAAGTGTTAAATACACTGGTGCAAGCCTATAATCAAACGTTGGAAAAGGATGAATATTTAAAATATAATGTAAGTGGTACGAAATTTTCGATTCGTGGTGTACCAGGGAATTATTCATTTACAGTGAATATTTCATACCGAGAAACGAAAGAACAATCACAGTACGTGATGAAGCAAGCAAAATCAATTGTAAATTCAATAATTACAGCTGGAATGGACCAAAATGAAAAAGTAAAAGCCATTCATGACTATGTAGTGAAAAATGTTTCATATGACACATCACTACGTTCTTACACTGCATATGAAGCGTTATCAAAACATTCGGCAGTTTGTCAAGGATATGCACTATTAACCTATCAGTTATTAAAAGAAGCGGGAATTCAATCTCATATTGTAACGGGAACTGGAAATGGGCAGTCTCATGCATGGAACCTTGTGAATGTTGAGGGGAAATGGTATCACCTCGATACGACATTCGATGATCCCGTTCCGGATAAACAAGGCCGTGTTACGTACTCTTATTTTAACTTGTCCGATGAGCAAATGAGTAAAGATCACCAGTGGGATCGTAGTAAATATCCAGCTGCAAATACAAGTTATTATAATGAGTTAACAAATAAAATTAAAGCAGGAAATAAGAAAGCTCCTATTTATCAACAAATCTTAAAAGATACAAATCTTGTTTATTTAGCGGCAGAATTTGGAGCTGAAAACTATAACCAGTTAAAACAAAAATTACAGCAAAAATTTACAACGAAACAAGAAAAGGTAGAATTTCGTTACCATCAAACAATCGATAACACGATGAACGATGTTAAAAAAGTACTGAATGAAGTTGCTTGGCCAAAAGGAGCAAAGCGAGTGTCATATCAGGTAGCTCCTTACCAAGCGCAAAGTGGATATTCATTGTTAACAATTACATTTTCATATTAATAACAAACAGGAGCATCTTTATGAAGATGCTCCTGTTTGTTATTAATAAGGTTCTGTCGCTTGTAAAATAGCGTCTAATAATCCTGGGAATCTCTTGTTTAAATCTTCTGTCCTAATGGAGATGAAACGCTGTGTTCCTTCGATTCTCGTATACATAACACCGGACTCTCGTAATACTTTAAAATGATGCGAGAGTGTAGATTTTGCTATCGGGATGTTTAAAGCGCCGCAAGACTGTTCACCGCATGTCAGTAAGTCGTTTACAATCTTTAACCGGATTTGATCGCTAAGTGCATATAATACAGAGGAGAGTTGAATTTCCTCATGATTTGGATGGTATAGAGTTCGCATTTTTCCACCTGCTTTTCGTAACGTATTTTATTTTCTATTTGCACTATAACATATATCATGATATATTTCTATTGTTCGAATATATTAGAACAATAGAAATATAAAGGGGATAGAAAAATGAAATTAGTAACTTTACAGAAGGCAAAATTGGAAGTTTCACAAATTGGTTTTGGAACAAATGCAGTTGGTGGCTATAATTTATTCTCAAATATTGATGAGGCAGAAGGAACGAAAATGATAGAAGAAGCTTTATATCAAGGAGTTACTTTTTTTGATACAGCAGACGTATATGGATTTGGACGTTCAGAAGAGTTGTTAGGAGAGGTATTACGAAGGAAACGAAAAGATATTACACTTGCTACGAAAGGTGGGGTTCAAAAGTTATTAGGAGCTACTACTCGTATAAACAATAAACCTAGTTACATAAGAACAGCTGTAGAAAATAGTTTGCAACGATTACAGACAGATTATATAGATTTATATTATTTACACTTTTCAGATCCAGGAATTCCATTTTCAGAGTCAGTGGGGGAACTAGTACGTTTAAAAGAAGAAGGAAAGATACGAGCGATTGGTATTTCAAATGTCAATATTAAGCAGTTAAAAGAAGCGAATCAGCATAGGGATATTGCTGTTTTACAATCACCATATAACATGTTGGATCGGACTGCGGAAAAAGAATTAATTCCGTATTGTATTGAACAAAATATTTCATTTATTCCATATGGACCTCTTGCTTTTGGAATTTTAGGTGGTAAATATCCGAAAAATTTGCGATTGAGTGAGGGAGACTGGAGAAGAAGTGTTTCTTTATTTGAAGAGGATGTATATAAGAAGAATTTTGTGAAAGTAGAAAAACTAAAGAAATTTGCAACGGAAAGAAATACGACTATGCCGAATTTAGCGTTAGCTTGGTTACTTGCACAAGACGGAATTGATGTTGTTATTCCAGGAGGAAAACGTGTAGAACAAATAAGAGAAAATGTAAAAGTAAATCGAGTTACTTTACTCAAGAGTGATTTGCAAACGATTCAATCTATTTTAGAAGAGGAATAAGATAAAAGTTGCATGTGTTGCATTTATCTATAAATATATATAAGTTAAAAAACGACATAAAAACCCCTTTCTTTTTATGGGAGAACAATAGTATCTGGTCGTGCATAGAAGCGGTCAGGACCTTTTCCTGACACATGTAAGGTTTAAAACTAAGTGAGCAAGCGAATACAGGGCATGTTGTATTCTACATAGCATAGACTTATATGTTGAAAAATTAAAATGGGTTTATATAGAAAGGGTGTTTATGGTGAAGAAAACGATGCTTTTATTTTTTATGATCATGTTTATGATAGGAACAGATACATTTTTAATTTCACCCCTCTTACCGACATTGCAAGAGTTATATAATGTTTCTACGGAAATATCAGGTTGGATGGTAAGTGCATACGCATTAGGGTATGCTCTATTTGCATTAATTGCTGGTCCTATTTCTGATGGTCTAGATAGAAAGCGGGTTATAATAGGTGGAATGATATTTTTTTCAATTAGTACGTTTTTATGTGGTATAGCTCCTACTTTTTGGTGGATGATTACCTTTCGTTTTTTAGCTGGTGTTAGCGCAGCATTTGTATCACCGCAAGTATGGGCGTCTATCCCGCTCCTTGTATCACCTCAGCATATTATGAAATGTATAGGAATTGTTACAGCTGGATTATCTTTGTCACAAATGTTTGGATTACCTATCGGAGCTTACCTTGCATCTGTGCATTACTCTACTCCGTTTTTTGTAATTGGAATTTGTTCTGCTATATTGGGGATACTCATATATTTTACGCTGCCTCATTTACGACCGCTACAACAAGAATCTCAAAAACAAACAGTTTTTAGTCGTTATAACCAGTTATTACATATATCAAAAACAGTACCGTCATTTTTTGCTTATTTCTTATTTCAAACGGGTAACTTTGCAGCTTTTTCATTTTTAGGAAAATGGTTATCAGATCAATTTCAATTAGAAGTAAATGAAATTGGAAGCGCCATGCTTATATTAGGGTTTGGGAATTTAACAGGCAATTTGTTTGGCATTAAACTTGTCAATAAGTTTGGTAAGACCCGCTCGTTATATGGGGGAATAATTGCGCTTGTTGTTTTGTATTTGATATTGCCTCAATTAAAATATGTGTTATTTATAGAGGTATTTTTCTTTATTATATTTTTTATAACAGGTATTTTGTTTACTATTATGATGAGTGCATTACAAACATTATCACAGACAGCAAGAGGTACTATTGCCGCGCTGGCTAATTCATCAATGTATATTGGGCAAATGATTGGAGCAGCTTTAGCAGGTTTTTTATATGTTATATTTCATAATTTTTCTGCTATCGGGATGTTTACAGCTAGCATGTATATCTTTTCTCTATTCACGTTTAAACGAGCTGGAATTATAAAAAATATAGAATCTGAAACAAAACAAAAAATAGTTTCATAATGTATATAAAAAACATACATACACTATGTAAACTGAAAGGAAAAAGCACTGGTTCATGTACATACTAAAACAGTGCTTTTCGTTTTGGATGGATTGTTGCAGCATTTTCATCTTTAATGCCGGCTTCTTTAATAATACGTTGCTTTGCTTTATCTAACAAATCGTTTACTGTTTCGCCAAAATAGTTTGCTTCTCGCTTTGTGCGGGCTTCTCGTAAACATTTGTAGTTTTCTATCAGCTCCTCTTTTTCAGGGTCTGTTAAGAAATCTTCTATTTTTTTGCTTGCCATACGAAACACCCTCTCTTCTGACAGACGCTTTCATTCAGCATTTTTATTTTTCATTATATCAGTAAATTGCAAATTGTAGTACATATTAACGCCTTAATAATTTGTCAATTTCTTGTATTTTTTCATTTGCTTTATTCATCTGTGTATTCTTTGCTTGTTCTCCTCCAAGCGCTTGATGGAGTAAAAATGTTTGGCCAGAAATAGCAGTAACGATTGCAACTTTAATGATTTCTTTTATAGTTGTCGCATCAAATAAAACAAGGCCAAGTAGGGCAGCGAGGCTGCCAGTGATGATATCAGCTAAAAAGCCAAGATGGAAAAATGTTTTTAATCGGCGTGGAAGCAATAATTTGCCTTGATGATTGATAAGATGGGCAACAAAACCGGTAATTCCACCAACGAGAAGAGCAGTTAGCCACGAATACATATCCATCAAACCCACTCCTTTTAGTAAATATCATTCTGTTTTTGGCGCATTTACTCCTTTTTAAATTTTATGTGTATAGATTGAGAAAGTTTGTTTTTGTTATATATGCTTTTTAGTCTGATAATTCTGTTATATATAGTGGATATTTTATTTGAAATTTCATATAATATAATTAAATCTAATAAGAACGGAGTGATGTATTATGTCGATTGTTTATAAAATTTACACGGTTAATACAAATAAGGAAGGAACGGACGAAACTTTATAAAGAATCGTTATATCCTTCCCCATTAAACATTTTAGGGAGGATTCGAGATTGAATCGTAATTATTTAGTAGAATTTGGATGGGATATGCATTTTGAAGAGCAATTATCGAAGCAATATGAAGTAGGGCGTGTTCTGTTAGAGCATAAACATATGTATCGGATTATATGCGAAGATGGTGAATATGTAGCTGAATTAACAGGGAAATTTCGTTATGAGGCAATTGAGAAAGGTGATTATCCTGCAGTAGGAGATTGGGTAGGCGTAACAAAATTGCCAGAAGAAAAGAAAGCAATTATTCACACTGTGCTTACAAGAAAAAGTTCTTTTTCTAGAAAAGTAGCTGGAGAGAAAACAGTGGAACAAATTGTTGCAGCAAATGTGGATTATCTCTTTTTAGTTAATGCTTTAAATACAGATTTTAATGTAAGGCGAATTGAGCGTTATTTATTGTTAGCATATGAGAGCGGAGCGATGCCTGTCGTTATTTTAACAAAGAGTGATTTATGTACAAATATAGAGCAAAAAATAATGGAAACAGAGACGATTGCAATTGGAGTGCCTATTTTTGCAGTTGATAGTTTGCATCAAACAGGCATAGATCGATTGCAACAATTTTTACAACCAGGAAAAACGATTGCGCTTATTGGCTCTTCGGGAGCAGGGAAATCCACGTTACTGAATGCTTTAATGGGAAATGAAGTGGCCAAAACAGGTGGAATTCGTGAGAGCGATAGTAAAGGAAAGCATACGACAACACATCGAGAATTGTTCCAATTACCAACTGGTGCACTTGTTATTGATACACCGGGAATGAGAGAACTTCAGCTTTGGGAAGGAAGCGGTGCCATGCACGCAACTTTTTCTGATATTGAAGAAGCTGCTCAAAAATGTCGCTTCCGAGATTGTCAACATGAAAATGAGCCTGGTTGTGCAATTCGTGCTGCGATTGATGAGGGAACATTGGAGGAAGCTCGATTGTTCAATTATAAAAAACTACAAAAAGAAATTGCTTATGCGATGAGAAAGCAAGATGCTCTTTTAGCCCGTGCAGAGCGTAATAAATGGAAAAGTGTCACAAAACAAATGAGACAGAAAAAATAAAAAAACTCCAAAGGCGTAGTTACAAGTGTTAATTGAGAGATTTAAAGTATAATAAAAAAGCGTGTGGATCAAATGATTCACACGCTTTTCGTTTTTAATTTGTGTTTATATAGTTTTGAGCGGAGAAATACAGCTGTTATAGTCGTTTGTGGTAGAATAAATGTATATAGGGTATTGAGAAAGAGGTAAGAGAGGGGTATTTTATGCTGCACGAGGAGATTACATCATTTTTAAAGGTTCTTCCACAAGAAGATGGGACACGAGGCTGGAAGTATTATATTCAAGAAGAAAAAGGTACATATTTTATAACAAATACAATCTCATTAACAGGTACAAGTATAGAATTGTTTTTTAATGAAGACGATGAGATTGGTCTTGTTTTATATAAAGATGGTCAGGCGGTAACAAAAATCCAACGTATTGCTGTCCAAAAGGTGGATATTATAAAAGAAGAAGAAGAAAGCCTTCAATTTGTACTAGATCGTATGCCAAGCCGCATGATTCGATTACAGTTAAAACCATTTTTAGCAGTTGAAATGGGATTGTATTGGGAAGTGTGTGAGGATTGCGAGTAAAAAACATCCAGTTACTAACGGATGTTTTTTATTTTGCCATTCGCAGTAAGTAAGAGATTTCTTCCTCAAGATCTTGAGGAATTCAAAGAAAATAAGTTAATTCAGCAGCTGGAACGTTATCACAAATGGCTGAAGAGTTACAAATATGAATTGAAAGATGTAAGGTGTAATGAAAAAAGCACGTAAATAAGATGATTCACGTGCTTTTTGTTTTCGTTTAGTTTAATAGAGGTCCAATCCGTTCAACTCATTCGTAGCAAGGGATAAGAAGTTTCACTTTATGTATTTTGCTGTTGTTTGAATGCAATAATTGGAAGGAAAATCAAGTTAATCCACCCAATCACAGGATATAATATATGAAGTAATTCACTATAACCAATATAACTAAAACAATAACTAATCAGTAAGATGAAATAAATAATGATGTTACTTTTCCAGCCGGTGATAGATTGAAGTTGTTTAGTCATACCAAATATGTTACCGACAAGTGTTGTAAATACTTCCCCAAAAATAATTAATACAAAAAAGAAATGAAAAGTAGCATTGAAGCGACGTACAACTTCTGCCATTGGAATATTATATTGATAAAATTGCTCGACAGTTAAAATGGCGAAGTGACTACATAATAAAATTAAACAGAGACCAGCCCCGCCTAACATACCACCCCATTTAATGGCTTTTTGATCTTTTACTTCACTTGCTAACGGTACAAGTACACTTTGAGCGAGTGAGAGGTTGAGTGCAACATATGTAATTGGACTTGTAACCCATTTGATATTCCAATTTTCAGAAGGTGTCATGTTGAAAAAGGAAGGTACATCATGAAAGAGTGTTGTAATGGATAGCCCCACAATAAAAATCATCATAATTGGTACGACGAGTGAATTGACTTCGAATACCCCTTGTAATCCTCGGCCGCCAATTATCATACAAGCAAGTATCGTTATAAAGATTCCAAGTTGTCTTGGAAGGCGAAGTTGCTCTTCAAATACCGCTCCAGCTCCGGAAAGCATGACGCTTGTTACACCAAATAATACGAGAAGTAATAAAATATTTACAACGCTTCCAAAGACATCACCAAATAAATATTTGTTAAATTCTTGAGCAGAAAATGCATTGATTTGTGAAGAAAGCAGCATCATTTTTGTACCTAACCAAATAAAGAAAATGCCGCTTACTAAAATGCCGATTGTTCCATATGTGCCATGGATTGTAAAGAATTCCACGATTTCTCTTCCTGTTGCAAATCCAGCTCCAACGACAGTTCCTATATAAGTAGCAGCAATTTTTTTAGCTACTTTCCATTGCTCATTGTCCATGTAATCCCTCTTTCTTATGTTATGAGCTGATTGATTTGTTTCCTAGACTTTGAGAGTAGGGTGAGACAAAGTAAAACATTCATCAATTATTTCTTACTTTTTTAAAAAAAATTCTTGAAATTTGTGATAAGAGAAGTTTCACCCTCTACTGAAAACGTTACTTAATTTCATACATATGAATGAGTTTGGACAAACATACGATAAAGTGATAATTTCGCATGGTTTTTTTAAAGGTGAGATTAGTGAAGGGATTTATCAGTAATGTAGAGGTGTGTTTTTTCATTATTCATATTTATCTTGTAATTTATGGTATAATAAAGGAAAAGGGGGCGGAGAAAATGTTTCGCTTTTTTACAAAAGGCAAGGAAGAAAGAGAGATTACGAAAGATGAATTAGAACTTGCTATGGCAAAATTTCTTGAAGCGAATGCTAACGTCGTATATACAGTATTAGTAAATGATGACTACACAGTTAATTATGACTTATTAAAACCTTATTTACCTGCTTTTCCTACAAATACATTCATTATTACAAAGGAGACACTTGAAGTCTTCGAGAATACACAAGAAAACCTTGATCTTGTTAAAGAAATTGATGATGTACAACGTGCTGTTGATCAATATGTAACGGACAAAGAAGTTTTTCCAATCGTTGAAGGAAATGAGAATCGCCTTATTTGTTCAATAAAGTTAGGTCCATATTTAAAAAGAAAACTAGAACGAAATTTATATGTTTCAGAGAAACATTATTTAGTGACAAGTAAGCCTGATAAAATAAATACAAGCATTGTATAATAAAGAAACAACAATACTTCATTGTTGTTTCTTTATTGTAAGCATCATGCGGAAGGTGTAGAGAAGAGGAAACTTCATGATTCTTAGGGAATGGGATTTAAATTTAAAGATTCGTCTAGTAGGGGAATGGCTCTTCGGCCTTTTCTTCTGGATGCTTCTTCCGTTTATGGCCATATATTTCGCGGAAGAACTAGGAAAGACGATGGCTGGAATATTACTTGTATTGTCGCAAGTATTATCTGTTTTTGCCAATTTAGTAGGCGGCTATTTAGCGGATACGTATGGACGTAAGCGAATGATGGTAATTGCTACATTTGTACAAAGTGCTGCCTTTGTACTATTTGCTTTTGCTAATTCACCGTGGTTGCAATCGCCTCTCTTAACATTTGTAGCTTTTTCACTTATCGGTATTATGGGTTCTTTATATTATCCGGCAAGTGCAGCAATGGTTGCCGATTTAGTACCCGAAGAGCAGCAAAGTAAAGTATTTGCGGTTTTTTATACAATGATTAATATTAATGTTGTGTTGGGACCGATTTTAGGAGCGTATTTCTTTTTTTCTTATCGTTTTGAATTGTTACTGGCAAGCGTTGTCATTAATTTTATATTAGCATTTGTACTACTTAAATTTATAAAAGAGACGTTACCAGAGAACAGAACAAAAGTAGAAAAACAAAGCGGATGGCTGACTGTTGTGAATGAACAGATAAGGAATTATCGGATTATTTTTCAAGATGGTGTCTTTCTGTTGTTCATTGTTGCAGGTATTCTTGTTGCTCAAACTTTTACACAGCTTGATCTATTGTTAGCTGTATACATAAAAGAAAATGTTCCTACGCAAGAGTTTTTTAATCTAATGATAAATGGAGAGAAATTGTTTAGTTGGATTATCGCGGAAAATGGATTTTTGGTTGCTCTATTTACTGTATATGTAACAAGGCTAGCAAATTACTTTTCTGAGCGGGCTATTTTTGTTTTATCTTCTTTTGCATATGGGATAGCAATGATTATGTTTCCTCACACTATCTCAGTCTGGGGGCTCATTATTGCGATGCTCATTTTCACGTTCGGAGAGCTATTAGTTGTTGGAATTCAAAATAGTTTCGTTTCTAAATTAGCACCTGAACATATGCGAGGACAATATTTTGCGGCAGCAACACTTCGTTGGTCTGTTGGCCGAACCATTGCACCAATTGCGATTCCTTTAACAGCATGGATAGGTTATCAATACACATTCTACATTATTGCATTACTTGCGTTTTTGAGTGCAATTTTATATTATGTGATGTTTCAGTTGTTACAAGAGAGAAAAGTTAAGGTGAGAAAGGTGATAAATGAGTAAGTCTAGCTTTAAAATAAAGTTTAATTAAATGAACACTTTTAACCTTGATATAAAAACAAATATAAAGAGCATGTTTTGAAAAAAGATTGATCAAAACAAGCTCTTATTTATGTCAAAAATATTGACTCAAATCTAAGGATTAATATACATTACCTTACTAAAAGTATGTATTTTTTCAAGAACGATATCTTGTATTGATAGAGTAATAGATTTACGAATTTTCCATTCGAAGGGATCGGAACTTCACGTTAAAACTCATATGAAAAATATATACGATTCACTTCACATTAACTCCCATCATCAGCAATAGGGTAGCTACTTAGGACTGAAAAAGAATTTGCCAATTTTTTTGCAAAATGTAATGGTGGTTCTACTGATTGGACATGAATATACATAATCAATGGATTCATATATAACCAATGATTATGTAAGGCACTAACAATAATTCCCTGTTGCGTAATTGACCGCATAAATGAGGGGATTTCTTCTTGCAGAATAGCAATTTCACCTAAATTTAATGCATTACCATTGTGATCCAATGATTCGAAGCCTACTCCTACAGGTACTACAGACATACTCGGTTTTCCTTGGACAAGCACCTTAAAATTGCGATGGAAAGATACTGAACAAGAATTTTGATTGATTTTACTTTTCCCTTTAAGAATGGTAGCAAATTGTTCGCAAAGAAAATGAAAGTTGTTCATAAATTAGATCCCCCTCTATTAGGAAAATGGGAATTTTATTGTAAAA
Organism: Bacillus sp. 103mf; assembly: GCF_900116295.1. Classification (GTDB taxonomy): domain Bacteria; phylum Bacillota; class Bacilli; order Bacillales; family Bacillaceae_G; genus Bacillus_A; species Bacillus_A bruguierae. The sequence continues at coordinate 377,041 of NZ_FPAF01000003.1, forward strand.
ATTATGAATGTTTCCATAGTCGCCAACTACTATTTTGCCCTCCTCTTTTTTCTAATTAACACTCCAAAAAGAGAATATTTATATAATCATATGCATAAATTGTCTGTTTTAGAATGGAAAATAAGAATTTCAGATAACAATATAGAAAATCTTAAAAAAATCTGCAGGAGTTTCACTTCTATTTAATTACTGTTATCAGAAGTTCGACTGTTGGAAAAGATATATCTATATGAGTAATGAGGGCGGTATAAAAGAGCGGGAGACAATTGCTTTTATGTGCTAGCTTGGACAGGGTTTCCATCAGTGGGGATGAAGAAAAAACCGACTGATGGAAGTTTCACTTTATCCCGCATTAACGGGCAGTAAGACCCCCACCTCAAAGTTGAGAGAATCGAAGAAGATAGGTAGGGGATAACTGCCCGTAAAAGCCCGATTGGTTCAACTAACCATCAGTGGGGGATGAAAAAACCCCGACTGATGGAAGTTTCACTTTATTTTAACCTCTATGTCCTGTTAATTTGTACACCCGTTTTCAGTGAGAAATTCCTCTTTCAAAATGATTCATTTCAACTAAGTTAAGAATATATTCGTAATTGTCAATCATTCTCTTGATTTCATTGCGCTCATTTTCTGTTAATTTTACATCTGTTAATCGTTTACATAAGTGAGATTTTTGGCTTTCTAATTGTTTTTTAATCTCATGATAGTTGTAAGAGCGTTTCATGTTTCTATCCCCTTCCTTACATTTCCTATCTACATTTTTATTATACGGTTAAATAAAAGAAAAGAGTGCATATTTATTTGAACTTTTTGTGAATATTCAGAAAAATGGAATGATTCATCCTTTTCATGAATACAATGCATTGAACTATGAATTTGTGTTGATGAGTAGGGGTGGGGATGATGCGATTAAATATGCAATCCCATCTTACAACAAATGAGATGGTATCTATTATTGACAATGGCTTACCAAAAACGACAGTACCGAAAAATATTATTATTATTGGAGCGGGCATGGCTGGATTAGTGGCTGGATCATTATTAAAGGCTGCTGGTCATCGTGTGAAAATACTAGAAGCAAATAATCGAATTGGTGGGCGTATTTATACGATGAGAATGCCAGAAACAGGCTTATATCTAGATGTTGGAGCCATGCGGATTCCTTACACACATGAATTAACGATTTCGTATATTAAGAAGTTTGGGTTGAAGTTAAATCCATTCATTAATCGAAATGAAACGGATATTATTTATGCAAATGGTCGCAAGACAACATTGAAACAATACGAGAAAAAACCGAGTATTTTACGTTATCCAGTTGCAGCGAATGAAGAAGGAAAATCATCGGAAGAGTTGTTGATGTCAGCGATACAACCAATTCTTGATTTTATTAAAAGAGACCCAGAAAAAAATTGGAGTATTGTAGAGAAAGATTTTGGTCGATATTCTACAGCAGAGTTTTTAAAGGATTATCCTCACCAATATAAAGTGCCTTTTTCACCAGCTGCTGTAGAGGTGATAGGGGTGCTTCTTGATTTAGAAGGATTTTTAGAAAGGTCTTTTGTAGAAACATTGCGTTTTATTTTCATTTTACAGCAATCTACAGGTTTTTATGAAATTGAAGGCGGCAATGACGCGTTGCCAAAGTCTTTTTTACCGCAATTGCAAGATGATATTATCTTTCAACAAAAGTTAATGAAACTAGTGCAGCACGAAAAAGGAATTACAGCATATTGTCGTAATGAGAAGACGTTTGAATATAGCAGTATTACAGGGGATATTGTCATCGTCACCATTCCATTTACAACAATGAGATTTGTTGAAATTGATCCGTATGATTCTGTTTCTCATGAAAAGTGGAAAGCCATTCGAGAACTACATTACATGGCTGCGACGAAAATTGGAATCCAATTTAAAAGTCGTTTTTGGGAAGAACAAGGGCAACGTGGTGGCCGCATCATTACGGATTTGCCTATTCGTTATGCATATTATCCAAGCTATGGAATTGGGACAAAAGGGCCTGGAATGGTACTGGGGAGTTATACTTGGTCGTATGATGCGTTATTGTGGGATGGTTTATCTGAAAATGACCGTATTTATTATACTTTGCAAAATTTAGGGAATATACTTGGAAATCAAGTATATGATGAATTTATTTCTGGTATATCGAAGAGCTGGACGTTAGACCCGTACGCATTAGGAGGGTTTGCAATCTTTCAGGCAACTCAAGAAGCAGAATTGCAACCTCACATTGTGAAACCAGAAGGGAGAATATATTTTGCAGGTGATCATACTACGTTGTATCATGGCTGGATACAAGGAGCAATTGAATCAGGAATTCGAAGTGCAGCAGAAATAAATCAAGTACAGATCTAAAAAGAACATGAGAATGCATCTCATGTTCTTTTGGGGTACTTAAGGTTTTCTTATTTGTTGCTATTATATATTCGTGTAGATATACTTACAACTAATATGTTCTATATTCGAAAAATAAAAAGACAACCTATGATATAATTATGTAATTAGACATATAACAAGGAGATGTAGAATCGTGATTCCAGTAACAATATTAACCGGATTTCTCGGATCAGGGAAAACAACATTATTAAATCGTATTTTATCTGAAGAGCACGGAAAGAAACTTGCGGTTATTGTAAATGAAATTGGACAAATAGGTATCGATAATCAATTGATTATGAATGTAGAAGAAGAAATTATGGAAATGACAAACGGTTGTTTATGTTGTACAGTACGTGAAGATTTGCTTGTTGCACTAAAGCATCTACTAGAAGTAAGAGCAGAAGGTAAAATGGATTTTGAAGGTTTAGTAATTGAAACAACTGGGCTTGCAAATCCTGGTCCAATTATTCAGACATTCTTTTTAGACCCTATTATTCAGTCCGCATACCAAATTAACGGTGTAGTAACTGTAGTAGATAGCTATCATATATATAAACACTTTGAAAAAGGTTTAGAAGCAAAAGAACAGATTGCTTTTGCTGACATGGTATTAATAAATAAATTAGATTTAGTAGAGCAGGAAGAAAAGGAGAATTTACTCATTGAATTACAAGGGATCAATCCAACTGCACAATTAATCCCAACAATAAATTGTGAAGTAGATATTTCATCCTTGCTAGATATACAAACGTTTAAAACGCGTGACAAGTTAGAAATTTATCCCCATACAGAGCAGCATCATTTAGAAGGGGTAAAGGCCTTTGTGTTAAGAGAAGAGCGTCCTCTTGATCTGCAAAAAATAAATGAATGGATGTCAGCCGTTGTACAAGAATTAGGAGAGTATTTATATCGTTATAAAGGAATGTTGTCTATTGAAGGAGTAAATCGCCGCGTTGTGTTCCAAGGCGTACATACGTTATTTGCAGCTTCCTATGATAGAGAGTGGCAAGAAGGAGAAAAACGAGTAAGTGAGATTGTTTTTATTGGTAAAAATTTAAATAAAGAATGGTTTCAACAACATTTTGAAGAATGCATAAAATAAGCCTGCGTTTGCAGGCCTATTTATGTTGGTTTATGAAAGTTTCACCTTATCTATAAGTAACTCCATTACAACTCCAACAACAGGACCTCCATCGTCAATATCACCAGTTAGACGAAAGCTAAACGATTCATATAGTTTCATTGCTAATTTGTTGTTAGGATGAAGACTTAAATAAATCTTTTTACATTGATATTTTTCTTGTAAATATGAAATTAATAAATGGAGAAAGCGTTTCGCGTAACCGTTTCCTTGAAAGTTGTGATCAATCATAAAACGGTCTAACCATATGCTTTCATTTTTTTCAGAATACCATCCATACATTGCGTATCCAACAAGTGTTTCTCCATCATATAAAGCTAACGATGTTGCATTTCCTTCATATAATGATTCGGCTAAAGAAAATGCGTTGCTTTCAATAAATTGTCGCTGCTCCGCTGCTACGTCTAAGGCAGCGACTGAACGCCAATTATGTACTGTTACTTCACAAATGTGAAGATTCATAGTTTCATCTCACTTTCCTATTTATTATAACTATATAAATACAAATTAAAAAATCGACATAAAAACTCTCTTTCTTTTTAGGCGGGCGAGAGTATCTGGCCATGCATAGAAGCGGTCAGTGCTTTTTCCTGCCACGTGCAAGGTTTTAAAACAAAAGGAGAAAGCGGGTTCAGATCATGGTGTATTATGTATAGAAATGACTTGTATATTGAAATAATATATAAAACTAATATGGATAATTTTACTATATGTTTTTTATAAGTCAAGGCAATCAGGAAAGATGTGGCATAAGAAAAGACCGCAGAAACATTTTTTCGCGGTCAGAAATGAATACTATATTAATTTGTAGCTTCTTTTAAAGTTTTCATGTTCTCTTCCATTAGTGTGAAGTAATCTTTATTTTTTTTCGCATCATTATCAGAAATAGTTGCAAGATGATTTAAGCGTAAAATTTTCGTTCCTGTTTCTTTTTGAATAACTTCTGCTACTTTTGGTGTAGAGAATGTTTCAAATAAAATATATTTTAATCCATGCTCTTTTGCTGTTGCCGTGATAGAAGCTAGTGCTTTTTGGGATGGTTCATCAGAAGCAGAAATACCTGCAACTGGAATTTGTTTTAAACCGTAACGTTGTTCCCAATATCCGTATGCTGCATGAGAAACTAAAATTTCTTTCGTTTTTGCATGATCAACAACTTCTTTAAATTGATTATCTAAACTTGTGAATTTGGTTTGCAGTGCAGCAAAGTTTTTCTCGAATTCTTCTTTATGCTCTGGTTGTAGTTCTACAAGTGCATTTTTAATTGCTTCAGCTTGTTTCGTTGCAAGTGTTGGATCTAGCCAAACGTGAGGGTCTTTATCATGATGATGTTCTTCTTTATGACCTTCCTCGTGTTTGTGTTCGTCTTCAGTCGAAGCGCGTAGTTCGATATCTTTTGATGCATTCACAACTTTAACCTTTTCATTTTTTAATGTTTTTTCCATTTTTTCAGCAAATGGCTCTAATCCAGCTCCGTTATATACAAGTAAGTCTGCTTTGGCAACTTGTACTGTTTGTTTTTGACTTGGCTCATACGTATGGGAATCTGCACCTGGTGGATATATAGCTGTTACTTCTACGTAATCGCCACCGATTTTTTTAGCAAAGTCAGCTAAAGGAAAAATAGTTGTATAGACGGAAAGTTTACCATCTTTTTTATTTGCTGTGTTATCTTTGTTTGAACATCCAGCAAATATAAGGGTAAATATTAGTACGAATGAAAATATAAGTGATTTTTTCTTCATTTTGCTTGCCTCGTTTCTTTACTTTCTAAAATGTATTTTCTCCAAATAAAAGAAAGAATAACTTCCTTTTTTATAAAGCGTAATAATTACGTTTTATACCACCGATTTAGTATAATACATCTTTGACAATGTTGCAATAAATAATAATGATTACGATTTATGATTTGTTCTAAATTTGTCACAATGCTCTGGTTTATTTTTTTTGTTTTTGCATATATCCTTTTAGCTTCTTCATATAGTGTGATAGAGGGTGCAGAGAAGGAGATGAGTGAATGGAATATGTGAGCGAAGCAGTTTTATTAATATTGGCTGTTATTTTTCCATTATCATGTGTGCTGTTTTTTTTGAAAGCGCTTATTCGGAATTTAGGGGATACAAGTACAGTTACTGAGGTGCCAAAAGAAGAAAAAGAGTAAACAAAGGGCTTGCATATTGTATTTTGCTTTGCATATGATAGAGAAAGATATTAGAAGATAAAGAGGTATGGAAACGGATGAAAACAAGAACAGCCTTGGTACTTGGAGCTAGTGGTCTAGTTGGACAGGAAGTGACACAATTACTGCTTGATTCGGACTATTATGATTCAGTTACAATTTTTGTGAGAAGATTATTAGAATGGGAACACGAAAAGCTTCAACAAAAGCAGGTGGATTTTTCGATTTTGGAACAATATAAAGAGTTTTTTGCTGTAGATGATGTGTTTAATTGTCTTGGTACGACAATTAAAAAAGCAAAGACGAAAGAAAATTTTAAAAAGGTTGATTATGATTATACAATACGAGCAGCTCGTGTAGCAGAAGAACAAGGGGTACAAAACTTTCTTGTTATTTCTTCGATGGGGGCAAATCCGAAGTCGCTATTTTTCTACTCGCAAGTAAAAGGAAAGATGGAGGAAGGTATTAAAAAGCTAGTCATAGGAGGCATTCATATTTTTAGACCATCTCTTTTACTTGGAGAACGAGAAGAGTTTCGTTTTGGAGAAAGAATGGGAGAAAAGATTTCGGGAATTATGCCGTTTTTATTTAAAGGGTCTTTTTCAAAATATAAACCGATTTCAGCAGAGCAAGTAGCAAGAGGAATGTATGTAACAGCGCTGCGAGAAGAGTCTGGAGTTCATATACATGAATCTTTGGAAATTGCTAAGATGAAATAAAGTGAAACTTCCATCCGAGGGGGGTTCTTCATCCCCCTCGGATGGAAAGCCCACCCAATCGGGCTTTTACTGCCCGTTAATGCGGGATAAAAGTGATTTTCACTAGATATTTTCCTCTTTAAGAAAATATAGCTTGTATAAAATAAAGGAGCTGCCCAAAGTACTATTTGGGGCAGCTCCTCTATTTAGTAGTATTTTTTAGTTTTCCTGGAGCACGACTATATTGAAACGGCTCAGCTAATTCAAAACCAAGCTCATTCGCTGCTGTTCTTGGGAAATATGGGTTTCGTAATAGTTCACGGCCGATAAAAATTAAGTCAGCAGAACCTTGTTGTAAAATTTCTTCTGCCTGTATGCCGCTTGTAATAAGGCCAACAGTACCTGTAGCAATAGAAGCGTGTTCTTTTATATGTTTTGCATAGGGTACTTGATAACCAGGATACACATCGATATGTGCTGGTACAACAGCTCCCGAACTACAATCAATGAGGTTAACACCTTGTTCTTTCATCCACTGTGCAAACGTTACATAGTCTTCTACAGTTAAACCTTCTGGATGATAATCATGAGCGGAAATACGAACAAATAATGGCCCACTCCATACTTCTTTTACCGCATTAATGATTTCACGTAAAAAACGATAGCGATTTTCACAAGATCCACCATATTCATCTGTACGATGGTTTGTGAGCGGAGATAAAAATTCATTAATTAAATAACCATGTGCTCCGTGTAATTCAATAATATCAAATCCAGCCTTTTTGGCACGTGTTGCTCCATTTTGAAAGGCTATGATAGCTTCTCGTATTTGTTCTTTGCTCATTTGCACAGGAATTTTCATAGAGGAATTAAAAGGAATAGCTGATGGTGCAATAGGGTCTGTATCAAGAACAGCTTTTCTACCGGCATGTGCAATTTGAATAGCAGCTTTTGCCCCGTGTTCATGGATCATATTGACAACTTGATGTAGGCCATCTATATGCTCATTATTCCAAATGCCTAAATCTTTGTGGGAAATGCGTCCTTCTGGTGTTACGGCTGTAGCCTCTAGCATGACAAGCCCAACTTGACCAGCTGCACGTGATGCGTAGTGGACGAGATGGAAATTCGTTATTTTGCCGTCTTCGTTTTCAGAGGAGTACATACACATAGGTGACATAACAATTCGATTTTTTAGTGTAACATCTTTTATTGTATACGATGAAAATAATTGATTGTTCACAATAAGAATCCTCCTTTATTTTTTAAAATGAGCATATATCCAAGTATCATTTCTTAGCTAATGGGAGTGTCATTTTATTGTAGCACCTTGCTCCTTTTTTCCATAACAAAATGCTTAAAGCCATGTTATGATGAGTTTATGTTTAATGAATATGAAGAGAGGTGGCGTATTTTTCATGTATCAAGCATATTACAAAAGTGAACTTGGATGGATTGAAGTAAAAGGGGATGAGACTGGCATTTCCTCTATATTATTTGTAGAACAAAAACAAGAAGATATTCCTCATCCAATTGTTGAGAGATGTGTAATGGAGCTAGATGAATATTTTCATAAGAAGCGAACGGAATTTACTGTCCCGCTACGAGCGAAGGGAACTCCTTTTCAAAAACAAGTATGGAATGCACTTTGCAGTGTTCCATATGGGGAAAGTGCTTCTTATCTTGATATGGCAGAGAAAATCGGCAATCCAAGGGCTGTACGAGCAATCGGCGGAGCGAATAGTAGAAATCCTATTTCGATTATTGTGCCTTGTCACCGAATTATTGGGAAGAGCGGGAAGTTAGTAGGTTATGAGGGTGGACTTTGGCGGAAAGAATGGTTATTAAAGCATGAAGGTTTTTTAAGATAATGGAATATTTCAAATGAAACAATTTAGTTGAGTTATATATAAGTTAAAAAAAAATGACATAAAAACCTTTTTTAAAAAGGGAGACGAGAGCAGCTGGCCGTGCATAGAAGCGGGGTCAGGGCCTTTTCCTGCCACATGCGAGGTTTAAAACAAAGAGAGAAAGCGAGTACAGGTCATGTTGTATTCTGCATAGCAGTGAATGATATGCTGAAAAATTAAAATAGAGTTATGTAGATGATAAGGTAGTGAAAAAAGTGACGTGTGTCACTTTTTAATTTTTTTAAAGATAGTATTTGAAATTGTCAGAAAATTATGTATAATACTATTCAAGAGTATTTGTTCTTATTTTTAGTTGTTACAAAGAGAAAGAGGGGAAATGGTCTATGAAGAAGAAGGTTTCACTTATTACAGCACTTGCACTTTCTACGAGTGTGTTAGTTGCAGGGTGTGGAAATGGGGAAAAAGCATCAACAACTGAACAGGGAAAAGAAGGAAATGTAGCGCTTGCTGATAAACAAGTATTAAATTTACTAGAAACAGCAGAAATTCCTTCTATGGATACGTCAAAGGCAACTGATGGTGTATCATTTCGGGTATTTGTAAACGCAATGGAAGGATTATACCGCTTAGATAAAGAGAATAAACCAACACCTGGTATGGCAAAGGACGTGAAAATTAGCGAGGATAAGAAAACATACACATTTCACTTGCGAGATACAAAGTGGTCTAATGGAGAACCCGTAAAAGCACAAGACTTTGTGTTTGCTTGGCGTCGTGCTGTCGATAAAGCAACAGCATCAGAATATGCTTTTATTTTATTCGATGTTAAAAATGCTGAGAAAATTAATAAAGGAGAATTACCGCTTGAACAGCTTGGTGTTACAGCAAAAGATGATAAAACATTAGTAGTTGAGTTAGAGAAACCTACACCATATTTTCTAGATCTTACAACATTCCCGACATTTTTCCCATTGAATGAAAAATATGTAAAAGAACAAGGGGACAAATATTCATTAGAATCAGATAAGTTATTATATAACGGACCATTTGTGATGAGTGAATGGAAGCATGAACGAAGTTATCAGTTAAAGAAAAATCCAAACTATTGGGATAAAGATAATGTGAAATTAGAGGAAATTAATGTAAGTGTTGTAAAGGAAACATCAACAGGTGTAAATTTATATGATAGTAACGAAGTAGATCGAGTCATTTTAAGTTCGGAGTTTGTTGATAAATATAAGAAAAGTGATGAATTTAAATTGGAATTAGATTCACGTATGTATTTTATTCGTTTTAATCAGAAAAATCAGATTTTTTCAAATAAAAAAGCGCGTCAAGCTATTGATTTATCATATGATAAAAAGGGAATTGCAAATGTGATTTTAAACGATGGATCATTACCTGCATATTACTTAGTAGCACAAAAATTTACAAAAGGGCCAGATGGAAAAGACTTCCGCGAAACAAATAAAAACTTTCATGATGGTAAAGGAAATGCAGCAAAAGCAAAAAAACTATGGGAAGAAGCGAAAAAAGAGTTAGGGCAAGATACAATTACAGTTGAAATGTTGAACTATGATAAGGATAACTTGAAAAAAGTTGGAGAATATATTAAAGCAGAATTGGAGAAAAACTTACCTGGTTTGAAAGTGAATATGAAACAGCAGCCGTTTAAACAAAAGTTAGAGTTAGAAAAGAAATTAGAATATGAGTTCTCTTTATCATCATGGGGCCCAGATTATCCAGATCCAATGACATTTATTGATATGTTTATTACAGATAGTGCATTTAACGAAATGGCATATTCTAATAAGAAATATGATGAACTAGTTGCGAAAGCAAAAGGTGAGTTGTTAACCGATGAGAAAGCACGATGGAAGGCTCTTTCTGAAGCAGAGAAAATTCTATTTGATGATGCAGCCATTTCTCCGGTTTATCAGCAGGGCGTTGCTTTTCTTGAGAAATCTAAGGTGAAAGGAACTGCTAAGCATACATTTGGAGGTGATTTTAGTTATAAATGGACATATATTACAAAAAAATAGTACGATAAAGATGCGCGAATATTGCGCATCTTTTTTGCTGTGAGGGGGATAATGACAATGATAAAAGGAATGAATCATCTTTGTTTTTCTGTTTCAAATTTAGAGGAATCTATACAATTCTATGAACAAGTGTTGGAAGGGAAGTTACTTGTAAAAGGTAGAACACTTGCCTATTTCGACCTGTGCGGAATGTGGGTTGCATTAAATGAAGAAAAGGATATTCCAAGAAGGGAAATCTATCAATCGTATACACATATTGCGTTTTCGATAGAAAAAGAAGATTTTAAAGCTTTATTACATCGTCTTGAAGTGAATAAAGTACATATTTTACAAGGACGAGAGCGTGATGTACGAGATTGCCATTCTATTTATTTTACAGACCCAGATGGACATAAATTTGAATTTCATACAGGGACGCTGCAAGAGAGATTGCAATATTATAAAGAAGAAAAACCGCATATGCTGTTTTACTAAATATGGAAAGGAGGAGGGATATGCATGTACTTATTGTTGGGGGAACTGGCATGTTACAGAAAGTATCAAAGTGGTTTGCTGAGCAAGAGCTTCATACTTCTGTAATCGGTCGAAACATAAAACGCCTAAAGGAAATAGAAGATTCATGTGATATTCCTGAAAGAGTTACATGTCTAGCGGTTGATTATCATAATAGTGATGAGTTGCGTGTTAAAATTAAAAGTTCAATTCAAAAAAACGGACCAGTCACGCTTGTAGTTGCTTGGATTCATTCAACGGCTGTAGATGCATTGCAAATCATTAGTGAGGAGATTGAAACATTTTCGAAAGAATGGGAATTGTTTCATATAATTGGAAGCAGTGCTTACAAATCAGGGAAAAAAATAAGATGCTCTTCTTTATGTAGATATTATCGAATTATATTAGGTTTTATAGTAGAAGAAAAACGTTCGAGATGGTTAACACATGATGAGATTGCGAGTGGTGTTATAGCCGGAATTCAACACAAACAACGGGAATGGATTGTCGGAACATTAGAACCGTGGGATGCTAGACCGAGTTGGTAAAGGAGAAAATGATGATGAAAACAATGTTATATATTACGCGTCACGGGGAAACAGAATGGAATGTAGAAAAAAGAATGCAAGGCCGAAAAAATTCAAATTTAACGGAAACGGGAATATTACAAGCAAAACAATTAGGGAAACGTATGCAAGATATACAGCTTGATGTTATTTACAGCAGTCCAAGCGGAAGAGCAATGCATACAGCTCAGTTAATTAAAGGAGACAGAGATATTCCAATTGTAGCAGATGAACATTTATATGAAATTGATATGGGAGTTTGGGAAGGACATACACAAGTTGAATTACAGGAGAAATATCCGAAAGAGTTTCATTTATTTTGGAATGCACCGCATCAATATGAATCAAAATCAGGAGAAAGCTTTTATGATGCGAGAACACGTATGTTAAATGGACTTGAATACATACTAAAAAAACATGAAGGAGAAAGTGTTTTAATTGTTTCTCATGCTATTACTTCATTACTTATGATGGGGTATTTTGAACAGCGCCTCATTGAAAACATATGGAATGGTCCTTTTATGCATAGCGCAAGTTTAAGTATGATTGAAGTGATAGAAGGAGAAAGTAAAATTCACTTATTTGCTGATATTGCGCATTTTGAAGAGGTGTAAATGTTTATAAAGGAAAATTTTTATTCTTGGTGGAGATGAAAAAGTAATTTGTTTTAATAGATAAATAGACCGCTTAAAGCGGTCTATTTGCATTTTTGAAAAAGAGAAGGATATTTTTGCTATGTTATAGAGCTGAATTAAAGCGTATATTATATTATCAATCAGAGCGACGAGAACGACCGAGAGAACCGAGAGGGCCAAGAGGACCGGAACGATGAGAGCGACGAGAACGAGAACGACGAGAACGAGAACGACGAGAACGAGAGCGACGGGAACGAGAGCGACGAGAACGAGAGCGACGGGAACGAGAGCGACGAGAACGAGAACGACGAGAACGAGAGCGACGAGAACGAGAGCGACGGGAACGAGAGCGACGAGAACGAGAGCGACGAGAACGAGAGCGACGGGAACGAGAGCGTTTAGAACAGCGGGAACGACGAGAGCGAGAGCGTTTAGAGCAGCGGGAACGACGAGAACGAGAGCGTTTGGAACAGCGGGAACGACGAGAGCGGTGAGAACGAGAACGGCAAGAGGAAAGAAAACGCCAAGAGCGGCAAGTGCAACGAGAACGACGAGAGCGAGAGCGTTTGGAACAGCGGGAACGACGAGAACGAGAGCGGTCAGAACAGCGGGAACGACGAGAGCGGCGAGAACAGCGAGAGCGCTTAGGCTCTTGGCATAGAAAGGTTTCCATTCCAGCCCCTTTTACCTCTTCTACTGCTTTTTGAATGTCATTTCTTGAATACATTTAAGAAAAGCCTCCTTAATAAAAAATGAGATTGTATCTGTTGTTGAATTTTGAATAATGAACTTTCTATTAATAAGGTATGTCGACTAGATAAATTATGTTTGTTCTTTTTGAAAAATGGTGTTATATCCTAAAGGAAACAGACTGTGATAGGTAGCCTGCTTTTTAGGAATTAGTATTTTGATCTGCAGGAACGATGTGAGTATTTTGAGAGTTTTCATCTTTTTGAATAGTACCTCTGTAAAGGGTGCCTCCATATTTCGATATTTCGAAAAGGAAATTCTTTTCGTACTATTATATTATGAAGCATTTATTTTTTTGCATAGGAGAAGCGTATATAGCTAATCAAAATGAATATATAGTGGATGTGGCAATTGGGGAAGGAAGGGCATACATTGGTTGTAGATGAAAGAGAAGGGAAGGGAGAAAATGATACCTTCTTATGATTTTTTTATTCACCCAATGTATATCGTCGAGTTACGAAAAGATGTTTGGTCTGATGATCCTGTTCCAGCTAAGTTAACATATGATAAAAGAAAGTATGATATTGATATCGTATATCGCGGCTCTCATATTCGGAAATTGAAGAAAAAATCATATCATGTGATGTTCTATAAACCTAAATTTTTCCAAGGTGTGCAAGAGCTGCATTTTAATTCGGAATTTAATGATCCTTCTTTAATACGAAATAAGTTATCACTAGATTTTTTTTCAGACATTGGCACGTTATCACCGAAGGCGCAACATGTTCTTGTGAAGGTTAATAATCGATTTGAAGGAGTTTATTTACAGTTAGAATCGGTAGATGAAAATTTTTTACGGAGACGAAATTTACCAAAGGGTTCGATTTACTATGCAGTCGACGATGATGCGAATTTTTCATTAGTGAGTGAGTTAGATAAAGATATAAAAAAGAAATTATCCTTAGGGTATGAGTTGAAATGTGGAAATGAACATAGTGAAGGATACATTAGTGAATTTATCTATCAACTGAATACGATTTCCAGAGCAGCTTACGAAAAAAAAATCGTAAAATATGTCGATGTTGATAAATATTTAAGATGGTTAGCGGGTGTTGTATGCACGCAAAACTTTGATGGATTTGTGCACAATTATGCACTCTACCACAATGAAGAAACAAAGTTGTTTGAAATGATTCCATGGGACTATGATGCAACGTGGGGACGAGATGTACAAGGTCGAAAGATGGGGCATGATTATATTCGTATTCAAGGATTTAATACGTTAAGTGCTAGATTACTTGATGTTGATGTTTTTAGAAAGAAATATAAAAAAATTTTGAAAGATATACTCTCTCATCAATTTACAGTAGAATATATAAAACCGAAAGTAGAGGGAATGCACGAAGAACTTCGTCCATATATTGTGCAAGATCCGTATGTGAAATCGAAAATAGATGTATTTGATAGTGAGCCAAGTTTGATTTTTCGATATATAGAAAAACGTCGTGAATTTATACGAGAACATTTAGATGAATTATGAAGATGAACAAAAAAGAGATTGAACAATCAATCTCTTTTTTATTATATAATAAGTGTAATCCATATAAATACAAATTAAAAAATCGACATAAAACCCTCTTTCTTTTTAGGTGGGCGAGAGCATCTGGCCATGCATAGTAGCAACTTATATGTCGGAAAATTAAAATGGATATATATAAATTGAAGAAGGTGAAATGATGGAAATAAAATGGATTGAATGGGTAAAACAAATACAAGCAATTGCGCAGGCTGGATTAGCATATTCAAAAGATGTCTATGATATAGAACGTTTTCAAGACCTTCGGAAATTATCAATTGAAATGATGGCACATTATACAAAAACAGATTGGGAAGTGATTGAGCATTTATTTGCCAATGAAACGGGTTATCAAACTCCCAAAGTAGATATACGAGCGGTCGTGTTTCAAGAAGGAAAGTTACTTTTTGTAAAAGAAAAAAGTGATGGGAAATGGGCACTTCCAGGTGGGTGGGCTGATATTGGATATACACCTACGGAAGTAGCGCGAAAAGAAGTTTTAGAAGAAACAGGTTACAAAGTAGAAAACTTTCGTTTATTATCTATCTTTGATAAACAGAAACATCAGCCATCACCTTCTGCAATAGATGTATATAAAATATTTATTAGCTGTGAAATAGTAGGTGGTGAAAGACAAGCTGGTATTGAAACGGAAGATGTTCGCTTTTTTGGAGAAGAAGGATTGCCAGAACTATCAATAGGAAGAAATACAGAATGGCAAATCCGGCAAATGTTTGCTTATATGAAAGATCCGAATAAAGAAAGATTGGTTGATTAAGCAATAACGAAGATTATATAAATACAAATTAAGAAATCGACATAAAAACTCCCTTTCTTTTTAGGCGGGCGAGAGTATCTGGCCATGCATAGAAGCGGTCAGGTCCTTTTCTGCGACATGCAAGGTTTCAAACAAAAGGAGAAAGTGAGTAACGGTCGTGTTGTATTGTGCATAGTAACAACTTATATGTCGAAAAATTAAAATGGATATATATACGAAAAGCTATTTTGGTTATTTATAATGTTTTTTCTAATATGATTTTTGGTTCGCCTTTTTCATCAGTATATGTACGATAATATTAAATCTGTGCTTAATACTTAATATTAGCATGCTTCTCCATTTGTTTTTTGTTTGGATTGTTTTGTAGCTATTCTCTTTACACCATTTATGCTGCATATGCATAAGTTCTGAAGAAATGCCTTGTTTTCTGTAGTTTGGATGTACACCACCAATCCAACTATAGAAATGATTTTCTCTTCTTTCAAAGCCAATTACAGTTTCATGATCGAGAGCAAGTGCTAAAAGTAGACGTTTTTTCGTTCATTTCTTTTAGTAGATTTGTATTAGGAACTTGGAAAATTTCTTTGTGAAAAATTAGTAAATTTTTTATAACTTGCTTGTTTTTTGGAATCATTTCTAGTAATCTATATTCCATCGTGCACTTTCTCCTTTCGAAATAGAAATGTTAAGTATGTTTTTTTATTATTGCATAATTTTATACTATTAAGTAGTAGCATATTGGCAAGGATAGATTTTTATGAAATAATAAGAAAGTGTGTGTGCGTAGAAAAAAGGAGATAATGAAGAATGTTAGCAAATTTAGTTGAGCAGTTACTACAATTTTTTATAAGTCTGGGCTATTCTGGGATTGCGCTAGGACTTATGATCGAAATTATTCCGAGTGAAATTGTATTATCTTATGCGGGTTATTTAGTTGCTAAGGGAGAAATTAATTTCGTTGGGGCAGTGATTGCCGGAACGATTGGTGGAACGTTAGCGCAAATTTTCTTGTATTGGCTTGGATATTACGGCGGACGTCCGGTTGTTGAAAAATACGGTAAATATTTATTAATTAAAAAGCATCATTTAGATGTAGCAGAAGAATGGTTTAAGCGATATGGTGCAGGCGTGATTTTCTCTGCACGCTTTATCCCATTTGTACGTCATGCAATATCGATTCCAGCAGGACTAGCTAAAATGTCATTGCAACGATTTACAGCATATACAGTACTCGCAATTATTCCGTGGTCTATCCTGTTTATTTATTTAGGTGAAAAACTTGGCGGGAATTGGCGTCATATTAAAGAATATGCTGCTGACTACACGCATTATTTCATCGCAGGGGCGATTCTTTTTATTGCTGTATACATAGGTATGAAATTATTGAAAAAAAGAAAAACAGGTCGTTAAAGTCAATGAATTTTCATTGGCTTTTTTTCTTTGTTTATCCCGCTATTCGTGGGCAGTAAGACCCCCACCTCAAGATTCAAAGAGAAACAAAGAAGATAGGTGGGGGATGAAGAAAACCCCCACTGACGGAAGTTTCACTTTATTGTACTATTTGCGGGCAGTAAAACCACATCTTAAGGCTCTGAGAGATTAAAGTTTTATCTTATATAAGTTCTAAAAGTAGAAAGTTGTCCATATGGTGTAGTAAAACAGTATAGCGGAGGAATTTCATGAAAGGGTCACCGTTTTTACGCGGAACATTCTTTTTAACAATGGCAACGATGATTTCGAAAATGTTAGGTTTTATATATGTAATTCCTTTTACAGCGATGGTTGGAACGGGAGGATATGTATTATATACATATGCTTATCGTCCTTATACACTTATGCTTAGCATCGCAACGATGGGACTTCCTTTAGCTGTCTCCAAAATGGTATCTAAATATAATGAATTAGACGATTATTATACGGTGAAACGAGTATTAAAAAGCGGGCTTATTTTTATGGGGTGTATGGGAGTTATAGCGTTTTTATTGTTATACTGTTTAGCTCCCTATCTCGCAAAGGTTGTTATTGATAGCGGAGATCAAACGGGTAATAGTGTAACTGCTGTTACATATAATATTCAAATTGTAAGCTTTGCTTTACTAATTGTTCCTTCTATGAGCTTATTACGTGGATTTTTTCAAGGGTTTCAATCGATGGGGCCATCTGCTTTAAGCGTAGTAGTAGAACAGTTTTTTCGCGTGTTAACAATCTTAATCGGAAGTTTTGCAGTGCTTCATTTATACAAAGAATCAACAGCGTTGGCGGTTGGAGTTGCTACGTTTGGTGCTTTTATAGGAGCTATAGCAGGACTTGGAATATTAATTGCATATTATTTAAAGAGAAGGCGTCATTTAAAGAAAAAAGAAAGTATGAGTGTTCCGCAAACAACAAAATCATTTTTCGCACTGTACAAAGAATTATTTGCATACTCTATTCCATTTGTTGTTGTTGGTCTTGCGATTCCCTTGTATCAAACAATTGATACATTTACAATTAATAAGCTATTAATGCAAATGGGATATTTACAGCGGGAAGCGGAAAAAATAAATGCTGTGATTGGGCTCGTACAAATGGTTGTGTTAATTCCAGTTTCGGTTGCTACAGCTTTTAGTATGTCACTCGTTCCTGAGATGACAAAGGCGTATACAGCAAAAAATGACCAGTTATTATATAAACATTTTACCAGAACAAATTTACTTGTAGTATTTCTAACGATTCCAGCATCGTTAGGAATGATGGTTTTAGCTGAACCAGCATATACATTACTATTTGGTATGGGAAATGATCCTGCGTTAGGAAGTGTGATTTTACGCTATTACGCCCCGGCTTGTATATTATTTTCGCTCTTTGCGGTAACAGCGGCCATGTTACAAGGGATTAATCAACAGGGAAAAACAGTAATTGGTTTGTTTATAGGAATAGGGATAAAAATTGTGCTAAATATTGTGTTACTTCCACAATTTGACTATATTAGTTTTGTTATTGCGACATATGCTGGTTATACTGTTTCTGTTTCGTTTAACTTGTGGATACTTTCTAAATATGTTATAAAAGCAACATAATGTCTATAAAAGACAGAGAATGCTCTGTCTTTTTCTATTTGAATAATTTGTGAAGAAAAGCGTTTTCAAAATAATTTTCTATTGAAATCTTTTCATTTGTTTCATATGCTGAAAATGGCGGTTTAAAATAGACTGTTATTTCAAAGTGAGGTTGATTCCTACATGTAAAAAGAATCGGGGTGATAGTATGTTAAATATTTATTTAACAGACCGAAACGGAAAACTACAAGAGATTGAGGAGATTCAAAAAGGTTGTTGGATTAATGTACTCCATCCAACAGAGGAAGAAATTCAATTTTTAGTTCAAACATTAAATGTTGAACTGGACTTCATTAAAGACCCCTTGGATGATGAGGAACGTTCGCGTATTGAAAAAGAGGATGATAATGCCTTAATCATCGTTGATATCCCAACAGTGAGACATGATGAAGAAGGGAATTCAATGTATGATACGATTCCAATTGGTATGATTGTCATGCCGGAATGTT
Organism: Bacillus sp. 103mf; assembly: GCF_900116295.1. GTDB lineage: Bacteria > Bacillota > Bacilli > Bacillales > Bacillaceae_G > Bacillus_A > Bacillus_A bruguierae. The sequence goes on from NZ_FPAF01000003.1 coordinate 395,656, forward strand.
TTGTGACAATTTGTTTGGAAGAAAATCCGATTTTTGAACGCTTTATTAATCAGCGTATTAAAGAATTTTATACTTTTAAAAAGACACGTTTCGCACTGCAGCTCTTATATACGATCTCTACTTATTATTTACGTTATTTAAAACAGATTAATCGAAAAACAACTGATTTAGAGCAGGAGCTCAATAAATCGATGAAAAATAAAGAGATTTTTACGTTATTAGGGCTTGAAAAAAGCTTAGTGTACTTTACGACATCTTTAAAGGCAAATAAGATTGTGATTCAAAAATTGATGCGAAATAATACATTTTTGAAAATGTATGAAGATGATCAAGATTTACTGGAAGATGTATTAATTGAAAATAAGCAGGCAATTGAGATGGCCGAAATATATAGCAATATTTTAAGTGGTATGATGAATACATTTAGTTCTGTCATTTCTAATAATTTAAACAGTGTTATGAAGTTTTTAACTTCGATGACAATTATATTATCAGTGCCAACAATGGTTTCCAGTTTTTTTGGAATGAATGTTCCGGTTCCTTTAAGTGAAAACCCTCATGGTTTTTTAATGGCTATGATTATATCTGCAATCTTATCTTGCGTAATGGCCTTTATTTTTTGGAAGAAACGTTATTTTTAATATGAAACTCAGCTGTTTTGGAACATTTCCAAAACAGCTTTTTTGCTATAAAGTGTCGAGGAATTAGCATTTTTGTGTAGTGCTATTCATTAATTTATGAAATAAAATGTGTATAATATACCATTTAGGTTAATTTTTATAACCACTTGTTCAATCTGTGGATTACAGTTACAATTACATATTGTTAATGAAAAGATAGGGGATATGCATCATGGAAATGTTTCATTTACCAAAAGCATTCCTGCAAATGAATACGATTTTTATTTCAATTTTAATTGAAGCACTGCCATTTGTATTAATTGGTGTATTTATTTCAGGATTCATTCAAATGTTTGTGACAGAAGATATGGTAGCAAAATGGATGCCAAAGAATCGTTTTCTGTCTGTATTATTAGCAGTTTTTCTAGGGATGATGTTCCCAGGGTGTGAATGTGGAATTGTTCCAATCGTTCGGCGCCTTATTGGGAAAGGAGTACCACCATATGCAGGGATTGCCTTCATGCTGACTGGACCAATTATTAATCCTGTCGTTTTATTTGCGACATATGTAGCGTTTGGTAGCAGTATGCATATGGTTTGGTATCGCGCTATTGTCGCCATTATTGTTGCTGTTATTGTTGGTCTTGTTTTATCGTTTATGTTTAAAGATCATCAACTACGGAATACTAATTTTCCGGTGGTAGATCATAATCGACCATTTCGTCAAAAATTTTGGGACGTATGTACACATGCTGTTGAAGAGTTTTTCTCAATGGGGAAATTTTTAATTATTGGTGCACTAATTGCGGCAAGCGTACAAACTTTTGTGAAGACTTCAACACTCCTTGCAATTGGACAAGGACCGTATTCTTCACCAATTGTTATGATGGGACTTGCTTTTATTTTATCATTATGTTCAGAAGCTGATGCGTTTATTGCATCTTCATTCCAAAGTACATTTTCAACAGCGTCTCTCGTTGCGTTTCTTGTATACGGACCGATGGTAGATATTAAAAATATGTTTATGATGCTTGCGACTTTTAAAACACGTTTTGTTATTGTTGTTATTGTTTTAATTACAGTTGTTGTTTATGCAAGCTCACTACTCATTTATATGATGGGGTGGTAATCGATGTTTCGAGCTTATATTTTACTTGGATTTACAATTTTGTTGGCACAACTTCATATTTCTGGTGATATTACAAAATATATAAATATGAAATACGCGTATCTATCAAAAACAGCAGCGATTATTTTAGGATTTTTAACTGTGATCCAAATGATTATTGTATTTCAAAAAGAGCATGGAAAACATGATCATAATCATGAATGCGGGTGTAATGAAAGTCACTGTGGTCATGATCATTCAAAAGATGAAAACACATGGTGGAAACGTACTATCGCGTATACGCTATTTTGCTTTCCAATTATTTCGGGACTCTTTTTTCCGATTGCAACGTTAGATTCTGACATCGTAAAAGCAAAAGGATTTCATTTCCCGGTTGCGCAGCCAGAAAGTAAAGACCCGTTTATGAATCGGCAGTTTTTAAGACCTGATACGAGCATTTATTATGCAAAAGAAGGATATCGGGAAGTTATGGAAAAAGAGAAGAAGCAATTTGTGACAAAAGATAAAATCGCTTTAGATGATGCAAACTTTTTGAAAGGTATGGAAGTTGTTTATAACTATCCTGGTGAATTTACCGGTAAAACAATTTCTTTTAAAGGTTTTGTCTTTCGTGATGATTCAGCTAAAAAAGAACAATACTTTTTATTTCGCTTTGGAATTATACACTGTGTTGCGGATTCAGGTGTATATGGAATGCTGGTCAAGAAGCCTGAAGATGCCCAGTGGAAAAATGATGAGTGGATTCAAGTTGAAGGAACAATTTCAACAGAGTTTTATCAACCATTTCATGCAAACATCCCTGTATTAAAAGTTACAAAATGGAACACAGTAGAATCACCAAAAGAGCAATATGTATACCGAGGAGCCGATTGATAAAATCGGCTTCTTTTTTATAGATGTAAAGTAGATAAGGGAGACTCCTGTTGTTTAAAATTTCACCTTATCATTATAAGTGTATATATCCATATCCATTTTAATTTTTCGACATCTTTGTCTAGCTCTGCCTCCTAGGCCCTCATGTCTAAGAACCTTCCACACAAGAAGGTAAAAAACACCTTCTGTGTGAAAGAACCTTAGACAATGGGCCTAAACAGTCGGCTCCGCTTTTCTTTGTAAGTTGCTGCTATGCAGAATACAACATAATCGCTACTTGCTTACTCCTTTTGTTTTAAACATTGCATGTGGTAGGAAAACGGTCCTGACCGTTGCTATGCATGGCCAGATGCTCTCGCCCGCCTAAAAAGAAAGGAGCTTTTTATGTCGGTTTTCTAACTTGTATATATAGAAAAAGAACATCTAAACATTAGATGTTCTTTTTCATAGTTTTTTTGTCTGCATAAAAGTTGTATGAAGCGGATAGCTAATTAGCAAAAGCAAGCAGCACCAACAATAATTAAGAGGATAAATAATACAACCACTAATGCAAACCCGCCGCCGTGAGATCCAAAGCCCATTGTTTTTTCCTCCTTTTGTTATAAGGTACATAATACAATATGCACTTTTGTAATGGTTTGACTGGGATATATGTCATATAAAGATGTTTTTTTTATCCCGCTATTCGTGGGCAGTAATACTCCCACCTCAAAATTCGGTAAAGCATTGTCCAGCTCCAGTGGCTAGAATGTTCGGTGGGAGATAAACTGCTGGCATGCGCCCGATTGGTTTAACTAATAATCAGTGGGGGATGAAGAAAACCCCCACTGATTAAAGTTTCACTTTATTGTATAGGGATAGAAGGATAAGGAAACATATAAGAATGATGATTTAAAAGTGGTGTTTTGTTATGAAAGCAGGCCTTATAAATTACGGGGTTTTAGAGTGGAAGTATATCAACATTGAGATGGTTTTTTCATGGGAAAGTGACACTTATTGATGATGGAGTTGTATATAGATTTTCAGCAAACAACACAATTTTTGAAAACATAAGTATAGGGGAGTTTTGTAAGATTCACAAAAGTTCTGTCGTTCTATTTAGAGCATACATATCAGTAGAGAGGAGGGAATATTGAATGGACTATATTGAAAAACTCATGGTATATAGTTATGAAGTGATATGTGTGATTGGTGAATATATGAAAGAAGTACGAGATCATGAATTAAAAGAATTGCTACAACAACATCTACCGTATTTATTGCAGGCATACAATGAACAGATTAATTTTCAAGAAGGTGAAAATGTGCAGCATATCATTGGCCAGTATCCAGTTTCATCCTCAATGGAAATGATTCATACAAACTATAATGGACAAAAAGGTGATATAGAAATTGCTTTTTCGTATATTTCATATTTAAAACGGTTGGCACTTGAATATGCGCAAGTAGCAACTCAAGTAGCAAATCCAGAATTTCGCTCCTTTTTAGAAAGTTGTTTTTTGAAAATGAATCGAAATGCATACAGTGTATGGCAATATGTGATGAAAAAAGAATATAGCATACAAACAATAATGGATGAAGAAAAATATGGGTGAAAAAGACAGCAATACCGCTGTCTTTTTGTACTTATTTTGTTAAAATTCTACGTTTCTGAGTCGCTATATCCTCAAAAGACAAAACCTAATTAGTATCGCAATCGTATGAATTAAAATGTTATATATAAAGCAGTTTTAATGTTCGACATATAAGTCACTGCTATGCAGAATACACCATGATCGCTACTGGCTTGCTCCCCTTTGTTTGAAAACCTCGCATGTGGCAGGAAAAGGTCCTGACCGCTCCTATGCATGGCCAGGTGCTCGCGCCCTCCCATAAAAAAGAAAGTGGTTTTATGTCGTTTTTTAATTTATATATAGTTAAAATTTAGAAAATTAACAATGATTTACTATTTCTTTACTAATTTATAATATTTCCTTTAAAAAAGAGAAGTAATATGAGAATGTACATATTCTATCAAAAGGGGGATAAGCAAATGAATAAATGGGTTAAATCGTTAACTGTAGTTGCACTTGCTAGCTCTTTATTTGTGGTAGGTTGTGGTAAGAGTGAGGAAAAGAAAGAAGAGACGACGCAACAAGAAGGTAAGACAACTGATAAAGAAACAAGTGGGGAAGTAAAAGATAAAAACTCGAAAGAAAGTTCTTCAAGCTCTACTGAAAAGAAATAAATGTTATATGATGATAGAAGCTTTCTCGATCAATGAGAAAGCTTTTTTGTTGTGTATTTTTGCTTTTTCAGAAATAATAGAGAGATTGAAAGGGTGTGAGTTAGTATGAATATATGTTTATTTGGGGCAACAGGTCGAGTTGGAGTCGAAATTTTAAAATTTGCATTACAGGATAATCATAAGGTGACAGCGCTTGTGAGAAATAAAGAGAAGCTACAAATACAACATGAGAATTTTCGTGTAATAGAAGGAAATGTATGGAATGAAGAAGATGTGAAAGAGTGTGTAAAGGGAGCGGATGTTGTAATTAGTGCACTTGGTACCGATGGAAACGGCACGTTATCAAAAAGTTTGCCAAATATTATAGACGCTATGAACAAGGATGGGATTATAAGAATTATAACAATTGGAACGGCTGGAATTTTGCAGGCACGTGTGAATCCGCAATTATATCGCTTTCAATCCAGTGAATCACGTCGAAAGACAACGGCTGCAGCGGAAGACCATGTAGCAGCCTATTTAGCTTTAGCGAATAGCAAATTACAATGGACGATTGTCTGTCCAACACACTTAATAGATGGAGAAGAAACAGCTAGTTATCGTACTGAAGAAGATGTGTTACCGCTAGATGGTATGAAGATTACAGTTGGAGATACAGCCCATTTTGCTTATCAATTACTTTATCATGATATTCATTATAAAAAACGAGTTGGCATTGCCTATTAAAAAGCCATCCTTATGATAAGGATGGCTAAAAAAGAATATAGCATACAAATATAATAATCATAATGATTTGTAAAATCGCTTTAGCTATCGTGCTGCTTAAAAATCCGATGACGGTTGCAACCCCAACCATAAAGGCTTCTTGCGGTGCTTTTTTATGCATTAATTCTGTTACGAAAACGGAAAGGAATGGGATAATAATCAGTCCAAATGGAGGGAAAAAGAACGATCCAACAATGATCGAAACCATACCGATACGTTCGCTCCATTTTGTACTTCCGTACTTTTTTAAGAAATAGCTATTCGTAATAAAATCAGCAATGAAAATAATAATTGTAAATATAATTTGAACGATCCAAAATGACGTTGTTAATTGCAAGTCGTTAATTCCAAATTGATAAATGAAAAATCCAGCCCATAAAGCGAGTATACCTGGAATGACCGGGTAGATGAACGCGATAAACGATATAATAAAACAAGCGATAATACATATAGTTAATAAGATATTCACGACATAACTCCTTTTTGTGCATCTATTTTACTAACCGCAATTTTTTTTACTTGATGTCCATCTAATTCTAATGCTTTAAACTGATAATTTTCATATTGAATCATATGACCAGGCTCAATATTTATGTCAATGGTTTGTGACAAAAACCATCCTCCAATTGTATCTAAATCACTATCATCAATATGAAGACCTAACATATCATTTACATCAGAAATAAGTACTTTTCCATCAAGTACCGTTAATGTCGGATTGCGTTTCTCAATCATTGGTGTTTCATCTATGTCAAATTCGTCTTGTATTTCTCCAATAATTTCTTCAATAATATCTTCCATTGTAAGAAGACCTGCAGTTCCACCGTATTCATCCATAATAATTGCTAGTTGGACGCGATTTTTTTGTAGATGAATGAGTGCCTTTTTAATTGGTACAGTTTCGAATACTGTTAAAACAGGATGTATGTATGATTGTAGCGGTTTGAAAATTCCCTTTGTTTGATCATGGAAGATTTCTTTTGTATTAATTATACCGACAATATCATCCTTATCTTTTCCGATAACTGGATAACGCGTATATTTTTCATTGGAGATAATTTCCATATTTTCCGCTGATGAATTTTCAGTTGACAAACAAATCATTTCAGTACGCGGAACCATAATCTCTTTTGCGACACGGTCATCGAATTCAAAAATATTGTTTACATATTTGTATTCTGATTGATTAATTTCTCCGCTCTTGTAGCTTTCACTTAAAATAAGGCGTAACTCTTCTTCAGAGTGAGAAAGTTCATTTTCTTTTACTGGTTGTAATCCAAATAGTTTTGTGAAAAAGAGCGCGGTACTATTTAATAACCAGATAAAAGGATACATTATTTTATCAAATAGAATTAAAGGTCTTGCGAACTTTAATGTAATTTGTTCGGCCCTTTGAATAGCAAATGATTTCGGAACGAGTTCACCTAGTACAACATGAAAGAACGTAATAATGCTAAAAGCCATAACAAAAGATAACGTATGTGCCATGGCGCCTGTTATATTTATTTTTTCAAAAAGCGGCTTCAATAAATGTTCCACAGTAGGTTCACCAAGTCAACCGAGCCCTAAAGATGTAATCGTAATGCCAAGCTGACAAGCAGATAAGTATACATCTAAATTTGAAATAACTTTTCTTGCTAGGATTGCTTGTTTGTTACCTTCATTGGCAAGTTGATCAATTCGACTTTTGCGTACTTTAACAACAGCAAACTCTGATGCAACGAAAAAGCCAGAAATAAGAATGAGTAAAGCTATGAGAAAAAGATTTAATATGTCCAAGGATATTCCTTATTCTAAAATAAAATTAGAATAAAGATGTCACCTCCTGAATAAAAGTTTTACTTTAATAATATATGGAAAAGGAAAGAATAGTCAAAGAAAGCAGAGAGAGAATGTAATATTTTAATAAAAATCCAGCTATAAGAGGGATAGGAGGGGCGATAAAAGTTTTGATGTATTGGTCCTTATTAGCGATTTTAAAAGAGGGAACCGCCAATAAGGATCTCAATTCGTTAACTAATAATTAGTTGGAAGAAATGGTTTACTTTATTGTTGTGCGAGATAGGTTATAAATGTGCTCGGTATGGCGATTTCTTTTCCATATGATTTGTAAGAGAGAAAGTAGCTTGTATGGGATGTACAGTAATAAAAGGCTTATTGTAACAAGGGTGGGGGAAGTAACACAGTATTGCACAATAAATTGAAATACCCCATTTACATGAAAAATACATTCCATATATGTAAAGGAAATTAATATAGAACCAATGATAGACTTATGATTTGCAAGCAGAGAAACGAGCAGTGTATTACTAAAAAAAGCTGAATCATGTATATGTGTTGTTTTTTGAGCTGTATACAAGAAAGGAATCCATTTTTTGATGCTCTGGATTATAATGACCATGGACGTACTACAAATAATTAAAAGAGAGGAAAAGTATGGAAAGGATGTGTATGATGCTACGAATAGACAAAGAATAATGACGCTACATTGTAGTAAAACAGTGCCAAATGAAAATGGAACCCAACGTAAAACTAAAAAATGCTTTCTATTTTTAGGAGATAATCTAGTGAAAAATCGACCAATTCCAAGGCTGATGAAAAAACCAACAGTAAGTGAAAAGAAGAATCGTATCATAGATAAAAAATATAATTTCCATATGTATGGGAACAATGAAGTTGAATGAAATGATTTTGTCATATTTTCTGGATGGTAAGAAAAGAAAAAGAATGGTTCATGAATCCAATCTGTTATTGGAATAGCAATGGAACGAAAATGTATCAAATGATTAATCATTGTATGTAATACTTCAGAATAGGATTGTTCACTGTTTAGAAAAACAGAAGGAATTGGACTAATAAGGATAATGACCATCATCCCTAAAAGATAACGATATACATAGGAAATAATAGAAGTCGCCATATACCCCACCTTATCTCGGAATATTCTGAAAATTATTTCTATTATTGTAACGTTTTTTTCTAGAATACACAAGCTCTTTTAGGTAGGAAAGAAAATTTTTATATAGTATTTCCCTCGATATTTGTTGGAAAAATGAAAGGTTTAAGAAGAATTTGTGACGGATAATGAATAGAATTCAGAAAAATTAAATAAATTTATTTATTTTTGTCTAAAAATATTATATATTTATGTCACAGAAATTATTTTAACATAAGGGGGATTTTTATGAGAGTAAAGGGAAACTATGTTTTAAAAAAAGAAGTGTTATTTTGTAAGGAAACATATACATTGCAAGAAGCATTAGATCATTTAAGTAAAACGGGATATCGATGTGTTCCAGTTCTAGATGAAAAAGAAGAAATATTTTTGGGGAATATTTACAAGGTGGATGTTTTAGAATACAAAGGATCTTTAGATGATAATGTGAAAGAATTATTGCGCAATAAAGATGGTTATGTAAAAGAAGACTCTTCATTCTTTAAAGTTTTCTTTACAATTAAGGAATTACCATATATCTCTGTTGTGAATGATAACGGAATCTTTCTTGGAATTTTAACGCATAAAAAAGTGTTTGAGTTACTAGAAGATGCATGGGGTCTTCATTCTAGTGTATATTCAGTTATGATAGGAACACAAGATTATAATGGGGCTATTCAAAAACTATCAACTGTATTGAAAAAGTATAGTGGGATTCAAAGTTTAATGACATTTGATAATAATGCCCTATATGTACGTAGAATTGCGTTTACATTAGGAGAAGCATTTGCGGCAGAAGAATTACAAGCACTTTTAACAGATTTAGAAAATCATGGATTTCGCGTTATACATGTAGAAGAAATGAAAAATTCACGTGAAGTGGAAATTGTAGAGTAAGAGGGAAATCCATCTCTGGAAATTAGAGATGGATTTTTTTATTTATATATAAGCTAAAAAACGACATAAAAACTTCCTTTCTTTTTAGGAGAGGACAAGAGCATCTGGCCGCGCATAGAAACGGTCAGGGCATATTCTTACCATTAAAACAAAAGAAGAAAGCGAGTAGCGATCATGGTGTGTCCTGCATAGCAACGACTTGTATATCAAAAAAATAAAATGAATATATAGTTCGAAAGCATTGCAGGAAGTTTAACAGAAAGGTGTGTAAGCATTTTTCTGTTGTGAAGGAAAATGAAGGGAATTGTCTAATATATATACAGATTGAATAAAGACATAAAAGGCGCTTTCTTTTTGTTGGACGAGAGCATTTGGTCATGCATAGAAGTGATGAGGGTCTTTTCCTGCCAAATGCAAGGATTCAAACAAAGGGAGAAAACGATCAGGTCATGTTTTGTTCTACATAGCAACGACTTATATGTTGATAAATCAAAATGGATTTAGGAGGAATATAGAAATGGCTACCTTTGAAGATTTCATGAAATTAGATATTCGTATTGGAACAATTTACCGAGCAGAAGTATTTCCAGAAGCCAGGGTGCCTGCAATTAAACTAGAGATTGATTTTGGTGAACTTGGAATGAAACAGTCAAGTGCACAAATCACGAAACGATATGAACCGGAAGAGCTTATTGGAAAGCAAGTTGTTGCGGTTGTTAATTTTCCGCCCAAACGAGTAGCTGGATTCAAATCTGAAGTCCTTGTCCTTGGCGGTGTCCCTGAAAAAGGAGATGTGATTTTACTAGAACCGGGTATGGAAGTGCCGAATGGGACAACGATTAGCTAAAAATAGGAGGAGAAAAGTGGACAAAGCAAAAGCGTATTTGCAGTGTGTCGTGGAAAATTTTCAAGCTATAAAAAAGCAAGGGGATCGAACGTTCTCACAGCTTACTTATGAGGAGATGTGCTGGATTCCCCATGAAGAAGCAAATAGTATTGCGATTCTTGTAAAACACTTATATGGTAATATGCGTTCACGATGGACAAATTTCTTAATGACAGATGGGGAAAAGAAAGATCGAAATCGTGATGATGAGTTTGAAGGTGGATACGCTTCAAAAGAAGAATTGTTACATGCTTGGGAAGAAGGATGGTTATTTGTATTTCGGGCGTTGGAATCTATTACAGTTCATGATGTTCTAAAAACAGTATATATACGCCGAGAGCCGCATACTGTGATGCAAGCGATTGAACGACAAATTGCCCACTATGCTTCACATGTTGGACAAATTATTTATATTGGAAAACTATTGAAAGAAAAAGAATGGACATGTTTAAGTATTCCTAGAGGAAAGTCTAATCAGTTTTTGCAAAAATAACGTTGAATGTACCGTAAGTAAAACAAAGAAACACGATAACACAATAGGAAATAATCCAATCATCAGCTTCAATTTCATTCACCTCAATGCCAATATTGCCAAATTTCAGTTGGTCTATTCTCTGTAGCTTGTACATATGTTCATAGAGAGAGGTGATCTAATGAGTCGAAGCTATTTTTATGTGAAACGGACAAGTCTTCCGAAATTTATTTTTTTACTTTTATTGGGTATGATGGCTGCTTTTTTGTTTGTTAGTATGATCGTGACATCATTAAAAGAAACGAAGTCAACGTATTTATATAAATGGTTAAATGAGCTTTCAATGAATGGATATATGTATGTGCTTGGTTCAGAAAATCGTTATTTTACACAAGAATATCGCCATTTAAATACAGATTTTTCGATTTCTTCTTTTATTTTATCTGCCGCGACAAATATTCGCTTTGATGACGTTCGTAGTCTAATAGGAATAGAGCTTCCAGGACTTTCGAAATATGACACGGAAATTGTAATTGCTGGAGAAGGAACAAATTATACAAATTTACCGATTGAATCAAGTGTACCTTTAGAAGAGCTTGTAAAAGAGCGGACGGGGGAACAAGAACAATCTCAAAAAAACGAATCACCTGAAGAGAAAAAGAAGCCAGCACAAACGACAGGAAATCGAAAAGTAGCATTTATTTATCATACGCATAGTTGGGAGTCATATTTACCATTGTTAAATTTAACGAATAATCCAGATCCAAATAAAGCAACGAGCTCAGTAAAGAACATTTCTGTATTCGGGGATAGATTTCGTGAAAAGTTAGAAAATTATGGAATAGGTGCAACGAATGATAAAACAGATGTTGGAAAGATGTTGGTGAGCCGAGGATTAAATGATCGCAGTTCTTATAAAATGTCTCGTGGGATTGTGCAAGAAGCAATGACAAATAATAGAGAGCTGCAATACTTTTTTGATTTGCATAGAGATAGTGCTAGAAAAGAAGTAACAATGAAAACAATTGGTGATAAATCATATGCGAAGTTGGCATTTGTTATTGGTAAGGGAAATAAAAATTATGCGAAAAACCTGCAACTGGCAACAGCGCTACATGAATCATTAAAGGAAAAATATCCTGGATTAAGCCGAGGTGTTATTCAGAAGGATTTTAGCTCGGGAAATGGTGTATACAATCAAGATTTATCCGGTCAAGCTATTCTCATTGAAGTAGGCGGCGTTGATAATACAGAGGAGGAACTCGATCGTAGTATAGACGCACTCGCAGAAGCATTTAGTGAGTATTATTGGCAAGCTGAAAAGGTGAATGGTTAAGCGTAAGCAAGTGTTGCTTACGCTATTTATTTTGCACAAAAGTTGTTTCTTTATCTTGTGAAAAAGGATTTGGAAGAATGATAGCGAATTTTCATTTATCCCGCTATTTGTGGGCAATACGACCCCCACCTCAAAATTGAGAAAATCGAAGAAGATAGGTGGGGGATGAAAAAAACACCACTGATGGAAGTTTCACTTTATAAAGCATCCTTGCTAATAATTATATTATATAAATAAATGTTGGAAGTATAAATATTCTTAGAATTAGATAAGTAATTGTACTCTATTTGTTTAAAGAAGTAAAAAAATGGGCAACAATACATGGTATGTGATGGAAATGATCAACGGATATGAACTGTAGTGCAAGTTGATAAGTGTGTTGTGGAAAAAATTATTAGAATAAAAGGATGTTATATGAAAAAAAAATGGATGCTGTTTAGTATAGTCATTGTTGTTGGAGTGATTATGATTGCAATACCCCAATATGTAAAGCATAAAGAAAAACAAGCGATAGAAGCACAAGGAAACATTGTGTTTCCAAAGGTACAAGAAACAACTGCAAAAATAGAAGAAGGACTTGCGGTTGTTAACAATCCAAATTCAACTCTTGTTCTTGTAAACAAGAAGAGACGCTTGCCTGATTTGTATGAGCCACAAGATTTAGTGATACCCCAAGTTCGCTTTTTATATGAAGGCGACAATGAAAAAAAGAAAATGCGTAAAGAAGCAGCTCTAGCATTGGAGCGTATGTTTCAACAAGCAAAGCGTGAAAAAATCTTTTTATTTGCAGTTTCGGCATTTCGTTCATTTGAAAGGCAAAAAGCATTAAATACGATGTATAAAAAGCAAGATGGGGAAGCAAAAACAGCAATGTCTAGTGCAATTCCTGGTACAAGCGAACATCAAACAGGATTAGCAGTTGATATTACATCACAATCGGCAAAATTTCAATTAGAACCTTCCTTTGGAGGAACGAAAGAAGGAAAGTGGCTTGCTGAAAATGCCCATAAGTTTGGGTTTATTATCCGTTATGAAAAAGAAAAAGAAGAGGTAACAGGGTATATGTATGAACCATGGCATGTTCGTTATGTTGGAAACCCATATGCTACGTATTTATATGAAAATCAGCTTACTTTAGAAGAAGCTATAAAGTGAACCATCTATTAGTGGCTTTTTTTACTTTTCGCTAATAGATGGTTTTTATCAATTAAGGTCTTACTGCCCGTTAATGCGGGGGAAAGGATGAAAAGAAAAAAGTATATGCGTAAACAAAAAAGCGATGTTTCTACTCTGTAAAATAAAGAATGATTAATAGTTCTCTTTCCTTACTAAGAGTAAATAACTTATATAATGTTACACATTATATAAATATTGGTACATCACTTAATGAAAGTGGTGTACTTTTTTAATTCTATAGACCTCTGCATGACCTCATTTACAATAACAACACATCTTCATGAAAAGCAAATTTACAGCAACAATTACTTTAGTTATAATAAGAATATATATTAATTTTTGAATTTTCATTCTAATTAGAGGTGTTTAGATGAAAGTATATACAGTGTAAGAGGATGATGAGACTTTGGGCTCCAACTTTACAGTGGTGTATGCTTGCTAAAGGAGATATTGATGGTATTATACTTTATAACTCTGAGGGTGATGACTTATATTCTGGTATACTTATGGTCAAAGAGGCGGGAGGAATTGTAGTTGACTTTAAAGGAAATGACTTCACTGGTATGAACAAAGAGCCTTACTTAATTGCTTGTCATCCTGATAATAAGAATTATTTATTGAACATGGTAAGTGAAGGATTAAATCTCTCAAAAGTACCAACTGACATCACCTAACAAATTTTCCTGTAAAGCAATTAAGTATACCATCACTAATTAGATGTAAATAGTTATTAATGTCTTTTTATGAATAACTGGTGCCAGATGTGCAGAGATAATAAAGTTGTTTAATTTACAATAAAGTCATTTAAAAAATAATATAGTTGTTTAAAAATCCTTCTTCCACTAACGGTGCAGGTTAGCTCAATAAGGAATCAAAATAAGAGAACTTGTAAGCTCCTGAAGAGGTGGACAAAAGAAAGATTTAAAATATAAAGTAGACTATGTTATACAGATATAGAGAGATATTATAATTAATTTGTGGTAAGTTATGAATAGTTTGATTTATTTAAACTAAGTAGAAGAATATAAAATGTATGTGATTTTTTGCAAATCCCATACATCTTATTCTATGGAGGAAATATGCTTAAAGACAATTTTAAAATTAGTAATATTCCCGCAGTTTTATGGGGAGAAAAGAGTGAAAAAATTTTTATTGCAGTACATGGAAATATGTCAAATAAAGAAGATGCAGTGATTCAAATATTAGCTGAAGAAGCCAATCAAAAAGGTTATCAAGTATTAAGCTTTGATTTACCTGAGCATGGAGAAAGAAAAAATGATAATACTCCTTGTAAAGTACAGTTTTGTGTTAGTGAATTATCTATAATTATGAATTACGCAAAAGAACATTGGAAAGAAGTAAGCGTGTTTGCATGTAGTATGGGAGCTTATTTTAGCCTTTTAGCTTATCAAAACGATGTGCTAAAAAAGGCATTATTTTTATCACCGGTATTTAATATGGAACGAATTATCGAAAATATGATGAAATGGTTTAATGTAACACCAGAGCTTTTGCAAAAAGAAATGACTATAGAAACACCTATTGGTCAAAAGTTATATTGGGATTATTTATGCTATGTAAAAGAACATCCTATTAATACATGGAATACAGATACATATATTATGTATGGAGCCAAGGATGAACTGTGCGAATTTGAAACTATTAACTATTTTACAAAAAAACACAGTTGTGAATTAGAAGTCATGGAAGCAGGTGAACATTACTTTCATACTGAAGAACAGTTGAAAGTATTTGAGCAGTGGTTACATAAGCACATCGATTAACAAATTACAATTTATCTAAGAGATTTAGTGAAGAACCTGTTAGAGAAGAATTGTGAATATATAAACTTATATTATATTTGAGAGGAATTATAAATGTGAATTGGTTCATTTAAAGTAATGGGGGCGTTAGTTCAACAACAAAAAATAATGTTGTTGTGGTAAATGAGGTCATTTGTTGTACAAAAAAAAGGATAGAACATACAGAATTATTCTGTCTGTCACTATCCTCTTCTTTTATTCTTATATAATGTGTAACATTATATGTCTATTCTTGTTAAGACAAGGAGTGATTCAAATTTCTTGAAACTAAATAAAATTAGACGGAAACATCGCTTTCTTGTTATTGTAATGTAAATCACTTACTGCATAATGAGAACCTTTCTTTTTAGAGAAGATTTTGATTTTTTGTCACTTTTTGAGAGGGTTTATCATGTATAATAAAGAATATATTAATATATAATTTTAATATGTTTTTCATCTATTAATAGATGTTGCAGCTTTAAATTGGTTATTCAATGCAACGTGATAAAGTTTTCTTTCTCTCATATACATATAAAAATAGAATGGAAGCGAGGGTTGCACATGACAGGGTGGGTGATTTGGTTTGTCATTGCCGGTCTTTTATTTATTGCGGAAATGCTGACTGTAACGTTCTACTTATTATGGCTTGGGATAGGTGCTGTGGTCGGAGGTCTAATTGGCCTATTTGTACCAAACTCTTTACTACTTCAAGTTGTGATAGCATCTGTTGTCAGTCTTAGTTTGACATTTTTTACAAAACGAATTTCTAAAAATTTTCGGGAAGCGAAAGGATATACAGATGCAGTAGATCAGCTTATTGGAAAAAAAGGCATAATTGCGCAAGCGGTTACAAATGAAGCGAATGGTATTGTGAAAATAGAGGGAGATATGTGGACTGCTGTGTCAGATGAACCAATTTTAGATGGAGAAAGAGTTATTGTTGTAAAAAGAAGCAGCACGGTAGTGCACGTAAAAAGGGAGTGTGAATTATAATGGTTGGTTTAACATTATCAATTATTTTAGCATTAATTGTTATTGTATTTATCGCATTATCAATTAAAATTATTCCGCAGCAAAGAGTAGGTGTTGTAGAGCGTTTAGGTAAATTTCAGCGTGTTATGCATCCGGGTTTAAACATGGTTATCCCGGTTATCGATCGTGTACGTCTTTATCATGATTTGCGTATCCAACAAACAAACGTCCCACCGCAAAAAGTAATTACGAAAGATAACGTACAAGTTGAGATTGATACAATTATTTTCTATCAAGTTATTGACCCAGAACTTGCAACGTATGGTATTTCCAATTATGAATTTGGGGTTCGTAATATTACATCTGCAACAATGCGACAAATTATCGGGAAAATGGAGCTTGATGAAACATTATCTGGACGTGAAAAAATTTCAACAGAAATCCGTTTAGCACTTGATGAAGCAACAGAAAAATGGGGTGTTCGTATTGAACGTGTTGAAGTTGTAGATATTAACCCTCCAAAAGATATACAAGCAGCCATGGAAAAACAAATGAAAGCAGAGCGTAATAAACGTGCCATTATTCTTGAAGCTGAGGCGGCAAAACAAGATAAAGTTCTTCGGGCTGAAGGGGAGAAACAAAGTAAAATTTTAATGGCTGAAGGGGATAAAGAAGCACGCATTCGTGAGGCAGAAGGTTTACGACAAGCGAAAGAATTAGAAGCACAAGGGGAAGCGAAGGCAATTGAAGAAATTGCAAAAGCAGAACAAATCCGGATTCAAATGTTACGTCAGTCAGGACTTGATGAGCGAGTACTTGCATATCAGTCATTTGAATCGCTAACTGAGATTGCAAAAGGACCTGCAAATAAAGTATTCCTTCCGTCAAACGCCGTTGAAACATTAGGAAGCTTAGGGGCAATTGGAGAGTTGTTTAAAGAGAAAAAGCTGCCTTCGATAGATACGAAAAACGAACAATAGAAACGTGGAAGAGAGATGGATACCATTTCTCTTCTTTTTTGAAGTCGATGGCGTTGATAATACCTTAGAAGAGTTGTATAACTCTAGTGAAGTGATCCTCAAATTTCTTATTCGAACAAAGAAATTTGAGGATCTTTTGCATGTTCTACTAATAAGGTATGTAATTGACTACGATGATGATAAAAATGAGCAACAATTTCAAGTAACCACTCAAATCGAGAGTAGGAAGCGCCCCAGTAGGAATGGGTGACTTCTTCAAGTTCTGCTAAGGAATAGGCTTGAAATGTTTTAGAAAGAAGATGGAAACCTTCTTTCATTGTCTGTTGTACCTCTTCAAGCGTATGCGGTGTATGTTGTATGTAAAATATATCTAACTCTTCCTTTGATGCTTCGGCTAAAATAAGGAGATCAGCATGACAAATTAGAGATAGATGTGTGCAAATTTCAAAGAGAGAGCGTTTATTTTTGAGCGGTCGTTGCTGTAACTCATCGTAAGTAACCTGTTCTAACATCTGTATTGTAGAATCAATCGCAATTTCTAATTGGTGCAGTGCTGCTTGAACAAACATTGTATTTCTCCTCACATCTGTTTATAATAAGATTTTACAGGTATTATATCACGCTTAAGATTCTGAAGATTCTAGTAGTTTGACTAGGAAAATGAAAAGTATTATAGTGTTAAAGGTCCTATTGAACGATAAATAGAATGGGATTATTCAGTTAGGAGTTAAAATAATGATTGCAAGATACGGAAGAAATACAATTGTTGAGGTTAATTTAGATGCTGTAAAACATAACGTAAGAGAATTTAAAAAACGTGTAAACGATGAAAATATTGCAATGATGGCAGCTGTAAAAGCAAATGGATATGGTCATGGTGCCATTGAAGTTGCAAAAGCGGCGATTGAAGCTGGAGTAAGTCATATTGCGGTTGCTTTTGTAGATGAAGGAATTGAACTCCGTGAAGCGGGTATAACAGTACCGATTTTAGTTTTGGGCTATACACCGGAGGAAGCTATAATAGACGCAATTGAATACGATATTATGATGACCGTATACAGAATTGACGATTTAAGAAATATTGATTGTATAGCAGAGCGTCTGAAAAAGACGGCGCGTATTCAAATAAAAATTGATACAGGTATGAGCCGGATTGGTTTACAAGAAGAAGAAGTGGTACCGTTTCTACAAGAATTGAAAGCAATGCAACATGTAGAAGTAGCAGGGATGTTTACACATTATTCTACTGCTGATGAAGTAGACAAAACATATACATTGATGCAAAAAGACTTATTTGAGAAGGCTGTAAATATTGCAAAAGATATGGGGCTTCATTTGCCGCTTATTCATAGCTCGAATAGTGCAGGAACAATGGAGCTAAATAATGAATTTCAAAATATGGTTCGCGTTGGGATAGGGATATATGGAATGTATCCATCAAAAGAAGTGAATCATAAAACAGTAACAATTCAGCCGATTTTAACATTAAAATCCAAAGTGGCTCATGTGAAACGGGCTAAACAAGGAAGAGGGGTAAGCTACGGCAATACGTATGTTGCGGCAGGGGATGAGTGGGTTGCTACGATTCCAATCGGATATGCGGATGGATTTAGTCGTCAACTGTCAAGTAGAGGGTATGCGTTAGTTAATGGTGTGAGAGTACCTATTATTGGCCGTGTTTGTATGGATCAGCTTATGCTCGATGTAACGAAAGCGATGCCTGTACATGTTGGAGATGAGGTAGTCTTTTACGGTAAGCAAGGAAATGAAGAGATTGCGGTAGAAGAAGTTGCTGATATGTTAGGGACAATTAATTATGAAGTCACGTGTATGTTAAATCGAAGAATTCCGCGTGTATATAAAGAAAATGATAAAATTGTTAGTGTTGTAAATCCATTAAGAAGAAAGTGATTCATAAATAATCTAAGGTTTTTTCTATATATGAAACAAAGAAAAGGATAGATAAAGCAGAGTGGTCTCTGTGTTATCTATCCTTTTTATATAGCTTAAGAAATCTCTATTTTATATTCTCTTCTGTAAGTAATAGTGAGTGTGTCCTTTTGGAAAATCTTCTATAACACCATATACTTCATAACCATACTTTTTATAAAATTCGGGTGCTTGGAAACTAAAAGTATCAAGTTTAATGAGTGTACAATCCGTCTCTTTCGCTATTCGTTCGGCTTCCAATAGAAGTTTACTGCCATAACCTTGGTGACGCAGGCTATCATCGACCCATAAAATATCAACATGTAGGCATTGCCAAAAAATAACACCGATTAGACCAGCTACGACCTCTTCACTCTCATTTTTTACTGTTAAACAGACGTCTTTCACAAGCGATTGCTTACTTCCTGAAACTTGTGAGTTATTGAATGAAATGAGTTGTTTTCTAATATAATCGCTGTCTTTTTTACTCCATTTGTTTTGAATCTGCATATTATAGTCTCCTTTTTATAGTGTGTGAATTAAAAAAAGATGGGCGTTCTATTCATCTATATAAAGCCATTTTAATTTTTTAACATATATAAGTCGCTGCTATGCACGGCCAGATGCTTTCGTTCCCCAAAAAGCAAGTTGATGGTAACATGTTTTCAGCTAACGCTCTACCATAGTTTTATAGTGTTACCCTTAGTGTTTGTTTATCGAATTTCAGTCTTCCTTTACTTATAGATTTACTATATTTCCAGTTTTATTACTTACTCTTCTTGTTATCGTATATTGATTTTCCTAAGATTAATATAAAGAAAGTTAATATAGATAGTAAAGGTTTCCCAACAATTAAGAAAAATAATCCTACTGTGGGTATGAGTAATAGATATATGATTGCCAGTTCTTTTCACCTCTATTGCCAGATTATCTATTTAAGTCTTTGTTTCCAACATAAATCAAAAATAAACATAATAGAAAAATACCTATTGCTGTTAGTATAATATCTTGTTTATCTTTACCCTCTCTATGTCTTTTTACGATTGCTAAACATACCGAACCAGTCAAACCTAAACACGTCATGATTATATCCATCAGTTTAAACATCCCCCCCTATTGGCTATAATAAGTGTCCATATTGTATGTTTCTTATTCTACGATAACAATTACTAAGACTGTAAAAATATGTCGTTTTGGCACGTATTCTAAGAACAAACAGTTACTATAGATAAATGCTTCCTTGAACAGATAGTAAACGATAGGAGAAGAAAAAAGATTCTGTAACATCATAGGTATATAGAATTGTTTGTCAGAACATTAAAATAATTATACGGTATTTATAGAAATAATGGAAAAAAAGCAATTAATTAAAACCAAGCTTTCTTCAATAATTGAATGGCACAGGGAATGTCAGCTATGGATATTCCTCCAAATCCCATCAAAACGTAAGACTTTTTCTGGAGATTATTTACCATATCATACGGAGATAAAGGATATACCTTTACGCTTTGTTCTGCCGCTTTATTTATAAGCTCTTGTTCATTCATCCCGTTATGAACGTGTAATACAATATGAAGACCAGAATCAGAACCTATGATATCTACTAGAGGTCCCATCTCTTTTTGGATGGTATGTACTAAAAAGTGATGTTTCTTTTTATATACAGTACGAATTCGATTTAAGTGTCGCTCCCAATACCCCTCTTTCATAAATGTTGCAAACGTAAGCTGCTGTATTTTGGAGACGGTTTGCTTGAAAATGGTTCCATCATGTTGATAGTTTGCTAGTAGAGTTTGCGGAAGAACCATGTAACTCATTCGGAATGAAGGTAAAAATGATTTTGAAAATGTGCCCATATAAATGACACGCCCGTTAGTATCTAACCCTTGTAAGGAAGGAATCGGTTTTCCTGTGTAACGAAATTCACCGTCATAATCATCTTCTATAATGTACCCGTTATTGTCGTTAGCCCATTTGAGTAGTTCCATTCGGCGAGAAAGCGTCATAATCATTCCATATGGAAATTGATGAGACGGTGTTACATATACGACATTCGCACCACTTTCATATAAAGAAGAAATATGAATCCCTTTTTCATCTAGGGAAATTGGCCGTATATGTAAGCCGCAGCTTTGCATGACAGCTCTTACGCGGTGGAATCCTGGATTTTCCATT
Source organism: Bacillus sp. 103mf (assembly GCF_900116295.1). Classification (GTDB taxonomy): domain Bacteria; phylum Bacillota; class Bacilli; order Bacillales; family Bacillaceae_G; genus Bacillus_A; species Bacillus_A bruguierae. The sequence goes on from NZ_FPAF01000003.1 coordinate 416,833, forward strand.
GCATAGTTGTTCTCATAACCAAGTAATTGCAAAAGTAACCAAAGAAGAGGTTGTGTACCCGCTCCAATAACAATGTGTTCTGGAGTAGATTCAACACCGCGTGCTTGATAGAGATAACGAGAAATTTCAGAACGTAGTTGCCATTCGCCTTGAGGATCTTCTTTTGTAAACAAATCATTCTCATATTCTAAGAGACAATTATTTGTGATCTTTTTCCAAGTAGACAATGGAAAGGAAGAGGTATCTATGCTTCCGTGACTGAAATCAAAACGAAAATTCTCCTGAACAGATTTTTTTCTATTTACTATATTTTTATTATTTGTTGTTCGAATCATATTGTAATCTATACTCGCCACAAATAAACCACGTCTATGTTTACTCTCTACATATCCTTCAGCTATTAACTGTTGATAGGCATATTCCACTGTATTACGGCTTACATTAAGCTGCAAAGATAAACTCCGATGAGATGGCAGGCGACTACCGAATTCAATTTTTCCTTGTAAGATTTCTTTTTTCATGTAGTTATAAATTTGTATGTAAAGAGGTATTTTACTTTTTGAGTCTAATGGGATGGTGAGTTCCATTGTTATCAACCTTTCAAACTGCCCTTGTAAAAAAGAGTGAAACTGTCACTTATAAAAGGGGCATATGATTTCTATAATACAATCATAAAACATTTTGAATTTTTGATAAATAGTTGGAGGGGAAGATTATGAATACACATGTACGAGAGGTAAAAACAGAACAAGAATTTTGCAAGGTGCTACCAGTATTACAACAACTGCGACCTAAACTCTCTAGAGAAGAAGTGCTGTCTCTTTTAGAAAGGATGCAAGAAGAAAATTATCGTCTATTTGCTTTGTTTAATCATGAAGGAGAAGTAGTGAGCTTAGCCGGAGTGGCAATTTGTACAAATTTTTATAATGCGAAACATGTCTTTATATATGACCTTGTTACAGCAGAAGCACATCGTTCAAAAGGACATGGAGAAAAACTACTCTCGTATATTGAAGAGTGGGGGCAAGAGAATAATTGTACTTGTGTCGTATTAACTTCAGCGTTTCCAAGAGTAGATGCACATCGTTTTTATGAGAGAGAAGGATATGAGAAGGTGAGTTATTCATTTCATAAGGAAATATAAAAAAGAGGAGGATTTTCAAAAAGCAGACCTTTTTGAAAATCCTCTTTTGTGTTTTTGAAAAGGAATGATAAGGTTGTTATTTATTATTAGCAAAAGTGAAGGAATGCTTGTTTTGTATGTGTGGATTTGTTTCTTTGTGTCTTTCCATTTTTTTTATAGAATATTTTTGTTTGGTTAAAGCATCTTGTACTCCTGTTGTCATTAGTTTTAAGACAAGAATAGTTAAAAATAAAGCAATAAGTGTACTAAAAACAATCCACATAGATACGTTTAGTTCAAAATAGTTGAGACCAATAAGTCCTGCCCAGTCGTTAGAAAGTGAAATAAATTTATCTTCTGCTAAATCTGCACTTTTCTTTTGTACCCCTCCGATAAATTGATTTACTAGCGCGAGGTGCATAATTAACAGAAGTGTTTGCACAATGTGCTGCATAAATAATAAGAAAAGACGATCTTTTAATACTACGCGTAAATGCATACGAACAATATAGAGACGACTGGCGCCCATTAATTGTGAGCTTAAAATATAGTCTTGTTTCATAAATTCATCAATTTCAGAAGATACATATGTTGTTATAGTAGGTAAAACAACAAGGACAAGAACGATAGCTTGATAAGATAGAAGAGAAAAGTTCACGTCGAGTTTACTATCTAAGTTTGAAAAAATCATTTTGTCCATAGGCTGCATTAATATATATGCAATGAAAACGGTTGGTAAATAATAAAATACTTCTGTACATGTTTTTACAAAAGATTTTAATCGCGTTACATATAAGCTTAATAACACACCAAGTATTGTACCAAGGAAAACTCGTAATAAACTAATTCCAATCGCGAATAAAATCGTAAACTTCGCACCGTCTAGTATTTGGAGAAAAATAGATTCACCAAAACGATCTGAACCAAGCGGTGGCATTTGCTTTGGTGAAAATGGCGAGGCGGCAATTAATTCTCCATTCTCATCGTATAACAGTCTCATTGGTTTTAAAGTATCTTCTTTGAAGTAAAAGCCGTAAATAAAACTAGCGATGACAAGTACAACTATATATGTTAATCCGATAACAAAACGTTTTGATTTCCAAATAGCCTTCATATAATCTCTCCATTCATTTGTGTTTGCCATCTTTTCATAAAGTAAGAACAAATTTGAAATAAAAGGTAAAAAGGCATAACAATCATTATAAGTACAATAAATGTAATGGATGTTGAAAAATGATTTGTGAAAATAAGGAATTGAATAATGCCTGACATGTGAAACACGGATTCTAGTACAAATAAATTGGAAAGTAAAAAGACAAAAATCATTTTTGAATGATGGAATAGGTGAATGAAAATGTTTTTAAATAAATGTATACGGATGATATAGCTTGATGAAAGTCCTTTCCCGTAGGCAACTTCAACATACGGTTTTATACGCTCTTCCTCTATGTACAATATCATCATTCGAAACATTTGAATGGTAGGGAGTATCGACAAACAAATAATAGGAAGTATGTACGCTCTGTTTTCATTGAATGTCATAATATGTACTGGCAATTCACCTGTTTGACGGAAATACCACATAAAAAACATTTGTAGACAGATCATAATCATGACATCAGGGATGGCCTCCAATACGAAAACAGTGCGCTCTATCATATTTTTAATCCGCTTTGATGATAGAAAATAAAGGTAAGCAATACTTGCTGCAACAAATAAAGAAAGAAATAGGGCAGCAAATAAAATTGTAAATGAATATACGTATGGTTCTAATACAGTAGGAAACAAGGAAACGGTTTTCATGTTTCCTGTAGATGCAGGGATTTGAAAAGTAAGCGAGTGTACAGAAAAAATTTGTTTTCCCATATTAGTGATGGCTTGTATGAACTTGATTGGCTGAAATGAAATGTTTCTGCTTTCGTTTATAAATAGGGCTGGGATGTTTAAGAGAATAAGTAACATAATGAAAACAGTTAATAGCTGTATAGAAGATTTCCATAGTTTCCTTAGCATAATATCCCTCCGAAAATACATTTTTACAATATTATACAAAATAATTAGGGGTTTGTTTTGATTTTTCAGAAAAAATATTATAATAAATAAAACTAGTAAAAAATATAATATTTATCTAGTTCAAGTATTAAGTAGAGAAGAGTGGTTTGATGTTATTTCCAACTATTGATTGGATGGAAGATAAGAAAGCAAATATAGGGGGATTCTATGAAACAAACGTATTTAGAAGGTGAAAAAGTAATGGAGAGTACTATGATTCAATTCGGATGGGAATGATCCGTGAGGAATGGGAAGAAATGAAAACAGCAAGGAGATAAGCCGTTTCTACCTATATAAATCCAAATTAAACAATCAACATAAAAACCCTCGTTCTTTTTAGGTGGGCGAGTACATCTGGCCATGCATAGAAGCGGTCGGGGCTTTTTTCTACCACATGCAAGTAATTCTGCATAGCAGCGACTTATAAAGAAAAGCGGAGCTGACTGCTTAGGAGGCAGAGCTAGACAAAGATGGCGAAAAATTAAAATAGATATATATAGATACTATAACGTTCAAACAATGATTTACAAGATGTATAAAAAGAAGTAGGAGGAGCCTCTATGAATTTTGTAATTCGTGAGATGAAAGAAGAAGATATTCTATCTGTACAATATGTAGCTAAAGCTTCATGGAATGATACGTATAAGGATATTATTCCGGCAGCAGTACAAGAGAAATTTTTAGGGCATGCCTATTCCCCTAACATGATGAAGCATCGTTTACAACATTCACATTTATTTGTAGGAGAAGTAGACGGGAAAGTTGTAGGATTTGCCAATTTTTTACCAATAAAGCATCAAAATGAAGCTGAGTTAGGAGCGATATACTTATTGCCCGCATATCAAGGGAATGGTATGGGAACAGCGTTATTACGTAAAGGAATTACAACGTTAGAAGGTGTCAAGAAGATTTATATAAACGTAGAAGCAGAGAATAAAACAGGAAAAGCATTTTATACTGCAAAAGGATTTGCAGTGGTAGATGCGTTTGAAGAAGATTTTGATGGACATACGCTGAAAACATTAAGAATGGTATTACATGTTTAATAGGAGAGAGGAAAGATGTTTTTATGATCCAAAGAGCAACTGAAAGTGATGTGGAAAAAATTTTAGTTCATTCGGCTGAGTCTTTATATGAAGGAACGATGAAAACAAGTAAGTTTAGCCAAGAGAAAGTACTGGAAATTACGACGCCACTTTTAGAAAAAGGAGCATATTATCTTGTTGTTAAACAAGATAATATTTTAAAAGGATGGATATTGATTGGGAGCAATAAGGACTATTTTTCTGGAGAAGAAATAGGTTTTATTTATGAATTGTATGTGTTGCACCCTTATCGTGGACAAGGGTTTTCACGTCAGCTTATGAGAACAGCTGTCGATGAACTTGATAAGCTGGGCTACTCAGAAATTCGTTTGAATGTATTTGCAGGGAATTTTGCGAAAGAGTTGTATAAAGAAATGGGATTTGTTGAAAGGCAAGTTGTTATGAGTTTGAGGCGTGAGAGTAAATAAACTAGGAAGAAAAGTAGAATTCCGCAATAATTAGAGCCAAGAAGCATTATTTGGGTTAAGGAATAATGATAGAAAAGCATTTGAACAGGGGATAAAAGGTTATATCTAAGAAGGGTATACGTAATATATAAGTTAAAAAACGACATAAAACTTCCCCTTTCTTTAGGGAGGACGAGAGCATCATGAGATAGGATTTAACATGAATATAATGAAGTTGCCATCAGTGGGGAATGAAGATATCCTATGCTGATGGCAGTTTCGTTTTAGCGATACATCGTCCAAGTTCCAATATCCTCAAAGCCCAAACGTTTATAAATTCGTCCAGCAGCAGGATTGCTGTAAAATAAACAAAGCGCTCTTCCTTCCGCAATAAAATTTTGAATCATTTTACTTACGATTTGCGAAGCATACCCTTTGCCGCGGTGATTGGGATGTGTGCATACACCTACAACCATAGCGGATAATGAATTTTCAGCAGATGTAGACGCACATGCGATGATTTCTCCGTTTTTCTCTATGTAATATGTCCGGCCTGTGTTTGTTTCAATTGCTTGGCGCAGGAGTTTTCCACTATTGTCTGCCAGTTCAAATTCAGTAATTTGTTTTCGTAATTGCATAATACGATCTACGTCTAAGGCAGTTGCTATTTTTATATCCTCTTTGCTTGTATCTTTGACTAACTGTGTTTCAGCTGTACATTCACAAAAGTATGTGTGCATTTTTTTACCAAGTTTTAAGTTAGTGAGATTTTCAAACTGTTCGACAACCTCTGATTTTCCAGAGAGTTTAATATGGTCATAATTAAGAAATTGATTAATGAATGCTTCTGGCTGGAATGAATCCCCAGCATAGGCGATAAAGGAATCATGGAAACGCAATAAGACAGCGTGTAATTCATTTTCTATTGTAAATTGCCCCCATAGTTCTTGAAAGTCTTGATCATATCCAAATGCCTCAATATCACCGATTAAGAATAAATTAAATGCAGCTTCTTTCTTTAGGAACGAAATTACTTGTTCATGATCTTGTTCTGTTAATTTGCGAATCATGTTTGCTCCCCCTTTTTTTATATTTTCTAAATATTAGTACGTATTATTTTGAAAATCAACAAAAATGTATGTTTAGTTCACAACGTTTAGGAAAAACTAGGAAGGATATGAAAAAGGAGGTTATGAACGGTGGATCATCCAATTCAAGGGCTGATGAAAGCAGCTATGGAAAATTTGAAAGAAATGGTTGATGTAAATACAATTGTCGGTGAGCCTGTTCAAACAGCTGATGGCGGCATTGTATTAACTGTTTCAAAGGTAGCGTTTGGTTTTGGAGCAGGTGGATCAGATTTTTCAGCAAATGATGTACAAAAGGTACAAGGTCATCCTGCATTTGGTGGTGGTAGTGCTGGTGGAGTTTCTATTACACCGGTGGCTTTTCTTGTTGTAAATAAGGATGGCGTAAATATTCTTCATTTACAAAATGCAACGCATTTGGCAGAGAAAGTAATTGAACTTGCACCGCAAACCATTGATAAAATTCAGTCCATGTTTCAAAATAATAAAAAGCAAGACCAATCACATTATCCAAAAAATCCAGATGAAATCGCATGAAAAATGCCTGTTTATAAACAGGCATTTTTTCTTGTAATGGAGATGTAATAAAACTCATAAAAATGTAAATAGTTTTTGTAGTTTTTTCTATATTTCTAAAAATTTTCGTGATAAAATATCCTATAGTATTGAAACATATAAAACGAAGGTGGCTAGGTGCTTTGTCTGGAGGATCTGACCAAATCAAAAATATGATTTATATTAATGGTAATCGTCGCAATCATTGTTTTATCACATCTGGAATTACGTTTGAGGAGTTTGCAAACAATATTCCTTCACCGCTTCATCAAATGCTGCTTTTAAAGCATAGTTTTGAATGGACGGATTTTCATTATCATACTTTATTCGAATATGTAGAAGAAGAGAATATACATAAATTAATTTCAGCAGATGTCGAGGAGTTTGAGGAATTTTGTTGGATTGATTTTGATGATGTAAATGACTTGGATGAATTGGCGCCAAAAGAAATTGCAGAATTGCTTTATTTGGCGCACAAAAAGGAACCGCTTGGGAAGGCTTTTTTCCCGCTTTTGAAAAATAGATTTGTTTATCTTTCTCACGATGACGGATGGTATAATAAAGTGTACTATCGAAGAATGCAGGAATTTATTGGTATGCTTAGTAAGGTAATTCCTTATAAACTTGGCTCATTTGGAAAAAAACGATTCGCATTCTTTCAAAAATCGAAAATTTATCCAGCAATTTCAAAAGAGGTTATTCTTGAACTTCTGCCATTTATGGAAGATGGCTTATACTTAGATTTAGCCGGAAAAATAGAATCAAGACGCGGTTTAGAGATTCCTGTTTATGTCATCGGTTCGTATGAAAGTACAAATGAAGTCTTAGATGGTTTAGAAGATTTGAAAAGTGAAGCTTCTAAAACAGGATGGCTTATCTTTGATAAGAAAGAGCAAGAGTGGCAGTGGATAATGGATTAAGAGAACTTGACGATATGAGTCAAGTTTTCTTTTTTGAAAGGAGATAAAATGGAGAAGAATTTTATTATAGTAGGTATTAGTAGTATTATACTTGTCGCAATCATGCTATTAACATGTCCGAAAGAAGCGGATTTTCAAAAGCATTTAGAAGACAAATATTCAATTGTGTGTAATGAAGTAGATTTTAATTGTACGCAGAAAAAAGATCAAAAAGAAGAGAAAATGGAGTTTGTTAGTAAGGATGTTCGAAACGGCGTATTTTTTATAAAGATAGAGCAGACGTTTCAAACAGAAACAGAGATAAAGAAGACGTATAGCGCTGTTGGGATATTCGGCATGTTTCTCTTTTCCTCTGAAAAGACTTTCTAAAATGTAGAAGGTCTTTTTTTTGTACTCTCTTTCATATAGTTAGGATAAGACAAGCTTAGGGAGGGAGTTATGGTGAATAAGATTTGCATGGTTTGCGGGGGTGAAGATTTTTTTTCGTCCACCTTATATGCTCGTACAAAACAAGACTGGGCATATGCACCGAATATGTATCGCTTTGAAAAAGTATTTATTGAACAGCGAGATGAGGAGAATTATCCAGTGTTTCAAGAAATTACTGCTTATCATTGTAGTAGCTGCGGTTATGTGATGTTATTTCGTTAATATGCACCTGGCGCATAAGGGATGTAACAATTGTTGCATCCCTTACATAAGAAAAAGGAGTGACAGATTCACTCCTTTTTCTTGGTGTGTAAATAGTTTGTATCAAACAAGTGTTTTTTAAAGTGCTGATAAGAAGAACGGATATAATAAACTAAACAGTAAAGAAAATCCTCCAAAACCAATGGCTGTATATCCGAGTGTTTTTGCTTCGTAATGAACAGCAAGAAGTCCAATTAAAATGGAAAGCGATCCAAGTGTAATGGGATAGAAAGCAATTGAAAATAAGGAGAGAAATAATGCAACGTATCCAACAATGTTACCGATGTCCGTCCGCTCTTCTTCTTTATGAATTTCTTTACGACGACGTCTAATTGGAAGTCGCTGAGGGGTAATTTCTATTGCATATTCTTCCTGTTTTTCTCCGCTTTTTAGATGATGTGTTCGTTTTTTCGGCAAGGAATGTCCCTCTCTTTCGAATTAGGGTATGCTTAGTATTTTTTATTAAATAAGAAAACATGCTTATTATTTATATACAACTAAAGAAAAAAATGGAGAAACAATTATCTGTTGCTATATTATCCATCTCTTCTTAAGAATAAACAGGAAAAATGTAAAATGGTGTAGAATGACTTTTACATAGATGTAAAATGGAAAGGTGGGAGAAAAAATAATGAAGTTTAATTGGCATGAAGCAGCGCAGCAAAAATGGGATGATAATGCGGATTTCTGGAGTCAAAATAGTCAAGAAATGTGGGATAATGGTAGCCGCAGTACAATTATTCCGTTTTTTCAAAAATATATACGAAGCGGAGAAACCGTTCTTGATGTAGGGTGCGGGGATGGATATGGTACATACAAACTAAGTAAAGCTGGTTACAAAGCTTGTGGTGTCGACTTATCGGAGCAAATGATTGAAAAAGGGAAAAGTCGAGGTGAACATTCTAATTTATCATTTATAGTGGGTGATCTTACTTCGTTGCCGTTTCAAGATGGGGAGTTTGCCTCCGTGTTAGCGGTAAATTCATTAGAATGGACCGAAGCACCTCTTGAAGCGTTGCAAGAAATAAAGAGAGTGTTAGGAAAAGAAGGTTTTGCCTGTATTGCTATTTTAGGACCAACTGCAAAACCACGTGAGAATAGCTATCCACGTTTATATGGGGAAAATGTCGTTTGTAACACAATGATGCCATGGGAGTTTCAAAAACTTGCACAGGAGCAGGGGTTATATTTGGTAGATGGAATGGGAGTATATAAACGAGGGGTAAACGAAAAGATGATTGGACAACTTCCGCTTGAATTGCAGCAAGCTTTAACATTTATGTGGGTATTTATGTTTCAAAAGAAGTAACTTTTCTTGCTACTAATGGGCAATAATCCTCACGGATAGAAGTTTTATTGTAAAGGTGGATTATAAGTGCAGAAAATACAAAAAACTGATACAATATTTTCAGAAACAATTAAAGGGGGACTAGGGAATATGGCAGCAACTACTACAGTAAAATCTGATATTGAAATTGCACAAGAAGCAAGTATGAAGAAAATTCAAGAGATTGCAGCAGAATTAAACATTTTAGAAGAAGAATTAGAGCCGTACGGTCATTATAAAGGGAAACTATCTCTTGATATTTTTAAGCGCTTACAAGGAGAAGAAGATGGAAAAGTTGTACTAGTTACAGCGATTAACCCTACTCCAGCAGGGGAAGGGAAATCAACGGTAACAGTTGGTTTAGGACAAGCGTTTAATAAAATCGGTAAAAAAGCAGTGATTGCGCTTCGTGAACCATCTCTTGGACCAACTATGGGATTAAAAGGCGGTGCAGCAGGCGGAGGTTACTCGCAAGTTGTACCAATGGAAGATATTAATCTTCACTTTACAGGTGACATTCATGCGATTACAACTGCAAATAATGCACTTGCAGCATTTATTGACAATCACATTCAACAAGGAAATGATTTGCGTATCGATACGCGTAAAATCGTATGGAAACGTTGTGTAGATTTAAATGATCGTGCACTTCGCAATGTTGTAATCGGCCTTGGCGGACCAGTGCAAGGTGTGCCGCGTGAAGACGGCTTTGATATTACAGTTGCATCTGAAATTATGGCTGTATTCTGCTTAGCGACAGATGTACAAGACTTAAAAGGACGTTTAGCACGTATTGTTGTAGCTTATAACATGGATAACGAACCTGTAACAGTAAAAGATTTAGGTGTAGAAGGTGCATTAACACTGTTATTGAAAGATGCGTTAAAACCAAATTTAGTACAAACGTTAGAAAATACACCAGCAATCATTCATGGCGGCCCATTTGCTAACATTGCACACGGCTGTAACAGTGTAATCGCAACGAAAATGGCAGCAAAATTAGGTGATTATGTGATTACGGAATCTGGCTTTGGTGCGGATTTAGGTGCTGAGAAATTCTTAGATATTAAAGCACGTGCAGCAGGAATCAAACCAGAAGCAGTTGTTATTGTTGCAACAATTCGTGCCCTTAAAATGCATGGCGGCGTAGCGAAAGATGGATTAAAAGAAGAGAATGTTGATGCGTTAGCAAAAGGTATGGAAAACTTACAAAAACATGTTGAAACAATTCAAGCATTCGGTGTTCCATTTGTTATCGCAATTAACAAGTTCATTACAGATACGGATAAAGAAGTTGTATACTTACAAGAGTGGTGCAATGAGCGCGGTTATGAAGTATCTTTAACGGAAGTATGGGAAAAAGGCGGTCAAGGCGGTGTTGACCTGGCAGAGAAAGTATTAAAAGTAATTGAAAAAGGTGAGAATACATACGCACCTTTATATGATTTAGAGCTTCCGTTAGAAGAGAAAATTCGTACAATTGCTCAAAAGGTATACGGTGCAAAAGATATTGAATTTGCGCCAAAAGCTCGCAAACAATTAACGCAATTTGCTGCAGAAGGTTGGGGTAACTTACCAATTTGTATGGCAAAAACACAGTATTCTCTTTCTGATGATCCAACAAAACTAGGACGTCCATCTGACTTTATTGTGACAATTCGAGAATTTAAACCATCTATTGGTGCTGGCTTTATCGTTGCATTAACAGGAACAATGTTAACAATGCCAGGCCTTCCAAAGAAACCAGCTGCTTTGCAAATGGACGTAAATGAAGATGGAAAAGCAGTAGGTTTATTCTAAAAGGTTGTATTTCTTCTCTTTTATCGGTAAACTATACGTACATCATACGGCGCCTTTCGATGGAAAGGCGCTTGTTTTTTGGAGGAATATATGTTTGATCCAACTGTTTTTGAAAATTTAAAAGTTGTCGTTGAAGGAGCTGTATATGATTTTGATTTACATGCTGATATCGTTGTAACGAATCGAAAGGATATAATGGATCTGGCATCATTTAGTCGTACGTATACCATTTCGTTTCAGCTCACAGAATATATAGAGCCATTAGTGGAAGCGACTTTTTTATTATCAGTTGATGCAAAGAATTTATCAGGTGAGATATTAGCGGTACCAAATTTTGTTCCTGGCTGTGAAATGAAACTTTTCTTTGAATTTTCTATGGGGCATCCAGAAAAAGATTGCCAAGAAATCGAAGCGTTGCTACAATCCATATGGGGAAAAGAACGAATGATTACGCAGCAAATTTCATACGAATATAATAAGCAAGCGATTTCATATCATAATAAAGTAGACATCTTATTTCAAAAAGCGATTACAGAAGATCATGTCGATGACTTAGTAACTGTTATTTCTCATATGATAGAAACGATGCGAATAATACAACAATTTCTTCAAAAATAGAGATAAAGGAGAAAAAGAAATGATAAAAGAAATGCAACCATTTTTGCAACAAGCTTGGGAGAAGGCTGGTTTTAAAGAGTTTACTGAAATTCAAAAGCAAGCTATTCCAACGATTTTAGAAGGACAAGACGTTATTGCTGAATCTCCAACAGGAACAGGTAAAACATTAGCGTATTTATTACCACTTTTACATAAAATTAACCCTGAAGTGAAACAACCTCAAGTGGTCATTTTAGCACCAACGCGTGAACTTGTGATGCAAATTCATGAAGAAGTACAAAAGTTTACGGCAGGTACTGAGATTTCAGGTGCATCTTTAATTGGCGGTGCAGATATTAAGCGTCAAGTAGAGAAGCTAAAGAAACATCCACGAGTAATCGTTGGGTCACCTGGACGTATTTTAGAACTAATCCGTATGAAGAAATTGAAAATGCATGAAGTGAAAACGATTGTATTTGATGAGTTTGATCAAATTGTAAAACAAAAGATGATTGATGCCGTGGCCGATGTAATTAAATCGACAATGCGTGATCGTCAAGTCGTATTTTTCTCGGCAACAATGACAAAAGATGCAGAAGAAGTAGCACGTGATTTTGCAGTTCAGCCGCAATTTATTCGTGTGAAACGAACAGAAACGAAGAGTCTTGTTGAACATACGTATATCGTTTGTGAACGCCGGGAAAAAAATGATTTTGTTCGTAAAGTTATGCATACTGGTGATGTAAAAGCAGTTGCTTTCTTAAATGATCCGTTCCGTTTAGATGAAATTGCTGAGAAATTGAAATTCCGTAAGATGAAAGCAGCGGCTCTTCATGCGGAAGCGAGCAAACAAGAACGTGAAGCAACAATGCGTGCATTCCGTCAAGGCAAAGTAGAGATTTTATTAGCAACAGATATCGCAGCGCGTGGATTAGATATTGATGACTTAACACACGTTATTCATTTAGAATTGCCAGATACGCTGGATCAATATATTCATCGTTCAGGACGTACAGGACGTATGGGGAAAGAAGGAACGGTCATTTCACTTGTGACACCACAAGAAGAGAAGAAGTTACTTCAATTTGCGAAGAAGCTAGGTATTCAGTTCAAGAAACAAGAAATGTTTAAAGGATCGTTTGTTGAATCGAAACCGAAAGCTCCAAAGAAAAAGAAACCAGCATTCACTGGAAAGAAAAAGCCTAGATAAATGGGAAAAGCCGTAGCTGCGAATATGATGTAGCCACGGCTTTTCTTTATCCCGCATTAACGGGCAGTAATACTCCCACTTCAAAATTCAGCGAAAGCAAAGAAGTTAGGTGGGAGATAGACTGCCCGTAAAAGCCCGATTGGTGAGGGCTGATAATCAGTGGGGGATGAAGCAAATCCCCACTGATTAAAGTTTCACTTTATCAGGTAATACGCAGCTGTTCTAAATAAAACACACTCTTATGAAGAGAAGTTTCTATATAACCAATAATTTGATTCATTGTAAATACTTGTAGAGGCTCATATAAATCTTGCTGTGAGTACAGCATATCTTCAAACACTAATGATTTAAAAGAATGGATGTGTTCCCCTGGTACTTCCTCAATACCTATCAAATTCGCGTTCATATTTAAGATATGAAATAAGTTCTTATCCCTATCATAATAATGTAGCAACTTTCCGTTTAAAATCTTAAAGTCGTGATGGTACAAAGAAAGGATATTAGGATCATGATCGATTCGATTTTTGAGCCAGGGAAGATAGAAGCCTTGCAGCCATATATCATCAGCAATGAGATGTGTGTAATATCCTAATATGAAAGGAGAATCTTTGTACGCCTTATATTTATGTAGGAATGCTTCATAATCAATTTTTCTTGTATAATTCTTTACTGTGCCTTTATAAAAGTGCGATATTTCTTTTTCCTCTTTTGAATGAACTGCATCTGCCGCAATTCCTCCGAGTAGGAAAGAAGTTTTGTCTTGAATCTCTAATTTTTTTGCAACCAAATTCGCTATAATTACATGCATAATTCTTGATCCCATGAAAGGTACCTCCGCTTGAAAGAGAATCATGTTATGTTGGCTGAACATTTAATAAAACTTTTCCGGTACTTTGTCTACTTTCGACCCATTCATGTGCTTTCCCTGCATCCTGAAGTGAAAAATGATTTCCGATTTTAATTTGTAGGCTACCATTGCTTAAAAGAGGAAATATTTGCTCTGCAGTATGCCCGAGTAAATGAGGTCGTTTTTTTCGAGTTGTTCCAAAGCTAAAGCCAAGAACAGATCGGCAGCTTGCATGTAAATCTTTTGTCTGAAATGTTCCGATATTACCGCTTGCATTTCCAAAATGGACGAGGCGCCCATAGAAAGCAAGACATTGCAAGCTTTGTTCTGATATGGTACCGGAAATAGAATCCAATATAACGTCTGCACCTTCTCCATTCGTAATCTCATTCATTTTATGTACAAAGTCTTCTTCCTTATAACAAATAACATGATCTGCTCCGGCTTCTAAAGCAATTTTCTTTTTTGCTTCATTTCCAACTGTTCCAATGACCTTTCCAGCACCTAAAATTTTAGCGAGTTGAATAGTTGTTGTACCAATTCCTCCTGCAGCGGCATGGATCAGTACAGTTTCGCCTTGTTGTAACCTTGCAATATTTGCTAGCAGTGTATAACTTGTAAACGAAACAATCGGACAGGCTGCAGCCGTTTCAAAATCAATTTCATCTGGTAATACAAAAGTAAGTTCTTCATTTGCTACAACATATTCGGCGTACGATCCGTTAACTGGAAAAGCAATAACGCGCTGTCCTACCTTAATATTCGTTACGTTAGCCCCAACCTGTTCTACGATTCCAGCAGCATCTATACCAGGTATAAAAGGAAGATTCCCGGTGCCCTTTTTTCCATATCGAGATTTAATATCAGCAAAGTTCACACTTGTTGCGACAACGCGAATTAAAACTTGATTCGCGTTAATAGACGGCATAGTTACGTCTGTATATTTCATCATTTCAGGGCCTCCAAAGGCAGTTACAATAATTGCTTTCATGATCTGTCCTCCTAAAGTAGATTCTATAATTTATTTTAAAAGGTCATCATAAATTGGAAAATTATATAATGGTTATGAAGAGTTATAAGAAAACGTTATGAAAAATTTATTTCAAAAAAATCGAACGAAATTTTCTGTTCTTGCCAATATATAGTGTACGACATAAGGAAGGAGGGGATGAAGGATGGAGAAAGAAGCTGAATATGGTTATCTTATCGAGCAGACGTTATTAGGAAATCAGGAAGCATATAGTGAACTATACGATAAAACAATTGAAGATGTGTATAAGACAGCTCACTTTTTAATCGAGGAAAAGTCGGATGTAGATGATGTTGTTCAGGAAATATATATGCAATTGTATCAATCGCTTAGTCAATTTGATCGGGGGCGCTCCTTTAGGCCATGGTTAATTGGTCTTGCTGTAAGACAAATTCATTCCTATAGGAGAAAGAGATGGATGCGTCTACGGATTGTGAAAAAAGCAGAAGAACAGCGAAAACCAATTGAATTTGATTTTTCTACTGATCTTGTCAACAAGCTGTCCAATCAAGAGCTTATTACATCGATACATAAGTTACCTTATAAATTAAAACAAGTCATCATCCTGCGGTATTTACATGATTACTCTCAAGAAGAAGTAGCAAATATTTTAGATGTACCAGTTGGAACGGTTAAATCTAGAATTCATGCAGCCTTAAAGAAATTACGGCAAAAAGAGCGTGAGGGAAATATTTTATTAAAAGAAGTGGGGGATGCATAATGAGTCTTGATTACGAAGTAAGAGAATCTTTGCAAGAAGAAGCAAAAGGAATTGTACCATCACCGGAATTGAAAGACAAAGTAATGAATCAAATAAAAGTAGAACGCGGAGGGAAAACAATGAAAAAACGTCTTATAACGAGTGTGTTAGCAGCAACATTACTTATTCCAACGAGTGCTTTTGCGTATCAATCTCTTGTGGCAGATGGTGTGTATGGATCATTTGATAATGTAAAGAAACATTTTGCAAATGCAACATTTCAAGGGTATATGCATGTAAATGCGAAGTTATCGCAAGCAAAAGGTGAAATGGGAGACAAAGAGTATACAGAGTTTACAACATTGTTAAAAGGACTACTAGATGCAAAAATGAAGTATGGAGATGCAAATGGTAATATTGATTACGATCAACTTTCTCAAGAGAAACAAGAGGAAATGACGAAGGCTTCAATGGTAATTCAACCGTATTTTGATAAGTTAAACGGAGAGAAATCAAGTAAAGAAGTGTTAACTTCTGAAGAATTTAAGCAATATATACATGCTCAAATGACATATGAAAAAATACAAGCGAAAATGAAATCAAGTGAACCTATAACGATAGATGAGGTTCCTGAAGAATATAAAGCAGAATTTCAAGAAGCAGATCATTTCATGAATTATGTTAGTGAAAAAGTACAAAAGTAACATATCGAATAAACTTCAAAACAGAGTCCATGACAAGAAAAGTAGACTCTGTTTTGTTACAGCGACAAACATTTTGGTCAAGATAGTAAAATCCTTATTTTGGAGTTGTTTCTGTTTGTTCTCGTTTTATCAAATAATCAATAATTCCCATAGCCCCGATTTCTAAATCGAGTTTTAGCAAGTCATAAATAGAATGCGACGCTGGGACGCCTTGGTTGGTAAGGTGTGATGATACTTTTTCAAGTAATAAATCGGACAGCTCTTGGCTTGCTTTTTCAAAGTTTTGTTCTTGTTGAAACACTTGCTCTCCTGCTTCAACAAATATTGGGAGCCAATGTTCTAGCTGATTGCAAATTTCAGAAATATGAGAAGAGGCACCGTAATGACCGAAATAAATAAAATCGACATTCATATTTTGAATAAGGTCTTTAGAAGCTAACATAGCTTCAGGCTGAAACTGTGTAGGAGATGTTGTTGGCAAATAAAGTTCAACACCTAGTTCGGCTAATTGACGGTAGTAAATGCCAATCGTATCGCCTGTAAATATACCATTTGTTAAAGAATCATGAATGCTAATGTGATGCTTCGCATGACCTGGTGTATCGTAGAATGTCAGCGCCCGATTATTGGCAATTTGCAATGTTTCACCATCTTGTACGATGTGAACACGTTCTTCGGGAATAGGCAAAATGGGATGAAAGAGTTTATCAAATGAATCACCGTAAACAGCTTTTGCACCTTGAATGAGTTTTGTCGGATCAATCATGTGACGAGCGCCCCTAGAATGAACGAACAGCGTTGCACTTGGACATTTTTCCATCATTAAGCCAGCAGCACCAGCGTGGTCCAAATGAACATGTGTAACAATAATATTTTTTATATCGGTCAGTTGGATATTCAATTGTTGTAATCCATCTAATAGATAAGGAAGAGAAGGTGCGGCGCACGTTTCAATTATCGTAATCTCATCACCAAGTAAAACATATGTACCTGTACGTTGTTCATGTTGTAAGTCGTAATCATCGATAAGGTATAGCTGTGAAGATAGTTTTTCTACTTTTTTCAAATTTATCACTCCTTGTATTTTATTATTCTTTTATTATAAAAGAAAAGGCAGAAAACGAAACATCGTTTTCTGCCTTTATGTAATACGTTTAGTTATTTTGTTGTTTGCTAAGAGACATAATAAAGTAGCCGACAAGACCGCCGATTGCTGGAACAGTAATCATTCCCGCGAGTGTGAAATATTTGCTTAAGAAAATACCGTTAACATCCATAAACCAACCTAAAACAAGTAACATCATCATGTATAGTACGAAATAAAATTCGCGATTAGAAAGCTTTTCACTTTGTGCAGTTTTCATTATCAACACCATCCCTATTTTTAATAATGGAATTGAAAATGTCACAATTCAGAAGATAAAATGTCACATTTTGTTCACACTTTTATTGTAAAACTTTCCAAGTAAAATGTCTAGTTAATTGTGACGATTTTTTGAACAAAAATAAAACATTCTCATTAGACAATGTACACCATACATTTTATGATGGATATATAGGCGTGTATGAACTTAAGGAGTCGATATAATATGACAATTTATAATTTTTCTGCAAAAACAATAAAAGAAGAAGAAAAGTCGTTACGTGAATATGAAGGAAAAGTAGTATTAATTGTGAATGTTGCCAGCAAATGTGGTTTTACACCGCAATATAAAGGATTACAAGCTTTGTATGAAAAATATAAAGAACAAGGTTTTGAAATACTCGGATTTCCATGCAACCAATTTGGCGGACAAGAACCAGGGACAGAAGAAGATATTACGAATTTTTGTGAATTAAATTATGGTGTAACGTTCCCTATGTTTATGAAGGTTGAGGTAAAAGGTGATAGCATACATCCGTTATTTCACTATTTAACAGAGCAAGCACCAGGATTATTAGGAATGAAAGCGGTAAAGTGGAATTTCACAAAATTTTTAGTAGGTCGTGATGGTAAAGTAGTGAATCGCTTTGCACCGCAAACGAAACCAGAGCAGTTAGAAAAAGAAATTGAAAAAATACTATAGAAAGAGGGAGCTCATATAAAAGAGCTTCTTTTTATGTGAGCGAGAGAGAAGAGATTAGTGCTTTTCAAAGTTGAAAACAAGGGGAAAATTGAGTGTAGATTATGTTTTGTTTGGTATAGCAGGGACTCATATGTTGAAAAAGTAAAATAGATTTAAATTGTTAATACAGAAGAGTTTTTATTTGATAATAGAAGTATTTAAAAATAATATAGTAGTATAAGGTTGTAGGGGGAAAATAGCTTGAAAAAACGTATTTTAACTATAGGATGTTTATTTATTATGTTAGCCGGCTGTGGTACTAGTAATTATGGTGCGCATGTTGAAGCTGGTATGAAAGCATTGAAAGATGAGAAGTATAGTGATGCAATTATGTGGTTTGAAAAAGCTGACCAAGAAAAATCTACTGATGAAACAAAAACATTTATGAAAGTTGCAAAATGGATGGAACATGGTGCGACCGCATTAAAAGATGGAGATTATAAACAAGCGATGGAAGACTCGAATCAAGTGATAAATATAAAAAAAGATACGACACTTGAAAAAGCTGTAAAGTCCAATGCTGAAGATATGTTGCAAAAGGCAAAAGATATAGAGAATAAAGAAATAACGAGAGAAGAAAAGAGAAAGAAAATAGAAGAAAAAGGCATTGATAAAGCAATTAAAGCGGTAGATAGCGTTGATGAAATAAGAGAAAAGCAAAAAGAGATTGGGGAATCTTTAGATAAAGCTGAAAAAGTAAAAGAAAAAATAGAGGCAAAGAAAAACTAACATATAGAAACAGTAAGCCTTAAGAAACAGAGCAATAAGCAAGGTGATTCTTCGCTTTCTACAAGGAGCGAATTTGAAGGAACTATAGTAAAAGAGAAGCTCATATAGAAGAGCTTCTTTTTTCATGTATTCATTTTACATAAAAAAAGAAAAAGTTCACACGGAATACAAATGTATTCGATACAATGTGTCGGTGAGAAAAAAGCCATAAATATATGAAGAGATATTATGCTACTATTGTTCAGTCAGAGAGGAAGAGAGAAATGAAAGAAACGTTAAAAAAACAATTTCAAAATATGCGTTTTCCGTTATTAGTTGCTATTTTGATTTGGTTAAAAACATATATTGTTACGCGAACTAGTTTTGACTTAAAGCTAGAATCTGCTATGCAGGAATGGATTCTCTTTATTAGTCCATTAGCGTCTTCTTTAGTGTTAGTTGGACTTGCTTTATTTGCAAAGGGTCAAAAACGGAATTATATAGCTATCATTATTAACCTTATTATGACCATTATCTTAATTGGTAATGTGATGTTTTATGGTTTTTATAATGATTTTGTTACACTTCCGGTATTAATGCAAACGTCGAATATGGATGGATTAGGATCTAGTGTCAAAGCATTGTTAAACGTTAAATTTATCTTAATGTTTATAGATATTATCGTTTTATTTTACATTGCTAAAAAGAAGCCTAATTTTGCAAAAACAGCACGTGTTTCTGGCTCTATGAAGTCACTATATTTTTTAATCTGTATCGCAGTTTTTATGGTAAACCTTAGTTTTGCGGAAAAAGAACGCCCTGAATTATTAACTCGTTCATTTGACCGTGTTATGCTTGTGAAAAACCTTGGATTATATGTTCATCAATTATATGATCTTGGCTTGCAAGTAAAGACAAGCTCACAAAAAGTATTTGCGGACGGAAGTAAAATTCAAGAAGCAGAAAATTATATGAAGACGGTGGAGGTAAAGCCTGATCCAAATATGTTTGGAATGGCAAAAGGAAAGAATGTTATCGTTGTATCTTTAGAATCAACGCAGTCTTTTTTAATTGATTCTAAAGTAAATGGACAAGAAGTTACACCGTTTTTAAACCAATTTAAAAAAGAAAGTTATTATTTCGAAAACTTTTATCATCAAACAGGACAAGGGAAAACATCGGATGCAGAATTTATGATTGATAATTCTTTATATCCGTTAGATCGTGGTTCTGTATTCTTTACGAATGCCGGAAACGAGTATGTAGCAACTCCAGAAATTTTACATCAGCAAGGCTATTATACAGCTGTATTCCATGCGAATAATGCTACGTTTTGGAATCGTAATATGATGTATCCGTCATTAGGATATGATCGATTCTACAATGAATTAGATTATAAAGTTACTCCAGAGACGAAACTTGGCTGGGGATTAAAGGATAAAGAATATTTTGATCAATCTGTGGATAAATTACAAAAGATTCAACAGCCGTTCTATACTCGTTTTCTTACGTTAACGAATCATTTTCCGTTTGCGTACGATGACAGTATAAAAATGATTGAACCATTTAATTCAGGTGATGAAACATTAGATAATTATTTTGTTACAGCGCGTTACGAAGATGAAGCTTTGAAACATTTTATTGAACGCTTAAAAGAAACGGGATTATATGACAACTCAGTTATCGTATTTTACGGTGATCACTACGGTATTTCAGATAACCATAACCGTGCGATGGCACAGTTTTTAGGGAAAAATGAAATTAATCCATATGATCACATGCAGTTGCAACGTACACCATTATTTATTCATGTTCCAGGTCAAACAGAGGGAAAAACAATGACTGCTCCTGCTGGTGAAGTAGATGTAAAACCAACAATTCTTCACTTATTAGGAGTTGATACTTCTAACGATATTGAGTTTGGTCATGATTTATTTTCACCAGAACGCAAACCATTTGTTGTAGAACGTGATGGAAGCTTTATTACAGACAAATATATTTATTACAATAACACATTTTACAATCGTCAAAACGGTCAAGTTGTTCAAGTACCAGAACAAGAAGCAAAACCGCTTATTGATAGAGCACAGACAGAATTAAAAATGTCCGATAGTATTATTCAAGGTGACTTGTTACGCTTCTTTGATGGGAATAAAGTAAAATCAGGAACGATCAAAACAGCTATTAAAGAAAAAGAATAATGAAAACCCCGATGTCTGTGCATCGGGGTTTTCATTATCCATTAATATTATATTTGACAGAAAAAACTTCAAAGAGGTGGAACTGAGCCAAAAGAAATGATTTTAAATATGTATATTATTTTTCACAGGCAATACCGTCACCGTCTTTATCTAATTTACGACTATCGTCAGGCTCACCTACATGTAAAGGTGGCTTTTCTATTTTTCTTAAAGAATGAAATAAAACATAAAATAAGTAGAATGGTGGTGGTATAATTTTACAATGTAAGTATGTTAATTAAATTAAGGATTAAAATGAAGGGAGTAAGAAATGAAATCTAAAAATATAGCACACCATTTTCAAACATTACAACAGAAGCGGCACTGTTTCTTTCAAAAAGTACAAGGTATTTTAAAGGTGCGCTTTTTTCAAACTTAAATTCATCCTCCAAGTATAAGATGTGAAGATAAATCTAGTAAACTATTTATTTGAATGATAATAGGTATTTGGACAGACCATAAAATAGATTCTGAATATAATAATAAAAAGGAGATATTCAGAAATGGGACATATTATTGACATTTCAAAGTGGGACGGCGATATCGATTGGGACGTAGCAGCGCCGCAATTAGACTTGGCTATTTGTCGTGTACAATACGGTTCGAGAGTAATAGATGAAAAATATAAGGAATACGTTGCAAATTTAGAACAACGTAACATTCCACACGCTGCATATGCTTATGGATGCTATGTCAGTGTAACGGATGCTGTAATAGAAGCTAAGGATTTTATGGCTCGTACAAGCCCTAATGCTAAATTTCTTGTGTTAGATGTTGAGGATGATACATTAGCGAGTTGTGGTCCTAGTAAACTAGCAGAAGCATCGCAAATGTTTATTAATACTTGTAAAGCAGCTGGTTGGAAA
Source organism: Bacillus sp. 103mf (assembly GCF_900116295.1). GTDB lineage: Bacteria > Bacillota > Bacilli > Bacillales > Bacillaceae_G > Bacillus_A > Bacillus_A bruguierae. Next base: position 438,887 of record NZ_FPAF01000003.1, read on the forward strand.
GTTGGGTTGTACGTAAGTCATCACCTGTATGGTTCTTATGGATTACAAAATATACAAGCTGATTTCCTTTGGATCCCACGTTACGGTGGGAAGCGTCCAGATTATGCATGTGATTTATGGCAGTATACTGATACAGGATATGTAGATGGAATTGGTGAATGTGACTTAAACTATATTATAGGAGACAAATCTCTTGAATGGTTTATAGGTGGAAATGATGACGGTGAAATTATTCTTCCTCCAGATTGGCAAACAAACAACTTAGGAAGTATCACTATAATTGTCCAAGTTGCTAATGTTCGCCAAAGGCCATCTTTAGATGCAAAAGTCATGCGGCAAGTTTATAAAAATTCAGGTCACGTTTATCTCGATTGGTATTATGATGACTCTCACTTTTGGTACAAAATTGCGGAAAACAACTGGGTTCGTGATGATGTAGCGCAAATCAATAAAGATGGGAAAACAAAAGGAGTTGTTTGGATTTCAGGAACAAATATTAACCTTCGCAAAGGAGCATCAAAAGGTGATCCAGTTGTAGGGCAAGCAAATGTTGGAGCTTGGGATGTTCATTTCAGATACGAGGATTGGATTTATGTGTACAAAGATGGTGTTGAAGGTTGGATGTATTTTGACGAATCTTATGTAAAGTGGATTCGATAATAAGGAAACTTCCGCTCAATTTTGAGTGGAAGTTTTCTTATTCTGCTGATACGGAAGCTTTTATTTTGCGGCATCGACCTATTAGCCTACCGATTAATAATGAAAATTGGGAAAGTGAGTGAAAGAGACGAGAATCTTTGTTTCATAAAGGATTAGGAAGGAGAAAGACTGACGATAATGATATGTTATATAAACATGACATGAATACGGTATACATCATGAAAAAGGAAGGGCTCCAAGATAGAACTCTCTAACCTCCTACTGTAAAAATCGCCAATCCGAAAGGGCCATTTAAAGCTCCTGCACCAAAGTTCGCTACACGTACAGGATTCGGAGGAATGGAAATATCAAAAATTGTTACCGTACTATTGTTAAAATTTGCTGCATACAGAGTCGTATCTGTAATCGTCAATCCTTCAGGACCATTTAAAGCTCCGGCATCCAAATTCCTTACATGTACAGGATTTGGAGGAATGGAAATATCAAAAATATCCATGGTACTATTGTTGAAATTTGCTACATACAACGTGGTACCTGCAGTCGTCAATCCAGTAGGGCCATTTAAAAATCCTGTACCAAAATCCGTTATACGTACAGGATTCGGAGGAATGGTAATATCATAAACTTCTACCGTATGTTAAAAGTAATATAATAAACAAGGAATTTACCAGTTATTCTCTCCATTTTATGTAACAAGCGTTTGGATGGCTGAGCACTTGTCCTACTGTGGAGGTACATTTCTTGTTGAAAGAGTCCCTTTTATTGAATCGATGAAGCATCTAGGATATTAGTGAAAACACATACTACAAATCCAATTCTCCTCATTTTCTTCCATGTATGTATAAAAAACGAGCTAATATTCATTCAGCTCGTTTTTATTTTTATCATTTATCAATACTGGTCTAGAAAAAGTAGTAGTATTCGATTCTTTTATGGAATCATTCATTACATATTTAGCAGTAGATAAAATAATAGTTACCCAATGCAGTTCATAATGTTAATAGTGACGGAATTGCTGTCTACGCCCAAAGCAGTAGCAGTAACAATTAATATTCCAAAATCGCCGGTAGATGAGAAAGTGGCAGTAAAATTGCCGGATGCATCTGTAAGAGCAGGATTAGGAGCTATGGTACCAAAAATATCATTCACTGTAAAAGTGACCGGTGTACCTGCTGGAGGAGGACTTCCATTCACCAACACTTGACCAGTAAGAACAGAGTTATTTGGTGCCCCTGTTCCCAAAGCACATACCGTGGTTGGATCGGCATTCAAGGTAATCGTTGCTGTGGGTGGAGGAGTAATAGTAGCTAACAAATCCAGCACATTTTCGAATTTGAATTCCAAGAGCATTTCCTTCTTGATGACGTCACGAAGGGTTCTTTGTACACTTGAGTTGACAGTAAGAAGATTAGATATTGTAACTACTGGAGGAGAAAGTGTAGTTCTTCCCGGTGGTAATGTTCCGAGAACAAATTGAAGCTTCTCAGCCTCAGCATTGATAATATGAGCCAAAGCTAATTCTTCTAGGGCAATGGAGCTTAAAAGCAGTGGAATGGTCTGTGGAGTCGTAACAGAAATGGTAGGTGTAATATTAGGTATATTTGGAAAAGACAAGATGCGTTCATCCTTTCTAGGAAACCGTCGAATCACCTTATTTCGTGTATAGATAGGTTTCCTACTTTTGTAATTTGAGTGTTCATAATGTTAAAAGTAATATTATGAACAAGGAATTTACTAGGTATTCTCTCTATTCTATGTAACAAGCGTTTAGATGGCTGAGCGTTTGTCTTGCTGTAGAGGTATATTTTGGGGTGAACGAGCCCTTTTTATCCCGCTATTTTTGGGCAGAAGACTCCCACTTTAAGATTGAGAGGGAAGCTAGGAAGATAGGGGGATGAAAAATCCTCCTCTGGTTGTTTATAAAAAGCTTCCGATAACACTGATTATGCCACCAAAAACCAAAAAAGGGGCTATTTTGTTTCCCTAGCATAGGGAGACTAAGGATTTGTCTTCCAATAAATGTATTGGTGTGCAATATCTGCGTTTTGGCAGTAAGCTTCTCTAAAAAGTTGAAAGATCTGTGATGTAATGAAAACGAGTACTTTGATATTTTTACAAGGAATATTGGTACATAACATGCTCACACTTTGTTCACAAGCTATATAAATTTATATGGAAATGAGTGAAAAAATAATATTTTAATAAAATAAAACCAAGAACTATAAAGCGCCAAAAACCTTTATTAATAAAGGTCTTTGGCGCTTTATAGTGTTTGAGAATTACAAAATGAATTATTTTAAAACTGTTCATTCTTCTCCCAAGAATGAACGAGATGTCTGTAAAAGCCGTATATATCAAGGCTTTCTAACATAAAAAAATGCAAATGACCACATTTTGACCACATTGAAAATATTTGTTTATTATTGTACTTTATGCTGATTGTTAATAATGTTTTCGAAATTGTCAGCAGCATTTTGCTGCATGTTTTGTGTCACATGGCTATATTTGTCCAATGTCATTTGAACAGAAGAGTGACCTAAACGATCTTGTACGATTTTCGGATGCTCACCGGCTTCAAGCATCAGTGTTGCATGTGTATGTCGTAAGTCATGAATTCGAATTCTAGGAACACCGGCACGATTATAATGTATTTTCATAAATTGATGCGGGGCATCTAAATGTAATGGTGAAAGAGGTGTTTTTCCGCAAAATACAAAAGATTCTTCGCCAATCTTTATTCCAAATCGGAAGAAAATCATCTTTTGATATTTGTGGTATACCTCTAATTGCTCAATAACAAAATTTGAAATACTAATACTTCGATAAGATGATTTTGTTTTTGGAGAATCAACTGCTAATCCTTCATCTGTTTTAGTGAGTGCTTTTGTAATGAATATACGCTTGTTGATAAAATCAATATCTTTCCATGTAAGAGCGAGAAGTTCACCGCGTCTCATTCCAGTATAAATTGCTAATAAGAAGAATATGTAGTATTTTTTGTTATCAATACGTTTTAAATACTCCAAAAAACGATTGCATTCCTGGACACTCCATGTTTTCATTTCCATTTGTTCTTCACGTGGTTTCTTTACTTTTGTCATGACATTATCATGCACAATTTCCCATTCAACAGCATGCTTGAAAATAACTCGAAAACAGCGATGAATATTACTAATTGTTCCATTAGATAATCCTTGTTCTTTTAATTCTGTGTAGTGACTTTGAATCATAAAAGGTTTAATGTCCTTTAATTTTTTATAGCCGAATAGGGGAAGTACATAAAGTTTCATAAGACTTTTTTGTTTTTCAAAAGATGTTTTTTTTAACTCAGCCTTGCGGATAGGTTGTAACTTCTCCCAAATGTCTAATAAAGTTATATGTTTATCATCAAAGTAAATGCCTTTTTCAATTTCTGTAATTATAGCAGCAGCAGCGTTTTGAGCCTCTTTTTTTGTTTTGAAGCCATTTTTTGTTTTCTGTTTTCGTTTACCAGTCTCTGAATCTATTCCAATATCAACTGTAAAAGACCACTTGTCACTGCGTTTTCTAAAATATCCTTTCATTTGACTAAGACCTCCTAATCATCAATTAAACAGCGTAATGTATCCGTAAAAAGTCTCGAATGCGACTCGCAAGCATTTGTCTTTCATAATGAGTTAAACGTTTGTTAGCCAACTCTACAGTCACGTTAAACGTATTAGAAAGTATGTGGGTTGCTTCTAATCGTGAGGATGGGAGAGTTAACTTTTGTAACATAAAGGTCGGAATACAAAAGTGCATAGCGAAATTCTGTGCCTTTGCTTCCTGGTAATCCAAGAACATCTTTGGCATATTTAATTGGTTACCAGAGTGGAAGAGAAGGTGTGCAATCTCATGACCAAAATCTTCAAATTGTTCCTGTGGAGACTTTCTGTTATCTAATATAATGCTTACTAGACCGTTACGATCTATTGCGCAACTTCCTATTGGAGCGAAATAAAGCCAAATGTTTAGCTTTTGTGCAATCTTCATCATATCCACTTGTTCTGGAACAAAGATAGAGAGTGATTGGTACAAGTTTTTCGTATAGTCTTCAAGTTGTGTCGTGTAGTAGGGCTGTGATTTGTACATGTTATTTCACTCCATTATCGTAAAATGAGAACACCTGTTCTTATTTTAACGCAAAAAGAAAAGCCCGTGAAGAGGGCTTTTGGAAAAACTGTTATTTAATTGAACTTCTTATGTTTCTATAATGTATAAGCGTTTTCTAATTCTCTATTTTTATTGTCTGGTATAAGATAATTATCTAAGATCTCTCTTGAAAAGATTATATGGGATTTATAAGAAGTAACCAATTCCCAAGTTATAAGCAATTCATCTTTATAAGTGAGTTTATCGACTATTTTAGTTAAATCTTCGGCATAGCTAGTTGCAATATGTACTGTTACTAATCCGTTTTCTTGTGTTATGAAAGATATATCTAAAATTGTACCACCTTTTTGAATGTTGCTGGCTACTAAATCAAGGTAATGCATACCCTTGTAATTAAATCCCCTTTCTTTGTTACATTTCATCATTTCAGGTTCCTCCTAATACTATTTTTCACCGTACTGATTTAAATAGAAGGCTAATTTCTCTAAGAAGCGTTTTTTTGCTACAGCAAAATCTTCTGGTAAATATGAAGTGAAATGCTTCCTTGTTGTACGATATAGTCCCTGTTTAAAATTCTTTACAATATATCCTATATTATTTATAGGGACATTATCAATAGTATTTTCTCTTTTAAATAATTCAAACCCTTCTTTTTCTAGAACGGATGTTTTGAAAAACTCATCTAATTTGGAATGCATCCATCTTGTAAAATCCTTACGCATTGTCTCGGCTAAAAGTAACTTTTGATATTCATCGAATGTATTATCGTGCTCAATTTGAGATTTAGATTCTAATTGGTTAATAAGAAGGGCAGCTTGATCTTCTTCAAGTAGTCCCATAACTTGCATGTTTTTAATCTCATCGATTTTTTGTTGTGTAATTTGTTGTGCCTCGGCAACTAATTTATGTGTAGCGTTTATATATTCTTGATAACCATTGTGTGTGAATGAGTCTTCTTTTCCTAAACCTTTTACAGAATAAGAACTTACAGATCCTATATTTACTAAGATTGGATTAGGATCATGATCCGAAATAGGTGTTCTTCCAGGAACAGGCTCCTTTTCTATGAAACCCAATTCATCGAAAGTAAAAGCTAGTTGTTCTGTAATATCTTTAGCTTGTTTCTTTAAGAATTGTCCATACTCTTCTTGTGTTTTGTAATAATTCCAAAGTGGTTCTAATCCTAGTTCTTGATGATAAACAACATTACAGAAATTATTTACCTCATGTTGTTCTTGACCATATATTTTTCTTAAGCCACGTCCTATAGCTTGAGCGTAAGGAGCCAGGGTTTTAAAAGGTCTAAAAATAGATATTACAGATATATTCGGATTATCGTAACCTTCACCTAACATTTGAATACTTACCATAACGTCATATTGTCCATTAGCAAAATCACTTAAACGTACTTCAATTTGCTCTGGTGATAATCGACTACTGACATACGTACATGAAAGACCACAGTCTTGAAACCATTTAGTAACTAATTGAGCATGTTCATCATTACAAGTAACAGCTAGAACTTGATGGTAAGGATAGCTGTTTCGCTTCAATTCTAGGATTTCTTTGGTATGATTAATTACTTGTTTTGAACATACTTCATCCATTGCAATAGTCCTGTTTACCCAATCATTTCCAAGGATTCTTTTTGCTTCTTCAAGTGTATAGTCTTTACCACTTTTTGAATCATGAAAACTTAATTCACCGGGAATACCTTCTGCTTTTACTACATTTTTTAAGAGTCCATCTTCTATAGCTTCAGCAAGGGTATATTCAAATATCGGATCGTATTCATGAGTAGAAATCTTTAAATTATCACTTCGAAAAGGTGTTGCAGTTAATTTGATGACTTTTGAATCTTTGAAATAATCTAGTGTTTTTTGCCACATATCTGCCGCCACGTGATGAGCCTCATCGATGATAATCATGTCAAAAAAATCATGGCTAACTAAGTCTTTTAAATTCACTTCCTCACTACTACCAACTATCTTATGAATATTTGTGATTACGATATCTGCAAGGTTTAACTTTTTTAAAGTTTGTTGTTTTGCTTCTTCATCTTTGCTGTTGAAACCTTGGTATAAGTAACTTTTTGGAAACTTGCTTCGGTCAAGTATGACCTTACGTTTATACCAAAATGTATTTTCTGGATTTGTAATAGAGTCGAATTCTTCAAATACTGTTTTTCGAACAATTTTACCAGGAGTAATAATTAAAACTCTTCCTTTGCTTAAACCGAAAGGAAGCATAGCCATTACACCTGTTTTACCTGATCCAGTAGGCATGATAATTAAACTTTCACGATGACTTGAATCTTGAAATTCCTTGTAATGAGAAATAGCTGCTCTATATGCATTGATTTGAGGGATATATAAATTAGGATTACCTTCAATTAATGGTTTAGTTGTTTGAAAGATACTCATGTATTTCATCCTTTCTTTAATAAAGTTAATAATACTGTCTATTTCTAATTTACTAACTATTTTTATCATAAGTTAAGGGATATTTTCTAGCCCTTAACTTAGAAACATGCTACTGCTTAGCATCTTCTTCAAAATTATTGTACTGTAACAAAATTCTTAAAAAATTTTTCACGCTTTGTTTTATCATAAACATACGAATCATTAAACTTCTTCTGCCAAGATTGGTCTTCTGGCTGTAGGCTTTCAATCTTAAAACCAATGTATTTATTTAATGATTTTCGATCTAAGTTTATGCTGTATGTTTTCCCATCGTAAGGGAGGGTCATTTTAACTGCATTTACGTCAGGGAATTGTCTTAGCAACCTAGCTGGTTCGCTTACAAACATTTTTTCAATAGCGTCTCCAGTTGCAAAGTATTGTTTATATGAGTCTTCTTTTACAGGAGAGTCAGGCTTTTGAGATTTATAAGATGTGTAAGAATCAAAATATGTAATTTCAGCTTCATTATTAGTCAGTTTTATGTCTTTAATAAATGTTCCGCCTTTAATATTTTGGGTATAGGCAGAAAACGCTGCTTGCTTCTTTTGTTCTGCTATTTTGTTTTCTTCTTCCCGTTTTTGTTTCTCTTCTTGTTTTTTCTGTTCTTCTAGTTTCTTTTCCTCCTCTTGTTTTTGTTTCTCTTCTTGCTTTTTCTGTTCATCTAATCTCTTTTCTTCCTCTTGCTTTTGTTTTTCTTCTTGCTTTTTCTGTTCATCTAATTTCTTTTCTTCAGCTTGTTGTTTTTCCTTAGCATTTCTTTTTTCTTCTGCCCTTTTCTTAGCTTCTTCTTTTTGTTTTTCTTTTTCTTGTTGAGCTTCTTTAGCTTTTTGTTTGTCTTCAGGTGTCATAGACATCCCAAATCCCGCAAATGAAATAAAGGAGACAATAAATGCTATGCCGGTAAATTTGAAAAATTTCTTAGTGTTGTGTTTCTTTTTAAAACGAAACACAAATGAGGTAATTAATAAAATTAAAGTGGATATAATTCCTAATACGAATAGAATTGCGAAAAAAGTGTTCATTTACTAGTACTCCTAATCTGAAAAATTATGTAACTGTGTAATTTTTATACAGTTGTAGAATAAATAAAAACACGCAATAAGAGCGTGTATTATTTTTGTTCATCTCCAGGCTTACGATTTTTTTCTTTCACCTTGATAAACTCCCAAAACTGGCGAAGTTCTTCTTGTTTCTCTGGAGAAGCATCTTTGATGTCTTTGAACCAAAGTCCGAGTTTAGGATCTTTGAGCGCAGCATCTATCTCTTCATAGTTTAATTTGTCAGTTCTTCCGTGTAGGAAGTCTGTTGAAGTATTAAAAAGAGTCGCTATTTTATTTATGGTATCCAATGGTGGTTGCTTAGTGTCATTTTCATATGCAGTGTATGTAGTTCTAGCAACATCTAATTGATCAGCTACATAAGATTGAGTCCACTTAGGGTCTTGTTTTTTCTTTTGTTCCCTTAAATACCTTAGTCTTTGTCCGAAAGTTTTCATCATTTCACCACCATTTCATTGATACATAAGATAATTATAAAGCATAGATAATGTTTCTATAAGTAACAAAAGAAAAAAGTTCCAAAAAGGATACAAAAAGTATTGAAATGTTCCTAAAAGTAACATATAATCATTTTAAAGATGTTCCTTAAAGGAACGTTAGGAGGTTTCGAATTGAGAGAATGGTTAAAGAATATCAGAAATGACAAGGGTTTAACTCAGGAAGATGTAGCAAATGCATGTTCAATTGCAAGAAGTTACTACACACATATTGAAAATGGAGTTAAAACTCCATCAGTTCCTGTTGCTAAAAAAATAGGTAACATACTTCAATTTGAATGGACAGTTTTTTTTGCATATCAATGTTCCTTAGAGGAACAAATGGATGGTTTGTCAAAAAAGATTAAAAAACTAGCTTAAGGTGGTGTTCCACATGTTGAGTTTTGATGTAGAAAGTTTTCGCCAAATTATTCGTGAAGAAGTGGAGAGGGCAACGGTACATATACAAAAGCAAAATGAGTTGCCACCATTCCTTACCGTAACGGAATTAATGGAGCTCCTTCACATCAAACGCACAAAAGCTTCCGAGTTGTTAAATCGTTCTGATTTTCCTGTATTCCGTGAAGCAGGGGTATTAATCCCAACGCATCTTCTCTTCCAGTGGATTGAAAAGCATACTTCCTGGGTAGAAGAGAATACCGAGTTTTATAACAAACAAGTTATCTAAAGCAAAAATTATCATATTTACTTGTCACAAATAAATAATCGTTTAGGTACGAATGGGGGATATAGAAATGGCCATAGGAAAAGAAATTGCCATGGCTCGTAAACGACAAGGTCACACTCAAGAAAAACTCTCCTTAGATATTCCTGCAAGTCGTGAGTCATTAGCAAAGTATGAAACAAATAGTCGTCATTTACCAAAGGATTTACACAAACATATTTCAGAAGCACTGGATGATCCACAATTTTTCTTTCACATTTGGCAAGAAGCAGCTGGAGCGGTTAGTATTCCCTTTTTCAACGGGGAATTTGTTGATCATCATCCTACAAGCATGAAATATATGGTCCAAAAAGAAACAGCGGAAGCACTTGAACAACTAGAAACAGTTTGTTGGTTTAAGCCACCACAAGCATTATCAGAAAATGAAAAACAAGAAATGAAAAAGGTTATGCATGAAATTTTAGATGCGGCAGCATCAATGACAAACTTGGTAGCTGTTTTATGTGACCAATATGATTTTTCAATGAAGGATGTCTTTAAATACTGGAAGATGTCCTTAAGGGCGAGACGGTATACAGACAGTTGATTAAGTAATCTGTATAGAAAAATCAAATGTAAAGGAAAAATAGTAAATGACAGTAGATTATGGAAACCCTAGATTAGATGATTACAAGAAGTTAATTCGTTTTGAAGCAGAATTAAGCGGAGAGATAAAGCTAGCTACAATTTTTGGAGAGTCAAGTAAAGTTAGAGAGTTAAAGCTTAATAAGAAGTTAATAGCAATTCGAATCAGAATTATTGAGGCTTCGTTTATCTTGAAGCATAAAAATACAAAATCTACCGCTTTGCAGAGCGATAGATTAAGTGCTTTTTAAAATTAAGTTAGGTTAATTATACCAAATTAAGCGCTGAATAACAATGGGAGGTGTTGTATGCTTTTAGACAAGAAAATACATAGAGTGTTGCTGAATCCTACGATATTTCAGCAATCAACATCAAAACAACACCTCATTCATTTAGTGCAGCAGTATCTTGCAAAAGGATATAAGAATTATCGCTTATTACGTATAGAAGATGGATTTGCGATATGTAAACGGGAGGATGAATAACATGGCAGTTTATAGACAAGTACAAGTTTCATTTTGGCAGGATGCAAAAGTTATTGAGGAAATGACGCCAGAAGATAAGTTGTTTAATCTGTATCTTCTTACAAATCCACGTACTACACAAATTGGCGTATACCAAATTACAAAAAAGCAAATGGCTTTTGATTTAGGATACTCCATGGAAAGTATTAATTCACTCTTAGATCGTTTTGAAAAGTACCATAAATTAGTTAAGTATAATCCAGGAACACGAGAACTAGCGATTATCAACTGGGGAAAATACAACCTTAATAGAGGTGGTAAACCGATTGAGGATTGTATCCGTAAAGAATTAGATGGAGTATCAGATGTTAGTCTGGTTGGTTTAGTTGCACAAAAAGTTAAAAACGATAAAATTCGTTCCATTTTCGAAGAATTTCTTGTTGCTAACGATACGTCCGACGATACGTCAACGACAGGTGGGCAAGAAGAAGAAAAAGAAGAAGAAAAAGAAAAAGAACAACAACAAGAAAAACGTACGAGCGCGAAAGAAGTTGTTGAAGTTAATCCGATTTCTTTTTACGAACAAAATTTTGGATTCATTACACCTTTTATCGCAGAAGGTATTCATGCTTGGATTGATGACCTAAATGCAGAGCTTGTTGTTAAAGCCATGGAAATTGCTTTAGAGAAAAATACTAGAAATATGTCTTACGTAAATACAATTTTACGAGATTGGCACCTTAAAGGTCTTAAGACAGTAGCTGATGTCGAGGTGGCTGATAAAGCATTTCGCGCTAAGAAAATAGCACAGGTGAAGCAAAAACCAACTTATCAACAAAAAGGTTTATCTGAATCAACTAAGCAAGTATTGCAACAACAAGAGTCTTGGCAACAAAAGGTGCCTACTGATGAAGAACTTCAAGCATTCTTAAATAACAATAACGGGTGGATGCAATGAGTAATGAGATCATTCGTAATGTAGAAGCTGAGCAGAGTATTTTAGGGTCCATCATCTTGGATGGAGATTTGATTAAGGATTGTCGGTTAAAGCCTAAACAATTTGCAGTTCCAGTACATCAAGTAGTTTTTAAAACGATGTGTGACCTAGATGCTGAAGATAAACCAATTGATTTAGTGTCGCTGGTTGCAAAGTTTGATCCAAGTTTTATACAGCAAGTCGGAGGTATGGAGTTCTTTGTTAATTTAGCAGATACGGTTTCAACAACGAGTAACTTTTCGTACCACGAAGGATTAATTATTGAATCTTGGAAAATGAGACATGCTCAAGAAGTTGCTGGTGATTTATACAATCGTATTCAACAAGAAAAGGATATACAAGCAATTAGCGATACTATTAGCAAGTTAAATGCAATTGAGGAAATTGGGTATTCTGATGAGTTTGATTTAAAAGAAACACTTGTTGACCTATACGAAGAAATGCAACAAGACTTTGGAGATTTAACAGGAATTGATACAGGATTTAATGATTTAAATTATATGACATCTGGTTTTCAAGGTGGTGATTTTATTATTGTCGGCGCTCGACCATCAATGGGTAAAACAGCATTTGCTTTAAATATTGCCCAAAATGCAGCATTAACAGGTGTAGCAACGGCAATTTTTTCACTAGAGATGGGAGATAAACAGTTATTAAAACGAATGGTCTCTAGTACAGGGAATATCGATGGAACGAAAATGAAGAATCCTAAAAAGTTATTTAGCTTAGAGGATTGGAATAAGGCAAGCAAAGCGATGGGAACAATTAATAATTTGCCACTAGAAATTTATGATAACGCTGGAGTTACAATACAAGAAATTTTTGCAAAAACAAATAAGCTAAAACGAAATCATCCAGATAAAAGGTTACTAGTCGTAATAGATTACTTGCAGCTCATTACAGGAGATGCAAAGCACAAAGGAAATCGAATGCAAGAGATTAGCGAGATAAGTCGCAAATTAAAAGTTATGGCTAGATCTTTAGATGTATGTGTTATAGCCTTATCGCAGCTTAGTCGCGGTGTTGAAAGTCGCCAAGATAAACGCCCAATGTTATCAGATTTACGTGAAAGTGGACAGATTGAGCAAGATGCTGATCTCATCATGTTCTTGTATCGTGAAGATTATTACGACAAGGAAACACCAAATAAAAATATTATTGAAATCATTTTAGCTAAGCAACGAAATGGCCCTGTAGGTGTTGTAGAACTAGCCTTTATCAAGGAATTTAGTAAGTTTGTCAATCTTGAACGTAGATTTGATAACCAATTTAGGAAGGAGGCATAGTGATGTTGTTACGACAAGAAGTTGAACGAAGAAGGTTACTTATTATTCGTAAACTATTAGGCTTAGGATTAGCTGAATTATCAGACGGAAGAACGCTAGATCAATTAACTTTGACACAGCTTGAAGAAATTTTAGGAGCAAGTTTGAAGTTACTGGAGGATACGAAGAATGATTCTAACGAAAAATTGGCGTAACGGTGACACTGTTCATATTAAACGTAAAAAGTTCGAAGATATTCTTAAAGCTGTAAAGGAACTAGAAAAGCGTGGTTATTCATGTGTTCATCCAATTAGATCATTAGCGCAGCGGCAGAAAGAATTCATTCATAAGCGTACGAATGGAAAAATCAGTACAACTAATTATAGTTTTGGACAAGCTAATGCGGATACTTGCTATGTTGTGATGATGAGAAGAGAAAAGGGTGAGACGCATGCCAAAGCAGTTAACAATCTTTGATGTCGAACCAGTCTCAGAATTTAATATTAAAAGGGCTAAAGTTAAATATTCAAGCTCTCAAGTGCGTTATGCAGATGTAATTGTTCAAGTTCCACGTAGAGCTAAAGCAACTGATGAGTTGAAACAAACAACCGCATATGATGAAAAGTACGAACTATTTGAAGATTATACGATTGGAATTTGGCGATATAAACGGATAGAAGATCAACACTTTGATTGGGAAAAAGCTGAAGAATTATGTAAGCAAGCAAGGGATACTAAACAAGCAATTCCAATTCGACTTTACTTATCAGTGGAACAAACATTTATCCCAGAAGATGTTGTGCAGTATTTATGAGATTACACAAAATAAAAAAAGCCGAGATCACTCTCGACTTACTTCGACAAAGTAATTATAGCATATATGGGAGTGATTTCGGTGGGGATTATTAAAGAAAATATTGCAGAAATGAAAGCTGAAATAGATTTAAAAGAAAACAAGATTTATGTAGTAAAAGATGGACAAATCCATAAGATAGATCCACCGAACAGTGGACATGGTGAACAATCATTTGTATATAAAAATGGAAAAGTGACTCGTGTTGATGAACGAAAAACACAGTTACTTTGATACCAATTTTGAAATTAAGTTCCATGTGTTGGTTGTTGAGAAAAAATTAGAAGGTATTAATAAAAATTCCATTTTGTAGAAAAGGAGAATTAAATGAAAGGCCCTACAAAGTATCAATTATTAAAAGATGATTTTGATCATACTGTAAAACAGATTGAATTGAAGAATAAAGAGATTAAACTTCTTAGGGCAGGACGTGAATTATCCATATATGAGTGCCGCCAATTGTTTAACGAACGGATGAAACTTAAAGAAAAAATTGAGTTTTTGCAAGATGATGTTCAAGTAAGAGATGAACAAATTGAGGGGCTCGAGAAGGAATTACATGAATTAAAAAGAGCAGCTAACAAAAGCTAACTGCTCTCTAAAAAGGATTAAGAGAAAGAAAACTGGACTAAGCTGTTTAACAGCTTATCTATAGTATGTATTGATGGTGAAATAGTATACAAAAAAAGCAGTCAGCAAAAGCTAACTGCTCGGCTGGTTCTCCAAAAGGGGGGAAGGAGAAAGGTTAGGGACTTCATTAAAAGAATTCTGGCTATCGCCTATCTACAGCATTGACGAAATATTGAGTTTTATTCAGGGGGGGGGGAAGAAAATAGCTACTTTAAAACTAAGAGTTGTTAACGATAGATGGGTTATTGATTTAAATAAAATGACGGATGATTACATGGAATCTTATGCATACGACGGAATGCCAAGTTAGTATGATACGGGTGAGTTAGCATGCGCATCAGCGATTGGATATGTAAGTATTCCAGAAGGGCAATTAAATAAGATCATGGCTGAGTATAAGAATGGTGGAGAATGCGGATGGTGTGTGAAATTAGAAAAGAATTACGCGGACCACACTTATTAGACTTTGTTCCAGGTGAAAAGATGTGCCGCAATTGTTGGGAGATGAACCGTAAGAATTACTTAGGTGCGATTGGTGAAGATATTGGCCCATTCGATGCAAAATAAAAGAGCAGCTAGCAAAAGCTAACTGCTCACCCTTGGAGAGGGAAAAACAGGCATACAGGTTGTGAGTTCTAGGAGATGCCTGTTTGTAGTATGTGCAGATTGATAAATATTATGCGGAGGGATGAGGGATGAATAACAAGTGCAAGAAGTGCGGCGCAACATCAAATTTAGAGTATCATGCAGGGATTTATTATATATGCGGACATGACAACGAGGGGGAAGAAGAATGAGAGAGATTAAGTTTCGTGCATGGGACAAAGTATACAAACATTTTCACGAAGGAGACCTTATTAGAGAATACGTTATTGGTGAATTTATCGATAACCCAGAATACGAAGTAACACAGTACACAGGTATTAAAGATAAGAACTGTAAAGAGATTTATCACAAAGACATTGTTAGGGGCCATGATAATGTAATTTACATCGTTGAATGGGATGAAAAAGATGCAATGTTTTATTACAAAGATCCAGATGGAAACGAAGACGATGATTTAAGAATGAGCGCAGTTGCATTCGAAGTAATCGGTAATATCTACGAAAATCCCGAACTGCTGAAAAACTTAACCAAATAATGCCTTTATAGTCCTACTGGAAGAACCAGCGGACATCATTCTATGGAGCGATATTAATATCGTTCTGTAGTTTGGTGTCCGCTTTTTTATTTTACAAGAGGTGATGGAATGAAGTACTTTCGTGATCAGTTACGAGAATGGAAGAAACAGCAACAGAAAAAGAGGCCAAAACGAAAAGAAGAACAATTAAGTGTCCGCGATATAGAGGAATTAATGGGAATGTATCGACCAAGATATGTACGTAATCGCGGTGGAGCGTTCAGACAGAAGTAATTAAAAATAAAAAGGAGTGGTCTTACATGATTAAACAATTATCTTTCTTACCAAAAATCGATAGAACAGCAACACAGGAACGTTTGGAAGGTGTTCTTGAAAGTGTACGTATATATAGACAGTTTGGAATGATTCGAAAAGAAATGAAAGTCACTCCTTCTTATGGAGTTCAAGAGCACGGCCCTACACATGCAGTTGGTAATCCATTAGAAGATGTTGCGGTAGCAAATCTACAGCAAAATAAGCGTGAAGAATGGCTTGAAAAGATGTCATTTCGTATTGACCAGGCATTGAATCGTTTTGGTAATGGTCAATCAGGAAAGAACCAAAGAGATATTATTATCAAACGATATCTTGAAGATGATGATGTATGTGATTATATGATTTATAACGAAATGGGAATGAGTGAGCGGACATACAGGCGTGTTAAGGCAAGAGCATTCTATAAGCTTGCTTTTGCACTTAGATTAGAAGTTTATGAGCAAGAAGAGCAAGCGGGAGGTGATGGACAATGAATTTTGTTCAGCCTATCCGTGATCCAGAGCAGATACAACAAATAAAAGAATATTTGAAAGAGAAGAGTGAACGTAATTATATCCTGTTTGTTGTGGGTGTTAACACTGGATTACGCATTAGTGATATTTTGAAGCTAAAGATTGGTGACTTAAACGGAAGCCACATCTCAATGCGTGAAATGAAAACAGGTAAGCAGAAACGTATTCAAATTACTGCAGCATTAAGAAGAGAGTTGAAATGGTTCATTGAAGGGAGAGAAAATCATGAGTACTTAATTAAAAGCAGACAAGGTAGTAACAAACCGATTGGTCGTAGTATGGCATACAAAATACTTAGAAGTACAGCAGCAGAGTTTGGTTTAGATGAGATTGGTACACATACATTACGTAAGACGTTTGGATATCACATGTACATGCAGACAAAGAATATAGCGTTGCTTATGGAGATATTTAATCATTCATCAGAAAGAGTAACACTTAGATATATAGGGGTAAACCAAGATGCAATGGATAGAGCGATGACTAAGTTTAAGATTTAGTAATTCGCTTTTTATTTATGTAGATAGGCAGGTACAACATAAAAAGTATCGAATAAATACATTTAATAGTATTGTTTGCTTTGGATATGAATATTAGTTAAAGGTACATTCCAGTCAGTAACCAAAAAGACGATTAAATAACAGAGGGAGCAAATTACATGGAAAATATATTAAAAGTATCATCAAAATCAAATCCCAATTCAGTTGCAGGCGCAATTGCAGGCGTATTAAGAGAAAGCGGTAATGCAGAAATTCAAGTGATTGGAGCTGGCGCTTTAAATCAAGCAATTAAAGCCATTGCTATTGCAAGAGGATTCGTAGCTCCTAGTGGTATTGACTTGGTTCTTATTCCAGCGTTTCAAGAGATTTCAATCGATAATCAAGAAAAAACAGGAATCAAATTAATTGTAGGACCTAGAAAATCTAGGTCTTAGAAGAGACCAACAATATAAGAATATTTGAAAAGACCGATAGAAGTCGGTCTTTTTCTTTTTTACTTATAGTTAACCATTTTTATTGTGTTGTGTAACTCAAAAAAGAAAGTGTTATAAAGTTAATAATAGCAATGGGTTCAGCGTTTGGGGCAGTTACACAAAATATAAGATATGGGTAAGTGAAAGGGAGTAGAGTTTTAATTATATTTCATTAAAAAGTTATAAGAATTCCTTGGAGAGTATAGTGTTTTTATAAAAAAGTATCTCCGCAAGAAATATGTAAAAAATGAAGGGATATGAATATTTTTAGGCGAAAGTATAGTTGGATTTTATAAAAAAAGGGGGAATTTAATTGGACTTTAACGGAATTATGGGGAATCTTGTTGCAAGTGCAATTTATACTTTACTATGCTTTCTTGTAGCATGGATTTTTCAAACACGTCAAAAAAAGAATGAAGTAGCTGCTACCATAGTTAATCATACTCAGCATATTCAAATTATTAATTTTCCGCCACAAAAAACTACACATATAAGAACAAGTAGTAATGGAACATCTAGTGAATGGGTGATTCTTCCTATAATAGCTTTCATGCTTTTAACCTACTTATCGTTGGTTTATAAAAGCCAAATAATAAATTTTGGTTATATAACATTCTCCTTCGGTGTTATAATATCAATCTTAATAATTTACGGGGTACAAAAGGTAGTAGAAATATCTCAATTACCTATAAAAGATAAAATAGGATTGTGTTTTCCAGTTGTTTATTGGTGTATTTTCCTTGTTATTAATATTAATTTAGGCTCTCCGATAATAAGTGATTCTAATATTAAAAATGTAGAACAGATTATTGTAACTGGAGGATGGAGCGGATTAGGTATTAGATTTTTTAATATTCCCAGTACTGCTAATAAAGAATTTCTGACAATCATTCTTAAGGTTTCTGGACTTGGATTACTCTATATAAGTTGGATATACATGATTAGGTTTCAATTGTCTTTTATATTAAATTGGGTTGTTAATATAAAAAACAGAGGACAAGCTAACAGTTTTATAATGGGGTTTTATAGAAGAACGTTTATTTACAATGTTAATGGATATACTTTTCTAATTATTTGTACATTATTGCTTTCTTTTGTTTTTGTAAATGGATTTATATATTTGATATTACCGAATATGCAGGAATTTAAACCGTGATAGTTTAGAAGAGCTTATACAATGGCAGATTCGTGACCGCTTTTTGACCGCAAATGTGCCGGTTGATTTGGATTTATCGTGTTATATTTGTATTGTGAGAAGTGGCGGAAATAACACGACTCGCAAGGATACTTTTATAATTTAAACGGCCCTTTTTGTATTATGGTTAAGTCCTTGATTTCCGACAGCTTCGATGTTGCAGATTGAATGAACATTGAAGTATTGAAGAGCTTTTGCTCTTCTTTCAGTCGCTAACACCAAGAGCACATTGTATGTATTAACAGGGAAACGCATATGCAGTTGGCGATTGAAAGAGGTACAAAACCTCCTTAACCAAAAAGTATGAAGCGCACATGACTTGTCTATTTTTGAAAGACCGTTATCCTATTGAGATAGCGGTTTTTACTTTATTTGTGTGGAAGTAAAAACTTCATTTACCGTATTTATAGTAGAGCAGCTAATTCATGTTGCTCCTTTTTATTATGCAAAAAAAGGATGGTCACAAAATTGTTAAATCGAGTTCTTAATATGGATTGTTTAGAAGGAATGAAAATGATAGAGGATAAATCAATTGATATGATCTTATGTGATTTACCTTATGGAACTACATCTTGTAAATGGGACAGCATCATTCCGTTTGATCTGTTATGGGAACAATACGAAAGGATTATAAAGGATAATGGCGCGATTGTATTAACAGCAAGCCAACCATTCACAACAAAGTTGATTGCTTCTAATATGAAGTTGTTTCGTTATGAATGGATATGGAAGAAGGGAAATCATACAACAGGTTTTCAAAATGCAAATAGAATGCCATTAAAGAATCATGAAAATGTACTAGTGTTTTATAAGAAGTTACCAAAGTATTATCCGCAGGATTTAATTGTATTGAATAAACCAGTTCGACATAGTGGATCTAAGAAATTAAAAATACTTGGTGATCGAAGAGATAAGACATTAAACAAGCCGCATATTACTAAATATACGAATTATCCTAAATCTATTTTAGATTTTTCTAGGGATAGCAAAACATTTCATCCAACTCAAAAACCTGTTGCTCTTTTTGAGTATCTTATTAGAACTTATACACGTGAAGGTGAAACGGTATTAGATAATTGTATGGGATCAGGTACAACAGCTATTGCATGTATTAATACAAAACGTAATTACATCGGCTTTGAGATGGATGAAGAATATTGGAGATTAGGAAATGAACGAGTTCAAGAACATTTAAAGAATAAGTGATTAAGCACTCATTTGGATGCTTTTGTCACATTTTGAGAATGACGAGCATATACTGCTTGTACCTCTTAACTTTCGTTAAAAGGAATACCGTAATCCAAATCCCAAAGAGGAGTGCTTGTGGAAACAGGTGCTCTTCTTTTTATTGTGCAGAAGTAATAATAGAGGATATTAACAAACATACAGACATATATTTGTATGGCAGGTGGTTTCTAATATGCTATTCCCGATTTAAGAGGGTGCTTACTGAAGAGACGCTCTCTTTCACATTTTGCGAATGACGAACATATATTGGAGTATGGGGATGGTGGAAAAGACAATGTAATCGCTTATTCCTTCCAATACTCACACTTCTTGATATAGAGCATCCACTAGATGGGTTGCTCTTTTTATATTGTATGGAATATTAAATATCACATACCGTACTTGAAAAATGAAGAATAAATTAAATGAGAAAGCATCCATTCAGGTGCTTTTTCTTTTGGAGGATGGAGTGATTAGATGAGTTGGTTTAGTTATTTTCTTGGATGTGGGACAGGATTTATAGTTGGTTTGCTAATCATGATTCAGTTCCTCAAGGCAAAGGAAGTTAAAGAATTAGATTAATAAGGAGTGAGGATAATTGGACAGCGTTTTAAACGGTAAGATTGCTGCGCTTGGTCTTATACCTATTGATAAGAAAGCATATATCAAATACCTTAAACCTCATGAGAAAGCGTACAAGAAGGCTGGGATTGATGTTAATCGATTCAAGTATTACAAACTGTATGGTGAGAACCACATGCTTTACTCTATAGAATATCTTGAACAAACATTAATAAAAGAATTATTGGAAAGAGATAAAGGTAATAAAGTACGTTGGGTAAAGACAGATGAAAGAATATAAAACTAAACAACAGAAGCGTAAGTTCTATGACAGTGGAGCTTGGAAACAATTACGTGAACAATTAAAGAAGCGTGACAACTATGAGTGTCAAGAATGTAAACGAAACGGTAGTGTTCGTGTGGACACCAATGAATACAGCGAGAGTGCAAAGCGTAAGAAGATACAGTTAGTTGTCCATCATATAAAAGAACTCGAACATCATCCAGAGCTTGCACTTGATATAGATAATCTTGAAACAATTTGTGTGGATTGTCATAACAGAGAGCACGGAAGAACGTTTCAAAAGAAACAGAACAAATGGGAACACGATGAAAAGTGGTAGAAAAATTCATAAACAATACCCCCCCTAAAATATTTCAGCTTTTTTTCGTCTAAGGGGCACCGGAGGAGGGGGTTAACTGTCAGGTTTTTTTCGAAATTACGCACGTAAGGGGGGTGGGTAGATGGCTGTTAGTATTGTGAAATTAAAAGAACAGCTCATGAATAGTATTGACACTACAGATTTAGTCGAAGTTGAAAAGGTAGAAAGATACATTGATCTTGTAAAAGCATTTAGAAAAATAAATAAAACTATTAATAAAGAAGGCGAGTCCGTAACGATAAAAAACGGTTCTCAAGTTTTTGTTAAAGCCCACCCTCTTATAAGTGAGAGGAATAAAATTAACAGTTCATTAATTGCTTTGGGAAGAGATATAAAACTTGTTCCTAAAGTTGGTGCTTCTAATTCGGGTTATAGTACAAGTGATTTAGTATGATTAGGCAAAAGTATGTAGATGAATACATTGAACTTTATAGAAGTGGTAAAGTAAAGTTCAACAAAGAAAGAGAACTGTTAATTGAATATCTGGAAAAATACGTTTTAAACAGAGACGACTTGTATTTTGATGATGAAATGATTGAGAAGTGTATCCGCTTCGGTGAAAAGTGGTACTTTCCATTGCAATCATTTCAAAAATTCTTAATAGCATTCGTCTTTTTATTTTATAAGAAAAATGGTCGTGTATTTTATCGTAAATTCTTGTGGATGCTTGGCCGTGGCGGCGGTAAAAATGGTTTAATGACAGTTATTCTCCACTTTTTAATAAGTGAATTGCATGGTATTCCCGAATATAACATTTCCGTTGTTGCAAACAGTGAAGAGCAAGCAAAAACAAGCCCGGACGAAATTCATAAATGTATTAAAAGAAATGAAGTTTTACAAAGAGCTTTTAAAACAACATTAACTCAAACCATTTCGAAATCGACTGGAAGTGTAGTGAAGTTTAGAACATCAAACGGAGATACAAAAGATGGTCTTCGAGATGGTGCTGTAATGTTCGATGAAGTCCATCAATATGAAAGCAATAAAGATGTTCGTGTCCACATCAGTGGCTTGGGAAAAAAGAAAAATCCGCGTGAGTTTTACATTGGTACAGATGGATATGTAAGAGATGGATTTTTAGATAAATTAAAAGAAAAGGCAATGAAAGTTTTAAATGGCGAAGCCCGTCCTAATGCTCTTTTCCCTTTCATCTGTAAATTAAATGACGAAAAAGAAGTCGATGATATCGATAATTGGGAAATGGCGAATCCAATGCTATCTCAACCATTAAGCGAGTATGCTGAGGGATTACTTGAAACGATAAAGGAAGAATATGAAGACTTAGAGGATGATCCGAGCAATCGAGAAGAATTCATGACAAAGCGAATGAATCTGCCTGTTACAAATTTAGAACGGTCGGTTGCAAAATGGTCAGAGATTCTAGCTACAAATCGTCCATTTCCTGATTTATATGCCCAAGAATGTATAGGGGCGTTGGATTTTGCAAGTATTCGAGACTTTGCAGCATGCGGTCTATTATTTAGACAAAATGGGGAATACATTTTTAAAACTCATTCATTTGTTCGAAAAGAATTTGTTGATATCTATTACGGATATTCTAAAAAAGCAGGTGAGTTTAAAAAACAAAAATTTGCTCCAATAAAAGAATGGGAAGAGCAAGGTTTACTAACAGTTGTGGATGAACCGACTATTAATCCTCAACACATTGTTGATTGGTTTGTAGCAATGCGAGAACGATATGGGATTAAAAAGATTATAGCTGATAACTTCAGAATGGAAGCGATAAGACCATTATTAGTAGCAGAAGGGTTTGAAATAGAAGTTATACGAAACCCAAAAGCAATCCATAGTTTATTAGCTCCGCGTATTGAAATGGCATTTGCGAATCAACAAATTGTTTTTGATGATAATCCGTTAATGCGTTGGTATACACAAAATGTATTGGTTGTTATCAAAGCTGATGGAAATAAAATATATGAAAAGAAAGAGCCTGTTCGTAGAAAAACAGATGGGTTTCAGTGTTTTGTTCACGCTCTTTATCGGGCGGATGAGATACAAGAAGCAACTGATTTTGTTATAGGCAACATTAAATTCTAATAAAGGGGGTGATAACCATTGGATGGTTAGGTTCAGTGTTTAAAAGAAATAAAGAACTAGAATTCATGTTGGATCTGGACATATTTACTGATACAGCAAACAGGCTTCATATGAAACGTTTGGCAATTGATACATGTGTCTCATTTTTAGGAAGGACGATTAGTCAATCTGAATTTAGAGTAAGAAATGGTAAAGCATTTAAGAAGGATGAGCTTTATTATCGATTAAACGTAAGACCAAACAAGAATATGACCGCAAGTACCTTTTGGGAAAGGTTTGTTCGCAAGCTTATTTATGATAATGAGTGTTTAGTCATACAAGCAGATGATGGTGATTTACTTATTGCAGATGGATTTCAACATAATGAATATGCTGTATTTGAAGATACTTTTACTGATGTAAGGGTAAAAGATTATACGTTTAAGAGAAGCTTTAAGCAAAGTGAAGTTATTCATTTGAAGTATCGGAATGATAAATTATCTCCACTTATTGATGGACTATTTGCAGACTATGGAGATTTATTCGGCAGGATATTAAACTCTCAAAAACGTAAAAATCAAGTTCGTGGTACGGTTGATATGGATATGATTGGTGCCAAAACTGAGGAACAAATAGCAAAATTACAAGAGTTTATAGACAACATGTATAAGTCAATTGGTTCAAAAGATATAGCTATTGTCCCACAACAAAAAGGTATAAATTATAACGAGATATACAATGGTGTTGCGAATGGTCCAAGTGTGGAAGAAATTAATAAAGTAACAAATGGTTTCTTAAATCAAGTAGCTATGGCAATTGGTATTCCTATAGCTTTGATATATGGAGAAATGGCTGATGTAGAAAAGCAAACGAAAAATTATATGCTTTTCACAGTACGACCATTATTAAAAAAGCTATCTGATGAAGCGAACGTAAAATTCTTTGAAATGAGTGAATATCTTTTAGGGAGAAAAATTGAGGTTAAGGCTGTTTCCTATCAAAGTATATTTGATCTTGCGACAAGTATTGATAAGCTCATTTCTTCAAGTGCATTTACAGGAAATGAAATTCGTTCAGAAGTAGATTATGAAGAGTCAGATGATCCAAATCTAAATATCCATCATATTACGAAGAACTATACAAAATTAAATGAATCTGAAGGGGGGGAGAAATGATGGAACATGTGAATATGAATAAGCTTTTGAATTTAAAACGAGATATTCGTTTTGAAGCTAAAGGTGAAAATGAATACAAATTAACTGTTTATGGGTCAATTGGTGGATGGTTTAGTGAAAACAATGCTGAATCAGTAAGAAGAAAAATTCAAGATGTTAAAGCAGAAAAAATTCACGTTCATATTAATTCTGGTGGAGGTTCCGCTTTTGATGGAGTAGCAATTTGCAATCAGTTAAAGCAGCATAGTGCAGAAATTATAGTTCATATTGATGGTTGGGCAGCTAGTGCCGCGTCTGTAATTGCAATGGCAGGTGATAAAATCATTATGCCTAGTAATACTATGATGATGATTCATCAAGCGAGTACCTTTGAATATGGAAATGCAGATCTTTTTGAAAAAACAGCACGAGATCTACGTAAAATTGATTCAGCTTTAGCAGCATCTTATAAGAAGCGTTTTGTTGGGACAGATGAAGAATTAAAACAACTTTTAAAAGATGAAACTTGGCTAACAGCAGAGGAAGCAGTTGCCCTTGGTTTAGCTGATGAAATTGCTGATGAAATCGAGATTGATGATACGCAAGAAGATGAAGAAGAGGAAGTTGTAGAAAATTTCAAAGAAGGTTTAGTAGCTAAGTATACGAAACAACCAAATAATCAAAATCCAGAAGAGCCTATTCAAGAGCCTGTTAATACGAAACAGAATCTGAGTACGCTCTTTTTAAATTTAGGAGGAAAATAAAATATGGTGATTAAATTTAATAATTTTGAAGATAAGAAACTAGCTTTCGCGAAAGCAACGCAGGAAGGTACGCCAGAAGAACAAACAGCAGCATTGAATTCTATGATTGAAGCACTTGCTACAGATGTACGAGCAGATATTTTAAATCAAGTGAATGAATCAATGGTAGATCGTTCTATTATGCAATCTCGCGGTGCTAATGTATTAACGAGTGAAGAAATGAAGTTCTTTAATGCTGTTGTTGAAGAAGGTGGTTTTAAATCTACTGAGACTTTACCTAAAACAACACAAGAGAGAATTTTTGATGATTTAGTTCAAGGTCATCCGTTGCTAGAGCATATCGGTTTAGAGAATTTAGGAGCCGTGACAGAATTTATTTATGGAGATCCAGAGGGTGCAGCTGTATGGGGACCGTTATTTGGTGATATTAAAGGACAATTAAATGCTACATTCCGAAAAGAATCAATTACTCAACTGAAATTAACAGCATTTATTCCATTAGCAAATGATATGTTGAAGCTTGGTCCAGTATGGGTGGAACGATATGTTCGTACTATGATTACAGAAGCAATGTCAGTAGGTTTAGAGCGTGGTTTTGTAGCTGGTACGGGTAAAAATGAACCTATTGGATTATTAAAAGACCCTAGCGGAAGTGTCACGAATGGAGTATATCCAGATAAAAAAGTTGCTGGAACTTTAACTTTCGAGCCTGGTCGTAAAACAATTAATGAATTAAAAGGTGTGGTCAAATTATTGGCTAAAAAATTAAATCCTGATGGTAAAACAGATGCAGATAGACCAAAAAATGTTGCTGGTAAAGTAGTTATGGTAACAAATCCATTCGATACTTTTGATATTCAAGCAAATGCTACAATTCAAAATGCGGCAGGTGTATATGTAACGAGCTTACCTTTTAATCCAATCCCAACAGAATCTGTATTTGTACCTCAAGGACAAGTGGTGTTCTTTGTTAAAGGGGAATACATTGCAGCGATGGGTGGAACGGAGCCAATCCAAAAGTATAATGAAACACTCGCTTTAGAAGATGCAACACTTTATATCGCCAAACAATATGCTACTGGTAAACCAAAGGATAAATACACTTCACAAGTTTACACATTGAAACTTGAAGAAGTAACCCCACCAACACAAGGGTGATGTGAATGGATAAGGTAATTTCGAATGAAATATTACAGCAATTCAAAGATAGGATGCACTTAGGTGATGAGGAAGATGATAACCTAAAGCGCATCCTTTCTACGTCTAACAAGGCATTACTTAGGGTTTGTGGTGATTATGATTTAAACGCTAACGAGGAGTTCAAGGAATTAGTCTTTGAACGCTCTCGTTATGTTTATAATGATGCACTTGAGTATTTTGATAATAACTTTTTAAGTCAAATTAATAGTCTTAGTATCGAAAAAGCATTAGAAGAAATTAAAGTGGACGGTGAATGATATGCGTCCTTTTCAATATAAACAGCCATTAAATACAGGAGATTTCAGAAATAAAATTATTATTGAACAGCCTGTAACAATAAAAGATGATCTCGGTCAGGTTATTGAAATAGATTGGAAAGAATTAAAAAAAGCTTGGGCCATGATAAAAACATTAAAAGGATCAGAATATATTGCCGCTTCGTCTTCACAAGTAACACTAATTTATAGGTTCATTATCCCCTATACTTTGGGAATTACAGAAGAGATGCGGATTAATTTAAAGGGGCGTATCTTTGACATTATTGAACCACCGATAAATGATAATGAAGAGAATAAAACATTAACCATCATAGCTATGGAAAAGATGGGGTGAAGTATTATGGTTAGTGTTAATGACTTAGCTAATGAAATCGCTAGACAAGTAGAGCTATATACAAGAGAAGTAGAAGAAAAAGTAGAACAGGCAGCTGATGATGTAACGAAAGAATCTGTAAATAATTTAAAAACAGCAGGTGGCTTTGATGATAAATCTGGTGATTACCGCAAGGGATGGACACGTAAGAAAGTAAATGGTGTATGGGTTGTTTATAACAAAAAACATCAACTTACACATTTACTCGAGCGTGGACATGTAATTGCTGGTGGTACTGGCCGATCGCGGACATTTCCGCATATTGGACTAGAAGAACAGAAAGCCATCTCTGAATTTACAGATCGCGTTGAAAGGGCGATACGGGAATGACATTAGCAGAACTATTAAACATTTTGAAAGCTACAGGTTATCCTGTGGCTTATTCGCATTTCACAACAGCACAAATGCCACCATATATTTGTATCCTTGTGGATGGCTCATCTAATATGATGGCTGACAATAAGGTTTATCACAAAATAAATGATATCAATATTGAGCTTTACACAATTAAAAAAGACTTGATTGCAGAAACCAAAATCGAAAACGTCTTAGATGAACATGAGATTTCTTATGATTCACCATTTGAGACATTTATTGAATCAGAGAAATTATTTCAAAAATTTTATGAAGTGAGGTTGATATAAATGAATGAAAACAAAGTAGCTTTTGGTCTGAAAAATGTCCACTATGCACTCTGTGAAATTAAAGATGGTGTAGTTACATTCAGTACACCGATTCGATTACCAGGTGCGGTTGAATTAACGTTTGATCCACGAGGAGATTTAATTGAATTCTACGCGGATGACATGCTTTATTATGCTGCAAGTAATAACCAAGGTTATGATGGAACGCTATCCATTGCGACTATTCCGGAACAATTTGCAATCGATACATTAGGGGAGGAATTAGACGAAGAAGATGGTGTATTAAACGAATTAGCTGATGCAAAAGGAAAACCATTTGCATTATTATTTGAATTTGATGGCGATGTACGAGCAACGCGCCACGTTATGTTTAACTGTTCAGCAAGTCGTCCAACACTTGCATCTAAAACGAAAACAAATTCAGCGGAGCCGAATACAAATGAACTTAAATTTGTATCAAGTCCTATTGATATTAATGGAAAACGTATGGTTAAAACGAAAACTACAACTAAATCAAAACAAGAAATTTATGATAATTGGTACAAAAAAGTGTATACAAAAGTACCTGCATTACAAAAAGGAGCGTAATTAGATGGAAAAAACGATTGTAGTAGATGGTAAACAAGTTCGATTAAAAAGCACAGGTGGAACTCCTAAGCGATATAAAGCGCAATTTGGAAAGGACTACTTTTCAGAACTAATGAAATTATATCCGCTAATGAATGTAGATATGAATGATTTAGATAATATGGATTTTAGCTTATTAGATATGGATGTTTTCTATAACTTTACTTATGTACTGGCAAAAACAGCAGATCCAACAATTCCAGATTCAATTACTTGGCTAGATACATTTGATGAGTTCCCTATCTATGAAATCATTCCAGAAATTCAAGATATGTTAATGGCTTCTATGCAATCTAAAAAAAAGATGTAAGTGATGAGCAAGGGGCTGACGGTGGTGATGGATTTACCACTGAGACGTTCCTTGCATTGTGTTATAAATGTAAGCTTACAAGTTCAGATTTAGACGAAATGACAATTGGTATGTGTCTTGATTACATTAGTGAATATATCGAGTTACAGAATCCACAAAAAGAGAAAACAAGAAAAGCTACACAAAAAGATTACGATGCATTCTAAAAATGACTACCTATACAACGGGTGGTCATTTTTATTTTTTATAAAAAGGTGGTGAATGTGTGGATAAATCAATAAAAGGGATTACGATTCAACTTGGTGCAGATACAACTAAATTGGGTAATGCACTTAAAGATGTTACAAAGCAATCTGTGGCTTTATCTCAAGAACTGAAACAAGTTGAGCGTGGATTGAAATTTAATCCTGGAAACACAGAATTACTTGCACAGAAACAGCAATTATTAGCGGAACAAGTAACAGTAACAACAGAAAAGTTAAATAAGCTGAAAGAAGCACAAACACAGATCAATCAGAAGTTTGCAGAAGGCAAGATATCACCAGAACAATATAGGGCGTTCAACCGTGAAGTAATCGCAACAGAAAACTATCTAAAAAGCTTACAAAACTCTATGAAAGAGATGGAAGCCGAAGAAGGACGTATAGCTACTTCCACAAGACAACTAGAAACACTATTTCAAGCCACAGGAACAAGCGTAGACAATTTTGCTAGTGTTTTAGGCGGTAGGCTTGTCAATGCTATTAAAAGTGGAACAGCATCATCTAAACAGCTTGACGATGCCATTAATAAAATTGGTGTGGAAGCATTAGGAACAAGAACTGATTTAGAAAAGATGAAACAGATTCTTGCAACTATTAATGATGGTAATTCTGTAGAGAATGTAAGAAAAGAATTATCCAAGTTATCACAAGAAGCCGAACAAACAGGTAAAAAGTTTAAAGAACTTGATATCGATTTAGAAAATATGTTAGGTGCAGCAGTCGCTGGCGGTGGAATTGATAAAGCTATTGAAACAGCATTAGATTCATCAAAATTAAAAACGAAAATCGATATATCTTTTGATGTACCTGAATCATCTAAGAAGTCGATTGAACAAGCCGTAAGAGGCATTGAAGCGTATGGACTTGATGGGGAAGAGGCACTTGAAGGCGTTCGTAGACAATGGGCGTTGAATAAGGATGCTTCTGACGAAACGAATGCAGCTGTGGTTAAAGGAGCGGCCACTATTGCAGAATCCTATGCTGGAATTGATTTTAATGAGCTTATACAAGAAACAAATGAGATAGGCGCAACGTTAGGTATTACTAACGAGGAAGCTTTAGGATTAGTTAACACCTTATTAAAAACAGGATTCCCTCCAGAGCAGCTAGACATTATCAGCGAATACGGGGACCAGATGATGCAAGCGGGGTTCACAGCCAAAGAGGTCCAAGGCATAATGTCAGCCGGGATTGATACTAAAAGTTGGAATATCGATAACCTTTTGGACGGAGTTAAAGAAGGTCGTATTAAAATGGCTGAATTTGGTGCTGGTGTAGACAAATCTATGCAAGAGGTTTTAGATAAAACAAAGATTTCTGCAGATCAATTTGAAAAATGGGGCCAAGCCATTGCTGGCGGTGGTGAAAATGGACAAAAAGCGATGCTTGAAGCAACTAAAGCACTTGCTGGTGTTGAAGATGCAACCGTAAGGAATCAACTTGGAACGAAGATGTTCGGTACGATGTGGGAAGATCAAGGGAAGAAAATCATTGATACTATTCTAAAGGCAGAAGGTAAACAAGTTGATTTAAAAAAGGGAGTAGAAGATCTACACAGTTCTACTTCTAAATTAGATGCTTCACCAGCTGTGAAGATGGGAAAGGCGTTTGGAGATTTAAAAATGGCTCTTGAACCAGTACTAATGGTTATTGCAAATGTAATTGGTAAATTTGCCGAATGGATATCTAAAAATCCTCAATTAGCAGCAACATTGGCAGCTATAGCAACCGTAATCGGTGTTATATCAGGGACTTTACTAGCATTAGCACCGATAATTGTCACTGTGGCCTCCGCGTTAGGAATAGGTATGGCAGCGGCAGCAGGAATTGTTGCAATTGTTCCGATCATAATTGCAGCCATAGCGGCACTAGTCATTGCTATCGTTAAAAACTGGGATTCTATTAAGCAAAAGACAATAGACATATGGAATTCAATTATCGAATTTCTTTCTAACTTGTGGAAGGGAATTGTGGATACAGCTTCAGATATTTGGGGTAAAGTCGTAGAAGTCACGATAAATGTTTGGAATGGAATCAAGGATTTCTTTGCCAATCTTTGGGCTGGGATTGTAGAGATATTTACATCTACAGTAAATAGTATTAGCGATTTCTTTATTCAAGCATGGACAACCATATCAGAATTCTTTATGAGCATATGGAATGGTATTGTTGAGTTCTTAACACCAATTCTTCAAGGTATAGCTGATTTCTTTTCAATGATTTGGAACGGAATTTCAACTGTTATACAAACTGTTTGGAATTTCATTGCACAGTATCTACAGGCGATTTGGACAGCGATTTTGTATTTTGCTACTCCTATTTTTGAAAGTGTAAAACAATTTATTGTGGATACTTGGAATACAATCAGTTCTACTACAAGTGCAGTATGGCAAGCCATTACAGATTTCTTATCATCAGTTTGGAATGGACTTGTTGGTTTTGTTACACCAATCTTTGAATCTATAAAGAATTTCATCATATCAGCATGGAACACAATTAGTTCAACAACAAGTGCAGTGTGGAATGAAATCATTAGTTTCCTAACTGGATTATGGAATGGGATTGTTTCTACAGCAACAAGTATTTTCGATGGAATCAAAAATGTTATTTCAACTGTGTGGAATTGGATTAGTAGTACAAGTGATAGTATATGGAATGGAATTAAATCAACACTTTCTAGTATTTGGGAAGGTATTAAATCGACAGCATCATCCATTTGGGAAGGCTTAAAAGAAGCAATTATGGGTCCTGTCCGTTGGGTTACTGGTGCGGTCGAAAGTGCATTCGAAGGAATGAAATCAATCGTACTTGGTGTATGGGACGGTGTTAAAAGTGGAATTAAGTCTGCAATAAATGGAATTATTAACATGATTAATGTATTTATTGATGGCTTTAATACGCCAGCTAATCTATTAAATAAAATACCTGGTGTAGATGCGCCAACTATTCCACATGTTCCGATGTTGGCTACAGGTGGTCATGTTCTTGGAGATGGTCAATTCATAGCGGGTGAAGCTGGCCCAGAGTTATTCACTAAGAAGGGGAACAAGGTATCTGTTACACCATTATCATCAAGAGAGAAATCGCTTGGTATCACGGGTACAATTAAAGAATTAGTTGCGAATATGAACCGTACTATGGCTAGTAACATACAATCACTTAATGAAAATGCAATGCCTGTAACGAATGTTTCATATGCAGGAATGTCCGGTATAGATTCAGCTCCAAAAGACTTAGTTGTACAACTTACTGTAGATCAGCCTATCATTGTGGATGGTCGTACAGTGCAACGAGTTGTACGAAAAGAAAATATTCGTGAGGATAATATAAATTTTCTAAAAAGGGGGCAATAGTAAATGCCAGATACAATGATTTTATTTAAGAACGGACAAACTTGCTCCCTTAAAAAAGATTACAATGTAGAAACTTTAGAATTAACAGTAGATCCACCTCAAAAAGAATCAGACAAGATGAAAATAAAAGGACAGTTCGGTGTTCATCATTACAATAAAAGCTATACAGAGCGAGGGTGTCAATTAAGGGTTCTTGTGGATACAGGAGATATTGAGGGAGTATATGAAAAAAGAAATGAACTATATGCTTTATTTGGTAGGTTAGAAGATTTTTATATTATATATTCAAGAGAACCAGGCATACGAAGACGTGTTGAGTATGAAAACATGAAAATTAACCGTCCACCTGGTTCTTTATTATTTGAAATTATTGTTGAGTTTTCTATTCCTGATGGTTTTGGAGAAAGTATCTTTAGATCATTAGATGCGAAGGAATGGGATACGAATAAATTCGCTTGGGGTATGGGGTTAGAATGGGATGATAAATACGATTACACATTCAAAGAAAAAATATTTTATTTTAAAAACATCGGTTCCATGGAAATTAACCCAGCCCAACATGATATAACATGGCGTATTAAATGTGACCCGCGCTACTTAAAGATCACTAACTTTACTACAAATGATTCATTGACTATTTATAATCCGGGTGCGGTTTCACAGGGAATCATTGTTATAAAAGGACTTCATATAGAAGATGAATATGGTCGTAATTTGGTACGCCATGCTGATGCAGGTGAAATACATCTTGTTCCTGGCATAAACCAAATAAAAATTGAATCGTCTACATTCCATTGGTGTGAAGTAAATACGAGATTCTATTATTTATAGAAAGGAGCGAATGCCATGAGTTTATCAAGAAAATATTATATAAATACCCTTATATCTGCTGATGAACGGAAAGAATTGAATTTAGAAATAGATAACGTATATGTAGAGCTTGTGAACAACAACAAATTTATTACTGCAGTTCAACAGGCTCTTTTAAATTTAACAGAAAAAGAAGCTACTGATGTTACCGATTTACAATCACTAATAGCAAATGGTGATACAAATACTTTAAACATAGTTAAAAAACTGATCTCTGATTTTTTATCCGCAAATCCATCAAATTTTGATGAGGTAGTGGCAGCGCGATTAGGCGAAAAAACTTTATATGATTTTAATCAGAAGATAAAAACCAAACTTGATAATACAGATATATTTCAACAAGTTAAGGTCACTGACAATACAGGTCTTGCCTTATCAGTGACAGATACCAATGAATTAATAGGTAAATCAGGATTTTTCAGATATGCAGCAGGAGCAAAAGGGATGCCAACGGGAAGTACTGACGGAGTTGGTTTTTTTGTATCTAATAATAAAATGGACGTTTCAGTTCTTGCAATGGATAAGACAACGAAACGTTTATTCTTACGTTTAGGAACAGAGTGGCGGTCACTAGCTTTTGAAGGTGCTTATGATGACATAAAACAAGAGGTATTAAACGTAAAAAGTACTCATTCTTCATTGGATGCTGCAATTAGAGCGATGATTCCATATAACAGTGTTAATTATTACGGAAACGATAACGCAGCATTCCAAAAAGCCTTAAATGAATCAGCTGGAAAAACGTTAGATGTGCCAGCAGGAATATATACAATTGGCGATTTAGAAATTCCAAGTAACATTAGCATTCGCGCAGATCCGAATGCTGTTTTTAATTTGAAGGCAGGAAGTACAACGTTCTTTACAAACAAGGATACAGTAAATATCGGCGGATATGATAAAACAAGAAGTATCGTATTCAAAGGTGGGGTATTCGATTTAAAAAAGACAAAAGATGCAAAAGCATTTGTGTTATCTCATTGCCAAGATGTAAAAGTAGATACAAAAATTATTAATGGCGGAGAATCACAAGCATACGTTTCTTTGAATGCTGTGAAAGATTCAGAAATAGACATAGAAGCTGTAGATTGTACTGCCACAACATCGACAGGTGCAACAGTAGGTATTTATGTATTCAATGATAAAAACACGCTCACAAATCAAAATGCGAAGCCTTATGATATGACACCTTGTGACAATGTAACTATTAATCTCAAATTGAAAAATGTGAAAAAGGGACTAGCTGAAATTGGACCCGTAGATAAAGTGGTTCATAAAAATATCACTTATAATGTACAAGCTGAAAATGTACTAGAAGAACTTGGATTATTCAACAATATGTCTTATTTCAAAACAGAAAAAGTAGTCGGGAATGATATTGGACATGGCTTAGTATTCCAAATTCTTAATGATACGTGTGAAGATTTTACAATAACAGGTGTTAACATTCGCAATGGTAAAAGTAAAGAAACATCCCGCGGTGTTTGGTTCAAAAGCAAGGAAGGTGACAATGCACCGCAGTATAAAAATGTTCGTATTTCCAATCCTGTTATTCGATCGTTTGCAAAAGGTATCACAACAGATTATGGTTTTAGCGCTAAAATTACCAATCCAGACGTACAAGAATGTTGGGAAGATGGTATTTGGAATTACTTCACCCTTGATTGGGGCCTAAACGGTGGAACGGTCAAATACAACAATAAAAATGGTTGGGATTCCCGTGCTGATGTCCACATAGGTGAATTAGCTATTGATAATGGTAATAAAAAAGTATTTAGATCGATTCTTTCAAATGTCCAAGTCAGAACATTACGAGTAGAGAACTTACAAGATAGCATTATTAATAATGTGATCATTAAAGGTGGTGCTTTCTCACAAGTCGGTTCTAATCACAATAATAAAATCGATTATTTAGAAGTGGGTTGGTAGTATGAAGCGAGTGGAAAGACCTAAGATTGAACAGTTATCAACGGGTGAACAATTTCATTTAGTTGATATGAAACTTTTTGAGGTAATAGAGGGCAAGAACGAACCGTCCTCTATTCGTTTCGAAGTTCCAGATACAGATAAGAATAAACGTGTTTATCCGTATGTAGAAGATAGGAACCTACTTATCTTTGAAGGACAGTACTACATTATTTTAGTCAGCCAACAAGATGAACTTGGATTTAAAGATTGTGACGCAATACAAATTGGTGCCGAATTATCTTTACAAACACAAGAAAAAAAGGTTTCAGGTTACTTTTCTATAGAAGAAGCATTATCACATACATTTGAGGGAAGTAACTTCAAATATATCAATCGTTGCTCAAAACAAATTCAATTGCAGTTTGAGAACTTTGGTGGCGAAAGCCGAATGAAAATGATTCGAAAGCTACTGGATCGCTTTGATATTGAATGTATTTTCGATAATATGACCGTTATCTTTGCGGATCGCATCGGTAAAACGACAGACAAGTTATATAAGTTTGGTTATAACGTAAATGCTATTAAGAAAACAACAGATGATAGAAATTGTTACTTCTCTGTTTTATTACTTGGACATACACCATCTAAAGAAGAGGGTGAAGGGCAACAGTTTACGTATTATTATGAATCACCTCTTAAATACAAAATGCCAGAGCTCATCAGACATAGACAAGCTGACAATATTGAAGATGACAAAATTAAAGATAACGGAACAGCATTAGAACGCTGTAAGGCAGCTGTTAATGACATCCCTATTGTTTCTATCACTGTGGACCATAAAGAAGCAAACTTCGATGATTCAAATGAGCCAAAGGTCGGAGATAAGGCAATTCTCCAACATCACAAGTACAACATGGATTTTGATGTACGTGTAGTAAAGCGTACACGTTATCCATATGAGCAGACACCAAATAATTATGAGTTTAGTAATAAACGAGATGAACTTGTGGATAGAACGGAAGAACAAAAGAAATGGACTTCTGACATTTTATCAATTGTGAAAGACTTAGATAGACAATTACTAGAGCAATCAAACGGTTATGCAGAACGAATCAATAAGTTAACAGAAGAAAAAGCGGAAGAAGCGAAAAAAGAGAGCGATGCAGCAAAGAAACTTGCTGAGCTTGTAAAAGAAAACCAAAAGAATTTTCAAACGAATATTATCAAGAGTAATACAGAACCAACTCAAAACTTAGAACCTGGAAAATCTTTATGGCTTAATACAAGCGAAGAACCAAATATGCTCTATCTGTGGACTGGGACAGAATGGTCTAAGATTGGCGTGAATGCACCAGAGGAAATTGGTGCTGTTACAAAGGTTAATTTTGAAGAAACAACGAATAGCATTAAACAAAGTGTTGAAACTGTAGAAAAAACACAGACTGCACAGGGGGAGCAACTCAAACAGGCACAGTCTACACTTGAAACCCAGGCGGAAGCTATTAAAGCTAAAGTAACTATCACCGAAGTAGGCAACTATGTGAGTAGCATTGGTATGAGTAACTTAATTAGAAACTCATTATTAAAAACAGATTCAAGTCATTGGTCATTTGCGCCTAATGTTTCACGAGATACAGCTGTTACGTATAACGGTTCCTATACGATTAAAACAGATCAAATCGGTTTAACTACTGATAGTTGGCGTGGCGCCATTAATGAAAAAGTTCCAGCTGTAGCCGGTGAAGATTTTGTTATATCTGGTTGGTTTATGACTGACGACAAAAGTAAAATTGATAAAGGATTAAGATTAGAAGTAGAGTTTTTTAATGCTTCTGGTACAAGAATAGCAGCTTCTAATGTGGATTTTTTCCCTCTAGAAAATAATGTTTGGAAATTTGCGTTTGGAACATTTAAGGCACCAGTAGGAACAGTGTTTGTTGATGGGCGTTTCTATGTAATTAGAAATGGTCGACTTTGGGCATCTAAAATGATGCTACAACGCGGAACAAAGCCATCTGAATTTACTGAGAATGCAGCTGATATAGCTGGAAAAGATGAGTTATTAAGCCAAATTGCTGAAAAGGTAGCAACAGTTGATTATAACAAGAAAATAGAACAAATTGACCGTGACATAACAGCTAATAAAGACGGTATCACTCTTGCGGCCAAAAAGACAGAAGTGTACACACGAGTTGAATCTGATGGTAAGTATGCAACTGACTCGTATGTAAAAACGATGGAAGCTCGTATTAGCGTTACTGAAAAGGACATTCTGAGCACAGTTAAGGTTGGTAATGTTATATCAAGCATTAACCAAACAGCCGAAAAAATTCAAATTGAAGCGAAACGTATTAATTTAATTGGTGCAGTAACAGCAGAGTCAATTGCAGGTAAGTTATTAGAAGGTATCACTATTAGAGCAAGGGATCCAAACGATAATAATAACTTTACAGAGATGTCGAATGGCAGAATCTTTACACAAGGGTTTCAAACTCCAGCTCAATGGAATCAGTGGTCAAAGAAAGTTGTTACAGGATTAGAAAAGGGACTTTTTTATAGTAGAGGTTATAAAGAAGACGGTTCGCAAGCAAATTATGTAGAAATTGCAGCATGGGGCGCTTCGTTTAATACAGGTAATGACGGAGCAACATATGGATCGCAGACATTTACTATATTGGATAAAGGTCAACGTAAATCTATTACAGCTAAGTCATACGATGAATCTATGGGGTGGAAACCAACATTCACCATTGATAACCCTCAAAGCGCAGAACTTGTAAAGATAACGTCAAATGCAATTTATTTTTATAACATGAATAAAAATTATAAGAATGAATTGGTTACTGAGGATGGTGGTTC
>NZ_FPAF01000043.1 GCF_900116295.1 Bacillus sp. 103mf
GTTTGTCTAGCATCATAAATAAAAATTGACGTTTCACGTTGTTTGTTTCGTTCAGTTTTCAAAGAACTTATCCGCCGCTCAAGTTGGCGACTTCCTTATGTTAACATCTCGGTTATTCAATGTCAACTAAGTTTTTTATTTTGTTATCGCAGTTACTTTGTTTCACTGGCGACTCCTATAATAATACACCCCTATATAGGGATAGTCAATACTTTTAATAAAAAAATTAATACGTATACCCTTTTTCAATCAATCACTTAATTTGATTGCTTCACTACATCATTGAGTGAAAATATGATCAATCACAATTCTCCATATATACTGTCTTCTATAACATTTTATCAAAAGAGAACACCGACCTCAATCATGTAAATAGCTTAATCCAATGATTGCTGAGACTTATTTCTTATATACATTTATTATGAGTTTAGTTTTAGTATACAAACAAAGAAGATAAGATAATTAACCTGCCTTCTTTGTTCATACACTACTATCAGTTCCTCTACCTACAGATTTTATTACAGCTCGCAATTTATTTTGATCCGCCCATACTACGCCAAGAAGAACTAAAATGCCACCTATCATTACTTTCCATGTTACAAATTCATTTAATAAAACAATAGAAACAAAAATACTAACTAGCGGAAGTGCATTTAAATACAGTCCACTTATTGACGCAGAAACTTCTTCTAACGCCTTATTCCAAAACCAATAAGCAAGAATCGTTGCACCAACAACAAGATACATAAAACTAAATCCTGTCTTCCACGTATTTAGTTTAGGCAGACCATAATAAAAAGCTTCCATAGCAGCAAAAGGGAATAAAATAACCGCTCCAATAAGTAATGTCAATGTTGTAAATACTTCATTCGATAGATTCTTTTCTTGTTTTGGTCGTTTTAACAATATTGTATAGTAAGCAAATAAAAAGGTACTACACAAAATAAGTATATCCCCTAACAGAGAAGCACTTTGAGTATCGTTATTAGATGGGATTGTAATACATACTACACCAATAAAACCTAATACAATTCCAATCCAATAATTGATGTGAATTCTTTCTTTTAAAAAAAGAGCAGAAAAAACAATTGTAACTAATGGTAATGCAGCATCAATAATACTGACGTGTAAGCCACTTGTTAAAGCAATACCATATGACGTAAACATAAAATAGCCCGCCACACCAGTAAAAGATAATAAACTAACCCTTTTCCACGGAATATCTCTATTTACAATACTTTTGCGTAACTGATTAAAAGAAAACAGCACACATATTCCTCCAGCAAAACAAAGGCGAAGAAATAATAACGTAAATGGCTGTATTGATTCTAGCACCCACTTCGTTGGAGCAATTGCTCCACCCCACAGTATAATCGCAATTAATAGCATACATATTCCTTTAATGATTTTCCCCTCCTTTCCCCTATATGCTTCCATACCATATGTAAATTCCCCTACCGTGTGCTATACTAAAGAGAATTATAGCTCTATATATTTGTAAATTATACTGTTATAAAAAACTCTTCAGTCTCTTCCTTCCTATATTTAGGTTCATTATTTACAATGATTAAAGCTATTTTTATGTACATACACAAAAAAGACGAGTCATACTGACTCGTCTCAAATTGCCTGGCAACGTCCTACTCTCACAGGGACAAAGTCCCAACTACCATCGGCGCTAGAGAGCTTAACTTCCGTGTTCGGTATGGGAACGGGTGT
>NZ_FPAF01000027.1 GCF_900116295.1 Bacillus sp. 103mf
ATTTAATTGTTCAGGATGGAAATATTATTACATCTTCAAATCCAGGTACAGCTTTTGATGTTGCATTTTTATTACTTGAAAAACTAACATCTAAAACGAACGCTAAACATGTAAAGGATCTTATGGGATTTTAGGCATGGAACTTCAACATAGGGGTGCTTTAATGGTATAAGGACCACAGAAGTGAACAACTTTTTTATAAACACGGGGTACCGCCACATGCCCATCACCTTAAGAATTTTATAACATCCCAAAACAAAAAATGTACATTTTCACATGAAGATGTACATTTTTTTGGAAGTATTTGTATTTCTTAACTTGATAGCGATGTGGTGCTACCTCAAAAAGGAAGAGAATTTAAAACGCATTTTAATATGTAATATTGCATATTAAAATGTATTGATAAAAATGTAAGCGCTTACTATAATAAGAGTATAAAGATGAACCACAGCTTAACAACAAGAAAGAGGAGGAAATCATATGGCAATCGCAATGGCAGTTTTAAAATTTATTGGTGGAATCATTCCATTCGTACAAGAGCTGTTAAAAGCAGTAATGTAAGTTCATTATTCAGCAATTATTTATAAAAATTATCATAAAAATGATCTGTATAGCAAAGATGAATTGATGTACAGACCAGAGGAGGAAACATTATGGCAATCGCAATGGCAGTTTTAAAATTTATCGGTGGAGTACTTCCATTAGTAGCAGAACTTTTAAAAGCAGTAATGTAAGTTCATTATTCAGCAATTATTCATAGGAATGATCATACAAATAATCTGTATAACAAAGATGAATTGATGTGCAGGTCAGAGGAGGAAACATTATCGCAATCGCAATGGCAGTTTTAAAATTTGTAGGTGGATTACTTCCATTCGTACAAGAACTTTTAAAAGCATTTATGTAAGTTTATTATTTAGCAATCATTTATAAAAATTATCATACAAATGATCTGTATACCAAATATAAATTGATGTGCAGATCATTTGTGTGAGCCAAGTCCCTTTATAAGTATGAAGGGACTTTTTTAGGTTTCTGCATACTCGGACTGCTGATAAGGGGATTTTGAACTAGTTAGCGTAGAAGATGTTACCTTTGTATAACATTTCAAAAATTGTTCGATATTTCACAATTTATGTTTCAAATTACATGTTATGATTAACTGGTAAAGATTAACTTATTAAAATTCTAAAACAATAAAGGGGAAATCGCATATGAAAGCAGTAGTGGTTAATAAAAACAGCAAAGCAAACATTGAAGTGATTGAAAAAGAATTACGTCCGTTACGTTCAGGCGAAGCATTAGTAGATGTAGAGTATTGTGGAGTTTGCCACACTGACTTACACGTTGCGAATCATGATTTTGGTAACACAGATGGCCGCATCCTTGGTCACGAGGGTGTAGGTATTGTTACTAAAATTGCTGATGATGTTACTTCACTTAAGATTGGTGACCGTGTAAGTATCGCATGGATGTTCCAATCATGTGGACGTTGTGAGTATTGCGTAACTGGTAGAGAAACATTCTGTCGTGAAGTTAAGAATGCTGGTTATACAGTAGATGGTGGTATGGCTGAACAATGTATCGTTACTGCTGATTATGCGGTAAAAGTACCAGAAGGATTAGATCCTATTCAAGCATCATCAATTACATGCGCAGGCGTAACTACATACAAAGCTATTAAAGTATCAGACATTAAACCTAGTCAACCTATCGTAATCTACGGTTGTGGTGGATTAGGTAATCTAGCTATCCAATATGCTAAGAATGTATTTGGTGCAAAGGTAATTGCAGTAGATATCAATGACGACAAATTAGCATTAGCTAAAGAGGTTGGTGCTGATATGACTATTAATCCAATTACTCAAGGTCCTGCTGACAAGATTATTCAAGAGGTGTTTGGTGGAGCTTATGCTGCTGTAGTAACAGCAGTTTCTAAAGTAGCCTTCAACTCAGCAGTTGATTCAGTACGCGCTTGTGGTAAAGTAGTTGCGGTAGGTTTACCAGTAGAAACTATGGATTTAAATATTCCACGACTTGTACTAGACGGAATTGAAGTAGTTGGTTCTCTAGTTGGTACTCGTAAGGATCTAGAGGAGGCATTTATGTTCGGTGCAGAAGGCAAAGTAGTGCCGGTTGTTCAAACTTGCCCACTAGATGAAGTGCAAGATGTATTCGAAGAAATGGAACAAGGTAAGATCCAAGGTCGTATGGTAATTGATTTTAAACAGCACAAGTGTAATTGCGAGTGTAAATAATTTATTTTGTTTTAACCGTCGTTGGTACGATTCTCTTAGTAAATATTAAAAAAGGTAGCTTCTTGGGCATGGGTCTAGTATTGAACCGAACTCATTTATTAAGAAGATTGGTGAAAGTAACAATCGAGTTCGGGCTAGTCTCCATAGCCCACAACTTCCTCAAATAAGCGGAAAAGAACCGCTCGTTTTGAGGAAGAAAACCTAAAAAAACAACAAGACCCACGGAGAAAATTTATTTTCTCCGTGGGTTTTAGTCATTTAAAGGGGCTTTTGGAACATCCTCCTTTTTATCTTATAAATAATGAATATTCTATTTTTTGGTATTTAAAATAAATTCCCTTACAATACCACCAAGAATTGGAGCAACGGTGAATATCCATAGTTGAGAGATTACTTCGCTACCAATGAATATAGCTGGTGCAATGCTGCGTGCAGGGTTAACAGATGTTCCAGTTAGCGGAATACCTAATAAGTGAACTAATACTAATGTGAAACAAAGTACAAGTCCAGTTAAAGAAAGATTTCTTTTTTACCCGTTACAGCAACAATAACTAGAATGAACACGAATGTTAAAATGAATTCTACTAAAAATGCGCCACATAAATCTAAATTTCCAAAACTATTTTGTCTTAAATTATCTAAAGACAGGCTAGTAGATTGTAAAATCGTTATTAGTGTTACAGTTCCTGATAAACCACTATTCGGATAATTCAATACAAGGGAGCTCGATTAGAATTTTCTCTTAATGGACTTTCTTGTGATCCTTCAAGAGGTATCGTCATATACCCATCGGCTTAAAAATATTAACGCCCCATATATGATAAAATTGGATTGCATGCCAGTAGAAAAATTCCGTAGAAAATCAAGCAGAGTCTCGATTATATCAAGATTCTTTTCATAGAGAGTAGGCTGAATACATGAACGAACAATATTACGATGCAGTGTTAAATATAAAAACAGTAGGAGAGCAAAAAGGATTCAACAAATCCTTACACTATCATCGTTATGAACCAACACCATATTGCGCACTCGAAACATTATTTACGCAATATGATTTAAAAAGCAGTGATCGAGTTGTCGACTTTGGATGCGGGAAAGGACGATTAAATTTTTATATTCATCATTTCTATCATGCGTCTGTTATAGGGATAGAAATGAACGAGACGTTTTATAAAGAAGCGATGGAAAATCGAGATCGTTATATAAAGAGAGAGAAAAAAGGTAAAGATAAAATCCACTTTCAATGTTGCTTAGCGCAA
Organism: Bacillus sp. 103mf; assembly: GCF_900116295.1. Classification (GTDB taxonomy): domain Bacteria; phylum Bacillota; class Bacilli; order Bacillales; family Bacillaceae_G; genus Bacillus_A; species Bacillus_A bruguierae. The sequence continues at coordinate 3,518 of NZ_FPAF01000027.1, forward strand.
GAGTACGAGATTGATCCGCGTGATAATAAATTTTACTTCTTTAATCCATTTTCGGTGCAAGTGTTTATGAATGTTATAAATAATATATTGTTTTCGGTAGAACAAGCAGAACGGGAAATAGAGCTGATTTTGTATTATCCATCAGAAGATTATATTTATTTTTTAGATAATCAAACCTCGTTTGAATTGAAAGAAGAAGTGAGACTGCCCGGATTGTATGAGCGGAATTCGAATGAGAGGTTTTTGGTGTATCGGTTGGGGGAGTAATTGGTTTTGGGATTAATTACGCTGAACCGGACCATAAGTAAATGAGTTTTTCCATACACAGCAAAGTTTTATTAAAAAATGACTAGGCTTATCCAGAACGGATAAGCCTGCTTTATTTTCTTATAACTCTATTTTTCGGCGAGGGTTGTAGATATGCCTTAATTTTTGAGTGAAGATTTACTCAGCTTTTTAGGTAAAAGAACTAAATAGAAATTAAAATTTCCTTTTTAAGTTCCAGTTTTCTATATAAAAGTGCAAGTAGCATTGATGGAATAGTACAAACAATCATTCCGATAAAGGCATATCTTGGCTCAATTTCGTATAAATAGGCACCGAAAATTGTAAATACGGCAGTGCTCCAGCTAAGAGCCAGCGCTGAATATATGCCTTGTGCTTTCGGAATCTGTGTATGTGAAATGTTTTTGACTAGGTATTTCATAAAGGCATAATGCCCCATAGCAAATGAGCATGCATGCAAGGTTTGTGCGATACAAAAAACAATTACATTAGGAAAGGCAAATACTAATATCCAACGTACGGAAGAACCAAGTGCTGCCAGTGCAAGTAAGGAGCCTACTGAAAAGTTTTGAAACTTCCGGTCTGCGATTGAGAAAAAAATGATTTCCGCGATTACGGCAATGTTAATAATTACACCTATTAAATATTTGGGTGCATGGATCTCTTGTAAAAAGAGATAACCATAATTGTAATAAGAAGCGTGTGCCGCTTGCAGTAAAATTACTATAATGAGTACCAAACTAAAGTGCTTGATATGAAATAATTTTAACATGCCTTCTTTTTCTGTTGGGTCTGATTGCGGCTTTTTAGATAGAATGACAGGTGCACGCATAAAACCAAGACACACGAATATCCCTGTGCCAAGTAACAGGGCCCATAAAATCACTTCATCTCCAAGCATCCCTGTAAAGATAGATAAAATCATGCCGGCTAGGACGAATCCGATGGATCCCCATTGACGGCTTCTCCCGTAATCTTTTAATTGGTTACTTTGTACGAGTACGCCAGCAGCGCTATCTAAAGCAGGCATCAATGTTGGATAAAATAAATGGAATGCTAATGTGACTATAAGTAAGCTAGTAAAGGAACTGGCCGGAATATAACACAGAATAGCAATCAGCGTACCGATTCCCGCCCCATTTAATAAGGTTTTACTACTAAATTTCCCTGATAAATAAGGAAATGCAAATAATGTGGAAAGGCCTCTTGCAACTAGACCTAAGCTCATAATCAAACTAGCTTGAGGAACTGTAATTCCTTTTGTATGAATCATCCATCCTGTCCAATAGGGTAGAAAAATTCCCCATGTCATAAAAAAACTAAAAAACTGTATACTCATCCAGCGATGTGTGTTCATGCTGTATCCCCCCATAGTTTGCATGTTATCATGTAAATACGTAAAAATAATATGAGATATCTCATATTTTTGAGGTGGATTATGGAAATCTACAAAGGCGAGAAAAAGAGACTGCAGTTGAAGAAGAGCTCTATTGCGCATTTATTTTCTTTTCCAGTTGAAGAGTTTATGGAAGTGCACGAGTATCAACGGGATGAATGGATTATTCAAGAAGGCATGAGAACAGATTTTCTATTTTATGTTATTGAAGGGAAAGCAAAGATATATATAACACATCAAAATGGAAAAGTTTCCTTAATTAATTTTATTAACACAAATGAGTACATTGGAGAAATGGAATTATTTAACGAGGTGTACTATACAAAAGGAATTCAAGCATCAATGAAGACCATTTGTTTTGCTCTTCCTATTCATCGTTGTCGCACACAATTGATGGAAGATGCAAAATTTCTACGTGAATTAACTAAGTTTTTAAGTATAAAGGCAACACTTATGGCTGCGAAGTATTCACAAAGTCTTGCCTTTCCGCTTGAAAACCGGCTTGCAGATTTTATTTTGCAAACAGCTTATGAAGGGGTTTATAAGGAGAAACACGTAACGGTTTGTGATTATCTAGGTGTATCCTATCGTCACTTATTGCACGTACTAACACAATTTTGCGATAAAGGGTATTTGCAAAAGGAAGGGCGATACTATCAAGTTAAGCAGTACCATTCTTTATATGAACTTGCGGAGATGTTGAAGAATAAGTAACCATTTAGATATGATAAGGAGAACCGTGTCATATCTAAATGAGGTTTTTGTGAAAAAAGTAACAGCACCCTCTAATTTGATGGAGAGGTGCTGTTTTATTATTTGAATGCCTAGATGAACATTTGTTGCATGAATGGTTGTTTTTGCTTACTTTAATATTCTCCTTTAATTACAAAAAACGAGCCTCGAATTGTTCCAGCTAGTTTAGACTTCTGCCTAGCAAACTTAAACTTCCCTTCTAACTCTTTTGGTACCTCCATCCCCTCGGATAGCTTAAAACCAACAGCCCGCTTCTTAGGGACATCAACTGTATACATGACGTTGATCACAAGACCATCCTCATAAATGACGTAGGCAAATTTGATATTTTCCACTTGAAAACGCGACGTTTCTAAAGGTTTGGCCGCAAACTCAATATCACGTTCTGCTTTCAAAATTCGGTTCACATAATCAAGGGTCTCCTGGCTTTCGCTAGCTGGTACAACCGCAAATTCATGCTTGTATTTGTTCATAAAGTAACGGGCTTCATTAGCACGTAAACCAGCAAGAGCTTCTACTGCAGGTGAAGACTCTAAACCAACCGTAGACACATTTGTAAAATCAACGATATAGGACAATTCCATCTCTCCTTTTACCCCTTTATTTCCTAACAACAGGAATCCACATTTCACCAAATACTAAGCCGTTTCGCAGCCCCATCTCAACCGTTGCATTTGGCCCACCAACATAGGCAAAATTCTTTGCTTCTGGCAAGACTTGACCAAAGGCAATGCCAGTAAGCTTATTACTCAATTCATCAGCCGTCGTCCCTTCCCCTTTAACAACTAAGTATTCCCCCTTAGGAAATTGGATAACCCTGGATTCTTCTGGTACCGATGCCTCTGTCATGACTCCAGCATAATGCATCATTTTGTTATTCACCGCTTCGTTCACGACAAAAATGTAGTCATTTGTGGCTATGGCTTTTAAAGTGTCAAGTCTTCCATCTTGTTTGACGGCCCACCAAAAGTCTGCCTTTTCCTTGTTTATGCCAGCAAAGTCTGTGTAATCGCTCTTAAGCTCAGTTCCAATACCTAAAACGGTAAAGCTGTCTTTTTCTTCTAGGGTATAATCTGCCATATTCAAAACCTACCTTTTTTTAAAATTAATCAAATGATTTGTCTTTTCACTTGATGAGTTTATAATAGCCTTAAATCATGTCAAAAAATGATACTGTTTAGGAGGTCTCGATGAAAAAAGTTGAACGGATTAATATCATCATGCGGTATATCAACAACCGCGCCCATTTTACAGTTTCTGAAATCATGCGAGAATTTAGCATCTCTCGTTCGACAGCTATTAGAGATATCAGAGAAATTGAAGCTATGGGGATGCCACTTGTCGCTGAAGTTGGAAGGGATGGGGGTTATTTTGTTATGAACAACTCTGTCCTGCCCACTGTTCGCTTTACCGATAATGAGATTAAAGCTCTTTTTATTGCCTTTATGGCCACAAGAAATCAACAACTCCCTTATCTAAAGAGTCGTCAGTCTTTAGCTGAAAAATTACTAGGCCTAATCTCAGAAAACCAGCAAGATGACCTTGTTCTTTTAAATCAAATCTTGCTATTTGAAGGAACTAACCCCAATAATCCTGACCTACTTGATCTGTCGGACCTACCCCATCCTATGTTAGAAAAACTTATCCAAATCCTTCTTTTGAATAGCTATTTATTGATTACCATCAAAGAAGAGAAGGTAATAAAGTCTTATCCAATTTATCTCTTGCACCTTTATCATGAAAAAGGCCTTTGGTTGATTGAAGGTTTTGACTTAAAAGATGAAAAGAGGAAGATTTTTCCCGTCGACAATCTCACCAATGTCAAAGCATACCCTACGAAAAAAAGATTAAGTAAGAAAAAGATTTTAGAAAAACTAAGTAAGCAGGAAGAAGTAATTAACCTTGTCCTTGAACTTGGTCCAAAGGCAATTGCCCAGTTCAAAAAATACCATCCTTTAAAAGTTTCGATTTCCTATACGAATCCTTACCAAGCCACGGCCATTCTAAAGACGTTTATCAATGTTAATAATCCTGAAGAATTGACCGAAATAACAAATTGGCTACTTTTCCTAGGTGGGGATATCAAGGTCATGGAAGTGCCAGAAGAAGTCTTAGAGGGTTTACAAGAGAGATTATGCTTATTCTGCCCATAAGGAGTGCATGTTCATCGTGCACTCCTTCTTTTTCGTACTGTTTGCTTCACTGCAATTGAACCTCCTTTTGATTAGGAAATTTATTACTTTTTTATCAGGATCAGTACAGTTTGGTATTAATAATAGTAGTATAATAGTGAATGAGGTGTTCATAGTATGGAAGATATAACCTTAGGATTACTACTAGATGTTGTTGGTGAATTATTTTCAGATGAAATTTCAATTGCCGTTTCGAATACGAAAGAATATATCTACTATCGGCCAAGTAAACGAATTGACTTAAAAATTAGCGTCGGGGATCCTATAAAGGAAGGGACGATTGCCTATAAAGCAATGGTGACGAAGCAAAAGGTTTCTGAGTTTATTGACCGGGATGTTTTTGGTATTCCTTATCATGGAATGGCCGTACCATTTTTTAATAACGGAAAGCTTGAAGGCTGCGTGACGGCAATTTATCCAGCTTTAACGAATGGAAAGTCGGTTGTTACCGTAAAAACAACGGATGGCTGGGTTCCGATTCCTTTTTCGAAAGTCATTTATTTAGAGGCTAAAGATAAAAAGACGTATGTGAATTCAGAAGAGTTATCAGGAACACATAAATACTCTCTGCAAGAATTCGAATATTTACTTCCGAGGGATTCATTTATTAGATGCCACCGTTCATTTATTGTAAATGTTAATCATATTAAAGCGATTTATCCGGATACCCATTCTACCTTTTTACTTTCGATGGATAATGGTGAGAGGGTCCCAGTTAGTCAATCATATGCCAGTTATTTTCGGAAGCTTCTAGGATTCTAGATTTTCTGTTTTAGAACCTAGATTCTCTCTTTTGTCTGAATTTTTCGTATCGTATACCAAAATCCCTATTTTAATAGTGTTAAATGTGTAAAATAATTATGAATATTCATTAAGAGAGGGATTACTTATGGAGAATAATTTGGAGAGAATCAGGGACCATCGTCTAAAGGACCGAGTAGTTACACCTGAAGAAGCAGCTTCCTGGATTCAAAGTGGAATGACGTTAGGTTTAAGTGGATTTACACGTGCAGGTGATGTGAAGGCAGTTCCATTTGCGCTGGTGAACCGCGTTAAGGATGATAAATCTTTTAAAGTAAATGTCTATACTGGAGCTTCGTTAGGTTCGGATGTGGATAAATTATTTGCCGAGGCAGGAATTTTAGGTAAAAGATTGCCTTTCCAAGCCGATCCAACTATGCGAAAAGGAATTAATAACGGAGACTTTTTATTTGTGGATCAGCACTTGTCTCATACAGCAGAGCTACTTCGTGCTGACGTTATGGATATAGATGTTGCTATTTTGGAAGCGGTTGCAATAACGGAGGACGGAATGATTATTCCAACCACTTCAATTGGAAATTCCTTAGCGTTTGCCCTAAATGCTAAGTCCATTATTATTGAAATGAATATGGCTCAATCGACACAACTAGAGGGGCTGCATGATTTATATGAACCTGGAAAACAAGGGGAAAGATCTCCAATTCCGCTCGTTAAATCAGATGATCGAATTGGAACGATTGGAATTCCGATTGATGTTGAAAAAGTGAAGGGGATTGTATTTACGAACCAACTTGATTCGCCATCGACGATTGTGCCTCCAGATGAAGAAACTGTCATCATGGCACAGCATTTAATAGAGTTCCTTCGAAATGAAGTAAAAGTAGGGCGATTAACAAATAGTTTAGCGCCATTACAATCGGGAATTGGTTCAGTGGCCAATGCAGTGCTGCATGGAATGTTAGATTCGGAGTTTGAAGATTTAGAAGTGTATTCCGAAGTATTACAGGATGCGGTGTTTGATCTTATGGATGCTGGGAAAGTCCATTTTGCTTCTTGTTGCTCGATCACGCTTTCTGAAGAGAAAATGCAACAAGTATTTTCCAACTTTGAAAAATATCGCGACAAATTAATGATGCGCCCGCAAGAGATTTCCAATCATCCTGAAATCATTCGCCGTCTTGGATTAATCTCGATTAATACTGCTTTAGAGTTAGATATATACGGAAATGTCAATTCTACTCACGTGTTAGGTACAAAAATGATGAACGGTATTGGTGGTTCTGGTGATTTTGCAAGAAATGCACGCTTAGCTATCTTTGTTACGAAATCAATTGCAAAAGGTGGTAACATTTCAAGTATCGTTCCTTTCGTCTCTCACGTAGACCATACGGAACACGATGTAGATGTTATCGTAACAGAACAGGGATATGCTGACTTAAGAGGACTGGCGCCAAGGGAAAGAGTGGAACTGATTATTGAGAATTGCGCACATCCAATGTATCGTGACCAGTTACGAGCTTATTACCAAGAAGCACAAACAAGGGGTGGGCAAACTCCTCATGTGTTAGAAAAAGCTTTTTCTTGGCATACGAATTTTGCTGAAAATGGGACAATGATTGAAAAGGTATTAGAAACTGTATAGGAAAGTAATAATAGACCACAAACAGGGGATTGCATTTGATGTTAAAGAATTGAAGTTAAGTTTTGAATAAACAATACTTCCTCTATTTATATACAAGGACAAGCTTACTTAAATGAGCTTGTCCTTTTTTATCATATCTGGCGAGAAGACCTCCATCTCAAGCGAAACGGTAGGTGGGGGTAGTTCAATTACTTTTCACTACTATATTAATGTCGATTCCTTAAACTATATGTTGAGTCAAGGATTATACAAATATTTGGTAAAACAAAGTATACTTAATGTCATTAATACATTTAATTGGGAGTGATTTCTATATTTAGGGAAAATGCAAAAAGGATAGTTATATCATTATTAACAAATCCAATATTAATAATTGGATACGGGATTTTTTGTTATGAGTTAGCTTTATACTGCAAGTATGGAAGAATGAATTATAATATTTATATTTTATTATTATGTGTAGTATTTTTTATATCTTTAACTACATTTACTACAATGAGGGTTATAAAAGATAGAGAATATAAATCTAAAAAATTAACTAATTCAACAGCATGGAAATCCATTTCTATTATCATTATTGTTGCAATTACATCATTTTATGGGGTGCAAATTTATAAAAGCGCAACAAATTACAATGGCAAACTTGCATGGTTTATAGAAAGGTTGAAACATGAAAGATCAGTTGAATTTAAACATAATAATATATATGAATCTGGAGTAGAAGGTATTTTTGAAGATATAAATAAGAAATATCCTTTGCCAAAGAAATTATATATGGCAACTGATTTTGATCTTACATTTCATTCAGATGGAACAATCACAGCGTTTGATACATTTGTTTATGGGAAAAATGCTGACGGGAAATTGGAAACTTATTTAATATCTTATAATAAGAAGAAATCAGAAGATATTACTATAATACGAGATGGGTATGCAAATCCTGATTATGATGATGATAAATTAGTAGAACCTCTAATTAAAACGGTTAAGGCTATTCCAATTAAGCGAACAGTTAGTAAGTGGGATGAAAGTAAGTATGGATTGATTTATTATGGGAAAAGGAATTGGGGATACAATACAGAGGGAATTATTAATATTACTGAGGATGGTAAGGAGCAGAATCTTAAAGAAGAAGCTTCTGAAATCATTGGATATACTGTATCTATATTTGTTCCTGGAAAAGAGAAAGAGCTAGTACCTGCTAGATATAACTTAATATGTGACGCAAGTTGGAGTAAATCAAAGACTCCTCCAAATAAAGATAAGTTTAAAGAGAAGAAACAAGATTTAACGAATGAAAAGGAACAGTTTTTCCTATCAAAAGAAGTTGGTTATAAACTAAATGTGACAGATAAAGCATTGGGTAGTGCTTTTTATTCACTAAGCAAGACTAGTGATGAAGGGAAAACATGGGAGGTTATTAATACAGACCCATTCAATGGAGGAATTGGTAGTGTATCAGGAATAACCTTTATAAATGATAAACTTGGATTTTTAGGAGCAGTTAGACCTTCTGGTACTGAGGGAGAGTTATATCGTACAGATGATGGGGGCGTATCTTTCAAAAAGGTAAATTATCCGCCGCATGAAGTGAAATTAGATACTACACAGTCTATAATAAGTCCTTTTGATTCTCCTGGTCTGCCTTATGAGAAAGATGGAGTTTTTAATATGTTAGTCGGACAAGGGGCAGATGGAGACTACAATGGAGATAGTAGTGCACTTTATCAATCAAAAGATAAAGGAGAGACATGGGAATTTGTAGAAGAAGTTAAAAAGAAATAACAAGAATTTAAAATAACCCCATTACGAGTTATCATTCGTAATGGGGTTATTTATTTTTTTAGGCAATTAATGAACGCCTGTTTATTAATTGCGGATTAGATAATCAAATGCACCTAAAGCTGCATTTGCACCTGATCCCATAGAAATAATAATTTGTTTATATGGACTATTTGTACAGTCACCTGCAGCAAATACTCCTGGTACGTTTGTAGCACCGTGCTTATCTGTAAGGATTTCACCACGATTACGTTCCACAGTGTCGCCTAACCAATCTGTGTTTGGCACAAGACCGATTTGAACGAATACACCTTGTAGTTCGATGTGATGAACTTCTTCAGTTTCACGATCGATGTAAGAAATACCGTCTACTTTGTCAGTACCAGTGATTTCTTTTGTTTGAACGTTCTTTAGAACAGTTACGTTAGGTAGGCTGTAAAGACGCTCTTGTAATACAGCATCAGCTTTTAGTTCTGGCATAAATTCAAGAACAGTTACGTGTTTTACGATACCTGCTAAATCAATTGCTGCTTCAATACCAGAGTTACCGCCGCCGATAACTGCTACGTGTTTTCCAGTAAACAATGGACCGTCACAGTGAGGACAGTATGCTACACCTTTGTTTTTGAACTCAGCTTCACCTGGTACGCCAACATTGCGCCAACGAGCACCTGTTGAAATGATTACGCTCTTACTTTTTAGAACAGCGCCGTTTTCAAGTTCCACTTCAATAAGTTCTTTCTTTTCTAAACGTTTCGCACGTTGTAAATTCATTACATCAATGTTGTACTCTTTTACGTGTTCTTCAAGACTTGCTACGAGTTTAGGTCCTTCAGTGTGTTTTACGCTGATGAAGTTCTCGATGCCCATAGTATCCATTACTTGACCGCCGAAGCGCTCAGCAACGATACCTGTGCGAATGCCTTTACGTGCTGCGTAAATTGCTGCACTTGCACCAGCTGGGCCGCCGCCAACAACAAGAACATCGTATGGATCTTTATCAGAAAGCTCTGATGCATCAGGGCCATTCCCCATCTTAGCAAGAATTTCTTCTAATGTCATACGACCGCTGCTTAAGAATTCACCGTTTAAGAAAACAGATGGTACGGCCATGATGTCTTTGCTTTCTACTTCTTCTTTAAATGCGGCGCCGTCAATCATAGTATGTGTAATACCAGGATTGAGAACGCTCATTAAGTTCAGTGCCTGCACAACATCTGGGCAGTTATGACAGCTTAGGCTGATGTAAGATTCAAAATGATATTCACCTTGAATATTTTTTACTTGATCAATCACTTTTTGTTCAACTTTTGGAGCTCTGCCACTAACTTGTAGTAAAGCTAACACTAATGAAGTAAATTCATGTCCTAGAGGGATACCAGCAAACGTTACGCCAGTGTCTTCACCGATGCGATTTACACTGAAGCTTGGTGTTCTCTCCAATTGTGTTTTCTCTACCTTAATTTTGGATGACATTGTAGCTAATTCATCTACTAGAGCTAGCATATCTTTCGATACGTCATCGGATCCTGCGCTAACTTTAAGTAGTACATCGTTTTCCATCAGTTGAAGATACTGGGCTAATTGTGCTTTTATATCTGCATCTAGTATCATTTTGATTACTCTCCTTAAATTTTGCCTACAAGGTCAAGGCTTGGTTTAAGTGTTGCAGAACCTTCTTGCCATTTAGCTGGGCAAACTTCACCTGGATTGTTTCGAACATATTGTGCTGCTTTAATTTTGTTAACAAGGATGCTTGCATCGCGGCCGATACCGTCTGCATTAATTTCAACAGATTGGATAACGCCATCTGGGTCGATGATGAATGTAGCACGAGCAGCAAGACCTTCTTCTGCAACTAATACGTCGAAGTTGCTAGTGATTGTGCGAGTAGGGTCACCAATCATAATGTATTCGATTTTGCCGATAGTTTCTGAGCTATCATGCCATGCTTTATGTGTAAAGTGAGTGTCTGTAGATACAGAGTATACTTCAACGCCTAATTCTTTTAAAGCTCTGTATTGGTTTTGTAAATCTTCAAGTTCAGTTGGGCATACAAATGTGAAATCTGCTGGGTAGAAGCAAACTACGCTCCATTTTCCTTTGAAACTTTCGTCAGTAACTTGGATAAACTCTCCATTATGATAAGCATTAGCTTTAAAAGGTTTTACTTCTGTTCCGATTAATAACATATTAAAATTCCTCCTAAATGTGAGTTATGAGCAGTAAAAATGATCTTGCTCATAAAGTAAATTTTTTAATTAACTATAATAATTCTAATTCGATACTAATTATCATATAAAATTGTTTATTTTGTCAAGGGAAATGTTTGACGCATATTCCTAACAAGCTATAATAAAAACTATATATAAGTTAAAAAACGGCATAAAAAACCTCTTTCTTTTTAGGGGGACGAGAGCATCTGGCCGTGCGTAGAAGCCGTCAGGGCCTTTTCCTGCCACATGCGAAGTTTCAAACAAAAGGAGAAAGCAAGTAGCGGTTTTGTTGTATTCTACATAGCAGCGACTTATATGTAAAATGGGATAGTATAGATGTTTGTTTAAAAAAAATTGTGATACATAGGTTGAAATAATATCAATCTATCATTTTTACGGCTTTTAGAAAACGCTTACATTTAGGATGGAGGGAGAAACCATGTCTAAGTTCACGAAGTATTTTTTAATGGAAGCTAGTGATGTTATACCGTATGTAATGGAAAAATTGTCGATGTTCGAGGATACACAGCGTTTGCAGTGTAAGGAAATTGGAGATGGTAATTTAAATTATGTGTTTCGTGTTTGGGATGAAGAGAAGGGCACTTCTGTTATTGTAAAGCAAGCAGGAGATACGGCGCGTATTTCGGATGAGTTTAAGTTATCTACAAATCGTATTCGGATTGAGTCAGATGTGTTGCAGTTAGAGGGGAAGCTGGCACCAAGACTTGTACCGAATGTGTATTTGTATGATGATGTAATGAATTGCTGTGTGATGGAAGATTTGTCAGATCATACGATTCTTCGGACTGCGCTTATAAAACATCAAATCTTTCCACAACTTGCAGATGATTTAACAACCTTTATGGTGAACACACTACTATTAACATCGGATGTGGTCATGAATCATAAAGAAAAGAAAGAGCTTGTAAAAAATTATATCAATCCAGAGCTGTGTGAGATTACAGAGGACCTCGTGTATTCTGAGCCATTTACAGATCATAACAAACGAAATGAGCTGTTTTCTTCAAATGAAGGTTGGATTCGAGAGCATATATATGGCGATCATGTACTTCGTATGGAAGTAGCGAAGTTAAAGTTTTCGTTTATGACAAATGCACAAGCATTGTTACATGGAGATTTACATACTGGATCTGTCTTTGTAAGAAAAGATTCTACAAAGGTAATTGATCCAGAATTTGCGTTTTATGGACCGATGGGATATGACATTGGGAACGTTGTGGCAAACTTAATATTTGCATGGATAAATGCAGATGCAACAATGGTTTCTGGAGTAGAGAAAGATGTGTATGTGAACTGGTTGGAGAATGCAATTAGAGATGTAATTGATCTATTTTCCGTGAAGTTCTTAGAAACATGGGATGTTCATGTTACAGATATTATGGCGAAAGAATCAGGATTTAATCGTTGGTATTTACAGTCTGTATTAAAAGATACAGCGTCTGTTACTGGTCTTGAATTAATTCGCCGTATTGTTGGATTAGCAAAGGTGAAAGATATTACATCTATTACAGATGAAGAAGCTCGCGCTAGAGCAGAACGTATTTGTTTGCAAGCGGCAAAGTCGTTTATTTTACAAGCAAGTGCGCATAAAACAGGAAATGATTTTTTACAAACGTTAAAAACAGAAGCGCTGTTACTTAGTACGAAATAAGGAGAGAAGCTCATGTCTGAACAATTAATACCGATTCAATGGAAAGAGAACGCTTTAGTTTTATTAGATCAGACTCTGTTACCAAATGAAGTTGTCTATGAATCTTTTAAGACGGCAGAAAGTGTATGGGATGCGATTCAAGTAATGAAGGTGCGCGGTGCACCAGCGATTGGAGTCTCAGCAGCTTATGGCGTGTATTTAGGGGTAAAAGACGTGCAAGAAGATTTGGTGGAATTGTTTATAAATAAAGTGCAAAAAGTATGTGCGTATTTGGCGACTTCAAGACCGACAGCTGTGAATTTATTTTGGGCGCTTGAGAGAATGGAGAATACTGCAAAGGAAAATGCTCATTTGTCTATTAGTGATTTAAAACAGAGATTGTTAGAAGAAGCAAAAATGATTCATAGAGAAGATGAGGAGATTAATCGTCAAATTGGTGAGCATGCACTTACGTTATTTCAAGATGGCATGGGTGTGTTGACGCATTGTAATGCAGGTGCTTTGGCGACAACAAAATATGGAACAGCAACAGCACCGATGTATTTGGCAAAAGAAAAAGGCTGGAATTTAAAAATTTATTCGGATGAGACACGCCCGAGATTACAAGGATCTACGTTAACGGCATTAGAATTGCAGCGGGCGGGTATTGATGTAACAGTTATCACAGATAACATGGCAGCGATGGTCATGTCACAAGGGAAAATTGATGCAGTCATTGTCGGCTGTGACCGCGTGGCAGCAAACGGTGATGTAGCTAATAAAATTGGAACATTAGGTGTGTCTATTTTAGCAAGGTACTATAACATTCCATTTTATGTAGCAGCACCGACGCCAACAATTGATTTAAAAACGCCAACGGGAAAAGAGATTCCAATTGAAGAACGTGATGCGTCTGAAGTTATTAATCGTTTTGGGCAATATTCAGCACCGCAAAATAGCAAGGTGTATAACCCAGCATTCGATGTTACACCACAGGAGAATATTACAGCAATTATTACAGAAAAGGGGATTGTACGCCCACCGTTTGCGGCAAATTTAGAAAAGTTATTTGAGTAATCATGCAAGAATGTCTAATGAATTATAAAACTATGGAACACCGGTCATTATAGCAAATTAGCAGTGATAAGCTTTTCGCTGAGGAGGATGCATATTATATGTTACTACAAAAAGAGAGAGAAGAAATTGTAGAGTATGGAAAGAAATTAATTACAAGTGGCTTAACAAAGGGAACAGGCGGTAACATTAGTATTTTTAACCGTGAACAAGGCCTTGTAGCAATGAGTCCAAGCGGATTAGATTATTTTGAAACAACACCTGAAGATGTGATCGTACTAAATTTAGATGGTGATATTATTGATGGAACAAGAAAACCATCTAGTGAACTGGATATGCACCTCATTTATTATCAAAAAAGAGGCGATTTAAATGCTCTTGTGCACACACATTCTCCTTATGCAAAAACAATTGCATCACTAGGTTGGGAGCTTCCTGCCGTTTCTTATTTAGTAGCCTTTGCGGGACCGAATGTACGCTGTGCTCCGTATGCAACGTTTGGAACGAGAGAATTGGCAGAAGCAGCTTATGAAGGAATGATAGATCGCCGCGCTGTTTTACTTGCGAATCATGGGTTAATTGCAGGTGGACATAATATTAAAATGGCGTTTACAGTTGCCGAAGAGATCGAGTTTTGTGCACAAATTTACTATCAAACGAAATGCATTGGAGAACCAAAACTATTGCCGGAAGAGGAGTTGAATGTATTAGCGAAAAAATTTGAGACTTACGGTCAAAAATGAACAAAGAGGAACTTTCATATGACCAGCTCCTCAATATACAATGTATGTGGTAAAGTTGATATGGACGGAAGTTGAATCGATTAATAAAAGGAGTAATTTCATTTACTCCTTTTATTATTAAGAAGGGATTGAATACATTGTATTTAACGGTAAAAGAAGCAGCTGAATTTTTAAGTATGCCAGAATCGTATATCGAAAGCTTAATTCAACAAAAACGTATACGTGCTGTTCATGACGGGGAGCAGTATTTATTGAATAAAGAGCAATTTAATACACACTTAGAACAAATGGAGAAATATAAAAAGCTAGTAGAAGAAATATTAAATGAACCAATTCCAGAAGATATAGATGTGAAAGATGAGGACTAGGAAGCATTTCCTAGTCCTTATATATGGGGTCTCGCCAGCATTTTGGCCCCCCCACGTTTAAGCAAAGATTCTTTTTAAATATTTTAAATCTACATTCTGAAAGATTAAGGCCTTATCCTAAAAATCTATACTTTTAATGCATGGTTTGAAAAAGAAAGAATTGTTGTCGTGAGCCTGTTAGATATTTACTAAATGGGCTCTTTGTTATACAGAAATTACACAATAAATTTCTGTGAAGCAAATCGATGAACATTTCCCTCCGCAAAGGGGGGAATCAGATATATAAATAAAAAAAGATAAGACTAGGGATTCAGTCTTATCTATGACATAAGGAGAGACAAATGGGACAGAAACCATCACATACTTATTATAAAATATTATCTTTTAATTTTGAATATTTAAACTACAAATAATTAGGGTATTCATGTTGAGAAAAAATTAATTATAAGCATGTGAATGTTGAAAGTAAACTTTTGAATATTAGTTTACTTTCACTTTAATAATTCTATTTATGATAAATTTTTGTAAGAAAAAAACGACATTAAGTATATTTTTTTATACATTTAGTAAAATAAACTTTACATTTAGTAAAAAATACATTACTATAAAAACAGATCGAAAAAGGTGGTGATTTGTTTGAAAAACAAATTAAATGATACAACCGAAAATAAAGTGTATGAACTAAGAGTACTTAGAAAAATGACGCAAAAAGATCTAGCTGAACTTGTTGATGTATCAAGACAAACAATTAATGCATTAGAACAAAATAAATATACACCTTCTTTACTTTTAGCTTTCAGAATCGCCAACCAATTTGGAGTATCTATTAACGAAGTATTTACATATAAAAGAGAGGACTGATTCATTTGTTTAATTATTTTGCTGTAGGTATTATGGTAGTTGCATTCATTGCTGTAGGAATTATGACATATTCAAACTCTAAAATAGGAAAATCCGATGAAAGAAGTCTATTACTTCGACTAAAGATTAACAACGCTCAATATTACACACTGCTTTTTTCTCTCACTGCAATAATCTCTTGGGACCCTGCCCCTGACATGAATCGTAAATTAATTTTTTGTGCTCTAGTTTTAAGTTTTATTGTTGGAGCAATCAGTTCAACATATCATCAATTAAAAAGCTAAGCACCTTCTTACATAAAACAAAAAAGAGTCCTAAAAAATTAATAGGACTCTTTTTTTACTTTTCTTTTTATATTGTATATTCTACAGATGTGAAGTTACCATAATCACGCTTATCAGCAGTCCAAGTATATAGAAACTTAAAAAAGCCCCTTCATAATATCTAAAGGGACTTGGCTCACACAAATGATCTGCACATCAATTCATCTTTGGTATACAGATCATTTGTATGATAATTTTTATAAATAATTGCGGAATAATGAACTTACATAAATGCTTTTAAAAGTTCTTGTACGAATGGAAGTAGTCCACCTACAAATTTTAAAACAGCCATTGCGATTGCCATAATGTTTCCTCCT
>NZ_FPAF01000038.1 GCF_900116295.1 Bacillus sp. 103mf
AAAGATTAGTAAAACATTTTGGAGAACCAACGGTTCTCACTACAGACAAAGCGCCGGCATTACTTTGTGCATTTAACAAATTAAAAAAACAAGGATTTTATCAAAAGACAATCCATTGTACAATCAAACATTTAAACAATCTTATTGAACAGGATCATAGTCATGTAAAGAGACGTTTTGCCAAATCCGCAGGATTTCAAAATCTTCGTCATGCTTCACGTACAATAAAAGGTATCGAGACCATTCATGCTCTATATAAACAAAGGCGAAGTCTTCAAAGAGACTCCGCCTTTTCAACGTACAATGAACTTCAACAATTACTAGCTACTTCCTAAACATTGTTTCTCATTTACCAACCTGTTTGTGCTTTTTTCAAACTTTGCAACAGAACCGTTAAACATATACTTACACAGTATCCAGTATCAAAAATCAAACTATCTAAAAAAAGAGTCTAGATCTAGACTCTTTTTTTGTGCTTACTTATAGGGATAATCACAGGGTGACTGCTCTAGTCCGTCACATAAATTCCAATAAAAGGTGAAAACTCTATACCTCTTCATCATCTTCAGAATACGTATATTCTAAGATATCTCCAGGTTGACAGTTTAAAACCCTACAAATTGCATCAAGTGTAGAAAAGCGAATCGCTTTTACTTTACCTGTTTTTAGATTGGATAAATTGACTACAGATATTCCCACAGCATCGGCTAATTCGTTCAATTGCATCTTCCTATCTGCTAATACCCTATCCAATCGTGTAATAATAGCCATAAAATAGCACCTCTCATAGAACTTATAAAGTAGAATCGTATTCCTCTTGCAAATATGCACCATACTTAAAAACATGAGACAAAAATAAAATAAGACATCCCATTATCATCATTCCAAAATTAAAATTAAGAGAAATCACAGTTTGAGACAATTGAAGTGTCCTTACAAGTAATAAATCCCAAACATTACCTAATAATCCTAAAATAAAACTATAAACAATAACCCCATATGCTAAATATTGGATGCGTTTAATGCAACATTTAGAAAAAGGTTGTTTATTTCTTACAAATTGTACAATACTTTTTAGCTGTATAGTGATAAATAATAATACTGTTAGAATGATTTCATGTAGTATACAAGCATTTATGATTAATGTCCTAAGTTTTGCAATTTGAATATGATATGCATCAATTTTATAAGAAGAATGAAAATAAAAAGTAAGTCCTTTTACAGTTAAAATGTCATGTAAGGTATGGAGTGGAACAAATATTCCTGCAATCATCACACTTAAAGATAAAAACATCCCAATAATAACCACCCAATAAAAAATGTTAAATATACCCTGAAATAATTTTAATGTTTTTTCAAAACCAATAAAATATTTAGCTTGATCCATATGTTTCACTCCATTTCTTTTTTCATAATATAGCATTATTTTTGTTTTTAATCATTATATCTTCAGTTCTTATCATTAAAGTTTTAATGATAAACATTAATTTAAAAATATGCAATTTTGCATACCCAAAAAAAGGCAGTTAGTATATGGAATATTATTTTACTATTCTAAAGTAATTTTATACGTTACTAAAATTACATAATCAGTTAGGGGAATTATGCTTTATTATAACTATGGGATGAAAAGGATTTTATTAATATAATCCTTTTTTTTCCTCACAAATTATAAATTACGATTTTATGATTTAACTATTAAAATTTTTTGATTTACTTAGCAAAAATATAATGTTTTAATGTGGCTATAAGATCTCTTACCTTCTATAAAAGATAAAAGAAAATGAATTTTTATAAGTAACAGGTTCGTCATTATAAATTGTAGTTGATTATATCGTGTAGATAGAATAATAATCTTATCATTTACACATATCCAAAGTTTAAAGGTCTTTATTTCCAAAATTACATTCTTATCAATTAATCAACTATACTTATTTTTGATAAACGAAATAAAAACAAAGATTCATTTCTTATACATTTATAGCTTGGTAAATAGATCACAAAGCAGTATGTACATTGTCTAGTTTTAAATTACACAGAAAAGGGGTATGCCTTCAAAGGATTGAAAATTCAGAAATTAAAAAATAATACCTACAGCAGTTGTACTTGGTACATCTTTACTAGTAACACCAGGATTTTCTTCTACTGAAAATGTAAACCATAGAATGCTATAAGGATCAAGCAATTATCTTTGGGAAAAATCTTAAATTACAAAAGTATCACACCTAGTATACTAAAGAAAATTTTAATTAATAGGAGAGAGGAAAATGAAAAAATATAAAAAATTATTAATGGTTGCTCCACTTGCGTGTATGTTAGGTACGGGGATTTTTACCTTACCAGATGCAGCACATGCAGAAGCCCCATATGTTGACCAAAATAATATATTTCGTCAAGGGACGTATTATACTAAAGAAAATTTAACACAATCTTTATACATTAGGTTCCGTTCTGGTATAGAGCATTCTCCTGAATTGCGGAAGAAATTTAATATAGCAGACGACGAAAGCGTAATGATTGATACTGGTATTGAATTTTACAAAGATATATTTAATAATCTACAAAAAGTACCGACAGCAGATGGATCAAAATTTGAAGTTAGTCCACATATAGATAGTTATGAGGATTTAGGTCAAACAAATTTGTTAACTATTAATAACGATGATGGTATTGTAGCACAACAAGCTCAGACACCAGAAACAACAGAGACATTTACAGAAACTATGAGTTATTCAAATCAAACTGGGCAGAAATTAGGAATTGAGTCAACAACTTCATTTAAAGTTAATCTTCCATTTAATTTAGGTGGATTTGATCAAAGTATTAAAATTGGTACAGAATTTACTTTTAATCAGTCGAGTTCAAATACTAGTACTCATGAGACATCTGTTACATTTAAATCACAACCGGTAGTTGCTGCTCCAGGTGGAACAACGACTTATTATGGTACGATTAAAAAAGCAAAATTCTCTGGAACTTTCCAAACTGATTCATTCGTAACAGGTGGTATCTCATTAGACTTGCCTATAGCGAAGAAAGATTCTCCATGGAAAAAGGTACGTACTGAGAAGATTACTTTGAATGCAGAAGATGTATATGCTATTTATAAAAATGATCCATATATACCATTGCCATCATATATACAGTTAAATGATCAAAAGAAAAGAGTAATATTGAAAAATGCTGAAACCTTTACGTTTAACGGAGAAGGTGGTTATTATTCAGCTATTCAAGTGAAATTTATTCCAAAAGATCCAAGTAAACAAACACAAGTAATGCCATATAAAGAATATGTTGCAAAGGCACAAGAGAAGTCTTTATAAGGAAAAGAAAAATATATGGAGCCCCCTCAAAAAATGAGGGGGTTCCCTTGTTACCATTATTTGTTTACAGCGAAAGATAAAATACATATTACTATCCCTCTTAGGGGTACGGAAACGATTCACAGAATAACCCGCCACATCTGAAAAATTTTCCAATTGCGGCGGGTACTTATTATACTTTGTCTTGTAGTTTCCTATATAAAGCTGATCTAGAAACATTGGTAATTTCGCAAATTTGTTTCACTGTCATATTCCCTTCTTCATACAGCCTAAGTGCATAATTCATTCCAGCATGCTTTTCATGATACTTTTTAACTCGTCCTTGATATTTTCCTTCTTTTTTTGCAAGGTCAATCCCCTCACGTTGACGCATCCGAATTAAGTCACGTTCTAATTGGTTTACTCCACCCATTACTGTCATCAAGAAATGACTATATGGATTTTCTTCAGATAAATCCAACCAAGTATCTTTTAATGATTTTAAATTTGCTTTTTTATTTTTTATGTAATCTACTAGTTCAAATAAATCTCTTGTACTACGAGTAATTCGAGTCAGATCAGTCACATAAATTGTATCGCCTTCTCTCAGGTCATTTAACATATTTTGAAGTTCAGGTCTGTTTTGTGTAGCACCTGACACTTTTTCTTCATATATAATGTTCACTTCAAATTCCTTCATTTGTTGTAATTGTCTCTTAGGATTCTGATCAACAGAACTTACACGTACATAACCTATTTTTCTCATATTCTACTCTCCTATTTTGGAATAAGTCATATGGGACACTCCGAAGTACCATTATACCAGGTTCAAGAAACAATCCCAATAGGGTACACCCTATTGATACAAGGTTTTTCCCTTAACGTTGTAAATCCGCATAAACCTGACGCTACCCCGTAACTAATGAATGATTAGGGTTAACCCATAATAAACAAAGATGTGGGTTTGAAATAAAGTCACGATAATTAAAGAATTCTAAAAGAGTTTTGATCAATCTTTTTTATAAAACGAAATGCTCATTAAAAGAGAAACGAATCCATTTTGATCAATCTTTTTTCAAAGTGGATTCGTTTTATGTGCCGTAGAATAAGGCTTTGTGGAATATTTTTAACCAAACTTTATTTCAAAGCTACAACAAAAAGTTCTTTACAAAAAACGTTCGTTAATTAAGGGGAATAAAGAAGTGGCTAATAGTAACCAAATTGACAAGCTTTCTAACAGAATACAAAAAGAGCTCCTACACTCAAAGCTAAAGCTAAAGTTTTGAACTTATTCTTAATAAAATTCCCCATTTCATTCTTCGTCCTTCATTCATACATATAAGATGATTAAATTACTTAGTATGCAAACCGGCTCCAGCAACGCAAGATGTTGAAGATGAATTGCATACTAATTTTAAACGGTAATTGCCAATAGGTGCACGATAAGAATGATCTTCCATTCCAGAATAAATAGTTCCTTTGTCATAAAGGATACCATTTTTATACAAATACCAGGAAACAGATGGATTGCCTGCATTACTTACCCAAAAGCTTACTCCGCCGCTATTCGCGTAAATACTTCTTGTAGTTACTGCCCCAGTGCCTCTTAGATTAACATAAGAACTATCCGCTGCAAATGCTTTCTGCATTGGAGTTGCAAATGTAAATGCGGATGCCAATACTGTCACAGTTCCTACCGTTGCTGCTAATTTCTTAAGTTTTTTCATCTTCCCATCTCCCCTTTCAACATTTATGTAATAAACAATACGTATACAATAAATACGTACTGAATAATACGTATTTATTCTACAAGTATTTGGTAAAAAGTGTAATATTTTCATAAAAATCAGAATAATCAAAAATGGTAATTTTCATTATCATAAGTCCTGTTATCAAAATACTTGGAATGTTTTGCTAAGTATTTTGATAACAACAGTCTATTATTATTGAAGTACCTTTTGTTATACCGTAATTGGATAATGGAAATAAAATACAGCCTATGACCTATTTTTACACGTATCTCGGCTGAACCCCTTATAGGACATTCCAAGTGAGATATGTCCTTGATTGTTTTCACAAAATCGTATTTTACTCTCTCAAAGAATCAAAAAATGTCCAAAATCAATTGTGAAATTAAAAATTGACTCGTTTTCACATAAAAAAACGGCATTCTTAGTACTTCTAATGTCCGCTAATGCTTATTGCGTGATTTGGTTCCATTGCTACACAGACCCCATATGGTGGGGCCTTTATGTGTATAGACTATATTTAAGATTCTTTCAATGTTAATATATATACTAAATACTAATAATTGGAAGGAGTTAACGTTTATGAAACTAACATCCGTTATTGACATCGTGACTACTAATGATATACGTGCAATTGATTCATATGTAAACAACGAGGAAACTTCTGAAGATCAAGCTAGAAAGATTTTAAAATTCGGTCTTTTCAATGCAAAAGAAATCTATAAATCAACTAAAGGAAGCTATTATTACGCTTCTGAAGAATTAGAAAGAATCTATAACTATTACAGAGAACGTTATCCAGTAGTTTTTGAAAAACGTGAAATCAAAGGTTTTGATGATTTATACGTAAAAGCTTTTGATTATTGTGAAAGATATAGGGACAAATTTAGCAAGCCTATTACACGCTATGAATAAAAATAAAGAGGAATAGAAAACATCTACTGGTTATCTGGTTATTGTTATTTTTTATATGGTGATCCCATAAAGGGGTACCGCCAGCATTTTGGAAAAAACCCACGCTAAGCAAAAAATACAATAAGCGGTTTTAAAATAATGTATAAGAGATAAAATCCAAGAAGAACAGGAATAATCACACGTGATGCTGCCGCCAATCTTTCGTTCTCGTACAGCTTATTCAAGAAAAAGAAGAACAGGACTATCCAAATTCCATTTGAAAAAAACTTATACAGTGTATCAAATATGACATCAAAAGCTAGCATAAGAAAATTCATTGAACTCCCCCTTTTTCCTTATTATACCATTCAAGAGCGATGAGATGTTGTGTAACTTTGGTTGTATATCGTATTCATGTCAAGTTAACATAACGCCACATTATCATTATCGGTAGCAAGGATAAAGGCGAATCCCTACTCTCACAAGGGATTCGCCTGTTTCTTTTTCTATGACTCTATGCATTTTTTTATACATTCCTATTCTGGTGCGCTTTTTGGCTTCCCGATGGTTCCCTATGTCTCCCTATTTTTACATGTATCTTGGCTGAACCCCTAAGTATACTTGCAAGTAACTGAATTTAAAACTACATTTTCGTCTTGCTTTTAAAACCAAACTTTTTGAAAAAAGTTAACAAAAACTTTCATAAGCGGGAGTACCCGCACCCCTAATCGCTTACAGCTAGGTGTCCCCAAAACAATGTTTTGGGAAACGCGAGAGCTTGGTTTACTATTCCTTTTGGTAACCCTCCGCATTGCTACGGTCTCTTACAGGCTTTCCTTTTCCATCTAGGGTGTTTTTGCCCAAATCCCCGAAATGGGGGAATAAGCTTATGTTATTTAGACATTGTACCCAGTGTCAAAAAGTACACCTTTTGAAGTGGATGAAAATCTATGAAAAACGATACTTCAAAACCTCAAAAACGACATATTTGAAGTACTCCTAAAAAACCAATACCTTTTGAAGTGGATTTGTTATAATAAGTTTATAGAAAGGATAAAGGAGTTACTAAAATATGAATGTTAGAAAATTTGGTTATATACGTGTAAGTAGTAAAGATCAAAACGAAAACCGACAGCTTGAAATTATGAAGCAATATATAGAAGATGAACGGGACATTTTTATTGATAAGCAAAGTGGTAGAGATTTTAATCGAGAACAATATCAACTTTTAAAACGCATGCTAAGAAAAGGGGATATTTTATATGTTCACTCACTTGATCGTTTTGGAAGAAATAAGGAAGCCATCCTTCAGGAGTGGAAAGACATCACAAAAAATATTCAAGCACACATTATTGTCTTAGATATGCCTTTGCTTGATACTACACAATACAAGGATAGTTTAGGGAATTTGATTACAGACCTTGTATTACAAATTCTTTCTTGGCTTGCTGAAGAGGAACGAACAAAAATTAAGACTCGTCAACGAGAAGGAATTGAAATCGCTAAGAAACAAGGGAAACATTTAGGAAGACCTAGAACTGAAATTACTGAAGAATTTATTGCAGCTCACACAGAGTGGAAAAAAGGCGAAATTTCAGCATTAGAAGCAATGAGAAGATGTAATATGACTAGCCCGACATTCTATAGGGTAGTCAAAAGATATGAAAATAGAAAATAATCTTATCTACAAAAAAATTTTACTTTGTCCTTAGTTACAAGAGTGCTGGTATTGGTCCTTATGAGAGAATTGGGTAAATTTCTTGTTTTCTAAAAAGGAATTTCACCGTAATACATAAAGGCCTTAGCTAATTGCACATTACTTTTGGTTTCTTGTACAATATAAGAAAGAGAAATAGACAGGGAGAGGAAACCCATGTCCACAAAATTAGTAAATTTACGAATCGATTTTGCTTTTAAACAGTTATTCGGAACAAAAGGAAATGAAGAAATTTTAACTGGTTTCTTGAATGCCGTTTTAGAGGAATCTTTAGATGCACCCATTACATCTTTACAATTGGAAGATCCACATCTTCATAAATCTTATGAAGATGATAAGTTATCCATATTAGATTTATTAGCAACACTCGACAACGGAACACAAGTGAATATAGAAATTCAGCTTCGAAATACACATGATATGGTGAAACGCTCTCTATATTATTGGAGTAAGCTCTACACATCCCAAATGCAAGAGGGGATGCCGTATCGTTCACTTCGGAAAACAATTACCATTAACTTATTAGATTTCATATTATTTTCTCATGACGATTCATTTCACACCATCGGCCAATTATGGAATGCCAAAACACAACAGATACTAAGTGATGATATTGAAATTCATTTTGTAGAGATTCCTAAATTAGTGAAACAATGGCGTGAAGAGAAAGTAAATCCATGGGAAAATTCATTTGTCCG
>NZ_FPAF01000037.1 GCF_900116295.1 Bacillus sp. 103mf
TTCTTTATCAGTTACAATAAAAGGTTTTCAGCAATATGTTCAAAAAACTGATGATAGATTAAATCAAATAGAAAAGGTGATTATTGATGAAAATAACAGCAAACGCAGAACTTTACGCAAAAGTTGTGGAAGAACAACTAAACGCTGCTATCCAAGAGAAAAACATTTATTTGGCTCGCGTAATCGAGTTAGAAGCAGAAAATCTTAATTTAAGAGAAGAAAATGAAAAGTTGAAACCAAAGTCTACTAATTAAGTAAG
Organism: Bacillus sp. 103mf; assembly: GCF_900116295.1. Classification (GTDB taxonomy): domain Bacteria; phylum Bacillota; class Bacilli; order Bacillales; family Bacillaceae_G; genus Bacillus_A; species Bacillus_A bruguierae. The sequence continues at coordinate 260 of NZ_FPAF01000037.1, forward strand.
GCTTTTTTATTTTCACTTGAAAGGGGGTGAGGACCTTTGGAACGACTCAATAGTCTAGTAAGAACATTAAATATTACTGATGTCATTGGTTATCCACAGTTTAAAACAGCAGCAGCGATTTCTGGAGGATTAGGAACCATTATCAGTTTTTTATATGGACAAGCTAATCTAATTTGGATTACAGCGCTAGTGTGGATTGTGGTGTTAGATTGGATTACTGGTATTAAAGCAGCAAAGAAAGATGGAACATATGCGTCTGAATATGGAATTGAGGGCATTGCACGAGCTGTAGTGCTTTTTCTTTTGCCTTCATTCGCTCATGTACTTGATATGTTAGTTAAACTACCAGACATATTTTTTTGCGCCATCACAGGCGGTCTAATCTATCACATTTTTAATAGTTTCACAGCAAATTGTGCGCGAATCGGCTGGGAAAAATGGATTCCATCGCGTTTATTAAAAAGTGTTTCTTCTGAAATTGAAGCGAAAATTAGACGTTCAGAATCTAGAAAAAGCAAAAATTAATATTTTTAGTTACAGCACTGTTAAATTGACAGTGCTCCTTTTGTAAGTTGGAAAAATAAAAAAACAAATTGGAGGAATTTGATATGTCATTAGTAACTTTAGAAACTCAAGTAGTACAAGCTTTAGGCGGTATTTTATGCGCTGCAATCACAACTGGAATCGGTGTGTTAACACCACGAATTAAGTCTTATATTCAGGCTCATACAGACGCTAAAACAGCGACTGTAGTAGTAGATTCGCTGAATACTCTTAATAAAATAACAGAGTCCGTTGTGGCGGATTTTACGCAACGCATGGTTTCAGATGTGAAAACGAAAGGCGGATGGACACCAGAACTAGCAAATCAAGTAAAAGCAAATGCTGTATCAGCGATTAAAGAACAAGGTGCACAACTTATTCCACTGTTGGAAAAAGAAGTTGGTAATGTAGAAAAATTGATTGAATCTACAATTGAGCAAGTAGTTCTAAAATCAAAAACAAAGTAGATCGATTACTCAACTCATTATGTATGCAGGGCATTCCAATTAGGAGTGCTCTTTTATTTTTAAAATAAAAAAGGAGAGAATGAATAATGACTAAAAATATTGTAGATATTTCAAAATATAACGATAGTATTAATTGGGACGTAGCTGCTCAAAATCTTGATTTAGCAATTTGTCGTGTGCAATATGGTTCAAATAAAATAGACAACCTATATAAACAGCATGTAGCAAATCTAGAAGAACGAGGCATTCCACACGCAGCATATGCATACGGCTGCTATGTATCTGTGGAAGATGCAATTGTGGAAGCAAGGGATTTCATGGCTCGTGTTAGTCCTAACGCTAAATTCTTAGTTCTAGATGTGGAAGACGACACTTTAGATAGTTGTGGTGCTACTAACCTAGCAAAAGCCTCACAGGCGTTTATAGACACGTTAAAAGATGCAGGATGGAAAGTAGGATTCTATGTATCTCATCATATGTATGGCTCATATGGACTAGAAAATGTAAAAGCTGATTTCCTTTGGATTCCTCGCTACGGGAAAAAACCTGCATATCCTTGCGATATTTGGCAATATGCAGACAATGCAACAGGCGGTTATGTAGAGGGAATTGGTAACTGCGATGTAAATAAATTAGTTGGTGATAAAGATTTAAATTGGTTTGTTGGTAATGAACAACATCAAGAAGTACAATCCGATAGAGAAGAATCTTTAGGAACACTTACAACAACTTCTGAAGTTGCTAACATTCGTAAAGAACCAAATTTAGATGCACAAATAATGCGTACAGCAGTAAGAGGTCAAGGTCATACTTATTATGATTGGTTCTATGATGGACAATACTTTTGGTTCAAAGTTAACCCTGAAAATTGGATGCGTAATGATGTAGTATCCATTAATAAAGACGGCAAAAACAAAGGTGTCGTTTGGGTAAATGGTACTGATATCAATCTCAGAAAAGGTGCGAGTACTGGTGATACTGTTATCAATAAAATTACAAAACGTTCTGCTTATGATGTACATTACCGTTATGAAAACTGGATTTATGTAACTGGCGAGGACGTTGAGGGTTGGATGTATTTTGATGAGTCATATGTAAGTTGGCTTAGATAATAAAAAAAGAGCCGGTTATTTCTAGCCGGCTCTGTTCCTATAAGGTGATTCTAATTTGTTAACTAGCTCTTTTGTGATTAAGAAGTTTAACAATAATTGCAACGCCTATCGCGACTATAGGCAATTCTACAATTAATCGCATATTTTTACTATCAATCATGTATTCTGATAAAGCAAGTACTATGATTAAAAAACAAAAAACAGCTATACCCTTTAAAATTTTTTCGTTCATAAAATAATTCCACCTTTTTTGATTGTTTTTTACATTTTTAACCATAGTGTTTTTTCCTATAAATTACAATAGGTGTTTTTTGTTGAAATTAAAGAAGAATATTCTGGTAGTGAATTTTATCGCTAATATTTACAAAAAAATAGCCCCGCGCGAAACGGAGCTACAACAAAGAAAAGGCTGACTGACTAGGTCCATTACATCTTACTACTGATCTACTAACTTCGCAAAGTGAGAAAATTTGATTTTCGCCTTAACAAAATAACATTTTTATTTCTCAATACAAAATTATCTAACATATGATAAATTTAATTTGTCATAGCTAATACCCTATCATCCTATTTTCTTGTAGAAAACAAACTCTCTGTTATGAGGGTTTGTTTTTGTTTGCATATTTTGGTACACAGTAGTCACCTTATGAGGTACGTCAACGATTATTCCTTTTTTGAGCCACTCGCAATTTCTATGTTTTTTATGGCATTTTACTATACCGAATACAAAAAACTATAAAACTGGGATTATTAAGCACATTTTTCTTGAGTGACTCCAAAAGTAAAGAATCGTTGATGTACCTCCTATTCTGTTGAAGCATAAAAGAAAAAAGAGAGCATATGTGCCCTCTTTAGTTCTTCTCTCTAAGTCTTCTTTTTTCGTATTTATATTAACGAGTATAATAAGCAGACCCTGACCCTGTTATATAAGGCCATGGATGTGGATTTTCAAATTTTATCCAATAATAACCAGAAGACAATTTCGATCCTCCATATTGATTAGTAAAAATAACTCCTTTCGAACTATTCCTTGGATAATTTGTATGAGAAACTGCATGATCCCAACCAACTGTTGGATCTTTCATTAGTGTTACTTTAAAATCTCCTGAAGCATCACTTTTAGATTTCAGGTGTATCTTTAATCGGCCCTTATTAGAATCATAATAAAATCTAGTAGTACCATCTAAATTCGAATCAAATTCATAAGTAAAGTTCCAAGGTAATGATTTCGTTGTAAGTGTTGTAATGGATTCCTCTTTACCTTCAGATGTTTGTAATACAACAGAAGAATTGTCTTCTGATACTAAAGCATTATTTGTCGAAAGAGTATCAGCCTGTGCATCACTACCAAAAAAAGTTACAGAAAGAGTCAGAATCATAGTAACAATAGCCATACTTATTTTTCTAAACACTTCAACAGCTCCTTTTATAATGGTTTATTTGTTTTCAAAATCATTATAAAAGTAATTTTTTGTAAAATCAACATAAAAATAGAAAAATACAAAGTATTATTCCTTCTAATAATCTAACTTGTTTAGAAAGAATAACGTTTTTTACTTTGTAGGATAGTGAATATTTTTAAGTTGATAGATGTATGGTACTACCCCTACATGAGGATAGTTTTTTGTAAACTATTTCTTTAACATACAATTTTTTTTGGTCGTGTCGGGCCTACATGCGAATTTAAAGTATTGCTCTTTGTATGCCTTTATACTAAATCCTTATATATTCTTTTTTGCTTCTTCGATTCTTGAATAAAACACTCAAAATATACTTCTCTTAAGATACTTAACAAATCTAACATTTCATATTTTTTAATAGGAATTACTAAGAAAACCATCGGTTTTAAAAAAGCAACACATATTTTAAATGAAGCGTATGTCACAAATAAAATAATTATTAACATTATAATAATTGATTTTACATAAAGAAAATCAAGATTGTTTGATTTAACTAATTCCTGAGGATTGCAAACTACTTGTATAAAAAATGTCCAAATTGAAACAAAAAAACTTATAAGTAAATACAAGCTTGTTCCGCTTGAAAATCGACTTTGATATTCTTTTTCTAATAATTTTATATACTCATCCAAATATTCTTTACTATATAATCCTTCTTCTTTTAAAAACATACGTAAATCATTTACCTTTTTTTCTCTAACAGATTTTCCATCATTAAAACATAATAAAAACCTTGTATTTAACAATGAATAAGAACACTTTTTTACTTTTTCTTTAAATCCTAAATCTTTAAGATTTCCAAATTCTTTTTCGATATTATAAATAAACATAAATTGTAGAATAGCTAGAGATAACACAAGTATTATTAAAAGTAACTGCCCTGTCATACTCTTAGGACCTAAAAATGCCAATATAAAGAGGGCAACTAAGCCAATACAATAGAATATAATCCACAAATTTCGTTTAGAAAATAACTGAAAGTTACTTATCTTTTCCTCATAAAACCGTATTACTTCATAAAACTGAGATTCCATATATGTTCCTCCTATATAAAAAATCTAACCTAAAATACGTATTCTCCTCGTATTATTCTTTAACAAAAATCAAAAAGATTGTATACGTTTTCTTGATTATTTTGTAAAAAACGAAGACAATAAATTTCGTTATGTCCTCGCTGTTTTATTTCGAGTTCCTCCTAAGCAGGGTAGGGGGAGTAATAGTGATGTGAAGTGCAAAGTAACATCCAATAAATGTATTAATAAAGAGAGCCGCTCATTTTTAGATGGGCGGCTTATTCTTTAAATCTATTAAAATGTTACGCTTGTGGTGCTGGTGTATCACCGTGTTCATAAGAAGGAGAACCACCGTGATTTCCATCAGCAGAGGTAGGTAAGTCAGCATGTGAACCAGTATCACCATCAGCTACACCCCACGGTTCCCCATGGCCATAAGCGGGTACACCACCGTCACCTTTATTATTAGCAGGTGCAGGAGAATCCCTATGCGATTCATTACTTACTATATGACCACCAGGATCTTCTACAGATTCATTACTTACCATACCACCACCGGGATCTTCTACAGATTTATTACTGATAATGCCACCGTCACCTCTATTATCAGCAGGAGCAGGGGAATCTCCATGTGATCTATTATTTATAACGCCGCTCCCATCGCCATGCTCAGTGTAAAAAGGAGAACCAGTGTCTCCATCGGCAGAGATAGGGAGATCGCCTTTATTAGCGTAAGTGCTCTTTGTAATGAAGTGGTCTCCATGTGTATAAGTTAAGCCAGGTCTTTGTGGTGCTGGTGTATCACCATGAGCAGCATATTGTTTAACATCAGCCTTTGATACTGGAAAATCTCCATGCCCTGCTTGTTTTGATTCAGAAAGGGTACTTGCTCCAAAAGATAAAACACCTGCAGCTGCTAATCCCATTACAGTTAAACTAAGCTTTTTCATTATTTCAATGCTCCTTTTTCTAGTAATTTTTGTCTTATTTCATAAGCCTTATGAAAATACTTTTCAGCCTGTTCTATATTACCTTTCTTATGAAATTCCATAGCTAGCATTTCACTATACTCTTGAACATACTCCACTAAATTTTCTCTTTCGAAGCAGGGGATTCCTTCCAAAACCACTTTTTCTATATTTTCTACTGTTGAAAATTGACATAATGCATTCAAAATCAAAAAGTGATGTTTATACTCATCATTTTCTAATTCTCCACAAATTTTTAATCCTGTTTCAATTAACTCCCTGGCTTTTTCTAATGCTCCTAATTTGTAATGTTCTCTTGCTTCTATAAAAATTGATTTAAAATGATTAGGGATTTTTATAGAAACTTCTGATAAGTGCCTAATAGCTAAAGGTGAAAGATTTTGACTTGCATATAGCAATCCCAAATTGTGCCTCACTCTTAAAGTTAAGGTTTCATTACCTTCCTTTTGTAAGATATTGATTGCAGAAGTAAAATATTCCTCTGCTTGTTCATGCTGTTTTAACTCTGAACAAGATAACCCTAAAACATTTTCACACAAAGCTACATTAACCTCATATCCTTCATGTTTTGAAAATATTTCATTTGCCTTGTTTGCATATTGAATCGCTAAAAGCGGCTGATACATTTGGTAATAAAATGATGCAACCCTATAATTGAACTCAGCATGTTCCACTTCATCTGAAACATTTTCTAATAAGCTTTCTGCTTTTTCATAATGCTTTCTAGCCTCATTGTAATTTGTAAGTATAGTAGAATGGACAGCCTTGAAGAAATGATAATAGTAAGCTAAAAAATTATCTGTTGGTGTAGTGAAAGACTCAATTTTATCAAATGAATTCTTTGAAATACTAAAGCCATCTGTTAAAACTCTATATCTAAAATCCAAAAGAGAGTAATAAAGAAGTAAATTTTGGTCTTCTTCTATAGTATGGATTCTTTCATCAAGTTCTTTCTTGAGTTGTGTAGCTTTGATTACATGTTGCGTTCTTATTTCTTGATACCAATCATTTAACAATTTTGTAATCTGCTCATTCCCCTTCACTGATACGTTCATAATATCCTCCTCATCCACATATTGTTAATTAAATATTAACATAATTCGGATAAATTAAAATAATAGATTAATTATTTTTCAATAAAAAATAGAATATTCAGTTTTAATATATTGAATAAAAAGCATGGATATCAATACCCATGTTTTAAAAAAAATGAATTTTATAAAGTCTCTATTTCTAAATCTCTTCCTTTTTTTCTAAAACAAAAACACCTCAGAATTTCATCCCAAGGTGTTTAAAATATCTATTTTTTTAAATGGTTAGCTATATTTCTTTTTAATTATTACATCCATTTTATCTTGTATTGAATCTTTTAAAGCATTTATTAATAAAGTGAAGAAGGTTGTTCCTCTAGGAGTAGCGTAATAGTTTTCCAAATTTGTTACCTGTTCAGGAAGGTTGTCTTCCCAAGGAGGTCTCTTAGCTATGTCCTCAATATCCCATACTACTTCTGATGGAGGTATTTCACTTAATTTTTCCCTAATTTCTTCTATATTTTTCAAAGCTTCTGGAGCATCTTTCCATTTTAATTTATCAAAATATAGATCTTTCATTAGTAGAGGGTATTTAGTTCCCCAACCCTCAGGTTCTGTATGATAAGACATTGTTGAGAAAAAGCTATGCAATAGGTCAGGATGCCCAACTTCATAGAAAAACATATCAACTTTAAATCCTACGACTGACATTCTATTAATCCTCCTTTATAAATTCTATTTCAGGTAATGTATTAGCTTTTTTACTTATTTCTGCTCTAATTTCCCTCAAAATATCATTAGAAACAGTTTGTCCCCTGATGTCTATAATGATAGTTTGTTTTGTTCCTTCAGGCAAGTGAGCAACCCTATCATTCACTTGTTTTACAATTGTATTTACTAAATTAGTTCTTCTTGATTTAGTAGAAACATCGTAATTTTTAACTTCGATACTATGTCCTTCTATGTAGAAGTCAGGCCTAGTGCTGCCCTTCGTATATCTAGACACCTCTTGTCTATCCTTAAAAGCCACTTGATCTGTGTAACCCTCAAATATTTTACCTACCTCATTTTCTGATGCTTTCCATGATGGTCTAGCAAACAGGAGATAATTACCCAGTCCACCTAAGTAATGTCCCCAATGACTCGATGAGGCTACAGTAGAGGCGGCTCCTGTCTCAATAGCTGTACCTGCAAACCCACCTGCCCAAGCAGGTTGTAACCTTGGTGTCATTGTTCCTGCAATATCTGTTACTTTTGTAAAATTTGCTCCTTTTGCTAGTGTAGTAATTTTATCTAGACCTTTAGTACCTAGCAAACCTGTACCAATTTGTGCTAGTGCATAACCACTCCATCTAGCTCTACTCTCTAAATCACCATTCCATACATCTCTCATAAAGGAATCTGATATAACATTGTACATAGTACTGAGAGTATCAATAGGATGTATTAAAGAATTACCTATGTTTGCCCATGTTTCTCCTTCACCCAAAGACAAGAATCCTTCCCATGCATCTCCAAAACCCTGTCTTGCACCATCCCGAAAACTATCCCCAAAATTCTCTAATTTGGATTTTTCTATTACTTCTTCTTCAAACAGACTATCATCTTTAAGACTTTCAGCTTCACGAGCTTTTTCCTCTGCGATTTTTTGGATAGGTCCCGTCCACTCCATATTCAATCCTTGCGTGCTAAATGTCCCTGATGCGGGACTAAAACCTTTTCCGCTTTGAACTTCTGCAAGACCTTGTGCGATGCTCGCAGCTAGTTGAAGTGCTGTATCATAATTACTACTAGAAGTAGAATTGAATTCACGCAGATGGTTTAACTTTTCTTGCAGCTTTTGTTTCATCATGTCAAAAATACCCATCATAGCTTGCATGCCGGGAAGGGTATTACTAATGACTTCAATACCTGCTTTCGTTTGGTCAATCCCTCGCATTTGTTCTTCTATTTCTTGTTCAATAACATCTGTTGAAGCTACTTTGGATTGAAAATC
>NZ_FPAF01000005.1 GCF_900116295.1 Bacillus sp. 103mf
GCTTCGTTTAATACAGGTAATGACGGAGCAACATATGGATCGCAGACATTTACTATATTGGATAAAGGTCAACGTAAATCTATTACAGCTAAGTCATACGATGAATCTATGGGATGGAAACCAACATTCACCATTGATAACCCTCAAAGCGCAGAACTTGTAAAGATAACGTCAAATGCAATTTATTTTTATAACATGAATAAAAACTATAAGAATGAATTGGTTACTGAGGATGGTGGTTCACATTTAACTTTATATAAAGGAATGATTGCTTGTGACGATGGTTGGGGTGGATATTTACAAGTCAAGAATAGCAGTGGTTCAAGTCATAATGGTGTTGTAGCAACCGAATATAAAACTACTTCTCAACGGAAACTTAAAACGTATATAAAAGATTTACAGTTTGATGCTCTTCAAAGTGTTTTAGATTTAAAAATTAAAGAATACTATTTCAAAGATGATATATCTAAACTGTATGAAATGCGTGAACAGAGAGAAGAAGGACAAGCGCCTTACACATTAAAAGATATTCCTAAACGATATGGGTTTATGGTGGATGATTGCCCTTTACCATTTACTGATGAGCAACGTAACGGTGCCAATCTATACGGTTCTTTATCAGTTACAATAAAAGGTTTTCAGCAATATGTTCAAAAAACTGATGATAGATTAAATCAAATAGAAAAGGTGATTATTGATGAAAATAACAGCAAACGCAGAACTTTACGCAAAAGTGGTGGAAGAACAACTAAACGCTGCTATCCAAGAGAAAAACATTTATTTGGCTCGCGTAATCGAGTTAGAAGCAGAAAATCGTAATTTAAGAGAAGAAAATGAAAAGTTGAAACCAAAGTCTACTAATTGAGTAAGGCTTTTTTATTTTCACTTGAAAGGAGGTGAGGACCTTTGGAACGACTCAATAGTCTAGTAAGGACATTAAATATTACTGATGTCATTGGTGATCCGCAGTTTAAAACAGCAGCAGCGATTTCTGGAGGATTAGGAACTTTCGTTAGCTTTTTATATGGTGGACAAGTTAATCAGCTTTGGATAACTGCACTAGTTTTGATTGTTGTGTTAGATTGGATTACTGGTATTAAAGCAGCAAAGAAAGATGGAACATATGCGTCTGAATATGGAATTGAGGGCATTGCACGAGCTGTAGTGCTTTTTCTTTTGCCTTCATTTGCTCATGTACTTGATATGTTAGTTAAACTACCAGACATATTTTTTTGCGCCATCACAGGCGGTCTAATCTATCACATTTTTAATAGTTTCACAGCAAATTGTGCGCGAATCGGCTGGGAAAAATGGATTCCATCGCGTTTATTAAGAAGTGTTTCTTCTGAAATTGAAGCGAAAATTAGACGTTCAGAATCTAGAAAAAACAGAAATTAATATTTTTAGTTACAGCGCTGTTAAATTGACAGTGCTTCTTTTGTAAGTTGGAAAAATAAAAAACAAATTGGAGGAATTTGATATGTCATTAGTAACTTTAGAAACTCAAGTAGTACAAGCTTTGGGTGGTATTTTATGTGCTGCAATCACAACTGGAATCGGTGTGTTAACACCACGAATTAAATCTTATATTCAGGCTCATACAGACGCGAAAACAGCGACTGTAGTAGTAGATTCGCTGAATACTCTTAATAAAATAACAGAGTCAGTTGTGGCTGATTTTACGCAACGTATGGTTTTAGATGTGAAAACGAAAGGCGGATGGACACCAGAACTAGCTAATCAAGTAAAAGCAAATGCTGTATCAGCGATTAAAGAGCAAGGTGCACAACTTATTCCACTGTTGGAAAAAGAAGTTGGTAATGTAGAAAAATTGATTGAATCTACAATCGAGCAAGCAGTTCTAAAATCAAAAACAAAGTAGATCGATTACTCAACTCATTATGTATGGAGAGCATTCCGATTAGGAGTGCTCTTTTATTTTTAAAATAAAAAAGGAGAGAATGAATAATGACTAAAAACATTGTAGATATTTCAAAATATAACGATAATATTAATTGGGACGTAGCTGCTCAAAATCTTGATTTAGCAATCTGCCGAGTGCAGTATGGTTCAAATAAAGCGGACTATTTGTATAAACAGCATGTGGTGAATTTAGAAGAACGAGGTATTCCACACGCTGCATATGCATACGGCTGCTTTGTATCTGTGGAAGATGCAATTGTAGAAGCAAAGGATTTCATGAATCGTGTTAGTCCTAACGCTAAATTCTTAGTCCTAGATGTGGAAGACGACACTTTAGATAGTTGTGGTGCTACTAATCTAACAAAAGCGTCACAGGCGTTCATAGACACATTAAAAGATGCAGGATGGAAAGTAGGGTTCTATGTATCTCATCATATGTACGGCTCATATGGATTACAGAATGTACAAGCTGATTTCTTGTGGATTCCTCGTTATGGAGCAAAACCTGTGTATCCTTGTGACATTTGGCAATATGCTGATAATGCAACAGGCGGTTATGTAGAGGGAATTGGTAACTGTGATGTAAATAAACTTATTGGCGATAAGTCACTAGAATGGTTTATCGGTAACGAACAACATAAAGAAGCGCAATCTAACGAACAAGAAGTTTTAGGATACCTTACAACAACGGCAGACGTTGCGAACATTCGTAAAGAATCTAATGTAAATGCACAGGTTATGCGTCAAGCTACAAAAGGTCAAGGTCATACTTATTATGATTGGTTCTATGATGGACAATACTTTTGGTTCAAAGTTAACCCTGAAAATTGGATGCGTAATGATGTAGTATCCATTAATAAAGACGGCAAAAACAAAGGTGTCGTTTGGATAAATGGTACTGATATCAATCTTAGAAAAGGTGCATCTACTGGTGACGCTGTTATCAATAAAATTACAAAGCGTTCCGCTTATGACGTTCATTATCGTTACGAAAATTGGATTTATGTCGCAGGCGAAGGTGTTGAAGGTTGGATGTATTTTGATGAATCTTATGTGAAGTGGATTAGATAATTAAGAAGGCTGACTCTTATGAGTCAGCTCTTTTTATTAGGGGGGGGATTTTCGGAATTTTGGTTCGCCAGGTGTCTGGAAAATCTGTGCAAAATTTAAAACTTTGGGCTTGAAGTCGCTGATATATTTGTTGTGTTTTTTACTCCTTTCATTTTTTGAACATGATAAAAGGCTAACGCCTTTTATATCAGCGTTAACCTTCACTATTACTATAATATATATTTGATTTTTACTTTTGCTACATTTTACTGCATTATAATAATTAGGCATTGTAATATTAATTGTTATTTCTTTATTCTTATTTAATTAGTTTAATATAGAATTTTATGCAGTCATCCATCTAGTAATTTTGCAGCTAATTTATTAAAACTCTTAAGTTTTTAGTAAGATTAAATTATAGCTTCTATTCTATATTTATATAAATATTATTATAATTTAACTTTTTCTTTTCTGATTTATTAGCTTTTAAATTAACATCATACTTAAATGTTTGATAACTACTATGATTAAGATTATCCATTTTTTCTTCTTCAACATATATTTCATATGTTCCTATACAATAACTAATAATTTCAGCAAGCATTTCTAAAATTTCTTTATGTGTCATACATCTAAGGTTACCTTCATATACAACATTATAAGCAGTATCACTTGAAGTATAATTTTTTTTAGCATTATCATCAATAAACATAATCTCTGTATCCATAATAAAAATTGACGTTTGACATTCTAAAAAGTTAATAAACAATTCTTGTTTTTCTCCATCCAAGCATACAGTCTCAATTTGTTTATCTGAATCTTTTGGAATCTCTTCGTCATCTGATAAAACTCTAATATCAACATCTGAATTCATACTCAAAGGCTCAACAAAATATTTTAATATTTCTTCATTTGTAAATTTCATACACCAATCTGTTTCTGGATATAATTCTTCTATTCTCATTTTTCAAACTCCGTTCCTTTCATAAATTGTTCTACTGGATATTTAGTTTGACATCTTTTACACACTGGAATGTTTTTCCCATTTCTTGGTCTAATAGCATTTGTCATTATTATATTATCACTATTTACACCCAATTGCTCAACAACTAAATCTTCTGCACAGATAGGTTGTCCAGCGTGCATCTTCCTACTTTTAATTCCAACTGCAATTTCCCCAGTCTCTAAGTTAGTACCTCCTACAACAGTTACAACATCACTTCTTTTGGTATTACTCCAAGCATTAATTTCAGCTAACTTACTATCTCTTCCAGCTACTGCTTTCTTAGTACCTACATCTTTCCAATACTCATTATATCTAGCCGCTTCATCTGGAGACATTAAATCTCTAAAACTTGAGTATGTAGGGTTTGCAGACCCCTTAGTGATCTTATTAGCTTCAATCACTCTCTCGGCATCCCTAGCGGCTTCAGCAGTCATTTTTAAGCCTTTACCAACTTTAGAGATTTTTCCAAAAGGTGTAAGCCCAGCTACCGCCATTCCGCCAGCTAAAAATCTATCCAAAGTACCAAGTTTTTCTCCAGTAGATGGATCAACACCTTCCCAAGCACGACGAACATCATATTCACCGCTTATCTCACCAGCTATATCCCTAGCTAACTTTTTGCCATCAAAATCTTTTTTTTCTGATTCTGATGAAGTTTCATCATTTACTGTTTCTTCTCCAATTAAATCCTTATTCACAAATTTATCAGCTTCACGAGCTCTATCTTCTGCAATTTTTTGAATAGGCCCCGTCCACTCCATATTCAACCCTTGCGTACTAAATGTTCCTGATACGGGGCTAAAACCTTTCCCGCTTTGAACTTCCGCAAGACCTTTCGTGATGCTCGCAGCTAGTTGGATTGCTGTATCATAGTTGCTACTAGAAGTAGAATTGAATTCACGCAGATGGTTTAGCTTTTCTTGCAGTTTTTGTTTCATCAAATCAAAAATACCCATCATAGCTTGCATACCAGGAAGAGTATTACTAATTACTTCAATACCTGCTTTTGTTTGGTCAATCCCTCGCATCTGTTCTTCTATTTCTTGTTCAATAACATCTGTTGAAGCTACTTTGGATTGAAAATCGTTTGGGAAGGCATCATTTTGACGGATCAATTCTTCACATAAGTAAATAATCCCTTGGGCTAAAGGGCGGAATGTTTGAGCGAAGAATGCTTTTGCACTGTCGTAAGTTTGCCCTTGCAAAACAGCATCGAATACAAAAGCATCAATCGAATTGATGACTTGTTCCATACCTTGAATCGTTGCAGTACACATAGCATTCATACTTTGTGTTTGAGATTGTACTTCTCCTAGATACATGTTTAGGCTCATAACCTCACCTCCAGTGCTAATTTTTGGCGCTGATGGTGAATGTCATTTTCTAGATTGCTTAGGTTTTGTTTTTCCTTTAGCAACGTTTCTTTTTGGTCTTCCAATTCGTGGGTAAGCTTTCGCTCAATTTGCCCTGCATCTTGACGTAAATTATGAAAAAACTGTCCTAGTTCTCTATCATTATGCCAAGTTTCTAATATACGGTCAAACAAGCGATAGCTTCGCCCTTTCCATTGATAAAAATCTGCTTCCGCTTGTTCTTGCCTTTGAATCGCGCGTTTATTTTGATATTGTTCTTCAGATAGACTTCTTAATTTTTCGTTCAGTTGATTCATTTGTTTCTCTATATCTTGACTCATCTTTTCCCTCCTACTTTTTTACGTTCACATAGGTATCAGTTAAAGGGATCTTTATTAAAGGATAATTGTGAAAAATTGTTTTGAAGTGCGTTATCCATACGTTCGAACTCGTTAGCTACAGAATGAATGTTGCTAACGGCTTGTTGAAAGGCGCTATAAAATTGTTTCGTTAATTCCAAAGCTTGTTGATTCGCTTCTTGCGCTTTGGCGTTGACAGATAACGTTGTACGTTCCGATTTAGTTATGGATCTACTTGTGGCACTTTGAATCGTATTAGCAGCAGTTTCCATTTGCGTTGCAATTTGTCCTGCCGTTTGAAAATTACTTTGAAATTGTCCCATCGCTTGAATCCTTTCTATAACTTAATAAGACATGAAAATTATACCATATTAGTATATATTTTTGTATTGACATAAGTAAAAAATTATTGTTATAAGGATGTTTTTTAGAGTCCGAAAGTCAATTCAATTATAAAAGCTGTGTATTATTTTTTGGAATTTTAATGGAATTTTTATGATGCATTTACATCTTTTTAACATTAATCCGCTAAAGTTTTACATGTAACTAATCACAGTGAAAGGAGATGGGGTAAGTGAAACAAACACAAATGTACGATGTATCCGTATCAGAAGGGCAAGAGTTAATATGGCATATCGCTGAAGTTAAACGTGGGCATAACATGTATCGTTTTGAAATTCATAAGGCTACTGATTGCATAACAGTATACTTTATTGGTGAAGATCACAGTAGGTTTATGATTACTAGTCTTGAAGAAATGCTTATGATGATACCGAACGAAATAGAGAAGAAACGTTATCGAAATATAGTAGGTAACGCTGATTGGTTGTTACTAAACGGTATATATGATTGTCGAGGTATGACAGAAAAAGAGGTGGCATCTTTTTTATATTTAAAGAACAATGTGTTAGATGAGATGGAAGCAAGTATAGAAGCATAATAAAAAAGGAAATGCCGCGCGATCGATTATTCTTTAAACAAGACATACTAGACAGAAAAGATATGATGAAAAATAAAACTAAGAGCCCTCTCATGTGAGAAGGTTTTTTATTTATTTTCATTTAACAAGTGTAAGCTTATTACACTTACTACAAATAAACGCTTCAGTAATATGGATGACATGTTATCCGTACTGATCCTCTCATAGTGTTGATATAAAGGCTTTTTTCTTTGGTCCCTTTGACCACATTTTGACCACGAATCATATAAAAACACGCGAAAAAATATGAAAAATATTTTCATGATAAAGTAGTCTATAGAAAGAAAAAAGTACCAAAACCCTTCTATATCAAGGTTTATTGGCACTTTCATAGTTTGTATGTGGTACAAAATGAATAGATTTAAAACTGTTCATTCTTCTCCCAAGATTCAACAATGTAATGAGCAACTGTTGGATTGTAACCTTTTCCAATTAAGTACGTGATTGCAGCAATTTCCGTCATTGCGTGTGGTACAGATGTATATTTTGCTTCTTTTACGCCGTATTCTACCCACGGTTTTACGAGATTTAATACGGGTTGTTTTAAGTGTTGAAATTGCGAAGCGTATTGTTGAATTTGTTGCTCAGTTGGTTCTGTTGGTATTGCGGGGCCGGATTGAGGGAAACGTGGATCATAATGGTATTGGTAGTGTAGATGTTGTTCTGGATATGGTTGATAATAGGATTGCTGCGGATAAGGCTGTTGTGAGTTATAAAACATTTTTTTTCCTCCTTCATGATACTGAGTACAACATATAGTATGGACGGACAAGAAAATATGTGATGAAAAAATGAGGGCGTGTTACAATAGTGAATTGGGTGAAGATATTATGAACAAACAAGAACAAATTGAAAAAACGATTATATTTGTTAAAGACATATTAGAAAAAGATGCAAGTGGTCACGATTGGTATCATATTGAACGTGTACATAAATTAGCAATTGCATTGTTTGAAAAAGAAGGTGGAAATCGCTTCGTTATTGAAATGGCAGCTTTACTTCACGACGTTGCAGATGAGAAGTTAAATGAGAGTGAAGAAGCTGGTATGAAGAAAGTGACAGACTGGCTTGAACTATTATGTATTAGCCAAGAAGATGCACGGCATATTGTTCATATTATTGCTAATATGTCTTATAAGGGTGGACACGGCGGAACTGTGGAGACGTTAGAAGGGAAAATAGTTCAAGATGCAGACCGCCTTGATGCACTTGGAGCAATCGGGATTGCACGAACATTTGCTTATGGAGGTGCAAAGGGACGTTTACTGTATGACCCAAACATTCCACCGCGTGAAACGATGACGAAGGAAGAATATCGAAAAAGCGATGAACCATCGCTCAATCATTTTTATGAAAAATTGCTAAAGTTAAAAGATTTAATGAATACAGATGCAGCGAAGGAAGAGGCTGAGGAGCGTCATCGCTATATGGAGCAATTTATTAATCAATTTATGAAAGAGTGGAATGCACAAATATGAGAATGTTAACAGTTGAAAATGTATCGAAATCATATGGAGATAAACCATTATTTAATGGTCTATCTTTTAGTATTACCGAAGGACAGCGCGCTGGTATTATTGGTGTAAATGGAACTGGTAAATCAACGTTATTAAAAATTATTGCGGGTGCGGAAATTCCAGATACAGGGGAAATGACGCATACACGTGGATATACGATTAGTTATTTATCACAGCAGCCAGATTTTAAAGAAAATTTAACTGTACTGGAGCAAGTGTTTCATGGTGATACACCGTTAATTCGTCTTCTTCGTGAATATGAACAAACATTATTGAACTTAGAAAAAAATCCAGCAAGTGAAAAAGCACAGGAAGCATTATTTGCAGTGCAGCAGCGTATGGATGCAATGAATGCTTGGGAAGCGAATGCAAATGCAAAATCGTTGTTAACAAAGCTTGGTATTACTGATTTTTCTGCGGAAGTAGGAAATTTATCGGGCGGACAGAAAAAACGCGTTGCGATGGCGCAATGTTTCATACAAACACCAGATTTATTAATTTTAGACGAGCCGACGAACCATCTCGATCATGAAACAGTAGAATGGTTAGAAGAATATTTATCACGTTATACAGGTTCTGTTTTGCTTGTTACGCATGATCGTTATTTTTTAGATCGTGTAACGAACCGTATTTTTGAATTAGATAATGGTAAGTTATACAGCTATGAAGGAAACTACGGTGCTTTTTTAGAAGCGAAAGCACTTCGAGAAGAACAAGAAATAGCACAAGAAACAAAGCGTCAAAACTTATATCGCCGCGAGCTTGCTTGGATTCGCCGCGGTGCGAAAGCGCGCTCTACGAAGCAAAAGGCACGTATTCAGCGCTTTGAAGAATTGCAAAAGAAAGAAGGACCAAGTGCAAAACAAAACGTTGATATTGCGCTTGGAGGTAGCCGACTAGGAAAGAAAGTACTAGAATTAAAAGATGTAACAAAAACATTTGGTGATAAAACTGTTCTTCGTAATTTTGGGTATATTGTGAAACCAGGAGATCGCATTGGTATTATTGGTGCGAATGGCAGCGGGAAATCTTCTCTATTAAACATGTTAGCTGGTAAAATCAAACCGGACAGCGGTGAAATTGAAGTTGGACAAACGGTAAAAATCGCATATTATACGCAAGAAAATGAAGATATGAATTTAAATCAGCGGATGATTGAGTATATTAAAGAAGCAGCTGAAGTCATTCATACAACAGATGGAAAAACGATTAGTGCTTCGCAAATGTTAGAACGTTTCTTGTTCGAGCCGCATACACATGGTACACCGCTTAGTAAATTATCAGGTGGTGAAAGAAGAAGATTATATTTATTGCGTATTTTAATGGGAGAACCGAATGTTTTACTTTTAGATGAGCCGACTAACGATTTAGATACGCAAACATTAACAGTGCTTGAAGATTATTTAGAAGAGTTTCCTGGAGTTGTCCTTACTGTATCGCATGATCGATACTTCCTTGATAAAATTGCAGAAGAACTGTTTGTATTTGAAGGTAACGGAAATGTTCGAATCTTCTTTGGTAGTTATAGCGATTATTTAGATGAGAAAAAAGAACAAGAAGCATTATTAAAAGCAGAAGTGCAGAAAGAAAAGAAAGTAGAAGAAGCTCCAAAACAACAAAGGAAACGCAAGCTTTCCTATAATGAACAGCGTGAATGGGAGACGATTGAAGATAAGATTGCAGAATTAGAAGCGAAAATTGAAAGTATTACAGAAGAATTAGAAAAAGTGGGCGCTGATTATACGAAAGCACAGCAACTCTCTGAAGAGCAGCAGCGAACAGAAGAAGAATTAGAACAGACAATGGAGCGTTGGAGTGAATTATCTGACATTATTGAAGGTTTAAAGTAAAAACAAGCCGCATATGTTGAAATGTAAAGGGAAAAACTTTACACTATTGGTAGAATCTATTTTAGGAGGGAAATCATGCGATCATCTAATCCAATGTTAAAGAAAGATGCGTTTCGTAAAGAGGGCGTAAGTACTTCAGCGATGACAATCGGTGGTACAGTAGGAAAAACGTTTATTATGCTCATATTGTTATTAGGAACGTCTGTGTACGCATATATGCAGATGATTCAAAATAAAATGCAAATGTCAGTGTTAATAGGTGCTTTAATTTTTGCTTTTATTATTTCGCTTGTATCGATATTCGTACCGCGTATTTCACCAATTACAGCACCGATTTATGCTGCTGTCGAAGGGATTTTATTAGGAAGTATTTCTGCTGTATATACAATGCGATTTGGTGATTTTATTATTTTACACGCAGTATTATTAACAATTTCTATTTTACTAGCAATGTTAGTGTTATATGCAACGCGTGTTGTGAAAGTGACAGATAAGTTCCGTACGGGTGTGATGGCAGCGACATTTGGAATTATGATTATGTATTTAATCGTTTTAGCTTTACAACTATTTGGCGTACCAGTGCCATTCTTACATCAAGGTGGAACGATTGGTATGATCGTCAGCGCAGTTATAATTGTTGTTGCTGCATTAAACTTAATGTTAGACTTTGATTTCATTGAAGGCGGTGCACGCAGCGGTGCTCCAAAGTATATGGAGTGGTACGGTGCGATGGGCTTAATGATGACATTAGTTTGGTTATACTTAGAAATTTTACGCTTCGTTTCTTATTTTGTAAAAAATGATTAACGTACTGAAATCCTGCATGTTTGTATCATGCAGGATTTCTTTTTGAAATTTTATAGAAATAAAGATGAGTTTTCATATGAAAAAATATTTTTTTACATTTTTTACTACACGTTTCGTTTTTTCTACAATAAAGAAAAAACGAAGAGGTGACATAATCGTATGATGAATCGAGTTGCGTTAATTGGCAGATTAACAAAAGATCCAGAGTTATTTTATACAAAACAAGGAATTGCCTATGCACGTATATGTGTTGCGGTAAATAGAGGCTTTCGTAACAGCTTAGGAGAGCAACAAGCAGATTTTATTCATTGCATGATTTGGCGGAAATCAGCGGAAAATGTAACGATGTACTGCAAAAAAGGGGAACTTGTTGGTATAACAGGACATATTCATACGAGTCAGTACGATAATGAGAGCGGCAAGAGAATATATAAGACAGAAGTTGTGATTGAAAGAATTACATTTTTAGAGAAGAAAAAAGAGCAAGCACCTCAGTAGGAGTCTTAATTGAGAACATGTTACAATACAGCTAAGAACGGCAATAAAGGAGAGACAATATACGTGAAGATTAAAGGCATTGAACCGACACCAAGTCCAAATACAATGAAGGTTATTTTAAATGAAGTATTACCAGCAGGAGCGCGTAACAATTATACACGTGAAAATGCTAATGAGGCTCCAGAGAGAGTGCAGCAAATTTTGCAAATTGAAGGTGTAAAAGGTGTATATCATGTAGCCGACTTTTTAGCGGTAGAACGTAATGCGAAATATGATTGGAAACATATTTTACAGCAAGTTCGCACAGTCTTTGGTGAAGAAGTCGTAACAGAGAGCGAGCAAGAACAGAATGCCCATTTTGGGGAAGTAAAAGTGTTTATTCAAATGTTCTTTACCATTCCGATGCAAGTGAAACTAACAGATGGTACAACTGAGGAACGCGTAGGGTTACCAGATCGTTTTAAGGAAGCGATTATGAAAGTGCAAATGTCAGCGCCAAATGTTGTGAAAGAGCGTAAATGGACCCAGCAAAGTACGCGTTATGGTAACTTTGAAGAGATTGGAAAAGAAGTTGTGGAAGAAATTGTTGCGACATATCCAGCCGATCGTGTAGATGCGGTTGTACAAGAATTATTACAACAAGCAGGAGAGGTAGAAGTAACGATTACAAAGCGTGAGCCATATAAAGTAACTGAGGAAATGATGAATGATTCTGATTGGACAAAGCGCTATGCAGCGCTTGAACAAATGGATCCAACAGAAGAAGATATTCCTGTACTAGAGAAAGCGTTAGAAGATGAAAAAGTATCGATTCGCCGCTTAGCAACTGCATATTTAGGTATGGTCAAAGGAGACCGCGTTTTACCTTTACTCTATAAGGCATTATTAGATAAATCAGTCAGCGTACGCCGCACAGCAGGTGATTGCTTATCAGATATCGGTGAACCTGCTGCGATGTTTGTGATGATTAAAGCATTAAAAGATTCAAGTAAACTTGTACGCTGGCGCGCGGCAATGTTTCTATTTGAAATTGGTGACGAAAGTGCAATCCCAGCACTTCGCTTAGCGCAAGAGGATCCAGAATTTGAAGTCGCAATGCAAGCGCGTTTAGCACTTGAACGCATTGAGGGCGGTGAGGAAGCAAAAGGTTCTGTTTGGAAGCAAATGACGGAGTACCGAAAAGGAGAATAATCTATGATTGCCTTTTACGATAGCTGGTGTCCGATGTGTACAAAGATTGCAAATCGAACAAAGGAACTAGATAAAAAGGGGAAAATAACATTTGTTTCTTTTCGTGAAGAAGAAATTGTTCAGCAATATTGTTTATCAGAAGAGATGCAGCAAAACATGGAGAAACATTTGTACATTTATAAGGATGCGCGCTGGTATAAAGGGATTCGAAGTATATATGTCTTAGCGAAAGCAATTCCTGCATACTGGGTAATCGCACCTTTTATTAAACTATCGATTTTTTTCGGATTTGGTCATGTCTTATATGATTATATTGCGACAAAGAGAGAAATTGTCCCTGTTGGACATTGTAAAAATGGTGTTTGTGAAATCCAAAGGAAAAAATAAGAAAGTCATAATGTTTCTTTTGCGTCTAGTATTAGAGCGTGATATGATGAATTTGGAATGAAAGTTGAAGGAGAGATTGGTAACATGACAAATGCATACGAAGAATACATGCGCCAAATGGTAATTCCAATGCGTCAAGAATTAGTACGCGCAGGATTTAAAGAATTAACAACAGCAGAAGGTGTACAAGAATACATGGAAAATGCAGAAGGGACAACATTAGTTGTTGTGAACTCTGTTTGTGGTTGTGCGGCAGGTCTAGCGCGTCCATCAGCTGGTCAAGCGGTTGTACGTTCTGAGAAGCAACCTAACAATCTTGTCACTGTATTTGCAGGTCAGGATAAAGAAGCAACAGCGATGATGCGCTCTTACTTTGATGATATCCCGCCATCATCACCATCTATGGCATTATTAAAAGGAAAAGAAGTTGTTCATTTTATTCACCGTCATGAAATTGAAGGTGCAACAATGGAAGAGATTATTCAAAACTTAGAACAAGCTTTTGAAAAGCATTGCTAAAAAGGGAGAGATTTTCTCCCTTTTTCTTTGTAATGAGGTGACAGAATGATTGTAACGACAGCAGGACGAACAAATAAAGAAATGACTGCATATGCTGAAAAAATAGCAACGGATTTACAAAGTTCTTTTCTTATGAGAAATGATCGTCCTATTTATGAATTACATGAGCAATATAAACAAGATGTACTTGTTGCTCAGAAAAATCGATTAGCGATTTATCCGCAAGGAACGGAAGAATCGTTCTTTTTTCATCCGAACTCTGCTATGTTTCGCGTGAAGCGATTAATGCGTGGTGAACATGATCCATTTCTGCAAGCCGCGCAGCTAGATAAAGGGATGACGCTGTTAGATTGTACACTTGGCATGGCATCTGATAGCATTGTGGCTAGTTATGCTGTAGGAGAAGCGGGACAAATCACTGGATTAGAAGGTAATCGCTATATGGCATATTTGATCGGAAAAGGTCTTCAGCAATGGGATGCAGGTGTAACAGAAATTAACGAAGCAATGCAGCGAATTACAGTAAAACATACAGAGCATTTATCTTTTTTACAACAATGTGCAGATCATAGCTACGATGTAGTATATTTAGATCCGATGTTTGAAGAAACGGTATTAGAATCAGACGGTATTCGTGGTTTAAAACATTTTGCACTGTACAATGATATTACGGATGAGACAGTTAAAGAGGCTAAGCGTGTAGCGCGAAAACGGGTTGTGTTAAAGGATCATTTCCGCAGCAAGCGTTTTGAAAAACATAATTTCTTTGTCTATAAACGAAAAAGCGCAAAATTTCATTTTGGTGTAATTGAAACTTGCTAATTATTAGACAATATGTATAATAGATTATAATAAATTTTCATAGAAAATCTTGGATGAAGATAGTAATTATTTTCAGAAGCAATAGCGAGCTAGGGACGGTGAAAGCCTAGTGCGGAGAAAATAATGAGGCGCACTTCGGAGATGCTGCTTGAACGGTGTAGTAGAGTAAGCCGGGGCTCCCTAACCTCGTTATAAACGGGAAAGTGGTTCGTTATGAACAACAAGGGTGGTACCACGGGTGTAAACTCGTCTCTTTTTTAGAAAAGAGGCGAGTTTTTTTATTGATAAAAAGGAGGAAGATACTGATGGAATATAAAATGAAGTTTGCACAGCATGTATTCGATGTATTAGAACCAGGTTTATCATTAGAACAAATTGCCGCTTTAATTGAAACACCAAAGCAAGATGAGTTTGGAGATGCCGCTTTTCCTTGTTTCACATTAGCAAAACAATATAAAAAAGCACCAGTAGTTATTGCGCAGGAACTAGCAGATAAATTATCTCACCCATTTTTTACAAAAGTGGAGGCAGTTGGACCATATGTAAATGTGTTCTTCAATCGTCAAATTGTAAGTAATGAGGTGTTAAATACGATACTAGATGAAAAAGAAGAGTACGGAAACCTGCACTTTGGGCAAGAAAAAACAGTTGTGATTGACTATTCATCTCCTAATATCGCTAAACCGTTTTCGATGGGGCATTTACGCTCTACAATGATTGGAAATGCCTTAAAACATATATGTGAAAAATGTAGTTATGAAGTTGTAGGCATTAACTACGTTGGCGACTGGGGAACACAGTTTGGAAAACTCATTACCGCCTATAAAAAATGGGGCAATGAAGAGCTTGTTAGAGAAGATCCGATTCGCGAGTTATTTAAGTTATACGTACGTTTTCATGAAGAAGTAAAAGAGTATCCAGAGCTTGAAGAAGAAGGGCGTGCTTGGTTTAAGAAGCTAGAGGATGGCAATGAAGAAGCGGTATATTTGTGGAACTGGTTCCGTCACGAATCGTTAAAAGAGTTCTCTCGCATTTATGAACTGCTTGGCGTAGAATTCTCGAATTTTCAAGGGGAAGCATTTTACAATGATAAGATGGATGATTTGGTCAAGCTTCTAGAAGAAAAATGTTTATTAGAAGAATCAGATGGAGCGCAAGTTGTTAATTTAGAAGAAGAAGGAATGCCGCCATGTTTAATTAAAAAATCAGATGGTGCTACTCTCTATGCAACGCGTGATTTAACTGCAGCATTATATCGTCAAAATACGTATGCATTTGATAAAGCATTATACGTTGTTGGAGAAGAACAAAGTTTACATTTCTCGCAATTTTTCATTGTACTAAAGAAATTAGGATTCCAGTGGGTAGAAGGCATGTCTCACGTTCCGTTCGGACTTATTTTAAAAGATGGTAAGAAAATGTCTACTCGTAAAGGGAAAGTTGTTTTACTAGAAGAGGTGTTAGAAGAAGCAATTGCGCTAGCAAAGAAAAATATTGAAGAGAAGAATCCGAACTTAAAGAACAAAGATGAAGTAGCTAGACAAGTCGGGGTTGGCGCAGTTATTTTCCATGACTTGAAAAACGAACGCATGCATAACATCGAATTTTCGCTTGAAAAGATGCTGAAATTTGAAGGAGAAACAGGACCATACGTACAATATACGCACGCACGTACTTGTTCATTATTGAAAAAAAGTGATGTAGACATTGAGAAGCAAGACTTACAGTTAACAGACGATATAAGTTGGACAGTGATAAAATTACTTCATCGTTTTCCGCAAGTTGTTGAAACAGCGTTTGCTAAATACGAGCCATCTCATATTGCAAAATATTTATTAGACGTGGCACAGGCGTTTAACAAATATTATGGTAACGTTCGTATTTTAGAAGAAAATGCAGAGAAAGAAAGTAGACTTGCGCTTGTATATGCGGTGGCAGTTGTATTGAAAGAAGGATTACGTTTGCTGGGAATGGAAGCGCCTGAGGAGATGTAAAAGAGAAAGGGATTTGATCATTGACAAGTAGTAGTATTCCTGGAAATCATAATGACAAATCATTATGTTCCTATTGATGCGGCGCATTTTGAGTCACGAGACCGGGCGACTCCGCAAGAGAAGAAATCAAAGCCACAGCCGAAACAGCGCGGTCATAAACCGAAAGCGGAACGGAAAACGTTCTAATAAGAAAAATAAGACCGAGAAAATCAAAAAACATCTATGAAAAGACAATAGAAGATCAACTAGATATTAACCTTGAAACTGTATAAGAAGATATGTAAGAGTAATTTTTAAACAAATCAAGCAACACGATATGCAGAAAAAATTTGACTTATTCGAAAATAAAGAATTGGTTAGAGATAAGTAGTTGAAAAGTAAATAACCCTCTTAGCTTTTAAAAGGTGAAGAAAAATACTAAATGAATTGTTAACAAATGAGCTTCGTCCATTATTTAGATTGCAAGACATTGAGAATGATTGGAGGTATCTGGCATATGTCGAAGGAAAAGAATCCATTATGTTCGATGGAGGAGCTTCAAATTAAGTTGAAAGAAAGAATGCTTCCAATGGCAGAATACTTAGAGATTGATTCATTTTTATTAAAGAACAATATTCATCAGGAACCGATTCAAGAATTTCAAGAGAAATTTCAACTTCATCCGAAAAGTGTCTTTTTAAATTTTGTTCGTCAATATGACTTGAATCAGTGGGAGTTCTTTAATATTTGGTTTGGACGCGAAAATTATTTGGAGGAATTGATTGAAATTAATACAGCAACAGGATGGGATTGTTGGTGGGGAGAAGGGGAGAGACCAAGTGAATGGTTAATGATTGCTCAAACGGATCCTTATACATTTTTGCTTCACCGACAGACGGACAAAATTTACGCCATTACAAGCGATGATAAAGATACGGAGTGGCAGGCAATTGCCCCAAATTTTGAACAGTGGGTTCGAGGAATCGGAACATACTATATAGAGAAGCGTGATATTGAAGAAGTTATCTGCCTTGTACAAGCTGAAAATAAAAAATATTGGAGAGAATTGAATACTTGAATATTAAGCAATTCCTGTTGGGACAGGGTGGAAAATAGAAGAACATCATTGTCAAACGAACGAAACGCAAGATTTCCCGCAGTGAAGCGAATAGATTTGAAAAGCTCCTTAAGCCATTTGAGTGCCTAGAGGAGCTTTTTTATAAAGCATAATGTTTATTTAAAACGGTAGGAATTTATTTTAATCAATCTTTTTCAAAATGTATTCTTTTAAATCTTTTTGAGATAACTATTATCTTAATATATAACTATTTTTTTAGTATTTTTTTAAGCTCCATCAAATTTGAAATCTCATAAGTAGGTTTTAATTCTGATGTATTTACAATTTGATTAGGATTAAACCAACATGTATCTATGCCAAAACTGTTTCCGCCTTGTATATCAGAAGTTAAGCTATCTCCTACCATTAATACTTTGTTTTTGTCAGTATGCTTTAAATTGTTTAAGGCGTGCTCAAATATTTTAGAATCTGGCTTCGATACATTAACATCCTCAGAGACTACTATATCTTCAAAATATTTTGCTATAGTAGATTTCCGTATTCGATTATCTTGAACATCTTTGAGACCATTGGTTATTATCGAAAGTCTATATTCTTGATGTAGACTTTCGACAAGGGTTATACTCTCATCATATAAAAAAGAAGCATTAGATAAATGTTTCATATATAATTGTGCGAGTTCAACTTCATCCAATTTAGTATTTAATTTATTTGATAACCGTTTAAATCGTTCAACATTTAAGTTTTTCTGAGTAATAAGTCCATCCTCTAGCTCTTTCCATATAGCTGTATTGATAGCCTTATATATTTTTAAATGATAACTTTCATCATATTTTATATTACATGCCAGCATCGTATTTTTAAGAGCGTATTTTTCAGATTTTTTAAAATCAAATAAAGTCTCATCTGCATCAAATATTATAACTTCGTACTTCATATTAATCCTCCAGATATATATAAATACAAATTAAAAAACCGACATAAAAACCTCTTTCTTTTAGATGGTCGAGAGCATCTGGCCATGCATAGAAGCGGTCAGGGCCTTTTCCTGCCACATGCAAGGTTTAAAACAAAATGACAAAGCAAGTAGCAGTCATGTTTCGTTCTGCATAACAGCGACTTATATGACGGAAAATTAAAATGGATATATATAGTTAATTTTTGTAGTGGTCACATACAAACTGTCTTATAAAAATGTCTTATCAACGTATTCATATGAGGTCCTGTCATACGTTAAAGCGCTAGGTTATAAATAAAATATCTTCTATGTTTTACGACACTTAATAAATTACAATATTTATTAAGTATTGTATATGACATATGTCATACTAAGCAGGGATTATGAGAAAATCTGAGCACGGGGAAATTATTTGTATGTAGTCTTCTTTATATTTTGTGTAATTTTGCATAGTCTAAAAAAACTGTTAATTCTGCTGCTAGTAGTGTATTCACGGCTTTTTCTAAGTGCTCATGAAAATCTCTGTAATATCATGTTTTGGACTAGTGCTTCCATGATTTTTGATGTAAACTGATTCATAGGAAGGCTCTTTTCTATGAATTTTTGCGGTAACCTAATTCTATTAAGAAAAGGTCTTTTTTTATGTTTTTATTTACATAAAATATTGTATACTCTCTAAGTATTTGAATAAGACAACAATAAATCAATTAAACTTACAATTTAAATTTAATAGGAGATAAGATTATGAGTGAAAATAATAAGTTAAAGGTACGTAGTAAATCAGTTGCGGTGATAGGAGTAACTGGCGTATGTTTATTGTTAGCAGAACCAACGTTTATAAAAGCTGATAACTTACAGGGTGAAGATATTAAATCAAATAATTTACAAGATCAATCACAAGATAATAGTTTTAAAATAGATAATTCACAAAACTTACAAGGCAGTAATATAAAATCAGATACCCAGAAAGATAATGATAGTAAGTTAGAAAATGTACAAGATAGAGATGTACATTCAAATAATCAACAAGATAGCAGTGCCAAATCATATAACATAGAAAGTAATGAGGTTAAATCATCTAATCCACAAGAGAATGTTAGTCAACCATCTACCTCACAACCTAGTGCAACAACAGTACAAGAGACTCAATTTATTAAGTTTTCACAAGGTAATGGCATTTGGTCTGTACCATATGGATTACAAGGTGCAAACTATGTTGATTCCACAAATAAGTATGTAGGAAAAGAAGTTCAGCTGATTCAAAAAATGACAGTAAACAATATAGTATGGTATCAATTTAGTGTAGACGGACAAACAATCGGTTGGCTTGATAGTAGAGTGTTAACTGATTTGACAAACGTACAAGAAATAGATGAAAACGCCGTAATGGGTGCAACATCAAATAATGGTATATGGTCTGTACCTTATGGTATTAGCGGTGCAAACTACATAGACTTATCAGATAAATACGCTTACCAAAACATTAAATTAATAAAAAAAGTAACTTTTGGAAATGCGACATGGTATAAATTTAGTTTAAATGGTCAAGTTATCGGATGGATTGATGATAAAGCATTAGATAAAGGACAATCGACTTCTGTTAATTTCAATGTAATGATTGGAAATACAAATGGTAATGGGATATGGTCAACGCCGTACGGTATCATGGGTGCTAGATATTTAGGTTCTACAAATGATTATACATATCAAACTGTACAAGTAATAAGAACTGTAAAAATAGGAAACACAAATTGGTATCACATAAGTAAAGACGGTAAGTTAATTGGTTGGATAGATGGTGATAGAGTTGTAACGGATTTAGAAAACGTACAAATTGAAAATAGTACCTTAACAATAAGCGGTTCTATAAAACCTTCTGACGGTATTTGGAGTGTACCATATGGAGAATACGGTGCAAATTGGATTGCGCCTGTTAGTGATTATAGTTATAAACAAGTTCAAATTATACAGAGTGTAAAAAAATGGGGTGTAACTTGGGATAAAATCAAGTTAGGTGATAGAGTGTTAGGGTGGGTTGATGCAAAAACATTAGCAAATCTTACAATACAGAATGAAGATAGAACTGCAATGATTGGAGACACTAATGGTCATATTGTATGGACTTTACCTTATGGTGAAAGTAGTGCTAAATATGTTAACCCTGCTGTAAAGTACATAAATCAACCAATTCAAATCATTCGTAGTACGGAAAAAGATGGAGTACTTTGGTATAACTTTAAAATTGGTAACAATGAAGAGGGTTGGGTTGACTCCAGAGCAATTTCTAGTGCATCTAATATAATAGAAATGAATGAAACGTATCATGTATCAAATCCTGAGGGTCATACTGTATGGTCAAGACCTTATGGTATGCAAAACGCATCTTATATTGGCTTTGCTTCTAATTTTGCTAATAAGAATTTAAATGTGAAATTATCTGTAAATTACAACGGTGTAACATGGTATGCTTTTAGAGACAATAAGGGCGGTTTAAATTGGATAGATAGTAGAGCAGTTGTTCAAGGTTCTACTTATCCACATATGGATGTGCCGATTATTAGCCAACGTGATCCTTATATGCCATCAAGAAATTTAGTATCTGGTTGTGAGATAACTTCTGTAACTATGATGTTACAATATGCAGGTGCGAACGTAGATAAAGTTCAACTTGCATACGAAATGCCGTATTCTAGTTTTGATCCAAATCTAGGTTTTGTAGGAAACCCTTTTGGTAGAGGGTGGACTATATATCCACCTGCTCTAATGGATTTAGTACGTAAATACGCAGGTAGTTCAATAAATTTAACTGGGCAAGATATAAAAAGACAATTAGATGCTGGAAAACCTGTTGTAGTTTGGATGACTATGCATGGTTTTACAGTTCACGCTATTACGCTTGTAGGGTATGATGAAAACAATTTTTATTATAACGATCCTTGGACTGGTGAGAAAAATGCTTCTATGTATTGGTCTGACTTTTATAACAATTGGTCTACTCAAAATAGACGAGCAATTTCATATTAAAGTATTGGGTAGAGTTTAAAAATAACTCTACCTTTTTATATGGATGTATGGAAACAAGAAAATATGAGTGTCAATCAGTATTTCAACAAAATTCCAATAATTAATGATTAAAAAATCCTAAAGCATATTTTACTCCTTCATGGATATCGGTTGTTTCATACCCTGCTAATTCTTCATAGGTAATTTGCATTTTGACATTTTCTAATTCGTAACCACTGTCTAAATCAATATTCAACAGAACCTCATATCCATCAGTAGTAACGTTTGTTTCTATAATGTTAAAGGTTTGAATCGCTGTACCTGTTTCATACTCGATTGGCTCTAAAAAATTTGACATAAAAAACACCACTTTTCCTAATAATAAACATGTTTAGCTCTTTCAGTAGTTTAACCATGCGACATGCTGTTATGCATGTCACATTCCAATAAGTGTAGAGTTTAAATAAAAATAATTTAAAAACATTCTAAAATGATTGACAATTGATAATGAACTGGAATAAAATAACTGTTAACAAAAGTATACAAATCTGATGACGAGAACAAGTAAAATATATCACTGTTCCCCAGAGAGCCGGTGCTGTGCTGAAAACCGGTGTTCGGTATATGTTTGAAAATCATCTCCGAGGAGTCGAGCTGAACATAGTAAGTTCGAACGGTTGTCTACCGTTACAAGGAACGCGTATGATTGTACGTTGCTGAGTGCTATTGATGAGCCATTGATCAATAGAAGTAGGGTGGTAGCGCGGGTAAACCCGTCCCTAATGATAGGGACGGGTTTTTTGTGTACTTTTAGTTATTTCTCAAGGAGTGATTGTAGATGAAGAAGGTAGATGTGAAAGAATTAGCTGTAAGGAGAGAAGCACGAATTCGTAAGCAATGGAATGAACAGGATACCTTTATGCAATCGATTCGAAATCGTGAAGGTGCACAATCTTTCGTATTTTATGAAGGACCGCCAACTGCGAATGGGCTTCCGCATGTCGGTCATGCCTTAGGGCGAACCATTAAAGATTTGGTTGCAAGATATAAAACGATGACAGGATATAAAGTGCTGCGTAAGGCTGGATGGGATACACATGGATTACCAGTGGAATTAGGTGTTGAAAAGCAGCTTGGCATTTCTGGTAAACATGATATTGAAAAGTACGGTGTAGAAGCCTTTCTAGCCAAATGTAAAGAGAGTGTATTTACGTATGAAAAGCAGTGGCGTGAGTTTACAGAGAGTATTGGTTACTGGGTTGACATGAATACGCCGTATATCACGTTAGATAATTCCTATATTGAAAGTGTTTGGCATGTTCTTGGAACGATTCATGAAAAAGGATTGCTGTATAAAGGTCACCGCGTTTCTCCTTATTGCCCAAGCTGCCAAACGTCGTTAAGCTCACATGAGGTGGCGCAAGGATATAAAACAGTGAAGGATTTAAGTGCAACAGTTAAATTTCAGCTTGCAGATCAGGAAAACGAGTATATTCTCGGCTGGACAACGACGCCGTGGACGCTTCCCGCTAATGTAGCGTTAGCAGTTCATCCTGAGATGGAATATGTGAGGGCGCAGCAAGGGGATGATGTTTATATTGTTGCGAAAGAGTTAGTGGAAGATGTACTGCAGCAAGAGTATAAAGTGTTATCTGTTCACAGGGGAAGTGAGTTAATAGGTCTTTCTTATGTGCCGCCGTTTCAATTTGCAGACGTTACGAATGGCCATTGTGTTGTAAATGCCGATTTTGTCACAGCAAATAGCGGTACAGGAATTGTTCATATTGCACCTGCTTACGGAGAAGATGATTATAAAGTGGTTCAAGAACATGGTCTATCATTTGTGAATGTTGTAAATGAGAAGGGAGAATACACATCTGATGTTCCTTTTTTACAAGGGAAATTTGTAAAAGAGTGTGATGTTGATATTGTTCGCTATTTAGCTGAGCATGGTCTTCTTTATCATAAGGAGAAGTATGAGCATAGTTATCCGCATTGCTGGCGCTGTGATTCACCGTTACTTTATTACGCAAATGAAAGCTGGTTCATTCGAACAACTGCTTTAAAAGAGCAATTTTTACAAAATAATAATGAAGTAACATGGCATCCAGAGCATATTCAACATGGCCGATTCGGTAATTTTTTAGAAAATATGGTTGATTGGAACATTAGCCGAAAACGATATTGGGGTACGCCGCTTAATGTATGGGAGTGCGATGGATGTCATCATCAATTTGCGCCGAAAAGTATTGAAGAACTTAGGGATTTTGCGATTAGCGCTGTAGATGAAAATATTGAGTTGCATAAGCCATATATGGATGAAGTGAAGGTAAAGTGTTCAAAATGTGGTGAGACGATGAATCGCACGCCAGAAGTAATTGACGTTTGGTTTGATAGCGGTTCGATGCCATTTGCTCAGTATCATTATCCATTTGAAAATAAAGAGTTATTTGAAGAACAGTTTCCAGCGGATGTTATTGCTGAAGGAATTGATCAGACGCGCGGATGGTTTTATAGTCTACTTGCAGTATCTACGCTGTACACTGGAAGAGCACCGTATAAGCGTGTATTATCACTTGGGCATGTGTTAGATGAAAATGGGCAAAAAATGTCTAAAAGTAAAGGGAATGCGTTAGACCCAGTAGATTTAGTAGAGAAATTTGGAGCGGATGCCCTGCGGTGGGCACTTCTTGTAGATAGTGCGCCGTGGAATCCAAAGCGATTTTCAGAACGAACTGTACAAGAAGCAAAGTCGAAACTCGTTGATACGTTGCTAAATGTATATAGTTTTTATGTATTGTATGCGGATTTAGATGGATACAATCCAAAACAGGAATATAGTACAAAGAAAACAAAATTGGATGAGTGGGTACTATCAAGACTGCATAGTACGATTCAAAAAGTAAGCATGGCTTTAGAAGATTATCAATTTACAACAGCTGCGCGTGAAATAGCATTATTAGTGGAAGAGGTAAGTAATTGGTATGTAAGACGCTCCCGCAGTCGTTTTTGGGCATCTGGTATGAATGCTGAAAAAGCAGCAGCATACGATACACTTCACGAAGTACTTGTTACGATTAGTAAGCTGCTTGCGCCGTTTACACCATTTTTAGCAGAAGATATTCATTCCAATTTAGAAGGCAGCAGTGTTCATTTAGCAGATTATCCAGTATTTGATGAAGCGTTAATTCATACACAGCTTGAAAAAGAGATGGCAGCTGTTTTGCAAGTAGTTGAGCTCGGACGTAGTATTCGCAATCAACACACATTAAAAGTAAAACAACCATTAGCAAAACTTATTGTATTTGAGAATGCGAAGCAAGAAATGGACTGGGATTCTTATAAAGAGATTATAATGGATGAGCTTAACGTGAAAGAAGTTACGATCGAACATAGCGAAGCGGAATATATGTCATATCAGTTAAAACTAAACTTTAAACAAGCAGGACCGAAATTTGGAAAACAAATCAATACGGTAAATCATTGGCTGCAAAATTTATCTAATGAAGAAGTGAAAGTGTTTCTAAATGATAAAAAGGGAGCATGTCAATTGTCTGCTGGAGAAGTTGTCACAGTAACATTAGAAGATGTGTTTGTTGAAAAAATACCGAAAACAGGATTTGCTGATGCTGCGAATGGATTATATACTGTTATGCTAGATACGAATGTAACGGATGAATTGCTGCAGGAAGGAATGGCGCGAGAATTTATTCGCGCTGTGCAGGAATATCGAAAACAATTGAATTTACCAGTAAATTTGCGAGTAGACATTGAAGTTGAATGTGGTGAGGAATTACAGAATGTAATTATGAAGTATAAAGTATTACTGCAAGAAAACTTACTTATGAAACAATTATTCATCAAGGAATCGATGCAACAAGCAAAGCAAATCCAAGTAGGGAATAAGCATGTGTTGATTCATCTTAGAGCGAACGAGATATAAGATAAGAAAAACAGAGTATACGCTCTGTTTTTTTCTTTTGAAGAAACTGTGAAAAAGCATTGTAAGTTCTATAACTAGTATATAAAATTATGAAAAAAGGATGGAGTGAAAAGATGCGAGACTTCGAGAAATTAAGGGTATACGTAAAAAGGAAAGAATTTTTAAATGGTTTATCGGAAATTCAAAAGGAAATTGAGGAAATAAGAGCAAGAAAATCCCTTTCATATATGAAAAAATGGCTCGGTAAAATTTCTTCAGAAGAAGATTTTTATACACTTATTCAATTGTTGGATGAAGGGTTAATGCCATCTTATAGTAGATTTATAGTGCGGTATGCGCATCGTCGTTTTAACAGTTTTCGTACGCTTACTTGGTTTTGTGATGATTTAATTGATGAACGAAAATCATTAGATGCAGAAGATTTGTTAAAAGAGGCATTGCAAAAAGAAGGGAATGCTGTTAAAAAAGAGCACCTTGCAAAGACATATTTCGTATTGGCACGCTGCATACTGGAAATGCGTCGTTATGAGGAAGCTTATACATATATGAAGAAAGCGGAAGAGTTAAGTGAAATTCCGATTTTTGATAAATGGGGTTACTTCTATTTATTTAAAGGCGATTGGCTAAAGGCAGAAGAAGTACTTCGAAAAGGAATGAATTATGAAGAATGTGCAGATACGTCAACATATTTATTGGCTGAGCTGCATTCTATGAAAGGGGAACATGAAGAATCATTACAAATCATTACGGAAGCGATGAAGAAATTTCCACAAGTTCCGTTCTTTTATTTAGAAAAGATTAAAAGATTATATGATCAAAAAGCATATGCTGAGCTGAGCCAAGTTTTACATGAAGTTCAAAAGTTGTTGCCATTTCATAGTTATCAATCGTTTTTCTTACAAATTTGGGCGGAAATCTATTATACGAAAGGTGATTGGGATACTCTGCAAACATTGTTAGAAAATGAGAATAGTTTAAAAGATTCCCCTTATCACAACGCGCTGCGTTTTGCTGAGCAAAAAGAAGTGATGTTACCAATTATACCTGTCGTGCAGAAAGATAACTATTGTGTACCTGCAAGTATCGAAATGATGCTGAAGCTTTTTGGAAAGCATGAAAATCAAGATGAAATTGCCAAGCATATTTTTGATGGAATCGGATCGAAGTTGTCAAAAACAGTTGAATACGTAGAAGAGACTGGTTATAAAAGTCGCTTTTTTGTAGGTGCAGTAGACATGTATAAAAGATTTATCGATGCCGGTATTCCGGTTATGCTTAGTGTCGATATAGATCATGTTTCGCATGTGCAATTGGTAGTTGGTTATAATGATCAGCTGCAAGTTTTATATATTCAAGATCCAAATTTTGCAGAGCGCATACTTGTCACATATGAAGAATTTGCAAAGCAGTATGTAAATACAAACTATTTATCCATCGCAATTGTTCCAAAAGAGAAAAGTGAGCTGCTTTCTTCTTTATGTGAAGAAGATGATTTGTATTTCCATCGCATCTTTTCGTTAACAGATCACATGGAATTTGCTGAACACGACGATGTGGAAAATTTATTAAGGCTTTTACATGAGCATAACGAAAATCCGTATACATGGCTATATGCGATTAAGCATTTAGATTTACAAGATGGAAAGGAGTTTATATTTAGCTGTGCGAAGCGTGCTTTACATGCCTATCCGGAATCCGATTATGTAAACCTTCATGCAGCGCAATGTTTTGTGCGTATTGAAGAACTGGAACAAGCAAATAAAGTATTAAAACAAGTGAAGCATAAAACTTCTAATTCATTCTATCATTTTATTGAAGGACGCATTGCGTTAGATGAATCTCGTTATCATGATATGATCGCCAGTTTTCGCGCGTCGCTCCAGCTAGATCCTGACCAGCCAGTAGCTTGGAGTTATATGGCAATTGGATATATGTATTTAGGTGATTTAGAACAGGCTCTAAAGTATTCGTCTATTGCAACGGGGCGTTACGAAGATCGTTTTGTTTTTGTTAATCATGCTCTTATTTTAATGGATGCAGATCGAGATGAAGAAGCATATGAAGTGTTTACTATGTTGTTAAAACAATATAAACGAGACGGATATGTCTGGTGTGAGCGTGCGAGGTGTGCTCATAAATTAGGAAAGGTAAGATCGGCAATTCGCGGACTGCGAATCGGCAAGGCATTAGATCGTCAACTGCCGCTTCCATATATCATGTTAGCTGATATTTATGAAGCAGAATTAGATGATGAAAGAAAAGCAGAAGAGATTTTACTAGAAGGAATACAATATGATGTCCAATCAGCTGCATTATATGCGAAATTAGGAGACTTTTATTTAGAACGAGAGCAATATGAAAAAGCGCTGAACATGTATGAAGTAGGACTTCAACACGACGAGGAAGATGTATCCTGTCATATAGGGATAGGTGAAGTCTACATGAAACAAAGAAGCTATGAAACAGGAAAACAATATATTTTTAGACTGAAAAAACAGTTTACTGAAGATAGTGACTTCCTTATTAATGCTGGGAAAGTATTATGGAATGCTGCTATGGATCAAAGCATAGAGCAAAAAGAAGTGGAATTGGCTTTAACAATCATGGAAGAAGGAATCGTTTGTATACAAAATAATTTCCGGGATGCACTAGATATATATGTAACGCAGCTAGAAGATACACCATTTTTACAAAGAGGGATTTCATTTTTAAGTACTTTAGTTGAAGAAGATAATCATAATATAGATTATTTATGTTATTTAGGAATATTACAGGAGTCGGCTGGGAATTATATGAAAGCTATTCAGCTATATGAGCAAGCGGCGCGGATCACTGAAGATACATTCCCGCATTTTAGGCTCGGAGAAGCGTATAAAACATTGGAAGAATGGGAACAAGCAAAAACAGCTTATTTACAATGCGTGAAACGAGATTCTACTTTTGCAATGGCGCATTTAAAACTGGCTGAAATTTACTTTGTTGAAGAAGATTTAGAAAACGAACAGCATCATATGTTTGAAGGTTGTAAAAATGCACCTTTATTAGTAAATATGGAGCATTTAGCGAATATATCAGTAAAAGCCGGGCGTCATAAGGAACTGATTGCGGCTTTAAACAAAAAGAAAGGGATTATTTCTGAGCCATGGCGTTTAAATAGCCTTGCATATGTGTACGGAGCATCTGGTGATGGGCAGAAAGAACGTGTTTATGTAGAACAGGCGCTGGCAAAGGAAAATAATCATGAAGAGATATTACATCATTATGCGAAAATATTACTTGCCTCGCATGAAAAAGAAGGCTTATCTGTTATTGAGAACCTTATTATGCAAAATGTTCACAATGAAGAAGTGTATGTAACGTATATAGACGAATTGCGAAAGCGAAGAAAAAGTATAAGTGATAATTTAGGAGATTTAGACATATCAAAAGAAGAAAAAAGTTATGCATTTATGTATGCAGCTTCCGCACTTGAACAAAAATGTATGGAACAGATGGAGCAAGAAGAACAAACAGGAGCATTTTTCACAAAAATATATCGCCGCTTTCGAAAACGTGCACAGGATGTACTTTCTATTACATCTCTTATTGATTTGTATGAAATGGCAATCCACCTAAATCAAGAAAACGGCGGGGCGGTACAGCGATTTGCTCACTTTTATGTAAATGGTAATCTCATTGATGAGGCAATAGAAACATTACGTAAGTCGCTCGAAAATCATTGGAATTATGAAGTTGCACATCAGTTTATTATGCTACTTTTAGAACATGTAGATGACAATGGGGAAAGGCTACAAGAGGCATTTCGTGAAACGGAGCACATTTTGCAAGAAAGACCGATGGACGCATCGATTCGAATGCTGCAGGGCACGATATTACTAGATTTACAAAGGGAAGAAGAAGGAGAATATATTCTCCATGCCTTAACAGAAGATGTTCCAAAGATGAGTGGTAGTTTTATACATTTAGGTGCTCTTTACAGTAATCAAGAGCGTTACCAAGAAGCGATTGCTATATTGGAAAAAGGATTAGAGCATCATCCAGAAGAGGAGGAACTATATATCGGTCTTGGTGTTTCCTATCATTTAAACGGTGATACAGAAAGAGCGTTGCAGCTTATGGATGAGGTATTATTGATGGAGGAATCACATTTAAATGCCAGGTATAATAAAGCATGCTATTTATCTGTATTGAATCGAAAGGAAGAAGCGACCACTGAATTAGAGCGCGTACTGCAAGAAGATGAAAGCGGCTATTTTGCAGAATTAATGGAAGAGGACCCAGATTTAATACGTATTAAAAAATATGTAAAGCAATATATTTGATGAATTTTGGGAAAGTTTATAACAAGATAATAACGGATGTATAGAAGAAGTAAGAGAAATAACCTTTCAAATTATTTAAAAAAATAAAGAAAAACAACTTGCATTTCGTTGTTTGAAAGGATAGAATATTCCGTAAATATAAAAAGCGATGAGCAGGAAAAGTACATCGTGAACTGATCTACAGAGAGCAATCGGTAGCTGAGAAGATTGCGGTGCAGCGCGATGGAAAGACACCTGTGAGTGTTATTTTGAACGTAAACAACTAGTAAAAGTAAACGGAACCTACCGTTATCAGGCGAAAAGTGGTCAAGATGACAATTTGGGTGGTACCGCGGTGAAATCCGTCCCTTATATAGGGGCGGATTTTTGTATTCTTTGAAAGGGGTGAGCGGCCGTGGATGATGATGACAACGACAATAATAAATATACAATCATACAATTAATAGTAGGAGGCGGAATGTATGCGTCAACAGATAAAGCGGTCGCTTATTAGCGAATGTACACCGCATGAAACAGTTGTGTTACAAGGATGGGTAAAGAAAATTCGTCATCTAGGGAATATTAGCTTTTTATTACTTCGTGATCGAACAGGAGTCATGCAATGTGTACTTGAAAAAGAATGGGCTGGATATAAAGTAGAAGTAGAAAGTGTTGTGCAAATTACAGGAAAAGTAATTGAGACAGAGAAAACGAAACTTGGAGTAGAGTTATTAGTTGAAGAAGTTACGCTTATAAATAGTGCAGAGCCAATTCCATTTGAAGTAAATAAAAAGAAACTGCAGGTCGGTTTAGATCAAATGTTACATTCACGAACGTTATCACTTCGGCATGAACAAGTCCAAGCGATTTTTACAATTAAATCAATGTTTGCACATGCCTTTAGTGAATATTTACTACAACATGATTTTACAAGAATTTTCACACCGAAAATTGTTTCACAAGGAGCGGAAGGCGGAGCAAACGTATTTCAGTTTCAATATTTTGAAAAAGAAGCATATTTAGCACAATCACCGCAGTTTTATAAGCAAATGATGGTTGCGGGCGGATTAGAACGTGTTTTTGAAGTGGCACCAGTGTACCGCGCTGAACATCACAATTCATCTCGTCATTTAAACGAATACATTTCCTTAGACGTCGAATTTGCATTTATTGAAGACTTTTATGAAGTAATGAAGCTTGAAACGGATGTACTTCGGTATATGTTTGAAAAAGTACAGCAATACTGTACAAAGGAGTTACAGTTGCTGCAAATTGAAATTCCGGTCATTACAGACATTCCAAAATTAACGGTGACAGAAGCGCAAACCATTTTACAAAAAGAGTATCGAAAAGAATCTCCGATAGGCGATTTAGATTCAGAAGGAGAAAAATTGCTTGGTAAGTATGTAAAAGAAACATACAATAGCGATTTTGTCTTTATCACTCATTATCCGAAAGAAACACGTCCGATGTATACAATGCCAAATCAAGAGAATCCTTCTGTCACAGACTCTTTTGATTTATTGTATAGGGGATTAGAAATTACATCAGGTGCGCAGCGTATTCATAACTACGGTATGCTAGTTCGCTCCTTTGAAGAAAAGGGATTAAATGTAGAAAACTTTCAATCGTATATCGATACATTCCGATATGGATGTCCGCCGCACGGTGGGTTTGCGATTGGATTAGAACGGCTTGTATATAAATTTTTAAACTTATCGAACGTTCGTGAAGCAAGCGCATTTCCGAGAGACTGTACGCGGTTAGTGCCGTAATATAAAGTGAAATAATCCCCGGTACACTAACCGGGGATTTGTTGTGAGCATCTTTTTTCAATTCGTAATCGAAATAATCCACAATATCCAATAAGCTCCTGGTACAAAAAGAAGTTGAGCTAGTAATGTACCTGAAAATCTAGAAATCATTAACCATCCATACATTTTTCCCATTGTTTCTGCACCGTTTTCTTTTTGGAGAGCCCGTTCGGTTAGTAAGGCAATTTGCGGGTCTAGCAGTACTGTAAGTAGAATGGTAGCAAATCCATTAATAAGACCAGATGCAGTCGTTGCAGTCGTAGCATAAGTTGGGTTTAATACAGAAGCATACAAGGCAGAAAGTACGCCAGCGGTATAAATTGCTGTTACAACCATATTAATGAGCATAATCCGTTTTGGAATACCACCAACGCGCAAACGGTGAATCATTTCTAACTTTGGGAATCGAATATATTTTTTTGTATAGCATAGTTTTTGCACATTATTTGTTTTCATCATCCGGATGAATGATCCTTCTATTTCAAATTGCTGAATGACATATCCAAATAACTTTGTAAGCGTTGGATACAAAAAGAGTGCAAGTAATGTTCCTGTGGAAGCTGCTAACAATATAAGGCGTATCGTAGTTTCCATATCGATATCACCATGTGCTCGAGCTCTATCTGCAATATTTCCAAGCATAACCGCTTGGAAAAGGTTCGATGTTCTGGAAACGAGTAATACAATTCCTATAATCGCTAGTGCTACCGCAAGCTTTTTTAATCGAACTCCAGCTAAGCGAATGCTATAGGAGCTTGTTTCCACAGCATGGATAATCATTGTAAAAACCATAATAAAAATTAATTTTGTTGTCATATGTATTCACCATCTATTAAAAATTGGAAAATAAATCTAATCATACATGATAAGAAAGAATTTGTACATCTTGATTTTTTGTTAGTTGGTTCCTTACGTCGTTTCATTGACAGAATATTTACATTAAAATGATTGTTTTGTAAAATGGTGAGAGTTGTGGTTAGGATAATAAGGAGGATGGGGATGAAAACATATTATAGTAACCGAGCAAAGAGTTATGAAGAAGTATACTTCCGAGATGACCCTATTAGACAGACAGAATTAATAGAAATAAAAGATGTTTTGAAAGAAAAGTTTGCAGGGAAGGATGTACTTGAAGTTGCTTGCGGTACAGGATATTGGACGCAATATGTTGCTGAAACGGCTGAGCACATTACTGCGATTGATTACTCGGAAGAAGTACTAACTATAGCGAAAGAAAAACAGCTTTTTCCATCGAAAGTTTCTTTTATACAAGGAAATGCATATAAACTGAATCAACTAGCAAAAGCATTTAATGGAGCATACGCAAATTTTTGGTTTTCTCATATTCCAAAAGAAAATATTCTCTCTTTTTTGGAACAGTTTCATGCGGTTTTAGAAAAAGGATCTATTGTATGTATTGTAGATAATATGTATAACGAAGGAATTGGTGGAACACTTATTTCTAAGCCAAGAGATGAAAATACATATAAAATACGTTCGTTAGCTGGTGGGCAGCAATATGAAATCATAAAAAATTATTATTCGAAAGAAGAACTTACAACTATTTTTAAACCATTTGCAGTAGACTTAGAGATTCATATAAATACGTGTTTTTGGTTATTGTCATATAAAGTAAAGTGAGCGGGGGAGAATATATGTATACAACTTTTTTATTCGATTTAGATGGCACATTAACAGATCCAAAAGAAGGTATTGTAAATTCGGTCATATATGCGCTGCAAAAAATGGGGATAGATGAGCAGGATAATTACAAATTACTTACTTTTATCGGTCCTCCGCTTCAACATTCATTTGCGAATATATATGGAATGAATGAAAAACAAGTAACAGATGCAGTCACGTATTACCGTGAATATTTTAAAACGAAGGGAATGTTTGAGAATCATGTATATGAGCATATTCCTAGTGTTTTACAAGATTTAAAGGATGCAGGAAAGCGGTTATTTGTGGCAACGTCTAAGCCAACTGTATTTGCTAAACAAATTTTGGAACACTTTCAGATGGCACATTATTTTGAAGAGATTGTCGGTAGTAATTTAGACGGAACACGCATTGCAAAAGCGGACGTCATTCAGCATATTTTACATACATATCACGATTTAGAAAAAGAGCATGTAGTTATGGTAGGCGATCGAGAGCACGATATAATTGGAGCACGGCAAGTTGGTATCGATTCTATCGGAGTCATGTATGGATACGGTAGTCAAGAAGAATTAGCGGCGGCGGGAGCTACTCATATGATTAAAGATGTAGAAAATATAAAGAAGTTTTATTATGTGGTAGAAAAGTAATGGATTGAAAAGATAAGGTTGTCACCTTGTCTTTTTTTGTATAGAGATGTAGAAAAAAATGACTGTATTTAGAGTTTGAAAGAGGGATTTTCGTTATAAAGTGGAATTGTAGTAAATAAACTGAAAATTCTATAAATATTTCCTTGGAAATTAAAAAGGAGGAACTCATGGAATTAGTCATTATTTTACTGGCACTTAGCATGTTAATGTTTGTAGCGTATCGCGGATTTTCTGTTATTTTGTTTGCGCCTATTTGTGCTCTGTTTGCTGTTTTGTTAACAGAGCCAACTTATGTATTACCGTTTTTCTCAAATATTTTTATGGAGAAAATGGTTGGTTTTATTAAGTTATATTTCCCAGTGTTTTTGCTAGGCGCGATTTTTGGAAAGGTAGTTGAGATGTCAGGAATCGCAGAATCTATCGCAAAAACGATTATCCAAATTGTTGGGGTAAAACGAACGATATTGGCAATTGTATTAATGGGAGCTATTTTAACATATAGTGGTGTCAGTGTATTTGTTGTGGCATTTGCTATATTTCCATTTGCAGCTAATTTGTTTCGTGAGGCAAATATACCGAAACGTCTCATTCCTGGTACAATTGCACTTGGAGTGCTTACTTTTACAATGGATGCGCTTCCAGGAACACCACAAATTCAAAATGTTATTCCGACAACATTTTTCAAGACAGATATTTATGCTGGCCCGCTATTAGGAATTACAGGAGCTATTTTTATTTTCATAATCGGTATGGTGTATTTAGAAAGTCGGCGTCGCAGGGCAGAAGCGCAAGGCGAAGGGTATTATGGATTTGACGATGGACATGTAGAAATGGCGGCATCTATCGAAGTGGAACAAGGTGTAAAACAGTCACTCCCAACGACTGAAATTACACCACTTCGTCAAGTACTTGCCTTCGTACCGCTTATTTTAGTTGGTGTAATGAACAAAGTTTTTACAATTACTATTCCAAAATGGTATCCAAATGGTTTTGATTTTGCAGCTATTGGTTTAAAAAGTTTTGGGAAAGTAGAATTGTCCGGAGTACTTGGAGTATGGTCAGTAGAATTAGCACTTATCATGGGGATTATTGCAACACTCCTTTTAAATTGGAAGCGTGTATTTGTAGACTTTCAAACAGGGTTAAATGTAAGCATTGGCGGAGCATTGTTAGCAGCAATGAATACCGGTGCAGAATATGGATTTGGTGGTGTAATCGCATCTCTTCCAGGATTCGGCGTAATCCGTGACGGTATTTCAACTACTTTTACAAATCCGCTTATTAACGGAGCAGTTACGACAAATGTGCTTGCGGGTATAACAGGGTCGGCCTCTGGGGGGATGGGAATTGCATTAAGTGCAATGGCGGATAAGTATATTGCAGCTGCAGAGCAATTTCATATTCCATTAGAAGTGATGCATCGTATTATTGCAATGGCATCAGGCGGGATGGATACATTGCCGCATAACGGAGCGGTTATTACATTACTTGCAGTAACTGGGTTAACTCATAAACAATCGTACCGGGATATTTTTGCAATTACAATTATTAAAACGACAGCTGTGTTTGTTGTAATTGGTATGTATAGCTTAACAGGTCTTGTATAATCTTCAGAAAGAAGAGAGCACTATGTACTCTCTTCTGTTTAACTTATAATATTATTATGTAAACTAAAATATTATTCGTGGAAAATATTCAGAAAATATATTATAATGTAAGTGGTTACAAAAAGGGGGCATACGATGTTCTCGTTACAACCAATCGCTTTTGTACATAATAAAGTGAAACTTCCGTCAGTTGGGGTTTTCTTCATCCCCCACTGACGGTTAGCCCGCCCAATCGGGCTTTTACGGGCAGTTATCCCCCACCTATCTTCTTTGCTTCTCTCTGAATCTTGAGGTGGGGGTCTTACTGCCCACAAATAGCGGGATAAATGAATCAATGTAGAAGATGATTTGTGGGGAAAAATTGAATCTGTTATTGAGTTGACAGATTTGTATACGAGAGTTTGCAAGGGTTTGAACAATTTTCACATATTGAAGTGATTTTTTATTTTAATAGAATGAGAGAAGAGAACATTTAGTACACAGCAAGACATCCCCGAAATAATGAAGAGTACCCGAAAGTGGGTATTTTTGCACAGCGCGGGAAAAATCGTCCGAATCGATTAGGTGCTACGATTGTAAAAGTAGTATGAAGAGAAGGAAAGCGCTTAGTTGTGCAAGGGTTAGATGCGATTGATGGTACCCCTATTTTAGATGTGAAACCAGTTATGAAAGAGTTTTTACCAAAAGAAGAAATTAAGCAGCCTGGCTGGGCAACAGATTTAATGAAGAACTATTGGAAAGGAAGCGAAGAGAAGTGAAAATATATCAAGCAACTATGGAAGACTTACAAGGAGTAGCATCATTATTTAATGAGTACCGTATGTTTTATAGACAAGATTCTAATATGGAGGAAGCAGAACAATTTTTGCGTGAACGTATAGATCGAAAAGAATCCATTATTTTTGTGGCAGTAGATGATGAAAAATATGTTGGATTTACGCAGCTATATCCTTCTTTTTCTTCTGTTTCGATGAAAGAGTTGTGGATTTTAAATGATTTATTTGTGCGAAAGGAAGCAAGAGGAACTGGAGTAGGGAAAGAATTGTTAGCAAAGGCGAAGCAATTTGCAGTGGAGACAGGGGCAAA
The DNA here is from genome assembly GCF_900116295.1 of Bacillus sp. 103mf. Classification (GTDB taxonomy): domain Bacteria; phylum Bacillota; class Bacilli; order Bacillales; family Bacillaceae_G; genus Bacillus_A; species Bacillus_A bruguierae. The sequence continues at coordinate 36,336 of NZ_FPAF01000005.1, forward strand.
AGGGTTAAAGCTCCAAACGGAAGTAGATAATGCAACAGCACAGCGTTTATATGTAGGGAACGGTTACATAAGAGATGATCGCTGTTTCTATTATGAATTAAATTTATAAAAATTCATATATAAATACAAGTTGAAGGGCCTAAAAAGCCCTTTCTTTTTAGGAGATCGAGAGCATCTAGTCGTGCATAGTAGCGACTCATATGTTGAAAAATGAAAATGGATGTATATAACTAGACATATTACGATTCGATATCACAATATGAAAATGTAAAGGTGCAAGCCTTTCACAGAGAAATGGTTTAAGTATTTTTGCAGTTGAGGTATGCAGAACGAGTGGAATGAATAAAACAGCAATGCCGTTTTATTCAGAATGTGAAAAGAGCCATGAAACAGCATCCTCTAAATTTGTGGCAATATAATCAGCATTCATGTTCGCCCATTTATGACGGTACGTATGCAGTGCATCGTATCCAGCACCTGTTTGCACTAAAATCGTTGTGGCACCGACCTTTATACCTGCAACAATATCGCTCCACCGATCGCCGATTACAACACATTTTGTTAAATCAAGATGATGTTTTTCCGCTGCTTGAAGAAGCATTCCTGTTTCAGGCTTACGACACCTGCAGCCATCACCATGCCGGTGTGGACAAAGATAAATGTCGTCAAAACCAAATGCTTCTAATTCTTGAATAAAGTCTTCTGTTGTTGCTTTGCCATCAGCAATGCCCGGTTGGTTTGTAAAAGAAAATAGTTGTATGTTTTGTTCCTTTAGTTTAGTTAGAGCTATCTTAGTAAATGGGAATAATTGTAGTTCTCCAGGATAATGAATCGTTGTATCGCCGCCGATTGTACCGTCACGGTCGATGAAAATCGCTTCGATGTTCCGTTTAATTGTCATAATAAATATCCTTTCTCGTCGTTTGCTAGAAATGTTTTAGAATGCAAAATAAAAGATTTTTGAACTTATAATATAAAATATTCTATTATTCGTGTTATTTTCCTGCATATGAATGATATCTTCACTACCCTTAGATTGAAAAGTATTTTAATTGAAAAATATGTTATTATTTTCATAGGGATTTATTGTAATTATATAGAGAAAGAGGGATTTAGTTGCTGCAAGTGAATATAAAATCAGCTGGATACGAAGCTGGAGAGGAAACGATACATAATATCGCCTTTTCAATTGAACAAGGTGAACTAGTTGCTTTAATTGGCGCAAATGGAGCAGGAAAGAGTACAACGATAAAAGCGATTCTTGGCTTATTGGCGCATATGGAAGGGCAGGTCTCATTTGGAGAGAAAAAGAATCCGTATGCATATGTACCTGAACATCCGACGTATTATGATTATTTAACATTATGGGAACATATTGAACTTTTAATGGCCGCTAGGGATGTTGAATCAGGAAGCTGGGAAATACAGGCGGAAGAGTTGTTGCGTACATTTCGTATGGACAAGCATAAGCATGAATATCTATCGAAGTTTTCAAAAGGAATGAAACAAAAGTCAATGCTCATTTTAGCTTTTTTAACAGAACCAGATTTTTATATTATTGACGAGCCGTTTATTGGATTAGATCCGACGGCAACTCGTGATTTTCTCAATTTTTTGTATAAAGAAAAGGAACGCGGAGCAGGTATTTTACTGTGCACACATGTGTTAGATACAGCAGAAAGAATATGTGAGCGTTTCTTATTAATTTCAGAAGGAACATTATTTGCAAATGGAGATTTACGTAGCATTCAAACGCTTGCTAACATGCTGGACGGGACGTTGTTAGATTGTTTTGATGTGATTGTAAGGCGGGAGCAGCATGATTAGAACACTATTTTATAAAAGGTTGTTTCATGAAATGAAACGAAAATGGAAGGCAGTGCGCTCTGTTGTTGATTGGACGATTGCATTATATGCAGTTGTTCCAGTACTTGTATTTAGCTGGATATACTACGCTTCACTTTGGAAAAATGGACCGAAAGATGAAGATGTATTATATTTGTCTATCGGACTTTTTGTTTTTTACATTTCAACGTACTCAAGAGGTGTGCGGTCATTTTTGGAACAAGCAGACAGTTTATTTTTAATTCAATTTCCAGATCGGATTAAACAAATGATGAAATATGGAATGATATATTCATTTTGTCGTATTTGCTTCACAAGTGCACTTGTAACAATATTATTCCTACCCATCCTTTTGAAAAGTCTGCATGGAACTGGTATACAAGCTTTTTTCTGCTTTGTATTTTTAACATACTTTCGTTTCGCACTTTCTTTGCTGCAACGGTATATTGATGTTCGGTTTCATAAACAGTGGCAAGTGATCATTATTAAAAATATTCTCTTTTGTGTAGGTATTGTATATATAGGACTGGCATGTAGATATATATTACAGCATCCTTTTTACACGATTTTGTTTTTTGTTTTTCTCCTTATTATCAGTTTTTTCTTAGTAAAAGAAAAAATGGAGTACCATCGTTTCTTCTTTAAAGAAATTGAAAAAGAAAAGGGAGAAGAAATGAGATGGACAACGCAAATTATGGCAATTGGGGGGCAAGTACAAAAACCTACAACGACAGCGAAGCCGTGGTTATTTCCCCGTTCTAAACGTATATTACTAGGAAATAGCAATGATGCTAGAATCATTGAAGCTTTTCTAAAGGAATATTTTCGTTCGGGTGATGCAAGTGGCTTTTACATTCAGGTTATCTTTGCAAGCGCAATTGCCATTTGGCGTGCACCGTGGTGGATTGCTGTAATCGTTATTTCGTTTGCGTTATTTGCAATATATCGTTATTCAAGTGACAAATGGAAAGTTTTTTCTGGAAAACTGTTTTTACAGTTATATTGTCCAGAAGGGAAGATACTGTGGCTTTCACAGAAAGCAAAAGCATATCTCATTATACCAGCTTTATGTGTATATGGCATTGCAGCACTAGCTCATTTTTATATGATTCCTGCTGTAGTTTGTGCAGGGATTGTCATTGGATTAACAGTATGGATTTTATTTATTCCTAACAAAAAAAAGAGCTGAATAGCTCTTTTTTTGTTAATCCGTAATTGACACATACATAAAATAAATGAGAACACAAATGCTTACGGCTGAAAAGAGAAGGTCAAGGTTCAAATGGAAAACCTCCTAGTAAAGTTGAGGAATGATACTTATTATATGAAATCTTACTATTCCATATTCAAATGATGTTAACGTTATTAAAATTGTAAAGTGCAAAAATTGGCATCATTTTGTATAATAGAAGAAATAGTTATAAAAATATAAAAAGAAAGGGAGGGATACAACATGCCAAATTGGATGAAAAAGACACTCGTCGCGTTAATTACTGTATTTACATTTGGATTAGTAACACCTCCTTCTGCGCTGCTTGATACTGCAAAAGCGGACAAGCCTACAAAACAACAAAATCTAGAGCAACCGTCGTATACACTGGATGAAGAGTCAAGCGATATAAGTTCAGAAGCATTTCTTTCCTATGCGATGCAGGAAGCTGAGCGGCAATCAATGGAGAAATTCGGATCGAAAATCGGCCCAGTAATTGAAGATGAGTTTAGAGATGTTATATTGCCGAAAATAGAGGAAGCACTTGCAAACCTTGCGAATCATACACCGGAAGATTCGTTACAGTCTTTAGCAATTTCACAAAAACCAGCCGGTGGAAAAAATGAAAAGATTTTTCATGTTTATGATACAAAAACTGGTGATGACTTACTTCGTTTTCACGTAAGAAGAGATCATCCTCCGCAAGATGGTTATTATTTTAATTTTCATTACCATCGTTATGATGATAACTTTACAGCACACCATGAGCTTGGTGATATTTATTGGAATACGAATACACCGCCGCAATGGCTGTCATAAAAAAGGAGAACAGGGAGATATACCTTGTTCTTTTTTTGTGAATAAAAGGTTATATCCATTTGAAAGAGAATTCTTAAATATAAAGAATAGAAATGATAACAAGGAGTATTGGTGATGAATAAATATGTTATGTTTGATTTTGATGGTACATTAGTGGATTCTAAAGATATTTTTATCCCTATTTTCAATGAAATAGCAGAGAAACACCGTTTTAAACAAGTAAAAGAAGAGGATGTTGAAGCATTGCGGAAGTTATCAATTCCAGAGAGATGTAAATTACTTCACGTGCCTCTGTATAAAATTCCTATGATAGCATTAGAGTTCTATAAATTATATCAACCATCGATTCAAAATCTTACTTTGTTCGATGGAATAAGAGATGTTTTGCAGGCGTTGAAAGAGAGCGGCTATGAAATTGTCATTGTATCCTCGAACGCTGAGGAGCATATTCGGGAATTTTTACGTCAAAATGAAATTGATTATATTCATGATGTTTTTTGTTCTAACAATATTTTCGGGAAAGACAAGGTGATAAAGAAATTTTTAAAAGCAAACAAACTAAAAAATTCAGATGTGATTTACGTAGGAGATGAGCTTCGAGACATTGTATCTTGCAAAAAAATTGGTGTAGAAGTGATTTGGGTAAGCTGGGGATATGATGTGATAGAAACAGTACAGGCTGAATCTCCGAATTACATAGCGAATGTACCAGAAGAAATTGTAAGTGTTGTACATTCAAAATAATGTAAAGTGGGAAAGGGAGCAAGGGGAGTATGCCAGAGAAAATGTTCGAACCGGGTATTCACCATATTGAGTTTTGGGTAGCAAACTTAGAGGAGTCTACTGAATTTTATCGTCAATTATTTTCGATTATTGGCTGGAAACAACTAAATGAAACAGCTTTTAGTACAGGGAAAACAGAAATTTATTTTAAAGAGATTGATGCAGAGCTTATACGAACATTAGGGCCAAGACATATTTGTTATCAAGCAATGAATCGTTCTGTAGTTGATGAAGTAGCAAGTTTTTTACATAATGTTCAAGCTACAATCATTCGTGGTCCAATAGAAGTAAAAGAGTATTCGGAAGGATATTATACAGTAGATTTTTATGATCCAAACGGTTACATCTTAGAAGTTGTGTATGCGCCGAATATGGAGATGTAAATGGAGTATAAGTAGAATGACTTCTATTAGTTAAACAAACTATAACTAGAAGAGGATACTATGATCAAGATTATCGGAAATTCTCTTAACACTTAAATTAGCAAGAATGATTCACTCCTTATTAAGAAATACATCAAAAAGGATGTAATAGGAAAGTAGAGACTTTCATCCCAAAACAAGCAATGCCTAGGAGGAGCATTGCTTGTTTGTTTCATTCACCTTATGCAATTTTTGTAACAACAAGTGAAGGATTGTCATAACTGGAAACTCCTGAACCACCAGCAGCAACTGAAGTGAAACGAAGAGATACTTGATCTTCTGCATTGAGATTTCGCTGTATGGTTTTAGATGGGGTCGATACAATAGTTAGAAAAGCATTATCTATTGGATTGATTATAAAAGGATTTATTATAAAAGCCGCAAAACTTGTCAAATCCTCTACGCCATTAACATTTGCAATAACTGTCACAACTTCGGATTGGGCGCTAGCATTGACAGCTATAGCAATAACAATACTAAATTCGATACTATAAACTCCCGTACTTAAAACAGTAATAGTATTTGTTGCAAGATCTAGAATTGTTCCGGATGATGGTCCCGTCATCTTAAAATCAACTATACCATTAGGAGTGACAGGAATACTAGAATCATCTCCATAAAGGGAACCATATACTGGTTTAAATGGTGGTCCTGGTGGTACCATAAATTATCAAACTCCTTTATTTACATTTAGTATATTAAATGAAAAAGGAGTTTTTTTGCTTGTATGCTTGTCCAACATAATTTATAAACACGAATATCTCATTCATATGAGGTTGACATAACGTAATATTATCGGAATTTTCCCTCATCCTTTGTGAGGCAAAGATTCTCGTCCTTCCTTATATAGTTTTTTTAACAGGAAGTAATACTGCATCAAATACAATGTTTATCAAATTACAAACACAGACTGCAGTTCAAGTTGGATTATCTCCAGTCTTATTAGCTTGTATTCAAATAGAAGATGTTTGTGGTAAACCTTTTGAGCTGTTAATGGACGAGCTTATATTTGAACCGTTACATATGAAAAATAGTACATTCAAACAAACAACATTAACAGAAAGAAGTGGACTATTTTCTTGTGGTCATAATAAAAAAGGCGAAGTCGTTTCTAGTAAATATCCGATTTATCCATATCCAGCAGCTTCTGGACTTTGGACAACACCAACAGATTTGGCAATTTTGCTAATTGAAGTCATAAATGCGTTAAAAGGTAAAAGTAAAATTGGTCTTTCTGAAAGTAAGGCAAAAGAACTCATTACTTCACAAGGTTGTAAGGAATGGGCTGGTTTAGCTGTTTTTCTGGATGGTTCAGGACAAGGAATTGAATTTTCGTCACTTGGTTGGGGAATAGGGTTTCAATGTATGCTCGTTGCTTATCCATATTTAGAAACAGGTGTAGTTATTATGACAAATACAGATTTAGAAGTTCATCAAATGAAGGGGATTATTGGTGAGATAATACACAGAATATAGAAAAAATTAGGTTTTAATAAGGATAAGGGAGAAACTTTCGACAGTTAAAACTTAAATTTTACAAATAGAAGAAAATGATTGAATAAAAAACGCAGGGTTTCGAAGGCCCTGCGTTTTCTTAACTAAAATTTTATTTTTCTATTTTTGTAAACAGAAGTGGCTTTGTGCTTAACGTTGCTGGGAAGTGTACTTTCAGTTCATGCAGTTCACCTGCTGGATTCATTTCATAAGAAATTAATATGTCCATTTCTGCTTGGAAAACATTCCATTTCGTATTGAACATATCATAGTGGTGATGGTTCATTTCAATGTCGAATGACGCAAATTTAAAATATAATGATTCATTTCGTTTGTGTACCTCAATTGTACCGTATGCAGGATGTTCGAATGTTCCGATATAATCCTTTAATGGATGGGAAAGAACAGTTTCCTTTACTTGTGGTAGCGGTTTGTTTATTTCTTCTATTATTTCTTTAAGCTTTGCTGTATCTTCTATTGCACGTTTATGCCAATCAATTGGTTCTAATCCAAGCAATTCATCATAAATTTGATGTGCGAGGTAAGAAGGTAATAATGTATGACTGGAATTTGTTAGTACGACAAGACCGGCATTTTTTTCTGGCATAAAAGAAACAAGAGCTGAGAATCCGTCGATACTCCCCCCATGATGGATTTCTTTATGGCCGCGATAGGCAGTAATAAACCAGCCAAGTCCGTAGCTGTTTAATGGTGTTTCCGGTATAGTAAACATTGGATCATTTGGAATTGGAATGTGCGGTGTATACATTTGTTCAAGCAAATCTTGTGCAAGTAATTCATGTTCGCCAACTTTTCCTTTATTTAAATGAAGTAACACCCATTTTGCCATATCTTCTATATTAGAGTTTATACATCCAGCAGCACCGATTGTATCAATGTTGCAAAAAGGTACTTCTGTTACGTTTCCATCTTTCTCAATGTAAGGAAGTGCATGATCATCTGATTTTTGCGAAGTGGTAACTGAGAAGTTTGTACGTTCCATTTGAAGTGGGGTTAAAAGATGTTCTGTAACATATTGTTCCCATGTTTCATTTGTAATGTTTTCTGCAATAGAGCTAATTGTGGCATACATTAAGTTGTTATATAAAAACGCAGAACGGAACGGCGCATCTAGTTCTAAGTGGCGAATGTTTTCAACAATGTTTTTTCTACTTAAGGAGGCTGCGTACCATAGTAAATCGTGGCGACTGACACCGGTGCGGTGAGATGCTAGGTCGCGAGCTGTTGTTTGTACGCTTGCTAGCGGATCGTGAAGTGAAAAAGTTGGAATATACGTTTGTACAGGTGTATCCCAATTAAATTTTTGCTGCTGCGCGAGTAAACTTAAAGAAAAAGTACCAAAAGCTTTTGTTGATGAACCGATTGCAAATAGTGTTTTTGGTGTAACGGTTTTTTTATTTTTTGTATCACGGTACCCATAACCTTCTGAGAACACTACTTCACCATTTTTTACGATGGCCACTGCAGCTCCTGGGACGTTCAATTCTTTCATCATGTTTTGGATTGTCGTATGTAATTTACTTGTAAGAGGCATTTCAGTTTTTTGCATAGTAAAACCTCCACTCATATATTATTTACTACCGCACTATAGTTTCTTGAAACGAATGGGAAATCCCTTTTTCTTTTTAGAAGAAAAATCGACGAAAGTATGTCAGATTGTAAAGATGAAAAATTTTTCAATACTGAGTTTTTGCGTGTGTATTCTATATTAAAGAGTTTTTATAAAAAAGTCCGTGTGAAATTCGAAGGCATATATGATAAACTCCATATAGGAAAAAATAATGTTACATAAAGCAATTGTGAAAGAAGGTTACTTGATGAAACACGCAGAGTATGAATATTTAAATATGTGCCGTCATGTTATGGAAAACGGTACGAGAAAAGAAGACCGCACTGGTACAGGAACAGTATCTGTATTTGGGTATCAAATGCGCTTTGATTTAAGTCAAGGTTTTCCGTTACTTACGACAAAACGTGTGCCGTTTCGTTTAGTAGCGAGCGAACTTCTTTGGTTTATGAAAGGTGATACAAATATTCGTTATTTGCTGCAGCATAATAATAATATTTGGAACGAATGGGCGTTTAAGAGCTGGATAGAGAGCGATGCATATACAGGTCCAGATATGACAGATTTTGGACTTCGTTCGCAGCAAGATGAAGAGTTTCATAAGCAGTACGAAGAGCAAATGGAATTGTTTAAAACAAAAGTGCTTGAAGATGACGAATTTGCAAAGCGTTACGGTAATTTAGGAGATGTGTATGGGAAGCAATGGCGTGCATGGAAAACGACTGCTGGGGAAACGCTTGATCAATTACACGATGTAATTGATATGATTAAGAAAAATCCAGATTCCCGCCGCCTTATTGTGTCTGCATGGAATCCCGAAGATATACCAAGTATGGCGTTGCCGCCTTGTCATACGTTATTCCAATTTTATGTGGCAGACGGAAAATTATCTTGTCAGCTATATCAACGCAGCGGTGATATTTTCCTTGGTATTCCATTTAATATAGCGAGTTATTCTTTATTAACACATTTAATTGCACATGAGTGTGGCTTAGAAGTAGGAGAGTTCGTTCATACAATTGGTGATGCTCATATTTACACAAATCATTTTGAACAAGTGGAAACACAATTAGCACGTGAACCGCGTCCATTCCCGACGTTAAAGCTAAATCCAGACGTGAAGTCTATCTTTGATATTGAAATCGATGATCTTATGTTAGAAGGATACGATCCACATCCAGCAATTAAAGCTCCGGTAGCTGTGTAAACAAAGTTAGGGGGATATATATGATTTCATTACTTGTAGCAATGGATAAAAATCGACTAATCGGTAAAGATAACCAATTACCTTGGCATCTTCCGGCAGATTTGGCATACTTTAAAAAAGTAACGATGGGTCACCCGATTATTATGGGGAGAAAAACGTTTGAATCCATTGGCAGACCTTTACCTGGCAGAACGAATATCATTTTAACTCGTAATCAAAATTATGAAATGGAAGGCTGTAAAGTCATTCATTCTATCGATGATGTAAAGAAAATGGACGAGCAAATGAATGAAGAACTCTTTGTAATTGGCGGTGCAGAAATTTTTAAAGAAGTGCTTCCTTTTGCCAATCGCTTGTATATTACACAAATTGAAGAGGTATTTGAAGGTGATACATTTTTCCCCGAAATAAACTACAATGAGTGGGAAGAAGTATCTGCAACACAAGGCGTGACAGATGAGAAAAATCCATATACATATGCTTATCATGTGTATGATAGAAGGAAATAAGGAGAGAAGATTGGTGTGTTACATACCAATCTTCTTTTGCTGTTGCCGGTGATGAAATTTGTTTAACTGGATCAAAGGATCGATTGATTGTTTGAGAAACAAAGGAAAGAGGTCTTTTATATCGATCTTTTAATTTGTATTTATACATATATCGAAATTAAAAACCTGACATAACCCCCTTTTCTTTTTAGATGGTCGAGAGCGTCTGGCCATGCGTAGAAGCGGTCAGGGCCTTTTTCCTCCACGTGCGAAGTTCAAACAAAGAGAGAAAGAAAGTAGCAGGTTATGTTTTGTTCAGCAGGGCGGCGGCTTGTGTGTTGGAAAGTTAAGTTGGATTTATATATATATTAAGGAACCGTAACTACTCGGTCACTCTATGAAAAACCGATAGAAAAGCATTTTTTTAAGTGGCCAGGGAGGGACTGGCTATGTATAGGAGCGGTCAGGGCCTTTTCCTGCCACGCGCAAGGTAGCAAGGCGTAGGTCCATTTTTATCTTCATGGCAGCAACTATAGGGAAGCGTATTTTCGTTGGAATTATACTCTTTACCAAGCTTCTAAATGAAATGTATGGCTGAGTAGTTACAAGGAATCAATAAAAATAAAGCCTTATATAAAAATTTTTTGAATGTTATACTGGTAATATAAAGAACGGCGCATATTGTGTCGTTTTTTTATATTGGGTGAATTTTGTAAAGTTGGATTTTTATAGTATGATAGTATCGAGATATAAAGGAGGAGAAAATGTGAAAAAGATATGGGGAATGCTTCTTATTTTTTCATTGCTACTGGTAGTAGGCTGTGGAAAAGAAGAAAAGCCAGAACAAGCGATGGATACATATGTAAAAGCATGGAACGAAAAAAAGTTTGATAAAATGTATGAACAGTTATCGAAAGAGGCAAAGCAGTCAATTACAAAAGATGATTTTGTAAAGAAATATGAAAACGTTTATACAGGTATTGCAGTGAAAAATTTAAAAGTAGCAGCAGAAGCGAAAAAAGAAGACAAAAAAGATGAGAAAAACAATGCGAATGTACCTTTTAAAGTAAGTATGGATACAATCGGTGGAAAGATTTCGTTTGAAAATGAGGCAAAACTTGTGAAAGAAAAGGATGGAGATAAGGACGTCTGGAAAATTGATTGGAATCCATCGTTTATTTTTCCAACCATGAAACAAGATGATAAAGTACTGGTGCAATCGTTTTCGCCAAAGCGCGGTGAAATTTCTGATAGGAACGGAAGTGGATTGGCGACAAATGGGAAATCTACAGAAGTTGGAGTTGTACCTGGGAAATTAGGCGAATCAGCACAGCAAACGAAAGAAACGTTAGCGAAATTATTACATATGCCGGTTGAAGATATTGAGAAGAAATTAACAGCGAAGTGGGTACAACCAGGCTACTATGTTCCACTTTCTATTTTGCCAGAAGGTGCGAATGAAAATGATTACATTTCAATGCCTGGTGTAGCAACGCGCACAGTAAATGTTCGGACGTATCCTTTAGGAGAAGCTGCCGCTCATTTAACGGGCTATATGGGCAAAGTAAATGCAGAAGATTTGAAGAAATTAGAAGAAAAAGGATATAAAGCGGATGATCCTATTGGAAGAACAGGCCTTGAAAGCGTTTTTGAAGATAAACTCCGCGGGGAAAAAGGCGGACGTGTTTATATTGCCGATGCAAAAGGAAAAGAGCTAAAAGAGCTTGCTAAAAAACAAGCGAAAGATGGCGAAAATATTACACTAACGATTGATGGGAATTTGCAACAAAAGATTTATGCAGAAATGAAGGATGAAGCTGGTTCAAGTGCAGCAGTACATCCGAAAACAGGGGAAACATTAGCGCTTGTAAGTAGTCCATCATACAATCCGAATGTCATGATGAGAGAGTCAGCGAAAGCAGAGCGAGATGCTTTGAATAATGACCAGAAAAAGCCAATGACAAATCGCTTTACGCAAGTATACGCACCGGGTTCTGTTTTTAAACCGATTACAGGAGCAATTGGTCTTGAAACAAAAGTGCTTGACCCGAAAGAATCTCTTAAAATTGATGGTGTAAAATGGGCAAAAGATTCTTCTTGGGGTAACTACTATGTAACGCGTGTAAAAGATGCAAATCCAGTTGATTTTGAAAAAGCAATGATGTATTCCGATAACATTTATTTTGCACAGGAAGCATTAAAAATTGGTAAAGATAAGTTTGTAGAAGAAGCGAAGAAATTTGGACTTGGTGAAAAGTTACCAATTGAATATGGATTTGCAACGTCGCAAATCGCAAAAGATGGTATAAAAGATGATATTGGACTTGCTGATACAGGATATGGTCAAGGAAAAGTCTTAATGTCATCTCTTCACGTTGCATTATCGTATGCGCCAATTGTGAATGAAGGAAATATTCCATCCCCGCACCTTGTAAAAGACGAAAAACAGGTAAAGGCGTGGAAAGAAAAAGTGGTATCTAAAGAGAACAGTGATATTTTGAAAAATGCTTTAATAAAAGTTGTGAATGATCCAGAAGGAACAGGTAAGATTGCAAAACTAGATGGCATTACACTTGCTGGAAAAACAGGAACAGCTGAATTAAAAGAATCAAAAGATGCCGATGGTAAAGAGTTAGGGTGGTTTGCTGCATTTGATGCAAATTCTCCAAATATGATTGTCGCAATGATGATTGAAGATGTAAAAGGAAGAGGCGGAAGTAGTATTCCAGCTGAGAAAGTAAAGCATGTATTTCAAAAGTAATAGAATAGGGGCTGTCTCGTTCATAAGCGAGGTAGCTCCTTTTTTATCTTTCACTGATGGAAGTCTAATTTTATATAGTTATTTACTTACGAAAAAAAAGTAGCTATTTTTTATTGACAAAAAAATATTAATTAGGTATTATTACTTACGTAAGGTAAGTGATTTACTTTTTATATTAAAAATCTCAAATTGAAGATATTTATGAACAAGGGAGAGAAATGAACATGACAAAAGTATTATTTATTACGGCAAATCCAAATCCAGTAGAAGTATCATTCGGTATGGCGGTAGGAGAAGCGTTTATTGAAGCTTACAAACAAGCTAATCCACAAGATGAGGTTATAACAATTGATTTATTCCATACAAATGTACCTGCAATTGATGGTGAAGTGCTTGCTGCTTGGGGAAAACTTGGGGCAGGAGAAGGCTTTGAAACATTAAGTGAAAGCCAACAACAAAAAATTGCAGCAATGAACGGAAACTTAGAAACGTTTATGCACGCAGACAAATATGTATTTGTAACACCAATGTGGAATTTGAGCTATCCACCAGTTGTAAAAGCATACTTAGATAACCTATCAATAGCAGGTAAAACATTTAAATATACTGAAAATGGTCCAATTGGTTTATTAGAAGGTAAAAAAGCTCTTCATATCCAAGCAACAGGCGGCGTATATTCTGAAGGACCATACGCAGCAATGGACTTTGGTCGAAACCACTTAAAAGCAATGCTAGGCTTCATGGGTGTAACGGATGTAGAATATATTGCTGTAGAAGGTATGAGTGCAAATCCTACGCAAGCACCTGAAATTAAAGAACGAGCTATTGAAAAAGCACAAGAGTTAGCAAAACAATTTTAATCTATCATATTATGAAAAATGTCCAAACGCTTGCCGTTTGGACATTTTTTCTTCTTTTTCCTTCGTTTGTCTAGTATAATGAAAAACGGAATGACAATATGTGGGGGTTCTATATGATTCAAACATTTTTTAAGATTTTGTACTTAATTTTAATTGTAATTGGTATTACGCCAAGAATGTGGCGTATAAAACGAAAGGTACATACACTATCACCGCAAGAAAAAGATCAGCTGGTGTATAAAACAACAAATTGGTTTGGCAAGAAGATGGTTCGTGTAGCTGGATCAACAGTACAAGTAAATGGACTGGAAAATGTACCACAAGATAAACCGGTACTCGTTGTAAGTAATCATCAAAGTGACATGGATATTCCAGTTTTACTAGGTTATTTAAATAAACCAATTGGATTCGTTTCAAAAGCGGAAATTAAAAAATTTCCAATTGTATCAACGTGGATGGAAATGATGAGTTGTGTATTTATGGATCGCAAGAATCGCCGTCAATCGTTACAAGCGATTAAAGATGGGATTGAGTTGTTAAAACAAGGGCACTCTATCGTTATCTTCCCAGAAGGCACTCGTAGCAAGGGTGATACAATGGGAGAATTTAAGGCTGGTAGTTTTCATCTTGCTGTAAAAGCAGGTGTAGCGATTTTACCTGTAACATTGGACGGAACTTATAAGATGTTTGAAGCGAATGGCAATCGAATGAAGCCGGCGCATGCAACGATCACAATTTCGAAACCAATTACAGCAGAACAATATCAAAATATGGATATTAAAGAATTAACGAAATATACGCAAGATATCATTGCAAGTCAGCTAAAAAAGTGAGTAAAAAAGGTCTCAGCTACAGTAAAAGCTGAGACCTTTTTTATGCTACAGGTAATACATAAAATAATACGCAGAAAAACATCATCGTGCTTCCACCTAATACAAAGAGGTGCCAAATCGCATGATTAAACGGGAGTTTCTCCCACAGGAAGAAGATGGCACCGACAGAATATAAAATTCCGCCAATTAATAATAATGTGAAGCCGCTACCTGTTAAGTTTTCATATAATGGTTTAATAGCAACGATAATGAGCCATCCCATTAGGACGTAAAATAAGGTTGATAGTTTAATAAAGCGACGTACAAAAAATATTTTGAAAATGATTCCTGCAATTGCAAGTGTCCATATAATCGCAAGTAATGTCCAGCCTATTGGTCCGCGCAGAGTAACGAGTAAAAATGGTGTATATGTGCCAGCGATAAATATATAGATGGCAGAGTGATCTAAAATAGTAAATAATTTTTCTACTTTTGGATGATGGATACTATGTAATAGTGTTGAACATACATACAGTATAAGCATGCTAACACCGTATACAGTAAATCCTACAACTGCTGATGCAGTTCCATGTTTTGATGCGTGAATAATTAAAATAATTAACGCAGGGATACTTAAAATGGCACCAATGCCATGTGTAATTGCATTTGCGATTTCTTCTTTAACAAACTGAGTCATTCGAGTTATTTTTTGAGTCATGTTTCGACTCCTTTCTCATGTAGTCCAATGAGGAATATAGTTTCTTTCACCATATCATATACAAAAGGAATAGGAAATGAAAAATGTACAAAATTTATATTTTCAAATTTTTTCGACAAAAGATAGCGGATACATTGACGTTTACAGACTTTTTTGACAAAATGAAGTTAATTGAAAATAAGGGGGAAGCAGTATGCCGAATATTGGGTTTCCAGGATTGATTTTAATTTTAATTTTAGCATTAATTATTTTTGGACCAAAAAAATTACCAGAAATTGGACGAGCGTTTGGAGAAACCTTAAAAGAATTTAAAAAATCTGCAAAAGGTTTGCATGATGATATAGATGAGAAAAAATGAAGTTTTTATCAGTAGGGGAAGTTCCTGCTGATTGTTAGTCGAATCAAACGGATGCCTATGTCCGTTTGTGAGGGACTAAAGATGTAAGAGAAGCTTGCATCTTTTTTTCAGTGACCAGAGAAATGGGTGAGAATATGAACGATCACGAAATGAGCATAGTAGATCATCTTGGAGAGTTGCGAAAACGACTTCTTATTACAGCAGTGGCATTTTTATTTTTCCTTATTATTGGTTTTTCTTATACGAAAGAGATTTATAGTTTTATTGTAAAAGATTTACATATGAAATTAACAGTTCTTGGACCGAGCGATATTTTATGGATTTATTTTGTTATTGCGGCTGTGTTTTCAATCGTATGCACCATTCCAATTGCAGCCCTGCAGCTTTGGTTATTCGTCAAGCCAGCATTGCTTCCAAATGAGCGGAAAATGACGTTATTATACGTACCAGGATTATTTATATTATTCATTGGTGGACTATGTTTCGGATATTTTATTATCCTACCATTTGTACTGAACTTTTTGGTTAGTCTTGGTGATGAAATGTTTCAAACAATGTTTACAACAGAGAAATATTTTTCTTTTGTTATGAACATGACTGTACCATTTGCTGTGATTTTTGAATTACCTGTTGTAACCATGTTTTTAACAAGTATTGGAATTTTAAATCCAGTAGCACTACAAAAAATTAGAAGATATGCGTATTTTATATTAATTATCATTGCGGTGTGCATTACACCACCTGACTTTATTTCAGATTTTTCCGTAGCAATTCCATTGTTGGTAATTTATGAATTAAGTATTACAATGTCAAAAATTGTATATAAAAGAAAGGTAAAACGAGAATTGCAATCTTCATCGAAAAGTGCCTCTTTATGACGGGCACTTTTTTTATTTCTTTGTTATACTATTAGTGTAAGCGTATACAATATAAAAAAGAAAAAAATTAATGCTTCTCCAAAATTTAGACAAACTTTTTGCCTTTGTCGGTTTATACTAACATTATAAATCCAAAAAAAAAGAGGATTGATATCGTGATTATGAAGAGTTTTTATTTCACTCATCCAACAGGAAAATGTGTAAAGGTGGTTGAAATCCCTGTGCTACAAACACAGCACCCATTAGCGTTTCAAATTCAGTCGCGTCTTCAGCTCTTTATTTCTAAAATTCAAAAACAAAACCAACCAAGGTTTTCGTACTCATTTCGAGAATATTTGCAGAATTGCTTAAAATGGAATGATTATTCAAATGTATATGAAATAAATACGTTAGAGAAAAATGCATAAGAAAACGGCGGAGCAAAAGTGCTCTACCGTTTTCTTTTTTAGACATAAAAAACAAGAATTTCGTCAGAAAATTACCTTAAACTGTTGAAAGCAGTGGGAATACTAGTATAATAACAGGGAGAGCGTAGTGGAAAGGGAAGAAATAAAACATGCAAAAAATTAAAATTGTCACAGACTCAACGTCGGATTTATCACCAGATGTGATTGAGAAATATGATATTCATGTTATTCCATTATCAATTTCTGTGAACGGACAAACTTATTTAGATCGCGTAGATTTACAACCAGATGAGTTTATTGAAGAAATGCAAAAATCAGAAGAATTACCTAAAACATCGCAACCAGCAGTTGGTTCATTTGTAGAAATGTATGATCGCTTAGGAGAGGACGGCAGTCAAGTTCTTTCGATTCACTTAACAAATGGATTAAGCGGATCAGTTGCAACGGCAAATAGTGCAACAACGATGACAGATACAAAAGTAACAGTAGTGGATTCTTTATTTATTAGTCATGCTTTGGCTTATCAAGTAATTGAAGCAGCGAAAATGGCACAAGAAGGTCGTTCTTTAGAAGAAATTTTAAAACGTATTGAACAAGTTAGAAAAAACACACGTTTATTCGTTGTTGTTGATACGTTAGAAAACCTTGTGAAAGGCGGTCGTATCGGTAAAGGAAAAGCAATGATCGGGTCTTTATTAAATATTAAGCCAATTGCTGGTATTGAGGACGGAGTCTATAATCCGATTGCTAAGGTACGTAGTCAAGGACAAATCGTAAAAACATTAGCGAAAATATTTGAAGAAGATATAGCTGGTAAGACAGTAAAAGCAGTTGCGATTCCACATGCAAAATCATTACCGTTAGCGCAGAAAATGAAAGAAGCAGTTGAAAAGATCAGTGGATTTACACAATCAGAAATCTTCTTTACAACACCGGTTATTAGTACACATACAGGCGTTGGCGCAATTGGATTCTCTTATTTTGCAGAATAGGAAAAAGCTACTTGATTATATTCAAGTAGCTTTTTTCGTGCAGGATACATATTAATCATAAACAGGCACTGATTTTGCGTGCTATACATACAAATTTTCTCTATCTACTTTTTTCCTTGAACGAAAGGAGAAGAGGCTGTATATGTTTTCTCAAAAAATAAAATGTTTTTCCTTCATGGCTAAAAATGCTCGCACGGCTGTTTCTAGGGAAATATGCGAAACCATTCAGGCTCATAAACTCCAATTGGCATGAGGGCAATATCAATTGTAAAGTAATCTCAAATTTCTTGAAAAACACAAAAGGAAAGAAAATTGACTAAGTATTAAAAAAGTATAAAAATACAATAAGACACTATTTACATAGTAAGAAGGGGTGTTCAAATGAATAAAGACGAAGTCGTACTAATAATTGCGAAAAAAATGAAGTTGGTTCGAACAGAATATAATTATACACAAGAAGAAATGGCAGAGATTTTAGGTCTTTCTAAAAAGACGCTTGTTCAAATTGAAAAAGAGCGCATTTTGCCTTCGTGGACGACTGTTGTTGCGATATGTGCCTTGTTTCAAAGTAGCGAAATCGTGCAGTCTGCATTTGGAGGCTCTGCTCTTGAAGTTGTCCAAACAATCGCTCACCATCAAATGGAGTATAAAAAAGAAAAAACGATGGGTGGACATATATGGTGGAAAGAGATTGAGAAAAGAGGAGATTTCTGTTTACAACAAAACATTGTTAGTCAACATTATCGAATTTTAGACGGTGAAAATTATAGGTGGTTTAGTACATTTCATAAAGAAGAAGCAATTGAAAAATTAGTACGATTTAGTGAACAAGTGAAGTAAACAGTTTCCTCATAGTGTTTACCTTTGTTACAATAAAGTGAAACTTCCGTTAGTAGGAGGCCTTTACTGCTCGTTAGTATGGGATAGAAGAAATTGAAAGAGAGAAGGGTGTTCTAGAATGAAGCGATATCAAAAATGGATTGGTATTCTTGCCGCTTTTTGCTTGCTACTTTTAGCTGGATGTAGTTCAGGATCGAAACTTCGAGATCCGTTAAATTGGGATGTTGAAAGTTTTCAATACATAAATCAAAATGGTGAAAAATTTGGTACAAAAGATTTAAAAGGAAAAGTGTGGGTAGCAGATCTTGTATTTACAAGCTGTCAAACAGTATGTCCGCCGATGACAGCGAATATGGCGAAGCTGCAAAGATTGGCAAAAGAAGAAAAACTAGATGTTCAATTTGTATCATTTAGTGTTGATCCAGAGGTAGATAAGCCTGAAAAGTTAAAAGCATTTGTGCAGAAATTTACTGATGATACAAAGAATTGGAATTTGTTAACAGGTTATTCGCAGGATGACATCGAGAAATTTGCGAAAAATAATTTTAAAACGTTAGTTGATAAACCAGATAATCAAGATCAAGTTCTACACGGTACAAAATTTTACTTAGTGGATCAAAACGGAAAAGTGATGAAGGAATATAGTGGAATGAATAATACACCATATGATGATATATTACGTGATATTAGGCGTTTAACACGATAATAAGGATATAATTTGGTTATCCCTTTTGGATAGACAGTAAAAAAGAGTCCATTTAGTATGATGGACTCAGTATTGTTTATCTGGAGGGATTTTTAGATTATTGTCTATTTGAAGAGAAGACGATTAACTTAGCATTCTTTTCTTATTCAATCGATAAAATATCATGTTGCTGTGGAAGCTTTGGTGCACGAATTTCTAAAATGCCGTTTTGATAAGAAGCTTTTGCTTGCTTTTTGTTAATGGGATACGGTAATTTTATAACGCGAGAAGCTTCTGACATTGTGCGTTCGCGGCGATAATAATTATATGATTCGTTCATTTCTTCGTCTAAAACATCTTCTTTCACGGCAATTTTTAAGTATTCACCTTGTATTTCAACTTGAATCTGTTGTTTTTGAATACCAGGAAGTTCAGCTTTTATAACAATGTCCTTTTCCACTTCAAATAAATCAACTGGAAATGTTACTAAACGGTTTCCTTTTTGGAAAAAGTGGTTCATATCAGCAATAACATCACGAAGCGGAGTTTGTTCGAAAAAGTCATCAATTTGTTTTAAGTAACTTCGAAATTGTGGACGTGAAGGTTTTTTTTCATCACTCATAATTTCTCCTCCTAAAGATAAATTTGAAATATCATATGAAAAAAAAGCCTAAATGTGAGGATGTTTTTTAGCTAAGTAAGAAATTGAAAGATAGGGTAAGAATAGAAGTGTTTTAAGTATATAAATACAAATTGAAAAAACGACATAAAAAAACCCTTTCTTTTTAGGGGGGGCGGGAGCATCTGACTATACATAGAAGCAAGCGGTCAGGTCCTTTTCCTATCACATGTATAAAATAAAGGGTGAAAGCAAGTAGCGGTCATGTTTTGTTCTACAAAGTAGTGACTTATATGTTGAAAAAAACAAAATGGATTTATGTACTTTTTGTCGCCATATTGCTATGATTATGCTAGTATAAATAGGGTTGATATAGTAGTATAGAAAAAGAATGAAAACCGAAAGAGGGTAAGAAAGTATGTGTGGTTTTGTAGGATGTTTATGTGAAAACCCTAGAGGGTTTTCGGCAGAAGAAAAACATCAATTTGAAAATATGAATACGATTATCTTTCACCGTGGTCCAGACGATGAAGGGTACTTCCGTGATGAACACGTACAATTTGGCTTCCGCCGTTTAAGTATTATTGACTTAGAGGCAGGACATCAGCCGTTAACGTATGAAAATGATCGTTATGTAATTATTTTTAATGGTGAAATTTATAACTATGTAGAGCTTCGCGAAATGCTTCTTGAAAAAGGTGCAACATTTGCGACACAATCTGATACAGAAGTAATCATTGCATTATATGCTCATATGAAAGAAAAATGTGTAGATTATCTTCGTGGTATGTTTGCATTTATGATTTGGGATCGCGAAGAGAAAAAACTTTTCGGTGCGCGTGATCATTTCGGTATTAAACCGCTTTATGTTGCACAGCACGAGGATACAACATTCTTTGCATCTGAAAAGAAAAGTATCTTACATGTGATGGAAGATAAAGGGGTAAATCCAGCTTCTCTGCAACACTACTTTACGTATCAATATGCTCCTGAGCCTGAAACGTTAACAGTTGATATTAACAAAATTGAGCCAGGTCACTACTTTGTAAAAGAGCTTGGTAAAAAGATGGAAATCCGTCGTTATTGGCAACCATATTTCAATGCATCTGATGCGACGAAAGAAGAGCATATTCAGGCAATTCGTGACGTGTTATACGATTCTGTGAAAATGCATATGCGTAGTGATGTACCAGTAGGTTCATTCTTATCTGGCGGTATCGATTCATCGATTATCGCGTCTATCGCAAAAGAAATGAATCCAAATCTATTAACTTTCTCTGTAGGCTTTGAACGTCGTGGTTTTAGTGAGGTTGACGTAGCGAAAGAAACAGCAGAAAAATTAGGTGTAAAAAACTATAGCGTATTCGTAACACCACAAGAATTCATGGATGAATTCCCAAAAATTATGTGGCATATGGATGATCCATTAGCGGATCCAGCAGCTGTACCATTGTACTTCGTTGCAAAAGAAGCACGTAAACATGTAACAGTTGTTCTTTCTGGGGAAGGTTCAGATGAGTTGTTTGGCGGATATAACATTTATCGTGAGCCAAACTCTTTAAAAATGTTCTCTTACATCCCTAGCCCAGGAAAACGTGTATTAAAAGCGTTAAGTGGTGCATTAAAAGAAGGATTCAAAGGAAAAAGCTTCTTAGAGCGCGGATGTACACCGATTGAAGAGCGTTACTATGGAAATGCGAAAATCTTCCGTGAAGAAGAAAAAGCAGCACTTATGAAGCACTACAATGAGAGTGTGAATTACATGGATATTACGAAGCCGTTGTATGATGATATCAAGAACTATGACGATGTAAGTAAAATGCAATACATTGATATGTTCACATGGCTGCGCGGCGACATTTTATTAAAAGCTGATAAAATGACAATGGCACATTCATTAGAACTTCGTGTACCATTCTTAGATAAAGAAGTATTTGATGTTGCATCTAAAATTCCAACAGAATTAAAGATTGCAAATGGTACAACAAAAGCAATTTTACGTGAAGCAGTACGTGGTATTGTACCGGATCACGTATTAGATCGTAAGAAGTTAGGCTTCCCAGTACCGATTCGTCACTGGTTAAAAGATGAAATGCATGATTGGGCTGTAAATATCATTAAAGAAAGCAAAACAGAGCATTTAATCGATAAGCAGTACGTATTAGATTTATTAGAAGCACATTGTGCAGATAAAGGCGATTACAGCCGTAAAATTTGGACAGTACTTGCATTTATGGTATGGCATCAAATTTTTGTTGAGCACAAATATGATACAAATGCGTTTCACGAAGAAACAAAGCGCGCTTATAGCTTAGTATAAAGTGAAACTTTAATCAGTGGGCGGGGGCTTTATCCCCCACCTTACTTCTTTGCTTCCGCTGAATTTTGAGGCGGGAGTATTACTGCCCGCGAATAGCGGGATAAAGTGAAAACCTTAAGATAGCATTGCTATCTTAAGGTTTTTTTCATAAATACTTGTCCTGTTTGATACAATAATAAGGAGTGAAATAAATATGTTAATGTTTGAAAAAGTAACAGGCGAAACAAAACTAGTAGTAAAAGAAATGTTTTCTTCTCATGATCTACCAATTCAAGATGTAGCGTATTGTATAAAAGCAGATGATACATATATAGGTGTTGTTGACTACACTGTGAAACAAGAGAAAGCGATATTATCGTATCTTCTTATTCATCACGATTATGAGGGATACGGATATGGAACAAATGCTTATTACACGTTTGAGGAGATAGTAAAAAGAGAGCATGTGAAGGAGATTCAAATCACATTTATAAATAAAAATGAAAGAATAGAATCATTTTTTGAACAACTTGGTTTTCAACAAAATAATCATGTTTACATAAAGAAAGTGTAACGGGGGAGACGAAGAAATGGAAATTCGCAGCGCATATAAAGAAGACGTAAAAACAATTTTACATATATATAATGATGCAATTATCCATACAACCGCTACATTTGATTTACAAGAGAAGACATTAGCAGAAATGAATATGTGGTTTGATGCGCATAATGAAATGTATCCAGTCATCGTTGCTGAAGACGATGGTATTGTGCTTGGGTATTGCTCTTTATCACCATTTCGCGAAAAAGAAGCATATAAGCAAACAGTAGAAATTTCAGTATATGTGGAAAAACAAGCGCGCGGGAAAGGTGTAGCGAAGAAATTGATAGGGCACATACTTCAATTGGCAGAAGAGGCAGCTCATCATACTATTATTGCTGGGATTACAAAGGGAAACGATATAAGTGTGAAGCTACATGAACAGATAGGATTTACATATGTAGGATGTTTTCAAGAAGTAGGTTATAAGTTTGATGAGTGGCAAGATGTGTTGTTTTATCAGTACATTATAAAATAAGGTGGGAAGTATATGGGGATGACACTAACACTTATGGTAATTCTTGGCTGCTTTTTGTTTGCAGAGCTCTTTCAATTATTTATAAGAAATATATTAAGTAAGAGACGTACACCATATGAATTGCAGTATTTCCCATTATTTTTAATGTTATTTTTTATGCTATATATTTTGCAAAAAGTCACTCTTTTTCCACCAACCATTGAAATTTTTTTGAAATTAGGTTTGCTATATAGTTGCATCGGAATGGGAATCTTATGTTGTCTATTTTTTCTGAGATATGTCCACTATCAAACTTATATTTTGATTTTAAATTGGTTGAATCGAGATGATGGAAACCGTCTTTCATAAGATGGTTTTTGTCTATCATTGTCACATTCTATCAGTTCTATGAATAAAATAGGACGAGCATATAATATATGCTTTAGAATGAAGGGGAAAGAAAGGGATTGAGTGATGAAACTTGTCATTGATGCAGGACATGGCGGATATGACTCGGGTGCTGTTGGAAATGGTTTAGAAGAAAAGAATCTCACGTTACAAATTGCGCAGCGTGTTCGCGATATTTTACTAGCAACTTATTATGTGGACATTGAGATGACACGTGATAGTGATGTATTCGTAGCGTTATCAGAACGGGCAAATATCGCTAATTCATATAATGCAGATTTCTTCATTTCATTTCATATTAATAGTGGTGGCGGGACAGGCTATGAAGATTATATTTATAATGGCCTCCCAAGCGGTAGTTCCGCGGCTATGAAACAAGCGAAAATGCATGAAGCTGTTCGCACTGTTTTAAATCAATATGGATTGCAAGACCGCGGTGCTAAAGCAGCGGATTATGCGGTATTAAGAGAAACAGCAATGGACGCTCTCTTAACAGAAACAGCATTTATTGATACGACGTTAGATGCAAATTTACTAAAAAATCAACAGTTCATTGAAGATTTGTGTCAAGCGTATACAAAGGGGATTGCAAATATTATGGGATTGTCTGCGAAAGAGAACCCGAATCCTCCAGCACCAGATCCACAAGCGATTGGTGTAGTAAATATTCTTGGAACGAACGTAAATTTACGAACAGGTCCCTCAACAAGTTATTCAGTTATTCGTCAATTAAATGCACCGGAATCGTATGTTGTTTTTAATGAGAGTAATGGATGGTTAGATCTTGGAGCGAGTCAGTGGATTTATTACGATCCATCTTATATGCAATATACAAAGTATAGAAATCAAGATGGAAGTCCGATTGGTGTAGCCGAAATTCGCGGAACCAATATCAACTTAAGAACAGGACCATCAACGAGCGCTTCAGTTATTCGTCAATTAAATGCACCAGAATCATATGTAGTATATCAATACCAAAACAGTTGGCTTGATCTTGGAGCGAGTCAGTGGATTTATTATGACCCCTCTTATATTAAATACACTTCATATTAAGTTGGAAGGAAAGAATCCATGTTCTATAGGTTCTTTTGATTTTAACTTTGCCAAATGAAGTGAACGTATATAAAAACACCTAGGGTTTCTTGTATTTTACAAGAGATCCTAGGTGTTTTTTGAGTAGAGAGTTTTTCTATTGAGACTTTTCATCATGGCAATTTCTTTAGATAATACCGTCTTCTTTTATTTGTTCGCAGTATTAGGCGTTGTTTTTTGTGAACTCTTTGTTTCCACCGCTGGCCATAAAAATGAATTGAACGAACTATTAGAGGAGAAAATGCTCCACTGAAATTATTATATCCCTCAAGAAACCCCAAGTTATTCCCTCCTTTTTAGGAGATAAAAATAATGAGAACAAATAGTTTGCGTCTCATATTTTATGTTTTGATATCCAATATGAGCAAGTCTTTTTGAAAAAAATAATTACTAATAACATAGGTTATTAGTAGGTGGGTAAGAACATTTGGGTATATGTTGAAAAAGAAAATTCAATATAGCTAGTAAATGGAGAGAATATTTTGTTGTGTAATAGTTAGAAAATTCCTTCTTTTTAAGTGGATTAAATTATACAATGGGGGTATATAGGAAGAGGAGGCGAGGAACAATGTACAGTACTTATAAAGATTGGATATTACTTAATGGAAGTATGATAAATACGAGAGAGAAAGAGCAAATGATTTCATTAGATGAGCGAGGATTACAGTTTGGAGATGGAGTATATGAAGTATTTCGTTTATATGATGGGAAGCCTCATTTATTAGATCTCCATTTAGATCGTTTTTTTCAATCTATGAAAGCAATTGAATTAGAACCGCCCTTTACAAAAGAAGAATTTATTTATCAAATGCAGCAATTAGTTGAGAAAAATGAATTTAAAGAGGATGGAAATGTATATATTCAAATTTCAAGAGGTGTACAGCCTAGAAACCACTTGTTCGAGTCCAATCTTCAGCCTACATACTATGCAAATATCGTACCATTTCCAAGGCCAGATACTTTGATGGAAAACGGAATTAAAGCAACAGTTGCCGAGGATATACGTTGGCATTTTTGTCATATAAAATCCCTTAATTTACTTCCGAATATCATGATTAAAAATAAAATTGCAAAAGAAGGCTATTACGAAGCGATTTTAGTTCGTAATGGCATTGTAACAGAAGGGTGTCATTCTAATTTCTTTATTGTCAAAAATGGAACTCTTATTACACACCCTGCGAACCAATTTATTTTGCATGGAATTACACGTCATCATGTCATTTCTTTAGCAAAGAAGTTGAATATTCCTGTTGAAGAACGACAATTTTCTCTTCCAGAAGTATATGGTGCAGATGAGTGTTTTTTTACAGCTACACCCATTGAAATTGTACCAGTGACGCAAATTGGAGGAGATTGGTATCAAACGGGAGAACAACCAATTATAAGAAAGTTGCAGGAAGCGTATAAAGAAAGTATTTATAATAAAGTAACGCCGAACAATTAATAAATTACGGCTTCACTTTGAATGCGGTCATTCCAGTAACTTGAATCAGTACAGTTGTTTGAACAAGTGACAGAAAAATCGCTTCATGGATGAGTAACGATCCTAAAGGATTTTTATAACAGGCATTGCATATCGGTACTTTCTTTCAATGAGGGAGTGATGGTATATCTATATGCACGTCTCTTCGATGTGTCTGTATCTTATAAAAATGCTGTTCGAGCTATATATACTAGGTAAATATTGTATTATTTCCAAAGCCAAATACGCTGATGGAAAATGGAATGAAAGTGAAACTGCGTTTTATTGAACGTTAGAAGTGAAAAAATACGTAAAAAGCTGGAACATGTCCAGCTTTTTTTGTTATGTGATATAATCAGACTGGCAGGGATTTTGAAAATGTTATAAAAGGGGATTTTAAATTATATGGATTATCAAGCATTCAAAGATATTATTCACGGTCGTCGCAGCGTTCGTAAATTTACAGAGCAAGATGTTTCTGTGGAAGATATTGAAGAAATTATCGATTGTGCGAGATATGCACCGAGTGATACAAATTCGCAAACATGGGAATTTGTCGTTATTATGAACCGTGACAAAATTAAAGAAATAGAAGAAATGACATGGAATGAATTACATAAGCGAGCAGAAGAAGCAGCACAAAAAGGGGAGGAAAAAGCAGGGAAATTATTGACTCGTTCTTTTGGACCATATGCAACAGCATTTTCAGATGCACCGGTTTTAATCATTTGTTTAGCAACCCCATATCAATCTAAATTTCGTGAAAAGATTTTTGATCCAATTGAGTTTGTTCCAGAGTCTGTTTGGGAAGAGGAAGGCATTAAAAGTAGTTGCTTAGCCTCGCAAAACTTAATGCTTGCGGCTCATGCTAGGGGCCTCGGTACATGCCCGATGACAGGACCGGTGTTATTAGCACAGAACGAGCTAAGAGACTACTTAGAAATTGGATCTGATAAACAAATCAATATGGTGATTGCATTAGGACATCCGAAAGAACAGCCAAAAAAATTAGCTCGAAAAGAAGTAGCGGAAATTACGAAGTTTATTCGATAAAATGAACTCTTCGTTAGTAAGAAGAGAAAAGTTGAAATAATCTTAGTTATAAGGGCTAAGATTATTTTTTTGTGGAAATGAATAGTAAAAAAGATTTACTAAAAATTTCTTGAAGAAATAATGGTGATAAACAGGGAATAAGTGTGGTACAGTTAATGATATAAGTAGAGAATTTGTTTATGAAAGTAATAAGTGTATATATTTAAGAGTTATTCTTGTATAATAAATTATACATTGAGATACAGGGGGAATGGATTTTGAAAAAATTCATAGTCACTGGATTATCTGTTATGTTGTTAGTTGGTTGTGGAGTAACAGAAGAAAATAACGTCAAAGAAGAAAAACAACAAGAACGAGTTGTTAATGCACAGCAAGAAATAAAATATTCATTCCCAGAGGGAGTAACTTCAGTTGGTGAAGGAAAAGTAAAAGTTGTTACACCAGATGGTACATCGGAAAATGGGAATATACCTGTCGTATTTATTAAAAAAGATACGCTTATTCAACAAGTAGAAGTTGAACTTGAGAATTTTCAAGAGGATAAAGAAATATTTATATACGTCGATAAACAGTTTGAAGACAAGCACCAAGTAAAAAAATTAGCACAAACAATAATGTCGTTAAAAGAAGAGACACTACAACCAGGTATTCATACCGTAACAGCAATTCAGTATGAAAATAATGATCCGAATGGAAAAGTAATCAACTTTGTTCAAGCGAAGTTTGAAAATAAACCAGCACAGTAAGAAGAAATCTGCTTTTTAAGCAGGTTTCTTTTGTTTGTATAGGGATTTTCATTTTACCTGTCGAATATGTAATAAAACGTCATTATAACGCGTTTTCTATTGTTTACTGTGAAACGAAAGGAAGAGAAAAGATGAAGCGAGCACTTATTAATATTGATTATACATATGATTTCGTAGCAGAAGATGGAGCTTTAACGTGTGGTAAACCTGGGCAAATGATAGAAAAGAACATTGTAGAAATTACGAAGCAGTGTATTGAAAATGGAGATTATGTAATATTTGCTGTTGATAAACATGTAGAAAATGATTTACATCATCCAGAGAGACAATTATATCCACCTCATAATATAGCAGGAACAAAGGGAAGAGACTTATACGGTGAATTACAAAAATTATACGAAATACATAAAGATGATGAAAATGTATATTACATGGATAAAACACGGTACAGCGCCTTTGCAGGAACAGATTTAGAAATTAAACTTAGAGAAAGAGGGATACAAGAAGTGCATCTTGTTGGTGTTTGTACGGACATTTGTGTGTTACATACAGCAATTGATGCCTATAATAAAGGATTCCGCATTGTAGTTTACGAAAAAGCAGTTGCCTCATTTAATCAACAAGGGCATGAATTTGCCTTGCAGCATGTAAAGTCTTGTCTGCAAACTGCAGTAAAGTAGGAAGAAACGACCGCCAGAAAAATAAAAATTCTGGCGGTTTCGTTATTTTCTTGCAATTATTCAAATTGAACCTCTATACTCATGAAATACTACGTTGCTAAATCCAGTTTCTTTCAATAATTTTTCTATAGCTTCTTTTGTTTTGAATTTTTTCATATGATACTTTATTTTATAGAGCTCAGCGACAATGAGAAAATAGCCATTTGGTTTTAATACCCGAAATACTTCTTTTACATCATTCTCTAAATTTGGCCAAAAATAATGCGTTTGAAAAGCAGTAATAAGATCAAAAAAGTGATTTGAAAAAGGCATAGCCGATACGCTGGCTCGTTCTATAAGTACTTTTCCTGAATCCACATCTTTTTTATTCATTTTGATAGAGTTTTCTACTGCTTGATTGGAATAATCAATACCATATATGTTTCCGTTTGGATTCATTTTCGAGAGAGTATGTATTGTTTTTCCACCGCCGCAACCTATATCGAGCACGTTTGCATGCCCATGTATTTTAATATTTCCATTTTAATTTTTCGACATCTTTGTCTAGCTCTGCCTCCTAGGCCCTCATGTCTAAGAACCTTCCACACAAGAAGGTAAAAAACACCTTCTGTGTGAAAGAACCTTAGCCAATGGGCCTAAACAGTCGGCTCCGCTTTTCTTTGTAAGTCGCTGCTATGCAGAATACAATATGATCAGTACTCGATTGCTCCTTTTTTTAAACCTTGCATGTGGCAGAAAAAGGCCCTGACCGATTCTATGGATGGCCAGATGCTCTCGCTTGCCTAGAGAGAAAGAGGGTTTTTATGTCGATTTTTTAATTTGTATTTATATAGTGATATGAGTTTTATTTGTAGTATTTAGAAATTTCATAATGTTATAATGAGAAATGGTGATGAACATGAATGAAAATGAAAGACAAATGCATCGATTGCAAGCGTTAAAAGAAATTGCGGAGTTATTAAATGAAGCGACTGATTTGCAGCAAATGTTAGAAAAAGTCCTGCATACGCTCTTGCAAGTGATGGATTTACAAACAGGATGGATTTTTTTTATTGATGAAAAAGGAACGCATCGAATGCTCGTTGATACAAATTTACCACCAGCACTTACATGGGAAGAAAAGAAACCAATGTGCGAAGGTGATTGTTGGTGTATTGATCGATTTGTTGCGGGGCGTTTGCAAAAAGCAACAAATATTATTGAATGTAAGCGTATAGAGGATGCGATTGAATATGAATGGGGAGAAACAGAGAGTATTACGCATCATGCGACGATTCCACTTCAGGCAGGAGAGGAGAAGTTTGGATTATTAAATGTTGCTTCTCCTCATAAAACGTACTTTACAGAAGAAGAATTAGCTTTATTAGAAGCGATTGCTTTTCAAATAGGGACAACGATTCAACGGATTAGGCTAGTTGAGAAAGAGCGGAAATATGTAATCGTTGCAGAAAGAAATCGCCTAGCGCGTGATTTGCATGATTCTGTTAAGCAACTTCTCTTTTCCATTATGTTAACGGCTAGAGGAACAATGGATATGACGAAAAATAAAGAATTAAAGGAAATGTTAACTTATATAGGAGAGTTATCACAAGAGGCGCTGCAAGAGATGACATTATTAATTTGGCAGTTACGGCCTGAAGGTTTAGAAAAAGGTCTTGCTGAAGCAATTCAAAACTATGGGAAGCTCCTTGGTATTCATGTAATTATGCGAATTGATGGGGTTATTTCGATAGACGATGAAATAGAAGAAATGTTATGGCGTGTTAGTCAAGAAGCGCTTCATAATTGTAAAAAACATGCTTCTTGTGAAAAAGTATTTGTCTATTTGAAAATAGAGAACAATGTGTTGAAGTTTCAAATCGAAGATGATGGAATCGGATTTATGAAAGAGAAAGTAAGAGATTCTGCGCTTGGTTTAAAAACTATGAAGGAACGTATTGAGTTGTTGAAAGGAAAATTTCATATTCAAACGAAACTAGGTGAAGGAACGAAGGTTGAGATTCAGTTACCGGTCTAAAGGGGAGACATGTATTGAAAATTAAATTATTGCTTGTAGAAGATCATCATATTGTCCGAAGAGGACTTGTTTTCTTTTTAAAAACAAAAGAAGAATTTGACATTATTGGTGAAGTGGGAGATGGAGAAGAGGCATTACAATTTATTCAAACAGAACGACCTGATGTTGTATTAATGGATGTGTCGATGCCGAAAATGGACGGAATTGAAGCAACGAAGCGTATAAAACAATATGACTCATCTATTAAAATACTGATGTTAAGCAGTTTCTCAGAACAAGATTATGTTCTTCCAGCAATGGAAGCAGGTGCAGATGGGTATCAATTAAAAGAAGTGCAGCCCGATCAACTTGTAGCTTCTATTATTGCAGTTCATCAAGGGAATGCTAATTTTCATCCAAAAGTAACGCCTGCCTTATTAGGTCGCCCTGCGGCAATTGAGAGTAAGCAAGATCACTTGTCTATGTTAACGAAACGAGAAAAAGAAGTGCTGCGAGAAATAGCCAAAGGAAGAAGTAATAAAGAAATTGCGTCAGAACTACATATTACAGAACAAACTGTGAAAACGCATGTTTCAAATGTCTTAGCTAAATTACATGTAGATGATCGGACCCAAGCAGCCTTGTATGCGGTAAAACATGGTGTTGTATAGGAAGAGTAATGACAGAAACTCATACGAAAGTATGAGTTTCTGTTTTGTTTTTTCATACTATTTTCTCAAGTGGTTTCCGCCTTTCTTACGGTTTATAAGAGGGAATTTTCTGATAAGATAAATATAGAAATTCAAACAAGGGAGAGAAATAATCATGAAACTAGTTGTCATTAACGGTACACCACGTAAATTTGGTAAAACTCGCGTCATTGCACAGCACATTGCACAAACTTATAAAGGAGAATTATATGATTTAGCTGTTGAAGCACTTCCATTATATAACGGAGAAAATTCTCAATATGAATTACAAGCAGTAGTAAAATTAAAGAAACTTGTTAAAGAAGCAGATGGTGTTGTCCTATGCACGCCGGAATATCATAATGCGATGAGCGGTGCACTAAAAAATGCATTTGATTTTCTTGGAAGCAGCGAGTTTATGCATAAACCTGTTGGGCTTCTTGCAGTTGCAGGTGGAGGGAAAGGTGGTATAAATGCCTTAAATAGTATGCGCATTGTGGCAAGAGGTGTATATGCAAATGTGATTCCGAAACAAGTTGTTATTGATAGTCTTCATGTACAGAACGGAGAATTAGGGGAAGATGCGAAACCGCTAATTGCGGATTTGCTAAAAGAATTGAGAGGGTACATGAGCATTTTTCCAGAACTGAAAAAACAGTTAGGAGCTGATTAATTTGTCATCTCTTTACCGTGATTCTCGGTTGTACTATATTCTTGGAGCCAATAGCCTATCAGCGATTGGCTCTGGGATTACGATGATTACAATTTCGTGGCTGCTTGTAACGGCGCCTGGTGGCAATACAATGTTTGGTTATATTTCGATTATGTCTACACTTGTTATGTTTTTGTGTACACCGTTTATCGGACATTGTATTGATCGCTTTTCTCGTAAAACGTTACTTTTAGTGAATGAAGCCATTGGAGCAATCGCAGTCTTTGTTATGGTATGTTGGGGATTTACAGGTCACTCCTATGAAACAATCCATTACATTGTGCTGTATATAGCAGGTTCGTTTTATTATCTATTATTCTATCCGAATATTTTCGCATTTAACCAAGAAGTGTTTGCACCAGAGCATTATAAATCACTTAGTGGTACGATGGAAATACAGGGACAATTGACACAAGTTATTGCTGGTGCAGTTGCTAGCTTTATGATTACAATTGTTGCTGTCAAATGGATTTTATTTATTAATATGTTAGCGTATGTCGGTGCATTTTTACTGCTATCGTTTATTCCATATACAAAAGAGAGAACAAAACTAGGAAAGCAACCATTTGCAAAACAAATTTTTGAAGGCGTTCATTTTATGAAGAAAAGAAAGCAATTATTTTGGTTTTTATTTGCATCGTATATGCCGTTTATCGGTGTAATGATGACGAACTACTTAATGCCGGTGTACATTTCAGACGTATTAAAGGCAAATGGATCGGTATATGGTACGCAAGGAATGATGTACGGTATCGGTGCAATGTTTGCGGGAATTGGTATTCCAATTCTTATGAAATATGTAAAAACGGAAATATCTATTGTATTCACGATGCTTATATATACAATTTCAATTACCGTAATGGTTATACAACCATCTGTTTACTTGATATACGGCCTTGCTATTTTTATGGCGATGGGAAATGCCGGAACACGTGTTGCACGAAGTGTGCTTATGATGGAAGAGGTTCCAAATGAAATAATTGGGCGTGTTGATAGTCTATTTCGATTTGTTGGTACAGGTGTACGAGTTATTCTTCTTATTGCCTTTACAACGTTTGTGTCTCAAATCGGCGTTATGGTTCCGTTTTATGCACTGAGCCTATTATTAATTGGTGCAACATGTATTGGGGTTTCATATGTGAAAATGCAGCGGCAAGAGCGAATTCACATTACCAATAAAACGGTTGTATAGTAGCAAATCTAATACACATCCTATAGATGTAACATTTAAAAAAAGGTGTGAAATGATATGGGAAAAACAAAAGCACTAGGTTCTGCGAAGCATAAAGGAAATCAAACGCAAGATCATACGTCTTCAAAGAAAGCACGCAATGCTCAAAATGCAGGACAGCGTCAAGGATAGGGAAAGTAGCGAGGATTGTCTCCTCGCTATTTTTTTGAAATTTACTAGATGTAGGTAAAATACTTCTGTATGATCTCTTTCTTTTATATAATATAAAAAAGGGAGAGAACTGCTATATGAATAAATGGTTATTATTACTGTTGTTATTACCGCCAGTATATGTTGTTTATATAACATACTGTATGAAGAAAACTGCTAATGAGAAAGTAAGTCATACAGCACCGTATGTTTTAATTTTAGGTGCAAAACTATTTGGTGATAAACCGTCATTATCACTACAAAATCGATTAGATGTAGCGCTAGGCTATTTACATTCGCATCCAAAAGTAAAAGTAGTTGTATCTGGCGGACAAGGAGAAGATGAAGATATTTCAGAGGCTCTTAGTATGAGCCGCTATTTAATGGAAAACGGTATTGGAAAAGAAAGAATTTTACTTGAAGATCGTTCTACAAGTACATATGAAAATATAAAGTTTTCTAAGGATTTATATGATATAAAACATGCGGTTGTAGTAAGTAACACCTATCATTTATACCGAGCAAAAATTATTGCAGACCGCTTAGGAATGAAGATGGAAGCACTTGCTGCACCGACGCCAAAGCGTTCGCGGAAAAAGGCATATATACGTGAGTATGCGGCGATCATAAAGACAATTTTAAAAGATTATTAGGGCTCAAAATAGGGCTCTTTTTTATTTTGAAAAGACAAATCATTTGAAAATAGCTCAAATTTCCATGAGAATAGAGGAAAGAATGAAAAAGGAGTTGTGTATGTGATTCGATTTGAACACGTTTCAAAAACGTTTGATGATAAAACAAAGGTGGTAGATTCTCTAGAGCTAGAGATTCGTAAAGGAGAATTTTTTGTTTTGATTGGTCCGAGTGGATGTGGAAAAACAACGACAATGAAAATGATCAATCGATTAATTGAAACAACAGAAGGTTCAATTTTTATTGATGGGAAGAATATTCGGGATTATAACATTCATGAATTACGATGGGATATTGGATATGTATTGCAACAAATTGCGCTATTTCCGCATATGACAATTGCAGAAAACATTGCGGTTGTACCAGAAATGCGCAAATGGAGTAAAGCGAAAATTCAAAAGCGTGTTGATGAATTATTAGAAATGGTTGGTTTAGATCCTGATACATATAGGGGACGTATGCCAGATGAATTATCTGGCGGTCAAAAGCAGCGCGTTGGTGTTGTGCGAGCGCTTGCGGCCAATCCGAAAATTGTTTTAATGGATGAACCGTTTAGTGCGCTTGACCCTTTAAGCCGTGAGCAGCTGCAGCGTGATTTAGTAGACTTACAAAAAAAGATTCAAAAAACAATTGTTTTCGTAACTCATGATATGCAAGAAGCATTAGCACTTGGTGATCGTATTTGTATAATGAAAGATGGAAAAGTTGTCCAACTTGATACGCCAGAAGTAATTTTACAAAACCCCGCAAATACATTTGTAGAAGAATTTATTGGGAGACCACGATTATCTTGGTATGATCATAGAAAAGTAGAAGATATAGTATCAATATTAGTACAAGAAGGAAAACAAGGTGATGGTAATCCACTTTCGACTGAAGCTTCCTTGCAGGACGCTTTACTTCGTTTAGAACGCGAAAAAGAAATACCAATCGAACAAAACGGTACATACATTGGTACATTAACAAGTCAACATATCGTTCAATATATAGTAGAGCAAATGAAAGTGAGGGGATAGACAGTGACATCCTTTTTACAAACGATACAAGAGCGTAAACAAGAACTGTTAAGTGCCCTTTTGGAACATTTGCAAATTTCGTTGATTGCTTTATTTTTCGCAATTCTTATCGCAGTGCCGCTTGGAATTTTGTTAACAAGAAAAGAGCGTATTGCTGAATGGGTAATTGGTACTTCTGCTGTAATGCAAACGATTCCTTCTTTAGCACTTCTTGGGTTATTAATTCCGTTAGTTGGTATCGGAAAGGTTCCAGCTATAATCGCCCTTGTGATTTATGCACTGCTTCCTATTTTAAGAAATACATATACGGGGATACGTGAACTAGATCCATCGCTTATTGAGGCAGCAAAAGCGATGGGAATGAACAATTGGAGACGTTTATGGAAGGTAGAAATACCACTTGCTTGGCCTATTATTATGGCAGGAATTCGGACGGCAATGGTATTAATTGTTGGTACGGCGACATTAGCTGCTTTAATTGGAGCAGGAGGGTTAGGAAAGCTTATTCTGCTTGGAATTGATCGAAATGACCATGCTCTTATTATATTAGGGGCTATTCCAGCTGCATTATTAGCACTATTCTTTGATGGTGTGCTACGCATGACCTTGCATGTAAGACGTTCACCGAGACGAACAATAGTTGCAGCAGTTGCTGCATTTGGAATCATCATCGCACCTTTTCTTTGGAGTGTGCAGAAGAAAGATATCGTAATTGCTGGTAAGCTTGGTTCAGAACCGGAAATTTTAATTCAGATGTATAAACAATTAATCGAACAGGATACTGATTTAAAAGTAGAGGTAAAACCAGGATTCGGAAAAACATCTTTTATATTTGAAGCGCTAAAATCTAAAGAAATCGATATTTATCCGGAATTTTCAGGAACGGCCTTATCAACTTTCGTAAAAGAAGCACCAAAAAGTACAGATCGTCAAGAAGTATATGAGCAGGCACGAAATGGGATGGAGCAGAAATTTAATATGAAGCTGTTAAAGCCAATGCAGTATAACAACACGTACGCATTAGCAGTACCAAAACAAATAGCGAAGCAGTATAACATCAAGACAATTTCTGATTTGAAAAATGTTTCTTCTGAAATGAAAGCTGGCTTTACACTTGAGTTTGCAGATCGTGAAGATGGATATAAAGGAATACAAACACTATATAATATACAGTTTCCTCATTTAAAAACAATGGAACCGAAGCTGCGTTATAGTGCAATTCAATCTGGTGATGTGAATGTCATTGATGCTTATTCAACAGACAGTGAATTACAGCAATACGGTCTACAAGTATTAGAAGATGATAAAGGGCTGTTTCCACCATATCAAGGAGCGCCATTAGTACGTGAAGAAACGTTAAAGGAATATCCAGAAATTGAAAAATCATTAAATAAACTTGCGGGGAAAATTACTGACGAAGAAATGCGTAACATGAATTATGAAGTGAACGTAGAAGGTAAAGCAGCAGAGAATGTAGCAAAAGAATTTTTACAAAAAGAAGGACTATTAAAATAGATGAAGTGAAACTTCCATCAGAGAGGGTTTTATCACCCTCTGATGGAAACCTCGTCCAATTGGGCGCATAGCGGCAGTTATCCATCATCTATCTTCTTCGGACTCCTCACAATCTTGAGGGCGGGATTTTACTGCTCACAAATAGCAGGATAAAATTTACAGATGTAACATAAAAAAAGTCGTTTATATAAAAATAAACGACTTTTTTATGCATACTTATACTTTTTTTCGAAAAAGTATTCCATTTTTGCTCATTTTCTTTTAGAATAGGTAATGTTTTTCTGAAAGAATATAAAGTGATACAGTTCGTCATTTTCAGGGTACGTATTTTTTATATAAATAACTCATAATATGAATGCCTGGTGGAACGGAATGAACACATCAAGAAATTGCAGACGGGGTGATACCAATAGAAAAGAAATTAGGATTTTTTCCATTAATCGCACTTGTAGTAGGAACAATGGTTGGAGGCGGGGTGTTTAGTTTACCGCACGATTTAGCAGCAGGAGCAAACAGCGGTGCTACCTTAATTGGTTGGTGCATTACAGCTTTAGGAATGATTCCGCTTGCTCTTGTATATCAATCATTAGCACATCGAAAGCCAGAGCTTGAGGGTGGCATTTATAGTTATGCACGCGCTGGTTTTGGAGAATATATTGGATTTAACAGCGCATGGGGATATTGGATTGCTGGAATATTAGGTAATGTTGCAACAATTATGTTGTTATTTAACTCATTAGCATATTTTTTCCCGATTTTTAAAGGTGGTAATAATGTTCCATCTATTGTCGGTGCATCACTTTTATTGTGGACACTTCATTTTCTTATATTACTTGGAATTCGTGAAGCTTCGATTATGAATTTTATTGCGACAATTGGTAAGCTTGTCCCAATTGTATTATTTATTGTGATTATGGTTACTGCGTTTCGATGGGATACATTTACGCATGACTTTTGGGGAAAAGCTCCGGTTTCATTATCTTCTGTACTTGGACAAGTTAAAAATACGATGCTTATTACGCTTTGGGTATTTATTGGCGTAGAAGGGGCAGTCGTTTTATCGGGCCGAGCAAAACATAGCCGTGATGTCGGAAAAGCAACTGTATTCGGTTTACTGTTAGTAATGGGCATTTATATTTTAATTTCTGTTTTATCACTAGGGGTAATGTCACGAGAGGAATTAGCGGCACTTGAAACACCGTCAATGGGACATGTATTAGAGCATGTCGTTGGTTCATGGGGCGCATTTGTTATTAACTTAGGATTAATCGCCTCGCTTATTGGTACATTAATTGGTTGGTTTTTACTTGTTTCGGAAATTTCTCACGTTGCTGGAAAAGACGGCGTATTTCCGAAGGTCTTTACGAAAACGAATAAAAATCATACACCACATATGGCATTATGGATTTCAAACTGTGTTGCCCAAACATTATTTATTATTGTGTTATTTTCAGCATCCACATATCAGATCATGTATTTTATTGCATCAACATCAATTTTACTCCCATATGTATTTTCAGCACTATATCAGTTGAAATTAGTGATTACAAAAGCATATGAAGGAAACAGGTGGAAAGATGGGATACTTGCTTCTATGGCATCTGTATATGGAGTTTGGCTCGTATATGCAGCCGGATTGAAAAATTTATTACTTGTTTCTTTAGTTTATGGCATCGGACTTATTGTGTATGTCGCTGCAAGAAAAGAGCAAGGAAATCGCTGTTTTACTCGCGCTGAACAATATGTGATGATTATCATTTTACTTGCAGCAGGTACTTCTATTTATATGCTGGTTACTGGAAAGATTGGAATGTAAAGATATCAATATACAAAAAAGGATTTATGCTACAGTGTCGGCATAGATCCTTTTTTTTATGGGTGAACAAGATTTCTTGCGTGGTTAGCAGGAATTTTTAGGGATTAACAGAATATATAGTTTTAAGAATGTGTAGGAGGGGATTGTTATGGAAGAAAAGGAAAAATTGATGCGGATTGTAGAGTTAGCACAAGATGTTCGGAAATTATTAGTGCAAGAAGCGTTCTTTAATCGAAATCCCGAACTGCGCGGAGCGGTAGAAAATTTAGCGTGTTCTGTAGAGGTTTTAGCTAATATGCATGTACACGAAGATAAGAATGCAGAAGATACATTACGTTATGTATTAGCGAAAATGAAGATTGCTCACAATGCAATTTCTCACGAAAAAGAAGACTTTCATTTAACCTGACAATAAGTGTCAGGTTTTTTGTTTCTAGTTTGCTTTTATTATTCATACAATGATAAAAGCATTGAAAAAAAGAAGGTGAGCGAGATGAAACTCGAGAAAGCTCTTCACCCAAGTTTTGTAAAGAGATTACAGCATATGCGTTTTGTTGGGAAATTTGCAGAAGAGCCAAAGAAGAAAGGATCATTTTTTGTCGTTTGTCTTTCGCCAATTCCAAACATAATTGAAGCGGCTTTTGGAGAAGATTCTTATATATTTGAGGGTTTATATAAAAATAAACAAAATGAAAAATTTTTCGCAAGTATAAAAGAAGGAAAACGAGAAAAACAATTGTTGTTATTCCGACTTTCTTATATGGAGAACACTTTATATGTAGAATTAATAGATGCTGAAGAACGAGAAATTGCAAACTCCTATAAAATGATTCCTTCGCCTAAACTATCAGTCACAAAAGCGAGAGAAGTGTTTGAAAGAAAACTCGAGAAAGGATATGTTTCATTTCTAGTGCCCAAATTTCCACATGATTTTGGTACGCCAGGGTTGTTATGGTATGAAGGGCGGATATATGGAAATGTATCTTTAAAACCTTCTATTAGTGCCATTACATATCGAGAACAGAGGCGGGATGTTCGTTACCTCGATGTGGATGATTGGATGCAGTATGCCGATATGAATGTAGAGAATAGTTTGTTTTTTGTGCGAACAGAAGTATATGAGCAATTAGAAAAACAAATAAAAGAGAATGGAAAACAAATTGAAATCAGCGATACACGTAAACAAGAAAAGGGAAATGAATGGAATGAACGTGAGTATTCTTTTATACAATGCGTAAAGCAAATTATCGCAGAAAAAGAATTATATATTGATGAAAGTGATATTTACAATTTTCATATTTGTGTAAAGACAAATTTATTGACAATAGTAGGTGGTATGCCTGGAATCGGAAAATCACAGTTTGTGCAAGCCTATGCAGAAGCGCTCGGATTAACGTTTGGGAAAGATTTCATTTGGATTCCTGTGTCACCATCTTATCAAGAGCCTCATGATGTATTAGGTTATCTTCATTCAAATGGAACGTATATGGAAAGTGAGACAAAACTTGTTCGAACATTGTTAGATGCTGCTGAAAATCCAAATCAATTATATATGATTGTATTTGATGAAATGAACTTGTCATATATTGAGCATTGGTTTACTCCTTTTCTATCACTCTTGCAGCTAGATCGAAAAAACCGTATTTTAACTTTATATGCGGCTAGTAATGAAAAAGAACAGGATGTACCACCGCAAATAGAAATTGGTGATAATGTCATTTTTATTGGTACAGTTAATTTTGATGAAACAACAAAGGAGCTATCTGACCGTTTATTAGACCGTGTAAATGTTGTATTCCTTCAAAAAATTCCATTCTGTGAGATGAGTATGGTTGAGAGAAAGATGATAAATATTCCGTTTTCATTATCTGTTTCAGCCTTAGAATTTCGAATGAACTGGGTTCATCACAAGGCAATGCTTGATGTGTTTACAGAAGAAGAATTGGAGTTATTAGATAAAGTGCATCAGCTGTTATTTCTTCACGATGCTTCAAAAGGAATTTCTTTTCGCGTTGCGTCGGCAATTGCATCTTATTTGCAAAATATCCCATATGATGAAGGGAGATCTTTGTTAATAGGTCGTGAAGAAGCATTTGATTTACAAATAAAACAACGTATTTTAACGAAGTTACGTGGTACAGAAGCGACAATGAGGGCATTGCTTCGTGAAGAGGGGAAGAAAGAGATGTCTCTTGTACAACTATTACAATCATCACTTGCAAATCGTGTATCAACTTTTGAACACTCACTGCTGTATATGAAACAAAAACAGCGAGAGTTGGAGC
The DNA here is from genome assembly GCF_900116295.1 of Bacillus sp. 103mf. Taxonomy (GTDB): domain Bacteria; phylum Bacillota; class Bacilli; order Bacillales; family Bacillaceae_G; genus Bacillus_A; species Bacillus_A bruguierae. The sequence continues at coordinate 77,023 of NZ_FPAF01000005.1, forward strand.
TGTATGGATATGTTAAATGAAGGTACGTATGAAACAGAAATCATAGAGACAGGGGAGAGACTTCCCTTTGTATTGAAAGTGATAGTAGGAGCAGAAGAGAAGGGGGAGCATATTGTATTAAATAAACTTTGTGTTTCGCCAGTTACGATTTCTTCATGTGTGTACAAAGTACAAGAATTAAAACCGCTTCGGCTACATATACAATCAAGGTACCCAATAAAGATTACGTTCATTTGGAATAAAGTATATGAAGGACAAAAGCAACATATGGAATGGAAATATGAACTGCATGAAAAGCAACGTACTGTTTTACTATATGAGCATGGAAAAACGGATTATTTATATCCATGGCGCTGCGGTGTATATCACTTTGAAGTGCAGGTTGGAGAAGAGGTGTTTTACGGGGCATTTCAAATCGTTCCGAAAAATTTTTTTGATGATCAACTAGAGTTAATTCAGCAATATGTAAAGTCTGTACTAGGTGAAATCATTTTAGATCGTGGATATTATAAAAAGACATTTGTTACGTTTGCAGATATTGAAGATTATTCATATATGCGTATGCTCCGTATGTTGCCGCAAAAAATGAAAAAAGTAAAGCAGTTATATTATGAAATGCAGCAAAAGAAATTTTTTGAACAAGAACATATATGGGAAATAAAAGAGAGAAAACCCACAAGAAAGAGCGCCATTATACATGAGAAAAAACCGTATGCAAAATGGTATAATCGCCGCTTTACAGAGCAAGAGCATTGTAAAGAAAATGGTTATGTAAAATATAAAACGAAGTTGTTTTATAATAAACTATTAGAAATTGATTTATTTTTGCGCGAAATTATTCAGAAACTAGAGCGGGCACAGCAAACACGAAGAGAAGAGAAAAAAGCAGTGTATACCATTTTACAAATGATTGAGCGAAATGGCTCTGTGACTGAGCGAGACAAACAAAAATATGGCAACATTCATTTGTTAAAAGACACTGATTTGCGCAAAATTGCGATGAAAATTCAAGAATATAAAGTGTTATATACCATTTTGCAAAGTACACTTACGTATTTTTCACATCTTTTATACACACCATTTTGGAGAGGGGTTCAGGAAGAAGTTACACTTACAACACATTCACTTCCTCCTTTATATCATCAGCTATTACGTCAACTTGAATTTTTACCGCAGCACAATGAATTAGAACCATCGTTTTTATTTGTTTATAAGCCGACATTTTTAATTTATGAGTATTATGCATATTTTACTATTGTGGAAATTTTACAGGAGATTGGTTTTAACGATGCTCCGTCAATTGCAGAACAAATTCAATCGTATTTTTATTTAGATGGTTTACAAGATGGAACAACAATTGTGTTAGAAAACGAAGAGTTGCAGCTGCATGTGGCATTCAATGATTTAATTGAAATACATCCGCTTATTGCGCTCAGTAAACAGAGTCATTTTTATAATGGAGAAGATACCAAAAAACCGGATATTCGTATTGATTGTTATAAGCGAGGAGAAACTGCCTATATATATCAATCATCTATTATTATTGAAGTGAAATATAGTCCGATGTATAACATTTTTCAGCCAGTTGGAAATACGAAAGCAACCGAGCAGATGTACAAATATTGGTCAATTAAATATGTAGAAGAGCAGAATGGAAAACGATTATTTCACCGCCGTGCAATTTATGAAGTTATATGTGTATATCCAGGCAGTAATATGCATGCCAAAAAAATTGAAGCAGGTTGCGGTATATTTTTACAATTGTATCCGTATAAAACAAAAAAAGGTGAAGAGAGGCTAGCGGGGAAAAAAGAATTAGTGAATATTTTTCAGGGGTGGTTGGCGGGGATAAGGAAATAATGTGTTATCCCGCTATTTTGGGGCAGTAATACTCCCACTTCAAAATTTAGCGAAAGCATTGTCCAGCTCTAGCGGCTAGAATCTCCGGTCGTTTCGCCCCCTCGAACGAGGCAAAAAGCGCCTCTCTGTCAGTGGCGTGGGCGTCCTGCGATTCTGGGCGAGCCGCTTCCGCTTTTCTAAAGAAGTTAGGTGGGAGATAAACTGCTGGCATGCGCCCGATTGGGAGGGCTAATAATCAGTGGGGGATGAACAAAACCCCCACTGATTAAAGTTTCACTTTATCTTATCCCCCTAATGGTCAGTTTTTCTTTTGAATTTTGAGGGGAGGAAGGTATCTTACAAAATGTAACATGTTTTTTATGAATATTGTTATGTATATATGGAATTTTTGTATAAATATAAAAATAATACAGGAATCATCATTTATATATGGAAACTATAAATGAAAAAACAATTTTTCTTGCATAGCATGTTTCCTTTTTATATGATAGGTGATGAAAGCGCTAACAAAAGTAAAGGGTGATGGGAAAGGCGGGGTAGTATGTTCCAACGTGTTCAAACAAAGGAAGAACATTTTTGGTTCGAACAATTATGGGGAGATTTTTGTGAAGAACGAAACTTAATGTTTGTAGAACGAAATTTAACACCTTCAAGATTTTTATTGATAGAAGACAATCATTATATCGGAACGGTTGAATGTATACATTATACAACACCTGAACAATCAAATTCCGAGTTTTTTTATCCGTTTTCTGAAAGTGAATATATAAAAGGGTTAAAAAACGTGTACGAAATTGGAAAGTTAAGTATTGCAAAAACATCTCGCGGTCGTGGACAATTTAAACAACTTGCGACGATTTTATTTATACATGCGTTAGAAGTAAAGGCGGAGTGGTATATTGCGGTTGTAACAAAGCGTATGTATATGTACTTACGTTCATTAGGATTTCCAATTGAGCCAATCGATGAAGCATTGACTGTTAATGATGAACTACAAGGTGTACCAGTTCGTATTCATGTTATGAAGGGATTGACGCATATGTATTCTTTGAAGGAATTTCGTGATGTGATTCAAGGAAATGCACATGCACAAGCATTGATTAAAGAGAACAGTAAAAATATTATGTTAACAAGATAAAAATTGTCACAAAATTGCATCATTCCATGTGATTATCATCACATCTTTCGATAGCGATTTGTATTACGCTTACACTATAAAGATTGCTAGAGAGGGGATGGGAATGATGTTTTGTCATCAATGTGAACAAACGCCTACCGGAGGATGTAAAATTATCGGAGTTTGTGGAAAAGATGAAACCATTGCAAGCTTACAAGATATTATCGTTTTTGCTTTAAAAGGAATTGCTGCATATCGTACTCATGCAGCGCAGCTTGGATACACAGACCCATTTGTAGATGCAGTTACACATGAAGCGTTATATATGACGTTAACAAATTCAAACTTTAATGAACAAGAACATTTAGATATGGCAATGAAAGTTGGGAAAGCCGCGATTCGCGTGATGGAATTACTCGATAAGGCACATACTGATCATTTCGGAGTGCCAGAACCAGTACAAATTACACAAAATCGCGCTTATGGGAAAGCAATTGTTGTTACAGGACATAATTTGTTTGCGCTAGAAGAGTTATTAAAGCAAACAGAAGGAACAGGTATCAATATTTATACACATTCTGAAATGCTGCCAGCACATGGTTATCCCCAGTTGAAAAAATATGCGCATTTAAAGGGGAATATCGGAAAGGCTTGGTATGATCAGCGTCGTTTATTCGAAAAATTTTCAGGAGCTATATTAGCAACGACAAATTGTGTGATGCCAATCAAAGGAACATATGCAAATCGCTTCTTTTCCTACGATGTTGCAGGATTAGAGGGAGTACGCAAAATTGAAAATAATGATTTTACATCGCTTATTGAAACGGCGCTGGAACTTCCAGATGTACAAATGGAGTCAGAAGAACAATTAACAACGGGATTTCACCATGAAACCGTATTATCGCTTGCACCGGAAATTATTGATGCGGTGAAAGTTGGTAAAATTCAACGTTTCTTCGTCATTGCTGGTTGTGATGCACCTGGAAAAGGCGGGGAATATTATCGTGAATTAGCAACATCCTTACCACCAGAAACAGTTATTTTAACGACATCTTGTGGGAAATTTCGATTTAATGACGTAGATTATGGCGTTGTGCCAGGAACGAATATACCGCGTTATATTGATCTCGGACAATGTAATAATTCGATTTCAACAGTGAAAATTGCAGCCGCTTTAGCGGAAGCATTTCAATGTGAAGTGAATGAGTTACCAGTCAGCATTGTATTGTCTTGGTTTGAGCAAAAGGCTGTAGCCATTTTACTCGGATTATTTAGTTTTGGTATTCAAGATATTCGTATCGGTCCGAAAGCACCGGAGTTTATATCACCAGGTGTACTACAAGTGTTACAAGACGCATTTCGTTTACAACTCATTACAACAGCAGAAGAAGATATGAAAACGATGTTATCATAATAAAAAAGGTGATGTTCGATGAACACCACCTTTTTTTATTACAGAATATTAAAATCCAAAAATATTCAAAATCATTTTACGTCGTTTTGGTTTTTCTTCTTGTTTTGATGCTGCGACTTCTGGGGTAATATAGATAGGTTCTTTTCGTTTAAGTGCCGCTTCTAATTGTTCAATTTTTGCATGCATTTCTTCTATTTCATTACGGTGCTGTAACAATTGATAGCTTACAACATCGTCTGCCTTTTCTTGTAATTTTTCTTCTAGACGATCTAATCGTAGGGAAATATGTTTTAATTCTTTTATAAATTGTTGCATTTCATTTGATGGTGCTGCCTCAGCAGCAGGATTGGAAGGGAGTTTATGTTCGTGACTTGATGTAGAGCGCTGAAATTCAAGCATTTGCTGTAAATCTTTTTCGTAAAAAACATAGTGTCCAAATTTATTCTTTTTTAATTCTAATCCAATTTGCTGCGCAAGGCGGATGACAGCTTTTGGACTAATACCTAACGTTTTGGCAATCATCGGCGTTTTATATTCCACAATAATCCCTCCTACGTCTTATTGTTAGAAGGATTCGTGATAGCTTTTTTGTTCCCTGCATGCTTGACAAAAGAAGTGAGAAATCGGCAAAGAAAGTGCTTTTTCACAAAAATAATTTTTTTAGGAAGGAAATATCCCGAAAATAAAAAAATTGTCTATATAAATCCATTTTAATTTTTCGGCATCTTGTCTAGATCCAGCGGCTAGAACAGTCGGTGGCTTCGCGTCTTCCGCCGAGGCAAAAAGCGCCTCTATGTCAGAAGCTCCATCCCCCTCTTGTTCTGAGCGAGCCGCTTCCGCTTTTCTTTATAAGTTGCATTTATACAGAATACAACATGACCGCTACTTGCTTTCTCCTTTTGTTTTTAAACCCTGCATGTGGCAGAAAAAGGCCCTGACCGCCTCTATGCATGGCTAGATGCTCTCGCCGCCTAAAAAGAAAGAAGTTTTTTATGTCGACTTTTTAATATGTATATAATTTCAGCTGTTTCTCTTATTTGACGGAGAGTATAAGTTTCGTTATCATAAACGTAAATATCTTTTTTATGCATGCATATAATGTATAAAAGGTGATTACTAGTGTAGAAACTTGTAAGATTGTTAGAGAAGTTTTTTCTTTAGAATAAAACAATTAGGAGGTGGCTTCCTTACTTACAAGGTGAGTAAGGAAACGTATTTGGACATATTTAGTATAAGTATGGTGATTGTTTTAATTGCCTTAACTGCTTTCTTCGTTGCGTCTGAATTTGCAATTGTCAAAGTTAGGAGCTCGCGCATCGATTATTTAATTGCAGAAGGAAATAAACGTGCAATTGCTGCGAAAACAGTCATTACAAACTTAGACGAGTATTTATCAACGTGTCAGCTAGGGATTACAGTGACAGCGCTCGGCCTGGGCTGGCTAGGGGAACCGACGGTTAAACGTATGCTTGATCCGATTTTTGCAAGATTGGAGGTGCCTCCCTCGGTAGCAACTGTCTTATCGGTTTTTTTAGCTTTTATGTTTATTACCTTTTTTCATGTTGTGGTAGGTGAGTTAGCTCCAAAAACGTTGGCAATTCAAAAGGCAGAAGGGATTAGTTTAGCAATTGCAAGGCCACTTATTTCTTTCTACCGACTCGCATATCCGTTTATTTGGACATTGAATGGTTCCGCGCGTATTGTTACGAGAATGGTTGGGCTAAAACCAATGCAGAAGCATGAAGCAGCACATTCAGAAGAAGAGTTACGTATGCTTGTATCAGAGAGTTATAAAAATGGTGAAATTAATCAATCAGAATATAAATATGTAAATAGAATTTTCGAATTTGACGATCGAATTGCGAAAGAAATTATGGTTCCGCGTACAGAAATGGTAATTTTAGAAAAAGAGCAATCTGTTACGGAAGCAATGAAAATGATGTCAAATGAGAAGTATACAAGATATCCTATCATTGATGGAGATAAGGATCATGTTATCGGTTTTGTAAACTTTAAAGATATTTTCACAGATTTTGTGAAACATGATGGGACAAATAAAGAAACTGTTGCACAGTATGCCCGTCCGATTATTCAAATTATTGAATCCATCGCTATTCATGATCTATTTGTAAAAATGCAGCGCGAACGTACACATATGGCAATTTTAGTGGATGAGTACGGCGGAACGTCTGGACTTGTAACAGTTGAAGATATATTAGAAGAAATTGTTGGCGACATACAAGATGAATTTGATACAGATGAAAAGCCAGAAATTCAGCGCATTAGCGAAACAAAAACAATTTTAGAAGGAAAAGTACTTGTTAGTGAAGTTAATGCATTGTTAGGACTTTCAATTGATGATGAAGACGTTGATACAATTGGAGGCTGGATTTTAACAGAACATCTTGAAATTGAACAAGGTGATAGTATTGATATTGAAAATTATAAGTTTCGTATTGTTGAATTAGATGGTCATTACATTAAACAAATTGAAGTGACGAAGCAGCTTGCAATGCAGCCTGTAGAAGTTGCAAAGCAACATGTCTCACTTCAAGAACAAGTCAGTTCATAACCTTTTCCTATATGGGAAGGTTTTTTGTTTATCCCGCTATTCGCGGGCAGTAAGATCCCTTATCTCAAGATTTAGAGAAAAGCAAAGAAGATAGGCGGGGGATGAAGAAACCCCCACTGATGGAAGTTTTACTTTATCGTAAAAAATACGCCCGGTTAGAGGCGCCAGGCGTATTTTGTCAGTTCATCTCTTGCATATAAATCTCATCTTCCACATAAATATGTTCTTTTTCAACTGCTGTATTATGTGCGAGTACAAGTCCAATTGGTGTATTTGCATCTTTATTTTGTACAATTGTAAACGGCACTTGTTTTTCATTTGCTAATTTAATGTATTTAGATAAATGTGGATATGCGATGTTACCGTTCACATACAATGTTAATCCTTGAGAAGAACCCATACTTTTTTTAATTTCTGAATAAACGTTCGTTTGCATTACCTGTCCAATCGTTAATGCAATTTCCACACGTTCACGCAATGTGCTTAAAAACATGTTACGTTCTTCAGGCTTGTTTTGTTTTTGTCCGTGAATGCCTTCTTGAAGATAGTCTTCCACATTTTTATTTACCATTTTTTTCACACCTTTCTTGTTTCTATTGTATGAAAAAAATGAAAAGGATGCAAAAAAAATAATTTCACATACTATATTGAAAAATTTTATCAACATGAAATAACAAAATGTGACAATAGTATCTTAACGAAAAATGTTTTTTGTGTTAATATTCAAAATATATAGGGTGTTTTTCGTATGGAGATGGAGGGAATGGGGGTTTTTCCGATCGATAAAGATATTAGTAAAATGTTTTGTACGTACTTAGAAATGAATAAACAGCTATTCGTAGAGAACTGGAAAAACAAAATTATTATTTCAGAAAACGATCCTTTTAGACAAGAAATTAATGAAAACGGAGAAAAATTGTTATCATTAATGATTGAGCTTATTATGAGTGAGAAAGGTATTGAACTTATTAGACCATTATGTGAGAAAATTGCCATTGAGCGCGCGGGGGCAGATGCAAATATTGGTGACTTTGTCTATAATGCGAATGTAGGACGGAATGAATTATTTGAAGCAATGTGTGAATTAGATGTGAGTGCTCGTGAATTGAAACCAATCATGGCAAAGATACATATTTGTTTTGATCGTTTAATTTATTATACGGTTTTGAAATACTCAGAAATTATATCGAAAAATTTGGAGGAAAAGCAAAAATTTATTAACGAAACGCATAAAGAGAGATTGACAATATTAGGGCAAATGTCAGCAAGTTTTGTTCATGAGTTTCGTAATCCATTAACATCTATTATGGGATTTGTAAAGTTGTTAAAATCGGATCAACCGCATCTCCCGTATTTAGATATTATTTCGCATGAGCTTGATCAATTAAATTTTAGAATTTCTCAGTTTTTACTTGTGTCAAAAAAAGAAATATGGAATGAAGCAGAAAAATTTTGGTTGAATGATTTATTTCATGATATTATCCAATTCTTATATCCGAGTTTAGTAAATGCAAATGTTTCTATCGAGAAAAATTTGTCGCACCCAATATCATTTATGGGATATCGAAGTGAAGTTAGGCAAGTGTTTTTAAATATTTTAATGAACTCTATCGACGCTCTTGAAGGAATAGAAGAAAGTAAGAGAATTGTTATTGATGTGTGTGAAGATGAAGAGTTAATACATATTTTTATTAGAAATAATGGACCAATGATTCCGCAGGAAAATATAGAAACAATATTTGAACCATTTGTAACTACAAAAAAGTTAGGAACTGGGATTGGTTTATTTGTTTGTAAACAAATTGTGGAGAAACATAAAGGATCCATTACATGTAAGTCAACAAAAGAGTGGACAGAATTTCATATTTCGTTTGAAAAGTAATAAATGTATATAGTAGAGATGTAGATCATTGTATCGATTATATATACAAGCTGAAAAGCCACATAAGAACGTCTTTCTTTTTAAGAGGGGCGAGAGCATCTGGCCGTGTGTAGCAGCGACATGTGTGTCGAAAAATGAAAATGGATTTATATATTTTTTAAGAAATGCCATAGTGTGGTAGTTTGTTACATTTAAAAACACACCGTTCTCATTTTGAACGGTGTGTTTTTGTTAAAAGGAATGTTGTTATATCAAGATGTGAAGTATATAAAATGAGTTAATAGTTTTTCATGCCAGTTGTATTTAAAATCTAAATTTTTTATGTTTTGACACAAAAATTAAAATGCCCAATTCCCTTTTCTAAAGATAGGCTCAAGTTTTCCACCTGATGTTTCGCCATCAATATCGAGGTTGGGAGATCCAATCATAAAATCAACATGAGTAATACTATCATTTAATCCGTTTTCTTGAAGCTCTGCTTTACTCATATTAATACCGTTTTGAATACACATAGGGAGTGCATTGCCTAATGCGAGATGACAGGATGCATTTTCATCAAATAATGTGTTGAAAAAGATAACGTTTGTATTCGAGATAGGTGAATCGTGTGGGACGAGCGCAATTTCTCCTAAATGCAGAGCTCCTTCATCTGTTTCCAGTAATTTTTTCAAAGTTTCATAGCCGGTTTCAGCTGAACAATCTATAACTTTTCCCTCACGGAAAGTCAGAGAGAAATTATTAATTAATGTGCCACCGTAATTTAAGGGTTTTGTACTCCTTACTACACCGTTTACCCCTTTTTTTAATGGGACAGTAAATACTTCTTCTGTTGGCATGTTCGGTATAAATGGAGTATGTAATTTATTTTGAAATTGTGCACTTAACCATCTGTGGTTATTAGGAAGTTCGATTGTTAAATCTGTTTTGTCAGATTTATAATGTAGTTTTTTATACTTTTTCTCATTTAAATGATGTGCTTTACTATTTAATAATTGAATATGGTTTTGCCATGCCTGTATAGGGTTATCATCAGTTACTCTTGTAGTTTTAAAGATAAGATCCCATAATTTATTGACACCTTCTTTGGCATCGAGTTCAGGGAAGATTTGAGAGGCCCATTCAATGGTTGGCATAGAGATAATTGACCAACTACATTGACTATTAATTCGATATTCGTTAAGTTCCTTCATACCAGAGGCATTTGTTTTCATAGCAATTGCAAGCCTTTCTGCATCAATGTCTTGAAAAAGAGTAGGATTAGATGCAGCAATATATAAAAAAGCAGCATTGTTTTTCGCTAATTCAACAAGTCCTTTTGCTTTCCAGTGAGGGAATTCCTTCAAACCTTCTAGTGGTGAATGTAAGTATTTAATTAACGTTAAATCTTCATCGGAGTATTCGACATGGACATTTTTTGCTCCGGATTTATAGGCTTGCTTTGATAATTCACGAACTAAGCGAGAAGATGTAATAGGTGCATGGATAACGAGAGTTTGTCCTTTCTGAATATTAATCCCAACTTGTATAACTAATTGTGCGTACTTTTTTAAATTTTCTTCAAAATGAGTCATGAGCAACCTCCTGAAAATATATAGATTACTATAAAATTATAAAAGAAATTGATTGTTTTTTCTATTCTGTTTTTTTAGCATTTGCAGAATAATAAAATAACGAGATTATATATTATAAAGGCTACCTTATAAAATTATATATATCCATCTTCATTTTTCGACATCTTTGTCTAGCTCTGCCTCCTAGGCCCTCATGTCTAAGAACCTTCCACACAAGAAGAAAAAACACCAGAACCTTAGCCAACGGGCCTAAACAGCCGCTTCCGCTTTCCTTTATGATCCAGCTCCAGCGGCTAGAACAGTCGGTGGCTTCGCGTCTTCCACTGAGGCAAAAAGCGCCTCTATGTCAGAAGCTCCATCCCCCTCTTGTTCTGAGCGAGCCGCTTCCGCTTTTCTTTATAAGTCGCTGCTATGCAGAATATAATATGATCTGTATTCGCTTGCTCCCTTTGTTTTAAACCTCGCATGTGGCAGGAAAAGACCTTGACCGCTTCTACGCAAGGCCAGATGCTCTCGTCCTCCCCTAAAAAGAAAGGAGGTTTTATGTCGTTTTTTAACTTATATATAGATGTAATTATGTGTTTGTGGAAAATTTAATTTGTCAAAAATAAACTTTCCAATTTTGGAGATTTATGAGCATAACCAAGCGTAACAACCGTATAAATCTTATTTGCCTCAATTTTCACCTCAGGAATTGTTAATATAATGTTTTTTGTTCCTGCAGCAGCTATTTCTATATCTGCTACGCCAGGACTCACTTGTAAATAATCTGTTGATTGTTTAAATGAAACCTTTTCAAACAGTTTTTCTCCATCCTTTAAAGCTACATCTACTTGAGGTGCATCGGGAGATAAATGAACGAATCGTATTTTTGCTTGTCCATATGGAAGAGGTGTATTATCAGTTAAATTTAACAGTTGCAGTTTATTAACATTACCAACTGCTGCAAGAGTATATGTATGATTTCCCATTACAGGAGTGAGAGTTGAAAAGATGGGAGTTTCCCCGCCAGCAGGTACGATATCAACGCGGTATTGCCCTTGTGTAAGTGAAAGATAGGGGCTATATTGCTTAAACGAAATGTTTTTTACTACTTTTTGTCCATTTATAACAATATCAATGGCAGATGAATCAGGAGAAGCGTGTAAGATTCGAACGTAAGAGGGCAATGCTTGCTCGCTTGAATACGGTGGTGATACACGGCTTTGCTCGTAAGCTTGTACAAGTTGTTTCACCGCCTCATAGTGTCTTAAGTATACCTCTATATATTTTTGTGGATGTGTATATTTGTAATAACAAGCAAGTTGTTTATACATTGCAGCTTGCTGGGCATATTTTTCTACTTCAGATGAATTCATTGATTTGCCTCCCTCTATTATCATTATTACAACTATATGCATGCACAATGAGAAGGTATGCAAAAAAGTCTTGCTAATCTTTAAGGAGATGAAATCTCTAGCTAAGCTGGAGATTTTTTTTATTTCTAGGCAAACACACATACAAATAGATGTTTGTCCTACATATTTTGTCAATGTAAACTATTTTAAATGGATGTAAGGAGTGAAAAACTATGTGGGGTTACGGTGGAGGATATCCAGGTTATGGCTGTGGATATGGCTACGGTGGATATGGCGCTGGAGGCTGTGGATATGGTTATGGCTTTGCGATCATTGTTGTGTTGTTTATTTTATTAATTATTATTGGAGCTACTTGCGTACGCTTCTAGTTATGCAGAAAGAGCGTCATGGTGAACCGATTAATAATAAAGTGAAACTTCCATCAGTGGGGAGCTTCATCCTCCACTGATGGAAAGCCTGCCCAATCGGGCGCATGCCAGCAGTTATCCTCCACCTAGCTTTTTTGCCTTTTTCAATCTTGAGGTGGGGGTCTTGCTGTTCAATGATACGGGATGGATTAATCGGTTCTTTTTTGTTTTTGATGCTTTTTTTAATTTTATATACATAAAAAACGGATTTTTCACGAACGTTTAAATATTATTTTTAAAAATCGTTCGTTAATTTTATTGACATTCCAAATGGAACATGCTACCTTTAGTAAGGGTTTTCTAAGGAATGCAATGGGGGAATGAATATATGAATACGAACTATGATGTAATTGTTGTAGGTGCAGGTCCTGCGGGAATTTTCGCTTGCTATGAAACAATTGGTAAAATGCCAGATGCAAAAGTGCTATTAATTGATAAAGGACATGATATTTATCGGCGCAATTGTCCGATTCTTCAGAAGAAAATAACGAAATGTCCGCCTGCTGCTGGAAAGAAAGAGTATGCAGGATGTTTACCAGCATGCTCAATCACAAATGGCTTCGGCGGGGCAGGAGCATATTCAGATGGTAAATTTAACATTACAAGTGAATTCGGTGGTTGGATGACAGATTATTTATCTCCATCGACAGTATTGGACTTAATCAAATATGTAGATGAAATTAACTTAGCACACGGCGCAACTACATCAATTACAGATCCATTAACGGATGAAGTTCGTGATATTGAAAAGCGTGCTTATGCAGCAGGATTAAAACTATTGCGTGCACAAGTTCGTCACTTAGGAACAGAACAAAACTTAGAAATTTTAAAAAGCATTTTTGAATATTTAAAAGAGAAAATTGACATGAAATTTAAAGTGGAAGTAGACGACATCGTAACTGAAAAAGCAGAGAATGAACATACTGTACGTGGAATTGTTTTAAAAGATGGAACAATACTATCAGCGAAAAAAGTAGTCATTGTACCAGGGCGTGATGGATCTGCTTGGCTCACAAAAATTATGAAAAAACGCCGTTTAAAAATGAGCACGAACCAAGTAGACATCGGTGTTCGCGTTGAAACTTCAAATATCGTGATGGAAGAAATAAATAAGCATCTCTATGAAGGGAAATTCGTATTCAACACATCTGTGGGAACGCGAGTACGCACATTCTGTAGTAACCCGTCTGGTCATGTTGTTGTTGAAAATCACTCTGGTATTATGACAGCGAATGGTCATGCATATAAAGATCCTGTGCTAGGAAGTGATAATACAAACTTTGCGCTTTTAGTATCACATCAATTTTCTGAACCGTTCGATCAGCCGAACGAATACGCACATGAAGTATCACGCTTAGCAAATCGTATTTCAATGGGTGGAGTTACGGTACAAAAGTATGGAGATATTTTAAAAGGCCGTCGTTCTACGCCGAAGCGTATTCAAGAAGGGTTTCTTGAGCCAACATTAAAAGAAGCAGTACCAGGAGACTTAGGTCTTGTATTGCCATACAATACAATGAAAAGCTTAATTGAAATGACAGAAGCATTGAATCATGTCACACCAGGTATTGCATCTGAACATACATTATTTTACGGTGTAGAAGCGAAATTCTACTCCGCAAGACCAAAACTAAACGAACATTTTGAATCCGAAATTTCCGGCCTATACTTAGGCGGAGATGGCGCTGGAGTTACACGCGGACTCGCACAAGCAAGTGCATGCGGTGTTCAAATTGCTCGTAATATCGTAGAACATTTAACAAGGAAAACAGAAAAAAGAGAAGAAGTTGTAGTAGGATAATATATATTTATAGAAGAAACTCGTCTTATCATAGGACGAGTTTCTTTTTATGAAAATTTTGTCTAAATTTGTTTGAAAGTATATGAAACAAAATGAAGAAGCAAGAAGGAAAATCCTCAGAGTGCTGTCGAAGTTTACACATTAGCAACATACTTTCATTTTAAATGATATTTTAGAAGAGAGGAGTAAGAAGATTTTTAGTTGCTGGTTTTGCTTGGATGGGGGGGATTAGAGAGAACATTGTTGATTTATAGATTATTATTTCTGAAATTTCTTTCTATTTTGTTTTTATGCATTTATTTTTATATTCTATAATAATGACTTTTTAATAGAATCACTGCTTAGGCAGAGAATTTTTTTATGAAAGAAGAATTGATTTTCTACATATTTATATATGAGTTGAAGAAACGGGGGGAACGTCATGCGTGATTACTTAATTAAGCCACTTGTTGGTCAACCGTATCCGATGATTTCACACGGGAAAGGTGTTTACTTATATGATCAAAACGGTAATAAATATTTTGATGGTTCGTCAGGAGCGATTACAGCAAGTATCGGACATGGCGTAACGGAGATTGCAGAAGTTATTAAGCAGCAAGCGGAGGAGATTGCCTTTGTGTATCGTTCGCAGTTTACGAGCGAACCGGCAGAGAAGCTCGCAAAAAAGCTGAGCGACTTAAATATGGGGGATTTAAATTGGAGCTTCTTCGTGAATAGCGGTACAGAGGCAAATGAAACGGCAATGAAAATTGCAATTCAACATTTTCAAGAACGAGGTATTCAAGGGAAACATAAAATTTTATCGCGTTGGATGAGTTATCACGGAATTACGATGGGAGCATTATCCATGTCTGGGCATCCGCTGCGTAGGCAACGTTTTGTTTCCATATTGGAAGATTACCCGACATTACCAGCCCCGTATTGTTTCCGTTGTCCAGTCCAAAAGGTGTATCCGACATGTCAACTTTCGTGCGCAACAGAGTTAGAGCGATCCATTGAACGTATTGGAGCAGAGCATATTGCAGCGTTTATTGCGGAGCCGATTATCGGTGCAGCTGGGGGAGCTGTTGTACCACCGAAAGATTATTATAAGGTGATTAAGGATATTTGTGAGCATTATAATATTTTATTTATTGCTGATGAAGTTATGACAGGACTTGGCCGCACTGGAGCATGGTTTGCGATGGAACACTGGGGTGTCCAGCCGGATATTATGACGCTCGGAAAAGGGTTAGCAGCTGGCTATGCGCCAATTGCTGCAACGATGGTAAGTGATCGTGTGATGGAACCGATTTTACGGGGATCACGTTCTGTGATGAGTGGGCATACATTGAGCGCAAATCCACTTTCTGCAGCAACAGCTTTAGCGGTAATTGAATATACAGAAAAGCACCATTTGCCAGAAGAAACTGCTGAAAAAGGGGAATATTTAATTGCAGGTTTGCAAAAGATGCAGCAACAATCGACAATTATTGCTGATGTACGCGGGAAAGGTTTTCTGATTGGAGTAGAATTGCAACCGTTTACAAAAGCATCTGAACTTATTTCGGTTGCGGCGAAAAATGGTCTTCTTTTATACCAAGCTGTATCAGGGCAAGCGGGTAAGGAAGATAGTGCATTGTTAGTTGCGCCGCCGCTTACGACTACATATGCAGAGCTTGATGAACTACTTCATATTTTTGCGAAGAGTGTAGAGGAAATGACACAAAAAGGAGGGCATAGTATCGCATGACAACTATTACAAATACATTTAGAAAGCTAAAAACAATACAAGATGTTATGCCATATTTTCATAATGAGATGACGCTTATGTTTGG
Source organism: Bacillus sp. 103mf (assembly GCF_900116295.1). Classification (GTDB taxonomy): domain Bacteria; phylum Bacillota; class Bacilli; order Bacillales; family Bacillaceae_G; genus Bacillus_A; species Bacillus_A bruguierae. The sequence goes on from NZ_FPAF01000005.1 coordinate 92,822, forward strand.
AGGGTTTGGAGGTATTGGCTCCCCTCCCTCTTTAATTCAAGCGATTTTAGATAAAGGAATTCATGATTTACATTTAATCGGTAATGATACTGGTTTTCCTGATGTTGGAATTGGTCGCCTTGTGACAAATGAGCGTGTAAAGTCATTAATTACATCGCATATCGGTTCAAACCCAAATGCAGGACGGCAGTTAAATGAAGGAAGATTGCAAATTGAATTTTCTCCTCAAGGTACATTGGCAGAACGAATTCGAGCTGGAGGAGTCGGGCTAGGTGGTGTTCTTGTTGATGTTGGAATGGATACAATTGTAGAAGAAGGAAAACGAACAGTTGAAATAAATGGGAAGACATATTTGATTGAAACCGCATTAACCGCAGAAGTGTCCATCGTGTTTGCGAAACAAGCAGATCCGTTTGGAAACCTCGTGTTTGATAAAAGTGCACGCAATATGAATCCACATGTCGCAATGGCTGGAGATATTACGATTGTAGAGGCTGAAGAAATTGTTCCTCTTGGGGAACTCGATCCTGAAGAGATTATAACGCCTGGTGTATTTGTTGATTATATCGTTCCATCGGGAGGAGTGAATTGGAAATGGGCATGGGAGTAGATGTTCGCAATAAAATTGCAAAGCGTGCTGCGAAGGAAATTCAAAACGGAATGATTGTGAATCTGGGGATTGGCATCCCATCTCTTATTCCAAATCACTTGCCAGATGATATGCATGTTATGTTTCATGCGGAAAACGGCATTGTTGGTATGGGACCAACACCGATAAAAGGAGAAGAGGATGAAAATTTATGTAATGCAGCTGGCTTGCCAACATCGATTATTGCCGGAGCTAGTTATTTTGATAGTAGCACGGCATTCGGGATGATTCGAAAAGGATTACTTGATATTACCATTCTCGGGTCACTGCAAGTAAGTGAAAAAGGTGACTTAGCAAACTGGATTGTACCAGGTAAGCGTGTACCAGGAATTGGTGGTGCCATGGATTTAGCGCAAAAGGCAAAACGTGTTGTCGTTGTAATGAATCATGTCGATAAATATGGAAAATCAAAAATTGTTTCAGAGTGTACGCTGCCGCTTACGTCAAAACGATGTGTGGACATAATTATTACAGATATGGCAGTAATGGAAGTAACGCCCGAAGGATTAATGCTGCAAGAATTAATGAGTCCGTTCACAGTAGAAGATGTAAAAAAATGCACAGAAGCTGCTTTTCATGTAAGTCCGTCTTTACTAGTGATTGACTGAAGGGAGATGTAACAATTGGAGCAATATAAAAAACAAGTGTGTGAATATATTGAAAGTCATGAAAATATGAGTGTGAAATTATTAAAACGTTTAATTCAAGAAAAAAGTACAAGTGGAGATGAAAGCGGAGCACAGGCAGTTGTAATTGAAAAGCTTCGTGAGCTTGGTTTAGATTTGGATATTTGGGAGCCGTCGTTTACGAAAATGAAAGATCATCCGTATTTCGTTTCACCGCGTACAAACTTTACTGATAGTCCCAATATTGTAGCAACTTTAAAGGGAAGCGGTGGCGGAAAGTCGATGATTTTAAATGGTCATATCGACGTTGTGCCAGAAGGAGATGTGAATCAGTGGGAGCATCATCCGTATGCAGGAGAACAAATTGGGAATCGTATATACGGGCGCGGTACAACCGATATGAAAGGTGGTAATGTATCGCTCATGCTGGCAATCGAAGCAATTGTAGCAACAGGCATTTCTCTAAAGGGAGATGTATATTTTCAAAGTGTAATAGAAGAAGAGAGCGGCGGCGCAGGTACGCTTGCAGCACTTTTACGAGGCTACGAGGCAGATGGTGTGATTATCCCAGAGCCGACGAATATGAAATTTTTCCCGAAACAACAAGGTTCAATGTGGTTTCGTTTATTCGTAAAAGGGAAAGCTGCACATGGTGGGACACGTTATGAAGGTGTAAGTGCTATTGAAAAAAGCATGCTTGTTGTGAGGCATGTGAGAAAGCTAGAAGAAAAACGAAATGAACGGATTACAGATCCTTTATATAAAGAAATCTCGATTCCAATTCCGATTAATATCGGGAAAATTGAAGGTGGGAGCTGGCCAAGCTCTGTACCAGATTTTCTTACTTTAGAAGGAAGATATGGTGTTGCGCCGAATGAAAGTATGGAAGAGGCAAAAATAGAATTTGAAAATTGGATAGGACAGTTAAATCAGGTAGATCCATGGTTTGCAAAACATCCAGTAGAAGTAGAATGGTTTGGCGCAAGGTGGGTTCCTGGTGAATTAGAAGAAAAACATCCGCTTATGACGACGCTAAAGGGCAATTTTGTACATATTGAAGGTACAGAGCCAATTATTGAGGCATCACCGTGGGGAACAGATGGAGGCTTATTTACACAAATCGCAAATATTCCAACTATCGTGTTTGGTCCAGGTGAAACGAAAGTCGCACATTATCCAAATGAATATATTGAAATTGATAAAATGATCGCAGCAGCAAAAATTATTGCATGCACACTGCTAGATTGGTGCGAGGTGGATAAATGAAATATTACGAAGAATTTGCAGAACAGACGAAGTACTATACAGTAGAAGGCACGTTAGATTATTTTAATAAACGTATTCGAGTTGACCATTATAAGGGAAATGTCGAACAAGTAATGTATAAAGTTGAAGAACTCGCAAACTCTCATTCTTTCACGAAATTAATTATAAAAGGAAAGAGAGAGCACGTTTCTGAGTGGCTCTCTCTTGGCTTTATATTAGAAGCAAGTATTCCGCAATACTTTCAGGGGCATGATGCATATTTTATGGTGAAATATCGGGATGATGAACGCCGAAATAGTGTGCAATGGGTGAAGGAAGATGAAATTGTAAGTGGTGTAATTGCGAAGGAAGTAATAGAAAAAGAAATACCAGCACAGTTTGTTTTGCGAAAAGCGACAGAAGAAGATGCAAAGCAGCTTGCGGACGTATTTGGAAAAGTATTTGAGATTTATCCAACACCTTTGAATAAAGTCGATTATATTGTGAAAACGATGAAGGAAGATACGATTTATTACGTGTATGAAACGGAAGGGAAGATTATAAGCACCGCTTCAGCAGAGATGAATGTAAAAGAAGGAAATGCAGAACTAACAAATTGCGCAACATTGCCAGAGTATCGAAAGCATGGTTTTATGAAAAGTTTACTTATGAAGTTAGAAGAAGAACTGCAAGAGAGAGGTATTTTTTGTTCGTATACAATCGCACGGGCACTTTCATTTGGTATGAACGCAGCGTTTTATCAGCTTGGATATACGTACACAGGACGGCTCGCAAATAACTGTTATATTTTTGATAAGTTAGAGGATATGAACGTTTGGGCAAAGGATTTATCCCGTATTTAGTACATAGTATAAGAGAGAAATAAAGGTTCGAAAAGAATCAATTTGTTCAACTTCCATAAGTGGGGGAGAAAAAGTCCTCGCTGATGGGAGTTTCATTTTAGCGGTAGGTGCTCAAAATCTGGCACAATAATTGCTGATTTTTGAGCAAAGGAGGAGAGTACGTTGCTGGCGATTTCAACACAAGAAGTGATTGAAGCGATTTTAAGTAGCATTGATGAAGCCATTCACGCGGTAGATGAAAATGGAGTTACTATTTTTTATAACACAGTAGCAGCAAAACATGATGGATCGAATGTAGAAGATGTACTTGGTAAGTATTTATTAGAGGCATTTCCTTCGTTAACACCAGAAACGAGTACACTGTTAAAGGTATTGCAAATGAAAAAGCCAATCCTACATCAAGTGCAGCGATACCAAAATCAAAGTGGAGAAGATGTTTATACGGTGAATACAACGCTACCGATTTTTATAGAAGGACGCATTGCTGGCGCTGTTGAAATTGCAAAAGATTATTCTACTATGCAAAAGTTGACAGAAAAAATTGCTGACTTGCAGTCGAAAATGAAGCGATCACCAGCGAGAAAAGCACCATACAGACATGTAGCATTCGATACGATTATAACGAATGATAAGCGCTTTTTACAGACGAAACAGCTGGCACAAAAGGTTGCGACTACTAATGCGAACGTACTTATTTACGGTGAAACAGGAACGGGAAAAGAGCTATTTGTACAAGCAATACATGAAGCATCGAAAAGAAGAAATAACGCGTTTATCGCTCAAAACTGTGCTGCCTTGCCAGAATCATTACTTGAGAGCTTGCTGTTTGGAACAACAAAAGGCAGCTATACAGGTGCCATAGAGCGCGCAGGTTTATTTGAGCTTGCGGACGGTGGTACATTATTTTTAGATGAACTCAATTCGATGCCGTTAGATTTACAAGCAAAAATGCTTCGCGTATTAGAAGATGGTATCATTCGCCGCATTGGTGATAATAAAACAAGAAAAGTTGATGTGCGCGTAATTACAGCAATGAATCAACCTCCAGATGAGTGCCTTCGTGAAAATAAAATTCGTACAGATTTATATTATCGATTAAATGTGTTTTCTTTATTTATTCCGCCGCTTCGCGAGCGAAAGGAAGATATTTTATTGCTAGCCCCGTACTTTTTGAAGGCTTACAACAAAGAATATAAAAAGAATGTGATTGGTATAGGTGAAGATGCAAAAGAGAGATTGCTTCAGTATCATTGGCCAGGTAATGTACGCGAATTAAAGCATATGATTGAGCATGCGGTCATTGTAGCGGAAGGGAAAATGCTAACGTTATCTTGTTTGCCACGTTCGTTTCGGCAAATGCCGCATCCGCAAAAACATCCGATATTACCGCTTCGGGAAGCGCTTTACAAAACGGAAAAAGAGTTGATTGAACAAGCGATGTTAGAAGCGAAAGGGAATGTTTTGCAAGCTGCAAAGTTGTTAGGTATTCCAAGACAAACTTTGCAGTATAAATTAAATAAATATACGAAATATGCCGAATAATTGGCAGGTTTTTGTGCATTTGCACCAATAAATGAGCGCTTACATATATATAAATAAAGAAAATTCTGTTTTTTAAAGGGGTATTTTTATTTTTCTTTCGAATAAAACGATATTTTTATAGTCAAGAAGCTTGTAATAGTCAAGGTTGTACGAATAGAAGGGAATCAAAGTCTAGACGTAACCGTTAAAGTTGGCATGATTATTGCTTTAATAAATAGTGAGCGTTTGAAAAAGGGGGAATGGCAATGTTACACGACGTATATAAACCAGAACGTCATTGGAAAGAGATTGAATTATGGAAAGATGTTACAGAGGAGCAATGGAATGATTGGATTTGGCAGTTAACAAATACAATTAAAACATTAGATGATTTAAAGAAAGTAATTAATTTAACACCGGAAGAAGAAGAAGGTGTTAAAATTTCAACAAAAACAATCCCATTAAACATTACACCATACTATGCATCCCTTATGAATCCAGATGATCCACGTTGTCCAATTCGTATGCAATCTGTACCGATTTCAGAGGAATTATATAAAACGAAGTACGATTTAGAAGATCCGCTTCATGAGGATGAAGATTCACCAGTTCCAGGATTAACACATCGTTATCCAGATCGTGTTCTTTTCCTAGTAACAAACCAATGTTCTATGTACTGTCGTTACTGTACACGTCGTCGTTTTAGTGGACAAATTGGAATGGGAGTTCCAAAGAAGCAATTAGACGAAGCGATTGCTTATATTCGTGAAACGCCGCAAGTTCGTGATGTGTTAATCTCTGGCGGTGATGGACTTCTCATTAACGATAACATTTTAGAGTACATTTTAAAGAATTTACGTGCAATTCCGCATGTGGAAATTATCCGCATTGGAACGAGAGCTCCTGTTGTGTTTCCGCAGCGTATTACGGAAAACCTTTGCAATATCATTAAGAAATATCATCCAGTTTGGTTAAATACACATTTTAATACTTCTATTGAGATTACAGAAGAATCTAAACTTGCTTGTGAAATGCTTGCGAATGCAGGTGTACCGCTTGGAAACCAAGCTGTTATTTTAGCAGGTATTAACGATAGCGTACCAATTATGAAAAAATTGATGCACGATTTAGTAAAAATTCGCGTGCGTCCTTACTATATTTATCAATGTGACTTATCTGAAGGAATTGGCCATTTCCGTGCACCAGTTTCTAAAGGCCTTGAAATTATTGAAGGGTTACGCGGACATACGTCTGGTTATGCAGTGCCAACATTTGTTGTAGATGCACCGGGCGGCGGTGGTAAAATTGCTGTTCAGCCAAATTATATTATTTCACAAAGTGCTGACAAAGTTGTTCTTCGCAACTTTGAAGGTGTTATTACAACGTATCCAGAGCCAGAGAATTATGTAGCAGGCAGAGCAGAAGGATATTTCAAAGAAATTTATCCTACTTATGAAGAAAAGAATTCTGATGTTGGTATAGCAGCACTGATGAGTGATAAGAAGTTTAATCTTGTACCAGAAGGCTTGCAACGTATGAATCGCCGCAAAGATTATGAAACAAATAATACGCATGCTTCATTAAAAGATAAACGTGAAAAGCGTGACGAGTTGAAAGATAAAAAATATCAAGCACAAATGGAAAAATTAAATGAGAGTAAAAAAACTGAGGGAGATGCAGTATGAGATGTATGTGGTGTGAAGGTGAAGAAGCAATTGAAAGTGTAAATACTGTCTACTGGGAATTACCAGATGGAACACAAACAATTACAATTGAAGAAACACCTTGTATCGCATGTTCAACTTGTGGAATGTATTATCAATCAGAGGCTATTGTAAAAGAAATTGAAGATCAGCTCTTTTTAATTTATACGAAAGATTTGCCAAAACAAGTCACATATACAGAACTCATGGAGCGCCCTCGTTTACTAAAGCGAAATTATTTTGATTTTTAACCAGCATTTTTCATGCTGGTTTTTTTCTTGTTTGCCTTGTATAATGTAGCCAAGTTAGAAAGGTAGGGAATAGTATTGAAAAAGTCATTTTATCATTATATGATGAAGCACCGTGCTTCTTTATTGAAAGATGAACTATGCGACTTGGCGGAAACAATATATGAAGATCATAGTTTTCCGAAGCAATCGGAAGATTATGATGAAATTAGTTCATACTTAGAGTTAAGCGGTTCATTAGAAAGTATGAGCATTTTTGATTGCGCATGGGAATTATATATGCAAGAGCAGTAGAGTGAAACGCCTATTTTCAGATCGTTTTACCACTATTCATTTTTAATTTGTGTTATGTACACTCCTATAGAGGAGTGTATTTTTTCATGAAAAAAATATTCAATTATACAACCTCATGTGATAAGCGTTTTTGTAATGGGTCGCATATACTGTTATCGTCACATACTTAAAATCACGACTTGAAAAGGAGAGAGAGAGACATGACGAGAAAAAAGCAGCCCAAATACAATATAGGAGATATAGTCGTGATTACGTTATATGGTACCGTTGGTAAAGTCACAAATGTTAATTTTCTATTTTTATTGGTTATGTGTTATGAATTTAATATGACACATTGGGGGCTATAAAATGGCGTTGGCTGCTATGTATTTACGTTTATCTAGGAATGAAGAACAATTAGATATTGAGGATATCTTAACAAATCATCGAAATGCTCTAATTAAACTTGCAAAGCAACATAAGTTGACATATGACATTTATCAAGAAATTTCGAGTGGTGTAAACATACAAAGACCTCAGCTGAATTTATTGTTAAGTAAATTAGATGAATACGATTATCTTTTGGTAATGGATATAGACCGGATTTCTCGTGACAATGCATATGCTGAACAAATTAAATCAGTGTTGATTGCACATGACATCAAAATATTAACACCACAGGGTGCTATTGATCTAAATCAAGAAAGTAATGAAATGTTATTTTCTTTTCAAGCAATGATGGCAAATTTTGAATATAAGCAAATTAAAAAGCGTTTGGGTCGAGGTCGATTGGCAGCAGCAGAACAAGGAAGATGGACAATGAGTAATAAGGCACCTTTGGGATATGAAAAGGACAAAAATCAAAGATTAGTCATTGTTGAGGATGAAGCAAAAATAATTAGATACATATTCCAAAAGACTTTAGAAAGAGTTAGTGCAAACGAAATAGCCAAAGAATTAGATTTGCTAGGTTGGAGGAGTAGAAGTGGTAAGGTTCTAACGACTTCTCATATCTCATCAATAAGAAGAAATGTTGTATATTATGGGGTAGTCAAAGCTTGTAGAAGGGTAAACGGGAGAGTTGTTGATGAGGTTTTTGTAGAAAATGCCCATCAACCAATCATCTCAAAGCAACAATGGTTAGAAGTTCAAAAAATACTTGAAGAAAACACAACAGGAAATTTTTTTAATAAAAGGAAAGTAACCCGAAGACTTCAAAACCTAATTTATTGTAATTGCTGTGGAAGAAAAAGATACATCCAAATTGATGGTAACGGAACTGATTTTATTAAATCTTGTTTTTACAAAATAAGCAATAATAAATGCAGAGATAGGGGACATAAGTATCTTCCTGTAGAAGATTACGTAATTAATAAGGTAAAAGAAAAGAAGGAGGATCTTGAAAAGACCATTCAGAAATTAAAATCTCTTGATATTACGGATGAAGAAAATAAATTCCTTTCACAAATGGACTCATTAGAAAAGCAATTAGAAAGATATGAAAAGAGACAAAAAAATTTAACAATAATGAGAGCAGACGGGGAAATAAGAAAGAGTGAATTTCTTGTAATGAGTGAAGAGAACGAGGAACAAATCAAACAGGTTAAGCAACAGCTTGAATTAGTTGATATTCAATTAAAAAACTTGAAGAATACAGATGAAGAACAACGACGGTTAGAAAAAATTATTGAAATGTTAGATAAGATAGAGACATATGACTCCGAAAACTGTAATGCTTTCTTTAAAACGTTCATAAAAAAAATCTGGTTCTCAACCAATGCGATTACAAATCATAATACAAAAAAAGAGGTTCCCGAAGTCATGATTGAAATCGAATGGCTATAAATAGCTCCAATATTCTTACTGCTTATGGCATGATGAGTCATGCCATTTAAACTACCGGCTGAACAGAGGTATGTAATTCTAAAAGAAACGAGTTGTTTCCGAGGATTATAAATTTACTTTAATTGAATCGATCAAGTTCAATGTGAAGTAGAAGACCCTAACTACAGTTATGTTTTTTGGATTCCTCCATTTGTTAAATATAAAAAGTTGAAGATAAATGGGATGCAAGTCTTATGAGACATTGTGACAAACTGTACTTCAACAAAAACAGCTTAATAGTTTGTCAATATTTTTTAAATAGGAAAGGAGATTTAAATCATGGGTGTTGAATCATTAAAGAGCAAAATGCTAACGAAACCACATAAATTTACAGCTGGAATAGAAGGTCCTTCATGTGATAAAAAAGGGAATATTTACGCTGTTAACTTTAAAAAATCAGGCACGATTGGCAAAGTAACTCCAAATGGGAATAGTAGTGTCTTTATTGAACTGCCTAAGGGTAGTATCGGAAGCGGGACACGTATTGACCGTAATGGAACTTTGTTCATTGCAGATTATGTTAAACATAATATATTCGCAGTTAATATTGAAACAAAAGAAATAAGAGTGTTTGCTCATAACCCTGATATGAACCAGCCTAACGATTTAGCGATAACCAATCAAGGTGTTTTATTCGCTAGTGATCCCAACTGGAGCGAATCAACAGGACAATTATGGCGTATTGATAAAAACGGGGTCACTCATTTATTAGAAACCAATATGGGAACGACTAATGGAATTGAAGTGAGCCCTGATGATAAAAAACTATATGTAAATGAAACAGAGAAAAGAAAAATATGGGTATATGATCTATCAAGTAACTACGAATTAAGTAATAAACGCTTACTTATAGAGTTTACCGATTTTGGACTTGATGGGATGCGTTGTGATATGGCTGGAAATTTGTTTGTAACTCGCATTGGCAAAGGTGTGGTGGCAAAGGTATCACCTGATGGTCATCTTCTAAGCGAAATTCACTTTACCGGAAAAAAATGTAATAACCTTACATTTGGAGGCCCTGATGGAAAAACCTGTTATGTGACAGTAGCTGATACAGGAAACATTCAAATGTTTCAAACAGATGTACCTGGAAGGTGTTGGAGTTTACTGCATGATAGATAAGATTATTCCATATTATCTAACTGAACATGATTATTAGTTATGTAATTTAGTAGATTGATAATGTGTGTGTATTTACCTGAATTTAAATAGTTAAGAGTTGTGATATACAACATCCAGACCAATGACTGGATTCATTCTAAATTTAGTGAGGTAATTGTTGAATGGAAAGTGTAGAAGGTGAACGCAAGTTGGACGCTGATTGAACAATGGTTACGGAAAAAAGGTTTTAAAAACAAATTTTGACTAAAAGTTCATCGTCAATTATCGGAATTTTAAAGAGGGAAATCACTTCTCCAAGATACTGCTATATAGTTCGGACTGTTTCGGTGGGAGGAGGAGAAAAATGGGGAATGATAACAAGGAAAAAATACGTTGAGACAAGATTCCAAACAAAAACTTCATGCATATTCTGCAACGAGGTGATTTCATTGTGAAAGTAAAATATGGAGAAAGAGGAACCTTTGATCCGGTGAAGGCAGCCAAGGGACTAATTGAATTGTACAATAAGTTTAATAATCCGAATGTTCTAGATAATCAAGAAAATGATAAAATAAAAGACAAACCAAATTAAACTCGTGTGCCACTAAGGTATACGGTTTTTCTTTTTTATTTACATTTACAAGGAGGCGATAACCTTTTAATCGTAAATGGTTATTCATCAAATAAATTTAGAAATATAACAAATATAAAAATACTAGATGGCGTTTATGTATACGAAGTGAACAATCACGATGGATTTTACGTAGAACATACATTACAGCTTGTGACGGAACAAGAAATGAAAGATGGCGAATCCGAGTGGATTGAACTGCACTATAAATTTACGTTTGGTGATCTCGTTCAAGTAACAGGCTATGAAAAAGATGTATTTCGTGTTGTTGGCTACCGGACGGAAGTATGGCGTTATAAAAATGATGCATGGGAAGATACAATTTATGAATTATCTCGTATTACAGATGGAGAGTGGCTAGAAGCGGATGAATCTGATTTGGCACTTATAGCGAATGCACAAACAGCAAATATCATTTTAAAGAAAATGAAACAAGATAAGGCAGGTATGAATAAGCTTGATTTAGGTAAATTAAAGTCTATTAATAATTCGAAAAAAGTAAGTATAAAAACGAATCGAAAAGAAATTATTGATGGTTTACTAGATATTTTTAATGATTACAGAACATTATATGAAACATTTCAAGATGAAGAGTATAAAATTGTGATGGAAGTTGTACGTAATTATTTAATCAAATTATCCGAGAAAAAATAACTTAGAAAGAGAGCAGGAATTGAAAGAAAATAAAAGCTGTATATGGTATGCCTACAATTGTTAAAAAGATAATAAATATAGAAATTAGTTTGTCCACCCATTTATCTTCATGTACAAAACCTTCTTCTGTATGTATTGTTTTTTGTTTATATTCCATTGTGTTTTCCTCCTTTATATAGCTTGTACTACATGTTATGCAAAAGTGTCTTCTTGTATAACCTATATATCTAGTAAGAAAAGAAAAATGTTTTTCTATTGTTATACATAATTTCTATTTTTCTTCATAAAACAGAATTAAAGGGGTGATGCTCATGAAGGAAATAGAGGTCGTGATTGATACGGAAGAAATTGCGGAATTTTTTTATGAGCAATTAATTGCGAGAGGTTATGTACCAAAGCGCGAAGAAATTGAAGATCTTGCAGATATTGCATTCGATTATTTGTTAGAGAAATGTATGATTGATGAAGTATTTGACGAAGATGATGAAGGAAAGTAACGACGGGATAGACTCGTCGTTTTTTGCATCGCATAAATTACAAAACTAATATCACCATATCGTGTTGTATTTGGTATAATGAAAGTGAAAATTTTCTGAAGAGGTGAAGAAATGTTCAAAAAAATTATTGATTCTTTGCTAGGGAATAAACATAAGCACCACTCTTATTCCAGTAGTGATTATCGACATCGACATCGTTCGTATTCTAGCAGCGATCATCATAAGCATCGTCCATCTCATGGGTATGGGCATCATCATTATAAAAGAAAACATAAAAGTGGCAGTTTTTTCTCTAGTAGTTGATGAATTTTCAAAAAGTATTGGCATGGTTTGATCGACCGCTGTCCATCGATACTGTCGTTGCACAGCGGTATCAAATTCAACGCATTCTTGGTATGGGAAGTTATGGTTTTACATATCTTGTTACTGACATGTTGTCTCATGAGAAAAAAGTATTAAAACAACTTCGAAAAAGTAAGCAGCGCTACGCATCAGGTAGGAAATCGTTTACATATGAGCAAGCGATTTTACAGCAGTTAGAACACCATGCGATTCCTAGTTTTTTTCATAGTTTTACATGGAGAAAAGAACCTTTTTTTATAATGGAAGAAATGCGCGGGAAGACATTTGAAGATTTTATTTTCAAATATGGAGAAATGTATACAGAGAAAGAAGTTTTTCTTATTTTATATAAAGTACTTCATGTCGTTTCTTATTTTCATAGTCAAGGTATTGTGCATCGCGATTTGCGAATTCCTAATATTTTAATGAATGGTGATGAAATATCTATTATTGATTTTGGATTAGCTCGCTTTATTGGTGAAAATGATGAACGTGCTCAATCTTATAAAGGGGAACAAGCATCTATGCGTGAAATTCATTATCGTAGTGATTTTTATGCACTAGGACATTTTGTTTTGTTTTTGTTGTATTCTAGTTATGAATCTGCAAAAGAAGAAAGACCTTGGTATGAAGAATTAACATTATCAGCAAATAGCAGTGACGTAATTATGCGGATGTTACAAATGAAAGAGCCGTATTACGAAAATGTACAAGAACTAATAGAAGATGTGCGCTGTATAATAGAAAGGATGGGAGATACATGTTCCAAAAGTTTTTAGCAAGCGTTGGTATTGGCAGTGCAAAAGTTGATACTGTATTAACGCAAGAAGAATGGCTCATCGGAGAAGAAATTACAGGGGTTGTACATATTACTGGTGGATCAGTAGAACAAGAGATTGATAGCATTTATTTAACGTTATCTACGACATATATTCGTGAAGTGGATGATAAAAAAATGAGTTCAACATATGATTTAAAAAAGGTGCGCTTAACAACTCCTATAACGATCGGGATAAATGAAAAACGAGAAATTCCATTTTCTTTCCCAATGCCGATTGAAGCACCATTAACATTTGGAATGAAAACAGTTTGGGTACAGACTGGTCTAGATATTAAACGTAGCATTGATCCAAGTGATCGTGATTACGTTCAAATACTTCCCAACTTATTGTTAAAAAGTGTATTAGATGCAGTCCAAAATCTTGGATTTCATCTTCGTCAAACGGAATGTGAAGAACTTCCATACCGTTTGCGCGATCATGTACCATTCGCACAAGAGTTTGAGTTTGTTCCTGTATCCGGGCAATATTATGGAAAGCTCGATGAATTAGAACTGCTGATCATCCCGCGTTCGTATGATAGTTTAGAAATTGTGATGGAAGTAGATCGGAAAGCAAGTGGAATTGCTGGACTATTATCTGAAGCTTTAGATATGGATGAAAAAGTTTTACGTTTTACAGTGAAGCGTGAAGATATTCCAACAATGCAGCAAAAAATTAACAATTATATTTCTGGGTAATTCATGCATAAAAAAGAAATGGAGAGGGAAAATAAAACACCCGCTCCATTTTTGTATAGTGAGGTTATGCAGATGAAGAGATATCGACATTTATATATGTTACTATTTGTTTTACTCATTGGTTTTGTCGTACTATCTTTTTCTTATCAAACATCTTTCATTGATCAATTTGATCATGTAGTAAGTAATTATATACAAAGCTTTCGTAACGAATATTTTACCGCTTATTTTGTATGGATGTCTTATATTGGATCAAAAAAGGTATATTTTCCTGTATTGTTTATCCTGTTTATGTATTTCTTGATTCGAAGACGATACATGACAGCCATTTTGTTAATGATAAATTTTTATGGTTCGCGCCATATGAACTATATGTTAAAGCTATGGTATGAACGACCAAGACCTGATATATCACAACTTGTTACGGCGACAGGTTACAGCTTTCCGAGCGGACATGCGATGAATGCTGTTACATTTCTTGGGTTTATTGCATACATTACAATTACCGAACATCGCCTACAATTGCATCAAAAAGTATTGCTTATTGTTATTGCCTGCTTTTTTATCTTTTCCATTTCTATTAGTCGTATATATTTAGGGGTACATTATCCGTCTGATATTTTAGCGGGCTGGGCTGCTGGAGGAAGTTGGCTTGTTTTATGTATCATGTTTCATCAAACATTTATCCCGCAAGTAGCCGACAATAAATCTTCTGTATCAAGTTAATCAATGATTCGTTATGGGTTAATTTCAATCCATTTTATTTTACATAAAAAGAGCCTATGTGAGCATAGGTTCTTTTTGCATAGGTTCCACATGAATATGTGTGTACCAAATATTGTGTTTTTGTTGCAGCTTTTCTTCAATTTCATCAGTAATACGATGACTTTCACTTACGTCCATGTGTGCGTCTACTTCGATAGTAATATCAACATACGTTTGATTTCCATACATGCGTGCTCGTATGTCCACAATGTGTTCAACGCCTGCAATGGTTTTTACTGTTTCGGCATATTTCTTCATTTTGTCTGGATCAATGCCATCTGTTAACAGATGTGACGCTTCTTTGAAAATATCCCAAGCTGTTTTACAAATAATGATGCCGACGATAAGTGCTGCAATTGGATCAAGAAGAGGCATTTGAAATTGTGAACCGAAAATACCAATAACTGTCCCTACACTCACGAGAACATCAGATAAATTGTCTTTTGCAGCCGCTTCTAGTGCCTTACTTTTTGTTTCTTTTGCAATTTTACGATTATATACGTATACGGTATACATAATAGCAGCGCAAAACAAAGCAACCCAGGCTGCTATTAAATTAGGGGTCGTCTGTTCCTCCTTGAAAAAGGATTGAACAGCATTCACGATAACTTCGAATCCGACAGTCATCATAATAAAGGATGCGACGAGTGAAGCGATTTGTTCCGCGCGTAAGTGACCATATGGGTGATCCGGATCGCGAGGTTTTCGGGAAATTTTCAATCCAATTAATACAGCTAGTGATGCGCCGATATCGGTTAAATTGTTAAGACCATCTGCACGCAGTGCGCTAGAAACAGCTATGTAACTTATTGTAATTTTAACAGTTGATAAAAATATATAAGCAACAATGCTTAGTATTGCCCCTTTATCAGCAGCTTTGTTAGAAAGTGGCTCCATACTATTCATTCACCTTTCTCTCAAAGATTCTCTATGTATAAGCGTATCAAACGAAAGTCGTGTGGGTCTATACAAACATTGTTGTGTACTTTTAGCATTTTAAGAAAGGGAGAACATTGTTTCGTAAGGGCAAAAAATACAAAAAGCACTTAGATATGCTTCTAAGCGCTTTTTTGTAAGTTGTTTATATTAATATACTTCTAAGAACTCAGTAACTTGCTCTTCTGTCTTTGCATTCGCACTATGTAGATGGCCCAGTTTTTCACCGTTTTGATACACTAATAAACTTGGAATTCCCATTACTTGATATTCTTCAGCAATGCTTGGAAACTCATCTTTATTAATGGAATACCACTCAAATTTATTGAACTCTTCCATTACATCACCGATAAAATTGTCCATACGTACACAATCTGGGCACCATGTTGTGAAAAATTTAATTACTACTGGATTTTCTTTTGCGATAAGCTCGCGGAATTCTTTTTCAGATTTGATTTCTTTCATGTTTTTAACTCCTTTCAATGTCAGACGAATTTTTAAATTTTTAGGTGGTGATTTCGTAAAAAGACAAAACGTCTAACGAACGTCTTTTTTCGAATCATTCGCTTACAAGTTGATCCACCGCTGTTTCTCGAAGAGCTAATACAACAGGAGAACAGGCGTACGATTTGATACCTATTCTATTATGTACTAGTCATTCGCTTATAATTTTCGGATGAATACCTTGTCCTTACATGAAAGTAGCAAAGGTATGCCAAAGATCACGAAAGCGAATATTAGGAACCTCACTTTTCTTTATAAGCTTTTTCCATAGATGTGTCAAACTTTTGGAATTGCAAGGAAGTCACAAAAGAAACCGGCTCCTTTATGGAGTCGGTTTTATTACTATTTTTTTGATTTTCTATACCCTGCAGCTTGTGCGTCTGCTTCTGAGCAAAACATTTCTTCTGCATTGGTTTTATCATAAAATTGCTGTCCGGGCATATGATAAATTTTTTCACCTTTACTGTTTTTGTTTCCTTTAATACTACAAGATCCGCTCTGTGAAGATTTAGGTTCTGGTTTAGATTGAGAAGTTGTACTTTGTGTTTGTTTTTGTTCAGATTTAGCCTGTTGCTCTTGTTGTTTTTTCTGTTCTTCTTGTTTTTTCAATTCCTGTTGCTTCTTTTGTTCTTCTTCTTGTTGTTTTTTCAATTCTTCTTGTTTTCGTCCGTCATCTTGTTTAGCAATTGTAGTTTCTTTTACTTTTTCTTTGCTATCATCCTTGGAGCCGTTGGAACAAGAACCTATTAAAATTAATAATAGAATAATAATACCAAGGCATCCGAAACAGCCACAGCCAAAATGCTTTTTCTTTTCTTGTTGCTGCTTATTTCTTTCTTCTGTTGCCATAATTAGCCTCCTATGTATCAGAATTTCAATGTTTAGTATAACAAATTTCAAATAGTAATTTTACATAAATTTTTACTTGATGAATTATAAAGTAAGATTTTTGTATATTTACGTTTTAGAATGATAAAACCCAGCTCTTTTTTGGCTGGGTGATTTTTTTATATACCAAATAAAGTAGTTCTTATATCTTTTTAACGTATATAATTTTCTTCTTAACTTTTATGTAATGTATGAAACAAAGTTGTGAGAACTTTCGATTAGAGATACTATCATATTGTAAAAGGTGGCTTTGCTATATAGCGGAGTCTTTTTGATAAAAAAAAGACACTACATGAGTGTCTTTTAATTGAAAGAAAATTCTTTCTATTATATAATTGATTAGGGGAAAGGTAATGTTAAAGTGTTATTTTTAATGTTATCTTATTATTTAATAGGCCATGGAATCAAATCAATTGATTTTTTGGCTTTTTTTATTAGGATAAACAGATTTTTTATTTTTCATATTATATGTTACTTTTTATTTAACAGCGAATGACAGTGCCGGAATAACAAGTTATAAAATAGTCTCCAGTGTCTATAATGGTTACTGCGGAAATAAATCCTTTAAACCCTTCTGAAGAGTAATAGATTTCTTTAGGGAGATTTTCAGCAGATTGGTACTTTCTTTTTTCATACTTTACATGATGGTGCTTAATTGTTTTTGGTTCAGGTATAATGGATTGTTTGTTTATGGCAGTGGAAGTATTTACATTCAAAGAATCTTGAGAAGTGACATCTAATCCTGCTGCGTTTACACTCTCCGTTTGTGAAAAAGCACCAATGCCACAAAATCCGATAAATGTTGCTAAAGTAACCTTTGCGAAATTTTTCATTTTCTTTTTTCTCCTTTTCTAATTTTTTGTAAGATTGTTCTTACACCTAACAGTCTATATGGAGTGTATATGGACTGTAAATATATATGAAAAGACAAAATTTGAGCAAAATCTCCATTTTTCTCGAATTTTGTATAATAAATCGTTGTTTGGAAATTTGTCAAAAATTGAAAGCTTTTCCTATGCGAAAAGGAGAACTATTTATGCAGAAAAAGAATAAATATTCATTGTTCAAATATTTGAATAAAATGTGAACAATTTTTAATCAGTTAGATTGGTCGATAGGCCTAGAATCTTGTTGCATTCATTTAGGGGACTACGATTCTATTGAATGGAATGTAGATGTATTGAAAAAAATAAAGAAGTATTATCTGGTTATGGCGTTTGGATAGAGTGTCTAAATGACGGAAGCCAACGCATTATAGCTGAAGATTTCAATTCAAAAACATGGTGTGATGAGACTTATTTAAAAGTATTGTATCTGCAATACGTAATATACATCAAGATAAATACCGTGAAAAACAATCTAAAGCGAAAGTAAGACGGTGTTTTTGATAAAAAATCTCATAGCCTACAAACAAAAAGAATGATATTCTTTCTATATAATTTTGTGAAAATTCCCTTTTGATTTTCGAGATATGTATCTAAATCTCTTCAAAGCAAGGGGAAAAACTAGAGTGGAGGCATAAGGAAATGATTCAGTATAAAGATCATTACATAACTATCTTTCAAAGTGCTATGTATCAAACAAACTCAGTTGTTGTAGAAACTGATGAATTGGTATTAGTAATAGATCCGACTTGGCTACCAAATGAAGTGAATGAAATTCAGAATTATGTTTATAAAAATAAAAAAGATAAAGACGTATACTTACTTTTTACACATTCTGATTTTGATCATATTTTAGGTTATGGTGCATTTTTGTATGCTAAAGTAATTGCAAGTAAAAAATTAAAAGATTGCCCGAATAAGCAATCAATTATCGATAGTATTCGAGATTTTGATGATTCATATTACTTAACAAGAGAGTATGAAATAAAGTTTCCAAATGTAGATATTTCTATTAGTAAGAAATATGAGGAATTAGAAATAGGTGATATGAAATTTCATTTTTATCAAGCTCCAGGTCATACTGAAGATGGCATTATTACAGTTCTCGAGCCTCTCGGTATCGTAATAGCTGGTGACTACTTATCAAATATAGAGTTTCCTTATATTTATCATAACAGTGATGACTATTTATCAACTTTACAAAAATTAGAATCTATAATAGACAAACATGATATTAGCCTCCTAATACCAGGACATGGAGGGTTTACAAAAGATCAAGCAGAGATGAAAAAGAGAATATCCGAGTCAGTTCATTATATTTTACAAACGAAACAGTTACTTTTAGAAGATAAACAAGAAGAAACATATGATCTCATAAAAAAATATAGTTATCCAAAAGCAATGAAAAAATTTCATAATTATAACCTTACCTTGTTAAAAAAAGAACGGAACGTATAAAGGCATTTTTTCGTTCTAAGCTATATAAAAAGAAACCCATGAGTTATCAAGGGTATTATTTGAGTGGGGTGTTATATTAATATTCCCAATGGGGAAATGGAATTTGATGTTGTTGGTAATAATAAGGTGAATGCTCGGCGTGCATTTGGTTTTGATTAGGTATATATGCTGCAATGCATTTCGATTTTGACTTGGGTTACAACCTTTAGGAGGACCGATTACAGTAGTAGATTGAATAGGAGATACTGTTTGTTTCCATTGTTGTTCATCGAGACAATAAGTATGGGCCATAATATTTGCGGGTGTTAATCTTAAAATGTCCGATCCAAAAGTAACTTCTGGAGTAGGAGCATTAAAAATGGCTAAATAAGTGGAACTTTTGAATGAGTATAAATCAGTCTCGGGCCTCATGCACATAGCATTAGTTATTATATAAAATATTACATAACAAAGAAAAAACATAGAAAAAAGGAGTGATTTTTAAATGGAGCATAAAGGACTGAAAATATTTATTCATGCTAGTACTTGGTTTGCACCTGTATTAGTTCCTTTTATTATATTTCTTGTGAGTTCAGATCGAGAAATTAAAAATTTATCATTACAAGCAGTCATATTTCACTTTGTCATCGGCGTATTAATTGGTATTTCGGCATTTTTCTCTTGGGTATTAATTGGAATTCCATTTTTAATTATTTTTGGACTAATGGCTTTAATTACTCCAATTATTGGTATTGTTCGTGCATTGAATGATCGATCTTTTCAATATCCGATTGTTGGATCATGGCTGAAATAAACTATATGAATATAAAATGTATGAAAGGGATAGCGTATTGCTATTCTTTTTTTATTAGAAATAAATTGTTTATATATCCAAAGATAGCGAAAATAAAATAAATTGTAATCTTCTAAAAAGTCTGATATATTTGAATGGAAAATAAAATGAGTGTAAAACGGGTGAAGATAAAGTGTTTGTTCTATCTTCTTAATACAGGGATCGATTAGACAAAATATTGTCTCGTAACTGTGTTTAAGAGTGATGTGATTCTTGTTTGTTTTACATATCAAAGTCTGCGTGGAGAGGAGGTGCAAATTTACGAAGATAAGTGTCTCTTTGTATAGTAACAGCTTCTTTGAAAGTTATTTTTTATTGTCGTAAATCATTAATAAATATGAAGCTTATGAGAGATTCTTTGTTTGGAACATTTGCTTATTTTCTCAATCCTTTCAAAAGTACCATTATGAACAATCTAAACATAGAAAAACCTTGTACGCTACTAACCTCATATTCTTTGAGAGCAGTTAAAATAGAGAATCGTGAGGAAAATATATTTGTGCAATCTTGGAAAGGCTTACAGAAGTGTAAACGAAGATCTATTTGGATTGGAGGAAAACAAAATGGGAGCTGAAAAAAATTTTTTTCCAGGACTTGAAGGGGTAATTGCAGCAGAGACGAAGATTTCTTTTCTTGATACAAAAAAAGGAGAAATCGTTATTCAAGGGTATGACTTGATTGAGTTATCTAAAACGAAAAGCTATTTAGATATTGTTCATCTTTTATTAGAGGAGAAACTTCCTAATTCAGATGAAAAAGCGGCATTGGAAGAAACGTTAAAGCATGAATATGAAGTTCCTATTGGTGTTTTTGATGTTTTAAAAGCATTGCCAAAACAAACGCATCCAATGGATGGATTGCGTACAGGAATTTCGGCGCTATCTGGTTATGACAATGAAATTGATGATCGCTCATTAGATGTAAATAAAAATCGTGCTTATAAATTGTTAAGTAAGGTGCCGAATATAGTAGCTAATAGCTATCGAATTTTAAATAATGAAGAACCAATTGAACCGATTCAAGAATTATCTTATAGTGCAAACTTCTTCCATATGCTTACGGGTAAGAAGCCTTCTGAATTAGAAGAAAAAATATTTGATCGATCACTCGTTCTGTATAGTGAACATGAAATGCCTAACTCTACTTTTACGGCTAGAGTAATTGCGTCGACACAATCAGACTTGTATGGTGCCTTAACTGGAGCAGTTGCTTCTTTAAAAGGTAATTTACATGGAGGCGCAAATGAGGCAGTGATGTACATGCTGCTTGAAGCAGGTACTGCCGGAAAATTTGAAGAATTATTGCAAAAGAAACTGTATAACAAAGAAAAAATCATGGGATTTGGACATCGCGTCTACATGAAGAAGATCGATCCAAGAGCGCTTATGATGAAAGAAGCATTAAAACAGCTATGTGATGTGAAAGACGATTATACATTATATGAAATGTGTGAAGCTGGAGAAAAGATTATGGAGAAGGAAAAAGGAATCTATCCAAACCTAGATTATTATGCTGCTCCAGTCTATTGGATGTTAGGTATTCCAATTCAACTATATACACCAATCTTTTTCAGTTCAAGAACGGTAGGCCTATGTGCGCATGTGATTGAGCAACATACAAATAATCGCTTGTTTCGCCCACGTGTAAATTATATCGGCGAGCGACATGTGCTTAGCAAATAAAAACAACTGGGGAGTTGTTAAGGCCGCCCGCCAGATGGGTGTTTGACCGACACCCATTCTTAATAATAACGAATTTTCGATAGAAAGGGAAGAATAGCGTGATTAAAACAAATGAAATTAAACAAAAAGATGCAATTTTAGAAGAGATTACGGATTATGTATTAAATAAAGAGATTACAAGCTCAGAAGCATTCAGTACAGCACGCTATGTGTTACTTGATACGCTTGGATGTGGGATTTTAGCACTGCAATATCCAGAGTGTACGAAATTACTAGGACCTGTCGTACCAGGAACTGTTGTGCCAAATGGTACACGTGTGCCGGGAACATCATTTGTACTTGATCCAGTACGCGGTGCCTTTAATATCGGATGTATGATTCGTTGGTTAGATTATAACGATACGTGGCTTGCGGCTGAATGGGGACATCCGTCTGATAATTTAGGTGGTATTTTAGCTGTTGCAGATTATGTGAGCCGCGTTCGTATTTCAGAAGGAAAAGAACCATTAAAAGTAAGAGATGTACTTGAAATGATGATTAAAGCACATGAAATCCAAGGTGTACTTGCATTAGAAAATAGTTTAAACCGCGTTGGTCTTGACCATGTGTTATACGTAAAAGTAGCGACAACAGCAGTTGTTACGAAAATGCTTGGTGGCACACGTGAAGAAATCTTTAATGCATTGTCTCATGCATGGATTGATAACTCTAGTCTTCGTACATATCGTCATGCTCCAAATACAGGTTCACGTAAGTCATGGGCAGCTGGGGATGCAACAAGCCGTGGTGTTCATCTTGCACTTACTGCATTAAAAGGTGAAATGGGTTACCCAACAGCATTATCTGCACCAGGATGGGGATTCCAAGATGTATTGTTTAACAAGCAAGAACTAAAATTAGCAAGACCTTTAGATTCTTATGTAATGGAAAATGTATTGTTTAAAGTATCATATCCAGCAGAATTCCATGCTCAAACAGCTGCAGAATGTGCAGTGAAATTACATCCAGAAGTGAAAGAACGATTAGATGAAATTGACCGTATTACCATTACGACACATGAATCAGCAGTTCGTATTATTGATAAAGAGGGTCCATTAAATAACCCAGCTGACCGAGATCATTGCTTGCAATATATTACTGCAATCGGTTTATTAAAAGGTGACATTGTTGCAGATGATTATGAGGATGAAGTAGCTTCTGACCCTCGAGTAGATGAATTACGAAATAAGATGGTTGTTGTTGAAAATAAACAATACAGTTTAGATTATCTTGATCCGAACAAGCGCTCAATCGCCAACGCTGTTCAAATTCATTTTAAAGATGGTACAGTAACTGAAAATGTAGAATGTGAATATCCATTAGGTCACCGTTTCCGTAGAGACGAAGCGATTCCAAAGGTTGTTCAAAAATTCTCTGCAAATATGGCTGTTCATTATTCTAATAAACAACAAGAAAAAATTCATGAGGCTTGTTTGAATGAAGAAAAATTAGAAAATATGAATGTAAATGAATTTGTAGATCTTTTCTTAATTTAAGTATAGGGGGAATAAGAATGGCTTGGGTTGTAAATAAACAGTCAACACAAGAAGAACTTGCCAATCGATTCCGAACTTTAGTAGAAGCACCTGAAATCTTGCAAATTCCTGGTGCGCATGATGCGATGGCTGCTCTTGTTGCAAAAAATGCTGGATTTTCAGCTCTTTATTTATCAGGAGCTGCTTATACAGCAAGTAAGGGTTTACCAGATTTAGGTATTGTAACATCTACTGAAGTGGCTGAAAGAGCAAGAGATCTTGTTAGAGCAACGGATTTACCTCTTCTTGTCGATATTGATACAGGGTTTGGTGGAGTGTTAAATGTAGCAAGAACTGCTGTAGAAATGATGGAAGCAAATGTAGCTGCTGTTCAAATCGAAGATCAGCAACTCCCTAAAAAATGTGGACATTTAAATGGGAAAAAACTTGTTTCTATTGAAGAAATGCAACAAAAAATTAAAGTTATAAAAGAAGTAGCACCATCGATGGTTGTTGTAGCTCGTACGGATGCTCGTGCGGTTGAAGGATTAGATGCATCGATTGAGCGAGCAATTGCTTACATAGAAGCGGGTGCAGATGCTATTTTCCCAGAAGCTTTGCAGTCAGAAGAAGAATTTCGTTTATTTACAAAAAAAGTAACGGTACCTTTACTTGCTAATATGACTGAATTTGGGAAAACACCGTATTATACTGCCGAAGAATTCGCTAATATCGGTTATCAAATGGTTATATATCCAGTGACTTCTCTTCGCGTAGCAGCAAAAGCTTATGAACGTATTTTTCATCTTATAAAAGAAGAAGGATCGCAAAAAGAAGGGCTTTCTGATATGCAAACAAGAAGTGAATTATATGAAACAATTTCTTATCATGACTTTGAGGAGTTAGATAAGGGAATTGCAAAAACAATTTTATCAGAAGGACAATAGATGAAGTGAAACTTCCAGCAGTGGAGGCATCCTCTCACTGCTAGTTAGTTGAACCAATCGGGTGCATGCCAGCAGTTGTCGCTCATCTATCTTCCTCACTCTACTCTGAATCGTGGGGATGAGGGTCTTACTGCCCCAAAATAGCGAGATAAAATAAGAAAGCGATGATACACATTTTTAGCAAAAACACCTGCTTGATGTGAAATGAATCATCGCTTTTTTGTCATATTAACGGATAGTAAGAATGAGAGTGATAAAAGTTTTTTGACGAAAAAGAAACGAAATCCTCGTTTGTGTAGTTGCATTTTATCATAATATTTTTTCCACGGTAGAAAAGCATTAGCATGTTATGCAGATAGGAAAAGAGGAGTATAGACATTCTAAAGGAAGGGAAATTCAGTTATGATGGCTGCAAAATATGACTCTGTTCGAAATTGGATGAAGCAGGACCCGTACATTTTGAGGAAAGATAATACAATTCGAGAAGCATTACGAATACTAGCTGAATCAGAGAGCACAGAACTCCCTGTTTTAGAAAATAATCATGTGATTGGAGTTGTGAAACTAATTGATTGTGTAAAGTGGTTAGAGGATCATTCAGAGTGGGATGAACCGATTGTCACTATACTGAGACATTTTTTCTATAACGTAAGGGAAGAGTTTTCATTAAGCAAGTTAGAGAATATTCCACTTTACGTTACTTGCGAAGAAAACAGAGAGCTTAAAGGAGTGTTCAGTAATAAGGAATTATTAGCCTTTCATAAAGATTTGGTTCAAGAAATTGAATGTGCACATCAAATGATAGAATGGTTTAAACTTTGTTTTGATACTGCATACGAAGGTATTGCAATTGTGGATGAAAATGGAGTTATCCAAATGTTTAATGATACGTACAGTCGTTTTGTTGGTGTTACGAAGGAAGAAGCAATTGGGCAGCACGCTGAAAATGTAATTGAGAATACGCGGCTTCCAGTTGTATTAAAAACAGGAGTACCAGAAAGAAATCAAGTGCACCGTCTGCAAGGACAGAATCTAGTTGTGCACCGGATGCCAATTTGGAAGCAGGGAAGAGTGATAGGTGCTGTAGGGATGCTTATTCATGAAGGGATTTCGGATATTTATAAAATACTAGAACGATTTGATCAAAAGGATAGGGTAATCAAACCAACGTTTTCTAAACCGAAAAAGAAGCAGATTCGATTTGAAGATATTCTTGGAGAAAGTCAAACAATTTCTGAAACGAAAAAAATGGCTCGAAAAGCAGCTGGATCAAAAGCATCCGTATTAATTACTGGAGAAAGCGGTGTTGGTAAAGAGCAATTCGCACGCGCGATACATTATACCGGTATAACAAAAAACGGTCCGTTTATTAGTGTGAACTGTGCTGCTATTCCTGATAATTTACTAGAATCTGAATTATTTGGTTATGTAGAAGGTGCTTTTACAGGTGCGAAAAAGAATGGGAAGGCAGGGAAATTTGAACTTGCAAATCATGGAACATTATTTTTAGACGAGATTGGCGATATGTCACTATTAACGCAAGTGAAAATTTTACGTGTTTTACAAGAAAGAGAAATAGAAAGAATAGGTGGTACACATCCAATTCCTGTTGATTTCAGGATAATCGCAGCGACAAATAAAGATTTAAAACAAATGGTTAGAGAAGGAACCTTTAGGGAGGATTTATACCATCGTCTTCATGTTATTCCGATTCATATTCCACCGCTTCGCTTTCGAAAACAAGATATACCACTCATTGTTGAAGAACATTTACAAAAGTTATGTCAAATGTATGGTGCCGAAGAAAAGACACTTGATAAAGAGGTATTACGCCTTATGTTCCATTATAATTGGCCGGGTAATGTCAGGGAATTAATCAATGTGTTAGAAAGGCTATTTGCACTATCAGATGATGCACATATACGGGCTAAGGATTTACCAGAAGAATTTTATTACCGGGATATGGAGCAGAAGAAATTAGTACCTATGATTCAGTCTTTACCAGCAAAACAAGAAGCAATGAAAGTGGTGCGTGAAGAGGAAGAAAGAGGATTAATTGAACGCGTTTTAAAAGAAGCAAAAGGAAATAAGTCAAAAGCAGCGGCATTGTTAGGGATTTCTAGGGCGACCCTTTATAATAAATTGTCAAGATTCAAAATCTAAACAATTGTTATATCAAGTGTAAAACTGTCTAGACAGTTTTACGTTTTCTTTTCATTTTGCCCTTGTTCTATCAATTTTTAGATTGGCATAGATTTTGCATATAAATAAAATGAAGACCGAAATGATAGGGGGATACAGATGGAGAAAACAAAGTTGCAATGGGAAGAATTTTTTTCGCTGAATCAGGAGCTTAATACAATCTTTTTTACACCTGAGGATTTTTCAGGTGATGAAGATTTAATCGCAAAAACAACAGAACAATTTGTGAAACAGGAAATTGTTCCTCAAATTGAAAATATCGAGCAGCACAATTATCAAGTTTCCCGCAGGTTGTTTGAAAAGGCTGGAGAACTTGGATTGTTGAGTATAGAGGTTCCGGAAGAATATGGTGGATTTGAATTAGGGAAAGCAGTTTCTGGACTTGTGGCGGAAAAGATGGGATATGCAGGAGCCTTTAGTGTTTCTTTTAATATTCATGCTGGAGTAGGAACGCTGCCATATATATACTACGGAACAAAAGATCAGAAGGAAAAATACTTACCTAAAATTGCATCAGGCGAATGGATTGGAGCTTATGCTTTAACAGAATCTAATGCTGGATCTGATGCATTAAGTGCAAAAACAAGTGCTGTCTTAAACGAAGAAGGAACAGCTTGGACATTAAATGGTGAAAAACAGTGGATTACAAATGCTCATATGGCTGACGTATATGTTGTGTTTGCAAAGACAAATAAAGGAATGACAGCATTTATTGTCGAAAGAACATGTGAAGGCGTTTCGATTGGCCTAGAAGAAAAGAAAATGGGTATTAAAGGTTCTTCAACTGCGACACTGATTTTAGAGGATGTTGTCATACCTGCTGAAAATGTACTAGGGGAAGTAGGAAAGGGACATCACGTAGCTCTTAATATTCTCAATTTTGCTAGATTGAAACTTGCTTTCGGAAATATTGGAACAGCAAAGCAAGCAATAGGCTTATCTGTTCAATACGGAAAAGAACGAAAACAGTTTCAAACAGAATTAGTTGATTTCACGATGATTCAAGAGAAAATTGCAAATATGATTATTGCTACATACGGTGCAGAGAGCGCAGCTTATCGAACAGCAGGCGTAATTGATGAAGCAATTCATGCGAGTGATGAAGGTATTATGCAGAAAATGTCTCAATTTGCAATGGAGTGTGCGATCAACAAAGTGAATGCTTCAGAAACACTTGGAAACATTGTGGATGAAGCGGTACAAATTCATGGTGGTTATGGTTATATGCAAGAATATGAAGTAGAACGATTATATCGTGATGCTAGAATTAGCCGTATATTTGAAGGAACGAATGAAATTAACCGCTTAACAGTTGCGAAAATGTTAATGAAACAAACGAAACAACTAGGGGACCAAGTAGATAAAGATAAATTTGAAAATGTAGAACGAAATCATCGTTATATTTTATTATCGAAACAATTATTGAAGAAATCTTTGAAAACGCTATCTCAAACTCCTGAATTAAAAATCGAACAAGAACAAGAATATTCACGCGTGTTAGCAGACATGTTGAAAGATGTATATGTAATGGAATCGGCATTTTTACGTACAAAGAAAGCGATAAGTAAAAATGGTGAAGAAAAAGAATGTGCAAAACAGTTTATAACGGATGTGCTTTGTGAAGAAGGATATCGAAAAGTAGAATCAGCAGCAATTGTTCTTCTTTCTGCAGCGGTGCAAGAAGAGCAAACTAGAAGCGCCATTCTAGATGAAATTCGTCAACTGTCAGTACCTCTATACACGAACTTGTTTACGAAAAAGAGAGAAATCGCAAAGACGATTATAAATCGCGGGAAATATATTATTTAAATAGGAGGAGAGCAGTATGAAAAAGATTGGTTTTATCGGCTTAGGTAATATGGGTCTTCCGATGTCTAAAAATTTAGTTAAATCAAATTATACGGTATATGGAGTCGATTTAAATAAAGAGGCTGAAGCTTCCTTCGAGAAAGAAGGAGGAATCATCGGTTTATCAATTAGAAAATTAGCAGAAACATGTGATTTGATTTTTACAAGTTTACCGTCACCGCGAGCTGTTGAAGCTGTTTATTTTGGGGAAGAAGGTTTAATTGAGAATAGTCATTCGAATGTTGTTTTAATTGATACAAGCACAGTAGCTCCGCAACTAAATAAAAAGCTTGCAGATGCTGCGAAGGATAAAAAAGTCGATTTCTTGGCTGCACCGGTTAGCGGTGGAGTGATTGGAGCGGAAAACCGCACATTAACTTTTATGGTTGGTGGACCAAAAGAAGTATATGAAAAAGGTTTACCAGAGATGGAAGTATTGGGAGCAAATATATTTCATGTGAGTGAGAAAATTGATAGTGGTACGACTGTAAAATTGATTAATAACTTATTAATTGGTTTTTATACAGCGGGTGTTAGTGAAGCTCTGACATTAGCAAAGAAAAACAATATGGATTTAGATAAAATGTTTGATATTTTAAATGTGAGTTATGGACAAAGTAGAATTTATGAGCGCAATTATAAAAGCTTTATTGCGCCAGAAAACTATGAACCAGGATTTACTGTAAATCTACTAAAGAAAGACTTAGGATTTGCAGTTGATTTAGCAAAAGAAAGTGAGCTTCACTTACCAGTAAGTGAAATGCTTTTGAATTTGTATGATGAAGCTGGTAAAGCAGGATATGGTGAAAAAGACATGGCTGCTTTATATCAAAAGGTAAGTGAACAATTAACCTCTAGTCATAAATAACAATGAATACTAGCAAATATAAAAAATAAAAAGGAGCGAATACAATGATTACAACAGAAATTAAACGCGTGAAAAATCATATTAATGGTGAATGGGTAGAATCTACTGGCACAGAAGTGGAAGCTGTTCCGAATCCTGCGACGGGGAAAATAATTGCTTATGTTCCACTTTCTCCAAAAGAAGATGTGGATCGTGCTGTTGAAGCTGCAAAAGCAGCATATGAAACATGGTCTAAAGTACCAGTTCCAAATCGCTCAAGACAGTTATATAAATATTTACAACTTTTACAAGAAAACAAAGATGAGCTTGCAAAAATTATTACATTAGAAAATGGTAAAACATTAAAAGATGCAACTGGCGAAGTGCAGCGAGGAATTGAAGCTGTAGAATTGGCAACATCAACACCAAATTTAATGATGGGGCAAGCACTTCCAAATATTGCAGGTGGAATCGATGGTTCAATTTGGAGATACCCAATTGGAGTTGTTGCTGGTATTACTCCGTTCAACTTCCCGATGATGATTCCACTATGGATGTTCCCATTAGCAATTGCTTGCGGTAATACATTTGTATTAAAAACATCTGAAAGAACGCCGCTTTTAGCAGAAAAACTAGTAGAATTATTCTATGAAGCGGGCTTCCCCAAAGGGGTTTTAAACTTAGTACAAGGTGGAAAAGATGTTGTAAATAGCATTTTAGAAAATAAAGATATTCAAGCTGTTTCATTTGTTGGATCTGAGCCAGTTGCACGCTATGTATACGAAACAGGAACAAAATATGGAAAACGAGTACAAGCACTTGCAGGAGCGAAAAACCATGCAATTGTTATGCCGGACTGCAATATTGAAAAAACAGTACAAGGTGTCATTGGTTCTGCATTTGCGAGCAGTGGAGAGCGCTGCATGGCATGCTCTGTTGTAGCGGTAGTTGATAAAATTGCTGATGAATTCATTGATGTTCTTGTATCAGAAACGCGTAAATTAAAAGTCGGTGATGGTTTCCATGAAGAGAATTATGTAGGTCCATTAATTCGTGAATCTCATAAAGAGCGTGTACTAGGCTATATTAATAGCGGTGTAGCAGATGGAGCTACTTTATTAGTAGATGGCCGTAAAATTAATGAAGAAGCTGGGGAAGGGTATTTCGTTGGAGCAACAATCTTTGATGGTGTGAATCAAGATATGAAAATTTGGCAAGATGAAATTTTTGCTCCAGTATTAAGCATTGTGAGAGTCAAGGATTTAGAAGAAGGAATTAAGCTTACAAACCAATCAAAATTTGCAAATGGTGCAGTCATTTATACGTCAAGTGGTAAACACGCACAAACATTCCGTGATAATATCGATGCAGGGATGATTGGCGTAAATGTAAACGTTCCAGCTCCAATGGCATTTTTCGCATTTGCAGGAAATAAAGCTTCTTTCTACGGTGACTTAGGTACAAATGGAAAAGATGGTGTGCAATTTTATACACGTAAAAAGGTAGTGACAGAACGCTGGTTTTAAGAAGAATGTAAAAAAGTGTCCATGGTATTGGACACTTTTTATTTGAAATAAAATGTATAAGTTTCACTTGATATAATTAGCTTCTTAGAAGGCTGAAAAAGCTGTTCACAACCTCGTCTGAAACATCCTCTAATTGCTTATACTTATATTGCGGATTTTGGTCCTTATCAATGACAACAGAGCGTATTCCTTCGAAAAAGTCTTCATGTTTCAGAAAGTTTTTAGCGAGCACAAGATCAGTAGCAAAGCACTCTTCTAATGTTTTTTCTTCTCCACCAATAAATTGTTTTAACGTTATTTTTAGGGAGAATGGTGATTTTGATAATATTGTTGCTTTTGTTTGAGTTGTCAAAGGGCTCGTATCTTTTCCTAAAGAATGGATAATTTCTTCGACAGTGTGAAAAGAAAAGTGCTTATCAATCTCTGTTTGGAATGTTGAAAGTTCACTTTCGGTAACAGGAAGTTCTGAATAATCATTGATTAGCTCTGTTAATGATGTATGGATATCTTTTGCATGCCAATCTACTTGTTCAATATGAGTAAGAAGAGCATTCAATTTTTCGCTTGTCATGTAAAAGTCAGCAGCATTTATATATAGTACATCAGCTGCTTTAATGACAGAAGCTGTTAATGCTAAGTAACGTCCTATATAGCCCGGCGCTTTATTTAAAAAATAAGCAGATCCGACATCAGGGAAAAAACCGATATTCATTTCTGGCATCGCCCACTTTGTTCGCTCAGTTACAATTCTATGACTAGCTCCGTAAGTGAGTCCAACTCCTCCGCCCATAACAAAGCCATCTAAACACGCGACAATTGGTTTAGGAAACTTATAAACGAGCATATCTAATTGGAATTCATCTTCAAAAAATTGCTCGGCTTTTTGCAGGGCAGAGTCATGTAAACGAGCTTCGTAAAGAGTCTTAATGTCACCGCCGGCACAAAGTCCCTTCGTACCTGCGCCTTTTATAATGACAAGATGAATTTGATCATCCATTTCCCATTCTTTCAATTTTTGCGTTATTGGTCCTATCATTTCATAAGAAATGGAGTTTAATGCTTTTGGGCGATTTAACGTAATGGTAGCTACTCCATTTTTGTTAACTGAAAATAGAACTTGATCAGTCATAATATATCCTCCTTTATCATTCTCTGTTTGTTTTCACAAGTTGTGTCAGTGTCTAAACAAATAGACATTTTGTAAAAAAACAGAGAAATTACGTTTTTATATATAAATTTCTTGTTTTTTTTCTTTAATCCTGCAATACCACATGTCTTTCTTTGTTTTAAAATGAAGAGCAAATGAATATACTGTAGAAAATAGATATAATCTTTAATAGTAATGCGTTTTTTTGCGTTTTTTTGGAGAGATATTTTGGAAGGATTTTATAAAAGAAAAGGGAATAAAACTTCTAACGATTAATTGATATGATTTGCAATTTTTTATAATAAAGGTTTTAATAAATTGATATAATGAGTTTTCTATATTTTGGTCTTATTTTCGTTTTTAGGTTTGTTGATAAGTTTATTTTTACTAAATATAGAATGTTTACTTAATGTACCCTAAGAAAGTAGAGGGAGGGGAGATTGGAATGCCAGGGCTTTTGTTATTATCAGTCATTATTTTGTCTTCTCTTATGGTTGGTTTAACTTTTTATTTTCATCAAGAAGATACAGAGCAAGATACTGTGCGAGATAAAGTACGATTGGTATTTCCAATTTTCATTTTAACAATTGCAATTAGCTTTGCATTAACTGAAAATAATTACGTTGCAATTCTTTCATGGTTTTTTATGACAGTGTTATTATTCATTGTGTTGTACGTTGTAATGAAGGATTATTTACAAAAATAAAAGTGCCATAAATGGCACTTTTATTTTAAAGTAATGTTTAATTTCACATACCGTAATAAAAAGAAAATAAAAAATCGATAGAAATAAATCCTTTAGAAATATAAAATAGTTGGGTATGGACTGGAAAGAATAATGATAAAAGTTTTTCTTTATATTCTGTTGTCACTTTTCTCATACTACAAATGAATAATGGCAGAAGCCAAATGAGTTTTCGTTAGGGAAGTCATACCATTCTTACTCATTCTCTTGTCAATCAGTAATACCCACTATACTATGAAAATAGAGACATAAAAAAGGGGTGTTTTTGCATGAAGTTTGAAATGCATACAAAGATTACTACAAATGAAACCGAGAAACGATTACATACAGAAGATAATATATTTCAGTTAGTGTTAGAAGGATATCATTTATTTGTTATTGATGAAATATTGCCGGTGTATAAAACAAGACAAGAGCTTGTTGGAAGTGCCGTTGTAAAGAAAGTGGAATGGGCAGAGGGAAGAACGACGCTGTTATATCAACTTATTTCACTTCAATCTGTGAATTAATAGAAAAGAAAGGAAGGGAAAGATGAAATTTTTTCATACAGCCGATTGGCATTTAGGAAAGCTTGTACATGGTGTTTATATGACAGAAGATCAGCGCTATGTTTTAGAACAATTTATACAAGCAGTGAAAGAAGAAAAACCAGATGCTGTCATTATTGCAGGAGACTTATATGACCGTGCCATCCCGCCGACAGAAGCGGTAGATTTGTTAAATGAAACATTACAAAAAATTGTAATTGAATTACAAACACCAGTACTAGCGATAGCGGGAAATCATGATAGTCCAGATCGTATTCATTTTGGAAGTAGTTTAATGAAGAAACAAGGCTTACACATCGTCGGACAATTTCAATATCCATATGAGCCTGTTGTTATGCAGGATGAATATGGAGAAGTACATTTTCATTTAGTCCCATATGTTGATCCGAGCATCGTTCGTCATGTTATGAAAAATGAGGACATTCGTAGTCATGACGATGCGATGCGTATTTTTATGAATGAGTTATCGGAAAGTATGGATAAAGAAGTGCGTCATGTCTTTATCGGACATGCTTTTGTAACATCATCAGGGGAAGCAGAAGAAAATACAAGTGATGCTGAAAGACCATTATCCATTGGCGGAGCAGAATATGTAAACAGTCATTATTTTGATGCTTTTCATTACACAGCGCTCGGACATCTACATCAGGCGCATTATGTACGAAATGAGACAATTCGCTATGCAGGTTCTCCGCTCGCTTATTCTATTTCGGAAGAGCATCATAAAAAAGGGTATTACATTGTTGAATTAAATGAAGCAGGACAAGTAACACTTGAGAAACGATCGTTAACACCAAAGCGTAAAATGAGAACGGTTGAGGCAAAAATTGATGAATTGTTGAAACAATCTGTTTGCGAAGACTATGTATTTGTAAAATTATTAGATGAAAATCCTGTATTGCAGCCGATGGAAAAGATTCGTTCTGTTTATCCGAATGCAATGCATGTAGAGCGTGTTATACAAAGAAAAGAATTAGCAAATGAAAATATTGCAGTCACTTCACGTCATAGAATGGATGATCTTTCTCTTGTGAAAGCTTTTTATAAAGAAATGAAAGGGTCAGAGTTATCAGAAGAGAAAGAACGCCTCTTCTTAGAAGTATTAAAGACAGTTCATGAACGAGAGGGGGAGAGAGCATGAGACCTATCAAACTTATTATGACAGCGTTTGGTCCATATAAGCAGCAAGAAACGATTGATTTTGAAGAATTAGGCGAACATCGAATCTTTGCGATTTCTGGAAATACAGGTGCAGGAAAAACAACGATTTTTGATGCGATTTGTTATGCACTGTACGGAGAAGCGAGTGGAGAGGAACGCAATGATACGAGTATGCTTCGTAGTCAATTTGCTGATGATAGCGTATATACAAGCGTTGAATTATTATTCCAATTAAAAGAAAAAACTTATTGTATAAAGAGGCAACTTGGACATAAAAAGCAAGGAAATAAAACGATTACGGGCCATGCAATTGAATTTTATGAAGTTATTGATAACGAACAAATTCCATGTATAGATCGTTTTCACGTGACGGATGTAAACAAAAAAGTGGAAGATTTAATTGGTCTTAGTAAGCATCAATTTAGTCAAATTGTGATGCTTCCACAAGGTGAATTTCGTAAACTGTTAACATCTGAAACAGAAAATAAAGAGGAAATTTTACGCCGCATTTTTAAAACAGATCGATATAAATTAATGAGAGAGTTATTAGATCAAAAGCGTAAAGAATGGAAAGATGTTCTGCAAGAAAAGCAAAAAGAACGCGAATTGTACTTTCGTAACGTTTTCAAGCTTCCTATACGGGGCGGTACATTGCTTGAGATATTAGTAAATCAAGAACATGTAAATACACATCAAGTAGTAGAAGCACTTCGGCAAGAAATGGATTTTTATGGAGAACAAGCAAAGCAATTAGAACAACAAGAATCCATGCAGTTAAAGCAATTAAAAGAAGCAGAAACAGGTTATCATGAAGCAAAAGCTTTGAATGATAGATTACAAGATTTGCAAACAAAACAAAACCGTTATGATTCATTAGGACAAGAACGTCCTTCTATTGTAGTGAAAGAACAACAATTGAAACAAGCTGAGCAAGCAAACCGGTTATTACCGTTTGAACAGTGGTATGATGAAGCAGTTCAAAGTGCAGAGCAAGCTGAGCAATATATGAAACAAACGGCTGCTAAACAAGAACAACTAGTATTAGCTTATGAACGTGCAGAGCAGCAGTACGAACAAGAAAAAAACAATGAAACAGTCCGTGAAGAAACGAAGCGAAACATTCAAATGTTAGAAGAATTAAAAGAGGTTATTGCCACATTTGCTGATAAACAACTAAAATTAGCGGCGTCAGAAAAGCAAAAGGAGCAATTTAAGCTTGAGCTGAGCAAATTAGAGGAGCAGCAAGAATTCGGTAGTGCACAAAAACAACAGCTTTCTGCTAAGTTAAAACAGATGGAACAAGCGCTTGAGCAATATATAACAAAAGCAGAGCAGTTAAGTCGTATGCGTGAAGATGCAAAAGTATTAAAAGATACTTACCAAGTATGGCAAGAAGTGCAAAAATATGAGAAGGAAAGAAAAGGTACCTTAAAGCAGATGAATACTGCTCAGCAAACGTATGAAGCTTTGGAGAAATCATGGTTAAACGAACAAGCTGGTCAGTTAGCGATTCATTTACATGATGGTAAACCTTGCCCGGTTTGTGGCAGTACTTCTCATCCGAATAAAGCGACTGAACAAGAACTGTCCATTGATGAAGAACAGTTAAATAGTCTTCGTGAACAAAAAATACAAGCTGAAAAGCAGTTTGTTCAAATAGAAGAAAAATGTAATTTTTATAAAGGGCAATATGAAGAATTATGTAAAGAAGTGCAAAGTCGTGGATATGCTACACTAGAGCTGGGAGATGCGTATCAAACATTAATCCAGCAAGGAAAACAATTAGCTGCAGAAGTAAATGACTTAAAAGCGACTGAAGAAGAACGTAAACAACTTTCACCACAGCTGCAAAAGCTAGACGAACAATTAGATAGATTGCAGGGGGCTAAACGTGATGTAGAAGAAAAATTGCATCGCTCTGAAATAGAATTGATTCAATTGCGAACAGCGTATGAAAATGACAAAGAAAAAATTCCAGCAGAGATGCAAACATTAGAAGCGTGGCAACAAGCATACGAAGCAAAAGCTTCTTTACTTCACCGTCTGCAAGAAGCATGGCAAAGAGCACAAGATGAATTTCAGCGCTCTACGAGTGAAAAAATTCGGGTGGAAGAAGCATATAAAGCAGCGCAGCAACAATTTATACAAAGAACTGAGAACAAAGAAGAACAATATACACGCTTTTTGACAGAACTTGAAGCAAGTGGTTTTGCAAGTCAGCAAGTATACACTGAAGCTAAATTATCAGACGCAGAGCGAACGGGCTTACAACAACACATTCAATCTTATTACTCAGCGCTCGAAGTATTAACAAAACAAATTGAAGAATTAACAGAGGCGCTCCGTGGAAAAGAATGGATTGAGTTAACGCAATTAGAAGAACAGTTAAAAGAGTTAGAAATTCAACTTGATATTATAAAAGAACAACGTCAGCGTACGAAAAGTGCCAATGAATATATTTCCGATCTGCATGAAAATATTCGCCGCATTGATGAACAAATTCATGAAGAAGAAACGGCATTTCAAGAGCTCATTGATTTATATGAAGTGATGAAAGGTGACAATGAAAGCCGCATTTCATTTGAGCGTTACATTTTAATAGAATATTTAGAGCAAATTGTTCAAGTAGCCAATGAACGACTTCGTAAACTATCGAACGGACAGTTTTACTTAAAACGAAGTGAACGCGTAGAAAAACGAAATCGTCAAAGCGGTTTAGGATTAGATGTATATGATGCCTATACAGGGCAAACACGTGATGTGAAAACATTATCCGGCGGCGAAAAATTTAACGCATCGCTTTGCCTAGCACTCGGTATGGCCGATATCATCCAATCATATGAAGGCGGTATTTCAATTGAAACAATGTTCATTGACGAAGGCTTCGGTTCATTAGATGAAGAATCATTAACGAAAGCGGTAGATGCTTTAATTGACCTTCAAAAATCAGGCCGTTTCATTGGGGTAATCTCGCACGTACAAGAACTGAAGAGTGCAATGCCGGCGGTGCTGGAAGTAATGAAAAAGAAAGATGGATGTAGTAAGACGAGGTTTGTGGTGAAATAAGGACCTTATTATACACTCGAGCCAGGGTTTCGTGTAGCCTTGGAATAAAGTTTGATTAAAAAGTAGTTTATAACATTGATTCCATCATAAAAAATCC
Organism: Bacillus sp. 103mf; assembly: GCF_900116295.1. Lineage (GTDB taxonomy): Bacteria > Bacillota > Bacilli > Bacillales > Bacillaceae_G > Bacillus_A > Bacillus_A bruguierae. Next base: position 130,175 of record NZ_FPAF01000005.1, read on the forward strand.
CTCTACCTTTTGAACAAAGATTGAACAAAATATAGAGGGATTATTTTTTATATATGAACTTTTTATAAAAAAGATTAATAATTTCAATAAGAAAATCATTAAAAACAGCCCTGATTATATACTAAGTTTGTCTTTACAGTTCTCGCAAATAAATTTTCCCTCTAAATTTAAATAGGCTTTAATTTCTGTAAATCCTTTTCTCTTAGGATAGGATACGATTACTAATGCTTATTCGTCCTTTTTAATATCTTCCTTACAGTAGATGCATTTTGGAACTATCAATGCCACATTAATCCCCTCTTTCAACTTCCTATTTTCACACTACGCATATTTCAAAATACCCATACTTTTATTATACAACACATTGATGTACAGTTTTCTTTTTTTGGATATGATCCCCACCTGTTGTGTTGTTTAAAATTTATAAACACACTTATAAGTATACTTGTAAGTAACTTTCATTTAAAATCCCAATAAAAAGAAACTATTTTTAGGAAAAGATTATTCAAAACTCATTTAGAATTCTTTGATAGAAACGTCGCAACTTTCTTCAAAACATCGTGACTTTATTACAAAGCAACAGCTTTTTTCTATATTCAATTGAATCATCCTTTTATAAAAAGTTTGATATTTTTTATGTTTCTTGTTCAGTTAAAGCGCCCTTTAATAGAACAACTGTTTTTTAATGATTTTAGGTAAACCATCTTTATCGTTTGACAAAGGCTAAATTTGCCATTATCATCAACTCAAACTTATTTACGGGGAGAGGTTAAGATGAAAATTTATGTTGATGCAGATGCTTGTCCGGTAAAAGATATTATTATCTCTGAAGGTACGAATGCTGAAATTCCTGTTATCCTTGTTACTAGTTTTTCTCATTTTTCTAATGCGGAACAACCATCAGGAGTGGAAACCATTTATGTTGATTCTGGAGCAGATGCTGCGGATTATCGGATTATGAAGTTAGCAGAAAAAGGAGATATAATCGTTACGCAAGATTATGGTCTTGCTTCGCTAGGTTTAGCAAAAGGGTGTGCGGTACTTCACCATAATGGGTCTAGCTATACAAATGAAAACATTGACCAATTATTACAAACACGTTATTTGAGTGCAATGGCTCGAAAAAGCGGAAAGCGTACAAAGGGGCCAAAACCATTTACATCAGAAGATAGGGAGAAGTTTAAGGGGCTTTTTAAAAGAGCGATTTCACATTAAAAAAGAACTGTTCACTTTTAAGAAAAACCTAGAAAAAAATTGTGACAAAACTTAAACTAACCTTGCCACGTTAGTTTAAGTGAAACACTTCACAAATAATGAACTTTTTATCAGTATTCTTACTCTTTCTGTTTCCTCAACAATCTGGCCCGATTGTTGAACAAATAAATTTCTAAAAAAATCTTGACTCTAACCTTAGGTAATACTTCATAGTTAATTTTGAAAGGAGGAAATAATGAAATTTACAGTTAAAGATTTATCAGATATAGCAGGCGTTTCCATCAAGACTCTTTACCACTATCATAAAGTTGGTTTGCTTATTCCTAATGAGATTGGTGAAACAGGCTATCGGTATTATGGTGTAGAAGAATTAAATAGATTACAGGAAATTCTTTTTTATAAAGAGTTGGATATCCCGTTGTTAGAAATTAAAAATTTGTTAGACAAAGAATCAAATAGGGTCGGTACTTTAGACAAACAGATGATGCTTTTTGAAAAGAAAATTGAGAAGTATCATCAGCTAATTGAAACAATAAAAGTATCTTTAGAATATACAAAGAAAGGTGAGAATATGGACAATAAACTAATGTTTAAAGGGTTTGAAACAGAGGAAGAATGGAAAAATGCTCTTGAAAAGCAAAAAACACATTTAAAAGAAAAATATAATTTTGACCTTAATACTGATTCCATCAATGTGAATGATATGAATAAGATGGCTATTGAAGCAAAAAATTTCACAGATAGAATGGCTGAATTTTTAAGAAATGGAGTTAAGTATGACGATTCAAGTGTACATGATGTCGTTAAACAGCATCTCAAGTTTTTAAATAAAAACGGTCATACAATTAGCAAAGAAGATTACGTGAATCAAACAAAGTTTTTCCTTCAAGATGATTTTCATAGAGAGATGTTAGAAGAACAGCAAATCGGATTATCATATTATTTACTAGCCGTTGCAGAAAATTTATAAATACTTTTTAAGACAGCAGGAATAGTGCCCTTGCTGTCTTTTTTGCGGATAACTCTTTATCAAATTATATAAATTAAAATTACAAACACTAAAAGAATTACTAAAAAAACAAGATATGAATAAACTCAAAAATATTACATTAGGTGAACTATCTATCCCTATAGAGTTATTGAATAGATGGGTCGTTAAAACAATAATCTTTATGATTTTATTTTTTTATTCGCAATATTTCGATTAAATGTAATTAAAGGTCAATTTTTCTATAAAAAATAATAGGATTAAGTAAAATTTACTTAGGAAAATATAACGCTTGGAATTCGTCTTTCGTAATTCCGAAATAGATTTCATCATAGAATGCGCCATTTGTATACATCATATTTCTTAAGCGGCCTTCCTCTACAAACTGAAGTTTTCGATGAAGGTTGATAGAAGCGGTATTAAATGAATATATTTGAATGGTTGCTTTTTGATATCTAAGCTCGAAGAAGTAATGTTTTAGTATAGTTATAATCATATCTTGCGCGTATCCTTTCCCTCTATGAGAAGGGAATACAGATATACCGTAATCAAATGTTCCATTTTTAGAATCGCAATTCGCAACGTCAATTGTACCGATTATGTTCTTATTGTGATCTTCAGCAATCCAATAAAAATCATCACAGTCAGTAGAAGAACCCTTTGATATGTCGGCCATCCACTCTTCGATTTGTTCTTTCGTTCGTGGGAAAGCAATGGAATCGAGGTTTTTAAGTATTTCATCATCTAAGTCTTCGAATAAATGAATGTCTTCTTTTTGAGGTGCCCTTAGCCGTACCTTTTTACCGCTCCAATAGGATACTTTCATTATCTTCATCTCTTTCTAGTTATATTATTAAGTAAAATTATAACATTAGTGTAGTTTTTTTTGTATATTAAACACAAATTGTTAAATTTTTTTGTTTGAGAAATTATTTGTTTTTCTGTCGAAAGAGTAAGAATAGGGGGGATATGCCTTTCATAAATGTTACTAAATTCTAATCGCTTTACTTTATTGAAAGCATCATCCAGTAGATGAAATAAAAAGCAAAAGGACCTGTGTCCGAAACAGGTCCTTTCGCTAGATAATGAAACTCATTAGGAGCTCACTTATTATGATAGGAGCTAATAATCGAGCAGTCTATAGGTTAAGGGTTGAGAAAGTTTTTTCGTAGGATGGCTGATTTTCAAGATTAGAAGAGAAGAAAGTAAAATGTTCTCTATAAATCTATTTTAATTTTTCCACATATAAGTCGCTGCTATGCAGAATAAAACATGATCGCTATTTGCTCCTTTTGTTTTAAACTTTGCATGTGGCAAAAAAAGGCCCTGACCGTTTCTATGCATGACCAGATGCTCTCGCCCGCCTAAAAAGAAAAGGATTTTAACATCATTGTTTTAGAATTGTAATTTTTCGGATTAATATGATAATATTTTATGATAAAGATAAAATAAAAAGGATGGTAAACATGCAAAAGAGACCAGAAGTAAATGAATATAACCCGTACTATTCAACATACATAAACTTAGTACCAGAGGGAGATATCATACATATTTTAGAAGAGCAAATGAAAGAGACGAACCTCGTATTGAAGGATATTTCTGATAGTGAAGGAGATTTTCGATACGCTCCTAATAAATGGAGTATAAAAGAGGTAATCGGTCATATTGCGGATACTGAACGTATTATGGCATATCGACTTCTTTCTATAGCGAGAGGCGAAACGGCACCGCTTCCTGGATACAATGATGATATGTATGTTCTTAGAGCAGCATTTGATAAGCAATCTATGCAAAACCTTCTGACGAACTTAACCATTGTTCGCCAATCTACTATGCATTTACTTAAAAGTTTAAATGAAGAAGCTTGGTTACAAAGAGGGGTTGCGAATAACTCTGAAGTTACTGTTCGAGCATTGGCATGCATTACTGCTGGTCATGAACTCCATCATCGTCAAATTATAAAAGAACGTTATTTGAGTTCTGCTGCTTATTTATCTAGTTGAAATATGAAATGAAAAAGAGATTGATTCGTAAAAAAATTATGAATCAGTCTCTTTTTGTTTTACGGCGTATGAGTGGAATTATAAAAATTTTTGTGTCAAAATAAAATTGTCAATGGTTTGAATGGATATTTATTTCATTTCGTGTATGATGTAAACATTCGTAAATAAAACATATAAAAGAGGGGGCATACTTTGAAAACGAAAAGTGTAGTAAATATTTTTATTTTATTTACTCTATATACGCTGTTAATGATTTACATTGGCTGGAACGGCTGGGTTTGGATTCATACGACTTTTCATATTCAATCTTGGGGATATTATGCGATGCTAGTTGGACTATTATCATACGCATATATTCTAGATCGATTGATGAAATTTACTTCACCACTTAGAACAATTGGTTCTTATTGGTTTGCGGTTATACAATATGCAGTCATACTCTTACCGATAGCGGATGTAACAGTGTTTATTTTAAATTGGTTATCGTTTCCAAAAGAGCAATCTATTTTTTGGATTGGAACGATTGTTCTCATTACTTTTGTTTTTATTTTTGTTTATGGAACATTTAATGCGTATAGTCCAATCGTTCAGAAATATGAGATTCATGTACCTAAAAGAGTTAGTAACCGTAAGACACTTCGAATTGCGATGGCTTCAGATATGCATTTTGGTAAGCTATCTGGCATGTCTCATCTTAAAAGATTGGTTCATCATGTACATAATATGAAACCGGATATTATACTTTTACCCGGAGATATTATTGACGATCATCCAGAATATTTTATAAAAAAGAATATGGGACAAGTGATGAAACAAATGCATGCTCCTCTTGGTGTATATGGTGTGTTAGGAAATCATGAATATTACGGCGGAGCGATTCCTGAATTTTTACAAGAGATGAATAAAATTGATGTAAATATATTATTAGATGAAGTAGTGAAAATTGAAGATTGGTTTTATATTGTAGGGAGAAAAGATAAGACGGACCGAGATCGTAAAAGTTTCGAGGAATTAATGAGCACTGTGGATAAGAGTCTTCCTGTCATTGCAATGGATCATCAGCCATTTGAGTTAAAGCAAGCTGCAGAATCAGGTGTTGATGTATTATTGTCTGGACATACACATAGAGGACAAATGGCACCGAATCATATCATTACTAGAAGAATGTATGAATTAGATTGGGGATATGTACAGAGAGATTTATTTCATGCGATTGTTTCTTCTGGATTTGGTTTTTGGGGACCGCCGTTAAGACTTGGCAGCCGGTCAGAGATAATTGAAATAGAACTTACATTTGATTAAGTAGCAAGGGGGAGATACCTTTGCTGCTTTTTTATTTATTAAGTAAAGTAATTTAGAGTAGTCACCATGTTGACATGTTTTTTGGAAACGTGGTATTCTATATTAGTCAACATGGTGACTAATATAGAAAGGAGCTACATATGGATATTAATCTCATAATGAAAGAACTGCATGCGATGCAGCAAAGTTACGCAACTTTATTTTCGGTTGTCAATAAGGTGCAAACTCGTGGGGATGAGTATTTAGAGATATTAACTTCCCGGCAACATATGGCTTTAATTGCTATTGCGCATTTGCCAATTGAAAGCACCACCCTTATTAATATTGCGAAAAAGCTAGGTACAACAAAGCAAACCGCTAATAAGTTGATTACCAGTCTTGTGAAAAAAGGGTATGTTAAAACTGTGCCGAGTAAAATAGATAAACGTTCGATCAATATGGAAATTACTCCTGAAGGAAAAAAAGCGTTAATTGCTTGTTCAGAAAAATCGACTTATTTTTTAGCAGATATGTTTCATAATTTTACAACTGATGAAATTGAAATGTTTTGGAGATTATTACAGAAACTGTATCGCTTCGATGGGGAAGAACAAGATGGTTTTGAAGAAAAGGCAAATCTCGAAGTGGATGAGCATGTACTGATAAATGATCAAGAAAAAATATTGGCTGAGTTTTCAAGACGTCGATATGGGGGGATGGAATGATGAGTAAAGTTTATTTGAGTAATGTCTTTTATGAGAAAGCAAAAGAGACTGAAAATAAGATGAAAGAAAAAATCTATGATGTAAAGAATACAGTCCAGCAATCTATTTCTCAAGCAAAAGCCAAGTTTCACCGTAACAAGAAACGAAACCAAATAGGTAATTGTGTATCGATTGCTATTGCACTACTTATTATGGCAGCTTCTTGGTTGACCGCAACAAATTGGCTATTTTGGATAGGGGTAGTAAGTATTTTAAGTAATGCCTTATTGTTTAGTATTAGTTTTATTAAAAGATAATGTAACGAGTAAAATGTATTTCCTTTTGTAATGTTATTTTTCCTAAAATTTTGATATTTCTATCAAACCCTTTTAAAATAAAAGTATATAGTTATATTGAAGTTTTAGCGGGAAATAAGGGGGAAATATGTATGCTAATTAAATCTATTATTTGTAAAGTTAGCGACGAAAAAAAGGGATTATTTTCAGCTGCTCAAGAACAATGGAGCGAGTTGAAGGCATTAGACGGTTTTTACGGACAAATCGGGGGATGGGATGAATCAGAGGCTTGTATAGTGAGTTTATGGAAAAATATGAAAATGTATCAAAGCTTTATGAATGATACACACGATAAGATTTTTTATGATAGCGATCAACAAAACACGTATACATCGTGTAAAACAGAATTATATCAATCTTTATTTGACATAACGGAGACTTCATTTTTAGACGCATTAGCACACAGTTCCTTTTTACGAATAGCAATTTGTGATGTGAAACAAGAGAGTGAAAAGCAATTTTTACATATGCAAGAAACGGTTTGGAACCCAGGAATAGCGAGAGCAGAAGGAATGATGGGCGGCGTTGTTGGAAGATCGCTTTCTTCTAATCGTTACATTGTTTTGTCACTATGGAAAGATGCAGCAGCTCACAATCAGTATGTGAAAGAAATATTTCCGCAATTACTACATACAGCAAACCCATCTCAGCAAGTGTTACATATGGAAGGGAAACAGACAACCTTTGTTAGTTCTTGGTCTGTATTACCTGTTCATTGTAAGTAGAATGTTAGCAATTTGTCTAAAGGAGGAGTAGGCATGCCTTATCCGAAACATATTGTAAGTGCTGCCACAGTCGTGTTAAATGATAAAAATGAAATTTTACTTTTAAAAAGTCCAAAGCGGGGCTGGGAAATTCCTGATGGTCAAGTGGAAGAAGGTGAGGGAATTCCTGTAGGTGCTATTCGAGAAGCGAAAGAAGAAACAGGAATTGATATTGAAATTGTGAAATATTGCGGAGTATATCAAAATGTTTCACAGTGTATTTGTAATCATTTGTTCGTCGGTAAGCCAATCGGAGGACAGTTCACAACAAGTAGTGAAAGCTTAGAAGTTGGGTATTTTTCAATTGAAGAAGCGCTGCAAATGGTAACGTGGGAAAATTTCAAAGAGCGCATTTTACATTGTTTAGATGAAAGCAGTCAGCCATTTATGGTGACTTTTTAAGATAATCAAGGATAAGACAGGGGTTATTAAAGTATACCTACTGTCTTATCCTTTTGTTCTTATAGAGGGGGTAAATCAATTTTCCCTTCTTCAAATAGTACTTTCAGCATGTGCCTTGTATAGCCGGCTGCTTGGGCAAACGTAATTTTTGCAGGCATTGGAGCTTCGTTGACATCAACGAGAACGTCGATAATACATGGTCTGTTTTGTTTTACAGCTTGTTCAAAAGCAGGCATCAATTCTTCGAGCTTTTCAACGCGGTAACCGACTCCGCCGCAAATTTCAGCGTATTTCGCGAAATTTGGATTGGTAAGTTCTGTACCAAACTCGATATTCCCCATTACTTCTTGTTCAAATTTAATCATGGCGATTTTATGGTTATTTAATACGACTACAATAATGGGGAGTTTATATTTTACAGCTGTTATAAAGTCGTTCATCGTCATTCCAAATCCACCATCTCCGCAAATTGCGAAAACTTGTTTATTCGGGTAAGCAATCTGTCCAGCAATTGCTCCGGGAAGACCGCAGCCAAGTGTTGCTAACCAGCTTGATAAAATAAACCGTTGATTTGTCATACGAAAATGACGTGCTGTCCAAACCGTTACATTACCTACATCTACTGATAAAATAGCATCATCATGCGCAACTTGCTGCAGTGCGTGCATGACTCTTTGAGGTTTAATTGGAACAGAAGTGTCGTTTTCTTGACTATGCAGTCTTTCTTCCCATTTCCTCATTAGTTCTTGATGGTGTTGTAAAAATGAGTGATCCGTATGTTTTTCAATATTTTGCGTGAGCCATTTTAAAGTTTTTGCGGCATCGCCAGCAAGTCCGATATCTGTTGGATAACGTTTGCCAATTTGTGCTGGATCTGTGTCGATATGAAGCGTTTTGGCCTTTTCGGGTAAGAAACCTGTGAATGGGTAAGAGGTACCTACCATAATTAACGTATCCGCATTATGCATTGCTTCATATGCAGGTTTTGTCCCAATTAAACCTAATCCTCCAATGCAAAGAGGATGCTCATCTGGAATCACTCCTTTAGCCGGAAGTGTTAATACAATAGGTGCTCCAATATGCTCGGCAAAAGCAAGTAAAGGTTCTTTCGCATCTCTTGCGCCTTTTCCTGCTAGAATAACGGGTTTTTTTGCTTCATTTAATGCAGATGTTGCTTTTTCTAAATCATGCTGCCTAGGGAATAACTCCGGCATTGTAAAAGCAGGTGTTGTAATTCGTGCTTTTGCATCTACTTCAAATTTTTGAATATCATCTGGAATGGTAAGAACGGATACTCCTTTTTTGGTATAAGCCATGCGAATTGCTTGATTTACAACAGCGGGAAGTTGTTCCGCTGACATGATTCGCTGGTTATAAACAGCGACATCATCAAACATTCTTTCTAAATTTATTTCTTGAAAAAAACCAGTTCCAATTAAATCTGACTCAATTTGACCAGTAATAGCAAGGACAGGTGCTTGATCTAATTTGGCATCGTACAATCCATTGAGTAAATGTATGGCACCTGGCCCGGCGATTGCCATACATACGCCGAGTTTTCCAGTTAATTTTGCATAAGAAGCAGCTGCTAAAGCGCCAGCTTCTTCGTGGCGAACTTGAATAAATTTAATTTTATCTTGCGCTTTACGAAGCGGCTCGATAATAGAATTAATGGAATCACCAGGCATGCCATATATGTGATCGACGCCCCATTCGATCAATAAATCAATCAGTACCTCACCAGCAGTTTTTTGAAACATGGAATTTCCTCCTTACATACTGAGATATTATTATGTTTTGGAGAAAAAGGTGAAATATACAAATGGTAAGGGAAGTTCTTTTTTAATGATGACTTATAAAGGGGATAAAAATGATAATAAGTAAACATCCAACAAAAGTCCAAGAAAGAAAAGAGAGCAGTGATAAGTTCTTTTTGGCTTTCCAAAGCATTTCATGGACTGTTACATATCCTAAAGAACCGATAGCACTTCCCATTATTAATCCTGGTAAATGAATAGCTTTGCTGTTAATTACCATACCAAAGGCAGTGCTTAAACCAAGAATAATTGATAGTAAGAAAATTATTAAGATAAAAGATAGATATTGATGCCGTGTAAATAAGAAAGAGATAATTAAGGTGAGGCCTTCAGGAATGTGATGAATAATAATAGCTAGTAAGAAAGAAAGAGTAGCTTCATGTTGCGCTGTAAAAGCAGTACCTAATGCAAAGCCGCTAGGTAGATTGTGAATAAAAATTGCAAAGGAAAGAAATAAAAAAGTTTGCTGTGCTGGCTGATTGTTATTATGTAACATAACATGATGACAGTAGTGGTCCATTAAACGCATTATTAAAATTCCAGAGGCAATGCCGAGAAGGGGACCGATTATTTCATAACTTGAAAATGTTTCTGGAATGATTTCTATTAGTAACAATCCAAGTAGAATACCTCCGCAAAGTGCATATAAGCGAAATGTTTGTTTTTCCATTATACGTCTAGTTGCAAGACCAACAATTCCGCCTAATAACAACCCGCTAAATGAATAAAACGTAACAATTATGGGGAGCAAAAGTTGTTCCATAAAATCACACTCCATTTTTATCTCGCAATTTTAAACAGTAAGATTCTTATCTGAAGATTATAAAAAAGAAAATAGGTGAGATCTAGTTGTTGGCACAGTACTTGATTGTTTCAATCAATAATTAGCGATGAGAAGAAAAGCTTAATGATGAAAATTTTCACTTTATAACAACTTATTATAATCAATAAGAGGTTAGTCCCAATTAATTGGAAAGGGGAGTTTTTTTATAGATTTGGAGTAAAATCTGAATGATTATAGGAGAGTATAAAAAAACCTTGCAGAGAATATTCTGCAAGGTGCTTACAAATATTTTATCCCAATCGAGGCAATAAACGTTCTCCGCTTTTCATTTCACTTCCACATAAAGGACATTTTGGGTGTTTTTCAAATGCAAAGTTTTTTCGCATCCACCCTAAGCACTCCTCTGACTCACATTCCCAAACTGGGATTTCTTCCGGTGCTACTTCTGCAACGTCATTCTTTTTGTTACGATACATGAGACCACTCCTTTTATGTGAAATATGTGTTTATATAATTAAAAAGGTTGTTAACCGTTCGTGTTAACAACCTTTTTATTGTCTAAATTATAGCTTTACAACGTTTTTAGCTTGAGGTCCGCGGTTACCTTCTTCAACTTCGAAGCTCACTTCTTGACCTTCGTCAAGAGTTTTGAAACCGTCGCCAGTAATAGCTGAGAAGTGAACGAATACGTCATTTCCGTCTGCAACTTCGATGAATCCGAAACCTTTTTCGCTGTTAAACCATTTTACTTTACCTGTTAATGTCATGGTAAATGCCTCCTAAAAATAAAGAAAATAAATGTAATATGATCCGTCTTATTTCTAAGGAAAATAAAAATTCACATATTATCAAAAACCCATAAGGAACGCATATCATCCCTATTGATGCTTGATAATATGTGAAGTGGATTTGTTTTCATATCGTATTCTATGGTTTCATTTTACAATGAAATGAGAAATATTGCAAGTGATGGTAACATTTTTGATTTTATTAGCAAACCGCCTCTCCGTGCGGGACTAATTAGCTTGGAGAGGCGATGAATTAAAAAGAAGCTATAAAGTAAAAGCGATGTGCTTTTACTTCAATATATCCGTTTTGTTGAATGTGGTTATGGATACGAAGCAATTGCTCTTCATATTTTGATACCGAAAAATCAGGAATTTGCCATGGAATTGCTTTTAAATAGTATATAATGCTTCCGATGTCGTAAAAGCGTTGATATGGAAAGTATTCTTGTTGCTTAAGAATTTGAAATCCAGATTGTTTTAGTTGTGAAGTGGCATACTGCATATCCCAATAGCTGTACTCATTTTCAGTATGTGCATGAAGAAGATGATTTAATTCTAAAGTGTCCAATCCGCCAACTTGTTGAGTAATAAAAACTCCGTTTGGCTTTAGAATTCTTTTTACTTCTGCCTCGCAATATGATTCATGTTTGTTAATAATTAAATCAAATTGTTCGTTTGCAAATGGCAATTTTGCATCATCCTCGATTTCATGAACAAAAACACCTAAAGGTTCTAGCTTTGCTTTTGCCAAAGCGATATTGGGAGCATATCCTTCTGTTGCTGCAGTTCTAGCAGGAAGCGGGGTTAGTAAAGATAAAAACTCACCGCCACCAGTTCCCATATCTAGCATGTGATCTACGCTATGCATATACTGTAATACGATTGATGAATAGCTCCACGGAAGTGGTTCTATACTTAGTCTCCCGGTATCTGTTAGAAACGAGAAATTCCATCCTTGAAAAGGTTTATTAGCTTGTTTAACAAAATGATAAAAAGTATCCTTCATAGTTATTCCTCCTAAGTTATATTTTTATAGCTCAAATATAAGAGGAGGTCCACGGTACATATTACAGTTACTATATGTCTGTTACATAGTGATACATATGTATATTCCCTTTCTAAATAAAATATTGTATGGATTATTTTAAATTAATATTACCACAAGGTAAATGAAAATTGCGAAAAATTAAATTATTCCGGTGTTTTTGTTTGTATAGAAAAAGAGTATGAACAAAATAAACATGTAATGGTAAGAGGAGAACTTTCCTGATGAATATAATGAGATTAAGTTCCCAATCTTAGCAGAATCTTAATTTTCATGGTCGTAATTACCAGAAAATATATATTATAACATTCCTTCTAGAATAATGGATATTTTATTCTCTGCTAATTTCAATTTTCATAATTGGTATGCTAAATCTTATGGTTTCACTAGAACAGTACTTTGTGTCACTTTACCCATAAGTTGACCAGAAAACACTTACTTTTATAGGTGATTATCTAATTATCTAACGGAATTGGAAGCATAAATTGGCCTTGAGTTAATGATTAATCCATCAGCTGGCCGTTAGTTTATACGGAATTTTATACATATGGAGTAAAGGAAATAAAGATAATGCTTGCTTATAAACACTGATATAACGGGATGAATAAGAAACTGCATACGTAGGTGAAGAGGATGCTTCACAGAATGTTGATAAGCTGGGGATTATTGGTGAGGAGAACTTCTGATAATGATGCGTTATGTAAATTAAAAATGAATAGTATATACAATTCTCTAAACAAGAAAAGATGTCTAAATTAGACATATTTTTATTTAGATACTAGATTATCAAGTTTCCAATAGGTATCTAATGGATCAATCTTACTGTCCATATATAAATACATGTTATTCAAATCTTTTGGGGGATTTTTCATCGTAAATGAAATTTCAAAAGTTAAAGCGTAGCCAACCGGAACATTTTTAAATTTATCTTCGTGTATAGGCATAGGTTGACCTTCATATTTTTTTCCCGTCTTTTCATCTTTAACGAAATACTTTATTTCTGAAAGATCAATTGTTTTTTCATCGTTTCGAACATTATTAATCGTAACACGAGTTGTAATGTTCCCCATTTTATCTACTATTTTATATTTTGCATTTTCAACTGTCGCTCTGTAAGATCCGCCTTTTGCAAATTCTTCATATAGTAGTATATTTTTTTCCTTTTCTTCAGATATTTCTTTCGATTTCTTTGGTTGAGTAGTTTCTTCACTACAAGCTGCCATTAAGCTTGTAAGTATAAATGCTGTACATGTTATTTTTATTAAAGATTTCATAGGGCTCCCTTCCTATATCCAAAAAATCAAAACATAAGAATAATTTTACATTAAAAGGTAAGAAAAGGGTAATTTTTTTGAGAATTTATTTTTATTCCTAGAATGTTACGTTATGTTAACCGAGCATGAATACGATATTCATCCGAATTTGCACAAGATTGTCCTTGCTGATGGTACAATTAAAGTCATGGAGGGATATTATGGGTTATATTAAATTTTATGGAATACTGTTTCTTATATTCGGCACTGGAATATTTGTAATTATCAAGGCTGATTCACCAAAAATCAGGGGAAAAAATCTGTCATTCGTAATGATCTGTTTAGGGATAAATATACTCGCAATTCCAATGGCTTTTTTTATAGGTGGAATGGCAACAGATCCCCCAGACAGTACTGAACTTGATTTTTGGAAAGGATTTCTCTTTATTCAGGGAATACCGCTTCTCATACTACTTCTAGCTTTAGTTTGGTGGTTTATCGTTGGAATAAGGAAAAAGTCCACATGTAAGATTTTAAAATGACTTCCGCTAACGAGAATCATGTAAATAAGCCGTCCATATGGGCGGCTTATTATATTTTTTATTGTATGCATATTAGAAGCATAAGTTGACCGAAACGGCTATCTTATGCTTCTTTTCACACTTTGCATAATGAAGTAAAAAACACTCATCTTCTTATGATTGATGAGTGTTTTTTGTTATAACAAATCTTTCTTCTATCCAATTTACGATGTTTTCTAACATCGGTAAGCTAATAGAGTGGTTTGATTGATGTTATTAGAATTCATGAGTTGTTTCTTATACATGTTAACACCTCTTTAATTGTTTGAAAATTTTAATTTCAAGAATTAGTTATAGTGTATCTGCTAAAACGAATTTGTGCAAAATATATTTGGAAAGTATTGTTTTTTGTGATTTGTGAGGGGGAAATGATAGCGTGAGTTCATATATACAGAGAAATATAAATCCAAGACTTTTCCGAAAATGAGATTTTTCGAGTAACTATATGTTGTCAATATGGAGAAAGATAAGTACATAGGAATTTTAGGAGGAAATGAACATGAAAATTGGTTTAATTGGTTTAGGGAAAATGGGACTTAACTTAGGACAAAATTTAATTGATAAAAAGCATGAAGTAGTCGCTTTTGATTTAAATGCAAATGCGGTAAAGGAAATAGAAGGATATGGGGCTATTGGTACAAGTACATTAGCGGAACTCATTCAATCATTAGAAAAACCGAGAGTCATTTGGATTATGGTTCCGCATGCTGTTGTTGATTCTGTGATGAGTGACATTACGCCATTTTTAAGTCAAGGAGATATTGTAATTGAAGCGGGGAATTCCCACTATAAGGAATCAATTCGACGTTATAATGAGTTCAAAGAAGTTGGCGTGCATTTTATGGATGCAGGAACATCTGGCGGCACAGAAGGCGCTCGTCACGGAGCTTGCTATATGATTGGTGGAGATCCGGAAGCTTGGGCTATTGTAGAACCTATTTTTCGGGATACAGCGGTAGAAAATGGCTATATATATGCAGGGAAAGCCGGGAGCGGTCATTTTTTAAAGATGGTTCATAATGGCATTGAATATGGAATGATGGCTGCCATTGGCGAAGGATTTGAAGTATTAGAGAAAAGTGAATTCGATTATAATTATGAAAAAGTAGCAAAAGTGTGGAATCATGGTTCAGTTATTCGTTCATGGCTTATGGAATTGACAGAACGTGCATTTTCTAAAGATGCAAAATTAAATGAAATTAAAGGGATTATGCATTCGTCAGGTGAAGGGAAATGGACAGTTGAAACGGCTCTTGATCTACAAGCGGCAACGCCTGTTATCGCTATGTCATTACTAATGCGTTATCGTTCGCTAGAAAATGATTCATTTACTGGGAAAGTGGTAGCAGCACTTCGCAATGAATTTGGTGGTCATGCTGTGGAAAAAAATGAGAAGAACGAATAGTTGGTGTTATTGAACACTATAATATGTACAATAACGGAAAGTTCATTCGGTATGCAAGTAATTTAAATAGCCCTGTTCAGGCGAGAATAGGGCTATTTATTGATCGTGAAACTAATTTAAACTTGTATGTCTTTTAAAAGAAGAACACGTGCTGGGGAAGCATCTGTTCCAACTAATTTTAATGGCGCCGCCATCATAAAATAGCTGTCAGGTGAGACTTCTTTTAAGCATAATCCTTCAATAACGATAATATCTGCACCAAATAATATTTTATGAGTAGGATGTCCTGGTTGACTACGTTCAACACCAAGAGCATCGATCCCAATTCCTCTAATATTTCGTGATGCTAAATAATTCGCACCGTCCTCTTTTAAAAAAATAAATTCAAAGTTAAATTCATTTTCAAATGAATTTTGTGTTTTAAAAAGAACAAAATCATTCTCTTCAATATCAAGATTTTCTAAATCAGCTTTTGTAATTCCATCTTTAACTTCTGTTAAATCGAAAACTTTAGCAGTTCCCACTAATTTTTCTAATGGAATGGTTTCAAATGTTTTTCCTTCATTGATCATATGAAGAGGTGCATCAATATGTGTACCCGTATGAACATCTAATTCAATGCGTGATTCGGTTACGTGAGCATTTGTTACTTTGGAAAATTTCGGTTGTTTTTCAGGTTTATTTTTGTAAACAGTCATTCCTTCAAAAATAGGTGCTGTTATATCATATATTTTCATTGTCGCTTTCTCCTTTGAAACGAGTTGTTATAGTTGGCCACCAATGAAAATCATCTTTTTCTAATAAGGCATCAGATTCCTTAGGACCCATTGATCCAGATTCATAGTTAGGAAAGTTTTCAGCTTTATGATTTGCCCAAACATTTGAGATAACATCAACAAATTTCCATGAAAGGGCCACTTCCTCCCAATGCGTAAAATTGGTTGAATCGCCGCGCATGCAATCATATAGGAGTATTTCATAGGCCTCGGGTGTATTCATTTTATCTGCACAGTTATTACAATAGCTTAATCTAATAGGGGTTGATGTTACACTACTATTTGTTTTTTGTACATTTAAGTGCAGTGTAATTCCCTCATCTGGTTGAATATGAATAATGAGTAAATTAGGATGGACCTTTCTTTC
Source organism: Bacillus sp. 103mf (assembly GCF_900116295.1). Taxonomy (GTDB): domain Bacteria; phylum Bacillota; class Bacilli; order Bacillales; family Bacillaceae_G; genus Bacillus_A; species Bacillus_A bruguierae. Next base: position 146,704 of record NZ_FPAF01000005.1, read on the forward strand.
CTGACTCAAATATAAATTCATTGGCAAATCTTTAAACTGTATAACAATTTCAGTAGATTTTTCTTGCATACGTTTACCTGTTCGAATATAAAAAGGAACTCCCGTCCATCTAAAATTTTCAATCATTAGCTTACCTGCAACAAATGTTTCTGTATTTGATGCTGGATCTACCTCGTTTTCTTCTTTGTAGCCAATTACCTTTTTTTCGTTTATAATGCCAGGGCCATACTGTCCGCGGACGAAGTATTGTTCGACTTCGTCTTTTGAGAGCGGTTTTAAAGCACGAAAAATTTTTATTTTTTCACTGCGAATCTCATCTGCTGTTAACTTAATAGGCGGATCCATCGCAAGAAGAGCAACCATTTGTAGTATATGATTTTGTACCATATCGCGGAGAGCACCGGAAGACTCATAATAACGTCCTCGATCTTCAACTCCTAATATTTCACTTGAAGTAATTTGTACGTTGGCAATATATTGATTGTTCCAAAGAGGCTCAAAAATAGCGTTGGCAAAGCGAATGACTTTAATATTTTGGACCATTTCTTTTCCTAAATAATGGTCAATCCGGTAAATTTGTTCTTCTGTAAACGCTTGACGCAGCTGATCGTTTAGTTCTTGAGCTGAGTCATAGTCATGCCCAAACGGCTTTTCAATAATTAATCGAATCCATCCTTCTGTAGAAGTTAATCCTTCTGATTTTAAATTTGTGGCAATTGTCCCCAAAAAATCAGGAGCCATCGCTAAATAAAAAATGCGGTTTCCAGCCGTGTTATATCTATCATCAAGAGTGCTTAACAAACTTTTAAGCTCTTGATAAGAAGATATGTTTGTTACATCAAAAGGATGGTAGTAAAAATGGGAAATGAATGTATCTTGGTTTCCGTCATTATCTGGAAAGTGATGAATAGATTGTTTGACATTTTTACGAAATATTTCGTTAGACCAAGGTCTTCTTGCAACACCAACAACAACGAAATCTTCAGAGATTTTCCCACTTCGATACAGTCTATAAATGGAAGGAAACAATTTACGTTTTGCTAAATCACCTGTTGCACCAAAAATGACAATAATAGTTTTAGGGGGTTTCATCATGTAATAAGCCTCACTTTATTGTAAATAAATTCAAACTTAGTATGTGGTTTATTTAGTAATACATGTAAGATACAAGGTGAATAATTTACTGTAGCTCATTGAGTGACGAGAAGTACTTAGAGAAGAAGGAGAACTTTGGAAAATAGAGAAATATAGAATGAAATGAAAGGTGAGGAAGCATTGGGGATGCCAAACATTTGCGTGATTTCTATAAACGTAACAAATATAAAGCAAGCTCAAGTCGTTTTAGGCATTGAAACAGATAGTTGAATCGAAACAATAGCTTTTTATAAAGAAAAAGGCATCGAAATGATATATGATACACCACAAAAATGTCCTCCAGGTTATTTTAGTGCATGTAATGATCCATTTGGGAATGTAATTGAACTTTTAGAATAAGAGGTAACACAATCTTGACCAAGCAGGGGAGAATAAGATGAAAGTGCAATTAGAAGCGGTAACGAGAGAGAATTGGCAAGAGGCTTTACAATTAAAAGTAAAAGATGTTCAAAATCATTTCGTTCCAACTGTAGCAGTATCACTTGCTAAAGTGTATGTGAAACCAGACGGTGATAATGTGAATTATTTGCCCTTTGCCATTTATGAAGAAGAGCAGGGAATGATTGGTTTTGTGATGCATGCTTATGTAGAAGATACGGATGATATGTATTGGATTAATGGATTTATCATTGATGAAAAGCATCAAGGTAAAGGATATGGTAGAGCGGCTCTACGTAAGATGGTGAATTGGATTATAAATCAATATTCGCAGTGCAAAGAAGTTCGCTTAACAGTTCATAAAGAAAATGATGCTGCTCGTCAATTATATAAAAGTTTTGGTTTTGTTGAAGCAGGCGAATTTGATGAAGAAGAAGATTTATTGCGCTTTATCATTAGCAGGGAAGATGAGATATAGATTTGTAAAAGGCGGAAAGGGTATATTTTTATGATGTTATACAAATTACATCAGCATGACAAATGAATGTGTAAAAAGCAATTTTACTGACGGTACTTCCTTATTAAGTGTATTAAGTAAAAAATTAACTTTGGATTCCGGACGGTATCTTTGAACATTCTTGGAATGGACGCGGTATAAAGTGAAACTTTAATCAGTGGGGGTATTACTGCCCACGAATAGCGGGATAAAAAAGCTAGGAGGGAGAACATGGGGAGAGAAGTACAATTTGAAGATGAAGGTGTAGTTTTGAAATTGAATGGGGTAACTGTTTTTTTTGCGTTAAAACTATCATTAAAAATCCCATTTCATACAATTAAAAGTGTATTTGTAGACTATTTTGATGCTCCGCACTGGATGCTTCGCATGCCTGGAACATCATTTCCTGCCCTTAATATTTTTGAGGGAAGTTTTAAATATGCTGATGAGTGGTATTTTCTTTCCTATGAAAACAGGGTACCTCTCGTAATGATTGAATTAGAAGGTCACGAAAAATATAAGTATGTTGTTTTTGAAGTTGATAATCCTACTAAGGTAGCAGCAGATATTAGGAAACATATGAGAGATTAATATGAGCGTTAGATAAAGGGTGATACAAATTTAAAGAAATTGTATCACCCTTTATCTCATTCTATAATTTTCGCAGTTTATTAGAGGGAACGTGTGGTTGTGTAAAATTGATAATCTGATGTTGGCTTAACTGTATGAAAAAAGGTTATTCCTTATGCAATGCTTTATGAATGGCCAACTGTGCTTTAGAAGTATTAGCAAAATTTAACCATTTTGCTTCAAGCTGAATGGTATGAGAATCAATTATCATTTCAACAATATCTAGGTGTGAAAGAGTTGTCATAATTGACGTTTTATCGCCGTTTATTTTTGCTGAAGACATATGTATTGCTAGTTCTCTGTTTACTGCAAATGCAAAATCGATAATCGTTGCTCCTTCAGGTAAATGAATTGGCTGTAATTGTGGTGTGAAAACAACGATTGTATCTTGAAAGAGTTCGTAGGAAACTAAATCATAAAAAGTGAGCGTATCTTTTGTTAATTCTATGTTGTTCATAATTGTATCATCCATAAGCTGTGCAGATAGCTGTTGTACTTCAGAATGCGGCATATCGCTTGAAAGTAAAGAAAAAATACCTCCATCATGCCTTCGTTTACCATCTTCAGTTTGAATACATATAGCCATCTCGTGATTTTTAATTTTGACCTTTGTTTTCAAACATTTATCAAATAAATTGCTATTGATGGCAATTGTGTCTTCAAATTGGTGTGGGATTGGTTCGTATAATTGATGTACCATTCCGAGAATTTTATAACAATCTAAAATGGATGAAGTTGTAATATGAATTTTGGAAATCATAGTTACATCTTGAATGACTTGCAGACTAGAATAAGCAGTATTAATAGGGCTTATCTCATAATCCAGGTGCCATGTTAATACTTCATCTTGAAAGCTTTGCATGTCTGTAGAAATCGTATCTATTAGATGGTGTAATATCTGATTATAATTTTGTAAAAGTTGTTTCATTCCTTCGTACTTTTGATTATGGAGATAAAAAAATGCAAGATCTTCTAATTCATATTGTATCGTTTTAAAATGTAGTTTATGGCAAAGTGGAGCGAATATCTTTAACGTTTCGTTTGCGTAAGGAACTTGTTTATGCTTATTTTTTACTTGCAGCGTTCTCATGTTGTGAAGTCGGTCTGTCACTTTTATAATTATCACTCGAATATCTTTTTGTGCTGCTACGAGTAACTTTTTGAAATTAATTGCTTCATATTCTTCTTTATTTTGTACAGATTTCTTATCTACTTTCGTTAGTCCATCGACAATATAAGAAACTTCCTTTCCGAAGTGTTTTTGTATATCTTCCAGCCTATAATTTGTATCTTCTACGACATCATGTAACAATGCTGCAATTAATGTTACACAGTCGGCTTCGCAGTCAAGTAATATGTCTGTTACTGCAAAGGGATGTAAAATATAAGGTTCTCCGGATATGCGAAACTGTCCTTCATGTGCTTGTTCAGCAAACAAGATGGCAAACTGAAACTGCTCGAATTCATTTTGGGTTAAATAAGTAGCTTTATGAATAAGTTGTTCTTTCATCAATTCACCTTCATTTATTAATTTTTTTAACTAAGGAATAATAGTTCGCCTTCATACAGGAAAAAGCCTTTCTAATAGCATATAATTGTAGGTAGACCTACATATTATTTTTGACATCACCCATATACTATTTTTTTGTGTTTAGCAATGAAAGATATATGTAAGGGGGATTAGGTATGAGACTAGAAGTAGAAAAGTTACTCCAAGATCTTGAAGTATTCGGATTAGAACATGATTACACAAAAGAAACGAGAGAAGAAAGATTGCGAAACGTGTCTAAAGAAATGGGACAGTTTTTATCTATTTTGGTGAAAATGCGTGAAGCGAAACACATATTAGAAATTGGCACATCGAATGGATTCTCTACATTATGGCTTGCTAATGCTGCAGAGGAAACAAAGGGAACTGTTACAACAGTTGAACTTTCATCGAAACGAGTGGCAGAGGCAAATGAAAACTTCCAAAAAGCAAACCTCACAAACTATATTCATATCCATAATCAAGAAGCTGGGGCGTTTTTATCAGAACAGCTAGACAAGTCGTATGATTTTATTTTTTTAGATGCAGAACGAACGCAGTATATATGGTGGTGGGAAGACATAAAACGCATTTTAATACCTAAAGGAATTATTGTCGTTGATAATGCAACTTCGCATGCGGAGGAATTACAGAATTTTTTTGATTTAGTTGAAGAAGAGAAGAACTTTGAAACAGTGTTATTGCCTTTTAAGATGGGTGCTTATGTCATGCGGAAACTCAATTAAAAAGAATTGTAAGCCTTTTAAACTAAAGAATCCGCCTTAAGAATGGATGTTTCTCAGCCTTAAGTCTGAGGACAATTAAAAATACAATAGGTATACTTATAATATAAAACGGGGAATGAATGCAATATATAGACCGTTTAAAGATATGGTCACCTAACCATAATTATAAGTGTATGCATATAAAGGAGCGATTTTGTTGACGGAATTGCAAAAGAAGGAAACCTTATCAGTAGAAGAAAAGATAGAAGTAGTCGTAGATTCAGTTATTAAAGATGAGGAATTAGCTGAACTAAATAAAGAAGCAGATTTGTATGTACAAAAGTTAAATAGTGAGCATAATGCAGATCTTTCAAAAGTACTGGCACAACTTGCTGATTTAGGAGATAAAGAACAACGTGACGCAGGACAAACATTAACGGCATTAAAACGTCCAGTAACGGCGATGATGAATGGGAAAAATGAAGACATTCCTAAAACATTGCTTGATTTACGTAAAGTTGTTTCAGAATTAGATCCGAATTCACTACATGCATCTGGTATGAAACGAATTATGTTCAAAGTATTTAAGAAAAACCCAATGGAAACGTATGTTCATAAATATCAATCCATTGATAAACAAATTGAAGAGATTATAAAGGCGCTATTAGTTGGTCGTGATAATTTACGAGAAGACAGCGTTGGTTTAGAAATGTTAAAAGAACAATCCGAGCAAAAGATTCATGCGCTTGATAAACAAGTGTATTTAGGTAAGAAGCTTGCGGATATGTTGGAAGTAGAAAAACAAAACCCAGAACGGCAAAAAGATATTCCATTAATTAACGATGCGCTAGAAAAGATTCTTGTACGTACGCGTAATATGCAGCAAGCAAAGAGTGTGTTACTACAATCTATTGCCTCTGTTGATATCATTAAGAAAAATAATGAAAAGTTAACAGAAGCGATTCGAAATGCAATTACAATGACGCAAAATGTTGTTACAGTATCAGCAGCGATTCAATTGGCGTTAACGAATCAAAGGAAAACAATTGATGCTGTGAATGCAACAAACGAAGCAATTGAATCTATGATATTGAGTAATTCACAGGCGTTAAAACAAAATACAGAAGAAACGACTAAGTTATTAGAAAATCCAGCAATCGGTATGGAGAAACTTCGCGAATCATTCCAAAACGTATTTGCGGCGATTGAAGCATCTGAAAAATCAACAGAACGTATTATTGAATCAAGTAAAATGTTTGTAAAAGAACTAGACACGTTCAACGATGAAATGAAAAAGAAGCTCATTCAGCGTCCAAATAAATAGACGGCAATAGAGGAGGTGAAAACATGGGTTTCTTTGAATTTATTTTGTTACTTATCGGCATAGTCCTTTTGATAGGACTTACAGCAGTAATTTTACTTGCTTATTTTGGCCGAAAATTTTATGTATCATGGAAAAAACCGTATAAACGAGCGACAGACTCAATGGAGCGTTTATCGCACAGCACAGTACCTTTCTTACAAGAATTCACACAGCATCCGTTGTTTTACCGCTGGATTCGTACGGAAGGAAGCGGTAGTCAAAAAGCGTTCACCGTTCTTTTTTGTACAACTAACGAGCGCACAAAAGAACAAGTTTTTTCCATGTTGCCGAAGGAAAAACAGAAAAAACTTCACTACACTGTAAAAACAACAAAGCAAGTTACAAGTGAAGATATGGAAATGACAACGATGAAAGTAAAAGAATTCTTGAAGCGAGAATTACAACAACCATCCAAGCCAACAGATTTCTCGTTTTACAAGCTGTACTTTTATGACCGGTATCCAGACGCATTAAAACATATTGAAATGTATAAACGTTCAGTAAATCCATCATTGCAAAGAAGTATTGATGATGTGACAATCTCTGTACTGCAAGCTATTCCGTACTATCAAGAAAATCGTATGTTTGAGCAGCAACATAAACTCGAGACTTTCTTAATGAAAGACTTAGTAGATATGTTATCACTCATTGCACAAATTCCACCGGCACAGCGTTCAGAGAAAGAAGAAGAACTTACGATTTATCTAAAAGGATTTCAAAAAGAGATGGAAACAGTAGAACGTAACATTCGCAACGCTGTCGATCACGATTTACAAGTGAAGATGCGTGCAGCCAAAGAAAAATTTAAGAACTAAACAAGCGAGCATTGATAGATCAATGCTCGCTTGTTTAGTTTAGAAGTGAAAATAATGAAAATTTCATATATCGTAATAATAACTATAATTATATTAATAGATATAATTACAGTATGCAGAAATGGCTTAGCTTGTATCTTCTTCATCGTTACCATTCTTCATTACTTCTAATAGAGCGTGATGATGATGCAATCTATAAATCACATATGCCCAAACATACCAGTCTAAATTTTGCTTTATATTTGCTAACTCGTTAAACCCGTCCATAAAATTTCCTTTACCTAAGCAAAAAGAAAGAATAATGATTATAGCTGTTGTTATCCAAAATTCAGCACTAATCAAAAAACGAATCACTTGTAATTTCACCTACCTTTCCTAATGATTATTATGTATTTCATTGATAAAGTGAGCTATGAGAACACATTCCTTTGATAGATTATGTAAGAGAATAAAAAAAGGCTTGTACTATTTTCTTAAACAAAGAGAATTATGTTGATGAAGGGTTGCATCAATGAAAAATAGAGATGAAAAGTTAGGGTGATTTATATTTCTAAACAATTCGCTTGTATCTATTCTTACTGTTATAGAACTGAATGTTTAAAAATATTTTAAGTATCAGAATAATTTGGAATGTTCAGGTGGAATGGAGTTAATATTTGGTATAATGATATGGTAGCTATAATTTATAAGAGGGGAGATTCACTCATGAAAAATGAAACTTTACATAGTATGGATGATGTGATTACAATGTTAGACTCTCTATTAAGATCTCCTGAACCATTTTGGAATCAGTTCTATTCTAATCGTGATAAAGAAGTACCTTTCTTTGCGAATGTACCGGATGAAAATTTAGTTTCTTATTTTGATAGAAAGATGATTCAGAAAGGAAAAGTATTAGAGTTAGGCTGTGGTCCTGGCCGAAATGCTTTGTATTTAGCAAAAACAGGATGTGAAGTAGATGCAGTTGATTTATCAGAAGAAGGGATAAAATGGGCGAAAGAAAGAGCGGCTAAACAAAATATATCAGTTCATTTTATCTGTAAGTCTATTTTCGATTTACAAGTCGATAACCAATATGATTTCGTATATGATTCGGGTTGTTTGCACCATATCCCGCCTCACCGAAGAATGCATTATGTAGAGCTAGTTAAACGCGCATTAAAACCGAATGGATATTTCGGATTAACATGCTTTGCGGCTGGGGAGTCTGATGAGAAAAACGGTTCTGAAATATCGGACTGGGACGTTTATAGAAGCTGGAGTTTACAGGGAGGAATTGCGTATTCAGAAGAAAAACTACGCGATGTTTTTCAGGATTTTGAAGTTATTGAACTACGTAAAATGAAAGAAATGAAGCAACCGAATGATGTATTTGGGGAGCCATTTCTTTGGACAGCTCTTTTTAGAAAGAAAGTGTAATGACGATGGAGAGAACGATTTTACTTTTCTTGAGTGATGATAATGATTTAGAAGAAATTGAAGCGATAAGAAGAAAACATGACCCTTTATTTGGTTTGATTTCACCTCATATTACGTTAGTATTTCCTTTTGTGAGTCAAGTGTCAAATGAGGGTTTAAAAAAACATATAGAAATAAATATAGGCAACATGAATCCTTTTTATATTACCTTAAATCCAATTGTAACCAATACAGATGAGTACTTATTTCTACTCATAGAAGAAGGAAAAGAAAAGGTAATTGAGCTACATAATAAGCTGTACACAGATTTCCTTCAACCGTTTCTTCATAAAGAAATCCCGTATCTTCCACACGTTACAGTTGGCAGAAAAAATGATAAAGAAATGGCTATACGTGTTATAAAAGGCCTGCCGCCACTTCGAGATACAATGGGGTTTACTATTGATAAAATTACGGTAGAAAGTATAGGGGAAAACGGGGAATCTATTATAGAGTTTGAAGTACCGCTAACAACAAAATAGGGAAATTACTTTTATAAAAATTTTCATCGGAACAATTTTATAAGTAATGTGATGTACCTTTACTTGATTTTGTACATATAGTATAATAATTCCATAATTTAGATTTCAATAAGAATAAAAAATAAATTAAACGAGGTGCTTTTTGTGAGTGGAGTAGTATCCAAATAGGAAAAAATTTAATGAAATAAATCTGATGACAAAGGGTATTTTTATATCAATATATACCCTGTATTTGGTCATGGGTTTATTTAAGTTACCTATGAAGATACCTACAACACTTTATAAAGCATGTAGCGGTATTTGTTATTAAAGACCAAGACCTTTATTTTGAGAAGGTTTGTTTAATAATAGATATTTGTCTACACTTGTCTTGTAAATGTATGTAAAGCTGTGGTATCCCCGCAGCTTTTTTATTTTTATCTCAATACTTTTGGATAGGGAGAGCTCTTCGATATGGATGGAGAGCAATCCTCACTGAGAGAATTTTTACTTTTTATAAACTTATTGAAATCTTATTATTAGGTATCTTCATACATGATTCAATTATTAAATCATAGTGAGGAGAACAAAAATGAATACAATGACTTTTGAAAAGTTGCAGTATAACGAATTAAAGGAAATCGTAAAATCATATTGTGTAAGTGGATTAGGAAAACAATTATTAGATAACCTGCAACCAAGCTCGAATGTAAAAGTAGTCAAGAATCGTTTACATGAAACAACTGAAGCAAAAGCAATATTAAATACAGAAAGTCACGTTCCATTAGTTGGGATTTCTAATATAGAAAACATAATTGGAAAGCTTGAAAAAGGCATGATTTTGGAACCAGCGGAATTAGTGAGCGTATCAGATTTTTTAAGAGGGTGTAGAAAAATTAAGGGATTTATGTTAGATAAAGCATTTTTTGCGCCTGTTTTAAGTTCTTACGCATACTCTATGTCAGAGTTCAAAAATATTGAGGAAGAGATTCATTTTTCTATTAAAGGGAATCGAGTTGATTCTGCTGCGAGTAAAGAGTTAAAGCGAATTCGAAATCAAATCGAAACAACAGAAGAAAAGATTGGAGATCGCTTAAATAAATTTTTAAAAAGCAGTGCAAATAAGGAGTATATTCAAGAATTCTTTATTAGTAAAAAAGATGATCGATATACTGTTCCTATTAAGGCTTCTTATAAAAATCAAGTTGCAGGAACAATTGTAGAGATGTCTTCTAAAGGTTCAACAGTATTTATGGAACCTGCTGTTATTTCAAAATTAAGCAGAGAGTTAGCAAGCTTAAAAGCGGAAGAGGCGATAGAGGAGTATCAAGTATTAGCGACTTTATCAGGAATGATTCTTGAGAATGTTAGTGATATAAACATTAATATTGAGCTTATCAGTCAATATGATATGATTTTCGCGAAAGCTAAATTTAGTAAGAGTATTGATGGTATCGCACCGAAATTAAATAGTCATGGATATATAAAACTAGTTGAATGTAAACATCCTCTTTTACAAGGTGAGATTGTTCCATTAAATTTTGAGATTGGAAAAGAATATCGTAGTTTAGTCATTACGGGACCAAATGCTGGAGGAAAGACAATTGTTTTGAAAACAATTGGATTATTAACTTTAGCAACAATGTCAGGGTTTCATATTCATGGTGATGAAGAGACTGAAATTGCCCTTTTTGATTCTATTTTTGTAGATATAGGTGATAATCAAAGTATTGAAAATGCTTTAAGTACTTTTTCTTCACATATGAAAAATATTTCAGAAATTATGAGGATATCTAACAATAATACGTTGTTGTTATTTGATGAAATTGGTAGTGGTACAGAACCGAATGAAGGTGCTGCCCTTGCGATCGCCATTTTAGAAGAGTTTTATCATACGGGGTGTATAACAGTTGCGACGACTCATTATGGTGAAATTAAACGATTCTCAGAAATTCACAGTGACTTCATGAATGCGGCTATGCAATTTAATAATGAAACATTAGAGCCGATGTATAAGTTAATGATTGGGGAATCTGGAGACAGTAATGCACTTTGGATTTCTAGAAAGATGAATTTACGGGAACATGTTTTGGAGCGAGCACAGTGTTATATGGAAAATAAAGATTATAGCTTAGAGCTAGTAAAAGAAAATAAAATAAAGAAGCCTGAAGCGAATGCAGTAAAAACGAAAGAAATTTATGAGTATGAAGTTGGAGACAAAGTAAAATTATTAGATCACAATGATTCTGGTATTGTATACAAGAAAAAAGATAGTTTCAATAATATTGTAGTATTATACAAAGAAGAGTTTATGGAAGTGAATTGTAAGCGCGTTATTTTGGAATTGAAAGCAGCAGAGTTGTATCCAGAAGGCTATGATTTAAATACTTTGTTTGTAAGTTATAAAGAGAGAAAGCTGCAACATGATATAGATCGAGGCTCTAAAAAAGCATTAAGAAAAATACAAAAAGAAATGAGAAAAAAATAAAGTGAAATTTCCATCAGTGGGGGGCATCCCCCGCTGATGGAAGGCCCGCCCAATCGGGCTTTTATGGGCAGTTATCCCCCACTTAGGCCCCTAGTTTTTCTTTGCATCTTGAGGTGAGGGTCTTACTGCCCGTTAAAGCGGGACAACCGAAAAGATAATTCAATTGCCAGCAAGCCCTCATTTAAACGTTAGCACGTTTTGAAGAGAGGGTTTGTTTTACATATTTAAAATAAGAATAAATGTAATCTTATTTTTCATATTTAGCAAAATAAATGGTACAATCAATATTTGATATGAAAAATAGTGAAAAGAAGTGATGGATTTGAAAGGTTTTTTAGAATTAGGAATTAGTACAACGTTAAATGATACATTAAGAGAAAATGGAATTGCAGAATCGACTCCGATTCAAGAAAAAGCAATCCCAGTAGTTCTAGCAGGAAAAGATATTATTGGACAAGCGAAAACAGGAACAGGAAAAACATTAGCATTTATTTTGCCGATATTAGAAAAAGTAAATCCGAAGTCTAGTCATGTACAGGCGTTAATTGTAGCACCGACGCGAGAGTTAGCATTGCAAATCACAAACGAAATTCAAAAAATGACTGTGCATGTAAAGGATATTCATGTGCTTGCTATTTATGGCGGGCAAGATGTTTCACAGCAAATGAAGAAATTACAAGGAAATACACATATCGTTGTCGCGACACCTGGCCGATTATTAGATCATTTACGCCGCGGGACAATTGAATTATCGCATGTATCTATGCTCGTTTTAGATGAAGCGGATCAAATGCTGCATTTTGGTTTTTTACCAGAGGTAGAAGAAATTATTGAACAAACACCTGCGGAGAGACAAACGATGTTGTTTTCTGCAACGATGGCTAAGCAAATTCAATCTCTTGCAAAGCGTTATATGAGAAAACCTGAAATTATAAAAATTCAAAGTGCTGAGGTTACAGTAAATAATATTACACAGCGCGTCGTTGAAACAACAGACAGGGCAAAACAAGATACGCTGCGTCAACTTATGGAACGAGATCAACCGTTTTTAGCAGTTATCTTCTGCCGCACGAAACGCAGAGTTACAAAATTGTATGAAGCGCTGAAAGGATACGGCTATAACTGTGATGAACTTCACGGTGATTTATCACAAGCAAAACGCGAGCGTGTTATGAAGCGTTTTCGTGATGCTGAAATTCAATATTTAATCGCAACAGACGTAGCAGCAAGAGGACTTGATGTAGAAGGTGTTACGCATGTATTTAACTACGACATCCCAGAGGATGTCGAAAGTTACATTCACCGCATCGGGCGGACAGGCCGTGCTGGTGGAAGCGGGCTGGCAATTACATTAGTTGCGCCAAAAGATAAAATGTATTTACAGCAAATTGAAAAAGGAATTAACGCATCATTGCAACGACAAGTAGTAGAGCAACCTAACAAACAAGAGCCTGAGAAAAAAGAACAAAGGTCGCAAAAACCAAGAGAAAAGAAACCATTTAAAGAGAAGAAACAATTTGGTCAATCTGGACGTCGTGATAGAAAAGAAGGACCGAAAACAGAGAAATCTCATTTTGGTCAACCGAGCAAAAAGAAGCGCAGCGCAAAGCCGGGACAGAAAAAGCGCGGACGATAGAAATATAGTAATGATTGAACATGAGTACCTTCTGAAAAGAGGACTCATGTTTTTTTATGTGTGTAAAAACTTTAGGACATACTACAGGCGAGGTGATTTGATGAAGAAGTTTGTTACAATCATTGTTTTCGCTTTATTTATGTTTTCTTTAACTAGCCTCGTACATGGTGAAGAAAAGAAAAACATACAAGATTATTTTGATGTGAATATAAACGGATATCGTGTGTACGTTTTAGACGATTTTGTCGAATTGATAAATGAGGGAAAAGTTACTTCCCTAACAAAAATATTTTTTGAAACTTTGCGGAGAGAACAACAATGGGTATTAGAACCGAGAGTGTATGTAAAAGGGAATTTGGGGTATGTTCATATTGTAAAACAAAATGGTGTGAATGTTCTTTATCATATAAAGAAAATACATGAGAATTGGACGATTTTGCGAGAAGAAAAGAAAGTTATAAATAGAGTACCTGTTCCAAAAGAACTGCTAAAGGAAGTTCTTTTGGAACGGCTTGTCGAATATATCGGAGGTGCTGTACAAGATTATTATGGTGAAGGTAGGCTATGGTACAGAGGAAGCGAAAAGATATTAAGTATTGAGAAAGATGAGGCAGAATTTGAATTTTATGTTATCGTTCAAGTTATTACATTTAAAGGTGCCCATAATCCACCGTATGGAGAAGAGACGATGACATTTCGAGTAAAAGGTGGAGGCGAGGTTCAACTCATGAAATACAAACATCGCGACATTTCTGAAACTGAATTATCTAAATTGAAACTAAGAACAATATAAGAGTCGTACATGATAGATGTAAACATTTTATTGCTTGGAGGAGATATTGTTATGATTAAGCTTGTGCTTCTTCGTCACGGTCAAAGTGTATGGAATGTGGAAAATAGGTTTACTGGATGGACCGATGTTGATATGTCTAAAAATGGATTACAGGAAGCGAGAGAAGCAGGACAAATTTTAAAGGCGAATGGCTATACGTTTGACGTAGCATACACTTCTGTATTAAAACGAGCAATTCGAACGCTTTGGATTATTCTTCATGAGATGGATCTTGCCTGGGTACCTGTCTATAAATCATGGCATTTAAATGAACGTCATTACGGTGCACTGCAAGGCTTAAATAAGGATGAAACGACGAAGAAGTACGGAGAAGAACAAGTACATATATGGCGCAGAAGTACAAATGTAAGACCGCCAGCACTTACGAAAGACGATCCGCGTTATGAAATTTCAGACCCTAGATATAAACATTTAAAAGAAGGAGAATTTCCTCTTACCGAGTGTCTAGAAGATACAACAAAACGAGTTCTGACGTATTGGCATGAAGAAATTGCGCCAGTATTACAAAAGGGCGAGAAAGTAATTATTTCATCGCATGGGAATACAATCCGTTCGCTTGTAAAATATTTAGATCATTTATCCGATGATGGCGTTGTTACATTAAATATTCCTACGAGTATTCCGCTTGTTTATGAATTAGATGATAACTTAAAACCAATTCGGCATTATTATTTGAGCATGGATGGAGAAGTACCAGAAGGCGAGATTCCGAAGCATATTCAACTTTAATGTGAAATGAATAGGAAATTCAAAATAGATGAGTTATATTGTGGGTGTTTCTTATCGTATATTGAAAAAATAACATCGCCTTAAAGGCTTTTTCATTTTATATGCAATGTGAATTCAGTTAGGCAGTTTATTTTTAAACGGGTATGAATTTTAATGGACAAAGTTACGAAATTTGTAAGAAGTACAAACCGGTCATATATCATATGAAAATGATACAATACTTATATAAACCTACCCCTTGTTACATAGTAATAAGGAGTAGGTAAAATTAAAACTCAATTTTATTTTCATGAAAAGAGGGGAAGCATATGTATACAAGTTTAGCGGAATTAGTTAAGCACCCTGTATTTTATCATTTTGCAGAAATTTCAAAGATTCCAAGAGGATCGGGAAATGAGAAAGAAATTAGTGATTACTTAGTAAAATTTGCACAAGAGAGAAATTTAGAAGTTGTACAAGATCATGCATTAAATGTCATTATAAAGAAGCCAGCAACAGCTGGATATGAGAATGTGCCAACGATTATTATTCAAGGGCATATGGATATGGTATGTGAAAAGAACCAAGCAACTGTTCATGATTTTGAGAAAGATCCAATTCAATTACGAATTGAGGGGGATATGCTGTATGCGAACCATACAACGTTAGGTGCGGATAATGGGATTGCAGTTGCATATGCATTATCTTTATTAGATGCAACTGATATTCCCCATCCTGCTCTTGAAGTTGTGATTACGACAGAAGAAGAGACAACGATGGGCGGCGCTTTTGCAGTTGACCCTAGCCATTTTAGCGGTAAAATCTTTATTAACATTGATTCAGAAGAAGACCATAAATTGTTAGTAAGTAGTGCGGGCGGTGCAAAAGCAGTTGAAACAATATCTATTGTTTGGGAAGAAACGCCAGCTAACGTATTACCATATCGTCTTTTTGTAGGTGGATTAAAAGGTGGACATTCTGGCATGGAAATTGATAAAGAAAGAGGAAATGCCAATAAAATTTTAGGCAGAGTCCTTTATGATTTATCCAATGAAATTCCGTTTTCTATGAGCGGTGTTCATGGTGGATTAAAAACAAATGCAATCCCGCGTGAAAGTGCAGCAACGATTTTACTTTCTGAAAGTGATGAGCAAAAAGTAGAAGAGAAAGTGAAAGAGTGGACAAGCATTTTACAAGAAGAACTACGCGCTGTGGACCCGGACGTATATGTTTCTCTTACGAAATTAGAAGAAACAATTGAAAATGTATTTGCAAAAGAAACGCAAAAACAACTTATTTCTTCATTATTCTTAATCCCTAACGGCATTCAAAGTATGAGCATGGAAATAAAAGGACTAGTGGAAAGCTCTACAAACTTAGGTGTTGTTGAAATGTTACATAATGAAATTAAATTAAGAAATGAAGTAAGAAGTTCTGTGAAAAGCTTAAAACAACATATTGTAAATGAAATTAAGCATATCGCAGAAGTAGTGGGAGCACAGTTCGAAAAAGAATCTGAGTATCCAGAATGGCCATACAATCCAAATTCTTCAATTCGCGGTTTATTTGAAAAAGTGCATAAAGAAAAATATGGCACAGATGCAGAAGTTTTTGCGGTTCATGCAGGAATTGAGTGCGGTGTATTTATGGAGAAAATTCCAGGACTAGATGCGATTTCACTCGGACCAGATATGTTTCATGTTCACACACCAGATGAGCATGTAAGCATTCCTTCTGTCGTGAATAACTGGGAGTATTTTATTGAAGTATTGCGGGAAACGAAGTCGTTGATTTAAATATGTTTGAGATGAAAAAGGGTTGTCTCATAAGTCAGTGTAACTGGCTTGTGGACAGCCCTTTTTTATGAGTAACAATTCAACTACTTTTGCTAGCTTCTGTAATTTGTTGAATACTGTATTTTTGTTTTGATCCTAATTTTATCCCGCTATTTTGGGGCAGTAAGACCCCCACCTCAAGATTCAGAGAGAAGCGAAGAAGATAGGTGGGGGACAACTGACCGTAAAAGCCCGATTGGTTCAACTAACCGTCAGTGGGGGATGAAGAAAACCCCCACTGACGGAAGTTTCACTTTATTTTAGCTATATATAACTATTTTAGTTTTTTAATATATAAGTCGTTGCTATACAGAATACAACATGATCGCTACTTGCTTTCTCCTTTTGTTTTAAACCTTGCATGTGGCAGAAAAAGGTCCTGACCGCTTCTATACATGGCCAGATGCTCTCGTCCGCCTAAAAAAGGGGAGTATTTCGACTTTTTAAATTGCGTCCTTTTACAATCTTTTAAAAAACATACAGGTGTATGAATAGAAAATTGCGCTTTTTACTCATGTTTTTTGGGATATTGAAGAATAAACTTAACATGTAAACAAATTGAAAGGAGCAAATATAATGAATGCACTATTATCTGCAAAAAATGTGACAAAGATTTATAACAAGAATCAGTTACCTGGACTTAATAAAGTATCTTTTGATATTGAGTCGGGGGAATTTGTTGGTATTATGGGAGCCTCTGGATCTGGAAAGACAACTTTATTAAATATCCTATCAACCATCGATACGCCTACAGATGGAGATGTTTTGATAAAGGGCATCGATATTAAAAAACTTAATGATAATAAATCTGCAGATTTTCGGAAAGAGCATTTAGGCTTTATTTTTCAAGAGTATTTCTTACTCGATAGTTTAACAGTACAGGAAAATATTGCTGTACCACTTACTTTATTACATAAATCCCCAGAAGAAATTGAATCATCTATAAATAGTTTAGCAAAGCGTTTTGGGATATTCGAACAATTATCTAAGTACCCTAGTCAACTTTCAGGGGGACAAAAACAAAGGGTTGCAGCAGCAAGAGCAATTGCGAAACAGCCTAGTATTTTATTTGCAGATGAACCGACAGGAGCATTAGACTCAAACTCTGCAACGGAGCTACTTCAAAAATTAAGAGAAGTAAATGAGGAACTTCATACAACGATTTTAATGGTAACCCATGATGCTTATGCAGCAAGTTTTTCAAGTAGAATTCTAATATTTAAAGATGGAAATATCATAAAAGAATTGAGAAGAAATGGACAGGGGAGAAAAGAATTTTTTGAAGAGATAGTAAAGGAAATCGCTAAAATTGATGAAAATCGATATAACTAAGAGTATGAAAGGAAGGCATGATTGTGGGATTATTAACAATAGCAAAAAAGAATCTAAAGAATAACTTTTCCTTCTATTCGTTCTATTTCGTTTCAGTAGCTTTTGTGCTGATAGTGTTTTTCTCCTTTATTTCTTTTTCCATGAACGATATGATCATGGAAAAGATTTCGTCTGATGGTAGAGTAGAAATCATGTCGAGAACGGTGGCAATCTTTGTTATGACATTTGTACTATTCTATATGTCATACTCCAATACTTTCTTTATGAAAAAAAGAATGAAAGAACTTGGGATTTATTCGCTCTTAGGGTATCGAAAATCAACAATGCTAAAATTATTAACTTTTGAAAATAGTATAATTTGTTTTGCTGCTCTAATTGTAGGAATTGCTTTTGGTGCGATTGCTCATAAAGGAATTGTCGAAGTGATAGTCAGAGTACTAAAATTACAAATTGATACTTCTGAAGTGCCACTTATTAATTCTGGTGCGGTACTATTCACTTTTGTTTTTATATTTGCTGTTTTGCTTGCTTTATTTTTATCCAACTGGATAATTCTTCGGAAAAGTTCCTTACTGGCTTTGGTACGTATGGAAAAAAAGGAAGAAAAGAAGGTGAGAATCAATACAGCTTTCTCATTCCTTGGATTATTCTTGATTTTAATTGGTTATTTCTTTGCTATCGATATTACAAGAGGAATGAAATCATTCTGGAAAACAATAGGGTTTTCACCAATTGCACTTTTAACAATGTTAAGTGTAATACTAGGCACAATTTTCTTTATTCACTCTTTTTTACCATATGCTATTCAAAAATTGAAGAAAAAGAAAAGCTGGTTTTATAAGGAAGCCAATATTATTGTTATTCCAAATTTTATATTTAAAATCCGTTCGAAGGCAAAAACTTTAATTTTGTTAACTTTATTAGTTGCAGGAACTTTGGCTATATTCGGCTCTACTTTACTAACTCTCTACTATCCTGTTGCTGCTACGGAACGAATCATACCGTCAGCTATCGAGTTTCCAGTAGAAGATAAACAATTGGCCGCTAAAGCAATTAAAATTGTACAAGATACTGTTGGTAAAGAAAATATGAAATATAAAGAAACAACTATTATTCATGTAACATCCTCTTCTGAAAATTTACCTAAAGAATATAGTGCAAAGAAAGAACATGGATTTGATCTTATGTCCGAGTCAGATTACAAAGAATTAATAAATATGCAAGGCAAAAATATAGACTTTGAGAATTTAGCTAAAAATGAAAGTATCTTAGTAAAATATCGCCCTGAAAAAGAAAAGCTAGATAAAGGGAAATTATATACTTTGAACTTAACAACTACAAATAACATGGATATAAAAGTAAAAGACACTACATTACTCAATCCAATTGGTTTTGCAAATAGTGTAGGAACCCTTGTCATTTCAGATCAACTATATAAAGAGATAAAAACCTTAGGGCATAAAGAAACAACGATGATGAGTTTTAATGGAGTTGATATGAGAGATAATAAGCCAGTTTATGAGAATCTAGCTCCACTATTTAAAAATGATATTTATTTTACAAGTAGTTATCAAAAAAATGATTACATTATTCAGCAGAATAGTTCAACATTCTTGCTCATTAGTTTTGTTACTATCATTTCCTTTATTGCAACGGGGAGTATTCTCTACTTCCATAACCTTTCGAGCATGATGTCAAACAAAAATGAATTTATCATTTTAAAAAGAATGGGGTATAACAAGAAAAAGATAAAAAGAATAATAAATAAAGAGATTCTTACGTTATTTAGCATCCCATACGTATTAGGGTTAGCGCATAGTATTTTTGCACTGATAGCTTACAAAACGGCTTTAATGGATGACTTATTAGGAAAAAACAGTGCCTTTATATTCCCTATTCTTTTTGCGGTAATTATTTTCACTTTGGTATATATGATTTATTATTTGTTAACAAAGCGAGCATGCTATAAAATTATCTTTGACAATAAAAAATAAAAATTCTTATATAAATACAAATTTAAAAAATGGCATTTTAGACATGCAAGTAGCGGTTATGTTGTATTCTACGCAGCAGCAACTTATATGTCGAAAAATTAAAATGGATATATATAAGGCTAATGATAGTAAACAAGCATTAGCTTTATATGTATTTAAGCTAGTAAAGGTAAGTGAGTTTATGAAAAAGTACTATGAGCAAAAACAAATTATCCTTTTAATTAACCAACTTTGTATGATTATTTTTTTTTGCTATGAATTTTTGCAACATAATATTGTAGGAACAGCAAAGTTGCTTCCATTAGCAATTATAACGATTATGGTTATTTACGGAGCCTACATTGGTTTTGTAAACATGAAAGAAAATATTACTTTATGGAAGTTTTCTAATTTGCTAATGCTTGCTTCATGGCAGTTTTTATTCACACTTAGTGAAATACAAATTTTTTATACATTAAGTACGCTGCTTAGTGTAGTGATTTTATATCAGACAGCACAGTTTTTTCTCTTTTTCTTTTTTCAAGATTCTACTTATATGTATAAAAAAGAAAAAGACTGGATTTTACAGATTATATGTTTATTAACATTGGTTGCGAAATTGATAAACGATAAAATGTTTGCCATTCTATTTTTATGTCAATTCGTTTTAAGTTTTATTTGTATTGTTTTCTTATTTTTGAAACATCGAAGACGAATCATGTTTATCTTAAAAAGTGAAAAAAAGCATCTACTTAGATCTGTTGCTGTTCTTATTTTTTTCTTTATTGGATATGCTGCCTTCTTTGCAGAAAACCCCGAATATTTAAGCAATCTAGGGTGGTATATCATGATTCTTTTCCCTTTATTTAGTATTCATGCTGTTGCTTTTAAAAACCATATATTTATGAAGAAGTATTTTCTTTTAAAGGAAGGTAAAAGGGGACTGATACTTTTCTTTATTCTTGTTTGTATGATTTCCCTTGGGATATTGTTTAGGTTTAATATGATTGCCTATTTCATCATTATACATACGCTTTTTTGGTTTGTTTTGCTTCATTTCACGTTATTATATAAAGACATAAAAAAAACGATTGTTAATTCAGATACAGAAGAACCAAAAATTATGTCAGACAGCTCTTATGCTTATAATCTCGTAGAGATAGCGAAAGAGGAAAAGTTGAAACGTGATTTTTCTAATTATTTGCATGATGAAATTTTGCAAGATATTTTAGCTGTTAAAAATATGATGAATAAATCTAACAAAGAGGAGATTCATGAAATCATAGTAAAAACGTTGGATCACTTAAATTTGTCTATACGAGTACAAATGGAAGAGTACTATCCAACACTATTAAAAACACTTACATTTCAAGAAAATTATAGTAGTTTGCTTGAAATGATACAGCAAAAATATGGAATGAAAAATATTGATATATCTTTTAATTGTAGTGAAAATTTATTTTTAGTTGAACCCTATCAGCTTGTTATATACAGAATTTTAAAGGAATTGGTAACAAATGCATTCAAGCATTCTAAATGTTCAAAGCTAGTTGTGAGTTTAAAACAAGAAAATGACGAAATAGAACTTATAGTAAAAGATAATGGTATAGGCTTAATGGTTAATGAAAAGTACGTTCGTAATGATCACAGAGGATTGAATTCTATTAAAGAACAACTGTTTTTATTAAACGGTAAAATGACCATTTCAGAATGTAATCCTTCTGGTTTGTGCATTACGATTCTTATCCCAATGAAAGGAGATGATTCCTATGAATATTTTATTAATAGATGATCACGCTTTATTTGCAAAAAGTTTAGAGATAGCCTTGGAAGATTATCCTGAAATAGATCATTTTTACTCATTACAAAGTATTGAACAGGTTACTGCATTCATCAATGAGTGTAAGCCAGATATTACATTAATCGATATTAATTTAAGTAATATTAGTAATGAAGATGGTTTAGGCGTAGCAAAAAATATTTTAGATAGCAAATGTGACACGAAAATAGTTATATTAACAGGCTATGATTTACCTGTTTATCGGTATGAAGCTCAAAAAATCGGTGTAAGTGGTTTTATTAATAAAAACATTATGCCAGATAAGTTGTTGCAAATTTTAATTGAGGTTAATAAAGGTACTTATTATTTTCCAATGTCTACGGATCATGTTGAGGAATTAACCGATAGTGAAAAACAAATTTTACAATTACTATGTGATGGATGTAAGCGTAAAGAAATTGCTTCTATCTTATATGCTAGTGAACGCACCATTTCAAACCATATTCAACACATATTTGATAAGCTGGATGTTTCATCTTCGTTAGAAGCTGTAACAAAGGGAATAAAATTAGGATATATTCAGCCTAATTATTAAAAATAGTTATTTGAACTAATAACTTTAAGCAAAAAAGGGATGTGACATATGGGAGTAAAGTAAATTATTTGTATGCACATTCAACGAAAATTGAGCTCGAACTGATAGTTATCGTTTATACCTTCTTGAAACAAGTGGAAAAAAACCGCTTGTTTCAAGAAAAAAATATACAAAAAAAGAACACCCACAGAGAAATGTATTTTCTTTGTGGGTGTTCTTTTTTAAAAGGGAATTTTGAGAGACCTTCTTTTGGTTATCTTAAAGGTGTCGAGTTTTAAAAGAATTATCATGTTTATGAAAATATGTAACCCACTACTAAAGTTGTAAAAAATCTAGTCAATATGTAGCAAGTATTATTAATTGAAAAAATGTAAAATAAATTTAAGAATCAAAATGTTGGAAGGGAGAGAGAAAACAATTGGATAGAGAAAATAATAAAAAACTTGTGGTAATCACTGGGATAACGCAAGGATTAGGTCGGGCATTAATTGACCGTTTTTATGAACTAGGTTGGTTGATTGTTGGATGTGGGCGTTCCAAAAGTAAGATAGAACAAATCAAGAGACAATTTGACAACAAACATGATTTTCAATCCATTGATGTTTCAGACGATAAGGCTGTTAAAGCTTGGGGAGAATATATTCTTCAGCGATACGGTGCACCAAATTTACTTATTAATAATGCCTCTATTGTAAATAAAAATGCAACGCTTTGGACTATTTCTTCGGAAGAATTTGCAAATGTTATGAACATCAATGTGAATGGTGTAGTCAATGTGATACGGGCATTTGTACCAGCTATGATTCATAATAAACGAGGGATCATAATAAATATTAGTTCAAGTTGGGGACGTTTCGGTGAGGCAGAACTTGCACCGTATTGCGCTTCCAAGTTTGCTATAGAGGGTTTAACTCAATCAATGGCACTAGAATTGCCGAAAGAACTGGCAGTAGTTGCACTAGATCCAGGTGGAGGCATTCATACTTCGATGCTACAATCATGTGCACCAGAGTATGTATCAAGTTCTCCAACTGCCGAGGCTTGGTCACATGTTGCTGTTCCGTATATGCTTAGCATTACATCAAATGATAATGGAAAATCCCTTACTTGTCCTAGGGTTTGCTAAATTCACTGGTTGAATAATGATTGGTGTTAATGAATAAGAAGGTGTAAAGAATGACGAAAAATTCTCCTTTAACATATAAAGATTTATTAAAAAATAACATTCCATTTAGAAATTTATTTTTTGCATTATCTATCAGTACATTGGGTGATTGGTTTTACTCTGTAGCCCTTATAGGATTCATATATATAACTACTAATTCACCTCAAGTAGTTAGCATGATATTGTTAGCAGGAGCCTTGCCGAGGCTTTTGTTCAGCCCTTTTGTAGGAGTCTTTATTGACCGCTTTAATAAGAAAAAAATAATGATAATAACAGATCTTTTTAGGGGATGCTTAATTATATTGGCGATTCCTTTTTCAAATTATCTACCAGCTTTGTTTATACTGACTATTTTGAACTCAGTAATAAGTATATTTTTCACCCCAGCAAGGCAAACAATTATACCTGCCATAGTCCATAAGAATGATCTTGCTATAGCTAATTCTCTTTCTAATGTGATTTATGGAGCCATGGGAATTTTGGGTGCTTCATTAGGCGGGGCATTAACGGCATTGATTTCTTATAAATTTGCTTTTTTAATTGATTCTTTATCCTTTTTTCTTTGTGCTTTAATCGTATCATTTACTGCAATTCCTTTAATAAAAAACAGCACTCAATCACAGCAGACGACTTACATGCAAAGTATAGTAGAAGGATTTAGATTTATTTTACAAAATAAGATTGTATCAGCTTTAGTGTTTGTTGGTATGTCTTGGGGAATTGTAGCAGGGGCCTATCAAGTACTAATCATCATATATGCTACTAAAATTTTTCATGCAGAAGATATTGGTATTGGGATACTTTATTCAACTCAAGGGTTAGGTACATTAGTTGGGAGTTGGATTGTTGCTAAATATTATAGTACAAATACAAACAAAATGAAAAAAGTGTTTGGATGGGCCTATCTCATTCAAGGGTTATTTTTCGTATTTTTTATCATTTCGAGCCAATTATGGTTAGGTGTAATTTTATTATTTATTATGCGAGCAGCTGGAGGATTAATCTCTCCTATAGATAGTACACTACTTCAAAAATATACACCTAATGAAATGTTAGGGCGGGTTTTTACTTTTCATACTGTTACGTATTCCTCTTTTATGCAACTGTCTACTTTTTTCACTGGTATTTTGCTAAGCTACATTAGTCCTCAATGTGTCGGGCTATTATTTGGTTTGCTTTGTGTGATTGTGAGCTTATATTGGTTAATTGCATACTACACAAACAAATTGACTGAACCTGTTGGAAAGCAACCAAGTATTGAACGTTCTTGTTAGAAGGATTTACATATACTTTCAGTGAAGATATACAACTTCTTTAGGAAGATTGTATTTAACTAGAGTACTAAAAATTTTTACTTCAACAAAATAAGGCAGATAATCATTCAAAATAGATGAATGATTATCTGCCTTATTTTGTCTGTATTTAGAATTCATACTTCCTCTAATAAATATAAATGTTTAGATATTCAGTTACAATTGCTTATTATATATTTTTGTTTATAAAAAATAAAAATTATTTATTTTCTCCATTCATTGCATACAAATAAAAAATATAATCAGTCGAAGTTCCTGTATAACCTAGCTGTCTTAACATAGCCGTTATATTCCCGCGATGATATGTCCCATGATTCACAACATGTTGAATCAATTCAAAGGCATTCGTGTCTAATCGTCCAAAGTGAGGATGTTCAGGTGAAATGACTTTCTCAAAGTTTTCTTCACGGGCGAAAAAACCTTGATAATCTTCGGATAAAGTAAAAAATAATTGTTCCATTTCTTGAAGAGTTGTATCTTTTATTTTTTCTGTAAGCTGTACGGCAGATGTCTTCATCTCATCAAAAGGTTTTCCTAATAAAGTACCTAGCCAGATTGTATCAGCAATATACATATGTATAAACGTTTGTGAAATAGTAGGGAATACACTTTGTATTTTTGTAGACCAAACGTCACCTGGTAATGTCTTTAAGTGTTCAAAAAGCCTTTTGTTAGCCCAAACGTGATAATTATAAGTTTGTAAGACAGAATGCTTCATTAAAAATTCCTCCAGTTTCAGTTGAATTCAAATTATAAAGAAATAGCTTACTTTAAATATACAACCAACGTTTATGACTTTCCTGTTAGAAACTATGAAAAAGCGGTTTATTAAGAGAAAAGGGGGATCTTTTCCTTTGCCCTGTATAGTTTCACGTCTCAAAGCAAAAAGTAACGTTGGAGGTGAGCAAAATGGGTCGAAAAATTAAACAGGATCCTTCAAGAGCAGGTCTTGGCTCTTCTCAAGTTGAAGGTCAAGGAACGACTACGAGCGAAACAGGTTCCGCTAAAGTTCCTTCATCAAATAAGAGGCAAAAACGTAGTTAATTATAATTAATTATTTTTTCGTTGTTGAAAAAGCTTTATTTATGTTAAACAAGTGCAATTTTAAGATGAAAATTGCACTTGTTTTCATGCCCAAAATATGGTTGACAATATAAGACTACGAATGTAATATCTTTATTAGACTACATTTGTAATATCGGAAAGGAGAAAGCATAAATATGAAAGAAATTCCTAAAATATCTGAAGCTGAGTTGGAAATAATGAAAGTTCTTTGGTCAAAAGCGCCTCAAACAGCAAATGAAATTATTAAAGATCTTGAAGGGAAAATGGACTGGAGTCCAAAAACAATCCGAACGTTAATTAACAGGTTGGTGCAAAAAGAAGCGATATTGGCCCATCAAGAAATCGGAAAAATGTATACATATACTCCTTTAGTTTCTCAAAATCATTATTTGCAAGTAGAAACAAAGTCATTTCTTAAACGTTTTTATGGTGCAGCATTGAAACCATTGCTTGTAAATTTTTTAAAGGAAGAAAAGCTTTCACAAGAAGAAATTAATGAACTTAAACGTATTCTTGATGATAAAAGTGAAGCTGAGCGAAGAAAAGAACGATGGGTATAGAAATTTTAAATAGTCAACTTACGCAAGTTTTCAATTGGATACTTGAATCTTCCTTAATGGCTAGTATTTTAGTTGGAATCATTTTATGTATTAAACTTGTGCTTAAAAGCAAGCTAACGCCGAGATGGCAGTATATAGTATGGATTATTGTTATTTTTCGGTTACTTTTACCGTCTGCACCTGAAAGCTCGTACAGTATATATAACATCTTCTTACCTAATCGTGAAGTTCCTCCTACTGTCAATGTTTCTACTGTGAATTATGAAAAGACAAATGTTTCCAGTGAAGCGGTCACTATTGAAAGGGGAAAAGGATCATTTACCCAATCAAAATCGCACCATAAAAATTACAGTTCAGTTTACAAAATTGTACTATATGTGTGGTTGTTTGGTATTGTTTGTTTTGGAATTTTTATGATTGTATTAAACAAGCGTGTCTATACGTATATAAAAAAACAACCACTTATTACTGAGAAAAGAATTATCAATCTTTTGGAGCATTGTAAACGTACAATGTCCATTAAACGAAATATTCCTATAGTTGTATCTGGTAACATCTCAAGTCCAACAGTTCTTGGGTTTATAAAACCGAGAATCTTGCTATCTGAAAATCATATGAGAACGCTAGATGATGATCAACTACGTTTTATTTTCTACCATGAATTAGCACATGTGAAGCGAAAAGACGTTGGCATGAATTGTTTGATGAATAGCGTACTTATTTTACACTGGTTTAATCCAATTCTTTGGTATGCATATTACCGTATGCGTGAAGATCAAGAGATTGCATGTGATGCACTTGCGCTTACATATATCGATTGTGAACAGAGAATTGCTTACGGGCATACAATTATCAATCTATTAGAAAACTATTCAAATCGTTATCAGATTCCTAGCTTAGCAAATTTAACAAGGAACAAGCTAGCACTAAAAAGGAGAATTGTGATGATTAAACAATTTCAAAAAAAATCGTATCGTTGGTCGCTATTGGGGCTTACTGCTGTTATTTCTATATCAGCGATTTCATTAGTGAATGCAGAAGAACCTACTCCAAAAGCTAAAAATTTATTTGGAGAAAATCAAAACGACAGACAAATCAGTATGGATGAAGAAGCACCAGATCCTGGACTTAGTATCACGGATATTTCGAAAAAAACAAAGAAAGAGCGCTATATCGTTGTCTTACCAAGAGAAACTCATCGTAGTTTATTTAAAGAGGTATTTTGGAATCAATCGAAAAAAGGAGAATTTTACAAAAAGCAAACCCAAACAAATGATATTGATATTGATCAAGCTTTTGCAAACGAAACAATAGAAGTAAGTCCACTCTCTAGAAAATATAAAATGAATGTTTCTTTTAGTAGAAAGAACCCATGGCCAGTATTTATTTTAGGAAAATTGAAGGATGACAAGGGGAATACATATACATGGAAACAACCTTATCAAAACGAGCATCCATATCAAGATCCTATATTACATTTGGATCATGTAGTGGATTTGCCAGATTTTGAAGGAGAAACTGCAAAAGTAGCTCTTCGTTTTATTTGGTTAACTGATGAAGGGAAATGCTACGGAGTTGGCGATAAGTTATTTATGTTAAAAAAACAAGAAACATTGACTGCAAAGGATCAGGAATATTCAGCATTGCCGCCTGTAACGAAGTAAGATAAGAATGAAATCCTCTAAAAGAGGAGAGTATGGATTAGTAAGATAAAGAGCGTATGTATATTATTATTTCATGTTAATAGAGAGGTATTTTCAAGATGATTTTCCAAAAAAATAATTATCCATAATAGACTTTGTGTAAACAGAGTCTATTTTTATTTGCGTGATTCTTCTGGGATGAAACAACTATATTTACATCAAAATGATAAAACATATTATTTTTGTGCAGAGCAAGAATGTAGTGTAGTGTACTTTAATGAAGAACAGCAAGTATTTATCAAAAACGATCTTAAAGTTCCTCTTTTTCAAAAAGATATAGAAGAAGATGTGCCTGCTTGTTACTGCTTTAATTGGGCACGAGCACGTATTCGTGAAGAAATAAAGCAAACTGGTAAGAGCCAAGCTGTACAAGAGATATCAATGCATATTAAAGATGCGAAGTAAATAATCCTCAAGGATCTTGTTGTCTAGGGAACGTATCTGCGTTTATAAAGCAAGTTGAAAAATAGTATGATTAACTTCCGCTAACATTAGCTATGTGAATGAAGCAAAAAATAGCTAGAGCTCGTAGTAGTTATATATTTCAGCTCTAGCTATTTTCGTTTATTCAGAATCAATAAGGTTAACATCCCTAATTTTCATGTCAGGTTGTTGAGCTAATATTTGTTGTTTTGCTTCTTTAACATCACTCGCTTGTACTTTTTTGTAATATACAACTCCTTTAGGACATTGATATTCAACATTATAGTCTTTCTGTTTAGAGTCCATTTTTATTCCTCCTTACATTATGTGAATTTTTTAGGGACTATCTCTTTTGATGTTTTAGATATATTTGTTAAAAATATCTTCTTATAATATCTCTACTTATAAAAAGCTCAAAAAGAACATTATACTTTCGATAGCTTACTTAGTTTTATAAAGTTATCTTGTTTCGTTTCCTTACCTGCCGTAGCACAAGATAACATAACAACCCAAGCGGGCCAAACATCAGGATAAGGAATAAGATTATAGATTGCAACGGTATGGATACATACCGATGTTCCATGTTATCCCTATAAACGTAATGGCCAATCGCTTGATCGAAACAGAGTAAATGAAGCCAGACGAGTAAGGCAAAGTCCGGTTTGGACAACAGCCGGATGACACCTTCCGCCGACCCGAAATCTTGAACGAATCCAAAGCCTGAGCCTACGATAACCATGATGATTCCAACAGCATAAAGTGCAGCGAGATACATAGGAAAAATGGCTATGCCCGCGAGAAACTTTGTGACTTGCCACGTCGGTAACAATATCAAAAGAAGCCAGAGCAGTATAGCTATGCTGGCAAGGGAAAACAGCTTTTCATACATCGTTACAATTCTCCTCTCCAGGAAAATGTTATTTTAATTTCTATGCGATGATGGATTGGCAGACATCGGCTTCAGTCTCAGCATTTTAAATACAGCGGAAACGAATATGGCAAGCCAGATGAGCAGCATGGTGCCGGAAAGAGCCGGCAGCAATGTCAGTTCAAAAACGGAACGTCCGAGGGCGGTTTGTAAACCAATCAGCACGATGGAAAGCGTCCAGGCGAAACCTCCAAAATGAATTCGCCGCAGGGCATGCCTACTACATGTATATGTCCGCTCCGATACCCATCCTAGCAACGTTAGTGCCTGCAAAGCATGAAAGCTGAGCCCATGAAGGACAATTAAGTTTCCTGCCTCGCCCGTATATCGGCCTTGCAGCGCGATCATCCATATTCCTGAGGCAAAGGCAATAATAGTTGAGAAAAGTGCATAGCGGATGCCCAATACTAAAAGCGGACGTTCATTCATCTGTCCTTTGCGATAAAACGGGATGGCAAGCAGTACAGTCACGATGATGATCAATAACGAATCAAGCCCGAACAAAGCACCGGCAATCGAATCGATAGCAGAGTTGGCACGCGTAAACCGTGGATTAATCCCGCGAAAATGCTGGATCGTTTCGACCGCATAGGCATATAGAGTTGTCAGTGTGAAAGTCCAACGAATAGCTGTCCGTTTGCGGGAACTCAGCCCTGTTATCGGTAAAATGGCTGCTATGGACAAAATAAACAATGCGATTGCGGCATTGAAAGAAAACGCTTGCTCCAAGTCGCCTTTTGGAAAAGTGATTGCCCCGTATAGTTCAATATATACCGCAACACCAACTGCAAGCACAAAGCCAAGCATGCTAATAATTACGAGAAGCTTTTCTCCATCAAAGAGCTTCATCCCCGGCATTGTGTCGACCTTTTGATTGCCTGCCTTCATCAATTGATCATTCCTTTCTCATGATTTCTCTTAAGGGAAATGAATTTCATATTTTATTAACAAATAAATAAACTATGAAAAAAAGCAGCACTGTTACTACTTGGGCTGTCTGTTGCCGCATCACTGATTTGAACTGTTATGTCGTTTTATCCTTTTATTTTTGTCTATCCAACACTAGTTTGTCCTGAAATGATAATTACTACAATTAAATATCGAAGTGTTTGTGTAGATACTCCACATATCTTTGAGAATTCTCCAATCGATAGCAAGTGGTCTTCTCCGTTCGAGGTGTTTTTTATAGGGAAAAGGAAAAGAACAGCTGATTTTGAGTGACAATAAGTTGTTTCGTTAAAGGGCAGGTTAATTGAGCTTAATAACATCTGTAACTTTATTCAGAAATAAATGTTGTAAATAATGAAAATATAAAAAACTTGGCGGGAGGAAGAATTATGTCTAATAACGTAAGAGCAAGAAGAATCATTTTAGATTTAGCAGTTACTTTAGATGGTTTTATTGAAGGGGAAAATGGGGAAGTTGATTGGTGCATCATGGACTCTGAGATAGGATTTATTCACTTCTTAAATCAAATTGATACTATTTTATATGGAAGAAAAAGCTACGATTTATGGGGACAATTTACTCCGGGAATTGAAGATACTGATACTGAAAAAGAAATTTGGGAACTAGTTCATAGCAAAGAAAAATATGTGTTTTCCAGAACACAAAAAGGAACTGATAGTAAAGCAATGTTCATAAACGATAATATTTTTGAAGAAGTAAATAAATTAAAGAATAAGCCTGGTAAAGACATCTGGCTTTATGGCGGAGCAAGTCTTATTACAACTTTTATCAATTTAGGGCTTGTTGATGAATTTAGATTATCTGTCCACCCTGTTATTTTAGGAGAAGGAAAACCGTTGTTTATTGATATAAAACAGAGGTTGAATTTAAAAATGGTTAATACAAGAACGTTCTCCTCTGGCGTTGTGCAACTAATCTATCATTTGAATGGGAATTAATAATATTGCACATTCCAAAGATAAAATACAATAAATATCATTAAGAAATACTCGATAGTAATTGTCACTTCGTTAACAATAAGGTGCGATTCTTGAATAACATACGTAGAGAATCATTAAACTCTTGTAACTACTCGGTCACTCTATGAAAAACCGATAGAAAAGCATTTTTTTAAGTGGCCAGGGAGGGACTGGCTATGTATAGTAGCGGTCAGGGCCTTTTT
Source organism: Bacillus sp. 103mf (assembly GCF_900116295.1). Classification (GTDB taxonomy): domain Bacteria; phylum Bacillota; class Bacilli; order Bacillales; family Bacillaceae_G; genus Bacillus_A; species Bacillus_A bruguierae. Next base: position 178,201 of record NZ_FPAF01000005.1, read on the forward strand.
CTACCACGCGCAAAATTTGAAAACAAAGAAAGGCAGCGAGGTGTAGGTCCATTTTTATCTTCATGGCAGCAATGATAGGTAAGTGTATTTTCTCTGGCATTATACTCCTTACTAAACTTCTAAATCAAATATCTGGCTGAGTAGTTACAATTAAACTTTATTTCTGGGCATGTGATATATATAAACTCTTTTTATATTTTTACTTATAAAACCTTACAAAACTGTCATATTGATGTAAGGTTATTAGATAGTTCATATACTATTTCGATGTGATAATGAAAGCATAAGAAATACACACCTAGAAAAAATATAATAGAACGAGATAATTGTAAGATGATTTTAAAATTGTCATTTATACTTTTTGGAGTTACTTGACGTTTACTTTCTAAATGTTAACAATAAATAGGTGGATTTGTACGAATTTAGGGGAGATGAAGAGATGTCGATAAAAAAAGCTTTGTTATTCATGTGTATGCTGGTAATTGGTTTAACAGGCTGCTCTATGATTGAAGAAGGTAAGAATTCAATTAACTATGCTCAAAAGGCAATAGACTATGTTAATGAAGTGAGTACGTTTGCAAATGAAGCGCCGGGATTAGTAGAAAAAGCAATCAACGATGGTGCCGCCCGCAAAGAATTAGAAACTAGACTCAGAGAAATTCAAAAGGATATTCCAGCTTTTAATGAATTGACACCTCCTGATGTAGCAAAGGATATGCATCAGCAAATTGTTGGATATAATGAAAAGTTAAATGAATTAATTGATACAACTATGAAGAAGGTAGAAGAAGGAAAAATGGATGTAGAACAATTCAAGAACTCAGACCTTATGCAGACAATTCAACAAGTTCAAGACTTAAAAGATAAGATTCAAAATTTAGGTCAGTAAATATAGTCTGAAAAAAATTCCGTTATGTATAACGGAATTTTTTAGTTTGAAGGTATAACAATCAGTTATTCACCAATTATTGTATATAAAAAATGATACTCCAAATAGGAGTCCCGCCACATCGCTATCAAGCTAAGATAAATTTGTATCCACTTATTTTATTTTGTTGTGCAGCTTTTTATAGAAGGGCTTCTTAAGCTACCCCATTAAGCGGAAAATTCTCCCTTATCGTCCCTATTCGTTGGTATAATATGGTGTATTGTATGATATAAGCAATACAATGAACACCAATAGGAGGCAGGACATGAAAGAGAACGACTTGTATGTTTATCACATTGTTACTAGGGAAAAAATGAGCTTCCCGAGCTTTTGATTAACGGAACAATTGAAGTGGTAGAAATTATTAATGATTTCTCAGCTTAGATTCTAGAAAAGTCTCATATATTTATTTGTAAAAAATTACAAATTAGAGATTGGTATCTCTTTGGACATTAGGAGAATCTTTAGAAATTGCTGTTTAGGAATAAAGGAGTGAATCAATATGAATCGGAAAATAAAAATATTAAAGTACATTATGATTCTAATGGCTTGTCTTGCTGTTTTTGGTACAATTTTACCAAATGCATTAGATCCAAACGAAACAATGGCGGGTAAAATTTCGATTGCAACTTTTGGTACAATAGCTACTTGTTTACTATTTTCTATTACTTATTTTATTTTAAAAAAAGCTATTTTAAGAGGGAAAAAATAGTGTTGGGAAAATTTAGAATTAGAAATCATCAAATAAGAGGCAAAAACGTAGTTAATCTTATTGTTTCATGAGTTTGCTATGTAACGTAGTAAAGTAAAAAAGCCATTGGAATTATGCTTATTTATTCCAATGGCTTATTAAAATTAAAAAGTTCTCCCGTGCACTCTCGATACATATTGGATTACGATAACCTTGTATTAAGCACGCAATCTGTACGACTGTAACTTTTGCATGTTAGAAATCTCTTTATATGGTATAATATGGTTCAGTTTGCGCGTAGGGAGAGTGACAATGAACAATAATTACAAACAAATAACTAGATTTGTTTTGGTAGGATGTATGAATACATTAAACTATTGGCTACTTTATTTATTATTTACTCATGCTTTTCATTTTCATACTTTAACAGCACATAGTATAGCTTTTATCGTAAGTATGATTGGTTCTTTTTTTATGAATACATACTTTACGTATAGAACTAAAGTCACATTAAAGAAGTTTTTCCAGTTTCCGTTAACTTATATTATAAACTTTAGCATTACGACAATTAGTATTTATGTTTTAGTTGATATATTGAACTTCAATAAGGACATCGCACCTTTGATTTCATCTGTAATTGCAATTCCTTTTACATTTGCAATATCAAAAAAAATATTAGTTACAAAAAAAGAAGCTGCTATGTAAAACTATTATAAAAAATTCTTCAGCATTTATGTTGAGGAATTTTTTTATTTTAAAGCGGTTTTTTATTCTGTATTTCTTGGATTCTAATGAAAATTCATCTCGTTTTTTATTTTGTTGAGTTTTCTTGTTGAAGAGAACAAGCATTAAAGAAAAGGTGTTTGTAACGAACAACAAAAAGAAACGTTTGACATATATTAATATCAGTTTAAAATAAAAGTGAGTACTCACTCATTAATGTGAAGAGGAGGAAAGTTTATGTCTCTAATAAACGAGGCTGTAACGCTTAATCATGTTTCCAAGTACTTTGGAAAGAAACAAGTGATTCAAGATATTTCATTTTCAGTTAGAGAAGCTGAAATTTTTGGTTTAGTCGGTCCGTCTGGTTCAGGGAAGACAACACTTATTAAAATGATTGCTGGTATTAGCGAAGCGACATCAGGGGAAGTAACTGCACTGCAAACGGTTATGCCAGATTTGAATGGAATGAAGCAAATTGGATATATGGCGCAAGCTGATGCATTATATGATGAACTATCCGCTTATGAAAATGCTGATTTTATTGCGACAATGTATGGGTTAAAGGGAAAACAAAAGAGAGAACGTATATCTGAAGTTTTTGAGCTTGTGCAGTTATCTGAGGATGCCAAAAAGCAAGTGCAACATTTTTCAGGTGGAATGAAGAAGCGTTTATCACTTGCTATGTCATTTTTGCATGAACCAAAGCTTCTTATTTTGGATGAACCGACTGTCGGTATCGATCCTGTTTTACGAAAATCAATTTGGGATAAGTTTTATGAGCTGAAAAAACAAGGAACAACAATTATTGTTACAACGCACATTATGGATGAAGCAGAGTTTTGTGAACGTCTTGGCTTAATTCGTGAAGGGAAGTTGATTGCAACTGGTTCTCCAGCAGAACTAAAACAACGAACAACATCTGGACGTATTGAAGATGTCTTTTTATTGGAAGGAGCGATGGAACGATGAGAGTATTTGGAGTTGTTATCCGTATTATTCGTCAATTTTTCCGAGATAAACGGTCGCTTGCGCTTATGTTCGGAGCACCGATGCTACTTCTTTGGCTTCTTTCACTTGTATTTACACAAAAAGACTACAAGCCTCATATTGCTTTAGTTGATGTACCAGCACCAATTGTAGACGCAATGAAAAAACAAGATGCTTCTATTTATGAGTACGATAAAGACAAGGCGCATAGGAAATTAGAAGATCAAGCAATTGATGCGATGGTTACTGTAGATCATGGAACGATGAAAGTAACGTTAGAAGGCAGTGATTCATCGAAAAATCGTGCGGTTATGCAAGTTTTGCAAAAGAGTATGGAAAAACCAGAATCGGCAGTGATGAAACCAGATGTTTCTTATTTACACGGCTCAACTGATTTTACGATGTTTGATGGATTAGGTCCGGTATTAATTGGTTTCTTTACATTCTTCTTTGTCTTTATTTTATCAGGAGTTTCATTTGTCAGGGAGCGTTTAAGCGGTACCTTGGAACGATTATTATCGACCCCAATTCGGCGCTGGGAGATTGTTGTGGGTTATATTATTGGATTCGGTATTTTTGCGTTTTTCCAATCCGTCCTCATTGTTAGTTTTTCTGTGTATGTTCTTGATTTATATGTTGCAGGTTCACCGTGGCTGACGTTACTTATTACATGTATGCTTTCATTAACAGCATTAACGCTTGGAACATTTTTATCAGCGTATGCAAACAATGAGTTTCAAATGATTCAGTTTATCCCATTGGTTATCGTACCGCAAATTTTCTTTTCAGGTTTATTTCCGATTGAGTCTATGAATAAGTGGTTACAGCTATTAGGAAAGTTATTTCCATTAACATACGGTGCAGATGCGATGCGGCAAGTTATGATTCGAAATCAAGGATTTAGCGAAATTGCTGGTGATCTTGGTGTTTTATTATTATTTGCGATTGTGTTTACATTCGGTAACGTGTTTGCTTTGAAGAAGCATAGAAGAATATAATGGAAGAAAAAAGGAGCCTATCATGAAAGAGGATTGGTTAGAAGAATTAATTGCCGCTACAGGGACAGATAAGCGCAACGAACGGCAAATGCGTATTTTAGAAGCAGCAGTAGACATGTTTAGTGAAAAAGGATATTCAGCAACTTCAACGAGTGAAATTGCGAAGCGTGCCGGTGTAGCAGAAGGAACGATTTTCCGCTACTATAAAACGAAAAAAGATTTGTTGTTTGCGGTTGTGATGCCAACGTTAACAAAATTTGCTGCACCATTTTTTGTGCAAACTTTTGTGAAAGAAATATTTGACAATACGTATGATTCATATGAAAACTTTTTACGTACGGTTATTCGGAATCGCTTTGAATTTGCGAGAAAGCATTTTCCGATGCTGAAAATTTTAATTCAAGAAGTACCGTTTCAACCTGAATTGAAAGATGAAATTCAACAACTATTCGCAAAGGAAATTTACTCTCGTTTTGAAAAAATTGTGAATCATTTTCAGGAGCAAGGACAAATTATTGAAATTCCAACACCAGGAGTATTACGATTTACCATATCAGCTGTTATTGGCTTAATTTTAACTCGTTTTTTGTTACTACCAGAAGAAAAGTGGGATGATGAGGCTGAAATCGAGTCTACCGTTCAATTCATTTTATACGGGCTAACACATCGGAGGTAATTGTATGAGGCAATTTGTAAAACCAACAGTTGTCGTAAGTAAATGTTTAGAATTTGAAGCATGTCGTTATAACGGTGATAAGCTTTCTGATGCAACAGTACGTAATTTACAGCCGTATGTAGAATTCATTCCAGTTTGCCCAGAAGTGGAGATTGGACTTGGCATTCCAAGAGAAACGATTCGTATTGTCGAGCAAGATGGGATGCAAAAATTAGTGCAGCCATCAACAGGTGCTGATTTAACGGAGAAAATGCAGCAATTTTCAAATGTATTTTTATCTTCTTTACCGGATGTGGATGGTTTCATTTTGAAAAATAGGTCACCAAGCTGCGGAACGCGTGATGTGAAAATATATGCTGGATTAGGAAAGGCACCCACAAAAGGCAAGGGCGCCGGGTTATTTGGTAGTGCAGTCTTAGCAGGATTTGCACATTTAGCGATTGAGGAAGAAGGAAGACTGTCGAATTTTATCATTCGCGAACATTTTTTGACGCAGCTATTTACAATTGCACATTTTAAAACGTTAAAGAAAAATAAAAACATGAAAGCATTAGTTGAATTTCAATCTGATCATAAGTATTTATTCATGGCATATAATCAAACAAAGCAAAAAGAATTAGGGCGCGTCATTGCGAATAAGGAAAAGCGACCGATTGATGAAGTGTTTGCAATGTATGAGGAAATATTGTATGAATTGTTAAATCGTACACCGCGGTATACATCAAATATCAACGTATGTCAGCATATTTTTGGATATTTTAAAAATAAATTGAAGAAAGAAGAAAAAGATCATTTTCTTTCTTTGCTCAGTAAGTATGCTGAAAGGAAAATACCATTAAGTAGTTTACTTACCATTTTAAAATCGTGGGCCATCCGATTTGAAGAAACATATTTACTGAGACAAACATATTTTGAACCGTATCCAGAAATGTTAGTGGAAATCACAGATTCTGGAAAAGGACGAGATTATTAAACAAAAAACTGCATAATTCGACTTTTTTATTCCTATGTTGTTGTAGAACAATGTAGGAATTTTTTTGTGCATTAGTACAGATTCTGTTTTACAATTAAATTGTGACAGAATTGTAGCAATTATCTTACTATTATTCATTCTTCTTTAGAGTAATGTTTGTACTATATACGCACGCGCTGTCGAAATAACGAATTCGATAAGGGGTGTGACAAATGGAATTTACTCTTACTAGAGAAAAACAAATGATTAAAGAAATGGTGCGCGACTTTGCTGAAAAGGAAATCGCTCCGAAGGCTGTGTATTATGATAAAACGGCAGAATTCCCATATGAAACGTTTCAAAAGATGGGCGAACTTGGTTTGTTAGGAATCCCATTCCCTGAAGAATACGGTGGTTCTGGCGGCGATACGTTATCGTATGCACTAGCAGTTGAAGAAATTGGCCGCGCTTGTGGTGGTACAGGGTTAAGTTATGCGGCGACAATTTCATTAGGTGCTTCTCCTATTTATTATTTTGGTACAGAAGAACAAAAACAAAAATATTTAGTTCCAATGGCATCTGGTAAGACACTTGGTGCATTTGGATTAACGGAGCCAAATGCTGGATCTGATGCTGGCGGCACACAAACGAAAGCCGTATTAGACGGTGATGAATATGTAATTAGCGGTGAGAAGTGCTGGATTACAAATGCCGAGTATGCAAATACGATTATTGTAACCGCTATCAATGGTGTTGAGGAAAGCGGTAAAAAACGTATCTCTGCTTTTATCGTACCGACAAATAGCGAAGGATTAACAATTTCTAGTCCGTACGACAAAATGGGCGTTCGTGCTTCTAATACATGTGAAATTGTTTTAGATGACGTTCGTGTACCGAAGGAAAATATTCTTGGAGATATAAATAAAGGATTTAAGCAATTTTTATATACGTTAGATGGTGGGCGCATTTCCATTGCTTCATTAGCAGTAGGGATTGCTCAATCTGCATTTGAGCGTGCACTGCAATATGCGAAGGAGCGTAAACAATTTGGTCGTTCCCTATCAAACTTCCAAGCAATTCAATTTAAATTAGCAGATATGGCAACAGAAGTTGAATTAGCACGCAATATGGTACATAAAGCTGCTTGGTTAAAAGACAATGATAAACCATTCGGAAAAGAAGCAGCGATGGCAAAACTTTTTGCATCTGAAACAGCAAGCCGTGTATCTAACCAAGCTGTGCAAATTCATGGTGGTTACGGATATATGCGTGAGTATGAAGTAGAGCGTCATATTCGTGATGCAAAGCTATTAGAAATTGGTGAGGGTACTTCTGAAATTCAACGTCTCGTTATTTCAAGACATTTAGGATGTCGCTAAGAGGAGGGTTCACTATGTTTCGAAAAATATTAATTGCTAACCGCGGTGAAATTGCTGTTCGTATTATAAAGACGTGTGAAAAACTAGGAATTCAAACAGTGGCAATTTATTCAGAAGCTGATGAATCTGCCCTTCATGTGAAAATGGCAAGTGAAGCACATCTTGTCGGCGGTCCGCGTGTTCAAGAAAGCTATTTAAACCTTGAAAAGATCATTGAAATTGCAAAAGAAACAAAAGTAGAGGCAATTCATCCAGGTTACGGATTGTTGTCAGAAAATACAACATTTGCATTGCGTTGTGAAGAAGAAGGAATTGTCTTTATCGGTCCTTCCAAAGATGTGATTGCAAAGATGGGAAGCAAAATTGAGTCTCGCAAAGCAATGTTAGCGGCTGAAGTTCCTATTGTACCTGGTATTTCATCTAGCATTCCAACTGTTGAAGAAGCAAAAGAAATTGCAGACCAAATTGGTTATCCACTTATGTTAAAGGCATCCGCTGGTGGCGGGGGCATTGGTATGCAAGTGATAGAAACTGAACAAGCGCTCACTCAAGCGTTTGAAAGTAATCAAACGCGTGCAAAGAATTTTTTCGGCAACGGAGAAATGTATATGGAACGATTGATTACAAATGCGCATCATATTGAGATTCAAGTGCTTGCTGATAAACAAGGGAATACGGTGTATTTGTGGGAACGTGAATGTTCGGTGCAGCGCCGTAATCAAAAAGTAATTGAAGAAGCGCCATCTCCATTTTTAGATGAAGCAGCGCGCATAGAAATGGGAGAGGTTGCAGTGAAAGCTGCGAAAGCGCTCGGTTATACAAATGCAGGAACGATTGAATTTCTTGTTGATGATGAGAAAAATTTCTATTTCTTAGAAATGAATACGAGATTACAAGTAGAACATCCGGTAACAGAAGAAATTACTGGTCTTGATTTAGTTGAGCAGCAATTGCGAATTGCATCAGGCGAAACCCTTTCGTTTACACAGGATGAAGTAAAGCGTAGTGGTCATGCCATTGAAGCGCGCATTTATGCTGAAGATCCAAAAACGTTTTTCCCATCACCAGGGAAAATTACATCTCTGTCTCTTCCAACAGCAGTGCGCATTGATCATTTCTTAGAAGATGGTGTAGCAATTACTCCGTTTTATGATCCGATGATTGCAAAAGTAATTGCACATGGGGAAACGCGAGGAGAAGCAATCCAAAAGCTACAAGCAGCATTAGAAGAACTAAAAGTAGAGGGTATTAAAACAAATACGCCGATGCTTCTGCAAGTCTTAGAAGATGAAGTATTCCAGAGTGGCATTTACACAACAAGCTTTGTAACGAAGCAGCTTGTGAAAAAATAAAGGTTACGAAATTTAAAGGGGGAAATAAATGATGACAAAAGTATATGCATCGATGGCAGGAAACGTTTGGAAAATTGTAGTGGGTGTAGGAGATACAGTAGAGGAAGATCAGGATGTCGTCATTTTAGAATCTATGAAAATGGAAATTCCAATCGCTGTAGAAGAAGCTGGCACTGTTATGAAAATTCTTGTGCAGGAAGGCGATTTTGTTAATGAGGGAGATGTATTAGTAGAAATCGAATAGTGAGAAACGGGGTGCAATCGATTGAAATTACCTTCTTTTGCTTCTATTAAAGAAGTCGGGCCGCGTGATGGTTTGCAAAATGAAAAGAAAATTGTTGGTACAAAAGATAAAGTGAAATGGATTCATATGCTGGCAGACGCAGGTCTTTCCTATATTGAAGTTTCATCTTTCGTTCACCCTAAATGGATTCCTGCTTTGGCCGATGCACAAAATGTGTTTGCTGCGCTTGAGCGGAAACCGCACGTTACATATGCAGCTCTCGTTCCAAATCAAAATGGTTTGGAACGGGCGCTGTTGCAAGATATAGATGAGGTGAACGTCTTTTTATCTGCTAGTGAAACTCATAATAAGAAAAATATTAATAAATCAATTGATGAAGCACTTTCTGTTATTGAAGAGATAACGAAACAATCATTATTTTCTGGGAAAAAGGTACGTGGTTACGTATCAACTGTATTTGGTTGCCCATATGAGGGCGAAGTGAACGTTCATACGGTTGATGAACTTTGTAACAAATTGTTTTCATATGGCATTTATGAAGTATCACTTGGGGATACGATCGGGGTGGCAAATCCAGCGCAAGTAGAGCGTGTATTAGAGCACTTACTCCCAAAATATGATTCTTCTAAGTTTGCGATGCATTTCCATAACACGTACGGCATGGCACTTGCTAATGTAGTAAAGTCATTGGAATGCGGTGTTACAACTTTTGATAGTTCATGCGGTGGTCTTGGCGGATGCCCGTATGCACCAGGTGCGTCTGGGAACGTTGCAACAAATGATTTAGTTCACATGCTTCATAAACTGGGTGTACAAACAAATGTAAATGAAGAAAAGCTATTACAAGCAACAAAATTTATCCAAAGCAAGCTAGGTACGCAGATTCCGAGTCATGTGTACCGCGCTTTGCAACATAAAACAGTGAGTAGGTGATCCCATGTTACAGCTGCAAAATATTTCAGTTGATTACGTAACACCTCATATCGTGAAAGTGACATTAAATCGTGAAGGGCAAGCAAATGCTTTATCACTTGCTCTTTTAGAAGAACTACAAGAAACACTAAGTCGTATTAACGAAGAAAACGATGTCCGTGTCGTAATGATTACAGGGGCAGGGGTAAAAGCATTTTGTGCAGGGGCAGATTTAAAAGAACGTGCCAATATGAACGAAGAACAAGTGCGTGATGCAGTTGGAATGATTCGCTCTACTATGGATATGGTAGAAGAATTATCACAACCTGTTCTTGCAGTTATCAATGGAATTGCGCTTGGCGGCGGTACAGAATTAAGTCTTGCTTGTGATATTCGAATCGCTTCGGAAACAGCAAGTCTTGGTTTAACAGAAACTTCGCTTGCAATTATTCCAGGAGCTGGCGGGACGCAGCGTCTCCCGCGTTTAATTGGAATGGGACGCGCAAAAGAATTAATTTATACAGCAAGACGTATTTCGGCTGTAGAAGCAAAGGAATACGGACTTGTTGAATATGTTACTTCTGCTGAAGAATTAGAAGAAAAAGCAATTGAAATTGCCAAGCAAATTGCAGCGAACGGTCCAATTGCAGTTCGCCGTGCGAAAGAAGCAATTACAAATGGGATGCAAGTAGACTTGCAGACAGGTTTACAAATGGAAAAGCAAGCGTACGAAGGTGTTATTCATACGAAAGACCGCTTAGAAGGATTACAAGCATTTCGCGAAAAACGGAAGCCGATTTATAAGGGGGAATGAATATGCTAGATCAAAAACAACAATCTCGTACATTAGAAGAGCGTGTAGAAACGATAAAGCAAGGCGGTGCACCGAAATATCATGAGCAAAATACAGCAAAAGGAAAACTATTTGTTCGTGAGCGTCTTGCGCTTTTGTTTGATAACGGTGAGTACGTAGAAGATGCATTATTTGCAAACTGTGAACAAGAAGGACTGCCTGCGGATGGAGTTGTTACTGCAACTGGTAAAGTAAATGGACGCACTGTTTGTGTAATGGCAAATGATTCTACTGTAAAAGCAGGATCATGGGGGTCTCGTACAGTAGAAAAAATTTTACGTATTCAAGAAACAGCTGAAAAATTACGTGTACCACTTTTTTATCTTGTCGATTCCGCTGGCGCACGTATTACAGATCAAGTTGAAATGTTTCCAGGCAGACGCGGGGCAGGGCGCATTTTTTATAACCAAGTGAAATTATCAGGAAAGGTGCCGCAAATTTGTTTACTATTTGGTCCATCTGCTGCAGGCGGTGCATACATTCCTGCTTTCTGTGACGTTGTGATGATGGTCGAAGGAAATGCATCTATGTATCTTGGTTCGCCTCGTATGGCTGAAATGGTCATCGGTGAAAAAGTGACATTAGAAGAGATGGGCGGAGCACGTATGCACTGCTCTGTATCTGGATGTGGAGATGTACTTTGCAAAACAGAAGAAGATGCCATTTCAAAAGCACGTCAATATATTTCTTACTTTCCAAGCAACTATTTAGAAAAAGCTCCAATGACAGAACCTCAAGAACCGAAAGAATTCGAAAAAACATTAGAACAAATTATCCCAGAAAACCAAAATGCACCTTTTAATATGCACGATTTAATTAAACGTGTAATTGATGAAGACTCTTTCTTTGAAGTGAAAAAGTTATTTGCACAAGAACTTATTACTGGATTTGCACGTATTAATGGTATGCCAATTGGAATTATTGCGAATCAGCCTCGTATGAAAGGCGGCGTATTATTCCATGACTCTGCTGATAAAGCAGCGAAATTTATTACACTATGCGATGCTTACCACATTCCGCTTTTATTCTTAGCTGATGTACCAGGCTTTATGATTGGTACGAAGGTAGAGCGAGCTGGTATTATTCGTCACGGTGCGAAAATGATTTCCGCTATGAGCGAAGCAACTGTGCCGAAAATTTCTATCGTTGTAAGAAAAGCATACGGTGCTGGTTTATATGCGATGGCAGGCCCAGCATTTGAACCTGATTGCTGCCTTGCTCTTCCGACAGCTTCAATTGCGGTAATGGGACCAGAAGCAGCGGTAAACGCAGTGTATGCAAATAAAATTGCAGCGCTACCAGAAGAAGAGCGCCAGGGCTTTATCGCGCAAAAACGTGAAGAGTATAAGCAAGATATTGATATTTATCGTCTTGCATCAGAAATGGTTATTGATGGTATTGTTCATCCAAACCAATTACGCACTGAATTAAAGCAACGTTTTGATATGTATATGAGTAAATATCAAGTATTTACAGATCGTAAACATCCAGTTTATCCAGTATAAAAATGAAGTAACTACTCAGTCACTTTATGAAAAAAGGAAGAAAAGCATTTTTTTTAATGGTTGAGAGGGACTGGCTATGTATAGTAGCGGTCAGGGCCTCTTTCTGCCACGTGCGGTGCGAAAACAAAGAGAGAAAACAAGTGCAGGTCACTTTTGTTCTGCATAGCAGTGACTTATATGTTGAAACATCAAAATAGATTTATATATTAGTGAGAGCGCCCTGTTAAAGGGCTTTCCTTTTCAAAACAGAAGGAGGGACAAATAGTGAAGCAAGCAGTTTGGTTTCCGGCCGAGGAATATAAAGCAAACACACGCTTATATCAATGGATGCAATCGCTTGGTTATGATGATTATGAAACATTTTATGAAAAGTCTATTGAAGATCCAGCGTGGTTTTGGGAAGCAGCAGAGCGTGCTGTAGGTTATCAATGGATGCGACCATATACAGAAGTGTTAGACTTAGCAAATGGTATGCCATTTGCTAAGTGGTATGTCGATGGAACTTGCAATGTTGTAGAATCTGCACTATCTCGTTGGATTGCAGAAGATGATACGAAAACAAAGCAGGCGCTCATTTGGGAAGGTGAAAACGGTACATCAAAATCATTTACATATGAGGAACTAGACAATTGGGTAAGCCGCGTTGCGAATGGTTTAAAACATTTAGGAATTGAAAAAGGAGATCGTGTAACCATTTACATGCCAATGATTCCAGAAACAGTAGTTGCCATGTTAGCTGTTATGAAAATTGGCGCAATCATTTCTCCTATTTTCTCAGGATTTGCTTCAGATGCAGTGATGACGCGTGTACAAGCAGCAGGCTCTAAAATGATTATTACCGCAGATGGATTTGCGCGCCGCGGTAAAACAGTTTCTTTAAAAGAAGAAGTAGATAAAGCATGTGAGCATTGTCCAAGTGTTGAAAAAGTCGTAATTGTTCGTCATGCGGGGAATGAGTTTACACCGCAGGATTATGATATTTCATGGAGTGTTCTTGAAAAAGACAAACCATTTACACACGCAGAAGAAATGAAAAGCGACGACCCGCTTATGCTTATTTATACATCTGGTACAACAGGTAAGCCGAAAGGAACGGTGCATACGCATGCAGGATTTCCGTTAAAAGCAGCATTTGATGCTGGTTTTGGTATGAATGTCAAACAAGGCGACCGTGTGTTATGGATTACTGATATGGGCTGGATGATGGGGCCGTTTTTACTATTTGGTTCTCTTCTTAACGGTGCGACAATGGTTATATATGAAGGTGTTCCTGATTATCCAGAAACAGATCGTTTATGGGAAATGGTTGATCGTTATGAAGTAACGCACCTTGGTATTTCACCAACGTTAATTCGTTCATTAATGGCAAAAGGCGATTCATGGGTGAAGAAGCATTCCTTGCATAGTTTGGAAGTAATCGGTTCAACAGGTGAGCCATGGAATCCAGATCCATGGATGTGGCTCTTTGAAACAGTTTGCAAAGGAAGGGTCCCAATTTGTAACTACTCTGGTGGTACTGAAATTTCTGGTGGTATTTTTGGAAATGTCCTCATTAAACCAATCGCGCCAATTAGTTTTAATGCATCGCTACCAGGAATGGCCGCTGTTGTATTAGATGAAAACGGTGTACCAGTTCAAAATGAGGTCGGAGAATTATGTCTAGAAAAGCCATGGGTCGGTATGACGAAGAGCTTCTGGGAAGAAGACGATCGGTATGTAAATACATACTGGTCTCGTTTTGAAAACAAATGGGTGCACGGTGACTGGGTGTTATATGATGGAGAACAATATATCATCACAGGTCGTTCTGATGATACGTTAAATATTGCTGGAAAACGCATTGGACCTGCGGAGTATGAATCCATTCTTGTAAAACACCATGATGTCATCGAAGCTGGGGCAATTGGAGTTCCAGATGAAGTGAAAGGCGAAGTGTGTCATTGTTTTGTTGTGTTACGTGAGGGTACTGTGTTTACACCAGAACTGAAAAAAGAGTTATTAAGTCTAGTAAACTCTCATATTGGGAAAGCATTGTGCCCGAAAGATATTCATGCTGTCGAAGATCTGCCGAAAACACGTAACTCAAAAGTGATGCGCCGCGTTATAAAAGCTGCGTATTTAGGAAAAGAACTTGGAGATTTATCTTCACTTGTGAATCCTGAGGTTGTGGCATATATTCAAGGGATACAGTCTCAGAAACAACGGTGATTTTTAAAAGCAAACTCCTTCATATAGGGAGTTTGCTTTTTAGTTTGTGGTGATGAGTACTTTACTCAATATGAAATAACAAGAATATTTGAGAGAATGGAAGTCAATATTATAATTGTTAGACGAAAAAGGAGGTTATAATGATGAATAAACAACGTGCACAAGAGATTGCCGCTTCACCAGTTATGGCTAATGTAACCTACAACGGGGTTCAAATTTACATTCAAAATGTAGATGAAAATAATGAAACAGCTAGAATTTTCCCTTTAAGCGAACCAAATGATGAACAAGAGGTTCCTGTATCCAGCTTAATAGAGCATTAATTGCTTACATGTTTTCTTAATAAAGTGAAACTTCCATCAGGGGGTTATTTTCATTCCTCACTGATGGTTAGTTGAACCAATCAGGCTTTTACGGGCAGTTATCCTCCACGTATCTTCCTCATTTCTCTTTGCATCGCCCATTAATGCAGGATAAAAACAGCTGCCGGAAAAATCTCGATAGCTGTAGCTTTAGAATATATTTTGCTCATTTATAGAAAAGATCGAGCGAAATCCAATATTGATTATGCAGGATTTCGCTCTTTTTATTGTTACAAGGTTGGGGGTAGTATAGTTTATATGGGCACAACTTAGTTCAATACTTACAATGTAAGTATCTGTATGATAACGATTGTATGGATGCTGGTTTGAAAGAAAGTTGTACCGTTTTGAAATGATCAAGACCTAAAAGTTAAATCGTTTATAAAAAAGATGAACCCAACCAAATACCTTATCTTAATAATGGAGAGATTTTTGTTTTTCTTAATTGTACTAACGGATTAGTTTAGTAAGTAAGGGTGAAATTTCCAACAATCTTTTCTGTATGGTTTTACATATTTGGTGATTCAGGAAAGTTTCTGCAACATTTAAGTTCCTGTAATTATTTTTCGTTTTCAGATAGAAAACTTTTACCTACAAATTTGGAGGTGTAAAACATCAATTTTAGGTAGGAGATGAATTATGTGTTAGGCGTGAGCATCAGATAATTGGTATAATATAGTAATATAAGTAGAAGGGAGAGGACAACTGATATCAGTAAATCAGGCATATAAATTCCATATACATCAAAATAAGTATTAAAAATTAAAGGAATTAGTTACAGTTGCGTTGTATTCAATTTTTTCCTTCATAGTTGGATTGATATATACATAAGGAGATATACAATGTTTTTTTATTGTCTGTATATAAATATTTTTATAGGTAATAAAGGTGTTATTTTTATAATATCGCCTTAAAATAATCAAAGCAGACCATTCAAAGAAAGGGATGAAGATATGAATATTGGTGAACGTATTCGACAAATACGTATACATAAAAAATTCACACAAGGAGAACTAGTATCCGGAATCTGTTCTATAACTTATTTAAGTAGAATTGAAAATGGACAAATTAAACCTTCAGCTTCTTTTTTAGAAAAGGTCGCTGAAAAGCTAGATGTTGATTATAATTTTCTTATCGATGCAGATTATGAGGATATAGAACCTAAGCTTCTTGAAATATGTAATAAATATAAACAAGAAAATATTATATCTGAAAAGGATTTATCATTATTAGAGCTTTATGTCCACGAAACAAGCTCAACTCTCCTACTACTTAAGGGTTACGGTGTTTTAATATACTATCATTCCCGAGGTAATAACTTAACATATATAGAACCTATTGTGGATCAGGCTTCACAATTAATTCCCAATCGAGTCGAAGCTCAAAATAATGAGGATTTCATATACTACTTAATGGCCCGTGGTCTTTATTACTGTAGCAAACAAGACAATATTACAGCCCATGAAATTTATGTTCAAGTAGAGAGTTTACTCGGTGTAGAAGAACATTTACATCACGCTAATGTATGTTATAACCTAAGTGTAATAAAGCAACGTCTTTATAAAGATCCAAGTATTTGTCGCCTGTATTCTCAAAAAGCTTACACATTGTATAAAAAATTAAATCTAGAAGATCAAGCAATAGATGCTCTGATAATTCTTGCACTACAATATAATTTAGATAAGCTATATGATAAAGCATTTGAATCCTTAAAACAGGCAGAACTTGGAGCGAAAGTTATTAGTAATTCTATGTATTTGCCTATAATTTCATATAATTATGCGAAAATATATCAAGGCTTAAAAGACTATACCAATGCCATTAAATATTATGAAGAGAGCTTACAATTTAGCGAATTTCTTCCTAACGAAGCAGACAAAGTGTATACATTACGTAGCTTAATAGAAATTTACATAGAACTTAAAGACTGGGAAAACGTTAATAGACTTATGGATGACGCATTTGAAATTTTAGCAATTTACGATGTTCCTTACGCACATGTTCAGTTATATGGTTTTAAAGCCGCCATATTCAAATTACGTGGTGATTATTATGGATATGAGAAAGAGATGCATAAAGCAATTGAAATGGGCCTAGAAAAAAAACAATACCCTTTAGTTCGTGAACTCGCTACTGAACTAGGAAACCATTTTTATGATAATCGTTCTTATAAAATGTCAGCAAAATATCTTAAAATATCAAGCCAACTCCCTCCCATTTAAACGTAGCTTTAAGTGGGATTTCTTATGTATTCGTCCACGGCAGAACTCTTCCATACAAATGTATTACTTTCTTCAAATATACAGATTAAGTATTTCCTGATATTTTGAAATAAGTAAAATATTAAGGTTAAAACCAGTGATAATTCGCCAAAATTTTAATGGAATTTTACTAATTGTTATTAACATAAATGAACACGTATATTTTAAGTACAGAAAGTCAAACAGCAAGGAGGTGGTTATTCTGATGCTAGAGACAAAACGTTCTACAAATATGATAGACAATATAAATTATCATTTGAATCAAAGTAAAGGCAATAATCAATATTCAAAAATCCTTTCAAATGAACGTGAAGTATTGCCATATCATGTTTATAAACAACCATTGCGTAAACATGCATCACAAAAAGAAATGATTAGTCTAGTGAAACCATTTATTCATATTAATACGTTAGCTCAAATTCTATATGAAGCATTTTACGATCAAACATTTACAACTTTAGTGCCTATTCTATTTGTTTTTCAACCAAATATAGTAACTGGTATATCTACACCAGGTGCTTATTCAATTGATTTTTATCATGATTATTTTGTTCATTTAAAGGATATCAATATTCAAGAATTACAGGCGAGAATAGGCGAACAAAAAGGGCTAGTAGCTATCGAATATATGATAAACCAAAATGAAAGTATCCAGCATTCAAAAGAATTTATGTATCAAAGGTTAAAAGAACAAACTACAGAATGTATGTTAGCCTTACAAAAGAAATTGTATTTACACGGAGAGTTAGAAGAACAAATTCAGCTGTCATTTGATTTCAAAAAAATAAGGATGCCTTTAATTGTCTTGCAATGGATTAAACAGACAGTATTACATTAAAGGAATAATAATGCAGCATACTTTACCTAATAAATAAGAAAGAGGGATAAATATGGATACGAAAAGAAACAAAACGAGAAATAAGCAAAAAGTAGTAAGATATACAGGTGGAATTGCTATACTTATAATATTGATATCCTTTATATATCAATGGAAAAACAGTTTAGAGGTTGATACTACTGAAAACTTGAGTCTTGCACTAATTGTTGCTATTTTCCTTTCTACTTTTATTCCTGAAAGAAAAAGCAGTAGTAAATAATTTAATAAGCATTTGAGAGCTGGTATGATTTTAATTACAGCACGTTATTTAAAATCATTGAGAAAAACAGTATAAAAAGAGTCCATCTAGTATGATGGACTCTTTTTATGCTGTTTATCTGGAGTTTTTTTAGTGATAAGGATAATCATTTTAAGGTCAATGTGATATATAGAATTGAATTGTAAGCGATTAATATCTCTTGTTGCGAGCATGTCATAAGAGGAATTAGATTATAAGAGGCTAAACTAGAAATAGCCAGATTTGGCGGACTTTCCATCCAAGGGGGATGAAAAAAACACGGATCGAAGTTTCACTTTATTGTAAGTTAATAATCGAATCATCTCATCGTCTTTGAAAGGAGAAGTAATATATACACAGTAGCAAACCTATCACTATTTCAATACATTGAAGGATGGTATAATCGTAGAAGAGTGCATGACGGCATTGATTATGAAACTTCTCAAGCAATAATGAACTTGGTTAAAGAAGAAGCTTAGTTTTACTTATTTGTGTTCACTAAATCCGGTTATATTCTGAAGGAGAGAAATTTATGAACGTGATGGAAAAAGGCAGTAATGCATTAAATGAAAACAAAGATAATATAGTTACGTTATATATTACTAGACACGGTAAAACCATGTTAAATGCTAGTGAGCGTGTGCAAGGTTGGGCGGATTCTCCATTAGTAGAAACGGGTGTTGAAGTAGCTAAAAATCTAGGAAATGGCTTAAAAGATATTCATTTTGTTGCTGCTTACAGTAGTGATAGTGGTCGCGCCATTGAAACTGCTAACTTAGTATTAAAATATAGTGAGCAATCAAAGTTAAAACTTGTACAAAGGAAAGACATACGTGAATTAAATTTCGGAATTTTTGAAGGCGATAAGAATGAAAATATGCAAAAAATGATCGGGGTTGTTGCTGGCGTGAAATCAGCAAAGGAATTCATGAAGTTATCTATTGAAGAAATTGTGAATTTCATTGCAGTGGCAGACGATACAAAGCAAGCTGAGGATTGGAAAACCTTTTCTACCCGTATAAAAAGAGAACTTGATAAAATTAGTGAAGAGACTGCCAAAAATGGGGGAGGTAACGTTTTAATCGTATCTCATGGAATTGCAATCACAGCATTAGTAGACATGATTGATAATAGTAAAATAAAACTTGGACTAGAAAATGCAAGTGTAACTAAAATTCACTATAAAGATGGAGAGTATAAAATCGAATCTGTTGGTGATATGAGTTATGTTGAAAAAGGTAAAGAAAGTGTAATAGTATAAAGGATATATAAAGTAATAGAATGAGAAAAAGGCGGATTTCTTACGAGGATAAGGATCCGCCTTTTTTCTTGTGTGAATTTTGTCGAATAAAGAAGGGAAAATAGCCTTTGAAAAGGAAATAAATAGAAGATGTATAACGAATTAATGAAAGTAGGACGAATCAATGAAAGAAAAAATCGGAGCCGGAAATACGGCAGAGATTTATTTATGGAACGACAAAGAAATTGTAAAACTATTTCATGATAGTATTCATGAATCACTTATTGAAAGAGAATTTCTTGCAAGTCAAGAAATTCAAAATCTTGGATTACCAGTTCCTAAAGTAGGGGGTAAGATATCTTATCAAAATAGAACGGGTATTATTTATGAAAAAATTGATGGTGTAACTTTAACTGAGCTACTAGCAAAAGATCCATTGCATGTAGGGAAAGAAGCAAAAAGATTTGCTGAATTGCATTTTCAAATTCATAGCCGGAAATCTAGTGCATTTTCGGATATATGTGAAACTTTAATTTCGCATGTAAATTTTTGTAGTCGATTTACATCTGAGCAAAAAGAAAAGATCGCAACCTATATCGCAACATTACCGACGGATCAAGCAGTGTGCCATATGGATTTTCATCCTGATAATATTTTAATCTCAGAGCAGGGACCGATTGTTATCGATTGGATGACAGCAGGCTTTGGGAATCCATTTGCCGATGTAGCACGTACAGTTATTATATTAAAACATGCCCATCTACCGGCAAGTATACCAGAATCAGTGAAACAAGGTATTATGAAGCTGCGCCATGCATTTTGTGAGGCGTACGTAAACGAGTATTTAACTTTATCAAAAGGTACGTGGAAAGACATAGAATCATGGTTTTTACCGATTATGGCAGCAAGATTAATAGAAGGCATACCTGAAGGTGAGAAAGACGATTTGTATAAGCAAGTCATTTCTTTTCTCTAAAAAATTTATCCCGCTATTCGTGGGCAGTAATACTCCCACCTCAAAATTCAGCGAAAGCATTGTCCAGCTCTAGCGGCTAGAATCTCCGGTCGTTTCGCCCCCTCGGACGAGGAAAAAAGCGCCTCTCTGTCAGAGGCGTGGGCGTCCTGCGATTCTGGGCGAGCCGCTTCCGCTTTTCTAAAGAAGTTAGGTGGGAGATAAACTGCCCGTAAAAGCCCGATTGGTGAGGGCTGATAATCAGTGGGGGATGAAGAAAACCCCCACTGATTAAAGTTTCACTTTATGAAGGAGGACATAATCTGATATGTGGCAAACATTATCTGAACCATGGAAAGAATGTTTTAATCAAGCATGGTTATCGTATTGTAACAATTCATTTCCAATTGGTGCCGTTATTGTAGATGGAAGTGGGAATATTATTTCAAAAGGTAGAAATACAGTGTACGAGACGGAAGCGGTGCCAAATGAAATATGTAATAACAAAATTGCTCACGCAGAGATTAATGCAATATTAAAAATAAATAATTTAGAAACAAACGCAACGCGCAAGGAATATGAACTGTATTCTACAATGGAACCGTGCCCTTTATGTTTTGGTGCTATTGTTATGTCCGGGATTAGAAATATTTATTATGCAGCAAGAGATAAGGTGGTCGGAGCAACCAATTTGAAAGATGGAAATGCTTATTTACAAGGGAAAAATATAAAGGTTTTAGGTCCGTCCAAAGAACTTGAAATCGTACAATTTGTTCTGAAAACAGATTTTGTATTGCGGAGAGGACATGCTGTAGACCGATTACTACAAACGTGGGAGCAAGATTGTCCGATTGGAATTGCGATAGGTCGAAAATGGTATGAGTCAAATAAACTAGTACAAGCGAAACAAGAAAAGAAAGATATTTCAATTATTTTGGATGAAATTATAAGTGAAGTAGAAGTTTTTAAGAAAGAGGTGGAAGAAACGAGTGGATGTAAATTTTGAAGAAAGAAAATATACTTTTGATGATATTGCCGAAGAATACGAGAAAATAAGACCTACATATCCAAAGGAGCTTTTTCAAGATTTGTTTACGTATGCAAATATTGAGAAGGAAGATCGAATTCTGGAAATTGGTTGTGGTACGGGTAAAGCAACGGAAGGACTTGTTGAATTAGGATATAAGCAGATTGATTGTATTGAGCTAGGAGAACGATTAGCTCAATTTACAGCTTCTAAATTTCAAAATGAGAATGGTATACATGTGTATCAAGGAGATTTTGAAAATTGGAATCAGCAGGACGGATTATACGCACTTGCTGTCTCAGCAACAGCGTTTCATTTTATTAATCCTGAAATTGGCTATCTGAAAGTAGCCAATTTGCTGCGCGAACATGGGACAATGGCTTTCTTTTGGACATATCACATACAACCTGATACAGATGTTTTTCGAGAGATTGAAGATTGCTATGAAAAGTATGCACCGCATTTACATCCTAACAAGTTACCAACGCCAGAAGAGCTAATTGAAGAACGAACAAATCTGACAATACAGCATAATTTGTTTCAAAATTTAGTTGTAAAAACCTATCAATGGACTGATACATATACAAGTGATGATTATATTGCGTTATTACATACTCAATCTGCCCATCGTTTGCTTTCACAAGAGGTAAAAGAAAAATTGTTTTATAGTATTCATAGCGTAATTGAAAAACATGGTGGGAAAATTGAAAAACCACAGTTTGTTGCGTTGTATTTAGCAAGAAAAAATTGGTAAGGGATTTCTTAAAATACATTTTTCAGCAACGAATCTACATAAGGGAGGAAATATTTGATGAGTCATTTTGAATGCAAAATGTTAACAATGTGTATGGTGCAAGATGGAGATAAAGTTTTACTTATAAATCGACCAGATCGTTTAGGTTTTCCAGGATACATTGCTCCTGGTGGAAAAGTCGATTTTCCAGAAAGTATTGTAGACGGAGCAATCCGAGAAGTGCGTGAAGAAACAGGTTTAATCGTAAAAGACATTATCTTTAAAGGAATTACCGAGTTTTGTGAGCCAAACACAAAGTTACGATACATGGTGTTTAATTATTTGGCAACATCTTTTGAAGGAAAGCTACTTGAAGAGCCGCCTGAAGGAGAATTAGTATGGGTGGATAGAAAAGATGCGCTACATTTACCGATGCAAGATTGGTTTAGAACAAGGTTTCCGCTATTCTTTGAACCGGGAACATTTGAGTGGCATTCCGTATGGGACAAAGAGCGTGATGTTGTTTTACATAGGGTGGAAAAACATTATAAACAATCGCTACTGCATGAAGTGTAATTCTTAATGAAAACTCCCTATTTTAAGCGTCTCTCTAAGATGGGGGATAGCCTATTTGTGAATATTGGAAATCAACTTATTATATAATTGACTGAATGGATCAATCAAAAAAGGGGTCAGCCCCGCAGCTTAAAAGCTGTGAGGATTGACCCAAAAGTTTCTTCATTTCTTATAGATTATAGATCATAGATCCGGGTTGAAGACGTCTTTTGATTTTTTTGAAATATCCGTAATTAATTCATTTCTTAATTGTTTTGCTTTTGTAAATGCATCTGTAGCCGTGTCATTACTATATTTATTTAAATACTTAATTGCTTTTTGTTTGTCTTCCTTATAAAGCTCTGTAGCCTTTTTTTCAACCGAACTTTGTTTTGCAAATAACTGATCCTCGTATTTACCCCAATAGTTTTTCAATCCTACTCCAAGTGTGTCTGGGTTTGTTGCAGCTAAAGCAGCTGGTGCACGGAAAGCCCAGTAAGCTGATTGATCATCATATTTGTCATTACCAAGTTTAAAAGCAGTTGGGGTGTCATATGTTCCTTGATAGAATGGTAAATAAACACTATATTCCGGGTTTGCTAGGCTAAGCCACATAACATTGGCAATATCAGCAGGCATATTAGATCTTAGTTGAATAACATGGGATTCCACTGTACGATCTATACCAACAGCACGCTCATCTTTACCTGTACTTGTAGAAGGATCATATGGAGTACCTTCATAATGAGAGCCCAAGAATTTCATCACTTGTTTTGGCGTAATTTTCTGATCCGGAATCATAAATAATGGATAACGTGTTAATTCAGCATCTTGGTTTATGGATGGAGTAAATGTCTTTTGTCCCCACCATTCTCTACGTGTATTATATTTTTGACTAACATCACCGTAAGTTCCAGCAAAATCAAATTTTTGATTATTATCTTTGTCATTGTTTTGTATTAAGCCTTTTTCAACTGCATGAGAAATTAATGTTTTAGAGCCCATGAAGTTTTTCGTGTCGGAAAGATTCACATTATCGATTCTTAATCCATTTGCAACAATTAAATAAGCATTATCAGGTACTCTTTCTGCTACCCATTGATGTCCTGTTCCAACCTCAAAGTACCAAATTTCATTCTTATCTGCGATCGCAACGCCATTTGCTTCAGCAGAACCATACTTTTCAATGTACTGTCCTAGTAATTCAGCACCTTCACGGGCTGTTTTAACACGTGGTAAAATCAAGGTTGGAATAATCGATTCGCTAACACCTTTTTTCACAAATGGGTCAGATGCTTCTGCTTTTTTATTTGCATAAGCACTATTTGTAGCAGAAATAGCTACTCCGTATTCATTTATCCCTGCTTCTTCAAAAGGCCCTTTTGAAGGATCCCAGTCTGGTATTGCAATATACTTATAGGATACCTTTGGTTGATCTACTGTTAGTCCAGTTTCAAATTTTAGCTTTTCCCCTGATTTATGTGTTTTACGAGGGAATACCTTGACGTGTTTCGACCACGCACTAGATACGTCCTCATTTCGTGCAACCATGACCGAATCATCTGCGGTTGCTTTTTTTCCTGCAAAAACCGATGTACAAGCGCTTGCAGGAATAGCAAATCCTCCAACTATTAAGGTAGTAATGGCTGCTGCTACACCTGCTTTTTTGATACCATGTAACTTCATTTTGCCTTCCTCCTCTAACATTTCTGGATTTATTTCATCATTATTCTAACATAATATAATAATTTTGTGAGCGCTTTCACATATTGTTCATATAGAAAAAAATTAGTCCAAAATCATTTATTCAGAGGAATGGATTATCCTATTACATCCCTCGCTTTTCTCCTGTTTCCTTCATAAAAAAGACCGAAGAATTACCAGGCATCTATCCTGATTTTCCTTCGATCTGGTTTAAACTTTTTTATCAAGAAGCGAATCGATTATCTTAAATAAGAGCATGTTTTGATCAATCTTTTTTCAAAACATGCTCTTTATATTTGTCTCTATATCATGGTTATTAGTAGTAATTTAATCAAACTTTATTTCAAGGCAACAACTAGGTCCATCAAAGTTGAATCTTGGCGTACACTTAAAGGGGTAAGCCGATGCTTACCTCTTTTTTAAGTGTTCATTTGTTGGTAAAAGTTTATATATTTCATCAGCTCTGCGATTCCTTTAAATTGAAGCAATAGTTGATCATTTAGATTTTCCAAAGCTAGCTGAAAGGAACATTCGATTTTATTATAGTTTTGTGTGTTTAATTCATTTAAAAGCTTCTTCATATTTTCAACATAATAAACGGTTTTTCTCAAACTGCTGATGACCAGTATCTTACGTAGTTCTGTTATTGTAAACATTCTATAGCCGTTTTCTTTATTTCTTTCCGAATGGACTAACCCTTCATATTCCCAATAGCGAATAGCCGAAGCATTTACGCTTGCTATTTCTGCAGCCTCTCCAATACTCATGTATTCTCTTAATTTTCTATTTTTATATTTCGTAAAATTAGCATTTTGAATCATTGTCAGTATTTCTTCCACCCTTTGTTTCTCCAGCTGTATATGAAATTGTTGTTCATTTACTAACCAAAGAGCTTGTTCAAAGCTTTCGTTTTTAGTCATTCTCATGACTTCATAGACAATGGGTGTCTCATACCCTTTTAATAAAGTCCTAATGGTAGTAAATGCTTGAAAGTGTATAGATGTATAGAATCGATGATTATTTTTCGTTCTTGGTACATCAGGAATGAGATTTTGTTCTTCGTATCTTCTCAAGGTTGTGGTACTAACATTTAAGGAATTTGCAATTTGTTTAGGGGTATATCTCTCCATTTTCAACTCCTTATTTAAAGTAAAACTTTCAAGTGCTACAATAACATATTTTTAATGAATTTCTAATATATCAAGAAAAAATAGCGCCAATCCGAAAGATTGCATGAATGTTATATGATATGAGTATAAACAATTTAGGAGTGATACAAATGGAGAAATTCATAAAACTTATGGATCAATCAGAATTAAAAGTTGGCTTAGTTGGTAATCCAAATTTTAAAACAATCATGCTGCCAGTAGCTAAAGAATCCGTTTTTGGCGAAGAAGCTGAAAATTTAAAGGTGTGGGGAGTAGACCCTGAATTTGGAAAACACTTTGTCGAGGGATTGCAAGATAAGTTTCAGGTTTTATATTTTGATTATGAAGGACATCGTTTGAAACATCCGAATCCAAAGAATTTAACATCTGAAAATATAGTAAAAGATCTATTATTAATTGCTGACGAGATGAACGTTAAGGGATTTACTTATTATGGATATTCTTGGTTAGCTTTAGTTGGACTACAATTAGCAATTAGGACAAATAGATTAGAAAGCTTAATAATGGGTGGTTTTCCGCCAATGGATGGGCCATACAAGGAAATGTTAATTGTAACTAACAGAACATACGAACAGGCATTGAATAATCAAACTTCTCCTGTCTTTAATGAGCAAGATAAGACTAAAAGTCCAGAAAAGATTGATTGGGATAACATAAAGGTGAAAATTAACACGAATCAAACTAAACAGTTTGTAACGTTATATGAGAATTTAAAGGAATTTGATGATCGAGAAATTCAACACAAACTAGCTATTCCAAGGCTAGCGTTTGCTGGTGAAAAAGACACTATTATTTATGGAGAAAACTTTGGAAGTGTAACAGTTGATATTGTTGGTACAATACAAAAAAATAAACAAGTGCTCGAACACTTAGGATGGGATGTAGAAATACTGGAAGGAGACGGCATGAATCATACCAAAGCCATGCAACCTGTAACGGTTCTGTCATTAATACAACCTTGGTTGGTCAAAAATTCTAATAGGGGATAGCGCGCACATGCCTATCAAGTTAAGAAATTCGTTGTTCTCCAAAACGACAAGGGAGTACTTCAAAATCTTAGCTTGATGGGCATTAGCTGCACCTCTAAAAGAAAAATTTAATCTTCATATGGATCTTTTTCTACAACCTTGGAGGCTAATAATAAATTAGAAAACTTATCAGCAACTAATTCTCGATTTTCTATAATTTCGTCTGTTTCTTCCCCATAATCATGAACTAATCTATATACTGGCGGATCTTCTCCTTCATGAATACAAATAAAATAAGGATTTCCGGTATGCATAAGACAGGAGCCAATAGAAATATAACCTTTTTCAAATACAGCATACCCAGGTATAGCTTCAATAGTTTCCATTATCATTTCATCTTTATCTAAAAGTAACATTAAAGACATTCCATCATCATCTTCAGAAGGTAAAAATTCTTGCCAAATTATTTTACTGGCACAAAGAGGAGTTGTTCTCATTAGATCTGTTAACCATTCTGGTAACAAATTCATTAACTTAGACTGTAATTCTTCTATTTCTTCTACAGTAGCAATTTTACCCGATGTAAGACTATTTTCTATCATATATTTAGCTGCATCAAAAACTTGTAGACTCATATGTATTCACCCTTTGTTATAATATGATATTTTATATATTACATTATTTTTAGATAAAACCTTTAGTTTTAATTATTATGAACATATATCTTATTCTGGTAAGTTTTACATAATCTATTATTACGGAATATTGCGTGAGATGTTGGTTGTGTGCAACGAACCAGTAAGTAACTAGTTCGTTATCACCTTAAAATTTGGTATGCTAGACTGTTTCTGATTCTAAGAGCGGTCTTAACATTTTACATAATAAAAAGGGGATGCGCCATAGGTCAGTTACACTGACTCATGGGATATCCCCTTATATAGCAAATTCATTATTTTTATCGCTAGATTATATATCATTTAATAAACTATTATTTAGCTTTTTCACCACATTATCGGAACTACTAAAGAAAATCTAATAGCTTCTATTTTTGAAATAAGGAATAACTCGTTATTTTGTTTATAAGATTCATTTTCATAATTCGATAGTGGACAAGTAGTGCAGTACATACTCCAAGGATTATCCCTGCCAATACATCTAGAGGATAATGTACACCAACCCAAATTCTTGAAAAAGCAATACCCATTCCAAAAATAATCCACATAAATGTATTTCCTCTACTACATAGCCAAATTGTTACAGTAATTACGAAAGCAGCTGTAGCATGATCACTCGGGAAAGAAGAATTTGCAGTGTGATCAACTAATTGTTTAATATGATGCGAGACGAATGGTCGATCGCGATAGAAAAACAGTTCAATTACTCTATTTATAGTAAATGCTAAGGAGCATGCGAATAAAGCTTGAAATACTGTCACTCTATTTTCTTTATTTGTAATCCATAAAACGAGTAATGCAACAATTAAAATGTACTGGGCATACTCGGCGAAAAAAATCATCATTTTATCTAGAAAAGGGTATTTATAAACATACGAGTTGATCCACTGAAAGATTTCATAATCGATAGACTGTAAAACCATTGAATAAAAACACATCCTAACATTTGATAAAGCATTTCTCTATTTTTACATAATATCAATTACTGATTATTGTTTAAAGGACGGATTGTAAAAATAAATGACATAGGAGTTCTATTTTTTGTAGCAAATAAAAAGAAAAATACATTTGTTAGTGTGTACATGGCTTTATATAATCTTTATTTAAAAATTTCATGTACCGTAATGAGAAGGGATTTTTTTATATTTCTAGAATAAAAACTAAGTAATTATAAGCATTTTTAAGGGGGATTATAGAATGAATCAAATGATACACTCTATTTCTTTAACAGGAGATTGGGAGCTAGATATTCAACATATGCTAGAACAATATAATAAACCTCACACATATGAGCACTCTGTTAGGGTAGCGAATGAAGCAAAAAGAATTGCCAAGAGATTTGGATTAGATGAAGCAGCAGCAGCGATTGCTGGCTATCTTCATGATATTAGTGCCATTATCCCAAATGATGAACGTATTCAAGTGGCAGAAAAAATGCAAATTGAAGTATTACAAGAAGAAAGAATATTTCCGATGATTATTCATCAGAAAATATCAAGAAGAATTGCAGAAGATATTTTCAAAGTGAACAATGAGGGAATATTAGATGCAATTAGCTGTCATACAACATTAAGGAAAAATGCGACACCTATAGATATGGTGTTATTTGTTGCAGATAAGATTGAATGGGATCAAAACGGGACACCCCCATATATTGTAGAAATAAAAGAAGCGTTAGAGCAATCATTAGAACACGCTTGTTTTGCATACATTTCATACTTATGGGAGCGAAGAGAGAATTTAAAAGTTATTCATCCATGGCTTCAGGATGCTTATTTTGATCTAAAAGTGAAACTAGAAGTTGAGTAAACGATGTTACACATACCTTCATCTTTCAAAACGACCATACAAGATGTTCACGGAGAACGAGGGCAGCAATGGATTGAAAATCTGCCAAGTACGATTCAAGAGCTTGAAGAAAAACTATCACTACAAATCATTCAAACGTTCCAAAATCTTTCTTATAACTATGTAAGTATAGCTCAAAAGAAAAATGGATAAGAGTTGTGTTAAAACTCGGTGTACCACGTGAGGAATTGGACAACGAAATAGAAGCGCTTCGTTATTTTCAAGGAGAAGGGGTAGTGACACTACTTGATTTGACTATGGATTTTTATTATTAGAATATATAAAACCGGGTATGTCACTTGCGCATATGGAAAATGAAGAAAAAGCAACGACTATTATAGGACAAACGATGAAAAAACTTTGGAGAACTGAGGAGTGACTTTCGATGTGCAATGTTGAGATAAGAAGACCGCGAATGAAAGACATTGAAGAGCTAAATCAATTTTTTAGTACAACTATTAAAGATACGTTTGCTAGAGAAGGCTTATCGGAACTACTGGATGATATAGAAAATGAAATTGAAAGTAAGAAAGAATATTTGAAATGTGACTTTGATAGCAATGGGAAAAATCGATATTTTTTGATAGCTACAGATACAAATTGCAACAAAGTTATCGGTACAATTGAATATGGCCCAGCTAGTGAACTAATTAACAGCTGCACAAATAAAGTATTAAAAGATTTACCTGAGATAGGAACTGTGTTTGTACATCCAGGTTATCAAAGGCGTGGTATAGGAAAATTACTTTTAAATACGATGTTTCTTACCTTATTAAGCAGGGGAATTCAAGAATTTTGTTTAGATAGCGGATATACAAATGCACAGAAGGTATGGAAGGGGAAATTTGGAGAACCTGATTATTTAATGAAGGATTATTGGGGTAATGGGTATGATCATATGATTTGGAAGAGATGTATTGATGATATACCAATAATATTTAGTAAATGAGTAGGGTGAGTTTTGATGTAATGCTACATCACCATTAATCTGGATTTATATAATTTTAGATGGGAGTATTCATTTTTTCTAGATGTCTAATTTTTGAATGTACAAGGTAACAACAATTGATTGAGCATGTATAAGCGAGCAACTTAAGTGCGAAAAAATATTAACATTTTTAGAGGACACTAGAAAGGGTCTATTAACAGGGAAATTACTAGTGATTATAATTTTGAACAATTAAATTGTGGGAATAAAGAGGGACAAGGGATTTTTGATAATAATTTTCAAGGCTTATCCATGGTTGATACATGGAAACCACTGCAAATGAGGGAGAACCAACTGATTTATTAAGCACAATACCTCCTATTTTCACAAAGAAAGCAGATAAATAAAAAGAGGGATTTCCCTCCTTTTATTCATTAGTAACACTAAATAATACACCTGTAGTAGCTACTTGATTTTTTGAATTTATTGCTTCCACTGCGAAATGATGAAAAATATTTTGATCCTCTTTAAAGTTCCACTTAAATGAAAATTTACCATTCTTACCCTCAGAAATCCCAATTAACTTTCTTTGATTATAAGTTGCTGTTCCTGTCGGAATTAAATAAAATTTAATCCTTTTGGCATTTTTAGCTGTAATACTAACAGTTAGAGTTCCAGCTGTTTTAGGGAGGGATATCCAACCGTTTTTAATACCGTAGGGGAAAGTAGTAACCTTGTCTATTGTAACACTTTCAAGTTCACTGGCGAATGCTTTAGAGAAACAGGTGGGATTAGAAAATACAATTGTTATTAAGAGAAGAAATAATAAATGCTTTGAAAGTTTCAATTAACACCCTCCAGTTCTTGATGTTTAATTATGATTTCATAATCTTCTTGAATACATATTCCACATATATTTTTTATTTTTCGTAAAATAAATTTTATTTATCCCGCATTAACGGACAGTAAGACCCCGATTGGTTCAACTAACCATCAGTGGGAGATGAAAAAACTCTCCACTGATGGAAGTTTCACTTTATCCAAAGAGACCTATTTTTCTTGCAAATTCCCTTTTTTAAAGATATCGTTTTTGATTCTACATGATCTTAGCGTGGGGTTTTTTCGATTTGCTGGCGGTATTCCATTGCTATCAAGTTAAAGTTTTAATATACCCCTTAAATGAACATTTTCTTTTTCTACAGGTAGTTACTTTGAAACAGAATCTTTAATATTTAAAGGACGAAAAAAGAAACATAGAAGCGAAAAAACCTCTATGTTTCTTTTTAATTAATATATTTACTGGAAAATATTTCTTTTCCGGCACAGATCCTCCTTATACCCTATTATAGAAGCTATTTTGAACGTAAGTAATTTGTAAGGAATGGGTAAGAAAAAAGAAAGTTTCATTGTGTATGATAAAAATATAACGAGGCGTGAAAGGCGGAACAGATATGACGTATATATGAAAAACAAACCAGTTAACAAGAGTATTTCAAGGAAAATAAGTAATTTCTGGGGTTAACTTACATGTGAAAAAAGAGGAATTTATCGCTTGTTAGGACAGAATGGCGTTTGTAAAACAACAATTATAAAGATGATTACAAACTTAATGATGACATTTTGTCATTGGTGGAGACGATAGCTGTGTGGTTAGTATGAAACAGCAAGCAACCACCTATACAATATGAATAGAAGAGAGGGATGCCTTATGAAAACACGTAGTCAAATTACATTTGCAAGTCTGGCCTTTTTAATAGCTGGAAGTTCCCTGTTATACACAACGCCAACCTCAATTGTAAAAGCAGAGCCCACTCAAAATGTATCTAGTTCGTTACAAACAAGCACTCAACGAGATCGTAATTCCGTCAAGCAAGCAATGCGGGATACATTGCAACTTGGATTTCCGGGGATACTTGCTAAAACTTCCAAGGGTGGAAAAACGTGGAGTTATGCCGCTGGGATAGCGGATCTGAGAACCAAGAAACCAATGAAAACAGATTTTCGCTTTCGTATTGGCAGCGTGACGAAGACGTTCACCGCAACGGTTGTACTTCAATTAGCTGGAGAGAACCGCTTGAATCTAGACGACTCCATCGAAAAATGGTTGCCTGGTGTCATTCAAGGAAATGGATATGATGATAAACAGATTACTATCCGACAGATATTGAACCATACAAGTGGTATCGCTGAATACTCAAGGTCAAAAGACTTTGATCTTATGGATACAAAAAAATCGTATACGGCTGAAGAATTAGTAAAGATGGGGATTTCTCTTCCCCCAGACTTTGTCCCAGGAAAGGGCTGGTCTTATTCAAATACAGGATACGTATTACTGGGTATCCTTATTGAAAAAGTAACCGGAAACAGCTATGCGGAAGAGATTGAAAATCGGATTATTGAACCACTTGAATTGTCGGATACATTCCTACCTGGCAATTCAAGCGTTATTCCAGGCACCAAGCATGCACGTGGATATTTCCAACCAGACGGAGCAAGTGAGCTAAAAGACGTTACTTATTATAACCCAAGTATGGGTAGATCGGCTGGAGAGATGATTTCTACTGCTGACGACTTAAACAAATTCTTCTCTTACTTACTCAGTGGCAAATTACTGAAGGAACAGCAACTAAAACAAATGCTTACTACAGTTCCTACAGAAATAGCTGAATTAGGAGAATGTGGTCTTGGAATCTTTGAAACTAAGCTTCCAAACGGTGTCTCGATATGGGGACACGGAGGTAGCATTCCAGGGTTTCTTACTTTTGCTGGAGGTACACTTGGAGGCAAGCATACGTTGGCCGTCAATTTGAACAGCATGGGTAAAGCTAACAGTCCTGACCCTTTTAAAAATATTTTACTTGCTGAATTTAGCAAGTAGGCAAAAAGGAAAACCGGATAAATTTTGTCATATTTTTTATAGTTAAACATATACCTTTCTGGTTCAAAAACCCCCAACTTACTCTGAAAAATAAATTTGGGAATTTTGGTGGCAACCCAATGCTATTAAGCTAATAAAACAAAATCCTCCCTAAAATGAAAAAATGCGCTATTCTTTCTGTAGAATCATAGGAAAGGGTGGCGTGTTTGTATGTCTATTTCTGTATCTGATGAATTACAACTATTTGCTCAAGAAATTCAAAAGTTTTTATCCCAAAATATCTTACGAGCTCTTTCTAGAGATAATGGTTTTGTGCAACGAACCAGTAAGTACTAAGCAAAAGATTTATTCGCTTTATGTGTATGGATGAGTCAAAATGTCGCAACGACTTCTTTAACTCATTTAATATTGGTCTTAAGATGGGAAAACATATTCAGAATCAACCGATCGTAAAAAATTTAGAAATGTTAACAAAACCAGAAATAGATTATAAAAATATGAAATCTATTTATTCAACTTTCGTGCCCTTATTCTAGATACCAATCAAAGGCATTTTTATAAAGAATTTTTTTTTACGGCTTCTTCTTCAAAGTTATTTTTAATCAACTCTATATCTGAATATTGGAACGGTATCTTTGCCCTTGTTGAAGGTAGGTCAGTTCCAAACATTAACGCATCAGGATTAATCGAATAAATTGCTTTCATTGCTTCAGCAGCATCAAAGTCAATCCTTCCAAATCCAGTAGCTTTTACTCGAATACCTTTCTCTACTAAAGTTAATAAATTAGGGAAACCTTCTTTTGATAAACCTAGATGATCAATTGATACTTTTGGTAGTTTTTCTAATATATTAGTTATCTCTGGTAAGGCATTTGAATTGATATAAAGTTCTGTGTGCCAATTTACTAATTCATATACTCTTCTAGCAAAATTGTTTAAACATGATATATCCTCTGAACCACCTCGATTTACATTAAAACGAAGTGCCCTAACACCTTTCTCATTTAATTTAATGATTTCATCATCTGATGTATCATAGGGTAGCTGTGTGACACCAACAAAGTTCTTTCCTAATGTTTGTAATGCATTTACTAAGTAAGTTTGATCAAACTTTTGAAAGGAACCAGAGACAATTGCCCCACCAGTTACATTTAAATTGCTGACAGTTTGTAAATAATCTTCAGACGTAAATGGATCTGGCATATATCCTTGATTTTCGTACAATGGAAATTTTGGATCAATAATATGTAAATGTGTGTCAAATATTTTCATAGGTTTACTCCATTCAAACTAATTTATAAATAAAGCATAGCCTGCTTTTTTCCAGAAATAAATTTGTTATTGATTATTAAAACCTATAAGTATATCTAATTGAATAACGATAATATAACGGATGTGAAATAAAGTTCCATTTTACCATCAATATTTTTAAAAAATTTTATTATTCACGAACAATTTATACACAAAAGATATTAAGAAAGAGTTAGAATTTAATGGGAAGTGTTTATAATTATTAATAATTTTCTTGGTTAAAATTTTAAAAATGAGCCGTTCTGTTGGAATATGTAGATTTTAGTTTTTTAAACTCTTGACCTATAAAATAGAAAGTAGATAAGCGTATAAATATTTTAATGGATTAGGAGGATTTAAATGATAGACTTTCAAAAATTATCGACTTTCGAATTTTTCGAATTATTTCCTGCGGTTGATGAAGCTGAGATTGAAAAGACTGAAGAACGAATGGGGTTAATAATACCGAACTCTTATAAACAGTTGCTACAGTACACGAATGGATTTGTAACTGACGAGGGTGTGATTATATTTGTTATTGATATAATTAATGAAAGAAATACAACATATGAGGTACGTGAATATGCGGAAGGGTATATTGCTGTAGGAAGTAAAGGTGGAGGAAAGTTTCTATTAATGGAAGCAAACGAGGACGCAACTGAATTATTACAGGTTGATTCTGGGGTCATGAATCCGGCTTTTGCTACCACGGTAAGCGAGAATTTTGTAAAGTGGATAAATGATGGAGCGATAGATGTTGAATGTGTGAATGAAAAGCAAGAAATGCACAAAGAAAAGCTTTGCAATCTTATATTAATTCGTTCGCCAATCGGAGGAGTTGTAGATTTAAAGAAGATACAGGAGGTATTTCACATTAAAAGAGGGTTATTTGATTTGTTAAAGGGATCAAAACAGTTACCATTTGTGTTGATGAAGGACATTCCTGTTGAGTTGGCTATAAAAAACTTAAAACAGTTAGGTGAATTAGAGGAGATATTAAAAATCTCTAGTGTTGATTAACTAATTATATGTGGAAAAATTAAAATGGATTCATATAGTTTGTTGTTAACGATGAAGCGTGTTGTGTCGTTAAATTAAAAGGTTGTATTGCCAAAATACGTTTAGGAGAAAGGAGATTTTATGGGATTAAAAAAGTGGCTTTTTTCAGATGAATCTTTAGATGAACAAGAAATTATTGAAGTTGAAAGGTTATTTGGATTTAAACTTCCTGATGATTATAAACAATGTATAACGAAAAATAATGGAGGGTTTCCGGAGCCCAATACCTTTGATTGTGATGATGGAAGAATTGAAGCTGTTTTCAATGATTTGATTAGTTTTACCGATGAAGATTTAAATATAAAAATGTTTTCTGAATTTTTATCACAAAAATTATTTCCTTTTGCTAGAGATCCTTTTGGAAATTTACTATGTTTTGACTATAATGACAATGCGGACTCGCCTAAAGTTGTTTTTTATAATTGCGAAGAAACTGGAAGTACATTAATTACCCCAATATGTCAGTCATTTACAGATTTATTAGATAGATTATATTCTTAAAAATAAAACGAACACTAACAAAAAGAAAAGTGGGCGAAATCAAATTTAATCCTAAAAGCTCTCTTCGTAATAGATAGATTAAAAAAATAAAACTCTATCTACTATAAAGAGATTATTTTAGGTTGAAAAGAATTTACTGAATTAAATCTTGAAACGGTATCGGCATAAATATTTGATTTTTCGAAAGGTTATAATAATGTAGATGGATTTTTGTAAATAGTAGATAACGTAACGATTAAAGAATTTGGCTATGATAGTGTTGAAGGGTTTAAGAAAGTAGTAGGACACATAGATTAGTATTTAAACATGTCACATTACAAGCGTGTATAAAAAAATAAATGGTAGGAGGGAAAAGGTTTGCAAAAACCATTTCATCATTTAGCAAGGGGAATCTTTATAAAAGATAATAAAATATTACTTGCACAAGCCAGAGGGTATACAAATACTTTTTTACCAGGCGGTCACATTGAATTTGGGGAGAGTGCAAAAGATGCATTGATAAGAGAGATTCAAGAAGAATTAGGAATTAGATGTACAGTAAATAAATTTCTTGGATTAGTTGAACACAAATGGGAGAAAAATGGAGAATTACATTGCGAAATAAATCAAGTATTTGAGGTTAATGGTAATGAATTACCAAATAATTTAAAGTCTAGCGAATCACATCTTAAGTTTTTTTGGTGTGATGAAAAAGATTTGGATGATAGGAATTTACAACCTTATCCATTTAGGAAACTGATTAAAGGTTACTTAAACGGAAGAAAAGACGTTTGGTGGGAGAGTTCATTAAATTCAGAAATTGATGATTCAAACAGAAACTAAACTTTTTTATTCTACTAATGAGTACTTTAGTTTAATAAAATGAGAGAGGATAGCACATAATAGTCATGTATAATATGTGTTATCCTTTGTTTTTCGAAATTTTTTATAATTCAGGTCTTGATAACGTACAATTTTCTTTTTTGATTTGTACTTACATCCCAGAGTGGCCCCTCATACTTTGAATCGTTTTCGTCTCCCTCATATAGTTACATCAGAACCAATTAGTCCTATATAGTCAACTACTCACCACTTAAACGCTAACACGTTTTGAAGTGGGGGCTTGAAAAAAGCTCTGGTTGTCTAGCCTCAGTCTTTTGTGGACTTCGTTCGTAGGTTGCATACCCAAGAATGATTCCCTAGTTCTTAGCTCTATGGTGGCTCTGTAACAGTTCTGATTGGGAAGGAACGGTCAACCACAAGCCTTCTTATACAAGAAGTTGCCAACACCTACAAACATTGGCGAAGGGAAACAAACTCTTAGGAGGGACAAAACATGCGTGTATTTGTCAAGAATTTAAGAGGAGAACCGCTTATGCCTTGTAGTTCCCGTAAAGCCAGGCTTCTTCTCAAGCAAGGAAAAGCAATGATTGTCGGATATACTCCGTTTACAATCCAATTACAATATGCTACTGGAGAAACGGTACAACCCGTTACAATTGGTGTTGATAGTGGTGCAAAGCATATCGGCATTGCGATTACCACTGAAGACAAAGTGTTAGCAAAAGGAACCATTGAGTTACGTCAGGACGTCAAAGAAAACCTTACACTGAGAGCCACATTACGCAGAGGTAGAAGACAGCGAAAAACAAGGTATCGCAAAGCACGTTTCCTCAATCGGAAAAAGAAAGAGGGATGGTTACCGCCATCGATTCAAAGCAGAGTGGATAACCAAGTTCATTGGATTGAAACTTTTTGTTCATTATTACCATCTCCAAAAGTGATTGTCGAAGTAGGAAAATTTGATGTACAAAAGCTAAAAAATCCCGATATACAAGGAACAGAATATCAACAAGGAGATGCTTTTGGTTTTTGGAATACAAGATATTACGTATTTGCGAGAGATAACTATACGTGTCAAATTTGTAAGAAGAAAGGTGGCATTTTGCATACGCATCATATTATCGAACGCTGCAAAGGTGGTTCAGATATGGAAGATAATCTTGTCACAGTACATGATGAATGCCATCAAAAATTTCATCAAGGGAAACTCAAACACACTTTCAAGAAACCAAAACAATATAAAGAGACTGCTTTTATGAATATATTGCGGTTACAAATCATGAATCATTTAGATTGTGACATTACGTATGGCAGTTACACCACGCTAAAACGAAGAGGGTTAGATTTATCCAAAACACATGTAAATGACGCAATTGCGATTACCAATCCAACACACATACAAGAATATGATCAAAGCGGTGAATTTTGCATCAAGCAATTTAGAAAGAAAAAACGTTCCCTGCATGAAGCAACCGCAAGAAAAGGGAGGGAAACAAAGAATACAAATGTAAAACGGAACAAGAAAAACACACCATATGTAGATGGAATCTATTTAGGTGATAAAGTGAAAGTATTTGGACAAGTAGGATTTGTGGCAGGGTTTACAGGGAAAATGGTATACGTACAAGATATACATGGACAATATATACAAAATCCGGCTAAATCTTATAAACAAGTGAAGGTATCAGATATAGAACGTATACACCATACGAACAATTGGAAGTTCTTACAAATCAGTTAGGCTATACCTAACCGAAATTCATCCCCACCTTATCACTGGGCTCTTGCCTGTCACGCACTTGAAGATGGGGACTTCTTTCGGAAATACGTTAAAAATTGCAATACCCGATGAGTGGACTTGATGAACCTATTCTAAGAAAATAATCAGGAATATAACCATAATCTTGATGACCACCATAACCATGATCATCAGCATAGGCCCAAACCTTACTTCCCATGTAATTCTCACTATTTACGTAGCAGTATAGGGAAATGGTATTTCCAGCTGGAATTATTTCTTTTTTACTGCTTATTGCTGGTATAGAATACATATTCAAATCCTTTTTTACTTGATAAAAATCTGCATATGTTACTGTTTGATTAGAAAATAAAATAGATCCAGATATTGCAAGTGAGAAAACAGAAAATAACACTTTTTTAAACATATGTCTCCTCCTATTAATAAATTTGTAATGCCTACAGAAAATCTCCTCATGTTTATAATGATGTTATAGATTGCTTGGTATGCATTAGGGAAGAACTCTTACGAGGTACAAGAATTAATAGTTTTTATACTTTAACATACATGCTCTATAGTCCAAAATAGACCAAAGAATTCAATTCTATTTTTCACACAAGGAGAAACAATAAGATGATAACCATCATATTTGTATCATATTATATTAACTGTAAACTATTAACATTAAAACCAGAATAATAACAATATCCAGATTGAGAAAATTAATACAAAATGAAAACGTTTGTTACTTTGCCCCTGGTTACAGCAATGCTGGTACTGAGCCTATTTGTAACAT
Organism: Bacillus sp. 103mf; assembly: GCF_900116295.1. Lineage (GTDB taxonomy): Bacteria > Bacillota > Bacilli > Bacillales > Bacillaceae_G > Bacillus_A > Bacillus_A bruguierae. The sequence goes on from NZ_FPAF01000005.1 coordinate 217,229, forward strand.
AGTTCATAACTTAAGGAAATTTTAAATCATGAGATCATTAAGCTGGGTAAAGAAATAATGAAGAATGGAACTATTGTCAACAGAACAGTTGATAGGACTACAGCTTATCAGTTACCTTGATGAAGGAGGTAACATTACTCATTTCCATCCAGTATTTCCAGAATAGTTACTTAGTATAGAAAAAGGTAATTTTTACTCCGTAAGTGCTCCTACAAGTGATGCAGGTGGTAAAGCAACAATGATATCAGAGATCGTGATTGAAAAAGTATATCTTGCACAATGGGCAACAGATTTACGTAAATCAATTGATGGACTAGCGGCTATTGTAAAAGGGGTTTGGATAATTTTGTCGAATGGATTTATCTATGAAAACAACATTCTCACATTCAAAGTTAGGCGCATGCCAGACGTAAACTTGATGAAGCCTTGAAGGCTTTACTGTCTAGATGCAGAATACCGAAAAAAATGAAGCAAACAAATAATAACTCTAAAATATATGGAAAAAGTTATTTGTTTTGGAATTGTTTTACGTTTACAAAAATACTATACGAGGAGATGTAATACGTGAAAAAGTTAATCGAATTCAAAAAAGTAACGAAAGAATACAAAATAGGAGAAGTGTCAATCAAGGCCCTTGATGGTGTTGATTTTTCCATATTTGAGGGAGAATTCGTCGTTATCTTGGGTGCAAGCGGTGCCGGTAAAAGTACGATTTTGAATATACTTGGCGGAATGGATACGGCTACCTCAGGTCAAGTGTTTGTTGGTGATCAAGAAATAACAAGATTCAGCGAAAAAAAGTTAACAGAATATCGTGGTGAGAAAGTTGGCTTTGTATTTCAATTCTATAACTTAATTCCCAATTTAAACGCTCTAGAAAATGTTGAGTTTGCCACTGAAGTATGTAAAAACCATCTGGATGCTAAAGATATTTTACATAAAGTCGGATTAAAGAATCGTATCAAGAACTTCCCTTCCCAACTCTCTGGGGGAGAACAACAAAGAGTTGCTATAGCTAGAGCTGTTGCAAAAAATCCTTTACTTTTACTTTGTGATGAACCAACCGGAGCATTGGATTATGTTACAGGTAAGTCCGTATTAAAACTTCTTCAAGATTTGAACAAGGAAACGAAAAAATGTGTCGTTTTGGTCACACATAATTCTGCAATTGCTCCTATGGCTGATAAAATTATTAAGGTTAAAAGCGGAATGATAGAAGGCGTTACGATTAATGATGAAAAACAAAGTGTTGAAGGGATTGAGTGGTAAACATGAAATTATTTTTAAAATTATTAAGGGATATTAAACAATCTATAGGGCAATTTATAACCTTAGTTTTGGTTATCGCAGTAGGTTCTTTTTTCTATGCGGGTCTAGTAACTTATAGCAATAATTTGAGTGCGTATACTAAGGCTTACTTTAAAGAACATAATTTAAGTGACTTAAATGTGTATTACAGTCAACTTTCCAAATATGATGTAGCTAGTTTAAGCGGAATTGAAGGCATAAATAAAATAGAAGGACGTTATACCTTTGATGCCAAGCAAGCCTTTGAAAATTACAAAACTTCCTTAAAAATTCATTCGATCCCTGTAAAGAATGGAATAAATACACCTACTATGATTGAGGGGAGTATCCCGTCAAAGAAAGATGAAATCTTATTAGATTCTCGTTATGCAAAAGAACATCATTATCGTGTCGGTGATCAAATCAGTATAAGTACGAATGAAAGAAATTTTGAGTTTACAATTAGCGGATTGGGTGAGAATGTTGAATATACAAAAAAGAACGAAATACAAGATCATAAAACCTATGGAGTAGCTTATATTGCTGAAGAGACAATACCTGAAATTGTAGACGGCTTTTACTATAATGAAATCATTATTGATGCTAAAGAAGGGTACGACATTGACAAATTAGGTAAATCAATTGAAATACAATCCAAACAACTAACTTATTTGGATCAAGTAAGTAAAGAACGGACTTTCAATTATTCTAAAATAAGTCAAACGATATATAATAATGATTTAATGAGTAAAGTTATACCTTTAGTTCTTTTTTTGATTGAAGCCACTATATTATTTCTTACAATGTCGAGAATTATAGATTCTCAAAGAAATCAAGTAGGAATTATGAAGGCTTTAGGTATAAAAAACAGAAATATCATGCTTCATTATATGGGGTATCCTGTGCTGGTAGCCATAATAGGCTCAATTATAGGATGTGTTATTGCTGCTGTCGTATTTGTTCCATTAATAACTGAGTCTAGTGCAAGGGCCTACTCTCTTCCTAACATTAAATACCCACTTTCTCTTTATTCCATCATTCCTCCCATTATTTTCTCTAGTGCTTTCGGACTCCTATCATGTTATTTAAGTGGTAGAACCATATTAAAAGAACGTGCGGCTCAGGCTATGCGTCCTAAACCGCCAAAGAAGATGAAAAAGCTATTTATAGAAAGAGTTCCGGGTCTATGGAGTCGTATTTCCTACAGCTATAAACTTATTTTGAGAAATATATTTTTAAATAAACAAAAAGCTTTGGCGAGCTCAATTGGTGTTGTTGTAAGCACTGTTTTATTGATAACTGCTTTCGGCACTCAAGCAGCCTTGCTAAAAGTAGCTAACCAAATTGAAGATGTTTATACCTATGATTTAAGAGTCGATTATACGATGGGGACATCTTCTGATACGATAAAACTACCCTCCGGTATTAAAAATAGTTATTTTTTATCCACTTTTCCTGTTGAATTCATAAAAGATGATGAAAAAGAAAATGCCACTTTAGTTATTACTGAAAAAGAAAACAATCTCATACATTTCTTTGACGAACATAACAATAAGATATCTTTAGAAAATAATGGTGTGCTGGTACCAAAATCTTATGCTGACAAATATCATATTTCAGAAGGGTATATAATCAAAATAAAGTTCACAGCACCAGAGCTTAAAAATAAATCTGTAGATATGAAGGTTTTAAATATATCTACACAGTATTCGAATCCGTCGTTTTATAGCACACCAGCTTATTTAAAGAACTTTGGCATAGACTACATCCCAAACTCACTTTTAGTTGAAGCTAATAACTCTACAGATCTTACAAACGTTCGTAACTTCTTTGAACAAGATCATCATGTAAATACAATTGCAGATAAGAATGATCTAAAGAAATCAGCTCAATATATTTTGAAACAAAACAGTTTTGTATTCATCCTGTTTATCACTTGTGCCGTCATACTCTCCTTTGGCGCCATATATACGATATCTTCCATAAACATTTATGAAAGGAATCGTGAGCTTGCAACACTTAAGGTATTAGGCTATCAAAAAAATAAAATAAACAGATTAATATTTTTTGAAAACATTATACTAACCACATTTGCGGTAATTGTAGCTTTACCGATAAGTGGCTATGTTTATACAATTGTTGTAAAGGCTCTGTCTAGTACCCATCAACAAATACCAGATAAATTAAATATTTTTATCATGTTAGTTTCTATTATTCTTGCGTTCTTACTTACCATTGTATCTAATTTACTACTTAAGAGAAAAGTTACCAAAATAAATATGATCGAATCATTAAAAAGTATAGAATAAACCCCTTAAGGAAATGGACAAAAATGGGCGGTTTCACCCTAGCGCGAAAATAACCCGCTCCGAAATGATGACCATAATTGTCAAATGGAAAAATCTTAGTAACACGTTGTAATCAGCTCGTTTCTCTGCTGCGGTTGAGCATTGAGCAGAAGGAAGAAGCACAACTGTGAGCGAGAAGAAATACATGAAAGGATATGCGGATAGAGCGTTCTGTTCGAATCAGCCGCTGACGCGAGTAAAAGCTGTAATTCTATTCAACTGATTGAGAGGCACAGGCCTAATTGCAGGAACGCTGCAGCAAATTCTGTTTACACATCTAGATGGGGTAGCACCACACATCCATCAACTTAAGCTTTTAGGCTATTTTTAAAGTTAAAAGCACGTTACTATTCTCTTATATTAATAAGAGGGAGTGACGTGCTTTTTATGAATACTAACAAAATGACCGAGCATGGAAAACAGCTAAGTATGGCAAATGACATGAGCTTATGAATAGCTGTAAAAGAAACCGTAAGCATCATGTAGATTTTAGCCGGTTACAAGAGGATAATAGGAAATGAAATACAAGGCACCTTAATTGATGAAATTGCAAATAGGGTTGTTGATACACAAAATCAAGACAAGGTTCCAGCAAGAAGAAAATGGGTCCTGAAGAATTAGCTCCAATAGAGAAAAAGGGATATGGGGATATGTGGTTAAATTATTATTACGATGAAAAATAAATGATGAGATCAAGGAGCTTAAGGTTTCACTTACGGTGCTAAAAGGGAATAGTGGTTCAGGTAAGTGAGATCGCGAGGCTAGTAAGATAATTGAAGCAAAAGGGGGAATTTGATTTTTAATGAATGTATTAGCTAATATGAGTAGCATGTATAGGATTGATGCTAGTAGAGCTCCATCTACAGAAGAAGAAATGAAAGCACTTCAAGAATTTTCAACAATAGATATACCTATGGAATATATAGATATAATCCGTTTAGGTTCAGACATAGAAATTAATATAGGTAATGAAATGTATATTCGTATTTGGGGAGCTTCGGGTTGTGTAGAATTGAATGAAGCTTATTTTATTCAAAAGTATATTCCGAACTCTCTTGCAATTGGTGATGATGAAGGTGGTAGAACGTTAATATATTTTAATGGGAAAAATGAGTTTGGATTATATATAGTTGACTTTAATGATTTAGATGTTGACGAGACTGTATTTGTAGCACCATCAATTAATGATTTATTGACTAAGAATGTAGGAGTAGAGAAGATATTACATTATTAAGGAGATATGTAAGCTATAAAGAATGATGAAAGATCTTAATGTCAAGCAGAAGAGTTGGAATAATTACAGTTCGAAAGCGTAGTCTCATTGAAAAGGGAGACCCTCTTTGGTAAACTACACAGAAGTGTGCCACGTAAGGTGAAATTTCCCTTTGAGGTATTTAAGAGGGTGGAGGGTTTGTTCAATTAGGAAACGGCTTTTATCATCCTTTTTTTGTGTCTTTAACTGCTTGTTCTCATCCCTCCATTGACATGGATTATTTGACCAGTGACATAACTCGAATCATCACTGGCTAAGTACACATACGCTGGGGCAAGTTCATATGGCTGACCGGCTCGCTTCATTGGTGTCCCATACCCAAAACTCATCATTTGTTCAGCAGGAAAACTGGAAGGTATGATTGGTGTCCAAATTGGCCCTGGCGAAACACCATTTACACGAATTCCATCATTAATTAAGTCGAGGGCTAATGAGCGGGTAAATGTAATAATGGCTCCCTTTGATGTAGCGTAATCAAGATTTCCCTGCTGTCCTTCATATGCGGATGCTGATCCCGTATTTATAATCGAACCCCCTTGTTTTAAATAAGGTAAAGCGGCCTTCGTTAAATAAAAAAAAGAAAAAACATTGGATTGAAAAATTCGTAGAAGTTGCTCACCGGTAATTTCCGTTATTCGTTCTTTCGGGAAAGATTCCGCACAGTTATTTACAATAATATCTACTTTACCAAACGCATATAAAGTTTGCTGGACCACTTGATGGCTTGTTTTTTCTTGACCTAAATCTCCAGCAATGACAAGGCAACGTTGTCCTAGTTGCTCAACACGCTGTTTCGTTTCTAATGCATCCATATGCTCATTTAAATATGCAATAACAATATTTGCCCCTTCCTTAGCAAATGCATATGCAACTGCTCTTCCAATCCCACTATCTCCACCTGAAATAATTGCTACTTTTCCCTGCAATTTGCCTGCTGCTTTATAGGTGCTGCTTTCTGAAATAGGTCTTGGTACCATTAAGTATTCAAACCCTGGATGAAATGGCTGATGTTGAGGAGGGAATTGAACAGGTATCTTTTCTGTTCTTATTACGTATTGTTGTTGTTTCATTTTTCTTCTCCTCTCAAGGTCTTCTCTGTTAACTTATGCCTAGAAGGGGAGTTTAGTTCATCCCTCTTAATTTAATCATTTAGTGATGCGTACAGCCTAATACCTGTTAAAAGTGAAGGATAAATAGACAACTTCGATTTTAGCTTATAAAGAATCAAAAAAGTAAAATCAATAAATAATAAAAATAACGTTATCAGAGGGGGCACCTTGCATTGCTATCGAGTTAAGATTTTAATACCCCAGAGCGAAAATTTTGTGCATTTTGCTTGGGGTAATTCGTTCTTTTTATCTTAGGTATTGCTTGTTTTCCAAAAGTTATTTGTGACTCCTATCGCAGCTGTTAAAAGTATTTTATTGACTCTTTCTGGATATGTAGTTGTATAAAGTAAAGCAAGCATCGAACGCCATGATTCACCAAATAAGTTCATTTTCTCAAACCCTAATTGTATTCGTAGTGCTTCTAGGTTTTCTACTTCATTTTTCATGGAGTATTGATTATTTTCTGATAGGTCCGATTTCCCACAGCCTCTTTGATCATAAAAGACTAGCTTAAACGTTCGTTTTTGTTACAAAACAAATCGCTTTGCTCCTAAGTGCAGTTACGCTAGTATCGGGCCTGGTACTGTTGACACATGCGCTATCTATCCCACTAGCTGAAAAAAAGAGAGCACCAAAGTAAAATAGGTGCGATGGCATGTCACCAATCCTCACATATTATTTGTTTTTGCATAATATTAACATGAGGTGATATAGTGAATAATATTAATTTTAATTCTATTCAAATGAAAACGAATCAATTTGGATGGGCTGGTGTTCAATATTCTTCTAATAATAGACAAGCTATTTTATATACCAAAAACTCAGGAGCGAATTGGACTGTTGTGAATCCTCTTAACACAATTGTTTTATCTATATGCGTAGTAGATAGCAACAGTTCTTGGGTTTACGGATTAACAAACACAAATGATCAACTAATTCCAACTGTGTTTTATACAACTGATAAAGGGAATACATGGTATGAAATTAAAGTGCCAGTTATTAATGATTGGGAAAAAACTGCGAACGTTAAAGTTACCTTACATGCTGTAGATGCAAATAACATATGGATTATTCTATCTAGACAATCTGGCATCAATACGTTTGAGAATAATCTCTACTACACTAAAAATAGAGGTCAAGGTTGGATGATAAAGAAAGATTTAACCATTGTTGATTTTATTACAGGTCTAACATTTATTGATTCTTTAAATGGTTTTATATCTATTCAAAAATCTTATAAAAATCCAACTGTATATAAGACTCAAGATGGAGGAAAAACTTGGATTCCCATAGACAACATTCTATATCCTCCAAATACCAACCAAGGGTTTGTTATTTCTTATAAACCGATTTATAAAGGCGATATATTAATTATCCCTACTAAAATTTTTAATAATACAAGCATATTCTATTTGAATATCTCATACGATCAAGGAAAAACTTGGACAATTTCAAATAAAATATTAGATACAGGAAAAACAGCTGTTTCATTTTTTAATTCAGAGTTTGGTTGGGTTATTGATAGTCAAACAGGAACAACATATGGAATAAAAAATAAAGGGTTAGATTGGACAGGCCTATCTAATAGCCCTATTTTAAAAGACATATTTTGTCTACATTTTTTTGATCCACAAAATGGTTGGGCATGTAATCATACAGGAATTTTTAAAACAACAAATGGTGGAACTTTATGGACCGCTGTTCCTTATACAATAGACGGTACTAACTTGTTATAATTAATCTTCTAATGTATAAGCAAATTCCTTTTTAAATTTTAAAGCTAAATAGCTATCAACGGTAAGCGGAATGAAGTAAGCATTAAGAGAATGAGTCAATGGATGACCCGTTCCCCTGAAAGGTAGTTTTGTTGTTTATATAATTGTTATTGGTAATCAGTAAATAGTCTAATCATTTTCCAGACAATATGAATATCTTAGTAGTGGAAAAGACAATTAAGAGGTCTCGCCACACATCTATCAACTTAAGAAATTAATTGTTTCTTAAAACGAAAAAATGAGCAGAATTCTCATGAATAGCTGTAAAAAGGTAAAATTTCATTATGGGGGATGTATCAAAATATTAGCTTGATGGGTATACGGCAGGACCCCTATTTTTTTGAAACAGAACAAATTTATATAATGAGGAAATCTCCACCATACTATATATATAAGTATGGTGGAGATTTGATTTTAAAGTGTTTTCCAGAAATCGGGTCTGATAAATTTATATTAAGTTATTTTACTTGCTAAGCTCTCTTTGAGCTCCCCTATAGCTTCCGATGATATTTTGATAACTAGGAAGATATTTAGCAAGTAAGGCTCCAAAGCCTTCAACGTCATTTCGCCAGTCACGCTGTAATTCTGCTGCAACGCTAAACCAGTTCATTAATTGGACCCCTCCATGAGCCATACGCATAAGGGCAGCATCTGCAACTTGTTTACTAAAAGTTCCTGATGCATCGGTTACAACGAACACCTCATACCCCGCGTTTACAGCAGATAGTGCTGGGAATGCAACACAAACATCAGTAACAACTCCTGCGATAATTAGTTGTTTTTTACCTGTTGCTTCAATGGCTTTAACAAATTCTTCATTGTCCCATGCGTTAATTTGTCCAGACCGAGCTATTTTTGGTGCACCAGGAAAGAGCTCAAGCAATTCTTGCATTAGTGGTCCGTTAGGTCCGTCTTCAAAGCTTGTTGTTAAAATAACTGGTAAGTCAAAAAACTTAGCGGTATTAGCAAGAGCCAAAACATTGTTCTTGAATTCATCAACACCATAGTCACGCACTAGGCCGGAAATAAGACCAGTTTGATGATCCACTAGAAGAACGGCGGCATCATTTTTGGAAAGACGAGAATAGAGATCAGACATTTTATAATCCTCCTTTAATTCATGTAATAGAAGAAAGTTCATATAGCGGGAGATTTACGTTAAACTCCTTTATTCGTTACAATTCGTTTATGATTAAATGGATTGTTGACATTGGTTTATCTATAAAGTGTCAATAGTATTTTTAACAATAAAAAATCATCATAAAAAAGTACTTAATGCGGTATTCTTTAGTTAATCTAGAACAGGAGTATGATCGATCCAATGAATAAATTGTTGTAAATAACGCTGAAGATATTGTTTTGTTTTTTCGTCAGTAAGCACTTTTTGATCGGAGTCAATCTTTTCATGTACTTGCGAAATCAGTACTTTTTGAAATGGAAGAACATGAGCTTGCATGGCTTCTAGTATTTGTCTGATTTGCATCTGAGCAAAGACAGTCCCTAATCCCCCAGGAGTTGATCCGATTAAGCCAACCGGTTTTCCACTAAGAACGGAGGACTCCCGAGGTCTTGATGCCCAGTCCAGTGCATTTTTTAGTGCGCCTGGAATTCCAGAATTGTACTCTGGACTTACGATAATGATACCGTCAACGCCCTGAATAGCGGATTTAAAAGATGTTATTGTTTCTAGAGCACCGCCAATTTCTAAATCTTCGTTAAACAAGGGAAGATCGTTTATTTCGATCCAGCGAAATTGAGCGGCATTACTCATATCTGTCAATGATTGGGCAATGATTCGATTATAAGAATTTTCTCGTAAACTTCCACAAATAAGGCCAATGGTTTTGGGCATACAGATTTCCTCCTTGTTTGCACTCACCTTTCAAAATACTATGTCCTATTTCATCACTCCTATAATAGAATACGTACAAGTCCATTGTACAATTAATTTCCTTTTATTAGTAAGTGATGAATTTATTTCTCAACAAAGATAATTAATATGTATAGATTTTTAATGATGTTTGGAACTTAAATCAAAAAAACTGAATATTTCGAGTCTTTTATAAGGAAAAGTCCATAAAAAAGTAATAAAATAATAACCGGTTAGAATGTGTTCAAATTTTGTCTAAACGTACAATCTTCTTTTTTGATAAGATGACCCCACATCACCATCAAGCTAAGTTGAAAATTCTTTGTAGATTGAGGCACTTCACTTTATCATTTTCAAAAACAGTTAGACTTTTTATGGATAGTGCAACTTTATTTCTGATAGATAATTTTAACAATACACGTAACATTCTGCTTACGATAGAACCTGTAATTTTTCTCCAAAAATTTACAATAAATACATAAATAATTAAAGATTAGTAGATAAGATAATACAAGAAAAGTGTATCTGTTCTAGTTAACAGGATGAAGAAAATTATTTTTTTCAAGGGGGAACTACAAATGTTAAAGGAAATATCAACAGTTGCTTTAATGACGAGTGTATTATTTTCAACAGTAAATTCTACACCAGATTTGGTGGGAAAATTTCTAAATCCAAGTGTACAAGAGAAACAAAAACATTCAAAACTTGTAAAAGTGGAAGCAAAAGAGGAAACAGATGCAGTTGCTAGTGCGGGTGATGCAGCTGATGATCCAGCAATTTGGGTTCATCCTCATGATTCTGAAAAAAGTAAAATTATTGGAACGAATAAGGAGGAGGGGATATCTGTCTACAATTTAAAAGGAAAACAACTATATTCATATAACTTTGGGAAACTAAATAATGTTGATGTACGATATGGATTTCCCATTGGAGGTAAAAAAATTGATATTGCGGCAGCTTCAAATCGTTCTACAAATACAATCGATATTTTTGCGATAAACCCTAAAACAGGAGAATTAGAAAATATTACGGGATCGCCCATTCAATCTAGCATGAAAGAAGTATATGGGTTTAGTCTCTATCATAGTCAAAAAACGGGTATTTTTTATGCATTAGTTGTAGGGAAGGATGGAACTTTTGAACAATATGAGTTATTTGACAATGGAAAAGGAAAAATAGAAGGAAAGAAAGTACGTGAATTAAAGCTAAGTTCTCAATCAGAAGGAATTGTAGTAGATGATGAGTATGGAACAATATATATCGGTGAAGAAGATGTGGCAATTTGGAAATTCAATGCGGAACCAGACGGAGGAAACCAACCGATTGCAAAAGTAGATAGTGCTGATGGAAACCATTTAACAGCAGATATTGAGGGTTTGACGATATATTATGGGAAAAATGGGACAGGATATTTAATTGCTTCTAGTCAGGGGAATAATACTTATGTAGTGTATGACCGTAAAGGCAACAATGAGTATATTGGTAATTTTGCTATTGTTGATGGTAAAAATACTGATGGAACGAGTGATACAGACGGTATTGATGTAATGGGTTTTGGATTAGGAGAAAAATATTCAAACGGCATTTTTCTAGCACAGGATGGAGAGAATATAGATCACAGGAAAATAGTAAATCAGAATTTTAAAATGGTAGATTGGAAAAGGATTGCAAAAGGATTCGACTCAAGATTACAGATAGAAAATAATGTAGATCCTCGCAAACTAAAATTTAGAGAAATATTTAGCAAATAGTTAAGGTAAATAAAAGATCATTTTATGGTATATTGAAATAATCTTTTATAGAAATTTATTGTTACCCAAAACTAAAAAATGAGCTGAATTGTTATAAATAATTGTAATTCATCAGATATAGAAACTGACATACAAAAACGCTATCCTTTCTTATGATTCTATAGAAAGAATAGCTCATTTTTCATTTTAGGGGATATTTTGTTGTATTAGCTTGATAGTACTCCTATAAGGTCTTTAAATGTTGAAAGAAATGGATGTGAAAAAAGTGTTAGTTGGTATCCTGTTTATATATAATTCGATACTTTTTGAACAATATACTGTATTGTGGATTCCATTTTCGAATCATCTGTCTCGTCCTTATATTTATGATGAATGACTTGTTGCTTTTAAGAATATAATAATCAAAAAGTGCTTGATATAAAATCATATTGTTTTGAATTAAAATTGTAGGTTCAAAGAGCTTCCGCAGTAGTACATTATCTTGGATAAGGATGAGTGCAGGGTTTATAGCGTTGAACACTTCTTTTTTTATATGTTCTTCATAGAATTTTTTTAATTTATTATTTCGTTCGTTTTGAGCTTGTATGGTTTGCTCATATAGCACAGGAGCATTATGTTTTAAATCTAATATAAAGGTATCAGATATATAAAAGGCAATGAGTAATGACTGCTCAAATGTTTTTTGAAATTGCTCCCCGAACGGGACTGTTTCTTCGAAAATGGTTTGGTCAATACTAGTAATATATTCGGCATAAATCTTGACGATGTATGGGATAATCTCATCTTTTGATGAGAAATATTTGTACATAGTTGCTTTGCTAATATCCATATAACGAGCAATATCATCTGTTCATAACGGGTAAACAATTAAAAACAGCTCATGCAATTCATCCAATTTCAGCTGTTCAAACAGAATATTCCCTTTGGTCTTGCGATCCAGAGAAAGATATTTTACAGGCTTATCGTGAATTAGGCGTTGGATTTGTTACGTATAGTCCACTTGGTCGTGGCTTTTTAACGGGGAATTTAACAAGTCGTGATCAATTAACACCTGATGATTGGAGATACTATAATCCGCGTTTTTCAGAAGAAGCATTTGCTTCTAATATGAAAATTGTTGAAGGCATTAAGCAGCTTACGCTAAAGAAAGAATGCGCGCCTGCACAATTAGCACTTGTTTGGGGTGTTGTGCAAGGTGAAGGAATCGTACCAATTCCGGGTACAAAGCGAGTGAAATATTTGGAACAAAATGTAGCAGCTCTTGAAATCACTTTAACAGAAGAAGAACTAGCATATTTAAATACAATTACGCCAATTGGTGGTACGATTGGTAACCGATCTTAAGACTGATAATCATGTGAAAAATCAAATTGCTCGTATGAAAATAATGAAAGTAACTCAAACAAAGCCATTTCAAACAGTAGAATAATTAAAAATATAGTCTTGATACGAACAGAACAAGAAAATTGTATGGTAAGGTACCATTTAAATAAAAATCACCAGAAGTTGGTGATTCTTATTAGGGATAGAAGGAGAACCGTGCCGGGAGTTTTCATCAACATATGGACACAATACAGATACATTATTTTGACGAAACAAGAACATAATTGAAACTTGCAATAATGGAAAAAAGCAAAAGAAGATTTCGCTGAATTAGAGGATTATAGAATAAATGTAAAAATAAAAGATAAGATAGCTGTGTTCCACCCATTAACATCTACTAAAAGAATAAAAGATGTTAATGGGTGGTACTTTAATTACACTGTTTAGTTCCCGAATATCTAAAGAAGAGTTAATTAAGATCGCTGAGTCCATGAAAGAGATTTTAAAGGGGTCACCATACATGCATGCCCATCAACTTAAGAATACCCATGACCCCCAAGTGTAAAAAACGCCATCCTTTCTGTATATTTCTACAAAAAGAATAGCGTTTTTTCGTTATAGTAATATGGATATATATTTATCTTAACTTGATGAAGATGTATGGTGATCCCTATATTATAATTATCTATGTGATAAAACCGATATCTAAAAAGGAGTGCCTCTAATATGTACAAACTCAAAACAACAGAAACCAATAATAGTGTAATTGAGTTCATTGAAAGTGTTGAAAGTCTTAAAAAACGAGAAAATGCATATCAATTATTAGATATATTTACTGAAACAACAGGCTATGCAGCAAAGATGTGGGGATCGAGCATTATCGGATTTGGTACATACCATTATAAATATGAATCTGGTCATGAAGGAGATGCCCCATTAGTAGGCTTTTCTCCCAGAAAAGCCAAAATTAGTTTGTATTTTGCAGCTGGTGATCCTAGGCGAGAAGAACTATTGGAAAACTTCGGAAAATATACATCTGGAAAATCGTGTATATATATTAATAAAGTAGCAGACATTGATATTAATGTTCTAAAATCGCTAATCAAACAATCTGTAAGTTTTTTAAAAGAGACGTATCCAAATCATTAATGAGATTTATAAGAAATTATTTAAATAGAGGGGTCCATGCCACACCCCTCAACTTAAGAGATTTTAATACCCTCAAAACGTTATCCTTTCTAAACAAGCTAGATTAGAAAGGGTGACGTTTTTTACGAATCTTTCGATTCAAAATGAACTACAACCATTTGTGGAAGAATTACATCAACACCTTACTCCTGCATTTTTAGAAAATCTTGCGAGAGAACTAGGTTTTGTACAACGGAAGCGTAAGTTTTCAGGTCATGATTTGACTACTATTTGTGTCTGGATCAGTCAACGAGTAGCAACTGATTCTTTAGTGCGGCTTAGTGGTCATTTTCTAAATTTTTAAGTTGAACCAGGAAAAAATAATAATAAGGGTTCAGTCACATCTCCATTTTTAAGTTGATGGATATGTGTGGCGGTACCCTAACAAGAGATATAATAGGTCTGACACAACCGAAATTTTGATTTTGTGTCAGTTTAAAACAAATATACACCGTTTATAAGAAAGTCGTACCGTATTGAAAAAGTTTACCCGGAATTACTTATATTTCGTTTTTCTTATTGAACCAACGACGTAAGCTTAGTTAAACATCAATAATTAAAATATGGGAACTTTAGGAAGAAGAGGGGGTATTATGCTGAATAAAGAAATTCAAGAGTTGTTTGACGATCTCAATTTATTTGCCAGACAAATTGCAAACGTAAGATTGTCAAATTTATTATTTGATGTGTATGAATTTAAAGATGAATATGCAATACAAGTAGACTTAATATTCGCTAGAAAAGGTCAATTTAATAACATTCAAGAGGCATTTTCTGCACTATTTAAAAAGGAATTGTTCGATGGAGAGGAATGGGATATTAGTGATGAGCCAGACCCTTCAGATGAACAATGGATAACAGCACTAAAAGATATCTGGATTAATGCATATTATGCAAGAGTATGTGCTTGCATAGAGTTAGTAAACAAAGATGGTTTTATAAGTAGATTTAAAAGGGATTTAGCTGATGTCAATGCACCAAAATCAGTTGTTAAAGAACTTTTAATTAGACTAAATCATATTGAAACAGTACAAGTACAAAAAGGGTATATCTATGATTACATATTCGGACAATCTGATAGCCATTACTTTTTGTTTGAATGGGGAATATATGATTAGAATTATTACGACTATTAAGAGTGTGAAGAAACGTACTTAACGTAACGGGGACGTTAGTGAAATAACGGATAACAAACCAATCAAACTTTTTTATAAAATTTTTATACCAATTAGCAAGAAAAGACTTCATTTTAATCAATCTTTTTTCAAAATGGAGTAAAGGACGGAAGGATTACTAAAAACACCAATTTATGAATGGAGAGAATGTGAACTAAAAAAGTATTTGATTCATAAAACTAGGGTTTGATGTAAAAGTATTCGAATTAAAGTTAAATAAAATATAGAAAAATTTATATAGTGTAACAAATAAATAGAGAGTATGAAATACTTTGTATAATGGTTTTATCTAGTAAGAAAATAGGGTGGAGGGGAAAGAATGTCTTTAGAGAATATGATAGTAACTTTAAAAAAGATACGTTTTTTGGAGCATGAAGATGATAGTGTAGAAGTATTTGAGGAAACTTTAAATGAAATAGCACAAACTGCTGACAATAAAGTCATTATTGATCTGTGTAGTGTATTTCATGATGAAATAGATGAACCTTCAATAATTGGTGATTTGATTGAAACCATTTTTTATATTATGGAACAAAATAGAATTGAAGAGGGGTTAAGTGAATTAATTGAAGGAATAAGCCGCGTTTTACCACAGGCTAGATATTGTGCTAAAAGGTTGTATAAAAGCGTTTTAGATACAGACGATTTATTTGTTCCATATATAAACGTCTTAAGAAATGTTACACCTTCCAAGAAAGCAGAAGTAGTTACGATTTTGAAAGAAATAAGTGATAAACATCCAAAACAATACTCCGACAAAGTTAATTTTATACTTAAGGAAGTTAGTTGTTAAGTTATTTGGGGTGATATTAAATCCTCAGAAAGTGCAGAGATAATTGGAAAATTGTTTGAAAAAATGCGAGTCATTCTATTCAACAATCGGACCGAATTGTTGAGGAATTATAGACAGTAGACATCCTACTTGAATAAGATTAATGATAAAATTGAGAAGTATGGAAGACTTGATAAAGAGCATAAACTAGTTGGTTATAATTAAAAGGGTCTTAATATTAAGGAAGGAAGTGCAAAACTATGGATTTCGAAACAGTTATGCAGGAGCTTGAAGCCCTCAGTAAGGAACGAACTAAAAAAATGTACATATCCAATGGTGCGCACGAGCCGCTTTTTGGCGTAGCTACAGGTGTTATGAAACCAATCGCAAAGAAAATAAAAATAAATCAACGTTTAGCTGAAGAGCTTTATTCTACAGGTAACTACGATGCAATGTACTTTGCAGGCATTATTGCAAACCCAAAAGCTATGAGTGAGTCGGATTTTGATCGTTGGATGGATGGGGCGTATTTTTATATGCTGTCTGATTTTGTGGTGGCAGTAACTTTATCAGAGTCAGATTTTGCACAAGACGTTGCTGATAAATGGATTGCAAGCGGTGACGAGCTGAGAATGTCAGCGGGCTGGAGTTGCTACTGCTGGCTTTTAGGTAATCGCCTAGACAATGAATTTTCCGAAAGTAAGATTTCCAATATGCTTGAAATTGTGAAAAATACGATTCATGATTCGCCAGAACGAACGAAATCTGCTATGAATAATTTTCTATACACTGTGGGGGTTTCATATTTGCCGCTACATGAAAAGGCAGTCGAGACCGCAAAGGAAATAGGTACAGTAGAAGTAAAACGGGACAAGAAAAAAAGCAGTTTCCTAAATGCTTACGAAAGTATTCATAAAGAAATTGATAGAGGGAGGCTTGGTTTCAAACGTAAATATGTAAGATGTTAAAAATTAGCTTAGTATTTGGGGGTTGATCTAAGAAGGATTGATACTCTTTTTGTTGAAGCTACTGAACTAACGGGCAGAAGGGTGAAAGAGAATTTAGACCATAACTTTATAAATACCATTGACTTGGAGTTCACTTCAGCTGTTATGATTTCGAGAGAAATTAGCTGAAAAATTAGGATTCGGAAATCCTGTAAAATATTCAATCTTTGTATAAATACATCTATTCCTTTATTCCAGAAAAGGGCACTATTGTTGAATGAAATTTAGATTTTTAAACGACTTTATTGTTATATTTTTTAGTGTAGTGAAGTATCTTACATCAAAAATTAAAAAACTTTATTGATTGTGAATGTAATTTTATCTTAATGTTTTTGATAGTAGATTAAATAATGAAACTACTGTTTTTCTATAATCTTTGAAAAGTGGGAAGAATTGAATATTCGGAGGCATACAATGTTAGATACCTTTAAATCTTTAGATTCAAAGTAAGGGTCAAATATTCCCCACCTACTAGTTGTAAATAACTCATGAGATAATCTCCTTACATACTACATGTGGAAGTTTTTTTATGAAAAGACACCTATTAAAGAAAGAATGGGAAACTTATATTCAAGACTATATTGTACTTTCAAGTACTAAAGTCAATATTACATAAATAAAAGGGGTACAGACGAAATGAACGGTATAGGGAACTTAATTGAAAATCATGTCGAAACTTTGTTTCTTATCTTTGTAAATATAATTGTACTGGTATTTCAAAGTATTGTCTTTGTAAGAATAGCAAGAGACTGGTTTAAAAGTAAAGATATAGAGAAGTTAAAAGAAGATAAACAGTATATTAAGAAGTTAACTATAGTATATATAGGAATTATGGTAATAGGTACTATAACAAACTTACCTTTATTCGGATTTATATTGTTAGGTTTTATGTCTAACACTATTATATTAACGTCTTTAAAGATAGAATTGTCTGATACAAAGTCAAATCAGTTGAAGACTGTAAAGAACTCAAATTTCATGTTATGGTTTGTAATAAACGCTATGCACTTAGTATTATTCTTTATTGAGGAAATAAAACTTATTAAAAGTATTTAGGGGGTAGACTTATGGATAACTTTTGTTATGGAGCACGCAATTGGTATAGATGTAGGACTAAACAAATATGCTGTTCTTTCCAATGATAAGAAAAGATGTAGAATAATCTACATCTTTTTTTGTCTTACATATTCAAAAATTTTTGTATAAGCGCGACGATGATGGGAATGGACTTTACTTATTAGGAGCATCCGGTGCAATGTATACGAATGAAGGCTGGGTTCAGTACGAGGGAGAATGGTATTACGTTCACATAAAGATGAAGGAGTGGTTACACTTGAAATGGTAAAGAATTTAATTGAAGCAATAGAAGGGATTGCAAAAGACAGGAGAAAAATTGATAATGTAATGTTTGGTGATGACTCTGATGAATTGTAGCCCTGAAATAAATAGAAAACTAGCAAAATGAAATGTGCTAGTTTTCTATTTGTCTTTATAAATGTGAAGAACAAATCTTGTGTAACTTCTCAGCAAATTCTTTATAATGACTTGTATTATAGCCTCCATGATGTCCGGGAAACTCCACGATCTCTGTTCCTATTTGTTCTGTTAATGCGACTGCGCAGCGATAAGCGAAAAAATCCCGTGAGGCACTTCCGCCAGCTGGAAGTACCTGCATTGATGAAGATTTTAATGCAGTCTTCAAAGCATTGATATCAAGCGAATGATTAAGAATTCCTAGGATTTCATACTCGACGAAATACGTTGAATTACTGAAAATACGCTTTGTTTGCACATCCTTTGAGTGCTCGAGATTGTTAGTGTCCACTTCTAAATTTGATAATAACTTTACGACCTCATTTCGATGATTCTTCTTAAGGTCTTCCATAAATTTTCTGGCCTGCATCTGCTCCTCGCCGAATAAAAGTTGCAATAAGACTGGTTCATGAGGGATCAGTAGCTTTACTTGCTCCGGGTGGTGTATACATAGATTAAGTCCGATGACAGCACCGGAACTGCTTCCGAATACGTACGCCGGTTCATCGGTCAATTTGGCTATGAGGCGATGAGCGTCGTCACTGTGCGTTTCCACGGAGTAATCTTCAGTTCGATTGGCGAGATTACTGCGGGAATGGCCCCGGCGGTCGTAAGTAACAACTGTATACCGATCAGCAAGATGGTCAGCAACACTAAGGAATTTGTCAGCGTCACCACCACCGCCATGAATGAAAAGAAGTACAGGGCCATTTCCGCGTACTTCATAGTAGATGCTTGCTCCAGGTACTTGCAATGTTCCATTCTTTACTACAATCATTGATAAACTTACTCCTTTCTTCTTATTCATTGTGAAATTTTTAATAAGGTTTTCCGATTTTTACCACTTTTAACTATGGCTATATTCATAAATCGCTAGACTTCTTTACTTTATATGATTGACGAATTATATAAAATGCAGAAATTAACTAAGAAACAAACTCACCATTTCTCAATGCAACGATGAAATTGCTACGTTGAAATAGTGAGGGATTCATTATAATTGTTGAATGATATAGGCGATACATATTATATGAGAAAAGATTTTACTGCTTCTAAAGAGCTTTTGCTAAGGGCATATATTCTTGAAGGATACTCGATTTTTGATAACGAAGACGACAAATATTTTGATGTAATTAAAGATGCAATTTAGAGGCAGATTTGTTTAAGAAGGATATAAATTTAATAATTGAGAAAATCAATGACATTTTTTCTTGACCCTAACGCCTACGTTAGGGTTTAATATTTAATTGTATTTTTAATCCAGTTTAGAAAGGAAGATAATATGTATTTAGTCGGCCAACTCTCTAAAATTACAAATATAAGCGTTCGAACACTTCATTATTACGAGGAAATTGGAATCTTAATACCATATATCCATTACTATATCAAGTTAACGAGTAACTCCACCGCCAAGTTGTTGTTCAGCTAATGATACTAGACGTTTTGTAATTTCTCCACCAACAGATCCATTTGCACGAGCTGTTACGTCTGCACCAAGTTGCACACCAAATTCTTGTGCGATTTCATATTTCATTTGATCAAGAGCTTGTTCAGCCCCACGTATTAATAATTGATTGCTGCTTCCACTGTTATTGTTCGACATGTTATGTCACCTCCTTCACTCTTTAATATGTGAAAAAGCATTCGGAAATATATGGTCCTTTTTAGGTATTGATTTTTATTGTTTTAACACATAATTCATACTTATATTTCACAAAATAGTATTGTGTAGGAGAGCAAAAATTTTTTTGCCATATGGGTATCATGTAGTGAGTAAACCTCCTGAACATGATGAAACGGGTTGTACTTTATGAAAGTGCAACCTGTTTTTATTGAAAAGTACTATTTCTACATGAAAATTAAAAGATAGGAGAATCATTTATGAAACATATTGTGGCATTATTAATTAAATATACCGCTATCAGTGCCGTATTATTGATGATATTAGGTATATTCCAGAACATCTCGATCCCTAGAATATTACTGATTTCATTACTAATTACAGGATCGGCCTACTTAATAGGAGATTTATTTGTTCTACCTAAGTATGGGAATATGGTTGCTACAATTGCAGATTTTGGGTTAAGTTTTTTAGGAATCTGGGTGTTAACTTATCTTCTTACAGACAACAATTTCGCTCGTAATATTGTTGCATCTTCATTTTGGTCGGCGCTTCTTATCGGTGTGATAGAAGTATTTTTTCACATTTATATGAAAAAAGCGGTTTTATATGAAAACAATGATTCACGAGAATCAACTAACATACATCATGATAGATATGCTATGGAGATCTCACATGAATATTTAAACCGTTCTGAAATAGAAAAAGTAAGATCCATGCAAAAGGAAAACGAGATAAAAAATAAAACGAAATAAAAAAAGTGGCTTTTAGCCACTTTTTTTATTAAGCTTGTTCAGTATTTTTAACATGTAATGGCGGAGGAACTACCCAGCCTTTTTTCTTACTTAGACGTAGTAAAGTTACCCCAGCTTGTGCTTTTTTCATATGGAATTGTCCAAAAAGCATTCCTACATCTTCTCGAAGACATTTTCCCATTATTTGACTACAAGTTACTAATCCTGCCGCTAGACCTGCAGAAACTGCTGCTGCAATTTCAGCATCATTGATGCGTGCCCCAGGAGGAATATCTTCAATAGATGCAACTGGTCTTTCTGGAGGTGCTGGCGGTAAAGCCACTCCATTTACCTTTAAAAGAGTTTTTAGTTCATCTATTTCAGAAGTCATATCATTCTCAATTAGGTTTTCTAAGAACTTTTTTAAATCTTCATCACCCGTGTGATTCATAAATACTTGATGTCCAGCAACAGCCCCTTGTGTTGCAAGAAGATAACTCCAAATATCAAATACTTCTCCATAATGCAAAGGCTCATTTTGAGGATTTCCACTTAATACACCCATTTTAAGATGCCTCCCTTTTGTAAATATCATAGTTAGTATGCTTTTCAATATTGAAAATAAATTTTTAAGTATATTTGTTCCTGTAAAAGACTTTTTAATATTCATGGGAAACACCTTCCCCACAAGATATGTGTTTGTAATCTAGAAAGGAATTTTTTTAATAAAATACTCAAAGATTATTATTTAAAATTATCAACAATCTTTGAATACAAATGTATTCATTATTAGAGATTATTTTAAACCACATGGAAAAAATAGATATGCTAACTACTGTAACTTGCTATGTTTCCAATAATCAACCATATCGCTCACCCTAATCTTTTCCACTTTTAGGTGAAGTTAACGAGTAAATCCACCACCAAGTTGTTGCTCTGCCATTGCTACTAAACGTTTAGTGATTTCACCACCAACAGAACCGTTTGCACGAGCTGTTGTATCTGCACCAAGTTGTACACCAAACTCTTGCGCGATTTCATATTTCATTTGATCAAGTGCACTTTCAGCTCCTTGAACCAATAATTCATTACGATTTCCGCTTTTATTGTTTGCCATATTGTATCACCTCCTATGTTTTTAATATGCTACGAACCACAGAAAAACAAGTATTCCTTTTTATGGTATTTTTTTGACCTGAATTTGAGTATAAGTTTTATTTTTCTACTTAAAATATGGCTGGGAGAGTCAAGAAGGGGAATTGTTCTAATATCTTTTCATAACAAGGTTTGTTTGAAATGATTGTGTTATTCTTCCTTTTCTCTTGCTTGAATTCATATGGAAAAGGAGTGATAAGTAAATGGGATCTAATACAAAAGGTGTTCATGAAGTGAATGAGTTGCATGAAATGTTAACATTTAAAAATGTATGTATGACAAAATCAGCTGTTATCGCTGGCGTAGCACAAGATCCAGCTCTACAAAGTTTATTACAACAAGATGTGAACATGTCTATGAAACATTGCCAAGACTTAAAGAATTTACTATCTTAAAAACTAATATACAAGAATAGTTACAAGTAGATCTAATGACTACACAAACAAATCAACAACGCCCTCTTTGAGATTTTTCAATGTTGATTGAAGAGCAATACTATCGACTTCTTTTAACCAAATTGTATCCGGTTGATTCTTTAATTAGGTTAGCGCAGCAGGACATATATGAATGATTTAAACTATATATATTTATATTCAAAATTCATTCAGTATTTATTTTTCAAAGTAAAAAAGATAAGATCTTGGAATGGAATCTTATCTTTAGTATAAAGAATAATTAAAAAGGATTAATGAGAAAGAACAGATTTTTAAGGTTTCAGAATAACTTTTATACAATTATCTTCACGATTATTAAAAATTTGATAACCATAACTTGCTTCTTCAAGGGGGAGTTTGTGTGTAATGATCTCCTTTGGATCAAATTCACTTTTTGCTATTTTTTCAAACAATTCGGGCATGAAATGAATGACTGGGGCTTGTCCCATTCTAAGATTAATATTCCTACTCCAAAATGCACCTAGTGGAAATGCATTATAGTTGCCACCATAAACACCTGTCATTTGGACCGTTCCATATTTTCGTACGGCTTTTGTAGCAATTTGTATAGGACCAAGCGTTCCCCCTTGTAATTTTAATTTTTGTTCAATAAACTCCAAAGGCGATTTCTTTCCATCCATACCTACACAATCGATGACGACATCCGCGCCACCATACGTAATTTCTTTTAAATGTTCTCCCATATCCGGGTATTTTGTAAACTCAAATACCTCAACATTGTTAATCTTTTTTGCATATTTTATTCGATAATCCAAATAATCAACTGCAATTACACGCTTGGCACCTTTCATCCAAGCAAATTTTTGTGTCATTAATCCAACAGGTCCACAACCAAGCACGATAACAGTATCACCTGATTTTACACCTGCATTTATTACACTCCAATAAGCTGTTGGTAAAACATCGGATAAAAAAAGTAGTGACTCATCCTCAAGCTCGCATGATTCTGGTATAAGAAAGGGAGTGAAGTTACCAAAAGGAACTTTTAAATATTCAGCTTGACCACCTGGGTGGTTACCAAATTTCTCTGTATAACCAAAGTATCCACCAGAATCATAATGAGGATTTGAGTTATCACATTGACTTTCCATTTCATGTTGGCAATAAAAACAATGTCCGCAAGCAACATTGAAGGGGATAACAACACGATCTCCTTTTTTTACTTTAGTGACATCAGGACCCACCTCTTCAACAATCCCCATTGGTTCATGACCGATAATGTATCCTGGGGATAAAGGCATATTACCTTGGTATAAATGTAAATCGGATCCGCAAATAGCAGTTGAAGTAATCTTTACAATAATATCATCTTTTTTTTCTAATCTCGCATCATCAACTTGTTTAACCTGTACTTGATTCGGCCCTTGATAAGTTACAGCTTTCATATTCACATGCCTCCTTTTATAAAACTTTAATTTATTAATGAATAAAATATTTTTATTGTAAATTAAGCAAGAACTTTAGGCTTTTAATGTTTCATATAAGGATTATTGTTAAATATATCTTCCGTAATCAGGAATAGCTACTTTATCAAAATTCTTTACTAAACGATGCAATTTATTTCTTAATTCTTCCCCAAACATAGGTAGACCGTGCCCTGTCACTACAGATTTAGGATTTAACTTCTCAAGTATTTTTATAGACTCCCAGGCGTTCTCCCAATCGGTAGTAAGATATCTTGGTGGACCATTTAATTCTTTTTGTTGAATCAATACTTTATACAATGAATCTTGTCTTACGGTAACAAAAGCATCTCCAGCGATTAAAAAACCGTCCATATTTCGAAACAGAGATATATGTCCAGGAGTATGCCCTGGAGTATGTATCCAACTCCATCCAGGCATATGGGGAACACTACCATCTGGAGGCAACTCATGTATACAGTTACCTAAATCAATGCCTTCATTTGGAAACAAAGGAGAAATTTTCGCTACAAATCCACCCTCCACAGATCCATCTGGATCTGGATAGTCTTTTTCACCATTTAAATAGGGGATTTCTAGCTTATGTGCATAAACTGGAACATCCCATTTTTTTATCAATTCAATTGCAGAACCAACATGATCAAAATGACCATGAGTCAATATAATTGCTTTGGGTGTACTATGTTTACCAAATTTTTCTTCTGCAAAATCTATGATGAGATTCATCGATTTTGGCATTCCCGTATCAATTAGAACCCATTCGTTTGGATTTGTAGAATCACCAACAAAACATACATTAACAATTTTTATACATAAACAATAGATGTTGGATGTAACTTCGATGCTATTTCCATTGCCAAGAGAAGTTAAAGGTAAAATTGTTTCATCTAAATTACTTTTCAATTCTTGATTCAATTTTTCATTCATAAGAGCAAACTCCTTTTTACATTATGCTCTTTAGTATGTAGAATTACTAAAATAATATTACCATTGGGTTCAGCCGCATGCCCATCAACTTAAGAAATTCATTATTCCCCAAAACGAAAAAATGAACTGAATTCTCAAAAATAACTAACTTTAGAGAAGGAAAAACTTTGTTTAGGCGGTACTTCAAAAAACTAGCTTGATAGCGGTGTGGCGATACCCCTAAAGGGGATTTAGTTAAATAAAAATAAGTGATTGTTGTTTTTAGGTCTCGTTCATAATTTGGGTTATTCCATTTAAAGGGCGCGATTGTGGAGCAAAATAGATAGGAAATGATCAAACTTTTTTATAAAAAAATAAACCAACTGAAAGTATTAAGAGCGTGTTTTGATCAATCTGTTTTTTTTTAACACGCTCTTTTTTATGATTGTTTATCAAGGTTATTAGTATTAATTTGGTCAAACTTTATTTTAAAGCAACAGCTTTATCAAGTTACTTTTAAGATTCATTTATATATGAAAGATGATTTTTATTCATCTTGAACGATTTGAATTGGATATAAAATGTTATGAGTTCTATAATTATTTTCGTTGTGTTTGAATTAAAACTTATATTACATAAAAATTCGTTGAGAAACTTCTATAATTGCAGCAATACCGGATAATAATACGAAACCACCTAGGCAGGACATAACAACAACTTGATTGAATAATAAATCTTGATTTTCTTTCATGAGAATTCGCTCCTTTAGCATATTTTTTAGGTTTGATTGGTTATCTACTATTAGTTTATATGGAACCTGATAGTAGAACCATCAATCAAGAGGATAAACTGAGTGAACCCGAACTGTTCTCTACCGTCCATAGACGCTTCCCAGATTTAAAATTGGCGATTGATCCAGATGAGTTGATTTATAACCATAATGGAGTGGTACGTTTCATTGCTAGTATGCCAATGATTTTCTAACCTTTGGTGATATGTTGTTTTTAAATTAGATACAAAGCCTAGCTGAAAAAACAGGGAATCGATGATGCCCTCATTCAGCCTTGTTCTGGACATACAAGTAGGCAATCGCTTGAAGTGTATTCGAAATTAGCTATAACAGAAGCGCAAGAAGAATATAACTAAGTGATTTCTTCCTTTCCTGTGTGAAAAACTTCTGTGTTTCTTTATGATTCATATATTTATTGGGAAATACTTTGAACTTTGAGGCACAGATACTCCTTCTACCCTATTATAGAAGCTATTTTGAACGTAAGGAATTTGTAAGGAATAGGTAAGGAAAAAGAAATTTTCATTGTGTATGATCAAAATATAAATAAGCATGAAAGGTGGAACAGATATATGATTTCTACTGCTGACGACTTAAACAAATTCTTCTCTTACTTACTCAGTGGCAAATGACTGAAGGAACAGCAACTAAAACAAATGGTTACTACAGTTCCTACAGGAAGAAAAGGAATCGATGGATATGGTCTTGCAATCTATGAAATTAAGCTTCCAAACGGTGTCTCGGTATGGGGGACACACGGGTGGTGTTCCAGGGTTTTCTATTCTTACCGGAGGTACACTTGGAGCCAATCATACGTTGGCCATCAATTTGAACAGTTCGGGTAGAGCTAACATTACTAATCCTTTTAAAAATATTTTACTTGCTGAATTTAGCAAGTAGGCAAAGAGGAAAAACGGATAAATTTTGTCATATTTTTTATAGCTAAACAAATAAGTGATGAAATCGATTACTTATCTAAGGAGGCAATTCTCTCATGAAAAATAAACTCTCTGGGGCATTAGCCGCTACATTGGCACTAACGATGACCCTACCAACAGGGGCGATAGCGTCTTCTAGCAGTAAGACTCCGGTTGTAGCTAACCAAGAAGTTGCTAGCCAAGAACTGGAGAAGATTGCGGCAGAGAAGGCTGCGCTACTCACGAAGTCCCATGGTACGACTAGCGTGCAGTATGCGCTAATTGATAATGGAAAACTTATTTTGTCGGGTCAGACAGGCAAGAACGATATGGAAGGGGAACAGCGGCTGACTAAAGATACTATATACGGGGTTGGTTCAGTCAGTAAAGTGTATGCAGCAGCGGCTGTAATGAAATTGGTTGACGAAGAAAAAGTCGATTTGGATGCTCCTGTCGTCCACTATGTTCCTGATTTCAAGATGAAAGACGAGCGGTACAAACGCATTACGCCGCGTATGCTGTTGAACCACTCCTCCGGCTTGCAAGGTTCCACGTTTAGTAATGCATTTTTATTTAACGATAATGATCCCTATGCCCATGATGTCTTGTTGCGGCAATTGTCCAACCAGAGCTTGAAGGCGGATCCTGGCGCGTTCTCGGTATACTGCAACGACGGCTTTACGCTGGCCGAGATTTTGGTGGAAAGAGTCAGCGGTATGAGCTTTACCGAATTTCTACATCAACGGTTTACAGAACCCTTAAAGCTGAATCATACGAAAACGCCGCAGGACAAATGGGAAGACGAAAAGCGGGCTGGACTTTATTTTCCGGCGTACCAAGGGCAGCTTCCCATTGAATCGGTGAATGTGATTGGTTCGGGAGGGATCTCTTCCACGGCAGGAGATATGGTACGATTCTCACAATTATTTATGGGACAGGGAAAAGGGATCCTCTCTGATAAGGCAGTCAAGGCGATGGAGCAAGAGGAATATAAAAAAGGAATGTGGCCGGGGGATGGAGATAATATTTTCAACTATGGTCTTGGCTGGGATAGTGTGAAACTATACCCATTCAGTGAATATGGGATAAAAGGCTTGGCTAAGGGCGGCGACACGGCACTGCAACATGCTATACTGGTCGTGCTTCCGGAACAGAAGATGGCAGCGGCTGTGTTGTCATCCGGCGGCCAAAGCTCTACAAATCAACTGATGGCAACTGAATTGCTGCTCGCCGCGCTCAAAGAGAAGGGCACAATTAAGGACATCAAGCCGAACAAATCCTTTGGCAAGCCGATCAAGGCCAAGATGCCTCAAGACGTGGCGAAGAAAGCGGGTTTTTACGGCAATAGCGAAAGTCATTTCAAAATAGAAATTACAAAGAATGGAGAACTGTTCTTACCATCTAATCGAGAAGAAAAATATGTATATACTGCGAATGGAAGCTTTATTAATGAGAAGGGTACTTCCAAGCTCAACTTCGTCACCGAGAAGAATGGAAGAACTTATTTGAGGGAGAGCACATATAAATCGACGCCAGGCTTAGGGCAAGATGTGATGACTCACTATTTAGCCGAGAAACTAGAAGACAACGTGCTATCGAAGAAAACCGCTGCCACATGGGCGAAGCGGGAAGGCGTCAAGTTCTATCTCGTGAACGAGAAATTTAGTTCTATTGAATATCTCGTTCAACCGAAACTTCTTACCAAACAAATTACTCGCAAGGAAGGCCTGGCGGGCTATTGGGACGGCAGAAAAATTACAGGCCCGAACACCGCGGCGCATCAGCTCCAGATTCCTGTGATGAACGGCCGTGATACGACGGAAACGCATTTCTATACAGAAGGCGACAATGAATATATGGAGATGACCGGATTGTTATACGTAAGTGGATCCAACGTAAAACCGCTTGATGCAGGCCAATCATCCAAAGTTACGCTGCAAGCAAATGGGCATGCGAAATGGTTTACGATTCCGCAAGCGGCAGCAGGGAAAACGATGACCGTGGCGTTGTCATCGAAGAGTTCGTTCGCGGTGTATGATGAGAAGGGAGTATGCGTCAATTTTACCGTTGTGAGCGGCAATAACAAAGTAAAACTGCCGAATAACGGAACGGTTGTATTTGCTGGCGCGCCGAATTCGGAATTTGCAATCACGTTGAACTAGCTACAATTCAAGATGAACTTCAACAAAACCAGTACGACACAGAAAAGGTGTTTTGCTGGTTTTGTTTGTATTTACGCATTATCTTTACGAAGAGGCTTTCCACGAATAATATCACGCTCAAACTATGCAAGAACAGCTAGCATACCAGTTTTCAGGTGAAGTAAATTATTCGATTTATAATTCATTGCAACATTGACAATTATACGAGAAATAGTTGGCACGTTATTTCATCTCCTCTCTATAAGATTTTCTATAAAATTAATATCTAAAAGAAAGGTGAATTTAATATGAAGCTTGAAACTAATAGATTGTTGTTAAAAGCTCTTGATCTTAATCTAATCGAGGTTGCAACCCAGCGTGATATACAGGCAATCGAAGCAATGGGATACAAAACCAACGGGGAATGGCCAGGCGCTGACTTTTTTGAAGCTTTGCCTTACTTTCGAGCACTTTTGATTAAAAATAATGGAACTAAAAGATTTGACTCCTGGATTATTGTGGAGAAAGGTACTAAAGAAATAGTTGGCGGTATTGGTTTTTTTGGTGATCCCGATTCGGGCGGTATGATTGAAATGGGCTTTGCTACTAATGAAAGCCAACGCCGTAAAGGTTATTGTTTTGAAGCTGCCTAAAAATTATTAAACTGGCCCTCGAACCAGGATGAGGTCAAATGTATTACTGCTAGATGTGAACGGGACAACATCAATTCTAACAATGTTTTAGAGAAGTTAGGATTCCAAATTACTTACAGAGATACAGAACTAATTTATTGGAAATATAGCAATGGACAACTATAGGGAAATTTGTCCATTATTATATCCTGTTTATATAACCATAAAAATTTACCTTATACCTTTACTAGGAGACATATAAAATAAAAGTATTAATAACTGGGGAAAATCGAGGTCTTGGTTTTGAGTTAGCCAACATATTTTCTAACAATGGGCATATTATTTTCCCAGTTGTTAGAAAGCAGCAAGAACTTCAGAAGCTTACGCATATATTTCCAGACCGCTGCTATCCAATTTTAGCAGATTTAAACGATGATAAGAGTGTAGAGAAAATCCAAACTTCTCTTAACAAATATACAGGTTGTATCGATTTAGTCATTAATAATGCTATTCAAAATAATAAATTCAATGTAGACGAACTTTCTGGAATTAGTAAAAATGAGCAGCTAGTAGAAGATAAATTGAAATTAAGGAGGGTTTGTATTGGGTAAAAAAAGTATAAACAAAGCAATAGGGAATGCAATTAAACTTGGTGATATTAATGAGGTGAAACAATTAATAGGAAATGATACAGAAACCTTGAATACTATGACTCCGTTTGGTACATGGTTGCATGTAGCAGCAAAGAATGGACACCTTGAAATAGTAAAGTATCTAATTGAAAAAGGTATAGATATTGATGCTAGAGGTGGTACATTTAATGCTTCTGCATTAAATTTGGCAGCAGGAGCAGGGCATTTCGGAATAGTAAAGTATCTAATAGAAGTTGGCACAGAATTAGATGTGAGCTTAGCAAAAAGAAACCCACTATTTGGAGCGATTTACGGCGGGCATAAAGAAGTAGTCGAATTTCTAGTTGAAAAAGGTATAGATATT
Source organism: Bacillus sp. 103mf (assembly GCF_900116295.1). GTDB lineage: Bacteria > Bacillota > Bacilli > Bacillales > Bacillaceae_G > Bacillus_A > Bacillus_A bruguierae. Next base: position 247,411 of record NZ_FPAF01000005.1, read on the forward strand.
TCAATTAGGTATACTGGTGAAAAGATTAACAAGATAGGTGCCTATGAATATGCTAGAGAATTTGGACAAACAGAAATTGCTGAATATCTAAAGGGAAAATTAGAAGAAAAGTAGTACTAGTTATTAGTTCTCAGTTGAAACATGGGGACATTCTAAAGTAAAGGGTAAAAATATTTCACATAATGAAGTACTACAGTTATAAAGATTTATGAATTACAGAGAGAATAACAACAGTTAAATCTTAATAGGAAAATTACAGGTTCTTCTAATCAAAATCCAAAAGGTCAAAGGTGAATATAATGGATTATTCTATAGATATTTTAAAGCAAAGCAAAATAAAATATGACTGGAAAACAATATATGTAGGTTTAGAGCTTAGTATAATTAAAAATAACGACATAACTAATTATGCCGTGGAATTTTTATCTACTCATCAAGAATGTAATAATCCGTTCATTATAGAACTTGCTTGGGGAAAAAATGATATTGAATATCGGAGAATACTGAAGAACATATTGGAAGAGCTAAATGGTGAAGAACTATTAAAGGATTCCGGTTTATGGAAATTCGAAAAAAGAAAATGGAGGTTTAGTATTCTGAAACATTTTAAAGTAATGCATCAAGATGAACCTAAAGAATTATTAAATAAAATTGTTGAAGTATTTGCTGACTTTGACTATCCAGAAGATATGGAAAGGCTTATTAATTATATGCCTTCTAAAGACGGCTATAACCCATTGCTATACTCCGAAGAAGAAAATATAGTAAGATTAATCAGTTTTTTTAATGACTTTTTACATAAAGAACAACAATACTTACAAAACAGAAAGGTGAAAAGATGATTTTACCAGAGGAGTTTAATGAGAAATGGGATGTAAGCAAAAATGGTCCGCTAATAAAATTTAATTATGAGCATTTAGTGGACACAGATTTTTCTGATGAAGTAAAGAGATTTTTGTCTATAGGAGGATTACCTGAAAATCCTGCACCATATTTAGAATTTATTTCTTCACAAGCGTTATTAAAATCTATTACAAGTATACTCAATATACCAGAAGAATTTCAAAAATATTGGTTTTTGGGATCGACAGGTTCTGGAGATCCAATATGTATAATTGAGAAAAAAGAAAATGTAATGTTTCTTAATAATAGTGATGGTTATAAAGAAGAATTTATAAATTCTTCTTTAAGTCAATTTGCAGAATGTTTATTAGTATATTCAAGAATGATTGACAAGGCAATACAAACAAATGGTGAGGATGCCTTTATTAATAATGATATACCACAATCTGTGATTAATTGGTTAAGAGAAGAGTTAGAAAGAATTGACCCTAAGTGTATGGAAAAGGGATGTTTTTGGTTTACTGAGATTGGAAATTTATATGAATAATTGATAAGTACATTATTTTAGGGAGGTTATTGTTTTTAAAGGTTTTTAAGTTGTAAGGTTGAAAATTCCGAATGGTTAGATAAGATTGGAGATTTAAATCTAGAAGAATTAGATTTTTGGGATTTGCATCATTTTGCAATCTTCCTTGAAAATAGCAAAATGTATGCATTTATAGCTGAATAAGTAGAGGTTTTGGTAGGAGGGAAAATGTATGAATTACCAAAAAATGAGCAAAGAAATTTCTTATGCGCTTCGTCATGCTCCATGGAAGTATGAATTAGAATTAGATGACGAAGGATGGGTGCCAGTTAATCAGTTATTAACTGCATTGCATCAATCAAAAGAATGGGAAAATATTACACAAGAAGATATAGAAAAAATGATTTTAATATCAGAAAAAAAGCGGCACGAATTATCAAATGGAAAAATTAGAGCTTTATATGGTCATTCTGTTCCAATGAAGATTATTAAGAAGAAAGCTATACCGCCTAGAAAACTATATCATGGAACTTCACCAAAATTTATGGAGTCCATTAGCGAATCTGGTTTGTTACCAATGTCCAGGCAATATGTTCATCTTTCAGAAGATATAGAGACAGCTAAACTAGTTGGTAAACGAAAAACCTCTGTTCCTGTTATCTTAATAATTGATACAGAAGAAGCTCAAAAAAAGGGAATTAAATTTTATCTAGGAAATGAAAAGGTATGGCTTGCAGATTCTATTCCAATAGAATGTATATCGATTAAGAAATGAATGGTTTTTGAAATGTTATTTTGCTAGATTCTGAGGATGAAGAAAGAAAATTTTAAAAGAACAAGCTAAAAAGCTAATGAAAACAGTGGACATGTTAAGTAGAAAGTGATTAAATTGCTATTTTGTGAGTTCATCGGGGACTGATAAAAAACATGCTTAATAAGGAGAGGGATTATGAATTTAGAGAATATGGTGAAAGATATTTGGTATGGAGAAATTCCTAATGATACAATTCAAACCCTTAAATCTCAGCTTAAGAATGCTACAACTGAGGAAGAATGCTTTCGCCTTATTAATGAATTGTTAAAATTAGGTGATTTTTCTGTAAAGGAATTGCTAGTACAACTAATGAATAGTACCCAAGATGAGGTTATTCTCAATTTATGTACAAGACTTTTTTGCTCGATAGCTACTCACGATGACCTATTAGATACTAATAAATTGAAATTTCTTTCAAATGCTTCTGAAGATAGCGTTCATACTTTTGTAGCAAGTGCAGGAGACACTCTTTCATATAATGTGATTCCATACCTTCTCGCTTTATTAGAAGAATGGGAAGATACTTTTGTTGAGAAGGCAATCAGAAATACACTGACATTAATGCTTGGAGTTAGTGATGACTATTATGAATTATCAATAGAAGAATTTGGAGAAATATATTCGGAGTCCATTAAAAATAATGATATCACTAAATATTACTATCATAATAATTTGTCATTTCCAGGGAATTTGGTGAAGGAATTAATTCCGAGGGTAATGATTTCTTTAAGAGAAAAAACCGCGTTTAATGTGATTACAATCCCGTCTATTTTATCCATTTGGAGTGGGGTTAAATGCCCTGTTCAGTATGGTATGGTAATAGATGATCAAAAATATAGAGAATTGATATCATATATTGATGAATTAACAAACAGAGAATGGAAAGTTGGAGAAAAGTATTTTTACGGTCATTTAGTAGTATAAAGTTGACATGCAAAAATAAATACTAATAGAAACTAGAATTGAATAGAAATTTGATTGAAAATCTGTTTTGACAACAAATTAAAGTCGAACTTTATGATTATTCATTTTAATTTTGTATAAATGGATTTGAATTAATGGAATCGGTTTTACGTAGATGGACAGGTATGATAGATGTGTGAGGCATATCCTTTCTTTCTAAGAATTGTTAGATTTGTGCAGTAACTTATCTATTTCAGAGAAGGATGAATATGTATCTTTGAAAGATGAATTAATTGCAGAGCACAAAACTTGGTTTAAACAGTTAGTCGAACATGAACTTGAAGGAGCTAGATTGATACAGAGTGATTTGCCTTAAAGATGTAAAGGCGATTGAAGATGGTCCCCCCTGAAGCACACGATTTAGCTCCAGAGCCTTCAGGAGATCTTCCAGATTTTATTTTAGATATAGGATGGTAATTTTGTGACACAATTTGAAAATGCAATTCAAAGAATAAAAGACATAAATTGGGATGATGTAAAGAAGAGTCAACCATCATTTGAATTATTGATTTCAGAATTTATTAGAAGGGGTAATATTTTCAGGGATATATATAGTCCAGAAAATAAGTATCGTTTAGCAATTTTTAGTGCAGCTGAGACTATAAACGCTGAGATTCAAATGGATATTGAGGGTATTGTTAATGACCTGAATTTACTAAGATATGGTTGGACCGCTAGATATCTATGTAAGAGTTTTTTAGAATGGTCATATCTGATTAGTTCAAATAATAAAATTGCTATGCAATTTGAGGATCTGTATGAACCAATAATCATGCTATATGAAAGAGGTGGTAGGATAAACTATCATCAAAATGAACTACTTTGCGGAAAATATGCTTGGCTACGTAATTGTTACGGTTTTCCGGAAAAGGGTAGTATTAAAGAACTTAAGCATGAAGAATTAGATAAAATAGATAATAAAGGTAATGTTAATACTTGAATTTAGAAGAAATCATCTTATACAAGAAGTCTTTTACTTAATCAATTACGAACAAGAGAACAAATTGAAACTGCTGTAAAAAAATTCTTAGTGGAAGAATAAAACTTAAAACTCGATTCCTTAGCATATAAGAACTTCCTCATAATATGAACAGAAATCTGTCGAGTTTACTATCGAGAATATAGAGATTTCAGGGGAAGTATATATTCTTTCTGGTGAGAGCTGTGATGCTTATTTTGATGCTACAGGATTCAAATATAGATAGGAGATAAATATACAAATTAAATAAAAATAGATTCATTGTATATGAGATTTTTATAATAGTTGCATTGTTTTATTTTCAATAGTATGTAAAATGAATGAGATATGAAAAGGAGCTGGACGTCGTGATTTATGATAAGGCAAAGTACCACTATAATGGTGATTTTCCGGAGGATTTGCCAATTGAACAAGCATATGTACATACTGGTATGTTTCTTGGGTGGATCATTGAAAATAATTTATTTAGTAAGGAATTTGAAGAAAAGTCTCGAGATGATATTAATAAGTTTAAGCTTAGACAAATTACTGGTACGCAAATCTATATGAAGTGGGGTGGTGTGTTTGCAGACGACATGTTAAATGATGAGGGTAATCAATTTGCAATGTATTACTTTAATAATGATAATGATTGGAAGTATCTATATGATTATAGAGATGTTTTTATAGATGCAGGCGAAACACTTTATCATGTACAAGATACTTGGGAAAACTATTTTGAATTAAAAGAAGAGGTTGATTATAGCTATCTGAACTGGAAAAACAACATACAGAAACTGTAACAGATCTCAATAATTGTGCTTTTAGCCGTGCTATCAATGGGAAAAATAACAATTTTTTTGAAACTATGTTTGAAATCTATAAAGCAGGTGGCTTCCCTTGTGGCTGGAATGGTGAGTATCCTGGTGATGGAAGAATCATCGCTTATTTTGAAAAGAGATAGTTAATACAAGCGAGTTATAAAGAAAGAGGATTCAATACATGAATCTTGTAAAATAAAGTAATCCCAAGCTCTCCTAAATACGTGAATGTATTTAGGGGAGTTCTTATTATGTAAAGTGGGAGAATTTTATTAGGTGTTGAAGCTACAATGAAGTTTCAAAATCAAAATATATCCATGATTTCTCTCTTCAATGATTTACAACTTTAAATGTTAACAAAATTTGAAATATGTGCACAGAATAAAAACAGATAATTAATAATATATTGACCTCTTTATAGTTAGTACTATAAAATTGAAAGCGATAACAAACGGTTTCCTAAAAAGGTTTTCTATGATCTTTTAATATTTAGAGATATAACAAGGAATAAGTAATTCTTTTTTTTGAGATTTAATGCAAACGTTTTCGTAAACCTTTGTTATTTCTTTTTATGTTTGATTTTCCTATTAAAAGATCATTGAAATAAATACGAATACATTCAATATGGAGGTGTTATAAAAGAGATTTTTAGATTAACTTAACCAGTGTTACTTAGTTAGTAACATATAGTTTTGAAATGAACATAATCAATTATTCGTAATATTTTAAGAAAGGGTGAATAAAGTGCAATTTACAAAAAAATTAATAAACAAGACGATGTTATTACTTACTGTAATTGTCATGCTATTATCTGGTTTTTCTTTTCAAAATGTAAAGGCAGATTCAAATACGAAAACAACTGAAATTATCATTCATTATAAGGAGAAGTCTGGAAATACAAAAGATTGGAATCTTTGGATGTGGGCCGAGAATGGGAATGGTAAATCCTATGAATTCACTGGGGAAGATGAGTTTGGTAAGTATGCTAAGGTGAAAATGGATGGTGATTATAATCGTATAGGATTTATAGTTCGTACGAATGAATGGGAAAAAGATGGTAGTGATCGTTGGATTGAAAATATTAAAGACGGCCGTGCTGAAGTATGGGTCCTTTCGGGCGATGATAAAGTATACTATGCTAAGCCTTCTTCTGAACTTTCTATTCAGAAGGCCACCATTGATGGCTTCAATGAAATCACTATAACTACGAATGTTCCATTCAATATTAAGGAGCAAAAAATTGAAATTGAGGGCGTTAACATTGAGAAAGTTAGTCCTTATGACACAAATGATGGAGATATTACCAATAAGGTTAAAATAATTACAGAAAAGAATCTTGATTTAAAGAAAACATACAAAATCAAAATGGAAAATTACGTTGAAGCTAATACTGAGATTGGGAAAGTAATTCGTAGCGAGGAATTTGATCATTTATTTTATTATGATGGTAATGATTTAGGGAATATATATACGCCATGGGAAACAAAGTTCCGTTTGTGGGCTCCTACTGCAAGTGAGGCAAAGTTAGTTTCTTACAAAAAATGGAATGATGAAAAAGGTACTGAAATAAACATGGAACAAGGTGAAAAAGGAACTTGGATGGCAAAGCTTAAAGGCGATCAAAAAGGCCTTTTTTATACATATAAGGTGAAGATTGGTGATACATGGACTGAGGCCGTTGATCCATATGTACGTGCTGCTTCTGTGAATGGTGATAAAGGAGCAGTCGTTGATTTAAAAGAAACAAATCCAAAAAATTGGAAGGTTAATAAAAAACCGAAATTTAAAAATCCAGAAGATGCAATTATTTATGAGTTGCAAGTACGTGATCTTTCTATTCAACCTGAAAGTGGTATTAAACATAAAGGAAAATATCTTGGTGTAGCAGAAAAAGGGACAAGAGGACCTGAAGGTGTAAAAACAGGTCTTGATCATATTAAGGATCTTGGTGTTACTCACGTTCAGTTTTTACCAATATTTGATTATGCTTCAGTAAATGAAGAAAATTTAAATGAACCACAATATAACTGGGGATATGATCCGAAAAATTACAATGTACCAGAAGGCTCGTATTCTACAAATCCTTATGAGCCGACTGTTCGAATTATTGAATTAAAGCAGATGATTCAAACACTTCATGATAATAATCTTCGTGTTGTGATGGACGTGGTATATAATCATATGTACAATGCGGCTGAATCCAATTTCCACAAGTTAGTTCCAGGTTATTATTATCGTTACAACGAGGATGGTTCACTCGCAAATGGAACTGGTGTAGGAAATGATACGGCTTCTGAACGAAAGATGATGAGGAAATTTATGGTGGATTCCGTCGCGTATTGGGCAAAAGAGTATAATTTAGATGGATTCCGTTTCGATTTGATGGGTATTCATGATTTTGAAACAATGAATGCGATACGTAAAACCGTTAATAAAATTGATCCTTCTATTATTCTTCATGGAGAAGGATGGGATTTAAATACCCCTCTTGCACCTGAGTTGAAGGCAAATCAAAAAAATGCGGAGAAAATGAAAGGAATCGCTCATTTTAATGACGATATTCGTGATGGATTGAAAGGCAGCGTATTTGGGGATACGGATAATGGTTTTGTGAACGGAAAACAAAACATGGAAGAACGCATTAAAAAAGGAATTACGGCTGGTATTGATTATGATAAAAAAATGGCTACTTATCAGGATCCTGAGCAGGTTCTGACATATGTTGAAGCACATGACAACCATACATTATGGGATAAGCTTGCGTTGACGAATCCTGGCGACAGCGAAGAAGTACGTAAACAAATGCACAAGTTGTCTTCTTCCATCATCTTAACATCGCAAGGGATTCCATTCTTGCATGCAGGCCAAGAGTTCATGCGTACAAAATATGGTGATCATAATAGCTACAAATCTCCTGATTCTATTAACCAGATGGATTGGGTGCGCCGCGTGGCATTTGATAAAGAAGTAGATTATATGAAAGGCTTAATAGAGTTGCGTAACAACCATCCAGCTTTTCGTATGACATCTGCTGAACAAATAAAAAAACATATAACGTTCATTGATTCTCCCAAAAATGTTGTAGCTTATACAATAGATGGCAAAGCAAATGGTAATAAAAACGAATACTTTGTTGTAGCTCACAATGCGAATAGAGAAGCCGTGGAAATTACTCTTCCATCAAAAGGTCCTTGGAAAGTGCTAGTAGATGGTGAACATGCAGGAAATAAAGTGCTTTATGTTTTCCATGATAATAAGATTAAGGTTCCCGCATTAAGTTCATTTGTTTTAAAAACAGAGAAACCTATTAAATAAGAATAGATGTAACTACTTAGTCACTCTATGAAAAACCGATAGAAAAGCATTTTTTTAAGTGGTCAGGGAGGGACTGGCTATGTATAGTAGCGGTCAGTGCCTTTTCCTGCCACGCGCAAAGCTTGAAAACAAAGAAAGGCAGCGAGGTATAGATCCATTTTTATCTTCATGGCAGCAATGATAGGTAAGCTTATTTTCGCTGGAATTATACTCCTTACCAAACTTCTAAATGAAATGTATGGCTGAGTAGTTACGAATAGATTATATAAAAGGAAATCTTGCTTGAAAAATCCACTAACCATATCGGAGTGCCGCAGGCTTCTTGTTATAGACTATAAATATGATAATATGTATATTGTGGAAAAAAGATGAAGAATTGTAGGAAATATACTAGACTGAAAAGTGAGAAGTCTTTTATTGGACGAACAAAAGTTTAAGGGGAGTTTAAAAATGGCTATAAAAGTAATAAGGGCAACAGGTATGATGGGGATGGCTACAAGAGTAGCTTTAAAGGTGGATAATGAAGTTGTGATGAAATTAGAAAATAATGAGGAGTACACGCTCCCTTCTGATGTAAAAGAAGCGAAGATAAAAGTAAATCAATTGTTTTTCGGAAGTAAAGAAAAGCAAGTGAAAAGCGGCGATATAGTCGAAATTAAGATTAATGGTATAGCCATGCTATTGTATATAGTAACGTTAATAGGAGTAGTATATGGTTCCATGATTGATCGTAGTGTTATTTTGTTTGCTTTTATCGTAAGTTTGGTAACGTTGGTGTATTCAATAAAAAATTGGTTCAAGTTAGAAGTTAAATAACAGAAAACAGCAGAGATTTTAAAAACTCTGCTGTTTTTTTACATAATAATTGTTTAAATCATGTTACATATCCCCTAGTGAGTATCAATGAAATGTAGAAAATGAATTGAGGATTCAGTAGAACAAGATTGAATAGTTGGAAATAACGCTGCGGATAAAATCGGGAGGTACATTATGAATTATAAAGAACAACTTGCTATTTTATATAAGATGCGCTTTATGGAAAATGAAGGTGATGATATTGAAAAATTTGAAGAAATATTAAATGAATTATCAGTTCATGCAGAAAATGAGGTAATTCCAGAACTTTGTAAAATATTTGAAGACGATGTAGCGGAACCTTCTGCAGACGATTATGTAATTGAAACGATTTTTTCTATTGCAAGCCGGAATGGATTAGAAGATGGACTTGTACAGTTAGCGAGTGGAATACCAAATATGTTACCTCAGGCAGAATTTTGGGCTGATAGAATTCATCGAACGCTTTTACATTCAGAAGAGTTGATTTCGCCATACATTAAAGCATTACAACAGGTTGATAAGCATACAAAACAAATAGTGAAAGCTATTTTATGTAATGTAAAGAGTGAGATGCCGGAGTTATATGCGGAAAAGGCTGATTTTATATTAAATCATTCCGTTATCAATGAAGTAAATTGAAACTTTAGAAAAGAAATTGAGTGACAGTGTTACAATCATTTTTCTAGATTCCACATGATTTAGGAAGGGAATCAAAGAAAACAGTTTTACTAAAAAACATTCAATGCCGTAAAAGTGCACTCAAATTTGCTAATACGAATATCACTTTAGGAGTTATAGATATGAAAGAAATGAGTCAACTTATTGCACAAATAGAGTCTTTATCTGATTGTCGTGTCCTTGAGCCTGCAGGAATACCGATAATTGACGAGAAGAAGCATATCCTACCTGAGGAGGTAAAGGAATTTTACAGTCTTTGCGGAGGAATGGTTTTGTTTGAGAATGAGAAGTATCCGGTTTATATTGTCTCTCCACAAGAATTTATTTTAGCAAATCCGGTAATAATAGGTGAGCTGTGTGAAGATGATATGACTTCAAATTGGTATATTATATGTAATGATGGACAAGAAGAATACGTAACAATTGATTTGCATCAAAATAGATTAGGGAAATGTTATGACAGCTTCTTTGATCGTCATGGAATTGTAGGGGAATCACAAATCATTGCAACATCGTTTACAGATTTACTTGAAAGACTTATACATAATAAGGGGAAGTATTGGTATTGGCTGCAGAGTGATTTTGTATCACTCGGGGATGCTTATGATGGACTTATATAATCATTTGTAAAAGGGAAATCTTTATTATTTGTAAACGATGTGTAAATAATTTATAAATACTCATAAGTTTATATTCAAAATTAACTATATTTTTAAGTAATGTTCAGCAAACCGTATGAGAGAGAACCTCTCATACGGTTTGCTATTTTACTATTTTTCATTATCTATTTGCATTCAAACTCACGTATCAGAACTTATATTTTCGTTTCTACTTTTTTGAAATCTTTCATTATTTGTAACTGTACTTTCACTTGAAGAGTTCGTAATAACAAAAATCCCCCCCATAACCAATAGCATACCGAAAATATGATACCAGAAAAGAGGTTCATGTAAGATAAGGGCTGATAAAACGACGGTGCTTATCGGCATTAAAGCAGTAAATACTGCTGCGGTTCCCGCTGATACTACTTCTAATCCTTGATTCATCAATAGAACTGCTAGCACAGTAATTACAACGCCTGTATATAGTACTAGCAACCATATTAATGGAGAGACAGTAAAAAAGTTAAAATGTAAGGATTGATAAATTGCCAAAGGCAAAAATAATACGGCACCTGTTAAACTCATAATTGTCGTCATTGTTAAAGGTCTTAAAGGTGTGGAAATTAATTTTCCAAAGGAAAAGAAAACTGCTTCTCCAATAACAGCGCAAAAGATTAGTATATTTCCTATTAATGAATGTGAGTTCTCATTAAAATTTAAAAGTTGACCAAAAACATTAATAGATAATGTACCTAAAATGGTTAAAAAAATTCCTCCTATTTTATGAATCCCTAGTTTTTCTTTTAGAAAAAAATAAGAGATTAAAGCCATTATTGCAGGTGTACAACTCATAATAATGCCGCTGTCTAAAGCTGTTGTTTTTTTTAATCCATATAATGTGCATATGCTAAATAGGAACACACCTATAAAACTTTGAAGAAAAAATATAACGTAATCCTTTTTTATGAGTTTCGGCATTTTTTCCCCTTTATATAAAAATAAAGGAAGTAGTATGAGGCAAGCAAGTAATAATCTAAGCTCAGAAGCAATAAATACAGGAAGCTCTTTAATAATGAACTTATTAACAATCACAAAGCTTCCAATTGCAACCATTGCAAATGAAATTTGAATGTAAGCAAGTGTTTGTTTAGACATAAGGAGTTCCTTTCTTAATAAATTTTCCCTATTAAGTAGTTTTATTTGTAATTATAGTGTTAGGTGATTTTGGAAAACCAAAAATTTCTAAAAATAACCATAGCATAATAGAGCTTATATTTGCAAAATAAAAAATCGATTATTATTTGAGAAATTTATCCAGAGTAATTACTCATAAAACAGAAAAAAATGTTATATGGTTATGTTTTTTTAAAAATCACTATTTTGAAATGATATGTATATCCCTTTGTTTTATTTGAATGCTTATATTTTCAATAGATTTTCTAGGTATTTGCTTTAATATTGAGAAAAATAATTATATTCTAAATATTATTGACACTTCTTTTTGCTAATAATACCATTAACAACGTAATAAGTAATCTTCAAATTGGCAGCTAAACTTTATGTAATGGCAGTGTAGCCAAGTGGTAAGGCATAGGTCTGCAAAACCTAATTCCTTGGTTCAAATCCAAGCACTGCCTCTATTCATTTTAAGGGGGATAACATATGTCGAATTCAATCAATGTAAAAAAGAAAGGAATTCATCAATTAGTTGCATCAGAAGAAGAAATGATCAAATTAATTAGTGAAGAGTTAAAAAATACTACTCAAGAAAAATTAGCAATTATGTCAGGACATTTTATGCTTTTTTTTAATGAAGAAACGAATAACTTAACTCCTGGAATTATCGAAGAGCAGAAAACAGGCATAATGAAAGAGCGGATTTCACGTAGAGTAGGTATATTCCCTATGTATACTTGGGATATTGGAATTCAGTTAGGTGAGCAATTTTATGAACAATTTAAAGATATTAAATTCCTGTTATTAATTAATGATTGGCAATATGTCCCTTCTACAAATGCAAGTGTTAGCGACCTTCGTAAAGAATTTTACGAAAGATATACAGAAATTCCAGAAGCTTACGTTACAAGTTTAGAAAAGAGTAAGTACTTTAATCAACAAAGTATTTTGTCTAGCCGAAAAAATCCAATCTTTTTTCCGGAAACTTGGCTTAAATATAGATTTCAAAAAAGCGCTAGTAAGCTAGTGAAAGATGGAAAATTAGAAAAAAGAATGTTAAATGATCGAGACAATCAATCTGAAGTATCGTTTTTAGATGAAGATGGAAATTATAAAACATTAATTAGTTGCGGTATAACTGGATGTGCAGGAGAAATTACAGAAATGATTGCTGAGGTATATAAGGCGGGTTATAGAGCATTATTATTATTTGCGCCTGGGGAGTGTTACCAGCCAGTACGTACAGGGATTGAAATTGCTCTTAATCTATATAATCTAACAGGCATGAAAGTTATCGTTGCAGATCCAGGAGGAAGCGGTGAAATGTCCAAGGAAGAAATCTATGAAAAGCCTATTAATTTTTCTGTGTTTTCTTCTTAATAAAGGAGGACAATGTTTATGAGACAAGTGTACTTAGATTATGCTGCTACCACTCCGTGTCATAATAAAGTGGTCGAAGTGGTGGAGAAGTACATGAAAACAGAATTTGCAAATCCATCGTCTCAGCATGTGATGGGAAAAAAAGCACAGTATGCAGTTGAGCAAGCAAAAAGTAAAATTGGTATTTCTATTGGTGCTGATAAAGAAGAAATAATATTTACTTCAGGTGCAACAGAAAGTAATAATTTGGCATTATTGGGAGCCGTTGATTATTATGAAAAAGAACCGGTAAATGTAATTCTCTCTCCTATAGATCATAAATCGATTCTAGGGGCCGGCAAAGAGTTACAAAGAAGAGGGATTATCGTAAAATATGTGGATATTAATCGTGATGGAACTATTTGTTTAGATTCATTGCGATACTTGTTAGATGATAATACAAGGGTTGTTAGTTTTGCATATGTTAATTCTGAAGTTGGGACAATTCAGCCTATCAATGAAATCTCTGCTCTATGCAGAAAGTATCAAACATTGATACATGTAGATGCTGTTCAAGCTTTCGGAAAAATACCAATTGATGTAAAAAAATTAGATATCGATGCTTTATCATTATCGGGACATAAAATTTATGGACCAAAAGGCATAGGCGTTTTATATGTAAATCAACACAAACAGAAAGATTTCCGGCCTTTACTATTTGGTGGTGAACAAACATATTTACGCAGTGGGACATTACCGACTTCACTAATAGCTGGTATGGGAGTAGCAAGTGATATTGCTGTATTAGAACTAGAAGAAAATTATGAAAAGGTAAAGAGATTAAGAACAATTGTTGTAAAACGAATTCAACAAGAAATACCTCATTCTTGCGTAAATGTATGCATGGAAAATAGTATACCTCATATTATAAATATAATGGTTCCAAACATTAGTTCAGAAACACTTATAGCAGGTATGAGAACTGTTTCTATCTCTTCAGGATCTGCTTGTAACTCAAGTAGTTTAGAACCGTCATATGTTTTACAAGAGATTGGATTAACAAAAGAAGAAGCAAATAGTTCTATTCGTATATCAATTAGTCCATATTTAAGTGAAGAAGAAGTCTTGTATGCTGTTGATGAGATTGTAGCGAAAATTAAAGATATTTATTGTGTACAACAAGGATTTTAATAATACTATCAATCATGTTGTACAAACAATCTTTTGTCTTTCCAAATGGGCATGTTTATGCCCATTTTTTCACATATCCTGATTGAAGCCAAGTATACATGAAATTGGTGTTCCATTTGAAAAGATTGTAAAAACAAATAAGCAGAGTATGAAAGAAGTAGAATATATTTTGGAACAAAAAATACCCAATTGTATTTAGTTTGTCTTTCTATATACTTAATTACCATATTAAGGGTTAAGAGTATTAAAATTACAAATTTTACTTTAAATTCGTTCCTATACCAACATATATCTTTATCTCCTGATTATTATCTAATAATTGCTTTACACTATTCAATGCTTTTTCAATTCATTTATTTTTGAAAATATGATATATCCCTCCTAAAAAATTCTTGATTGTGTAGGTGTTTCGTTAAAAAATATTTTAGGCTATAGAAAAAAGTATTAAACTGTTAAAAAATAGTTGTAGACTGAAATGGTGTTTTCTGTACATGAGAGCACCTTATGTTAACAGAAAACCAATGTATCACAAAAAATGAAAAGTCTCTTCAGAAGATTTGAATCTGAAAGAACTTTCTATTCAGATAATCAGTGTTATCAACAGTTATTATGCTAGATTAAAAATTTGCTAAATGTACAAGGAATATGTCGATTCACCGTATGTAAGAATATGATCATCGGTAAATCCAAGTCCTGTGTAAAAATTTTTACCCATATCATTTTCAGAATGAACAGTTAAGCGAATGCGATAGCAAGAAGGATGCGTAGCTTTGATATGCTTAATCAACACTTTCATCGCAGCAGATCCCAATCCTTTTCTTTGAAACCTTTTATCAATGAAAAAATGAAAAAGCCAAAAGTCTTCTTTACTATCAGGTGTATAGTGCAGATTGAAGAAACCCACCATTTTATTCTGATGGTAGATCCCATAAGGTTCAACCATCCTATCGTCTGGTTTGATATATGCCTTAGCAAGAGCAATAGCGACAGGAGGCTTGACCGCGGCAACAAACTTTTCCTGCTTAATATTTACGGAAAATCCAAGAGCTTCTCGCCAGTTTTCAGAAGTTATTCTCTTCAGGTTTACTTGAGACATAAGTGGTAACCTCCAGTTTTTACACTTAATTTTTGAATAGCCTAGTATTATTTAAACCTTATGAAAATAATGAAATAAAATATTCAATATTATACAAGTTATTTTATATATTAGAGGAAATATAGAGTGTATATGGAAATTTATAGAAAGGTTATATGGAGAGGAGTGGTAAAAATGGTACAGAAAAGATTAGCAACTGTTGATACTAATATCGAACTACATCTTCATAGGACAGCGATAGAGCATAGGGATTTAAAGGTTATTTATAAAATAAATTCTTTTGTTTCAGTCATAGTAAAAAATATTGTTGGATTTGGTATATTTGTAGTAACTGATGATGAATACAAAACTGAAGGACTTTTACACATCAATAAGTTTCAGGATAAATTCATTAAAAATATAGAAGAATATATTTCAATAGGGGACAGAATTGATAATGTTAAAGTTGTAGGGATTAATCAGGAAAATAAACTGGAATTTTCTAGTATGCATTTGACGTTTGAGAAAAAGGAAAATTATACAGATAAAAATACAAATGATTTAGCAGTGCAAGAGCTTTCTAAAGAAGTAATGGAAATAAAGAAAGTATTAATGAATAAAGTAGGAGTGATATCAAAAGAAGCAGAAAATAGGATACTTAGAAATATAGAAGAAAATGGTTTGATAACATTTTCGATGGCAATGGGGAGAGTTTTAGAAAATTATCAGGTTGATTTAGGTATGCTCTTAATTAAAGAAATTGAGAATAAAATGAGTGACTATCTTTAGCGAACTAAATTTTATAGTTTCAGATCATGCAAATATACAATTTTTAGCACGCAGCCGTGAAAGGTTAGGATTAAGGAGTAATAAAGACATTGAGGAACATTTACTTAAAGCTTATGTAGCCTTAGAGACAGAATCACATATATATTTCATTACTGAAAATTTTAGATTTCCTTGTAAAAAGGAAGATAATTCATATATCGTTAAATCAGCACTAACAAAACAGCAACTAATGAAACCATACAATTAATCATTTACTATTAGTAGGATATAAGAGTGAGCGAAAAAGGAAAACATGTAGTGAAATTATTAAGATTAATTCATAATAAAGAAAACTGTAAACAAAATTAGCCGTAAAGATGCGAATACAACAAGGAGAAATTGATGTATGTTTAATAGCTTTGAAGATTTTAATAATGTATTGTTAACCAAAAGAAATTCAGGTAGCATTACTTGCAGTTTCAAAAGTATAAATAATTTAGGAAATGAAATAACAAAGGAAGAATTTTTGGAAGAGATAGGTCATCAATCCAATGAAATAAAAGGAAGATGGGAAGTAATTGACAAAAGAATGGCTAAGAAAATTCTTGAGTACATTTTATCAATGGATATGGCTTATGATATTGATTTAGAAACAAAGCCTTTAGCAGAAAAATTAAGTAATTATTTTTTAAACGAATTTCTACCAGATGCAAAATACTATACTAATGGAAACTTTGATGAAATTGATGGATTCTTTAGGCTAAGTGGGTGGACATCAATTACAAACTCGACATTTGACACAGGAGTTTTAGCAATAGATAAAAACAAGATAGGCATACTGTGGGCAGAAGATAATGATTAATAATTCGTGCATTAGTTTAATAGAAATAAAAAATAGCCTGTAACAATGATTACTTAGTAATCATTGTTACAGGCTATATAGGCAACTAATTACCCTTATCTATATTTAACTTAGCTAAGAGGGCAATAGGGAACATAATATACACACTTGTTCCAGTTTTTATGAAGCTTTCTTTTCTTTTAATTGTAATCCATATTGGACAGCTTTACTTGCATTTACTCTACCGTTTTGCCAATATGTTCCTGTTCCGCTGATTTTGTCTGCTGTTGCTTCAATAATTTGACGGACTTCAACGTTACTGTATCCTTGACTTGCTAATAATCCTGCAACTCCTGCAACGTGTGGAGTTGCCATAGATGTACCGCTTAATGATCGATACGTACTGCCTTTATACGTAGAGTAAATACTTGATCCTGGCGCTGCCACATCTACCCAGCTTCCATAATTTGAGAAATAGGACTTTTGATCGGATTGATTTGTAGATGCGACTGCAATTACTTCATTGTAATAAGCAGGATAATTGGGTTGTGTATTGCCAGAATTTCCTGCAGCGGCAACAATTACAGCACCTTTATTCCAAGCATATTGAATAGCTTGCTGCAAGGCAGTTCCTCCACTAGAAGCTCCTAAGCTTAAGCTAATTACTTTTGCTCCAGCATCTGCAGATTCTCGAATACCTCGTGCTACAGCGTCAAGAGTACCACTTCCTTGACTATCTAGTACGCGAACAGCATATATAGAGGACTGCGGAGCAACCCCTGCAATTCCAATATTATTATTTGTAAGAGCTCCTGCAATACCAGCGCAGTGTGTACCATGCCCGTTTCCGTCATCGGATTGGCTATCACTATCTACATAATCATGTCCATAGATTACCTTAGATGATAAATCTGGATGCGAACCTTGTACGCCGGTATCAACAATAGCAATTTTCACGTTAGGGTCACTTCGTTGGGTATCCCAAGCTTGAGGAGCCTGGATTTTTAGTAATCCATATTGATTACTAAAGTAAGAATCATTAGGAGTCCAAAATGCATGGAAATAATAATTTGGTTCTGCATATTCTACATCCGGGTTATCCTTATAAATTTTTATCTTATCTTTGACAGTACCTGAAGTAAATTGAACGACTTCAAACCCTAAAGCGTCATCTTTTGAGACAATTTCAGCTCCTGCTGATTTATGAAATTCTTGTTTTTTAGTAACTGAAGTAGTGTTTTTAAATTTCACAATAATTTGGTTAGGAACGTATTTGTTGGACGTTGCTGCTTGCGAGGTATCGGTGTTATAAAAGAAGAACCCGCCAAAAATAATTGATAAAACAGATAGTAAAGAAATCAACTTGTTTTTCAATCAAATTTCCCCCTTCGTATTTCCCTGTTTTTGATGCAATTTCTTTTCCACTATATAATTTAGAACATGCCATTTATGACTTTTTTTTGAATTTTTTTGAAGATATAAATCTATATAAGTTGAATTAAGTATTTTTTTGTAGTGCTTTCCCATTGCTAAGGTATTATTCTGTAAAAACTAAGTTTATCTAACAATACACATATGGAAATGAAATAATACCATAAATAAATTTAAAGGTACTTCTCTTAATAATTCTAATAAGGTTTTTCAATATATTACCTGTACTTTGCTTATGTAAAATATGACATAATGATTTTGTTACTACATAAACAGAAATGAATAGGGTATTTGAGAGGAGAAGTTGGATGAGTTTTGCCTTAGAAATAGTAATTCAAGCACCAATTGATATTGTATTTGATTATGTAAATAATGATGAAAAAATAAAAGAATGGAATACGTTCATAGTTGAAAATCGTTACGCATCAAATGTAGATAAGAAAAATCCTCGTGTAGGAGATAAGTGTATTTCAGTTCAAAAAATTGGAAAGAAAATATTTGAAGTTGAGGTGGAATTATTAGAGTATGATGCACCTTATATTGTTTCAGTTGGCGGTGAGATGAAACAAGGTTATTCGACTACAACCTATATTTTAGAAGAAGATGAGGAAGGTACAGTACTTACATTGATCTCAGAATATGAACCCAGAAATCTTTTTTATAATATTGTATATAAGTTAACAGGATGGATGTCACGAGGATTATATATGCAGGAAATAGAACGCTTAGCAGAATGTGTAGAAACTGCGTATTATAAAGAAAAGTGATTTTTAATCAAACTTTACTTGAAAGTAATAGAATTATATATAACGCGTAAACGATAAGAGTCGAAAAATTCCACTGTTTTTTACGCTAAAGATATTATAAAACAGCTACTGTAGTTTCAATTACAAAAGAAGGCTAGGGCGATTCAGCATACTAAGACGGAGGGATTGTTCCACTCATATAAGTGTTAACCATAGAACCATCCAGGCATTTTACATAGTTATCAAATAAAAAGCTATCTTAATGTAGATAGCTTTTTATTATGTTTTTAAACGTGTTGTGTCACAGGAAATGTACCAAAAAATATTCTTCTTAAGAACTACTAAGTTAAAATGTTATATTTTTACAGTTATTTGAGGGAATTTAACTTGATGGTGATAGATTAGCATTATCGAAGAAGTAAACATTCTTTCATGATAATTACTTTATGTATAAATATAAAGATTTTTGTAATTGAAATTTTTATTAGATTATTAGTACACAAGGTGTAATATTCGTTTGAATTCATGTTTATTTTACTAAAAGATAGAGTAATTGAGAATACATTTCTAACAACTGTCAGTGAATATTCAAAATTATCGTTGTATATTTTTCCAATATAGAAAAAGTATTTACTTTACATATATCATTTTTTTATATTGTATTTCGTAAGATTGAAAACATAATGATGAGGTGAATGTATGAAAAAGGAAAAACGAAAAAGGCGATGGTATCGGTATGTAATCCAACTCATCGTAATGGCGTTAATTGTGTCTTCTATTCCGATGGGGACAATCGCAGAAACGGTGAATCATGACAAACCAGCGCAAGAAAACAAAGTTTCTTCTACTGAACAGCAACAAGTATCAGATAACAAACCTACTGAAGTGGTAGAAGAACGAACCGAACATGAAAAAGTGTTTGATAACAAGAATGGAACATTTACAAAGAAAGTCTATACAGAGCCTATACATACCGAAAAAAATGGGAAGTTAGAAGAGATTCAACCAGAGCTTGTTACAAAGACTACAGAAACGATTGAGACAAAAACAACAAAGTTAAAACCAACGTTTCAAAAAAGATTAGAACAGAAAGAATATGCAATCTTTGAAGTAGATGGTCACAAAGTTACCTATAAATTAATAGGGGCAAAGGGTGAGAAGGAACAACTTCAACCATCTGAGGTTACAGCTACTTATGAAAAAAATAAGGTTTGGTATAAAGATATTTTTCCAAACATTGATTTACGTACCATTACGTTTAATGACAAAGTAAAAGAAGATATTGTTCTGAATGAATATACAGGACATTATATCTTTACCTTCCAATTACAAACCACATTGACACCGAAGTTACAAGAAGATGGTTCTATTTTGATGGTAGATGATAAACAAAAGACAGTGTTTACATTGCCAAAACCGTTTATGACAGATTCCAATGTACATCCTGAATCGAATGAAGCACCGATTTCAGAAGATGTAAAGTATACGTTAGAGAAACAAGAAGACAATACGTACAATGTAACCATTACAGCGGATCCGAAATGGCTGCAGGCTCCTGAGCGAAAATATCCGGTTTATATTGATCCTTCCATTGCGATGGAAAGTTTCCAAGAAGCTTACGTATCGAGTGCGTATCCAAAGAACAATTATTCAAGGTGGGTACTTTGGGATGAAAATCTGCAAGCTCATACGTTAAAAGTTGGCTATTTTGACAATACAACTGGCTATAATTTTGCCTATATAAAGCCGGAAATTTCTAGTTTGAATGGCGCAATTGTGCATGATGCAAAGTTTTATGCCTATGCGGCGTGGCATTATTATGCGAATAGTCCAAATGAAGTTTGGTTAGATGAAGTCAAAGGTGACTGGGATTATATTACGATGAACTGGGAAACAAAACCGTGGTCCCAAGAAATCGCAGTTACGAATGTCGGCCGAAATCAATGGGCAGAATTTAATGTTACAGATACAGTGAGAGCTTGGCTCAGCGGTGAGAGACCGAACTATGGATTTAAGCTGCATCCGAACGGACGCGGACAAACGCATTGGAAGAAGTTTATTGCGGCTTATAACGGAGGAGAGGCAGCACCGCATTTAGAAATTACGTATTCATATCCAAAGCCGAATAAACCTCGTTTATCAGCCTATTCAAACGGTATGGGAAGCGGAACAGGACATATTAATGTGAACTGGGATCCGGTACCAGGAGCAATTGGTTATCGAGTAGGGATTTTTGACGGGGCAGATTATAACTATTATCACGTTGGGAATACAACATGGTGGTCGACAAAGGATAAAAAAATCTGGCCAAGTCAAGAGGATGTAAACCGTGGCCGGAATGAACTCCACTTTGACGGATTAGGCGGAGAATTTCCAACGAGTCCTTCTCAGCTATATCAAAATAATGGTTCTCAAGAACAAAGTAATGATAAACATGCTTACAAAATAAAAGTTGTAGCGGAGTATCCTCATGATGAAGTGAGTCCAGAGTCAGATGAAGAAAAGGTATTTATACCGCTAGAGGCACCGAAACAACCGAGATCGAATGTGTTTGCCAATTTAATAGGTTCTCAATCGGGATACATTGAGCTGAACTGGGATCAAATCCCTGGTGCTACAGGTTATCGCGTCATTTTTTATAATGGAAAGAATCATGATGTATTTGATGTTGGAAATGTAACGAAGTGGTCTACACAAGGAAAGAAAATGTATCCAACGGCAGATGAATTAAAAAGTGGTCGTTACCAATTCCACACGGATGGAATGGGAGAAGAACTTGCGCTAAACCCTTCTCAGCTGTATCAAAATGCAGGGGACTTTAGAAGCGATAAGTATTGGGTTCATATTCAAGCCTACAGTAATATTGGGCATGCCGAAAGTACGTATTCTCCAGATTACGGCATTAAAATGACAGAACCAACAGAAATTTTTGGTCTAAAAGATTATATTGCCTCTGTTGATGTCATCGGTGGTAAAGTAAATGCGACAAACGGGAACTTTGTCATGGATGAATCGGACTTCACCTTAACAGGACGTGGTCCTGACTTACGCATTGACCGCGTATACAACAGTAACAGCACAGAACAAGGCGTATTAGGAAAAGGCTGGACAAGTTCTTTTGATGAAAAAGTACAGGAGCAGCCAAATGGGGATCTGCACTTCATTTATGAAGATCGTGCAGTCGATCGTTTTGAAAAAGTAGGAGACAATTCCTACAAAGCGCCGCCGGGTGTGTTTTTAGAAATTAAGAAAATAGATACTGGATATACGGTTACTGATAAAGATCAAACGGTATCAGAATATGATAAACAAGGCCATTTAACAAAGGTAAAAGACGAACATGGTAATACGCTTACGTATCGCTATGAAAATGATCGTGTTGTAGAAATTACAAACGCTTCTAACCGTACATTGTCTTTACAGTATAATACAGACGGGCTATTAACAAAGCTTGTCGGCCCTGAGAATCGTACAGTTACGTATGATTATAAAGATGGCCAGTTAGTGGGTGTAACAACACCAAGAGGAAAACAATATCGATACGGTTATGAAAATGGGAAACTACGTTATACGTATGACCCAAAGCATACAGAAGAAAATCCGTATAAAACTACGTACACGTATGAAAATAATCGTCTAGTTGGCGTGACAGATGCACTTGGAAAGGAAACAAAGCTTTCGTATAATCAAGAATTACGCGAAGTGACTGTTACAGATCCAAAGCAAGTGAAAGATGTCCATCAATATAATCTTGCAGGAAATCCAGCAAAAACAATTGTAGATGCAGACGGATTAAAATTAACGACAACCTATGAATACGAAACAAATAACCTAACGAAAAAAACAGATCCAAAAGACCAAGGAAAACGCGTTTCCGAAAGTTATACGTATGATAGTAAAGGGAACGTAACATCTGCGACGGACGCAATTGGAACAGAGAAGTATGAATATAATCAAAATAATGATGTAACGAAAGTAACAGATGCAGAGGATAAAGCGACGTCTGTAACATATAACGGTGCCAATGCCGTTTCGGAAACAGACTATCAAGCGAAAACGTCATCTGTGACGCAGTATGATTCTTATGGAAATCCGATTCGCGGCAGTTTAGAACTAGCGCCGGGTGGTAATTTATTACGAAACCCTGGTTTTGAAGCAGGTGGTGATCGTTGGGAGCTGCGTGGATGGAACGATGGCGGAAAAAATGAAATAGATGGAACGGTTCGCTCCTCAGAGTTAGGACAAGTATCCTCTTTGCGCATGGAAACAAAAGCGACTACTGGAGATTGGGGAGCAACCATTGCGAGCCAAAAAGTAACAGTTGATCCAAAACGTCCCTATATTTTTAGTGGTTGGATAAAAACAAAGGATTTAGTAAAGGCGAGTGCGTATTTTCATATCGTTGAGCTGGATGGAAATGGAAATCGTGTAGGAACGACATTCTCTAACTATCATAGCAAAGTAAATGGCACAACCGATTGGACAAAACGACAAGTACCCATTGTGACTTCTGAAAAAACACATCAGTTGTTAATTGAGTTATTTACGGATCATGCGGATACAAGTGGAAGTGGAACGGCATGGTTTGACAGTTTACAGCTAGAAGAAGGACCAGTTGCTTCTTCTTTTAATCCAGTACCTAACTCTAGTTTTGAATACTATGGAGACAAACTAGAAGGATGGCATACATGGCAAAACGTACCGATAGATACTATCGGGGAAGGGTTTGGAGGACAAGCAGCGCTTGTGATGGAACGAAAGAGTCCAACTGATCCAAATCCAGATCTGCATTATCGTCAAGAAATTACGATAAATCAAAGCCAGGCGAAAGATATCACAATTACCGCAATGTCCAAAGCGGAAAATGTGAAACACAGCAGTACATCTCAGCCAAACAATGGATATTCTGTTTGGGTCTATGCCGAACATGAAGGCGGAACATGGAAAAGCTATTACATCACGTTCCCGCTTGGCACAAAAGATTGGAACCGCGGAGGAGTTGTCATCCCAGCATCCGCAGGGGCGATTAAACGCATTCAGCTTCATACGATGTTTGATCAAGAACATACCGGAAAAGTATGGTTCGATGATATCCGGATTATGGAAGGGAATCACTTAACGAAAACAGAGTATGATGCAGATGGCAACTTTATTACTGCAATCTATGATGAAGAAAACCGTAAGAATACATTTACGTACGACACGTATGGAAACAAAACAAGTGAAACAGATGAAAAAGAAAATAAAAAGACCTTTGCCTATAACGAAGATAATCAATTAACAAAAACAACACTCGCAAATGGTACGTCTGTTTCATACAGTTATGATGATAATGGAAACACGACAGAGAAATTGGTGACAGCCGGCGGAAAAACGCAAAAGAACATCTTCGAGTATGATGTGGATAACAAACTAACTGTCTTCCAAGATGCGTTATCGCGAAAAATTGTACACGAGTATGATGCAAATGCGAATAGAACAAAGACAACTCTGCCAACAAACGCTGTGTTAGAATGGGAGTACGACGCGGCAAACCGAGCGATTAAAGCAAAACGAAACGGCAAAGATGCATTCTCCTATGCATATGATGAGAACGGAAATGAAACACAGGTAACGGATCATATCAACGGAATCACACGTGAAAAAGCATATGACGAAGGCAACCGCATCATCAGCATGACAGACCGCGGTGGCAGCGTAAAATGGTCGTATCAACCAAAATCTCATAAACTAAAAGATACAACAATCAGTCATGGTTCATATAGCAACACAACAAACTATGAATATAACGCCTTAAATCAAAATACGAAAGTAATCGATAATGGAAAAACATTCTATTTTGATTACGACGAATTTGGAAACGTCGTTCGTTATCAGGCCGGCAATGATACAGCGGCCCAATTTACGTATGACCATACCAAGAAAATTACGAACTTACAAATTGGTACAAAAGATTCACAGCGTATTTTAGAAGAATCCTATACGTATGATGCAACAAGCAACCGCACCGCAATCGAACGGAAAACTGGTGACAAAACAGAAAAAACAACATACGCATATGACGCTATTAACCAATTAACAAGAGAAACATTACCAAATGGTACAATGAAAGAATACAGCTATGACGGCTTTGGAAACCGCATAGGCGTACAAGTAACAGAAGCAGGGAAAGCAGCCGTATCGACAACAGCTGTATTTAACGACGGTAATCAGCTGACGAAGTTTGGCAACGAATCCCTAACGTATGACGCCAACGGAAACCGTACATCCGATGGCAAATACAAATACACATGGAACGAAGCAGACCAACTTATCGCCATCACAAAACAAGGTGAAAGCACACCATTTGCGACATATAAATACGATGACGATAATCGTCGTATTGAAAAAACAGTAAACGGTACAACGACACGTTATCACTATGACGGCGACAGCATCAATCCACTATATGAAACAGATGGAAGTGGAAACGTCCTTCGTCAATATGTATATTCCGTAGACGGCATTCGCCTTGCGATGAAGTCCCAAGGCCAAACGCTATATTACCACTACAATCCACGCGGCGACGTCATTGCGATGACAGATGAAAACGGACAAGTTGTAGCAAACTACGAATACGATGCATGGGGTAATGTCTTAAAGAGTGACGCAAAAGGTATTGCCGCAGAGAATCCATTTGGGTATGCGGGATATATGTATGATAAAGAAATTGGGATGTATTATCTAATAGCAAGATATTACAATCCAACTCATGGTGTGTTCTTGTCAGTTGATCCGGATCCGGGTGATGAGGATGATCCGCTTACGCAGAATGGATATACGTATGGGAATAATAATCCGGTGATGATGGTGGATCCGGATGGGCATAAGGCTAAAGGATTAATTAAGATTGTGAAATGGGTATGGAATCAAGGAAAAAAAGCATATAAAACATATCAATATTCTAAAATGGTTAAGAATGATTTGAAAAGTTTGGGGAAACAGCCTAATAAAGTAAAGCATGTTTTGGCTGAAAAACACAATTGGAATAAAGTTACCAATAAACCTAATAATTATAAATCCGTATCAAAAGTCATGCACAAGGTTATGAAAAGTGGAAAGGAAAGTGCATATAAAAAATCTGCATATCAAAAAAACCTTAAAGTAAAAGGGAAAAAAGTAACCGTGACGTATGTCAAACTTCCAAATGGAAAAGTAAAAGTATCGAATGGGTGGGTAGAATAATGCAAGATTTATTGAAAAGAAAAATCTATGATGGTGAACTTATAAAAGCTGTAGAATTATCATATGAAATAACTATATCTGAATTAGAAAATTTACTAATGGAATGGGCTTTTGATGAGCCTAATATGATTATCTATACTTTTTTATGCCAAAGGTTAAAAAAAGAGGAAAATGCTGAGTTACAATCTTTAACAGCGGATATTTTATGTCATCCATTGTGTCATTTAGATGGTGCATATGTAGCTGGATTTTATCATGCAAAAGAGTGTGTGCGGTTAGCTCCCCAAAATATTAGTTATAAAGAATTTTTGTTATTTTTTTATGAAATTCCTGAAAAGCTTTTAGAAAAGAAAACAGCAATTCAAATAGCAAAAGAAATATTACAAGAAAATCCTAACAATCAAATTGCCAAAGAGTTTATTGAAAAAATAAAATAGAAAGGAACTTAAATGCGTTTTTCGTCAAGGTTATCATCCTAATGAATTTGCTTTTGTAAAGCATTTAGGAAAATTACAATGGCTAAGTGAGGGTGAAATAGTATTAGTTAATAAGTCAGGTAAAAAACAAAGGGTAGTAAAAATATAAAGAATTTTTAGGAGGATTTTATATGTTCGGAAGAAAAAATAAATTTAATCCAATTCCAGGAGAGTTCGTTAAAGTAGAAAATATCTATGAAATTTTGCCCCCAGATGGAACAATTATTGGAATAGCAACAGAGGAAGAAAGAAAAATAGCAGCAGAATTAGAATATAAAAATTATGCATTAATGCGTTTGCAAGAGTCTAATTTTCATTTCGATGGAAGTTCTTATAAAGAAATTTCAAAAGAAATGGAAGAATTCGAGAGACGTTCAAGTGAATTTTGGCAAGGAATATATCAACGTTTATCTGTACCTTGGGCTTGGGTACTACGTATTGATATTGCGAATGGACCAATTTATATTGCTAACGAAGATTTATTATATGATGCAGAAGAAATAGAAGAGGAAGAATAAGCGAATTATAATTGGATAATTTCTAGATTCTTTTGAAGGAAGGATCTGTTTTGTACAGGTTCTTCTTTTTCTATAAATTAAATAATAAAATATCCTCCGCAAACCGCCAATCATATAAACGGAATCACACGTGAAAAAGCATATGACGAAGGCAACCGCATCATCAGCATGACAGACCGCGGCGGCAGCGTAAAATGGTCGTATCAACCAAAATCTCATAAACTAAAAGATACAACAATCAATCACGGTTCTTACAATAACACAACAAACTATGAATATAACGCCTTAAATCAAAATACGAAAGTAACTGACAGCGGAAAAACATTCTATTTTGATTACGACGAATTTGGAAGCGTCGTTCGTTATCAAGCTGGCAATGACACAGCGGCCCAATTTACGTATGACCATACAAAGAAACTGACAAACTTACAAATTGGTACAAAAGATTCACAGCGTATTTTAGAAGAATCGTATACGTATGATGCAACAAACAACCGCACCGCAATGGAACGGAAAAACGGTGACAAAACAGAAAAAACAACATACGCATATGACGCTGTCAATCAACTAACAAAAGAAACATTGCCAAATGGTACAATGAAAGAGTACAGCTATGACGGCTTTGGAAACCGCATAGGCATACAAGTAACAGAAGCAGGAAAAACAGCTGTATCGACAACAGCCGTATTTAACGACGGCAACCAACTAACGAAATTTGGAAACGAGTCTCTAACGTATGACGCCAACGGAAACCGTACATCCGATGGCAAATACAAATACACATGGAACGAAGCAGACCAACTTGTAGCCATTACAAAACAGGGCGAAAGTACACCATTTGCGACATATAAATACGATGACGATGGACGTCGCATTGAAAAAACAGTAGATGGTACAACGACGCGTTATCATTATGACGGCGACAGTATCAACCCATTATATGAAACAGATGGAAACGGAAACGTCCTTCGTCAATATGTATACTCAGTAGATGGCATCCGTCTTGCGATGAAATCCCAAGGCCAAACGGTATACTACCACTACAACCCACGCGGCGACGTCATTGCGATGACAGATGAAAATGGACAAATAGTAGCAACCTATGAATACGATGCATGGGGCAATGTCTTAAAGAGTGATACAAAAGGTATTGCAGCAGAGAATCCATTTGGATATGCAGGATATATGTATGATAAAGAGATTGGGATGTATTATCTAATAGCAAGATATTACAATCCAACTCATGGCGTGTTCTTGTCTGTGGATCCTGATCCGGGTGATGAGGATGATCCGTTGACGCAGAATGGATATAATTATGGTGATAATAATCCGGTGATGATGGTGGATCCAGATGGACATTATGCACAGTTATTAATTCCAGTTGCAATAGGTGGATATAGAGCGTATAAAGTATACAAAGGATATAAACAAATTAAAAAAGTTAATAACTATAATAAAAAAATAAAACAAACAAATAAACAACAGAATAGACATTCTAATAGTAAAAAGAACCCTCAAACATATCATGGCTATGAAATTTATAATACTAAAAGTAAACAAGTTGTTAAAGTTGGAATTAGCGGTGATAGAATTAAGAAGAATGGTAAATCAGCAAGAGCTGAGAAACAAGTAAGGAACTTTAATAGAAATTACGGTAATAATTATGCATCAAGAATTGTTAGAGTGGATTTAAGAGGTCGAGCTAAAGCAGAGCGTTGGGAAAAATACCATGTAAAGTATATTAATAGAATACAAGGAAAACCATTAGCGAAACCCTTCCATAGTCGACCGTAGGGTTAGTAAGGAGAGAGTAGATGCCGGTTGTAAAAGATATTCAATTAACATTCCTAAAAAGAAAAGAACGTATAAGTAACATAGAAACATTAAAATTAACATCTTCAAGTAACTACGATGAAGATACATCTTTTTTTAAAGAAACGAGATGTATCACTTCTTTATATTGGAGATATATACCAAAATTAAGAACCGACTATGAAAAAGGTATTCTGATTCACTGTGTAGATGATATTTCATTATTAAATCAGTGGGAGAAGGAATATCGAAATTTCCCTGAATATATTAATGTTTTTGTGGAATTTGGAAATGAACAGAATTTTTCAGATTTGCCTGATAGAAAGAAAAAAGAACTGGCCCTCCAGATTATACATTCAGAAATTAAGAATCTAGCTGTGAAATATGATTGGGATGTAGAAGAGTTAGAAAAAGTATACAATAAGATACTGGAATTGGATTATAAAAATGAACTTGTATATATAAAAAAAAATAGTCCGAACAAAAAATATGTATGTAATATAGTTTGTCAACATGAAGTTTCTTATGCGGATATTTACCTTGAAATAAGAGAATTTAGAACTAAAAGGTTAATTAAACAAGAAAAGCTTATTAGAGAACAGGAGACATACGAAACAGAAATATTTAGTCATGTTAGTGATTTAGTTTGGAAGTTAAACCATAAAGTGGTTTTGACGAATGATAGAGGGAAAGAGACATGGGTACTAACTTTTTTAGAAAAGGAGCATCCATATAATTTAATTTGGAAAATTGAAAAGCTATAAAAAGAATGTGTGTAGTTGATATAATAAATTTAGATAAAGGGAGAGTATGGGGAAATATAGATTATACTATCCATGATAATCTTAAAGCGCATCTTGTAGTTTCTCATAAACAGTATTGAAATTGGAAAATGAATATTTGTTATATGGTGCAGAAGAAGTGAAAGAGGGAAGAGCTGATGTAGGCTCTTCTCTCTTTTGGTATACATTAATATTTGTTGATTATAAAATCAAAAGGACAAACATTATACTATCACTATAATCCTCGTGGTGATGTATTTGCGATGATAGATCAAAATAGAGAAGTTGTAGCAAACTACGAATACGATGCATGGAGCAATGTCTTAAAGAGTGACACAAAAGGCATCGCAGCAGAGAATCCATTTGGATATGCGGGATATATGTATGATAAAGAGATTGGGATGTATTATCTGATAGCGAGATATTACAATCTAACTCATGGTGTGTTCTTGTCAGTGGATTCGGACCCGGGTGATAAGGATGGTCCGATTACGCAGAATGGGTATATGTATGCGGATAATAATCCGGTGATGATGGTGGATCCGGATGGGAAATGGGCAAAAGCGATAGTTGTAGTGGTTGGATATAAAGGATATAAACTTTACAAAAAAATTCAAAAGGTACAGACTTATAAAGGTAAAATTCCCCATATGGACATCTAAAAGATTCAAAAGATGTAGGTAAGGGTAAAAATTTTACAGCAACACAAAACGAAATATAATAGCAGCAAATATGAAAAGGAATGGTGGAGTAGTTAAATCAGATTTATCTGGAAAGGTACTTTGTAAACCAAAGAAAAGTAAAAAGGGACAAACACCATGTCCGAATGAATGGCAAATTGATCATATCAAACCTAAAAGTAAAGGTGGAAGTAACAGCTATAAAAATGCACAAGTGTTATCCCGCGCAGAGAATAGAAAAAAATCTAATAAATATTAAATATAGAGGAGATATCATATGCTAAAAAAAAGACTAGATATAAATAGAATGGATTTATGGAAAAGGAGTATTTTAAAATCTATTGCACATGCAATTAATGTAGCGCATTATCCTGAATTATCGTATGAAAATTCGTGGGATGGTTTTAATTATAATTTGCAGGATGGAGAAGGGGCGCGAGGTACGATAACTTTTCATCCAGATTTTTGTATTGCTGCATTCCAAGATTTAAATAGTGAAAGAAGCGAGCTGGTAAAAGAAGCATCGACCTATTTTGAAGAAGCATCGGACAAACTGAAAGAAATAGCTAAAGCGGAAACATTTCAATATTTATTAGAAGATGTTGAAGGAGAAACAATACCATTAATTACTTCATCATTTTGGATTGAAAATAATAATGCATATTCAATGGACACATTTGAAGATTTACAAGAACATGGCGGCTTTTTATTGAATCTACAATTGGAGGATATTACATCTGCAATAGAAACCTTAGAAGAAGAATACGAAATGGCTGAACAACAATTAGAATTATTACAATTAATCTTTGCTAAGAAAATAAAAAATCCCGAAGAGAGAATTATTCTTTCTGAACATGAGGTAGGTATGATGGGTGTAATTGATGATGAAGGGCTTAAAGAAAGCAAAGAGTCTTTTGAAGAAATAAATGTTACTTGGAATTTTTAATATTGGAATAGTTTTGGGAATGAATAGTAAAAATACTTGTTTGCAAGTAATCCCTCCATGGAGGTTTTCTCTGTGGGGGGGATTTGTATTCAAAAAAAACATAAAAATTGTACCGATTTGGCCTAGTGACACATGCTTATCAACTTAGGATGTTTTGCACGTCCCCCGAAAAAGGAGAATAAGGAGTACATCCTTAAAATGGTTCTGTTACAAAGTTTCTCAAGAAGTAAAAAGGGATATAAAAGTATGAGGAAATATTATGCAGTAGCTAGTGGTTTCTATAATTCATGATACATCGAAAAGGCGGAGTCTGCTTGAAGACTTCGCCTTTGTTTATATAGAGTATGAATGGGCTCGATTCCCTCTATGGTACATGGGGCATAATGAAGACTTTGAAATCCTGTAGATTTGGCAAATATGGTTCCCGCAACAACACAACAAACTATGAATATAACGCCTTAAATCAAAATACGAAAGTAACTGACAGCGGAAAAACGTTCTATTTTAATTACGACGAATTTGGAAACGTTGTTCGTTACCAGGCTGGCAATGACACAGCGGCCCAATTTACGTATGACCATACAAAGAAACTTACAGATTGGTACAAAAGATTCACATCGCATTTTAGAAGAATCGTATACGTATGATGCAACAAGCAACCGCACCGCAGTTGAACGTAAAAACGGTGACAAAATAGAAAAAACAACATACGTATATGACGCTATTAATCAATTAACAAAAGAAACATTGCCAAATGGTACAATGAAAGAATACAGCTATGACGGCTTTGGAAAACGCACAAACGTAAAAGTAACAGAAGCAGGAAAGGAATCCTTTAAAAGGTTCCTTTCTTTTATTTAGTACAACGTGTAAGTTAATCAAATCCGGGAATGAATCTCTTTCGTATGACGCAAATGGACTACGGCGGTTCAACCACAATGTACAAGATGTTCAAATCGACAAGGGGGCCATATGTCTAGTTATTCAAAAAAACACAAGAAAAATCATGGATTCTGATATCTTAGGAGGAGAAGAGGTAAATGGAAAAATATATTAAAGAGCAAATAAGGTTATGTGAGAAGTATAAAGCGGAGTATGTAGAATCTCCTGATAACTTGAAATTAGGAATATCACAAAATGTAAAAAATGGTAAAACACCTATTAATGGTCTTCGAATGCCTTTAGAGGGAGATACAACTGGTTGGTATATTTGGGCGGGAGAAGAGATGGGACTAGAACCGGATTTCTTTATTCCTTTACATGTTCAGCATATTGATGGATGGGCACCGGAGGTAAAGAAGTATTTAGGCTTACCGCCTGGGTGGAGATTTTTAATTGCAGGAGATTATGAAGATGTTTGGTATGATCCAAATTTGCTGGGCGAAGATTTGGACATAGATGAAGATGCATGGGAAAAACAAATGTTACAAGAATATGGGTGGTATACCCATTCTATATTAGCCGAAGATAATGATCACATTCATGCGAACTATCATACGCATGGACTAGCAGAAACTTATAGTCATCGGGATTTACAAATAGTATTAAATATGGATCCGGAAGTAGCACAAGATATTTTTTATACAATTGTAGAAAAAATTAAACGTGGAGAAAAGTTTGAGCAAGGGATAGAGTATAATAATATTATTGAAGGTTATCCAATCATTATGAAATCTTTTAAAGAAATGAACCGAGAGGTTTTAAGAATTTTATTACCTGATGAAAGAGGGTTTTTACCAACTCATCCAGATTGTAGTGAAGATTATAAGACTCAATTAGATAACATTGAAAATTAAAATGATAAGTGAGCGATTTCTGTTATGAATTTTTTAAACTTCAAAGAACCCAGATAATTCTCTTTATGGTTCATACACCTATTAATAATTTCTGTAATTCATTGTAGCGGTATGGATGAGTATGAGGGGACACATTTAATACTTTTTTAAAGTGCGATTTATAAAAGGAGAATCCAAAGTGGATTCTCCTTTTCATACTGATCACACACCTTTTTAGAGTAATAGTATCAGTATGTCCAAGATTTAGAGATTATTTGCAATTTCCCTGAAGTTTTTGCACCAGAACCAGAAAGCTTTTGTACAAGGAGTCTACTATTCAAATAAGCACGGATATTTTAAGTAAGCAGTTCAATTGGTGACATAAATTAGGAGGTTATAAATGATAAAAAGACAGCCATCAATGCTTATGTTAGGTGAACAAAAAATTGTAATACCGAAAGTATTATGTATAATATATGATGATTTTATTGTATTAGAAGCTAAAAGTAGAAAGTTACAGTTAGAAATTGTTTGTCCAACATATAAATTGCTTGTGGAAGATGATTTTTTGGATATATATTTAAATAAATATCCAGATTTTATTCATAAGGATCATAGTTATTATTATAAAGAATTTAGTTTTCAAGAATCAAAGCTAAATATAGAAGGCCAATTTTTTGAGATTCTTAATGGGAATATTCAAATTGACTATTTATCAATAAGGACTTTTTCTGTAGAAATGGAATTAGAATTAAGTGGTGATAGTGATTCAAGAATTATGAGTACATTATATTTATATCCTCTTATTAAGGAAGCGAAAATTGATGAGAAAAGGATGTATTTAAATAATCTTATCCCTGAAGTAGTTAAAGAAGTTAAATCAACAATGGATTCTTCTACTGGGAAATCGATAGAGGAGTTAAGCCTTGAAGATTTTTCTGTTTCTGCGGTTTGGGAATGGGATTTAGAAAATGAAAGTGAAGTGTTTCAAGATGAAACGTGGGTCCGACCGTCAATTATTAAGGACATATTTAAATTAGATAATATGGATGTCTTTATAAGAGCAGACTTAGTGATAAATAAAGACGATATTTTATATCCATGTATTTTAAATATAGATGTAGATCAAACAGCAAGGACTTTCTCTATTATGGAAGGGGCTGTATATATGAATGAAGAGTATTTTGATTTAAAAGAGTTTTTATTTGATCTAAAAACAAATATACAGAAGATAGATTTTTACATCCAAAATCAAATATTCGAAAAGAATGATTTTGTAAATAATAGAAAACGACAGTTAGATTTAACATTTTATTTTGAAAATTAAGGTGTAGTGTTTTTCATAATATATTTCAGAAGGAAGAGAAACTACATGAAGGATATTGATATACAATCAATATTAGATGATTTATGGAGCGCTAAAATTTTAGATACTCATATAAATTTGTTAAATAATAATATTCAATTCATATTACAGGTAATTGATAATGGAGTTATAAAGGATGTTAAAATGGTATTTATAGATGTTTCGTCATTTTATTATGTTAAAGATGATGAAAATCTTAGGTTTGAATTTTATGATAGAGAAAAAATGGATTTTTTAGAATTGACAACAATTTATTATCAAGATCCAAATTTAAGTGAAGTTAAATTTAATTTACAAAATGAAAAAGAATGGAGTAGTCAATATTCCACAGGTATAAATATTATAATGGAAATTTGGGACTCTATTTTATTAGTTGAAGCAAGAAAACTTTCTCTTAACGACAAATTAATTCATCTTAAAATGTAGTTGTTTTTTATAGATTCTGTTGCAAAGGTTCTTAAGAGATAAACAGGGATATAAAAGTTACGTTAAATTAAGAGGATTTCTTAATCGAAATGTGGTTGTGTTCGAACCATTGGATTTATCATTTTTAAATGATGAATATATCTCTGAAAGATTTATTATTGGTGGTCAAGAAATAGAACAGATGATAAATAGTATTAAAACAAACGTATTTAATTCTATGGATGGATGAACTTGAAACGTATCTTCGAGATAGATGTGAAATTTTCTGCAAAATTTTTGATTCATCATATATTGAAGTTCAAGCACAAGATGCTTCAATTATTACTGAGATAAACAATATGATTTGAATTAGAACTATATTACGGATGACATGAATCTTGGTTAATATCAGTAGTTAAATGGTAGAGTTCGAAAGGTAATCCATGGAATTCTGGTGAGATGTATATGAACGTTTTGCGATACCGTGGTCTTAAGTACTTTGTATCGATATTGCAAATAGTCCAATATATGTTGTGAATGAAGATTTATTATATGATACAGAAGAAATAGAAGATAAAGAATAATCCGATTGCTGTTAAGTAACTTCTGTATTCTTTTAAAGGAAGAACCTAAACGGGTTCTTCTTTTTCTATCTTGCCCAGTACCAGCGTTCTTGTAACCAGAGGCAAAGTAGCAAATGGTTATAAAAAATTCATGGCTTGATGGTATGTATCAATACCCCTATTACGAAAACGTAAAATTCTTGCTTTTTTTATTTGGTTTATTCTCAAAGACATATAGATTCTCTGCATATACTGCATTTGATGTTTTTAGAGCTTCTTTGATAAAACTCACAAATATAAAACGATACGAGAGAGGAATTACTTTGCAAGTAAAGCTTACTTTCAATCTCATCATTTTCCTCCTTAATCTTCCATATAGAATTATTATAATGTATTCAAAAATTAAGATTCAATACATAAGTAGAAAAAAATGGGAAAATCCATTCTGTGCGTGTCTGCAAATAAATTATATCAATCAGAAGTTGTCTACAAAGAAATATGTGATTCTAAAATTGTTGCGGAACTAGCCGTTGTATACCGAAAGACGAATATAAACCCAGAGTTACAAGAGTTTTTGAAAATAGCGAAAGGCAAGGCGATGAACACATTTACAAAATGACGAGAAAAATGACAAAACTGTAAGAATACACGAATGTATGTAAGAAAGTTCGATGTTTTCCTTTTTCTTTTTTTATTATAGTGAAAAAGAAGAAAGAAGAAAGAAGAAGGAGATGTCATACTCATGGTGATACCTATTTTTATGAAAGTAAAAAAGGCGTGGGAGGGGAAGGAAGATGACGTTTTCTCAGCTCGCGTTTAAAAACGTTAGTCGAAATATACGTACGTATGGAAAACGTCATGTTAGAGGAAGAAACAATACATTCACATAGTTAAGAAGTAGTTAAGTCCCATTTAAACCTTTTTTCCCATAATAAAATTATAAGCGTACAAGAAGGTTGGTATTTTTAGATGAGTACAATAATCAAAACTATTCATGTAATGAAGGTATATGGCGATCAGGTAAGCACCTTACTATAAAGGAGGGATTTGAAAATGTCTTTTTCTCAATTCAATATTGATATTTTTCGAGCAATCAATGATTTAGGTAAACAATATTCATTCCTAAACTCAGCCATGATATTTTTGGCAGAATATATGGTATATATTTTTGGTTTAATTATTATAGCTTATTGGTTTACCGGATCCAGAAAAAGTAGGATGATGGTTATTAAAGCGATGGTTGCTTTTGTGATTGCTGAGGTGCTTGGAAAAATAGCAGGGAAATTTTATTTGAATTATCAACCGTTTGCAGTATTGCCTGATGTTAATAAACTTGTCAACCATGCTGTAGATAATTCATTTCCTAGTGACCATACGATTCTCTTTTTTTCGATTTGTTTTTCGCTTTGGCTTGTTCGTAAAAAGACTGGATGGTTATGGCTTATACTTGCATTTTGTGTAGCGATCTCTCGTATTTGGGTGGGGGTTCATTATCCTTTTGATGTTGCAATAGGGGCTTTAATAGGATGTGTTTCAGCGTTATTTTCGTATTGGTTAGTACCGAAATTTTCTTTTATCAAGCAATTGCTTACTCTATATGAAAGAGTAGAGAAACATGTTTTACCATCCAAAAACAAATCAAAGGGATTTTGAGTATACAAGTATAAAAGTTAGCGTGAAAGATACAGATGCTGACAACCTATATATGGAATGTATTCATGTTGCAGCTGTTGCTGAACAAATTAAAGAGCAACAACGAATGAAGAAGGCTTCTTAATTTTGTGTGTTTGTGGATGTGATAAGCGCCCAGGTTTTAGGCAGTGTTGCGGTTCTCTTTCGTTGCAAAGTAAACGTCAAGTAACTCCAAAATATACAATAAAAGTTGATTTTGGAGTTATTTTTTGTTTGCTTCACTTTTTTTCGGCACTCTACAGCTAGATGGTAAATCTTTTGACCACGGCAAGACTTTATCAATTTCTTCTTTATTGTTTAAATTGATGTTAGGAAGCGTTTCAAACAAATAACGAAGATAATGATAGGGACTTAGATTGTTCTCTTTTGCGGTTTCCACCACACTATACATGATGGTACTTCCTCTAGCACTTCGCGGTGTATTTGAGAACATCCAATTCTTCCTCCCGATTACAAACGGTTTAATAGAACGTTAACTTCTATTGTTATCAATTTCTAAATGACCATCTAATAAAAAGGCTTTAAGATGCTTCCATTGATTCAAACAATAAGTGATGGCTTTTCCTAGCGCACTTTTTGGTAAAACACGATCTTTCTGTTCATGAAGCCATGACGAAAAAAGGTCCAGAATGAGCCTGCTTCTTTCAAGTCGATGCTTATATCGCTCGGTAGGTTACAATGTAAACTTTTGGGTAAAAGTTTACTTTCGATAAAATAGGGTATAGCTGGGCTGAATCTGAAAAGGATATAAATTAAGAAATTCATTTAATTTTAATAATATTTGCAATCAAAAAGCATCCGTATAATAAACGGTTGCTTTTTGTGTATCAATATTGACAACGATTATATGTTCAACATGAATAAATCCATCTACCACTTTATTACTTTCAAATGGTTAAACTACATGTAAATAAAAACAAGTAAGAAAGTGGAGTGCAATTTATCCAAGAATATAGAATTTTTAACAAAAATTCATAATTATGTTATATAATGATGTTAACAAACCATATTTTAGGAATTACCCCGATTGTGTAGAATGTATATTTTGTTTTGATGAGCTAAAATATTTAGCTACAAGTTCTTTTATTTTATTTGGAGAATTACTTTTCATTAAATGAAAATACGAAAAAAAAGGAGGGATTCCCTTTAAAGACAAAAAATGAGCTTATATTTGTTTATTTATTTTATGTTACAGTTCCATATGTTAGTCAATTACAACACTGTTAAAAAGGAGTATACATAATGAAACGTAAAATGTTAGCTTTAATAGTTCCAGTCATGTTATTATCAGCGGTAGGTTGTGTAAACAATCAGAAAGAAAAAGAAGAAATTAAAGTTTCAATAGAGCAAAATAAACCAGAAGACTACCCTAAAAACCTAAAATATCTAATGAAAGATTTTACAGACCAAGCTAGAGATATTGATAACCTTATCAATATCAAGAAATCACAGTATAAAAAAGCAACTGAGTTTAGAGAGCTTTCTGAACCTTTCCTAGATACAGTAGACAAGGTAAAAAAATTAGAGTACGACCAAAAATACTTCCCTGTACACAATAAGGTAGATGAAGCAATGACATATGTAAAAGCAGGGGTAGACCATATGCAAACTGCTTTATCTATGGGAGACAAAGTAAGCGTAGAAATAGCAGTTGATGAACTAAAAACCGCTTCTAAGTTAATAGATGAAGGGCATAAGGAAATGAAAAAGATTAAGTAACAGATAAACAAATAAAGGGGTAGGTGAGTATGAAACGTAAAATGTTAGCTTTAGTTGTTCCAGTCATGTTATTGTCAGGAGTAGGTTGTTCAAACATATCTCTATTTGCCAACGTAACGTATACAACTCATGTACCTGTTCCATCGGAACCCATTCCCAAGGTGTATTTGTCACATATACGTTTAATCCCGCTATCATTTTGCTCTTCTCTGAGTACGTTCTATTTTGTGATTTTTCTTTTTCTGCAATCTTTGCTCTTCGTTTTTGTAGTTGCTTTTCTGTTAATCGATGAAAAATAATACGTGCAAACAGTTGTTGTTTATCACCGATATAAGCCTGTTTTAATTCAAATGTTTCCCCAGGCTGTAGTTGTTTCAAAATCTGTTTTACATCGATTTGTATGTATTCCGATTGTTTCTTAATAGCGCCATTTTTAAAGTATTCGGGGTTTGGATTTTTCATATATACATTTGTATTTAATTTTAAACGAGAAATATAATATGTACCTCTTTGATTCATTTGATCTAAGTCTTCCAATGAAAAATAACCTAAATCACGAATACATAAATCTCCTGGCCGTAAGGTATCTAAGCATTCCGTACCAAATGTTTTGTCATTATTTTTTCCTGGTCCAACTTGAAAGTTAAGAAACTCCCCACTGTGCAGATCATATTCTAATTGAATTTTGATTCCGGCTGTTTGGGCGCATCCTCCAGAGCCTGGATATACATTTTCTAAAGCATTTGGCACTTGAAATACGGTGGCATCTAGGATACGGATTCGTTGAAAATAAGAGAAAAGCTGGTTAGAAATTTGCGTTTGTTCACATACTTTTTGTTGTAAGAGTAAAGAAAAAATATTTTGTAAAAACAAAATTGCTTTCGCATTTAAACGTTTATTTAAGCCTTCAGGGCTAAGTAAAGTACCAGTAGCTGCATGAAGCCTACTACATAATCGGACTAAGGGATCACTTGCCACCTGTTGACTAATCCAAATACACATAGTAGCTAAGTCTGAGCCAGAAAACTTACGTTTTCTCTTTATAAATCCAATTTCTCTTGCAAGTTCTTCTAAGAATACAGGTGTAACATATCGTTGTAATTCTTCCGCAAATGATTGTAATTCATCTTGAATTGAAAAATGCATAAGAAAACGTCATCCTTTCTAATTTATTTTATTTAGAAAGGATAACGTTTTTTTGTATTTGAGGGTATTAAAATCTCTTAAGCTGATGGGCATGTATAGTGACCCCTATTAAAACTAAAAATAGCACGTTAATAATTAATCTTTTTATTAGCTTTTACTCTTATCGTCTCTACTTCTGAATACGATTTTTCTACAACTCCTAGACCTGGAACATTATCCATTAAAATGTTTTTAATATCAAAACGCAATATACCAAAAGTATTTTCTTTCAATGGCAGTTCTTTATAAATAGAATCATCAACAATAATTAATTTAGACTGTATTTTTTGTCCTTGTCCTACACCAATACCTAATTCACCTTCTCCTCTTGTTACAGGAATTATATAATTTTCAACCTTTATATCTTCACTAGAAATGTCTTTTCCATACACAACACCTTTTTCTTTTGTAATTGATGGTAAAGAATGAATTGGTTCTGTAACACGTGGACCTATTGATTTTTGTAACATCTTTTCCTGTATTAATTTTTCAGCTGTAGTTTTATTCAAAATTCTTAAATTTGTATTAAAATTATCACATAATTGTTTTTCATTATCCTTACATAAAATTTTTTCTTTATAGTACGTAGAAGAAGCTAATTTAGACTTATATTCTTCTATTACTTTTTCTACTTGTTGTTGATTTCCAGATACAAGTAATATATTTGGTTTATTTTGATAGACAAAATATCCTGC
>NZ_FPAF01000023.1 GCF_900116295.1 Bacillus sp. 103mf
CCCTCCTTCAAAACGTCGAAACCTCGGCTAAACAAAGGAAAAACCTCTGTCTAACCGAAAGTCCCCCTTAGGCAGTTCCCGATTGTGCACAACAAGCGATGTTTCTGTACGAAATTTCTCGATAATGCATCATATCCATTATAGACAAAAGGGAAAATTCTATACAGAAAAATTAAACACGACGACGTTTTGGCGGACGACATCCATTATGAGGAACTGGAGTAACATCTCTGATTGCTGTTACTTCTAGACCTGCAGCTTGAAGAGCACGAATTGCAGCTTCACGACCAGCACCAGGACCTTTTACAGTAACCTCTAAAGTTTTTAAACCGTGCTCCATTGCAACTTTAGCAGCAGTTTCAGCAGCCATTTGTGCAGCGAATGGAGTAGATTTACGAGATCCACGGAAACCAAGTGCACCAGCACTAGACCAAGAAAGCGCGTTACCGTGAGTATCTGTAAGTGTTACGATTGTGTTGTTGAAAGTAGAACGAATATGAGCTACACCAGCTTCAATATTCTTTTTCACACGTTTTTTACGAGTGTTTGTTTTACGTGCCATTGTTAGTTCAACCTCCTTTACTTATTATTTCTTTTTATTTGCTACTGTACGACGTGGACCTTTACGTGTACGAGCATTGTTTTTAGAGTTTTGACCACGAACTGGTAAACCACGACGGTGACGAAGACCACGGTAAGAACCGATCTCCATTAGACGTTTAATGTTAAGGGATACTTCACGACGAAGGTCTCCTTCAACTTTGATACGATCGACGATATCACGGATACGTCCTAATTCGTCTTCAGTTAAATCGCGAACTCGTGTTTCTGAAGAAACACCAGCTTCAGCAAGAATTTTTTCAGCAGTTGTGCGACCAATGCCGAATACGTAAGTTAAAGAAATAACAACGCGTTTGTCACGAGGAATATCTACACCTGCGATACGTGCCATTCCGAATGCACCTCCTTCTGATTAACCTTGTTTTTGTTTATGTTTAGGGTTTTCACAAATAACCATTACTTTTCCACGTCTACGAATAACTTTACATTTTTCGCAGATCGGCTTAACTGACGGTCTTACTTTCATGTCTCGAACCTCCTTAAAGATTACGGAGTGCTATATTATTTAAAGCGGTACGTGATACGACCACGATTTAAATCGTACGGAGATAATTCTACCGTAACTTTATCTCCTGGTAAAATACGAATGAAGTTCATACGGATTTTACCAGAAACGTGAGCCAATACAACATGCCCATTCTCTAATTCTACTTTGAACATAGCATTTGGCAACGTTTCAATAACGGTACCTTCGACTTCAATTACATCATCTTTAGCCATTCAATGTTCTCCCTTCTTCAAATCAGTAACATTCTACACTGTTCTGAAATTCCGGAGAGCCAGCTACCTATAAAGTGGTAAGGATTTCGTATCCTGCTTCTGTAAGAGCAATCGTGTGCTCAAAATGTGCACACCATTTACCATCTACCGTTACCACTGTCCAGTCATCAGATAGTGTTTTTACATATCGTCTTCCTTGGTTCACCATCGGCTCAACACAAATGACCATTCCCGGTTTTAATCTAGGCCCTTGATTTGGTGGACCATAGTGCGGGATTTGTGGGTCTTCATGTAAGTCTTGCCCGATTCCGTGACCGACATACTCCCTAACGATCGAGAATCCACTATCTTCAACATACGTTTGAATCGCATGTGAAATATTAGATAATCGCTCGCCCGGTTTTGCGTGTTCTAGACCAAGATACAACGATTTTTCTGTGACATCAAGTAGCTTTTGAACAGATTCGGAAATGTTTCCTACTGGATACGTCCATGCAGAATCTCCATGATATCCATTATATTTCGCGCCAATATCGATACTAATAATATCGCCTTCTTGGAGCTTGCGCTTTCCTGGAATCCCGTGTACAAGCTCTTCGTTTACCGAAGCACAAATGCTTCCCGGAAATCCGTTATATCCTTTAAAAGATGGCACAGCGCCATATTTTAGAATCGTTTTTTCCGCTATTTGATCGAGCTCTTTCGTTGTAATTCCTGGGGCAATATGCCTTTTTAACTCTTGATGAGTTAAAGCAACAATCTTGCCAGCTTCTCGCATAATCTCGATTTCGCGAGGAGTTTTGCAAATAATCATTACGCTAAGCCTCCGATGAGAAGATCGACATCAGCAAATACTTTATCGATATCTTGCTCACCATTAATGCTTTTTAAGTAACCAAGCTCTTCGTAGAAATCAAGCAACGGCTTTGTTTGCTTAATATTCACTTCTAAACGATTTGCTACAGT
Organism: Bacillus sp. 103mf; assembly: GCF_900116295.1. Taxonomy (GTDB): domain Bacteria; phylum Bacillota; class Bacilli; order Bacillales; family Bacillaceae_G; genus Bacillus_A; species Bacillus_A bruguierae. The sequence continues at coordinate 2,308 of NZ_FPAF01000023.1, forward strand.
TTCTTCGTTGTCATCAGAACGCTGATATAACTCGCCACCACATTTATCGCACACGCCCTCTTTTGCTGACGGATTGAATTCTAAGTGGTAAGTCGCACCGCACTCTTTACAAATGCGACGGCCTGTTAAACGTTTTAACAGCAATCCTGAATCCACATTAATGTTTAAAACATAATTGATCTTTTTGCCAAGATCTTTCATGATTTCTTCAAGAGCTGAAGCTTGTGCAACTGTTCGTGGAAAACCATCTAATAAGAAGCCTTTTACACAGTCTTCTTGACTTAAACGCTCACGCACGATTCCAATTGTAACTTCATCTGGTACAAGTGCTCCTTTATCAATAAAGGACTTAGCTTGTAAACCAAGTTCAGTTTCATCTTTCATAGCAGCACGAAACATGTCTCCTGTTGAAATGTGAGGGATGTTATACTTGGCAACAATCTTTTCGGCCTGTGTGCCTTTACCGGCACCTGGAAGCCCCATTAAAATTAAGTTCATCTGTATTCCCCCTCATGAATGAGCATACAGGGAAGATGAATCTTCCCGCTTACTCACTGTTTGATAAACCCTTTGTAATGGCGTTTTACTAATTGACTTTCGAGCTGCTTCATTGTTTCTAAAGCAACACCGACAACAATTAGTAAACTTGTTCCACCTATCTGTGCAGATTGTGGCAGGTTTGCAAATTTAATAAATAAAACAGGCAGGATTGCAATCGCTGCTAAGAAAATTGCACCTACAAAGGTCAAACGATACAAGATCTTTGTTAGATACTGTTCTGTATTCTTACCCGGACGAATACCAGGAACATATCCACCTTGTTTATTTAAGTTTTCAGCCATCTGTTCAGGATTTACTTGAACAAATGCATAGAAATATGCAAAGGCAATAATTAGTGCAACATATACGATCATACCCACTGGATGAGAATAGTTAAAGTTTTTAATAATCCACTGCGATATTTCATGTTTCGGGAAAAACTGTGCAATAGTCGGAGGCGTAATCAAGAATGAAACAGCAAAAATTACTGGAATAACACCAGCACTATTTACCTTAAGTGGTAAATGAGTGTTTTGTGCTCCAGTATAACCACCGTTTCCAGTTACGCGCTTCGCATATTGAATCGGGATTTTTCTAACAGCTTGCTGAATGTAAATAACACCAACAATAACTGCTAACACAGCTAACAAAATCAAACCGACTTTTACGATACGAATGAACAATTGATCTCCGGCATCTTGGAACTGCTGTGCGTACACTTGATTTATAGTATTTGGGATCGCTGCGGTAATACCTGCAAAGATAATAATAGAAATACCATTTCCTACTCCCTTTGCTGTAATTAACTCACCTAACCACATTAAAAATGCAGTTCCGGCAGTTAGTACCGTTGCAATATATAAATAAGTTGACCAGCTAGGATCCAAAATTAATTGTCCACCTGCCATACCGTTAAAACCGATTGACATACCGATTGCTTGAATAAAAGCAAGAACAATTGTAAAGTAGCGGGTAAACTGAGCTAGTTTACGACGACCCATTTCACCTTGTTTTGACCACTCCGTAAATTTAGGAACAACATCCATCTGCAATAATTGCACGATGATGGATGCTGTAATGTACGGCATGATTCCCATCGCAAAGATGGAAAAGTTTTTTAAGGCTCCGCCGCCAAATGTATTCAGAATGCCCAATACATTCAACTGGTCTTGCGCTCTCAGTACATCTGCATTTGTATGAGGCACTGGGATGAACGTGCCAATTCGAAACACGATTAACATCGCTAAAGTGAATAATATTTTATTTCTTATCTCAGCAACGCGCATAAAGTTGGAGATTGTGCGAAACATTAGATCACCTCAACTGTTCCGCCAGCTGCTTCAATAGCTTCTTTTGCACTTGAAGAGAATTTATGAGCTTTAACAGTAAGCTTTTTCTCTACAGCACCGTTTGCAAGAATTTTAACACCGTCGTTTAATTTGCTGATAACGCCAGTCTCAAGCAATAATTCAGGTGTTACTTCTGTACCGTCTTCAAAACGATTTAACGTTGTTAAGTTAACGATAGCAAATTCTTTACGGTTGATGTTTGTGAAGCCGCGTTTTGGTAAACGACGGAATAATGGAGTTTGACCGCCTTCAAAACCAAGACGAACACCGCCACCAGAACGTGCGTTTTGTCCTTTATGACCTTTTCCAGCAGTTTTACCATTACCAGAACCGATACCACGACCTACACGATTACGAACTTTACGAGAACCTTCTGCAGGTTGTAATTCATGAAGTTTCATTCCCAGGCACCTCCTTATATTGATGAGTTATGATTAAGCTTCTTTTACAGTTACAAGGTGAGAAACTTTGTTGATCATACCGCGAATAGCAGGAGTTTCTTCCTTAACTACAGTTGAATTCAACTTTTTAAGACCTAAAGCTTCTACAGTCGCACGTTGATCTTGTGGACGACCAATTACACTACGAGTGAGGGTAATTTCTAACTTTTTCGCCATTATGTTTTCCCTCCTTCTTAACCTAGTAGCTCTTCTACAGATTTACCGCGTAATTTTGCTACATCTTCAGCACGCTTAAGATCTTTTAATCCGTTCACAGTAGCACGGATCATGTTAATTGGTGTGTTAGAACCAAGAGATTTAGAAAGAATATCTTGTACACCAGCTAATTCAAGAACCGCACGAACTGGACCACCAGCAATAACTCCAGTACCTTCTGCAGCAGGTTTTAAGAATACTTCACCCGCTCCGAAGTTACCGATAATTTGGTGTGGAATTGTAGTACCAACTAATGGTACTTCGATTAAGTTTTTCTTAGCATCTTCGATAGCCTTGCGGATTGCATCTGGCACCTCTTGTGCTTTACCAGTACCGAATCCAACATGACCGTTTTTATCACCAACTACAACCAGTGCAGCGAAGCGGAAACGACGACCACCCTTAACAACTTTCGCAACACGGTTTATCGTAACTACACGTTCTTCAAGTTCAAATTTACTTGGGTCAATGCGACGCATCAATTTTCCCTCCTTTGACCATTAAAATTGTAAGCCAGCCTCACGAGCAGCTTCAGCTAAAGCTTTAACACGACCATGGTATAAGTAACCGCCGCGATCAAATACTACTTCTTTAACGCCTTTCTCTACAGCACGCTTAGCAACGATTTCGCCAACTTTAGTAGCAGCCTCGATGTTGCTTGTACCGTTAAGAGTAAGTTCTTTATCAAGAGTTGACGCGCTTGCTAATGTTACACCGTTTACATCATCAATTACTTGAGCGTAAATGTGTTGGTTAGAACGGAACACGTTTAAACGTGGACGCATTGCAGTACCAGCAAGCTTTGCACGTACACGTGCATGTCTTTTCTTACGAACCACATTTTTATCAGGTTTAGTGATCATTCTTGTCACTCCTTTCTTTCACCTAACGGGTTTACTTAGCAGTTTTACCTTCTTTACGACGTACAACTTCGCCTTCGTAACGAATACCTTTGCCTTTATATGGCTCTGGAGCACGTACAGCGCGAACGTTAGCAGCAAATTCGCCAACACGTTGCTTGTCGATACCTTTAATTACAATCTTTGTAGGAGCAGGAACTTCAACTTCAAGACCAGCTTCTGGAGTCATCTCAACTGGGTGAGAATAACCTACGTTTAATACAAGTTTGTCACCTTGTTTTTGTGCACGGTAACCAACACCGATTAATTCAAGTCCGCGAGCGAAACCTGTTGTTACACCTTCAACCATGTTTCCAAGAAGAGCACGAGTTGTTCCGTGTAATGCACGGTGTTCCTTCTGTTCAGTAGGACGTTCTACTGTTAAGATATTTTCTTCAATTTTGATAACCATATCAGCATTGAAAGTACGAGTTAATTCACCTTTAGGTCCTTTTACAGTTACCGTATTATTTTCTGCTACTGTAACTGTAACACCTGCAGGGATTTCAAGAATCTTTTTACCAATACGAGACATGTGGTCACACCTCCGTTCGTTTAAATATATATTACCAAACGTATGCTACTACTTCTCCACCAGTTTGTAATTGACGAGCATCTTTGTCCGTCATTACGCCCTTAGATGTAGAAACAAGTGCAATACCTAATCCGTTAAGTACACGTGGTACTTCATCAGCTTTTGCATAAACGCGTAAGCCAGGCTTACTAATACGCTTTAATCCAGTGATTACACGCTCATTGTTTACACCGTATTTTAGGAAAATACGAAGGATACCTTGTTTGTTATCCTCGATGTATTCCACATCACGGATGAAACCTTCACGTTTTAAGATTTCAGCAATTTCTTTTTTGATTTTAGAAGCAGGAACTTCTAATTTATCATGACGTACCATGTTCGCATTACGGATGCGAGTAAGCATATCTGCAATTGGATCTGTCATCACCATGTGTTTTACCTCCTTCCCATTTGTGGGTTTTACCAACTAGCTTTTTTAACACCAGGAATTTGACCTTTATATGCAAGTTCACGGAAACAAATACGGCAAAGTTTAAATTTGCGGTATACAGAATGCGGACGACCGCAGCGCTCGCAACGTGTATAGTCTTGTACTTTAAACTTAGGAGTACGCTTTTGTTTCGCAATCATAGATTTTTTAGCCACGTTTTCGCCTCCTCTACTTAGCGTTGGCTTCCATTATTTTTGGAATGGCATACCGAATTGTGTTAAAAGTTCACGAGCTTCTTCATCAGTTTTCGCTGTAGTAACGATTACGATGTCCATACCACGAACTTTGCTTACTTTATCATAATCAATCTCAGGGAAAATTAATTGCTCTTTAACACCTAATGTGTAGTTACCACGACCATCGAAAGATTTCTTAGAAACACCACGGAAATCACGTACACGTGGTAAAGAAACTGATACTAATTTGTCGAAGAACTCATACATTTGCTCGCCGCGTAAAGTAACCTTTGCACCGATAGGCATACCCTCACGAAGACGGAAACCTGCGATAGATTTTTTAGCGCGAGTTACAACAGGCTTTTGACCTGCGATTTGTGTTAATTCTTCTACAGCACTGTCTAATGCTTTAGAATTGGATACCGCGTCACCAACACCAGTGTTGATTACGATCTTTTCGATTTTCGGTACTTCCATAACAGATTTATAGTTAAACTTGCTCATAAGAGCAGGAGTAATTTCTTTTTGGAATTTATCTTTAAGGCGATTCAATGAAGGGACCTCCTTTCATATAGAACTTATTTATCTAATAATTCACCAGATTTTTTTGCAACACGAACTTTTTTACCATCTTCCACTTTGTAACCTACGCGAGTAGGTACACCTGTTTTAGGATCTAATGGCATAACATTAGATACGTGGATAGGTGCTTCTTTCGTGATAATTCCACCTTGTGGATTTAATTGAGATGGCTTAGAGTGCTTCTTAACGATGTTAACACCCTCAACGATAACACGGTTTTCTTTTGGGAAAGCTGCAAGGATAACACCTTGTTTTCCTTTGTCTTTACCACTGATTACCTGTACTTTATCACCTTTTTTTACATGCATCTTACTTCTGCACCTCCTTAGCAAGGCAATACCTTAAATTATAGAACTTCTGGAGCTAAAGAAACGATCTTCATGAAGTTGCTATCACGTAATTCACGAGCTACTGGTCCGAAGATACGAGTACCACGTGGGCTCTTATCGTCTTTAATGATAACCGCTGCGTTTTCATCAAAACGAATGTAAGAACCGTCTGGACGACGAGCACCGCTCTTCGTACGTACTACTACTGCTTTAACAACGTCACCTTTTTTAACAACGCCACCTGGTGTTGCTTGTTTTACCGTAGCAACGATAATATCACCGATGTTTGCGTATTTACGACCAGAGCCGCCTAATACTTTGATTGTTAAAAGTTCACGTGCGCCAGAGTTGTCAGCTACTTTCAAACGAGATTCTTGTTGGATCATGTTATGAAACCTCCCTTCGGACTTAAAATTCCGATTCGTCTATTTAGATAATAACCGCTTCTTCAACGATTTCAACTAAACGGAAACGCTTAGTAGCAGAAAGCGGGCGAGTTTCCATGATTTTTACGATATCGCCAACTTTTGCTTGGTTTTGCTCATCATGCGTTTTGTATTTCTTAGAATACTTAACGCGTTTTCCATATAAGGAATGAGTTTTGTAAGTTTCAACTAAAACTGTAATCGTTTTGTCCATTTTGTCAGAAACAACACGACCAGTGTAAACTTTGCGTTGGTTACGTTCGCTCACTTTGCAAACCTCCCCTCAATTTATCGATTAATTCCGATCTCTCTTTCACGAACTACAGTTTTCATACGAGCAATCGCTTTACGCACTTCACGGATGCGTGTTGGATTCTCTAATTGGCCTGTAGCAAGTTGGAAGCGAAGGTTAAACAACTCTTCCTTTAATGCTTTAACTTTTGTTTCGATTTCAGCAGTGGTTAATTCACGAATATCATTAGTTTTCATTAGATTCACCACCATTTTCTTCACGTTTTACGAATTTACATTTCACTGGTAATTTGTGAGCTGCAAGACGTAATGCTTCACGTGCTACCTCTTCAGATACGCCCGCAATTTCAAACATAACCTTTCCAGGTTTTACAACTGCTACCCAACCTTCAGGAGCCCCTTTACCGGAACCCATACGTACTTCTAGAGGCTTAGCAGTGTAAGGTTTAGAAGGGAAAATTTTAATCCAAACTTTACCGCCACGTTTCATATAACGAGTCATTGCACGACGAGCTGCTTCGATTTGACGGTTTGTAATCCAAGATGCTTCTTGAGATTGTAAACCAAACTCACCAAAATGTACTTCAGCGCCACCTTTTGCACGACCACGCATTTTACCACGATGCTCTCTACGATATTTTACGCGTTTAGGCATTAACATATTATTTTCCTCCTTCCTCAGAAGCTTTCTTTTTTGTAGGAAGGACTTCTCCACGGTAGATCCATACTTTTACACCTAATTTACCGTACGTTGTATCAGCTTCAGCTGTTGCATAGTCAATATCAGCGCGAAGTGTATGAAGTGGAACAGTTCCTTCACTGTAAGATTCTGCACGAGCAATATCAGCTCCGCCAAGACGACCAGAAACCTGTGTTTTAATACCTTTAGCTCCTGCACGCATAGCACGTTGAATTGCTTGCTTTTGTGCACGACGGAAAGATACACGGTTTTCTAATTGACGAGCGATATTTTCGCCTACTAATTTAGCGTCAAGATCAGCTCTCTTAACTTCTAAAATGTTGATGTGTACACGTTTACCTGTTAATTGATTAAGAGCTTTACGAAGTGCTTCAACTTCTGTACCACCTTTACCAATTACCATACCAGGTTTTGCCGTGTGAATTGTAACATTTACACGATTTGCCGCACGCTCGATTTCTACTTTAGAAACAGCAGAATCTTTTAAGCGAACGTTAATGTATTCACGAATTTTGATGTCTTCATGTAAGAATGTAGCGTAGTCTTTTTCAGCGTACCAACGAGATTCCCAATCGCGGATAATACCGACGCGAAGACCAACTGGACTAACCTTTTGACCCATCGATTATCCCTCCTTCTTTTCTGATACCACAACTGTAATGTGGCTTGTGCGCTTGTTAATTTGGCTTGCACGACCCATTGCACGTGGACGGAAACGTTTTAACGTTGGACCTTCGTCAACGAAAACTTTCTCAACAACTAAGTTGTTTACATCCATTTCGTAGTTATGTTCTGCATTTGCAATTGCAGATTTCAAAACTTTTTCTACAACTGGAGAAGCAGTTTTTGGTGTGTGGTTAAGGATAGCAATCGCTTCACCCACTTGCTTACCTCGGATTAAGTCTACTACTAAACGAACTTTACGAGGAGCAATACGAACTGTTCTCGCTACTGCTTTAGCTTGCATTGAAGTGCCTCCTCTCATTATCTTCTAGTTTTCTTATCGTCAGCATCATGACCTTTGTACGTACGAGTTGGTGCGAACTCACCTAACTTGTGGCCTACCATATCTTCAGTTACGTATACAGGAACGTGTTTACGACCATCATATACAGCGATTGTATGACCAATAAACTGTGGGAAGATCGTTGAACGACGAGACCAAGTTTTTACAACTTGCTTTTGCTCAGTTTCATTTAACTTTGTCATTTTGTTCATTAAATGATCATCGACAAATGGTCCTTTTTTCAAGCTACGAGCCATTTTGGTGCCTCCCTTCGTGATTGCCGTACGGTTCTAGAAATGAACCGTACTACAACCCCATTATTTTTTACGACGACGAACGATGAATTTGTCAGACGCTTTATTTTTCTTACGAGTCTTGAATCCAAGAGTTGGTTTACCCCATGGAGACATTGGAGACTTACGTCCGATTGGTGAGCGACCTTCACCACCACCGTGTGGGTGATCAACTGGGTTCATTACGGAACCACGAACAGTTGGGCGCTTACCTAACCAGCGAGAGCGACCTGCTTTACCAATTTTAATAAGTTCATGGTGCTCATTACCTACTTGACCTACTGTAGCGCGACAAGCAGATAACACTAAGCGTACTTCACCAGAAGTTAAACGTACAAGTACGTATTTACCTTCTTTACCAAGTACTTGAGCAGATGTACCAGCAGAACGAACTAATTGTCCACCACGACCTGGTTTAAGCTCGATGTTATGAACAACTGTACCTACTGGAATGTTGATTAATGGTAATGCATTACCGATTTTAATGTCCGCTTCTGGGCCAGACATGATTTCCATACCTACTTCTAAGTTTTTAGGAGCAAGGATGTAACGTTTTTCACCGTCAACGTAGTTAATTAATGCGATATTCGCAGAGCGGTTTGGATCGTATTCGATCGTAGCAACGCGTCCTGGAATTCCATCTTTGTTACGTTTGAAGTCGATGATACGGTATTGACGTTTGTGTCCGCCACCTTGGTGACGTACAGTGATTTTACCTTGGTTATTACGTCCAGCCTTTTTACTTAAAGGCGCAAGTAATGATTTTTCCGGTCTATCAGTCGTGATTTCAGCGAAATCGTTCGTAGTCATGTTACGACGACCGTTAGTAGTCGGATTATACTTTTTGATTGCCATCTGATTTTCCCTCCTTCTTTAGTAAGGATTAAACTCCTTGGAAGATCTCGATTTCTTTGCTGTCAGCAGTAAGCTTAACGATTGCTTTACGACGACGGTTAGTAAAACCAGCGTGACGACCAACACGTTTTGCTTTTGGTTTGTAGTTCATGATATTTACTTTATCAACTTCAACACCAAAGATCGCTTCTACAGCATCTTTAACTTCCGTTTTATTAGCTTTAACGTCCACATCGAACGTGTATTTTTTTTCAGCCATCATTTCCATAGAACGTTCAGTGATAACTGGGCGCTTAATGATATCACGAGGATCTTTCATTATGCAAGCACCTCCTCTACTTTTTCCACTGCCGCTTTTGTCATGATTAGCTTATCATGATGAAGAACGTCTAATACGTTCACGCCATCAGCAGTGATTACTGTTACTCCAGGAATGTTGCGAGCAGATAACTCAACAGCTTCGTTTGCATCAGCAGTTACGATAAGAGCTTTCTTCTCAACAGCTAATCCTTTAAGAACTGCTACCATGTCTTTTGTTTTTGGTGCATTTAATACTAAATCCTCAAGAACTACGATGTTGTTCTCAACTACTTTAGTAGCTAATGCAGATTTGATAGCTAAGCGACGAACTTTTTTAGGTAGTTTGTAAGCATAGCTTCTTGGTGTAGGTCCGAATACCGTACCACCACCACGCCATTGAGGAGAACGGATAGAACCTTGACGAGCACGTCCAGTTCCTTTTTGACGCCATGGTTTGCGACCTCCACCGCGCACTTCAGAGCGAGTTTTTACTTTGTGTGTACCTTGACGTAAAGATGCGCGTTGCATCGTTACAGCTTCAAAAAGTACAGCTTCGTTTGGTTCGATACCGAAAATAGTTTCAGCTAATTGGATTTCACCAACTTCAGAACCAGTTTGGTTAAATAACTTTACTTTTGGCATTGGGGTTCCTCCTTTCTTATAGAAAATTATTTGCTAGCCTTAACAGCACTACGAACAACTACAAGAGATTTCTTAGCGCCAGGAACGTTGCCTTTTACTAATAGTAAATTACGTTCAACATCAACTTGAACGATTTCTAAGTTTTGAATAGTAACTTGGTCTCCGCCCATACGTCCAGCAAGTTTTTTGCCTTTGAATACACGGTTCGGAGCAACAGGGCCCATTGAACCAGGACGACGGTGGTAACGAGAACCGTGAGACATAGGTCCGCGAGATTGTCCGTGGCGTTTAATAACACCTTGGAAACCTTTACCTTTAGAAATACCTGTTACGTCTACAGCTTCACCTGCAGTGAAAACTTCTACTTTTACCTCTTGACCAACTTCTTGTCCTTCAACGTCTGCATCGCGAAGTTCGCGAATGAAGCGCTTAGGAGCAGTAGTTGCTTTAGCAACGTGACCTTGTTCAGGTTTGTTAGCTAATTTTTCGCGTTTGTTATCAAAACCTAACTGAATTGCGTTGTAGCCATCAGTTTCAACAGTTTTCTTTTGAAGGATCACGTTTGGAGTCGCTTCGATAACAGTTACAGGAATTAGCTCGCCATTTTCAGCAAATACTTGAGTCATACCGATCTTTTTTCCTAAGATTCCTTTGGTCATGAGTTACACCTCCTACATTTTAACTTATATAAATTATAGTTTGATTTCGATATCTACACCAGATGGTAGGTCTAAACGCATTAAAGAGTCTACTGTTTGTGGAGTAGGGCTCACGATGTCGATTAGACGTTTGTGCGTGCGCATTTCGAATTGCTCACGAGAATCTTTGTATTTATGAACCGCACGAAGAATCGTGTAAACAGTTTTTTCAGTTGGTAATGGGATCGGACCAGAAACTGTCGCCCCAGAACGCTTAGCTGTTTCCACAATTTTCTCAGCTGACTGATCAAGAATACGGTGATCATAAGCTTTTAAACGAATACGAATTTTTTCTTTTGCCATTATTTTCCCTCCTTCGTTCGCCTATTTTAAAAATAGACATTCTCCATGGAAATTTCCACACACTCGCCATGGCAAAGCGGCCGGGTGTGTCAGCAACCTTCCACTTCATCGCAGTCAAAGACCAACATTGTTTATTATACAACGTTTCTAGCCTAGATGCAACACTTTATTTGTGCACATCATCATTTACTGTACTTTTGCTATTATACATGGTACTTTAATGAATTTCAAGTTTTCATCTGTCGTAATTACTTTAACAGTTTTTGGTCGCAAGGTTTTACGATTTATATATTATAGAAGAAACTCGTCAAAACTTAAAAAATATGTTTTATCTATTATAAATAAAAAACCCAAGGGAAAATCCCTTGGGTTTTTTATATCAATTGAGATTACTCAACGATAGTTGCAACTACACCGTAACCTACAGTACGTCCACCTTCACGAATAGAGAACTTAGTTCCTTCTTCGATTGCGATTGGAGCAATAAGTTCGATAGTCATTTCGATGTTGTCACCAGGCATTACCATTTCAGTACCTTCTGGTAATTGGATGATACCAGTTACGTCAGTTGTACGGAAATAGAATTGCGGACGGTAGTTAGCGAAGAATGGAGTGTGACGTCCACCTTCTTCTTTAGATAATACGAAAACTTCAGCTTTGAATTTAGCGTGAGCTTTTACAGAGCCAGTTTTAGCAAGAACTTGTCCACGTTGGATCTCTTCACGAGCTACACCACGAAGTAGTGCACCGATGTTGTCTCCAGCTTGTGCTTGGTCAAGAAGCTTACGGAACATTTCTACACCAGTTACAGTTGTAGATTTGTTTTCTTCAGTGAAGCCGATGATTTCTACTACGTCACCAACTTTAACGATACCACGCTCTACGCGACCTGTAGCAACTGTACCACGACCTGTGATAGAGAACACGTCCTCAACAGGCATTAAGAATGCTTTTTCAGTGTCACGTTCTGGAGTTGGGATGTAAGCGTCAACTTCGTTCATTAATTCGATGATTTTTGCTTCCCACTCAGCATCTCCTTGAAGAGCTTTAAGAGCAGAACCTTTAATTACAGGGATATCATCGCCTGGGAAGTCGTATTCAGATAATAGATCGCGAACTTCCATTTCTACTAATTCTAATAATTCTTCGTCATCAACCATGTCGCATTTGTTTAAGAATACAACGATGTAAGGAACACCTACTTGACGAGAAAGAAGGATGTGCTCACGAGTTTGAGGCATTGGGCCATCAGCAGCAGATACTACTAAGATACCGCCGTCCATTTGAGCAGCACCAGTGATCATGTTTTTAACATAGTCAGCGTGTCCTGGGCAGTCAACGTGTGCATAGTGACGAGTTTCAGTTTCATACTCAACGTGTGCAGTTGAGATTGTGATACCGCGCTCTCTTTCTTCTGGAGCAGCATCGATTTGGTCGTAACCTTTCGCTTCAGCACCACCAGCTTTTGCAAGAACCGTAGTGATAGCAGCAGTTAATGTAGTTTTACCATGGTCAACGTGGCCGATTGTACCAATGTTAACGTGTGGTTTAGAACGTTCGAATTTAGCTTTTCCCATTCTAAATTCCTCCTTGGTTATATAGATTATTTTATATTTAGACTAGAAAGTAAGGGGCCTAAGCCCCGCTTTCTAAGCTTACATAAGTAGTTATACTTGAACAATCGATAAAAATCAATTATTCACCTTTATTTTTTTTAATAATTTCTTCTGAAATAGACTTCGGTACTTCTTCATAATGATCAAATGTCATTGAGAATGTTCCGCGTCCTTGCGTGTTAGAACGTAGAGCCGTTGCATAACCAAACATTTCAGAAAGTGGTACCATTGCACGAACAACTTGTGCGTTACCACGAGCTTCCATACCTTCTACACGTCCACGGCGAGAAGTTACGTCACCCATGATATCTCCCATGTACTCTTCAGGAATTACAACTTCAACTTTCATCATTGGTTCAAGAATTACTGGGTTACATTTAGAAACCGCAGCTTTAAGAGCCATAGATGCAGCGATTTTGAACGCCATCTCAGAGGAGTCAACATCATGGTAAGATCCGTCAACTAATGCAGCTTTAATGTCAACTAGTGGATAACCAGCTAGTACACCATTTTTAAGTGCATCTTCAAGACCTGCTCCAACAGCTGGGATGTATTCACGTGGAACTACACCACCGACGATCTTGTTTTGGAATTCGAATCCTTTACCTTCTTCATTAGGTTCAAACTCAATCCAAACGTGACCGAATTGTCCACGACCACCAGATTGACGAGCGAACTTACCTTCAACTTTCGCAGCAGCGCGGAAAGTCTCACGGTATGCTACCTGAGGAGCACCAACGTTTGCTTCCACTTTGAATTCACGGCGCATACGATCAACAATGATATCAAGGTGAAGTTCACCCATACCAGCGATGATTGTTTGGCCAGTTTCTTGGTCAGTGTGAGCACGGAATGTTGGATCTTCTTCAGAAAGCTTAGATAATGCTGTACCCATTTTATCTTGGTCAGCTTTAGATTTTGGTTCGATAGCTACAGAGATAACTGGTTCTGGGAATTCCATAGACTCAAGGATAACAAGGCTCTTCTCGTCACAAAGAGTATCACCAGTTGTAGTATCTTTTAAACCTACAGCAGCAGCGATGTCACCAGCGTAAACTGTTGAAATCTCTTCACGGCTGTTTGCGTGCATTTGTAGGATACGACCTACACGCTCACGCTTACCTTTAGTTGAGTTTTTCACGTATGATCCAGAGTTTAACACACCAGAGTACACACGGAAGAATGTTAACTTACCAACATAAGGGTCAGTCATGATTTTGAATGCTAATGCTGCGAAAGGCTCTTCATCGCTAGAATGACGTTCTACTTCTTCATCTGTGTCCGGAAGAGTACCTTTAATAGCAGGTACGTCTAATGGAGATGGTAGGTAGTCGATAACTGCATCTAACAGAATTTGAACACCTTTATTTTTGAATGCAGAACCACAGATTACTGGGAAGAATTCTACAGAAGTTGTAGCCTTACGGATACCAGCTTTAAGCTCTTCTACAGTGATTTCTTCACCTTCTAGGTACTTCATCATCATTTCTTCATCAAGCTCTGCTACCGCTTCGATAAGTTTTCCGCGGTATTCATCAGCTAATTCTTTATGTTCTGCAGGAATTTCAATACGTTGAATATCTGTTCCTAAGTCGTTTGCATACATGTATGCACACTCTTCTACTAGGTCGATAATTCCTGTAAACTGATCCTCAGCACCGATTGGTAACTGAATTGGATGTGCGTTTGCTTGTAAACGGTCATGAATTGTTCCTACAGAGTATAAGAAGTCTGCACCGATCTTGTCCATTTTGTTAACGAACACGATACGTGGTACACCGTAAGTAGTAGCTTGGCGCCAAACAGTTTCTGTTTGTGGTTCTACACCAGATTGCGCGTCAAGTACTGCTACCGCACCATCAAGTACGCGTAAAGAACGTTCTACTTCTACAGTGAAATCTACGTGTCCTGGAGTGTCAATGATGTTTACACGATGACCTTTCCATTGAGCTGTAGTTGCCGCAGAAGTAATTGTGATACCACGCTCTTGCTCTTGCTCCATCCAGTCCATCTGAGATGCACCTTCGTGAGTTTCACCGATTTTGTGAATGCGGCCTGTGTAGTACAGGATACGCTCAGTTGCTGTTGTTTTACCAGCATCGATGTGAGCCATGATACCAATATTACGAGTGTTTTCTAAGGAGAACTCTCTTGTCATTTGGTGTCTTTCTCCTTCCTAATATGGATTGGATTTTTTTATTTTAAGTAGCAAAAAAGCCACTTTATTTTGTTACATATGTCAGTATGTCTAGTACCCTCATTATGTAAAACGAGCGCCCATTGAAAGGGAGAGGAATTCTCCCTCTCCACACTTCCATAAGCGACAAATAAAGCGGTTTATGCTTATAATTATTTTTCGTTGAATCCTACCAACGGTAATGAGCAAATGCTTTGTTAGCTTCTGCCATTTTGTGAGTGTCTTCACGTTTCTTAACAGATGCACCAGTGTTGTTAGCTGCATCTAAGATTTCGTAAGCTAGACGCTCTTCCATAGTTTTTTCACCACGAAGACGAGCGTAGTTTACTAACCAGCGAAGACCTAAAGTTGTACGGCGTTCTGGACGAACCTCAACTGGAACTTGGTAGTTAGCACCACCAACACGACGAGCGCGTACTTCAAGAACAGGCATGATGTTCTTAAGAGCTTGCTCGAATACTTCCATTGGTTCGTTACCAGTACGTTCGCGAACGATATCGAACGCATTATAAAGAATTGTTTGAGATTTACCTTTTTTACCGTCAACCATCATTTTGTTGATTAGGCGTGTTACAAGTTTAGAATTGTACATTGGATCTGGTAACACGTCACGTTTCGCAACAGGTCCTTTACGAGGCATATTGAGTTCCTCCTTTCAGTTCAGTTTTATTATTTCTTAGCAGGTTTTGGTCTCTTAGTACCATATTTAGAACGTCCTTGCATACGTTTGTCAACACCAGCTGTGTCAAGCGCACCACGAACGATGTGGTAACGTACCCCTGGTAAGTCTTTTACACGACCACCGCGAATTAATACTACGCTGTGTTCTTGTAGGTTATGACCGATACCTGGGATGTAAGCAGTAACCTCGATACCATTTGTTAAACGTACACGAGCGTATTTACGTAACGCTGAGTTCGGTTTCTTCGGAGTCATTGTACCAACACGAGTACATACACCACGTTTTTGAGGTGCAGAGATATCAGTTGCTTTTTTCTTTAAAGAGTTGAAACCTTTGTTTAACGCAGGTGATTTAGATTTCCATACTTTATCAGTACGTCCATTTCTCACTAATTGGTTAATAGTAGGCATTAATTTATCCTCCCTTCGCACGTTTGTATGACCACATATCCAGGTGGTTCATTATTAGTTGAAAACAAAGTTTTTGCAAGGGAGAGCAAATGCTCTCTCCTCACAAAAACAGTTTTAACTTGTTATTCCTATCACTGAAGCTCCTACTTGCATCTCATAATGTTGAGATCCAGTTTTAAAAAGTATGTTATGTTGCATCGCTACCAGCTACCGCAACCTTTTAACTATACCGTGTTGAATTACATTCAACGTTATTAAGGAGCAACCTTGCTTATATTAACATTTTGCATTGCATCATGTCAACTAGGATTATCTTTTTTATACAAAATTTACGACGGAAAATTTTAGTTTTCTACGTAAACCTCGGTATTTTCTACATTTGTTTCCTCTTGTGCTGTTTTCACAAGATCAACTCTACGGTAACGATTCATACCTGTACCAGCTGGAACAAGTTTACCGATAATAACATTTTCTTTCAGGCCAAGAAGTTCGTCACGCTTACCTTTAATTGCTGCATCAGTTAACACACGAGTTGTTTCCTGGAATGATGCCGCAGATAAGAATGAATCAGTTTCAAGTGAAGCTTTCGTAATACCAAGAAGGATTGGACGTGCTGTTGCTGGTTGTTTACCTTGAAGCAACACTTTCGCATTCGCATCCGTAAATTGGTGGATATCAAGTAATGTTCCTGGTAATACGTCTGTTTCACCAGCATCAATTACACGCACTTTTCGCAACATTTGGCGAACCATTACTTCAACGTGTTTATCACCAATTTCTACCCCTTGCATACGGTATACTTTTTGAACTTCACGAAGCAAGTATTCTTGAACTGCTGTAATATCTGTTACTTTCAGTAATTCTTTCGGATCGATAGAACCTTCAGTAAGTTCTTTACCATGTTCAATGCGGTGTCCTGGAGCTACTTTTAAACGAGCACCATAAGGAATTGCATACGTACGTGCTTCTACATCGCCTTGTACAACAACTTCTTGGCGATCTTTCACATCGTTAATCGCTGCAACAACACCGTCGATTTCACTGATAACCGCTTGACCTTTCGGATTACGCGCTTCGAAAATCTCTTGAATACGCGGTAAACCTTGTGTGATATCGTCTCCAGCAACCCCACCTGTATGGAATGTACGCATCGTTAACTGTGTACCTGGCTCACCGATAGATTGAGCTGCGATAATACCAACCGCTTCGCCTACCTCTACATCTGTACCAGTAGCTAAGTTACGACCATAACACTTCTTACATACGCCGTGGCGTGTGTTACATGTAAACGCAGAGCGGATGTACAATTGTTCAACGCCTGCTTTTTCAATGATATGAGCAATATCTTCTGTAATTAATTCATTTTCACGAACTAACACTTCGCCTGTTTCTGGATGCTTCAGAGTTTTTCTTGCGAAACGTCCTACAAGACGATCGTATAAGGATTCGATAATTTCGTTTCCTTCTTTAATTGCGCCAATTAATAAACCGCGATCTGTTCCACAGTCATCTTCACGAACGATAACATCTTGTGCAACGTCAACAAGACGACGTGTTAAGTAACCAGAATCGGCAGTCTTAAGTGCTGTATCGGCAAGACCTTTACGCGCACCATGCGTAGAGATGAAGTACTCAAGTACCGTTAAACCTTCACGGAAACTTGATTTGATTGGAAGTTCGATGATACGTCCAGATGGGTTAGCCATCAAACCACGCATACCAGCAAGCTGCGTAAAGTTCGATGCGTTACCACGGGCACCAGAGTCACTCATCATGAAGATCGGGTTGCGCTTATCTAGCGTTTTCATCAGTTTTCCTTGAATAACGTCTTTTGCATTACTCCAAATAGAGATAACGCGATCATAACGTTCTTCCTCCGTGATTAAACCACGACGGAATTGTTTAATTACTGTATCTACTTTTGCTTGCGCTTCGTGTAGAATTTCTTCTTTTTCACCTAATACAAGGATATCTGCTACCCCAACTGTAATACCAGCTTTTGTAGAGTATTTAAACCCTAAGTTTTTCATACGGTCAAGCATGCGAGACGTTTCTGTAATTTTAAAACGTTTAAATACTTCCGCAATGATGTTACCAAGGATTTTCTTGCTAAATGGTGCCACTTCTTCGCGACTAGCAATAATTTCTTTTACGTTAGCGCCCTTTTCAACAAAATATTCCACTGGAGTTTCTTTCTCCAAGTTTGTTTTTGTTGGTTCGTTAATGTAAGGGAATGATTTCGGTAAGATTTCATTGAATATTAACTTACCAACTGTTGTTAACAACAGCTTGCTGTTTTGCTCTTCTGTAAACGTTTCGTTGTTTACAGAGCTTGCTGCAACAGCAACACGAGTATGCAAGTGTACATATCCGTTTTGGTATGCAAGTAATGCTTCGTTCGTATCTTTGAAAATCATACCTTCACCAATTGCACCCGCGCGCTCAAGCGTTAAGTAGTAGTTACCTAATACCATATCCTGAGACGGTGTAACAACTGGTTTTCCATCTTTCGGGTTCAAAATGTTTTGTGCAGCTAACATAAGAAGACGAGCTTCTGCCTGTGCTTCTGATGATAACGGAACGTGAACCGCCATTTGGTCACCGTCAAAGTCCGCGTTGTATGCAGTACATACAAGTGGATGCAGACGAATTGCACGACCTTCTACCAATGTAGGTTCAAACGCTTGAATACCAAGACGGTGAAGCGTTGGAGCACGGTTTAAAAGTACAGGGTGTTCTTTAATTACAGACTCTAAAACATCCCAAACTTCAGGTTGTACTCGTTCAATTTTACGTTTAGCACTCTTAATGTTGTGCGCTAAACCTTTTCCCACTAACTCTTTCATAACGAAAGGTTTGAACAGTTCCAGCGCCATTTCTTTTGGCAGACCGCATTGGTACATTTTCAAGTTCGGTCCTACAACGATAACGGAACGACCAGAGTAGTCAACACGTTTACCTAATAAGTTTTGACGGAAGCGTCCTTGCTTACCTTTTAACATATGGGAAAGAGATTTTAACGGACGGTTACCAGGCCCAGTAACTGGACGACCACGACGACCGTTATCAATTAAAGCATCTACTGCTTCTTGTAACATACGCTTTTCGTTTTGGACAATAATGCTTGGTGCACCTAAGTCTAATAAACGTTTTAAACGATTGTTACGGTTAATTACACGACGATATAGGTCGTTTAAGTCAGAAGTTGCAAAACGTCCACCATCTAACTGTACCATCGGGCGAAGTTCTGGTGGGATAACTGGAAGAACATCTAGAATCATCCAAGATGGTTCGTTTCCAGAGTTACGGAATGCTTCTAATACTTCTAGACGTTTAATAGCGCGCGTACGACGTTGTCCTTGCGCTGTTTTTAACTCTTCTTTTAAGAAGTCTACTTCTTTATCTAGATCGATATCTTGTAATAACTTCTTAATTGCTTCTGCGCCCATGGAAGCTTGGAAAGAGTTTCCGTATCTATCGCGATACGCACGGTATTCTTTCTCCGAAAGAAGTTGCTTCTTATCAAGTGGTGTATCTCCACTTTCTGTTACTACATAAGAAGCGAAATAAATTACTTCTTCAAGCGCGCGAGGGGACATGTCTAAGACAAGTCCCATGCGGCTTGGGATACCTTTGAAATACCAAATATGAGATACAGGAGCAGCTAATTCAATATGACCCATACGTTCACGACGAACTTTCGCACGCGTTACTTCAACGCCGCATCGATCACAAACTACACCTTTATAACGGACACGTTTATATTTACCACAATGACATTCCCAGTCTTTTGTTGGACCGAAAATACGCTCACAGAACAAACCGTCTTTCTCTGGTTTCAATGTACGATAGTTAATCGTTTCGGGTTTTTTTACTTCCCCATATGACCAAGAGCGAATTTTGTCTGGTGATGCAAGTCCAATCTTCATATATTCAAAGTTGTTTACATCTATCAAGGGGCCTACCTCCCTTTTAATCTACAGGTTATCCCAATTATTCCTTCGTTGCCTCAACTTCGACATTTAATTTATCTGCAGATTGATGATCATCGTCATCAGTATCACGCATTTCAATTTCAGTATCGTCGCTAGACATCATCTTAACATCCATACCTAAACTTTGTAATTCCTTAATCAATACTTTGAATGATTCAGGAACACCTGGTTCTGGAACGTTTTCGCCTTTTACAATCGATTCGTACGTTTTCACACGCCCAACAACATCATCCGACTTAACTGTTAAGATTTCTTGAAGAGTATATGCAGCACCGTAAGCTTCAAGTGCCCAAACCTCCATCTCACCGAAACGCTGTCCACCGAACTGCGCTTTACCTCCAAGAGGTTGCTGTGTTACAAGTGAGTATGGTCCAGTAGAACGAGCATGAAGTTTATCGTCAACCATGTGTGCAAGTTTAATCATGTACATGACACCAACAGATACACGGTTGTCGAACGGTTCACCAGTACGTCCATCGTATAAAATTGTCTTCGCATCACGCGCCATACCAGCTTCTTCAATTGTTCCCCATACATCTTCCTCACGAGCACCATCGAATACTGGTGTTGCAACGTGGATACCAAGATATCTTGCTGCCATACCTAGATGAAGCTCTAACACCTGACCGATATTCATACGAGATGGTACCCCTAATGGGTTTAACATGATATCGATTGGTGTACCATCTGGTAAGTAAGGCATATCTTCTTCCGGTAAAATACGGGAGATAACACCTTTGTTACCGTGACGGCCGGCCATCTTGTCACCTTCAGAAATTTTACGTTTTTGAACGATATATGCACGTACAAGTTGATTTACACCTGGTGGCAATTCATCACCATCTTCACGGTTAAATACTTTTACGTCTAAGATAATACCGCCACCACCGTGTGGTACACGTAGTGATGTATCACGTACTTCACGAGCTTTCTCACCAAAGATTGCATGTAATAGACGTTCTTCTGCTGTTAACTCTGTTACACCTTTTGGCGTTACTTTACCAACAAGCAAGTCTCCGTCTTTTACTTCTGCACCGATGCGGATGATACCACGCTCATCAAGGTTGCGAAGCGCATCTTCCCCTACGTTTGGAATGTCTCGTGTAATTTCTTCTGGTCCTAGCTTCGTATCACGAGCTTCAGACTCATATTCTTCAATATGAATTGAAGTGTACACATCATCTTTTACAAGGCGCTCACTCATAATGATCGCATCCTCGTAGTTATAACCATCCCATGTCATAAAGCCAACAAGCACGTTACGACCAAGTGCAAGTTCACCTTTTTCCATAGAAGGACCGTCTGCAAGAATCTCCCCTTTTACAACTTCATCGCCAACACTTACGATTGGACGTTGGTTGTAACAAGTTCCTTGGTTAGAACGGATGAATTTCAACATTTTGTAGCGATCTAAGTCACCTTTTATTTGCTGACCGTCTACTTCGATATAACGACGTACCCAAACTTCGCGAGCTTCTACACGTTCAACAATACCAGGGTGTTTACAAATTACTGCAGCACCTGAATCTTTCGCCGATACGTACTCCATACCAGTACCTACAATTGGAGATTCTGGGTTCATAAGTGGAACCGCTTGACGTTGCATGTTCGCACCCATTAGCGCACGGTTCGAGTCATCGTTTTCTAAGAACGGAATACAAGCTGTCGCAGCAGACACAACCTGTTTTGGAGAGATATCCATATAGTCGATACGTTCACGTTTTACTACAACGTTCTCATCGCGGAAACGGGCTACAACGTCTTCGTCAAGGAAATCTCCATTTTCAGATAAACGTGCGTTTGCTTGGGCAACAACATAATTATCTTGTTCATCAGCTGTTAAATAATCTACACGTGTTGTTACACGGCCAGTTTCTGGATCCACGCGGCGATATGGTGTTTCAATGAAACCAAACTCATTTACTTTCGCAAATGAAGATAAAGAGTTAATCAAACCGATGTTCGGTCCCTCTGGCGTTTCAATTGGACACATACGACCATAGTGAGAGTAGTGAACGTCACGCACTTCAAAGCCTGCGCGCTCACGCGTTAAACCACCAGGTCCTAATGCAGATAGTCTTCGTTTATGTGTTAACTCTGCTAATGGGTTTGTTTGATCCATAAACTGAGATAACTGAGAGCTACCAAAGAACTCTTTAATAGATGCAATAACCGGACGAATGTTAATTAACGCTTGCGGTGTAATTGCATTTGTATCTTGAATTGACATTCTCTCACGAACAACACGTTCCATACGAGAAAGACCGATACGGAATTGATTTTGTAACAATTCCCCTACAGAACGTAGGCGACGGTTTCCTAAATGGTCAATATCATCTGTGTCTCCTACTTTATATAGAAGATTAAAGAAATAGCTAATAGATGCAATAATATCGCCTGGTGTAATATGTTTTACATCGCGATCGATATTCGCATTACCAATAATATTGATAGAACGCTCTCCATCTGCATCTGGAGCATAAATCTTAATAGATTGTAATTCAACATTACCTTCTACCACTCCGCCCATCGGTTTCACTGTTTTAAAACCAATGTTCTTTTCTAAATAAGGTAAAATACGATCTAATGTACGACGATCTAGGATTGTTCCTTCTGTTGCTAAAATTTCACCTGTTTCAGGATCCACTAAAGTTTCAGCTAAACGTTGGTTGAACAATCTGTTTTTAATGTGTAATTTCTTATTAATTTTGTAGCGACCTACATTTGCTAGATCATAACGCTTTGGATCAAAGAAGCGAGAAACAAGCAAGCTCTTTGCATTTTCTACTGTTGGTGGCTCACCTGGACGTAGACGCTCATAAATTTCGAGCAGCGCTTTTTCTGTGCTATCCGTGTTATCTTTTTCTAGCGTATTGCTTAAGTATTCGTTATCACCTATCAATTCGGTGATTTCTTGATCAGAGCCAAACCCTAATGCGCGTAACAAAACAGTTACAGGTAATTTACGCGTACGATCGATACGCACATAAACAACATCCTTAGCATCTGTTTCATATTCCAACCAAGCTCCGCGGTTTGGAATTACAGTAGCAGTAAATCCGCGTTTTCCGTTTTTGTCTACTTTTCCGCTGTAGTATACACTTGGTGAACGAACTAACTGAGAAACAATAACGCGTTCTGCACCGTTAATTACAAATGTTCCTGTCTCTGTCATGAGCGGGAAATCCCCCATGAACACATCTTGCTCTTTTACTTCACCAGTTTCTTTATTGATTAGACGCACTTTTACACGAAGTGGTGCTGCATACGTCACATCACGCTCTTTACACTCTTCTACAGAATATTTCGTTTCACCTAGACTGTAGTCGATAAACTCAAGCGATAGATTTCCCGTAAAGTCTTCAATCGGAGAAATGTCTTGGAACATTTCTCGCAAACCCTCATCAAGAAACCACTGATAAGAAGAGGTTTGAATTTCGATAAGATTTGGTAATTCTAATACCTCACTAATACGGGCATAACTTCTTCGTTGGCGGTGTCGTCCGTATTGAACTAGTTGACCTGTCAACTGCTTCACCCCTCAAATCAAGAGTATTATAAATGCACAAAAATGTGCAAAATCACAACTAAATACGACTAACGCAAATTACGTAGCCTTTTCCCTCTAAAAAGATAGATACGTTGAGTGTTTCTAACTGCTCAAAAAAGAAAAATGGCTTCTATAAGAAAACCATCATTCTGTTTCATAATCTGCTGATTTTACTATCTTTTCCAATAGAAGCAAAAATATACATTGTTCTCAACGCAGAAAATCATATATTGGCATTTTATAATGTTAACACAACCAAAAATAACCGTCAACGTTTTTTTGATTTTATGATATAATAGCCTTTTTTCTTTTCTACGACTTCCACAACATCGAACACTTCTTCTAATTTTTTCATTGCAGATGGCGCACCTTGCTTTTTCTGAATTACAATCCAAAGCTCACCGCCCGGCACAAGATGATTCACCGCTTCTTCTAAAATTTCATGCACAACTTGTTTTCCAGCACGAATTGGCGGATTAGATAAAATAGCAGCATATTCTCCACTCACATTTTCATATACACTACTTTGATAGATTTGGACATTTCCAATTCGGTTATTAGCAGCGTTTTCTTTCGCAAGCCCAAGCGCCCTTTCGTTTACATCCACCATATGAACTACGCGCCCTTGAAACTCTTTCGCTAAAGATAAACCAATTGGACCATACCCACACCCGACATCCAACACATCACCTTGAACATCTGACATTTGAAACGTTTCAATTAAAAGACGAGAACCAAAATCCACTTCATTTTTTGAAAATACTCCGTGGTCAGATAAGAAAACAAATTGAGATCCTCTAAGCGTATATTCCCAACGTTTACGATCACTTTTGCTAGAAGGATCATTAGAAAAATAATGGTCTGCCATATGGCCACCTCTTTTCTTTACAGTTAAAAAAAAAGCTCGCATGAGAGCGAGCTTTTTTTTAAGCTTCAAAAGTTAATTACTTAACTTCTACAGCAGCGCCAACTTCTTCAAGTTTAGCTTTGATTTCTTCAGCTTCTTCTTTAGAAACGCCTTCTTTAACTGCTTTTGGAGTGTTGTCAGCTACTTCTTTAGCTTCTTTTAATCCAAGACCAGTGATTTCACGAACAACTTTGATAACTTTGATTTTTTGAGCGCCTGCATCAGCAAGTACTACATCAAATTCAGTTTTCTCAGCAGCAGCTTCACCAGCAGCGCCACCCATAACAGCTACAGGAGCAGCAGCAGTTACGCCGAATTCTTCCTCGATAGCTTTTACTAAGTCGTTAAGTTCTAATACAGTCATATTTTTAACTGCTTCAATGATTTGTTCTTTAGTCATTGTAAATATCCTCCCTTATTAAATAAGTTCATATTGTTTGATCGATAACACGTAATTATCTTTTAAAAAATTAAGCGCCTTGCTCTTCTTTTTGATCAGCAACAGCTTTTGCAGCAAGTGCAAGGTTGCGGATTGGAGCTTGAAGAACGCTAAGAAGCATAGAAAGTAAGCCTTCACGTGATGGAAGAGTAGCGATAGCTTTAACCTCATCAACAGTTACAAGTTTACCTTCGATTACACCAGCTTTAATTTCTAAAGCTTCGTGTGTTTTCGCGAAGTCGTTTAATACTTTTGCAGGAGCAACTACATCTTCGTTACTGAACGCGATAGCGTTTGGTCCTGTTAGGTATTCATTTAACTCAGTTAGTTCAGCAACTTCTGCAGCACGACGAGTTAAAGAGTTTTTGTAAACTTTGAACTCAACGCCAGCTTCACGTAATGTTTTACGTAATTCTGTTACTTCAGATACTGTTAAACCACGATAGTCAACAACGATTGTTGATTTACTTTCGCTAAGTTTACCAGCGATTTCAGTTACAACATGTTGCTTTGCTTCGATTGCTTTAGTCATGTTATTACACCTCCTGTAGATTATATAGAAGATGTACCGAAAGTGCACTAAAAAGCCTCCGTGCCCAGTTATAGACATGGAGGCATATAGTCACAGAAAAATTCCGTTCCGTATATTTACACCTCGGTAGGATATTAAGCCAAATTGGCACCTACTGTCTACGGTACACTATTAAAATTCACAACATAGATAATTATATTAGAACTTCGTTACGAAGTCAACTTCCAATTTTTACGCAATAGTAGAAACGTCAACGCGTACGCCAGGTCCCATTGTAGAAGCAACTGTTACGTTCTTCATGTAAGTACCTTTTGCAGCAGCTGGCTTAGCTTTTAAAAGCGCATCAGCAACTGTTTCTAAGTTTTCAACTAATTTCGCATCTTCGAAAGATACTTTACCAATTGGTACATGGATGTTACCAGCTTTATCAACGCGGTATTCTACTTTACCAGCTTTGATTTCGTTAACTGCTTTTGTTACGTCGAAAGTAACTGTTCCAGTTTTAGGGTTTGGCATTAAACCTTTAGGTCCTAATACACGACCAAGTTTACCAACTTCACCCATCATGTCAGGAGTTGCTACTACTACATCAAAATCGAACCAACCTTGTTGGATTTTGTTGATGTAATCTGCATCACCTACGAAGTCAGCTCCAGCTGCTTCAGCTTCTTTTAATTTTTCGCCTTTAGCAAATACTAATACACGTTGTACTTTACCAGTACCGTGTGGAAGAACAACTGCACCACGAATTTGTTGGTCAGCTTTCTTAGGGTCAACACCTAAACGGAATGCAGCTTCTACACTTGCATCAAATTTAGCTGTGTTTGTTTTCTTTACTAATTCTACTGCCTCTGTTGCAGAGTAAGCAGTCGCACGATCAACAAGCTTTGCAGCTTCTACGTACTTTTTACCTCTTTTAGCCATTTTATTTCCTCCTCAATGTGGTTTTAGCGGAATAACCTCCCACGTTTACGCCTTATTTTCGATACAATCCGAGGATGTGCGCCCACCCTTTTATTTAAAAAACGACATTCATTTACGATAATAAAGGTTGCGAATTGGAACTCCAGACCCGCAACCTCTTTTACAAAATAACAAATCGAATTAGTCTTCGATAACAATGCCCATACTGCGTGCAGTACCTTCAACCATACGCATTGCAGCTTCTACGCTAGCAGCGTTTAGGTCAGGCATTTTAGTTTCAGCGATTTCGCGAACTTTATCACGCTTAACAGTTGCCACTTTATTACGGTTTGGTTCACCAGAACCAGACTCGATACCAGCTACTTTCTTAAGAAGAACAGCAGCAGGAGGAGTTTTAGTAATGAAAGTGAATGAACGGTCTTCAAATACTGTAATTTCAACAGGAATGATTAGACCAGCTTGATCTGCTGTACGAGCGTTGAACTCTTTACAGAAGCCCATGATGTTAACACCCGCTTGTCCTAATGCTGGACCAACTGGTGGAGCTGGGTTAGCTTTACCTGCAGGAATTTGAAGTTTTACCATTTTAATTACCTTTTTAGCCACGAGACACACCTCCTTAAGTCCGTGATGTGGTCAATGGGCAATTATTTTTTGCCCTCCCACTTCATATTTTATCTTTAGCGATAAAATTTTTTCAAAAAACGTCTCCGTTTCCGAAGACGTACTGACTTTAAAGATATTATCACTTTTTACAATTCATTTCAAGTTTGATTTTATAATTTTTCAATTTGGTGGAAGTCTAGCTCAACTGAAGTTTCGCGACCAAACATATCAACAAGTACTGTAACTCTTTGTTTTTCTAAGTCAATTTCATTAATAGCACCTGTATAGTTTGCAAATGGGCCTTCATTCACACGTACAGTCTCATGAAGTTCAAAATCAAAGTCAACTACTTCATTTTCCATCCCCATGTGTTTTAAAATCACAACTACTTCTTCTTCTAATAACGGAGATGGTTTTGAACCAGATCCAGAAGAACCAACAAACCCTGTTACCCCCGGCGTATTGCGGACAACATACCAAGAATCATCTGTCATGATAAGTTCTACTAATACGTAACCTGGAAATACTTTTCTCTTAGTTACTTTCTCTTTTCCGTTTTTCATTTCTACTTCTGTTTCCTCTGGAACAATAACACGGAAAATCTTATCTTGCATACCCATTGATTCTACACGTTTCTCTAGGTTCGTTTTTACTTTATTTTCATATCCAGAATAAGTATGGACAACATACCAACGTTTTTCCATTGATTTAGGACGACCGTCCTTCCCTCCCTGACGTACATTTTTTCGCGCAAATGAAAAAACCCGTTCACCGGGCTTTTACACAGTTCGTATAAATAACATTAACATTATATCATGTATAAGTGCTTCTTATTCAAGAATTAAACGAATTAAAGAAGAAATCCCCATATCCACCACTGCAAAGAAAACTGCACAGAACACAACGGTTGCAATTACAGTAAGTGTCGAACGGAATAATTCATCTTTTTTCGGCCAACTTACTTTTTTCATTTCACGGCTTACATCGCCAAAAAAGTTCGTCAAACGCATTTCCGGAACCTCCAGTGCATAATTACGATTATTTATTTTGTTTCCTTATGAATCATATGCGCATTGCATGTTTTACAAAATTTCTTTATCTCAAGACGCTCTACTGAGCTTATATCTTTCATTGTGGAATAGTTTCGATTATTACACTTTTCACATGCGAGTACAACTTTTTTTCTCATCTGTTACACCAGCCTTGTAACATTATTTCATTAAAAATGTATCATACAATAAAATACAATGTCAATGACACTTCCCACCTACTCCAAAAAGAAAAGGAGAGGAAAAACCTCTCTTTTCTATTAATCTACTATTTTAATATACTTTTAAGAAGCATCTATATAAACCCATTTTTGTTTCTTAACATATAAGCCGCTGCTTTATAAAATAAAAATGACCTGTTCGCTTTCGCCCTTTATTTTAATTCGTGTATTTTTGGCAAAAGGATCTGACCGCTTCTATGTATAGCCAAATACCTTCTCCCCTCTAAAAAGGATTCGATTTTTCAATTGGCATTTATATATTTCGCTTAATGGAGGACGCATTAACAGTTGCCGTTTCTCTCATTTCCATATAACGTTCTAGTTTTCTTTTCACTCGTTGCAGAGCATTATCAATGGATTTCACATGACGATTCAATTGCTCTGAAATCTCTTGATACGATCTTCCATCTAAGTACAAAGACAGTACTTTTCTTTCTAAATCGCTTAATAATTCAGATATTTTAGATTCTATATCAACATACTCTTCTTGGCTAATAATCATCTCTTCAGGATCCGTCATCTTCGCCTCAGATATAACATCTAACAGAGTTCGATCAGATTCTTCATCATAAATTGGCTTGTCTAAAGACACGTACGAATTTAAAGGAATATGTTTCTGCCTTGTCGCAGTTTTAATAGCGGTGATAATTTGGCGTGTAATACATAATTCCGCAAAAGCTTTAAAAGAAGATAGCTTGTCCTCTTTATAATCACGAATCGCCTTAAATAATCCAATCATACCTTCTTGAATAATATCTTCACGATCAGCACCAACCAAAAAATAAGATCTTGATTTTGCACGAACAAAGTTTTTGTACTTATGAATCAAATACTCTAGCGCATCTACATTACCTTTCCTTACTAATTCAACTATCTCTTCATCCTCTAAACCACTAAATATAACACTGTTGTCGCTTGCGAAGTCTGCTTCCAATCTGATCCCTCCGACCGCTAGTTATTTAGCAATATTATACAGTAAGAAATTGGAGAGCGTCAACATTTCAACGCCCTCCTCGTCTTAATTTTTCTAATTTTTCTGTAACTTCTTCACTAAATATCGTTCGCATAGCCGGTTGCGTTTCTTTTGTTTTCTTCGTTTCATGACGTACGGTTCGTTCCATCGCCTGAACTTCTATCTCTAACTCACGCGCTGATTTACGCAGAGCACCTTGTCCAAAAATAGCCCACTGCTCTGTGTAATCAGACGTCGCAACATAAATACGCGTATTAATATTACGTAGTTCAATTGCGAGTTGCTCAATTTTCTCATCGGCCGTTTGGTTCTTTCTTGTAAAAATCACGTCAACACGCGCTTGTTTCATCTTCTTTTCAATTCCATAAACAGAATACGCATCAAACACAATCATAACTTTCGTGCCTGTATATCCTTGATAATCTGCCATTTTATCAATAAGTAAGTCGCGTGAAGCCTGCAAGTCTACATCCCTTAGCTTTCTCAAATCTGCCCAAGCCCCAATAATATTGTAGCCATCAACGATTAAAATATCATTCATTCTTACTTACCGATTGGATGACGTTTCCGATACACTTCATACATTAACAAGCTAGCAGCAACTGAAGCATTCAAGGATGTAACTTTACCAGCCATCGGCAAATGGATGAGGAAATCGCATTTCTCGCCAATAAGGCGACTCATACCTTTCCCCTCACTACCAATCACTAAGCCAATTGGCATATTTCCATCTAAATTACGATAGTCATCTTTTCCTTTTGCATCTGTACCTGCAATCCAAAGTCCACGCTCTTTTAACTCATCAATCGTTCTCGATAAATTTGTCACACGAGCTACCGGAACATACTCAATCGCTCCCGTCGAAGCCTTTGCAACTGCCGCTGTTAAACCAACCGCTCTGCGCTTTGGAATAATAATACCGTGAGCTCCTACCGCATCTGCCGTACGCATAATAGAACCTAAGTTGTGTGGATCTTCAATCTCATCAAGAATTAAAAAGAAAGGATCTTCATTCCGCTTCGCTGCTACTGCAAATAAATCCTCTAAGTCTGCATATTCATATGCTGCCACTTGTGCAATTACACCTTGATGATTCCCCTCTACAAGTTGATCTAATTTTTTCTTTGGCGCATTCTGTACTAAAATTTTATTTTCTTTCGCTAATGCAAGTACAATTTGCACTTGTCCTTTCGCAGCACCTTCTGCAATCCAAATCTTATTAATATCACGACCTGATCTCAGCGCTTCAATTACAGGGTTACGACCAATAATATATTCACTATTCACGCTTACGCGCCTCCTTCCTTATTCTCTAATACACGAATCGCTTCACATACAATCTCTTCTATTCGCGTTTGATGATTTAATAAATAATGATATCCAATCAACGCTTCAAAAGCAGTACTATATCGATACGTTTGTACATCTGTATTTTTCGGAACAGAACCTGATTTTGCATTACGTCCTCTTCTTAATACAGCTTCCTCTTCTTCATTAAGAAATGCTGTCTCCAATAAATGATGAACCACTTTTGCTTGTGCTTTTGCAGAAACAAAGCTTGTCCCCAAACGATGTAGTTGATTTGGACGAACTGTCCCTTTTTGAAGCAAGTGATAGCGGATATACTGTTCATATACCGCATCACCCATATACGCTAACGCTAAGCTATTTAATTGCTTTGCATCAATCATGTTTAGCCTCTTTTCCATCTCGTACCTTGTGGTGTATCTTCCAAAATAATGTTACGCTCTTTTAACTCATCGCGAATCTGATCAGATAATGCAAAATCACGATTTTTACGAGCCTCAATACGTTTTTGGATTAATGCTTCAATTTCCTCATCAAGTAATTCTTCTTTCGTTAATTCTAATCCTAAGATTCCAAATAACGTTTCAAATTGCTTCACATACGCTTCAATTACCGCTTTTGATGTATGTTGTTCTAATAAATATTGATTTGCATGATTTGCTAAGTTGTATAACTCCGTTACGGCGTTTGCTGTATTAAAATCATCATCCATTGCCTCTTCAAATGCAGTCTGGAATTTCTCCATCTCAGCTAACCACTTCTCATTGTGATCCGTTAAATCTGTACTACTTTCCATACGATGCTTTAAGTTACCATAAGCCGTTTTAATACGATCTAATCCGTTGCTTGTATGCTGCAATAATTCCTCACTAAAATTAATTGGGTGACGATAATGCACAGATAACATAAAGAAACGAATTAATTGCGGATCGTACTGCTTAATAATGTCGTGAACAAGAACAAAATTACCTAAGGATTTAGACATCTTTTCATTATCAATATTAATATATCCATTGTGCATCCAGTAACGTGCAAATGTTTTTCCAGTCAATGCTTCTGATTGAGCAATTTCATTTTCATGATGCGGGAATGTTAAATCTTGCCCACCAGCATGAATATCGATTGTATCACCTAAATACTTACGTGCCATTGCTGAGCACTCAATATGCCAACCTGGGCGACCTTCCCCCCAAGGGCTATCCCAGAAGATTTCTCCTTCTTTTGCTGCTTTCCATAACGCAAAGTCAAGTGGATCTTGTTTCTTTTCTCCAACTTCAATACGTGCACCATGACGCAGGTCTGCAATTGGTTGATGTGATAATTTACCGTATCCTTCAAATTCTTTCGTTTTGTAATACACATCCCCTTCAGACTCATATGCATATCCCTTAGCTACAAGCTCTTGAATAAATTCGATAATAATATCCATATTTTCCATTACACGAGGGTGAGCCGTTGCATGTTTGCAACCTAGTGCAGTTACGTCTTCAAAATATGCTTTAACAAAACGATCTGCAACTGTCGGAACATCTACTCCTAATTCATTAGCAACTTTAATCAATTTATCATCCACATCCGTGAAATTAGATACATATTGAACATCATAACCACGGTGCTCCAAATAACGGCGCACTGTATCAAACACAATCGGCGGTCTTCCATTCCCAATATGGATGTAGTTGTATACAGTTGGTCCGCATACATACATTTTCACTTTATTTTCTTCTAATGGAATAAATACTTCTTTTTGACGCGTTAACGTATTATAAATGTGAATAGTCATTTTTATCCGTCCTTTCTACTTTTACTTCAAGTTGCTCTTTTAATTTCTCAATTTCAGCTTCCATCGCTTTCAACTTATCAAAAATCGGATCTGGAAGATCACAATGATTTAATTCCTGGCCTACTTTTACGCCATTTTGAATCACGACACGACCAGGAATGCCTACAACTGTAGAATGCGCAGGCACTTCTTTCAGCACAACTGAACCAGCACCAATTTTAGAATTTTCTCCAACTGTAATCGACCCAAGCACTTTCGCACCTGTCGCAATTAACACATTATCTTTAATCGTTGGGTGGCGCTTCCCTTTCTCTTTTCCTGTACCACCTAACGTAACGCCTTGATAAATCGTCACATTATCTCCAATTTCACACGTTTCTCCAATTACAACTCCCATACCATGATCGATAAAAAACTTACGACCGATCGTTGCCCCTGGGTGAATTTCAATACCTGTAAAAAAACGGCTCATTTGCGAGATAACACGTGCAAAAAAGAAAAATTTTCGCTTATAAAAGGCGTGCGCAATACGATGTGCCCAAATTGCGTGCAATCCAGAGTAAGTTAAAATCACTTCGATATAACTTCTCGCCGCTGGATCTTGTTCAAAGACGACTTCAATATCCTCCCGAAGCCTCTTAAACATTGGTGTTCCCCCTTTTTTGTTTAAAGTGAAACTTCCCCCATACCTTTCATGTATAGAAAAAGGCGTCTCTGTCTATAGACAGAGACGCCTTACTAGCGCGGTTCCACTCTGTTTAGGCCTAAAAAGACCTCAAACTCAAACATGATAACGGTTTATACCGCTTCTGCTTACTTTACATCATCATGACGTTTCTCGAAGTACATTCGCTGTTCAGCAGAAGACTCAAAGGGGCACTTCAAAAATCCGCTTTTAAACCACTTCCAGCCAAATGGTGGTTTTCTCTGTGAAAAGCATGATTTTCTACTTCTCCTTCTCGTCGCTTTTGTTTATTTCATTTTGGAGTATTTTTATTATATTTCTAAATTCGTAAAATGTTAACCAATTACTTTACGAACACGATTTAAAACTTTTTCTTTTCCAAGAAGTGCAATTGCATTTGGAAGCTCTGGTCCATGCGTTTGGCCAGTCGTTGCAACACGAATTGGCATGAACAAGCCTTTTCCTTTTTGACCAGTTTGCTTTTGAACAGCTTTAATCGTCGCTTTAACTGTTGCAGGTTCTACTTCTTCTAACGCTTCTAACTCTGCTGCAAATACGCGAAGAACTTCTGGTACTTGTTCCCCTTTCAGTACCTCTTGTCCTTCTTCTTCATAATCTACATGATCTTTAAAGAACATATCGGATAGCTCAACAATCTCAGCACCGAAACTCATTTGATCATGATATAGAGCAATCACATCACGAATCCAAGCTAATTCTTGTTCAGTTGGATTTTCACTTACGCGGCCAGCTTTCACTAAATGCGGTAGGCTTAATTCGACAACGCGATCTAAGTCTTGTTTTTTCATATATTGGTTGTTCATCCATTTTAACTTTTGCGAATCGAATAACGCTGGTGATTTCGATAAACGAGCTGCATCGAACATTTCAATAAACTCATCTTTAGAGAAGACTTCCTCTTCCCCTACTGGTGACCAACCTAATAATGCGATAAAGTTAAAAATTGCTTCTGGAAGATATCCTAACGCTTCATATTGTTCAATAAATTGAATAATTGATTCGTCGCGTTTACTTAATTTTTTACGGCTTTCATTTACGATTAACGTCATATGACCAAATTGCGGTACATCCCAACCAAATGCTTCATAAATCATCATTTGTTTTGGTGTATTCGAAATATGATCATCACCACGAAGAACGTGCGAGATTTCCATAAAATGATCGTCTGCCGCTACTGCAAAGTTATAAGTTGGAATACCATCTTTCTTCACAATAACAAAATCACCGAAATCATTTGAGTTAAAGGATACTTCACCTTTTACAATATCATTAAAAACATATTCACGGTTTTCAGGCACACGGAAACGAATACTAGGAATGCGTCCTTCTTCCTCGAATTGTTTTACTTGTTCTTCTGTTAGTTCACGGTGATTACCTGCATAACGAGGTGTTTCACCACGAGCGATTTGCCCTTCACGTTCTGCTTCCAATTCTTCTTCTGTCATATAGCATTTATAAGCTAAACCACGCTCAAGTAAATCTTCATATAAATTTTTATAAATATCTAAACGCTCCATTTGACGGTACGGACCGTATTCACCACCAACATCGACGCTCTCATCCCAGTCCATGCCAAGCCATTTTAAGTACGTTAATTGGCTTTCTTCGCCGCCAGCAATATTACGCTTTACGTCTGTATCTTCAATACGGATAATAAATTTTCCGTTTTGACTACGAGCGAATAAATAGTTAAATAATGCCGTACGTGCATTTCCGATATGTAAGTGTCCTGTTGGACTTGGCGCATAGCGCACTCTCACTTGCTTTTCCATAATTGGTACACCTTCCATTCTTAATGTCAACAGATTCCTTAATTGTACACCAAAAAAATATGATTATCCATCTTACGAATTAAAAACAACTATTTTTTCTGTAATAATACAATAGCTTGTGAAGCAATTCCTTCTTCTCGTCCTGTAAAACCTAATTTTTCTGTCGTCGTTGCTTTTACATTCACATTCTCGATGTCTGTTTGCAGCAGCTCACTAATTCTCACACGCATACTTTCAATGTGCGGTGCCATTTTTGGCTTTTGAGCAATAATTGTACAATCTAAGTTGCCAAGTACATACCCTTGCTCTGTAACAAACTCCCATACTTTTTGCAAAAGCACAGCTGAATCCGCATCCTTAAATGCAGGATCTGTATCTGGAAAGTGCTTACCGATATCTCCCGCGGCAATTGCTCCTAAACAAGCATCCGCAATTGTATGTAAAAGGACATCAGCATCAGAGTGTCCAAGTAAACCTTTCTCATACGGAATTGTAATCCCACCAATAATTAATGGTCTTCCTTCTGCAAATGCATGCACATCAAAACCTTGTCCAATTCGAAACATTTTCAATTCCTCCTCAAACTACACTAATAAATTTTATCCCGCTCTAATGGGCAGTAAGACTCCCACCTCAAGATTCTTAGAAAACAAAGAAGATAGGTGGAAGATAAAAAACCCCCACTGATGGAAGTTTCACTTTATCCCGCTATTTATGGGCAGCTTCACATTATATTACTCGCGCGGGCCTTTATATGTCCGCGCGCCGAATTTCCCACTCTATACATAGAAAAGCTCGGTAGCTACCGAGCTTTTCTATTATAACATCGCTACTGTATTTGCAAAACTCGCAAGAAGCTTTCAGCAATCACTAAATCTTCAGGTGTTGTCACCTTAATATTGTAATAGCTTCCTTCTACAACTCCTACATCTTTAGAAAGGCGTTCTACCAAGCTGGCATCATCAGTCCCAAGAAAATTCGTTTGTTTTGCACTCTCATGCGCCTCTAACAAAATAGGAACATGAAACCCTTGCGGTGTTTGAACCGCTCGCAGTTGGGAACGTTCTACTGTTTCAACAACAGCATCATACATCACTTTTTTAATTGTATCTTTCACAGGTACTGCACAAATAGAAGCACCTTTTTCTTTCGCCATTTGCAATACATCTTCAATCATCTTTTTCGTTACAAACGGACGTGCCCCGTCGTGGACAAGTACATACTCTATCTCTCTTGCATACATAAGAGCATTATATACACTATCCTGGCGCTCATTTCCACCTTGAACAAATCGAATATCTTTTTGAATATGATAAGTTTGAAGAAGTTCTTCAAAATAAGAACGCTCTCTCTCATTAATCGCTAAAATAATTTGTCTACATTGTTCATCTTTTTCAAAAGCCCGTAATGTATGAATAATAATGGGAACATTATCAAGTTGCAAGAATAACTTATTTTTTCCCGCGCCCATACGCTTACCTTGTCCTGCTGCTGGAATAATTAATGTATACATCGTCTTAATCCTCTACTTATAACGCTTTCTCTAACAATTTACGTTTGGCAAAGATCATACGGCCTGCAGATGTTTGCAGTACACTTGTAACAAGCACATCAAGTTGGGAACCAACATACTCTCTACCATCTTCAACAACGATCATTGTACCATCATCTAAATAAGCAACACCTTGATTTTGCTCTTTCCCGTCTTTCACGACATATACCCTTAATTCTTCACCTGGAAGTACAACTGGCTTAATGGCATTTGCTAAATCGTTAATGTTTAAAACTGTCACACCTTGCAATTCAGAAACTTTATTCAGGTTAAAATCATTGGTAACAACAGTTCCACCAGTTAATTTTGCTAGTTTTACAAGCTTACTATCGACTTCTTGAATGTCTTCAAAATCACCTTCATAAATTTCTACTGGAATAGGTAACTCTTTTTGAATACGATTTAAAATATCCAAACCTCTTCGTCCGCGATTACGTTTTAACGCATCCGAAGAATCAGCAATATGCTGTAATTCTTCTAACACAAATTGCGGAATGACAATTGTGCCTTCCAAAAATTTTGTTTGGCAAATATCCGCAATGCGCCCATCAATAATAACACTAGTATCCAATATTTTCCAATCAGAGGTTAGCGTTTCTACTTCCTCATTTTCATTGCTAATATTTTTCTTCTTTCCTCCACGTTGCGGTAATGTAAACAACCCCAACAGCTCATTTCTCTTTTTAAACCCTACTTGGAATCCTAAGTAACCAAGTAATAGCGTGAAAAAGATTTGCAATACTGTACTAATGACTTGAATGGTAATTTCGCGAACCGGAATCAAGATCAAATACGCAACAATTAGCCCTGAGATTAATCCTAACGTTCCAAATAAAACATCTGTAACAGGCGCTTTTACAAGCGCTTCCTCAATATGTTTAATAAGCTGAACAATATAATCTACAAGCCAAAACGTTGTTAAAAATAAAATGATTGCACCAATAATTGCACGAATATAAGAACCTTCAAGCCAAGGAACTGCACCTATACCTAACATATCAATCACTTTTGGAATAAGAAAAATCCCTAATGCTCCTCCAATAACTAAAAAGAAAAGCTGTACGATTCGTTTTAACATTCAACCACCTCCTACTCATTATTAACCATTACTTCGCCACTCAAAACGTCGAGTGCAAAAGTGGACGTGTTTTTTTCATGATTTGTTTTATTTACCAATATATCATATCATATATAAAAAATCTTTGAGTGTCGTTATATTATGAAACCAATGTAATATTCTTAATTGTGTCTGCTCATATATAAGTGTTCTTGAATTCGTTTTAAACCCTCTCGTATCTTTTTCGCCCGCACTTCTCCAATTCCTTCCACATCATCCAATTCTGCAATTGTTGCACGGCAAATTCCTTGCAAATTCTTAAAACGATTAATTAGATTTTCGATAATAAGAGGTGGAACTCTAGAAATTTTACTTGCAATCCGATATCCACGCGGTGTAATGCTTTCTTCTAGTTTCATTTGTCCAGAATATCCAAGTAGTTTTACTAAATCGCTATCTTCTAGAAGCTG
The DNA here is from genome assembly GCF_900116295.1 of Bacillus sp. 103mf. Taxonomy (GTDB): domain Bacteria; phylum Bacillota; class Bacilli; order Bacillales; family Bacillaceae_G; genus Bacillus_A; species Bacillus_A bruguierae. The sequence continues at coordinate 40,087 of NZ_FPAF01000023.1, forward strand.
GGCATTCGCAAGCTCTTGTAACTTTTTTAAAATTTGATAGTGATCCTGTGTTTTTTCATGATAATAGTCTTTAATTAATAGTGCAGCTTCTGCTTCTACGTCAGCAAGCAACTCCGTTAACTGTAAACGAATAAGTCTTCCTTCTGTTCCTAACTCATGAATGTAACTAAAGATTTCATTTTTAATACGCAGCATCATCTCAACGCTATGCAATACATGTACAACTTCAGACATCGTAACGACTTCTTCAAATTCCAAAATACCAAGGTTTGTTATTCCTTCATTCCATACGGCCTTATACTTTTCTAATGTTTGAATTGCTTGATTTGCTTTTGTTAAAATAACCCCAATATCTTTTAATGTGTAACGTAAATTCCCTTGATATAAGGTAATTACATTCCGTCTTTGTGAAATAGCAACAACAAGGCTACCCGTTTGCTTCGCCACTCGCTCTGCTGTTCGGTGGCGCATACCTGTTTCAATGGAGTCAATAGTTGGATCAGGAACTAACTGTCCATTCGCAATTAAGATTTTACTCCCCGTTTCATTTAAAATCAGAGCTCCATCCATTTTTGCTAGTTCGTATAAACTGGCAGGAGAAAAGGCACAATTAATATGAAATCCTCCATCAACAATACTTTTAATTTGTTCGTTGTATCCGAGTACAATAAGCCCACCCGTTTGTGCACGAAGCACATTATCAATTCCTTCTCTTAGCGGTGTCCCCGGTGCAACAAGCTGCAAAATATTAATAATACTTTTAGAACGTTGCTTGTTTTCTTCCATATCTTATCCTCCTAGTGCAAATCGAAGAGCTTCTCCTATATTTGATACGCCAACTACTTCAATCCCTTCCGGAATCACCCATCCGCCCAAATTTTTCCTTGGGATAATTACACGTTGAAACCCTAATTTTGCCGCTTCTTGTACACGCTGTTCAATACGAGAGACACGGCGAACTTCTCCAGTTAAACCAACTTCACCAATAACGGCATCGCCTGGGGAAGTCGTTTTATCGCGGAAACTTGATGCGATGCTTATTGCAACCGCTAAATCCACTGCAGGTTCATCTAACTTGATTCCTCCAGCAACTTTTAAATAAGCATCTTGGTTTTGGAGCAATAACCCTGCTCTTTTTTCCAGCACTGCCATAATAAGAGAGACGCGATTATGATCAATTCCCGTTGCCATTCTTCTTGGATTCCCGAAACTTGTAGGAGAAATTAATGCTTGTATTTCTACTAAAACAGGTCTTGTTCCTTCCATAGAGGCAACAACCGTTGAACCCGCAACACCCACAGGCCTTTCTTCTAGAAAAATTTCCGAAGGATTTAACACCTCTGAAAGACCAAGTTCCTTCATTTCAAAAATCCCCATCTCATTAGTTGAACCAAAACGATTTTTTACTGCTCGTAAAATTCGATATGTATGATGACGATCCCCTTCAAAATAAAGAACAGCATCCACCATATGCTCTAACATACGAGGACCAGCAATAGCCCCTTCTTTCGTTACATGCCCTACAATAAAAATAGGAATTCCTTTTGTTTTCGCAAGCTTCATCAATTCTGCTGTACATTCACGTACTTGTGCGACACTTCCCGGTGCTGAAGTTACTTCTGGTAAATGAATCGTTTGAATAGAATCAATTACAACAAATGACGGATTCATCTCATCTATATATACTGCAATTCGTTGTAGATCTGTTTCTGATACAACAAATAAATTATCTCCATTTACATGAAGACGATCTGCCCGAAGTTTAATTTGTTTTGCGGATTCTTCCCCCGATATATATAAGACATCATAGGAAAGATCTGCTAGTTGTGATGATATTTGCAATAACAATGTCGATTTTCCAATACCAGGATCTCCCCCTATAAGTACGAGAGAGCCATCTACAATTCCTCCTCCAAGAACCCGGTTAAATTCTTGAAAATTTGTTTCAATACGCGCTTCTGTTTTCGTTTCCACTTCTTTCAAACGACGAGGCTTCGTTACTTCAGTTTGAATTGCATTTGCATAATTAAGTCGACGTGATGATACAACTGGTTCCATCTCCTCGACTAGGGTATTCCACTGTCCACATCCTGGGCACCTTCCCATGTACTTCGGTGACTGATAACCACATTCTTGACATATAAATTTTGTTTTCTTTTTAGCCATCGTTTTTTACACTTCACTTTCATGTGTAACAAAAGTATTTCTTTCTTGTACAAGAAAGAGGGCTATTGTTTAGCCCCCTTTTGTTTGTCTATACTTATTTTACCTTTTCTGCACTGCGAATGACAAATGATTCCCCTTCTGTATCAAAAACAACTTTTTGACCTTTCTCAACAACTCCTTTAAGAAGCTCTTCCGATAATCGATCTTCAACATGTTTTTGAATCGCACGACGCAGTGGACGTGCCCCATACTCAGGATCAAATCCTTTATCAGCAATCGCTTCAATTGCCGCACCTGTTAACTCTAAATCAATCTCTTGTTCTCTTAAACGTTTAACTAACTGTTCTACCATAAGAGTAACAATTTCTTTAATATGTTTCTTCTCTAATGTATGGAAAACAATAATTTCATCAATACGGTTTAAAAACTCAGGGCGGAATGCTTTTTTCAACTCATCCATTACTTTACCCTTCATATCTGCATAATCACGACTTTCATCTTGTACATTAAATCCAAGATGTTTATTTCGCTTTAATGCATCTGCACCGACGTTAGAAGTCATAATCACAATTGTATTACGAAAATCGACTGTACGGCCTTTTGAATCGGTTAAACGACCATCTTCTAGTACTTGCAGTAAAATATTGAATACATCTGGATGCGCTTTTTCTACCTCGTCAAGTAAGACAACAGAATATGGCTTTCGACGAACCTTTTCTGTTAATTGGCCACCTTCTTCATATCCAACATATCCTGGAGGAGAACCAACTAAACGAGAAGTAGAGTGTTTCTCCATGTACTCCGACATGTCAATACGAATCATTGCATCCTCATCACCAAACATAGATTCCGCTAACGCACGGGCAAGTTCTGTTTTACCAACACCAGTTGGTCCTAAGAAAATAAAAGAACCGATTGGACGTTTTGGATCTTTTAAGCCTGCTCTTGCACGGCGAACTGCTTTCGCAACCGCAACTACAGCTTCATCCTGTCCGATTAAACGATCATGTAGAATATTTTCTAAGTTCAATAGTTTGTCTGTTTCTGTTTGAGCTAGCTTAGAAACTGGAATTCGAGTCCACGTTGAAACAACATTTGCAATATCTTCTACTGTTACTTCTGAGTTCTCTTTACCTTGCTGCTCTTTCCATTGACGCTTCGTATCCTCTAATTTCTCACGTAGGCGTTGTTCCATATCGCGTAAAGAAGCCGCTTTCTCAAATTCCTGACTTTGCACCGCTGCATCTTTTTCTTTTCTTACTTCCTCTAAATTCAATTCAAGTTCTTTTAAATTTGGTGGTGTTGTATAAGAACGTAAACGAACCTTCGAAGCTGCTTCATCAATTAAATCAATTGCTTTATCAGGTAGGAAACGATCTGTAATGTAACGATCAGATAATTTTACAGCTGCATCAATCGCGTCATCTGAGATAGAAACGCGATGATGCGCTTCATAACGGTCACGTAATCCTTTTAAAATTTGGATTGATTCCTCTAGACTTGGTTCATCAACGTGGATTGGTTGAAAACGTCGCTCTAATGCAGCATCTTTTTCAATATATTTACGATACTCATCTAGCGTTGTTGCTCCAATACATTGCAGTTCCCCGCGTGCTAATGATGGTTTTAAAATATTTGATGCATCAATTGCTCCTTCTGCACCACCCGCACCTATTAATGTATGAAGCTCATCAATGAATAAAATAATATTACCCGCTTGACGAATTTCATCCATAACTTTCTTTAAGCGGTCTTCAAACTCACCGCGATATTTCGTACCAGCAACTACAGTTCCCATATCTAATGTCATAACACGCTTATCACGTAAAGTTTCCGGAACTTCATTGTTTACAATTTGTTGTGCTAATCCTTCAGCAATCGCCGTTTTACCAACACCAGGTTCTCCGATTAATACAGGATTATTTTTTGTTCTTCTACTTAACACTTCAATTACACGTTGAATCTCTTTACTGCGGCCAATCACTGGATCTAAACGACCTTCACGAGCTACAACTGTTAAATCGCGAGCTAAACTATCAAGTGTCGGTGTACTTGCATTAGCAGAACCACCACCTTGATGACCAGACGCAGTCTCATTACTACCAAGAAGCTGCAGTACTTGTTGGCGTGCTTTATTTAAACTTACACCTAAATTATTTAAAACACGGGCTGCAACCCCTTCTCCTTCTCGAATAAGACCGAGTAAAATATGCTCCGTTCCCACGTAAGAATGACCTAGTTTACGTGCTTCATCCATGGACAACTCTATCACTTTTTTTGCACGTGGCGTATAGTGAACTGTTTGAGACATCTCTGTACCACGCCCAATTAACGCCTCTACTTCCTTTTGAACTTTCTCCGGGCTTAATCCAAGTGCGACCAATGCTTTCGCAGCAATTCCTTCTCCTTCTCGTACAAGACCGAGTAAAATATGCTCTGTACCGATATTATTATGACCAATGCGAATTGCTTCTTCTTGGGATAACGCTAATACTTTTTGTGCTCGCTCTGTAAATCTTCCAAACATCATATAAATCACACTCCTACTTCGCTCGATTTTGTTCAATTTGCAATCTTTCACGAATAAGTGCTGCTCTGCGGTAATCTCTTTCATCAGGTTGCAATGGACCACCAGCATATTGCTGCAAAATTCCCGGCTGTGTAAGTACCATTAACTCTGTTAAAATATTTCTGGATATATTTTCGATATAGCCAAGATCAATACCAAGTCGCACATCCGATAAACATGTTGCAGCCTCAGCAGATTCAATTAAGCGGCTATTTGCCAATACACCATAAGAACGATATACCTTATCCTCAAGCTCTACGCCTGAATTTTTCATGATAGATTCCCTCGCTGTTCGCTCTTGTTGAATAAGTTGCTGAACAACACTTTTTAAATCTTCTACAATATCTTCTTCAGGTTTTCCTAACGTCATTTGATTCGAAAGTTGAAATATATTTCCTAGCGCTTCACTACCTTCACCATATATCCCTCTTACCACTAAACCAAGTTGATTAATTGCTTGAACGATACGATTCATTTGTCCTGTCAACACAAGAGCAGGCAAATGTATCATCACTGAAGCTCGTAAACCCGTTCCTATATTTGTAGGACAACTCGTTAAATAACCAACTTGTTCATCAAATGCGTATTCAACCTGACTTTCTATCCAATCATCAATTCGATTTGCACTATGCAGCGCTTCTGATAATTGTAATCCCGGAAATAAACATTGAATTCGAATATGATCTTCTTCATTAAGCATAATGCTTACTTGTTCATTCTCAGATAATAAACAAGCACCATATTCTGTTCCCACTAAATCTGGACTTACAAGGTGCTTTTCTACTAATACTCTGCGCTGCAGCGGCTGAATGCTATTCATTTGTAAAAGTTCAAATATCCCAAAAGGTTCGACCGTTTGATTAGCAAACCTTTCTTGAAATACTTTAATCATTTGCTCTGCTTCTTCATTTGTTAACATAGTCGGGAATTGGTAATCTCGTAAATTCCGAGCCAATCGAACGCGACTGCTTAAAACAATATCGGAATCAGGACCATCTTCCCTCATCCACGGGCTAATTGCTTCGCTCATAATACGATCGAGTGACATAGAACTATTCCCCCTCTCTATGCTCACGAAGCTGATTTTCTAAGCTGCGAATTTTATCGCGTAATTCTGCAGCCTGTTCAAACTCTTCTTGTTGTATGCATTCCTGCAATTTTAGTTTTAACTCATCTAATTCTTTTTTCAGATGAATATTTCCTCCTATACGGTTAGGAATTTTCCCATTGTGACTTGTATGCCCGCCATGAAGCCGCTTTAGCATCGGTTGTAATTGTTCTTTAAATGTTTCATAACAAGAAGAGCAACCAAATCTACCGGCCTTTGCAAATTGCGAATACGTCATATTACATTTCGAACATTGCAAAGGATCCGTATTCGAAAAGCCATTTGTTTTTTTCTCAAGCGTAGGTTGTTCAACATGCAGTAAACCTGCTAATAAATTATGAAATGAAAAACTGGACTTGTTTGATTGAAAGAAAGACGTATATTCATTTTCTTGTGCACACTGCTCACAAAGATGAATCTCCGTCTTTTCTCCATTCATTACTTTTGTAAAATGTAGCGTTGCTGATCGTGAATTACAGTTTTGACAAATCAACGTATTTCCCCACCTTTACAATAGGAACGAATTATGAATTTATAACCTTATTCGTTCAACTAACCTTTAGGAGATAGATCATTCCTAAAAGAAGTTTTACTTATACTTCAGTGTTCTAAGCATTGCTCGAAGCATACGTGCTCGCAATTCATCTCGAAGTGGTAAGTCTGTTAGTAGTACAGATCGATCTATCACACTAAACATGAGCTTTGCTTCCCTGCTTGTAACAATGCCTTCTTCAGCTAAACGCCTTATTATACTCTCAGCGCTCGACTGTGCAATACTATACTGAATCATTTGTAACATTTGATCAATAATGTCTATATCATCATGCAATTTGACTTTTATAATGCGAATGTAACCTCCGCCACCACGTTTACTTTCCACTACAAATCCTCTTTCTAGCGTAAAACGAGTATTAATAACGTAGTTAATTTGAGATGGCACGCAATCAAACTTATCAGCAATTTCGCTTCTTTTAATTTCAATTGCATTATTATTACTTAAGTCAATAACTTGCTTTAGATATTGTTCAATAATATCAGATATATTTCTCATTTATCCTCCACCTTTATTGACTTTGACTATCTTTGACTTTAATTATATACGTATTAAAAAATTTTGCAACTCTTTTGCTTCCTTCCCTATCCTATCCATATTTTCTCACGTTTAATCAGCTGTTCTTTATTTTATGAATAAAGAATGTAAAGTTTCCTAATTATAAAACGAAACTTCCACTGGAACTGGACAATACTCCCTCTCAATCTTAAGGTGGGGGTCTTACTGCCCGCAAATAGCGGGATAAAAAACACAAAAAAAGACGAGTCCATTGACTCGTCTTTCGTTTGCCTGGCAACGTCCTACTCTCACAGGGACAAAGTCCCAACTACCATCGGCGCTAGAGAGCTTAACTTCCGTGTTCGGTATGGGAACGGGTGTGACCTCTCTGCCATCATTACCAGACTTATGAAGGTATATTCCTTCAAAACTAGATAACATTTGCTTCATATTATATGGTTAAGTCCTCGATCTATTAGTATTCGTCAGCTCCACGTGTCACCACGCTTCCACCTCGAACCTATCAACCTGATCATCTTTCAGGGATCTTACTAGCTTAACGCTATGGGAAATCTCATCTTGAGGG
>NZ_FPAF01000022.1 GCF_900116295.1 Bacillus sp. 103mf
GCACCATGCGGTGCAAAATGTTATCCGGTATTAGCCCCGGTTTCCCGGAGTTATCCCAGTCTTATAGGCAGGTTACCTACGTGTTACTCACCCGTCCGCCGCTAACTTCTTAAGAGCAAGCTCTTAATCGGTTCGCTCGACTTGCATGTATTAGGCACGCCGCCAGCGTTCATCCTGAGCCAGGATCAAACTCTCCAATAAAGTGTTTGTCTAGCATCATAAATAAAAATTGACGTTTCACGTTGTTTGTTTCGTTCAGTTTTCAAAGAACTCATCTGCCGCTCAAAGCGACTTTATCAATATAACATTTTGTTATTTCTCTGTCAACAACTTTTTTCATTTCCAAGTTGTTAACCTCGTTGCCGTTCGTGACAACGAATATAAATATACCAGTTCATAAATTAAAATGCAATAGCTTTTTTATAATTTTTTTCACCTTATAAAATAATATAAAAAGAAAAGCTTTGGAGAAAACTCCAAAGCTTAGTCTTGTTTATGTCTCATTGCCGGGAATAGTAATACGTCACGAATAGACGGCGCATTCGTTAATAACATAACAAGACGATCAATACCGATTCCTAACCCACCTGTAGGAGGCATACCATACTCAAGTGCTTCAATATAATCATCATCCATCATGTGTGCTTCATCGTTACCTTGTTCACGCTCTTTTAACTGCGCTTCGAAACGTTCTTTTTGATCGATTGGATCATTTAATTCTGTAAATGCATTCGCATGTTCACGAGCAACAATAAATAACTCAAAACGATCTGTAAAACGTGGATCTTCTTCATTCTTTTTCGCAAGAGGAGAAATTTCCACCGGATGACCATAAATAAATGTAGGTTGAATTAAATGTTCTTCTACTTTTTGCTCAAAGAACTCATTAATAATATGACCAACTTCCATTGTATCCTTAATTTCTACACCGTGCTCTTTCGCTAATGCACGAGCTTCTTCTACACTCATCGGGTTCCAGAAATCTGCTCCAGAGTGTTGTTTGATTGCATCTACCATATGCAGCCTTGTCCACTCTGGCTCTAAATTAATTTCATATTCACCATATGGAATCGTCGTTGTACCTAAAACTTCTTTTGCGATATGAGCAACCATGTTTTCTGTTAACTTCATAATATCTTTATAATCTGCATACGCTTCATATAATTCAATCATCGTAAATTCAGGATTATGACGAGTTGATACACCTTCATTACGGAATACACGTCCAATTTCGTACACTTTTTCTAAACCGCCGACGATAAGACGCTTTAAGTGTAACTCAATCGCAATACGCATATAGAATTCCATATCTAACGCATTATGATGTGTAATAAACGGACGCGCGGATGCTCCACCTGCAATTGCATGCAACATCGGCGTTTCTACTTCTAGATAACCATTGTTATCTAAATATCTTCTCATTTCACGAATGATTTTACTACGAGTTACAAACGTTTCACGACTTTCCATACTCGTAATTAAATCTAAGTAACGTTGACGATAACGTTGTTCAACATCTTTTAATCCATGGTATTTATCAGGAAGTGGACGAAGAGATTTTGTTAATAAAGTAAAACTAGTCGCTTTAACCGAAAGTTCTCCAACTTTTGTTTTAAACACTTTCCCTTCAATCCCTATTAAGTCACCTAAATCAGATGTATTAAATAGTTCATACTGCTCATCACCAACTGTATCTTTACGAACGTAAATTTGAACTTGTCCATATAAATCTTGAATATGTGCAAAACCCGCTTTTCCTTTACCGCGCTTTGTCATAATACGACCGGCAATCGTAACAGCAATTTCTTTCTCTTCTAATTCTTCTTTAGAAAGTTCTCCATACAGGTTTAATAATTCTTTCGTTGAATGTGTACGTTCAAAACGTTTACCAAATGGATCGATTCCTTGTTCACGTAAGTTATGTAGCTTCTCGCGACGAACGAGCAATTGGTCATTTAATTCTTCGTGGTTCATGTTATCCATGGTATTGATATCACTCCAGCTCTATTAAAATTTACAATATATACAGTATATCATTTTCTATCCAACTAGAAAAACTGCCAGCAACGGGCTGGCAGTTCTTCTTTCTTAGACGTAATTATAGGTAGTAAAAATGGGAATGTCAAACACTCCTTCTATCACTTACTATTATCCGACTTGAATAGATTTTTGTTTCGCTTCTACTTCTTCTACGAACGCCATCAATAAAGAAGCAAGATCCGCACGTGTATTACAACCATTAATTTCATTGCGCACTCTCGCATTACCGCGAACACCTTTTAAGTACCAAGCCGCATGTTTGCGCATTTCTCGAACTGCGATGTCTTCATTTTTCAAATCAATAAGACGATCTAAATGCAACATACATACGTCAATTTTTTCGCGTACAGATGGCTCCGGCATTAATTCACCAGTCTCTAAATATTTTACTGTACGATAAATCATCCATGGATTACCAAGTGCTGCACGCCCAATCATTACACCATCTACACCAATTTCATCTAACATGCGCTTAGCATCTTGCGGCGTTTCTACATCACCATTTCCGATAACAGGAATGTTGACAGCCTGTTTTACTTGCTTAATAATATTCCAGTCCGCTTTCCCTTCATACATTTGAACACGAGTACGACCATGAACCGCAACAGCCTGACCACCCGCACGTTCAACTGCCTGAGCGTTTTCAATCGCAAAGATGTGATCTTCATCCCAGCCAATACGCATTTTTACTGTTACCGGCTTCTCAACTGCATCTACTACCGCCGCTACCATTTCGTATACTTTATTCGGATCAAGTAACCACTTTGCACCCGCATCACATTTTGTGATTTTCGGCACTGGACAGCCCATATTAATATCGATAATATCCGCTGTTGTATTTTTATCTACATATTTTGCCGCTTCTACAAGTGTTTCTTTTTCCCCGCCAAAAATTTGCAGACTTAACGGCTTTTCTCTCTCATCAATATATAACATATCTAACGTTTTTTGATTGTTAAACAAAATCGCCTTATCACTTACCATTTCCGCACATACTAATCCCGCACCAAATTCTTTCACCGTTAAACGAAATGCAGAGTTACATACTCCTGCCATTGGCGCTAGCACAACCGGATTTTTCATTTCAATGTTTGCAATCTTTAACACTCGATTGCCTCCCTTCGGTGTTCCTACTTCGGCATTAATTCTTCTATTGAAACTTTTAACGTTTTTGCAACCTCTACAACAAAATCCCGAGACGGAACTCGATTTCCCCTCTCAACTTCACCTAAAACAGATACAGATACCCCTAATTCTTTCGCGAATCCCTCTTGTGTATAGCCTTTTAATTTACGAAAAGCGCGAATGCGTCTTCCCCATTTCTCTGCTTCCATACCGTTACTCCCTCTCGCCTTTTCATTTCTTCTACTTGTGAACGTGAAATGTTTCGGTTAATTTCTTGATTAATCTCCATCAACGGAACGATAACAAAAGCTCTTTCAAACATCCGCGGATGCGGAACAATAAGATTCTCTGCTTCAATATTTTCGTGATTATAGAACAAAATGTCAAGGTCAATGGTACGAGGTCCCCATTTGATTTCCCTTTTTCTTCCCAACTCATTCTCCACTTTTTGTGTCACCATCAATAATTCTTGAGGCAATAAATTGGTAGAAATTTTTATAACTAAATTTAAAAAACGATCTTGTTCTGTAAACCCAACCGGATCCGTTTCATAAACAGATGATACATCCTCAATTTCAATAGCTGGATGCGCACCCAACAGCTCTATCGCTTGTGATAAATACATATAGCGCTCATCCATATTCGAACCTAAAGCAATATAAACTACATTATTCATGAACGCCCTCTCTCAATCTCAACCGCCACCGCACGGTAATGTCCCGGAATTGGCGGATCTGGTTTAATAACTTTTACAATACAATTCATAATACAATCGTAACGTTCTAATATATCCGCTGCAATATTTTCTGCAATACTTTCTACAAGCTGATACGTTTTCTCTTCTACAACACATCTACATAACTCATATAACTCTCCGTAATTCACGGAATGCTCTAAGTTATCACTCATTCCCGCTCGCTTTAAATCTAGCTCTACCGTTAGATCCACTTTAAATCGCTGCCCCAGCTTATTTTCTTCAGGAAATACACCATGATAACCGTAAAACTCCATATCATGAACAAAAATTTTATCCAAACTATTTACCCCCTCAACATAGCGTCCATCATCTTCGCCATGCGGGACATCTCTTTCACATCATGAACGCGTACAATTTCACAACCTTTTTGAATACCAAGACAAACCGTTGCACCAGTTCCTTCTAAGCGTTCTTCTACTGGTAAATCTAAAGCATGACCAATAAATGATTTTCGAGAGGTTCCAAGAAGAAGTGGATATCCCAATACTTTCAACTGCTCTAGATTTCGCATTACTTCTAAATTTTGCTCAAATGTTTTTGCAAATCCTATACCTGGATCTAAAATAATATTCTCATCACGTACACCTGCACGTTTCGCAATTGTAATACTTTCATACAGGTCAGCAATCATATCGGCCATCAAATTTCGATAATTTGTATTATCACGGTTATGCATCAAAATAATTGGTACATTGTAATGAGCGGCTACCTTTGCAATTTCCGGTTCTGCTTTCGCTCCCCAAACATCGTTAATAATACATGCTCCTGCTTCAATAGCTTGTTTTGCAACCTCCGCTTTGTATGTATCAATAGATATAGGAACATCTACTGCTTGCGATACAGCTCGAACCATCGGTAAAACACGTTGTAATTCTTCTTCTTCTGATACTTTAGCAAAACCAGGACGCGTAGACTCTCCGCCAATATCAATAATATGCGCACCGTTCATCACCATCTCTTTTGCATGGCGGACAGCCGCTTCCGCTTCATTATAATTACCACCATCAGAAAAAGAGTCAGGTGTAACATTCAAAATCCCCATAATGAATGTCTTTTCATTTAAATTCAATGCATATTCACCGCACTGCATATTAGACATCTCCTTTTCACAATTCATTTCTGCTCCAAAGCTTTTCACGATACGTTTCATATACACGCAAAAGCTTAGTTGTAACCAATCCTTCTTTACCCGGGAAATGCACTTCTCCAATGCACCAAATCGGGACAATTTCCTGAATAGAATTCGTAACAAATACTTCATCAGCTGCAAGTAACTCTTCCTGTAAGAACAATCCCTCTCTTACCTTGACCCCCAATGTTTCAGCAGCTGCTAATATAAAAGCACGGGTAATCCCATTTAAAATCCCCGTTTGTAGTGACGGTGTATACAATATGTCATTTTTCACAAAAAAAAGGTTCGAAACAATTCCTTCCGCAACATACCCTTCTTTTGTAAGAAAAATCCCTTCTTTCGAAGTTGTATTCCCAATCTCACGTTTCCCCAAAATATTATTTAAATAATGATGTGACTTTAAACGAAACTCCCCTTCTGGTGTATTGCGTGTTTGTCTTAAAATGACTCCTTCTTTTTCTACTACATCACTAGGAGCCGATAAAGGTTTTATAAAAACAATAACAGAAGGCTCTTCATACATATCTGTCTGCAAGCCAATCTCTCCGCTACCTGCAGAAACGTTAAAACGAACATACGCATTTTGCAAATGATTTCTTACCATTAACTCTTTTAAAATACTTTTTACATCTTCTTTTGTCATTTTCCACACAATATGTAATGACGAAAGAGCGGTCATAAGCCGCTCATAATGATCATCTAATAAGAAAGGGTGCTCGTTGTAAATACGGAACGTTTCAAATACACCAAGACCATATAAATATCCATGATCATAAGGAGAAATTTTAGCTTCACTCGCCTCTACAAATGAACCGTTCACATAAATTAACATACAGAAGTACTCCGGTTGTAATGACGGATGAAGTTTTGCAGCAATTCCTTACCATGGGAAGTCATAATAGATTCTGGATGGAATTGTACACCTTCAATTGGTAATGTTTTATGACGAAGCGCCATAATCTCTCCTTCCTCTGTCCAAGATGTTACTTCAAAACACTCTGGTAATGTTTCTTTTTTTACAATTAAAGAATGGTAACGCGTCGCCGTAAATGGACTTGGAATATCAGCAAAGATTGTTTTCTCATCATGATGCATTAAGGACGTTTTCCCGTGCATCAAACGCTCCGCACGAACAACATCCCCTCCAAATACTTGAGCAATAGATTGATGCCCTAAACAAACACCAAAAATCGGGATTTTCCCTGCAAAATGACGAATCACATCCATACTAATACCTGCTTCATTCGGACTACACGGTCCAGGAGAAATCATTAAGAAATCAGGCTGCATTTGTTCAATATCTTCAATTGTAATTTCATCGTTACGTTTGACGATAAGTTCTTGTCCTAGCTCTCCGAGAAATTGCACTAAATTAAACGTAAAGGAATCATAATTATCAATCATTAATATCATTTCTCTCACCTAACCGTTTCTTCGCTACTTTCTTTCGCACGCCATAATGCTATTGCCTTCTTTAACGACTCTTTATACTCATTTTCCGGATTAGAATCAATAACAATTCCTGCTCCTGCCTGTACATACGCTTGTCCATCTTTCGCAAGCAACGTACGAATGACAATATTTAATTCCATATCTCCCGAATAACCAATCCAACCGATTGAACCTGTATAAATACCACGGCGAACTGGTTCTAGCTCTTCAATAATTTCCATCGTCCGAATTTTCGGCGCTCCGGTAATCGTCCCACCCGGAAATACAGCCTTCACACCATCAAAAGCATCTTTCCCTTGCTGCAATTCCCCGCGTACATTCGAAACAATGTGCATAACGTGGGAATATTTTTCAATTACCATAAATTCGTCCACTTCTACTGTTCCATACTCACAAACACGTCCTAAGTCATTTCTCTCTAAATCAACAAGCATAACATGTTCTGCACGCTCTTTTTCATTTTCAATTAACTCTTTTGCAAGCCTTTGGTCTTCTTGTTCATCTTTCCCGCGAGAGCGTGTACCTGCAATTGGACGTGTACTTACTTCATTACCTTGCTTTTTAATTAATAACTCTGGTGAGGCACTTACAATTTGAAAATCTCCAAGTTCTAAATAACCCATGTATGGAGAAGGATTAATTTCACGAAGCTTCGTATAAACTTCCAGCGGATGCGTTTGCAATGTTTTTTCTTGTCTTGTAGACAAGTTGACTTGAAATACATCTCCTGCGCTAATATAATCCTGAATTCGCTCAACCGCTTCAACAAACCCTGTTTCTGTAAAGGAAACTGCTTCTTTATTTGTTTCAGGTCTAATAAACTTCATTGTCACTTCCGGCACATCTTGTAACCAAAGCTCTTTTAATTCATTTAAATGCCGCTTCGCTTGCTTCTCATCATTTGTATAATGCGTAATAATCCATAACATTTGTTCTTTCTGATCATAAACAAATACATCATCAAACAATAAGAAAAATATATCTGGTACATTTACATCATCTTCTGCAAGAGAAGGTATTTTCTCAATGTAGCGGATACAATCATAACTGAAATAACCAATTGCGCCACCTTGAAACGGCGGATACGCATCATTATGTTCTGTTTTCCATTGTTCCATATACTGTTGCATTAGGTGCAATGGATTCCCCTTTTCTATTGTATCCTCTCCATTTTCCCATATATGTAGTGTTTCATCTTTCCCACGAACAATCGCTACAGGATCAAGTCCAACAATACTATAACGTCCCCCGCGACCACTTTCTAAAATGATATGATGAGGCTTGTTTTGCGAAAGGAACTTATATTGTTTAAAAAAGCCCAACTGATACGGAACTGAAATAGCTAAAGATTTTCGTCGCTGCATATAAACACCTCGTCTTATTTTATCCTGTTCTAACGATCGGTTAAAAATATTGAACCGTCCGCAGAGACCCGATTTAGTTCAACTAACACTTATTTTACATGAAGTTTTCTAGTCGTTCACTCTTTTCTTATTTCCAAGCGAAAAAAGAAAAAGCATCCCTTTCTGGAGGAATGCTTTCCATATATTAAAACTTATGATTCAAACTGATAAAGTGGTGTACTTAAATAACGCTCACCATTACTCGGAATTATGACAAGTACTTTCTTGCCTTTTCCAAGTTTTTTTGCAACTTCTGTCGCTGCATAAATAGCTGCTCCAGATGAAATACCAACTAAAATTCCTTCTTCGCGCGCTACTTTTCTTGCATATTCAAATGCTTGTTCTGCTTTTACTTGAATAACTTCATCATATACATCTGTATCTAACGTTCCAGGAACAAATCCAGCACCGATACCTTGAATTTTATGAGGACCCGGTTTGCCGCCTGATAATACCGGTGAATCAGAAGGCTCTACGGCATATATTTTGATATCTTTATACTTCTCTTTTAATACTTCACCGGCACCCGTAATTGTTCCACCTGTACCAACACCTGAAATGAATGCATCTAATTGATCACCCATCTGCTCAACAATTTCCGGACCTGTAGTTAAACGATGAATTTCTGGATTTGCGTCATTTTGGAACTGTTGAGGCATAAAGTATCCATGTTCTTTCGATAACTCTGTTGCCTTACGAATTGCCCCGCCCATTCCTTCTGATCCTGGCGTCAACACTAATTCCGCTCCATAAGCACGCAATAAATTACGACGTTCAATACTCATCGTTTCCGGCATAACCAAAATTGCTTTATACCCTTTGGCCGCCGCAACCATCGCTAAACCAATTCCTGTGTTTCCACTTGTCGGCTCAATAATCGTATCGCCTTCTTTTAATAATCCTTGTTTCTCAGCAACTTCAATCATCGCTAAAGCAATACGGTCTTTTACACTGCTTCCAGGGTTCATGAACTCTAATTTCAAATAAATATCTGCACTACCCTCTTCTGCAATGCGGTTTAATTTAACAATCGGCGTTTTTCCGATTAATTCTGAAATTGATTGTGCCACTCGCATCTCCGTCACTCCTAACACCAAGTATTTTCATTGGATTTATGTACATTTTGTCAAAAAGAAGGTTATTTGTCAATCTATTTAGATGATTCAAAATAGACAAATAACCTTTTTCTTCCTTACAAACTTTCTATTAATTTTGTTATATCTTCTTTAGAAAAGTTATATCGTTCATTACAAAAATGACAATGTACTTCTGTCTCTTCTTCTTCATCACGCACTTGCGTTAATTCAGTTTTTCCTAAGCTTATTAATACGCCTTCAATACGCTCACGAGAACATGTACAATTAAATTGTACATCCATTGTCTCTAAAATTTTCACATTTTCCTTTCCTAACAACTCATATAGTAGCCCTTCAGGAGTTAGACCTTGTTCAATAAGCTTAGAAACAGGCGGGATTTTTTGCAGGCGCTCTTCAAGAACCGAAATTGTCTCTTCTTGTGCATCAGGCATGATTTGCAAAACAAATCCACCTGCAGCTAAAATACTATCATCACCATTAACAAGAACTCCAACACCAACAGAAGAAGGCGTTTGCTCAGAAACGGCAAAATAATACGTGAAATCTTCTCCTAACTCGCCTGAAACAAGTGGAACTTGACCAATAAATGGCTCACGCATACCAATATCTTTAATAATTGTTAAAAATCCTTCCGTCCCTACAGCTTCATATACGCGCAGTTTCCCTTGCTCCGTCGCTTCAAAATCAACATGCGGATTCGTTACATAACCACGTACATCCCCATTCGCATGTGCATCTACTAAAATTGGACCAAGAGGACCATTACCCTCTACCTTAATTGTAAGCTTCTGATCCCCCTTAAGCATTGCACCCATCATTGTACCCGCTGTTAAAGAACGACCCAGTGCCGCAGAAGCAGTTCTCCACGTATCATGACGTCTTTGCGCTTCGCTCACCGTATTTGTTGTGTGTACACTATAAGCACGAACTTCTCCGTTAAACGCTAGCGCCTTTACTAAATAATCTTTCATTTTCATTTATTCACCTTTCTCATGTTGTAGATTGGCATTACGCTCATATAACATATATAGACCTTTAAGCGTCAAAAATGGATCGACAATATCGATAACGTTCGATTCCTCTGCAATTAATTTTGCTAATCCACCTGTTGCAATAACAGTTGGTTCTTGTTTAGCTTCTTCTTTCATTCGCTTTACAATACCTTCTACTTGTCCAACATAGCCATATAAAATACCCGCTTGCATTGCACTTACTGTATTCTTTCCAATGATACTACTTGGTCTTGTAATTTCAATACGCGGAAGTTTCGCTGCTCTACTATATAATGCTTCTGCAGAAATCATAATACCAGGTGTAATCACTCCACCCATATAATGCTTATTCTCATTAATATAACAATATGTAGTTGCCGTCCCAAAGTCGACAATAATAAGAGGACTTCCATATAACTGAATACCAGCTACCGCATTTACAATACGATCAGCCCCCACTTCACGCGGATTCTCATACTTAATATTTAAACCTGTTTTAATTCCAGGTCCAACTACAAGAGGTTTAATTTTAAAATACTTCTCACACATACGCTCTAAAGCAAACATAATAGGCGGTACAACTGAAGAAATAATAATTCCTTTTATATCATGAAAAGTAATTCCTTCATGTTCAAGTAATTGTTTTACGAGCATCCCATATTCATCTTCTGTTTTATGACGATCTGTTTCCATACGCCAATGCTGAAGAAGTTTACCATTTTCAAACACACCAAGTACTGCATTTGTATTACCTACATCCAATACGAAAATCATATTCTCACCACTTATCTTATTTAATATATATTTGCACAATATGTACAGAATTTATCCCGCTATTCGCGGGCAGTAAATACTCCAACCTCAAAATTCAGCAAAAGCAAAGAAGTTAGGAGGGAGATAAACTGCCCGTAAAAGCCCGATTGGTTCAACTAATAATCAGTGGGGGATGAAGAACCCCCCACTGATTAAAGTTTCACTTTATCCCGCTACTAAAAGCTTCACTTTGTAATCTCATCATACCATATTTATACACCTGTTCAGCTTGCCTATCCTCATCATTTTACAAAAATCCATTTCCTTTTTTCAATGTTTAAGCCCAGCTATACCGCAAAGAAAAAAGGAGCGACAATTGTCACTCCTTCGGTTCTTCTTTATCTTCTGGCACTTCATCTTCTTTTTTCGTTGTGATGTTTACCTTTACATCAATTTCAGAAGATGTTTTACGCTCCGGTAATGTACCGTGTTCACATAAATGATTGATTTGCTCTGCATCTAACGTTTCTACTTCAAGCAACGTATTTGCGATAATATCAAGCTTATCACGGTTTTCAGTAAGAAGTTGTTTTGCACGAGCATAACATTCTTTCATAATGCTTTGCATTTCCATATCAATTTCATGTGCAATTGCATCACTATAGTTTTGCTCAGAATGGAAGTCTCTTCCTAAGAACACTTGACCGCCTTGTGAGCTACCGAATTGCATTGGTCCAAGCTTATCACTCATACCAAACTCAGTTACCATGCGTCTAGCTATTCCAGTCGCACGTTGGAAGTCATTATGAGCTCCTGTACTTACTTCTCCAAATACAATTTCTTCAGCCACTCGTCCACCAAGTAGACCGGTAATTTTATCAAGCAATTCTGGCTTTGTCATGAAGTAACGATCTTCTTTTGGAAGCATTACTGCATATCCACCAGCTTGACCGCGCGGCACAATCGTTACTTTATGAACAATATCCGCCTCATCAAGTACTACCCCAATTACAGTATGCCCTGCCTCATGGAATGCAACGATATTACGTTCTTTCTCAGAGATAACACGACTTTTCTTAGCTGGACCCGCAATAACACGATCCGTTGCTTCATCAATATCACTCATATCGATCTTCTTCTTATCTTGTCTCGCCGCTACAAGAGCTGCTTCATTTAATAAGTTTTCAAGATCAGCACCAGAGAACCCTGGTGTACGCGTTGCAATAGCACGTAAATTAACATTTTCATCTAACGGTTTATTGCGCGCATGTACTTTAAGCACTGCCTCACGACCATTTACATCTGGACGATCCACTGTAATTTGACGGTCAAAGCGTCCTGGACGTAATAACGCTGGGTCAAGAATATCAGGTCGGTTTGTTGCAGCAACGATAATAATACCTTCATTAGCTCCGAAACCATCCATTTCTACAAGCAATTGGTTTAATGTTTGCTCACGCTCATCGTGACCACCACCAAGACCTGCCCCACGCTGACGACCTACCGCATCAATTTCATCAATGAAAATGATACAAGGTGCGTTTTTCTTTGCATTTTCAAATAAGTCACGTACACGAGAAGCACCGACACCAACGAACATCTCTACAAAATCAGAACCACTAATAGAGAAGAATGGAACGCCAGCCTCACCTGCAACAGCACGTGCAAGTAATGTTTTACCTGTCCCTGGAGGTCCAACTAATAAAACACCCTTTGGAATACGAGCACCAATCTCCGCAAACTTACGAGGGTCTTTTAAGAATTCTACAACCTCAACAAGCTCTTGCTTTTCTTCATCCGCTCCAGCTACATCTCTAAAACGAACCTTTTTCTTATCATCATTGTATAACTTCGCTTTACTTTTACCGAAGTTCATAACACGGCTACCGCCGCCTTGCGCTTGGTTAAGTAGGAAGAAGAATAAAATGAAGATAATTACAAAAGGAATGATGGAAGTGAAGAATGTTACCCAAGCACTTGTTTCTTCTGCTGGTTGATATTTCACTTCTGTACCTTGTGCTTTGTCATTAATTTTCTTTTGTAATTCTTCAGTGTTAGGGGCATAAGTTACAAACTGTTTTTCCTGACTCTCAGTACTCAGTTGCCCCTTTACTTCAAATACACCATTTTTCGGTTGAAGTTGTACATTGCGAACCTCACCCTTTTCAAGTTTAGCAATGAATTTATCGTAGCTAATTGGTGTTGTTTTTTGCTGTGAACCATTAAAATAGCTCACAATACCAATTACCGCTACAAATATAAGTAAATAAAAGATGGTATTACGGAACATCCGATTCATCCCTAACCTCCTCTCACAGCATACAAACTATAATAGTAAATAGTAACATAGAAAAACTTTCCTATCCAATTGTTATGCTTAATATTATTAATTGGAATATACGCTCGGTTTTAATACACCAACATAAGGAAGGTTACGATATTGTTCCTTATAGTCTAATCCATACCCCACAACAAATTCGTGTGGAACAGTAAACCCAACATAGTCTGCTTTAAGATCAACTTTTCGGCCAGTTGGCTTATCTAATAACGTTACAATCTTCACAGATTTTGCTTTACGATATTTAAATAAGTCTACTAAGTAGCTTAATGTAAGACCGCTGTCGATAATATCTTCTACGATTAAAATGTCGCGTCCCTCTACAGAAGTATCTAGGTCTTTTAAAATTTTTACTTCACCAGTTGAAACAGTAGAATGACCGTAGCTAGATACAGCCATAAAATCCATTTCAAGATATGTATCTGTTCGTTTTAATAAGTCTGCCATAAATGGCATTGCACCTTTTAGTACACCGATTGCAAGAGGTACTGTGTTTTTATAATCCTCTGCAAGAATTGTACCTAACTCTCTTACTTTTTC
The DNA here is from genome assembly GCF_900116295.1 of Bacillus sp. 103mf. Lineage (GTDB taxonomy): Bacteria > Bacillota > Bacilli > Bacillales > Bacillaceae_G > Bacillus_A > Bacillus_A bruguierae. The sequence goes on from NZ_FPAF01000022.1 coordinate 13,630, forward strand.
TTGTATTTGCTCTTCAGAAATTAATACCTTTTCAATATCTTGATTCATCATTTCATTATCCTCCTGGAAGACTCCTTGCTTTTGTAATGAATAATAATATATGTATCCTTATCTACTGTTTCTTGCGAAATAGCAAATGCAGATCTTTTCAACAATGGAACCCAAATAATATTCCCACTTGCATCACAAACAATTGGCCAGTCTGCTCTTTTTTCCTTCGGTACTTTCGCCTCAATAAAAATAGACTTTATCTTCTTCGTACCATTCATACCTTGAATTGACATTCGATCGCCGTTTTCTCTCGGACGAACAGTAAGTGGCGATGTTATTTCATTATATTTTGCAACAAACATCATCTCATTCACCATACTAGGGACACAATCGCTAATCTCTACTACAAACTCATCACCATTTACTAATGTTACCTTTCCAGGCACTTGTAAAACATGAGGAGCGAAAGCATTTTTTTCTTCCCTAAACCGAAATTTACATTCTTCGTATGTACGAACAATCTCCAATCCATTCGGGAACTGAAGCATACCAGAAGGATGAGTTCGTTTGAAAAACTCGATCACCTTGTCAATATGTACAGAAGAAAGCGAAGATGGAATTTTATATTCATAAAGATAGTTTAATATTAGTTGAATCCCTCTCCTTTGTAAAGGTATAGGCATAGATTCAAATACAGGAATTGATAAGACAACTCTTTTTGTGTCTTTTTCCTTAATTACTTTATTCATTTTTTCAAAAGCTAATTCCTGCAAATACGCTTCATCCTCTTGCATAAACTTGCTAAAAGCTTGAAAACGCTCATGAACATTTGGATTTTCCCGTTTTAAATGAGGAAGAACATGTTTCCGTAATCGATTCCTTGTATAAGTTTCTTTTGTATTACTAGGGTCAATACGAGGGACAACATCCTTTCTCTTACAATAATCAAGAACCTCTTCTTTCGTTACTGCTAACAAAGGCCGAATCAAAAAACCTCTATCGAAAGCGCGTTTCGCAAAAATTCCAGCATAGCCTTTCGAAGTACTTCCACGCACAAGACGCATTAAAACCGTCTCAATTTGATCATCACCATGATGACCAAGAGCTACATACTGTGCATTATATTTTCTCATTATTCTTTCCAAAAATACATATCGGCATTCTCTCGCTGCAACTTGTGCACTCATTTGATTTTGTTTTTGATACTGCGTCACATCAATTTGTATTGTTTCACAGATAACATTAAGATTTTCACACAAGTTTTTTACAAATTGTAAATCTTCCTGTGATTCCTCACCACGAAACATATGGTCAACATGTGCTACTACAATTTGCAATTTTTTCTCTTCACGCTTCTCTAACAAATAAAAGAAAAGCGCTAAAGAATCAGGCCCTCCTGATACACCAACAACAACCGTAGAATGCGCTTCTAATAAATTATGCCTTTCTACAAAAGCATCTACCTTTTTAACAAATTCATCTTTCAATGCTGCAATCACCTTTCATTGAGCTAAAACGATAGCATACCATTGATATAATGGTACAACTTTTACAAGCTTTCTGCAAAACAAAGATGTATAAATTTCACAATTTATCTTACATACGAATTTTTTCTTTGCATGCAGAAATAAACAAAAGTAAATATACATATATAACAAACAGGCCTCAAGTATATCCCTGAGCCCTGATACTTTCCTCTTTTAAATCAAAAAACAGTAAACCATTAATGTTTTCGCTTCTCAAAATTGCAAGAAACGAAAAGAGGCATGTAGAAAATAACTACCCACAATTTTTATCAGGGGAAAATAAATCCCCCCTGATGATGGAAATTTCATTTTATCCCGCATTAACGGGCAGTAAGACCCCCACCTCAAGATTCAGAGAGAAGCGAGGAAGATAGGCGTGGGATAACTGCCCGTAAAAGCCCGATTGGTTCAACTAACCATCAGTGGGAGATGAAAAAACTCTCCACTGATGGAAGTTTCACTTTATTGCGCCTGTTTACTAACAATAGGAATCGTAGCCCATTTCGGCATATTCTTTTTTACTTTCGCTACAACAATTGTCATGTCATCATTGATATATCCATTATCAGTACGAATAACATCTTCCATAATAATATCAGCAATCTCTTGTGGATCTTCCGTTTCTAATTCTTTAATCTTCCGTTTCATCCACAATTCATGATTCTCTACATGTTTCGCACCTTCAAAAATCCCATCGCTCATCATGATTAAAATATCACCAGATTTTAATTGTTCGCCAACAACATCCACTTCAAAGTCTTCAATAATTCCCATTGGTAAATTACTCGCTTCTATTTTAAATACCTGATTGCCACGCTTTACAAAACTTGGCGTAGAACCAATCTTTAAAAACTTAGCATTTGCATCACGCAAATCAATCATCGCTAAATCTAATGTTGTAAACATTTCTTCCGTTGTCCGCAGCGAGAGAATTGAATTGATGGATTTAATTGCAATTTCCTCATCAATACCTGATTGCAATATTTTTTGCAACAACTTCACCGTCTCTTTACTTTCCATATGTGCCCGTCTTCCATTCCCCATCCCATCACTAATAGCAAGCGCATATTTCCCCACACTTAATTCCATCATGGCATAGGAATCACCAGATACAAATCCCCCTCCTTTAGCTGCTGTAGCAAGGCCTGTATCTACAGAAAATGTTTTAGCTGAACCAAAGGATACTGTACTGTAACCATTTGGATACGCTGATTGTTCTTCATGTTTCACAACAACTGTTTCATGTAAAATATCAGACAGCATTGGAGCAACGAGCTTTTCACATTCCCCGTACTGATTACATGCAGCAGGAATCATCATTTCAATATCAATGTTCCCTCGATCTAAACAATAAATATCAACATGTCCAATCTCTACACCAAAATCACGAAATGCCTGTAAAATTTGTTCCTCTTGTACTTGATGATTCTCTCTTTCCTTTTGAATTTCTTTCGAGAAATCTGCCATTACTTTCGAAACACCCATAAGTTGCTCAGCAACAATTTTACGATTATCACGCATTTGCTTCCTTAACTTTTGTCCTTCATAAAAATATCCTAATTCATCTTCTATTAAACCTGTTACTTTCGTTCCTCTCACACAGTATTTTTCAAAATCACGGAGCAATTTACGATTACTTTGCAATGTACCTTCCTCTGTTTCGTTCATAAGTTGCTTCATATAGTCGTACGTTTTATCAAAATTCACAACCCAACACTGATCCTTCTTAAAGCACGTCTGACATGTCTTAGCGGTAATTGTGCTTAAAAACAAATCCGTCTCTGTGTCTTGATCCTCATCTTCTACATATCCATATATAGAAAAGCTATTAGACAACGCTTCAAACACATTTGCAAACTGATTGATTTTATTTGCCGTTACATCACGCATTCTTCTCAAATATTGTTGTTGATCATTAGAATGCTCTTGTGTTCCTGGCATATACTTAGAAAGACGTTCAACAATGAACTTAGGTGTTAATAAAAACAATGTAATCGCAGCACCCGACTCTAATAGCGTCATTACAATACTTGTTTGTTTATCTACGTATAATGTAATTAAACTTGTTCCAATTAATAAACCTAAACTTACCCCTATCCGTTTCCCTTCTTTTAGTAAGCCGCCTAACAACCCAGAAAACGCCAGTAAACTTAATTGATATAAACTCGCTACATTTGCTAAACTTAAAATTAGCCCCGTTACAACACCCACAGTAGAACCTGTTGCCGCTCCTGCCACAAACGCGAATATTAATACTAAATATCTCGTAAAAATATGCTGAACTGATAAATCATAAACAAACCAATCTGTTGTACCCGTTAATACAGATGCTAGCAATATAATTAAGCAAACAATTTCTTCTGTTTCTAATGATTGTTGTTTTCCTTTTCGTTCCATTAAAAGAGGGGCACTTTGCAAGAAAATCATTGTTAATACGAAGCTTAACCCTGCTTCAATTGTACTAACAAGCAAATCATACATACCAATGGTTTCTTGTGCAAAATAAACAACGATAAGATGGGCTGTTAATGCAGAAATAAATACTTGGAACGGGACAAGCCCAATCGTCTTATTTGTAAAACGACTAAAGAAAATATTATAGATGAAGAATGTAAATATAGATGCAAAGGCAAAGAATAGATTTTCTAATGAAACCGAAAACGCGCCTGCCATTACAGCGAGGAACGCAAGAGCCATTTTATCACGTTTCATCACATATACAGCAGCGAAAAACGGCAAAGCAAACGGTAAAATGTTCGTTAAAATATATGCTCGTCCTAAAAGAAAACCAACTAACGCAACCACAAATCCCCAACGAAAGAAAATTTGTTCCAATTTCATCCTCAATTTGCTTGTCCACTTTTCAGCTGTCATTTGCCCACAACCTATAGCAAGCGCACCAGAATTTGGATTGACAGTATTCCTTCCTGCTCTTGGCATATTTTGAACACCACCTGCACATTTTATTACTTGTAATTATAAAATGTATTTCGTGGAGTTTTTGTCAAAATAACAGCTGGTAGTACAATAATTGTTCGACTTTTTATACAAAATAACACCATATATATACAGAGTTACACGTAAATCTTTCGATTAATTATTGAATATTCAAAAAATAATAGTTGTTTTTGTAGAAGAAGCGCATAACTTTACAAATCCTTAACATAAAGTGAAACTTCCCTCAGTGGGGATTTTCTTCATCCCCCACTGAGGGTTAGTTGAACCAATCGTGCTTTTACGGGCAGTTATCCCCCACCTATCTTCTTTAGAAAAGCGGAAGCGGCTCGCCCAGAATCGTAGGACGTTGGAGCCCGCGACAGAGAGGCGCTTTTTGCCTCGTCCGAGGGGGCGAAACGACCGGAGATTCTAGCCGCTAGAGCTGGACAACGCTTCTCTCTGAATTTTGAGATGGGATCTTACTGCCCGTTAATGCGGGATAAAACGAAATTTCCATCATTTTTTCATCCCCCACTGATGGAAATCTCTCACTAATCGGGATAACTACTCGCAAATAACGGGACAAAAAAAGATCATGCAAATTATGCATGATCTTTTCCAATGATGACCCGTACGGGATTCGAACCCGTGTTACCGCCGTGAAAGGGCGGTGTCTTAACCACTTGACCAACGGGCCGTTAAAATATATAGCGGCGGAGGGGATCGAACCCCCGACCTCACGGGTATGAACCGTACGCTCTAGCCAGCTGAGCTACACCGCCATGTCGTATTTAACGGACAATTAGTATATTATCTTAAACAACATTTAAAGTCAACATGTTTTCAAATATTTTTTTATTATTTTTTCTATATGCTGTTTTCACCATAAAAAAGCACCCTGAGTGAACACTCTGGGTGCTTCTCTTTATTTTAAAATAAACAGCAAGTTTTATCCGCGACGAGCGCCACGGCCGCCACGTTTTGACTCCGTATTACGCTTTAAAGAAGTTAAACGATCTTCACTGTCTTTTAAAAAGCGAGCCATCTTTTGCTCAAATGTTTCTTTTTGGTTACGGTTATCACCGCCACCTCGATTGTCTCTGTTAAAAGAGCGATTACGTTGAGGACGTCCAGCGCGTTGATTATCACGTTGTTCACCTTCTGTTTTTTCACGTTCTTTCGCTTTTTTAATAGATAAACCAATTTTGCCGTCTTTCTCAACGTTAATAACTTTTACTTCTACTTGATCGCCTACTTTTAAGTGATCATTAATATCTTTCACATAATTATCTGCAACTTCACTAATATGAACAAGACCAGTTAATCCTTCTGGCAGCTCTACAAAAGCCCCAAAATTCGTAATACCTGTTACTTTACCTTGTAACTTGCTGCCTACCTCAATTGACATAAAAAAAACGCTCCTCCTTAGTAGTTAAAAAGTCAAATTTTACTTCATTATATATAATCTTAAAATATAGTGTCAATACAACACCTACTACTTAGAAATGGGAAAAATTATCTCCTCGGGCTTTGAAAAGTAATAATCTCTTCTAGCAATCTCTAAAACATAATTCTCATCATGTAATTTTTGGATTTCATCTTTCAACTGATTTCCTTTCGTCGTTAGCACATTTGTTTCTTTTTCCAGTTCTTTTACTTTTGCTTCTTTAGCGTTAATCGTACTATTTTGTTTATAGAACGTCACACTGAGACTTACAATAACTATAAAAGCAAAAGCAAAAAATAAAGCTAATCGACGATAAATGCGCCTTCTGCTTCCGTTCGATTGTATTATATGTTCTTTAACAGATTTTGGATTCTGTTCTAGTACATACCTTTGCTTCAGTTCCCTCATTTCCGAGGTCCCCCTAACTTCTTTTTTATAAGTTCCCAAATTAGGAATATATGCTTCTTCATTTTCTTGAAATATTTCAAAAGTCCTGCTTGTCTCTGTATAAAAATTTTAACATGATTAGGGAGAGGTTTCCATATAACAAGGCAAACAAATCGAACAGGGATGAAAATAATTTTCCATACTAAACGTAATATTGCTATAATAACTTTCCACAAACCGGTTCCAATTCCAATTAAAAGACGAAATAAAAATAGCACAAATGCTATAATTAAATGAATCAAAATCGTAATTGGCTTAACAATAAATAATTGGACAACACGAACACAAAAATAAAATGTTTGAACAAAAATGTAAATTAAAAGGTTTAATACTTTCATGTACAATGACTTTAACAAACTTTGATATGCTGCAAAACCACAAAGTAATGCTAAAAATACATACATACGTAACTCTGCTTCATTTACAAGTAACAATACATAGAACACAGCGAGAGCTTGGCCAATCCAAAATAAAATATCATAAATAAATACGAGCCAACGCTTTCGCTCCCCGCGCTTCAAAAAACGATGATATGTATCTAAAGCTGCTCCAAGCGAAGCGCCCATCCCAATCATTGAAAGCATTGTATATAATTGAACCGTTAAGCTCATTTAAACAACTTGCTAAAGAATCCTTTAGCTTTCTCCCCTTGATGCTCGTCAATGTAAGCCATCTCATATATTTTCCCTTTAATGGACACAAGCCCTTTTTCAACATCAAGGTTTTTCATTTGTAGATTTTGACCACGTATCGTTAAAAAGCCCATAACTGTTTCTAACAAAAATTCTTCACTATCAAAACTTTCTACTTGCTTGACTCCTGTAATATCAAGAACACGTCTTCCTTTCATTACGATATCATGTTCTACAGTAACATTTTGTTGATTAGAAGACGACATTGAATATCCTTTGTTCACGTCCATCCCCCCATAACTTTATACTAGTATCAATGTATGAGGGGACAAAATTATTTAGAACAAGCTATCTTCCGCTTTTACTTCAACTTTCTCTTCACGAACAACAGTATATAAGTTTGCAGCATCTTCTTTTTTTGTCGTTTCTTTTAATTCATTAATTTTTACCGTAACAACTTTTTGACCAAAACGAATCGTTAATTCATCTTCTACCTTTACAGTCGAGCTTGCTTTCGCAGCTTGACCATTAATCATAATTCGACCTTGATCTGCAACTTCTTTTGCTAGTGTTCTTCTTTTGATAAGACGAGAAACTTTTAAAAATTTATCTAAACGCATAACGACTCCCCCTTATTCATTCTCTATTCGCTTTGCTTCTTCCCATAATGCATCGAGCTCTTTTAAAGAAAGACCTTTCATTTCCTTCCCTATACTAGCAACCCTTGCTTCCATATATAAAAAACGGCTCATAAATTTTTCATTTGTTTTATGAAGCGCTTCTTCTGGATTGATTTTATAATAGCGAGCAATATTTACAAATGCAAATACCAAATCACCAAATTCCGCCAACATTTTCTCTTCATCCATAGCTATCACTTCACGTTGAAACTCTTCCCATTCCTCATCTACTTTTTCCATCATTGGCTTGACATTATCCCAATCAAATCCAACCTTCGCTGCCTCTTTTTGAATTTCATAAGCACGCATTAACTGTGGTAAACTCTTCGGAATACCTGATAAGATAGACTCTTTTACATTTCCTTTTTCTTGTTTCTTAATTTCTTCCCAATTCGTAACAACATCATCAGCGGTCTCTACACTAACATCTCCGAATACGTGAGGATGACGGCGTACCATTTTTTCAGACAACGTGTGAATGACATCGTCAATCGAGAACCAACCTTCATCTTCACCAATTTGTGCATGAAGCATAACTTGCAAGAGCACATCACCAAGTTCTTCAATAAGGTGATCGTCATCTTCCTCATCGATAGCCTCTAATACTTCATATGCTTCTTCAATTAAATATTTCTTTAACGTTTGGTGCGTTTGTTTTTTATCCCACGGGCATCCGTTTGGTCCGCGTAGTTCTGCGATAATACCGCGTAATACATCAAATTCTTGATATAATAATTGTCGATTTAACACTGGTGGCACATACACACTCGTTAAATTATTAAGCTCTGCCTCATGATCTAATAAATAGAGCGGCACTTTCTTCACTTGTTCAAATGATGTTCCAGCCGCAGTCACAATATATACTTCATAATCATCCGGAAGCATTTCCATTAATGTTAGTTTGACCTCAGATGCAATAAATGCATCATACACTTGGCAGAAAATCAAGTGCTGACGAAGCTCTAATTGTCCTCTTTCAAATGACGTCGCATCAATCAATTGAAATCCTTCAATTGGATCAATTTTCAAACTTGCAAACATTGGGTCTAAAAAGCTTTGTCCACCCTCGACACGCACAACAATATTCTCTTTTTCTCCTTTTTGTAACAAAAGTTGTACAGTACGTTCTGCCACGAGCGGATGACCCGGAACTGCATATAAAACATCTGTCTCCTTAGCTTTTTGAATCAATGTATTAGAAATTGTTTCATACACTTCTTCAAATGTATCATATGCTTCATATATAGCATCAAACGATGTGTATAATACACCTTCTTTCTCGAGTTCCTCTATAACTGGGTGCTCTTTTGTTCGAACATACATATGTGCTGCTTCTTTCACTTTTCGATATACACCCATTGTAAGCTGATCTAATTCACCAGCTCCTAATCCTACAATCGTAATTGTTCTTTTCATAATGCCCACCTCTATCCACTCTTCTTCAGCGAAGTTTGTACTTTTTCATGTTTCATAACCGCCCCAAGTTCCTGCGCTGTAAATACTTGTAGCTTTAAAATTAAAAATACGTATAGTAAACCACCAACACCGACACATAGTAACGCTTGAATCGCCGCCAATCCTCTATGCGCCTCGTTAGCTTGTAATCCAAACCTCTCAAACATATACATAAATCCAGCAAGCACTAACACCATACTTAATGCTCCGATTGTTACACCTACAATGGGTTTTTTCTGTATAAGTGGCTCATTAACAACTTGAATCAGTAATACACTATTCAATATAGCAATACACAACAACGCAATCACAGTTGCAATGGCTGCACCGATCACACCAAAATATGGAACAAACATACAATTTAGTAACAATTTCACACATGCGCCAATTACAACAAACAAGGCTGGTTTTACGGTTTGTCCTAATCCCTGCAAAATAGATGCAGTTGTAATTGCTAATGAACTAAACAGAATAGAAATAGCTAAAATTCCCAGCACAACAGAGCCGTTGCCATTTGCAAATAGCATAATATTTGTTGGACGAATGATACTCGCAAGTCCTAATGATGCAGCAAGTCCAATTACAAATGTAATTTTAATTGCTAGCTGTATTTTTTCGCGAATGAACACTTGATCTCCTCTCTCTTTTGCAGCTGTAATCATTGGGATTAAAGAAAGTGAAAACGATGTTGTCACGACCGTCCCAAGCTGCATAAGAGGAATACTGCGATCATATACACCCTTTAACATCTTTGCTATTTCTACCGGTTCTCCATTCTGAACAAGTAAGCTATAAAGTGAAATAGAATCTGCCATTTGTATAAAAATTAACACTAAGTTACTAACACAAATCGCAATCCCTTGCCAAAACAACGTACGAATAATGGTCTTTTTATTTGAAATACCTTTCAAGCTTTGCAGAAAAATAGAACAAAAGTTCTTTCGCAAATAGAACAGCAATACAATCACACCAATAAAACCACCTGCTATAGAGCCAAACATAGCACCTGCTCCCACCGTATATAAATCAAACCCTTTTTTTATAAGGAATAATGATAAGAATACGATAATGGATACGCGAATCGTTTGTTCTATTACCTGTGATACAGCTGTTGGTATCATATTTCCAAATCCTTGGAAATAACCTCGTGCTACCGAAAGAAATGGCATTAATAAAAAAGAAAATGCAATAACACAAATTAGCTTTTCTAAATTAGCATCTCCCATTAAAGATGCAATTGTATGTGCACCGAAAAATAATACACTACATCCTATGATCCCAATAGCTAATAAAAACCAAAAAGAAATACATATAATGGCCTCTGCTTCTTTCCGTTCTCCTCGCTCTAAACGTTCTGCAATCATTTTTGAAATAATGATTGGAAAACCATATGTCGCTAAAATTAAACAAAACCCGTAAAACGGGTAAATTTGCTGATAAATATAAAAACCAATATCACCAGCTATATTTTGATATGGAATACGGTAAAAGGCGCTTAATACTTTTGTAACAAAGCTCGCAATTGTTAATATAATTGCTCCGCGCCAAAAAGCGTGGTACTTCTTCGTCTCCATAACCATGCAATCTCCCTTTTTTTCTATACTCATCCTACGTATTATATCACAAAGAAAAAAACAGCTTTCGACTTTCAATGTGATCATATAAAAAAGGTAGCAAAATGCTACCTTTACATAGATATATAATTCCACGGTACATTGCGGTGTATCATGAAGCTTAACCGCCCGTAGAAACACAGGTGGGATCAGTTAACCATCAGTGAAAAAACACTCACTGATGGTTAGCTAAGCTTTATTGTTCCATTTGTTTTGCTAGGAAGCTTGCTGCTGTATCCACAGCTTTATGTTCTACATCACTAATGATTCCTTCTTTTGAAAAAATAATAACAGCTCCAATCGGATCGCCATTTGCAATAATTGGACCGATTGTATAAGATTGTACCTTTTCAGCCACTCCATCGATAATAGAAATTTCACTTTCATCTGTCATGACAACTGATTTGCGTTCTTCCATTGCTTTCTCAACTAAATCCCCAACGCTTTTATTTAAGTATTCTTTTTTTGACACGCCAGAGACAGCGATAATTGAATCGCGGTCACAAACAAGTACATTATGTCCTAAACTATCATATAGAGCATCTGCATATTCCTTAGCAAAATCACCTAATTCGCTAATTGGAGAATATTTCTTTAAAATAACTTCTCCATCGCGATCAACAAAAATTTCTAACGGGTCACCTTCCCGAATACGGAGAGTTCTGCGAATTTCTTTCGGGATAACAACCCTTCCTAAATCATCAATTCGACGTACAATTCCAGTTGCTTTCATTCTAATGCTGCCTCACTTTCTACTGATGATAAAAGTGGTGCTTTTACCTGTTCATGTAAAAACCACCAACTATTAAGCATAGTATTTTACACATTAGTTCTTCTATACACGCCGAATTGTATTTTTTATTCTTATTTAAGCATTTATCTCTTCTTTTTTCACGTCTTTTAAACCTTTTAATAAATTTTCAGCGATTGTAAGCCACTTTGCTACTTCTATTTCACGCACATTCATCACAATTTTCAAACGGGAACCTTCCATACCAAGGCCAATCATACGCCCAAAACTGCTACCAAGCATAAATAATTTTCCACCATCAATATTTTGACTAGCCTTTTCTGAAAATAGCAGTGTCACTTCTTGTTTCATTTGCTTAATCAATTCGATTCCCTCTTGCATCGCTAGCGCTTTAATATTCGCGATTTGTAATAAATATCCAACTTCTTGTGGATAGTCACCGAAGCGATCAATCATCTCTTCTTGTAATTCTTCAATATCCTCAATAGTAGAAACGCCCCTAAATTGCTTATACATCATAATTTTTTGTTTGCTATCGGAAATATACGCATCTGGTAAATATGCATCTACTTCTAGATCAATTTCAACATCAATTACTTGCTCTTCTGCACCCGTACCTATCCGCTGTTCAATTGCATCTTTTAACATTTGTGAATATAAATCAAAACCAACGGAATCAATAAAGCCATGCTGCTCTGCACCTAGTAGATTCCCGGCCCCGCGGATAGATAAATCACGCATAGCAATTTTAAATCCAGATCCTAGCTCTGTAAATTCTTTAATAGCCTGCAACCGTTTTTCTGCCACCTCAGATAACACTTTATCACGCTTATACGTGAAATATGCATAGGCAACACGATTAGAACGCCCTACCCGGCCCCGTAACTGATACAACTGCGATAATCCCATACGATCTGCATCGAATACAATTAATGTATTTACGTTCGGAATATCAACGCCTGTTTCAATAATCGTTGTACTTACAAGTACATCGTGTTGACCCTCTAAGAAAGCAAGCATAACAGATTCTAATTCACTCTCATTCATCTTTCCATGCGCAAAAGTTACACGTGCATCAGGAACAAGCATTGAAATTTCATCTACTTTTCGCTCAATATCTTCAACGCGGTTGTATAAGAAATATACTTGCCCACCTCTTGCAAGTTCACGTTCAATTGCCTCTCTTATTAACGCTGGATTATATTCTACAACATACGTTTGTACCGGAAAACGATTTTCTGGCGGCGTTTCAATAACAGATAAATCACGAACACCTAACATAGACATATGAAGCGTACGCGGAATTGGTGTCGCTGTTAATGTTAGTACATCAATATTAGCCTTTAATTGCTTAATTTTTTCTTTATGTGTTACACCAAAGCGCTGCTCTTCATCAATAATAAGTAATCCTAAATCTTTATATATGACATCCTTTGACAGAAGACGATGTGTACCGATAACAATATCAACAGTGCCATCTTTTAATCCTTTAATTGTTTCATTCTGCTGTTTTCTCGTACGAAAGCGACTTAATAACCCAATATTAATTGGATAATCTTGGAAGCGCTCTCGGATTGTTTCATAATGCTGTTGCGCTAAAATTGTCGTCGGTACTAAAATCGCAACTTGTTTTTCATCCATAATTGCTTTAAAAGCAGCACGAATTGCTACTTCAGTTTTTCCATATCCAACGTCACCGCAAAGCAAACGATCCATCGGACGACCGCGCTCCATATCCTTCTTAATTTCTGCAATTGAGCGTAACTGATCTTCCGTTTCTTGATAAGGGAATGATGATTCAAATTCCTGTTGCTCAGAAGTATCCGGAGTAAACGCGTATCCTTTTGATGCTTCGCGCTCTGCATACAGCTTAATTAAATCATCCGCAATATCTTGAACAGATTTTTCTACCTTTGTCTTAACTTTCTTCCAATCATTTCCACCAAGCTTGTAAATTTTCGGATCTTTCCCTTCAGATCCTACATACTTTTGCACCTGGTCAATTTGTTCAATTGGAACGTATAACTTATCATTTCCTTGATATTTGATATGCAAATAATCTTTATGGACACCATTAATTTCTAATGTTTCAATTCCTAAAAATTTACCGATACCGTGATTTACGTGAACAACATAATCACCAACTTTTAATTCAGAGTAACTTTTAATTCTCTCTGCATTCGAAAGTTTTTGCTTACGCTGTGATTTTTTTACCTTTTTATTAAATAATTCTTTTTCGGTAATAATCGCAAGCTTTTGCATCGGCATTTCAAAACCTGCATGTAAGTCACCCACCATAACTTGAATACGACCTGGGAGCAATACCTCTGTTCCTTCAATAATATCTGCTTCAATATCATAATCATTTAAAATGTGCTGCAATTTCTTTGTTCGTTCTTCATTTGCACCTAATACAACCGTTGTAAAACGACTTTTCGTCCATCTATCAATTTCTGTTTTTAACAAATTCATTTGACCGTGAAAGTCTTGCATCGTTTTACATGTCAGATTCACAATGTTTTGCGGTTGTGTATGCGGAATGTGGCGTAAAAACAAAGTTAAGTACAAGAATTTTCGTTTTTTATGGTTCAAAAATTGTGCAAAATTATGAGAAAAAGTTAAATCTTGAACAATTGCACCTTCTCCAAGAAGCGATATATACCATTCTGCTTCCTCTGTTTCTAAATGCTCTGCTGTTTCCTGAATTCGAGAGACCTCATCTAGAATAACAACACCATTTTCCGGTAAATATTCTATTAGACTAGCAGGTTCATTATAAAATAAAGATAAATATTTAAACATCTGCTCAATGGTCTGTCCATTTTTCAATAATTCTAACTCATATGTAACAGTTTCTAATATTATTGTTTTTAGCTTCTCATCAGATACTTTTTTTATTGTATTAGCTAAACTTGATTCTAACTTCTGAATTCCAAATGCTAGTTCTTCTTTAGAAAATACAAATTCTGTAGCTGGGCCAAATGATATTTTATCCATCTTCTCCTGTGAGCGCTGTTCTTCTACAGTAAAGGAACGGATGGAATCTACTTCGGTATCAAAAAATTCAATACGAATTGGTAATTCTTCCGTTAATGGATAGATGTCTAATATTCCACCGCGAACACTAAATTCTCCAGGAGCTTCTACCATAGATTTACGTTCATATCCCATAGTCGTTAACACGTGAAACAGTTCATCAAGATCGATTTCTTGTCCCATTTTTAATTCAATTTGCTGTTTCTTCCACATCTCTTTTCTTGGTAAAAACCGGCGCAAACCAGCAACAGGAGCCACAATAATTCCACTTTCTCCAGCCGCTAAGCGATTCAGCACTTCAATGCGCTGCGCCTTCAATTCTGGGCTCGCAACACCGATTTCTGATGCAATAGATTCATTTACAGGATATAACCAAACATCCTGCTCTCCAATTAATGAAACCAAATCCTCATATACTTTTTGCGCTTGATATAAATTATGTGTGATAACAAGCTGTGACTGCTTTGTTTTTTTATATAAACTAGCCATTAATAATGAACGAGAAGAGGTTGCCATACCTGAGATAAGCTGTTCTTTTAAACCTTCTTCTAATCCATCTATAATTGATCGTATTTCTTTATTTTCGTAAAATTGCTCTAGTAAACCTATCATTTTTCAAAACTCCTCTCAACATAAAGAGCAAGCTACTATATTTTATGCAAATATTTCGGAAAAAGAAAACAGAAAAATGCTTTGGACAAGCCAAAGCGAAGCATTACATCCTATCCCTCATAGCTGTAAGCCTCTCATCTTCATATTTAGAAAAGAGAAGGGCGGAAGTTCTCCCCTATTATAAAGGGACAATGTGTTCAACTAACTATTGGTAAGAAAAACATACTCTGATAGTTAGTTCATTTTCATTGTAAGAACAGTTCATATTCATAATACTCTGGATAGGATGCGAGCGTTTTTTGACACGATTCACAAATTGTTTTTATATATATATTTCCGTTTTCATCAAAATGAATCATTTCTAATCGCTCCTGCTCTGTTAGTTGACCTAGCACAAAGCCGTATACCTTCTCCGCTGTAATACTACCTATCCTATACCCACAATGTCTGCAGTAATAATGTCCGTCCATAATTTCCTCCTAGCGGTACAGTTATTACTATTATGGATATAAATATTAAAAAATATTCCATTTTTGAAATATTAATTATTGAAAGTATTCATAACTTGTAAAAATGGAGTTTTCAACCATTCTTCACATGCACTTGCACTTTTTTCAATTGCTCGTTCTACCTCTGGCATCTCATCTGCCGTAAAACGTCCTAATACATAATCGACTACTTTCATCCCATTTTTAGGACGATCAATTCCCATACGAATGCGTTGAAATTCCTGTGTTCCTAAATGTGCAATCGTTGATTTCACACCGTTATGGCCACCCGCACTACCTTTCATGCGAAGACGTAATTTTCCAACTGGAATATCTAAATCATCATACATCACTACAAAGTCTTCAATATCAATTTTATAGTAATCCATAAGTGGACGAATACTTTCTCCAGATAAATTCATATATGTAAGTGGCTTTAATAAAATAACTTTCTCTCCATTTACAAAACCCGCACCGAATAATCCCTTAAATTTCTGCTCATTTAATGGGATATTCCAACGTTTAGATAATTCATCTATTGCCATGAACCCAATGTTATGCCTTGTTAATTCATATTCTCTCCCTGGGTTACCAAGTCCTACTATTAATTTCATTTGTAACACCACTTTCTTTTTTCGATACGAAAAGACGTAACCAACACTGGTTACGTCTCATTCTATCCAATTAATTGAATAGTACACTTACAGATTCTTCTTCGTAAACACGAATAATTGCTTCTCCAATTAACGGAGCAACAGAAAGTTCTTGTACTTTATCAATTTTCTTTTCTTCTGGTAATACGATAGAGTTTGTTACAACTAACTCTTTAATGTTTGAATTTTGAATACGTTCAATTGCTGGACCAGATAAAACTGGGTGTGTACAGCAAGCATATACTTCAGAAGCACCGTTCTCTATAAGAGCGTTTGCTGCCAATGTAATTGTACCAGCTGTATCAATGATGTCATCAATTAAAATTGCTGTTTTACCTTCGATATTACCTACGATATTCATTACTTCCGCTACGTTTGGACGCGGACGGCGTTTATCGATAATGGCGATTGGCGCTTTTAAGCGATCTGCCATTTTTCGAGCACGTGTTACACCACCATGGTCAGGAGATACGATTACAATATCCTTAAGACCTTTCTTCTCAAAGCAATCAGAAAGAATAGGTACACCCATTAAATGGTCGATTGGAATATCGAAGAATCCTTGAATTTGTGGAGCATGTAAATCTAGAGTAATTACACGAGTAGCACCCGCTGTTTCCAGTAAGTTTGCAAAAAGTTTCGCTGTAATCGGCTCACGAGAGCGCGCTTTACGATCTTGACGTGCATAACCATAGTAAGGAATAACAATGTTAATTGTTTTCGCAGATGCACGTTTTAATGCATCAATCATAATAAGCAATTCCATAATATGCTCGTTTACTGGGAAGCTCGTAGATTGGATGACAAATACATCGCAACCACGAATACTTTCTTCAATGTTAATTTGAATTTCTCCATCACTAAAGCGTGCAACAGAACATTTTCCTAATTCTACTCCAATGTGCTTTGCAATTTGCTCAGCAAGTGCCTTATTAGAGTTTAAAGAAAATACTTTCAAATTAGAATTTAGATATTGAGTCGACATCTAGATTAACCCTCCACATTATGAATTTTTCTTATTCAGCAATTGATCAACATAATCTTCTTTGTTTGTTTGACGTGCACGTGCAATTGATAATGCTTTTGCTGGCACATCTTCTGTAATTGTAGAACCTGCCGCAACATAAGCACCATCTCGAACTGTTACAGGAGCAACAAGGTTTGAGTTACAACCAATAAACACACCATCGCCAATCACAGTTTTAAATTTATTCTTGCCATCGTAGTTTACTGTAATAGAACCACAGCCAAGATTTACATCTTCTCCCACCTCTGCATCACCAATATAGCTTAAGTGAGAAGCTTTACTTCTATTCCCGAAAACAGTCTTTTTAATTTCAACGAAGTTTCCAACACGAACTTCATTACCAATAACAGATTGCGGACGGATATGAGCGAACGGTCCAATTGCAACATCAATACCAATCTTACTATCATGAACAGTAGACTGACGAATTGTTGTATTATCGCCCACTTCACTATCACGTATGACTGTATGTGGTCCAACTTCACAATTTGATCCAATAACAGTATAACCTTCAATAATTGTTCCCGGATAAATAACCGTATCATTACCAATTTTTGCATCACCAGAAATATACGTGTTGTTCGGATCAATAATCGTAACACCATTTACCATGTGTTTACGGTTAATACGTTTTTTCATAATGTCTTCCGCTTGCGATAGAGCGACCCTGTCGTTAACTCCTAATGTTTCATCAAAATGCTCTGTTTGATAGGCAGATACAATATGACCTTCATTTTTCAAAATCTCAATTACATCTGGAAGGTAATATTCTCCCTGCACATTTTCATTGGAAACTTTAGAAAGGGAAGCAAATAGCGCTTTATTATCAAAACAATACGTACCTGTATTAATTTCTTTAATAGCTCGCTCTACTTCATTTGCATCTTTATGTTCAACAATTTTTTCAACATGACCATTTTCATTCCGAACAATCCGACCATAACCAGCAGGCTCTTCTATATAGGCTGTTAATACCGTTGCCTTTGCACCTGCTTCTTCATGCTGCTTTAATAAAGCTTCCATTGTTTCTGCTGTAATAAGAGGTGTATCACCACAAATTACTAATGTTGTTCCTTCCTCGTTCCCCAGTGCATCAGCTGCTTGCATAACGGCATGCGCTGTTCCTAGCTGCTCTGTTTGCAATGCAAATTCACTTGCACTTCCTAATTGATCTTGTACCTTTTCAGCGCCGTGTCCAACAACCGTAACAAGTTTCTGCACTTCTAGCTGAGAGACTTGATCAACTACATGCTGTACCATCGGTTTCCCGCATACAGGATGTAGCACTTTGTATAAACTTGACTTCATACGTGTGCCTTTCCCTGCAGCAAGAATCACTGCAAATCTTTTTGACATATAGACCCTCCATCGCAACCTATTTATCCATTAAAGATATTATCCTAAATAACTATATATTTCAAGAAACACCTTATAACTATTAAATTTTACCATAACTTTTATACAATGTTTTAGTATTTCATATCTTTTTATGAAATAAGCTATACTATTCTCTTTTCATGAAAAATTGAGGCAACTATTATAGATGCAAATTGAAAAAATGATATAAAAATCTCTTTCTTTTTCAAGGAGAATACCTCGCCATATGCAAGTGTGAAAACAAAGGTAAAGAGGAAATGCAGATTAGTTGTTTCTGCATAGCAGCGACTTATATGCTAAAAAATCAAAATCGATTTATATAATATATGAAAACAACAACAAACTCCTGTAAATGCTTACAGGAGTTTGCCAAAATTATAGAGCTCTTCTTTTAGAGCTCTTCTTATTCGAATTTTACGAAGCTCCAGCTTCTTCAAACTCAACTTCTTCTAACTCGCCTAAACGGTGATACTCAGTTAAAACCGCATCTTGAATCTTAGAACGAGTATTAGAATTAATTGGATGAGCAATATCACGGAACTCTCCATCTGGAGTACGTTTACTTGGCATTGCTACAAATAATCCATTATTGCCATCAATTACACGAATATCATGAACAACAAATTCATGGTCTAGTGTAATAGAAGCAATCGCTCGCATGCGGCCTTCTGTGTTTACGCGGCGTAATCTTACGTCAGTCACTTCCATCTTGTGTTCACCACCCTTTTTCTAAATAAGCGATATATTTCTATAAATTCCACAAATGTTCTATTTTTCCTTCAATTTTTCAAAAATTTTTAAGATAAAAATTTTTATATAAGTAAAATATATAAATAAATATAAGTTATCGCTTACAATTCCTTATTTTACAAGGGCAATAACTTCAATTTCAACAGATACATCTTTCGGTAATTTCACTACTTGTACACAAGAACGTGCTGGTTTATTTGTAGAAAAATATGTACTATATACTTCATTTACCGCATCAAAATCATTCATATCTTTTAAAAATACAGTTGTTTTTACCACTGTCTCAAACGATGCTCCCGCTTCTATTAATACTGCCTTTAAATTTTGAAACACTTGCTCTGTTTGTTCCTTTACATCCCCAGTCACAAGTTCACCATTTACTGTTAAAGGAATTTGTCCAGAACTGTAAAACATATTATTTACAATCATACCTTGTGAATATGGACCAATCACCTGCGGCGCCTCATTTGTTTGAACTACTTTCATTATTCCTCACCCTTTTATATTTTTTATCCTGCTTTTACAAGCTGCCCCTAACAAGAAACCTATTGTTTTAGCAGGTGGTAAGCCTCCAAAGTTGGGAGCTTACCACCTGCTAAAACTTACTGCTCGTAAATAATATGACAAAGTACCCAACTGGTAAAAGCTTATTATCAATCAGTAGTAACTACTCAGCTATACCTTTTAGAAATTTAGAAAAGGGTATGATTCTAGTGAAGATGTGTCTCTCTAGTACTTATAAATTCATTTTTTGGCATATAGACTGCTGTCATGCAAACAAGGGCAGGAAAAGGCACTGACCGCTCCTATGCATCGCCAGTCCCTCTCGCCCATTTAAAAAAATGCTTTTCTGTCGGTTTTTCATAAAGTAACTGAGTAGTTACAATCAGTATAAAAAAAGATAAAGCAGTTGCTTTATCTTTTCCCCCGCTCTGACGAACAGTATCTTCTTTAAAACAATCTATGAAGAAGATTGTTTATCTTATTCAACTTCTACAATCATATCAGCAAATGGACTTAAAGAATAATTTCCTTTTTCCACCTGAATCGTCTTTTCTCTCACATCTACTTCAGACAAGCGAATTAACGAAACAAAGTTATCTACAAGTCTTTCCTCAATATCACTTGATTCCACTAAAACACCAATGCCAACAACATTTGCATTAAATTCCTCAAGCATACTCATCATACCTTGCACTGTTCCGCCAGCCTTCATAAAATCATCAATGATTAATACATTCGCACCTTCCGGAAGACTACGCTTTGCTAATGTCATCGTTTGAATACGCTTAGAAGAACCTGACACATAATTAATACTTACTGTTGGGCCTTCTGTTACTTTATTATCTTTTCTAGCAATTACGACTGGGACATTTAAATAATTGGCTACTGCATATGCCAAAGGAATCCCTTTCGTCGCAACTGTCATAACAGCGTCAATTGGCTGTCTTGCAAATACAGAAGCAAAAAGTCTTCCTGCACCATTAATGTAGCGCGGATTACTTAAAAGATCCGTCATATATAAATAACCACCCGGAAGAATACGATCAGGATTCTCAAATAATTTACAAAGCTCACTAATAATTTGCTTTGCTTCCTTCTGACTTATATATGGGATATATTTCACTCCTCCTGCTGCGCCTGGTACCGTTTGTAATGTGCCGACTCCTTGTTGTTCAAACGTTTGTTTAATAATAACTAAATCTTCACTAATAGAAGATTTAGCAGATTGATACCGTTCAGCAAAAAAAGTGAGAGAAACTAACTGACGAGGGTTTTGAAGCAAATAATAAGTCATATCGACTAATCTTGTACTTCGTCTAATTTTCATGCTCTCACCTCAAATTACGAATATTTTAAACAAATCATAACTTATTATACGCCTTTATTCAAGACCTTCCCGCTCTCCTAATAAACGAACTGCGTATACTTGATCACAAAATCCTTTTAAACCGTTATAAATACGGTGCATGCGTGAATCATGACGAACTAAACCAAAAACTGTGGGACCGCTACCACTCATTAAAACCGCATCTGCACCGAAACGTTTCATCTGAGCCTTAATATGTGCAACTTCAGGATGCATTGAAAATGTTACATCTTCTAATACATTGCCAACAGCATGACAAATTCCCTCATAGTCACCATTTTGAATCACTTCAACCATACGGTTTACATCTGGATGTGTTACACGATTTAATCGTAAATTCCCATATACGTCAGCTGTAGATACACCAATATGTGGTTTAGCCAAAATAACCCAGCAAGAAGGAGGTGTCTTAATGTGTTCGATTTTTTCTCCACGACCTGTTGCAATGGCAGTTCCGCCATATACACAAAACGATACATCTGATCCAATCTCGGCACCTAATTCTGCAAGTTCATCAATTGTAAGTCCAAGATTCCATAATTGATTCAGACCTCTTAATGCTGCAGCTGCATCGCTGCTTCCACCTGCTAAGCCTGCTGCAACCGGAATCGTTTTTTCAATTGTAATAGATACTCCGCTTTTTACTTGAAAGCGTTCCTTTAACAATTTTGCCGCCTGATAAGCTAAATTTCTTTGGTCGTCTGGGACATAACGGTTATGAGATACAATTTCAATCCGGTCTTCAGATAACTCTGTTAGTTCTAACCGATCTGCTAAATCAATTGTTGTCATAATCATTTTAACTTCATGATAACCGTCCGGTCTTTTCCCTAGTACATCTAACGACAAATTAATTTTTGCTGGTGCTTTAACTAGTAGCTTCAATCTATTCACCTACTCTATGTACTCAATCTTTTATCGTTTATTTTACCATAAATTTATAGTAGAACGATGACACTTTCCTAATTATAACGAAAAGCATCAAGAATGAAACTACTTATACACTACGAATACAACTTTTTCGCGTGCAAAAAGCCGAGGAACATCTCCTCGGCTACCGTAGCATAGAAGTATCTTACTGTTACTGGTTTTGTTTCATCAATTGCTGCTCTGCAATTTCAATTGCACGTTTAACCATATTACCAGCATCTTTCGCACGAATTCCGCCCCATCCTTCTTTTTGCACGACATCATAAAATCCAAGCTCTTTTGCAAGCTCTTCTTTAAATTTATTTGACATGACTCCTCTTCGTCTACTCAACGCAAGTCCCCCTTTATCGCTACGGTACATTTAGTATGTGACACTACGAATTTCTTCAAATCCGGAAAATATATGTAATCAAACAAACCCCATCCTTAAACAGATTGTCCATCTAACATGATTTCATTATCTTGTGCATCATAAAACGTAAGCTCAACAGTCTCTGTTAATACGTCTGCATAACTATAAGAAACACGCTGAAATGTATCTTCTTGTTGATCAAGTTGAACTACAAAAACCGAACGGTATGTTTCTGCCAGCACACCAGATCGTTCTATCGTCTTCCTTCTTCCACTATTGGCTTTTAGCATAAGCCTCTGACCAAGATGATGGTCCAAAGCACTTTTAATTTCATCTAAACGTTTTGACATATCATGCTACACCTCGCTGTAATTGGGATGGAAAGTATAAAAATACAAGTTATACATATATAGTCTGTACGTTCTTATACTTTTTTATCCAAATCTCAAAAAGCGCATACATAAAAAGCAAGGCAAATGCTTACCTTGCTCACTCTTCATAATATTGAAAGGGCAATCCTGTTCGTAAAATTCCTTTTGTTTCAATTCCACCAAGCCCCTTCTCACCGGTTACTGTATTGCGTATTACATCCCAAACATTAACCCGTTCCATAAAAGAAGTAAAGCTCACTTTTGCTACAACATATACTGGATCTAATGCATGAATATTAATACGGGACGGAGAGCTTGCAAAATTTGCTCCAGCTCGAATAAGAGCTTCAAAATGCGATTGACATGCTCCAGCAAAAATAACAGGGTGATCTAATGAAGGATACTTTTTTCGTACTGTACGTACAGCCTGTACAAAATGCTTAGAATGACGATAAGCGGCTAAATTGCCCATTTCTCCTTTTGATTTTGTATAAGCATCATGTCCGGTAATCACTAAGATATCAGGACGAACATGCTCAATTAAATCTAGAACCTTGTCTTGCATCTCCGTTTCTTTACAATGAATTCCCTGTACAGGCACACCTATTTTCGTATATAGATCTAAGCATTTTCTTAAATATAAAGGATCCCCATCAAGATGGAGCACTTTACCTGGCATTTGAAAATAATTTACTTCATTTGCATAGCCGCCTGTTGACTGATATTCTTGGCGCTCTCTCATTAATACATAATCTTGTTGAAATAAACGATATGTCTTTTCCATTGTTTCTCGTTCCTGTTTCACTCTTTTCGTATAATCCCGTTGATCGACAAGAACTAAATCTTCTATTGGTGCATCTGCTACGAGCCGAAATTCTTCCCCAAACAAAATTGCTATCGTGTCTTTTATTTCTGTTACTCGAAAAAGAAGGTCGCGCTTATAAGACTTTCTCTCCACTAAATCTCCAACGTGTACAGCCATCCTTTTACCTCCAAACTCGTAGGGACATATAACTCACTACGTTCTGTTTTAGCCTATGAACTTATAGGAAAAAGGTGACAAAAAAGGCAGCTCAAAACGAGCTACCTTTTACATTTTATATAAAGTGAAACTTCCATCAGTGGGGGTCTTATTGCCCGTTAATACGAGATAAAAATAAAGCGTTGCTTAACTTTGCAAACTCTTCAATTGATAATGTTTCGCCTCTTCGTTTCGGATCAATTTCAACTTCTGCTAATATACGTTCAAGTAATATTTTATCCTTTGGAAAACCATTTAAATTATTAGATAAATTATTCATTAATGTTTTACGTCGCTGTGCAAAGCTAGCACGCACTACTTCAAAGAAGAATGCTTCATCTTTTACTTCCACAAGTGGCTTTGGACGTCTTAGTAAACGAATAACTGCTGAATCTACATTTGGCTGTGGTACAAATACTGTACGCGGAACCGTCATCACCGTTTCTGGTTCTGTATAGTATTGAATGGCAATTGACAACGAACCATAATCTTTTGTTCCTGGACGAGCTGCTAAGCGATCTGCTACTTCTTTTTGCATCATCACAACAAAACCACGCACTGGTAATTGTTCTTCTAATAACTTAAATAAAATTGGCGTTGTCACATAGTATGGTAAGTTCGCTACTACCATTACATCTTGCCCTTCTTCAAACTGCTCTTGAAATACGGTATTTACATCAGCTTTTAAAATATCCTTATTAATTACCGTTACATTATTATAAGGCGCTAATGTATCTTCTAAAATAGGTAAAAGACGTTGATCAATTTCAAACGCTACTACCTTCTTAGCACGTTTTGCCAGTTGTTCTGTTAATGCTCCAATACCGGGTCCAATCTCGATTGCCCCACTCTCAGATCCAACCTCCGCGTAATCTACAATCCGATTTAATACATTTGTATCAATTAAAAAGTTTTGTCCTAAACTCTTTTTAAATGAAAATCCATACTTTTCAACAATATCTTTTGTACGATTTGGCGTTGCGATATCTTTCATTTCTTTTCCTCCTGTAATACTTGCTTATACGCTTTTGCAAAATCCTGCTTTGAAATTTGAAACATTTGCAAACGTTTATGTAACTGTTTTGCATTTGTATAACCGATCTTTAATAGCTTACCCATTCGTTCTCTGCGGCTTTTTGCTTTTTCTCCACCAACAAGCCCCGCTTCTACTAAGTCAATCCAATGAATTTCGCTTGTGTACTCTTCCATCTCCCCATGTAAACTTTCCAAAGCGCGCCTAATAGATTCATTAGAAGCATGCTCAATGCCAACACCCTTCTTTCGCTTTGCCAATGCTTCTTCTTTTGGTAAAAATGCGTGTTTACATCCTGGCACTTTCTCAGAAATAATTTTACGAATACGTTCTCCAGGGTAATCAGGGTCTGTAAAAATAATAACACCTCGTGTTTGTTGCGCCAATTTTACCTGTTCAATGACATGATCTCCAATTGCCGAACCGTTCGTTTCAATTGTATCTGCATCCACTGCACGCTTAATGGCAACTGTATCATCCTTACCTTCCACAACAATTATTTCTTTAATCTTCATAACTTCCTCCACACTCATTTCACATCTCTAATTAGTAAAACAAAAAAACGCCTACTTTTCCATTATTATTTTCCTAGTTGATACAATTTAAAAAGCAGAGGAGAAAAAGTTCCTCTGCTTACCATATTATTGTAACACTTTAATCTTTACTTGTTTTCTTCCCCAAGCATCTACCTGTGATTCTGTTGGCATAAGAACATCAATACGATACCCTTTAATTGCTCCGCCCGTGTCACCAGCAACTGCATATCCATATCCTTCTACCCATACCTTTGTTCCAAGAGGAATAATCCGTGGATCTACTGCAATTAATTTCATATTTGGATTTTCCTTATAATTATAACCACCCGCGCTTACACCTTGGCATCCACCACAATACGGTGAGTAAGCTGTTGCTTGCACAAAAAATTCGTTGGTAACTACACCTTCTGCATCATCTAAAATAGGCTTTTCTTCTTTTTTGCCAACAGCTACAATACGATTTTTTTCTTCTTGCACTAGTTCTTCTTTCTGTAAGTTTCTTGAAACTTCATTTCCATCCTCTTTGATGACTGCAAATACTTTCTTCCTTTTTCCTTCTATTCCTTCTTGAATCACTTTTTCTGTTCCCTTAGGGAGTGAGGAATCTTCTTGTCTCACTTCAGTAAAGGGAATTGGCTCTTCCACTACATCGCTTACTTTTTCTACTCGAACCACTTTGACCTTTATATTTTGTTGCATCACTTCCTGTAAAGCCGGTTCTACTCTATCCATTTCGCTTAGTGATACTTGTCGTTCTTTCAAAAAGTTAGCGACAGTAGTCGAAGTTGACCATACTTGCTGTTCTTGACCGCCAACATATAATGTAACTGGGAATGCTTTTTGAATCATAATTTTTTGAGTGCCTTCTAACGATGTATGCAAACTAGGATATACTTTATCATGTTCACTAATTTCAATATGTTCTTCTACTAACAAATCTTTTACTGTTTTTGCTGTTAATTGTACTTGTTTCTCTTTTCCATCCACTATAATCGTAAATGGCTTCGCTTTTTCGACAATTACTTTCATTTCATCCTTAATTTTCGCAGAAATTGCTGGATATATATGATCTTTTGCTGCCACTTAAATCTTCTCTTCCTGCAACAACTCACTTACAGTATTCGCATGTGTATAAATTTCTTGTTTCTTTCCATCTACTTCAATAGTTATTTTATCTGTTGTTCCCGCATAAGCTACTGTCCCAACAGATCCTGAAATAATTAATGCACTCGTAAATCTTACTACTAATCTTTTGTTCACTTCTAACCTGGATAATAACTTTTTAGCATTTGCAATCAAAATAAAGTACCCTCCCTGTCTAGATCAGAATTATTAACTCTCATTCTCCTACTATTTCTAGTAGTGTTACTTATCTGAAGATAAACATAGGTGAAGGAAGAAAGAGAGGAGGAATACCTCCTCTACTTCCCATTATTGAATGCCGAATAGTTTTTTTGCATTTTCTGTTGTTTTGACCGCTACTTCTTCATAAGATAGCCCTTTTAATTTTGCAATTTCCTCCGCAACAAGCTTTACATAGCTTGGTTCATTTCGTTTTCCACGAAACGGATGAGGAGTTAAATAAGGACAATCTGTTTCAATTAAAAGTTGTTCCATTGGAATTTCCATCGCAACTTCTTTTGGTTTCTTTGCATTTTTAAAGGTTACTGGCCCGCCTAATGAAATTAGAAAATTCATCTCCACACACTGTTTTGCAACTTCAACACTGCCACTAAAACAATGCATGATTCCTCCTACTTCAGCTGCATTTTCTTCTTTCAAAATATCTACGATGTCTTGCGTTGCATCCCGATTATGTATAATAATTGGTAAATTAACCTTTCTTGCTAGCTTAATTTGTTTACGAAATACTTCTTTTTGCACTTCTTTCGGAGATTTGTCCCAATGATAATCCAAGCCCATTTCACCAAGTGCAACGACTTTCGGATGAGCCGCTAACTCTTCCAGCCATTTTAAATGTTCTTCTGTCATATCAATCGCATCAACGGGATGCCAACCAACAGCTGCATAAATAAAATCATATGTTTCTGCCAATTCAATTGCCTTTTTGATGGTCACTTCATCAAAACCAACTACAACTGTATAAGAAACACCAGCTTCTTTCATTCTTGCAATTACTTCCTGTAAATCCTCTTCAAATTGCTCTGCGTTTAAATGTGAATGTGTATCAAACAGCATAATAAGAACTCCTTTTATTTGAAATAAATTCTATTATAGGGGAAAATTACTTTCCTAACAGGACAATAACAACCATATTACAATTTTGATACAAAAAAGGGAAATTTAGAAAGATTTTCAACAAGAAAAAAGATGCTTCACAAATGTTACACGTGAAACATCTCTCATTTTGTCGTTATTACTTAATTTTTGTACCGTTTGGTAAGTTTTGATCGACTGTTGCTAATGACAACTTTCCATTTTCTTCGCCTGCCAAAATCATACCTTGTGATAATTCTCCACGTAATTTTACTGGTTTTAAATTTGTAACACAGATAACTTTTTTCCCTTTTAATTCTTCTGGAGAGTAAAATTTAGCAATTCCAGAGACAACTTGTCGTTTTTCTGTGCCTAAATCAAGTTGGATCTTTAACAGCTTATCTGCTTTTTTTACAGGTTCTGCATCCAGTACTTCTGCTACGCGTAAGTCTACTTTAAAGAAATCATCAATTGAAATTTCTTCTACCTCTGGCGCCGCTTCTTTCTTTTCTTCTACTTTTGGAGCAGATCCTTTCATTTGTTCTTTAATATATTCCACTTCTACTTCTACTTCTAAGCGTGGAAATACAGGTTGTCCTTTCACAACTTTTGTACCAACTGGAATGCAGCCAATTGTAGAAAGGCTATTCCAAGTTTTATATTCTTCATCTGTAATTCCAATTTGTTCAAAGATTTTCCCTGGTGTTTCTGTCAAGAATGGCATTAACAGAATTGCTATTTGACGAAGTGTTTCTGCAAGATGTGCCATAACAGAAGCCAGTTTCTCACAATCACTTTCATCTTTTGCTAATACCCATGGCTGTGTTTCGTCGATATATTTATTAGTACGGCTAACAAGCTGCCAAATTGTACTTAGTGCTACTGAAAACTCCATGTTTTCCATTGCATCTTCTACTTTTTGCAGTGTATCTTTTGCAAATGTTACTAAAGCTTCATCAAACTCTGTTACATTTTCTTTATAGGCTGGAATTTCCCCGTCAAAATATTTATCAATCATTGCTACTGTACGATTTAATAAATTTCCTAAATCATTTGCAAGATCAAAATTAATACGCTCAACAAATCCTTCTGGTGTAAATACACCATCTGATCCAAATGGTACTTCACGAAGTAGATAATAACGAAGTGCATCTAAACCATAACGATCAATTAACGTAACAGGATCTACTACGTTCCCTTTTGATTTACTCATTTTTCCGTCTTTCATTAAAATCCAACCATGTGCAAATATTTTTTTCGGAAGTGGTAAATCAAGAGCCATTAAGATAATTGGCCAATAAATTGTATGGAAACGAACAATTTCTTTTCCTACTAAATGAACATCTGCTGGCCAATATTTTTTATACTTTTCTTCATTCTCCGTTCCGTACCCTAATGCCGTAATATAGTTAGATAATGCATCTACCCATACGTAAATAACATGCTTGGGGTTACCCGGTACACGAACACCCCAAGCAAAAGAAGTACGAGAAACAGCTAAATCTTCTAATCCTGGTTTAATGAAATTATTAATCATTTCATTTTTACGTGATTCTGGTTGAATGAAGTGTGGATTATCTTCATAGAACTTTAATAGTCGATCTACATATTTTCCCATTCTAAAGAAGTAGGATTCTTCACGAACAAGCTCTACTTGGTGGCCACTATCTGGGCTCTTCCCGCCAACTATTTTTCCGTTCTCCATCACTGGATCAACAAGTTGATGCTCTGTATAAAACGTTTCATCTTGTACAGAATACCAACCTTCATATTCATCAAGATAAATATCACCTTGATCAACAAGTTGTTTAAAGATTTTTTCCACAACTTCTTTATGACGGTTTTCTGTTGTACGAATAAAATCGTCATAAGAAATATCCATTTTACTCCACAGTTCTTTAATTCCCGCTACAATGTTGTCAACGTATGCCTGTGGTGTAACATTTAATTCTTCTGCTTTTTTTTGAATCTTTTGTCCGTGTTCATCAGTGCCTGTTAAGTAGTACACATCGTATCCCTGCATACGTTTATAGCGCGCCATTGCATCTCCCGCTACTGTCGTATAAGCATGTCCAATGTGAAGCTTTCCACTCGGATAATAAATCGGAGTTGTAATGTAAAAGGTCTTATTTTCCTCTGTCATTATTTTAAACCTCCCAAATGACCTCATATGTATTTATAAACAGTATATCAAAAACTTACGTATAAAGACGAGTGTATGTGCTATATCTTTATCATCTATTACTCATATCAATAAAAAATATACATTTCTATATTCCGACACTAGTAATACAATTCTAAGAATAAAATAAATCTCTCTATACATCTATTATTTTTTAGTATATATAATAAATAGATGCGAAAATCTACAAAACTTTTATAAATTTTATAATTAAAGAATTGACGGAAATGTAAATGATTGGTATCATAGGTTCATAGGGTATTTTGTCGAAAAATGGCGAATTAAAATAGACTTGCAGAATATGAGGAGGAAAAACAAATATGAAATCTACTGGTATCGTTCGTAAAGTTGATGAATTAGGCCGCGTTGTAATTCCAATTGAATTACGTCGTACACTAGGTATTGCAGAAAAGGATGCTCTTGAAATCTACGTTGATGATGAAAAAATCATCTTAAAAAAATATAAACCAAACATGACTTGCCAAGTAACTGGTGAAGTTTCTGATAGTAACCTTTCATTAGCTGAAGGTAAAATCATTTTAAGCCCAGAAGGCGCAGAGCAAATCTTAAATGAATTACAACAATTTATCGCAGCAGCAAAATAAAGCTTCTCTAATAGAGAAGCTTTATTTTTTTTCAACATGATATGCTTGATATACGTCTCTTTTCGACATATTTCGATCCTTTGTAACAATTTTAATTGCTTCTTTAGAAGAAAGGCCTTTCTCCTTTATGTAGTATTCGACATGTTCTTCAACTGTTAATGATTCCCACCATGCCTCTTCACTAATTGCTTCTTCTGTAGAACCTTCTACTAAAACACAAAATTCTCCGCGCACTTCATTTTCCTTTGCCCAATGAATGACTTCTTCTAAAGAACCATGAATAAATTCTTCAAATTTCTTCGTAAGCTCACGACATAATACAACGTTTCTATTCCCTAATACATCTTTCATAGAGACTAATGTTTCTCCTAATCGATGCGGTGCCTCATAAAACATCATTGTATCTGGAATATAACGTAGCTTCTCTAATTCTGCTTTACGTTCTTTTTTATGACGCTGTAAAAACCCATAGAAATAAAAGTGTTTTGTTTCTAATCCTGATGCAATTAACGCTGTAAGTGCAGCATTTGCCCCAGGAAGAGGTACAACTGAGTATCGCTCTGCTACTGCTTGCACAACAATGTCATAGCCAGGATCTGAGATACATGGCATACCTGCATCACTGACAAGCGCTACCGTTTTCCCTTGTTCTAACATATCTAAAATTTTTTGCCCGCTCACTTCTTTATTATGTTCATGGTAACTCATTACTGGTGTTTCAATTTCAAAGTAATTGCACAGCTTTTTCGTTTGTCTTGTATCTTCCGCTGCAATAAAGTCTGCTTCTTTTAACATACGAATTGCACGAAATGTCATATCTTCCAAATTGCCAATTGGAGTTGGAACTAAATATAATGTTCCTCTTTCATTCATCTGAAAACTTTTTTGCTGCCACATAGTAATCTCCTTTTTGTATATACTCATCTTTTTGTTTCCGTTTTAGTTGCTTGAAACGATATTCTGCCTGCATCGCAGTTCTTTTTTCTTCATAAGTTTCAAAATATTTTAATATAACAGGACGTCTTGCTCTTGTATAACGTGCTCCTTTTCCACTATTATGGGCCTTAATTCGCTTCTCTAAATGGTTTGTATATCCTGCATAGTAGCTTCCATCAGCACATTCAACAACATAAAAATAATGTTTATTCTGCTCCATATAAAATTTCATTCATTTCCTTCGTATATTTATTATTATCTTCATATACAAAAAGAGGTGGTAAAATTTTTAAATCTGCATTCCCATCTTTAATACCCTCAATTAATAATGTATTAGCTTCTTTACCTGCTTTTGGATACACAAATTGGAGGCGCTTTGGCTCAATCTTATATTTTCTCATAAGCGTTACAATATCAAGCAAACGACCAGGTCGATGTACAAAAGCAACTTTTCCTCCTTGCTTAACAAGTTGGCTGCTAACACGTACAACATCTTCTAGTGTACACATAATTTCATGACGAGCGATTGCTAAATGTTCATTTAAATTTTGCTCAGATGGTTTTGGCGTTTGAAAGTATGGTGGATTGCATGTAACAACATCAAATTGATGTCGTCCCAATTGCTCCGGCATATGCTTTAAATCGCCATGAATAAGCTGTATTCTCTCCTCTAAATCATTATATTGAACACTTCTAACACCCATATTGTAAATACGCTCTTGTATTTCAACTCCCGTAATCTTCCCCTTCGTACGGGAACTTAATAAAAGAGGAATCACTGCATTACCAGTACACAAATCTAATATATTTCCTTTCTGAATGGGCACCCACGCAAAGTTTGCCAATAATACTGCATCTAATGAAAAATTAAATACTGACGGACTTTGAATAATTTTCATATCTTTTGATAGTAAATAATCTAAACGTTCATCTCCATACAACTGCATGTCTTTCTTCCTTCCTTATCTCATTCAAGCTTTATTTTAGCAAACGTTAAGACAATCTGGGCTACGCTCATAACAGTCTAACGTCCATTACTTCTATTTTGATTATATGTACAAAAAATTACCTTTCCAATTTATTGGAAAGGTAATTTTATTTTTTATTTAAAAATGATAAGCAGAATAAACAATCCCCTTCTTTACGTACACTTCCATAATGCAAATTACAAATATGAAAACCTTCTTGATACAGGCGTGCTAAATTATCATATCCTTCACCGATATCTATTTTAGGCTTTATTTCTTTTCGCTTATTCAACTTCTGTTTCTGCTTATTCTGAACTTCTTCAAAACGCTTCCGCAAATTTTCATTTTCCATTTTAATATGTTGGTTTTCTTCAAGTAGCTCTGCGAGATGCTGCTTTAACTCTCCCAACTGTTTATAGAGATGTCCAATTTGCTCTTCCATACTGGAAACCGCTGCAAAAATATCTTTTTTCTCCACAAGCACCCACCTCATTAATCTGTGGTTTGACTCGAAACGACCCCTTTATTCATTAATTCATCTAACGTATATTCTACTATCCGTTCCTTGTCTACTAACTCCACTTGAATTAATCTTTCTAAAATATTTAATCCGATTACACGACCAAGACCATTCGGTGTTTGTATCTTCTCATCTAAATCTGGAAGTTGCTCTTTTGCTGCTTCATATTCATCATTTTCATACTTTAAACAACACATCAATCGTCCACATAATCCTGAAATTTTCGCAGGATTTAATGATAAATTTTGATCTTTTGCCATTTTTATGGATACAGGTTCAAAATCCCCTAAAAAAGTAGAACAGCAAAGCATTCGGCCACATGGACCAATACCACCTAGCATTTTTGCTTCATCACGAACACCAATTTGTCTTAATTCGATTCTTGTCCGAAAAATAGCCGCCAAATCTTTTACAAGCTCGCGAAAATCAATGCGACCGTCTGCCGTAAAATAAAAAATAACCTTATTACGATCAAATGTATATTCCACGTCAACAAGCTTCATATCAAGATCATGCTCGATTACTTTCTCCTGACAAACTTGATATGCTTCTTTTGCTGCACGTTTATTTTCCTCAACAATTGTACGGTCAGTTTCATTTGCAATCCGAATAACTTTCTTTAGTGGTAGTACAACATCATTTTCATCGACTTGTTTCTTTGTGATAACAACTTTCCCATATTCGATTCCCCGTACTGTCTCCACGATTGCAAACTCATTTTCTGAGATATCAAATTGATTTGGGTCAAAGTAATACACTTTTCCGGCCTTCTTAAATCGAACACCTACTACATCATACAAACGGTCATCCCTCCTGCAACCGCAACACTAACTGCTCGAACACAAGCTGCGCATTTACATTAGCGTTGATTCTATTTTTTGCTTCTAATATACTGAAAAGAGCCGATACAATGCGCTTTTGAGAATAGGAAAAAGATTGAAATAACTCCTTTTGGTCTTGAAAAACGAGACGCTCTTCTTCTTCCAATTGAACATATAATAAATCCTTATAAATAAGGAGCAACATATCTAATCCTAGCTGTAGTTGTTCTTTCTCTCCAAAATGCTTCACCCACTTCTCCTGTACAAAAAAAAGAGACGTGGTATCTTTCTCTAGGGCTTCACATAATTTTATCACTAAAGTTCGTGCTTGTGCAAACCATTCATCATTGCAAAACGATAGTGCCTCATCAAAACTATTTGTAAGTTCCGCTGCAAGATTCCCTAAAGAAATACTTATTTTTTCACTTTCTAAACGGTTAACCAAAGCACTTTTCGGAAGCGGTCTAAATGTGACAATTTGACAGCGGGATAAAATAGTACTTAAAATTTGATGACTTTGCTCAGTTAACAAAATTGCCGCTGTGTCACTACTTGGTTCTTCTAAAAATTTAAGCAGCGTATTTGCAGCATTTGTTGTCATCTTATCGGCATGCTCAATAATATATATTTTTTTAGTTGCTTCTAGACCTGTTTTTGAAAACTCTTCTTGTAATTCATGAATTTGCTGTTTCTTAATGGATAGACCATCTGGTGCAACAATATATACGTTTGGATGATTGCCCGAATCAATGCGTCGGCAATTCGTACATGTATGGCAAGGTTCTACTCCATTTCGTTGTAAACAAAGAAAGCTTTTCGCCATTTGCATAGCTGTTTCTAGTTTACCTGTTCCTTTTGGCCCCTCTAACAAATAAGCGTGGGATATACGCTCTTTTGCAATACTATTTATTAACATTTTTACAACAATGGGTTGTATTAGAGACAGTTGTTCCCACGTCTTCGTCATATTCCATACCTCACTTTTTATACTTTCTTCTATTATAACAATTTTTGTTCAATAAGCTGAGTAACTTCTTCTACAACAGCTTCCATTGGTTGATCTGCATTTACAACGACGATGCGATCTGCAAATCGATCTACTAATTGTAAATATCCTTCACGAACACGTTCATGAAATTCCATGCTTTCTAAATCTAAACGATTCACTTCTCTATTACCATCTTTTTTAATGCGCGCTAAGCCAACCCCTGGTTCGATATCCAAATAGATTGTAATATCTGGCATACAATCTTCTGTCGCAAAACGATTAATTTCAAATACCTTATCAACGCCAAGACCCCTTGCATATCCTTGATAAGCAAGAGAACTATCTATAAAACGATCACATATTACAATATAATTGTCTTCTAAAGCTGGCATGACCTTCTCTACTAAATGTTGTCTGCGTGCCGCAGCATATAATAATGCTTCTGTACGTGCTTCCATCATTGTATGCTCTTTTTTATGTAAAATGGTACGAATTTCCTCTGAAATCACAATCCCGCCCGGTTCGCGTGTTGCCACTACTTTTTGTTTCTTCTTCTCGAAGTACGGCAATAATTTTGTAATTAATGTAGATTTTCCTGATCCTTCTGGCCCTTCAATCGTTACAAACAATCCCTTCATCCATAAAACCTTCTTTCTCTATATATCGTATACAGTAATATTTTTTATATTTCCTTGAAAACGTGCACCAGTCTCTTCTAAACCAGAAATTTGATTTATGTGCTCTAATGTAATTTCCTCTCCATACATGACTAGAGGAATCCCTGGTGGATAAGGTATAATCATATCGGCCGCAATCATGCCTAACGCCTCGCGTAATGGCACAACTTTTTTCTTATATTTTTCCAACTGTTTATATGTAAATGACAAAGAAGATAAATTATCCTTATAAGGATAATTTATATGGGGCTTACTATCTTCTACATCGTATGAGCATAGTACATCTTGTATCTTATCAATCACTTGTATATAATCTTCATTTACTTGGAGCGGTAAAATAAGTAAAACATTATATGGATCTGCCATTTCAACATAGATACCTATCTCTTCAAATAGACGTTGTAATTCATATCCAGAGAGCTTACAGCGTGTTTGCACTGTTACTTTTAATGCATCTTGTATTGGATAGTCTAAAACAGCAAGTTGTGGAATACGATTTAATGTCTCGCGAAACCGCTGAGTAAATGCAGCAATCTCCTTTCCTCCCTCTTCTCTTATCTTCGCTAATACAAAACGAGCTATATCTAGTGAAGCCATTATTGGATAAGAAGGACTACTAGATTGCAACATATTTAAATAAAAAGAAACTTTTTCTTCATCAACAAGCGAACTATTTACGTGTAAGTATGAACCCATTGTCATTGCTGGTAATGTTTTATGTGCCGAATGAACAACAATATCAGCCCCATACGCAAGCGCTGATGTTGGAAAAGGCTCCCCGATACAAAAATGCGCTCCATGTGCCTCATCTACTAAAACAGGAATACCATTTTTATGCGCTAATGCAATACTCTTTTCTAAATCTACACCCACACCATAATAGTTTGGATGCGTTAAAATAAGAGCTTTCGTTTGTGGATATTGCAAAATTGCATCTTCAATCGTTTCATACGGGACACCAACTGGTACACCAGATTTTTCATCAATCCATGGCTTTAGAAAGACAGGACGCGCCCCAGTCAATTTAAGTCCATTTATAATCGATTTATGAGCGTTTCTTTGTACAAGAACTGTATCATGTTCATTACAGCACGCTAACAACATAGCTAAATTCCCAACAGTTGAACCATTAATTAAAAAATGACTTTTTTGTACTGCATATAGCTCGGCTAATAAACACTGTGCTTCTTCTATACATTCAAATGGACCATGAAGATCATCAAGTCCTGTAAGTTCTGTTACATCAATAGAAAGTATATCATGAAAATACTTTTGTACTTCGTGTGGAAAATTTGTTCCATTTTTATGCCCCGGAACATGAAAGGATATAGGTTTCTTACTTGCAAAGGTCTTTAATGCTTCATATAAAGGCATTTTTCTTTGATCCATATTCACTCTTCCTTACTATTCATTCTCTCTATATTATACAGAGATTTTCACAAAAAAAATAATAGGCAACTGCGCCTATTTTTCAATATAACTCCATTTTTATTTTTCAACATATAAGTTGCTGCTATGCAGAAAAAAATGACCTGCACTCATTTTTTCAATTTGTATTTTTCTAAGATAATACTTGTATTTTTCGCAGTTGCTGTAAATAAAACATATACTTTGGATCATTTGTATTTGTGTCTATCATTTCTCGTTCACATGATTCACATATGAAACTCGTATACAAATGAATTCCACTATCCTTTTTATGTTCACATACAATACAAACTTCTTCTTTTGCTGCGATATACCCCATATATTCGCCTATTTATCGTATTCTATCTAACCATTACTATATAAAATTAGACCAACGATAAATAAACTATTCCTCCCCTCTATACGAAATGGCAATATACATCTATAAGCGTTAACAATTTTAAAAAATATATACATCCTTTATACTTTTAGTGTATGAATCATTTCTAGGCGAAGTGTCTGTCTGATGCTTAGTTGAGCTTGCAATCCCAAAATAACGCACTTAATAAAGTGAAACTTCCATCAGTGAAGAGTTTTTTCATCTCCCACTGATGGAAAGCCCGCCCAATCGGGCGCATGCCTGCAGTTATCCCCCACCTATCTTCTTTAGAAAAGCAGAAGCAGCTCGCTCAGAAACGCAGGACGCCCACGCCCCTGACAAAGAGGAGCTCTTTACCTCGTAGGAAGAAGCGAAGCCACCGAACATTCTAGCCACTGGAACTGGACAATACTCTCTCTGAATCTTGAGGTGGGGGTCTTACTGCCCG
>NZ_FPAF01000026.1 GCF_900116295.1 Bacillus sp. 103mf
CTCTAGCGCCGATGGTAGTTGGGACTTTGTCCCTGTGAGAGTAGGACGTTGCCAGGCAAAAACCTAAGTCGTTTTGACTTAGGTTTTTTTGTGTTTAATAGTACTGCTGAAACGAAATATCGTCTTTGATTTAGCACAGTACAAATTAAATAAACAAATGGTTTTAATCCTATTTTACTTAAACGCCTTAGGAAGATAATGACTGCTAATATTCATGAGTTTTTTCTTATAGGTCTCACCATATCAAAAAAAGAGGATGCTCTCCGTCTAACATAATGATTCTTATTATTATAAATGTAATGATAAGAATGCAAAAAACGATTCTTTTAATATAAAAAGAATCGTTTTTTAGTTTTACCCTCTAATGGTATTTCATAAAGGTAATAAGAAAACTGAAGTACAATTACCACACTCACTTGAGAGCGTTAATTGTAATCTTCGCAGCTTGGGCGATAAGCTCGTTATTATAGGTAGCATCCTTTGTATCACGACTGGATAGAATTGCAATGATAATTGGTTCTCGATTTGGTGGCCAAACGATGGCAATGTCATTTCGCGTTCCGTAGCTTCCAGCCCCGGACTTATCACCGACTTCCCATCCTTTTGGTACGCCAGCACGGATCAGTTGGTCTCCAGTAGTGTTTCCACGCATCCAATCCGTGAGGATTTTACGCTTATCAGTTGGGAGTGCATTGCCAATTGTGAAAGCCTTAAGATTAGTAGCAAGTGCTTTTGGTGTACTTGTATCACGGATGTCCCCAGGAGTAGCTTCGTTCAGATCTGGCTCAAAGCGATCAGCCATGGTAACCCTATCACCAATTTGTCTGAGCGCTTTTTCAAACCCATTAGGACCGTTTAATTTTTTTAATAAAAGGTTCCCCGCTGTATTATCGCTGTAGCAAATAGCAGCCTCTGCAATTTCTCCAAGAGTCATACCGGTATCCACGTGTTTCTCCGTAATTGGTGAATACGTAACTAAGTCGTCTTTTGTATAGGTGATAACTTCATCTAGTTTGTCGATTGAGTTTTGCTGTAGAACTGCTCCTGCAGCCAGAGCTTTGAAGGTTGATGCATAAGCAAACCGTTCATTAGGTCGATAAGCAACTGTTCGATTTGTACCGGTATCAATAGCATAGACACCAATCCGAGCATCAAACTTTTTCTCGAGTTGAACTAACTCTCGATGAGTCGCATGATTTGTATGTTTTGTTTGCTCTGTTTTTTCTTTTGCTTCCACCTGCAATGGTTCACTTGTAAAGAGTGTTATACTTGCAAGACTTAAACTTAGTATGCCAACACACATCCCTATTTTTAGCATCCTTGTACTTTTCAAAAAAATCAGTCCCTTCATCTTTTGTAATACATAAAATGGATGTCAAATTAGGTACAATGTATCCAATTTGAGTACCAGTTTTTAAAATTACATTTAATAGACAATCTAAGTAGTAATTTTGTTCCATAATTTATAAAAAAATAATTAATTTTAAGATAAAATAGAATCTACATAGAGGAGGGTTTTATGTTACATATAAAAACAAAAGTATGGGCCATCTGGGCAATCTTTTTTATTCTAAGCATCATTTTTACGATTTTATTTACAACGAATTTTATTTCGTTTTCTATCACAACCTCTTCACCTAAAAGAGGTAAAATTATTGATCAAAACGGAGTAATACTAGCTACAAATAAAGAAGTGAAATCTTTGTATTACGTTTATGATAATGAATGTCCAACTAATCAAGACACAATGAAATTAACAAGTTTTTTAAATCAATTTTCATCTATATTTCATCATGACATCTCTACGGATGATATAAAGCTACAATTACAAAAGTCTTGTAAGCAGTACAATAAAAATGAAATACTATTGTACTCAGGCATAAATGATAATGAATTGACCTTTATAAACAAAAACAAACCTCAAAATGTAATTATGAAAAATGAATGGATACGTGTTTATCCACAGCATGAAATCGCTTCACAAGTAATTGGATATGTAGAATCTGAAAAAAACAACTCTTATTCTAATTATGTTCCTGCTGGTAAAAATGGAATTGAGCTTCAATATGAAAATGATCTAAAAGGAATACCAGGAAAAACTTTCATATTTAAAATTAAAAATAAAAAATTCTTATGGAACATACAAAATCCTCAAAAAGGAAAGGATATTCAGCTAGCACTAGATTTTAAACTTCAGCAGAAAACAGAAGAAGCTTTAAGGGATCAAGTCAAAAAAATACCCGATGCTAAGAGTGGTTATGCTGTAGTGGTAGATGTAAGAACAGGAAAAATATTAACTATGGCTAACTCTACAGCTTTTGATCCAAACGTACTAAGTGCACATTTCCCATTGCCTGAAAAAGAAAACATAAAAGTACTCTCACAAAATAAAACGATCCAAAAATTAAAGTACGGTGAATCCTATGTAAATATGGCATCAACAATAAAGCCTCTTACTATTTTAATTGGGTTAAATGAAAAGCTGTTTCAACCTGCTGATACTTATTTGGATATGGGTAGTTTTCAATATAATGATCAGAATAATATTGCCAATGCTGCTGGGACTCCAACTGGTGAAATTACACCAAGTCAGGCTATTATTAATTCATCCAATACATTTATGACAGCAAAAGTGGCGATTCCGTTATTTAACCAAAATAACGGAAATTTAGAAAAAGTAGCAAACATTTGGACAAACTATTTAAAACAATTCGGCCTTCGCTCTCAAACTGGGGTTGATTTACCCTTTGAAGAAGACGGGCAATATCAATTGCATGTATCTAGTAAGTTTGAAAGTGGAATTTCTGCTTTGTTAAATGCTTCTTGGGGAGGAAACGAGGTGCATACTCCTATTCAACTCGCTCAATATGCAGCAACCCTTGCAAGTAAAGGCGATAAATATAAACCTCAAATCGCAAATGCTATTATTGATAATGATGGTAAAGAAACAAAAAAGTTTAAACCAATTTTAGAAAGTTCAAATCGTTATCCTTTGAATTTCTGGAATGTCTTGCAAGATGGAATGAGTCAAAATATACAAGAGATTAAAAACTTGGCCTTTGATGTTGCAGGTAAAACAGGAATAACAGGTTCGCCAAACGAACAGGAAAAAGTTATAAATCATGCTCTTTTTATCGCATATGCTCCTGCTAAAAATCCGCAAGTCGCTATTTCTGTCATTATTCCTGGCGGAGGTTCTGGAAAAAATCATGCTGCTCTTGTTGCATCTAAGGTTTTATACGATTGGGATACCCTTCAAAAAGAGAATAAAAAATAAAGAGAAAGGTTCACTTTATCGAACCTTTCTCTTTTACCATAAAGAATTTATACTCTTTATTTTCCACGTACCATCATTATGTTTTTCGAAAATAAAAGAATACTCAATATCAATTGAAATATGATCTTTCTTCACATAACCGGTGTAACCATTCATCGTAGTTATTCTTATATATCCATCATTGTTCGCTTTGTCCGAAACCCAAGCTTTTACCATTTCATTAGACACCTGATTTAAAACTCGCGAATCAGGTTTTGGTTTATCAAAAACTTTTGTCTCTTCACCAATTACCGTTGCATATAAATAACGTTCCTGCTTTGTTTGATTCCCTTCTACCATCCCACTAGGTATTTTATATAATGTTTTCGTATCATTCACAAATTCTCCTCCCATTGTAAGGGCTACTTGTAACTCATGAAACATATTTTCATCAAATTTCCACTCATTTTTGTTATACTGTTCCCCTTTAAAAACAAATTCTTCCTCCAGGGCTTCATATAAATCATTCTTATTTTTGAAACTCGTGATTGTATTTAATTGATTCATAAATTGTTTTAGTGATTGATCTTGATTAGATTCATCTTTCATCTTCACTTCAATTTGAGTGCTACTTTGTACAGGAGGTTCGTTTTTTCCGAAGAAAAATTGTTGGGAGTGAAACA
Organism: Bacillus sp. 103mf; assembly: GCF_900116295.1. GTDB lineage: Bacteria > Bacillota > Bacilli > Bacillales > Bacillaceae_G > Bacillus_A > Bacillus_A bruguierae. The sequence continues at coordinate 3,940 of NZ_FPAF01000026.1, forward strand.
GCAAAACTGTACAAACAAGAACAAATGCAACAGTGGCTAACTTTTTACGGAATGTTTGACTATACTTAGGCCGATTTCTCTCTCTATTTTGGTATGTAGATTGTTTTATCTTATAAATGAATTCCTCTTCGTCTTGACGCTGTCTCATTGGTCCATTTTTTAATTCTTTATACCAATTCGGCTTATTATTATTATTCATACCGTTTATCCTCTCCTAATATTTTTGAAACTCGTGTACGAGCTCGGTGTAGTCTAGACTTCACAGTTCCAATCGATACTCCTAGCGTTTCTGCTATTTCACCATAGGATAATTCATATTTTGCATCTAATATCAATATTTCACGATATTTTTTAGGTAAATTTAGTATTACGTTCCAAATTCCATCCATGTCCTCTTTGTTGAAAAATTCTTGCTCTGCTGATAGATACTTCTTATCGTCCCTAAAAAAACTTACTAAAGAAATTCTCTTGAAATAGGAAGACTTCAAATAATTTAGCGCTGTGTTCCTTGTAATTTTTAATAACCACGTTTTAACAGATGATTCATTTCGAAATGAATGCCAATTTTCAAATGCCTTTATAAATACATCTTGCGTTATATCATCAGATAAATGCGTGTCTTTCGTAATAATAAATGAATAATTCCATACATCTTGCCAATGTTTTTTTATAACGTAATCAAATTCATCATGATTGCAATTTTCAATAACCTTATGTTTCATCTCGACACCTCAAGCTCATTTGAATAAACATAAAAATTTCCCCTCATTTTTTATAACTAATCTAATATATAGACAAGATAATAGTTTCATTTGTTCCCATTAAAACTAATTATAAAGTTCCTGGTAGTTATAAGTATAAGGAAGCTTTCATCGTAGGGAAGTAAGTAAAGTAAACGAAATTTGGCAATCAGACATTATGACGCTAGAAAATGAAAAGCTGTTTGATAGTCGGAAATTACGTGAGATGGGTGGCATGGGACGATTAATTTGCAGATCAAGAACGTAAGAAAATTTATCATAGACAGGCTGAGGGGATTGCAGTAGCTAAATCTCAAGGTAAACATTTAGAGCATTTTCAATTTAATCTTTAAAACTATATAGATAGAAGGAACGTATTTTAAGTAGAAAAACAAAGAAATAACTGGAGTTCAATTTATAGAATGGTTAGAACTGGAGAAAAATATTTTTTATAAAATAATAAAGAAATAGGAAAGGAAACTGAATTAGAACCAGCGCTAGTCATGGCTATTTTTATACATGCTAACTATATATTGGCGGATATGATTTTTACCTATCCGGTACAAATTATGAGTACAACCCTTCTCCTTGTATTTAGAAATTCTATTTCCTACATGAGTATGGATCGTTATATCTATAGGAAATGGAGAAAGCGTGAAGAAGCACTTTTGGAAAGGATATGGCACTATTTATCCCACTACTTTAGGACCAACTCAAGAGTCAGAGAAAGCGAAGAAGATAGGTGGGGGATAACTTGCCCGTAAGAGCCCGGTTAGTTTTACTTTATTGTTGATGTATGTCAAGTGGACTGAAAAAGAGACGTTTTTTCATTTTTATTATAAAAACGAGTTGCCTTGCAAAAATGTAAAAATATCTGCAAGTAATCTTTTAAACTTAAGCATACTGATACTAGTACTCTGTGATTAGTATGTAAGCAAAATAAGAAATCACAAGGCTGCAAAGCGTTTCTTTAAGAAAGCTTTGTTGTCTTGTGATGTTTTTAAAACGTATAGCTTTTAAAAGTTTACTTGCACAAGTATTCATTTTCTTTGCATTAGAATCATGTTTGGATATTATAAAACTCAAGATTAATAAACAAGTTCTATATTTTTAACCCTTATGGTTCTGGTCTGATTCTTTAATAAAAGATAATTGATTCGCTCCTAGTAGTTGTATACCAATTATTAAGGTTAACATGATAAACATGATACTAGCAAAAAGCCAAAAAGAAATATGAACAGGATAAGTATCCATGCTATGTCCAATCATAATAGGAATTAAGGATCCACCAAGCCCGTTCATGGCTAATAATATACTAGTTGTTTTTTCTGTCTGGCCAGGAAAATATTGATTGGTAATAATTAAAGCAATGGCAAACATTGCTGCCATACTTAAACCTAGCAAGAAGCAAAGAAAGAAACCAATCCAAATATTGTTATTTAAGCCGAAGGCTATAAGAACTAATAACCCCCCAACGTTTATAAACAGTAAGAATGAATTATAGGTGAATTTCTCTGAAATGCTCCCTGTTAATGCACGGCCAATTACCATAGCTAGCCAATAAGTTGTTACAGTTACAGTGGCTAGTGAATTTGAGATACCCCATTCTTCTCTAAATATTGAAGGTAAAAAATGAACAATAGACACTTCACTCCCACCATAACAAAAGAAATAGATGGCTGAAAATATAATAATGGGAATTGTTTTTTTGGTGTAAGAATTCCTCTTTTGATTAACGGGGGAAGCATCCGTTTTATTTTTAATAAGATACTTATCAATTGTGCCAAAAGATGCTAGTCTCCACCCCAGCATAACAAGGAATGAAGCAATACCTAAAAGAGAAAATGCGTATTCCCAGATACCGTTACTTATTAAAAAGCTGGAGAAAAGAGGCATAAACAATGCCCCCAATCCAAATGCAACTTCTAGTTTCCCCATTGCCATAGCTTGTTTTTCTTGAAATGTTACTAAAATAATAGTACCGATACAAGATTCAGCTAATCCGGCACCATATCCTGCTAATGCAACGAGAGGGAAGAGTAAATGCCAATCTGGTAAAAAAAATACAAATAATTCTAGACTAATTAGAAACAATCCAATGACTACAACACTTTTTCTCCCCAGTTTCTGAACTAAAAAAGGCATACTAATTACACCAAGCAAAAAACCAATGAATTGACTAAAAATGAGCACGCCACCATTGCTATAGTTTTGGTTATAGTGATTTAGTATTTCAGGTAGTAGTGCGCCAATTACAACTAAAGTAAAGGCAATGATCATATAAGAAAAAAAACTAATCCATAACAAACGGTTTTTCAATTATATCGCCCCCTTGGTAACAAGTATATTTTTATAAGATTGTGAAGCTAGTACAGGTTAATTGTTTAACAATTTCTAATTATACTAAAAAATAACAAAATGTTTTAACTATTTTATTAATTGTAATTTTCTCAATATGTTTACGTTATTTTAACTTGTGATGAGAGTGTTTTACAAGATATTATAAATTTGTTATTTAATAACATTTGTTTAAGTTGTAGCACTTATGAGATGCAATCATACTTCACTATTGGCTCGTTAGGAGGGCCCCCTAACGTAATGAGTATGCTCATAATTTTTATTTTGACATTACTAAAATAATAGGAGTGTTGTAAAGATGAGTGGTAAAGTTAAAAATTCAACAAATCCTGATAGCCTTTACTATAAAGTAGATGATGTTGTTATGGAGAGAGGCGAAGGAATCTACCTTTATGATCAGGATGGGAATAAATATTTTGACTGTGCATCAGCTACATTTAACTTAAATTTGGGCTATAGCAATAAAGAGGTAATTGATGTAGTAAAAAATCAAATGGATAATCTTATACATGTTACTTCTTCTTATCAAACAGATGCTGTAAATACTTTAGCGAAAAAGCTTGTTGAAATTTCTCCCAGTAATTTGACAAGGGTACACCCAAAAGTTAGCAGTGGTTCAGCAGCAAATGAGGGCGCTATTAAAATGGCACAATATAATACTGGTAAACGTGATGTTATATCTTTATTTCGTAGTCATTTGGGACAAACTTACATGATGTCAGCACTTTCTGGAAATGCTTTTCGAAGAGAGCCATTTCCTCCTCAATTTTCATTTGGATTACAAGTGCCAGACCCTTATTGCTTGCGTTGTTTTTATAATCAAAAATCAGATTCTTGCGGCATGCTATGTGTTGAAAGAATTAATGATTTTATTGAATATGCCAGCACGGGGACTGTCGCTGCAATTATAGTTGAACCGATATCTGGTAATGGCGGGAATATAGTTCCTCCTAAAGGCTATTTTCAGGCACTAAAAAAATTATGTGAAGAGCGTGATATTGCATTAATTTTTGATGAGATACAAACTGGATTTGGTAGAACAGGTAAAATGTTTGCTGCTGATTATTTTGATGTACAACCAAATATGATGACTGTTGCAAAGGGATTAGGTGGAACTGGATTCCAGGTAGCGGCAATTCTTACTGAGGAAAAGTATGTGGGCATGCCTGGTCATCATCACTCATTTACGTATGGTTCAAACGTAATGGCTTCTGCAGCCGCTTGTACTACAATTGATATTTTACAAAGACCTGGTTTCTTAGAAAATGTGACTGTGGTAGGTAATTATATTATGAAGCGTTTAGAGGGAATGAAAGAAAAATTTAAGTTTATTGGAGATGTAAGAGGAGTCGGGTTAATGATTGGAGTCGAAATAGTGAAAGATAACAATGAACCTGATGTTGAGCTTACTAATTATATTGCCAAACGTGCTATGGATCACGGCATAATTATTCGAACATCAAGATATGGCTACGGAAATGTATTTAAAATTCGTCCACCTCTTACTATTACTCTGAGCGAAGCTGAAGAACTGTGCTATAGATTAGATAGATTACTGGAGGAGATAAAGTGAAAAACTACATTATTGAGTTGGGGAAATATGTATATCATAAAGTGAAGAATCAAAAGGGAACTTTAAAGAATCGTATAGTAAATGGGTATTCTCCAGGTGGAGATGCCCAATTTAATATTGATGAAGCGGCAGAAAATGCAGTTCTTGATTATATATTAGAAAAACAAGAGCCTATTGTATTTTATACCGAAGATGGTGGTTTGAAAACTTTTGGAGAGAATCCGAAATACATTCTAATTGTAGATCCAATTGATGGTACTCGTCCTGCAGCAGCAGGTCTAGAAATGTCATGTATATCTATTGCATTAGCAAAGTACAAAGATAATGCGAAAATTAAAGATATTGAATATGCTTTTTTAATGGAACTTAAAACAGGAAATTATATGTATGGTGATATTTTTTCAAATTCTATAGAATTTGAAGGGTATAACAGTCAATTACCAAATTTAAGCCAAGACAAAGAAATTAAAAATATGTTTTGGAGTTTTGAGTTTAACGGTCATCCTACTCAATTAATGATAGAGTCCTATGGTCATTTAATCGATGAATCTGCAAACAATGGTGGGGTATTTATATTTAATAGTGCATCATATTCCATTTCAAGAATTATTACAGGACAGATGGACGCCTATGTTGATATTGGGAATAGATTACTTAAAGACTCTCCAGAATTATTAGATGACTTTCAAAGAGTAGGAAATGGCCAAGTGTTACATTTATTCCCATATGATATAGCAGCAAGTGTATTTTTAGCACAAAAAGCAGGGGTAGTTATTACTGATGCATATGGGAAATCTTTAGATGAAACATTGTTAACAGATCTTAGCTATCATAATCAACAATCATGTATAGCAGCTTCCACCAAAGAATTACACCAAAATTTATTGGAACAAATTAATTGGAAACGGAGCGAAAAAAAATATGAAGGCATTGGTATGGACTGAAAATAAGCAATTAGAATATAAGGAAGTAGAAGAGCCTAAAATACAAAAAAATAATGATGTAAAGGTCAAGATATATGGGACTGGAATATGTGGAACTGATTTAAATGTATTAAAGGGAAAAATGTATGCTGCACCAAACATGGTTATGGGACATGAATCAGTTGGTGTAGTAGTTGAAGTGGGGGAAAATGTAAAAAACGTAAAGGTAGGAGATCGCGTAGTAATTGATCCTACTCAATTTTGTGGAAAATGTTATTATTGCAGAAAAGGATTAACATGTTATTGTGAAGAATTTGATGATTGGCAATTAGGAATTGGTTCCCATGGAACATTTGGAGAATATTATGTTGGAGAAGATCGATTTATTTATAAATTGCCTGAATCACTGGAATGGGAAAGGGCAACTTTAATCGAACCCCTTGCTTGTGTTCTTAGTGTTATAGAAAAGGCAAACATAAAACCCGATGAATCAGTGTTAGTCTTAGGATCAGGACCAATAGGATTGTTAGTCCAATTAATTGCGCGTAAGCTTTCTAGAATTACAGTCGCAACAGAAATTGGTCATTTTAGAACAGAGGCAGCCAAAAAAATAACTAAATATGTGTATCATCCTCAAAAGCTGTCTTTAGAAGAGGTTCTCCGTATTAATCAGGGAAGAAAATTTGATGTGATTTTTGATGCGATAGGTAATCAACTCGAATGGGCATATCCACTGATTGAAAAGGGAGGAAGATTGGTACCAATGGGGTTTGATGACACTTATGAGTTTACGGTCAAACCTTTTGAACTCTTATCAAAAGGTATTACAATTATAGGTACAGGAGAAGCACATCACATGATGGAAAAAGCTTTATCGTGTGCAATAGATTTACCGGAATTATCGAACTTAATTACAGATAAAGTATTACTTGAAGACTATAATACCGCTATTGGAGATCTAATAGGTATTGATCCAATTACTAATGAAAGAAAAGATATTCAGTCTATAAAGACTATATTAGTCTCCGAACCTGGTGTTATATAGAGAATAAGAAATAGTAAAAGGAACCTTGTAAAAGGTTCTTTTTTTATTTGTCTTTCATGATTATTTAATGGTAGTAAGGTGTATTTTTGTATTTTATGGTCCTAAATTAGATGAGCGAGTAAGGCCCTTCACCTTAAAACAACAAACGATTCTTGGCAAGTCGGTGAGACGTACGTGAAAGTCAAAGGCCAATGGATGGCCCTATATCTTGCAGTTGATTTGGAAGGAAATACGATTCGGCTCGAAATCTATTATCATCTATGTTCTTCTTCATATATTTGCGCCATAACCAAAAATTGTATTTCTCTACAAAAGTTATAAATTTCAAAAAATTTATAATTATAATATACAATTGCAATTAATTTGTATTTATTACTCTATTTATATTGGGATTTTATTACAAGTAATAATTGTTTCAGTATAAAAATACATTTATTTAAAAAAATGTAATATTTTGTCTAATAATATATATATACGTTGTCTATATACAGACGGTAGAATCTGGGATGTAAGGGTCTCTTACACAAATAAATAAGGGGGTCAAAAATATGAAATTAACAGGGATTATACTTGGAACTGCAATTGGATTAGGAGCTTTTACTACAACAAACGTGAGTGCTGCTGAAGTAGAACAAACAAAAGTAGAGAAGGCGAGTGTACAAGTGGAAGGTCATATACTACAAAGTACGCTGAAAGTGAATCAGCCTTATACATTAAGTGGTGAAGTTGTGAATGTAGTTTATGGTAATTCTCAACATATTAAGTTAAATAGAAAACAAATTCATTTCACACAACCAGGGACATATGTGGTTCAAGCGAAAGGGTGCTTAGGTACAGTTGACACATATATATTTAAGGTTACGAAATAAAGCAATTAAGTTGAGGCTAATACTGCGATTTTGAGGAAAGTTACATTATGTTTTATTTTGGATAAGCATCTCAATAGTAATGAGATGCTTTGTTCTATCGAGGAAGTCATCTATTTCTTTATTCATAACGTTCCTATATGATTTATTGACAGGTGTTCCATGATGTTGAGTCATGATTAGGTATGAAATGAATGCATATTCTTAAACGTCATTTGATCGATTACAATCCACCTGTTTTTTTTCAGCTTCTTCTATATTCCATTCATCTCCCCAAAAAAGTGTAACTGTATCTTCAGCTTGCAAATTTTGATTAGCTTTTCCTCTCGTTGTAACTTCTTTATCCATTTCGTTTAAGTTTAGTATTGAAAGTTCAAATTCCTTTTCTAAATCATTTCGTTTATTAGTAGTCATATAATATCTCTCCTATATAATGAAATACTTATCATACACAATGATAGTATGTCTATTTTATGTAAGCCTATACTTTACAAGCGCCGTGATTAGGCATTTGTATGAATGATTTAAGGACGCAACACATTTGCGCCTGAGCTTCAGATAAATACAGTTTATGAGCACATAAAAAGGAAGAGAGTTTTTATAATTCTCCTCCTTTTTAAGGGAAACTTTCATGTTCTTTAGTTGTTCAGTTCATTAGAAAATGCTGTAGAACTTACCCGTTCTATTATAGAAATATTACACATATAAAAATATGAAATATTGCATAATTAAATTTATTGATATAAATAGAAGCGCTAGCTATAATAAGAGTATAAAGATTTATTACATCTTAACATTCAAAAAAGGGGGGAAATAATATGGCAATCGCAATGGCAGTTTTGAAATTTTTAGGTGGAGTACTTCCATTAGTTCAAGAACTTTTAAAAGCATTTATGTAAGTTTATCATTCAGCAATCATTTATAATAATTATTGTACAAATGATCTGTATATCAAAGAATTGGTGTACAGATTATTTGTATGAGTAAAGTCCTTTTAGATTATTAGTATGAAGGGGCTTTTTTTAGTTTCTATATACTTGGACGATTAATAAGTGAAGTTATGTTAACTTGGAAAAGATAATACAATGCAATGGGGTCTTGCTGCATGCCTATCAAGCTAAGGTCTTGAAGTACCCCCTAAACGAAAATTTTACTTCTCTACAGTTAGTTAATTATAAGATTCCATCTCATCTTTTCGTTTTGGGATATGATTTTGTCTTACTTTGATAGCGATCGGTCTGTATCCCTATAAATATGAAAGCAAACGACTTGATCTTATCAAAGTCGTTTGCTTTCATAAAAAAGATAAATATTTTATATCAAAAACAGAATTTTGGAAGATCATAGGTCTTTCTTACGGTTGAAGTTTGTATACTGAAGGATAAGTAACGCAATCATAGCTCCAATCAATGCGCATAACATATCCCACTGTGTATCCCACACATCTCCCTGTGTTCCGAGAAATGCTTCTGCCCCTGTTCCTGTTAATTTTGCAACTATAAATTCCAATAATTCATATAGTGCACTAAATGCTAGGCAAACTGAAATTACAAGTAATCCTAACCATCCCTTTTTCTGAATTCCAACTACTTTGATAAGTACTTCCCTTGTTATTAATGCTGGTACAAATCCTTGCATGAAATGCCCTACACGATCGTAGTAATTTCTTTCTAAATCAAAAGTGTCACGAAACCAATTGAAAAATGGTACCTCCGCATATGTATAATGACCACCAATTAGTAACACCATCATATGTAGCCAAACAAACATATATACACTTTGTGAAAATTGAAATTGGCGATACGTAATAGCTAGAATACATACAACTATAATAGCCGGAAGAACTTCCAACCACCATGTAAATGTATCTTTCGGGTGTATTCCAGATAAAATGAGACAAAACCAAAAGCTAATAAAAAATATAATATGTATTCGAGAAAACATATTATATACTCCTTTTTACTCACATTTCATATGTGAATTATTTATAGTATATAGTTATAGAATCAGGTGCTAATGTTTTGTCTATACTAACATTAAAATCAATTGAATACTAGACTAGTTGTCTTATTGGGATATTGTTATAACTAAAGTAAATAATGTGTACTTTGGTATGTGCATTATCCAAAAAGTAAAATAACCACTAGTATTTTTAATATTCTGCAGGTAATCAAAGAGGAGTTATGATGGGAATTGTAGTTTCATCATTTTTAGGTGGAGAAATCCTGTTAGTAGCGGCTCTTTTAAAAGTGTTCATATAATCTTTACTCTATTGGGATAGATTTAAAATATACAAAAAACAGCTTGAATAGGGTATTTCTAATTAAAGATAAGGGAGTTCTATTGTTTACTGATGTGGTGAGGCAATATATAAATCATTTCCGTGCCCCTATCAAGAAATTCTATTTGTATATGCTTATTCATTTTCTTCTTATATAGGTGAAATAATAAAAAGTTAGCATAATGCTAGCTTTTTTTGTTACCTACCAGGCTAAAGCAAACTAATAAATAGCTAGAAAGAATTATGACTCATATTTTCTTATTCAATGATTGCCTTTTGTAAAATTTGCTCTTGATTTATCATTACTACTTTATATTTCCTTATATAATTTTTTTATAGATTTGCAAGGCTTTTGTAATACTTGCGTAAGTGTTATGTGAGATTTAATAGATATGATGAAATTAAGTTAATTAAAGAGTGCTTTCTTAAAAATATTTTATTGCTAATAGATGTTCAAATTATATAAAGGAAATTTGGAGGGAAACGAAGATGAAGAAATTAAAACCCGCGTTTAGTGTAGTAGGAAGTTTAACTATGGCTTTAACACTAGCTTCTCCTGCCTTAGCAGAAACGAGTATTCCAGAGAAAGGAAGTAAAGTTGAAGTCTTTAAAGAAGATGCAAATGCAAAAGAAGGAAAAAATCCTGTTTATGGTCCTGATGATAAAGTAGGAAAGCTGGTTACAGAAAATATTCAGGTTGAAAATAATGATTGGGATAATGATGGTATCCCCAATGACTTAGAAAAAAATGGATATAAAATTGAGTTTAATCAACAAACTGGAAAAAACGAAGCCCGGGCATGGGATTCTGAGAAAGATAAAGGGAAACTAAAATTTATATCGAATCCTATGAGCGCAAATTCAGATGGTGACCCGTTTACGGATATGTATGAAGTTGAGAATTATAACAATGATTCTGATATTGACTTTAACCCAATAGTTGCCAATATCCCCAATCTACAAATTGGTGTTAAACGAATTGAAGTGATTCCTATTGCAACTATTACTGATTCTAATGGTGGATCTATCAGCAGGGGATGGGAAAAAAGTGTATCTACACAACATTCATTTAATGTAGGTTTAACTGGTACAGGTGGCGCAGAGGGTTCAGCAACCGGTCCTGTTCCTTCTGGAAGTGTCTCAGCAAATGTTGGATATGGATATTCAAAAACAACTACCGAAACAGAGCGTTATTCAAATGATATTGATTGGTCTACAGCAACTACTGTAGATACAACAAAAGCAGCAAAATTACGTGTACATCTAGAATATAAAAATACGGGTACAGCATCAGCTGAAAATGTTTCGCCCCATTTCAATATTCGTTTAGGAAACAAAATTATTCAAACTGTAAAGGCAGAACAAAATCGTTATAAGGCAAATTATTTAAGTACAGAAAAAGGTGGACGGGATAAAACAGAAGTAGTAATCGACAGTTTAGAGGGACAAGCAGATGCGAATATTGTTTTATCATTGGATGAATTAAAAGCTGTTGAACAAGGGGAACTTCTTTCGATTGAAGTTTTACCTACAAGTACAATGGAGTTATCTGCCATAAAAGATGGAAAAGTTGAGAAATTTGGAGATTCAGGGATATTTCAAGCTAGAGTAAATGCAGCCACAGAACAATTAGAAACAGACATTGGAAATAAACCAAAGTTTAATATATATACACCTAAAAACCCTGGTAATCCTGTTTTATCATATAATGAAGTTTTTCGACATGCAAATATAGATACGAATAAAGTGAATCATATTGTGGATAAGGCTAAAGGTAATAAACTCGTATCAGTGGTTTCAGCTACTAATCAACCTGATGTATTGGAAGGTTTAAAAACGGGGCAGAGTAATCGCGGTTATTTACATAACGACTCTACTCACGGTGCTTTTGAAAACTTACAGCCACCAACATTAGCAAATAGTAGTTATGATCCTATTACGAAAAAGCTTCGTGCATCAATCGTACCTGGTTTATTTGGGGCAAGTAATGAAATCACTGCTTCCTTCAAAAATAAGAAATCAGGCCAGGTGCAACAAGTAAAACTAGTTAAACATCAGAATAGCTACTTATATGAGTCTAGAGAAAATATAAAGTTAAATGAGTTTTCTCCGTCAGAAGCAGTTACATTTGAAATCAATGATGCACTAAAAAAATTACCTACAAATAAGGTCTCTACAGTTGTTAATTATAATAAAGAATTTGATAGTTATCTGTTAGATGAGTCAGGTGAATTTATTGTAGAAGGAACTCCTTATTTTGTCAGTGTCGGTTCAGGTAACAATAGAAACCCTTACGATTATTGGGGGCGTATACACGCCAGTAATAAATGGGAGTATCTAGGGAAGGCTGACTCTAAATCTGCAGCTAGCAGTATAGTTATTGAAAGAAGCGGACAGCCTAAACCTGGGAAACCGATTAAAAAAGATGAAGAGGTATTGATTAAATTTACAAATACTGCTTATTCAAATTATCAATATTTAAAACTTCAAGATGGTTATGTTCATTTAGACCAAAAACAAAATGCAAGTATTTTTAAAATTAATCCTGATTCATTCGCTACTACTAATACCACGAGTCGATTTTTTATAACATCTGATGGTAACTATATAATGACACACCGAAAGAATTATAAGAGTTATCTATCATATGAAACTACAGAAATTAAGCCAAATGCATCTCGTTATACTTATAATTGGAGACTTACAAGATGATGTTCTCGGGAGAGGTTTTCTATCATGCTGGAAAATCAAATAGAGGTTACCCGAGATGTTAAAAGCTCTTCACTTTATGTGATTGTTAATAAATTCTGTAATTCATTATACGGCGAAAAACCGAAATCTGTCTTCAGATTTCGGTTTTGTTTATATAAAGTATGAACGGTTTTAATCCCTTTTATCGCCTTTGAATCATGATTAGGTATGAGATTAATGAATATCAACTTTTTTAAAATAGAATAGTGTTGCGAGAAACCCGATAATAGCTGTAGCGGCAATGGCAACGTAAGAATATTCTGGAGGATATGTCGGTTGCAATTCGTTATTTACTATATCTAGTGCAGCTGTCCAAGGAAACAAATCTTTGTGTTCCGAACTTGCAGTTAGAACATTTACCATTGCTACAACAATTGTTAATATAATAGGCGGAACATAAGTCTTCATTACAAGAGTTAGCAGTACAATAGGAGAAGATAAGATAAAAAGGAATCCACCGCCTAGTAAAAATTTCACTAAAAATTGAAAAGATAAAGGGATGCTTAATCCAGGGAAACCTCCTAATAACCCTAATAGTAAAGTTAGTCCCCATGCAACTATAGTTAGAATCATAATCCAAATAAACAGAAGGGCGAATTTGCTCATAATAAAGTTAAAACGTGATACAGGAATGGTTAATAAATTTTTTAATGTATTTTCTGTGTATTCACGATTAAAGAGATAAGCGGTAACGACTCCGTATAGAAGGACTCCCATAAGTAAAATAGTATACATATTTACATTAAGAAAAAGGGCATCGAAACTCGCGGGTGTAGCAGATGGTTTTGTTTTCATTTCTATATAAAAGGCCAAAACGATCATAAACGGTGCTACCGCTGCCCCAATCATACTAATCAAGAACATATTAGAGCGTTTCAATTTTAATAGTTCCGTATATAGTAGATTAACCAATTGTCCCACCTCCAACCAATTTGGTGAAATAATCTTCTAATCTGTCTTCACTCATCATAATTTTTAACACTTCAATATCGTTTTGAACAAACATTTTATTAACCTGTCCTTGTTGTCCGAAATGAGAATAAACGCGAATATTTCCTTCATCATGTACTTCGTAATCCAAAATACGAAATTGTTTTTCTAAAAGCATTGCAGCTTTATTATCGTCATTTACTTGGAATTCTAAGTATTTACGATTTGTTTTTCGAAGTGCATCAAGAGAAATTTCTTCTAATAACTTCCCTTCATGAATAATCCCCATGTGATCTACTAACTGTTCGACCTCAGCTAAAATGTGGCTGGAAATTAATATCGTTATGTTTCTTTCTTGTGCTAAAGATTTAATGAGTTTTCGCATTTCTTTAATGCCAATTGGATCTAAGCCATTTGTCGGTTCATCAAGTATTAATAGTTCCGGATAATGGAGAAGGGCTCTTGCGATTCCTAACCGTTGTTTCATTCCCAAAGAATATTTACCCACCAGTTTTTTTGTTTCGTGCTGCAGGCCTACAATTTCTAATGCCTCTTCAATGGCATTCTTTTTATGCACTCCGATTATCTTTGCGTTAATTAATAGGTTCTCTCTTGCAGTAAGGTTTTCATAAAACCCTGGAACTTCAACGATAGAACCAATTCTTCTTAAAATTTCTTTTTGGTTTTGGAAAAAATCCTCCCCGAATATTTCGATTTTTCCGCTTGTAGGTTTTATGAGACCTAGCAGCATTCGAATTGTCGTTGTTTTACCTGCACCGTTTCGTCCAATAAAACCGTAAATCTCTCCTTGATTTACATTTATATTTAGATGATCTACTGATTTTTGTTTGCCATAAATTTTAGTAAGATTTGTTGTTTTTATAATTGCACTCATTTTGGAACACCTGCTTTCTATAACCTCTTACTTACATAATAAAAAGGAGGATTTAACTGCTGCTTAATCATTTCTTAACTATTTCTTAAAAGTAGTTTGTTTAGGAATGGAAAAGCCAAAGGTAGTTTTTTTCCATGGAATACTTTCCACCCATATGTCTCCGCCATTTTTTTCTACGAGAGCTTTTGCAATAGCGAGTCCTAGGCCACTTCCGCCATACGAAGCATTCCTTGATTGGTCACTTCTATACATTCTTTCAAATACGTTTTCTAAATCGTTATTTGAAATTCCAGGTCCTTTGTCCCAAATGAATAGTTGGTACTCGGAAGTGGTTTCTAGTAGTTCTATTCCCACTATCTTTCCAGCTTTCCCGTAATATATCGCATTTTTTACAAGGTTACCTATAATTCGTACAAGACTAAGGTGATCTGCTGTAATAGGGCAAGGTGTTTCTGGAATATGAACTTGTAATTCTATGTTATGTTTTGAGAGCTCAGGTAAAAACTCAATGAGAGACTCTCTAGTAATCTCAGCAAAATCGAGAATCTCTTTCTTTAGGGGGAATTCATCTGCATCTAGCTTGGCCATATTAAATATTTGATCAACTAATTGTTTTAAGCTGTTTGATTTCTTTGAGAGTATTTCAAGATATTCTCGTTTTTCATCTTCTGAAGCAGCAATCCCATCTTTTAAAGCATCAACATATCCAATAATGGAAGTAAGAGGTGTTCGAATATCATGTGAAATACTAGATAAGAGTTGTTTTCTGGTCTCTAGAGACTTTCTAGCTTCAACTTGTACCTTTTCTAGTTCTGTAATTAATTCATTTATAGAAAAAATCACATCATCCAACGAGTTATCGTTGGTCGTGTATAACCTTGTATGTAAATTTCCGTGAATTGCTCGTCGCAAGCTAACAATGATAGATTTTCGGCTCTTTATAAAATGGATTCTTATAAAGAAAAGTCTTATCGTTATAAGAAATAATGCAGTAAATAAAATGAGTTTACATGTATGACTCATTTCAGTGAGCAGAAGTATCATAATGATGATAAGCTGAAGTGAAATAAGATAGAGAACTTTATCGGTTTTCATCTTTTTCACCTACAAATTTATAACCGATTCCCCACACAGTTTGAATAAATTTAGGATTTGAAGGATCCGTCTCGATCTTCTTTCTAAGTTTTCTAATATGTACCATAACTGTATTATCATCTTCTATATAGTTACTGTCCCAAACATTACGAAAGAGTTGTGTTTTCGTAAATACTTGTTCGGGACTGGAAGCGAAAAACTTTAGTAGTTCTAGTTCTTTTGCGGTTAAAGATATTTCTTCTGCACCTACGGTAACTGTGTATTTTTTAAAATCAATTGTCAGCCCTTTAAATTGAAGGAGTGCTTGTTCATGAGAATTAGCGTCGCTTCCTAATACTAAAAAACGCCTCATAAGAGCTTTCACTCGTGCAACTACCTCATGAATACTAAAGGGCTTTGTAATGTAATCATCTGCGCCTATACTTAATCCTAAAATTTTATCTACTTCATGATCTTTAGCAGTAAGCATTAATATAGGAATGTTCGTTTGCTCCCTAAGCCTTTTGCATACTTCGATCCCATCTATTTTCGGCATCATCAAATCTAATATGACTAGGTTATATTTGTTTTGCCTAAATAAATGAAGAGCTTCTTCGCCGTCGATTGCTATATCTACTGTATAGAATTCTCTCTCAAGATACTTTTTTAACAAATCTCTTATTTCTTTTTCATCATCTGCTATAAGTATGCGAACGGTTTCCATCGTTTCACCTGCTTTTAAAGTGTAATTTGGTTGTGTAAACAAAACTAATTATATACCATTAATTGTTAAAATAAGGAGATGTGAGTTCGGTATTTTATGTTTTTGAATATTGGTTAACTACTTCCAACGCTTTTTCCCGTACAAACTGTATTAATTCAGCAGGCTCCTTTATTAATATTTCCGCTCCAAGACTAAGGAAAAGCCCTCCGATAAAAGGGATATCTGACTCTCTAAATTTCTCTTCAATTATTCCCGTGCCATTAGAGGTAATCTGAATCCATTCTCCAATAGGGTGAGGATCTAGCATTTTACAGCCTTTTTTAGTTAGTGTTGCTCGTAAAGTAAGTTCTTTTGATGCTGCTTCTGTTTGATTTAACCATTGTTGTATGGTCATATCTACTGGAAGTGGCTCTGAGAAATCTTGTTGTATTTTGAGTGAAAGAATCCGATCGACTCGAAATGGTACATTTCTTTTTCGTTTATAACAAAATGCAGGAGAGTACCATAAGCCGTTAGCTAGAATAATTCCATAGGGAAAGATTGTTCGGATTGAATACCCCGAACGAGATTCATATTCTATTTGAAGGTGTTTTTTGTCTAATGATGCTTGGAAAAGCTCTTTGAGGTAATGGTTTTTAAAGCTTCTTTTCGGAGAATCTATAGCTAGTCTATCTTGTAATGTCTCGATTTTTTGAAGCATCTCTATAGACATTTTGGAACGGATTTTAGTAAGAGTTGATATATTTTCTTGTTGAAAAGGCCCATCCTCTAAAAGTTGATAGGACAGAAGTAATCCTGTAGCTTCTTCTGGTGTTAATGATATAGTAGGAAGTTTTTGTTCTCTTATAAGGGTGTATCCACCATTTGGTCCGGTAGAAGAAAAAAGAGGAACTCCCATTTCGCTTAATAGTTGTAAATCTCTAAGTATCGTTCTTTTGGATACTGAAAACTCGTTTGCTAGCTCTTGAGCAGTAAAGCGATGTTTTGTATTTAGTGTAATTAATAGCTCTAATAATCTCCCTGTTCTAGACATAAAAATATCTCCTAGTATTAGTGACGTGGTTTGTCACCAATATACGATAAAATAAATGCGAAGTCACGAAGTTCTCTTTATGAACTAGGGAGAACAAAAGGGGGAATAAGGAATGAAAGAATATATGGTAAATGCAAAAGGAGTAAAAATTAAAGCGTATGAGTACAGCCAGAACGGTGAGCCAATTTTGTTCCTACATTATATGGGAGGAAGTGCAGCCATTTGGCGGAGTATTATTCCAAAGTTAACAGAAGAATATCGAGTAATTGCGATCGATATAAGGGGACATGGAGATTCGGATCATCCTCAAAAAGGATATCAGCTTGAAACTTTGGTGGAAGATGTTCGAGAGGTGCTGGATGTTCTCGGTATTTATAAAACTCATATAGTAGGGAGCTCACTTGGATGTTATGTTGGGACAATGTTTGCATCGATGTATGCAGATAGAGTTATTTCATTAGTTAATTCTGAAGGTGCTTTAGTTAATCACTCAGGACCTGGGGGCTTGCATACTGAATCTAAAGAAGAGTATTTAAATAAATGCTTTTCTAATCCGGAGCAGGAGTTTGATTCAAGGGAAGCGCTGATCCAGTATATGAAAAAGAATTGGGTGCCGTGGAATAAGGAGAGAGCTCTAGTAATGGAGGATTATAAACCACGAAAACTTCAAAATGGAAAAGTGATGTTTGTATCCAAGAGAGAGAACATGAGACAGATTGCGGAGGATCTGTATGATCGCAGGATAGAAGAGTGGTATGATCATGTCCAATGTAGAGTGTTGTTTCTTCCGGCAGAAAAAGAAGGTGATCTTAATAAGAAATTAGCATTCATAAAAAGTGTTGAATATAAGTTAAGTGAAAGTAAAACAGTTATAATTCCTGAATCGTCTCATGCTATGATGTTTGATCATGCAGGGGAATTGGTTCGTGAAATTAAGGGGTTTTTATAAGTTAACATAATTGCACAGTAGTTTAGCAATAGAGGAATGTTATTAGGGTAAAAAAGCTTTTCTCTATTTCATTAAAATATTGAGTTAACGTCCGTTTTATATGGGGTCTCTATAGATTTACTTCATAAGTTGAATAGTAAGAGATAATAGGTTCATACACCTGGAACTTCATATAAAACATACTAAATAATTGTTCTATCCGGTCTATTTAAATCCATTTTGATTTTTTAGCATATAAGTCGCAGTTATACAAAATAATGAAGTAATGGAGGATAATAATTAAAGTTTAAAAAAGTTATTGACTATTATTATATAGAGGAGTAATATTATACGAGTCGCCGGTGAAACAAAGTAACTGCGATAAACGAAATGAAAAACTTAGTTGACATTGAATGACTGAGATGTTAACATAAGGAAGTCGCAATTGAGCGACAGATAAGTTCTTTGAAAACTGAACGAAACAAACAACGTGAAACGTCAATTTTTATTTATGATGCTAGACAAACTTTATTGGAGAGTTTGATCCTGGCTCAGGATGAACGCTGGCGGCGTGCCTAATACATGCAAGTCGAGCGAACCGATTAAGAGCTTGCTCTTAAGAAGTTAGCGGCGGACGGGTGAGTAACACGTAGGTAACCTGCCTATAAGACTGGGATAACTCCGGGAAACCGGGGCTAATACCGGATAACATTTTGCACCGCATGGTGCAAAATTGAAAGGCGGCTTCGGCTGTCA
>NZ_FPAF01000002.1:0-226471 GCF_900116295.1 Bacillus sp. 103mf
AGCTGGATCATAAAGAAAAGCGGAAGCGGCTCGCTCAGAACAAGAGGAGACAGAGCTAGACAAAGAGATTGAAAAATTAAAATGGATATATATTTAACAATAAGATGATACTTCATCTTAAAATACTGAGCGGTATACATTCACTTATATGAAAACGAATAAAAAACGAAGCGAACGGGACTTCTTCGCTTCGTTTGACCAAATATTCCCACAAACAGCTCATATTCATTCCTTCATAGTATCGTATGCAATATATATTACAGTGGTTTCTCGTACTTTATTTTTTAAACATTTTACTCAATGAACTAAAATCAGTTGGCATGTTATTATTAATAATCGCATTTATAATTTGATCTTCTTTTTCTTTTGATACATCTCTTCCTGCCATTGTTGCAACTTGATGAATTAACTGACGTAATACTTTCTCATCTCGTAAATTTGCATTTTGGACCGAAGAGGCTAATTTAAAAATATCATCTCTATTTACTTTCGCTTCCTTTTCAATATTGTTGAATAAATTGTTATCCACCTTGTTCACCCTCTCATGTAAGCTACACTTCATCGTATGCAGAAAATAAAGAATGGTGAAAAAACCCAAAAGAAAAAGCTGTACAAATGTTTTTTTACATTTGTACAGCTTTTTTTACAGCAAGTCCGGAATCGCTTCTACTTCGTGTTTACGTACACGTCCCATCAACGTTCCGACAGCATCTTTTACGTTTTTCTCATTAAATAATACATCATATAAAACAGTTGTAATTGGCATTTCTACATCCATTTTCTTAGCCATTTCATACGCTGCTTTCGTTGTCCGTACGCCTTCAACAACCATTCCCATACTATCTAATACTTCTTCTAATGAGCAACCTTTACCAAGCATGTTACCAGCACGCCAATTTCGGCTATGAACGCTCGTACACGTTACAATTAAGTCACCCATACCTGTCAGGCCAGCAAACGTTAATGGGTTCCCACCCATTTCACTTCCTAAACGAGCAATTTCTGTTAATCCTCGCGTCATAAGTGCTGCCTTTGCATTATCACCTAAGCCAAGTCCATCAGTAATACCCGCCGCAAGGGCAATAATATTTTTTAACGCCCCGCCAAGTTCAACTCCAATAATATCTGGGTTTGTATATACACGGAAATAGCTATTCATAAATAAGTCCTGAACCTCTTCAGCTGCTTCCATACGCTTTGCAGCTGATGTAACTGTTGTAGCTTGACGCAATCCAACTTCTTCTGCATGACTCGGTCCTGATAAGACAACCACATCTCGAATGAGATGTGCCGGAATTTCTTCTTCAATCACTTCTGAAATACGCTTTGAAGTTCCTGGTTCAATCCCTTTACTCGCATGAATCCATGTAATTGGCTGCGAAACAATTTTTTTCATATTTTGCAATACTTCTCGATATGCCTTTGTAGGTACAACGAGAAGTACTGTATCTACTCCTACTAATGCCTCTTCTAAGGAAGAGTAAGCAACGATACTGGCTGGCAGTGTAACCCCCGGAAGATAACGACTATTTTCATGTTTTTCGTTCATTTCATCCATAAGTTCTGCCCGGTTTCCCCAAAGACGTACATCATGGCCGTTGTCAGCTAATACCATTGCTAACGCCGTTCCCCAGCTACCCGCTCCTACTACTGTGATTTTTTTCATAAAATCACATCCTCTCCATTAGTCTCGTGCTCTTGCAATAATTTTAATCGGCGTTCCTACGAAACCAAACGCATCGCGCAGACGATTTTTCAAGAAGCGCTCATATGAGAAGTGCAGTAACTCTGGATCATTTACGAACACAACAAATGTCGGTGGCTTCACTGCGACTTGTGTTGCATAGAAAATTTTCAAACGTTGTCCATTATGCGTTGGTGTTGGATTCATTGCAACAGCATCCATAATCACATCGTTTAATACATTTGTTTGTACACGAATACTATGACTTGCATTTACCTCATTAATAACAGGAAGCAGTGTGTGTGTACGTTTTCTCGTTTTTGCAGATAAAAATACGATTGGCGCGTATTCTAAAAATTGGAAATGAGCACGAATATTCTCTTCGAATTCCTTCATCGTTTTCTCATCTTTTTCAACCGCGTCCCATTTATTCACAACAATAATAACAGCACGACCTGAATCATGGGCATATCCAGCAATTTTTTTATCTTGTTCAATGATTCCTTCTTCACCATCTAAAACCACTAAAACAACATCAGAGCGTTCAATTGCTCGAAGTGCACGAAGTACACTATATTTTTCTGTGCTTTCATATACTTTTCCTTTTTTGCGCATTCCTGCTGTATCAATGATAACGTAATCTTGTCCATCTTTACTGTACGGCGTATCAACCGCATCACGTGTAGTACCTGCTACATTACTAACGATTACACGTTCTTGCCCAAGCAACGCATTTACCATTGATGATTTTCCAACGTTCGGGCGACCAATTAAACAGAATTTAATCGTTTCATCATCGTATGGTTCTTCTTCAATTTGTGGAAAATGTTTTGCTACTTCATCTAATAAGTCCCCTAAACCTAAGCCATGTGTTCCAGATATAGGAAACGGCTCCCCAAATCCTAACGCATAAAAATCATAAATTTCGCTGCGCATCTCTGGATTATCTACTTTATTCACAGCTAATACAACTGGCTTTTTAGAACGATATAAAATCTTTGCAACTTCTTCATCCGCAGCTGTTACACCGTCGCGACCATTTGTCATAAAGATGATAACATCAGCCTCATCAATCGCAACTTCTGCTTGTTGACGAATTTGTGTCAAAAATGGCTCGTCTCCAATATCAATTCCACCCGTATCAATAATGTTAAACTCATGATTTAACCATTCTCCTGCACTATAAATACGATCCCTTGTTACACCAGGGATATCTTCAACAATCGACACTCTTTCTCCAACAATTCTATTGAAAATCGTAGATTTCCCCACATTTGGGCGCCCTACTATTGCCACTACCGGTTTTGGCATATACTTTCATCCTTTCTATTTGCTTCTGTTATTATGTAAAAAACCCTTCTTTGTGCAAGAAGGGATTTGCATTCCAGAATATTTCTCTTCATATCAAAACATCTCATATTATAACACATTTCAAGAATGTTTCACAATAATATATAAATTCTCTTGCAAGCGGTGTGCAATTCCATCTAAAATCGCCTCTAAATTGCTAGCAACAAACTCCATTTCCTCTACTGTCTCACATACAAATAACGGCGCCCCGCCAGCAAACTTTTCCGGAATTGTTGTAATAACAGCAAGAATACATTTTTCTAATATCATCCTTTATCTCCCCTTCCTTTTGGGGCCTCAGAAGACATATGAATCGCACTTTCTAATGTTGGAACATTTCCAATGACCTGAATAGCTTTATTTACATCTTGATCTTGCGGCAAAACAAATATGCCTATTCTTCCATCATTTAAGTCACGTTTCGCAAGAGGTACAAGTGCTGGTGTTCCAGAATCTCGATATACACCAAGCGCAACAGATATATCATGCAAAATCGCTTGTCTTTGACCAAGGTTTGCCAATGTAACCCTTGCATCAATTGATTTTGGTTTTAAAATAAATCCCATACCATATTTCATAATTTCTTTTTGCCTTGCCGGTAAACCAATATTCATAATATAAATATTATCAACATAAAGACCTGCTCCTTCAAAATGCAATGGAGCATGCTCAACTTCAACAAGATCGCGCAGCCGTTTACCAGACATCAACTTTTTCGCGAAAAAGAAACTTATGATTCCAGCTAAAATACCGGCATACCATGATTTAAATCCTAAATAAGCAAAAGTAGCTACGAAAGATGTTAACATAGCTAAATAATTACGGCTCTCAAATACAATTGCAATTCCCTCAATATATGTGTTCCCTCTAGGGACAAGTTCATACCCGTCTAATTGCTGCAGTGTATTCCGCTCCATATTACGTACATCACGAAACTGTGATGCTGCTAATGTCAAAAATGTAATAGCAGAGAAATCCTTTTTCAAAATAGCTGGAATGGCAACCGCCCCAAGAGCAGCCGCAATAATTCCCATGGCAATATGAATAATCTTGCCATGTAAACGAGTTGGATACTGCCTTGTATCAGTTTGAAGCATTAAAATTCGTGTGACAGTTCCAACAGTTACTCCAAGCAACATAGCTGATGTATACGAGTTCATAAATTAACCTTGCCCCTCCTTCACTTGCTTTTGCTTAAATTGCCCTGTATATGTAATTATTTTTCCAATTCCGTACAAAAGACTAAAGAACATTGTAGACACAGCAATCATATTAAAAAATTGTAAACTCCCTAATTGATACGGAAAATTGAATGTCTTTAAAATAAAAGCTACAAACAACTCACCTTGCAACGCCCCTACATATAAGCCCCATATACGTAATAGACGGTCCCTATGTAATAAAACAGATGTATAAACGAGAATACTACTTAACATCAATGTACGATCTACTACAATCCAAATCGGATCATATAATTCAATTAAGGAAAAACTTGCATATAACATCGCGATTATAAGTGCACATAGTAAAGTGTAGATCTTTTTCCATACTGAATATGCCGCAATCCCAATAAAAGAGATTCCACCTAACAAAAGGGCATTTACCGATATTGTAATAGAAGCAACTGAAATCACTGTTTGCGAACAAATAATCAATAATAAAATGACCGCACTAAGTCTGAGTCTAACTGTATCTTTTCTCCAAAAAAACGTCGTAACAATCCAGCCCATCCACGCTAAAAAATAAAAATAACCACCTTCCAAGTTAACACCTCCTATTATTTCCATTATGGGGATATTTCATGAAAAATAATCGTCTTCTATCGCTGCATATTTTTAAAAATAACAGCAACACTTTGTACTAAGGAGGTGGGAACACCATGGGTAAAGATCGTCAAGAAAAGAAATTGAAACAATCGCGACGCGTAGAATCTGATCGCAGCCAATCATTACAATATCCAGGTGCAACAGGACTCGATACACCGGAGCAAGCAAGAAGACAAAATCAACATTAAAACAAAGAAACAGCCAACATATCGTTGGCTGTTTCTTTGTATATATAAATCCATTTTGATTTTCCAACATGTAAATCGCTGTTATGCAGAACAAAAAGTGACCTACACTCGCTTTATCCCTTTGTTTTAAACCTTGCATGTGGCAGGAAAAGGCCTAGGCCGCTTCTATGCATGGCTAGATGCTCTCGTCCGCCTAAAAAGAAGGAGTTTGTGTTCGTTTTTTAATTTATATTCATACATATAAATACTTACTGTATAATCCCTTCTTCTGTGGCTTTCTTTATTGCTTCAACACGATTAGATACATGAAGCTTCGAATATATGTTAATAATGTGTGTCTTAACTGTCGAAAGAGATATGCACAATTGTTCACCAATCTTTTTATTTGATGCCCCAGTCGCAAGAACCTTCAATACTTCTAATTCTCTATTACTTAAAAGAACATTCTCTTTATCATAATTTCCTAACTGTAATAACACATATAAAAATCCCCTCTCTCCCTCATTTAAATCTTGTAATCGTTCTTCTTTCAATAACATCAATAATACTTGCGTCTGTTTATCTAGCCTTTTATAAGGTAATAAAATATGATTTTCATAACTATAATGTATTGCTTCTCTTAATAAATTTAAAAGCTCTCGTTTATATTTTGGCAACTCATTTCCTAAAATAGTCACTTTTAATAACAGTGCTTCTATTAATAATATCTTCATTTTATATTTCCTTGTAAATTCCGCAATGTCATCAAGTAATTGTAATGATTCTTGTATATGCCCTTTCCGCAATAAAATCTGAGCATATAACAATTTATCTTCAGTTCGTAATTTCTTTTTTTCGTTTTTTTGTTGATATATGGGAACAAATTGATCTAATTGCTGTACATACTCTTCATCAACATGTATTGCATACTTTAACAAAGAAGATAGAAATGCTTCATTTTGATATGTATCAAATGTTTGTAATTTCTGAATCGTTTCTTTCGCTTGCTGTTTATCACCTTTCAGAAATTGAAGTTCCATTAAATTATATAAATAAGGTTTTCCTAATGCAGCTTCGTCATCTTGTACATGTTGTAATGATTTTTCAGCCTCATCCAATTGTAAACGTTTTAAATAAATACCCGTAATTCCAATATGACAAGTTACTTTGAGAGCTGATAAAAATGGATGTTGTTCAACCACCTCAAAAAGCTGATTATATAACCGCTCACACTCTTTTAAATCTCCTAAATCCTCTTTAATCTGGCATAAAGAACTTAAAATGCCCATTTTGACATATGGATTTTTCATTCTCTTCTCAAGCATAGACGCTTTATCAAGCACATATAGTGCATCCTTGATTCGCTCCTGAAACCACAGAAAAAATGATAATTCTACATAAATAATTGCCTTGGTTACATCACTTATATCCATGTCTTCAATTTCATCTATAAACAAAACATCTAATTGTAAATTTTCTTCCTCAATTAAAGCCTTGCAAAATGCGAATACCTTCCAAGGATGATGACCACTTTCCCCTTCGTACACGGTATTTAATATTTCTGTGCACTGCTCAAACTCCATATTACAATAATGGTAAAAAATGAGTTGAAATGCCATCTCTTTATTTTGCACAATACACGTTAACGGAATATGTCGCAAATAGCTCCAGCCTTGCGGGTTTTGCCCGTGTATTTCAATTTTTCTCAAAGCAGCCTCATAACATTGCATCTCTAATAATTGTTTTATACACTCCTCAAAATCACCGCATTGTTCGTATACTTCTGCCGCTCGTAAACGTAGCTTCTTTTGCGTCTCGATTTCTAGCCGCTCAAAAGAATGTTGTAAAAACTGTTGAAAAATAGCGTGATAACGATATATTCCACGATCTTCATCAAGATTAATTATAAATAAATGTTTTTGAAATAGACGTGTAATCATCTCTTTTGTACCTTGTTTTTCCAATAACTTATTACAAATTTCCTCATTAAAATAACTTAAGATAGATGTTTTTACGAGGAAATCTTTTTCTTCTTCTTCCAGGGCATCTAAAATCTCTTTCGATAAATAGGTAATCATATATTTATTCAGCACTTTCATATGCTGCATACAATCATTTTTATGATAAGAACGTGCAAGCGCAATTAACTGAAGACCACCAATCCATCCTTCTGCCACCATGTTCATATCATGAATTACCCCATAATTTAGATCCATCTTCAATGTATCTTTAATAAATCGAAAACCTTCATCTGCTGATAACTTTAATTCTTCTTCTCCAATTTCTAATAATCTTCCTGAAATGAGAAAATCACCTACATAAAAAGCAGGTTCTTCTCTCGTTAATAAAACAATGCGAACATTTTCTGAGGAATGCTTCAAGAAATATTCCATCGTCTTATTAACATCAACATCCGTTATATAGTGAAAATCATCAATAATAATCGTAATATCATCTTTTGTACTTAGTAGATTAATCAAAGATACAATAATACGTTTTATATCATCTTTATGCATAATCATCTGAAATAAAGAAATAATGTCTTCTATTTCTTCAATATATACACGCATACTTTCTAACATATAGTACCAAAAAGAAAATACATTATTATTCTCTTTATCTAGAGTAATCCAGGTAATTGCAAATTCTGGGTTTTCTTTGACAAAAGAAGAGCATATAGTCGTTTTTCCACTACCGGCCGATCCTTTCACAACTACAAGCTTATAATCGCACAATGTTTCTAATTTTTTAAATAATTTTTCTCTACGTACATAATTTTTCCTTGGCGTTGGAGTCATTAATTTTGTAGAAATGATTTGAAATTCTCTCTTCATTTCATCACCTTATTATTTTCTTTATGCATTTTATTTCCATTTTATATGGTTAACATAGCAAATATCAATATCGACCTTCCTGTACTCTTTTTTTACAAATAATTATACTGAGCATAAAGAATAACAAGATAATAAAACTTATATACGTAATTGCGCCTCCATACCGTGCTATATTATAACCATTTTCAACACCATCAATAATCGAAAGATACTGCTTTTGCGGCAAAATTTGCACAAACCAATCAACTATCCCGTCATTTTGCTTTAAAGCAAAGAAGGACCCTGACAGAATAGAAGTAAAAACAATAATGGAAGAAGACAACATCATTGTATTGTCAGTAGTTTCTATAATTGTACTCATAAATAACGAAAAAGATGTTGCGATCATAACAAGGATAGCCAATAAATAACTATATTCTAAATAACTGAACCCTATATTTACCTGAAACACTATCTTCTCGACGATTAAAATAAGCAATGTTGGAATATATACAATAAAGAATGTAAAAAGGAAATGTGCAAATAAATAATGATGAATACGTATAGGAGAAGATACAATACGAGTAAAGGTACGATTTTCCTTATCTTCTGTAAAAAAACTCATAAACATGATACTCTCTAGTAATACAAACATACAGAGATAACCCAAAATATTCGTACCTACCTTTCTAACTTCATTTTGATGAAACGAACCAATACTTTTTTGTTGAAATGCCCTCTCGATTTTTTCCTTGAAATCATGTTCTTTAATTGTCTTTACCTCTATTTGTCCGTTTTCTTTCGGAATAACTGCTGCATCGTATTTTTTTATTACAAATTCAGACATACTTGGAATTTTATTTATGTTTTTAATATGAAACCCTTCTACATGTATATCATTCTTACCCTCTTGTGTTACATAAGCGATATTCCCTTTCATTTCAAATTTGGAAGTAAAGTAGATGGCAAGTGATATAGAAATAAACGTAAGGAGAATCGTTAACAGTATATAATTCTTTTTACTAATAGCTCGCCGGATATTATGACGAAAAACAATTAAAATCTCGTTCATATATAATTCTCCACCTTAAATAGAAATTTACAACCAACTAACCCAAAACAAGTTAACAAAACTAACACACTGCCTGTTGTAAGGAAAAGGCTAAAATCTTGATCATATATGATCTTCATCACACAGTCTACAACCCACTTTACTGGTGAAATATATGATATTGTCCGAACAGTTTCCCCTAATCCATCAAGAGAAAAGAATACTCCTCCTAAAATTGCTAAAGCATTATTTAACAAACTTAATATTTTATTCGTTACCTCTTCACTTTTAAACATACAGCAAAACAACACACCAATAACCGCTGATAAAAAATTAAACAACAACATAATGATAATGATATAGCCAACATTCCTTCCTCCGAATGTTACATGCAGGCCTATATGAGCTACATACATGACAAATAAATAACAAACAGATGTAAAAGTAAATGTAGCTAATATTTTCGACAAATACAGATAAGAAACACGAATTGGGCTATACATAACTCGTAAATTACTATTTTTCAACCTTTTCTCCATAAAACTATTAGAAGCTGTCATAGATACATTCAAAATGCCATATATCAAAATTGTAACGCCATAATAATCATAGGAGGTAATCTCACTTTCTCCGTATCTACCATTGCTCAAATAACCAAAAATTAATATAAATAAAATTGGAGAAATTGTATTTGTTAGTAAAAGTACTGGATTCATAATAATATTAACTACATCACGTTTATATAACACAAAGAAATCCATCATTTTCACCTTCAATCTCTTAATTTTCTTCCTGTTAACTGTAAAAATACTGTTTCTAAACTCGCACTTTCGCTCATAATATTTTTTACTTTCATTCCTTCATTTACAAGGAGTGTAATGATTTTATCTAAATTTTCCACACCTTTTAATACGACAACTTCTATTACTCCGTCTTTTATTATTACTTCTTTCATCCCTTCAATTTTAAAAAAGCTTTCTTCTACACCTGCTGTTATATGTTCACACTCTATAAAATAACGTTTTTCATCCGCAATATGCTTCTTAAGTTCTTCTTTCGTTCCTTCTGTAATAATCTCACCATGATCCATGATGATAATCCTTGTTGATATTTCTTCCACCTCCTCCATATAATGAGTTGTATAAATAATCGTAGATCCTTGTTCTTGTAATTGTTGAATCGACTGTAAAATATGATTTCGAGATTGCGGATCAATCCCAACTGTCGGTTCATCCATAATAATAACTTTTGGTTTATGTGCAATCGCACATGCTATATTCAGCCTTCTTTTCATTCCGCCTGAAAAAGTTTTCGGTTTTTCACTTTTCTTATCAAGCAGTCCAACAAATTGCAACGCTTCTTTTACAGATTGCTGTAATTGCGCTCCTTTCAAACCGTAAAGAGCAGCAAAAAACGCTACATTTTTTTCCGCTGATACATCTTCATAAATTGCTAAATCCTGCGGCACAATACCGAGGTTACGCTTTACATATCGTGCATGTTTTTTTACATCTTTTCCTTCAAATAAAATTTCTCCCCCGTCGTACTGTAAAATGGTTGACAAAATATGAATAGTCGTACTTTTCCCAGCACCATTTGGACCAAGAAAACATAAAATTTCCCCTTCTCTCACGTCAAACGAAATGCCTTTTAACGCTTTATAATGGCCGTAACATTTTTCTAATGCTCTCACTTCAATTAGCTGTTTCATATCATCCTCTCCTTTCTCCTTCATTGTATAGATTTTATAAATAAAAAAAATCAACCGAATGGTTGATTTTTATCTCGCTATTCATTTGCAGTAAGACCCCACTAATGGAAGTTTTACTATATCCTATCCTAAACAAATAATAAAGGATTGTAACCAGTGTGAAATAAAGTGAAACTTTAATCAGTGGGGGTTTTCTTCATCCCCCATTAATTATTAGCCCTCACCAATCGGGCGCATGCCAGCAGTTTATCTCCCACCGAACATTCTAGCCACTGGAGCTGGACAATGCTTTCGCTGAATTTTGAGGTGGGAGTATTACTGCCCAAAAATAGCGGGATAAAAAATGCAGCGTTTAGGATTCCCTTTACATTAACTCCACCAAAAGGGTTCCTAAAATGCATTTTATTTAGCGCCTACTATATATTGTTGTATCAATCCCGCGCTCATTAAGCCAATGGTATGTATCACCTTTAATAACAAGTGGTACTTGCCTAAGCTCGGCGATTGTTCGTACTCCAAGCGCCGTCATGATAAACTGTAAATCTGTATGTAGTAATCCAATTTCTTCTATTAGTTTCTCTATACCTTCTTGCATCAAAATTCGTAAAAAATGCCCGGCAAATGCAGCCACTGACGCTCCTAAGGCCAATGCTTTCGCTACATCATGTGCTGTTTGAATACCACCTGATGCAATAATAGAGAGAGGGTTTTGTGTAGAGGATACTTCAATTAAAGAGGAAGTAGTCGAAATGCCCCACTCATTGAAATAGGAAAGTACTCGCTGTCTTCTTTCATTTTCAACCACCGCAAAGTTTGTACCGCCATATCCACCAATATCTATAGTCGAAACCCCAACACTAGCTAAATCCTCCGCTGCCTCTTTACTCATACCAAAACCAACTTCTTTTACTATAACAGGAACAGAAGAATGCTTGACAATTTGTTCAATTCTCTTTAATGCACCAGTAAAATCTCGATCACCTTCTGGCATTGTCAATTCTTGAATGACATTCAAATGAATTTGTAATGCATTCGCTTCAATCATATCAACAGCTCGCTTCGCTTGTTCTACTGTTGCCTCACTTCCTAAGTTTGCAATAACAATTCCATTCGGATTCACTTTTCTCACAATTTTATAAGATGCAGCTTCATTAGAGTCTTTTAACGCCGCCATTTGTGAACCGACAGCCATCGCAAGCTGATACTGCTGTGCAGCTTGTGCTAGTTGTGCATTAATATGTAGTGTGTGCTCTCCGCCACCACCAGTCATCGCATTGATAAAAATCGGCGAACTTAAAGCAAGTTCGCCGATTTCTGTTTGAAATGATATACTTTCATAACTTATATTCGGTAAGCTTTGATGAACAAAAGCAACGTCACAAAAGCCATGTGTACGAGACTGTCCAGTAGAAAGAGCATACTCAATGTGTTCTAATTTACGTTTTGCTCTTACCACACACATCCCTCATTATTTCTTTAAATTTTTTAGCTGTTCTCCAATAATATCACCTAATTGGAATGTTGCAGAATCAGAAGTTGGTTCATATTTACTATAATCTTCTGTTTCATTATTTTCTTCAAGTGTCTCTTTTATACTTAAAGAAATACGTTTTTCTTCTGAATGAACTTCTAATACTTTTACTTTCACATCTTGCCCGATATTTAATACTTCATTCGGATTTTTCACATGACGGTTTGCAATTTGTGAAACGTGAACAAGTCCTTCTACACCTGGAAAAATCTCAACGAACGCTCCAAAAGTAACAAGGCGTTTTACTTTTCCATCTAATATATCGCCTACTTTTACTTGATTTGATACATTCGACCATGGACCTGGCTGCACCGCTTTCATAGATAAAGAAATACGCTGCGTATCAGCATCAACAGATAACACTTTTACTTTTACAGTTTGTCCCTCTGTTAATACATCAGATGGTTGTTCTACACGATCATGAGAAATTTGAGAAATATGAACTAAGCCATCCACACCGCCAACATTTACAAATGCTCCGAAGTCAGTTAAACGTTGAACCGTTCCCTCTACAACATCGCCTGCTTGTAAAGAAGAAACCGCTTCTTTTTTCTTCTTGTCTAGCTCTTGCTCTACAACTGCCTTATGAGAAAGAATAACGCGATTTTTTTCACGGTCTAATTCTACAATTTTTACTGCCAATGTTTTTCCTTTATAATTAGTAAAATCTTCTACATAATGCATCTCTACAAGCGAAGCCGGAATAAAGCCACGAACACCAAGGTCAACAACTAGACCTCCGTTAACGATATCTTTAATTGTTACATCAAATACTTCACCTGATGTAAACTGCCCTTGCAATACTTCCCATGCTTTTTCTGCATCTACTGCACGCTTAGACAACACTAAATCATCATCTTCCAATTTAATTACTTTCAATTCAAGAGTTTGTTCTACTTCTACAACATCGCTTGCTTTTTCAATATGAACATTTGCCAATTCACTAATTGGAATGACACCGTCAGTTTTGTACCCAACATTTACAAATACTTGCTTTTCTTCAACTTTTGTTACTGTACCTGTAACAATATCACCTACTTGTAATACCTTTGTGTTTACAACTTCTTCATTCATTTTTTCTACCATGGAAATACCTCCCTACTGAAATGGCAAAGCATCTTTATGTATATACGAAATGGAAACAATAGCTTCCATTTGCATGTATGTAAAATATTTAGAAAATACCCTCTTTTACTAACTTCTAACAAATTGATGAATTTGTCAAGGAAATTGTCTCCTTATTAACAAACAGAAACAAAAATAAAGGAAGAGGTTACCCCCTTCCTTTATTTTACGAATGTTGCAGATACAATATCCATAATCTTTTGAACTACCTCTTCAATAGATAAAGACGTTGTATCTAATTCAATTGCATCCTCAGCTTTCTTTAATGGAGACACTTCACGTTCCGAATCTAATTTATCACGGCGCGCAATTTCTTCTTTTAGTTGTTCTAAGTTAGAAGGAAATCCTTTTTGTATGTTTTCTAAATGTCTTCTTTCCGCTCGTTCTTCAACGGAAGCTAGCATAAAAATTTTCACTTCCGCATTCGGCAATACATGCGTCCCAATATCACGACCATCCATAACAACGCCGCCTTTTTCCGCTAAAGCTTCCTGACGACGTACCATTTCTTCACGTACAAGGCGGTGTCTTGCCACAATTGATACGCGATTTGTTACTTCTGGTGTACGAATCACTTCCGATACATCTTTTCCGTTTAAAAAGACAAGCTGCGCATTTTCTCCATGCTGAAATGAAATGTCTATATCCCTAATTATTTTCATTAACTTTTCTTCATTTTCAATATCAATACCTTGCTCTAATGCCGCATATGTTACAGTACGATACATTGCACCCGTATCAATATAAACATAAGATAATTTTTTAGCAATAATTTTAGCAACCGTACTTTTCCCTGCAGCTGCCGGGCCATCAATTGCAATTGAAATTCGTTTCTCCATTGTAACACCCCATTTTTCACTTATAAGAACAGAAGGAAAAGCAGGTATTCCCTGCTTCCCTCATCATTGTTTCATTTTACATTAACAGGAAGTAAAAATCCGATTGATTCCATTAACGATTGAA
The DNA here is from genome assembly GCF_900116295.1 of Bacillus sp. 103mf. Classification (GTDB taxonomy): domain Bacteria; phylum Bacillota; class Bacilli; order Bacillales; family Bacillaceae_G; genus Bacillus_A; species Bacillus_A bruguierae. Next base: position 14,222 of record NZ_FPAF01000002.1, read on the forward strand.
TTTTTACACTAATAACCGTTTCACTTTACCCCGTTTCAAGTCCTCAACTATTGTAGCACACTCTTTCTTAGAAGCAAACGAAAAAAACTATTGATTTACCTCTAAAATATTTGTTATAACCCCTTTTGTGACTCCTTCATAATAGACAACTTTTGATACATATTTCGCTATGTTCTCTTCTGTTAAAAGCAATTGAACAATAAACAAACAAAGGCATTGTCCAATAAGTAACCAAATTAAAATTTTCTCTATTGTTTTCAAAACCTACATCTCCTTTTACTCATCATTTCGCTCTAGCAGGCGCTAAAACGTCCGCCTTTAAATTACAAAATGGATAACTGTTAACAGGCAGAATGAAGCTCTCTCTTCTGATGGAATTTTCACTTTATTTTCATTGTGATATTCGCTTATAAGTTTTATACTTTTTTCATTGTCGAATTCAATCAAATCATGTTATGTTTTTAATGTATTTTCATTGATTGGAGAGGGGTAAAGGCATTGAAAAAAATTCTTGTTTTACACACAGGTGGAACAATTGCGATGGAGGAAGATAAAGAAACTGGAGTTGTTCAACCAGGCGCACAAAATCCACTTTTAAAATTCATTCCAAATTTAGAAGAAGATATCGATTTAATTGTTGAAGATGTCTTTCATCTTCCATCTCCTCACATGACACCAAATGAAATGTTGCAATTGCAAGTCATGATTAACGAGAAGGTTAAGAACGATAACATGCAAGGTGTTGTCATTACACATGGAACAGACACACTGGAAGAAACAGCTTATTTTCTTGACTTAACTGTACAAGCTGATGTTCCAATTGTCGTTACAGGAGCAATGCGTTCAAGTAATGAGTTAGGGGCGGATGGTTTATATAACTTTTTGTCAGCAGTAAAAGTTGCGAGTAGTGAAGAGGCAAAAGGAAAAGGCGTTCTTGTCGTATTAAACGATGAAATTCACTGTGCAACGAATGTGACAAAAACACATACAAGTAACGTAGCAACATTCCAAAGTCCACAATACGGACCAATTGGAATGGTAACAAAGCGCGGTGTTGTCTTCCATCACGCATTAGTACATCATGAAAAATATGCTGTCACACAAATTACAAAAAATGTTGTCATATTAAAAGCGTATGCTGGTATGGATGAAACATTATTGGCGGCAATTGAACAATTGCCAATTGATGGAATCATTATCGAAGCACTCGGACAAGGAAACTTACCACCGCGTACACTTCCTGCTCTGCAACGTTTGATAGATAAAGATATTCCAGTTGTTCTTGTTTCTCGTTGTTTTAACGGAATTGTCCAAGATGTATATTCTTACGAGGGCGGCGGCAAACAATTGAAAAATATGGGCATTATCTTCACATATGGTTTAAATGCTCAAAAGGCTCGTATTAAGCTACTTGTTGCACTAGAAGGAACAAAAGAACAAACAGAAATTCAGGCTATGTTTAGACATTAAAATTTGATTGTAACAAAAACACCTCCATCTAATTCTTAAACTTACGAATTAGACGGAGGTGTTTTTCATTTGTCACTATTCCATTATTCATTTTTCTGTTCTCGAGCTGCAATAATTTTCGCAATTGCATCTCCATGGAATCGACCATTTTCTATAAAAATTTCATTTGCGTTATTACCAGCAGCAATTACACCTGCAATAAAAATCCCTTCCACATTCGTTTCCATCGTCTCTTCTTTATACAGCGGTCTTCCTGTTTCAGAGTCAATTTCTACACCCATTTTTGTTAAAAAACTATGATCTGGATGATAACCTGTCATGGCAAAGACAAAATCATTTGAAACCGTATATTCTTCGTTTCCCACTGTATATGTGACTGTATGTTCTGTAATTTCTTTTACATGTGCACCAAATTCCATTTTTATCGTTCCTTGCCGAACTAACGCTTCAAATTCTGGTAAAATCCACGGCTTAATACTTGGAGAATATACTTGACCACGATATAAAACTGTCACACGTGCTCCGCATTTTACAAGCTCTAACGCCGCGTCTACACTTGAATTCTTTCCACCTATGACGATAACGTCCCGATTAAAATAGGGATGCCCTTCTTTAAAATAATGCGCTACTTTTTCTAACTCTTCTCCAGGAACATTCATATAATTAGGATTGTCATAATATCCAGTTGCGATAATAACATATTTTGCATTGTACTTCTTTTGTTCTCCATCATCTTTTATTGTTTGAACAAGGAAGATATCTTCTTCTTTCCTTACTTCTTCTACTCGTTCAAACGCGTTCACACGTACATGTTTCCGTTTCACTACTTCCCGATAATATGCTAATGCTTGATTCCGAACAGGCTTACGGTTTTCTGTAATAAAGGCCACTCCACCAATTTCTAGTTTTTCACTAGATGAAAAAAACGTTTGGTGTGTTGGATAATTATAGATTGCATTAACAATATTCCCTTTTTCAATCACAAGTGGATTAATTCCAACATTTTGCATCGCAATCGCTGCCGCTAATCCGCACGGCCCGCCTCCGATGATAATTGCTGTTTCCTTTTCCATGTAAGGCTCAACTCCTAGTCTTCTACTCTCTATCCAAATAAACAATTAAAAACAAGAAAAAACCTACTTTCAGCAGTAGGCACCTATCTTTATTGTATTCATTTTTCATATATTTGTCATCTATACGATACGTACATGCGATAGACGTCCGCTAAAAACTGTTTAAAAGGTATACCTTGATTATTTAATACGCGTTCTGGATCAATTTTACGAGCAGGATCAAGCTTTTTATGTGAAACAATATCCGACCTTGGATTCAACCCAAAATTATGACACAAATAGGCATGATACCAAGTAAAACGTGTATATGCATCCCAAAAATTCACATTCCCACCGTAGCAAAGTTCAACGCCAATCGCTGCGCTATTAGCATTGTAACCATACATATCATTATCTGTTGGAACGTTGTACCGAACATGGTAGGCTACCTCATTGATTGGAATAATCTCGAGTATGGTTGTATCATCAATAAATGTATGAGCTGAGGCTTTCGGTTGCACTTCATTGAAATAGTCTCGATTTCCAATTGCATTACTACCTGGATTCCCTGTGTCATGACTGACAATAAAACGAACTTTTGAAAGTGGAAGGCCAGACCTTGAGCTTCCATGTTTAATGTAATTTCGCTGTATAGGAAACTTCGCCATTAACATCATCTCCGCTCTTATAGAATAATCTCTCTAATCTTATATGTATTCAGATGATGTGTCCCTATCGCAAACATTATTATAAAAACAGAAAATCCATCATATTCGAAACAAACACCATAAACAATAGTACACTTACCGCCACCGTATAAAAGCCATAAAACCAAATCTCATCTTGTTTCGTTTCTAAACCAAAAAAACGACTCACTGTACGCAGGAAGGAAGAACCTTTCACGTTCTTCTTACATAAAACTCCAACTCGCTCCATTACATGTGCTGGCATCATAAAACGTTGTTCTGCGGTCGTTTTCATTAAAATCTCTCCTTTATAATTAGCGAATGCTTTCCATCAATGAATGCCGACTAAACTCCTCACCATGGAAATTTCACTTTATTTCTGTTTTTCTATCTAAGGAGAGTATAGCACAAACGTTCTACCGGAACAACTGTTCTTTTTTGCTTTTTATAAATTCATGTAACTCATAAGCAATACAACTAATGCATATACACCTGTAATGAGTGGACCAATAATACATATTCCAAACAACAGAGAAGCAAATGCTTCTCCTAGCAACCGAATAGGTGGTATTTTTCTCGGTTGTTTTTCCTCTAATTTCTTTTCTAAATTCATAATTCGTTGTTCTAATTCAACCACTCGTTTCATTAAATCTATTTGCATGTTTCTCCGCCTTTCCTTCAGCACTTTTCTATATAAATCTGTTTTAATGTTTCGACATATAAGTCGCTGCTATGCAGAATACATCATGACCTGCACTTGCTTGCTCCCTTTGTTTGAAAATCTCGCATGTGGCAAGAAAAGGCACTGACCGCTCCTATGCACGGCCAGACGCTCTCGTCCTCCCATAAAAAAGAAAAGGTTTTATGTCAGTTTTTTAACTTACATACATATATTCCTTCAACTTACCATCAGTAGAAATACGAATGGAAACTCCACTTAATCTTTCAATCTAATTACGACAAAAAACCGCAACTTCCTTTAAGGAAATTGCGGTTTTCATAATCAATAATCGGTTTATACCCAGCCTCTGAAGCGACTTGCTTCTGCCATTTTACGAACCCCAACCATATAAGCTGCTAAACGCATATCCACTTTACGAATTTGCGATGTTTCGTAAATAGAATCAAACGAGCTTACCATTACTTTTTCTAAACGAGCTTCTACTTCTTCTTCTGTCCAATAGTAACCTTGGTTGTTTTGTACCCACTCAAAGTAAGAAACTGTTACGCCGCCAGCACTTGCTAATACGTCTGGAACAAGTAAAATGCCACGTTCTGTTAAAATTTTCGTTGCTTCTAATGTTGTAGGACCGTTTGCTGCCTCTACAACAATTTTCGCTTTAATATTTGCTGCATTTTCTTCTGTAATTTGATTTTCAATGGCAGCTGGCACTAAAATATCACAATCTAGTTCTAATAATTCTTTATTTGAAATCGTATTATTGAACAATTTTGTTACTGTTCCGAAGCTATCACGACGGTCTAATAAATAATCAATGTCTAAACCATTTGGATCATGAAGTGCACCGTAAGCATCCGAAATCGCAATTACCTTCGCTCCTGCATCGTGCATAAACTTAGCTAAGAAGCTACCTGCATTTCCGAATCCTTGTACAACAACACGCGCACCTTTAATATCAATATTACGCTTTTTCGCTGCTTCACGAATACAAATTGTTACACCTTTTGCAGTCGCTGTTTCACGACCATGAGATCCACCTAATACAAGAGGCTTCCCTGTAATAAATCCAGGTGAGTTAAATTCGTCAATGCGGCTATATTCATCCATCATCCATGCCATAATTTGTGAATTTGTAAATACGTCTGGAGCTGGAATATCTTTTGTCGGCCCTACGATTTGGCTAATTGCTCTTACATAGCCACGACTTAATCTTTCTAACTCACGGAAAGACATTTCACGTGGGTCACAAACGATACCACCTTTACCTCCACCGTATGGTAAGTCAACAATACCACATTTTAAGCTCATCCAAATCGAAAGTGCTTTCACTTCATTTTCCGTTACATTTGGATGGAAGCGAATACCACCCTTTGTTGGGCCAACAGCATCATTATGCTGAGCACGATATCCTGTAAATATTTTAACAGTTCCATCATCCATACGAACTGGAATCTTTACTGTCATCATACGAATCGGTTCTTTAAGTAATTCATATACTTCGTTTGGATAACCCAATTTTTCTAAGGCTTCTTTAATAACAATTTGCGTCGAATTCAACAGTTCAAAATGTTGTTCTCTTTGTTGTGTTTGTGTTTGAGCTCCCTTTTCGGCTACCATAGTAAGTAAACCCCCTGTAATTTCACTTGTTTAGTAAACCTTCATTGCCTAGTATACACTCTTAAAATAGGAATGCAAGAGAAAACGCTAACAAATATATGCAAACCTTTTTTATTTTTGCAAACGTTTTCAACATTATTATAGTCTTTTTGTTGTTTTTAGAAAAGCAAAATGATTAAAAAGTTAACGTTTTTTATATAATATAATGTTTAAATGCTTTATATAAAGAAAAACCTCAACTATATCACTTAGCTGAGGTTTTCTTTTGCGATAAAGTAATTGTAGATTTGTTTAATTGCGTCATTTGCCATCAGTTCTTTTCCATATTCCATCATTCGATAAATTGTAATTGTGGAAGAGTTACCAAATTCCGCCAAAATAGCAATCATATCTTCTTTCAATAACGTAGTCGTTTCCTCTTCTAACCATAAATAAAAACGATCTTGCCATCCATAAAGCTTTCCACCTGTTATTCCTAGGCCATATAAACGACCAGCTAATGCAATTATATCGTCTAATGAAGTAAATTCGTATAATATATGCTCACTCTCGTCAAGAGTAACTTGCATTTCAATAAATTCATCTTGAAATTCTTCTTCCGTATCTAACTCTTGATTTTCTTTTGTAACAATAACAACCATACCTTGTGCTTGCAATGAAAACACTTCTACTGCAATTGGGCCATCAGCTTCAAAGCCGAGCTCTTTATTTGCTTCTTGCATCATATCTCGAAATAGTTGTTGTACTTTAGGAGCATTTTTCCATAAATCTTCCTTCGTAAGTCCACGTTCTGACAAATCATCGAACGTTAGAAAGATTTTTATTTTATTATAATTTAAACGTTCCAGCCTCATCCCGTAACCTCCTTACGCAACCGTTGTATCTAATTTTTATTATATGAAACAGAAAATAGATGGTTCTTTCCGAACAACTATTCTGACATTTTTAACCATTCATCCCACTCTTCTCTCGTATCGCCAACAAACAAGTTATGAATCTCTTCTTTTTCTTCATTAGAAGCAAATCTAAAAGCAACACCAGAAAGTCCGATAGTAAGATTCTTATATTGCTCACGTAATCTCTTTGCAAGCTGAACACTTGCCATTATATTTTCTTGCATTGTGCAAGAAATAAACAAAATTTTAGGATTTACTCGTGTGATTATATCATGAATGCTGTCCTCTTCTATGCCTGTCCCAATGTAGATTGTTGGATAACCTTTTCGTCGTAAATATGTTGTAAAAATAAATAATTCGAGTTCATGTAATTCTCCTGGAACACATACTGAAAGCACCTTTGATGTTCTTGTATTGGTGGGTATACTATAGTAAATCGCTCCCATACGTGATCGTAAAAAGGACATTGCATATTGTTCCTCTGCGCTTGTTATTTTTTCATTCAAGCGTTTCTCTCTTAACTTGACCAACAATTTTATGAATACATCTGCAATTACTTTATCTATAGAAAAAATACTAAACGCTTCATCCAATAATTCAAGAGCTTGTATTTCATCAAATTTTAACAAAGAATACAAGATATCGTCTACTAAAAGTTCTACTTTATTATATTCTTTTTCTAATAAATTGTGATTTCGTAATTGATTATTTTCTAATAAACTAACTGCTTGTCCAATGGTAAATCCTTGGTTCAGTTTGTTAATAAGCCATTTAAAGATTTGAACATGTTCTTCCGTATATAAACGATGTCCAGCATCATTACGTTTCGGTGTAATGATTTGATATCGTCTTTCCCAAGCTCGCAATGTTCCCGGATGTATACCGAGCATTTTTGAAATTGCTTTAATATTATATTTACCTGTTGATCTTGGCATATATCTTCCCACCTTAAAAAAACAACGTCAATCTTTTCTTCGAAATGTAATCAAATGCGTTTGTGCAGGCGCACGAAAACGCAATGGTACAAATGTTGTTCCATAACCATTACTTACAAACAAAGTCGTATGTGGATATTCATAAATTCCACCTTTCAAAAAACGTGTAGCATGAAACAATCGAATTTGTCCACCATGCGTATGACCACTTAATATACAGGAGATGCGCTCGGTTCCATTTAATTTATATAAAATATCAGGATTATGGCTCACAAGGATGCGAAAACCCTCTTCTTTACAATCTGCTAATGCTAAATCTAATCGATCACGCTTCAAACCTACATCGTCAACACCTAGTAACCATATTTTTTCACCAAGCTCCGATTCAAATAAAGTCGCCGTATTATCCAAAATTTTCACACCATTTTGAAGAAGTAACGCGTCTAATTCGTGAAAATCAATTTCATAATCATTATTTCCCCAAACAAAATATACTTGCCCAATTTCATTTAACCGTTTAATATTATCAGCTACTCGTGATAGAGGTACTCCTTGTTCCGCTAGATCCCCACCTATAATAACAAGATCTACTTTACCTTTCACTTGCTGTATTAAAGATTGAGAGACCGTTCTTCTGTGAATATCTGAAATAAAAAAAATTCGAACTTCTCCAAAACTAATTGGAAAATTCGCAAATGATATGGTGTGCTCTAACAATGTATCATGCATCGCTTCTCTATACATCATAATAAAACAAACAATTACAATACATAAAATAAAACAGCCTAAAACTCCCCATGACATACACTTTTCCCAACTTTCTTCTTAACAGAATCTATCTATATATACAAGTTAAAAAACGACATAAAAACCCCTTTCTTTTTAGGAGAGGACAAGAGCATCTGGCTGTGCATAGAAGCGGTCAGGGCCCTTTCCTGCCACATACGAGGTTTAAAACAAAGGGAGCAAGCAAGTACAGGTCATGTTGTATTCTGCGTAGCAGCAACTTATATGTCGAAAAATTAAAATGAATTTATATAATCACATCATAACACATCTTGAAGAAAAACCTTCTACAATCAGTAGAAGGTTTTTCTTCATCAAGTTATTTGCGTGTAGTAAGACCTACATCAAATTTATAAAGAGAGAGGAATTACTCTCTGTAAAAATAAGATTGATGTGAGCCAGCAGTTATTTCCCACCTACCTTCTTCAAATTCCTCACAATCTTAAGATAGGGGGCTTACCGTCAGCGAATTGGAGAATAAAAATTTCTCTTTACTTTATTTTTTCGTTTCTGATCCTGTCTTCTTCGGAATTTTCAATACCTGTCCTGGTTCTAATACTTCTGCTACCTCATTATATTTCTTTATAATCGCTATTCCATCTTCGTCCGGAAAATAATTCTTTGCAATCTCTCCCAAAGTTTCTCCTTCTTTCACTGTATGAAACTGAAATGTCTTTGATGAGGATGATTTTGATTCATGATTTGTTTTCTTTTTTGAATTAAAAAAAATAACTTCAAATGCACTTTGTTCAGAATCGGCAGCAGATTTCTTGTTTTTTTCCACAATGTAATGCTCAGTATACCATAAAACCCCAACAGGAAGAAGGATAAATAATACTGTTAAAATTCGAACAAAAAAGTGCTTTATTTTAAATTTTGATTTTTTATTTTTTTTGTCTTTATGAACTTCACTACGTGGCGGTAAACCCTCTTCTGTTTGCGTTGACTCTTCCATATTCTCTTCAAACTCTGTTGTCTGCCTCGTCGTCATCTCGGTCACCACCATCTTTCATTTGATTTCTTAATTGTAATCCCATTATGAAATCGACTAAAAAATGCGCAAAAATTGTAATTAATAAATTCCCTGTATATTGAAACACATAACCAAATACAATACTAATCAGCAATACAAAACAAAATAAAAACGGCTTAGTAATATAGCGAATATGTAAAACCGCAAATACCACACTCGCAAAAATTAGACCAAAATACGTTTGTATCACACCACGAAATAGAAATTCTTCTGCTGTTCCTATTAAAAGAGTAACAACCAACACATGAATAACAGACATGCCTTGAAACATACGATTATTTATCCCACCATCATCAAACCATGATTCAGGAAAGAGATGCATCGCAATATAATCCAATAGAACAATAATACAAGCTACTCCGCCACCTATAAAAAAAATAGATGAAAAATCCCAGTTCCACAAAGATAGAAATGTATCCATGCTTGGAAAGAATATATACGCTAATAGTATTCCCATACATATAACGATTACTTGTGTAATATATAAATTCAGTCGGATTTCTTTTGGGTTCATGTCTTCAATACTTTTCTTGCGTATATCCATCATTCCTTCCCTCTAAATCCGAAGAGCAATTGTAACTCTGTTTCCCAATTATAGTCGAAAACAGATTGTCTCGCTTTCTTTTTTTTATAATCTTCCATATGAATCCCACAATAAGTACAACAATTTTCCGGTTGCATTTCCTTTGTATATCCAAATTCAGAAAGAATTGCTTCTCTTTTACAATCTGTTCGCCATATCCATTCTTTCATCGTTTCTAGTTGACCGTATTTATTACAAAGCCGCGTTCTTACTTCTGTAATTAATTTCTGCTCCGCTTCATCTGACAAGGATTCAATTATCAACTTCCTACGTTGTATGATTTTCATCTTTTCGAAATGATATCGAATAAATCTCCAGTATTGTTCATTCAATCCCGCTGCATTATAGCAAATTTCTTCTACATCTTCTAACGATAACACTTTGTTTTGTAACGTTGTTTCTCGTAATAAGGAAAATAAAAAACGAATTTGTTGTTCATTTGGTAATTCTTCTTCAATAATGGAGAGCGGCAAATCATGATCAAGCGGGCTACATAACAAAATAGCAATGCTTGGCTCTCCATCACGGCCCGCTCGTCCAATCTCTTGTAAATAAGATTCTATATTTATTGGATAATGAAAATGAATAATATAGCGTGTATTTTGCTTATTTACTCCCATACCAAATGCACTTGTACACACAACAAGTTGAAGTTGATCGTTCATAAATTGTTGCTGAATTAACATCCGCTCTTCATGTTCCATTCCCCCGTGATAATGTGCAACATCGTCAATACCTTCATCCCTTAAATACGCTGCAAGACGTTCAGTCCAAGCCCTGCTTGAACAATAAATGATCCCAGGACCTTGTAAATATTTCACATGAGATAACAATACTTCTTTTTTCTCTTGAATAGTTTGAACAAACTCGATTTTCATAGCAATATTAGGACGATCAATCGAATGTAGATGCTGCTTCACATCTTTCAAATGTAAGCTTTCAATAATATCTTGTAATACTTCTTTCGTAGCAGTAGCTGTTAAAGCAAGAACCGGTGGGTAACCCATCGATGCGATAACTTGATCTAGCTTTTTATAATCTGTTCGAAAATCATATCCCCATTGAGAAATACAATGTGCTTCGTCCACAACAAATAAAGAAATATGAATTTTTCGTAATTCTTTTAACAACATATCTGATTGCAACATTTCGGGAGATACAAATACAAATTTATAGGAATGCAGCCGCCGCATAGCTTCTTTTTTTTCTATCATTGTCCGAAAGCTATTAAGAGCAATAACTTGATTTTTCACTATATATTTTAATTGTGTAACTTGATCTTCCATTAATGACAATAACGGTGAAACAATCAGTACCGTTCCATCTTGTACAAGACCTGGTAGCTGATAACAAAGCGATTTCCCGCCGCCGGTTGGCAACATCGCTACAACAGAATTTCCCTTTAATAAATCTTCAATAACTTCCTTTTGCCCTGATCGAAATGTTCGGTATCCAAACCACTGATATAAACTATTTTCAAGCTTCATGTAATCCTCCTACTCGCGCTAATACAAGACGAATCTCAAAATAGGAAACATGCTCTCCAGCAGCTTGTTTTAATATTCGCAGCTTCCGCGTTTGCAACTTCTCAATCATGTTCTGTATTTGCTTCATTTTTTCTTTTTCTATAAATTGCTCTACTTCAAATTCTTTCTCACGTAATGCAATTTCTACAATATGATCCTCAATTGTTGCAACCTTTAGTTTCCTGATTCTCGCAATTTCTTCCATAGTTCTTCCTTGTTTCCATAATTGATACGTTTTTTGTGTGGATATACTAAATAAATCTGCTTTTTCATTTGGATACGCAATGATTTGTGTTAACAACGGAAACTGTTGCTTATGATGTTGCACATGTTGAATGATGAAATGAATTGTTCCCCAAAATAAAAGATATACGCGAAACGCATCTTGTTTCATCATATCTCCAAGCTGATCTGTTGTATAACCAATACGATGATATCCCGTTAGACGGTACACAAAAATAGTTGCTTCTATAGAAGTCACATTCATTAATATGAAATTTATTTCTTTATATAACTGCTTTGCTAAATGTCCTCTTGAAACAGAAGAGCTCATAATAAATCGTTTTACCCATATCGTAATTTCTGTATCTTGTTGAATCGGAAGAAATTTCACACATTGCTGCTGCAAATTAGATACAGTTTGTATAATTAAAGATAATCTTTTCCAAAAACTCTCTCCAAGTTCGCCGTATTGCAGGCCATGTAAATGTTTCGGAAAATAAAATATTTTCTCCCATTCATTTATTTGTTTCTCTCCCGCTTCAGTTAAAATGTAAGTATTTTCATGCACACACGTAATAAGTTGTGCGTTTAATAATGTTTCAATCTGTTTATCATAATTATGACGTCTTAGAGATTTATATACACCAAATAAAAAGGAAAGGTGAAACATATTCCCATCTTGTAATGTTTGTGAAGAACGCTTTCCTTTTAAAAGGTAATAAATAGAAGAAACTGTTCGTTCACCTTCTAATTGTTTTAAACAGTATAGTACGGTATATTGTAGCTGCAATGCCGCTTCCACCCTTTCAGTCTACTTCTACTTCTACTTCCATTGTAACAAAATGCATCTTATTTAGATATTTTAAAAACATCATGGATAACTAAAGAAATTAGTTGACAGATCTAATTGATAAGCATTATCATTATAATTTTATATTGAAAAGTTCCAAAAACCGTTTTACAATAGGATTAGAATTTTTATCAGTGTTTTTTATACATATTCTCTAGGAGGTAATATAAAGATGGCAAAATATACAATCGTTGACAAAGATACTTGCATTGCATGTGGAGCTTGCGGAGCAGCTGCACCAGATATTTATGATTACGATGATGAAGGTATTGCATTCGTAACGTTAGATGATAACCAAGGTATCGTTGAAATTCCAGATGTATTAATCGATGATATGATGGATGCATTTGAAGGTTGCCCAACTGATTCTATTAAGGTGGCAGATGAAGCATTTGACGGCGATGCATTAAAATTCGAATAGTCTCCATCGGTGACTTCAAAAAATAACCCTCATTATTTGAGGGTTATTTTTTATTCTATAAAAATGAATTTCCATCATTGTTATTTTCCTTCCAAATGAATGGAAACCTCTCGGCAATCAGACTTTTACAGGATAAAAAAGCATCAGCAGAAAAATTTCCACTGATGCAAAATCTTCTATTTATCCCGCATTAACGGGCAGTAAGACCCCTACCTCAAGATTGAGAGGGAAGCAAAGAAGATAGGTGGGGATAACTGCCCGTAAAAGCCCGATTGGGCGGGCTTTCCATCAGTGGGGATGAAGACCCCCCCCACTGATGGAAGTTTCACTTTATGCATTTTGCATTTTCGCAAACACCCATACTTTTAATCGAGAAAATAAAGGAACAAAAACAATTGTTACTATAATTCCTTTAATTAAATTAAAAGGTAAAATCGCCGCCACAATTGTTTGACGCATTGCACCACTAGACATAGCAGGTTGACCTAAGAACCAAGTGTAAGCTGGTAAAATGATGAAATAATTTAGCACACTCATAATAAGAGTCATACAAATTACTCCTAACATCAATCCAGTTGTTAAACTTTTAACTGTGCGATGTTTACGAAACAAAATAGATGCCGGAAGAATAAAGAGACATCCAGCAATAAAATTCGCCATTTCCCCTACCGGCACTCCCGTCAAACTTCCTTGGATGCCATAATACAGAACGTTTTTTATCGCCTCTACAATCACCCCTGAAAGCGGTCCAAAAATAATAGCTACAATTAACGCTGGGACATCACTAAAATCAATTTTCAAAAACGGCGGTAATCCTGGAAATGGAAAATCCAGCATCATTAGTAAATACGCAATGCTACCTAGCATCGCAACGCTCATCATTTTTACTACACTCTTCTGTTGTTTCATATTTCTCTCTCCTTTTCCATCGATCATCTCATGGAAAGTGGAAAGGTTCTGCTATGCCCTAATATTTTAGCATGAAAAAACCCTTTGCATCCGAAACGCAAAGGGAGAAATTTTAGGCACATCAAATAGACGTTCAAATACTTATCTTTTTTGAACGCTTGAACCTCCATCTTCTCCCATCCAGACTGTACTGTCGGCTTTGGAATCGCACCAAATCCTGCCTTAACGGCTCGCGGGCTTAGAACAAATACATGTGTTCATCACCGCCGGTCGGGATTTTCACCCTGCCCCGAAGATAGACCGATATTCTATTTTCCCCATCATTATACAACAACTTTAAAACAATGTGAATGAAAATGCTTCTTTTTCATTCACATTGTGCAGCACCTTCCCTTGCATGTGGCAGAAAAAGGCCCTGATCGCTTCTATGCATGGTCAAATACTCTATTCTATCTAAAAGTACGAGGGTTTTAAATTTTTATTTATCCCGCTATTTGCGGGCAGTAAGACCCCCCACTGACGGAAGTTTCACTTTATATAATTCTTATTAAACTTTATATAGTCAAACCTTCTTAATTGCATGACATTCTAGCAATCAGTAAATAATATGACAAAAAAGAACATTTTTTTGTGTTTGTTCCTTTTTATTTACAATTCTCTAGCCATTCGTACACGAAAGTGATAAGATATGATATTGTTAAGAAAACAGCATTTTCTTACAGTGGAGGAAATGTCATGAGTAAAGAAAAAAAACAGCCTATTCAAGAAGTTATGAAAAAAAATCTTCGCAAAGAATACTTTTATTTAAAAAAGGAATTACTGTTCTATTGTCCTGTTGACTTAGGAAAATTCTCAAGGGATACATATTATGCTGCCTTTGATGAACATGGAATTAGCATATACCAATATGATAAAGATTCAGACAGTAAACTAAAGCTTTGCGAACGACACCCATGGAAAAGCTGGAGAAAAGTCAAAATCGATCATTATTTAACAAAAACCCAGTTCGTCTTTCAAGGAAAACGGAATTGGATTCTTTCTCTGTTTCACCAGGGAAAGAAGGCAGAAAAAATCATTGAAACTTACACATCTTTAGAAATAGAAATTGTTTCTAGACCATTTTTCAAAAAACTGCCCGGTTATCGCTCTAATACAACATTAAATATGTATATTGGAACAATTTTCTATACTGCACTCATTGCGTTTGTATTAAAAGTTATCGTTCCATTTCAAGTCGTCCAAGTCGCTTTGTATTCACTGTCCCTCGGATGTATGTTGCTCGGTCTACTTTGTTTTGTTATCGGCCTTATTGAACCTACTATTGTCCTTTTTAAAACAGAAGAAAAAACAAGAGAAAAAGTATTTTATTATTATAGCTATTTAGCAATTACTGGATTTATTTGCCTCTTTATTTTTTGGTAACAACAAAAGAGCTAGGCTTCCTAGCTCTTTTTTCAATTAATATGTAATTTTTGCGACGGATAAATGATATCTTTTTGCAGTTGATTTTTTACTCTCAATTCTCCAACAGTTGTGCCAAACTTCCTAGCAATACTCACTAATGTATCTCCCTTTTGTACAACATATACAGAAGCAGATACTACTGTATTTTGTTTTTCTCCAAGAATTTGCAGCGGATTAACCGCATGTGTTTTCGCTATCGTCCAAGACCCTTTATGAATTTCTAAATGTAAATGCGCACCATTAGATTGTCCAGTATTCCCTACTTGTCCAATTATTTGCCCTTGCAAAATCTCTTCTCCCTCTCTCACAAGTCGTTTATTCATATGTGCATATACAGCTTCATAATCTCTATGTTTAATAAATACAACATGACCATAACTATCAGAAAAATAAGATCTTGTTACAATGCCATCTTGCATAGCTGCAATTGAAGTGCCTATTGGTGCAGCAATATCAATGCCAAAATGCTTTCCATTTCTCGTTCCAAAATAATCGCTAATTCGTCCCTCTACCGGCCACGTCCACTGTTTTTCCTCAGCAACTCCTTCTGTTTGTCCTATAAAAAAGATACAAAAGAAAAACAATATCACCTTTAAAGCTTTCATTGTAAATCCTCCGTTTTCTAAATAACCATCACACTTTCTCTATTGTGGTTAATTATAGAAAAAAGTATACAAAAAAAGAAAGAGTCTATTTCTCTTTCTTTTCTTGCTCATCCCGAAATACAATTGCGCTTCTTTCATATTCTACATCTTTTACATTCAAACGATTATTCACAACTCTTGCAACTGCAAATAAATAATCCGATAACCGATTTACATATTGCAAAACATGTTCATTTATCTCATCTTGTTTCTTTAAAGAAACGATACACCGTTCTGCTCTTCTTGTAACAGTACGAGCGATATGAATAATCGCTGCTCCTTCACTTCCACCTGGTAAAATAAAACGCTCCAGTGGCGGTGCTTCTTTCATATATACATCAATCCTTTTCTCTAGAAAAGTAATGATATCCTCTGTTACTTTATACGGATTTTTTTTCTTCACAATCGCTAAATCCCCGCCACAATCAAACAACTCATGCTGAATCTTTTCAAGTTCCAGGTAAATATCTTGAAACAATTTACCTTGCAGTAGTGTCATTGCATGCCCAATAAACGAATTCGCCTCATCAAGTGTTCCGTATGCTTCCACACGCAAATCATCTTTATCTACGCGCCCTCCAATAAGACTTGTTCGGCCTTTATCTCCTGTTTTTGTATAGAGCTTCATACTTTTCTCCCTTCTCTTATATACTCTTTTACTATATGCATCCATTTTGATTTTTCAACATATAGATTGCTGCTATTCAGAAAAAAAGAGCTTCCACTCGCTTTCTCCCTTTGTTTAAACTTCGCATGTGGCAGGAAAAGGCCCTGACCGCTTCTATGCATGGCCAGATGCTCTCGCCCACCTAAAAAAAGATGGTTTTATGTCGTTTTTTAATTTGGATTTATATAGACTAGAGATACTTACCCATAAAAATTCAATTGGTACTCATTAGAGAATTCAGCCCCTACTACTCATTGTTTCACGCTATAAAAAAAGCTTATCAAAAAGATAAGCTTTTCATCATACTTCTGACGGCAAATATACAGAGAATGTTGTACCCTCACCTACTACACTCGACACTGTTAATTTACCCTCATGTCCTCGCACAATGTTTTTGGCAATCGCAAGCCCTAAGCCTGTACCACCTGTTTTTCCGCGTGTACGAGCTTTATCTGCTTTATAAAAACGCTCAAATAAGAACGGAATGTCCTCTTCTGGAATACCAACCCCAGAATCTACAACTTCAAATACAATTCCGTTATTTTTCTCATCAATAATAAGCGATACTCTACCGCCGGTATTTGTATGTCTCAACGCATTATCAATTAAATTTGTTAACACTTGTTCCATTCGATCAGGATCAAAAGAATGCTGCTTTATGGAAGTTCGAAAATCAACTAACAATTGTACTTCTTTTTCCTTTGCTATCCCTTGGAATTTCCGGGCAATCTTTTCAACAAACGGAACGACATCTACCTCTGATATATGTAATTCTACATGACCGCTCTCCATTCGAGCTAAATCTAATAATTCATTCACAAGACGCCCTAATCGTACAGATTCATCATAAATGATTTGCACAAATTCATGTACTTCTTCTTTCGTTTGAACAATGTCATCTAAAATTGCTTCGCTATATCCTTGAAGCATAACCATCGGTGTACGTAATTCATGCGATACGTTTGCAATAAAATCTTTCCGCATTTTCTCAAGACGACGTTCTTCCGTCATATCACGAAGAACTGCAACAGCCCCTCGAATCTTTGTCTGATTGTATAGCGGCGTCATCAATACAACATAATTACCTTTTTCTAAATTAATTTCCACAACTTGCTCTTGTTCACTTTCTACAACTAAATGGAACAGTTCAACAAGCTCAGATGGCAAACTTGCACTTAACTCTATCTCTTTTTCTTCATGCCATACTTGTAAGAAACGCTCTGCTGGCGGATTAATTACAACAACTTCTCCTTCTTGGTTTAACGTAATAACACCATCGGCCATACTACTTAAAATGCTAAAAAGCTGTTCTTTTTCTTGCTGCAGGGCATTCATATTAAACTTCAATTGTTTCCCCATTTGATTTAAAGCTGTTGCCAATTCACCTATTTCATCTTGTGAAACCGCTGGTACCTTTGCATCAAATTTCCCGCGCGCTACTTCAAAAGCTACTTCACGCATTTTACGAAGTGGTGCTGTAATCCGGGTTGATAAGAAAAACGCAAAGAATGTTGTTAAAATAATTGCAATCCCCGCAGATAAAAAGATAAAATCTGTCGATTTTTCTATTCCCTGTTTTGGGACTTGTAACGATTGATATACAAAAACTGCACCATCTTTTGATGACTTTAACGGAACACCGACAACCATAATATCATTTTCATGATTTTTCTTGTTTTTTTCATCTGGGACGCTTTTTATTTTTTGTACCTTTTTACGTTCTGTAAATACCGCTTGTAACTCTTTGTCATTTTTTAAATCATCTAGTGTTAATGTTACCAATCCTCGTTGAGCCGGAGAAGCAGATACTTTATCACCCTCTTTAACAACAATAATCCGCGAAAGAGGATCAACGAATTTATATGCGATATGTTCTATCGTCTTCTCATCTGCTCCCTCTTCTATTAATTCAGAAACGCTCGTTGCAACATTCGTCAGCCTTGTTTCTCCCATCGTCACATAATAATTGTCGAAAAACTGAGAAAGTAAAATAGCAACAAAGCCCAGGACGAAGGAAACGAGGAGTAAAATGGTCATCCATAATTTCCCAACAACACTTTTCCAAAGCATCAATCGTTCACAACCTCAAACTTGTAACCAACACCCCATACTGTTACAATCATTTTCGCTGCATTTGCTGATTTTTTACTTAATTTCTCACGCAAACGCTTTACATGCGTATCAACCGTACGTAAATCACCGAAAAATTCATACTGCCATACTTCTTTTAATAATTGTTCTCGGTCAAATACTTTATCAGGTGCCTTCGCTAAAAATAGTAATAATTCATATTCTTTTGGTGTTAAATTCACTTCTTCTCCATCTGCTGTAACACGATGTGCATCATTATCAATTGTTAAGTGCGGGAATACAGTAACATCTTTTGTTGTTGTATCTTGTGTAAAGAATGTTGTTGTAACTGAACGACGTAGCACAGCTTTTACACGCAACACAACTTCACGCGGACTAAACGGTTTTACGATATAATCATCTGTGCCAACTTCAAATCCTTGCACTCGATTTATTTCTTCTCCTTTTGCCGTTAGCATAATAATTGGCGTTGCCTTTTTCTCACGAATACCTTTACAAACTTCAATACCATCTTTTCCAGGCATCATAATATCTAAAAGGATAAGATCATAGTCAGTTTGCAATGCTTTTTCTAAAGCCGTTTCTCCGTTGTCAGCTTCATCAATGATGTACTGCTCTCTCTCTAAATACATTTTTAACAAACGACGGATACGATCTTCGTCATCTACAATTAAAATCTTTAGTTCATTTTCCATGGCTATCCGCTGTACACATACATGTCACAGCGGTTCACACCTACCTTTCTTCAATAAAGTGAAACTTCCCTTATCAGAATTAGTTAAATCAATAGGACACATGCTAGTAGTAATTTCTCATTAGAGTGAAATAACTTTTCACAGACAAACCTCGTCACGATTAGAAAGTTCACTTTTGCATTATGTTTCACATAAATAATAAAATATGTTCATATTTTTTCCAAAAATATGTATTTTCCCTGAACTATACCATTTGTCCTCGACATTATTTTACAAAATCACTCTATACTTTGTCATGTTTTTCTCAAAAAAGAAAAGAAATTAACAAAATTAAAATAGGAAAGTGACAGTCACTTTCCTATTTTATACCGCAATAATGAACTGCACAATAGAATTCGTTGAACTTCAATTTTTGTTATGCATACGAATGCAAACCTGCAATCACTAAGTTTACTACTACAAAGTTAAACATAATAATTGCAAAGCCAATTACTGCAAGCCACGCTGATTTTTCACCGTGCCACCCTTTCGATAAGCGTAAATGTAAAAACGCTGCATAAAAGAGCCAAGTAATTAGTGCCCAAACCTCTTTCGGATCCCAGCCCCAAAAACGCGTCCATGCAATTTGTGCCCAAATCATCGCAAAGATTAATGCACCTAACGTAAAGACTGGGAATCCAATTGCGACAGAGCGATAGCCGATTTCATCAAGCAAATCACTATCAACTTTCTGCAGTGCAGGTTGAATCGCTGCTGCTACTCGTTTTCTCAAAATCAATCTTAAGAGAATATATAGACCCGTCCCTATAAGTATCGACCAAATCACTGTGTTTAATTTTTTCGCATTGATAATAGCCGGCGTTTCCATTACAGGTTCAAATTTTTCAGCTGTAACTAACTTGCCTTCATGGGGACCGACTAAAGCAGGTAAATTATATACCATTTCTGCTTGCTGCTCATTTTTATTAATCCATTGGAACTTCGCTTCATACTTCACACTTGAAAAAGCAGTTGTCGCTGCTATAAATC
This sequence comes from Bacillus sp. 103mf, assembly GCF_900116295.1. GTDB lineage: Bacteria > Bacillota > Bacilli > Bacillales > Bacillaceae_G > Bacillus_A > Bacillus_A bruguierae. The sequence goes on from NZ_FPAF01000002.1 coordinate 34,480, forward strand.
CAATTACACAAACAAGCGAAAAAATAACTGCTTCCAGCCAAAATGTTTGCTTGCTTTTTTTGGACTGGTCCACATTTTTCAGTAAATATATAACCCCCGTAATAAAACTAATCGATAAAATAGCTTGTCCAGCCGCTGCTGTTGTTACATGAATATGTAGCCAGTTACTTTTTAACGATGGAATAAGTGGTGTAATTTCTCTTGGAAACATGCTTGCATAGGCAATTAATAAAATAGCAACTGGGAGCGCAAATAAGCCAAGTATACTTGTCCGATACATAAAATAAATAAGAATAAACGCACCAACCATCATCATACCGAAAAATGTCCCGAACTCAAAAAAATTACTAACCGGTGCATGCCCTGATGCAATCCATCTCGTAACAAAATATACTGACTGAGCAGCAAAACCTAAAATCGTAATACTTATCCCTATGTTTGCCCACTTTCGCCCTTTTTCTTTAATCGCTCCCCCAAAAAACAGTGTTGCAACTAAATATAATACGAAAGCAGTAAATAAGAAATTACTACTTATTTCTACCATACTCTCTCCCCACCTTAACTAATTTTTTTCTCATTTACTCTATCATTTGGCTGCGGAATATTTGTCCCTTCTAACACTTTTTCGATCTCTTTTCGCAAACCATACCAATTTTTATTTGTATGACCAGCAATCCACCATTCATTATCAACACGCTGTATCCAAATGCGACGATGATTCCAATACATCCCTTGGATAACACCGACCATGAAAATAAAACCTCCTAAAGCTATAACCCAAAGTGTTAAATCTTTCCGAACAGTAAGTGCTGTAACATTGCGCATTTCTACACCTGCAAAAGACATTTTGTATAAGTTGTTTCCTTCGGGCTCTATATTTTGTCGAATTCCGACAAAGCTTACTTCTCCATTCGGCGTTTCAGGCGTAAACATTTTAAAGACAAAAGCAGGATTGTTAGGAAGCTTCGTTTTTGTATTCGGCTTTCCGCTTTCATCAAAGTAAAAATCGGGAAAATAACTTAACAAATGCAAAGAATATCCATTTCCTAAATCGTATGTTTCTTTTGGATTTGTTAGGTCAACTGTAATCGGATCCCATTTTTGTCCACCATCTTTCTTTTGTAAAGAGAAAGACATTTTACTAAATTCGCCTTCTTTAAAATCAACTTGGTACAGAGCATAATCATCAAATTTAAGAGGTTCATTTACCCGAATGTTATACTCTTTCACTTTCTCAAGTTTCGGATGCTCGCCAGCAACATTTTTCCCGACCACTTTATACAACACAGCATTTGTTTGATAATTTTTTGCAATCATTTTATTTCCAACTCGATCAATCGCCTCATTAAATACTTCATTTTCTTTACTTTTATCATAAACTTCTTTAATAAACTTTTCATTTTTCAAATAGTACTTTCCGTCTGTTCCAGGAATTTCTTTCGTTTCACCTTCACGAAGCCAAAGCGATGCATCTACATACATACCAGGGACAAAACGCAGCATCGTTCCAAATAAGAAAATAATAAGACCAATATGATTTACATATGGACCCCAGCGTGAAAAACGGCCTTTTTCTGCTAGAATGTTATCATCTTCCACTTGAATGTTGTATTTTTTCTTTTTCAAGTTCTCGTTCACACGTGCAATCTCTTCTTTTGTCGCAAACGCTACTCCGTATAATCGCTGTCTTTTTAAAAAACTTGGATGTCTTGTTACCCTTTGTTTTTTCAGCGCTTTATATAAAGGAACAACACGATCTAAACTACATATAACAAGAGAAATCCCAATAGATGCTATTAAAATCATATACCACCAGGAACTATATAGATTATTAAATCCTAATTGATAATATAATTTTCCAAGGAAACCATATTGCTGTTCATAATATTCTCCCGGCGTGATGGTTGGTGGAATATACATTTCTTGCGGAAAAATCGTTCCAATCCCAGACGCGATAAGTGTAATTACAATAAGCCATATTCCAACTTTTACGGAAGAAAAAAAGCTCCAAATTTTATCTATTACTGTTTTGGTATGTGTAAGAGAGCGCCGTGCACTTCCCTCATATCGCATATCTAGTAAATTTGTATCCTGTTCATCTTCAAAAGGCTTCCCGCAAGCTTCACAAAAAATTGTACCAATTGGGTTTACGTGACCACAAACACATTTTATTTGTTCCAAATTTCTCACCGCCTTTTTCTTATTCCTATGTATCTATGTTTCTGAGGGAATTAACGAAATACTCAGAAATCTCATGATAGGTACTGAAAATCCATGTGCAGCACCTCGATTACTGAAGAGCACGAATAGATTTTCTATACTCTTCTCACTTATGGAGTAATTTTCTTTAAATATTCTTCCATTTGTTCTTTTGATTGTGTACCTGTAATTTTTTCGATAACCTTGCCATCCTTATCGATTAAAAACGTTGTCGGTAGTGGCCCTACACCATATGTATTTAAAATTTCTTGCCCTTTATCAATGGCTACAGGAAATTTCAGCCCGTATCCACTCACAAAATTTTTCACCGCAAGTTCCGTTTCATCTGCATCTAACGCCACTATTTCAACACCTTTTTCCTTATATTTCGGGTACAGTTCATTCATATATGGCATTTCTTTCTCACAAGGCTTACACCATGTCCCCCAGAAATTTAAGAAAACCCCTTTTCCTTTCAATTCTTTTAGCGTAATCTTTTTACCTTCTAAATCAGTGGCAACGAAGTTTGGTGCTTCTTTTCCTACTTGTACTTTCTCTTTATCAACAAAAAAGTTTTGATATAACGTAAATCCTAATGCCCCTCCTAATATGAGCAATATAATTACACGAAATAACAGTCTATTTTTCTTCACAGTGTCTCTCCTTCCTTAACAAAATAAAGAAGTTTAGCACATACTAAACTTTTCTATAAAAATACCAATTGAAAAACCGACATAAAACCTTCTTTTTAGGTAGGCAAGAGGGTCTGGCCATGCATAGAAGCGGTCAGGTCCTTTTCCTGCCACATGCAAGGTTTAAAACAAAGGGAGAAAGCAAGTAGCAGTCATGTATTTTTCTGCATAACAGCGACTTATAAAGAAAAGCGACGCCGACTGTTTAGGCCTATTGGCTAAGGTTCTTTCACACAGAAGGTGTTTTTTACCTTCTCGTGTGGAAGGTTCTTAGACACGAGGGCCTAGGAGGCAGAGTTAGACAAAGATGTCAAAAAATTAAAATGAATTTATATATGTATTCACTTCTATCAGCAAAAATTTCTTTACTGATAGAAGCTTTTATATTCTGTACTATCTCGGTTTCGTTGAAGCGAGAGCACGAAGTTGTTTTACTTCATGAGGAGATAATTCTCTTGCATCCCCTGGGCGTAAATTACCTAACTCTAAAAAGGCATAACGTTCACGCTTTAATTTCATAACTTTACATCCAACTGCTTCAAACATTCTACGCACTTGGCGATTTCTTCCTTCATGAATTGTCAATTGTACAATTGCAATCTCTTTACGTTTATCCCAAGAAAGAATTTTCACACGGGCAGGCGCTGTCTTTCCTTCTTCTAGCATAACGCCTTTTTCTAACATGCGGATTTTTTCACCAGTTAGCTGACCTTTTACCTTTGCCACGTATGTTTTGTCAACCTTATACTTTGGATGCATTAAAATGTTCGCAAACTCTCCGTCATTTGTCATCAATATTAAACCAGACGTATCATAGTCTAATCGTCCAATTGGAAAAAGACGTTGTGGAATTTCCGCAAAGAAATCTGTCACCACTTTTCTTCCTTTATCATCTGTTACACTCGAAATAACACCGGTTGGTTTATATAATAAAAAGTAAGCAGGTGTTTCTTTTTCGAGAGGAATATTGTTTACCTCAACTTTATCTTGTGCACTCACTTTCGTTCCTAGTTCGGTCACGACTTTTCCGTTAACCTTAACTTTCCCTTGTTGAATGAGTTCTTCTGCTTTTCTTCTCGATGCAATACCTGCTTGCGCTATTACCTTTTGTAGTCGTTCCATTTCGTTTCTTCACCTCAAATTCATCTTACCTTCATTAGAAGGACTTGGCAACTGTCTAGCCTTAATGACAATTCCCCTTACTTACCATAAACAACATCGCCAACTTTATAAGCTAATAAAGGAATAAAATACATTTCTCTTCTTTATTATGATTTACTCCCTTCTTTTTGCTTACAACAAATGTTCACGGTTTTGTCAAAAATAATCCATAAAAAAACCACTATTAAGCACATTCTTAATAGTGGCTGTATCCGTATTATAGTCTAATTTAAATTAAAAATGAACCATTATTACTGAAACATAAGTGAAACAAATACAATTGAGCACACAATACCAATTAAATCAGCAAATAATCCCACCTTTAAAGCATCGCCCATTTTCCGAATCCCAACCGCTCCAAAATAAACTGTTAAAATATAAAAGGTTGTATCTGTACTTCCTTGCATCGTAGACGCAAGCCTCCCAATAAACGAATCTGGTCCATATGTGGCAATTAAATCCGTTGTAATACTTAGCCCTGCTGATCCAGAAATAGGACGAATAAGTGCAAGAGGAACAATTTCTGCTGGCACATGGATAGCATCTAACATTGGTTTCATGACATGTATCATTGCATCTAGCGCGCCTGAAGCCCGGAATATTGAAATAGAAACGAGCATACCAACCATGAACGGTAAAATAGATACAGCAATTTGAATTCCTTCTTTCCCGCCTTCTACAAATGATTCATACGTCGGTACTTTTTTTGCCGTCCCATATAATAGAATAAATCCAATTACACATGGAATAACCCATAAAGAAATCGTATTAACGACGCTCATTTTTTCTTCCCCTTTCTATTTCTTCTTCGGTAAAAATAACGGTCAATCCAAATAGCTCCAATCATAGATAAAACTTGGGCGATAAACGTTGCGCCTACAATTTCAGTTGGATTTGCAGAATGATATGTCATCCGAATCGAAATAACCGTAGTGGGAATAAGTGTAATAGCTGATGTATTTAAAGCAAGAAAGGTTATCATAGAGCGGCTCGCAAAGTCTCTTCCTCCATTTAACTCTTTTAAATGTTCCATTGCTTTAATCCCAAGCGGTGTGGCTGCATTTCCTAATCCAAAAAAGTTTGCCATCATATTAGATAAGATAAAACCTAGTGCTGGATGATTCTTCGGTACTTCTGGAAAGAGTTTTTTTACAAGAGGCATAAACAATGCAACAAGTTTCTTTAGCAGACCAGCTTCCTCGGCAATCTTCATTAAACCAAGCCAAAAAACAAGAACACTAATCAATCCGATACAAATGGTTACGGCATTTTTTGAACCTTCGAAAACTGCTTTATTCACTTCATCCATCGTTCCATTAAACATTGCATATACAATACCAATTACCGCCATCGCAACCCATATAATATTAACCATCTGTTTCCACACCTAACATGTGAGAAAATACTTCTTTAAAATCTTTCCAAAACAAACCTGTAGTCACAATAAGTTTCCGTTTACTATAAAAAAGGTTACGCTCTCCAACTTCTTCATCATTTAAATAGGCAACGGCACGCCCTATTTTTTCTCCATCTATCAGCTTGGCCGATTTATCAAATTCAATTTTCAATGTAACCTTTTTAGCTTCGTCTTCCGTTAGTGGCACTAATAAATCATTTTTCGTATATATATGATTTGTATACTTTTTGTCTTGCAGTTCAGAAAGGGGGCCCTTCGCTACTACTGTAGTTGCTGTATATTGTTTAAATCCTTCATTAAATAAGTACATATGATCGTCCCAATCACTCGAAGCTTGCAATGTTACAACAATCAAATCTAGCCCATCCTTTGATGCAGTTGTTACAAGTGTGCGCCCTGCCTTTTTCGTAAATCCAGTTTTCCCTCCTGTTGCATACTCGTACATAGAAGTAACAAGCTTATGTTTATTTTTCCATGGATAGTCCCATACTTCAGACTGATACGTTTTCGTTCCAAAAATTTTACGAAATGCCTCATTTTCCATAGCATACCTTGTTAACAGTGCCATATCATATGCTGAAGAATAATGTGTTCCATCTCCGTCTAAACCATGTGGATTAGAAAAATGTGTATCCTTCATTCCAATTTGTGCTGCTTTTTCATTCATTAAATAAACGAATCCATCTATACTTCCGCCAACATATTCTGCAATTGCCTGAGCTGCATCATTTCCTGAGCGCAACATTAAGCCATATACTAAATCTTCTAACGGTACTTTCTGTCCTGGTTTTAAGTAAATCGCTGACCCTTCCACCCGAACTGCTGTATTACTAATGGATACCTTTTCTTTCATTTTCCCTGATTCGGCTGCTAAAAGTGCGGTCATAATTTTTGTAATACTTGCGATTTTTTCAGATTCATGCTCTAACTTTCCATATAATACACGCCCCGAATGTTGCTCCATCAACACCGCATTACGTGCACTAACATTATTCATTTGCGCATATGTATCATTTGGTAGCATACTTGCACATATTATAATAAGTGCAATCACGATTCCTCTTCCTCTCATGCATTCACGTCCTTTTTAGCACTTTTTGTACAAGTGTATGCTTGGACCTTTAAAATATGAATGGAAGTTGAGATGCAAGACTAACTCCATAAGAATAGAAAGACAATTAAAAAAGACGCATCGCGATGTATGATGCGTCTAATATGGTATCCACTGAAGTTCTTTTACACTTTGAAATCTTTTTTCTACATCACCCCAGTTGACAATATTCCACCAATTCTTAATATATTCTTCCTTTCGGTTTTGATACTGCAAATAATATGCATGCTCCCATACATCAAGTACTAGTAAAGGGATTGTATCCCACTGCGTAAATAATTGATGAAGTGTACTTTGTAAAATTTCTAATCGTCCGGAACGAGGTGCCCAAACGAGAATTGCCCACCCGGAACCTTCCACCTTCGCTGCCGCTTCTGTAAAGTGTTTTTGAAAACGTAAAAAGCTCCCAAAACCTTTTTCAATTTCCCTCGATAAGTCTCCGTGCGGACTGCCACCACCATCTTTTTTCATATTGTTCCAAAAAATAGTGTGTAAATAATGTCCAGAACCATGGAAAGCAGCTTCTCTCTCCCAATGCTTTATTAAATCAAATTGATTTGTTTTTCGTGCTTCTGCCATCATCTTCTCTGCCTTATTCAATCCCTCTACATAACTACGATGATGCTTATCGTGGTGAAGCATCATAATTTCCCTTGAGATATAAGGCTCTAGCGCATTATACGGATACGGAAGCGGCGGCAAGGTATGTCCGCCAATTGGTACAGAAGCTCTTGCATAATTTCTTTCATATAATGCATATTGTTCTGAATCAGACATTAACGCTTCTTGTAAGTAGTGTTGAATATGCTCGACATCATCACTAATTTCATAGACAAACTCTGCATCGTAATCATACTCATTTTCTTTAATCCGATCTAATAGCATTTGAATTTTATATGCAAGCATATGAACATCATACACTTCTGTTGCCCGGCTATCTAATACGTGGAGAACACTTTCGCACCAACTTTCAACTTCATGAAAGTAATCAGTGAACACTTCTTGCTGGCTCATATGACACCCCCATCAATATATCCTTTTTAAATGTATTCAAAATTACGGTCGTATATGACGGTTCAAAAAGCAAAAGAAGCTAGGAATTACCTAACTTCTTACAGTAGTTAATATTTTTGTATCATTTTCGTTTGATAGTCTGTCTCATAATATTCTAACTCTTCACGCAACATTTGGAATTTTCCTTCTAACTCTTTCATCATTTGTTCAATGGAAAAAGGAGGTTGCTTTTGAAACGCAATTGAATTCTTTCCTGTATAAGCTGATCGACTATTTTCATACCAATGATCATTTTTGGGTGAAAAAAACTCTGCAATCACTTGATGATAAATTTTATATAGCGTTCTCTCCGCTGCATTTTTCCGAAACGGTTTATTATTCAGTAATACACAGCAAGCATCTAAGCCTTCTTCACAAAATACAAGTAAGCGTCGGATGGAAGCTAACAATCCAGCAAAATACTGTTCATCGCCTTCTGGTGTTTCTTCTAATAATAAAGGTAACGTATGATTGTTCACATATTTTGTAATTACTTCAACTACTTCTCCAAAAAAAACAGTTACTTGCTGCGTTTGGTTTTCAACCATTAAATTGGACATGCTAGTTTCTCCCCCCACCATTTGAACTGATTTTGAAAGTTGATTTTTCTGTTATGTATTTATTCTGGATCAGCTTCTTTACAAAATGTCTTCCCCCAATTGTATCTTCATCAAAATATACGCAAAAGTCTTTTAGCGTATTAATATAAAAATCCTCTCACACTATCTCTATTTTTACCACATAACTACAGAACAACATCACGCAAATATATGTTTTGATTTTCGATTTTAAAAACCAATTTCCTTCAAAAGAAGTAAATTCTTTCAAAAAAACTTCAAAATAAAGTGGGATTTCTCAGATTTTTGAGTTTAGAGCCTTACCGACCATTAATAGCGGCACAAAACATGCAGTGCCTTTTCTATTCTAGCTTACATATTAGTGGTGAAATGTAAAAAGTTTGATGATGTGGTTGAATACATTTTTTTGTTTATAGCCATTGTAGCTTGTAAACCTCATTTGCTCTCCATTGCATCGAATTTAGCAATTTATGAGTAGAGAATGTTTACACATATAAAGATTACAACTAAATTTTCAAAGAATTTTTCTTTTTATTTTTATTGAAGTTTGTCATAATAAAAATATTGCCTCAGTTTTCTTATACAAGGAGAGTTGTCTTTATGTCGTTTTCATGGAAACGTATATTACAAATCGGAAAATTTATTTTTCCCTTTGCTGTATTAACAATTGTGTTTTTTCAAGCACGCAAAGAACTATCTGGTATTTCATTTCGAGAAGCAGTTGAAACGATTAAACACATTCCACCCGGTGGATTTTTCTTAGCTGTTATACTCGGCGCATTTGCTGTTGCTACAATGTTCTTTTATGATTTTGTTATGCTGCGGCATTTGCAAGCAGATATTCCAGTTAAAAAGATTTTCCGCATTTCTTGGACTGCTAATACATTCAATGGATTTATAGGATTTGGTGGTCTTGTTGGGGCAGGTATACGTACAATGTTATATCGTCCTTATGTACAAGAAAATGGTAAACTTATTCGAAGTATCGCCTGGATGACAACGGCTTTTATTAACGGACTAGCATTATTATCTTTTCTCGGCCTTATTGGTGTACTAGATACAAGATTTATTTTACATGAAAAACCTTGGCTATGGCCTGTTTTCATCTTTTTTGCTCTTTTTGTTCCATTATACATAGGTATTTCCAAAATAAAAAATCGCAAACAAAGAAAAGAAGAAGAGCAAGTAGAAAAAAATCCAACTGTCCTCTACTCACTTGTTTCATTGGTAGAGTGGGTATCAGCAGGCATAGTAATGTATGTCATCTTACTTCTATTTGGAATTGAGATAGACTTCCCTAAGTTTCTTGGTGTATACGTCATTGCAGCTTTGGCTGGCGTTGTGAGTCTTGTACCAGGAGGCCTTGGTTCCTTCGATCTTGTTTTCTTAACAGGGATTGGACAATATGGAGTAGATACAGGTGTATTGCTCCCTGCTATGTTATTATACCGCCTTGTATATTATATTTTACCCTTTGGGCTCGGTTTAATTTTTGCAGCATTTGAAATGACAGGAGCTGCTTTAAAAAAATTTGAAGATAAACCGTTCATTGCACCTGCCCTTGAAACAACCGGAGTCATTTGGACATTACAACGTGATTTTCTAGGAAAACTAGGTTCCTGGGCATCTGCTGCATTAACAATTTTCTCAGGACTCATGGTGATTTTTTCCACCATTTTCCCAACAAGTATTGGACGCGCTCATGCACTGCATATTTTAGTTCCTAAACACCTTGTACAAATTTCCTTTAGTTTATCGCTAACATTTGGTATTTTACTTGTTATTTTATCACGCGGCATTTATCACGGCACGAAACGCTCCTATTATATGACGATTGTATCTCTAATCGGAGCAGCGATTTTCAATACACTAAAAGGAATTGATTTAGAAGAAACCTTTATCTTACTCATTGTACTCACTGTACTATATATGATTCGCAAACGATTTGTTCGAGAACAAATCGCGGTTTCATTCTCAGATGCAGTAAAAGTTTGTCTCTTTTTACTTATTACATTGTATCTTTACAAAAAACTTGGGGTACAATTTGCGGAAGCCAAAGAAGTATTTAAACCTGATTTTGTTGTTCGTAATATTAAACAAGTACAACGCAGTGCAATTGCAGCAGCTTTTTTTGTACCAAGCTTTCTACTAATTGGTTCTATTATCGCCAATCGTTATCGAAATAAATTTCCCGGGCAACCAGCCAATATGACACGACTACAGCACTTTTTAGATGAACACGGTGGAAACGTGTTAAGTCACCTTGGTTTTTTAGGAGATAAGCAATTCTTTTTCAGTAGCGACGGAAAAGCAATGATTCAGTTTGCGCCTGCAGGTAAACGTCTTATTGTACTCGGTGATCCAATCGGACAACCTTCTTCTTTTCGTAAAGTTTTAGAAGAATTTCTAACAGAGGCGGATCGTTTCGGCTATATTTGTGTATTTTATCAAGTTGAAAGTAAATGGATGAGTTTATATCATGATTTTGGTTATAACTTCTTCAAGCTTGGTGAAGAAGCAGTTGTCGATTTGAATGATTTCACAATTTCAGGAAAAAAACGAGCTGGATTGCGTGCCACTTTCAACCGTTTCGAGCGAGAAGGTTACACTTTTGCGATTCACGAGCCGCCATTTACAGATGAATTGTATGATGAACTAAAAAAAGTATCAGATGCATGGCTTGGGGGGAAAAAAGAGAAAAGCTTCTCTCTTGGTTATTTTGATCGTGATTATATAAACCGTGCGCCCATTGCAACACTTTCTGATGCTGATGGTAAAATTATTGCCTTTACAACATTTATGCCTGTATACCAAGATGGTGAATTATCTGTTGATTTGATGCGTTATTATCCTAATGCACCAGGCGGAATTATGGATGCTATGTTCATTCATTTATTCCAATGGACAAAAGAAAATGGCTATCACTGCTTTAATATTGGAATGGCTCCACTTTCTAATGTTGGATTATCAGCGCAATCCTTTTGGTCAGAGCGCGTTGCAGCAGCCATTTTTAATAACGTTCGTTATACATATAGCTTTAGCGGCCTGCGACATTTCAAAGAAAAATATAAACCAACATGGAGCGGGAAGTATTTAGCATTTCGTAAAAATCATTCCTTACCAATTACGATGCTCGCTGTAACAAAATTAATCGGAAAACGAAAAGACAGCTAAAACTTAGCTGTCTTTTCGTTTTTGAACTTGTAATGTAAACTGTTCTTCATATTTCTTTCCGTTTATATAAAAAGTACCCCATATTTTATAAATCCCTTCACTCGGAAACATAACGCGAAATTGTAATTGTTCCTCATCATTATTAGGAACAACATATAGAAAATGCTGTCGCCCTTCATCCACTATACGCAATTCAGCACGTTCTCCCGTATTGGAGCGAAACTTTAGCTTTTGCCCTTTCCCTATTTGAAATTGAAATGTTAATGTTTCTTCTTCATGCGGATATAACGTACGAAATAAAAGCGATGTTCTGTAAGGACCAATATTTTTCGTTAATACCGTATCCGCAGTAATTGGATTTTGTTTTTTTTCTACCACTTTATTTCCTACTGTTATGTTTTTTTCAGCGAACTGTTTTGTTGTATCTCCTGTTTCTTCATATAGAAAAATTGTATATTCTCCTTCTTTTTTAAACTGATGAGTAGCTTTGTAAGAACCATTCCCCACAAAAGTTGGGCTCATCTGATATGATTGTGTTAACCGCTTGTCCACAATAAACATTCGAATATGGTCGTTTACACCGCGAATTTCAGTTCCTTTTTTATTTTGTAATTCAAATGTAATATTCACGATTTCATTTACATCCATATCATGCAATTGCCACTTTACTTGTTGTATCTGTCCTGTTGTTTCTTCACTATTTTTATATTTTTTCATATAAAATCCACCAAGAACAATAAGAAGCAAAGCAATAACTCCTATAATAACATTTTTCATGAAATCACCTATCTATTTTTAAATAAATTGTAACACAATTCAGATTATTTTTGCGTAAAAAAACATCTATTAGAGCACAATTCATTCTGTCTGAAGCAGATAATAAACACTCTCTATGAATAGCAGTTTTACTATATTTGCAAGAAAATATATAAATACAAATTGAAAAAATGACATATAAACCACTTTCTTTTTAAATGGACAAGAGTATCTGGCCTGGCAAGCGGTCTGGACTTTTTCCTATCCTATGAAAGGGTAATACAGTGAAACTTCCATCAGAAGTGTTGCTTCTCCCTGAATCTTGAGGTGGCATCTTATTGACCGAATAGTTAGATAAATAGAAATATGCTATTGTAAACGCTCTACTTCGTGTATACTACAAAGTGAAGTAGATATTTAGTAATATCAATTGCTACATAACAAGGAGGATTTTATATGAGCGTACACATTGGAGCAAAAGAAGGCGAAATTGCAGAATCTATTTTATTACCTGGAGATCCTTTACGTGCAAAGTATATTGCAGAAAATTTTTTAGAAGATGTAACATGCTACAACAATGTGCGTGGTATGCTAGGATTTACAGGAACATATAAAGGAAAACGCGTCTCTGTTCAAGGTACAGGCATGGGAGTTCCTTCTATTTCTATTTACGTAAACGAACTAATTCAAAGCTATGGGGTAAAGAATTTAATTCGTGTTGGAACATGCGGTGCAATTCAAAAAGACGTAAAAGTACGTGATGTTATTATTGCAATGACTACATGTACAGACTCTAACATTAATCGTTTAACATTCCCTGGATTTGATTTTGCGCCTTGTGCAAACTTTGATTTATTGAAGAAAGCATACGATGCTGGTATAGAAAAAGGGTTACACATCCGCGTTGGTAACGTACTAACAGCCGATGTATTTTACCGTGAAAGCATGGATATGGTTAAAAAACTTGGCGACTACGGTGTATTAGCTGTTGAAATGGAAACAACTGCACTATATACATTAGCTGCAAAATACGGTGTAAATGCATTGTCTGTCTTAACAGTAAGTGACCATATCTTTACTGGTGAAGAAACAACTGCTGAAGAACGTCAAACAACATTTAACGAAATGATTGAAATTGCATTAGATGCAGCAATTCAATCATAAATCCGATAAGAACTTGTCATACGTCTGGCAAGTTCTTTTTTTATCCCTCTACTACATACATCCGTTTTAATTTTTTGACATCTTTGTCTAGCTCTGGCTCCTAAGCCCTCATGTCTAAGAACCTTAGCCAACGGGCCTAAACAGTCGGCTCCGCTTTTCTTTATAAGTCGCTGCTATGCAAAATAGAATATGACCGCTACTCCCTTTCTCTCTAGAAAGAAAGGAGTTTTTATATCGGTTTTTCAACCTGTATATATACTTACTTTATATGACTTTTTGAAATAAACTATCTCAGCATGCGACAGATTTTCTCTCCTACTATGTTTATTCGTTTGCTATAATAAAATGACGATTATGGAATTTACAGCTTATGAGGTGAAAAAGTGAAAAAACGAAGTATTGTGTTTAAGCTTTTCTTATTAACATCAGCGTTATTTACTGCTACATTTTTACTCTTTTTCGTTGGACAATCACTGTTTTTAGAGAAATTTTATATTAATAAGAAAGTTCATACGGTCCAGACGAATTTCGAAAAATTTGTAAACAAATATGAAAAAAGCAATGGAACCTTCGAAGAGCTTTCAAAGTTAAAACAAGAGTTTTATGAAAAAACAAACGCTGAACTCGTCCTATTAGACCGCAATGGTATTATTAAAGATGATAAAAATTATCACATTGAAATTGTTGATAAATTTAATAATACACTTTTTATTCCATTGAATAATACTTTCACAATTCCTGAATATTCTTCGTTTATCAATTTAGGATTAAAAATATCTGACCCAATCAGTGTACAAGGTATTTTAAAAAACAATATGATTATTCCTGTTGCAATTACTACTGCTGATAATAAAACATGGCAAAATGATAATATCATTTCAGATTTAAAGCTATTTGGCATTCAACTTACAGACGTCAAAAGAAACTTATATACAAAAGATTTTAGTAATAGCGTTAACAAATTTGATGGTACTATATCAAAATTGCATATTCCTTCTCCAAACGATATTCGTCTTGCAAATAAAGATACATTAATGCAAGGCATCCAGCATTGGGAACTTTCTGTCGCATTAGGGAAAACGAATGCGAGTGAAATGACAACATATACACTCGGCGGAGAAAACGAAATTAAAAGTCAGATTTTTGTTAAACCCGTTATCACAAATGGAGAAATAAAAGAATTTGCATTTGCAATGACATCATTGCAGCCTGTTAATGAGGCTATGCTTGTTTTGAAAGATTATTATGTCTATGCGTTAATTATCGTCTTTATTGTCATTATTTTATTATCGTTCTATTACTCAAAAATCATTGCAAACCCGCTTATTAAAATGAATCGTGTTACAAAAAAAATGGCAAACTTTGATTTCTCTGAAAAACTCCCTATATCAACAGAGGATGAAATAGGAAGTCTATCAAGTAGCATTAACTCTCTTTCTGTAAATTTAAAGGACCGAATTGATAAATTACATGTAGCAAATACAAAGCTACAACAAGATATTGAAAAAGAACGACAACTAGAAAAAACAAGAAAAGAATTTATCTCTGGCGTATCACATGAATTAAAAACACCATTAAGTGTAATCCGAAGTTTCGCTGAAGGCATTAAAGATGGCGTAAGTAAAGACACTACGTATTATACTGACGTTATTTTAGAAGAAACTGATAACATGAACCGCCTTATTGTCGAAATGCTAGAACTTGCAAAACTTGAGTCTGGCACATATAAATTAGAATTGGAAAAGTTTTCGGTAGGAGAGTTGATTCAACAAGTATATACTAAGCTATTATTTAGCATCGAAGAAAAAAACTTACAGGTAGAGCTTGTATTTGATTCCACTATTTATGTACAAGCAAACCGAAATCGTATTGAACAAGTTGTCGTCAATTTATTAAGCAATGCGATTCGTTATACACCAGCTGGAGAACAAGTAAAAGTATCTGTCAGTGAGTATGAAGAAACCGTAAAAGTTGAAATTGAAAATAACGGTACACCGATTCCCGAAGAAAGTTTAGATAAAATATGGGATCGCTTCTATCGAATAGATGCATCACGTAGCCGTCATACAGGCGGAACTGGTCTTGGACTATCTATCGTAAAAAATATCTTAGAATTGCATCATGCTAATTATGGTGTTTATAATAAAGAAAATGGCGTTGTCTTTTACTTTCATTTGCCAAAAGTGAAAGTAATCAAATAAATTGTCCTAATTTCACGAAAAGTTCACATGAAATTCACACACTTCCTTTACAGTAATAACTAGTTAATCCTTTCCTTTACACATATAAAAGAGGAGAGTGCGTGAAATGAAACAAGTAGGACAACCAATTCAAAACGAAAAACAATTAGAAAAAATCAAAGATATACTAATACAATCATCAAAGCGTGATGCTTTATTATTCGTATTAGCTGTGAATTCCGGATTAAAAGTAAGTGAAATATTACAGTTAAAAGTTGGCGATGTTATCGATGAAAATGAGCATGTTCGTCATTCTATTTTGTTCTACAATGACAAAATGAAAAAGCATAAATGGTTCGCTGTAAATGAAGAATTGCAACATACAATTGAACAATATATGAAAGAACGAAAAGTATGGAAGCGAAATGAACCATTATTAAAATCTCAAAAAGGAACAAAATCTATTACGAGACAACATGCTTGGTACATTTTAAACAAAGCGGCAAAAGAAGTTGGTTTAGAAGGGATTAGCTCACATACACTTCGCAAAACGTGGGGATATTGTGCTTATAAATCTGGCGTAGATATTGCATTTTTACAACACTTTTTTGATCATAGTACCCCATCCAAAACTTTAAAATACATCGGTATCGCTTAACTATACTTACTGTAAAGATCGTAAAAGAAGGTAGCTATTTTGAAAATAGTTACCTTCTTTTTATATGCATATAGATTAAAACAACCATTTCTTTTTGGTGAGCAAGAACAGCTGACCATGCATGGAAGTGGTCAGGCCCTTTCCTATCACATGCAAAGTTTAAAACAAAATGAAAAAGCGAGTGCAGATTATGTTTTATCCCACATCCACGGACAGTAGGACTCCCACCTCAAGATTCAAAGAAAAACAAAGAAGATAGATGGAAGTTTCTCCTGCACAGCAATGACTTATATGTTGAAAAATTAAAATGTATTTATATATTTTCTGTAACACCTTATATATCTTTCTCTTTTCTTGTTTCTCTCCTCTTCTAGTGATACTCTAATAGTAGGGGGGAGAAATATGAACACATTAACAATTGAATTACCAAAAGAAACATTGGAAAAACTAAGTTTATTACAACAAGCTCACAAAAAGAAAACAGGTGCTGTCGTTACCGAAAGTACACTTATTCAATCTCTTATTTCAAGAGAATTTATTCAAGAAGTTACACCATTTGATTTACAGCAATACGTACAACAAAAAGAACAGTGATAAGTTTCTAAAAGACAAAAAACCCTTATCTTTAAGATAAGAGTTTTTGTCTTTTAAGGCAAGATAACCACGGCTTCTTCCTATTGAATTGATTTTACATATTCTGCGATTGCATGAACTTCCTGTTTTGATAGCTGCGGCTTTTCTTCATATTGATGCTTTTCTACTGCTTCTTCAACGTTTTTCGCACTACCATCATGTAAGTATGGGGCTGTTGCCCATGCACCGCGAAGTGTTGGAGGATCAAAATATCCTTTTGGTCTTTTATTTTGGAATCCCCCACGCGCATCACCATCATAATTTGTATCTGTTTCATTAGCAGTTCCAATGTTATAAAGGAAGTTTGTATTGTTCGTCGTTAATGTACCATTTTCATCAACAGCTTTTGTGCTATTTGTGAAATTATCCCCGCCATGACATGTTAAACAATTTGCCTTACCTTTAAACAACTGCTCTCCATCCTTCGCAGTAGGTGTTAATTCTCCATTTCCTTGACGATATGGACTTTTGGGGACAGGAAACGAATTCGGATCATCCAAAAAGGCTTGCAACGCATCATACATGTGCTGAACATCTTTTGGAAGTTCTTTTCCTGGATCAATTTCCATCATACCGCCCATTTCACCTTGTACGGTATGAATATAATCTGTAAACTCATCACGTGCGCCGTCCCACATAAACAAACCTGTTTTTGTCGTTAAGACGTTGCTTGGTACATTTCGCTTCCCTCTTGGTGTCAGTAATGATAAACCATTAATTTCTCCATCACTATGACACGTTGCACAGCTCATCCAGTTGTTTCCTGTAATCGCTGTTGCATATTTATCGCTATTTGCACTGTAGAAAATTTCTTTTCCTTCACGAACAAGTTTTGATAAGGAATCTTTTTCAATTAATTTAACTGTCTTCTTATCAGCTTTCACTTTTGCATATGAATCATCTCCCCCTGTTTCTAGAAAAGCAAGATCATGACTCATCGCATTATGAACTACTAATGTGTTTTCTTTTGGAAGAAACGTAATACCGCGTGGATTACTTCCTGGAATGCGCCTTACAATTTGCGTTGCATTTCCTCCACGTGTTAAATCAAACATCATGAGATCTTCACTACCAGACATAACTACAAATGCCTTTGTGCCTTTTTCATTAAAAGCTACGTCATATGGATTTGATACAATCATCGTTTCATTTTTTGTATTTTTCACATTCATCGCTTCGAATAATTGTTTCCGCTGATTTGTAATTTCCTCATCTTTTTCTAAATCAATAATCGACACAGCTGGAAAAACTGTTTCTTCAAACTGAATGGGTGTATCCACATTTGTAAGCAGATGTGGAACCCAAGCCGTTTTCCCATCTGGTGCAATAACAAATTGCTCTAATGTATTTGGAATTCCTTGACTCTTTTTATGGTCTTCTTTATCCGGTGAAGATGCAAGTGTAATCACTTTCTTCACTTTATTACTCTCTGTATCTACAACACTAATTTTCCCCTCCAAATAGTGCGGTACATACAATTTCTTTCCGTCTTTTGTCATCGCAAGCGTACGTGGGCGATCGCCAATCTTAATCTTTTGTACCGTTTTCTTCTTCTCAATATCAATAACCGATACATTACCAGAACGAAAATTCGATACATATAACTTCGTTCCATTTGGATTTGTAACAACACCAAATGGCTCAATTTCAGTCGAAATTCGATCAATGACTTTCTTCTTTTCAAGTGAAACAACATCTACTTTATTATCGTACATACAAGAAACATATAATTTCGTTTCATCAGGGCTCATTGTTAATTGTCTCGGTTCTTTTCCAACTGGAATCTCTGATACTACTTTTCTACTTTTTGCATCCATAATTGTTACTGTATTAATATCAATATTTGCTGTATAAATCCACTCTCCATTAGCACTCGTTACAATGTTATTACTATGAATAGCGGCGCTACGCTTCTCTTCTTTTCCTGATGTTTTCATCCCACAACTCGCAAAAATCCCGATACATAGGAGTAATGTAATCGCCATAAACAATCGCTTCATCATTTAGCCCTTCTCTCTTTATCTCACTCTACCGTACAGTCTCTCCTATCTATACAATGAAGATAGAAGAGAAGTAACCACCCTTCTTAGCCATCAATAAAAAACACATCATCTTCTGATAGAAATTTCACTTTGTTACACTCTTTCATAAATTTATTTTCCCTTTTTCACTTCAACATTGACAAGAACTGGAGCAATACCATACTTACCATGACCTGCTTGAATTTGCGGTACATTGTCCTTATCTGTATTTCCAAGCTTCCCTTTTATATAAACATCGCCAGTATCCCAAAACTCACTTGTTTGCATTCCTTCTTTTAATGAAGGCCCATTGATTACTTGATCATAAAAATCAACATAACGAGAAGTAATTGTTTTTTGTTCTAATGAATCGTATTTCGTTTTATCTGCATCTGTATTACTTAAATTTTGCAATGCAACACGCAAGACTGCTGATGCACTTCCAGCTGTATAAGGAGTATACTTCATTTCACCTTTTTTCGTTTCATATGCATGTGCTTCTTTATTCCACATTTTACGATCTACTAAGTCATAAAGTTTACGTGCTTCTTCACGATACGTTTCATCTTTTGTTGCTAAAAAGGCTGCAGTCAACCCTCGAATTGCTCCTAGCTGCGCTTCTAATGTAACCGGATCAGTATCTTGTCCTTTTCCAATTGTATAACTATTTGCCATAAATCCATCTTTTGTCTTCATATTTTTTAATAAGAAGTCTGCTTGCGTCTTCATCATTTGAAGAGCACGTTTACCTTCTTCTGTTTGTAAGCCTTGTGCCTCTGCTCCGCTCGCATATCCAACTGGCATACCATCAATAGCACGTTGGAATATACGAAGCGCTTCTACCATATAACTTGCATCAAACGTATCAATACGTTTGCCTTGTTCTGTTCCGCTGTGCTCTGTAACAAACGCTCCTGTTTCTTTATTATAGTGCATCGCTTCAATATTTTTAAAGACTTGTAACATGACATCACGATTTAATGAATAAGGATCATCTGCCTTTGCATCGTTAGCCGTTTCCCCATCTATATTTTCTGTTGCCGCTTTTGCAAACGGTGCCCCATCAAATGCTGCTTGGAACGCTGGATTTACATTTTTATTACCTGGACGCTGGTCTACCATTCCGAAAAATTCAGCAGTTGGCCACAACATCATCCATTGATCCCGAAGCACACTGCGCGCGTCTTTCACTTCTAATTGACTAGCTTTAGCAATACCATTCTTGTTCTCTTCCGTTACTTTAATCTCATGAGGTAAGTAAACGAGACCGCTCGCAGGACTATATTTACTTCCTGCCCCGTTTGTTAATTGTTTTGTATTTGCATCATAAAATAGCCCATCGCGAATATATGAAAGTTTATTCCAAATTTCCTCTGTTAAAATCACACCTTGCATACCATCAGCACTACTTTTCCCAAGACGAATATTCGAATCTTGATCTTGCGTGTTTGATGTAGCTTCTAATTCTTCATCCTTATCTACTGTATGAAAACCACCTAAAAAATCCCCTGCCCATAATGCTTGTTTTAAAAATGCAGAACCGTATGCTGCTGGTGTTAATGTTTTATTCATTTTTGAACGATCCCAGCGTAGTGTTTTAAAATCCATCTGGAAAGATGGTACATATGTCTTATCATCATTTTCTGCATATACAGACGTATCTACTTTTTGTATATAATGCGGATCACCACCAGCATACTCCATAAATGTTGGATACATATTTGCAAAGATTTCTTTACGCGGATATCCTACACTATCTGCTAATGTATAAAATCTCTCTTCTAGCCAAGATGGTACTTCTTTATTTTCTTCTTTTGTCATCTTTTGTACAATTGGTGCATGAAGTAAATGGAAACCAAGTCCTGATTTTTCTACTACCTCATACATGCCTTCTTCTGAGTACTCATAAGACTCGATACCAGCCATATAATCAAATTTTGTTGGTTTATTTCGTTTTTTTGCATCTAAAATATCTAAATCTAAACCTAAACCTTCTGCTAAAGGTTCACCGGCTAATTCAAATTCTGCATATGCAAACATGTTTGCTGCTGTATCAAATGTATAATCCGTTACCGGTACACCATATGTATTTTTTTCTTTTGCCGTCTCTTCTTTTTTATTAGAACACCCTACTGAAAGTAATAATGAGGAAACAACAGCAACTGTCGTCATCACTTTCCATGGCTTTTTCATCTATTCCCGCCCCTTTAAATGAAATTGATAATTATTATCACATAAACTATATTATTATATGATTAAATTAATTTTTTGTAAACTTTAAATTTTTTAAGATAAAAGCTAGAGAAAACCATTGACAATGATAATGATAACCATTATCATTGGTTACGAAGCCAACAATTGATGAATCAACCAAACGCTCAGTAACATTGTTACCCCTCTTTTTTCATAAAGAAAAACACCGTACATTCCCCCTGTTTGTACAGTGTTTTTCTTTTTATTTTAATTATTCATCAATAAATGACCTTTCACTTCAGTCAAATAAATTTAGTTGTTCAGGTTTAGGTTCCCCATACGTAACGCCAAACATCTCCATTAGCTGTTTCGCATTATCTGCTGCGTCTCCGCCAGAGTTATTATTAAATAGAAGATAAACTTCCTTTGTTTTTGTTTTCAATTCTTCTATCCTTTCTACCCATTCTTCTAACTCTTGTTTGTTATAACGATATAAACAGCGAACTGCCCGCCAATTCTCTCCCGTGTTCAGCCAGCCATGTACATTGCGTCCATGAAATCGAACTAAGGTCATTTGTTCATGCGTGGCTTCTAGCACAATTGGAATAGAGCCAATTCCTGCTTGCGGTTCATCACAAATCGTATGAATCCAACCTTCTTGTTTCATAAATTGTAATGTTCGATTACGAAATTGTGGATCAAACCAAGTTTGATTCCGAAATTCTAATGAACATGGGATACCTTTCATTTTTTCTTTCGTATAACGTAATAAGTCCACATTTTTCTTTTGACAATCAAACCAAGGTGGATACTGGAATAAAACCATTTTTAACTTATTGGCTTTTTGAAGAGGAGCAATTGACTCTTTAAATACGTGAAACATATCGTCAATGTTTGCAAAAGGAATTTCTCCGCGCATATGGCCTGTCATTCCTTGATAAGCCTTCACAATAAACGAAAAATTTGATGGTGTTTCTAAAGCCCATTTCTCATAATTTCTTACAGGCTGCATAGCATAAAAAGAACTATCTACTTCTACAATTGGAAAATATTCACTATATGTTTGCAGTTTATGCTTCATTTCATATGCATCCTTATATAAAGAGTCGTGATCCCCCCATCCTGTTAACCCAATAGAAATCATCTGAACACCATCCCCTATCTACCTCTAAATCTTAAAAACATATTATAATATATCGAAAAAAATGAAAGCGTTATTTCATTAATGAACAACTCATAACGCATTTACACTCTTTACAAGGTCATTCATATCCTATAGCTTCTTACTTAACTATAACAAATCTAAGACATTTTTCTATATACATCCATTTTGATTTTCAATATATAAGTCACTGCTCTATGGAATAAAACATAACCTATACTCGCTTGCTCCCTTTGTTTTAAACCTCGCATGTGGCAGAAAAAAGCCCTGACCGCTTCTATGCGCGGCCAGATGCTCTCGTCCCACCTAAAAGGAAAGTGGTTTTTATGTATTTTTTTAATTTATATATATATTCATTTTATTATTTTGTTTTTTAATTTGTAATTATATATACGAAATGTTCATCTTTACTTTTCTTTACCACAGCTTAACGTTAATTTAATGCTCATTTTGTATAATTCATAATGAAAGAATTTATAGGAAACGAGGGTGAATGCTAATGAAAGTATTATCATCTATCCGCTTTTGGATTATTCTCATGTCATGTATAACATTATGTTTTGCACTCTTTTTAATTGGAGAATACAATAAACCAAAAGCAGCCTCAAATGACGATGCCATTCCTTATCACATTCTATATATAAGCCAAAACCATGTGCCATTACCGCATACCGGACAAAAAGAAAAAGTTGTTTTAAAGGGGATGGTGATTACTGATGCCACTTCCTATAAACAATTAGAAACAATTGCAAAACATATAAAGGAAAAATATGCACATGCAAACCTCGACTCTATTGAACTAACAGTCCATAATAAAAATAACGGCCAATATGAAGACCTTGCTTATGAACCAATTGCTAAAGGAAATATTGTCATCTCTTATACAACATTAGCCAAAGCTGAGCATAGTATGTATACAAATATAAATATTCAACTCAACAAGCACTCTTAATCTAAAAGAGTGCTTGTTTTTATGCATATGCACATTTTTTATAAATTAGTCAAGTATCCTAGGTCTTGTCCTGTAAAGATGAATATCATATAACGACAAATGATTTAAAGAGAAAGAATTTCCATTAAGGGGGAACTATGTATGATGTATCCATATAATCATTCGTATTATTTTGCTCGAAATATATCGAAAAATTTAAAAGATTTAATCGGTACAAACGTACGTATTAATTTAGGAGGGCCCGAAAAAGGAGAGGGGACCTTATTAAAAATTCAAAGCGACTTTTGTGTCTTACAGTCTGACGATGGTGTTGTTTACTATCCATTACATCATATTAACGGATTTGCCGAACAATCTTCAGATGAGTCAGAAGAATCTGACGAAAACGAACAAAATGATAATCAAAATAAAGAAAATGAAGAACCTATCATTGTAGGGGGTAACTATTTTGGAAGTGTTATTGACCGTTTAAAAGGAGAAACAATTCAATTAAATCGCGGCCCGAAAAAAGTAGAAGGAATTGTTGCAGGCCGTACTAGAGGTCATATTCTCCTTGATATTGATGGTCAAATTACGTATGTACCAATGTTCCATGTTCAAAGCATGTGCTGGAATTATAATAATAGTAATGATAGTAATGACAGTAATGACAGTAATGACAGTAATGACAAGAACAAGAACAAAAATAATAATAAAAACAACGCTAATAACAATGATGATAATGAATCACGTAACCAAAAGCGTGATAAAGATAAATGTAAAACAAAAAGATGTAAACGTTGTGGTAAACGTCGTTACTAAAATAATAACGTTTCCCGTGCTAACAGTCTAAAATACATGTAGATCCCAGATTATTTTATAATCTGGGATCTACTTCTTAAAAGGATGAAAACCATTCTTTTATTTTATCCATCAAGCTCCCTTTTTGTTCGTTTCCTTGTTTTTCTTCTTGTCTTTTTTTCTCTTCTTTTCGCTTCATTTCTTCTTCAATTGTTTGTAGCTGTTTTGTATACTCTGCTTCTGGTATAAGAGACAAATCAAAGTTTTTTTGAATTGGCTTTCCAATTGCTTTATTCATAATATCGCGAAACATCGTTGTCGTTATTTGACTACCAGCAGGAATAAAATGTTCATTATCTGTTTTATCGTAACCAACCCAAATAGATGCAAGTAATTCTGGTGTATAGCCAACAAACCATGAATCTTTTGCGCCATTATTTGATTCATCTGCTAGTTGTGTTGTACCTGTTTTTCCAGCAATCTCTACATCATTAAGTTTCGCTTTTTTACCAGTTCCTTTCTCTACAACTCCTTTTAATAGATATGTCATTTTTTGAGCCGTTTTTTCATCTGTAACACGAATTTCTTTTTTATACCATTTTCCTACTGTATTCCGTTCCCCATCTTGAATTTCCCGAATCGCATGTGCTTCCATTTGAACACCATCATTTGCAAATGTTGCGTACGCTTGTGCCATAACAAGGGGAGATGTGCCTTCACTCATCCCTCCTAGTGCTAACGCATACGATTGGTCATTTTCTTGCAGTGGAATACCAAAACGTTCTAAAGACTTCAATCCTTTTTCTAAACCAATTTGTTTTAATAGCCAAACTGCTGGTACATTATAAGAATTAGCAATTGCCTCATACATCGTCACATTACCATGATATACATTCCCACTATTTTTCGGTTTATAATCATTAATTTCAAGCGGTTCATCTTTTAATACATCATAAACCTCATATCCTTGTTCTAATGCCGGTGTATACACCGCTAATGGTTTTAATGTAGAACCTGGCTGCCGTTTTAATTGCACCGCATGATTAAACTGTAAGAATTGATACGGTCCTCTCCCGCCTACAAGGGCTGGAATACCACCTGTTTTGGGATTCATAAGCACAACACCTGTTTGCATAATCTGATCAGAAGTAGTCTTTGGAAAATAATGATCATTATTCACAGCATCTTCTGCAACTTCTTGCATTTTTGGATTTAATTCCGTGTAAATATGATAACCGCCTGATAAAATTTCATTTTGTGTCAATTTATATTTATTCATTGCCTCTCGAACAATATAATCAACATATTGAGAGTACTTTCCTTTATATTTATCTTCAATACCTCTGCGGAGTGAAAGCCCTTCATCTTTTGCTTTTTGATATTGCTTCTCTGTAATATAACCTTGTTCCTTCATTAATGAGAGAACAACATTTCTTCTTTCAATCGACTTATTAAAGTCTTTAAAAGGTGAGTACGTAGAAGGTGCTTTAATTAATCCAGCTAAAGTAGCAGCTTCGGGAATCGTCAATTCCTTTACTTCTTTGTCAAAATATGTTTTTGCCGCCTTTTTAATCCCCCAAGCTCCTTCTCCAAAATAAATTTGATTCAAATACATTTCTATAATTTCATCTTTTGTATATGTTCGTTCAATTTTCTTTGCAATAAAATACTCTTTGAATTTTCGGGAAAATGTCCGATCCTGTGTTAAAAATACGTTTTTAGCTAGCTGCTGTGTAATTGTACTTCCTCCAGCAACAACTTCTCCTGCTGTTATATTTTTAACAAGCGCATGAAAAATTCCGCTATAATAAACGCCGCGGTGCTCATAAAATTTTTTATCTTCTACTGCAACAACAGCTTCGATCATAACATTTGGAATGTCTTTCCGTTTAATTCCCTCCGTTTTCGAAGAAGACAATGTTGCCGCTACTTCCTTGTTTGCATCATAAATAACTGTTGGCTGAGGTACTGCTTGTTTTAATGCCGAAATATCTTGGACTGTGATCATAATATTCACAAAGATAAACAAGAATAAGAAAAAAAAGCCTATCGTTAACAATGCGATTCGCAATTTTTTTCTTCTTTTGAACCACTCCCGTATCTTTTGTAAATGAGTGCTGCTGAACTTCATTCATTCACTTCCTCTATCTTGCTTTCAAATGTATATATGTACCGTTATACCTTTACAAATTTTCCATGATACCGCTATAATTCGTCAAGTGTAAGCTCTCTTTATTAGTCATACTTTTTATAAGAAAAGGGCATTCTATACATGAGAGCATCACTATTTTTTGTTAATATTGCTAATTTTTCAATATGTCTAATGTTAAGTTTTTGTAAACTTTTCGATAAAATGTTTTAAAAAACGACAGCTTTTTGATAGAATGAACTAGCCAATATGCTTTACATAACTATTTTTTTGGTGGGGGTAACAATATGGTTTTTAAATCTAAAAAAGATAAATTTTCAGAAATGTTAACGAGTATTTCCGAAAATTTAAAAGAAGGCGCTCAATTTTTTGTGGAGTACAAGCTTAAAAACGCAAGTGATTTAAAAGAATTCTCCATGCGCATGAAAGAATATGAGTCAAAAGGCGACTCATTTATTCATGAAATTATTATGGAATTAAACAAAGCGTTTATTACTCCAATTGAACGTGAAGACATTTTGCAACTTGCAATGAGTATGGATGATGTATTGGACGGGTTAGATCATAGTGCTGGTCTATTTGAGATGTATTCTATTACAGAAGCAGATGAGTACATGATTAAGTTCGTTGATGCAATTAACCAATGTGCAATTGAAATTGCAGCATCTATTGAATTGATGTCTAATAAAAAGTTGCTTGATATTCGTACAAACGCAATTAAAATTAAAGATTACGAATCAAGATGTGATGATATTCGTAGACATGCGATTAAACATTTGTTCTCTCGTGAAAAAGATCCAATTAAGATTATTCAATACAAAGAAATTTACGAAGAACTAGAAGAAGTTGCTGACAGCTGCCAAAGCGTAGCAAATGTTTTAGAAACAATTATTATGAAGAACGCATAAGGAGTTTGATCATGGATACACTCTTGATTTTAACCGTTTTAGTTGTCATTTGTGCTTTAGCTTTCGACTTTATTAACGGATTCCATGATACAGCAAATGCAATCGCAACAGCTGTTTCAACAAAGGCTTTAAAGCCAAGGCAAGCTATTCTTATGGCATCTATTATGAACTTTTTAGGTGCAATGACATTTACGGGTGTAGCAAAGACGATTACAAAGGATATTGTTGATCCATTTACATTACCAAATGGTAGTCTCGTTATTTTAGCAGCGCTACTTGCTGCCATCGCATGGAACTTAATTACTTGGTACTATGGAATTCCAAGTAGTTCATCTCATGCAATTATCGGTGCTATTGCTGGGGCAGCTATCGCTGCTGCTGGTATACATTCATTAAACTATAAAGGTTTCATTAAAATTATTGAAGCCTTAATTACTTCACCAATTATCGCTTTCGTCATTGGTTACATCGTATATAGTATTTTTAAAGTCGTCTTTAAGAACTTTAACCTAACGAAAACAAACAAAAATTTCCGTTTATTCCAGGTGTTCACAGCTGCAATGCAAGCTTACACACATGGCACAAACGATGCTCAAAAAGCGATGGGTATTATTACAATGGCACTTATTGCAAATAATTATCACACTTCAACAGATATCCCTTTTTGGGTCCAACTCGCGTGTGCAACCGCAATGGGGCTAGGTACTTCTGTTGGTGGGTGGAAAATTATTAAGACCGTTGGTGGGCAGATTATGAAAATTCGCCCTGTAAATGGCGTAGCTGCTGATTTATCATCATCACTTGTTATTTTCGGCGCAACTTTCATTCATTTACCAGTAAGTACAACCCACGTTATTTCATCTTCTATTTTAGGTGTAGGTGCTTCACATCGCGTAAAAGGTGTAAAATGGGGAACAGCAAAACGCATGTTAATTACATGGGTTATCACACTTCCTATTTCAGCTTCATTAGCTGCTTTATGCTATTACGTATTAAATCTTATTTTCTAAAAAAAGTCGTCTTCTACATAAGAAGACGACTTTTTTGTGAATACACATCATTCTCATTCAAAACGTTGTATAATGAATGATGTATTTGCTACAAAAGAGGAGATGTTACAGTTGGAATATATTATGCTACTACTTGTTGGATTATTAGCAGGTACGATTGGAAGTCTAGTTGGTCTTGGTGGCGGAATCATTATTGTTCCATTACTAATTGGATTACATAGCCTTTCCCCACAATTAGCCGTCGGTACTTCAATTGTTACTGTCGTATTTACAGGTTTGGCTTCTACCCTTACTTATATGAGGCATAAACGAGTG
The DNA here is from genome assembly GCF_900116295.1 of Bacillus sp. 103mf. GTDB lineage: Bacteria > Bacillota > Bacilli > Bacillales > Bacillaceae_G > Bacillus_A > Bacillus_A bruguierae. Next base: position 62,746 of record NZ_FPAF01000002.1, read on the forward strand.
GATTACAAAAGTGGTCTTATTTTATTTATTGGGAGTGGCCCTGGAGGAATCATCGGATCATGGGCAAATAAATTTTTAAATCAAGAATCTTTTTCTTTATATTTTGGAGTCTTTCTTATTTTCGTATCTATTTTACTAATGCTACGGCATAAACTGAAACCCATCTCTCTTTCAAGTAGTTCTGTTGTGAAACGTTCCTTTACAAATTCAGAAGGAGAAATCATAACCTACCAGTTTCCACCTTTTCTTGCTATCATTATTTCATTTGGTGTAGGTTTTATTTCTGGGTTATTCGGGATTGGTGGAGGTGCCTTATTAGTTCCAGCAATGATGCTTCTTTTTGCTTTTCCGGCACAAATCGCCGTTGCGACATCTATGTTTATTGTTCTTTTATCTGCAATTGTAAATTCAGCAACTCATATCTCCCTTGGGAATGTTAGTTGGGTCTATGCCCTTGTTTTAATCCCTGGGGCATGGATTGGCGGAAAATTGGGAGCTTATATTAATACAAAATTAAGCGGTAATGTCATTATCAATTTATTACGCATTACCTTAATTATTCTCGGCACACGCTTAATTATTAGTTCCATTTTATAACGCATTCTTTTTTTAGAATGCGTTTCTTTATATACATGTATAAAAAAACACTCCTAAAATAATACATAATACTGAGCAGGCACATAATAAAATAAAGTTAGAAATATGTAAATTCTCCAAAATAATCACTCCTATGTTTGTTGCATCTTTTTCACTTGATCCCGCTCTAACGTACAGTAAGACTCCTACCGATATAGGTAAAAATGAATCTTCCATAAGAGCTTCATTGGTTCAACTAATGAAAAATCCCTATTTACTTTATCATACCGAAAAAACATAACATATACATTTACAATGCCCTAACAATATAGAAATAAGTGTTACAAATCCTATGTAATTATTACATTATATATACAATCTCATTGTTTTTATATTTATAAATATATTCAATTTAATTTTTCAACATATAAGTAGCGGCTATGTAAAATACAACATGGCCGCTACTTGCTTTTTCCTTTTGTTTTAATCTTTGCATGTGCTAGGAAAAGGCCCTGACCGTTTTCTATGCGTGGCCAGTTGCTCTCGCCCACCTAAAAAGAGAGGAGGCTTTATGTCGTTTTTTAACTTGTAAATATAAAACAATCCAATAAATGCTTCTCTCATAAATGAAAAGCAGCATTTATTGGATTGTTAAAAATTCCATTAGTGTACAAGCGACCATCCCATAAAATCTTCATGAACTTGTCTTGCTCGTTTATCATTTCGATCATATAATTCTGCATAACTATCAGTTTCTTCATCATAAGCCATCGTATAAACGATTTGTCCATCTATTTCGACTGATAGAACAACTCCGCCCTTCATTTCTTCCACATGTATCACTGCATCAGCTGAAATCCTCACATCAGTCATTTTTTCATCTAACATGGTATGCCCCCTAAAAAATATTCCTTTCTAGTACCGTTCTTACACATACACACTAAACAGTATACTACTGTAATACGGTATCCTTCGTCAATACAATTAATGGACTTTATATAGGTGAATGTTTTTTCTACTATATATAAAGTGAAATATCCATTAGTAGGCACACTCTCTTAACCTTATAATTCAAATCTTACTACTTATAAGTGATTTGATAAAGCTATATAAAGTGAAACTTCCATCAGTGGGGGGGCTTCATCCCCCCCACCGATGGAAAGCCCGCCCAATCGGGCTTTTACGGGCAGTCGTCCCTCACCTATCTTCTTCGCTTCTCTCCAAATCTTGAGGTGAGGGTCTTACTGCCCGTTAATGCGGGATAAATCCTGCTGTGCAGAACAAAACATGACCTGTACTCGCTTTCTCCTTTTGCTTTAATCCTTGTACGTAGCAGAAAAAGGCCCTGACCGCTTCTATACATGGCTAGTTGCTCTCGCCCACCTAAAAGGAAAGGGGTTTTTTATGTCGTTTTTTCAAAATAGATTTATATATACAGTCACTTCTATCTGTATCAAGTATAGTCTTATATAAACAATTCCTCTATAATGAAATTAAAAGCAAAATATAAAGAGGTGCTTACAGTGATTTTACATAAAGGAGAAATATTATTTCGCCAAGGAGAGGAAGGCCCTCTATATTTTATAAAAAGCGGTCTATTAAAAGTCATTCGTGTCCAAGAAGATGGCACACCTTTTTTATTTAACATTATTGTTCCAGGTGAAACAATTCCTCATCACTCTTTAATCTCACCAAAAGAATATCATGGTACTGCAATCGCTTTAATTAAAACAGAAGTAACACCGATTACATGTAAAACATGGTATGAACAATTACAAACAGCCCCTGAATCTTATGCCGAGATCGCCCTTCAGCTGCAAACAAAATTACGCATGATGCAGCATCGTATCGACCAACTTACAACTGTATCACCAAAAGAACGCCTTTATCGTTTACAAGAATGGTTCGCAACGTATTTAGGTGATATCCCCATTTATGAAATCTTAACACAAACGGAAATCGGGCAATTAATTGGCATTCGCCGTGAAACCGTAAATCGTCTCCTTCGGGAACAAACAAAAAACGAGGTGAACTAACACCTCGTTCTTTCTAATTACTGTAAGCTTGCTGCTGGTCCGAAAAATTCAAAATGAATATGTTCTGATGAAACGCCCCATTCTGTCAAACCTACATGAATATGCTTCATAAATGGTACTGGTCCGCAGAAATAGAAATCTGCTTCATTAGAAGGAATAATAGTTTGTAACCACGCTAAATCAACAAATCCTTCTTTATCATAGTTTTTTACTTTCTTATCTTGCTCAGTTGGTGCAGAGTAGCAAGTATATGCTTTTACTTGTTCATGCTCTTGCGCTATATTTGCAACATAATCTTTCATTGCGTGTACATCGCTGTTTAACGCACCGTGAATAAAGTATACATTACGGTTTGGTGATTGTTGAATCAATGTATTTAACATACTCATCATCGGTGTAATTCCTACCCCACCGCTAATTAACACAACTGGTAATTGTGAATCCATATTAAGTACAAAATCTCCTGCCGGTGCACTTAATGGTAAAATATCTCCTTCTTTTACATGATCATGTAAATAATTAGATATCACTCCCTCTGGACCTTCCATACTTTTCTCACGTTTTACACTAATTCTATAATAATCTTTTCCAGGGGCATCGGATAAACTGTACTGACGGTTATGTGTATATGTTTCTCCTTCGATGTTTAGCTGTACGCTTACATATTGTCCTGGTAAGAATGAGGATAGCCCTCCTCCATCTTCCGGTTTTAAATAAAAGGATGTAATCACATCACTCTCTTTCTCTTTTTTCACGACGATAAAGTTGCGGAAGTCTTTCCAACCACCCGCTTTTGCTGCCGCCTCTTCATACATCTCTGCTTCTATACTAATAAATGCATCAGCAATTACACCATAAGCTTCTCCCCAAGCGTCCAATACTTCTTGCGGCGCATGAGCTACTTCTTTAATTGCTTGCAATAAGCATGTTCCAACAATCGGATAGTGCTCTGCTTTAATACCTAAGCTGCGATGCTTGTGTCCAATTTGTTTTACAACTGGAATAATTACTGCTAAGTTATCAATATAATTAGCAGCTGCATATACTGCATTTGCTAAGGCTTGTTGCTGTCTTCCTTTTTTTTGATTTGTATGGTTAAAAATATTTAATAGTTCAGGATGCTCAGAAAACATAATTTCATAAAAACGTGTTGTAATCTCTACACCTTTTTCTTGTAATAACGGTACAGTTGATTTTACGATTTCAATTGTTTTTGGATTTAACATACTATTCACTCCTCTATTTCTTTATCTATCTCTATTTTATAGAATACTCCAAATATAGGTTGTGATTTTAATCACTATAAACATGATGTTTTTGTGAAAAACGTCATAAAGTGAAACTTTAATCAGTGCTTTCATCTCTCTTTTGTGCTTGTCTCTCCATCTTAAGGTGGTGACTTACTGCTCAAAAGTAGCGGAATAATAAAAAGACATACTAAGTATGTCTTTTTACGGTGCTTGCAATACCTGTTCGATTATTTTCACATCTTTTCCATTTCCAAACTCTGTATAGCCCCAAATGTTCGTTTCACCTGTATATTTATTTAAAATAATATCAAGATCATGGTATACACGATGTGCATAAACAATATACTCAATATTCCGATTCGTTACTCCCTTTTTTAAAGTTTCATAACTTCGTTTCACATCTCGTTTTATTTGATTGTTTTTTACTTTCTTCTCAAAATTTTTTAAAGCATTCTCCTGTTCTTGAAACCATTTCATGAAATGATCCCAATCTCCATCTGTATACTTTTCTGCTTTTCCATAATTTAAAAAGTTATTATAACTTGCATGTGTTGTACCGATAAATTGTAACACTTCTTTCGTCTCATCCACATCTTCTACTTTTGGCATTGATGCTACACCAACCGGCTTACTCGCATAGTGTATAAAAAATTTGCTTAAGCCGTAACTAGCGATTCCCATGACAAGAAGAATTCCAAGTATACTCCACATTTTTTTCATACACCTTACCCCTTTGCTTTATAAATATTACATTTATTTATTAGAAGTGTAATATTCTATGAAAAAATGGGGGTTCCTGTATAAATAGTTCTTATCATTTCGACAATACTTTTCTACAAATTACGTGTCGGAAGTTGATTCTGCAAGATAGTGGTTCCTTGATATGTAGCATATCCGAGTACTACAAGTAATAATACATACAAAATGAACATACTTATACGAGTTTTCATATTTGCAGAATAGTACTTTTCATACTGTTCTTTTTCTTCTTCCCACTTATGTAATTTTCGCTCTGACACTGCTATTGCATCTTGCATCAATAGAAGGTACCGTTCTCTTTCCTCTTCATACGGTACGTAATCAAGTGGTTCAAATTTAGGATACAGGTAATCTAATGCTATTTTTCTTTGACGTTCTTCTTTTGTTAATGTTTTATCTCTTTCTTTCTGGTTAAGCATTGTCACTTCATGATGCATCATATAGATGGTGCGATGAAGTGCACCTGTTTCTCGCAATTCTTCTTTCAAACGTATAATATATTCTTTTATGGTATCTATTTTCCAACCAAGCTCTTGGATTGGTTGATTTCGCTTTGATACTCTGTGCCACTCTAAACAACCTAGTATAAAAATAAATCCAAGAAAAATACTTTTTTGTACAATTGCATAACCGAGCAATATAACAAGGCCAAGCGCCCAAATTTTCGTACTTACAACAGAAACAATTCGTCCACCATCAAGAGGTGATACGGGAATTAAGTTAAAGAAATTAATCATGCTACCAAGTACAATAACAAGTGCCCAAAATGGTTCTTTTGTTATCATATACAGTGGAATGGCTGGTAAAAAAGAGAGTAAACCAAATAACGGTCCCATATATGCAATGTATGCCTCATCTTTTGCGTTTTTAGGCAATTCTTTCATTCCTATAACCGCTCCCAAAAATGGGATAAAAATAGCAGGTGATGTTGCAATCCCTTTTCGTCTTGCTGCCCACAAATGACCCATTTCATGAATAAGTAATAAGTATACAAGTGCAACGCCAAATTTCCATCCGTATATTGCTGCATAAGCACCAAGAGATAGCAACATACTAAATACAGTAGAAAACTTTGCTAATTTTACAATAGCAAACACCCATTTTAATTTAGACAACAGAAAAACACCAACTGCTGCAATAATTCCCCATAATCCTTTTGTATTTTGTTTCATATTCCTCTCCTTACCGATAATCTTTTTCCTCTTAATTATGTCATATTTTTCAAGTTTATTGGAAACTATCGTTTATTTCCTCCACTTTTAGCCAATACTATACATGTAAGGAGGTGAAAACGGTGACATTGCAATCTGTTATGATCGGCGCCTTATCTTTTCTAGCTTCTATGCTAATTTTTTATACTGTTGGATATGTATTACTTTTAGATTGGCTACCCGACAATATTTTTATTAGCTCCATTATCCTTTCTGCACTTATTATCGCTTATTTTATTACGCGAAAGTCCATGAATGAACCTTCAACAAAAACAAAATAAAAGAGTGATGGTATCTTATCACTCTTTTTCTCATTTCCTAGAACAACCATTATCTTTCTAGCTGCATCTTCTCTCCATATTCTTTTACTATTTGAATAATATTTTGAAACGCACCTATCTCTTCTTTTGTATGATTCAATACTTTTAGGTTGTATTGATCATAATACGCTTCTAACATTTTTAATTGAGATGATGATATACCACTAACGGGAACAACAAAGTCCACTTCATATTGTTTATATCCTTCTTTCACTAACTCACCTTGTACTTGTTCACTTTTTTCTTTATTTATTATCTTTTGTACTTTCGAAGGAAATTGTAATTGAAAATAATAGTTTTTTTCTTTTTCCAGCTTTTTATATAATGCGTCTGAAATCGTATAATACACTGTATAATACACTGTATTTTCCTTTGTTTTAATGTGAAAACGAGTAATTTGTAAATCTTTTTTAGTGATTTCAGTTATAGTTGATTGCTGTCCCTCCTCATTTTGTATGAAAGGTGCCGACGGGAATAAAGAAAGAAGTTTTTCTGTATCCACTTTTGATATAAGATAAAAATTTTTTGGATCTGTTTCTTTTTGTAACCATCCTGTTCTCGCTTCTGTACGAAGCCAAGCTTTATATTTCTCTTCTTGTCCATTTTTCTTAACTGTAATTACATATTCCGGTTCACCTAATTCACCGATTACATTTTGTTTCTCTGCTTTACTTATAATATTAGCCGCTATTTTTGCTTCGTCATCCTTCAATATTGTTTCTTTTTTCCCTACTAGAGATACAATTACTTGTACATTCTCTTCCACAATACGCCCCGCTTCTTTTGTTGATTTTTCACTTTGTTCTATGTTCTCATCCGTTTGATTACATGCTACTAATAAAAAAAGAAAGAACATGAATAACCATTTTTTTCGCATAGCTCTCATCCTCATTCCTCAAAATAAGAAAAACTTATTGTCCTCGAAAGAAAACAAAATCAACCTAACAAATTAAATTCGATATAATATACATGAAAAGGAGGTTACAACATGCCGATAGATTTTCATAGTTCAGACAACAAATATACGTATACCAATCGTCAAGCAACAGATTCATGGACACATATGATACAAAACATTGTAGATGTCAAAGAAAAAAGAGTGATTGATATTGGATGCGGAGGTGGGATTTATACGAAACAACTTGCTATGATGGGGGCAGCTGAAGTAATTGGTGTTGATTTTTCAAATCAGATGATCCAGGCTGCCAAAGAAAATTGTACTCATACATCAAATGTTTCCTTTATACAAGGTGACGCTTATAACATCCCTTTTGCAGATGAAACATTTGATATTGTTCTATCACGAGCTGTTATTCATCATCTAGATTATATTCCGAAATTTCTTCAAGAAGCATATCGCATTTTAAAACGAGGCGGTATCCTTATTCTCCAAGATCGGACAATTGAAGACTGCACGATTTCAGGAAGTCCGGAACATATTCGCGGCTATTTCTTTTCTTGCTATCCCAAATTAATCCGCATAGAAGCAAAACGAAGACCAGAAACAAATCAAATACAACATTTGTTACATGATAACGGCTTTGAGACAAATCCGATTCAAACTCTGTGGGAAGTTCGTAAAACACATCCTTCAATTGAAGATTTACTTCAAGACTTATCACCACGTACAGGCCGCTCTATTCTCCATGAATTATCAGACAATGAACTTTCTGGGTTATTGCGACATATTCACTCTAAACTTTACAAGAAATCCCCCATTATAGAACAAGATCGTTGGACAATTTGGAAAGCTGCGAAAGAGTAACAAGCCTCACATGATGTGAGGCTTGTTACTCTTTCATAACCTTGTTCGGCAACACTCTTGATATCCACCATTTCTTGCCTGTGCATTACCACACTTCGGACATACTAAAAATCTGGATTGATTTGCAAACAAACTACCTTTATCAAAAAGTAACACTCCTGCCTGCTTAAGCGAACGAGAATAAGATAACCATATAAAACCACAAATTGCAGTAATACATAACAATACACCCATTACAAGCATTATCGTCACCTCTGCTTCGTTTGTTCTTTCCAGCAAGTGGATGATTACAGTATTCTCCATAATAAATAATAAATCCTTCTTTTCGTCATAAAATAAAGTGAAACTTCCATCAGTGGAGAGTTTTTTCATTTCCCACTGATGGTTAGCCCGCCCAACCTTGCACATGCCAGCAGTGATTCCCTCACCTATCTTCTTTAGAAAAGCGGAAGTGGCTCGTCCAGAATGTGAGGGGGATGGAGCTTCTGACGTAGAGGTGTTTTTTACCTCGTAGGAAGAAGCGAAGCCACCGAACATTCTAGCCACTGGAGCTGGACAACGACCCCCTCTCAATCTTAAAATGGGGGATCTTACTGCCCACGAATAGCGGGATAAAACTTCACTTAGAGCAAAATGAAAGTAAATTTATAAGAAACAAAAAATTTTATAATTCCATAAAAGATTTACGATTTTTTAATAAAACAAAAAGTTGTCCTTCTAATACAATAAGAATACTAGTATATGTGAAGGAGTGACAACATGTTTATCTTTCTTACGTATATCTCTTTTCTCATTTCTATAACTCTTTCGTCAGTTTTTTCTCCTCCAGAATCTCCTGAAATACCTGTACAAATAATTGGATTAAACGATTTACATGGCCAAATCCACACAACTACGCCGCTGCACAGAAAGCCCACCGGTCGCGCTGACTACATAGCCTCCTATATCAACTCCTATAAAAAACAATTTCCACACACCTTGCTTGTTCATACTGGTGATATGATTGGCGGAAGCCCCCCCATTTCGGCTCTCTTTCAAGATGAGCCAACAATAGAATTTTTAAATATGCTACAATTTGACGTTGGAACAATTGGTAATCATGAGTTTGATGAAGGTGTAGAAGAGCTAAAACGACTAATTGATGGTGGCTTTCATCCAAAAACCGGTATGTTTCCAGGTAGTTCTTTCCCTTATGTTTGTGCAAATGCACTAAATGCTAACACAAATAAGCCTCTATTCCCACCATATGCAATTAAGTGGATTGATGGTATTCCTATTGCTTTTATTGGCGTCGTTACAAAAGAGACACCATTTCTTACGATGCAAAGCGATATGTCGGCAGTCACCTTTATAGATGAAGCTACCGCTGTTCAAACATACGTACGAGAATTACAGCAAAAAGGCATCCATGCAATTATCGTTCTTGCTCATCTAGATGGGAAGACAACAGACGGAATTACCTACGGGCCACTTGCTGATTTAGCTAGTAAGCTTGATGATGATGTAGATATACTATTTGGTGGACACAATCATTCTTATATGAATGGATATGTGAATGGAAAATTACTTGTTGAAGCGTATTCTTATGGAAGAGCTTTTGCAAATGTGCAGCTCACAATTAATCGTAAAACGAAAGATATTACAAGAAAAACGGCAAAGATTATTCCTACTCATCATGATCAAATGCAACCTAATCCAATCATCCAAACATGGCTCCAAAGCTATCAAACAAAAATAGCCCCACTAACCGAGCAAGTACTTGGAAAAAGTGTACACGAGCTGACGCGAGATCAAAATAAAGATGGAGAAGCAAATCTTGGTGCTCTTCTTGCTACATCCCAGCGTCAAGCCATGCAAGCTGACATTGCATTTGTCAATCCGGGGAGTATTCGCCATGATTTACCAGCCGGTTTCATTACATGGGAACATACATTTCTCATCCAACCTTTTGAAAATAAACTCATTAAAATGGATTTAACTGGTAAAGAAATTCAAAGCGCACTGCATGAACAATGGGATGATGAAATACGTATGTTACAAGTATCTGGAATTCGTTACACATGGGGAAAAAATGGGATAGAATCAATTACACTAGAAAATGGTGAGCCACTCCAAGATCATACAACATACTCTGTCGTAGTAAATTCTTTCCTAGCAAATGGAGGAGATAAGTTTACAATTTTTCAAAAAGGGCGAAATCGTGTTGAAGGTCCGACAGATCAAGAAGCATTCGCAAATTTTATCCGTTCTACTCCATCTTTGGAAAATATTCGAGGGAATCATATTCAAAAAATACAGTGAATACTTACAAAATAAAAAAGGCTTCTTTACAGCCTTTTTTATTTTGTAAGCTGATGACGAAACGCATAAATAACTGCTTGTGTTCGATCACTTACATGTAATTTATTTAAAATATTACTTACATGCGTCTTCACTGTTTTTAAAGCAATAAATAGTTCATCAGCAATTTCTTGATTACTCTTTCCCTCGGCAATCAATAATAAAATTTCAAACTCTCGTTCTGTTAACTCTTCATGCAGAGGCTGTTCCTTCTTTTGCCGCATACGTGACATCATTTTTCCGGTAACTTTCGGTTCGAGTACTGTTTCCCCATCGTATGTCGCTCGAACTGCATCTGCTATATCGCTAGCTCGAGATGTTTTTAACAAATAACTAGTTGCACCAGCTTCAATAACCGGATATAACTTTTCGTCGTCTAAGAAACTTGTCACAACAACAATTTTTGCTTCTGGCCATTCTTGAGTAATCGCTCGCGTTGCCTCAACACCATCCATTTCATCCATGACAAGATCCATTAAAATAATATCTGGTTTTAGCAATAGTGCTAATTCTGAACCTTTTCTTCCATTTTCCGCTTCTCCTACAACTTCAATATCCGGCTGAGTCGATAAATAAGCCGATACACCCATTCGAACCATTTCATGGTCGTCAACAAGCAATACTTTAATCATCTTGTTCCCCCCCTCTTTCTATAAGAATTGGCACTTTCACCTCAATTTGCGTTCCTTTATTCGGAAAACTTAATACCTTTAAAGTTCCGCCAATTTCATGAACGCGCTCTTGCATAGAGCGAAGACCATATGATCCTGCTTTGTTCACACCTACTTCAAAGCCTACGCCATCATCAATAATTTTTAAAATTGCATATTTATCAATTTGGCGCAACCTTACTTCTGTTTTCTTCGCTTTTGCATGCCGCAATGTATTGGACAGTGCTTCTTGTACAATGCGGAATAAGTGATCTTCCACACCTTTTTTCAATTGAATTGGCTCAATCAACCATTCAATCTTCATATGTTGTTTTCTTGAAAGCTCTGTTAATAATTCTTCAATGCCCTCTGTTAATTTTTTACCTTCTAATTGGACGGGACGTAAATGTAGAAGAAGCGCTCTCATTTCTGATTGAGCGTTTACAACCATATTTTCAACAAGTTGTAATTGTTTTTGCGTACCCTCTGGTATATGGGCGGTTTGCACATTAATTGCTGACATCATCATCGACATCGCAAAGAGCTGTTGACTAACAGAATCATGAAGCTCTCTCGCTAAACGATGCCGCTCTTCTGAAATGGCCTGTTGTCTCATTTCTTCATTCCACTGCGCTCGTTCATTCGTTACTTTTTGAAATAATCCGGCTTGCTCTTCTAAACGTCTAGCAAGTGCAATTACCTTTCGTTCTACTTCTTGAAATTCATCTTCCCCTGTAAACGAAGCATCTCTCGGAAAATTCCCTCTTTCTACTTCAAATAAAAAAGTCGTTAATCCTTGGATACGCTGCTGCATATAATAACCAATTGCATATCCAACAATCCCACCAATGAGAAGACTCGTACCTAAAATAAACAAACTAACAGGAACAGAAGCAATAGATTCTTTCCATAATAAATCATACACATTTTGCTGGCTTTTCCATATAAAAACGATCGTACAAATAAGTGCAATACTCATAGAAGATAATATTGAATAGCGAATATACATCCATGAAATATTCTTCTGTTTTTTCATTATATTTTCCTCACTTCCGTATCGCCTACGATAAGCGAAGAAATAATTTTAATACGGCGAGGAGCTTCTTTATACTGTTCCGTTCTAAACTTCACATTACGATTAAAGCCTGTTTCTTCATGCGATGGGAGCAAAATTCTCCCAACAATAACTGAATGATTTAAAGATAGTTCAATATCGTACGGAACATACAAACGAATATTACCAATCACACCGCGAATGACAATGACAGTTTCACCTTCTGGAATTATAGCTGTTGTTAAATCAATTTCAACATCACCAATTCCATATTGAATATTAACATCTTCTAACTCATAAATATGATCCATTATTCGTACGTTACCAACCATTATATTCTTTATATACGGTTCTGTTCGATAGATTGGTTTTTCTTCATTTATATATTCTTTTTCCTTAATTTCGACCTGTACCGTTTTTGTCTTCTGCTGACCTTGCATCAATTGGTAACCAATGAAAGCTAAGCAAGCAAATAAAACGAGAACGAAAGCTGCTGATGAAAATAGGAAAAATAAGAAAACAAGTCCCCCAACAAATAAACACACATTCCCTCTCACATATCGATTCTTGTTTCGATAATGCCTCCCAAACATAATCATAATAAATGCAAAAATAAGGGCACCAGGTTCAAAATGCCCAAGAATCATATCAAGAAAAAGACCGAATCCAAATATGACGAGGAGCATCCCTAATAATTGTGTTTTTGAAAATTGTTTCTTCATTGCAGCTCCCCCTTCTTTATTATATATACATAGAAGAAAAAGGTATTGTATTCCAACACCTTTTCTTCTATCACTATATCATAAGCTCGTTTTATAATATACTACAATTATTGTACTGATTCTTTCGTTAAAGATACTTCTTTTTTCTCCTTCATTTCGCGCTCAAGCTTTGCAATTTTCATATCAAATGTGTCACGCTCATGATCTTCATGAATACGAAGTTCTAAATCACGAATGTGATTTTCAATTTCTTCAAAGCGTAAAAATGGGTTATTCTCATCCATTTTATGAAGAGCCGTATTCATACGACGGCTCGCATGTGCCATATTTTCACGTGCCATTAATTCCATACGTTTTGCATTCATTTCTTTTAGTTTATTTTTCATTTCAGATAGACGACGTTCTAGCTCATCTATTTGTTCTACAACTCCCGCATACATTTTTTCTAATCGAGCTACTTGCCCTTCGTAGTACGCAACTTCTTCTAATGCACGATCATGTAGTTGCATTTCTCCTGCTTCCTTTGCAATTACAGCTTGCTTGGATCTCTTATTTACGAAATAACGCGCCTGTTCAAGCTCACGAGCAAAGTTAGATTTTAATGTTTTGTGACGCTCAATTAATTTTTCAATTTTTGTTATCTCACGCTCACCATTACGTAAATATTGGTTTAACATCGCCATTGGATTTTTTCTTTCTTTCTCGTCTAACACATTATGAAAATCTGCAAGTATTGCATCGCGTACACGTCCGAATAATGATTGTTTCATTTTTAATCTTCCTCTCTTCTACTCTATTATTTTTTTTATTTAATATTAATTATTTTTCATTAATTTGTTCCACTCATCTTCAAAATTGCTATACGACTTCGAGCTATCTGAAGCAGCATCTACTACATCTTTCTCTTTTTTCCATTCACGGTATCCATAATATAGAACGACTAGTGCTGCAATACCGATTAATGCTGGGGAATGGGACAGGGCAATTGACAAGCCGATTAAACCGACAATCCCCCAAGCTAGTTTTCCAAAAAATGATTGTGCTCGCACAAATGATTTATAGCTCCAATACACAATCCCTGCTCCAATTGCTAACCCTACAATACCAGCAAGACTTCCAAGAGCAATTAAAGCTAAAATACCGGCTGCCATAAACGCTAAAAATTGTTTCATCTTGTGCTTGCCTCCCTTCGTTTTGATACTCTTATCTTACCTATCTTTTCATTTTTCTATAACGAGCTTAAGAACCGTTTTTCTCTCAGACTTAAGTCCTATTTATTATCAGACCTATATAAATACAAATTAAAAAATCGCTATAAAGATCTTTTTCTTTTTAGGCTGTCGAGAGCATCTGGCCATACATAGAAGCGGTCAGGGTCTTTTTCTGCCACATGCAAGGTTTAAAACAAAAAGAGAAAGCAAGTAGCGATCATGCTGTATTGTGCATAGTAGCGACTTATATGTCGAGAAATTAAAGTGGATATATATAAATACAAGATAAAAAACAAGCATAAAAGCCACTTTCCTTTTAGGGGGACGAGAGCATCTGGCCGTGCATAACAGCGAATTATATTTTTAAAAATCAAAATGGAATTCTATCGTTGTGATATCCAAAACAAAAGAGGATGCCTTTTATAAGACATCCTCTTTTATTCATTATGCTGTTTTTTGATATTCCTTTTTCTCAGCTACAGGCGAAAGGCGCGGAAAATTAATGACAATTGAGATAATACCGCAAACAGCAACTAACATTGGATAAAATGAGTACGGTAATAATTCAATTGGTGAAAGTGAAGCAAATCCTGCCGCCGTTAACATTTGTGCACCATATGGGATTAATCCTTGCACACTACAAGAGAATAGATCTAACAAGCTCGCAGATTTTTTCGGATCAATATTATATTGATCTGCAACATTCTTTGCTAGTGGACCTGTGAAAATAATAGAAATCGTATTATTTGCTGTGCACATATTTGTCATACTTACAAGACCAGCAATTCCAAATTCTGCACCTTTTTTCGAACGAATATTACGTGTTAGCACATTCATTAAATAATGAATACCGCCGTTATATTGAATAATTTCGACCATTCCACCGATTAAGATCGCTAATAATACAAGCTCCATCATACCATTAATTCCTACTGTAACGCTTTTAAAGAAACTTGCGAGTGTATAGCTTCCATCCAACATTCCGATAATACCAGCTAACACTGTTCCTCCCGTTAATACAACTAATACGTTACATCCAAGCAGTGCTGTAATTAACACTCCAGCATACGGTAAAATTTTCACCCAGTTAAACGCATGTGCCGTCATATTTGAATGAGTGCCTAACGTCAGAACGACTAACAGCACACTCGTAACAATAGCAGCCGGTAATACAATTAAGAAATTTGTTTTAAATTTATCTTTCATTTCCGTTCCTTGTGTACGTACAGCAGCAATTGTCGTATCTGAAATAAAAGATAAGTTGTCGCCAAACATCGCACCGCCAACAACTGTCGCCATAGCAAGCGCCATAGAAATATCAGTTTCCCCGCTAATTCCTACTGCAATTGGAGCCAATGCTGCAATCGTCCCCATTGATGTTCCCATTGCTAATGAAATAAAAGCACCGATAACAAATAAACCAACAACTAAAAATCCTTGCGGCAAAATAGAAAGAGCTAAGTTTACAGTTGATTCAACACCGCCCATTCCTTTTGCCGTTTCAGAAAACGCACCTGCTAATACAAAGATTAATACCATAATCATGATATCTGGATTGCCAGCCCCTTTAGCAAAACGTTCAACCTTTGTCGTAAAGTTTTCTTTCCTATTCATTACTAATGCAGCAGCAACTGCAATTAAAATAGCAACAAGAATTGGTAACTTATAAAAATCCCCTGTAATTACACCAGAGCCAATAAATAATGCTAAAAATATGCCAAGTGGTAATAATGCCCATGCATTTCCTTTTGTTTGTTCCAAAGTTATATCCTCTCCTATTTCTAAACCTATCCTTCACAAGAGCGAAAAAGACCTCTTCTGAAGAGAAGAGGTCTTATATATCATATAAGAAACACTCTTCTCATCTATCAAGCATATCGCTTGCTGGATTTGGCACAGCACTCTACTATGAGTCCGCTGCCGAGGCATCTTAGGGCCAGTCCCTCCGCCTCTCTTGATAAGAAGGTTTCATATTATATTTTGTATGAATTAATCTTTTTTTACTTTACTCGTTACAGGAGAAAATGTCAAACATTATTTCTATCAAAATAGTTGGTATTTTTTTGATATTACATAAATACAAATTAAAACAGCGACATAAAAACCCTCTTTCTTTTTAGGCGGGCGAGAACATCTGGCTATGCATAGAAGCAGCCAGACCATTTTCCTACCACGCGTAAAACGAAAACAAAGAGAGTAACTTGTTCTGCCTAATAGCACAACTTATATGTTAAAAAATAAAAATGAATTTATATATCAAACACTATCTTTTATTTTTTGAATTTCTGCTTCTAAAATTGAAAACCATAAAAAATCTTCTTCTTCAATTTTTTTTATAATCCACTTTGCCGTATTCCAAGCTAAATCATACTCCTCTTTTATAATATCTCCGTCCGTATATGCTTCTTCTAACTCATCTTCATCTAATACATACATTTCCCCGTTTGGTAACAACACAACATCTAAATATAAATCATCAAAATAAGGCAATCCTCTTCCATCAATTTTATACTCTTTTGCAACATCAATATAATATTGAACAAGCTCTTTGTTCTCGTTTAACATCGCTGTAATCACAAAATGTTTTTCACTTATAAAATACTGAATCCAAGTATAGCCATTATGCGCAATACAAATCTTTCGATTATTATACTGCTTATAATTAGGCTCCTTCACTTGCTTTATATGTAATATACCTAACATACCACCCTGTACATCTTTTACTGAATATGTTTTATCAATTAACCGTCTCCATGATGATCCATCTCCATATTTCCGTTTCATCCTCATTTCTCCCTTTTCCATATATAAATTCATTTTCATTTTTTTACATATAAGTCGCTGCTATGCATGACCGGATGCTCTCGTCCATCTAAAAAGAAAGGTTTTTTATATGTATTTATATAGAAAAGGGCCTTCACGTTTACCGTGAAGGCCTTTCTATCATTTAAGCTACTTGCTTCTCTGAAATCTCTTTCAAATAAGCTTGTCCTTTTTCTGCGTCATATTGTCCTTCCCATTTAGACATAACAACTGCAGCTAATGAGTTACCTACTACGTTTACTGCTGTACGTGCCATATCTAAAATACGGTCAATACCAGCGATAAATGCTAAACCTTCAGACGGAATACCTACTGTATGAAGCGTTGCTAATAATACAACGAACGATACGCCCGGTACACCGGCAATCCCTTTTGAAGTAACCATTAATACAAGAAGTAATGTAACTTGTTGTGAAATAGATAAATCAATACCATACATTTGCGCTAAGAAAATCGCTGCAATTGCTTGATATAATGTTGAACCATCTAAGTTAAATGAATAACCTGTCGGGATAACGAAAGATGTAATTGCTTTCGGGCAACCGAAACGTTCCATCTTTTCCATAATCTTTGGTAGAACCGTCTCTGAGCTTGCTGTAGAATATGCTAAAATAAGCTCGTCTTTTAAAATCTTAAAGAATTGGAAAATATTAATTCCAAATAACTTTGCCGTTAGACCTAATACAACAACAACGAAGAAAATCATTGATCCATAAACAACAATAACTAATTTACCTAATGGAACTAATGACGCTACACCAAACTTAGAAACCGTTACGCCAATTAACGCAAACACACCAAACGGTGCAAACTTCATAACTTGGTTTGTTACGTAAAACATTGCATCGGCTACACCTTGGAAGAAATTCAGAACTGGTTTTCCTCTTTCTCCAATTGCCGCTACACCTAAACCAAATAATACAGAGAAGAAAATAATTGCAAGCATATCTCCATCTGCTAACGACTTCATAATGTTCGTTGGAACGATATTTACGAACGTATCTGCAAATGAATGACTTTGTACTTGCTCTGTCGTAGCTGTGTACTTAGAAATATCCGTTTTTTGTAAATCCGCCATATTCACGCCTTTTCCCGGCTGAAATACGTTTGCCACTAATAAACCAACAACAATCGCAATCGTTGTAATAATTTCAAAATAAATAATTGTTTTTCCGCCTAAACGTCCAAGCTTTTTCACATCGCCAACGCCGGCAACACCAACAACAATACTTGCTACTACGATCGGTACAACAATCATTTTAATTAAACGAATAAAAATATCACCAATCGGTTGTAGATACTTTGCAACCTCTGGATTGCCATAAAAGATCGCGCCTACCAGAATACCAAGAGCAAGACCTATTAAAATTTGCCACGCAAGTCCAATTCTTTTCATACTTGCTGCAACCCCCTTCTTAGATGTTCTTAATTTTCATATTCTATTTTTCTATAAAATACAAAAATAGAAGTATTAAATATTGTTCGACTATTCAATACTTTCTTCCCCACTTAAAATGATAAGGCAAAAATAAAAATCTGACAACTAAATAACTTTGCCAATGTGCAAATATTTTTCTTGACAAAAATAAAACCAATGTAAGAAAACCTAACATGAGAACGATTCCTTCCGCTTGTTTCTTGCTATACATCAGTTACTATCTGAACAAATTTTTATAGTAGAAATGAGCAATTAAGACGTAAAATTCTTCTAGTTTCCGACATTTAATAACAATTATTTAAATATTTTTTTACATTATCATTACAACAATAGACATTTTTCGCTTTTCTATGATTATATAGAAACATAGGGAAGGAGTTAGGCAGATGAACAAAAAAATAACAGCGTTTAGTTTATTGACAGCCGGTACTATTTTCGTTTCTCCTGTGCTTTCAACAGCGTATGCGGAGACGAGTCAAGATAAATTATCTAATATTCAATCACAACTAGACGGTAAGCAACAAGAATTACATATGAAATCAGAAGAAAAACAACAATTAGAAAAAGAAATACAAGAATTGCAGAAAAAAATCGATGAATTAACTGCTTCTATTAATAAAAATGAGGCAGATTTAAAAGCAACAAAAGCGGAAATTGAAAAAACACAAAACAGTATCGCAGAGAAAAAAAAGCATATTGAAGAACTGCAAAAGAAAATCGATACACGCCAAGAATTAATTAAGCAGAGATTACAATCTATGCAAGAAAAACCTCGTACAAATTTAATTACAGAAGTATTAATCAATACGAACAATATCGCCGAACTATTAGAAAATGTGTATTCTATCAGTTTAATTTTAAATAATGATACAGATATCGTAAAACAACAAACATACGATCAAGATACCATTAAAAAAGAAAAAGAAGCAATTGAGAAAAAAGAACAACAACTGAAAGAAGCTGAGCAAACATTACAGAAACAACAGCAAGAACTACAAGCAAACCAACAGCAACAACAAACTTTGATTGCTGATTTGCACGCAAAGGCTTCAAAAATAGATTCTGAGATGGAAAGTTTAGAAGAAGCTAAGACTATTCTAGAAAATCAACGTCAAGCTGTCCAAAATGCAATTGAAGAGGAAAAACGTGCAGCAGAAACAAAAAAAGCTGAAGAACAAAAGCAACCTCAGCAATCTCAGCAATCAGCTCCTTTAGCACCAATTCTTCCTGCATCTCAAGTGAAAAATACTGGTGGTTTTATTAAACCAGCAGCTGGTGGCTTTACTTCTGGATTTGATGATCCAAGTCGTAGTCGCCATAAAGGCCTTGATATTGCATCACCCGGAACCGTACCCATTGTTGCTGCAGCTGATGGGGTTGTAATCCGCTCTGACTTCTCCAGTAGCTACGGAAACGTTGTATACTTATCGCACCGTATGAACGGTCAAACATATACAACTGTTTATGCTCATATGAGTAGCCGCTCTGTTTCAGTTGGACAAAAAGTAACACAAGGCCAGCAACTCGGTTTTATGGGAAATACCGGAGATTCACAAGGGCAACACTTGCACTTCGAACTACATATCGGGGAATGGAATCAAAGTAAATCAAATGCTGTAGATCCAGCTCCTTATATTAAATAAAAAAACTCGGCAATTGCCGAGTTTTTTTATTTATGTAAAACAAGTGAGCCTCATCTTTCATATTATTTTGCGATTTTTAACACCTTCTAGGCATTACACATACAATAATATAAAAGTTTTTTGAGGAGGTCTAAACATGAATCAAGAATCACAAGCAGTTGCAGAATTACAAGAAGCCAAAGAGACATTGATAGGCCGAATATTTTCAGTAGTTGGATCCGGTATCTTTTTTATTGGTTCCTTCATCGCAGCTGTTGTAGCTTTTAAAACATATACTCGTCTATTACAAACTTCTACATTGTAATAAAAAGCGGAGAATATTCTCCGCTTTTTATTAACTAAAGTACACCCATAACGTTTAAAAAGACAAGAAGAACCGTAATCGGAATAACGTAACGAAGCAAGAAGAACCATATGTTAAATAACGTTTTCCCTCTTGTTCCTGTAACTTCTAATTCTTGCATTAACAACTCTTTCTTCATTTTATTTGGTACAAAGAGCGAAATGGCTAATACACCAAGCGGAAGTAATACGTTACTCACCATAAAGTCCACTAAATCAAAAAATGTCTTTCCGAATAATTTCACATCACTCATAACTCCAAATGATAATGCTGCTGGAATTCCAACTACGAAAATAAGTAGTCCAATTAAGAGCGATGCCGATGGACGCTTCTTTTCATCCTCTTTCGCTACGGAAGCAACTACAATTTCGAGCATAGAAATTGCCGATGTAATCGTTGCAAAGAAAAACAGAATTAAGAATAAAATAAAGAAAAAATGCCCGAAAGGAATTTCTCCAAATACAGCCGGAAGAACGATGAATAATAATCCTGGTCCTTCTGTCGGACTAACACCTAACGCAAAAATCGCCGGGAAAATCGCTAGCCCCGCAAGTACAGTAACAAAGACTGTTAAGCTTGTAATTGACGTTGCTGATTTTGCTAAATGTTCTTCTTTTTTCAAATAAGAACTATATGTGACCATAACCGAAGCTCCAACCGTAAGTGAAAAGAACGATTGTCCCATCGCATATAAAATTGTTTTTGCTGTTAATTTTGAGAAATCTGGTTTTAAGAAAAATTCCACACCTTTCCACGCCCCGTCCAATGTAAGAGAACGAACAATGATTGCAAGAAACAGAACAAATAAAAGCGGCATCATATACTTACTTGCTTTTTCAATTCCTTTTTCTACACCTTTACTTACTATAAAAATTGTACAAAGCATAAAAATAAATTGTGCTCCAATTGCACTTATTGGATTTGCGATTGTTTCTCCAAATAATTTTGCGTAATCAGCGGCATTCTCCCATAATCCACCTGTTACGCTATAAAATAAATAAAGTAAAATCCAACCTCCAACAACACTATAAAATGATAAAACACTAAAACATGTCACAACCCCCATGCGACCAATCCATGGATATAATTTATTATTTGGTACTAATACTTTATACGCTGTCACCGCTTCTTTTTGCGTACTGCGACCGATCACAAATTCCGCCACTAAAAGCGGCATCCCAATAAATATTGTCATGAATAAAAAGACAAGAAAAAAAGCTCCTCCTCCACTATTTCCGGCAACGTATGGGAATTTCCAAATCGCCCCAAGTCCTACTGCTGCCCCGGCTGCTGCGAGTACAAAACCAATTTTCGACGTCCATTGCTGTGTTTCTTTCATGTTCATTTCTCCTTATCTGAATATTTACACTTTTCTTAATTATACACTTTCAGTTCATACTCGCCCACCTCCTTCAGAAAATAAAAAAGTCCCCTACACGCTATTATGCATGTAGAGGACGATATGTATAATATAATACCGTGGTACCACCTCAATTGGATAAACTATCCCACTTTTCAGGTACAGGAAAACTTCCGATACCTTATCCTTGTAACGGCGGAACCCGGGTTGCCTACTATCCGTTCAACATACCTCTCACAAGTCCATTCTGTATATTTTATCGTACCGGGCTCACACCTTTTCCCAGCTCTCTGAACGTCTCAAATATACGTACTCTTCTTGCTCATCGATTTCATGTATTGAAGTTAATTGTGATTATAGAGGAGATTATTTCATTTGTAAAGAATAAATTAATTTAGGGCTCTTCTCTCTTTTTAGTAACTCTTTATTTTATTAAAGAGAGGAAAACATCACAAACTATCAAAATACTAGCCTTTTTATCTATATATACATTTTAATTTTTCGACATATAAGCTGCCGCTGTGTAGAATACAACATGACCCCTACTTGCTTTTTCCTTTTGTTTTAAACCTTGCATGTAGCAGAAAAAGGCCCTGACCGCTTCTATACATGGCCAGATGCTCTCGCCCACCTAAAAAGAAAGAGGATTTTTATGTCGATTTTTTTATTTGTATTTATATAAAGAATACAGAAGTGTTTCTCGCTCTTCTATATCGTGTACATAGGTAGACTTAAGCACTTCCTGTAATACAATATTTTGTTTCTTCTTATCTAATTGTAACTGCTTCACTTTCATACGTACTTCATATAAAAAATCTAGGTATTCCTTATAACGATCATCATATTTCCCTGCTATTTTATCACGAATTTTTTTCGCAAGTTTTGGGCTTACCCCTCCAGTAGATACAGCAATATTCAATTTCCCACGATGTATAGCTGCTGGAAAATGTACATTACCACATTCCGGATTTGTAATTACATTTACTAATTGATTTGACGCTGCATCATCTGCAATTCTCTCATTTAACAACGGATCGTCCGTTGCTGCCACAACTAAAAAAGCCCCGATAAGATCGCTTGTTTCATATTCTTTTTGAAACCACCGGATTTTATGTTCTTCTACAAGCTGAATTAAACTTTTATCCAATTTTCTACTAATGACAATAATATTAGCTTCTTGTTGTAATAAAGGAGCTATCTTAAATGCCGCGACTCGTCCGCCACCAATGAAAACAACAAGTTTATTCTTTATTCGCACCGTTAATGGATACATATACATTCTCCCTTATCATTTCTTCTGTATGCTTAATGAGCATATCCTGAAACGCCTGATTTTTGCTTACATACGGACATAATACAATTTGAGAATGGTTATATTTCCGAACTGTTTTTTCAATTATTTTCATTAACAATCCTGTGAATAAAAGATATGGAAGGATAACAATCGGAGCATTCGTTGTTTGAACAAGCTCATGCAGCTTCTCTTCAAATCGCGGCTTAGCTGCTGCTAAATAACATACTTCGACATGCTCTACTTCATCTGCCGCTTCAAACAATGACGCAATGGCCCTAACATCTCTTAACGTTCCCTCATCACTACTCCCTCTTGCTACAAGTAAAAGAGTAACTCGTTTTCCAATGGATTTCATTCCGCTGCCATCTAAAATTGCAGTAACAAGTTTACGAGAAACACCAAATGGATTTCCATATGAAAAAGACACATAAGGATATTGATTTTGCAGTCGTCCTAACTCTTTAGGAATATCTATTTTTACATGAACTGCCGCTAATAAAAAGACAGGGACAATCACGATTTGATTTGCCCCTTTTTGTACACAAGCTGCAACTCCCTCAGCAATAGAAGGAGATGCCAATTCTAAAAAGCATAATTCCTGAATAGGAGCTGATATACGTTCCATACATGATGTAACAAAAGCAACCGCTTCTTCACACGCTTCCTGCACTCGACTGCCATGACAAATATAGAGTACCGCTTTCATGTTAAAGCACTCCGCTAAATAGGGATGAATGTTCAAGCGTTTGTTCAAACCAATGAATTTTCTCGCGAAAGCGTACAACCTCCCCAATTATAATCATACTCGGATTTTGGATTCGCTCATCCTCTGCTACAGATACGATACTTCCTAATGTTCCTGTAATTGTACGCTGAGATACTGTTGTCCCCCACTCTATCATCGCCACTGGCGTATGTTCACTTTTCCCATATTTCAGAAGCTGTTCACATATATAAGGAAGATTACTTACCCCCATATAAACGGCAAGCGTGTCGACACCCTTCGCTAAGTTTTCCCACTTCACTTCCTCTTCTGCTCCTTCTTTCCGGTGCCCTGTTACAACTGCAAAACTTGTGCTAGCTTCGCGGTGTGTAACAGGGATCCCTGCATATGCAGAAGCTGCAATCCCAGCTGTAATACCTGGAACAACCTCAAACGGAATATTATGTTTCACCAATGCCTCCGCTTCTTCGCCGCCTCTTCCAAATACGAAAGGATCTCCGCCTTTTAAACGCGTCACAATCTTTCCTTTCTTGGCATACTTCACTAAAAAAGCATGAATCGTTTCTTGCTTCATCGTATGGTAGTTTGGAAGTTTCCCGCAGTAAATTAAATCCGCTTCTGGCTTTGCATAAGAAAGCAGTTCTTTATTCACAAGACGATCATATAAAATGACATCTGCTTGCCTAATACATTTTACGCCCTTCACAGAAATTAATTCTGGATCACCAGGCCCTGCACCAACAATGTACACTTTCCCCATACTTTCTCCTCATTTCTTCTATAAAGTGAAACTTCCATCAGCAGAACCTTTTCTACTAATGGAAGTTGACAATTTTCCGTCTTACTTCCTGTTGGCATTGATTAGACCGTTTCCTACTCATGCAATACAAACGCTGCCCCCTTTCGAATTTTCTTTTTCTCATATAAAGAAATTTCCTTCACTTCCGGCAAAGGTAAAAAATATTTTTCAAGTTCTACTTCAACGAGACGAAATGCTTGCTCTTCACTTTGCGCAACAACGACTACAGGAACAACACCATTTTCCAAAACAGCTTCAAAACGATATAGATCCATATTGTTCTCCCCCTACGATGCAATCACTTCTTCTAAAATCGTATCTAATACTGCTTGTAAATCCGTTATTCCAATACGACTAACAAATTCATAAAACGTTTCACTAGGAAGCTTATTCTCCTTAAAATATGTTAAAAATGCAGTAAGAACATGTGGCAAGTCTTCACCATCTATTTTCCCTTTTAGCTTTTCATTGTAAGCACCTCCGCCTAATAGCGTCCCGCCTACATAAATTTCAAACGCTTCAACCATCTCCTTTTCTTTCGTTTTCATTTTGATACCTTGCAAGCCGATATCAGCAATTTGTCGTTGGCCGCAAGAATTTGGACAACCGACCATATGAATACGAATTGGTACATCTAATACAAGCTTTGTATCTAAATAATCTGCAATATTACGTAATCTTTCTTTCGTCTCTACTAATGCTAAATTGCAATATTCAATTCCTGTACAAGAAACTGCATAACCGATAAATGACTTTGGCTTTGCAGAGATTACTTCCCATAATGGTTCTTGCAATAGTGCATCAATATTTTCTTGAGGCACATTCGGAATAATAAAGTTTTGTGAATTACACGTACGAATTTCACCATTTCCATACTGTTTTGCAATTCTAGCAATCTCATACATTTCTTCTGCATGTAGACGACCGACGGGTACATTGAAACCAATATAATATCGATTATCTTGCTTTTGCTTATGAACACCGTAAAAGTAACCAGCATTCCACCCCTTTAGAGCACTTTCTCCTCTCTCATATAAAGGTCCTGTATATTGTAATAACTGTTCTTTAAATTTTTCTGCTCCCCAATCTGCAACAAGAAATTTTAACCGAGCAAAATGGCGCTTTTCACGATATCCAAAATCACGGAAAATCGTTGCAATAGCAATTGCTACATCTTTCACTTGCTCTGGTAAAACAAATACATCTAATTCTTCCGCCAAATATGAACGCGCTGATAAACCGCCTCCCACTTTGACATGAAAACCAATGACTGTCTCTCCATTAATTTCTTTCGTTGCAGGTGTAAATGCCACACAGTTAATCTCAGCATTTGCTGAATTGTACACATTTGAACTAATTGACATTTTAAATTTACGGGGTAGATTTGAAAATTCTTCATTGTGCTGAAAATATTCATATACCTCCCGCACAATTACTTGTGTATCAAGCAATTCATTTTCATCAATTCCAGCGAGTGGATTGCCTGTAATATTACGTGTAATATCACCGCATGCCCCAGCTGTCGATAAACCTACTTTTTCTAATCGCTCGAAAATGTCTGGAATTTGCTCAATTTGTAGCCAATGAAACTGAATTGCTTGACGTGTTGTAATATCAAGTACATCACGGCCGTAATCTTCTGCAATAGAAGCGAGAGCCTCCACTTGTTCATTTGTTATAATTCCAGATGGGATATTCACACGCATCATAAAATATCCCGCTTCTTTTGGGCGCTGCAAATATAGTCCTGCCCACTTGAAAGAATCCCATTCTTCTTTCGGAATAGACGCAAATCCATGTTCAGCATAATACGGAATATCTTTAAAAATTTCTAAACCGTCTTTTTCTAATTTCTTTTTCTCTGTTGCATTTAATTTTTCATTGTTTGCCCACACTTTTTCATAACTCATCTTTTATCCTCCTTATATAAAGTGAAACTTTAATCAGTGGGGGGGCTTTATCCCCCACCTATCTTCTTTGATCTTCTATTAATCTTGAGGTGAGGGTCTTACTGCCCTTTAATGCGGGATAAAGCTTCGTTTTTGCAAATAAGCAATAATTTGCTGTGCACATTCTTTGGTAGAATGGCGGTGTGTTTCCACAATAATCTCAGCTTGAATTGGCTCTTCATACGGAGAGTCGATTCCCGTAAATTGCTTAATCTCTCCGCTTCTTGCCTTTTTATACAACCCTTTTGGATCACGCTTTTCACATTCTTCAATCGGACACTTTACAAATACTTCAACAAACTCATCTTGTTCCACTATGTCACGTACTTGCTGACGATCTTCTCGAAATGGTGAAATAAATGCTGTTAGTACAATGTTCCCATTATCAACAAATAGTTTTGCCACTTCACCGATGCGCCGAATATTTTCTGTACGGTCCTCTTCGGAAAATCCTAAATCTTTATTTAGCCCATGACGAATATTATCTCCGTCTAATACATAATTACCGATATTCTTCTCAAATAATTTGCGAGCTACTGCATTGGCTACTGTGGACTTCCCAGAAGCTGATAAACCTGTAAACCATAGAACAAAACTATGATTCTTATTTTGTTTTCGGCGTTCTTCTTTTGAAACAGATGCTGCATGCCAAGTAATATTTGTTCCCATCTATTTTCTCTCCTTACTTTGTCACAACTTCTTTTTGCAAACCACGAATTAGGACTTCTACTACTTCTTTACGACTAAACGTACTTGGTGGTAGTTCTCCATTTCGCAAAAGCTCTCTTACCTTTGTGCCTGATAAAATGACATGCGCTTCTTTTCCATGTGGACATGTTTTTGTTGATGCCATTCCCTCACATTTTGCACAATAAAAGCTATGTTCAAAAAAGAGAGGCGTAATCCCTAACTCTTCTACTGTAAAATTGTTGAAAATCTCCTGCGCTTCATACGTGCCATAATAATTTCCAACTCCAGCGTGATCACGACCAACAATAAAATGCGTACATCCAAAGTTTTTTCTGACAAGTGCGTGAAAAATTGCTTCACGCGGCCCTGCGTATCGCATTGCCGCTGGAAATACCGCTAAAAAGACACGGTTATTTGGGTAGTAGTTTTCAAGAAGTACTTCGTAACTTTCCATGCGAACATCAGCTGGAATATCATCTGACTTCGTTTCACCAACGAGCGGATTTAAAAATAAGCCATCAACTATTTCAAGAGCTGCTTTTTGAATATATTCATGTGCGCGATGAACCGGATTTCTTGTCTGAAAGCCAACGATTGTTTTCCAGCCACGCCGTAAAAACTCTGCTCGCGTTTCACTTGGGTCTAAATAATAAGCGGCAAATTTTTCTTTTTCAATTCGTTTCACAAGCGTAATTGGCCCTCCCACATATAAATTAGGACGATCGTATAATTTCTTAACACCCGGATGTACGTCTTCTACCGTTTTATAGACAAGGAATGCCTCTTTTTCTTTGTTAGACGCGTAAATCTCTTCAACTTGAATTACACCATAAGTCACCCCTTCTTTTACGAGCCTAACTTCTTCTCCTACTTGTAATTCTTTCGCTTTTTCTTCTGTTATAGACAATGTAATTGGAATGCTCCATATCTCTCCATCTGTTAATCTCATTTCCTCTATTACTGACATATAATCACTTTTCCCTAAAAAACCAGTAAGCGGGCTATATCCACCGATAGCAATAAGTTCTAGATCACTTAACGCTACTGTATCTAACTCAATTTCCTTTACAATATGTGCAGTTTCATATGTTGTATCAATTCGATTCACCAATGTTTTTGTTTCACTCATTCTCTTCTTCTCCCTTTTTATCAGCCTTTATTGATAATGAAGACCACATTCCGTTTTTGTCTTTCCAACCCACCGTCCATCTCTCAAATCGCCGCCTTCTTGCACCTGTACTGTGCATGTTTCACATCCGATGCTTGGATACCCAATATCATGAAGTGGATTGTATGGTAAATTATGCTTGTATACGTAACGCCACACTTCTTTCCAAGTCCAATGAATAAGCGGACAAATTTTAACAGATTGAAAACGATGATCTTGATTAACAAACTGCGTATTTTTTCGCGTTTCAGACTGCTCTCTTCTCAAACCAGATATCCATGCTTTCCTACCTGTTAGCACTTCTTCTAACGGCTTAATCTTTCTTAATTGACAACAAAGATTTGGGTTATGTTCCCATAATGTATCGCCATGCTCTTTTGCCTGTTCTTCAAGTGTAAGTTTTGGTTGCTTTTCAATAATATTCAACTTAGGAAATCGTTCTCGTACTTTTTTAATTAAGTCGTACGTTTCTTGAAAATGAACATTTGTATCTAAAAATACAACCTTTGCAGATGGATTTACTTGGTTAATTAAATGCAATAATACCATTCCTTCTATCCCAAAGCTGCATGCATACACAATATCCTGCCTATAATGTTCATAGGCCCAGCGCACCGCTGCTAAAGCACCTTTCGTTTCATCATCCTCTGGAAATGAAACAAAATGATCTTTCCAGGTTTCATACGTTAACATCGCCCTACCTCCTTCATAAAACTCATACAAAAAGGCGGCCTTAATCTAATAAAAATAGATTAAAGCCGCCTCTAGTTTTTCTAGTCAGCATGCTTATTTCAAACGTACTTTTTCACTTTTTTCAAGCTGAATCACTTTACCATCTTGTACAACAATTGTAATTGAACCATATTTCATATCAGTAAGCATCGCTTGAATCTTACTTGCTACTTCTTCAAATTGTCCGCGTATCCCCACGAACAGCCCCCCTTTTTTCATAAAAAAAACCTTTCCCATTTCGAAAAGACTGTTCCGGTAACGTATCTACCTTATCTTCCAAAATGGATTCCATTTTGCTGGAAGTAGCACCTTACTTTTATAAAGTAGGTTGCCGGGCTTCTTTGGGCCAGTTCCCTCCGCCGCTCTTGATAAGAATATAATTATATCCGTATTTTATCACAATTCTGAATTTTTTCAATCCTAGTTTTCCGATAAAATTTATATTTTTTAAAAGAAGAAGGAGTTATTCACCTAAAAACTCCTTCTTCAACTAAACAAGAACGTATTTATCCCGCTATTCGTGGGCAGTAAGATCCCCAACCTCAAGATTGAGGGAGCCACTTCCGCTTTTCTAAAGAAGATAGGTGAGGGATCACTGCTGGTATGTGCAAGGTTGGGTAGGCTTTCCATCAATG
Organism: Bacillus sp. 103mf; assembly: GCF_900116295.1. GTDB lineage: Bacteria > Bacillota > Bacilli > Bacillales > Bacillaceae_G > Bacillus_A > Bacillus_A bruguierae. The sequence continues at coordinate 92,238 of NZ_FPAF01000002.1, forward strand.
GGGGATGACCCCCCCACTGATGGAAGTTTGACTTTACACAAATTCCTTTACATGTATGCGATCGTTCCCAATAATATTTTCATACGATTCCCTCTCAACAACAACATGAGATTTTCCATTTTCCGCAAACACAACTGCTGGTCGACGGATCCGATTGTAATTATTCGCCATCGAATAACCATATGCCCCTGTACAAGAGATAGCCAAGAGATCACAAGAAACAACTTTAGGGAGCGCTACATCCCAAATGAGCATATCCCCGCTTTCACAACACTTTCCTGCGATTGAAACAACCTCTTCGGCAGATTCATTCGCTCTGTTTGCTAGCAATGCTTCGTAACGAGCTCCGTAAAGTGCTGGTCGAAGGTTATCTGTCATTCCTCCATCAACTGATACATATTTACGAATGCCTGGAATATCTTTAATTGCTCCCACTGTGTACAAAGTTGTTCCTGCATCACCAACAATACTACGACCTGGCTCTACCCAAATTTCTGGAAGTGGATATCCACATGCTATAAACTGCTCGCGCACCGCATCTGTCACAGCTTGCACATATTCACCAAGAGCAAGCGGTGTATCTCCTTCCGTATAACGAATTCCAAAACCACCGCCTACATTTAATACAGAAGCTACGTAATCCATTTCTTTTCTCACTACTTCTAAAAATTTGTGAAGCACTTCAATTGCACGAACAAATCCTGCTGTCTCAAAAATTTGCGATCCAATATGAGAATGAATTCCCAGCACATGGTAATTCGATTTTTCTAATGCACGTTTCATTGCTTGTAATGCATGCCCCGTTGAAATACCAAAGCCAAACTTGGAATCATCTTGACCTGTTGTAATATATTCATGGGTATGCGCTTCTACTCCTGGAGTCACACGAAGCAGAACGCTTGCAACTTTCCCGTATTCTTCTGCCAAATCATGCAATACTTCTAGTTCCAAAAAATTGTCTACAACGAAACATCCGATGTTAGCTTCTAGTGCCATTCTCATCTCTTCTTCTGTTTTATTATTACCATGGAAATGGATACGATCAGCTGGAAATCCTGCTTGCAGCGCTGTATATAACTCTCCGCTAGACACAACATCAAGCGACATATTTTCTTCAGCGGCTAATCGGCACATTTCCATGCACAAGAACGCTTTGCTCGCATATGCTACTTGATAAGAGAACCCGCTTTCTCTAAAAGCATGATGAAATGCACGACATTTCTCACGAATTGCGGCTTCATCATATACATAAAGAGGTGTTCCATATGTTTTTGCGAGTTCAGTAGCATCGCATCCTCCAATTTCTAAGTGTCCTTGCTCGTTAATGCGGCTTGTGCCGTGTAAATACATGTGAATTCCTCCCTTTTTTCTCAAACCCCTCTATTCCATCGCTTAGTTGTTCTTATTATTCCTAATGAAATAAACAAAAAAACGCGCGGAACAATGTTCACACGCGTTTCTTATTAGAAGAATATACGATGAAAAAATAAACTTGTTGTTATTTTCTCAAATAAGAAACCGCATCAAACATCTCCAAATAGCTCTCCATAAGTCAAAAACTTATGACAGTACTACATTTATTTAATGCAGTCCCAATATATGAATAAAGTGGGTACTCATATATTTCGGCGATAATCCCTTTCAGACTATGATCATGAATACCACTTTATTTCCTATAGCTTACTTTTGATTATCGCGGCCTCTATCCTTGAGTGTAGATGAGGTAAGTCTATTTAATTTTCAATCATCTTTTTTATTGCTATTAACAATAGCAAATGAGTAATTTATTTGTCAAATACTTTTTTAAATTGGTTTACGACAATTTATTTTCGTATTATTTGGTAAGCGCTTTACACCTATATTCTTCACAGTCCATTCACCATCATCATTTTCAAAGGTAATTGTTACTTTTTCAAACGGCGGGAGTTTTTTCCCTCCTATCCCTGGTTCATATTTAATTATTTCAATAGAAGCACGGAACAAATATGTACCGCTGTACATTTTTTTCATGCTAACGATTTTTGGACATTCATATGGCTTTTGTTTTCCATAATACTTTTGAATCGCTTCATTTATTCTCGGAAACAGCACCGAATAAAGTGCATCTTCTAATAATAACGGTTCATGTTCAGCCAAAAAAGGAGCTGGATTTCCAAGTAAAATGAAGCAGCTCACTATAAAACAACATATTTTCTTCATAGTACTCCTCCACTTTTCTATCGATGACATTATTTTATCCAGCTTCCCTTTTTCTACCCAATTATGAGAAAAGCATCCACAAATTCACTATGTTTTTATATAATAGTACACATAGTAAAAAATCATAGAGATATGTAACCGGTTATATACAGAAACGAACGGTTACTTGTAGGTAGTAGGAGGAACCCAATATGATGCAACACTTGTTTCCAAAAGTACGATTCGCTCTCATAGCAGTCGTCCTATTATGGATCAAAACATATATTGTATACAAATTAGCTTTTGATATGAAGATCAATAACGCTTTCGAACAAATCATGTTGTTCTTTAATCCGTTAGCTTCATTATTATTATTTTTCGGTTTCGCTTTATTAGCAACAAAACATCGAAATCGTATCATTATAAGTATTAGTATGGTGTTATCATTTATTTTATTTGGCAACGCCATGTTTTATGGGTTTTACAATGACTTTGTAACATTCCCAGTATTATTTCAAACAAATAACATGGCTGATTTAGGAACGAGTATAAAAGAACTATTTACATATAAAACACTTCTTTTATTTGCAGATACCATTATTTTAGCCATATTATCTCGGAAATTCCCTAGTTTTTGTGACACAATTCCTCTATCGAGAAAAGAAAAACAAACCTTTTTTAGTGGTGTAACAGCAGCATTAGCCTTGCAAATGGTTATCTCAGTTATTTATAAACCACAACTCTTTTCACATTCATTTGATCGCCAAACAGTTGTGAAAAATCTTGGCTTATATACATATCATATTTATGATATTGCGCTGCAATCGAAATCCTCGGCCCAGCGTGCCTTCGCAAGTGGTGATAGCTTTTCTGAAATTGATAACTATGTGAAAACAAAAGATAGACAAGCAAATAAAGATTTATTTGGCGTAGCAAAAGGAAAAAATGTTATTTTAATCTCCATGGAATCTACGCAAAGTTTTGTCATCAATCAAAAAATAAATGGAAAAGAAATTACACCATTTTTAAATGACTTCATTAAAGAAAGCTATTATTTCAATAACTTTTATCATCAAACTGGACAAGGAAAAACATCAGACGCCGAATTTATTATCGAAAATTCTTTATATCCGCTTGATCGCGGCTCTGTTTTCTTTACACATGCTAATAATGAATATACAGCTACACCAGAACAACTCAAAAAACATGGATATTACTCTGCTGTATTTCATTCAAATGATAAAACATTTTGGAATCGCAATTTGATGTATCCTGCACTCGGATATGATCGCTATTTCAATTTGCAAGACTATACAAATGCAGAACAAATGTCTGTTGGTTGGGGATTAAAAGATAAAGAATTTTTCGAACAATCTATTCCAAAATTAAAATCCTTACCACAACCGTTCTATACGAAATTCATTACATTAACAAACCATTTTCCATTTTTGCTGCAACCGGAAGATCAATTCATTAATGAATTTAATTCAGAAAGCGGCGTTGTAAATCGTTATTTTCCAACTGTACGTTATACAGATGAAGCAATAAAATATTTTATTGAACAATTAAAAAAAGAAGGATTATACGATAATTCGATTATCATTATTTACGGAGATCATTATGGTATTTCTGAAAACCATAATGCAGCTATGGCCCAATTTTTAGGAAAAGAGACACTTACTCCTTTTGATACGATGCAGCTACAAAGAGTACCGCTCATCATTCACATTCCTGGTCAAAAAGGACAAGTCATTTCAAAAGTTTCTGGACAAATTGATGTGAAACCAACACTTCTACATTTACTCGGTATAAAAACAAACCATTCTATTGAATTTGGTACAGATTTATTTGAAACAAATGATGAACCACTTATGGTTATGCGTGACGGAAGCTTCGTAACAAATGATTATCTGTATACAAAAAATGTATGCTACAACAAAAAAACTGGTGAACCGACTGATATTACTATGTGTCAACCCTATATCGAAAAGGCAAAAACAGAGTTAAATTACTCTGATAAACTCATTTACGGTGATTTATTACGATTTGATTCACATAATCGATATAAGACTGGCACGATGATAACGAAATTTGAATAAGAAAATAACCTTCGAACGATAACGATTCGAGGGTTATTTTCTATATACATATAAATCCAAATAAAAAACAACATACATATAATACGATAGCTTTGAATGAAACAAATTAAAAAGCAATTACAGTTATTACTTTCAGACTTACAACAAATAAAAAATACGCTGAAATCTTTCTCAAAACGAAGAATTTTTTCGACGATTATAGGAAATTTATGTTATGATAAAAAAGATAAACTTTCATAAACTAATCAAGAATCTATAATAGAAAGCAAGGGATCAGATTTTGTACAGAGCAGCCATTCCAAACCTATTTACGCTCGGAAATTTATATAGTGGATTTCTATCCATCGGCTATGCTTCATTAGGATACTACAAATCAGCGGCAATTTTAGTTTTAATCGGAATGATGCTAGATAGCCTTGATGGAAGGATTGCACGCCTACTTCGCGTCGATTCACAGCTCGGAAAAGAACTTGATTCATTAGCAGACGTTGTTACATTTGGTGCTGCACCCGCTGTATTGATGTATTACACATCCTTCTCTAATTACGGTATTATCGGATTATACATAGCAGGACTCTTCCCTCTATTTGGAGCATACAGATTAGCTCGCTTCAATGTTACACCATCATCAACATCAATGAAATACTTTACTGGTGTACCAATTACAGCTGCAGGTGGTCTTGTTGCCTTCCTTACTTTATTTTCACATACGATTCCAAAAATCGTACTTATTACAGTATTCGTGACATTCGCTTTTCTTATGGTTAGTCGCATTCGTATTCCAAGTATGAAAGATGTACCGATTCCAAAATATAGTATTATTGTGACACTCTTTTTAATTGGAATCATTTATACGATGTATAAAACGAGCTTCGGTAATATTTCAGTGTTTTTATTCATCGCTATTCCGCTTTATATTTTGTATATGTTATCTCAATTTCTTAGACAACGCCCATCACAAAAAAAGCGAGCAAACAAAGAATAAACAAAGAATCCTTCCTATCATAAGGAAGGATTCTTTGTTATTTCGTCACAAGTTCTTTTTTATACACTGGAGTTAACGGTTCATTTCCTTCTAATACCGCTAAAATATTGCGTACTGCCATTTCTGCCATTGCATCACGCGTCTCAATCGTTGCGTTTCCAATATGCGGTGTTAACACAACATTTGTTAATTCTTTTAATCTCTCTGTAATTTTCGGTTCAAATTCAAAGACATCGAGAGCTGCTCCTTCAATTTTCTTTGTTTCTAATGCAAATGCAAGCGCCTCTTCGTTCATAATCGGACCACGTGCCGCATTAATAATATAAGCTGTTTTCTTCATTAGTCTAAACTGTTCCTCATCAATCATGTGATGCAACTTCGGATTATAAGCACAGTTAATGGTAACAAAATCCGCTGTTTGTAATAGTTCTTCCAGCGTTACATATGTTGCCCCTAATTCTTGCTCCGCCCTATATTTACGACTTGGCCCTGTATACACAATGTTCATCCCAAAGGCATTTGCTCGCTTGGCTACCGCTTTTCCGATTTCTCCAAGGCCAATAATGCCAATCGTTTTGCCGTATACTTCACGCCCTAAGAAAAAGAGCGGTGCCCAGCCATTAAAACCAACTGTACGACATAGTGTATCTCCTTCTAGAATACGGCGCGCTGCCGCTAACAGAATTGCAAATGTTAGCTCTGCTGTTGCCTCTGTTGAAACTTTTGGTGTATTCGTAACCGCTATGTCCTTTTCCACCGCATATTTATAATCAATATTGTCATATCCAGCACCGTAGTTTGCAATAATTTTCAAATACGGTGCTGCATCGATGACTTCTTTCGGAACTTTTGTTGAAAGCAAGCTTAATAATACATCTTTATCTTTTACACGCGCTACTAGCTCTTCTGTGTCAATCAATTCTTCTTTATCATACATTTCCACTTCATGATCTCGTAACAACTGTAGTCCGATTTCTGGAATTTTTCCTGCTATTAAAATTTTCGCCATGTTTAAGCATCCTTTCTTTTTTACGTACAGTAAAACCTCATCATCTTTGCATAAAGTGAAACTTTAATCAGTGGGGGTTTTCTTCATCCCCCACTGATTATCAGCCCTCACCAATCGGGCGCATGCCAGCAGTTTATCTCCCACCTAACTTCTTAAGAAAAGCGGAAGTGGCTCGTTCAGAATGTGAGGGGGATGGAGCTTCTGACGTAGAGGGGTTTTTTACCTCGTAGGAAGAAGCGAAGCCACCGAACATTCTAGCCACTGGAGCTGGACACTGCTTTCGCTGAATTTTGAGGTGGGAGTATTACTGCCCACGAATAGGGGGATAAAAATATGCCCATTCAATATTATTGTAAAAAATTCCGTCGAAAAAAAACAAGGAATTTGATTAAACTATATAAATTCGTTTTAATTGTTCTACATATACGTTGCGGTTATGTGGAACAAAAGATGACAAGCACTCGTTTTTTCTCTTTGCTTTATCATCGTACGTGGCAGAAAAAGGCCTTGACCGTTTCTATGCATGGCCAAATCCTCTCGCCCATCTAAAACAAAGGAGGATTTTTATATCCTTTTTTCAATTTGTATTCATATATTTTTATCACCTTTCTTTACAAAAACATGGCAAAAAGGCTGAATACATTCAGCCTTTTTGCCATGTTTCACTTTATTTATCTCTTCCTTGTCCTAACTTCACATCAATTGTTCCTTCTGCTACCGTATCACTAATTTGTTCTTGTATAATCGCTTGCTCTGATTGATCTTTTTGCAAGGCATTGCTCTCATTCGTTAACTTCCCAGTATCTTTATATTGTTGTTTCGCCATAAGAAAATCCTCCTTTTTTGTTCAACGTTAGTGTAAACAAAAAAGGAGATTTTCATCCCGCTATTCGCGGGCAGTAAGCCCGATTGGGCGGGCTTTCCATCAGTAGGGAATAAACCCTCCCCCTACTGATGGAAGTTTCACTTTATCACAAAACATTCTCTTCTACATATTCGAGCGGTTTCATGTTCCGGATTCTTTTTTCAAATGTTGCAACATGCGTCACACCATGATTTCGAAGTGTTTCTATATTTTCTTGTACATAACTACCTAAATCATTTGGGAAATGCGCATCCGAAGAAATTGTAATCGGAACACCATATTGTACTAAGCGCTGTAAAAACAAAGGGCTCGGACACATTTCTCTTACAGGATATCGATAATATAATCCAGCATTCACTTCCGTAGCTGTATTCGTTTCAATCAAAGCTTTAGCAATTTTTTCGTAATATGGTAATTGCTCATTTTCATCTATGCGATAGTTAAACACTTTTATGTTATCTAAATGCGCAACAATATCAAATAAGCCAGAACGTATTGCTTTTTCTAACGTTTGAAAAAATGTCTGATATAACACATGCAAATTATGTTGTCTAAAATAATCGTCTGTATCCGGATTATCAAATCCCCATCCATTAATAAAATGAACAGAACCAATAACATAATCCCAATTTCCTAATGTTAATAACTTTATCAGTTCTTCTTCCCCGCCGATGAAATAATCTGCTTCTAGCCCAAGTCGTAACGTCACGCCTCGTTTTCTCCATCTTTCTTTCGCATCTTCAATTGCGCTTGTAAAGTTTATAATCGATTCCATCCTCACTTGATCTAACCATTCTTTTTGCAGCCGCCCCAGTTCTGTATTACGAATATCGACGTAGCGTTCATAGTATTCCTTCGCTTCATAGAAACGATATAAGTGATCAACAATGCCAACTTCTTGCAAGCCTTTACGCACAGCTTCCTCCAAGTATAAATCAATCCATTCCGGTGAAAATGCCCCTTCCTTTACACGCTTTTGTAAACGTTCCCCTGCCTTCAATATCCATTTCATCGAATGCTTTTCTTCTTCAATCGGCGCAAAATACTCAAGCGCTTCATTTGTGCGAGATAACCACCGCATAGAATACGGTCCTTCTTCTAAGTGAAGGTGATAATCTACTCTCATTTTTCTCCCCTCCTATAAGGCATCAATGTCTTTTCGTTCACCCACTCTTGATAATTGCCCTTGCCGTTTTTGTAATTCTTCTGTTATCTCCTGTAATGAAACATTTTTTTCTACAAGTAACACTAAGCAATGATACGTAAGATCAGTAACTTCTTTTATAAGCTCGTCTTTCTTATTATTTTTCGCCGCAATGATAACTTCCGTACATTCTTCCCCTAATTTCTTTAATATTTTGTCTTCTCCTTTTGTAAATAAGTAATTTGTATACGACTCAGAAACCGGATTTTCTTTTCGCCGCTCAATCGTTCCATATAACTGTTGCAACACATCGTTCATTTCCTTCTCTCCCCTATAACACCTTATTATAAAAACACGACTTTTTTCCTGTATGACACGCTACACCTGCTTGCTGAACAACTACCATAATAGAATCTTGATCACAATCTAAATATAGTGATTTAACGCGCTGAATATGTCCTGATGTTTCCCCCTTATTCCACAAACTTCTTCGTGAACGTGAATAAAACCACGTCATTTTTGTCTCTACTGTTTTTTCATACGCTTCTTCATTCATATAGGCTAACATCAATACGTCTTTTGTACCTTCTTCAATCACAACGGCTGGCAATAAGCCTTTTGTAAAATCTGGTTTCACAATCTCACCTCAATTTGCGCTTTTTGCAACTTTTGTTTCGTTTCTCGAATCGTTGCTTCGCCGTAATGAAAAATCGAAGCTGCTAACGCAGCATTTGCCGATGTTCGCTGAAAAACTTCTGCAATATGTTCAATTGATCCACATCCCCCCGAAGCAATCACCGGAATACCAACCGCTTTTGAAACTGTTTCTGTTAAAAATAAATCATAGCCATCTTTTGTTCCATCTGCATCCATACTTGTTAACAGTAATTCACCTGCCCCTAAGCATTCCACGCGCTTTGCCCATTCGACTACATCCATTTCTGTATCAATGCGGCCTCCATTTACATATACATTCCATTTGTTTTCTCCACTCTTTCTGGCATCAATTGCAACAACTAGACATTGAGAGCCAAATTGCTCTGCTCCTTCTTGGATTAATGCCGGTCTTTGCACTGCTGCTGAATTTAATGAAATCTTATCTGCCCCTGCCCGAAGTAATCCATACATATCTTGAACAGTGGAAATTCCACCTCCAACTGTAAGAGGAATAAATACTTGATTTGCTGTGCGCTCTACGACATCAATCATTGTTTTCCTGTCTTCGTACGTTGCCGTAATATCTAAAAATACAAGCTCATCCGCACCTGCTTCGTTGTATGCAGCAGCGATTGCAACAGGATTTCCAACATCTTGTAATCCTACAAAATTGACTCCTTTTACAACGCGGCCATTTTTCACATCTAAACAAGGAATAATTCGCTTCGTTAACATGCCCCTGTCACCTGCAATGCTTCTTCTAACATAACTTTTTTATCATATAGTGCTTTCCCTATAATCACGCCATATAAGTTCATATTCTGTAACTTCTCAACATCAGCAAGAGAACTCACACCACCAGAAGCAACAATTTGAAGTGAAACCTCACTTTGTAATTTTTGCAATTGTTCGAAATTGGGACCTGCAAGCGTTCCATCTTTAGAAATGTCAGTAAAAATAAGTGTCTGTACACCTACTTCCTCCATTTCCTTTGCTAATTGTACATAAGACGTTTTAGATACATCTAGCCATCCTCGCGTTGCTACATATCCATTTTTCGCATCAATTCCAACAATAATTTTATCTCCGTATAAACGAACTGCCTCTTCTAGAAATGTACGATCATACAGTGCTGCCGTTCCAAGAATTACTTTCATCACTCCAACTAATAAAAGCGTTTCAATCGCCGCAATCGAACGAATCCCTCCTCCAACTTGCACTGGAATCCGCAATGCCTTACAAATATCTTCAATGACAGAAAAATTCTCTGAACGACCAGCAACTGCACCGTCCAAATCGACAATGTGCAATGCACGTGCACCAAGTTGTTCAAATAACAATGCCTGTGCAACAGGGTTTTCATTCATGACTGTTTCTTGTTGAAATTTCCCTTGATATAAACGAACACAACGACCATTTTTTAAATCGATAGCTGGGAATATTTTCATCCCTCTATAACCTCCTTAAAATTTCTTAATATTTGAATTCCTATTTCCCCACTTTTTTCAGGGTGAAACTGAGCTCCGAATACATTTTCTCTTGCAACAAGACCTGGTACGAAAACACCGTACTCACTCCCCCCAACTACAACTTCAATTGGACATTGTACATAATAAGAATGAACATAATAAACGAAGGGCTCTTCTTCTATTTCATTCCATAAAGGATGCTCCGTTTTCTTTTGTAACTGATTCCATCCCATATGTGGAATTTTATATGGCACATTTAATTTCCTTACTCTTCCTGAAAGCAAACCTAATCCTTTCGTTCTTTCAATCTCTTCACTTTCCTCAAATAAAAGCTGCATGCCTAAACAAATTCCAAGCAGCGGTTTTCCTGCATAAGCCACCTTTTGTAAAACAGAAACAAGCCCTTTTTCTTCTAAAGAACGCATCGCTCTTGGAAATGCACCGACTCCTGGCAAAATAATACCATTGCTATTTACAATTTCTTCTGCTTCATCTGTTACAATATACGCAGCTCCAATATGCCTTAATGCTTGCTCAACACTCCGGATATTGCCCATTCCATAATCTACAATTGCAATCAAGTTACAACAGCCCTTTCGTAGAATTTACCCCGATAATTTTTTCATTTTTCTCGGTGGCATCTCGCAGTGCACGTCCAAATGCTTTAAAGAGTGTTTCAATTTTGTGATGCGTGTTGCTTCCATATAAAACACGTGCATGTAATGTTATATTCGCCGCATGAGCAACTGCACGAAAAAATTCTTCTGCTAACTCTGTATCAAAGTCACCAAGCTTTGGATTTGGAAATTCACCATCAAATACGAGATACGATCTTCCGCTTATATCAACTGCAACAAATCCTAATGCTTCGTCCATTGGTACATAAGCTGTACCGTAACGATTAATTCCCGCTTTATCACCAAGTGCTTCTTTCAAACAATTCCCAAGAACAATCCCAACATCTTCTACTGTATGATGGGCATCAACATACACATCACCATCAGCTTCAATTTGTAATCCAAAACGACCATGCTTTGCAAATAAAGTCAACATATGATCAAAAAAACCAACTCCTGTTTGAATTGAAACTTCTTGATTACCATCTAATTGCAGTGTTACAGAAATTTTTGTTTCTGTTGTACTTCTCATTTGTTTTGCAGCACGCATTACTCTTCCCCTCCCTTAAACCGAATCTCAATTGCTCTTGCATGAGCTTGCAATCCTTCTTTTTCTGCTAGATTGATAATATGATGTTTCACCTTTCCAAGAGCCTCTTTTGTATAAAATAAAAAACTCGATTTTTTTATAAAATCATCAACAGATAATGGAGAAAAGAACCTTGCTGTTCCGCTCGTTGGTAACACATGATTCGGACCTGCCATATAGTCACCTAATGGCTCCGGCGCATATGGACCTAAAAATATAGAGCCTGCATGTTGAATATACGAAAGAGCTGTCATTGGTTCTTTTATATGCAGTTCTAAATGTTCCGGAGCTATTTCATTTGAGAGCTGAAACGCTTGTTCTAACGACTCTATGACAAGAATTGCTCCGTTTCTGTTAATGGATTCACGAGCTATTTCACTTCTTGGTAGATTCATCAATTGTTTTTCTATTTCTTGCTTCACTTCCTGCGCTAATCCCAAACAAGTCGTAATACAAATAGCAGTTGCTCGTCTGTCATGTTCTGCTTGTGATAATAAATCAGCTGCAATATATGCCGCATTTCCCGTTTCATCAGCAATAACAACAATTTCAGACGGGCCAGCAATCATATCGATATGAACGGAACCGAATACTTCTCGCTTCGCTAATGCAACATATATATTTCCCGGTCCTACAATCTTATCAACACGCGGAATCGATTCCGTTCCGTATGCTAACGCAGCAATTGCTTGTGCTCCCCCTACTGTATACACCTCATCAACCCCAGCAACTTTTGCCGCTGCTAAAATATGTGGGTCTACTCCTTCACGATTCGGCGGCGTTACCATGACAATTTTATTAACGCCCGCAATTTTTGCTGGCAAAACATTCATGAGAACCGATGATGGATACGCTGCCGTTCCCCCTGGTACATACACGCCAACAGTTTGCAGCGGCCTAACAACCTGCCCTCGAATAATCCCTTCCTCTGTATCAATAAATGCCTGTCTTTTTTGTTTTTCGTGGTATGAAATGATGTTATTCTTTGCTTCTTGCAATGCTGTTAAAAATGCTGGTTCAACACGTTTATATGCTAATTCCAATTCTTCTCCCGAGACTTGCAATTGAGCCAAATCTACTCCGTCAAAAGCCTTTGTATACGAAAAAAGTGCTTCATCTTTTTTTTCCTTTACACTTACAACGATTTTCTTCACATCTTGTTGAATCGTTTCTTCTATTATATTGGCTTGTTCTCTTAGCCGTTTTACCTTACATAAAATATTAGAATAATCCTCATATATAATTTCCATATTTCCTCTCCCTTTTATTTCTTTTCTGCTACAACACTCTCTATTCTGTTTATAATATTGAATATTCCGTCTTTTTTCATTTTTAAAGATGCTTTGTTTACAATTAGACGTGCTGAAATATCACAAACTTCTTCAAATACAAGTAACCCGTTTTCTTTCAGCGTTTGTCCTGTTTCTACAATATCGATGATTGCATCTGCTAATCCTAACAAAGGAGCAATCTCAACAGAACCTTCTATTTTAATAATCTCTACATCTTCTCCCTTCTTACGAAAATATGCAGAAGTAATATTCGGATACTTTGTTGCAATTCTCTTTTTGTTATAACCGTTTGAGTGATACGACAAAGTGGAAGCAACACAAATTTTACAACAACCTACCTCTAAATCCACCATTTCATATACATCATTCTCATATTCAAGTAAAATATCTTTCCCAACAACACCCATATCTGCTATACCATGCTCGACATATGTTACGACATCCACTGCCTTTACAAGAATAAATGAAATGTTTGAGTTCTTACTTCGAAATACGAGCTTTCTTCCTTTATCTTTTAGTTCTCGGCAATCAATACCAATTCGTTCAAACAATGGAATTACATGTTTTTCTAGTCTTCCTTTCGTTAACGCAATTTGAATGTTACGCATGAGGATTCTCCTTTTTTCTGCATAATCCATTTCTCTTTCCAAACATACTGGGTTAAAGTATCTCCTGATACATCAATTACCGTTTTTACATCGAGCGTTCTTGCAAATCGAAATGTATCTTGTAAATTTTCTAACATGGACAGTTCTGCTTTTACACCATCTTTCCTAAATAAAGTACATAATTTCTCTGCTTCTGAAATCATATCTAACGAATAATATATGAGCGTATCTATTTGTTTTTGATATGAAGTTTCCTTCCGTTCTTGTAAAGTTCGTACAATTTGATTTACTTGTATTGCTAATCCTACTGCAGATAGAGACTCGCCAAAATTTCCAATGAGTTCATCATATCTCCCACCGCTGACAATCTCTTCTCCAATATCACATATATATCCCCGAAAGATTACACCCGTATAATAATGAAGATGTTGAATCATCCCCAAATCAACAGAAATATACCCACCATACCCAAGACGTTCCATGTTTTCATATATATTTTTGATCCGCGCAATGGCTCGTTTCATCTCTTTACTCACAGTAAGCTTTTCAGCTTCTTCAATCACTTCTAATCCACCGAATAAACGAGGTAACTTTTGTAATAATTGAACTGTTTCATCTTGCATATCTAACCGCTTTTCTTGTAGAAAATGGGACAAAGCAGCATAATTTTTACTTTCAATATATTCTCGCAATGTATATTCATCTTCTTCTCGTAAAGATAACTTTTTCACAATAGATTTATAGAGTTCCACTTGACCAATTTCAATTTTAAAGGATTGAATACCAACTGATTGCAAGGCGACAATTGTGCTTACAATACATTCAATTTCAGCACGCATATTATCGATACCGATAATCTCAATTCCAGTTTGTGTAATTTCATTATATTTGCCTGATAAAGATTCATTTGCCCTAAAAATATTTCCACTATAGGTTAATTTCAAAGGAGCTTCCATTCTTTTTGTTCCGATTACACGAGCTAGTGGAATTGTCATATCAGGTCTAAGAACGAGGATGCGCCCCTCAGAATCAAAAAACTTATACATCTTCTCCTCGTCAATAGGACGATTTTGAAACGCAAACACATCATAAAACTCAATCATAGGTGTCCGTATTTCTTCATATCCTCTCTCAATAAATGTACGTTTTAACCTTTGCTGAGTCTCTTCCATTAACGTACATTCTTGAAACAAAAAATCTCTTGTTCCGTTTGGATTGGCTCGTTTCCATTTTTTCATCGTCACACCTCTGCTTTCTTGACACATGTATATAAAAAATCTACAAAGATAGCATATTTAATATCCTTCTCTTATATGTCCCTTATTAAATTCTTGAACCACTCTCACTTACTATTCAGCTATCTGTATAGCACACTTGATGCGAAAATCTCCTAACAAAATTTACATGAATGATTTGTTCCAATTCCGTCTTCACCATTACTCATACATTCACAACATAGCGCTTAGAAAACGAAAAAAGAGCTATGTAGATAAAAATACCTACATAGCTCTTTGGAGAATGTAGGTACAACAGGAATAACCCTTGTACCTACACGTTTTTTCACGCTAGGTTCAAGGGTTTATGTATGATGATGTTGTGTAAATAAAATGACTGATTGGAAAGTAAACATTGTCATTACTCCCTTTCTCCTCTTAGTTTTAAGTCAGTATACTCCCAATAAAACAAAAAGTAAAGAATATTATTTATTTTCTAAATTTGTTTCATTTCATATGAAACAATTTCCTGTTCATATTGAAGTGTAACCCCAATATCATCTAAACCTCTTAACAACTTTTCTTTCCACATGTGTTCAATAGAAAAAGAAAAGCTGTGTTCAGGAGTTGTTATCACTTCATTCTCTAAATCTATTTCTATTATCGCTTGCGGTGCTACAGACGCAAGTTGCTTACGCACTTCTTTTTTCATAACAATAGGGAGAATTCCATTTTTCATACAGTTCATATAAAAAATATCTGCAAAACTTCCTGCAATAATAGCTCGAAATCCGTAATCCGCAAGGGCCCACGGGGCATGTTCTCTAGAAGATCCGCAACCGAAGTTTTCTCCTGTAATTAAAATCGTAGCTCCTTTTCGCTCAGGAGCGTTCAACGGAAACGCATAGTTTTCTTGACGGTTATTTAAATAACGCCATTCATCAAATAAAAACTCTCCAAATCCTGTCCTTTCAATGCGCTTTAAATACTGCTTCGGAATGATTTGATCGGTATCGATATTATCATTCATCAACACTGCAAATTTCCCTTTATGAATATGAAATGGCTCCATCGTAGTTCTCCTTTCTCACATCAACAAAATAGCCGTAAATTGCCGCAGCTGCAGCCATAGCTGGGCTAACGAGATGTGTTCTTGCCCCCTTTCCTTGTCTTCCTTCAAAATTCCGGTTTGAAGTAGATGCACAATGCTCACCTTCTGGCACTTGATCTGGATTCATACCAAGACACATTGAACATCCAGGTTCTCGCCACTCAAATCCCGCCTCTTCAAAAATAAGGTGCAATCCTTTTTTCATTGCCTCATCTCTCACTTGTTTTGATCCAGGGACAACTAGAGCTCGCACCCCTTTTTTTACCTTCCTCCCTCTCACAACCGCAGCAGCAATTTCTAAATCAGACAACCGGGAATTTGTACAAGAACCAATAAACACGTGTTGGATTGGAATATCCATTACGCGCCCTCCTGCTTGAAGACCCATATATGCATAGGCACGTTCATCATTTTTATCATTTGCCAGCGGAAGTACCTCATCAATGCGAAGCCCCATTCCTGGATTGGTACCCCACGTTACATACGGCGCCAAATTTTTCACATCAACTGTAAGAACCATGTCATACACCGCATCTTCATCCGTGTATAATTCACGCCATTTTTCGACTGCTTGTTCAAACTCTTTTGGGGCATATTGGCGCCCTCTTACATAAGCAAACGTCGTTTCATCCGGAGCGATCATACCTGCTTTTGCTCCTCCTTCAATCGCCATATTACAAAGCGTCATTCGCTCTTCCATTGTCATTTCTTGTACAGCATCTCCATAGAACTCCATTACATGTCCTGTCCCAACAGAAACACCGTATGTGGCGAGTAAATGTAAAATAATATCTTTTGCATATACACCCTTTGGCAATGTTCCGTTTAATTCTATTCCCATCGCTTTCGGCTTTTGTTGCCATAAAGTTTGGGTCGCTAATACATGTTCAACCTCACTCGTACCAATCCCAAACGCCAGCGCACCAAACGCTCCATGTGTCGCTGTATGACTATCACCGCACACAATTGTTTTTCCCGGTTGTGTTAATCCAAGTTCCGGCCCAATCACATGCACAATTCCTTGCGCTTCATCTCCCATATCTGCTAATCGTACACGGAATTGCTCGCAATTATGACGAAGCGCATCCATCTGTTGTTTTGCGATAACATCTGTAACGTTCCACACATCCTTTGTCGGTACATTATGATCCATTGTCGCAAATGTTAAATCTGGACGCCGCACAGTTCGATTTGCAAGCCGCAAGCCCTCAAAGGCTTGCGGCGATGTTACTTCATGAACAAGATGAAGATCAATATATAATAAATCGAGTCCATTCTCATCTGTTGCTACAACATGTCGTTCCCATAGTTTATCTAACAGCGTTTTCCCCATTATCGCCATCTCCCTACTAGTGCCTGCTCTTCCATCGCTTGTAATACATACTTTGTAAACGAAGTTGTCGTTTCATTCCCGCCTAAATCTGCAGTACATTTTCCAGAACGAAGTACTGTAGAAATGGCTTCTTCAATTGCTTCTCCTTCTTTTCTTAACCCAAATGATTGTCCAAGCATCATTGCGACTGAGCGAAGCATAGCGATTGGATTTACTTTATTTTTCCCAGCAATATCTGGCGCTGATCCATGAATTGGTTCGTACAGAGATGGACCATTCTCCGCATGACTTGCAGACGGTAACATTCCTAATGAACCTGCTAATACAGATGCTTCATCGCTTAAAATATCACCAAATAAATTTTCTGTAACGATAACATCAAATCGTCTTGGATTACGAATGAGTTCCATTGCGGCAGCATCTACTAATAAATGTTCTAACTCTACCTCTGGGTAGCGAGCTGCTACTTCTTCTGTTACTTGTCGCCATAGTTTACTAGATTCTAAAACATTTGCCTTATCAATAGAAGTTACTTTTTTGCGACGTTTTTTCGCTAATTGAAATGCATAGGAAACAATTCGTTCTACTTCACGTCGATGATAAGTAAGTGTATCCGTTGCCACTTCCTCTGTCCGTTCTTTCGGAAATGAAAAATAGATTCCACCTGTTAATTCACGAACGACAACAAAATCAACTTGCTCCGCCGTTTTTAGCGGTGATAAGTGCGCTGTTGCTTCTTCTACAGAAACCGGGCGAACGTTTGCAAAAACTCCTAACCCTTTTCGCAGTGTAAGAAGTCCTTGTTCAGGACGTTCTTTTGCATAATCCCAGTGCGGTCCTCCAACTGCACCTAGTAATACTGCATCACTTGCCAAACACGCTGTTAATGTGCGGGGCGGAAGCGGCTGACCACATACATCAATTGCTGCTCCTCCGAACAATTCATCTTGCAAATAAAAATCATGACCGTATAACCTTTCTACCATCTCTAGCACTTGCTTTGCACTAGACATAATTTCTGTCCCAACTCCATCACCAGCTAAACAAACGATTCGTTTTTCCATCTTCAAGCACTCCTTTACGATTTTGTAAGTGATCGTAATGCTTTTAATTTCCCAGCTGCATATACGTAAGCACGGGCCGAAGCTTCTAGTACATCTTGCGCTACGCCAAAACCAGAAACTTGATATCCATCTTCTTTCAATTCAACATGAACATGAGCTAACGCATCTTGTCCTTGTGTAATCGACTGAATACGATAGTCAGCAAGCTCACATTGCAAATGAAGAATTCTTTGAATTGCATTATAAATGGCTTCAATGCTTCCGGCTCCCGTCGCAGCATCTTCCAATACATTACCATCAGCATCTTCTAAACAGACGGTTGCACTTTGAATACTGCTTGATACAAAATGAACTTGCAATTGCTTAATATTGTACTGTTGCTTAGCAAACGCAGTTTCTCCTAATACAAGCGCCCTTAAATCTTCTTCTGTAATTTCTTTTTTTCGATCAGCTAACCTTTTAAAAGCATGAAACGCTAAGTCTCGCTCTTCCTCTGTAAAATCATAGCCTAACTCTTTCATTTTTTCTGTAAAGGCATGGCGTCCAGAATGTTTTCCAAGTACAAATTTATTTTGTTCTTCCCCTACAAGAGAAGGTGAAATAATTTCGTAAGTAGATGCTTCTTTTAAAACCCCATCTTGATGAATACCGGATTCATGGGCAAACGCATTTGCACCAACAATTGCTTTATTTTTTGGAACAATCATGCCTGTTAAACGACTTACAAGTGTACTCGCCCTTTTAATTTCTTTTAATTGCATGAAAGATGACGCTCCGTAGTAATCGTTTCGAATATGAAGTGCAACTGCAACTTCTTCAAGAGCGGCATTACCAGCACGTTCTCCAATACCATTAATTGTTCCTTCTACTTGAAGTGCACCGCCTTCAATTGCTGCTAATGAGTTGGCTACTGCCATGCCAAGATCATCGTGACAATGACAGGAGAAAATAGCTTTCTCATAAGATAGAACATGCTCTTGTAAATATCGGAAAAGAGAATAATATTCTTCTGGATTTGTATATCCTACTGTATCAGGAATGTTAATTACATCCGCGCCGGCGCCGATCGCAACTTCTACAGCTTCCGCTAAAAAAGAAGGTGTTGTTCGCGTTGCATCTTCTGCAGAAAACTGCACCGCTGGAAATAATGATTTCCCAAATTTTACTGAACGATAAATTGTATCCAACACTTCATCCTTTGACATACGGAGCTTATATTTCATATGAATATCACTCGTTGCGAGAAATACATGTAACCGAGGAGATACACCTTCTTTTAACGCTTCATATGCAGTATGAATATCACTTTCCTTTGCACGGGCCAAACTCATAACAGAAGCATTTTGAATGGTTCCAGCAATACGTTTCACCGACCGGAAATCACCTTCAGAAGCGGATGCAAAACCCGCCTCCATCACGTGAATTCCAAGCCGCTCTAACTGCCGTGCAATTTGTAATTTTTCTTGTTCATTTAAATTTACTCCAGGAGATTGCTCCCCATCGCGAAGCGTCGTATCCATGAACAAAATTTTCTTCATATTACTTAACCTCCATTTTCACTCTCGGCTTCACAAATGGCATCATCTCACGTAATTTACGTCCGACCACTTCAATTTGATGCTCATTCTCTTCTGCATTCATTGCATGGAATTTTTGTCTTCCTGCTTTATGTTCCGCAATCCATCCTCTAGCAAACGTCCCATCTTGAATATCTTTTAATACTTCTTGCATTGCTTGTTTCGTATGCTCTGTTACAATGCGCGGCCCCGATACGAAATCCCCCCACTGCGCTGTGTCTGAAACTGAATAGCGCATATTTTCTAACCCGCCTTCATACATAAGATCGACAATAAGCTTCAGTTCATGTAAACATTCAAAATAGGCAAGTTCCGGTTGATAACCAGCTTCTACTAATGTTTCAAAACCTGCCTTCACAAGAGCAGTTGCCCCTCCGCAAAGTACTGCTTGCTCTCCAAATAAATCTGTTTCTGTTTCTTCTTTAAATGTCGTTTGGAGTACACCGGCGCGAGTCGCTCCGATTCCATCTGCATACGATAATGCTTTTTCATACGCTGTTCCTGTTGCATCTTGATAAACCGCAAATAATGCCGGCACGGCTGCACCTTCTACAAATGTTCGGCGTACAAGATGCCCCGGTCCTTTTGGCGCTACAAGAAATACATCTACATCTTCCGGTGGTGTAATTTGATTAAAATGAACGTTAAACCCATGAGCAAACACAAGTGCATTTCCTTCTTGCAAATTCGGTGCAATTTCTGTTTCATACACTTCCGGCTGTTGTTCATCTGGAAGCAATACCATTACAACATCTGCTAGTTTTGTAGCTTTAGCAACCTTGTATACAGAAAATCCATCTTCTTTTGCCCTTT
The DNA here is from genome assembly GCF_900116295.1 of Bacillus sp. 103mf. Lineage (GTDB taxonomy): Bacteria > Bacillota > Bacilli > Bacillales > Bacillaceae_G > Bacillus_A > Bacillus_A bruguierae. The sequence goes on from NZ_FPAF01000002.1 coordinate 112,862, forward strand.
CCCAAGACTTTCCTTGACGAAGACCTACAACAACATCAAAACCGTTATCGCGTAAATTTTGTGCATGAGCATGACCTTGAGATCCATACCCAACAATTGCTATTTTCTTTCCTTTTAACACATTTACTGTTACATCCTTTTCATAATAAACTTTTACCATTTTCTTTCTCCTCCTATATTTAAAAATTAATGAATTAACATTACTTGTTGTTTATCTTGTTTTTTCATACTTCTTGTAAAGGCTGTTACCCCTGTTCTTGCAATTTCTTTTAAACCGTATGGACGCAACAACTCAATAAGCGCTTCTACTTTTTCTTGCGTTCCTGTTACTTGAACGACAATGGAATCCTTTCCAACATCTATAACAGCAGCACGAAATGGTTCAATTAAACTATACAATTCAGATCTAGAAGCAATTGACGTAGACACTTTAATGAGCGCCAGCTCTCTTGCAATCATTGCTTCTTCTGTAATATCGGATACTTTTAATACATCAATTTGTTTATGAAGTTGTTTAATAAGCTGTTCGACTTGCTGAATATTTTCAACATGAACAACAAATGTCATCCTTGAAATATGTGACGATTCCGTATGGCCTACTGAAATACTTTCAATATTAAATTGCCTTCTCGCCATCACGCCTGTAATTCGATTTAAAACCCCACTTTGATTTCGAACTGTTGCTGTCACAATCCGTTTCACTATTCCACCCCCTCCATTTGGTGAACACCTTTTCCCGGAGCAACCATAGGCATAACTTTTTCAGATTGTAAAACGCGGCAATCAATTAGCACCGGCTCTTGTAAGTTCATCGCTTCTTTTAATTGTTCTTTTGCTGTTAACGGCTGTTCAATACGAATCCCTTTTATTCCATACGCATGAGCTAACATGACAAAGTCTGGTTGACAAGAAAGTACCGAATGCGAATAACGCTGATTATAAAACTCATCTTGCCATTGCCGCACCATCCCAAGTGCTTCATTGTTTAAAATAAGTACTTTCACAGGGAGGCAATGTTCCTTTAAAACACTTAATTCTTGTAATGTCATTTGAAAGCCGGCATCCCCTACAATTGCTACGACGAGTTCATTTGGCTCGGCAATTTGCGCCCCAATCGCAGCTGGCAAACCAAACCCCATCGTTCCAAGCCCTCCTGATGTAATCCACTTGTCAGGGTGTTTTAATTTATAATATTGCGCAGCCCACATTTGATGCTGCCCAACATCCGTCGTTATAATGGCATTTCCATTTGTAACTTCATAAAGCATCTGGATTGCAGCTTGCGGCTTTAATATTTGTGAATCGTCTTCATAACAAAACGGATAGCGATTCTTTCTTCTTCGTAGAAGTTGTAGCCATTCTTTATGATTTTGTTTCTCTCCTTTACATGCCAGCAATGCTTCTAAAGCATGCTTAGCACTTGCTACAATTGGAATTTCTGTCACGACGTTCTTTCCAATCTCTGCAGGATCAATATCAATATGTGCTACCGTTGCTTCCTTTGCAAAGTACGTTAAATTTCCCGTCAGACGATCATCAAAACGAGCCCCTATATTTATTAATAAATCGCATTCATACAAAGCCATATTTGCTGTGTAAGAACCGTGCATGCCCCCCATTCCTAAAAACAATGTATCATCCGCTGGAAATCCTCCAAGACCAAGCAATGTATGAACAACCGGAAGATGATACATACGAGCAAATGCGGTTAATTCATTTGCCGCTTTTGCATGCAGTACACCAGCACCCGCTAAAATAAGTGGCTTCTTTGCCGTTTCAATTGCTTGCAGCAGTTTTGTTATTTGCAATTGATTTGGACGATAATTCGGCTGGTATCCAGGTAAATCCATCAGGGCATCGCTACATCGCTCTCCCGTTTCTATAACCATATTTTTCGGAAGATCAATGACGACCGGACCTGGTCTACCTGTTGCTGCAATATGAAATGCTTCTTTTATAATTCTTGGTAAATCTGAAACATTTCGCACTTGATAATTATGCTTTGTAACAGGCATCGTAAGTCCGATAACATCCGCTTCTTGAAAGGCGTCACTCCCTATGAACGTTGTTGCAACTTGACCAGTAAATACGACAAGCGGTAAAGAATCCATCATCGCATCCGCTAAACCAGTAATGACATTTGTCGCCCCCGGCCCGCTTGTAGCAATTACAACACCAGGCTTTCCAGTAATTCTTGCATACCCTTCTGCTGCATGGATCGCTCCTTGCTCATGCCGAGTTAAAATATGAGGAATTTCACAATCATAAAGCGCATCATATAGCGGCAAAACAGCTCCTCCTGGATAGCCAAAAATGACTTCTACCTTTTCCTTTCTAAGCGCATGTAACAATAACTGTGCACCGTTTGCCATTTTCTCTTCCGTTTTTGAAGACATCGTTTCTACAAACCTCCTTTTGAAATGCGTATATAAATAAAAAAGTCTTTCGCCCACACTTCAGCTATGTGCTGAAGGGACGAAAGACTTCGCGGTACCACCCTTCTTTGCAAGAAAGATTCTTGCCTCAGTGACTCTAATAGAATCAAGCTAATAACGGAGCTACCGTCCAAACCTAGACAAGTGCTTCAGTTTGGCACTCAAGGGCGATGTTCATCAACGTGAACCATCGGTTTCCACCAACCACCGACTCTCTGTGAGGCTTCACAATCAACTACTCCTCCCTATCAACGCTTTATCCATCCGTGAACGGAAGTTTCACTTTATACTTTCATAATTCCTCCAGTGTTTGCCGAAGTAACAAGCTTTGCGTATCTTGCTAAATACCCAGTTTTCACTTTCGGCTCTGGAGAAATAAATTGTTTTTTTCGCTCTTCTAATACTTCGTTAGAAATTTCCCAATGCATACTGCCATCTTTTACATTAATGATGATCGGATCGCCGTCTCTCACATATGCAATTGGTCCTCCTTCAGCCGCTTCAGGCGATACATGCCCAATCGCAATCCCCCTTGTTGCTCCGGAGAAGCGGCCATCAGTAATTAACGCAACCTTTGTTCCAAGTCCTCTCCCAACGATTGCTGATGTTGGAGCTAACATTTCCGGCATACCAGGCCCTCCTTTTGGACCTTCATAGCGGATGACTACAATATGCCCTTCTTTCACAATACCACTATGAATTGCAGCAACTGCTTCATCATGAGAGTCAAAGCAAATTGCTTCACCCACAAATGAGGTAACTGATTCATCAATCGCTCCAACTTTTAGGACAGAACCATCTGGTGCTAAATTTCCAAAGAGAATGGAAAGACCACCTGTTTTACGATAAGGCCGCTCTTTCGGACGAATTACTTTTTCATCTGAAATTTTTCCATCTTCTACTGTTTCATAGATGCTTTTCCCTGTAATTGTAATGCGCTCCGAATGAATTGCCCCTGGAATTTGTGAAAGCTCTTTAATAATAGCTGCCACCCCGCCAGCTTCATGTACATCATGCATAGAATAATGAGAAGCTGGGCTAATTTTCGCCAAGTATGGAACACGCTTTGCAATATCATTAATACGCTGCAAATCATAATTAATTCCCGCCTCATTCGCGATGGCTAACATATGTAAAACGGTATTTGTCGATCCGCCCATCGCCATATCTAATGCAAAGGCATCATCAATTGCTTCTTTCGTAATAATGTCACGCGGCTTTATATCACGCTCAATTAAATCCATTAAATGAGACGCAGCTTGACGAATTAAGTTATGTCGTTCTTCACTTGTTGCGACAATCGTTCCATTTCCAGGAAGTGCAACACCGAGTATTTCCATAATGGTATTCATAGAATTTGCTGTAAACATCCCTGAACAAGAACCACACGTTGGACATGCTGATTTTTCCATATCAATCAGCTGCTCTAAACTTAACTTCCCTGATTTATGAGCGCCAACTCCTTCAAATACAGATGCTAATGAAAGAGGAGTGCCATCTTTTGCTTTTCCAGCTTCCATCGGTCCCCCTGATACAAAAACAGAAGGAACATTCGTCCGAACAGATGCCATTAACATTCCTGGTGTAATTTTGTCACAATTCGGCATAAACATCACTCCGTCAAACCAATGAGCTTGAATTACAGTTTCTGCTGCATCTGCAATAATCTCCCGGCTCGGAAGTGAATAGCGCATTCCAATATGCCCCATCGCGATTCCATCATCAACACCGATTGTATTAAATTCAAAAGGAACACCTCCTGCTTCCCGAATGGCAGCTTTCGCTACATCAGCAAGTTCCCTTAAATGAATATGTCCTGGAACAATATCTATATATGAATTACAAATTGCAATAAATGGTTTATGAAAATCTTCTTCTTTAACCCCTGCCGCATGAAGCAAACTCCGATGCGGCGCCCGGTCAATCCCTTGTTTAATCATATTACTTCGCATCGGTTATTCTCCTACCAACTTACTTTATTTTCTTCATAAATTTTTTCGCCATCTTCTACTACTAGCTTACGGAATTCTTCTAATAAACGATTTGTATGTGTCCCTGGTTTCCCAGCACCAATTTCTCTTCCGTCAACCTTCGTTACCGCAATAACTTCAGCTGCTGTACCTGTTAAAAATACTTCATCCGCTACATACACATCATGACGAGTAAATAATTCTTCCCTTACGTCATAGCCAAGCTTCTCACCAATTTCCATAATTGCATTTCGAGTAATTCCTTCCAGTGCTCCCGCAGAACTTGGCGGTGTAATTAATTTATTGCCTTTTACAATAAATACATTGTCACCTGAACCTTCTGCAACATACCCTTGCTCATTTAACATCAGCGCTTCCTGCACACCAGCAAGTTTCGCTTCAATTCTAACTAAAATATTATTGAGGTAATTCAATGATTTCACTTGTGGTGTTAATACATCTGGACGATTCCGCCTTGTTGCAACTGTCACAACCGGGATACCCTTTTCATAATATTCCGCCGGAAACAATGCTAGTTGTTCTGCAATTACAACAACATTTGGCTTTAAACACGAGTCAGGATCTAAACCAAGATTTCCAGCTCCGCGTGATACAACTAAACGAATATACCCATTGGATAATTGATTACGCCTTATCGTTTCAACAACAATATTGGTCACTTCTTCCAACGTATATGGAATTTCTAATAAAATGGATTTTGCTGATTCGTACAAACGAATGAGGTGTTCTTTCAATCGAAAAACATTCCCACTATAAACACGAATGCCTTCAAATACCCCATCACCATACAAATATCCATGATCATAAACAGAAACTTTTGCTTCATTTTTTGGAACAAATTCTCCATTTAAGAAAATCCATTGCTCGTTCACTTGAAAGCGCCCCCTATATCCTTGAATTTTTTATTGTTTCCTAGTTTACGCTTCCTTTTCAAATAAATCAAAGAAATTTTTGAAAATTTTAAATTTTTAAACTTATAAACAACCTAATTTATATTGTTATATCAGCATTGTTAACGTTTACAAAATGTCAAAAAATATTTTTCGACATTTTTTTCAACAAAAAATATTTATTCGAGGGAAGGATTTTTGTCCAAAAATACGAATGTATTGTATCCAATAAACGGACGTTCCATCTGTTTTTAGGAAAAAGAGGATTAATAAAGTGAGGTGGAAAAATAAAAAATAAAATTTGAGGATAACGCTCATATTTTTTCCTCATTACTCATAATCCTATTTTCAAAAATCATTTTGACAAATTCGAGGGGGCTAAATCATATGGCATGTTTACAAATTAAAGGAACAAGACAAGAGGTAATGGAAATGCTTCAGTTATTTGATTTAATGAATACAAAAGGGCTGTGTAAATTAGAAGATTATGTAGAATTACTCCCAGATGTAGAGCAACATAAAACGATACAAAATCCGATGTATATCGCTTCTGTTGATGTACAATCAAATGATTATACAATGCAAGATGCACAAAATGATCGCTTTGTATGCGATATGTTAACGGGAGTTTATAACGACTAGTTTATTCCTTCTCCTGCCACACGTGTGAACTCTTCTGCTATTTAGTGAATATTCTTCCGAAAAAGGAACATATTACTAGATGGCAGGAGGTGAATAACATGGCGAAAATTGGCGTAGAAAATACTTTAACAAACGTACAACAAGCATTACAGCAAAAGGGGCATGACGTAGTCTCATTGCAATCTGAAAGTGATGTACAAGGATGTGACTGCTGCGTTATCAGCGGTCAAGATTCTAACGTAGCGGGGATTAGTAATGCTGTGATAAAGGGATCTGTTATTGACGCAAGAGGATTAACAACCGATGAAATTTGTCAACAAGTCGAAAGTAGAATTCAATAAAGTGAAACTTTAATGAATAAGGAATTCTATCGAAAACTTCACTTTGCAATCCCATCACATGCTCAAAGATGGGAACTTCTTTCAGAAACACATTAAAAAAGGCTACCATTTATTAAAAAGTAGCCTTTTTTTCTATATTTAACTAACGGGAAAGTAACATATACTGGATGAAAGCCCTACCTCTCTCTCATCATTACGGCTCCAACGACCGCTCCTGATACACTAGTATGTGTATACAGTTTACAAATACAATCTATCCTATACGTGATCACTAAAGTTGTTGGCATCATCGCCCGATCTTTAGCAAATCAGTGATTTGTATAAGTAAACAATAACCAATATATACTAGCTGTAACCGAGACACGAAGATATATCATATCCCATTATAACAACAATGTCAACACTTCTTCCAAAATAAAAACAGACTAACAAATGAGCCTGTTTGCTAAAACTGCGCTTTTTCCTTTAGTACGTACACAACAAAACCACTCACTAACATACATAAACCAACAACAAAATTCTTGATGTTAATCATTTATACCTCTCCCTTGTTCTTTCATAAATCATAATTATCTATATATTTTCATTCACCTTATATTCGTATCGTTTTTAAGCACACTTCAACTACTATATCATAATTTCCTTAAAATGCAAGTGTCCTATTAAGGCTTATTTACCAATCTCTGCACGGCATTAGGCACTGTTTCCAATGCTTTTTCTACAAGGTGTGTACCACTATGTAAGTGCATTACTTGAACCCCTTTTGCTCCAACTACTAAAAATGCAACAGGATTAATGGAAACCCCAGCACCACTTCCACCTCCAAATGGATGTAAGCTCTGCGCCTCTGTTTTTTGTCCATTCACATTAAAATCACTTCCCCCTGCCCCAAAACCAAAGGAAACTTTGGAAACGGTTAAAATAATACTACCATCTGCTGTTGATACAGGCTTTCCGACAATCGTATTAACATCCACCATTTCTTTTAAATTTGCCATTGCTGTTTTCATTAAGTTTTCAATTGGATGTTGCGTCATAGAAACCACCTCTTTTTCCTATTAATTCCTTTTTATCGTTTCCAAAAACGATAAAGACATACCAGTTTTTACAACTTAATAATTTTTGAAAGCAAATCTTCCTTGTAGAACATTCTTCTCCCAAAAGTTACTTGAGCTAAAAGCACGGCTTACTGTCCGCGAATAATAGGATAAAAAAACAAAAGTAGCTCATACTAAACATGCAGCTCTTTATGAAAGGAGATATCACATTGACTGATAAACATGAAGAACGTTATAGAGAAAACGAAGATCATTTTGAAGAAGAATATGCAGCTGAAATTGCACCGAACGGTGTGCCTTACAATGACAAAGAACAAGTAACGAAAAAAGCCGCAGGTGGTTCAACAACTGGATTTATCGCACTCGCTCTTGCCGTCTTATCTTTATTCACTTTTCCAATTCTCTTTGGACTTCTTTCTGTCCTACTCGGTATCTATGCCTATAACCGCGGCGCTACGGTTACAGGTGGAATTGCTGCAATCGTTGGCGGTTTAGCGGCAATTGTCGCATTAATATTCCGAGCGGCTCTTATCGGCTTATTTTTCTCTCTTTTTTAAACGCGAAGCTTCCATCGATCAGAATCTTACAGACAATTTTTCATCATGGAACATGATAAAAGGTATCTTGCTTCTGGCAAGATACCTTATCCTGTAAATACATCCTCAGCTGGATAGCGAATTTTTTGTTTTGCTGGCCGAGCAAGTGAAAATACAAGTGTTAGCGGTCCAATTAATCCGCAAAACATAACAAACATAATCACGCATTTTCCAAAAGCTGATAATTTCGCTGTAATGCCCATTGTTAATCCAACTGTTCCAAATGCTGAAATTGTTTCAAATAAAACTTCTATAAAACTAAAGTTTTCAGTAAGCATCAGTACAAATACTGCCACAAAAATTAAAAATTGACTGGCAATGACAATCGCTAAAGCTCTCGTCACCGTTGACATTTTAATTGTACGACGAAATAAAACCAAGTCTTCTTTTTTCTTGAAAAATGAAAGCACAGATGTAATTAAAATAACAAAAGTGGTAAGCTTAATACCGCCTCCAGTCGAAACACTTCCTGCTCCAATAAACATAAGCACCATCGTAAAGAACAGTGTTGACTCTCCCATACTTCCGTAATCAATTGTATTAAATCCAGCTGTACGCGGTGTAATTGCTTGGAAAAACGATGCCCACAACTTCTCACTTAATGATAAAGAACCTAATGTTTTTGCGTTATTATATTCTAATACAAATATAATAAGCATTGCAGCCACAATTAACACAATCGTACCAATAATCATGATTTTTGAATGCAATACTAGTTTTCGAAAACTGCGGCTATACCATATATCAATGAGTACGGTAAAACCTAAACCACCTGTTACAATTAACGAACAAATACCAATATTAATAATAGGATCTCCAACATATCTCGTTAAATTATCTGGCCATAAAGCAAATCCGGCATTATTATAAGCAGCCACGACATGAAACAAGCTGTAATATATTCCTTTTCCGAATCCGAATTCTGGAACAAAGCGAATAGATAAAAATACAACACCCACTAATTCAATACAAATTGAGAAGAAAAACACCCGTTTTACTAATTTTACAAGCCCACCAATGTTCGTTTGATTTAATGCTTCTCCAATAAGAAGGCGATGACGCAGCCCTATCTTTTTACCTAACACCCAAACTATTAAAATAGCAATTGTCATTAAACCTAAACCACCAGTTTGTATAAGAAACATAATGACAACTTGCCCAAATATTGTAAAGGTACTATTTACATCCACTACACCTAATCCAGTTACAGTCGCAGCTGATGTCGCTGTAAAAAAAGCATCTACCCAGCTAATTGACATTTTTGTTGAAATTGGTAATTTCAATAATAGTCCCCCAACCATAATCAAAGCAAAAAAGCCAATTGCTAAAATTTGTGGTGGACTCAATCGTATAAAACGATCATTTAAGTCTCGTTTTTCTATTATTTTCATAGCACTAACTCCCTTAATCCGTCCTCCATAATATGTAACATAGTTGAGCATAATCTTTTTTCTTATGAATTTCAACATTTATTTCCATATAAAGTGAAACTTCCATCATTGGGGTTTTTTTATTCCCCAATGATGGTTAGCCCGCCCAATCGGGCTTTTATGGAATAAAAAATAGAAAATTCCTAATTCCTTCACTCCAAGTTCACATTGAATTCACATCAGTCTTTTATAGTATAACTATCGAAGCTGTTCCTCCCTAATAATGAGACATCCCCAATGTCTCGAACAGCTTTCTGTCCCTAACTTAAATTGACATAAATTGTCCCCCTTCCTAAGCCATCTTGAAATACAAAGATGGCTTTTTTTTATCTCACTACTTATATTCCCTCCTGATATATAAATCTATTTTAAATTTTCAACATATAAGTCGCTGCTATGCAGAATACAACATGACCGCTATTCACATGTTGCCTTTGTTTTAAACCTCGCATGTGGCAGGAAAAGGCCCTGACCGTTTCTATGCACGGCCAGATGTTCTCGCCCACCTCAAAAGAAAGAGGGTTTTCTCTCGATTTTTTAATTTGTATTTATATAGAAAAGAAGAAGTGAATATACTTCACTCCTTCCTTGATTTGCTTCCTTTTTTCGAACGATATTCTTTTCCTTTATTATTATCACCAGCAATAAACTCTGTACCAAATTCCTGTTGATATTGTCCGGCTTTAGGTGCCCCTTGATTCCCACTCCCTATACTACCATTACGATTTGTCATACAACTTCCTTCCCTTCTTTATCATAATATTGTTAGTATGCTTCGTTTCATTCAAAATACACATGAAAAGCCTTCGCTAGGTTGCGAAGGCTTTAACGATTCCCCAATGTAAAATACATAAAATGATTTATCCTAAATTAATTTTTGCGAAATAGCGATCATAACCGTCATTTCCTCTTCAGATAAAGCAGAAAATCGTTCTTTCAAATACAGCTTGTTCTGTTTTTCCATCTCAGCTACTAACTCTTTTCCTTTATCAATAATCTCCAAATAGACGACACGGCGATCTGACGTACTACGCGAACGCGTTACAAGTCCTTTTTTTATTAATTTTTCTGCAACAGCCGTAATATGACTATTCGATACATTCAATTCATTCGCAACGCGGGAAACCATTTCCTTTTGGTTTCGATTTAAAATACGTAACACGAGAAATTCATTCCACGGAATATAATCCTCAAAAATTTTGTTCATATCATTACGGATTGTACGAAACATAGCAAAAAAATTTGTCGACAAATTCTCGATCAGCAACTCGCGATTGTTAACCATTTTATACAGCACCTCTATGTATTTAATATAGTTAAATAAAAATATTATGAACTATATTAACGTACTTTTTTCATTTTGTCATCCCTTTTATTTGGAAATTCATGTATCTTTTCTTCATCGTTTGGAAATAGATGATAAAGGTTGCTTTTAAAACATGCTGTACATTTAATCAGCGCGAAAACAGGGTGCCTCTATGCATCCTGTTTTCATTTTATTCTACTCAAACAAACCACGTACAAATATGTTCACATTTTATGTAAACTTCTCATCATTAGAAAATACACCTCACTACTAAAATTTTTTTACCTTATCACTTCCCTCCCTCTCCTAAGAAACGTTATAATAAAGTTATAGTTAATTTTTACCAAAAGGAGATTTATATGAAAGAACAAGACGAACGGTTTTCAGATTTAAATATAAAAGAAAAAACACTTGTAATTAGTAGTATTTCCCTACTCATTTTTCTCGCATTGGCTTTTATATTTTTTGTTTCTGTTGGTATATTTCATCTTATTGGGATCGAATATACATCTCGAACAACTCTTCTTCTCTTTTTTGTATTAAGCCTTGTTTTAGACATATTTAGTAGTTTTGGAATTGGTTTGTGTAAAATATTTTTTAACGCTCCATTAAACCAAATGCCCAAATGGCTCTCATTTCTCCTTCTTGCTATTTTACAAATTTCCTTTGATTGGATTACAATTCATATTACAGATGAATGGATTGATGGGGTTACCATTTCCAATATAGGAGAATTGCTAATTGTCCTAACCTTTTTCACAATTGATAAACTATGGCTTACCGATAAAAAGGAAAAGTAATATTACAAGCTTTTCACAAAAAAACTTGATACAATATGAGAAAATATAGAAAGGAGTGTAATGCATGACATTACTTCAATGGTTTGAAAAAGGCATGTCCTTTGATACATATGTAAATAATATGAAAGTAAACCAATACGAATTACTACACATTTACAATAACTTCTTAATTCCAAATGAACTTCTTCCAACTTTAGAGACACGTCAAAATGACAACTTAAAGGTTATCGTTTTAACCGCAGATTGGTGCGGTGATGCCCTTCTTTGCGTACCAATTATGAAGCGTATTTGTGAAGTTGCTGGCATTGAGATGAGCTTACTCATTCGCGATGATCATTTAGAGTTGATGGATCAATATTTAACAAATGGGACAGCACGTGCAATTCCAATTTTTATTTTTACAGATCAAGATGGGAATGAAAAGGCGGTATGGGGACCTCGAGCACCAAAAGTACAAGAGTTGGTTACCTCTATGCGTGCAACACTTCCTAATAAGGAAGATCCAGGGTTCGAAGAAAAACAGCAAAACATGTATGCAGAATTCCGTAAAACATTAGCTTCTGACACATCAATTTGGGAACACGTCATGGAAAATATAATAGAAAAAATAGCAAAATAAAAAACTGCCAAATGGCAGTTTTTTCATTATAAAACAAAGAAATAAAACACCGCAGCAAGAATGAAACGATAATATGCAAATGGTGTTAATTTCACACGAGATAATAATTTTAAGAATGAAACAATCGCTAACATCGCAACTACAAATGCAGTAATAAATCCGCTCGCAAATAACGGAAGATCTGCTGCACTTAATTCACTCCAACTCTTAATTAAGTCAAGACCTGTTGCCGCAATCATCATTGGTACCGCAAGAATAAATGTATATTCAGCAGCTGCTGTATGAGATACACGAGCTAATAACCCACCACTAATCGTAGACCCAGAACGTGAAAATCCTGGCCATAGCGCTAAACATTGAAACATCCCAATTGTGAATGCTTGTTTATATGTAATCTCGTCCAATGTTTTTGCTGTGCTTGGTTTTGAAAACTTCTCAGCGATAATCATTAAAATACCACCAGCAACTAAACTAATAACAACCGGTCCTGTCCCGAATAAAATCTCCTTGATTTTGCTATGAAATAAAAAACCAAGTAAACCTGCTGGAATCATTCCGATAATAATATGTAATAAGTTTAATGATGGCCCTTGCTTTACTCGTCCAATTCCCACTAATGACCATAATCGTTTCCAAAATACAACAACAACCGCTAAAATGGACCCTAATTGCACAACAACTTCAAATGTTTTTGCTTTATCTCCTTCAAATCCAATTAAATGCCCTGTTAGAATCATATGTCCTGTTGATGATACAGGTAAAAACTCCGTCAATCCTTCAACAGCACCCATGATTAATCCAATTAACCAATCAGCCACATTCGTGCCTCCTTAATACCTTATAATGCTTCATTCACACTTTATCATAATACCTCATCTTTACAAAACACGCATCGTTTTTTTCAAATTCACTCTCAATACATGGGTACACATTACTTTTCTAAATTCTTATTCAATAGTATGATTAAAGCGGTTTGTTTGTATTTCAGAAAGGAGTATATATGAAAGAAACTACATCAATTTCACAAAAAATAAAACAATTTGTCTTATTATTTTTCCCCATATTCGTTACACAAATATCATTATTTTCCATGAGTTTTTTTGATACTACGATGTCAGGCCATGCGAGTGCTACTGATTTAGCTGGCGTTGCAATTGGAACAAGTATCTGGATTCCAATTAGTACAGGATTAACAGGTATTTTAATAGCGACCACTCCGATTGTCGCTCATCTTGTCGGTTCCAAACAAAAAGAAAAAGTGTCTCACGTTGTGACACAAGCTGTATATTTAGCGATTTTTGTCAGCTTTATCGTTATACTAATTGGTTTTTTTGCAGTTTCACCTATTTTGCATGCCATGCATTTAGAACCACAAGTAGCACAGATTGCTAGTCAATTTTTAAACATTATCGCATTTGGTATCATTCCACTGTTCGTCTATACCGTACTTCGCGGTTTTATTGACGCCTTAGGAAAAACACGGACAACAATGATTATCACTTTACTATCTTTACCGATTAATATCATTTTGAACTATGTGCTCATTTTTGGTCATTTCGGTTTTCCTAAACTCGGAGGTGTCGGAGCTGCGATCGCCTCAACAACCACATATTGGTGTATTTTACTGATCACGATTATCATTGTTCGTACGAAAGAACCGTTCTCTTCCTATGGTGTCTTTCAATGTTTCTATCGCCTCTCTCTATCTAGCTGGAAGGAATTATTAAAACTCGGGATACCTATTGGATTTGCTATCTTTTTTGAAACAAGTATTTTTGCTGCTGTTACGTTATTAATGAGTAATTTTAATACAACAACCATTGCTGCTCACCAGTCTGCAATAAATTTTGCGTCTCTTTTATATATGACACCACTCAGCCTATCTATGGCAATGACCATTTCTGTTGGATTCGAAGTCGGTGCATCCAGGTATAAAGATGCCAAGCACTATAGCTTTATAGGTATTGGATTGGCACTAGCTTTTGCATTTGTTTATTCGCTCTTACTATTTGTATTTGATGAAAATATCGCTTCTATTTATACAAATAACCCTGTTGTACACGACTTAACGAAACAATTTCTAGTGCTTGCGATTTTGTTCCAATTTTCTGATGCCATTGCCACACCAGTACAAGGTGCACTTCGCGGTTATAAAGATGTAAATGTAGCTCTTATTATGACGCTCGTTGCCTATTGGGTCATAGGTCTGCCGCTCGGTTATATCCTTGCAACCTATACACCTTTGACTGCAAAAGGATATTGGATTGGACTCATTTTAGGATTGGCTTTCGGGGCAATCTTTTTACTCGCTCGTCTATTGCAAGTACAGAAAAAATATATTGCAGTAAAAAGCCGCTAAATAGCGGCTTTTTAACATCTGAAAAATACCAAAAGAACACCCCCTTCTTTTTCATCTCTCTACTTTTTGAATTCATTCATTTTTTGAGTACATTTATGATAATCTGTAATATTTAAAAAAAAGGATAGGATTCCTTATAAAAGAAAGCTATAATAGATTTGGATATATATATAAAGGAGATTAATTGAATATGAGGAAAATTATGATCGCACTACTATTATTCTTTTCTTCTATGCTTCCTATCAAAGCAGTCAACGCAGAGACAAATCAGCAAGATCATTTGCTAGTCGTCAATGTCGCGACAAATAAGATGGCATATTATGAAAAGGGTAAACTTATTAAAGAGTTTACAGTTGCTACCGGCAAAAGCAGTACAAAAACACCTTTAGGAAAGTACACGATTGTCAACAAAATTAAGAATCGACCATACTATAAAAGACACATTCCTGGCGGTGATCCACGTAATCCATTAGGCGATCGTTGGCTCGGTCTAGATGTAAATGGAACAAAAGGAACAACATATGCCATCCATGGAACCAATAACGCAAATGCTATTGGAAAATGGACAACACTTGGTTGTATTCGCATGTATAATGATGATGTACACTGGTTATTTGACCGCGTTCCTGTCAATACAACTGTAATCGTCACAAACAAATAAAACAAAACATAATTCTTTTTTTGAAGAAAAAGTTCTTAATAAAGAACTTTTTCTTCTTTTACAAAAAAACATCATTAATTCGTTATAAAAGGATATTTAAATATAGATTCCCTTCTCTTTTCAGACTTTCCCCTTCTTCATCATGATTTTCCTTATTTTTTAATTTATCCCGCTATTCGTGGGCGGTAATGCTCCCACCTCAAAATTCGGTAAAGCACTGTCCAGTTCCAGTGGCTAGAATGTTCGGTGGCTTCGCTTCTTCCTACGAGGTAAAAAACACCTCTACGTCAGAAGCTCCATCCCCCTCACATTCTGGACGAGCCACTTCCACATTTCTTTGTTGTCCAGCTCTAGCGGCTAGAATCTCCGGTCGTTTCGCCCCCTCGGACGAGGCAAAAAGCGCCTCTCTGTCAGAGGCGTGGGCGTCCTGCGATTCTGGGCGAGCCGCTTCCGCTTTTCTAAAGAAGTTAGGTGGGAGATAAACTGCCAAAAGCCCGATTGGAAGGGCTAATAATCAGTGGGGGATGAAGAAAACCCCCACTGATTAAAGTTTCACTTTATATATAAATTCTCATTCAATGCTTAGCATACTAAGTGTATATTTCTTTCTTATAGCGCGTAACCTATCAATACAGTGAAAGGAGTTGCAACAATGGACGAAACAGAAGAACAACAATCTCATCAAGAAGAGTTTGCACCGGAAATTTCACCTAGTTATCGTCAAGATGTACATCCCCCCTCTCGTTATTCGAACATGGCGTTTTTAGTAGGAATTGTCGTGTTTGCAGCTGTACTACTATTACTTATTACCTTCGTATATTTTAGATAAAGGACAGGAGGAATATATATGAATAACAACTCAGCAAATTCAAGTAAAAGAGTTTTAAAAACACAAAAGGGCTACGCCGGAGATTCTTTGAACAAACATAGGGCTATTGAAAATGCAAATCTTGATTTGAGTAAAAAGGAGATTGGCCAACAAAACGAGAATTTATAAGGCGGGATTTCCATAATAAAATTTTATATAAATACAAATTGAAAAACGACATAAAAAAACCCTTTCTTTTTTAGGAGGACGTGAGCATCTGACCGCGCATAGAAACGGTCAGGGCCTTTTTCTACCACATGCAAGATTTAAAACAAAAGGAGAAAGCGAGTTCAAGTCATGTTGTGTTCTACATAGCAGAAACTTGCATGTCGAAAAACCAAAATGCATTTATATAGAATAGCAAAAGAAGTCCCTAATTTAGGGATTTTCTTTTGTATGATTACTTAACGAAAGAGGCAAAAAAATGATAAACTATACGCACTATATTCAAAAAACACTCCCCGATTTACCTATTCATTCCTTTCATCAAGATGAAAGCGGCTGGGATAATGTCGCTATTATCGTAAACGATGAATGGTTATTTCGATTTCCTAGAAAAATTGAATATGCGAAAAAAATCCCTCGTGAAAAACAATTATACGAAGTACTACTTCCTATACTGCAAGATGGGCAGATAGAAGTACCGAACTATCATATTCTATACGAAAACGAAGAAGATTCAATTCCTGTTTGTAGTTACTATAAAATGATTCATGGCAAACCATTCAAATCATCTTATTTACATAATCTCTCAATCAATGAAAAAGCACACATTGCCGCGCAACTTGCATCATTTCTTGCTGCTTTGCATACAGTTCCTACTACACTTGCAAAAGAATGGGGCTTTCAAGTTGAGAAAACTATTAAATATTGGAAGGAATTACATATAAAACTAAGAGATTATCTGTTTACCACATTTACAATAGAAGAAACTGATCGATTGCATACACTATTTCAAATATTTGTAGAGCAACTATATATAAACTCTTCCTTACAAACCGTTATTCATGCCGACTTAACACATAACCATATTCTATTTCATCCTGACAAAAAGCAAATTGCCGGCATCATTGATATAGGAGATGCACAAATTGGCGATCCCGCGTTTGATTTTGCTGGATTATACGCTGACTATGGGCATGACTTTACATTAGAAGTGTACAACAAATATACTGCTTTAACGAATAACAAGGATGCAACATTTTTTGAGCGAATTATCTCCTTTTATCAATATAGTCCTATACTCCATGACCTTGTATATGGTTTCGAAACAAATAATGAAAAAATAATTGAAACAAATAAACAACGATTGTTACATATTTTCAACAAATAAAAAGGTGCTTTGTTGCACCTTTTTATTTCATATTTGATATTCTCCTACACTTGCTCTTCATTGCGCTCTCACCATTAAGAAAGATGATGTACAAACTCCTTCCCAAAACGAAGGCATGCTTCAACATCTTCATCTTCTGGCGTTAATTCCACTTTTAACCCTTCAAGTACAACTTTAGCTCCGCGTTCTTGTAATTTTTCAATTAAAATATCAACAGCTGCCCCGTATTTCGGATATGCAGAATCACAAGAACCAAACACTGCTGCTATTTTCCCTGTTAAATCCACTTTATCCATTTCATCATAGAAATCTAAGAAATCATCCGGTAAATCACCATCTCCCCACGTGTATGCACCTAGTACAATTCCATCATACTCTTCTAAAATAGACGCATCTGGTGATAACATTATATCGATTACTTCAATTTCTTTTTCCGCCTCGCGAATTGCCCCGGCAATATAATCTGCCATTTCCTCTGTATTTCCACTCATACTTGCAAAAATCATTACTAACTTACTCATTAAACTCTCTCCCTTTATTATGTATCTTATATATGTTTAGTGCTCTTATACGAAAAATGATATTGATAATTATTATCATTTATAACAACACAAGATTAATTGATAATAATTATCAAAGTCAATATTTTTTTTAAAATTAATGAAAAGATACAAGCTTGTCCGGGAGACATGCATATATTATAAATGAGCATAGTTCTTTCTTAACCCTCTCTAACGGAAAGAAATAGAAGCAACTGCGAATATCGCAGTTGCTCTTTTTTTATCCTAGAATATAAAGTGAAACTTCCATCAGTGGGGTTTTTCTTCATCCCCCACCTATCTTCTTAAGAAAAGCGGAAGTGGCTCGTTCAGAATGTGAGGGGGATGGAGCTTCTGACGTAGAGGGGTTTTTTACCTCGTAGGAAGAAGCGAAGCCACCGAACATTCTAGCCACTGGAGCTGGACAATGTTTTCTCAGAATCTTGAGATGGGAGTCTTACTACCCTAAAGTAGCGGGATAAACAAGAATTGAAGCGATTTCACTTATTGCGGAGCATTTGTTCATTTCCCACTGTTTGTTCATTTTACTTTAATCTTTCAATAGTTCCATTGCAGTTTGCAAGAATAATTGTGCACCGCGAATTAATGCTGTTTCATCTACATCAAACTTAGGATGATGATGCGGATAACATGTTTCTTTATTTCCATTCCCTGTTCCTAGCTTTACAAAACAACCTGGAGCCTTTTGTAAATATGCAGAAAAATCCTCTCCCCCCATAGAAGGTGAAAGTGAGGTAATACTTTCTTTTCCAAACAATTTAATCGCACTATCTTCTACTATTTTTGTCACATACAAATCATTTATGACCGGATTATATCCATACCGATACGTATATGCGTACGTTGCATCATGTGCCGCTGTAATTCCTTTTACAATTTGTTCAATAATCCCTTCAGACTCTTGCCTTAAGCTATTCTCAAAGCAACGCACCGTTCCTACAATCGTTGCTGTCTCAGGAATAATATTATCGGCTGTTCCAGCGTGAAATTGCGTAACCGACACCACCCGTTGTTCAAATGCATCAGTCCGTCTTGAGACAAGATGCTGTAAATTTGTAATAATTTGTGCGCCAATTACAATAGGATCCACTGTTTGCTTTGGATGAGCAGCATGTCCTCCTCGTCCTTTAATTTCAATTGTAAATACATCAGGTGCTGCCATCATCGGTCCATAGGAAATTCCTATTTGCCCACTATCTAGTTCTGACATTACATGCAAACCAATAACATAATCTACGCCGTCCATAACGCCTGCCCTGACCATCTCTTGTCCTCCACCAGGGTATTGTTCTTCAGCGTGTTGAAACAAAAGACGAATTTCTCCCCCCCAGTCACCATCATATTTTGCTAAAGCTTCTGCTACACCTAGTAAAATTGCGGTATGTGCATCATGACCACAAGCATGCATAACTCCTGGTACAATTGATGCATACGGCTTCATTGTCTGTTCTTGAATTGGAAGTGCATCTATATCTGCTCGGATTGCAATAGTCTTACCAGGACCTTTTCCTTTTCGCTTTGCCATTACACTACATGCTGTTGGCCTCGTTAAGTCAAAATAAGAAAAAGAATGTAATGTATCATATATAAACTGCGATGTATGCTTTTCCTGAAATGACAACTCAGGGTGCTGATGCAAATAGCGTCGCCAATTTCGAATATTTTCTTCAGAAAGATAACATAACCAATCTACTTGAGATGTTTTCATCCGCTTCAACTCCCTATTCTATTTCTAACAATCTTATTCCATCATTAATAACCGTATTCACTTGTTTAATAACAGTTTATGTACTATCTTAGTTAGAAGTAACATATTCTTGTCTCTTTCCATTGCAAAGGAATTACAATTTAATCTGGAATGTAATATAATTGTTAAGTTAGGGATTTTCTTTTTTAACATTTAGTGCTACTATCAGAAAAGAGCCTTTCCGTCTTGCATTTACCTAAAATGTGGAATTTTTGTGTTTTTCAAAGCGATGTAGGTTATGATACTTACATACGGATACTATTTCTATAGAGAGGGACAGACATGAAAACATTAAAAGAAATATGGTCTCAACCACTCACGCAATGGATTGCAAAAACTTGTTACTACCTTGCGATTTTATTTGCTTTACTATGGTTGTATGGATTCCAAGATACAAATACAAGTACATTTATTTACAATGAATTTTAGGGTGGGAGCGTTATGAAGTTATTAGAACAGATTGAAAAGTGGGCGCTTGAAACGCCTGACCAAAACGCCTTCGTTTGGCGAGATGCGAAAATTACGTACAAACAATTAAAAGAAGACTCTGATGCATTAGCACATTGGATTTCTTCTCAATATGAAGATGATCAATCACCAATTATGGTATACGGACATATGCAACCAGAAATGATTATCTGTTTCCTAGGGTGTGTCAAAGCTGGTCACGCATATATTCCAGTAGACGTATCAATTCCTGCTGATCGTGTATTGCGCATTGCGGAAAGTTCTGGTGCAAAGCTGCTGTTATCTCCAACTGATGTTACAATAGCTGATTTACCAGTTCATATTATTGATGGAAACAAATTAGAAGACATTCTTCATACTCATAAAGGAAATATCCCAAATCCTGAACATGCAGTAAATGCTGAAGACAACTTCTACATCATTTACACATCGGGTAGTACGGGAAATCCAAAAGGTGTACAAATTACGTATAACTGTCTTGTAAGCTTTACAAAATGGGCGGTTGAAGACTTCAATTTACAAACAGGACAAGTCTTCTTGAACCAGGCGCCTTTCTCGTTTGACTTATCTGTTATGGACATTTATCCATCATTAGTAACTGGTGGTACACTATGGGCAATTGATAAAGATATGATTGCACGTCCAAAGGATTTATTTGCTTCTTTAGAACAATCAGATGTACAAGTTTGGACATCTACACCATCCTTTGCAGAAATGTGTTTAATGGAGCCATCTTTCTCAGAAGGTATGCTTCCAAATATGAAGACATTCTTATTCTGTGGTGAAGTATTATCTAATGATGTTGCAAAAAAACTGCTAGAGCGTTTCCCAAAAGCTACGATTATGAATACATATGGACCAACAGAAGCAACTGTTGCGGTGACTGGTATTCATGTAACAAATGAAGTAGTGGAGAAATATCAATCTCTTCCAGTCGGTTACTGCAAATCAGATTGCCGTATCATCATTATGAAAGAAGATGGCACAGTTGCAGCTGATGGTGAGAAGGGTGAAATCATCATTGTTGGTCCAAGTGTAAGTGTTGGATACCTAGGAAGCCCTGAATTAACAGAAAAAGCGTTCACTGTTATTGACGGCGAACGTGCTTATAAAACAGGTGACGCTGGTTATTTAGAAAATGGTCTTCTTTTCTATAACGGTCGTCTCGATTTCCAAATTAAGCTACATGGTTATCGTATGGAATTAGAAGAAATTGAACATCACCTTCGTTCTTGTTCATATGTGGAATCTGCTGTTGTACTTCCAATTAAAAAAGGTGAAAAATACGACTACTTATTAGCAGTTGTTGTTCCAGGTGAACATTCTTTTGAAAAAGAATTCAAATTAACATCTGCGATTAAAAAAGAACTCAATGAACGATTACCAAATTACATGATTCCACGAAAATTCATGTATCAATCTTCTATTCCAATGACACCAAATGGAAAAGTAGATCGTAAAAAATTATTGAGTGAGGTTACAGCATGACCCCATATGCATCATTTTACTTTTTCGCTATTGTAGGCATTTTGCTTATCCCTACCATTATTGCTGGGTTACAAGGGAAAATGCTGCGCAAATATAATGCGGTTGTAACACTTATTATGCTGGCTGTTATCTTTTCAGATAAACCAATACAAGCTGTTTCACTAGCAATATTTGCAATTTGGCAATATATTTTGATTAAAGGTTATTTAACATTAAGACAGCGTGATAACAAAACGAGTATCTTTTGCACTGCTGTTGTTTTATCGATTTTGCCGCTTATTTTAGTAAAAATCGTACCTGTTATACCAGCTTTAAAATCAATCGCATTTTTTAGTATACCTGCTAGCAGCTTTGTTGGATTTCTTGGTGTCTCATACTTAACATTTAGAGCTGTACAAATGGTATTTGAAATTCGTGATGGGCTTATTAAAGAAGTATCACTATTCAAGTTTTGGGAGTTCCTTCTATTCTTTCCATCGATTTCAACAGGTCCAATTGATCGTTATCGTCGATTTCAAAAAGATGTGGAAAACCCACTATCAGCTGATAAATATAAGGAAATGCTTTATACGGGAATCAATCGTATTTTTCAGGGCTTTCTTTACAAATTTATTATTGCGTACTTAATTAAAAATCATATTTGGGATGCGGCAATTTCTAAAAAAGCTACATTTATTTCATTTATGACTGATATGTATTCTTATAGTTTCTATCTATTCTTTGACTTTGCAGGATATAGCGCATTTGTAATCGGTGTAAGTTATATAATGGGTATTAAAATGCCTGAAAACTTTAACAAGCCTTTTTTAAGTCGTAATATTAAAGACTTTTGGAACCGTTGGCACATGACATTATCTTTCTGGTTCCGCGATTTTATTTATATGCGCTTTGTCTTTTTTGCGACAAAGAAAAAATTAATTAAAAACCGCTATACAATTTCTTATATCGGTGCATTTTTAAATTTTGGAATTATGGGCATTTGGCATGGACTAACGTGGTATTATATTACGTATGGCCTGTATCATGCAATTTTGTTTATTGCGTTTGATATATTTGAACGTAAAAATAAAAAGCTGAAATTTTGGCCGAATAATAAATTCACACATGTCCTTGGAATTATCATTACATTCCACTTCGTTTGTCTCGGCCTCCTACTCTTCTCGGGTAAGCTAGGCAGACACTTTTAGTTAAAAACTTCTTAGGAAGTTACACATAATATATTATGGATATAAAGGAGAATAAACAATGGCTGAATTTAAAGATCAAGTATTAGATATTTTAGAGGAAGTATGTGAAAATGACATCGTTAAGGAAAATACAGATGTACAATTATTTGAAGAAGGAATTCTTGATTCTTTCGGTACAGTATCGTTATTAGTAGAATTCCAAGAACGTTTAGGCATTGAAGTGTCTATTTCTGACTTTGATCGCGACGAGTGGGCAACACCAAACATGATTATTAAGAAACTGGAAGATATGCGATGAAAAAACCAACGTTTGGCCCGATGCTTCTAGCATTTGCTCTTTTTTGCGTGGTGTTATTTATTCCACCACGCTTCCTTTTACCACTTATCGGGGAGCAAAAGGTCGACGATGCCGCAACATCTTTAAAGAAAGAAATGTTTCAAGGCATTGCACTGCAACAAAAGATGCTAGACAATCCAAAATACCTTCCGATGTATGGTTCATCGGAATTTTCTCGATTGGATGTGTACCATCCATCGAACTACTTTAAAGTAAAAGATCAAGAATTTACACCGTTTCTTATCGGTCGCGGTGGAACACAAAGTCTTACTCACGTATTAAGTCTAGCTTCCTCAATGGATCAGTTAGAAAATCGCAAAATTGTCTTTGTCCTTTCACCACAATGGTTTGTAAAACAAGGTTTAGATGAAGTGCATTTTGCGCCAAACTTTTCGTCTCAACAAGCGTACCATCTCATCTTTAACAATGACTTAAATCCTGAGATGAAAAAACAAATTGCTAAGCGCTTATTAGGATTTGAAATTGTTCGTAAAGACACACTCCTGAAAACTTCTTTAGAAGGAATTGTGTATGACGATACAGAACATAATCTGAAAGCGGCGGCTGCAAAACCATTTGCATACGTATATCGTAATATTTTAGACCGCAAAGACATGGTTGCATCAATATTTGATATTAAACCGCGAAAAACACATTTAGATCCTGAATTAAAATCGCTTGCTTGGGAAGAAATTCGTAAGCGAGCAGAAAAAACTGGTGAAATGGAATCTAAAACAAATCCATTTGGCATTGAAGATCCATACTATAACAAAGGGATTAAGAAAAAATTAGAACGTCTAAAAGACTATCGAGCAAATGAATCATTTGATGAATCACCAGAATATGACGATTTCCAATTAGTCTTAGACATTTTAAAACAAACGCATGCAAAACCATTATTTATTTCTGTTCCCGTTAATGGTCCATGGTACGATTATGCTGGATTCCCGAAAGAACGCCGTGATGTATACTATAAAAAAATAAATGAACAAATTACCAAAGCTGGTTTCCCAGTTGCAGACTTTTCAAGCCATGAATATGATAAGTATTTCTTAAAAGATACGATGCATTTAGGTTGGGAAGGCTGGGTATATGTCGACGAGGCCCTTCAACAGTTTTATCAAAATAACTAAAAAGAACGCTTGAATTTTTCAAGCGTTCTTTTTTACTTATAGATCGCACTTTGTAATTTTGTTAATGTTTCCTTTGTCTCTTTAATCACTCGTATTATAATTTGCTGTGCCTCTTCTATTTGTGCTAAAGGTGAAGCTTGTCCTGCCCAAAGTGACATATACTCACCATTATTTTGTTTTACTGCTGCTTGGCGAATTTCTGTTGTTAATGCATTTTGGATTGGATACGCAGGAAATTTCTCTTCTTTATTTTTCAATTGTTCGATAAAAGCATTTTGAATTCCTCTTGCATACTTACCAGAAAATGCACGTGTCATTGTTGTACTTTGGTCTGTACTCTTTACGATTGCTTCTTTATGTGCCTTATGAGCTGCACTTTCATGGCAAGTTAAAAATGCTGTGCCCATTTGTACTCCTTCTGCACCGAGTGCATAGGCTGCCACTACTCCACGGCCATCCATAATTCCACCTGCCGCAACAATTGGAATGTGAGGAATAGCGTCAACAAGCTGAGGAATCAGTGCAGTTGTTCCAATCATAGAATCTTGTTCTTTTCCTAGAAACGTTCCACGATGCCCTCCTGCCTCACTACCTTGTCCTACAATAATATCTACGCCTAAATGTGCCAATACTTTCCCTTCTGCCACATTTGTTGCCGTACCAATTATTTTTATCCCCTGTCTTTTTAACAACTCTATTTCTTCCTGTTTTGGTGTATTAAAAGTAAAACTAAAAACAGGTACATTCTCCTCTATAAGAACTTTCAGCTGTTCTTTATAGCTCTCCGGTAACTGTACCGTTTGCTTTACTGTTTCTAATTGCAATTGTTCCCGAATAGGTTGTAGTAAATGTTGTGCTTCTTCTACTTGTTTTTCATTCATTTGCATTTCTTTTGTAATAAACAAGTTCACGGCAAACGGTTTATCTGTTAACTGCCGAATCGCACGTACTGCGAAGCGAATTTGGTCAGAGCTCATATATCCTGCACCTAATGTACCTAATCCCCCGCTATTAGACACTGCAGCTACTAACTCTGGTGTTACAACTGTTCCTGCCATCCCGGCTTGAATAATAGGATATGTAATTTGTAGCTTTTCACATACTCGACTATAAAACATTTTTTTCTCTCCTTCCTCTTATAAATTCTTGCCCACCAAAACTATTTCCTTCTTTCCTCAATTATTGAAGACACACGAAATGAATATAGTGTAAGAAAGGAGGGAATTTGATGCAGTACCCTGAACCGTTACAATACGGAGATACCGTTATGATCATCGCTCCAGCAGGTCCGCCATCTATAGAGCACATTCTTCAAGCAAAACAAAAGTTCGAAGAGATGGGCTTATTCGTTATCATCGGAAGGAGTGTACAAGAAAAACGAGGCTATTTAGCTGGAGATGATACCGTTCGTCTTCATGACCTACACGAGGCTTTTACAAATCCATATGTAAAAGGTATTTTTTGTGCGAGGGGGGGATATGGGACTGGTCGCCTTCTACCTTCTATTAACTACGAACTCATTCGAGATAATCCGAAAATTTTCTGGGGCTATAGCGATATTACAGCTTTACACATCGCTTTTGGGCAATTTGCAAGGCTCGTTACTTTTCATGGTCCTATGATGGAGGAAGTTGGCAAGGGGCTTGATACTCTCTCTTTTTCCTCATTCAAACAACTTTTTCATCCATACTCTATTATTCTCAAAGCAGCAGCATTTTTTCATTCCGTCAATTGTTGCATCACCGCTCCTCTTGTCGGAGGAAACTTAGCTGTAATTACAAGTACACTAGGTACACCGTACGAAATTGATACGAAAGATAAGTTATTATTATTGGAGGAAATTGGAGAAGAGCCTTATCGCGTTGATCGTATGTTAAATCAACTACGCTTAGGAAAGAAGTTTGAACAATGTGCCGGCGTTATCTTTACAAGTTGTCACAACTGTACATCTTCAAAATCATCTTTATCTATTTCTGAAATTCTATATGATTACATTGTCTCTTATAATATTCCACTTTTGTATGACTTACCAATTGGTCATATACAACCAAATATAGGAGTTCCTCTAGGTGCCCCTGCTACAATAAATGGAAGACAAAAAACACTTTCCATTTATTCCGGTATCCGCTGATTCGCTTATAATATAGAGCACGACTTCTTCTTATATTTACAATTAGTTCAAACAAGCTAACTTTTACAATAGTTATGCCTCAGCGCTCATAGAAACGGTCACTGCCTTTTCGCAAAGTTTAAAACAAAAGGAGAACACGGGTGAAGGTCCTGGTGTATTCTGCATATCAGGGATTTATTATCTCGCATGAACCACCCAATTCTTTCAAATGACCTTCATTGTGGAATGAACAAATACTGATAAAAGTTTCACTTCATCTGTTAGAGTTATAGACAAAAGAGAAGCGATATGCTTCTCTTTTGTCTATACATTTATTTTTTCTTATTCTTCTTGTTATTACTATTGTTTTTATTATTTTTATTGTTATTCTTACTGTTATTTTTATTTGAGTTATTATTCTTTCCCATCTCTACCATCCCCTTCTTGGTCAAGCTACTATACTATATGACCCATAGGGAAAATGGTAACGGCACCTTATTGATAGTAATTAAAAATTCTTCCTGAAGAAATATCAGCAATTTCTGGAGGTGTAAATGTTTTATCAAGATCTGTGCCAATATTTAAGACTGCTGTTGCTTCCGCATCAATGCTATCAAATAACTCTTTTCCACGAATCGTAATGACAGGTACATCTTCAGGCAGTACGGCTTGTAAAAATTCAAGCTGTGTAAAAAATGGTAAAATCCATCTTCCTTCCCCCTGAAAATAGCGTAAATGCACTGTTCCTTGTGGATCTCCTTCTTTTATATCAACTGTTCCTGCAACATAAACGTATGTTGTTAATAACGTTTCATAAAATTCTTTTTGCTTGTTTTTATCTTCATCAGCTAATGCTAATAATATTTCTAGTTTTTTTACTGGAATATGTGCCATAAGCCGCCACCCTGCTTTCAAAATTATTGTAATGTAATTATACAAAATATTCTCATTTTTTTCTATAAAATTATTTTTTACTATAACATTAACAATGATATTTCTGGCTGTAATTGAAACATTGGGCAACGGTTTCTCACATTGTCTCATCAGAAGCGGCATTACCAACTGATATTGAACATGTCTTTCCTGAATACATTTTTTTGTTAATTTTATTCAAAAAATACGTAAAAACCTCTTACAAAAGGAATAAAAATGTTTTATTATGTATTAAAATACAAAACTAAGAAAGGAGTACCACAGTGAAAATTTGGTTTTATGAAAAAACAAAAACCACGGACGATTTGCTTGGTATTTGGGATAATGTTCCAACTATTCCGCGAATTGGTGAGAAAGTAGAAATTTTAAAGAAAATACGCACTGTAACAGACATTAAATATATAAAAAACGGTAATAACTTTCATGTTGAAATTCTTATTTCCTAAAGAAAAAAGCTCTCCATTTTTCTTTAGGAGAGCTTTTCTCTTTCATCTGCTTTTTTAATCACAACTGTATCATTAACTAATTCCACTTTTACATAATCACGTTCTTCTAAACCTAAATGATTAACTGCTTCATCCGGTAATTCAACAGCCATGTAGCGCTCTGTGAAGACAACTTGACTATATATAGCTTGCTGTGCAATCAAATCAGCTTGTTTTTCTTCTTGAATGATTTGTAATGATGGCAGTCCAATTTCTTTTACGGTGCACCAATTACGACGAATAAAGGGAACAAGCCATAATAAACTAATAATGATGATAGCAAGACCAACCCATAAATTGCTCTGCGCTTGCAAATCAGCAATTTTTACTGGTTCTTGTGCGCTGCCATCGGTAAATTGAATAATGCTAACAACAATATTATTTAAAGCGTGCACGATAATATTTGTCCATAAGCTTTTCGTCTTAATGTATAAAAGACACATAACAACACCAAATAAAAATGCACCAATCACATCAACATGACCGAATCCAAAAATAAGTGAAGAAACGATAATAGCACGTTTCACACCCCACTTGTACGCCATTCGATTTAAGAAAAAGCCCCGAAAGATTACTTCTTCCATAATTGGAGCAAATATACAAGCTGAAATGACACTTAAAATCTTTGTAAAAGTAGTGCTCATATCAATAGCATTTCCATCACTTAACAAATCAACTAAAACATCAGGAATCAGCTGAGCTAATATGTAAAATTGAATAAAAGATATACCGAATGAAAAAATCATTCCCATAGCCGTAGCCATTAAAATAAGTCGCCATGGAATAGATGATGGTTTATCAAAAAAACTTGCAAATACTGCATTATGTTTTTTCATCTTATAAAACAACCAAAGTAATGGAAAAATAAAGAAAACTAAAGTGTCTGAGACAAATTCGACTGAAGTACTTTCACCACCTATCATCCCTAATGGAACATATGCAATGAATGTGCCTAAAATCATCCATCCAAAAAAACTGCGAAGCCGAATTCGTGAAAATGCAAGATTAATAGAAAACACCTCCAACATGATATATTTATATTATAGTATCAATATGCTGTAATTTCTTCCTTTATTTATCAACTTAGCTCTGTATAACCCTACAACTCCCCAAAATAAATCCCCGCTTAAGCGAGGATTTATTTTTTATAAAACATCTCGTTTTTGGAACAATGCACTAGAAGCAACAAGTAAAACAGCAAAATGAGCTAACACAAATAACAAGGAAGTTGTAAAGCTAAACTCTGAAAATATTGGTTTGGCACCCTGACTCAACAACTCATTACTATCATACATATTTAAATTCAAGTGGAACATTACAACATATTTTGCTATACCTTGGCCAAATTGAAATATTAGCATTTTTAACATTGACTCTAGGAAAAAGAAAAATAGTGTAATAACTAATGGTAAAACTGATTTTCTAAAAATATTAGCTAGTAAAAATGCAACTGTTGGATAAAACAATATCGGTAAAATGTTATACGCAAAACGTTTTAATAAAATTGCAAAAGTTATCATTCCAGTGTCCCCGCCAAATGCAATAAGACCAATTAACATGGCTGTAAATAAAGAAACAATACATACCAATAATATAGCTAAGAGAACTGTAATATACTTTGAAAATAATATCATAACTCGTTTTCTTGGTCGAATTAATAATTGTTTAATTGTTCCTTTTTGAAATTCCTCTGTAATTGTGTGGGAAGCTAGGGTAATTCCAAAGATTGTTGCAAATGTAGCAATCATACCGATATTTTGCTCCGCGAACATCATAAACCCTTCGATTTTCAATTCAGGTGGGGCCCATTTTTTGAGAATAACTGCTTCTGCTATTTCTAATGCTGCTAGCACGACTAACAAAATATACATACTCTTTTTCGCATGTAACTTTAAAAATTCATTTTGGATTAATTTCATCATTATGCTTTCACTCCCCCTGTAACTGCTAAGAATTCATCTTCTAATGATTTATTTTGAACTGTTACACTGTACACAAGAACATCAGCATACACTAAATTTTTCACAAGCTGCGGAATTTCCTCTTTTATAACAGACACAATAATTTTCTTTTCTTGTACGGTTCCTTTTAGCAGTTCATTCGCTTTCTCTACTTGATCCACTTCAAACGCTACCGTAATTTTCCCGTCTCCTTTTACCTGCTCATGTAAACTGTACTCTTGCACAAATTGTCCATTCTGAATAATAACGACACGATCACACATCAGCTCTATCTCACTTAATAAGTGGCTTGATACAATGACTGCAATGTTTTCTTCTTTTGCTAAACGCTGTAAGTAATCGCGAATTTGACGAATTCCTGCTGGATCTAAACCATTTGTCGGCTCATCTAAAATTAAGATTTTGGGATTATGTAATAGCGCTTGTGCAATCCCTAATCGTTGTTTCATACCAAGAGAATATGTTTTTACCTTTTTATGAATCGCGTGTTCTAATTCAACAAGCTTTACAATTTCAGCAATTCTTTCTATAGAAATCGATGTTACTGCCATATTCGCAAAGTGCTTTAAATTTTGCATTCCTGTCATATATTCATATAGTTCAGGGTTCTCTACAATCGCTCCAATATACTCTAATGCTTTCTCACGCTTAGTACGTATACTGTGACCACAAATTGTAATATCGCCTTCTGTTACTGAAATCAGCCCTGTCATCATCCGAATTGTCGTTGTCTTCCCGCTCCCGTTTGGTCCAAGGAAACCGTACACTTCCCCTTCCTGTACTTCAAACGAAAGACCACGAATAATTTCAGCACTGCCTATTTTTTTATGAACATTTTCTAATTTCACTACTACATTTCCCAATGCCTATTCCTCCTTTAAACTTCTAATTTTTTGTCGATAATGTAGGATGTTATAAATATGAAGAGAACGGTCGATAACAAAGTAAAGCATACACACGAAATACTTGACCCTTCATTAAAATAAAATGACGTTTCTAAAAAACCATTTTTATCCATCAATCTAATGCTTTTTGTGTAAAATGCATGCTTATCAATTTTTTGTAAAAATTCAGTTATAAAGAATTGAGCCCACCCAAGAATTACGAAAAAAAAGAAAAATAATACCTTATTTAATAAGGAGTTCACTTTAAAGAGTTTTATAATTGCAATTATGAAATATACAGAAGCCAAAAAATTCGTTAAATCTATAATCAATAAAAAGATAGAAAAGAAATGATACAGCAACCCAAATTTATAAAAGTATTGTATCGCTCGTTGAAACTCTCCATTTGTATTTTTCCCGTAAATATCTAAAGAAAAAAAATGAACAAATCCTAAAGCTATTACAGACAGCAAAATAAACATTATCGTAAAAAACAATAGGTTGGCACATATATATTTTTTAGTAGGAATAGCTGTATAACGAATCATAGAATTTTTTAACATTCTTCGAAAAGATAAGATTGCTATTAAACTAATAGAAAATACTGTTATGCTAAATAATAATATAAACAAAACTAATATTATATCTTGTTTTGTTGGGGTCATATGCTTAGCAGAACCCATAAAATTAAATAAAAGAATAAGTGAAATCGTCATAAATCCTACGTAAATAGCCCATATTTTCTTTTTATTACAGTTATATAAATAATGAAGAAGTGGATTCATTGTCCAAAAACCTCCTTGAACAACTCGTGTATTGCTTTTCCTCTTTGAAAACGAAGATCTTCTACATTTTCATATAAAACAATCTCCCCGTCTTTTAAGAAAATTACTTCATCAAACAAGTTTTCAATTTCACTAATTAAATGAGTAGAAATTAAAATTGTACAATCCTCGCGATAAAATTGAAGAATTAACTCTAGTACATGCTCCCGTGAGACGAGATCAATTCCACCCAGCGGCTCATCTAGTACATATAGTTTTGCATTCCTTGAAAAGGTTAAAATAAGCTGTAGTTTTTCTACCATTCCTTTTGATAAAGCATTAATTTTTTCTTCTAATGGAATTTTCAATTTCGCAATTGTATCCACCGCTTTTTGAATATCAAAATCTTCATAAAAATCACGATAAAAAAATAAAGCATCTTTTACAGTCATCCAGTCTTCAAATATCGGACGGTCAGACATGAATGAAACAATATTTTTCGTTTCTCGATTTACCTTCTTACCAGCAATGAAAATATCTCCTTGAGAAGGATGCTGTAAACCGACAATCATTTTCAGCAACGTCGTTTTCCCGCTGCCATTATCTCCAACAAGACCAATAATTTTTCCTTCTGTTATCGTTATGTTTACGTCTCTAATAACAGCTTTTAAATCGTAACGTTTCCATAGATTTTCTATTTTTACTAATTCTCGCATCTGTTCTCCCCCTTTTTTTCTTCTAATGAAGAATAAAGAATGGACAACATTTCCTCTTCTGAAAACCCTAAGTTGTTCATTCCATTTATAAAGGCATGAAGCAACTCTTTTGCCATATCCTTTCGCAGCTCCATAATTTTCTCTCCTTCAGTTGCTACATATCTTCCCATTCCTCTACGCGTCACAACGATACCCTCGCGTTCTAGCTCTTGAAATGTACGTTGAATTGTATTCGGATTCACTTGTAACTTACCCGCTAATTCACGTACAGAGGGAATTTTACTACCAGGCGCTAAATGACCTGTTACAATTTCCTTTTTTATGTATTCCATCACCTGAATGTAAATAGGGATGTTTGGAGAAAATTCAATTTTCATTTCTTCCTCCTAATGTCATAGTGTACTAATTAAATAGTACACTATGACACAAAAAAGGTAAATGTTTATTTGGAATATATTTGATATTATCTTAAAAATCAAAATTTATATCCCCGAATATATAAATCCAAATTAAAAACCTGACATAAACCCCTTTTCTTTTTAGATAGTCGAGAGCGTCTGGCCATGCGTAGAAGCGGTCAGGGCCTTTTTCTGCCACGTGCAAAGTTTCAAACAAAGAGAGAAAGAAAGTAGCAGGTTATTTTTTGTTCAGCGTGGCGGCAACTTGTGTGTTGGAAAGTCAAGTTGGATTTATATATAATTGCTCTTCATAAAATATCATCAACAACATCAGACGAAATAACAATGTTATATAAACTTATTTTCCATAAAAAAAGAGCGCCCTATACATATAGAGCACTCATCTTATTAAAAGTTAAATACAAAATCATCATCTGATAGTTTTTCAACATTTGTTGCTTTTACATAACCATTCCCTTTTACAGAGAAGAAATCATGGTTTTTCGTATCCGTACGTAAGCCATTTAACACAATTGGATTAATTTCTTCTTCTTCAAAGTGCGGTTCTAATCCTAAATTCATTAATCCTTTATTCGCATTGTAACGAACAAAACGATTTACCTCTTCCACAAGACCGATAGATGTATAAATTTCGTCTGTATATGCAGTTTCAATTTCATACAGTTTCATCAATAACTCTTGTGTTTCTTTTTGTACTTCTTGTTGTTCTTCGGCAGAAAGCTCTGCAAAAACTTGCTGTGCTAAAATACCGACGAATACGCCGTGGATACTCTCATCCTAACATGTTCATACAAGGTCGCTACTCTTGTACCGCTTTTACAAGCAGCTTACTGTTACCAGTAAGTACAGACTATATCACCATCCATATAGGATGTCCCCCATTTCGAGCACCTATCGCTTGTGCCCTACGGTTTTCACCTAGTCGTTGAACGTTCCTTTAGATTATCTAAAGGCTTCGCTGCTGATTGCCCTAGCTAACTTGCTTCATTTACTGATTCCTTTTAAAGAACCAATAGCCACCAATTAACTACAGGGTATCCCAGCAATTAGAGGGATTTTCTACTATCTATTGCTAGATAGAGCCGCAAATGTTTTACGGATAATGAGATTAATGATTTCACCGCTCGCCGTTAATTTTCCTTGCCCTGCTAAATACAGCGGATAGAAAAATCCACTATAGAACAAGTAGCTCTCTAAAAACACACTTGCTACCATTGCCATGTATAGCTCTTTTTTCGTTACTTGAGGCTGTAATAAACGACGGTAGTAATTTGTAATGATACTTGATTTTTTCTCAAGTAACGGATGTGTATCTACCCATTCAAAAATTTCATCAATTTCTTCTTCACTTGCGAGTGTTGTAAAAATATGACTGTAACTTTTCGCATGCACTTCTTCCATAGCACCCATGAACGCAAGAACACTTTTTGCTTGTAAGTTTTCAAGATGCACAAGAATTAGCGGCATTCCCTCGCCGCCTTGCTTTGTATCTAGAAGTGTTAATCCCCCAAGTACACGCTTATAAGCAATTTGTTCTTCCTTAGATAACTGCACCCATGTATTTTTGTCAGAAGAAACAGCGATCTCCTCTTCTGTCCAAAACTGAGCGATGTTTTGCTTCCAAAACATTAAACTAAAATCGTCTTCTTTCTTGTTCCAGTTTACCGCGCGCATTGAATCGCCCCTTTATTATATTGTTGCATCGTTCTAACGTGCGGTAAAACTTCCATTTCATAATGAAAATCTAACCGCACGTTAGAACGTAAATTTCATAACTAAGCATGAGCAGGATTTTTCTAACCCTGCTCATGCTGTTTTATATGATAACTATCAATTGTATGCTCTTCTACTAAAAGAATACATTATACTGTGCAGGCTACACACTCTTCCACACTTAATTTACGTGTTCTTGTGTAGTACAAGCTCTTTAATCCTTTTTTATGAGCATAAATATAATAACGTGCTAATTCACGAGTAGAAATATCACTATTTACATACAGGATTGTACTAATCCCTTGGTCAATATGCTCTTGAATTTCTGCAATTAAATCAATGAGCTTAAACTGATTCATATCGTAAGAAGATTTATAGTACCAGAACGTATCTTTTGATAAATACGGCATTGGATAATATGTCGTTGCATTTGCGTACGTTCTTGATTCAATTTGGCTTACGATTGGCATTACTGATGATGTCGCATTCTGCACGTAACTAATCGATTGTGTCGGAGCAATTGCTAATCTATATGAATTATATAAACCATGCTTCTGTACTTGTTCTTTTAAGTTTGTCCAATCTTCTTTTGTTGGAACATGAATTCCTTCAAATAATTGCTGTACTTTCTCAGTTACCGGACTATAATCCGTTGTTTCATACTTCTCAAAGTATGTGCCATTTGCATAATCTGACTTTTCAAAGTCTTTAAAGGTTTCACCTTTCTCTTTTGCAATTTCCATACTTTTTTCAATGGAGTAGTAATTTAGCATCATAAAGAATGTACGAGCAAACTCTTTCGCTTCTGCACTTTCATAAGCAATTTTATTTTTCGCCAAATAACCGTGTAAGTTCATTGCTCCAAGACCGACAGAATGAAGCTCCTCATTTGCTTTTTTCACAGTCGGTGCGTTCGGAATAATTGTCATATCAGAAACAGCTGTTAAAGCTTCCATTCCCGCATGAACCGCTTCACGTATTTCTTTATTCTCCATTACGTTCACGATATTTAATGATCCTAAGTTACAGTTAATATCACGACGAATAATATCATCTGTACCATAATCATTAATTTCAGATGTTTCTTGTAACTGGAAAATTTCTGTACAAAGATTCGACATCTTCACAGTTCCAATACCCTTTAACGGATGTTGCTTATTCGCATTTGATTTAAACATTAAGTATGGATAACCAGACTCAAGCTGAATCATTGCAATTTTAATGAGCATATCACGTGCACTAATATCCAGTGGTTTCTTTTTGATATTTGGATTACTCATCAGTTCGTCATACATTTCATCAATGTCAATATCGTCTAAATGTTTTCCGTACTCTTTATACACTGTATAAGGTGCGAAAACATGGAATGGTTCGTTTTTCTCAGCAAGCTCAAAGAATTTGCTTGGAACGATAATTCCGATGGAAAGAGATTGAATACGGCTCTTCTCGTCGGCATTTATTTTTTTTGTATCGAGGAACTCAATAATGTCCCAATGGAAAATATTTAAATATACTGCTCCTGCACCTTTTCTTTGCATATTGTTACTCCATACTTTTAAAACGTATGGGGGATAGTCATTTCTGCTACCCTCTCTATATCGCTACAGAGTTCAGACCATATCTTCTTCTCAACTTATACAATCTCGTTTTGAGAAGCCAGGTTCGAGCTATATAGTCGCCTACATAGCTACTTGGTCGTTGAACCTTCTCCTTATCTAACAGACTTAGGAGCTCGGCTGCTGATTTCCTGCAATCTTGGATTTTTAGGGGGCGCTACGTAATTTCTCCGCAGTATCCTACCTCGATATACTCAGGCGTTCCAGCAATTGACCCGGTTTTATAGTTGAGCCATAAGTTAACCCAACTGATTCGCATATGAAAACGAATCTTCAAGTAATTTCATAACTGGTACAACACCACTTGCTGCATTTTCAATACCTTTAATTTGCTCACCGCGTGCTCGCAGCTTTGAAAGATTAAGTGCACCTAACACGTTCCGTCAAGTTCGCTAAACTTAACGCGTCTCACCTGAGACAGCTTACAGTTACCTGTAAGAGCAGACCATATCATGCTCTTTCGAGAAAAATCTTCTCATGAAGAGCCCTCGCTTTTCGAACACCTACCGCTTGTGTTCTACTCTACTCCCTTCTATTACAAATACATGCAATATGGTTTCGATGGTCGTTACACCTTTTAGATAATCAGTTTTCTTTACTCAATAAACATATAATCGGGAAAGTTTGGGTTTTTACACCTATTTGAAATAGCAACATTTGAAATCCCAATAATTGTAGCTGCTTCAGTACAAGAACTATAAAGCGTTCCATCAATTATCACTTGTTTAGCATTGATAGGACTAATACCTGTCTGTTTTCCTTTTTTCTTCTTCGAAATCCTTTCTCTTGATTCTTCAGAATGCTCTTTTCCAAAAAACGGATTATTTATTCCATACATAGCGCATTTTTTTCGTAAAACCTCAATAACTTCCTTAGAATGTGTCTTCTTATAAAAATGATTTGCTATTCCCGTTTTGTCCCTTAATTTCCGAAGAGCTTCTTCATATGCTGCCTCGCCCATCCACTCTCGAGGATTTTTCCCATAAAAATGATGAGCTTCTCCTTTTACAGCACCCGTTTCAGAAGAACAAGAAGTATTGTACAAAAGATTTCTAGTTAAAAAAGTATCCAAGAAATGCTGTTCTAAATTCTTAGCTAAATGTAAATCGTCTAACGCTTTTCCTGTATTAAAAATCTTAAAAGACCTAAAGATAAAATTCTCTTCCCCATACTTATCCCATGCTCTTTGTAAATGAATACAATGATGAATACCTTTATTGAGTAATTTTTTGTGTGTTGAAAATCTTGTGGATAAATTATCAGTTCTGCCTACATAAAACTTTCCATCACTTACATTAGTGATTTTATATATGTGTTGCAAAACATCCACCCCTAAGTAGGAATAATGCCATAAACTGATTAACTAACTTGGCTCGGTATTATCTTAAAAGTTTAAGACTTCCACCGAATTAACGAGGTTCTTGTAACTAGCATTTCTACTAGTTGACGCTACTCAATTAACGCCTCCACCAATCTTACTTAACTGCATCGCAGTATTAATATTAAACCCAATCGAGTTTAAGCTATCGTCCATCTCTAACAAGAAACAAGACACCATTTCTCCTCTTCTGCTTCTTCCTGCATTTAAAAAGGTTGGTGTCGCTGGTTGATAGTTTTGTTTTACGATCATACTCGCGAATTGCTTCGCCTTCTGGACGTTTCCTCGTCCTAAATATAACGATACAATTGCCACGCGATCAGGATAACTTTCTAAGTATTGTTTTTGATCATTCGTTTTTAACGCGTAATCTTTATAAAACTTAGATGCTGCCATATAAGATTGAAACTCGAACTTTTCGCCGTATGTGATATCATATACAGCTTCCACCTCGTTCATCTTATATTCACTTAACACATCATAGTAGTAATCATGCTCTAACATATACTCGATGCGTTCAGCCACGCTATCAAAATGAACGGTATTCTCTTTCGCCTCTTCCATAAAGACTGCTAGTGCCTCTTTATCTTTGTGAAGCTGATAGAACCCGTCCTGCATTTGCGTGATCTCATTATTCAATTCAATGTGTCGCAATCTCCAGCACCCTCTCTTTAAAAAATTCTACATCTTTATTTGTTCCAGATAACTCAAATTTTGATACAATCGGCACCTCATATCTCGTTGCAATCTTGTCTGCACTCGCTCCAAACATATCTCCCCAATTGCGATTTCCGCTTGCAGCTACTCCTTTTAAGCGTTCATGATTACGTTCTAAAAATTCCAAAACACGTTCCGGCACATTTCCAAAACCTGTTGTATACGTAATAAGGACAAATTCTTCATCTAATACGAGATTTTCATTAATTTGAACGGCCGGCATATTTAATTTGTGGATGAAACGCTTCACGTTTCCTGTCATAGAATCATATGCAACCAACATCTCCGACCCTCCTTTTACATCTTTTCACATCATGTTCGTTCCTGATGAATTCTCTATATATTGTATTACTTTTTAAAAAAGGACACAAGATATATGTATAATTTCTTTCTTTTTAAAAATTTATTTTTTCGACAAGAAAGGTCGATCTTTTTACAATACAAAGAATATGAAACAACATTCTAAAACACATGTCAATAAAGTGTATTTCAAAAAAGTTGTCAACGGATTTACCCACATTTCCAAAAAAGTTCATCGCAACAAATTGTCAAAAAAAGAAACATACATGCGAAATCTATTGCTCATTTGTCATAAAAAAACGAACAGTTTCCCTATTAGAAACTGTTCGAAACCGGTTACACATTTTTTCTATATATAAGTTAAAACTTTCAATTCCCCTTTTTTAGTGCACGTTTAAACATGCTGCTGTTTTAATTAAACGTTTGTACGCGCACGATATCGCTCAAAAAAATATGATAGAAACTCTCATCTTTACATTGCATCGTAAAAACAGGTGATTCTTCATCGAAATACGCAATCGTACCTTTAACTTTTTGAATAGAGTTTTGAAGTTTTGCGACTACAAACACACTTTGTTCTTGTTCATATGCTATTTTTAATTGCCTTATGATTTCCTTCATTCGCTTTCGCTTTTCGGGAAACATAACCATCCCAACAAATTTCCTTCCTTTCTCATCTTTCCAAAAACAGTCCCAGTGCGGAAGTATTCCTTGCTTAAACTCTCCCAAATAAACTCCTCTCCTTTCTCGTTATCCGACTCTTAGCAAGAGCAATTTTTTTCCTTATGAGCGCGGCGTTTCCATATATGTATAAATGATTTTCCCACCGTGCTGTGCGTTACCTCGAAAATGTTTAAAATCTTCTCGTTCTACTAAAACTTGGCGAAATGTATAAAACACTTCTTTTGACACAACATATTCTTCTATTTCTTTATTTTTAAGCTGATCTAAAATCATATTTACTTGTTGTTTATCCACGCTAATCACCTTTCTGTCGTATTTTTACTTTACGACCACTTTTAAATATATCCAATCCACTCCTAATACAGCAAATCATTTCGTATCATGCTAACTCTTATGATACAATAAAATGGACACTAGGAGGGATATCATGATTCGGAAAGCAAAACAAACAGATGCTAACGCAATATCTCCTTTATTGTACAACGCACTGCATGAAATTGCTGAAAAATTAACAGGTAGCACAAATGAAACAGAAGTTCTAGAAGGTTTAGAATATTGGTTTACGAAAAAGCAAAACCGACTCAGTTATGAAAATTGTTTTGTTGAAGAACGAAATGGAAAGGCTGTTGGTATTATTGTAGCCTACCACGGAAGTGTCGCAACTAAACTAGATGCCCCCATTGTGAAACGGTTACGAGACATTAAACAAGATTCTTCTATTATATTAGAAAAAGAAGCAGAAGAAGATGAATATTATATTGATACTCTATCTGTTTCATCTACATATGGCGGACAAGGTATCGGTTCAAATTTAATTCTTGCTGCTGAAACACACGCTCAAGAAGAAGGGCATGACAAAATTTCTTTACTAGTAAACTTAGAAAACAAACCTGCGTTTTCTCTTTATAAAAAACTCGGCTATACACAAGATAACACACTTATGCTTGTGGGCGAACCATATGCTCATTTAGTTAAACATATATAATACAAAGGCACAATTATCAAATAATAATTGTGCCTTTGTATTATATGTATTACACCTATTACACTTTATGTATACGTTACAAACACATTTCCTTCTGTCACTTCACGAAACGTATAAATTGTACACCCCCACGGTTTATTATGAAATAGCAGTGGTCCACGCCATCCCCGCGTACTTAACTCTTTACCAATCATCGCATTAAAATAACTGTGCCCAATAAGCGTAACTCGCTGATATACATTTGCATATCCAACTAACACATCGGCCGCTTGCTTCGCTCTTCTCTGTACTTCTAAGTAAGATTCAACATCCCTCGAATAACCAATCATCCAAAATGCTCGGCTCAAAAACATCCATACTTCCGGCTTACACTTTATCCATTTCGGAACAGGTAAAATAGAAGGAACGGCAGCTTCGCGAAAAAGGGGATTTTGCATAAAAATAACATTGTTAGTCAACATCGTTGCTGATTGAACAGCTTTTTTCTGATCACTCGATACAATAAATTTAGAAGATTCAACCACTTCAATTGCTTCAATTGGAATTTCTATTTCTCTCATAATATCTTCATGCTCGTATCTTTGTAACCATTCTTGAAATTCTTGTACTGTAATCGTTTTCTTTTGAACACTAGAGCTTCCATGACGTATGAAAGAAATTTGCATCTTTCTCACTCTCCGTTCAACATTTTCCTTATATAAATCCATTTTAATTTTTGGCCACCTTTGTCTTGCCTCCTAGGCCCTCATGTCTAAAAACCTTTCCACACAAGAAGGTAAAAAACACCTTATGTGTGAAAGAACCTTAGCCAACAGGCCTAAACGGTCGGCTCTGCTTTTCTTTATGATCCAGCTCCAGCGGCTATGCAGAATACAATAGGACCGCTACTTGCTTTCTCCTTTTATTTTACCTTGCATGTGGCAGAAAAAGGCCCTGACCGCCTCTATGTATAGCCAGATGCTCTCGCTCGCCTAAAAAGAAAGAGGGTTTCTATGTAGATTTTTAAATTTGGATTTATATAGAACACACTTATATTATTCAGCACTTCCATCTTCATGACTAGAAAAAGAAGGAGCGCTATCAACGCCCTCATAGTATATGTATGTTTCATGTTCACGAATCATTTTTAATTTCGTATATGCAAATAGAAACAACACAATAGCTATAAAGCTTCCTACAATCTCAAATACCATATTATCGTCTCCATTTCAGGATGCTCTTATATTCACCTTACAATAAATATGCGATTCTTACTATAAAACAATTGTGAAAAATTAGTATTTTTTTCAAAAAAATATCATGGAAACATTTACAAATGAGAAAATATCGTTCAAAATAAAGGGAAATACAAAAAGAACGAATCTTGTTCTCTTTTTCGTAAAAATGTAACAAGGAGAGTTGCTTATGAAAATCGCAGAAGCTGGAGATATCATTGAATTTAAAAACGGTTTACAAGGGCGCGTTCAAAAAGTAAATAAAAACTCCGTTATCGTTGATATAACAATTATGGATAATTTTAGAGAGCTAGATATGGAACCTCTTACTGTTGTCAATCATAAAAACTATACAATTATTACGCAACATACATAGAATACTAGAAAAGAGGGGGCAAGCCCCCTCTTTTCTTAACGATTATCTACTGTTTCTGGATATAAATCATGATTCATTAAACGATATTCAGCCATTTTTTCATATTTTGTACCTGGACGTCCATAGTTACAATATGGGTCAATAGAAATACCACCGCGTGGTGTAAACTTACCCCATACTTCAATATAACGTGGATCCATTAGCTTAATTAAGTCATTCATAATTACATTCATACAGTCTTCATGGAAATCTCCATGGTTGCGGAAACTAAATAAATATAACTTTAAAGATTTACTCTCTACCATTTTTTGTTCTGGAATATAACTAATATAAATTGTCGCAAAATCTGGTTGGCCTGTTTTTGGGCATAAACTTGTAAACTCTGGACAATTAAATTTTACAAAATAATCACGATTCGGATGATTATTATCAAACGTCTCTAAAATTTCTGGGCTATATTCAAATAAATATTTTGTATTTTGATTTCCTAGTAATGTTACATCTTTTAAATCTTCATCTTTTCTTCCAGTCATCTAAAAATCTCCCTTCACTTATACACCGCGTTTATTCCCCCACACTAAAGCGTGGAGCTGCGGTAATACTTTTGCATCATTCATTTCCTTACATTGCACAGCTTTATCAATAAGCCACTCATATTTCATAAGAAGACGCTGAATTAACGAAGCATCATCCGTCGTCTTCGTATCATCATTTCCAACTTGTAAGAAAAACGGAACGTGTGGATAACGTTCATGCACTTCTTTTGCATATACAAAATCTTGATCATCAAATACAACCACTTTTAAGCTAAACTCTTTTCCGTCTAACTTATCAATGATTGAATCTAACATAACAAAATTCGTTGTCATCTTTGAACTCGGCGGCTTCGGCGAGATTGTCACCTCATCTATATGAAGCAACCAATCTTGCCATTTACTTCCTTGCGTTTCAATTGCTGTACGAATTCCGTTCTTTTTTAATAAAGAAATCAATTCTCCTAAATGCTTCAACAGCGCAGGGTTCCCACCTGAAATCGTTACATGTGAGAAATTTTCACCGCCAATTTGGACAAGCTCAGAAAAAATTTCTTTCGGCGACATTTGACGAATTTGCTCTTTCGCAGAACCGTCCCATGTAAATGCAGAATCACACCATGCACAACTATAATCACAACCTGCTGTGCGAACAAACATTGTTTTTTGGCCAACTACCATTCCTTCTCCTTGAATTGTCGGTCCAAAAATTTCTAACACAGGAATGTTACTCACCCATCATCCACTCCCGTCTTACTTCTGCATAGCTTGTTGGTGTTTCAAATAAGCGCACAAATTCCACACGTGCCCCTTTATATTCATTTTGTCGATCACCTTTTGTTAGTGCCTCTTCCATTTTCTCAAAAATCCATACAACCATATTTTCAGCAGTTGTATTCATAGCTGGAAGTGTTTCATTTAAGTAACGATGATCTAAATATATTTCAATTTCATTTTTCCAAATTTCTTTTATATCACCAAAATCAATCGCTAGGCCAATTTCATTCACATAACCACTAATTCCAAAAATTACTTTATACGTATGGCCATGAAGATTTTTACATTTCCCTTCATAACAGTGCAGGTGATGTGCAGCATCAAACGTAAATTCTTTACTAACCATCACACGCTTATTATGATACTTTAGTTGCTTACGCTCAATGTCTTGATCTATTTTTTGCAAATTTTCAACAATGCGAAATCCAAAAAAGTCTTGTGTCATTATGCTTTCGCTCCTTCACGCTCTTGTACATATTTATCAAGTCCTGCTTTACGAAGCTGACACGCTGGACATTCACCGCAACCATCACCAATAATTCCGTTATAACAAGTTAACGTCTTTTCACGGACAAATTCGAATGCCCCAAGTTCGTCTGCTAATTTCCACGTTTCCGCTTTATCAATCCACATAAGTGGTGTATGAATAACGAATGGATAATCCATCGATAAATTTAGTGTAACGTTTAACGATTTCACAAATACATCACGACAATCTGGATAGCCGCTAAAGTCTGTTTCACACACACCGGTTACAATATGACGTGCCCCCACTTGTTTAGCTAACACAGCTGCAAACGATAAAAACAATAAATTACGTCCATCAACAAATGTCGACGGCAACTCACCATCTTCATGTGTAATTTCCATATCTGTACGCGTTAACGCATTAGGAGCCAGCTGATTTAACAAGCTCATATCAAGTACAGTATGCTTCACACCTAATTCTTTTGTAATTTCTGCCGCACAGTCAATTTCGAGCTTATGACGTTGATTATAATTAAACGTCACTGTTTCTACTTCTTCAAACTGTTCAAGTGCCCAAAATAAACATGTTGTACTATCTTGACCACCACTAAAAACAACAACTGCTTTTTCCTTTTT
The DNA here is from genome assembly GCF_900116295.1 of Bacillus sp. 103mf. Taxonomy (GTDB): domain Bacteria; phylum Bacillota; class Bacilli; order Bacillales; family Bacillaceae_G; genus Bacillus_A; species Bacillus_A bruguierae. Next base: position 156,780 of record NZ_FPAF01000002.1, read on the forward strand.
CATTTCACTCATTCTCCTCTTTTTTCGATTCGAAGAAGAAAGAGCGTTCTTGAACTGTCATACTAAAAAAAACAAAACAATATCAAAAAGGACATTGTTCTCTTCTTAGTTTTTTATAGAGGGAGTTCGCGAACCTCTCCCATGCTATGCATGGATTGTCTTCTTTAACTTTCATCTTACATTGTAACATACCAAGTATATGAGTGAAAAACGTCTATTTTTTCTGTTTTTTCTAAAAATAATATTTCATTTTCTTCCATATTAATAGTATGATAATTTTATATACCAAACCTTTATTTTTCGCTACAAGGAGGTTTTAAAGCTGAAGCTTTTTATTATGTACCTCTTCTTAAATATATTATTTATTCTAGTTACAATGTTGATTTATCATTTATTTTGGAGCGAAAAAGGAAATCGTTCTCCAAAGCTTAATTCGTTTGTATTTATTCTCTCTTGCAGCATTACCGCTATTGTCTGTATGTCGTTTGCCGCAAAAGTTGATTACGGTTTTCAATTTGACTTACGACATATTGTGCTCATTGTCGGAACATTATCTGGAGGACCAGTAGCAGGTGGTGCAATTTTAGGTGTTATGAACCTTTATCGTTTTTTTATTGGCGGAGGCGGCCTCATACCTTCTTTTATTGCATCTCTCACTTTGTACATTTTTCTCATTACAACATACAAAATATATATAAAAGGGAAAATCAAAACAAAAATGTATTTAGCTTTTTTTTACAGCCTAATATACGGCATTGGTTGGATTCCCTATTTTTTATCTATCGTTCCAAATCCAAAGGACTATACATCTTATATCGTTACATATGAGTTATGCACAATTATAGGAACAATTTTAATTTTATACTTACTGGACGTATTACAATCACAAGTCCGTCTTGCAAAAGAACTTGTGAACGCCGAAAAATTTCAACTTATCGGTGAGATGGCTGCTTCTATTTCACATGAAATTCGAAACCCTCTTACATCAACAAGGGGATTTCTTCAATTGCTACAATCAAAAAACTATTCAGAACAAGAACAACTGTTATATTTAGATATTGCTATGCGTGGTGTTGATCAAGCAAATCATGTATTAACAGACTACTTAACATTCGCAAAACCAAGTATTGAAAAAGTACAAATATTACAGTTAGAGGAAGAGTTGCTCCATGCACTTACGCTCATGACACCATTAGCAAACCTTTCTAACGTTCGTATTCATTATACGAAACAAAGTAAAACATTTTATATAATAGGAGAAAAACAAAAGCTCAACCAATGTCTTTTAAACATTCTAAAAAACTGTATTGAAGCAATGCCAAACGGCGGGGATCTTACATTTACCTTAACACCTGCTAATAAACACATCCAATTACATATTCAAGATACCGGAATCGGTATGAGCAATGAACAAATAAAACGCCTTGGTTCCCCTTTTTACTCCACAAAAGAGAAGGGAACAGGCCTTGGAATGATGGTTGTCTTTAGTGTTATAAAAGCAATGAATGGAAAAATTGACATTTCTAGCAAAAGGAACATCGGAACAACTTTTCTTCTTACATTTCCCTTAGCGAAAAAAACGTAATGCAACTGCATTACGTTTTTTTCGTTTCATCCACAAGTTCTGCAAAAGTCTTCACTTTCCCATGCGGCTGCTGATGTTCTTTTCGTGCCTTCCATTGTCGTTCTTGCTCCCGTTTTTTATTTCCCATTATTTCAACTCCTTGTAAGATGTCCTTATATATGTTCCAACATATGAAGTAAGAATATACATATACTGAGTGGTGTAAAAAAACCATAAAAAATCCATCAGCTAGTAAATCAACTGATGGACATTTTACTTTATCCCGCTATTCGTGGGCAGTATGACCCTCACCAATATTCAGAGAGAAACAAAGAAGATAGGTGAGGATAACTGCCCGTAAATGCCCGATTGGTTCTACTAACCATCAGAACACCACTGATGGAAGTTTCACTTTATCTTTGCAAAATTGCATGTTTTGCTTCTTTTAGCTGTGTCAGATGACGCTGTTCATGTAAGTCTAAGAATTGTACCCACTGATATAAATTAAGCTCATCAAATATAGGATGTTTGAGCGATTTTTCAAATAGTTCTTTTTCATTTACAATACTATGCAGAACATGTAAAAGCTTTTCTCTTGAACTTTGCAGCAATTGCAGCATTTGTGCTTTTTTCATTAATGTCTCTGTTGGTTGCATTTGTTGAGGGGCTTCTCTCTTTCTTGTTCGATCGAGTGTAGCTTGAAGGTCTTTTGGTGGAACAACTTTTCTTTCAGTTTTATGAAGCGCATATACTATAGCAGATGTAACAGATTGTTCAACAAGATGAAGATGATGTAACACTTGCATAATGCTCCATTTATCACGGCGCGGCTTCGTATTAATTTCTGTATCTGTTAACATTTCAATTTCTGATAAAAGCATCTGTCTCGTAGATGCCATTCCATGTAGCAACGTTTCCATATTCATATTTGCATAAGATTGCATCATATTTCTCCCCCCTTATTTGGTTAAAAAGAGGCGCTTCTTTTCAAGAAACACCTCTTCGTTTAATTATTCTAAATTTTCTTTTATTATCTCATTTTTCCCAATAATTGTCGATTGTAAATCCATAAAAAATAATGAATATTTTTTACAATTTTGTGTCATCTACTCCGTTCAACCAAGCATGAATCTCATCGATTACACCTTTCACACACCCATCAGCAAATGGTGATGTCAAATTTGCTACTTCAACTAATTGTAAAAATGATTTACTGCCGCCTTGACGGCAAAGATGAACATAATCTTCCCATGCCTCTTGACGATTCTCTCTAGAACGTTTCCAAAATTGGAATGCACAAATTTGTGCTAACGTATAGTCAATATAATAAAATGGTGAGTTATAAATATGTGCTTGGCGTTGCCAAAAGCCACCGCGCTCTAAATAATCATTTTCTTCATAATCACGATGTGGTAAATATTTTCTTTCAATGTTACGCCACGCTGCTTTTCGCTCAGCTGGTGATGCTTCTGGATGTTCATATACAAAATGCTGGAATTCATCAACAGATACACCATATGGTAAAAATAGCAATGCTGAACTTAAATGTGAGAAATAATATTTTTCTACATCTTCTTCAAAGAATAATTTCATCCATGGCCATGTGAAAAATTCCATACTCATAGAATGAATTTCACACGCCTCATATGTCGGCCAGTTATATTCTGGAATTTCATAGTGGCGGCTTTCATATACTTGGAAAGCATGTCCTGCTTCATGTGTTAACACATCAATGTCACCAGACGTTCCATTAAAATTTGAGAAAATAAACGGTGCTTTATAGTTTTCAATATATGTACAATAGCCTCCGCCAGCTTTTCCTTTTTTAGCAACAAGATCTAGTAAATTATTTTCTAACATAAAATTAAAAAATGTATTTGTTTCTTCTGACAGTTCTCTATACATCGTTTTGCCATGATTCACAATCCAATCTGCATCACCTTTTGGCACTGCATTACCAGATGGATATTCAAAGTTCTCATCATAATAAGCAAGCTTCTCTACTCCAATACGAGCCTGTTGCTTTTGTCTAAGTTCAGTTGCAACGGGAACAATATAATCAAGTACTTGTTTGCGAAAATTCGCAACCATCTCTGCATTGTAGTCTGTACGATACATTCTTGCATATCCAAGCTCAACAAAATTATTAAAACCAAGTTTCTTCGCAATTGTCGTTCTTACTTTTACAAGTTCATCATAAATACGGTCTAATTCTTCTTCATGCTCTGCTAAAAATCCATAATATGCTTCACTTGCTTGTTTACGCATATTACGATCTCTGTTCTCCATAAACGGAGCAAGTTGTGAAAGCGTTCGTTCTTCTCCTTCAAATGAAATTTTAGCTGCTGCTAATAACTGTGTGTACCCAGAAGACAACTTGTTTTCTAACTGCAAATCTGCTACTACTTCATCAGAGTATGTTTTCATTTCAGCCTCTGCAAGTGCAAATAACTGTATACCATAATATTCTTCTAACTGTTTTCGAAATGGAGATTGTGTTAATGCCTCGTAATATTTTGTCACATAGCCTTTCACAATTGGTGAATATTCATCAAAGAAATCTTGCTCTTCTTTATAGAATTCATCCGTTGTATCTACACTATGACGAATATAACATATGTTATACATAGTGCTAAAATCATTACGAATTGCATTAATCTGTGCAATTATTTCTTTTTGTTCTTCCACTGTTTTAGCATTCTTAAACTGCTGTAAAGTCTCTGTAAACCTGTTCTTCACTTCATCCATATTTGGACGCTTGTATTCATAATTTTCAAACGACATAGAAATAACCCCTTTCTTTTCTAAAAAACATCCACTTACTATAATTCCATATATTTCGTAAATTCCCTTTATTCTCTCTAAATCTTAAGATATAGAAATCCTTTTTGATTTTTCTACATATAAGTTGCTGCTATGCATGACCAAATACTTTCCCCCAACTAGAGAGGCGATTTTATGTCATTTTTTCAATTTGTACCTATATAGAGGTCTTACTGCCCACGAATAGCGGGATAAATAAAAAACTTTGAAATACATTCAAAGTTTTTTATTATTTCTCATATTTCCCTATCTTTTTTAACAACATTAATAGTTGATCCTTTTCATCCTTTGTTAGCATGTGAAATGATTCATGGATGACTTGCTCATGGTTTGGAAAAATACTCGAAATTAATTGTATTCCTAGTTCTGTTAAATGAGCATAAATTACACGACGGTCATTATGGCAAGGTTTTCGCTCAACAAGTCCCTTTTTCTCTAATTTATCAACAACATATGTAATACTACCGCTTGCAATTAAAATTCTTTCCCCAATTTGCTGTAATGGTTGAGTTCCCTTATGGTATAACAGTTCTAGTACAGCAAATTCGGTTGGATTTAATCCATTGCTTTGAATAGACTTATTGGCAATATCCATAACAGAGCGTTGTACACGTGATAAAGCAATAAATACTTTTAACGATTTAGAAACATCTTCTCCTTCATACTGAGATGTCATAACACTTCCATCCTTTACTAAATTTCTTTTCAAATAAAAATCATAAAAAATACTGTCATGCTTCAACATATTACAACAAAAAACAATAAAAACACTACACATTTGAGAATGTTTATATATAATGAAAATAAAAACAAAAGGAGCAGCAATTTTGAACGTAAAACTACGTAACACATTTTTATATATTTTACTTGTTATATTGCCAACCCTTTGTATTAGCTCTATCTTGTTTTTACACCAAAAATATACAATGGAAAAAGAAAATAAACAAGCAGCTCATACAGTCGTATTTTTATATAGAGACTACTTAGATCGTTATCTAGGAGAAGCAACATCTGCATTAGAAATGCTTGCGATGGTTATTAGCGCAAAATCGCAAAATGATAATGAAATACAACAAGTTCTCCATAGTACAGACGAAAACGACGAACGCTTTTCTGGCCTGTATTATGCAAATACAGATCTTAAAGTTACATTATCATCATTGGGATTAAAAAATTCTATCGATATTACTGATCGTTCTTATGCAAAAGAAACTTTAAAAAATAAACAGACGACGGTTTCATCTGCAATTACAGATCGTGCTTCTGGACATAAAGTGATTGTGATTGCTACTCCTGTTTTCAATAAAAATAAAGATGTTTCCGGACTACTATTAGCAACCCTACGATCTGACTACATTGCAACGTCTTTAAATGCAATTAAACCAAAATATCACTTTGAAGTATTGGATAAGTATGGAATTACATTTTTACACGATAATAATCCTAAATTCGCCCCCAAAAACACACAACAAATTACTATTCCATTAACAAGATTACCGTGGAGCGTTTCTATTTATCCATTACCTATTCAACAAAACGTTTTATATCGTAACGTCTTTATGGGCTGTTTAATAATATTGTTTCTTATGAATATTTTATTTTTAGTTATAAAATACATTCTTCTAAAAAGGCAAACAAAATTGGAAAGAAAACAAAATGAAGTACAAAAACTAGAATTAGTTGGTTCCTTCGCTGCAAGTACAGCTCATGAAATCCGTAATCCTCTTACAGGCATTAAAGGACTTGTTACTCTTTTAAAAGAAACACACACAAATGAAAAAGATCAATTTTATTTTTCTGTTATTGAACAAGAAATCGAAAGGATTAACGAAATTGTCAGTGAATTCCTTATCCTTGGAAAACCAACTGCTATTATTGAAAAAACATACGATTTAAGGGACATTGTAAAAGCAGTTTCATTAATTATTCAATCCGAGGCAAATTTACATAACGTACAACTTTACATACATATGTCTGAAAATCCACTTCCTATTCGCTGTTCAAGCGATCATATTAAACAAGTTATTTTAAATATTACAAAAAATGCTTTTGAAGCAATGTCATCAGATGATACATTGACTATTACAGTCGAAGCAAATGAAAGTATGGCACAATTACAGATTATAGACACAGGAAAAGGAATTCCGAAACATATCCAAAAACGTATTTTTCATCCATTTTTCACAAACAAAGATACAGGAACGGGACTAGGACTTGTCGTATGCAAAAGAATTATTGAAATGTATAATGGTCAAATTACAATTGAAAGTACAGAAAATATAGGAACAACAGTATGCATTATACTCCCGCTCCATTCACAGTAATCATCCCATTTTCATACGGGATGATTACTTCATAAATGTCGTCCAAAACGCATTCGCTTTCTCATTGTGTGTCACTTTAAAGAATGATGTTTTTATCATGAAAAACCATTTCGACACCCTGTTCTCTTTGTAACTTTGATATTTCACAATAAGCTTATCCAATTCTTGACTTACTTGAATTGTCTCCAAGCTATTAAATCCACTTGTAAGCCCTAAATGGATCATTTCTTCGCGCTTCACATGAATATCATACAAAAGCTTGTCCATTGTAGATTTCCTTTTTGCTACAAACATGCGTATCCCCCTCGATATCCTTTCATAATCTGTATTTCATTCCTATTAAATACGAACGTTCAGAAAATCAAACATTTTCTCCCTATAATTTACAAATCTTTATCCTCACCTTGAGAATTATTACAAATTATTCTATCTTTGTAAATACATTCGCAATAATAGACATTTTTTTTGTTTTATTTTAACAAAAAGTCCAATCAAACAGAGAATTTCCGTTTTTTCACAATTTTACTTTCGACATTTTGTGCGTTTAAATTCATTCAAAACGTAAACGATAACAGTAGATTATCATTTATCCCATACTAACGAACCCGATTGGTTCAATTAATCGTCAGTGGATGAAAACCCCATCTATTTATGGATGCTTTGTATTATATGAAGGGAGAATTTTACATGCGAAAATATATGATTATCTTTTTCCTTACCGCACTACTGCCAATCGTAACTTTTTCTGTACCAGCCTATGCTCACACAAATAAAGTAGCGATTGTCATTGATGACTTTGGAAATAATATGAAAGGAACGGAAAAAATGTTATCACTGCCTATCCCATTAACTGTTGCAGTTATGCCATTTCTTCCATCTACAAAACAAGACGCAACGTCAGCTCATCAAAAAGGACACGAAATTATTATTCATATGCCAATGGAACCCGTAAAAGGAAAAAAAGAGTGGCTTGGACCAAAAGCTATTACAACTGATTTAAGTGATGATGAAATTAGAAGTCGTATCAAACAAGCAATTAAAGAAGTTCCGTTTGCAATTGGAATGAATAATCATATGGGTTCAAAAGTAACTGCTGATGAAAGAGTAATGCGCATTATACTATCAGTTTGTAAAGAACATGGTCTCTTTTATTTAGATAGTAAAACAAGCCCGAACAGCGTTGTAAAAAAAGTTGGCGAAGAGATTGGTGTACCTATTGTAGAAAACAGACTATTTTTTGACGATATATATACTTCAACTCACGTAACAAAACAAGCAAATATTCTCTTGCAAAAAGTAAAAACTGAACCTATTATGATAGCTATTGGTCACGTTGGTCCTCCAGGTGAAATTACATCTTCTGTCATTAGATCTTATATTCCTAAAATTCAAGAAAAAGCTGATTTTATCTTTTTATCTGATCTTGTATCCCCACCTCCACCTGTTTCTTCACAAAAATAGAGAGAGGCTTCTGCCTCTCTCTACTTTTAAATACGGTCTACATGACTAACTCGAAAACCTTTTTTCTCTAGTTTCGCCACTAACCTTTCTAACTCTTTTTGATTCAAATCATCTGCAATATTAACAATAAGACGTCTAATATATTGATCACCATTATCTAATGTAAATAATCCACCGATATTATACAACTTTAATAATGTGCCAAGCTCTTTAATTATTCCTTTCGACTCATGCTTCGCTAATGTTAATATATACCCACCGGTATTCATTCCAAATGAGTCTTCAATCACATCAAAAATATTAGAATGTGTTAAAATACCTATAAATTCATGATAATCATTTAGTACAGATAAAAATGGTAGTCTGCGAATTGTATAAAAAGCTCTAAAGAAAGAATCACGTTCAAAAATAAATGCCTGCTCATTTTTCATTAGCTCAAAAACACTTTCTTTTCTTTCTTCTTGCCCCTTACATTTATTCTCTAACACATCCACTTTATAAATAATACCTTTAAATGCTTTACCGTCCTCCGCTAAAACAGGAATCGCTCTGTATCCACTTCGTTCCATTATCTCTAAAGCTTGCTCCGCATCTTCATTTTCGAAGCAAGTTACAACTTGTTGCCTTGAAAGAAAATGATATTTAACTCGCAAAATACGTTCCTCCCCACATGACGACATGTAATCTATATATAATAAGGAGAGCCATATTTTATGAGTAAAACTTCAGGGATAAAACGCTTTCATTTTTTAATATTACTTCCTACCTAATCCTAATTCTCTTTAGGTACTTCTACCTAAAGAGGCCTTTCAATTACATCACCGAACTTTTTGTCCCTTTAATCATTAACAGTTTTACATGGTAGTTCATTAAGTACTCTAATCCCTCTAACCATTTTTTCGTTTCTTCTGGCGTTGTTCCCCATACAATTAATCCATAATTGTGAACAAGTACTGCTCCACCACCTTTAGTAAAGCAAGGCACACTCTCTTCTAACAAATTTGCAAATTTACTTTCATTTTCTACAATTGGAATTGTAATACCTGTAATGCCTTCTTTCCCAAAAACACGTTCTACATTCCTCTGTTCAAATGTTACTTCCCCTTCTTTTCCATATAACTCCGACATTAAGTGACTATCAACTGTTTGTACTTGTAAAATACATTCCGCCTGACTTTTTTTATAAATATCTGCGTGCATAAATGATTCAGAAGCCGGTTTCTCATCAATCGCAAATACTGGTTCACACGTACTGTTAACTACAATAAAATCATCTTCCACAAAGAGGCCTTTATCTTTTCCCTCTATATTAACTAAAAATGTAAGCGGATCTTTAGACGTACGTATCGATAAACTAATTTTTGTCCCATAAAACCAATCGCGAAGAGCCAATTCCATCTTAATATCCCGTAATTCTTTCCATTTCTTTAAAAACAATAACACATTGTCACCCCCGTATTGTTATCTTCTATTTTTATGTAAAAGGCAGTATTTTTAGATAATTCGAAAAATTTAATTGAATTATCACATGAGAACACCTTTTTGTCAATACGCTTTCGCCATGTTCCCTAAACTTTATCCAAATAAAAAGAGCCCTATTATAGAGCTCTTTTATTTATCATAATTTGCAGCATAGCATTCTTCTCTTGTTCATTAATAATGCGTAATTTCCGCAGTATATATGCATATAAAATGATCTTCTCATGCACTCTTTTCTTCACCTCTACTCCCTTCTTTCCTTTAACCAACTTTTTTTCTATTGGTAAATTATATGAGCAGTAAGAGAAAAAGTGTCCTTTTTTTTGTAAATTCAACTTCTTGTGAATGTTGTTTTTTTCCATATATATGCCTATACTAAACAATGTAATTTTAAATTAAAGTTGAGGGTTAAAATATGAACATTATTATTAGTACGTTAAACGCAAAGTACATCCATACAAACCTAGCAATTCGTTATATTAAGGCATATGCCCAGCCAGAATTTGATCTCGAGATGGCTGAATATACGATTAACGATCCTGCCATGAATATTGTTACGGATTTACATAGGCGCAAGCCGGATGTAATAGGATTTAGCTGTTATATTTGGAACATCGAAGAAACAATTGAAGTCATTCAAATGCTTAAAAAGATTAATCCAAATCTTATTATTTTTGTTGGTGGTCCAGAAGTTACATACGATGTGCCACATTGGCTAAAACGTGTTCCTGAAATTGATTTTATTATTATCGGTGAAGGAGAAATGGCTGTAAAAAATCTTCTATTTGAAATACAAAGCACACAGCAATTTGAAAATCTTGACGGTATTGGATTTAGAAAAGATGATGGTACCTATGTAATCAAACCACAACGTGAAAAACTAAATTTAAAAGAATTACCATCTCCATATCGTTTCCCAGAAGATATTCCACATTTAAGTAAACGCATTACCTATATCGAGACGAGCCGTGGTTGTCCGTTTAGCTGTCAATTTTGTTTATCTTCTATTGAGGTCGGCGTCCGTTACTTCGATCGTGAACGTATTAAAGAAGATATTCGCTATTTAATGCAAAATGGTGCACGTATTATTAAATTCGTCGATCGTACTTTTAACATTAGCCGTAGCTACGCAATGGAAATGTTTCAATTTTTAATTGACGAACACGTAGATGGAACCGTATTTCAATTTGAAATCACAGCTGATATTATGAGGCCCGAGGTCATTGAATTTTTAAATACACACGCTCCCCCAGGTTTGTTCCGCTTTGAGATCGGTGTACAATCTACAAATGATCAAACGAACGACCTTGTAAAACGACGTCAAAACTTTGAGAAATTGACAAGAACCGTTACAATGGTTCGCGATGGACAGAAAATCGATCAACATTTAGATTTAATTGCCGGACTTCCTGAAGAAGACTATCAATCCTTCCGAAAAACATTTAATGATGTCTTTGCATTAAGACCAGAAGAATTACAACTTGGCTTTTTAAAATTGCTGCGTGGTACAGGGCTTCGACTTCGCGCAAATGATCATCAATATATATACATGGAGAATGCACCGTATGAAATGCTTGGAAATAATGTACTATCATTCGATGATATTATTCGAATTAAACAAGTTGAAGATGTATTAGAAAAATATTGGAATGCCCATCGTATGGACAACACTGTGTCATATATCGTATCCCATGTATTTGATACACCTTTTGACTTCTTTCAAGAATTTGGCTCTTACTGGGATACACAAGGGTGGATACGAATTGGACACCAACTAGAAGATTTATTCCAACGCCTGTATCAGTTTTTACAATCAAGAAAAACTGCAAAACTCCATATAATTAAAGGGTTAATGACAATTGATTATTTACAAAATCATAAATATCGCCCACGTAAATCATGGACAACAGAACAAAGGAAGAAAGAAGAAGTAAATGCCTACTATAAAAGAATTTTAGAACAACCAAGTATTCTAGGAGATAAATTTGCTGTTCTTCAATTGATGGAAAAAGACTTGTATAAACACACGATTGTAGAGCATATACCATTTGATTACCACCATTACATGAAGCATGGTGAAATGATTTCAAACCCTTCTTTCGTTGTTGCCTACTACAATCCGAAAACGACACAATGTGAATTATACGCAGCTAGTGTCAGCGCATTATCAACATTAAAATAAACAGTCAGAAAAAATGAGACGTTTGTAAAAACGCCTCATTTTTTCTGACCTTTTTTTGAATTACGATTTGCATATTTTGCAACATCTTCATTTTCGTACTCTACTGCAAATTCCGCATCTGGCAAGCTTTCTTTTGGAGTTTGATTGTTCTTTGCAGCTGCGTTACGACTCACCTTTCGTTTTACCATACGAAACACTCCTTACTTCTTTATATAAAGTGAACTTTCCAGTAGTGGAGGTTTCACTTATTTCCTTCGCTTTCTCTTTTTGTTTTAAACCTTGCATGTGACAGAAAAAGTCCCTGACTACTTCTATACATAGCCGGCCCTATCTAAAGAGAAAGAGGATTTTATATAATGCTTGTAATACTAATATGGACATCAAGACCCCACTCTATAAATGGTAACTGTTAACAAGTTGTGAATACGCAATGTGAGGAAATGCTATAAAGTGAAACTTTAATCAGTGGGGGTTTTCTTCATCACCCACTGATTATCAGCCCTCACCAATCGGGCGCATGCCAGCTGTTTATCTCCCACCTAACTTCTTAAGAAAAGCGGAAGTGGCTCGTTCAGAATGTGAGAGGGATGGAGCTTCTGACGTAGAGGTTTTTTTACCTCGTAGGAAGAAGCGAAGCCATCGAACATTCTAGCCACTGGAGCTGGACAATGCTTTCGCTGCATTTTGAGGTGGGAGTATTACTGCTCAAAAATAGCGGGATAAAACAGGAAGGTCTATACACCTTTCTATATAAATACAAGTTGAAAACCTGACATAAAACACCTTTTTTTTAGATGGGCGAGATCATCTGGCCGTGATAGAAGCGGTCAGGTCCTGTTTTTTCCACGTGCTATGTTTAAAACAAAAGGACAAAGCGAGTACAAATGAGGCTATATTCTGCATGGCTGCCTTATATGTCGAAAAATTAAAATGGGTTTAGATACTTTAATAAACAAGGAGCGATGAATGTGAAGAAAAAGCAACCTATCGACTCTCCGATTCTTGATGAAACAATTCCGCATCAAATGAATTTCCCTTCGTTTAAAGGAACTGGCATCACAATGCAACAACCATTCATCAATGAATATGACGTGATTATTGGCGATAGCCAATATAACTCAGAAAATAGCCCTCTAAATCATTGGAACGATGATATCGATCCTGCTATTATGTCTGGAAACCAATGGGTACATCCAACTAATGATATCGGTTGGATTGCTGAAGAAAACCAAGAGTTACTATCCAAAAATAATAGTGATGCAGAAGATATTTTTATGCATCCACAGTTTGGTATTAATGATTAATATAGAAAAGCGATTCTATTTTACAAAATAGAATCGCTTTTCTTATCCAATAATAATCCGCTCTTTCGGATATTTATATCGAGGAGGTCTCTCTCTTCCCCCAATCACCAATATGAACGTTAAAATACCAATCCGCCCGATAAACATAAGCACAATTAATACTAACTTTCCAATTGTTGTGAGTTCTGATGTAATCCCCGTCGATAATCCAGTCGTTCCAAACGCTGAACACACTTCTACGACGAGGTTCATTAATGGAAATGATTCCGTTATACATAAAATAAATATTGCTACCGCACATAACAAAGCACCCATCAATGCAACAACAAACGATTTTACAATATCTTCTTCATGTAATTGTCTCCCGAATACACGTACACTTCTACTACCTTTTGCAAAGTTATACAATACGAGGATACTAACAGCAAATGTTGTTGTACGAATACCACCGCCAACAGAACTTGGCGAAGCGCCAATAAACATTAATATACTCATAAAGAAAAGTGTCGGAGGCGAAAATTCCTGAATATCCATCGTTGCTAAACCGCCACTTCTTGTCGTAACAGATTGAAACAATGTATAAAACAGCATTTCACCCCATGATTTCCCATGTAAAAAATGATCCCATTCTAACAAAAAAATAACGACTGTTCCAACAATAACTAAAGAAAAGAACGTTGTCGTTGTAAGTTTTGTAAATAATGAAAATCGAAATAATTTCTCTCTCTTTCTACTCATATATTGCTTAATCTCAATTAATACAGGAAAACCAATTGCACCTAAAATAATGAGAAACATATGTATAATTTGTACAATATAATCTTTTTGATACGGTATAAGCGATTGGCCCGTCAAATCAAATCCACCATTCGTTGTCGCACTAACTGCTGCAAAAAAACCATGAAAATACGCTTCCTTCCAGCTAGGAAAGTAATGTAAAAATCTTGTCCCTAATAAAAGTGCACCAAGCAATTCAATCGAAACAATCAATATTAAAATAGAGCGCATTAAATGAACAAGTCCTGCTAAATTCCCTTGATTTTGATCTGCCATAATTAATCGCCGCTGCTGCAAACCTATTTTCTTCCCTGTAATCATCCAAACAAACGTGCCAAGTGCCATAATGCCAAGTCCGCCTAATTGTAAAACAAGTGCTAATATAACGATACCTGCTGTATTAAATGTATCTGGAATCGACACGGTAGATAAACCGGTTACACTTACTGCACTAACAGATATAAATAAAGCATCAATAAACGTCCACTTCACTCCTGGTTTAATAACAAATGGCATGCTTAATAATAAAACAGATACAATCACAGCAATGCCATAAAATACAGCAATGAGCTGTACTGGCCTTAAACGTTGTAACCATTTTCTAATAGCTTTCATTCCATCACTTCTTTAACTTTTTTTGCTTAAAATACTTTAAAATCCGAACTACTACCAATAACGAGCACATCACATATCATATCATTTTCCAACATTTCATAACAAGGTATAGACTTTAATGTTTAAGCAGTGACTACGCTGACATGCCCAACATACTCTGTAACAGTTGCAAGCTCCCACTGATTATCAACCCTCACCAATCGGGCGCATGCCAGCAGTTTATCCCCCACCTAACTTCTTAAGAAAAGCGGAAGTGACTCGTTCAGAATGTGAGGGGGATGGAGCTTCTGACGTAGAGGGGGTTTTTTACCTCGTAGGAAGAAGCGAAGCTACCGAACATTCTAGCCACTGGAGCTGGACAATGCTTTCGCTGAATTTTGAGGTGGGAGTATTACTGCCCAAAACTAGCGGGATAAAAAAATCCAGCTAGTTTTCACTAACTGGATAACTTCCTTTTCTCTCACTATCAATCCCTAGTTGGAACGTTCTTCAAGCCAATTGCCGACTGTTGGATATGTTTGTTTTACCGCTGTTCCTCCATACACAATTGACATATGCCCCGTTGGAATACATACATACTGCTTATCAACGCTAGAAATATGATCTAATAAAGCTTCCACTTGGCATGGAAGGGCAATATGATCACGTTTCGCAGAAATATTTAATACATTTGCCTTAATATTTTCCAACTTCACCTGCCTGCCGCGAATCATAAGTTCACCTTTAACTAGTTTATTTTTTTGATAAAATTCCCGAATCCATTGACGGTATGCTTCTCCTGGAAAAGGGATCCCATCTGCAACCCATTTTTGAACTAATCTCCAACTTTCTACAAACTGTTCATTTTCTGAACGATCAAGAAGCGCTACATACGGACCGACAAAATTCGAAATCGGCTTTAACATTTTATTTCCAAAGTCAATCATTTCTGGAGGTATATTTCCAAATGTATCCACTGCTTTATCTAAGTTAAAATATTTTTCATCTAATAGCGGTCCATATAACCCTGTATCAGAGAAATCAAATGGACTCGTCATAAAAATTAAATTACGAATTGGCATATGCGGGTGCAGTGCAGCGTAAATAGAAGTTAATGTTCCTCCCATGCAATAACCAAGCAAAGAAATTTCTTCCGCATTTGCTGTACGCAATACCTTTTTCACAGCTTTTGCAATGTAATCGAGAACAAAATCATCAAATTTCAAATGACTATCTTCTAAACCAAACGTTCCCCAATCTAGCATATACACATCAAAACCACGGTCCACTAAATATTCCACTAAACTATTCCCTGGTGTTAAATCCATAATATAAGGCTTATTAATAAGAGCATAAATTAACAAAATAGGAACAGAATGTGTCTTTTCTTTCTTTGGAATGTAACGATATAATTTCGTCTTATTTTTCGTCCAAATAACCTCTTTTGGCGTTAAGCCCACTTGCGGCTCTGGTTCACGAAGTAACACTTCACTTGCTCGTCTAAAGCGGTGATATGCTTTTCGATATTCCTCTGGATACAACTCTAATTGTTTTTCCCATTCTGCTCTGAGCATTGTCATGTTCGCAACTCCTTTATTTTTATTTTTTTTAGAAAGAAAGAAGTGCATACCTATCATAGACATGCACTTCTTTGTTGTTAGATTACATATATAAACCGCCATTAATATTTAATTGCTGACCTGTAATGTACGCACCATCTCGGCAAAGGTATATAACACCTTTTGCAATTTCATCAGCTTGTCCAAAACGTTTCTTCGGAATTTTAGCTACAATTTGTTCACGAACGTTTTCCGGAACTTCTGCTACCATCTCTGTATCAATAAAGCCTGGGCAAATCGCATTTACTGTTACATTTGTTCTTGCAAGTTCCAATGCTAAAGATTTTGTAAATCCAATCATACCAGCTTTTGCAGCTGAATAATTCGTCTGTCCAAATCCACCAGCTTGTCCAATAATAGAAGAGATACTAATAATTCGCCCTTCTTCCGCTTCCGTTATGTATGGAAGTGCAGCACTTGTTGTATTAAATACGCTACTTAAATTCACATCGATAACACGATCCCAATCTTCACGATTTAGCTTTTTAAATGTACGATCTCTTGTGATTCCAGCATTATTAACTAAAATGTCTATTTTCCCAAAATGCTGTACTGTTTCTTCTACAAGGCGCTTTGCATCTTCTAACTTAGAAACATCTGCTTGACAAGCATACACATCATGTCCTTCTTTTGCGAGCTCATTCACAAGGTTTTCAGCAGCATCTTTACTGCTATTGTAGTTAATCACTACTTTTGCACCTTCTGCCGCTAGTGCCACTGTAATTGCTTTTCCAATCCCCTTTGCTCCACCAGTTACAATTGCTACTTTTCCATGTAATTGAGCCATTTTTGCTCCCCCTTTGTTATAATTCGCGGCTACATGATGGATGGATTTCGCCTAGATGTACACCGCACAATGCATGTATACATTTATAAATAATATATCGCCCTAGAAAGAGGTTCTCCCTTCCGCTTTCGGAACGAATATATATTTAACGAAATTATTTTTTATTATCTGGTTTCGCTTGTACTGCTGGCACTTGTAGTTTTTCTAATATTCCATTTTGCCCTTCTAATAGCTCTAAAATTTTATCCAATTTATTTTCTAACGTCCGAATATCTTGTTTCACTTTTGTTACATCACGTTTTATTGTAGGTGATTGTCCAAGAGATTCTGTATTTTCCTCCAAAAACTCTTCAATATTGTCAACTTTGTTTTCTAAATTAATAACAAGAGTGGCAACTCGTGCAATATCTTCTTGCGTTGGGATATTCACTTTCTCTAAATATCCCTTCGTTGCATCGTTCATCATCTTTTGATAAAACAAGTTCAAATCTAAAACGCTTCCCATCCATGCAGAATACTCTTCTGTCTTGATTGTTTCACCAAGCGTTTTTCCCCAAAACTTTTCTGTCTGTTCGTAAACTTCCTTCCAAGCTTGTAGTGGATCGAGTTTTTGTTCAATCACTTCTCCTACACTCCTTCATTTAGTTATTAAAACTAGAAAAACAATTGAAATAATTCAATCTATTCATTATTTTCCAATATTCTGACTAAAAGTTCAAGGGTGTATTTATTTTTTCTATTTTCGAAAAATTCATTGACAAAAAATACAGATAGGTGTAAATTGCACATATAAGAAAAAATTCCCAACTAACTGATTCATGAGGTGATGCACAATCATGCTACAAAATGAACCAGAAAAAAAAGAAAGTTTGGAAACGCCCCAAACGAAACAACCAAACTCCATGCCAAAAAACTTCTTAGTTCCATTTCTACTTCTCTGTCTTAAAGACTGGAGTCTTCACGGTTACAAACTCATTCAAATGCTAATGGATATTGGCTTTTCTTCTATTGATCAAGGTAATGTATATAGGACTTTGCGAAAGTTAGAAAAAGAAAACCTCATATCTTCCACTTGGGATACAAGTGAAGGAGGTCCAGCAAAACGAATTTATTCTTTAACGGAATATGGAGAGGAATATTTATCTTCTTGCGCTACTTCATTTGAGCAATATCAAAAGATGCTTCGTACATTTTTTAACCTATACACAAATGCATTCTTCCCATTTTCCACGGTTTCAGTAAAGGATGAAAAATCTTCATCATCTTCTGGTGATACAGCAGATTAATCTGCGTTCACAATATGTAAAAATTTTATTTGGAGGTCAAGTCATGGAAACGAAACCACACGAACTTGTTGATGTATTCTGGAAAAATTGGTCACACTCTCTATCCTTTTTCTCTTCAGCTGGAAAACAAATGGAACAACTTACATTAGAAACATTGAAACATCAACAGGAAGCTTGGCATAAATTAACAGAAAGTACGAAAGTAATCGAAAAAGAAATCCAGCAATTTTCAGCACAAGCAAATGAACAATATACTGAATACGTAAAGCAATTTACTGGAAATTCCTTCAATGAACAAATGGATGGATGGCAAGAAAAATGGAATGAACTTTCCAATCATATGCAGCAAATCACTGTATCTCCAACAAAAACATCTCTATCTTTACTTTCACAAACAAGCGAACAATTCGAAGAAGCAGTGAAACAACTAATTAGCCAGCAACAACAACAACGTGAAGAGGTTCAAAAACAAATGGAAAGTTTTTTAGAAGAATTCAAATCCATGCAACTAGACCTCGTAAAAAAGTTCGAGGAAAACTCAAAAAATCTATTTACTTCCATGAAGTAAGAAAGATGTGGCAACTGACTGCAAAAGATACTCTTTCCTTTCTTTCTCCATTTGCATCAATATGGCTCACATTTTTCAACATGGAAAAGAAGGAGGAAGCAATGAATCCTTTTCGAGAAGCAGAATCGGTTCATGAGCTTTATTATGATGACATTCACATAGGGGATCAAGCTTCTTTAACAAAAACGATTTCAAACGAAGATATTGTTACGTTTGCAAAACTTACGGGCGATGTAAATCCAATTCATCTACTTGATTCTTTTGCCAAAACAACGATGTTTAAAGAACGTATTGCTCATGGTATGCTCGTCTCTAGCTTTATTTCAACAATACTTGGAACAAAGCTTCCTGGAAAAAACACCATTTATTTATCACAAAATATCGCATTCCGTGCCCCTGTAAAAATCGGAGATACACTGCGTGTTGTCGCTGAAGTCATTGAAAAACGTGATGATAAAAGAATTATTACATTACAAACAAACATATATAATCAATACAATAAAGTTGTTGTAGAAGGTACAGCAACTGTTATGAAAAAAGAGTAGCGCTGCTACTCTTTTTCATTTCATCCAAGAACTGTTAGTCTGCCCGATTACTTCCGCGTATGAGTGAAAATCAAACACATACAATAATATCATCAGCTGTTATAAGCTGAAAATGAAAAAAGGGGTATTATACTATGGCAAAAACAAATAAACTACTTGTTCCTGGTGCTGAACAAGCATTAGAGCAGTTTAAGTATGAAATTGCACAAGAATTTGGCGTGAATTTAGGATCTAATACAGCTGCTCGTTCAAACGGATCTGTCGGCGGTGAAGTAACAAAACGTCTCGTTTCCCTTGCACAGCAACAATTACGTGGATAATAAATAAAATAAACAATGGATTTGAGGCAGATATTCTCTGCCTCTTTACTATTCTAATTTTAAGCAGAACAAGCACACTACTCATGAACATTTCTCTCTCCTCATAGAAAGTGTAAAAAAACAAAATATTCACGCAGAAACCTTTTAACAGGTTGACAAACTTTAGTATTACTTATATACTTTACGTAATAGCATATTTCCAAAGGGGAGTAGCGTCAGAGAAAATATTCTCTGAAACAAAGTCGTCATTACGTGGAACTATGTTCCTCCGGCTTTGTTGGCATATTTTTATTACATATGTCTAGCAAGACCTTTGCCTATTAACGGCAGAGGTCTTTTTTGCATTCATTTCTAAATTCCTCCGCCGTTGATAGAGCTTATTTTGGGGAAGCTAAACAATGGGGAATTTTCTTCTTTTTGTTTAGCGCTTATACAAACGAGAGGAGAATGTAAATGGAACTATCTTTATTATTGGAGTATGGTTGGGTATTACTTATTTTAGTCGCTTTGGAAGGAATTTTAGCAGCAGATAATGCACTTGTCCTTGCGATCATGGTAAAACACTTACCAGAGGAAAAACGTAAGAAAGCTTTATTCTACGGACTTGCAGGAGCATTTGTATTCCGTTTTGGATCATTGTTTCTGATTTCATATCTTGTCGATGTATGGCAAGTACAAGCGCTCGGTGCCGTTTATTTACTGTTTATCGCTGGTAACCACCTTGTAAAAACGTATGTAAAAAAGAATACAACTCACCAAGAAACAGAGAAAAAAGAAACAAAGAAAAAACAAGAAAACTTTTGGTGGACTGTATTGAAAGTAGAATTTGCTGATATCGCATTTGCTGTTGACTCTATTTTAGCAGCTGTTGCATTAGCAATGACATTACCGAAGACAAACCTTGGTACAATTGGCGAACTTGATATCGGACAGTTTGCTGTTATTTTCGCAGGCGGTATGATTGGATTAATTATTATGCGCTTTGCCGCATCCGCTTTCGTAAACTTACTGCAACGTAAACCTGGATTAGAAACTGCTGCATTCATGATTGTCGGCTGGGTTGGTGTGAAATTAGCGGTTTATACGTTAGCTCACCCTGCATTAGGCGTAATTCCACATGAATTCCCAGAATCAACTACTTGGAAATTGATATTCTGGGTTGTATTGCTGTCAATTGGTGCAGGTGGTTGGTTCTTATCAAAAGAAACAAAGCCAAACGCACAACAAGATTCGAAACAATATAACGAAAGAGCGCTGTAATTTCAGCGCTTTTTCTTTTTTCTTCAAAAATAGGTGGGGTTTCTCAATTATTGAAAATGTATTATATTATATAACATATTGTTAGCGCTTTCAATGAAAATGGTGTCCTTTTTGTGAAATATTGAACAAACTTATTGAAAGTAACAACAAATACGTGTACCTTATTCATATAAAGAGTATTTATAATCGATTTATTGAAGGAGCGTAATGTTTTATGCTAGAACAAGGAGTAGATTACCTAGTACAGCTCGCAAAGAAAAAGAAAAAAATATTAGATAACAATCCAATGCAATATTTCCTTCGGGCAGCGCTAGCTGGTATCTATATGGGTTTTGTTATTGTACTATGTTCTAAATTAGGAAATTTCTTTCATGATGCACATTCACCCGCAACATATTTTGCATTCTCTATCTTTTTTGGAATTGCACTTATTTTAATTATATTTGGTGGAGCTGAATTATTTACAGGAAATACAATGTATTTCACAGTTGCAACTTTACGTAAAGAAACAACTGTTATCGATACACTTCGCAACTGGGGTGCTTGTTATGTAGGAAACTTAGTAGGAGCAGTATTTTTCGCATTCCTCTTTTATGCAACTGGTATTTTTGAAACAATAAGTCACAATCACTTATTAAATGAAGTTGCCACAACAAAGATGGGCGCATCAACAATGCACATATTTTTCAAAGCTATTTTATGTAACTGGCTCGTTTGCCTTGCATGTTTCCTTCCATCTCAAGTAAAGGGAGATACAGCTAAAATACTTATGATATTTTTAACTGTATTTACTTTCTTCATGTCAGGATATGAACATAGCATCGCAAATCTATCCATATTTTCAATTGCTTTACTTGTTCCACATCCTGATACAGTTTCTTTTGCGGGTGCGATTCATAACTTAATTCCAGCTACAATCGGTAACATAGTTGGCGGATCCGTATTTGTTGGTATGGTTTATCATTATTTGACTAAAACAAAAGGTGAAACAAAATCAGAAATCGATTCTGAACAAACTGAAGAAATTATTCCATTGCCAGCACATGTAAAATAAAGTGAAACTTCCTCTTGTGAGATGCTTTTCCTCACAAGAGGTTAGTGAGTTTTACTGCCCGTTAATAGCGGGATAAAGCGAAACTTTAATAAGTATGAAGGATTCATCCCCTGCACGTCGAAAGCATGCATTCCAAATTTATTGGAATGCATGCTTTTTAGTAACTTCCAACACATTTAATAATAATAGATGAAGAAATTTCTCCAGACTCTTTTCCTTTTTGTATCCGATTTAACATATAACGTTGTCCGATCGTATCATTCGTATGAAAATGAATTTCTTCCACATATAATCGTTCCTTACAAAATACATCTACGAAATACAGCCCATTTCTCTGACGAAATCCCATATTATAATCGAGTGATAACGTATGTATCTTATTATTTCGAATAAGCTCCAGCGCTTGTTCGACTGTCGTTGCTAGTGTAAAGCCAGCTGGGCACGGTCTTTGATCATCCATATATACATTCATCCCATCCCTCCTCTACATACTATATGTACATATTGTACCAAGTGCAATAAAAGGCGCAAAGGGAAGTGGTTCTTTATATGTCATACGTCTAAGAACAATAAAAATAATAAGAAAACAAAGACCAAATAATGATGAGAAACAAAGTGACAACAGTATCGCTTTTGTTCCAACTACAAAACCAAGTAAAGTCAATAATTTTACATCCCCTCCTCCGATTCCTTTTGGATAAATAACTTGAATGACATATAAGAACATAAACATAACCATTGCCCCTAACAGTCCGTCCCACCATAGCGATGGCTGTATAAAAAAACGTTCTATTAGAAATAGTCCTGCAAAAAAGAATAAAATTTGATTTGGAATTATCATATAAAGAAGATCTGTAATGGAAACAATCAAAAGAAGTGATAACAATGTCCACACGATAATAAGTTGCTCATTGAAACCAACAAAAACTGCTGCAAGAAGAAACATTAGCCCTGCAATGCCTTCAAATAAAGGATGAAAATATGAGATTTTTATATTACAGTGCGTGCACCGGCCTTTTTGAATACAAAATGATAAAATAGGAATCAACTCTTTTAGTTGTAATACATGGGAACAATGAGAGCAATGGGAACGCGGTTTTATAATGGAGTAACCGAGCGGAATCCGATAAGCAACAACGTGATAAAAAGACCCTAATATCAAACCAGTGAAAAAAGCATATACATAAAATAGCATTTCATCCTCTCCTTTCGCGCCTAGTATAACAAGAAAAGATAACATATTGTATTTTCAAAAATTCATCTTTCTCCATAAAAAAACAGGCCCTTATTAGGCCTGTTTTTCCATCTATACAACAAAATAAAATGCTTTTAATGGTCCATGTACACCAACGACAAGGTTCATTTCAATGTCAGCAGAGTTACTTGGCCCTGTAATAAAATTAATACAAGAAGCCACGGCTTCTCCATTTTCTACACGTGTATTCAACTCACGTACTGCTTGTGTAATACGCGGCACGATTGTTTCACGTGGAATAATGGCTACATAAATAGTCGGTAAAAAGTGTAATGAACGGCCTCTTCCTTTATGGCTTTGCACGACAATTGTACCTGATTCCGCTAATGTATAATCACTAAACGAAATTCCGATATTTGCTTGTTCCGCCAGCTTCATGTTTTCTTCTTTCTTTACTGGATCCCAAGTATTTACTTCTACGTTTTCACCTGGAAGTTCCGCTTCAAACAATTGCCCTAGTCCATACTCTTCAAAACGATCATCTTGAGATAACATAATTGGTCCGCCGCCGTTTTCAGTGACAACTTTCTTAATTGCAGCACTTAATCCATCTCGATTTGTTTCAATAACAGTTGTATGAATGTTGTTACATTGTTTCTTAAATACTTCTAATAATTCTTCTTGCGAGTAATCATGTAACGTTTCTACATTCACATTGTTTTTCCATAACGGACGCTGTATCCCTTCTGTTTTGCGTTCACGTCCAAGCTGTTTTGCGATATTTTCTAAAAACGCATCGCGGTTTTGAATCGTTCCTGCCATTAGTTATTCCCGCCTTTCTTATGCTCTTTATACCAATCGCGGAATCTTTCTTTGCTTGGCGCTGGGAATTCACGAATTTCCGTCCAATTTTTCAGCGGTCCCACACCTTTAGAAACACGATTACCAGATGTGAATGGGCTCATTGCAACCGGCGCCATTTTCGATCCCATTTTGTATAAAGCCGCAGAAGAAGCGCCCATACTAAACATCTTCATCGCAAGTTTTTCTGCAAGCGGTACACGTCCTTCTTTTTCCACAATTACTTGACGATGTTTTAATAACAAGTCATGCAATGGAATTTTTACTGGACAAGCTTCTGTACATGCTCCGCATAAACTAGATGCATATGGAAGTTCTTTATAATCATCATAGCCACCTAAAAGTGGCGTTAATACCGCACCAATTGGTCCAGGATAAATGGATCCGTAAGAGTGACCGCCAACATGACGATACACTGGACATACATTGATACATGCCGCACAACGAATACATTGCAATACTTGACGGAACTCAGAACCTAAAATTTCAGAACGGCCATTATCTACAACAACTAAATGGAATTCTTCTGGTCCATCTATTTCATCTTCTTGAATTGGTCCTGCTACGGTTACATAACTTGTTAGTTTTTGACCAACAGCACTACGACAAAGTAAACCGACAAGAACATCAAGTTCTTCCATCGTTGGAACCATACGTTCCATACCCATTACCGCAATTTGTGTTTTCGGAATAGACATAACAAGGTCTGCATTCCCTTCATTTGTTACTAAACAAAGAGAACCTGTGTTAGCAACTGCAAAGTTACATCCTGTTACTCCAATTTCTGCATCCATAAATTTTTCACGAAGAATTTTACGAACAAACTTCGTCATCTCATATGGATCATCGGAGTTTTCATATCCTAACTTTTCTTTAAACACACCTTGAATTTGCGTTCTATTTTTATGAAGTGCTGGCGCAACAATATGAGATGGCGGATCATTGTCTATTTGCAAAATATACTCCCCTAAGTCACTCTCAACGACTTCACAACCGATTTCTTGAAGTACATGGTTCATACCAATCTCTTCTGTTACCATCGATTTTGATTTCACAACTTTTTTCGCTTGTTTCTTTTCAGCTACTTGCTTAATATACTCAGCTGCCTCTTCCTTCGTTTTCGCAAAGAAAACATGCCCGCCTCGTTTTGATACATTTTCGCTCAGCTGCATTAAATAATAATCTAAATTTTCTAGCGTATGCTGACGAATTTGTTCACCAAGATCACGCCACTCCTCCCAGTTACCTAGCTCCTCAGCTGCTTCTAAACGTTTTGTGTACAGACGCGTTTGCGCAGATGATACTGCCCCGCGCATAAACGAATCTTGAAGATTTTCACCAACACGATCATTAAATTTTTTATCACTTGTTTTCATAGACATAGCTTACTTCCCCCTTCATCAGCGGCTATTCAACACTTCAGCAATATGCATTACTTTCACATTTTTCCCTAAACGCTCGATACGCCCGCCAATGTTTAACAAACACCCACAATCTGCTCCAATTAAATAATCAGCACCTGTTTCTATGACACTATCAACTTTTTCATCTACCATCTGTTCAGAAATTGGCGTCATTTTTACCGAGAACGTTCCTCCAAAACCGCAACAATTTTGTACATTTGGCAGCTCTCTTACTTCTAAGCCCTTCACATTTGATAATAAAATACCTGGAGCTTCTTTTACTCCTAGTAAACGTGTCATGTGACAAGATTTATGGACCGTTGCTACGCCATCCAAACGAGCACCAACGTCAGTAACTTTTAACACATCAACAATAAATTGTGTCAATTCATATGTTTTTTCAGCTACTTTTTGTGCACGCGGTCCCCATTCTGGATCATCTTTAAATACATGTGGATACTCGTGAAACATTGTCGCACAAGAACCGGAAGGTGTAACGATATACTCAGCATTTTCAAATGTGCTAATCATATGCTTCATTGCTTCTTTTGCCGCTTCTACATGGCCACTATTGTAAGCCGGCTGCCCACAACAAACTTGCGCTTCCGGAAATTCAATTTCACAACCTAATCGCTCTAAAATTTCAACCGTCGCTTTGCCGACATTTGTTTCAAACATATCGACTAAGCATGTAACAAACAATGTAACTTTCATATTATAGCTCCCCCTCATTTCAACTCAGCCAATATTCATATGGTCATCAGATGACTTATTAAAAAAGAAAGAAGTGAGACACCAACTGCTCATATTCATTCTTTCTTTAGAAAACGCTTACTTATACTTTCTCTACTTTATCAAAAAATAAAATTTTAAAAGCATAAACTTACGAATTTGTTTCTTCAATGCCTGTGACCATACACTCTACATTCGTTAGGTGATTTTGCATCGCTTGTTGCGCTGCTGCAACATCATTCTCTAGCACTGCTTCATAAATTTTCCGATGCTCTTCTAGAAGTCGTTCTGCTGTTGTTTGTTCACCATATAAAATAATTCGTCTTGTTTCACCGATTGTTTCAGCAATCATTTCAGAGACGTGGTTCATTAATTCTAACAAAATATTGTTATGCGAAGCTTCTGCAATTGCCATATGGAAATGAAAATCTGCTTTTTCACCAGCTTGTTCATCTCCCATCCCCTTTTGCATCTCATCTAACCAATGCTGCATATTGTGTAAGTTTTCTTCAGTGCGTTTTAATGCTGCTGCACCAACTGCTCCTACTTCAAGCACTTTTCGCACTTCCAATAAATTCACAATATCTTCTTGTTTCATTAGCAAAGTGGTATTTAATGACGATGTTAATGAAGAGGCATTAAAGTTCTTCACATACGTACCTTCACCTTGTTTCATCTCAATTAAGCCCATTGCTCGCAATGCGCTTAACGCTTCGCGCACAGCAGATCTGCCAACTTGAAACTGCTCTGCCAATTGATGAACAGGAAGAAGTTTGTCACCAGGCTTTAATGTACCATTTTTAATCATTGCTAAAATGGCTTCCGATACTTCTTCGTAAATTTTTTTTGGCTTAATAGATTTGTATTCCAGTTGTATCACCCCAGTATCATCCAAACAACTATGACAACAATTTATCCCGCACTAACGGGTAGTAAAACTCTCACCTCAAAATTCTGAGAAGTGAAAAAAGATAGCCAAGAGATAACTACTACAAGTTTCACTTTATACAGAAAATAGCATCCATATCTATTTTAGAACTAAACGTACAGAAGTACAAACATTTTGTTCATAAAATAGACAAAAAAAGTTATCCTGATATTTTTCCCTATTTATTCATTATGAAGAGATAACTGGTAAATGAATCAAAATTGTCGTTCCTTTTCCTTCTTCACTTTTAATTTGCCATGTTCCATCGTGAATGTGCACAATTTGTTTTACGATCGCAAGTCCTAGTCCCGTCCCACCATTGTGACGGCTTCTCGCTTTATCCACTCGGTAAAAGCGTTCGCCTAACTTTTCGAGATGTTCGGTGCCAATACCAATCCCAGTATCTTTAATTTGCAATTTACATTGCTCTGCTTGCTGCTCTAATTGGACATGTATAATCCCATTCTCACCTGTGTAGCGAATCGCATTATCTATTATGTTATGAAGTACTTGTTGCATTCTATCTTCATCAATATTGACAATTACATCTGGATCAAGAATTGTATGCAATTTAATTTGTTTTTCTGTCAATTGTAATTCGTATGTCTCTAGTACATCTTCAATTAACTGTGCAAATACAATAGGTTGCTTCTTAAGAGGAAAACGTTCTCCTTCAAGCTGCGCTAAATCTAATAAATCATGAACAAGACGTTGCATACGTCCTGCTTCTTTATGAACAAGCCCGGTAAACTTTAACTGCTGCTCGCCTTTTGCTACACCGTCAATAATTGCTTCACTATATCCTTTAATATAACTAAGAGGGGTTCGCAGTTCATGTGACACATTTGCTAAAAATTCTTTTCGCTGCACATCCTCTTCTTCAAGTGCACTTGCCATCTTATTAAATGCTTTACCAAGCCGACCAATTTCATCTTCTGATGAAATTGTAATTCGCTGTGAAAAATCTCCTTTTGCCATATGATTCGCAACTCGCTCCATTTGTGAAAGTGGCTTTGTAATTGCAATAACAATCTTTCGTCCAATCCATACAGTTAACACAATCATTACAAGAGAAAGAGGAGCTAAAATGAGTCCCATTTCATAAATTAAATCTTTAATGCTCTTTAAAGGAATATAAGAATATACAATACCGACCAATTTTTTATTGTCTAATACAGGAATAACGACTCCCATAATGTTACGCTGAAAATGTTCTTCATATCCCATCTTTGTAATCGTCTTTCCTTCTAACAGTGCTTGCCGGTCATCCTCACTAATAATTGAATTGTAATGAACATCAAATGGAAGACATGCACTTAAATCACGTGGATTATTCACAAACAATACATCGGCACTAGCAATTTTATCGAATGATTTTACCCTTTCCTCAAATACATCTATAGGTTCGTCTGCTCTATATTGCGCAACAAGACGATTTCCCTCTGCCTTTAATGTCTCTTCAATATTTTGGACATATAATTTTTCATACGAATATAATGAAACAAAATATAAAAATGAAACTGTTATACAAACTGCGCACGCAATTGTAAGCCATAACTTTTGTACCATCGTAAACATCTTACACCTCAAATTTATAGCCTACGCCCCAAACAGTTTGAATACAATTCCCATGTTCTCCAAACTTTAAGCGCATTGTTTTCACATGCGTATCAACTGTTCGAGTGCTACCGGCGTAATCATATCCCCAAACTTTTTCAAGCAACTGCTCCCGGCTAAATACTTGGCCGTTATGTTGACAAAGAAAATAAAGTAAATCAAATTCTTTCACAGTTAATGAAATACCTTCACCATCTATTTCAACGCGGCGACTTTTCTCATTAATAACAACTGGTCCAAATGCTATTTCCTCTTGTTCTTCATATTTCGTGTATCTCCTTAATACTGCTTCCATACGTGCAATCAATTCTCCTGGACTAAATGGTTTAACAATATAATCATCTGCCCCTGTACGCAATCCATTTACGCGATTCCATTCCTCTCCTTTTGCTGTCAAAAAGATAATCGGAATATCGGATGTTTTTCGAATTTCTTTACAAACCGTAATCCCATCCATTTCTGGCATCATGATATCCAAAATAACAAAATCAAAGTTTTCTATTTCAAGTATATGGAGCGCCTCTTTTCCATTTTCAGCTTCTTTCCACTCATAACCAAAGTTGTCCAAATACATACCGACAAGTTGCCTCATATCACTTTCATCATCAACAAGTAATACTTTATACTTACTCATTTCTTCTCCCCTACTCTTTGCGTAAATTGAAATGGCCCTTTACCAACTGAAATCGTCTGCTTTATTTTCATTTCACTTAAATCTAAAACATACACTTCATCACTATCATAGCTCGCAACATACCCTTCATTACCAATTTGCCAAAATGCAAATGGATTCGATCCTACCTCAAGCGCTCCTACTTCTTTATACGTTTTTCCATCAAATTTTCTCAGCGTGTTAGACCCATGACTAAGTACATAAATAAATTGTTGATCTGTAGACAGACTGACCGGCATAAATGGTGCATGTAACGATTGTAGCATTTGTCCATCTTGTACAGAATACATGAGCACTTTTTCATTTACTTGTTTACCGTCACCATGCCCGCCAATAAATATGTCCTTTCCATCTCGGCTAAGAAAAGCACCTGTTGAGGCTGGTGGAATCATAAAAGAATTCACAACCTTCTTTTGTTTCACATCAATACTAGACAATTTCGTATCATAAAAATTAAGAACATATAACATATCATTATGTTGGACTATCGTCAGCGGACCCTTTCCAACCGAAATGCTCTCTGTTTCTTTTCCATTGGTTGTAAACACACGAATTTTTTGCTGGTTTTGATCCGCAACGAACAGCTCTTTCCCATTTTCAGATAATAAGATATTTGCTATGCCTTTTCCTGTATTCCATTTTTCAAGCTGCTTTCCATCTTTCAAAGAATATACATATATATACTCAAGCTGTTTTCCATATACAAGTAAGCGATTCCTATCTGGTAACAACGTTGTTCCCGTAATAGTCTCATTTAAATGCCACGTTGTAATTGTTTTTTTCGTATCAGTATCAATAAAACTAATACTTCCTTCTTTTATATTTGTCGTTATAAGAAGAGATGTTTTCGTATCAATCGATTGATACGCCCCTCCCTTGCATCCTGTAAGTAATAGTACGATACAAAGTGAAATAAGCCACCTTTTCAAAAGATTACCTCCATTATGGACAGTTTCGTTATACTTGTAAAATAGCAAATAATTGTGAGGAAAGTGTGAAATCATAGTTCTTACTATATAATATATAAATGTAAATTGAAAAACGGAAATTAAAAAACCGACATAAAACCATTTTTTAGGTGGATGAGAGCATCTGGTCATGCGTAGAAGCGGTCAGGGCCTTTTTCTGCCACATGCGCAGTGAAAACCAGAGATAGCAAGCGAGTACAGTTTCCTTTTTCTCTGCATAGCAGCAATCTATATGTCGAAAAATTAAAGTGGTTTTATATAGTAGCGGTCAGATCCTTTTTCTGCCACGTGCATGGATTAAAACAAAGATAGAATGCGAGAGCAGGTCAGGGTTTGTTTGGCATAACAATGATTTCTATGTGGAAAAATCAAAATGTATTTATATAATATAGTAGATGTTAAAAGTAGAGGATTTCTGTATATGAAACTTTGTATTGAACGTGAAGTTATTTTACGGGGGCAGATTATACATGTATCACATGAAACGGCACAACAAAAAAGAATAGTTCCTTCCTTAATGAAGTTCCTCTTAATATAAAAAACGGGCGTACCTTTCTCTATTAAAGATACGCCCGTCTTTTTTATAGTCTACAACATTAAAAATATGTTACTGTATAATAAAAAAGAACGACAAAAAGATTACAATTGTGTTAAAAACAATCCATAATATTCCTCTACTTTCTCCTATAAACGTTAGTGTTATCCCATTCCCCTTCTTTCAAGATAGAAAATATAGCCAATTATTATTGCTATTCTTTCTCTATTTAAATATTAACTACCCCTTATGACATCTAATATTTCGTTATTTTGTTCCCTTTGAGCAGTTAGGATAAAAAAGGAAATCTCGTAGCCTATGAATTTTTTTCCAACTTTTTTTCGACAAAAATCTATGCTACGATGAACGTGTCAGTCAATCAGGCCGACAAAAATAAATTCTATGTAATAACAGTTTCATAACTTTATACATAAGTAGGGGGACAATTTAACAATGAAAAAACGTGTTTTACTATCTGTAGCGGCAGCAACTGCTCTTACATTTGGCCTAGGAACAAATGGTGCGAAAGCAGAAACAATCCAACCATCAACACCTAAAGTTCAAAATATTTCACATTCTCCATTATTTATGCAATATATGAATCAACAAGACTTTCAATCTTTCTTAACATCTCTTTTAAATTCATATGCAAAATGGAATGCCGGTGCTTTCCAACCAGGCAACTGTGTAATTCCTGGGCAACCGACTTACACAACAATTACAACTCCTTGGGGAAATATTGTAATTACAAACCCAGTTAATAACAATGAAACAACGAAACCAGAAGAAAAACCGGCTGATAACAACTCAGCAGCTAAGCCCGAAGAGAAACCGGTTGATAATAACAATCAACCAACTAAGCCAGCTGATAAGCCTGTTGATAACAACCAACCAACTAAGCCAGCTGATAAACCTGCTGATAAACCTGCTGATAACAACCAAGCGACTAAGCCAGCTGATAAGCCTGTTGATAACAACCAACCAACTAAGCCAGCTGATAAGCCTGCCGAAGAATCAAAGGGTTCATTAAGCGCATTTGAACAAAAAGTTGTTGATTTAACAAATGCTGAACGTACAAAACAAGGTTTACCAGCATTAAAAGTAGACGCCCCGTTAAGCAAAGTGGCACGTGTTAAATCAGAAGATATGCAAAAAAATCATTACTTCGATCACACTAGCCCAACATACGGTTCTCCGTTTGATATGATGAAACAGTTTGGCATTTCATATAAATCTGCTGGTGAAAATATTGCACAAGGACAACGTACTCCTGAAGAAGTTGTACAAGCTTGGATGAATAGTGCAGGTCACCGTGCAAATATTTTAAATAGCGGATACACACATATCGGTGTTGGTTACGTAGAAAACGGAAACTACTGGACACAAGAATTTATTTCAAAGTAAGACTTTAATCAATGGGGTAAAATAACAGTTTAAATAAAATTATCTAAAGTTACTCAAACCTATTCTATTTGAATAGGTTTTTATTTGTGGAAGTGAAATCGAACGAATTGTTATAAATAACAAAGATAGAATGATTCATTTTTGATTTGAAATGCCCCAACAAATTTGTACTATATATGATGTAAAAATTGAAATCATCAATCACACAGGAGATACAACTTATGAAGAAGAATTAGTAGAAGACATACTTTCTGTTATTACAGTTTTCAGTGCAAAATTGTATGGAAGTCGTTCTAAAAAAGCAAAAGAAATAAATGAATCTCTTCTTAAAGAAAAATAAACAGAAAGGAGGAAAAACAAAATGGCACTGCTTACTTATAATAAAAAAATGGAAGTGGTGTTTTCAAAAGAAGATGAACTGATTTTAGACGGTCAAAGTCGTATTTTAAATTGGTTATACAATCAATTGTTAACAACATGTAAAAAGGATTACGAAAACAACAATAATGAAAATCAATTTTTATATGACCGTAATTTGCGAAATTATGTAACGAGAGTCATGAAAGAAAAATATCCATTTTTACAAACTGTGTTTTCTTCTCCTGTAAAAGAAGTGTCCGCTCGTTTAAAAGATGCGTTTACACGTTTATTTACAGGACAAAATCAATATCCCAATTACCGTAGTTGGAAGAAAAAATGGTACAGTTTATTTTTTGACGAACCAAACAAGGGATGGGAAATTAGAGAGAATAAGCTTCTGATTATGTTAGGGAAAATTTCTGACATGCCTAAAATCAAGGGAAAACATAACCCTGGCGTATTTGGTACATTAAAAGAACCATTTTCATTACAAGAATATGAAACGATTCGAACTTGTCGTTTATGTAAACAACAAGGCGGTCGTTTTTATGTCATCCTCACCATCGAAAGAGGAAATGAAACCGACTTACAGTTTAAAGAGGAATTGAAACAATACAAAAAAGAAATCAAACAATACAATTACTTAAAAAAACAGGCAAAATCACAAGAAGAAAAAAAAGCTTTACCACAAAAACCAGTGAAACCTGTTCAAGAAATGAATGTACCCAAAGAGTCATGGATTTCTTTAGACCCTAACCATAAAAATTTCTTTGTAGGTGTGGATAACAAAGGTAATTCCATTGAATGGAGAAAAATACCACTTGTTAAATATTGGGATCGAAAAATCGATGAGTTGAAATCCCTTCGAGATAAGTGTAAAAAAAATTATCGAAAACGAACGACGAAACATGGGAATCCATACACCGTATATAGTCCAAGATGGAATAAAATCAACAAAGCGTTAAATAAAGCGTATCATTGTCGCCGAGAACAAATGAAGACTACAATGTATACGATTGCGAATGAATTATATAAACAATATGATGTTGTCATTATGGGAGATTATGTACCATCTAATGATACTGCTCCTTTGGATCACATGAAACGTAGTATGTTGAATCAAGAAGTCATCGGTTCGTTTCGTAAAATCCTAAAATGGGTAGCAGAAAAGAAAAACAAACACTTTTTCCTTGTTGACGAACGAGATACGACGAAAACATGTTGCGTATGCGGCCACAAAGAAAAGAAAGTACCATCAGTGCGTGTGTTTACTTGTGTGCCCTGTAAGACAACCTTAATGCGTGATAACAATGCTTCTGTGAACATCGCAAAAAAAGAACGGTTTTTCTTACAAGAAACATATTTCTCGAAATTAAGCACATTTACTCGTGCAGGATATGTACCTGTTGGACAAAAATGTGTCATCACAAACTTTTAATTTGCCTCGCTTAGGCAACGTACTTTTGTACGTTTACTTTCTTCTTTTGGATTATTCTAAAAGAAACTGCTGTCTATACCCGTACATGATTTTGGTATGAGACA
Organism: Bacillus sp. 103mf; assembly: GCF_900116295.1. Classification (GTDB taxonomy): domain Bacteria; phylum Bacillota; class Bacilli; order Bacillales; family Bacillaceae_G; genus Bacillus_A; species Bacillus_A bruguierae. The sequence continues at coordinate 190,945 of NZ_FPAF01000002.1, forward strand.
GGGAAAAGAATTCACTCCTATGTACAAAAAAACTTACTCATGGGTAAGTTTTGAGTAAGTTTGAGGAGATTTTTCAGAGCGGTTCTCCCCATTGATTATTTTAATTAAAAAACCGACATAAGACGGGCAAGAGCATCTGGCCGTGTATAGAAGCGGGCAGGACCTTTTTCTGCCACACGCAGGGTTTTAAAACAAAGGGAAAAAGCGAGTGCATGTCATGTTTTGCTTGGCATAACAGCGATTTATATAGTTAAACCAATCGGACTCTCCTAAACTAATTTCTTTACTTTCTATTACATTTGGAGTTGAAAGAGTCCGCAAATAACAAAATAAATAGAGCCTTCTTAGGGGGCTCTATTTATTTTTTATTCATACAAGAATGTAAAATACGAGAAAAATCATGAGGAAGAGGGATATCTGCTTCAATTTGGTGTTTTGTTATTGGATGTAACATTGTAATATGAGCAGCATGCAATGCTTGACGAGAAAGCATCCTTGTCTTACCGCCATATAATACATCGCCAATCAGCGGATGACCGAGATAACTCATATGAACGCGTATTTGATGCGTTTTTCCCGTTTCTAATTGAACTTTCACAAGTGTTATGTTACTCTCTTTCGAATATTGCATAACCTCGTAATGTGTTATGGCACGGTCACCTTTTGGAGAAACTCGACGCCTTGATGCATGATGGCGATCTCGTCCAATTGGAGCATCTATTGTACCTCGCTTCTTTTGTACTTTCCCTTCAACAAGTGCCATATATGTCCTCTTAATTTTGCGTTCCGTTAATAATCGATCCATAATCACACCGGCTAAAGCGTGCTTTGCAAAGACGACTCCACCTGTTGTGTCCTTATCTAATCGGTGAATATGACGCATCTTTGTTTCAATTCCTTGCATTTGCAAATGAAATGCTACATAGTTTGCTAATGTGCCTGTCCCGCCTTTATTTGCAGGATGTGTGTCTACTTGAATTGGTTTATTAGCAATTAATACATGATCGTCTTCATAGATAACTTCTATATCATAAAACTCTGGTTCTACATCGTACTCTTCTTGTATAAACATATGAACTTGCAATTTATCTTCTTTTTGCAGTTGTTCACTCCACCGTTTTTCTTCTCCATTAACAAGAATACTTTTTTCCATACGATATTTATGTAATAATTTTTTCGGAACTTGCCATTCTTCTTTCAAAATAGAATCTATTGTTCGTCCATCCCATTCTGAAGGAACCGTAATTTCACACCATTCTCCCATTTTCTTTACTTTCATATCATCACCTTATTTCTATTCATTTTCTTATTGTAACGGAAAATCGCTTCTCATGCATAATTAGAGACAGTTCGCAATCGAACTGTCTCCAATTATCGCTTTATGCACGAAGCCTTTTCATTTCCTGCAACATTTCTTCAGCTTTTCTTTCATATGATAAATCTTGAAAAAATTCAGCTAACCGCTTGTAGTCATTGTAAGCATCTAATAATTGGTCTATCGTTTTATGATTATTTTTTTTCAGCGATGTTTTTAGTTTAACAGGATAACGGTATTCTCCCATATCACGAATTTTATAATATTCCTCGTCTACTTGAATGACTTTCACAAGTTCACTTTCTTCTGCATCGAGTGTATATCCATCAAACTCGCGCAGCAATTCATAAATAATATGTGTCTCCTTTGAATAAAAACCTTTTTCTAACCGATAGCCGACAATGCGATACATATGCCCATCATTTTCTGCAAATTGTACATTATCATTCAATTTAAATTTAAAATAACGAAACATTGCCTTCCCCCACTCTTATATGTAATCTCCTTATCTCATACTATTCGCTAAAATGGGGGAAAGCTATTCATACAAGTATCCCTCACCTATAAGATGAGAGATACTTATTCATGCATTTTTTTCTGTTTCCTTTTGGTAAATGGAAGCCACCAGTTCCACTCGCCAAACATTTTCATTAAACTTGGCACAAGGATTAATCGAATAATGGTTGCATCAAGGAATATAGCTAGCGCAACACCAAGCCCCATCTGCTTCACAGGCAAAATATCGGTAAAAGCAAATGCACCTGTAACAACGATCATAATTAACGCAGCTGACGTAATAATCCTGCTTGTTGACACTAATCCTTCTAACGTTGCATAATCGTTATCTCTCGTCTCTCCGTATAATTCATGAATACGTGAAATAAGAAATACTTCATAGTCCATACTTAATCCAAATACTAACCCAAAAATAAAAATTGGCAACACAAATAATACCGAACTTTGTTCTAATCCAAAATGCCCACCTTCAAAAAGCCAAATGACAATTCCAATCGTTGCACTTAAACTAAGCACATTCATCACAATTGCTTTAATTGGAATCAGGAGCGAACGAAACGCTAGTAATAAAATCAGAAACGTTGACGCAAAAATAACAGACATACCCACAACAACTTTATCTTTAATTTCATCTTCTAATTCTTGCTGGAAGGTTGTCATTCCACCTAGATAATATGTTATACCTTCCGTTTTATAGTTTGTTTTAAACTCTCGGACCCATTGCTTTGCTTTTTCTGTTCTTGGTTTTGTATCTAAAACAATTCCAATCGTTGTCTTATTCCCTTTCACATACGCCTCTAATGCCGGTTCTATTTGTGCACGATTTGGTGATTGCAACGTTGCTGTTAACTGTTCTGCAGTCATATTTCCAAGTTGTTCATATAAACTTTTCACTTCATATACATCTTTATCATCCTTTAGTTTCTGCACAACCTTTTGCAATGCTTGTAAATTTTCTTTTTCTGTGACATTTCCTTTCGTTTCAATAACAAGCGTCACATCTGCATGGGTTTTTACCGTTTTATTAAATGCATCTTCATAGTGTTCATAGGCAGTGCGTGCCTCACTTTTCTCAGGTAATGCTTCTACACCAGGGAACTGTAAATCTGCACCGCGAAGCGGCAATAAACAAATAATAATAAATGTAAATACTGCAATCGTCATTACAATTGGATATTTCATTACAAACTGTGCAAATTTACGCCACATTGGTGCTGTACGCTGAACATTTTGGTTCTTTCCTAATATACGTTTCCCCATTAAAGCTAACAGCGCCGGAAGCATCGTTAATGAAAATAAAATACTCATGATTACAACAATCATCCCACTAATGGCGACAGCTTGAATATAATCAATTTGGAAAAAGAACAAACCGGACAAACCAACAAATACACATAAACCTGAAAAAATAATAGCGCGTCCCGCCGTTTGATAAGTAACCATAATCGCTTCTTTAACAGAACGATATGCCAGCTCTTCTCGGAAACGATTCACAAATAAAAGAGCAAAATCAATGGATAAAGCAAGCCCAATCATCGGCGCCACGTTCAGTACAAAAATAGAAAGTTCCTTTTGTTCTCCGACAAAATATAAAATTCCCATCGTACTAATAACACTTAGTGCCCCGTTTAAAATAGGCAAAACTGATGCAAAGAAGCTGCCAAAAGAAAGTAATAACACCAAAAACGCAATTGGCAGCCCAATCATTTCTGCTACTTTCAAGTCATTTTGTGTTCTTGTATTGATTTCATCATTAATAACTGGATATCCAGTTGGAGATACTTTTACCTCCCCGTTACTTTCTTTTTGAATATCTTTTGCAAATGCTAATGTTTTTTCCTTCCGCTCTTTGCTTGTTTTCCCGGAAAATAAAATTGTTGCATAAGCAATATCTTCCTTCAACATTGTTTTATTTTCTATCGGCTCATGAAAAGATTCATAAGCTTCTTCTCTTTGAATTTTTTTTACAACCTCATCAATTCTCTCGATAAATTTTTGCTGAGATACACCTTTCTCTTTTTGAAAGACGAGTAACAATGCATCTTGTGACTGTTTAAAATCTTTATCGAGTATCTTTTTTGTCGTTTGATAATCACCTTGTGTTTGAAATCCATCTCCGCCTAATACACCAGGAAGCTTCGGTGCAAATATCCCAAGTAGCGCAGCTAGCAATATTAATAGCGCAATTGTTGTATATCGAAATCGATATAACAAAGCGCCAATTTTTCCCCACATATCTACTTTATGTACAGTTGTTTTCACAGAGTCTCACCTACTCCTCTTCTCATATTCTTTCTCTTAGTGTATCATATCCACTCTCTCGTTTATGAAAAAAGGATCGCTTTTCTTAACGCTCTTCATTCGCTTGAAAACGCGCTGAATAGAAACGGTGTAAATAAATAGCGATAATAAGTAATATACCGCTCATACAATAACCTGCTAAAACATCAGTTGGATAATGCACAGATAAAATAATCCTGCTTAATCCAATTAAGACAATAAATACAATGGCTACTATCGTTACAAAACATTTTACTGCTACACTTTTTACGTTTGCTGCGATGATATAGGCAAGAAATCCATACGTAACAATCGATAACATCGCATGTCCGCTTGGAAAGCTATATCCGAGCGCCTCTAGCGCCTCATTAATAGTCGGCCGATCTCTTTTCACAATAGATTTAATGCCTTTATTAATAAGATGTGTACTAAGAATAGAAAGAGGATATATTACCATTGCTACATAATAACGTTTCTTCAAAAAAAAGAACAGACTTACCGCTAACACAATTACAATCCCAATTCCAGAACCAAGCTTTGTAACATAACGAAAAAACGTAAGTGATGATTCTGTTTGAAGTCCTGTTACCCTTCCTTTCACATACTCATCAACTATCGTTACTCCGCCAGAACGTACTTTCCATGCAATAATACTAAATGCACAAAGCAAAAGTACGGTGCATACAATCTCATACATATGTAATTTCTTTTTCAAACTACAGTTCCTCCTACTATAAAAAAAACGCGATTTCCGCTAAGAAATCGCGCTTTTTATTACTTTTCTTTTCCTGTCTTCAGTTCTGTCCAGTAACGATCATAATCTTTTATTTTTCCATCCACATCGACAAGCCATTCTGTACGATCTAGCTCTTCTTTCGTTAAGAAAATCATATGATTGTCTTGATACTCTTTGCTGTGAAGAGGACGAGCCTTTTCATTTGGATTACTATATCCAATGGATTCATAGTTTTTCACGCTAACTTTAGGATCCATTAAGTAGTTAATAAATTTCTCTGCAAGCTCTTTATGTTTTGCACCTTTTGGAATTGCTAATGTATCCGCCCAAATTGTGCCACCTTCTTTTGGAACGACGTATCCAACATCTTTATTCTCTTTTGCAATGAACGCCGCATCTCCGGACCATACTGTACCGATCCATGCTTCTTCAGTAATAAATTGTTGTTTAATATTATCTGTATCAAACGCTAATAAATTTGGTAATAATTTTTGAAGATCTGTAAAAGCTGTTTTTAACTCCGCATCATTTGTTGAGCTATTTGAAAAACCATGTTTCTTAAGCCCCATGCCAAGTACTTCACGAGAATCATTTAATAATGCCACGTGTCCTTTATACTTTTCATTCCATAAATCAGCCCAACTTGTTGGCGCTTCTTTCACATGTTTTTTATTATAAGCAATGCCCGTTACACCCCATGTATACACAATTGAATACTTATTTTCCGGATCAAATGGAGGTGTCTTAAAGTTTGAAACGAGATTCTCTACATTCGGAATGTTCTTTTTATCTAATGGTTCTAACAAATCCATTTTTGTCATTGTTTTTACCATATAATCAGACGGTTGAACTAAATCATACTTTGCACCGCCTGCTTGTAATTTCGCAAGCATTTCTTCATTACTTGCATATTTATCATAATTTACTTTCACGTCATATTTCTTTTCAAAGTCTTTAATAACTTGCTCATCAAAGTTATCAGCCCAGCTGTAAATATTTAATTCTTCTTTCTTTTCGCCGCATCCAGCTAACACACCAGCAGCAATTCCGAAAGTAAGTGCAGTACTTGCGACTACTTTCATCCATTTCATTTGCATTCCCTCCTAGTTTGAACTTAATCCTTCATCTTTTACTCGGTCATTTATCCCGCTATTCGTGGGCAGTAATACTCCCACTGATTAAAGTTTCACTTTATTACAATGGAAGATGGCCGCCTGAATTTCCCTCTCCATCTGTACCTTTGCTACGGAACATTTCAGAAGCAAGCATTAATCCAACAATTACAACAATTAAAATTGTCGACAATGCGTTAATTTCAGGTGATATACCACGTTTTACCATACTGTAAATATACAGTGGCAATGTTGTTGAGCCTGGACCTGATACGAAGAAACTAATCACAAAATCATCAATCGATAACGTGAATGTCAATAATGCCGCGGAAATAATCCCCGGTGTAAGTCCTGGTAGCGTTACATAACGAAACGTTTGCCACGGCGTTGCTCCTAAATCATTTGCTGCTTCTTCTAAGTCGCGCCCCATACCCGAAAGTCTTGCTGATAAAACGACAACGACAAATGAAATACTAAATGTAATGTGGGCAATAATAATTGTCATTTGTCCAAGTTCAATACCAAGTTGACTAAACAAAATTAAAAGCGATAATCCCATTAAAATATCTGGAATGAGAATTGGTAAATATACAAGTCCGTTAATTGCACCTTCAAAACGATATTTATAACGATGTAAAGCAATTGCGATTAACACACCTAACAGTGTAGAGACAATTGTCGTGACAACTGCAATCGTCAAACTGTTTATAAGTGCATCAATTACATCCTGTTTTTGAAATAAATCTGTATACCAATGAAGTGTAAAGCCTTTCCACTCCGCATTAATACGTGAGTCATTAAACGAAAATAGCATAAGTACCATCATTGGTAAATAAAGAAACAATAAAATTAGCCAAGAATAAGTGACTAAAAACTTTTTCATCTTCGTTTATTCCCCTCCGTTTCCATAGTTATATACTTTCGTAGCCCGATAATATAAGTAAATTAACAGAACGGAGAATAACACAACAATCATCGATAACGCTGACCCAAACGGCCAATCACGTGCACCTAAAAACTGATTTTGAATTACATTTCCGATTAATGCAACTTTCGAACCACCCATAACGTCTGATACAACGAACATCCCAATAGATGACACAAATACTAAAATCGATCCTGTCGCGATTCCTGACATCGTCATTGGAACTGTTACATGCCAAAATGCTTTGAGCGGTGTTGCTCCTAAATCATATGCCGCTTCTAATTTTCTCTTATCAAGTTGTTCAATCGCTGCATATACAGGCAAAATCATAAATGGTAAGAGTGAATATACCATCCCTAGAATAACAGATGGTGTATTGTATAGTAAGTTTAAAGGTTCGCTAATAATACCTAATTTCAGCAATAGCGTATTGACAAGCCCTTGTGAACGTAAAATAACAATCCAAGCATATGAGCGAACTAAAAAGTTAATCCAAAACGGGATTGTTGCGAGAAGCAGTAAAACAGAACGCCATTTACGATCAACAATCGTCACCGTATAGGCGAACGGATATCCAATCAACAAACAAAGTACCGTTGTAATAACAGCAATTTTTACTGTTTCCCATAACGTCTCCATATAGAGCGAATCAAATACACGTCTAATATTCTCTAACGTAAAGCTCATCTCAACTGTTCCGTACGTCCCGCGCTGTAAAAATGAAAAAGCTAACACAAACAAGAGAGGTACTAAGAAGAAGACAAGTAACCAAATCACTGTAGGTAATGCAAGTAATTTCCCTTTTTTCAATTTAAGGTCACCTCATCCTCTTTTTCCCAACCTACATACACATTGTCACCAATGTTCCACTGCTTCGCTTCTTCTGCGCTTTGATACGCCATCAACAACTCGCCTGTTTTCTCATCCCGAATATATAACTTCTCCATATTTCCAACAAATTCGATATCTTCAATATGGCCAAATTGATACCCTTCAGTAGATGATTCTTCCACGGAACGTACTTTCACGTTTTCTGGGCGTACTGCTACATAGTTTTCTCCTGTTTGAATAATATTATTTTCTCCAATAAACGTCGCAACAAACAACGTTTCTGGCTTGTGATAGATTTCTTTTGGTGTTCCAATTTGTTCAATGTGACCTTTGTTCATAACTACAATGCGATCACTCATACTCATCGCTTCTTCTTGATCATGCGTCACATAAATGAACGTAATCCCAAGATTTCGTTGTAAGTTTTTCAATTCACGCTGTAAATCTTTTCGAAGCTTAAAATCTAGTGCTCCTAACGGCTCATCTAATAGCAACACACGAGGATTATTCACAATTGCACGTGCAATTGCCACGCGCTGCTGTTGTCCGCCAGAAAGTTTAGCTGGTTTCCGATTACGGAATTCTGTTAATTGTGTTAAACGTATCGCTTCCTCAGCACGTTCTTGCTGCTCCGCTTCAGAAACCTTTTGCATCTTCAATCCAAAGCGAATATTTTTCTCAACAGTCATATGCGGAAACAGTGCATAATGCTGAAATACTAAATTCATATGACGTTTATAAGGCGGTAAATCATTAATCGTTTCTTCATCAAGGGAAATTACCCCTTTTGTCGGTTTCTCAAAACCAGCAATCATACGAAGTAATGTCGTTTTCCCACAACCACTCGGACCAAGAATTGTTAAAAACTCGCCCTCTTTAATGTCTAAAGAAAGAGGCGGAATAATAACTTGATTTCCAAAATGTTTTTCTACTGCTTCGACCTTAATAATATTTTTCATCTTCTCTTCCTATCTACCTCATATTTTTGATATTCATAAATAACCCAAGTATTCTATATGCAATAACTTTGCTTCAATCTAAACGTTTAATCACGTAATACAAGCGTGATTAGTGGTGAATGCACGCCACTGATAGAAGCTTCACTTTATGTAATATGTCTGCTTCAATTTTACACGATACACACCTTGAATAGAAAAACCCCTTCGTGTTGAAGGGGTTTTTATCATACGGACGAACCAATTGATAAACACCATCATCATTTTAACAATTTTCGAATGAATTTTAAAGCACTTTTTGTAGAAGAATAGCGAATTTTCATATCAAACGTTGTCGATTGAGACAAAATGCTTTTATAATGTGAAAATGCTTGAAAACTCTGCTCTCCGTGATAGCTGCCCAATCCACTTTGACCAACACCACCAAATGGTAAATACGGCGTTGCTAGATGATATACAACATCATTAATACAACCACCTCCATAGGAAATAGATTGTGTCACTTGCTTTTGCAAATCTCGTTCTTCAGAAAAAACATATAGTGCAAGTGGTTTCGGATGACGCTGAACAGTTGTTATGACATCTTCTATATGATCATACTCTAATAATGGTAAAATGGGACCAAAAATCTCATCTTCCATAACAGCATCGTTCCATGTCACATCTGTCAGTACTGTAGGTTCAATTAATAGTTTATCTTGATCATAATTCCCACCTATTACAGCCTGGCCGTCCTCTAAAAATGAACACAATCTTTCAAAATGACGCCTGCTCACAATGCGAACATACTTTTCATTTTGCAATGGCTTCTCTCCATATTGTTCATGCACAGCTTTTCTCATTTCTTCTATGAATTGATCTTTAATAGAAGAGTGAACGTATACATAATCAGGTGCAACGCACGTTTGCCCCGCATTTAAAAATTTCCCCCATACAATTCGCCGCGCTGTAACATCAAGCTTTGCATCTTTATGTACAATACACGGACTTTTGCCGCCAAGCTCAAGTGTAAGAGGTGTTAATTGTTTTGCAGCTGCCTCCATAACAATTTTTCCAACTCCCACACTACCAGTAAAGAAAATATAATCAAACGGTTCCTTCAACAAAGCTGTGCTCACCTCGGCGCCGCCTTCCATCACAGCGACAAACTCAGATGGGAATAACTCCGTTAATATTTTCGCAAGAACTCTAGAAACATTTGGTGTTAACTCTGAAGGTTTTAAAACAACCGTATTTCCAGCTGCAATAGCTCCAACTAACGGAGCAATCGCCAGTTGAAATGGATAATTCCACGGGGCAATTATTAACGTTACGCCATACGGCTCCGGAATAATTTTCCCTTTTGATCCAATATGAGTCATTGCCGTTTTCACACGCTTTGGTTTACTCCATTTAGAAAGATTCTTTATCATAAAAGAAATTTCTTTTAATGTATATCCAATCTCTGTTGTATACGATTCATGCTCTGATTTATTTAAATCCAGCTTTAGCGCTTCAAAAATCTCAGACTCATAGCGCTGAATACTTTCATATAATGCTCGTAACTGTTTCTTTCTTTCATCTATTTCTCTTGTTTTCCCACTATAAAAGTAGGATTTTTGTCTTTCCACAATAGAAGCAATCGTCATAAAGCTTCCCCCCTTTACTTCACCATATATTATAATACATTTCTGGTTTCTTCTTATTAAAAAATGAACTGATATGTAAAAATTTATTATTTATGTTCCGTAACTACTCAGCCATACATTTCATTTAGAAGTTTAGTAAGGAGTATAATTCCAGCGAAAATACACTTACCTATAATTGCTGCCATGAAGATAAAAATGGACCTACACCTCGCTGCCTTTCTTTGTTTTCAAACTTTGCGCGTGGCAGGAAAAGGCCCTGACCGCTACTATACATAGCCAGTCCCTCTCGATCACTTAAAAAAATGCTTTTCTATCGGTTTTTCATAGAGTGACTGAGTAGTTACTATGTTCCTATAAAAAAAGCTGTTGAAAGGAATCCCCTTCAACAGCTTCTCCATTATTAACGATATAAACGAACTGCACCTGCAGAATTATCATCTGCTTGTCCAACTACTTCAAATTTCAATCCAAGCTTCGGCACTTTACGTCCTGCATCTGGGATTAAGTTGTTCATATACGATTTAGAATCATCGAACTTCGTTACACCTGGTAGCCCTTTGTAATCAAATGTTCCGCGTGTTGGAGATACAACTTTCCACGCTGGCGTTTGATTAAATGAGAACGCAGCATCTGCAATTTGGTATCGTGTGCTATTTGCAACAGTTGGTTTACCATTTAATGTTCCCACAATTGCATCTGGATGAGAATCAACAACACCTAAGAATCCCTCTCCAGGATGAACCCCAACCCAGTTATCTGTGTAACTAGAGTCTGCATACCATACAACAAGACCTGTATTATACACTGGACCGCGGCCATATTGTAACGCTTCATCAGCACCAGCGTAGTTTCTCCACTCTAAATAGTAGTTATGCTTCTTCTTATCAAAACCGTTTGATACAACGAAGCCATTTAATTTTAATTTTGCATCGCCCTCTGCATCATCAGAGAACACAACATTTCCATCTACAGTTAATGTAGCATTATCAAGAGTAAAACCGTTCGGCGCTAAACCACCATCTGTAATATATTCAAATACTAATTTTACTTTTTGACCTTTAAATTGGCTTAAGTCATATGACTTGTCTATCCATTTACCGTCAGTTGTATCCATGTTGCCTTTCACACTTTCGTCACCGATTTTATCAACTAACGTTTTTGTTCCATCTTCCGCAACCGCATATACTTCAAGGAAATCATAATCTGCTTCAATTTCGTATAGCGTTTTGTAATCAAACTTTGCATTTGTTGCATTCGCTAAATCAAATAGCGGTGTTTCTAATGTCGTATGAAGATCGTCACCTTTTGTACTATAGTAGTACTGTTTACCAAATGCTGCTGGAATGCCTTTTACATCTTTGTCTGGTAAGTTTACGCGAACCAGACCAGGACGTTTTGTTTTTGAAACACTTTGATCTAAGTATGTCGCAAAACCGATACCGCGATTTAATTTATCGTAGTCAACGTCTACAATGTTTGCCCAGTTTCCACCAATGTTCTTTTGAAAGAACTCTTTGTTTTGCGGAGAGAAACTTGTTGGCGTTGTACCTGCAATGTTACCTGCCCAGCTGCCGCCGCTCATAATAGACCAAGATTGAACTGGTTCACCTGCACCAGTATACTGTGTATCATACTCATCAGGAAGACCTAAATCATGACCAAACTCATGCGCGAATACACCAACCGCTCCATCTTCTGGCTCAATTGTGTAATCGAACGCCGCCATTTTGCCGCCCCAATATGGAACTTTTGCTTCTGTACCTTCAACTGGATATGGTTTTGGTCCAATTGTCCAGCGATGTGACCAAATTGCGTCATCTCCTAATTTACCTCCACCAGCTTCTTGTCCAACACCAGCGTGAAGTACCATTAGATGGTCAACAAGTCCATCTGGCTCATTTTTATTGCCATCACCATCCATATCATATTGATCAAACACATCAAAATCAGCTAAGTTTAAACCGCTATCCACTGCTGCTTTTAACGCATCTTTTACAAGGTCTCTTGGTCCTAACGGGCTCTTATTGTCATGACCACTGCCAGCATCATCCCCGTAGTCCGCAGCTTTACCTGGAACTGTTAACCACTTTGTTACTGTTCCATCTACCGTATAACTACCACCGGATTGCTCTTCATAATACTTCTTAAATGTCTCAATTTTTGATCCATCAAATAATGTAAACGGCTCATCACCAAACAACATTTTCTGATAATGTTCTTGATTAAAATCATTTGTATACATATAACCAGGTTCTTGATCAATATTGTTATGTTTAAAATCAGCATATTCTACTAGTAATACAAGTACTTTATCTTTACGAACATCACCATTATATTGTTTTTGCTTCGCTGAACTAGTTGGTACTTTGCCGTTTAATCCCCCTTTAACCGGCTCTTGTCCAGCTACCGGACCACCAGCAGGCTGATTTGCCTTTTCTTTTGCATCCGCTTTTGTATCTTTAACTTTTTTCAAAAAGTCAGAAGCTTCTTGCGTAACATTATCCCCCGCTGCTGGTTCTTTTCCAGCATTTTCGCCTTTTTTCTTCTCTACGTATTTTTCAACTGCTTTTAATGTGTCTTCTTTCGACGCAGAATCACTAATTACACCGCGCTTTTTCAACGCTTCTGCTAAACGCTCCTCAGGAATTAAATGATCGTCGACTGGACTTGAAGGTACTACATTAGACGGTGTTGCCGCATAAACAGATTGGCCTCCAAACCCAAATGTGCAGCTAAGCACAGCTGTCGCCGCAAGCGTAGACAGCACTTTAAAAGGTTTTTTCTTCATCCCTATTCCTCCCTAAACTCAAATATGTATCAATATTTTGATAATAATAAAAATTCTATAAATTCACAATATATTGTCTTAATTTGTAATACTTTTGAAAAAATCCATTATTAAGTATAAATCGATATAATGATATTATGGTTTTAATAGCATATATTAATAAATATTTACAAAACTATTAAAATTTTTGTGTGTAATACAAGATATTAGCCTCGTTGGGTAATTTTTCAAAAATATATATGAATTTTACTTTTTTTAATGCAATTATAGTTTTAGATATTATAATAGTCTTAGTGCGTTTTTAGTTTTCTAGCTTTTATAACCGCAATTATTAGGGAGGCGTCATTTGTGCAAACTGATAACAAAGAAGTACTTGATTCAGAATGGATTGATTTATTGTTGGAAGCTTTAGATATGAATATTAGTAGTGCAGAAGTATCTAACTTTTTGCAACACGGAAATCAATCAGCACAGAACTAACCGACATTGTTTTCTTTAAAGAAAAATGTGTTATAATAAATTAAATCTTAGGTATACAGTAAGAAAGGTGCGCTAATATGATTGGAGAACGTATAAAACGACTGCGTCTACAAAGAGGCATCTCCTTAACAGAACTTGCCGAAAAAGCAGGCGTTGCAAAGTCATATATTAGTTCCATTGAACGAAACTTACAAAAAAATCCTTCGATTCAATTTCTCGAAAAGATTTCTAACGTTCTGCACGTTTCTGTTGATGTACTTCTTCATGATGAGCCAGCTGAAGAATATACATTGGACTCTGAGTGGATAAAACTCGTTAAAGAAGCCATGCATTCTGGTGTTTCAAAAGAACAGTTTCGTGAATTTTTAGAATTTAATAAGTGGAAACAAAAACAAAAATGATGCAGAGAGAGTACTTTCTATGAAGGTGCTCTTTTTATTTGTATTATAAAAAGCGGAGGAAATCCTCCGCTTTTGTTATATTTCTTACTTCTCTTCACCATCAGTTTGTGAAGCATTGAAAGTCCATTCTAAATTCAATTTGTCGCCTTGGAAGATATTTTGATCTTGTCCATTATCTTCAAACACAAATTGCACCCATAAGTAATCCTCTGAACCAGCTTTTAATCCACCTTCTTCACTCCATTCAGGAGCAAACACGTCTTTTGCAACTACATCTGGATCTACTTTTTGCAGGTCAGCTAATGTTGTTTCATAAACTGGTTCGCTTTGTTTATCCCAGTTCCAGATAAACTTCACTTTAATGTGCTTACCTAAATCTTCACCATTATTATCGCCTTTGCTATCAATTACTGCATATTTAGTTGCTAGCTTTACATCTTTGATTGTTAATGAACCTTTATTTTGTAATAAAAATTCTTTTTTCACAGAATCGCCTGGTTTTAAGTTATCAATATCAACGATTGTTTTTGGATTAAGTGCAAGATCTAACGTACCAGCCGCAAATGTATTATTGGATACCTCTTTATCGCTAAAGTATGCAAACGTTCCTCCACCGATTAAAGATAACCCTAATGCTGCTGATGCTACTCCCATGCCTAACTTTTTCTTAAGACCCATTCTAAATTCCCCCAATTCTCTTTTTATTGTTAGCTCTTATGTAGATAAGAGGTGTAACTAATAAAATAATTTCTTCGTATCGACATAATCGTTGCGCGTCTGCTACCCCATTATCTCTATGTATGTTCTTTAATAAGCTCCCTTGGGTTCATTATAAAGAACAAGTGGTATAGAAATAAAATCTCAAAAAGTTCTGTATTTTCTGTTTTTAAGTTGTTTTAATTTATTTTCCTGTCTTTTCCGTTACTTTTCTTACAATTTCTCTTTTTTTTATACATATATAATGCTTTTCTTTATTTTCACTTCATAAGCATCCCTCATAAAAATATGCTATAAAAAAGGAAAAATATCTTATCTTTTCGCTTAAAAACTATGATCTTTCTTTATTGTATCTTGTGATGCATGAAATGTACATTTGAAATTCACTTTTTCACCTTGGAACATATTTTTAGTCATATCCGAAGTGTATGTGTTACTGCTTTGTTTCCGCAACTGCGTCTTCTTTATTTCCCTCAGGCTGTGCTGGCGCCGCTGTAACTGGTTGATTTTCCTTCAACTGTTCTTCATTCGTATGATTCTCCTGCTTTTTCTCTTCTTGTTTTGAAGGCTGTACAGGTGATATGTTCTGGACATTGTTTGCTTGTTTCTGTTTCTCTTCATTAATTTGTTTTTCTAATGCCCCGATGCGTTCATCTATCTTTTGTAACACTGCTTGTTTATCAACTTCACTGCAAATACTTTGAATTTCTGTAAAACCAGTTTGTACATATTTTAATACTTCTTGTGCAGAACCCTCTTTATTTTTCTTTGCATCTTCTACCGCTTTGTTATAATATGAGTCAATCTCCGTATAGTTAGTTTGCAGCGCTGTGATTTCCGCCGTAATTGCTTCACGGCTTTGCTTCCATGTAACAAGCTTACCCTCTAATTCTGCAACAGTTTCATTTCCATTTGCTGCACGATTTATCACATTGTAATGATTGAAAATAGCTTCTCTATGTTGCTTTGCTTCCCCTGTTAACTTTTCAATTGCTTTTGGAAAAACCATTGCAGTTGATAAGGTTGCCTCTACTTTTTGTTGATTCAAAAAAGATGCTTCGGTATATGTCACTACTTGAGATCCCATATAAAAAGCCATAGAACATATACATGGTAATATAAGTATATTCCTTACTTTCTTTGAGGATTTTTTCATATTCACACCTACCATTTGATGAATTTATATTCCTTATAAAGAATTATAACATTCTATATAAAGAACAAGACCATCTAATAAAGATAGCCTTGTAAATTTCTTAAACTTTATCTTTCTTTACCAGCAGTTTGCTGCGCAGCAAATGTCCACTTCAATTGAAGTTTATCGCCTTGGAATTCATTTTGATCCTTGTTATTATCAACAAATCCAAACTTCATTGTAAATTCATCCCGCATTAACGGGCAGTAAGATCCCCACTGATGGAAGTTTCACTTCATCAAATTTCCCTGCAGAAATACCCTTCTCATCTACACTATAATCTGTTTGAAGTAACACTTTTTTAATCTCATTCCAACTTCCTACTAAACTATATATATTTGTTAACTCTCAATAATTAAAGAGTATAACCATTTATACAGATTGTCCTGCATCAGAAGACTTGTTTTTCTTTTCAGAATCAATGCTGCGCAATGCTCCAAAAATAGTAACTACAGAATAACCTAACAATAAAACACCTGGAATGATTAATAACAACGCTGCTCCTGCTTTCGAATTTGCATAGTTTAGTAAATAACCAACATGCGGAACAGTAATATCTGCATACTTCCCAATTACATTTTCAGCAAGAACTGGGTTTAAATCAGGACCATTATTATTGTCCCCTTTTGTTTCATAGGCCACTTTTCCATTTATATTTTTCACATCAATAATGCGGTGAGTAACAATCCTCTTATCTTTCTCTTTAAACGTAATAACATCGCCTTTTTTATATTTTGAACCATCTTTCGTTGGTTCAATTGCAATAATAGATCCTGTTAAAAACGTAGGTTCCATCGATCCTGATAATACCGTCTTGAACTGGTATCCCATCACTGTTGGATCGCCGCCACTCGCCTTTGATGAAATAACAACAAACGCTAAAACAACCATAATCGTAAACAAAACAAAAGAAATGATATTACTAATAACTTTCCAAACTAACTTCATCTGTCTCCTTCCTTTCGTTGGTTTCGTCTTTATATAAGCATACTGCACAAAATATTCAAATTCGATGTTCTATTTAAAGAACTCACAAATATATTATAACGAATATTCAAAAAACACAATAAAAAATAGGCAAAATTCATTTACCTATTTTCACCGAGACAACTTCTTCTGTTTTTTACGATTCCAAAGAAATACCCCAATACTAAGGAAAATAAGAATACCTGCACCAATACCAGCCATTAGCTTATACGAAAAGGTAGACTTTGTTACACTACTCTCTTTCGGCTTCTCAAACACAACATCCTCTTTCGAAAGAACATTAATACTTTCTATCGTTTGATCATTTTTTTTAATATCTACAGTCCCAATAACATCACCGCGGCGAAGACCTGCTTTATATAAATTCGCCTCATCGACATGATTTTCTTTAAAAACAGCTTGTACATTTTTAGCTTCTCCTTGCTTTAATACAAGGTCAACACTTCGTTCCAATTCACCATTTACTGATTTATTCAAGTAAAGCATTTCCTTTGTCCAGTTGTTTTTATCTAACACTTGTTGTTTTGCAAATTGCGGAAATGCATAATCAGCAATCTTTCTCATGTCTTCATAAATTTCTGGCTTTTGTGAGGACATTACGACATTAATAATACGATTTCCATCTTTCTCATTTATTTGTACAAGTGTATTATGAGCTTCATTTGTAAAACCTGTTTTCCCGCCAATACAATTTGGATTTTCAAAATATTGTCCTCTATTAAAAATAGAAACAGTTTGTCTTGATGTTGTAACAGTTGTTCGCTTCGTATTCATTGCTGTCATGATTTCCGGGTGTTTCATCACACCTCTCGAAATCATCGCCATATCATACGGCGTTGTATAATGATTGGGATCATGCAGACCACTTGGCGTAACAAAGTGACTATCCTTTGCACCTAACTGCGCTGCCTTCTCATTCATCATCTTCGCAAAATTTTCTGGACTTCCTGCTACGTGCTCTGCAATCGCATACGCTACATCATTTGCACTTAGCACCATTAAAATCATAAGGGCAGTATCCCGATCTACCGTTTCCCCTGCTTGAAATTCAATTTGATAATTACTTTTCTCTTGTTCAAGAGCCTTTTGAGAAAAAGCAATTCGCTCTCCAGACTGCACATGCTCCATCAATAAAATACTCGTTAACACTTTTGTTATACTAGCTGGAAAAGCACGCTGATGCGCATTTTTGTCATACAAAACATCACCTGTTTTCGCGTCGATTGAAACAGCAAACTGTCCAAACACATTCGGGTCTTGCAAACTTTCTGCATACAACTTAACAGGCGCAAGCAAAAATAACAAGGTTGCAATAACTAAAGCCGAAATTTTCTTAAAGCTAAACATGCTACTCTCCCTTTTCTTTACTCTATATGTATACGTTATTTATTATAAAAATCAAAATGGAATATGAAACTACCTTTTTATTCGCCAATTTGCAGTATATCATAAATTTACAAAAAAAGACAGATTAACAATGTATAAAAATAGGAGGAATTACTCCTCCTTATCTTCCTCATCTCTTAAGAAATCTATGAAATTATCGCTAGCTTCCCCTTCTGTTATCTCATCTGTTATCCCTATAAATGACCAGCCCTTTGATTCAATCCATTGTATAAACTCATCTATAAATTCATCATGAGATACATCTACATCAAGAACTACTCCATTAATAGAAATCGTTCTATACCTTGGTACATACATTTTAAACGTTTTTCTTACCATACATATCCCTTCATTTATACAAAATATTATTTATTCTTTTATATAATATATTAATAGAATAGAAAAAAATTAACCCTTAATACGCCCTAAAAACTACTATATAAATACAAATTTAAAAAAAGACATAAAAACCATTTTCTTTTTAACGAAGGACGAGAGCATCTGGCCATGCATAGAAGTGGTCGGGGCCCTTTTCTGCCACATGCAAGGTTTAAAACAAAAGGAGAAGGCAAGTAGCGGTCATGTTGTATTCTGCATAACAGCGACTTATATGTCGAAAAATTAATATATAT
The DNA here is from genome assembly GCF_900116295.1 of Bacillus sp. 103mf. Classification (GTDB taxonomy): domain Bacteria; phylum Bacillota; class Bacilli; order Bacillales; family Bacillaceae_G; genus Bacillus_A; species Bacillus_A bruguierae. Next base: position 209,830 of record NZ_FPAF01000002.1, read on the forward strand.
ATAACTGAAAAAATCAACATAAACACTCTTTTCTTTTTAAGAGGGGACAAGAGCATCTAGCCATGGATGAAACGACTATGTGTCCATTTCGCATTTATTTGCTGTGCTGCTTAATATATTCATCGTAAACAGGTATTTCACTACCATTTCCAGCTCCGGCTCTTGTACTATTAAAAACATTCTCCACTTTTATTCCATTTATTTTAACGTCTAGGTCGTGGACAATACGATGAACATATCTTAAAGCTTGGGTATCATGATTTTTCACTGCTATATCATGTAATTTTTCAGCTCGTTCTAAATCTTCTTTCAGACCATCATTAGATAAAGAAATAGCTTCCTTCAGCGTAACAGAAATTAATCCAAAAGAACTTTTAGACTCCTCCCATGATGGGCTATTCACATCTTCATATTTTTCGTATTTCTCCCAACCCGTTATATTATTTAAATCGCTATGTATTTCTGTTATTTTTTGCGGAACATTTTTTGATAGATCCTCTTTTTTTATTTGTTCAGCATTCTCGGCTTTACTTTCTTTTTTATCCGTTTTATAAAACAGCCGTACGCCGCCAACTATTAATCCTACTAAAACAAGCCCCCCAACAATAAACACAACCCCTTTTTTAAACATTGTGCCATGCTCCCCCTATACATCAATATCCTATTTATTCCATCATATCACATTTTCTAGAACATACCTTTTTACTATCCTAGCATGTATAACACATATGTTGATGTAAAATGACAACCGACACCCTCTTGGTTATTTTTTGCAATATTATAAATAAAAAGTCTTGTAGAGTTCACATCATTTCATTTATAATAGAAACCATAAAATAACAAAGATATTTACACATCATCATTTCATCATGATCCCGTAGCTCAGCAGGGAGAGCGCCACCTTGACAGGGTGGAGGTCGCTGGTTCGAACCCAGTCGGGATCATAAAACTCAATAGTATCAAGGCTTGAGAGGACATTATCAAAAGCTAAAACTGTGGAGGTCTCCATCAGACACCACAAGTTAAAAGAGGACTACTTCTAGTCGGCTAATCAGCTTGCTCAGAGGTAGTCCTCTTTTTTTGTGTCTATAAAATCGTGAAATGACTGATATGGATTTGAGTCAATATTTTGAACACAAAAAAAGGGAAGTCTAAGCTATATTTTTAGCTAGATTTTCTATTGCTTGAGGCGTTTTATAACCAATGCTACTATGAATTTGTTTTCGGTTATAAAATTCCTTGATGTACTGAAATAGAGCTAGATTTGCTGGTTCAAATGTGACATATTGTGTTCAATCTACTTCTTCTTTCTTTAAAATGGCGTGAAATGACTCGATACAAGTATTGTCATACGGACAACCTTTCTTACTAAAAGAAGGCTTTATTTTATAATTCGTGAGTAAAGTTTGAAATTCTTAGCTGGTATATGGTGTTCCTAAGTCAGTATAATGAGACCTTCTGGTGGTTTTTGTATGTGGTAAGTGTTTTCCAACGCCTTTACTACAAGAATGAATATAGTACTCATCAATTCGTGGTATCGATAATATCACAGTACCTTGCAAAGAATACTAGTTAATGGTATATTTGTAAATAATTGAATATCCATTAAATGTAATCATTGTATTGAAGATGGTAAGAGATCCCGTAAACATACAATTTTAAAAAGGTGTGTTAGAACTAATAGCTTTAGCAATACTAACTGAGAGTGATTAATGTAGTTTATTCATTAGCTAAACGTATTTCTAACAAGATAGAAAGATCTGAAGGTTCTCTCTATCCTCTACTAAGAAGATTAGTTAATGATGGTTGTCTCTTAACTTATTTTCAAGAATCCCCCAAAGGGCCTGCAAGAAACTATTACTCTATAACCGAAAAAGGAGGAGAAAGGTTACGCCGTTTACTAAAAGAATGGATAGAATTCTCAAATGTGATTAATCATTTTATAAAGGAAAGTGATTTTAATGAACAAAAAAGAATTTTTAAAAAAACTTAGCTCTTTCCTAGAAAACATGCCGAATTCAGAAAAAAAAGATATTATCTCAGAATATGAAACTCATTTTATCAGTGGTAAACAGGATGGGAAATCTGAAGAAGAAATTTCTAAAAATCTAGGAAACCCTAAAACTATCGCTAAAGAAATTAATGTTACATATGCTATAAGCAACGCTGATAATAAACGAAGCCTCAAAAATATTATAACAGCAATATTTTCTGTTATGAGCTTAAGTTTTTTGAACTTTATATTTATCATTATCGCCTTCTTCTTGTTACTCTTGTTATTTCCAATTCTCCTAGCACTCATAATTGCCACTCCATTACTATTAGTATCACCTATCCTATTAATAGTAGTAGGAGTTATCAAAGGATTTCATCAAATCCATTTTTCAGATGTTTATAGTGTATTTGTAGCTTTTCTCATTGGTTTAACAATTGCTGGAGTATCTTACTATCCAATAAAACATTTATACTCACTTTTAGTAAAGTACCTAAAATGGAATTTAGCCATTTTACAAAGGTATTAATTAAGCAAAAAGGAGATGACATTTAAATGAAAAAACATGTTTTATTTCTATTAATGCCGCTCACAATTGTATTTATGTCTGCTTGTTCACACGATACACAATCTAATGAAGTAAACGATGCACGATATAATAAATTAAGCAATATACAATCTATCAATGATATTGCTATTGAAATTCCAGAAAATATATTCAACTCTCAAAAAAAGAATGAAAATATTAATGAAGATGAAATGAAACAAAGTATAAAAAATTATTTGGATTATAGTTGGGAGTTATCTGAAAACATCATTCCACTTTCTTCAACAATTTCTGATAAGAATGTTACTGAATCCGATCGAGAAAAATTACAAAAACTAATGGATCTTGCGAAAAAAAATAATGTGAATTTCCATGATTTTATTAGTAATAATAATATACCTGATGATTATCAAAAACCTTCAAAGGAAATCTATGAATATATTTCATCATCTACGGCACTTTTATTAGAAATGCAACAGGAAATAGACAAACTCTCGCAAAATGGTAACTTGTTAAAGACAGATTTTTCTTTTACAAAGCAATTTACTAAAGTTAATGGTAGAAAGCAAAAAGAAATCGAAAAGTTTTTAAACGAAAAAAATATTAAAACTACAATTTTCAATCAACAATAATATATACCCTTCAAAATAGTCACTTAAAAAAAAGGCTACTTTGAAGGGTATTTTTGGTGGAAGGACTATAAAAGGTTCTGGTGCAAGAAATCTATAAAACTTGGACATTATGAAGCGATACATCTTGCATTATCAAAAGAAGGGGGAACAACGCAACCACTACAAACTCTAAGTTGCAACGTATTCGTGCTTTTCTTAATTATATGATTGAATGTGAAATCATTAAGAATAATCCTGCTAAGAAAATACAGAAGGCATGAGAAATGGAAATAACTTATAATTATACGGAAAAGTTTCCCAGTTTTGATATACTATTAAGTGCGAAGGAGGTTTTTTTGAAATTGGAAGAATTACCTTATTATTAAACTAACGAAGCAGGTTAGTTTTGTAAGGAAGTCATTATCTATATTGGATTGGAGGAATTAAAACGTATATGGAACAAAAGATACTTGAATTACTTAACGAAATATATCCAGTGAATTTTATTAAAGTTGAATCAGTAACAAATGAAATGTATCGGTGTATTGCAGAACAAGGTAACTTCTTCGCTAGAATAACGAACTATAAAACATATGATGAACAGTTAGAAGAGGTTAACTATACAAACTTTTTATATAATGAAGGATTTGGTGTCCCGCCTGCCATATCTTCTTTAAACGGTAAATTAGTAGAAAAGATAACACTTGATAAGGACGTTTTAACTGTTTTATATACTGCAGCTTCTGGTGTACACCTACCAAGAAGTCAATGGAATGCCCATTTATTAAAAGAATTAGGTCGGCAAATTGGTAGATTACATCGTTTATCAAAGAAATTTGAAAATATAATGCCAACTAAATATATCAACGATTGGCATGATAATGAGGAATATAATTTTCATAAATATATACCTAAAGAAGAGAGTACTATTAGAGAAATTGCACATGAGGTTTTATCTACAATTAAAGATTTGCCAAAATGTCATTCAACATATGGTTTACTACACGGGGATTTATGGTTAGAAAACATATTGGTAGATAATGATTCGAAATTGACAATGGTGGATTTTCAAGATTGTGAAAAACATTATTATATATTTGATTTAGCTGTTCCAATATATAGTGCGTTGGAATATTCGTTTGTAGGGAATGGCAACATAGTTGACTATGGGCGTTCTATTACAAAAGCAATAATCGACGGATATCAAGAGGAAAATGATATATCTCCAGAGATGTTAGGGAAACTTTCTCTATTTATTAAACTAAAGGAAATATTCGAATATAGCTTAATGCATATGTACTGGAATAAAGAGAGGTTAACTGAAGATCAAATACGAATAATGAACCACTTTAGACTAAGGATTGAACATAATTACTCTATTCTTAATATTTAAATAACTTTTGTTGTTAAACTAAAACACATCAATCATATTCAGGGGCATAGCGTAAAATTTCCTGTGGCACTTGCTATACTTGTGCAACAAACTAGCCTCAAGATTTAAGCGATAACGGTCTATAGCTGTGATTGTACCAGCACCATAAAATTTATTTACCAAGGCTTGATAGTCGATTTTTTTCAATTTGGATATAAATTGAATCTTGGAGCACAAACAGGTGAGTACATCGCACCAGAACGAGGGTTTGGTCTGAGTGGATTCCTTAAATTTGAAAAACCGGAGGATAAAAAATAAGATTTTACCTTTTTTAAAGCTAGGGAATTAATACAAATATGTCGACTACATATTTGTTCTTTCCTTATAGTTCCGCATTTGCGGAGCTTTTTATCTAAGCAATAAAACTGAATATTACGTCTTTTGTTGAAAAATAATTAATCTACCAATTTTATTCATCCAAATTATGTTAATATTTTAGTTAATAATTGCGTATTATTAATGGAGGGAGACCTATTATGCATGTATCGATAAAGGGGAATGAGCAGATTACAAAGTTGCTAAATGATTGGTATCAAGCTATGTTGCGACAACAAAATATACAGGCAACAAATTTAAAACGAGAAATCGAGGACAAACTTTCCGATATAAAGGAAGATGAAAACCTATTATTATATTACTCACTGCTAGACTTTAGATATAAGGTGTTAACAGATGGGCTGAACATCACAAAAGATAGTTTTAATAAAATTAACGCCTTCGATATACCAGCCGATGGATTCTTATCTTACTACTACCATTTCTTCAAAGCTATTCATGCAACTCTACTTGCAAATCATAATGAAGCTAAAGAACACTATGAGAAAGCAGAAAATCTCTTAAAATTCATTTCTAATGAACTAGAACAAGCTGAATTTTATTATAGAATTGCATCTTTCTATAATATTACTTTTCATTCGCTTATGGGTATCAAATACGCATCTAAAGCAGAAAAGATATTTTCTAAACACACTGGTTGCGAAATTAATGTAGCTTTATGCAAGAATATTTTAGGAGGAGCTTGTGTACAGTTACAACAATTTGAATTAGCAGAAGAACATTTTGCTTCTGCAATAGATATTTTACAGAAGCAAAATGAAGAAACTTTAATTTTAAGGGTTAGAAATAATTTAGGTTGGCTATATGCAAGCCAAAACCTTTCAAGTTTAGCTATTCGCCATTTATCAGAAGTTAATCAAAAAATCCCTAACCACTTTAAAGCTATTTTCTTAGAAGCAAGAGAACATTTCAAACTTGATCAAAAAGAAATAGCAGATGAATTTATAAAAAAAGGGTTGGATGTTTGTAAAGATTTAAATAATGTGGAATACCAGCATCATTTCACAATTTTAAAAGGAATGAATGATAATATCCCTTTAGAAGAATTAGAAACTTTAATTATTTTAGGAACTGCATACTTTAAAAAAGAGAGGTTATTAGGGTACATACAAGAATATGAAGAAATATTGGCGGTCAAATTTCATGAGGTGCTAAACCTTGAAAAATCAGCAAAATACTTCTATTCGGCTTATAAAGCTAAACAAAAATTATTAGAAAAAGGAGCGTTAAAGTGATGAAAAAACTTTGTTCAATTGTGTTAAGTTCAGCTATTATTGGTATTCTTTCTTTTGGATTAAATAATTCTGTAGAAATTCTACAGTCTGCTCATGGAGATTATCCTGCACCACAAAAAACTGGCTTAACTTATACGCATGGAGATCACTTCATCACAAAGAGCACTCATGCTAATAAAGGTGATACATGGTCATCTTCTTATTCACATGCTGACTTACCTATTTCTGCCGAAGGAGATCACGGTGGTTCTCCTTCTTATGGTCACGCTGACACACCTGCATCACAAGCGTAACACGTTAATAGATATAAAGAACAAGCCGCCCACCTAAAAATGAGCGGCTTTCTTTTTTATCTAAGCCAACTTACATAAGATTCATCAAAATACATTCAACCTTCAACGCCTTCACCTGCAACATAAATCCAGTCCGCATATCGATAACGTACTTCACAAGCAGAACGTTTTGTAATTTTTTTATAACAGTATCACCAGTACTTACACCTTTTCTAAGGTTGATATCAATACCATTTATCCAAACAACGCCTTTATTTTTTCCGCCTTTATTGATTTTACAAAATCAGCACATAACCAGTTATTCTCCGCGATTTTGTACCAAAAATAAGGGCCATCGTAATGCCAATCAAGGTAAACATGACTGCTTCCCTTTTGTATTTAACGTATAATTTTTGCGTTAATAGATGGATTGTCTCATACATTCACAACATCTGCTGTTACAGTAATGTATCCAAAAAATTTTTTTGCCACTCTGGAGGTAAAACAACATTTTCATTCTCTTCCGGAAGCTTGTTTTTCTTACCAATAAATCAAGAGAAAAACTCGTCTCCAATAAGTTTGTTTAAATCACATTTGCCAATGTCTTTTACATATCCCGTTTCAGTGTATTACCAAATATCACATGGGTAAGCTAGCTTATTTTCTCCATAACTTGCATCCAAATGAAATCGGCATTAATGTTTGCTGCACCAAAGGCTTCGCATGTGTGATGATCAAAATACAGTCCAACCTTCTTTGCATCTAAACGACGTAATTCATCAATAAAGGGAAACTTCCATCAGCGGGGTTTTTTTATCTCCCACTGATGGTTAGTTGAACCAATCGGGCTTTTACGGGCAGTTATCCCCCATCTATCTTCTTCGCTTCTTTCTAAATCTTGAGGTGAGGGTCTTACTGCCCGTTAATGCGGGATAAAAGCTTGTGTACCGGCTTGCATGTTATCCACTGTTTTAACTTCAACATTCTATATTTACCCGTTAATCATCTAAAATATCGGTACCTATAACTTTATAAAAAACAACTTAAGAACATCAATTTATAATTATGACTGTTTTTTACCTTGTTAAAGAAGATGAATTAAAACATTTAGTTTCGACAAGTCTCAAATAGCAGAATGCAATTTGATAAAAATCGAATTACAAAGGTTTTTCCTTTATTTTGTAGAATTTTGTATAAATTGGTTTTTAAATAATTATTTAATATAGAAAGGAAATATTATATGAACCAATCTATTCAACTCAAAAATGTTCAAAAACAATTTACAGGCGACGGCGTTATAACACCTGTGTTACATAATTTAAATTTAACCATTGAAAGAAAGAAGTTTACTTCCATCGTTGGACCGTCAGGATCCGGGAAATCTACTTTATTAAGTTTAATTGGCACATTAGATCAACCAACAGCGGGAGAGATTTTGTATGGAGACCAAGACATTACAAAAATGAATGCGAAGCAACTTGCTAATTTTCGTTTTGAGGAGATCGGTTTTATTTTCCAACAATTTTATTTGCTACCGACGTTAACTGCGCTTGAAAATGTAATGGCTCCTTTGTTTTCACGAAATGTTTCGTTTGCTAAGAAGGAGCGTGCTATTCAGTTGTTAGAACAAGTGGGCTTAGCTGATAAATTACATGCCTTGCCGTCCCAATTATCTGGAGGACAACAACAGCGCGTTGCGATTGCTCGGGCATTAGTGAACGAACCAAATTGGATTATCGCTGATGAACCGACAGGAAATTTGGATACAGAGAACGGTAAAATTGTTTTCGAATTAATTCAGCAACTAAACAAAGAAAAAGGCTGTAGTGTATTATTTGTTACGCATGACTTAAGTTTAGCTGCTGAGGCTGATCGGGTGATTGAAATGAAAGATGGTTATATCATCCGTGACAGTCAGGGGGAAGTGCCGTGCTTCGCTTAATATGGAATAACTGGAAACGACAAAAAGAGCGCTTTATGCTCCTATTAATTGGTGTTCTTTTAATGAGTTCTGGTCTGAATTATTTATTAGGGTTGACAGAGACGAATCAAGGAACAGTCGTAGAAACATTAGGAAAAAAATGGTCGAGTGCGTATGATATTGTAGTGCGCCCAGCCGGAACAAAGAAAGACGTTCAAAATTTATTAGAACCCAACTATTTAAACGGAATTGCGGGCGGGATTACACAGGCACAATATGAAACGATTCAAAGGATGAAAGAAATTGATGTGGCAGCTCCTATCGCGGTAATGGGTTATGGGGATATCGGAGCGGTGTGGAAAAATGAAAGTAATGAACCTAAGTTAGAACCGGGAATATATCGTGTCCATACGAAGACGGCTCAAAATAATGGTTTACAACAAACCGTTATGAATGAATCGACGGACTATTGTATTCAAGGAAAAGAAACAACAGATGCACAATTTACATGTGATAATGTATATGATCGTGGAAAAGGATTCTCTAATCCGATGTTAATTGTCGGAATAGACCCTGAACAAGAAGCAAAACTCGTTGGTTTAGATAAAGTAACAGCTTCTCTACCTCAAAGTCGCTATTTTGATAAAGAAGATGCACCAAAGTTGTTAGAACGAACTGACTCGCAAGATCATATTGAGATTCCTATCATTATAAACGCAGCTAGCTTTAGCGATAGTAAAAAAACAACAACATTGGAAAAATTGTCTCTTCCGTTTGAAACGAAAGAGCAGCAACAAAAAACAATCGAACAAATAAAATCTGCCAAAGACAGAAAGGAAGATGATTCCTCTTTAGCACAAGCCAAAGGGAAACAAATTGAAGAAACCTCAACAACAAGTAAAGAAGTAGAAGAAGTATATTACAGTTCTATATTTGGAATAAATCCAGAGACAGGATCAACGAGTCAAGTGGATTCAAAAAAGAATGCTAAGGTGTTCGATGGATCTCACATCGTGTTTAAGCCAACACCGCTGTCTTACAAAGAAACGAAAAGTCCTTACCAAGAACGGTGGGAAAAGGCGTTTCAAATTGAAGAACACCCACTTAGTAAAATGCAAGACCATATGATAGATGGTTACATACCAAAGAGTGGATTTCGGGCAATAGAACTTGCTAAACATACTGTCAATACGATCAATACGATTAAAGAGCGTGTGTTTCCTTTACTTACGTACCGAGTTGTTGGCTTTTATAATCCTAGTAAACTATCCGTTTCGAAAGATCCATTAAATGAGCTCCCGCTTGAAACATATCGACCAGCCAAAGCGAGTTTAGTATTAGATGAAAATAATCTTCCAATCAATCCTTCACGTGATATTACAGGAATTGGTCATCCTGCTGGACTGCTCACGAATCCACCGAATATGCTGACGACGATTCAAGCCTCCCAAGCAGTGATGGGTAATAATGCCATTTCTGCGATTCGCTTGAAAGTGAAAGGTGTTGAAAGTTTCAACGAAAGTTCGCAAAAAAAATTAGAATCAATAGCAAAACAGATTGAAGAAGAAACAGGACTTGTAACAGATATCACGCGCGGATCTTCACCGCAGCCTGTTCTAATAGAAGTAAAAAAAGAAGGAAAAACACTTGGATGGATGGAACAGCCTTGGATTAACTTAGGAGCTGCTATTACGATTTTACAAGAAACAACCCTTGGGTATTCTGGTGTATTGATTGTCTTAATTGGAGTTGCGATTTTGTATGTTCTAGCGACAAATATAGTTTCTTTGCTCGCAAGGCGCAAAGAAATGGCAGTATTGTTAGCCCTTGGCTGGCAAGCAAAACATTTGATAAAGATGCTGTTTTTTGAATCTGCAATTTTATGTAGTATTGTCATCCTTGTTTCTTGTGTTGTAGAAGGCATCATGTATGTGCAAACGGGAACATTTCTGATTGGGAAGTTATTACTAATTGCAGTTTGTAGTATATTGATTTACTTACTTGGCACCTTAATTCCAGCCTTTTTGTTAACAAAAATCACCCCCTACGATACAATGCGCCAAGGGGAAATTTCCATAAAGACAAAACGATGGATGCGTACAACGAATATACTCATGATGATTGGAAATCAAGTATTGGCTAAATGGCAGCGAAATATATTATCTATTCTATCTATTGCATTACCGACGACACTACTCTCCTTTTACTTATTTGTAACCTTTCGTCTAAAAGGGATTCTATATACTTCTTGGCTCGGTCAGTATGTAGCCATGAAGGTAGATAGCACGCATTATATTACGATGGGTATTGCAATTTGTGTAGCGGTTGTAACAACTGCAGAAATGCTGTGGCAAAATATTTCAGAGCGCAAACCAGAAATTTCAGTGTTAAAGTCAATTGGTTGGACGAACAGTTCAGTCCGACTTCTTGTCGTATTGGAAGGAGCCTTTCTTGGCTTTTTGGCAGGCTTGCTTGGTTTAATATTCTCTATTATCGGAGTTTATGCAATGTATAGTATTTTTCCACTAGAATCATTGCCAATGATGTCTATTACCATTATTATCCCAATTACGGTAGGAATACTCGGCGCTCTTATTCCTGGAGAAGTAGCTGTGCGTGTGAAACCTTTTCTAGCAATGAAAAAAATATAAGTATTAATTTAACGATAATATCCTCTCTTTAGGATAACTATTTCAGAAAGATTGTGCACCTGCCATTACAGAAGCAAACTGACAAATTTTTATACATTAAAGAATCTATGTCTCACCGCCTTCAATGGACTGAAAATTTAAAATATAAGAAAAAATAAATTGTATTTTTTTGTCATAAATGGTATTATTCAGTAGTAATAAATATAATATTAGGAGGTATTATATGAAACTGTCAAAAAAACTCGTTTCATCGCTAGTTCTATCAGCTTCTCTAATCACTATGGTAGGGGTAGGATCTGCCTCTGCGGCGCCAACTGGAGCAACTCTATCAGTTCAGGATTCAGTAAATCCAACACATCCGGATCCAGGGGGTGGTAGCTCTTGGTACTATAAGAGTACTTACACATACTCTGATGGTAGTTATGTAAAGAATTACTACCATTATGACAATAACGGTGACCTAAATGGCGTTAAACAAATGTTCTTTTCTAAGAGCGGTGTATTCCTCCGTGAAAACATTGTATGGTCTTGAGTCAATATTTTGGACACAAATCCACCATATGACTATACTAACTCTAAAAACTTGGTAAAAACCTATAATCAATTTTTTGATTAATTTATAGAGAATAGAAAGGTTTCTTAAGAAAAATAAAGTTCTATTTTTCTTATACTAATTAGAATTTACATATGGTAAATAGACAAGCGTTATCTCTTTTAACAGAGAGTAACGCTTGTTATTATTTTCTTTTCTAACTTGATAAGGATATCTATACTAATTCTTATCCACATTAATATAGTAGGGAAGTCAATGTATAAAATTAGTTTAATTAATGTCCATGTTTTTTTAATAACTTGATTCCTTAATTAAAAGGCTTATTCGATAAACGATAAAAATAACTATATTTTGTAAAAATGAATAAAATTGATTAATAATAGTTGTTAATTTACCATAAAGCATAGTTGTAGTTGTATTAAAGCGGATTCCCCCCTAATTTTGGCCACATACTCTCCTTAACTCATTGTTTCATAGAATTACTCTGTCTTTCGGCAAGTTGCTTCTTTTTTCAGATGAGAAAAGAAAAAATCTCGCCTCATACTCGAACTTCTTTGATTTTTAACACTTCTATTTTCGTTCGTCGATAAAATTCATTTGGTGATAAATCTAAAATACTAGAATGGATCCTTCGGTTGTTGTAAAACTCAATATATGTAGCTATTTCTTGATAAGCTTCGGCATATGTTTGAAACATGCAGCGTTTCAGATATTCGTATTCCAGTAAACGATGAAACGACTAAATATGGGCGTTCATATTTGGTGTCTTCGGTGGAATTTGCTCATGCTCGACCTCACAAGTATGGCTCACTTTTTCAAATGCATCCGAAATAAATTGTGGACCATTGTCAGTGCGAATCACAGATTTGTGTTTCGTCTCAATTTGTTTCCGCTTGAATAAAGCTCTTTGTATAAGATGAACAGCATCTTGACCTGTACATAATCAATGATAGAACGATTGTACACATCCAAAATAGAGGGGCACATTTCAATGATATACTTGGGAATCATTATGACTATTAAAATTGAGGTGATAAAATGAAGTGTTGGAATGAAGTAGAAGATGCATTCTCATACTACAAATGGTTTAGTAAAGATGAAGCAATCAAAAGAGTCGGTAATTTACCAAATTTAAATTTATTCAGTGTTAATGGCTCCATGCTATTTAGTCCAGATGAAAAAAATCAATTCAAAGAAGTATGTAGCACTGAAATCAAGCAAGTATTTATGAAACATGATTTAACTAATGTCTACAAATTCTACTTGCTTGCAGCTATTGAACTCAAAGACAAAAGCTCTAAAATTGAAAAATATCGAAAGGTATGGAAGACTCTTCAAACCAAATGGCAACTTGAGGCATTTAATAAAGGCTCAGAAGTTGAAATGGAAGTTGAAGGAACAACTTTCTACTCAAGCATTGCAGAGTTTTGTCTCGAAAAACTTCCAGCTGCCATTGAAATAGTTTCTAGTAATCCTAAAAGGTTTACAATCATTGCAAGTAAAAGTAGCAATATGCTTACAGAAGAAAACATTAGCAGAATCTTCGGGAAAGCATTTAATGAATATAACCAACGGAAAGATGAAATAGATTATTTTAATCTTTCCATTCATCTCTGTCCAAAAGGTGATATAGTTTTTAGATGGGGAGATTCATTAGAGGAAGCAGAAATAGCTGCTATATTTAAAGGAGATATGCTTACGCTTTTAAATAACTAACTGCAAAACGTTGCTAAAAGTAACTGCATGTCAATTAACAATTATAACATTTTAATAGAATTAAAGAAAATCCGACTTGCAAGAGCAGGGTTTCTTCATTACTATATAAAACATTTTATGCTGTTTTATTTGCTCTAATGTTGGTATTTCTCTCCAAGTCTAATACAACATTAGAACTATCGTTTCTAAATTTAGCAAGTATACCTTCTTCTAAGCCTGCCAATGCCTCAAAATTGTTTTGAGACAGCAGGAAAAACAAAGCCTTACTTAGTAATTTTCACACAACAAAAAACACTCAAATAATCGAGTGCTTAACTTTAAATATATAAGCTATTAATCCAACATTAGAGTTGCGAATCTCATGCTTGTATTTACGGAGAGTATTTACCGCTTACAAATCCCCTATTTTTGTATACTATTATTTCTCGTACATCCAGTGAATACTTCCCCATGTTTTCTTCAATTATACTCAAAACATTCTCTCGTGAGCATGTCTACAGGAATACTCACTATTAGCCTCTGCTTTTATAGCATTCTCATTTAAAATTCCGTTAATATTTACTGTTATATCTTTACTAAATTTATTAAGAATTTCATCAACTTCTTCTTTTGTATATGAATCTTTTTTTCCAATTTCTTGACTATATTCATCTACTGTTTCTTCACTAATTTTACTAACGCTTTTTAGTACATTAGGGTCTAATTTAGCATCCACTTTTTTTACATTGGCTGATATTTCGTGTAACACATAAGAAACTTGATTGTTGACTCGTTGATTATCGCTATCTTGTTTAAGTGCAATGAAAATAGCTACAAGAGCTAAAGCTATTGATACTGCACTAGATATTATAGAAAAATTGGCTTCAATGTGTACATAATCAAAAACATTAGCTATTAGAAAAATAATTATCACAATTAAAATCCCTGCTAACCAGGTCCAATCCCTATCTCCCCATTTTTTATTGCCCATAAATTATCACCTCTCCAAAATACTATGCAACAATCCAGAATATTTACCTATGTTTTTTCATTTACCTATCAAAGAAAATAAAATACGCTATCTAATCAGATAACGTTTTTAACCTGTCCTCTATTTGTTCTTTTATTATTTCGATGTATCGTAACGTAATCGAAGGATGACTGTGATTTAATATCTTTTGCAACTCGGTTACATCTTTATGTTGTTTATAGTACCAATATCCAAACAATTTCCTTAAACTATGATTACAGACCCGCAAAGTCTGCTGCTTTATTTAACTGGCAATACGCTTGCATTAGTGAGATCGCTTTGTCTCCCTTGCATGATGAAAACAGCCACTCACCATCAATGATACAACCATAATCGCTTATCCAATATATTGAAGAATGCGAGGTACCAAAATATGAAATATAAATATAATATAATAAAAAATGAAGGCCTAAATTCTTTGAAAATAGAATTACCAAAAGAGCTAGAAATTGTGGCAACATTTTTAGAAAATGATATACAAGGCATTCCAATTAATTGGTGGTTACAACAAATTGATGAAGTATTAAACAACTTAAAAGAATATAATGAATTTAAAGGTATATTATGCGCAGTTCAAGTAAAAAAGGCTGAGACTATAATTGCCGATTTATATTCTATCCACGATCCTAATATATGTAAAATTGAAACAATCCAATTAAGGAAGTTAATTGAAGCTTGGGGAAAAGCGCAAAAATTTTATAAAGATAATAACTAAAAGAAAAGCAGTTTCTATGAAGTGATCTGCATAAAGTTAGACAAATTAATTAAGCTTCTTCTTGGGCATGGGCTCGGTATTTGTACGAGGCTCATGCCTCTTAATATCCTTTTCTTTTAATTCTGTTGTGACTATGGTCTCCAATTTTTATTTTTGTAGGTGATACAATTTCTACAAGGGTAAACTTTTTCCTCATTCAAGGTTGAGATGATTATTGATAATGAAGAAAATGCCACTACTTATCCACAATACACAAAAAGATAGTGAGGTTATATCAATGAAATATTCATATGAATTTTGGCATCATCCATTTGGTGGGCTAAGAATTCGTTTACCAAATGAAATTTCTTTAGTCTCAGATTTGTTAGAAGACGATATCCATAGTGAGCATGGTCTGCAATATCTTAATAGAGTATTAAATGGCGAAGTTAGCCATCTTGAAATAGGTGGAAATAGCTGCGATTTGAAAATACAAGCAGATTATACTAAAATTGTTCATCGTTATTATGAAGAAAAAGAGAATACTTGCGAAATTGAAACGATTGAATTAAAAAACTTGATGTTAGTATGGTTAGCGGAGTATGAAAATTACTTACAAAACCGTGATTCCAACTAATAACGGACGATAAGGTCGCAATTTTCGGAGAGCGTCTTTGTCAGAAAGATGTACCTGTTTCAAAATTATTAATCGAGTTTCCTCTATAGTATATAGATAGCAACCTCACTTGTCCCTAATAAAAAGAGCCAGTATTATGTACTGACTATAGTTTAAGGGTATAAATTAATTTTTACTAGACAAGCATACACTCATTTTTAACTTGATTACATACAATGATAAAAAGAGTAAATGAGGAGATGCATAACATTGCCAAAGCCAGCCTATGGTTACGTTACACTTGTGGGTAACAATCCTATAGAGGTCAAATCAGGTGAAAACGTAATATTTAATAGAAATGGCCCATTAAATCATATAGTGTTTACCCCACCTAGTGACACCCTACTAATACCTAAACCAGGAGACTATAAAATTGAATTTATATTATTAGTTGATGGTCCTGCTTCTATTTCAGTATATGGTTTAATTTTAAATAATTCTTTAGTAGGTGGGCGACTTACTAATTATGGTATACAAAGACAAGTGGATGGAGCAAGTCTGATGCTCACTGGACAAGCTATTATCCATATTCCTAGATGTTCAACACTACAACTTAGAAATATAGGACCAACTACAAATGTGTTACTCCCAATTCTAAGCGGACAGAAAATTAATGCTGCATCATTAACTATTGAGAAGCTTAGCTAGTGAAATTTATTTACGCAGCAGGACAAGCGCTAAAAAAGTGCTTCGTGTTAAACATATAAAAGCAACAAAATAGCTATTGGATTGCTAATTCAAACCCAGTCGGGATCATACAAAACGAAAGCCTCAATCCTTTTATTCTAAATAGATTGGGGCTTTATTCATTCAAGCTTTATTTTAAACTTAATTCTCCTAATTTATATTAAATGTAATCTACTAGACCTTACCTTTTCTATCCAACTAAGTGTAGCCTATCCAGATATAAAGTATTAAAAATCAAGGTTATAGCATGCCTGGGAAACCACCCATACCCATGCCTGGGAAACCACCCATACCCATGCCTGGGAAACC
>NZ_FPAF01000002.1:226591-597176 GCF_900116295.1 Bacillus sp. 103mf
CCCATGCCTGGGAAACCACCCATACCCATGCCTGGGAAACCTATAATACGTTGAGAATCTAATCGCATGCTTTCACCCACTTTTATAAATATTTCATAGTCTTTTACATGCTATGCTTAAAAAAAATAAAGGAGCTTATTCCTCTTTAAAATTAGGCAGACTAACTACTGTTACTAATAGGTTATGGTGATATACTAACCATCAGTGGGGAATAAAGAAAATCCCCACTAATAAAAGCTGCATTTTATTTCTTTTTCCGACGGAACAAATCGATTGTTTTGTATCCTTGTGAAAGGATATCAACCATTTGTTGATGGCGTTTATCGCGTGTTTGTTGTTGTTTTGCTGAGAATATGTGACGTGCCCAGTCTTTTTGATATCCAGGGGTTAAGCTTTGGTAAAACTTAAGTTCGTTTGGATGGTCGGCTAATAATGCTTCAACGTCCTTAACATTGTTCTCATAATCTGCAACGCACTGGCTGGCTGCTGCTGTTTTCTTTGCTTTCTTTTTTTCATGTTTTAGACCGACTACAGTGAAAATGTCATCCATACTTACCATACGGGCGAACTTGATATCGCTACTTCCTATATATCCATCTTCTCCAACGTTCATTGCTGGAAACATTTCATCTCTGTGAATAAAGGTTTCATAGTGCTTATTCCCTTTTTTCGGGTATGCAAAAAATATATAACCTTTTTCAAGTAACAGCTGTTCATTGTTAAGGATAAATTGTGTGTGCGTAACCATCTCATCAAGTGTTTCTACAAAAATAAAAATCGCATCATGATCTTTTGAAAGGGTCGTTTGTTGTTCAGTAAAGACATTGTAGTCGCTTGGTTGATTGATTACGGCCATATTTTTGAATTTAGTTAGTTTTAATTTATCGATAATTGTCATAACAAGCTCCTTCATTTTTAGTTTAGTACAATTTAAGTTCCATTTATTTTCTATTCAATCATTGCATTTGATCATTAAGTAACCATAATTTAAGCATTGATTCTAATAAAGTGTACCTTATTGAGAGAAAAATGTCTGTTAAAATGGGCACTAGTTTATAGCTGTTCGTAAAGTTATACTTTCTTACAATAAAAAGGCAGACCATATAACAGTCTGCCTTTCATTTATATTAAAAATGTAGTATTACTATACTTTTTTCTTTTTCCCTACAAAAACAGAGCATAGAATTAAGATAATTAGAATGCCTAAACAAATAAAAATACTCGCTCGGTTTTGATCACTGAATGTAAACGCCACGCAGCAAATACTTAATGTAATCGCAGTAAACAAAGTTGCATATGGAAATCCCCATACTTTAAAATGCGGTAGCTTTGTATATGTTTTGCGAAGTTTTAGCTGCGATAAACATATGCTGATCCACACCACTGATACTGTAAATCCTGGAATTGCCATTAAATACCCAAAAACACGGTCAGGTGAAAAGTATGCGACAAATGTCCCGCCGATAAGAACGATAGAGCTCAAGATTACGCTATATACTGGAACACCGTTCTTCGCAACATATGAAAACTGTTTCGGTGCTTCCCCTTCTGCAGCTAAGGAATGAAGCATACGTGTACAACCATAGATACCGGAGTTAGCCGCGGACAATACAGCAGTAATAAGGACGAAGTTCATAATATGAGCGGACCCTTTAAATCCAACTGCCGATAATACTTGTACAAACGGGCTTGCTTGGTTGCCAATTTCATTCCATGGAATTAATCCGCAAATGATAAGGATTGGAAGTGTGTAGAATAATACGATTCTCCAAAATACTCCTTTAATCACTTTAGGTAATACTTTCTCTGTATCCTTCATTTCTGTTAAAGTCAATCCGATCAGTTCGGAACCACCGTAAGAAAAAATTACAATTAACAATGCGGAAAATACTCCTGACCAGCCGTGTGGGAAGAATCCCTGGTGCTGTACGTAGTTTTGCATATAGTGTGTTTCATTGCTTGGAATTACTCCAAATAAAATAGCTCCGCCTAAAATAAGAAATAGAACAATCATCGTAATTTTAATTCCAGCAAACCAAAATTCAAACTCGCCGTAATGCTTTACATTCATAAAATTAATAGCCACAATGAAAATTGCACTAATAAAGCTTAAAGACCATAAAGACATAGATGGAAACCAATATTGCAGAAAGCTTCCTGCAGCGATTACTTCAATGACACATACAACTAACAACATGAAACAGTACATCCATCCAATCACGAATGAGACTTTTGGTCCAAGTGCTTTACGGATAAATCCTTTCATATTCATCCCTGGATAAGCGATGGCCATCTCCGCAAGTGCACTCATTACCACAAGCAACAATAACCCTGCAAACAGATAAGAAAAAATAACTGCTGGCCCCGCTATTGATACTGTTTCAGAAGTCCCTTTAAATATACCTGTGCCGATTGCTCCTCCAAGTGCCATCAAACGGACATGCCGCGGCAATAACCTTTTTTGTAATTCCATAAATTTCCCTCCTCATTATTTATATAAAGATTTTTTATTTTACAAAAGATTTCATAGAATCAATTGTAGTTTTTCTTTTCATAAAAAAAATCATCCCTGTCCTAAATGACAGGGACGATTTACACCGCGGTACCACCCTAATTGCAAACTTACGTCTGCCTCTTCATTTTGTTAACGATCTATTGACCGTCTTTCCCTCTATAAAAGTCGCCCCTTATTTCGAAAAAGATGCTCCGGGATTGAAATTCACACTTATTTATGTACTGATTCACACCTTCCACCAGCTCTCTGAAACAGGGAAATAAGTATTACTGTATTCCTTTCATTGCATTTCCTATATTATGTTTTCTATATAATAAAAAAGCCCCTACTGATTGTATCAGTAGGGACGAATATATCGCGGTACCACCCTAGTTGCAGACTGAGTCTGCCTCTCAACTTTGTTAACGATCTCATATTTGACCGTCTTTTCCTCATAAAGGTCACCCTTTACTTCGAAAAAAATGCTCCAGGATCGAATTTCATCCTTATCTTTGTACTGATTTGCACCTTCCATCAGCTCTCTAAAACAGTGAGATAAGCACTACTTATATTCCCTTCATTGCTCAATTATATTTCAATTTATATGACGTAGCTACGTTCTTTTGTAAGTATGTTTTGTATTATAGAGGTTGCATTAATATTCTGTCAATGATTTTAAGTAATATTTATTTAGAGGTATATTTTACCAAAAGACACACTACTCTCTTTATTATCAGAAGTTATATATACAAATTCACATGGGATATTTTTGTTTTAAATATTCAGAATTAATATTAAAATAAATAAAAAGAGTGTATAGAATTACAAATTATAAATAACGAGGATTGGAGGTTTATAGCTGATTTTTCATTCAACCTTGGGGGAATTCTCAATTTTGATAATTATATATATCCATTGTAATTTTTCGACATATAAGTCGTTGCTATGCAGAATACAGCATGACCGCTACTCGCTTTCTCCTTTTTGTGGATGGAAAAGGCCCTGACCGTTTCTATGCGCGGCTAGATTCTCTCGTCCCCCCAAAAAAGAAAGGGGTTTTTAACTTATATATAGATGTCTAGTAATTGTAACGAATTATAAACTATTTTAAACGCTAACGAGGAAATAGAGATGAAACTACAATTAAAAGCTGATTTAATGCTACTACTGGTTACATTTTTTTGGGGTGCATCCATCTTACTTACAAAGGTTGGACTCACTTACATACAAGAATATAATTTAATCTCATTACGTTTTATTATTGCTTTTCTTTTATCAGGCATCATATTTTACAAACATTTAATCAAAATTGATTTTAAAACTATAAAATATGCGTTTATATTAGCTTCTATTTTGTTTATTGTTTATGTTTTTGCAACTTTTGGTACAAAGTATACAACTGTTTCTAATGCTGGTTTCTTAATGAGTCTCACAGTCATATTCATTCCGGTATTATCATCTATATTTTTAAAACAACGACCTGAAAAAAAGGTTGTATTGGCAATCGTTTTAACCATAGTAGGAATAGGACTATTAACATTAAATAGTGAATTAAAAATAGGTTATGGTGATATATTATGTATCTTATGTGCTTTATTTTATGCCGTTCATATCATCGTTACTGGGACAATGACCAAGCATGTTAATTCAATTGCTCTTGGCGTGTTACAACTCGGTTTTGTTGGCCTATTTAGTATCATTTTCTCAATGTTTATGGAAACCCCAAAACTTCCTAACACGTTTGAATCATGGTTTTCAATTTTAGTATTAAGCATATTTTGTACAGCAATAGCTTTCATTGTCCAAGTCATTGCGCAACAACATACGAGTCCTACACATGCAGGTCTTATTTTTTCATTAGAGCCTGTGTTTTCTGCAGGTTTCGCTTTCTTTTTTACAGGTGAAACTCTCACATTTAAAGGATACATAGGTGCAACACTTATATTATTAAGTGTATTAATTGCCGAACTAGACTTTAAGAGTTTATTAAAACTAAATTATAGGAGAAATATAGAATAGATATCCCACCACAATATATAAATACAAATTGTAAAACCGATATAAAGACCTTTAAATGAATACATTCACGGTTTACACGAGACCAGTCAGAAACTACATTGAACTACCCCCACCTAAAATCCTAACAGATTTTTGAGGAAGGGGATTCCAAAAAGGGACAACTAAGACAAAATTCTTAGCAGACCATACCCATTCAACAAGGTATGGTTTTTCTGCTTTCAAACTTAGACAAACCTTTTACTTCCAAGTCGGTAAGAACCCCTGAAGGAAAAAGTTCGTTCACAGAACGAATCTTGTTATGGTTCGAAAGCTCCATCTGATAGAATGTGTGAACACGCAAATCAGACAGGATCCCAGACAGCCACTTCCATTGCGCCCAATGATGCAGACCTACCATCTTCTCTGGTAATAGTGAATACAAAATTGGTGGAAGTTTTTCTTTCAATCCCATCGCTCTTCTAGCGATGACATAAGAAGCTGTTTGGTGAATGCTGATACCAAGACGTTTCATATATTTGATTTTACCAATTTGAGAAGTGTACGCTGGATTTACCTCAAATACTGCAATCCCCATCTTCTCAGCACGGCTTTTAATAGCTGAAATCATCTTTTTGTAAGCAAACATGCTCATCATCATGTTTGCTTTTTTGTTACCATAAGGGTTCTTAACCTTTGCTTTTGTTGTGTTTAATTTTTCTACAACAATCGGTTTGTTTGCTTTTACAGCAATATCAACGAATGCAATAACTTCTGCTTCAATCATTTTCGTAATTTGTTCTGATGTTTTCCCTAACATATCAAAGGATAATACACCCGTTTTTATGAGTTGTCCTTGTTTATTGATGTTTGACCAAGCAAAGTGGTCAAAATTACAGTCTACTCCAATGACACCATCGGATTTGCTGAAATTTTTATTTTGGTTCTCTTCAATATCGATTAAACATTTAAAAATGTAGTAATCACCGTAGTCTTCAATTGCCCAACTGATTGGTTTTCCTGCATTCTTTTTATCTTTGCAATCCCATTGGTTTTGAACAGCTGCATTCACTTGTTCTTGTCCATACGGAAATGTAAGATTAGGAATTTCAACTGCAACGCCGTTTGGTGTTGTAAAGTGTAAAGATTGTGATTCCGTATTGTATGTAAATACAAAGTTTCCTGATTTTGCGTCTTTTCGACCTGAAATCAACATTTGATTGTAACGAGCCTTTTCAAAATCCTGCACCCAAAGTGTATGATTTTGAACATAAGTATCTACAGTATGTTGTGCTTTGAATAATTTTTTACTCCCAAATACAACAGAAGAAACTTTGTTTTTTAAACTATGAAGTAGTTTTTGTAGTCTATCCAACCGAAATGCAAGGCTACCTAAACGAGAACGAAGTGTTTGAATACGCACATCTAAATATTCATGCTCAAATTGATAGGCATGATAGTAAATATCCGTTCTCTCTTTAAATTGCACAACATAATATTGTCCCCTTTGTTGTTCTCTGGACGTTTTATTGAACGTTGGCTTCCCGTTGATAAACGATGTTTTCATTTTATTCAGCACTGTCAAATCTGACTTGGTTTTCTTCATCTTCTTTTTTACAGCTTTCATCTGTTCATTTTTATTTTCAATATACAATTTTTTCAATTCTGTCTGAGAAGAAAACAGTGCATTGGCTTCCTGCACAGCACTATTGGCATAATAGTCATTCAAACTAAATCGTGATTTTACAGTCATTTGCATACTATCAGAACGTCTGGAGGTACCAGAACGTTTTTCTAACACTTGCGTTTGAAAAGCGAAATGCTTCGCACGATTAAATACGAAAAGAGCATGTCCAATCGCTTCAACATATTTTGGATTTAGTGCATTCTTATAGATACGAATTGAAAAATATGCTTTTTTCATTGGACACACTCCTTTCTTGTTTTGTATACACAAAGTATACAAAACAAGAACGTATGTTTCCATTTATATACTGAAAAAAAAAACAAAAAAAAAACAAAAAAAAATCGATTCACCCCCCACCTACCGTTGCGCGCTTGAGGTAGGGGTCTTCTCGCCAGATATAATAAACCACTACTCAATTCCAAAATGCAGATGAATATCATTAACATATCGAAAAAGGAACCTGCATAGGTTCCTTTCCCTGTTTCTAGATCATATTCAATTAAGCATTCCTACAAATGCCTCTTCTAACTCATTTACAAAACCCGTAAATTTTTTTATCGAATATATCTACAATTAAATACAAATGCATAATCAGGATTCATGTGTCCTTCTAGATAAAAACAACCAATATAGTCATACATAACAGCTTCTTCAATCATAAGCATTTGTTTTCTTCCGTAAATTACAATCTTTTCTGTCTCTTCTTTTAACAGAACAATAGAACCTCTTTGTAACAATCTTTCTGTAGAAAATTGCATAATTTCCTGCTCTTCCTCATACGCCTTATATATTTTTAAGTATTATTTTAATAGTGCAGAATCTCACTTGAACCATCCTATCGTTTTCGACCAAGCATTATTTATCCCTCTTTTCACTCTACCTTTCATGGTATACTTTGAAGCAACTGTCATAGTAATTCCTGTTGTTTCAAAAAACACTCTTTCTAAAAATACCGTATCCTTTACATTACACACTTCTAACTCATTTTGTTTTTGGATCATGAACCAGTTACAACCTGGACCTACTAAAAATCTTATATTTTTTTCATTGTGCTTCCCATCTTCATTTAAAAAAATAGTACATTCGCCTAAACATTCGGAATTTTTCAATGATGATGTAAATACTTCTACAAATTCCTTTGTTACTTCCTCTTTTTCTATTAAAAATTGTTCTAGACTTCCAACCGGAGAACTGGAAGACAACTCAGTCAATTGGTCATATGTTGCTACTTGAATGCGCGCATTCATATTTATAAACTGCTCTTCTTCATCTTCTAACCAGCTTCCAATCGTATTAATATATTCATTCAATCCTTCTGTTAGCCTAAAAATATATGTAGTTTTTGAAGCAAAATTTCTTTCTTCTTCAAGGGTCATAAATTCGGGTTTCTCTAATGAAATATAATAATATGAATCTACATCCTGTTCCTTACTTTGTATTTTAAGTTTAACAACCGCATCATTGCATTTACAAATCTCTAAAAAATACAATGCACTTGGTTCAATGATGAGTTTACCGTCTATTTCTTCCAATACTCCATCTTCTAGAAGAGTTGTTCTTACTTCCTCCCACTCTTGATCTATTTGCTCTAAGGTATAGCCTTTGTATGGATTTTCAAATCCTTTAACTTCTTCCATCCCTATCATTCGAAATAGAAAAAAGACTTCCCTGCTATCTAAATGTAATTCCACATTCATGAGATTAACTCTCCCTTCTATTTTTTCTAGCCTTTAATCGACTATAAGAAGAATGCGCTTTCAACAAATCCTCTTCAAAAGGCTCTATGTGTCTTCCCACCACTTTCTATATGCTTCCGTAAATAATAATACCTATGGAGATCCATAATCATATAAAACAAAGCAAATGAAAACACTGTGCATGCACACATAAATACAATTGCCCCCATCTGTTGTGTTGCAATGCTAAGAATTATATTAGCAATTAACTGCCCAAATCCTACTACAAAAGCTGCTACTTTTACACTACCAGTCTCTTTTTTCCATACATTTGATTTCTTTCTTGGTTCCTGAAGTTTTTTAATATGATTTTTATAAAAATGATACAAAGCAAAAACATACAAACCAACTGAAAAAATAAAATAGATTGGCGTTTGTAATTGTAACACTTCATATGCAAATTTTTGAGTTATAACCAATAATCCTACTGAACATATGATGCCATATACCCCTCGAAATAGAGTGTATTGTAATTGTCGTTTCCGAGGATTGATAGCAATCCATATGGCCCACAGATTCAAAAAGATAATCGGAGGAGCTACTACATATACATATAGTAATCGAAAAGAATTCGCAAGAGCAGGCAAAAGAACAAACATGTCTGCCCCCACAAGAACAAGGACAATTACGTGGAATCTTATTTCATTTACAGGATAAACAGCCATATAATGTGCAAAGGCTTTCTTATTAAAATCTATACTTTTTTTCATGTTCATTAAACCACCCCGCTACTGTTGACCAAGATTTTTTCGAACCCGTTTTCACCATATCCTTAATACTACCATCTTCAACATCTAAATCAACATCCCATTTCACACCTTCTGTAAAAACAGCAAGTCCAGCTGCTACAACAGTAGTTGCTCCTTCTTTCATCAAATTTTCAGACAGAAACAGGTTTTATTAAATAGGCTTCTTAACAACTATATAATGTGCTTTTATTTAAAGCATCATTTTTTCCGCTATTTCAACAGAAGGTTTTATTGTTGAATTGGGGAATTTTTTTACTAAACGTTTCAAACAGGCCACATACTCTTTATTTTTCGTACCACAATTTATATCTTCAAATACTTCGCTAATCCATTCTATTTCTTCTTCTGAAGCACTATCGAGGAACTTAATCGTACATTCAATATCTTTACTTAATAGTTTTGCAAGTTCTTCCCAATGTTTTTCAATTAAAAAGCTATTTTCAAGATGAACTGTTTTGCGTTCTTCTATAATTTGTCTTACTTTTTTCTTCAACTAACTCATCCTTATTTAAACAACAAAAGATTATAAAAAACCAATTCTCATCTTATGTTGTTCTAGTAAATATTCTAATCTTTTCTTTCTTTGATTGACTTTCATGGTATATCTCCATACTTTGTAATTGTTTTATAACCACTGCTTCTTTCAACGAATTCTATCATTAAGACTCACTCTACTAAACTACCTCGTCAGTTGCAGAAATAACACCAAATAGGGGATTGCTATTAAATAGAGATTACATATCTTTATTGATTGCAATTAATAAGAAACATTTATTATTACATTTAAAATAGCCTCTTAAGCTGAATATACTTCTGTTTAAGAAGTTAAAAAAATTATATTATAGTAAATATTCATTACACTTTTTCGTATTTTCCTTGCATCATCAATACAACTAACTTTAACTCACTTTTATTATGGAAAATAGTTGCTGATTTAAGCTATACACAAGAATTCGTTCATTTGAAAGAGAAGGTACTAAAATCTAATTGATAACCCACGTTGCTTTTACAAACTCATTGAAATTTATTTTAGTAACACGGCATAAGTATAACGCATAATATGCTCTAAATTTTAAATCTGGAGGATATTTATGAATTATCAACCAAATCAATTATTTCAACTAAACGCACCTTCCCGAGATTACCCGTATGCAGATGTTCCACAAGGGGATTATGAAGGGACTCTTATTATAGACGATTTAATCCCAATTCGTGCACTTTTTTGGATATACGGCACCAATCCGGGAGGGGATATAGGGGGTACCGCTATCAGAGACAGTCAGCTTAATTATCAAACAGGAGACATTAGTTTTACATTACCAGGCTTTTCGCACCCCCTGTATCTCATTCCAAATAAGTTCTTTAGTGGGAGATTCATTTTTAAAAGACCGATCATACCACTTCAAGCCTACGGAGAATATTTCACGGTGTTAGGTCAAAAAGGAATATGGAATCTTACTCTTAACACTAAATTACATTGAGAGACACTATATGAAAGAGAATGGAAATGTACTTAAATATTAAGGGGCAAACTATGATCGTTGAAACAAGATGGGAATTTGATGCTGAGAAGTTCGCTTTAACGCTATTGGGGATAATAAACAAGAATCTCTATAAAGTTATGCCCCATTCAACAAAAGATATTAAAAAAGATGAAGGTGGATAAACCCAGTAACACCAGGGTATGAACGCCTTTTTATTTTGTTTTTAAAAGTAAATCTTTTAAAATATACGGATTCATTCATATGAACTGACAAAAGCCGAACCTTATTTCTTCATTTCTACATGTTATTTATGAGATTATTTTCTATATGTATCCATTTTGATTTTTCGACATATAGATTGCTGCTATGCGGAAAAAAGAACTCTCTACTCGCTTTCTCCCTTTGTTTGATGGCCGCTTCTATGCATGTCCAGATGCTCTCTCCCACCTAAAAAGGATGGTTTTATGTCGTTTTTGCAATTCGGATTTGTATAGTATCGGTCCATAATGTGTAACTTTTGGTTCGTATTCCACCTTCTAACTAAATAACGCGGATACTGAATTAAAATAGTAGCAATAACTTGTTAGCAAGAATATATAAAATATAGTAGAAGATAATTTTTTATATCTTTATATCATTTCTATCATTCTACTTACATCTATCAATCATATTTTCCTCTTCTATTACTTTTCATCTTTTAGTTAACAAAAATTTAACGAAAAATTCACAAATTCGCCATTTTCTCTATTATACTTTGTTATATTGTTGTATAATATTTTTGAAAGCGCTTATTATTTTAATATACATAATTTGGAACGTTACCACTTGAATATTCGCAAATTTTCAACTATTTTTAACCTATTTTTTCTATTACTATTTTATCCCTAGGTTTAATTTACCATACTATATTTAGTATTTTACTGTAAAAATTCCTTGATAATACGAAGAAATCCGCTGGGTGATAAGTAATTGTGAATGTTTTTTTACAAAACAGATAAGTAATAACGTTTTGTATTATGTAAATTATCGTAATAACATAAGAGTATAAAATGAATTGCACTCGTTACTGGTTCTAACGAGTAGGAGGTTTTGTCAAATGACGAGGAAGAATACAAATACAAACAGCCCTTGGGCTAAGTTCCATGGTCCTAACCTTGGCTATGTCATTGAACAGTACGATCGTTATGTAGCCGGGGAAGGTTCTGTTGATCCAGAGTTAGAAGAGCTTTTTGCAAGATGGGGTGCTCCTCCTTTTTATGCAGATTTTACAGAGGAGACTACTAGCGGCTCTCATTTTTCTTCTCAAAACAATACAGATATAGAAAAAGTTCTAAAAGCTGCAAAGGTTTTAGAAAATATCCGTTCATATGGTCACCTTTCTGCACATATTAATCCGCTGGAAGAAAAAGTGGATGGGCAGTTTTCTTTAGAGGGACTAAGTGAACATGATTTGAAAGCGATTTCAGCAAAAATGGTTTGGGCAGATGCACCTGCGGATGTTCAAACAGCGTTTGATGCTGTTAATAGATTAAAAGATGTTTATTCAAAATCTTTAGCTTATGAGTTCGCTCATGTTCAAGATAGTGAAGAACGTGCATGGTTACAACAAATGGTGGAATCATCTTCCTTGTATCATCCACTATCAAACGAGAAACGAATTGCTGTTTTAAAACGATTGACAGCGGTCGAAGGTTTCGAACAATTTTTGCATAAGACATTTGTTGGTCAAAAACGCTTTTCTATCGAAGGCGTTGATATGCTAGTTCCTATGCTTGATGAAATGATTTCTGAAGGCGCTAAGGGCGGCGTAAAAGATATTATGATCGGGATGGCTCACCGCGGACGTCTTAGCGTACTTGCTCATACATTAGAAAAACCATATAGTCACATGTTTACTGAATTTAAACATTCAGCACCGATGCAGGGCACTGATAAGAACAATATCGGCTGGACTGGCGATGTGAAGTATCACTTAGGTAAAGAGCAATTGGTTGGATCTGAAGACGCTCTTACACGAGTTACTTTAGCAAATAACCCAAGTCACCTTGAATTTGTAGATCCAGTTGTAGAAGGATTTGCACGTGCTGCTCAGGAAAATCGCGAACAAGCAGGTTATCCAAAGCAAGATGTTTCTAAATCTTTCGCAATTTTAGTACACGGTGATGCAGCGTTCCCTGGTCAAGGTATTGTACCTGAGACGCTGAACTTAAGCAGACTGAAAGGTTATCAAACAGGCGGAACGATTCATGTTATCGCTAATAACGCGGTCGGATTCACAACTGATAGTTATGATTCTCGTTCTACAAGATATTCAAGTGACCTTGCGAAAGGCTTTGATATTCCGATTGTACACGTAAATGCTGATGATCCTGAAGCTTGTCTGATTGCAGCTACTCTTGCTTTCCAATACCGCACGCTGTTCAAAAAGGATTTCCTAATTGACTTAATCGGATATCGCCGCTTCGGTCATAACGAAATGGATGATCCAGCAGTTACACAACCGAAAGTATACAAAAAGGTTAGCAAGCATCCTACTGTAAGAGCTTTATATGCTGAAGAGTTACAGGCGAAAGGCATTTTAAATGCTGAAGAAGTAGAAACAATTACGCAATTTATACAAGAGCATTTGAAAGCTGAATATAATCAAGTTTCTTCAGATAAAAAAGAAGTAACTGCTAATGTTGAAGTTCCAGAAGTAGTTGCAAATGGAATTCCAAAAATGATGACAGGTGTTCCATTAGAAACACTTGAAGAATTAAATACGAGTCTTCTGCAGTGGCCAGAAGGTTTTAACGTATATCCAAAATTAAAGAAAATCCTTGAACGTCGTGAGAGCGCATTTAAAGATGGCGGTAAACTAGAATGGGCAAATGCCGAAGCGTTAGCGTTTGCTTCGATTTTACAAGACGGTACGCCAATTCGTCTGACAGGACAGGATTCAGAGCGCGGTACATTCGCACAGCGCCATGTTGTATTACATGATACAGAAACAAACGAAACGTATTCGCCAATGCATCGCTTGCCACAAGCGCGCGCTTCTTTCGCGGTTCATAATAGTCCGCTTTCTGAAGCTGCTGTTGTAGGGTTTGAGTATGGCTATAACGTATTTTCTCCTGAAACATTGACAATGTGGGAAGCACAATACGGAGACTTCTCTAATACAGCGCAAGCATTATTTGATCAATTCGTTTCAGCAGGAAGAGCAAAATGGGGTCAAAAATCCGGACTTGTTTTACTCCTTCCTCACGGTTATGAAGGGCAAGGTCCTGAGCATTCCAGCGCTCGTCCAGAACGTTTCTTACAGCTTGCTGCAGAGAATAACTGGACAGTTGCCAACTTAACAAGTGCAGCGCAATATTTCCATATCCTGCGCCGCCAAGCAGCAAGTCTTGGAACTGATTATGTAAGACCATTAGTAATTATGACGCCAAAGAGCTTGTTACGTCATCCACTTACATCTTCACCTGCTTCTGAGTTAAGTGAAGGTAGCTTCCAAACAGTTGTAGAGCAATCGAACCTTGGAACAGAAACAAGTAAAGTGAAGCGTCTTGTGTTAACTACAGGTAAGATGGCAATCGATTTAGCAGTAGATGTTGAATCGAACAAGAAAGAACATACGCTAGATGAAGTGCATATCGTTCGCGTTGAACAGTTATATCCATTCCCTACTGAGAAAGTCCAAGCGATCGCTGAGCGTTTTGAAAACTTGGAAGAAATTGTATGGGTACAGGAAGAACCAAGAAATATGGGCGCATGGCATTATGTTGCACCAATTCTATTCGAACTCGCTTCTGACAAAGTAAAAGCGAACTACATTGGACGTCCGGACCGTTCAAGTCCATCAGGCGGCGATCCTCATGTTCATAGAAAAGAACAAGAATTGATTATTAATCAAACTCTTAATATCAATTTCAAGCTACAACAAGAACAAGAATTTGTTCACAATAAGTAATACTGTTAACTTCCTGTGAATGGGGGTCTCCCCCATTCACGGTTAGAGAAGATTATTTATATAACCATATTAAATCAATTGTTAGGCAAAATAGGGGAGGACATTTAAAATGATCGAAATTAAAGTACCTGAGCTTGCAGAATCTATTACAGAAGGAACTATTTCACAATGGCTGATCAACGTAGGCGACAAAGTTGAGAAAGGCGCAAGCATTGTTGAGCTTGAAACAGATAAAGTCAATGTAGAAATCATTGCAGAAGATTCAGGTATTGTATCACAATTACTAGGAGAACCTGGAGATACAGTTGAAATTGGCGATGTTATCGCAGTTTTAGATGCAAATGCAGCGGCAGCAGTAAGTACACCTGCTCCAGAAGAGCCAAAACAAGAAGTTACTGAAGCACCAAAAGCTGAGGCTCCAAGTGCGGCGCCAAACAAAGCACCGATGCAAGGTCTTCCAAATACAGATCGTCCTATCGCATCACCTGCTGCTAGAAAAATGGCACGTGAATTAGGAATCGACTTAAACGAAGTACGCAGCACTGATCCACTTGGCCGCGTTAGACCGCATGACGTACAAGCACATGCCGCTGCGCCAAAAGCAGAGCCAAAACAAGAAAAACAAAGTCCAAAACCAGCTGCAAAAACTGAGTTTGAAAAACCAGTTGAGCGCGTAAAAATGTCCCGCCGCCGTCAAACAATTGCAAATCGTCTTGTAGAAGTTCAGCAAACGGCTGCAATGTTAACAACATTTAACGAAGTTGATATGACAGCTATCATGGAGTTACGTAAAGAACGTAAAGATGCGTTTGAAAAGAAACATGATGTTCGTCTTGGCTTCATGTCATTCTTCACAAAAGCAGTTGTAGCAGCATTAAAACAATTCCCATTATTAAATGCTGAAATTCAAGGTGATGAGCTTATCCTTAAGAAATTCTACGATATCGGCATTGCTGTTTCAGCTCCAGAAGGCTTAGTTGTTCCTGTTGTACGCGATGCAAATAAAATGAATTTTGCTGAAATCGAAAGAGAAATCAGTGAGCTTGGTAAAAAAGCTCGTGACAACAAACTTACATTAAAAGAACTACAAGGCGGAACATTCACAATTACAAACGGAGGCGTATTCGGTTCATTAATGTCAACGCCAATCCTGAATGGACCACAAGTAGGTATCCTTGGTATGCATAAAATCCAAGTACGCCCTGTTGCAATCGATGCAGAGCGTATGGAAAACCGTCCAATGATGTACATTGCCCTTTCTTACGATCACCGCATTGTAGATGGAAAAGAGGCTGTTAGCTTCCTTGTTGCGGTTAAAGAAATGCTTGAAGATCCAAAATCATTATTATTAGAAGGTTGATCCTTTTATAAATTGAAGAGCCCTCTTGCAAATGCAAGAGGGTTTTCTTCATTTCTATTTCCATAACAAAAATAATGGTAGACTGATGCTAAGGAATTCATGTAATCTACTATTTATAAAATCACATATAGATAAGGTGACAAAATGGAATTAGGAAACTTCTTTTTTACTATGCTTATTACAACCTTTATACAGTTAGCTTCATTAGTAGGATATATTATCTTAGTTGGATTTGTATTAGGATATTTAGAAAATCATTCGCGAACATATTGGACAAGAGCTTTCGGAAGAAATGGCTTCCTCTTAACCTCATGGATTGGAACACCCATTCACGAATTTGGGCATGCATTTATGTGCGTCTTATTCGGGCATAAAATTGTGGGTATTCAGTGGTTTCCAACGAATACAAGTAACGGGTATTTAGGATATGTGCAACACGAATACAACCCTAAAAGTATATATCAAAAAATAGGTAATTTTTTCATCGGTGTTGCCCCTATTTTTTCAGGAATTGCCGCATTAGTTAGCTTAATGTATTGTCTTATCCCCCACTCATACTCAGTATTTATGAATGGTGTTGAAACAAATATTCAGCCCGGCGGCGCTATGAATGATATGATCAAACACACTGTTTTATCTTCAATCCTATTATTGAAAAGCATTTTTACGATTAGCAATCTATTAAATCCTTATTTTTGGCTCTTTCTGATTCTAGCAATTTGCATCTCTACGCATATTGCCTTAAGTAAGCCTGACATACAAGGTGCATTAGATGGACTGATTACGATCTTCTTATTCCTATTTCTCTTCAACGTTATAGGAGGCATTCTTCATTTTGATAGTCATGCAATGATCGCAAATATAGCGAAGTATAATGCTTACTTACTGGCTTTTTCTAGCATTGCTATTTTATTTTCTTGCATCACGCTTGCCATCAGCTATATTCTTTATCAGATAAAACGTAAATACATCTAGAGATTCACACACTTCTCTGCATCTATCTGGATGTACTCTAATTGTTTTTTTATTGCCCCAGGATAGCGTTTTTATGACTTGAGCAGACGGTGGCACCCATAAGTATATTTGTCAAAATAAAAATTTCACAACAAATATAGTACGTGAAATTTTTATGTGCTTTATAAAACAAACCCTCTAAATGAGGGTTTGCTCCTCTACATATTGATGTTACAGGAACGGTGATTAAGGGAACTACAATTTTTATATTATCATATAAATGATGATTATCATGTTGAGAAATAAAAATGTCATGTTGTTGAGAAGAAAATAGGATTTAACCATTTTTTCTTACAAGAATGCTAGTAGTATATTTGCGTTACTATTCATTTTCTTCGTATAGAACAAGGCTCTTTTTTACAAAAAAAAACAATTGAGTGAGTATTTTTATACTTTAGCTAATCTTTTCTCAAAATAAACAACAGTAAAGTTAGTTATTGGAGTAGTATGAGGATTTTGCGGATTTACAAAGTTACAGGTACAATGCTTAATATGTTAGCATTCATCGTTAATGAAGTCCTCTCCTATAGACCGCAGTAATTACAGCGCCCCTTCCTTTTGTAATAATAGAAAATTGTAGCCACTCCCAACGCGATTCCCCAAATTGGAAATAACAAGAGAGGCGTTGATGCTCCCCAGTTCTGAAAATCACTGCTAAAAGAGAAATTAAGGACGATCTGAATACCAGCGGCGATTAACATTATGGAGACAAATCCAGCAGGAACGATGGCTAGAGCAGGATGTACGCGCTTCCCAGCCAAAAACGGAATCCAACGAGGAAAGATTTCTCCCCACGGCTTTATAAGTCCGCGAGTAAGAAAGGCTCCACTAATCGATACCAAAGCTAGACCCGCCCCGGCCCATACAGCCCCTGACTCTTGAAGACTTTGAAATAATTCCTTTGTAATCCCTAGAGGTATTCCAAACAGCCATGCAATACGGGTAATATCGTAATAAGCAGGGGCAAAGATCGCAACATAGGTTACTAACCTTCCCCAGCGCGCCATAGAATTTGAAGCCATCCAACGTCTGGTGCCGTTTTTATGCCCACAATATCTGCAAGCATCTCTGGATTGGCGTTGAAATGACAAGGTCGTCGCTGCCCATAGCACTCCTCCTACAAGACAAATAAATTGGTTTACCACCGGCCATGTGATGTGATCGAAATAATGTAACGATAGCCCGAAAAGAGCCCCAATCAAGCAAATAGGAGCATAGGCTACTAACATAATTGGACGGGTATCCGTGATTATAAAGCAAAGAATCATCGCGACGCTCCAAGCATAAAAAATGAGAATCGTTCGGATAAAACCACGCACTTTGAACTTGAACATAAAAAGCACTACCACACCAAAAAAACAAAGAATAGCAATGACTGGCCCTGCATCATTAACTGTAACATGTCTAAAAACTGAATTTAACGCATTCGGATCGTTCATCAAACCTAATGGAAAACCTAAGCCTCCAAGCGACCAATACACCCCCAACGTACCATAAATAAGCGTCCAAATGATTGCTGCATATCGAACCCATTCTGGCCACCGCTTCCACCAGCGAAACAATGCAGGTTTCGCTCCGGTCACCTTGGAATGAGAAGCAGTATTCAAATTTACAGGATCCATGAAGATCACCACTCCTTATATGATATTTCTTTTAGTATATGGTACGTTCGTAAACAGGAGGTAAACAGACGATGAATTTCACCCTAAATTTGCGCCAATAACAATCTAATCGACAGAGAAGTCCCTTCGTTCGGCTTACTGACGACGATTAATTTTCCACCATGAGCCTCAATTAGTTGCCTCGCAATGGACAATCCCAAACCCGAGCGTTCGGAGGGCATTATTACTACATCACTTTTAACAAACGACTCACTAAATCCAATCCCGTTATCTTTAATCTGGATTTCCGCCATCTGGTCATACAGCTGCGAAATATAAATCGCAATCTCGGTGCCTTCTGGATTATGAACGACGGCATTGACAAGTAAATTACGGATAGCGCGTGTCAACAGCTTTGGATCGCAAGTTACAAAAATTTGTTCTGGCTCCGAATCCATCATGAACAGATGACCGGTCGCCCAAGGTGCACTACTGACATCCGCCATTGCTCTGCGTACGAGTTCAACGATATCCACTTCCTCGACCTTTAGAGGAATCTGGCCCTGAATCGTTTCATTAAGATCCTGCACCATTTCTTTCAGGTGAGCCGCTTTCTGTTGAATGATAGACAAGAATTCCCTCTGTTCCGTTTCACTCCATTGATACTCCGTATTTATCAGCATGGTGGAATAACAGGATATGTAGGTTAATGGTGTTTTTAAATCATGCGATATCCCTCGGATCCATTCTTGTTTCGCTTGTTCCGACTCCCGCAACTCTTTTTCGTTTTTTTGGAGTGTGCTCCCAAGCATCCGTAAATGCTCGAATACTTCCTTATAGACTGCATATGGAAATTTCAACGTTCCGCTTTTGAGAGAGTGGATCTCATCCCAGCGCATAGGAAAATCATATTGACCGTTTGCCAAACGTCTAATCCAAACAATAATGAAATAAATCGGCTTTCCAAGATACCACCCAATCAGAAGCAAGGTCAGAAGAAAAAGTAGGGCACACACCACCAATACATAAAGCGTAAAGATATCTGAACCGTTTCCATCCGTGATTGTTTGTGGCCAAAAAAGCCAAGCTGTCCCAATGACAATTATATGAATACAAACAAACAGAAAAAAGAAAGCCATTAGCAGTTGCAATGCTATACGAAGCATAAAGTTCATTGCTCTAACCTCCCGTAGGTGGAACAAATTTATACCCAATTCCTCTTAGCGTAACAATCAACTTAGGGTTGGACGGATCAGCTTCAAGCTTCTTTCTGAGTCTAGAGATGTGGATAACGACTGTTTTCTCATCCCCTTGGACCATCGTCCCCCACACTTGCTCATATAATTGCTGGGCGGTAAATACCTGATTTGGATGTTTACAAAAATAGAGAAGTAGTTCAAGTTCTTTGGCCGGACAAGGAGTATCCACATTGTTAACAATAAGTTGTCCGGTAGTACGGTTAACCGAAAAAGTATGATACTGATACAAATCCTCAGCGCTTACAACATCAGACGCATAGAGAGTGCTCCGCCTCAAATGCGCCTGAATTCGTGCGATAACTTCCATCGGATTGAACGGTTTAGTTACATAATCGTCCCCGCCTAAATACAGACCCTGTAACTTATCCAAATCACTGGAACGAGCGCTAAGAAATAGAATAGGGGTTCTTATGGTCTTGCGTAACTCCATACACAAAGAAAATCCGTCCATATCAGGAAGCATGACATCAAGAACAATTATATCAAAGCGTGTTGTTCGAACAGCCATGAGCGCCTCAGCAGTGGAACTGGCTTTAGTAACATGGATATACCCTTCTTTTCGAAGAAGATTCTCAAGCATAGTCAGAATGCCTTCCTCGTCATCAACCACTAATATCGCTTCATTCCGCATGATTCCAACCACCTTTGTAATAAGACATAATAAAAATTGGATCTTCGAGATTTTGCACGATTTTCGATAGCTTAATAATGATAATCACCTTCCCAAAGAGTGAATTCACATAAAATAAATTTGGAATCTATTAAAATATAACATTCCTAATTTCATACTATAGTGTCAGTAAATTTCACCGCACCTTTATGGTAAGTCCACTGATAACACTCTTCTTTACCCAAAAGTTCGTCTCTTAGTTCCCGCCGTAAGTCAATTAAGTTGTCCAGATTTCCTTTTTGAACTACCATGAAGACTTTATATTTTATTCTCTTCATTCATTTTATAGAAATATTCCCTAGCTCCCCATGCTCATCAAGTCAAGAATTCATCATTATCCACAACAAAAATTTTGTGCAAATTGCTCAATTTTTATCGTTTTGAGTTAGTTTATTCTTGTTAGGTTAATAGCAATGCTACTATATCAAAAAATTATACGTTATACGAAAAATGCGAATTTAAAATAAAGTTTGACTCAATGTAGAAAAGCAGTTTGTTGTGTCTACTTTTTAGACTAATATTAGCGTTGGTCTACAATTGCACCCTATCGTTGAATAAGTTGCATACGGATTAAATGGCATTCTAACGTAAGAAATTTATTCTAGTTTTCATACAAATCCTATGCTAGATGCTAAATTTGGCACGTAGCTTCACCTCGCAAAAACTTCGGCAAGATGAAGTCTTTTCCCTACAATGCATAAAGGCTAAAACAACCATAATCTGTATAAACAGCCAAATAGTCCTCAGTGAATGCTATATTGCAAGACTTCACCACATGCTCAATCACGATTGTTGCTACAAGCCGTTTTGTTACAAGTTCATACAGTCGTACCTTTCCTCTATCATAAGCAGCTACCAGTCCTTTTCCCGCATGAATCGCACAACTCCTAGTCTCACCTATCTGCCAATCCTCGCATTTCTCCTTAGCCTGCCAATCATATACAAGCAAATCCCAATGCCCGTATTGCTCCTGAGTAAACAAAAGATGATCATCCGGGGAGAAGATTATCCTTGTTGTCATAGCATGGATAGATTTGGGCAGTACTACTTCTTGACCAGAGGCAATATCATATACTTTTACTTCCCTACTATTCGTACAATAAGCGAACGTATCTCCGCTATGCGACAGCGCAGCACATAGCTGTGTACTGTGCCCTCCATACACCTCGCAATTTACTGCTATCTGGCAGACCACCTTTTCCTTTATAAGATCGTACACAATAAGTTTGGAATCATGATACCAGAGTACTCTATCACCGGATAACGACAGCGTATTCCCTACCGCCAATTCAGTATACAGTGGTTCCGAATAAAGCTTAAGCTTCCGGCTCTCCACCTCATATCCTCTTATCAAATGACAATCATTCAATACCAACTCGCCCGCATGAGGACAATAGTACATATCGTATACAAGATGATTTTCTCCAAGCTCAAAAACGACTTGTTTCCCTCCGTACTCGTCTATTAAATAAATCTCTTCTCGCTGAAACTGACCAATAACATATCCAACATACGATGAATTAGTTCCTGGTATAGGGACAAAAGGAAGAAACCCTGTGTATCCCTTTCCCAAATATAACTGCAACACCGGTTCTCCTGCCGATACCTCCAAATTATGATAGATCATTCCTTTCTTCAATCTCTGCCAAATTTCCTTCTCCATCTGCTTGGCTGCCTGCTCAGCATTGTCAAACTGCTTCTCCCGGGGTTTTCTGCCCCCAGTCGAAGTGGCAAGTATGCTATCGTTTCTTTGAATACTCCAAGTTTTCCCGCTAGCTCTATCTATCAACATTCTATGCATTCATTTCACCTCTTCCTAAATGTAGCAAATGACCTCCTAACAAGTCTAATACTCTGCCACTTCTAGGGTTTACTATTAATATCTACACTTTTTAAGCGGACAGCTAAGATTCATGGGAAAATATGTTACAATCCACATATGATATCTTTAACTAACAATGCAGTTTAGTTGAATAATACATATTTCATAAAATGGTTATTTGCATAGTTTTTCCTATAAGGTAAGAAGGAAATATAACCTAAGGCGAAAGAAGAGTAGTAGAAGTTAGCATTCTATTATTTTATCATTGTAATAACACGCACTTACCAAGATTAAGGAGGTAATACGAATTGATTTTAGAAGAATATGAAAAACGTGCATCAGAGCAGGAAGATTGGGCACCAGGATGGGAAGCAATTGATGAGATCTTTGATAAACTTTATCCTAATCAGAAACCTGCACATTATGGGACAACATTTCATGAACGTTCCATTTTTGGGGGAGACCAATATTTAGACGGCTATAGTATTTATCAATCTCCAAATGGTTACAAGCATTTACTGACTTATGGAATGACGGAGCTTTACACAGATGAAGAAGCATTTGGTGGTGAATGGAGCCGCTTTGGTTATGAAATGACTATAAAACTGAAAGAGGATTCAAATGAGGATTGTATGTGGGCAATAGATATGCTATCTAATCTTGCTCGCTATACCTACACACAGAAAAGGTTTTTTGAGCCAATGCAATTTGTGGCAGGGAATGGAACGTCTCTTCATATTGGCGTAGAATCTGCTATTACTGCTTTACTAGTTGTAAGTGATACTGAGGCAGAAGGAATTGACACTGTTCATGGTAGAGTGAATTTTATACAATTAGTCGGAATTACACAACAAGAATTAGAAGTGCTGAAAGAGGACTACACACAAGCAGAGGTTCTTGTTAAAAATATGAAGAAAGATAATCCGTATTTAATTACAGATATGAAACGGATAAAATCTTATTTATAGTCAGAAATAAAGCATCTCTTGAAAAAGAGATGCTTATTCCCCCCTTCTCGCTGCTTGCTGCAACGGATCCCATACGCTGTTGTATGGCGGAGAGTAACTTAAGTCAACGTCTTCTAAATCATGAATCGTCATTTTATGAAACAATGCCATCGCAAGTACATCTATTCGTTTATCTACGCCCTGCTCGCCAATTACTTGTCCGCCTAACAGTTGTTTTGTGTCCTTTCGATACAATAATTTTACGTGCAGTGGTTTCTTACTTGGATAATATCCTGCTATGTTTGTTGAATCTATTTTTACAACTTCATATGGTAATTGTAATTGCTCTGCTTCTTTTTCATTCAAACCTGTTCGGCCTAGTGTTATGTCCATGAATTTCATAATTGCTGTTCCGACAATCCCTTTAAACGCTCTGCGTTTATTCACCATGTTTAGTCCGGCAATTCTTCCTTGTTTGTTTGCCGTTGTTCCAAGCGGAATATGATCATGTTTTTCTTTTATAATATGGTACTGCGTAGCGCAGTCTCCTGCCGCATAAATGTCCTCTATATTCGTTTGCATATACGCGTTAACTTGGATAGCACCTTTTTGATTTTTAATGATCTTTGTTTCTTCTAGAAAATCAGTGTTCGGCTTGACTCCAACTGATATTAAAACAAGATCTGTTTCATACGTTCCTTTATCTGTTTCCACAAACTCAACTTGCTCTTTTCCTTGAAACGATTTCACATTTTCATTTGTAAGAATTTCAATGTTATGTTTTTTTGCTTCTTCATGAATATATGCTGCCATATCCTCATCAAAAACGGTACCTACATGATGATTCCGCTCAATCATGCGCACTTTTTTCCCAAGCCTTGCAAATGTTTCTGCCATTTCTAGACCGATTGCCCCGCCGCCAATAATGGTAACATGTTCAACTTTCTGATTATGAAGCGTCTCCATAATTCGCTCTGCATCCGGAATCGTTTTTAATAGATGCACTCCTTGCAAATCACTGCCTTTCCAGTTTGGCATAACTGGACGCACTCCCGTTGCAATTAATAAACGATCGTATTCATATTCGAATGGTTCTGATGTTTGCGTATGTATGCCATATACTTTTTTGCCCGCTGGATCTACACGTGTCACTTCATGATTCACTTTGGCATCAATATGATATTTATTCCGAAACGTATCAACACTCCTAGCAATTAGCTTTTCAGTAGAAGCAATGATTCCGCTAATCGCATAAGGAAGACCGCACTGCGCATATGAATAGATTTCGCCTTTTTCTAAAGTGATTACACTTGCTTCTTGGTCATTACGGACAATTTGCATTGCTGCACTCATTCCAGCTGCATCTCCGCCTATAATAACGTATTTCACTATATCACTCCTTCTATCATTATCTATCGTTTACAATTCCCATCTTCTGCAGTTATCAGTCATTATGGAGCTTTTCATCTTACTTCATCCTTCTTAAATGGTAGCTTATATAAACATTCCCCCTCAACCATTCTGTCTGTATCTTCAAAACCAATGCTTTTATATAGCTGTTTTGCAACGATATTATTCGGTTCAAAAGATAGAAAAATTTCATGACAATTCGCATCTTTTCTCATCTCATCTATTACGTATAAAAGTGCCGTTTTCCCATACCCTTTTCCTTGGTATTTATGATCTATCATGAGTCTACATATTTCAAAAAAATGATGTTGTTCACAATAGCCAT
This sequence comes from Bacillus sp. 103mf, assembly GCF_900116295.1. Lineage (GTDB taxonomy): Bacteria > Bacillota > Bacilli > Bacillales > Bacillaceae_G > Bacillus_A > Bacillus_A bruguierae. The sequence goes on from NZ_FPAF01000002.1 coordinate 251,097, forward strand.
ACATCGTAAAGCCAACCATCGTTTCATCATTGTATATTGCCTTTGTAATCCAACCTTTTTGAACTTTTGACTGTGCTAATGATAATGCATTTGAGGCTACAAACTCTTCGCACACAAAGTGCTTGCCCTCTTTATTTGTAGTTAAGAATATACACTCTATCCAATTCTCGTTTGTTATATCTCTTAAATTTATAGTCATTCTATGCTCACTCTTTCTCTTTTTATAAAATTACTTATTTCTACAAACACAAACACTTCTCCTATAAGAGAAGCGTTTCTTTACCTAATAAGATGCCACACCAAAACTTCTCCTACCACAATCAAAACGGCGCCAAAAATCATAAGTGTCGTCTTCTTTAACAACTCATTTTCTCGAAATGGAATGTTACATAAATAAGCACCAAGCGTAATTCGCGATGGACAAGCAATGGTTGCAACAGACGAACTTGTATTTTGCACCGTTGTTACAAACTGCCACGGAAGCCCCACGTTCTGTGCTGTTTGCATTTGTAATTTCATAAACATCGCATTTGATCCTGCGTTACTTCCCGTTAAAAAACCGCCCATACCACCGATAAATGGAACAACGAAAACAAACATCATTCCAAAAATATGACCAGCAGCTTCCGCTAATAAGGCATGCATCCCTGCTGCACCCATTAGTTCTGAAATCGCAATAAACATGGTCGTTGTAATCGCAAAAGGAATCCATTGTTTCACCGTTTGCAATAATGACTGCTTTATTATAATAGAAGGAATCCGGAAGGAAATAATGGTAAATACACATGTAACCCCAAGCCAAAATCCTGGTGAATATAATAACTCAAGTTTGTAAGAATAAGATGGCAAGTTAATAACTGCATATGATTGTAGTGCACTATGAAACGACGGAATCAGACGAGAAAGCAAAATACAGACTGTTAAAAATAAATACGGGCTAATTATTTTTACAATAGAAACTTCTTGCTGCTTGGCAGCTGCATGTTCCGAATACACTTCTTTCTGCTGTTTTGCTGTCATTTTAATGATAATAAATCCAAATGTTATCGTTACAATCGCACTTAAAATCCCTGCTAATTCAACACTTACATATGTACTAGACAAATAGATGGAGAGAGAAAATAATAGAAAAAAACCAGTTGCTTCTTTCCATTTTTGCATTGCTGCAGCCCATCCACCGACTATATATAATGAAAGAATGATAAAATACGCAAAGATTGGCACACTTAACAGCGCTGTACCAGAGCCAAGTTGTACTAAAGGCATATCAATAAGTCCTGAGCCAATAATCGTTCCTGTTGCCATTGCTCCCCATGAGCTTGCTAACAAACCAATAAACGAAAGTAAAACAGCTTGAAACGGCTTGTAACCGAGCGAAAGAAAAATAGGAGCAGCCACCATAAATCCAATTCCAAATCCACTTACTGATTCAATAAGAGGACAAATCCCAAAACACATGAGAAGCATTTGCAGTAAACGGTCATGTGTAACATGTTCCATAAAACGAGCAACTTGATCGATATACCCCATTTTATTCATAAGGTGAAATAAAAAAATACCAAAAAACAATACGTATCCAACGATAAAACAAATTAAAGCGCCTTTTATTGTTGCATGGGCAATCTCCCCTATTCGCAAGCGAAACACCGGTGATAGCAAGACAATTCCGCTGCACACAACATAAGAAATTATCGATGCTTTCAGCGATGTTTGCTTGAAGACAAATAAACAAATAAAAATCATCATGATTGGAATAAGGGCTAATAATACTGTCATACCATCATCTCATTTCTTTTAAGGTACAAATTGAAAAAACGTTATAAAACCTCTTTTCTTTTTAAAGGGGCGATAGCATCTGGCCATGCATAGCAGCGGTCAGGGCTTTTTTTGCCACGGGCAAGGGTTAAAACAAAAAGAGAAAGCAAGTGCAGGGCATGATTTTTCTTCATAGCAGCAACTTATATGTTAAAAAATATTATATAACATAAGACAGAATATTCAATTCATTTCATGTCAGTTTTTTATCCTATTCTTTATCTGATGAACTATTAAAAACATGCTACACTACAAACAACACCTTTTTTAGAGGAGCGATGGCAATGAACCAAGAACAATTTTGGCAACTGATTTCAGAAATGAATACAAAAGACGAAACAAGTGAATGGTTAGTTGAGCAATTAGCTGCAAAATCCGCAGATGAAGTTGCAGATTATGAAATCCATCTTCAAACTGCTTTACAGCAATCTTACACATCCTCTTTATGGGCAGCTGCTTATATTATTTTAGGTGGATGCTCCGATGATTCATTTGATTACTTTAGAGGTTGGCTCATCGCATGTGGACAAGAAACATTTGAATCCGCTGTGCAAAACCCTGAAAATCTAGCAAACTTAATTCCTGCTTACTATGAAGAGGACGAACTCATTCCAGAATTTGAGGAAATGTTAAGTACTGGATTTGAAGCTTTCAGCCTAAAAGAAACAGGAGATACAGAGTGGGATAATGAAATATGGGAGAAATTCTCATCGTTACTTGATGAAAAAGGTTATGAGTCATTTGAACAAGGAATAAAATTTGACTGGGAAGAAGATGAGGACGAATTAGCTGAGCGCTTCCCAAAACTGTGGGAACGTTTTGGTGAAAATCCATTAGGTTAATATATGGTGCTGACTCAAAAGAGATGTAAATGTCTTTTGAATCAGCTCCTTGTTTATATGTCTACAATATATCGATTGCTTTTTAGAATATATCGAACGTTTTTTAATATATATCGGCGATTCGACACAATTTAAAGACTCTTCGACGATATTCAACACTATGTGCACTTGAGTTTTGCCGTTAACTCTTTTATTTCACCACAGCAATCAGCTCACGAATCTCATCTCGCTTTTCGCTCTCTAACAGCTCAATGACTTTACTTCCGACAACTACTCCGTCGCATACTCGAGTCATTTCCTCTATTTGCCCCGCCTTCGATATACCAAATCCCGCAACAACCGGAAGCTGAACATGTGCTTTCACCTTTTCTAAGTATGTGTGTAATTCTTGTGTGAAATCGCGGCGCACTCCCGTTACGCCCGCTACTGTGACAGCATAGACGAATCCTTGTGATTCACTCGTAATCATTTCAATTCGTTCTACCCGGCTCGTTACTGTTACAAGCGGAATAAGGGCAATGTTTGCATCGCATAGCAGCGGTGCAATGATATCTTGTTCTTCATACGGAAGATCCGGAACGATAATCCCATCGACGCCTGCTTCGATGCAGTGCAGGGTAAAACGTTCTTTCCCGAATGCTAAAATAGGATTTAAATAGGTCATGAGCACAAAAGGAATTTGCACTGTTGCTCTCACTTCCGCTAACGCTTGAAAAATTCCTTCTAATGTTGTTCCATTTTCTAATGCTCGTTTTCCTGCCCTTTGAATCGTTGGTCCGTCTGCAACTGGATCGGAAAACGGGATTCCAATTTCAATAATGCTTGCCCCGGCTTCGTCTAAAAAGCGAATTTGTTCTTGTAAATCGCCATCTCCACCCATTACGTACGGGATGAATGCTTTTTTCCCATTTTGAAATGCTTTATTAATTCTTTCTACTCCCATCGCTTACACCTCTTCCATATAACGTTTTATGCTTTCAACATCTTTATCGCCGCGTCCTGATAAACAAATAACAAGTCCCTCGTCTTTTTTCATAATTGGAGCTAGTTTAAGTGCATATGCCACAGCATGCGAGCTTTCTAGTGCCGGTATAATCCCTTCTTGTTTCGTTAATAGCTGAAAAGCATGAAGCGCTTCTTCATCTGTTATAGAATGATACGATACACGACCAATATCTTTTAATAAACTATGTTCCGGACCAACTCCCGGGTAATCAAGCCCTGCTGAAATGGAGTGCGCTTCTTGAATTTGTCCTTCTTCATTTTGCAAAATATACATCATCGATCCGTGCAAAACGCCGACGCTTCCTTTCGTTAATGTTGCGGCATGCTTCTCTGTATGAATTCCCTTGCCTGCTGCTTCTACGCCGTAAAGCGCAACCTCTTCATCTTGTACAAATGGATAAAACATTCCCATCGCATTACTGCCGCCTCCAATGCAAGCTACAACCGCTTCCGGTAATTTCCCCTCTAACGCTGCATATTGTTTCTTTGTTTCCTTACCGATAACACTTTGGAAATCACGTACCATTTGCGGAAATGGATGTGGTCCAAGAACAGATCCCATCACATAGTGCGTATCATGTACATGTGCAACCCAGTAACGAAGCGCCTCATTTACTGCATCTTTTAACGTCCCGCTCCCTGCTGCAACGCTTTCCACTTTTGCGCCTAACAGTTCCATTCGAAAGACATTTAATTTTTGGCGTTTCACGTCCTCTTCTCCCATGAAAATGACGCATTCTAAGCCAAGCAAGGCACATACAGTTGCTGTTGCGACTCCGTGCTGTCCAGCCCCGGTTTCTGCGACCACCTTTTTCTTGCCCATTCGCACTGCAAGAAGTGCCTGCCCAATTGTGTTGTTAATTTTATGAGCACCTGTATGATTTAAATCTTCTCGCTTTAAATAAATTTTTGCCCCGCCGCAATACTTCGTAAGATTTTCTGCAAAATAAAGCGGTGTTTCTCTGCCGACATACGTTTGTAAATAATGGTCTAATTGCTTCTCAAATGCTTCATCTTGCATTGCCTCTTTATATGCTTCTTCTAATTCTAAAACAGACTGCATTAACGTTTCTGGAACATAACGTCCTCCGTACATACCGTAATGACCTTTTTCATCTGGATATACATATTGCATATTTAACACTCCTTCGCTTTTGTGATAAATTTTTTTATTTTCTCGATATCTTTTTTGCCATTTGTTTCTACGCCGCTGCTCACATCAACCATATACGGCTGAACCATTTCAATCGCTTCTGCAATATTTTCAAGCTGTAATCCGCCAGCTAATATGCATTTTTTTCCAATTGGATTTGACCGCAATAACTCCCATGAAAATGTTTTTCCATTTCCGCCATGAAACTGCTCTTTCGGACTATCAAATAATATAAAATCAGTTTCATATTCCTCTGCACGTTCTATATCTTCGCGCGAACTTACACCGATCGCCTTTATACACGGAATATTCAATCTTTTAATATGGTAATTTTGTTCATCCCCATGCAGTTGTACATGCGTTAAACCACAATATGTTACAATATTCTGAATCAATTCAATTGATTCATTTACGAAAACGCCAACTTTCATTACATTCTCCGGGAGTTCTTCAATCATTTGTTTTGCCTGATCTGGCGTAATTTTCCGCTTACTTTTCGCAAATACAAACCCAATGGCATCTGCTCCGTATTCACAAACGATTTTTGCTGTTCTTATATCAGTAATACCGCAAATCTTTACTTTCATATCGTCACCTGCAGCGATTGAAAAAAGTCTCCGACAGACGGTGCTGTCATGAACGCTTCTCCGACAAGAATTCCTTTTGCACCAGCTTTTTTGACACGTATAATATCCTCTTTCGTATGAATACCGCTTTCACTAATCCAAAGTACATTTTGTTCATTTAGCCGTTTCCCAAGCTGTTCTGTTATTCTTAAATCCACTTCAAATGTTTTCAAATTTCGATTATTTACTCCAATGACATCAGGATTGAGCTCTAATGCTGTTTCTAACTCCTCTTCATTATGAATCTCTACAATCGCTTCTAAGCCGAGCTCTTTTACGTACGTATATAGCGCAAATAATTTTTCTTTTGTTAATGCAGCAACAATAAGTAAAATGAGATTTGCTCCCGCATCATATGCCTGGTCAATTTGAATTCTATCAATAATAAAATCTTTACATAAAAGTGGTACATTCACATGAGCTCTTGCTGTTTCTAAATCGTGAAAAGAGCCCTTAAAAAATTGACTATCTGTTAAAACAGAGATTGCCCCTGCACCATTTGTTTCATAGAGCTCTGCTTGTTTAGCGACATCAACATGTAAGTTCATATCCCCTTTAGACGGTGAAGCACGTTTTATTTCTGCAATTACAGTAAACTTTTGCAGCGCTTCTACGAGAGAATATGATGTACGTTTTTTCTTTGCTGGGATATACGTTTCATATAACACCGCTACTTCTTTCTTTTTTTGCTCAATAATTTTCGTTAAAATCGTTTCCATTTAGTTCACCCTCTCTAGCTTTTGATGACTTTCAGCAATTAGTAGATTTAGTTTCTCCAGCGCTCTTCCCGAATCAATACTATGAGCCGCTAAGCGAATGCCCTCTTCAATTGTCACTGCTTTTCCGTTTGCAAAAAGAGCAAGTCCTGCATTGAATAACACTGTATCACGGTATACGCTCTCTTCTCCGCGCAGCACATTTAATGTAATATTGGCATTTTCCTTTGCATCTCCGCCTCTAATCGCTTCGTTTTTCACACGTGAAAATCCATACTCTTCTGGAGAAACACTTACTTCCATAATGTTGTTATCTTTTAAAATTGCTACGTGATTTTCTCCTTGTAAAGATGCTTCATCTAAAAATCCACTGCCATTTACAACAATTGCTCTTTTTCTGCCAAGCTTTTGCAAGACTTCCGCTACAGGAAATAACATCTCACGTTTGTAAATACCGACGAACTGTGTTTCTAAGTCAATTGGATTTGTAAGTGGTCCGATTACATTAAAGATTGTTGGAACATTTAATTCCTTTCTTACTTTCATAATGCGGCGCAGTGCTGGATGCATCGCCGGTGCAAATAGAAAGGCAATCCCAACGTTCTCTAACAAATAATCAATTTGCTTTGGCGAACACGCTATGTTCACCCCGAGTTCTTCTAATAAATCTGCACTTCCCGTTTTACTAGAAACGGCGCGGTTTCCATGTTTCGCAATCTTTACGCCTGCACCGGCAAGTACGAAAGCTGATGTTGTACTCACATTAAACGTTTGCGCCCCGTCTCCTCCTGTTCCGCAATTGTCCATCGCATTTGCAATATGATTAGAAAATGGCAATGCTTTTTCACGAAGGGCGCGAACAAGGCCATATATTTCATCCGCTGTTTCCCCCTTTGCCTTTAACAACGCTAAAAAGGCTGCAATCTCACTTTCTAAAATATCTTCGTTTAATAAGCTAATACCCGCTTCATACATTTCATGTTCCGTTAAATCTTGCCCTTCTACTAATTTTCGAAGATAACTGTTCATACTCTCTCCCCCTCTTTCACATTAGATAAAAATGCCCGTATTAATTTATCACCTTCTTCAGTTGCAATGGATTCCGGGTGAAACTGTAATCCAAAAAGCGGATAGTAATGATGACGAACTGCCATGATTTCTCCATCATCCATCGCTGTCGCTAATACATCAAAACAACTAGGAAGATTGCGCTGCCTTGCTACGAGTGAATGATAGCGCATCGCTGTCAGCGGCTGTTTTACATATGAGAATATCGATGTGCCATTATGTTTTACAAGCGACGTTTTCCCATGTTTGATCTTTTCTGCCTGCACAACTTCTCCGCCAAAAGCAGTAACAATCGCTTGATGTCCTAGACAAATACCGAGAATCGGAACTGTTTTATAAAAATGTTGAATCACATGAATACAAACCCCTGCATCTTCCGGCCTTCCAGGTCCTGGTGAAAGAATAATTGCTTTTGGCTTCATGTCCACTAGTTCCTCAATTGTCACTTCATCGTTACGCACTACAACAATATGTTCTGTATGATGACCTAACAATTGATACAAGTTATATGTGAATGAATCATAGTTATCAATTAAGACAATCATTTCATTACCTCCAAGAGCGCTTTTGCTTTATTTAGCGTTTCTTCATATTCAGCCGCAGGGTTCGAATCATACACAACGCCAGCGCCCGCCTGTACATATGCTTTCTTATCTTTTATAACCATCGTTCGTATCGCAAGTGCCATATCCATATTGCCTGAAAATGAAATATACCCAACAGCTCCGGCATACACATTTCGCTTTTCTGTTTCTAATTCGTTTATAATTTCCATTGCTCTAATTTTAGGAGCTCCCGATACAGTTCCTGCTGGTAAGCAATATGCTAATGCATCAAAACAATTCACCTTTTTTCGCAATGTTCCGTAAACTTCAGATACAATATGCATAACATGGGAATATTTCTCGATTTTCATATATTTATCTAAATGTACAGAACCGATCTCACTCACCCGGCCAATATCATTTCTTCCTAAATCAATAAGCATCATATGTTCTGCCCGTTCCTTCTCGTTTGCAAGCAGTTCCTTCGCTATCTTTTCATCCTCTTCTTTTGTTTTTCCGCGCGGCCTTGTTCCGGCAATTGGATTTGTCATCACCTTTTCATCTCGTACAGAAAGCAAACTTTCTGGTGAAGAGCCAAGTACGACGTAATCTTGAAAATCAATATAAAACATATAAGGAGATGGATTCGCGGTGCGAAGACGGCGATATAACGCAAATGGATCTCCTGTAAAATCACTTTGCAAACGCTGTGATAATACAACTTGAAAGATATCCCCTGCCCGAATATATTCCTTTGCCTGTTCAACCATTTTGTAAAACCTTTCTTCTGTTACAGAAGATGTAAATGATACAGAAGCACACAGCGCTTTCACCTGCTCCTCTGATTCATGCAGCAATTTTTGCTTATACGTTTGCAGTTGTTCATAAACCTCTTCATACGAGTCCGTATCGCCGCTGCGATATACATATACAAATGATAGCTTTTGCCTTACATGATCGTATACGACAAACATGCGGTAAAGCAGCACATGTACTTCTGGAATATTTAAAGGGTCAGAGAGCATCTCTCCAATATCTTCATATTGCCGAATAACATCATACCCAATATAGCCAACCGCTCCTCCGCAAAATGGGAATGGACTCTCAACTTTCTCTAATGCAAGAACACTTTCTAGCTCCTTTAATACGTTTCCGTTTACCTTTTCTAGCGCACCATTTATCATAATCTCTACTGTCTTACCAATACTTTTTATTTCGCCGTAAGGATTACATCCTAAATAGGAATAACGACCTTTATCTTGATGAAGCTGCGAACTTTCGAGTAGAAATTTTTTCTCACCTGTAATGCGGCGATATAACGCAATCGGTGTCACGCTATCCCCTTCTTCTTCTTGAATAATAAGAAAGGTTTTCCCTTGCTTTTTTTGTATTATAAATTGATCTTTCGTTATCATCACTGTCACCTCTTTTCCTAAAATAAAAAAGTCCCCTGCATATGGAAATATGCAGAGGACGATAAAATTACCGCGGTACCACCTCTTGTTGGATGCAAAGCATCCCGCTTTTTCAAGTACAATATTATACCCTATCCTTGTAACGGCGGAACCCGGGTTGCCTACTTACAGTTCAGCATACCTCTCGTAAGCCCATTCCGCATATGGCACCGCACCGGGCTCTCACCTATCCCCGGCTCTCTGGAACGTCTCCAATATACGTACTCTTCTTACTCATCGATTTATCATATTCATTTTTTCTATACAAAAAGGGAGTACTCATCCTATAAAAAGGACGGGTACTCCCGTGGTGCCACCTTAATTCGTTACAAAAGTAACGCACTTTTCCGTATCAAAATACAATACGTGTCTCTTGTAACGATGAGATCCTTTCGCCAAAGCCTACTTCTTTCGTTTCGGTTTGGAAGCTCCGAAGCCCATTCCATATTACTTTCATACTGATTCGCACCAACCATCAGCTCTCTGACATGTCCATAATACGTACTCTTCTTCATCAACGCTTGCATTTTTAAATTTGAAATCATTATATGCTTTTCTTTTTTTGGAAGTCAATACTTTTAAAAAAAATATTTTTATCTATATATTAAATATTATATTGACAAAATAACTCATTTTTATGTAAAAATAATTAATACTCTATAAAAATAGTTATACACTACCCAAAAATCTTTATATTAGTAAAATAATCTATCTTCTAAATACACCCATATTTCTGAAAATTCATATTTAGAAGATAGATTTTTACACATAACCATGTTAGATTATAATTATGTAACGCATCAAAAGATACTACTTAGGAAAGGGGACTAACATGAACACACAGATTTTAATTTCTATTTCGATCTATATGATCGGGATGTTAGTAATTGGCTATATTGCCTACAAACGAACATCAAACTTAACAGATTATATGCTTGGCGGGCGTACATTAGGTCCCGCAGTAACAGCACTAAGTGCAGGCGCTGCTGATATGAGCGGATGGCTGTTAATGGGGTTACCCGGTGCGATGTTTGCAACAGGTCTAAGCAGCAGTTGGATTGCGATCGGCTTAACACTCGGCGCTTATGCAAACTGGCTATACATCGCTCCTCGCTTACGTACCTACTCTGAACTTGCAAACAATTCAATTACAATTCCAGAATTTTTAGAACATCGTTTCCATGATAAATCTCATATGCTACGCCTTGTTTCCGGACTTGTTATTATGATTTTCTTTACATTTTATGTAGCTTCGGGATTAGTTTCAGGTGCTGTTCTATTTCGTAATACATTTGGAATGGACTATCATATGGGACTTTTCATCGTTGCCGCTGTTGTTGTAGCTTATACGTTATTTGGCGGGTTCTTAGCTGTAAGTTGGACAGACTTCGTGCAAGGGATTATTATGGTCGTTGCACTCGTTTTAGTTCCAATTGTAACAATTATGAATGTAAATGGCCTTGGACCAGCATTTCATACAATTCAATCTATTGATCCAAACTTATTAAATATCTTTAAAGGTACTTCTGTACTCGGCATTATTTCCTTATTTGCTTGGGGTCTTGGTTATGTTGGACAACCTCATATTATCGTTCGCTTTATGGCGATTTCATCTGTAAAAGAATTAAAAAGTGCTCGCCGCATCGGCATGAGCTGGATGATTTTCTCTATCGTCGGCGCTATGTTTACTGGACTAATCGGGATTGCATATTATGCTGACATGGGCAAAAAATTAGCAGATCCAGAAACGGTTTTCATTGAGCTTGGAACAATTTTATTCCATCCACTTATTACTGGTTTCTTACTAGCTGCTATTTTAGCAGCAATTATGAGTACAATTTCTTCACAGCTTCTTGTTACATCAAGTGCGGTAACAGAAGATTTATACCGAACATTTTTCCGCCGCTCTGCAACGGACCGCGAACTTGTTTTTGTGGGACGTATGGCCGTTCTTATTATCGCTCTAGTAGCAAGCGGACTTGCCTTTAAACAAAATGACACAATCCTAGCACTTGTTGGTTACGCTTGGGCAGGTTTCGGTTCCTCATTTGGACCAGTTGTTTTATTAAGCTTGTACTGGAAGCGAATGACGAAATGGGGCGCTCTTGCTGGTATGATCGCTGGTGCAACAACCGTTATCGTGTGGACACAATTTAAGTTTTTAAAAGATATGCTATATGAAATGATTCCTGGTTTTGCTGCGAGCTTACTCGTTATTATTATTGTAAGCCTATTAACAAAACCATCAGAAGATGTTCAAAAAGAATTTGAAGAGTTCGAAAAAATAGCTTCTTAATAAAAAACAATCCCTGCTTTTGTACAATAGAAGCAGGGATTGTTTTTTATATTAATCCATTTTAATTTTTCAACATGCAAATCACTGCTATACGGAACAAACAGTGGCCCCTACTTGCTTTCTCCCTTTGTTTTACACTTTGCACGTGGTAGGACCGCTTCTATGCACGGCCAGATGCTCTCGCCCACCTGAAAAGAAAGGGGTTTTTTATGTCAGTTTTTCAATTTGTATTTACATATTATTGTACTGAATTTTCTGCAAATTAACAAATTCTTTATATTACCTTAAATTATTTCTAACATTCTTTGTATATAGTATAACTAAGAACATGATACAGAAGGACTAAATCAATGTTACAAATTAATATCCAAACAAAAGAGAAACACCTAAAAAGAGTAAATGCAAGAAAAAGTGTACTAAAGTGGAGATTTAGAGGGTTGTATTTCCTATGAATGACCACACATGAATACTTTTGTGTATATTTTTTGAAGGAGGACATTTTTTATGCAATCACCATTTCACTCACAAAAACACCTTACATCTTCTCCATGTGCTGCAATACAAACAGATCTGCCTCATATTACCATTATTCCTTCCATTGTGCCGGTCATTGGTATACAACTGCACAAAGCTAAGTTAAAATTAAAAGCTGGGCAACGTGCGGAACTTACAGCAACTGTCCTTCCTTCTCAAGCAAGTAACCAGGAGATCATTTGGACGTGCATGAACCCCCATATTGTAGAGATTCATACCGAAAAACAGAAAGCAACTGTAATAGGAAAACAAGCTGGCCGAGCTGTTATTATTGTCACAACCGCAGAAGGTAAATTTCGTGATCTATGTATTGTCCACGTTCAGCCGTATATGACAAAACCAAAATAAAGTGAAACTTCCGTCAGTGGGGGGTCTTCTTTGCTTCTCTCTGAATCTTGAGGTGGGGGTCTTACTGCCCACAAATAGCGGGATAAAGCGCAACTTCCAATAATGGAAGTTGCGCTTATGTTCAATTCTACTAATTATATCTTTATAATTTTTTTCATCTATTCATGAGATAGAGCTCTTATGATTATGTCTCTTGTGTATATACCATGCCTTCTACCGGCTCTTTATATGTACGCCTTTGTTGTTGTAATAAAAAGATACATACGCCGCATAATACAAGAATGCTTCCTACCACTTGCGTAGAATTTAATTTTTCACCAAGTAAAAAGAAAGCAAGGATCATCGCACCAACAGGCTCACCTAAAATACTCATAGAGATTGTTGTTGCATTTACATAATTCAATAGCCAATTATTAATCATTTGAGATACAGTCGGTACAGTTGCAAGTAAGAAGAATACAGTCCAGTCCCATGATGAATACCCTGTAAATGGAATTTGTAGCATCATATTATATACACTTAAAAATAACGCCGCAAATGTAAAGACAGTAAAACTATAAATCCAATGCGATACTTTTTTCACTGTCGTTTGCCCAATAAATAAATATCCAACCACTGCAATTACACTCAAAAATGATAGTATATCTCCTAAGACTGCTTCTTTGCTTAGTCCTAAATCTCCCCATCCAATACACCCTACACCAATAATTGCAATTCCCATTGTTGCAAGTGAAATGAGTGTTGTTCTTTCTTTAAATAAGAAAAATCCTCCAATGAGAGATACGAGTGGTTGTAATGCTAAAATTATCGTAGAACTTGCAACTGTTGTAAATTTTAACGATGCAAACCATAGAAGAAAATGTAGTGCTAAAAAGAAACCGGATCCAATTAAAAATCCCCAGTCTTTCTTCTCAATTCTCGTAAATTCCTCTCTTTTCTTCCATACAATCGGAATCATAATAATTACAATAATCCATAAACGATACATACTTAAAATAGAAGATGGTGCTGTGGACATTTTTACAAAAATAGCCGCAAATGAAATCGTAATAATCGAAATCGCTAGCGGCAGTGCTATTGATTGTTGCTGCTTCATATGTTGTCTCCTTATCTATATAAAGTGAAACTTCCGTCAGTGGTTTTTTTCATCCCCCACTGACGGAAAGCCCTCACCTATCTTCTTTGCTCTCTGAATCTTGAGGTGGGGGTCTTACTGCCCACGAATAGCGGGATAAATCCATTGTGATTTTTCAACATATAAGTCGCGGCTATGTAGATCAAAACATGATCGCTACTTGCTTCCTCCCTTTGTTTTAAACATTGCACGTGGCAGGAAAAAGCCCTGACCGCTTCAATGCATGGCCAGGTGCTCTCGTCCACCTTAAAAGAAAAGGGGTTTTATGTCATTTTTTCACTTTGTATTTATATAAGCAAAATTCTCATTTCATTATAGCCCTTTCTTCCAATACTGAATACTAATTTTTTAGATTCTTCTCATTCTTATGCTAAAATAAAGTTGTAGTAACTTTTTACTTAGGGGAGATTACACGATGACACAAACAATAGGAAAAATTGAAGAACTAACATTTTACAGCAAATCATTGCAAGAAGAACTGACGCTTCTCGTTTATTTACCTGCAAATTTCACGCCGCTTCATAAGCACACCATTGTAATTGCACAAGATGGAAGAGATTATTTTCAACTCGGAAAAGCCCATCGCGTTATAGAGTCACTTCGCGAAACAGAGGAAATTGATCGAACGATTATTGTTGGTATTCCATATAAGGATGTACACAACCGAAAAGAAAAATATCATCCAAACGGATCGCAAAATGACATGTACATTCGCTTTTTAGCTCATGAACTCGTTCCATATTTAGATGAGCAGTACCCAACGTATCAAATGGGGAAAGGCCGCGTTTTAATCGGGGATTCTTTAGGCGGTACAGTTTCATTTATGACAGCACTTATGTATCCGCATACATTTGGAAAAGTAATCATGCAGTCACCGTTTGTAAATGAATCTGTACTAGAGCGTGCTCAAGCATTTACGCAACCACACATGTTAGATTTATATCACATCATCGGTACAGAAGAAACTGACGTAAAAACGACAGATGGTAATATTTCAGATTTTGTGGCGCCGAACCGCGAGCTACATTCTCTTCTTACTGAAAGAGGATTTACAACTTATTACGAAGAATTTGATGGCAATCACACATGGAAATATTGGCAAAAAAACTTACCGCATGCATTTTCTCATATGCTAGCGCTGAAATAATATACAGTATTATTCAGAATCATCTGATATAATAAAAAAGAGTTCTTTTTTCACACAGACATTTTACGTTCAGACAAGGGGAGGAATTTAGAGATGAAACTAGGTATTGTAATATTTCCATCAAAAATGATTCAAGATAAAGCAAACGGTCTGCGTAAGCGTTATGATCCACATTATGCATTAGTTCCACCACACATTACATTAAAAACACCTTTTGAAGTGGCTGATGAAAAATTAGAAACGATTGTGCACGAGCTTCATACAATTGCAAATAAAACAAACCCTTTTACACTACATGTAGGAAAAGTGAGCTCTTTTGCACCTGTAAATAATGTTATTTATTTTAAAGTAGAAAAAACACCAGAATTAACGTTCCTAAACGAAGAAATGCATAACGGTATATTTACACAAAATCGCGAATATGCTTTTGTGCCGCACCTTACAATTGGACAACAATTATCCGATGCAGAACATGCGGATGTTTTAGGTCGCTTAAAGATGAAAGATTTCTATTATGAGCAGCCAATCGATCGGTTCCATTTACTATATCAACTAGAAAATGATACATGGACAGTATATGAAACATTCCATTTAGGAAAGGAGCAACAATAATTTGCAAATTCAAGTTGTACAAAACGAAAAGCAGCTAGAGGATGCCTTTTCCGTTCGTAAACAAGTATTTGTAGATGAGCAAAAGGTTGCAGCCAAAGAAGAATACGACGAATATGAACACACTGCAAAGCATGTTGTTTTATACGATCAAAATGTTCCAGTTGGCGCTGGGCGCTTTCGTATTGTCGATGGTATCGGGAAAATGGAACGCATTTGTGTCCTATCATCTTACCGCCAAAAAGGGGCTGGCAAGATGATCATGTACGCATTAGAAGTTCTTGCGAAAGAAGAATCTCTTCCGAAACTGAAACTTCATGCGCAAACGCATGCTGAGTCGTTTTACCATAAGCTTGGATACGAAACAACTTCTGATGTATTTATGGAAGCTGATATCCCGCATGTTGTGATGATAAAAAATCTATAAAAGAAGCGCCTTATTTGGCGCTTCTTTTTATGATTTCTACAATTATCACATAATGATTTTTCAACATATAAATCGCAGCTATGCCAAACAAAAAGTGACCTGCACTCGTTCCCTCTCTTTGTTTTAACACCGCACGGGGCAGGAAAAGGCACTGACCGCTTCTATGTATCGCCAGCTCCTCTAACAAGAAAAGGGATTTTGTTTCGTCTTTTCAACATATAAATCGCAGCTATGTCAAACAAAAAGTGACCTGCACCCGTTTTCTCTCTTTGTTTTAACACCGCACGGAGCAGAAAAAGGCACTGACCGCTTCTATGCATCGCCAGCTCCTCTCGCTCCTCTAACAAGAAAAGGGATTTTGTTTCGTCTTTTCAACATATAAATCGCAGCTATATCAAACAAAAAGTGACCTGCACTCGTTCCCTCTCTTTGTTTTAACACCGCACGGAGCAGAAAAAGGCACTGACCGCTTCTACGTACGGCCAGTTCCTCTCTCCCTCCCTAAAAAGAAAAGGTTTTTTTCAATATATATTCATCCACATTACTATCTCACTTTTTTACATTGCCATTTCCCTTATCTTCCGATAAAGTTATAAGTTGATGCTACTTATTGAAGGTGAAATTATGAATAAGGAAAATTTTTCGCAAAAATCATTAACACATTCGAATATACCTCGCGCAATTTATCATATTCCGAAAACATCTACTGACTTAGTTCATCAAAACGATACGGATGTTACTTATTTTCGCGCTCTTGAAAAACAAGGAATATATTTAAATGAAAAGCAATTAGAAGCTGTTCGTCAGACTGAAGGGCCCGTTCTTACATTAGCTGGTGCTGGCAGCGGAAAAACGTCTGTCTTAACAACGCGCGTTGGCTATTTAGTCAATGTAAAAGGTGTTCATCCGCGCAATATATTGCTGCTTACATTTACGCAAAAAGCAGCGGAAGAAATTCGAAGCCGCGTAGCAACATTACCTGGTATGACACCCACAGCGAGTCAATATCTTGTTGCTGGAACATTCCACTCTGTTTTCTTAAAGTTACTTCGCAGCCAAGGATACAACCAACAAATTTTAGCAAATGAAAAGCATAAACAAATTATTATCAAGAAGATTTTAAAAGAACTTCGTTTAAAAGATGACTATGATGCGGAAAGTATGCTAGCAATGATTTCACTTGAAAAGAATAAATTAAATAGACCGAAAGATGTACAAGCTAAAACACCTGTGGAACGTGAATTTCAAGAAGTGTATCAGCGCTATGAAGACGTAAAGCAAAGTCACAGTTATTTAGATTTTGATGATATTTTACTTGAAACATTCTATTTACTAGAAAATAATGCAGCATTATTAACACAGCTGCAAGGGCGCTTTCAATATATTGAAGTCGATGAATTTCAAGATACATCATACGCCCAGTATGAAATTGTAAAACTATTAGCAGCACCGCAAAACAACTTATTTATCGCAGGGGATGATGATCAAGCCATATACGGCTGGCGCGGAGCTAGTCATCAAATTATCCTTTCTTTCCCAAAGGAATTTGATGATACAACCATTATTACTTTAAATACAAACTATCGCTCCAATCCATACATTGTCGGGCTTGGTAATGAAGTCATTAAGCTGAATCAAGAACGATTTAACAAAGAATTGTCCACCGTTCACGAAGAAGGAATACAGCCATATTATTCAAGGCCCGCAACAACATTAGATGAAGCAAATCAAGTGCTGCAACTCATTCAAGATAAAGTAGCAAGTGGCCAACGGCGCTATACAGATTTTTGTTTATTATACCGGACGCATTCCGTAAGCCGTTCCTTACTCGATCAGCTTACTATTCATAAGATTCCTTTCATCAAATACGGAGCAAGCCAATCGTTTTATGAACACTCGCTCATTAAACCTGTATTAGATCAATTACGGTTAGCCTTTGAACCATTTCGCATAGAATCACTCGCAAGCATTTTACCGACAATGTATATCGGGCGCGATGAATGTATATCATTTATTGAACGAGAACAATGGAAATACGGTGAAGGTCGCTTCCCTTCCCTCTTACATTTTCTTTTACTCAATCCAAATTTAAAATCCTTCCAAGTAAAGAAAATTAATGACCGTATTGATTTCATAAAATTTATTAAAGAACTTGAGCCAAAAAATGCATTAAAAGAAATCATTAAAGGAAAAGGACAGTATTTAGAATATTTGCAGAGCAATGACCGCTCTTCTTTTACAATGCAAAAAGAAATACAAGAAGAAATGCTAGAAGAACTCATAGAATCTGCAAGTCGCTTTTCCGATATTCCATCCTATTTAGAATTTGTCAACACAGCGATACAAAATCAAAAAGAAATGGAAGCATTAAAAACACGAACGCAGCAAGATGCTGTCTCGCTTATGTCTATTCATAACGCCAAAGGACTTGAATTCCCATGTGTTTTCTTACTAGGTGCAAGCGACGGAATATTACCGCATTCCTCATCCTTAAAAGATGCAAAAGACCGCGTTACTGACACGTCGGAAGCATTAGAGGAAGAACGACGCTTAGCATATGTTGCTATTACTCGTGCAAAAGAAGAATTGTACATTTCTTCCCCGCAGTTTTTTAGAGGGAAGAAACTTGATGTTTCTAGGTTTTTATCACGCATTAGCGGACAGTAATACTCCCACCTCAAAATTAGACGAAAGCATTGTCCAGCTCCAGTGGCTAGAATGTTCGGTGGCTTCGCTTCTTCCTACGAGGTAAAAAATCCCTCTACGTCAGAAGCCCCACCACCCTCACATTCTGAACGAGCCACTTCCGCTTTTCTTAAGAAGTTAGGTGGGAGATAAACTGCTGGCATGCGCCCGATTGGTGAGGGCTAATAATCAGTGGGGATGAAGAAAACCCCACTGATTACAGTTTCACTTTATTTTTAACAAGAAATGACTTACAAAAAACAAAATCACAAATGAAATGATATCTGCCTGAAACGCCACTACATGACACTTTCTGAAATGCAATCTTTCAAAACAAAAAATACCCTGTTTTTCCTTATTTAAAGGATAAAACAGGGTATTTTTTGTTCAACAGCGGACCCGTTATTTACATATTTTATTACTTTGGATATTTATTTTTTCTTTCCGCCGCAGTTACAACCTTTTTTCTTCACATATCCTTGCTGTTCCAGTTGCTGTTGTATTTGCTGTTGCTCTTGCTGCTGCTCTTGCTGTTTCTTTTGCATTTGTTGCTGCAGTTGATACCAATATTCAAGATTATTATACGGATCAGGTTGCTGATAATTGGCCATTGCAAGCATCTCCTCTATTTTTTAACACTCGCTTTATTATATGAACAACCATTCTGTTTCGTTCCTTCATTCCTCACTCTTCTATCAATCGACTAATAACTGTCTCAATAATTGCCGCAACTCCAGCAATTGCTAACAATACAATAATTGGCTCGATTACTTTTGGTATCATATAATAACATAACAATAAAAAAGCGCTAGCCCACACCCCCGTACACCAATAACAACTTAACAATTCACCAATCCATTTCCGTAAACCCGTTCCTTTTATTTTCGTATACGTTGAAACCGTACCATCTGGCTCCGCAATCTGTAATTCTTCAATGAAAGGCGCACGTATAAAAGACGTAATCTTATCATAGACAAACAGACGTGTTAACCGAAAGACTGCAAACGAGAAAATAAAAAACATAAGCCAGCTCTCAAAAATCAAGTTTCTCATCTCTCCTCAGAAGAAGTTATGCCTATTTCCAAAAAGACAAGCTTAGGATAGTAACCAATTCACACTCGTTTCAATATTCTATTAATGTAAAAGTAAAAATAAATGATAAGGAGTGGACTACATGGGTTGTAATGACAAACACAGCAACTCTAAAAATGTTGGCTGCGTATGTGATGTTGTAAAGTTTATTGATGAGTTACAGTCAGCATGCGATGACCTTACCTGCACTTCAAGTTGCTTAAACCCTATGCTAGGTATGCCATCTAGCGGCATGAGAGCTAATACAAGAGTGTTTTCTTTATACACCGAAGATGGTACCCTATTTGAAGCAGAATTCTTAACAACGAATTGTACTAGAGATTCTTCAGAATTTTTCCGCGTAGAAAGCGTAGATGACTGCTGCGCTGTATTACGAGTGTTAACATTACAAGATGGAAGCTTAGGCATGTGTAGGTTTGAAAAAACAGACCAATGTATTATTGTTGACCTAAATCGTTTCCTTGCAATTGCATGCATTGAAGATACTTTTATCCCAGGCGTTTAATAATGTAAACTTAAAAACTATAAGCGGTAGAATTTTTCTACCGCTTTTCTATTTACTCTAATCCTTTCAGTTGTATGGTCACAATATCCGCAAGTTCTATAATAATAGCACTAAAGTAAGTACTACTTCTCATTTTCAAAACATTTTTTTCAAATGATAGGATATATCCAGCATATATATCATTCTTTGTTCTAACTATACACTGGGCATTAGGAATATAATGCGGTCTATTTACTATATAATTAATTTTTTCTACGTTGGTCATTTGTGAAAAAAGTTTCTTTTTCGCTCCCTCACTCTTTACTTCTACCTCACTATCAACTGAGATACTTTCTTTTTCATCCTGAAAAAGTATTTCTTCTACTTGTGCCTTTGTTTCTTCACTTTTCGCTTCTGAATTAGAGGTATTTACTAAACTTTCCTTTTTATTTTTAGGTTTCTTTTTCTTCGCTAAATCTAATTGATGCTGTTTGATAACAAAAATCTTTTGCATGCCTCCCACTGGTTGCGAAGATTTTGGTTGGGTAGTATAAAGAAGTGGCGGTTGTTCTACAGAAAAACGTTTCTCCCTCCTCATCATTTTCCCTCCTCTGCTCGACTTACTGTTCTTTTTTACAAGCACCTACATATAGTTACTTAAAGATATCCTTTGGACTATACTCAACATATTCTTGAAAGTTATGGGTTCTCTTCAGCACTATTGATTTCGGAAAAAGTTTATGTTCTTGAAATGTAGAAGTATGATGGTTGATGTTAGGATAACGAATATACACATAGTTATATTTAGAAGTGCTAAATAACTTAAAACCTCTATTTAAACAAGCCTTCAAGAAAAGCGTATCCTCTCCATCATTTACTTTTTCAAACATTACATTTGGAAATATTTCCTTTTTAAATACAAAAGTAGCACCTACTAAATATTTTTCATATAATTCTTCTTTCCGGCATAACTCAATAAACTCTTTCTTTTCGTTAAAAAGAGTTAATACTTGATTACTAAGATAATAAATAAAGATCGTACTCTTTCCAATCATATCTGCACCACTTACTTGTAATCCCTTCATTGCTTCTTCTAAATAATACGGGGAGTAATAATCATCGTCATCAAATTTTGCAATATACTCGTATTTAGCCTTCGGAATAGCGAAGTTATAGCACTCTCCAAGAGTAATACTATTTTCCAATTGAAAAACACGAACATTTTCACTCTCCTGCGCTTTTTTCCGCCAATTATCTATATCCATAGCATCATCATTCAATATAATAATTAATTCTTTGTCCTTATACCGTTGCCGCTTATAATTGTTAAAAACATTCTCACAAAAATGTTTACGCTTTGTAACCGTAATAATTGAGACGATAAATTCCCCCCCCTTTATTATTTATTCCCCTATAGGATCATACATTCCTAAACAAACCGCGTTTATAATATCATACGAATCACATGCATTGTATATTCCAAAAACCTCCCAGAACGTTCCATTTCATTGTTCATATACTATATTGATGAATTGTTTTAGAGCTAATTCATTGAGGCTTCCTTTAGTGGAGATGAATGAAACCCATCAAGATTTATAGGCGGTTTATTTCCCATTTAACTTCTTTACTTCCTGCATCCAGTCTTACTGCCTACAAGTAGTAAGATAAAACATACTTTCATACACAACAGCACGAGGTGAACAAATTGACAAAAACAGTTGTGATTACTGGAGTGGCTGGTTTTCTTGGCTCTTATTTAGCCAAGACACTTTTGAATACAAATGGAATTTTCATAATAGGATTAGATAATTTATCTACTGGAAATATGGAAAACTTGCAAGAAATCATTCATAATAGTAATTTCAAATTTCTAAAAGCTGACGTATCATCATCCGATATTTTACAGCTAGTATCACTATTATCAGCAGATGAAATCTATCACCTTGCTTCTCCTGCTTCTCCAAAATTTTATCAATCTGCTCCATTAGATACGATAGATGTAAATATATCTGGTACAAAAAATATGCTAGAACTTGCAAAACGAACAAATGCAAAAATCGTATATACAAGTACAAGTGAAGCTTATGGGGACCCTGAAGTTCATCCTCAACATGAAACATATAGAGGAAATGTAAATACATGGGGACCAAGAGCTTGTTATGATGAATCGAAACGAATGGGAGAAGTTCTGTGTTATTTATACCATTCTCTTTACAATGTTTCTGTTAAAGTAGCGAGAATCTTTAATACGTATTCAGCCGGATTACGAAATGATGATGGAAGAGTTATCTCCAACTTTGTAACACAAGCGCTAAATGGAAAAGACATTACTGTGTACGGAGACGGTTTACAAACACGATCATTTTGTTATGTAACAGATACAATTGCAGGACTTATGTTAATGATGGAGAAAGATGAAGCAAACGGAGAAATCATTAATATTGGAAATCCTATAGAATATACAATTATAGATGTAGCATATTTAGCGAAGGACCTCACAAAATCATCGAGTTTAATTTCTTTTCATCCATTACCACAAGATGATCCAAAACAAAGAAGACCGAGTATTGAAAAAGCTAAAAAAATTTTAGGATGGGAACCTCGGATCAGTTTAGAAAAAGGGTTACAGCTTACAATTGATGCATATAAAAAGAAACTTAATTTATAGTAGAAAGCAGCTTATCTTTATAAGAAAAGCTGCTTTCTACTTATTGAAACCCATTTGACATTCCATATGTTGCAATAGAATGATTTGAAACATCCCTAATTCTGCTGATTCTTCCATTGTTTAAATATTTCATTAAAATCAAAGCTATCTCCATCAATGACCATATCAAGTGCGTGGCCGAAATCGATAACGATTCGCCCGGTCGAATTGGCTAGCATTGGTGTTAAGATAGTCGCTGGTATACCTGCAGATAGTAAAGCAATGTCCCAATCATTGCTCTTTGATAAATATTGATGCAATTCCCCTATATGATTTGTTCCTTCTAATGGTAAAGCAATAGTTACATTCACATGTTTTTCTTGAAAATACGGTATAGCTTCTTGTGCACGTCTACCAATAATAGCTATCTTTTTATCTTGAAGGAGTTCCCAAAACTTTTGTTCCTTTATCATTTCATGCGTTACCCAGACTGAGCATATTATTTTAGGAACAAAGCGTAGGTGATGGAGCAATTTTTTAGTATTCTCATACCAAAACTCCCCACTATCTTCACAGTCCTGCCTAATTAGTCCTGTCACATTTGTTGTTTGAAGAGATTTTAATACCTTTCTAGCTGTAGATTCAATAGTCCCATTAAAACCGTTATATAATCGAAGATCATTCATTAAATGAAATAGTTCCCGATTACACTTCCGACTTAAACAAGAAATTTCTGCATGTGAAAATCGGGTCAATGAAAATGCCTCTTTCTTATTTATCGCTTCCTCTAAAATATCAAGTACTTCATAAGTACTCAAAAACTTATGTTGATAACTATGACAATTGCATGACACGGAATCACCTCAATAATCATTTTTTATTATAGTCCACCACTATAAAATTCGAAAATGTTTCGATTAAGTTCCATTCCATACCTTTTTAGTGACCTAATCAGTCCATGCTTATGGACTGCGCTATCTAATAAAATTACCCCGTCTAATTCCCCTCTTTTGAACCACGACTTGAGTTGTGGGAGATAACTTCTTTCCTTCTTATAAATCATTAATGGAATTTCAAGTGATGATTTTGACTGCTCTACAAATAATTCACAGCCTATTTTACTTCCAGCCACAACAAATTTTGGATAATCCTCCCTATACTTATAAATTGTATTTCGAACATATTTTGAAAATGAGTAAAATAATTCCTTCACTGTTTCATGCATATTCTTATTAGATAAAGATTCATTATATCTTCGATAGTAATAGAGTACTTCAGGAACATTTTCTATTCGGCCTAAAGTAATGAGCCTAGTCCATAAATCATAATCATAAGCAATTTTTAAGTTAGCATCATATTTTCCAGCTGTCACATAAGCGTTTCTTGAAAACATTACACTTCCATGAGTTAATGGACAGCCATGATATAAAATAGAAGCTATGTCAGAATCCGTCGTAATGCAATTTCTTCCCATCTCAAAGTATTGAAGCTCGTTCTCCAATACTTGATTATCACCTGGGATACACTTAATCCAGGAACCTATTGCAATTAGCTCGGGACGTTTTGAAAGATGAGCAATTTGTGTTTCTAGACGGTTAGGAACACTTATATCGTCCGCATCATGAATTGCAATCCATTCCCCGTTTGCATGCTCAATACCTATGTTAAGTGCCTGAGCTGCTCCATGATTACTCGAAAGATGTATTATTTTGACTCTAGGATCTGTAATTTCATCTAAAATCTTTGAAGTATCATCCGTTGAAGCATCGTTAATTATAATCAATTCGTAATACTCATATGATTGTGAAAGGATGCTGTTAATTGCTTCTTGTATAAAATTCTCACCATTATAAACAGCCATTACAACAGATACAAACATTAAGCAGCTCCCCTTACATTTAATAGACTAAAAGAATTTTCCCTAATCCTTATCAGACTATGTTTTAAACAAGATGAATGACAGGGCTTTTGTCCGTTAAAAGCAGTTTTGTATCAACATCTGTCATTCACATAGGCTTATCTGAAATTCCAGTAAACAAAAAAGGGGGAGGTCATGATAAAATCATACCTAAATCTCAATTGTTATATCCATCCGGATTATTCCTATGCCATTGCCATGCAGAACGAAGCATGTCTTCCAAAGAATACTTAGGTACCCAGCCGAGTTCCTCACCAATCTTTTTTGCGGATGCAACTAAATAAGGAGGATCTCCTTCTCTTCTTTTCTCATATACAATGTTTGCTTTCTTATTTGTTAATCTCTCACACTCTTCAATAATCTGTTTAACTGAATACCCTTTATTATTACCTATGTTGTAAACTTTCCCTACAGATGAGGAATTTAGCAATGCTTGCAGCGATAATATATGTGCCTCTACCAAATCAAGTACATGGATATAATCACGTATACAAGTTCCATCCACAGTACGAAAGTCATTCCCAAATACAGCTATATGTTTTGATTTTCCCAACAAGTGCAAAAAAACATTTGGAATAAGATGTGTTTCAGGGTCATGATGTTCCCCGATTCGACCAGAAAAATCAGCGCCCGCAACGTTAAAGTAACGAAGAATTATATACTCTAATCCGTATACTTTAAAGCAATCATCTATCATTTGTTCAACAATTAATTTAGAACGTCCGTATGGATTAATCGGAGATGGAGGGGATTCTTCATTCAAGAATTCGGTTTCAGCCAATCCATATGTAGCGCAAGTAGAAGAAAAAATTATCTTCTTAATGTTATTCTTTATCATTACCTTTAATAAGTGAAAGGTATTTATAACATTGTTCTCATAATATTCAAGCGGCTTGGATATGGATTCGCCAACTAGGCAGCTTGCGGCAAAATGCATAACAACTTCAATATTGTATTGAGTAAAAATCCGTTCCAAAAGCATACAGTCCCCTATGTTACCTTCTACAAATACAGCTCTCATATCCACCGAGTGACGATGCCCTGTCGAAAGATTGTCAATAACCAATACATGATATCCTCTATCTAATAATTCTTTTACTGCATGACTGCCTATATAGCCGGCTCCACCTAAAACTAGTATCATATGCTCACCTTCTTTTCTGAATACATATTGCTATTCAATCCTAAAAATATGCTTATTCATTTTTAATCCTTTATGAATAAGTTTTTTCATGAAGCGATTCGATTGATAATCATTCATTACCAGCACACCATCGTTGATCCCTTCATTCAACAACCCCTTAAATCCCCATTCCTTCATTTTTCTGCTAGGATTAATATACCTTTGAACATTCATATCGACATGGGGAGCAATATTTTCCTTGAAAAATTCACATTTATTTCGAGATGCCACTACGATGACATTAGGACTCTCATTATGAAGATATCCTTTATTACGATAGATGACATCTCGTATACCCGCTGTTGTAGCCAATAATAATTCTTTATTTACTTCAGCAGGGTTACCATGACTAAGAGAATCAGGGAGAATACGATAGTAATACAACACCTTAGGTATCTTTTCAAATGGTGCAATTTCAAACATACGGAACCATAGGTCGCGGTCGTACACTATTTTAAAGAGGGGATTATACCCACCCAAGCGGCAGAACACTTCTTTTGAAAACATGACTGAACCATGGCATACATAACATGTCAAAAATCTTGACGTATAAACCTCTTCTTTAGATAATACCTTGTTGAAATGGAACTCATGGGCATACAAAAGTTTTTCTGACACAGGTTTCTTTCCTGCTATTCCTTTAACAAAAGAACTTACTCCAATAGCTTGGGGATGACTTGTTAAATAATCGATCTGTTCCTCCAGTCTCGTTGGAGCACTCATATCATCGGCGTCTTGGACAGCAATCCATTTCCCCTCTGCTTGATTGATTCCTTGATTGAGGCAGAACGCAGCCCCATAATTTCTTTCTAAATGCATCACTCTGACTCTTGTATCTTGTACAGCATCTAACATTTCCTTTGTCCTGTCTGTCGATCCATCATTCACAATGATGTATTCAAATTCTGTATATGTTTGATTCAAAATGCTCTCAATGCATTCCTGAAGGTACTCTTCTCCGTTGTAAACAGCTGTTACTACGGAAACTAGCATGACATTCTCCCCCTTCTTTAAAATATATAAATACAAATTAAAAAACGATATAAAAACCCTCTTTCTTTTTAGGCGGGCGAGAGCACCTGGCCATGCATAGAAGCGGTCAGGGCCTTTTTCTTCCACATGCAAGGTTTAAAACAAAAGGAAAAAGCAAGTAATGGTCATGTTGTATTCTGCGTAGCAGCGACTTATAAAGAAAAGCGGAGCCGATTGTTTAGACCCGTTGGCTAAGGTTCTTTCACACAGAAGGTGTTTTTTACCTTCTCGTGTGGAAGGTTCTTAGACATGAGGGCTTAGGAGGCAGAACTAGACAAAGATGTTGAAAAATTAAAATGGATTTATATAGATTAACAATAAAGTGAAACTTCCATCAGTTTGGATTTTCTTCATCCTCCACTGATGGAAAGCCCGCCCAACCGGGCTTTTATGGGATAAATCCCAAATAAAAACGTTCATTTAATAGATAAATAGATTTTTATTTTTTTATAAGAATAACGGACTGTTTCCATTAAATTTGAAGCATACAACCTATACTGGTTTAACAATTCCTTATCCTTCCATAGCCGCTCTTGTATACATTAAGGATACGCAACGCCTCTATAGATAAATCCTGAGTGCTTGATTTTTTCAGCGTTTAAACAATTCCTTCCGTCAAAAATAATCGGATTGGCAATCTTATCTTTTATTGTTTCCCAGGCAAAATCCTTATATTGGGACCAATCGGTACAAATTAAAACAGCATCCGCATTTGTGACTGTTTCTTCTACTGTCTCATATTGCTTGAAGCACGAAGAAGGTAACGTAACCACAGGATCATGAATTTTGATATTTACTCCTTCTTTTAATAAATAGTCAATAACAATCAAAGAAGAAGCTTCCCTTATATCATCTGTATTCGCTTTAAAAGACAGCCCTAGAATGGCAATTGTTTTCCCTTCCAAACTGCCAAGTACCTGTTGCATCTTCTCCAAAACATAAAAAGGCTGCGTTTTATTTACGTTTATAGCGCTTTTTAGAATAGATAGTGTGACTCCATATTGATTCGCTGCATCCAATAGAGCATTTACATCCTTCGGAAAACACGACCCTCCATACCCTATGCCGGCCTCTAAAAAACTTGTTCCAATCCTTTTGTCTAACCCCATTCCTTTTGCTACATCCCTAACATTTATATTCAGTCGGTCACACAATCTTGCCAGTTCATTAATATAGGAAATTTTTAATGCTAAAAACGAATTAGCTGCGTACTTAATTAACTCGGAAGCTCTTGGAGTTGTTTCTAGATAAGGAAATGACACCGCTCCGAATACTTCGCGCATTTTTTGAAAAGCTCTCTTTGTCAGAGCCCCCACAACAATACGATCAGGATGTAAAGCATCATATAGCGCCGATCCTTCTCGTAAAAATTCAGGATTTGATACAACATCATATTCGTATGGGGTTATTTGGGATTCTTTAATCCATTCTGTTACCTTTTCAGCTGTCCCTACCGGAACTGTACTTTTTGTTACCACTGTTTTGTAGCCGTTCATCAGCTTTCCAATAGATTTTGCCACCTGTTCTACGTATATCAAATTGGCGCTCCCATCCTCCTTTTGCGGTGTCCCTACGCAAATATAAATAATTTCGTTATTTTGAATTCCTTTTTCTACATTTGTAGTAAATACAATATTTTTCTGTTGCAGGTGCTTATTTAATAATTCTTCAAGACCTGTTTCATAAAAATGCAGTTTCCCGGCTTGTAAATTTTCAATTTTATTTGTATCCACATCCAGTCCTGTTACCCTATGACCTTGTTCAGCAAAAATCAAAGCTGTTGTAGTACCTACATAACCTGTACCAACTACTAAGATGTCCATATGTTCCTCCTTACGGCATTCATACAATCAGACTTATTTTTTCTTAAACATATAATTTAAAAGTGTCATGTACTCTTCGTTTTTCCCTAAGTCGAAACAGTCCATTTCCAGTACTTGTGCTTTAGCTTCATACTTTGTAAGCATCTTTTTTATTGCATCAGTAAGTTGAATTTCATTTCCGATTCCAGGGAGTGTCTCATTTAAAAAAGGGAAAATTTCAGGAGTAAAAACGTAGCGCCCCATTACAGCTAAATTTGAAGGAGGAGAAGTTTGAGGTTTTTCAATAATATCAGTAATATCGTATAATCCTTCAGCAAGTTCAGTACCTTTTATAACGCCATAAAGCTTTAGATCCTCTTCTTTCACGGCCTTCACACCGATTACGCTCTCTTTGTATTCATTATAAACCGCTATCGTTTTTTGGAGTGCGTTAGCTGTCTCATTTATAAAAAGTAGATCTGGAAGCAAAACGGCGAATGGTTCATTCCCTGCAAACCGCTCTGCTAAACAAACAGCATCACCCAGCCCTTTTGCATAAGATTGCCGGATGAATTGAATATGGACTTTTGGTGTTTCCAACAACGGAATCAAGTGTGACTTTTCAGCCTGATTTAGGAACATTTCCAATTCCAATGAACGATCAAAGTAGTCCATAACCATATTTTTAGAACGTGAGATGATAATCAAAATTTCCTCAATTCCCGCTTCAACCGCTTCGCGTACGATATAGTCAATTGCCGGACGTCCTGCAACGGGAAACATTTCTTTAGGCAAAACTTTCGTGATGGGAAGATTTCTTGTTCCGTATCCTGCGGCCGGTATTACAGCCTTTTTCACCAATTTACATCACCCCGCTTCCGCACATAATAACTATATAAGTTGAATGAAATGAAAATGTAATTGCCAATCGATTTCACGCGTCTCAAACAGGAATCCGCACGTTCCCCTTATTATTTTTAGAACATGCAGCTTTGTTTCCCAAAAGGATAGGCAACAACTTCATGTCAGACAAATGTGGAAAAATTCATTTAAACTTATATAGGATCTCTAATTCCTGAATGGAACTATCCCGCTTCACTCCATTGTATTAATATGAGTTCTAAGGGTTAATCGTCACAACACCTGCCTACATTGACTAAAATTTTTGGGTGCTGGTGTAAGAAATCTAGCAAACCTAGCGATACTATTAATCTATTGAAAAAAATGAGTATGGTACAAAAAGCGCAAACGGTTAACATAAGAAAAATAAAAAAAGAAGCTTTGGGCTAAAAAATTTCCAAAGCCTCTCTAAAATTATAATTAAGGTTAGGACAATCCTACGAAAACAACAGCAGTTGAGAGGTCGTCGTTAACATCAATTGTAAAATGAGCAACTGCTGGTTGAGTGATAGTTAAATCACCAGTTGCAGGGTCAAAGATTGTACTAGCGGTACAACTATTGCAGGCAACAGTTGTACTACCTGAACCACTAAATACATTAAATTTAAGAGTAATACAAATAGGAATTGAAACTGGATTATTAAGACATGCCAAAAGAATCCCCCCTTTTCACTCTTTATTCTTATATAGTATGCAGAATATAAATACTAGAAAACGGCAAAAACACTAGATACTATGAAAGTGTATACTTGTCCAATAGAAAATCAACAGTCACTCTCTTCTAAAATAAATGCACCTCATCTCTTCATACTCTTTCAATTCTTCTTAGCCATAAACAAATAGATAGTTGGGATTCATCAAAGGCATACGAGTTAATTTTTATAACGATGCTTCTTCCTGTTCACTTCAATTGATTTTAGTATAGAAACCTGAAACCGATACAAAAAAACAAAATCTATTCAAGTAAAAACACTATCAATCCGAAATCATCCCCTTTTAGATTACTAATATTAGTACAGCCGAATTTCATAGAGTTCTTATATAAATCCACTTTGATTTTTTAATACATAGATTGCTGCTATGCAGAATACAACATGCCCGCTACTTTTGTTTAAAACCTGGCATGTGGCAGGAAAAGGCCCTGACCGCTCCTACGCGCGGCCAGACGCTCTTGTCCTCCCCTAAAAAGGAGGTTTTATGTTAGTTTTTCAATTTGGATATATATAACAGAACCAAAAGGGCTCTCTAAAAAAATCCACCTCTACCCATGGACAATTACTCATTCATTTAAACGCTCATTGAATAAACTATAAATAACAATAGCTAGGCAATCCTTTGTTATTTCGTTTCTTTTACCATAGATTTATATGCATACAACTAACCAAAGCAAGAAACCTAGACATACGCAGAATCAATTTATTTAATAGCTTTCTAGAAAGGAGGTGACTGATATTGTCTTTTCCAATAATCCCAAATATCACACCAAATATCTCTATTAGTACTCCTCAAACGATACCATTGCTTTTAGCTTCCATTGCCTTTGAAGAATTAGCTCTAGCCCACGTTATCAATGCCCAGGCAGAGGAACTTCAATTTGTTTTAGGAACATTAGAAACCGGCATGGTACCTTCCCCTCCAGTGGTTACTTTATCCAATCTTCTTGCTATCGACTCAAGTGTTCAAAGAACCCTTCGTGACGTCATCAAGAAGGAAATGCTATTAGAGTTCAAATTTGAAAATGTATTAGATCTGATTACAAACACTTCACCAGCACCAGTACTTTTAACGCAACAAATTTTCCCCTTTACAGGAGGAATTCAAACAACTACTGTCCCGCCAGGTGCAACTTCTGCAACAATCCAGGCAATAGGAGCGGCAGGTTCCCTTGGAGCTTTTTCTTCACCATCAGGTAAAGGGGCTTTTATACAAGGTGACTTCACTGTCATATCTGGAGAACCACTAGCAATACTAGTTGGAGGTATGGACAGTAATCTAGGTGTATTGGCTGGCGGTGGTGGTGGCGGCTCCTTTGTATGGAGAGGATCCGGATTTGGTGATCTTTCTCCATCAACCCTGCTGGTCGCAGCAGGCGGCGGCGGTGGTGCTGTCGATGTTGTCAACGTTGGCCAAGACGCTTCAACCTCACCAAACGGTACTACTGGTAATCCGCTTGGCGGAAATGGTGGTGCTAACGGCAACGGTGGTGCTGGTGGTACTGACACGACTTTCGGTGGCGGCGGCGGCGGTGCTGGCATCTTCTCAAATGGCGGAACTGGAAGTGCCGGTGCGGGAGGAACTGTCGGCGGTGGTGGCGGTACGAATATTATCGCTGGAGCTGATGGTGGAAGTCCCGGAACTTTCGGAGCTGATGGCGGTTTCGGCGGTGGTGGTGCTGGTGGTGCAAATGGCGGCGGTGGTGGTGGCTACAGCGGTGGTAGCGGTGGCAGCGCCCAAGCCATTGGAAGCTTCAGCGCCGGTGGTGGTGGTGGTTCATTAAATAACGGAACAAACCAAGTGAACACTGCCGGTGCCGGTACAGGAAATGGCGTAGTCGTCATTAAGTTTTTCGGGACTTAGAGTCCTCAACATGTTTATGGATATGGCTATTATCACTAATGAGGTCAGGGGAATCGGATTAAATAAGTTTTAAAAAAAGCACAAAGAATCCGCTCCCCTAAAAATAATACAAATACGATTCGTGAGTTTCATTTTCAAAAGCTGGGCGGAAATATACTCTATAGCTAATCAGAAACCAACGTATCCCCAGACTTTGTGCTTAAAGCCGATGTAGAACAAATTAAAGAAAGAACACTGGAATAAAACAGAAGTTCCCTATACTAGGTTTCTAGAAAAGCAAAGATAGTGAAAATAAGGAAAGTAAAAGGTGATACTATGCAATATTATAGTCAAATTGGTCAGGATAAATATGTAAATGAAAGAATATTTCGTGGAATGGAAAATGGATTTTTTGTTGATATTGGAGCACATGATGGGATAAGTTACAGTAATAGCTACTTTTTTGAAAAGCATAAAAACTGGAAAGGTATTTGTGTAGAGCCATTACCAGAAGTGTATCAATTATTGAGAAAAAATAGGGAGTGTATTTGTATAGAGGGAGCGATATTCTTTGAAGATGGATATCAGGACTTCTTACGAGTACAGGGGCCGACAAACACAGAAATGCTTAGTGGCCTAGTTAATGAATATGATTCCAGGCATAAAAATAGAATAGACATAGAAATTCAAGGTTCTAATGGAAGTTCGGAAGTTATTAAAGTTAAAACATTTCCGTTGCAGTCAATTTTAGATACTCATAATGTTACCCATATTGATTTCTGCAGTATTGATACCGAAGGATCTGAATTGGGTGTTCTTCAATCAATCGATTTTAAAAAGGTAAAGATTGAATGTATCACAGTAGAAAATAATTACCAAACAAAAAATGTGGAAGAATATCTAACAATGCAAGGTTACAGATTAGTAGAAAAATTAGAATATGATGATATATTTCTTCATAGTCAGAGTAAGTTTTCAATCTTGTAGTTAAGAGATTCAGCTACCCCTGCCACTATTTTGGGAGATACTGTTGCAGGGGTTATGGTTAATACATCTCAAACTATCACTTTCTATTATAGCGAACTGACTCTAGTTTACATTTTATATGATTCTAAACTTGAACTACTCCTACCTCAAAGCTTTGCGGACAAGCATCCTGCATCGTCCTATCCATGAGGCCGGGGCTTCTGACCATGAAGGAAACTCGATATAAAATCCATAATCCATGCTCCCCCTATGAAGTAGTCAGGCGTTCTACAATTTCTAGCAATCGGTTGTTAAACTGTACCTCTCCCCAATGGGAGGCGCGTTTTTTCCCTTTATCCACCAAACTTCGACATAACTCATCTTCTGTCCATAGACGCTTTACGCAATGCGCAATTTCAGTTACGGATGCGGGATCAAAAAGTAAAGCCGCATCACCAACCTGATCCGGAATTCCGTAAACACATGATGTTGCCACCGGACACCCCATAACAAATGCCTCCAATTGTGGAATATTTGTCGGCCCAAAAAACGTAGGCATCACCAAAGCTCGTGCACGCCGGTAAAACTCAGGAATATCTTGATTAGATACATGACCAATCAAGTGAACATTGGTTCCAAGATTTAGCTCTTTTACGTATTGCAGAACCTTTTTATAACCATTGTGTTTTGAACCGACTAATACCAGCTTAAGATCCGGAAGTTCCTCTTTTAACAAGTCTATAGCGGAAAGTAGTCCAACATGATTTTTATGCTGCCAAAAATGCGCCGGATAGAAAATAAATTTAGGAGGAAGCTTGTATTTGTCATCAAAACTAGGAGTAGCCTCATACTTGTAGATATATTTTGGAGGGATGTAAGGTAAAATAAAAATTTGATCTTCAGATACCCCATAACACTCCTGAACATGCCTCTTACCCACCTCTGAGTCTACCAATACGCCTTTTGTATACCTGCAAATATTTTGATAGCTCTCTTCCCGCGATTCATATTCGCCGTTTTTGGATACCTCCGGGAACCTTTTTTCATATCGATGCATTAAATCATGAATAGTTGAAAGTACAGGGACTGTTTTTTGATAACCCAAACTCTCTTGAGACGGCAAAATCCACAAATCACATGGGTAATCTTCCAGCAATCGATCTATTGTGGAAGTATATACTTTTATGAATGAATAAGACTTAAGCTCCTTTTCCCAGAATTGGTGCATATAATGGACAACAACCTCGAAATGCTCCTGCGGAAAGGAAGCAACAGCATCAAGTATGTTAAGATTATATTGGTAGGTACCTCCATATTCAGGTGTGCAGCTTAGAAGCACCCTTATTCTTTTCATAATTTTCGCCCCACATAACATACATTCCATGTCTCAAACCCGGGGGATGCCCTTGTCATAAATTCGAAGCACTCTTCCAGTTGGATTCCGGCTCTTTTCAGCATCATATCGATTTCAGGCGTAAACAAATAGCGAATCCGGTGAGATTCTTTAATTTCTTCCACAGTTCCGTTATGTTTATCTTTAACGAACATATGATAACGAACATCAACTACATTTTCATTTTCATATATGGTCGGTTGCGCGATTCGAGTAACAATTATATTATCGTTCTCCAATTCCTTAAGACGAACAGAGGGACGCTGGTTAAGCACAGCAGGGCCATACCAACAGTCAAAAATAAATAGCCCTCCCTTATGGAGATGTTTAGATACGTTTTGGAAGGCTAGCTGCAAATCTTCATTGTTGTGAAGATAACACATGACATGAAATAAAGAAATCGCAGCATCAAAGACTTCAGGCAAACTTAAAGTACATAGATCTCCAAGCTGAAAACGCAGACGTCCGGGAATTTCAGACTTTTGTGCGATAGTTAGCATCGATTCACTTCGATCTACACCTAGTACTTGATACCTTCGCTGAGCAAGGAGATGCGCATGCTTTCCCGTACCACAGCCGAGATCAATTACGGTTACTGCTTCCGGATGCAAACGTTGAATACATTGGTCGACAAAGCTTGCTTCCCCGATGTAATCTTTGTCCTGATATAATAAATTGTAGTAATTGGAATACGAGTTACTAAAAACATTCATTGTATATCTCCCCCTTCTATAATTGTTTTTAGAGCAGACGTAACATGAATCCTTTGCTCAGCTGTGAGGGCTAAACCACTTGGGATATAAAATCCCCTCCGTGCCAGCCTTTCGGCAACTGGATAAGATTCCTTTGAAAACAGCCCCATTCGACGGAAAACCGGTTGCTCATGCATTGGCCAAAAAAAGGAGCGCGTGCCAATATGCTTCTGTTCCAGTTTCCTCATCATTTCATTTGCTGCAAAAGGTACCTCATCCTTCAGCACAATTCCATAGACCCAATAGATATTAGTAGCATAACTATTGAATTCCAGTGGCAGTTGAAAACATCCAATATCCGAGAGCACTGCCGTATAGTGTTTTCCGGTTGTTCGCTTGCGCTGGATGATATCGTCAATCCGCTCCAACTGGGCCAGACCGACGGCTGCCTGAAGATTTGTCATACGGAAGTTATACCCCAATTCTTCGTGAGCATATCGATTCTTCGGATTAAAACAAAGATTACGCGTCAAGGAACAATGTTCTGCCAGCTCCTCAGAATCCGTTAAAACCATCCCGCCTTCTCCAGTCGTGATATGCTTGTTCGCATAAAAGCTAAACGTGCTTATATCCCCCATGCTGCCGCAAAATTCCCCCTTATAGGTTTGCCCGATCGCCTCAGACGCATCTTCGATCACCTTCAAGCGGTATTTCTCAGCCAACCGGAGCACCGGTTCCATATCGACCGGAAGTCCGTAAATATGAACGACCATAATTGCCTTTGTTTTCGGGGTGATTTTTTTCTCGATTTGTCCCACATCCATATTCCATGTAACAGGATCGCTATCAACCAATACTGGTACACATCCTCGGCGTATAATTGCCGAGGCACACGAGATTATTGTAAAGGTAGGAAGGATAATTTCGCTTCCTTGCTCCAAATTCAGCGCAGCAACAGCCAATTCAAGTGCGGCAGTGCCGTTACAAACGGCGATTGCATATTTCCTCCCAACATAAGCAGCCACTTTTTGTTCGAATTTCTTCACAAATGGGCCTTCACCAGAAACCCATCCGGACTTTATACTTTCCACCAAATAGTTTTTTTCATTCCCATTTAATAAAGGTTCATTAACAGGGATAGGCTTGTTCATGGCTCATCCCTCAGAATGACCTGCCTAGAGGAAACTCCCGAAAACCTTGTTTTGTCTCTAGATTCGACATACGGACCTTGCTTTACTTCAATTATTTCCACGTCTTCCAGCACCTTGAAGCCATGGCCTCCGGCTGCGAGCAGAATCGTGTCTCCTGCTGTAAGCAGAACACTTTCTAGATAGATCATATTTTCATCGTAAAAGTCCACTCGAAGCTTCCCCTTTTTTATAAAGAGCACTTCTTGTGTATATTTAACTTCTCGGTGAACTGTATGATGCACATGAGGTCGAATTATTGTTCCTGAGGGATGATTCAAAAAGGCCAGTTGCTGAGAAAAGTCGTAAGGGGTAACAAAATGAATCCCCGGCTGGGAAAAATCCTTCGAGACAATAATCGCAAGCAGACGCTCTTCATATATGATTTCCCGTATCAAGCACCTCACCTCTAATGCTATAAGATATGATAAGATATGTAGAGTAAGGGACCATTATTCCTAAGATAACTCGTTTTTTAAATCTACTTTCTGATCATACATCAGGCAAGCCTTGATATTCTTACTACTTGTGTTGGCGATGTCGGTTCCAATGATAACAAAAAAGCGAAGTCATCTTCTTTAGAAACTCCGCCTCAAATCCTTTCTTAACTACAATATGTTCTTATCTTCTTCTAAATGCATCAGCTGTTTCCACAACCCCTCCGGATTCTGTGATACTATATAATAAAAATATTGATTCAACCATTGATCCGAAACAGAGCCATAATTTTTAATACTTGCTCTAATGATTTCCGGGAGTCCGACGTCAAAATATTTTGTCATGGTCTTGCTATCCTTGTGCATTCTAGAAGTTGCCAGAACATCATCAATAAAACCGATCGGATAGTGTTTAGAAATTCTCATCCATAATTCGTAATCCATGCAAAAATGAAATTGCTCATCTATTTCGCCTACCGTATCAAATACTTCTTTACGTATAAATGCCGCAGGCTGACAAATAATACATCCTTCGTATAGCCGCTTTCGATTAAAAGGCTCAACAGGATAGGGACCAAGCACCTCATTCTGTTCATCCGTATAGTTTGCTCGTCCATACACCATTCCCCATTTCGGGTTTTGCTGCAGAGCGGACACCGCTCTTTTTACGGCATGAGGCATATAAGTATCATCTGAATTCAGCCAACCTATAATTTCTCCTTTTGCCATATCAAGTCCCTTATTAATGGCATGAGATTGCCCCCGATCTTTTTCCGATACCCAGCGAAAACGTTCTCCGAGGTAATTGTATGACTGTAAAATTTCTGCTGTGCTGTCTGTTGACCCTCCATCAATGACGATATGCTCTAAATTAGGATAATCTTGAGAAAGCACACTTTCAATCGTTTCTTGAATAAACTTATCCTGTTGATAGGAAGGCGTAATAATACTAACAAGCGGTTGATCCATGTATATACCTCCTTGTTTTCATTTCATTCTTAATAGGCTTATTTATAGAAGCTTAATTGTTCCTTCCGGCCAATCTTTTAGACGACTGACTGCTACTGAAACATTAGAAGTATGATTACCGATAAAATAATCGCATTTCATGGCTAGATACGTATCTCTAATAATATCTACACCTTTCTGTATTGTACTATAATAAGGTACACCACCATTATGCACAGAAACATGATCATAAGGTGTTCGCTGGCAGTTAGTATAAATTAATTTATTACCATACAATCCTTTATATCTTGTCAAAATACTCTCAGAATCTGTTAGCAAAAAAATAGATGCTGTCGGATTATTTATTAGATAATGATCAATTTCTTGCGGATATAAGTCATTAACCTGATATAAATCCGGACGCTCATTAATTTTGTCGCTACCACGAATATGCACTCCTAAAATAGGATATTTATTTTCCGTATTTTTAAGATAAAAGTCTTCGATTTCAGCAGATAGATAAGGTTGCAATTTAAAGTATTTTCGATAAAGATAGTCATATACATCTTTAACCCCCAAACCATATGCCGGGTGACCTTCTTTAATCCATTGTGTAAGATAGTCTACATAAATGTGCACATTACTTACCAACACATTTTCAGGTCTACTAAAAACACTAGCTATAGCTACATACTCCAAATCTGTTAAATCTTTTGTACCTGGAAAACGTAAATTACTATAATTCCATTTTGATGGATAGCAGGTATAATTTTCTTTTTCAAGATCGTAAACGGAATAATTTGATACAGGCAAAAAATACATTGTAAATGCATCTTTAACGAATGGAGCCTCAGAAGCATACAAAGAATCGGCTCCCCAAAAAATAACGGGAATGCGGTCGGTGAGTTCAGCGATTAAAAGTTGACCGGCAACATGTGATATATCTGACCAGAAACCGTTTTCCCAAGCTTTGATTAACAAAAAGCGATTACTTTCGTTCACAAATATTCCTTCCCTTTATATTATATTGTATTGTATTGTATTACTAAGTTTTCTCGTCTTAAAGTTCTTTAGTAATTTCATTCGATACTGATTATATGCTGTCAATTTTTCAATACTGAATAAGCTTAATTGTCCCTGCCGGCCAATCTTTTAGACAACTAACCGCTACAGAAACATTAGAATAATCGGCACCAATAAAATGATCGCATTTCGTGGCAAGGTACGTGTCTTTAATAATATCTATACCCTTCTGTTGTTTGTTACAAAAAGGTAATCCTGCATGCACTGAAAAATTTTCATCAGATGTTCGTATGGAGTCGGTATAAATTAATTTATTACCATATAACTCTCGATATCTTGCCAAAATATTTTCACTATCTGTAAGCAAAAATATAGCAGCCGTCGGATTATTTTGTAGATAATTATCAATTTCAAGAGGATATAAGTTATTAAGCTGATATAAATGGGGAAACTCGTTAATTTTGTCACTGCCACGAATATGCAGCCCTAACAAAGGATGTTTATGCTTCATATTCTTAAAGTAAAAATCTTCGATTTCAGCAGATAAATAAGGTTGTAGTTTCAAATATTTTTGATACAGATAGCTGTATGCATCTGGATACCCCATACGACATGCTGGGTGACTTTTGTTAATCCATTGTGTAAAATCGTGTACATAAATGTGACGGGTACTTACCAATACATTTTCTAATTTAGTAAAATAATCAGCTACATTGACTACATCATGAATATCCCTCAATCGTAAATTATCACGATTCCATCTGGATGGATAATATGTGTAATACTCATGTGCAAGATCATCAACGGAGTAATTTGATACAGGCAAAAAATACATCGTAAATGCGTCTTCAAACAGCGCATGTTCAGAAGCATACAAAGAACCTTCTCCCCAAAAAGTTACAGGAATACGACCGGTAAGTTCTGCGATCAAAAGCTGTCCGACAACATGCTCTACATCTGACCAGAAACCGCATCCCCACTCTTTGATTAGTAAAAAACGATTATTTTCGTTCACAAACATTCCTTCCCTTTATATATCTATGTCTTACCTTTCTTACTTAAAGCGAATTTAGTGACTTATTGA
Source organism: Bacillus sp. 103mf (assembly GCF_900116295.1). Classification (GTDB taxonomy): domain Bacteria; phylum Bacillota; class Bacilli; order Bacillales; family Bacillaceae_G; genus Bacillus_A; species Bacillus_A bruguierae. The sequence goes on from NZ_FPAF01000002.1 coordinate 290,846, forward strand.
ATATGCTGAACTTATTCTAGTGCTGAATAAGCTTGATTGTCCCTTCCGGCCAAGCTTTAAGGCGAAAGACCGCTAAGGAAACATTAGAATAACTGGCGCCAATAAAATGATCGCATTTCGTAGCGAGATAAGTATCTGTAATAATATCAATACCCTTCAGCCTTGTCGGATAATAAGGTAACTGGTGCAGAGGAATAGTATCATAAGGTGTTCGCATACTGTCAGTACAGATTATTTTATCACCATATAACTCTTTATATTTTTCTAAAATACTCTCGGAATCTGTTAACAAAAGAATGGATGCCGTTGGGTTATTTTTTAGATAGTTATCAATTTCTTGCGGATATAAGTCATTGAGTTGAGATAAATTCGGAATTTCATCAATTTTGTCACTGCCACGAATATGCACTCCTAAAATAGGGTGCTTATTTTTCATATTCTTAAGATAAAAATCTTCGATTTCATCGGACAGATACGGTTGCAGTTTAAAATATTTATTATACAGATAGCGGTGTATATCATGAAACTCTAAACCATATACTGGGTGACTTTCGTTAATCCATTGGGTAAAGTAAAGTATAGACATGTGAACATTACTTACTAGTACATTTTCAGACCTGTTAAAAAGGCCAGGTATATCTTGTGCACCTGAAAAATCTAATTCACCTGGCAAGCGTAAATTATTTCGATTCCATCTTGATGAATAGTAGGTGTAGTTTCCTTTTTCAAGATCATAAACGGAATAATTTGATACAGGCAAAAAGTACATTGTAAATGCATCTTTAACTAATGGAGCCTCAGAAGCATACAAAGAATCGGCTCCCCAAAAAATAATAGGAATGCGGTCGGTGAGTTCAGCAATTAAAAGTTGACCAGCAACATGCTCCATAGCTGACCAGAAACCGCATTTCCAAGATTTGATTAGTAAAAAACGATTACTTTCAGTCACAAAGCTACCTCCCCATTCGTAGATATTTGAATATTTTTATCCGGTTTACTTAAGTTTCTAGAATTTTATCAAGCTGTACTATCAATAAAAGTTAAGCTTCTTGGACTATATGACTGAAAACTTACTCTTGTTATAAAGAAATATATCATCAAATGGTAATTTTTCTACTAACCTGTAACCCTGCATTGTTAGAAATTCTTGCACACTTTTCTCTTGATAATTATTTTCTGCTACAATACATTCAATCTTCACCTTTTTAAAATCGATTGACTGAAGAATTGCTAATTCCGCTCCTTCGCTGTCAATACTTAATAGATCAATATGAGTGACATTGTGATCATCTAAAATAGATTGCAGGGTATATGTTTTAACTTTGATAACCTTACAACTCCCACCACGCTCTTGTAAGTCCATATCTATTCTTTTTTTATCCCTGAAATCAAATTTATCAACCAGGCCACTAAGCATTTCTACTGGTCCTTGTATCTGCAAAAAGTCTTGATATCCATTTTCATTAGATATTGCTCCTTCTATACAAATGCACTTCCTATTTTTACTCAATAATTCAAATACTTCTGGTATTGGCTCAACACAAATCCCATTCCAATTTTTGTGCTGTTCAAAGAAATAGCTGTTACTGAGATGTATTCCATTATGAGCCCCAATGTCGACAAAAAATCCGTTTTCCATTCCCTGGAATATTTTTTCGTTCACAAATTTATCCTGGCCAATCTGGCTATAATATTGCAATCGTCAGCCCCCCACTTCAATATGCTTTCGTTACCTCTAAATCCTACTTCTATTCTTGTAACCTAATATAAGGTGCTTCTGTTTCACCCTATATATATCCATTTTAATTTTTCGACATCTTTGTCTAGCTCTGCTATGCAAAATACAGCATGACCAGCTACTTGCTTTCTCCTTTTGTTTTAAACATTGCATGTGGTAGGAAAAGGCCCTGACCGTTTCTATACGCAGCCAGATGCTCTCGTTCCCCCTAAAAAGAAAGAGGTTTTTAACTTATATATAGTGTCCTTTACTTAATCCGTTCCAAGTCAGCGTCAACCATCATTTGGATCAATTGTTCTAAGCTGGTCTTAGCTGTCCAGCCTAATTTACTCTTGGCCTTGGTCGGATCCCCAAGAAGTAAATCCACTTCTGCAGGACGGTAAAGCTTTGGATCTATAACAACGTAATCTTGATAATTTAATCCCACATAATTGAAGGCGATTTTACACATTTCTTCAACTGTTGTGGTTCTTCCAGTTGCAATTACATAATCATCCGGTGATTCATGTTGGAGCATTAACCACATCGCTTCCACATAATCCCCAGCAAAGCCCCAATCTCGCTTTGCATGAATATTTCCTAAATGAAGTTCTTTTTGCTTTCCAGCAACAATCCGAGCTACAGCGTCGGTGACTTTTCTCGTGACAAACTCAATTCCTCTAAGCGGTGATTCATGATTGAACAGAATTCCATTGCAGGTAAACATGTCGAAACTTTCTCTGTAATTTTTCGTCATCCAGTAACCAAAAACCTTAGATACGCCATAAGGACTTCTTGGATAAAAACGAGTTTCTTCTGTCTGTTCAGGCTGCTGGATCATTCCGTACATTTCACTGGAAGAAGCTTGGTACATTTTAATTCCAGGATCGATTTCTCGAATAGCTTCCAATATGTTCAGGGCACCAATACCTGTGACTTGTGCCGTCAAAATCGGTTGCTTCCAGGATGAAGCGACAAAACTTTGTGCTGCTAAGTGATACACTTCGTCAGGTTTTGTCAGTTTTAAAGCTCTTAAGAGCGATGGGAGATCAGTCACATCTCCTTCCACGTATTCCACCTCATCAGTTATGTTCAAGAAATCTAATCTCCAGGATGTGTTGGAACTGCGCCGCGGAAACAAACCGGCCACTCGATATCCTTTATCCAAAAGGAATTTTGCTAAATAAGCACCATCCTGCCCTGTAATACCAGTAATAAGAGCTGTTTTCATACGAATGAACCTCCTCCTATTAAATCGAAACATCACACGTTTTTATACATCTATGATTCTAAGAAACTAAAAAAGTTTTGCTGAACAAGATCCACTTTGCTTCGTTATAAAAATTTTAATCCCCTATTAAAAGAACTATATTTCCGAATAACAAGTTCTCATCATGAGCCGGATCTTCTCCTGAAAGTCCTTATTTTCTCGCTCCATGTTATTGGCAATATAGACGAGATGCTCAATTGCAGATTTATAGTTTTTTTGTCTAATATAAATGACTGCTACATTGTACCTTGTCATACTTAATGAGGGGTATACGGATAAAATGTTCAGATATATCTCTAATGCATCATCGATCAGATTTTCTGCATACAGTTCATTTCCATGTTCTAGCTCTATTTTAATGATATCCTCCGTGGTTGATTTCGGATTCAATCCCTTCTGAGCTAACTGTTTCATTCTATCGGAAACGGCCTGTGCGCTCTTTTTCCAAGTAAATGAGGATAAAATCTGCTTACTGGCTTTCTGCCCTTTCTCCTTAACCAAGGTACGATTCTCGTAGGCAAATCGCATTACCTTCTGCAAATCACTCCTGTCAATCGATAGCCACCATGGATAATCTACCGTATCGAGATTACTTACTTTTTTCTCTGGTAAAGCAACTTCCTTTGAGGAAACGAAGAATGCTGTTTCTTTGTTACAAAAATCCCGACACGATCCTTTATCCGGTACAATTACCGGGATGCCGCAGGCCATTGCTTCTGCAATGGGCAACCCAAATCCTTCTCCCCTATATGGATGAACTAAACAATCACACGCTTTATACAATCCCGCCAGCTCCGCTTCCGAAAATTCCTTATCCATGTATACAATACGTGGATTACTTGGATTAGACATTGCTTCAAGGATCATTTTCTCGAGTGTTATTCCTTTGTAAAAAGATTGAGTCCCAGTATCTTTGATGAACAAACAAACATCATCTTCTGCAGTAAATTCATTAAGATAGGCCTGAAGCAGAATATCGATTCCCTTGCGGCCAATTGTTCCCCCAACGAATAGGAAGCGAAAAGAGGATGGTTCCAAAGCTAGAGCTTCAACACCGTTGTGAAATACTTTTTCATCTACACCAAGGGGAATCACATGAACTTTGTTTTCGGGAATGCCGCAGCGTATGTAGCTTTCCTTGTTGTATACGCTGTAAACCCAGATTTCATCTATCCAATACTTCATAGGGATATACCACTCTCTGGGGATTGCACCATATTCCCATGGTTGCATACAAATCCAATGCCTGCTTTTTGGCGTCGTCCAATCGGGTGGCCACTGGTGAACAATTGTAAAATCTGCTTCAGGAAAAGGCAAGAATCTCTCCTTTCCTCCTACTGCTGTAAGAGATTGAAAAATCATCCTCTCTGACTCAGGCACCTTTATTCTAAGGTCAATTTGATGATCTTGCTGAAGATATTTACAAATACTCCGGTTTACGATTGCAAGACTATAATCGGCAAATTGAGGGCCAATCCAGTTTATTTTGAATGTTCCTATTTTCAACGCTATCCTCCTCGATTTTGATTCTGTCATTTCTTCATCACCTTTTTATTATATTAAACATGGTTGAATAAGTTTCCAAAAAAGCACTTTTACCCAGTTGAAATCATATGATGGAAACTGACCATTTAATTTCATGTTATAAGGGAGGAAAGGAATAATGAATTTGCGCCGACTGTCATTGTGTATGATTGTAAAAGATGAAGAGGATTGTATCGGCAAGTGCTTAAACAGTATAAAGGATGTTGTAGACGAGATGATTATTGTAGATACAGGTTCTTCGGACCGAACCGTTGAAATTTGTAAATCATTCGGGGCTCAAGTTTTCGACTTCCCCTGGAATGGAAGCTTTTCAGCGGCCCGCAACTATGGTTTGGAGCGTGCAACGGGGGATTGGATTTTATGGTTGGATGCAGACGAAGAGGTAGACTCCTCTGATGCATATAAATTTCGTAATGTCCTCTACTACGATGACTATCTCCTGTCCATTCATTTAATTAATTATTATGGTGATCTTCCAGATCCAAATAAAACATTCGATATTGCTCATACTCGTCTTTTCCGGAATTATAAAGGGTTTAAATTTATAAATAATATACATGAAATGCTTAACGCAGATGAAGTTCTGACGGAAAAGGACAAAACTCAGGCCATCAAAACTGTTCCAATTAAGGTATATCATTACGGATATTTGGATTATGTGAATAAAAATAAAAAGAAATTTGAACGTAATCTTGCAATGTTAAAAAATGAACTCGCCCAAAAAGATCACAGCCCTTGGATCGATTATCATATTGCAAGTGAATATTACCGTGTAGAGCAATATGACAAAGCATTCGATCATGTCAATCGTTCCATTAGAGGTTTCTTGCAGGAGCTAAAAACACCGCCTTCCCTGCTGTACAGACTAAAGTATTCGATATTGATCGCCTCAGGGAGCATTGATGGAGCATGGCCCGGCATCGACAGAGCGGTTTCTCTCTATCCAGATTATGTAGATTTACACTTTTATAAGGGCTTGATCCTATACATCAAAGAATCGTATGAAGAAGCATTGGAGACATTTGAACACTGCCTTACATTGGGCGAAGAAAATTTACATCATCTTACGCTAAAGGGATTAGGTAGCTTTCAAGCTTTGTATTATATAGGCTGCTGCCTTGAAAAGCTCGGACAAATCGAGGCTGCTGCAAAGTCTTACACACTGGCTTCAAGTCTGTCACAAACATTCGATTCCCCTGTAGAGGCTCTACGTAAACTGAAGATAAAGCACCAAGATATTTTCAAGGAATTGGAATTACCAGCAGATTCAGATGTTTAAACTCTAATCACTACAGGGCTGTCTATCGATACTCTATAATTAAATTAACAATTTTAGAAAAAATAGTGTACTAGCCGTGTCTTTCAAAGGTACTAAATAATAATATGTTATTAGTACTGAAGAAAGAGAGGTGATACAATGTCTTTCCCGATAATTCCCAATATTACACCTACCATTTCAATTACTACTCCACAAACTATACCATTACTTTTCGCTTCCATTGCCTTTGAAGAACTAGCTCTAGCTCACATCATCAATGCCGAAGCAGAGAAGCTTCAATTTGTTCTCGGAACATTACCGCCAGGAAGTACTACGCTTTCTCCTCCGGTAGTTACGATATCCAATCTTCTTGCTGTTGACTCGAGTGTTCAAAGAACACTTCGTGATGTCATCAAGAAGGAAATGCTATTAGAGTTCAAGTTTGAAAATATACTAGATTTACTAGCGAGCAGTGCTACTTCTACACCAGGAAGCATATCAATCAATCCTGTTACCGGTGCAACGTGTGGTGTAACTCTTCCTATTTCAGGTACGTTGCTTACTGCCCTTGGCCTTCCGTTAGTAGGTGCACAAGTAACTCTTGCAGTAACTGGTGCTACACCGGGTGCTAATGTAACTTTCTCGACTACAACACCTATTACAGATTTGGCTGGTAACTTTAGCGTTTTAGGAACATTTATTGGTGTATCAGGTTCAAACTCTGTAACAATAACAGCTACCGCTACTTCATTAGGAGTTACAGTTACTACCTCTCAGACTATTACTTTCGTTTGTCCGTAATTCTAGAATATATTTCAATGAACTCAGAAAGGATATCCGTTTTTTCTCCTTCAGAGGGCAAAACTGTTTTAGTCTGCAAGCTGACGCCTGTATTCCGCAGGCGTCAGCTTATTATAGTTAAAATCCACTTCGCAACACACCAAGAACTTAACGTAGTTCTCAGACAGAATATCTCTACCACTTAGTATCCCTTCGTTTTCCCCGTTATTCTCCTCGAAACAGCTTGCAACTTTATCTCAAACAAATAAGTTTTTTATCGTTATATAAAAATATAACTAAAAGATACATAGATTACCATGGGTTTTTATCTTTCTCTATCTTAAGGGATGCATACCTTGAATTAGATAAATCATTTTCATTTTTCGACATATAAGTCGCTGCTATGCAGAATACAACATGACCGCTACTTGCTTTCTCCCTTTGTTTTTAACCATTGCATGTGGCAGGAAAAGGCCCTGTCCGCTTCTACATACGGCCAGATGCTCTCGTCCCTCTAAAAGGAAAGTTTTTTCAATTTGCATTTATATACATAATCTAGTAAATACGTATAAAAATATATTTAAAAATCTTGCCCTTTTTCCAAATTCATATCATAGCTCCCTTTAGAAACGAGAAATGATTGTGAAAAAGCTTTTATAATAGACAAGAAACAGCCAAGGCTTTTTTCAAGAAGCGCTTGGCTGTTTTTATATATCTTATTTTACTGGAGGACAGGTCAACCGTATTGCTTTTCGAATTAGTCGCACAATACAAGTACATCCGTTGACCTTTAACTTTATAATATATATTTCATCCGTCCTCCTTAATAATCCCAGAAATTCGGATGAATATATGAATTCATTTTTATCCCGCTATTTGTGGGCAGTAAGACCCCCACCTCAAGATTCAGAGAGAAGCAAAGAAGATAGGTGGGGGTCTTACTGCCCGTAAAAGCCCGATTGGGCGGGCTTTCCGTCAGTGGGGGATGAAGCCCCCCCCCACTGACGGAGAAGTTTCACTTTATTTTTCGACATCTAGCTCCCTGCTAGGCTGAATAAAAAGTAACCTGTTCTCGTTTTCTCTTTTGGTTTTTACTTCGCATGTGGCAGAGAAAAGCTCTGACCGCTTCTATGCACGGCCAGATGCTCTCGCCCGCTTAAAAAGGGGGGCTTTATGTCGGATTTTTAATTAGCATATATATAGGCACCATTCTGCTATTACCTTATATCTTGATTCACATACCAATCTATGGTTTTTTTCAACCCTTCTTCTAGACTAACCTTTGCTTCAAATCCAAAACATTCCTTCGCTCTCTGTATATCGAGACATCTTCGAGGTTGACCGTCAGGCTTCTGGGAATCCCAGCGAATTTGACCTTCAAAACCTGTTTGAGCTGCAATTAACTCGACTAAGTCTTTAATTGAAATTTCTGTTCCTGTACCAATGTTTACAGGCTCCGCCCCGTTATAATTCGCTGCTGCCAGCAGAATTGCTTCTGCTGCATCTTCAACAAATATAAACTCTCTCGTTGCCTTCCCGCTGCCCCATACCGTAATATGATCCTTTCCCTGTTCTTTCGCCTCTAAACATTTCCGTATGAGAGCTGGAATTACATGGGAAGTCTCCAAGTCAAAGTTATCCCGGGGGCCATACAAATTCACAGGAAGAAGAAAAATAGAGTTAAAACCATACTGCTGTCTGTATGCCTGACTCTGTACAAGTAGCATTTTCTTGGCTAAACCATAAGGAGCATTCGTTTCTTCAGGATATCCATCCCATAATTCGTCTTCCTTAAACGGAACAGAAGCAAACTTAGGATAGGAGCAGATTGTTCCGCAAACCACGAATTTTTCTATGTTGGCTAGTCTTGCGGCTTCCATCAGATGAATCCCCATAGATAAATTATCATAGAAAAATGAACCTGGATTTTTTCTGTTAGCCTCAATTCCACCGACTGAAGCAGCTAAATGAATGATTACATCGGGCCTTGTTTCCTGTACCAATGTCATAGCTGTTTGTGGATTACGTAAATCATATTGTTTACTGCGCGGTACAATAATTTGTTTACAACCCCATTCTTCTAATCGTTCCACTACATGAGAACCAAGAAATCCCGCTCCTCCAGTTACCATTACTTTCTTATCTTTCCACTGTTCCATAATATCCCTCCATATACATAGTTGCTTAATTGTATGGGAGCAAAAAGAATTTTGACAGTAGTTACCCTCTAACTTAAATTCAAAGGAATTCATTTGTTTTCAATGGATTTCTTCATTTCTTCCCATGACATAAATAAACGAACAATATCCTCTTCTTCAAGTTTACTCCCCATCTGAACCTCGACAATTTCAAGATCTTTAATTGCCTTAATCCCGTGTTTTGCACCAACTGGGATGTTTAGCACATCACCCTTTTTTACATAAGACAATGTATCATCTAGAACAAATTCACCTTCACCTGCAACAACTATCCACACTTCACTTCGCTCATGATGATATTGATAGCTAAGATTTTTTCCTGCAAATACACATAATCGTTTTGTCAGTACTTCCATTCCTTCAGCTAATTTCTTATAATCCAAGACGCGATACCACCCCCAACGGCGTTCCTCGAACATGGGGCGTTGTTCTAAATCTTTTACCACCTCTTTAACATGGTGGCTAGTGGATTTATCTGAAACTAAAATACCGTCGGGACTTGCTGCCACCACCATATTCGAAGTACCTAATACAACTATGGGAATATCTAACTCATTGATTAAATGCGTATTGATACAATTATCACTCATTGAACCTCTGCCAACGATATTTGTTTGCATATCCTCAGTTAACGTATTCCAAGTCCCTAAATCCTTCCAATAACCATTATACGGAATAACCGCAATCCGCTCTGCCTTTTCCACAATTTCATAATCAAAGCTTATTTTAGGCAGCTTTTCGTAGTGCTGAATGATCTCATCATACTGAGTAGGCAAACCTCTTTTTTCTAGCTGGTTAATGATATACCCTAATTTGAATGCAAAAACGCCGCAATTCCATAATGCACTTTGCTGAATTAGCTGCTCTGCATGCTCTTCCATCGGCTTTTCCTTAAAACCTTTTACTTTCATATACGTTTGTGGTTGCCGTTGGTTCACTTCATCTTTGTCAGGAATAATATAACCATATTTTGTTGAAGGATAGGTAGGACTTACACCAATTAAAGCAATATCCATACCCGATTGCAAAATGACATTCTCTAAATCTTTAATTTTATCAAAGAAATGATTTTCCACAAAAGGATCAACAGGCATTACAGTAATTACCTCTTCTAGATTAACACCAATGATTGAATACAAATATGTCGCTGCTAATATGATTGCCGGAAAGGTATCTCTTCTCTCTGGTTCAATGATTAATGGTACTTGAGTCCCTAATTGATTTTGAATGATATCCACTTGTGCTTTACTCGTTGAAATGTAAGCAATATTCAATAATTGATTCAAATCTAATTGTCGCCACAATCGCTGAACCATAGATTCCAACCCATTCTCTGGACATGTTAACATCTTTAAAAACTGTTTTGATCTAGAATCATTGGAAAGCGGCCATAATCGTTTCCCTGAACCTCCTGACAGTAATATAAGTTTCATATTATACACCCCGATGTCATACATTAGTTGAAATTCTTTTCTTACCTTCAGTTAACATATGAGCATAGGCCGTATTGTGCAACAGATAAAAACACATTAAATATCGCATGGTTGATTCTGAAAGGAATACCATCGACTTTTATTAAAGTGAACCAACAGGTGTACAAGCAGCCAAGCGCTTTTGACGGAAATCCTTGGCTGCTTACCATTTTTTCTCCTTCCTCTCCAATTCCCCAAGGGATTTTATGAATTGGACGATATAAAATTCCGCACGAAAAAGCTGTATCATGTACAAGCCCAAGGCAATAAAATACAACTGACACTAAAGAAAGAGGTGAATTACATTGTCTTTCCCGAACATTCCGAATATTACACCGACTATTTCGGTTACTACTGCACAGACTGTACCGTTACTTTTGTCTTCTATTGCCCTTGAGGAATTAGCCCTGGCTCACATCATCAATGCTGAGGCAGAAAAGCTTCAATTTGTTCTCGGAACATTACCGACAACAACTGCACTTTCTCCTCCGGTCGTTTCGTTATCTAACCTTCTTGCTATTGACTCAAGTGTTCAAAGAACACTTCGTGACGTTATCAAGAAAGAAATGCTACTGCAGTTCAAATTTGAAAATGTCCTTGATTTGATAGCAATCACTCCGCTTCCTTAAGAAACTTTTAATCACTTCTGTTTCTAGAGTTATGATAACTAAAAAGACAAAAAGCACTTACATTTATATCCTTGCACCAAAGCCTTCTAGTCTATGAATATCATCCGTTTGACTAACCTTAGTGGGCGCGTAAACCGAAGAAGGATTTCATCAGAGGCCTCCTGCTTGTAAGCAGGAGGCTTTTTTATGTTCCTTCAACTAGTGTTAACACAGTATCAAAACCAATTTGCTGTCATGGACAACGCACACACTTTAATTTGATCTTTGTCTACATTTCCTAACTCCGCTGCAATTTCTCCCTTCATTTTCCCCGTTATTCGTATCCGAACAGTTTGCAGCTTTATCTCAAATTTTAGCGTTTTTCTTATCGTCATATAACAATTCATCCCCTAATTTTGGATACATACTATCCTTAACTCAGTGTTTCATAGATACCCATGGGATTTTATGTTTCATGAATAAATTGGATGATCATAAATGCTATACGCAAAATAGCGGTGTCACTTACAAGCCCAGGATAATAACATACAATTGATACTAAAGAAAGAGGTGAATTACATTGTCTTTCCCGAACATTCCGAATATTACCCCGACTATTTCGGTTACTACTGCACAGACTATACCGTTACTTTTGTCTTCTATTGCCCTTGAGGAATTAGCTCTGGCTCACATCATCAATGCCGAGGCAGAAAAGATTCAATTTGTTCTCGGAACATTACGGTCAAAAAGTAAATTTACTCCTTGCCGGGTCACGTTATCCAATCTTCTTGATATCGACGCAAGTGTTCAAAGAACACTTCGTGATGTTATCAAGAAGGAAATACTACTGCAGTTCAAATTTGAAAATGTCCTTGATTTGATAGCAATCACTCCGCTTCCTTAAGAAACTTTTAATCACTTCTATATCTAGAGTTATGGTCACTAAAAAGACAAAAAACAACTACATTTATATCCTTGCACCAAAGCCGTTTAGTCTATGTATATCATTCGTTTGACTAACCTTGATGCCGGTGATACATATACCGGAGAAGAATTTCATAAGATGCCTCCTGTTTGTAAGCAGGAGGATTTTTTTATGATGAAAAATAAAACGTACAGTATTGAATTTATGGTCACCAGTATAGGCCGAAAACAGCATCTGATGATACGAATACATTTTCATCAGGGCATTTGTCACAGAAAATATAGGCGAATCATACAATAACAACGTACATTAACGAAAAGGAAGGTGTTATACCTTGAGTATGCCAACAATACCAGCAGAACCCCATCGTCCAAATCAGAAGCAAGTTATTATAGATTTATTGGAATCAATAGCTTTAGAGGAAATTGCTTTATCACACCTTTTAAACGCTGAAGCTGAAAAAATGCAAGCCTTTGTTGGAAAATGTTTAGATTTTCCAACATGTCCTACAAACCGGCAAATTCTTCAATTCAACAGAGAAGCAACCAGATTTGTTGAAACGGTCTTAATGAAAGAATGGCTATTATTAAGAAAGTTCGAAAATGTAACGGATTTAATCCAAAGCCGGCGTAGAGTATGCTGTAAATGTCGTCCGTCAAAATAAAACAAATTTTCTTTGGAGTAAAGGAAATAAAAAAATAACAATCCTTCGAAAGTATGTCTGGTAGTAAAATCCAAATGGCGTTAGTATAGTTCGTTTTGGTGCAAAGATATAAATAAAAACATTTTTCATCTTTCTAATCACAATATAGAGTTCGTTTTGGTATATAAATGCACCATATGTCATTATAAATCACCAATCTTGGACATTCATTTTGATTTTTGCACCAAAACGCTTTGTTCTATGGGCATTTTTAACTGCCATATGTAGAAATCATTTCCTCTAGTTGTATCTACTGTCCAACTGAAGTGATAAATAAGGAGGAATTATCTTGAGTCAATATCAGCATTTCATTTTTCTCGATTATCCAATCAAACCAACCCCCCGTTTTGGGTGGAATAAACCTCCGCATGCAAAATTATATGAAATTATTAATAGAAATCGGTTGTTATATGAGGAATACCTAAAAAAATTCTTGAAGCATAAAGAAAAATTTATTCACATCAATAGGCATGAAAATAAGGCATTCCCTAATTGTCCTTTTTGGATAAACGGATGGTTGCCTGGCCTAGATTCAGTAGCTATTTACGGATTCTTATGTGAGAATAACCCAATGCGATATTACGAGATAGGATCTGGAAATTCAACAAAATTTGCAAAACAAGCTATTAAGGATCATAACCTTCAAACTGAGATTCTCTCTATCGATCCTTCTCCAAGAGCCGAAATTGATTCCATTTGTGATCATGTTGTGAGACAGCCTCTTGAAAACGTTGATTTGCATATTTTTGATGATTTGGAAACAGGGGATATTCTTTTTATAGATAATAGCCATCGTTCTTTTATGAATTCGGATGTGACCGTTATTTTTCTAGAAATTTTACCAAGATTAAAACCCGGCGTTTTTATTGAGTTCCATGATATATATCTTCCTCATGATTACCCTCAAGAATGGATTACACGATATTACAATGAACAATATTTACTTGCATCCACCTTATTGGCGGATGGAAATAAGTATGAAATTATATTTCCGGGCATGTTTATTGCTCAAGATCCTGAGTTAAGTAAGGTCTTGGCTCCCTTATGGGACGATCCAAAGATGCAAGGCGTCGAACGGCATGGAGGATCTTTCTGGATCAAAACAAAATAAAACTAATTCTTGTTTAATCGGAGGGTTAGTAGCAGCCTAACTTTGGACTTTTTTATGATGTAAAATCATACAGCTCTATATTGAATTTATGGCCACCAGTGTAGGCCGGAAACAGCATCTGATGATACCGAGTACATTTTCATCAGGGCATTTGTCACAGAAAATATAGGCGAATCATACAATAACAACGTACATTAACGAAAAGGAAGGTGTTATACCTTGAGTATGCCAACAATACCGGCAGAACCCAATCGGCCAAATCAGAAGCAAGTTATCATAGATTTATTGGAATCAATAGCATTAGAGGAGATTGCTTTATCACATCTTTTAAACGCTGAAGCTGAAAAAATGCAAGCCTTTGTTGGAAAATGTTTAGATTTCCCTACACATCCTACAAACAGTCAAATTCTTCAATTCAACAGAGAAGCAACCAGATTTGTTGAAACGGTCTTAATGAAAGAATGGCTATTATTAAGAAAGTTTGAAAATGTAACGGATTTAATCCAAAGCCGACGTAGAGTATGCTGTAAATGTCGTCCATCAAAATAAAACAAATACTTATTTGAGTAAAGGAGGGGAAGGTGTTGTTCTATCTATTTACTGAAGAGAACTATGTATCTTCCTTACGGTCAATCTTTCATATGGAACGTTCTATTTACAAGTATTTACATGCAGCACATGATATGGTGGCAATTATTAAAAATCATCATACAGATGAAGATGATGATTTATTGGTTACTATAAAAACTTGTATATTCCCACTCTTACAAACCATTGCTGACTTAGAAGGAATTTTACTTAGGAAATCTTTTTATATCATTGAACATACTTGCCCTCGTACACAAATAGCAACGATACCTTTTATATCGAAAGAGAGTTCTCATGAGGACACCTTGAAAACAAAAACTTTATTATATGATATAAAAAAAAATATTAAACAATTATGCCCTAATCGCAATCAGATAATCGATGAAACAGTTGAAAAAATTCTACATCTAGAAACTAGGCGGAAACAAGTGTTTGTTCCTAACTACCAATGGAAAAAAAATAATGATCCTTCGAAAGTATTGCTGACAATAAAATCTTAAAATTCCGCTTTCGCAGTCTCATATAAAACAACAATCCTTGATATATAATACAAAAAGAATGACACCTTCTTTTATAGCAGAATTAAGGTAATGAAACCAAATTCTCAATAAAAGATAGGTGTCATCCCTATGAGAACGAAAGAACTCCCTTTTATGCAACTTCCGTCTGAGTTACGAGTCAAATCTATGTTTGTCTATAATCGACAGAAACGGCAGAATTGACCGCACGTATTGAAAATAGACCTTTTTATTATATCGAAAAATAAAGTCAAGCATATACATAATATGTCACATTTTAACATTAAGAAAGGGGGTATTTTTAATATGGAAAATAATAAAAGTATAAATGAACTATTAAGAATTGTAGATGGTATCGAAGGATGGTTGGATTTTTCCGAACAATTCGCACTATTACATTTACCTGCACTGGTTGACCATCTATACGGAGATATAGTTGAAATCGGTTCATATAAAGGAAAGAGTACCATTGCATTAGGTTTTGGCAGTTCTTTAATGAGCACAAAAAAGCGTCCGATTTATGCCATTGACCCATTTATACCGGATAACGAATTTTATCATGGAAATTATTTTGATATTTTCTGGGATAATATAAAGAATCATGGCCTAGAAGATAATGTTATTCCAATTAAAAAGTATAGTACAGAAGCTTATGGTGATTGTCCTAAATCAATAGTAGCTTTATTTATTGATGGTAATCACGAATATTCAAGTGTTAAACATGATATTATTCATTATGCACCGAGAGTTGTAAAAGGAGGCTTGATTGCTTTCCATGACTATGGTCATCATGATAACCCAGGGGTAGCTCAAGCCATACATGAAGTTTGCACGAATGAAGATTATGAGTATTTCGGTTTATATGATTCCTTACTCATAATCCGAAAACTATAAAGTGAAACTTCCATCAGTGGGGTGCTTCATCCCCCGTTGATGGCTAGTTGAACCAATGAGGGGCTTACTGCCCGTTTGTTACATAAATAGAAGCCCCACATTTAGCTGGTAGGAATTCTTACCTTTACAGTTTGATGGATAGAAAAAATAAAAGTCTTAAGATCATGAAATCGTTAGAGGTTGTTATATAAATATTCCACTTTACTCTTAATTGTGTTTATTACTAATATACAAATACACCAACAATTAATATAGGCTGCTTGCCAGATTATAACATGAGGGGGAATCAGAGCTTTAACTTCGTTTGACATAATAAGATTCCCCTTTCGATGGAATGATTAAAAAACAGTCCAAATCTTAAATACATTCCTACTCATTTGCATCCCGCTTTGTTGTAGAAACTCCTGTACATAAGATGCCTCCGGACAATCGAGTATAACAATGGCATCGACATTTCCTTTTTTATAATGATTAAAGACTTCTGGCATTTTTCTTATAAGTTCTTGCGTCACATATCTCTGCACCTGTAATCCTGTAAAAGGTAAAATATGATGTTCCAAATATCGGCAAGCGCTTTCCGACCCTACTACCAGCACTTTAGCTTGACGGTCCAATTGGCGGCTCAACCAACTCTGAATATGAAATGCACAGATTTCCATAACCTCTCTGCAAGTAGCGGCCTCATCCCTATGGCAGAGAGATTCTGGATTCACCCGATATTCATACATCACTTCTTCTAGTTTAGGGATGTCGCCAACCTCCAACATGCGAATCCACAGGTCATGATCCTGACAGATGGCATAACGGACATTATAACCGCCTATTTGGTCGAAAACTTTCTTGGAAAAAGTTACTGATCCATGAATGAAAGGCGGAGCCAAAAAACGATGTTCCATCATCTGCTCCCTTGTTCGGACTCTGTTGGTTCCTTCAATATCACAAAGCAGCTGGGAAGGGATAGGCGCTTTTGCTGAAATGCAGCGGATAAATGAACTGACGCCGATACAACCAGGATTGGATTGAATAAAACGAGCTTGCTTTTCTATTCTTTGGGGTAAACTGATATCGTCAGCATCCTGCCGGACAATCCATTCTCCCTTCGCCATCGAAATACCAAAGTTTAGTCCATATGACAATCCATAATTTTTCTCCAGATGATAAACTCGTATCCGATTATCGTCAACACTATCTAATATTTGTCTAGTTTGATCAGTAGATCCGTCATTCACAATGATACATTCAAAATCTGGGTAAGTTTGATTCAGAATACTGTCTATACTTTCTGTCAAATATTCCTCACCGTTGTAAACAGACATAACTACAGAGAACTTCAAGTCATCACCCTCCACCCATAGATTTAACTAGGAATTAGCAATGATCATAAAAAAAGCATTGCACTTCATGCTATGTCCCTCTATTTGAGCTCAACACAATTTAATCGCCGATAATCGAAAATAAGCCATCAATAGAACATGCAATTTTGCTATTTTTATAAAAATATATAAGAAAACAGACAATATTCCTTTCTCTTGCATATAAGATAATAATATACATAAAATCCCATTTATTTCCCAACAAATGATTTATGCCGTTCTTGAACATGTCTTAAACCTCTTTATCGAACATTTATGAATACAGTATGTCAGGTAAATTAATTTTATGCTCAGCGAATAAATGAAAAAAGGAAGAAATCTGATGAAGGTTGACTGGTTCAGAGTAGATGCAGAGTTCACCGATGTTACTTTAGCTAAACAAATCGTTTCCCAACTGAATCAAAAGATCCTAATCACGGCGGCACTCAGAGATCATATACGCGGTAATGCCTATGACTTCTATAACAAATATGGCATATTGATTCATAATCCTATACCAATTCAGGGACGATTTAATGCTATCTATCTCAATTTACGGAATGGCGTTAACCTATGAACAAATTGAAAGAGTGACTTATACCCTTCGAACGATTATAAGTTGCGTTGCCAGCAAGAAAAAACAGAAAGGCGGAAACAGCGATGCTTAAACTCTCCTTGATTGTTCCCACTTACAACAGGGAAAAGTACCTGACCAAAGCACTGCTCTCTTTCCTAAATCAGAGCCTCTCACCCGATAAATATGAAATTCTGATTATAGATAACAATTCTACGGATCAAACAGCCCTAACAGTGCGAAAAATCATGGAATCTGCGACCGTTTCTTGGAAATATCTAAAAGAAATGAAACAAGGGCTCCATTATGTGAGAAACAAAGGTATTCTGGAAGCAAAAGGAGACATCGTGATTTTTGGGGATGACGATATCATCGCCAGCAGCAATTGGTTGGAGAACATTATGCAAGAATTCGAGCAACATCCGCAAACCGGGATTTGCGGCGGTAAAATTAAACCCTTATGGCAATCACAACCTGAAAACTGGGTTTACGATTACGGATCGCCCGAGATTCATCCTTTATTCGCCTATCTCGATTATGGAGACGAAAGGGTGTCGCTTCACCATGAATATGTGTTCGGATGCAATTTTGCTATCCGGCGTGATTTAGCCATCCAGATTGGCGGAAGTTTTCCGGATACATTCCCCACTCATTTGAAGCATCTCTCTGGCACAGGAGAAAACGCCATGATTGATAATACAAGAAAGCTCAATTATGAAATCATTTATTTGCCTGAAGCCCTCGTATATCATCATATAGATTCATTACGAATGACTTTGAACTATTTTATTGACCGTTATGAGCGTTGGGCTGTTGAAGATGTATTTGCTTTATTTAGAAAGAAGGAAAAAAAACAAGCAGCTGCAAAACTAGTACAAATCGCTCTAGATAGATTGTCTCGTCTAGAAATGGACAGCGCCAATAAATTCAATCCTGAATACTATCGAATTATTCATAAGCGATACGCCTATCAAATGATCCAACAAACAGTCCGAGTCTTAACAGAGCCTTCCCTCTATCATCATATTAGCCTAGTCAGTTACTTAGAGCAGCCTTAAAAACATACAACAAAAAAGCAATTGGCTATATACGGCCAATTGCTTTTTTTCAAGCTTTTTATCCTAAAATATGATATCCAGAATCTACATGAATATTCTCACCAGTCACACCACTTGCTAGATCACTGAATAAGAATAACGCTGTGTTTCCTACTTCTTCTTGTGTTACGTTACGACGCAACGGCGCACGTTCTTCAATTTGTTTTAAGATGCTGTTGAAATCGCCAACACCTTTTGCAGATAATGTGCGAATTGGTCCTGCTGATACAGCATTGATACGGATATCATGCTTTCCTAAGTCGTTCGCTAAATATTTTACGCTCGCTTCTAATGATGCTTTTGCAACGCCCATTACGTTGTAGTTCGATACAACGCGTTCTCCGCCAAGGTATGTTAATGTAACAATGCTTCCGCCTTCTGTCATCACTTCTTTCGCTGCTCTTGATACAGCTGTTAAAGAGAATGAGCTAATATTTTGTGCTAACAAAAAGCCATTACGAGATGTATCAACGAACTCACCTTTTAAATCATCGCGTTCTGCAAACGCAATACAATGAGCCAGTCCATGAATAACTCCAACCTCTTCCTTAATTATTTGGAAGCAGCTTGCGATATCTTCATCATTTGTTACATCGCACGGTAATACAAGTGACTTTTGTCCTTCTAATGATTCTGCTAAATCACGTACATTCTTTTCTAAACGCTCTCCAGCATATGTGAAAATTAAGTTTGCTCCTGCGCTATGTAATGAACGAGCAATACCCCAAGCGATGCTTCGTTGGTTTGCAACACCCATTACAACAATATTTTTTCCTTTTAAATTGAGAAGATCCATGTATTTATCCTCCTATTTTCATAAATAACAGTAGTTATTAGTACCTGATACTATTTTTATAATATCATAAATTATCCATAAGGCAAAATAAAAAATCATTTTCTACTATATAATACTTTTTTATTTCAATACAGAAGCATTATAATCCTGCCTTATATATTTATAGCTATATAAATCCAAATTAAAAAGCCGACATAAAACCATTCTTTTTCGGTGGGCGAGAGCATCTGGCCATGCATAGAAGCGGTCAGTGCCCTTTCCTGCCCCATGCAAGGTAAAACAAAGGGACAAAGCAAGTGCAGGCTCTTCTGCATAGCCGTAATCTAGATGTCGAAAAATGAAAATGGATTCATATAGCAAAACATTTTGTAGTTTCTTACATAAGAATCACATAATCATCAATATCATACGTTTCCTTCCCCAACATCTGACATTCCTCTATCTAAATCTAAACAACATATTTGCAAACAACAAAAAATCCGCTAAGATGGTAATAGTGTCTTTTTTAATAATAATGAGTAATAGAAAGGAATACAGTACGGTGAAAGATAAAAATTCTCAATATCAAATAGATTACATTTTAATACTAATTGTACTATCAATCGCTATGGTAAGTTGTTTTGCTATTGCAAGTGCACAGCCGTCCTTACCGCCAAATTTACAAAAGGTTAACTTCGTCGCCCAGCAAATTAAATGGTATGTAATTGGTGTGATCGCAATTGCTGCCGTTATGATCATCGACTTTGATCGTTATAAACAAATTTGCTGGTATTTATATGGATTTGCAATGGTTCTTCTTCTTGGACTTGAGTTTCATATTCCAGGCGCGGTAACAATTAAAGGGGCAACTGCTTGGTACTCAATTCCAGGTATCGGTAATTTCCAGCCATCAGAAATTATGAAACTCTTTTTAATTCTTGTCGTTGGTCGTATTATCGTAGACCATAATGAAAAATATGTAATTCGAACACCGCGAGAAGATTTACTCTTACTTGGGAAAATTTTTGCGGCGAGTTTACCACCACTGCTGTTAATTGCCAAAGAACCTGATTTAGGAAATACGATGGTAATTTCAGCAATGCTTGCTGCTATGATTTTAGTATCCGGGGTTCGCTGGCGCTTTATTTTCAGTTTAGCTGGCATTGTCGTTGCAGTTGCTACAATCCTTGTGTATATTTACTTTGCGCACACTGCATTTTTTAAAGCGCATATTTTAAAGGAATATCAATTAGATCGTTTCTACGGTTGGTTAGCGCCTTATGAATACGAAACACAAGGTTTTCAATTAACACAATCTCTTTTAGCAACTGGATCCGGTGAATTGTACGGCAAAGGCTGGGAAAATGGACAAGTATACTTCCCTGAACCTCATACAGACTTTATATTTACAAATATCGCTGAGAAATTTGGATTTTTAGGAGGAAGCGTCGTTATTTCACTCTACTTCCTGCTGATTTATCGTATGATTCATATTGCATTAGAAAGTAATGATCCATATGGCAGTTATATATGCGCAGGAACAATTGGGATGTTTACATTCCAAGTATTCCAAAATATCGGTATGACAATTGGACTACTTCCTATTACCGGTATTACATTACCACTTTTAAGCTACGGTGGTAGTTCCTTACTTACCTATATGATTGCAATTGGCTTCATTCTGAACGTACAGTCACGAACAAAGAAATTTATGTTTGATTAAACCATATCCTAGTGGATATGGTTTTTTCTTCTCTTCATAGCGGTATACTAATCAAAAAAAAGAGTAGGTGATTTCATATGAAGTATGATGTTATTGGAGATATTCATGGCTGTTTAGAGGAATTTCAAGCATTAACAAAGCAGCTTGGCTATACATGGGATAGCGGATTACCAGTTCATCCACAAAAACGACAACTTGCTTTCGTAGGCGATATTACAGACCGCGGTCCTCATTCTCTTCGCATGATTGAAATTGTTTGGGAACTTGTCATACATAAACAAGAAGCATATTATGCTCCTGGCAATCACTGCAATAAATTATATCGTTACTTTCTTGGGCGCAAGGTGCAGGTGGCACACGGTCTAGAAACAACCGTTGCAGAATACGAATCATTAAGCACACGCGAGCAAAAAATCATCCAGAAAAAGTTTATCGACCTTTACGAACAATCGCCTCTCTATCACGTACTAGATAACGAAAAACTTGTTGTTTGTCACGCTGGTATTCGCCAAGATTACATTGGAAGAAGCGATAAGAAAGTTCAAACTTTCGTCTTGTACGGTGATATTACAGGCGAAAAGCATCCTGATGGTTCTCCTGTCCGACGTGACTGGGCGAAGCATTATACTGGGGATGCTTGGATTGTATATGGACATACACCTGTACAAGAACCTCGATTCGTCAATCATACTGTAAATATTGATACGGGATCCGTATTTGGCGGAAAATTAACAGGACTTCGTTATCCAGAAATGGAGACGGTGTCCGTTCCTTCTTCGATGCCGTTTGTGCCAGAGAAATTCCGTTCTATTGACTAAAAAAAGCTGATGGAATCATGATTCCATCAGCTTTTTCATATCTTCGGGTAACTCCGCATGAAATGTAAGCTGCCTTTCTAATATCGGATGATAAAACGTTAAATTTGTACTATGCAGGGCTTGCCTCTTTATTTCATCCGTTTTCCCGCCGTACAAATCATCACCAAGTAACGCATGGCCAAGATGCGCCATATGAACTCTAATTTGATGAGTACGCCCTGTTTCTAATTGAAGCGCTACATGTGTCTTATCTTTCAATCTTTTTTGCACATGAAAATGAGTAACTGCTCGCTGCCCATCTTTACGGACCATACGCTCAATAATACTATCATCTGTTCTTGCAATGGGAGCATCAATTATTCCGCTGTCCTCTGCTATCATTCCATGAACAATTGCTTCATATGTTCTTTTTACTTGTTTTTGCTGATGTTGCTTTGATAGCAAATGGTGAATAAAACGATTTTTTGCAATTAACATCAAACCAGATGTATCTCGGTCAAGCCTTGTTACGATATGTACTGTACTTGCCAAATTTTGCTGATCATAATAATGCAAAAGAGCATTTGCTACACTCCCGATTGGATGCTCTCTTGATGGAATTGTTGACATATACGGCTGCTTATTAATAACAAGAACAGAATCATCTTCATACACAACTGAGAGAGGAATACTCTCACTTCGCATCCCTTCGCTTCTCTGCTCAGGCGGGAAGTATACTACTAACTTTTCTCCTTCTTGCAAAACATGCCGTACATTTACATGATGTTCATTCACTTCAATTTCTCCGCCATGAAACTTTATATCTGTTAATGCTGCTTTTGAAATACCTTTCGCTTTCAAAAATTCTCGAATAAGCATTCCTTCATCCGTTTTTGTTATACACCACGTTAAAGTAAACCTTCTCAATTGCATAACTCTCTTCTAACCCTCTCTAATGGTGTGTTTACGATGCAAAACCAACCCGTACGAGCCCGATTAGCCGGGCTAACCTTTCATGAAAGGAAGTTACACTTTACTGATCCGCAACAAATGAATCGCGCACCCGCTTCCAAAATGGAAATGGGCGAAATCTAACAAATCGAACCCTTTGATTTGCGACCCGATATTGAATTGATTTAACATCTTGGTGAACCATTGTTAAATGATCAATTGTAATTTGCAAGTTCATTCCTGTAACTGGTTTTAACACACACGTATGATGCTTCGGTAGTACGAGCGGAGATCCGACTGTACGGAAAACGCGGTTATTAATAGACGCCATTTCTGTAATTTGAATCGCTTCCAACGATGGATGAATAATTGCACCACCAAGTGCTTTATTATACGCAGTACTACCAGAAGGTGTTGAAATACAGAGACCATCGCCGCGAAATGTTTCAAAATATTCACCACGAATTTCTACATCCATAACAAGCGTTCCTTCACTGCTTTTTACCGTTGCTTCATTCAGCGCTAAATATTGTGATTCTTTACTTCCATTCATATAACGAATAATGACCTCTAATAATGGATATTCAACAACTTGAAAAGGCGTTTTCGCAATTGCAATGACAAGCTTCTCAACTTCTGTCGGTAACCAATCTGCATAAAATCCTAAATGCCCAGTATGCACGCCGACAAATGCTGTTTTGTCTAACCGATTTTGGTAGCGATGAAACGCATGCAGCAGCGTTCCGTCTCCTCCAACGGAAATTACAATATCTGGCTCGTTTTCATCCATTGTAAATTCAAAATTACATAAGTACTCGATCATCGTACCCATAAGCGCATTTGATGATTGATCTCCCTTTGACATAATTGCAAATTTCATCGCCCAACACCCTTTAGTTTATTATTCTGTTTCCTTCGTCTCTTTCTTGCGCGAAAAAATCTTTTGTGCCTCTTTAATTTCAAGACGAATCGAAGACATCTCTTCGTCTAATAAATAAGCTGCTTCAGCTGCGCGCTGCAAACGCACTTTAATATCTTCTGGAAAGCGCCCACGATATTTATAATTTAAAGAATGCTCGATTGTTGCCCAAAAATTCATTGCTAACGTTCGAATTTGAATTTCAACTAACACTTTTTTCTCTCCGCGAATCGTTTGCACAGGGTAACTAATAACAACGTGATAGGAGCGATATCCACTGTCTTTCTTTTTCGTCACGTAATCGCGTTCTTCGACAATTTCAAAATCGTTACGTTTTCGTAAAAATTCTACAACTGGCTTAATATCATCAACAAATTGGCACATCATCCGAAGCCCCGCAATGTCTTGCATCTCTTCTTGCAAACGACTGAGCGAAATGTTTCGTTTTTCTGCTTTATCAATAATACTTGCAACAGATTTGACTCTACCTGTTACAAACTCAATCGGCGAATGTTCGGCCAACATTTCAAACTGAGAACGCATTCCTTTTAATTTTACTTTCAATTCTCCTACAGCTTGATGATAAGGAGCTAAAAATTCTTCCCAATTTCGATCCAATGTAACCACCACCAAAACAAATCAGTTTCTTTTATCTCACTGAAAGCTTCTCTTTACAGAAACACTCTTTCTACTTCATTTACGAGTTTCTCACCATAATTTGCATTTCCTTCAATATTTTCAATTAAATAATCTAATTCTTCCTTCATTTGTTCTAACTCAATTTCAACGTCTTGAATACGCACAAACATTTTTTCGTCATTCTGCATTGCATGTTTTAATTCTTCCCAACACGTATGTGGGATGCTTACGTAAATAAAAGATGTTTCATTCTCTAAAATATATAAAAATGATAAATTGTCTGAATCCACAAGTACATGACTACGTGCCTTTAATTCTTCTACACATAGCTCTGTATTTTCTGCACAAAAAATAAGAGCATTCTCTCTTTTTTCTACGCTCTTAACTTGAATTTTATTTTGCATACTTTAACTCCTCCATATCATACTTCCTGTCATAATCAACACTTTCATTGTAACATAACATACACTGAAACAAATAAAACATTGATTGAAATTTAAGAAAAAGCGATAATGAGTAACAGATATTTTATAAAAGGAGCGTACATATGAAACAAGAAATTGAAATTGAATTTAAAAATATAGTGACAAAAGAAGAATTCCATTCTTTATGTCACGCATTTTCCATTACAACATTTGCAAAACAAGTCAATCATTATTTCGAAACGCCAGCATTTTCATTAAAAAACGCTGGTTCTGCCCTTCGTATTCGCTATAAAAATAATACGTATACGCTAACACTCAAACAGCCAGCAAAGGTTGGCTTATTAGAGACACATCAAACGTTAACAGAAGAAGAAGCTCACATAATGATTGAAACAAATAAAGTAATCGAGGGTACTGTTTCTAAGCAATTAGAAAGCCTACAAATTCCTGTTTCTTCAATACAGTATATGGGCAGCTTAACAACAGAACGAGCAGAAACAACATTCGAAGGCGGTACACTCGTATTCGATCATAGTTTTTATTACGAGCATGATGATTATGAAATCGAATATGAAGTAAGCGATGAGCAGGCTGGACAAACAGCATTTTCTTCTTTCTTAAAGGAACATAATATTCCTGTCAGACATACAAAAAACAAAGTGCAACGCTTTTTTCTTGCCAAAGAGCATAAAGAACAATAAACTAGCAAAGGATTGATTGAGAGCTATTTATTTGCTCTTCATGACAATCCGTTGCTACAATAAAGTGAAACTTCCTTCAGAGGGTGCCTTTTCCTACTGAAGGAAAGCTCTCACCAATCGGGCTCTTACTTACAATTATCTCTCGCCTATCTCTTTGTTTTTCTACAAATAATAGCGGGGATAGATATATTTGATGGAAAAAGGAGTTATAAGGATGAACAAGCAACCAACGACACCATTTGAAGCAATTGGCGGTGAACAAGGCATTGCAAGATTAGTCGATACATTTTATTCCTATGTCAGTAAACACCCTGACTTATCTCCCATCTTCCCAGACGATTTAACAGAAACTGCTAGGAAGCAAAAACAATTTTTAACGCAATATTTAGGAGGACCGAGCCTTTATACAGAAGAGCATGGTCATCCCATGCTACGCGCTCGCCATCTGCCATTCGAAATTACACCAAAGCGAGCAAAAGCCTGGCTCTCCTGTATGGAGCAAGCGATGGATGATACGGATGTACACGGACCGATTCGTGACTTTATATTTGAACGTTTAACATTAACTGCACAGCATATGGTTAATACTCCTGAAACAGGTGAAGCTTAATGGATAAACAGGAAACAAAACATACTGTACCAATCTCTTCTTCAAAATGTGAGCCTAAGTCTGTAGAAGCATATTTATTTATTGATCCACTATGTAAAGATTGTTGGGAAATTGAGCCATTAATAATTAAATTATGGCTCGAATATGGAAAATACTTTTCACTCCGTCACATCGTTACTGGTAAAGTAGAAGGGGCTATTTCCCCATCACACAAATGGAATAAACCTGCTAATATTCGATTTGTGTGGGAGAAAACAACAAGTTTACAAGGGTTTTCTTGCGACGGAAAAGTATATATGCACAGCGGCGCATCAACTCCATATATCACTTCACTTGCAATTAAAGCAGCAGAATTACAAGGTCGAAAAGCAGGTTCGAAATTTTTACGAAAACTCCAAGAGTGCATTTTACTCGAAAATATAGCAAAACCAAACATAGATACGCTGCTCATATGCGCGAAACAAAGTGGAATTGATGTGGAAGAATTCAAACAAGATTTACATTCTGTAAGTGCAGCAAAAGCATTTCAATGCGATTTAAAATTTACGAATGAAATGCACATTACAGAAATTCCTTCTCTCGTTTTCTTTCATGCAAATTCAAACGAAGAAGGAATTAAAATTGGCGGTATTTATTGTTACGATGTATACGTACAAGTATTAAAAGAAATTGTAAAAGAAGAAATTGAGCCACAACCACTTCCTTCTCTAGAACTATTACTAGAGCATGTTCAGTTTATATCAACAAAAGAAATTGCTTTTATTTATAATTACTCTGAAAATGAAACAGAACGAGAAATGAAAAAATTGTTACTGAAGAGAAAAGTGCGCATGATTGATATAAAACGAGAACATTATTGGAAATGGATTACAAAGGAAAACGACCTAGTGTAAACACTAGGTCGTTTTCTTTACGGCTTATAAAAATATTAAAGGGGATGGGAGAAATTTCACGTTCAAACAAAGGGGTATATGTTTGTATGTGAATTCGTTCACGTTTATTATATTACAAGATTCGACGTTAATTGACAACCTTTTTTGTCGAATTTCACATTTCTGTCACATTCTAAACGTTTTCATTTTAGAATACAATATATAGAGAGTCTTTTTAGGAGGGTTTTCATTGAAAAAATCCTATCTTGTATTACTCCTTTGTATTATTTTTTTGTTTTTTTGTTTATACGTTCTCTCATTATTACAAGTGTTTCCGCTTATTTTAGCACTTCCACTTTTATTTGGAGCAATTATATTCGCTGTATCTTATTTCAATAACCAAAAGCGTTTCAAAGGGTTTTAACAAAAAAACGAGAGTCATGCGACTCTCGTTTTCTTTTTACTTCTCTTCAAATAGAAGTGCTTCTAATTCATTTAATTTCTCTTCAAATACTTGCATTGCTTCCTTTACAGGCTCTGATGACGTCATATCAACACCAGCTTTTTTCAATACTTCAATTGGATAGTCAGAGCTTCCTGCTTGTAAGAACTCATTAATGTAACGTTCTACAGCTGGCTTACCTTCTTCTAAAATTTGTTTTGATAGAGCAGTTGCTGCACTGAAGCCCGTTGCATATTGATATACATAATAATTGTAATAGAAATGTGGAATACGGGACCACTCTAAACCAATTTCTTTATCGATAACTAAGCTATCGCCGAAATACTTTTTATTTAGCTCATAGTAAATGTCCGTTAACATATCTGGTGTTACTGCATGACCTTCTTGCACTTTTTGATGAATCACATGTTCAAACTCAGCAAACATAGTTTGACGGAATACTGTGCCACGGAAACCTTCTAAATAATGATTCAATAAGTATAGGCGCTTCTTCTTATCATCTGTCGTTTTTAATAAGTAGTCATTGAGAAGTGCCTCATTACATGTAGACGCTACCTCCGCGACGAAAATCGAATAATCACCATACACGTAAGGCTGCGTTTTTCTTGTATAGTAACTATGCACAGAGTGACCGAACTCGTGCGCAAGCGTAAATAAATTATTTACATTATCATGCCAGTTCATTAATACATATGGATTTGTTCCATATGCACCAGATGAATAAGCGCCGCTTCGTTTCCCTTTATTTTCATATACATCTACCCAGCGATTTTCATATGCTTCTTGTAAAATTTCAACATACTCTTCCCCAAGTACATGTAATGATTGTAAGAGCATATCTTGCGCTTCTTTATATGTGACGTTCATTTTCACTTCTGGTACGAGCGGTGTGTATAAATCGTACATGTGCAATTCATCTAATCCAAGTGCTCGTTTCCGAATATCAATGTAACGATGTAATAAATGTAAATTTTCATTTACTGTTTCCACAAGCTGATCATACACAGACTCTGGAATATTATTATTGCTCAGCGCAGCTTGGCGAGCAGAATCATATTTACGGACACTTGCATAAAAATTATTTCGCTTAATTGCACCGTTTAATGTGCTTGCAAATGTATTCTTATATTTCCCATACGTTTCATATACAGCATGAAATGCATCACGGCGCACACGAGGATCATCACTTTCTAAAAATTGAATATAACGTCCATGCGTCACTTCTACCTCTTCCCCATTTTCATCTTGAATAGATGGGAATTTCAAGTCTGCGTTATTTAGTATACCAAACGTGTTACTAGATGCACCCATAACCTCAGAAGCTTGAGCTAATAACGCTTCTTCCGCCTCTGATAATACGTGAGGACGTTGACGCGTAATTTCTTCTAATGCATGCTCATATACCTTTAACTCTTTATTTTCTTGTAAAAATGATTGTAATGTCTCTTCTTCAATTGTTAAAATTTCTGGCACAATGTACGCCATGCCACTTGACGCTTGAGAGTATAAACTTTTTGCACGATCATTTAACGCTTGATAAGATGAATTTGTTGTATCTTGGTCATAGCGCATATGTGCGTATGTATACAGTTTGCCAAGACGCATTGATATCTCATCTTCATATTGCAGTGCCTCTAGCAATGTATTTGCTGACTCTCCAAGTTTTCCTTTAAATTCCGTCAGCTTTGGTAATAGTTCTTTTACCGCTTGAAATTCCGTTTCCCACTCTGCATCCGTTTGGAAAATATCTTCTAAGCGCCACGTGTTTTCTACTTCAATCTCGCTACGCGCTGGCAGTGCTTTTACAGTTTTTGGTTCAGTCATTTGTAAACCCTCCTTATTCATATCCCCTATATAAATCCATTTTGATTTTTCAACATACAAGTCGCCGCCATGCAGAAACAATATGATCGCTACTTGCCTTCTCCTTTTGTTTTAAATCGTGCCCGTGGCAGAAAAAGGCCCTGACCGCTGCTATGCACGGCCAGATGCTCTCGTTCACCTAAAAGGAAAGGGTTTTATGCTGTTCTTTCAATTCGTATTTATATAGTACAATTCGATTCTTCTTATGTAATTCCTTCTGGGTACTTTTCTATTATATCCGTTTTCACTTCACTCATGTTGTACTTTGCTTCCAAAAGCATAAGAGCCTCTGTTAAAAATAAGCGATCAAATTTCCGCACTTCCTCTTCTGTTTTAGGAACAAAAAAACAACGTATTTTTCGATATTTGTAAACATCAACTTGCTCAATTTCCCCAATTACACATAAAAATCGCATATATTCTCTCACTGCTTGCTGCCAAAATATTTGCGGAAAATATGGCAGGGACCTTCTACGAATCCCCCTATGTCGTTCCACATACTGAAAAACAGTATGCAATGAAAAATATTCTCCTACCGCAAATTTTCCCAGTAGCTCAATTAAAATATAAGCTTGCCATATGAAAGAATGCGTACGAAATGCCAAAAGCGATGGTAACGGAACACCTATTTCAGCAGGAAAACAAGAAGGAGATATACGATTCTCATAAAGAAGCTCTAAAAAAGAACGCTCCCCCTGCTTCCACATATGAATGCCATTTGCTCGGAAGCGCTGTTTTTTATTCATCCACTCTTTTTCTAAACGTTCAATGGAAATAGGTGATGTTGTAAGAAGGGTTTTGAATGTAGTGATAGGAAGAGGAAAATAAATTGCATGTGAAAAAACGATCGACGAGGAAAAAGGTAAAAGAAGATTACATTTGAAAAAAGCTTTTACATTAGGACAAAAATAGAGGAGATATGGATTTGGATAATATTGTACACAGCAGGAATGAAAAGAGGATAGCGACAACCAATATGCCCCGTGACGTTTGAATTGATTCCCTCCTAAAATCCATAATATTTGAATCCCTTCTTTCCAATACCCTTCTGTTCGTTTTAACAACTGCTTCTCTGATAAAGTTGCGCATTGATATTCAATTGCAATTTGCCGATTATCAATTGTTACAAACAAATCCGGCCGCTGCTGAATCGCTGGTAAATAGTGCTCTATCTTTATTGAACAAACTTGTGACTGAAACCATCTGTATAACTGCTCTTTCCCCCGCAAATGGTACGCCGATTCATTTTCAAATTCAACTTTACAGCTATGTGATTTCTTATGTGCAAAGTGCCACTGCTTTTGTTTTCCTAACTTCAGCTGTACTTCGTAATGACAAATGGGACAGAAAAAGCGCTCGTTCTCCCGTAACATCATAAGCTGCTTTTCCTGCCATCCATGAAGAAGATGAATTTCTTCTCCATTTTCTCTCTTCGCAACAAACATAGAATCATTCCTTTCTTCCGTATGGACTATTCGACAATAACAAACGAGTTCCTGCCCAGATAAAGTGAAACTTCCTTCAGTAAGGTTTTTTTACTGAAGGTTAGTTGAACCAATCGGGCTCTTACGGGTAGTTTTTTCGTCTTGAGACACTTGAAGATACTGCCCGTTAATGCGGGATACAAAAAAGACTCATTTCCATGAGCCTTTAAAGTAACGGAGATAATAAACGGTATGTCGATTCTACAATCCGCATCACAAGACGACGGTTATTAAAACGATCGACATGAATTTCATTCGACACCTGCAAATCTTTTTCAAAATCGGTCACAAGTTTGCGAATACTGTTTGTATCATATAAAAAAGCGTTCACTTCAAAATTCAAATGAAAACTTCTCATATCCATATTTGCCGTTCCAATTGACGCCAAATCAGAATCAACAATCACAACCTTGCTGTGTAGAAATCCTTTTTCATATTCATATATCTTGACGCCTGCCTCTAATAATTCTGGAAAATAAGAACGAGACGCATAAAATACCGTCCTCTTATCCGGTTTACTCGGCATTAACAAGCGAACATCAATACCTGCTAAGGCCGCTACTTTTAATGCTGATAAAATATCATCATCTGGAATAAAATATGGCGTTGCAATCCAAATTGATTTTCGTGCCGAGGCAATCATTGCAAAATATAAATGCTTAATCGTTTCCCACTTATTATCAGGTCCGCCTGCAACGAGCTGCACACCTCCCTGTTCATCCCCTTTTACAACATCCGCCTGTAAATAATCAGGAGTTAATACAGCTTCCCCCGTCATATAAAACCAATCTTGTAAAAAGATAAGTTGTAAACTTCGCACAGCTTCGCCTCGTAAATACAAATGAGTGTCTCGCCAAAAACCAAAATATTTATTTTCTCCTAAATACTCGTCCCCAATATTTAAACCGCCAACAAACCCTTCATTTCCGTCAACAACAATAATTTTCCGGTGATTTCGATAGTTAATCTTGTCGTTTAAAATAGGAAAACGTACAGGAAAAAACGGAACCATTTCAACACCGGCATTGTTCAATTCCTCAATATATGTGTTTGAAAGTTTAAAACTCCCTACAGCATCATATAAAAATCGAACGCTTACACCCTCTTTTGCTTTTTGAATAAGAATGTCCTTAATTTTTGTACCAATTTTATCATCACGCACAATATAATATTCCATATGAATATGATGCTTTGCCTTTTTCAATCCATCTAAAATAGCTTGAAATGTCTCTTTCCCATTTGTTAATACTTTCGTTTCCGTATGAAAGGAAATATTTAATGCCCCTAAACGATCAGCTAACCGAAATAACAATTCTTGATGTTCATGCTTTTTCAATATACGATCTTGATCGTACTCATGCCCTTTATACTGTAAAAATGCTTGTTCGTCTAAAAGCGCTTTCTTTTGAAACATTCGTTTCCTTCGAAAATTTTGTCCAAACAGAAGATATGCAAAAAAACCGATTACCGGAAAAATGCCAAGTACAATTAACCAAGTTAGTGTTTTCGAGGGATGACGATTTTCTAAAAAAATGACAAAACCAATTAGAAACCCTGATATTGTAAATAAAATGCTTAAAATTCCTAAAAACGAAATATCTTTAATACCAATTACATCTGAATAAAATGCTACATCAATAAATAGACGCAACGAAATAAATACCACAAATAAACCAATTAAAAAGAACAATAGCTTCAACGTATTTTTCATATCCGCCCCCCTTACTTACAATCACCGTTCGTATATGTGCATTTAAAAAGCCGATTTCATTATAAGGAAATCGGCCTACATTCCAGGAGAAAAATGATGACGAATTGTTTCAAGTGCCCCTTCAGCAACAATTTGCTTTCCATATTCACGAACACGATGAATTGTTAAAGCGGATTCCTCGCCATATTCTAACATTACGCTTAAAATACGGTCAATTTCCTCTTCATCGTGCACTACCTCATCAAACTCGACATATACATAATAGCGGTTTTCAAATGAATATAATTCATCTTTTATCTCTTCAAATATAAGTCGATGACTCAATGAAATAACATGCTCAAAGTCGTCAAATTTAATTAAAAAACCGAATGTACCATCTTCGTTAAAAATTGCTCCTGCTTCTGCCTCTTCTAATTCCTGCTCAAATAACGATTCAATTCGCTCATCTAAAGGAATATCGATAATCTTATCAAGACCAATTGGTAATTCTAATTTTTGTCCGTCTTTCGAAAGCTGTGCTTTCGTTACAAGTACCTCAATTCCCTTTTCAAGTGCCTGCACTTGAATCCAAAGCGGCCCGTCTATAAAAAAGTCATCATGGTCACGCGCTTCATCCATCATTTCCCAAAATAATTGTTCACTTTTATCGCGATTATACCAAATGTCTTCACGGTTAAATCCACGGTCTTCTATATCAATGTACGAGATATAAAATTTCATCGTATGATCATTAACTCTTTCAATATCCATAATGCACCTTTCCCTTCCTATTTGGAATGGTTATGAAGGGACTCCCCAATCATATTACAAAAAAATTAGAATCTTGTACTCTCATTTTATGATAAGATGCACCAGAATGGAAATAAAATCACCTTATTTACCAAAAAAACAGTCATTTACCTAATTTCTCATTCAATATATACGTACAAATTGAAAAAACCTCTTTTTTTAGATAGGCGAGAGCATCTGACCATGCATAGGAGCGGTCAGGTCCTTTTTCTGCCACGGGCGGGATTTAAAACAAAGGGAGATAGCGAGTGCAAAGCACCTTTTTTCTTCATAGCCGCGATTTATATGTTGAAAATCAAAAACCGAACTAAAATACTTTCTTTTTATGGGCGAGAGCATCTGGCCTAGCATCACAGCGGTCATGTTGTTTCTTCGTAGCAGCAACTAGTAGCGTCGAAAAGTTAAATTGGATTCCCCTCTTCTTATTTCAGAAAAAATATTGGACATGCTATCACTGGAAATGATTGTCCTATATTCTTTTTTCCTGCATATGATGTAAACGAAACAAGCTTACAAATACATCGGCTGTCCATATATCTCTTACCTATGACGTGACTGAAAACAAATCCGCTCCTAATAGACGATATTTCTCTCTATTAGGACTGAGTAAACGGAGGCAAACTGAATGGATTTAGACTTTCTCACATCCATCTTTATAATCGTTGGTATTGATGTTGTATTAGGCGGCGATAACGCAATTGTCATTGCACTCGCTAGTCGAAACTTACCAGAGGCAGAACGGAATAAAGCTATTGTTTTAGGCACTGGTTTAGCCATCATATTACGTATCCTACTCACAATAATGGCCGTTTATTTACTTAATATTCCCTTTTTGCAATTAGCAGGTGGCATTTTACTCACTTTCATTGCAATCAATCTGCTTACAGATAACAGCCATGATCTTTCTAGTATTAAGGCAAAGACAACATTATTCCAAGCTGTGCGAACAATCGTTTTCGCAGATCTTGTTATGGGATTTGATAATGTACTTGCAATCGCAGGAGCTTCTCATGGAAATATTACATTAGTTGTTCTCGGATTACTCATTTCTATTCCTATTATTATTTGGGGAAGTAAGCTTATTTTATTATGCATGGAAAGATTTCCTCTTCTCGTCTATATCGGCGCTACAATCTTAGCTTACACAGCAGGCAGCATGGTAACACATGAAAAAAATCTTAGATCATTTTTCGAGACAAAACCACTTTTCACGGCAAGCATTCCCTTTCTTTTTATGATTACGGTGCTACTAGTTGGAATTGTTGTAAACCAAGTAAAGCTGCGAAATACTTGAACTATTTATCATTGATTATTATCAGACTTTTGCTGTCTGCTATAAATACAAGTAAAAACCCCATTTCTTTTTAGGGGGACGAGAGCATCTGGCCATGCATAGCAGCTACATATATGTTGAAAAATCAAAATGGATTTATGCAAAATATCGGTCGTTTGACGAAATGTACAGTATATGCTCCGTATAAAATGAAAAGGAACTGATTCGCTCATCCTGCTAAAACAGGAGAGGGAATCAGTTCCTTTTGCATATTATATTAATTTACAAGACGCTGCGCTTCTCGCAATTGGAACGTTCTCACTGTTCGTGGTAAGAAACGACGAATTTCATCTTCGTTATAACCAACTTGCAGGCGTTTTTCATCAATGATAATAGGACGACGAAGAATACCTGGGTAATCGCGAATAAGCTTATATAAATCTTGAAGAGGTAAAGATTCTAAATTAATATTCAATTCTTGAAAAATTTTAGAACGAGTTGAAATAATCTCATCTGTTCCGCTTTCCGTCATACGTAAAATCTCTTTAATTTCCTCAATCGATAATGGATCAGAGAAAATATTACGTTCTGTATAAGGAATATGGTTTTCCTCTAACCATAATTTCGCTTTTCTACAAGACGTACAACTTGGAGAACTATATAGTGTTACCATACATTACTCACTCTCCTTAAAAGAGTACAAATTCTGTACTATTTCACATTTTTATAATTATACTCAAACAAATTTTGTATTACTCATGATTACTTATCTAAAAATAAAGAACTTCTAAACCTGTAAGCGAACTTCTCTAAAAAAATAATTACTTTAAATAAGTAACTTCTATAATTCATTATACAATAGAACAGAAGAGAAATATACAATAATTTTTCTTCATAATATACATAAAAGTTATGCAAAAGATGTGCATTTTGTAAGAAAAGTATGTATACAAGAAAACAAAGGAACGTCTGTTCTTAATTTATTTTATCAAACTACTTTCCCGCCGTCTATACAAATTACACAAATACACTCTTTTTATCAAACAATTCTTTTTTTTTTGTCTTTTCCAACATACAATATAACTATACTTATGCAAAGGAGGATTACATATGGGAGCTTTTTTTCTTGATTTTGTAATCGTTGCAGCATTAGTCATTGGGATCACCGCAACTATTGGGGTTGTAACAAATGGGATCGGCGAAAAATTGTTTGGCCGCAAAGACAAAATGAAATTCGTAAATAAATCTGCCGAAGTGCAAACCGGCTGGAATCAAGTTGGCGGTAAGGGAATTTATAAAAAACATACGTATTAAAAAAAGAAGCAGGATTCGAATCCTGCTTCTTTTTTCATGCGTATTATTTTCCTACAGAAGTCCATTTAAAGCTTAGCTCTGGACCATATTTATTGATGTAAAGATCTTTTATTGTTTCACGCTCTAAAAATGCTCTTCCGCGTTGATAGATTGGTGCAATTGCCGCTTCATCAAATAGGATTTTTTCTGCTTTCGAAAGATTATTCCAACGTTCTTTTACATCAGATCCTTCTTTCTTAGCCTTTGTAATCAGTTCATCATATTGAGCATTTGAATAACCCATTTTATTTTGTGCACCATTTGTTACAAATAAATCAAGGAATGTCATTGCATCTGGGTAGTCTGGTCCCCAACCGCTATATGAGATATCATAATCACCACTGCTCTCTAACTTTAACACTTGTGCAAAAGGTTGTACTTTCACATTTAGTTTTAAGCCTGGTAAATTCTTTTCTAATTCACCTTTTAAAAACTCACTAATTTTCTTCGCTAATTCTGTATCAGAGTTTAATAACGTTAATTCAATTGTGTCTTTTCCAAGCTCTTTTTTACCAGCTTCCCAATACTTTTTCGCTTCTTTCAGATCCACTTTTGCAAGATTTCCATTTTCTTTACGGAAATCTTTCCCGTCAGCATTCTTAACAAATTCTTCTGGAACTAAGCCACCAGCTGCTTTTGAACCGTTATTCAACATTGTATTTATCATACCGTTGCGTTCAAACCCTAAAGAAATCGCTTTACGAATATTTTTATTTGCTAAAGCAGGATTCTTTTGATTTAAACGTAAGAAGAATACTGTTGGATCACTTGTCGTTTTAAAACCGCTATCTTTTCTATATTTATCTACAAATTCTGCTGATAAAAGAACGCGGTCAACTGCTTTTGTTTCATATAAATTTACCGCTGTTCCTGTCTCTTTTACGATATTATAGTTGATTTCCTCTAATTTAACTGTTTTATTATCCCAATAAGATGGATTTTTCTTTAATTGGAAGCTTTGCTCATGTTTCCATTCACTTAATACAAATGGACCATTATATAATGTTGTATTTGCTTCTAGTCCATGCTTTTGACCTTGTTCTTTTACGAATTTTTCATTAAGTGGGAAGAACAACGGATATACTGTTAAATTCACAAAATACGGAACCGGATTGTCTAATTCTACTTCGAATGTATAATCATCAACTGCTTTGACACCTAATTGGTCTGCTGGCAATTGTTTCATATTGATCTTCTCTGCATTCTTCACATCAAACATAATGTAAGCAGATTTTGCAGCTGTATCTGGATTTACTGCTCGTTGCCAAGAATACACAAAATCTTTTGCTGTTACAGGGTCCCCATTTGACCATTTTGCATCTTTACGTAATTTAAATGTATATTTCTTTCCATCTGTTGATTTTTCATACGACTCGGCAGCACCTGGAACTAATTTTTGATCTTTTCCAAGACGATATAACCCTTCCATTGCATTGTTCATTACGCTTGAAGATGCTGCGTCTGTTGTTAATGTTGTATCCATCGTTGGAAGCTCAGTTGTTTCAACCATATTGATTACCTGCTTCGCATTACTTGTGTCCCCTTTTGCTTTCGCCTGCGAATCATCTTTTGAATATCCGCATCCCCCTAGAATCATGCTTACTGTCAATGTTGATGCAAGTAGCACCGGCACCTTTTTCTTCATATATTATACCCTCCTCCAAAATGTTAGATCTTTCATTGAAAATAATAAAAAGTGATTAAGTTCTAACAATTCATATTATACATACAAATTGATTATTTGTATATTTATTTTTCTATTTTATGAAAATTTTCTGTTAACATTTTATACCTTCTCCTTGTTTTAATATCAATGTATTTGTTGATTTTTCGTTATTTTTTAACTTATTTAAATTATCTGAATATAATTGTAGGATTTTTATGATATATATTCTGTACAAAATACTATGCTTTCTCTCTTTGTTTTTAAGTGTTCTTATAAAAGAAAAAAACCGAGCACATTTTCCATGTGCTCGGTTTCTCTTATTGATAGATTTCTTTATATTTCTTATACTCCGCCTCTGAGCAAAGAACAAAATGTCCTGGGCGAATTTCGCGCATTTGCGGCACTTCATTACCATATTGATGCTGAGACGGATCGTATACGATACGTTTACGATTACGCTCATAATCTGGATCTGGAAGCGGAATTGCTGATAGTAGTGATTTTGTATACGGATGAATTGGATGCTCGTATAACTCTTCACTCGTTGCAAGTTCCACGATTTTCCCGTGATACATAACACCGATGCGATCACTAATATACTTTACCATCGATAAATCATGGGCAATAAATAAGTATGTTAAACCTTTTTCTTTTTGTAGCTGTTTCAATAAGTTAACCACTTGCGCCTGAATTGACACGTCAAGTGCCGAAATCGGCTCATCGGCAATAATAAAGTCCGGTTCTACAGCTAACGCCCTTGCAATTCCAATACGCTGACGTTGTCCACCAGAGAATTCATGCGGGAAACGACTTGCATGCTCACGGTTCAAACCAACCGTCTCAAGTAAGTCATACACACGCTTCATCCGATCTTCTTTATTTTTAGCAAGACCGTGAATATCAATTCCTTCTGCAATAATATCTCCAACGCTCATACGCGGATTTAATGATGCGTATGGATCTTGGAAAATCATTTGCATTTTACGGTTAAATTTCTTTAATTCAGCACGTGATTTCTTACCGTGTACATTTTCCCCGTCAAACAATACTTCTCCTGCTGTTGCGTCATATAAACGAATAATTGTTCTTCCCGTTGTTGATTTACCAGAACCAGACTCTCCTACAAGTCCAAATGTTTCTCCGCGGTAAATATCAAACGTAACATCATCAATCGCTTTTACAACTCCGCCGTTCACGTTAAAATATTGTTTTACATTTTTTACTTCAATTAATTTTTCACGATTATTAGTCATGCTGTTCACCCGCTTTCATTTGTCGAATACGTCTTTGGACAATTTCAGGTGGCTCCACTTTTGGAGCTTGTTCATGAAGCAGCCACGTTGCTGCATAATGCGTATCACTTACTTTAAAGAAAGGTGGTTCCATTTCAAAGTCAATTTTTAATGCCTGTGGATTACGCGCTGCAAATGCATCACCTTTTGGCGGCTTTAATAAGTCTGGCGGCGTTCCTGGAATTGCATATAACTCTTCTTCTCCGCCTTCTAAACTTGGCATAGAAGCTAATAATCCCCATGTATACGGATGTTTCGGGTTATAGAAAATTTCATCAACCGTTCCAATCTCTACAACTTTCCCTGCATACATAACAGCTACACGGTCCGCTACATTGGCAACAACACCTAAATCATGCGTAATAAAAATGATAGCCGCTTCTGTTTTTTGCTGAATGTCTTTCATTAACTCTAAAATTTGTGCTTGAATTGTTACATCAAGCGCAGTTGTCGGCTCATCGGCAATTAATAATTTCGGATTACAAGCAAGCGCCATCGCAATAACAACACGTTGTCTCATCCCACCTGAAAATTGGTGCGGATATTGCTTAAGACGTGCTTCTGGATTTGGAATTCCTACAAGGTCGATAAGCTCTAACGCAACTTTACGCGCATCAGCTTTATTCATTCCTTGATGTTTAATAAGGCCTTCCATAATTTGATTACCAATTGTCATCGTTGGATTTAACGAAGTCATTGGATCTTGGAAAATCATCGCAATCTCTTTTCCGCGAATTTGTTGCATTTCTTTTTCAGACAGCTTCGTTAAATCACGACCGTCAAAAATAATTTCTCCGTTCTTAATGCGCCCTGGCGGCTTTGGAATTAAGTCCATCAACGCTTTAGATGTAACGGACTTACCAGAACCAGATTCCCCCACAATTGCTAGCGTTTCTCCTTTTTTCAAATCAAAAGTAACTCCGCGCACTGCTTGTACTTCACCAGCATGTGTGTCGAATGAAACTTGTAAATCTTTTACTTCTAACAAAGTTTTCATCATTCCCTCTCCTTTCTTCTTTATTTACGCATTTTTGGATCTAATGCATCACGTAAACCATCTGCTAATAAGTTAAATGCTAAAATCAACAAACTAATTACAGTCGCTGGAATAAACATCATATGTGGATATGTTTGAATTGACTTATACCCATCACTTACTAAAGAACCTAATGATGCTAATGGCGGCTGAATTCCAAGGCCAATGAAACTTAAGAAAGCTTCTCCGAATACCGCATGTGGAATTGTAAACATTGTCATAACAATGATAGATCCCATTAAGTTTGGCACTAAATGTTTTACAATTAATTGTGTATTTGTTGCTCCAAGTGTGCGTGATGCTAATACGTACTCTTGATTTTTCATTTTCAACACTTGTCCACGCACAATACGTGACATGCCAATCCATCCTGTAAGAGTCATCGCTAATGTAATTGATAGAATACCAGGATCCATTACAATTACCATTAAAATTACGATAATTAAGTACGGAATACCATTTAATACTTCAACGAAACGCTGCATGAAGTTATCAACACGACCTCCGTAGAATGCGGAGATACCACCATATGCAACCCCAATAACTAAATCAATTGCCGCTGCTAATAATGCGATATATAAAGATACTCGTGTTCCTTCCCACGTTCTTGTCCAAATGTCACGGCCAAGATCATCTGTACCAAACCAGAAATATTCTTTAATATCACGTTTCTCATACTGATCTACACCATATTGGTCTACACCATCAAAAGGCAGCCAGTGGATCTTCTCTAGAACCGGTATTTTCGGCGGTATTTTTGAACGATCTAAATCTTGATCTTTATAAGAATATTTGCTCATCATCGGACCAAAAATCGCTAATAGAATAATTAAAGCAAGAATAATTATCCCAAAAACTGCGCCTTTATGTTGAAACAGACGTCTTCTTACATCTTCCCAAAACTTTACACTCGGACGGGCAATAACTTCATTATCCGTATTGCTGCGATTTGCTGGTTGAAATAAATCTGGCGATATTTTTTGTACATCTTTCATCATTTTTTCCCTCCCGCTAAACGAATACGAGGATCAACTACACCGTATAGTACATCGACAATAAAGATAACAAGAATAAAAAGTGCACTATAGAAAATTGTTGTACCCATAATAACTGTATAATCGTTTAATGGAATAGACTTAACGAACTGTTCCCCTAAACCTGGTACAGCAAATACTTGCTCAACAACAAGTGTTCCTGTCATTAAAGCAGCAACCATTGGGCCTAAAATCGTAATGATTGGAATAAGAGCATTTCGCAGTGCGTGTTTTATAATAATTACACCTTGACTAATCCCTTTTGCTTTTGCTGTTAAAATGTACTCTGCTTGCATAACTTCTATTAATTCGGTACGTGCAAAACGAGCTATTGTAGCTATTACAGATACCGACAATGCAATTGTTGGAAGAATTGTATATTCAAACCCTTTCCAAAACGCTACCGGTAACCAGCCCGCTTTTACTGCTACATAATATTGTAGTAGTGCCGCAAAAACGAATGCAGGTACAGACATTCCGAGTACCGAAATGAACGTTGCCCCGTAATCAGCCCACGTGTTCGTACGAAGTGCTGCAACAATACCTAATAATAATCCAATAATAGTTCCTAAAACAATCGCTTGAAAACCTAATTGTGCAGATGGACCAATGCGGCCAACAATCATATCTGTTACTGGACGGTTATCATACTGGAATGATACCCCCAAGTCCCCTTGAACTAAATTTTTCATATAATGCACATATTGCACTGGTAGCGGATCATTTAATCCATATTTTTCTAAAATGATTTCTTTTTGTGCTGGTGATAATTTCTCCTGATTTTTAAGCGGAGAACCTGGCAACAACTTCATTAAAAAGAATGTTAAAGTTGTGATTAAAAATAATGTAATGATCATGTACACGAAACGTTGTAATGTATAACGTCCCATAAATAGCACCTCCCCATTTTTTCAAAAGCAATAAGATAGTTTAAAATATTCTTACTATTATCTTTAAAAATAAGAGCATACGCCCATCATAGGCATATACCCTTGAAAACGATGGAATAAATTACATTATTACTACCATTTGTAATAAACCTATTTAAATATGAGATTAAATCTAGCAAATCAGGTTCTCTAATTGCGCATTATGTACCTTCATTTGTAAAAATTAGAATTAAAAGAATAATCTCCAAGTTTCTACAATTTTCATTATACATATAATACGACGATTGTGAATATAATTTTTTATTTTTTTGTTAA
Source organism: Bacillus sp. 103mf (assembly GCF_900116295.1). Lineage (GTDB taxonomy): Bacteria > Bacillota > Bacilli > Bacillales > Bacillaceae_G > Bacillus_A > Bacillus_A bruguierae. Next base: position 333,037 of record NZ_FPAF01000002.1, read on the forward strand.
AATTTTTAATTTACAGTGTATTTTATATATATTTTGTAAAGACAGGGCTTAACATTGCAGTTATCTAATTAAAGGAAAATGCAAAATTATATATATTTTTCTAAAAATTCTTTATAGTACATATTATAACTTTTATAGTATAATAATTCTAGTAATATTTTGCGGAGGGGAAGCATTTGAATACACTTTTTTCACGTATTAGTATACTAACAGGAGTCTCAATTGCGATTTCTGGCGCATATGCTGCTATATTTTCCAATTCTTTTTTGTTGTATTTTGTTAATATTATGTTTTATATCGCTTTACTCTTCATTATTATCGGAGGATTTGTATTCCTATTTCAACGCGGTTTTTTCAATGTAACAATGTATGCTTTTAAAAAATTAGGTCGATCCAATAAAAAGATTGAATCTTTAATTGAAGGAGAAGAAGAGTGCGATCCGAAAGAAATATTATATCGAACTTATTCCTTTACATGGACATACCCTATCGTCATTACTGGTATCATATTAGGAGCATTATCAACAATTATTGGTTTCGCTATTAAATAATTTGCAAACGATTTATCATGTGTTATAATAGTACAACAATTTTATACGTATGCAATGAGAAAGAAGAGTACATATTGAGGCAATTTCAGAGAGCTTGTGGTTGGTGAGAACAAGTAATTGTACAATATGGAATGGGCTTTTGAGCACCAAACCGAAACGTTTCAGGAGTAGGCTTTGGCGTCACATCCAACGTTACAATGGATAAAGAGATTTTGCTTTCGCAAAATAATTAGGGTGGTACCGCGGTCCATTCGTCCCTACTTTTAGGGATGAATGGGCTTTTTTGTATTCGAAAAGCGCAAGCGGCTCGTTCAAAACCACAAAACGTTAGGGTTCTAGACGAAAATATGAAAAACTAAAAACAATACAACTTTTCAAGGAGGAAATGATATGTCAGTTATTTTTTCAGGCATTCAACCAAGCGGAACAATTACACTTGGTAACTATTTAGGAGCAATGAAGCAGTTTACAGAACTGCAAAATGAACACGATTGCTATTTCTGTATTGTAAACCAACACGCAATTACTGTACCGCAAGATCCAGTACAGCTTCGTAAAAACATTCGCAGTCTAGCAGCACTATACTTAGCATGTGGCATCGATCCAGAAAAATCTACATTATTTGTACAATCAGAAGTTCCAGCACACGCTCAGCTTGGATGGATTATGCAATGCACTGCATATGTCGGTGAATTAGAACGTATGACGCAATATAAAGATAAATCAAACGGAAGAGAATCTGTTCCAGCTGCTTTATTAACATACCCGCCGTTAATGGCAGCAGATATTTTACTATATAATACAGAGATTGTTCCAGTTGGAGAGGACCAAAAACAACATATGGAGTTAACACGCGATTTAGCAGAGCGTTTTAACAAGCGTTATCGCGAAGTGTTTACAATTCCAGAAGTTCGCATTCCAAAAGTAGGGGCTCGCGTTATGTCATTAACAGAGCCGACGAAAAAAATGAGTAAATCTGATCCAAATCCAAAATCGATGATTAGTTTACTTGACGATCCAAAAACAATTGAAAAGAAAATTAAAAGTGCTGTAACCGATTCAGACGGCATCGTAAAATTTGACAAAGAAAATAAACCAGGTGTTTCAAACTTGTTAACAATCTACTCTTCTTTCTCAGGGAAAACAGTTGAAGAGTTAGAAACAGAGTACGAAGGCAAAGGATACGGCGACTTTAAAGGCGACTTAGCGCAAGTTGTTGTAGAAGCAATTCGTCCAATTCAAGACAAATACAATGAACTTATTAACTCTCCTGAATTAGACGAAATCCTTGATCAGGGGGCCGAAAAAGCAAACCGCGTCGCAATGAAGCAACTTCGTAAAATCGAAAACGCAATGGGGTTAAGCAGAAAACGAAGATAAGAAGAAAAGCGCAAGCGGCTCGCTCAGAATGGAAGGGGGATGGAGCTCCTGACGTAGAGGTGATTTTTACCTCGCAGGAAGGCGCGAAGCCACCGACCATTCTAGCCGCTGGAGCTAGACATCAAAGAAAAGCGGAGCCGACTATTTAGCCCTGTTGGCTAAGGTTCTTTCGCACAGAAAGTGATTTTTACTTTCTCGTGCGGAAGGTTCTTAGACAGGAAGGGCTAGGAGGCAGAGCTAGACAAGAGAAAAGCGGATGCGGTTCGCTCACTCGTATGACGATTTTTGTCGAATGGTCTTTATTTCGTGTCGAATCGGCGATATATCGCAAATATCGCCGATAAATGCATTACTTCCGTCGATATCTTAGCGGACACACAAAAAAGGAATGATCCTAAAAGGCACCTACGCGCCTTTTGGATCATTCCTTTTAATTTACCTTTTGCTCATTTTCCATTTCCCACAACTTTTCAAAGAACGGTTGTCCTCTTACAAGTCGCTCACAAAGCTGTTCATGTTTACCTGACCATCCGTGCTTCGCTTCGTCATACAAGCGATTCCACACTTCTTCAAACGGTAGATGTTGTACAGCTGGATATGCTGCTGGATCCCATTCTGTATACCAATAGCGAATCTCCGCTGGATTTTTCGTTGTATGTAGCTGGTCTAGTGCCATAAAGAGCAGTTGTTTTAATTGTCGTTCTTTCCGTGTTAACCCATTCATCATATGCGGGGAAGGTGATAAAATATGATGTTCCTTTTGCGGCGATTCCATTTCAAAATCATATGTTTCTGCTTGTACGTTTTCTACCATTTCATACACCATTTGCTCTTGTCTTGGAATCAGTCGGCTTTTACGTATTGGAATATTGTATCCAATTGTATCAATCGCAATTATTCCTTTTCCATCTGATACAACAAAGCAATACTCTTGCTGCAGTCGTTCATGGTTTTTTCGAATATACGCCTTATGATGTACGTCTTCCAATAGTTTTTGCGGAAGCTCTAGCAATTCGTTCTCGATGTAATGATATAATGTGGAATCTACTTTTACTAATGGTACTTGATCTAACAATTCGATCGTATCATCCTTCCGCCATTCATAGAAATGACAGACGTTATACCCGTTTTCTTCACCTTCAAACCAATTTACCCATACATCATGCAGATATAACATTGCTTACCCCTCACTTCACAACTGTTTGTATATCTCATTATGGTCATCTTTCGTAAAATTTATTCCAATGGAGGAAATATATTCTTATTAATTAATTTCTTCATAATCCTCTATCTTTCATGCTGAACAGTAAAACTTTCATTAGATTTTTGCAGCAAATAACAAGCCATCAGTGGAATTGTTCTTCATCCTTCACTGATGGCCAACTAGGCTTCACTTCTCGCGGAATTTTAAGGTGTAGACTCATACAGGATAAGCAGATTAGCAACTTTTATGAGTCAAAAGACAATGCCCCCTCTAAAATAGCTTTAGCATCCATTTCTATTAAAGAAGTTGTGTTCCATTTCTTATGCTCTACACAATCTTTTACAATATGAAATCCCACAGCATATCCAAGCATTTTCGGATAAAATCCTCGTCCATTTAGTAATATATCGTGCTCGCGTGTCCCTCGTTGTATCCCCCGCTTACCTTGTATAAACCGACGCCAAAACATAATTGCCTCTTCTTTCTTATAATAAGACACCCACGGAGCATAGTAACTTCCCCCGTGCCGTTCATACACCGCATGTTCTGCCAATCCCTCCATCATCATTGTGTCCAAAATGGTATACGCTTCTTCTCCCTTCTCATTTGCATGAATTCGACATATATGATGATATTCATGAGTAAGCAATGCCTTTAACTCGGCAATCGAATTTTGTGAACTCACAAACAAAAACAAGACATTTCGCATTGCTAATCCCGCTTTTCCGTTATATTCTCGTTGAACAGTTCGATTATACGGATCGGATAACAAAATAAATACCGGTATATCAGGTCCTTTTAACCATTGTTGCAGCTTTTTATATTCTATCGCCAATCGCTCCCATACTCGTTCTTTTTGCAATACGTCTATTTCTTCCTCACCACCTACTACCGGACGAAACATTCCTTTTGAAACAAGAAACCGATACAACGCTTCTTTCTGAAGCGGAATATACTTTGTAAACTTCTCACAAATTTTTTCTGGCTCCTGATAATACTTACGCATCCACACCGCCGTTTGAATCACTCCCACCTCTCCCACTCTCCTTTCGTTCCATACATATGCAACGAAACGAAAGAAAGCATAAAAAAAATGCAGATTTTCATCTGCACTTTTTTTATTTATATTCGTAACTACTCAGCTATACCTTTTAGAAATTTAGAAAAGGGTATGATTCTAGTGAAGATGTGTCTCTCTATTACTTATAAATTCATTACCTATTGTCTACTTTTGTTTTCAAACCTTGCACGTGGCAGGAAAAGGCCCTGACCGCTCCTATGCATCGCCAGTCCATCTCGCCCATTTAAAAAAAATGCTTTTCTGTCGTTTTTTCATAAAGTAACTGAGTAGTTACTTATATTCTTTAAATACTAATGCTGCGTTATGTCCACCGAAACCTAATGAGTTACTTAATACAGCACGTACTTTTTGTTGTCTTGCTTTATTTGGTACACAATCTAAATCACACTCTGGATCTGGTGTTTCATAGTTAATTGTTGGCGGAACAACGCCATCTTGAATTGTTTTCACAGATATAATTGCTTCTACCGCACCAGCTGCACCTAATAAATGTCCTGTCATTGATTTTGTTGAACTTACCGCTACTTTATATGCATGCTCGCCAAATACTTCTTTAATTGCCATTGTTTCATATTTTTCATTCGCTTCTGTACTTGTGCCGTGCGCATTAATATAATCGATATCTTCTGGCTGAAGACCCGCTTCTTCTAACGCTTGACGCATCGCACGCACGCCGCCTTCACCGCCAGGAGCTGGTAGCGTAATATGGAACGCATCACCTGTTGCTCCGTATCCAACGATTTCAGCATAAATATGTGCACCACGTGCTAACGCATGCTCTAATTCTTCTAATACAAGAATTCCTGCTCCTTCTCCCATTACGAATCCACTTCGATTTTTATCGAACGGACGACAAGCAGTTGCTGGATCTTCATTAAATGTTAATGCTTTAGCTGAACAAAATCCAGCAACCGCCATATTTGTTAACGGTGCTTCTGCTCCGCCTGCAATCATCGCATCTGCATCTCCGCGCTGAATAACTTTATATGCATCACCAATAGAATTTGCACCGGATGCACAAGCTGTCACTGTACATGTATTAATCCCTTTTGCACCTAATGCAATGGACACCTGGCCTGCAGCCATATCAGGAATCATCATTGGTACGAGGAATGGACTAACGCGGCGTGCGCCTTTTTCATAAAAAACTTTGTACTGCTCTTCATACGTTTCCATACCACCGATTCCGGATCCAACCCACACACCAATGCGCGGCCCATTTTCTTCTGTAATTTCTAGCTTTGCATCTTCCACAGCCATTTTTGCCGCAGCTACTGCATATTGTGTAAAGCGGTCCATACGACGCGCTTCTTTCTTATCAATATATTTCTCGACTTCAAAGTCATTAATTTCCGCGGCTACTTTCGCAGGAAATTGATTTGCATCTAAGCGTGTAAGATGTCCAATTCCAGATACACCATTTTTAATATTTTCCCAAGCAGTTTCTACATCCGTTCCCACTGGAGTAACTGCTCCTAATCCTGTAATTACAACACGCTTTTTTTCCATACAACATACACTCCTTTTCTCTCAGTCCTTATTTACCCCAACGAAGAGCAACTGCTCCCCATGTTAAACCGCCGCCAAAACCAACTAATATGATGAGATCGCCATCTTGAATACGTCCATTTTGCAATTCTTCTACTATAGCAATCGGAATTGAAGAAGCTGACGTATTCCCAAACTTGGAAATTGTCGTACTCATTTTTTCTTGCGGTAAATTTAGCCGTTCTCTCGCTGATTCCATAATACGAATATTTGCTTGATGAGGCACTAAAAAGTCCACATCTTCTTTCGTAAGACCTTCTTTTTCTAAAACACGAAGACACGAATCACCAAGCTGACGAACAGCAAACTTAAAGACTTCTCTGCCATTCATCATAACATATTCATCACGATAAAGGTGTTTACCACCACTTCCATCCGCTCCTAATTCAAATGAAAGAATCCCTTTTCCTTCTGAAACGGCCCCCATAACAACAGCGCCTGCTCCATCTCCAAATAAAACCGCTGTATTTCGGTCATTCCAATCTACAATTTTAGATAATTTATCGCTACCAACTACTAATATATTTTTATAAGTTCCAGTTTGAATAAATTGTTGCGCTGTAATCATTCCGTACATAAAACCAGCACAAGCTGCGCTTAAATCCATCGCTGCTGCATGCTTTGCTCCGATTTCTTCTTGAACTACGCAAGCAACCGCTGGAAACGAACGGTCTGGTGTTACTGTTGCAACTAAAATAAGATCAATTTCTTCTCCGCTAACCCCTGCATCTTCAAGTGCTTTTTTTGCAGCTTCCACAGCCATATGTGAAGTATCTATTGTATCATCAGCAATTCGTCTTTCTTCAATCCCTGTTCTTGTTCGAATCCATTCATCAGATGTATCCATTATTTTCTCTAAGTCGTGGTTTGTGACAACTTTTTCTGGTACATATCTCCCGATCCCTAAAACGCCTACATTCACATTACAACCCTCCGATTTATATCAATTCTTATGACTTGGTACTAATTTTAAATGATAAGTTTCCTTTTGTCTATACGTTATTAATTTGTTATTTTATAGTACATTGCAAGTCTTTCTCGAAAATCACGCAATTCTGGATACAATTTTAAGTTGGACAACATCCCTTGAATAACTGGAACTCGCGGATGATCCGTTTTCATTTCTGATTCCAGTACATCTAGTGTAACCATTAATTCATCACTTCCTAATTGGTCTACTAGCGCACTCTTTAACTTCATAATTTCATTTATAAATAATTCTTCCTTATGTCCATTCATTACATTCGTATTGCACAAAAAATGATTGAGTTCTCGTTCTACAATGACTGGTTCGTCCTTTGAACGTTGCAGTCCCGCTACGATATCATCTATTCTCTTTAAGATAAATTTTGTCGTATACGCTATATCTAAATTTACCATATTAAAGATAATTAACTCTAAATATCCACGTGATATTCCTTCTAGCATGATAATTAAGTCAACAAGATGAGAGGTAATCTCTTCCCCATAAATAGAAAGTAAACTGTTTCGATAAAAAGCATGTGATTCTAGTTTCATTCTCGTCATAAATACTTCTACTTCTTTATTAAAGGGAATTACATTTTCTCTCATACACATAATAATGAATTCTTTTTTTTGTTGTAATTCGTCAAACTGACAATGTAATTGTTTTTCAAATTTCTCACGTGGAAGTAATACTTCTTTTTCAATATCCATCAGTTTATTTTGAATCTGATCGTAGTAATACTCGAGCGTTGCCAATACTAATGTATCTTTCGATTTAAAATACAAATAAAAAGCACCTTTAGAAATACCGCATTCTGTTGCTATTTCTTGAATAGACGTTGCATTCACGCCCTTCATCGCAAATAATTTGATTGCTGTTTCAATAATTAACCGTTCTTTTTCCTTCATCTTTTTCCTCTCCTAAAAAAACACTCTTATCCGCATTATGACTCATCAGTCAAAAATTGCAAGTAGTTCACAATATTTTACCTTTCCGTTGACTGTTGACCAGTCAGTCATTTATACTTTGGTTATTATGACCGATGAGTCAGTTTCAATAAAAAGGAGCGTAGAAATGAATAAAATGATTAACTTTTCGTTAAACAATAAGTTCGCCGTCTGGCTATTAACGATTATTATTACGATTGCAGGAATCTATTCTGGTCTCCGCATGAAATTGGAAACAATTCCGGACATCACGACACCACTTGTAACAGTGACAACCGTGTATCCTGGTGCTACTCCAACTGAAGTAGCAGAAAAGATTTCGAAACCAATCGAACAACGACTGCAAAACCTAAGCGGAGTAACTGTTGTCAGTTCCTCTTCTTATCAAAACGCATCTTCTGTTCAAGTAGAATATAACTTTGATAAAAATATGGAAAAAGCAGAGACAGAAGTAAAAGAGGCGCTCGCTAACTTACCTTTACCGGAAGGCGTAAAAGAACCGAAAATTTCTCGTCTTAGCATCAATGCTTTTCCTGTTATTTCATTAAGTGTCACAAATAAAAATGAATCTCTTGCACAGCTAACACAGCGAGTAGAAAAAGATATTGTTCCAGGCTTACAAGGATTAGACGGCGTTGCCTCTGTTCAAATTTCAGGTCAACAAGTAGAAGAAGTACAACTTGTCTTTAATAAAGAGAAAATGAAAGAATTAGGCCTTAGCGAAGAGACAGTCAAGAACATGATTAAAGGTTCTAACGTTTCTATGCCGCTCGGACTATATACATTTAAAGATAAAGAAAAATCCGTTGTTGTAGATGGCAATATTACAACGTTAAATGCTTTAAAAGAAATGAAAATCCCGCTTATCCCTTCTACAAACCAGGAGAGTTCACACGGGCTGGCTCAGGCGCAGCAGCCTAATATGAATCCAGTTGCAGCGGGGCAAGCATTGGCTATTCCAACTGTATCATTGCAAGATATTGCCGATATCAAACAAGTTGGAAAAGCAGAATCCATCTCGCGTACAAACGGAAAAGAAGCTATCAGCCTACAAATTGTAAAAGCTGCTGATGCGAATACAGTTGACGTTGTAAATGCTGTAAAGAACAAAGCAAATGATTTTGAAAAGAAATTTGCTAACATCGAAATCACTTCAACATTCGACCAAGGTGCGCCAATCGAAAAATCAGTTAGCACAATGTTAAGTAAAGCTATTTTTGGTGCCATTTTCGCTGTTATTATCATCATGCTGTTCTTGCGTAACATTCGAACAACGCTTATTTCTGTTATTTCAATTCCACTTTCTTTATTAATTGCAATTTTATTATTAAAAGAAATGGATATTACATTAAATATGATGACACTTGGGGCAATGACTGTCGCTATCGGCCGCGTTGTCGACGATTCCATCGTTGTTATTGAAAATATTTACCGGCGCATGGCTTTACCAGGTGAAAAATTAAAAGGAAAAGACTTAATTCGCGAAGCAACGAAAGAAATGTTCGTGCCAATTATGTCATCGACAATCGTAACCATTGCAGTCTTTTTACCGCTCGGTCTTGTGAAAGGAATGATCGGTGAACTATTCTTACCGTTTGCTTTAACAATTGTTTTCGCCTTATTAGCATCTCTTCTTGTAGCTGTTACAATTGTTCCAATGATGGCACATTCTTTATTTAAAAAGGAAAGTATGAAAGAAAAACAACAACATCATGAAGAGAAGCCAAGTAAACTTGCGAATGGATATAAATTCCTTCTAGAATGGGTATTAAACCATAAAATTATTACGTCTAGCATTGCGGTTTTATTATTAGTAGGAAGCATTGCATTTCTTCCGATTGTAGGTGTAAGTTTCTTACCATCTGAAGAAGAGAAAACAGTAATCACCTCTTATAATCCAGAACCTGGCCAAACATTGCAAGATGTCGAAAATATTGCGACAAAAGCAGAAGATTATTTTAAGAAAAATAAAGATGTGAAAACAATTCAGTTCTCACTTGGCGGAGAAAATCCGATGAGCCCGGGTAAATCGAACCAAGCATTATTCTTTGTTCAATACAAAGACGATACAAAGAACTTTGAGAAGGAAAAAGAAAAAGTCGTGAAAGATCTGCAAAAGATGACGGACAAAGGAGAATGGAAAAACCAAGACTTCTCATCTGGCGGAGGCAACAATGAAATTAAGTTATACGTATACGGCAATAATTTAGAAGAGATTAAACCTGTCGTAAAAGAGATTCAAAGTATCATGAAAAAAGAGAAAACGTTAAAAGATATCGACTCGAGCATTTCCAAAACATACGATGAATACACATTAGTGGCAGATCAAGAGAAGTTAAGTAAACTCGGACTAACTACCGCGCAGATAGGCATGGGACTTTCCGACTCTCACGAACGCCCTGTCTTAACAACAGTTAAAAAAGACGGAAAAGAAATGAATGTGTATGTTGAAGTGAACAAACAAAACTACGAAAACATCGATGATTTAACAAATCGAAAAGTACAAACGCCGCTAGGTACAGAAGTGACTGTAAAAGACATTATGACTGTAAAAGAAGGAGAAACGTCTAATACCGTAACAAGACGGGACGGCCGCGTATATGCAGAAGTAACTGCAAAACCAACAACAGACGATGTCGCAAAAGCTTCTCAAAACATTCAAAAAGAAGTAGATAAGCTAGACTTACCATCTGGCATTGAGGTGTCAATGGGCGGTGTATCTAAAGATATTCAAGAATCCTTTACACAACTTGGCTTAGCGATGTTAGCCGCCATTGCGATTGTATACTTCGTTCTTGTGATAACATTCGGCGGGGCACTGGCGCCATTTGCGATTTTATTCTCGCTTCCATTTACAATAATCGGTGCCGTTGTTGCCTTACTAATTTCCGGTGAAACATTAAGCATCTCTGCAATGATTGGTGCCCTTATGTTAATCGGTATCGTTGTTACAAACGCCATCGTATTAATTGACCGCGTTATTCATAAGGAACGCGAAGGTTTTACAACACGCGAAGCATTATTAGAAGCTGGTGCGACAAGATTACGCCCAATTTTAATGACGGCTATCGCAACGATTGGCGCCTTACTTCCACTTGCATTAGGCTTTGAAGGAAGCGGCCTTATCTCAAAAGGTCTTGGCGTCACAGTAATCGGTGGATTAACAAGCTCTACACTATTAACATTATTAATCGTACCAATTGTGTATGAAGTAGTAAGTAAATTCAAACGGAAAAACAAAGTAGCTAAATAAAGTGAAACTTCCATCAGTGGGATTTTTCTTCATCCCCACTGATGGTTAGTTGAACCAATCGGGCTTTTATGGGCAGTTATCCCCACCTCTCTTCTTTGCTTCCCTTTCAATATTGAGGTGGGGATCTTACTGCCCGTTAATGCGGGATAAAAAAAGCGAGACCTTTCCATCAAAACGGAAGGGTCTCACTTTTTTATTTTTCAGACCGACAAGTCACTGCTATGTAGAAAATAACATGACAGCTACTTGCTTTCTCCTTTTGTTTTAACCTTGTACGTGGCAGAAAAAGGCCCTGACCGCTTCTACGCACGGCCAGATGCTCTCACCCACCCTAAAAAGAAAGTGGTTTTTATGTCAGTTTTTCAATTCGTATTTATTTTACTCCTTCGCATCCGCTTTCCCAAGTTCATACGCTTCGCCCATAACTTTCATTAATAATTCCAATACAGGCTGTGCTTTTGCCATATCTAATGCCACACCGTGATCATCTAAAATCGCCTTTGCTTCTGGTAAATGCTTCATTGCGATTTGTAAAAACTGCATATTTTTTTCGTTCATATTTCCTCATCCTTTCCACATCAAAACTTTCTTTTCCAGTTTACCACGTGTTACTTGTCTCGTATAACTTCCTATATTTTTTTATATGAGAAATTTGACGCAGCATCCCCTTTTCTAAGGAAAACTTGCTCGGAACAACTATCTTTTCCTCATCACCTTTTAAACACTCTTTCTTCTGTATTTGATCCCCCCCTGTTTTCTGTAATATTTCAATTCCTTTTTGCCACCGGTTTTTCTCTTCGCTACAAAGAGCATATAGTTTCATTTCCAACTTCCTTTGACCAATCGTATATAAACAGTTCGCAACATCTTCAACATACAAAAGATCACATGTACATTCTTCTATAGGAAGAGAAATCGTTTGTTGTTTTAACCCCGCTAGAATGATGTGGTGATACGTCATAAATGATGGTTGCCACGGTCCATATACTGCCGGAACACGTAGTATGCAGTAATCTGCATCGCCTTTTTGTACTTCTCGTTCAATTTTTGAAAAAAGCATACTATTTTCATTGTCACTAGAAGCATGACTCACTTCTACAGAAGATGAAATAACGAATTTTATTTTTTTTCGTCTGCAAAAACTCTCAAATCGCTTTACATATTGCAATATGGTGCGTTCATTTCTAAAATTCTTTTGCTGATTCGGCTCACATAAGCAAAAGTATGCAGCATCAATATCTGTTTTCTCCAAAACTTCCCATCCGTCATGATCCCGCAACGAAAAATACATAAACAATGCATTTCGACCAATCAAACATAATTTTTCTTCATTTATTTTGGAAACACTGTTCATATCATCAAAATCAAACGCATACACTTCAATTTCTTCTTCAAGGAACTTCTGCACAAGATGATAACCTATAAACGTTAACGCCCCAACGACAATTACTCGTTTCATTTTCGCTCCCTCCTCACATACATAAAAAGCTCCTTATGTATAGGAGCTTTATAAATCTTCATACCACTTAAAAAACTGACATGCATTTTGCGCCATTTTATATTTTACATCCTGTAGATGAAATGATAATGAAGTCGGACAATTCTCTTGCAAACGTTTCTTTTCATATTCCCGAAACAACTGTTTTCGTTCTTTTTTTTCTTGAGCAGATACAAATATTTTTACTGGAACGGAGGATACTAAATATGGAAATGCTTTCTTTTCAATTTTTCGTTCTAATTCTGATTCCGCTGCATCATATGCTTGCATCAATTCACGAATTAATCGCTTATAAAAAAATTTGTGCTCTTTTTCAAATTCAACATGTGCTGGTAAATGAAGACACGGATTAAACATAAGAACCGAACGCACACATTCTGGATATTGCGCCATCATTTGCAGAGCAACAAGCGCACCCATCCCTTCTGCTATGATATGAATCTTTTCGTTCAAAATTTCCTTTTTCATAACAATATGATACAACCGCTTTGCCAGACGTACCGCCTGTTCATTCCCCCAATGTCTACCGTATAAATTAGAGGAAAAGACTGTATAACCCTTCTTTCGCAATTCGTTTAAAAGTTGTAGCCGTCCTGCATGCTGAAGCCATAAACTTGTACCATTCTCAATAAAGTAATTGTAGTCGCCTAATAGTAATATACCGAATCCATTTGGCTTTTCTGGCAAGTGAATCACACATGGCTCTTGTTCTAAAAAGAAAAAACGTTCCGTAATACTCATACTTCTCCCGCCTTATATGACAACATCAAATTTACTCTTTTATAATGTATGATACGAAGAGCAATTTGCTTTGCAAAAACGACAAATATTTTTCTATATTCTTTTTCGAGTTATGATACAATAAAGACAAACTGAACGAATAGAGGTGTAAAAAGATGCGTGTAATTTGGGCCTTTATCTGGTCGTTCTTGCTTGTGCAAATGATGAGCTACGTAATTAGCTCTATGACGCCAGGCGTTACATACGATTTTGGGCAAGCGTCTATTTTTTCTGTAGTTATTACTGTACTTGTGATCGCACTTGGAGCATTAATTCCAAACGAACCTGCACAGCAGCATTAATAAAAAAGAGTCCGGATATCCGGACTCTTTTTTATTGAACTTTGGCAATTAACTCGTTATTTGATACATCAATCAATACATGACTATGATCTGTAATCGTGCCGGCAATGAGCGCACGCGCTAACTTCGTCTCTACTTGACGCTGTACGTAGCGTTTTAGAGGACGCGCACCGTACATTGGATCAAATCCAGATTCCACAATAAACTCTTTGGCAGCATCTGTTAACTCAACCGTTATATGACGATCCGTTAAACGATGTTGCAACTCTTTCACGATTTTATCAACAATACCCTTTATTTCATTTGTTGTAAGTGGTTTAAAGAGAATGATTTCGTCCACTCGATTTAAAAATTCTGGGCGGAAGTGACCGCGAAGTTGCCCCATTACAAGGTTTCTTGCTTCTTCTTGAATAGAACCGTCTTCTTCTAATCCTTCAAGTAAATATTGCGATCCGATATTGGACGTCATAATAATGACTGTATTTTTAAAATCAACTGTACGTCCTTGTGAGTCTGTAATACGCCCATCATCTAACATTTGCAGTAAAATATTAAACACTTCTGGATGCGCTTTTTCAATTTCATCTAATAAAATAACAGAATACGGTTTACGGCGCACAGCTTCTGTTAATTGTCCGCCCTCTTCATACCCAACATAGCCTGGAGGCGCTCCGATTAAACGAGATACGGCATGCTTTTCCATGTACTCAGACATATCAATTCGAATCATTTGTTCTTCGCTATCAAATAAAGACTGCGCCAACGTTTTCGCAAGTTCCGTTTTCCCAACACCTGTTGGTCCTAAGAAAATAAACGAACCAATTGGACGATTTGGATCTTTAATTCCTGCACGAGCACGTAATACTGCATCTGCCACAAGACCGACCGCTTCTTCTTGTCCGATGACACGCTCAGATAAAATTTGCTCTAAACGAAGCAACTTCTCACGTTCTCCTTCTACGAGCTTTGCAATCGGAATACCAGTCCAGCGCGATACGATATTCGCAATTTCTTCTTCACTTACTTCTTCACGAAGAAGACGATTATCTTGCTGTTTATTCGCACTTGCTTCTTCTGCTTCTTTCAATTCTTTTTCTACAGCTGGAATTTTGCCGTGACGAAGCTCTGCTGCTTTATTTAAATCATAATTTCCTTCCGCTTCTTCTAGTTCCCTTCGCAAACGCTCTAAACTTTCGCGTAAATCGCGCACTTTATGAATTTCTTCTTTCTCTTTTTGCCACTGCGCCCGCATTCCACTCGCTTTTTCTTTTAAATCCGACAACTCACGCTGCAATGTTTGCAGGCGTTCCCTACTTGCGAGGTCCATTTCTTTACTTAGCGCAGCCTCTTCAATTTCTAACTGCATAATACGACGTGTTATTTCGTCTAGCTCTGTTGGCAGCGAATCAATTTCTGTCCGAATCGTTGCACATGCTTCATCAACTAAATCGATTGCTTTATCCGGTAAGAAACGATCAGAAATATAGCGATCTGATAACGTTGCAGCTGCGACAAGAGCACGATCATGAATATTCACACTATGATAAATTTCAAATCGTTCTTTTAAGCCGCGCAAAATAGAAATGGTATCTTCAACTGTCGGTTCTTCTGCTAATACTTGCTGAAAACGACGCTCTAATGCCGGATCTTTCTCAATATATTTGCGATATTCATCAAGCGTTGTTGCTCCGATGCAATGCAACTCTCCGCGCGCTAACATTGGTTTTAACATATTTCCAGCATCCATTGCTCCTTCTGTTTTACCAGCCCCAACAATAGTATGCAGCTCGTCGATAAATAATAAAATCTTTCCTTCACTTTTTTTAATTTCATTTAAGACCGCTTGCAGACGCTCTTCAAATTCACCACGGAATTTCGCACCTGCAACAAGCGCACTCATATCAAGTGAAAAAATCGTTTTATCTTTTAATCCTTCCGGTACATCTTTGCGGACAATACGCTGTGCTAATCCCTCAACGATTGCCGTTTTCCCAACACCAGGTTCACCAATTAATACAGGATTATTTTTTGTTTTACGCGATAAAATGCGAATCACACGTCGGATTTCACTATCACGTCCAATGACTGGATCAATTTTCCCTTGCCTTACTTCCGCCACTAAATCACGACCATATTTTTGCAAAGCTTCGTATGTTACTTCTGGATTTTGACTCGTCACTCTTTGATTCCCCCGAACTTCTGTTAATGCTTGCAATAACGCTTCTTTCGTAATACGAAACGACGTAAATAATTCACGTATATCATTCGTTTTCTTTTCATCACATAACGCAAGAAGAATATGTTCCACTGAAATATAATCATCTTGCAAATGCTTCGCTTCTTCTTCAGCCCTTACAAGCAACCCCTGAAGAGCGCTTGTAATATAAACTTTTCCTGCTTCCGTGCCTCCTCCTGTAACCGATGGCTTTCGCTTTAACAAGCGTTCTACTCCTTGCACGAACTGCTCTATATTTACATTCATCTTTTGGAAAATACGAATTGCTAATCCATCTTGCTGCTGAAGAAGCGCGGCTAAAAGATGTACAATATCAATTTCTTGATGATGATGCTTAATAGCAATTGATTGTGCACCCATAATCGCTTCTTGTGTTTTTGTCGTCATTCGATTCAAGTCCATCACAGCCACAACTCCTTTATAGTTTGACTTTTTTTGACCTTTGATTTGATTATACGACAAATCACCTATTTTATTCAACGATGAGGACTTTTTGACAATCTTATTTTTTGTAACTACTCAGCTATACCTTTTAAAAATTTAGAAAAGGGTATGATTCTAGTGAAGATGTGTCTCTCTATTACTTATAAATTCATTTTTTGTGCATAGACTGCTGTCATACAAACACAACAGGAGCCTGCACTTATTTTTCAAACCTTGCACGTGGCAGGAAAAGGCACTGACCGCTCCTATGCAGCGCCAGTCCCTCTCGACCATTTAAAAAAATGCTTCTCTGTCGGTTTTTCATAAAGTAACTGAGTAGTTATCTTTTTTATTTATTCACCAAAACAAATCCCGCAGCTTATAACTGCGGGATTTATTATGGTCTTCGTTTATATGTCCATTGTCTATTTTGATTTGTAACTTCTGGAAATTTATCTCCAGCAGAAAGCTTTACCATTTTCGGATCCTTAACCATACTTCCTGTTTCACCAATTTCAACATATATACCATCATTAGGTGCTTTTTGACCAGCTCGGAATCGATGACTTTGTCCCATGTCCATTCTCCTTCCATTCCATCATTACATCTTTAGTATGTCCCATTTTAGAAAACCTTTTCTGTTATGTTTAGGAAACCAAGCTCATATAATGAAATTACACATTTTAGCAGGAGATACATCAGTATATGTAGAAACAAAAAAAACTGGCCATAAAGACCAGTATCAAAGGAGAGTCAAACAACTTATACGAGAAGATTACATTTTCATTATAAACACGGTAATCCCCACATTGTAACCCCTTTCACAATTTGTACAAAAGGAAAGGAACATTATTCGAACTTTCAGAAAAAAACTTGACTTTTCTCGTTACCAATGACAAATAGTAGACAACGCAATCATGCAGGAATTAAGATGAATATACACAAAACTTTTTATAAAAGGTGTGAGACGCATGAAAAAACAACATTTAATTGCATTAGATTTAGATGGCACTTTACTTACAGACCAAAAAATAATTTCAGCTCGTACAAAACAAACCATTGCAAAAGCAAAAGAACAAGGCCATATCGTTGTAATCTCAACGGGCCGTCCATTTCGTGCGAGTCATGCATATTATAAAGAACTTGGCTTAAATACACCGATTGTAAATTTCAACGGCGCATACGTTCATCATCCACTTGATATGAACTGGGGAATGCATCACTCTCCACTCGAACTTACTACTGCTCAAGAAATCGTTCGTACGTGTATGGAATTTGGAGTGAAAAATATTTACGCAGAAGTAATTGATGATGTATATATGAAACAACTTGATGAAGACAAAAAACATATTTTCGAGTTCGGCTCTCCGAACATCTTCACAGGTGATTTACTCAATATTTTACAAGATCATCCAACTTGCTTATTAATTGATGCACATGAGTCAAAATCCAATTCTATTCGCCAACATTTAACAGATATGCATGCAGAAGTAATTGATCATCGCAAATGGGGAGCTCCTTGGCCGATTATTGAAATTGTGAAAAGCGGGTTAAATAAAGCAATTGGCCTCCAAAAAATTTCAAGTCACTACAATATCCCAAAAGAACGTATCATTGCGTTTGGTGATGAGGATAACGATTTTGAAATGATCGAATTTGCCGGACATGGAATCGCCATGGGGAACGCCATTCCAGAATTAAAATCATTAGCAAATCACATAACATTATCAAACGAAGAAGACGGCATTGCCCTTTATTTAGAGGAGGCACTTGGATTGTAAGGTGAAAATTCCCTGCTTATAGTCTGACACCAAGCGCACATACTATAGGAGACACAGCAAATGTGTCCATGCTTTTCTGCTAAAAGGAGGCATTACGAATGGGTAAAAAGAACAAATCAAAACGTTTCGTGCAACAAGGAGCAGATTCTGTTATGCAACACGACGCAAGATTCCCATACCGTGGTACATTAGCTGAAGCAGAAAAAGAACGAAAAAACTCTTCTCTCGGAGGGTTCTAATGGGTAACTTACTATTCCAACAAGCACGAGATGCCGTCTCACAAGCTGTATCTTGTTCAAATGATAGCGAACAGCAAGCACTTGTTAATAAAGCAAAAAATGCATTGCTGTCCGCTTATACGAATTCTTCTACTGCCGAAAAAGTACAATTGCGCGAAATGCAAGAAAAACTGCAAAGCATTTCAACAGGCGAGCAACTGTAACTAGAGGAACAAACAAAAAGAGGACCAAACGCGGTCCTCTTTTATTAATCTTTACGGAACAATCCAAACACCCCAACTGTTTCGAGAACGTTTGTGAATGCACCTGGATCTACTTTTTTTATAACTCTTTCTAATTCATATAACTCGTAGCGAGTAATAACGATCATTAACATCTCTTTATTTTCATTTGTAAACGCACCTGTCGCTGGAACTGTAGTAATTCCTCGAACTAATCGTTCATGAATTGCCTTTCGCACCTCTGTTCCATTTTTCGTTACAATAAATGCCGTAATTTTCACATGACGCGTATGTATGGCATCAATAATACGTGAAGATACATATAATGTCACTAACGTATAAAGCGCTTTTTCCCAACCATATAAATAACCGGCCAGGGTAATAATAATCGCATTAAACAAGAAGAAATACGTTCCGACCGGCTTATCTTTCACCCTAGATAAAATCATCGCGATGATATCTAAACCGCCTGTTGAGGCTCCCCACTTTAAAGCAAGTCCTACTCCTACCGCAGAAATTACCCCTCCAAAAATGGCATTTAAAATAATATCATGAGATACAGCTTTTACTGGTACTATCTCTAAAAACAACGTCATAAATATGACACTTAAAAAACTAAATAATGTGAATGACTTCCCTACTTTTTTCCAAGCTAAAATAACAACAGGAATATTAAACAAACTAAAAAGAACTCCCGTTGAAATATGTATTGACAGAAAATCTCCTAACACTTGTGAAAGCAATTGCGATAATCCAGCAAAACCACTAGCATACACTTTCGCTGGTGTTAAAAATAAGTTCATTCCAATCGCATTCAACAAACCGGCAACGATAACAACGACTAATTTTTTGGTAAGCTCAGCATAATTCAGTTTTAAGTCCATATCTCCCAGTCCACCTTTATATAAATTCCATCGTATACATTATACATAGTCTTAACGAAAACGGAAATGATAAACATACAACCGTTATGAAGGGAGTTGAATCATATGCCTCATACAAGTGACAACGACAAAAAAGCGCGTGATAACAACGCAAAACGCACGCAAAAAAATGAAGAACAGCAAAAAAATATACAGCAAGGAAAACGCGCTTACTCCAAAAAGACGGATCATCTATAGTAAACAATTTTCTTACTTATAATTAACTCATTTTATTCTTATGATTTAAACTCGGATCCTCTACTTAATGCGAACAAACCCTCCTCGTACATCGACATTTTCGTTGATGTACTTTTTTATTTCTACAAAAGTCATCTCGAATTCACATCATGTTCACTTTCTTTTTCTACAATAGAAACAACAACTTTCGGATGAGGTGTTTACATGAAACGAAAACAATTATTTATTGCGACAGCAGCGCTCGGTACATTAATGTTAGCTGCCTGCGATCCAAAAGAAAGTTCCGATCCAATCGCAACTTCTACTACTAGTACGATAACAAAAGGCGAATTTGATAAGGCGTTAAAAGAACGCTTCGGAAAAGATATGCTCTATGAAATGATGGCACAAGATATCATGATTAAAAAATATAAAGTGTCCGATGATGAAGTTGATAAGGAATTTAAAAAAGTGAAAGAACAAGCAGGCGATAATTTTAAAATGTTCCTTGAAAGTAACCGAATGAAAAACGAAGACGATTTAAAAAAACAAATCCGCTCTAGCTTAGCTATCGATAAAGCAATTAAGCAAACGATAACTGAAAAAGACATAAAAGCCCGATATAAACCAGAAATTAAAGCTAGTCAAATTTTAGTAAACGATGAGCAAACGGCCAACGATATAAAAAGACAACTTAATAGCGGTGCATCATTTGAAGATTTAGCAAAAAAATATTCCGAAGATACTATTTCAAAAGAAAAAGATGGAGATTTAGGTTACTTCGGTCCTGGAAAAATGGTACCTGAATTTGAAGATGCTGCTTATAAATTACATGTCGGTGAAATAAGTGAACCTGTAAAATCAACAAAAGGCTACCATATTATTAAATTGACAGACAAAAAAGATTTAAAGCCATACGACGAAGTAAAAGATTCCATTCGCAAAACACTTGAGGCTGAGCGTATACAAGATAATACGTGGCGTCAAAAAGTATTAATAGACGAATTAAAGAAAGAAAACATTAAAGTAAAAGACAGCGACTTAAAAGATACTTTTACACGTTTTGAACAACCACAAAAATAGCCGAACAAATTACATTTGTTCGGCTATTTTTTATATTACTTTTTAAAATATGTCCAACCTTCTTCTTGATAAACCTTTTCTTCTTTCATCAATTTACCAAGAGCACGTTTGAAAGCTGCTTTACTCATATTAAAACGCTCCCCAATATCTTCTGGATAACTCTTATCCCAAAACGGCATTGCACCGCCGCGGCTTTCCATATATTCATAAATAACAGCTGCATCATCTTCCATCCCTTCTTCTTTACGAGGAAGAAGAGAAATATTAATTGTTCCGTCCTCTTTCACATCAATAATACGTCCTGTTACGCGTTCTCCAATACGCACTTGCTCTTTGCGTTCAGAATGGTGCAAGAAGGCACGAAAATGTTCATCCGTGAATACAAATGATCCCACTTGCAACGAACGATACACACGACCATTTACATTTTTATTGCGCATAGATGGCGTCGCTTCTACTACAATTTCTTGCATATCCGCATCTCTTGCTGGAAGAGCAATTAAACGGCCGCGATTTGTTAATTTTAATGTACAATATAACTCATCGTCTTCTTGCGGCCATACTGGTGTATAAATTGGAAACTCATCAGCTGGAATTAATATATCTTTCGAAACACCGATATCAACAAACACCCCTAAACGAGGCTTCACTTCCACAACTTTTACCCAATTCCAATCTTCCGTTGTAATAAGCGGCGTTTTCATCGTTGCTGCTAAACGTTCTTGATGATCATGATATAAAAACACATCAATCGTGTCGCCTTCTTCAATTTCTCCAGCAACTTCATTTTTATGTAAAAACACTTCATCTTCTTCGTAACCGACCATATATCCAATTTCTGTTTCGCGTAAAACCGTTACTTCTTCAATCGCTCCTGGTTGTAACTTCATAGTTTTAATTCCCTTCTCTATATACTTTATCTTATTCTAACAGGTGTTATCTTCATATAAAAACACCCGCATCGAGAACAGCTTTATATTATTTTTTATCATTCCAAACAAAGTTTCATTATACACGTTTTTTCCTTTATTTGTCCAACTGACCAAAATTCACTATAATAAAGTGAGACTTTAATCATTGAGGCGGTCTTCTTCAATGATTATTAGTCGAACCAATCGGGCCTTTATGGGCTGTTTATCCCGCCTATCCTACGAATGTATTTCTCGCTATACTTTAAGCGGGATATTACAGCCCGTTAAGGCGGGGTAGAGATGGAATTTAATTTGGAGGTGCTTATTATGGCAAAAGATAGTTCTTTTGATATCGTTTCAAAAGTAGAGTTTCCAGAAGTAACAAACGCTATTAACATCGCTTTAAAAGAAATTCAAAATCGTTATGACTTTAAAGGAAGCAAAAGTGATATTAAATTAGAAAAAGAGGAAATCGTTTTAACTTCTGATGATGAGTATAAACTTGATCAAGTAAAAGACGTTTTGATTTCAAAATTAATTAAGCGTGAAGTTCCGATCAAAAACTTAGATTACGGAAAAGTAGAAAGCGCTTCTGGCGGGACAGTACGTCAACGCGCAAAATTACAACAAGGCATTGATAAAGAAAATGCTAAAAAAATTAATAACATTATTAAAGACTTAAAATTAAAAGTAAAAACACAAGTACAAGATGACCAAGTTCGTGTAACAGGAAAAAGCCGTGATGATCTACAAGCAGTTATTGCAGCTGTGCGCGGAGCTGATTTATCAATCGACGTACAATTTATCAACTACCGATAGTCATACATAAAGTGAAACTTTAATCAGTGGGGGTTTTCTTCCCCCACTGATTATTAGCCCTCACCAATCGGGCTTTTACGGGTAGTTTATCTCCCACCTTACTTCTTTGCTTTCGCTGAAGTTTGAGGCGGGAGTATTATTGCCCACGAATAGCGGGATAAAAAGAAACTGACCAAAATCCATCTTTTGGTCAGTTTCTTTTATTTCTCAAGATGATTCCGTTCCTTTTCGTTTCTTTATCAATACAAGGAAGATGATAAATAACACATTCACACCTACTAAAGCAGCAATAAACGACCAGTTCCATCCTGATTTCCCTGCAAGTGCATATACATTCGCAGTTTCTCTTTTCAACACAATGTAATATTTTCCGTTCTCTTCTCGCACCCTATCATCTTCTAACAATCCGCGCAGCTCATGATCTTTCCCAAATTCATTTGCAACAAGTTCCACTTTTTTTGTTTCTGTCGTGTTATTAATCGCGATAAGCGTTGTTTCATCTTTATACTTGCGCTTTATTACGCTCATACCATCTTTATCATATAATAGTTCAAATGTTCCGTAACGAAGAGATGGTAATGTTTTGCGAAGTTCTCCTAATTTCCCTATATACTGCAAAAACTTCTCATCCGCTTTAAAATCCATTAAACGGCGATTATCAGGCACCTTCCCTCCATCTAATGCAATTTCAGTGCCGTAGTATACAAACGGAATGCCAGGTGATGTATATAAATAGGCAAGCGCTAATTTCAAGCGGGCCGGTGGAAAATATTTATTTTCTTTTGCTTTTCTAACAAAACGCTCCGTTTGGCTATTATCTACAAACGTCCCCTCTAGAGTATCATCGCTGCTTTTCGTCACATCATACAAGGGCTTTACAGAAACATTCGGCTTTGCAAACACATCTGTCATGCGCTCTTGATAAGCTCGATTCAATACACCTTTCGCTCCTTCTATTTGCGTATCCGCTATTACAAAAAAATCTTGTTTCACACTCTGCATAGATGCAATCACTTCATTCAAAACTGACTTCGGAATATTCTCGTTATGTATCAAATGATAACCGTCTATATCCGTCTCCTTAATCCATTGTTTCGCATATTCAATCGTGCCCGTTTTATCTTCATTATTCACTACAAATTCAAGCATTACTTTCATATCTCGCTCGTGCGCTTCTTGGACGAGTTGCTGCATGTCCTTCACCTGGCCAAAATGTTCATTCATTTTTGTTATATCAGTTGGATGATACCCATCATAACTACTACTTGCAGTGGGCGGTGACAACAAAACAGTAGTAAAGCCCATCTCTTTTATATAATCAAGTCGTTTTATAATCCCCTGGATATCCCCTCCTTGATATGCATCTAAATGATTCGTATCAATCTCTTTATCATTTCTAGAATCACCATTATTAAAACGATCGATCATAATAGAATACACAATTTCATCTTGCCACTGCCTCGTTTCCTTTGCCGACACATGAATGGGTAATTGAAATACAAACAATAGACATATGAAACATAAAAAATATTTCCCTAACTCCCTCTTCACATTGCTTCCCCCAAATTTTCTAATTATAAGAAAAGTATAACAATTTATACTCCTCTCGTATACTAACGCATTTAGATCACATAGAAATACGATATGTTATATTTCCTCACATAAAAAAATAATTTTCAGAAAAATTTGTTGATTTATTTTTATTTATTGAATATGATACTAGATATATTTATTTGATGTGAACTTATATAACATAACAGGAGGGAAAACGATGCATATGGAGGATACAGTATTTCTTTTTTTAGCCACCGTCATGGTGATGATTATGACACCTGGGCTCGCTTTATTTTACGGGGGAATGGTTCGCAGTAAAAATGTACTTAGTACAACGATGCACAGTTATAGTGCAATGGCAATCGTGTCCATTCAGTGGATTTTCATCGGTTATTCTTTAGCATTCGGACCTGATTGGAATGGGCTCATCGGTAATTTTGATTGGTTCGGTCTACAAAATGTTACTTTCACACCAAATGAAGCCTACAGCTCGACAATTCCACATAACTTATTTATGATGTTTCAACTGATGTTCGCAATTTTAACTCCCGCTTTAATTTCCGGTGCATTCGCAGAACGAATGCGGTTTTCCGCTTTTCTTATCTTCATCTTACTTTGGACGACACTTGTATACGATCCCGTTGCTCATTGGGTTTGGGGCATCGGCGGATGGCTTCGTGAACTCGGTGCACTTGATTTCGCAGGGGGCAATGTTGTCCACATTACATCCGGCGTGGCTGGTCTCGTATTAGCTATTTTCCTCGGAAAACGAAAAGATGCTCACGACTCTTCACCGCATCATTTACCATTCACAATTCTAGGAGCAGGTTTATTATGGTTTGGCTGGTTCGGTTTTAACGTCGGCAGCACATTAACGTTAAATGAAGTTGCCCTCACCGCTTTTATTAATACAAATACTGCTGCTGCCGCTTCTGCGCTCACATGGATGCTGGCGGAATGGTTCTTCCAAACAAAACCAACTGTACTAGGTGCCGTATGCGGAGCTGTTTCTGGTCTCGTCGCAATTACACCAGCTTGCGGGTTCGTAACACCACCCTCCGCTCTTATTATCGGCGCAATCGGCGGTGCACTTTGCTTTTTAGCAGTCTATTTCCTAAAACATAAGCTCGGTTACGACGACGCGCTCGACGCCTTCGGTTGTCACGGTATTGGCGGAACTTGGGGCGGCATTGCAACAGGACTTTTCGCTACAACATCCGTTAATAGCGCAGGCGCAGACGGACTATTTTACGGAAATGCTGCACTTCTTTGGAAACAACTCCTCGCAATTGGGGCGACCTACGCATTTACAGCTGTAGTGACGTATGCAATCATTAAAGGAATCAGCTTATTCCTCCCCGTTCGTGCACATGAACATGAAGAGAAAATGGGACTCGACCTTTCCCTTCACGGCGAAAGAGCATACGAGCAAGTCGAAACTCCACTTATTGGAGATATTTTAGATGGAAAGTTAAACCATTCTTCTAAATAGCTCGCCTTTAAACAAAATTACAAAAAGAGGATTTCATATTGAAATCCTCTTTCTTCTATATACTTCTTCAACTTACGAAATCCGGATTATCTGAAATGGATTCATAAAACTACTTAATAGGTAATCTACCTAATTTGATTAAAGGTACGCTCTTTCCCTAGATATAGGGCATAACATATAAAAAGAATCCAACTATTATAAAGGAGCTCTATGAATTATTATGATAAATCCAGTTTTTAACACCACAAGACAAGCAGGTGCGGGTGCCGCCGTCACATATGGTGCTGCACAACAGACACTTCATGCAATTCATCAAGTGATGGCAACAGATCCTCTTTTTGCACATGTCGTATATCATCATGTTATACCCCACCATGTTGCACATCATTATGTCATATATCCAACTGATTTCTCAACAATTCCGTTTGGTTCAACATACTATCTCTAAGGAAAGCCTTCTGCTTTCCTTAGAGATAGTATGTTTTCAGGACTCACGTCTTCATATAAATTAGGGACACCGCCTGGGGCAACTATTACACTTGTCCTTGTATTATTTTTAATTTGCGGTCTATGCATTCAATGGGTTTGGAAATCTATTCGTTCTAATCGTGTGTAGAAGGAATAAAAGATATTTCAATCTGTGACCTATTACCTTAACAACAACGGAAGAAGGAAAAGATTTCAAATACGCTTATTAGAAACAAGGTCATAGCTTATACGCTATGACCTTCAATTTTATTCTTTAATATTTATATTGTACTCTTTAAACCAAACATGAATTTGCCCTAAATGCGCCAACAGCTGCGGCCCTGTCATGAGTTGCCCAAACCAAGGCGTTTGAAATGCACTGCCACCTGATTCAATTAATCCATGCAACTGGTCGTTATCAAATAATTCATGAAGAATCGACTGTTTATCCGTTAATAGCTCTTGTAGCCATGAAGTGACAGCCTTCGTATAATACGGGTTATGGGTTTTCGGGTATGGACTTTTCTTTCTATACAACACATCATTTGGCAAGACACCTTCTAAAGCCTTGCGCAATAGACCTTTTTCGCGGTTTTTATACATTTTCATTTCCCAAGGAATATTCCACGCATATTCGACAAGGCGATGATCTGCAAACGGCACACGCACTTCTAGGCTAGCTCCCATACTCATTCGGTCTTTTCGGTCAAGCAGCGTTGTCATAAACCAAATCATATTTAAATAAAATAACTGTCTTCTTTTTGTATCCAGTATGCTTTCTCCTTCTAACACCGGAGTTTCATGCACTGATTCTTCATAGCGATACTGAACATACTCTTGTAAATTTAGTTTTTTGCGCCATTCTTTTTTTAACAATTGTTCACGAGCTTCTGTTGACCGCATCCATGGAAACGCACTGGATTGTAAATCATCTTCGCGGTAAAACCACGGATAGCCACCAAAAATTTCATCAGCGCATTCACCTGATAAACTTACGACAAAATCTTGTTTAATTTCTCGGCAAAACCATAGTAATGAAGAATCAATATCCGCCATCCCCGGCAAGTCACGAACAATTACGGCTTCCGTTAAATGTTCCGCTAAATTTTCATTAGAAATCACACAGCGATGATGGATCGTATCAAATGTATTTGTCATTAACGTAATAAACGGAGTATCTGAATTTGGCTGAAATGCATTTGATTTGAAATACTTTTCGTTATCTTCATAATCAATCGAATACGTATGAAGCTTCCCTTTTCCTTCTTGCTCATACGCCATCGCTGCAAATGCGGTAATCGCGCTAGAATCGACGCCGCCTGATAAAAATGTACAAAGCGGAACATCCGATACTAACTGTCTTGTAATGGCATCTTGCAACAGAAAACGAACTTGCTCGACCGTTTCTTCAAAATTATGTGTGTGCTCTTCACTCACAACATTCCAATAGCGCCAAACTTTTAAACCATCTTTTGAAAATGTAAGTGCATGACCTGGGCGCAATTCATCAATTCCAGCAAATATACCATGCCCAGGAGTTCGAGACGGACCTAATCCAAATACTTCTGCTAATCCCTCTGTCGTAATCTCCGTCTTCACATCAGGATGAGCTAAAATCGCTTTTAATTCTGAGCCAAACAACAATCGCCCAGCATCATGTTTATAAAATAGCGGCTTTACTCCTAAACGATCACGCGCAATAAAAACTTTTTCTTCCTGTTCATCCCATACAGCAAATGCATAAATACCATTTAAATGATTCACACACTGTTCTTTCCATTCCACATAAGAAGCGAGCAACACTTCTGTATCAGAATGCCCCTTAAACGTATAACCTCTTTGCAGCAATTCTTTCCGAATATCTTCTGTATTATATAGTTCGCCGTTATAGCAAATGGCGTAACGTTCTTCTTTTTTCTCCCGCACCATCGGTTGTCTACCGCCTTCTGGATCGACAACGATTAACCGTTTATGCCCAAAAGCAACATGATTCCGAAGCCAAACGTTCGTATCATCCGGGCCCCTTTTCGCGAGCGTTTCGGCCATCTTCGTTATTGCTTCTTTTTCTTGTAATAACACTTTTGTATAATCAACCCACCCTGTAATGCCACACATTGCGATCACCCTTTCTCATCTCATATCCGCAGTCTGTTTTTATTCTATGCCCAATTTTGATTCTATGTTCCTTTGTTTAAATAAAGACTGAACTGTCTATAACAAGAACAGAAACTTCTATATAAAGGAGCGAACACGAATGAAACAGCGTAAACATATTTTGTATAGTCAACCGCGTGCTCATACAATTGGAAATGTTGAATATATAAACGAAGAATGGGTATTTTTTGACGAAGAAAGCGATGAAGCTTTTTTACTAGAAGATATGATTGAAGATGGATTTGAGATTTTATATAACAATAATTGGTTACCTGCTCGTTTTTATGAACATAATATTTTGCAAGTAGCAAATGAACATCATCCGCTGCAAAACGGTGAAACCATTCGCATTCGAAAAAAGTTGCTTTCAAGCTATTATGAGTGGATAGAAGAGCTTTCAGATTCATCCTTTTCACTTGTCGCGGAAACATTACAATCACTAGGCTACTCTTTATACGACTGCATCTATGCTCACAATTTTTTATCATTTCAGCCAAAAAACCATTCATGCGAAGGCGTTAATATTCTCTTATTTGATAATGAAGAAATGATTTGCGCCCTCCATCACCATTATGTCCGCTATTCTACAAACAATAAGGATTTATTTAAAATTACAAAAGCGGATGGGGATGAATTGCACGTTGGAAATTAACAACAAAAGCACGTTATCTCACTTATAGAGCGAGATAACGTGCTTCTTTTTTTAAGCAAACGGTGAAAATCCTAGCGGTAATCGTAACCCAAGATATAACACAACTAAAAAAACAATAACAAATTGAGCCCAAAACGCCCCTGTTGTTTTCCGTTTACTTACTTTCACAAGAATCATTTCCATCGCAGCAATTACCCATACACCACCAAGCATTTTGATACCATACAACATGTGTGCTTGTGCTGTAGCCGTTTTTACAATACCCATGTACAATAAAACGCCCGTTACAATGATAATGATGTACATCAAACGAAGTACCATATGTACGCCTGTTGCTTTTTTTCCCGCTGTGTACATGGAATACGCAACGAAGAATAAAATCAAACCTAATGCCCACGCAGTAATATGCATATGTGTTGTCATGTAATCTCTTCCTCCTCTTTCCCCAAACTTTCTCACTTTACATAATACCACGTCCATTTCTTTTCAGGAAATATTTCGCTTTTTTTCCACTCAAATGATATAATATTTAGAGTATTTACAAACTTCTTGTAAAAACAAAGGGGGAACTAGCATGATTCAAACAAAAGACATTATCGAAATAACAGAAACATACGGAGCAAATAACTATCATCCACTTCCAATCGTAATTACGAAAGCTGAAGGTGTTTGGGTAGAAGATCCAGAAGGCAACCGTTATATGGACATGCTCAGTGCATATTCTGCAGTAAACCAAGGTCACCGCCATCCAAAAATTATTCAAGCGCTTATCGACCAAGCAGGGCGTGTAACATTAACATCACGTGCGTTCCACAGCGATCAATTAGGTCCTTGGTATGAAAAAGTTGCAAAGTTAACTAATAAAGAAATGATTTTACCAATGAATACAGGTGCGGAAGCTGTTGAAACCGCTATCAAAACAGCACGACGCTGGGCATATGATGTGAAAAAAGTAGAAGACAACAAAGCCGAAATTATTGTATGTGTGGATAACTTCCATGGCCGCACAATGGGCGCCGTATCCATGTCATCCAATGACGAATATAAACGCGGATTTGGACCAATGCTTCCAGGTATTGTTGTCATTCCTTACGGCGACATTGAAGCATTAAAAGAAGCAATTACACCAAATACAGCTGCATTTATTTTAGAGCCAATCCAAGGCGAAGCTGGCATTAACATTCCACCAGCAGGTTTCTTACAAGAAGCATACAATGTATGTAAAGAAGAAAATGTATTATTTATCGCAGATGAAATCCAAACAGGCTTAGGCCGTACAGGAAAATTATTTGCATGCGATTGGGACAATATCATTCCTGATATGTACATTCTTGGAAAAGCGCTAGGCGGCGGTGTATTCCCAATTTCTTGCGTTGCTGCAAACCGTGACATTTTAGGAGTATTTGAGCCAGGCTCTCACGGTTCTACGTTCGGTGGTAATCCACTAGCTTGTGCAGTTTCTCTCGCTTCTCTAGATGTCCTATTAGAAGAAAAATTAACAGAACGTTCTTTACAATTAGGAGAAAAGCTGTTAAATCAATTACGCGAAATTGACAATCCAATGATTACAGATGTGCGCGGAAGAGGATTATTTATCGGTATCGAATTAAATGAACCTGCACGCCCTTACTGTGAACAATTAAAAGCAGCTGGTTTACTATGTAAAGAAACACATGAAAATGTAATCCGCATTGCTCCGCCTCTTGTTATTTCTGAAGAAGATCTACAATGGGCATTTGAAAAAATTAAAGAGGTATTATCTTAATATCGAAGAAGGTTGCCTGTTAAGAGGCAACCTTCTTTTTTGCTATGCAATGATTCTCACTATATACAACAGACCAGCTAGAATAGGAAACATGAGTAATATACCGATGAGACACGATAGCCACACATGCTTCCATTTCCACCAACCGCACGCAATTCCTCTCCAAAACAAAAACACCGAAAAAGGAATGACTAAAAAGAAAGCTGTACCAAGCCCAGGCACGTACCCTCTCTTCAAGATTGCCCCCACAAGATGAACAATCCCGTTCATAAAAATCATTGCCTGTGTAATCAATACCGCATATAACGTTATCTTCTTCAAAAACAGATTGTGTATAAGCACAATCGCACACACAAAAACAGTCAATATAAGTAATGCTATGAAAAAATGCTTTGATTGCAGCATATTCTCTTCCATCTGAATGGACTGTAAATATTTTATTTCCCGAAAAAAGTAATACTCTTCTGCATTATGCAAAGTAAAAATAATCGGGATAAGCCAGAAATAAGGAGAGTGCAGCGTATTATTTGACACCATTACGGAGCGTTCCAACATTTTCTACAGTGATAACAACCTCATCACCAGCATGTAAAAATCGAGGTGGTTGAAATCCCTTTCCAACTCCAGCTGGTGTTCCGGTTGCAATAATATCGCCTGGCTCTAACGTCATTCCTTTACTTACAATTGATATAATTTCTTCAATTGAAAACATCATATTTGCCGTTGTAGAAGATTGACGTACTTCCCCGTTCACCTTCGTTTCAATATGAAGTGCATTCGGATTATGAATCATTGAGTGATGTACGATAGATGGCCCCATTGGACAAAATGTATCAAAACTTTTCCCAAGAAAAAATTGTTTATGCTTCTTTTGAATATCTCTGGCTGTAACATCATTTACAATCGTATAACCAAACACGTGATGCAAGGCTTCTTCTTTCGGAATTCTTTTTCCACGCTTTCCGATCACAATTGCAAGTTCTCCTTCATAATCAAGCTCACTTGTCGCATGCGGATGACTATAAATTTTATCCCCATCGCCAATTACAGTTGTTGGAGCCTTTGTAAAAATAATAATATTTTCCGGAACTGCTTCTGCTCCATCCATTTCGATTGCATGCTCACGATAATTTTTCCCAACACAAAGAATATTTTTTCTTGGCCTTGGAATGGGGGCCAACAACTTAACTTCCAATAATGAATAATAAGCATCCTCGCAATGTTCTTTTGCCCATTCGACAATCTCAATTACTTTCGTAATAAAGGGTTCTCCCTGTTCAATACACTCTAACATTGTAATAGGAATCGTAACTTTTTCGCCTTTTTTTCTTTGCGCTTCTCTTATATGCAACACTGTTTGTGATGCATCATCTACAACACCAACAAACACTTTTTCATCTGTTTTTGCCGTCACAAACCGCATATTTCCACACCCCATCTTCAAATTCATACTGTAATGGTATTCGCACCTACTAGCAAAAATCCTCCTGAAAATATTTTTAATTTACAACATTCTCTCTATTACACGCGCAATTAAAATACTTTTTTGCCAAAATATGTAGAATTCCTTCTTCTTTTAGCGAATACGTTTCTTTTTTATGGAAACTTTGTATAATATGTACTACAGACACTCTTAAAATCTATAAGGAGACGGAGCCGATTCTATGTTTGAGCAAGCAATTGAAAAAAAACGCGAAAAAATGAAATACTTGGCCAAACGGTATGGAATGACATCTCAAAAAACGGTTAGTTGTAGTCAAGAGCTGGACAGGCTCTTAAATGTTATATTACTCATACAAATAGATCATGTGCCAACTCAACATACAAACGTACACTCCCGCTGAGTGTACGTCTTTTATTTTTAAAATAACAGACACATATTTGCACAAACGCCCATACAATAATAGAGTAAAACTCCCATCATAGAAATTCGGATGAAAAAGGGACAAATACAAAAATTTTTCACATGAAAGGTGTTTTCTATGCCTGCAATGGTTGGACACGTTAATATTGTTAATGTCGGATCCAGCGGTGTATTTCATATTGGTGATGTATTTGCTATTCGTCCTATTAGTTATTCCCGTGCGTTTGCAGGAGCGGGTTCTTTTAATGTTGGAGAAAATATATCCATATACAATTACGAAAGTACAACAAATGTAAATGATAATGACGTAATCGATCAGCCAATAACTGCTACTTATTAAAGGGGGGAAATAAAAATTGAAACTGTGTGTACACCAAAGCATTATCATTAACAATATAAGAATAGATAACCTTACAACTTCAGCTGTCTTTCAAATTGGAAGTGCTGGCAGTATTAAAACATTGTCAAAGTTCTCTAATACAGGTGGATTTACAAAACCAACTCCGCCGCTAACAGCTCAGGGACAAATTATTTCTATTTCCCCCCCTCCTCCTAGTTCTTCTTAACGTACTAATATCATAGACATATACCAATATACCCTCCAGATCGAAAAGGAGGCTTCTAGCAGTGAATCAAGATATATATACTTATTTACAACAGCTACAACAATTTATTCAGCAGCAACAAGAAAAAATAAATGCTTTAGAAACACAACTAGCGCAGCTAACAGAGCAAGTAGAAGAACTGAAACAGCGTCCATCCTCTTCAATTGGAAAAGTCGAATATAAATTTGATCAACTAAAAGTTGAAAATTTAAATGGTACATTAAATATTGGTTTAAATCCCTTTACAAGCAAAGGCGAAATAATTGAAGACTTTAATGTCGAGACTGAAACATTAAAAGTAAACCCTGAAACCCAGATCAATCCCGATTTTTATCAAGACATCATTCATGAAATGCACCGCTATCTAGACGAAGAAGCATATAGTCGCATTCTTTACTTTGAACAAGAAGAACGCACACCTCTTGACGATATGTACCGGCAAATGATGATCGATGATATAAAACAACAAATGGAACACCGTCTCCCATACTATTTATCTCAAGTACAGCCACATTCAGAAATTACATCTAACCCACAGTATATGAAAGATGTCATTATTCAAGCAATGAAGCATGATATTGATAAAGCATTTCTTTCCTTTATTCAGCATATACCGCGTAATTTCCGAAAGGAGTAAATGCATATGAATTTTACTGTGATTAATCATGAAATCAAAGTGGGAAATATTAGTTCCCTTGGGGTATCCTCGTCTGCTTTATTCTTAGTCGGCGATGCAAACTTCATTATTTCATCTTCTATTTTAGATACACCATTTGAATCTGTTACAGGAGGCCCGTTTGTACCACTCGTAACCGCTGTGCCTACTACTCCTAGATAAGGAGGCTGGTTATGTTTCGACATATTTCCATTGTCCATCAGCCCTCTGTCATCACACTAGGACTTGGTTCCGTGATTCAAATTGGCGATACGAACCAAATGGAATTAAAAAACAGAACAATTGCTGTTCATCGTGAAACTCCTTACTTTTTGTCTACAGAAGGAAAATGGGAAACATATGAAATATTTGTTGATGACGAAATTACAATTCCAACTCGCGTAAACGAAGTAAACATGACTGTCATTAATAAGAATCCCTTTATCGAAGTAAACTGCATTACCATTCAAAGTATGCTCAATGCTTCTTGTCTTCATATTGGATCTATTGATTATGTATTTTTAAACTCACGCATTTTACAAATTCGTCAATTTACTACAAAAGAACCTTTTCGCAAATAAATCATATAGTACCATAAAAGGAAATTGAAGTAGGTGAAAATATGCCGTCTGTTGTCGGGAACTTAGTCGTTCAAAATAGTAACGGTTCTTTTAACTTAGGGGATTTCTATAATGTATCTCCGAAAGAAAATACGAAAGCTTATAACGGATCTGGTTCATCAAATGTTGCATTTGTTCTTAATACATTTAACGGTGTAAGTGGTACAAATACATTTGATTCTGATGTAGCTGATCAAGATCAAATCGGAACAGCATAAAGTGAAACTTCCATCAGCGGAGAGTCTTACTGCCCGCGAATAGCGGGATAACAACAAAAAACGGAGGGAATTCCCTCCGTTTTTTGTTGTTTGTCCATTCAAACTTTAATAACTCCCGCTTTCGGGTCCATACTTAAACCCTTATTGCAAGTTTCACTTTATTTCACTTGCAATACGTGACTCCCATCAAAGAAATATAAATATGTTTCTTTTACGGGTTGATGTAAACTTTTCTCTAGTGCTTTCCGATAAAGGGCTAGCTGTATTTTATACCGTTCTTCTAATATTGGTCTCGCTTGTTCAAATCCACCTGGGAAACGGGCCCCAATTGTATCTGTTTTAAAATCAATTAAAACGATGCCCTCCTCTTCTTCAATCATACAATCAATAACCCCTTGAACAAGGATGGATTCGTCTTGTTCAGCTGTCCAATCTTGATAGGCTTCGTTTGCTGATAACATCATCGTAAACGGTACTTCGCGCTCTACATGTTTTGCGGCTAACATTCGTTTCCCAAGTTCTGTTTCAAAAAATGCAACAATCTTTTCCGGTGCTATTTCTTCTGCTTGTTCAAATGTTAAGAGCTCTTTATTTACCATTTCCGCAATTTGTTCTTGAATCACTTCAGCTGTTATTGCTTTCGCTAAGTTTACATGCTGCATAACGGTATGAACAGCCGTCCCGCGTTCTGCATACGTAAGTCCTTTTTTCTCCATAAAACGCGGACGCGTTTCAATTGGTGCACGAACTCGTTTGATAAACGATGTATCACTACCTTCTTGTGCTTGATAGTTTCGTTTAATTTCCGTAACAGATTGCTTGGCGCGGTGCGTTGCCGCATCTTCGAATCCATACTGCCATGTTAACCTTTTATACACTTCATCTTTTTGCTCACTACAGAGAGAAACTGATTTTTGCTCCCTGAGCGCTTCTAATAGCTCTTGCTTTTCTTCTTTCATTGGCTCTGGTGCTTGCAACTCTGCCACGTCAACTGCTTCTACTTTCCAGGTTGCATCATATTCATATATGTCAGTTGGAATATCTCCCTGCCCCATCTCCAAAAGCATGTCACTATCTTTATGTCTGCATAATGATGGTACAATCCAATCTAAATAACAGGTTGCCCCGGCACGTACATAATCCGGCAATAACCATTCGGTATGCTCGCGGGCATCTAGCCATTTCTGTATTTCTTTTTCTTTATCTTTTACAGTTCCAATTAAAATGAGCTTTTCTTTCGCACGTGTTAAAGCAACATATAAGACGCGCATTTCTTCGGCAATCAGCTCCATTTTCATTTTGCGCTTAATCGCGAGCTGCGATAATGTCGTATATTTAATGCGCTTTTTCGGATCAATAAACTGTGAGCCAAATCCGAAATCTTTATGCAGCAAGAAACGCTTCATTAAATCTTGTGTGTTAAAACGTCTTCCAAGCCCTGCTACAAATACAACTGGAAACTCCAGTCCTTTACTTTTATGAATTGTCATAATACGCACAACATCTTCTTGTTCGCCAAGCGCACGTGCTGTTCCCATATCGTCACCGCGTTCTAATATCCGCTCAATAAAACGCAAGAAGCGGAATAAACCACGAAATGAAGTCGCTTCATATTGGCGGGCACGATCATATAACA
This sequence comes from Bacillus sp. 103mf, assembly GCF_900116295.1. Classification (GTDB taxonomy): domain Bacteria; phylum Bacillota; class Bacilli; order Bacillales; family Bacillaceae_G; genus Bacillus_A; species Bacillus_A bruguierae. The sequence goes on from NZ_FPAF01000002.1 coordinate 369,044, forward strand.
CGCGAAGATTTGCCTGGCGCTGCTTACCAGCGGGAAGACCACTCACAAAATCATAATAACCCGTTTCACGATACACTTTCCAAATTAAATCCGAAAGCGACTGCTGACGCGCAAATTCACGCCACTCTTGTAAATACTTGTAAAACCATGATATTTTCTCATGCAATTCTTTCTCTTCCTCTAATGGTGCGCCTTGCAAGAAAGAGCGCATTACTTCATAAAAGGAGCTCTTTTTCCCATGAGTACGCAGCATCGCCAACTCTTCGTCTGTTAATCCAACAATTGGCGAACGAAGCACAGCTGCTAACGGAATATCTTGCGCTGGATTATCAATTACGCGAAACAGGTTCATCATTACATTCACTTCTGTCGCTTCAAAATAACCAGTCGCAAGCTCTGCATAAACAGGAATACCTTGCTGCTTTAACTCTTCCATAATTTGCGGCGCCCATGGCATAGAACGCAGTAAAATAACAAAATCACGATAGGTAACAGGGCGCATGCCGTTTGTTTTTCGGTCATATACTTCATAACCAGAATCGACCATTGCTTTTATCCTTTGTGCAATGAGGCGTGCTTCTAATTGCGCCTTTTCTAATTCCACGCCTTCCTCTTCATCCACTGCCGCATTATCAGATTGATGGATAAATAACAATTCTGCTGATGGATCCGCTCCTTCTGGATAGCTCGCTCCAAGCTTCAGCTCAGCGTCTTCATCATAATCAATTTCTCCGACAGCTTCGCCCATAATTTGTTTAAAAATAAAGTTTGTCCCTGCTAGTACTTCGTGACGACTGCGGAAGTTTTTTGCTAAATCAATTTTCATGCCGCCATCTATGCCTTCAGATGTAAAACGTTTGTATTTCCCTAGAAAAAGTCCTGGCTCTGCTAGCCGGAAACGATATATACTTTGTTTTACATCGCCGACCATAAATAAATTTCCGTCTTGCTCCGCGTCTTTCGTAACAAGCTTAATAATCGATTCTTGTACAAAGTTCGTGTCCTGATATTCATCAACAAGCACTTCTGTAAATTTATGACGGTATTGCCACGCAACTGGTGATGGACGCAGTTCTCCCTCATCCGTACGCTCGCTTAAAATTTGTAAGCAAAAATGCTCTAAATCTGTAAAATCAACCATTCCTTTATCGCGCTTAATCGCTTGGAACTGTTCTGTAAATACTTTTACGAGACCGACAAGCTTACGCAGTACGGGGTGCATATCTTGAAAATCACGTAAAAAACTTTCTGGACTGCGGCTAAATAATTCTTCGTGTAGTTTCTTTACTTCATCCTTCGCTTTATTCCGCAGAGAGTCAACTTGTTTCACAATCTCTTCATTATAATCACTCTTTTTAATACGCTTTAACGTTTGCCAAGAAGCAGTTTGCATCGCTTCATATGTGCTTGTCCAAGACCCACAAGCTGCTTCGGACAAGTTCTGAAGTAACAAAAGATCCGCTTGCAGTGTTTCCACGCGCGGCGCTGGACCATCTGGTAACATCGCAAGCTCAATCGCTTTTTCAGCGTATTGCTTTGCCGTTTCCAGCTGCACCTTTACATCCTCTAATAAATACGAGGCATACATTAAATCTTCAATTGTTTTTCCTTCTACGTCATATGCTTCAACTAATTTATCAAGCCAACCGTTCGGATCTGGATGCGCTCTTGATTCAGTATGGAGCGCCAAAATCATACGCTGCAGATCATCATCAGTGCGGTCACTCGTATAACGATCGACAAGTTCAAAAAACAATTCATTATTTTCCATGCCGTACTCTGCTTCTAATATGTCATCCAGAACTTCTTCTTTTAATAATTCATTCTCCGTCTCATTCGCAATGCGAAAACGCGGATCAACATCGAGCATATAATAATACGTTCGAATGACTTGTAAACAGAACGAATGGATTGTCGAAATCGATGCTCTGTTTAGTAAACTAAGCTGCTTTCGAATATGCGGCGAAGCTGGATCATCAATTAATACTTTTTCTAACGCTTCTCCAATTCGGTTTTTCATCTCTTGCGCCGCTGCATTTGTAAACGTTACGACAAGCAGGCGATCGACATCAACTGGATTTTCCTCTCGAATCATTTTGCGAATAATACGTTCAACAAGTACCGCTGTTTTTCCCGACCCAGCTGCAGCTGCAACTAAAATATCACGGCCATCCGCAACGATTGCTTTCCACTGATCATCGGTCCACTGACTTCCTTCTGGTTTCGCTGGCCAAGTTTGTATCGTCATGACTGGGTATCCTCTCTCATTTTCTCTAACGCTTCACTATCTTTCATATCTTGCAATGCCCTGTATTTGTTATCTTCTAACGACTCATCAAATTGACAAACAGAGCGGAAATTACAAAACGTACATGCTGTTTTGTTCCCCATTTTATACGGTGCAATATCGATAACACCTTCTGTTATATCTGTCCCGATGTTTTCAAATGTACGATGTACGTATTGCTGCAATACATGAAACTCTTGCTCACTCGCAATATCAGAACGCGCACTAAAACTGCCATCTTTTTTAAGGCCCGCTGAAATAATATTCGAGCTTCCTGTCGTTAACGTGTTATCCATTAGCCGAACGACATCAGCGTCTCCAAGAACGAGTCCTTTCATCTTAAATTTCTTTAAAATCTCTTGTTCAATTTCAGCCTCTGACACGTCACCTTTCATTTCAACAATTGGATTATGAATATGGAAATACAGTACTCCGGCAGGGCTTGCGTTTCCGCCCCTCTCCATCCATTTGCTTGCGTTTGTTGTCACGACATCTAAATACGTCAGCATTTGCAATGCTAAACCATAATATACTTCCGTTAAATCTAATTTTTTCGCGCTCGATTTATAATCAATAATACGTAAAAACGTGCCCGTTTCATCTTCTGCTTTATCAACGCGGTCAATTCGTCCAACTACTTCCATTTTCACACCATTTGATAATTCAAATTTCATAGCTGGCAATGAGTTTGTTCCGCCCATACCAAATCCAACTTCTAAATCAACAGGTACAAATCCGCTCGACTTTGCATGCTCTCTTAACACAAGTGAAGTACGGAAAATAATTTGCTGTAATTTATGCTTTAAATAATGATGCCTGTTGGAACTTAATAAAATTTGACGCTGCAAAAGCGGTGCTAATTCTTCGATCACAGTAACAGAAAGATATTCACACTCTTTTACAGTTAAATCAGCCCAGGTACGCTTTTCTTTCAATAATTTATCAGCAATCTTCTTCAAAGCAGCATGGAACAGTTCCCCGATATCTGGTGCATCTAATTTAAAAATATCACGTTCTTTCAAAGATAAGCCATGCTGCGCAAAATGAGCATACGCACAGCGATTAAAGAGCTCCATACGTGATACGCTGCCTTTAATTTTGTCACCGTATAACTCCTCGCTTACAGCAGGGCTTAATTTACGCGCCCTGTTTCGGTAAAACAAACTGGATAACACACGAATGCTCTTTTGCTTCCACTCCGGCGTTGTAACATAAAAATTGTATACATCCCACCAGAAAGAAAGATTCCCCTCAAAACCGTATCGCTTCCAGTTTTGCAGTTGCTGCGTTAAATACGAAAGTGTCACTTCTGGCGTGGCCACATATGAAATTTGCTCACTATGTGACAAATCATTTACATCATTCGTTAAAAATATTTCGGCAGCAGAAGGGAACATTCTTTTAACCTTCTTTATAAAGCTAGATGCTAATAGCGTCTTCCCTTCTTCATCTGCAAGAGGACAAGATATATATAACTTCTCCGCTGCCCTTGTCACCGTTTGATAAATGACAAATTGTTCATCGAGTAACTTTTGCCGCGCTGTTGGTGCCAGTTCAATTCCTGCTGAAACAAGCACTTCTCGTTCTTCGTCAGATAATACACCATCATCTGATGGCGCCGCTGGAATAATTCCCTCATTTGCTCCAATTACAAATGCCGCTCGAATATTCGAAAGACGTGAACGGTCAATATTTGCAATTAACACTTGATCTAAAGACGGCGGAATATTCGCGAACTGGAGTGACTCTAATCCTGTCGTCATCACATTTACAAACATAGACAGAGACATTTTCTCTTCTCCAAGCATTTCAACGCACGTATCCAGTAGCGTGATGACTTGTTCCCATACTTGATCATGATCATTGGCAAATAAGAAATTCCCTGCTTCCTCTGCTTGCAGGCGTAACGCTTCTAATTTTTTCGGAACGTCTAGCTCTTCTAAAAATAAGTAAACCGCTTCACACATACTCATTGTCGTTACCGCTCGTTTTAATCGCTTTTGCAAACGAATAATTGGTGTGCGAACAATCTCACGAAGACGATTAATCTTTTCTTCCATTTCTCGTTCGCTATCTGTTTGACCGCCATGTACACCATCTAATGAACGGTAGCGACGATACGTCCACGGCTCTTCCGAAGTCCATCTTTTCCCTTGCACACCATACGCTAAACAGTAATTTTCAAATTCATCCATTTCATCACGTATTTTCGCTTTATTTCCATCTAATGGGTACAACAGTTCGGTTTTTATGCAGCGAAATACCGCGTCATAACGCCAATTCCCACTAATGACTTCTAACGCAGAGCGAATAAACTCAATTAATGGATGATGAAGCATTGGGCGTTTTTCATCAATAAAGAATGGAATATTATAATCAACAAACAACGTCCTCATCATATCGTAATAGCTTTCACCATTGCGAAGAAGCACCGCGATATCACGATAACGATACCCTTCTTCCGCTACTAATCTGCGAATTTCGCGCGCAATGCCTTCCACTTCTGCCCGTAAATTCGCCGCAGCATATAGTGTAATGTGTGACTCACCTTGAAACTCTCCATAAGGACGAGAATCATAATGCGCCTCTAAATGCGCAAGTGCTGGCGACGTAAAACGCGGTTGCTCTCGCATGACAATCGTATTTTCAATAACAATTTTCTCTTCACTTGCTACCTGTTTTAGTTTTTCAAACGTGATAAGCGTTTGATAAAATAAATCCAGTTCACTCACTGGCTGTGATAACGTCTGCTCATCAAGCGTTAATGCAATTGTCATTTTTGCTCCGCATCGCAGTAGTTGCCTTACAATCTCTAACTCTTGCGGTGAAAATGTATGAAATCCATCAATATAAATCATGCTATCTTTCACATACTCTGAATAGGGAAGCTTTTCAAACAAAAGCTTCATATAATCTTCAGAATCTAAATATTTTCCAATTAACGCCCGTTCAAAATCATCATATAAAAGCTGCAAATCATACATTTTGTTTGCTAACAGTTTCTGTTCATTTCCATTGCTATGAGCCTCTAATTCTTGCCACATCGCATACACATTTGACGGCGTTAAATTGTAGCGTTTAAATTCCGTAATCATACTGCCAAGTTGTTCAAAAAATCCATTTTGCTCTGCTGCTTTCTGGAAAACATATAATTCTTCTTTACGCGCCTCGACAATTTTACGAAGCAGCATATGCACACCAGATTCATCAATATGAAGGCGGCTTGCTCCGCCTACTTCTTGAAGCACCTTCCACGCTAACCGCGAAAAACTAAACACTTGTGCACGAATAGAGCCGCTTACGTCTCCATTAATTAATGCTTGCTGCGTTTGGAATGTCATTTGCTCTGGCACAAGATATAAAATCGTTTCACCTTTTGGACGATGCTGCAGCTCTTGCTGTACTTCTTGCAAACACATCGTACTTTTTCCACTTCCAGCTCGTCCTATTATAAATCGAAGTGACATGTAAACCCGCCTTTCTATAAGTGAACTTCGATCAATCAAGATCTATCCCGCTATTCGTGGGCAGTAAGACCCCCACCTCAAGATTGAGAAAGAATCGAAGAAGATAGGTGGGGGATAACTGCCCGTAAAAGCCCGATTGGTTCAACTAATAATCAGAGGGGGGATGAAGAAAATCCCCTCTGATTAAAGTTTCACTTTATCCGAAAAAGAAGGTAATTCGAAATTTCGAATTACCCTTTAGAGAAATTTGTTTGTACTTCATTGATTGGCCAATAGCGTAAATCAACTTTTCCAACAACTTGTTCTATTTTTACAAATCCGAAGTGACGACTATCCCAGCTTCCTAAACGATTATCTCCAATTACAAAGAGAAACCCTTGCGGAACAACCTTTTCATTTGTTAACTCTTCTAGGGTAAAGTCTCCTGTTAACTGTCTTCCATGAATTTGTTTTTTGTATGCATCTAAGTACGGCTCTTCAATAAATTGTCCGTTAATATATAGTTTATCATGTTTGTATGCAATTTTGTCCCCCGGAAGGCCAATAATCCGTTTTACATAATCTTCCTGTTTATTCGCATGAAAGACAACAACATCAAAACGACTCAATTCACCTAACTGATAGCCTACTTTATTCACAATCAGCATATTACCATCTTGGAGCGTAGGCATCATCGACTTTCCTTCTACCACATACGTTGCAAAGAAAAAAGTGCGAAAAAATACAGCTAATAAAACACCTATAAAAATTGTTCTCATCCACTCTATGCTTTCTTTTTTCCACTTTCGCTTCATCATGCCACATCCCTTTCTCTTTTCTATAACAGGGGTGCGCTCACTTACGAAGTTTAGTCTCTGCTCAGTTCAAGCTTGACTTCAATTTTCTTTCCGACATACCATAAAACAAAAATGACACCTATTACAATAGCTGTTTTTACTGGCTTATGCATAAAAGAGGCAAGATCATGACCAACGTAACTTAACACGAAAATCATCACAAGCTTACCAAGTGAAAGTGCTAAAACAAACTGCCGCTTACTAATACGCGACAAACCTGCTACAACGTTAATAAGCGCTGACGGCGTAAACGGAAAACAAAATAACAGGAAAATGGGTGCAAATCCTTTTCTCTCTATCCATGTCATCGCATTGCGAACTCGCGGATGTCTATTTACAAAAGCAAAAAAGCGACTTCTTCCAAAACGACGAATGATAAAAAACACAAGCAATGCCCCTATACATGAACCAAGCCATGAGTAGAAAAAGCCAAGCCATAGTCCAAAAGCAACTGCATTTGCCATCACAAATAAAAAGAGAGGCAAAGCTGGAATAAACGCTTCAATCATCGGAAGCCCAATGCCAATTAGCGGACCAAATGCTTGATAGCTCTTTAACAAATGTTCCATATTTTCTATTGTGAAATATTCTTTAATTGTTTGAAAATCCATTCTACTATGTACCCCTTTACCTTGCTCTAACGAATTGTAAATTTTTTCCGAACGAAGAGGATATTACCCTTACTTTAAGAGCCCGATTTGTACAACTCCATGAAAAAAACGTTTCCTAACTGAAATTTTAGTTTACCTTTTCCTGTTATTACTTTACCATTACTCTGCAATAAGGGGAAATGATATATCTGACAACTAAATATATATTTATTTTCCATATTTCCTAGAAAAAATCCTTTTATAAATAACAAAAAAGGATGGCGAATGCCATCCTTTTTTCACACTATGATCTATAAGATTATAGTTTTACAACGTTTTTAGCTTGAGGTCCACGGTTACCTTCTTCTACTTCAAAGCTAACTTTTTCGCCTTCTTCTAAAGATTTGAAACCTTCAGTTGTAATAGCAGAGAAATGTACGAATACATCGTTTTCGCCTGGAACTTCGATGAAACCGAAACCTTTTTCATTGTTAAACCATTTTACTTGACCTGTTTTCATAATAACTTCCTCCTAAAAATAAATATATTTTTTTAGTTTTCACAGCATAAAAAAAGAATCCACACATTATCAAATGCGAAACAGAACACATACATAATTTTCTCGCTAGTTTCACGGCACTTGATAATATATGGATTGCTTGATTTAAGTATTCAACTATAAATTAACTATACCATATAAAAAAAAGAATGTACAACATAATTTATGAAAACAAAAATAAAAAAATGGATAGAACCGACACTCTATATCGAGCATCGGTTCTTTTGTTTTAATAAACATACATATCATTTATTGTTTATGAACTAAAGAATCTTTATTTTTTAGTGTAACGAATGTACGATGCATCATTGTAAATCCAATGATTCTTACCTACTTTTAACCAGTTTCCTGATTCACCCCACACTTTGTACACTTCTCCTTTTTGCACTTTACGAATAATATGATTACTCGTTGACGGGCCGGAACGTAGATTAACATTATTTCTATTAATATGTATCACGCCGTGTTCCTTATTAGATTGCTGCACTTTTGCCCCGCTTGAAATAGCATTTCCATTATATGCTTTTAGTACATCCGCACGAAATTGCGCTTCCGAAACGCCATGGCTGGCCAAATAAGCTAATGGATCTTCGTGATCAGTACCACCAAACTTATACGTAACATCTTTATGAGTCCACAACCCTTTAGATGGATGAATATTGCGGCTACGTAAAATCTCCGCTAGCAGCTTTACATAACGTTCGTAAGACCGTTTAAACTTTACTGGGTTCTTCGTCTCACTTAATTCAACTTGAACAAATCTCTCATTCGCAGTTGGTCCTGCCCCCCACGAACGATATTTTGTACTCGCAGTCTGAATCGTCTCATCCCAATCGACAACATAATGAACAAAAGCTGTCCCCCATGTACGAGACTGATAACGTTGAATGTTAGTTGCCGAAACCTCAGGAGTAGCAGTTGAATGCGCCACAACCCCTTCGTACTTACCTACACCATTGCGATATGGTTCCTTAGGTAAATCTGGAATAATAAGTGTACTATCAGCAAACGCACTATTAACCGAAGTTAATAACGTAATAGATGCTACAGTTACAGAGCATAGTAGTTTAATAGCTTTCATTTTTCATCACCTTCAAAAAACCTTATTTGATTTATGTAGAAAAAATAACTAAAAAAGCCCCAGTCAAACTTTATTGGGAGGATTGAGAAATAGTAGAAACGTGCACTATTTGATAATAGATATACTTTGGGGACCCATCTATATAAATACAAATTAAAAAATGACATAAAAACACTCTTTCTTTTTAGATGGACGAGACACTTAGCCACGCATAAAGTGAAACTTCCATCAGTGGGGGTTTTTCATCCCCCACTGATGGAAAGCCCCCCAATTGGGCACATGTCAGCAGTTATCTCCCACCTATCTTCTTTGTTTTCTCAGAATCTTGAGGTGGGAGTTTTACTGCCCGTTGGTGCGGGATAAAATTTCCTACCACATGAAGATTTAAAACAAAGGTGAAAAGTGCGTGCAGGTCTGGCAGCGATTTATATGTCGAAAAATTAAAATGGATTTATATGTATTTAAATTATCTCACATAATTGCTGTTTAAAACAGATAAAAAGTTCTGCTGATAAAGGAAAAATGACATAAAACCCCCTTTCTTTTTAGGTTGGCGAGAGCGTCTGGCCACGCATAGAAGCGGTCAGGGCCTTTTTCTGCCACGTGCGAGAAAGTGAGTGTAGTGTAGGTTATGTTTTGTTCTGTTCTGCATAGCAGAGGCTTATATGGTGAAAAATTAAAACAGAGTTATATAGTGATTTTCTAAACTCTATATTAATAGATTACACTTCCTATGTATGAATAATAAGAAGAAAATGTCATTCTTCTTATTCCATATCATCAATCTTCTTTCTAATAGGACTAATTGCAATCGGTGCTTTATACGTAAAGTCTGTGTATTCTTTCGTACCATCTTTTCGTCCGCCAAACTTCTTGTAACACATAAATAAAACAAAGGAAGATTTATTTATTAAAAGATAAATGGAAAATACATGCTAAAATATTTAAAAGAAAGTTAATAAGGAGAAAAATAAATGGATCTATTGAAAAGACTATTGTCAGCTATACTTTCAAGTTCAATTATTGCTGTAGCATTGGGTATTTTCTCATTTATTTTAGGTGGACAATATGATTTTTCGCCTATGCTTTTTTCTATAATTACATTATTTTATACTATCCCTATATTCACGTTTATCGGAATACCATTCTCTCTATTAGTTGATTGGGCTACGAAAAAAATCTTAAATAAGTGTCATTCTTCTCAAAAAACATATTTGATTCAATTACTTATGTACTCAATGTTTGGGGTTATTTTATTAGGAATATTATTTTCGTTTGATTTTATAGAAAGTGGGTTAATATGGTATTCTCCTTACGGGATAATACCAGCAATTGTGTATTTCCACATATTATTGCTATTAAAACGAAACAGAAATAATTCGGGAATTGAGGGATCATGAATCCGAAACCTATCTACCGATAGGTTTTTATTTTTAATAATTTATAAGGTGAAGTACGTATCACATGACTTAGTTGAGTCCAATTAAGCTTCTTGTAACACATAAATGAAATAACACGAATTATTGCCTGCCTTTGCGTGATTTTCTTTATTAACAAATCATTCCTCAAAATACATTTATTCATCTGCTATACTAAATAATGTATTTAATTCAAGGGAGGACAACATAATAAGAATTTTTAGATTGAGTTGTTTTGGTCTAATTGGAATATTTATAATTATTATTATCGCTGCAATTATTAAATTTTGGTGACTGTAATCTAGTCAAGCAAGAACTTGATATTAGTGATGAAAAAGTATTTAGTAAAGATTATACAAAACCATATAAAAACAATGAAATGATGTATATACAAAAGAAGTATGAAGGATAATTCTATTCTACAAGCAGAATTGTAAAAGAACTCTATTAAATAGAAATAACCATAAAAGCCCTTCTCACATAAAAGGGCTTTTATTAATTGTAATATAATTATCTGCTAAATACTTAAATGTATTAATCTCATCTTCAGTCATATCTCTTATATAATTCTTCATTTATTCTCGGCTCTACTAAAACTAATTTTCCCTCAAATAGAATCATTAAAAGTACTCTCTCTTTTTCATCATCCATATCATCAATCTTCTTTCTTCAAAAGATACATTTTCTCATAGGCTGGTTTTAGCTCTAAAACCTCATTTTGATTCACTAGTAAAAATTTTGTCGCCGCTTGTTTTCTTTTCCTATCTTCAAATTCTGCCCGAAGCTGTGCAGTTCGATTCCTCTGATTTTCAAAGCTGTTTTTAGATACTTCTAATTTAATTGTCTGGTCGTTTATGAATTCAATCAGAATATTTCCATGAGGAAGTTTTGTTACAGTTTCAATATGAAAATGCGATAACCAAGCACACTCTTTGCGAGAATAAGAAAACGTAGGAAAAAAATAAATATAATCTGTAGGACTAATTGCAATCGGTGCTTTATGCGTAAAGCCTGTGTATTCTTTCGTACCATCTTTTCGTCCGCCAAAGCTAGCACCATATTGACGACAACTTTGTTCCACAATCTCAAGTGGCTTTTGGTACACAAAAAATTCATCATTTTCTTCGATCACACGTGTTACAATTCGTTTGTCATTTAAAACAATTGGAAGCAATGCGATCGTGTTTGAATTCACAATGTACTGCGGCGTGTACTTTTCGACTTTACTAGTCATTTTTTTCCTCTCCTTTGTCATTTTTGGATAATTTCATGCAATTATCTACATGGATAATTGTACCATTTTATACAAAAAATAAACGTCATTTTCAATTTTTTTACAATTTCTTAGTAATAAATTAAAATTTTCTTTTATACGTCTGTATGAATAACAGAATTAAACTACATACTCTTCCTATAAAAAATAAAATTATCTTATATATAATTTCATATTTTTCATTTTGAAATATTTGTAATAAAAGAGAGAGAGCCAGCTCGAAAGCTGACTCTCTCTCTTTTATTATCGCGTAAACTGCTCTGCTTCTGTAGATCCTTTCAATGCTGTCGTTGACGAAGTTCCCCCGGTAATGACTTGTGCTACTTCATCAAAATATCCTGTACCAACTTCGCGTTGATGACGCGTTGCCGAGTAACCATACTGCTCTGCTGCAAATTCCGCTTGCTGCAGCTCTGAGTATGCAGCCATACCGCGTTCTTTATAGCCGCGTGCTAGCTCAAACATGCCGTAGTTTAAAGAATGGAAGCCAGCAAGTGTTACGAATTGGAATTTATATCCGTAAGATGCGATTTCTTTTTGGAAGTTTGCAATTGTTTTATCGTCTAATTTTTTCTTCCAGTTAAAGGACGGTGAACAGTTGTAAGCCAATAGTTTTCCAGGGAATTTTTCATGAATTGCTTCTGCAAAGCGTTTCGCATCTTCTAAATTCGGTTCAGATGTTTCGCACCATACAAGGTCTGCATACGGTGCATATGCTAAGCCGCGCGCAATTGCTTGATCAAGCCCAGCTTTCGTCCGGAAGAAACCTTCTGGTGTTCTTTCTCCTGTAATAAATGGTTGATCAACAGGATCAATATCACTTGTAATTAAATCAGCTGCGTCAGCATCTGTTCTGGCAATAATGAGCGTTGGTACTCCCATTACATCTGCCGCAAGACGTGCCGATACTAAATTCCGCACTGCCGTTTGTGTTGGCAATAATACCTTTCCGCCTAAATGACCGCATTTCTTTTCAGAAGAAAGTTGATCTTCAAAGTGAACGCCAGATGCTCCTGCCTCGATCATTCCTTTCATTAGTTCAAATACATTTAGTTGTCCGCCAAATCCTGCCTCTGCATCAGCAACAATTGGTACGAAGTAATCAATATCACCGTTTCCTTCCATATGCTGAACTTGATCGGCACGCTGCAACGTTTGATTAATACGTTTTACAACTGCCGGCACACTATTTGCCGGATACAAACTTTGGTCTGGATACATGTGACCTGATAAATTTGCATCGGCCGCTACTTGCCAGCCGCTCAAATAAATTGCCTTTAACCCCGCCTTTACTTGCTGCATTGCTTGATTCCCAGTTAATGCACCTAACGCATGAATGTAATCTTCACTATGAAGAGAATTCCAAAGCTTTTCTGCACCGCGGCGTGCTAGCGTATATTCAATATCAATCGATCCACGAAGACGAATGACATCTTCTGCAGAATATGGACGTGTAACTCCTTTCCAGCGTTTATCAAGCTCCCAGTTCTCTTGTAATTGTCCGACTCTTTCATTTCCCATTTCTTCTATCCCCTTTTCCTCATTTATAAAATCTCATATCCTGGTAACGTTAAAAACGATACAAATTCATCATTTCGAACAAGATTCGTAAATAGTTTCGTAGCTTCGACAAATCGTCCTTTTTCAAAGCGCTCACTACCAATCTCTTGCTCTATTTTTGCTAATTCTTCTACTTTAAACTGTTCTACTAATGCAAACGTAATCTTTCTTCCATCCTCGAGTTTCCCTTCCTCGTGACGAATCCATTGCCACACTTGTGCACGTGAAATTTCTGCAGTTGCTGCATCTTCCATTAAATTGTAAATAGGCGCTGCTCCTCTGCCGCTTAACCACGATGCAATATATTGAATACCAACGCTAATATTTGTACGAAGACCAGCTTCTGTAATCGTTCCTACTGGAACTTCTAATAAACTTTGCTCTGTAATACGAATTTCTTCTCGTTTTCGATAAATTTGGTTTGGCGTTGTCATGATGCGATCAAATACTTCCATCGCTACAGGAACAAGTCCCGGGTGGGCAACCCAAGTTCCATCATGCCCATCACACGCCTCCCGTTCTTTATCAGCGCGCACTTTCTCAAATGCTGCTTCATTCGCTTTTGGGTCGTTCTTAATTGGAATTTGCGCTGCCATTCCTCCAATTGCTGGTGCATTGCGGCGATGGCATGTTTGAATGACACGTAAACAATACGCGCGCATAAACGGAACACCCATTGTCACCTGGGCCCGGTCAGGAAGTAAAAACTGTTCATGATTGCGGAACGTTTTTAAGAAACTAAAAATATAATCCCAACGTCCACAATTTAACCCTGCTGAATGATCCCGCAACTCATATAAAATTTCATCCATCTCAAATGAAGCATGAATCGTCTCTAGCAGTGCCGTTGCTTTAATTGTTCCATGCGGAATGCCAATGTATTTTTGTGCAAATACGAACACATCATTCCATAATCTTGCTTCTAAGTAACTTTCCATTTTCGGTAAGTAAAAGTATGGACCACTCCCCTTTTGCATTAACGCTTTTGCATTATGAAAAAAGAACAATCCAAAATCTAATAAACTACCTGATACTTCTTCACCATCTACTAACACATGCTTTTCTTGTAAATGCCAGCCACGAGGCCGCACCATTAATACAGCTGTTTTTTCATTAAGACGATATTCCTTACCATTTTCATTGGTATACAAAATCGTTCCCTTAACTGCATCTCGTAAATTTATTTGTCCTTCCATTGCATTTTGCCATGTCGGTGCATTGGAATCTTCAAAGTCTGCCATAAAGACACGCGCTCCTGAATTGAGAGCATTAATAACCATCTTACGATCAACCGGTCCTGTAATTTCTACGCGCCGGTCTTGTAAGTCATTCGGAAGCGGTGCAATTGTCCAATCATCAGCCCGAACATTTGCAGTTTCCTCTAAAAAATGTAACAACTCTCCTGCATCAATTTTCTTTTGCTTCTCTACTCGTTTCTGTAGTAATTCTTTTCGGCGTCCGTTAAAATTCTCATGCAACTCTTTTATAAATGTGAGTGCTTCTGGTGTCAAAATCTCCAAATACGCCGGTAATACTTCTCCAACGAGTGTAACCCGCGAAGTTTGCGTCGACATATTAGCCTCTCCTTTTTACAAACTGTTTTATAACAGTTTTGATTTTTATGTTTATATTATATAACATAAAAATCAAAAAGGAAGGATTTTTTAGAATTTTTTAACAATATCTCAAAATTGGTTTATATGTACTTTTCATATTCCTTGTAAATAACGTGGTGTCGCATTATGCAAAATGAAAGAGAAAAATTTTCTTCAACAAAAAAAGCATAGAGTGTACAACACCCTATGCCTTTTTACTTATCATGTTTTCCCTTTTCTTTTTCATCATGTTTTGAAGAATTGTCATTCTTATTTTCTTTTTGCTGCTCTTTTTGCTCTTTTTTCTGTTCCTGATATTCTTTTTTCTGTTCTTTTCTTTGCTCTTTGTTCTCGTTTTTCTGTTCCTTATCTTCTTTTTTCTGTTCTTTATCGTTATTTTCTTCTCTATGGCCGCTATTTCTTTCTGGTTGCGGCTGCTGTACGCGAGCTGGTTGTTGTTGTTCTTTTTCTTGTTGCTCTTTCGGCTCACTTCTTTCTTGTTGCACAGAAGAAGAGGAATTCGATGGCGAATCTGAATTAGGGGATGCATCCGGCTGCGAATGTACCTCAGAAGGTTGTTCCTTCTGCACTTGCGACGGTGCAGGTGAGACAGACGATTTCTTCTTCTCGTTTTCCTGTTTCAGATAAATCCCTGTGCTGACTCCTGCTTTTTGGGCATTCTCCCTTATCTGCATAGTACTTTCCTGATATATGACTGTAACATGTTGTGTATCATACTCTCTCTTTAACTCTTGCATAGCCTTCTGCAGTTGCGGCTCTAGCGATTTTTCTTTTGCAACGGATGTTAGCATGACTTGCTTTTCACTCGTTAAGTATCCATCCTCTTTGCTTTGCTTTACAATCGCACGCACTACGTCTTGCAAAGGCTCATTTTTCCAGCCTTTTATTTCTTTTAAAATACGCCTGCCATCCTCATTGCAAGCTCGTAATTCCGTAACACGAAGATCCTTTGTCACACTTACTTCTAAGCTCGGATTAATATCGATAGAAACATAGGCAAGCGCTTTTTCTTCTGGCTGATTGAATACAAACAAAAAAACACATAGAAAACAAGCAAAAATTAGCAATGCCGGTTTTAATATAGAAGGAACTGAAAAGGTCACTTGTCTCTTTTCTTGTTCATGAAATACAATTTCCTGTCCGATTATATAAGAGTTCGACTTTTTCTTACAATTAATAAATTCTCCGTCTGGTGTCAAAACAACTATGCTGCGTTTTCTTATATCCATCACAATTCCTTTATTCATTCCCCTGCCCCCCTCTTATATATTCTTGAATGTATATGTAGTTGTTTACAAAAATAATGCACATTGCAATGATGTATTTTCTATGCCTCTCTAGCGTTTTGCGACTTGTTCTAACATGCGGTTCAATTTGTTTGAGAGGTAACTTTTTCTTTCGGAACAGCTCTTCTATCATTTTCTCTTCTTTTATAATAATCTTTACAATTCCTATTAAATGTTCCCGCGTATCACGATGTTTCGGAGACTCCTTCGCAAGCTCGGCAAACGATATTTTAAATTCAGATAGCACGCTTTGAAAATGAAGAATTTCTTCCTTCCGATTGCTATTTTCCATCTCTTTCATATATTCTGTAAGTGCCGCTTGTACTTCCATTGTTTCCTCTTGCTGGTCTTCTTTTAAAAAGATAAGGTTATGCCTAGACTCCTTACGTATATAGTCAATTACATCTCTTTTTATAAGAAGCTCAGCAAATAAAAGAAAAGATTTCCCTTTTTTATATGAATATTGTTCAATAGCTTGATGAAATGCAAACAGTCCAATGCTATATTCATCGTCCTGCTCTGTAATATAACGACGACAGACAGCTGAAATCGATTTTCGAATAAAAGGCCGATACCGAGCGATAAAAGCTTCCTTATCTTCTTCATTTTTTTGTACATTTAATACTACATCTTCTATTGTCGATTTTTTTACGACTTTCATCAATAAACTTAACACAGGTAATCCTTCTCCTCCCCTCTGCTATAAATAGCAAAACGGTCACTAAAGAAGTGACCATTTCCCCACAGTATTTCCCTACTTTTCTTAGTTCTTTTCTTTATGTTTGTCTTCATGTTTGTTTTCATGTTTTTCTTCATGTTTTTCATGACCAACTTTTTTACCGTTATCTTCATGATTTTCCTTTTGCTTGGATTGCTCATGATTCTCATGAGAAACAGCAGCTTTATGTACTGGTTGTGCTGGTTGTGCCGGTTGTGCTGGTTGTGCTGGTTGTGCCGGTTGTGCCGGTTGTGCTGGTTGTGCCGGTTGTGCCGGTTGTGCTGGTTGTGCTGGTTGTGCTGGCTGTGCCGGTTGTTCCGGTTGTGCCGGTTGTGCCGGTTGTGTCGGTTGTGCCGGTTGTGCCGGTTGTGTCGGTTGTGCCGGTTGTGCTGGCTGTGCCGGTTGTTCCGGTTGTTCCGGTTGTGCTGGCTTGTTTTCCTTTGCAACAGCACGCTCTTGCTTTTCTTGCGCTTTCTCTATTTTAGCAGCAATTTTTGCAAAACTCTTCTCTATATTTTTGGTAATCGCAGCTTTTGCTTTCGGATTTTTCACTTTATCAAGCGCTTTTGCTAATGCTTCGATATTGTTTCCGATGTGAACTTTTACTTTTTCTGCTTCTGTTTTTTCTTTATCAGCCGGCTTTTTCGTTTCTTCTTTTTTTGTTTCAGCAGTCTTTTCTGCTTCTTCTTTCTTTACTTCAGCAGTTTTTTCCGCTTCTTCTTTCTTTACTTCAGCAGTCTTTTCTGCTTCTGTTTTCGTTTCTCCTGAAAACTCATCCGCTTTTTCTAAGTTTTCAGCTGCTTTTTCTAATGTATCTTTTGTGAAATCATCTTTTCCCTTTTTCATTAACACATCCGCTTCAGCAATGCGTTCTGCAGCTTGTTCAGATAGTAACTTTGCCTTGGCTAAATCATTGTTCGCAAGTGCCATTTTAATATCTTCCACCATCGTTTTTACGAAATAAAAGAAATCCCCTTGCACTAAAGTCGGCTTTTCTGTCTCTGTTGTTTTTGCTGCGTCTGTGTTGCCGCTAGCATACGCCGCCGTTCCCATTAGAAATGGACTACATGCCATCATTGTTACCATAGTTCCTTTTAGCAATATCTTTTTCATGTCATTTTTCCTCCATTTGTTTTCTTCACTATACATATTC
This sequence comes from Bacillus sp. 103mf, assembly GCF_900116295.1. Classification (GTDB taxonomy): domain Bacteria; phylum Bacillota; class Bacilli; order Bacillales; family Bacillaceae_G; genus Bacillus_A; species Bacillus_A bruguierae. The sequence goes on from NZ_FPAF01000002.1 coordinate 386,888, forward strand.
GGAGGGAAAATAAGTTTTAGGGGGGTTAGAAAAATTTTTTCATAAAAAATAAAAAGATGACTTCCCGTCACCTTTTTCAATAAGTATGAAAATTACTCTTCTATTTTTCTATCATCCGTAAACTTCTAACTATGTAAAATATCATCGTACTAAATAATATACCGAGAAATATGACAACAGAAATTGTAGAATATTCAACTTCTCTTTGCATTGCAATTTGTACGTTTTCCCACGCACTATATACACCAAATGTAATAATCTCAAATTGTAACCACCCTAATAATGTACGGGAATGAATATATAATTGTTGTTTTTGTTCTTCTGTAACATGCGAAGGATAGTTAAACAAATGAGGAAAGCGACTTAACACATGAAATAATATATAGAATCCTAAACCAACAGTCGGATGAATAAAAATATTTCCTTTCCCGCCAAACCCATCTGCTTCTCCATCGAAACCGAAATGAGTTGGAATCACATGTGGTAAAGACGACCACATGAAGCCAATGTATATAAGCATCAAAACGATTCCAATAAGCGACAAACCATCTAGCCACTTTTCAAGAATTGTTCTTGGCGCAATCTTTTTCATCTCTACTCCTCCTTGCTTTCATACTATTATTTTACTATATTTTCCATAAAAACAAAAAGAACATTTTTTTATGATATCTGGTGAGAAGACCACCACCTCAAGCGGGAAACGGTAGATGGGGGTAGTTCAATAAGGTTACTTATTTTTATAAACAATCTTTTTTTCAAAATAAACAGCATACAATAAAGTGAAACTTCCATCAGTGGGGGTTTTCTTCATCTCCCGCTGATGGAAAGCCCGCCCAATCGGGCTTTTACGGGCAGTTATCCCCCACCTATCTTCTTTAGAAAAGCGGAAGCGGCTCGCTCAGAAACGCAGGACGCCCACGTCCCTGACAAAGAGGCGCTTTTTGCCTCGGCGGAGGGGCGAAGCGACCGGAGATTCTAGCCGCTAGAGCTGGACAACGATTCTCTCTCAACCTTGAGGTGGGGGTCTTACTGCCCGCGAATAGCGGGATAAAAATAAAAAAGAGGTGAAGAGCATGCCTGCAATTGTTGACAGCGTTGTCATTTCACGATGTAATGGGACTGTAAATTTAGGAGACAAATATAATGTAAATCCTCAATTCCGTAATAAAGAATATCATGGTTCTGGATCATCAAATGCAGCAAAATCACTGAAAGTCTTTAATGGAGTTAGTACCTCAAATGTATTTGATAATGATCAAACTGATCAAGATATAACATTTACATTGTAAACTATATATACTAGTTAACCCCCCTTTTTTTAGGAAGGACGAGAGCATCTGGCCTTGCATAGAAGCGGTCAGGGCCTTTTTTGCCACATGCTAGGTTTAAAACAAAAGGAGTAAGCAAGTAGTGGTCATGTTGTATTCTCCATAGCAGCGACTTACAAAGAAAAGCGGAAGCGGCTCGCTCAGAACAAGAGGGGGATGGAGCTTCTGACATAGAGGCGCTTTTTGCCTCGGCGGAAGACGCGAAGCCACCGACTGTTCTAGCCGCTGGCGCTGGATCATAAAGAAAAGCGGAGCCGACTGTTTAGGCCCGTTAGCTAAGGTTCTTTCACACAGAAGGTGTTTTTTTACCTTCTTGTGTGGAAGGTTCTTAGACATGAGGGCCTAGGAGGCAGAGCTAGACAAAGATGCCGAAAAATTAAAATGGATATATAGCAAAAAGAACAAGTAGCTTCCTAGTCTTTATGCTAGAAAATTACTTGTTCTTTTCCATTTTTATCTTTGATACACAATTACGATTCTTAACGACTATTTCTTCTTATATTCTTCAAATGTATTAATTCTTTCAAAAATTGGCGGATGTGTGTACATGAAAAATTTCACCAAAGCCGGCGGATTCACTTGACTCAAGCTCGTCTTCGATAAATATTGAAATGTTTTAACTCCCGACTGACCATCTTTCGTCATATCTAATGCGTATTGATCGGCCGCTCTTTCTTCAATGCGCGATACGTAATTTGTAGCAGGACTTACTGCAAAAGAAAGCATCGAAGATACAAGGAAAAATAGTGGTAAAACTGAGAAACTAGCTACCTTAGAAATATGCAGTGTATCGCTCCACTTACGAATACACGCGCTAATAATACGGTTAATAAGATACATGCCAACAAAGGTTAAAACTATATAACTCCCAACGCCCCAATATATATGTTTCATAACGTAATGACCCATTTCATGCGCCATAATAAATAATATCTCTTTATCTTTTAACTGCTCTAGCGTCGTATTCCATAAAACGATGCGAGAATTTGAGCCAATCCCCGTTACGTATGCATTTAACGAATTTGTTTTCTTTGACATATCCACTTCATACACATGCTCTGCTGGAATATTTGCTTGATCTGCTAATGTTAAAATCTTTTTCTCAAGCTCCTTATTATGCAGCGTTGAAAAATCATTATAGAGCGGATCAATGATTACTGGCTGAATGAATGTTAAAAAGATCGTGAATGGAACAGAAAGCGCCCAGCCATACAGCCACCAGCGTTTCGGATACTTTTTAATGAGCCATAACAGCACTGTCACGACAAGAAACATAAGCAAAAAATTTATCCAAAAGTCCAGTATATGCTCCTTTATCCAATTTGCCGTTGATTGTGTAGAAATGCCGTAATCAACAGATACTTGATGACTAATCCATTGCAGCGGCAACGCAAGTATTGTTGTCACAAGCGATAAATAAAACAAATAAATCGCAATTTGTAGTACTCGGAATTTCGTTGTATCTTTCGCCCACTTTTCAAACCGCTTTGATACACCGAAAATGAGTACAAATAATAAAACAATCCATTGCAGCGGCGTTGCTAAAAAAAACAATAAATTCTTTACCCGCGAGTAATCTTGACTAAGTGTCAGCTCCCTTGCATTCATAAATGTTGCTGGATCTGCATTCGTTCCTTTATACGCTTCCGGTATGATCTCATGATTCCAGCCAAATAAGTACCAATATATAAATAATGCAAATAGAGCGTACAAAAAAAGTGTCCATCTCATCACTTTTCGCATGATTTCTCCTCCTCATCGCTGCCTGTCTATTAATATTGTAGTTCGTTCCTCAAAAAATAGAACAAGCTAATACATGAAATGTCATGTAATATTCACTCATTCCCTCCTTATTTTTCAGATTTTTCTTATAAAATAAAAATTGGGAGGGATTGGAATGAAGAAATTGTACATTACTTTTACGCTCGGGCTTATTGTTGCAACCTTGATTGGAATTTTTTATTTTACGAGTTACCGAAAAGCATCAGCGGAAATACCAAAGGGGATTATTATGGAAGATGTAAACGGAACATCTGTATCATTTGATCAATTACCGAAAAAATTAAAATTAGTAGAATTTATGTATACAAAATGTCCAGACATTTGCCCGGTTACAACATACAAAATGAAACATTTACGAGATGAACTTGTAAAACAAAAAGTGTTCGGAACAAAAATCGAATTTATTACAATTACGATTGATCCGAAATACGATACGAAAGAAATTCTAGAACATTACTCCAAAACATTTGATATGAAAGAAACAACAGGTTGGCATCTGCTGCGCGGCGATGAGGAAGAAACGAAACAACTAGCCGAATCTTTTAACTTCCGCTACCGTGACCCTGGGAGCGGTCTTTACATTCATACTTCTAACTCTTACTTACTAGATGAAAATAATCGTTTAATTGAAGTATTCGGTATGGGAGAGCGCGGGTTTGATAGTAAAGAAGTGTTAGAGAAAATTAAGAAAGCGATGTAAACCCCCTTTCTTTTAGAGGGGCGAGAGCATCTGGCCTTGCATAGAAGCGTTCAGGGCCTTTTTCTGCCACGTGCAAAGTTTAAGGGCAAGTGCAGGTCATGTTTTATCCCGCATAGCAGCAATTTATATGTTAAAAAACAAAATAGTTTCATACAAATAATACGATATCGACGCTTTTCTAAATATATCGGCGAAATTGCTTCATTTATCAGCGCTTTTTTCAATATATCGGCGCAAACGGGACATTTATCGGCGGCTTTTAGAATATATCGGCGATTCGACAGGAAATAAAGACCATTCGACGATGTTCGACATGCGTATACTGTAAAATACTGAGCCCAAATGTAGCCTTGGAATAAAGTTTGATTAAATTAACTTAATAAACCTTGATAAAAGAGACAAATAGAAAAAGCGTGTCTTGAAAAAAAGATTGATCAAAACACGCTTTTTCTATTTTCAATTGAATCATCCTTTTATAAAAAAGTTTGATAATTTTTATTATCCTTGCTCAATTAAAGCGCTCTATTCTGGAATAAGTTAAATACCCATGTCAGTATAAAGTTTCTTTGTTAAATTAATTTAAAGAAATTTTAGACTCAATTCTAAATGAAACTACTTGATATCAAATTTTTACGTCGATACACACTTAACACGATACCCATTAAAAACGCATTAAACAGAGTTGGCATCAATCCATAGCTAATAAAAGGCAAGGATATAGAAGTGATGGGTAATAAGCCTAAGATCATTCCAATGTTATAAATAAACTGGACTACAAAAAGAGTCATTCCACCAACAAGAAGCAATTTACCATAATGACCATTTATTTTATGAGATATGACCATTATCCTTGCTACAAAAAGAGAAAGAATCAAGACAAGGATTAGTGCAAACAAATACCCATAATAGTAAGTCAAACTTGCAAACACAAAATCAGTATGTGCAGCCTGAGTAAACTTTATATTTCCAGATGTACCAAACCACCCTGCTGACGATATTAACTCTTTTAAACGTACATACATATAACCCTGACCATCTGCGTAATTTTCTGGGTTTAAAAACCCTAAAATTCTATCCAACTGGTATTCCTTTACTGAGGACCAGAAAAACAATCCACCGATGATAGATAAACAAATTGGTACAACTGTAATTATCAATGCCTTTTTCTTACCTAACTTACTCCACCAAAGCATAACGAATACCATCATGATATAGATAAAGGTTGTTGAAAGATTTGGTATAGTTAAGAATAGATACAAAGAAAATAAGTACAAAATCCCAAGAAACCAAACCTTTAACCTACCGTTATTGAAAAAAGAAGCCCAAGCTAGAAAAAAGAATGGTACAGCCATTAAGCATTCAATTGTAATGGGGCCAATTTTTATAAGAGGTTCTCCATGGATTGTAGTGTTCGGAAAATAGCTTATCATTAACAGGATGAGTACTCCGATTGTGTAAAACAGCCATCCAAGTCTTTCTAATTTCCGATAATCAATCATCATCATCCCAAAAGCTGTTACAACACCGAGAATAACAAATATCACCTTATTAATTAGAAAATGATCTGTATAACCAAGAGCTACTATTGGCAAGAAACCTAACCCCATAGCAGTCACTAATAAAATAATAATGAACCAATCAACCTTTGGCTTATGAAGTTTGTTAAGTTCTTGACCAAGTTTGATTGGACTTCCCATTTGTTCAACAGCCTTGTCTTCAGCAACTTCCTCACTTAACCCTTTCTCTATCCACATATTCTTTGCCTGTTTCAAGTGAAAATCCAGTTCAGTTGCCACAAGGTTCTTTGCTTCTTTTGATTTAATACGATTGGTAACTTCTTTTAAAAAACGCTCCCCTTTTTTATTCAAGTTTGTCTCACCCCTGTACTAATCCTTTTAATATAAATCGTGCCTTTGTAGAATTTTTTTCTGCCTTTCGTAGCATCTTTCTTCCCTTATCATTTAATTGATAATATTTAGCTCCTGAATGATCCCAACTTGATTGGATAAAACGATTCTGTTCCAGACGATGTAATAAGGTGTATAAAAAACCTTCATTTCTTTCGAATTTTTGAATTCCTCTCCCACGCAATAGCTGTGCCAATTCGTACCCTGTTTTTTCATTCATGAGAAGTTGCAAAACTGCTAAAAGGATATTTTCTTCATTTTCGTATGATTGATTAATTTTTTCGTGTACCTGCTTTCGATGCTGATCAGAAAAACTCAAATGTTTAAAAGTTGTATTCTCCATTGATTTTCGTAGGCCTTTTAATCGATCTTCCATTTGATTATTCCTCCAATCCTTTCTTCAATAGTTCCTTAGCTCTTTTCAGTCTTGTTTTTATCGTGTTTTCCTTCACTTCTATTACCGTAGCAATATCTTTAATTGGCAACTCTTCATAATAAAAGAGATAAATCACTTCTCGATATTTTATCGGTAAATTCATTACTGCAGAAACCAGCCTACGTTCCTCTGCATTTTGAATAACAGTTTGTTCAACACTTTCTTTTTGAATCCCGATATACGTAGATTCATCCTCTGTAACAATTACCTTTTTGTTATACCAACTTTTTATATAGTCCTTACAATGATTAATGGCAATTCTCCATAACCATGTTTTTACATTTGATTTCCCTTTGTATGTATGAAGAGATTTATAACATTTAACAAATATATCTTGCGTTAAGTCCTCAGCGACCTCTTTATTATTCACATATGAATAAACAAGCTGTAAGATTTCCTGTCCATACTTGTTCATTATCTCATCTATAAGGTCCTCCTTATCTTCCATTTCAAACGCCTCTGCTGTTAATTCATCCACATCAGTTCCTCCTTCCCATTTATTAGACGACGCAATCCATTGAAAAGTTTTATAAATCCCTAAAAAAACTGTTGGCAACGTCCATACCGTTTTTTCAAACCTTTATTTCAAGCTTAATTTTTCTTTACTAAAAATAAATCTTTTATTCTAACAAAGGCATATCCCTTTTTGTTTTCTAAATAATTCTCTACTTTAATTTCTTATTTTACTCCATGAAATTCATTATCCTGCCACCGTTCGTTTAATAAGATTTACTCAATTAAATAGCCCGATTGTTGAACAAAGAAATACTCTACAAAATGGATCTTTTTATCAAAATTTTTTACAAGTTATCGAACTTTATTTTAAATCAACACCAAATGCAAGTACGTGCCTTTGAGATTAAGTAATTCCGATTAAATACCAGTACAATTAACAAATAAAAAAACGCTTGGAAAACCAAACGTTTTTTGTGACTTCTTTAAATTCCACATTTAACACTCTTTTCCACTACTTTATTTTCCTACTAAAACAAAAACATTTCCGTCTGGAGCTTGCATTACAGCCACATGGCCACCTAAAGAATTAAGGAATGGCGTGCGAATCCACTGAACTTCAGGATTATATTTTAACGTTTCGTAAGTCTCACAAACATCTTCAACAACAATCTCAGTTTCAGCAAAATTCAAATTAGGATTATTCTTTAATACTAACTCTGAATTGCCATTAGGAAATTTCATGCCAATAAGTTTCCATTGTTTTTCTTTATCTTGAAACGTTTCCCAGGCTTTTGTTAAACCTAACGATTGATAAAATTCCACTGATTTTTCAATATCTTCTACATAAATTGCGACACATTCTATTCTTTTCCACATCAACCATCCCCCCCACACCAAGATTATCCAAATAAATAAGATAACTATTTAACTAACCTGCTCGTTATTTTAAGTACAAAGTTTAACAACATTTTTAATGTTAATTAATATTTACAATGTTTCTTCACAAAACGAGGCCACTTACTTTGAAGTCAGTCTCTTTTCACTTTATTGTTTCTTCTGCACTGGCAGCCAAATCTCCAGTTGTACAAGATCGTGCTTATCAGCATGAGAGCGCTCATCGTATAATTCAAACTCGACAACGCCGGAGTGCTCGTATCCAGAATGCGGGAACCACTCTGTAAAGATTGCATTCCATGTTTGCTGAATCGATGGTACCATTTCTTCCTCAGGTACTTTTGGCGTTGTAAATACTGCGTACGTTGCTTCAGGGAATGTGCGGCACGCCAGCTCACTTGATACATCATTAAAGCTTGTTGCTTCCATTCCAATAATATACGTAAACTCCCCTGTTTCTAAATTAAAATCCGTACACATCCCTAACTCGACGAACTCATTCGTATGCTTACGGTTTGGAATATTTTCCGATAAATTATTTTGCAAATAATTTTGCCACATGGCTGGGATATCTTTCAGGTTTTTTCCGTCTTTGCTCGTTGTCTTCATTTCATACCCAATCACTTGAAAAGCTGGCTTTGTTTCTATACGAAATTCCATTTTGATTCCCCCTAAATACGGATTAAATTTTCGCTGCATCACATTCACCTTGGAATATAGCGGTGTTCGAATCTCTTGCTTTCGATATTCACTCGGCGTCATATGAAACAGCTTTTTAAAGGCGCGTGTGAACGTTTCATGAGATTGAAAGCCGTGCTCTAGTGCAATATCAAGAATTTTCCCCTCTGTATGAGAAAGCTGATAAGCTGCCTGGGCGAGCCTTCTCTTTCGCACATACTCCATCACAGAGTCTCCTACGAGTGCTTGAAAAACGCGGTGGAAATGGTACTCAGAAAATCCTGCAATACGCGCAAGACTCGCTAACGTTTGCTTTTCCATCACATCTTCTTCAATAGAATCAATTACTTTTTGAATTTGTATTTCATAACATCCCATCTCTGTTCACCTGCCTTATATGTATTATGATAAAGGGAACTTGTGTTTTCTTCTTGATGTTTTTTGCTTTTTGTTTTATGAAACAATTCAAATATATATATAAAAGCTGCCTCATCAGCAGCTTTCTCCCCATCTATTCTACTTTCTCTAATTCACTACCAAGAAACTTCGCAATCTCTAACATACCGTATTTCCCAACAACTGCTTCAGCGTCAGCATTGTAGTTTGTATTTGTATTAATGTCATACGTAAAAATTTCACCATCTGCATTTCGAATGAACTCAATTCCAGCAATGGCGATATCATTCGCAGCTAAAACAGTCTCATATTTTTGAATGATTGGGTCATTAAAGCCCTCAATAATTTGAAACTTCGGTTTTTCCGGCGCTTTCTCTCCAACTGGGCAGAACAGATCGCCAATTTGACAAGCATCAGCTGGGCATAATTCAAATCCTTTCGATGTATCAACTTGAACTGCATATACAAATTTCCCGCCTACAAACTCACAACGTGTAATGTAAGGCTCAGGAGATTGAATGTATTCTTGAATTAATGTAATACCATCTACTGGCTCTTCAAATGCTGCACTTTCTACGTATTCTTGCAGTGAAGCAGCAGACTGAAACAGTTGAACGCCTAGTCCTTTTCCAGCGCGGTTATGCTTCGTAATGAATGGACGTCCTTCAAATTGCGCTGCTGCTTCTATAATATGTTCCTTACCAACAGCGGCAATTGTCTTCGGTGTCTGAATTCCTTGTGCATGCAGCGCCATATATTGCGCAACTTTACTTACTTCCATCTGTAGTGCTCTGCTTCCGTTGAACACTTTTCGGTTATGTCTCTCTAACCAAGAAAGGACAGCCCCTGTAAATTCCGGTGCAAAGCGATGATTTCTTGTATGAGAAGAAGCGCTCATCCGGTTATAAAATACGCCGCTCGGCGGTACAGACGAAAGATCAACATTCCCTTTGTCTAAATGCCATTCTTCATAAGGAAGACCGAGTTCTTCCAATCTTTTCGTTAGATGTCTTGTCCACTCTGTGTTTTCATGAATAACGTGAATCTTCTTCAAGGGAATACCTTCTTTCTAAATTGTGATTATATTCATTATACTCTTTTTATTAATCTGTAAAATACTAATTTTACAGATTAATAAAAAAACGAAAGACGACACGAAGCGCCTTTCGTTTTCTTACTAAATAACAAAGTCCTCTGGTATAAACACCTTCACTTCTTTCAGATGTGCATATACAACTTCCCCTGTTCGAATCTTAAGCTGCTCAAATTGCTCTTTGCTCACTTCTGCTTCTAAATATTCATCTACTCCATCACGTTTTAATTCAATATATACAACAGGACCGACAGCGTGTGTGTAGATAACTTTTGCTGGGATGGCATCGACGCTTTGCTTTGTTCGGGTAATAGATAGATGATGAGGCCGCACATATGCAACAGCGTCAGCATCGGAAATATGCACATGCTCCGGTGCTTCTAATTCAATAGAACCTAAATTCAATTTCCCTTTCCGAACACGACCGTGAAATAAATTTACATTTCCTAAAAAATCATATACAAATGGGCTAGCTGGATTATCGTACACTTCTTCTGGCGTTCCCATTTGTTCAATGCGCCCTTCGTTCATGACAACGATGCGATCCGCAACATCCAACGCTTCTTCTTGATCATGCGTTACAAACACACTCGTAATTTGAAACTCATCATGTAGTTTCCTGAGCCATCTTCGCAATTCTTTACGCACCTTTGCGTCTAATGCACCAAATGGTTCATCAAGCAACAAAATTTTCGGTTCAACTGCTAAAGCCCTCGCTAACGCAATCCGTTGTCTTTGTCCTCCAGATAACTGCGCGGGATAACGCGCCGCAAAACCATCCATCTTCACAAGTCTTAATAACTCAAGCACCTTTTCTTCTATTTCTGCTGCGGACGGTCTTAGTTTCTTTTTGCGCACTTTTAATCCAAATGCTACATTTTCAAATACATTCATATGTTTAAAAAGGGCATAATGCTGAAACACAAAACCAACTTGCCGATTTTTCACATGAATATCCGTTAAATCTTCTCCGTCGAATAAGATCGCACCTTGATCCGCTTGTTCTAACCCCGCAATAATTCGTAATAACGTCGTTTTCCCAGAACCAGATGGACCTAACAGCGCAACGAGTTCCCCTTTCGGAATTTCTAGATTAATTTGCTGCAGAGCTTGAAACGTACCGTATTGTTTCCATACATTCTGAATTTGAATACTCATCCTATTGCCTTCCTTTCCATTCAATCCAGTTCTTTATAATTAACGTAACGATCGCCAGCAATGACATTAATGACGCAACCGCAAATGCAGCAGAAAATTGATATTCATTATATAAAATTTCAATATGAAGCGGCATTGTATTCGTAACGCCTCGCACATGCCCCGATACAACAGAAACCGCTCCAAACTCTCCAATCGCACGGGCATTACATAAAATCATGCCATAGAGTAACCCCCATTTTATATTAGGCAGCGTAACACGAAAGAACATGTTCCAGCCGCTTGCTCCTAGTGATAAAGCCGCTTCTTCTTCACTTGTTCCTTGCGCCTCCATAACGGGAATCAATTCACGTGCTACAAAAGGGAATGTGACAAACACAGTGGCAATTACAATACCGGGCACTGAAAAAATAAGCCGCACGCCATGCTCCATGAGCCACGCCCCTAATTCACCGCGAGGCGTAAATAGTAATACAAAAACTAACCCGGCAATAACCGGCGAAACTGCAAAGGGCAGTTCAATGAGTGATAAAAGAAATTGTTTCCCTCTAAAGCGAAATTTTGTAATCAGCCACGCTGCCGCCACGCCAAATATCGTATTAAGTGGGACAACAATGAGAGCAACGATAATTGTTAGACGAATCGCAGAAACCGCCTCACTATCTGTAATAGCGGCAATATACACATTCATTCCACGCTCAAATGCCTTCATAAAAATCGTCGCTAACGGCAACAAAAGAAATACAGATAAATAGATAACAGTGACCGCAATGAAAATAATGCGAATCACTTTCGATTCTGTCGTGACTACTGGTGTCTGCACTGTTTTTGGCTTAATTGGTTTCACGAATGACGGTTCCATCCTTTTCTCCCCTTTCTATTCATTTTGCAATCCACGTTTTTGACTCCAGCTCTGAATGAGATTAATAGTGAACAAGAAGAAAAGAGAGACAACCAGCATGACCGCTGCCACAGCCGTCGCACCTGCATAATCGTATTGTTCAAGTTTCGTCATAATCATCAGCGGAGCAATTTCTGTTTTAAGCGGCATATTTCCAGCAATAAAAACAACAGATCCGTATTCCCCTAGCGCTCTTGAAAAAGCTAGCGAAAATCCCGCTAATAAAGCTGGTAAAATTTCCGGAAAAACAACCTTCCAAAATACTTGTAAACGTGATGCTCCTAAACTAGCTGCTGCTTCTTCCACTTCCTTCTCCATATTTTGCAAGACAGGCTGCACCATACGTACAACGAAGGGCAATCCAATAAAAGTTAAAGCAACAATAATCCCAAGTGGCGTAAAAGCTATTTTTATATGAAACACATCAAAAATTTTTCCAATCCAGCCGTTTTGAGAATACAAAGTTGTAAGCGTAATACCCGCAACCGCAGTCGGCAAAGCAAAAGGCAAATCAATTAACCCATCAAGCAGCTGCTTTCCTGGGAACGAGTAACGAACAAGTACCCAGGAGATTAATAAGCCAAAACAAACATTTACAAGCGCCGCTGCCAGTGAAGTTGTAAAACTAATTTGATAAGAATGCAATACTCTTTCACTTGTAATCACTTGAAAGAATTTGCTCCATCCTAACTGGGAAGTTTGGATAAACACGATAGATAATGGGATTAAGACAAATAAGCTTACATATAACATCGTAAATCCAAAAGAAAGTCCAAACCCGGGTAAAATTTTCTTCCTACTCTTCTTCCTCATACTCTTTCACCTCATTACATCATCTGCTTCGATTATCCCGCTACTAACGAGCAGTAAGACTCCCACCTCCAGATTCAGAGAAAGCAAAGAAGATAGGTGGGAGATAACTGCCCGTAAGAGCCCGATTGGGAGGGCTTTCCATCAGTGGGGGATAAAGCCCCCCACTGATGGAAGTTTCACTTTATTTTTGGTAGATTTTATCAAAGACACCGCCATCATTGAAATGCGTATCTTGCGCTTTTTTCCACCCTCCAAACACTTCATCAACTGTAAACAATTGTACTTTTGGGAACTGCTGGGCATATTTTTCAGCTACCTTTTGATCGCGAGGACGGTAAAAGTTTTTCGCAGCAATCTCCTGCCCTTTCTCTGTATATAAATACTCGAGATATGCCTCAGCTATTTTACGCGTTCCCTTTTTATCGACAACTTTATCCACGACAGCTACTGGAGGTTCAGCAAGAATACTGATCGATGGTGTAACAATTTCAAACTTGTCTTTCCCCAGCTCTTTTTGTGATAATAATGCCTCATTTTCCCAAGCAATGAGAACATCACCAATCCCTTTCTCTACAAAAGTCGTCATTGCCCCGCGTGCTCCTGAGTCTAGCACTTCTACATTTTTATATAGCCGACTTACAAATTCTTTTGCCTTTTCTTCACTATTATTATTTTTTTTCAAAGCGTATCCCCATGCACCTAAATAGTTCCAGCGAGCTCCTCCCGATGTTTTCGGATTTGGAGTAATAACAGAGACCCCTTTTCTCGTTAAATCATCCCAATCTTTAATTTTTTTCGGATTCCCTTTTCGCACAAGAAATACAATCGTCGATGTGTAAGGAGTCGAGTTGTTAGACAAACGTTTCTGCCACTCTTCCGGTAACAGTTTCTTCTTACTAATGGCGTCAATATCATATGCTAATGCAAGGGTCACAACATCTGCTTCTAGTCCATCAATGACCGAGCGCGCCTGACTGCCTGATCCTCCGTGAGATTGCTTCACAGTAACCGTTTGACCACTTTTTTCTTTCCAATATGTAGCGAAATCCTTGTTGAAATCTTGATACAATTCCCGGGTTGGATCATACGATACATTTAAAAGTTCAATAGACTTCCCTGATTCCGACTTACTAGTAGATGTCGTCGATGCACACCCTGAAAACAGAAGCAACGTCGACAACAGCACGCCAGCTCTAATTGATGTTTTCCCCCGCAACTTCATCTATATCCCCCCTTGTTTTATCCCACTATTCGTGGACAGTAAGACCCCACCTCAAGATTGAGAGAATCGTTGGCCAGTTCCAGTGGCTAGAATGTTCGGTGGCTTCGCTCCTTCCTACGAGGTAAAAAACACCTCTACGTCAGAAGCTCCATCCCCCTCGCATTCCGGACGAGCCACTTCCGCTTTTCTAAAGAAGATAGGTGGGGAATAACTGTCCGTAAAAGCCCGATTCGACGGGCTAACCATCAGTGGGGGATGAAGCTCCCCACTGATGGAAGTTTCACTTTATACAATAGAAAAAGGCACACAAACCTTTCACAAAGTGAATGTTGTGCGCCTTCAGTTTCTCTGATTAGCTTTTATTATTCCATTTTTCAATTATTTCTCTTTATTCTAAATACACAATTCCGATATGTCAACTAAGAAATTAAACAATTTTCACACGAAAGGGAGACCAAAGTAAAACTAACCAATTAAAGATTGTTCCCACTCTGTTCGTAAAATCCCCATTTTAATCGCATCAAAATATTTACCATCTACCATTCTTGCTTCTCTTATTCTTGCTTCTTCTTTCATCCCCAATTTTTCTGCAACTTTCATCATTCTTACATTTCCTGACCAAGTTGACATCCCTAATCGATGCAATTCAGTAGATTTGAATAGGAAATCAATCCAAAGTTTATAAGCCTCAGTACCATATCCACCATTCCAGTAATTTCTATCATAAATAACGATACCGGTTTCTAACCAATTCGTATTTTTATCTACCCAATAAGCACCTACTGTTCCAATTAATTTATCTTCAGCCAAAATAACTAGTGTACTAGGCACATTAGGAATAATTTGCGGGTCTTTCTCCCAACTTTTTAGAAATTCTTCTTTTGTTAATTTAGGTTCAGGTATATAAGGACCATTCCATTTCTTCGCTTCTTGTTCCTTCTCTTCATATTTCCAATAGTATAATTCATCAAGATCTTGGTGCGTTGCTTCTTTCAATACAATTTTTTGTCCAACAATTTTAATCATAATAAGTCAGTTTCCTCCTAAGCATCTATCTCATTACATATATTAATTTTATCATAAAATTCAAAACGCCTTTCTTTTTAGGGGCGAACGAGAGCATCTGGCCGTGCATAGAAGCGGTCAGGGCTCTTTCCTGCCACATGCGAGGTTTAAAATAAAAGGAGCAAGCAAGTACAGGTCATGTTGTATTCTGCATAGCAGCAATTTATGTGTCGGGAAATTAAAATGGACTTATATATGCTGCTCTGTTAGCATAAAAAAAGAAATGAAAACAACCTTATTATCCGTGAACAAATAGGACTACGTATGCTTTTTCACCCAATCACGAATAAATTGCTGTTCATCTGAAGTAAAAGCAAAATCTCCATAACGGATTTTTTCGTACAATCCTACTATTTCATATGAACAACCAATACGTGTAAACCACTGTTGGATCGTTTCATAGGAGCGTCTTTGTTTAGCCCTCGGTAGCTGTCGTTCCCACTTCACCAATTCAGCGCGTATAGGATGATGAGGTAACAAATCACTTTTTATCTCTGCCGAATGGAGTGGAGCTGGTTGGGTAAAAGGCTTCTTCTCATCTATCGCATCTTGTCGCAATTGCTTTTTGTTTTTTCTAGATCGATAAATACGCCAAATAGTGATTAATATAATAATCGTTATACAGATAAAGATTATTATATTTCGTATGTCAGAAGTTTTTCCTGGCTGTAAGTTAGGAATGAGCGTACCTTTTGCCCCTTGATATACTTTGTCTTCAAACCAGCGACCATGTCTGCTGGGATCATCTGTTTCATCACCCACACTAGAAGTTTTATAAGGTTTCCCTTCACCATCCACCCAATCTGTAAATCCCTCTACAATGTCAATGCTATTACTCTTCATCGCTTCCTGCATTTTTTCTCGTGAATATAGGGCTCCTTGTGATAACATACATGCTGCAATGATCGTAATACAGACGAAAATCAAACGAAACCTAGTAGCTCCCCACTTGTTCATATGGTCTCCTTTCTGTTTTCAAATTTAGAGCCAGCTTGTTCATTGCTATAAATTAAAATATATTCAATTTTTTGTAAAATGTAAATGCATTTTGGCATTACATATAAATACTACTAATAGTAATTTCTTAGGTAAGAATTTTGTACAAAATTCAATTTGATTTACAGTACTTTGCAACAAAACCATATTCTTAATAAAATAAATTTTAAAATTTAATTATATGATTGGAGAGATAAATCATTAAAAAATTTATAGTATCTTTTCTTTATTCTTTAAGTAGCTTGATTGTTTCAATGAATCTGTTCGGACTGATTATGTCCCCAAGTAAGATAGAATGGCAGGATCTTTTAGGTTTTTCCATTCTACTAATAATTTATGGAGCACCCATCATATTAACAGGGTGTATAATTGGTGAATTATTATATAGATACTATATAGTTCCTAAATCTTTATCTTTCAAACTAGCTGTAGTTATATATGCTCTATTAGGTAGTATCGTAATGGTATTAATTAAAATTTTTCTTGGTGGAGTTCCCAAAAATATTAATGAATTGTTCGATTTACAATTTATGATTTTTCCAACTATTTGTTCTATCGCTTTTTTTATAAAAAGAAATACATACAAATAAAAAACAGCTGTTCACAATTGAACTGCTGTTTTTTCATTCCCCTTATACTTGCAGCGCCTTCTCTTTTAACGCTCTTCTTAAAATCTTTCCTGTCGTGTTTTTCGGAAGTTCTTCTAAAAACTCAATGCTGCTTGGTATTTTATATTTCGCAAGGTGAAGCGCGCAATACGCCATTAGTTCTTCTACTGTCACATTTGTCGTTTTCGGTACGACGTATGCTTTAACCGCCTCGCCTAATTTTTCATCTGGAACTCCGATTACAACTACTTCCGCAATCGCTTCGTGCATATATAACACTTCTTCTACTTCACGCGGGTAGACGTTATAACCGCCAACAAGGACGATATCTTTTTTCCGGTCTACAATGTAAAAATAACCTTCTTCATCCATTTTTGCTAAGTCGCCTGTGTAAAGCCAACCATCTCGAAGTGTTGCGGCTGTGTCTTCTGGCGCTTTGTAATAGCCCTTCATTACATTCGGGCCGCGAACGATTAATTCTCCCACTTCTCCAACTTGTACTTCATCGCCTAACTCATTGACAACTTTGTTTTCCACATTCAAAATGTTTGTTCCAATCGATCCTGGTTTACGTGGACGATCAAGCGGATTAAAACAAGTGACAGGTGATGCCTCTGATAAACCGTACCCTTCTGAAACAATAGCATGGAATCGTTTTTCAAAGTTTTTAAGAAGGGCAACAGGCATAGATGCACCACCAGAAATACAAAAACGAAGTGTCTGAACATCTTCGGCACTTGCGTCCTCATGTAAATATAAATAATTGTACATCGTTGGTACGCCAGCAAATATCGTAGCTTCGTATGTACGGCAAATACGGAATACTTCTTTCGGGCTAAACTTCGGTAACATTAAAATCGTGGCGCCGTTTACAATTGGCGCATTGACAGCAACCGTTAAACAAAATACATGGAACATCGGCAGCGCTGCAATTACACGGTCATGCTCTGAGTACTGTAAATACGAAGCAACATCGTTCGCATTACTATATAAATTTTTGTGCGTTAACATCGCACCTTTTGGCTTTCCTGTCGTTCCTGATGTATATAAAATAACGGCAACGTCTTCTTCTTGTATATCTGGACCTTGATAAGCGAGGTCCCCGCTCGCCACTAAATTCGTAAACGTTTTCAAATTTTCGGTTTCTTGATGAGTTGAATCTGCTGAGGTTTCACAAATAATGATATTTTCAATAGAAGGAAGTCTAGATGTAAGTGATTGCATAACTGGTAGAAGGATGTCTAGTGTGATGATTGCTTTAACGTCTCCATTTTGTAAAATGTAATATAATTCATCTGGTGTATAAATCGGATTGACTGGAATAACTGTTGCCCCGGCACGCATCGCTCCGTATAAACCGATTAAAAAGTGCGGCGAATTCCCAACAATTAATGCGACATTGTCCCCTTTTCCAATGCCCATTTTTGCTAAATTACTAGAAAACTTTATGACCATTCCGTTAAATTGGTCATAAGATACCGACTGATCCTGAAAAATATAAGCCGGCTTGTCTCCTTTCTTTTTCACCGTTTCGGCTAATCTTTGAACGAGATTCACAAAATCCCCACCTTATGTAAAATTTAAAAAATTCTAAATACATTATATTAAAAGAAAATTGCCAGTGCAAGTTACATTTCATAAAACATATATAAAAAAACAACCACACGTAAGATATGGTTGTTTTTTAAATGGTTAAAAGAATAAAGATAAGAAATCTTCTTTTGTTATATTGCCAAAATAACGTAGTACTTCGACATCAGCTAGCGCCGCCGCAAATGCTTCCTGATCAAACACCTTACCACTTAAGCGCTCTTCGATGTCACGTACATCTTCAATACCGAAAAAGTCCCCGTAAATCTTGCATTCTGAGACTACGCCTTTTTGCACTTCTAACCGAACATCTACTTGTCCAACTGGGAAACGGTGTGAATGCTGTAAGTTAAATTTTGGAGATTTTCCGTAGTTCCATTCCCAATTTCGATAACGTTCTTCTGAGATTTTATAGATTTCTTTCCAATCTTCTTCCGTTAATTCATACGTTGGAATCTCATTTTCCCCTTCAAAAATATTTTCTAAAAGCAACTGTTTAAATTCTTCAATTGTAGTTTTCTCACTTAAAAATTCCGCAATATTTGCAACGCGGCTGCGAATCGATTTAATTCCTTTTGATTGAATTTTATCCATCTTTACATTTAACGCCGACACAACATGGTCGATTTCAGAATCAAATAATAACGTACCGTGACTAAACATACGTCCTTTTGTAAGGAACTGGGCATTACCAGAAATTTTTCTTCCTTCCGCTAAAATATCATTGCGGCCACTTAATTCTGCGTTAATTCCTAGTTTTCCAAGTGCTACTGTCACCGGCTCTGTAAACTTCTTAAAGTTATGAAAACTATCCCCATCATCCTTCGTGATAAAACTAAAGTTTAAGTTTCCTAAATCATGATACACAGCGCCGCCGCCAGAAAGACGTCTTACAACGTGAATTCCCTTTTCACGTACGTAATCAGCATTAATTTCTTCCACTGTGTTTTGATTCTTCCCGATAATGATAGATGGTTCATTAATGTAAAACAGTAAATACGTTTCATTAATGTTTAAGTTTTTTACACAATATTCTTCAATCGCTAAGTTAATCGTTGGATCTGTGATTCCTTTATTATCAATAAATAACATCGTTTCACCTCAAGATTCCCAAACGTAACCGCTATGTGCGAGTACGATGCGGCCGTTAAAAATTTGTTTTGCCTCCGTTACCAAGTCTGATAACTCTCCTGCATGCGGCAAATGAGTTAAAAGCAGTTCTCCTACATTTGCATGTTTTGCAATTTCTCCTGCTTCTGTACTATTCATATGCCCAGCTTTTGATCCATCTTGATGTGCATACATGTTACATTCACAAATAAATATATCTGCATTTTGTGCAAATGAAACAAACTCTGGAATATAGCTCGAATCCGCTGTATATACAACAGTTTTCCCACCTGCTGTAATACGCATCGCAAAGCAAGTTACTGGATGTACTGTTTTTAAAAACGAAATAGAAAACGGACCAACTTGCAATGTTTCTTCTGGATGATATGCAATCCCCTTCGTATAAGGCGTATGTGTTAACGAGACAAACCCATTTTCGTCAAAGGTATGTCCATAAATCGGCAGTTCTGGTAATGCACCATTTATCAGGCTTGTAACTAAACGTGCATACTGAAGTACCCCAATATCAGCAACATGATCGTGATGATAATGCGATAATAGAACCGCATCTATGTCAGAAGGCGTTATGTATTTTTGAAGCTGTGCTAGTACACCGCTGCCACAATCGACAAGTAAACGAAAGCCATCGTGTTCAAATAAATATCCAGACGTTGCTTCTCCCACCTCTGGAAAACCGCCCCAAAAGCCGACAACCGTCATTTTCATATCCGTTCATCCTTTCTGTTTCACTTTCTATTTTACATTCTTAACTATAATTGATTTTCTACACATTTTCATTATTTTCAAATTTGTTATAAAACAGTTATTGACTTCAACCTTTTGTACTAATACAATAATACTAACAAATGAAAATGGAGGGATTTACATGTTAGATCAACCGATGGAGTTTTTTAGAAATTTACCGGCAAAAACTTGTTCCCATTGCGGAAGAGAGATTGATGAGCAGCACGAAGCGTACCACAATAAGTGCGAAGATTGTACGCATGAAGAATAATAGATTATAAACATAAAAAAACCTAGCAGATATCATCTACTAGGCTAGCATCATTGTATTTTTCACTGTCGACCCTTTCACCAAGAGCTCCAGTTCAAACTCGTACACTTCTTTATTTCGATAATTTTTCGTATGAATTTTATCCATCATCAGTTCCACAACTTTACGCGCCATTTCATCAATTGGCTGATCAATCGTCGTAATACCTGAGTCTGTAATTTGTGATAAGAACTGATTATTAAAACCAACTACAGCTAAATCATCAGGAATGCTCCAGCCCTGTTTGTTTGCTTCTGCGATAATTCCTGCTGCGACTTCATCTCCCCCTGCCAAAATAGCGGTAGGATTTTTTTTGTCTTGCAAAAACTCATAGAATATATTTTTTCCATCATCAATAGAGTAAGCGCTTTCAACAAAGTCAATTGACTCCACTTGTTTGCTTGCCTCTGTTACAGCACGCAAAAAGCCCATTTTTCTCTGCTGGTTGATCACCTTTGTCTCTCTGCCACGGCAAAAGACAAGATGACGATATCCTTGATCTAATACATGCTTCGCTGCTATGTACGCTCCCTGTGCATGATCAAAGTTTACAGTTGGAATGTTTGCTTCTTCAATATATTCATTGCATAAAACAATCGGTCCATGCTGTAAATAAGGCTCAACATCTTCCCAAGCATTTTCAAGTGAACATAAAATAATCCCATCTACTTGTTTCGTAGATAACAATTGTAAATACTCCAACTCTTTCTCTGGTAAATATCTTGTTTGACAAATAATCAGTTTATATTTATGATCTGAAGCCATAATTTCAATCGCCTCAATAAATTTACTGAAAAAAGGATTTGTCACACGCGGAACCAATACTGCAATTGTTTCCGTCTTTTGCTTACGTAGTCTTCTCGCCGCAGAATTCGGAACAAATCCAAGATGTTTCATTGCTAATTGTACTCTCTTTTTCTTTTCGTCGGATACATACGGATGGTTATTAATCACCCGAGAAACCGTTGTTCTTGATAACCCCGCTAATTTCGCTACGTCCTCGATCGTCGACACGAAATTCTCCCCCTTTAAATGAAAACGTTTTCTTAATTAGAATTATATAGTATATAATTGGAAACTGCAACACACCTTAATAAGAAATTACTATATTGATATTGTAAATGTTAAAAACAAGAAAAGTATACTTATAAACATTAGAAAAAATGTCATTATAGAGGGGTATCAAGTTAATATTTTAACATACTCCAAAATACAAATTTAAAAAACGACAGTTCTGTAAAAAAATAAAGAAGAAACAATCATGCTTACTGACGATCGTTTCTTCTTTGTTTTAATGCTCAAATGGTAGGTCAGACGTCAATTGCCCTTTTTCATTATGATTCACCACTACGACTCGATTATGCTCTATCAAAAAAACACCCTCTAACATTAGTAATGTCAATACATAAGCCACAAAAGTTTTTTCATACGCCGTCTTGCATACAGATAACTTGTTGTTAAGCCAATGCTTGCTTTGTCTTCCTCTTGAGAGTATCTTTCACTACAGTTTCCAGTGAATGTTTGATGATACGATAAGCTCACCTGTCTGAAATGAATCTTCTTGCATTTGAACTAGTAATTGATTTTTTCCTCTGCATGGCCTTCCATCGTCAACACACCTACCCCTAATGAACCTGTAATCATTGCTTTTTTTACCTTTCATATTTTTCACCTCGCATAATTTCCTGAGTTATCCAACTCATCTAAAGTATAATGTCTGTTCATGTCGAAAAAAAAGGGAAAATACCAATTTATTAATTTTTTTCTAATAATTCACAATTTCTGTTTTGTTACTTGTTTTTCACTAAACGGAAGCATTAATTGTTGAAGTTAAAAAAGGAAACACATTTGAAGGGTATAATCGTTCTGAATTTATAGTAGGAAAAATGAAAGAAAATATTGCGAAAAATATGCACGCTCTGCTTGGCTAAGTTTTACACTTACCCTTGCAGGGCATACATCGTTCTCGTAAGAAGAAAAAAAAGATAGTGGAGGATAACGCCCAATTAATCGGACTTTCTATTAGTGGAGATGAAGAAAATCCCCACTGATGGAAGTTTCACTTTATTTATATAAATCCATTTTAATTTTTCGACATCTTTGTCTAGCTCTGCCTCCTAGACCCTCATGTCTAAGAAGTCGGCTCCGCTTTTCTTTGTAAGTCGCTGCTATGCAGAATACAACATGGTCGCTACTCACTTTCTCCCTTTGTTTTAAACCTTGCATGTGGTAGGAAAAGGCCCTGACCGTTTCTATGCGCGGCCAGATGCTCTCGTCCCCTCAAAAGAAAGAGGGCTTTATATCGTTTTTTTACTTGTATATAAATAGGTCACCCTTGAAGCAGCTTATAGATATCTTCTTTTACGGGAATAGAAGATATTGCTCCTTTTCCTGTCGTAGTAAGGGCACCGCTTGCATTCGCAAATGTTAGTATCTCCTGCCAATGCATATGAAGCACCTCTTCTACATTTTGTTGTCTCACGTTTTTCTCTAGCAATTTATACAGGAAACCGCCAATAAATGCGTCTCCTGCACCTGTTGTATCCTGCACTACAACACGATATCCATTTGATTGATAGCATTTATCCTTCATATATAATTCCGCACCTTGCGCTCCTTTTGTATAAATAACAACCTTTACATCTCCTACAAACAAGGACTCAATAGCCTCTTTTGTATCCGAAATACCAGTAATAAACGGCAGCTCTTCATCTGAAATTTTAACAATCTGTGCAAGCGGAATAAATTCCAAAATCGTTTTTCTACAATCTTCAGCATGTTTCCAAAGCGGCAGGCGTACGTTAGGATCGAAGCTGATAATCCCTCCTTTTGCTTTCGCAGAGTGGATTGCCTTCACATGTGCATATTTCATCGGGCTTTCTACTAAATCGACGGAACAAAAATGAAGAATATCGCCTTTTTCAAACCATCTATCATCTATTTCATTTTCATGAAACAACAAATCTGCAGAAGGATTGCGATAAAAGGAAAAATCACGTTCACCATCTTCACGTAATGAGACGAAAGCAAGGCCTGTATTTGCTTCATTCGTTCTTGTAACCTTGTCTGTCTTTACACCTACTTCTTGTAATTGTTCTAAAAGGAAATCACCAAATGCATCGGTACCTAGTTTTGTAAGCATGCATGATGTTCCACCGTATTTTGCAACTGCAGCTGCTACATTCGCAGGTGCTCCTCCTGGAACTCGTTGAAATTCTATTACATCTTTTAGAGCCTTTCCTTTTTGAATAGGAATGAAATCAATTAAAACTTCTCCAATTGCATATAAGCTCTTCATACATTCCACCTCTTCTTATTCATAATCCCATTTTGTTGCTTGTAATAATACAAAAATAAATTTCTTTGCTGTCGTTTCTCGGAAATATACGACTGGTAAATATCTGTTCTCCATCATTATGGATTTATATACTTTGAATATCAAAAGTTATTGTAAAACACATCTACATTCCCATACAACGAAACTCAACCTTACAATTTTGTAAGGTTAATGTAATAATACGGAATTGTCCCCAATATATGTTTTTCTGTAAAATAATAGATATAGAGATCATTCAAACTATTTTTCAGGGGGAACAATCGTGAAAAAGGGCATCATCGTACTAGTAATCTTATACATCATCCTAACTGTACAAACCATCAATTCACTTTTTGGAAAGGAACATTATAACGACGCTGTAAACAAGCTAAAAGAAACAAAAGAAGTATCCTCTTTTCAAACAGCGAAAGACGGTGTGATCCTATTAAAAGGAAACATAACGGCTGAACAACCCGTTACAGATGAAACAAAAGTAAATAAAGAATTTGCTTTACTCGAAAAAAAATCATATAGAAGAAAAAAAGCAAGTTGGAAAACTACGGATACAGAAAAACATATTCCTGCGCATCTTTCTGTAAATGGTGAGTCACTTCCTACTCTAAACGAAAAAGAAGTTCGCTTGGCAATCGAGCCTATTCCACTTTCTTCACAAGACATTGCTACGACTGAAGACTATACATTAAAAAAAGACGACACACAATTAACGATACATAGTAAAGGATATCGCTATCACGGGATTGAAAATAACACGGAAGCTCTAATTTTTGGCGTTAAAAAAGGAAACACACTTGAAGGATATAATGGTTCTGAAATTATAATAGGTAAAACAAAAGAAGAAATCACAAAAAATATGAAAATGAAAACATTCGCCGAAAAATATGCACCATTTGCTTGGCTCATTTTCACACTTATCCTTGTAAGTTACGGCGTACACCGTTCTCGTAAAAAGAAAAAGCTTTTCGTATAGATTGTTGTTTTTTGGCGATAAGAATAAGACCTCCGATCAAATCGAGGTCTTATTTATTTATGAACTATAGTGATATTAATCTTCATCACAATTTCCAACTTTAAACAATAATCCAAATACATGCACAAGATCGAATCCGGAAATCATCTTCACGAATGTAAATATTGACTGCAATTTTATTTTTTGCGCACATTCGCATTTAGAATATTTTTGCATTTCCTGATAGTTTGTTTGATTTGCTGATTTTCAAAAAAATAAACCTCTGTACCTGACCAAATAAAAACCCAACACACAATGCTTAATACTCCTCCAATATAGGCATGATTGCTTGAAAGCTTCAAGTATATCACCCCAACAATAATACCAATCACAAACAACACAATAGTCTTTTTGACATTTCTAGCATATGTATATTCCTCTTCCTCCAAGAGATTAGAAAAAGTATTAAATGTGGCAGTCTTCAATGACTTTTCGTCAAAATCATTCTGACCGAAGAAAGATATTTCTATGTCTTTTCTTTTGCCACTGTGCAGCTTTGACAAAAGAAAATCTTCAAGGTCAGAGCTTAGGTGAACATCATCTGGGCTATAATATCTTGAAAACGGAGTATCCGTTTCATCTAAATAGATATTTATACTTAATTCATCTTTCATGTTAACCCTCCTTTGAATTCTATTTACTGTATATACAAGTTAAAAAACGGCATAAAAATCCCTTTCATTTTAGGGGGAGACGAGAGCATTTGGCCGTGCATAGAAGCGGTCAGGGCCTTTTCCTGCCACATGCGAGGTTTAAAACAAAGAGAGAAAGCGAGTGCAGGTCATCGAAAAATTAAAATGGGTTTATATAGTTGAAAGTCAACCTTTTATCAGTATGGTCAAGATCGCAACAATTCTTACGAAAACAGCGAAAGAAAAAAATAGCATCATATAATAAAAAACTCCTTAACGCATAGATAAGCGATTAAATTATATTCGAACAGAACATTTTTTACATTCACCTCCTAAATCATATACAAAATTATCTGTCATTTTTTTATCAACAAAAACCCGATATCAAAAGCCCTTGAGATAAAAGAAACTTTCAAAAATGTAACTACGTGAATTAAATATCACTACTTCAAGCACAAAATTTTGGAAGATAAAATCAAGTTGAAATAACATTTTCAAAACACAGGAGGTCTTTAACATGAGTAAACTGAAAAAATTTGCAGGAATCGCATTCGCAGGTGCTATCGGATTAAGTACAATTTCTATCCCTCACGTTAGCGCAGAAGAACAATCTATTGCTAACTACAATCAAGAAAAAGTTGCTTCTAATGAGACATTTCATTTATCTATGGAAAACCAACCGAATACTAGTTTAAAACTTGCAGCTAGCGCCAATTTAAATGTTAATGTTGATGTCCTAGGTATCGCTGATAGAATTAGAGATGCTGTCAATGCTAACGCTAACCGTTCCGGATTTGTAAAAAATGTAATGGAATCAACTTTTTACTCAGCAGGTCAGCGCTATAATGTAATGGTTTTTAATTTAAATCAAGGGTATGTTGAACAATTTAGAGGAGTTAAATTTTATGGTTCAACAAATTATAATGGAACAATTTACGGCATATGGGTGTTTGAAGACGGAGAATTCACCAATGAAGGAGATGGTGGATGGATTAACTGGGCATTTAAAGGTTGGTTTGATCGCAATGATAAGCATGTAAAATTTTATCGTCCATAATGTAAGTGCCTGAAAACCTAGCTTTAGTTAAATTGACTTCTATATATATATCCAAATTAAAAAACCGACATAAAAACCTCTTTTTTAGGGGGAGGACGAGAGCATCTGGCCGTGCATAGAAGCGGTCAGGGCCTTTTCCTGCCACATGCGATTTTTTAAAACAAAGGGAGAAAGCGAGTACAGGTCGTGCTGCAGTCTGCATAACAGCAACTTATATGTCGAAAAATTAAAATTGATTGATATAGTTGTTCCGTATGTTTTGCTCTAAAACAAAGTCAATTACATTATTAACTATACAGGTGGACGGTGAACCACAACTCACTTTCCATAACATAAAAAATCCTAAAGGCTACAAGCCTTTAGGATTTATCAATTATTCTGCGTCAGAAAATTTCCCATATTGACGCTTATGCATCCAAGTTAATGTACCAATTGTTCCAAGTGATAACAGAACAATGAAGATCATTAAAATACCTGCGTTTTGCCACATATAGCTGAAGTCTCCGCTTGAAATAACTGCTTTAAGTCCTGATACAGAATATGTCATCGGGAACCATGCGTTAAATACTTGCAGCGGTTTCGGAATTAACTCAAGTGGGAATGTACCCGCACTTGTTGTTAACTGTAAAATCAATGTCAAGATCGCAATAAAGCGTCCTGCATCACCGAAAGTCGTTACTAAAAATTGAACTAACGCAATAAACGATAAACTTGTAATAATACTAAACAATACGAAGTACGAAACACTTTGTACTTCAATATCTAACCAAGACAGTAATACTACATCCGCCACAAGCGCTTGAATCACACCAACTGCAAGTAGTACCCCAAACTTACTAATAAACCAGCTAAATCCTGATTTCGGTATACCAACTGTTTCGCGTAACGGGAACACGATAGATAATAACAATGCCCCAACGAATAAACCAAGAGATAAGAAGTACGGTGTAAAGCCTGTTCCGTAGTTTGGAACTTCTGCCATTTTCTCAGTTTTCACTTTCACCGGACTAGCGAACATATCATATTTGTTCTCATCGCCTTTTGTTTCACTTGTTTTCTCAGCACCTTCGCCGAGTTTTGTTGCTAGTTCTTTTGAACCGTCTGTGATTTTTCCAGAACCGTCTTTTAAACTAGTTAGCCCATTTTGGAAATCTCCTTTTGGATCTACGAATTGTCCTAGTCCGCCTGTGATTTTTCCTGAGCCGTCATATAAAGCATTTACTCCGTTTGCTAGTGGGCCTGCACTACCTGCTAAGGTATTTAAACCACCTGTGATTTTTCCTGAGCCTGCATATAAAGCATTTACTCCGTTTGCTAATGGACCCGCACTATCCGCTAAGGTATTTAAACCACCTGTGAGCTGTCCTGACCCATTTGCCAATTTATTTAAGCCAGTTTGGAATTCCCCTTTTGAATCTACTAACTGGCCTAGACCACCTGTGATTTTTCTTGATCCCTCTGCTAATGGACTTATTCCTTCTTTGTCTAATCTATCTGCTCCACTTGCAAGTTTTGTTGCTCCGGCTTCAATTTTTTTAGCACCTTTTTCTCCAGCTAAACCTTGTACGCCTTGCGCAACTCCTGCTGTACCTTTAGAAACTTGTTCACTACCGGCCATTATTGCTTGAACAGTGGGCTGTAATTGTTTTCTATATTCTTCTGGTAAATTTTCAATTTGTTTATTTAAATCCGCTAAGTTTTTTGAAACTTGTTGAGCCCCTCCGGCTGTCTGTTGCGCAACACCACTTAGTGTATCTGCTTGTTTCTTCCATTCAGATACCCCTTGCGAAAGTCCAGAGGCTCCTGAACTTATATCTTGTGCACCTTTTTGAGCACCCTTTAATCCATCTGTAATTTGTTGCGAACCACCTAATAACTGACCTAAATTTGATTGCAATTTCCCTTCAGGATTAATTAGTTCATTTAGGCCACCTGTAATTTGTTGTGAACCACCTAATAACTGATTCACTCCATCTGGCATGCCGCTTACTTTACTATTTAATTCACCTAAGCCATTTGTAATTTTCTGTGAACCACCTAATAACTGATTCACCCCATCTGGCATGCCGCTTACTTTACTATTTAATTCACCTAAGCCATTTGTAATTTTCTGTGAACCGCCTAATAACTGATTCACCCCACCTGGCATTGCACTTACTTTACTATTCAACTCACCTAAGCCATTTGTAATTTTCTGTGAACCTCCTAATAACTGGTTCACCCCACCTGGCATTGCACTTACTTTACTATTCAACTCACCTAAGCCATTTGTAATTTTCTGTGAACCATCTGATAATTGATTCAATCCATCATTAGCCTTCCCAGATAACTGGCCTATTCCATCTGTAATTTTCCCTGATCCATCATGAATCTGACCAGCCCCATCACTTGCATCCGCAAAGCCTTTCGATACATCTTTTAATGAATCAAACATTGTCTCAGCATATGTTTTCGTTACTGTAGCTGATACTTCGCTTTTAATTTTTTCAATGGCTGATCCACCAATTTGTGAGGATAAGAAGTTTAAGCTTTCATTTGGAATGTACTCTAGTTTTGATTTTTTAGGGTTTGCATCCAACAATGTTGTTGTATTTTTAGAAAAGTCACTTGGGATGCGGACCGTCATGTAGTATTTACGATCGTCCATTCCTTTTTTTGCTGTTTTCTCGCTGACAAACTCCCATTTGAAACCCTCTTTTTCTTTCAAGTTATCAACAAGTTCTTTACCAGCTTCAATCGGTTTTCCATTATACACTACACCTTCATCAAGGTTTACAACTGCAACTGGTAAATCATCTAATTGTTTATATGGATCCCAAAACGCCCATAAGAACATACCAGCGTACAATACTGGAATAAATAAGACTGCAATTATTGGAATTAAGATTTTTTTGCTTCTGATGATCGTAGCAAACTCTTTTCCAAGCAGTTTCAATCCTCGCATTGTTTACTCCCCCCTTTAAATTGTTGACCATTTTGTTCATTTGGTCATTTTTTGTAAAAAAAAGAAGAAAATAACGACCAAATCATCCTCTCGTATGTGCTGCTATCTTCTTACAATTCCCCCTTTCACTAACTTATGACCAAATCATTCAATTGGTCATATTTTATAATAATAAGAGGATTATCTTATTTTGACAATCCCTTTAATAAATATAATTCAAAAAGCTCAGCAATATGCTCTTTTTCTAACGGTTCATGATGTTTTTCCCAGTCAAAAATGAGAGATATATACAAACGAACCATGATAAATGCAGTAATTTCTGGATCACATTCCATAATCTCACCTTTGGCAATGGCATCTTCAAGGCGTGATTTAATAAATGTAATAATTGTAGAATCCAGTTGTCTCATCACATCCTGCACTTCTTTTGTTCCCATATCTCGCTCTTCTTGAATGAGCTTAATCATCAGTTGATGGTCTTTTCGAAACTCTAAAATACTATATAAAGCACGATGTACGTTTTCAAAAAATGGTTCATTTGAATCAATTGTCATTTCTGCTACTTGCTTCATTTCTGTAATTAAATTGGAAATAATTTCACCAAACAGCTCTTCCTTATTTTTGAAAAACGTATAAATTGTTCCTTTCCCAACATTCGCAAGCTTTGCAACTTGATCCATCGTAGTTGCTTTATAACCAAACGCAGAAAAAGATTTTGTTGCTGCTTCAATAATTGCTCGTTTTCGATCAATTGCCATGTTTTCACCTCCAAAATGACCATTTGAACATTCCGGTCATATAGTACGTTTATGATATTACCATAGCTTCCCAACTTTTTCAAGTTTTATTTCTTATTACATTGTAACAAAAAAGTGTCAATGTAGGAAAAAACAAAAGAATTGTACATAGAAATATTGAAATAACTATTATTTTATATATAATGATTATTATAATGTTATAGTTAGAAAGGAAGATAAAATGAAAAAAATTATATCAACACTATGTATAGCTGGAACGACTTTAAGCATTTTAGGAGCATTCCCTCAACATAGTTATGCTCATCTCGATCAAATTGATTTAAATGAGAATGATCCCATTGCTGAAAAATGGTCTGCAGAGGCTCCGTATCATTCTGATAAAAGTACACATTTATGGATTGCAAAACAAGCTATTGAAATTATGAAAACAGAATCTAATGTGGAAATAAATAAACAGGCTGTAGACTTCTTAAATTTCCCGCAATATAAAGATTTATTTTCAAAAGGATTATATGATGCAGATTATAATTCTGAATTTAACGATGGCGGGTTAGGAATCGGCGGAATTTTCAAAGGTGGATGGAAGTCTCACTTTTATGATCCTGATACTCAGAAAAATTATAGAGGAGAAACAGATCCAACAGCTCTTACACAAGGAAAGAAATACTTTTATGAATCTGGAGAACATTTTCGAAATAAAGACTATGAAAAAGCTTTCTATTATTTAGGAGTAGCCACGCATTATCTTACAGATGCTACACAACCTATGCATGCAGCAAATTTTACCGCAATTGATACAAGGGCTATCAAATATCATAGTGCCTTTGAAAATTATGTGACAACCATTCAAGATCAATTTGCAGTCAATACTGGCGGGAATTATAACGATTCTTTCACTAAACCTGAAGAATGGATTGATTATGTAGCAAAGATAGCTAAACCTGAAATCCAGAATATCACTAATGATAATACATTGAAGTATTACAATAGTGGTAAAGAACAATTGTGGCAAGAGATGGTTATCCCTGCTGTGCAGCGAAGCTTAACAGCAGCTCAGCGCAATACAGCAGGTTTCTTAAATCTTTGGTTTAAAACTTTTGCTAAAAATGAGCAGGCTCCAAGTATAGAGAAGGCATTAATCTATGATGCAGAAGGAAATGTCGTAGAAGCAGGGAAAAACTATTATATCGTACCAAGTGAATCTCCTTATCAAGGTTTAACATTTAAATGGTATGCAGGAACTCGTTACGATTATGTGCTACTTGCAAATGGAAATAATAATACACAATCTGGTACACCTATAGAATTTGAATTTTACAAAGAAAATGACGCAAAATTGCACCATGGTGAGAGCGTATATCTTCACATGAAGAACTCGAATTATAATGAATATCAATATTTAAATTGGTCTAAGTATTCTAGTTGGGTTCACCTTGCTCAAAAATCTGATAGTTTAGCTGACTTTAAAATTCAAATTAATCCGAATAACCCTACAGAATATAATATCTTTACAGATGGTTATCCATTAAATTATGAAAATGTAAATGCAGAAAAAAGTTGGATTGTACTAGGTGAAAAAACGCAAAAACCTAGCTCATGGAAGTTTGTACCTTGCAGATAAATTGCTGCTACCTTTTCGTGCAGAATGAGTATTTTTGTATTCAACATAACAAATTATATATTGAAAAATAAAAAGAACCTCACTCGTTCTTCTTATGTGAACTGCACCCCGAATCATGTCCCTGATTCGGGGTTTTTGTACGTTGTTGCCCACCACCACCTCGTTATACTGGAAACAATACTAAACTTAGAATAGTAAAATCGACGTTTTTTCATATCGAAATTGCTTAGCTTATACGTTTAGTGTGGGCATTTATGGTGATACTCTACTTTTAAAAAAAACCATTATTTCCACATATTATAGATTGCAATTATAATTTTTAAAGTTATACTTTTTGTATAACTTTAAAAATTGGTATTACCAATTATAAACTATACAGAAATAATAACTACTCTGCGATACCACTACATCTTGTGATAAAACAGGTAAACATATTCTAACTATCTTATATTTTCATGAGGTGACTGAATCGTCACCAGAAATATTTATATAAGTTACGTATTAGGGTTGAGTTTTTAGGAGGTTTAAATGAGGAGAATATTGCCAGGGGCCATTTTGTCTCATACCCAGTATGGGTATTTAAAGGTGCCGAAAAATGTTAAAAGTCAGTGTCCTAAATGCGGTAAATCAAGTGAATTTACGTTGAAAACGAATTATTATCAAGTTACAAAAAGAGGATTATTCGCAGAAGGGATTTGTTCTGAATGTAAAAAGCCATCAGAATTTGTGCTTATGTTTAATTCGAATCGATTAAATAGAGAATTAGAAGTTTATATTTATAGTCCTTCGGATTTAAGAGATCCTTTGGACCAGCTCGAACGCAATAAACATATCCCTATAGACCTTGTCAGGGCATATCGCTCTGCTTTAAATGTCAGTCAGTCAAAAGATAATTCTGCTGCTGCAGTAATGTCAAAACGAGTTCTTGAAAGTGTCCTCAAACATTTTCTTGGAGAGGATAGTAATGGGCTGTCTCTTTCCCAGCAATTTGAGCAATTGCCAAACTATATCGATTTAACGAAACAGATTCAAGATGTTGGCTACCTCGTTCATCCGGACGGTTCTTTTTATGAAATGCTTGAATTGAAACGGGAAATTGATGATGAAACAATAACTTTAGTAACAGAATTATTAGAAGTCCTTATCGAATATTTATTTGTGTTGCCTGAAAAAATCGAATCAATACATGATAAGATTGAACAGAAATTTAAAAAGGGGTAGCACGCACATTTTAATGTTTTTATACGCTAAGAGATTTTCAAAAACCAATAGCATGATTTCAATTGGGATTTTGATTTTAATTTAAAGATAAGTTTTGAGACGCCATTTAAGCTATTTTTAGCTTTTTTTACGTTAAAGTGTATTTGTCTCAAATACTACCGACATTTTTGAGATTAGTTGATTTTCTTAGATTAGTAAAATCAACGCTTTTTCATGCCAAATTTTGCTTAGCGTATATTTTCGTTAAAATGCGGACGGTACCCCCTAATATAGAAATATATTATTGTGCATTGGGCTTTTTGTAAGCTAAACTACTTTGTGTAAGAGCAAAGAAAAAAACAATAATCAACAAATTGCCTTCACATTTTAGAACACCTTATTATTTTGGTGAATATTAAATATTTGAAAACGTGCCCACCACTCCAATATCTGATCCATAATCGATTGAAACAGTGCGACCAAGGCCAGTAATTGAGACAAAAAAATTAAAAAAGATGGATCCGATACAACATCGAAACCATCTTTTATGCGCTTAAGTTCTAAGGCCTTTTATTAAACTGTCCATTTTATAGGGTGCATTTTCACTTACCAGGCAATGCAAGCCCGTTGAACGCAGTTTTGCTTATTACGAAGCTTTCTTTAAATCAATTTGCGCAAGCACTGGATCATGGTCACTCATACGACCGTGTTCTTCCATAACGTTTGAATTTAAATGAACTGGATCAACAATTGTATGCGGTGCAATGTTATTCGTTACGAAAATGTGATCTAATACTTGTGCATTTCCATCATGAATATATGTGTAACGATTTTCTTGTGGAACTGTTTCAAGCATTTCTTTCATAATGTCGCCTTTTAATGCTTGCATTGGTTTTGAGAAGTCGAAGTCGTTCATATCGCCAAGGGCAACAACCGGTGCGTTTGCATGTCGTCCTTGAATGCCTTTTACGAAACCATTTACTTCCTCAGCAAGCTGCACGCGTTTTGCTTCACTTTTTAATACAAGCGGCTGGATTTTTCCAAATGGCGATGCATCTCCTAATTTAGAGTTTAAATGATTGGAAATAACAACGATATTTTGCCCTTGGAATGTAAACTCAGCAGCTAACGGCTTACGTGTGTCGTCAAATAATGCATTATTTTGTCCAATTCGTACAACGTTTTTCTCAAGTAAAACTGGTTTTTGTGCTAATTTCACGCGAGATGGATTATAGAAGAAACCAACGCGAATATTCGCTCCTGGCGCACCGCCATCTTTATTATTTTCTGGTGCAATTTCTACATACTCATACTTTGGTCCGCGAATTTCTTGAATCGCATCAATTAAGCGCTTTGCACTAAGCGATGCATCTGTTGTGCCATCATTCATTGTTCCATTGTTATCTTGCATTTCTTGAACACCAATAATATCTGGCATTTTTAAATTGTATTTAATAGCGTAAGCAAGACGTCTTACTTTCTCATCGGACGTTTCTTTTTTATTCGCTGAGAAGTTCTCAATATTATATGTTGCAATTGTTAGTTTATCAAGGCGCGGTTGAATGTTTGCACCAAGTTGTTTAAATCCGCCGTCTTGCAGTGCTGGAAGCTCTGCAATTGGGGAAATGCGATAATTTCCGTAATCATAACCAACGATACCCGTTACATCTCCAAGAAGTTGATCCCCTGATTTTGCTACATAATTACGTGCAACTTTAATAGAGAGGCGCTCTGGATTTGCATTGTCAGCTTTCAGCAGCGGCGTTCCGAATTTTGTCGTTACTTTCTGGCTGCCATTCGCAGTTGTTACATATAAATTACCATTTTTTTGCGGTCCAACGACTTTTGGCTGCGGCACTGTTACAAGCATGCCTTCTAAACTTTCATAAAAATCAATTGCATCTTCTGCTGGATCGAAAATGCCAAATCCATCATTATCAATAATTGTATCTGGTATTTTCACACCATTTTCCCCTAATACAACTGCTTCAGGTAATTTTTGATTACTCTCTTTCACGATAACGTACTTTGCTTTAATTTCTGTAATCGATAAATCTGTATCAAAACGATCTGCATATCCTTGTCCGATAAACTCTTCCACTTGTCCATCGACAGAAACGAGATCACCTACTTTTACGCCGCTATCTTTTTTATAAACATAAATCCCTTCTGACGTAGCTGGATCTTCATCAGATTGCGGGTCTTGCATATAAAATCCAGATTTATCTACTTGTGTCACAATACCAGTAACCGCTTTCACATCTTTTCCATTATAAGAAGAAATATGAGATTTCCCTTGAATATCGTGAATACGAACTGGTTCATTTTTTATCATTGTAAACGAGAATGTCGCGATATTAGAATTTTCAAATCCCTCTTTCACAGCAATTGCTTTAATGACACTATTTTCATTCAGTATAATTTGTTCATTATAGCGAATACTTTGAGACGTTGGATTTGACCCATCTAACGTGTAATAGATGGTAGCACCTTCTGCTCTAGTTGATAATGTTACTGCTGTTCCCTTTTCTACTTCGCCACCGTTTGGACTAGCAATGACATCGCTTACTTTTTGAGTTTCTTTATCTTGAAACGCATAAGCTGTAACCGCCTTTAGTCCTGGGCTACTAAAATAACTATCTAACGTACCTGTTAGACGCACTTTTTTCCCCATATTTTCTGGATGATCTTTTACATTCACTGCTTTACGAACTTCACCTATCGGCAGCTGAACAGGCATAATTTTATCAGCGTTCACTTCATCTGGAGAAGCGGCAATTGCAACGTTTGTATCTCCAAATTTCGCTGGTTCTTTCGTATATTTACCTGCATTTTGTGTGTATCCAACAATATACCCTTCTACAGCTGCTTGTTTCTTACCTTGCTGCTGAAACAACTGAATTGCTTCATCGACAGTTAACACTTGTTCCTGTTCGGCCTTTGCTACAATATCCACTGCTAGTAAAACAAATACAAATGAAAAAAAGATAATTGCTAGTTTTTTCAAAGAAAT
The DNA here is from genome assembly GCF_900116295.1 of Bacillus sp. 103mf. Taxonomy (GTDB): domain Bacteria; phylum Bacillota; class Bacilli; order Bacillales; family Bacillaceae_G; genus Bacillus_A; species Bacillus_A bruguierae. Next base: position 422,643 of record NZ_FPAF01000002.1, read on the forward strand.
CCTCCCCCTACATGTTTTTCTCAATGCCTAGCATGTCTATCATAGCAGAGTTCTTTATAAAGGACATTATATTTATATATAAATTTACAAAAAATTAACTTCCTATCAGCCAATTAAATTTTTTGTATTCAAGTAACCTTTGCACTACAATCTCTTGTTATTCCAATCATAGTAATTTATACTATTAAGTGTGCATGGTGTGTATGATGTGTATGTTTAACCATAACAATTATTAACAAAGAGGGTGTCTAATGAAAATTATCTTAAACAATGTATCAGATCAGCCTTTATACCAGCAGATAAAAGATCAGATTAAAACTTCCATTTTTAATAATGAACTTAAAGAAGGAGAACAACTTCCTTCAATCCGTTCATTGGCCAGCGATCTACATGTGAGTGTCCTCACTACGAAAAGGGTCTATGCTGAGCTAGAAGCTGAAGGATTTATTATTACTAGAGTTGGTAAAGGATCCTATGTGGCACCTGAAAATTTAGAGATGTTAATGGAATCTAAGCGTCACATGGTGGAAGTTAAGCTAACAGAAGTCTGTAAAATGGCTCAAAATTTAGGAATAAATAAAGATGATCTTCATTCGATGCTGGACTTAATTTTAGAGGAGGAGAATGAAAAGTGAACCCTGTTTTAGAGGTTAACAACTTAAATAAAGCTTATGACCATTTTTCCTTAAAAAACATTTCGTTTTCACTACATGAAGACTGTATTACAGGCTTTATCGGTATTAACGGTTCTGGGAAAACCACCACGATTAAAGCAATCTTAGGCCTCATTTTGAAGGAATCTGGAAAAATCAATTTTCTAGGCAAAAATATGGATGATATTGAAAGAAAGGCAAAAAACAAGATTGGTATTGTATTAGATGAGGGATATTTCTATGAAGAGTTAACATTGAAAGAAATGAAAAATGTGATTGCCCCTAGCTACACTGAATGGGACGAATCAATTTTCTTAGCTTACATAAAACAGTTTCATTTAAATTTAGATCAGAAAATTTCCACCTTATCAAAAGGCATGCGAATGAAGTATGCAGTTGCTTTAGCACTCTCCCACCATGCAGATTTATTGATTATGGATGAACCAACAAGTGGCTTAGATCCATTAGTACGAAGGGAATTGATGGATATTCTCCTCGACTTTGTGAAGAAGCCTGGAAAAAGTGTGTTTTTTTCAACTCATATCACCTCTGATTTGGATAAAATCGCCGACATGATCATCTTAATTGATGACGGTAGAATCTTACTTAATGAAGGGAAAGATGAGTTGATAGATACACATGCACTAGTAAAAGGAGACAATCACTTCATTAATGAACAAACTCAAAAACTTTTTTTAACTTTACATCAATCAAAGTACGGATTTGAAGGGATTACAAATAAAAAAGAGGAAGTACGGCGCACTATGCCTGATGTATTGATGGAAAGACCAACGATAGAAGACATTATGCTTACTTATATCGGAGGTAATAACAATGCTAATTAACCTTGTAATAAAAGATTTTATGCTAATTAAAAAGTATTGCTTAGTCTTATTCATTTTTACTGCCATTGCTCCTATTTATATTTCTTCACAAATAGGCGACGGCGGTCTAGTCAGCTTCCTCTTAACAACAATTCTAGTGGAGTATATTTTGTTTGGTACAGTATCTAAATTTGAAGATAAATATAAAGGAGCGGCTTTGCTTTGTGCGACTCCATATACAAGAAGTGCATTTGTAAAGGCAAAATATCTCTTTATTTTTGTAATTTTCATTTCTATCGTCATGATTCATATTATCACATCTATTATTGTTCCATCCGGCATAGAAACATTAAACATTCATACCCTTGGAATAACGTTTTTAATTCTTAGTATACTATTTGGAATACTAATCCCTGTTCAATTTAAATTTGGTTATGACAAAACAAAACTCATTTCTTTTTTTGTTATCTTTTTAACGCCATTTCTCCTCCCTACTCTTATAAAGGGAATACAATCGAATCATATTCATTTTACAATTACATTTCCACAAATCATTCAAGCATGGGCCCCTTGCTTCATTTCGCTAGTCATTGGGGTTGTTTCAATGATTATATCTCTAAACATATACGCAAAAAAGGATTTATAATTAGATAAAAAATATAATAGAGACACCATACAACTACAAAAAGCATCCCTTCTCCAAAGGGATGCTCCTCTTATTACGCCATTAACTCTTTTTGATTTGTTTGTTCTAAATAAGACAATACATACTTTACGGCAGCTTCGCCTTGATCAATACAATCTGGCAATCCAGCACCGGCATACGAGCTTCCTGCTAAGTAAATACCCGGTAATTCTTCGTTCATGAACTGCTTTAACGTTTTCATACGCTGTTGATGACCAACTGTATATTGCGGCATCGCTTCTTTCCAGCGGCTAACAACTGCAAATTCTGGCTCAGCTGTTATATCCATTGTCTTTTGCAAGTCTTCTAACACGACGCGAACCATTTCTTCATCTGTTTGTTCCACAATTGCTTCATCACCGGGACGCCCAACGTAACAGCGCAGGAGTACTTTTCCTTCTGGCGTTGTATGCGGCCATTTTTTATGTGTCCACGTACATGCTGTAATCGTAAAATCACTATTGCGTGACACAAGAAACCCCGTTCCTTCAATGTCACGCTGAATCGCTTCTTTTGGAAATGCTAATGCTACATTCGCAACTGATGTTGATGGAATGTTACGGAAGAAGTGGAACTGTTTATACTGAGAAAACATCGATGGCAGCCATTTGTGAGATGCGGCCATTACAACTGCATCTGCTTCTATTTGTTTTCCATTGCTAAGCGTAATGTTATAGCGGTCATCGATCTTTATGATTTTTTCAACACGCGTCCCTTTCATAACTGTTCCATCTTCTAATCGCTCTTCAATCCCATCAACAATAGATTGTAAACCTGTTTTTAACGTTAAAAAGATTCCTTTTGTTTTTGCCTTTGCATCCTTTGGCTGTTTCGGTGCCAATGTACGCATACCGAGCGAAATGCTGCGATACTTTTGCTCTACTTGATAGAACTGCGGGAACGTTGCCATTAAACTCATCTGATCAATATCACCAGCATAAATACCTGATAACAATGGCTCAATCAAATTTTCAACTACTTCATTTCCTAAACGGCGACGGAAAAATTGACCGAGCGATTGATCTGATACCGGTTTAGAACGAGGCAGTACAAAGTCAAGTCCTGCACGGAGCTTTCCGATAGGAGAAAACAACCCGGAAAATACAAATGGTGTAATTTGCGTTGGAATTCCCATCATCGAACCACTTGGAATGCTGTGCAATCGATTATTCACAAGTACAAACGATTTCCCTGTTGCATTATTCACAAGTTGATCACCAAGTTGTAATTCACGTGCTAACCTTGCCGCACTCTCTTTCCGTTCTAAGAACGAATCCGGGCCACGTTCAATTGTATATCCATCTTTTCTAAATGTTTTAATTTTCCCGCCAAGCCTTCCTGATGCTTCAATAAGCATTGTGTCAATCGGCAAACTTTGTTCCCGAATTTCTTTTTGCAAGTAATATGCTGTTGTTAAGCCGGAAATCCCGCCGCCTATAATCACTATCTTCTTTTTCACGACTGCTTCCTCCTTCCCTGCTTTATGAAACTGCACTCCACTTTTTCATGACAACATCTGCTAAACAAGAAATAAATGGGGCCTTTGCATTTGGCATTTCTGGGCGATAATAGTTTGCTTGAATTTCTTCTGTGACAATTTTACATTCAATGTCATTGTCATATAATACTTCTAAATGATCAGCAACAAAGCCAACGGGTGCATATACAAAGGATGTGTATCCATATTTCTCATGCAACTGGCGTGTTAAATCCTGTACATCCGGCCCAAGCCATGGATCTGGCGTATTACCAGCACTTTGCCAGCCTATTGCATAGTTTTCTACTCCAGCTCCGCGTGCAATATAATCAGCCGTTTCACTTAATTGCTCTGGATACGGATCTCCAAGTGTAATGATTTTCTCCGGTAAACTATGTGCAGATACGATAAGGACCGCTTGTTCACGTTCATCAGCTGTCATCTTTTCATATATTGCTTTCACTTGGTTCACCCAATAATCAATAAATTTTGGTTCTTTATACCAACTATCAATACCGTGAATTTGTAAGCCGCCAAGTTTATCAGCTTCTTCTTGTGCTCGTCCGATATAAGACTTCACGCTGAAAGTAGAATAGTGCGGCGCAAGAACGATCGCAATTGCATCTTCAATTCCATCTTCGTGCATCTTCTTCACAGCATCTTCAATAAATGGCTCAATATGTTTTAAGCCGAGATACATTTTAAACTCCACGTCATCTTGCATTTCATTTAAATATGCTTCTAACTTTTCCGCTTGTTCAAGTGTGATCTTCGCAAGAGGCGAAATCCCGCCAATTGCTCTGTATCGTTCTGTTAAGTCTTCTAACATTTCCACACTTGGCGTTTTGCCGCGGCGAATGTGTGTATAATAACGTTCGATATCCTCTTCTTTATACGGCGTTCCATATGCCATCACAAGTAAACCGATTTTCTTTTTCATATGGGCTTCTCCTTTACTTCGCCAACTGTTCTCTTGAATAGTCATGTATGAATGCAGTCATCTGTTTTAACGTTTCTGGATTCACCTCTGGGAAAACACCATGTCCTAAGTTAAATACGTAACCTGGCTGTTTCATTCCCTCATCTAAAATCGCTTTTACATGCGTTTCAATCACATTCCACGGTGCAAGTAAAATAGATGGGTCTAAATTTCCTTGCACAGCCTTTTGAATGCCGCGAGCACGCGCCTCTTCAATCGGCAGGCGCCAGTCCAAACCGACAACATCAAGCGGCAGATCATGCCATTCATTTGCTAAATGACTCGCTCCAACGCCGTGCATAATAAGTGGTACATTCATCGGACGAAGCTCTGTGAAAATGCGCTCCATTGCTGGTTTAATATATAAACGGTAATCCGTCACACTTACTGTGCCAACCCAGGAATCGAAAATTTGAATTGCTTTTGCGCCGGCGTTAATTTGCGCTTTTAAATACGTAATTGTCATATCTGCAAGCTTATCCATTAGCGCAAACCATGCTTTTGGCTCCGCATACATAAACGCTTTCGTTTTATGATAATTACGAGACGGACCGCCTTCAATCATATAACTCGCTAACGTAAACGGCGCTCCTGAAAATCCGATTAACGGGACATCAAGCATTTCCGTTGTTAATAAGCGAATCGTATCAAGCACATATGAAACGTCTTCTTCTGGGTGAATTTCCCCTAATTTTTCGACATCTTGAAGCGAACGAATCGGATTATCAATTACAGGTCCGATTCCAGATTTAATCTCTACGTCCACACCGATCGATGGAAGCGGTGACATAATATCTTTATATAAAATAGCAGCGTCAACATTATATTGATCAACAGGCAGCTTCGTTACATAGGCACAAAGCTCTGGTTGATGTGTAATTTCAAACAAAGAATACTTTTCTTTAATCTTTCTGTATTCTGGCTGAGAACGACCTGCTTGGCGCATATACCATGCTGGTACATAATCCGTGCGTTCTCCTCTGCATGCTTTTAAAAATGTTTCATTGATTTGTCGTACCAAACCCTTGTCCCCCTTTTTCTAATACAGCTAACGAACCCTATCCTTTTTATCCCGTATTAACGGCCAATACCTCCCCCGCTCCCTCCTCAAAATTGTAAGGAATCCAAAGAAGATAAGCGGGGGAGAACTGCTGGCATGCGCCCGATTGGCGATAGCTTCCCATCAGCATGTAATCCCTATCGCTGGAAGCTTCACTTTACCTTTTCTTACTATACAATTAGTGAAAACAAAATGCACAACATTATGTACGATGTTCATGAAATTGACACAAACATATGGTAATACTCTGCTTTTTTTAGAACATTCTCATTATAACACAAGCTGAAATTACGGTTTAACCCGTTTTGTTTTTTCTCCTTCTCGATTTGTTTGCGGATTAAATGGTACAACGTAAAAACGAGGGACCTTAAAAACGTTCATAAATTTTACTTCATACTCCCCTTTTCCGGTTACTGTATCAATATGAGTCGCTTTCCCTTTGTCTATTTTATAAATTCGATATTGCACTCTCTTATCAGGAAGTTGATTCCATGTTAATTTTGCGGTAAACAAACCAAGCGGAGTAAACGTCAACTTCGCTTCTAAATCGTCCACTTTACTTAAGCGAATCGGCTCTCCAATGTTCTCAACACCACGTGGCTGTGCAAATGTATAATCAGCTTTCACATTTGTTTTTGCTAAAATTGTTTTAAATAATTTTGTTGGATAAGAACTGCTTCCACGCACATAATGTTTATCATCCGTGCGATCATATCCCATCCAAACCGCTCCAACAATATGAGGTGTATACCCAACAAACCAAATATCTCTTGCTCCGTCTTCTTGATTTGGAAGCGACGTTGTTCCTGTTTTCCCAGCAAGCGCTCCTTTATATACACCATCTTGTGCAGTCCCTTCTTTTACAACACCTTCAAGCATTCTTGTCATATACCAAGCGGTTTGCTTAGAAAAAACTTTAATTTCTTTATCGGTTGCTTGCCCAATTACTTCTCCGTGTCGATTTAACACTTTCTCAATTACATGCGGTTCAACGATTTTTCCATCCGCTACAAACGCACGATACATTTTCACAAGTTCAAATGGGGAAACTCCTTCTTGTAAACCGCCAAGTGCAGTACTAAGACCATGTTCAGGAATGTGAATATTCCCTTTTTCCAAATATTGCTTCCCCTCTTCTAATCCAATTTCATGCAGCAGGGATACAGCTGGAACATTAGCCGATTGCAGCAGGGCATCATACATCGTTACTTCTTTCGAATACTGATCGTTGTAATTGCGCGGTTCATAGCCATCAAACGAACCTCGTTCATTTGTTAATAAAGAATATGGTGTATATTTTTTCGTTTCAAGTGCTGGTGCATAAACAAGAAGCGGCTTTAATACAGAGCCCGGCTGCCGCTTTGCGTAAATTCGATTTAATCCACGCGCAATATAATGCCTTCCTCCAACTGCCGCTCTTATCCCGCCTGTCTTACTATCCATGAAAAGAGCGGCGCCTTGCATATGATCGTCTTGCATCGGAAAATTACGGACATTTTGCAATTGTTCATATGCTGTCTTTTGCATCTTGTCATCCATCGCCACAACAAACGTATATCCACCGCGCAGCACTTCTTGATGTGATAACCCATAAGTGCGGGCCGCTTCATCAATTACCATATCAATGTACGGCATATACGCAAGCTCCTGCTCATTTTGATTCATATAAAGAGCAATTGTTTTCCCTTGATATCCCACCGTTTCTTCTGCTGATAAATATCCTTGCTTATGCATTAACGATAAAATTAAATCACGGCGCTCTTTACTTTTTTCAGGATGCAAAAATGGCGAGTAATTACTTGGCGCTTTCGGAAGAGCGGCCAGCATCGTCCCTTCCTCAACTGTTAATTGCTGCACTTCCTTATTAAAATAAAATTTAGCAGCTGCTTGAATGCCATATGCCCCGTGTCCAAAATAAATATGATTTAAATACATCTCAAGAAGCTGCTGCTTCGTATACTTCTGTTCCAAGTGAAACGCAATCGCAACTTCCTTCATTTTGCGAAACAGCGTTTTTTCATGGGATAAAAAGACATTTTTCACAAGCTGCTGTGTAATCGTACTCCCGCCTTCTACTTTCTCTCCAGCGAGAACATCTTTATAAAGTGCCCTTACAATAGAAGGAAAGTCAATGCCATGATGCTCATAAAAGCGCGCATCTTCAACAGCTAAAAAAGCTTGTTGTACAAATGAAGGAATATCTTCAATACGTACCAATTCCCGATTTTCCAAATAAAGCTTTGTAATTTCTTTTCCGCGCTGATCCACAATTTTTGATGAAGAATGAAATACAAGTCTCTTTTCATCCATCATATAACTGCCAGTAAATAAAATGAGTTTATATAGAACAATCGCAAATATAAAAATGGAAACAAAACCAATAAGGACCATCTTTGTATTCTTCATAACGCATCCTTCTTTCCAAATGATGGTACATTTATTATTTGAAAAAACACACCCTTTATGTATAATCTTCGAACTTTTTTACAAATATTTCTATAATGAAGAAAAGCGGAAGCGGCGAGCCACAAAAGAGTATTTTTGCAAGACCTTCTTTTGTGACGACGTTTACAGTCGGTGCATAATAAAAAAGGAGCTCTCTTATATTAGAAGAGGGCTCCTTTTTATTATTCCTTTTATAGAAACATTTGTTCAGTTTGATTTTCAAACGCTAAATGTAGCTTTTGAATAAAGTTTGATGAAAATCATCTCGGAAGATATCGTTATCTTAAGAGGTGATTTTTTTCTAAAAGAAAAAAGTAAATTCTATAGAAAAGAAAATCAACGAGATTAAATTTATTTACTTCATTTAGATTTCATTTTTTCCAATCCATATTTTTGCTAATTTACAGACACCTTCCTTAATTTCATGTTCACTTAAATTTCCCAAACCTAATTGGATATGCGGATATTTAGGTGCGTTTTTAATAAAATATTGAGAGCATGGATAAACAATAATTCCATTGTTAGATGCTTTATTTATCAAATCTTTCTCACTCATTTGAGTTTTGACTTCAATAACTACATAAATACCAGAGGAATCTCCTTTGATTTCTATATAGTTATCAAAATGATTCTTTATCTCTTCGCACAACACCTTCATTTTACGTTTATAAAGAGATTTCATTTTCCTCAAATGTGCATACCAATATCCCTCTGAAATAAAGTGAGCCAGTGTTCTTTGATGAAAAGAAGAAGCTGTTTGTTCTAGTAAAGACGAAATTTTCTCATACCTAGGAAGTAATCGTTTCGGTAAGACCATGTAACTTACACGGATTGAAGGTAATAATGCCTTAGAAAATGTGCTTACATACACAACCCTGTCATTGGAATCTAGACTCTGTAAAGAAGGAACAGGGTGATGAATGTAGCGAAATTCACTATCGTAATCATCCTCAATAATATATCCCTCAATCCGCTCAGCCCATTGAATCAGTTTTAACCTTTCATTAACAGGCATTGTATATCCAAATGGAAAATGATGTGTTGGTGTAACATATATCAATCTTGCATCTACTTTCCAAAGTTGACGAACATCAACCCCATTTTCAGAAACAGATATAGGTTCAATTAATAATGATTGTAAGGAAAAAATCTCTCTTGCCCCATTGTAACCAGGATCTTCTACAGCTATCTGCTGAAACTCCTCTTTTAACAGCAGTGTCAAAATCAATAACAAGTGTTGTGTACTGCTGCCAATCAATATTTGTTCACTAGAAGCGTTAACACCTCTCGACTGAAACAAGTAATCTGCTATAGCCATCCTTAACAACATATCCCCTTGCTTGTCCCCATAGGAATACATAATAGGATCCATTAAAACTTTATTCGTTAAGTTTCGCCACTTTGCAATAGGAAAGTTCTTCTTGTCAACCGTCCCAATCTTAAAATCAATCGTTTCACTTACAACTTTTTTTCTCTGTTTATGCGTTACTGTAGTAGGCTCATATGTAAATAATTGTTCGGCCATATTTACCTCCACAAAATAGCCCTTCTTACTTTCACTTCGTATATAACCTTCTGCTAGAAGTTGTTCATAAGCCACCTGTGTTGTATTTCTACTTACATTCAAAAGCATTGCTAATTGTCTAATAGAAGGTAGTTTCGTATACTGCGTAATCTTCCCTGTTAATATCTGTGTCCTTATATAAACATAAACTTGTTGATACATTGGAACATTACTACTCCGATCTATATTAAAAACGAGTTCTTTCACTTCATACACCTCAACTGTCATTTGAAATTATTGTAAACTGTACCTTTTATAAATGACAATGAAAATTAATATTAAGTATACGGATTCATACAGTACTTATGTAACAGGAGTGATTCTACATTGATTAAAATTATGTACTTATTTTGTTTAATTGTTTGGGGACTTAATTTTATTGCAGTTAAAATTCAAGGTACACCAGTTAGTTTAGAGCTATCATTATTATATCGCTTAGCTTTAACCGCAATTTTATTTCTAGTTCTCATATGGTTTATGAAACCTAATGGAAAACCTAATAAAAAAGATATTCCATTCATCATTTTATTTGGCGTTTGCAATTTTGCGTTGAGTTATCTATGTCTCTATCATGCTACTATCATGTCTTCTGCTGCTATCGTAACTCTAATCTTTTCCTTAAAAGTTATTTTAACTCCAATAGCACTACGAATATTTCTTAAAGAAAAACTACATGCAAGAGTTTTTCTTGGAGGAGTTTTTGGTATCTTAGGTGTTTGTATTCTCATATATCCAACATTAAGTGACTTCAAAGGAATATCTACTATGAAAGGAATTTTGATAGCTCTCTTAGGTACAGTTCTTACCGCGGTAGGAGATGCTTGTTCTGCCAGAAATGCTAGCAAAAAGGTAGACCCAATTTATGCAAATGCTATTGGTTTTACTATAGGCAGTTTGTTAATTGGTTCAATTGTATATGCGCAAGGACAAACAATTGTTTGTCCTACAACCGTTACATACTTATCAGCCCTAATGTATTTAACTTTTATTGCGTCTTTTTTGGCTTGGTTATTTTATTTAAAACTTGTAGAAAAAATAGGAGGAACAAAGAGTGGTTACATGGTCGCTTTATTCCCCGCAATTGGTGGGATAGCATCTGTGATAATTGGAGAAACAGATTTGTCAATGTATTTGGTTTTCGGATGTTTATCTTCTTGTATTGGAGCTTTAATAGCCCTAGGTTTTAGAGTTAATTTTAAAAAATCTACCTCCTATTCAAGTGTTAAAGTTAAGAAATAAAAATATTTTATCAATTGGGGTATTCAGGGTCTCTAGCGCTTATCACACATAGTTCGGATTTTTTTGCGGGTAATGGCCTGTGACAATCAAATTGTTCCCCAAAGTGGCTGCTTAAAAGAATGAAGAGCAGTTGTATTCGATGAACCTGTATATCATATAAAATATAACAACATGCTATATTCATGAAACAGAGTATGATAGACATATCAATTCTCGTATGTAACGTAAGACAAACAATGAAATAAGGAGTATATATTCAAATGCGGAGAAGAAGATCGTATGGAAGAACAAATAAGAAAGAAATTAGTTACGAAAAATTTCGTTGCACTCATTCCGAACATGAATTACCAATAGGCTATGGAAGTGATGCACCTATTTACTATTACAATATTCCTGAAAATGAAAGACATCAACGTTTTGAAATAAACTCTGATATTTGTATCATGGATAAAGAATATTACTTCATTCGAGGCTGTATAGAAATTCCCATTATAAATAACAACGAAGTATTTATTTGGAATGTGTGGGTGTCTTTAAGCGAAGAAAGCTTCAGCAAAACAATGGAATTATGGGAAACGGAAGGAAGAAAAACAGAAGAACCATACTTCGGATGGCTTTCTACATCAATCCCAGGTTATCCTGATACAGTAAACTTGAAAACACATGTTTATACAAGAGACATCGGAATCAGGCCATTTATCGAATTAGAACCAACTGATCATCCTTTAGCAGTTGAACAGAGAGAAGGAATTAATTTAGAACGAGTTGCAGAAATAAAAGAAATTGTTACTCTACATAATCAAGAAGCGAATCCTGAGTAACACTCAGTGATGAGATGTATTACAGTATCGGGGTGAATTATAACCTATAATAACAAGGATTACATAAATGAAAGTCCCTTCAAATTTTTGAAGGGACTTTCATTTTTTCAACACGTTAGTTTTATGTTAACAAAAAGCACTTTCCCTTGTTACGACATATTTATCTTCTTTCAGCCCTTATATTCATCTAAATAATATTTTTTACAGAATATGTATTTATTATTCAATGAATAATAATTTTACGAGCTATCATTCATATTAACCTGTTTAAAAAACCTTTATTTTAAGTATTTCTCGCTTATATTTTATGCAATTTTGCATAGTCAGATATAGGAAAACGGTATATGAAATATTATTTTATTATATTAAAATTATTTTTATGTCACTAATTTTCCACAATCTGTTATAATAATTCTATTTTTCAGAGAAATATAAAATGAAAGTTAGTATATTTTATATAAAAAGGATTTTAGTAAGATAGTTATTTTTAAAACAATTAATATTAATATATAAATAATATATTTTACTGAGCAAAATTTTATGATTTACTAAGCAAAAACATAGTGTTTTAATGAGTGTATAAGATCTTTACCTTCTATGAGAAACAAAAGAAAAAGTAAAAGGTTCTTCATTATATGTAGTCGATTATAATGTATAGATAGGATGATGACCCTATCATTTATACGTAACTTAAAACTTTAAGTTCAAAAGGCTTTATTTCCAAAATTACATTCTTATCAATTTATCAACTACATTTATTCTCGATAAACCAAATAGAAACATAGTTTCACTCCTTTTACACTTATAGTTTGGTAAATAGATCTTACAGCAATATGTACATTTTATCATTTAAAATCAAAACAGAAGAGGTGTGTAGGATGAAAAGACAGAAAATTACAAAAATTATTCCGGCAGCATTTGTATTAAGTACGGCTTTATTTGTAGCACCAGGGTTTTCTTCAGCAGATACGACTACGAATGTAGGAAATCTTCCAGTCGTAATCAGTTCTCAAGAAGGACAAGCACCTATGTCAGCAGAGCAAGTTGCTCAAAATGGTACGCAGCTTCCTTACATCCCTACGGGTCCTTATGAAGAATTCCCTGGTCAATGGCATGTTTCTACAGAAGATGGAAAGTTAATTGATTATGTATATGTAGATGTTATTGCTCAAGGAGATAATACATCAATGAGTGGTATATTTAAGTTTTCAGGTTATAAGTATGTAAAACCTGATGGCACTTGGATTAAAGATGACGAAAATTATGCACCTAAAGGGAATAAAGGAGATGTGCTATATTCAATAGCAATTCCTAAAACGGATCCAATAGCAGCAGATACGAAATTACAAAAAAAGCTAGATTGGAAATTAATTGATTCAAATATAGTAGATAAAAATTCAGGTTATCACTGGAGTAAATCTGTTACAAGTGGCGTTTCTCATAATATCTCAGTAGGATTATCTCAAACAATTGGAATGGAAGCAGGCATTGGAGATGTTTTTAAAGTATCGGCTTCATTAACTTGGAGTTTCGGTTATCAGCATACAATTTCAGAAGAAAGTACAGTTACAAAGACATTTGATTTTAATCCAAAACCTGATTACGCATATGATCAATATAGAACGGCATTATATCAACAAGTAGCTAACTATTCAGTTATCCCAGGAGCAGGATTACAAAAATGGATGTCTGATCGAACTGCACAAGATCCTTGGAATCAGCTATTTAACATGCTCGGAAAGGGAAATGCAATAGAGTATAAAGTAAAAAATTCAGTTGATTATCCAGTAGATGTTTTAGTTGCACTTACTTCAAAATAATGAAAAAGCTAGCATTTTGCTAGCTTTTTTAACTTATATATAAGTTAAAAAAACGACATAAAAACCTCTTTCGTTTACGAGGGAGACAAGAGCTTCTAACCATACATAGAAACGGTCAGAGCCTTTCTTCTGCCACATGCGAAGTTTAAAACAAAGGGAGAAAGCAAGTAACGGTCATGTTGTGTTCTGCATAGCAGCAACTTATATGTCGAAAAATTAAAATGGATTTATATAGATATAAAATATCTTTTTTGACATAATACCCCTTCAAAATCAAGCAAATATTTTAAGGCACCCCATTGCACCAAAGTTTTTTCTCAACCTCCCAAAAATAAACATTTATTCCTCTTATGCTAGAATAAAACATGTTAGCCTATACAACTTAGAAAAACCTAATTGCTACTTTTATTTTGCAAAAAGGAGGAGATATCTATGAAGTCACCTGAAAGTGTAATTTTAGTTCATGAAATTTCCAAACTAAAAACAAAAGATGAGCTTTGGAATCCATATTCTTGGTATCAGTATATGAGAGAGAATCATCCTGTCTATTATGATGCAGAGCAAGATGTATGGAATGTGTTTTCGTATGATGATGTGAACCGGGTTTTATCTGACTATCGTTTGTTTTCAAGTAGAAGAGATCGTCAGCAATTTTCATTTCCGAAGCGAGAAACAAGAATGAATTTAAATTCTTCTGATCCTCCTGAACACCGCAATGTTCGCTCTATCGTTTCAAAAGCATTTACACCGCGCAGTTTAACTGAGTGGAAACCACATATACAAGCACTCGCAAATGAAATGATAGAAAAGCTAAGAAATCGTGATGAAATTGATATTGTAGAAGACTTAGCAGCCCCATTCCCTGTAACTGTCATTTCTAATTTATTAGGTGTCGAGGCAACAGATTTAAAAAAGGTGAAACGATGGTCTGATATTTTATTCATGCCCTATAGCCGAGAGAAATTTGCTGATTTAGATAAACAAAAAGCAATTGCTATGAAAGAATTTAAAACGTATCTTCTTCCCATTGTCCAAGAAAAACGATACCACTTAGCAAACGACATTATTTCAGATTTAATAAGAGCTGAATATGAAGGTGAGAGATTGACAGATGAAGAGATTGTAGATTTTTCACTCGGCTTACTGGCAGCTGGCAATGAAACAACTACCAATTTAATTATAAATAGTTTTTATTGTTTTTTAGTCGATAAATCAGGAACGTATACAGAGTTACGTAAAAATCCAGATTATATTCCGCAAGCAGTTGAAGAGGTTTTACGTTATCGTTTTCCAGTCACACTGGCACGTACAATAACGGAGGATACAAATATATTTGGCCCACAAATGAAAAAGGGGCAAATGATTGTTACGTGGGTAAGTGCCGCCAACTTAGATGAGAAACAGTTCCCTAACGCCAGCTGTTTTGACATACATCGACCAGGTAATGACAAACATATGACATTCGGAAAAGGCCCGCACTTTTGCTTAGGTGCCCCACTCGCACGATTAGAAGCTACAATCGCTTTAACAACCTTTATTAAACAACATAAAGAAATAACACTGTCACCATCTTTTCAGCTCGAGAACTGTCTATTAGAGAATGAACAAACTTTGAAACATTTGCCGATCCTTTTAAAGTAAAGATACTATAGTAAAAAATCAGTATACGATTTATACATTCTCCTCATCTTCTCGTGGAAATAATTGTATCCCGGAACTCTATCTATTTATCATATTCCATCCACATATTACGTTCAAACTAAGAAGCAAAGATACCTCCAGAACGAAAAAGATGCGCTGAATTCTCATAAACAACTGTGGAGGGATACAATTTTAGTTTTCCTACTATTTCAAAACACTATATTCATAAGCACGGGAGATTCCTTTTAAAGAAAAATATAAAAACACAGAAAGTATACTTGAATTGCTCTTCTCAAGAGAATATACTAACAAAGCAGGCTATGATATTCCTTCCTTCTAACTTCTTTGGCAAAATAGGGATGTTACTTTCCTGCTAAACACATAGGCTATGACAATTCTTCCTTCTTTCTTAGAGAATTTTAATCGTTTTAGAGTTGTCAATTTCCTATGAAAAATAATTAGACTATGAAACCTCTTTCTTCTTTGAGACTGAATAAACTTCAGTCTATCAATCATTGATGTAGAGGTTTTCTTTTTCTAATTAACAAATTTACCACTAAACAACTAAATAACAGATTATTAAAGTTTAAAAATGTTATGTTCCTAATTTTTTCACTAAAAAATAGATATGTATCCTCTATGCAGTTTTCTATATTTAGTGTGTTTATTCGTGTAAAAATAAAATCTACCACTGAAAGGAGGACAGTCAGGCTATTAACTCCTTTTTATAGGGGATTCGCTACCTGGCGTTCTCATGAAAAATTCTATTTACATACGAAGAAATTTGAAAGTTATTGTAAAAAGTGAAGAAAATAAACTGCCGGACGTTTATTTAGCCACTGTTTTAAAAAACATGGAAAGCTTAGGATTTACTTTTTCCCAACCGTTAATAGAAGCGGTGCAAACACTTTCGGTTGATGCATTCACATCGTTTTACAAGGAGTTAGTAAAGAGTTTAAAAGAAATGGTTGGTGCACATGTTCAGTTTTCTCCTATGTATCCAAACTTTCCGCAACAAGTGATGGATATGAGTTGCGCTGAGTTATACATCAACGCCATTATTCATTATGTGACGTTACTCCTACCTGTATCAAAAGTAAACGAACGATTCCCTCTTTTGGATAGAGTCGATTTGAAGGTTATTGACTTAGGAAGCGAAGAAGATTTCAATCAAATGATTTCTCAATTGATTGGTGCTAACAGCTCTATTTCCTCAACTGATAAGAAAGATGTAGAATGGGCTCTTACACACGCTGAAGATGTTTCTCTTTTTCTACCTGATGTGATTCCTCATAAGGAAAATATGTCTTTTATAATTGGGGCCTTATTAAAAAATGAAAAAATATCAGCCGATGATGCTGCAAAATATTTTAAAACGGCAACAGATGTTCTTCGCCTTGCAGTGGCTTTATCTGAAGGAGATGTGAGTTTAGCATCCTCCTCTCGCTTCAAGAAGTTTAAACGGGCGGAAAGACGTTTCCTTTTAGACTTGTTAGAGCAATGTGGAAACATTGCCGAAGATATGCTTCGATACAAAAAACGTTGGATTCGTTTAGGTGAAATTCTTCACCCAGCAGAATATCGCACTCGTTTTCCAAAAGCTAACCGTGCGTTTGAGATTCTTCGTAATAACATTAAGTTTGAAACATTTAATGGAAAAGTGGAGGCAGCTCTGTTGAATCGTGATATAATAGCGGCGAAAAATCTTCTAACAACTCGCCCAGGAGAATTTGCCCGACGTTTGGATCATTTAGTTCGTTTATGTAGCGATGAATCAACAGATGTGTTCAATATTCTCGAGGGGTTTGTAAGTGTAATAGGGGATGTTTCTACTCCTGTATTGCTTCAAGTCATGGCTCATTTTAAGCACCGAAATGATAACAACGAACTTCGTACCTTTTTTCCAAAAGGAAACGTAGCAAAAGCTATAGGTATTGAAAATACACTTCCGCCTATCCCAGAGAATATTTGTTTAATGATTGTAAAAATATGTGAAGATGCTTTAAAAAATCGCTTCGCAGAACTTCCAAGTCTCGGAAAAGTGTTTTTGGATGAACAGTTAAAAAATTACTTAGTTCCCTTCTCTCAACGTTCAGCCAGCAAATCGCTTCGCACGTTAGTTCGAGGAAGCAAAATAGATTTGCCAGAAGGAGATACGATTCGTTTCTTCCTATGGTGGAAAGAAGGCTATGTCAATGGACAGCATACGGGATGTGTGGACATTGATTTATCTGCTGTGATATATGACGAAGATTGGCAATACAAAGAACATGTTTCCTTCACAAACTTACGTTCAAAAGAATTTAAGGCGTATCATAGCGGAGATATTACTTCTGCACCAAACGGGGCATCCGAATTCATTGATTTTGATATCCCGTCCGTATTGAAATATGATGGGCGCTACGTAGTCATGTCTTTAAATTCTTACACAAACCAACCATATAAGGATTTACCAGAATGCTTTTCTGGTTGGATGGTTCGTCAATATCCTGGTTCAGGTGAAATATTTGAACCTTCTACTGTTCAAGATAAAGTGGATATTACTGCTGACACACAAATCTCTATCCCAGTCATCTTAGATTTAAAAGAGCGAAAACTGATTTGGACTGATTTATCTCTTACAAGAGATCTTACCTATTGTAATACCATCGAGGCTAATCAAAAAGGTATGGTACTAGTTGGGAAGTCTCTAACTAGCTTGGTTAAACCGAATTTATATGACTTGTTCCGATTACATCTTGAAGCTAGAGGTGAACTCGTCCAAGACATCGAGGAAGCAGAAAGTATTTTCTCTCTGGATAAAGGTATTACTCCTTTCGATATCGAAACAATCATATCTGATTATATAGCTGACTTTAAAAGGTAACCTTTTAAAGTCAGCTTCTTTTTTTCAACAACCCTCTAAAAACCTATTATTATATTCTTCCATAACCGGCAATATGTTTACTCCAATAAGAATTATCTAGTTTAGCTGCACTTACTCCTTTTGAACTGCTAGCGTTATAGAATGTATTGTTTCCAATGTACATACCTACATGTGTGATATAAGTACCTGAATTGTAAGTGCCTTTGAAAAACACTAAATCACCCGGTTGAAGATTGCTTTTACTTATACGTTTAGTAGCATCATATTGCTGCTGGGCAGTACGCGGTAATTTAATTCCTTGTGTACCATAACCCCATTGCATTAATCCTGAACAATCAAATCCAGTTTTTGGGCTATTTCCACCATATCGATATGGCGTTCCTTCATATTTCTTCATTGCCACATAAACTTTTTGAAATTGAGAAGCAGTTATTGACTGAACTTCAAAAGATTCAATATTCATAGCTTCAAAATTAGTTTGCACCGTTACATCTTCATTTACAGGCATGTTATCCGTTTCTTCTGCAGAAGCAAAACTACTACCAGCTCCAATAACCATCCCAAATGCTAAAGTTCCGGCTATCAATTTTTTCATAATATTTCCCCCTATTTTTATTAAATATTTTACAATTACGTAAATTTCGACCATTTTTTTATAAAATCCTTTAGATAGGTTAGGAGAAAATATCGAATCATGTTGAGAAAATTTTTTAGGTTACTGTAAGTGCGGTTTATTTAAAAAAAATAACATTTTTGGTATTTGGGGCTGTTAAAATATTTTAAGTTGGTGGGCATGCGGCTGAATCCATATTTCAAGGGAGAGAAAAATTCCAAACAGACTCTCTAAAAAGAACAGAAGGAGCCTATCATGACAGGCTCCTTCTAAAAAATTAAATTTACATATACATTAGAATAGATTTATTTCACTAATAATGAATATGTTCCAGTTCTGTTTTCTTCTCCATAAGATAGAATCAAGTAATACTTCCCTGGTTGCAATTCAAGCTTCCCTTTTATATTATTTCCATCCGCTTGACCATCAGCGACAGGATTTGCTAGATCTGATCCGTTAAGCAGACTCCAGTTTATTCCAATACCTTGTTCATCTATAACAGAAATATCTACTTCTTTTGGAGATGTGACATCGAACGTGTAAATATACGCCATATTAGGCATATCCATATTTCCTTTAAAAAGTTTATTAAAACGAATTGCCTTTGCACTGTCAAATCCATGACCTACTGGCTCATCCTTTTTTACGGTAACCGTTGTTTGTCCTCGGCTCACTTTTCCTTTATTATCTTTCACTGTTAGCTTTGCAGTATATGTTCCCTCTTTTCCATATACATGAGTAGGATTTGCTTCTGTACTTGTTGTACCATCGCCAAAATCCCAGAGATAAGAAACAATTTTTCCACCTGTGCTTTCTGTACCATCGCTATGAAACTCAACTTTTTCATTTACTATCTCATTGTACGGTCCATTCATATTTACTTTAACAGTCTGTTTTTCTTCTTCTCCCGTTGCAACACCATGGAATACAACATCGTATTCAAATTGATTTTTCGCATTCACACGATAATTGACAAAATACGCTGTAACTGTTTTGTAGCCGCTCCATTCTTTTTGCGCTAACTGTTCTAAAGATTGATTGATTTTCTTGCTCATCGTTTTCCAATCCTCAGATTCTCCTTTTGTTACGCCGCCTGTATATGTTCCTTCTAATGTAAACGTATCAAAAAATTGAGACTTATGCTTTGTAATTGTTGCATCTTTTATCTTCGCTACATCTGTAATGTCTTTCTTTACATCCGCTAGTGGCTTTGGTGCATGGTCAGCTAAATAATCATCTGATACTTGCGGGGTATTATATGTACCCTGATTATCAACTAACTGCTTCATATAGTCTTGGTATCCTTTATTTAAATTTGGATCCTTACTTAAAGCTTCACGATATGCATCATAACCATTCACATCATTTGCACGAATGAAATCTTGAATCTTATCGAAAGTTTCAAATTGATGAGTATATAAATAAGACTGTAGTGCAAAAGAATAATTATAAAAGTCCCATTTATCTGGTCCTTCTCCATATTTCGAAAATAATGTTCGTTCTGCTGTATAACGCTGTGCAGGATCAGATGATAATCCGCTAATTACACTTTGGCGCGGAACAACATTATTCGTACGAGTAGATCCCGCAAAAAATTCTGCATTTCCTTCTTCAAACCAAGTTAAACGTTCATTTCGATACATTTCTCCTTGTCCCCATGATCCTGGAACTTCGTATCTTCCCTGTAAATAGTGTGTAAATTCATGACGGAACAATTCTTCCAAACTATAACGACTTTGCTCTGGTGTACGCTCAAATGTAAAGAACGTTCCGATTCCTTCAATATAAAGTCCGCCATTATTCGTATCATATCCATATAGTTGGCTATTTTTTTTATATTCATCTGGATTATTATAAATTACCATTGTCAGTACATCATCAGCTTTTCCTGCTTCTAACGCTCCATCTTTTCCAATTACACGATGATACTGCGCTTTCACTTCTTTAGCAGCCCAATATAGTCTCTTAACCTTTTCTTCTGTTACTTTATCTCCTGTTTTAAATACAATAGCACCGTCATCGAATGTATACGTTTTTGGTAAGTATTGCTTCTGGCCTTCTTCACGTATTTTCTTTAAATCTACTGTATTTCCGTAATAATCTTTTCCACCATAGTTTGTTGAAATTTGCTCTGCCGCAGTAAAATAAGCCTCACTTAACCGAGGGTACATATGCATTGCTTGTGTAAGCACTTCTAAAGGGTTATTTGGATTACTGTGGAAATTCCCTAAACGACCAGTATAATAAATGCCATTATTAATTAACCAGCTATTTTCTTTTTTTCCATCATTCAGAAGAGCCATTCGACTAAATTCATTTATGAAACCATCAATTTTCCCATACCATATTGTCTCATCCGCTTTTTTACGTGTATCAGACAAGTAAGACTGTATATCATCATCAATCCCTTGCATGAGCTCATACACGGCGTCCCCTTTATTCTTGTCACTTACATATGTAGAAATATTATCATTATATTGTTTTAATATATTCCCTGCATATTGAACTGTTTCAGCATCACAAGAAGCGTTATGAATTAATTTACCATATGCGGATACCACTTTATCCTGTTTATCTGTACCAAGTTTAAAATTCGGATTTCTTCCAATTTCTTTTAATGCAGGTAAGCATTTATCATGGAAGCTTCGCTCATTTAAATAGTTTAACTCTTTATTATTAAAGCCTAAATAAAAACCGCAACGTAATACTTCAGCAAACGTCTCAATCCCTTTTGTATCATCTTTTGTAAATGTGCTTCCGCGGCGACCTAATTCATCAATAATAATCTGCATCCGCTCTTTATTTTGATAAAATACTTTTGTTTCTTCATTAAATTGAGATAAATCTGTGATTTGATCCCAACTAACATTTGCCAATGTATCAATTAATTCGTCATCACTCATTCTATTGAACTCTGCCACAGAATACTTTTGCTGAAATTGTTTTGCCGCTGCTCGTTTTACGATCGGAGCTGGACGTTGTGAAAAATCGTTCACTTTTAAACGTTCTTCATAAGACAATGTTTCGTCTGCTTTTGTAGAATGGGCAATTTCATCTGTTGAAGTTTCGATCCCAACTGGTTTCTTTTGTAACACATTATAAGGTGTGTTTTCTTCTGCTGATACTTGTGTTTGAATACTTCCAAATGATAAAGCCACTGTACTAATACCGAGCATCATTTGGGTAAATTTTGCTTTCTTGTTCATACCATTTCCTCCGTTTCTATAATCCATCCAACAGGATACCACGTCATTCGAATAAAACAATGTAATATGCAATATTGCATATCATTTCTTTATATTTGTGAACAAATTATAAAAATTCAATGATATCAACGTTTTCTAACTATAATTATGCACATTAATTGTGTACACAATTCAATATTCAATTAATCTTTAGTTTTTATCTTTCCGAATATATATTTACCCTTTAAAGCTGTTTAATATGGCGGTATATATTCTACTTTTCCCTCTATATAAATCTACTTAAAATTTCTCCAGGTAATCCTTCGATTTCACAAATTTTCTCTGATGTAAATCCTTGCTTTATTAGAATTTTTCTAGAAGGAATATTTTCCGGATCAATAATTGCTTTCAATATGTTCAAATTTGTTTGCTTAGCTAATTCAATTAATTGTTTTGCAATTGTACCACCATATCCTTTGCCCCAATATTTAGGTAATATCATATAGCCAATTTCAGCTTCTTGGATTTTATGTTCATCTAATGTTACATGTCCAAGTCCAATAAATTCATCCGTCACACGATTATAAACTTTATATGAGCCATATAGCTCATATTTTTCATTACGCTCTAATAACTTTTGATAGTTTACTTGAGCCTCTTCTAATGGAATCGCTCGTTCCGTAATTTGTGCCATAACTTGTTCATTCGACACTAGTTGGAAATAATCGTTAAAGTCTGTTGCTTCAAATTTCTTAAAGATTAGTTGATGCATTTTTCTCTCCCACCCTTGACTGATAAAAATTATTGTTATTATTGTATCTTAATTGGAAAAATAACACTATTTTCACAGTATCTAATTCCATTTTTATACAACGCACTCATACTTTAAACGACTTTTTATAAATTCAACAATTTTTATTGTTTGCTTACATTTTGCAGATGTTTTAAAAGTGCGCATGCCAAATAAACCCTGATGGGTTGAATGGGCTTGCAAGCATACTTAATTTAATATGGCTAACACAGAAAGAAATTGTATTTAACGACAGTTATCCTATACGCCAAGAAATAAAAAGAGAGCCCGTTTTGAAGCAGACTCTCTTTTTATTAAATACCTCTGCCATGTTCATACTGAACATCAATAGCACGTTGTGTATCCGATGACGCGTTCTCTTTTAAATTCAATCCATTTAAGCCAAAAGATAAGACAGTTACAGTCATCAAACTAAGTATGCACAATTTAATTTTTTTCATTTTAACGATCCCCTCTTTTTCAATATTTTTTTCGCTTCATAACCAATATAAAAATACTTGCTCACTTCACCTTCATTACCCACATTATACCATTTTACTGCTAATTCTTCGGCATAAAATTGTACATCTTTCCATAATTCTTGATGTTTGAAATATGAAATCGCTTCGGCTACTAGGTGATCTAGTTTTTCAACAGGTTCATTTTCGTTTAAGCCATTTAATATCGAAAAGTGGTAATGATATTCTTTATCGCAAGATGTAAGCCCTTTGGATATATATTGGCTTGCTTCTTCATGATGGCCCAGGCGGAAATGCTCTCTTGCTAATAAATAATTAGTTTTTATATGCTGGTCTTCTTTGAAAACTTCTGTAAGGTGTCGAATTGCTGACTCTGAAAGATCTTGATCGGCATATAGTAGACCTAAGTTATGACGTACTTTTAAAATCGATGCACGCTCATCGGTTTTTGTAAAAGTATTGAGTGCTGAGATTAAGTATTCTTCTGCCAGTTCAAATTGCCCTAATGAAATACAAGACATCCCTAAAGTATTTTTACAAGCTCCAGTTTTAACTTCATAACCTTTATTTTTAGAGAAAAACTCCTGAGCCTTTGTAGCGTAATGAATAGCCCGGAGCGGCTGAGAAAGGTAATAGTGAAATAAAGCCACTCGGTAATTAAACTCAGCTTTTTCCGCTTCATCAGGGACTGCAGCGAGCAATTTCTCCGCTAGTTCATAATGTTTTTTAGCGTCGCTGTAGTTTCCAACTTCCATAGCGTAAATGAATTTAAAAAAATGATAATAATATTTCAAAAAGTCGTTTGTTTGCTCAGAGATAGAGTCATATTCATCTAAATCTTTATCAAAGTTGCCGATCAACATTTTATATCTAAAATCTAATAATGAATAATACATGAGGATTTCTTGCTCTTCCTCAACCCTATCAATTTTACTATCAATTTCTTTCTTTAACTGGCCTGCTTCCAGCACATGCTGCACAAGCATTTCTCGATACCAATCATTAAGTAAATTTGTAATATGACTCTTTGCAACAACACCTGTGTTCAATTAAATCACCCTTTTCCAAGAAATATTATCTAAATATTAACACAATTTATGGTGTAAGTTTCCAGATTTATTGTTATGTAGATTGATAAAAATATTACAGAATATTACAAATATATGTGTATGATGTGTCTTTATACAAATTATAACATCATTGACAATGTATAGGAATCATATACTGAAAGAAAAACCTCAATCATTTTGTTGAAAAAAAGAAAATGTAGCAGCTGGATTTATGGGTATCGATTCCTTTCTATAAATGCCTTTGCTATTTGACTATTATGGTTCTCTGCTGCAATACCTTTCCGTAGCACACTTTAAGAAATTGTCCTATGTGTTCTCGCTACCACTTTGATTTATCCCGCATTAACGGGCCACCTCAAGATTCAGAGAGAAACAAAGAAGATAGGTGGGGGATGAAGAAAACCCCCACTGACGGAAGTTTCACTTTATTATCGTTTTAAATTTCTTTATTTTAGTAATTTTTCTATATACTTAACGTGTTGCAAACCAGTATACTACAATGTAAACTAAGATAAATGATCCTCCAAATATCAACAAACGAAATAATATGGGGATAAAAGATAATGATGTGAAGTATAGTAAATATAGAATTATAAAAGGAATAAAAAATAAAAATAATATATATGTTTTATGTTTAACTATTGTTAGTATGAAACCTCCACTACAAATAACTCCTATTATAATCCCATATATCCAAATTATTGTTTCATCGCTATCTATCATTTCATCACCTTTTCCTATAAGAATTCCACCCTTTCTAATACTATCCTTTTTCCTGTTCTGCCATAAATAAGTTCCACCTTCAAAGTTAGATGTTGTGTCTAACTTTTGCGAAACAATACAATTATTGATATTTTTAAACAATACTTTGATACTAACAGATTCAGATCCTTTTATAATGTCTACACAAGATTTTTTCACTTTCATATAGTTGTACTATTGTAGCTTAAATAGACAAACCATTAAGCTATAAAAGCAAACATAATATAAAAGTAAGAGCCAATACCATAGGCGATAAAAGCAACTATTGTAATGAACCAACTTTCCTTATACTTTTGGACATACTTTGAAAGTACCCAAAGAAAAAGTAATATGATTGATTGAATCACTACGGCTTGTAATGTACCCAGTAGTGTAGCCGTCGTAGAATAGACTATCCATGTACTCAACAATAAACGTATAAGAATAGAGGTAACTGCAATGATTGTCTTCTCATAAGCTGATTTTATGGCAACTAAATAATAATCTTGCGAGATGACAATAAACGTTAGTAACATATTTAAAATCAAAATTGCAACAAATTCTATCCCCTCTGCCATTGCCTTCATTCCATTCTATTATCTAACTTTTCTATATTCATAGATTGATAAAAATAATCCTACTATAAAGATAAAACATAGACTAAATGTTCCGAGCGGATAGCTAATAAATGTTTTTCCCATGCCTTGGTGAGGACTAAATATAAGTGGTACAATCCAAGGATATATGATCAACTACTGTTCTTGAATCATACATTTTTGTAAGATGGGATGTTTCTAATACATATTCCACAGGCATACTCCTTTTATTTGGAATTTTATACCACATTTTTACCGAATTTACACATAAAAAAACCACCCTTACATGAGGGTGATTTTTTCATTACTCTTCTTATACCAATCCTGCATCTTCTCCGCATCTTCCATCCGTACATGTTCTAACGTATGACCAGCCGAGGCATTATGGAAATGATATGTGCAAAGTGCATCTTTTTTCTGGAAGTATGATTGACTTTTCTTTAAAGATTGAATATGTCTTCTTTTAGCAAAAACAGTATATTTAGCAATTCTGCGATATGATATTGTTAACTGGTCGTCATCAATACGATATCCGCCTGCTTTGTACTGCGCATAGCCAAGCCATATAGACACTAAGAAAAGTGGTAATAGCAATGCGAATAGAAAGTGTTTGTGAAAGTAAATACTTGCACCGATAATTGGTACTGCTACAATACAAGCGAACACAAAATTATCTAACATGTGACGTCTCATTGCCGTTTTCGGCAACCTTGTCATCTCACTTTTTATATCATATGGCAATTGTAAATATTGCAGCATCTCTAGCACTTTTTTCTTTTTCATAAGCGGATGTATCGTTACGTCTGTTTGTCCTTCTTCAAATTTTTGAATGGCTTCTACATGAACAGAGCAATATCCAAAAGGCTTGCGAAGAATACCTTCTTTTATTTTAATACCGTGAATACGATGCGTTTTCAAGACAAGCTCTTTTCTTTCTAGCAAACCTTGCGAAATGCGAATTTCATTTCCTTTACGTGAAATGGTAAAATTCGCATGTTGCAACGCATATTGAATCGTTGAAACAATCCACGATAATAGAAATAAAGCGACGAGCATATATACCCAGCCAGCTATGTCACTTTCTGATACATATGTTTCGACATAATGCTCAATTTTCTTCACAATATCATTCGGCATAATTTCCCGAATTTTATCTGCTAAAATGAAAAGAATTGAAAATAAAAGGCCAAATTTCCCGGACGTAATACTTGCTAGCAAAATTTCTTTCCACGTTAATGTATATGCGACTGTGTTATGTTCTTTCTTTTCAATCGTAGTAACCTCTAATTCAGGCGCATCCTTCACATCGCTATTTGTATTTAACATGGCAATTAAGCTTGCTGCTTCTTCTTGAGTAATCCCTACTAACTGTACTTCTGCTTCGTCAGCTCCGCCAGCTGTTTCAATTTTTAGCTTTGTGAGACCTAATATTTGATATAAAATATTTGAGCTCGTATTAATGGTTTGCACGCGATCTTTATTTAAGTAGCTTTCTTTCTTTGTAAACATCCCTTGTTTAATATGTAATATATTATTTTCAACCCAATATGTTTTGTAATACCAAGAAATAAAGGTAGAAATAACTGCTAAAGCAAAAAATCCAATCGGAACTAAATACCAAAACGGGAACTTGCCCTTAGCACTAATCAAAAATATTGCAATCGGTGCAAGGTCTCTCAATTTAATTTCAAACAAGATCGTAATCGGATGCTGCCGCTTATACATCCTCATCACTCACCTTTGCCAGTTCTGCAATTTGGCGCTTTAGCCTCTCAGCTTCGCGCATCGTCAATCCAGGAAGACTATGTGCTGTTGCGGCTGTGGAAATTTTCAATTCAGCTAAATCAAACTTACGCATAATAGGCCCTTGTTCAATTGTAATATGCTGAATACGAATCATCGGGACAAGTACTCGCTCTACAGTAAACATTCCTTTTTGAATTTCCATTTCCTCTTCGTTTAATTCGTAACTATAATAGCGCTGACGTAAACTTGGAAATACAAGATAACCGAGCGGTGCATACGCAAGAAGCCCTATCACAAGTGCACCAAATATCCAGCCTGTCCAATCGAATTTCATCATAAATATAAAATAAGCTATTGTAATAATAAGACCGATTCCAGATGTAATGAGCGAGCTAATTTGCCATACTCTTACCATCTTTGGATTAATTTCATTCTGTAATGGTTGCATTCTTTCACCTCTACTTCATAATCTATATAAACCCAAATTAAAAAGTCGATATCTCCCTCTTTTTAGGTGGACGAGAGCATGTCATGTTTTGTTTTGCATACCAACAACTAATATATTGAAAAATCAAAATGGATTTATCTAGTACATTTCTTTCTATGACTCTATCATGTTATTTAACATGCTGTATCCATCATATAAAAAACACAATTGGAAAACAAGTTATTTTAAGGTAATGTTTCCCTTTTAATAAGGTCTTAAATTCTAAGAGTAAATTTATATCATTTACTTTATAACAATATATTAAGTTGCAACAAGAAACGGGCTGTCCCTCTATTTCTATAATAATTCTTGTAGGATTTCCTCCTTTTTTGTCGAATTTGTTTGATATAAGGAGGAGCACTATATGTTTATCAAAGACTTTTTTATTAACCTTTTTATTTTTGCTTTCCTAGTTAGTTCAACTATATTCATCCAAGTGTTTGTAATTAAATCCAACCAGTTCATTGAAAAAGTATATGGGGCAATCATTGCTGTTATTTTGATGGTCTTCTCTTTTAAATACATGGGGTTTTACTATGATCTTCGAGCTGTTCCTCTCATTTTGTCATTTGTTTACTTTGGTCGTACTGCCGGTTGGATTACGTTACTTAGTATTTTTATAATGCGCATTATTTATATGGATGGATATTGTGGAGCATATGTCGTTGCCTTATTAGGAGTAGGTATTATATTTACTATTTTTAAAACATATTTCAAAAACTTGCATCCGTTTAAAGCTAGCTTTCTTTATCTGATTTGTTATGTAGCTATGATTCGATTGGTAGGTGAACTCTTCATTCCGACTGTAATATCTAACATTCTTTACATGCAAAGCTTATTCTTTACAAGTGTAGGTTTATTAAGCGGACTTTTTCTGATGGAAGCTTATCAAAAATTATATTCCTTAACACAAGATTTATTTAAAATAAATCAAAAATTAGAAAGATCGAAGCAAGAGCTAAAAGATACTGTTCATGAACTGCAAGGAGGGATTTTTAAATTTATTAAAGTAGATACGCACTTTATACATACGATGTGTGATGGACAATTTTATTATCAAAATGGATTTTATTCTGAACAAGTGGTAGGAAAAAGTTTACGTATGATAGATCCTTCCATTGTCCCTTCCCATCTCGTTCCTCAATTACTGAAGTATTATGTACAGGCGTGGGAAGGGAATGAAGTTATCTTTGAAATTCCTTGGCCAGATGATGAAACCATTGCGCTAATCGCTCTTAGGCCCTTTAAGCGAAATGGAAAAGTGATTGAAGTTGTTGGTTCTGCAATTGATATTACAAAGAGAAAAAAAGTGGAAGATGAATTAAAAACGACTAAAGAATTACTAGAGTCATTTGTAGATAACAACATAGATGCGATTGTTATCACTGATCGAGAAGGACATATTTTACAAGCGAATAAAGCTTATGAAACGATATTTGGTTGGTCCATACAAGAAGCGATCGGTAAAAAACTTCCTTGTGTACCCGATTTCTTAATGGATGAATCGATAAAAATTGTTCGAAATATCCTGTCTGGAAAATCTGCAATTACTCGATTAGAGACCATTAGACAACGAAAAAATGGGGATTTAATTGATGTAAGTATGACGATTTCACCGATTCTAGATGTAAGAGGGAAGATAATGGCCCTCTCTGCAATATGTAGGGACATTTCTGAAAGAAAACAAGCAGAAAAAGAACGACATCAATTATATCAACAATTGCAAGAAAGTGAATTGAAATATCGTGCACTGTTTGAACAGGCAGCGGATGCGGTATACGTAGTAGAATTGGATAGAAATCGAATTCCTACTCGATTCATTGAAGTAAACACGATTGGGTGTGAAAGGTTTAATTTAAGTAGAGATGAAATGCTTAATATGCCATTTTTTGATCTTGCTTCTAAGGATTCTCCCCTTTTAAAAAGATTAATAGAAAAAATTAAAAAAGGAGAAGATTCTTTTACTTTGCAAGATGAATATGTTTTTCCTACAGGAAAGAAAATAACGACAGAAATTAGTATTCGCGTATTCAAGTTGAATGGAAAAGAAGTTTTCTTAAGTATTTCTCGAGATATTACCGAACGGATCAAGACGGAAGAATTATTAAGAAAATCAGAAAAGCTTGCGGTTGTAGGTCAATTAGCTGCAGCAATCGCTCATGAAATTAAAAACCCTTTAACTGCCATGAAAGGATTTATGCAATTATTAAAAACGGTGGAAAATGAAAGTAATCATCACTATATAAATATCGTATCATCAGAAATTGATCGAATTGAAAGCATTACGAATGAATTTATGGCAATCGCCAAACCACAGGCAGTAAAAATTCAGCCTAATGATATAAGCATGTTAATGAATCAAGTTGTCATGCTGCTAGAGCCCCAAGCACTCATGAATAATATACAAATGAAGACAGAAGTTATGTCTAATATTTCAATGATAGATTGTGAAGGAAATCAATTAAAACAAGTATTCATTAATATCTTAAAAAATGCCATTGAATCGATGCCAACGGGAGGAGAAATTTCAATTCAAATTGATAGAGCTGATGATAATCAAATCAATATTCGATTTATGGATCAAGGATGCGGGATCCCTCAAGAACGTATACCATACCTTGGAGAACCTTTTTATAGCATTAAAGAAGAAGGTATTGGCTTAGGATTAATGATTTGTTACAAAATTATTGAAATGCATCAAGGCAAGATATGGATTGAAAGTGAAGTGAATAAAGGAACAACGATCGATGTTACTCTCCCTATTTGCAAATGATAAAACAAAAGTTGTTACATGTTAAAATATATGTATATAAGTTAAAAAAACGACATAAAACCCCTTTCTTTTTTATGGGAGGGCGAGAGCATCTGGCCGTGCATAGGAGCGGTCAGGGCCCTTTTCTGCCACATGCAAGGTTTAAAACAAAAAGAGAAAGCAAGTAGTGGTCATGTTGTATTCTGCATAGCAGTGACTTATAAAGAAAAGCGGAAGCGGCTCGCTCAGAACAAGAGGGGGATGGAGCTTCTGACATAGAGGCGCTTTTTGCCTCGGCGGAAGACGCGAAGCCACCGACTGTTCTAGCTGCTGGAGCTGGATTATAAAGAAAAGCAGAGCCGACTCAAAAGAGATGTAGCTGTCATTTGAATCGGCTCCTTCTTATATGTTCACTTATATATCAGCGCTTTTTAAAATATATCGGCGCTTCGACACAATTTAAAGATTACTCGGCGATATTCGACACTACAAGTACACGAAAAGGACCTGACATTAGTCCTTTTTCGTGTCAGATCCTTTATATAATTACATCATACCTTCTCGCTGCAAAAACCGCAGCCGGTAACAATTCATCGTCACTTCTCCAAGCCGCTGCAGGAGTTGATAGTTCGCATACGCTCCCACCGGCGCACCAATGACAGGTACGAGCTGCAGCATTTTGGCTAGGTCAATATAATCGCGGTATTCTTGCTGAAATTTCTCCCAGTCTATATGATTTTCCTTATTCGTATCCCAGGTCTCAATGGCCTTCCATACTTCCTTCCGATGATTATCGCTTGAGAAAGCTAACTGAAATACGTGAAGAATGAATAATCGTTCTTCTTCTTTACTCGTGTCATAGCCGTACAATGTTGCCGCATCAAACAAAAATTTAATTTTAATGCTGAGCAGCAGCGGGAAGTCAGCAAGCCCGAGTAAAAATCCTCCTGCTCCTGTCCCGGCTCCTTCTGCGGCTGCAATCTTTTTATACTCCTCTATCTTCTTTAGCACTTCTTCATCTCTTTTTTGCAGTGACCAATCTGTTTCTTTTAGCCTCGGTTTGATAAAATTCGAGCCAATACTAATGCCTTGTACCATCTTTTTAATGGTTTCTGTAAGTATATTTTGCACTTTTTCTGGAATGAGCTGCTGCATTTTCGTTTGAACTGCTTTAGAGAAACGTGTCATTGCAGAAGAGTTTTTTATCATTTTTCTTTTCCACTGTTGTAATTCTAAGATGACCTTTTGTTCATATTCAGTCATTCTTTTCTCCCTTTCCCTATATGATGCGGGATAATTTTTTTAAACGCTTCACCCCGTATTGATAGACAAACAAGACACTAAATAACATATTTTCAAGAAAAACAAGTCCTGTCATCATGATATCCTTCGTTGCAAACGCAAATAGTACAGTGAAAATGACACCACCTACACAAAGCAACGTACATAATAACGTCAGAAAATCTTTCATTTTCGCTTCTTCTCGGACAGGGTATAGCTCAAGCCATAATTTCAAACGATGATGCTTCCATAAACTTAACAGCTGATAGCCGATTAAATATAAAAACACGACACCGACAAAAAGACGAACATAGAGAAACGGCGCAAAGTATAGAATCAAGCCGCCAATTGCCAGTAAGCGGACATACAATCCAAAATAATTTCCTGAGCGTAAAAACGTGCGCAAGAATAAGAATAAATATGGCCGTTTGTCTGAGACAATCTGAAGAATAAAATCAAGCCATTTGCGGCGAGCTACCCGTTCTTTTAATGCCGGTACATCCACAAACATATTAGCAATGCGGTACAGCAGCATCATTTTCTTTCCTTCTTCAGCAATTAAATATTCCCAGTTCAGCGGCTTTCCTTTTACTTTCTGGTGCAAGTATACAAGATAAATCACCATCGCCATGACGATTGCTCCCATATACATAACAGAAGCGCGCTCGACGAGGAAATAAACGAAGAAAAAGTTAAGTACAAAACGAACAAACCAGTCCGTAAGATGAATACGATTATCCGTCATATACGACTTTTCCCACGTCACAAATAAATTCCAGCCTTTACTTAACACGATCGCAAGTACAATTACGATGTATGTTTCCCCAGATTGTTTCGTCTGCTGGAAATAGAGCGGAGCAAGCGCCGCACTTACCATCGCCACAATATACAGCTGGATCATAAACGTAAATTGAAATGCTTTTACGAAATATGCTTTTAATTTTTCTTCTACTGAAAGTAAATACACAAGATCCGCTTCTTTTAATAACGTTTGAATCGATCCTGTCGTTAACACAAGTCCTATCAGAATCGCCATCACAAATGAGATCGGAAATGCAGGCGTTAATGTTTGCAGCCATTGCTGATAATAATACGCACCCGCTCCGATAATAAACACAAAAATAAATTTCAAATGATCATTAAACACATATTTACCGTATGTACGAATTTCCTTTAAAAAATGTCGAAACCGTTCTTTCCATAACTCTTTACTATTCATCAGCATCTTCTTCCTTCGTTAGTGCAATGTAAATATCATCAAGCGTTGCTCCCGGCATGTTAAACTCGCTTTGCAGCTCTTCAAGAGTGCCTTGTGCACGAATTTCACCTTGATGCAAAATAATGAAGGAATCGCAATAACGCTCTGCTGTCGCTAAAATATGTGTACTCATTAAAATGCCTGCACCGCTTTTCTTTACTTGGTCCATCATTTGCAGCAATGATTGAATCGCTAGCGGGTCTAGTCCAACAAATGGTTCATCCACAATATATAAAGAAGGCTCGACTAAAAACGCACTCATAATCATTACTTTTTGTTTCATCCCTTTTGAAAAATGGGATGGAAACCACTTCAAACGATTTTTCATACGAAACTCTTTTAACAGTCTTTCTACGCGTTTTTCGTACTGTTTCTCTTCAACGCCATACGCCATTGCCGTTAGCTTTAAATGCTCTTCTAACGTTAGCTCCTCATAAAGCACAGGTGTTTCTGGAATAAACGAGAAACTAGAGCGATATGCTGTCATATCATCTTTTAACGTCTTACCGTTAATCGTAATATGACCTTGTTTCGGCTCCATTAATCCGATAATATGTTTGATCGTTGTACTTTTTCCCGCACCGTTTAAACCGATTAAGCCGACCAGCTCTCCTTTCTTAACAGAGAATGAAATATTTTGTAATACAGGACGCTTCGTATATCCGCCTGTGACATTTTCCACGCGTAATAATTGTTCCATATGACACCACTTTCTTCATTTATGTATATGTATCATCTTACCAAAAAAATAAAGCTTCTACATAGTACAGACATACGATAAAAAGAAAAAAATTCCTTTGCATATCTTCCGTCAAAGCGGACATCATAATTAGTGAGGAAGGAACACATTGAAAAAGCAACCATAAAAGTGATGAATACAGCCTAGCGAACTCATCATGAAATGGGGTGTCTATAATGGACAAAGGTAATTTACACGGAGTCATATAATTTGTTTCATTTTAGAAACGGGGTGTCTCGAGGAGAGTAGATACTGTTTTATAAAATAAACAATTCATTTCTAAAGGATTGCAACATCATTTCAATGTAAATGGGGTGTCGACGGCAGAATATATGTCGAGTTACCGCGCATTTCCTAAATAAATGAGGTGTCTCCCAAAGGTAGATTAAACGAAAATGCTTTTTCAAACCTTCTTCAGAAGGCAGGAAGCTCAGCGGCTTCCTGCTTTTCGTGTTTTTTCTATTGTGTAATTATGATAAAATACGGCTAAGACTACTGAAAGGATGAGGAATATGAATCATACAGCGGATAATTGTATTTTTTGTAAAATTATTGAGGGGCAAATCCCTTGCGCAAAAGTATATGAAGATGAACATGTACTCGCTTTTCTTGATATTAGCCAAGTTACAAAAGGACATACACTCGTAATTCCAAAAGTACATAAACAAGATGTATTTGCATTAACACCAGAAATTGCCACGCACATTTTCTCTGTTGTTCCAAAAATTTCAAATGCGATTAAAACTGAATATAATCCAGTTGGTTTCAACTTATTAAATAATAACGGAGAAAAAGCAGGACAAACTGTCTTTCACTTCCATTTTCATTTAATTCCACGCTACGGTGAAAAAGACGGTTTCGGTGCTGTATGGAAATCTCATCACAGTGATTACACAATGGAAGAATTACAAAACATTGCAAACACAATTGCAACTAGCGTAAAGTAACTCTTTTATCAGAAATGATGAATGTAAAAGATCAAATCTTTATTATCTATTGCAGTATGTACAATAGGATTGTACATACCATACATACTCCGCCAATGAACGCGAATCTAACAGCTTGCTGCTTCACCGAAAGTATTGGCGGGTATGATCTTTTCTGTTTTAAAATAAAAAATAATTGCATTGCTCGTACAAGAAAGAAAAGACTGACAATAAAACAAATGCTTGTAATCAATTTCACTTTTCTCCCCCCTTGTCTTATGCATATGCACAGTTTTACACATCATGAGTATAACAATGCTGTGAAACTTCCATCTATGATGGCGAGTTACACAAATTAAGGAGGCCATTTTCATGTCAAAATCTAAATCCTTTCTAACTGGCGTCATTTGCGGCGGAGCTGTTGCTGGACTTGCTGTACTCTTTTCTACTCCTTCATCTGGAAAAGATATGCGAAGTAAGTTAAAAGAAAAAGGAAATGATATAAAGAAAACACTGGCTGATATTACAGCAGATACAAAGCTATTAAGACGACAAATCGTTGAAACAGCTTCTGAAGGAAAAGAAGTGATTCAAGAATTAAAAGTTGATATGCACGAAACACTTTCCACATGGAGAAAAGATATCTCTCAAAATAAACGCCACATTGAAAAAGAAATTGAAAACATTCAAAAATCAATTGAAAAGTTACAACAAACGGTTCCTGATAAAGCGTAATTTTTCGTATATAACAAATATTTTTGATTCTTATCGTCTCTTATACGGCACATGACATACATGTGCCGTATTTTTTATACAATGATACTCCTTTTCTTTCTACATCCAAATAAGAATAAAATTCCGTCAATCTTTGTCCTGTCCTACAAGGAAACGCTTTTATTACTACTCGAAATTTGTATAGTTTTGTCATTTTAACGAAAAATTTTCACAATTCTAACAAAAACACTTTATTAATTTTTATTTTACTGGCATAATAGATAGTAATGAATAAGAATTGTATAAAGTGGGTGAATCGATGAAAAACGGAGAAAAAAGTTATTCAATAAAAGAAGCGATGATTTTTAGTCAACGTATCGCTCAATTATCAAAAGCATTATGGAAGTGCGTAGAAAAAGATTGGCAGCAATGGATTAAACCATACGATTTAAATATTAATGAACATCACATTTTATGGATTGCGTATCATTTAAAAGGGGCTTCTATTTCAGAAATTGCAAAATTCGGTGTCATGCACGTATCCACGGCTTTTAACTTCTCTAAAAAACTAGAAGAACGCGGTCTGCTTATATTTTCAAAAAAAGAAGATGACAAACGAAACACGTATATTGAAATTACAGAGAAGGGAGAAGAATTGCTATTGCAATTAATGGAGGAATATGATCCTGAAAGTAATTCTGTCTTTAACGGTGCCTTGGCTCTTCGTAATTTCTACGGTAAATTCCCAGAAAACATCGAATTAATGGCTATTTTACGAAATGTTTATGGGCAAGACTTTATCGATATTTTCGAGAAATCATTGGATAATATCGAGGATAGTTTTATAGAGCACGACGAAAAACTTGTTAAAAAATGCTAAATTATTATCTTTTCGCTATCATATGTAAAAACTCTTGCATCAATGGTTGAAACAAACCTTGACGTTCGAGCGCTTCCGCCGTCTCTTTTCCTTCGAGGCTTTCTGGAAGCGCTCTTTCAAATTTATTCAACAGCTCATCAAATAAAAGCAAACCTTCTTGCTTTTCCATTAAGTATTGCTCATTCATTTGTTCACAAAGAACTAACAAATGTTCTACATCACATTTCATCACTTTCTTCTTTATAATTAAAGAATAAAATGGACACTTTTGTTCATCTATCATATTAAAAAGAAGCGATACATAATATTCTGCTTGTTCTAAGCGTTTCACAACGTCCATTTTCTTCCCTCTCTTTCTATATAAATCGCTACTATTGAACATAAAAATTGACCTGCTTTCTCCCACGCTAAAAAGGGGATGTCTTTTTTAATTTGTATTTATATAATCTCAGTGCCTCTATTTCAGAATTTTATAACACGAACAAATTATCGTATGATACAATAGGATTATATGTATTTTCGCCAAAGGAGGACTCTCCTCGTGACAATTATAATTACATTTATTGCTTTTGCATTTATCGTTCTAGCTTATGCAAACATTATGACACACACACTGTGTCAACAAAAACAAATATCTGATCGACGTCAAACGAGTGTCTTTCGGTTCGTTAACATATGCATTACCATTCTATTAATTTCTAGTTATATAGAAATTATATTTCATGCAAAGTGAGGAAGGAAACCCCTTCCTCACTTTTTTCCTCTATAAACAAATTATACCTACTATTACTAATAAAATAAACAACACAAGCCATAAAATTAATTGTTGATTCATTATAAATTCAACCTCCTCATTTCTCTTTGTATGCGTGTAAGCCCAGAATGGTGACATGACCGAATCTGACAATCCTTACGAACAAATGGGCAATTTTTCTTTATCAATAGGAAAACGAACCGAAATATGTTATATTAAATTTTGTACATATTGCTTATACTATAAAGTGAAACTTCCATTAGTGAGGGATTACTGCCCGTTCATGCGGGATTAAAAAATACATAATAGTAGGAGTGTTTATTTCATGAAGAAAGCAATGCTTGCCCTAGCTGTAACAAGTGTATTCACATTGTCAGCATGTGGCACTTCTGACAAAGTTGTAACATCAAAAGCTGGGGACGTAACAAAAGATGATTTCTACAATGCAATGAAACAACAAGGCGGTAAAAACGTCTTACGTAACCTAGTAATGGAAAAAGTATTTATCAAAAACTACCCAGTAAAAGATGATGCCGTTAATAAACGATTTGACGAATACAAAAAGCAATACGGCGATCAATTCTCTGCTGCATTAAAACAAAGCGGCATGACTGAAAAACAATTAAAAGAAACTGTTCGCGCTGAGCTTTCAATGAAAGAAGCTGTGAAGAAAAGCATCACAGATAAAGAAATAAAAGACAATTACAAACCTGAAATTAAAGCAAGCCACATTCTTGTAAAAGATGAAGCAACTGCGAAAAAAGTAAAAGACGAACTTGCACAAGGCAAATCTTTTGAAGAGTTGGCAAAACAATACTCTGAAGATCCAGGTTCAAAAGAAAAAGGCGGCGACTTAGGATACTTCACATCAGGTAAAATGGTAAAAGAATTTGAAGATGCTGCATATAAATTGAAAAAAGACGAAGTGAGTGATCCTGTAAAATCACAATTCGGTTACCACATCATCAAAGTTACTGATATTAAAGAATTAAAACCACTTGATCAAGAAAAAGATCGTATTAAAAACGAGCTTGTTGACAAGAAAATGCAAGATCCTAAATTTATGAACGATCTTGTTACAAAAGAAATGAAAAAAGCAGATGTGAAGATCGAAGATAAAGACTTAAAAGATGTTTTCGAAACTCCAAAGGCTGAAAAAGAATCGAAGTAATAATAAAAAAGCTCGGCATATGCCGGGCTTTTTTTGTTTTAGGTTTGTATCCTATACAACCTTGTTATCTTTTAATTATGAATTTTTCGTTTTCGTATTGCTTCCACGCTTCGAAATGAGGTAAAATTCGTAAAAAAGTGTTCATTAGGAGGCAGTTAGAGTGTCCAATGAAATAAAAAGTTCCATTGACTATCCAATGGTGAAAATTCCAGCGGGCGCAGTGGAATTAAGGGACGACAGAATAAAAAGCACATGGAAAGCTGAAATCAAACCGTTTCTTCTTGCCCGGTATCCTGTAACTACAGATCTATACTATGCTATTACAAATCAATCTTCTTTTGACGGAGATCTAAAACCGGTTGTAAATATTTCTTGGCACGATGCGATTTCCTTTTGTAATCTGCTTTCACAGAAAGCTGGACTGAAAGAATGTTATTCTATAAGTAACGATGGTGAAAACATTATTTGTGACTTGGAAGCAGATGGCTATCGACTTCCTTCAGACGCAGAGTGGCAATATGCATGTAAAGCAGGAACTACTGGTTATAGATACGGAGAGCTTGATAAGATTGCCTGGTATAATGAAAATTCAGAAGGCAGGGTCCATGAAGTAGGAAGAAAGGAACCGAATTCATGGGGTCTGTATGATATGCTAGGGAATGTTTGGGAGTGGTGCTGGGATTTATATGATGAACAAGTATACGGCTCCTACAGAATTTTCCGAGGAGGCAGCTGGGCTGAAGAGGCCAGAGGTTGCGGGGCTTCGTGTCGTCGTCGTAGCCATCCAACCTTTCGCATAGACGACCTTGGATTCCGTCTTGCCCGGTCTTTTTAATTCTACAAATATGCTCTTTTCCAGCTCAGCTAAAGTTCAATAACACTGATTATATGAACGGAAAGTTTCTTCGGTTCTTCTGAAGAAACTTTCATGTACAGAAAACTTCTATTCAGCCTACAACTATTTTTATGAGACATAATAATTGATAATACTTCTTCCCCTATCGCACTTTCATGAAAAAAGCGGTTAAATATGCTAAATTCTCCTGTGAAAAATTCCGATGCTTTTCAATTACTTGTTGCAACTTATCCATCCAAAAATCCCCTCCCCTTCATTTAAAACCCACACATATACACTTTTCCCTCTTACAGATCTGTAAGATTTTTGTCACCTATATAAATAGTACTAACTACATGACAGTACTATAATTATTAACTATAAAGCAGTTATTTTCAAAAAAAATTCCTACACATGGAGGTTTAATATGAAAAAATACATTTTAACTTTACTACCATTTATTTTCGGAATCGCATGTTTTGTTAGCTTTCATACTGTCGGATCTACAGTCGCTCCAGATGGTAAACTTGTAGAACCATTTTATTTACTACCAATAGGTTATGCATTCATTGCTATCGGTACCGTTAGTCTTTTTGTAAATAAAATGAAAAAGGTTAAGAAGTAGACTAAAAAAAAAGCTTTACTAAAGCTCTTTTTTTAGTCTACTGAACGTTTGTAATGATATCCTTCTTCATTCTTAGAAATCCCCTCTGTAAAAGTTGAATTGACAGAATCCTCGTTGATTTTCTACGTTTTTTGACATACAGATTTATCTACTCAAATGGTTCAAGATACCAGAAAGAGGTGGTAAATGGAAAATATTTTTTATATAATGAAGCGTAGAAAAGATAGGGAGGGCGATACAACCGATTATTCGACTATCTAGATTAGGGGTTTAGTAGAGAGAAAAATAGGGGGAAGAGAAATGTCAAAAAAAATAATTTCTTTATTTTCTATCATGATGGTTGCAGCCTTTATGATAACTGGTTGCGGTCAAAGTGATAAAGCAAGTAAAGATCAAAAAGAAAATAAGACAGAAAAAACGGATACAGCAAAAGAAAAAAAATCTGAAGGTGCGAAAGCTAATTCAAGCGATTATTCAAAGCTTATTTCATATATGGAGAAAGAAACAAACGGTAAAACGAAAGTCCTTTATGAAAACAAGGAACCGCAAGTACATAAGTTACAAGATGTTTCAGTATCGCTTGATAACTATACATTAGTTGAATTGAATGATTTTCATAACGATTTTAGCATTCCTTTTAACAATCAAACAGATGGTGGGGTTATTCTTGCACACTATACTGTAAAGAATAGTTCAAATAAAGATGTTTACTATATGCCAACCTTAGACATGTCATTTACAGGCGCTAAAAAGGCTTACACGAATTATAGAGATTTAATTCCAAAAGAAGAACAATTATCTG
The DNA here is from genome assembly GCF_900116295.1 of Bacillus sp. 103mf. Classification (GTDB taxonomy): domain Bacteria; phylum Bacillota; class Bacilli; order Bacillales; family Bacillaceae_G; genus Bacillus_A; species Bacillus_A bruguierae. Next base: position 463,161 of record NZ_FPAF01000002.1, read on the forward strand.
AAAAATTGTCTCCAAAAAATAATTATTTAGTAGAAGCAGGGAAAACCGTTTCTGGTTATGTTGCTTATCCATTCGGTAAAGATGATTTAACAAAAATTTTGGGGCTATCAACGGTATCAGTTAAAGTTTCTGAAGCGCAAGCGAATAAAGGAAAATTTGACGCTCCAATCGGAAGTGCGGGGACATTTGCGTTAAGTGTAAATAAACAAGGTAGCAAAAAGGTTGCAGCAGATAAAACTTTTTATAAAGATAAAGCAACCGTTGATAACATGGGCGAGAAGAAAATGCTAAACGAGAAAGCAAACATTAATAAAAGTGAACAATTAGGTGATGTCAATGTTACATTAGATGGATACCAATTCACCAAATTCACGCCAAATTCTGTTGAAGCTCCGCGATTTGAAAATTTCAAAAATGGCATTGTTTTATTGACAGTTCAATTTAAACTCAATAACAAAGGGTCTGAAGATATTGCGTTGTCTTCAATAAGTTCTACACTAAAAGTGAATGATGGCGCGCAGTATACGCTCGGCGAAGGCATGTTGCTAACTTACAACTATAATGATGTGATCAAAACCGGAACATCTGGCGAGTTATTACAAGTTTACCTCTTAGATGAGGAGCAGTATGAAAAGATTTGGAAAAACAAGAGCTTTGAGGTCGAATTAGGACCTATGAGAAATAAAGAGGTAAAAGACCTTTCAAATGGGAAAAAAGTGACATTCACATTACCAAAATAAAGTAGCAAGAAAAGCCTGGGTGAGGTTGTTTCCTTACCCAGGCTTTTGAATCTTTTATTCCGTATTTTGTTGGAACACCCTTTTTCTTAAGAAAAAAGGAAAACTACCTTAATGCAGCCGGTCAACTAAGACATAAGTTATCATTAGTATAGTTAAAACTATAAAGACTGTATGAAAACAAAACTTTGAACGTTTTCTCCACTACACCGATATTTCCAAAACAACTTTTGCCCCGCCTAGCTTTTCTGAATTATTTAAATAAACATTTCCACCATGCTGCTTTGCAAAGTTTTTAGCAATATATAGCCCGATTCCATGATGATTTTTTGACTTTCTACTTTTATCTCCTCTATAAAATTGCTCTGTGGCTGAATTCATTTCTTCTTTTGTAAATCCTCTTCCTGAGTCCTCGACAATGAACCGGACCTTACTATTACTAGTTTCAACTGAAAATATCAAATCACCATGTACCGGGGAATATTCAATTGCATTCATCATCACATTCATAATTGCTCTTTTCAAAGCACCCTCATCAGCATTTATAAAACTCGGTATGTCCTTAACCTCTTTGATTAGATTTAACTGCTTGTCCAAAGCACAAATTGCACTTTCCTCTATAATATGATCAATAAAGTTTTGAAGTTCTATTTGCTTAAATTGAAGTGAAGTCCCTTCCTCACTTTTCGTAATGTCAAGCAAAGATTTCATATACATTTCCATTTCAGCAACACTTTTCAGAATATGCTCATTACATTTCCCCTGATTCGAATCCAGCATCAATTCATTTAACAACTCGGCATTCCCTCTCAGTATCGTTAATGGCGTTTTGACATCATGTGCTAAAGCAGCAATCTGTTCTCTTCTATTCGTTTCCATCTCCCACTGTTTACGTAAGGAATCGTTCAATTCATCTTTCATTTTTACTAAGGAATCTAATATTTCATTCACTTCTATGATTCTAGATTGTTCTACTTGAAAATCTAAATCTTCTTTTTGAATTTTATTGGTTACCTTTTTCAAAATTAGCATTTCCTTTGACAATGATTTGCCAAAAAAACGAGATAGAAAGAGCACTTCTGCAACAAATAATAGGATAAAAGAGATAATCAAAGAAATGTCTGGGATTGGTAAATACTTCTGCAAAACAGGATTTTTATAACTAGTATGCAAAGTATATAAAACGACACAAATATCTTTATTTCGTTTTATAACTGCATAGTAGTATCCTCCGTCACCTATTTCATTGTTCTGTACGTTATCCCATATTTTCCTCGCATCATTTTTATGAATATTCCCTTGAATGATGTTTCCTGAAAAGTCATACACAACATATTTATATTGTTTTAAAATCCGTTCATCGCCCTGTTCCGCTTTTACTATGGCGTCTCTTTGTGATTCAATCTGTTTCTCATAATAATTTGCCGGAAGAATCACCCCTTTGTTAACTCCAATACTGAACAAGCTCAGATGAAAAATAACTAAAGCAATTGTCCCTATTGAAAATGCGAAAATATACCGTATAAAAATTTTGCGGAGATTTATTTGTCTTTTCACTTTTTCCATTTATATCCGATTCCCCACACCGTTTCTATTGGATTCATGCCATACTTAGATAATTTATAGCGGATATTTTTAATATGTTCCACAATTACCAGATCATCACTTTCGCCATCATATCCAAAAACATTTTCATAAATCTTTTCTCTTGAAAATACTTGACCGTGATTGAGAGCTAAATACTCACAAATTCCATACTCGCTTTTCGTAAATGCGATAACTGTATCGTCATACCTTATTTCTTTACACGATAGATTAAATGTAAGACCTGACAGAAAAAAGGCATTTTGCTTTTCCCTATGTTCACGTCTTACATGCGCTGACACTCTTGCACGCAGTTCGCCGATTCCAAAAGGTTTTGTAATATAATCATCTCCGCCAAGGCTAAGACCTGTGATCAGATCCTTTTCCATTGTTTTCGCAGTTAGAAACACAATGGGACTATCCACCAAGTCCCGAATCTCCTTGCAAAGTGTAAATCCATCTATTTCTGGCATCATGACATCTAATAAAATTAAATCATAATGACAAAATTTGTTCTTGGAAATCGTAAGAGGATTACGAACGGCAGTTACCTCATGTCCTTCTTTTTCTAAAGCACTTTTTATAATATAAAGAATGCCTTCTTCATCATCAATTGCTAATATTTTTGCCATACAGATCCCCTCCTCCTTCCATTATAATGCTGTGTTTACAAAATGTGTTTACATTTCTTTACGCCCTTCATAAAAAGAAAACCATATAAGTGACATAATAAAAGCAATAATCGTTGAGCAAATACATATAACTACTCCCATTTGAGTATCTCCTTGTAAGGCATGAAACGAATCAGGTCTCAATCTGTATTCAAAAAAACTACTACACAATCTCATCCCCCACGCACACGGAATGTATTTCCAAATAACCTCTCCCAGCCCGGTAAGCATTAAAGCTGCCAGTAAACTTTCTATAATGCCGACTCCAATGGAAGCACCTTTACTAAAGCGAAAGTTCAAGAACAGATGGAATAGATACATAAAGATTTGACATCCAAAAAGTATTAAGGAAATCTCAAAATATAAAGAAAGGGGAAATTCATTCTGCCCTAACAAAAAATGAAAACCTGCCGCAAACCCAAAGACTGCCAATATAGTCGAACAAAACCCGCATATTAACAGTAAACATACTTTACTAATAAATGCTTTCCGCTTTCCGTATTCTGTTGCTAAAAGTTCTGTAAAGTTCCCTGCTAACGCTTCCTGTTCCACAATAGAAGAACATACAACACTAATAAGCAGTGGAAAAGTCATAGATAATACTTCTATATAAACTGGAACCTTACTAATAGTATCAACTTTGGAAAAGGAATAGTAACTTAAAAAAAGAATAATCCCGATGATTGGCATCACTATATGTATCCAGAAAAAAATCGTACCCTTCATCTTTAGAAAATCAGCTCTTAATACCCTTGGTAAAACTCCCATTTTATTTTGCCTCCTGCTTTTCAAACCATTTTGTCGTCACATAAGTAAACAAAAGAAACAGCACTACCGAAATGACTATGCCTGGCAGCAGGACATGATAGGAGAGGAGTTCTGGTGTAAACGTTACACTTTCTGGTTTTGCAAGCATACCATTCGGTAATATTTCCATAATCGGAATCATGAGTCTACTTGGATATGCATATGGATTGAGCAGCCAAATACTTTTTGTTGCAAATGCAAGTCCTACTCCATTTGCTATCACGTTTAATAGAACCGTCAAAAATATACCTATCTTGTTACCTAAAAACAAACATATAGGAATTTGCCACATAAAGGTAACAACCAAAACAATGCTTCCTAATAATGTATTCTTCACGGAGATTATTTGGAAATCACCTTTATTTAATAGTAAACTAAATAACTGTATTCCACAGAAAAAAATCATGCAGGAACAAATCAAAATTCCTAAAACCAGTAATACTTTAGAAACCCATACTCGTTTTAAGGAAACAGGTAAAGATAAGATGGCTCGATTATTCATTTTTTTATCCTTTTCCGCAAGAAGTGCACAACTTAAAGAAAGCATTCCTGAAAGAATAGTGGCGTACCACCAGTTGTAACTAGTTATTTGAAAATACCCCCCCGAGATTAAAAGCGCAATCAACATTGGAGTTAATGGAGCTAGCCATATCAGCTTATTTAAAAAAGTATGTTTGATTTTTATTTTTTCAGCCGCAAGATATGGAATCATTTCTTATGCCTCCCTTTTATATTTTCTCGAAACTTGTACAAATAAATTTTCCAAGTCATCATTCTTATTCAATTTCCCCTGATATCCTAATACACCGTTAGCTATAATCCCAACATGATCTGCAACCTGGCTTACTTCGCTTAAAATATGGCTGGATAAAATGACAGTAATTCCTTTGCTAGGGAAAGAAAGGATCAATTCTCTTAATTCCTGTATACCAAAAGGATCAAGTCCATTCATTGGTTCGTCTAATATTAAAAGCTTCGGATGATTAAGCAATGCAATGGCAATTCCCAACCGCTGCTTCATTCCCATCGAAAATTTCCCTGCCCTTTTCTTACCTGTATTCTCTAACTCCACAACATGCAATACCTCATCAATCCTTGATTTCGGCAAGCCTAAAGCAGTCGTACGAACCAGCAAATTTTCTTTTGCCGTTAAATTTTCATAAAGCGGAGGGGACTCAATCAAAGCACCGATAGAATGTAAATCATGCCGCGTCCATGTATGACCATCAAAATAAATTTCACCAGAAGTAGGTGTAAGCATGCCCGTTATCATTTTCAAAGTAGTCGATTTCCCCGCCCCATTCGCACCTAATAATCCATAGATTGAATGTTTCGGTACAGAAAGTGAAATATCTTGTACCACCCTTTGTTTTTGAAATGTTTTGCAGAGATTCTTTGTTTCTAAAATCATCTCACTCATTCTAAACTTCCTCCTTGTATTTGGTGAGTCTAGAATAAATCACAATTATAAGGATTCTATAAGGAAAGTAAAAAGACATAGCTATCTATAGCTATGTCTAAAAGTGCTCCTAAAAGCGATATTGATTTTATCCCGCTATTTGTGGGCAGTAAAACCCCCACCTCAAGGTTGAGAGAGAAGCGAAGAAGATAGGTGGGGGATAACTGCCCGTAAAAGCCCGATTGGTTCAACTAACCATCAGTGGGGGATGAAGAAAAACCCCACTGATGGAAATTTCACTTTATTGCTTTACGCACATAGAAAAGAGACTGTCGCAAGTCTTTCGCTACAGTCCCCATTCATCTTTTAATTAATTACTATATAATTTTATTTCTGAAGCTGAAGTAAATCCACCGTATTGCAACTAAATGAAATTAAGAAAGGATCGGGAGTCATAACAAAAAATGTTGCAATGGCTCTTTCCTTTTTTCGAATTCATTGTCTTCTAATTCATTATTTACCTTTGCTTCTATACATGATTTCCTTATTTTTCACAAAAAACTATCCACCCATTAGAGTGGATAGTTTTTTACTTAATAGCTTCATGAACCTTTAACTGCTTACCTTTTATCGTTTTGTTTTTCATTGCTTTTAAAACAAGTGGTCCTTTTCCGTTTAATATATCAACATAGGAAACATTATCTTGGATCGTAATAATCCCTATATCATCCGCTGTGACACCTGGGATTTTGGCAATTGTACCAACGAAATCCACTGCTCGGATTTTCTTTTTCTTCCCGCCATTAAAGTAAAGCTTCATGATTCCCTTATTTAATCCCACACTTTTATCTTTCTTTATGATTGGTTTAGCATTTATTTTTTCCTCAAATGCTATCTTTCCTTTTGTAATATCCTCTTTTGATGGAGCATCCATTTGCGGAATTTCAAAGCCAATATATTCTTCGATTTCTGCTAAAAATCTTTCTTCATACGGGGTTACAAATGTAATTGCTTTTCCGCTATTACCAGCACGTCCCGTTCTTCCTGTACGGTGTACATAACTTTCTTTTTCTAATGGAATATCGTAATTAATAACGTGGGTAATATTCTCAATATCAATTCCTCTTGCTGCTACGTCTGTCGCTACTAAATAACGGAATTTCCCTCTTTTAAAATCATTCATTACTGCAAACCGGTCTTCTTGCACCATACCGCCATGAATTTTATCACAAGGATAGCCAGAACGTTTTAACTGTCTAAATACATCATCTACATTTTCTTGCGTACGGCAGAAAATAATGCAACTATCTGGATTTTCAATCGTTGTTATATCTTTCAGAAGAGAGAACTTCTCTTCCTCCCTCACTTCTAAAAGACTATGTTCAATTTTATCTGTCGTAATGCCAGATGCTTTAATCTCGATGTTGATTGGTGATTCCATATATGTACGAGATAAATTTTCAACATCTGCTGGTAATGTCGCAGAAAAGAGCATCGTCATTCGGTTTGTAGGTAGTTCGTCAATAATGGCTTCTACTTGATCGATAAAGCCCATATTTAACATCTCATCTGCCTCATCAATCACCAAGTATTTCAGACGCTCTAACGAAAAAGTCCCTTTTTCAATATGATCTAATACACGACCTGGAGTGCCGACAACAATATGTGTCTTTTGCTTCAGTTCTAATTTTTGACGTGCAAATGGGGATTTTCCGTAAACCGCAGTTGCTTTAATACGCTTAAATCTTCCTATATTCGTAATATCTTCTTTTACCTGCGCAGCAAGTTCTCTTGTTGGTGTAAGAATTAACGCCTGCGGTTTATTTTCTTCCCATTCAACCATTTCACAAAGCGGAATCCCAAAAGAAGCTGTCTTACCGCTTCCTGTTTGTGACTTTACAACAAGATCTTTCTTTTCTAATGCAATTGGGATGACTTTCTCTTGCACTTCTGTTGGCTTTTCATATTGTAAGCTAGCAAGTGCTCTTACAATTTCTTTACTCAATGCGTAATCGTTAAAACTTTGTGGACTCATGTACTAACCTCATTTTGTTATATATTCTTGTATGTATTTTTCACCATTGTATGAATACCATATGCATAATTCCTGCTAAACCTGTTTTCAAGCCTTCAGAAAATACATCAATGTAGAGTATTAATAAGTATACGTCATTTCCAACACATATGCCTACAAAATCTAACACATCTTTTTCTGAACAAAGTTGTCTCTCAATAAAAACACATTCCATATATTTTTTGTTGTTTTTTCCGCTATTCTGTAATTTATTATGCTTGTCCCCTTGAAAATCAAATGCGAATCCAATATTCTTATACTATTAATTCTCTACTTAAGGTTGTGTTTAACATGCGTATTAATAAGTTCATTAGTGAATCTGGACAAGCATCGAGACGCGGTGCAGATAAATTAGTCACTGAAGGAAGAGTCACGATAAATGGAAAGGTTGCGAAAATAGGCAGCCAAGTCGAGCCAGGGGATGATGTTCGTGTAAACGGTAACCAAATACGAATGGCAAGTAATTATGTTTATATTGCCTTAAATAAACCCGTTGGTATTACAAGTACAACAGAAAAAAATGTTAAGGGTAACATTGTTGATTTAGTCAATCACCCATTAAGAATTTTTAATATTGGGCGACTAGATAAAGATTCAGATGGCTTAATACTCCTTACGAACGATGGAGATATAGTCAATGAAATTTTACGTGCTGAAAATAAGCATGAGAAAGAATACATTGTTACAGTAGACAAGCCGATTACTCCTGAATTTTTAAAACGAATGGCTGAAGGTGTAAAAATTTTAGGTACGAAAACGCTGCCTTGTAAGGTGGAACAACTTTCCAAATATGTTTTTCAAATCACTTTAACACAAGGACTAAATCGCCAAATTCGTCGCATGTGTGAAGCGCTTGGCTACGATGTGTATAGACTACAGCGGACTCGAATTATGAATATTCATTTAGGTAATCTACCCGTTGGACAATGGAGAGACTTATCTAAAAAAGAGCGTAATCGATTATTCCAAGACTTGAACTATGAGCCAAAGGAATGGTAAAAAAAGATAGACCAAAACAGGAAGAAACTGTTTTGGTCCATTTTTTACTGTACTATTTTACGTTTCCCTATCTATTTCCCAAATCGTTTGCGATATCCGCATTTTCTGCATAGTTCCTCTACTGCTTCTCTTCGTGAAAATCCATCTACTAGATTTGTCGCTCGTTCCCCTTCGATAATATCAGAAAATGAGGCATCGTTAATATTTCCAAGATTGATAATGCCCTCACCATCTAAACAACAAGGAATAACCGTTCCGTTCGCTAAAATACCTGCTTGATTTCGAAGGCCATAACAGAAGCCCTTTCCATCATCCTCTTCTTCATGCAGTGCAGGCCACTGGAATTCGTAATCTTGATTGATGAAAATACGATCAGCAATTTTCACGCCACTTCCTGGTGTGACCTTCTCTTCAATTTTGTATGGTAAATCAAATTCTTTCTCAATAATTTCCAATAACTGTCTGTTTCGTTGTATTTCAACATTCGTCTTATTGTCTTGCGTGAGATTCCATAGTCTCAGCGAAACAATCATTTCCGACTGACTTGTCGCTTCTTTAATAAAGGAAAGTATGCTCCTCACATATCCTTCCTTATCTTTAGAGCCCTCATGACCATCAAAGCTATGAAGTGAAAAATTCATCTGTCTGAGTGCAGGTTTATTTAATAATTTGTCTCTCTTTTTATTAATTAATGTTCCGTTTGTTGTAATGTTGACTTTAAACCCTTTTTCATGACTGATATCTAACAATTGACCTATTTTAGGGTGAAGCAAAGGCTCACCTTTTACATGTAAATAAATGTAGTCTGTGTGAGGTTTAATTTGATCTAATCTCTTAGCAAAATCCTCCACAGAAAGAAATTGCTTCTGCCGTTCTGTTGGCGGACAAAAGCTGCATGCGAGGTTACATACACTCGTAATCTCTAAATAAAACTTCTTAAACTTTTTCAATCTCGATTCCTCACTTCTTTGACTACTTATATAAATATAAATTAAAAAATCAACATAAAGCCACTTTTTTTAGGGGGGCGAGAGCATCTGGCTATGCATAGAAGCGGTCAGGGCCTTTTCCTGCCACATGCAATGTTTCAAACAAAGGGAGAAAGCAAGTGCATATCATGTTTTGTTGTGCATAGCAGCGACTTGTATGTTGATAAATCAAAATCGATTTATATAGAACAGAATGAACGATTGTTCTCTCACTATTACAGCATAATTTTTCATAAATGAAAATATGCTTATTCAAGGAAACTACTGTTACTATTTTCTTTGTTTAGAAGACCATGCTGTTTTTTGTACAGTGCGCAATACCCTTCTTCTTCAGTTTGAGTGACAAATGCACATAGTGCCAATTATAATGATTTTTTGAAAGCGTATTAATTTCCACAAAAAAGTGAGTTACAATAGAATAAAGAAACGGAATGTATAGTCATGAAATTGAAAAGCTATAGGGGTATAAGAAAATGAAAAATAAGCTTCATGAACTTAATAAACAAAAAAAACCGTTATTCGTCACTGTGTATGACCAATTGTATAAATTAATCATGGATGGAACCTTCCCACCGGACAGTCAACTTCCAACAGAACCCGAATTGGCCAAAATATTTGGTGTAAGCAGAATGACATTACGGCATGCTTTAGCACTTTTGCAGGAAGATGGATTGGTGAAAAATATCCATGGAAAAGGAAATTTCATTACATACTTTCACCATAATGAAAGTATGGACGGCTTGGAGAAGTTAGGGAATCCCTTATATAAATGCTATACCGAAACAATAGATGATATCGAACTTACTTTCCGAATTGATCTAGTAACAGACTATGCTATGCAAGTACTAAATCAAAAAATGACTGCAGTGGTTGCATTGGAACGCTGGTATAAAAGTAACGATAAGATCGTAGCTTTTGCTTTTACGATGATGCCAATAGAAGCTGTTTCCAAGTTAAATCTTGACTTACAAAACGAAAAACAACTATTGGAAATGTTAGAGGAGAAAATATATGAACTAGCTAATTCCTCTACCATTGAAATTAAACGTTCTCATTCCGTCAATACTCCATCATCATTAAAATATCAACTTTTCCACGGAGACGAATGTGATTTGATTTTAGAAAGTATATATATTAGCAATAAATATCCCGTGATTTATAATAAATATTATATACCGGTAGAATTTAGCCAGATTAGGATTAAAACATCTAAGTAACCGGATAAAAAAACGCATTTGCTCTTAAAAATCCTTTTCTTTTTAGATGGGCAAGAGCACCTGGCCATGCATAGGAGCGGTCGGAGCCTTTTCCTGCCACGGGCAATGGTTAAAACAAAGGGAGACAACGAGTGCAGGATACTTTTTCTCCATAGCAGCGACTTATAAAGAAAAGCAGAGCCGACTGGCTTAGGAGGCAGAGCTAGACAAAGATGCCGAAAAATAAATAAACAAATTGAAAGAGCAAGTTTTGAAAAAAGATTGATCAAAACTTGCTCTAAATATATAATTATGAATTTACTTTTTCTAAAAAAATTTAATTATTTTCTATATATACAAGTTAAGAACCCGACATAAAAAACCTTTCTTTTTAGGGGGACGAGAGCATCTGGCCGCACATGGAAACGCTCAGGGCCTTTTCCTACCACATGCAAGGTTTAAAACAAAAGGAGAAAGCCAGTAGCAGTCATGTTGTATTCTGCATAGTAACGACTTAGATAGCGAAAAATGAAAATGGATTTATATATACTGTTTACATGAATAAAACACCCTATTAGTTACATAAGGAAACTAAAAAATACTTGTTAAGTTGCTGACAACTCTTTGATACATTCTTCTCTAACTTTCCATAAACTATCCAAATCGAATTTTTGATTTAATTTATATTTTTCTAACCATATTGGTATGTAAGAACGGTGAAAATCAGTTTTGAAATTCCCAATCTGATAAGGTTCTATTTGTTTTTCTATTAAAAATTCTTCAATAGGCTCCCCATTCACATTAATTCTAGTGAAATCAAATCTTTCATTTTTATACTTTAAATAACAATGTGCTTCTGGGATAGAGTTTAAGCCGTGCATTCTCAAAACATTTCCAACACCTGGTGTGTTATTTTCGTTCATTTCATAAATTCCTGTAATTAATTTTATTTCTTCCACCCCTTGTTCTTTACATAACGCAGAAAGTAAAGCATGTTTCGTACTACAAGTTCCCTTTCCTTCGCTCATTACTAATTCATAATCGGACCGATTAGAATTCCTCCCATAGGGCAATTCGCCAACAAACTTTAACGCTGCATAAAAATCATATATCCTTAATTTAATAAAACATTCCGATACCTTACCACGTTCTTTAATAATGAAATTCGGCAATGAATAATTAGTCATATATGCCCTCCATTTCCTTTTATCAACATTCTTTTCTATTAACATCAACAAATCCCCTTTTTTCAATGGTCCTGCTTCTTTCATTTAATAATGAAAAATACTTCTCAAACTCTCACATCAAAGCAAAAGAATACATTTTGAAAAGATTACTCAAAATGTATTCTCTTATTCGAAATCTAAATTTAGTTTTTAAAAAAGGGGGCCCCGATAAAAAATTATCCCTCAAATCTCGGCTGCGCAAAACCCATTCTACACATTGACCAATTCAATGTTGTTTTTTGAATTTCATCAAAAATATCCCACAAGTTATTTACTAAACGTAATTCAACATTACGCTTAAATAGCTCTTCAAATAAATCAACTACTTCCAATTTGGCAATTGGAATTTGCGATGTTTCACTTACATAATAACCAGCGTTCTCATCTTGCAGTGTGAACTGCTTTGTATCAAATTCATACAAGTATAATTTCGTATTTTTCATCGTTTCAAACCATCTGTTTTCTATAACGACTACATGTGAACATGACTTTGATGATATATATGTTTGCTTGTCGATTTCAGATGTATTTGGGCCAACATGATAGCAAACACGTGGACAATTTCTAGGCGTTAAAAAGTTAGGTAAGCATTGATCATTTATTGCCCATACAAGCCCTTTTGTTGGATCTAAGTCCTCTCGAGTAGGTATTCGGGGATAAAACACTTGAATATGATTCTCCTCACTTACATGGAATATCCGCACACGTTTCCCTCCTTATCATGCATGGTCCTTATTTTCTTAATTTAAATACGATGAAATCCGCACAGTGTAGATCCTCTTCAAATTGCGGATACTTTTTTAGCATTTCTACAGAAGGCATCGGTTCGATAACATCTATCAAGGTAAATCCTACTCGGTGAATCGCTTTAAAATAGCTCGTCAATGTACGATGATAAAATACAACTTTTTCATCAGAATCTATCGGAAACCGTTGATCATATACCCCTTCATAGAAATAACGCTGAACCTTCCAATATTGTTGATCGACTTGTCCACGCCCTATCCATCCACTATTTGGCGTGATAAAACAAGGATGAAGAATAGAGAAAATAAACGTACCCCCTTGCTTTAAAAGCCTGTACATCTCGCTTAATGCTGCCTCATAATTTTCTAAATCTTGAATGACCATATTAGAAACGATCATATCGTACTGTGCGTCTGCTAAAAAATCGAGCTTCTCACAATTTCCTTGTTTATATTCGATTGCTTCATCACTTTTCGTTCTTTGTTTAGCAATTTCAATCATCTTTCCCGCATAATCAACAGCTGTTACAGTAGCCCCTTGTTTGGCTAAGATTCTACTTAAATAGCCTTCTCCACATCCAGCATCTAAAAGTTTTTTTCCTTTAACATCTTCTATTAACGAAAAAATCGCAGGATTCAACAATACCTCTCTATGAATACCACCATGCTCGTCATAGCCTGCTGTAAAATGTTCAGCATGTTTGTTCCAACGCTTAATTGCTTCATCAGTCGTTATTGTTCTTCTCATCGTACGCCCTCTTTTCTATATTGTTCGTAACGTTACGTTTCTTGTGCACACTCTTATTTTTGCATTTTTATAAAAAAAGATATAGACTTATAATTCAGTTTTTTGTATCATGTAGATAGTGTCATGTCTTTTTTTATATGAAAACAAGCCAGATATCCTTAGTTGGATGTCTGGCTTTTCTAATACCGAAAAAAACGATTATCTTATTTCCACATATTCAAATCACATCTTTTATTCATACAACGAAACTTATATTTCAACGATTTCATACTTTAAGACACAATATCGAAATGAGATTTAAAGATTCAGATACAATTGAATTTGCACCTGAATCTTTCAGTATGTGTTAATCTCTATATATTTCAAATAGCCTTGATGACTATTTGCGATTGAGGTATATATAACAACTGAGCACTTAAAGTAGATGTTATGTTTGAAAATGGATACATACCTTGATAAAGAAAATCACCATATACAATTTCATTAATTTGAAAAGGTGTATATCGTTTTTTGAGTATTTGTTGAGAAATTTTATTTGTACAAGCAGCAACCATATCAAAATTTCTTTTTAGCACTATTTCTTGCACTACGTGTGAAAGAAGGGTAGTGACTACACCGTTCCCCATCCACTCTGGGTGACAAGCTCCCATATCTAGGTAAACTAAATTTTCTTTATCTAGCTGGGAGAATTCTATTGAGTTTACTTCTAATGCATCTAATAATTGAAAAATTGGTTCTATTTGAGGACATACCTCGGCTGCTTTTTCTTTATCTATGAGTGGTTGATTGGCTTTTCTTACCAAGATAACGCCTATCATTTGGAAATTTTCCATTGCTACAAATGACATAGATTGAGAAGCGGCTTGACTTACCATTTCTTCACACATTTTATTAAAAGAAGCAAAAGGAATTTGTAAACCACTCACAAGGGGTTCACTATTTGCAAAAGATTGTGCAATTAGCGCAGCTGCATCTTTAATATGTTGAGTTCCTAGCATTTCTATATTCATCTATTCTTCCTCTTTTCATAAAATAGTAAATTAAGTATGTTTGTAAAGATATTAGCAATATTTCTTAATGAAAAATGAACTATATAAATCTATTTTAATTTTTCGACATATAAGTCGCTTCTATGCATCGCCAGATGCTCTCGCCCGCCTAAAAAGAAAGGGTTTTTTATGTCGATTTTTTAATTTGTATTTATATACATCCTGAATATTAAATCAATAATATATGAACTTATTAAATACAAGCATAGATATCATTCGTTACAGTAAGAACATGCTTTTTAATAAATGCTACAACCTCATCTAAACATTCAACTGTTGTATATGGAGAGATAGAAAAAAACTTAAGAGTAGAAATTGGATTACGTTCACTTCCATTTATAACGTTAACTAAACAAGAACGAGTTGTATCGCCTAAAAAGATCTGATCTCGATTTTTTCCTAGGTGATTAAATATTTCAATATTTAATTTGTTTGTTTCCTCTATACTTTCTTGCGTTGATTTTCCTGTTCTTTCTTCGTTCCAATTCTCTTCACCATCGCCATGCATATAGAAACGAAATGTCGTAATGGGACCATATGTGTAATCATTCGTTACTGCTACTTGAGGTAAAGCTGCTCTTAATTTTTTTCTAAATAAAAGATTTACTCGAACGTAATTTGCTAATAATTTTTGATAGCCTTCAATGCCAAATGCTAATAAATTTACATACATTGGAATAGCATTGCCAGACCGTGAACATTCTAGTGTATAACCTGTATGGTAACTACCATATGATCTGTTACCAAGATAAGGTGTATCATTCTGTTCTATGTCCATAATATGCAAATCATTATGATTTTTAACAATCCAAATACTTGTAGCATAAGGGGTTTGACCTAATTTATGAAAATCAAAGCATACACTATCAGCAAGATACATGTATTGCATTTGTTCTTGTATTTGTTTTAAAGCATCTTTTACGGAAGGTTCAAACAATAATGGATTCTGTTCAAATTCATAATTATTAAAGAAACTATAGAAACCGCCCATTGCCGAATCAGCGTGAATATAAATAGAGTTTGATTTGTATTTATCTTCTATGAATTCAGCAACCTCTTTAATTTTCTTTATATTATCAATCGCAAATGTATCTGTTGTACCCATAGTAGCTAGAATATAAAGAGGGATGCCTCCTTTTTCGATAACTTCTATGATCTTTTTCTCTAAATCTTCTATATCTATAGAATTTGTATAAGGATCAGCTTTTACTTTAATTAAATTATTTGTGCCAATTCCTGTTGCCTCAGCCGATTTCAATAAACTATAATGTGCATTTTCAGAAGCAAAACAATACACATTTTGAGGAACACCTTGTTCTTTTGCTTGTGGAAAGCTTTTTGAAATAGCTAAGCGTAAGCTTGAAAATACGCAGCCTTGTCCTCCCCATGTTGTATAACCGCCACTATTATTTGGATCATAACCAATCAATTTCGAGAGCATAGACACAACTTTCACTTCTGCTTCTGCTGCTGCAGGACCATATACATCCCAAACGCCATTACCATTTAATAGTGACATGGTCAATAAACCTAGTAATGATGGAATGCTCGGAAGAGGTACAGCATTAGATAAATAATATTTATTCGGATAAGGGTGTCCGTTCATAAATTGATTTAGTTCTTCAATGACATTAGGAATACCAATACCTGTTTTAGGTATATAACTGCTATGAATTAATTCATTGTAGTATTCTACTGATTTTTCCTCAATATTTCCTAAGGTTGCCTGATTTTCATTTTTTAAATCACCAAGATTTCTAACTATTTTTTTTATGGATTCCAAAAATAGCTCTTGTGTTTTTTTATTACCATCATCGCTTGGGAATAATTCTAAAATATCTTTCATATCAGTTTATCTCCTTGTAGACAACTATTTTCGATTTCTTCATATAAAAATACTTAAATTACTTACAAGAGAATAAGGAGTTTAACAAAGTTAATAAGCGAATAAAAAGCAACGGCTTCGTTCTGTTTTTTGATCACCCTTCCAATTTCCATTATAAAATTCTACAAAAATGTAATTTCATAGAAGATTATATTTTTTATGGAATTTAAAGTAAAGGTAGAATTTTGTATTTTATGTAAAAATATGTATTTTAAATTTTAAAGGATACAGTTAATAAATCACTATCAGCATATGAATGTATTGGATTTTATAAAATTTTATACCGTATTTATTAAAGTTGATAAATAATTAACGATAAATTCTAAATTAACAAACACATATGTTTTTTATGTTAAGAAATTCGAAGATAGCTCTCTTTGTTGGTTGTTAGTCGTGGAGCGGGAGTTCATTGTATAAAGGGATTATCGTGAAGTGACAAGCGATGTAGGTGGCCTCCTATTCGACCTCTTATCCATATATTTTGCGGTACCCCATCACTATTAAGCTAACAAAATAAAACACCTCCTAAAATGGAAAAACGTTATCATTCCTAGTCACATCTAGAAAAGATAACGTTTTTAACATAGTACTATTATTTTAAACTACGGGAGAGTTCTGTAAATATAACCCCTAGAGCGTAGGCACCAGCATCCGGATACCCTAAGCTTCTTTCACCAACTGTACCAGCGCGGCCCATTCGAGCAACGATTTCTTTTGTATATTCCGCTCCCTTAACAGCAGCCGCTGCCCCTTTTTCAAAAGCAGTCTTAAAGTCCACGCCAGCTATAGCACTTTCTGACCAAGAATTTACACAAGGTACAAGCGCATCCACAAGCGTTTTATCACCTACTTCTGCTCCTCTTCCGAAAGATCGCTCACCAATGGACTGTATACCTTTAAGTGAAGCCTGCAACATTTCAGCAAACTCTCCGACTGTTAATTCCATTTTTCCTTCTACAGCCTTACCTGCAGCTCGGAAAGCGCCGCCCCAAATTGGCCCAGAAGCCCCGCCGCAATGTTCCATAATAACCATAGAACACGCATCTAGAAATGTTCCTATATTGAAACGTTCTTGAGTTAAAACCGAACTCCACTCTCGTTTTAATTGTTTGAATCCTTTCGCGACACTCATTCCGAAATCGCCATCACCTGCATGGGTATCCAATTCGCAGAAAGGCACTTCGTTCTTGATAATGACTTCGCTCATTTTATCTACAAGATAAATCATATTATCTAATGTGATGACCTCATTCTTGATGATCGCATGTTCTTCCGCTGTTTCTGCCTCAAAGAAAACTGGTTTCTCTTCCTCGTGTCCCTCAATATGAACGTATTCTACACTCTCAATTGGTCCATCTACCTTAAATGCAGGTGTATTACACTGTTTCGATAGCAATGTTTTCAGCTCATCGTCGAGTTTCATTACTGTTAGAGAAATTCCGGCCATATCAATACTAGTCATGTAATTCCCAACAAACGTTCTATTTATTCGTATATTTCTGCCGCTTAACTCCCTAGTAACCGCATTGTTAAATAGATAAAGTTCTTGTAGCGGTGTACCACCAAAGCCGTTTACTAAAACAGCAATTTCAGCATCCTCATTACCATCTAACGCTAAATCCTTCACAAGTTCATTTGTCATGCGCAAAGCCAATTCGTCTGCAGTCACAATTTTTTCCCGTTTTCTGCCTGGCTCTCCGTGAATACCAACGCCATATTCCATCTCATCTTCACCCAACTTGAAAGTAGGCGATCCACTAGCAGGAACTGTACAGGAAGTTAGTGCTAGACCAATTGTTCGAACATTTGCCGCCGCTTTTTCCGCTACAGCTTTGACCTGCATCAAATCCATACCTTCTTCTGCTGCTGCACCTGCTATTTTATGTACGAACACAACCCCTGCAACACCGCGACGTCCTACTGTATAAAGACTGTCTTCTACTGCAATGTCATCATCAACGCGGACATATTCTACTTGAATGCCATCCTCAGTAGCTAAGTGAGCTCCGTTTTTAAAATTCATGATATCTCCACTGTAATTCTTAATAATAAGCAGTGTACCTTTTTTGCTAGCTGTTGCTTTAATCGCCTGATATACCTGTATTTGCGAAGGAGAAGCAAACACATCCCCGCACACCGCAGCATCTAGCATCCCTTTCCCCACTAAGCCCGCATGTGCCGGTTCATGTCCACTACCGCCACCGCTGATTAACGTTACCTTATTCTCGTTCATTTCTTTTTTCTTCATTACCTTATACTTTTTCAAAAGCTCCAGTTCCGGATGAGCCATAACCATTCCATTGCACATCTCCATAACGAGAGTTTCAGGTTTATTTATAATTTTTTTCACTTATTACTCCTCCTCTATGCATTTTGTTATTTTCTTAAATCGTTTACCTTATTTATATACACACTTTCATAGCTTTCTTTATTCATAGAGTATTGCTGCCGCGGTACATTCCCTTCTGAATCATGATATATTTGAAAGCGTACTATTACTAACTATATTAAAATGTAAGCGCTTAATGGCGAACGGACAAAATTCACGATTTGTCTAAAGACACCCACTTCATTTATAGATAGGATGTTACTTATTAAAAACGAATAAAGTTGTAGGGAGGATTCAAATGACCTCTTCTATCATTTCAAAAAAAATTATAGCCAACTCTCTAAAACAATTAATGGAAACGAAACCTTTTCATAAAATATCTGTGAGTGATATTATGTTACATTGTCAGATGCGCAGACAAACTTTTTATTATCACTTTAAAGATAAATTTGAATTGTTGGGTTGGATTTATAAAGAAGAAACGAAAGAAAATATTATAGACTTTGTTGATTATGAAAAATGGGAGAATATTTTTGACCTATTATTTAATTACTTTCATCAAAATCAGTGCTTCTACCGAAATGCATTTAAGGTAATCGAGCAAAATTCATTTAATTACTATCTATTCGAGCATACGAAAAACTTATACATCAAAATTATTGATGAGCTATTAATTGGCTGTAACTTAGCTATTTCTGAGATGAAGAAAGATACACTGGCCTCTTTTTATAGTCATGGATTTGTTGGGACAATAAAAGACTGGATTGAAAACCATTGCGCTGTCGATCCATCTATCATGTCTTCTATGATGAAAAATATGATAAACAATCAATTAGTACTTTTACTTAAGCAATCAGCAAACAAATGATAAGGTGGAAAAACAATGAAAAAAATCATGAATGATGTTCAAAATATTGTTCAGGATATGTTACACGGTTTTTATTTTGAACATAACGATAAAATATGTTATAACGCAAAACACAACATCATTTATCAGAAAGATCTTGCCAAGACCAAGCAAAATGTTGTAATCATAAGCGGCGGCGGCAGTGGGCATGAACCAGCTGATATTGGTTATGTAGGAAAAGGAATGCTTTCAGTTGCAGTCAATGGAGAAATTTTCACTCCTCCTACACCAGAACAAATATTAGCGGCAATTCGCTCTGTACCTAAAGATAAAAGTGTCCTATTAATTATTAAAAACTTTAAAGCTGACGTAGAAAGCTTTTTAACTGCTGAAGATTTGGCAAAAAAGGAAGGAAGACTTGTTGATCATGTAATTGTGAATGACGATGTTTCCATTGAAGATGATGCTTCTTTTAATAAAAGAAGACGAGGAGTGGCCGGGACGATTTTCGTTCATAAAATACTCGGAGCAGCGGCTCTCGAAAACTATTCATTACAACAATTAACAGACATTGGTCAATCTGTCATTCGTAATCTCCATACATTAGGAGTCGCCCTCTCTCCAGCAACCAACCCAATCCAAGGCAAAGTTTCTTTTACCTTGCAAGACAATGAAGTGTTTTACGGAGTCGGCATCCACGGAGAAAAAGGGTACCGTAAAGAGATATTATGTTCTTCTGAAAAACTGGCTATTGAGCTGATGAATAAACTCAAAAGTATTTACCGCTGGAAACAAGGAGACAAGTTTGCAATCCTAATTAACGGCTTAGGTGCTACTCCATTAATGGAGCAGTATATCTTCGCAAATGACATTCGTCGTTTATGTGAACTTGAAGGACTAGATATTCGATTTGTCAAAGTCGGAACTCATCTAACATCTTTAGACATGCAAGGCACGTCATTAAGTTTACTTAAACTAGAAGATCCACTTTGGGAAAAATGGTTAAAGGCACATGTTGAAGTAGCTAGCTGGTAGCTAAAATTAGCCTCAAGTGTGAATGTATGAACACACTTGAGGCTTTGTGTATTTCGTAAACATATTGATTACTTCAACAAATTAAGTAGTAGCCGTCCTTCTTTAAATCCTATCTAACTTCCATATACTTGTAGTAGCTATATAGGATATTTCCTAGAGCTACACTCTAACGGTTCCTTTTAAGTTCACAGAATATTATAACTTAACGCAATTATCACCTTTTTTCTTGATTTTTATAAACCCTATCCTCTAGTATAAATATATAAATCTAATTATTCCCATTTTTTCAAATGAATGATAGATAATTAGATTTATGTAATAAAGTTTATAAACAATCAGGAGGGGTATATGTGTTTTCAAAATGGAAAAAAGGATTAGTAGCTACTTTATTTGCACTAACAACATTTTCGACAGTAGCATCTGCTGAAGAACTGCCTGCAGATCAACAAAAATGGCAGAATTGGGTTCGTGAACATGCGGTTAAATTACAAGAACCAACTGCTAGTTCGAATGAGGATTTATCATTTTTGAAACAAACCTTACAGGGCAAACGTATTGTTTCACTAGGTGAGTCTACTCATGGTTCAACAGAAATGAATCAATCTAAGGTTCGTATCATTAAGTATTTGCATGAAGAAATGGGTTATGATGTAATTGCATTTGAATCAGGCTTTGCGGAAGCGAATGCTGTGTATCAAAATATAGATGATTTAACAGCCGAACAAGCCATGAAGAAAGCTCTTTATGGAGTTTGGTATACTGAAGATGTAGAAGAATTATTTCAATACATAAAAGATCAAAAGGAAAAAGGAACACCTCTTATTTTAACGGGATTTGATATCAATATACCGTGGAATGCTGCTACTGCTACATTTGCAACATCTGCAAATGAATGGATTGGAAAATTGAATCCTGAAATAGGAAAATTACTTGTAGAAGCAGAAAGAGAAATCGTGAAATACCGTTCTGTCTCTTCTTATAAGGAATTTCAAGCAATGCAGGCATCCCTTTTGGACAAATACGAAAACATAAAAGAGTTTATCCAACAACATAAAAATGAATTGCAACAAGTAGCGCCTAAAGCATCCTATGATGTGACTTTTCTAGAAAAGTCAATCCAGATTCGAATCGCTGCGCTTAAAACACATATTCCAAATGAAGTGAAAGAGTCTAAAAACGTTAAGATTCCACCTGAAAAATATCCAGATGATTTCTCATATTACACTCGAGATCAAAAGATGGCACAGAATTTAGCATGGTTAAGTGAAATGCAATTTAAGAATAAAAAAATGATTGTGTGGGGACACAATTATCATATTAGAAAACAAAATTCTAAAATGATTCAAACCGTATTACCATTTCCAAATATGATGGATATGATACCACAATATTTAAAAAACCAAATGTACACAGTTGGTATATTTGCATATAGTGGTAGCAGTTTAGATTCGAATAATGATGAGATTAAAAATGTAAAGGAAAAACATCAAACAAATAGTGTCGAAGAAATTTTGAAAGCTGCGCAACATCCGCAAGTATTTGTAAATTTAAAAGGTGAAGAAAATCGTCCTGAAACTTCTTGGATGTATACGCCTATTATCGGGCAGTATTGGGGATCTTACGATGAAACCATGATTCCTAACCAACAATATGATGGAATTCTATGGCTAGAGCATATTAGCCCTTCACGAATTAAGTAAAATAAAGTGAAACTTCCGTCAATGGGGGTTTTCTTCATCCCCCACTGACGGAAAGCCCGCCCAATCGGGCTTTTACGGGCAGTTATCCCCCACCTATCTTCTTTGCTTCTCTCTGAATCTTGAGGTGGGGGTCTTACTGCCCGTTAATGCGGGACAAAAAGCGCACCAATACAATAGATGGTGCGCTTTTTGTTTTATAGTTCCTTAAGAGATATATTATTTTTTATAAAGGATATTTTTATGAAGTGATTAGGTTGCACGCATTCTGCTGAATGTGAACAAGGAAAGGCGCCTTATATGGGTTTATGTATCATACAAACTAATTAGAACTATTCCTTTTCTCTTTATCTCAAAAAATAATTATAAAAAAGATTTGATTTATTCCTTCTTATAATGCACATCCCTCAATGACTTTTGTATTTATTTCATTTATTTTTTGGAAAATAGTTGATCGAACAATAAATTTGGAACCGTTTTTTTGATCAACAATTCGGAAAGTTCAGCATTGACATCATGCAAGGTTACATAAGCAAAAAAATCTTCTGTTGTATCCAACAATGAAAATATATTTTTAAGTCTATTCACCACGTTGATCCCTATTAATATTAGATTTTCTTCAAAAAAGGATTTATGAAATGCTATCTTTCTTTGAACATCAAGTATTGGATGCTCCGTATTTATACAATAGTATGCGTTTGTGATTTCTTCTAATTGCGGAGTGATTAATTCACTGAAAAAGGTAAACGGAAATGCTGAATCATGGTACCGAACTCCATATAAACTATTAAGCTCTTCTTCTGATTCATCAGGATACCATTTATCAATTATCTTTCGGTATTCCGGTTCTGTATTTATTGATATACCACAATAGCCGCCCTCAGTATCAACGTACAATGCAATTACAAATACATCTTTATTATTTTCAGAACGAGAAAATTTTTCTATGACATTAGAACATGCTTCAAAAAGTAAATCTTCAACATACTTAAAATCCGCTAAAAATATATCTTTTTCATTTGATATATCTTCAAAACATTCAATGGTTTTTTCAGGAGTATAAACAATAAAACCTTTTTGAGTTGACTTCCAATCTCCATTAATTACTTGCTTAAGAAATACGTTATAATCCATGGTTTTACCCCTTTTTTCATCTTTATGTATTATTTAAATATAATAAAAACAAGAAAATATATAAGACGTTTCTATCCCTATCAATGAGTATGAATAAATCTCCTCTATAGTAACTGCTACCTTTCATAAAGATTTGTTATCCGACCATATAGTAAACCCTGCAAATAAAGAAGCAGTAACAATCACCTTATTATCTATTAATTCAATTTTAATGTATTCTGGATCGTCAATATCAAATAGCTCCACGTAATCACATTCTACATTCCCATATTCTTTTGTAAAATAACCACTAAAACTACTTATAAACTTTTCTTTATGTAACCTCCTTTTATATTATAGCTCGCAAGCTACTGTAAGTAATAATATGAGATGATATTCACTTCACATATAACTACCACCTCATTTAAAAACCTCTAGTGTACAATTCTTCATAAAACGAGGTATCCCTTGTCTTCAAACCTTAAAGCTACCCTACTATATCTAACATTAAGAATATATCTCATTATTGTTTAATGATATAATTATAGAAATACAATGATTATGGATGGATGATTGAAATGAAAGAGCACAAAAAGAAACGACGCAGAAAGAGACCACGTAACCGGAGAACATTTAGACAATTTTTGTCTCAATGTTGGGTGAATATCAAAAAATTTTTTAAAGCATTATTTTTTTTAGTGCTTTTATTTACATTTTTCGGAGTCTGTTGTTACATAGTGGTTGCCATATCGAATCGAGAATTTACAGTGTATCTTGCTTTAGCCTTTGTAATCAGCTTTATCTTGTCCTATATTCTGGGACATATTATAAGTAAAAAGAAGGATTTAGATTTTTCCGGTGGAGGTTCTGAAGATGCTATTATAGTTATGATACTACTTTTCATATTAATTGGCGGAATATATTTGGGAGTGAAATATATTATTCATAAAATAACCGGAAATGAAAAAGTTAAACCCTTCTAAAAAGAACTCTATGTTAATCAAGCTACTTTACGATATCATTTTTGTATTTCTTTTTTCCTCTCAATGCTTGATAGACGTAACGTGCTATCCGTTGAAAGTAGGATTCCCTATACGCTCATGAAAATAAGACATTTCAGCCATACACGACCAACATTCATTCCCCACCACCTGGACTATGCTCTGTAAATACTCGAGGAAGGGGACTTCTGTTGGCGTACTATTAAAATAAATTCATATTATTTTACGGAGGAATCACTCAAATGAATAAAAACATAACTAGAGTAGCCATTCTACTAACTTCTCTCATTGGCGTTACCGCTTTATTTCTTTACTTCACATGGAATGGTACTCCATGGAAAAAACAAACCGCGATTTCTGAATCAGAAAAGTATATTGTGAAATACTTCGATTTAGATGCGAAAGTCAAAGGCACTTCTTACAATTATAAAATGGATAGTTATGAGATCTCATTTGAAACAAATGAAGGTAAGAATTTTATTATCGAATATAAAGGACCGAACCGCTTTGACATTTCTCCAGGAGTTCAGGAGTACTTAAGTCAACACTCTAAAATTACAAAGTAATAAGGCTGAAACAAAGAAGTAAAAAAGAGCTAGCGTCATGCTAACTCTTTTTTACTTCTTTTGGTCACGCTGCTATATCTTCGTTCTCAATATTTTTAATCCCAATAGCTGCAAGCGATGTATTTTATACGAAATACATCGCTTTTTTTGTAACAAAACAGACAAATTCCGAAAGAAAGATGGGTTGTGAGCAAAGAAAGGGTATGGTATCCTTTTCATTGTTAATATGTATACAAGTTTTTAGACAACTATACAATATTGTATATCGCAAAGAGTTATTATGCACGATCATGAAAGCGGAATCAAAGAATAAGATATTTTTCGTTATTCATACAAATGCTTCCTTGTAAACATCATAAAAACAAAGTATGGTATCCTTTTCACTTTTTAGATGTATACAAGTTTTAGACAACTATACGATATTGTAAAAAATTATTATGCATGGTCATGAAAGCGGAGTCAAAATGTAAAATGTTTTCCGTCATCCATGCAAACGTTTCCTTTTCAAACGTCATAAAAAGGAAAAAACGAAGATGGGTACAACTGTGCACAAGGAAATCCCTCATATGAAACAAATGGCTTAGAAATTACTGAAGCCATTCGATCAATTGGTAGTTAGACAATCATGATTCAGGAAGACCATTCCCTGAATCACAAAAGGAGAGGAATATCGCTATGTCTACAATAAATGCAGATGTAAGCATGAAGAAAACTCAGGAGTATAGCGCTAAGAAAGCAGTACCTGTTACCTTACTGTTATTTCTATTATGTTTGGTAATTGATAATTCGTTTAAGATTATTTCTGTTGATATGGCAAAGGATTTTCACATTTCAGCGACAACAGTTAGCTGGCAAGCAACATTAGCTGGTCTTGTAATTGGAATTGGCGCAGTCGTTTACGCAGCTTTAGCGGATTCTATTAGTTTTAGAAAACTTTTTAGCGCTGGGATTATTTTAATCTGTGCTGGTTCCATCATGGGATATGTTTTTCAACACTCGTTTTTACTAGTTGTTATCTCACGAATTATTCAAACTGCCGGTTTAGCATCAGCTGAAACGTTATATGTAATCTTTGTCACAAAGCATTTACCTGCAGATGAACAAAAGAAATTTTTAGGATTAAGTACAAGTAGTTTTGCTCTTTCACAGCTTATCGGTGCATTAACTGGAGGTTATGTTTCAACATATTTCCATTGGACAACTTTATTTTTAATTTCTTTAGTAACACTTTTCACTCTTCCTTTCATTTTAAAATATATTCCTAAGGAAGAAACGGAAAACAGTCATGTAGATATATTAGGATTATTTCTAGTTGGAGCCATTTCAGCGTCCCTACTACTATATATTACAGATTTCAATTGGCTTTACCTAATCTTGTTTATTGTTGCAATTGCCTTGTTCCTTACTTATATTAGTAAGAACTCAAAAGCTTTTATCGGAATCTCATTCTTCCAAAATAAGCAGTTTATCTCATTACTTGGCGTTGCGTTTATCATTTACTCTGTACAGCTAGCATATATTTTCCTATTTCCATTCTTACTTGAAAAGATTTATGGCTTGCAGTTAGATACAATTTCACTATTATTAATTCCAGGCTATATAGCAGCGACTATCGTCGGAGCTCTTTCCGGAAAAGTTGCAAAGGTTATGGGAAGCAAACAATGTATTACACTCGCTATGTGCAGCATTATGTTAAGCTTACTATTAGGCGGATTCTTTATAAAAACTTCCGTTGTTGTATTCGTAATATCTATGGTTCTATTCTCTAGTTCATTTGCATTCATGTATGCACCATTACTTGACTCTTGCATTTGTACAATTGATAAAGAAAAAACAGGAACAGCAATCGGCTTTTACAACTTAACACTGAATGTTGCGATGTCAATCGGAATTGCCTACACAGCGGCAATGATGGACCATTCCGCAACAAAGAAAAATTTCCTAGGAATGGTAAACAATGCGGATGCTGCCATGTTTAGTAACATCCTATTCATTCTCGTACTAATTGCTCTATTCAGTTTATCTCTATACTGGGTATTAGTAGGACGAAAAGCGACAAAATAGGTTTATATACATTAAAAAAAGAATCCTAATGTTAAAACTTTAGGATTCTTTTTTTATTAGTAAGCGGCGGTTAATATTGAAATTGACCTTTTATTTTAAAAGTTGAACTGTACGTAATCGGAATTCCTTTTCGCTTTATTACTTCTTCCATTTCCTCCATTTTGCGCTGTTCCTCTGACCACTTGTCCTCTATACATTTCACCTCGATTTTTTCATTCGTATTTGTATAAAATACAAATTTAAAACCCAACTTATTTACTTTTCCAGTCTTATAAGCATCATACACTTCTACCTTTTCAATTTCTCCATAAATAAGGAACAGGTTTTTGTTCACTCTAAAATTTTGAAATATAAAATACATAAAATTTCAAAAAATATTGAAATTTATTTTTTGTAATGTATATTTTAAATATGGGGAATTTCAAAATATAACCAAAGGGAGTTTTGCTCATGGCTGTAGTAAAAACACGAAATGGAGAATTTCACTATAAGTGTTTTGGAAAAGGTGAACCCATTTTATTTCTTCACGGAAGCGGTGCGTGTTGGAAAATGTGGGAGCCGCAAATTGAATCATTTTCTAAACAATATAAAATGATCCTTATGGATTATAGGGGACATGGGGATTCTATTAAAACTTTTCCTAATAATAAGTACAGCTACGAACTAATTGTATCGGACATTGTAGCGTTTTTAGATGAATTGCATATTTCTAACCTTCATATAATAGGTGTCTCACAGGGAGCAATTCTTGGAACATTATTAGCGATTCATTATCCGTCTTATGTAAAAAAATTAGTGATTTCTAATAGCTACAGTGAATTCCCTTCCCAAGCTTCCAAATGGATATTACATCTTTCTAATTTCATTTTTAGCTTGCTACCTTATACTAAAATTATCGATATGATGATGAAAGTATATAAAAACGACGATTATACACAAAAAATTTTACGTAATTCTTTTTCGATAGATAAAAAAATGCTTCTCATGATAAAAAAAGCACCGTTTCCTACACATACTCATCTTCTTCATCAAATACAATCAGAAACTTTAATTCTTTCAGGAGCAGGGAAGGTAGTAACAGGTATAGATGAAGGGAAGGCAGCTAGAACAATTTATAATAATGTTGCTAATGGCAAACTGGCTTTATTTCAGAATGCATTTGATCCTCTAAATGTGATGAAAAAGGATATTTTCAATGAAATTGTACTTGATTTTCTTAATAATGTACCGTTTAAGAAATACAATGAAGTTACGTATGAATAATTTATAATATGATTGACATTGCTTCTTAATAATTACAATGTTTTTGAAAGGTGAATAGATGAAATATTTATGCTTATCAATAAGTTCTCTTCTTAATTTTATCTTTGGTTTTCTTTTTGGTTATGCTCTGTTTTGGTTGTTAATCACCTTCTATGGAGTTGATTGTTTAATTAATAGTTGTTCAGATATGGTTGGGGAAGAATGGGGTACTATCATTTTGGGACTCATGATTACTCTCATAATAAGTGGTATTCTTTTGCCAACGTTCATATTTACGAACCGAAAATTTTTACGCGTTGTGAAGATAAGAAAAAAATATTATTCTCTTTTTATTTCACTATTTTTTGTTTTTGGTATTATGTATACATTTAAGGTGGAATCATATTGGCCCGTTTTAAATGATTATTGTGGAGAAATTTACAATGGAAATTTCTAAATAGGCAATTACATATAAAAAACAATTTATACAACTATAAAGAAATTTCGGTTAAAATTACATTGCAAAGGAGGTTTTCCATATTATGAATAATATGCCATTGGGGCTAACTTTTATATCGGTAGGTATTCTTTTCTTACTATTATCTATAACACTTTCATTGCCTATTGCATTATGGGCAGTTTTGCTTAGTACAAGCATTATTTTAAACATATCAGGTACTGTAATTTTAATGCGTTTTATTAAAACAGTACCGAAAGTAAAGTGACCTTATGTAAGACGGTCACTTTACTTTTTGCACATGATCAGCGCTGAAAAGAAACAAGATTATGATTCAATAATTATAAAGTGAAACTTTAATCAGTGGGGGTTTTTATGTCGTTTTTTCAACTTATATATCAACTTCTCTATTATCCTTCAAAACAACCACCTTATCACCATACTCCCCAAACATATACAAAATCTCTGCTTTACTCTCCCTTTCAAAACCCCTCGTCCACTTAAACATCTTCAAATACATGTGAAAGCTTGGCTTATAGTTCGCCTTTTCAAGCTGAAGTAGTTGTAAAATAAATCTCTTCGTTATTCTATATATCCTTTTTGAAAGAGCTACATCTAAAAAGATGATGATATCTGCATGTTGAAAACTTTGAGATACCCATGTATGATGGGCGCCTTCAACAATCCAAGCATCAGAACTGACAATATCGTTCAGTTGCTTATCTCTTTCTTCAGGCGTATTTCTTATATCCCCTTTTTCAGACCTTTTCCAAACGACGTTGTCGAGCTCATAATATGGAATGTTTAACTGTGAAGATAACATTCTTGCTAAAGTTGTTTTCCCGCTCCCGACAGAACCTATAATATGAATTTTACTTGTCAATACGACCACCGCTTTTTGAATTTATATAACCTTATCTACATCTTCTTCCTCATTCTCCAGCAACGCTGATTGTAAGAATTCCGCTCTTCTCCCAATCTTTCAAGTCCTTGTTTTTCATAAAATTTGATGGCTCTTAAATTGGACTGTGCCACGCGAAGGTGATATTCAAGTAAATTACGCTTTTTAAACTGCTCCTCAGCATATTGAAAAATCTCTTTACTATATCCCTTTCCGCGCCCCTCGGGAATTACATATACAAAACTTACATAACCAATCTCTCTTCCTTCATAATGGTCATATCGAAGCACTAATTCCCCGACTACCTGTTGATTATGTTCCAAGAGAACAAATCCTTCCGGAAAATTTAGTTGCTTTTGCTTTGCATACTTTATATATTCACTCTCATTAAACTGAAGTTCCTCATCTGTATCTGTGAAAAATCTAATGATAGTCTGTTTATCTTTTTCTACATCGACACGACGAAATGTAAGCATTGGCATCATTTCCTTTCATCTCATACTTAAGTTAATCGTACAATATCTTTCATTTCGGTAAAATAATCCAAAACTTTAGGATACATATAAGAAATCCTTATGAATCTAGCCTATTGTTTTCAATCATTGCTTTCAAATTTCTTTCGCTTAGTCCATTTTGACAAAAATCAAATTTCGTGTTCTTTATTCTTTTCACTCGGTCAACAATTTGCCCTAAATGATAGGCAGTATGTTCCACAAGATGTAGAAGGCTATGTATATCTATTTCTACATTTTGTTTACTATTTACCACTTTCACAAACTCTTTTTTCCAATTCGTAAAGGCCTCTTCAATCATGGAACACAAAGCAGTTGATGATATGTCTAAATGAGGAAAATACTCTTCAATCCCTTCTTCAAACTTTATATCCGGATTCGAGTACCGAGCTGTATTTCTTTTTATATGCTCGCAAATATGTAAGGCGATTCCACCAATTGAATTCATCTCCTGCTTCCACAGTTCTTCGGTGTTTAAACGATGAATTGCTTGGAGTAGTTTCAGAAGATAATGGTCGTACATACGATGATATGTAATTTGAAAAACCAATTGCATGTCTATTCACTCCATATTTAACATAATATTTCATTGAAACAAATATTTTGCATAAAATACATAATTATCTTATAATTTATTTTATTTTTTATCCAGAGGTGAAAAATGATGACGAGTAAAATACATGTATGGCATACCGGGCAAGTGTACATTGATCAAGCGATGGCATTTCAAGAGAAAACATGGCATCCGATGCCTTATACTGGATGGTTCAGAAGTTCTACTAAAAAAAGATGGATGCCTGTTTCCGCGTACTTAATTGAGCATCCAAAAGGATTAGTCTTAATCGATACAGGATGGCACGAAGATATGAGAACAAATCCGAAAAAACATTTAGGTTGGCTTACTTCTACTATGTTTACTGGTACTTTACCGGAAGGACAGTCTGTTGCAGAAAGACTTCAAGCAAAAGGAATTCAGAACAAGGATATTGATTACGTATTACTGACCCATCTTCATTCCGACCATGTAAGCGGAGTAAAACACGTGGCAGATGCGAAACATATTATAACGAATGAACTAGAATGGCATGCCGCCCAAAAAGACACTGGGTACATTAGATCAATGTGGGAAAGTGTTCCTATTAATACTTTTCAGTTACAAGAAATTCCGCACGGCCCTTATCAGTTAGGCTATGATGTATTTCAAGATGGTTCTCTCTATATGGTATATACACCTGGCCATAGCAAGGGATTATGCTCTGCACTGGTACAAACAACGAAAGGCTGGGTACTATTAGCTAGTGATGTTGGCTATTCAGAGAGATCCTGGGAACAAAATGTATTACCTGGGGTAACTATTGATAAGGCTGCTGCTCAAAAATCTTTAGATTGGGTCAGAGAATTTAGGAAAAGAGAAGATTGTGTACAAGTGATAGCCAATCATGATCCGAGTATTAACGAGCAAGTTATTGAATAATAAAACCACACCATCGCTAAATCTGTAGCGGGGTGTGGTTTCACTTTTCTCACTCAAATGTTTCTTAATAATTTTTTATTCATACGACTTCTATTTCTGTTAAATGGTATATACAAGATTAGACATGCAATAAACGCAACAACTTCTAATGAAATAATATAGTAAGGATAAGGACCTAACATATCAAGTAATGAAGCCGTCTCTGGCTTATGCGCTAAAAACATATAGTTCCCGCCTGTTTTATAGTTTACAAATAAAATAATTGGTAGCAATGCATTTAAAAATAGCATCGTACGTTTAATCGATTGAAAAGTTGGTCTATACCCTTCCACCCACGTCATAAAGAGCGGTGACAAAACGAGTAATGCATGTGCGATGAAATATTCTATGAAGCGAAAATGCGGAAATGCATACTGTAAGTTTGGAGTTAAAATTGCTTGCGCTGCCCCGATAATTCCTGTAAAAAAGACAATTTCATATAGCTTATAACTTTTCGTTATAATCATAATAGATGCCAGTAATAAACTAATCGTACATAACTCAAATGGTAAGGATGTACTGAGTCGAAAAATCCCCGCCTTCACTTGCCATATATCCAATCCAATTTCACTGCCTATAAACAAAAAAGCAATTGTGTATCGAACCATTATATTCCATTGCTCTTGGCGGAGTAAATCCTGATATTGATATAGAAAATAAATCCCTAAACCGATAAGAAGAAGTATAATAACGTGTTGTTTCGAGTATGGGACAAACGGTTCTAATGGAGCTGCTCGAAAATATGCTTCCATGCTCCCTCCTCCTTTCCTTCATACAATATTATGGTAAAAAAGGAAAGACTCGTCAACTAATTTACTTTCTTTCCAAACCAATCACAATTTTATAGAGAATTTGCGATTGAAAAATCATTATCTGTATGAATAAAAACCACATCACCTCTAAAACTGTAGAGATAATGTGGTTTCACTTTTATAAATCCAAAATCGTGGACACTTAAAAAGTCCATGATTCAAGATCTTTTATCTTCACACCGATTTCCTCAATGCAATATTTTATGGAATGAATTCCCTTATCCCCTTTATAATTTACTTAATACATATTGGTAGTGTAACAATTGAACAAACTAAAAAATGCTCGAAAGTCTTTGTGATATTTTTCATTTTATATATCGCATTTCTTTTATTTTCTCCAAATAGACTATTAGGTAGAACTGCCATCCAAAAAGATGATATAAAATTACACGTATACGCACAGGCTACTACAGGAGCACCGCAGAGAATCAATAATAGTGATTTAGCTAGATTAAAAGAGTTATCTATTCCACTTAAAATTCTTAGTTAATAAAACGGTACAGTACAATACCTCACTACATACACGAACATATTTTATAGTTTATAAGGATGGAGGGAATAAAGTGTTTGAGTTGGTAATATTCGCTTTTTTTATAATGATTTCTAGCCTTTTAGTATTAGTTACCGGTTTATTTTGGTTTTTAGGTTCTTATTTTACCTTAACTACAAATAATGAAAGATGTTTAATGAAACAAGAATTAATTAAAGTGAGTTTTATATCTTCCTTTTTTTTAGTAGGTAGTATTATCATTTTGCTCGCTTTCTATTTTTCTATATAGATTCTTAGTACCTTATTTTAATAAAAATACATTTTAATTTGAAATCCACCATCAAAGATACTTATTATTCCTATACAAATATATGTTTTCATTTCCCCCTCCCTCTTATTCGAAAAACACTTATTTTTCGACTCATTAAATATCAATTAATGTATAATGTTATTTGGTAAATTGTTAGTAAAAGTTTATAAGGGGAAAAACGATGAAACTACTACAGAATAAACACGCTTGTATCGGAGTCACAGCAAACCTTATTTTTTTATCTGTCTTGAATGCTTTTATATGTATGATGCTAATGACCTCCATAAAAGTGATAAAGTTGAACTCACATATGTATTTTTTGCTCTGTTAGTTCCATTAGGCATCTCAAATATTTATTCATACATAGCTTTACAAAAACAGGAAAAACCCAAATGGTTAATCACGCTAAATCTAGCTATTTCTATAATTTTCACTTTTTTCACTAGTCTTGGGTTTATTTTTATTTTATACGTGTACATTTAGCAATGATTATGCCAATGCTTCAAATAATAAAGGAATTGATTTTCAGATAGAAGGCTTTCGCCTTAAAAATTTGAAGGTGTAAAGCATCAATTTTAGATAGGAGATAGATTTTGTTAAGCGTGAGCATCAGTGAATTGGTATAATATAGTAATATGGGTAGAAAGGCATATACAATGTTATTTCCCTATCCGGATGTAAAACTATACACATATCACAACTAGGAATATACGGATATCACTCTTGTTATATTGTCCTAAAATAATCAAACCAGGCCATTCAAAGAAAGGAGTGCAAATATGAACATTGGTGAACGTATTCGGCAAATGCGTATACATAAAGAATTCACACAAGGAGAACTAGTATCCGGGATATGTTCTATAACTTATTTAAGTAGAATTGAAAATGGACAGATTAAACCTTCAACTTCTTTTTTAGAAAAGGTCGCTGAAAAGCTCGAGGTTGATTACAATTTTCTTGTCGATGGAAATAATGACGATATGGAACCTAAGATTCTTGAAATATGTAACAGGTATAAAAACGATAAGGTGATAAGTGAGAAAGACTTATCTTTCTTAGAAGTGTATGTGCGTGATATAGACTCTATTCTTTTATTATTAAAGGCTTATGGTGTTTTAATATACTATCATTCCCGAAATAATAACTTATTACATGTAGCACCCATCGTGAATCAGGCTTCGCAAGTCATTCCAAATCAAGTAGATCCCCAATATACCGAAGATTTTATATATTATTTAAAGGCTCGAGGTCATTATCTTTATAATAGACAAGACTATATGGCTGCACATGAAATTTATGTGCAGATTGAGAGTTTACTTGGCCTAGAAGAAACTGAGCAACACGCTGCTATATATTACAACCTATGTCATGTAAATAAATACCTTTATAAAGATAAAAGCATTGGTCGCTTGTATGCTAAAAAAGCATACAGACTGTACGAAAAATTAAATAGAGAGAATGATGTAATAAATACTCTTTTAATGCTCGTACTGCTGTATCATTCAGATGAATTATATGACAAAGCTCTTGAATCCTTACAGCAGGCAGAACTTAGAGCGAAAGCTAATGGTAATTCTATGCATTTGCCTATAATTTCGTATAATTACGGAAAAATTTATCAAGGTTTAAAAGACTATACGAATGCTATTAAATATTATGAAGAAACTTTGCAACTGAGTGAGTTTCTCCCAAACAAAACTCAAAAGATATACGTATTACGAGGCTTAATAGAGATTCATATAGAATGTAAGGATTGGAAAACTGTTAATAAACTTATGGATGAGGCATTTCATTTTTTATCAACTTCTGATGTACCTTCCGCTCATGTTCAACTATATGGATTTAAGGGAAAGATATCCAAATTAAGAGGAGATGATTATGGATATGAAAAATATATGCAAAAAGCTGTTGAAATAGGTTTAGAAAAAAAACAATACCCTTTAGTTCGTGAACTCGCTACTGAACTAGGAAACTATTTTTATGGTAATCGTGCTTATAAAATGTCGGCAAAATATCTTAAAATATTGAGTCAATTCCCCCCCACTTAAACATAGCTTTAGGTGGGATTTCTTATGTATTCGTCCACGCCAAAACACTTCCTTGCAAGGGCATCATCTTCCATATATATCTATTTTTTCGGCATATAAGTCGCTGCGCTGCTATGTAGAATACAACATGACCGCCTCTATGCATAGCCAGATGCTATCGCCCGCCTAAAAAGAAAGAAGATTTTATGTTGATTTTTTAATTTGTATTTATATAGATTAGAAATCAACTGTTTCCTACTATTTTAAAATAAGTAAAATAACAAGTTTAAAACGAGTGATTATTCGCCAAAATTTTAATGAAATTTTACTAATTGTGATTAACATAAATGAACACGTATATTTTAAGTACAGAAAGTCAAACAGCAAGGAGGTGAAATTATT
The DNA here is from genome assembly GCF_900116295.1 of Bacillus sp. 103mf. Taxonomy (GTDB): domain Bacteria; phylum Bacillota; class Bacilli; order Bacillales; family Bacillaceae_G; genus Bacillus_A; species Bacillus_A bruguierae. The sequence goes on from NZ_FPAF01000002.1 coordinate 498,589, forward strand.
CTGGTGCTAGAGACAAAAAGTTCTCCAAATATGATAGACAATATCAATTATCATTTGAAGCAGAATAAGGAACATAATCAATATTTAAAAATCTGTTCAAATGAACATGAAGTATTGCCATATCATGTTTATAAACACTCATTGAATAAACAAGCATCACAAAAAGAAATGATTAATCTAGTTAAACCATTGATTCATATTAATACGTTAGCTCAAATTCTATACGAAGCATTTCACAATCAAACATTCACAGCTTTAGTGCCTATTTTATTTGTTTTTCAACCAAATATAGTAACTGGTATATCGACATCAGGTGCTTATTCAATTGATTTTTATAATGATTATTTTGTTCATTTAAAAGATATAAATATTCAAGAATTGAAGGCAAGAATAGGCGAACAAAAAGGACCAGTAGCTATCGGATATATGATAAACCAAAACGAAAGTATCCAGCATTCAAAAGAATTTATGTATCAAAGGTTAAAAGAACAAACTACAGAATGTATGTTAGCCTTACAAAAGAAATTGTATTTACACGGAGAGTTAGAAGAACAAATTCAGCTGTCATTTGATTTCAAAAAAATAAGGATGCCTTTAATTGTCTTGCAATGGATTAAACAGACAGCATTACATGAAAGGAATAATAATGCAGCATACTTTACCTAATAAATAAGAAAGAGGGATAAATATGGATACGAAAAGAAACGAAACGGGAACTAAGCAAAAAGTAGCAAGATATTCGGCTGGAATCGCTATACTTTTAATATTGATATCCTTTATATACCAATGGAAAAACGGTTTAGTGATTGATAGTACTGAAAACTTCGGTCTAGCATTCGCTGTTATCATTTTTATTTCTAGTTTTATGCCTAAAAGAAAAAGAGAGCGAAACGTAGTAGGATATACCAGTGGAATTGCTATACTTTTAATATTGATATCCTTTATATATCAATGGAAAAACGGTTTAGAGGTTGATACTACTGAAAACTTCAGTCTAGCAATAATTGTTGCCATTTTCCTTTCTAGTTTTATTCCTAAAAGAAAAAGCGATAGTAAATAATTTAATAAGCATTTGAGAAATAGATCTCGAATGCTTATTCCTACAAATACAAATTCAATCAGATAATGAATTTTAAATTCTAACGTCAGGCGGTTGATATTATGAATAATCAAGTTTTAAACATTAAAGGTTTGCATAAAAAATATAAAGAGAAGCATGTTTTAAAAGGAATTGATTTAACTATAAATAAGGGTGAAATATTTGGATTATTAGGTCCAAACGGAGCTGGTAAATCTACACTTTTTAAAATTATATTAGGATTGATAGAAGCTGATGAGGGGTCTGTAGAAGTATTAGGGTCAGATATAAAGAAAAATAGAATTGAAATTTTATCTAAAACAGGTTCATTAATTGAAGCACCGAGCTTTTATGATCACTTATCTGGATACGAGAACTTATTAATTGTTTCTAAAATGAAAAATATGAATGATAAAGAACATGTAAAAGAACTTTTGAATGTATTTAAATTATACGAGGATCGTAATCGGGCTTTTAAAAAATATTCTCTTGGCATGAAACAACGTTTAGGATTAGCTGCTGCTTTCATGAATAACCCTCAATTGCTAATATTGGATGAGCCTACTAACGGTTTAGATCCACAAGGAGTTTATGAAGTGAAAGAATTAATAAAAAAAGCTCCAAGTATATTTAATTCTACCATAATCTTGTCCAGTCATATTTTAAGCGAAGTGGAACAAATGGCTGATCATATAGGGATTATTCATAAAGGGGAAATAAAATACCAAGGTTTGTTATCTTCTTTAAAAAATAAACAATCATTACATATTGTTGAATTTAGTGTTAATAATGTAACTTTTACTGAACAATTACTTAGACAATCTAATTATACATTTAATGTAAACAACAACATATTTAGTATTGAATATTACGATGAAAGTTCACTTAATGACATTCAACAACTATTAGTAACGAATCAGATTTTCATTCAATCTTTCCAAACTAAAAAGCAGAATTTAGAGGAAGCGTATTTAGATATTATTGAACAAGGTGCTGTAAGTGTATGAGAAATGTATTAGCTACTGAGTATATAAAATATAGAAAAAGTCATTTACTGTTTTTGGTTATTTTAGGTCCTATTATACTTGCGTTAGTTGAATTTGTCGGATTGAGTTATTATAGTAACTCTCATACGATTAAATTAGAAACTATATTCGGTATTAATTTACAAATTCTGAAATATATATTGAACTTTTTTATCGTGTTTATTATAGCTAGTGTGAACAATGTAGAGTATAAAAATTCTACATGGGAAAGAACATTTACATATCCAGTACAGAAATTTAGTGTCTATCTAAATAAGTTCTTTGTTGTTATGATTGCTCTTACTATGACAACCTTCATACATGTGATTTGTACAGTATTACTAATCCCATGTTTAGGAATTTCTCTAGATGCAGTTTCCATGCAACATGTTTTTACTTTACTGTTATTCCCATTTATTATTAGTGTCCCATTCTGCGCTTTGGCGTTCATTATATCTATTAATGTATCAAATCAATCATTGATTGTTGTACTAGCTCTAGGGTCATATCTTTTTGGTGATATGTTCAATTCTACTAAGATTTGGTGGTTTCCTATTTCATATCAAATTTTATATTTTCCAATCAATTATGTGAATCATCTAGATGCCTTTAACACATTATTGGAATACGATAAATGGTACATACTAGCAGGAATTCCTATTACTTTGTTGATTCTAGGACTTGGATATATTTTATTTAGTAAATTGAATAATAAAAACTAACAAAGGAGATTTCAAATGATAAATTTAATTCATTCTGATTGGATCAAAGTAAGAAAACACCCTCAACAAATTACATTATTTATTCTTGCACTTTGTCCGATTATATATTCAATGATTATGTATACTAAATTCATTGTCAAAAAGTATAATCATGGCTTGGATAACGAATGGATGGGGGTATGGATGTTGATATCTTTTTTCTACGTTGGTTTTTTTCTCCCTGTCATTTCAGGATTGGTAACAACTTTCTTGTGTCAGTTTGAAAGCAAAACAAATTGGAAATTAATGTATTTATATCCAGTTGATTATCTCAAAATTACTTTATCTAAATTTATATCCATTGTATTATTATTTTCTGCACTACACTTAATCGTTTTAATAAGCTTATATGTATCAGGAATGTATTTTGATTTTACAGATTCATTTCCTTTATTATTTATGATAAAAGTATTTTTACTTTCTGGTGTTGCGGCAATACCTCTTATAATAGTACAACTCTTATTATTCTTATTTATTAAAGAATTTATCACTTTTACATTTGTTAATATAATGTTATCTTTAATCGGTGTATTTCTTTTCTCAGAATTAAAGTGGGGATTTGGATATATATGGTCTCTACCAATCAAATCGATAGAATTAGTTGATCAAAGTACGTTGTCTATTAGTATATTATTAGTATCGATACTTGCATTTACAATTGGTATGATTTTAATTACAGCACGTTATTTAAAATCATTGAGAAAAACAGTATAAAAAGAGTTCATCTGGTATGATGGACTCTTTTTATGCTGTTTATTGGGAGGGGTTTTTATGGTGAAAAAAGGACAATTATTTGAGGATTAATGTAATACATGAAATCGTAAGCATTTTAATCGTATAGAAGACTTTCATTTCAAAAATGTGCAGGTATAAAACACTACTTTTAGGTGGGAGATGAATTTTGTTAAGCGTGGCCCCAAGTGAATTGGTATAATATAGTAATATCGGTAGCAGAAAGAGACAGCTGATATAAGGAAAAAGGCATACAAATTTCATATGCATTCAAATAAGTATTACGGTTCAAAACCATTAGTTGCAGTTGTGTTGTACCCCATTGTTTCCTTCATATTTGGAGTGATACGTATAAGAAAATAGAGACATTATTCTTATTATATTGCACGAAAATAACTAAACCGGGCCATTCAAAGAAAGGAATGAAGATATGAACATTGGTGAACGTATTCGACAAATACGTATACATAAAGGATTCACACAAAGGGAACTAGTATCTGGGATCTGTTCTATAACTTATTTAAGTAGAATTGAAAATGAACAAATTAAACCTTCAACTTCTTTTTTAGAAAAAATTGCTACAAAGCTAGATGTTGATTACAATTTTCTTGTCGATGCAGATTATGAGGATATAGAACCTAAGCTTCTTGAAATATGTAATAGGTATAAAAACGATAATATGATAAGTGAAAAAGGCTTATCTTCCTTAGAGCTGTATGTGCGTGATATAGACTCTATTCTCTTATTATTAAAGGCTTATGGTGTTTTAATATACTATCATTCTCGAAATAATAACTTATTACATGTAGCACCAATGGTAAATCAGGCTTCACAAGTCATTCCAAATCAAGTAGATCCTCAATATACCGAAGACTTTATATATTATTTAATGGCTCGAGGTCATTATTTTTATAATAAACAAGACTATATGACTGCACATGAAATTTATGTGAAGGCAGAGAGTTTACTTGGCCTAGAAGAAACTAAACAACACGCTGGTATATATTATAACCTAAGTCTAACAAGCCAAAGTCTTTATAAAGATCAAAGCATTAGTCGCTTGTATGCTAAAAAAGCATACAGATTGTATGAAAAATTAAATATAGAAAATCAAGTGATAAACATTCTTATAATCATTGCACTACAATATCAAAAAGATAATCTACCTGAGAAAGCTCTTGAATCCTTAAAACAAGCAGAAATTAAAGCAGAGGCTAGCAATAATCCTATGTATTTACCTTTGATTGCATATAATTATGGGAAAATATATCAAGGATTAAAAGATTATACCAATGCCATTACATATTATAAAAAAAGTTTACAGACTAGCAACCTTTATCCAGATCAAGCTCAAAAAATATACGCATTAAGAAACTTAATAGAGATTTATATAGAATCTAAAGACTGGAAAACTGTTAATAAACTGATGGATGATGCATTAGAAATTTTATCAATTGCTGATATGCCACATGCGTATGTTAACATCTTTGGACTTAAAGGAAACGTATCTAAACTAAGAGGAGATTATTATGGATACGAGAAAAATATGCAAAAAGCAATTGAACTGGGCCTAGAAAAAAAACAGTACCCTTTAGTTCGTGAACTCGCTACTGAACTAGGAAACTATTTTTATAATAATCGTGCTTATAAAATGTCAGCAAAGTATTTGAAAATAGCCATTGAAAATTCCGTAGATTAAAAAATGATAAGAGAGTATAAAATATTTTGTATAAATGAATACAGATACTAAAAAGGAAGACCTTTTCTTGGTAGAATTGAGTTACCACACAAAATTCACAGAAAAAAGATCTTCCTATCGTGCCATCCCATACGATATACATCATGCAGGTTTTATAGAAAATAGCTAAATTTGCTCAACCCACATGCTATATGACGGAAAAATTTCTTTCAACTTCGCAAACGTTTCATCACACCATGTTTTGGAGTTGAAATCACCAATGATAATACGCTGATTTCCATCGTCAAGAGGTTGCGTCCACATCCCGTAGTCTGGGAAAATACCTTTGATTGTGTGATATACGCCTTCTATCCATTCAATCGAATTGAAGTCTCCTATAAAAATACGATAAAGTTCTTGAGCGTTTGTGAACCATTCGAGCGTCTTATCTCCGTTTAAATCATTTAGATCTACTTTTCCAATTCCATCAAGCCATCCCCCTGTTTCACCATCTGCATATTGCCATAAATCACATGCATATTTAGGTTTTCTTCCTCCATATCGTGGAATCCATAAGAAATCAGCTTGTACATTTTGTAATCCATAAGAGCCATACATATGATGTGATACATATAGGCCAACTTTCCAACCAGCATCCTTACAAGTAGTAATAAAGGCTTGCGATGCTTCCGCTAGGTTAGTAGCTCCGCAGCTTGCTAGCGTATCATCTTCAACATCCAACACAAGAAATTTTGCATCTGGATTTACACGTGCTAAAAAATCTTCCGCCTCTACAATGGCATCTGCAATACTTACATAACAACCGTAAGCATAAGCGGCATGAGGAATTCCATATGCTTCTAAATTTCGGACATGTTCATTGTACAGTGGATCTATTTTCCTTGAGCCATATTGAACGCGACAGATTGCTAAATCCAGTTGCGACGTCGCTATATCCCAATCGATGCTATCATTGTATTTTGAGAGGTCTACGATATGTTTCGTCATTATTCAACATCTCCTTTTTTCGTTTTCGTAATATAAATAACCGTTATACAAGTACATTTAGCATTGATTGTCTTAAAATCATTCAGATTTAATTGCCATTGATCTATTAAGTGAAAAGTAAATAAAATAATAAAAAACGTTGCAATCAATTGATTCAACGTTTTTTATCAGAGGTATTTTTCAAATTATGAATTAACGGATGTAATTAGGGTTTAGCCGAGAGACATGTAAAAATGGGTCATAATCTGGATTTTACCTCCACATTATGACCCACTTCACTTTTATCATTTCTATAAGATTACAAAAATGAAATTATACTGTACATTGATTGCTTATACTTTTTACTTCAGATTAAAATTTATTTTTATAAATTTTACAATAGTCTTTCATTGATTTTAAAAGCTTTGAAACTTCTAAAATACACTTATCAAACTCAAAATATAGCATTTACCCTCAGGATAACCCTTGAATCCAATAATCGTTTCCGTTTCACTTTATGACATACATAACTTTTGCCATGTGTAAAATGGATTTGTTATTTGTTATTCACGTACGTTTCAAACCATAAATGGATATATCCAGCTGTAATACGCTGCGCTTCCATTAAACGTTTTCCTGTTACTGGTGTTACTTCTGCACGCCATTTATCAGCAGAATCTTGTGATACAGCAGCCTTTAGGAACCAATTTTTCGTCTGATCATTAACAATTGATGGAAAATCAGCTTTTGCTGCAGCTGCTGATGCATGAACCCACTCTTCTGGATTTGCACTTTGCCAATTCCAATAGCCATTTCCATCCGTTACTCTATAATTGTCTTTCACTGTGTCAACGAAGTTTTCATATTTTGAGTGGAAGCCAAATGGATGCGAAATGTTAGTAAAGTTTGCTGCATGCATAGGCTGGTTGACATCGCCTAAATAATGAAGTGATAATCCTAAATAAAAGAATGCATTTTTCAGATCTTTATTTTGATAAGCTTCACCAGCTAGTTTAAAATACTTCGCTCCCGTTTGCTTTGCTTGTTTCGCAAATGGAATATACGTTTTTCCTGAATCTGGATCATAGAAGTGTGAAGCAAATGTGGAATGATCATAGTATGGGTTTTTATAATCCGCAGAGTAAATACCTTCCTCTAGATTCGTACGCCATTCATTTAATAGAGCTGTCTCATTTTGCTTCACAACAGTCGTATTTTGGGACATAATATCAATGGCTCTGTTTACAATCCATAAATGAGAGCTTACGCCTTCATTATGTATAGATTCTGCTGACCATTTTTGAGCAATAGGTGGATCAAATTGCCCATCATTTTCATGTGCGAATGCCACACTCTGAACAGGAGCTGTTAAAGCAATGACAGAAGCTATAGCTAAAATTTTTCTTTTCATAAATATTCCTCCAATTGATGTATCATTTAACTTTCCTTCATAGCATTTTCTCTTACTTTACCAAAAGATGCATGAAATACCAATAAATAAAATTATATAAAACTGAATGTAACGAATACCCTATTGTACAGGTACTAATTCATAGCCAACGTAGTCTTCAGGGGCAGATATTCCCCACAATTTATCCTGATTTGCAAATGGTTGCTCTGAAGTCTCTAGCTGGAAAGTTGTTATAACTCCATAACTAGATTGCTGTGGATCTGCATTATACCAATCAGTAGGTCTACCAAGTTTATCTCTCAGATAATCTGTTTTACCTGTTATTAAATCTATTTCCTTCGAATTTTTTTTCTTAACTGTTAACGTGCTTTTTGATTGGTCACTAAAATAAATCCAGCTTCGATTGCCTGCATTTACATATTTTTTTGTTCCTCCCGCATCAGCATTTGGTCCCCCAATCCACATTGACATTGTAATTGGAGTATTATTTCTTATATATCCATCACTCTCCACTCCAGACGGCGCTTCAAAATTGATAGGTGTACCATAATACTCATTACCTTTTGTATCCTTATGCCGTTCAGCATCACCGTAATAAGATGAGTTTTTATATTGAATTACATAATGCCAACCCGCAAATTTCTCATAAGTTACTCCAAGTCTATTCTGACCTACGGGTGCTACTCGTTTTTCAAAAGGAATACCTGTCACCCATAAATATTTATCTACTAGTATGTAATCTTTATTTATGGTAATTGGATCGCCGTATATATCAAGTATACGATCGTCCTCAGCTGCATAAGCAGAATTTGTAGGAAAAACAGTTATAATCAAACTAAATAGTAATAACAAAAACGTAAGTATGGGTAATTTTCTATTCATAAGCATATCTTAACTTCTCCTTATTTTATTAATGCTTTTACCATTTGCGCGCATCATCTACTAGTAGAACAGTCTCATCCTATCTAACAAATCTTTCATTTTTCTTTCATAAATGTTACAAAAGTCTTTCAAAGGTCTGACTTCTTTTCTGATGAAACAAACAAATAAAGCCGAAAACCTGCATGTTTATTGGCTTTATAGATCACCTATTCAATAATACATATACAAATATGCAATATTGCATATTTGTATATAATAATAATATTAAAAATAACATTACTCCTTTAAACAACAGGAGTAATGTTTAAAGGAATAAAAATAAAATTTCATATTAAAATATTCCCAATATTAAGTCAGATCATCTTATAATGAAATAATAAAAATCAAATTATTTGGGGGAATAATTTTATGGTTGAACTAAAAGAAATAGTGTCTAAATTAGATGCTGAACTTGATATAAAATCATTTGGGAAGGATTCTGCTTTCAGTCAATTCATACCAATGGTTTATGAACCTGTAAAATTTGATTGGAAAGCAATTTTCGAAAAAGACTTTGTGGAATTATTTAATGGTCTGATGTTAAAAGGAGATACAAATGTAGAAAAAATTTTTCTTGCCGTTTTTCCTACAGATAAAGTATTGGAACATTTTATAGAAGAAAGCAATAGCGGTGACTTACTCTTTATGCACCATCCCTTATTGATGGAGTGTGGAGACCCAAAAGGGACATGGGGAAAAGGCTTTGTTCCAATAAAAGAAAAGTACATCAAACAAATAAAAGAAAAAGATTTATCTGTCTATACCTGTCATGTACCGATGGATTATCATGCTGATTTAGGTACAAGTGTAGCTATTGCCAAACAATTAAATACAGAAGTTATTGATGGTTTTTTAACAAGTCCTAAAAATAATAAAGACCTAGTTTTAGTTTGTAATATTGAAGAAAAGAGTACAAGTGAACTAATATTTCACTTAAAAGAAATATTTGATATTCCATATGTTGATTTTGAAGGTAAGAGCATAAATAACATAAAGAAAATAGCTATCGTTGCAGGTTGTGGTGATAAAGTAAGTTGGATGGAAGAAGCTGAAAAAAGAGGAGTTCAAGCTTATATCACTGGCGAAATCCATTGCCATATTGATAATGATTATGGCAAACAAAAATACAACCAAATGATGGAATACGCTTCAAATACTTCAATGTCCTTAATCGGCGTTTCCCATTCGGCATCAGAATATCTTGTCCATAAAACATTGATGAAGGAATGGTTTGAGAATAACTTTAATGTTGAAACAGTTTTAATTCCACAGGAAAAATGGTGGTTATAAAGTTCTTAAATAATATTTAAAAGAGCTTGGGAATCCAAGCTCTTTTTTTGTAAATTTACTTGAAGGGTTTCTTATTTCTAAATACATTGCTTACTCATAATAACGTCAATGCCATTGTTAGACTATCTATATAAATCCATTTTATTTTTCCAACACATAAGTCGCCGCCGTGCAGAATACAACATGACCTGTACTTGCATGTGGTAGAAAAAGGCCCTGACCGTTTCTATGCGCGGCCAGTTGCTCTCGTCTCTCCTTAAAAGAAAGGGGGGGTTATGTCGTTTTTGAACTTGGACATATCTAACAATTTTTTATTTCTCTCTCGTAAATATTATAAAACTCTTTCAATGATCTTATTTCTTTTCTGATATAACGGGAAGAGTAAACCAAAATTCACATCCCTGTTTCCCATCCGGGCGATCCCGAACACCAATTTCTCCTTTATGCATTTCAACTAGTGATTTTGCAATGGCGAGTCCAAGTCCAGATCCTCCAGATTGTGAGCTTCTTGATGGGTCTGTTCTGAAAAAGCGTTCGAATATACGTAGTTGATCATTTAAAGCAATCCCTTCTCCTTCATCACGCAAAGTGAATTGGACTTGCTGCTCTTGCTTATTTTCCTCTACAATTAACTCGATTGTTCCGCATGTAGGAGAATGCCGAATCGCATTATGTAACAAATTATTGATAACCCGCGTTATTTTACATGGCATCATCCAAAGTCGTGGTAATGTATCCGAAACACGCAATTGCAAATCAATCTCTTTTTCCTTCAATAAGATAGTATGTGGATTTATTACTTTTAATAGAATACTATCTACATGTGTTAAACTTGGATGAAAAACTTCTTGTCCAAGTTCTAACTTAGAAAGATCAAACAAATCATTAATTAGTCCACTTAATCGTTGTATTTCGTTTAGGATTGTTGTTAAATACTGCTTTTTCAGATCAGGATCTTCAATTAAACCATCCTGTAATGCTTCTACCATCAATTGTATGCTGGCCATAGGAGTTCGTAAGTCATGGGAAATATTCGCAACCAGCTCAGCACGGGCTTTTTCTCCTTTTTCTAACTTAGTAAAGCTTTCTTCTAATTTTTTAGCCATTTCTTGAAAAGCTGTCGCTAATTCTTTAAACTCTTCCGGTTCTTTCCCTATTATGTACGTCGTTCCAAATTGTCTATCACTAAATTGTTTCGTTAATGCAATTAAGTTTTGAATAGATCTCATAATAGGACGTGTCATTAACCAGTAAATAATCGTTGAGATAATCAGTGCTACAATCACAATTCCCATAAATAATCGTGTCTGTTCCGGTCTAAGTAACATTCGCATTTCACTATACCAGATAGCAATTAACATAATCCCCGTACTTAATAAATTCATCAATAACAATTGATTCCGTAACTTCATATTTCATTTCCTCCATCTGGATCAAAGCGGTAACCTATGCCCCAAACTGTATGAATCCAGCGATTTTTTGTTGTATGCTTCTCTAACTTTTCACGGAGACGACTCATTAACACGGTTACTGTATTGGTGCACCCTTCATACTCAAATTTCCAAATTTGTTCAAGGAGTTGAGATCGTGAAAATACTTGTTTTGGATGTTTTGCCATGATATAAAGTACCTCAAATTCTTTCACCGTTAACTCAATTTCATATCCACAAACAAATACACGTCTTTTTATTGGATCAATTTTCAAATCTAGAAACTCTATCATTTCTGATACAGGTTCGTTTATTTGAATCGTTGCTTGATTTCCTCTTCTTAATATAATTTGCACCCTTAAGACTAATTCACGAGGTGAAAACGGCTTTGTCATATAATCATCTGCGCCCATTGTTAATCCTAAAATTCGATCTTTTTCTTCTCCCCTAGCGGTTAACATAATAATAGGAACATTAGAGTATCGGCGAATTTCCTCACATAATTCCCAGCCATCTTTTTTGGGCATCATCAAATCTAAAATAATTAGATCTGGTTGATATTGCTGAAACACATTCCAACCTTCTGTTCCATCTGCAGCGGTGTATACTTCATATCCTTCTCTTTCTAAGTACCGTTTGCATATTTCACGGATATTATCTTCATCTTCTATAATTGCAATTCTTGCTTTCATGCATAAAATCTCCTCTGTTCCTTTATCAATGATGAAAGAAATCTTTCTCTGATTCAATTATCATATAATCTTGAAAAATGTTTTCTCTAATTGCTGATATTTTTATTTTACTAACGACTAATATAAAATCGGTATTCATAAGTTTATCTTAGTTTAAATACCTTGCATTTCTCTTTCACAAATATAACAAAACTCTTTCACAAATATCATTTTTATTGTGTAGTTACTATATAAATCACTGCTATACAAAATACAACATGACCTGCACTTGCTTTCTCCCTTTGTTTTAATCCTCGCATGCGGCAGAAAAAAGTCCTGACCGCTTCTATGCACGGCCAGGTGCTCTCGTCCCTCCAAAAGGAAAAGAGGGGGTTATGTCGTTTTTTCAACTTATATAACAAAGAAAAAAGCACCCTATTTGGATGCTTATAGTGTAAGTGTTTAAACTTATTTATAAACGAATTACTACGTACTGCCACCTGGCATGTCTTCGGGTGAAATTAATGAGTGAATCCACCGCCTAGTTGTTGCTGAGCCATAGCTACTAAACGTTTTGTGATTTCACCACCAACAGAACCGTTTGCACGAGACGTTGTATCTGCACCAAGCTGTACACCAAATTCTTGTGCAATCTCATACTTCATTTGATCAATTGCATTCTCAGCACCTTGAATTAATACTTGATTATTATTTCTGTTATTCTTTCTTGCCATATGTATCACCTCCTACGATTTTAATTTGCTACGAATCATGGAAAATAAACATTCCTTTTTATGGTAAATAATTATTTGGAAGTTCATGTGTAACAAGAAAAGCAAAAAGAACTTGTAGCAATAACTACAAGTCCTTTTTGAGATAATGGTAGTAAGGGTAAACTATCTTAACAGTCAAAACAGGGGAAACTACTTACATAATGGTTTGACAAGTTTATTATATAACAAATATTAACATTTAAATTCTTTAATTTTGAAAATTTTGTGAATTTACGAAAAACAAATAATGTATTCCGTTTTATTCATTTAAAAACCTTTTGTTCATGATACGAATGTCTGTGGACAAAAAATGCCATGACTAGAAAACTAACTTTCTCAACCTCAAAAAATTGAATCTTTTGTATTTTTTGGTAAAATACACATATACTCTTTTTCGTTTGAAGTTCTATATTGTATCTCCTTTTTCGAAACGAACAAACTATGCCAATAGAATTGTTCGTTTTTTTTACACTTGAGGGCAGTGGAATTTCTTTAACTTGACTACAAAATAATTAGTTTTAAAATGTTAAATATTTACAATCGATAGGTAAGGAGAGATGGTCATGTCAAAAGTTCTTGTTATAGGCTTTCCGGGTGAGGGACATGTTAATCCAACCCTAGCAATCGTTGAAGAATTGATATGTAAAGGAGAAACGGTAGTTTATTATTGTGTTGAACAATATAGGGACAAGATTGAAAAAACAGGAGCATCATTTCGTTATTATGAAGATTTTACTTCACAAATGGATGTGATGAAAAAAATAGATGAAGGGCCCAATCCTTTAGAAATGATCCATCGAATCATAAACGTTACAGACAAAATAGTCCCTACAATTTTAAAGGAAATAAAAGAAGAAAACTATGATTATGTCATTTATGATAATCATTTTATAGTAGGGAAGATTATTGCTAATATATTAAAATTACCCAAAATTTCTTCTTGTACTACTTTTGCTTTTAATCATTATATGTCTTTTGGTTCTATGCCTAAATTAGATGAAATAACGAAAGATTCTCCGATGTATCAAGCGTGTTTAGATACGATGCAGAAATGGGAAAAACAATACAATATTGTTTGTAATAGTGTATTCGATATCATGAATCAACCAGGAGACATTACAATCGTATTTACTTCAAAGCTATATCAACCACGTGCAGAAGTATTTGATGACTCGTTTATATTTGTTGGACCTTCTATTAGTCCACGAAAAGATGTTAGTCATTTTCCTATTGAAAAGCTCAAGACAGAAAGAGTAATTTTTATTTCTCTGGGTACCGTATTCAATCAGCAACCAAAATTCTACGAAAAATGCTTTGAAGCTTTCCAAGATACGGAAGCTACTGTTGTTCTAGCAGTCGGAAAAAAAACGGATATTAACCAATTTAAAAACATTCCCTCCAATTTTTTAGTATATAATTACGTACCACAATTAGAAGTTTTACAACATACAGATGTATTTATTACACATGGCGGAATGAACAGCTCCAGTGAAGGATTATATTTTAGTGTTCCACTTGTCGTTATTCCCGTTGCTGCTGACCAACCGCTCGTTGCAAAACGAGTGGAAGAAGTAGGAGCTGGCATTCAATTAGATCGTTTACAGCTTACTGCTACAATGCTACGCGAAGCAACAGAACAAGTACTAAATAATAAAGAATTTGCTCAAAACAGTCATGCAATAGGAAAATCCCTTAAAGAAGCTGGAGGATATAAAAAAGCAGTAGATGAAATATTTAATTATAAAAATAAGATCTTATCAACTCGATAGTTGCACTGTTATGAATCTCTAAATGAATACTCACGTATATAAATAAAAATTAAAAAATCGACATATAAACCCTCTTTCTTTTTAGGGTGGCGAGAGCATCTGGCCATGCATAGTAGCGGTCATGTTGTATTCTGCATAGCAGCAACTTATAAAGAAAAGCGGAAGCGGCTCGCTCAGAACAAGAGGAGGATGGAGCTTCTGACATAGAGGCGCTTTTTGCCTCGGCGGAAGACGCGAAGCCACCGACTGTTCTAGCCGCTGGAGCTGGATCATAAAGAAAAGCGGAGCCGACTGTTTAGGCCCGTTGGCTAAGGTTCTTTCACACAGAAGGTGTTTTTTACCTTCTCGTGTGGAAGGTTCTTAGACATGAGGGCTTAGGGGGCAGAGCTAGACAAAGATGTCGAAAAATTAAAATGGATTTGTATAGCGATGGTTGTCTACATGCTTAGAATTGTATCATGTCTAACATTGTAATATTTTGTATTTTTGTATCCCTTTACAATTAATTCCAATCATTATAAGTTTATTTTATATAGACAAATAGATTTCCACTCATAACATAGGAGGATTTTAGTAATGAAAAAATATGTTTCTCTATTAATGGCATCTATAGTTATTCTCTTCACAGTATTTATACCTTCAACTAGTGCTGCTACTCTTACATCAGTAACATCTAAACACTCGGATAATTCAGCGAAAAGTATAAATTTTATTGGGACAGGAAAGTACATGAAAATGACATGTACATATTATGGTAAGACTACAGCAATGGAATCAGATGGTTCCTGCAGTTTATATAAGAAGGCCTCTCCCACAAATATTGAGCTTGTCACCAATCTACATGTTGGAGGTTGCTATGGCTCTATAACGGAAAGCACGAATGTCTGGTTAGAAAAAGGAGCTTCATACATCCTTAAAGCCGATGTTAGTACTTTTACTGACCCACAATCATTTGTAACTGCTACAATTACAGATATATAGAAAATGATTTATGCCTCCTTCTAATTTGAGTAAGGAGGCTATTTAGGATTTTTATTCGAAAAATTGCTTCTAGTGCAAGAAATATATCAAATCCGGGCATCCCCGCCGTTGATGATCAGCACTTGTTTTTCATTTTTAACCGGCTCCTTAACGTGCAGGGAACATACCGCCGAAAAGAATTTCCGCACCTGATGAAATTGCCCAGGCAGTCTTGTATCAATTAACGCAGGAATCCATCACAGGACAAATATTTACAATTGATAATGGACAGAAGTTTTGAAGGTTTAATGTAAAAACACCCTCTTATGTAAAAGGGTGTTTTTCGTGCGTTATTCACTTTTTTCTATTTGATACATTGCTTTATACAGCTGATCGATATAGTTAGAACGAATAATAAAGAAATATATAATTTGCATACATAGAAAACTGGTTAATACAATAATCGAGCTTTTTACAACAGAAATATCTTGAGCGCCATTGGAGAATTTTGCTACATATTGTACTGCAGCAAATGCAACGCTACTATGAATCATGGCAACTAAAGTAGGTAAGAAAAAGAGTAGCATCATTTGTTTTGTTACAATTTTCTTTAGTTCATTTTTACTTAATCCTATTTTACCAATCATACTGTATTGTTGGTGATCTCGATCAAAATCTGTGAATAAGCGGAAGTATAAAAAGCTAGTCGCAAAGATAAAAAATACGATGCCTACTAATACTGTCATTATAGATAGAAGGCCGTTTTGTTGTTTCATCTCAACCCAATTAAAGCTTAAGGAAGAGAAAGAATAAGGTGTATTCACGTCATTAGAGTTAGGTTTTATGATTTTCAAGAGCGTTTTTGAAACATCTAGCGTTTTTTGCCAATCTTTTATAATAAATCCGTATTCAGTTACTTCTGGACGGACCATGTACTCTTCTGATAATTTTTGGCTTATCACCTGATTATAGATGGAATCATTTACAACGATCTTAGAATCATAGTACCCTTTTAATTCTTGAACTTCCGCACGTTTTATAATTTGAAGTGTAACTTTTACATTACCGTGATTTAATTCAATGTTTTTCTCCGCTGCTAATTTTGCAAATTCTTGAGGTTTTAAGCCCTTTGGTAGTATGACTAAACTGTCAGTTTCATGTTGTAATGTTTCTGTTTTGTATCCAAATTTTTTGGCGTACTCATTATAGTCTGTTAATTTGATTAGTGTTCTACCGTTTGCGGTTGTTATAAATTTAGGTGATACGAGCGTATATTGAAAATGAGCATCATCTAGCTGTTGTTTTATTTCGGAAATATGTTGTTTTTCCAATGGATTACCAGCATAAGATTCATATTGAAAGGCATAGGGGCTCATTCTCTCTCCCCAACCTGCATTTGCCATTGCAGCACATATGCCAATCGCAGTAAAAGCTACAGCAGAAATGATAGCTACAATAAAAAATGTTTTTGCATTATCGCGTAACCGATAGATTAACTCTGAAATTGTGAGCAAATTTGTTTTCTTAAAAAATGTATGCTCGTTCTTTTTCAAGGCATGCATAACATAAACGCTTAATTGTGTAAATAAAAAGTATGTGCCGATAACGACAAGAACGACACCTCCTCCAATTAACATCAGTAACTGATTAGAGGTCATGTAATCTTTTCCAACAGATAGATGAAATACAGCAGCATAACCAGCAGAAATCGAAATAATCGATAATAAAGCTAGCCAAATAGATGCTTTTGGCTCTGGCTTTGGTTTTTCTTCTGCTTTTAATAATTCCACGAGTTCATTCACTTTCACCATTCTTGACGTGAAAAGTGAAATGAGAAGAAATAACACAAAAAAGGAGATACCAGTTAATTCTATGGCTTTCGTTGGAACGTAGAATGATAACCCATTGTTAATCGCTAAAATAGAAGCGCTAATTAACAATATTAATTTAGAAAAAATAAGACCAATTCCGATCCCTGTAACAATAGAAAAGAAGCCAATCAGCATATTTTCCATGAAAATGAGCTTATTGAATTGTCGATGGGACATTCCGTGAATCATTAAGATCCCAAATTCTTTTTTTCGGGTTTTTAAAAATGCGCTAACAGAATATAGAATAAAGAAGAACGAAAAGAAAAACGTTAAATATTGAGATACTTGAAAGCCTATTTTTCCAAGTGTATTCATCGTTGTACTAATACTTGTCAGTTCTCCTTGTAAATTAGGATGAAACGAAATGAGTCCATACGTGAAAAAAATCATAACTGCAAATGTACTGCTAAAAAAGTGACCCATATAAATTCGTTTATTACGCATTACGTTATTAAACGCGAATTGTTGAAAAGTCATGAGCATTTCCTCCGAGTAATGATAATACATTCATGATTTTTTGATAAAACGCTTCGCGGCTATCTCCGCAATAAATTTCATTATAAAATGTACCGTCTTTAATAAAGATGACACGGTCACAATAGCTGGCAGCCATTGCATCGTGTGTGACAAGCATCATTGTTGCTTCCTCTTCCTTATTCAGCTGCAATAATAGTTCCATTACATCTCGCGCAGCTTTTGAATCTAAGTTTCCTGTAGGTTCATCCGCAAGCACTAATTTTGGGTTATGAATAAGAGCGCGTACGATAGCTGTTCGTTGTGCTTGTCCACCGGAAATTTCAAACGTACGTTTATTTAAAATGTGTGTAATATCTAATTTCTCTGCGATAGCTGCCACTCGTGTATTCATATCTTCTAGACTCGTTCCATTCAACGTCAAAGGTAAAACAATATTTTCTTTTACTGTTAATGTGTTAAGAAGATTAAAGGATTGAAAGATAAATCCTAATTCACGACGACGAAATAATGCTAAGTTATCTTGTGATAATTTATATGGATTCTCTCCATTAATAAGCACTTCACCAGATGTTGGAGAATCAATAGTTGAAATCATATTTAACAACGTTGTTTTCCCACTTCCTGATGGGCCCATAATGCCAACAAATTCCCCCTTCTGAATTGTTAAATCAATATTAGAAAGCGCATCATACGACACTTTTCCTGTATAAGTTTTACTAAGATCACAAATTTTTAAAATCTCCATGTTTTCTCTCCTTCCAAACTGCTTTTCTGTTGTTCAGTGTAATCTAATTTTATTGTTCCTCATATTGAATCATCTTTCATTTGTCTTACAAAAGTGTAAGATTTCTAAAAAAAAAGATGAATGGGGTTCCATTCATCAGCTACCGAGAAGCAGTTGGAAAAATAATCTGCACAGTTGTGCCTTTTCCTACTTCAGATTGTAATTTAATTGTATGACCTAATTTTTCAACGACTTCTTTTACCAGGTATAATCCCATACCTGTAGATTCTTTATATGACCTTCCGTTTTCTCCCGTATAGAACGGACGGAAAACGCGCGGCAAATCAGACTTAGGAATACCGATTCCGCGGTCTTGGATTTGTAAGATAGTACCTCTTTCTTCTGTGAAGACAGAAATCGTAATTTTTTCTCGATTTCCAGCTGAATATTTAATCGCATTAGATAATATTTGATTTAGGATAAAGCGTAGCCATTTGGCATCGGTCTCTACTGTAAGATTGGATTCAACCTTTATTTCTGGGTATACATAATTTCGTAAAAAAGAACGTTTATTTTCATGAATCACTTCATTTACTAATTCTCGTAACGTAACTTTCTCTACATAAAAGTCTTGTTCAAATATTTCAAGACGTGCCATATTAAGTACCATTTCGAGCCCTTGTCTCATTCGATCCGTTTCTTCAGCTATGCTTTCAAACCGTTCATCATCAGCGTCTTGTGTAATAAGTTCAATGACAGAAAGAGGAGTTTTCATTTGATGAACCCATTGGTTCATAAAAGTGAGATGTTCTTGTTTTTTCTTCTCCCATAATTTTAATTGATTGTGATAATAAAGATATTGTGCATGCAATACGTTATTCACTGCGACAGATAAAGGAGTAGAATCGGCTTTTTGGATTGATTCATTTAATGTTTTAGGGAGATTAGATAACCTGACATACAAGTTACGGTGAGTAAAGTAACGATATAGCAAATAGCCAATTAATAAGACCAATCCTAAGAACACGGCATACAGTGCGGTTAGCCAATGATTGTAGCCGTCATACCAATAGACAAGTAAAACAGTAAACAATTGTACAACTGTATACAATATAAGCGGGATGTGATCACGGAAAAATAATTTCATTTTAATGCCTCGTCATCCCATGTAATATGTAACCTGTATCCAGCTCCTCGAACTGTTTCCAGTGCATCTTGAATTCCTAATTCTGTTAGCTTTTTGCGCATGCGTGTTATGTTCACACTTAATGTATTATCATCAACATATGTATAATCATCCCAAATCTTATCTAAGATTGCTTCACGGCTGACAACGCGTGGATAACGTTGTAATAAAATTTCTAATAAGATTGCCTCTTTTTTTGTAAGAGAAACCATCTTTCCCTTTAATGTTAGTTCCAATCTTTCTGGATATAAAATTAACCCCGCCTGTTCTACTGTGCGTTCTTCTACCTTCAGGGCATAATCACCATATGCACGGCGAAGCTGACTACGAATTTTTGCTATTATAACCTCATAATGAAAAGGTTTTGTAATATAATCATCTGCACCGTACTCTAGAGCCATGACTTGATCCATTTCTCCACTGCGAGCAGAGATGAAAATAATAGGACATGTGGAAATCGCACGGATTTGCCGGCACCAATAGTAACCATCAAAGCTTGGTAAATTTACATCTAATAATACTAAATGTGGCTGAAGCTCTTGAAATGTATTTAAAATAGTATCAAAGTCAGTTATGAGGGTTCCTTGGTACCCATATTTTTTAATGTGGGACTGAAGTAACTCAGCAATTTTTCGGTCATCCTCTACAATCATAATACGGTACATATAAATAATCTCCTCATTCTTTTCCTTAGTATAATTATATAATTTTTGAAGCTCTATTATTTCAATTTATCGTTTAAAATACAATCCCCTAAAACAGCAAATTTATCTCCATATACTTTCGTAATATGCTTTTCTCCCCAAGTATCTAACATGTCTTGTAAACTCCATCCGTACTCACTTAGTTCATATTCTACTGTTAGAGGGACTTGCTTGTAAACAATGCGATTGATAACACCACCTTCTTATAGGATTCCCGCTTCACATTCATCAACTTAAGAAATTAGTGTTCCCCCAAAACGAAAAAATCTCATATATTAATCCACCAGGTAAAGGGATATTGTTTAATTAAATTCACCAAATTTATTTTTCAACAAATTAATAGTTAATATAGTAAAATTAAATTCTAAAAATAAAAAGGGGTGTTTTTCTTGCTTACAATGCAACAATTATTACAAAAACGAGCAACACAATCACCAAATATTGAAGCACTTGTTAGTGGAGGGGAAAGATATTCATTTAAAGAATATAACGAACGAGTAAATCAGCTTGCACATTACTTGTTAAACAGTGGTGTACAAAAAGGAGATCGTATCGGAGTTTTATGTAAAAATAATCATATGTTTCCAACGATTATGATGGCAAGCTTAAAAATCGGTGCCGTACTAATACCTTTTAATCATCAGCTTACTGTTTATGAATTAGAAACGATTGCAAAAGAAGCGAAGCTAAAAGTATTATTTTATGATCCTGAATTTAACGAAATTTTATCTAAAATTGAAGCAGTAAAAGAAATTCAACATGTACTAGAAACTGGAGAAAGAATAGAAGTATCAAATTCATTTGAATTACGATTACAAGGCCAGTCGAAAACAGAACCAATGGTAGAAGTTCATGAAGATGACGATGCGATCTTCTTATTTACTTCTGGAACAACTGGAAATGCGAAAGCATGTGTCATTGGTCATAGAAATTTACATTATTATTTTACAGAAATTGCAGGCCAAAGGGAGATTCCAGTAGGCGAACGTTTTCTTTCCGTACATCCGCTTTTTCATATGAGTGGTGTACTTTCTATATTAAATTGTATTTATCACGGTATTACGATGATTTTTCTATCTGATTCACATCCTAGTCTCATTTGGGATACAATTGAAAAAGAGAAGATTACAACTATGCTTGCGTTTCCAGCTGTATACAGTTATATGCTTGATGAATTTCATAAAAAAGAACGGAATATTTCTTCTTTCAAAGCAGCGCAAAGTGGTGGAACAAAAGTATCTGCAAGTCTTATACAAAAGTATGCAGAAAAAGGAATATTCATGGTACAAGCATATGGAAGTACAGAAAGTTGGGTCGTAAGTTCATGGCGACCAGATATGGGAAAAGAAAAAATTTCTTCTGTAGGAAAACCTATTAAACATGTGGAAGTCAAGATTATTCAGCCAGAGACAGGAGAAGAATTACCTACGAATGAAGTTGGAGAGATTATTGTAAAAAGCCCATATATGTTTAAAGGTTATTGGAATAACGAAAAGGCAACAAGAAAAGTAGTAAAGAATAACTGGTTTTACATGGGTGATGCGGGGATGCTAGATGAAGACGGATTTTTATATATAATGGGAAGATACAAAGATGTTATTGTACATGGTGGTGATAATGTGTATCCAGATCAAGTAGAAGAAGTCATTCATAAAATAAGTGGTGTGTTAGAAGTTGCAGTAGTTGGAATTCCAGATGATTTTTGGGGAGAAATTCCTAGAGCTTATATTATAAAAGACATTCACACATCATTAACAGAAGAAAATGTTATTCAACACTGTAAGCTACAATTAGCGAGCTATAAAATCCCAGAAGTAATATTCGTTAAGGAATTACCGAAAAATGCTTTAGGAAAGGTATTGAAAAGAGAATTAAAGAGCAGTGCTCTAGTAAAAAAATGATTAAAGGGATTACCTATTTTAAATAAAAAATTCCAGTTATGTGTTACATAATTAGACTTTGTACTTGTTTTAATAATTTACTAGAGCTCACCATACATGTGGTCCTCCCCCACATTGTCATCAACTTAAGAATTCAGAATTACCTCAAAACAATAAAAACAAACAGAATGTACAAAATTTTCGTTCTGGGGATATTACGAGATCTTATGATGGACATGGAACAGGACTCCTACTTAACTAGTAATATGAGCCATAAGCAAGCGTTGCATATATTACGTTGCAAATCAATCTCCGAAAATAATGGGATATTTACAGCGAAATAAAAAGATAGATATTTGTTCATAAAAAAATGTCCCCCAATTATTAGTTATGTCTAACAATTGGGGGATATTTCATTTTGAGAATTTCTATTGATTCACTTATACATATACACAAAGTCTATTTTACGTTTAATGAATACGACCCATTTTTATTTTCATATTTATAGACATACAAATAATATTCCCTTGATTTCGCGTTGTATTTTCCTTTAATGCTATTAGATTCATTTTGCCCATATGCTACAAAGTTTTGTAGATCGGATTCGTGATAAGGTGTCCATGTCATTCCAATCTGTTTTTCATTTAATAAGGAAATATCTATATTTTGCAGTGAATTCATCGTAAAAGTATAGATATCTACATTATCATTGTCGTTAAGATTTCCTTCAATAGTCGTATTAAAGCTTAACGGATTTACTTGTATATGTTGGTTATTTGACTCTTGTCCTCGCTAGCGTTTTGAAGCTGAATTTTCTCCATTTGGTTGAAATCCTAATTTTAACAATATAGCTTTTAAATCTGGTAAAACACCAATTTTATCGACAGATGGATTTTTAGATTGTGTTCCTGTGTTTGTGTTACTTAAGATGTCTCTTAACTCACTTGGTTTATAGGGTTGACCCAAATGTTCCTTAGCAATACTTTGTATGGAAGTGGCTGCCCCAGCAATAATTGGTGAAGCGCTAGATGTACCATTAAAGTTAGACTTATATAAATTTGTAAGAGCTCTACTTGGTTCCGCAGAAGTTGTATCTACATTTTCACCCCAACCATATACATCAATTCGACTTCCATAATTTGAAAACCGTAAACGTTCATGAGGGACGGTTGATGAACCAGCTCCGACCATGATTGCACCTGAATCTTTGAAATCTTTGCTATTACGATTTAAGACTTGTTTTCCATCTTTATCTTTAAATTCATCTAAATCAATCGAACCATTTGATCCAGCCTCTATAATTACGATCCCTTTATCCACTCCAGTACGAATGGCATCAAATACCTCTGGTCGCACTTCAACTGGTAAATATTTATTACCATATCCAGGATAAGATGCTTGTGCCTCTAATAATAAAACATCACCAGCGTTTAGATTATTTACAGCGCTTAATATGGCATCTGCTGTGTTATACTGACCATTATCCCTTATTTGAGAGATTACCTTTACTGTAGCTTTTGGTGTAATGCCAATATTACCTATATTATTATCTTGCGCTGAAACAACTCCTAATACTGAAGTCCCATGAGCAACGTGCTGATCTAAATTTCGCCCAGACATAAGTTTAATATTTTGATTTATTAAATCCTCATGATTTAATAACCATCCGTACTCCATATCTACAAATGTTATCCCTTTTCCATCGCCGCCTTTTATGCCCCATGCATAAGGTGCATTAATTCCATATGGTGCTTCTGTAAGATATCCTTGGCTTTTAACTCTAGGGTCATCAGATGGATTAAGAGATACATTCGGTATCTGTATTTCAGGCGGTGTTAATTTTTGCGGTTCGTTAATATAGACATCTTCTATTAAGGAAGATTTTTTTAGCTTTTCTAGTAATTGTTCTGCTTGTACACCCTTAGGAACTTGAAGTGTATAATAGTTTAATAAATTAGCAGATGAATGATTATCAGATGTTTTTGTATGTTCATCTAGATTTTGAATGTCTTCAGAACTTACAGATGTAAATAAGCGAGTCAACTTCAAATCCGAAAATTCTGAAAAAACACCTTCTAGTACTACATCATTTTTTTCATGTTGTATTCGTTTTTCTATACCATCTTCATACGGTAAATTGATCCCATTTTTAAACTTTACAGTGATTTGCTTCTCGTCTCTTTTTTCTACATTAGATTTTTCTTGTTGTACTACTGAATCATTTGAAGCAGCACTCACTATATGAGAAGTTTTCCCCAGTCCCGTAAAAGCTGTAATTGCTATTGTAGACACTAACATTCCTTTTAAAATTTTCATTCATTTCCCCTCTACTTTTCCGTTTTTTAACATCTTCCTACAAAACTATCAAAATAATGATGTACAAAGCTTTATACTTAAGTAAATTATAATAAGTATCTATAAAGACTTCAATATATTTATATATGTAATATTTCATATTTTTTGTGTATATTCAATTTTCCGACACATAAGTCGCTGTTATGCAGAATACAACATGACCGCTTCTATGCATGGCCAGATGCTCGCGCCCGTCTAAAAAGAAAGAGGATTTTATGTCGATTTTTTAATTTGTATTTATATAGAAGGAAGTGAGGGGTTTTAAGATTACATGATAAGAAATTTGTTTCAATCTACAAAAATAAAAAAGGAATAAAGAAAAACCACTATATACTCTACAACGTTATAGTGGTTCTAAAACATCATTTAGGCACCAATATCTTGATTATGTTTCATTTCACCTTTATGAGAAACATAGCTATGTGCTATCATTCCTAACATGATTATAAACATACCGCTCCAAGATAAAATAGAAGGAAATGAAGAATGTAATAAAACTAATTCTCCGATAACAGCAAAAAGTACTTCCATAGATTGTGTTGCTTCCACAGTAGCTAGTTTTTGCATATCACCTCTTACCATATCAGTTGCTTTGAAAAATAAAATTGTTGCAATTACACCTGAACAAATAGCAACTAAGATAGATTGCATCGTTTGCTCCTTGCTAGGTGCTCCTGTTGTAAAAAGGCCATACAAAGATAGTAAAAACCAAAATGGTAAGCTAGCTAATGTCATGCCAAGTACACGTTGATAAGTATCCAGACGGTCTCCACAAACCTCCATCATCTTACGATTACCAAGTGGATAAGCAAAAGAAGCAACAATTACAGGAATAATGCCTAGCAAAATATCTTTCACAGCAAGAGATTTCGCTTGCTCCATTTGCATAAGAACAATACCAAGAAGAATAATAAGTGACATACCCATCCCTTTTATTGGTATTTCCCCTCTTTTCTTAAGAATTCCATTTAGTGTTTGGATGGTTTGGATGAAAAAAGGAGCTAATAAAGATCCCGATATAATCGTAATTTGCCATGTTCCAGCAATTATCCATCCTGGTGCATGTGCAGCGGCAAAACATAATGGAGCGTAAAATAGGCCAAATCCTACAAAACTCCATAAGAACCATGTTCCTGGATTTTCTCTCATTACCTGTAATAACGATCGTAGTTTCTTTCTACTTATAACAATAAACAAAAGGAATGGCACCATAAAAATAAACCTTAGTGAAGCGCTCCATATCCAGTTACCACCTGATAATTCCATCGCTCGATTCAGTATAAATGTGAAAGCAAAAAAGAAAGCAGCACAAATACCTAAAAAAACCGGACGCAAATTCCCCACCTCAATTTGCTTCATGAGTTAGTAACTTCCCAAGACTTAACCAGTTTTGTTCTACAAGATGGGCTGTTGTTTCTTTATCTTTATGTTTACACGCCTCTATAATTTGTTGATGCTGTTCTACTGACTTTAGGCCATTTATAGAAGCAAACTGAGCAATTTCAAGACGCTGAATCTTAGATATACTTCGTTCTAACGCACGAATGATTTCGGGATTTCCTGCTACATCTAAAAAAACATTGTGAAATAACTCATCAGCTTCAATTGCTTTTATAGTATCCTTTTTTTCAATAGATAATCGCAAAGCCTTATTACTGAATTCTAATTCTTGAATATCCGACTCTTTTAATAGTGGAACTGCTAAACGAGCAGCTAAAGAATGTAAAACTGCTACCACAGTAAATGCGTGTTTCGCCTCCTCAAGATTTAATGGTGCAACGCGAGTAACTGAACCAGGAATAGATTCAACAAGTCCTTCATCCTCAAGGCGTTTCAATGCCTCTCTAACCGGAGTACGACTAATTCCGAATTCTTCTGCTAACTCTTTGTCATTTAAACGCTGCTCAGGTTGCATTTCTAATGTAATGATTGCTTTTTTTAAGGTTAGATATACTTCATCTCTAAATGACATACGTTTAATGGGTTTAATCATATCTTTTTTCATAAAACCAATATATCGCATATTGGTTTTATGTTCAATTGTAATTTTTTTAATAACATTCATATAAAACAAACCCACATCATTTCTAAAAGTTTAGAAATGATGTGGGTTTTATTTTATGCTAGTGCAGATGCCTGATCTTGTTGATCGACCGGAACAACTGCATCTGTTAATGCTGCGTCTAATTCAGCTGTATACTGCAGCTTCTCTTCTCCGCTCCAGTTTAAAGCTTCTGCCATGTAATTGATAACAGCATCTTTCCATTTATATACCCAATGAATGTTGAAGAATACTGCTCCCATACGACGTACGAAGAAATCAACTGGTTTTGTTGTCATTTCGAATTCCATTGCGTATACGAGTGGAAGAAGTACGTCAAGCGGCATGTTATGACGCTCTGCCTCTCCTTTATATTCTTTCGCTAATTCGAAGAGTACATCCACGTTTGAACCGTAGAATTTTGCAAATTGCTCTGCTTGTTCTACAGTTAAACCGTATTTTTTTCCTTCTTGTGCTTTTTTCGCTATGAATGTTGGGAAGTTTTTAGAACCGCCAACATGACCGCCAGAGATTGGCATATGTTTCGTTGCACTTGCTGGGTATGAACCGTGCCCTTCTTTTTGCATTAAAGATGTTACATAGTCTACTACCATCTCTGCCATTTTGCGGTATCCTGTTAATTTTCCGCCGGCAATTGTGATTAGACCAGATTCAGAAGTCCAAATTTCATCTTTACGAGAAATTTCAGATGCGCTCTTTCCTTCTTCATAAATTAATGGACGAACACCGGCCCAGCTTGATTCAATATCCTTCTCTGTAATGTTTACGCTCGGGAACATGTAGTTAATCGCATTAATAATATATGTGCGATCTTCTGTCGTCATTTTTGGCACCGCTGCGTCTTTATCATAAAATGTATCTGTTGTCCCTACATACGTTTTACCTCCACGCGGAATCGCAAAGACCATACGTCCATCCGGCGTATCAAAGTAGATTGCTTGCCCTAATGGGAAACGTTTTTGATCAATAACAAGGTGCACACCTTTTGATAACTGTAGTACTTTCCCTTTTTTCGAATTATCTTTTTCACGAAGTGTATCGACCCAAGGACCTGATGCGTTGACAATCTTTTTACCGTACACTTCATATACGTTTCCGCCTAATAAGTCGACTACACGTACGCCGCATACTTTTCCATCTTTATATAAGAAGCCGTCTACCTTTGCATAGTTGACTGCTTTTGCGCCATGTTTGATTGCTTCTTTCATCACTTCAATTGTTAAACGTGCATCATCTGTACGATATTCTACGTAGTAACCGCCGCCTTGTAATCCTTCTTGTTTCACGAGCGGCTCTCTCTTCATCGTTTCTTCGCGGCTAAACATTTTTCTGCGCTCGCTTTTCTTAACGCCTGCTAAAAAGTCATATACACGAAGACCGATTGATGTACTAAATGCGCCGAACGTACCGCCTTTATGGAATGGAAGCAGCATCCACTCAGGTGTTGTTACGTGAGGACCGTTCTCATATACAATGGCACGTTCTTTCCCAACTTCAGCTACCATTTTCACTTCAAACTGTTTTAAATAACGTAAACCACCGTGAACAAGCTTTGTAGAACGACTTGATGTACCTGCAGCAAAGTCTTGCATTTCAAACACAACTGTTGATAATCCGCGTTTTGCTCCGTCAAATGCGATCCCTGCTCCTGTGATTCCTCCGCCGATGACAATAACATCTAATTCTTGTTTATTTACTTCATTTAAAACATTTTGACGCTGTTGACTTGAAAATTTCATGGTAATTCCTCCCTTTTATTACGAAAAAAGAGACCACAAACATCACCATAGAATCACTTCTATAGCGTGTTGTGGTCTCTCCAAATCTCCTACCGAATTATTAACTTATCATCATTGTAACACTGTTTATAATTATTTAAAAGCTTTTGTTGCTTCAATTGCTTTTTTCCAGCCAGCATATAGCTCTTCACTTGTACCCGCTTCCATTGCTGGTGTAAAGCTCTTATCCATATTCCACTGCGCTGCGATTTCTTCTTGATCTTTCCAATATCCAACCGCAAGACCAGCTAAATATGCAGCTCCTAAAGCTGTTGTTTCATTTACTTCTGGACGCTCTACTGGCACGCCTAAAATATCGCCTTGGAACTGCATTAAGAAGTTATTTTTCACTGCGCCGCCATCTACGCGTAATGTTTTTAACTCAATGCCAGAATCTGCTTCCATTGCACATAATACATCTTTTGTTTGATATGCTAACGATTCAAGCGTTGCACGGACAAAATGCTCTTTCGTCGTACCGCGTGTTAAACCAAATACTGCTCCGCGTACTTCACTATCCCAGTACGGTGTTCCGAGTCCAACAAATGCAGGTACAACATATACGCCGTCAGTTGACTCAACGCGCGTTGCATATGCTTCACTATCACTTGCATCTTGGAACATACGTAGTCCATCACGCAGCCACTGAATTGCAGATCCTGCTACGAAGATACTACCTTCTAATGCGTATTCAACTTTTCCATTTAAGCCCCATGCGATTGTTGTTAATAGACCATGCTCAGATGCTACTGCTTTTTCACCTGTGTTCATTAACATAAAGCAGCCTGTTCCGTATGTATTTTTCGCCATACCTTCACCGAAGCAAGCTTGGCCGAATAGTGCTGCTTGTTGGTCACCCGCAATACCTGCAATCGGTACATTTTGATTGAAGAAATGGTAATCAACCGTGTGACCATATACTTCAGAAGATGGACGTACTTCTGGAAGCATGCTTGCCGGTACTGTTAACATGTCAAGAAGCTCTTCGTCCCATTTTAACTCATGGATGTTATACATTAATGTACGAGATGCATTCGAATAATCTGTTACGTGAACCTTGCCGCCAGATAATTTCCATACAAGCCATGTATCAATTGTTCCGAATAATAACTCGCCGCGCTCCGCTTTCTCTCTTGCACCTTCTACGTTATCTAAAATCCATTTTACTTTCGTCCCAGAGAAGTATGCATCAATTAAAAGACCTGTTTTTTCACGAACCATGTCGCCATAGCCTTTTTCTTTTAACTCTTCACAAATTTCTGCTGTTTGACGAGATTGCCATACGATTGCATTGTATACAGGTTTGCCAGTTTCTTTTTCCCATACAACCGTTGTTTCACGTTGGTTTGTAATACCGATACTAGCGATTTGCTCCGGTTTTACCTCTGCTTCACTTAAACAAGTTGCAATAACCGCTAAAATAGATCCCCAAATTTCTTGCGGGTTATGCTCAACCCAACCTGGCTTTGGAAAATGCTGCGTAAACTCTTTTTGCGCAGCATGTACAATTTTACCTTCTTTATTAAAAAGAATCGCACGTGAACTTGTTGTTCCTTGGTCTAATGAAAGAATAAATTTTTCCATGTTTATTTCCCCCTTATGCTACTTTTCTACTATTTGTATTTTTCCCGCTCTGTTTGCTTGCCATATAAGAGATTGCTAGAACAATCACTGTTGCAATTGCTACATAGATAAGTGCTGAGTTTTGCTTTCCTTCAAATACAACTTGATGGAATAATCCCGCTAATGATCCGCCTAAAATCGGTCCTACTACTGGAATCCATGCATATTTCCAGTTCGATCCGCCTTTTCCTGGAATCGGAAGAAGGAAGTGTGCAATACGAGGTCCTAAGTCACGTGCTGGATTGATTGCGTAACCAGTTGTCCCTCCTAATGATAAACCAATACTTACAATTAAGAAACCTACAATAAACGGATTTAAACCATCTGCAAACTTATTTGCTCCAATTGCTAAAATACCAAATACTAGAATAAAAGTCCCAATCATTTCACTTAAAAGGTTTGCAAATGTGTTTGGAATTGCTGGTCCTGTTGCAAATACGCCTAATTTTGTGCCTGCATCTTCTGTTTCTTTCCAATGTGGTAAGTAATGTAAGTATACAATACATGCCCCAATCATTGCCCCAATCATTTGTGCTGCGATATAACTTGGTACGTCGCTCCAAGGAAATGCTCCTTTAAACGCAAGTCCAATTGTTACTGCTGGATTTAAATGCGCTCCGCTAATCGATCCAACTGCATAAGCAGCTACCGAAACCGCTAAGCCCCATCCCATCGTAATAACGATCCATCCTGAATTTTGTGCAAATGATTTCTTCAAACTAACACCAGCACAAACGCCGCCGCCAAGAATGATTAGTAATGCTGTCCCTATTAACTCCCCTAAAAATGGTGACATATAACCCCTCCATAATCAAATTAAAGCGCTTTCAGTGAAAGAGAAAAATTAAATTTTCAAAAGAAAAAATCCACAAATACAAGCTTCTATAAAATCATAGAAACAATGAAATGTGGATCTCTTCTTTTCTCCGTCACGTTTATTAACTTATCTATAATGTTAAACCTATTTGAAAGCGGTGTCAATTAGTTTTTTCACATTTTTGTCACTTTCTATGAAAATGTTTCCATAGCTCTTTTTTCGACGTGGTAATTGCTGTTGCACCAGCTGCTAGAGCCCTTTCCACATCATCCACAGTACGAATAAATCCGCCTGCCAAAATAGATAATTCAGTTCGCTCTTTCATTTCCGCAATTACGTCCGTTAAAGCCCCTGGAAGCACTTCAATGTAATCTGGCTTTGTCTTTTCTAAAAGGACACAACTCTTTTCCATTGCACTAGAATCAATTAAGAAAACCCGTTGAATCGCAACGACACCTTTTTGCTTCGCTTTCATAATCACACTAGACTTTGTAGATAACACACCGTACGGACGAAACTCTTGGCATACATATTCCGTTGCATACGCATCACTTTGCAAGCCATGAATTAAATCCACATGTAAAAAGACTTTTTTACAATACTGCTTTGCTAATGCCACAACACTTTTCAACTGACCAACATGAATATCTAAAATTACAATATATTCATATGAACTATGTAACAGCTTCTCTAAATCTTTTATTTGCCGAACCGCTGGTAATATTTTTTGTTCCTGAAATTCCATTTGAAAATCCCCTTTTTCGTATCTTCCTATTTCTTATAGTACACCAATTAGGGAAAAAGAAAAGATGGTACCTTTGTTCCAGCTGGGCTTGATGACTGTTGTGTTGAATTTTGTCGAAGGGTCTTTATATCATGTCGAATCGCCGATATATTGCGAAAATCGTCGATATCGACGGCACGTAAAAACGGGACTGACCCTAAAGATAGGTCAGTCCCGTTTCTTCCTAGCAATGACTTACATATTAGCACCTAGCGTTGAAACTTGCCACTCTACTCCGAACTTATCTTTCACTTGGCCATATAATGGACTCCAGAACGTTTCTTGAAGCGGCATTACTACTTGGCCACCGTCTTGTAACTTTTCAAACACTTCTTTTGATTTTTCTGCATTTTCTATGCGAATAGCGATAGTCACTTGTGATCCAACTTGGTGTGGCTGGCCTGGGAATGTGTCAGAGATCATCAAATCCGTATTACCAATTTTCAAATGCGCATGTAACACACGGTCTTTCGCCTCAGCAGGAACCTTGAATTCCGGATTTTCAGGCATGTCTCCAAACGTTTGAAGGCTTACAACTTTTGCATCCAATGCGCTTTCATAGAATTTAACAGCCTCTTGTCCATTACCATTCGTCACTACATACGGGTTAATACCTAAAATCATCACAAGCACCTCTTTCTAAAATGTTTAACATATATAACCGTAAAACAGAACATACGTTTCTATTATTTTATCATATATTACATGTTTGTGGAACTATTTTACTTCGCTCGTGCAATAAAAAAAATCGACATCTTCTTTCCAGAATACGTTTTGGAACTGAAAAATAAGTACTTTTAAGGATATTAGTACTATAAATGAACGTTTTTAGTACTCATACCATAGACTCCTCCTTATGCATAAATTCACAACATCCTTTAGCTTACACATGAAACTGTTCTAAAGGTGGAAATGGCTGAAATATAAATAGAATGAAAAGGAGTGAGATAATAATGGAAGCAAGCACCTTTTTAGGACTGTTTTGGGGATGGATGATAGTTATCGTATCAGGAATACTTTTCGTACGTCCATCGGTACTACGTGAGCTGAAAAAATTAGTAGTCGAAGACAGAGGATTTGGGATTATGTATGGCCTTCTATCTATTTTTTTAGGGTTAGGCACTGTTATCCTTCATAATGTATGGGCACTCAACTGGCAGGGATTCATCACAATCATTGCATGGCTCGCTCTATTAAAGGGCATTTACGTAATTGCATATCCTGAACCTTCCAAGAAAACCGACTTCGAAGTACGGATACTATCTACGCGTATAGCACTTGCTATCGTTAGTGCTTTGGCTTTATGGATGCTTATAGTAATCTATATGAAATAATCTGTAATTCGAAATAACAACAAGTCTCAATAGATTCGTTAAGATCAAGATAGTCACCAGAAAAATATGCTTAACGTTGTAAATCCGCATTTTCCTGACACTCCCACATTTAAAAGGAGATGAGTAGATGAAATTAAATCACTTAAATTTATGTGTGAATGATTTATCGGCAGCAAGAGATTTTTTTGAAACATTTTTTGATTTTCAATTTTTAGAAGCGAAAGGAAAAGCTCTTGTAGTCATGAGTGATAATGATGGATTTATTCTTGTATTAAGTGATCCAAAAGCGTTTAAAGGGGGAAAAGATGCGATATACCCAGAAGCTTTTCATATTGGTTTCTTAGTAGAAGAACCAAATGAAGTTGATCAAGTATATAATCGCTTAATAGAGGGAGGTATTGAAATAGATAAAGAACCTTATAAGATAAGAGGTAATAGTTATGGCTTCTACTTTACGGTATTTGATGGATTGTGGATTGAGGTTTCTTGTCTTGACTATAAAGACGGGAAAAGAATTTCAAAACTTAATGCTACGAAAGATTCTAAACGTTAATAAACTATCGGATGCTTTATATACATGTAACATTTTTTTATGTAAAAAAAGGCTCTCTAAATTTAAAGAGCCTTTACTATATATATCCATTTTAATTTTCCGACATCTTTGTCTATCTCTGCCTCCTAAGCCCTCATGTCTAAGAACCTTCCACACGAGAAGGTAAAAAACACCTTCTGTGTGAAAGAACCTTAGCCAGCAGGCTTAAACAGTCGGCTCCACTTTTCTTTATAAATCGCTGTTATGCAAAATACAACATAACCGTTACTTGCTTTCTCCTTTTGTTTTAAACCTTGCATGTGGTAGGAAAAGGCCCTGACCGCTTCTATGCATGGCAAGATGCTCTCGTCCTCTCCTAAAAAAGGATTTTATGTCGTTTTTTAACTTGTACATATATAGTTAATTAGTATTTTATTTCTTTATCGTAATAGTAGTTCAATATTATGCCTCAAAATTATTTCTCATTTAAAGATGAATTGCCTAATAAGCAGTTCATCACCTCTTCAAGCACCAAGTCAGGGGCTAATACGCCTCCTTCTGTACGCCATCCAATACATCCATCTGGTCTTACGAGTACGGCCCCTTCAGGATTTATTCCATATAACTTCCCAAAGATGTTGTCCTGATCAACAAAGTCTCCTTTTGGACAAACTCGGTACACATGAATGCTCATTCCTAAATGAGCAGCAACAGTATGTGCCGCAGTTGACCAAGAGTTATGTTCTGAACCAGTAAACAACACAAAGCTTCTCCCCACTAAATCAAGTATGGAAATACGCTTTCCTTGATAAGTACCCCACATGTGCGGAGCGCGTGTTCCTGGTCTTCCGCCAAGCTCTAAAAGATCCATTCTATGCGGAGTTGCATCTTGATTTATAATTGCTGCCGAACAGTATTTGTACCCTGCAGTAACAGCTAGACTATCTATGTTATTCAAGTTATCTTCTTGTTTATTCATAGCACGGAGCAATATACTGCTTGCGTAATCCGTGGTTAATTGTACAACGGAATGCCTCTCCTCATGGTAGGTTTCCAGTAATTTCGGATTCGCCTCATCATGTATAACAGCAGCTAATTTCCAAGCTAAATTGTGAGCATCCTGAACACCTGTGTTTGAACCGAATCCTCCCGTAGGCGGCATAAGATGAGCAGCATCACCAACTAAAAAAACACGATTATCTTGAAAACGGACTGCTGTACTCTCTGTCGCTTCCCAAGGTGAAATGCTTAATATTTTCACATTAAGATTTGATCTCCCGATGGCTTTTCGAACAATTTTTTTGCAGCGCTCTTCAGAAAAATCTTCAGATGTTTCTCCTTTTAAAGGATTATAGGCAACATGATAAATCCACCGATCGCTATTATTAACTGGAAGAAGTGCACCTGAAACTTCAGGGTGTAAAATCATAGAGAAAATAAAGGCATCTCCTTGTATGAGATCGCTCAAATCCGCTTCAAAGTAAATGTTTATATAATGACCTCCGATATTACCACGACCAGTAGTTGGAATACCTGCATGTTTACGTATAGAGCTTTTGGCCCCATCTGCTGCAATTAAATAATCACTGTGAATAATTTGTTCTTTTTTCGTTTCACAATCTCGTACAATAGCAGTTACTCCTATATTATCCTGCTTGTAAGAAACAAGTTCATGATGAAACCACAGCTTCCCTCCTAACCTCCGGGCCTCTTGCAGCAACATCGGTTCTAAATCAATTTGATAACACGATGTTCTCTTTGACGGGCTAATCTTTTTAATGATTGCGGCCATACTTTCATCACTTTCGTACTGAGCTATTCTAGTCCTTTTTAACTCTTCAGGGTCTGCTTCAGCCATTGTATTTACAGTAATCCTTCCACGGCAGTTCTCTAGTAACTTTCCAGCGGCGCGAATGTTTTTTTCTAAACCTAATTCTCGGAATAATTCCATCGTACGAAAAGTAATTCCCCCTGCCTTCGGATGAATCGCAGTCGTAGCATGCTTTTCAATAAGTAAATAATCAACTTTATGATGCGCAAGAAATAATGCAGAGGTTAGCCCTGTCAAACCGCCTCCAATAATTAAAACTGGAACATGATTAGATTTCATTTCTATGCTCCTTTCATATAGCACCTACATAAATTTCGCTGAGCTCAGTAGCCTAAATATAATAAGAAAATTATGAAAAATGTAGACTTATTTTTTATAATTATTTATCATATAGATAGAGTACGCCCCAAAATACATTAAGATATGTAGAACAAGAGTCCTTCAAATTGGATATTCAAGAAGAAAAGCTAAAATATTTTATTTTGATTAAAATAAGATATTTTAGCTTTTCTTTTTTATAAACCATTCAACTTTATTTCAAAGCACCACAATGAAAAAAAGGATGGCAACCATTCGGCTACACATCCTCTTTCATAAGTATTAAAGCAAAACGGAATCCTCATCCTTATCGAGATGACGTCGCTCCCGTTCTTCTGCGAGGCGTTTCATATACACTTCGCCTTCTTTTTCAATAAACTCATTATCAATTTCTTGCTCTTTTTTGGACGTATATAAGACCATATAACCGCTCACAACAATTCCAATAATAACAAGATAAATCCACCATGGTAAAGTTTCCATTCTAGTTCCTTCCTTTCATCAGACAAGCTTTGTTAGTTTCACTGTATGAAAGGAAGGGAGATTTTATGACTCTTTTATTTTGAAGAAACTTTCACCTTAGCGATGAATCCAAACTGCTCCTGCTGACTTATCATCAGCTTGACCTACTACTTCAAATTTCAGTCCAAGATTTGGAACTTTTCGTCCTGCATCTGGAATTAAGTTGTTCATATATACTTTAGAGTCATCAAATTTAGCCACGCCTGGTAATCCTTTATAATCAAATACTCCGCGTGATGGCGAATTTATTTTCCACGCTGGTGTTTGATCAAACGAGAACGCAGCATCTGCAATTTGATAACGCGTACTACTTTTCACAGTCGGTTGACCATTTAATGTTCCTACGATCGCGTCTGGATGGGAATCTACTACTCCAAGGAATCCTTCGCCTGGATGGACACCAACCCAGTTATCTGTAAAGCTTTGGTCTGCATACCATACAACAAGCCCTGTATTGTAAACTGGGCCGCGTCCGTATTGCAGTGCTTCATCAGAACCAGCATAGTTTCTCCACTCTAAATAGTAGTTATGTTTCTTATATTCAATTCCATTAGAAACAGTAAAGCCTTTTAATCCAAAGCTTGGTTGCCCCTCTGCATCATCAGAGAAAACAACTTTATTATCTGCCGTTAAAGTAGCATTATCAAGTGCAAATCCTCTGTAAGCTACAGCAACATCTGTTAAATATTCAAATTGTAGTTTTACTTTCTTACCTTTGAATGGGCTTAAATCATAAGATTTATCAATCCACTTATCATTTGTTGTATCCACACCATTCTTGATGTCTTTGTCACCCATTCTATCAAGCTTTGTTTTCGTTCCATCTTCTGTAATCGCATATACATCAACGAAATCATACGCTGCTTCTAGTTCATAGAATGCTTTGTAATCAAATTTTGCAGTCGTTGTATTTGTTAAATCGAATAATGGCGTCTCTAATGTTGTATGGATGTCATTTCCTTTTGTACTATAATAAAATTCCTTTCCAAAACCAGGTTCAATGTTTTTCACTTCTTTATCAGGTAAGTTTACACGAATCATTCCTGGACGTTTTGACTTTGTAACACTTTGGTCTAAATATGTTGCCGATCCGATACCACGAAGTTTATCATAGTCTACGTCAACAATGTTTGCCCAGTTACCCTTCATATTTTTTTGGAAGAATTCTTTATTTTGCGGAGAGAAACTTGTCGGTTCTGTTCCAGCAATTCTTCCAGCCCAGCTGCCGCCGCTCATAATAGACCAAGCTTCAACTGGTTCACCTTGTCCAGAATACTTTGTATCGTACTCATCCGGTAAACCTAAGTCATGACCAAATTCATGAGCAAATACACCAACTGCACCATCTTCAGGCTCGATTGTGTAATCATATGCAGCCATCTTTCCGCCCCAGTTTGGAACAGATGCTTTTGTTCCATCGATTGCATAAGGTTTTGCACCAAGTTTTGAACGGTGAGACCAAATTGCATCATCTTTCAATTTTCCGCCGCCAGCTTCTTGGCCAACTCCAGCGTGAACAACCATTAAATGATCAATAATTCCATCAGGTTCATTTTTATTACCGTTACCGTTGTAATCATATTGATCAAATTGATCAAAATCAGCTAAATTCATTCCTTTTGCTACCGCTGCTTTTAACGCGTCTTTTACTAAATCACGTGGTCCTAGAGGTCCTTTATTATCATGACCAGTGCCAGCATCAGCGCCGTAATCTGCAGCTTTACCTGGAACAGTCAACCATTCCGTTACAGTACCATCGACTGTATAGCTGCCGCCAGATTGCTCTTCATAATATTGCTTAAATGTTTTAATTTTCGTGTCATTGAATAACGTAAATGGCTCATCACCAAATAACATGTTTTGATAATGCTCACGATTAAAATCATTCGCAAACATAT
Organism: Bacillus sp. 103mf; assembly: GCF_900116295.1. Classification (GTDB taxonomy): domain Bacteria; phylum Bacillota; class Bacilli; order Bacillales; family Bacillaceae_G; genus Bacillus_A; species Bacillus_A bruguierae. The sequence goes on from NZ_FPAF01000002.1 coordinate 536,771, forward strand.
ATCCTGGTTCTTGAGCAATATTGTTATGTTTAAAATCATTAAACTCTACAAGTAAAACAAGAACTTTATCTTTACGAACAGCACCGTTATACTGCGCTTGCTTAGCTGAAGACGTTGGCACTTTACCATTTAACTTTCCAGCATTAAATCCGGGTGCTTGTCCATTTGTTGCACCATTCTCAGTTTGATGCTGCTGCTCTTTCTCTTTCATTTTTGAATCTTTTACTTTTTTCATAAAGTCAGTAGCTTCTTGCGTAAGGCTGTCTTCTGGCGTTGTTTCCTTTCCAGGATTTTCGCCATTCTTCTTCTCTATATATTTTTCTACAGCCTTTGAAGTTTCTGCTTGTGATGCAGATGGATCAATAACCCCGCGTTGTTTCAACGCATTTGCCAAGCGTTCTTCCGGTATTAAATGCTCATCTATGAAGCTAGACGGCGCTGGTGATGATTCTGCATACGCAGCATGACCACCGAAAGCAAACATAGAACTAAGCATAGCCCCTGTTGCCAACACTGAAAAAGTTTGTAATTTTCTGTTCTTTTTCAACGTAGTCCCTCCCTATTATGTATAAGTTACCGACTCTTTTTGTCGATATTTATATATTATTATCGATTGGTGTAATTTTCAATATTTTTGTAATATATCGAAAATTGGATGCGGATTATTTTATCAGAATAATTTCTTCTGCAGTAAAACGGATTATTTTTTGTTCTATTTCACACTTCAATAATCAAAAAAAAGATTCTACCATAGCAGTAGAATCTTTTTTCAATCTTTTTAGTTATGAAACGTCGGTTTATAAAACGAACGATTATCAAGCGCAAAAACACGCTCTGTATATTCACCTGGTTTCGTGCGACTCAGTGCACGGTCCATCATATTCATCTTCGCATCTAAGTTATCAATATAATGAAGAATTTCTGCTTCTCTTACAAGCGGCGGCTTCGGACTGCCCCACTCTGCTTTGCCGTGATGTGATAAGACGATGTGCTGAAGAATTAATATTTCTTCTACTTCAATTTTTAGTTCGTCTGCTGCTTTGCCAATCTCATTTACCATGATGGAGATGTGGCCAAGTAAATTTCCTTCTAACGTATATGTTGTGGAAATTGGACCTGATAATTCAATGACTTTACCGAGGTCGTGTAAAATCACGCCTGCATACAATAAGTCTTTATCAAGAGACGGATATAGCGCTGCAATTGCTTTTGCTAAGTCAAGCATCGACACAACGTGATATGCCAGTCCTGAAACAAACTCATGATGATTTTTCGTTGCAGCTGGGTAATCTAAAAATTCTCCTTGATACTTATTCAGCAAATGTCTCGTAATGCGCTGAATATTAGGGTTACGCATTTCAAATATGTATTGTGTAATTCTCTCAACCATATCTTCTTTTTTAAGCGGTGCTTTTTCCACAAAATCAGAGATATCATTTACTTCACCTGGATTTGCCACACGAATTTGTTTGACGCGAAGTTGAATGCGGCCTTTATAATTTTGAATATCTCCCGCTACTTTCACAATTGTTTCTGCTACATATTGCTGCTCTACTTCAGGTGACACATCCCACAGCTTCGCTTCAATATCTCCGCTTTGATCTTGCAAAATGACCGTTAAGAATGGTTTCCCGTTACTTGCAATCCCTTTTGTTGCCGATTTAATCATTAAATATAACTCGACTTGCTCACCAACTTCATATTGTGCAATTTTCTTTTTCATATATTTTCCTCCACCGTCATCGATATAGTTAGTATAGCATATATAAATCCATTTTGATTTCTCAACATATAAATCCCTGTTATGCAATGCAAAAAGTGACTTGCACTCGTTTTCTATCTTTATTTTAGCATTGCACGTGGCAGAAAAAAGCCCTGACCGCTTCTCTGCATGGCCAGATGCTCTCGTCCACGTAAAAAGAGAGGGGGATATGTTGTTTTTTCAAATTGTATTTATATATTACATCGCTTTTCCCTTACTGCTTTAATCGCTGAATTTCATCTTCTGCAAAAAAAGATAAAAGATGCTTGTGACAAGTAAAGAAAATGACTTGCCGCTCTTTCGCTAATTCCTTCATAAGATGCACGGTTCGCTCTGTTCGCAGCACGTCAAAATGGACGAAACTATCATCAATAATAAACGGATACTGCCCTTCAAACGTATGCGCGAGTGCAAACCGCAGCGATAAATAGAGCTGCTCCGCTGTCGCTTGGCTTAATTCATGACTATAAAAATGCAGTCCATCTTTTCGTTCTACAATAAACGGCTCTTCTGCATCTGGCGAAAAGACTTTTACATAGTTTCCGCCCGTTAAATATACAAAATACTCTTCTGCTTTTTGCAAAATACGCGGCAACTGCACTTCATGATAATACTTCTTCGTTTTACTTAATACCGCCTTTGCCGCCGCATACGCTGCCCACTTTTTCACTTGTTCACGCACTTTTGATTTTTTCAGTTCCCACTCATGCAGGACATCACCGTACGTACGGCCTTCTTCTAACTGTGCGATATCGTGGCGCAGAGCTGCAAGTGTATGCGTCAATTCTTTTTCCTCCCGCATTAGCCTATCTATTTGCTCCTGCTCTTTTTGTCGCTCCTCTTCATATCCATCTAGACGATAACCGCTCTCTAGCGCTGACGTCATTAATCGCCCTTCCAATACATCCATTTGCGGAATTAACCGATCAAGCTGCTGCTGCTTCTCTTCCATCTGCTCCGCTTGCTTTGCCGCCGTTAAAAAAGCCTCTTCATCAGGTGTTGCAGCAATGTCCCAAAGCTGCTGCCGTTCTTCCAATAGATGATGAATCTGCTGTTCTACTCCAGCATACTCTTCTTCCCACGCTATAGCCTTTTCTGTCAGCTGCTTTTTCTGCAATTGTTTTTCCTTTTCTTTCTGCACATCTTTACTTAAACCATACAAAAATAACGACGGTGTATCCACGCTTCTTTCTGTAACAACCGTTAGCTTCATTAGTTTATGTTCAAATTGAGAAATCATGTCTCCCTGTAATTCTTTTCGTTCTTGCTGCTTCGCTAATTCGCGGTACAATTGCTGCATCTTTTCTATTCGTTCAAACGCCGGCAAGATGTGAGCATATGTAAAATGATGTGGCAGTGCGTACGTCTCTTTATACAATTTCACTTGCTCATTCACACCAAACAAATCACGTTCCCACTCATCATATTCAGAAAGAACACGTTCATACCCGCGCTCAATTTGCCTTAACTTAAATTCCTCACGCTCCAATAGCTTCCGCACTTCATCGTCTTTCTCAAGGCGATACCTGATTTCAAGCGCTTCATCGCTTTCCTGTTCATCCGCTCCCTTACTATACATTACATAAAAAACAACAAGACCAATTAACAAAAAGACCCCTGCAAACAATAACTTACGATTATCCATGAAAACACCGGCAAGCAGTAGCAAAACATCCATAACGAACAATGCCATTGCCGTTTTATTCATCTGTACCGCACTGCGATTTCGTTTCTGCCGGGACGCTGCACTTTGCACTTTTGGCAAATATCTTTCCCGCTCCTGGACCGGTAATGTTTGCGACTGCAGCTTTTTCACTGCTTCTTCCTGTTCCTCTAACTGCTCCTGCGCTGTTTTAAACCGTTCATCTAACTGCCCTTTACGCTTTTCTAACTCTTTTGCTTGCTGCACCATTTGCGTAATCGTTTCCTTCATAGCTAAGCTCGTCTGAAAAGAAAGAACGTCCTCACGTGCAAATGCTGCGCCGATTTGCTGCTGCAAATCTTGTATTTCTTCTTCTATATGTAAAATACGCCCTGTCAAATCCCGCACTTCTTGCAGCGCTGCTTCATAAGACATATGCTGCAAACGAAGTTCTTCTACGTACATATCTTGCTGAAGCAACTCCTCATTTACTTGCAACGCGTCTATTTCAGACTTTGCACTATCTAATTTCTTTTGCAGCGCCTCTCCTTGCAATTGAAGCGGTTCAAGCCGTGCTTTTATCCCTTCATAACGCCGCAAACCATCAACTGGAAACGCAAGTCCTGCATGTTGCTGTAAAAATCGTTCACACGCACGCTTTTCTAAAAAGAGCGGCTGCAACGCTTCTAGCACTTCATAATCTTGCTTTCGTTTCCCCGCTTCTTGCTGCTCGGTACGAATAATAGAAAGGCGCTCTTCCATACTCTTTTTCTTTCCGACAAGCTCTTCATACGCCGCAATTTTCCCTTGCCAATCTGCAAGCTGATCTTGCAGATTTTTTAACTCCTGCAACGCTACATTAATTTCCGGCTTGCGGCCATTTGGCTTAAAGCGCTGCTCCATTTCCTTCTCAAGCATTTTTTCCAGGCGTAACAACCCATCGCTGCCAACTGCACTTGCGGAAAATAAGTAGTTACCAATATCCCCTTCGCCGATATTGTGAATGTTTTGCAACCCATGCATGTCAAAGGAAAACACAGAATCAAACAACTGCTCATTCATTCCCTTTAACAGCAGCTTTAAAACTTCCTCACCGCCTGTTTTTCCATCTGCAAAATAAACTGTCACTTCCCCGGCCGCCGTTTTCGGAAGACGCTCAATTTTTAATCGACCGTACTCCCTAGTAGAAACCGTAATCGCACCGCCGTATTTCCCGCCTTCCTTCGGCTCATAGCGGCGCTGCCCCCTTGTTGGAAAACCAAATAAAATGCTCTTCATAAACGAACGAATCGTCGACTTCCCCGCCTCGTTTTCCCCGTACAATACGGTAAGCATAGAAAGGTTCAGCCGGACATTTTCTAATTTTCCATATCCGTAAATATGAAGTTTCTCAACTCTCATCCCTTACTCCTTTCTTGTTCTAATAATTGCTCTAAAATAATATTCTCGGCGCCCTTTTGAATCTCTTTCTTTTCTTCTTCAGAAAACGAATGGAGCACCTTCCTTGCAACAGGTGAAGTCCAAATTGTTCGCAGCACCTCATCCATACTCGAGAACGATTCAAGCTCCTGCAGCACATTCCCAATAAAATGATTCTCTTTCTTCAACTTCTCAATTTCCGCAAACGAAATCGTTTCATTCTTCCATTTCACAACATGTACAAAATTACTGCGCTCCTCGCCAGATGAGACAATATGAAGAATTTCTTCTACGCGCTTCTCATCACGCAAATAAGAAGCAAGCGGTCCTTGTCCTGTAAACGTCATCGTCACAAGCAAACCTTCCTCTTCTCTTCGCATACCGTTCATGCTCTCCGTACACGTATGAATAAGATCATCGACCGTTTCTAACACATCAATAGGAATAGAAACCTCACCCCAAACAACATCATTCGTACGGAAAAATGTCAGTTCTGTCCCTTGCTGAGACAAGGAAACAACATACGCACCTTTCTCTCCTGTTTCCTTTCGGTGCCGCCCTTGAATATTGCCAGGGTACACAATGCATGGTTCTTCTGCTAACACTTCACGTTTATGTATATGACCAAGCGCCCAGTAATCAAACTCTTTCTCCTTCAGTTCACGAATTTGAAACGGCGCATACCGATTATGATCCGCATCTCCTTCCACACTTCCGTGAAGCATGCCGATATGAAACGGTGCACCTGTCATCTTTTTATATTGCTCTGTCATATTATCCGTCACAGCTTGCTGCTGATAACTAAATCCGTAAATGGAGACAAGGAGCTCCCCGTTTTTATAAAATGATTTTTCTTCTATATAAGGCTCTGTGAAAATATGTACATTACTTGGAAACTCAATTGCCGCCCAGCTTCCGCCTAAATGATCATGATTGCCGTGAATCACATACACCGGAATATCATACTGCGCCAGACGCTTCATTTGCTCACGAACAAACACCTGCGCTCGCAAACTTCTCGTCTCTGCATCATATAAATCACCCGCAAGCAAAACAAAATCAACCTGCTCTTGAATCGCTTTATCCATGATGCGCGCAAACGAACGAAACGTACTTTCCTTCATTCTTTTCCATATAAAAGCCGGTACATTCAGTTCCATCCCTTTAAACGGACTATCCAAATGTAAATCTGCCGCATGAATAAACTTTACTTTTTTCACAACGTAACGTCCTTTCTCCGTCATACTCTGCCCAATCAAGTCCATACTGGCTTTGATCTTCCTCGTTTCTCTTTGAATCTTGAAACGGGAAACTTACTGCCTAAATGCATTTTGATTTTTCAATATCTAAGTCACTGCTATGCAGAAAAAAAAGAGCCTACACTCGCTTTTTCTCTTTGTTTTAACTTCGCATGTAGCAAAAAAGTCACTGACCGCTTCTATACACGGCCAGATGCTCTCGCCTACCTAAAAAAATAGTTTTTGTTGTTTTTTCACTCATTCACAGTCCACTAATAGGTAAAGTTTCACTTTATTTTAACACTTTTTTTCGAATTGGGGATGCGCCCGAAACGGCTAGATACTCTCGTCCTTATTAAAACAACAAAAATAAGCCAGATGTAAAAAAACATCCAGCTTATCTTTATCATTCGTTACGTTGTCCTGCTTATACTTTAGTCTTTTTTACCTTTCGCTTCCACACCTTGTGTTTCCAACTTATTCAGTAATTCATGATACCTTTGCATTTCTTGCTCACTATTATCCCAGGTTTCTCCGTAAATATGATTAATTTCCTTCCCTACAAATTCTAATATAAAAGTGCTATCATCACTTTTCACCGATAAGTATGTATTTGTTCCTTCTTCATAATTTCTATCAAGATGTGAATTTTTTAATTTCTCTACACTTGGTTGTCCTGCCTTTTCCATAACAATTGGTACATACTGATCTGCTACAATTTGGCGAAGCGAATTCTCGCTAAAGTCACTTATTTTTAATGAATGGAATATGAGTGTAACCATAGGCACATTTAATTTCGTTTGATCTATTTTAAGTACGTTATGTGCAGACTCAGTAATACTCTTTTTCTCTTCTAGGCTTATATTTGGCATCGGATTTTTATCCTCTTTATGATAAAGGTTAAATACTTGCACAGCACGGAAAACGAGAGTAAGAGACAGCGTAATGATTAAATAAATTTGCCATCTGTTATACCGCGGAGATTCAATATTGGAATACGATTGAATTTCCTTATGCTCTTTCGATGATAACTGCGGTTGTGTGGCTGCAGCTACTTCTTCAGTTGGCTGTTTCTCAAACACAGCTCCAGTGCTCCAAAAACTTGCTAATTGTGATTCAACTTCTTCTTGTGATAATTTCGGCGTTGAAACTACCGCAGGTTCTACTTTATCAAGTGTACGTGCCATTTTAGAAATTTCTTGCTTTCTTGTAAATTGATTTTTACGTAGATTTTCTTTCGCATCAAATGATGTTCCTAAACCAACTTCTTTATAAATTTTCTTTTTAATTCTAGAAGAAATAAAATACATAACAAGAATTGCAATATAAACACTCCCTGCATACCAACCAGTTGCATATACAGGCAAAATGAGCCAACCTAACAAACTTAACAAGCATAAACAATAAAATATTTTTGGATTCTTGGAACGTACAAACCTAAATAACGAACAAAACTTCACAAAAGCTTGACCTACAACATGTGAAAAGCCTGCGGTAAACGCACAAAACTTATTTTTTGTCCCAATCATACTCTTATAAAGCTCATATACTCCTTTATTATTTGGGTCTAGCCGCATCGCGACTTCCGCTAACATCCTTGCTTTTTTAAAATTCCCCTTATGTTTTGCTATATTTGCAAATAAAACGAGATTGAACGTATTTTCTGGATTTAACTCTAAGGCACGCTTTTCGGCTTTTAATGCCTCCTCTTTTCGTTTAGGGAAGGATGCATAAAGAACATACGCGTACCTTCCTACATATATTTCATTTTCAGGATCCAACTCCATCGCTTTCTCGAAATAAACAAGTGAATCCTTAACGCTTTCACGACATCTAAAAACTTCGCCCATATAGAAGTAATACTGACCATCTTCAGGATAATTTTTTATACCGATTTCCGCTAGTTCTTCTATTCTTTCAAGATTTTGTTGATCACTGAAAATATCTAATCCCACTGAAAGAACTTGCTCATTTAAATGATCGAGTTTAAGCGCCTCCTCCAAGTACTTATTTGCATTATCTTTGTCATCAAACCCATAAAAATAAACATAACTTAAACAAAGGTATCCAGAAGCATCTTCTGGATCTTCCTCTATAAGTATTTCAGCCTCTTCCATTGCCCGTTCAGCATCGCCAATCTTCACCAAATGCTGAGTTCTTCTAAGGTTATCCTCCATCACTTGACTCATCCCTGCCCTTATTTTCTATTTCAACCTATGCTCTTCCATATAATCGAGCACTTTATCAAAATCTTTATTTACATCACTAAATGTTGCATAGTTTTTCGCTGTTGAAAACCAATCTAAAGTTGTTGGCTGACGTTTCTTCATTGCTTCTAACAAATCTTCGTTGGAAAGCGGCTGCAGTTGCCCTGTTTCAAATGAACGTTGAATTGCTTGATTAATCGCATCCTCAACTAAAAACGTTAAATCAGCGCCTGAAAAATGTTCCGCATACTTTGCGACAATATCAAGCTGTAAATCTGTTCGAGGCTTATCTTTTGTCTTTAAGTCTAGTATTGTCAGACGTTCTTCATAGCTCGGCGGTGCCACAAAAACAAGTGAATTAAAACGTCCCGGACGGCGGAGTGCCGGATCAATATACCACGGTGTATTCGTCGCTCCAATAATATAGACACCTTCATTAAAAGAATTCATTCCATCCAGTTCTACTAGCAGTTGATTCACTAATGTACGTTGATGATGGGCGCCCATTTTCTGTCTATTCCCGCCAAATGCATCTAACTCATCTATAAACAAAATACAAGGCTTTGTTTTCCGCGCTTCTTCAAAAACCTCATGTAAATTTTTCTCAGCTTCACCTGACCACATAGATAGGATAGCTTGTAGCTCCAAATGAATAAAATTCGCATTAATTTCCCCAGCTACTGCACGCGCTAAAAACGTCTTCCCACAGCCAGGAGGACCATAAAACAGCAAACTCCCCCCCGTTTTCTTACCAAATGCTTGAAAATATTCAGGATTCTTAATTGGCATGATGAAATCCATATTAATTTGCTTCTTAATATCTTCCATCCCGCCAACATCTGCAAAACTCGTTTTACTTTCCTCTACTTCTACCATTCTATTTTGCTCTCTATCAAAAGAGATTACTTTAATTTTGTCATAATATTTCTCCACTTCATTCACCCTCTTTTTTATTTATCCCGCTATTCGTGGACAGTAATACTCCCACCTCAAGATTCTGAGAAAGCATTGTCCAGCTCTAACGGCTAGAGTCTCCGGTCGTTTCGCCCCCTCGGACGAGGCAAAAAGCGCCTCTCTGTCAGAGGCGTGGGCGTCCTGCGATTCTGGACGAGCCGCTTCCGCTTTTCTAAAGAAGTTAGGTGGGAGATAAACTGCCCGTAAAAGCCCGATTGGTTCAACTAATAATCAGTGGGGGATGAAGAAAACCCCCACTGATTAAAGTTTCACTTTATGTATAATATGAAACTTCTAACGATTGGACGATGTCAAGGAGAATCGCCCCCTTATCTTCCCAACTACCCGATACATGCTTTTTATATAGCTATTACAATTGGGCGGGTATTCCCGATAGCAAAAAATAACTGCAACTCAAAAAATATAAATCTTTAATCAACAAAAATTATCATAACAAACAAGATGCTTTCACGTTGTAGTATTTTGTCGAATAAAACAAAAGAAGCTTCGTTTTAAAATGTATCCTATAGAATAGACACTTAAAAAAAAGTCTGTTCTATAGGATATTTCTTGTATAATAAGAAAAAAATTAGAATCGGAGAAATTTCAAAATGACGAAAAAATTATTTACAGAAAAAGAAGTTCAAGCTCTATCAAGGAATCCATGCGTAAAATCTGTGAGTGAGAAAGGAATTACTTATACGGACGAATTTAAACGTATTTTTATTGAAGAAAATGAAAAAGGAAAATTACCTCGAGACATATTGCAGTAGGCGTTGATTTTTTTACAAATCCAACTGCCATACCAAGACCTGATCCTTTGTGAATAATTCCAACATGATAGGCGGATAAATTCATGAACTAAAGGAGAACTCAATCAGTGAAATCTTGCAAAAAAACTTCCACTATGGAAGTTTCACTTTTGCATTCATATAACTTCTAACTATTCTTCTTTGATTTTCTTACTTCTTTATCCAACCAAATAAACGTCACAGTTAATATAACACCCACAGCTGTAAATAGAATGCCAGGTACCAATAACCATAAATTCCCTCTACTCCACCAAATTAAATCTATTCCTAAAATTAAACATATGATCCCTATTATCATCTAATCTCATTACCCCTTTTTCATGAAAATTTTTCTCTGTTTGTAAAGACATTCCTTTAGAATTATACCTTTTTACGTCCAAACTGTTAAACATAAAGTGAAAGTTCTATCTTATAACTTCAGAAAGAATGTACCCCATACCTAAGCCAAAATAAGCCAGATGCTTTTAGCATCTGGCTTATTTTACTTTTGCTGCATACTTTGCACTATAAAGTTATGAAGTAATTCATTATATGTTTTTATTTCTTGCTCACTATTATCCCAATTTTCGCCGTAAATACGATTAATTTTTCCCTCTAACATTTCTATGATAAAAGTACTATCATCACTTTTCATTAATAAGTATGCCTTTGTCCCTTCTTTATATACTCTAGCAAGATGTTCAGATCTTAATTTCTGTATACTTGGTTGTCCTACCTTTTCCATCATAACAGGCACATAATTATCCGTTACAAATTGCCGAAGCGAGTTCTCACTAAAGTCACTTGTTTCTAATGAACATAATGCTGACGAAATCTTACCAATTAGGTCCAGTTCTTCTTCTTTCGGTATTTTATCCTTAGATATAATGAAACTCTTCCTCTGTTCTTCGTTAATATTCGGCTCCGCATTTTTATTCTTTTTATGATAAGAGGTATAACTCTTCTTCTGTTCTTCGCCAATATTCGGCTCCATATTTTTATCCTCTTTATGATAAGGGTTATATACATTCCCAACACGCAAAACGAGAGTAAGAGACAGTATAATTAACAAACAAATATACCACTTGTTGTATCGTGGGTATTCAATATTTGAATACGATTGAATTTCCTTATGTTCTTCCGATGATAACTGCGGCTGCATAGCTACTTCTTCAGTTGGTTGTTTTTCAGACATAGCTTCTTTACTTGTTAGCTGTGACTCAATTTCTTCTGGTGATAACTCCTTTGTTGCAATTGTCGTAGGTTCTACTTTCTCAACTGTATGTGCCATTTTAGACGTTTCTTGCTCTTTTGTAATTTGATTTCTGCGTAGATTATCTTTCGCATCAAACGATGTTCCTAAACCAACTTCTTTGTAGATCTTCTGTTGGATGTTAGAAGAGATAAAATACATCACAAGAAATACAATATAAACGCTACCTGCATACCAACCTATTAAATATATAGGCAGAATCCCCCAACCAAATGAACTTAAAAAGTATAAAAAATAATATATGTTTTTATTCTTGAAATATACAAACGTAAATAACGAGCAGAATTTTGAGATAGGTAGACCTAAAACATGTGCAACCCTTGCGGTGAAATCACAAAACTTATTTTTTGTCCCAACCGTCTTCTTATAAATCGTATATGCGTCTTTATTATTTGGATCTAGCCGCACCGCGACTTCCGCTAACATCCTTGCTTTTTTAAAATTCCCCTTATACGTCGCTGCAACTGCGAACAAAACAAGATTAGTCGTATTTTCTGGATCTAGATCCAAAGCACGCTGTTCTGCCTGTAATGCCTCCTCTTGCCGTTTAGGGAAAGAGGTAAAAAGAATATACGCATAATTTCCTACATAAATTTCATTTTCAGGATCGAGCTCCATCGCTTTCTCGAAATACACGAGTGAATTCTTAACGGGTTCAAAACATCTAACAGCTTCACCCATATAGAAATAACACTTTCCATTTTCAGGGTAATTTTTCATTCCAATCTCTGCGAGTTCTCTTACTCTCTTATAATTATTTTGACCATAGAAAATCTCTAATCCTACTGAGAGCACTTGCTCATTTAAATAATCCAGTTTGAGCGCCTCTTCTAAATACTTACTTGCATTATCATTATCGCCAAATCCATAAAAATAGACATAACTTAAACAAAGGTACCCTGAAGCGTCTTCTGGGTCTTCCTTTATAAGCATTTCGGCTTCTTTCATTGCCCGATCAGCATCGCCAGCCTTCAGCAAATACTGAATTCTTCTAAGATTATCTTCCATCACCTGACTCATCCCTACCCTTACTTTCCTCTACTTCTACCAATCTCTTTTGTTCTCTATCAAAAGAGATTACCTTAATTTTGTCATGATATTTCTCCTTTTTCGTAAACACATGCTTTCATAATTCCATATTTCTCTAATTATGCAAAAATATCATAACAAATAAAACACTTTTAATTTGTCATATTTCGTCGAAAAAAGTTAAAAAAGGGCATTCCCACATCGCTATCGAGTTAAGAAATTTATTGTTCCCCAAAACGAAAACACCGACTCGAATGAATCGGTTTTAACTAGTTAGTTTACTTGAAGCGGCCTTGAAGATACCGGAATAGCTCTATATAAGGACGCAGTCAACTGTTCACGTGTTACAGTACCATCTGGATTAAAATTGTTATCACCTATGCCATTAGTTATGCCATTACTAAATGAAATTTTTACCTCTCCATTTCCCCAGTGACCTTGCGCATCATTAAATAATCCATCTTACTTATTACAAATAATGTCACATATTTCTTTTGCATAATTGCCCATTTTGTGACACAATAGTTATAACATTCTGATTATTTTTGGAGGGAATTTTCATGGGCATATACACACTAACAGTTTTCGAAAAAGACGGTTCCAAAGTACTAGATGAATCATTTGAGGCTACGACAGAAGCAGAAGCAAAATCAAAAGGTGAAACCCTTTTACGAGACAAACAATTGTATGAACACACGCACCGCTGCACATCTTCAAGCGGAAAGCTTGTCTTATTCCAGCGCTAAAAAAAGAAGCGTTACACCGCTTCTTTTTCACACTATATCTTCTTCACACCACAGAAACACAACTTCTACAATTCGATTGCCAAATCGAACACGCTTATTCCACATACCTGTTTGAATAAGGCGCTTTAACTCATCCTTCATGTTATCCGTCCACTGCTGAATACTTTCTTTCCGATTGTACGGATAAATACTTGGAAACTCTTCATGTAAGAGACGCAAGCTTTCCGCATCTAGATGAAAATGAAAAAAATAATTTGCAGTCAGAGAAGGATCCTGCAATTGTAAAAACGGATGGTCAATTTGCTTCTTATTACGATAAAACGTAAAAATATTGACCTTGCCACTCGTAATCTGATCAATTTGAATTTCGTGTTTTTCAATAATCACGCTGTTCAATCCACCTCAATATATACTACTTCTAGTATATATGTCTTTGACAAAGAAGTTAACCTCTTTCCTATGGAAATTCATCATTTTACAAAAAATACAATCAGAATCACTCCAAACAAGAAAGGAAGCGATCATATGCATTTCGGCAGCAAAGGTTGGTACGTAAGTGAATTAAAAAAATTAGGTATCCGTACTTATGAAGGTAGAAAACTAGAGTCATATCGTACGCATATTTTGGCTAGTTTGCTTGAGAAGGCTAAGAGACAGTCGGCTTGATGGAGGAATGCTCCTTCTTATACGGGAGGAGCTTTTTTGAAATTAACAAATAGCTTGGCATCACTTGTATAAGTAGTGCCTTTTTCTTCTTTCATTAACAGAATCTTAAATAGTACAGGCTCTACAATCCGCTACTTAATTATCACTTACCTCAATCAAGAAAATTCTCTCCCCGAACCCACCGCGCTTTTCAGCTTTTTCTTTGCGGACTTTTTCCACATCTTCGAGCGTTACGCCTTCATGCTATGCTAGTGCGTTGATAAGCTCCAGTAAATCCGCTAGTTCCTCTACTTTATGCTCCTGTGTTTCCGCTTCTACATATTCCGTTAATTCTTCTCCTGTTTTCTTACACATTTCTTCTATATATTCTTTTTCATCTAACATTCTTGTTGTGCATGTCTTTCCTGTCTTTTCAATAATTTCTGGGATACGATCACGTACTAGTTTGTTGTAGATTGGCATCGCAAGTCCTCCGCTATTTTGAATTTAATTCTATTATTATAGCATGCAGAAAAATCCACACTTTCCATAAGTAAAACAAGCTTTCCTTTTCCTACTCAAGCATATACTGTTAAAAATCTAAAAGGAGAAGATTCATCATGTATTACGGAACAAAAGGCTGGTACGTGTATGAGTTGAAAAAGCTTGGAATTAATTATTATGAGGGGCGAAAATTAGAAAGTTACCGGGCGCATGTTTTAAGGAGTTTGTTATTGACAAAGCAGAAAGAGAACTAAACTTTCTGCTCCACTCTTATAAAAAAACCTTAAAAAATTAAGGTTTTTTTATATAGAATCAGCATTTTCCTTTTATTGTCTAGACAGGATAAAATTGAAATGTTATATTACAATTTCGTAATTATTATCAAAATAAAAAAAGGAGGAACCTTATATGCAATGGTATTTAAACGTACTTAAAAACTATGTAGGATTTCAAGGAAGAGCTCGTCGTAAAGAATACTGGATGTTTTCCCTTATTAACTTCATTATCTTCTTTATATTTTCAATACTTGGGGCAATAGCAGACATATTTAGCATTCTATTTGGACTTTATACTCTAGCAATCCTATTACCATCCTTAGCTGTTGGTTTCCGCAGACTACATGACACCGGAAAAAGCGGATGGTGGCTATTGCTGAGCTTTATTCCTCTCATCGGTGGTATCGTTCTCCTTGTATTCTGTTGCCAGGATAGTCAAGAAGGCGATAACAAGTATGGCCCAAATCCTAAGGCTGACGAAAGCTATTAATATTGTTCTTACTACATAAGTAGATAAATAACCCGTGAAGACTTTCTTCATGGGTTATTTATCTATGTATTTATTTATATATCCTTTTGAATTTTTTGACATATAAGTCTTTTCTATGCAGAACACAACATGACCGCTACTTGCTTTCTTCTTTTGTTTTCAACCTTACATGTGGTAGGAAAAGGCTCTAATCGCTTCTATGTACGGCTAGATGCTCTCGTCCTCCCTTAAAAAGAAAGTGGTTTTTTACATCGTATTTATATAATGCTGTTCACCATACTAATTGAACTAGACGTCTACGCTCATATTTAAGAATTGAACAAGCTGATCATTTAAATAACTTGTACTATAAGAAAAATCATTTTGATACCACTCAATAATGATGCCAATAATCGCATTTGCTTGATAGGAACAATAGAGTGAATGATTAACTCCTTCTTTAAGAAAAGCTTCTTTATCTTGAAGTAACAAATGCTTTATTTCCTCAAACAATAAATAATAGTACATGAATGGAAGAAAAACTTAATGTATTTTTATACTGTTATGATTTTTAACGAATGGTAAAAACCGTATCCCTTATTTAGGGTACGGTTCACCGCAGCTCATGTAAATGAGATTTTTTCCTTAGACGAATTGCTTTTTTACGATTCAAGCCTATTTCATTCATTTTCTATTAGAAATTCGTCTATACCGCCATTAAATTCATATTATATATGATAAACAATATTTGATTTTTAAAAAAGGAGGCAGTTAAGTGTCTTTAAAAAAATTTGCAGATGCATTACCCATTCCTCCTGTCTTAAAGCCAAAAGGTAACTATGATGGAATCCCATTCTATGAGGTAACGATGAGGCAAGTCAAACAAAAATTACATCGTGATTTGCCGCCAACTACCGTCTGGGGGTACAACAGTATGTACCCTGGCCCTACATTCGAAGTAGAAAGAAATCACCCTATTTTTGTAAAATGGAAAAATAAATTGCCCTTTGAACACCTGCTGCCTGTCGACCAAACTGTTCATGGTGCGGAATCAAACCAACCTTCTGTTAGGACGGTTGTCCATTTACATGGCGGTCGGGTTCGTCCAGAAAGTGACGGATATCCTGATGCATGGTTCACAAGAGATTTTAAAAATGTTGGGACGAAATTCGTGACTGAAGTCTACTATTATCCAAACTGTCAACGCCCTACAACACTTTGGTATCATGATCACGCCATTGGAATCACCCGTTTGAACGTTTATGCAGGTCTTGCAGGCTTCTATCTTCTCAGAGATGAAGAAGAGAAAAAGTTGAATCTTCCTAGTGGAAAATTTGAAATTCCGTTGGTCATTCAAGATCGCTCGTTCTATGCCAATGGTGAACTATTTTATCCATCCCAACCAGGAAATATGCCGCCCCCAGCCCCGCAGCCACCTCCACCAATCGACCCTGCATTACCAAATCCGTCAGTTGTTCCGGAATTTTTCGGTAACACAATTTTAGTCAACGGAAAAGTATGGCCTTATCTTGAGGTTGAACCGCGAAAATACCGGTTCCGCATCCTAAATGGCTCCAATTCTCGTTTTTATCGTATGCAGCTGAGCTCTGGGCAAAATTTTGTCCAAATTGGTACGGATGGAGGACTTTTAGAAAAACCAGTCCTAGTATCCGAACTCATCCTTGCCCCTGCGGAACGCGCCGATGTCATTGTCGATTTTTCAAACCATAATGGTGAGAATATTATTTTAACAAATGACGCACCAACCCCGTTCCCTGACGGCGAAAGTCCTTCTGGAGATCTGAAGCAGATTATGCAATTTCGCGTCAAACAAACATGCTACAAACCTGACAAAAGTAAAATTCCTGAAAAGTTGAGTTGCTTGGAACAACTTAATCCCCAGGATGCTGTAATGACACGCAAAAACACTTTACTTGAAGCTACCGATAAATTTGGACGCCCTATGCCATTATTAAACAATCTGGAATGGAATCAGCCCATTACAGAAAGCCCATATAATGGAACCATAGAGATTTGGGAGCTGTACAATACGACACCAGACACTCACCCGATTCACTTGCACCTTGTCAATTTTCAAATTTTGAATCGTGCTGTATTTACCGGCGATCCAACTGGATTTAACCTTAAAGTCGGGCCACCAATACCACCCGATCCAAACGAGAGAGGATGGAAAGATACTGTTCGCGCCAATCCCGGGGAAGTTACTCGAATTATTGCACGTTTTGGTCCATTTACAGGAACCTACCCGTGGCACTGCCACATTCTTGAACACGAAGATTACGACATGATGAGACCATACGAGGTGCTAGCTAACCCTAGCTTTAACCCACGCGAACAAAATCCAGAACAATGCAGCGATAACTCCTTTTCTCAATGTTTTGACTGTCACAAACGCCGTAAAGATAAATGCAGTAAAAAAAGAAGATGCGATGATGATTGAATTCAATATTCAAGTTTAGTTATACATTTTTTAGCAACATTCAAATCCTAACATAAAAAAGAAGAGAAATAATGATTTCTTGATTTCTCTTCTCCTTTTCATTCAGTAAATTTTAATGTTGATATTTAGATAAATCTAAGGGAAACCTGAACTATAAAGGTTTCCCATTCTTTGTTGAAGTATGAATCCGTAGCACTATACTATTTTTAAAGTGGCGGATTTTCCACGCCTAAATGAATCCAATCTTCTTTTGGTGGACCATAAACTCCAAATGGTTTGATTCCTGCTTGACGCATAAGAACTGTAATTTGTCCACGATGATGAACAATGTGCTTAATTAGCCCCATTAAGATTGTAGCGTTTGATTCCTGTCTTCCAAATGCTTCTTGTATTTGCTTTAGGGATTCACCTGTCCATTGTTCTTCAATAACTTTGGCCGCATCGAGACTTATATCTTTAAAGGTTTCAGCAATTTCCTTCGCTGAGGTTGGTACACTTTCTGCATTTTCTACTCCATCTATCTTCAATCCGAAATGAGCTAAATACTCCGGAATACTTGTTGTCAAATGCCACGCAATCCTCCCCAATGTACGACCTTCTAGATACACTTGTTGTTTTAAGGATTCATCTGTCAAACCATCCAAAACTTTTTGAGTTAGTAATGCTTCCCTATTCCATTCCTTAATGAAGTCTGAAATTGTTACATACATAAATAATCCCTCCACAATCAAATTTTTTCTCGAAATACAGTACAAAACATTCGTTTCTGTATCTCAATTTCCCTTCTTGAATTGGAACTACTCATTGATAGACTTGTTCTTTTTTGTATGTATAAAGATTCATATTGCATCACTTTTCCATTTATTATACATTGGGTAAAAAGTAATTTTCAAAAATAACTTAACAGAAGGAAGCATTATACATAAACACTAGTTTTTCATTTCAATATAAATGCCAATGCCTTTCAAGGGAGCGAGAAAACAATGAAACTTAGCAAATTACAAAAAGGAGATTTAATTGGAATTTATTCTCCTTCATCACCAGCAACTTATACAGCACCGAAAAGATTTTATCGAGCCAAAAAATTTTTAGAGGACAAAGGTTTTTATATAATAGAAGGAAATTTAACTGGAAAACACGATAACTACCGGTCTGGAAATATTAAAGAACGGGCCGAAGAATTCAATGAGTTAATAAGAAATCCGAACATCAAATGTATCATGTCAACCATTGGTGGGATGAATTCTAATTCAATATTGCCTTATATTGATTATGACGCATTTATAAAAGACCCGAAAATCATGATAGGTTATTCTGATGTTACTGCAATATTACTTGGGATATACGCCAAAACTGGAATAACTACATTTTATGGACCTGCATTAATCCCTTCATTTGGTGAATTTGAACCATTTGTCAACTTTACATACGAATATTTTAGTGAAATGCTAGAAGAGAAACAGAAGCTCCCATATACTATTAAAAAGCCGCCTTGTTGGACGGATGAGTTTATCAATTGGGAAGAAAAAACGAAGGAAAAACAACGTATAAAAAATGATTGGATCTGTGTAAATGCAGGAAAGACAACAGGAAGGGTAATTGGAGGAAATTTAGACACTTTAACTGGCATTTGGGGTAGCGAATACATGCCAGAAATAAAAGATGGAGATATCCTTTTTATCGAAGATACAACAAAAGATGCTGCTACTATTGAAAGAAGTTTTTCATTACTAAAACTCAATGGAGTATTTAATAAAATTTCTGGTTTAATCCTTGGAAAGCATGAGCAATTTAACGATAGTGGTACAAATAAAAAGCCTTATGAGATTCTATTAGAAGTTTTAGATGGCATTAACATACCGTTTATTGCAGATTTTGATTGCTGCCACACCCACCCGATGTTAACCATTCCAATTGGTATGAAAATAGAGATGGATGCAACAAATAAAACAGTACGAATTCTTGAAGATTGGATACGTTAAATCTATTAAAAGGAAAAAGAAGACAATCATCTATAGATGATTGTCTTCTTTTTCCTTTTGTATATCAATAAAGATTGGACTTAAAAACTAGTAAACACCATTACAATAAAGATTATACAAAACTTAAACAAACTAATATCAATGGAATAATCAATGCAAATAAAAGAAAAATCCCTCGTTTTTTTCTCTTTTTTGAAATGGCATCATCTGTTTTTTTCTCATATGTCCCACTTACATATAATGCGATTACCAAGAATAGAAAACCTAGTAATATTGGATACATCATTTTCCACACCATAGGTAGATAGTCCTTACTCATATCAAGACTTGGATCATCCCAAAATAATGCAAGTATTACTGCATAGAAACAAGACAATGTAATTCCAATACTATGTATAACAAATATTATGATTGAAAATATCTTTATAAAAATATCTTTCAAAGATTCTCTAATCACTTTTTCCACAACTTTCTCCTCCAAATAATATTTTTTCATCCTATTCTAAAAAGAATAATTTAATTTGAAGAATTTAGATAACGATTAATTTTCCATTCATATACTGTGCATGTGCACGCTACCACATGTAGTAAAAAATATTAACACTTGCCATCAAACTTAGGATTTGGGCCGTATTTATTATCGTCTTCTTGACTATTCTGACAAAAGAATATAAGGAGAACAATACGGCCAATGATAGGAATAAAGCTTAGCAGTTGTAACCATCCTGTTTTTCCAGTATCATGTAGTCTGCGAGCCCTAACAGCAAGCATTGGCAATGTCATTGCGATCACATACATCCCAGCAATTGACAAAAATGTTTTTGACACTACTTCTCCAAGGAATGCAAGTACACAGAATACTATTACATGAATAAGGAAAAACATCCAATATTCTTTACGACGAGCCCTCCCTCGAAATCCTACATAGTTCTTAAGTACTTTTAAATACCATTGCACGCAAGATCTCTCCTTTCTTATTTTAATAACTATAGTAAAATAGTAAAAAATGGATTGCAATTCAAAATATAACATTTCCATTTCATACTGTCTAGATAATATAAATGAAAAGCATTTGATTAAAAACTATTTCTGTATAATCGCTTTTCAATAGACACTTTATTAACGAAAAAAACAGATGGAATTGAAACTCTTAACACACTATAATTAGGCGAAGCCATTTCTAATAGAATAAAAACCTTCATTATTACAGAAAGAAGTGATTACATTGATTAAATTTGTCCAATTTATATTTGGTAAACCTTGCAAAAAAGGTAACACGTTCCAAACTAAATTTTCACGCTTTGTTTATTGGAATGCTATTGTGCTCTACTTTTTTGCGGTGATATTTTTGGGAGTATGTTCACTTTTTAATACAGTATTTCTTCCATCCCTAATAGGATCTTTGTTTTTTCCGTTGATATTTAGATTGGTTTATTATATGAATCTAAAAATGAATGGGCTCGAAGAAAAAGATTAGATATAAAAGGGACTACTACAGATAAGATTATATATAAATCCATTTTAATTTTTCTACATACAAGTCACCGCTATGCAGAACATAACATGACCGCTTCTATGCACGGCCAGATCCTCTCGTCTTCCCTAAAAGGAAAGGGATTTTTATGTCGTTTTTTAACTTGTATATATTACAAGGAAAATTAATAAAAAAGAAACAATCTCCTGTTATAAGCGATTGTTTCTTTTTTATTAATACTCAAATGGCAAGATAGACATTAAATCGCCTTCTTCAGTGTCCTCTTTAGGATTCATTGCAACTTCGTTACGTTCAAAAGACATACACGTTAGCATCGCTAATGCTACTAAACTCCCCACAAAAACTTTTTGCATACTATTCCCCCCACATTTTTAATATAGCACGAAGTAATATTTGTATCATATGCAATATTGCATATGATTTCGTATTTTCAGATAAAAACAATTGTGTTACAATAAATTTTCCATCAAACCGTCTTAGTGGTTAGTACTCACTAGCCCCTGAGAAAAACAGCCCATTGTCTAAACAAATGGGCTTTTTCATATGCAGCCTAGAAAGATAATGGTAGTTTTTCAACAAACAAATGAAAATCATCTTGCATCGAAAAGTTCATAAAAAACGCTATCCTTTTTATACATTTCTACAAAAAGAATAGCGCTTTTTTCATAAATTAAAAATTATTTTAGTGACTTTTTTACCAACAAAATAAAAATGAACAGACTAATAAATCCAGATACAGCACAAACAATAAATAGCATTTGATATCCCATGAGCTGTGAAACAAATCCTAGAAGAATAGACCCCAAACCAATCCCTAAATCAAAAGCAGTAAAAAATGTAGCGTTTGCTACACCTCTTTTCTCTGGTGGAGCTAATCGTATAGTTACTATTTGAAGAGCAGGTTGCGCTGCTCCAAATCCAATTCCATACAAAATAGCTGTAATAACTAGTCCAACAAGCCCTTTTGTCATTGCTAGGACTAATAGTGCGACTATCAGTGTACAAAGTGCAGGAACAATAATGACCCCTTCTCCATGTTTATCGGATATCTTCCCTGCAAGTGGTCTAATTACTGTAAGTGTGACAGCATAAACTAAGAAAAAAGTACCAACATTAACTTGAATTTTTGCCGCAAACAGTGGTAAAAATGTTGTAATGCCACCAAAAGTAAGGGATAGAAAAAATGTAACAATAGCGATTGGTAAAACGGTTTTTTCAAAAAATGATATTGGTTTTTTTGCTGCACTTTGAACTGCTGGAATTTTTGTACCAAATGCGAGTATGAATGAAATAAGTGCTAATGCTGTGCATAGAAGAAATAGATAATGAAATGAAAATGATTTTGCTACCCAAAGACCTAATATTGGTCCTAAAGCCATGCCTAAAGTCATTGCCAGTCCATACCATCCCATGCCTTCTCCGCGACGAGATGGTGGAATCACATCAGTCACAGCCGTTCCGATCGAAGTTGTAGCAATTGCCCAGCTAATTCCATGAAGGATACGTAATACCACTAAAAATATAACGCCTGTTACCCAATCGTAAAAATACATTGTAATTGCAAAAAATAGTAGTCCGCTTATTATAAATACGCGCCTGCCATATCGATCCATTAATCCGCCAACAATAGGACGTAAAATGACTGCCGATATTGTAAACACTCCAATAATAAATCCAACTTGAGATTCACTCCCACCTAATTGTTTAATAAACATCGGTAGTGTTGGCATGAGTAAATAAAAACCACTAAATAGTAATAATGCTGTAATTGTCAGCATTATATAGTTCTTTGTCCATAATCGTTCCATTATAATGTAATCCTGCTTTCTATCGTTTATGTTCTTACCACCCAAAAGTAGAATAAAAAAGCAGTACCACCGCTATAAAAGTGTTGGTACTGCCATATTGAGTGACAAGGGTTTTGTTAATTAGAACGTACTTGCTACTTTAACAGCCGTTTCAAGCCCTGTAGCAATAATTTCTTCTGCTTTATCAGGGAATTGGCTGTGGCCTTCAATCACTACTTTCTCCATATCTTTTACACCGAAGAAGTTCATCATACTTGCTACATATTTAACAGCCATTTCCATTTCAGCTTTTGTTCCTTTAGAATATACACCGCCACTTGCGTTTAATAGTGCAATTTTCTTATCCCCGATAAGACCTACCGGACCTTCTGGCGTATATTTAAATGTTTTGCCCGCGCGGTTTAAGTAATCAATATATGTGTGTAGTACAGCTGGGATTGTTAAGTTCCATAACGGGAAACCAAATACAACTTTATCAGCTGCAAGGAATTGATCTAAATATTTATCAGCCACAGCCACAGCTTTTGCTTCTTCTGCTGTTAAATCAAGTCCTCTACTAACCTTAAATGTACCGTTAATCATATCTACTCCTACATATGGCAATTCTTCATTGTATAAATCAAGCTCTACCACTGTATCGTTTGGATGTGATTCTTTATAGCTTGCTAAAAAAGCCTCATATAATTTCACACTAACCGCCTGATCTGCTGGACGATTGTTTGCTTTTACAAATAAAACTGTTGTCATTCTCTTTTCCTCCTGTTACTCACTCTTACGTTGTTCTATATTTACACATTAAAAATGGGTATCCCATTTCTTTTATAATAAAAACAACATAGTCAACCAAATTGACTATGTTGTGCATAGTACAATAAAATTCAAATAAAGTCAACTTAATTGACTTTATTTAAGGAGGTTTTATAAATGATGTAACGAGTTGTTCCATTGCCATATTCTCTAATACTTGCTCCATTGTTTCTTGTGCTTGGACTAAAACAATTTGTATATTTGCTCTTATAGGACGGCTTTTCATGGAAATGAAACAACTTTTCCTCTTCTACAACATCCACCGCTCAGTACACGTCTAATAAAGTATCTACACTGTTTTTTTAAAACTATACTCCATTTCTCCGGCTAGTGCTTCAGGAGTATCACCAGTTTCTCTGAAATCATGTGTATAAATTTGTTCAAACGGCCCAAAATTTACTTGCTTATAAAATTCAAAACAAGGAAATCCATCATGTGTACCTTGAATATCGACAGTACCATCTTTTTTGACATGTACTGTTAATAGGTAGTCAACGGGAGGTGCATATACATTTAATGGGTTGCTAGCACTTGCACCCATTTGAAACTTGACGTCATCAGACCCCCATACAATATCAGTACACAAAATACCTTCTGTACTCGCTTTTCCTGTTCTTTTATTAACGGAACCATCTGAAGTTGTGACTCTTTCTGTTGTTATGCCAGTATTCGCATATGTGAAAATTTCTTTTTTGTAAAAATCTACAACTACTTCTTGTTCCACTCTGGAACGCATAGCGTTTACAGCATAAGGTGTAAATTCACGTGAATCACCTTCGAATTGAATTACGTTTCCTGTTTGAATATCCTTCCTAGGTTCAGTCCAAGACATTGGAATAAATACACTTGCTCTAATTTTAACGATATTAGTCATGAGACACACCTCTGTAATTCTAATTTTATTTTGGGTAATACATAACATTGAACCACCCCGCAAAACAGGTGGCAATTTCTTTCGCATAATCAATTGCTGTTCCTTTACTATTTGCTGCTTCTTGTTTAAATAGCGATACTTTTTTGATTCATATTTATCCCGCTATTCTTAGGCAGTAAGACCCCCACTGATGGAAGTTTCACTTTATATCTATATTGTCGTTTTAAAACTGTATTCCATTTCTCCAGCTAGCGCTTCTGGAGTGTCACCAGTTTCTCTGAAATCATGTGTATATATGAATTCAAATGGACCAAAATCTGTTTGTTTATAAAATTCATAGAAAGGGAACCCATCATAATTTATTCATTTTTATTTCGGTGAATCCTATTTCTTTCATCATCACAATATAGTCAACTTGATTGACTATATTGTGTATAGTACAATGGACTTCAAATAAAGTCAACTTAATTGACTTTATTCAAGGAGGTTTTAAGTATGAATCATCAAGTATTTAGTAAATTGGATCTTACATCACTTTTGTCATTATCCTTTAGTACTTTGATTGATGAACTAAATGACAGAATGAGTGAATTAGGGTTTGGAGATATTAGACCTGCACATGGTTTTATGTTTAAACGTATCACCCCTAATGGAGCGACAGGTATAGAACTAGCTGAATACTTAGGAATTACAAAGCAAGCTGTGAGTAAAATGGTGGATCATCTTGAGAAAAGTGGTTATGTAATGCGTCAAACTCATCCCACTGATAAGAGAGGAAAAATTATTGTTTTGACCGAACGAGGTTGGTTAGCGGTGAAAACAAAAGATGAGATACTAACTGAGATTGAAGGGCGCTGGATTGAAAAGATCGGTGCTGAACGAATGCAAATGCTCAAAGAAGATTTAACAAAATTAGTTTATGAAGCAAATGAAGGGAAATTATCATCGAGGGTAAAACCTGTCTGGTAAATAAAGCGTTTATGAAAGAAAAAAATAATCCCCCAAAACGAAAATTTCGTTTTGGGCCACAACCAATTTTTAATTTGATGGCGATGGCGTAAATTTTGTACACTAAGCAAATAAAAAAGAAAAGCTGATTTCCTCTAAACTAAGGAAGATCAGCTTTTCTTTTTTTCTGAGCAGCTAATACATTCTTATACAAATATTTTCAATTAAAGCTCCTTTATTTGCTTTGTAAGTTCTTTGAATCTTTTATCAAGTTCCATGTATTCTTCATCTTTAAGAGTTAAAAAGCTGAGTTTTCCTAAAACTTCTTGTCTCTCTGTTTCAAGCTTTAAACGTAATTCAGCGAGGCTATCTCTTTTTTGAGATGGTTCCTTCAATTGCTTTTGGATGCTATTGTTTGAAAACACGAGTCTGCTGTTAGCTGTTTTTTCAAGGAAGTACCGATCATGCGAAACAATAAGCAACGTACCATTATATTGCGCTAATGTATTTTCAAGCTGTTCGCGTGAAGGTAAGTCAAGATGATTTGTCGGTTCATCTAAAATAAGTACATCTTTTTCATCTAAAATGTACGCCATGAGCTTACACTTTACACGCTCACCCATACTCATGTGCTTGATCGGCTCTTTCCATTGAGAAGATGTAAAGCCTAAATGCTTCATTACATTTTGTACTTTTCCTCTTTCTTCAAAAGTCTCTTTATAAAATAATTGTTCTGGTGTTTTTTCAAGTGGTAAATCAAATACTTCTTGTGTTAAATAACCAATGTTTGCAGATGGTGAAATCCATACTTCTCCTTCAACTGTTTCCTGTCCCATAATCATCTTCAATAATGTTGTTTTCCCGCAACCATTAGGACCAACTATTGCAATTTTTTCACCATGTTGAATTGTAAAATTAGCTTTCTCAAATAATGTTCTTCCCTTAAAACATTTTTTTAATTGTTTCACTTCTAAAAAACGCTTTCCTACCTTTTTATTTGCTTGAATGGAAAACTCTACAGTTGGGTCTGGCTTAACACGCTCTATTTTCGTTTTTTCAAGCTCTTTTTCCAGACGTTTTTGTTTTGACTTAACTTGCGCATCCGTTCGCTTTGCCTTAACACGATAGTATTCTTTAAATCCCTCTTTTTTTGTTGACTGTGCATGTGCTTTTTGCGACCATGATGTTAATTCTTTTATTTGTGATTCTATACGCTCAATGTTTTTTTGTTGCTTTTCATATTCGCGTTGCTGAGTGAGCCTTTTTTGTTCTCGAGCTTTCATATAACTCGTATAATTCCCTTTATGCTCAATTAGTTTTCTATCTTCTATCGACCAAATCTTCGTTGCAACAGCATCTAAGAAATAACGATCATGTGATACGACAATGATTGTTCCACTATAGTTTTTTATCTGTTCAATAAGAAGTTCTGTACTATTTTCATCTAAATGATTTGTCGGTTCATCTAGCATTAAAAGAGTTGGATTTTGCGCAAATCCTTTCGCAAGTCGGATTTTAAGTTTTTCTCCACCACTTAACGTATGAAAATCGTTTGTTGGTACGCTCCACTTTGCAAGAAGTTCCGCTTCTACTGTTGTTACTTCCTTAGATGTAAATGCCTCTTTCTCTTGTTCAACATATGCCATCGTTACGTTCGTTTGTTGCCATTCTAGTTGTCCTTTTGTTGGTGCTATTTTTCCATTTATCAACTGTAACAAGGTGGATTTTCCAGCACCATTCTTTCCAATTACTCCGATGATGTCTCCCTGTTTCACTGTAGCATTCATTTGTTCTAACAAAGTATTTTCCATGATTTCTACATAAACATCTTTTAGTTTTAAAAGTTCCTTCATACTATCCATCCCTTTCTATAAAAGGAGAACAAAAAATCCTCCCAATTATATTTGGCAGGATTAGTCGTTATATGATTTATACCCAAATAAGCTATTGTACGAAATAGCAATACGTTCTTATAGAAAATGGGCAGACTAATCCTATTTTTTATAAATTGAAATATCCAATTTCAACATTTAAAAATAAGATTAGTTAATCATCGTCCACCCATCATCCTTTCTGGCATTAATATCCATATTGTATCATAGTGATACTGTATTCGTAAACGAGATGATTTGATTCAGCAACAGTCACCAATAACATAGAATTTATTTGTGATGAATTAAAACAGGGAGATTTATATGTATATTGATATTTTATTTCTCAACTCTTTTTAAAAGGTTTCTTCGTTAGTTTGTGGAAGAATTTACAATATCAAGTTTTTGATAGTATATAAAAATAATCCGAGTTTAATAAAATTTATTTCGGATTAACATAAATAACCTATTAAAAAAATAAAACAAAGGAATCTCTTAATTATATAAAATGTACGCGATATCACCAAAACAATATAATTAAATTCAAAAACAACAGTAAGGAGATGTTTGTATGAAATTTAAGAAAAAAATTATGTGCACAACATTATTTTTTGGCATTTTGGTCACTCAAAATACACTAGACAATACAATTGCTTTAGCATCAACAATAGATAACTATCAAAAAAACCAAGATGAATTAGTGACTAATAATTTAGCAGAAAATCAACAACTTAATATAAAAAATGCATTAGATTATGCGAAGAACTGGTGGAATAAGAGGAATCCTGAGTATGCAAAATGGGATCCAAACGATTGTATGAATTATGTCTCTCAAATTCTAAAAGCTGGTGGAATAAAAGAAACACTTCCATCAACTATACCACCTTCAGGAATTGATACAAATAAAAATTACTGGTACAGCAAAAAACAAGGATATAATATTTTCACTGAATCTAGTACATGGATAAACGTCGAAGACTTTTATACTTTTTGGAGTAAAACTCAAAAAGTAATTACACCAGATAAATTAAATATTATGAGAGATATTGAAGTTGGAGATGTTATACAACTTCAAAAAAAATCAGGCGGAAGTTACTATCATGCAATGTTTGTAGTAAAAAAGGATGCAGAAACTGTTTATTTAACAGGACATACTAACGATAGAGAAGCTTTAGATATTAGAAATATACAAGGAGATAATTTTCGAGTAATTAAATTTTCTAGTTAAGAATCACCATCTTTACAGTAAAAAACCAATTAATATGTAGATCTAGAAAACAAGAAAAGACATCCTTTTGGATGTCTTTTCTTATTTAACATTAACATAAACACACTTATCACAAATAGTAGAAATGGTATAAATCTCTTTAAACATTCATTAACAATTTAAAAGATTTAGAATATAAAGTAGTATAATACCTCAAAATATTAAATAAACAGTTTAGGAGTGTTATATTATGTCTTTTGGAATTGATGTCAGTCACCATGAAGGGACAATTGATTGGAATCAAGTAAAGAATGATCCTAACCAAGTAAACTTTATGATTACAAAAGTAACAGAGGGTTCTGAGCAAGGTACCAATTATGTAGATCCAACCTTTCAATACAACATCAATGGCGCTAATAATGTTGGCATCCTGACAGGGGCTTACCACTTTTTTCGAGCAATTTCTGTTAATGATGCGAAACAAGAGGCTGCTTTCTTCATTAAAAATTTACAGAGCGTAACATTAACTGCCCCTGTATTTGTCGATGTAGAAGTCAATGATAGAAATTTAGATCCGGATACATTAACAGATGCTGTGAATGCATTTTTAACAGAATTAAAAAATGCAGGATATACTAGTACCGGAGTTTATAGCAATTTATATTTCTTCCAGAATAGTCTAAACCCTTCTCGTTTACAAAATACTTTATTGTGGGTCGCACGTTATAATACAAGGGGTCCAGGAATGGATTGTGATATTTGGCAATACACAGATACCGGAAGTGTACAAGGCATTAACGGGAATGTCGATTGTAATATAGCCTATGTAGATTTGAATATTAATAACAATAATAATGGACCTAACAGCTCCTTTATAGGAGTTGCTACAATCGCAGGTGATAATGTGAATGTAAGAGATCAACCTTCTACAAGCGGCAATGTCATTGGGACATTACATCGTAATGAGTCTTATAAAGTATTTTACGAACAAAATGGATGGTTAAACTTAGGGGGAAATGAATTTATTTATTATGATCCTAGTTATATTTGTTATTGCAACTATATAGGTGTTGCTACGATTACAGGTGATAATGTGAATGTAAGAGATCAACCTTCTACAAGCGGCAATGTGATTCGAACATTACATCATAATGAATCCTATAAAGTATATTACGAACAAAATGGATGGTTAAATTTAGGAGGAAACCAATTTATTTACTATGACTCTAGTTATATAAATTATGAATTACTTTCTTCATGTTCCGATTGTTAAAAAGCGGACAAACTCTATATAGTATACGATTAGGGCAGCCGAGATATGTGTATCTCTCCGCTGCCCTTACTTTTCTTTCTATTAATAGCATCCCGATAGAACTTCTAGTATCGATACAAATTTGTCTAAACTTTATGGCAATGAGCTGAGCCCCATACTCGCTGCTTAATTGTTTTACAGGTTGTCCCAAACAATATAACTCAACCATCATTTAAACTCTTCATTAAATTTCTTGTTTGTCCTACGAGCACTTCCTCCTTGAAATCCATTGTAAGTACTTAACTAAGTCGTGTCTATATGACTATATTAACTCCACTAAATTATTGAAACTCTTAATAACTCGTTAGTTGAGACTTAACTTTTCCATCTACCTCTTCTAGCTTTTTCTTTGATTCTAATCTCCCTTTTACTACTAATCTTGTTTCCCCTTTACTGTCATAACAACTTATCAATGTTACTTCATTTAACCCATTCTTATCATCCATTACATGTGTTTCCTTTGGAGAAATAACATCTTTTGAAGTTGTTTTATACGTATATACATACTCCTTATCTGTTAAATATATTAAATCTCCTTTACGCATATTTCTTGTAGGTGTAAATAATAACTCTTTATTTCTCATACTATGACTACCAAGTACATAGTTTCCTACACCCATCGTCATATTCGGTTTTAAAGTACCTGCACCTAGCATCATTGTCTCATAATTTGTACCGTATAAAATAGGGAGTTTAATATGTACATTCGGAATGTAAATCAACCCGATAATCATGTTTTTATCTAATTTACCTTTTACAGAATTAAAATCAAACTCGTCTACACTTTGTACACTATCGTAATCAAAAGCATTTACCTTTTTACTTGAATTGTATACGTTCTCTTTTATCCCATTTGTAGTTATTTTGTTATAGTTTTCTTCATACGATTTTTCTAGTTGTTTCGGGATTACATAATAATTAAAAAGAGGTTGGTACACAATCAAACCAATCCCAGTTACAAAGGTTAATCCGATTAACACATATAAGAATTTATTTCTCATATTAAACCTCCTAGTCTCCTATTAAAATATACTAAACATTTTAATATCTGCTGTTCTAAATATGGTTCAACTGTAATAAAGAAACCTTCATACTTATGCATGAAGGTTTCTTTATTACCATATTAAGAATTCTTCCTACGTCTTACAATAAAGAATGAAAATAATGCTCCTAATACTAACAATGTACCAATTAGAGTAACTGTTGAATTATTAGTTTGATTCATCTTAGGAATTTCTTTTTGCGGTTGCTTAGGTTCTTCTTTAGTTGGTTCCCCTTTAGTTGGTTCTTCCTTAGAAGGTTCCTCTTTAGTTGATTCCTCTTTGGTTGGTTCTTCTTTAGTTGATTCTTCTTTAGTTGGTTCCTCTTTAGTTGGTTCCTCTTTGGTTGGTTCTTCTTTAGTTGATTCTTCTTTAGTAGGCATTACCGTTACAACATTAGAATCTTCCGAAGGGTTATCGTTTAATCGAATATTTGCTTTGCTACTTATCATTTCAATAGGTGCGTTTTCGTTAATCTTGGATGTAACTACAACTTTAATCTCTTTACCTTTGATCACTTCTAATTGCTCACGAGTTAATTTTAATGTTACCAACTGTTTATTAACATTAGCTTTTAATTCTGATTCTTTTCCATCAACAAGTACTTTTGTACCTACAATTGTTAAATTGTTATCTAATGTATCAGAAAGAGTTAAAGACTCATATCCCTTTAAGTTTTCTGATACTACTGTTTTTAAATTGTAATTAAACTCTTTACCTTTTGCAATTTCTAAATGGTCTTTACCCTCAACATCTTTTGTTACTTTAGGAGTTACAGGTACAAAAACCTTAAACAATACATCATTAGCAAAAGCTAAATTTTCTCCTGTGTCTGACTGTAATGTTGCACTTAGGGTTACTGTATGACCGTTAGGTGCATCGTCATGAAAATTAAACTTGACAGGAATCGTTACTTTAGTATCATTAGGTACTTTTGATAGTGAAATAACCGCTACCCTTTTACCATTTTCTACAAAACCTTTTACGTCACTAATATAACCTTGATGTTTTGGAATCTCAATAAGATAAGCCCTAGCATCCTGTAACTCTAATCTAACTTTGTAGTCTAAAGCAACACCGGTATTAGGGTCTCCTTTAGTTGCTACGTTTATATTATAAGTAACTTGTTCACCTCTTTTGAACTCTACTTTTGGAGTTCCATCTGGGTTCTTAATTACATACTCTTGATTAATCTTAGAACCATTTACAGTATCGTTCCCAGCACCTAAAGTTACCATTGGTTGCATAAACGTGGTTAACGAGATAAGAAATACTACAAATAGTGACAATAACTTCTTCTGTTTCAATACGACAACCCCTTTTACTTATTGGAAAAACTTTTACGTTTTATAAAGACGAAGGCGCTTTCAAACCTTATTAAATGAAACTACGCATATAAGTTTTTATTCCCCCTTCTTGCCTAACATACAGTTAACACTAGGTTTTAAATAGTTACTCTATGTAACTATTTCAATACTCTAACTTTATTAAAACACTGAAATAGTTACATAATTTTATTATCTAATGTACCTACGATACGCTATCTCCAAAAGTAGCGTAGGAAACAAGACCAAATACAACAAGCCGAGAAAATAGACATCCAAAGATTCCTCCGATTAAGCCAGTTACAAATTCTGCGGTACGCTTCAATATTCAAGTTAATCCTTTTTTACCTATATTAACCATATTTTTCATAATAGCAAAATATTGTAAATTAATCTATTAAAATATTTATTGCCAATGATTTTCAATATAAAACATGTATCATTTATGCTACACTTCGTTTCTAACCATACTGATCTGTACATTCTCTTATTCTATGTATGCTATATTTCTATTCTTCTTTCCGCCATTATCATTCCCAACGTAATCATCTATCTAAATCAAAAGAAACATGAAGAAGATGAGCCCTATTTACTATAGAACTCATCTTCTTCATGTTTCATATACTGGCTATTCAATTCATAAATAGCATTTACGATTCAGATTCCTTTTATCCTTCATTTAACTCCGCAAAAATCCACCTTCTGAGTTAATGCTGAAAATTAGATTTATAACTACCAAAATCCCTGCCCTATTCTAAACTACTAAAATAGCCAGATCTTCATTCCCTCCCCTTCAAGAAATACAACCTTATGATTCCATTTTTCTCATACTTTTCCTCATTATAATGGTATAGTAAGATAGATGAAAAAGAGAGGAGATTATTATGGCAACGATTGGAATTGATCTAGGAACAACGAATAGTTTAGTAGCCTATTGGTCGGATAACGGCGCAGCTCTTATCCCGAATGCACTTGGCGAATATCTTACACCATCGGTCGTCAGCGTTGAAGAGAGCGGTGAAATTTTAGTCGGACACATTGCTAAAGAGCGACTTATTACCCATCCGCACGTTACAGCATCAACGTTTAAACGATTTATGGGGACAGAGAAAAAATACCAATTAGATACATACAATTTTTCTTCAGAAGAGCTCTCATCTTTTATCATTCAATCTTTAAAACAAGATGCAGAAGCTTATTTAAATGAATCGGTTACAGGTGCTGTTATTAGCGTTCCAGCTTATTTCAACGATGCTCAGCGCAAGGCTACGAAACTGGCTGCTGAAATTGCTGGATTAAAAGTTGAACGGCTTATTAGTGAACCAACGGCAGCTGCCATCGCTTACGGACTGTACCAGGAAGCGGCAGAAACAAAATTTCTTGTATTTGATTTAGGCGGCGGTACATTCGACGTGTCCATTTTGGAATTATTTGAAGGAGTGATGGATGTTAAATCAATTGCCGGCGATAATTACCTCGGAGGCGAAGACTTCACAAAAAGCCTAATGACCTTTTTCTTAGAGTCACACCAACTCGATTCTGATTCACTTGATTCAAAAACCTTATCGTTAATTTATACACAAGCAGAACGTTGTAAGCTCACATTATGTGATAAGCCTACAGCGGGTATGAAAGTCGCTATCAATAATAAAACATACGAAACTCATATCAATAGAAGCGAATTTGAAAAATTGGTAACCCCGCTTCTCTTACGCCTTCGCTATCCTATTGAACGCGCACTTCGTGATGCGTCGCTAAATCCTAATGATTTAGATGCTGTCATTCTAATTGGCGGTGCGACAAGAATGCCGCTTATCAGATCCGTCATTTCTAAAATGTTCGGACGTATGCCTTATGCGAATATTAATCCTGATGAAACGGTTGCTTTAGGCGCTGCGATTCAGGTTGCTTTAAAAGAACGGAACAAAGCGTTAGAAGAAGTCATCTTAACTGATGTTTGTCCATATACGTTAGGAACAAACGTTGTTCAAGAACTTAGAGACGGTACAAAAGAGTCCGGATATTTCTTCCCTATTATCGAGAGAAATACACCGATTCCTGTAAGCAGAGTTGAACGACTTTATACCGTCAATGATAGACAGCAATCTCTACTTGTTGATGTTTATCAGGGAGAACATCGTCTAGTAAAAAACAACTTAAAACTTGGTGAACTCAAAATCAAAATCCCCCCCGCTCCTGCTGGGAAGGAGTCTGTTGACGTACGTTATACATACGATATTAATGGTATTCTCGAAGTCGAAGTGATAAGTACAACAACTGGAGAGAAAAAAAGAGCCGTTATTCAACAAAATGCCGGAAACCTTACGGAAAAAGAGATCGAAGCCAGACTTTTGGAATTGAAAGAAATTAAAATTCATCCCCGAGACCGGTCCGAAAACCGATTACTGCTCGCAAAAGGTGAACGGCTCTATGAAGAGTTACTCGGTGACGAACGCCAAAAAGTCGCTACCTTGTTACAACAATTTGAAAGTGTGCTCACAACGCAAGATGATAAAAAAGTGAAAGAAGCTGCTCGTGTATTAAAAGAGCATTTAGAGAATATAGAAAGGTGGATCAGTCATTCATGAGCATTTGGGAAACACTAGAAATTGAGCCTACCGACAATATTCCAGCTATTAAAAAGGCTTATGCAAAACTTCTAAAGATTTATCATCCCGAAGACGATCCTGAAGGATACCAGCGACTGAGAGAAGCATTTGATAAAGCGATAAAAAATGCAAAACAAATGCAGAGCACACCTCCCTCTCAACTAGAAAAAACGGATGAAAACGAAGAGAACTCCTATATCAATCCTGCATTTCCTACATGGATTGATGGGAACACTGAACTTGCTGCGACTCTCGTTTCAGAGCATCCTGTTCACGTATTTATGGAAAAAATCGAGACGCTGTATGACGATTTCTTTGCACGGATTGAACCAAAAAATTGGGAAAACTTATTAAGTTCCGATGTGATCTGGAACGTAGAACATGCTGCAGCAATTCAAGATAGATTAATAGATTTTTTAGAATATCATTACCATTTCCCACGCTCAACTTGGGAACTTCTCGACAATGTATTCCACTTTAGTGAACAAGAAGAGGAGTTAGAGTTTGAATATAGTGAAGAAACGGTACAATTTCTTCTAGAGAGAATTAACGGTGCAAAGGAAATGCGTTATGATATTTTCAAGAAAAGTGATGATCTAGATTTTGAAGCGTATTTACATTTACGTGAAGAAGTCCAGCACACACTTATGAATAATAACTTAGAAGCAGCAAAAAGTGCACTCGATTTTGCATACGATCTTTATCAAGAAGACCCAGAGCTTTTACGCATGCAGGGCATTTATTATTTGCGCATCAAAAATAAAGAACGTGCGTTACAATCATTCAATGACATACTTGTCATTTGCCCGGATGACCCAGATGGTTTACTTTATCGGGCCCAGATTTACTATGACCGTGGGCAGTTTGCAGATGCTATCAAGGACTGTGAGCATCTACTTTCGATTCAGCCGGAGCATATGGACGCACAGTTCTTATTAGTGAAGTATTCGTTCGAATCAGGTGATACAGAAACTGTAGCCACTAGGGCGTTGGATGTGGTAAAGCGTTATCCGGAACGCTTAGAATTTCGTTCATACAGTATTCGAGCTCACACTGAAATTCCAGAGAAGAGACAGAAACAAGAAATAAATATGAAGTTTATTATCGGCTATGCGCTATACTTTTTATTTCTATTTATTAGCCGTACCTGGGTTTATTTGATCTTTATGATTCTTATTGTTTTAACCCCATTACCATCTAAATATGCATTACTTCTCCTACTCCCACTTATTTGGGAAGCATGGAAATTCGTTAGGCTTAAAACATTAGCATAAGGAGGAGACAGAATGCCTGTTTTATATAAAAGAAAACGAGAGAAACAGCTCGAACTATATTTCCGCTGTCTGTCTTCCGTTTGTTTAAATTGTGTTTATCTTACAAACTATTTTACCCGATATGAATTCACCCTTATCAGAGACCGCTTTATTGGGAAACGTTTTTTGAAGAACGTGTTATGGACATGGAAGATCGAAAATTCGACGGAGTTAAAAGAGAAAATCATTTGGTTTTTAGAAGAAGGAACACGGCAGGAATTTAATCGTATACGCCATCAATTGACTCCTCTTTCCGAGGCAGCGCGAAAGCAATTATCGAAAGACCATCCTGACTATGAAAAACTTTATATTGCTAATTACGGATTACATATTTTGACGGATTCCGGAATTGCAGCGTTTGATTATGCATGGTGTATCTGTTTATGTCGGGTCGGTAGAAGACTCGGTTATTTATCAAAACAGGAAGCAAAGAACTTTATGATACAGGCTGCACGACTTTCACAACATTCTTATTCAGATTGGCACGAGTATTTTAACGCCTTTCGTATCGGCAGCCACTTTAACGCAAATGATATAGAATTCATAAATAAAGATAAGTATAGTATTAATTACGTATCGCACTTGTTTAATTATAAAAAAACTCTATTGAGTGCTGTTCCATGGGAAAATAATCTACTTAAAGATTTAAGTTAAATCATACTATGATTCTTAACCAATTTGATAAAAAGTCCTGGGAACTATGATTTCCAGGACTTTTTTATCAATGATTTTCATCCGTATATCTTTAATCAAAATTTCCAGTTTTTCTCGTTTCATTATGAATGCATTTCGCTACTTCTAGCTTTAATTTAAATTAAAAATACGATTTTTTATAGAATCGATTTCATTTGCAGTCAACATTTGAGAAATATAAATGACAGGTGCCCCTGTATCTGATAATTGACAATTACTAATAATAAAATCATATTTAATATTATAATTTGGTATCCTATCTATATTTACATTTTCCCCTAAGCTTTGTTTTAACTTCCTATAAATAAGATTTTTTTCAACGGTTGTCCCAGAAAATACAAGTACAATGTTTATTTCGTTACAAATTGAGTTAAGAATCGCTGTTGCATGAGAGGCAATATATTTTATTTCATCTTTCGTAAATTTTTTCTCATTATATGTTTCATTCCAATTAGAAATTAAGGAGAGATTTTCCTTATAATTTCGCAATAATACACTATCTAAAGAATTTATTGGATCAAAAACATGACGAATTGAAAAATGAAGTTCTCTTAAAATACACACCATATAAAAATACGGAATTACTTCAGCTTTCAATTTTCCCTTCAATTCATTCGGTAATTGATTGTATATTAAAAGGGTAGTAATAAGATTAATGAATTTTTTATAAACCTCCTGATCACATTCACTTACATATTCAAGCATTGCCTTTCCCTGTGAACTTGTACTTATTAATCCGAAAAATAAAAATAAATGCAGTGCATCTTTTTCGTATTTTGGAAATTTGATCTTATAATAATTCTCAATTTCTATAATCATTTCATTAAGACAAGTTGCTTGCTTACGGCTGTATATAGGCTTGAATTTTATTTCTTTCGTTACACAATGTTTATTATAAAATCGATTTATAAAAACAAAAACAATACTGCGTAACAATAAGATATCCATGTGAACTTCGTTACGATAGAGAATAGATAAAAGTTTTTTTCTTAACTCAATAGGTAATACAGATTGATCTGAAAATTGTTGTGTAAAGTAAAAGAAACAAATATAGTAATATCTTATATTCATTTCATCTCCTTCTAGTTGAAGATTTCTGAATTTAATATTTAACCTACTTTCATTTAAAATTCTATTATAATCTTTTAAATGGTTTCTCAAAGTTAACTTATTCATATATAAAATTTGTGACCATTTTTCTAATGTGTAATACTTATTATGAAATATTTCTAACATAACTTTATAAAGTACACTTTCTGTCAAATAAGAATGAATCACAGGTAATACAGACTCTTCCACCGGTTTATTTAAAGTGTATCCTCTCGTTTTAACACTAATAATTTCCCAATTCCCTGGCAATTTCTTTCTTAATTGAGAAATATCATTCATGATTGTTCGTGTCGAACACTGTAGCTGATCTGCAAAATTTTGAGAAGATACTAATTTTGGTTCACGATTTAAAGCCTCCAGTATAAAAATTTGTCGTTTTATTGCTTTATCATCTATTAAACTATAAATAAAATTACGCATTAATCTGTTACCTTCCCTCAAAACTATCAAGACTTTAAAGCTATATAAATACAAATTGAAAAACGACGTCAAAATCCCTTTCTTTTTAGGAGAGGACGAAAGCATCTAGCCTTGCATAGCAGAGACCTATATGTCGAAAAATTAAAATGGATTTATATAATCGGAATTCTATATATATTACTATTGTTTATTGTTAATTAAAGATAGATATTAGAATTTATTATAAACTATTGATAATTTTACCATAATAATAGAATGACCTCTAATATATATAAGTTAAAAAACAACATAAAAACCCCTTTCTTTTAAGAAGGGACGAGAGAATCTGGCCTTGCATAGCAACAACTTATATGTCAAAAACTTAAAATGAATTTATATAGTTTAATTCCATGCTTCTCATTATCTCTATTAGTAATTTTGATAACCTTTTGTACACTTTCGAGTACCATTGAGAATCTATCGTAAAAAAATACGCACTATAAAAACCGTACCCACAAATAGAGTCTTGAAAACGCTCTTTTTTTTCAGTTATTAAAGGAAAAAATATTAATTTTAAATACTCTATAAAGTGATATCCTTATATTACAAAAGTTATTTGGCCAACTTTTGTATTCGTAATGTCATAACCTGTATAATTAAAGTGTTTGATTAGAAAACCGTCAATTCTATCAAACAACGTAAAAAGCCATGTTACTCTATTAAGTATCGTGGCTTTTTGTGTTGAACCTATATAAATATAAATTAAAAAATCCTCTTTTTTTTACGCGGGCGAGAGTATCTGGCCATGCATAGAAGCGCTTTTTGCCTCGGCGGAAGACGCGAAGCCACCGACTGTTCTAGCAGTTGGAGCTGGATCATAAAGAAAAGCGGAGCCGACTGTTTAGGCCCTCATGTCTAAGAACCTTCTTGTGTGGAAGGTTCTTAGACATGAGGGCCTAGGAGGCAGAGCTAGACGAAGATGTTGAAAAATGAAAATGGATATATATTGTTTGTTCACTTGCTGCAATTCATCCACAATGAAGGTTTACTCATTCATAATAAAAAACGCGATCAATTTCTAATAATCAATTAGGAATTGATCGCGTTTTTCTAAATAAATAGGTTAGTAAATTAACTTCACTTGGTTTTTCCACACTTTTCAATGGTGTGCGTATCTATGTTTTTATGAACAGCATTTACATTTCCTTTCAACTTAAACGTACAAACACAGAAATATATAATCGAAAGAATAGATATACATATCCATAAATTATATACATAAGAAGTTTCCCATACACCTATAAGGGAAAGAAGAGCAGGACAAGTTAGTGTAACCCATGACTGTACAAAGGCTATTTTTCCAACATAATGATTGATGCTCTTTTTCTGTACATTAGAAATAAAAAATAAGAACCATAGAAATGCCCACATGAACCAAGTTAACGCATTAACGATATCATGAAAATGTATAATAGCTACAATCATGTAGAATAGTGCAATAATCGCTACCCAAAGAGAAAACCAGCCTAATCCATCACCCTTCAATCCTGCAATGAAAGTAACTCCTACATATAAATAAGTTAAACCAAATAAAAAAGTAGCTGCATATAAATAAACTGTCCAATTACTTTGATCAGATACTACAATTAAATAGAAAGGAATAATAATTTGCAGTACACCTACAAATAAATTAAAAACACCTGCACTCTTTTCGTCTGCTTTTCCTAGCATCACAAGGCTATTTAAAAAGAGCGCTGCACCAGAAATCAATAATCCTACATTACCCATATATATTCTTGTGAAAAACAAAACTGTTTTTCACAACGATACCTCCTCACATCATACATTCATTTTTTCATAGTTTTAACAATAAAAAGCAACTCCCCTTCTCCAATAACATGTGACAGAGGAACTGCTTGTATTTAGAAAAATTTACAACAGGCCATACATTTGAAATGCATATGCTTTTTCAATTAAGCGCTTTCAAAAAAGTATGCATTAAATTATGAAAACGATATCAATATAGTAACAGCATTTAGTGCAAAAGTAAATAATATAAAAAATCCATAAAGTGAAACTTTATATTTATTATTCTATGCTCTAAAAGTTGCATTACATCTTAATATAGTCATAGAATTAGTCTGTAGTCGAAAATAGATAAAGAGCGGGTAAACTGAAGAAAAAAGAAAAAGCTAAAAAAATTTGAAAAGGAAAATGGAGAGATGAATTAAATGTTAAAGATAATCAAACATTTAAAACCATTTGTTACCTCAATCATTGCAGTTATATGTCTTTTATCCATACAAGCAGTATGTGAC
The DNA here is from genome assembly GCF_900116295.1 of Bacillus sp. 103mf. Taxonomy (GTDB): domain Bacteria; phylum Bacillota; class Bacilli; order Bacillales; family Bacillaceae_G; genus Bacillus_A; species Bacillus_A bruguierae. The sequence goes on from NZ_FPAF01000002.1 coordinate 577,297, forward strand.
CTATCACTGCCAGACTACATGTCTAACATTGTGAATGTCGGTATTCAACAAAAAGGTGTAGAAAACGCAGTACCTAAGGTTATTCGTAAAAGTGAGATGGATAAACTCAAGCTCTTTATGAATGAAAATGAAAAGAAAAAAGTAGCTGACAACTATGTACTTTTAGATAAGAACAATCTTTCTAAAAGTGAGTTAAAAAATGACTTAAAAGATTATCCGCAGCTTGATAAAGAACCGCTTTATAAGCTACATACAAAGGATACAAATACAATTAACGAACTTAACGATATCTTTGGAAAGCCAATGTTAATTACACAAGGAATTGAAAAAGGCGGTGCCTCCGCTTTCCCTCCGTCAGGTGATAACAAAACACCGATGAAGCTCCCGGCAAATACAGATCCTTTCGCAGTGATTGCGAAACTACCTCAAGATAAAATTGATGCAATGAAAGAAAAGGCAAATGAAAAGTTTAAAAAGATGCCAGGCAGCATGGTAACACAGTCAGCTGTTACATTTATTGAGAATGAGTATAAAACGATCGGTATCAAGACAGATAAGCTTCAATCCAATTATATTCTTACTTCTGGCGGGAAAATGCTCCTTTTATCCTTAGTGAGTATGGCAGCTACCGTTATTGTAAGTTTACTTGCTGCAAAAGTAGCTGCCGGACTCGGCAGAGATCTTAGAAAGAAAGTATTTCGGAAGGTTACAAGTTTTTCGAATGCGGAGTTTGATAAGTTTTCCACTGCATCTTTAATCACAAGAAGTACAAATGATATTCAGCAAGTACAAACGCTTATGGTTATGCTGCTTCGAATTGTAGTCTATGCACCGATTTTAGGTATTGGCGGCATAATTAAGGTACTTACTACAGACCTTTCAATGGGATGGATTATCGCAGTTGCGGTAATTGCAATTTTAAGCTTAGTCATTGGTTTATTTAGCATCGCAATCCCTAAGTTTAAGAGTATACAAAAGTTAGTAGATAAAATTAACTTAATCACTCGTGAATCTTTAACAGGTATGCTCGTTATTCGTGCTTTTAATAATCAAAAGCATGAAGAAAAGAAATTTGAAAAAGGAAATCAAGATTTAACAAGAACAAATTTATTTGTAAGCCGTTTAATGACATTTATGATGCCGATGATGATGTTTATCATGAATGCCGTTACTGTACTTATTATTTGGGTTGGATCACACCAAGTGGATATGGGACATATGCAAGTTGGTGATATGATGGCATTTATGCAATATACAATGCAAATCATCATGGCCTTCTTAATGATTTCTATGGTATCCATTATGGTACCACGTGCTTCTGTATCCGCGCAGCGCATTGCAGAAGTTCTAGATACTGACGTTACCATTCGTGACGCAGCGGAGCCAAAAACATTCGCTTCAGACAAGAAAGGCTACGTTGAATTTAAAAATGTTAGCTTTAGATATCCAGATGCAGAAGAAGATGTGCTTTCCAATATCACCTTTACTGCAAAACCTGGAGAAACGACAGCTTTCATCGGAAGTACAGGTAGCGGGAAATCGACACTTATCAACTTAATTCCACGCTTTTACGATGTAACAAGCGGCGAAATATTAATAGATGGTACTGACATTAAAGAAGTAGCTCAGAAGGAGTTAAGAGAGAAAATTGGTTATGTACCGCAAAAGGGAGTTCTATTCTCAGGTACGATCGAAAGTAATTTAAAATACGGTAAGAAAGAAGCTGCTGAAAAAGAACTAGTAAAAGCCGCTGAAATTGCTCAAGCGATGGAGTTTATTAACGCGAAACCTGAAAGCTTCCAAACAGAGATATCACAAGGTGGTACGAATGTTTCCGGTGGTCAAAAACAAAGGCTTTCTATTGCGCGTGCTCTTACTAAGAAATCAGAAATCTTCATTTTTGATGATAGTTTCTCAGCTCTTGACTTTAAGACAGACGCGCTACTACGCAGGGCTTTAAACAATGAGATTGCAGGAAGTACTGTTTTAATTGTTGCCCAAAGAATCAGTACAATTATGAATGCAGATAAGATCATCGTACTTGATGAAGGAAAAATAGTAGGAACTGGTACTCATGAGGAGCTTATGGAGAACTGTGAGGTTTATAAGCAAATTGCTTTATCACAACTTTCAAGAGAGGAGTTGTCATCATGAGCGAGCGAAAAGTAGAAACAGGAAGACAAGGTGGTCATGGCGGCGGCCATATGGGCGGCGGCATGCAAAAGATTGAGAAGGCGAAAAACTTCAAAGGAACGATGAATAAGTTACTTCAATACTTAAAGCCATATAAGTTATCAATTATGGTCGTCATCATTTTCGCAATCGGTAGTGCCGCCTTTACAATCGTTGGTCCAAAAATTTTAGGGAAAGCCACAACAAAGCTTTTCGAAGGACTCGTAGACAAAGTAACGGGAGTTCCTGGTGCTGCAATTGACTTTGGCTATATCAGAAACATTGTCCTGTTACTCCTTGGATTATATATAGCGAGCACTGTGTTTGCTATTATACAAGGATATATCATTTCAGGAGTAGCCCAAAAAGTATCGTATAACTTCAGAAAAGAAATTGATGAAAAAATCAACCGGATGCCGCTCAAATACTTTGATAAAACAACGCACGGAGAAGTATTATCGAGAATTACAAATGACGTAGATACTGTAAGCCAAACTTTAAACCAAAGTATGTCGCAAATCATAACATCCGTTATTACAATCATCGGTGTATTCATCATGATGTTATCAATAAGTTGGCAAATGACATTAGTGGCGCTCTTAATATTGCCAGTATCCATGATGCTCATCATGGGAGTCGTAAAGAGATCCCAAAAATACTTCAAATCCCAGCAAGAGTATTTAGGACACGTGAACGGTCAAGTCGAAGAAATTTATAGTGGTCACAATATCGTAAAAGCCTTTAACAAAGAAGAAGAAGAAGTGAAAAAATTCGAAGAGGTTAACGATACCCTTTACACTTCGGCATGGAAGTCTCAATTTTTATCTGGAATGATGATGCCAATTATGATGTTTATCGGTAATATCGGTTACGTCGCTGTATCTATTTTAGGAGGATGGCTTGCGGTAAAGAGAACCATTGCAGTTGGAGATATTTTAGCCTTTGTTCAATACGTTAGAAATTTTACGCAACCAATCGCTCAAGTAGCTCAAATCGCGAACGTACTTCAATCAACCGCAGCAGCTGCAGAGAGAGTTTTTGAATTTTTAGAAGAAGAAGAGGAAGCACCAGAATCAGAAAATCCAGTGAAGCTGCAAGAAGTAAACGGAGAAGTAACCTTCAAAGATGTTCAATTTGGCTACAATCCAGATAAAATCATCATAAACAATTTCTCAGCTCACATTAAACCTGGTCAAAAAGTAGCAATTGTCGGGCCAACCGGAGCAGGGAAAACAACGATTGTAAAATTATTAATGCGTTTCTATGACATAAACAGCGGTGCCATCTGCATAGACGGTCACGACATAAAAGACTTCACCCGCGAAGACCTGCGCAGCATGTTCGGCATGGTACTCCAAGACACATGGCTATTTAACGGTTCAATCATGGAAAATATCCGTTACGGTAGACTGGACGCAACCGACGAAGAAGTAATCGAAGCAGCGAAAGCAGCTCATGCTCATAGCTTCGTCAAAACCTTACCAAATAGATACAACATGGAATTAAATGAAGAAGCAAGCAACGTATCCCAAGGACAAAAGCAACTACTAACAATTGCCCGCGCCCTTCTAGCGGATCCGAAAATACTCATACTCGACGAAGCAACAAGCTCAATTGATACTCGTACAGAAGTGCTTATCCAAAAAGCGATGGAAAACCTCATGGAAGGCCGAACAAGCTTTATCATTGCTCATAGATTATCAACAATACGCGATGCAGATTTAATTCTTGTTATGAAAGACGGGGATATTGTAGAACAAGGTAATCATGAAGAGTTATTGAAAGCTGATGGTTTTTATGCTTCGCTTTATAATAGTCAGTTTGAGAATGCGGATGCTTCGTGAGATAAAATAAAAGAAGCTTTCCCAAAAGGTCGTTAAATAACGATTTTTTGGAGAAAGCTTCTTTTGTATGAATAAGTTGCACTGTCATCAGAAATATGAAACAAACAATATTTCTTCTAGATAGCTGTTTTTTCCTCTATAACTGTATCTCTATTCGCTAAATTCAAGTAGAAATGCGATATTGTTGTCATGTAATATGGATAGATCCAAAGATACCCAATACTAAGTGTAAAATACCCCAAAATAAACCATCCGATAAAACTTAAAGATAGTATGAATAAATCTAACTTATGTCCTTTCATCATTTCTTGACTCTTTTTAAGCGCTTCACTTGCCGTATATTCTGGATGATCTAACATGATATAGTAAGCCATAGAATAAGAGAAACATTTTATAATACCTGGAATAATTAATAATAAACTCCATAAAAATACGTATACACCCATTAATAACGCTAGCTTCATCGATCTAAATGCATTCTTTTTTCGGAATCCTTCAAATAAATCATCAATTGTAGTAGATTCTTTTTTCGCTAAACGCAATGTAACATTACAATACCCATAATATATAATGCCTAGTACAGCTATAAAAGCAAAGCATGCAATAACAAAAGTAAATGCATAAATTAAAAAGATTACCACACTTAACGTTTCTTCTCCTGTAATTGAAGCATTAGACCCTATTATTGCAGCCATCAATAAAATACTCAATAGAAAAATTGGAAGTCCTATAATAAGCATACCAATACCTGAAATGAGGTTATACAGAAGCGATGCCCCTACTCCCAAACCCCATCTACCTTTTAATGAAGATAAGGCCGCTCTTTTTAAATCACTAATCATTTTAATCCCACCCTCCCATTTATTTGTTACCCCTTGTATGAATAACAATATTACATATAGAATAATAACATTTTTTAACAAGATTAACATTATATATATATTTATTAATATAAAAACTTTAAAAACGAACCCACCCCAAGCTAAAAATCCAAAATACACCTCCATATGAATAAAGGACTAGGTTCATTACAAACCCAGTCCCTCACACGAATTGTTCTTACTGTTTTATTTTACTGTTGTTTTACATATCTAGTTGTAGCTTTTGAATTCTCATTAAATAATTGCAAATGCTTTGTGTCATAGTTTTGTACTTTGTAATCTATGTCTTTATGAACAACTTCTGCTACTACTCCATTTGCCATTTGCTTTGAGATATGTAGTTTTAACATCATATTAGACTTATCGTACTCCCATGTACCTTCGATATAGTTTGTTTTATTTGGATAATCGCCTGCGGTATATACCTCAAATGTCTTAGGGCTTCCACCTTTTAGGATGAATAACGGTTTGAATCCATCATCACGGTTTACACCCCAGTTGGCAATTAACTCTGTACCATCTAGTACGTTCTTTTGAACCGCATCATAGTCTACCCCTGAACCACTACTTGTATCCTTTAGGTCTTGAGATGATACCCCTCCACCTTTGGACTTTGTTATTTCGTTTTTCATTTCTTTGTAGACTGCAACCCAGTACTTGTCACCCTCTTTGATAATCTTCTCAGCCTGTTCAATAATTTCCTTGTCTGTTCTCTTATCATTTGAGTTTGACTTATCTCTTGTATGAGCGTCTTTTACCAATGCAAATGCTTTCTTATACTTTACGATTGCTTTCTCAATATCTTTTTGGTCGTCTACATATTTATTAGGTGGGTCAATTGCTTCAAACTTAGCAATTACTTTGTTTACTTCATCTATACTATCTAAGATGTCTTGATTCGTTTTCTTACCGTCAAAGGCTTCCTTTACCGTATTACTAAACGTTGAGAATGCTTTATCAAACTCATTACCTAAGTCTACTAAATATTGAGGATAGTCTTCTGCTAAGACTCTTACTTTCTTAACATCAGATTTTGTTTCTTTAGCTTCTGCTTTAGACTCAACTTTATCTTTTGGTTTGTCTGTTGATGCACCTGTTCCGCAACCACCTAATAACATCAATGGAATTGCAAAACATAGTAGTTTATTTACTTTCATGGATACCCCTGCCTTTTCTGTTTTTATTTTTCCTTCCCTTCCTCTTTATGGTAGCATCCACCTTATTCATCGTCAAAACCCTCTTGCATACTTTCTGATATCCCCTCTTTATCCCCTAATGAACTTGGACACTTAATAAGAGGACATTTATTATGCAAAAAAGAAGCAACCTGACAAAATAAAGAGCAATTCTATGAAACAATAAGTTAAGGATAGTATGTGTCTGAGATCAGGGAATGAATCCGCTTTCATAATAAAATAGTTAACAAATATAGAGTTCATACTTGTTAACTATATAAATGCCAATTAAAAATCCCTTCCCTTTTAGGGAGGACGAGAGCATCTGGCCGTGCATAGAAGCGGTTAGGATCTTTTCCTGCCACATGCGAAGTAAAAACAGAAAGGGCAAACGAGTGTCTGCTACTTTTTATTAACCATACAATTTTTCTAACTCAACTAAACCCTTTTTGTGATTTGATAAACCAACTGTGAAACTGTTCAGTTTCATTTCTAGTATCCCTTTGTCCTCTTTTAACTTTAAAGTGATATTGGATTTAAGGATACCCCTCTTTACACTTACTTTCTCTACTTTATCTAAATCTAAGTGAGTAATATTTTCAGTGACATTACCAGTTGCAGGACTTAACTCTATTAGTAAGATTCTCTTATTTGTGAACCCTACAAGGTAATGTTTATTTAAGCCAAGTGCACCCAAACCAAAAGCTAAGCATTGAAAGGTAGATGCCATTTTCATAACATAGAAGTAATGAACATAAGTCTCACCTTCTACCATTAGTTTATCGAATACTTTGTCTGCATTTGTATTAGTTAACATATTCCATTCCCCTTTTTTATATTAAAATAATGATTATTTTAACCTTAAATTTCTAAACTAACCATAATTAAGCACCATATCCACCTTACATTTTACAAATTTACATGTCAATTTAAACATGCAAAAAAGCACTCATTGCCTATAGAAGACAAACAAGTACTTTAAGTTCATGTGTTTTTAAATAGTATTCTGAAAAGGCTAAGTCTATGGTACTTCTTTCAAAACGACAAACGATTTCTAATACAATCTATCAATTTCAAATAATAAATGCAATTTGATTTGGTAAATCAATATTTTTTAAGTTTGCCATTCCACCACACTCTTCAACTTGCTTATATACTTTAAACATACATTTATAAAATAATGGGAAGTGTTTTTTAGGCATATCATCAAGTAAAACATAACCTTCTTCAATCGTTAACTTATCTTTCAAAACCTTAAAACGCCATCTTTCGTACAGTTCTGGAAATTGATCACACATATCAATACTAGGACCAAAACTATAAATTGCATATTCGCTATTGTCTAGTTCTTTTGTTATTATAATCGTTGGATATCTTCCCATTTCAATTTACTCCTTAATTAAACGCTTTATCTAAAGAGATTTTAAAATGTGTATCAAGTGGACTCATGGACTCTGTATACAAAGGAGCCAACTTTTATATTTGTTCATTTCATTATGCTTCATATGCCATGCTATCAGGAAATCCTTCATTCCTTTTCAGACATCGTACAATTCTAGTACATGCACAATCAAAATAATATTTTCTCATTGTTTCTGATTTCACTGGAGCTTGCTCTAAATCATAAAACATCCTTTCCTTTTTATTAAAATACATTTTTCCGACTTTATCGGGTGATTCAGAAGGATAGTATTGATAAACAACTATCTCTTCATCTTCAAATTCTTTAGTCATTGCTAAACATACCGCCATATATAAAGGCCTCCTTATATGTCTTTCATATATTCCAATATTTTCAGCTATAGCTTTAATATCAAGTCGATTTTCTTATTTCTTCATATGTTTTATCAAATATCCCTCTCTACGAAAAAACTCATCTACAGAAATACTACCATTTCTTACACCGAAATGAATATAAATTGAATAATCTACTTTTGAGACTTTTTTATGCCCCTACTGTTTTAGTGGTCATATTGAACCCTTTACCAACTGCTGTCAAACCGGCCACCGCCATGGATCCAGATAAAAATTTGTCCCAATTAAACCATTCAAATCATGGAAGAGCAAAACAAACAACCTAGTGGTTGAGCGTAAGATGTGCGGAAATAGGGATTAAAGAAGGAGATTATTGATGGCAATTCTAAACCACATAACGAAGTGAAAAAGGGCATATTGGTACACACACTACAACAATGTGCGAATAATGGGAGGAGGGAGGAACGCCGGCTCTTATGAATCAGCTTTTCATATATTTATTTGATTATACTCCGTATGTCATTTCTTCCAAGAATTCTCCACCACCCTTGATGCACTGCATTATTCTACTACATGCACAATAAAAGTAATGTTCGCTTGTTGCAACTGATTTTACCGGAACCGGATCTATTTCATGAAACATTTGCTCTTTTTTATGAAAGTACATTTTTCCAACTTTATCTGGATATTCTGACGGATAATACTGATATACAACTATTTCCTCATCTTCAAATTCTTTATTCATTGTGATATGAATTGCCATAATTTATCTCCTTTATTTTTATTCTCCTAATCTACTTTCATAAGTAAATCAACTGAAGGTAGAAAATAACCCCAAGAGCCTACAATGATTCTTGAGTCTAGTAGCTTATATTTCTAAAATTCACACGATAAACTCAAGGTATTCTGGAAAATCTATATTAGTCATATTTTCCATGCCACCATTTTCTTTTACGTGAACATACACTTTATGCATACATTTACATAATAAGGAAATGTGTTTATCGGGCATATCATCCAGTAAAACAAATGCTTCGTCAGGAGTAGTTTCATTCTTTAAAACTTTAAAACTCCATCTCCTATAAAGTTGTGGATATCTCTCACAAGAATGAATATCTGGACCAAAACTGTAAATTACATTTTCTTCATCCTCATTCTCTTTGATTATTGCAATCAATGGATATCTTCCCATTGTTCTAAACACTCCTAATTAAAAATTTTATGACTGTGAAAATAGAAATTCAGGAAATTCATCTAAGTTTGATGCATTTCTGACATATTTTTGCACAGCACCAACAGCTTTAAGAAAATAGTAATTTGCACCTTCACCTTTAGCCGGTTCTAATTCTACAGACTTTTTTGCTAGTTTATTAAATTGAATTTTCCCTGCTTTCTCTTCATCTTCACAAGGAAAAAAGCGATAAACAACTTCCTCTTTATTTTCATATTCTTTAAATAAATCTACACATACTCCCATATTATTAATTTCCTTTCTAATTAATCTATTACGATATAAGTTCTCATCTGGAAAATGCCTAAGTCTTCTTTGCATCGTTTTTTTATGGGCAGTCATAGCATTAATTTTGAAACCCCCTTCAAATCGGGATTCAAAAATCTCATCATGCAATAAGTCTATACTAATTGGAGGATATTCACTTAAAACTCGAACATTTCCAAGCTAATGTCAGAGCATAATCAGAATTAAAATAACCTTTACCAACCACTGCCATTCCTCCAGCTAAAAACCTGTCCTAAATAGACAATTCAAATCATAAAAGAACAAAACAAACAACCTAGTGATTTGGGGCAAGATGCGTAGAAATGTGGATTAGAGAAAGGTATTATTGATGACAATTCTAAAGACAGAGGACATATTGGTACACATGCTACAACTTAAATGGTCGTGTATTTAAGTAATGAAGAAAACCGCTTTTTCATACACTCGTTTATTTGACTATACTCCGTATGTCATTTCTTCTAAAAATTCCCCACCATTTCTAATGCATATTACTATTCTAGAACATGCACAATTAAAATAATGTTTTCTTGTTCCAACTGATTCTTCTGGAACAGGTTCTATGTCATAAAACATTTCTTCTTTCTTATGAAAATACATCTTTCCAACTTTTTCTGGAGATTCTGACGGATAATACTGATATACAACGATTTCGTCATCTTCGAATTCTTTATTCATTGTGATATGAATTGCCATAGTTTATCTCCTTTATTTTTATTCTTTATCTATATCAGGCATTTTTCAGGGACGACCTGATTTTATAGTTGTATTCATTAAAAGTTCTAAAGCAACTCAACCCCCACTTGTTTTGAAAACTTAATTTTTAATCTTTCATGATTACTAACACTAATTATCATATCATTTTCAATCTTCTTAATGCTTGTAACATTCTTAAAATCTCCAGCAAATACTATAAAATCATCGTATGTTATACTTACACTACATGTTTGTCCATAAACATCCATAGTTAAAATTAACTTAAAATTTTTATTATCCTTATAAGAATAAATGAATTCTCCTGCTTCTAAATGATCAGCTATACTAACTGGTTCACTCAAAAAAAGTTCCAATAGTTCATATTCATCATATTTAATAAACACTCTAACTCACTTCCTTGATCAGATTATTTTAGTATTACTATAATATTCCCAAGCTCATTTACAACCGCCTTTACATCTCTTATTTCATGAATAAAGATCCCTGTTCTATTTCACCTGCACCCTATATTTCGTAAAATAAAAAGCACTTGTACCCATATGAGACAATCAAGTGCTTTAAGCATGTAAGTTTTATATTGAAAGCATGAAAGTTTTTTGCTAAACACGATGCGTGTCTAAATCTGGTACGCCTTTTCTTTCATTCTATAACGATCCAATTCATCATTACCCAGGTCTAACAAATTAATACATTCGACATAATAATGGTTGATTACATATCTATTCTCTTCTGATTTTAAAAGTTATTATTTTCGTAAGAATGTATTTAAATGAACGGAATCATCAAGTACTACAATTTCTAATTTTTGTTTATGAAATATGAAGAGTCAATTTCGTAATCATTAAGATACCGACTCTTTCATAGCTATTCTTTTTGTAAATATTTTTTCACGATAAATTCAATTTTTTCTCTCATTTTTAAATTTTCATTGGTTGTTTTTTAATAATCCTACGCACATCTATTTAACAATTATAATATATTGTTAATGATTATACTATTAGGAGGGATATATAGTGGCATGTATAAATAGAAGCTGTTTCAATATTTGTTTAGAGACAAAGCTTAATCCTAATGGTGGTGCAGAAATTACTGTAAGGTGTAATGATGATTGTTCATCTGACTTTAATGTTATACCTTTTACAGCATGTTTTAATACCACTTTAAATAATGATTTTAGCTTTTCAACTGAATTAGCTGCCCTTATAAAGAGATAAACTACTAAAATTTCTCTTTATTTGTATGAAACTGATTGATATGCCGTGCCTCTCATTCTACATGCTGAATATCTTTATATAGAAGTGTTAGAAAGGAGGCAAAAACAATGGCATGTACTGCAGATAATGTTTGTTTTGATGTATGTCTTGTAGTTACAATTACTCCTGGTGGTGGAACAACATCGTCTGTAAATTGTGACGGAACATGTGGGACAGGCCCAAGTATAGTGATTAATCCAGACGGTTCAATTACTATCACATTACCATTGGTAGCATGTTTCTCAATCACATTAAATGATGATTTAAGTGTTGTATCTTCATTAACAAGTCTTTCATTTTAAACTTCTAAAGCTTGATATTAACTCTATGATGTTGAAGTAGAAAAAGATACTCATCTGAGTGTCTTTTTCTTTTTGTATCAATAATGAATATAAATAACTCAAAACATGTGAATAGAGTTATAACCTTCTATACATGTACATATTTTTGAGGGAAAATTGTTACATACATAAAGTTTTTGAGTTTAAAGGAACAGGGAAAACAATTGTTAGGAATATAAAATAACATGTTATTGTTATATCTTGTCAAAACAAATGAAGGAGAGAGCATAGTCGCTCTCTCCTTCATTTTCCTACTTAAAAAAAGCAAATTATAGGATATCTTTGTTTTTCCGAAGCATTTCTGCATACAAAGATACAATACATAAATATCAGTTATATTACAGATATAAATCATATTTTGAAATAAAGTTTGATTAAAAGCGCCTCACAAGCCAATATTTTATGGTAAATAAAAAGAATCCATTTTATTCTCGATGAAAGCTATGTAATACTTTCTCGTTTAGCAAATGCTTGGAGTAAATAAAGTGAAACTTCCGTCAGTGGGGTTTTCTTTATCCCCCACCTATCTTCTTTAGAAAAGCGGAAGCGGCTCGCCCAGAAGCGCAGGACGTTGGAGCCCGCGACAGAGAGGCGCTTTTTGCCTCGTCCGAGGGGGGCGGCGAAACGACCGGAGATTCTAGCCGCTAGAGCTGGACAATGCTTCTCTCTGAATCTTGAGGTGGGGGTCTTACTGCCCGTTAATGCGGGATAAACAATATATAATTACTTTTCAAGAAAATATTCTTTCATATAATCTTCAACACTATTACTTTTTTCCATATCTTCTGATGACATCCTACCTTCCCACTTCGTACCTTCTTTGTAGGTCAAGTTAATATTGAATTGTTTGTTATGTAGTTCTTCTTTCACCCAAGTGGCTACTTTGGTTAAATCCTCGATTAAATTTGGGTTGTTTTGATATTGCAACATACCATCATTAAAATCTAAGGTTACATTATACTCTGGACAGTCCCCATTTTTTGTATATGAACAAGTGATTTCTTTGAATATAAATCTTTCATTTTGAATTTCTTTTATTTTGTCATGAACTTGTGTTTGAATTAAATACGTCCAGTAATCTCTTGATGCGTTTTTCATTGCTAGTAGCAGATCCTCTTTCGTTGGATTTTTTTGTATTTTTGTATAATAAAATATAGTATGCTCACCTGTATTATCTTTTAGATTAAGCTCTGTTATTTTTTTATTATTCCTTTGAATGAGTTGTAATAAAGCAAAGAAGCGATCTAATTCTGTCGATTCAAATTGACTATAATCGATTTTATTATTCATTTTTAAAGTTAGTAGCAAATTATTGTTTAGGTATTCTTCAATATGATCAGTTATATATTGAATAGTATTTTCCTCTTCAAATTCCGAGAATCCTAACTTTTCGATTTCTTTCAGCGTTGGCTTGAATTTCTTATATGCTTCATATGCATTTTTACCATCTTTGTATTCATCACCTATTATTGTAGAATAAAATACACCATCTACTTCCACTCGGAATTGAATGTTTTTATTATCTTTTACTTGAACAGTATGATATACATGTCCCATATTCCCTGAATGTATTTCTTCCCAATCTGTTACAATAACATCAATCCCATATTTTTCTTTAAAGTATGTTTTTACCTCTTTTTCATTTTCATAGTTACAACCACTCAAAAATAAGAAACATACCACTAACAACATTACATTTTTCATTCTTTTCATATAACCCCTTATACTCCTTCCTTACGTAAGAAATGATTCCTGGTTGTGCAGCAAATTCAAAGCCATCTTTTCCCTAGTCCTATACTCTAACATACTGAAATCATTCAAGTTCCTGGCTTAATCATAAAACGCCCCATTTATTTTTCAAGATAATTCAAATTGTATTTCGTATTATAAATACCTATTTAGATTTAGTTACACAATAAAAACCAGAAAATTCATCGAATTCTCTTTCGACAAAATCTGGTTTTTCAATTAAAGCTACATACTTAATAGGCTAGATATTACACTTTTGAACTTTTAACTGGAATATTTAATTTCACTTTACGACTCGTTATATAGACTCCCATTAGTATAAAAGTTAATCCAATGATTAATCTCCAAGTTATATTTTCATTTAGAAGAATATATCCCCAGAAAATAGCTGATACCGGTACCAAATATGTAGATATGGAAGCAAAGTCTGGACTTCCTTTTTGGATCAAGTAAAAGTAAAGTAAATAAGCTATACCTGATCCAAATACACCTATTCCAATTAATGCTCCTATATGATGCCATGATATTTTAGTTAAAATTTGAATTGGTTCTTCTAAGAATAAGACTATAAAACCACTACATATACTACCGACCAATAATGTACCTAAAGAAATTTGAAACATTGATATTTCTTTAAGATAACGTTTTGTTATGTGCGTTGCTAAGCCGTAGCAAAACGTTGCTGTCAACATCGCGGCAAAATTTAATGAATTTACTGAAAAAAAATTAGATAGATGTACATCTGAGAGTATCAAAATACCTATAAATCCAATACATAAACCTATAAGTTGGTTACGATTAGAACGTACACCGAATAATAAAACCCCTAAAATCATTGTCCATAATGGTTGGGTTGCGTTTAACACAGAAGCTAAGTTACTAGTCAATTTTTGCTCGCTAAAACAAATAAGTGTCCATGGAATTAAAGTATTTAGTATTCCTACAGCAAATAAAGGTATAAAAGGAATTTTTCCTTTAAAAGATTTTCGGAAAAATGGTATAAGTACAATAAGTGTTATAGCTCCAAAAGTTGCACGTAAAAATGCTACAACTAAAGGATTGAAATCTACAATTAAAACCTTGAAAAAATAAAAAGATCCTCCCCAAATCAAGCTTAGTATAATGAGCGAAAAGTATAATTTACGAGACATTATTTCTCTCCTCTATATTTTTTGATATTAATAGCTTTTTATCTATATACATTTAGATATATTTTACATAAAATACAATATAATACCAAGAAAAAGAACCGCCATTACTATATTGCGGTTCTTTTTAATCGTCATGATTTTATATTACAACTATTTTTTTATTTGTTTAAAGGGTTCCATAATCATTGCCATCAAGTTAAGAAATTTAATGTTCACCAAAACAAAAAAGGAGATGAACCTCTATAAAATATAGTCTCTCTCTGAACAATGACGTTTAAGAGCCCACTTCATATCTTCAATTTGTTCTTTGCTACGGATAGGTTGGACATCAATAAGATGTCGTTTTTTGTTTATGGATTTTAGACCTCTTTATGTATAGTGTTTTGAATGTATACTTTTGTTGTTAATTTTGAGGATATCAGGGGATTTGTTGTGAAGTCAATGATTAAAGGAGATTCGAATGTAAACAAATAGTTGAAAGTTTACATTCGAGAAAAGTAAAAAAAGGGCCCTATTAATTTCGTACTCTTCTTCATTTTAGGGTAATTTTGAATTTTTAAGTTGATGGGGATGTGGCGATCCCTTTTATATAAAAAATCACTTTAACCTCTTGTAAGTAATCAATGGGTTAAATTGAGATACATTTAATTTGGCATTATAAACTGTCTTTTATTTCCAACACCTATATATTGTTGTAACAGAGTTTTATGTGAAATATTCTAATTTTGCATTGGGAAAGAACTTCTCCATATAAGAATAAAGATGATTTTTTATATCTTCTTCTTCTTCTTTTTGATAAATGTATTTTCCAATTCCGTATTTTCCCCATTTATATCTTCTTTTCTCTTCATCTAATTCCAATTTTGTCATTGGGTAATTTTTTTCAATCACTCTCTTAGCAGGCTTTGTAAAACGATGTTGAATAAATTCAAACGTCATATCATCACGTGCATCAGAGGGTAATTCAGCATCAAGACGCTCAAACATCTGATAGTACCCATCTTGCCAACCTTCATGAAGATAAATAGGAGCAACAATGAATCCGAGAGGATATCCTGCTCTTGCTACTTTTCCAGCTGCCTCAATCCTTTTAGCTAGGGGAGAAGTTCCTGGCTCAAAATTTTTAATAACATAATCAGCGTTTACACTAAATCGAAATCTTGTTTTTCCGTTATGTTTTGCATCAAGTAAATGATCTACATGATGAAATTTTGTAACAAACCTCAATTTTCCGTACTCGGATTCTCCGAAATGCTCAATTGCGCGTTTGAGAGTATGAGTCAAATGATCAATTCCCACAATATCGGATGTACAGGAGGCCTCAAACCTTGTCAGTTCAGGTGCGCGTTCCTCTATATATTTGTCAGCAGCTTCTAGGATTTCGTCAACATTTACATAGGTACGAATATATGGTTTACTTCCCATCGTTGTTTGTAAATAACAATAATGACAATGGCCCATACAGCCTGTTGCAAACGGAATAGCATACTCTGCTGAAGGTTTTGAGGTATCAAATTTTAATGTTTTTCTAACGCCAACGACAAGGGTAGATTTTGCTACCCGATACTTTTGAAAATCGTTTTCTCCTGGGAGATCCCTCACCTGATTATGAGAAGTAGTATGCCGAATTTCAACATCCATCTTTGCAAATTTTTCATGAAGCTCTCTCCCTAATGGATAATCCAATGCTTTGGGTTCAAAGTATACAAGTTTAGGCATGAATGGATTATTCATTCTAGCACCTCCTCTGAAATATCCTCATAATAGTAGTTGTAAGCTTGGTTTGCCTCTTCTTCTGTAGAATAAACAGCCATTTCAGGTGAAAGTGGATAATAAGTTTCATAAAGAAACAATGCTAATTCATTAGGAGTATTAGGGTTATTTACAACAGCTGCGGCTTGTATATTTGCTACATCCTGAGTGTGGGGATTGCGATAAAAAACATAGACGATATCTCCAGCACGATAAGTTTTGCTTTCGTTAGACAATTCCATTCCATCACCTTTTCTTTTTATAAAATTTACTGTATAAGGTTATTCATTAATAAAATTTTCCCTTTAGGGTTTAGAATTATGTCATCTTTATTATGGAAAAATTAAATGGAGTCAATTAAATTTGTAGAAGATAATATTTTTAGGTAATTCATACTATTACTTCTTATGAGGGGTAATCACGGGGTTCTTGTTCTAGTCCGTCATAACATTCACAAAAAAATGGATTGTTGATTGCCAAAAGCACTGATTTTTGTGACAAAAATTGATTTTTTCATGTATGTTACATATATGGAGAAATTTTTGCAACGCTTACCTATGACTTGATTTTTATAGCGATACAACATTGCATATATTATGTTGCAAATAAATTTTCGATAATCTCGCAATATTTGTAGCGAAATAAGAAAAAGATTTTTGCAACATTAGAAGAAAGATAGTCAAGAACTCGTTTTCCCTTTTATTGGAATTCACATGAAAGATTAGAGCATCAGCCCTGTGACCATCCCTAATAAAAAACAAATTGAACATGCACTATCTTTATTAGAAGATCATTCTTATAATAAAGTTGAAGAAATAACAAGTATTAGGGGTCACCTTACATATCCATCAACTTAAGAATTTTATAACACCCCAAAAACAAAAAAATTGTACATTTTCAACTGGAGATGGCAATTTTCTCGTTTTGGGGTATTTGCTTTTCTTAACTTAATGGGCGTGTGGCGATACTCCCCTACCCATCAAGCTAAAATCTCATAATCCCCTCCATAACGAAAATTTTACCTTTTTACAGTTATTTATGAGATTTCGGCTCATTTTTTTCGTTTTGGGGAACAGTTCATTTCTTAAGTTGATAAACATGCAGCAGCACCCCTTTTATGGTGCCTCTTTTTTTCAAAAATATACATATTGTGTAAAAAATAGACATTTTTTACACAATATGTATATTTTATGTTATTATTATGAGGAGGGCGTAAAAAAATAAGAAAAGAGGTAATATAATTGTTTAAAAGAATAATAACAGCTTTTATAACACTTTCCTTATTAGTAACAACTGCATTCTCTCTCCAAGCATCCGCAGAAGAAAATACTACTAATGATATTGATCTTACACAAGAAGAAAAACAAGAAACAGAACAACTAGCTATTGAAATAGAAAAAGATTTGAAATTTTACTTTGAAGAAGTAGGAGAATTAACTGAATACGGTTATAAAATTACAAATCCGGCACTTTTTCAAGAGAAAATTTCAGCTAATGATCCAACTGCAATGAATATTGCTGAGATAATTGGATATAATCAATATAATAAATATGATAAAGAAATCCAAAGAAGTGCAGCATCTTTTGGTAAATGTGTTGCAAATAAATTTATTAATAGTTATGGAAGTATCGCTAGACAGTTCCTAACAGGAGCAATTTTTACTTATATCAAATCTAAACAATATGATTTAGCTGCAAGATTAATAGCTAATACATTAATTAAAGCTGGTTTTAAAGTAAATGCTGCTGGTATAGCAGTTGAAGCAGCTACATATGGATGGCAATGTAGAAACGAATGGTAATATAGTAATCTCTATCAATGCCCTCTAAAATAATAAAAGATCAAGTTCAAATTTTGAACTTGATCTTTTATTATTTGTTTTTCAAAATGTTATTAAGTTTTTTTTGATAATATTTTTGATAACTGTCTTTACTCATTTTTTTTATATTAAATCTACCAATCGTTTGTCTTACTTTTAAATCATGTATTATAAGATAAGCATTCTTTTCATCTTTGTATAAATTTTTAAACCATTCATATTTCTTCAATTCATTTATATTCCTAACTATATCCTCTTCACTTGGTTTAAAAAAAGGCAAATATATAAAAAGATTAAGTGTATCTAATAAAAACCACATATTTATTTCAACTCCTTATAAATTTTTTTGAAAATACTTTCTTTAATATCACTCCATATCTATTAATCTATTCTACAAAAAGGAAAAAATTCCTATTAAATCCCTATTAAATTCCAAATTATATTTATTTAAATAAAGTGAAACTTTAATCAGTGGGGGTTTTCTTCATCCCCCACTGATTATTAGTTGAATCAATCGGGCTTTTACGAGCAGTTTATCTCCCACCTTACTTCTTTGCTTTCGCTGAATTTTGAGGTGGGAGTATTACTGCCCGTTAATGCGGGATAAAATTTGGTTCAGATAGGCTTAATCATAGGATTACCCCAATTAGAGGAGTATGATATATTTGAAAAAACACCGATATACTTGCGACCAAGTAAAAAAGCGCCCTGTAAACAGGGCGCTGCACTTTTAATTAATGACTAATATTAGCACTTGGATATAATGTTGTTCCTCCAATTGAAACTTTCATTTCATTTGTTAATGGAACATTTTGTTCATTGATAATTGTTCTCCACCATTCCCATGCAAGACCTGTACATTCTCTTGCTACGACTTTTACATTTTTTGAATTCGCTGGAAGTGGTATAACTGTATTGAAATGAGCAGTTCTGTCTCTGCCGTTTCCTTCCCAAGTTTTATGAGTTAGTACTTCTTTTCCATTTTGATCATATGAGAATTCATCCCAAGATACATCAAATTGAGCAACATATGCACCAGTATGATCAAGCGTCATTTTCGCACTAGAATATTCTGTAGTTGTAGTCTCAATATAATCTGTATTGTTATGAACTGCAGCAGTTGCGTTATCTTTTAAGAAAGAGCTAGTATATGAAATTGGGTATGCTGGATTTTTAGAACTTAATTCTGCATTATCTTTAATGATATTGCGGATTTCATCAAAATCTTTTGTAACAACCTTGTTATGCTCTTTTGCATCTCCGCCTAATACTACAGCAGTAAAGGTACTGTCTTCAAAAATATCTTTGTACTGTCCACTCGCTTCAACGCCTTGACCCTTAATTAAAGCTTTAAAAGCAGTTTGTACATCTTTGCTCTTAGATGATGTTTCTAATTTCACATAAACTGTTCTACCATAAGCTACATTTGACACCATAACAGGCGGAGCCGTATTACTTACCCCTTTACGAGTTAACTCATCAAACGTAACACTATTATCAAAAAGATCTGATGGATTGTTAGGTAGTTCTGCACTTACGGTATAAAAGATTTGCTTATATGCCGCAACCATCACTTTTTTCTCTCCATTTGCAATCGCATTAAAATCAATGTTCAGTGAATTATCAAGATATTTAGCGTTAACATTAAGAGCACTTGCTATTTGAGATTTACTATACACCATAGATTCTGTATACTGCATTCTTGCAGGTAACGTATGTGTTTTTGAATACTTTTCATTCCAAGTAGATACTAA
>NZ_FPAF01000021.1 GCF_900116295.1 Bacillus sp. 103mf
ACATTACAGCAGGATTAAGCAAGAAACAAGCGACAATTCTTGTTGTAGTTTTCTTTATCATATCATTGGCATTTGGCGCAATTGGTGGCTTTCTTGGTGGCTTAGTCCCAAAAATGTAATATAAGATTATGTTTATCGAAACGGCTCATGTAGAGCCGTTTTTTTATCCCGCATTAACGGGCAGTAATACTCCCACCTCAAAATTCGGCGAAAGCAAAGAAGTTAGGTGGGAGATAAACTGCCCGTAAAAGCCCGATTGGTTCAACTAATAATCAGTGGGGGATGAAGAAAACCCCCACTGATTAAAGTTTCACTTTATGGCGCTGAAGGTAAATTTACTATGGAATTTTACATAATACCAGCAGAATTTTAAATACTGCATAGGTAAATTTGGAATTCTGTTAGTCTGTCATGAAATGCAGTGCAGTGAAGGGGATATCATTTTCTTATAAGGTAAAGATACCGCGGAATAACAAAGAGGTATACCTTTTAGAAGTGGGTCAAATGTGAAGCCAGTTACCTTTACGGAAACCGTAGCGCTGTATGAGAAGATGATTAAAAATCAAATGAAGAAACTGTGTATTTACCGAGATTATGAAGAGTATTATCAATGCGGGCTCATTGCACTTTGGCGGGCGTATGATAAATATGATGAGAAGAAGGGGAGTTTTCCGGCATATGCGCTTGTGACGGTGCGCGGTTATTTGTTAGCACAGTTAAAGAAGGAGCGCCGTTTTCAAGACCGTGAGACTTGTACGGAGCAGTATATTTTAGAAAGTATAAGTGGTGAAGAGAAGCGGATGGAGGTGTTTGAGTATATGAGTATGCTAGAGGAGAATGAGCGGTTTGTCTTATTTGAGCATTTCTACGGCGGAAAGAAAATGCACGAGATTGCAGATGAGTTAGGTATGACCTATCATCAAGCACGCTGGATATATAGGCAAGCACTGAAAAAAATACGGGCGCATGCAGTGGAGAAATGATAGAAAAAGGAGGCGATAGCGTATGATGCTGCCTCCCTTTTCTATATGTATGCAGAGTTTATTTTGCTTTAACAGAAAGTAACATTAAAGAGGAGGAAAAAAAAGTTCTACTGGCAGGAGTTTCATTTTATCTAGAAGATTGAGTTTCGCTAAAATATGACCAGCTTTTATCCACTGCTTCTCCATTTGATTGGGGCTAATAGGGAAAATTTGATTTTTACCGTTACGAAAGTGTATGTTTGTGTGGCGTGAATCATGACGTTCAAGTCTCTCTATGTGAGCATAAAATATCCAGGAGCATGGCCAAGATGAAGGTGACTTTGTAGGAATGGCGCAAATGTAGTGTTGGTGGTCAATAGGGATTGGGATGTTTTGTTTAAAGTGACAACATTCTTGAATGGCTAATCGTTTTCCTTCATAAGTAGAGTAGTTTCGCATAATGCAACTTTCACGAATGAGTTGTAACGGTGTTTTCACTGAAAAGATGATTCTTTGCGTTTCCAAAATTTTTGTTTGATAAACAGGATGAGCGTACGCCTCAAGTGCCATCGTTTGCGCTGAAATTTCATACCAATCAACTAAGTCAGTCAATGAAAAAGCCTCCTCATATTGTAATAGATTACATTTTCTATTATAAAAATAAAACATAAAAATAACTTAAAGAATTTGTAAATTAATGTTAAAAAATGTATTTATTTACTGTTTCCTCTCGATATTTGTGGGAGGAATACCCGGCTAGAAATTTGTAACTATTTAGGTTGTCTAATTTGCAATGCGATTCCGTATATATGAAAATAGAAAGGATAGGCGGTGAGGAAATATGAAATGGAAATATGTGCTTCTCGCTTTGGTTCTCGTGTTTTTCGTATATTTAGCAAATAGTAACCCGAGTAAAGGAGAATATACAGACTGGGCAGCAAAGCAATTTATGACACGGAATGATATTCATAAGAAGTTGACGGAAGTTGAGCAAGAAGATAAAGAAGGGCTTCTTGGTGAGTTAGCTACAATTGGAAAGAAATTAGCAAAGAACTATGTAGAGCCGCAAGTTGGTTTATTAATTGATCACTATACGGAGCGCAATGACTATATTTTCTTCTCGACATATACAACAGAGTTTAAGATAGGGAAAGAAAATTATAAATATGTTTCAGTTGGTATTTCACATATCTTTATACCAGTTGAAATGCCAAAAAAGAAAGAGGAGTAGCCCATCGGTTACTCTTCTTTCTTTTTTGCTTATATGTTAATTTTTACTTCAGAAACGCTCTTCTGGATAATGCGTGCGCCTTTTTTGCGAGCATGCTGCCCAAGTGTTAGAAAAATACCAGTCGATATAATTGTGTCCATGACGCTAGTTACTGTTTGTTCGTTTACAGGTGCAACAGGATTTTCGATTGAAAAAGTTGTTGTTTTACCATCGTCTTTTAAGAAAACGAGTTCGAGTACTTCCATTTGTTATCCCCTCCTTTTGTTATAGGTTAGATACGTCAGTTGTGCTGACAAGCTGAACTGCATCAAGCTTGTGCTGTTGTAGTGAAGCAATTGCAGCTGCAACTTCGTGTACTTTGCTTAAGTCTGCATCTGGTTTAACATTTTTAAATTGTTTGTTTTTCATGATAGCTTTTCCGTTTTTGTCTGAACCACCGTTTAGGACAAGGCGTAAGCTCATATCGGATACAATTGTTTGAATCGCCATGTTTTTCACCCCCTTTTCGTCATATATATAGGTGATAAGGTCACATTTTTGGCGTGAATTTTTTTCTTTTTTTTGATACGCTTAAAGGAAATAAAGTAAGGAGCTTTAAATATGAATCGTAAGTGGTTATTTTGGATTCCCGTTTTAGTATGGATGGGAGTCATTTTTTATTCATCTTCTCAGCCATATCAACAGCAAGATATGCGTCCTGATATTATGAAATATGTGAATGCGGAGTTTGTGAAAGAGCATTTTTCATGGGTATCCATTGATTACGGTGGGGGGACTCCTATTAGCATTGTGAACAAAGGGGTCGATGGTTTTATCGAATTTTTTATTCGTAAAGGTGCTCATTTTACTGTTTTCGGTATTCTTGGTGCGTTGTCATATTTCGCGTTATTGCGGTGCGTGTTTAATAGAAAGCAAGTTTTTTGGTTGTCTCTGCTTCTCGTCGCTATGTATGCGGGTATGGATGAGATTCATCAATCCTTCACAGGTGACCGTACACCGATGTGGCAAGATTCTGTATTAGATACGTGCGGTGGCATCACAGGTATCTTAATAAGCCGTTTCGTTTGGAAAAGAAAAAGGAGCTGAAAATAGCTCCTTTTTTATATCAACGCTTTTTGGAATATATCGGCGTTTCGATACAATATAAAGTGAAACTTCCATCAGTGAAGCTTTTCTCACTGATGGAAAGCCCACCCAATCGTGCTTTCCCAGCCTTTACTGCCCGTTAATGCGGGATAAAGACCCTCAGGCAACGTGCGACGCGACTACTTATACTCCTAATAGTTCTTTCAGCTCGTTTGTTGATAGTTCTGTAATCCAGTTTTCACTTGTAATAATCGCGTTATTGAGCGATTGTTTTCGTTCAAGCATTTCATCAATTTTTTCCTCAAGTGTTCCTGTTGTAATGAGTTTATGCACATGGACAAAGCGCTTTTGACCAATGCGATAAGCGCGGTCTGTCGCTTGGTTTTCAACGGCAGGATTCCACCAGCGGTCGTAATGAATAACATGGTTGGCTGCGGTTAAGTTAAGTCCTGTTCCGCCCGCTTTTAAAGAGAGCAGAAAAATGCCGTGTTGTCCATTTTGAAACTGTTCAATCATTTTATCGCGTTCTTTTTTCGGTACACTTCCATTTAAGAAGATGACGCGCTCTCCAAAATGTTCTTCTAGCAATGTTTGCAGCATATTTCCCATTCGAATATACTGCGTGAAAATGAGGCAGCTTTCATGCTGATCACGTATGTTTTCAACGAGTTCTAATAATGTTTCTATTTTCATGGAACGCTTAATTAAGTTTGCGGGTAGCTCTTCTTTTAAATAGAGAGCAGGATGGTTACAAATTTGTTTTAGTTTATTTAACATGAGCAAAATAAAGCCGCGGCGCTCAATACCTGTTAATCCTTCTACATTCTTTAACGTATCTTGAACGAGTTGTTCATAGAGTGATGCTTGTTCTGCCGTTAACGAGCAGTATGCTTTTTGCTCTTGTTTATCTGGTAAGTTCAAGGCAACTGACTTATCTTGCTTCGTGCGGCGCAGTAAGAACGGTGCGATTAAACGCTGCACTTGCTGAATCTTTGTTTCATCGCGATCTTTTTCAATTGGTGTCACAAAGCGGCGCTGGAACTGCAGTAAACTGCCAAGATAGCCGTGATTCAGAAAATCAAAGATAGACCATAATTCTGATAAACGGTTTTCCATCGGTGTTCCTGTTAAAGTGATTTTATGATTTGCTTGTAATTTTCGAACAGCACGCGATTGTTTTGTGTGCGGATTCTTTATATTTTGCGCTTCGTCGAGAATAATCGCATCCCAGCGCTGTGAGCTGAGCTCTTCTTCATCAAGCTGCGTGAGTGCATAGGATGTCAGAATTACATCAGCGTCTTGCACGAAATTAGACAAATCTTCTCCCTTTGTTCGGTTGCCACCGTAATGGAGTTTCACTCGTAAGCTCGGTGCAAAGCGCTCGAACTCTTTTTGCCAGTTACCGAGAACAGATGTAGGCGCCACAATAAGTGCTGGGCCTGTTTTTAGGTTGTGTTCTTTTATATATAGTAAGTAAGTAATAGTTTGGATACTTTTTCCAAGTCCCATATCATCTGCTAGTAACGCACCGAATCCTAGCTCTCGTAAATAGAGAAGCCACTCGACTCCTTGTTGTTGGTATGGTCTTAATGTTGCTTGTAAGGAAGTTGGCACTTTTATAGATGGGATCTCTCCGATGTGCAGTAATCTTTCAAACAACTTGTCATAATAATCATCGAGTTCGATTTCCATATCTGCAAATGGATTTTCTTCTTCGACTACTTCTGTTTCTGCACCACGAAGTAATCGCTGCTGTACGACATCTTTCATTTCAAGTCCGTATTTGTCTGCTTTCTTCATCAGCTTTTTCACTTCTTCGATAAATGCAGGGTCAAGTCTCATCCATTGTCCGTTTATATGAATAAGACGTCTGTTTTGTTCAATGAGCGCGAGAAATTCGGCCTCTGATAAATCGATGCCGTTTGTAGAAATACGCCAGTCAAAATCTACGAGCGTATTCATTCCAAAGAATGCCTGTCCTGCTTTTGCATTATGTTTCACTTGGACACGCAATTTTGGTTTATTTGCCTTCAAGTTTTGCCACCATGATGGCAGTAAAATATCAACACCAGCTGCTAGCAATTCATTGCTGGCTTCTGTTAAAAAGCGCCATGCTTCCGTTTCGTATAATTCACCTCGAAATATACCATCTTCCATTAACCAAGGTACGAGTTTGCCGAAACCTTCTTGCGTTTCAGTAATACGGGCTTCGTGGTTCAACCATCTTTTGGGCAGAGATCTGTCCTCTGTATATACGTATATTCGATGAGTGCCGCGCTTTGGTGTTAATATTGTTTCGAGCTGCCACGTTTCAAAATCATTCTCCGGTTCTTGGAGGCGGAGTCCAACTGTAAATGGTAGGTCATCTTCGAGATAGCCAATTTTACGCAGCCAATCGTTTTCATGAATGGCTGCTTCGATCTGTCTTTTCGTAAAGTCATAATGCTCATATAAGCGTTTTGCACTCTCCCATGCCTTTTCAGAACGAGTATGATGGCGAAGTGTTTCATTAATTGCCTCTGAAAACAGTGTTTGCATCGTTTCATCTATTACTTCTTCATGAGCAATTTTCCAAGAGGGATATTGATGCCATTGTTTTATATCTGGAAGGAAGTCTCCGGTTGTATAAGCCTCCCACATTTTTTCTGCCAATGGCGCGAGTTCGCTAATAGCTGCACTTGTTTGTAATTTTGTAAATGAATTTACTGGTTTTTTTGCGATATATTCAAATGCTTGAGTCGCGTTTAAAATGATACCGCTCCGCTGTTCATACGTTCCTTCTTGCAGAAGTGTTCCATAGAAAGAAGAGGAGTGCCATGTGAACGCATGTTGTTTCCAATTGATTAGAGGCAAACTGTTCCCTGTTTCATCTTCTGCCCAAAGAAACCAGTTTTGTTTCATTCGTTCAAGCCGAATGGTAATGTCAATTTGTGTTGTCATGGATCAACTTTCCTTTCCGCAGTTCTTCTTGTAATGCTCGTAGTCGTGAATGAGAGGTAGCAATGATCATAATGAAGGACTCCCATTCGTCTATCCGTTTGAGCTTTTTGTAAAGTGTTCTTAGTTTTTTTAAGTAGCGAACAGCTCTGCGGTAAGATTTGCGATTCTTTTCCTCAATAGCTTGCATAGCAGCATAATGATAGAGCGGAAGAGCAGCTTCCGGTGCTTCTTTTTCAACTTCTTTTAATGGTTCTTTTAACAATTCAATGGCTTCAAATCCATAAAGTAAATGAAGCTCTGTCCATGTGTGATATTGCTTTTTGGCGAGTACATATTGTTCATAGCTGGTAAAGCTATATGGTAATAATTCTTGAAGAATCATCTCATAGCCAGCTTGTTCGTTCGTATGCGTTGCATATGTTTCATACATCATCATAAATAAGCGGACAACATCTTTTACAAAGTATGAGTCGTGCTCGTCCGTTATCGTTTCTTTTACTCGCTTGTAAGTGAAGGACAGCCACCCTTTTGCCCGCTCCCACTGCATGGAACTTAATAAATCTTCAAGCCAATCAAAGTAAAGGCCAACAACTTGGGGTGGCTGTGCTCTTAGTACATTCATTGCTTCTTTATCTTTTCGCTGTAGAAAGAGAAGATGAGCAGATGCAAGTGCTTTTGATAAGGGATGCATTTTTGTTTCAATCCGCTGCTGTTCTTCCTCTATCCAAGCTGGTTCTACGAAAAGCTCTCCCCATAGATGGCGATAAATAAAAAATCGCTCCTGTGTATAAGAAGGGGCAGAGAAGAAGATCGTATGTAGCATTTCAGCAATGTTCTGCAGAAATGGCTGTAGTACATCTTGAAATGGTTCAGCTTTCAAATCTTGTACAATATTTTCTATTTTATTAACAAAGAGTTGTACGATATTGATTGGCTGATGATAAGAATAGAGCTCATCTGCTTCAAAGATTTGAATCTCCTCAAGCAGTTTTTGAAAAGAAAAGAGTGCTGCACTTAGTTTAAATAATTCATGAACTGTAACAATGCGCGGTGCTTTTCGTTCAATTTTCATATAGAACTCTGTGAAAATATTCATCAGAAAATACATTTGTTTGTATGAAAGACGTGCGTGTTCTTTAGCAAATGCATCGTACTCAGATGCAAAGTACGGAAGCCAGCTTTCATAATCTGTATCGTTAAAATTGGTCATTTGCAGCATTTGCCGTGCTGTGCGAATGGGCGGGAGCACCGGCTTCGTTTTCTTTTTAAATAAAGTTAGAATGTCTCCTACTTGTCCAAAACTTGAGGCTGCATATAGTAATACGGCGAGCATATGCTCACATTGTGTTGGTGAAAAGCAATCACAGTAACTTTCGGACACGTTTCGAATTGGAATATTTACACTATAAATATCCCCGTCATGTTCGACTGTTCCTGACAATGTATATCCATCGAAATCAACGTTATACACAAGGCCACTACGGTAAAGCTGAAGTGCATTTGATACTTGTTCTTTGTCAGTTGCTTGCTGTGGATCGAGTCCTTTTAAAAACTCATTGGCAATTTCCATAATTTCATCTTTCGTAATTGAATGTTGCAGCATAATGTTCCTCCGCGCAAAAGATTTCCTTCTTTTCTATTATAAAGTGAAACTTCCCTCAGTGGGGGTTTTGTTCTCTACCACTGAGGGTTAGTTGAACCAATCGGGCTTTTAGGGGCAGTTATTCCCCGCCTATCTTCTTCGTCTTTCCCTGAATCTTGAGGTGGGGATTACTGCCCGTTAATGCGAGTGGGGGAGTAGTTGAATTAACCAAGCTCTTATGGGCAGTTATCTCCTGATTTTCCCCTTTTCATTCCCTTAATATCTAATTGGGCAGAGAAGTAATGTAAAAAGACTATCTCTTTCATGAAGAGGTAGTCTTTTTGTGTAATATGCTTTGCACATAAGAATCTTGCAAAATCATTTCGATTAAAGGAATCGTTTTATTTTTGAAGTAATGGCCAGTGTCGATTGGAAATGGCTTTTGGCTGCCAGGCTTGATGCCGTATTGTATGATTTTGTATTCTACGTCCTCGCCACGCTGTAAAATGATGAGTCTATACCGATTATCGTCATGTTCTAATGAAAAATCAATTGCAGTCGCATCGTATGTAACGGTATCTTTATATACATACGGAGCTGGTGTACCAATCCAGTCAACGTTTGCGTTTATATTCATATGAATGCCTCCTTTCTTCTATTATAAGAAAAATAAGAGCCAGCTCTCAACTGATGAGAGCTGGCTCGTTTTTTTAGTAACAATAGCAATTAGTCTAAAATTTTCACTTTTACAGTTTTACGTCCCCATTTGTTTGCAGCGCTGTCAGAGCCTACTAGGACGTCGATACGATTTCCTTTAATTGCACCGCCAGTATCACCAGCAACTGCTTCACCGTATCCTTCTACCCAAATTTTTGATCCAAGTGGAATTACTTTCGGGTCAACAGCAACCATTTTCATACCTGGATTTGCTGTTAGGTCATGACCCATTGCAGTTAATACACGACCGCCATGTGTGCCGCCATTTTCGCTTGGATGAGCTGTGTAAGCAGTTGCCACAACTGTTAATTCACGGCCATTAGCTTTCGCAGCTTTTGTTTCTGTAGCAGTCTGCGTTTCTTGAGCTTGAGCCGGTTGAGCTTTTGCTGGAGCAGGTGCTTGTTCTTGAGCTTTTACAACAGGTGCATCACCTGTTACATAAGGAACATTTACATAAGCTGTTTTTCCGTTATATTCAAATTGTAACCAATCGTTTTGAACTTGATGTGTTGTTTCGATCACATCATCTTTTTTTAATGTCCCCAGAATTTCTGAGTTTGTGTTTGCATCAGCGCGTACATTTAATACGTTTGCTGTTACATAATAGATGTTTTTCGTAAATTCTGAGCTTACGAATCCTTCTTTACCATTTAGGTTTACTTTTAGCCAACCGTTTTCTGTATTCTTAACATCTAATTTATGACCATCTAATACTTTGCCTACAACTTTTGATTCAATATTTGGGTTTTCTCGTACGTTTAGTACGTCTGTTTTAACAACTGTTTCCGCTTGTGCAGAAGAAGTGAAAATCCCAAGACCAAAAACTGCTACTGTTGCTATACCAAGTAATTTTTTCATGAATAGCCTCCAATGCTTTTGTTTTCGTGTTCTCATTATAGCAACTGATTTTTTGCGAAAATGGGAAATCACACAATTACAAACCATTCGTAACAGTTCATTAATAATCTGTAATATAAAAAGAAACATAAAAAAAATGCTTTTTTCTTATGTTTTAAGAGATTCTATTACATGTTTAAAGATTGGAAAAGCGAAATAAGATATTGCAAAGCAGTTAATCGTATTTCACTCACATTACAAGGTTATTATGGAAGTGTTGCATAAATAGAGGATTTTATTAATTTATAAGCAATATAGTTATAAAATTATAATGAATTTGTGTTGTTTTTCACAATTTATAGCCCGATTTTAAGAAAAATCATCATTTAATTGTTACAAAAAAAGAAGGTGTCATAGAACAAATTTGGCTTGTTTCATTTCTGTAATAGTATGTAAATGAGATGATTGAAGGGCTTGGTTAGTAATATTTCTCAATATATGTGAGTAGATAAATGTCTTTGTAAAATATCATTTATGATTGCAAGCGAGAAGGCAGATAGAACGAATTGGAAGCATCGTTAGGCATGGGATGCTTAATTTTGCATGATATTGACAAAAAAGTGTCGAAAATGTGTTGTCACTTCTTTCTATATGTGCTATATTATTTCCTGTAAGCGATTTCAATTTAAGTTTCATGGCAATCAAGGGGAGGACATCAAGAATAATGAAACGTTACGAACGAAAGTGGAAACATATTTGTTTAAAGCGTGCTACACAACGAGCGGTACATGAAAACGCAGAGCAGAAAATAGAGAAAACTACAGAAGAGCGAGAAAAGCAACTTGTCTCGCAAAAGTAGCATCCACTTTTTTTCGTATATATTATAAGAAAGTATTACGTTCATTGGGGGATGGGCGTGAAGTAACTTTCAACTAAGGGGTATTAGTTCGATATATAAGTTTTACGGCTAAAAATAAGCGCAGAGCATACGGCAGCTCTGCGCTTATTTTTTAACTTTTCCTATATATAAGTTAAAAAACGACATAAAAACCCCCTTTCTTTTTAGGGGAGGATGAGAGCATCTGGCCGTGTATAGAAACTCCTGCTACATGCGAGGTTAAAACAAAGGAAGCAAGCAAGTAGCGGTTATGTTGTATTCTACATAGCAGCAATTTATATGTCGAAAAATTAAAATGGATATAGATAAGAATCAAGTGTAGATAAAAAATCCCTCTTAAGTTAAAAATGAACTTAAGAGGGACTTATTGATTTATTAAAACATCATACCTGCTACAGCAGCGTTTAAGAAGTTTGCTAATGTACCTGCAATTACCGCTTTAATTCCCAATTGCGCAATTTGTTGACGGCGTGAAGGAGCAAGTGTACCTGTCACACCTAATTGAATCGCAATAGATGAGAAGTTTGCGAATCCGCAAATTGCAAACGCTAAAATAATGTTTGTTTTATCAGAAAGCTCTGCCATATGCTTAGCTAAGTTTCCGTATGCAACGAATTCATTTACTGCAAGCTTTTGTCCGATATAGCCAGCAGCTTGAATCGCTTCATGAGGTGGAACCCCGATTAGTATAGCGAATGGAGAAAGAATGTAACCAAAAATTAAGTCAAGGCTTAATTTGATATCAAACCAAGAACCGATCCATCCTAGTAAACCGTTTAATACAGCGATTAATGCGATAAACGCCATAAGCATTGCTGCAACGTTAATAACAAGTTGCATCCCTTCAGATGCACCGCGTGCTGCTGCGTCAATAACGTTTGCATCTGTACGCTCTGTAGAAAGCTCTACGTCGTTATTTACTTCTTCTGTTTCAGGCATCATTAATTTTGCGATTAGTAAGCTTGAAGGTGCAGCCATAATAGCAGCTGCAAGTAAGTGTTCAAGTGGAATTCCCATTGCCGCATAACCAACAAGAACCGATCCGGCAACAGCTGTCATACCGCTCACCATAATAGCGAAGAATTCACTATTTGTTACGCGATCTAAGTAAGGTTTAATTAAAATCGGTGCTTCCGATTGTCCTAAGAAAACAGTTGTAACAGCATTTAAGCTTTCTGTTTTTGAAGTTCCAAGTAGTTTGCTTAACCCGCCGCCAATAATTGTAATAAACCATTGCATAATACCAAAATAATATAATACGGCTACGAGTGAACTAATAAATACAATTGGAAGTAATGCTTGAATAATAAAGACGAAGCCCCAAGGCCCTTTTGGGTTAGCTAAACCACCAACAATGAATCCAATTCCCTCATACGAGAAATTAATAAGAGTTTGTACGCCGTCAGCAGCATGCTTTAAAGCTGCTTTTCCTGCATCCCATCTTAAGACGATGAAGGAGAAAGTAATTTGAAGTGCAAGCGCAATTGAAATTGTGCGCCAATTAATAGCTTTGCGATTGGAAGACAGTAAAACTGCAATTACCAAAATTCCAAGCACGCCGCCAATTCCCCATAAAACATTCATGCTTGTAAATCTCCTCTCTGAATTATCGAAACATTACAAATAGTAGAATTGCTCCGTTTCTCTGAAAACATTATCTTATGTAACTTATCACACCAGACATCAGAGGTCAAACGTCTGCGGAAAAGTCAGAATAGGAAAACAATAATTGGAGTAAACACATATACGATGAACAATCGAGGTATAAATCCACTTTGCTTTTTCAACATATAAGTTGCTGCTATGCAGAAGTAATTTGCACTCGCTTTCCTCCTTTGTTTTAACTCGTGCCAGGAAAACCATCTAAAAGGAAAAGGGTTTTATATCAGTTTTTCCGTTTGTACTTATATATATACTGATTTTTATTTTTCATCATCTGAATCGCTGCCGCGCAGAACAAAACAGGATCTGCACTCGCTGTCTCTCTGTGTTTTAGCCCGTGCCCGTGGCAGGAAAAGGCCCTGACCGCTTCTATGCATGGCCAGATGCTCTTGTCCATCTAAAAAAGAGGGTTTTTTCCATTTGTATATAACAAAAGAGCCTTCTAGTAATCTAGAAGGCTCTGAAACTATTAATTAATAAGGCTTAGAATATCCTAAGAAATGGCTGCTCCAATATGAGTTATTTAATGATGCTACTTTAACTCCATTGTCCCCAGCTTGAATAAATCTGCCGCCGCCAAGGTAAATACCCATATGAGATGGACC
The DNA here is from genome assembly GCF_900116295.1 of Bacillus sp. 103mf. GTDB lineage: Bacteria > Bacillota > Bacilli > Bacillales > Bacillaceae_G > Bacillus_A > Bacillus_A bruguierae. The sequence continues at coordinate 12,521 of NZ_FPAF01000021.1, forward strand.
AGATTTATATGTATTTTTGAAGTAAATCAAATCGCCTGGCTGTGGGTTAGATGTATGTTGGAAGCTACTCCAATATCCAGCCACGCTTTGACGACTGATTGAATAACCAAACTTTTTATATACGTGATAAATGTAACCACTGCAGTCAACACCGTTTGCAGAAGTGCCGCCCCATACATATGGAACACCTTCCATTGATTGTGCGTATGCAAGTAGTGATGAAGTATCACGAGAGTTATTGCTTGTATTGTTATTATTGTTGTTGTCAGATGGTTTATTATTTTGTGCACCATTTACAAGCGTTTTAGATAAGAAGCGAGTTCCTACATAGCCAGTGCGGCCGTTATAGTTAATTTTGCTCCAACCGTATTCGTCTGCAAGTACTTGTACTTTTTGTCCTTGCGGCAACGCGCCGATTACACTGTAGTCCATCCCAGCGCCGCCACGTACATTTAGTGCGCTTGCATTAACGTAATATTCTCCGCTTCCTTGAGATGAAGTTCCGTTGTTATTGTTGTTATCAGATGGTTTATTATTTTGTGCACCATTTACAGGTGTTTTAGATAAGAAGCGAGTTCCTACATAGCTAGTACGACCGTTATAGTTAATTTTGCTCCAACCGTATTCGTCTGCAAGTACTTGCACTTTTTGTCCTTGCGGCAATGCACCGATTACATCGTAGTTCATCCCAGCGCCGCCGCGTACATTTAGTGCACTTACATTGACGTAATATTCTCCGCTTCCTTGAGATGAAGTTCCGTTGTTATTGTTGTTGTTTGCTGGCGGATTAGATGTAGAAGTACCGCCTTTTACAAATTTCACAAATTCGCTGCTAACATAACCTGTATTTCCGTTGTGCTTTACTTTGAACCAACCATTTTCAGCGCCAATAACGTTTAATGTTTGTCCGTTTAATACGCCGCCAATGATACTATGGTATGTAGCTGGGCCTGTACGAACACGTAAAGATGTAGCGTTTACAACATAAGTACCGCCTGTTTGAACTGTAACATTGTTGTTATTTTGTACAACGTTTGTATTAGAACCGCCTTTTGTTACATAGTCTTTGCTAACATAAGCGTTTTGTCCACCGTAGTTAATTTTGAACCAATCCTGTACTTCACCAATGACTTGTACAACTTGTCCTTTATGTATAGAGCCTAATTGTGTGTGTGACGTGCTAGGGCCTGTACGAACACGAAGGGAAGATACATTTACTGTATAGTTTCCACTTGCTTCTTTAACAGTTGAATTGCCTTGTGATTGAGAGCCTGTATTTACAAATTCGCCGCTAACGTAGCCGATTTTTCCATTATAGCTAATTTTGTACCAGCCGTTTTCTTGGCCAATTACGTTTAGTGTTTGTCCTTCATATACACGAGACGCAATGTCATAAGAGGTGCTAGGACCTGTACGAACGTGTAAAACGTCTGCATTTACTGTGAATTTGGCATTACTTTTTGGAGCTGCTTTAGCTGTTTGCGTTGTAGGTTGTTGTGCATTTTGGTCAGGAGGTGCTGCTTGAGCTGTTCCCATTGCTGGGACTGCTGCACCTGCTACAGACACTGCTGCGAGACCAGCAAGATATTTTTTCATAGTTTGTCGATTCCTTTCTGTCTGTGGTTTAGGTGATGAAAAAATTACCAACTATAAAAAATTCTAAAATGGTTGTCGACTGATGTCAATGTTTATAACAAAATCCATATATGGTAAAAAAGGATATAAAAAAAGAAAGGTGCTAAATTGCACCTTATCTTGGGAATTAAATCTATATATTTACAAGAAATAGATATATCATCATTCGTTTTTAAGGTAAAAAGGCGTTGGAAGTCGAAAAGCTTTGCATAAATGTCTTTTGCAATAATTTTGTGACAGGGCCTACTTGTCCGTTTTGAATAGGGGTTCCATCTAGATGGGTAAGCGGCATTACTTCAAAGGTTGTGCCTGTAAAGAAGCATTCATCTGCTTTATATACATCATGAATACTAAATAATTCTTCTTGCAGGGAAATATGTAATGTATGGGCAAGCGATATAACATATTGCCTAACAATACCATTTAAAATGAGATGGTTTGCAGGATGGGTGTATAGTATGCCATTTTTCACAAGAAAGAAGTTAGAATGACTACCTTCTGTGACAATGCCGTTCCGGACGAGAAGAGCTTCTTTGCAGCCTTTTCGCTCTGCTTTTGTATTAGCTAGTATATTTGGTAACAAATTTAATGACTTAATATCGCAGCGAAGCCAGCGAATATCGGGTTCTGTGATCGCGCGAATTCCATATTCAATCCATAAAGCAGGTCGCTCTTTTTTTCGAATGTAAGCATAAATAGTTGGAGTTGTATCAAAAGAGAAGGCATGAACGCGAGGTTTGACACCGCGTGAAATTTGTAAATAAATGATGCCGTCTTCTTGAAATTGATTCTTTTCAAGTAGTTCGTATAAGGATGAGATAAGCTCAGCTTTTGAGAGAGTAAGGGATAGCTCAATTTCTTCCATAGAGCGGTATAATCTTGTTATATGTGGATCTAATAAGTGCAAAGTACCTTTATAAATACGAATAACTTCATATATGCCATCACCGAACTGTAGAGCGCGCTCTTCTAAATCAATATGAGGTTGTTCTTTTTCTGTATCAATCATTTTTCCATTCCATAATACAAAGCGTTCAGGCTTCATATTTTCCCCTTCCTTCTCCAAGTAGTGTTTGCACATACAAATTCGAAGGTTGAAAGACAGAATCCTGCTTTATGATACAAAAAAACAACGTTCTACTGTAGAACGTTGTATAAGGAGGGTAGCTTGTTTATTAGGGACAAAGCTTATATGTTTTATTATAGATATGTTTCGTGAATTTTATGTAAAATTTTGGTGAAGGTTGTGTAATGATTACGTAGCATTTTTCTTGAATTGATGTCACCGCATAAAAAAAACGCTGATTACTCAGCGTTTTTTTCTTTAATGGTTGTTTTGACTGTACCTGTTTTTATTTTGTTGCCTTCATAGAAACGAAGTAAGTCGCCTTCAATAATTTTATCTGACATGTGCAGTTCATTTTGTGCACGGTCGATCATTGCCTGTGCTTCAGCTTTTGGTACTTGCACAACTTCACCTGTCAGGCGGTTATAGAATGTGTTATTTGTGTACGTGTATTGATCTGTGATGAAGCTTCCATCACGTAATACGACAAATGGTTTTCGATCTAGTGCAAACAAGTCATGCCCGAAGCGAATGTCATTTGTTGTATCAACACCTAGTAAGTGAAGGATTGTTGGTTTTACATCAATTTCTCCAGCAGGTGCCGTAATTGTTTTACCTTCTTTTTGACCAGGAACGTGAATGAAGAACGGTGTACGTTGTAAGTTCATATGGTCAAATGTTGTAATTTCTTCTTTTCCTAAGAACTGTGCCATTGCACGGTTATGGTTTTCAGAAATACCATAGTGGTCACCGTAGAATACAATAACAGAGTTATCGTAAAGGCCTTCTGCTTTTAAACGCTCAATAAAGTGTTTTAACGCTTCGTCTAAATAACGAGCTGTTACTACGTAATTGTCAAATACATCGTCACCAGAGTTATAAGGTTCAATTAATTTTGTTGCCTCATTATAATCAAATGGATAATGGTTTGTTAATGTAAGGAAACGTGTATAGAATGGTTTCTTAACATTTTTTAACATATCCACTGATTGATCAAAGTACTCAATATCTTTTAAACCCCAACCTAATTTTGTTTCAGGTGTAATTTTATAATCTAATTCGTTAAAGTAACGATCGTAACCAAGTGCTGGATACACGATGTTACGGTTCCAGAACGTTGCGTTATTTGCATGGAATACAGCCGTGTAATAACCTTGCTGGCGCAAGATTTCTGGTGTTGCAATAAATTCATTGTTACCGTGTGTAAAGAATACAGCGCCGCGATCTAATGGATATAATGAGTTGTCTACCAGAAACTCTGCATCAGATGTTTTACCTTGACCTGTTTGATGAAAGAAATTTTCAAAGTAGTAACTTTCTTTCATGAACTGGTTTAAGAATGGTGTCACTTCTTGGCCATTTACTTTTGAACCAAGTAAGAATGTTTGCATTGATTCAAGAGATACAACAATTACGTTTTTCCCTTTTGCTACGCCGAACATATTTGGATCTGGCTTTTCTTGTACTGTTTTCACATAGTTTTCTGTTTCTTGCAATTTACTTCCATCTGCAAATGCTTTTTGTGAACTTGATTTTGCTTGTAAACCAAGATCATATATTTGGTGTGTATATAAACCTAAGTTTTTCACGAGCATGACGCGGTCAAATGAACGCGTTAATAATTCAGGGCGCTCTGTTTCTGCAAGTCCTAAGTTTGCAAAGAAAATTGCGATTGTTGATACAAAATATAGGGAGCGCATTGGACGTGAAACACGCTCTGTTTTTGCATAATCTTTCTTTTTCTTTAAAAGAATGAAGAAGAAGATAAGATCAGCAAACGCAACAACAATCTTGTAATTAAAGAGCGATTTTACACTAGAACCAAGACTACCAAAGTTTGACGTTTGTCCAAGTACAGGTAATGTTACGAAGTCATTATAGAAACCATAGAACATTACATTACCAACAAGAATAATGGTAAGGACAAAGTCGATTCCGAGTGCGATATAGTTTCGTTTCTTTCCTTTTGCAAATAATGCAAGACCCACTAGAAATAATGATGTTGCTAATGGGCTAATAAATAAAATAAATTCTTGCATGAAAGATTCTAATTTTAAGTCAAAGCTAGTACGTGTAATAATGTACGTTTTTAACCATAATGTAATGGCGATAAAGAACGTAAATCGCACGTTTTGAAATTGTAATTTCAAAGATTCCTTCATCCATTTTCACCCTTTCTCTATCAGGCTTGGTCAATTTTTGAGAGAACAATGCTAAAATAAAAAATACATAGTTTTCTTTGCCATGGATAGAGTTTTTTTCTTTCGTACATCCATATATGACTTGAACTATGCATACCGTTTGTTTTCCTGCTTCTATGTTGCTCCACAAGCACAACGTCATTTTTGTATTATACAACAAAATTTGGCTGTTAGGAACACACTGAAATCTTACATTTTTTTGTATTTTTTCCGTTGTAGCTGACAGTGAAAACTTTAACATTGGTTTATATGCTCGTCAACTAAAAAATATAACAAAAGTGGGAAAGAATATGTAGTGAGATTAAGTATTATAAATTGAGAAAAGTTTAAAAACACAAAACGAACACTTGTTCTTTTTGTGCTTATTTGTTATAATGAGAGCATATGATAAGTAACGTTGCCAAGCTAGAACCTACACTATATTGTATGTGTGTAAAGTTTGCTTATGTTGTAAATAAACTCGGTATATATAGAAATAATGTGAAATTTCCATTAGCAGGAAATCCTCTCCTGCTAATGAAGTGCTCTTATCAAATTTCTTTATTTTGTCACAGATTGATCGCGAATAGCGGTATAAAAGAATAACGAGGGGAGATTTCATAGTGAGAGAGAAATTTTCGGTTGAAGCGTTTTGGAATAAAGTAAAATATGCGGCGATTAAGGCAGGACATTCGGTTATTTATACTAGTTTGCTCCTGTTTTATGTATTGCAAAAACGAGATGTTCCAAAACGAGTAAAGCTTGTAATTATTGGTTCTCTTGCGTATTTTATTGCACCGCTTGATGCGATTCCTGATTTTGTAGCTGGACTTGGTTATACAGATGACTTAGGCGCATTAACAGCTGCACTCGTACAAGCTGCTATGTATGTTGATGAAGAAGTGAAGGAACAAGCGCGTACAAAACTGGGAGAATGGTTTGGTTCTGATGTGGATACGTCACTTATCGATCAAAAGTTAGATTAATGCAGTGAAACGTCTAACGGAAGGAATGGGATATGCCGTCAGGAAAAACACACACGAAGATAAACTTAGTTTCTCTTCCTATTGTATTATTTATGCTCGTTTCTTACGGGGTAACAAATTTTGATTTTTTGCTTACGTTTGCGATTGGATTTATTGTTGGAACTTATTTTTTAACACCGGATTTAGATATTCATAGTGCCGCTTATCGGAAATGGGGATTACTTCGAATCTTTTGGTATCCATATCAAATTGTGATGCCGCATCGATCACCGCTTACCCATACAATTATTATCGGTGATTTAATTCGTCTTCTCTACATGCTGCTTGTTTTCTCACCATTTTTATACATGTTAAATAAAACGGTGTTAGAGGGAAAGCTAGCAGAGATTGTAAAGGCACATGAGGTAGGAATTGTCACGTTTGTACTGGGTGTTATAGCTGCTAGCACATTACATATTATAGCGGACAGTGTGAATACAAGGCGGAAAAGGATGATGCACCGCAAACGGAGAAAGAGAAGATAGTAAAAGCACTTGCACACTGCAAGTGCTTTTATTCTTATATATAGCGGATTATATAGAAAGCAAAATAGGGAGCTGACTAAAAAAGTTCATTTTTCGGTAAGACCCAGTTCAGCGGCTCGACTACTCATATGTCGAATATTATCGAAAGGTAGATATATTCTGTCGAAGCGTCGATATATCGGTGGACACGGAAAAAAGAACTGACTTCAAAAGGCACTTATGTGCCTTTTGGGCCAGCTCCTTGTTCCTTATATGCAAATATACTATCTAGCTGTGACATCTTTCACTGCTTCAGAAATACGATCAACTGCTGCTTTTCCAGCATCTTCAACAGTATCGATAGCATTTTGCATTGCGTCACTTGTTGCTTCAATGCCGCGTTTTGTTTTATTACGCCCTTCGTCAATAGCAGATTGATTTCGGTCTTGCTTATCCATTCGCTGTCCCTCCTAAAATCAGTTTTCAACTTTAGTATGAGAAAATGTTATTTTACTATTCACGAATTAGAAAAGCTGTAAACAACACTGCTATTTGAACAGGTGCATCAGTTCCGGCTGTTATTTCCTATGTTTAGGTCATCATTTGTTGAAATTTGATAGAGGAAGATTTTCTTTATGTATTAAGTAATTAAAAAATGAACATATAATCATACCACAATTGTGAAAAAGTGAACAAAGAAATTGTGAATAAAATTCGAAAAATGGGATTGTAAATAAAGGAAAATATGATAAAGTATAAATAGCACATTGATGAAAACGTTTTCCTAAACGTTTTATTTTTAGACATAAAGGTCTGATGACCTGGTGGTCTACTTATATGGTTGTTAGATAATAGGGGATATTAGAGAGGAAGAGGGACTATGAGCACATGGACACAAATTTATGATCCGCTAGGTAACATTTGGCTTTCGGCAGCGGTTGCAATGATTCCAATTATATTTTTCTTTTTAGCGTTAGCGGTTTTTCGTATGAAAGGCTATGTTGCGGGATTTATTACAGTTGTATTAACAGTTATAATTGCACTTTTCGTTTATAAAATGCCATTTACGATGGCGATGGCAGCAACCGGTTATGGCTTTACTTATGGATTATGGCCGATTGCGTGGATTATCATTATGTCAGTGTTTTTATACAAAATCTCGGTAAAAACAGGACAGTTTGATATTATTCGTGCATCAGTTCTTTCTATTACAAGTGATCATCGTTTACTTGTCATCTTAATTGGCTTTTCATTCGGAGCGTTTTTAGAGGGGGCAGCCGGATTTGGGGCACCGGTAGCAATTACAGCAGCGCTTCTTGCGGGACTTGGTTTAAATCCGTTATACGCAGCCGGGCTTTGTTTAATCGCAAATACAGCGCCGGTAGCATTCGGAGCTATGGGGATTCCGATTTTAGTAGCTGGTCAAGTAACAGGTATTGATCCTCATAAAGTAGGGCAAATGGCTGGGCATCAATTGCCGCTTCTATCATTATTTGTTCCATTTTTCATCGTATTTTTAATGGATGGATTAAAAGGTGTGAAACAAACGTGGCCTGCATTATTTGTAGCAGGCGGCTCGTTCGGGGTTACGCAGTTTATTACAGCAACATACCTTGGGCCTGAGCTTCCAGACATTACATCGGCATTAGTAAGCTTAGTGAGTTTAGCGTTATTCTTAAAAGTATGGCAACCAAAAGAGATTTATCGTTCTGGAAAAGGACAAGCAGAAGCTGCGGCAACGGTAGCTGCTGGTTCTACAATGAATTTAACAACAGGAAAAGTTTTAAAAGCATGGTCACCGTTTATTATCTTAACGGTAATGGTTGTTATTTGGAGCCAGAAATTCTTTAAAGATTTATTTGTTCCAGGCGGCGCGCTTGAAAGCTTAGTGTTTAAATTTAAAGTTCCGGGTCTGCATAATTTAGTAATGAAGGCAGAGCCGATTGTTAATAAACCGACACCGTATGAAGCTGTATTGAAGCTTGATATTTTATCGGCAACAGGAACAGCAATTTTAATTGCATGTATCATTACAATGTTTGTTTTAAAAATGAGTCCAAAACAAGCAGTAGCTACATTTAAAGAAACGTTGCAAGAATTAAAAATGCCAATTCTATCAATTGGATTAGTACTTGGTTTTGCATTTATCGCAAATTACTCTGGACTTTCGTCAACGTTAGCATTAGCGTTAGCAGGAACGGGAAGCTTATTCCCATTCTTCTCACCATTCCTTGGATGGATTGGGGTATTCTTAACAGGATCAGATACATCTGCAAACGCATTGTTCTCAAACCTGCAAGCAATTACAGCGCAGCAAGTAGGTGTAAAGGAAGTATTACTTGTTGCGGCAAATACAACAGGTGGTGTAACAGGTAAAATGATTTCGCCGCAATCGATTGCAATTGCATGTGCGGCAGTTGGACTTGCTGGGAAAGAATCGGATTTATTCCGCTTCACATTGAAACATAGTTTATTCTTTGTAACAATCATCGGCATTATCACATATATTCAAGCTTATTATTTAACTTGGATGATACCTTAAAAGGTAAAGGAGCTGACTTAAAAGGGGGAGAATTTCCTCTTTTGAGTCAGCCCTTTTATTATTTATGATTTTGATACGGAAAATGGATTGCTTTAATATGGTGTAAATTAAAATGAAAATGCTGGTTACGTGCTGTAATAAGTTCAATTTGATTGTCGGTCACTTCAACTAGCTTTCCTATCTTATAATTTGTTGCACCTAAATCGAGTAAGATAATTTGTTGTTTTAGTTTTTTTATTTGCTCAGAAAACGTACGGGCAAGCGTAAGTTTGGAAGGTGCTGGCGATAGTTTCTCTCTTTCTAAGCCATAAGGCGTTTCTGCTTCTTTATACGGAATAAGATATTTTACGTGATGAAATGGGATGTATAACGTTTGATAGACAGGTGAGAGGAAGACAAAATAGTCATTCATAATATGAGTGACGTATCCATGTAAGAAATGTTCATATGATAATGCAAGTTCAATAAATTGTCCTTTTGCTACTTGTAATGTTTTTCGAAGCGAAATGGTGGATTCAGTTGATATCATATCTTGTGGTAATAGAGATTCTGGAATTGTCAGATTATCAAATTGTAATGAGTCAATTATCGGAGTTAAGTGTTGAATGTGTAAACTAGAGATATACATGTATTTTTCTCCATCGTACAATACAATAATATCTGATCCTTTATCAATCATAATCCCTTCAAATGGAAGGTTTCCAGACAGCGTTACTTGCACAGGTTGATTGATATATTTTTGTAAATGAAGCATAGTAATCTCCCTTCTTGTAATTACATACGTTTTTTCTTCTAACTTTTAAGCTGCGAAGATAAAGTGAAACTTCCGTCAGTGGGGGTCTTACTGCCCGTTAATGCAGGATAAATGTAACCCAATAATATAAGCAAAATAGCGTGAAAATGACAGTTGGCGGAATGACGAGGAATGTAGCTTTCATATACGTGCCCCAGCTGATATTTACTTTTCCTTTCCTTGTAATAAACATCCACATTAAAGTTGCTAATGTACCGATTGGCAGTAGTAGTGAACCCATGTCACTACCGATGATATTTGCAAGATAAATCGTTTTCAATGTAATAGGATCTAGCCCCATTTCGGTAAGAGTGATTGTACCAATCATTAAGGCAGGATGGTTATTAAAAATGTTAGAGAGGACAGAGATTAAGCCTCCCATAATAAAGTTGGCATGAAATAAACTACTGGTGATGAGTGGATGAAGTTTTGTAACGAGCAGTTCAGTTAAACCGATGTTATGAAGTCCGTATACAATTACGTACATAGAAAATGCGAAAACTAACACATACCAAGGTGTTTTTTTAATCATATCAATCGGTGGAATGCGCAGTTTGTACCATCTCCACCCGAGTAAAATAATAGAGCCAATGACTGCTGTGATGGCGATGGAAAATTGAAAGTACGATGCGATAAACAAGCTGATACGAACGCATAGAACAAATAATAGAATTCTAAACATAAATCGTGTTCGCTTCCGATTTTCAGCTACCTCGGATCGTGGTTGCAAAGGATGAAAGGATTTTTTTACGAAATTTTCATCTAAATGTATCGGTAAGAACGGGAGTGTTTTCGGTAATTGTTTCTGATAGATGAGGAATAATAGGGACGCCATAAAGAGGAGACCTAAAGTGGCAGGTACAAACATCATTGCTGTATGCATGTATAAATCCATATGAACAATTTTTAAGGCGATTAAATTTACAATATTGCTTACGCCAATCGGTACACTTGAGGCAGTAGCAATGAGCGCACCGCTTACTAAGTAAGGTATTTTTTGATTATGTGTAAGTCGTAAATGGTGTAACAAAAGCAGTAAAATGGGAGTTGTAATTAAGATGCTACCATCGTTATTGAAGAATAATGTCATGAGAAAGCATAGAAGATTTGTATACCAAAACAGGCGAATACCAGAGTTTTTTGCTTTTTTCGCAAGTTGAACGGCACACCAGTGAAAAAAGCCAAAACTCTCTAGTACGATTGCCATGACAATGGTAGCCATAATTGTTATGGCAGCGTCAATAATTTTTGAGCTAACATCACCTAAGTCGGTAAAAGAAACGGCACCGCTTAAAATGACAATCATTGCTCCAACTGTTGCTGGAATCGCTTCATTCATTCCTTTTGGTCGCCAAAAGATGATAAGCATAGTTACGAGAAAAGTGAGTATGGTTATAGTAGATTGTAGGTTTAGCAACTCTTTCACCCCCGTTCTTAAAGCGAAATGTCCGTACAAGACGTATGTCCTACACCAACTTATATTATATATGTATGAAGTGTGGATTCGGCTTGTACTAAGTGAAATAACTATTTTTTGAGTGAAAAAGAAAAAATGTAAATACCTTTGCATTTGTTAGACAATGATGTATGATAGGAGCGTAGTAAAAATTTAATCAGTGATAAACTAGGGGTGCCCAAGAGAGCTGGGCTGAGAGAGAAGCGTGTTGAAGCTTCTTAACCCTTTGGACCTGATCTGGTTCGTACCAGCGGAGGGAAGTTGTCGGCTTTACATAACAATGTCTTATGTTGCCAGGTCCTATTCTTTATTATGGGCCTGGCTTTTTTATTTGGGCATTGCTAGCCGCTAGTTCTCGTCCTTGTCGTAAGAAAGGTGGAGCCGACTGTTTAGGAGGCGAAACTGGATCTAAAGAAAAGCGAAGACACAGGGGAGGAAAAAATGATGAAACAATCTGTTTCAGCTGAGCAAATGGAGCTAAAGTCAAGTTTACCAGGAAGCAAAAAGGTATATGTAGAAGGTACGCGTGAAGATATGAAAGTACCAATGCGTGAGATTGCACAAAGCGATACAAACGGTGTACCAAACCCGGCTATTCGTGTATATGATACGAGTGGTCCTTATACGGATCCTAATTACAAAGTGGAGTTAGAAAAGGGGATTCAGGCGCCGCGCCGCTGCTGGGTTATGGAACGGGAAGATATAGAAGAGTATGAAGGCCGTGAAGTGAAACCGGAAGATGATGGAGTGAAAGCAGCAGCTAAACATACACCTATATTTCCGCAAATGGGACGGAAGCCGCTCCGTGCAAAAGACGGGTCAAATGTCACGCAAATGCATTATGCACGTAAAGGTATCATCACACCAGAGATGGAATATGTAGCAATTCGCGAAGGTGTAGAGCCAGAATTTGTGCGAAAGGAAATCGCTGAAGGTCGTGCTATTTTACCAGCAAATATTAATCACCCGGAAGCAGAACCGATGATTATTGGACGTAACTTCCATGTGAAAGTAAATGCGAATATTGGGAACTCAGCTGTTTCATCCTCTATTGCTGAAGAAGTTGAGAAGATGACGTGGGCAACGCGCTGGGGTGCTGATACAATTATGGACCTCTCTACCGGAAAAAATATCCATACAACGCGTGAATGGATTATTCGTAATGCTCCTGTACCAGTTGGAACAGTGCCGATTTACCAAGCGCTTGAAAAGGTAAACGGAATTGCGGAAGATTTAACGTGGGAAGTATACCGTGATACGCTAATTGAACAAGCGGAGCAAGGGGTAGATTACTTTACAATTCATGCTGGTGTGCTGCTTCGTTACATTCCGCTTACAGCAAAGCGTGTAACAGGAATTGTATCACGCGGTGGTTCAATTATGGCGCAGTGGTGTTTATATCATCATCAAGAAAACTTTTTATATACACACTTTGAAGAAATTTGTGAAATTATGAAGAAGTACGATGTTTCCTTCTCTTTAGGAGATGGATTACGCCCTGGTTCAATTGCGGATGCAAACGACGAAGCGCAATTTTCTGAGCTTGAAACATTAGGGGAACTTACGAAAATTGCTTGGAAGCATGATGTTCAGGTGATGATTGAAGGGCCAGGACATGTACCGATGCATTTAATTAAAGAGAATATGGATAAAGAACTCGACATTTGTCATGGTGCACCGTTTTATACGCTTGGACCGTTAACGACAGACATTGCACCTGGTTATGATCATATTACTTCGGCAATTGGTGCAGCGATGATTGGCTGGTTCGGTACAGCCATGCTTTGCTATGTAACACCGAAAGAACATCTTGGCCTGCCAAACAAAGATGATGTTCGTGAAGGTGTTATTACGTATAAAATTGCCGCGCATGCTGCTGACCTTGCAAAAGGTCATAAAACAGCACATCAGCGCGATGACGCTCTTTCAAAAGCGCGCTTTGAATTCCGTTGGCGTGATCAATTTAATTTATCATTAGACCCTGAGCGTGCAATGGAATATCATGATGAAACATTGCCAGCAGAAGGAGCAAAAACAGCGCATTTCTGCTCTATGTGTGGTCCAAAGTTTTGCAGTATGAGAATTTCGCATGATATTCGTGAGTATACGAAGGAGAATGATTTAGAAACAACAGAAGCAATTGAGAAAGGTATGAAAGAAAAAGCAGAAGAGTTTAAAGAAGCAGGTAGTCAGTTATATAGATGAGTAGAAAGACTGAAATGAAAAACCTGAAGTATATAAATGCAAATTGAAAAACCGACATAAAGACCTCTTTTTTAGGGGTGGGCGAGAGCGTCTGGCCGTGCATAGAAGCGGTCAGTGCCTTATTCTGCCCCGTGCGATGTAAAACAAAGGTAGAAGGCAAGTGGAGAGCCTGCTTTGTTTTGTGTGCTAGGGTTTTAAATAGATTTATGTAGAAAGTACCTTTCTGAACACCTTTTCAATCTATGATCACGTGTACCTAACCTAATATAGATAATCATCCCCCTGCTGAGCGAGAGCAGGGGGATTTTGTTTCGTTTAATAAGTTAACGAGCAAAGACGAGCTGTACCCAGTAGAATAAGAGGAAGAGGGTTACGATTGTGGTGAGTGGAATGACAATTAAGGAGACGTTCAAGTAATCTTTCCATTTTATTTTAATTTTATTTTGCTTTAGGATATGCATCCAAATAAGAGATGCAAGTGTACCGATTGGTAATAACAATGATCCTATGTCGCTACCAATGATGTTTGCAAGGTAGATTGTTTTGAGGGTAATAGGATCTAATCCCATTTTTGTTAAGGTAATGGTTCCAATCATTAGGGCAGGATGGTTGTTAAAAATGTTTGATAGAATTGAAACGAGTCCGCCCATGATAAAACTTGCGTACAATAAACTTTGATTCACAATCGGTTCGCATACTTGCACAAGCCAAGTTGTTAATCCAGCGTTATGGAGTCCGTAAATAATAACGTACATAGAAAAAGCAAAAACGAGAATGTGCCACGGTGTCTTTTTTAATATATCGACTGGATTTGTTCGTAAATAATACCATCTCCATAGGAGCAGAACGAGAGAGCCAATTACGGCAACAATTTCAATCGGAACTGCAAAGAATGAGGCAACGAAAAGGAGACAGCGCATAAGAAAGACAAACAGTAACACTTTTAACATAAATTTGGAGCGTTTGCTTTTTGTATCAACAGAATCTGTCCCTTTTAATGGGTGAAACTGTTTTGTGAAAAAGACTTCTTCAATGTCATAAGCGGATGTTGGTAGTTTTTTCGGTAATTTCTTTTTCACAACCATATACATGAGCCATGACATAAAGAGGAGCCCTAACGTTGCAGGTACAAACATCATCGCTGTGTGCATATAGAGTGTCATATGAACGATATTTAGTGCAATTAAATTTACAATATTACTAACGCCAATTGGAGCACTAGAAGCAGTTGCAATTAATGCGCCGCTTAATAAATATGGAATTTGTTGATGTGGTTTTAATTGGAGGTTTTTCAGAAGCAAAATTAAAATTGGTGTTGTTATTAAAATACTACCATCGTTATTAAACAACAATGTCATGAGAAAACAGAGTAATTGAATGTACCAATATAGACGACGCCCGGAGCCTTTTGCTAAGTTTGCGAGTCTGGCCGCTGCCCAGTGGAAGAAACCAAAACTTTCTAATATAACAGCCATAACAATTGTGGCCAGAATGGTAATAGAGGCGCCGCCGATTTTACCAATGATATCTGCAATGTCACTGCGTGATACGAGCCCGGTAATAATGATAATCCCCGCTCCAACTGCAGCTGGCCATGCTTCATTTAATCCTCTTGGCCGCCAGAAGATGATGAGCATGGTGAGGAGAAAAACGAAAACCGTAATCCAAATTTCAATACCCATAGCTAGCCTACCCTTCTTGATTCTTTAGTTTGAACAAGGGTATTTCAACTTGTCCGAGACTTTCTACTTAATTATATTCAAATTGTTAAAAGAAGGCTTGAGGCATTACACTAACTATTGTAAATATGGGCGTTTGATACTTTAGGGAAAAGACATAGCATATAGGGAATATTGAATGAAAATAGGCACATATCCAGTATGTGCCTATTAGGTATTTATAAGAGAAAAGTTGCTACGTGCATCTACCTAATTTTCTTTTGGTAGGTAAATGTGGAGAGAAATATGCTACTTATTTCGTGGTAGATGATGTTTGACTAAGTATTTTTATTATATAACCGACAAAAAACTCTTTTTTTAGGCGGGCGGGAGCGAGTGGAAGTTTCACTTTATATTTTGTTGGAACGCCGATATATCACAAATAACGTCGATATATCGGCAGCCTCTGTAGTGAACCGTTCGTTTCACTTTAAAAATGATCGATCTTTCAAGAATAAGTTCCAGAAGAAGATGAATCCTGGTAATAAAATTGCGATCCCGATTGCATAGAGGATGAGCAGTGCATAAAACGTTTCTGTCGTTGTAAAACTTGTGAACACGGTCACTTCTGGATAAATAATATACGGAAGATGTGCAACGCCGTAAGCATAGCTTGCAAATCCATACTGGGCAACGACAGAAAGAACAGCGATACGCGGCCAGCCTAGTATTCCTTGTTTTTTGTTCGTCCACCAAAGTGAGGAATAGCCAATGATAAAAAAGATAATTGAGATTGTAAACCATAGGAACTGTTTAATTAAACCATCCATGAGCCAATGTGTTTCCGGTTCCATTACGACAAGTGCGATGATAGCGGTGACAAGCGTGGCAGGGCCGAGTAAGATGGCATTTCTTCGATAGAGACGATATGTCTCTTGAGATCCTTGTTCGCTAGCAAAGTCAGCGAGAAAGAGTGCTGATAAAAAGAGTTCGGATGTTAAGCCAAAGAGCATGTACCAATATACGACCGGGCTTGATAATAACTTTCCATATAGTAGCGTTTCTTTCCCGTTAGCAGTCGTAATGAAAGCTCCTTCTGTTACAGGGAGAACTGTAATTAAGAGAGCTGGAATTAATAGACCTGTAATGCCTGAAATCGTGCGCAGTACACGCTCGTACTTTGGCACAGAGTAAGCGAACACCATAAAGGTACTGCGAATGGCAACGAGAATGAGAATTAAGGTAACAGGTACAAACATTGCTGTTGCAAGTGTAAATGCAGCCTTTGGAAAGAATCCGAGAAACGCGACAACGACAAAGACTAGAAATGTATTCGTAACTTCCCACGTTGGAGACAAGTAGCGATTCGCAAGTTTTCCAGCAAGTGTTGGATGCTTTGCGTATACCATCCCCCAAAAGCCAGCTCCGAAATCAATTGAGCCTAAAATACTGTATACAAAAATGACAGCCCAGAGAATGATAATAGCGATACTTGCTTCATGCATGTGAATCCCCCCTGTTCGCTTGTAAGTCGGCCTTTAATGGATGGCGTTTAAAGAATGTTCGTAATACGAAAATAGTTAAAGCACCAAGTGCAATATAAAGGATGACAAATACGATGAATAATGGTCCAACGAAATCGGCGCGCGTGGCAGCATCTGTCGTCCGCTGAAAACCGTAAATCGTCCAAGGCTGCCGGCCGCTGCAGCTGAAAATCCAGCCAAATTCAATGCCAAGAAGCATAATCGGACCGCAAGCCGCAATGGCCCAAAGCATCCATTTTGGTAATTGCCCTCCTTTTTTTCGGTAAATGAAGTACCAATATCCAAGTGCAATTGCAGCGACGGCGAATGTAAATGTAGCCGCTCCGACCATTAAGTCAAAGAATAGATGTGTGTAAAAAGGCGGCCACGTTTCTTGTGGAAATTCATTTAATCCTTTTACAACTGTATTTGGAGACAGACCGACTAACATACTGAGCAGGTTTGGAAATTCAATTGCGTATTTTAATTTGTTTGTTTCTGGATCGAGAATGCCTCCAACGGCTAGCGGTGCATGTGACTGTGTCTGAAATAATGCTTCTGCTGCTGCTAATTTCTCCGGTGAGTGCTCATGCAAGGCAATCGCAGATTCATGTCCAGAAAGCCACATAATTGCGCCTGTAATAAATGTGACGATTAAACCTAAATATAATCCTTTTTTATGATAGGTAATCTCCTGTGCACTTTTATTTCGTTTTAATAATTTAAAACCGGCAATCGAAGCGATGACAGCAGCTCCTGTTGCATAAGCTGTAATGACAACATGAATGGAGCTTGTGAAAAAGCTTGGATTAAAAAAGGCTTTCCAAGGATCAACATTATAGACTGAACCGTCTGCAGCCATTGAAAATCCCGCTGGTGTATTCATCCATGTATTTGCTGATGTAATAAGTACAGCAGATGCAGTTGCCCCGAACATCACAAAAAAGAGCGATATTAATCGCATAAATGGTGGTAATTTATCTGCAGCATACACATAAATGGACATGAACAATGCTTCTAGGAAGAAGGCGAAAATTTCAATTTGAAATGGGACGGAAATGACTTGTCCGACAATCTTCGCAAAGCCAGGCCAAAGTAAGGAAATTTGGACGCCCACAATTGTTCCTGTTGGAATGGCAACACCAAGAAGAATCGCAAATGCTTTCGTCCATCTTTTTGCCATCACAGAGTAATCGGGGTCCTTTTTCCAGTGATATAATACCTCGCTTATAAAAATCATTAAGGAAAGACCAATTCCTAGCGTTGCAAAAATAATATGGAAGGCTAACGATGATCCAAAGAAAGCGCGTGATAATGTAACAGTATCCATATGCCTACTCCTCTTCTTTTTTGCCATTATTTTCTTACCGTTATGGAAAATTTATTCAAAAAAGTGACAAAAAATATGTATGTACTTTAGGGAAGATTATGATATTATAATTTTGAAATGTTTAGGGAATAAATAAAAAGAAGAATTAACATTTTAGAATTGTACTTTGAAGAAAAATATTTTATAATTCTTATACGAACATAAGTTCTATTTGTTTGGTTTTTACAAACTATACAAGTCAGAAACGCTAATGTTTACTGGATTTAGTCTTATTCATGAAACGGAGGGGAAAGTTTTCATGTATCCAGAAATCATTAAAAAAATGGCATTTTCGAAAGAGCATAAAGATTTATTGTTAAAGCTATATAATAAAGAAATTACAAGGCGTGAATATGATCGTCTCGTACAAGTATTATATCGGCCGGCAAAAGAGAGTGTGTAAAATCCATTCATAGTGATTGGATAACTTCATTCTATAGCAATAAAGGAAAAGAGGTAATCTGAAAAGGTTACCTTTTTTATATGGTGATGGTTGGTACCTTAACGAGGCACGTTAAAAACAGCAAGTAATGGCTACTTGCTGTTTTTTAATGCTATTTGCAAAATAGTAAGTCCTTCTTGATGGAAGCTTCACTTAATGATAAAGAAAGTGAGAGAAAGCGAATGTAGCATAGAGAATTTTTTGTTCATATGCTCGTCATATGAGAATTCCCCTAGACATATATATAGGTTAGCTTAACCTTATGGGGAGCTATAAGAGCTAATGAGAAAGGGGGCGTCATATGAATATTTTGCTTTGCTGTGCTGCTGGTATGTCAACGAGTTTGCTTGTAACAAAGATGGAGAAAGCAGCAGAGGCGCAAGGGATAGAAGCTAGAATTTGGGCTGTATCTGGGTCGGAAGTGCGTAATCATATTGATGAAGCAGATGTATTATTACTCGGCCCGCAGGTGCGCTATCTATTACCGAAAATGCAAGAGCTCTGTAAAGAAAAAGGTATACCCGTGAATGTCATTCAATCTGTACACTACGGACTTTGTAATGGGGAAGCGGTGTTACAAGCAGCATTGTCAACGAAGGCATAAGGAGAGTGGAGAGGATGACGGGATTTTTAGAAAGATACGTTATGCCTGTAGCAGGAAGAATTGCAGAGCAGCGTCACTTACAAGCTGTTCGAGACGGAATTATTTTAACGATGCCTTTCTTAATTATCGGATCCTTTTTCTTAATTATTAGTGCGTTGCCGATACCTGGATATAATGATTTTATGGCCAATTTATTTGGGGCGGGCTGGCAAAAAGCATTAGGGTATCCGGTAAGTGCCACATTTAATATTATGTCTTTAATCGCCACTTTTGGAATCGCTTACAGATTGGCAGAACAGTATAAAGTAGATGCATTAGCATCAGGGGCGTTGTCACTTGTATCTTTCTTATTAGCAACACCATTTCAAGTTTCACATATTGCAGAAACGACGAAGGAAAGTATTTTAGTAGAAGGTGTGATTCCAACTGTACTTACTGGCAGCCAAGGTTTATTTGTGGCGATGATTTTAGCACTTATATCTACAGAAATATACCGCGTTATTATACAGAAAAATATTGTGATTAAAATGCCAGAAACAGTACCGCCAGCAGTGTCGCGTTCGTTTGTTGCACTGATTCCTGGTTTTGTTGTGATTACTGTAGTGTGGATTATACGGTTAATTCTAGAACACACTTCATTTGGAAGTATTCATAATATTGTGGGACAATTGCTACAAGCGCCGCTTAGCACACTGGGTGCTAGTATATTTGGAGCTGTGATTGCGATTATTCTTATTCAATTATTGTGGGCATGCGGGATTCACGGAGCGGCAATTGTTGGCGGAGTGATGGATCCAATTTGGCTCTCATTAATGGATCAAAACCGCGTCGCTTTTCAAGCTGGGCAGGAAGTACCAAATACAATTACAAAGCAATTCTTTGATTTATGGATTTATATGGGTGGTTCTGGTGCAACGCTCGCACTTGTCATAGCGATGTTACTATTTGCAAGAAGTCAGCAATTAAAAAGTTTGGGTAGGCTATCCATTGGACCAGGTATTTTTAATATTAATGAGATGGTGACATTTGGAATGCCAATTGTGTTAAATCCCCTTCTTCTGATTCCATTTATCTTTGTTCCCCTTGTTCTAACGATTGTGACTTATTTTGCGATGGAATGGGGATTTGTGGCGCGGCCAAGCGGCGCAGCTGTGCCGTGGACAACACCGATTCTGTTTAGCGGCTATTTAGCAACGGGCGGTAAGATTTCAGGTGTTGTGATGCAGTTAGTAAACTTCTGCTTAGCTTTTTTCATCTATTTCCCATTCTTAAAAATGTGGGATAAGCAAAAGTTGGCAGAAGAAAAGGGGGAGCAATAGAGGGAAATGGATACGATAGAGACAACGGCTTTTCATTTAATTTTACATGGGGGAAATGCGAGAAGCTCAGCGATGGAGGCAATTCAATTTGCGAAACAAGGAAAGCTTTCCGAAGCGGACGGAAAATTGCAAGAAGCAGACAGCGAGTTAAAGGAAGCGCATCGCTTACAAACAACATTGATTCAACAAGAGGCAGGCGGCGAACGGGTCGAACTTACGTTACTGTTCGTTCATGCGCAGGATCACCTTATGAATGCTATAACAATGAAGGAATTAGCGAGTGAGTTTGTTAATTTATATAGGAAGATGTTAGATAGAAAATAGGCCTTGCGGGTGCAAGGTCTTTTTTATGTATTGAAAATGACAAGTTAAACAAATAACTGGACCACTTATGTACATATCCATTTATTTTTTCCACATTTATGTAAAAATGAAGTAGTAAAGGGGGGGCGATATGAAGGTTCATATTGATTTAGACCCAGCACATGAAGAACTAGAAATCGTGATAAGGACGAAAGAAATGACTGAAGATGTTCAGCACATTTTGAAAATATTAGAAGGGGGGACGATCAAGCAAATTGTTGGGATAGAAGATCAGCAGTTTTATTTATTGGAGTTTAAGGAAATATATTGGTTCTATTCGGAAGGCAGAAAGGTATTTGCCCAAACGACAAAAGGAAACCTTGAAGTAAAACACCGGCTGTATGAATTAGAGAGTGCCTTACAGCGAGAAGGATTTGTTAGGTTCTCAAAATCGACAATTGCAAATATAAAGCATGTGAAAAGTTTTGAAATGTCGTTTAGTGGCAGCATGTGTGCTCATTTTTCAAATGGGATGAAAGAGTACGTTTCGCGAAAATATGTTCCGCTTATTAAAGAAGTTTTGAATATAGGAGGTTAGTATGATGATGGATAGAATAGGTGCAAAGTTGGCAGCTGGTATGGGGATGGCGATGTTTTATAGCTTATTATTTTTGGGGATCGGTTATGCGAATGGGATGGAGACAATAGAGATAAGGACATTGTTAATTCAACTTGTTGCAGCAAATATAATTGGGATGATCTTCTCCGTTGCTTCTTTTGTTTTTGAGAGGGAAGAATGGAGCCTGTTAAAACAAACAATCATTCATTTCATTATATTACTAGGAACATTTCTTCCAGCGGCAGTATGGATGGGATGGGTTCCTAATCATGCAAGTGCCATTCTCATTTGCGTAGGAAGCTTTATTATCATTTACTTCATGATATGGTTTGCAATGACAATGTATTGGAAGAAAAAGATTGAGAGTTTAAATAATCAGCTTAAATAGAAAAGAGAAGAAAAGTACGCCAGGTGTGAAAAGCACTTGGCGTACTTTTTAATTGCTTTAGCTGAAGAAGCACGGGAAACGATGAATGAAGCGCATCATTTCCAATATGAGCTCATACAATCAGAAGCAAGAGGAGAAAAAATAGAAATTACAGTACTACATTGAATAAACTTTCCAGTTATAAAAAAATCAATGCGAAAGGGGAACGTGTAGTATGTGTGGAATAAAAATTACAACAATTGGCGGTGGCTCTAGTTATACGCCGGAGTTAATTGAAGGTTTTATTAAGCGCTATCATGAACTTCCTGTTCGTGAAATTTGGTTAGTTGATGTGGAAAAAGGAAAAGAAAAGTTAGAGATTGTTGGTAACTTAGCGAAGCGTATGGTGAAAAAAGCAGGAGTTCCAATTGATATTCATCTTACACTAGATCGCCGCGAAGCGTTAAAAGATGCGGACTTTGTTACAACACAATTTCGCGTTGGGTTATTAGCAGCGCGCGGAAAAGATGAAGCCATCCCGTTAAAATATGATGTGATCGGCCAGGAGACAAATGGTCCTGGCGGTTTATTTAAGGGCTTAAGAACGATTCCTGTTATTTTAGATATTTGTAAAGACATAGAGGAGCTTTGTCCAAACGCATGGTTAATTAATTTTACAAATCCAGCGGGTATGGTAACAGAAGCCGTTCTTCGCTATACAAACATTCAAAAGGTTGTCGGGTTATGCAACGTTCCGATCGGGATTCATATGGGATTAGCAAAGATTCTCGATGTAGATCCAAGCCGTGTACATGTTGATTTTGCGGGTTTAAACCATATGGTGTATGGATTGGATGTCTATTTAGATGGTGTGAGCGTCATGGACCGTGTGCTAGAATTAGTAACAGATCCGGAGAAACAAATTACGATGCAAAATATTGCAATGCTTGATTGGGAACCCGATTTCATTCGCGCGCTTCGTGTAATTCCATGCCCATACCACCGTTATTACTACAAAACACGTGAAATGTTAGAAGAAGAAAAGCAAGCGTCACTGGAAAATGGTACACGTGCAGAAGTGGTGAAGAAGCTAGAGAATGATCTGTTTGAACTGTATAAAGATCCGAATTTAGATAGTAAACCACCGCAACTAGAAAAACGCGGCGGAGCATATTATAGTGATGCTGCATGCAGCTTAATTACGTCTATTTACAACAATAAAGGCGATATTCAGCCTGTAAATACAAGAAATAATGGTACAATCGCAAGTTTACCAGCTGATTCTGCTGTTGAAGTAAACTGCGTCATTACAAAGGATGGTCCAAAGCCGATTGCGGTTGGGGACTTACCAGTGTCAATTCGCGGTTTAGTACAACAAATTAAATCGTTTGAACGTGTAACAATTGAAGCAGCTATAACAGGTGATTATCATAAAGCGCTGCTGGCGATGACGATTAATCCGCTTGTCCCATCTGATAAAGTAGCAAAACAAATGTTAGATGAAATGCTGGAAGCTCATAAAGAGTATCTTCCGCAATTTTTCAAGAAAGTGGAGAACTAAAAGCGGCGCAGTTCAGCCCGCTTTTTTTTCAGTTTGAATTCAAATTGAAAAAACCCCTTTCTTTTTTAGGTGGTCGAGAGGGGATGGCCGCGTGTAGAAGCGGTCAGGGCCTTTTTCTGCCACGTGTCATGTGAAAACAAATGTAGGTGACTTTTTATGTTGTGTACCAGGAAAGTATCTATTGAAGAATTAAAATAGATGTATATAGGAGGGGACGTAATGATTCAATTAATTGTAAACGCAGATGACTTCGGATTAACACGAGGGGTAAACTACGGTATTATTGACGCGCATGTGAATGGGTTTGTTAATTCCGCAACGATGATGATGAATATGCCGGGTTTAGAACATGCCGTGCAATTAGCGAAGCAATATAAGACGCTCGGAGTTGGAGTACATCTTGTATTAACAGCAGGAAAACCGCTTCTTTCTGATGTACTCTCTCTTGTGAAAAAAGATGGTTCGTTTCATTCGCAAAGTACGGTGTGGGAAGGAAGGGTAGATCCATATGACGCCGAGCGAGAGTGGGCCGCGCAAATTGAAAAGTTTTTATCATATGGCTTAACACCGACGCACCTTGATAGTCATCATCACATTCACGCACTGCCAATTTTGCATGACGTCTTAGAGCGATTAGCAGAGAAATATCATCTTCCGGTGCGCCGCTGTGAACAAGAGTGTGCAGTACGCCCATTTTCTGATGTGTTTTTTCACGATTTTTACGGAGATGGTGTAACGAGCGATTACTTTACAAAACTAAATGGGCGTGTACAGGACGGGACAACCGTTGAAGTTATGGTGCATCCAGCTTATATAGATGCAGAGCTGGTGAAACGTTCGTCTTATGTCATGAAGCGTGTTGAAGAGTTACGTATTTTAACAGAGAGTAAGCTTCCAAGTGGGATGGAGCTTGTGAAGTTTTAGGAGTAGTAAAGAAATGAAGTTGACCAAAAAAGTCCACTTTTTGGTGTGATCCAGTTCTAGTGAATGGGCGATTCGCATGTTGAACGTTGTCGAAAGGTCTTTATACCTTGTCGAATCGCCGATAAATGTATCATTTCCGCCGATATATTACAGATAACGCCGATAAATGTATCATTTCCGCCGATATATTACAGATAACGCCGATAAATGCATTATTTCCGCCGATATATCTGGTGCTGGTAGTTGTGGTGCCCGATCTACTTCATAGTCAGTGTATTGTCCCCAGCCTATGAATTTTCTAAACTCCTGTTGTGTAAATAAAGAAAATGTAGATAGTCCCCATGAAATGATTACAAACATCACAACAATCATCATTCGAGAGAACCAGAGCCGATTTTTAGGCATGCGCAATGCAACTGCTATTTCTAGACTTGTTTATTCTATAAATCGTAACATAATTTGCAAGGATAATAAATTGAATATTTAGAAAATTAATGGTAAAATCCTCCAAAATGTGAGGAGGATGTAAGCTTAGCTTTTACAATACCGACAAAATCATTCCACTTATCGCACCAATTATAACAATAACCCACGGCGGCATTTTCCAAAAGGCAAGCATTGTAAATAAGAGTAATGCGACAACGAAATCAGCGGGCTGTATAACCGAGCTTGTCCAAATTGGATGATAAAAAGCGGCGAGTAAAATGCCGACAACCGCTGCATTTATACCAAACATAGCTCCTTGTACGTACGGTTTGCGGCGCAGTGCATCCCAAAAAGGCAATACGCCGACAACGAGTAAGAAGGCGGGAAGAAAAATAGCAATTGTCGCAATTGTTGCCCCGGCGGCTTCGTTCATAATTGCTCCGATATAAGCGGCAAATGTAAATAATGGTCCAGGAACGGCTTGCGTCATTCCATAACCAGCGAGAAATTGTTCTTTCGTTATATAGCCATTTGACACAAATTCATTTTCTAGGAGCGGAAGAACGACATGACCGCCGCCAAAGACGAGAGAACCTGAGCGATAGAAACTATCAAACATAGCAATCCAGTGCGAGAAAGGGCGTAATATCGGTAATAGTATTAATAAGAGAAAGAACAAAGATAGGCATAGCGCTGCGACTTTTCGTGAGATGGGAATAGATATTTCTGTTTCAGTTGTTATTGTGTGCTCCCTGTATAAGAGCCATCCCACGATGCTCGCGAATAGAATAACGATGATTTGTATCCAAGCTGTTTGGAATAATAGAACGGTAGCCGCTGCGATAACTGCAATCGCTATGCGGCTCCGGTCTGGTGTTAGCTTTTGCGCCATTCCCCATAATGCATGAGCGACAATCGCTACGGCCACTAGTTTTAAGCCGTGAATCCATCCCGCGTGTGCAATATCAATCTGCTGCAGTAACGAAGCAAACAGGACGAGCGCAAGAACGGAAGGGAGCGTAAATCCAAGCCAAGAAACAATAGCTCCAAGTATACCACCCCGTGATAATCCAATTCCGATTCCAACTTGACTACTAGCAGGGCCGGGAAGGAATTGACAAAGTGCTACAAAATCGGCATAGCTTCTTTCGTCCATCCATTTTCGCTTCTGAACGTATTCGTTATGAAAATAGCCAAGATGTGCAACAGGTCCTCCGAAGGAAGTGAGTCCAAGTTTTGTGGAAATGAGAAAGATTTCTGTTAATATTTGTAAGTGTTTTACGATACTTTGTTTAGAATTCATAGTGATAGGAGTCACCTTTTTCTTGAATAAATTTTCCTATAAATCTAGCGACTGCTTCTATACCCAGTCAGACACTCTCGCCCACTAAAAAAAGGGGCAGTTTTCCAATTTGTACTTATATATCATATCGAATCTATGTAAATAGGAAAATGACAAGAATGTAATAAATATGTAAAATTGCATATTTGAGAAGTAACTTTTTATGTTACAGTGAAAATGTAAGAAGATAGCCTCCTAACTATCTTTGAGCCAACGGATAATAGTTCTGCAAAATGACTTGTCATTGAGAAAGAACGAAAGAAACCTCTTCATTGAGGTTTTTTTGTTTCTTTCTTCTTTCTGAACGAATTGATTTTTAATAAAGGAATTCATTATAAAAACCACTTCAATCAATTTCAAGTGCTTTTCAATTGGTTGAAGTGGTTTTTATTTTCACATGTTTTAGGGTATTTTTTGTGGTTATATCAAAATATATAAATATACTTTAATGTTTCGACATATAAGTCGCTGCTATGCAGAATAATCATGACCTGCACTTGCTTACTCCCTTTGTTTTAAAACATTGCATGTGGCAGGAAAAGGCCCTGACCGCTTCTATGCACGGCCAGATGCTCTTGTCCTCCCGTAAAAAGAAAGGGGTTTTATGTCGGTTTTTTAATTTATATACATATAAAAGTTGAACAGCTTTAGTAGAGGCTAAAGCTGTTACAATCTCGCATCCTTCCAAAAATTAACTTCTAAATGAGAAGAAGGATTGTAAGGGAGAAGTGTATATCCTTGTGAATGAAGATAGTCAATGACTTTTGGTAAGATTTGTACAGTGACATTTGAATCATGCATTAAAATGACTTCGACTGGATTATCACTTTGATTTATTACTCGTTCCAATACGGCAGATGGATTATGAGCGCTTTTCCAATCGTATGTATCGATTGTCCAGTCCCACATTTTATAGCGAGATGCAACGAGAGCGTCGCGATAATTTTTCTTTAAATAGGGCATGCTGCCATAAGGAACACGAACGAGGTGTGTGTCAATTCCAGTGATGACCCGAACAATCTCCCGAGCTTGTTCCATTTCAGAAACTAAAATAGAGGGATCACCATTATAGAGGTACTTTGCATTATGAGACATACTATGTAATCCGAGATAATGACCTTCTTCAATGATTCGCTTTGTTGTTCGAGGGTAACGAGAGACGCGTCCACCGATAACAAAGAAAGTTGCTTTTCCATTTTTTTGCTTTAAGATATTTAAAATTTGTGCTGTATATTTGTTTGGTCCATCATCAAATGTCAAATAAGCCACTTTTGTTTGCGGAGTAGCATATTGATGAGGCAGTTGTGTTTCAAAATGAGAGATAGGGCGATTCTCATGTGAAGATACAACAGCAGCCTGCATAGGTGATAGAAAACATAAGATGATAGTAGAAAACAAACAAATAAGTAAAAGTGTTCGCTTAATCATGATGCTCACCCTAATTTGAAGATTGTACTGTTATCTTGCTCCAAGGCGGCCATTCTCAAACGAACTATATTTTGGAAAACAAAAAAACAGGAGAATTTCTTTAAAGAGATTGTCCTGTTTGTATATTTTTATTTTGTATTGGTTATATTACTTTTATTCTTCACGTCTTTTTACTTTTTTATAGACTGAAATAATTGGTTTATAGCGATCATGGACAAGACCGATAATCTCTGCCACAATTTCAGTAATTAAAATAAGAAGAAATAGAAGAACAATGGAGAGCCATAATGTTGCTTTTGAAAAAATAATGGCATTCACACTAAAGAAAATACCAAATGCATAAATAATTAGCACCGTTGTTCGATGAGAGAACCCTATTGCAAGTAAACGGTGATGCAAATGCGATTTATCTGGTGCTGAAATTGGTTTCTTATTTACAACGCGGCGAATAATCGCAAATGTTGTATCAAAGATTGGTACCCCTAAAATAATGATTGGAACGATAAAGCTAAACAATGTTACGCTTTTGTATAGTCCAAGTAATGATAGTACCGCAATACAATATCCTAAAAACAGAGCCCCTGTATCTCCCATAAAGATTTTCGCTGGATGAAAGTTATAGAATAAAAATCCGATTGTACTTGCTAATACGATGAGTGCAAGCGGTAAAATGATTGCACTACCGGCACCAGTTACACTAGTAGCAGCCATGTAAGCTAACGTTGCAAGAACAATGGAAGAAATACCAGCTGATAATCCGTCAAGTCCGTCAATTAAATTAATAGCATTTGTAATACCAACAATCCAAAACACTGTAATTGGATAAGATAGCCACCCAAGTTCAGTTTCTCCTAAAATTGGAATGTAAAGCACTGGTATTTGTAAGTTTTTCACGATTAACAATGCGACTGCAAGTTGTCCGCCGAATTTTACTTTTGCAGATAATTCATACATATCATCTAATATCCCAATGATAATGATGATGACAGCACCTATACTAATCGATACGATCCGCTGTTCATACAAGCCGCTAACGAAGCATCCTATAACAACTCCGATAAAGATTGCCAGTCCGCCAAGACGAGGCATAACGCTTTGATGTACTTTACGAGCATTTGGCTTGTCTGTTGCCCCAATCTTAAAGGCTAATTTAATTACGAAAGGGGTAGCAATCAGTACGGTAATGAACGATGCCAAAACTGCATAAATAATTCGTGAGTCCATTAATACCCCACCTTTTATATTTTAACGTATTGAAATCTCTCTTTTACTTCAAAATTCAATATATGTTTTTGGCTCATAACATATGGTATCATAAAAAGAGTGGATTTCAATCTTTTTTTCGCGTGACTTTAAATTGTAATAACTGAAATATATGACATTTTCAAAGCGAATTATAGATGAAAAATTAGTCTTAATATGGATGTTTTACAGAAAAATATGTATGTTCCTTATTTAATTATATGAAGGTTATGATAGGATTGTGTAAATATATGCGTTGAGGAAATAGCAGAATAAAGGTGGATGCTTTTCGTGTTACGTGCTATTAGAAGAAGGTTGATTTTACAGGTAGGAATTGCTGTGTAATTAATATAGAGCTATATAATGATATATTTTTTATAGGGGGAGAAACCATGATTTTAGTTGTTGGTGGGGCAGGATATATTGGAAGTCATACAGTAAAACAATTGTTAGATCAAAAATTTGAAGTGGTTGTATTAGATAATTTATCAACTGGTCATCGTGAAAGTGTTGATGAGAGAGCGATCTTAGAAGTAGGAGATTTAAGTAACGCGGCAGATTTAGATCGTGTATTTAGTAACTATTCTATTGATGCTGTTATGCATTTTGCGGCAAATAGTCTTGTTGGTGAATCTGTTTCCAATCCATTGAAATATTATAAAAATAACGTGACAGCAACGATTACGTTGCTAGAGAAAATGATGGAGCATGGGGTAACATCATTTATCTTCTCTTCAACAGCGGCAACGTACGGAATTCCGGAGACAGATATGATTACAGAAAAAACTGTAACAAATCCAATTAATACATATGGACGCTCTAAATTAATGGTTGAGCATATTTTACAAGATTTTCATGCCGCTTATGGCATGAAATATGTTGTACTTCGCTACTTTAATGCAGCGGGAGCTCATGTGTCAGGAACAATTGGAGAAGATCATACGCCAGAGACACATTTAATTCCGCTTGTGCTGCAGCACTTATTAGGAAAACGTGAATCGATTTCTGTCTTTGGTACAGATTATGATACACATGATGGTACTTGTATTCGCGATTATATTCATGTGACAGACTTAGCGGAGGCGCACATTTTAGCGCTGCAAAGTTTACAAAATGAACAAAAAACAAATGAAGTATACAACTTAGGAAACGGAAAAGGATTTTCTGTAAAAGAAGTGATTGAAACGTGTGAACGTGTAACTGAGAAGAAAGCAAATGTGACTCACGCAGAGCGCCGCGCTGGAGATCCAGCAAGGCTTATCGCTTCATCAGAGAAGATTTATAACGAATTAGGTTGGAAGGCAAAGTATTCGCTTGAAGAAATGATTCAAACAGCTTGGGAATGGCATACATCCCATCCGAATGGATATAGTAAGTAAAAACAAGTCAGCTGCTTACCTGCAGCTGACTTGTTTTTTTACAAAAGCTTAAAAATGAAACGAAGGATGTCTCATATAATAAAGGGAAACGAACCATAAGGAGGAGGTGTGTGTATGAAAATTACGGTGGTAGGTACTGGATATGTCGGGTTAGTGACAGGGATTGGATTAGCGACACTTGGGCACTCTGTGACTTGTTTTGATATTGATGAACAGAAAATACGGTTGTTAGAGGAAAATGAACTGCCGATATATGAACCGGGGTTACAAAAATTATTGGAAGATGCTGTTTTAAAGCAGAAGCTATCGTTTACTTCAAAGAGAGAAGAAGCTTACGAGGCAGTTGAGTATATTTTTGTGGCGGTTGGTACACCTTCCTACTCAGATGGATCTGCAAATTTAACACATATTGTAAATATGTGCCGTGATATTGGGATGTATGCTAAACAAGATGTGATCGTTGTGACAAAAAGTACGGTTCCTGTTGGAACAAATGATGCTATGAAAGAATGGATTCAGGCGGCATTGCAAACAGATATAAGTGTCCATCTTGTATCAAATCCGGAGTTTTTACGAGAAGGCTGCGGCGTGCACGATTTCTTTCATGGTGATCGCATTGTAATTGGAGCGGAAAAACCAGAGATTGCGAAGCGGGTTGCGAATCTTTATAAGTCGTTGTCAATTGAAGTGTTTACAACGGATATACGTAGTGCGGAGATGATTAAGTACGCATCGAATGCTTTTTTAGCGACGAAAATTAGCTTTATCAATGAAATTTCAAGTATATGTGAAAAAGTACAAGCTGATGTGACAGAAGTGGCAGCTGGGATGGGGATTGATAAACGAATTGGTCCTCATTTTCTGAAAGCGGGTATTGGGTATGGCGGTTCTTGTTTTCCAAAAGATACAAATGCACTTGTGCAAATTGCGGGGAATGTGGCTCATGATTTTAGGTTGCTAAAAGCGGTTATTGAAGTGAATAATAAGCAGCAAGCTTCACTTGTGGAAAAAGCAGAAAAGGTCATGAATTTACAAGGGAAACGAGTTGCTGTTCTCGGTCTTTCGTTTAAACCAAATACAGATGATATACGAGAAGCTCCGTCTCTTCTAATTATTGAGCAGTTATTGGCACGAGGAGCTCATGTTATTGTGTATGATCCGAAGGCGATTTTACATGCAAAGCGCATCTTTATGAACCGAGTACAATATAGTATGGATATAAGCGAAGCAATTATAAAAGCGGACGCAGCATTTATTGTAACGGAGTGGGAAAGTATTCGAACGTATCCGATTGCAAAATATGTACAGCTTATGAATGAGCCAATTGTATTTGACGGAAGAAATTGTTATGTATTAGAAGAAGTGGAGCAATATGCTGTTGATTACTATTCCATTGGTAGAAGGGTAATTCGAAAGCGAGATGTTTCACATATCTTTTAGGAAATATTTCCTTTTGTCATTTCAGATTCTCATATATAATAACAATTGTTATCGTACATGATGAATTGAGACATTGAAAGAAGAGAGGAATTGAATATGACAGAGCGCATTAAAGTAATGACGATTTTTGGAACGCGTCCGGAAGCTATCAAAATGGCTCCTCTCGTGTTAGAATTGCAAAAACATTCACAGCAAATTGAGTCTATTGTGACAGTAACAGCGCAACATCGTCAAATGCTGGATCAAGTGTTAGATATTTTTGATATTAAGCCGAATTATGATTTAAATATTATGAAAGACCGTCAAACGTTAATTGATATTACAACTCGTGGTTTAGAGGGTTTAGATAAGATTATGAAAGAAGCGAAACCAGACATCGTTCTTGTACATGGTGATACAACGACGACATTTATTGCAAGTCTTGCTGCCTATTATAATCAAATTCCAATTGGTCATGTGGAAGCTGGTCTTCGTACGTGGGATAAATATTCTCCATATCCAGAAGAAATGAACCGTCAATTAACAGGGGTAATGGCAGATCTTCATTTTGCACCAACAGCGAAGTCTGCAACAAACTTACAACAAGAGAATAAAAAAGAGACAAACATTTTTATTACAGGAAATACAGCAATTGATGCGTTAAAAACGACAGTAAAAGAATCATATACACATCCGGTGTTAGAGAAGGTTGGAGATGATCGCCTTGTTCTCATGACAGCACATCGCCGTGAAAATTTAGGAGAGCCGATGCGTAATATGTTCCGTGCCATTAAACGTCTTGTCGAGACACATGAAGACGTGCAAGTTGTATATCCAGTACATATGAATCCTGTTGTTCGTGAAATTGCTGGAGAAATTTTAGGGAAGCATAATCGCATTCATTTAATTGAACCGCTTGATGTCATTGATTTCCATAACTTTGCAGCACGTTCATACTTAATGTTAACAGATTCTGGCGGTGTGCAAGAAGAAGCACCATCACTTGGTGTGCCAGTTCTTGTTCTACGTGATACAACAGAGCGTCCAGAAGGTATTGAAGCAGGTACATTAAAGCTTGCAGGTACAGATGAAGAAACAATTTTCAGCTTAGCAAACGAGCTACTATTAGATAAAGAAGCGCACAGCGCAATGGCAAAGGCATCGAATCCATACGGTGATGGTCAGGCGTCAGGGCGTATTGTGAAAGCAATTGTAGAATATTTTAATAAATAATAAATTTTATTTTTGGTAAGAGGAAAAAACAGCTGCCCCTGGAGAGGAGACAGCTGTTTTTTAATGTGTGGACATTTGCCATTCTTCATCTGACTCATGATTGGATGGAGGTGTCTTTTGTGTATTTGAATTATGATTCGGTTTAGTTGGTTCTTGTTTTCCAGCCTGTGTATTTGAATTATGATCAGGTTTAGGTGGCTCTTGCTTTCCCTCGTCTGTATTTGAGCCATTAGCTGGTTTAGCTGGTTCTTTTGTTTCAGGTTGTTTTTGCGTATCCGGAGCAGGAGCTTGTGCTTCAAGTTCTAAGTTTTGCATAAAGGTCTGGCGAATTTCTTGAATGCTTAATTCGTTTGGAACGAAATAATAAATGCCATCTATTTTCGTATCTTCGCCTTCCAATTTTACGGTTTGAATGTTAGATGGATCAAAGCCAGAGAATTTCTTATAGAGTGCAAGACCATCGGATACAGGTATGTCAGTTTTGACATATTTCCCAATTGCTTTTGCAAGATCATTTATTTTAAATACAGTAGAAGCTGAATTTAACTCCTGTACGACCGCTGCAAGTACTTGACGTTGACGAGCGGCGCGTCCAAAATCACCATTTGGATCTTGCTTTCTCATCCGAACATAAGCTAATGCTTCTTCTCCGTTTAAATGCTGTTGTCCTTTTTTAAACTCAATCTTTTTGTAATAGTTCACATCAGATCGTTCCCAAAAATCAAACGGAACATCCACTGTAACGCCGCCAACAGCATCGACAATACCTTTGAACCCTTTAAAATCCAGTTTTACATAGTGATCCACAGGTACTTTTAAAAAGTTTTCGACCGTGTCTTTTGCCATTTTTTCTCCGCCGTAGGCATGAGCTGCGTTTATCTTATCTTTTTTATCACGCCCCACGATTGTCACACGTGAATCACGCGGGATGCTCATTAAAGATACTTTTTGTGAATTTGGATTAATTGTCGCAAACATTAAGGA
This sequence comes from Bacillus sp. 103mf, assembly GCF_900116295.1. GTDB lineage: Bacteria > Bacillota > Bacilli > Bacillales > Bacillaceae_G > Bacillus_A > Bacillus_A bruguierae. The sequence goes on from NZ_FPAF01000021.1 coordinate 46,029, forward strand.
ATCAGTTCGTCCATTTTCGCCGCCTGTTGCATAATCTTCAATTCCCATAATTAAAAGACTAAATGGTTTTTTCGTAATTTCTACATCTTCTGTACGGAGTTTAGATTTATCGTGCTGCAACCCGCTGTAAATTCCCATTAAAGAAGAATAGGAATTATAAGCATAAACTCCTCCGCCTCCAATAAGGAGAGCGAAAAAGAGGAATATAAGTCCTCTGCGTCTTCTTTTCTTTTTTGTTCTTCTATTCTGGAGATGACGATAACGATCTTCCATAAATAATCTCCTTTAAGTATAAATTAGTGTTGCACTATATCTTGTTCTAGATATAGCATCTCATCTTCGTTAATTGTACATTTCCCATTTGTGATTTCAATCATCCATTCTGTAAATGATTGTTTTTGATCTTCCACCACATATGTATCGAACGTGACGTAATCTAAGTAGTGTATGTCTTTAATAGCATATATAGAGTTGCGTAGTTCATTTTCAACTTTTCCAAGCAATGTATAATCAATTTTTGTTTTCATGACGCGCATCAATTTTCGTTCAACGATGCCGACATAATTGAGACCTTCACTTGTACATTTCCCGTATGCACGAATTAAACCGCCTGCTCCTAGTTTAATGCCCCCGAAATAACGTGTGATAACGACCACAGTATCTTTTAAGTGCCGCTTCTTTAATACTTCTAGAATGGGTACACCAGCTGTGCCGCTCGGTTCTCCGTCGTCGTTTGCTTTTTGGATTTGGTCATGTTCACCAATTAAGTAAGCGGAGCAGTTATGGGTTGCATTCCAATGTTGTTTTTTTATTTTTTGGATAAATTCTTGTGCTTCTTCTTCTGTTGTTGCGCGGCTTACATAGCAAATAAAGCGAGATTTTTGAATAGCTATTTCATGTTCGCCATACCCTTTTACTGTAAAATATTGTAATAGCAATGATATACGCTCCTATCTTTGTAAATTGCAACTTTGACCCAAGCTGATCGTTAATCCTATGAAATCGGACTTTGATTCTATCTTAATTTTTTTCATTTCCTAGAAGGTGAAGGACTTACAAGATAAATAATCAGCACTTTTTATTCTAAAAGGGCTAGTTTTGAGTTTCAAATCTTTTTTGTAGAAGTTTAACTATTTCTATTATAATTTGAATTTTTGTATTGTAAATTGGTGAGATAGTATTTATAATTTTAACCTCTCGTTTTTTCGTCAGTTAATGCACCTTTTTCCATTTTCATGTACAATAAATAATAAAACTGTTTATAAGGTAGGTACGAAAATGAAAATAGCTATTGTAACTGATAGTACGGCATATATATCAAAACATGTACGTGAAGAATTAAATATATATATGATTCCTTTGAATGTTATTTTAGGAAATGAATCTTATCAAGAAGAAGTGGAAATTACAGCAGAAGATTTTTACGAGAAAGTCAGGGGCCAAGAAGAACTGCCGAAGACATCACAACCGGCTATCGGGAAGTTTGTTGAGTTATTTGAAGAACTAGGGAAAGAGTATGATGCGGTGATTAGCATACATCTTTCTAGCGGCATTAGTGGTACATATCAGACGGCAACGACAGCGGGTCAAATGGTAGAAGGAATCGATGTATATACATATGACTCAGAAATTAGCTGTGAAGTACAAGGTTTTTATGCACGTGAAGGTGCAAAAATGGCGAGTGAAGGAAAAAGTCCAGAAGAGATTATTGCTCGTTTTAATGAAATGAAGAAAACAATAGAAGCGTACTTCGTTGTTGACGATCTACATCATTTGCAGCGGGGTGGACGTTTAAATGGTGCACAAGCATTTATTGGAAGTTTATTACAAGTAAAGCCGGTATTATATTTCCGTGATAAAGTTATTATTCCATTTGAAAAAATCCGTACGCGTAAAAAAGCATTAAAACGTATTGTAGAAATCTTTGATGAACAAGCAAGTAAAGGTGTCCCGGTGGAAGCTGTTATTATTCATGCGAATCGAGAAGAAGAAGCGAAAGAATGGGAGCGGGAATTGAAAGAAATATACCCGCATGTTGAATTTCGAATCGGTTATTTCGGACCAGTAATTGGGACGCATTTAGGTGAAGGTTCACTTGGATTAGGTTGGTATACAAAATAAAATGAAGCTCTCTTTCAAGTAGAGAGCTTTTTTGGGTAAAAATATAAAAAATAAGTTTTATTACTTACTTTTTATAAGAAACTATTTTATAATAAAGGTGAGGTGAAACATATGGAACATAATCCGTGTTTATGTCCAAAGTTCGAGTCTGCTTTTACCCTTCTTAGTAAAAAGTGGACAGGTTTAATTATTAAATCATTATTAGAAGAACCGAAACGATTTCGCGAAATTGCTGATATTATTCCAAATATGAGCGATCGTATGTTATCAGAGCGCTTAAAGGAATTAGAGAGTGAAGGAATTGTTGTGCGTGCTGTTTATCCAGAAGTGCCAGTACGTATTGAATATGGTTTAACGGATAAAGGGAAAGCGCTAGAGAGTGTCATGCAAGAAGTACAAAAATGGGCAGAGAAATGGGTTCATTAATAAAGTGAAACTTCCATCAGTGGAGAGTTTTTTCATCTCCCACTGATGGTTAGCCCGCCCATCTTCCTCGTTTCTCTCTGAATCTTGAGGTGGGGGTCTTACTGCCCGTTAATGCGGGATAAAGTGAAATTGTAATGAGTGGGAGCTTCATACTAGTCGTTGAATCACTCGGAATTTTATTGCTAAAAAGTGCAAGGCGGTGCCCTTGCACTTTTTATTTTTTCTGGTGATGAAAGTATTTGGCCGTGCATAGCAGCGAATTATATGTTGAAAAATTAAAATGTTATATGAAAATAATAGAAAAAAAGGTAGACTGGTAAATTATTCTATGTAATAATAAGGGAGTTTGAGTGTGTTACATAATTGTAAAAGAACTGAAATTATACGACAAAAGAAAAAGAATTACCACTCCATTTCTTTACTTATCTACAAAAAAACACAATATTAGAATGGAAGTGTCAAAAAACTACAAGCATAATATTACATTTCTTTTACAAAAGCGTAACATTACAAAAAAACATTGGTAATTATGGTATAAATTTATTAGATAAATTCGGGAAAATAAGAAAAAAGAAAGCGGTGTAAAACACAATGAAAAAAATAAAAATCGCATCTTGTGCATTAGCTGCAGGATTTATGATGTTTTCAGTAGTAACACCAAACGCATTTGCTGAAGATGTAAATACACAAATTCAACAACAAAAAGACACTTTACATAAACAACAACAAGAACGTGATGAAATCCAAAAACAAATGGATGAATTAAAGAAGAAAATTCAAGAGTTAGATAAGTCTGTTCAAGATAACGAATCGAAACTTGCTGAGACGGTAAAGCAAGTAGAAGAAGCACAAAAACTAATTGAACAAAAAGATAAAGAAATTGCAGAGTTACAAACGAAAATTGCACAACGTGAAGAACTGTTGAGAAAGCGCTTAGTTTCTCTTCAAGAGAAACCAAACACAAACGTTGTAACAGAAGTAGTTGTAAACTCTAAAAGTCTTGCAGATTTAGTTGATCGTTTAACTTCTGTTTCACAAATTCTTGCGTCTGACCAAGATATTATGAAAATGCAACAAGATGATCAAGCTAAAGTGAAAAAAGATGTAGCACTTATAAAAGAAAAACAAAAAGACTTAAAAGAAGCACAAGCAAAAATTGAAACTGCGAAAAAAGAGCTTGATACTGAGAAAGCGAAAAAACAAGCAGCAATAGATGAGTTAAGTGCAAAAATGCAAACGGTTGTAAATGGAATGACTAGCACAGAGAGTCAATTAAAAGACTTAGAAAAACAAGCTCTATATTTACAAAGCTTAGCTGAGAAAGCAGCACAACCAGCGCAACCAGCGCAACCAGCGCAACCGGCACAACCAGCACAACAACCAGCAAATAATGGTGACGGACAAGCTAAACCTCCTTCTAATACGAAACCAGTACCAGCACCATCTCCAGGACCAGCGCCTACTCCTGGTATACTTGGAAAAGCGCAGCAATACCTTGGTATGCCATATGTTTGGGGTAGTGCAAGCCCATCTAACGGTGGATTTGATTGCAGTGGTTTCATTTCTTACGTTTACGGTGTAGGTCGTCAAGATGTAGCTGGATATTGGAATTCTACTCAGCATATTAGCGATCCACAACCTGGGGATTTAGTATTCTTCCAAGGTACGTATAAAGCAGGTCCATCTCATATCGGTATTTATGCTGGTAATGGACAAATGATTCACGCTGGTGATAGCGGAATTGCATATTCTAGCTTGAGCAGCAGCTACAACCAAAAACATTTCTTAGGATACGGTAGATTCTAAGATTTCTAATGAAATAAATTACGTGTATAAAGTCGATAGCTTACTATTTTAAGAGTAGGTTATCGACTTTTTTGCTTTTTTACAAACTCTTTCTATGTTTTTATAGTAAAAGCAGAAAGGGGGAGCAGGATGCTAGAGGGTCGCCAATTATTGTTAGAGGAAGTATCTGTACCAAAAGAAGAACTGTATCAGTTGGAGCGAGAAGGCTATATTCGTTATGAAAAAGGTGTTGTAAAGAAAAACTCTCGTTATATGTGCCAGCGCTGTGGAAATAAAGAGCGGCGACTATTTTTTTCATTTTTATGCTATCGCTGTGATAAAGTATGTGCGTATTGCCGCAAATGTATCATGATGGGAAGGGTGAGTGAGTGTACAGAGCTCGTTCGCTGGACTGGTCCTATACAAAATAAAGTGATCACGAATTGTTTGAAGTGGAACGGTCAGTTATCAGAAGGACAGCAAAAGGCTGCAGACGGAATTGCCTGGGCGGTAGAGCGAAAAGAATCATTTTTCGTCTGGGCCGTGTGCGGTGCGGGGAAAACAGAGATGTTATTTTATGGTATACAAGAAGCGCTGCACCGGGGAGAACGGATTTGTATTGCCACGCCGCGGACAGATGTGGTCCTCGAACTTTATCCGCGTTTACAAGAAGTGTTCCCGTCTGTTTCAATTTGTGCATTATACGGGGGAAGTGACGACTTATCTAAAAATGCGCAGCTTGTTATTTCGACAACGCATCAACTTCTCCGTTATTATAGAGCGTTTGCTGTGATGATTGTGGATGAGATTGATGCTTTCCCTTATTCAATGGACGACACGCTGCAATACGCAGTTCGCTTTGCTAGTAAGGAAAACGCTTCGTTTATTTATTTGACAGCGACGCCGTCTAAAGAGTGGCAGAGAAAGCTTCGTAACGGAAAACAAAACGGCGTGATTATTCCGGCCCGCTATCATCGTTATCCTCTCCCTGTACCTATTTTTCGCTGGTGTGGTAATTGGCGAAAATCTATCGAAAAGAAAACTTTACCTCTCGTCATTTTGCGGTGGCTCCATATCTATTTAGAAAAACAATATCCTATGTTTTTATTTGTTCCTCATGTTTGTTATGTAGAAGAAATCGTTTCTATTTTAAAATGTATCGATCATCGTATAGAGGGTGTACATGCGGAAGATGCAAAGCGGAAAGAGAAAGTGGCTTCGTTTCGAAAAGGAGAGATTCCGTTATTAGTAACGACAACGATTTTAGAGCGGGGCGTTACTATTTCGAATTTACAAGTGGCAGTGTTAGGGGCAGAAGAGCATGTGTTTTCAGAAAGTGCACTCGTTCAAATAGCAGGACGAGCAGGGCGCAGTCGTCATGCTCCTTTTGGAGATGTCATTTATTTTCATTACGGCAAGACAGAGGCGATGGTTGCGGCGAAAAAACAAATTCAAATGATGAATAAACGAGCGAAGCAAGAAGGGTTAGTTGACTAATGCATTGTCTTCTTTGCGACGATGTTGTCTCTGCTTTGCCAAGCTGGTTTTCTTTTTTTGTTGAACAAGATAAGAGATATGTATGCACATACTGCGAACAAAAATTTTCTTATATTATCGGAGATATTTGTGCGGATTGCGGAAGATCGTTTCAATGTCTAGCAGATGAATATAAGAAAGGAGAGTATTGTCAGGATTGTTTGCGCTGGAGGCAAGATTCGTTTTTTCGGCATGTGTATGTAAAAAATCGTTCTGTCTATGTATATAATGATTGGATGAAAGAAGTGTTAGCTCGTTTTAAGTTTCGCGGTGATGCGGCTCTTGTGCAACTATTTGCTGCTGCTTTTGCGAATGCTTTTCGGCAGTATTTTTCGCATTATGATTGTATTGTTCCTATTCCGCTTAGCTTATCACGTCAATATGAACGAGGATTTAATCAAGCAGAATTATTAGCGGCATGTTTATCTATTCCGGTGATGAAAACATCTCTAATGAGAAGTGATGCAGAGAAGCAAAGTAAGAAAACAAGAGCAGAGCGATTGAAACGTTCTCGGCCTTTTTATTTTACGGCGGAAGAGTCTTTTCATGGAAAGAATATTGTCTTAATTGATGACGTGTATACAACTGGTATTACGGTGCGTCAAGCGGCGCAATGCTTCTACGAAAGAGGTGCAACGAACGTTTCGTCTTTGACGTTATGCCGCTGATTTTTCATTTGGTCTCCTTCTTACTCATATATTTTGGCGCAAGTGGGCTTTCAAAGTGTTTCTATATAGGGAGAACAACACATCGCCATCAAGTTAAGAAATTTATTGTTCCCAAAAACGAAAAAACGCTATCCTTATTGTAGAAATATGCAGAAAGGATGGCGTCTTTTTATTCTTGGGTGTAGTTACTATTTTTAAAACGTATTTTAATATGTAATATTGCATATTAAAATGTATTGATAAAAATGTAAGCGCTTACTATGATAAGAGTATAAAGATGAAACACATCGTAATACCACAAAAGAGGAGGAAATCAAATGGCAATCGCAATGGCAGTTTTAAAATTTATAGGTGGATTACTTCCATTCGTACAAGAGCTTTTAAAAGCATTTATGTAAGTTCATATTCAGCAATCATTTATAAAAATGATCATACAAATAATCTGTATAACAAAGATGAATTGATGTACAGACCAGAGGAGGAAATCAAATGGCAATCGCAATGGCAATTTTAAAATTTATAGGTGGATTACTTCCATTCGTACAAGAGCTTTTAAAAGCATTTATGTAAGTTCATTATTCAGCAATCATTTATAAAAATAATCTGTATAGCAAAGATGAATTGATGTACAGACCAGAGGAGGAAACATTATGGCAATCGCAATGGC
>NZ_FPAF01000007.1 GCF_900116295.1 Bacillus sp. 103mf
TGGCCCGTTGGTCAAGTGGTTAAGACACCGCCCTTTCACGGCGGTAACACGGGTTCGAATCCCGTACGGGTCATATTAAAGAGATAGCATAATCTGCTATCTCTTTTTGTGTATAATGAATAGTTACTTCTCTATTTTAGCTGGTTTTCCTTGATTTTTATCCCGCTATTCGTGGGCAGTAATACTCCCACCTCAAAATGGATCAAATAGAAGTATGAAATGATATACTGGATTTGTTTGTCCCATCTGCATCATGAATAATTGTTTGTAAAATAGATTCCCATATGTGGGGATCATCAGGTAAGAAATGTCCTGCATCTTTTATATAATGTGTTGTTACATGAGGAGTAGCTGAGGCTACTTTTTTTATTTCTTCTATTGAAGATAAAGTGTCGGCTGTACCATGCCAAATATGGATAGGAATAGAAATGTTTTGAAAATTAAATCCCCAGTGTTTTGCTAAGAGAGCAGGTTCTGTTACTGCTTCATCTACACTATTTCTTAACGCTTCTTTCATGTGGATCATAGTTAATTTAATATCTTCATCTGTTTGAATAAATTGTTGATCCCATTTGCATAAATGTCTATTTCCTTTTTTCATCCCTTGCATATATTTTTCAGGGTTCTTTTCCATTTGCTTTTTTTGAGCACGATATGCCCATTTTAATAGCAAAGGTAAGCGTTTGGAGATAAAGAAGGCAATTCGATTTTCACGGCACATACTGGCTGGCGGCTCTTCATTTTCAAACGGAGTTGCACTAGAAACCATTTGTACGGATTGTAAGCGCTCAGGGATTTTGTAAGCACAGGCCGCTGCATAAGCGCCTCCGCCTGAGACACCTATAATAGAAAAAGTTTGGAGTTTTAGTTGATCTGCTAATTCATTTACATCTTCTGCCCAATTCAGAACTGTTCGATTCTGTTTTGGATCAGAGAGCCCGTAGCCAGGTCTATCTATTGAAATAAGTCGTATGCCTAATCGTTTCGCTACCATATCATCTGCTAATGCCCAAATTCTTGAACCGGGTGTACCATGAAACAGCATGACTGGTAATCCATTTGTTTTACCATATTCAATATAGGCTAACTTGCGTCCGTCTTGTAAAGTTATGATGTGATCTTTCATATTATTCACTCCCATAATAAATTATAAACCGACTGTTCAGTCTAATCTTATAATGAGAGTAGTTTATTTGTAAATACTGGGATTTTTATTATATAATATAGTCTATTGGTAAAATGAAATACTGTATTATTTTTGTTCACAATCTAAAGAAAACGCTCCCATTAAAATTGATTCCATACTTAATATTATAACTTTCCCCTATATGTGATAAATTTCACAAATGGGTCATAAAATGTGAATACATTCACAAAAAAAACGTGCTACAATATGTGTGTAAGGAAGTTAAACAATATAAAAACAGTATTTTAATTATTTACTTAAATGACAATGCTAATGATGATATTGAAAAATAGAGAGGGGATTTTACCATGAAAAAAGGTATTAACCGCGTAGTATTAGTAGGAACAGGAGCTGTAGGTTGCAGCTATGCATATTCTATGATTAACCAAGGTGTAGCTGAAGAGTTTGTTCTTGTTGACGTAAACGAAGCAAAAGCAGAAGGCGAAGCAATGGATTTAAGCCATGCGGTTCCATTTGCTCCATCTCCAACAAAAGTTTGGAAAGGTAGCTATGCGGATTGTAAAGATGCAGATCTTGTTGTTATCACTGCTGGATTACCGCAAAAGCCAGGGGAAACTCGCTTAGATTTAGTTGAGAAGAATACAAAAATCTTTAAACAAATCGTTCGTGGTATTATGGATAGCGGATTTGATGGTATCTTCTTAATCGCAACTAACCCAGTGGACATTTTAACTTATGTAACTTGGAAAGAATCTGGATTACCAAAAGAGCGCGTACTCGGTTCTGGTACAACTTTAGACTCTGCTCGTTTCCGTTATATGCTAGGTGAGTACTTAGAGGTAGATCCACGTAACGTGCATGCGTATATCATTGGTGAACATGGTGACACAGAGCTTCCTGTATGGAGCCATACTACTATCGGTGTACAAAAGCTAGAAACAATCTTAGCAAACAATGAAAAGTACAATCAAAGCGAATTAGACGAAATCTTTGTAAATGTACGCGATGCTGCTTATCATATTATTCAACGTAAAGGTGCAACTTACTACGGTATCGGTATGTCACTATTACGTGTAACGAAAGCGATCTTAAACAACGAGAACAGCGTATTGACAGTATCTGCATATCTTGAAGGACAATACGGACAACAAGATGTTTACGTAGGTGTTCCAGCAGTTATCAACCGTCAAGGTATTCGAGAAATTGTAGAGCTTGAATTAAATGCAGAAGAAGAATTGAAATTTGATCATTCCATAAAAGTGCTAAAAGAGACTATGGCACCAGTACTATAATCCCAATTGTATAAATCCCTTTCCGGCCTCCCCTGTATATCCCTTTATTTCACCCCTTTGCCGGAAAGGGTTTTTTTATGTTTTACTTTAATGGAAAGCAATAACAGAATAGTGGTAAATTCCCCTTTTTTTCTACTAAAAAAATTATTTTAAAATAAAACGCTTTCAATAAATATTCGTCAAAATTCGATATTTTTTGGTTAAATTTCATAAAATTACCGCGAATTTCTATAAAAAAACGTATGTTTTTTTAGAAATTCGCAAGGATATTTCAATTTACCGAAGAATAGTAATAACATATTTAAAATTCTGTCATCTTGTGAGGTGAACATAGTGATTGAGACAAAGTGTAATGTGGAAGACATGTTATTGTTCCATGAAGAAAAGTTTTATGATAGCTATGAGATACTTGGTGCTCATTTGACGATGGAAAATGGAATGGAAGGCACACGTTTTTCCGTATGGGCACCTCATGCACAAGCTGTGAGTATTGTAGGAGATTTTAATGAGTGGAATAGCGAGATGCATGAAATGATACGAGTGACAGAGAAAGGGATTTGGTCTTTATTTATACCGCATGTTCCTCAGCAGGAATTATACAAGTATGCAATTCAAACACGAGAAGGGCATACTATTTTAAAAGCAGATCCGTATGCAATGTATGCTGAAGTTCGGCCAAGTACGGCATCCGTTGTTTATGATATAAAAGGATACAAGTGGAAAGATCAGAAATGGTTTCAAAAAAAGAAACGAAAGCTGATCTATAATGAACCGTTAGCCATTTATGAGCTTCACTTTGGCTCTTGGAAAAAGAAAGAAGATGGGTCTTTTTATTCTTATAAAGAAATGGCAGATGAACTTATTCCGTATGTAACAGAGCACCAATTTACTCATATTGAAATTATGCCGCTCATTGAACACCCATATGATCGTTCTTGGGGATATCAAGGAACGGGCTATTATACACCGACAAGTAGATACGGAACGCCACAAGATTTTATGTATTTTGTCGATGAATGTCATAAATATGGGATCGGTGTCATCTTAGATTGGGTGCCAGGACATTTTTGTAAAGATGCTCATGGACTTTATTTATTTGACGGGGAACCGGCATATGAATATAAAGATCTTGATGTGCAAGAAAACCGTGTATGGGGGACGGTGAATTTTGATTTAGGAAAACAAGAAGTGCGAAATTTCCTTATTTCAAATGCGCTGTTTTGGATGAAGTTTTATCATATTGACGGTTTTCGGGTAGATGCGGTTGCGAATATGTTGTATTGGGAGCGAAATGGAGGGCAGGAAAGCAATGAGCATGCAGTATCATTCCTGCAACAGTTGAATGAAGCTGTATTTGCAGAAGATCCTACTTTCTTAATGACTGCGGAAGATTCAACGGCGTGGCCACTCGTAACAGCACCGACTTATGAAGGTGGACTTGGCTTTAATTATAAGTGGAATATGGGCTGGATGAATGACATTTTAAAATATATGGAATGTGCGCCGGAGTATCGGAAATATATTCATGATAAAGTAACATTTTCGCTGCTGTACGCGTATTCTGAGAATTTTATTTTACCTTTATCACATGATGAGGTTGTACATGGGAAGAAGTCGCTGTTAAATAAAATGCCAGGTGACTATTGGGCCAAGTTTGCTCAGCTTCGTTTATTGTACGGCTATTTATTTGCACATCCAGGGAAGAAACTGCTCTTTATGGGTGGTGAGTTTGGACAATTTGATGAATGGAAAGACCTTGAAGACTTAGATTGGAGTTTACATGATTTTGAGATGCATAATTGTATGCATGATTATTTCAAGGAGCTCATAGCATTGTATAAGCGTTCTAAGCCGCTTTGGCAGCTTGACCATACACCGAAAGGCTTTCAGTGGATCGATGCGGATAACCGTGAACAAAGTGTTTTTTCGTTTATTCGCCAAGGAGAAAGAGAAGAGGATGTTCTCGTTATCGTTTGCAACTTTACAAGCACGGTGTATGAAAATTATAAAGTTGGTGTACCGGCATTTCGCTATTATAACGAAATTTTAAATAGCGATAGTTCTGCATATGGCGGTTCGGGACAAATTAATAAAAAGCGATTAAAGGTGATTATGGAACCTTATCATAATCAGCCTGCACATGTCGAAATGACAATACCACCATTTGGAATTTCAATTTTACGACCAGTGAAAACACGAAAGGGGAGTAGTAAACAAGATGGTTCAAAAACAGAAGTGCGTAGCAATGTTATTAGCAGGGGGAAAAGGTAGTCGTCTAAGTGCATTAACAAAAAATCTAGCTAAGCCAGCTGTTCCATTTGGGGGGAAATATCGCATTATTGATTTTGCATTAAGTAACTGTGCGAATTCTGGTATTGAAACAGCCGGGATTTTAACACAATACCAGCCGTTAGAGTTGCATAGTTATATCGGTATTGGAGATGCATGGGATTTAGACCGCGTAAATGGGGGGGTTACTGTACTTCCTCCTTATGCCGAGTCTTCAGGTGTGAAATGGTATACAGGAACGGCAAGTGCCATTTATCAAAATTTAAACTATTTAAAGCAGTATGATCCAGAACATGTTCTCATTTTATCTGGAGATCATATTTATAAGATGGATTATGCAAAAATGCTTGATTATCATATGGAACGAGAAGCGGATGTCTCTATTTCTGTTATTGAAGTACCTTGGGATGAAGCGAACCGCTTTGGCATTATGAATACAAATGAAGCGATGGAAATTGTTGAATTTGAAGAAAAGCCGCAATTTCCAAAGAGCAATCTAGCTTCAATGGGAATTTATATTTTTAACTGGGCTATTTTAAAAGAGTATTTAGAAATGGATGCAAGAAATCCAGGATCTAGTAATGACTTCGGGAAAGATGTGATCCCGCTTTTACTAGACGAAGGTAAAAAACTTGTTGCGTACCCATTTAGTGGGTATTGGAAAGATGTTGGAACAGTGAAGAGCTTATGGGAGGCAAATATGGATCTACTTCAGGAAGATTCATCGCTTAATTTATATGACTTTGATTGGAGAATTTGTTCTGTAAATCCGAATCAGCCGCCTCAATATATTGCACCATCAGCAGAAGTGGAAGAATCGTTAATTAATGAAGGCTGTGTTGTTGAAGGGAATGTGCAGCATTCTGTATTGTTTCAAGGGGTAATTGTAGAGGAAGGAAGCAGAATTGTCGATTCAGTTATTATGCCAGATGCTAAGGTTGGAAAGAATGCTGTGATTGAGCGTGCTATTGTTGCGCCAGGAATGGTTATTGAAGATGGAACAATTATTCGTCCAGAAAAAAATATAGAAGACGTTTTGTTAATTGCAGAGGAAATGTAAAGTGTGATGAATGATTTGTAAGGGAAGGTATATGTATTGAAAAAAACGAAATGAAAATCCCCTTTCTTTTTAAGGGGGACGAGAGCCTCTGGCCATGTGTAGAAGCGGTCAGTTCCTTATCCTGCCACATGCAATGATTTCAAACAAAGGGAGAAAGCGAGAGCAAGTCTTTTTTTGTTCTGCATAGCCGCGATTTATATGTTGAAAAGTCAAAATGAATTTATATGTATAGAAGTTAAAAAACATCATAATTCTCCTTTCTTTCTTAAGGGGGACGAGAGCCTCTGGTCATGCGTAGAAGCGGTCAGTTCCTTATCCCTGCCACATGCAATGGTTTAAAACAAAGGGAGAAAGCGAGAGAAGAATCTTTTTTTCTGCATAGCAGCAATCTTTATGTCGAAAGATCAAAATGAATTTCTATAAGTGGTTTTTATGAATGACTATTTTACTTTCTGTTAGAGCGTGACGAAAAGGGGATGAGATGAGTGAGAGAATCAATGTTAGGAATTATTAATGCGACAGAGAATTTTCCATCATTGCAGCAAGTAACAAATCATCGATCATTGGCGGTATTGCCGTTTGGCGGACGTTACCGTTTAATAGATTTTATGCTTTCCAATATGGTAAATTCTCATATTCATAGTGTAGCTATTTTCACAAGTCATAAAAATCGTTCTCTCATGGATCACCTCGGTTCTGGGAAACAGTGGGATTTAGATCGAAAACGCGACGGCTTATTTTTATTTCCTCCAAATTGCCAATGTACGCAAGATGAGTTTGGATCGTTTGCTCATTTTAGTAGACATATTGACTACTTTTTACGTAGTAAGCAAGAATATGTTGTGATTACAAATAGTCATGTTGTAACAGCGCTTGATTTCCAAGCTGTATTAGAGCGTCATTTATATACAAACGCACATATTACGGAAGTATGTCATCGTGGTAAGTCGCTTCAGACGTATGTACTAAAGAAGGAGTTATTATTACATTTGTTTGAGATGTATCAAGATATGGGCTACTATAGCTTACTTGATGTTGTCAAAGAAAAACGAAATGCTTCGCTGCGTATGGAAAGATATGAGCATACTGGTTATGTGGCAGTCATAGATTCAATTGAAAGTTACTATAAACATAGTTTAGAGATACTGCAGCCGTGCATTTGGAAGCAACTCTTTAAAAAAGAGGCGCCAATTTTTACGAAAGTAAAGGATGAACCACCAACAAGATACGGAAAAGAGGCAAGTGTACATAATGCAATGATTGCTAACGGCAGCATTATTGAAGGGGAAGTAGAAAATAGCGTTGTCTTTCGTTCTGTAAAGATTGGAAAAGGCTCTATCGTTCGTAATAGCATTATTATGCAAAAGAGCCAAATTGGAGAGAATTGTATACTAGATGGTGTAATCCTTGATAAAGATGTAAAGATTGAAGATGGAACAATATTAACAGGTTCAAGTTATCCATTTGTTGTAGAGAAAGGAAAGATTCAAAGTAGTGATGTAACAATTCATTAAGATAAGAATTGAGAGGAGGAATCTGCATGTGCGGCATAGGTAAATGTAGTTTACCTATGCTTGACTATTGCGGAGAGACGACTACAGTGAATATTTTATTTGCAGTATCAGAGTGCGTACCATTTATTAAATCGGGTGGATTAGCAGATGTGGCCGGAGCACTTCCGAAGGCGTTGCAAAAGCTTGGGATGAACGTGCGCGTTATGCTTCCATATTATAGTTTAATTCCGGAGCATATAAGAAAAAAATGTGTGCTTCATAAAGTACTTACGGTTCAGCTTGGCTGGCGTAAGCAATATTGCGGTATTTTGAAAATGGAACATAAAGAAATTACGTATTACTTTATCGACAATGAGTATTATTTTAAACGTGATTCACTATATGGTCATTATGATGATGGCGAACGTTTTTCATTTTTCTCAAAGGCAGTATTAGAGTGCATTCCATATTTAGATTTTGAAGTGGATGTTCTGCATTGCCACGATTGGCATACAGCGATGGCAAATTTTTTATTGCGAGAAAAATATCGTGAGCAGCCATTATATGAAAAGATAAAGACGGTTTTTACGATTCATAATTTACAGTTTCAAGGGGTGTTCCCGCGCATTGTTATGAATGACTTATTAGAGCTTGGTGATGAGTATTTTCATAGTGAACAACTTGAATTTTATGGAAACATTAACTTTATGAAAGGCGGAATTATTGCCTCTGATATCATTACAGCGGTAAGTCCGACATATAAAGAAGAAATTCAATATTCGTTTTTTGGAGAGAAGTTAGATGGTTTACTGCGTAAATATAACGATAAACTTGTTGGGATTGTAAATGGAATTGATGATGTGTTGTACAACCCAAAGAATGATAAAACGATAGCGACAATGTATGATGCAAATTCACTCTATAAAAAAAGAGAGAATAAACGTGCTCTGCAGCGTTATTTTGGATTACCAGAAAAAGAAGATGCACCAATTATTGCAATGGTTACTCGTTTAACGAAGCAAAAAGGATTAGATTTAGTGCGTCATGTTTTTCATGAAATCATGCAAGAAGATGTGCAATTTATTGTACTTGGGTCGGGCGATAAAGAATATGAACAGTTTTTTGAACACATGGCATATGAATACTCAGATAAAGTGAAAGTATATATTGGATTTCATGAAGAACTGGCACATCAAGTATATGCCGGGGCCGATTTATTTTTAATGCCATCTTTATTTGAACCATGTGGTCTTGGGCAGCTCATTGCTCTTATGTACGGAGCGATTCCAATTGTACGGGAAACAGGCGGTTTAAATGATACTGTTCAATCGTATAATGAAGCTACAAATGAAGGAAATGGCTTTAGTTTTACGAACTTTAATGCGCACGATATGCTGCATACAGTGCAGCGTGCTCTGCATTATTATCACGACAAAAAGGTATGGCAGTCTCTTATGAAACGTGCGATGACAGAGGATTATAGCTGGAAGCAGTCTGCACAGCAATATAAGGAGCTATATGAAAGATTGTCCGGCTCACATCAAGAATCGCAGTCTAATAAGGAAGAAAAGAAGAGTAATTATAAGCAACCGATTTTTTCTGTTAACAAGTAGTAGGATAGAGCGAACCAGCAGTGGGAAAACCATTGCTGGAAGTTTCACTTTGAAAGAGGTGAGAAGATTGTTCTCAAATACAGAGAATTTTAAAGCTGCTTTTTTAGAAAAGCTCGAAACAATGTATGGGAAAAGTTTTAAAGATTCGACTGTGCAAGATCAATATAATACGCTTGGTCATATGGTACGTGAATATATTAGTCAGCGCTGGATTGGGACGAATGAACGGTACCGGACAGATAATCAGAAGCAAATGTATTATTTATCTATTGAGTTTTTATTAGGACGTTTGTTAGGAAGTAATATATTAAATTTAGGAATACGCGATGTATGTGAACGAGGATTAGAAGAGCTTGGGATTTATTTGCAAGATCTTGAGGAAATTGAAGCGGATGCTGGCCTTGGAAATGGCGGTCTCGGTCGTTTAGCTGCCTGTTTTCTTGATTCGCTTGCTTCGTTAAATTTACCAGGACACGGGTGTGGGATTCGCTATAAGCACGGTTTGTTTGATCAAAAAATTGTGGATGGTTATCAAATTGAACTGCCAGAGCAATGGCTGCGGCACGGAAATGTTTGGGAGGTACGAAGACATGACCAAGCGGTGGAAGTTAGTTTTTGGGGACAAGTTGATACATTTCAGTCTGGTGGGCGTTTAGAGTTTCGGCACATTAATGCGGAAACGATTATGGCTGTACCGTATGATGTACCTGTTGTTGGGTATGAGACAAGTACTGTCAATACACTGTGCCTTTGGAGTGCAGAGCCGGTTCCATTTCCGCCGAACTGCAAGGACGTATTAAAATATAAGCGAGAAACAGAAGCGGTCTCGGAGTTCTTATATCCAGATGATACGCATGATGAAGGGAAAATACTTCGTTTGAAACAGCAATATTTTCTTGTGTCGGCCAGCTTACAAAAAATTGTGCGGTTGCACCGGGAACGAAATGGTACGCTTCGTAATTTGCATGAGAAAATTGCCATTCATATTAATGATACACATCCGGTTTTAGCAATTCCAGAATTAATGCGCATTTTGCTTGATGAGGAAAAGATGAGTTGGGAAGATGCGTGGTACGTTACAACACATACGATTTCTTATACAAATCACACAACCTTATCGGAAGCGTTAGAAAAATGGCCGATTCATATTTTCGAACCGCTATTACCACGCATTTATATGATTGTACAAGAAATTAATGAGCGTTTTTGTCATGAATTATGGGACCGCTATTCGTATGATTGGAATCGTATCGAAAACATGGCAATTATCGCTCATGGGCTTGTGAAGATGGCGCATTTGGCAATTGTGGGGAGTCATAGTGTAAACGGCGTTGCGAAAATTCATACGGAAATATTAAAACAGCGAGAAATGCGGTTGTTTTATGAGTTTTATCCAGAGAAGTTTAATAATAAGACAAATGGAATTACGCACCGGCGCTGGTTATTAAAAGCAAATCCACAGCTATCGAAATTAATTTGTGACACAATTGGAACAGATTGGATGAAAGAACCGGATCAGCTGCAAGCTTTAGAAAATTATAAATACGATGCAGCGTTTCAGGATTTGCTTCATAATGTAAAACAAGTGCGAAAAGAATTGCTAATGAAACGGATTGAAAAACAAACTGGTATTGTTGTGGATCCGTATTCTATTTTTGATGTACAAGTAAAACGTCTGCATGCTTATAAGCGGCAATTGTTAAATGTACTGCATATTTTATATTTGTACAATCGTTTAAAAGAAGATTCTAGTTTTTCCTTTTATCCGCGTACATTTATTTTTGGTGCAAAGGCATCGCCTGGTTATTATTATGCAAAAAAGATTATTAAACTCATAAATGAATTGGCGCGAAAAGTAAATGATGATCCGTATGTCAATCAATATATGAAAGTTATTTTTCTAGAAAACTATCGCGTTTCACTTGCTGAAGATATTTTTCCAGCAGCAGATGTGAGTGAACAAATTTCAACTGCAAGTAAAGAAGCATCGGGAACCGGAAATATGAAATTTATGATGAACGGTGCGATAACGCTAGGTACGCTAGATGGTGCGAATGTTGAAATTAAAGAAGCTGTTGGGAATGATGTTATTTTTATTTTTGGTTTAACGGCTGAAGAAGTGCTGCATTATTATCAAAATGGCGGATACCGTGCAAGCGATTATTATCATCATGATACACGCATTCAAAAAGTTGTTAATCAGTTGACAAATGGTTTTTTTGAAGATGCGGGTGATGAGTTTGAAGCCATTTTTGATTCTCTCCTTATTCAAAATGATGAATATTTTGTTCTTCGGGATTTCGCACCATATGCAGATATGCAAGAAAAAGTTGGAGAAACATACAAAAATCGAAAAAAATGGTTAGAAATGAGTACGATGAATATTGCGAAATCTGGTCATTTTGCAAGTGATCGAACAATTTTGCAGTACAGTCATGATATTTGGAGAATCACAGAAGGTATGTGGGTGAGATAAAGTGGGGGGCTTACTGCCTATCAATATATCGGCGGAATCAGAGCATTTATCGGCGATTCGACACAAGTTAAAGACCCTTCGACGTTGTTCGACATGAAAAACGACTTGGAAAATTCCAAGTCGTTTTACTTTACCACAGAAATAGAATAGAACGTTGTATATAATCTATAGATTCACTTTGATTTTCCAACATATAAACCGCTGCTATGCAAAATACAACATGCCCGCTACTGGCCTGCTCTTTTTGTTTTAAACATCGCACGTAGCAGAAAAAGGCCCTGACCGCTTCTATACATGGCCAGTTGCTCTCGCCCACCTAAAAAAAGAGGGTTTATGTCGTTTTTTCAATTTGTATTTATATATACCGTGTCCATCGTAAATAAGGATAAAAGATTACTACAATTCTTCAAATGTATCCCTTTGAAAATGAGTAGAAATTGCCATTTTATATGTTGTAATGTGATGGTTTTTTATAAAGGAATGCATATTTTTTGTAAATGTCATACTACGATGGGTATGGGAATATTCCCATTCATTTTCTTCAAATTGTACTTTACGTGGAGGAAGAAGCGGAACAACATCAAATAGATTTACGAAACGAAAGCTATTGGCAACTTGTATTTTATAATAATTTCGAAAGGCGATATCACCGACTTTTGGAGAGCCGAAACTGTAGAGTGCGTAATGAGAGAATGAAGTGTTTACACGAGCATCTAGTATGTGCAAAGTAGCAAGGGCTCCTCCTAAACTATGTCCAGTAACGAAAAGAGCTTTAGAGGAAGACAAGGAAACGAGGGTATCCATAATTGTATCTCGGCATGATTCATAAATAGAAAGAAAACCGCTATGAACATGCCCACTGTTTGCAGTAAATGGGTACGGTTTTTGTTGGACGATAGAATCAGCAATCCAATCACGGTCTGATTGTGTCCCGCGAAAGGCTACAATAATTTGATCGTCCGACTCTAAAATGAATCCAAACCATTCCGTTTCTTGAATAGCTGTTGCTTGAAAGCCTTGTACATACCGGAAACCTTTCGGAATAGTAAAAATGCCATTTTGGTTATATTGCTCATATGTTAGTTCGCAGCATGTAGCTAACAATATAGCGGTATCCTTATGAAAGGATACAGAAGTTGGCATAGAAAAATCCTCCTCATGATGAAGTATAATTCAATATATGAGGAGGATATATGTTTCATTCTTTTATAAGATTATTCGCTTCCATCAAGAATGCGGCCGATCCCGCCAAGAATACTACCTTCTCCAGAGTTTTTTGCCCCTGGTCCTATGATGCGCTCCGCTAAGCGGCTTAATGTTAAGGATTGAACCCAAACTGTTCCAGGTCCTTGTAATGTTGCGAAGAATAGGCCTTCGCCGCCGAAGATTGCGCTTTTTACATTGCCAACAAATTGAATATCATAGTCAACATCTTTTGTCATAGCAACAAGGCAGCCAGTATCAATTTTGAGTTTTTCTCCTGGCTTTAAATCACGCTGATAAACTGTTCCACCAGCATGCATGAACGCAAGGCCGTCACCTTCAAGCTTTTGCATAATAAATCCTTCGCCGCCGAAGAAACCACTGCCTATTTTTTTCGTAAATTCAATACCGACAGAAACACCTTTTGCAGCACATAGGAAAGAATCTTTTTGGCAGATTACCTTTCCTTGATATTTCGTTAAATCAACAGGAATAATTTTTCCAGGGTACGGAGCTGCAAATGAGACGTGACGTTTTTCATACCCTGTATTTGTAAATACAGTCATAAACATGCTCTCACCTGTCACAAGGCGTTTTCCGGCACCAACAAGTTTGCCGAAAAATCCACCTGTTTGGGCGGAACCGTCACCAAATACTGTTTCCATTTCAATATTGTCTTCCATCATCATCATAGCACCAGCTTCAGCAACTACGCTCTCCTCTGGATCTAATTCAATTTCAACAAATTGCATGTCATCGCCATATAATTTGTATTCGATTTCATGTGCTTTCATCGTTTCACCTCAAGTAATAAATATGTATGAATACATTTATATTGTACCGGAATATCTTCAAATAGAAAATACAAGTTTTGTAAATTTTCAAACAAGATATTTCTGTTTTGTTTGACGTTTTATTTCGGGCATGATATAGTAAAAGAACTATTGAGCTGCATAACGTGGTACGGAAATAAAGCGTGTTCGTTTCAAAGCATTAGCTTGTGAGAAAATCATGATGTTTATCTCTACCTTTGTATGTAGTTTCCAATAGATAGATTTCTTTTTTATTTTAGGAGGTACATGCAATGCAAACAGGAAAAGTAAAATGGTTTAACGGCGAAAAAGGTTTCGGTTTCATCGAAGTTGAAGGTGGCGAAGATGTATTCGTACATTTCTCTGCAATTCAAGGCGAAGGCTTCAAAACTTTAGAAGAAGGTCAAGAAGTTTCTTTCGAAATCGTTGAAGGTAACCGTGGACCTCAAGCTGCTAACGTTACTAAAAAGTAATGATGGCAAAAAGAAACATTCCTTATTCAGGAATGTTTCTTTTTTTATCCCGCTCTAACGGGCAGTACAAGGTTGGAAAGAAGCGGGAAGGGAAAACTGCCCGTTAGAGCCCGATTGGGCGGGCTAACCATCGGGGAAAGTGCACTCCGATGCAAGTTTCACTTTATGGCCTTGAACTGGACTCGTCTGAGGAAAGTTCGCCTTTAAATGTTCTTGCTTCGTAGTCATCTAGCATTTGTTCATATTCTTCGTGTTCTTCTGTAGCGTATACTTGCACGTTTTTTCCGTACATATCTGTTCCAATAAAGTTTTCAAAATCCTCAACATATCCGCGAGGTTCCTCGGCATCTACATACATCTCATCAAAATTTTTAGAGTCGCGGCGCTCTAAATCAGAAGGTGTTTCGGATGTTCCATATAAAGCAACGTCTTGCCAAGCATCTTCAGCGTCATATCCAATGGCACTATCCATATCATATTTACCAAAAGGCGGCTCGATAAGTTCTTCCTCAATCGGACGTGCGCCAAGGATTAGCTTATTATGTGTGTGTTCGATACAAGTGGTGGCAGTTGGCATGGCTTCTAAACGTTCAAGCGGAATCGGTTCACCTGATACTTCACAAATTCCATACGTTCCAGCTTCTATTTTTTCTAGGGCATGTTTTACATCTGTAAGTTGTTTATGCCAAAATTCTACTAATCCTAAGTCTTTCTCGCGTTCATACAATTCTGTTCCCATATCCCCTGGATGATTATCATATGCAGAGAGTTCGCCAACTGCATCGCGTTCAGAAGCTTGCCCTGAATGCTCATGATTTTGCAGCGTCTGTTCCAGCTCTTGTTTTTGCTTTTGTAGTACAGATTGAAAATGATCCATTTGTTGTGGAGTTAGCATAAAATCCACCTTCCTACAATTCGGTTTCTTTAAGTAGTATGAGCTCAATTGCAGGAATTATTACGTGAATATAACGGCGCTTTTGCACAATATAAAGACCTTTCGACGCAATATGACATGAATCCGCAATAAAAAAACGCAAGTGCTTCCACACTTGCGCTTTTCTTATAGGAAATATCCAAGTAATAACCCAATTCCCATTAAAAATCCAAAAATTGTATTTGTTTTTGCTGTGGCAATCATCGCAGGTGCCATTTCCATTGGAATGCTCTTTCCGATAAAACCTTTCGTTGCTTTAAATGCCTTTGGAACACTTAAAAAGACTACAAGCATCCATGGCGAGGCAATACCGACAAGAATAAGGGCAATCGTCCATATATAAGAAATGATAAACATAGATGCCAATATGCTAATTGCATTGTTTCTTCCAACCAAAATAGCTAATGTTCTTCTGCCGTTTTCTTTGTCGCCATCTAAATCGCGAATATTATTCGCAAGTAGAATGGCTCCGATTAAAATTGCATTTGGAATGGAGAGTAATACAACTTCTGATGTTACCATTCCGGTTTGAATAAAGAATGAAATTCCAATAATAATAACACCCATAAATAGCCCCGCTGTTAATTCACCAAAAGGTGTATAAGCAATTGGAATTGGACCGCCTGTATATAAATAGGCAACAGCCATACATACAAGACCAAGTGCTGCGAGCCACCAACTGGAGTTCATACAAATGTAAACTCCTAATAAAATTGCAATGCCAAAGAATCCGAACGCTAAGTTCAATACTGTTTTTGGCTGAATCCCATCGCGAACGATAGCCCCGCCAATTCCAACAGATCCTTCATGATCGAGCCCCCTTTTGTAATCAAAGTATTCATTAAACATGTTTGTTGCTGCTTGTATGAGAAGGCAAGCAAGAAGCATGATAAGGAAAAGAGGCACATTTATTTTGTTAATACCTTCAACTTCCATCGCATAAGCTGTTCCAATAAAAACAGGCACAAAGGCTGCAGTTAATGTATGAGGACGTAATAAGCTCCACCAAATACGCCAGCCTGTTTGTTTACTTGGCTTTGGCTGCATGGAAGAGGGATTTATTTCAACTTTTGCATCCATATGAAATCCTCCTATCTGTCTATCGTATAAAATAAAATGAGTCCTAACACGGGGCAAAGCCCACAATTAAGTGTAGGAAAAGCGTCATATAGTGTCAACGTTTATTTTCTAGGAATGTACTCGGATTTTCTCAGAAATGCTAAACATTGACACACCTTTCATTTGAGGTGTATCTTAAAATCAAGCGTATTTATGACTATTTTTCGCCCATAGGGGGGAGATTCTGTGATTCAAACGAAACAACATGATGTAAAAGATGTGATTCTGACTGCAATTCAGCGCGCAGCTGAGAGACAAGTACTCGTTAGTTTTGTAAAGCAAGTGGAATGGGTCGATCCACTCCTTTTTTATGCAGCAGGAACACAACTTGGATATAGAGATAGATGTTACTTTGCAGACCCAGCACAGCACGTTATTTTCGCTGGAATAGGTTCTGCTTTTACTATAGCAAATTCTTCTAAAAAGCGCTTTCAAAATGCTCGCAGGGAGTGGGCAAAGGTGAGAGAAGAAGCGGTAATTCACCGCGGTGCTTATGAATTTGGGACAGGACCGCTTTTGTTTGGTGGTTTTTCCTTCGATCCGCGAAAAGAAAGAACAGACTTGTGGGAGACATTTGACGATACGACGTTGCAATTACCAGCCTTTTTGTTAACGGTAAAAAATGAAAAAGCTTGGTTAACAGTAAACCGTTTCGTATCTGGAAATGATTGTGCGGAAAAGATTTACGAGGAATTGCAAAGTGCTGAGAAGCAATTGTTGCAGCAAAGTAAGCATCCCTTTGCAGAAGAACATGTAACCATTCTTTCAAAAGTAGAGGTAGAACCGGAGAAATGGTTGCAAGCAATTAAACAAGTGCAGGAAGAAATGAAGCGAGGCGCTGTTCAAAAAGTTGTGTTAGCTCGTGAAATGCAACTTGTTATGGATAAAGATGTGGATTCGACTTCTGTTTTGGCAGCACTTCGTATTGGACAACCGGATTGTTACGTATTTGCGTTTGATTATAAAGGAACATGTTTCTTAGGAGCGACGCCAGAGAGGCTTCTTCGCAAAGAGGGAGAAACATATACATCTATGTGTCTTGCCGGTTCGATTGGACGAGGTGCTTCAGAAGAGGAAACGAAAGAGAATGGATACGAGCTTTTGCATGATAAGAAAAATTTAGCAGAGCATGCTTATGTTGTAAACATGATTCGCAGTGTGTTAACAAAGCATTGTGAAACAGTTGATATTCCATATGAACCGAGTGTATTGAAGACGAAAAATTTACTTCATTTATATACATCAGTAGAGGCAAACGGAAATGGTGATTTGTTAACGATTATTGAAGAGCTTCACCCAACACCAGCTCTTGGCGGGACGCCGCGAGAAGAAGCACTAAAACTCATTCGTGAAGTAGAACTATTAGACCGTGGTTTATACGGAGCGCCAATTGGCTGGCTGGATGAGCAGGGAAACGGTGAGTTTGCGGTGGCGCTTCGCTGCGGGTTATTGTCTGGCAAACATGCTTCATTATTTTCCGGTTGCGGTATTGTCATAGATTCGAAGCCGCATTTGGAGTATGAAGAAACAAGATTGAAATTTAAGCCGATGCTTTCTGCTTTGGAGGGACTATCTAGATGAGCGATCATATAGAAGCACTATCATATTACTTAGGCGCGTTTGTTGATGAATTGGCGCGCCTAAGTGTAGAGGATGTTGTCATTAGCCCGGGGTCGCGGTCAACACCGCTTGCCTTATTAATGGCGCAGCATGAACAAATTCGCACATATTTACACGTAGATGAAAGATCAGCGGCCTTTTTTGCGCTTGGCATTGCGAAGGCAAAAAAACGCCCTGTCGCCTTGTTATGTACGTCAGGAACAGCAGCAGCAAACTATTATCCGGCTGTATGCGAAGCATTTCATTCGCGCGTCCCACTTCTCGTGTTGACAGCGGATCGTCCGCATGAATTACGAGATATTGGTGCACCGCAAGCGATGAATCAATTTCATTTGTTCGGTTCGTTTGTGAAACAATTTATAGAAATGGCACTTCCAGAAGCAGCAGAGCCAATGTATCGGTATGCACGGATGACAGCTGGGCGAGCAGTAGCAGGGGCGTTACAAACGCCAAAAGGACCTGTTCATCTAAACTTTCCGCTTCGTGAACCGTTAATTCCGGACTTTTCTTTAGAAGAATTATGGGAAAAAGGCCGCGGAGAATACGGAGCAGCTGTTCATCAAGGGGAAATAGCGGTGACGGATGAATATGCAGCATCTTTACGAGAGCGCCTTTCGCATATGGCAAAGGGGCTTATTGTATGTGGAGATGATAGTCATCCGAATATTGCAGAAGCTGTCGTGGCTTTTTCTAAAGCATACGGTTATCCGATTGTTGCAGATCCGCTTTCTGGGCTGCGCAGCGGTCTTCACGATAAAGAGACAATTATCGATTGCTATGACACTTTTTTACGTAACGAACAACTTCGTGATAACTGGAAACCAGATGTGATTATTCGCTTCGGTGGTATGCCGGTTTCTAAAGCACTTACGCAATATTTAAAAAAGCAAACGGAAGCATTGCATATTGTCGTTGATGAATCTGGAAATTGGCGAGATCCGGTGCTTATGTCCACAGAAGTTGTGTATGCAAATGACGCTACATTTTGTGAGCAGCTTGCAAATGATGCGAAGCAGCGAAGCGAACGAGAGTGGCTTCATATGTGGCAACATATGAATGCCGCAGTAAAAGAGAAGCTTACAGAAATGGAATCGTATGAGCACGCATTTGAAGGAAAGGTAATTACAGAACTTGTAGATGTTTTGCCGGAAGATGCAACTTTATTTGTAAGTAATAGTATGCCGATTCGCGACACAGATACGTTTTTCTTCACAAATGAGAAGAACATTGAAGTAGTAGCCAATCGCGGTGTAAACGGTATTGATGGCATTATTTCGACGGCGCTTGGAGTAAGTGTAGCTCGCAAGCCACTCGTATTAGTCGTGGGAGATTTAGCGTTTTACCATGATTTAAACGGATTATTAGCGGCAAAACTACATGATTTACATGCGACGATTGTTGTTGTAAACAATGATGGTGGCGGTATTTTCTCATTTTTACCACAGTATGGACAAAAAGAACATTTTGAAGCGCTATTTGGCACGCCGCTCGGACTTGATTATGAACATGTCGTGAAGATGTATAACGGTTCATTCCAGCGCGTACATACGTGGGAAGCGTTTCGTCATGAAGTAGAGCAAGGAACGAGAGAAGATGGACTGCATGTTATTGAAATAAAAACAGATCGCGAAGAAAACTTGCAGCTTCACCGCGACATTATGAAAAGGGCAGCAGCAACTGTTTCACGAGCATTGCAAGGTGAAGAGAAATGAAAGTAAACGTACATGGTATTTCGTACGAATATGAAGTGATTGGAAGCGGTGAGCCGCTTCTTGTCTTTCATGGTTTCACCGGAAGTATGGAAACGTGGCGTTCGTTTGTTCCGGCGTGGAGCGAGCAGTTTCAAGTTATTTTAGTTGATCTGATCGGACATGGTAATACAGAAAGTCCAGAAGAAATCCAGCACTATCACATAGAAACGGTAGCTGCGCACCTCATTGCTGTGCTTGATCATTTGCAAATTGAGAAAGCGCATCTATTAGGATATTCTATGGGAGGACGCCTTGCTCTTACGCTTGCTTGTTTATATCCAAAGCGTGTCTCGTCTCTTTTATTAGAAAACTGTACAGCAGGACTCACAGCGGAAGAAGAACGTAAAGAGCGCAGACAGAAGGATGAACAGCTTGCTGACAAGATTGAACGAGAAGGCGTTGCTGCTTTTGTTGAAAAGTGGGAAAACATTCCGCTTTTTGCTACGCAAAAAAAGCTGCCTCTCCATGTACAAGCTCGTGTACGTGAAGAAAGATTAGCGAATCATCCCAGGGGCCTTGCGAATAGCTTACGGGGCATGGGAACAGGAGCGCAGCCATCTTGGTGGAATGAACTAAAACACTTGCAAATGCCTGTCTTACTTATGAGCGGAGAATATGATGAAAAGTTCTTTCACATCTTAACAAAGATGAAAAAACAGATCCCTCATGCTGAATTTGTACAAATTATTGGATCGGGTCATGCAATTCATGTGGAACAACCGCAAAAGTTTGATACAATAGTAAGGGGCTTTTTACAAAACATAAAAGGAGGTAGAAATAAATGACGATTGAATGGGTAAAAGAAGGAAATTATGAAGATATTATTTATTCCACATACAATGGAATCGCAAAGATTTCGATTAACCGTCCTGAAGTACATAATGCATTCCGTCCAAAAACGGTAATGGAGTTAATCGATGCGTTTGCACATGCACGCGATGATCAAAATGTTGGTGTTATCATTTTAACAGGTGAAGGTGGCCGTGCATTCTGTTCTGGCGGTGACCAAAAAGTTCGCGGTCATGGCGGATACGTTGGCGACGATCAAATTCCACGTCTAAACGTATTAGATTTACAACGCTTAATTCGCGCAATTCCAAAACCAGTTATCGCAATGGTAGCAGGTTATGCAATCGGCGGCGGACATGTACTTCACATCGTATGTGATTTAACAATCGCAGCAGAGAATGCAGTATTTGGCCAAACAGGTCCAAAAGTAGGAAGTTTTGACGGTGGATACGGCGCTGGTTATTTAGCTCGTATGGTTGGTCATAAGAAAGCGCGCGAAATTTGGTACCTATGCCGTCAATACAACGCACAAGAAGCGCTTGATATGGGCTTAATTAACACAGTTGTACCATTAGAACAACTAGAAGAAGAAACTGTGAAATGGGCAGAAGAAATTTTAGCAAACAGCCCAATGGCACTTCGCTTCTTAAAAGCTGCATTTAATGCAGACACAGACGGCCTTGCAGGTATTCAGCAACTAGCTGGCGATGCAACGCTACTATATTACACAACAGACGAAGCGAAAGAAGGCCGCGATGCGTTTAAAGAAAAACGCCGTCCGGACTTTGGACAGTTCCCTCGTTTTCCTTGATAAAAGCGGAAGCGGCTCGTTTAGAATGAGAGGGGGATGGAGCTCCTGACGCAGAGGTGTACTTTACCTCGCAGGAAGGCGCGAAGCCACCGAACATTCTAGCCGCTGTAGCTGGATAGGTCGAAAGCGGAGCCGACTGTTGCTTAAGCTGAATAGTAAGGAAAATAAAAAGAGACTTAATGAGAATTCATTAAGTCTCTTTTTTGCATAGTAGCTACAGTTCTCAAAAATGTTTATTTTATCCCTCTATTCGTGGGCGGTAAACTTTACATTTCAAGCGCTCAAATTAGAAGTTTTTCCATATTCCTTTATTTGTATGTTGAAATGGTAAAAACCAATAATATATGATGAAAATATATAAAAAGTAAATATCTCTTCTCAAGATTTTATGATTATTATTATAATATAATCAATGAATTTTGAGGAATTGTAACTACTCAGCCCGTATTAAAAAACGCAAGACAAATAGGGATAATTGCTACGAGGCGCTACTTCTAACCTTTGGTTGGAGAAAGGTCTAATTCTCCCGTTTCAATCCATTCTTTAGTACATTGAAAAATAGATTTTCCTTGTTTTTTTAGCGTGCTCACATAACTTCTAATTGGGGTACAGCTGAGATATACACGTATCTCGGCTTGTACCCCTTCTTTGTTTGAAATATGATAACCCAAAAATAACTATTTGTTGAAAAAATCATAAACTCCAAAAACAGAGAAATCTCCTGCTCAATCAGGAGATTTACTGTCTTTCTTCTTTATAAAATACACTATTTGTAATTTAAAATCTCTTCTTCGTTGTTTACATTTATAATATATGCACCTTTATTAATTGTCTTCGTTAGTCTCCACATATCGTACTCCTGTACTACTACATTGAGCAACTACGGTTACAATTTGATTGTACGTTTAGCTGTATTTGATGAGCCTACAAGTTGAGTAAATCCGTTTTAGTTCACTTTACCCTCACTCACCACATCACTATCTATCCAAAATACACCGCCATGACCGTTATCAAAAGCAAACCAAGTTGTATAGCGTAATCTGAGAGACATTTTTAACTCTAGGTTTTTATTCTTGTACTCTACTGCTGAACCAATCCAAGAAGCGTTTTTCATACCGTATGGCCTAGACCATACACCATGACTCGTATCGTTCGTACTTACATGATATACCCCGCTTCTTTGAAGTATATAAAAAGCTCCAGAGATTGCCTTTGAATCTAACCAACCAATATCACGACCATCTACGCTTACGTGATACCATCTAGTATTGTCGACGTACGTATACTTGTCGACATGCATGATACTGTTCGCATAATCACTAACATTACCTACGTTTTTAGCACCTTCTAACCCGTAAGGAATCGACCAAATTGCATGATCGTTTACATTTTCGGCCATAACAGTCTTGTCTTCTTCAAAGATAGACCGATCCACTAGTGTTTGAGCGTCTACCCAACCAAGTACGCGGTCTCCAACTTGGATTTTACACCAACCAACATTGCCTGTTGACACTTTTTGAACTATTTTTACAGGTTGAAAGCTATAATCACTTACAGAACCAACCCACTTTGCATTCTTGTCCCCGTAAGGTAGAGTCCATATTCCGTGACTTGATGGTAAGTTTCCTCTCACTGACCCTACGCCACTACCGATACCACAGGGAACTACACTCGCCGTTGCTTTTGTAAGGTCAATCCATCCAATAATACCTTTTTCGTTCTTAATTTGACCCCACTGTGTACCTTTATATGCTACAGTTTTAACTAATTTCACCATTTCATATGCATATTGGCTAGTTGGAGCTACATATTTGCTGCAAGCAAGTCCATAAGGCTTTGTCCAAATCCCATGACTATTTGAGCTTCCTATTATTATGTAATAGTGATCATTCCCTATATTTTTATTACTTAATGCTTTATCGTGAATCCAACCAATATGTTTTCCATCTACACTAAATGCATACCACATTTGACCATTCATCTTTGCTTGTGCTGTTATTCTAATCGTATCAAAAGAGTATACATTTGAACTTGCAATATATTTTGCACCGCTTACACCATAAGGTAAAGACCATACCCCATCGTTTGTATCTTGACCGACAATTGCGTCATTAATTGCGTCATTCGGAAAACGCCGAGATTGAACTTCTGTTAGACCATTATCAAACAATTTACTTTCTACCCAACCAATTTCTTTTCCACCTACACAAAACTGATACCATGTAGTATTCTCTACAACCATCTTTTGAGACAAATGCACGACCATACCTGCATATTCGTTTGCAGGGCCTACATAGTGAGAACCCTCTAAATCTTTTGGATTCGTCCAAATACCGTTCTCACCATCCGTGTTTATAAGAATATTATCTTTATTCATGGGAGTAGCTTCTGTCTTTTGTGAAGATAACGTTTTTTCATTTGTTACATCTTGTTTCGCTTTTTCTTCCTCGACTACTTTTAAGTTGTCAGCTTTCGTTTTACTTTCTTTTTGAACACCTTGTTTTTCTTTTTCCTCTTGTTTAATTTGGTTACTCTCTTTACTGTTAGCTGTCTCTACTTGATCTTTTTGACCTTCTTGCTTTTGAATGTCAGTTTTAGGAGGGTTTTCCTTTGATTCTGTCCCTTTTACCTCTACATTTGCTTGTAGGTTCCCTTCGTTTTGGTTATATGTTTCCGCACTTAATAATGATGGAGTCGATAACAGAACACCTACCCCTAATGCACCTGCAATGACTGTTTTACTTGATTTTGTGAACTTGTTTTCTTTACCCATTTGTCTCTCTCCTACTCCGTTTATTAGTTTGTATCCTTTGTATTGGAAATCTTTAATATTAATATAGAATCATTATAATGTATTCAAAAATTAAGATTCAATAAATTTGTAGAAATAAATGGAAAAAACCTTTCTGCACAAAGAAAGGTTTTTTCTTGATCCCATATAATAAAGTTAGAAATCATGCGGTACTTCCGTATTTTTGCGGTGAACCTCATTTTTGTCAAACATGTAGAAACCCTTACTAGGACAAGGTGGAGATAAATTGCCGTTATATCCGTAAAAATATTTTTAAATAAATTACGAATATATGTTCTGCTTTTGGTGTTTTATGGTATAATAAAGGAAAGAAGGGGGTGGAAATGAAATCTAAAAAAGGAATATGTAACCTACCAAATTAAGGTCAAGAAAGGTTATAAGTTATACTCTTACTTCCCAGAAATATGTTAAAACGCAAAAAATCTCTACAATACAATAAACTTCTATATTTGCTAGTTATATACGGCCATGCGTACTTAAAAGCTATTGCAACCACTTCAACAAGAAATTCTCCATACATTACAAGTATATATAGAAGTTATGAATGAAAATCAACTTCTTATGTATCAAAAACGTGTGCAAAGCAGAAAAATTTGGCAGAAAAATACAAATAAATTTTACCAATATTGGATATTTTATATACAAAAAGGTTTTCTAATTTTGTAACTATTGCTATAATAGAATTAGTAAAATTATAGTTGATTTTACAATTTTCGCAGATTGATAGGAGGAATATTTAATGGCTGGACAAATTCGTATGAGCCCAGAGGAGCTGAAATCAAAAGCAGCTCGTTATGGTAACGGTGGTAATCAAATTGAGGACATTCTAAGTGATTTAACACGCTTACAAAGCGACTTACGCGGAGAATGGGAAGGTCGTGCATTTGAAGGCTTTGACCGACAATTTATCGATTTAGCACCAAAGGTAAAAAACTTTGCCCAATTACTACATGACATCGAAAGACAATTGAAGGATACAGCAGATGCTGTGGCTCGTCATGATGAAGAATTATCTCGTAATTTTGGACTTAGCTAATTACGGTGATGTTATTAGTTGAGGGGATTTTTCATGCTTTACATATTAACGGGCGCGAGTAAATTCTCTTAGTAGTGAGCCACGCAGCAATGCTGCGTGGCTTACTTATTGAGTTTGTTTGTAAAAAAAGGGATATATTACCTCGAGTTTATACTAAAAAATAAATGTTCAGCAAAAAGGTATAAGGTAGCTTGAAGTTTGTTTGCATTGATCTCGCATGAACGGACAGTAAGGCTCCTATTAATGGAAGTTTCACTTTACCTTGGGCATTAAAAGGAGTATCCGTTTTCGCAACCACCAAAAGCAAACGAATAACAGGACATAGACAAATAGTGTTTACTAGCAGGAGTGGTGATGTGTGAAGAAAATAAAGTGGAGCGTAGTATTTTTTATTATACTGACGCTTGCGCTGTCTACTGGAACCTCCTTTCTAGCGCTGAATCAAGTGAAGAAAGGAAAGAGCGATAAAGACACGCAAAAAATGACGGTTGCGCTTGTTAACGAAGACCAAGGTGCAAGCCTGGGTGGCAAAAAGATTGAATTTGGTAATGAGTTTATTACGAGTGTTGAAAAAGATACTACCCATGATTGGTATGTAGTTAGCCGCGGGGTAGCGGAAAGCGGACTAGCGCGTAACGTTTATAATATGATGCTCGTTATTCCGAACGATTTTTCACAAAAAGCATTATCAATTGAGTCGAATGCACCGGAAAAAGTGACGCTTAACTACAAAGTAAATGCAACTGGTAATAATGATGTGAAAGCAGAAGCGGAAAAAACAGCAAGTTCAATTCTGGAAGATTTTAACCGCCGAATTATCGATGTGTATTTTGCTAGTATTATTGGAAACTTGCAAAACGCACAGGATAACATTACAACTCTTGTAAAAAAAGAACAAACTTACAGCAATATGTACAATGATGAGGTTCAGAGCCCACTAGCTGGTTACACACAGCAGTTTAAAAGTGTGCAAGATCAAACAGGCGTGTCGAAGTCCAGTTTTAAGGGCTTACAAGATATTTTAAACGGGTTTGGCAACAATTTAAATGAGGGTATGAAATCCAATCAAACATATCAGACAACCTTTGGTGATTTCAATAAAATGAAGGAAGCAAATGGCCTTGTTGTAAAAGACTTCATGACGCAGCTGACTCAGTTTGACCAAGGTATGAATACGACAGATGTCTCGCAGCGATTTGTTAATTTAGAATCAGCGAATAAATTAATCTATGATCAATTTCAGTTGAAAGAAGATAAGCCTACTATTTTATCGGATTCAGATGCTATTAAAACGTATTTTGAGGGTAATGGTAAAAAAGTTCGTGATTATAGCACAGAGTTGGCCAATAAATTGGGGCCAGACCTAGAGAAAGCAATAATCGACAAGCTGAAGCAGGAGATTCCAAATTCCTCTGAAGGTAAAGTCTTTGATGAACCCGATAAACGTGTGAATAAAAAAATCAAAGAGCTTATTGATGGGTTGCCTTCGTTAAATCAAGATGATATTAAAAATATTGGTTTATCAGATGGGACTAAGAAAGAACTGGAAAATGTTATTGCCATCACAAATGAATATATCAAGGAAAAGGAAAAGGAAAAGGAAGAGGAAGAGGAAAAACCTTATATACCCAAGCAAAATGGCATTCCGCTTGCGAATATGGTACAAGATGTGAAGAAGAAGCTAGCAGAGTCAGGTGTTGAAGTAACAGATAAAGCAGTACTACCTGCTACGAAAAAAGCAGGGCAATATATCACATTAAATGTACCAGAAACTTATGAAGTGACAAGTGTGAAACTGACTATGGGAGAAGAAAAAGGTTATACTCAGGAGTACCTTGAAAATAAAAAAATTGTTTTACCAGCTACAGACAAAAGCGATTTCGAAATCAAAGTGACATTACGTTTAAAAGATGTTAAC
Organism: Bacillus sp. 103mf; assembly: GCF_900116295.1. Taxonomy (GTDB): domain Bacteria; phylum Bacillota; class Bacilli; order Bacillales; family Bacillaceae_G; genus Bacillus_A; species Bacillus_A bruguierae. The sequence continues at coordinate 26,649 of NZ_FPAF01000007.1, forward strand.
AGTGATATTTCTATTTTTGAACCTGTAACTTGGAGTTGGAATTTGATACAAGAGGACACGGATAATGTCCTAAATCAACCACCACCTGTCATAAAACCAAGACCATCTGAACCGCCTATATTAAGTCAATCACGTGCAATCGCTAATCCGAAGTCTTTGAATAAGGTAGAGAAAAGTGATAGCCAGACAGGGGGAAATGACAGTCAAACGCAAAATGGTACTAGTCAGCCAGGAAAAAATAACGGCGAGACACAAATAGAACCGCCTCCTACACAAGATAAAAAAACAGGTACAGAAGATGAATGGAAACCTGTAAATAACAATTACATTACCCACCAAGTTATGTCACCGTTAGATAAGAATGAGGATCAAAATGTGACTAATAAACTTATACAAGCAGTTGAAGAGACGATTAAAAATTATCAAAAATTATCCAGCTTGTATAACTTGTATTACGGTATTGATGCGTCAGTTGATTTACCAGATTTTAGTCAAAAATCACTTGCGGATATAGCTGGTGAAGACCGTGAAGATAAAAAATATCCATTATACTACCTGTTCAACAAAAGCAATGCACTTGACTTACTAGCAGAATATGTTGCTAAGCAAACGACAGAAAAAATAGGTGAACAAAAAACAGATTTGAAAACCAAAGTAGATGCTTACAGTCAATTGGTTGAGGAAGCAGGTGAAAAATCTCAAGACTTAACAAATGCAATTGAGCAGACAACTAAGCAAGCGAGTGTAATGAATACGGATCTTACGCAGACCCTAAAAGATTTAGTAACATGGCGTGAAACAAGCCGTAAGCTAATTGAACAGCAAGGAAAAGTTGTGACAAATAGCGATGGTGAGCAAACGGCGACACTTGCGTTAGACGGGGCATTCAAATCTATTTTTGCACAAAGTCAAACACTGGCTGATCAATCGAAGGGTAACTTAATATCAGCTGACGATGTGTATAAAACGTTTGATAATATCGATAACCAAGCGAAAACGATTCAAGATAGTGGAAATAGATTAGTGAATCAGGCAACATCGCTTTCGATCGATCTTAGTAAGAAAGTGCTTGATGATAAAGATTTCTCGAAAAACTTCACAAAAGTTCTCGCGAATAGCCGTGTTGGCGAACGACAAAATGAAAACTTATATAGCTTCCTTGCAAATCCAGTGCAAACGAAAAATGATGGTGTTGTTGTAGCCGCAGATGCGTTTACACCATATTTATTAGTGCTCATTTGTTTTATTGTTTCTCTATTTACAGCTTATGTCATTTCAAACCAAGAAAGAAAGCGCATAGAAGAAAGTGCTTTTGAGGAAGAGTTGTCATTGGTACTGAAAAACGTACCAACTACGACTGTTCAAGTTGGTATTGGAATTGTGGAAGGGATTCTAATTGGCGGCATTTCAGGCTATTTATTGAAAATTGGTCATGCGAAATTCTTAGTATGGATCAGCATTTTTACCATCACTATGTTAGTGCTGGTTCTCATTTCAGGTTACTTATTACGCCAAATGAAGATGATTGGAATGTTCATTCTACTAGCTACATTTAGCCTGTATCTGTTCCTGACAGATGCAGTTGGATTGAACCTTGATAAAATGTCGACTGCTGCTAAAATACGTGAATTTTCACCACTTCAATATATTGAGAGTATGATCACTGGTTTTACAAATGACCGAGCAGATTGGCTGACTATTATGTATGGTTTAATTGCAGTTGCCGTTATTGGCCTCGTGGCAAACTTGTTTGTCATACACAAATACCGGGAAGAAGAAGGGGATGAACATGAAGCTGATTCTCATACGAGCTAGTTTCATTACTGCTTTTTTGTTGCTTATTCTTACACCGGTGTCCATTCACGCTGAGACGGATAGCTATCTTGAACATAACGGGAAGATGGATTTGAAAACTGATCGTGTTGAACAGACGAACCAGGAAAAAATTGAAAAGGAACAAAAGGAAAACCAAGAAACTGAACTCGATAAATATGCACCAGGCTTGTTTAAAGAACAAACAAAAGATGCAATTAAAGAGAAGCAAAAACAAATAGAGGGCGACACGAAATACTTAAATGATTCATTATTTGTGACATCAAACAAGAAGGATACAACTGTGAAGAATAAACAGAACAGATTGTTTGCTCAAAATTATACGGTTAGCACTGCTGTTAACGCTAGCCAAAACACGAATCAACAAGAAACGGATCCTATTAGTAAGCAAATGATAGGAATCCTAGCTGCTGTGGTATTAACAATTTGCTGCGGCATTTATGTTGTAATACGGAAAATTTGGCGGTAAGGGAGAAGAACGTATGGCAGGACAAACACATATTAATGTCACAATTGACTTTAATAAAGGGAATGGCAGATTATATGATCTGCGCATCCCTACCCATCAGCCCATCAAGCAGCTGCTTATGAACATTGCTGAGGCGTTGAAGCTTGATGTGATGGAAGTTTCTCGCTGCGCTGTTAAGGTTGTGAATAAAGGACTGTTACTAACTGATGATGATCGATTAATTGATTATCAGATAACAGACGGGGATATATTAAAAGTTTTGTAGAAACATAAAAACCCCTTTCTTTATAGGCGGGCGAGAGCAACTGGACGTGCGTAGAATCGGTCAGGGCCTGTTTCTGCCACGTGCGAGGTTTAAAACAAAGGTAGAAGGCGAGAGCAGGTCAGGTTTTGTTTTGCATAACAGTGACTTATGTGTTGAAAAAACAAAATAGATTTATATAGGAATGTAAGTTGAAAAACTGATATAAAATCCTTTCGTTTGGGTGGACAAGAGCAACTGATCGTGCGTAGAAGCGGTCAGTGCCTGTTCTTGCCACGTGCAAAGGTCAAAACAAAGATAGAAAGAAAAAGCAGGTCACTTCTACATAGCAGCGACTTATATGTGAAAAAACAAAATGGACTCATATAGAAAAGAACATGACAAAGAGGAGTAAAGGACTATGACAGAAAGAACGATTCAGCTAGATTCGATGCAGTATCTATTTGAAACGACTGAACATGTACGGAAATTGAAGTTATCGAAATCACAGACGCGTGTAAAGGACGTACGGCAACTGGAGTTAATCACGGAAAAATCTAATTTCTTTGTACCAGCTACAGTAGAAGATCATGAAGATATGTTTACGTTTGAATTCGACGTTAAGGAATATACAAGGGAATGGCAAGATGTACAAAAACTAGGTAAAAACGATAAATTACGACTATTGCTTAATGTTGCTCGCTTTCAAGAGTGTTTACAAACTCGAAAAACTTTCTTCCTTCATCCAGACAATATCGTATTCGATGACAATTATATGCCATATCTTGTTTATCGTGGTATTCGTGATATCGTACCACCGTATCGCTTAGATGATGCAAAATTTTTACGCCAGTATAAATGTTTAGTTGTTGCGTTATTCTCGAAGAAATATAGTTTTGATGAGTTATATTCTGGTTCATTGGAAAATGCGAAGGATACAGCGTTTGATCGTAGTGTTGTTGATACTAGTACGTTTAATGATCTTGTAAAGTTGTTAAATGATCATTACAGAAGAGAACAAACGACAACAGAGAAAAATATGCAGCTTGTGCCGAAAAAACGATTCCGTTTATTTAAACGATTATCCATTTCGATGATTGTTGCTTCGATTGTTCTTGCTGTGCCGCTTGGCTATTTCAGCTTTGTGAAAATGCCGTATCAAAATAAATTGTTAGAAGCAGATAAGAATTTCTTGGCGACAGACTACGATAAAGTAATTAACACTTTAAAGGAGCAAGATCCTGAGAAACTACCAGATGCCTCTAAGTATGTTTTAGCTTCTTCATACGTGAAAGCAGAAAAATTAACAGATGATCAAAAAGCAGCAATTATGAAGAATGTGAGTCTAAAAAGTGATAAAAATTATTTACTATATTGGATTTACAACGGGCGCGGGGATTTCTCGAAGTCTTTAGATCTTGCGAAATATATTGATGACCCGCAATTGATTATGTACGGATTAATTAAACAAATCGAACAAGTGAAAAACAATCCAAAATTAACTGGCTCGGCACGTGAAGAAAAAGTACAGAAATATCAGAAAGAATTGGAAGAATACCAAAAGAAATACAATACAGATTCCTCAGGTGACTTATCAAATAAAAATCCATCAGGAAATAAAGCGAACTAAGCATTATACGAAATAAAAATACAAGAAACGGGAGATAGAGATGGTACAACTACTAACAATTAGTTACGGCAATCAACTGCATAAATGTCATCTTAATCCGGAAAAGCGCGATTCAGTCACAATCAGTAACGAATGGTCCGATACTGTTACATACGCGGACTTAGAAACGCGTGTAGTGGTGAAGTGGGATGGCGAAGTATGGAACATTGAGAATGAAGCCTTACGTGTAAATGAACATGTGACAATAGATATCACGAAAGAGAAACAAATGCACTTTTACTTGACGGAAGCAGGAGAAGAGTATGTGTATGATACAGCGTCCAAATATAGTATTTCGTTTGGCGCAACAGATCGTGATGATGTGATGATTAAGAATATGAAAGCTAACTTACTGTTTATCCGTGAAACATTAGGAGATCGTTTTAAGGTTGTTGTCAATGACGGCTATGTATATCACAACCTTTTCCGTATTACTGGTGAGGAAGTGCTTGAACCGGGCGATCAACTTTATTTTGACGGTATAACAATCAAAGTTGGTAAAGAAGATATTCAAATATTAGCTTCATCTAATCGCGTTACAGCAAAATTAACACCTTTAATCGAAGCTGATAATGATTTTGGTGAAGAATATCCGAATTATCATCGTTCCCCGCGCATTATTTATCGTGAGCCAGAGGAACAGATAACGATTGGAAAGCCATCTCACCTACCGTCAAAACCAACTGAACAGCTGGCACAGATGATCGTACCGCCGATTGTGATGATTGTGTTGACTGTAGTAGTGGCACTCTTTCAGCCGCGCGGAATTTTTATTCTCGCATCACTAGGGATGACAGTGGTAACGGTAATTATTTCATTAACCACGTATATAAAGAATTTAAAGAAATACAAAATTGACATGAAAGAGCGGAACGAAAGTTATCAAAATTATTTGAAGCAGAAAACGCAAGAATTGTATGCTGCAAGTGAAGAACAAAGGCACGCTCTGGATTATCACTATCCAAACATTGAACAAATTCGTGATATGGCAGTAAAAGTAGATTCTCAAGTCTATGAAAAAACAATGTTACACCATGACTTCCTAACATATCGTGTTGGATTAGGACGTGTTGATTCTAGTTTTGAGATTAAGTTTAGCGAAGAAGAGTTTACGCAAAACAAAGATGAATTAGTAGAAGCTGCAAAGGACTTACGTACGCAATATAAGAGTTTAAAGAATGTACCAGTTGTGACAGACTTAGTAAATGGTCCAGTAGGTTATATCGGACAACGAAAATTAGTAATTGAACAGCTGCAAATGCTCGTTATGCAGACAGCTCTGTTTCATAGTTATTATGATCTACAATTCATTACAATTTTCCCAGAAGAAGAAAAAGCAAATTGGGATTGGATGCGTTGGTTACCGCATGCGAGTTTACGAGATATTAATGTTCGCGGGTTCGTTTATCATGACCGGAGCCGAGATCAGGTATTGAACAGTTTGTATCAAATTTTGAAAGAACGTAAGTTAGCTGTGGAAGAGAAAGGCAACTCCAAAGAAAAAGTGTATTTTGCACCTCATTACGTTGTATTGATTACAGATGAAAAACTAATTTTAGATCATAGTGTAATGGAATTCTTTAATGAAGACCCAAGCGAACTTGGTGTATCTCTCATCTTTGTAGAAGATGTTATGCAAAGTTTACCAGAACATGTAAAAACAGTTATAGATATTCGCGATGCGAAAAACGGGAACATCATGTTAGAAAAAGGGGAATTAGTAAATCGCCACTTTACGCTCGATCACTTCCCAGATGGCTTCAACAAAGAAGATATCTCTCGTGCATTAGCACCGCTGAATCACTTGCAAAACTTAAGAAACAGTATTCCAGAAAGTGTTACATTCCTTGAAATGTACGGTGTTGAAAAAGTTCACGAATTAAACATTAAGGGGCGCTGGGCGAAAAATGAAACATTTAAGAGCTTAGCTGTACCGCTCGGCTTACGCGGGAAAGATGACATCGTAAACTTAAACTTACATGAAAAAGCGCACGGACCGCACGGATTAGTCGCAGGTACAACAGGATCTGGTAAATCGGAAATTATTCAATCGTACATTTTATCCCTTGCGGTGAACTTCCATCCATATGAAGTAGCATTCCTACTTATTGACTATAAGGGCGGAGGAATGGCGAACTTATTTAAGGACCTACCGCATTTATTAGGAACAATTACGAACTTAGACGGCGCCCAAAGTATGCGTGCCCTTGCATCGATTAAAGCAGAATTACAAAAACGTCAACGCTTATTTGGCGAACACGATGTAAACCATATTAACCAATATCAAAAACTATACAAACAAGGCAAAGTGACAGAAGCAATGCCGCACCTATTCTTAATTTCGGATGAATTCGCGGAATTAAAAGCAGAGCAACCTGACTTTATGAAGGAATTAGTATCAACAGCACGTATCGGTCGTTCCCTAGGAATTCACTTAATCTTAGCAACGCAAAAACCGAGCGGGGTCGTAAATGATCAAATTTGGAGTAACTCCAAATTCAAATTAGCACTAAAAGTACAAAACGCATCTGACAGTAATGAAATCTTAAAAACACCAGACGCTGCAGAAATTACACTGCCAGGGCGAGCGTACTTACAAGTCGGAAATAACGAAATTTATGAACTGTTCCAAAGTGCATGGAGCGGGGCGGATTATATTGAAGACAAAGATGATCAAGAACAGCTAGATACGACTGTTTATGCAATCAATGAGCTTGGGCAGTATGAGATTTTGAGTGAGGACTTGAGTGGACTCGGAAATAAAACAGAAATCACAACTGTACCAACTGAACTTGATGCGGTTATCAATTACATTCATGATTACACAGAAGAAAACCGAATTGAAGCATTACCAAGACCATGGTTACCACCGCTTCCAGAGAGAATGTTCCTGCAAGACTTACATCTAGTAAACTTTAAGGAAGCATGGACAGATGAAAAGAAACCATTACGAGCAACAGTTGGTTTACTAGATCAGCCTGAACTACAAGCGCAAACACCTCTTACATTAGACATAAGTAAAGATGGTCACGTTGCAGTCTTCTCAAGTCCAGGATACGGAAAATCAACTTTCTTACAAACAGTCATTATGGATATGGTGCGTCAGCATAGTCCGGAGCATTTGCATGTGTATTTAATCGATCTTGGTACAAATGGTCTGTTACCATTAAAAGGATTACCTCATGTGGCGGATACAATTACAATTGACGAAACAGAAAAATGCTTGAAATTAGTAGAACGATTAAATCAAGAAATGAAAATTCGTAAGCGCATGCTAAGTCAATATGACGTAGCAAGTTTAGAAATGTATGAAAAAGCTAGTGGAAACAAAGTTCCGAATATCATTGTAACAATTGATAATTACGATGCAGTAAAAGAAGCTAGATTTTATGAACAATTTGAAACGCTTATGATGCAAGTTGTCAGAGAAGGTGCAAGCGTAGGAATTCATGCATTGATTAGTGCTGGAAGACAAAATGCACTACGTATTCAATTATACAATAATATTAAATTACAACCTTGTCTGTACATGATTGATCATACTGAAGTATCAAATATTGTAGGACGATCTGATATTAGGATCGAAGAAGTTACAGGCCGTGCAATGATAAAACTGGAACATCCTACATTATTCCAAGCAGCATTACCAACAACAGCAGAAGATGCACTGCAACAAATTCAATTACTGCAACAAGAAGCACATGAAATGGATGAAGCATGGCAAGGAGAGCGTCCAAAAGCAATTCCAATGATGCCAGAAGTAATTGATTTAATGACATATCGTAACCATAAACAAGTGAAACAAGCATTACAACTTGGACAAATTCCAATGGGTCTTGATTTTAAAGAGGTGGAAGTTGTTGCCCATGATAGCGCGGTAAATGACCACTTAATGATTTATGGTGTAGACGATAGTATAAGAAAACAAGTCGTATCAAGTATCATTTCTCAAACGAATAAAGACTACTTTGAAAGTGTAACGTTAGTAGACACGAGCGACTACGGATTTATTCAATATAAAGAGAGTGTAAGCCACTACATCGTAGTAGAAAATGATGTGAATACTCATCTCAAGCATTGGATAGAAACTATTCGCGAACGATCCAATGAATTATCACAAGCAAGACAAGAAGGTAGAGAAGTACCAACATTCACAAAACAACTCATTATCATCGCAAACGTCGAAGAATTTAATCGACTTGTTTACATCGAAGACGCAGCAGCAGCAACCCTAATAGATTTATCTCGTGCAGTAGGCATTTACTTTATCTTTGCTGGTCATCATGAATATATGGACCGAAACAGAGATGCATTACCAATGAAAATGCGAAGTAAACTAACAACAGCAATTATCGCAATGCCTTTAAACGACCAAAGCATTTTCAGCATCAAGTATGTAAGTAACGAACCAGCTTTAGGAAAAGATGAAGTATACTATTACGTAAAGGGAAATATTACTAAACTTAAAATGCCAAGAGTAATGAACGAGGTGACGGTATGAAGAAGAAAACGAAAGTTAAGGGGATGATTATTATGACGATAGTCGCGTCTTTATTAGGGGGATGTGGTTCATCTAAACCAGAAGCTTTAAAGGGAACGAAAATTGAGTATGAAAGATTAGTAAAGGCGTTAGATGAAGGGGATATGCAGACGGTAATGACTCCGAGTGATGATGGGTATGCGTATGTGCAAGAACAAGGTATATACAGTACGTATGAAGAAAAAGAAGATGGAGAGCACAGTAAAATAATCTATCAAACTACAGAAGGTGTGTATAATACGAAAGATAAAAGTCTATATGGAGACACAACGCAAAACATTGTTACTGATATAAAGAATGAAAAGGAAGCATGGACAAATAAAAATTACAAAAAGGAAAATGTATATAATACAAATATTCTGTATAAAAAGGGACAAGGGATAAGCTCGAATCAAAATCTAGATGTTTCAACTGTGAAATTCATTATAGATCGTTTACAAGGAATTGGAAAACTAAAACCTAAAGATGATAGACAAGGATTTGATGAGCCAAAGAGAATTTATTACAGCTTAACAGAATCACAATTTCAAGAAATAATTAATGATAAACTGCAATTACAATATGATAAATTTAGAAATGCAACAATTAGTTTATATTTTACTCAAGCTAAAGATTATAAAGAAAATCCTATGGAAATAGATAACATAGACATAGTAATTAATTATGACAAAAAAGCTGAAGAAGGTAAGATGTTGCAGCATGGGCAACAAATAATAGTGAATTTTAGAGATAAAGAATACAATACTGAAAATGCGAAAACAAAGTACCTAGAGTATGAAAAAAGTTTTAATAGCAATAAATAAATTTGAAGGGTGTGATGACGTATGGCGGATACAGAGGTTTTCCAATTATCCAATGCAGTGGGAAAGCTACAATTAGCGGCGAAGGATATTTATGATTTTGACCAGAATGAAGATAGATACACGGATAAATCGACAGCAAAAAAAACATTAGAAGAAAGATTCAATGCTACACTTGTAGATTCTCTGACGGATAAAATTACTGGATTTGGAGGTTATGCTCTCCAAGATAAAGCCACAGGTGAAGTTATAATAGTATATGTAGGAACGAAACCAGATCAAATCTCCACCATTTTGACGGATGTTGGAATTGGTGTTCATAACTTGACTAATTCACCAAAAGTTGGAGGATCTATAGCGTATTATGATTTAGGAAATTATTTTTACAAAAGGGTTAAGAACAAGCCGGAACTAGCAGGTAAACACATAACTGCAATTGGACATTCATTAGGTGGAGGAACAGCTAATACAGTTAAAATGAGAAATCAGAAGGATAATCTCTCTGTAGTAACTTTAAATCCGGCCCCTCTTTTGAATAAGGACGTTATAATATACGGTAATGGTTCTAAGCTGAAGGATGTTATCAATTATAGAAATCAGAATGATCCTTTGCATATGGGCAATGCAATTGGAGATTTTAGAATTCCTGGACAGGTGCTTACGATGGAGAATGGGGAAGGCCATTCCTATAATGCAAAGAGTAGTGCTAAATATTTTGATAAAGATGGACAGCCAATTTTGAGCAAGTTTAAAATTGGGAATGATACAGGAGCTGATAGGACTCCCGGTTATACTGAGCTGGCAAGATTAGCAGCAGCGGTGTATACGGGTATTACCGGGAAAGAAGCCCCTAGTTATATGATGGAAAGTCAAATCAACTCGATACTAAATGTTCAACCATTTGGTAAAGTAATATATGGAGTAACATACCTTGCAGATGTTAATTCAGCCGTGGCTCAGGAAATGAGCAGGTTCGTAGCTAGCCACCCGAATTTAGGTGCAGCCTTAAGACGCGTGGACACGTTTAGGGGACAGAGTATAGCACTTGGTTTAGTAGCTATAAATGAAAGCGGCAAAGCAGTAGATAGAACAATAGATTCGATTGAAGCAAAAATGTATGCGGCTAAAGAAGAGGTTGTGGAATTTAGTACACTAGCTATAGATAAAATCGGTGATGCAGTAGATGCGGCTAGAGAAGAGGTTGTGGAATTTAGTAAACTAGCTGCAGATAAAATCGGTGATGCAGTAGATTCGATTGAAGCAACAGTAGATGCGGCTAGAGAAGAGGTTGTGGAATTTAGTAAACTAGCTGCAGATAAAATCGGTGATGCAGTAGATTCGATTGAAGCAACAGTGGATGCGGCTAGAGAAGAGGTTGTGGAATTTAGTACACAAGTTATAAATGAAATCGGTAAAGCAGTAGATGCAGCAATCGACTTGATTGAAACAAAATTAGCTACATGTAAAGAGAAAGTGTTAGAAGTATTAAAAGCAGCCTTTAATGCAGCGATAGATTTTTTTGCGGGAGCTCTTATGGTGTATTTGAACCCAGGTGAAATTATGGCAATCGCAAGAGAAGTAGCACCATCTCTTTTGAAAGATATTGTGGATGTGTTTAAAGGTGATTTTGTCATCGATACAAATATTACAGCAGTCGTAGAAAGTCATATAAGAGGATATCGTCAATCACTTCTTACTCTCTTTATGAGCGATAGCAGAAAAGGTGTAGATCGTTCATTGCTTGGTGAAATTTCTAAAGATGTGAAGGAGCTAGCAAAAGATTTAAGCGAGTTAAAGGAGGATGTTTCCTCTGCAGTTACTTCCATGATGGCAAAAGATGAACAGTTAGGGACGGTAGCATATTATTAATAGGTTCTTAAAGTGGTTTGAAAGTTTTGGATATTTATAGAATATATAAGTAAGGAGAAATGTTATGGATTTGCATTTGATTATGAGTAAAGTTCATAGTACATTTTCGGATAATGGCGGACGAGATCAAATATTGGGTGTAGTGAAACAACTTGAAAATGCAGCAGCGTCTTTAACAACAGATATTAGAAGTTTAGAGAGTAGCATTGATACACATATAAAAGGGAAAACACAAGAGGCGTTTAAGGATCGGATTCGTCAGTTAGAAAGAAAACGGCAAAAAATAGAAGAGAAAATTAACGTATTAAAAGGGACGGTTAATTAATATGAAAGATTATATGGAGACGGTATTACCATTAGGAAGTGTAGTAAGATTAAGTTCTGATGAAGATGTAGATTATGTTATTACAACAAGAGGTGTGTTATTTGATGATACAACATTCTACGATTACGGAGGAGTGTTACATCCATTAGGTTTGACTGGAGAAACATATAAACTCTTTAATCATTCAGATATTGTACAGGTTCAATTTGAGGGATACCGAAACAAAATTGAAGGCCAATTTGCATCTAATTTTAAAACATGGCGTAATGAGTTTGTAGAAAAGGTAATTGAAGCAAAGAAAAAAGAACAGACAGATCAGTTGGCTGAAACGAAGGAATAATAATTATAAACCTTCCCCTTTCTATATCAAGAAAGGGGAAGGTTTATTTAAATTGTACGTATGAAAAAGCGAAGTAAACGAGAAAAAGGAAACATAATCAAACCGAAAATGCCAAGTATATCAGATGAGGTGTAGGAATGAAAAAGAGAGTGAAAATAGGTTTCATAAGTGTATTACTAGGAACATGCTTAACGCTTACAGGATGCAAGGTTGAGTATAAGGATATTGCCAAAGCGCTGGATGAAGGTGATATGAAGACTGTGATGTCTGCAAGTGATGATGGGTATGCTTATGTGTCAGTGGGCGTTTATAGAATTCTATCGTATCCGAAGGTGGGAGAGAAGGAGGATGAAGCAAGAATAGATCAAGTCACGAAAGGAATTTTTTCGATAAGGGATCATTCGTTTTATGGTGTAACTTCACACTCTAAGAGTACGTACACAATAAATTACTCTGGAGAAGATATACTTGGTACAACGGATAAAAAAGAGGAAAATGTGTATACAGCAAACATAAGTTATTCCAATAAGAACATCCAGTTGTCTACACCTAATGTAGATGCATCTTTAGTTACTTTCTTTTTTACAGATTTAAAAGGGCTTGCGAAAGTTACACCTGAAGATACAAGAAGAGGGGGGGATGAGCCTGTACTGGTTAGGTTTAAATTTAATAAACAACAATTTGATAAAATTGTGAAGCCGAAACTACACTTGGATTATGATGAATTTATATCAGCAGAACTAGAAATGAAGCTAAATTCACCTAATAAACCTAATGAAATTGTAGATATGAGTTTGAATATCAAGTATAAAAAGAAAGTTCAGAATCAGTTGTTATCATTTGAAGATAGTTACGCTGTTGGCTTTGCGCATAAACAAGATAATGATAAAGATGGAAAAAAGGAGTATTTAGATTATAAAAATAAATTTAATGAAGAAAGAAAATAGAAATGACTAAAAGCCGTTCTGATATAGGGAAATTAAAGTCGGGCAGCGAGGATATTTGTGAATCTGAAGAAAACGTTGCTAGGAATAGAAGGAAGGGTAAAGGGTCTAATTAAGAATAGCGCCAAACCTTCAATTTTAAAATGTCTAGGGCAACGAACGAGGTGGCTATATGAATAAGAAAGTTAAAGTGCTGCTTGTTATGGCGATAGTAGCAACTTTATTAGGCGGATGTAGTTTAGGAGAAACGAAGATTAAATATGAACCATTTGTAAAGGCTTTGGATGAGGAGGACACGAAAACAGTAATGTCTGCGAGTGATGATGGATATGCACATGTGTTTCAAAGAGGTATATATAGTGCGTATGAGGAAAAAGAAGATGGAGAGCACAGTAAAACAATCTATCAAACTACGGAAGGTGTATATAATACGAAAGATAAAAGCTTATATGGAGATACAACACAAGAGATTACTACTGATATAGATAATAGAAAGAAAGAAAGTACAAATAATAATTATAAAGAAGAAACTGTTTATAGTACAAATATTATGTATAAAAATGGGCAGGTACAAAGTGATTCCAATGTTGATGTTTCTTAAGTTAATTTAATTGTGGATCGGTTAAAAGGAATAGGGAAACTAAAGATGAAGCCAGGCGATGATATCAAAAAAATTGATCAGCCTAATACAGTTGGATATAAACTAACTGAATCAGAATTTCAAAGTATTATTAATGACAAACTAAAAATACAATATGATGAATATGGTGGAGCGACAATTACGCTTCATCTTGATTCTGCAAATGGTCCAATGCAGATATTACAAGTAAGTATTGTTATGGATTATAAGAAGAATAATAATGAAGGAAAGTTAATAGAATATCTATCGCAGACACACACATATTTTGAGAACAAGAAAAGTAATAATCAAGATGCAAAAAAAGAATATGTAGATTATAAAGCACGGTACAAAAATAATAAATGATTAGGAGCAGACTAAAAAGTTAAAGATAAATTCCGATTGGGGTAAATTAGATATATATGGTAACGGTATATATATGATTATAAGGCGGGGAAAGCTCCGAAATGATATGGGGAACCTCCTGTTGAGGTAAAATTAAAGATTGATACAGCGACAGAAAAAAAGAAGAGTTAATATGATGAAAATACCGCTCAATTTTATAACCTCAAACGGAGTGAATGATATGAATGATGTAATGAAACAGGCAATAATCCGTATTTCCCAGATTACATGGGGAGCTTCTGAAGTGAAAAAGAAATCTAGTGAACTTTTAATCGCTGAGTATTTGAGAAGGGGCTCGTTGTTTTTAGAAGTTTATCCATTTGAATGTGGACCATTTTTTAGCCCTGCAAAAGTGTTAGATATTAATCTGGATTTCGAGGATGTTATTACAAGTATTTTTACTGAGCCAGGTAAACCAAATGTATTATGTAAAACAATTTGTCTGCGTGACTTAGAATGGGTTGCCCTAGTTGAGAATGGAAAAATCATTAACGGTGATTTTCAAGACGTTTATGAGCCATTAATAAAGTACTTTGAAAGGGGAGGCACTCTTAGAATTGATAAGGGTATCTATTTAGACTATGGATTTGGGGCATTTCCTATAGACAATTGGCGGGAACGATATGTAAAGTTACAAGCTGCTGATATTTCAGATGAAAATTTAGACAATATTGATATTGAGAATAATTGAACTAATTATAATTTACGTTTACAGCCTTCGTGATAAGATTGTGAAATATAACCAATAAACCAAACGCTCAATAATTTGCTAATTACTTAATAAATTTTCAAAGGCTTATTCTAACTGGTTTTGTTGATTCTTTTGTTAATTGTAATAGAGGGTTTTTTGGATTATATAGTACTAATTACTAGGAGGAATGAAAATGGAAATATCAAATAAGACAATAGAAGAATTAAAAAAAGCGGGATGGTATGAGGGTAGAAAAATAGACATATCAAAAAATGTAAAGTTCCTTGAAGAAAGAGGATTTGAGGTTTTTGAAAGTGCCAAAAAATTTATGGAGGAGTTTGGAGAATTACAAATCAATGTTGAAAAGATTTGGTCAGATGGGTCTAAGGCAATATCTGAACATACCACTTGCATTAAGGAAGTGATAGGTATGTTAGATAGTTCGTTTTTTAGTTTAGAGGATTTTATTGATGATAAAGTTATTCCTGTAGGGGCACTATATGATTTAGAGATAGATTTATACATATCAGAATCAGAAAGACTATTCAAATCAACAGGATGGGTAGGAGATAATGCTTTAGAAGCATTAGATAATATTATTCTTGAAAAGGGAACAGTGATTTGGGATAAATTTGAAGGGTAATAGTATTCTATAACATCGATTACTAGGAGGAATGAAAATGGAAATATCAAATAAGACAATAGAAGAATTAAAAAAAGCGGGATGGTACGAGGGGAGAAAAATAGACATATCAGAAAATGTAAAGTTTCTTGAAGAAAGAGGCTTTGAAGTTTTTGAAAGTGCCAAAAAATTTATGGAGGAGTTTGGAGAATTGCGAATTAATGTTGAAAAGATTTGGTCAGATGGATCTAAGCAAATATCTAAACATACCACTTGCATGAAGGAAGTGATAGGTATGTTAGATAGTTCGTGTTTTGGTTTAGAAAATTTTATTGATGATAAAGTTATTCCTATAGGTTCACTCTATAATTTTGAGATAGATTTATACATATCAGAATCGGGAAGAATGTTTAAATCAATAGGATGGGTAGGAGATAATGTTTTGGAGGCACTTGAAAATGTTATTCTTGAAAAAGAAACAGTGATTTGGGATAAATTTGAAGGGAGATAATATTTTTCAATACAAAATTATGTCCTAAACTAATGCATAATTGTAATTAGGCGTGATTGGGGGGAAAGTAAAAAAAATTACTGAATATTGAGAAGAAAACAACTGTAGAAAATGCACATGTGTTTGAGAAAAAGCCGGTGCAGTTTTTGAGGGGGTTATTCAATACAAATTAATATTGAATTAATAGCACTCAAAATTAGGAAGTAGGTAGTAAATGAATGTTGAAAATAAAGGAAGAGGATTTAGGCTTTTTCGAAGTTGAAAATAGAAACCGATTAAGTCCTAATAATTTAATAGCCTTTTTAGTTGGAGTCTTTGTATATGCTTCTCTACCGATGTTTTTTATTATCTTAGGTTTTTTACAACTTGGTTGGGGAGCTTATCCAAAACTTTTTGAACGAATATTCGTTTGTATAGAGTTAGTACTATATATTTTGCAAATCATTTTTTTGCTTATCTATTCATTTCCGAAATTAAGATTTAAATTACAAAAATTACAAGCTATTGTAATTTTGTTTAACTCGTTTCAGGTTGCGACGGTGGGGTATGCATATGTATTAATTGAAGCAATATTTGGATATTCTGGTGAAGATCTAACGATATTTTATGTAGGCCTATTATTATTAGGAGCAATAGCTACTCATATTGTAACAACAATCCACACTTTTAAAAAGGCAAAATATGGAGGCTATAAGTTGGAAGGGGAGGATGTTTCACTTTTTACCAACACGAAACTATGGTTGTTAATTGGGATGGTTATTTATGTAATTGTCCTTTTAATATTAATTTGTGTAAGTATTCCCTTTAAGTTAGAACCAATCATAATTTATATTCTACAAACAATACTATTATATACATTCGCTGTTGTATCAGCAGAATTCGTCCTGTTGGTGTATTGCCGATTCAAATTTCCGTCATTCAATATTACATGGGAAGAGCATGAAAAAAGCAGACAGGAAAGGTTAAAGTTGTATGAAGAGAGGGAAAACCAAAAGAAATAGAATGAGATAGATGTAAAAAAGAGGGAGATTTACATTCTTAATAGTTAATTACTAGTTCTTAATCAAGTAAATATACAAGGGATTGATCTTATGAAAGTTCACTATAAAGCATTGTCAATGCTAAATTTAATTAGTATCACTCAAATTGTAAAAAAAGACGATTGGTTGTTACCAGCCATGGCGCTTAGAAATCAAGTAGTTCATAATGATATATATCCAATTGGACCAGTTCTTTTTACATATTCACCATTAGAGAATGAACCGTAATATGGTAAATATAAGTATTTATTTCCAGAAAATAGAATGATGGACATGGAAGAGAGTTTACCATATGAGTATATTGACGCTATTGTTATTGAAGAAGCACTTTGTGTTAGATTTTCAGATGAAGATGGCGATATTGAAGACTTAATTAAAAATGCAACTGATACTGGTTTCTTTCATGTTGAATGTATCGAAAAGTTAAGAAACTATTTATTAGAAAATTATCTTGTTGATAGTGCTTTGGAAAGTGGGGCCATTACTAAAGAAGAGATAATGAAAATGGTGGATAATAATTAATTAGTTGGTACTGGATTGAAAATGAAATTGATTTATTAGAGGAAATATAGAAGCAAGAGGTTAAAGAATTTATGAAATTATCGGGTATTATAATGAAAAGATTAACAAATGCGGGATGGTATGAAGGTAGGAAGATTGATATACAAGATATAAAAGATTTATTTAAGGAAAGAGGAATTGATTTATTTGAAACTGCAGAAAAATTTCTAACTGAATTTGCAATGCTAGAAATTACTTTTCAAGATCCTAATCCAGCATTTGATATGGAAGAATACATTCACTTTAATCCTAAATGGTCCGTTGGAGATTGTTTAGATGTTAAGTATTTTCAAGATTTAGCAGAAGAACATAATGATGAAATTAGAGAAAAAGTAATTCCAGTTGGAGAAACAGATAGAGGCAATTTAATTTTATTAATTACACCGAGCGAAAAATACTATGGATATACTGATGGATGTTTAGTTAAATTTGGTGATAATACAGAAGAGATGCTTGAGTGTTTATGCCTTCCTAAGGTACCTAAAATATTTTAATAATGATATATAACAGGAGTTATTAATTAAAACTTGTTGCACAAACATAAATAAACTAATGTTCTAGGGAATATATAAATTGAAAAATGATAGGATCATTACAAATTAGTTTTATTGAGGATAGAGGATATATGGGACAAGATTTCTTAGTGCAATACGAATATGAATTTCCTAACGAATATACTGATGAACTAGTAGAGCGGATAGGCGAAATAATGGGGACTCCTGTTGATTTAACAAGAGAAAATAAGCTGGCGCACATACAAGACCATGAATCTGAAACAGAGATGATTCGTTTAATAAAGAGTCCTAAAGAACCAAAAAGTCTTATTTTGATTAAATTTAATAAAAAAGATTGGTACTATGCAATTGTGATAAGGTGTCGAGAAAGTATACATCAAGAAGTTAAACAAGTTTTGCTTGACGTGAATGAACAAATTATAGAAGAGTATGGTGATACACCTTATAAGAAAATCGAAAATGTTATATCTAATAAGGATACATTACTAGATAAGTTTCTGGAAAGATACAATTTTTCTATTGATTAAAGAATGCGTCAGTCGAGTCTTTCAAGAATTTTGTTTAAACGGATCTAATAAACATCTTCTAAAGATATAAAAGGTTCACATCGTTAAAGCAGGGTTATACAATGCAATCAACAAACAAAAAGTTAAAAACTTAATAGACATACTTAATAAAATTTCAAAGGCTCGTTCCAACTTGAAGAGGAGAAGGAATGAGCTTTTTGTATGTCAAAAATTAAAAGAAGAAAGGGAAATGGCCAGATAAGTATAGGAAAATAAATTAAATGGAAAAGGTAGACATAGAGTATGAGAAAATAAAAGAAAACATGATTAAATATTGCTAATATCTTCATTTCCAACAATGTGTTTACAACCACTATGATAATTTTATGATTAGAACAGAAAACTTACAAGGTGGTTTTGCTGAACCTTATAGGAATTGTAGTAGAACGTTTTTTGATTTCTATAACATTGATTACTAGGAGGAATGAAAATGAAAATATCAAATAAGACAATAGAAGAATTAAAAAAAGCGGGATGGTATGAGGGTAGAAAAATAGACATATCAGAAACTGTAAAGTTCCTTGAAGAAAGAGGATTTGAGGTTTTTGAAAGTGCAAAAAAATTTATGGAGGAGTTTGGGGAATTACGAATCAATGTTGAAAAAATTTGGCCAGATGGATGCAAGGACATATCTAAACATACCACTTGCATTAAGGAAATAATAGGTGTGTTAAATAGTTCGTTTTTTGGTTTAGAGGATTATATTGATGAAAAAGTTATTCCTATAGGTTCACTCTATGATTTTGAGATAAATTTATACATATCAGAATCAGGAAGAATATTTGAAGCAACAGGTTGGGCAGGAGATACTGTTTTAGAGGCATTTGATAATATTATTCTTGAAAAAGGAACAATGATTTGGGGTAAATTTGAAGGGTAATAGTACTTTTTCAATGCAAAATTATGTCCTAATCTACTTCATAATTGTAATTAAGCGTGATTAGAGAGAAAAAGTCGGTGCAGTTTTTTGAGAGGTTTATTCAGTACAAATTAGTGATGATGGAATGACGCATGTATTAATTAAGGATTCTAATTTGATGACAGATAATATTTCTATATTTTATGTTTATTAAAGAAAATAAAAAAAGCTAATTCAATATTGAATACTAGAAAACGCTCCTTTTGCTCTACTTTCAGTTTATCTACAAAAATATAGTTATTACATGAATAAAGTGAAAATGACACAAAAGTCTCATAAATCTGAGGGCATTAAAAAAGTCCATTGAAAGAGAAAAAAGATAATCACCTATTGCATATGGTTGATTATCTTCTTTTGTTCTTTATATATTATCATAGTGTCTATTATACTTTTCGTTTCATTTTTAACAGATAACCTCCTGCAATAATAAATCCGATTCCAAAAAGAAG
Source organism: Bacillus sp. 103mf (assembly GCF_900116295.1). Classification (GTDB taxonomy): domain Bacteria; phylum Bacillota; class Bacilli; order Bacillales; family Bacillaceae_G; genus Bacillus_A; species Bacillus_A bruguierae. The sequence goes on from NZ_FPAF01000007.1 coordinate 46,577, forward strand.
TAAGGACGGAAATTTCATTCCAGTAGATGGAAGGTACCTTCTATTCTTACTTATAGGCTTATCTATAAGCTTCGTATTTGTTGAAATTTCATTATTCGGAGTTTGTGGTTGATTTGGTGTTGGTGTTCCTGATGGTTGCTTTTTCTGATTCTTCACTGTATGTTTAATAATTTGCCCATCTTCTTTAATTTCAAAAGAGAAAGTTTCTTCATTAATAACATAGCCATCAGGAGCTAAAGTTTCTTTATAGGTGTATTTGCCGTAAGGAAGTTTAAATGTGGCAGTACCGTTTTTATCGGTTTTCCCTTTTGTAACTTCTTTTCCTTGCATATCATAGATAGTGAACTCAGCATTCGGAAGTTTCGTGTCGTTATTTGCACTGTCAACTTTTGAGATAATGAATTCACCAGAAATCTTTTTATCGTTCACTGTATGTTTAATGATTTGTCCACTTTCTTTAATTTCAAAAGAGAAAGTTTCTTTGTTAAGAGCATAGCCATCAGGGGCTAAAGTTTCTTTATAGGTGTACTTGCCGTAAGGAAGTTTAAATGTGGCAGTACCGTTTTTATCGGTTTTTCCTTTTGCAACTTCTTTTCCTTGCGTATCATAGATAGTAAATTCAGCATTCGGAAGTTTCGTGTCGTTATTTGCACTGTCAACTTTTGATATTTCTAGTTGCCCTTGTATATTTTCATTTTTAACTTCTAGTAAAGCAGTTTCACCTGTTTTTACTTCAATTTTTTTAGTTGTATTATCTAATATATAGCCATCAGGAGCTTGAATTTCTTTTACGATGTAAGTTCCAATAGGAAGTTGATGCAATTCAGCGATGCCTTTATCATTTGTAGTGATACTTTTTTTGATATCACCTTTTTCACTTGAAACTTCAAATACAGCACCTTTTAAAGGTTGTTTCTTTTCTCCTAATTTCATAATTTGTAAAGATCCTAGTGTTTCCCAATTTATGACTAAATCTGTACTAATGTTTTCGCTATTTCTTTGTAATAATACGCCTATATTTTGAACGATTTTTCCTCCATCAAAAGCAATGGCTTGTAAATTCGTTAATGTTGATTTTAATTTGAATTTGAAAGCTCCACTAGGTGTATTTTTAGGAATTAAAATTTTAAATTTTTCATTGATAGAAAATGTGGTTTTCTTTTCCCTATTTTCATTTAAGATTTGGGTTCCTTGAGGTGCATTTTCAGTTTGAACTGTATATGTTCCAGAAATTGCGTTTGTTTGAATTGTATATAGACCTGTTTCTAAATAGTCTCCATTTTGTTTTGCGGTTTGGGGATCAGCAGGGGTTACATTGAAAACAATCTTTTGTGATTCTGACTCATCTTTAGATTTTTCGACTAATTGTTTCATAAGAGTGTGTACTTTTTGATTTTGGGGCACTAAATCATCTGCTTGTAATTGTCCCATAGCAATCCATATCGCTAATTGGGTGGCATAATGTGCTTCTTCTTTGGTAGATACACCTAATTCGGCAGGACTTTTTTGTGGATATCCATGTAATAGTATACGATATACTGGATCACTTGCTTTCCCCATTTCTGGTAAATCCTCACCGTTAGGGGTACGTAGGCCTAGTATTAAACAATATGCGACATTCCCTGATCCAGTTTTGAATAATGCCGCTTTAATTTCTTTGTCTTTTGATTTACTATAACTCCAATTCATTTGATAGTTTTCACGATGAATAACTTCGGCTTTAACTTGTGGAACAGAAACTCCTAGCAACATAATAAGTACACTTAACATGCAAACCCATTGTGCTAACATCTTTTGTTTCATTTCATTCTCCACCACCATTTATCAAATTTTATGGATAGAAAATCTTATATTTTCATTGTACTTGTTGTTCGAAAAAGAGAATAGGTGGTTTTTTTGTAAAGTTTTGTAATTTTGTGAAAACGAAAAATGCCGTGAAGATCATGTGAAGTTTTACTAAAAAGAAACCTCCTCTCTTTTTTGGTAAGTATGTATAATAATGGAGGGGGGTGCTCGTATGAAATATAAAAAAATATTAGTAAACACAATGTTAGCGGGTGCATTATTAACATTATCTGCTTGCGAGGAAAAAGAAGTAGTAAAGCCAGTAGAGAAGAAAGCGGAGTCTCAAAAAGAACATGTAACATCTGATAAAACAGAGAAAGTCACTACAGAAAAAGAAAAGAAAGATGGACAAAAGAAGGAAGAAGGACAAATTGGTATACAAACAACAGTAGAAGAACTTCAGCAACATATTGATAAACGCGGCTACATACTTTACACGGATCATCCGATTCGCCGTGTTACAAGTGAAAATAGTCGAGTGACTGATATATCTAATTATGGTGATTCAGTTATTAATATTCGTACAGAAGAACCACTTGAAAATTTATCACCGGATTTGGTGAAAGAAGGATATGCGTTTATGACAGTAAAAGAAAATCCTTCTTTTCAATATAAATCATGGGATGAAATAACAAATTTAGAAAGGGCACTTGTAAAAGCAGTATATGCATCAGTTCCTGCACTTCGTGTGCTAGAAGCTCCTGCAAGAAAGGGAGATTTTTCAAATACTGCTGAGATTACAGCGGCACTTACATACTTGCGAAAAGGTGGAGAATTTGATTATATGGCTCCTGTTGCGCAAGGCGAAGTAGACCAAGGGCTATTTCAAAAGAATGATAAACTGAAAAAAAGTTGGAGTAAGTTAGCAAACATAGAAAACCCAAAAGAGAATAAAATAGCCTTTTCCCAAGCATATGAGGAGGCGCGGCAAGAGACAAATAATATGCTAGGCCTTCTCAATATTTTATTATCTAAAAATTATGAGGAACGTCTGTCGCAGGTTCCTAGTAAATAGATTGTTATAATTAGCTGTTATTTTTTATGTGTAGGGTAAATAGTCAAAAAATAGGTACTCGAGTGAGTATCTATTTTCTTGTTCATTGAATTCAGGAAATTAATAATGGTCGTATTTATCCTGTATTAACGGGCAGTAATACTCCCACCTCAAAATTCAGCGAAAGCAAAGAAGTTAGGTGGGAGATGAACTGCCCGTAAAAGCCCGATTGGTTCAACTAATAATCAGTGGGGATGAAGAAAACCCCAACTGATTAAAGTTTCACCTTATTATAGTTATTTTTAAAAAAGTTTCTATATATTTAGAGAGAGGAGTGGACGATGTACAAATAAAATTGTTTCATTCTTACTGTATAAATACAAAGTGAAGAAAGTGGCATAAAAGCCTTTAGGAAAGCGAGAGCATTTATGCTTAAAAGCTTCCTATTATATGCAAGGGTTAAAACAAAGAGAGAAAGTAAGTGCAGTTTGTTTTGTTCTGCATAGCAGCTACTTAGATGATGAAAAATTAAAATGGATTTATATGCTTCAAATATATTTTTAAGTTGAACTAATAGCATTTAAAATTAGGAAGTAGGTAGTAAATAAATGTTAAAAATAAAGGACGAGGATTTAGGCTTTTTCGAAGTTGAAAATAGAAACCGATTAAGTCCTGATAATATAAGAATCTTTTTTGGGGGAGTTTTTGCATATACTTCTATACCGATGCTGATCATGTTTTTAGCTTTTTTGCTGAATGGTGATAGGATTTCTTTAAGTCCTTTTGAGAAGATAATTGTACGAACCGAGGTAATGTTATATATCTTGGAATTCATTTTTTTAATGATATACATGTCTTCAAAGGTTGCTTTTAAATTACAGAAGTTCCAAACCATCGTGACTTTATTTTATTCTTTTCAGTTAGCAACATTACCATTTATGGTTATGGTGGTGGAAGGAATATTTGATTTTCCGTGTGACAATAAAACATTGTTTTATATTGGTTTAATACTATTGGGGGCAATCTGTACTCACATGGTAGCAACAATTGATGTTTTTAAAAAAGCAAAACATGGAGGATATAAGTTGAAAGGAGAGGCTGTCTCGTTTTTTACTAAAACGAAATTACTTCTATTGATTGGAATGATAATCTGTGTAATGGTTCTGCTTGTATTAATTTTTTTAAACCTTAATTATGCACTTAATCAAATAGCAATTTATGTTATACAAACAATAATATTATATGTATTCGCCGTTGTATCAGCAGAATTCGTCCTATTGGTATATTGTCGATTTAAATTTTTATCATTCAACATTACATGGGAAGAGCATGAAAAAAGAAGGAAGGAAAGGCTAAAGTGGTATGAAGAGAGGGAAAAGAAAAACAAAAAGAAATAAAATGAGGTGGATGTAAAAAAATAGGAATCGTTACATTCTTAATAGTTAATTACTAGTTCTTAATCAAATAAATATAGAAGGAGTTAATCTTATGAAAGTACAAAACATGGAGGATATAAATTGAAAGGAGAGGCTGTCTCGTTTTTTACGAAAACGAAATTATTTTTGTTGATTGGAAGGACAATCTATGTGGTGGTTCTGCTTGTATTAATTTTCCTAAATCTTAAAGGGAACATAATCAAATTGAAAATGCCAAGAGAGTAACAAAAGAGGTGGCTATATGAAAAAGAAAGTTAAAGTGATGCTTGTTATAACAATAGTAGCAACTTTATTAGGTGGATGTAGTTTAGGAGGAACGAAAATTGAGTATGAAAGATTAGTAAAAGCGTTAGATGAAGGGGATATGGAGACGGTAATGACCCCAAGTGATGATGGGTATGCGTATGTGCAAGAACGAGGTATATATAGTACGTATGAGAAAAAAGGAGATGAAAAGCACGGTAGAATAATATATCAGACTACGGAAGGTGTATATAATACGAAAGATAAGAGTTTATATGGAAATACTGTACAGCAGGTTGTTACTAAAATAGAAAATGAAAAAGAACAAGGTCCATTAAAAAGTTATAAAGAAGAAGATGTATATAATACAAATATTATGTATAAAAAAGGAAAAGGTGTAAATTCTAACCAAAATCTAGATGTTTCAACTGTGAAATTCATTATAGATCGTTTACAAGGAATTGGAAAACTAAAACCTAAAGATGATAGAGCTGGATTTGATGAGCCGAAAGGGATTTATTATAGCTTAACAGAATCACAATTTCAAGAAATAATTAATGATAAACTGCAATTACAATATGATAAATTTGGAAGTGCAATAATTAGTTTGGATTTTACTCAAGCTAAAGATTATAAAGAAAATCCTATGGAAATAGGTAACATAGACATAGTAATTAATTATGACAAAAAAAATGAAGAGGGGAAGATGTTATCACATATTCAACAAATAATAGTGAATTTTAGAAATAAAGAATACAATACTAAAAATGCGAAAACAAAGTACTTAGAGTATGAAAAACAATATAACAATTAAGCAGACCTCCCCCTTCCTATATAGAGAAAGAGGGAGGCTTTACTTTGTATTTCGTAACTAGTACTGCAAGAAATATGTAATGTGATCTTATAAAGTGAAACTTTAATCAGTGGGGGGGCTTCATCCCCCACTGATTATTAGCCCTCCCAATCGGGCTTTTACGGGCAGTATTACTGCCCAAAAATAGCGGGATAAATTTCTATTTATAAGTAGAAATCATTATAGAATTTGCTTTTTATTTTTCAAATCTAATTCTTTTAAAGATTCAGAAAATTTTTCTTAAAAAAAGTAATTTTTCTAGTATCTCATTTTGAATACGTAAATTCCTGCCATGATAAATCCAAGTCCTAAAAGAGGTAAGATTGGAAATTCTGATCCTGTAGATGGTAAAGATTTTGTATTCTTACTAACTGTTTTTTCTACATGCTGCATGTCCGGTGTTTTTGTATCAACTGTTTTCTCTACATGCTGTGGGTCTGGTTTAATTTCTTTATTTAGAGTTTCTGATGGATTTAGTTTTTTTACATGAACTGTTTTCTCTACATGTTGTACGTTTGTTGTCATTTCTTTATCCGGAGTTTTTGGTTGATTTGGTACTTCGGATATTGGTTTCTTCTGATTTTTCACTGTATGTTTAATCATTTGACCATCTTCTTTTATTTCAAAAGAGAAAGTATTTTCACTAAGTATGTATCCCTCTGGAGCTAATGTTTCCTTATATGTATATGTTCCGTAAGGTAGTTTAAATGTGATAACACCATTTGCATCTGTTTTACCTTTGGCAACTTCTTGGCCTTGCTTATTGTATATAGTAAATTCAGCATTTGACAGCTTTTTATTGTCATCTGCAGAGTCAACTTTTGAGATTTGTAGTTCGCCTTGTATACGTTTATTTTCCACTTCTAATAAAGCGTTTTCATTTGTTTGTACGTTAACCTTTTTAATTGTAGGATCAAGCACATATCCTTCTGGAGCTTGAACTTCTTTTACAATGTAAATACCGATAGGAAGTTGATGTAATTCAGCAATACCTGCATCATCGGATGTGATATGTTTTTGGATATCACCTTTTTCATTGGAAACTTCAAATATAGCACCTTTTAAAGGTTTTTTGTTTTCATCAAACTTCATAATTTTTAAAGATCCTAGCGTTTCTTTTGGTTGCTCAAGTATAGGTTTCTTCTGATTTTTCACAATATGTTTAACGATTTGACCATCTTCTTTTATTTCAAAAGAGAAAGTATTGTCGCTAAGTATGTATCCCTCTGGAGCTAATGTTTCTTTATATGTATATGTTCCGTAAGGTAGTTTGAATGTGATCATACCATTTGCATCTGTTTTACCTTTGGAAACTTCTTGACTTTGTTGGTTATATATAGTAAACTCAGTATTTGAGAGTTTCTTATTTTGATCTGCAAAGTCAACTTTTGAGATTTGTAGTTCACCTTGTATATGTTTATTTTCCACTTCTAATAAAGCAGTTTCATTTGTTTGTACTTCTACTTTTTTAATTGTAGGATCAAGCACATATCCTTCTGGAGCTTGAACTTCTTTTACGATGTAAGTGCCGATAGGAAGTTGATGTAATTCAGCAACACCTGTATCATCGGAAGTAATATTTTGTTTGATATCACCATTTTCATTGGAAACTTCAAATACAGCACCTTTTAAAGGCTTTTTATTTTCATTGAACTTCATAATTTTTAAAGATCCAAGCGTTTCTTCTGGTACCTCAGGTGTTGGTATCTCAGGTGTTGGATTCTCTTTATTTTCTACTACGTGTTTAACAATTTGACCATCTTCTTTTATTTCAAAAGAGAAAGTATTTTCACTAAGTATGTATCCTTCTGGAGCAAATGTTTCTTTATATGTATATGTTCCATAAGGTAGTTTGAATGTGACAATACCATTTGCATCTGTTATACCTTTGGAAACTTCTTGACCTTGTTGATTATATATAGTAAACTCAGCATTTGAAAGCTTCTTATTGTGATCTGCAAAGTCAACTTTTGAGATTTCTAATTCACCTTGTATATGTTTATTTTCCACTTCTAATAAAGCAGTTTCATTTGTTTGTACTTCTACTTTTTTAATTGTAGGATCAAGCACATATCCTTCTGGAGCTTGAACTTCTTTTACGATGTAAGTGCCGATAGGAAGTTGATGTAATTCAGCAACACCTGTATCATCGGAAGTAATATTTTGTTTGATATCACCTTTTTCATTAGAAACTTCAAATATAGCACCTTTTAAAGGTTGTTTATTTTCATCGGATTTCATAACTTTTAAAGATCCTAGTGTTTCCCATTTTACTACTAACTCTGTGCTCACTTCTTCTTTACTTCTTTGAGATAATGTAGCTGTATTTTGAATAGTTCGTTTTCCATCAAACGTAATTGCCTGTAAATTTGTTAGGTTTGATTTTATTTTGAACTTGAAATCTCCGCTAGCTGTATTTTTAGGAATCAAAATCTTAAATTTTTCATTAATAGAAAATGTAGTTTTCTTTTCCCCATTTTCATTTAAAAGTTGAATTCCTGCAGGTGCATTTTCACCTTCAATTGTATATGTTCCAGAAACTGCATTTGTTTGAATTGTATATAAACCTGTTTCTAAATAGTCTCCATTTTGTTTTACGTTTTGTGAATCAGGAGAAGTTACATTGAAAAATACTTTTTGAGATTCTGCCCCATGCTTAGATTTTTCAACTAACTGTTTCATAAGAGTATGTACCTGTTGATTTTGTGGTACTAAATCATCTACTTGTAATTGTCCAAGAACAATCCATACAGCTAATTGGGTTGCGTAATGTGCTTCCGCTGGTGTAGATACACCTAATTCCACTGGACTTTTTTGCGGATATCCGTTTAGTAGTACACGATATACCTCGTCTGTCGCTCTCCCCATTTCAGGTAAATCCTGTCCATTAGGAGAAGGTAGGTTTAGTGATAAACAATATTCGATACTTCCTGATGCTCCTTTAAGAGTTCCTGCTTTAATTTCTCGATTTTTTGATTTACTATAACTCCACTTCATTTGATATTTTTCCTTATGTACAATCTCGGCTTTTGCTTGTGGAACAGAAACTCCTAACAATATAATAAGCACACTTAATATAGAAAACCATTTTGCTAACATTTTTTGTTTCATTTCTTCATCCACCGCCATTTATCAAATTTAGTATAGAAAATCTTATGTTTTTATCACACTTGTTGTTGGTAAAAGAGTACCACTTGGAATATCTATAAAAGTTTCGTAAAAAAAGATTAAATAATTAGAAAATTTGTAATATTTTAACTCTATTATAAATGTTATTTCAGAAAAAGGAATAGGTATTTTTTGTTGAATTTTGTCAGTTTTCCGAAAATTACAGATATAAGTATTTAATAAAAATGAAAATAGTATTAGTAAGTTGCATCTTTTTGAATAATATTAAACTTTGTATATTTGGTTATATAGAGAACTGCTGGTATACAAGGAGTAAAACATTTCAATTAATGCTAATATATGTATTTCTGAAATCTTAAGTTTTATTATAAATTCTATTGTAGAAAAAGAATAGGTGTTTTTTGATAAAATTTTGTCATTTTTTTGAAAATTCAAGGTATAGCTGTTTAATAAAAATTAAAATAGTATTATAAGTTCTATTCTTTCGAACAACGTTAAACTCTGTGTTTTTGGTTATACAGAGAATTATTCGTACATAAAGAAAAATCCTTATAAATGAATATAAAAATATGAAAATGAATATATATAATGTTGTGTCCTATTATAAATGCTATTGTAGAAAAAGAATAGTCTTTTTTTTAAAAGTTTTAGATGCAAGTATTTAGTAAAAATCAAAATAGTATTATCAGTTGCATCCTTTTGAACAACGTTACATCCTGTGTATTGGGTTATACAGAGAACTGTTCGTGTATAAAATAAAATCTTTATGAATAAATATAAAAATATATAATACTGTGCTCTATTATAAATGCTATTGTAGAAAAATAATAGTCTTTTTTTAAAAGTTTTAGATGCAAGTATTTAGTAAAAATGAAAGTAGTATTATCAGTTGCATCCTTTTGAACAACGTTACATCCTGTGTATTGGGTTATACATAGAGCTGTTCGTACATAAAAGTATCTTTATGAATAAATAGAAAAATATGAATATATATAATACTGTGTTCTATTATAGATTCTATTGTAGAAAAAGAATAGTCCTTTTTGGGGGTGAAAATTGTCATTTTTTTGAAAGTTTGAGATTGTTTAGCGGGAAATAAAATAGTATTGAAATGCAAAATAAAATTTTAAAAGAATAAAATTTTATAGATGAACTGAATGTAATCATCATTGTGTAAAAAGTATAGATATTTTTTGCACAATAATATGGTTGAATTAATAAATATATTTCAGAAGAATGGAACGTAATTAGGCAAAGAGCTAACATTTGCTATAGGAGTAAGAGATAGATAATATGGAAGTAACGCTATATAAATCCATTTTAATTTTTCGACATATAAGCCACGGTTATGCGAATATAACATAACCGCTACTTGCTTTCTCCCTTTGTTTTAAACTTCGCATGTGGCAGGAAAAGACCCTGACCGCTTCTATGTACGGCCAGAGGCTCTCGTCCCTCCTCTAAAAAGAAATGGGTGTTTATGTCGTTTTTTTACCTTGTATATATAGTTATACGTGAAGGAACAGAGTTAGAGCTATATGTTAGCTTTCTATTCTTTGAAAGGAGAACATAATATGGAGAGAATGCCTAATTGGCTTATGCAACGTGCTTTTTTAACACCGGAGCGCACCTCGATTGAAACGAGAGAAAGTACGTATACGTTTTTGCAGCTTCATGAGAAGGTGCTTTTATGTTGTGAACATCTTGCTTATTTACAAGTGAAAAAGGGAACAAAAGTGGCTGTTCTGATGAAAAATAGTATGGAGATGGTGATTGCGATTCATGCTCTTTCTTATATAGGGGCAGTCGCTGTTTTGCTGAATACACGTCTTTCAAGAGAAGAGCTACTTTGGCAAATGGAGGACGCAGAGGTGTCTTGTTTGCTTACAGATGAAGAGTTTGAGGGAGAGCAAGTACCTGTCTACTTGTTTACAGAGCTTGCAGCATTGCCGAAAGAAAAGGGAACCGTGCAAAATGAGTTTGTTTTAGAAGAGACGATGACGATTATTTATACGTCAGGTACGACGGGAAAACCGAAAGGCGTGATGCTTACATACGGGAACCATTGGTGGAGTGCAGTTGGTTCTTCGCTGAATTTAGGGCTTCATGATGATGACTGTTGGTTAGCATGTTTACCGTTTTTCCATGTGGGCGGATTATCGCTTTTAATGAAGAATATTATGTATGGTATGAGGGTGTTACTTGTTCCGAAGTATGATCCGGATTTTATTCATGAAGCGCTGCAAACAAGAGGTGTAACGATGATTTCCGTTGTATCTAAAATGCTGACGGATTTATTAGAACGGCTGCAAGAAGATACATATCCAACGTCTCTTCGCTGCGTATTGCTTGGCGGAGGGCCAGCTCCAAGACCGCTTTTGGAAACGTGCGTTGCAAAAGGGATTCCGGTGTATCAAACGTATGGGATGACAGAAACGTCTTCGCAAATTTGTACATTGGCCGCTGATTATATGTTAACGAAAGTTGGTTCGGCTGGAAAACCACTATTCCCATGTCAGCTTCGCATTGAACAAGGTGGAAGGGGAGCTAGTGTAGGAACTGCCGGGGAAATTGTTGTGAAGGGGCCGAATGTAACGGGTGGTTATTTCAATCGTGAAGAGGCGACGAGAGCGAGTATTCACGATGGTTGGTTACATACGGGAGACATTGGCTACTTAGATGAAGATGGTTTTCTCTATGTGCTAGATCGCCGCAGTGATTTAATTATTTCCGGCGGAGAGAACATATACCCGGCGCAAATTGAGGAAGTCTTACTTATGCATCCCGCTGTTTTGGAAGCGGGAGTTGTTGGATTAAGTGATGAGAGATGGGGACAAGTTCCTGTCGCATTCGTTGTGAAATCAAAAGAGATAACGGCAGAGGAACTCATTGCTTTTTGTGAAGATAAACTTGCACGATATAAAGTGCCAAAAGAGGTTCATTTTCTTTCTGAGCTGCCGCGCAATGCTTCTAAGAAATTACTGCGCCGTGAATTGCGGCAGCTGGCGGAGGAGATATAAATGCATATTACAAAGGCAATGCTGTATGTAACAGAAATGCCGCTCGTTATTCCATTTGCTGCAAGTTATGGGACGTATGAAAAGCGTGAAAGTATTGTGATAGAACTAATAGATGAAGAAGGACGAAGCGGTTGGGGCGAAGTGGTCGCTTTTTCGGAGCCTTGGTATACAGAAGAAACAGTCGTAACGGCGTTTCATATGCTGCAAGACTTTTTGTTGCCGGTGTTATTTGAGCAGGAGCTTTCCCATCCTTCTGATGTTACGTCTCTTTTTCAACATATAAAACGCAACAATATGGCGAAAGCAGGAATCGAGGGTGCATTATGGGATTTGTATGCAAAGCGCAAGAATCAATCGCTTGCCGCGCTGCTTGGCGGTGTAAAACAGGAGATTGAAGTTGGTGTAGTGATTGGCCTTGATACAGTTCCTAATATGTTAAAACGGATTGAAACATACGCTGAAGAAGGGTATAAACGTTTTAAAGTGAAAATCAAACCGGACAATGACTATGCTTTGCTTCACGAAGTTCGCAGAGCGTTTCCAACTATTCCATTGATGGCAGATGCCAATTCTGCCTATACGCTGGCGGATATGAAGCAGTTACAAAGGTTGGACGAATTTGAGTTAATGATGATTGAACAGCCGTTAGCAGATCATGATTTTCTTGATCATGCCCGTTTGCAGCAGCAAATTGAAACGCCCATTTGCCTAGATGAAAGCATTCATTGTTTAGAAGATGCAAGAGTGGCCATAAGACTTGGGAGCTGCCGTATCATCAATATAAAACCTGGGCGAGTTGGCGGATTAACAGAATCCATTCGTATCCATGATTATTGTCAGCAGCATCGTATTCCTGTTTGGTGCGGAGGCATGGTAGAAATGGGAATTTCCCGGGCGCAAAATATTGCGCTCGCATCGCTGCCTAATTTTACAATTCCCGGTGATATTTCTGCTTCTAAAAGACATTGGGAGCAAGATATTATCTCGCCGGAAGTAACGCTGCAACATGGGAAAATTATTGTTCCTAAGCAAGCTGGGTTTGGATATAACATAAATCGGACAAGACTAGAAGAGATAACGAAACAATGCATTGTATGTGAGAGGTGAACATATGCAAAAGCATGAACAGGTGATGCGTCATATACAAAATCGTTTATTAGAAACACCATTTGTAAAAGTGGCGTACATTTTCGGATCTCATGCCAGAAAAGAAGCAACACCTTCTTCGGATTATGATATAGCGATTGAGACAACGCATATTTCAGTAGGTGAGTTTCAATGGCTTTTATTTCAATTAATGGAAGAGCTAAGCGGAGTGGGAAAAGTAGATGCGGTTCATTTGAATACATTGTCCGATAGCGAGTTGAAGCGTCATATTTTACGAGAAGGCCGGTTGTTTGCACAGCGTATATAAAAGAGTGGCGTCATTCATATCGCCGCTCTTTTTGTGTGAAATAGCATTATTAGCTGAAAATACTTTCCCTTACTTTTTAATCTACTGCACTTTTTGGAGCGTTACCATGGATTGTTCCATTTTCATCTTTTTTCGAAATTCTTCATGGGAGTTTTTACTACGGGATCTGTTTGGCATCTTATAAGATCTTATGTTAGAACAAGCCTGTTTTTAAAAAGAACAAGCTTCTTATTTTTGTCCTAAACATAGGATAAATGGAATCCACTGAAAGGATCCGACAAAGAATAAGGATTTTTATTAAAGGAGGAAAAGAGTAATGGGTGAAAGTTGCGAACATGGACATGGACATGGGCATCGTCACGGCAATGGCTTTGCGCTTTTAATCGTATTATTTATTTTGTTAATCATTATCGGCGCTAGCTGCTTTGGTGGCTGCGGTGGTTACGGTGGTTACGGTGGTTATGGTGGCGGTTATCCAGGCTACGGTTATGGCGGCGGCTTTTGTTGCTAATAAGCTAAAAACTATTGAAAATAGCCTTGTGCAGAGCACAGGGCTATTTTATTCACAGTTTAATATGTTGTGACAGTTTTTGAATGTAAAACGAGCGTATCAGGAAAAAGAAGATGATTTCAATGATGCCGAAGAGACCTAATATTAAAATTTCTTCTTTTAATAAAGAAAAAGAAAGTGTACTTTGTATGAATTTAATTGCAAATATTGTATGAATCGAAGCGATAACATAAGGAACGAAAAATAGGATTGCTAATTGAATGGTTGCTGAACATGTCATTTCGGCTTTTGTTAATCCAATCTTTGTAATGGTCTTATATTTTTCGGCTTCTCTAGTTAAATCGGTATACATACGGAAATAAAGAACGCTTCCTGCTCCCATGAAGAAAATAATGCCAAGAAATGTACCGATAAAGAAGTTGGCAACGTTCCAGCGTTTATCAACATATAATTCATCACTTGATGTAAAAATTCGGAAGGGAACGGCCTTATCCTGTTCTTCCTGCTGATCTGTATGTGGAGATACACTTTCTGCATCTTCTGTGGTCATATGCAAAATGCGCTTTGTAAGCGGCAGTGTATTTTCCCAATCATCTACTTGAAAATTATAGAACGCCATTGGTTCAAGATGTGGAATTTCATTGTCTACAGCATGATCTTGCAGTACGATCAAGTAAGCATAAGCGTTCTCCGGTATAATCGGTTTGGTAGCTATTTCTTTTATATGAAATTCTTTTTTATTAGATTGTAGCGTAATCTTTGTTTGTTTAAGAAAAGGATTTGTTAATAGCTCTAATGGTATTGGTGAATATCTTGGAACTATATATGTTTCATGTCCCGTTAATTGAACTTGAGGACGGTTTAGAAATTTAGCAAGAATATTATAGTCACTTTGCTTTATAATCCAAATTTCTTCATTAGCAGCCTTATCTTTATAAATAATTGCTTTATGCTTTTGGTAAGTAAATTTATCTGTACGTAATTCTGTTTCTAATGCTGCAATATGCTTTGCTTCTAAAATATTTCCTTCGTAAGATACATAAGTAAATGGAAAAGGAAATGCCTCTAGTATAGAAGCCTTTGTGTATTTATTAAAAGCATATAATGTTGTGATAGTCGTAAAAGTTATTACAGATAGCATTGTTACTACAAAAAGCATATTAATATTGATGCGAACGCGTGATGCTAAATCAGAGATCCATAGCATATTCGTTTTTTTCATATAAAAGCGTCGACGTTTTTTTAATATCCAAATGAAAAGAAAACTAGCCTGGGAGAATAGAAAATACGTCCCAATTGTAACGAGAGGAATAATGGCCAGAATAATGAGTAGACCAATCCCGTTTGTTAAACTTTTTTCTGTTATATAGCTTTGTGGATAAGCTGCAAAAATATAACCAGAAAATAGACATAGTAAACTAAAAATTGAAATGATAACAGAAGGCGATCTCTCCTTCTTTCCGCGAATTCCTCCTCTTAGAAGATGAACAATTTTTTGTGTTCGAATTAAAGCAGGTGTAAAGATAGATACAATTGTAAAGAGTATGAGAAATGTCGCTACAGTTGTCTGAATTGCTTCTGATGGCCAATATAAATAAAGGCCGTTAATACCTGAAATTTTTGATGTAATCAATAAGAAAAAGTTAGAAAATACAAGACCAGCTTGAATGCCAACAAAAATAGAAAGAAGCCCAATAATCATATTTTCTAAAAAAATAAGTCGTTTGAGTTGCCTGTGTGAAATACCTAAAATCGTTAAAACGCCAAACTGCTTTTTGCGTACGGTTAAAAACGTTCCAATTGAGTACACCAAAAAGAAAAAAGAAAACAGTACAATTACAAATTGTGTAAAACCAATTAAAGTGAAAAGAGGTCCTGTTTCTTTATAGCTTTGTATATGTTGTAAACGTGGATGATACCGATACACAGCAAATGAAAAGAACACCGTAATAGAAAATGAGCTGCTTAAAAAATAGGCAAAATAAGCTCTGGCATTGCGGATAACATTTCGTAATGCGAATTGCCAAAACTTCATCCACGTCTTCCTCCTAGTAATGCTAATACATCTAATATTTCTTGATAGAACCTTTCACGGTGCAGGCCGCGGTGCAGTTCATTATAAAGCTCACCGTCTTTAATAAAAATGATGCGGTTGCAATAACTAGCAGCAAATGGGTCATGTGTCACCATTAAAATTGTCGCTTGTTCTTCTTTATTTAACTTCGTAAATAGTTCCATTACATCAGTTGCAGCTTTTGAATCTAAGTTTCCTGTTGGTTCATCAGCAAGCAGTAATGAAGGTTTATGGATGACTGCACGGGCCACTGCGGTACGCTGTGCTTGTCCTCCGGAAACTTCAAAAATTCGTTTATTTAAAATATGATCGATCCCGAGTTTGTTTGAAATAGTATCTAGCTTTTCATCCATTTCAGCAAGTGGAACATTATCTAACGTCAAGGGCAAAACGATGTTTTCTCCAATTGTTAATGTGTCTAATAAGTTAAAGCTTTGAAATACAAATCCTAACTCTTGCCGGCGAAAGATAGCTAATTTTTCGTTGCGAAACGTATGAGGCTGTTTTCCGTTAATAAAGACTTCTCCTGCTGTAGGAGAATCGATGGTTGAAATAACATTTAATAAAGTTGATTTCCCGCTTCCGGACGGGCCCATAATCGCAACAAATTCTCCTTTATCTACATGTAAATTAATATTTTTTAAAGCAGTATGAGGGACTTTCCCCTCATACACTTTCGATACATTTCGAATATGTAGTACTTCTTCCATATATCAATCACCTTTCTAACGTTATAAATACATTTTAATTTTTCAACATTTTTGTCTAACTCGGCCTCCTAAGCCCTCATGTCTAAGAACCTTAGCCAACGGGCCTAAACAGTCGGCTCCGCTTTTCTTTATGATCCAGCTCCAGCGGCTAGAACAGTCGGTGGCTTCGCGTCTTGTTCTGAGCGAGCCGCTTCCGCTTTTCTTTATAAGTCGCTGCTATGCAGAATACAGGATGACCGCTACTTGCTTTCTCCTTTTGTTTTAAACCTTGCATGTGGTAGGAAAAGGCCCTGACCGTTTCTATGCGAGGCCAGATGCTCTTATCCCCCTAAAAAAAGGGATTTTTATGTCGGTTTTTTAACTTGTATATATATAAGGGAGGAACAATTTTTTCCTTATATTTTTTATAGTTTAATATGCTGGGACAACTTTTGCATATATAATGAACGAATTAAAAGGAAAAAGAGAATTTCAACCGTTCCAAAAATGATAAGGACAACACTAACCTCAGTAAACAAGGATAGTTTGATTATGCCTTTCCACATTTTTGCGGCAAACATCGTATGAATGGAAGCCATTATATATGGCACAAAAAATAAGATAGCAAGCTGAATGGTAGCTGACCGCTTCATTTCTGATTCTGTTAAGCCGATTTTTGTAATCGCAATATACTTGTCTTGTTCATTCGTTAAATCTGTATACATACGGAAGTAAAGTACGCTTCCAGCCCCGATAAAGAAGATAACACCAAGGAACGTACCAATAAAGAAAAAGGAAGCATTTTGTAGTTTCGTTTCATATAGTTGATTGCTTCCTTCAAAAGCTTCATATAAACGTTCTTCAGAATGAATTTGTTTGCGATCTGCATAAAGCTTTTCGATGAATGCGGCGGCTATTGTATGTGTATGTTCCCAATTTTGTACTTGGAAATTGTATAACGTCATATGTTTCATAGCATGTGATAGCGATTGTACCGTATTGTCGGATAAGACGAGTACATTTGGAATAATTCCAGAGGGTATCACATTTTTATCACCAATACCTTGCACGTGTAATTTCAAGGAATTTGGAGAAAGCGTAATTGACTGTTTTTGGTAGTCCCACTTACCAGTCATAATTTCATAAGAGTACCCAGGGAGTACATACGTTTCATCATCTTTCAAGAAAACCTTTTTATGATGGAGTGCAGTAGCTAACTGATTATAATCACTTTGTTTTAATACATACACTTCATCTTCATAAGAGGAATTTGTTCCTTTTTGTAGCGATATACCATATAAGTCTACTTTTATTTTTTTGTATTCAAATTTCTCATCTTTTAATCGCTGTTCTAACCAATCGATATGCTGCGAAGCGATTGGATTAGCATCATAGGAAAGATAAGTAAATGGAAATGGGTTATCTTTCACAATTTGTGTTTTTGTAAATTTACCAAAACCATATATGAAGGTCATCATGGTAAAGGCGAGAGTAGACAACATCGTTACTACAAAGAGCATATTAATATTTGTACGAATACGGCTTGCTAAATCAGAAATCCACAGCAAATTAATTCGTTTCATATAAAATTTCCGTCTTCTTTTCAACATATGAATGAGCAGAAAGCTAAATTGTGAAAAGAAAAAATATGTCCCGATTGCCACCAGTGTTGGAATGGAAAAAATACTAGATAAAATGTATAGTACACCAATCATATCACCTAGTGACATAAAGTAATTTGGACACATTGCTAGTGTGTATCCAGAAAGCAAGCATGAAATGCCAAACAAGGAAATGATAATGGATGGCTTCTTTTCTTTTTGATTTATTTTTCCTTCTTTTAAAAGACGTACAGCTTTTCTCGTTCGAATTAACACAGGGGTAAAAGCTGATACGAAGATAAAGAGTCCAAGAAAGGTTGACGTTGTTAACAGAATTGCACCTTTTGGAAAATATAAATATAATCCGGGCATGTGCGTAATTTTTGCTGTAACTAATAAGAAAAGTTGTGAAAAGACAATCCCAACTTGAATTCCGATAAAAATAGAAAGAAGCCCAATTAACATATTCTCAATGAAAATGAGTCGTTTTAATTGCTTTTTTGATATACCTAAAACAGTTAAAACGCCAAATTGCTTTTTTCGAACCTTTAAAAACGTACCGGTAGAATATAATAAAAAGAAAAATGAAAAGAATACAATAACAGCCTCAGATACCCCCATTAAGGTGTCGATACCGGAAGTTGTATCAGCATTTTGCAAACGAGGATGAAATAAATACACGGCAAATGAAAAGAAAATTGCAATGGAAAAGGAACTGCTTAGAAAGTAGGCAAAATAAGCACGGGAGTTACGTGTTACGTTCTTAAATGCAAATTGCCAAAATGTCATATTTTTATCCTCTCAGTCTTAAAATCATTCTTATATGTTGCAAAAGTGTATGAGGAAAGGATTCCTCATACACTTTGTCATAGAATTTCTATAAGCTATATAAATCCATTTTAATTTTTCGACATATAAGTCACTGCTATGCAGGTCAAAAAATGACCGTCTACGTGCCTTCTCACTTTGTTTTAAACCTTGCACGTGGCAGGGGAAAAGGCCCTGACCGCTTCTATGCATGGCCACATGCTCTTGCCTGTCTAAAAAGAACAGGTTTTTATGTCGGTTTTTTAACTTGTATTTCTATAAGTTAACCTTCATCTGTTTTGTTTATAGCATTATGGAAAATAATTTTGATACTTGTACCTTTGCCAACTTCAGAGTCTAGTTTGACAGAATGACCTAAATAGGAGCAAATTTTACTCACAATATATAAGCCCATACCAGTAGACTCTCCAAACACTCGTCCATTCTTTCCTGTATAAAACGGTTCAAATACACGGCGAATATCTTCCTGCGGAATACCGACACCTTCATCACGCACTTCTAAAATAATATCTTTTCCGCTTTGAACAGCAGATAAGAATACTTTTTTTCCTCTTTCTCCTGAATACCGAACCGCATTTGTCATTAACTGATAAATAATGAATTTCAGCCACTTTGCATCAGAAGCAACCATTAAATCAGAATGCACTTCTAAAACAGGAAAGACACCGTTTCGAATAAATAGCTCTTTTAAGCTATTTATATTTTTGGTGACCGCGTCTTTTAAAGAAATGGTTTCTACATGAAAGTCTTCATGGAAATTATTTAACCGTGCCATATATAATGCCATATCTAATCCTTGATTTAATTTTTCTAGCTCTTGTTTAAATTTTGGAATAAGATGTTCATCTTCCATTTCAAATACCATTAGCTGCATAACAGAAACGGGCGTTTTCATTTGATGTACCCATTGATTAATAAACATTTGATGCTCTTGCTGTTTTACTTCATATGCCTGCAATTCTTTTTGGAATAGACGATATTGTGTACGAACAAGTTCATTTACGCCATGCGGCATAGGAGCAGTTGCTCGCTCAATGAACGCATCTTCTATTTTGTCAGGCAGTTCACTTAGTCGTTTATATAATCTGCGATTTCGAACGTATCGATAAGCAAGAAAACAAATGAATAGATACAAACTTAGTACAATAAAATAAAATTTATTGTTTTTAAACCCATCAACGGAATCATACAAAACGAAGATGATCCCAAAGTTTAAAATATAAAGAAGTAAAAAGCCAATGTGATCACGTAAAAATAACTTCATTCTCTATTCACTCCAAGTTGCGTTTAACCGATAGCCTAAGCCACGTACCGTCTCGATCGCATTTTCAATTCCGAGCTCAGTAAACTTTTTACGAAGACGTGTAATATTTACGTTTAGTGTGTTCTCTTCAACAAAGCTTTCATCATCCCAAAGTGCAGATAACAAATCTTCTCGGCCTGCTGTACGAGGATGTTTAGAAAGAAGCATCTCTGCTAGAATTGCCTCTTTTTTTGTGAGTAATACTTGCTCATTCTTAAAATGAAGTTCTGGTCGTTCAGGATATAGTTTTAATCCTTCTACTTCAACAATACGTTCTGTCATACTTGGTGCATAGTCACCGTAAATGCGGCGTAATTGACCTTTAATTTTTGCCATCACTACATCATAGTGGAATGGCTTTGTAATATAATCATCAGCACCGCTTTCGATTGCCATAATTTGCTCCATTTCACCAGCGCGAGCAGAAATGAAAACAATTGGGCAAGTGGATTCATGACGAATTTGACGGCACCAGTAGAAACCATCAAACTTTGGTAAATTTACATCTAATAAAACAAGATGTGGTTTTGTATGATTAAATGAAGCCATAATATCATCAAAGTTATCTGCAACAACTGCTTCGTAACCGTATTTTTGAATGTGAGATTGCAGTAAAGATGAAATACTTGGATCATCTTCTATAATTAAAATCTTGTACATACGTAAATGCCTCCTCTAACTTTGTGTATATATAGTGTAACATTTGTTTTCTTCGTTTTCATTATGTTGAGGGTGCTCCATGTATAAATTTTCTCAATGTAAAGAGTACTTATATTTCTAATGAATCTATTTAAAATTATAAACCATTAATTTACAATTGTTTATGAACTTTAAGTGCCTTAACAATATTTTATAGTAGAGGAGTCTATAAATGAAAAAAACATGTTCCTTCTTGATGATTGTATGGGTGTGTATATTTGTATCTGCTTGTTCCAGTCAAACAAAATCAGAGACAGAAATGAAATCTGACAGTGGAAAAAATTCCACAACGTCTCAACCGAATGTAAAAGTTAAGCCTTATAAAGAACCATTAACTCAAGTAGGAGATAAGGCACAGCATCCACTTGGAATGTTTGTCTTGAACCAATTGAGTGAACCAAATACGACTATTGAACTGGGGCCACTCAATATCAAAGTGGAGCGAATTAAAATCGTACGGAGCACAGAATTAAGTGATATCGGAAAGTATAATTTAGAAGAACGAGGATTGAATACAGAGGAAATGAATGCAATTCAACTAACAACCACTTTAGAAAATACTTCGGATCAACCGCTTGATTTGGGGAAAGGTCCCATAAAAACACTAGTTTTAAGTAACGGAGAACAAGTAGATGTGTATAAAATGAGTGCAGATCCGAAAGAGCGGAGCTTAAAAGCAAGAGAAAAAATGAAATTTACGTTAATCTGTTTTCTATCACAAGTTCCAGGGGATTTAAAGGATGTAAAAGTGACTACAGACGTAGTGCGAGATAAAACGACCAATAATGAGGTAAGCGCTCTGAAAACCGTAGAGATTAAAATGTGAGTAAAAAAGGGATGAACCAAGCCTACATGGCTTGGTTCATTCCTTTTTATTTTATAATTAAAATGTACAATAACTAACAACTGGACTAGATGAACCCGTTTTAATAAAATAATCAGGAGCATAACCATAATTTAGATCGCCGCGCCAATAATTATCATGTACCAAATCCCAAACTTTACTTCCATAGTAGGATTCACCATTAACATAGCAGTATAAAAAGAGGCTGTTCCCATCTGGAATATCTGTTTCAGTCCGCGTACCATTTATTGTTGGAGTGTTACGAAGATCCAAACCTGCACCACCAGTTTTTTGAACTGGGTAGAACCCCTGAGCATGGGTTACTGATTGATCTGCAAACAAAACAGAACCAGCTACTGCTATTGAAGCTATTGAGAATGCAATCTTTTTAAACATGTCTTACCTCCTAGTATATTTTTATTTATTTTAATAGGGGATTCCCCCCTCATGCCTATCAAACTAAGATAGGTAAATATTTAATTTTTCTTGGTAAGCATGAGGGAGTATCCCCTGAAAATATATTGCTCTACTATAAAATACATATAAAAAATGGTAAAAACAACAATAAAAGTAAGATTTCGTTATTTCTCAACTTTTGTCTTTACTTATTATTCTCAAACCAGTTTTTAAATGTTTCTCGAGATTGTTCCCCTAAAATTCGATTTATTTCTTTTCCATCTTTATAAGAAATAATTGTAGGTGTCCCTTTTATTTGAAACATATTCCAACCATTTTGATAATCTTCTAAATTCATAACTTGCATATCAATATTCATATCTTTAGCCAAAGGAACTACAATTGGGGAAATTCTTGAGCAATGAGGACATGCTGGCTTGTAAAAATAAACAATTTTTGTTTTGTGATTTGAAATATCTTGTTGTAATTGTTCTGGTGTAATTTGATTTTCATAATAATTAATTGTTTCTACACTTGTTGTTTTCTCGCTGTTTGTTTCCTTATTTGTGATAAAAGTAATGATTACAAGTATCGAAAGGATAGTGATAGCAAAAATAAGCATTTTTTTCATATACTTTGTCTCTCCCCTATTTCATTTAATAAGAATACAATTACAAATGATAATGATAAGAAATGCTATTGTTATAAATCCAAATTAAAAAATCGACATAAAACCCCTTTCTTTTTCGATGAAAAAGAGCATCTGGCCATGCATAGAAGCGGTCAGGGACTATTTCTGCCACATGCAAGGTTTAAAACAAAAGGAGAAAGTAAGTAGCGGTTATGTTGCATTCTGCATAACGGCGACTGATATGTCGAAAAATTAAAATGGATATATAGAGAACTTATAATTACAATGAAGAGTTCAAAAGTTATTATAAATTATTAATTGATTATTTCGAATATTTTTTATGGAATATTTTCGGAATTGATATTGAGAAAATTTTCCTTCCAAATATTAGCTTGCTATGTATTGATGCTCCCGCGGTTAGGTACAGTAGTGATGAAATTGACAAATTTAAGAAATGAATTTAATATTTAGATAAATATCTAAATGTCTAATTAATGAAAGGAAGAAAGACATTGAATCAAGCATTTAAAGCGTTAGCAGATCCAACAAGGCGCAAAATTTTAGACTTATTAAAAGAAGGAAACTTAACAGCAGGAGAAATTGCCGATCACTTCAACATGACAAAGCCGAGTATTTCTCATCACTTAAATGCGCTCAAAAACGCAGAGCTTATTCAAGATGAGAAAAAAGGACAGTTTGTTGTGTATTCATTAAATACGACTGTGTTTCAAGATTTGTTAACATGGGTGTTTACGTTTACGAATAGAGGAGAATAGAGGGGGATGGAAAGTGAGGAAGCATATTGTTCCATGGCTGTTAATTTTCACAATCGCAATAGGCTGGTATATAGCCTGGCCATATTTACCAGAGCAAATTCCAAGGCATTACAATATCGAAGGAGAGGTAGACGGATATTTTTCTAAAGTAAGCATTATATCTTTTTCGATGGGAAGTATGATATTTTTCTATATTGTTTGGATTTTCATAAGAAGAATTGATTTAACAAAAGGAGAGTATAAATACTTTGCTAAGGCCCTTTCAAAGATTAATTATATGATTCTTATCACCATATTTGGTTCTAACATATTGGGTATACTTCATTCCGTAGGTTATGATGTGAAAGGTTCTGTAATAGTCAATTTTGCACTTGGTACGCTATCGATTATATTAGGGAACTATATGCAACAAACGAAACCAAATTACTTAATTGGGATTCGTACATCTTGGACATTAGAGAATAAAGAAGTATGGCGCAAAACCCATCGATTTGCTTCGAAATCAATGGTAATCGCAGGCTTCTTTGTATATGCTGCGGCTCTTTTGAAAGACCCTATTAATCTATTTATTGGGGCAGGTATCGTGCTATTAGGTGCTATTATCCCGACGATAAAATCTTATTCTATTTATAAAAAAGAAATAGGATTAGAAGGCAAATCATAAAAGTATGGTAGAGGGGGATACATGAGATGAAGAAACATATTTTCGTCATTATTCTTCTTTGTATTTTGAAGACTTTCCACGTTTGCGAGGCTTATGGAAAGTCTTCTTTTTATTTGTAGAGAGGAGAGGGAGGGCTTTGCATCTCTGTTTTCATATGTCAATTTAATGTTGACTAAAATTATAAGTGTTTTTTTATATTGTGCTATTACAAGATTGATAAATTAAAACTTATACCATTTTATCTATTGTAAAATAAACATATCAAAGGCTAAAATTAGGATAAAAATGTAAGGATTGGTGAAATGGTGAAAACTGTATTAGAATACACCCTACTAATAATCAATTTTCTTCTTTTAACACCATTATTAACAAGGATGGTCGATAGAATCGGTGAATGGGATGCTATCTCTTTTGTTTGTCCCCTCATTTCAGTTTTGGCTATAAACATTTTGTTAAGAAAGAATCGAGTTAAGACCATTCACTGGAAAGTGAACTTTATAGGACATATTGTAATCGGTGTAACACCAATTATTTACCTTGTTTACATATTTATACTACTTTAATTAATAGAATTTTTGAGAGCAATACAAAATAATTGCTGATGTAGTTGATGGATCAGTTGCATAACTAATTCGGTTAGATACACAAGAAATAAGAGGTTTATTGCAATTATTACAAAGATTTGAACTATATTCGTCATCGTAATTATTGTGGATATAGCAGCAACCGTCGATTTTATCACACCTTTTTCCGCACTACTTGTATCCTCCTGGTAAACAAAAATTAAAGAATCCTTTTACTGTATAAGCATCTGGGGTAACTCTAGCCTATAGAATCTTCGGAATGACGGCATTTTCTTCAGAAAGCCAAGAAAGAATTTGAAGAACTAGATTTGTAATAAGGGCTCCCTGTATCACTTAATCTATGAACACATAAAAAGAAGAGAATTTAAAATACATCTTAATATGAAATATTGCATATTAAAATGTATTGATAAAGGTGTGTACGCTTACTATAATAAAAGCATAAAGACGTAACACATCTTAATATTTAAAAAGAGGAGGAAATAATATGGCAATCGCAATGGCAGTTTTAAAATTTTTAGGTGGATTACTTCCATTTGTACAAGAGCTTTTAAAAGCATTTATGTAAGTTCATTATTTAGCAATTATGTATAGCAATTATGTATAGCAATTATGTATAACAATTATTATACAAATGACCTGTATATCAAAGATGAATTGATGTGCAGGTCATTTGTATGAGCAAAGTCCTTTATTGTAATGTAAAACAGGAGCGATTAGAGTGCCAATTATATGGAAAGCTAATCGCTATTTTTTATGCTCCTCTACTATATTTAAAATGCGTCAACTTCTTTTGAAAAAAAAGAAAAGAGAATGAAACGAATATAAGCAATTAGAATGATTCAAGATCATTTATATTTGTTGTATCAAGCTATATAACAAAACAACAAGCATAAGGTATGAAAAAAAGTTCTGTTTTAAAAGAGTATTTTCCCTGATATGCAGATATAATATTATATTAAAATAGTTATATTAAGGTGTAATCATAATATGAATCTTATATCAGTAATCTATTTATTATATTTTATCCCGCTATTCGTGGGCAGTAATACTCCCACCTCAAAATGCAGCGAAAGCAAAGAAGTTAGGAGGGAGATAAACTGCCCGTAAAAGCCCGATTGGGAGGGCTAATAATCAGTGGTGGATGAAGAAAACCCCCACTGATTAAAGTTTCACTTTATTTACATAACAACAAAGTTTTCGAAAAAAGACAGAAAGAAAAAAGCCGCTTTTCCATTTAGAAGAGTGGCTTTTTTTAAACCTTACATAAATGTAAGGTTTATGTAAGAGAAATAGATAGCCGGTTATTATTGAGAATGTTATAGTAACAAGGTGATTTGGAAAGGAATTTTAATATAATTTTTTATATAACAATTCAAATTGTGTAAGGAAGTGTGATCGTGGCAACAGTAATGATGAGATAGGATAAAGCGAGGGATATAGTAATGAAGACAGTGTTAGAAGCTAAAGATATTAGAAAAGTATATAATACCGGTGGAAATACATACGAAGCGTTAAAAGGCATTAACTTGCAAGTGAAAGAAGGCGAGTTCGTTGGAATTATGGGGCCGTCTGGATCAGGGAAAACAACTTTATTAAATGTTCTTTCTACAATTGATAACGCGACGAGCGGTGAAATTTTAATTGATGGAAATGATATTGTGAAAATGAATGATGATAAATTAGCGTTGTTCCGTCGTGATCACTTAGGGTTCATTTTCCAAGATTATAATTTATTAGATACGTTAACGGTAAAAGAAAACATTGCGCTCCCACTTGCACTATCAAAAGTAAAGACAAGTGAAATTGACCGCCGTGTTCTTGAAATCGCGAAAAAGTTTGGCATTGATCATATTTTAGATCAATATCCATACCAAGTATCTGGTGGGCAAAAACAGCGCTGTGCAGCTTCTCGTGCCATTGTTACAAATCCAAGTATGATTTTTGGAGACGAGCCAACGGGGGCGCTAGATTCTAATTCTGCAACTGATTTATTGGAGAGTTTGAAAGCATTAAATGAATATGACCAATCGACAATTTTAATGGTTACACATGATGCATTTGCCGCAAGTTATTGTAAGCGCGTTATTTTTATTAAAGATGGTGAGTTATTTAAAGAACTGCACAAAGGAGAATTAATACGCAAGCAGTTTTTCGAGCGAGTATTAGACGTAATGTCTACGATCTCTGGAGGTGCAGTAGATGACGTTATCTAGTATTGCCTTTCGCAATATAAAGCGTAACTTTAAAGATTATGCTTTATATTTTATGTCGATGATTTTTAGCATCGTCATTTATTTTACATTTGCATCGCTTCAATATAATACGCAAATGGAAAAAGCAGCGGAAGGATCAAAGAAAATTAGCGGTGCATTCCAAGTTTCTAGCGTGATGCTCATTATTTTCGTAGCGGTATTTATTATTTATTCCAATGGTTTCTTTACACGTAAACGGAAAAAAGAAGTTGGTTTATATTCTTTACTAGGAATTCGTAAACGCCAAATTGGGAAAATGTTGTTTTATGAGAATATGTTAATGGGGTTAATGTCGCTAGTAATTGGTATTGTAATTGGCAGCGTACTGTCTAAGTTATTCCTTGAATTATTAGTAGGCTTGATGGGACTTGATTTACAAGTTCATTTTGAGGTGCCGCTAGCGGCGATTATAAATACAGTTATTGTATTCTTTCTTATTATTTTATACACGTCGTTGCAAGGATATCGTTTAATTTATCGCTTTAAACTTATTGAGTTGTTCCGTGCTGAGCGCGAAGGAGAACAAATGCCAAAAGAATCTATTATGATGGCATGTACCGCTGTATTCTTAATAGGTTCTGGGTATTTCTTATCACTTATGTTTACGAAAGCTATTAAATACGCAGAATTCATGATGATCGCATTTTATATTTTATTTGCGACCGTACTTGGTACGTATTTATTATTTATGTTCTTTACAGTTGTTGTTTTAAGAAGAGCAAGAAATCATAAATCATCCTTTTATAATGGAATGAATATGGTAACAACATCTCAGCTTTTATACCGCATTAAAGGAAATGCAAAATCTTTGGCGACAATTGCTATTTTGAGCGCGATAACATTAACGGCTGTTGGTACATCTGTTACGACGTATTATAATACATTTACTCAGGCGAAAGAGTTTGCGCCGTATAGTTTTTCTTATGAGAAAAAAGATGCCGCTTTCGAACAAAAGGTGAATGCACTCTTCGCAGAAGAGAAAAAGCATAATCCAATTACAGAGCAATTTGAAATTGAAATGGTTCCAATGAAAGGGAAATTTACAGGCGAAAAAGCAGATATAAGTATGAATGTTCATTATATGATGACAGAGCGATATCAACTTGTATCGCAATCCGCCTTCAATACAATTGCGAAAAAAATGGATGTGGATGCGGTAAGTTTAACTGCTGAGGAAGCATTTGTATTTGATGGCATGTACAGCGAAGGACATGAATTTAGTACAGCATATAAAGGAAACAAAGCAGTGTTTCCTATTGGGAATGAAACGAAGACATTAACAATTAAAGGTGCTGAAGGTCGTAACGTTACGAATTTAGGAGAATTAGTTGTTGTTGTGCCAGATGACGTATACGAGCAGGCGAAAAAGACAGCTGAAACAAGAGTTGTTAAAAATATTAATGTGAAAAATGAGAAAGACAGTAAATCATTAACGGAGAAGTTAGTAAAGACTATGCCGAGAGAGTCTGAAACTGCACCGGTCTTTAGAGATTTCTATACAGGATTTAAAGGCGGAATGGAAGCAACGGGGATGATGATGTTTATTGGCGTTTTCTTAGGGCTTGTATTCTTACTTGCAACAGGGTCTATCATTTACTTTAAACAGTTAACAGAAGCAAATGCAGACCGTGACCGTTACGTCGTTCTTCGTAAAATTGGGGTAACGAAGCAAGAAATGAAGAAAGCGATCGCAAAACAGATCTTCTTTATCTTTGCGATTCCATTGCTAGTTGGAATTTTGCATAGCTTATTTGCGTTAAAAGGATTATCAAATTTATTGCCGTTTGAAATTTTAATTCCATTATTAATGAGTATTGGAGTATATAGTGTTATCTATATTGGCTATTACTTCTTAACAGTTCGTTCTTACTTGAAGATTGTAAGTGAAAAGTAGTAGAAAAAGGAGTTGATCAAAAAGTGGACTTTTTGGTCAGCTCCTTTTTTGTTAAGTATGTATGTCGTATTATTTATCTGTTACAACTGATGCAACATACGGTAAGTTACGGTATTTCTCAGCACAGTCGATGCCGTAGCCAACGATGAATTCATCCGGGATCACGAAGCCGACATATTCAGCTGTTAAATCAACTTTACGGCGTTCTGGTTTATCAAGAAGCGTACAGAATTTTAATGTTTTTGGTTTATGCATCAAGAAATGGTCTTTTAAGAAATGAAGCGTTAAACCAGAATCAATAATATCTTCTACTACGATTACGTTTTTATCAGTAATATTTACATCGATGTCTTTTAGTAACTTCACTTTTCCAGTTGTTGTTGTTTGGTTTCCATAGCTAGATGCAGAAATGAAGTCAATTGTTACATCATTTTTAATATGGCGAATTAAATCTGCTGCAAATACGAAAGAACCTTTTAATACAGCAATCACAAAAATTTCTTCTCCTTCAAAATCGCATTCAATTTGCATTGCTAATTCTTTTACTTTTTCTTGCAGTTGTTCTTGTGAGATTAAAGTGTCTTTTATTTGAATATCCATTGAAAGCCTCCTACATTATAAAACTTATGAACAGTTTGACTGTAAAGGATTGATAGGAAAAAGTCAAAAAAGAGAGTACTTACTTTAAATGGAAGATACAGAAGATTTAGAATATAATAGAGTGAAAAAGCAGGTGAACTATGCGGAAACTTATAGCGAGTCTTGTTCATATTTGTTTGCTTACGGTGACATTTACGATGTTAGTCTGTCTGCCAACATTATTTGTAGATGGAAAAGATGTAGGATTTTATGTGAAACCGTTTCTCTCCCAAATTGCAAATGTTTTCTCTTCGATGTTACATCCTTCACAGCTAAAGATGACCATTGGAACGCAAGTGAGGACCATTCCAGATCATGTAGAAGTATTTGCGGTGCAAAAAAGAGAATACCCGCTCTTTCCTGTTGTGATAAAGCCTTATGTATATTCAATTGGACTTATTTTTGGCGCATTTGTTGTATCCGTTTTGTTAGCGGTTATCAGTAGTATAGGAACTGCTATGCTGCCAAGAAATATTCGCATAATAATAGAAGGATTTGTATCCATTCTTAAAACAGTTCCAGATGTTTTTTTTATTTTCTTTATGCAGCTTCTCGTCATAAGTGTATATCGAAATATAGACTTTTTAGTATTGAATCCAATTTCTACAGAACAAAATCCATCCATCGTACTACCGATCCTCATTCTATCTCTTTTACCAACTATCTCATTATTTCAACTGCAACTATTACTTATCCGTGAGGAACAAAAGCAAGATTATGTTACTTTCGCAAGAGCGCGAGGCTTTAGTGAAATGTATATTTTATGTAAGCATATTTTTCGTAATGTTATTGTTTCTGTTATGAATCACCTGCAATATATATTGCTAGTTCTCGTGACAAATTTGCTCATTTTTGAATATCTGTTTCATGCAAAAGGGATATTGTCCATTATAATGAGCGGTCAAGATCCAGCGGTCATTGTGTATTTGCTTTTGCTTTTTATCGTACCTATTTATGGAGTCGTTCTATTTCTACAATGGAGAAAGGAGAAGATGTATGCATAGGTACTTCCATATTATATTTGTTACCGTTGTTTTTCTTTTGCTTCTTATAAGTTTTTTCCTGCCATATGTACAGCATGAACCTGCGGTGAAACAATATCGTTATGATGAAAGTGACACACTTGTAGAAGCGGCACCATTCTCTCCATCTCGTGAGTATTGGTTTGGAACAGATCGAAGAGGAGAAGATTTATTTTATAAGATAATGGACGGGGCAAAATATACGATTTTCATTGCATTATTTGTTGCGGTTGTAAGAGTCATTGTATCGCTATGTATAGGTTTTTTAATGAGTAATGTAAAAAGAAAATCAGCTTTCTTCCATCACTTTGTGATGAATTTGCAGTTATTTCCGCAAACAATATTTTGCTTTTTCTTACTCACTCCTTTCGTTATATATGAAATACGAACAGAACAGGTCGTCACAAATATTCAATTATTATATATACAAATTGCTGTGTTCATTCTCGTTGCCGTTCCGAGTTTAACACGGTTATTTCAGCAAGAAATTCAGCAGCTTTGGCAGAAGGAGTATGTGCAAAGCTCATTCTTATTGGGTGGAAGTAAAGGGCATGTATTTAGAACGCATCTTATTAAAGCATTAGGCCCACAAATTGTATTTCAAGTTGGAGAGCAAATGGTACAAGTGCTCCTTCTTATGCTGCATTTGTCTATTTTTAAATTGTTTCTCGGAGGAACGAAGATTGTTTCCGGACAAACGCACGATGAATTTAATTTGTATTTCCCATATTTAAACGAATGGTCCAATTTAATTAGCTATTATTATGTAGAGCTCATGATTGAACCAAGAATTATTATGATTCCAGTTCTGCTTTATATGATTCTATTATTTTGCATGACGAAAATTGTGAATGGGTATAAGGAATTACAGTTTGAGAAAGGAAGATTGTAGGAAAGAAAAAACAAATATCTCTTTATATATGAGTTAAAAAAACAACATCAAAACCCCTTTCTTTTTAAGGGAGGACGAGAGCATCTGGCCATGCATAGAAGCGGTCAGTGCCTTTTTCTGCCACATGCAAGGTTTGAAACAAAAGGGGAAAGCAAGTAGCGATCATGTTGTACCCTGCATAGCAGTGATTTACATAGGATTGCAAGGGGAATTTTTATATTTATATATCCTTATTGACTATTATAACCTTACAAAAATGTAAGGTTTTTTGTAAGGTAAATCGATAGTTTAGCGGTATTATTTTGAATAAACTTATCTATGTAAGGCACACACATTTTAGGGAAAAAAGACGTTAGGCACTACAACTGAAAGGAGAAAGAGAATGGAGAAGCGCTCAGCGGCTCTTGCTTTATTATTAGAGAATGACGCGATTATGTTAGCTAATAATAAAGATTGTACAACTGTAATTGATCGGCAAGAAAGACCAGTAGATTCACGCGATAAAATAGTATGGTACAAGTGGAATGAGAATTACAAAGAGAACATAAATGAGCAATATCACATAGGGTATGATGTGCATAGAGTTGTTTTATGGAATGAGATGAAATCTTGGATTCATAGGCAAAACGGTAAGGATAATTTTGAAAGCAGCCGCGCACTCCATTCTCAAACTCCTGAAATGGTAAGAAACAGAGAGTCACATTAGGAAAGTAATTTAGAAAACTGAGACACAAAAAAAGATTGCTGTTTAAGCAATCTTTTTTTGTGTCACCTGACAATTCTTTTAACAATTGTCAGGTTGTTTAGGTTGGCTAGATAAAGATTCCGTTAAAGCCAAATTGACTTGGAACCTTGTTTAACAATTCAGGATTGGAGTCCCTGTTTTTTATTGTATTCTAGCTCTTTTGCTCCGCGATGGGCCAATATACAGCATATGATGCAGCAAACAGTTGCTGCTAGTAATACATAGAAACCACCATTCCATCCTACCTTGTCAACCATTACACCAAAGAGGGTGGTACCTAAAGATGCACCTAGAATATAGCTCATAAAACCTCGCAAACCAACTGCAGAGCCAACGGCGAAAGATGGAACTACCTCCATAGTTTGTACTGAAGCTAGAAACTGTGGAATGTAAATCAAGCATCCAATAATAGCTGCGAAGATAGTCACCCAATGTAAAGATGTGCTTTGCCAGTAACCAATGATACAGATAAGTATCATTGTCATAGCAATGATTGCAGGCGGCATACGGTGCCCTTTGAATAACTTGTCTGATAGATAACCAGCCAGAAGAGTAGAAGGAATAGCTGCCCATTCAAAGAATAAAAAGGCAACACTCATCTCTTCTTTAGTGAAATGTTTTACATGTAACAAATAAATAGGCAACCAGCTTATGATGCCGAAACGAACCATGTAAACGAAGACATCTACGAAGGAAACGAACCATGCATTTTTGTTAAATAAAACATAATTCTTAAAAATCTGCCAGGCACTCATATCTACTGGCGGTTTTGAATCAGCGCTTTGTTGCACTTTAGAATCGGATTCGTCCTTGATAATTTCGCTTAACGGAGGCAAGCCCTCACTTACCGGTGAGCCTTTAATAAGGGTTAGTATTACCAATGCCATAACAATGGCTATAGCAGCTGGAACTTGGTAGCTTGCCGTTTGCCAGTGATTGGAGCCTAACATAGCAAAACTCATACCAACGATAGGTGCTACGATACCTCCACCTATATTGTGAGAAATATTCCATATAGCACCGATAGTTCCTCTTTCTTTACGAGGAAACCAATTTGCAATAGTAATAAAGCTAGGCCCAACTCCCATTCCTTGAAAAAATCCATTGAAAACAACGAGAATTGCAAACATCCAAAATGCCGTGCTGAAGCCCATCATAATATTAACCATAGCGCACAGAAGTAAACCAAGCGCCATATACCTTTTAGGATTAGCTTTGTCGGCTAAACTACTCATCAAACCCTTACTAACTCCATAAGCGATAAGCATGGAACTGCTTAATAAACCTACTTCTGTAGCACTAAGGTTGAGTTGTTCCTTCAGATAAGGAGTAGATAAGGCAAAATTGTTACGTACTATATAGTAAGCTATGTAACCTAAGAACACTCCTAGTAAAGATTGTAGTCGAAAAAGCTTATAGGTTTTTTGAACCTGGTCTGGTGCTATTTTTGTAGTAGCAATTTTAGGTTTCAAAAATGAGAACATACTATCTACCTCGATTTCTTTACTTTGATTTACAGAAAAAACTTAGACTAGCATGAAATTTAGTATTTCAATAGAGCGCCAGTTTGGTGAAGACGTTTTCAACAATACTTGTGTTACATCATTCCCCCTTTGTTACATTATCTTATATGTCAATTCGGTAAACTATCAGTAAATATCTGATTTTATGTAAGATAAAATAGTAGAGCCTGTCAGAAATTATCTTACAAACAATATTCATACCTATATAAATCTGTTTTCATTTTCCAACATATAAGTCGGTGGTATGCAGAACAAAGTATGCCCGCTACTTGCATTCCCCCTTTGTTTTAACCTATGCATGTGGGTAGGGAAAGGACCTTCATTCTATGCATGGACAGATGCTCCGCCTTCCTAAAAAGAAAGTGGTCGTTTTTTATTTGTATGTATATAATTTCTGTCACAACTCTGACATGAAAAGTAGTGTTGTATACAATCTTCCATAGATTTCGCGGATTGTTCTGAAGTAATATATAAATATAAATTTCAAAAACCTTGAATCAAGCAGGATTCGGTAAATCGGATTCAATTAGGGTAGTTTCACATAATACATAAAGTGAAACTTCCATCAGTGGGGGAAGCTCTCACCAATCGGGTTTTTACGGGCAGTTATTCCTGCCTGCAAGAATGGAGGAAAGTATGATAAATTGGTTGAGGCTTTTTTTAATATTACTTATTACTATACTTACAATAGGATGTCAGCATGAGCATTCAAGCCCTCAAATTGTTTTCTCCGAATCTGACACCATGCCTGTTGGTTCACAAGATGACAAGCCCTCACCTGTACGGATCGCAATTTCAAGTGTGTTATCAAAGGCTGATACAATTATGTACTATAGGAAAATAGCTAACTATATTGGAGAGAAGCTCCATAGACCCGTAATTCTAATTCAGCGCAAGAGTTATAATGAGATTAGTATGTTGATGATAAATGGAGGTGCCGATATAGCCATACTTTCAACAGGAGCATATATTACCTACAGACATGTTGAAGGGCTCGAAGCAATTGCCATGCAAGAGCGAATGGGAGTTCCGTATTATTATGGTTATGTCGTCGTACACCGGAAAAATAAAATATCCAGTATAAATGATTTGAGAGGGAGAGACGTTGCTTTTACCGATCCAACCAGTTATTCCGGATATATTTTTGTGAGGAAAAAATTAGCTGAATTAAGTGAAACGCCAGAACATTTCTTTGGTCGTTATGTTTTTACATATAATCATGAAAGCTCACTAAACGCTGTGATAAATGGAGTTGTTGATGCTGCAGCTGTTGATAGTTTAGTCTTTGAGCGCACCAAACTTAAAAATCCAGAACAGATTAAGGATTTGAAAATCATTGCAAAAACAGAACCGATTGGTACTGGTCCTGTTGTCATCAACAGTAATTTACCTGATGAAGAGAAGCGAATTATCAAAGAAAGTTTCATTTCTATGCATGAACAAGAAATAATAAAACCAGCATTTCATGGATTGTTCATTGATCGCTTTGTTCCATTTGAACCAAAGCTATATGAGGGTCACCTATGAAATGGATGAATAAATTACAAATAAACCAGAAGATATTTGGAGCTATACTCGTTTCGTTACTCTTTCTCGCTCTAGTATTGGGATGTATCATTTGGGAATCACTCACAAAAATCATGACAGAGGATTTAAAAAAACGTGGGATGAATATTGCCGAAAATATTGCGGCATTGTCCTCGGATTACGTTTTGACTGACGACTACTATTCGATTCATCTTCTCATTACCCGGGCACAGGAAGCTAACAAAGACGTTCGTTATATACTGGTCATTAACAATAATAATGTTCTTGTAGGAAATACATTCTCCAAACATTTGCCGAAAGGAATATTAAACGCACATAAGCCTGATGGTATCAATACTGAAAATTACGCTATTCTAACTTCAGATGAAGGAAATATCCATGACATACTTGTTCCAATCGAAGAGGGAGATGTAGGATTTGTTAGAGTGGGAATGGCAGAGAAACAGGCGAAAAGCTATATTTTTACTAAAATAATAGAATTGGTTTTTGCTACATTTTTGGTCTGTATGGGAGCTGCAGGTATAGCTTATTATGTGACTCGTATTATTACCAGGCCAATCAATAGTTTAGTTGATACAGCAGCAGGCATATCGGCCGGTAATTTATCTTTAAGGGCTAAAGCAGTGGGTGACGATGAAGTTGGAAAACTAGCACGGGCTTTTAATGAAATGGCTGACAATCTGATTAGTTCCAGCACTGCAGTAGAAAAATTATTGAAGGAACTTCAAGAAAAGGATGCCCTTCGAGATACGTTGATTTTGAAACTATTATCCGCGCATGAGGAGGAGAGAAAAAGAATTTCTCGTGAACTTCATGATGAAACAAGCCAAGCCCTTACTTTTCTAATGGTTACAATGCGCATTTTGGCTAATGAAGCTAAAGATGCCGAGCAACAAGAA
This sequence comes from Bacillus sp. 103mf, assembly GCF_900116295.1. Taxonomy (GTDB): domain Bacteria; phylum Bacillota; class Bacilli; order Bacillales; family Bacillaceae_G; genus Bacillus_A; species Bacillus_A bruguierae. The sequence continues at coordinate 82,528 of NZ_FPAF01000007.1, forward strand.
TTGCTTAATGCAAGCCGAGAGACAGCAGCGGGTATTTTACGAGAAATTAGAGATTTAGCGGTAGAATTAAGGCCACCCATCCTTGATGATATGGGGTTAATTCCCGCATTAAGAAAATATGTAAGAAAGTTTGAAGAAAAATTTGCCCTTACAGTAATTCTACATGTTCCTGATGATGACGCCTTCGTCATAGATAGTCATACTGCTGTAGCACTATATCGAATCGTTCAAGAAAGCCTTACTAATGTAGTGAAACATACAGTAGCAACTGAGGTTGTGATTAACATGGAGATAAGGGATTGTTCTATCGAGTTAAATATTCATGATAACGGTCACGGTATAAATGAGAATGATTTTGAAAAAGCTCGCCAGCAAAATCGAATTGGAATATATGGAATGAAGGAAAGAGCAGAATTATTAGGTGGTTCATTTTTTATCAGAACTCACAATATCGGTGGAACTGAAGTTATGGTGTCGATCCCATTAAAACAGAGAGAAGGGTGTCAAGATGGAAAAGACAATCAGCATAATGCTAGTTGATGACCACGCTTTAATGAGAGCGGGTTTAAAACTACTATTACAAAAAAGGCCATCTTTAAAAGTTATAGGTGAAGCCTCTGATGGATTTGAAGCACTAAGGCTTTACGACAATTTAAGGCCCGATATTCTGATATTAGATATATCTTTGCCACGCGTAGATGGAATTCAGGTTCTAACAGAGGTTAAATTACGTTATGAACAAGCGAAAGTCATAGTGCTTACCATGCATGAAGATGAGGATTATATAACATTAATCATGAACGCGGGAGCTTCAGGTTATGTCCCTAAAGCAGCTGTAGATGAAGAATTATACAATGCTATTGATTCCGTTATGGACGGGTACATATACCTTCGTCCAAAGGAAATTTCAACTATGCTAAAAAAAATACAAAACGAAACAGATTCTCGAAATCCGTATGTAATTTTGAGTCCACGTGAACGAGAGGTATTGCAACTTCTTGTTCAAGGTTTTTCAATGTCTGAAATTGCCGGGGAATTAACAATCAGTATAAAAACGGTTGATACTCATAAGACGAGAATGTTGAACAAACTTAATCTTTCTAAAAAAAGTGAACTTGTTCAATATGCTATAAAGTATAATTTAATAAACATGATATAGCGGGATAATGTTTGTTATGAAAAATCTTTTTTTTCGCTAATTTGAAATGACCCAAAAATCCCACTTTAGAAAAATGAGATTCTTGTGTCGTTATATTATAATTATCTCTTAAATAAATAGAGAATCTAAAGATTGCTGATTAAGCAATCTTTTTTCTGTTTGTACGATTCATAGTGACGCTTGTAAACAAGCGCGGTGCTGTTGTAAATAAAGCGACAAGTAAAGCCGCACATAATGCGAAAGAACCAATCATTGTAATACCGTTAAAGATAAAGGAATATAAAACAGCCGATTGTCCTTTTGGTGCATATTGTCCAAAGAAAATAAAGCCGGCAATGAAGTGCCAAAAATAACGAGCTAGGCTGCCGATAAACGCAGCGATAATGACATACATGATTGCTTTTGCTTTTTGTTTATTGACAATTGCTTGTTGAATTGGTGCATGAAATAAGCCGGCAAAACCAATAAAAGCAAAGGCGACGAAGTACTCAATAAACGCTTGCACCGGCGTAAAAATAGATGCATCCCCTGCGACAATTTGTAATAATCCCCAAACGAGACCACTTAAGAAACTTGCTTTAAATCCCCAGCGGTAAGCAATAATAAAAATTGGAATCATAGCAAATGAGATAGAACCGCCTGTTGGAAGTTTAATAGAGAGCGGCAAAATGTCGATGACTAATGCAAATGCTGCGAGAATCGCAGCCTCTATCATTGCTTGTAAATTTGTGTTACGCATGTGAAAATCCCCCTATATCCAAGTTACAAAAGAAGAATCATGATCATAGGGGGATGAAGATATACAAATTGTAAATCACTACTTATGTATATACGTCTGCACAATTCCTACGTTAGCATTAACTAACAGGTTCAAAGGGTCGGAACAAAATGTTCCCTCTCAGCAACGCGGCTCCCCCTGTGACAACGAGATTCTTAGATTGTTAGTTTTATTGTAATGAAGTTAGAAAAGAATGGCAAACAAATTGTACATAACTTTGTTTCGTAACATAAAAACGCTGAAATTGTACGAAAATAGTAATAAATTCATATAGAATTGTATAGTCTTTACCAAAAAAAACATGATATAATTTTTTTGATAATAATTATCGTTATCTTTTGGGGGAATAATTTATGAACTTAGTTGATATGAGTATAGATGAAAAAGTACGTGTAAAAGATTTACAATCTCTTGATACATTATTAAAACGCCGCTTGGCTTCATTTGGATTTTCTGAAGGGTGCGAGCTTTGTATAAAACAAAAGGCAATGCTTAATGGTCCGTGTACATTAGAATGCCGTGGACAATTAATCTCTATTCGTCATTGTGATGCGAAAATGATAAAGGTGGAATTAGCGTGAACAAGGTTGCTTTACTAGGAAATCCGAATACGGGAAAAACATCATTGTTTAATGCGCTTACCGGTTCTTATGAATATGTTGGAAACTGGAGCGGAGTAACAGTAGAAAAAAAGGTTGGTAAGTTAAAAGATAAGCAAGGAATGTTAATAGACTTACCAGGTATATACGATTTAAATCCTGTATCCCGTGATGAAGGGGTTGTTACGCAATTTTTATTAACAGAAGAATTTCATCATATGTTAAATATTGTAGACTCCTCTCAATTTGAACGTAATATGCATCTAACATTGCAATTATTAGAGTTTGGAAAACCACTTTCTATCGGTTTAAATATGATTGATGTGGCAAAACAACGGGGGATTACGATTGATGTCAAGAAGTTAGCTGAAATACTAGGTGTAACAGTTATTCCCGTTATAGCAAGAAGTGGGAAAGGCTGCGAGGAATTATTAGCTGCTCTTCATGAAAGCGATAAGGCGGGACAGAAACCGTTTATTCTTTCATACGGTAAAGCGGTAGAGACAGAAATCCAGCGAGTTATGGATAAATTGCAGCAGGAAAATGATGCGCATGCAAGGTGGCTTGCGCTGCAATTTTTAGGAAATAACGAAGTGGTAGAGAAAGAACTCGCCAAGTCGCATGTATATAATGAACTTGTAGCAATTCGCTCTGCATTAGAAGCAGAATTAGATGTTACGCTAGAGCAGCACATATACGGAGTACGTGCAGCGTATATTGAAAAGCTGAAAACAAGTGTGATTCGTCAAGAAAAAGAAGGAAGCATTCCTTTTTCGGAAAGAATTGATAAATTAATTACGCATAAAATTTTGGGACTTCCGATCTTTTTAGGAATCATGTTTTTAATTTTTCAGGTTACGTTTTCGTGGATTGGAACACCTTTATCTGATCAATTTGATGCATTTGTCGGCGGTCCATTTACGGATTGGGTAACAGCAGGACTTACGAATATTGGTGCGTCTGATTTCATTCGAGCACTCATTACAGATGGAATCATTGCAGGTGTTGGTGCGGTATTAGTATTCGTTCCGCAAATTTTCGCATTGTTCTTCTTCATTTCATTGCTAGAAGATTCCGGATATATGGCGCGTATTGCCGTTGTAATGGATCGTATTATGGAGTTTTTTGGACTAAACGGAAAAGCATTTATTCCTATGATTATCGGTTTTGGCTGTAATGTACCAGGCGTTATGGCAGCAAGAACGATTGAACAGGAAAAAGAGAGGCTGCTTACGATTTTAGTGACACCGTTTATGTCATGTTCAGCCCGTTTACCTGTATATGCATTATTTGCTGGGGTCTTTTTCCCACATAGTCAAGCGATTGTTGTATTTTCTTTATATCTTATTGGTATTATCCTTGCATTACTTGTTACAAAAATTATGTCTGTTACGGTTTTAAAAGAAGAGAAGTCTATTTTTGTAATTGAACTTCCACCTTACCGTGTGCCGCAAGCAAAAACGTTATGGCGCAGTACATGGGAAAAAGGAAAAGGATTTGTACGCAAGGCAGGTACATTTATCTTTGGTGGTTCTGTTGTGATTTGGTTATTAAACTATGCTGGGCCATCTGGATTCGGTGTAGATATGGGTGATAGTTTCTTAGCAATGATTGGCGGATTATTTGCTCCAATTCTTGCACCGCTTGGTTTTGGAACATGGCAAGCAGCTGCATCTCTGTTAACAGGATTTTTAGCAAAAGAAGTTGTTGTTTCTACAATGGCAATTATTTATTCTGTGAAAGAAGATGTATTAGGAAACGTAATCGGTACGCATTTTACAACATTATCAGCATATGCGTTTATGTTCTTCATTTTATTATACGTACCATGTTTAGCAACAGTTGCGGTTATTCGCCGCGAAACAGGATCTGTAAAGTGGACGATTTTCTCTGTTGTGTATCCGCTTGTTGTTGCATACGTATTAACACTAGTTATATACCAAGTTGGATCCATGCTCGGATTCTAAAAGGAGATGTATCATAATGATAGTCAATATTGTAATTGGAGCTGTCATTTTTGGATATGCAGGATATACGTTAATTAACTTTGTAAAGAGAAGTAAAAAAGGGAAATGTGCAGCATGTTCCTTAAATAAATCGTGCCAGTCAAAAACTTGTATTCCTGATATGGAGCAAGTCGTGAATAAGTAGAAAAAAAGCTTTGCGAATTTCGCAAAGCTTTTTTTTATGGATTACTTTTTGATCTTAACAAGTTGCACAGCTTCTGCTTCTTTAGTAGTATCTTGGATTTTATCTTTAGGGTCCTTATCAAATTTCAGTACACCTACAGATTTCTCTTCACCATTTACTTTCCCATATGCAGCATCATCAACGATTGCAAACATATCTGCATAAGAACGAGCGTCACCGATGATTGTGTTGCCTTTATATTTTAATTTCGTTCCATCAATTTTCGCATTTTCTACTGTTTCTTTTGCAAATAGTACACCTTGATCAGCTGTTACAGTTGGTAATTTATCAAGTGCTTTTGTATCATCTTTTTCAACTTTTTTGATGAGTTCTTTTTTCACGAGTTCCTCACCAGTCTTCTTATCCATTACAAGCACTTTCTTACCTTCTAATGTTGCAAGCTTCATTTTGTATGTGTCTTTTTCTTTTATATCAGATTTATTTTTAGTGATTACTGTGTTAATTTGTTGTTCACTTCCGTAAGTAACTATACCATTTGCTTTTTCTCCTAATAAAGAACAACCTGATAATGCTCCAAATGAAATTGCTGCTGCTAACCCGATTCCTACTAATTTTTTCATTGTCTTGTCTCCTTTTTGTATACGTTATAGTAAATACACTGTATTGTTTTCTAAATTTAGAGAAGCGAAAGTGTTTATGTTTTAACCTCAGCTTTTGATTTCATTTTATAAGAATAATGTTCTTCAAACTATCGACTTAACTTACATTAAGATTACAATGGTGTAATTTAGTGAAAAGAGTTAAAAATGTGATAAAAGGGAGAGGATTTGGAGGAAATCAAAAGTAAGTGTATAGTATGTAGAAATGTTGTAATGGGAATGTCATATTATTGCTTATATATTTAAAAAACAAGATGTAAGTGCATTTTATTTTTGATATAATGTACACATAGGTTTAAAGTGTGAATATTCTTACTGTGAAGGAAGATTTTTGGGTTTTCCAAGTACTGAATTTGAAATATGAAGCAATTTATTAGGAGGAATTAGAATGTCTGTATTTAAGCGCTTAAGAGATTTAACGATGTCAAATGTGTATGCATTAATTGAAAAAGCAGAAGATCCAGTTAAAATGACAGATCAGTATTTACGTGATATGCAAGAGGATGTACAAGAAGCGGAGAAAAGCGTAGCAGCACAAATTGCGCTTGAGAAAAAGTTTAAATTATTATTTGAAGAGCAAGAAGCACTTGTAAAGAAACGTGAAGAACAAGCGCATATGGCTGTTCAAGCAAATAACATTGATCTTGCACGTCGTGCTTTAGAGGAAAAGCAAAATGCAGAACAAAAAATGAATGAATATAAGGCAAGCTATGAGCAAAATAAAGCGGCTGCTGATAATCTTCGTGCGAAATTAGAGGAAATGCGTAAGCAATTAACAGAGTTAAGAAATAAACGTGAAACGCTTGTAGCGCGTGTGAACGCAGCAAAAGCACAAAAGAATATTAATCAGGCAATGTCTGGTTTTGATGCGAATACAGCAAAAGCAGGTTTAAGCCGTATGGAAGAAAAAGCTCTTCAATTAGAAGCTGAAGCAGAAGCGAGCGGAGAAATTTATAAAAAAGAAAAGTCATTAGATGAAGAATTTGCGAGTTTAAACAAAAACTCAGCTGTAGATGATGAATTAGCTCGTATTATGAAGCAGTATGAGAAATAATCTATATAAATACAAGTTGAAAAACTGACATAAAAAACGCTTTCCTTTTAAGGTGGACGAGAGCAACTGTCCGTGCGTAGAAGCGGTCAGGGCCTTTTCCTGCCACGTGTAAAGTTTAAAACAAAAGGAAAAGGCGAGAGCAGGTCATGCTGTATGCTGCATAGCAGCGATGTATGTGTTAGGAAATTACAATGGATTTATAGAAAATAGGCAAGAGAACCGACATGTCATAGAAGGAAATCATGTCGGTTTTCTATTATTTTTTCAGAGGTGGTTTTTTAATGACAGGGATGAATATTTTAGCCATGCTTGTATGGACAGGCGCAAGCGCTATTCTTTTATTTCTATTGATGTGGATTGATTCGATTTTTACTAAATATAAAGATTTAGAAGAAATTAAAAAAGGGAATATGGCGGTTACGACGCGCTTTGCTATGAAGTTGTTTGCACAAGGGTATATTTTATCGCAATCGATTACGAAATCAAACGATTTATGGCAAGCGTTACTTGCATCAGCAATATCTTTTGTAATTTTATTATTTGTAGAAATGTTTGTTGAACTTATTTTGCGAAAAACAGTTCATTTAGATTTAGATGAGGGGACGAAGCAAGGATATGTGGCGCATGCTCTCTTAGCTGGTTCGTTACATATTGTCGGTGCCCTTATTTTAGCAGCATGTCTATAACGAGAAAAGGATGGGTAGGTCAATGAGCTTATTTAAACGTATTAAAAATATAATAAAAAGTCCGGAACCTGCTAAACCTGAGAAAACGGTACTCACGTTAGCACCTGGTGACATGATTGAAGTTTCATTAGTAATGTATGAAGTGATTGGAAAAACAAGCATGCACTCTCGAAATGAAATTGTTTTAACATTGCGAGATGGAAGAACCATTCGGTATTTAAAAATTGAAAATCGCGAAAACACTTATTATAAGCTGTATGCACCTATTGATGGACGGTTAGATTCTATCAATGAGATTCCAACGACAATTGAAATGGACGATATAGAATATCATATGGAAGAGCAATATAATGGGCGTGTTGTTGTCATGGGGAAAACACCGTTTGCAGCATCTGATGAACAATACGTATGGGAGTTCCAATCTGATAATCGAAAGCTGCTTCGTATTGAGTGGCAAGATGGACGTACAATGATGTATGAGGGAGAATCGATTCTTTCAGCTGATGTACAAATTATAAGAGCAACGTAAGGGGGGGACGTAATCATGTCAAACCGATTGTTTTCCATGATTAAATCGTTTGCAATCCCTATACTTGCCATTGTTATGTTACTTGTAATTGCAGGTTTTGCCTTATCGGGATGCCAAAATGGAAAGTCGATTCAAGACCGTTACCCGTTAGAATCAGTTGCGAAAGACGGTAAGCAAGAATCTTATGTGTATCGAGCTGCTAATCAGACAGTTCCTCAAGTTGCAAAAGAATTAATGAATGAACAGGAACCAAAACAAGCGTCTAAAGAAGACGAAAATCAAATGTTCCTTGTGTATTCTGACAAAATTTATAATCTTCAAAAGGATAAAGAGAAACCGTCGGATACATTAATTGAAATCAGTAATAAAGAATTTGTTCGTCAAAATTATCAACCATCTTTCTTACAAGGGTATCTGTTAGCGAGTATACTAGACGATATATTTGATTCGCGGAAATCGTATCACGGAGATTACCGCGGGTATACAGATAGACAAAATCATAAACCGGTTATTACGCAACGACCACCGACAAAAGAAGAGAAGAAAACACCGCCGCCAATTACAAAGCAAGGTAAAGGCTCTATTATTAAAAGAAGTGATAAAGTAGAACAAAAACCATCTGTAGGTGATACGGGAAGTATTACGGAAAAAGGCACTCAGACTGTTCCGCCTTCTACGGAGAATAAAGGGAAAATTATAAAATCACCAGGTGGTTCTAGTGAATCCGATGTGCAGCCGAAATCATCGATAAAAAGCCCGCCGAAAAATACATCGCCTCCGAAAACAAAAGTTGGCGGTTCGGGGAAAGTTACGAAAAGAAGGTAAAGAAAAAAGCGCAAGAAGCATACCATTGCTTCTTGCGCTTTTTTTGTATGTGTTAAGAAAATAGAAAACTAATCGCTGTAAGGAATATGGAGAATCCTAAGATAGCTGCTACGACCTTAATATGACGTTTATGACCCATGACAACAATCGCAATATATTCTCGAATCATTGCGTTTGGCCAGTAATAAAAAGCTGTTTTTGAACCAATTCCTTGGCTATTAAGTCCGGCTTCTTTTGCATATAATCCAGCGCGGAAAAGATGAAAATTGTTTGTTGTAAAGATACTTTTGTATTTTCCTTCTTTTCGTGAATCCATAATTTGTTTTGAAAATAACATATTTTGATACGTGTTAACAGAACGATCTTCTTTTATCGTATGTCGGATAGGAATCCCTTTTTCAACGGCGTACATTTGCATAGCCTCAGCTTCAGGAATGTTTTCATCAGGGCCTTGTCCACCAGAGAAAATGATTGTAGGTGGAAAAGAAACAGCCGCTTGTTTCCAATAAAAATCAATCGCCTTATTAATTCGGCTTGCTAAAAGTGGTGGCACTTTATCATGAATTAATCCACTGCCAAGAACGATAACGAAATCTTGATTGCGTCTTGGTCTGTTGAATTGATACAGAAAATAAGCTGTTAAGAAGTTGGATAAGTGGAAAAAGAAATATACCATAATGAAGAATACTCCGGTAAAAATCGGTCCGAAATGAGGGGAGAAAAATCGAGTTGGCTCAAATAATAAGAATACTATACTGAATAGAATACCTAGTCCAGCTAGTAAAGTTAAACAATTCGAAAATCGTCGTCCTTCTTTTCGGATTAAAATTCTTGCATTAAGAAATAGCCCAATCATTAAAGCGAATATACCAAAGGTTAACATAAAGCCAATGATGAAAAGAGGGATAGCGGCAATTATTTGAAATATCGCATTATCGGAGCTAAAACCTAAATAAACAAAAAGGATAAGGAATGAGCAAAAAAACAGATTGAATAAAAATCCGATTATTAAACTTCTTGGATCCCTTAAATAAAAGAATAGAAAAATGATAAGTAAAATAAACGTGATGATTTCCAAAAACATAACTTTTGTAAATACCTCAACTTTCTAATAAAGTGAAACTTCCGTCAGTGGGGGTTTTCTTCATCCCCCACCTATCTTCTTTGCTTCTCTCTGAATCTTGAGGTGGGGGTCTTACTGCCCGTTAATGCGGGATAAATTCCTTTTTAATTATATATCAAGGAGTAAAGAAAATAACAGAAAAACCATCCCCGGATAGAGGATGGTTCGTAATTTTAGTGATACCCTTTTGCAGAGTCTTTATGAATTTTCTCTTTAAAGATTGTGTAGCTCCATAATTGATAGCCAATAACGATTGGTACCATTACCATTGCGACAAAGAACATAATTTTTAAATTTAATTCACTACCAGCTGCTTGGAATAATGTTGTGCTGTATGCATCATTAATACGAGATGGCAGCATTCTTGGGTACATACCAGCAAAACCAGTTGCCATAAATGTAGCGATTGTTAAGCAAACAAATGTGAAAGCTAAGCCAATTTTACGTTTGAATACCATTGTCATTGCGATAACACTTAGTAACATCGCAAGTGCTGGAATTAAGAATAGTACAGGATATTCCGTAAAGTTTTGGAATAAGTTTGTACGATTTGCTGTTGCAACGTAGAAGATAGCTAGAATGATTGCTGCTGCCATTGAAAATGGTTTCGCAATTTTATAAGCACGATCTGATACTTCACCAGTCGTTTTAATCATAACCCAAAGAGCGCCGGATACGACGAAGATTGCCGTGAAGAACAGGCCGCCTAAAATGCCGTAAGGGTGTAATAAGCTAAGTAAATTTCCTTCATAGCCATGTTTACCAATTTGTAGTCCGTAGTAAAGGTTAGCGAATGTAACGCCGAATAAGAAAGCAATTAAGAAACTGCCAACGGTATATGTCCATTTACAAACAGTTTGCCAAACTGGTGAATCATCTTTATGCATGAATTCTAGTCCTGCTGCACGGGCAAACAGAGCAAGTAATACTAAGAATAACGGTGTGTATAAGTAACTGAACATGTTTGCATATGTGATTGGGAAAGCAGCGAATGTTGCTCCCCCAGCTGTAATTAACCATACTTCGTTTCCGCCCCAGAACGGTCCAATTGCTTCTTGCAGCTGATTGCGTTCTTGGCGATCTTTCGTAACGAATGGGAAAATCATTCCGTTACCAAGTGCATAGCCATCCAGAATAAAGTAAACTGTCCAAATCACACCCCATAAGCCGAACCAAATAATTGCAAGTGTATCATGAGACATGAGCGAAACCTCCCTCTGTAGTCTCTTCTAATGCTTCAGGTCCTTTTTTCGCAAATTTTAACATAAGGTATACATCAGCAATTAATAGTAAAGTGTAGAATAAGACTAAGCTAATTAAAGAGAACCAAATTTGCGGTACAGAAATTGGTGAAACTGATTCTGCTGTTCGCATTAGTTTGTATACTGTCCAAGGTTGACGTCCCGCTTCTGCAACAATCCAACCAGCGTTAATTGCTACATATGGAAGCAATACAGACCACATTGTAAGTTTTAAGAAACGTTTTGAGTTTTCTAATTTTCCTTTGCGGCTTAAATAGAAGCCAAACCATGTAAGTGCCATAAAGAATGTGCCAAGTGCAACCATTAAACGGAAGCTATAATAAACAAGGTTTACGTTTGGACGCTCGTCCTTCGGAATATCTTTTAAACCGACAATTTTTCCATCAAATGAGTTTGTATAGAAGAAGCTGCCGAGTTTTGGAATTGTTAATGCTTCGAAGTTTTTCTCATTTTTCACATCAGGAATTTGAATGATTGAGAAACCTTTTCCTTCCCCAGTGTCCCAAACAGCTTCCATTGCTGCACCTTTTGCAGGTTGCATTTTCGCTGCGAAAGCACCGGATTCGTGACCGATGAATGGTGTTGCAGTTGCTGCAAATAAACCAAATATTAAACCGAACTTAAATGATTTTTTAAAGAATTCAACGTCATTTTTACGTAGTAAGTGATATGCACTAATTGCCATAACGAAGAATGCACCAACGATATAACAACCAACAACAGTATGGAAGAATATATGCCATGCATATGGATTTGTAACCAGTGCCCAAAAGTCATTTAATTCAGCGCGGCCATTGCGGACTACGTAGCCAACTGGGTTTTGCATGAATCCGTTCGCTGTGATGATCCAAAGTGCGGAAATATTTGTTCCAATTGCGACCATCCACATAGAGAAAGCACGGAACTTTGGTGAAATTTTATCTTTACCGAACAACCAAATTCCCATGAAAGTAGATTCTAAGAAGAAAGCAACAAGTGCCTCTATCGCTAACGGAGATCCGAAAATATCTCCCATATATTTCGAGTACTCAGACCAGTTTGTCCCAAACTGGAATTCCATTGTAATCCCGGTAATGATCCCCATTACGAAGTTAATAGTAAATAACTTACCCCAGAAATTTGCCATTTTTCGATATGTTGGATTTAATGTACGTGCATATTGCGTTTCCATAAACGCTACTAAAATAACAAGTCCGAGTGTTAACGGTACAAATAAGAAATGATAAAAGATTGTAATTGCAAATTGAAAACGACTCAGTAACAGAACGTCGGACATAATAAAGCTCACTCCCTCTTTTCATTATCTACATTTAGTTTATAGTGAAAAGGTGAGCAAAGTACGATGTAGTTGTTACAGAACTGTGTGGAAATTATGGAAGAATTATGACTGTTATCTGAAAAATTATATTCTTAGGATAAAACAATACATTTTTTGTTTTTTTTGTTCTTTGGTACACTTACATTGTAGGTACATAAAGAAAAAGGGGGTTGACTATGAAAGCTCTAGAAGAGATTTTGCAATATAATAAGGAATTTGTTGAAAGTAAAAAATATGAAGAATACGTAACAGGAAAATTTCCAAATAAAAAAATGGTGATTATTTCATGTATGGATACGCGTCTTGTCGAACTATTGCCAAAAGCGATGAACATGCGTAATGGTGATGTGAAAATTATTAAAGTAGCTGGCGCTGTTATTTCACATCCATTTGGAAGTATTATGCGCAGTATTTTAGTTGCGATTTATGAACTTGGTGCAGATGAAGTGTGTGTAATTGGTCACCACGATTGCGGTATGGCAAAAATTCAAGCGAGCAGCACAATTGAAAAGATGAAAGAGCGCGGTGTTTCAGAAGAGAAACTAGACACACTTCGTTATTCTGGAATCGATTTAGAGAAGTTTTTACGTGGATTCTCAAGTGTAGAAGAAAGCGTAGAGCATAGTGTTTCTATACTTCATAATCATCCGCTTATGCCAACAGAAGTTCCTGTACATGGACTTGTTATTCATCCGGACACAGGAAAGTTAGATATTGTTGTGAATGGTTACGAAGGTTAATTCTTCTTTTGTTTCTTCTCTGGGACAGGATCGAATCCGCCTGGATGAAATGGGTGGCATTTCAAAATGCGTTTCACTGTAAGCCAACTTCCCTTTAATGCACCATGAGTTTGAATAGCTTCAAGCCCATAGTGAGAACATGTTGGATGGAAGCGGCACGTCGGCGGTGTCATTGGAGAAATAAACTTTTGGTAAAAGCGGATGATACCGATGAAAATGCGTTTCATAATAAGCTCCTTTCCGGCATATGCTGTAAGTATTATAGCACGGTCTGTACATAATACTTTACTAATTTACAATTCCGTTATATCATATTGGATATATAGGGATTAAAAATGAAAGCGGGAGAGATGAATATGCCATCAGTAGAAAGCTTTGAATTAGATCATACAATTGTAAAAGCGCCTTATGTAAGACATTGCGGCGTTCATCAAGTAGGCAGCGACGGTATCGTAAATAAATTTGATATTCGTTTTTGCCAACCAAATAAACAAGCGATGAAGCCAGATGTCATTCATACGCTAGAGCACTTATTAGCATTTAACTTACGTAAATATATCGATCGTTATCCACACTTTGATATTATTGACATTTCGCCAATGGGCTGCCAAACAGGATATTATCTTGTCGTAAGCGGTACGCCAACAGTACGCGAAGTCATCGATTTATTAGAGTTAACACTGCAAGACGCAGTGAAAATTACCGAAATTCCTGCGGCAAACGAAACGCAGTGCGGTCAAGCGAAACTTCATGACTTAGAAGGTGCAAAACGCTTAATGAATTTCTGGTTAAGCCAAGATAAAGACGAACTTGAGAAAGTATTTGGATAATACGTGGGAAAGCTGCCTGGGAAAGGCAGCTTTTTTATTAGTAAACGTATGTTTAATTTTGTCGAAGGGTCTTTATTTCGTGTCGAATCGCCGATATATTGAAAATACCGCCGATATATCGTGAAAATCGCCGATATAAAGTAGTGAGAATATTACCGGAACATTTTTAAGAGGGAGACAAAGGATATGAAGATAGCACCACAAATGAGCAAAATCCCCATTAACTTGCGCTGCTCTTTTATCTCAGAAATCCCCCATGTTAAGAAGGTAAGACTTAGGAATATTTGTATATAAAAAAGCAACTGATCTCCTTCATGAGAAAAGGAATAAATAACTAAAATTAAAACAATTGTACTAAATAGAATGCGAAGTATTTTTAGCATGGTAGCACTCCTTATCATTTTTGTGGTCGTTGCACTCATATAGTGTTTCGTTTAGCGAAGGAACTGTGAGAGAGAAACATATAACGTAAATGCGCCAGTAAGAAACAAGAAAATCCCAGCAGCTGTTTGTTGTTTTTGAAATTCCGTAATACTAGAAATGAAACACATGAGTCCTAAAGAGATGAGCATATAAGGTAAAATGAATGGAATGTTATCTGTAAAAAATCCGAATGCTCCTAAAAGTAGCGTGATGATGGGAAAGGTAATCCGTAATATTTTTAGCATGTTATTTCTCCTTTACATTTTCTTCTTGATACGGATTATCCTCGACAGAATCTACTGAATGTTTATAGGAATATCCTTTATTAATTGTTAGTACTGAGAGCAATAGCACAACAATGACTACAATAATTGATATAATTAATATCTTCACCATAGAAAGACCTCCTTTTTCTTTATTTTATCATCGCAGATACCCCTCTTTACATATTTTTGCAAAAAATGAAAACAATAGAAAGTAAAGAAGGTGAAAGAAGGGGCGTTCTATGGATAAAAAAACATACTATATTTCAGTTGCAAATGGCGAAATTTCACAAGCGAAAACGGCCAATACATATAGTTTTACGATTGAAGCGACGGATGAGGAAATTCTGAGGCTGCGAGAGTATTTTGATAACGCGTACCGTGAAGATCTTGGGACGTTTGTACGTTCGCATGTGCCGTTTGTAGAATATCATCATGATTCCAATAATGACCGGTATGATGAACAGCTGCAAAAAGCGTATCGAATGATTTACGAGCTTGGGGACAATGAGGCGAAAGAGTTAATTGCACAGATGGGTATTATCGATGGGTTATGATAGGATAAGATTAGTCATACTAGTCAGAATGTGCTACAATTTATGGTAAGAAATTTGTAACCATCAATAGGGGAGTAGGGCATGTACACATTTAAAGATTACTATCATAACACTGTACAATTATCGTTTGAACGTTACCCATTTTCTCCTGAGCCAAAGCATGTGTGGGTTGTGTGCCGGTACGGGGATCAATGGTTATTAACCCATCATTTGCGCCGTGGTCTTGAATTTCCAGGTGGAAAGGTAGAAGAGGGAGAAACACCGGAAGAAGCAGCAGCTCGTGAAGTTCACGAAGAAACGGGCGGTATTGTATCGAGTTTAACGTATATCGGACAATATAAAGTATCCGGAAAAGACAAAATAATCATTAAAAACATTTATTTCGCAACAATTAGTGCCGTAGAACAACATACGCACTATGAAGAAACGAAGGGATCTGTATTATTAACACATATTCCAGAGGACATTAAAGAAAATAGACGCTTCAGTTTCATTATGCGCGATGACGTACTAGCGCGCACAATGCAGCATATAGAAGAAATCGGCTGTTTTACGAAGTAGAGCAACCGATTTCTTTTTTTATTTTACAGAAGTAGGTCTGTTAGTACGGGATAAACAGTTGCAGCGAACGACGGCGTCTATATAAATCCATCAACATATAAGCTGCTTGACCTGCACTTGCTTTTTAAACTTTGCATTTAGCAAAAAAGGTCCTGACCGTCTCTATGCGCGGTCAGATGCTCCTCCCTTCGTTTTAAACCTCGCATGTGGCAGAAAAAAGCTCTGACCACTTCTATGTATGGCCAGATCCTCTCGCCCACCCTAAAAAGAAAAGGTTTTTATCAACTTGTATGTATATAGCTGATTCGTATTATTGTATCTTTTGCCAAAATTGATTATGATTTCAATGACATAATAGAGTGCAAGGAGGACGTTATGAGGAAACACTATATTCATTTTTTATTTTTGCTCCTATTTATTTGCATAATTAGTAGCTGTAGTAAAGCAAATGATGTTGCAAAAGAAGTATGTAAAACAAAGGAAGAGTGTTTAAAAACCGGGGATGCATTCCTTAGTAAGATTAATAAAAACATGCAGGGAATCTCTGAACTAGAAACATATACAGAAGTAGAAAATAAAGACGAAATAACAGCGTACGAAGAACAAAGAAAAGATGATGAGCGTTACTTCTTTTTAGCATCTTATTATATTGATAACAATGAATTAGTAGATCCGTATTTTGAAAAGCTAGATAAAAAAAGATTACAGAAAGTCTTTGCTGATGATAAAGAGGCGAGGAAAGAAATTAGCGCATTTCATGAAGACATGGATTATCACCAAATATTATGGGATATGTACAGTGTTTTAATTCCAGCAAAATATAGAGAGAATATAAAGGAATTTGATATTGTATCGGATGGATATGATAATGTCGTTGCTCATGTGATGCAAAATGAAGATAATCCTGAGGACTGGATATTAAGCTTAGATGCACTAGATTCCAGCATTAATATAAACGAAGTGGTGAAAACGTTAATTCATGAAACTGCTCACGTTGTAACGTTAAACAAAACGCAAATTCCTATAGATAAAAAGTATGTAAAAGCCGTTACAGAAGAAAAAGATATCTCTGTATATGAATCAAAATGTACGACGCTGTTTTTAACAGAAGGCTGCACAAAGAAAGAGTCGTATGTGAATCAATTTTATGAGCAGTTTTGGAAACCGCTTGAAAGTGAATGGAAAGAGAAGAAAGTAGAAACAGATATAGAAGCGCAAATGCAGTTTTTTGAAGAACATGAAGACAAATTTGTTTCTGAATATGCAACAACGAACGTCGCAGAAGATATTGCCGATACATTTACAGCATTCATTTTACAAGATTCTCACAAGGTGAAAGAATCAAAAGAAGTAAAGTATCAAAAAATTGCTTTCTTTTATCAATTCCCAGAGCTTGTGAAGATGAGAGCGGAAGTGTTAGCAGGGCTACAGGAAATTTCGGAGGAAGTGGAAGAAGCGTAGAATGAAAAAATGAGATAAAGTCATGATATAAAAGGGAGAGAATGCATCAGTTATGAATAATAGTGTAATGAATCCATTAAAAAATAAATTTATTTTAATAGTATTTATATTAATCATATTTTTTCATACGATTAATTTTACAATCTTTTCATTTTTTGCAATTACTGTTTTTATGTTCTGGGATAGTCCAAATGCCGATATGACGACGTTCTATCTTCCTATAGTAATGCCGCATTTATATCCTGTTTTGATTGGCAGCTTATTTTTAATATTATCTCTATTTTTTTGTTATTTATATCAAAAGTTTGCACCTGAATCTATTTTGAAAAAAATAGTGATTCAAGGGATTTTTCTTGTTTTTGCGCTTTTCATTCCTATGTATCTAGGTGCTTTTGAAATACCATTTTTTAATCAGTGAGTAAGGCAGTAATCTTATAATCCGTGAAAAAATGTCGAATTAACTCGAAATTTGTTATAATTTAAATGTAATTTTAGATGCGATTTATAGAGAAGATGCGAGCTTCTTTGTTTTAGCAAGAGGAGAGAATCTATAAATACATCGAAAATGAATACATAATAGAACGGAGAAGATGATATGAATCAAGAACTAGCAGGGTTTTGGAGACGATTTGGAGCCAATTTTATCGATGGATTAGTGATCGTTCCATTTTTGGTGATTTTTATGTTATTAGGTGTGTCTGATGAGACATCAGATAAGATAATAGGTATTTTACAAGCGCTATACTACTTAATCGTTCCTATTGTATGGGCAGGGTTTACAGTGGGTAAGAAAGCGGTAAACATTCGAATTGTACGTATTGATGGACAGGAAATTACAATTTGGACTACGTTAAAACGTTACCTATTAAGTAGCATGGTATATGGAATTACGTTTGGAATTGCTATTATCGTAAGTGCATTTATGGTAGCACTGCGACAAGATAAACGCTCTATTCACGATTTTATTGCAGGAACACAAGTTATTCGTGACTAATAAGAAAAGCAACCTAGTTAACTTAGGTTGCTTTTTTCGTGCGCGTAATGAACTTTTCAAATGCTGCGACAAGCACATACATAAGCGTGGCGAGAATACATGTGAGAAGGACGCTCAGCAAGACGAGTGTAAAGTTAAAGACTTGAAAACCGTAGCTAATTAAATAGCCGAGCCCTTCTTTTGAAATGAGCAGTTCACCGAAAATAACCCCGACCCAAGAGAGACCAACATTTACTTTTAATGTAGAAATAATTGCCGGGAACGATGCTGGTAAAATTACTTGTTTATAGCATTGCCATTTGTTTGCGCCAAATGTTTGCATGACTTTCAAATAATTGGCGTCTACTTCTTGAAAAGCGTTATAAATGACAAGGATTGTAACGATGATGGAAATGATAACACCCATCGCTACGGCAGATGAAATATTTGGCCCGAAGATGACGATAATAATGGGTCCGAGCGCTACTTTTGGCATTGCGTTTAAGACGACAAGGTACGGATCGAGTACACGAGCAATGAATGGGCTCCACCATAAAAAGGTTGCGATGCACGTACCGAGAAGTGTTCCAAGGATAAAACCGAGACACGTTTCAAGGAGCGTTGTATATATGTGCGGCCAAAGGGAATGATCTTGCCATTTTGTGATGAGTAAATGAAAGATGCTAGAAGGTGAGCTAAATAGTAATGGATCAATCCACTCGTTTCGGCTAGCGATTTCCCATAATGCGAAAAAGAGAATGAGCATGAGCAGCTGCAATGTTCGAACGGCAAATGTCCGCTTCGTTTCACGTTTTTGAAAGTCTTGATGAAATTCTTTTATATTATCCAAGTCGTTCCAACTCCTTCCATATTATCTGGAAGAATGAAGGGAAATCACGGTGCTGACGTGCTTCGAATGGCGAGAGGAAGCGAATGGTTTCTGGAACCGAAAACACCTTGGCAATGCGACCTGGCTTTGCTTGTAACAAGTAAATGCGATCGCTCATCGCAATTGCCTCTTCAATGTCATGTGTAACGAGGAGCGATGTTTTCTTATATTCTTTTAAAATAGAAAAAACGAGTTCTTCTAATTTTAATTTTGTTTGATAATCAAGTGCAGAGAACGGTTCGTCTAGTAATAATATTTTCGGGTTTGTTACAAGCGTCCGGACGAGAGCAGCGCGCTGGCGCATTCCGCCTGATAACTCACGTGGATATTGCTTCTCAACACCTTGCAGGCCAACTTGTTCTAATAGTTGCAAGGCATGTTGCTTCGTCTTTGATGTGTATGTTTTCGTAATCTGTAAGCCGACGAAGGTATTATCTTCAATTGTTTTCCACGGAAACAAGTAATCTTGCTGGAGCATATAACCGATGGAGGATGTTGGTTTTGTGATGCATTCACCATCTAGAAAGACACTCCCTTTCATTGGCTGCAGTAAGCCTGAAATGATAGAAAGTAATGTAGTTTTGCCGCAGCCGCTTGGACCGAGGAAGGAGATAAATTCTCCTTCCTCGATTGTTAAGGAAATATTCGATAAAACGAGGCTGGCATTTTCTTTTGAGAAGAAGCAATGAGATACGTTAGAAAGCTGGAGAAGGTTCATTGTCTGCTCCACTATTTCTTAATAACGCTTTCTGCGATGGATGTGTTTACTAACTCTTTATGTTGCACTTCTTTCGGTAATTCGCCAGCTTCTTTCATAATGCTTTGCAGTTGTTTCCATTCTGCCTCGTCTAACAATGGATTCGTTGCGTATGAATGTTGTTGTTTATAACGATCAATGACTTTTACCATAATATCTTTTGACGTATCTTTAAAGCGTGGTTCAACAGCTTTTGTAACTTCTTCTGGGCTATGTGTATCGACCCATTGCTGTGCTTTATAAATAGCACGTGTAAATTTTTCGGCAACCCTTTTATCTTTCTTTAAGAAGCTTTCTTTTGCCATAAAGGTTGTATACGGAACAGTTCCAGATTCAACGCCAAAGGAAGCAACGATATAGCCTTTCCCTTCTTTCTCGAAAATGCTAGCAGTCGGTTCAAAGAGCTGTACGAAATCACCAGTGCCAGATGCAAAGGCATTTGCGATATTCGCAAATTCGATATTTTGAATTAAATTTGTATCTTTGTGCGGGTCAATTCCATGCTTTTTCAGTACGTATTCCCCAACCATTTGTGGCATCCCGCCTTTGCGCTGACCGAGGAAAGTTGCGCCTTTCATATCATTCCAGTTAAAAGAATCCAACTTTTTGCGAGAAACGAGAAATGTTCCATCTGTTTGTGTTAATTGTGCAAAGTTAATTGCCGGATCTTTTGCCCCTTGCGCATGAACATAAATAGATGTTTCTGAACCGACAAGCGCGATATCAATGCCATTTGATAATAAAGCTGTCATCGTTTTATCGCCGCCAGCAGTTGTTTGCAGGTCAACTTCGAGTCCTTCATCTTTAAAAAATCCTTTTTCCATCGCGACATATAACGGAGCATAAAATAATGAATGTGTCACCTCACCAACGCGCACTTTCTCTACCTTTGCACTTTCTTCTTTTTTATTACATGCAACAAATGTAAAGGCAGTAAGAAAAACAATTAAAAAACACGCTAGAATTTTTCGCAATGTATGACACCTCCCAAAATACATTTACTTTAATGTATGTGGGTAAATGCCTATATGTGAGTGGACAGAGGAGGAATTTTTTGAGTAGGAAAGAAGTGAATTGTAAGAGATGAAATATGAATGTGAATATAATGATAGTACGTATGCGCATAGCGGCTATTATGAAAGTGTGTGGGATGGATTTTCTTCCATTTACGCCGTATTCTCTATAGAGACTTAGTGGGAGAATACATACGTGAATGACAAAGGTGGTGCGAAATTGGAAGAATGGCCGTTAGTATATCAAATGTTAGAGAAAATAACGAAGCGATAAGGAGGCTCTTTATGATCGACTTGCTTGTTTTCTTTTTAATATTGGCTACCGGTTTCACAGTACTACAATTTCTGATTCATAGGTATGTATGGAAGTGTCACTTTGTTAAAAGAGATGAAGGAAATATACACGGAAAAGAAGAGAAGAGGTATATAACATGAACGCAAAAGTCAAAGAAGCAATGCAATATTTTAGAGGAAAAGAAGAAAGCTGTGTAAAGCTCTCTAGCGGATTTCAAAATGAAGTATATGAATATACATTGCAAGATTTACAGTACCGGATTGAACGTGAAATTCCATATACAAATGTAGACTTTTTGACATTTGTTTAAGAAGTGTTTTTTTAAACCCTGTTTAGTAGCAGGGTTCTTTTTGTGCATAAAAAAATACAGCAATCGTTACAATAAAGAACATACAAAGATTATGGAGGATAAACGTGGAAACGAAAGCGATTATAGCGCTAGGGATTTTCTTGATTACATACGCTGGGATTATTTCGGAAAAAATCCACCGTACGCTTATTGCTATGTTAGGTGGAATCATGATGGTGGTCTTTGGGGTTATCGATCAAAAAACAGCTATTCATCATATTGATTTTAATACAATTGGTTTGTTAGTTGGGATGATGATTATTGTATCGATTACTGCTCAGACAGGTGTATTTGGATACATTGCTATATGGGCTGCGAAAAAGGTGAAAGGAAATCCAATTCGACTTCTCTTTGTACTCGGACTGATTACTGCCCTCGCATCCGCTTTTTTAGATAATGTCACGACAGTTTTACTCATCGTTCCAGTTACATTAAGCATCACATCGCAACTAAAGGTAAATCCTACTCCTTATTTAATTACCCAAATTTTCGCTTCGAATATCGGCGGTACTGCCACCATGATTGGAGATCCGCCCAATATTATGATTGGTAGTGCTGTAAAAGAACTAACATTTCTTGCGTTCATGAATAATTTAACATTTATTAGTTTTGTTATTTTATTAGTGTCTCTTGTTATATTTACTCTCATTTATAGAAAAAAGTTAAAAACAACTCCTGATTTAACAAACGAATTACTGAACAAGGATGAAAGAAACGAGATTAAAGATGCAAAGCTGTTAAAAAAGTGTTTCTTTGTGATTGCAGTGACAATTGGCGGTTTTTTTCTTCATCAATTTATTCATATTGAAACGGCTACAATCGCCTTATTTGGAGCTTTTCTCCTGTTGCTGATGACCGGTGACAAGTATTTAGATAGGACATTGGAAAAAGTTGAATGGACAATTCTTTTCTTTTTTATCGGTTTATTCGTTATAGTTGGTGGATTGGTGGAAACAGGACTTATAGCAATGGTAGCAAAAAAAGCTATGGCTCTAACCGGCGGAGAGGTGAAAATGACAACGCTCTTAATTTTATGGATGAGTGCGATTGTTTCTGCTTTTGTGGATAATATTCCATTTGTAGCAACAATGATTCCTATGATAAAAGAAATGGGTTCAATTGGAATAACGAATTTAGAGCCCTTATGGTGGAGTTTGTCGCTAGGGGCCTGTTTAGGTGGTAATGGAACTCTGATCGGAGCAAGTGCCAATTTAGTAGTAGCTGGGTTAGCGGCGAAACAAGGTCATCACATCTTTAATAGTTGGCTTTCCTATGATGATTATCTCCATTATCTTATCAACTATTTACATATATGTTAGGTATTTAATGTGAAGAAAGAATAGAAGAGCAGTTGTCCTTAAAAAATGTATAGGAGAAACAACTATGAAGAACAAACAAAAAATAATTTATATGGATCCTCCAAAAACGTTAGTAACAGGATTTGCTTTCATTATTTTCATCGGTTCGCTCCTGTTAACTCTTCCGGTTGCAACAACAGATGGTCAAGGTCTTCCTTGGCTAAATGCATTGTTTACAGCTACGTCTGCTACATGTGTAACGGGGCTTGTCGTAGTGGATACCGGAACAACCTTCACTTTGTTTGGCCAACTCGTTATATTGTTTCTTATTCAAGTAGGCGGTTTAGGATTTATGACGTTTGCCATCTTTTTTGCTGTTTTGTTAGGAAAAAGGATTTCTCTTAAAGAACGGCTGTTATTACAAGAGGCGTTGAATCATTTATCCATTGCCGGTATTGTCCGTTTGGCAAAGAGAATTCTTATTTTTACAGTCGTGATTGAAATGATTGGCGCGATTTTATTAGCAATTCGTTTTGCGTTTGATATGCCGCTTTCCAAGGCTATGTATTACGGGATATTCCATTCCGTTTCAAATTTTAATAATGCAGGATTCGATATAATGGGAGAGTTTAAAAGCTTGACTGAGTATGTAGAAGATCCAATTGTTACATTGGTAGTTTGTGCGTTGATTACATTAGGCGGTATTGGTTTCATCGTTATGAATGAGGTATATGAATACAGACGGATTAGGCGCCTTTCCTTGCATACAAAGGTAGTTCTTTTTACAAGTTCTTTGCTAGTGGTAGCGGGAACGCTCCTAATCTTCTTGTTGGAATTTCATAATCCAAAAACGTTACAACCATTATCCATGTTTGGTAAATGGTTAGCTTCTTTGTTTCAAGCTATCACACCAAGAACAGCTGGGGCAAATACGCTAAGTATTTCAGATTTACACCATTCAACCCTTTTTATTATGATTATTCTCATGTATATCGGGGCTTCTCCCGGATCTACGGGTGGAGGAATCAAAACAACTACATTTGCAATCCTTTTAGGGGCAGTATGGTCACAAATAAAAGGAAAAGAAGATGTAATCTTTTTTCGCAAAAGAATTGTATACGATACAATTTATAAATCACTTACCGTTATGTTAGCTGGTCTCTTTATCGTTATAATGGCTGCCATGCTGCTAACAATAACAGAGCCAGGAAAAGATTTTTTAATGATTCTCTTTGAAGCAACTTCTGCTTTTGGAACGGTAGGTCTCTCTATGGGACTGACTCCTGAATTATCTCCGCTTGGAAAAATCATCATTATTTTAACGATGTTTGCAGGAAGGGTAGGTCCATTGACCATCGCTTTTGCCGTTACACTTCGAAGAAATTCAGATCCGTTCAGTTATCCGAAAGGAAAAAT
This sequence comes from Bacillus sp. 103mf, assembly GCF_900116295.1. Taxonomy (GTDB): domain Bacteria; phylum Bacillota; class Bacilli; order Bacillales; family Bacillaceae_G; genus Bacillus_A; species Bacillus_A bruguierae. The sequence continues at coordinate 106,496 of NZ_FPAF01000007.1, forward strand.
TATGATTGGATAAATGTTCATTCATCCTTAGAGGAGCGATAGGAATATGAAAAAGCAATACGCAGTCATTGGATTAGGAAGATTTGGTTCAAGTATTGTAAATACATTAGTAGAAGCAGGTAATGAAGTGTTAGCAATAGATAGCAATGAAAAACGTGTAAATGAGCTTGAGGATGCTGCTACCCATGCTGTGATTGCTGATGCGACAGATGAAGAGGCATTAAAAGCAATTGGCATTCGGAATATTGATACAATCATTGTCGCAATTGGAAATGACATTCAAGCAAGTATTTTAACGGTTTTAGTACTAAAAGAATTAGGAGTAAATAAAGTTGTAGTCAAGGCGCTTAATAAACGCCACGGTCAAGTGTTAGAGAAGGTAGGTGCAGACTGGGTCGTATTTCCTGAGTGGGATATGGGCGAGCGTGTAGCGCATCAGCTTATGCTACCGAATGTTCTTAATTTTATTGAACTCGCCAAGGATTATAATATTGAAGAAATTAAAGTACCTCCTAACATGTCAGGGAAAAGCCTGAAAGAACTGGATATTCGAGCAAAATTAAATTTAAATGTCATTGCCATTAAAAGTAAGGGGAGAATCAATATTTCTCCTTCCCCAGATGAAGTTGTGCAAGAAAGGGATGGCTTAGTTATGATTGGAGAAAAGAGTAATTTGCATCGTTTTGCAGATTTTGAATAAGAAGTTATCTCCAGGATGAAATGGATGTATACGAAATTATAATAGAAGAAAGTAAGAAAAAAGCGATGTAATAGCTCACTACGTATGTAAGCTATTACATCGCTTTTTTATACAGACCTCATTTAATATTGTATCAAAATTCCGAAAAACAGTCTATTTCTTTTTGTATCATGCAGCTAACATGAGAGTGAAAGCGATGATGAATGGGGGTTAGTTTATGTTAGTGTTTGCGCAATCTTCATTTCAGTGCCGTGTAGAGTGGGGGGTGGGGGCGGCGTGGAGCTAGGGAAGCAGCAAAGCGTGGTGATATTACCACTATTGTAGATGTTCTTAGCTTTTCTTCAACAGTAGTCACCGCCTTACATGTAGGTGCTGAAATTTTTCCATATCCGCCGCCATTGAATGAAAAAGCAAAAGCGTATGCGAAACAATTGGGGGCAGAGCTTATAGTAAGCAGGGCAGAAGCTGTGAAAACAGGGAAGCATTCTTTATCTCCGGTAATATTTAGCGGCGTTGATTTCAGGAAAAGATTTGTTTTATGTTCGTTAAACGGTGCATCTTGTACATGGATTGCTTCGAAAGTTCCTGCTCTTTTGATTGGCTGTTTACTCAACGCTTCAGCAGTTGCAGAAGCAGCGAATCATATCCAAAAACAAACGGGCGCTAATATTACAGTTGTCCCTTGCGGTGAACATTGGGAAGATCCAAAAGATGATGAAAATGATTTAAGACCAGTGATAGAAGATTACCTAGGCGCAGGTGCGCTCATAGAGAAATTACAAGGGAGTAAGTCGGTTGAAGCACAATTATGTATGGGCGCTTTTCAGTATGCAAAATCTAATCTTAATGAATACATTTGGGATTGCGGAAGATGTAACGCATAGTGCATTTTTAGATGTGCTGCAAGTAGTACCTATTTTACAGAATGGTCGATTTGTGAATTTTGTGAAATAAGACCTCCTTTAAGGTTCTGTTGCAAAGTTGTTTTAACTAGATGGGTATGTTTTCCTATTCTTGATAGGAGGCTTATATTCTATATGAAAAAGCGAAGTCTTCATCAGACTCCGCTTTTTCATATACTACAAATCGCAAACTGTTATAGCCTAAACTTAGGTTTGTCATGTTTGTTCAATTTCATTTATCTCAAATGCCCTCGTCTTTGAGATAGGATAAATCACTCTTCATAAATTCGAACAATTTTTAAACTTTGCAACAGAACTCTCTGAATCATCTTTTTCACTTAACATAGTGTCCAGTTTAGTGTACCATCTTCAATAGCTACGTAATTTTTCTGTCTAACTTTTCGGGTTCAGTTCATTATATTTTCTACTTTGTCTTTATATACAATGTATTCTTTCCCATCCACTACTGCTACCACCGCAAATTCATCTTTTGGATTGAATGAAAGCCAGTCAGCCCACATGTTTGTATTTGGTCCTCCACTCCACATGTTATGAACAGTGTTTTTAGTTAAATTCATAACTTTATAAGACGCATTTGGTGCATTTGTTCCAGTCTTTATTTCAAATGTGTATGCGTTATGAATTTTTTTATAAAAGTAGAAAACGTTTGATGGACGAAGCTGATTCATAAGATCCTGTTCTTTTTTCTCTGCAATTTTCATCCCTTCTTGTAATGTGACAACATCTGTTCTTAATGTTTTCCAACTGTCTTTAGCTGCATTCAAGTTAGGGTTTAAGAATTTATATCTATTTTGATCAGCTTTTTGAGCTGCTTTATCAATATGTCCCAGTACGCCTGAATATTGAGAGTCTAAATCATCCCATTGCGTGGACATATAAGTAAGAGCAGTAATAGCATTATCAATTGTACTATGCATATCACTAATATTATGAAATGCAACTCCAACTACACGATTTAATGTTATTTTATAATCTACAGTCTTACGTAATTCTGTTAATGTAGGCTCTAATCGGCCTAAATTATCTCTTGCTGTACCTATCATTATACCACCAGAAATCAACGTGGGAATAAAAGGGATTTTTACCATTGTTAATCCATCAGATTCTAATTTTTTATAATAGTTTACTTGTCCTAAAACTTCATCTAAACGCTTTTGGTCAGTCTCCACATCAGCACCTTGGTTTTTTAAAATCGATTGCAAGGTCTCTTTATGGCTTCCAAATGCTCTGACATCTTCTCCAATATCGTTTTTGAATTTAGTTAATTCTTCTATTAATGCTTTTGCAGACTTTTGATTTTGTTGAATTTCACCTCGTAAATCTGTAATTCCTTTTTTTAAAGTATCTCCATTCCCTGTATTAATCGCCTCTACTAATGTTCCGTATTGACTATCAAATTTTGTATCGTATTCAATGATGTCTGTCAATGTATCTAAAAGCTGTTTTTTTATTTGTGTATCCCATGTAACAGCATGTGCTCTAGCATTCTTTTGATCTTGTAAAATTTTAATAGGTAAATCTGCATACCCATTAATAGTAATTCCTTCAAAACTCACATCTGGATTATGAATTAACAAATACGAATATTCACTCATAGATTTTGCAAATACCCCAGCATCTTGCAAAGCTTTTTTCATCTGTTCTTCATTTGCTGAAAGAGACATATCTCCATTGTTAGTTTGTTCAATTTCACTTGCAAAAGTTGCTATTGGTGTGACTGCATAAGTTGTTGTAATAGTTAAAAAAGTCGATACAGCAAGTAGTTTGTAAGGGAGCTTTTTCATCATTTCATATTCCTCCTATATAGGCTTTGATTGTAAGTTCTACTTTTCTTTAAAAAATATTATTCTAATTTTGCTTAGTAGCCTTTAAATCAGCAAGTATTAAAGAGAATTTATGTTGTTGCATAGGGCCGATATTATTACGTAAATCTTTATAATTGACCCAGATTGTATTCGATTGTTGTTGAATATTTGTTAGATTGTTAAATTGAAGAAATTCTCGTTATTATGTGCTTTTATAGAATGTAAGGACCTTATGCCCTCATTTAAACATTATGTTTTTAAGAAGTAAATAATAAAATTTCACCACATATATTATTAAATTTTTATATTTGGTATTAACATCAGAAAAAATATTATAGCTAAAAAATTAAATACTATGAATCACTTCACTAAGTGAAATAGTTATGATCTGATAATTAAATCTAAAATATAATGAATTACATTGATCTATATAAATTGCTTGATAAAAAATGTTTTTAATATAATTTAATAGTACTTTGTATGTTGATTTACTTTATTTAGGAAATGCAAAATTGCATATAAATAGGGTTATTTCAACGATAAATAATCCAAAATATTATTATCCAATGAATAGTAATTATATTCCCCGTAAACATTACGGGGGAAAATTTCTTATGCAGGGAGTAATGTGAGACATGCTAAAAATATTTCTAAATGTATAGATATAAACTAGACACATCCGGAGAATACAAAGCAAAAAACAAGGATAACGATATAGAAGATAAAACGCTTGAAGGGTATAAAATGAAAAATAATACAGAGCAGAATTTGATCTCTCATTAACAGACAGCAAGCCCCTACTTTAAGATTGAGAGAGAAGTAAAGAAGATAGGTGGGGGATAAAACATCATGAAATGAACAGGTTCTGTTGTAAAGGTTTTAAAAATAAGCAAAACGGCACGGTTATCTTGGCATTTGGATGAAACTTATATAAAAGTGAAAGGCGAAGTCTTTCATCAGACTCCGCCTTTTCGGTTTATAAGGAATTATTAATTGTTATACCAACATTTAAAGATATGATTCTGGATTCAGAACCGATGTTTCCCTATTGTTGTGGAGTAATAGGCTCCACTTTTAATTCTTTGATTCCATTTTTTATTGTGACTGCATCTTCGTGTAATGTGTTCCAAAGATCTTTAGCTGTCTTCAAGGTAGGTTTTAAGTAGCCAAATTTATTTTGATCAGCTTTTCCAGCTGCCTTATCAATCTGTTGCAGTACTCCAGCATATTGATTATCTAAATCAGTCCATTGCGTTTGCATATAAGTAAGAGCATTAATCGCATTATCAATCGCCTTATGCATCTGATCAGTATTATTATATGCAACTCCAACTACACGATTTAATGTTGTTTTAGAATCTACAGTTTGACGTATTTCTGCTAAATATGGCTCTAATTTGCCTAAATTATCTCTTGCTGTACCTACTATTATACCACCAATCCACCATAGGCCAAAAACGCCAACCTTCATTGTTGTAAATCCATCAGATTCTAATTTTTTATAATAGTTTACTTGCCCTAAAACGTCATCTAGACGTTTTTGATCGTCCTCAAGCCCAGCTGTTTGGTTTTTTAAAATCGAGTACAATTGTTCTTTATTGCTTCCAAATGCTCTAACATCTTGTCCAACATTATCTCTTAACTTAGTTAATTCTGCTATTAAATTTTGTGCAGTCTTTTGGTTTTGTTGAATTTCACCTCGTAAATCTGTAATCCCTTCTTTTAAAGTATCTCCATCGCCTGTAGTAATCGCATCTACTATTGTGTCATAATAATTGTCAAACGTTGTATTGTATTCAACAATGCCTGTCAATGTATTTAAAAGCTGTCCTTTTACTTGCGTATCCCATGTAACAGCATGTGCTCTAGCATTCTTTTGATCTTGTACAATTTTACCAGGTAAATCTGGATATCCATTAATAGTAATCCCTTCAAAATTAACATCTGGATTATTAATTAACAAATAAGAATATTCATTCATAGATTTTGCAAATACCCCAGCATCTTGCAAAGCTTTTTTCATCTTCTCTTCATTTGCTGAAAGGGACATATCTCCATTGTTAGTTTGCCCAATTTCACTTGCATAAGTTGCTACTGGTGAGACTACAGAAGTTGTTGTCAAAGTTAAAAGCGCCGATGCAGCGAGTATTTTGTAAGGGATTTTATTTAGCATTTCATATTCCTCCTATATAGGTTTTGATTTTTAGTTCTTTGTTTCTTGTGTAAAAGCGATGTCTTTCGAAATGAATTCTGCATCTTTATGAATATCACTCCAACTTTGTTTCGCAGCTTTTAAATCATCAAGTATTAAAGAGAATTTATGTTCTTGCATAGAATCGATATTATCATGTAAATCTGTATAATTGGCCCCCATTTTATTCCATTGTTGTTGGATACTTGTTAGAGACAGGATTGCTTGATCTACTGTTTGATACAGATCTGTCAAAGTTGCTTTCGCGTTAGTAAGCGAAATAACTGCTTGGCTAGCAAGATCGGCTTTCGTACCTAATTCTCCGATTTTTTTAGAAATTTCGTTATAGGAGTCCATATGTTTAGACGCTGTGACACCAGCAGCTGTTCCTAAACCGATACCAGCTGCACCTAGAGCCGTAAGGCCACCAACAACAGCTGGTGTTGCTGTACCGCCAGTCACAACAATTACTACCGTTCCTGCAATGGCTGCAGCAATTAAAATGAATGCTCCCAATCCACCACCAATTGACCATGCTAATACATTGTTAAAATGCTCTGTCTGAGTAGAACGTAGCTTCTCAATTTCAGCCTGAAGTTGTGGAATCAGTGCATTATTTCCGGCTAATAGTGCCGTTAATCCACCTTGTCCATCTGGGCCACCAACATTATTTTTAAACCCTGTAGAATTGTCATACAGTTTTGTTTTGAAGTCTTGTAACATCTTAATTACTTCTGTAACTTCTTTTGAATTTGTATTAATTGTAGTGATTAAATCATTTAGGCCCTCTTTTAACTCTGCTTTATCTTTCTTTTGTACAGCAGCTTCCAATATATCGTAATAATTTTTAAATTGTTCATCGTAATTTACAATATTACGTGCTGTTTTTTGAATCTTCGGCTTCGCTGTATCTAACCAATAATTCGCATTGATTCGCGCCAGATCCTGATTAAGGTGAATACTTTTAATTAATTCTGCTCCTTCTGAACCTAAATCAATATTGGATAAATTTACATTTGGTTGTTTAATCATTGTTTTTGCGTACAAATCCATTACAAGAATATTAGATCCTGTTTGAGCTAATGCTTTCTTCAGCCCTTCAGGCCCTAATTCATAATTCCCTACTTTTTGTTCTTGAGCAGTCTGTTCTTGTGCAAGTACATGAATAGTGTTACCGTTCGTAGCAGTTATAAGTGTTGCTAGAGTGGCTACAGCTAACACTTTAAATGGAAGTTTTTTCATAACTATTCTCCTTCTCAGTTTTTTGATAGATTATTATAATCTTCATATTATTTTTATTAAATTCATAATATTAAAACTTATTAGCTTGTTCTTCAAGATAACTTGTTACATTTTTTAATTGTCTTAATGTATCTTTTTGAGACTGTTGGTCAGCTGTATCAACATTAGTAGATAATTTTGTAATATTATTTTTGATTAAATTCAAATCTTCTTTATAGCGGTTTAGTAGGTTAAGTTCTACATCTACTTGATTTGCAAATGTATGTAAATCATTTTGCATAATAAGAAGCATTGATTTTTGTAAATCTGCTACTGTTAGGTTCTTTGTTAAATCATAAAATTTTTGGTTTTGTGTCTCTAAATCAGCTAAATGTGCTCGTTGCTCTGCTGTTAGTTTATTTACTTCAGCGAAGGCACTATATGTTTTTTTAATTTGTTCAGGGTCAATAACTTTTGTAAGGTCATACTCTTTCGTTTTTGTAACTGCAGCTGCCGCTATTTCAGCTTGTTTGCTTTTCTCAATTGCTTCACGAGCTGCTTTTTTGGCAGCCTCAATCTCTAGAGCAGATTTACCTTTTTCTGTCGCTTCTTGCTCTGCTTTTTTCTCTGCTTCTAAAATAGAGTTGTTAATTTCTTTTCCTTTGTTATACGCTGCCACCGCTGTTTGAGCAACAGGTTCAATGATATCTTTTGAAAGATTATAGACTTCTTTGAATATAACAAACCCTTGTTCATTTAAAGCTCCTGGTAACAACGCTATTTGTTGTAAATCATCTTGAATTGATTTTTGGGTATTTAGTATTTCATTTTTTAGCTGGTCTATTTTTCCTGTTCCATCTGAACTTAGTACACCCTGCGCTTTTGTAACATCAGCATCGAGATCTTTAAGTTTTGTATCAAGCTGTAATTTAAGATCTGTTAATTCATTAATTTGACGTTGTACGTTGTCTTGGTTCGTCATAGCCATGTCTTGAAGAACTTCAAGTCTATCCAAAAACCCCTCTTTATCTTCTTTACTGTCTACAAACACTTTTAATGCTGGATAATAGCTATTAAATTTAGTTGCAAATCCTTTACTTTTTGAATTTAATAGAATTAACTTTGGATAAAGTTCCGATGACCATTCGTTCATATCTTGTTTGATTAGGGATTGGTTCGTATTTAAAGATGGAACTTCTATAAGCTGTACATTAGGCCTCATTAAAGCTTGATCTATATATGTTTGAATTAATTTAGATTGTGCACCTAATTTTCGTAATGATGAGGAAATATCCGTGTTCTCTTGTTGCGTTTCTGCGTGAACGATTGGCGTTGCGAGAGTATTGATAGGAATAGCTGCCCCAGTAACAATGGATGTTATTAAAAATCCTGTAATTATTTTATTTTTCATTTCGTACACCTCTTCACTATTGTCTTTTTACAATTTTATTCATACATTTTGAACTGGCTCTCTCCTTGCTTATTTCAGAAAGGAGAATTCTTTCGGGTAAAGTGTTAAACTCAAGAAAATCTCGTTATTATTTACTTCCGTAGAATGTAAGGACCTTACGCCCTCATTTAAACATTATGTTTTTGATAAGTAAACAATAAAATTTTATCTCCTGAATTTTATAATTCATATATTATATATTTATATTATCAAAAACATTATATCTATAAAATTAAATACTATGAATTAATTCACTAAGTAAAATAATTATAATTTGATAATTAAGCCTAAAATATAATGTTTTTCATTGATCTATATGAATTGTTTGATAAAAAATGTTTTTAATATAATTTATTAGTGCTCTGTATGTTGATTTACTTTATTTAGGAAATGCAAAATTGCATATAAATATGGCCATATCAACGGTAAATAATCCAGTATATTATTATCTTGTGAATAGTATTTATATTTCCTGTAAGCATTACAGAAAATAATTTTCTTTTACAGAGAATGAGATATGCTAAAAATATTTCTAAACCGATAGGTATACGCTAGGAGAATACAAAGCAAAAAAAAGGATAATGGTATAGGAAATAAAACGCCTAAAGAGTATAAAATGAAAAGCAACAAAAAGGATTCGCATTCAAGCGAATCCTTTTTGTTTGAATCCTCGAAAAGACAAATATCTGTAACATAAACATGCTACAACAGTTTTTAAATAGTAGTTTTTTTATGATATATACAGAGGTGAACATATGAAAGTGAATATAGAAAAACAAAAAGGGGATATTTTCCGCCGGAAGCTTAAGAGGATGTGCGTCGTTTTCCTTATGATTTTTATTTTTCCGCTAGCTACTTATTTATATGCATTTCAATTTGAACCAAAATCATTGTCTATCACATGGACTGATATTAAGAATGCAAATATTCCAGAAGGATTTCAAGGTGTAAAGATTGTGCAGTTTTCTGATACACATTTTGGTCCTCATTTTTCTCATAAACAACAGCAAATGTTAGTTGATCAAATCAATGAGCTGAAACCGGACATTGTAGTGTTTACAGGTGATTTAATTGATAAGTTTGGAGAGTATGCTTCTGAAAGAAAAGACTCACAAACGATTTTGTCACAAATTCATGCTCCTCTTGGAAAATATGCGGTGTTTGGTAATCATGACCGCGGAGGAGGCGGAGGGTATTTGTACAAACAGTATATGGAAGAAGCTGGTTTCACTGTTTTAGTCAATGAAACGAAAAAGATCATGGCAAACAATGGTGAGTACATTACCATTTCTGGATTAGATGACTTTTTACTTGGCAAGCCTAAAATGCAGCAAACTCTTCAGAATCTCAGGGAAAAGGATTTTAACATATTGCTCGTGCATGAGCCTGATGTAATAGAGAAAGTTCTTGCGTATCCAGTCGATTTTCAACTATCTGGTCATAGTCACGGGGGACAAGTACAACTTCCGTTTATTGGGCCAATCATCACGACCTCACTAGCAAATCAATATGTAGAAGGACTTTATTCAATAAAGGGGAACATGAAACCACTACAACTGTACGTAAATCGTGGTATCGGCACGACGAGAGTGCCATTGCGTTTTTTTAGTAAGCCGGAACTCTCTGTTTTTTCTCTAAAGAATTAATAACGTCATAGAAAGATATTTGCAAGGCTTTTGTAATATTTATGAGAGAGAAATGAAAGGTTTGTTAGATAAGATGAAATCAACCTTACTAGTAGATGTTCTAACGTCCCTAGAAAAAAGGAGGAAAATGAAGATGAAAAAATTGAAACCAGCATTTGCTGTATTAAGTAGCGTAACGATGGCATTAACTTTGGCATCCCCTGCTTTAGCAGAGGTACAACAGCCAAGTCCAAATAGTAAAGTTGAGATGTTCAAAGAGGATGTAAATGTAAAAGAAGGAAAAGATGTTCTTTATGGAACTGACGGAAAAATAGGAAAGATTTCTACTGAAAATATTGAAGTACAAAATAATGATTGGGATAACGATGGCATTCCGAATGATTTAGAAATAAACGGATATAAAATCGAGTTTAATCCAAAGACTGGAAAAAATGAAGCGAGAGCATGGGACCCAGAGAAAGACAAAGGAAAATTAAAATTCATCACAAATTCTATGAGTGCGAATTCGGATGGAGATCCTTTTTCAGATGCGTATGAAGTTCAGTACTTTGGCAGTGATTCTGATACTGAGTTCAATCCAGTAGTTGCCAATATTCCGAACTTACAAATTGGAATCAAACGCATTGGAGTTACTCCTATTAAGGAGATTACAGATTCAAAAGGCGGATCTATTAATAAAGGTTGGGAGAAAAGTGTATCAACACAGCATTCTTTTAATGTTGGTCTAACTGTGGGAGGCGGTGTTGAAGGTTCAGCAGCGGGACCTGTACCAAAAGGCGATGCTTCATTAAATGTAGGTTATGGATATTCAAAAACTGACACTGAAACAGAAAGCTATTCTAATAATTTTGATTGGTCTACTGCAACAACGGTTGATACAGCAAAAGCAGCAAAGGTAAGCTTACAGTTAGAATATAAAAATACAGGTACAGCATCAGCTGAAAATGTGTCTCCTCATTTTAACATTCGCTTAGGAGATAAGATTATTAATACAGTAAAGGCAACGCAAGATCGTTATAAAGCACAGCATTTAAGCACAGAAAAAGGCGGAAGAAATAAAACAGAAGTATTAATTGACAGTTTAGATGGTCAAGCAGATGTAAATATTTACTTAACGCTTGATGAATTAAAGGCTGTTGAACAAGGTGCGCTTCTCTCTGTTGAAGTATTACCTACGAGTACAATGGACTTGTCTATTGAGAAAGATGGGGAATTTACAAACTTAGGAGATGCAGGAAAATTTGAATCTCGTGTAAATGCATCTACTGCATTATTAGAAACAGATATCGGAAATAAACCGAAGTTTAGAGTGTATGCACCAAATGGTGTTGGTGAGAATACAAATTTAAAGTTGAATGAGGTTTTAAAGCATATTAACGTAGATTCTAAAAAGGTAAATGAGATTATAGATAATAACAATGGATCTCGAAATATCCTTCCGAAAGAATATGTAGAAAATGTAAAAGAAGAGGCTGTAACGAAAGGATGGAGAGTTGGTGCTTTTGAACACCTACAGCCACCAACATTATCATATAGTGCTTATAACCCAATTGCGAAAAAGATTTATGCGGCAGTTGTACCAGGGTTATTCGGAGCAAGTAATGAAATCACCGCTTCTTTTGAAAAGAAAAATTCTAAAACAACACAGAAAGTAACATTAGTGAAAAATGGAAACGTATATGAGTCTAAAGAAACTGTAAGTTTAGATCAATTCGATCCATCAAAAGAAGTTACATTTGAAATCAATGATGCACAAAAGAAACTTCCGACACAAAAAGTCTCTACAGTTGTTAAGTATAATAAAGAGTTTGATAACTTATTAGTGGATAACGCAGGTGAATTGATTGTAGAAGGAAAACCATATTATTTGAAAACATCTAGTTCAGAAATTCGTGGTGAGAATGTAAGAGAAGAGTGGCATGTAAGTACTTTATTCCAAAGTGTAAACGGGAAATATGTACACTTTAATGTAAAAGGGAACAACTGGGATGGATTAAGACTTGGACCGAAGAATCAGGAGATACATGGAAATGACATTCAAGCTACACCAGTAATCATTGAGAGAAAAGGGCAATCTAAACCAGGAGAGCCAATTCGAAAAGATGAAGAAGTATTCCTTAAGTTTACAAACAGTACTCATGGCGGCTATCAGTATCTTAACGTTGGAAATGGATATGATTATAGCTGGTTAGATCAAGAACGCAACAGATCCACAATTAAATTAGATAAAGTTACGAATGAAAAGAATTTCTATCTAAAATCTGATTCGACTTATATTACGTATGGATTCAATAAATGGGTTGGTAGTGTCGCAGATAATGGGATTTTTCCACCTGTAAGTGTTACTGAATATATTTTAAAACCTGATCACACAACTTCACCAGGTAACAACCATAAATGGGAATTAGAAAGTATTAAGTAAAGTAAGAAATCATAAGACTGCAAAGCGTTTCTTTCAGAAAGCTTTGCGGTCTGTTTTTATTTTTGGGTGAGAGTAAAGCAGTCCGGGTTTGTTACTGTCACATGCAAAGGTGAAAATAAAGGGGGCAAGCGAGAGCAGGTTATGTTTTGTTTTGCGCACCTGTTTTTTCTCTAAAGAATTGATAACGTCATAATAATTATGAAAGATATTTGCAAGACTTTTGTAATATTTACGAGAGAGAAATGAAAGATTTGTTAGATATGATGAAGTCAACATGAATGAGAGAGGACAACGAAAATGAAAAAAACATTTAAAACAAATGGAATTGGAAAGAAAATAATTCCTGCTACAGCGGCATTAGGTATTCTTTTTTCTATGGCTCCTATTGCAGAGAATAAGGCTAGCGCAAGTATAGCTACTGTGCTAGATGTGGGGATTACTTCATTAGGCATAGTGAAAGACATTTATGAAGCACTTGGGATAGAGGTGGGGGATCCTGACTTAACAGATTACACTGGCCCTTATGCAGAAAATGTATCTTATAGAGCTCCTAGTTTTAAACCTGGAGAATTTAATATTTCTATGCATCATACGAAAGATGATTCGAATTTTACTAAACCAGTTAAAGTACTCTATCCAAATGGAAAAAGTGAAATTCACAAATTAAAATCAGGACAACAGCTTAAAATTACAGAAGCGGGTACAATTGTAGATTTAAAGCCCTATGCAAAATCTACTTCAGAACACGATCTTCTTTACATTACACAAGCACAATTGGATGAAGGAAAAACTGGAGTTGCGCTTAATCAAGAGATCACCTTATATGTAGAAAAAACATCTGGTCAAAATAAAGTTCTTGTTGATGAGTTTTATAAGAAGAGATTTGGAGCAAATTCTCTTGACGGCTTTAAAGGTTTAGGGGTAGACCGTTTTTCTTATTTAACAGAAGAACAAAAGAAGGTAGCAACATTGACTTCGCATCCAGTAGGAAGAGAAGTTCTTTCTAATTATGTGATGAATAACCCTCAAGCTCTTGCAGATTTTAATGACCGATCAACGAATATATTGGCGGAATCTACTAATATCTTAGAAACATCTATTGCACTACCATTCAGTACACTAAATGACGGTAAATCTTATCAAATTATCCCTTATAAAAAAGGGACGAATAAGGTATTGGTAAAAACAGGTTCAAAATATCTTTCAGGGAAAGAAGGAAAAGCGCTTCAATATTCCGATTCGATTGGTGATGATGAAGTGTTTGAACTTGTTCAGACAGGCAATTCTTATGAGGGGACATTCCAGTTCCATTTAGTAAATAAAAATGGAGTACGTTTGGCTGGTAATGCTTACGTTCAACAATTTGGTACTGATTGGAGTTTCAAATCTGAAATTCGTTTCACTTCAAAAAACAACAATGAAATTCACAACTGGTTAAGAGACTGGTATCCGGGGAAAGAAAATGAAAAACAGAAATATGACGAAGTAGAGATCAAAGATGATGAAAAGGATCTTACGAAATGGTCTGCAAAAGATTCTTCTGGGAACGTGATAAAAAACAGTTGGGTAAACCGAGGTTCTGATTATTATTATGCAGGTTCTGATGGAGTTTTCTTAAAGGGTTGGCATGAAATTGAAGGTAAGAAATATTATTTCCATCCAGATCATTTCGGGGCAGTATTATCGACAAGTGGCTCGAATGGGAATCACGAGATTGATGGGAAGCACTACCATTTTGATGATAAAGGTGCTTTGCAACGATCAGCGTGGAGAGATCAAAACTATTCTGACGAGTCTGGAGCGTTTATTAAAGAAGGTTTCCGAGAAATCGATGGAAAAACGTATTATTTCCAAAATTACGAGCCTACTACAAAGCAACTACGTCTAGAAGAGCAACATGTCATCCTTCACTTTTCTAACAAAGGTGTGCTTGAGAGAGCTACTGATTTGAACGGAAACGCACTAACTAGTCCTAAAACGGTTACTCTTGACGGAAAACAAGTAACATTTGAGAACGAAGGTTCTAGTAGAAAACCAGGATTGACTGGAAAGAGAGCGTTCCCTCAACCTGATGGAACGAAAAAGGATGCAATCCACTATTATAGCTTAGAAGATGGCGCTAATTATACTGGTTGGAAAATAATTGATGGTAAAAAATACCATTTTAAAGATGGTGCAAATTATACTTTCGATGGTCATCAAGAAATTGACGGAAAAAGATATTATTTTAACCATGACGGAGAAGCTAAGATAACAGGGTTTGATAAAGTTGATGGTAAGATCTACTATTATGATGATAAAGGCGTAATGCAAACAGGTTGGAGAGAAATCAATGGTAAGTGGTATTACTTCCAGGATTCTGGAGAAGCTGCGATAGGAAAATTCCAAGTTTGGGGATACTTCTTCCCTTATTATGGATACTTCCAGTACTATGCTAAAGACGATGGTTCAATTTATCAAAACGAAACTGTTAGACTTGATACAAAACATGGACCTAGGGACTTTGTCTTTGATCATAATGGACATTATAAGGTGAAATGGAATAGTTAGAATAATACCCAAAATATGAGATGAAGTAAGAAATTATAAGACTGCAGAGCGTTTCTTTCAGAAAGCTTTGCGGTCTATTTCTATTTTGGGATGATTCCATAAGTGATTGGAAAAAACACTGTAATGATAGAGTTTTTTATGGTAATCTCTGTGTTTATTCTATTATGTATGATTACTCAATTATATATTTTATACCCCTTAGGTAACAGAATTTCACTTATTAGTAGTCCAAGTATGTAGAAATCCCAAAAGGTCCCTTCATATAAATATTTAAAGGGACCTTGCTCATACAAATGATCTGCACAACAATTCAATTTTGCTATACAGATCATTTGTATGATAATTAGTTATAAATAATTGCGGAATCATGAACTTACATAAATGCTTTTAAAAGTTGTGTTACTAATGGAAGTACTCCACCTAAGAATGATAAAACTGCTACTGCGATTTCGATATGATTTCCTCCTTTTTTGTTGGTACTATGATAGGTTTTATCTTTATATCACTATCATAGTAAACGTTTATATTTTTATTAATACGTTTTAGTATGCAATATTTCATATGGGGGTATTGTCAATGAAATATCATATTCTGAACGGTAATACATTTGTTGGAAGTTGGCTTCTAAGACTTTCTATTTATCGAAAATCTTAAGTTATGAAGCTGAGTGGAAATAAACAAAGTAACTTTATTCAAAAAAAATAGGCTCCACACATACGGAGCCTCAATAAGGAAAGGATTATTTCATACTCAATAAAATAACATTTTAATGAATTATTTCTTTCCGCAACTGTTATAAAACTCATAATAAGTTGAAGTAAATTGATTGCGAATTTTACTCAAATGTTCATTTAATTCCTTTTGTATGTTGCTTCCTGTTCGACTTTCAAAACTTTTATTTAAGGCTTCAGATTTATCTGCTAAATCTTTACATACATCATGAAATAAATCTTGATTTTTTCGAATCATATATTGCTGTTCATGTATCATTTCACTTACTTTAAATGACACTTCTGTTTTTAAAAGCATTCGTTCCATATCTGTTTCCAGACGTTTTTTAGCAGCTTGTAATTCATCAACGACATGGCTCGCGACATCTTTCGCTGCATTTTCAATTTCTTTTTCAATTTTTTTAATTTCCCCAATAAAATCAACCATATTATCTACTCCCTAGCCCATGGAAATTTTCTTCCGCTAATCTACCATCTTCATCTCGCAATGATTTTGCTGCATCAGCAACCCTTCCTCCAAAATCAATTAAACTCTTTTGTTCTTTTCGTAAGCAATTAATTAATTCTTCAGCCAAATCGATATCATAAAAATAATCTTTTCCATTTCTTCTGGCTTTAGCAATTTCAGTAATTGCTTCGTCTATATCGTGTTCACTTAACAAATGATATTTCCCGCCTGGCCCTGTCTCATGCTTTAATTTGCTTTTTAATTCAGCAATGGCTGCTTCTTCTTTTTCTTGAAACGCTTCTATATTTTTTGCAATATTTAGTAGTGTATCACCTATCGCTTGAAGTTGATCTGCTTCTCTAATAATTTCGTCTGGTTCTAATTGTAATATAGGACTTCCATTGGCATGAAACATGTTTGTAAATGTATCTGTTGGATGTCCCTCTATACCAAATAAAGCCATTAATCCATGTTTTGTACCATTAGATTTAACTATATATTGTCTACCGATTAAAGGTGCACCAAACGAATCCAAAAGTCCTATCTTGTCATTATCATGGGCTAAATCTACAACTTTTGGATCCATTACTCCCGCATCTACTCGTCTTTTTGCTTCAGCACTAAGTAAACGATAAGCATTTGGTGCGGCATATGTAGTTGCATAACAATTTAATTCGGCAGCTACATAATGAGCTTCTGCGGCACCTTTACTATGTCCAGTAGTATGAAGAGAATCAGGATCATATTTTTCTACGATATCTTCTTTTGCCCATTTTAATCCAGAATCAAATGATGAAAGTTCAGGTTTTATAGTATCACTGTTACTTGGCGTCATTGTTTTTGTATGATATTTTATTCCTAATCCAAGTTGTTCAAGGTCTGTAGTGGTATCTCCATCAAGTTCCGCTGGTTTTGTTCCACGAAATGACAAGATGATATTATCATAATGCGTTTTATTTTCGTCATACTCGTCCGCCGGTACTACTGCAATAGCTTGTAATCCATTTCTTACTTGTTTAGGCCCATTTGCATCTATGTATTCTATAACTTTCCACACTTTACCACTAGTACCTTTTATCTCTGCTCCTTTATGCAAAAAAACATTATCATAGACTTGATCTGATAAATCAAGATAATCTTCCTCTGTCGCACTAGGATTTTTTAAAAATTCTTTCATATGTTTCAACTCATTTCATGGTATATTTTAACTATATTTAAATGTTAGGGGTTTCCGTATGAAGAAGAAGCTGGTAATTATATTATCCATTATTTGTATTATAGCAGGAGGGTATATTACGATGGAATACTTAAAACAAAAAGAAAAAAAAGAACAGTTTTGGAAAGTGCAAGAAGCAAGAGTAGAAATGTATATTCATTATAATGTGAAAGATGTGAAATCTATTACGTTTACAAAAAGAGAGATAAGTCCTATGGGAATTCCTCATATAAAGGGATATATAAACAATGATAAGGAATTATGGTTTTTAGCTAGTATTAGTACTACAGAAAATTTTGAGGATAAATTTTCACGTTCTGGAGAACTGGGGAAACTTATAAAAAAACCAGAAAAGCCTGTATCAGAAATTGAGAAAGAAGAAAAGGAAAAGAAGCAAGAGTAATTTTTATAACTACTCTTGATGTCTTTTCTTTATTTCTAGAAAAAACATATGTGAATGAGCTTGTAATATAAGGGAATTCCAAATGAAGAAAGTAATGATATTGATTATATCCGCCGTGTTGATCATAGCAGGAGGGTATATTACGATGGAATACTTAAAACAAAAGGAAAAAGAAGAAAAATTTTGGAAGACACAAGAAGCAAGAGTAGAAAAGTATATTCGTTATAATGTGAAATCTATTACGTTTACAAAAAGAGAGGTAACTCCTATGGGAATTCCTCATATAAATGGATATATAAACAATGATAAAAAACTATGGTTTGTAGCTAGTATAAGTACTACGAAAGATTTTGAGAATAAATTTGGATGCTCTGGTGAACTAGATGAATTGAGTAAACATCCAGCAAAATCCGTATCAGAAATAGAAAAAGAAGAAAAAGAAAAGAAGCAAGAGTAGTTTTTATAACTACTCTTGCCCACTTTGTTGAAAAAAGATTATGTCAAAGAAAATGCCAAATTTTTTTTGCATTTTCTTTGATTTGTATTTGTTTTATAAAGTAGTTTCTTCTATAATTTGATTTGTTAGGTGTAAACCAACTTGCTTAAGTGAGCGAAGTTTGGTCCACTTTTTTAAGTTTTGTATGATGGCCGTCATCAAAACTTGTGCTTTAACCTTTTGAACTCCACGGTATCGCGCATAGCGCAAACCGTGGAGTTTTTTACTATGTGCAAAACTCAATTCCACTATAGGTAGACGACCAATATGATGTGGATAAAACACTTCTAACTGCCTTGTCACAAAATCCTAATCCATTATTTGATCTACCTTTACTAGATGAAATGAAGCATCATACATCATTTCATAGTACCTTCGATTCTCTTCAACTTGTTTCATGGAATATGTAACATACATAAAAACTCTCCTCGCTTCATTTCATGCTGTTGGAATTTTTATTCTTACAGAACTGTCATCTTTATGTAAGGTTATTAGATAGTTTGCTTAACGTTTAAATGTAATAATAAAATCATAAGAAGTGATAATAAATTTTTTAGAGATTATAGGAAAGGTTGTTTTTAGTGGAACGAGAGCATCTGCCGCACATAGAAACGGTCCGGGCTTTTCCTACCACATGCAAGATTTTAAACAAAAGGAAAAAGCAGGTGTAGGTCATGCTGTATTCTGCATAGCAGCGACTTATATATTGAAAAATGATATTGACATAAAAGTGGATGATTAATAAAATAGTGTAAAATTACACTTCATTAGGAGTTTGACACCATGAATCCAAAAAGCTTAAATATAAAATTATCTATCATGCAATTATTTGTTTTCGTACTTAACTTATTTATCTTCTCTTCAACGATGCGTTTTTTACCTTGGTTTGTTGAGGATGCTTTCGGTTGGTTTGGGATTTTGATTACTGCTCCTTTATTACTAAGTATTGGAGTCATTATGATTTATCTTCAGAAGAATAAGGGATATGCAGTAACAGCAACGAGAAAAATTATTCCTTTTCTTGCTTCAATCTTTTCAATTTGTATTGTGTTATCATATATCACTGATTTATCTGTTATAATAGCTCTTGCAGTCAATTTTGGGATGGCTATCATAACATTTGTATTTTTGCTACAAGATGTTTCTAAGCTTAGTAGAAATTGATTATAGTATTGATCATTTGTAACAAGGTCTTCGTTGATAGCAATGGAGACTTATATTATGTAATAAAGCCTTTCCACTTCTATGCCTAAAGTTTAAAACTTCGATATTTAATCCTTCAAGGATTGTAAATATACAGTATTCTTCTTTTAAGTATGTCACCTAAATTACATAATTATTTTTCATAATTTTTAGTGAATGTATGACTATGGCACTTCACTTGGAATGAACAGATTGCTAATTATTATATCTATATGAAAGATTACTATAAGTATTTTAAATAAGAAAAATGGTTTCACATTATTAGAAAAGAGCAGCGGGGGATCTACATATGAAGCAAAGAATTGTAATTGTAGAAGATGAAGAGAATATTAGAGAAATATGTAAAAGGTATTTAGAGAGAGAAGGATATGAAGTATATACAGCTGAAAATGGAGCGGAAGGCTGGGATATATTTCAACAATGTCAGCCAGATTTAATTATTTTAGATTTGATGATGCCGAAAAAAGATGGTTGGGAACTATGTGAGGAAATTCGTGAACAATCTAACGTTCCTATTATTATGTTAACTGCTAGGGGAGAGGAAAGGGATCGAATTTTAGGTTTAACAATGGGAGCGGATGATTATGTGACAAAGCCGTTTTCGCCTCGTGAGTTAGTATTAAGGGTTCAAATTATATTAAGAAGAGGAAATCAACCAGTCGTGCAAACGAAAGAACCTGAATTAGAAATGATGGAGTTTCCGGATTTGAAGATTTATCCAACGAAGAGAAGTGTGTTTGTTTGTGGGCATGCAGTTGATTTAACAGTTAAAGAATTTGAAGTACTTTATACGATGGCAAAACATCCAAAACAAGTGTTTTCTCGGTCACAGCTTCTTGAACAAATTTGGGAATTTGAATATGAAGGATGTACCAATACAGTAACGGTATTAATGAGTCGTTTACGTGAAAAATTAGATAAACATACGACAAAGAACCGTTGGATTCATACAGTTTGGGGCATAGGGTATCGCTTTGATCCAAATGGAGGAAATGAAACATGAAACTACGTTATCAATTGTTACTGATGAATGTATTAAGCACAAGTATCATGGTCATTGCGATATGGTATGGTGATAGAAAAATGCTGTTGGAGCCGGAACAAACACGGTTATTAACAGGAATTGCGATTGTAGCAATGATTCTTTCAACTTTTATCTACTGGCTATTAACACGTCCGATTATGAGATCCATTCAAAATCTAATTGCATTAACGCAACAATTTAGTGATAGACATTTTGGAACGATGTATATAATTGGAAAGGAACCACAAGAGTTTAAAGAATTAGCAACAGCTTTTCAAAAGATGGCTAAAAAGTTAGAAGAAGGGTTTACGAAGTTGGAAGAAGGGGAAAAAGCGCGTACAGAGCTGATTGCAAATATTTCACACGACTTACGAACACCTATAGCCAGCATACAATTGATGATAGAAGCACTACAAGATGATGTAATTACAGACCCAGACATGAAAAAGCAGTACTTAGCGACAATATTAAAGGAAATGCAAAGATTAAATGGCTTAATTAATAACTTATTTGATCTGTCCAAGTTAGAACTTGGACAAGAAGAGTTTCATCCAAGTTTAACACATGTGGACAGAGTACTATTAGAAGTACTAGATTCACATTCTATCTTACTAGAGGAAAAACAGATGTATTTAGAAGTGCAGGTGTCTGATACATTGCCTCGGCTTTGGATTATGCCGTGTAAAATAGTACGGGTTATTAGCAACTTGTTACATAATGCAATCCGGTATTCTCCTGCATCTTCCACAATTGATTTGATTGTGAAGGAAAATAAGCAGCAGCAACATGTTCAATTTATTGTGCGTGATGAAGGAGAAGGTATCGCATACAATGATCAATTACGCATATTCGAACGTTTCTATAGAACGGATCAGTCCAGAAGTTCGCAATCTGGAGGATCAGGGCTTGGATTAGCTATCGCAAAATCATTAGTTGAAATGCACAAAGGAGAAATTGGTGTGCGAGATCGTTCAGATGGGAAACAAGGAAGTGAATTTTGGTTTACCCTTCCTATTACATCAGAAAAGAAATAAGATCGCTGAAAGACTTTTGTAATAGTTATGTTATGAAAATGAGAGGTTTTCTTGCTAACATATAAGTGTTAGAGGAGGGGACTTACTTTATGAAAAGAAAATATATATTCTTTATAGGAGCATTTTTAATTGTTGGGGGGATATTGTGGTCTTTGTTCCGCCCAGAGAAATTATTTATTGATAAGAAAGTAAATGAAACATTGCCGCAAACAGAAATGAAGTCAAAAGAAACAAAGCAAGAACAAGTAATAAGCGAAGGACAGTTTCAAAGCGGTGTTCATGAAACAACTGGAACAGCAACAATCTATCAATTAGCAGATGGAAAACGTATTTTACGCCTTACTCATTTTTCAACTTCTAACGGTCCAGACGTTCGAGTTGTATTAGTTCCTACGAAGCAATTGAAAAATAATGAAGATGTTAAAAATTATAAGTATATTGAATTAGGAAAGTTAAAGGGAAACAAAGGCGACCAAAACTATGAGATTCCTGAGGGGATTGACGTAAGTGCATACGGCGCAGTTTCTGTATGGTGTAAGAGATTTAATGAGAACTTTGGTGCAGCTTATATAAATACAAATTGAAAAAAATTAACCTAAAAGCCCTTTTCTTTTAGGTGGGAAAGAGCATCTGGCCATGCATAGAAGCGGTCAGGGCCTATTTCTGCCACGTGCAAGCTTTAAAACAAAGGGAGCAAGTAAGTACAGGTCATGTTGGATTCTGCATAGCAGCGACTTATATGTCGAAAAATGAAAATAGATTTATATAAAAAACAGGTGATAGAATCAAAATCTATTACCTGTTTTTTTACTTTTTACAGAAGTTTGTTTCTATATATAAGTGCAAAAACGACATAAAAACTTTAGGGGGGCGGTGCACGGAAGCGGTCAGCCACATGCGAGGTTAAAACAAAGGAAGGAGGCGAGTGCAGGTCGTGTTGTGTTCTGCATAGCAGTGACTTATATGTCGAAAAATGAAAATGGATTTATTCCGCATTAACGGGCAGTAAGCCCCCCACTGATGGAAGTTTCACTTTATATGCATATAAAAAGCTAATAAAATATAAAAAAATAATGCAAACGATTGCAATAAATGATAATATGTAAGCGTATACACGTATATTTGTAATTACAAACATAGAATGAAACCCTTTGCTTTCATTCGACTTTTTTATTACTGTTAGTCTTAATTTTCAGAAAAGGGGAGAGCGTATGAAGAAATATTTAAAAGGCTGTAGTATTGCCATGTTATCCGTTCTTATGTTGCTTGTTTCTTCAATATTTTCGGGCCAGAGTCATGCAGCTGTAAACGGGCAATCAATGAACGGAAATTACAAAGCATATATTATGGCACCGCTAAAGAAAGTGCCGGATATTATGACATGGGAGACGTTTGAAAATGATTTACGCTGGGCAAAACAAAACGGTTTCTCTGCTATTACTGTTGATTTTTGGTGGGGAGATATGGAGAAGAATGGAGATCAACAATTTGATTTTTCTTATGCGCAGCGCTTTGCACAATCTGTAAGAAATGCTGGTATGAAAATGATTCCGATTATTTCAACGCATCAATGCGGCGGTAATGTTGGAGATGATTGTAATGTACCGCTTCCTTCTTGGATATGGAATCAAAAATCAGATGATAGTTTGTATTTTAAATCGGAAACAGGAACAATTAATAAAGAAACATTAAATCCGCTAGCTTCAGACGTAATTCGAAAGCAGTACGGAGAATTATATAATGCTTTTGCACAGGCGATGGCTCCGTATAAAGATGTCATTGCGAAGGTTTATTTATCAGGCGGGCCGGCTGGAGAAACACGTTATCCATCTTATACGTCAGCTGATGGATCAGGTTATCCGTCTAGAGGAAAGTTTCAAGCTTATACAGAATTTGCGAAAGCACAATTTCGTTCTTGGACATTACAAAAATATGGATCTTTAGCAGGAATAAACAAAGCTTGGGGGACAAACTTGACTGCTATGTCACAAGTACTTCCACCATCTGATGGATATCAATTTTTGGCAAGCGGTTATCAAACAAAGTACGGTGAAGATTTCTTAAAGTGGTATGAAGGTGTGTTAGAAGAGCATACAAAATTGATAGGAGAGTTAGCTCATTCTGCATTTGATAATACGTTCCATGTACCAATTGGAGCAAAAGTTGCCGGCGTTCACTGGCAATACAACAATTCAAATCTTCCGCACAGCGCTGAAAAACCAGCGGGATATAATGATTACAGTAGTTTATTAGACGCTTTTAAGAGTGCAAAATTAGATTTAACATTTACTTGCTTAGAGATGTCAGATAAGGGAACATATCCAGAATATTCAATGCCAAAAACACTTGTACAACAAGTAGCTAAGCTTGCGAATGAAAAAGGGATTGTACTAAATGGCGAAAATGCGTTAAGCATAGGAAGCGACAATGAATATAAGAAAACAGCTGAAATGGCTTTTAACTATAATTTTGCGGGATTTACACTGCTTCGTTATCAAGATGTTATGTACAATAATACATTGATGGGGCAGTTTAAAGATATTTTAGGAGTCACTCCTACTCAGCAAACAATTGTTGTAAAAAATGCGCCAACAGCTACTGGAGATACAGTGTATATTACTGGAGATCGTGCCGAGTTAGGACAATGGGATACAACGTCATACCCTATTAAATTATCATACAACTCTACTTACGGAGATTGGAGAGGCACAGTTTATTTACCGGCTGAACGCAATGTTCAATTCAAAGCGTTTATTAAGCGCCAAGATGGAACGATTAAAGCATGGCAGCCAAATCAGCAATATTGGACGCCAATTCCAGCGACTTCTACTGTGTATACGGATTTGTGGTAGTTTCATTGCTTAAAAGAATTTTTTAACATGAAAGTATAGTGGCTTTGTTGAAGTAAACAATAAGAGCAAACTAAGCAACCAAATATATGATAAATTTGGTTGCTTTTTTCATACAGAAAGAATACCGCTTTCTATATATACAAGTTAAAAAACCGACATAAAAACCTTTTCTTTTTAGGGGGGATGAGAGCATCTGGCCGCGCATAGAAACGGTCAGGGCCTTTTCCTACCACATGCAATTAAAACAAAAGGAGAAAACGAGTACGGATGATGCATGAATAGTAAGTCTCTAGCGGTTCCTTCAGCAAGAAATCTATTTAGTACCTCGTCGGTTGGAAATACAGCTAAAAAGATGTTGTGAACAGTATCTGCTCCTCTTAACATGATTCCGTTAAAGTATGTTACGAAATCATCTTCAAAGAAATTTTGCCACGGAAACGAAATAGGATTAGAAACAGCGGGAATAAAGCGGCTAAATGTAGGGCCTATTCCGTATTTGTTTATGGAAAATAAAGTATCTCATTGATAACGAATTTTCTGTATATAAAAATCGAATCGATTTATAAAAAAAGAATGCTACAATAGGATAATCTCGATATATGTAGGAGGAAAACCAATGAATGTTACAGTGACGGACGCAGCATATGCGAAAATAAAAGAGATGATTCCAAGTGAGGCAAAATATATAAAATTATTTTACGATACAGAAGGATGCGGCTGTGTAATGAGTGGGATTATTGACTTAGTCGCTGTATCTGAAAAAGATGAGCGCGACGTAGAAATTTCATCAAACCAGTTCCAGTTTATTGCCGATCGAACGAAGCTTGTTTTTATGGATGATAACTTGACTGTTGATTTTTCTGAATCTGGAGGAACTTTTCAATTAAAAAGCCCGAGTCAATATTATAATCCGAATATGAAATTGCATGTTCGGGTGTAATTGCTGGAAAAGAAGAAAGCAGATAAAATTTGCTTTCTTCTTTAATTTATTACTCAATATAAAGTTTCACTTTATGCATATTTCATTATAGAATCCCCACTATGCTGCTGTTCTTTATTTCTTATAATACTTCTTAAAAGAATGAAAATCATCAATAAAATGAAAGTAGTAATAGACGTGTAAAAGGAGAATTTTTGAATACCTGTTCCTGGATATGATATTTCCATTTTCCCTTTTCCTTGGATTGGTACTTCTATCAATCCGTTGTTAGACATTTTTATCGGAACGATTTTGTTGTTAATTTTCACTTCATAGCCTTTGTAATAAATCATTGGAAGTTCTAAGATATCTTTATTCTTTGCATCAAAATGTATAGAAAGTTCATTGTCCTCCTTTACTATATGACTTAATTTCGTTGTACGATTTTTTGTTTTCACTTCGTCTTTCTTTCGTGATTTTAAAACATCGATCTTTGTAACAGAAGGTAGGTATTCAGAACCTGCGCCTATATTGTATGAATCTTTAAAAGTTTGCTCTCCTCTAACTTGATTCTTGTCATGTATGCGAAAATCTTTATAATATTGAGCTATTGTCGATGCATTACTGATTGATAGGGAAAGAACAATAAATAGCAAACCGATTGAATGATATTTTTTCTTAACAGAATAGCCTACATAAATCGAACAGCTAAATGCCATTAATAACGTTACAAGTGCAAAAAGCCTAAATGTGAATTGTATAACGTCTAACGTATGGAAGTGTTGCCATGGGAAATAGCTTGTTGTCATTAGTAAAAATATCATTGCGATTAATAAGCATTTGTCAGCAAAATTTATTATTGTATTCTTCTTTTTAATTTTAAATCTGTATATTAATGGTAAAAATAGAACGTATCCTAATCCTATAATTGAAGAATCTTTATAATATAATGTAATACTTCTCCATAATGCCCCGAGTGAATATGTCGTATTGCTAGGTGTTGTCAAAGTATATGTATTGAGATAGAAGGTATTCGATGTCATTTGCTCTACCATTGGAAAAATAAAAAAAGCTGATAATAAAATTGTTACTCCGCCAGCAACAACAAAATAAATTATTTTTGTTTTATCCTCCCGGAGTCTATGAATTGAAAGGAGCAGGAAGAGCAGTAGCATGCAAAAAGCTAATACACTTGATAAAACATGAGTATAAATGATTCCAGTAAATCCAATCGTTAAAATGTACCACTTTTTCTTATGTCCATATAAAATTTCATAAATTCCATACAATATAACAGGGAGAAAGATAAACGCCAATGATTCCCCAAGCGCGGCTCTTTGATAAACATCAAATGCTCTATAGAGCGAAAAAACATACAATATAGTCATAAAGCTTGATGAAGTTACTTTTTTGCTCATTTTATAGGTGCAATAATAAGTTACGCATGCTGTTGCTATTGTATAAAGGATTATATAAGTTTTATAGGAAACTACTAAACTGTATCCTAAATTCAATAAAATAGCTATTGGAAATAGAAAGAGGTTAGGATAAAACCAATTTGCTGCGTAACCATATCCATTTAAAAAGGTACTATCAATATAAAATGGGTAGTGAGATGTTTTGATTGCTTCAGCTAATCCAAATACACGATTTAAATGGAATCCTATATCATCTCCCGTCAATACTAAATCTTTGTCCCAAAATAAATTCATTTGAATAATAGAACATATTAATATAGAGAATATGATAGCGGAGAATGCTAAAGCATCTTTTTTATTAACCTTTATTAACTTCACGATTTTTTATCCCCCGTATATTTTGATTTTTCATATATTATATAGGAATATAAGGTTGTCTTACCTAACTTATCTTAGCAAATAAACGGTGAATACTTTGTCGTATTTTGTCGAATTCGCAAATGAAAGGAAGAGAAAGGTATCACTTATAAATATAGTACTCAAGATGCAGAGAGAAGCGAGGAAGATAGGTGGGAGTAGTTCAATGGTCCTATGGTTTGTAAGGTCAGAGAAACAGTAACTTGTAAAAGAAATTATATCAAAATAAGAAAGCAGAGTAGATCTGCTTTCTTATTTTTTGATTTTCGGTAATAAAATTAGATACAAAATAGCTATAACAAATGGAATCCAGTTAAGAAAAGGGAAGCGGAAATAAGTGACGAGAATCATGCCGGTGAGAAGAACGCTGAGGACGGCATAGAAAACACTATGCTTAGGTGTGTACCAATATAATGTTAAGCCGACGAGAGCCGGGATAACGAAATGAATAAGAGCGATGAGAAAGAAGAGCAATGGAAGTCCCTCCTTTATTGTGTACTTACTATATCATATCCATATTTTGTTAGATTGATATCGTATTTTGCAAGAATCATAAAAAATGTTTACAAAAACGACACAATTCGTCATGCTGCTCGCAAAAGAAATCTTATATAATGTTATTTCTCACAAATATTTTAATAACGTAAACACTATAGGAATAGTAAAAACTGTTTTGATTATCCAATATATAAATCACTGTTATGGAGAAGTAATTTGCTTTTGTATTGCACGTGGCAGGAAAAGGACCTGACCGCTTCTATGCATGGCCAATCACTCTCGCCCACCTAAAAAAGTGTTTTTTCAATTTGGATGAAGTTTGATATAGAGATTTTGCAGTAGAGGAGTCACAACATGATTAGCATGTCGTTACAAACATTTAAAGTACAAACTTATTATATTTTAGCACTTATGCTGTTAGGCTGGGCATTTACTCCTTTTTCTCCGCACTTTTTAGGAATTGGTCTTGGTTTTCTGGTGAGCACATATTGTGTTTGGATTTTAGGACGCCGCATTGAAAAAATTGGAGAGAGTATAGTGAAAAAAAGTAAATCACCAACTCTTGGTATAATAAACAGATTTGCAGCAGCGATACTTGGTGCTATTATTATGTACGAAATTGAGCATCATATGGTAATGTGGGCATTTGCTGTCGGGATTATGGGCGGATATATATTAATCGTTATTAATTTAGCATATTATAGTATGAAAGATACGAAGAAATAGGGAAGAGGCTTGCGAGATTACTCGTAAGCCTCTTTTTATATGTAAGTATGTGCAATGACAAGAAAACGTGGGCTTTGTCGGTGAGTACTTGTTTTCTTGCAATAACAACATACTTATTCACATGATTTAGGATATTTCACAGTAAAGTCAGGTTAAGCGATTGGACCGCCAAGGTTTACAATTGTTTCAGAAACAGTATTAAATTTCTTGAAGTTTTCTTTGAACTTATTTGCAAGTTCAGTTGCTTTTACTTTGTAAGCTTCTTTATCAGCCCATGTTTGTTCTGGCATTAATACTTCATCAGGTACACCAGGAACATGAAGTGGTACTTCAAGGCCAAAGATATCATGTTTTACTGTTTCAGTGTTATCAAGCTCGCCGTTTAATGCAGCTTGCACCATTGCGCGTGTATGACCTAAGTTCATACGTTTTCCAACGCCGTATTCGCCGCCAGTCCAGCCAGTGTTC
Organism: Bacillus sp. 103mf; assembly: GCF_900116295.1. Taxonomy (GTDB): domain Bacteria; phylum Bacillota; class Bacilli; order Bacillales; family Bacillaceae_G; genus Bacillus_A; species Bacillus_A bruguierae. Next base: position 135,257 of record NZ_FPAF01000007.1, read on the forward strand.
ACTAAGAATACTTTTGCATCATGTTTCTCAATTTTTTCACCAAGCATTTCTGCATAGCGAGATGCATCAAGCGGTAAGAACGGAGAACCGAAGCATGTTGAGAATGTTGCTTGTGGTGAAGTAATACCGCGCTCAGTTCCTGCTAGTTTACTAGTGTAACCGCTTAAGAAATGATACATAGCTTGCTCTTTCGTTAATTTACTGATTGGAGGCAATACGCCAAATGCATCAGCAGTTAAGAAAATAATTGTATTTGGATGACCTGCAACGCTAGGTAATACGATGTTATCAATTGCATCAATTGGATAAGCTGCACGTGTATTTTCTGTTAATGCAGTGTCATCGTAATTTGCAATGCGTGTCTGATCATTAATCATAACGTTTTCTAAAACAGAGCCGAATTTAATCGCGTCAAAGATTTGTGGCTCTTTCTCGCGAGATAAGTTCACACATTTCGCATAGCAACCGCCTTCGATATTAAATACACCGTTATCAGACCAGCCGTGCTCGTCATCACCAATTAATTTGCGGTGCGGATCAGCAGATAATGTTGTTTTCCCTGTTCCAGATAAACCGAAGAATAAAGCAACATCGCCTTCTTCACCTACGTTTGCAGAGCAGTGCATAGATAAAATATCTTGCTCTGGAAGTAAGTAGTTCATAATAGAGAAGATTGACTTTTTCATTTCACCAGCGTATTCGGTACCCCCGATTAACACGATACGCTTTTCAAAAGAAACAATAATAAACGTTTCTGAATTCGTGCCGTCGACTTCTGGATCTGCTTTGAAGTTTGGTGCAGATACAATTGTGAACTGTGCATCATGACTTTTTAATTCTTCTTCAGTTGGACGAATGAATAATTGATGCGCAAATAAGTTATGCCAAGCGTATTCATTAATAACTTGAAGAGGAAGACGGGAGTTGCGGTCTGCTCCTGCAAATCCTTTGAATACGAATAGTTCTTCTTTATCTTTTAAGTATTCTAGCACTTTTGCATATAATTTATTAAAATGCTCTTCAGAAATTGGTTGGTTTACAGATCCCCAAGCAATTTTATCCGTAACAGATGCTTCGTCTACAATAAATTTATCTTTCGGAGAACGTCCTGTATATTTTCCTGTTGAAACAGAAACAGCGCCAGTAGAAGTTAATCGACCTTCTTTTCTCATTAATACCTTTTCCGTTAATTGCGGAACGCTCAATTGAACCTGTGCATTGCTTCCGTTCAATAGTTCATGTAATCCAATTTGGACATTCGCAGTACTCATATTTATATACCATCCTTTATTTGATTTATGAATATTCATCGTAATCCCCACTAAAAGTATAACACAATCATATAAATAATGTATACTATTTATTTATTTTTGTTTGTGTTATTATCTTATTTTTTCCATAAATTTCTGTGGTTAAAAACTTATAGGAATATGTGTATATGGATTGACAAATGAAAGTCATTTCTTTAGTATAGTTGAGGACGGATACTCTCTTATCCCGAGCTGGCGGAGGGACAGGCCCGATGAAGCCCGGCAACCTCACTTGTATGAATGACAAACAAGTGAATAGGTGCTTAAACCTGTGCGAGGCTAATGGTCTCGAACGATAAGAGCGAAGGGCAAAAAGCAGTATGCAAGTAGCAAATACAACCTTTCCTCTATAAGGAAAGGTTTTTCTTTTGCACTTGTATGGGAAAATACATGAATGTCGCAGTTTGTGGCAAATTAAGGATGAGTTCCGTACAATATATACAATTACTGTAGGGAGGTTTACCACATGACAAAAAAACGTCATCTGTTCACATCTGAATCTGTAACTGAAGGACATCCAGATAAAATTTGTGACCAAATTTCTGATTCTATTTTAGATGCAATCTTAGCAAAAGATGCAAACGCACGTGTAGCTTGTGAAACAACAGTAACAACTGGTTTAGTATTGGTAGCGGGAGAGATTACAACTTCTACTTATGTAGATATTCCAAAAATCGTTCGTGAAACAATTCAAGGAATCGGTTATACTCGTGCAAAATACGGATTCGATGCAGAAACTTGTGCAGTTTTAACATCTATCGATGAGCAATCTGCTGACATCGCAATGGGTGTTGACCAAGCGTTAGAAGCACGCGAAGGTCAAATGACTGACGAAGAGATTGAAGCAATCGGTGCTGGCGACCAAGGTTTAATGTTTGGTTTCGCATGTAATGAAACAAAAGAATTAATGCCACTTCCAATCTCACTTGCTCATAAATTAGCTCGTCGTTTAACGGAAGTTCGTAAGGATGATACATTACCATACTTACGTCCAGACGGTAAAACACAAGTAACAGTTGAGTATGATGAAAATGGTAAACCAGTTCGCGTCGATACAATCGTAATTTCTACGCAACATCATCCAGAAATTGCTTGGGAACAAATCGATCGCAACTTAAAAGAGTTTGTAATTAAACCAGTTGTACCAGCTGAATTAATCGATGAAGAAACAAAATTCTTCATTAACCCAACTGGCCGCTTCGTTATCGGTGGACCACAAGGGGATGCTGGCTTAACAGGTCGTAAAATTATCGTAGATACTTACGGCGGATATGCTCGTCACGGCGGCGGTGCATTCTCTGGTAAGGATGCAACAAAAGTTGACCGCTCTGCAGCATACGCAGCTCGTTACGTTGCGAAAAACATCGTAGCAGCAGGACTTGCTGACAAAGCAGAAGTACAACTTGCATATGCAATCGGCGTAGCACAACCAGTATCTATCTCTGTTGATACATTCGGCACAGGTAAAGTATCTGAAGAAGTACTAGTAGAACTAGTTCGCAACAACTTCGATCTTCGCCCAGCTGGTATCATCAAAATGTTAGACTTACGTCGCCCAATTTACAAACAAACAGCAGCTTACGGCCACTTCGGACGTACTGATGTAGATCTTTCATGGGAACGTACAGACAAAGCTGAAACTTTAAAAGAACAAGCTGGTCTATAATATAGGAAGAAAAAAGCTTTGCGCGTGTGCGCAAAGCTTTTTTTATTTCTGGAAATACATTAAGTTCTCTTTATCCCGCATTAACGGGCAGTAAGACCCCCACCTCAAGATTCAGAGAGAAGCGTTGTCCAGCTCTAGCGGCTAGAATCTCCGGTCGTTTCGCCCCCTCGGACGAGGCAAAAAGCACCTCTTTGTCAGGGGCTCCAACGTCCTGCGATTCTGAGCGAGCCGCTTCCGCCTTTCTAAAGAAGATAGGTGGGGGATGAAGAAAACCCCCACTGACGGAAGTTTCACTTTATAAGCTGTGTTCAAACAATGATGTATATTCTTATAGAGAATGATTGCTTATTTTAAAAATAAGCAAGGCTGTTTGACTATGTTAGATGGTTGTTTCACAAAAAAATGCAAGAAATGACTTAATTTAGCGGTCGAATCTTGAAACAATACTCGATTTTTAATGTTGATTTTTTAGTAACTTATGAAATAAATGTTTCTGTAGTTACCCGATTTTAAGTTAATTAGTAAGCTTAAAGCTTGTATAGTTACATGGACACAATTTAGCTAAAGCTTTATAATCTTCTTTAAGAAAGAGCATGTATTTATATATGGACTGTAGGTGATAAATATAATTGCGTTTTTAAAGTAGTGATTGGCGAATGAAAGAAGGAACTTTTATTAGTTTAAATAATGTATAAGCTAAATAATTATCTTTACAAATGACAAACTGAAGGAGGCTAAATTGATGAAAATTTTAAAACGATTAGATAGTGATATGAATGATTTACACCTAATTTGTTTTCCATTTGCTGGAGGGTATTCAGCCTCATTTCGTCCGCTACATAAATACTTGCGAGATACTTGTACAATGCATGTAGTAGAGCCACCTGGACATGGTACAAACACAATGCCTTTAGAATCTAATTTTGAAAATCTAGTAAATTTATATAGGCAAATGTTATTGGAATTCAGAAATGATCGTTTTATTTTGTTTGGACATAGTATGGGAGGACTAATGGTCTACCGTCTTTTGCAAGAACTAGAGATGGAAGGTGTGTACCCAGAAGTAGCTATTATTTCTGCTATTCAAGCTCCAAATATAAAAAGGAAGAAAATGTCACAACTCGGCCGTGAAGAGTTTGTGAATTATGTTGCTAAATTAGGGGGAATACCTGAAGAATTATTGGAAAATAAAGATATTTTGGATTATTTCTTACCTTCTTTAAGGTCAGACTATCGTGCTTTAGAAGAATTTAAACATAAAAATCATACAATAGTTCAAACACCAGTACATATATTTAATGGTAGGCAGGATTATAAATGTTTTAATAACCAAACAGAATGGAGTCAGTGGATACAGACGATAAATTATCATGATTTTGACGGTGGGCATATGTTTCCTTTGTCAAATCCTGAAAAAGTAGCATTAAAAATCCAACAAATCCTTCAAAATATAGGGATATATCATTATTAAAGAAGTAGGTTACGTTCCTACTTCTTTCATTTTAAACAAATCTGTATAGTTTTTGATTATAATCTCTTTTGGAAAGTATGGATTCGTAGCACACACAGCCATATGATAGTTAATATCAATTAGATAAGTTTTCAGAAAGACATCGGGTTGCATTTGGGGTACATCAATAGAGGCACCCTTTTTTGGATCGAATTGGACTGAAAATGAATTAAGTGGAATTGTTAATCCTTTTCCTACTTGTTTTACATAGCTTTCCTTCATAGACCACAGTTGGTAAAAGTAAGAAGTTCTTTTAGAAATATCCGTATTCATAAGATCTAAATATTCTTTTGTGCTAAAAAAATGTTTTGCAATATCTAAATCAATAGATTTTACTTTCTCAATATCGATTCCTATAGGAGCATGATCTACAGCAAGAACAACCCAACACCCAGAATGAGATATATTATAATTAAAGGACTCTAAATTGACAGCGTATGGCTTGCCATAACTATTATTAGAAAAATGAATTTCATGGTTAGAGATTCCGAACTTTTCTTTTATAATGTGACGAACGAGTATTTCCCCAATTAAAGTCCTTTCCATATCTTCTCTAAATTTATATCTTTCTATTTTTCTCCGCGTACTTAATGAAATAATTTGCATCATACGCTGAAATTCATCATCCGAAGGTGATTTATCAATACGAACGGCATATATTTTCATTTAACCCACTCCTTTGTTGGAATTATTAAAAAAATAATAATATACTCAGCCAAGAAGAAATTAAAATAAATTTATATATATTTATTTTAATTTTCTTACATATAATTACTGCTATGCAGAATACAACATGACCGCTACTTGCTTTCTCCTTTTGTTTTCAACCTTGCATGTGGCAGAAAAAGGCCCTGACCGCTTCTATGCATGGCCAGATGCTCTCGCCCACCTAAAAAGAAAGAGGGTTTTATGTCGATTTTTTAATTTGTATTTATATATACTAACTAAATTAGTATAGAGATTTTTAGCTTTATTATATAATCCGCGTGTTAAATATTCCATAATATTCTAAATCTATAACAAGATGAGAGTAGTTGTATGAACGCAATCTAGTGAAGTCCTTGCAATGATGGACCTCAGGCAAGTGATGTTTGTATGTTAAACAAGAAATTTGATACATCATTCAAAGAAATAAATTATATTATTTAGGATCATCACGAAAGGAATCAATAATTATCATATGTAAAGGGATATATGATAATCATACATACAAGTGGTTGAAGATGGGAATCTCAATTGAATAAGTCAATAAAAATTATAGACAAGGCATAAAAAAAGAGTAGTGAATTTTAAAATGCTCATGTCTAATGTCTTAACTTATTAATAAATAGCTAATCTAAAATATAGAAATATTATAAAATTATTAGCATGTCAGCTATCTATATTTTGAAAACTAGAAAAATAATTCTATAAGAATATAAATATTTTCTACGTGAATTATTTTTATAATAATTTTGTAGGAAAGTTTAGTACAGGTGTTATTGCTTTATACAATAAGTTGTTTTTGTATGGGGATTAAGTTTATATATTTTTTTGAATATTGATGTGGATTATATAGCAGTAAAGCTATATAAAAAATGTTTTTTTATATTAGGATAGTGAGGATTTTAATAATAAAATTTTAAGGCAAATTACTACAAAAAAAGACATTGACTGGATAAAAAAACAAATATAATCTGTAAATAATTCTAAAAATTTACAATGATTTTACAAAAAAATACAAAATAGTGTGTTATTTTTATAACAGCCCTGTGGTTTTGGAAGTATTAATTGAATATTTAGATTCTAGTTATTGTAAACGTTGGATTATTAAATGTCATTAAAAGAAGCCAAATTCTCAGCTTTTATTTGTATTTCAAATGTAACCAGAGAGGTGATTTATTTATGGAAATTGCTATGTTATTTCCAGGGCAGGGCTCACAGTACATAGGTATGGGGAAAGATTTGTTTGAAAACTATCGGGAAGCCCGTTTAGTCTTTGAAGAAGCAAGTGATCTTTTAGGAATGAATATTAAATCGCTATGTTTTAATGAACATGATTTGTTAACGAAAACATCCTATGCACAACCTGCTATAGTCACTGTTAGTTTAGCTGCTTATCAAGCCTTTATGAGTGAATTTGGGATTAAACCCGTTATTTTTGCAGGACATAGTCTAGGGGAATACTCCGCCTTAATTACAAGTGGTACTTTAAAACTTGAAGATGGATTAAAGCTTGTTAAGTTAAGAGGGGAGCTAATGCAACGAGCTTCTGAGGACAGTGATGGTAGAATGATATCAATTTCTCATTCAAAGCTAGATGATTTAAGAGGGATTTGTGACAGTTTAAAAAATGAAGGGTATTTTGCTGTGATTTCCTGTTATAACTCTGCAAATCAATACACTATTTCTGGAGAGAAAAAAGCAATAGATAAAGTTATACAATCTTTACAGCATTTTAATATTAAGTATACAACTTTAAAAGTTTCAGGAGCATTTCATAGTTTATTAATGCAAGAAGCAGCAAATAAACTAACTAAAACTATCCAAGCGATTGATTTTGGATCGGGATGTAATGTCATTTCAAATTTAGAAGGATTACCATATTTTTGCCCTGAAGATGTTAAAAGGGGATTAATATTACAAATTACGCATCCAGTACAATGGTGGAATACAATGAAATATATTAGAGAAAAACGTATTATTAAAGCGATAGAAATGGGGCCAAGGGCGGTTTTAAAAAATTTATGGAATCAATTAAATGGCCCAAACCATGCTATTTCAATTACAAACTCAAACGATATGAATCGAGCAAAAAAATGGCTTGGTGATATAGAAAGAAATAAGGATGAATCATTTAAAGCAGTTTTATCATCGACTGTTTTATAAGATGTTGAAATAGGAAATTACATATCTAGACTTATAAATCAAATTTCATTTTTAACATAAAAAAATATATTAGAGAAGGATTTAGGGAATATATTTTATGAGGCCTTGTCATGATTAAAATCGGTATGATTATAACAAGAAGGCACTTAAAGAATATTTCCTTAATACAATGGCTATATTTGAAATATTAATTAAGGAGTGTATTTCTATTGCTAGCTAATCAAACTTTAGTAGATGTCATAGTGGGATTGAAAAATGAAAATAAAACTGGAATTACTTTTGTAGAAAATGGAAAAGAAGAAACTTTTTTATCTTATCGTGAATTGTATATGGAGTCAATGAATGTCCTAGCAAATTTACAATTAAGAGGATTAAAGCCAGGAGATGAACTTGTATTTCAAATTAATGAAAATGACCAAAGAGCTTTTTCGACAGTATATTGGGCATGTATTCTTGGGGGAATTATTGCCGTTCCTGTTACGGTAGGGAGTAATAGCATTCATAGAAAAAAATTGTTTAATATATGGAAAATAATGAACAACCCTCATATTATTACAACTCAACAAATTATAGATAAACTCTTTTTTTATACAAAAGAGTTAGATGATATTGAGATTATAAATGAAATTAATCAAAAAGCAATTCTAATTGAAGAATTTTACGATTCTACCGTAGAAGCTAGTATTAATCAGGCAAATCAGGAAGATATTGCTATGATTCAATTTTCTTCAGGTTCAACAGGTTTACCTAAAGGGGTAACATTAACGCACAAAAATCTTATTTATAATACAAAGGCACTTAATGCTCGCTTGGAGGTAGGTATAGAAGATAGTTTCTTAACGTGGATGCCGTTGACTCATGATATGGGGTTAATCGCTTTTCATATTGCTCCTATTGTTGCTGGTGTAAATCAGACTTTGATGCCAACTGCACTATTTATAAGAAGACCTTTGCTTTGGATTACAAAAGCACATGATCATAAGGCGACTATTCTTTCATCTCCTAACTTTGGCTATAAATATTTTTTAGAAAGAGTAAACAAAGAGAAACTAGAGAATTTAGATTTATCTAGTGTGAAAGTGATTTTAAATGGTGCCGAACCAATCAATGCTGATCTTGTTGATGAATTTTTAAAATATCTTGAACCATACGGATTAAGGCAAGATTCAATGCATATGGGTTATGGAATGGCTGAAGCTTCGGTTGGAGTTTCAATTGGTCGTTATCACTTTGATAAGATTTATCTAAATAGGCACATTTTGCAAGTAGGTAGACAAGTTGAGGAAGTTAAGCCACAGAGTGAAGAGGGACTAGTATTTGTGAAAGAAGGATTCCCTATCAATGATTGTAAAGTACGTGTATGTGATGAAAACGAAGAAGTATTACCTGAAAATGTTTTAGGTAATTTGCAAATAAAAGGGAAAAATGTAATGAGAGGCTACTATAATAATCCAGAAGCTACAGCAGAAGTGATAACAAGTGATGGTTGGATTAGAACTGGTGATTTAGGATATATAAGTTCAGGGGAGATTGTAGTAACAGGTAGGGCGAAAGATGTCATATTTGTTAATGGACAAAATGTTTATCCGCATGATATTGAGAGAATTGCAGAAGATATTGAAGGAATTGAACTGGGAAGGGTAGTTGCTTGTGGTGTAAGGAATTCTGAAACACAAGTAGACGATATTGTGATTTTTGTTCTATATAAAAATAGTTTAGATAACTTTATACATTTAGCAAAAGAGATTCGTAGCTATATTAATGAACGTACAGGATGGAAAATTTCTGATGTAATACCAATTAGGCAAATCCCAAAGACTACTAGTGGGAAAGTACAACGTTATCAATTAGCTAAGGATTATTTAGAGAAAAAATATGAAGATATTTCTAATGATTTAAAAAAATTAATATCAAGTAATGATGAGCAATTTAAGGAAGAGACGGAGAGTAATAAGAAGATTGATATAGAAAGAATAAAACAAGTTTTTTTAAGTGTTTTGAAAATGAATGAGGTTGATGTGAACGGAAGATACTTTGAAATGGGGATATCATCTATTCAACTTGTCCAAATTGCAGAAGCAATTGAAAATGAGCTTAATATTAGTCTGGAAGTGTCTGATTTTTTTGAAAATCCAACAATTAGCTTGTTAACTAAATCAATAGAGAAATTGGAAGGCGATAGACAGAAAGAAAAGAAGGGACAAAAAGAGAAGCGTATTAAAGATGATATCGCTGTAATTGGGATGTCTGGGTTGTTTCCAAAATCGAACAATATTGATACTTTTTGGAGGAATATTGTAGGTGGAAAAGATTGCATTGATTCCCTTTCGTCACAAAGACTTAAAGATACTCAGCATTTTATTCGTAGTTTAGGTTGGAGAACAGAAGATATTACCTTATTAGAAGGGGGATACTTAGAGGACATCGATAAGTTTGATTATTCGTTTTTTAATATGACCCCTAAAGAAGCTAGTTTGATGGATCCAAATCAAAGACTATTCTTACAAATAGCTTGGAATACGTTAGAAGATGCAGGATATGGTGGAGGAAAGCTTTCAAAAAAATCTGTAGGTACTTTTGTAGGTTTTTCTAAAAATGGATATGACTATGAACGTCTTTTATCAGAAAATAATCCGGAATCTTTAGCACAATATGCAGTTGGTAACTTAGCTTCTATTATTTCTGGCCGAATTGCTTATTTATTAGATTTTAAAGGTCCTGCGATGACAATTGACACTGCTTGTTCATCTTCTTTAGTGGCAGTTCACTCAGCTTGTCAAAGTTTGTTAAGTGGAGAGTGCGAAGTTGCTTTAGCTGGAGGAGTAAAAACAACAATTTTACCTATGGAAGTAGGAATTGGAATTGAGTCTTCAGATCAGCGAGCTCGACCTTTTGATAATGAAGCGGATGGAACAGGGCTTGGTGAAGGTGTAGGGGCTGTATTATTAAAACCACTGAAAAAGGCAATTGAAGATGGTGACCATGTGCATGCTGTAATTAAAGGAAGTGCTATTAATCAAGATGGGACGACCGTTGGAATTACAGCACCAAACTCTCAAGCTCAAGGTGATCTTATTGTCCAAGCTTGGAAAAATTCTGGAATTGATCCGAAGACTATTGGATATTTAGAAGCTCATGGAACTGGTACTTCTTTAGGTGATCCGATAGAAATTAAAGGGATTAAAAGAGCTTTTGAACAGTTTACTGATCAAAAGCAATTCTGTGCAGTTGGTTCAGTTAAAGCAAATATTGGCCATCTTTATGAGTGTGCGGGTATAGCCGGTTTAATAAAAGCTATATTGTGTATGAAAAATAAGATGATACCACCATTAACTCATTTTAATAAACCAAACAAAAAAATTCATTTTGAAGATTCGCCATTATACGTTCCAACACAGCCGACAATGTGGAAAACAAGTGACCATCCACGTAGATGTGGAGTTAGTTCATTTGGATTTAGTGGAACGAATTGTCACATAGTTTTAGAGGAGTTTATAAAAGATAAAAATGTGGACAAAAAAAATGCGGATTTAGAAAATATGTACACTTTATCTGCACACTCAGTAGCTACTTTGAAAAAAATGGCTCAAAAGCATGTTGAATATCTTCTTTTGAATACTGAAGTGTCTCTTGAGGATGTATGTTATACGTTGAATACAGGTAGAAGGCATGAGCGGTATAGATTAGCAATCATGGTGAAAAATATTGATGAACTAATAAATAAGTTGACTTCCTTTATTCAAGGAAGTGAAGATACTTATCTGTATACTAATGTATTAACTGTAGATAATGAGTCGTATGATTTACTACAGCAAACAAATGGACTTATAGAGAAGAGCAAAATAAATTCTAATAATAGAAAAGAGTTTATAACGTATTTATGTAAGTTATATATTTTGGGGAAAGAAGTAGATTGGGAACATATATATAATGATGGTCAAAAAAGGAGAAGAATTTCTCTTCCAGTTTATCACTTTGATCAACAGAGATGTTGGGTTGAACAAGAAGAGCAAGTAATAGTAAAAACAGAAGAGGTGCCAGATATGATATCAACTGATCGTGTTATGTCCGTATTAAAAGAAATCATACAAAAAACAACTGGCTTTTCGCTGGATGAGATTAATAAAGCGAGTAATTTTTTAGAAATGGGACTCGATTCAATTATGCTTACTCAAGTGAGAAAAGAGATTATAAAAGAATTTAACATTGAAATTCCAGTTGAAAATTTCTTTGAGTCACTTACGACGTTGGATAAATTATCTATGTTCATTGCTAATTCGGGTGCAACAATAGTCAATCAATCTGAGCCACATGTGAAAATAATAGAATCAAAAACTAATAGTAAAGATATGGAAATGTTTAATAAATTAGAAGAGCCAGTTGAGCAGATGGCTAAACCACAGTTCGTTCAAAATTCAGTAATGGGAGAGATTATAAGTCAACAGATTGCAACACTTAATCAGCAGCAACAAAACATGACAAATCTTTTTAATCAGCAATTACAATATCTAGGGCTTGAGCGTACAACGGTAGAGTCTGCAGCATATGAGCAAGTTGCGACAAGTTTAGAAATTCCAACTTCTGAAAAAAGGAATGAGGTAACTAGAAAAAAAAAAATTCTAACTAATGTAATTGAGAAGGAAAAGTCTAAGCCATTTATTCCGTATCAGCCACTCATTCTTGAAGAAGAGGGAAACTTTACACTAGAGCAAAAGGAATTTCTTAATAAATTTATTGAAAATTATACAAAACGTACAGAAAAATCAAAACAATATACTCAAAAGACTCGTTATGTACATGCTAATAATCGAAATGTTGCTGGATTTCGTTCTTATTGGAAAGAATTAAATTATCCAATTATCGCAGAGAAATCATCTGGGTCTAAAATGTGGGATTTAGATGGAAATGAATACATTGACTTAACTATGGGGTTTGGAGTTAACTTATTTGGTCATAATCCAAAATTTATAAACCGTGAATTAATGCGAAAAATTGATACCGATTTCCCTCCATTAGGCCCTATGTCTAATACTGCAGGGAAAGTGGCGCAATTAATTAGTGAATTAACTGGTGTTGAACGCGTAGCTTTCTACAATTCAGGAACTGAGGCAGTTATGGTAGCTTTGAGATTGGCAAGAGCAAAAACGGGTCGTTCTAAGATCGTTCTGTTTGCAGGCTCGTATCATGGTACGTTTGATGGTGTACTAGCAGTTTCCGATCCGAATAGTGATGAAGGGAACGCATTGCCGATGGCTCCAGGCGTAACTGCTGGAATGATGGAAGATATAATTATTTTAAATTATAACAATCCAAAATCTCTAGATATTATTAGAGAACAAGCCCATGATATTGCAGCAGTCTTAGTTGAACCGGTCCAAAGTAGAAGACCAGACCTTCAACCAAAAGAATTTTTACAAGAGCTAAGAGATATCACACGAAACTCAGGCACAGCACTGATTTTTGATGAAATCATTACTGGTTTTAGAATTCATTTAGGCGGAGCTCAAAAGTGGTTTGATATCGAAGCGGATTTAGTAACTTACGGAAAGATAGTTGGGGGTGGTTTACCTCTTGGAATTGTTGCTGGAAAAGCTAATTTTATGGATGGAATAGACGGAGGTTCTTGGAATTTTGGTGATGAATCTTATCCGGTAAATGCGGATAAAAAGACATTTGTAGGGGGAACATTCTGTACACATCCACTCACTATGGATGCCGCTATTCAAGTATTAGAGTATATGAAGCAACATGGAAATGAATTACAGGAGAAACTAAATCAAAGATGTGAACAGTTAATAGAAAGACTCAACCAAGTATTTAAACAAAATGAGATTCCTATTTATATGGTTAACTTTGGATCATTATTTAGATTTGTATCTTTTGGTGATATAGAACTTTTCTTTTACTTACTCCTTGATAAAGGTATATATATATGGGAAGGCAGAAACTGCTTTTTATCGATTGCCCATACTGATGATGATATAAATCGTATAATACAAGCAGTTGAAGCTACAATTAAGGAATTACAAGATATCGGTTTTTTTCCTAAGAAGAATATGAAGGAAAGCAAAAATGAACACGTTTTTGATGAAAATGCTCACAAAAAAAATAAAATTATTCCATTAACAAAAGAACAGCAGCAAGTATGGTTTGCAGTTAATGCTAGAGAATCTGATTCATCTGCTTTTATAGAAACTGTTGCCTTGGAAATTAAAGGTGAAGTAAAAATAGATATTTTAAATCAAGCCTTTGAAACGATCGTCGAGCGTCATGAAGCACTGCGCTCAGTTATTGATTTGAACGGTGAATATCAAGAGGTTTTATCAAGTATCAACATTCCTGTTGAATTTACAGATCTATCAAATAATGAATCGCAGTCTCAAGGTAGGGGATTAAAGAAGTGGTTTGAGGAAGAGGGGCTTGCTCCATTTGATTTTGATTGTAAAAAACCATTGTTCAGAGTGCACGTTGTGAAGCTGGACTATAATCATTATGCACTATTTGCTTCTTTTCACCACATTATCATTGATGGTTGGTCAATTGCATTAATTGTAAAAGAGTTAGAGCAGCTGTATACATCGTATTGTCGAGGAGAAAGAAATGTTTTACTATCAAGCCCGGTTCAATTTCAAGAATATAGTTCTTGGCAAAAAGAACAATTATCATCTTTATTAAGTAAAGAAGCGTTATCTTATTGGGAAAATAAGTTACCTGCATCACCGATAGGATTGAACTTACCCTCTACACACGGTGGAATCATAAAGAAGAATTTTAAAGGAAAAAGGGAAAGTTTAAAAATTGGTCCAAGCTTAACAAAGAAATTAAAGGAGTTTAGCCTTCAACAAGGCAATAGTTTATTTGTAACTTTACTAGCGGTATATAAAGTGTTACTTCACCGTTTAACAGGGGAAAAAAGGCTGATTGTTGGAGTCCCAACATCAGGACAAGCACAAATGGACGAGCATCTATTAGTTGGGAACTGTGTAAATGTATTACCTATTTATACTGAAATCAGTGAGAAAGAGATCTTTACTAACTATTTATCTAAAGTGAAACAAGTTATGAAAGAAATGAATAAGTTTCAAAATTTCTCGTTTGCTAGCTTAGCAGAACAATTTGAGAATGCTATAGCACCGGAAATTAACGCCGTTTTTAACATGGATAGACCATTAAAACAGTTATATTTTCATGAGTCAATAGTAAATGTAATTCCTTCTGTAATCCAATGTTCAAAATACGATATTTTCTTAAATGTTATGGAACAAAGTGGTGAACTGAGCTTTGACTTTGATGTAAATACGGATATTGTGACACCAGGAATACTTTCATGTTGGAAAAACTATTTTACTAAATTAATTGAGAGCTTAATAAATGAAAGCAATGAAGAGATATCTAATATATCCCTCTTGACAAATGAAGAATTAAGAAATCGGGATAAGTTGGAAAGCGGCACTCATTTATTAGATCAATATGGAAACCCATCTTTAGTCGGTGTAGTAGGTGAACTTTATGAAGCGGATAAACATCAACCTAATAAAATGAAATCTACTGATTTACTAGGTTTATATAATGAGGATGGTAAATTTATTCATATGGGATCTGTAAAAGAGCGCAAGTTGATTAAAGGGCATAACGTCTATTTAAGTAATCTACGGTCCTATTTAGAATCTAAAGAAGAAATAGAACAAGCGTATGTCATGGAATATATAGAAGATAATGAAACAGAGAAAGCAATAATAGCTTTTGTTAAAGGCCATAGTAATAGCGATGCTGCTCATTTGAAAAAACAATTGTCAGATGAAATTACTGAATATTATGTACCTAAGGAGATAATAATTGTTGATACATTTCCTAAAAAAGAAAACGGAGATATTGATGAACAGGTGCTTGTATCATTAAGAAATAAAGCAAAATCTATTGAATTTGAAATATTAACAAAGACTGAACAAGCTGTACTAGAAATCTGGAGAAATGTGTTAAAGACTCATGATATTAGTAAGGATGATAATTTCTTTAATTTAGGTGGGAGCTCTTTAGAAGCAACAACTATACTTGCGCGATTACAAGGTAAGTTTGAAAAAGAGTTGCCAATTAGTACAATTTTTAAGGCTCAAACTATAAAAGAACTTGCTGAGTTTATAGATGATGCCAAAGAGGATATATATCAACCGATCATTCATTTAGAGGACAGGGAATATTTTGATATATCCGCAGCTCAAAGACGGATGTTCATTATGAATGATATGGGTGGTGGTACAGCATATAACATCACTGGTAGGGTAGATATTAGCGGAGAGCTAGATGTAACTCATTTTCTAGCAGTATTAAATGAATTGTTAGAAAGACATCAATCGTTTAGAACATCGTTTGAAGTTAGAGGAGATCGTATTGTTCAAATTATAGATAAGAGCATAGAATTTGATATTAAAGTGACTAATATTAATGAATCTGAATTAAATCAGGTGGTTACTCATTTTGCAAGACCATTTAATTTGAAGAAAGCGCCTTTAATTCGAGTAGAATTATTTTGTATAAATCCAAGGCAATATGTTCTAATGCTAGATATGCATCATATTATTGCTGATGGGGTTTCAATGTCAATTTTTATAGAAGAATTAATAGACTTATATAAAGGGAAAGTACTACCTGTATGTAAAATAGAATATACAGATTTTGCTCATTGGCAAAATTCTAAGTTTTTTCATGATAAAAAAGCGAAACAAGGTGAATATTGGGTAAATAAATTAAAGGATAACTGGCAACCAAATAAATTACTGCCAACTGATTTTGCAAGACCAAAATTTCAAGATTTTGAAGGGGCAGTATTAAAATATGATTTAGATTCAGAAGTTATTAATTGTTTACAAGAGATAGCTAATAAAAATGGTGCAACACTATACATGGTATTTATGGCAGCGTACCATATATTATTATCTAAAATAAAAGGAGAACAAGATATTTCTTCTGGAACGGTAGCAGCTGGAAGAACACACTTGGATTTTGAACGTATTATTGGCATGTTTGTCAATACATTAGTCATTCGTAGTAATCCGAATATTCAAAAAGAATTCTTGTCATACTTAAATGAAATGAAAGAAAATTGTATTCAAGCATTTGAAAATCAAGAGTATCCATATGAAGAGTTAGTTGAGAACTTAAGAAGAGAAATTGATTTAAGTGAGGGGCAACTTATAGATACACTTTTTGTTATGCAGAACTTTGATATGGGAGAGAAAGAAGCTAAAGGTATCACTTTTTCCCCTAGTGAAATTATTCCAAGTGTAACGCAATTTGATTTGATTTTTAGTATTGACGAGTGGAGAGGAAATTACGCTGTAAGAGTGAATTATTCTTCAAAGTTATTTAAGGATGAAACAATAAATAATTTAATGGAGCAGTACAAGTACTTACTTAAATCAATTGCTGTTAATAGTGAATCTACTATTGAGGAATTGCATAATAAACTGGAAATAGGAGAACAAAATTGCATGACGATTCAATCACTTTTCCAATTACAAGTAGAGAAAAGCCCGAATCAAATTGCAGTATCATTTGATGGTCAAAATATGACGTATCAAGAATTAAATGCAAAAGCAAATCAAATTGCAAACGCTCTAACAAGTCGTGGAGTGAGTAATGAAAACGTAGTAGGTATTATACAAGAGCGTTCGATTGATAATTTAATTAGTACGTTAGGTGTGTTAAAAGCAGGCGCCGCATATTTACCTATTGATCCTAATACTCCTAAAGAGCGAATGCAACATATGCTTTCAGAAAGTAAAGCAGATTTTATCATTGTACAGGATCAATTTAAAGATATAGAAGATTTATCTTGTAAGGTATTAAATATAGCGGATTCATCTTGGTTCAGGGAAGAAAAAACAGCTAATTTACAAGTGACTTATGAACCTAGTCACTTGGCATACATTATCTATACTTCTGGAACTACTGGTCTACCTAAGGGGGTTTGTATAGAGCAATCAGCAATTACCAACACATTACTATGGAGAAAAGAAGAGTATGCATTTAAGAAAACGGATAAAGTAATGCCGCTTGTGTCCAGTTCTTTTGATGCATTTGTCTCAGCGTTATTTACTCCTTTATTGTCAGGTATAACAGTAATTCTACCAACTCATGATGAAGTTAGAGAGCCCGTTTTAATAAAAAAACTAATTTTAAATAAAGAAGTGACGCATATAGTATGCACACCTTCGATTTATGTAGCAATTTTAGAGGCCCTAACAGTTGAAGAAGCTAAATCAATACGTGCTATTACTTTAGGTGGAGAAAAAATAAGTAAACAATTATTAGAACGTAGTGAAACAAAGTTACCTCATATTGAATTAATTAATGAATATGGCCCTACAGAGTATAGTGTTATTACTACTTTTAATAGAAATATGAGTAGCAAAGAGCTTAATAATATTGGGAAAGCAATTGACAATACTGATATTTTTGTTTTAGATGAACACTTACAAGTTCAACCAGAAAATGTACCAGGTGAATTATGTGTAGGAGGAAAAGGACTTGCTAGAGGGTACTTAAATAATACACAGCTTACTAACGAAAAGTTCATTGCTCACCCAAGCTATAAAAAATCAAAACTTTATCGTACAGGCGATTTAGTATGTAAACAATCTGATGGGACATTTCAATATTTAGGTAGAATTGATGAACAAGTTAAGATTAGAGGACATCGCATTGAACCTTCTGAGATTGAGAGTGTAATCATGACACATGAGGCTGTTAAGGAAGCGGTAGTTCTAGCAAAGGAAAGTAGCAGTGATACAGAATTATGGGCTTATGTAGTACTTGTTCATCCTCTATCAGAGGCCGAGTTGAAGAAATATTTAATGACGAAACTACCTACGTATATGATACCAACTAATATTATTTTCCTTAGTAATATACCATTAACGCCAAATGGGAAAATAGATAAAAGATCACTTAGTCAGTTAGACATAAAATCATTAGAACAAAAAGATAAGAACTCATCATCCCATAATATTGAGGCTAAATTAGTTGAGGTGTGGAAAGAAGTATTGGATATAGACCATTTAGAAAAAGATACCCATTTTCTTGAATTAGGTGGGCATTCTTTAAAGGCTACGTTACTTACGGCTAAGGTAAATCAAGAGTTTGAAATAGAATTGCTTTCGAGGGAGTTATTTCAAGCGCCAACATTTAATCAATATTTAGATGTTGTATCAAAAGCACAAAAGACTAAATACCAGCCAATGGAAGTTATGGAGGAGCAGGAGTATTATCCTGTCTCTTCTTCTCAAGAAAGATTGCTTGCAGTTCAGAATATGGATGAAACTGGTTTAGCTTATAATATGTCGGCGGCACTGATTCTTGAAGGAGAAGTAGATAAAGAGCGTGTAGAGAAAGTATTTAACACTTTAGTGGAGAGACATGATGCTTTTCGCACAGAATTTGATTATGTAAATGGAGAAGCAGTTCAGAGAATATCTAAGAATATTACTTTTAAAATAGATTATTTAGAAGTTGATGATGCGGATGAATTAGAGCCTTTAGTTCGTAAATTTATTCGTCCTTTTAATCTGAATCAGGCACCACTATTACGTGTAGAACTTATTAAATTAAAAGGTCAGTACTTGCTCAATATAGATATGCATCATCTTATTGCAGATGGCATATCGGTGGATTTAATTATTTCTGAATGGAGCCGACTATACAATGGAGAAGAATTGCCACCGTTAAGAGTACAATATAAAGATTATGTATCTTGGGCTAACACTAAAGAACAAAATGATATACAAGAAAAAGAAAGATATTGGTTAGATCAGTTTAAAGGCGAAATTCCAATATTGGATATGCCGACTGATTATTTGAGACCTCAAATGCAAAGTTTTGAAGGTGACACGTACAAATTTATGTTACCAGATGATATAAAAGAAGGTTTAAAAACCTTAAGTGAGACAACTGATACAACGTTATTTATGATTATGCTAGCTGCTTATCACACTTTACTTTCTAAGTATACCGGCCAAGAGGATATTATTGTCGGAATTCCTGCTGCTGGAAGGATGCATGAAGATACAAAAGGTATTGTTGGTTTATTTGTAAATACATTAGCTATTCGAAATTATCCAATGGCAAATAAATCTTTTCATAACTTCCTAGCAGAAGTAAAGGAAACAATCTTAGGCGCTTTAGATCATCAAGACTATGCTTTTTCAAATTTAGTCAACAAATTAGGATTAACGAGAGATCTAAGTCGTAATTTCCTGTTTGATACAATGTTCTCGTTTTTCAATACGGATTCTCAGCAATGGGATACAAAAGATTTAAGTATTAAACCGTATGAATTTAAAACAAATATTTCTAAATTTGATTTTGTTTTAAATGCAGAGCAAAAAGCTGATGACATTTATTTAGAATTTGAATACTGCACAAAATTATTTAAGTCAGAGACTATTGAACAGCTTGGACGTCACTATATTCAGGTATTAAGGGAAGTAATCTTAAAAGGAGATACAGAGCTTTCACAAATAGAAATTTTGGATAATAAAGAGAAAGCGAGTATGGATTTCAAATTTAATAATACTTTTAAAGATCGTCAGGAAAGTCAACCACTACACTACTATGTTGAAGAGCAAGTACGAAATAACCCTAAGGAGATTGCAGTAGTATTTGAAGATAAAAAATTAACTTATAAAGAACTCAATGATTATGCCAATGAACTAGCAAACTTGCTCCTAAGTAAAGGGATTAATGCATCGCATAGAGTGCCAATTATTATGAACAGGGACCTTGAAGTAGTTGTATCAATGTTAGCGGTTATGAAGATAGGTGCTGCATTTGCACCTATAGACATAAACTGGCCAATTAATCGCAAAATAGATGTTTTAAAAGAACTAGAGAGTCCAGTGGTTATCACAAATGAAAAGTTAACTAATGTTAATGGGGAACTACCATATGAATTTTATTATATCCAATTGGAAAACTTTTCAGGAGTAGATAAAAATCCTGATGTAGAAGTAGATAAAGAGGATCCTCTCTATGTCATCTTTACTTCTGGTTCAACAGGAAAGCCTAAAGGAGTAATTGTTCCGCATAGAGGTGTGATAAATCGTTTACTTTGGATGAATGATTATTATGGTATTGAATCGGCAAAAAGCGTACTTCAAACAACTGATCATATTTATGATAGTGTAGTTTGGCAAATTTTTTGGCCGTTGATGAATGGTGGTAAGACAACTCTTACAAATAAGGAAGATACTTTAAATGCTGATTACATTTGTTCAATTGTACATGAACAGAAAATTACAATGACTGATTTTGTACCATCTGTGTTCAATACGATAGTAAGTCAACTTGAAAAAAATCAGGTTATTCATGAGAAGTTAAAATCTCTTATGCAAGTCATTATTGGGGGAGAAGAAATTACACCTAAGACTGTTCAATATTTTATTAAGGTATTTCCACATGTAAAAGTTACAAATTTATATGGTCCTACGGAAGCGAGTATTGGTTGTATATTCTATGAAGTTAATGGTCATGAGGATAAAATTCCAATTGGTAAACCAATAGATAATACAAAGATTTATATTCTAGATCAATATTTAAAACGCGTACCAGTGGGTGTTCCAGGGCATTTATATATATCAGGTGAACCACTTGCAATTGGGTATTTAAATAATGAGAAAGCTACACGGGAAGCCTATATTGAAAACCCTTATGGAACAGAAGGCTATAAAAAAATGTATAAAACGGGTGATGTAGCAAAGTACTTGCCGGATGGAAATATTGCATATCTCGGAAGATCAGATCTTCAAATTAAAATTAGAGGATATAGAATTGAATTAAATGAAATTGAATTTTATTTAGAACAATTTGAAGAAATTAACGAAGCGATTGTAACAACTCAAGAAATAAATGGTACTACGTTCTTATTTGGATATGTTGTCGGAGAGAAAAACATCGATTTAGAACAAATTCTCGAAGCGCTGGCAAAACAATTGCCTGAATATATGATTCCGACTAAATTAATGCAAATAGACAAAGTCCCAATTGCTTCTAGTGGTAAAGCGAATAGAAAAGCATTGCCGAAGTTTGATTGGACGGATAGTGTAGTCTCTTATGAATCTCCTAAAAATGAGATGGAGGAATTATTGACGCAAATTTGGATAGAAGTTTTAAATATATCAGAAGTAGGGACTCATGATAACTTCTTTCATATAGGTGGAGATTCAATAAAAGGTTTGCAAATTATTTCAAAACTAAAGGCTAAGGGTTACGAATTAACGTTAAAAGACTTATTCCAAAACCCAAAGATTCAAAATCTAGCACTATACGTGAAAAAAAATGCAAGAATACCAAATCAAGGTCCTATTGAAGGAGACGTGATTCTGTCTCCGATACAAAGCAGGTTTTTTAAAGAACAGGGAAAAAGTCTGAATCACTTTAATCAATCTGTAATGTTATTTAATTCCGAAGGTTTTAATGAAGATTACATTAAACTTGTATTTGAAAAACTATTAACACATCATGATGCATTGCGAATGAAGTATGAAAATGAAAGTGGTTTATTTAAACAAACGAATACAGGTATAGATAATATTACTGTAGATTTAATTGTCAAGAATTTTGAAGATTATGATAATGTTGATGGATTAATAGAATTAGAGGCAAATCAAATACAAAGTAGTTTAAACATTTTTGAAGGTCCATTGATGAAAGTGGGTTTATTTAAAACAAGTGATGGAGATCATTTATTAATTGTTATTCATCATCTTGTAATAGATGGTGTATCGTGGAGAATTATATTACAAGATTTGGAATCCCTGTATACAGGATTGATTACAGGAAATAAAATTCAATTACCACCAAAAACGGACTCATATCAAAAATGGGCAAATCACCTTTATGAATATGCTACAAGTGAAGAACTTTTAGTAGAAAAAGAATATTGGTTAAATGTTCAACAAGATCCAGCTCACTTAATTCAAAAAGATAAATATGCAGAAGATGATACTTTTGGTGTAAGTTCAAATATCGAATTTACTTTAGATAATGAATACACTAAAAAACTATTAAATGAAGCTCATCAAGTATATAACACAGAAATCAGTGATATTTTATTAACTGCATTAGGATTAAGTATGGCGGAGTGGAAAAAATCTGGACAAACATTAATTTACTTAGAAGGTCATGGGAGAGAATCCTTTATAGAAGATATTGATATTTCTAGAACAGTTGGATGGTTTACGTCTTTATATCCGGTATTACTGGATATAGATGTGGAAAAGGAACTTTCTTACCAAATAAAGCAGGTGAAGGATAGTATTAAGCGCATCCCTAATAAAGGGTTCGGTTACGCTGTACTGAAATATTTGAATGAAGCAGCTAAAGTAGAGTTAAACCAAAAACCAGAAGTTAGTTTTAATTACCTTGGTCAATTTGATACGGACGTAAATACAAGTTTATTTAACCATTCGAATATCTCAAGTGGTCAAGAAATTGGTAAGGATATTGTTAGATCAGTTGTTTTAGATATTAATTGTATGATTAAAGATGGGCAGTTAACTGTTGTTTTTAATTACAATACAAAAGAATTTAAAGAGAGTACTGTTCAACAACTTGTAGAGTTGTATCAGCAAAAATTAATTGAAATTATTAATCATTGTTGTAATAAGACAGCTGTAGAAAAGACACCAACAGATTTTACCTATAATCAATTATCTATTGAGGAATTAGGGAACCTTGCTAATAAATTGTCTCTAAAACTAAAATCTTAAAAAGGTGGTTAGCACATTGAACGAGGTAGCTATAAAGAATATCTATCCATTAACTCCTATGCAGGAAGGGCTACTATTTCATGACATGTTGAATAATGAATCTGAAGCCTATTTTGATCAGACTGTTATTACAATCAAAGAAAAGCTAGATTTAGATTTATTTACGAAAAGTTTTCAATTGCTAGTTAATCGACATGATGCTTTACGAACTTTATTTGTATATAAAGAAACGAAACAACCCCTCCAAATTATTTTGGAGGGGCGGGACGTAGACGTTAAATATGAGGATATTTCATATTTATCGCAGGTAGATCAAGATAAATATATAGAAAATTTTACTTCTCAAGATCGACAAGATCGTTTCGATCTTGAGAAGGACATTCTAATTAGAATGTCAGTATTAGATTTAAATAAAAGCAGTTGCAAGCTAATCCTTAGCTTTCACCATATTATAATGGATGGTTGGTGTATTGGAACAGTTATCAAAGATTTATTTCAAATATATAGGGCGATGAAGCAGAATACGGAATTAAATTTGGATCCTGTTTATCCATATAGTGAGTATATCCATTGGCTTGAAAAGCAAAATAAAATGGAGGCTAAAGCATACTGGGAACAGAATCTTGAGGGGGTAACAGGTAAGAGTACAATTTCAGGTAATAATCAACTAAATAAAATTACCGAATATAAATTAGAAAATAATATTTTTACATTTGATAAGGAATTAAGTTCCAAATTAACTCAAATTGCTCAATATAATGAAGTTACTATGAGTACTGTTTTTCATGCTTTATGGGCTATATTACTTCAAAAATATAATTATACAGACGATGTTGTTTTTGGATCAGTAGTTTCTGGACGACCACCTGAGGTTGAAGGTATTGAAAATATGGTAGGGCTATTTATCAATACAGTACCTATACGTGTACAAGCTAGAAACCTTAATACTTTCTCTGAATTAGTACTTCATGTTCAAGAAACAATGATGAATGCAAATAAGAATCATTATATTTCTCTTGCAGATATTCAAGCGCTTAGTCCTATAAAAAGCGATCTGATCCATCACATTATTGCATTTGAGAATTATCCAGTATCTGAAGAGATATCAGGTGAAGGTACAGAGACAATTGTTCAAGTTGGTGAAGTGGATGGTTTTGAACAAACTAATTATGATTTTAATATAGGGGTTATACCTGGAGAGGAATATACGATTAAGTTTGCATACAATGCTTATATTTATAGTCAAGAGCATATTGAAACATTGAAATCTCATCTTAAAGAAATTGCCCTTCAAGTTGCAGAGCATCCAATGATAAAGCTAGAAGATATTCATATGATAAATCTTGAAGAGAGACAGCTTATTGTATGCGATTTTAATAACACTAGTACAAGTTTTCCTGAAGACAAAATGATTCATCAGCTCTTTGAAGAACAAGTAAAGAAAATGCCTGATCGACTTGCTATAGTATCCGGAGAAGAGAAGCTTAGTTATAAGGAATTAAATGAAAAATCAAATGATCTTGCTCACATTCTAAGACAAAAAGGAGTAGGGGCTGATCAAGTTATTGGAATCGCAACAACACGCTCATGTGAAATGATGATTGGGTTAATGGCTATTTTAAAGGCCGGAGCTGCCTATTTACCAATTAATCCGAATGATCCAGTAGATAGGATTCGATATATTTTACAAGATAGTGGTGCGAAAGTGGTATTAGCTCAACAGCAGTTTGTAAGCCAAGTAAGAGGTTATGATAATCAATTAGATATTATTAATATCAATAAGGATAAGAGTTATAATACTCTTGATTTAGAGCCAGTAGCTTCTCCAAATCATTTGGCGTATATTATATATACTTCGGGTTCAACTGGTAGACCTAAAGGTGTAATGATTGAACATAAATCGTTAATCAATCGTCTAAATTGGATGCAAAAAAAATATCCACTAAATGAAACAGATGTGATTTTACAGAAGACTTCTTATACGTTTGATGTTTCAGTTTGGGAGCTTTTTTTATGGGCATTAAGCGGTTCAACTTTATGTATGTTAGCACCAGGAGAAGAGAAGGATCCAGAAAGTATTGTACAAGCAATAAATAAGTATTCAGTAACTAACTTACATTTTATTCCGTCCATGCTATCTGTATTTTTAGATTATGTTCAGGCTAAGCGAGTATGTAAAGAACTTCGCAGTATTAGGAGAGTCTTTACAAGTGGTGAGGCGTTACTACCAGTTCATGTTGAACAATTTAACAAATTATTATATGAAGAAAATGGGACAAGGTTGCATAATTTATATGGTCCTACAGAAGCGACAATTGATGTTACTTATTATGACTGTCCTATAACTGGTGATGTTAATATAGTACCGATTGGAAAACCAATTGATAATACTCGTTTATACATTGTAGACCAAGCTGGGAAATTATTGCCTATTGGTATCCCGGGGGAACTTTGTATTGCTGGAGTAGGTTTGGCAAGAGGATATATAAATAATCGAAAATTAACTGAAGAAAAGTTTTTATTAGGACCTGTCGAAAATGAACGAATATATAGAACTGGGGATTTAGCTCGCTGGCTACCTGATGGAAATATTGAATATTTAGGTAGAATGGATCACCAAGTTAAAATTAGAGGATTTAGAATTGAATTGGGAGAAATTGAAACTAAATTACTGAATAATCGGAATATCAAAGAGGCTATTGTGGTTGCATATGATGATTACAAATTAGGAAAGTATTTATGTGCATACTTGGTAACTGAATTTGATTTAGAACCTGAAGCGGTTAAAGAGTACTTAAGGCTTTCTTTGCCAGAGTACATGGTGCCGACACATATTATTATATTAAATGAATTACCGCGTTTATCAAATGGAAAATTAAATCGTAAGGCGTTACCAAAACCAGAGCAAGTAGTAAGTAGTACTACTTATGTTCCGCCAAGTAATGAAATAGATCGTAGATTAGTAAAGATATGGGAAAATGTTTTAAATATTAATCATATTGGAATAAAAGATCATTTCTTTGAATTAGGTGGTCATTCTTTAAAGGCAACTTTATTGTTAGTAGCAATTAATAGTGAGTTTAATATCAACCTTAAATTAAAAGATATATTTGACTACCCAACTCTTGAAGATCTGAGTTCTTTAATAGCAAAACAAGATCAAAGTTTAGCATATAGTGAAATTAATCCAATTCGTGATGGTAGAGGTTATTATCCAGTATCATTTTCACAAAAACGGCAATTGGTATTAACGCAATTAGAAGATACTGAATTATCCTATAACATGCCTGCAGCTCTAATGATTCATGGTGAAATTAATAAAGGCCGAATTGAAGAAGTTTTGCAAAAAATTGTAGATAGACATGAAGCATTTCGGACTTCTTTTCATTGGAATGAAGGGCAACCAGTACAAAAAATTCATGAGAATATTGAATTTGAATTAGATTACAAAACGATATCTGAAAAAAATAAACTAGAAAAAGTAATGATAGAGGATGAGATAAGAAGCTGTATACATTCATTTGATTTAGAAGTTCCGCCCTTACTAAGAGCAACGTTAATAAAATTTGAAGAAACTAAGCATTTATTAGTAATTGATATGCATCATATTGTTTCTGATGGTGTATCTATATCAATTTTAGTTAATGAATTCAACAAATTATACAGTGGTGATTCTCTCGAACCTTTATCAATTCAATACAAAGATTATGCAGTATGGCAAATAGAAGAGGTAGAGAAGGGGAGAATGAAAGAGCAAGAGAACTATTGGATGAACATTTTTAAAGATGAAATTCCGATTCTAAATTTGCCAACGGATATGTCCAGACCGACACTACAGACATTTAAAGGATCGACAATTACTAGAATATTAGATAAAAAGATAACAGAAAAAATTAGTAAAGTAATGAAGGAACAAAATGTGACACTGTATATGGTCCTTTTAACAGCATATAACGTATTGTTATCTAAATATTCAGGACAAGAAGATATTATTATAGGCTCACCTGTTTCAGGGAGAAGGCATCCAAAAGTTAATAATACAATAGGAGTATTTATTAATACAGTAGCTCTAAGAAATTTTCCTTCTGCACAAAAGACTTTTACTGAGTTTTTATTAGAAGTAAAAGAAAATACTTTATCAGCATTTGAACATCAAGAGTATCCATTTGAAATGTTAGTAGAGAAATTAGATTTGCGAAGAGATATTAATAGAAATCCAATTTTTGATACGATGTTTGTTATGCAAGAAGGAAATCAGCAAATTAAAGTAGACGGCACACAAATTACGCCAGTTTCTTACAATCCTGAAGTATCTAAATTTGATTTAACATTAAGTGCAGCTGAGGATAATGAAACAATACAATTAAGTTTTGAATATAGTTCCGCGTTATTTTATCCACAGAGTGTGGAAAGAATGGCTAATCATTTCATGCAGATTTTAGATAGGTTATTAGAGAACCAAAATGCTAAGATTAACCAAATTAATATGGTGTCATTATTAGAAGAAAATACTCTTATTAGGGAGTTTAACCGGACAAATAAATACTATCCAAAAAATGAAACGATTCATCAAATGTTTGAAAAGCAGGTAGAGAGAACGCCGGATCGTATTGCGGTTCGATTTGAAGGAAGCACGTTGACTTATCGTCAATTAAATGAAAAGGCTAATCACCTTGCCAGGGTACTACGTGGAAAAGGTGTGGCTAAGGATCAGATTGTAGGAATTTCCGTACATCGTTCTCTTGAGATGATGATTGGTTTGCTTGCCATCTTAAAAGCGGGTGGGGCATATTTACCAATCCAGCCGGAAGATCCAACTGAACGTTTTAACTATTTAATAGAAGATAGCCAAACGAATCTTGTTTTAACACAAAGACATTTGAAAGATGAGCTTGAATCTCGTCTAAGAGATGTTGAAATAGTTTCAATTGAAGATGAGTTGTTAGTTTCAACTGTTGAATCCAGCCAAAATTTAAACTTGGATTATCATGAAAATGATATGATGTATGTCATTTATACATCAGGATCTACAGGAAAACCAAAAGGTGTTATGGTCGAACATGCCTCACTTATTAATCGTTTGAATTGGATGATTGATGCGTATCAATTCGACCAAAATGATATTATTTTACAAAAAACACCGTATACCTTTGATGTTTCTCTTTGGGAACTATTTGCTTGGGCGCTTCAAGGTGCATCAGTTAGCTTCTTACCTCCAGGTGGTGAGAAAGATCCGTCTATTATTACAAAAACTATTGAAGATAGTAAAGTAACCATTCTTCATTTTGTACCGTCTATGTTAAATGTATTTTTAGAGTACGTGAAAGAAAGCGGTACGGCAAAACGGTTAAAAGGTGTACGATATGTTTTTGCCAGTGGAGAAGCATTGATGTCAGAACATGTAAAACGGTTCAATAATCTGTGGCATCATGAATGTGGAACAACATTGCATAACTTGTATGGGCCAACTGAGGCAACAGTAGATGTATCGTATTATGACTGTCCTACTGAAAATGAGGCTGTACCAGATTTAATTCCAATTGGCAGACCAATTGACAATACTCGTTTATATATTCTTGATCAGCATAAACAAGTTGTACCAATTGGGGTTTCCGGTGAATTACACATTGCAGGCGATTGTCTCGCAAGAGGATATTTGAACCGGGAAGAATTAACAGCGAAGACTTTTGTGAATGATCCATTTGTTGAAGGGGAAAAAATGTACAAAACAGGTGACCTTGTACGCTGGAAAGAAAATGGAGAAATTGAATATCTGGGGCGTATTGATCACCAAGTGAAAATTAGAGGCCATCGTATCGAGTTAGGAGAAATTGAACAAACGTTATTACAACATGAGACGGTTCAAGAAACTGTAGTTTTAGCTAAACAAAATAAAAATGAAAGTCCAATATTATGTGCATATATTGTAAGTCATACACCAATTTCAGAAATAGCATTTAGGAACTATTTAAATAAGCGATTACCTGAGTATATGGTTCCAAAATTGTATATTCAACTAGAACAAATGCCGCTTCTATCAAATGGTAAAGTAAACCGTAAAGCTTTGCCAGATCCAATAGGACAATTAAAGGTTACTGTTAATTATGTGCCACCTGCAAATGAGATTGAGGAATTATTAGTGAACATTTGGAGTGAAGTACTAAATTATGATGGAGAAATTGGAACTCATCATAATTTCTTTGAACTAGGAGGAGACTCAATTAAGGCAATTCAAGTTGCAACGAGATTAAATAAATATAATTTAAAAATAAATATTAAAGATCTTCTTCAACTTCAAACTATAGCAGCGCTTTCGCCTTATATAAAAGAAGAGCGTCGTAAAATCGAACAAGGAATAGTTACAGGAAAGGTTAAACTATCACCAATTCAAAAATGGTTCTTTGAAGAGTCATGTGAAGATATGGAACATTGGAACCAATCTGTTATGCTCTACAGTGAAATGAATTTAGAAAAAGATGTTTTAAAAATAGTATTCGACAAATTGGTAGAACATCATGATGCTCTTAGAACAACTTATAAGATAGAAGAAAAAGATTATATAGGTGTAATAAATGATGTTACACATACTGCGTATTCATATGAAGTAGTAGATTTAAGAAAAGATAGTAACTATTTAGAGGAAATTGAGCGTATAGCAAATCAAACTCAAAAACAAATAAATTTATATGAGGGGCCTTTGGTGCATACGAAGGTGTTCCAAACAGAAAAAGGGGACTATCTATTAATAGTTATTCATCATTTAGTTATAGATGGTATATCTTGGAGAGTTATTCTAGAAGATTTAGAGAGTGGTTATATACAAGGGGTGAATGGAAAAGATATTGTTTTTCAAGATAAGACAAATTCTTGGAAAGATTGGGTTAATGAAATTTATGAATATGTTCAAACAAACGAGTTTAAAAAACATAAAGGGTATTGGAGTAGTAGTGAAAATAAGACATATCATAATCTATTTAAAACTGTATCAGATAAAGAACGAACTTTTGAAAATATGGACCAATTTACAGTGGCTTTATCCAAAAAGGAAACGGATCTTTTATTGAGTGAGGCACATTATGCATACGGGACAGAAATAAACGATTTATTATTAACTGCACTCGGTATGGCTCTTAAGAGTAGTTTTAATCGATCTGATTTTACCATTACTCTTGAGGGGCATGGTAGAGAAGAGTTATTTAAGGATATGAATGTCACAAGAACTGTTGGTTGGTTTACAACAATGTATCCTATTCATTTGGATATGCAGTTTAGCGAAAATTTATCGTATCAAATTAAACATATAAAAGAAAGTTTACGTCGTATTCCTAATAAAGGAATTGACTATGGTATTTACAGATATATAAATCCAAGTACATTAAATCAAGCTATAGGACAAGAAATTAGATTTAATTACCATGGTCAGATAGAGCAAGAAACTAAATCGCATATATTTGTAAATTCAAATTTATCTACAGGAAAATCTGTAAGTCCAAATGCTATGGCACCGTTTGCTTTAGATATTAATGGGAGTGTTGAAGAAGATTCATTACTTATA
Organism: Bacillus sp. 103mf; assembly: GCF_900116295.1. Classification (GTDB taxonomy): domain Bacteria; phylum Bacillota; class Bacilli; order Bacillales; family Bacillaceae_G; genus Bacillus_A; species Bacillus_A bruguierae. The sequence goes on from NZ_FPAF01000007.1 coordinate 165,930, forward strand.
AAAATTGAATTTAATAAGTATCAATTTTCAATAGAAGATATTATGAAACTGGCAAATGAATTTATTCACCGTTTGTTGGAAGTGATTAATCATTGTACGAATAGGACTGAAAAGGAACTAACACCTAATGATGTTGGCAATACAGATCTATCAATAGAAGACCTAAATAGTATTTTAAATTTTTATAATGATTAAAAATGTGGGGTGGATTGTTTGATTCCTAAATTACAAGTACAAAGTGTATTTAATTTGACACCTATGCAAAACGGAATATTATTTCATGAGCTAATGGATAAAGAATCATTTGCTTATTTTGAACAAGTTAGTTGTACGATAGATAGAACACTAGATATGACAGTATTAAGAAAAAGCTTAAAAATCCTGTTTGACCGCCACGAAAATCTAAGGGGAAATATATTTTACAAGAATATTGAGGAGCCGAAGTTTGTTGTATTTAAAGAAAAAATTCCTCATATTCAATTTGAAGACTTTTCAAAACTGGATGACGTAGAATGTAAATTATCTGTTGAACAGTTCTTGAAAAAAGATAAAGAAAAAGGATTCAATTTACTTACAGATGATTTATTAAGAATTTCTGTTCTTATAATGAATGATAAAAGTTGTAAATTTGTTTTAAGCTTTCATCACATTATAATGGACGGTTGGTGCGTAGACATTGTTTTAAAAGATTTATTTGAAGTTTACGAATTACTTCTTAAGGAGAAACCGGTTCTTCTAGAACCTGTTTCTCCTTATAAAGGATATATAAATTGGTTAGAGCAACAGGATAAAGAAGAGGCATTGTTTTATTGGAGAAATCATCTTAGTGATATTGAGGAAAAAAGCTTACTTCCTTCAAGTTTACGTAATAGTAGTAATAATAGGTACATGTTAGAAAATTATACGATGTCTTTAAGTGAAGAAATGACAGAAGGATTAACAGAACTTGCTCGGAAATTTAGGGTAACTTTAAGTACAGTTGTACATACATTGTGGGGAGTCCTATTACAAAGATACAACAATACAGATTGTATAGCCTTTGGTTCAGTGATTTCTGGAAGGCCTTCAGAAATTCAAGGAATTGAAAATATGGTCGGTTTATTTATTAATACGATTCCTTTAGTAGTACAAAGTGGAATTTCAGAAACTTTTTCAAGTTTATTAAATAAAGTACATCAAAATATGATAAATGCTAATGAGTATGGTTACATTTCTTTAGCGGATATACAAGATGTTAGCCCTCTAAAAAATAATTTAATTCATCATATTATGGCATTTGAAAACTTTCCAGGAAATGATGAATTAGATGGGAGTTATGAGGAAAATTTTGAAGTTTTAGATATGGATGGTTTCGAACAAACGAATTATGATTGTACTATTTCTGTTATTCCTCGTAAAGAGTTATGTGTTAAATTTAGTTACAATGCATTGGCTTACAAGGAAAGCAAAATTAAAATGATAGCAAAGCATTTTAGGAGAATTGCACAACAGATAATAGAAAATCCCGATATTGCTATTTCGGATATGAAAATTGTGTCTAAAGAAGAACAAGAGATTCTTCTGAAAGACTTTAATCGTACAGCTTATGAGTATCCTAAGTATGAAACGGTTCATCAATTGTTTGAAAAACAAGTGGAGAAAACACCAGATCATATTGCGGTTCGATTTGAAGGAAGCACGCTGACATATCGTCAATTAAATGAGAAAGCTAACCATCTTGCCCGAGTACTGCGAGGAAAAGGTGTCGAAAAGAATCAAATTGTAGGAATTGCCGTACATCGTTCTCCTGAGATGATGATTGGTTTGCTTGCCATCTTAAAGGCGGGCGGGGCGTATTTACCAATCCAGCCGGATGATCCAACTGAACGTTTTAACTATTTAATAGAAGATAGTCAAACGAATCTTGTTTTAACGCAAAGACATTTGAAAGATGAGCTTGAATCTCGTCTAGGAGATGTTGAAATAGTCTCAATCGAGGATGAGTTATCAGTGCCAGTTGTTAACTCGGTTCCTAATTTAGATTTAGATTATCACGGAAGTGATATGGTATATGT
>NZ_FPAF01000031.1 GCF_900116295.1 Bacillus sp. 103mf
TCCATCTATAAGTGACAGCCGAAGCCGCCTTTCAATTTCGCACCATGCGGTGCGAAATGTTATCCGGTATTAGCCCCGGTTTCCCGGAGTTATCCCAGTCTTATAGGCAGGTTACCTACGTGTTACTCACCCGTCCGCCGCTAACTTCTTAAGAGCAAGCTCTTAATCGGTTCGCTCGACTTGCATGTATTAGGCACGCCGCCAGCGTTCATCCTGAGCCAGGATCAAACTCTCCAATAAAGTTTGTCTAGCATCATAAATAAAAATTGACGTTTCACGTTGTTTGTTTCGTTCAGTTTTCAAAGAACTTATCCGCCGCTCAATTGCGACTTCCTTATGTTAACATCTTTGTTTTTCAATGTCAACAATGTTTTTTATTTCTTTTTTCGTGCTTGATGAATTCGTTCATCAGCGACGAATATTAATTTATCATATATAGAATCATACCGTCAATACTTTTTAATAAAAAATTCTTTTTCTCATATACCTTGTACAATCTTCAGGTGGAGCAATTTTTGTAAATAAAGTAAACAACAATTTATATCGCTCTTCCATCGTCTTTTTTACAACATGATGAATTCGTTTATCTGCAAAGTCAAATAATAACTCGTCTAGTTCTCTTTTCAATACATATTCTAGTTCCTTTTGCTCCTGCTCCGTGATCAGTAATCCAATCATTCTGTCACCTCAGCTGTTTCTTATCTACATACCGTTCATTATATCCTTTTCTTACGATGTTAATCGTTTAGTTCTCTTTTCTTCTTTTTCTGCATATAAGTAACTGAAAAGGATTGGACAAAGGGGCGGAGAAGCGATGTTTTTCTTCTTTATAACGAGTAAACATAAGTTTAAACAAATTAGTCTTATTATTGTGCTTTCCCTTTTTACGGCATGGCTACTTTTTTTAAAAACATATTCCTATCAATCAGCTTTTTCAACAGCTACTGGTCCGAAAGCAATTTATAAAGGAGACACGACAAAAAAACAAGTTTCTTTAACATTCGATATTAGTTGGGGAGATGAGAAAGCATTACCTATACTAGATACATTAAAAGAAAAAAAGATTAAAAACACCACCTTCTTCCTTTCTGCTGCGTGGGCAGAACGTCACCCTGATATTGTAGAGCGCATTATAAAAGACGGGCACGAAATTGGAAGTATGGGATACAATTACAAAGACTATACGTCTTTAGAGGCTAGCGAAATCCGAAGAGATCTCCTAAAGGCACAGGACATATTTACAAAACTTCAAGTGAAACAAGTTCAACTCCTACGCCCTCCTAATGGTAATTTTAATAAAACGGTATTAAAAATTGCTGAATCTCTTGGGTATACGGTTGTACATTGGAGCAATAACTCAAATGATTGGAAAAACCCTGGAGTCAATAAAATTGTTACAACCGTTTCAGAAAACTTGCACGAAGGAGATATTATTCTACTTCACGCTTCTGATTCAGCGCTACAAACAAATAAAGCATTGCCAATGCTGATTCAAAAATTAAAAACAGATGGATTTGAAAACATCTCTGTTTCCCAGCTCATCTCAAATACAAAAGCTAAAAGTAAAGACATAGATTAAACTCATCCTTATCCACTAAATAAAAGCTGATTCCAATATAGGAATCAGCTTTTTTGTCCTATTAAACGATGCAATATCAAAACCTGATATGCATTGCAAATGAGCAATGGAACAACCATTAAATATAACCAATTCGTATCATTAATACGTAATGCTGGAACCCATTCAATAATAGTTACAACAATCATAAAGAATAACGCTGGAACAAACGCCTTCTTGTTTGTCTCCTTGCTTTTTATGTAAGCAACGATTATTCCAAACAAAAAAAGAGCTGCGGCAACAAAAATATTCGTACCCAGTGATGCGTTCCCATTTGCAATTAATACGGAGCGTAAATATACAAAGTCAAATAATACAAACACAATTAAGAACATTTGTATTACATTCCAAAGGGTGGGAGAACGAAACATCCCCAGCCCAAATCGATGAATTGTTAGATATGCAAAGAAACCCATCTGACTGATTACACTAAAAATAAAACCGACTCCAAGCAACCAAAAAGAAACCATTAGGATTTCCTTCCCGTCGGAATTTTGAAAAAATTCATTGTACTTGTCCCACTCTAAAATAAAACCGATAAAGATTGTACTGCTTCCCCCAAGAAATAAAGTCGTCAAAAAGAGTCGTACCCAATTTCGGCTATTCACAGACATATCCCCCATTATATATATATTTCTAATTAAATTGTAACAATGTCAATTTTAAAAAGCTAGCCATCAATATGTATAAATTCTCCTAAGAGATTTATATTAAAAAGAGAAACACGTGAAAGGAGCCCTAGCTGATGAAACGGATTCTACTCATTTCGGTCTCTTTCATCCTTTTTATCGGAATCGTTGCATGCGCACAGGAAAAAGAAGCGAAATCCCAATTAGATTATGATCAAACGAAAAAAATGATTATTGATATTTTAAAAACGGATCAAGGAAAAAAAGCAATTCAAGATGTACTAACCGATGAAAAAATGAAACAAGCTCTTATTTTAGACGAATCTGTAGTAAAAAAAACGATTGAAGATACTATGATATCAGAGAAAGGGCAACAATTTTGGGAAAAAGTATTTAAAGACCCTGAGTTTGCCACTAAATTTGCAAAAAGCATCGAGAAAGAACAAACAAATTTAATGAAAACTTTATTAAAAGATCCTGATTATCAAGCTGGTGTTATAGAAATCATGAAAAATCCAGAAGTAGGAAAAATCATGATGCAAACAATGAAAAGTAAAGAGTACCGTCAATATTTACAGCAAGTCTTAACCGAAACTGCCGAAAGTCCATTATTTCAGGCAAAAATGATTGATATTATTAGTAAAGGTGTTGAAAAAGCGCAGAAAAGTGGTGGTGAACAGAAAAAAGAAGGCGGATCAGAAGAAGGCAAAAAAGAACAAAAATAACCCTCGTACTGAGGGTTATTTTTGTTTAATTGCAGCTCTCTCAATTACTTGCTGAGCAATTTGTTTATAGATTACTCCAATTTTATGATTTTCATCGTATACAGATGGAGCAAATTCTTCTGTATTCCAATCTGGTTGCTGAAGCGGAATTTGACCGAGTACTACTGTCTGCAGTTCTGTTGCTAATTTTTCCCCTCCGCCTTTTCCGAATACATATTCTTTTTCACCAGTTACTTTACTTTCGAAATAAGACATATTTTCCACAACACCAATAATCTCATGCTCTGTACGAAGTGCCATTGCGCCAGCTCTAGCTGCTACAAAAGCTGCTGTTGGATGCGGTGTTGTTACAATAACTTCTTTACATGCCGGAAGCATTGAATGCACATCTAATGCTACATCACCTGTACCAGGAGGTAAGTCTAACACTAAGTAATCTAAATCCCCCCACTCTACTTCTGTGAAGAAATGATTTAACATTTTACCAAGCATAGGACCTCTCCAAATAACAGGCGCATTATCTTCTACGAAAAATCCCATAGAAATAACTTTCACACCAAAACGTTCTACTGGAATGATTTTATCACCGCGTACAATAGGACGTTTTTCAATTCCCATCATATCCGGCACACTAAATCCGTATATATCAGCATCAACAATCCCAACCTTTTTCCCTAAACGGGCAAGAGAAATCGCCAAGTTTACAGAAACCGTTGATTTTCCAACACCGCCTTTTCCACTCGCTACTGCTAAGAAAGTTGTTTTAGCATGCGGTGATAATAAAGATTCACTCTGCTCTTCTTGCGGAGCAAATTGTAATCGTTCCTCTTCGGTAAATTCTGTAAAGCGCAATCCTACTGTCGCTGCTCCTAATTCTTTCACTAATTTTACAAGTGTTCCTTGCAGCTGCATTTGTTCCGCTGTTCCTGTTTTCACAATTGCAACTTTAATGCTAACATGTTCTTTTTCTGGTTTTACTGTAACTTCTTTAATAGCATTTGTTTCTTTTAATGTTTTATTTAGAAACGGATCTACAATCCCTTCAAGTGCTCCCATTACTTGTTCTTTCGTTACCATAATCTGTCCCGCCCCCTGTTATGAAGATAATTGAAATTAATTTCTTACGAGCATGTAATTGCCGTTAAACCGAAATAAATGCGTTTTCATTGTAAGTATAGCATATTTTCGGAAAACTCCGTTACAAAGAAACCCTCCCTTAATCGGGAGGGTTTCCTTTTTCAGTAAAGTAGCGCAAGACCCCGCGATATATAGCAGCGGAAACTTTTTGCTGATATTTCTCTGAGTTTAGTAAATATCTTTCGTTTACATTTGATAAAAAACCACCTTCAACTAATGCACCAGGTGTTTTCGCATACTTTAATAAATAAACATGAGAAATTGTTTTCGCCGAACGGTTCGTATTCTCAAGACTTGTTCGTAATTCAGCTTGAATAAATTTTGCCGCTCGTTCGTTTTCTACTAAAGAACGATAATAAAATGTTTGTGCTCCTTTTGAGCTACCACTTGGAAGGGCATTCAAATGCACACTAACAAAAAAGTCAACATCAGGCTTATTAATAATTTCTACACGTTTTTTTAAATCCTCTGCTTTACGGCGACTATATCCCTTCGTGCTTTTGTCAGCCAAATCATAATCTCCATTACGCGTTAAAATAACAAGTGCTCCTTGTTCCTGCAAATAGTCTCGTACCTTTTTAGTAATTTCTAGTGTAATATCTTTTTCAACAATATCTTCTCCGCCAACCGCTCCTCCATCTGGGCCACCATGACCAGCATCTAATACAATGATTTTTCCAGACAAAGGCAAATTCCATGCTCTCCATGATTTTGTGATTTGAAATTCCTGCTTTACTAAAAAAAAGAGTACCACCGCTGCTAACATAAAAGAAATAATCCGAATTCTTTTCATACCTTTCCTCCTCTAGCTAGTCCCTCTACTTACTTATATGGGACAAGAGGAAAGTTTATGATTTACTTAATGCAGCTTCATGCGATATCTTTTCTCACCCTTCTCATATCCTTGTTGCCACCAAGCACTAATAAAATGACGACACGATTGATACAACCGCTCATCTTCGTTTTCTTCTAAAACATTCAAAAGAATACTTGTCAAAAAATGAAACAGCATTTCTGTTAATTGAATTTCTTCATGAGATGATCTGTTTTTTACATCCAAAAGGGATTCTCCATAATACCCAAACTTACTATACCTAGCTCCTAATAAATAGGACTCAATACCCAGTTCTATACAATAATCTTCATAATGACGATGAAATGTATCCATACAAAAGCAATCACGAATATTGTCTCTGAGTTTTTGTAATGATAATTCACGCAACATTTTACGTTCATACTTCAGTTGCTTTTCTCTTTGTTTTTCTTTCAGACTTACAATAACATTCATAGTACTTAAAACCTCCCTATGTACGTATTAGTCTAAACTTCTCAGTAGGAAGCATACACAAGAAGATAGCACTAAAATATTCCAAAGAAGGGAGTGGTAAAGTGAAACTTCCATCCGTGGGGGGCCTCATCAGCCGCGTTCTCCACTAATGAAAAACTCTCACTACCCAAAAGCAGCTGGTTTAAAAACATAAAAAAACCCCAGCCAAAAGGCTGAGGTTTGAAGTTCGCAAAAATTAACGTTTTGAGAACTGAGGTGCACGACGAGCACCTTTAAGACCGTATTTTTTACGCTCTTTCATACGTGCGTCACGAGTTAATAGACCTGCACGTTTTAATGTTAAACGGTATTCTGGATCAGCTTTTAGTAAAGCGCGAGCGATACCGTGACGGATAGCACCAGCTTGACCAGTGTATCCACCGCCATGTACATTTACAAGTACATCGTAGTTACCTAAAGTTTCTGTTGCAACTAGAGGTTGTTTCACTACTTCACGTAATGCAGCAAATGGGATATAGTTTTCAAAATCACGACCGTTAATGATAACGCGTCCTTCGCCTGGAACTAGGCGTACGCGTGCTACTGAACTCTTACGACGTCCAGTACCATTGTATTGTACCTGTGCCAAAGTAAGCCCTCCTTTAATTAATTATCCGCGAAGTTCGTAAACTTCTGGTTTTTGTGCTTGATGTGGATGCTCAGCTCCAGCATACACATTTAATTTTTTAGACATTTGACGTCCTAAACGTCCTTTAGGAAGCATGCCTTTAATAGCAAGCTCTAACATTTGTACAGGGTAGTTTGTACGCATTTCTAGAGCTGTTCTTTGCTTAAGTCCACCTGGGTGGTTAGTGTGACGGTAGTAAATTTTATCGTTTAATTTATTACCTGTTAAGTGAATTTTCTCAGCGTTAATAATAATTACATGATCACCCGTGTCAACGTGTGGTGTAAATGTTGGTTTGTTTTTACCACGTAAAATGGATGCTACTTCACTAGCAAGGCGACCTAAAGTTTGACCTTCAGCGTCAACCACATACCATTTACGCTCAACTTCGTTAGCTTTTGCCATAAAAGTCGTACGCATTTGTTTCCCTCCTACTCGTTATCTTTTCCATAGAAAAAATCTATTGTTTATCTTAAACACGATTTCCTTCCGGGGCTAATCGTGGTTTTAGAAACAATACCATATGTTATGATATCCTTTTGAGTTTCTAATGTCAAGCAAATGTTACACCAGGATTAGTTGTTATAGTTTACCTCCCATAAATAAAGGCCTTGCCCCGGTACCATCTTTCCAGCAAAACGGCGGTCTTGTTTTTTTAAAATGTCTGGAATGCTTTCAGGAGCAATTTTTCCTTGACCAACGCTAAGCAGCGTACCGACAATAATTCGAACCATGTTATATAAAAAACCATTTCCAACAAAGCGAAAGCTTAACTCATCGCCTTGTTCTATTAAATCTATTTCATAAATTGTTCGTACTTTATCTTTTTTATCAGTTTTTGCCGAACAAAATGAAGTAAAATCATGTGTTCCAATAAAATAAGGAATTGCGTTTCGAATAGATTCTATATCCAATGCATACGGATACTGATATACGTAATTTCTACGGAATACATCAGCTTTTTTAGATAATAATACACGATAACGATATTCTTTTTTTACAACGCCGTACCTTGCGTGAAAGTCTAACGTTTTTTTCTCAGCCTGCTGCACAGCAATATCATCTGGCAGCATTGTATTTAAAGCCGCCATCCATTGCTCTCCAGTTAATGATAGGGGTGTATCAAAATGAATAACCTGGCCTTTGGCATGAACGTTGGAATCTGTTCTTCCTGACGCTTGTACACGAACAGCTTCCCCTTTATGCACCTTTTGCAAAGCTTTCTCTATTTCTTGTTGAACAGTACGTTGATTCGGTTGAATCTGATATCCACAAAAGTTAATTCCATCATACGAAACTGTGCATTTTATTCTTTCCATATTCATACTCTCCATTACGATCGAACTAAAATTAAAATACACGCTAAACCAAATAGACTTAAAAGCGTTAATGTATCGATCCATTTCCATTCTAGCTGCCGGAATTTCGTACGATATCCGTTGCTTTGATAACCTCGTGCTTCCATAGCAATTGCCAAATCTTCTGCACGTTTAAATGCACTAATAAATAGCGGTACAAGTAACGAGATAATCGCCTTCACCCTGTCTTTCATTGGACCGCCTGCAAAGTCTATACCACGGGAAGCTTGTGCTTTCATAATTTTACTTGTTTCATCCATCAAAGTTGGAATAAAGCGCAAAGAAATAGACATCATAAGTGCGATTTCGTGAACAGGAACTTTTATACGTTTTAAAGGATGCAGCAGTGTCTCCATGCCATCTGTAATTTCAATTGGTGTTGTCGTTAATGTTAATAAGGTCGTCATTAAAATAATGACCAAAAAACGAATAGAAATATAAATTCCCTGCTCCAAACCTTTCTCATATATAGAAAACCATCCAAATTGAACGAGTACAGCACCTTCTTTTGTTGTAAAAATGTGCAGAAAAAACGTGAATAAAAAAATCCATAAAATAGGTTTTAGCCCAGAAAGAATATAACGAATCGGCACTTTTGCAAAAAACAAAGCAATGAGTGCATACAAAAATAGCAAGCCGTATGAAATTGCATTATTTGCTAAAAATACAACAAATACATATAAAAAGACCATTAACAGTTTTGTACGAGGATCCAATCTATGAATAGCAGATTCTCCCGGAATGTACCTTCCAATAATTAACTGCTGCATGATGAATCCCCACCTTTTCTAAACAGTTGTATGACTTCATCTGCTAAATCTTCTAAAGACAAGGTGGCTTTCGGTATAGAAATGCCTAATTTCTCTTCAATTTCTCGCTTATACTTTAGCGACATCGGAAGAGATACACCAATTTGTTCAAGCTCATCTGCATGCGTAAAGACTTCCTCTGATGTTCCTTGCAAAAAGACCGTTCCTTTATGCATCACAACAATGTTGTCTGCATATTTTGCAGCATCCTCCATATTATGTGTCACAAGAATCACCGTAAGATTTTTTTGCTTGTGAAGATGATAAAACATCTCCATAAGTTCATTTTGTCCCTTAGGATCAAGTCCTGCTGTTGGTTCATCTAACACTAATACCTCAGGCTCCATCGCGAGTACACCTGCTATAGCAACGCGTCTCATTTGTCCACCGCTTAATTCAAACGGAGATCGTTCTAATAGCTCCTCTGGTAGCCCAACTAACCGAATGGCATCTTTTGCCTTTTGTTTTGCCGCTGCTTCAGATACACCAAAGTTTAAAGGCCCAAAGCAAATATCCTTTTCTACCGTTTCTTCAAATAATTGATGCTCTGGAAATTGAAAAACAACCCCTACTTTTTTTCGAAGAGGCTTTAACTTCTTCGCTTTCTTTTGAGAAGAAATTCTATATTCCCCAATTTGAACAGTACCAGTCGTTGGTTGTAATAAGCCATTTAAATGTTGAATCATCGTTGACTTACCCGATCCCGTATGACCGATAATCGCATAATAACCACCACTAGGAAGCGAAATATCTATATCGTAAAGGGCTCGTTTTTCAAATGGGGTTTTATATTGATAACGATGCTCTACTTTTTGGAATGTAATCTCCAAAGTTCGCTCACCAAACTTTCCATTGTAAGATGCATTGATTGTATAGGAATTTTATTGCTTTTCAATAATTCTGCCATTTTCACTGAAAATGGTACGTCTAAACCGATTTCTTGCAGCATTTCCGGTGATTGAAAAATTTGTTCAGGTGTTCCCTCTTCTAGTAATTCTCCGCGATTTAAAATAATAATACGATCTGACTGCGCTGCTTCTTCTAAGTCGTGAGTAATCGAAAGAACTGTAATTCCCTTCGTACGAACAAGGTCTCTTACCGTTTCTACCACTTCTTTACGGCCTTGGGGATCAAGCATAGATGTTGCCTCGTCTAATACTAAAATAGACGGCTGGAGTGCTAATACGCCTGCAATTGCAACGCGCTGCTTTTGTCCACCCGATAAGTAGTGAGGTTCTTCATTTTGGAATTCTTCCATTCGAACGAGCTCCAAAGCGTGTTTCATACGTTCTACCATTAGTTCTCTTGGCATTCCAGCATTCTCAAGCCCAAAGACAACATCATCCTGTACAGTTGTTCCGACAAATTGATTATCTGGATTTTGAAAAACCATTCCAATCTGCTTACGAATATCCCATACAGTTTCTTCTGATAAAACAAGTGTTCCATTTACAGTAATTGTTCCTCCTGATGGTAAAAACAAGCCATTTAATAACTTTGCAAGCGTTGATTTCCCTGACCCATTCTGTCCAATAATAGATACCCACTCTCCTTCATATAAGGAGAGTGAAACGTCACGCAGGGCGTAAGAAGCAGCTTGAGGATATTGAAATGATATGTTCTCAGCACGAAGCTTCTCTTTTTTCACTTGTGGACACCCTCTTCCATTATTCAGCCAAATAAACGTTTTCTTCTATACTTAAAAAAAAAGGGCCATGACCAGTTACTTAAAAAGTACTGTCCTGCCCTTTTGCTTGACATTATACTAACTCGATAATTACCATTGGTGCAGCGTCACCGCGACGTGGACCAATTTTTGCAATACGAGTGTATCCGCCTTGACGCTCAGCATAGCGTGGAGCTACATCAGCGAATAATTTTTGTAATGCATCTTGACCAGTCTCAGCATTAGCAACTTCATTACGAATGTAAGCAGCTGCTTGACGACGAGCATGAAGATCTCCGCGTTTACCTAAAGTGATCATTTTTTCCACTACAGAACGAAGTTCTTTTGCACGAGTTTCTGTCGTTTGGATGCGCTCATTGATAATTAAATCAGTAGCTAAGTCACGTAACATAGCTTTACGTTGCGCACTTGTACGGCCTAATTTTCTGTATGCCATTCGTAGTTCCCTCCTTCGTTGATGAATTTAAATCCTCAGTCGTCTTTACGTAAGCCTAAACCTAATTCTTCCAGCTTATGCTTAACTTCTTCTAAAGATTTACGTCCTAAGTTACGAACTTTCATCATATCTTCTTCAGTTTTATTCGCAAGCTCTTGTACAGTGTTAATACCTGCACGTTTTAGGCAATTATAAGAACGAACAGAAAGATCAAGTTCTTCAATTGTCATTTCTAGAACTTTTTCTTTTTGATCTTCTTCCTTTTCGACCATAATCTCAGCATTTTGTGCTTCGTCAGTTAAACCAACAAAGATGTTTAAATGCTCTGTTAAGATTTTGGCACCTAAAGAGATAGCTTCTTTTGGCCCGATGCTTCCATCCGTCCATACATCAAGCGTAAGCTTATCATAATTTGCCACTTGTCCAACACGTGTCTTTTCCACTTGGTAAGTCACACGTGATACTGGAGTATAAATAGAATCAATAGGAATTACACCTATTGGTTGATCCTCGCTCTTATTTGCATCAGCTGGCGTATACCCACGGCCACGCTTTGCAGTTAAACGCACGCGGAAATGCGCATCCTTTGCTAACGTCGCAATGTATAAATCTGGATTTAAGATTTCAACATCACTATCGTGAGTAATATCAGCAGCTGTGACAACACCTTCGCCCTGTACATCGATTTCGAGTGTCTTCTCTTCTTCAGAGTAGATTTTGAGAGCTAACTTTTTCAAGTTTAAGATGATCGTTGTAACATCTTCTACTACACCCTCAACTGTCGAAAATTCGTGTAATACGCCATCAATTTGGATGGCAGTAACAGCGGCACCAGGGAG
>NZ_FPAF01000006.1 GCF_900116295.1 Bacillus sp. 103mf
TTTTTCACCAGCTACTTCAAACTGAATTTCTCCATTTACTTCAAAAACCCGTTCAATAATGGGTATTGTAATCATTTTATTTTCCTTTATTTTTCTCTTTCGTACTAGTTCTAAGTTGATAATATTCATGATGAAATCCCCTTTTGTGTATGTAAGACAGAGAAAAAAAGCACCCACATGAGTACTTTTTTAACTTGAATCACCATTTTACTTTTTGAGCTGTTACTCTATGTATATTTTACCATATTTATCTATAACATTTGTTGATAAAGTTATTTTATTCCAATCTTTTATGACTCATAAGTGTACATATCAGGGACATAGCTTTTGAGACATTCGTAAAAGTATACTTTTACGGATGAATCAAAAGGCTCAATTAAAACTACATACAAGAAATCTAAAACGTACATTTTTAGGACATAGTTTCTAAAGTAAGTCTTGTGTAAAGTGATAATAAAGTTATTTAATTCTGATTTAAAAATATAAGAGCCTCGCTACAAATCATATTGTAGTAAGGCTCTTTAAAGTTGTTTAATTTCTAACCTGTTAAATGTGTTTGTAGACAAAAATTAATAATAAAGTTGTTTAAATCTTGTTCAACTAAAGCACCCGTTAGTTTAAGTGTAATTCTTTACAAATTATTGAGATTATTCTTCTTCGTCTAGAAAATTAAAACCACCATCAAGAAGATCCTGTAAATACTCATCAAAGCTGTTTGCAATCACTTCATATTGATCAGGGTCGTGCAAAAAGCGAATTATTTGACCACATACACCTTCATCAGAAGGGTTAAAATCAATATAGAGTCTTGATGTTCCACCATTGTTCATACAGTCTGAAAAATGAATATACGTGCCAGGGAGAAGTCCTTCTGGATTTATCTTAGAATCAACAGCATCCTCGTCATCTTGGTATTCTAAAAGATAGGAGACGTCTTCTTCTTCTTTTGAACTTTCGAGCATCTGCTGTGTAGAAAGCAAATAATATGGATACTCTTCAACATCTGAGCCTAAAATACATACCGCAATTTTGTTTTCTCCATATTTCCGCCAATATGTACCATCAATATTTTCAAGTAAAGAGATTAGTGATTCTGGACAATTTGGATATTCTGACCTTAATGTATCAATATCCTCTTTTGTAGCACCGTACGCTTTATTTAGTGCCTCGAGCTCATCTGTTGATAATGCTGCTCTCAAGCCGTTTAAAAATTTGTTTACCAAATCCATTATTTCGTCCTCCCAATAATAAAATATAAAATTTATTTATTAGGCTATACGCCTAACATACATAAGATTATTCACTTTTATCGAAAGCCTCATTGCATCTTTTTGTTCAAGCAAATGTAAGCAGATAATCCCATTGTAATTATTGATAGGATAATTTTAGCATATTTCACTCTTGAAATATGTCAGTAAATATTAAAATCAGGTCATTTTCACTCTACTAGGGGCACGGCAACGATTCTTTCTTTTTTGAACCCCTGAAGAAAAATACGCTTTATAATCACAATTTAGTATAATAATAATTTGTGGTAAATAATATGTCGAAATTAAGGAGAGATTATGGAAGCAAAATTACGGAAATTCATCATTGCAGGAACCATTTTATATACAATTTTAATTTTATATTTTATGTTCTTTGCTTTTAATAGATTAGATGATGCAACCAGCGATTATGGATACACATTTTTGCTTGTTCCGAACAGTGTTCCGCTTCAATTTCCAGAACCAACTTTTTCATGGTTATTTGACTTTGGAAACATTGCTGCTTTTATCCCTTTTGGAGTAGTAATTCCTCTGTTGTATCGTTCTGGTTTTGGGAAGTTCATATCCTTGTTTGTCTTAACGATTCTCGTTCTGGAATCGTTGCAGGCTTTAACTCATCTTGGCGGCTTTGATGTAGCTGATGTTTTATCTAATACATTAGGTGCAGCGATAGGATTTATCGCCTATAGAGTGGGGTTCTCTTCAAAAATTTCTTATAAAAAGCTTATTGCTTCGGCTCTATCTATTGTTGTTCTTCTAGTTGGAGTAATCGTGATCTCAGAAACCATCAATTATGTTGTGGCAAAAAGAGAAGGCCCGATTCAAGCATTACACAATGTGAAAGAAATGAATGGAACCATGCCCATGACTAAAAATCTTCCGATTTTCACCATATCAGGTAAGAAAATAGAACCCAAAATGAACGTGTATAACAGTGAAGGTGATAAAAGCAAATCATATACTTACATCTTGGAGAACAAGAAAGAGGTGATGTTCTACTCTTATTTTAGCATTCCAGACAAGGGTGAAATCACTATACTGCTAGATGGAAAAGAAATAGCTCATATTAAACAATATCCTAACGCAGAACCTTTAAACTTAGCATCTGATGACAAAATAAGCGAAATTACGATTATCGTTTCCGGAAATGCTAAACTATGGGACGTTAGATTCAGTGAAATGAAGCATTGGTGGGAGTGAAGAACCAACATTCTAAGGGGCTTTCTTTGCAATGTTTTCAATAAATATGGGGTACGGAAACGATTCAAAGAATAACCCGCCACATCTGTAAAAAATAGAATTTATGTGTATTTTTTACTTTTCAGAGCCCGAAATACAATACTTAAATTATTTTTTAACAATATATATTTTAAAATTTATCTCAATGGAGTAAACCCTATTGATAATATAGCAAGTTGTTGAGGTTAAAGGCTTTAGAAGCTCTCAAATAGACTTATCAAAATTAAGTTTTGGAATTTAATCCTAGAGTGGCCCTTGAAATCCATAATTGTTTCCGTACCCCTGAAAGTTTTTCCAAATTCATAAAAAGGGTGTTTTTGCCCAAATCCTCGAGGATGGGTAAAAACACCCTTATTCAATTTTGAAATAAATTTTTGGAACATCCTCAACCTATGGTATTGCACCCGTACTATCTATATAATAAAGCGTCCCAAAAACTTTACTTTTTGGGACGTTTTCAATAAAATAACTAATTTACTTATTCCGTTATGCTTCAAAAGATACCTATTTTTTAGAAGTACTTTAAAAGTGTTGTTTTAGATGTCTTGATACATAGACTTTGTGTGTTTTACACTCCTTCAAAAAGTGTACTTTTTGACATGGCTATAAATCTAGAATTTTTCATTTCAAAAATACAACTCATTATTATTTGAAATGTGTCAATTAAAATGTATATGATTTGACATGTACATTTTAAAAAGAAGTTAAAATCCTTTATCTATAAGGATTTTGCTAATAGTTCACTTGCTATTCCCCCATTTCGAGGGGATGGGCAAAGATACCTACAAGAGGGTTGCATAGTGAGTATGTCAACTCCTTATCCTCCCGTCCCCTTTCGGGTTCGGTCCGGTACCGTTGACACACCCGATACAACTACCTCTTATCTATGTATTTCACTTACCTTTTTTAATTCTTTCACAAAATCCTGTAGTTCTTGTAGAAATGATAGCTCAAATATGTACATTAATGCTTGAATAAATATGTACAGATAAGACGCCATTCTCCATACTAATCCTGAGGTGGTTAGTGTGTATATTAAGCTAGATATTCAAACAGAATTCGAGGTTAAAAGTCTTACAGACTTACCTAAGCTAAAATTACTAATGGAGAATTTGAACATGAAAATAAATAAGAGTCAATTAGCAAGAGAGTTAAGCGTTGATCGTCGAACAATCGATAAATACTTAAATGGTTTTACGCCGAAACAAACAAGAACTAAAGTTTCAAAGATTGATGAATATTATAAAGATATTGCGACCCTTCTATCCAGTGATTCCAAGCAAACTTTTTATTATAAGAGAGTGCTGTGGCAATATTTAACAGATAATCATGGATTACAATGTTCACAGTCTGCTTTCCGCGCTTACATTAACAAAAGACCTGAATTTAAAGCATATTTTGACGAGGGTAAAAGAATGATTTCAAATCATTCAACAGGTATTCGTTATGAAACACAACCTGGTGAACAATTAAGCAGCGAGTATGGCGTATCAGAGGTAACCGTTTATAAATGGATTAAAATATATTCCCCTATCACATCAGTTGATGAAGATGAAATAACACTAGAAGATCTAAAACGAATGAAAAAAGAAATGCTTCGTTTAAAAGAAGAAAATGAAATATTAAAAAAGGCTATGGCCATATTCGCGAGAAAATAGAAGATACAGAATTACATCAGTTCATTGATTGTCAAAAAGAAACGCACTCTGTTCATATGATGTGCCAAGCTCTTGGGATAGCGAGAAGTTCTTACTACCAATCTCAACACAAAACAGAGTCAAAGCGTAGTCGTGAAAATAAAGAATTAACCCAAAAAATTAAACAAATTCATCAAGATAGCGAAGAGCGTTATGGTGCACCTAAGATTCATCAAACACTATTGGAACAAGGTGTACAAGTAAGCATAAAGCGTATACAACGGCTCATGAAAAAAGAAAATATTCGTTCCATTATCTTGAAAAAATACAAACCACATTCATCAAAATCAACTGTAGAAGAACGGACAAATCTATTAGAACAGGACTTCTCTACAACAACAATCAATGAAAAGTGGGTAGCGGATATTACCTATATTCACACGCAAAAAGATGGTTGGTGTTACCTTGCATCTGTGATGGATTTGTATTCTAAAAAAATTGTTGGATATTCATTTTCACGAAATATGACAACAAATCTTGTGGTAAAAGCGTTAGAAAACGCTTACTATACACAGAAACCACCAGAAGGGCTCATTCTACATACTGACTTAGGGACTCAATATACAAGTCAGGAATTTCAAACCTTACTCGCGAGTTTTAAAATCAAACCTTCTTTCAGTAAGAAAGGCTGTCCGTATGATAACGCTTGTATCGAGTCGTTTCATGCCATTTTAAAGAAAGAAGAAGTATATCGTACAAAATATTTCACATTTGAACAAGCAAACTTAGCATTATTTCAATACATCGAGGGATGGTATAACCGCAAGAGAATTCATAGTAGCATTGGTTATAAAACTCCCCAAGCAATAGAAGATCTGGCTAAAAAAATAGCTTAGATTTAACTTTTTTGTGTCCAAAATATTGACTCAAATCCAAAGAGATGTGTCTTCGTTTCTTGGACAGAAGCATATACATATGGGACTTGAGGAACTACTCCTATAGTTTCCCATTGGTTAGCCATATTCCAGTCCCCATCTGCATTAAATTTTGCAATTAAATCCACTACTCCATACTCATATTCTGACCTTGTATTTATATCTTGATAAATAACAGGGGCATATCTTGTAATATAGTCCCAGTAAGATTTTCCATCTGTACTTAAACGATCGAATAAAGGACTGTGACCGTTCATCGTTTGTGCCTGTGCACATTCTGCTGAATTTGAAGAATTTTCATTTAAGTTCATGGGTAATCCTCCTTTATAAATATGGTATTATTTTCCAAACAAATATCTCTTAGCGTACAGTAAAGGGGGGAAGTTGTGTCTAAACGTACACAATTTACGAAATGATATGGTCAAGCCTACTAGTAATAGTAAAAAATATAAATCCTCCTTTCTAATATTGATTGTAGTTTTTATCTCGTCATTTAGAGGGAATATTTAGGAGTAATACATGGCATATCTCGTGCTTTTATGGCAGACGAGAAATATGAGGAAAAAAGTCAGATCTAATTGCGCCAGTTAAATGTGTTGGAAACGACTTTTTATGTAAAATTTCAACAAATATATTCAATTTCCTCTAAGTTTCATAGTGATTATTTATTGAAGTGAAAATTCGTAAAAACAAGAAACATCTCTAACAATAGAGATGTTTCTTGTTTTTTGAAAGAATCCAAATCGGATTCTTTTTGAAGGAATTGCTCTTGCTAGGAAGCAAGGTAAACGTTTAGGACGTCCGCCTGTCGAAATAACGGAAGAATTTACGGATTCTTACAAGGAATGGAAATCTGGTTCTATTACAGCAGTAGGAGCCATGAAAAAGTATGGTATCAAACGTTCTTCTTTTTATAAGCTTGCTAAACAATATGAGGAAAAAATAAAAGAATAGTTTGTCTTATTAGGGTGTTTTTGCCCATCCCCTCACAAAGGGGAATAAGAGGTCTGTGTAGTAATGGAACTAAATTATGCATTAGGGCCCAGTACCAGCGTTGCTGTAACCAGGGGCTAAGTAAATAACAATAGGAGGATACTGTGAAAGGAAATAAGAAACAAGAAGTACAATATATAAGAGAATATACATTGAGAAATAACAGTATAAAATCTATAAAAGTTGAGTCATGGCGTACGATGGAAGATGAAATGCGTGTATTGGGTTTGAAGGAATCGGATATTTTTCAAATTCAGTTAATAAGAAAAAAATCTAATTAAAAAGGTCGTAAAAAAACAAACCCTCATAACAGAGGGCTTGTTCTCGCAAATTTGGAGGGTATCCAGTTGTCGATAAATTAATACTACCATATATTCAACATTGTGATATTGAGAAATAAAATGCTATTTTATTAAGGTTAAAATAAAATTTTCTCACTTCGCAAAGCTGCTAGATCAATAGTAAGATGTACTTGACTACCAGTCATTCTGTCATTCCTTATTGCAGCTCTGTGTGTACGGGGCTGATTTTTTTGTAAATGGGTGTTTTCTTAAAAAGAACTTCTAGTGATTGCTACAAGTTCTTTTTGTTAAACTCCATTTTGTTTGTTATTGACTATATTAAAACGTTTAAAAAGATTCTTAGAATAAGTGGAAGGTTTTTGCTTAGTACTTGCATATATTTTAATTGTAAGCTAGGGAAAGAGGATTAATGGTACAGTGATATATCAATATGAAATTGATCTTTCTGTGATGTATAGCGACAAAGTTGTTTAACTTACAATAAAGTCCTTTAAAAAATAATAAAGCTGTTTAATTCTTATTGGACTAACGCGGTAGTTTAGTGCAAAAATCAAAGGTGCTCCACCTTTACCTTATTTTAACTTTAGCTGTAGTATAGGGTATGGACGTCCAGAAGAATCTGTTTCCGTTTCACTTACTATAAAAAAGCCATTATTTATATAGAATTTAGTTGCACTCTTATTGTCTTTATTTACATCAACTGTCGTAATATCAAAATCTTTAATTAAAGAATAAATAATAGCTTTACCGTATCCTTTACCTGTTTTATTTGGTTTTAAGAATAACATTTCTAAGTGTTGTTTATTTACAGCAGAAAAGCCAATTAAATCATCTTTTTCATACCATAACTGGATATTAAGATGTTGAAAATATGAGGGTATTTCTTTTTTAATCTCTTCTCTATCGGTATCTGTTAAAAAGTGATGAGTAGCTAAAACCGACTCTTCCCATATGTTCAAAATTGTAACATAATCTTTCTGATTTGCTTTTCTATATATCATGAATATCTCTCCTTTAGTTTTAAATTATCAACTCCTTCCCAATAAGTAATTTATGATTTTCATGTTATATAGCCATGAACTTATATTGTTCATTAATAAAACCTCCAATAAACATTTAATTATTTATTCTATAAAGGGTCTCGCCACATCGCTATCAAGCTAAGAAAATACAACTACCCCCAGAACGAGATTTTGTTCTAACTTGTAATAAAAAGCTCTTTTTTTCGTTTTGGGGTGGATTTGTTTTCTTAAGTTGATGGGCATGACTCTCTCCCCTCATTAAATTTATTTTTATAATCTAAATACTCCTTTTTTCCACCTTTATCATTATCTTGTTTATGCGCAAAGCCAACAGCATAACTATCTTCAAATGATAACAACTGATTCTGAACTTTCTTTTTATACTTGATATCCAAACTCATATCTACAACTTCATTAGGTTTATTAGGTGAATTTAGCTTCATTTCTAGTTCTGCTGATATAAATTCATCATAATCCAAGTGTAGTTTCGGTTTCACAATTTTATCAAATTGTTGTTTATTAAACTTAAACGTGACCAGTACAGGCTCATCCATTCCTCTTCTTGTATCTTCAGGTGTAACTTTCGCAAGCCCTTTTAAATCTGTAAAAAAGAAAGTAACTAAAGAGGCGTCTACATTAGGTGTAGAAAGCTGAATGTTCTTATTGGAATAACTTATGTTTGTTGTATACACATTTTTCTCTTTTTTATCCGTTACATCACTTATATGTCCTCCAGAGTAATGCATTGTGTACGTACTCTTAGACTGTGAAGTTACACCATAAAATGAATGATCCCTTATCGAAAAAATTCCTTCCGTGACTTGGTCTATTCTTTCTTCATCCTTCTTCTTTTCATCCCTCTTCTCTCCCACCTTCGGATACTCTAGAATTCTATAAACACCTACTGACACATAAGCATACCCATCATCACTTGCAGCCATCACAGTCTTCATATCACCTTCATCCAGTGCTTTGGCAATATCCTTATACTCAACCTTGCATCCTGTAAGCGTTAAGCATGTTCCTAGTAATACACTTATGAAACTCATTTTCACTCCTTTTTTCATACCGTCACCTCGTTCGTTACTCTTGGCATTTTCAATTTAGTAATACTTCCTTTTACATAATAGTATACTTCATCTTTTCCTAAAGCTGGTTCGTTACTTACATACTTGATGCTGAAAATGCTTTGGTCGTTTAAAGGCATTGCGATGATTGCTGTTGTTAGTTTACTTCGCATTTTCATTGGCAATGCATCTCTGTTTCGGTCCATATATTCATGATGACCAGCCAAGATAAAGTAAATGCCTACTGCACGAGATAAATCTATTAAAGTTGCTGCTGCTGTGTCTTCGATGTAAACAAGTCGATTAAATTCTTCGACGTTTGCGATGATAATAAGTTGTTTTGTGAATGCTGGTACTTCTCTACCTTCTTGTCTTGCTTGTGATAATTCATTGGATCGTTCGCGAATAGTTTCCATCCAATGCTTGAGATGAGTATTCACATCATTTTCTACTACGATGTAGTGGCTCACACTCTCTTTATATTGAATAAATCCGTAGTCGCTCGTGTCTACTAACGTTACACTTTCAAAGCAGTCTTTATTCGTTTGAGAAATGATACTTGATACGATTTGTTTTCTTATACTATCGTCTACACCATAAATCATTAAGTGGTCATTTACCGCGCTATCATGGGCAACAACTTCCACCTCTTTAAAATCAAGACCCATTGGAATTTGTCCAAGTTGTAATGCTTGTTTCACTTGTTTATGGTTACGATATGTCATTAAATCAATTACTTCTGGCATCATTGGAATTGCTTTTGGACGCTCTCCTTGCCATGCTTCATCCATTTCATGTGCTTCTTGTTGCAGTAATTGAATTTGTTGCAGTGCATCTTCTGCTGTTGTTGGTAATGTGGTGCTATCCCATCGCCATCAACTTAAGATTTTAAAGTACCCCATTCCCATCAAGCTAATATTTTGAGACATCCCCATAACAAAAATCCCACCTTTTTACAGTTATTTATGAGAGTTCGGCTCATTTTTTTGTTACAAGTTAACACAAAATTTCATTCTGAGAGCGCTATAAATTTTTAAGTTGATGGAGATGGGGCAGGGACCCTTTCAAAAAATAAAAACAGATTTTCCTTCGCTGAGCATAAAGCGAGTTAAATAAGTTACTTATAATTAAAGGACAATATGGAACACGAAGAAATGTTGCAAATCAATCTCCGAAAATGATGTAATATCTGCAGCGAAATAGGAAGATAGCTATTTGGTCATAAAAAACTGTACCCCAATTATTAGTTACGTCTAACAATTGGAGTACAGTTCATTTAGAGAGTTCCTTTTGTTTCATGTATGCATATACATAAAATCTATTTTACATTTAATACATACGACCCATTTTTATTTGCATATTTATAAACATGCAAATAATATTTCCCTGGTTTCGCATTATATTCTCCTTTAATGACATTAGACTTATTTTGTCCATATGCTACAAAGTTTTGTAAATCTGATTCATGATAAAGCGTCCATGTCATTCCAATCTGTTTTTCATTTAATACGGAAATATCTATATTTTGCGGTGAATTAATCGTAAAAGTATAGATATCTACCTTATCATTATCGTTAAGATTACCTTCAATAGTCGTATTAAAATTTAACAGTTTTGCCTGTATGTGTTGGTTATTTGGCTCTTGTTCTCGCGGTTTTTTTGAAGCTGAATCTTCTTCATTTGGTTGAAATCCTAATTTTAATAATATAGCTTTTAAATCTGGTAAAACACCAATTCTATCGTAAGATGGCTCCCCAGATTGTGTTCCTGTGTTTGGGTTACTTAAGATGTCCCTTAACTCACTTGGCCTATAGGGTTGACCCAAATGCTCTTTCGCAATGCTTTGTATGGAAACGGCTGCACCAGCAATAATTGGTGAAGCGCTCGATGTACCATTAAAGCTAGACGCTAGGTGTAAAAAGAAGCTGTCCCAAAAGGTCGTTGAATAACGGCATTTTGAAGACAGCTTCTTTTTTACTCTTATATGGAGTAGTGACAGGGTTGCTGTCATAGACAGCAAAGTATGAACCAATAAAATTATAAAAAGTGCAGTTTAGTTGTAGAAGGATAATGAACAAGAACATCCTATATTTTTAGATTTAGCGAAAAGCCCATTGTAAGGGTTCTTTTTTGATTTTTAAGGAAAAATATCACATATTTATGTATCGATATGTGATATAACTCTAGACATATATATCATATCATGATATATTGTTTTTGGATATACATATCATTTTATGATATATCTTAAAAAGATATAGAAGGTGATTGGTTGAAGAAAACTGAGCAATTAACAGATTCAATGTTTAATATTATGGCTACTTTAAGTAAACCAATGCATGGTTACGCTATTATGAACTTAATTGAAGAAACAACAAAAGGGGCAATTACTATAGGTCCTGCTTCAATGTACACGATTATTAAAAAGTTATTACAACAAGAGTGGATTTATTTGCATGATGGGTCGGATTCAAGACGTAAAACATATCTGCTTACTGAGAAGGGCAGAGAAGTATTAGAAGAAGAGCTGAAGCTAAGAAAACTGATGATTCAATTAGCGGAAACTGGATTGAAGGAGGTTGAAGAATGAGACAAACAAAGTATATTACGTCAGGTGGGTTAGCTTTTTCTGAGGATAAGGACATGGAAAAATTACGCCGATTTTCTTTGAAGGGTTGGCATGTCAGTGACTTTCAGTTTATGGGGTATACGCTTGAAAAAGGAGAAAGCTCAGATTATATCTACAATGTAGATTATCGTTCATTAAAAGAAGATGAAGAAGAGGAATACTTTTACTTTTTTTCATCTTCTGGATGGTCGCATATTGCCTCAGAAGGAAATATTCATTTATTTCGAGCATATCCTGGTACAAAACCAATTTATAGTGACCGTGACACATCGATTGAAAAGTACGAAAATTCAAATCGTTCCGTAAAATGTCTAGCAATTCCGTTAGTTTTAATAACAGTACTTGTATGGATTGGAGCAATGATAAGCTCTGGTACCTTAAAATCATTACTTCATGTAATAGCTGTTATTCTCAGTGTAATTGCCACCCCAACAGCTTGGACTGTAATCGCAACATACAATAACAAATGGAAGGCAAAAGGAAAAGAAGGATTAGTCAATCTATTGAAAACTATACCATTCTTTCTCTTCTTAATTGCTATTATTACTTTGTTATTTGTCGATGGCTCAGACAGTGTAGTTCGCCTCTTAGCGTCTATGGCAATTGGAGCAATCGCACTTCCAACTGCTATTTGGGTCATCATGTCTCTTTATCATAAAATGGGGGGGAATAGAGCTTAGTATAAAGGTCGAAAATAAAGTTTTTAGACATTGTTATTGAGCTAGAGGGGGCTTTAGCGAAGTAAGAAATGATTAAACTTAATTATAAAAAGTTGTTATTTAGTCAAACAGAAAACCGTTATTTTGGTCACTTTTTTCAAAATAACGGTTTTTTTAATTACTGCTGGTATAAGCCTCACCATACATGCCCATCAACTTAAGAAAACAAATTCACCCCAAAACGAAAAAAGAGCTTTTTTATTACAAGTTAGAACAAAATCTCGTTCTGGGGGTAGTTGTATTTTCTTAGCTTGATAGCGATGGGGTGGGACCCCCATTAGATGTAAACGCTCTTTTTCCGCTTGTAACGCCTCTATTGAACCTTCTACTACACTTTGTCCTTTAGTTGTGCTTGTTTTTTTCTTTTCCATGGATGGACGCCCCTTTTTCTTTGATTGTAGGGTATCCAATCCTCCTGTTTCATAAACTACTTTCCATTTTCGAAATGTTTTGCAAGAAGGAATATTGAAAAGCGCCGCTGTTTCCCTAATAGATGTCCCTTGTTCATTCATATAATGAAGTACATCTAGTTATACTCGGAAGAGTAGGATGTATATCGTTTTTTAAAAGCTTTTTCACCTAAAGATTCATATCTTTTAATCCATTGATAGAGCTCACTAGCATCAACACCTACAGATGTAGAATTTGTTCCTCCATCTTCAGCCCCATCTAAATACCGTCGCATCGCTTATATTTTGTCTTGTGAAAAAAATTTAGCCATAAAAAAGTGCCCCTCCAATTGTTAAACTGTGTCTAACAATTTGGGGGGCACTTCATTTCAGTCGTCTTTTCCGGTTCTGATGCAAAAACTATATGCCTTATGTAACTAATCTCTAAAACCTGGACATGCTGATAAAACTGTCTAACTTAAGGCTAGTGTTTGATAAACCTTTGGTAATCCTTTAATTTCCTCAATTACTTCATGATTTAATAGTTCCTCAGTTTCAATTACCAATAGAGATATTTTTCCTTTTTCCTTTTGCGATACACGTATCCTATTAATATTAATTTTACGTGTTGCTAATATAGAAGTTACAGACGAAATAGTCCCAAAATGATCATTGTTCATAATAAGAAGAGCTGATCTTGTTTCATTTAAATTCAAATCAAAACCATTAATCTCAATAACTTTGATTTTTCCCCAACCAATCGAACAAGCAATCATCTCAATTTTATCTTCACCTTTGTATAAAGTAATCTTTACTGTATTGGGATAAGACGGTTTTGCAATCTCTTCTATACAATTAACTGTAATTCCTCTTTCTGCTGCAATTGTAAGTGCTTTAGAGAATAGTGGGTCATTCATTTCAAAGCCCAAAATACCACCAACAAGTGCTACGTCTGACCCAAAAGTGCAATCAGTTTTTTTGAATGCCCCATATAAAGAAATTTCGATTTTTTCTGGAGGCTTTAAAAATAGCTGACGAACAATATGTCCTATCTTTGTTGCTTCTACTCCATAAGCACTAGGTGTTCCAATAGTAATAGGACCAATAACATCAAATACTGATTTATATTTCATGATTATCCTTTCTCCTTAATATTAGTAGTAGGGGTGCATTAATAAAATGTTTTTGTATTAAGAAAATATTTCATAACTGAAAGGTAATGAAAATACGGATTATAATAAGCGATCCATCCTTTTAGTAAGATATCTATTCAATATAAAAAGTTTTTTAATATTTTTAACAATAACTTTTAATAAAAAGATGTATTGATTTATTTGTCATTATTGAAGGGGAACGATCATGTTTATTTAAAAAATCAGTAAATAGAGAATGCAATTTGTTAGATAGTTATGCCTTATTTACAATTACACTAGAAATCCTATAGATCTGTTCATACTATAAGGGAACAGTATTATATTTTATAAATAAAGCCCATGGGAATTTTTTAATTCCCTGGGCTTTCATTTTTCATAATATTCCGACTTCTGTACGGTAAGCGAAATCCTAGTGCAATTGCTGCTCCAATGCAACTAAATAAACATCCGAACAGTAAATAGAGAGTAGGTGTAGAATCTCCAATCGCAACAGAGGCAATCCCACCTATTGCCGGAAAGAGTGCCACCATATAACTACTAACTGATGCACCAATTCGTTCTACTAGCTTGAGGTAGAACATCCATGCCCCAAAGGAAGCAAATACAGTTAAAAATGCCAAAGCTCCAAGATAAGAAACGGACGTTGGTAGTATAAAGTTCTGTTCCTGAAAGGTACAAACAGCAAGTAAAAGTATCGAAGCCACAACAAAGCCAACACTATTCGAATAAACAGCATTAATACCACGTCGTGCATTTCGAGCGGAAGCTGCGTCACCAATAGCTGTAAGTATAGTTCCAAACAATGCGAGACCTATTCCTTTTAGATCACTTGTACTAGAGCCCTGTGTTAGTAGTGGATAAACTAATATAGAAACACCTACAATACCAACTATTCCCCCTATTAGAATTCGAGGATGAAGACGCTCATCTAGAAATATACGAAGTGCAATTGGTGTCAGAACTGTCTTCAATGAAAACAGCAGCGTTACTAGTGCAGCAGAAATCCAAATTGTCGCGTAGTATAAACACAAGTAACTTAGAGCTAAGTTACATACCCCAAAAGTAACAAGGGGAAAAACATCTTTACGAGAAGGCCTACCATTTGGACGTACCACGCACATGAGGACAATAAACATTAGTGCAGCCCCTACCAAGCGATAGGTTAATGACAATTCAAGGCTTACAGGAGTACCTTGTATTTTTACTGCAATAAAGTTCAATCCCCAAACGATTAAGCAGAAGATGTACATAAAAATTGTCATCCGTGTAACACTTCGTTCTGCGGTGCAAAAGGAATATCGAAATAATTAAAAACTTCTGTTAATACAACGGCCAGTTGTGCTATCTGTTCCTCAGTGTGATTTGGTGTAACATTAACTCGGAAGCGTTCTGTGCCAACAGGAACCGTTGGTGAATTAATAGGTTGCAGATAGACGTGATGTTGTTCAAGTAGACGTTGGGCAGCCGCTTTACATTTTTTTGCATCACCAATCAGTATAGGGAGAATATGAGTTTCACTTGAGTCCATTATCGGAATATTTGCTTGAGCAAGTGCTTCTCTTAACATGCTAGTTTTTTGGTGTAGAGCGTTCCGCTCGTTATCTGAAGATTTTAAGTGTTCCACACTAGCATAACAGGCCGCGACAACAGCTGGTGGTAAGGATGTTGTAAAAATAAAACCAGATGCAAAAGAACGAACAGCATCAATTAGTAATGATGAAGCTGCAATGTATCCCCCGATTACTCCAATACCTTTTGCCATTGTTCCTTGAATAAAGTCCAATCGATCCACAAGACCTAGTTCAGCAGCTATTCCTGCTCCGCGAGGACCGTACATACCGATTGCATGTACTTCATCAAGAAATGTTAAAGCGTTATATTTATCTGCAAGATCCGCAATTTTCTGAATCGGTGAGATATCGCCATCCATTGAGTATACTGATTCAAACACAATAATTTTTGCTCGATCATGTGGTTGAGCTGCAAGTAACTCTTCCAAATGGTTAACATCATTATGTCTAAATATTGCTCGTTCGACTTGAGTGCTACGTATACCATTAATAATTGAAGCGTGATTTCGTTCATCAGAAAATACTATGCAATTTGGAAATAGACGAAGTAAACATTGTAATGTTGCATCATTCGAGCCATATCCTGTAGGAAAAACTAATGCGGCTTCTTTACCATGCCATTCTGCAAGTGAAGATTCAAGTGCAGCGTAATGATAATGTGTACCACCTATATTTCGAGATCCGCCTGAACCAGCACCAAATGCTCGAATTGCATCATGCATTGCTTCAGTAACTACTGGGTGCTGAGACATTCCTAGATAGTCATTGCTGCACCAAACGACAACTGGTTGCCCATCTTTCTGGCCATTCAATTGTGCTAAAGGATATTGGCCACGCATCCGATTAATTGTAACAAATTCTCGATATTGTCCGCTTTCTTTCAAAGATTCGAGCTTATTTTCAATAATTTTTGCATACATGACTTTTCCTCCAAGTATAGTTATAGTTTACAGTTCATCCAGTTTAATATTTTTTCATAAAAATTACGGAAAACTCTTAAACAATTGTTTTTTATTATGTTGGGAAAATATAATAAAACCAAACCAAAAACAAAATTATGCATATTTTTATAATTTTGTTTTTTAAAAACTTCAAATTTCTTTAAGTCAATATAATTAATTTCAAATAAATAATAACAATTTTTTGAAAATAAAACCATATTTTAGAATTTTATCAATAAAAAACAGATAATTATCATTAAAAAATGGTCATATTAAGCTAAATATTATAAGTAAAGACTAGTTTCCTCTAAAAGAATCACTGTAATAATTTGCAAAATCCATATAAAACAATACCTTTAGAACAAAATATAAATATAATTTTCTTATTTTTTATCAATATAACTTTTTAAAATTCTGTTGCAAAGTTGATTAACATCAAACTAGATAAGCAATTGGGGAGTACTTATTATGCAACTATAAATAAATCCCTTAATTCATTGCACACCGAAAAACAGGAGTCTGGTTTATGACTTCTGTTTTATTTGTATAGGGCATGATCGGTTTCGATTCCTTTCAAGGTACATGAAGCATGACGAATACTTTGAAGTCCTGCGAATTTGGCAAAGCGCCTTGTTACATGTCTATGGTCTTGTTCGATGAGATTGTTCAAATGTCTGACTGTACAATGAGTTGTATGTTGATAAAAACCTTGTTCTTTTAATTGAGGTCACCATACATACCAATTCAGAAGGAATAGTATATTTTTCACCAACAAGGGGTCACTTACATGCCCATCATTATCAAGCTAATAAAACAAAATTTACCTAAAATGAAAAAAATACGCTATTCTTTCTGTAGAATCATAGGAAAGGATGGCGTTTTTGTATATCTATTTCCGTATCTGATAAATTGCAACTATTTGCTCAAGAAATTCAAAGCTTCTTATCCCCAAATATCTTACGAGATCTTGCTAGAAGAACAAAATTTTTGATGAAGTAAATATACTAAGAGTTGTAAAAAGAAAAAGCCGATTTCCTATAAAGTGAAACTTCACTCTACATCTACAATATGCTAAAAACCGTAGAAATTCATTATTCCTACGGTTTTATAACATGAAGTCTCGTTCTATTTCATAATATTTTTCACATGACCAATTCGTATTTCACCTTCAGGATAGTATAAGTAACATATCCTGCATCTAGGTAAGTATATCTATACACCAAAAATTACAACTGTAACATCCCTATTAGAATGCAAATCAAAACATTCATACAAACAAGATTTTATTTAACATACCTTATATATTATATAACCATTCTTTTGAATACCGGATCAGTCAATTCTTCCTTAAAATGTAATAGGGAATATATTTTCAAACTAAAACAATCTAAGTATTAGATTTCTCCTATATTTTTAATAACCCTATTAAGTTTTTTGTAAAATTCACCTTTTGTTTTTACATGTTTAAACTGATTTGGATTAACGTGAGCTTTTTGAGAGAGTGCTACAATCTCTTCTTCTGTAACTGAATCTTTAGTATTTATAGATGCTATATTTGTATATTTTCCATCTTCTGTTTTTGGAATTTCTAAAATCCCTTTATTTACGAGATTCACTACAGCCTTATGCTCTGAAGAATGTGTATCTACACCGGTAATTTTCCAATTATGCATAACTTTTGGCGTGTATACACCATTCTTTACCTCTTTTAAATATGTAATAGCAAGATTACGAATGGTTCCACCTGTTTCACCAAATGCATTCTCTTGTTTAGATGACCAAATCTGTTCAAACTTACGTCCCTCTAAAGCCCCTCCTTTTGCTTGAAGAGCCTCCATTCTATATGCATTCATTCCCAAAGTCATAACATCGCTCATTTTGATTGGTTTATTTGTACGAATAGATCGCAAATTTGTAATTCGACTTCCATATGGTTTTGTTAAGTCAATTTCGTATTTCACGCCTCCAAAGAAGTCGTTCGTACTGTATTTAGACGCACGGCGTGTTTTATCAAAGCTAACTGTTACATCTCCGGCACGAGATGTGTTAAAATACCCCGCCGCCCATTCCATATAATCTTTTAAATCTTTTCCCGTTATCTTATATACTGTAATTTCTCCCAAAGCATATTGGTAATTATACGCAATATCTTTCTTCTTAATAGGACCTACATCTAAACGAGCATAATCGTTATCAATTTGATGGGCTACTACATCTGCTTTACTGTAATAGAGCATGACTTCATGAAAGAAATCTGATAAAGGTGTCTCTTGAATTTGCACGCTCGGGATACCATTTATTTCATTTTCAGGAACAAGATTCCTCCCCTTTAATTGAGCGACTACAACATTTGCATCTCCTCTCGCATACTCGTGAAAAGGTGTTAATGTTTCTTCAAGTGCAGGATCGGATAATACCGTTGTTCCGTCAGCATTTTTTACAGGTAAAGTGGTAGCTGTTTTATCTTTTAAAACCAGCTTCCCATCTTGCTTTGTAAAAGTAAGGTCAATACGTGAGATATGCGTGCCATACTTATCTGGTTCTGTAATAATAACACCATTTACAACTTCTTTTTTAACAAGTTTATGCATATGTGCTGCAAAAATAGCGCTTAGTTCTGGACAGGCATTTGCAATATCTTGAACCCCAGTACCAGGGATGCCATTCTCATTTTCTAGTCCCATATGCATAACCCCTACCATTACATCTACTTTACCTTCTAATTCTTTAATTGCCTTTTTTGTCTCTTCTACTGGATTTTTCACCACTAAACCAGCCAAATGATCTGTCCCTTTTTCAAAATCACTAATCATTGGTGTATCCATGCCAATAACTCCAACTTTGATGCCACCTTTTTCAATTATCGTATATGCAGGAAGAAAACGCTCTCCATTTTCCTTGTAAATATTTCCTGCTAAAGTCTTTCCTTTATATTGCTCACTAACTTTTTTCAATGTATCTAATCCAAAATTGAATTCATGATTTCCAAATGCCCAAGCATCATATCCCATTTCGTTCATTGCTACCATCATCGGAGACTGTGGCTTATCATTGAATAATTCTACTGAGTTCCCTTGAATTGTATCTCCAGCATCTAATAATATGGTATTCGGATTTTCTTGACGTACCTTCTTTATAACCGTATAAAGCTGCGTTAAGCTTCCACTCATATTAGCACCATCAAGTGCATAATCCCAAGGCATAAACCTACCATGAATATCTGCAGTACCCAATAATGTAATATTAACATCAGATTCCTCTGCTTTAGAGATAACTGGTTTGATTGTTATTGCTGCTCCAAGCAGTATAAAAATAACAAAATAACATACAAGGCTCTTCCATCTCATTTTTGGCATAATAACAATGTTTCTCCCCTTTTTGTACTGTCATATAGTTTCTTGAACTTTAAAAATGTAACTTATTATTTGGAAAACTTCAACTGCAAAAGGTAATTTTAAATATTTATATCCCCTATTATTGATCATCTAAATTATAGAAAATTGGAGTGAGGTAATGAGTGAAGACAAAGAAACACCTGAAAGAAGAAGAGAAAGACTAAGAC
Organism: Bacillus sp. 103mf; assembly: GCF_900116295.1. Lineage (GTDB taxonomy): Bacteria > Bacillota > Bacilli > Bacillales > Bacillaceae_G > Bacillus_A > Bacillus_A bruguierae. Next base: position 19,429 of record NZ_FPAF01000006.1, read on the forward strand.
AAGAGAAAGGGAGAATAAGAAAAAAGCAACCATTCCTTTTAAGAAAGGTTGCTTTTTTAACTTTTCACCATTTAAGAAGGACAAGCATATATTAGGAGTGAAGAAAAAGCATAGGGGGGATAAACATGTTCTTCTCAAAGTTACGTGGCAAAAATGAAGTTCCACCAGTAGAAACAGATGCTCGAGGAAAAGCTTTCTTTAAATTAAGCCAAGATAAACTAAGCTTAAAGTTTAAATTAGATTTATTTGATATAGAGAATGTAGTAGTTGCTCATCTGCATCTAGGGGCGAAAGGAACAAATGGTCCTGTTGTAGTATTTTTATTTGGTCCTATAACAAATCCAGTTTCGATAGAGTGTGCAACTTTTACAGGAACAATTACTCAAGAAGAATTGATTGGTCCATTAGCTGGTCAAACATTAGACGATCTTGTAAGAGAAATTAATTCTGGAAATATTTATATTAATGTTCATACCGTACAACATCCTAATGGTGAAATTCGTGGCCAATTGCATCATTGCTAATGACAGCAGTGAAAATATTTTTAGTGTAAGACATAAAGCATCCATTTGGGTGCTTTTTTATTTTGAAGGAGGAGTTAGACAAATTACTTCTTATTCGGATAAGTTTCTTCTATAAATATTTCTCAAGTTTTTGATATGTAAAAAAAAGTAAATCCGTTCTATAATAGCAACAGTTAGATAATTCTGATTCCAAGAAAGGTGATGAGTGTATGTTTAAAAAAATTATGGTAACAAGTGCGCTATTATCTGGAGTTTTAGGAGTATCAACAATAGCTCCATCAGAATCTAAAGCTGAAACAAATTCTTCAGTAAATCAACAATACATTTCAGAAGGGACTGAATTCCCAAATGGAATTAACAGCCCCTTTGCCCCAAATTCTTTTGAGCAAAATAACCTTATGCAAGAAAACCTAGCTGCAGCATTTAAATGGCAATATAATGCTAATTACAAATTCTCTACATCAATTCAAGTGAAAAAAACTGTACCTGCATCAAATAACGGATATATTGGAGTAGCCTTTCAAAACAATAAACCTTTTAAATTTAATGTTGTAGTAAAAAGTCTATCATCTGGAAAAACAATAACTCATACTGTGCAGGGACAACCGACCAGTGGTAACCAGCATGTTACAAACTTTTTTGGCCCTATGAAAGCAGGGAATTATGTTGTAACTTTAGTAAATACAGATAAATCATGGCACGAAGGAAACGTTTGGCTTGGATGGTAATAAAAATTAGGAAAAAATCAAATGATGATTCATAAAGTGAAACTTCCATCAGTGGGGGTTTCCTTCATCCCCACTGATGGTTAGTTGAACCAATCGGGCTCTTACAGGCAGTTATCCCCCACCTATCTTCTTCGCTTTCTCTGAATCTTGAGGTGGGGGGTCTTACTGCCCTAAAGTAGCGGGATAAAATACAAGATTTTTTAATCCCAATCTATTTCTAATAGTGTTAGCACACTATACTAAAAAGAATTAGGTCATAGCAGCCATGATGCTGCACTATTATATACTCAACTTGGAGATACAACGATTAAAGATAGGAAAAAGAATAGTTAAAAGGCGTATTCCATAAGCAGGATACGCCTTTTTTATTGTATGTAAGAAGATGTTTAGCTTTTTGCTTGATGATATGTTGAGCTGATTGCTCCAACAATAAAACTTAAAACTAGCGCACAAAAAATTAATTTACGATTCATGTCAGGCGCAGGGTCCCAAGAGATTATTGCAGTGAGAGAAAAAAGCAGTGTGTAATATTGAGCGTTATTAATTTTTAATCGAAGTAATAAACTTCTTTCATCAGATTTTCCTATTTTAGAATTTGAGTACGTCATAATACCTACAGCGATAAATCCAACTACCATAATACCTACAGCGAAATAATTAAACAAATGAATCAGTCCTCTCTTTTATATGTAAATACTTCATTAATAGATACCCCAAACTGGTTGGCAATTCTGAAAGCTAACAATAAGGAAGGTGTATATTTATTTTGTTCTAATGCATTAATCGTTTGCCTTGATACATCCACAAGTTCAGCTAGATCTTTTTGTGTCATTTTTCTAAGTACTCTTAGTTCATACACTTTATTTTCGGTTGTATCGTTTAATTTGTTTTTCAAACAAATCACCACCTCTTTTTGATCTACCTTTATAGTAATGTATTTCTTACTAAAAGTAAAGTATTTTTGACATAAAGTATAAAAAATTATACTTTATGTCATTTTTTTCTTACAATATCTATAAAACATATCCATAGGGAAGCGTGTAGAACCTTGTTATAATGAAAAGATATCCATATCTTAGTTATAGTTGAGGGGGAATTAAATATGGAAAATATAAATAGAATTTTAAGTGATTTTGCTACGGTTAATGAATATGATGGTGTCGGGAATGATTACAGACTATATCTTTTATCAGAAAATACACAAGAAGATATATGTAAACTTATAAAAAAGGATATAAAAGCTACTAGTCATGACACAATAGAACTTATAAAGTTGAAAGAATGGCAGCGGGATTTCCTTTCTTGTAGCTTTCCTGAAAGTGAAGAGTATTGGTTTGGGACAATACCACATGGGTATGATTTAAACGGATTAAAACCGAAAGAATTTATAATAGAACAATTATTAACTGTATTTGAACAAGGAATTGAAGATGTTTATTTGGTTGAAGTAGATATAGGAGATTATTACGCTTGTAGTTATGAAGATTATGTTTTTAAAACCAATAAGGGGATTTATTATCTTTCTATGCAAGTACATGATTAAACATATAAAATATTTTATGGCTAAAGCATGTTTTCTAAAACATGCTTTTTCTTTTGCAATGAAACTCAAAAACGATCGTTGTTCAGGGTTGATGAACCCCTTAGAATAATAAAGTGAAACTTCCATCAGTGGGAGTTTTCTTCATCCCCCACCTATCTTCTTCTCTTTCTCTGAATCCTAAGGCGGGGTCCTACTGCCCTAAAGTAGCGGGATAAAGTTAGCGTTTTTTCATGTTTAGCGTGTATTTTCGTTAAAATGTAGACGTGACTTCTAATTATATTCCCTCTCTAGTTTATCAATTTTTTGACCTTTTTCATCATGTACTGATATCAACTAACGCATCATCGTAATCCTGTAATTCTTCCATAATTTCTTTTAATCGGTTCATATGATTCATAAATTCTTGGTGAGAAATTTCTTGATAATCAAAAATCCCCTCTCCATATTTATCACTTTCAAATATTTTTACTTTTGCGCCTAACTTCAACAAATTATCAACTAACCCTTTTAAGTTCTGCATATCATCAATATCGTTCGCATCCGTTTCGGCAAAACAATCTTCGTTTTCAATTTTATTTTTTATGTCTGTAATTCCTAAACCAGTATACTTTCTCAAAGGAACTATATATGTATGAAGCGCATCATTAGGGCTTATTCTAATTGCGATTTTACTCATCTATTATTCTCCTTTTTGCTAAAATTCTTATTCCCATCGTTTCAACACATCACTGATTTCATTGCGAAAAAACACCAGTAAATAATATACAATATTTTCTTAAAAATCATTTTATTTCAAATAAAACGTGTTATATTTTATGAATCATTATAGATTTTCACACTTTAAGGAGGTTTTTTATGTATACACCTAAATATTTTGAAGTGCAAGATTCAGAACTTATTTTAGAATTTATCAAAAACTATTCATTTGGAACCTTACTATCTAGTACGAAAGATTTCCCAATTGCAACACACCTTCCGCTAGATATATATAATGAACAGGGACATACTTACTTATCTGGACATTTCGCTTATGCCAATCCTCACTGGAAATTGTTAAAAGAAAATCCTCAAGTATTAGTTACATTTCTAGGGCCACATGCTTATGTGTCTTCTTCCTGGTATGCACAAGAAAATGTACCCACATGGAATTATGTATCAGTCCATGTATATGGTACAGCTCAGCTCGTAGAAGGCGAAGAGTTAGAACTTATGTTAGCAAAAATGCTAAAGAAATATGAACAAGGTAGAGATAATGGAGTATTATGGGATACTTTAGATCCAACATTTTTAAAACAAGAGATGAAAGGGATTGTAGGCTTCAAAATAAAAGTTGAGAAAGTTGAAGCTTCCTTTAAATTAAGTCAAAATCGAAATAATGATGATTACAAATCGATTACTAATAATCTTAAGAATGAAAAGGATATCTCTGCAATAGAAGTAGCTAACTGGATGGAAAAAATGAGACCAATTAATGAAAGTTAAGTTCAGAACAAAATCATAGGGGTGGCAGAAAGAAAAAACAGACAAAAAGCGAAAATTCCTGTATTGTACGAATTACCAACACAATAACAATGGAAAATTTTCGCTTTGTTTATTCATACTACTAATGATTTATCATAGTAATAATACGTTTGTTAATGAAACAAGTATCAAAAAACTTTTAACAACTAGAAATCAAGCAAAGATTTCCCCAAAATACTCTCCTGCTTCTTTTTTAGTTTTATCTTTATTATATATTCATTTTAATCTTTTGACATCTTTGTCTAGCTCTGCCTCCAAATCTCGTATGTGGCAGAAAAAGGTCCTGACCGCTTCTATGCATGGCCAGATTCTCTCGCCCACCTAAAAAGAAAGACGGTTTTTATGTCGATTTTTTAATTTGTATTTATATAGTAGACAAAATCTTCCTATAGCAGTATGTATAACATCTTCTGCCTTATCTAAATTCCAAGTTACATATCTATAAATGCAACATTTCGCTCTTTATAACTTGAATATACTCCTGCAACTTACAAAACGCTTCTGTGAGCTTGCTTGTTTCTTCTGTATGAAGGAAGCGTGCTTTGTTTCGCTCTTCCTCTATGATAAGCAGCTGCGCGGCAGCATAAGAGAGACCATACCGTTCGCATTCTCGTTTCATATCATGAAAAAAAGAAAGAGGTACAGTACCTGCTCCCGAGATGAGCATCTCATCTAGAAATTGTTCCAATTCATCGATTATACGCACTAACTCTATCATAGAACGTTTCTCCTTCATTGAGTGTAATATTTACAATCTCTCCTGCTTCTGTATATAAGATGACAGGTGTGACAACGAGCTTTGTACTCTCCTGATAGGAATGAACAAGCATTCGCTTTACGTTCAACGAGCCCATATACATTTTTACCAGTCTAATCATTCGTTCGTTTTCTGGTCGTTTCAGCATTTGCATTTGCAATATTTTACCGTCCTTATCGATAAGAGGAACAATCCATTTTTGTTCTTTTTCCTGAAGCAGCCATTCTCCTATTTCAGCAGCTTCTATACAAAATATTCCTTGCTTATTTGTCTCTAGCTGCTTTACTTTTTCTAACAATTCCTCCCATGAGGTCAGAAAAAGAGATTGCCACTCTGCTACATTTGTTTTTCCATCTGTTTCCCCTGCTGTTTGTGAACTAGATGACAATTGAAAATCGGCGTTAAGTTTTGCCTGCTTCAGTCGAAAAAATGAACGAGACAGTTCGTATCCTTTCCCTGCAATTCCCCATGGAGCTTGCTTTTCATGAAGTATTTCAGGAGTTGTGCTCATTCCTTCATAAAACATCGGACGCGACTGCGTGTATGTCATCCACTTTTCCTGCTCTTGATTATAGAAATAATACGTTACACCAACATAACCGGACTTCGTTTGCCAGCCGGATGCACCGAAGGCATACAAAATAAGCGGCGGTACTTCATAATATTCCGAGCGATACGGGCTCTCTTGCAGGCAATGCCTTTCTAATAACACAATGTGTTCATAAATCGCAGACAGCGTTTGCCGATAGGATGCCATTTGAAAAGACGCATGTTTCATCCGATATAGCCCGATATCTGTCGCGAGCTTACGAAATAAGTTCTCTAACTTTACTAGTTTCAAAGAACGAGCTTTTACAGAAAGTTGTTCTATTTCATTGATTGTGTTTTCAGTAAGCCGCGTTAATCCAAAATGAACAACTTGCTCGATCATCTCTTTGAAAGGGGATAACTTTTCCGGAGCAATGATAAGGGGGTTCATCTGTTTCGTTTCATGCAAGACCCCTTTCTCCTTTTGATACCAATACACGGCTTCCGCCTTATGACGGCATATCCCATCTGCTTTACACGTACAGATCGCATCAGCTACCGATTCAGCCGTTAGAAAGCGAACCGTTATATTCTCTTCTGGAAAGGACGCAATTAAAGCTGCCTCTTCTTCCAAAATGAACTTCGGCTGAAATGTTTCGCGAAACATCATTTCAGCCCACACCTTTTCAGAAACAATGCTGCGTACGTCCACATTCAAAAGAGGGGAAAAATCAACCTTCGTTTCCTCTTCTCCTTCATACATCTTCTTAGCTTCGAGCAGCGCCATAATTACATGCTTGCAAATGGAGCGGGCCTCACAAGTACATGAGTAACTACGGATATCACCTGTAAACGTTACAGCAATTTCGTCATCAAACTGTATTTGCGCTGCATTCTCTTCTATGTCCATTTTGACATTTGATACAGCTGCCAGATCCTTGGTCGCCCTCTTATATGTTCCTTTGTTGGACATTGCGATCAAGTATGTTTCATCAATAGAGGAAAGAACATTTAAGAAATGATTGCTGCGATCCACTGTGCCAACCTCCCTGGTGTTAGCGCCGCTACATGAGCACCGAGCGCTGCCATTTTTTTCGCTGCCTGTTTATCATAAAAAGGCTGTGCAGTTGGATCAAGAGAAGTAAGTACAATAAGCTTTGCTCCTGATTCCACAATCTTTATCGCTTCTCGGTACATTTCAGCGTAACTGCCGCCTTCATATAAATCCGTTACAAGCACAACAATTGTTTTGTGCGGCATCTCTATTTTATTCGTTGCATAGCGCAGCGCCTGGGCAATATACGTTCCGCCCCCAAGCTGTACATTCATAAGCGTTTCGACTGGATCGTCAATACGATCTGTTAAATCAACAACGGATGTATCAAAGATGAACAAATCTGTCTTAATCGTTGGTAAACTTGCAAAAATGCCAGCCATAACTGCACTATGAATAACAGAATCAATCATGCTTCCGCTCTCGTCTACTGCAAGAATTACACGCCATGGGTTAACGTGCTTCGTTGCCGCATAGAAATATGGTTTTTCAATATGGATGGTGTTCGTTTCCTTGTCAAAATGCTTCATGTTCTTTCGAATCGTTTTCTTAAAATCAAAGTTGCGCATCGTGTGTACACGGCTAGCGCGGTTTCGATCCGGTCTGCCACTTAAAGCGAGCTTCACTTCCTGCTCTAAATTAAGGCGCAACTCCTCAGCTACTTTGGCCACAATACGCTTTGCGGTGTCCAATACATCCGGATTTACATGATCCTTAAATTGTAAGATGCATTTTAACAGATTCATATTTGGTTCCATTTTTTCAAGCGTTTGCTTATCCTGCAGCAAAGCCGTTAATTCATACTTTTCCAGCGCATGTTTTTCCATAATTTCAATTGTTTCTTTCGGAAACAACTCGCGCACTTTCGAAACCCAAGTGGGCACTGTTAGCTGCGAAGGATCCAGCGACCCGCCGCGCTCTTCCCCGCGCTCCCGTTCATACAAAAACTCCAGCGCTTCGTCCATCTCCCTGTATACAGGGCTTTCTTCCTGAAATGTTATTTGATCATCCGCATATTTCCCAAGAACAAGACGCCATCGATTCAAAGAGATCTTATTCTCCATCTTCTAGCCCCCGTCTCATCAAAATCTCCCGTGCCTTCTGGTCTAACTGCATTGCATACGTCAGCACAGCTTCCGAAATCACTTCTTCTTTCACCACTTCTTCTGTTGTGTCATATAACCGAGCAATCTGTCTGGCGATCGTATCGACTTCAAGCGGAGTGAATTGACTGAACAAGAGGCGCAAATGCGGCAGTACTTGCAAAAATGTCTCCTCATCAAGTTCTTGCAGAACATGAGACATCCCGCCAAGCAGCGACTCGTTATATAAGAAAATATCTTTTGCACCAGCAAACAAACCATTCAAAAATAGAGGGGCCTGCTTTTGCATATCGCCGCTCCCATAAAAGTATCCTTCTGCCACTTGAATGACATCATCAACCGTCCTCTTCGTTAAGGACGTTAACAGCCCAAATACTGCTCCTTCTACCTGACTTTCCCGTTTTTCTTTTTGCAAATAAAGCTCTAACGCTTCAATAAATTGCTGATCTGCAGGCTGCAATGTATACAAATCGATAAGCTTTTCCGCAATAATTTCCGGCTCGCCGCCATCTAAAACAGAGAATAACGAAAGCGCTTTGCTTCGGGCGCTTTCCGCCTGTTGATTCGTTTTTTCTATTTGCGATAAATAATAAGCGCAATCTGCTATAGACACAAAGTCTCCATCCTCTTGTATAGCCTCATCCATTAACGGGATGTACATGGAAAAATCGGAAAATAACCCGCTTAAGTAGGCTTCCATCAATAAAAGAGCCACCTCTCCCGCACGCCCTTTTGCCTTATACAGCTTTGCTCGCAGCACTTCCTGAGCGGCTTCTCTTACCGTTCCACCATACACAGATAAGTCAATGAGAGCACTTTCCACCTGTGCTGAGAAACGATATTTCCAAGTTTCTCGCATAAGATTGATGTTCTGTTTTCTAGCAAGATTTGGGCCGCGCAGCTTCTCGCAAAACGGAACCTCTAAAAAAGCAAGGCAATGAAAGAATTGACTTAAATGCTGATGCCGTTCTTTCTTATATATGTCAAGAATCGTTTCATGCGGTACAGTGGAGCGGGCTGGAAGACGAAACGAACGAACAGAGGCACGAAAATCATGCACGAGCGGCGGCACATCCGCTTCTTTTGACAATTTTCCTCGCTTCGTCCCTTGCAGACTCTTCTGAAGCAGCATCAAAGGTTTATCTGCCGAGGATATCTCTCCCTTAACAAATGCGCTATGCACCGCGTCCATCAGCTCATACAATCCAGGTTGCATCTTGCCTCGAAGTAGCGCAAGTTCACGGATCATTCGCGCAGCCTCAATCTCATCTGCTATTGATATCCCTTCTGTTTTTAACTGCCTAGCAACCCGTATCATAAATTGCTCAGCTGCCGCTTTATCCCTGTTCTCCCATATGTGTTGGTAAAAAGCAGGTGCAGGCATGCCGCTCCCATAACCGCGCGTCTGGTCGCTTTCCAAAAAGGAGTACGGCATAAGATACGTTTTTGCATATGCTGCAGACAACGGACTTTTGGACAGTTTCTTCTTTTCTCCTTCTAATTCAAGAAGTCCCTTCACATGAAAGCCTCCGGTAATTACGAGCACCTTATCATATGCTTTACGCGCTTTTTCAATTTCCTTTGCCATATGTATTTCTCTAGCCATGCAGCCGTCTTCTATCAACATCTCCTGCGTATAGTCCGCACGCGTGTAATAACAATAATGGAAGAGCTGCTGGATAAACTCCTCGCTTGTCATATGAAAACCTTGCAATTCAAAATATTTCTCCCAAAATTCATGAAAACTTCGGCAACCCGTTTTTTCCGAGAGCATACGGACATATTGACTGTGCCGGAAGTATTGTTCATCATACTTCCCGCGCTCTTCTTCGTTTTTCGTTACATACAAATATTCCTTATAGGGAAGATCAATAAATGAAACCGGAATGTTGCGTGCAGCTCCTTCCCGAAGTGCGACAAGTTCCGGTGAATAGTCGAGAAAGGGATAGTACGCACGGTACTTTCCACTCTCTCCTTTTTCAAGCACATCCGCTTTATCATCATAACTGCAATATATACAAATCGGAGCCTCACTCTCGGCACTCACGATATGCGGAATAAGCGGATTACAATCAATTGGCCCCTCTATAAGAATCGCATCCGGTTTATATGATTCAACTATTTTTTGTACATGAAAAGAGCATGCAGGACTATGATGGCGAATCGGCACGTATACGACGTTGTTGTTTACATTGTAAGCTCTTTGAAACAATGTGTTTACTTCAGCTGATTGCGAGCTTCGAAAAACGACTTCCATGCCTCTCCTCCTACTTGACTTCGTGCTCTGACGATGCTTGTAAAGTAACTGCGCAGCTTTTCTAAATCTTCCTTGTTTTCTTTCGCAATCGTTCCGGATAAGTATCGAACAAGTGCATCCATCTTTACCTGTCCGCTTCCATAATAATACGCATCCATTGCACTTTGATAATATACTGATACTGCTTCTGCGGTACTCATAACAGAAGAAGGCTGATCAATTCGTTTTCCTTCAGCGGTCACGCCTTCCCGCAGCTCATGAAAAACAGTCGCCAATAGCTGAACAACCGTCCGGTCCACTTCTGGTACGATGCCAGATGCCCCTAATAAGCGCATTACTTGCGACTCTATAATTTTTGCTTCAAGCTTTACATCTTTAATTGGATGCACTGTTTCAAAATTAAAACGACGCTTCAATGCACTACTCATTTCATTCACACCGCGATCACGTGTGTTGGCAGTCGCAATAATATTGAATCCAGGCTTTGCTGTAAGAATTCCTTGCTCCCCAAACTCCGGAATGTTCAGCACCTTATCGCTCAGAACACTAATCAACGAATCCTGCACTTCCTGCGGGCAGCGCGTCAACTCTTCAAATCTAGTTAATATCCCTTGTTCCATACCAACGAAAAGGGGGCCTGGCACAAGGGCCTCTCTTACAGGCCCTTTCGCAAGAAGAAGTGCATAGTTCCATGAGTACTTAATCGTATCTTCCATCGTAGCAGCTGTTCCTTGCACAGTGTTACGACTATTTCTGCATATCGCAGCAGAAAGCAACTCACTTAACATCGTCTTTGCTGTTCCCGGCTCTCCGATTAGCATAAGTCCGCGATTCCCTGCTAATGTGACAATAGCTCGTTCCACAAGCGCATCATTACCGTAAAATTTACGACTAATTTCTACTTCCTGTCCCTGCCAAAGAAGCGGTTCTTCTTGTCCGATAATAAACGTACGAACCGCACGTGGTGACAACCGCCAGTTAGCTGGTTTTGGAAACGAATCATTCGCTTCTAAAGCATTCAATTCTACTTCATATAATTCTTCCATTAACGGTTTAATAGATTGCATATGTCATTTCCCTTCTTATCGCTTACTGCGCCAGTTTTCATCACGGCCGAGATTCGATTCTGTCGTCCGTTTTATATCATATAAAATTTCGCTGAAAAAACGTTCAGGTACTTGCTTTGGTGCGATACGTCTCGCATCATCAATTTCGTCATAGGAGTATGAATCGCGGCTCACTGTGCCAGCTTTATAAAATTGAATTTCAAATAAGCAGACATCGTCCTCTCCTTCATATCCAACCGATACACCTTCAAATGCAAGCTCCGCCCCTAATCCTGTGCGAGCGTCTTCCTTATAGAAGGTATAATACACACCAGCATCTGCAACCGATCCGCGATTCCAGCCGTACTTCGTCAACTTACCAAACAGCGAACGACCATTCATTTGAATGCCAGCAAACCTTTCCACAGTTACTTCCTCATCTTCCTTCGCCCGAAATACTTCGCGGGCAATTTGCGGGAATGGCTGGACAACCTCATAATCTTCTAATTGTTCCTTCCATAATTCCCGTTCCTCTTCAGACAATTCTAGTGGATGGATCAAACCAATAACGGTGTCTGGCGTAAATTCATGCTCATCTTCTTCAATCGTATTAAACGTACCGTCCTCCATATAACGGAACATCGCAAGCACTTTTCCTTCCTTATACTCGCCCCAAATAAGCGAGATAGCAAATTGCTGCATAATTGGATTTTCCACAAACAGAGACTTCCATGTATCTTGTGACCAATAGCGATTGAGAGAAAGCGCCATTTCCAGACGCTGCGTTTGCATCGTAATGATGCTTCGCAGCTGTTTCTTGATAGACGATAACTCCGCCTTAGCCTCTTCTGCCTTTTCCGCATGATCTTTTGCATTTGGTTTCGGAAGCGACTTCATTTGTTTTCCTTCTTCTGTTTTTAAATCGATTTTCAAGTTTGGCGTTAAATAGGCAGTAAACGTCCTGCTTCCGTAATCAATTGTCTTTTCACCGCGTTTATTAAAACCAAGGTCTGGAACAAGCTGATCTTCTAATTCTTCTTCTGTTATACCGCGCGTTTTAGCAGCGAGACTCAACGCTTCTTTCGCAGCATTACGCACCTGCTTATGTTTATATTTGAATGCCATAGTATTAATCGTCATAAGTGCAAGATGTGATGAAGACAACGCCAACGCCTGAACAGCTGCAGCAGCGATAGCTCCGCGCATGCCAAGTGCCCACTCATCAATCTGCTTTTTGAGAAGCAGCGCCATTTCATCATTACTATGAATGCCGTACATCGAAAGAATACCGCGCTTCTTCGCTTCCGCACCTTGAGAAATCCACAGCTGATAAATCGCTTGTATATGTTCTTTCAAATCTTGTTCATTCAGAGCAGCACCTATTGCTTCCGCTGCTTCCTTTTTCTCAATTACAGACTCCGATACATACTGCTGAAAATAAGCAAGAGGAAGCGTTGCATCTGCAATTGCATCGGAATCACGAAGACGAATTTGCGGTTCAAATCCGAGCCACTGCACGAGTGCGTTTCTTTTTTGCGGCGTTAAAATACGTGTACAAAGAGCTTCAATACTTCCTGATGCCCCTTCTAGGACTTCATCACCAAGCAGCGGAGCAAACTTCTCCATCAAAGAAGCATTTTTCTTTTCTTGCAAAGCTTCCTGTACAAGCTGTGTATATTTTTCAGATTTATAGTATAAAAGTGTCTGCATTGCATTTTCGCGCACGACTTTCTTTCTACTGTTCAGTTCCTTTGCTACATCCTCTGCAGCTTCCACATCTTTTGTAAGCAATTCAACTGCAACAGCACGTACTTTTTTAGAGGAATCTCCGAGACTTTGAATGAGAAGCGCGCGCGTTTTAACCGCATCATTCTTTGCTAGCTCATCCAAAATGAAAATTCGTTCATCCACAGAATACTCAGTAAATGTCTCTGTCACATATACCCGTTCTTTTACAAACAAATTAACGAGCGCCTCTTTTGCCTTATTTTCCTTCCCACTGTGCCAGGCAGCTTGTTTAACTGAATGAGAAACGAGCTTCTCCCTTAATAAACCATAGGAAAGAAGATCTTCTAACATTTGTTCCAGCGAACTTTCCATATGAGAATATCGGTACAGAAGTTCATATAAACTACAATTATAATCATTCACGAATTGAAGTTCGAGCGCTGCTTCTCTCTTTGCCGCTTCCTCTATATCCCAAAGGAGTGCAATTTCTAAGACAGGCATTCTCCAGTAATTATTTTGATGTTTCGAACTTTCGAATACTTGCTTCATATCTTCAAATGACAATTTTCCAACTAAATAGTCACGATATGTATCACGTATATCAGATGATATCGACTGAAGGACAATCGTTAAAAATTCTTCACGTACTCTGTTTCGATTTAATTCGCATCCATTTTCCGCCAAAAGCATCGCCACGAAAAGATAATGACTTTGACTTACATATTGCAGCGTACGCTGAACAAATTCCGGCTGCTCTTCCACCATACGAAACAACAATTGATATTCATATACCTGGTCGAAGTTAATACCACCTAAATGATGATGTGTAAGACGATATGCGAAAAATCTTTCCTCTGAAATACCGAATTGTTCGCACAAATTTCGAATTGTTTCATACGCTTGTTTATCCAAACGTTTTGTTCTTACATGATTTCCAAACTGATCAAGAACACGACACACATGACCCTTTGCATAATTCATAAAATTTTCAACAGAACATTTCGCTAACAAGTCCATATATCGTCTTGCCACATTCGAATGCTGATAAACACGAAATAATAGCTGCCAAGTCACATCAGGTAAAGACGAACCGACGGAAACTTCACTAACAGATTCACCTTGAACGTATCTTTTAGCCAATTCTATCTTCTCTTGTGCCCCGTCCAGCCTCAATATAAACTCCGCATGCTCTTGCAGTTCTTTCTCCAATAAAGAACTGTAAGTAAGAAATCTCTCATAATCTGTACCTAGCATAAGCAGAAGTAAAACTAGCTTTGGCCGACCTGTCAGTACTTGCAGTTGTCCTTCTATATACTCTGGATTCTCCTGTATTAACTGTCTAATAAAAACATCCGCTTCATTTACATAACGCGAAAGATTTGTTAAGTACTTACAAGCAGATGCTACAAGTATATCCAGCGAAAGGCCGCTTTTTTCGAAATAAACCTTCATCTCTGGAAAACTTACACGTGTAAAACGTACTAGAAGAACATTTAACAATTGCTCCTCAAGCAAATGATAAAATAACCGAAAAAAAACTGGATCTTGCTTATACGTTTTCTCAAAATCGTTCATAAACTGCCAAGAAAAACTATCTCGTTTATTTTCGCGAATGGTCGTTCGTTCTATATGTTTTAAAACTTCCTCATCTCTCGTCTGCAAGTAACGTATTGCTAAATCCTCTTGTTCTCCTGTCATATTAAGGTGCTGAAACAACTGATATGTACTGACTGCCATCTTCTCTGCCTCCCTAGTTCTTTTATAAGTTCATCACTGTAACTTGTAGTTAGTTACATCATATAAAAATGATAACGCTTATTTTTTCATATATCTGAAATCTCTAATTCTAAAACACTTAATTGCAATAAATCGTTTTGCGTAACATACGGAATATATTTACATTACTAGTATAGCATATTAACCTCAATACGAACATATGTTTCTGTGAAATATATGATATATATAAATCCAACTTGACTTTCCAACACACAAGTCGCCGCCATGCTGAATAAAAAATAACCTGTTACTTTCTTTCTCTCTTTGTTTGAACTTCGCACGTGGCAGAAAAAGGAACCATCCTCTTCTACGCATGGCCAGACGCTCTCGATTATCTAAAAAGAAAAGGGGTTTATGTCAGGTTTTTAATTTGGACTTATATATCACATCATCAGATTTTTATACTTGCAATTTACAACTATATATCCATTTCATTTAGAAGTTTGGCAAGGGGTATGATTCCATTAAAAATATGCTTCTTATTACCTATAGAAAGTTATTTTCATTTTTCAGCATATAGATTGCTGCCACGAAGATAGAAATGGACCTACTCCTTGCTGCCTTTCTTTATTTTAAAATTTTGCGCGTGGCAGGAAAAGGCCCTGACCGCTACCATACATAGCCAGTCTCTCTCGACCATTTAAAAAAATGCTTTTCTGTCAGTTTTTCATAGGGTGACTAAGTAGTTACAATCCTTCTATTTGACATTAACTTATTCTCTAGCTAACAGTTAAAATATTCCTTTAAAAACACATAAAATGTTGACCAAGTTTCCTTTAACTCCCCACTTAAAAGCAGTTCATCTCCACCTTCAAAATGAACCGAATAAACTCGATCAGTCACACTATCAAGCACTAGTACGGCATTTGCTAACATTTCACTTAAAACCAGATACTTTTTAGGAAATCCATGCTCATTTCGAGCAATCATTGTATTTGATTGAATATTGTTCTCCTCATCTACAATATCTAACAGCTCGTAAGGAACGTGCTCTTCCCAAAAAGGTCCAGCATACCGAGAATAAAATTCACTAAATGTATCAGATA
Source organism: Bacillus sp. 103mf (assembly GCF_900116295.1). Taxonomy (GTDB): domain Bacteria; phylum Bacillota; class Bacilli; order Bacillales; family Bacillaceae_G; genus Bacillus_A; species Bacillus_A bruguierae. The sequence continues at coordinate 35,040 of NZ_FPAF01000006.1, forward strand.
CTTCTACACCTAAGCTAATTAAGGCCTCTTTCACTTTTTTCTTATCTTCACGTTTATAAATGTCTTCTCCAAGAACTTGGTCTAATTTATCAGGCAACACATTCACTTTCATTCCCTCCTAAAGCTTCCTCTCCTTTGGTTTTCCAACGATTCACAAAATCATTTTTTTAGTGTTCCCAACCAAACTTCCCCAACATTAACCTTATAAAGAACGTCATCTCCATCACTGAGCTTAATCTTCTGGATTTTATAAGCCTTATTTATTATTTCATTTACCTCGTCTTTTGTTCTAAACCCTGTTACTATATCTTCTTTTAGTTCCTTATCCCAATACATTTCGGTATCAATGTGAGCTTCCCAATTAAACAAAGCTAATTTATCCTTTAATGATTCATATTTATGAAACGGAAATCTCTTTGTGGTAAGGTTTTTGTCAAAGGTATCATTATAAGTATTTATACAATCCTTGTAAGAAACGACAATTTGAGAACTTATAAAGTCTGGTTCATATAACCAAATTTTCAGGTAAAAGTTTTCATCCTCCATTGTCATTTTTTCATACCAGTTTAGATATACATCTATTATTTCATTTAATAATAAACGGTTATACCAATTAGGAGGATTTCTACGGACTAAAGAATAAAAGGGATGAATCCACAACTTTGCATAATCTCTTTGATGCTCACGAATGTAACTCATATCTATGTCGATTACATTTTGCTTCCATCTTTCTATCTTTCTCTTATGTCGTTTCCACCCTCGTATTTTCTTCTTTTTAGAGTGATAAAACTCTTTCATTTACACACATCCCTTAACAATTGTAGAAACTCTTACGTATTTATTTTTGACAAACGCAAACTATCATGAATCATACAATCCATGTAATTACTCAGCCCTACATTTCATTTAGAAGTTTGGTAGGGGGTATGATTACAGTGAAAATAAACCCCTTATTACCTATAGAAAGTTATGTTCATTTTTCAGCATATAAATTGCTGCCATGAAGATAAAAATGGACCTACACCTTGCTGCCTTTCTTTATTTTAAAACTTTGCGCGTGGCAGGAAAAGGCCATGACCGCTTCTATGCACGGCCAGATGCTCTTGTCCTCCCCAAAAAGAAAGAGTTTTTTATGTCGTTTTTTTAATTTGGATATATAAATTAAAATTGCAATATCCTTATCCTGGTAACCTACCTCAGTTACTTTTTCATTTAATAGACGAAGCCCTAATCCATTTTCCATATCCCATGTACAATTAAATGTGATTCCAATATCTTGACCTTCAAAAATACCCGCATATGAAACAACAATTCCATCTAAACTTATCATTTCTAGTATTTGATCAGTCGTTTCAACTAGTGGATAATTCTCATTTACTTCAATATCATAACCTAGTTCATATCGCTCTTGTTTGTAATATTCTAATATTGATTGCAATAAACTTGGTTGTAAGTCCTCCCAATTTTGCATTAATGATTGATATGCTGTATATTGATCTTCAACAAACTTGCCATCTTCTTCACCCTCTATCATCAAAGCTATCTCAGTTTCTTTTCCCTAAAAATGAATAGTGGTATCCTTAGTCCAAGCATAGTCATACTCAATTTCACCAAAAATCGGATCGTTTATAGCCATTTTAAAATCTCCTTTTTTGTTTATTAGCAAATACTTTTAAATAAAAAATCTCTTTTTCTATTCTTTTTCATCCATCTTTTGCTTTAAATATTCAGCAATTTTTGTTTGTCCTCTTTCAATGGCAAATACATAAACATCCATATCCTTCATACTGCCGTCAGAGTATTTTATAGATATATCTATATTATTCTCAACTAACAATCTCAAAATGGCCACCATATATTGTAGCAAACAGAGGATTTCTATCTGGTTCACTAGTATCAATCTCAACATTTTGGTTAATGAGATATTCTGCAATATCTAAATGTCCTTTTGTAGCCGCTCTTTCAAGGGCATTTGTAGAAAAAGTTCCACCCTGTGCATGAATATCTATCCCAGCATTAATAAGATATTCTATTATTTTTAAATGCCCATGAGCCGCTGTTACATGTAACCATGTAACAAAGGGTGTCATCCATGTTAACATTTCTGGGTCTTTCTCAAGTAAATCTCTTATAGAGTGAAAAGAAAGAAAGGTGTTTTTCATGACTAATTACGATCGTATAGAGCATTTAAAACAGATTCATAAAGAAAGAAAAGCAAATACCTTTCAAAAAGTCGATAAAGCGATAAAAAGCATAAACTTTAATAGTGTAGCAAATGAATCGGGAGTAAGCAAAGCAACGCTTTACAACGATCATGAAATCAGAGAACGTATTAACTCCTTACGGCAACAGCAAACCCAAGCCCCCACTCAAAAACAAATTAAACGTGAGATGATTGAGAACAACAAAGATGCAATTATCGCTTCTTTGAAAAGAAAAATTAAAAAGCTAGAAGAAGATAATAAGGAGTTACGAAAGCAGTTAAAATGCGCTTATGCAGAAGTATATAAGTGAACGGAAAACTGGTGTTTCTCGACTTGTAACTCGAACCTTATTTACAGTCGAAAGAGCAAAACCAAAATCCTTTGCAAGAGTACTCTTTACTTGTTTTGCATTTCCTTCAAGTTTATTAGTTGTAAATTCAGAAACATGAAGAACATTTTCTTTGATTATATCTTGTATAGCTGGTTCCACACACGTTCTATAGATGAATGATCCGATGACAATCATAATTAGAAAAGCAAATGGAGATTTTTCTTTTATTTTTGCTGAAGTATCTAAAACTATACTAGCCCAATTGTTTAAAGTCTCAATAATTTTGTTGGGATTAGTTTGTTCTTGTAATGCTATAACTTCTTATTCAATTTCTGTTTGTACGTAAGTGACATTATGAAATGATTTCCATCCTAGCATAGAACGAACACGTTTCTTGATAAAACGATGATCTTATTCCACGATATTGTTTAAATATTTCTTTTGTCTGAGTTGCATGCCTGATGACATGTTTTTTTCCTTCCTCAATTCTTCAACTGCTATAGGATAAGCCGGATTTTTATCCACTGTTATGACACGCGGCTTAGAAACATGAAAAGACCGCAAAGCTTTCTTGAAAAAGCGCTTTGCAGCCCTGTGGTCTCTTGTTTGGCTTGGATAAAAGTCAATCGTATTTCCTTTAGAATCGACAACTCGGTACAGATACATCCATTGACCTTTAACTTTTATATACGTTTCATCAACTCTCCAGAAGTCATTTGCTTGCTTGAGGTGACATTGTATCCATATTTCACCTTCCCCTTACTTTAAACAATACCGAAACTATATTTGGTTACAGAGCGATATTCCTCATCTTTGTTTAAAACGCAAGAAGGAAAGTTGGGATGATGAATGGAATCTGGTAATCCTTGTGTTTCTAGACACAAGCCAAGGTATTTTTGTGATTGTACCCCGCGCATGGAAAAGTTATCATCCAATTGGTTGCCGGTATACAATACTACCGCATCTTGATTTGTTTCTATCGTTAGCTTTCTCCCGCTTTCTTCATCCCATAAAACAATTTCTTCATCATAGTTGGTATTCAGGAGGAAAGGATGGTCATACCCTTTACTGGCTAATATATTTTGAGGATTGTTGGAAACAACACCATCGCCTATTCTCCTTCATTCCCGGAAATCAAAAGATGTGTGATTAGTTAAATTCAGCAATGTCTTTCAATCAGATTTTCCATAATAGGAGGCCAGGAATTCATTAAGCGGCTTTCCATCGATCATTATACTCTCAAGTGTAGCATCATCATCAAGTACTAACGCAGCATTAGGACCATCACCCTTATCCCCATACCTTTATTTCTGAAATAGCTATACAAGTACCTTGTGCTGCTTTCATCACAGCTCTAATCTGCGATGTGGCAATCGGTGCAAAATGAAGGGTTAACTCTTTTTTCATATTAACATCCGACTGAGTTCCCTCGATTACTTTCCACTCTTTCCCATCCCAATATTCGAGGTGCAAAGAAGCAGGTGGTCTCGTACCTCCTAAATCATCATAAAAATGAAAATCTAATTGGGAGACAGTATTCTCATGACCAAAATCTATTGCCACCCAATCTTCTGGTCTCCAACTGTTTGGATCCCAGTTGGTCCATCGAACAGATGAAATATCTCCGTCATTCACATTCGCTGCTTTATCATTTCTTCCGGTAAAAGAAGCGCTCGCTTTAGGATACTCCTGTCCCGATCCTGGCGGATTTAACGCTATATTTTGCAATACTGTTCTTTCCACACTTTCAGCTTTGACGACTTTCCAAACCTGGTTGCTGCCTGCATTCGGTTGCCATACACCGACAGGTGCATCTTCTTCCTTAGATCCACCCCCTACGTCTAGTAATTTTCCACTCTGTACATTAATGAGCGTGTACTCTTGATTTCCGTATGTTGATAACATCCATTTTTGATTAGCGGCGCTTTCATCAGCCTTTTGTTCAACTGCAGACCCATTTTCAACACCGAGTACGTTCCCACTCGCAGTGTCGACAATTTTGTAATATTCCTTCGTGCTATATCCATTTGTCACTTTCTGAATGCTCCACTGTTGGCTCTCTTTATCACGATCATAGGTTTTTTGAACAATCGATTTACCGTCCTGTCCCTTATCAAGCACTTTTCCACTATTCACACTGGAAATTGTGTATTTATCCTGCGTATTCAAAAAGATATTGTCTTTATTCACTCCACTCACATCTGATATCACAAATGTTGTAACGGATTGGGGTTGAACAACAGTCGATAACGTTTTATCGAAAATCTTGATTTCCTCTTTTTTCTGTAAATTGTCTACAGCTGATGTCACATAAGGTGTGGCTGCTGATGTTTCTTTTACAGACTCGAACCCAGACAAGTCAACGTTGATCGATTTTTCTTCTGACGATGAGTTTGTATAGACTACAACAACCGAATTATTCTTGCTATCAATAGCCGCCAAGGTATTCTTGTTATTAGAATTAATCACCTGGTCACCAGGTCGTATAAACTTACTGTAGTTACCCATTGTATAATACTTTTTGTTTTTATTTATCTTCACATTACTAGGATCTTTCGGCTCAAAATCCACTTGTATAAGTCCCCAGTTACTATTTTCATGTTGAGGATCCATATTCACTTCATCTTCAATCGCTTGCCAAACAACCCATGCTTTCGGTTCCAGTTGCTGAATATCATCTTGAATTTTCTCTGATAAAACAAGTCCTGGTCTGATATCTTCAAAATTTTGCCCATCACCGCCATGACCAAGATCATTCTCAGACATCCATAATGGTTTCCCCGTACCTTTAGCAATATCTCTCACCGCAGTTCGGTTAGCGGTATTGTAAGTATGTACATTTAATCGCCCAATGTTGTTGCGAGTAACACTGTCATACTGATCCCAATCGTTTCTAAAATGCGATGGACTGGTCTCGTCCATAGCTGACACAGAAGTACTCAATCTTTTTTCATCCAATTGTTTCTTTACTTCATTGATGATTTTGGTTTGTGATGCAGGAGACCAGTTTGATCCTTCTTGTCCATTTGTCGATTTCCAAAAACCTGTATTTGGTTCATTTATTGGTGAAAGCGTTTTAAATTTAATGTTCATATCTTCCTGTAAATGTCCAACTACTGTTGTTAAGTAATTTGCAAAATTTTCATATTGATCAGACTTTAGATTGTCATCCCATGGATTCAAATTTCCGGATACATATCCGCTCTGAGTCATAAAATATGGAGCTGAGTTTGAAAATGCTTCAAAAGTATCTGCCCCTCTTACTTTGGCTGCCTGCAACCACCATCGCTGGTTGGCATCTGCACTCCAATCCCAATGCTCGGGATTTTCAGGATTCCACCAATTCTTCTGCTCAGTCCAATTCTCAGTACTCCCATTTGGTGGCCCATATTCAGCAGGTCTATTCCAATAACCTGGGACCGCTCCTCCTTTACGCATATATGGAGTCGTTTCAGGAGAGTTACCCCCGCCTATATTATAACGGGCGATATTGAAATTAAGCCCATTCTCACTATATAGAGCATCTGCCAGCTCATTTTTCATGTTATCCGGCCACCCGCCCGTAATATTGGCAAACCACACCAGAGCTGTTCCCCATCCATCAAAGGGCGCCTGTTGGTAGCTTGGGTCTAGTTTAATTTGCTCCTGGGTAATATTCACTTTATTAACAGTTTCAGCATTTACGAAGCTCTTTGATGTTGTCGGTGCAAGCAGGCCGAACACAAACCCGGTGACCAAACTACAGGTTATAAGTTTTTTGTCAACTTTCTTTAACTTCCTTAACAACATTGAGTGCTTCCTCCTTTTCATTTAGTTTTTAAATATGTTTTATAAGCGAATCTCTGTCGTTTTTTAGTTACACCCTAATCCCCCTCTCTTAATCTCTCAGGACTTTAAGAGATAACGATTAAAATCTTGTAAATAAAGAGACTACTTTTTTAGCACCTTAAGAATTTGGTTGCACTTCGTACACATGATTAAAGTAGGACCTCCCAGTTGTTTTACTGATTGTAATTGAGCATGTTCACATTTTTCCATGTTTTGTTTTACACCTCTTTTTGTAAAAGAGGAAACTCAAGGCTTTTATTACATCTCAAAATTATAATAAAATCTCTTAGAATTTCCCCTTAAATGTCCTATTCTTAATTCAATTTATATTATTTTTTTCGATTCCCTTGAAAGTGAAGGAATACGTATAAGTTCGGTTAGCATAAAGTGTAAACTCCGGATGAGTTGGTTGTCCCCAACTATCATCCCCACCGACACCCATCTGCTTGTAATTGACTCTTAACGCAACTTTATTGCTTTTAGGCAATTTGTATGGATGGTCATGTTCCTCCAACTCAAATGGAGTATACGGCAACGCATTGACTTCAACTGTTGGCAATCCGGAAACCATTAATCCGATTCCTTCATTATTTGTAATAGTCGCCCACCTTACGTCTACCTTATTTCCACACTCCTGTGGCTTTAGATAAGGAGTATATTGATCCTTTACTTTACCATTATGGATGGCAATCTTTGCTCCTGTTTCTCTGTCCCAATAGTTTTCATGAGGGCCTTTTCCGTACCATGTGATGTTTTCAAACGCTTGGTCCATGATAACCATCATGCCAATTTCCGGGATTTCCGGAAGTTTTTCACCAGGGCAAAGATCCTGCTTCACTTCAACAATCCCATTACCTAGGATAATATAACGGATTTTGCATTGTGACGGTGCAGCTGTTGAAAGCTGGAATTCCGCTTCGATAGTCACCAAATTAGCCTTACGTTCAATAGTTAATGCTTGTAATTCTCTTTTTTGGCCCACCTCTCTCCACGTCGCAGATCTTGAAGCCAACCCTCTTCCTCTTGCTATATCATTGTCCGTGGAAGCTCTCCAAAAATTCGGTTCAAAGCCGCTCTTTAATAGTTCATGACCTTTATAAGAATACGATTCTATGCTTCCGCTTTCTTTGCTGAAAACAATCGCAAAGTCCTGACCCTCTACTTGAAGTTTAGTGTCACTTTCAACTACCTTCACTTCTGGATAGTCGTTTTCAATCGTTTTGATTTCCACCTTTTCAACCGGTATAATAAATTGTTCAAAGGCAATTTCATGGCCTTTTTCTGCCCATAATGTTTCCCCTTTTAAGCGAAGACTAACTGTTAAGATATATTCATCTGGTGTTACTCTTTCTTCCGGCAACTGATAAGGTAGTTGAACAACATCGGCACTAAGAGGCTGAATGTCTACAATCTCATACCCTGTTTCAATTACTTCTCCATTTTTCATGATCTCCCATTGTAGCTGATAGTCTTTGAGATTCGTAAATAAATGTTGGTTTATTATTTCAACTGTACCCTTCTTCACGTCAACTGCTTTAATTTTTACATTTTGATAGCATTTCTTTACTTCAAAAATCTTAGGAGTAATGGTGCCATCAGCAAAAATTAACCCATTTCCAGAGAAGTTTCCGTCATGTAGTGTCTCACCAAAATCACCGCCATAAGCCAAATATTCAATTCCATCAGCTGTTTTCGTCTTTAACGCCTGATCTTTCCAGTCCCAAATAAAGGCCCCTTGAAGGATTGGATATTTGTCAAATAAATCCCAGTATTTGAAGAGATTTCCGCACGAATTCCCCATCGCATGGCTGTACTCACAGAGAATGTAAGGTTTAGTCGGATTATTTTGAGCATATTTCTCCACACCATCGACATTAACGTACATAGTACTTTCAATATCCGAAGCAGCTTCTGACGCACGATAATGAAACACACCTTCATAATGCACAAGTCTTGTTGGATCATTTTCTTTAAAGAATTGATGCATCTTAATAAAGTTATCACCACCGAACGATTCATTGCCAAGAGACCAGATTATGATGGAAGGGTGATTTTTATCCCTTTGAAACATCGAATTACAGCGATCAAGGACATTTTCTGTCCATTCAGGCTTACTACCCGGTACCGTATCGCCCTCTTCCTCTTGTCCATATTCCCATGTACCATGTGTTTCAAGGTTCGTCTCGTCAATCACGTAAAGACCGTATTCATCACAAAGTTCGTACCATACTGGATGATTTGGATAATGTGAAGTTCGAACTGCATTGATATTAAACTTCTTCATCAGCTTTATATCATGGAGCATATCCTCATAATTGATGTCTGCGCGTCCTTTTTCCGCAACAAATTCATGACGATTAACTCCTTTAAAGACAATACGTTTCCCATTGATTTGCATAAGGCCGTCTTTTAGCTCAAATTTTCGGAATCCGACTTTACAGCTTTCCGTTTCAATAATGTGGCCTTTTTCATCTTTCAAACTTAAAACAAGTGTATACAGATTCGGATGCTCTGCACTCCATTTCAATGGATTCTCTACAAATTTTGAAACATTTAAGACCACTTCAGCTTTACCATCGATCACTATATCAGCCGTAACTGGCTCATCAAACACTTTGTGATTGTCTTGATCGTACAACATGGCTTCAAACGAGACTGCACCTACATTCCGTTCAAAATAGTTCGTCACTTTTGCTTGAATCTTTACATCCGCATTCTCATAATTTTCATCCAACTCTGTTACAACAAAAAAATCATTGATGTGTACCTCTGGTGAGGAATATAGATAGACATCTCGAAAAATCCCACTCATTCTCCAAAAGTCCTGATCCTCAAGCCAACTTGCATCACACCACCGATAAACTTCGACAGCCAGTTTATTTTCACCGTCAATAAGATAAGGCGTTAAGTCAAAATCTGCTGGTGTAAAAGTATCCTCACTGTAGCCAACAAGCTCCCCATTAACCCAGACATAAAAAGCTGACTCTACTCCCTGAAAACTAATATAGACAGGTTGTCCATCCCAGGCTTTCGGTACAGTGAAAGTCGTTCTATATTGCCCAACAGGATTATACTCTGTCGGAGCAAACGGCGGTTTGATATCTTCCCTTCCTTCCCATGGGTATGTCAGGTTCGTATAGTGTGGGTAATCATATCCCTGAAGCTGCCAGTGTGCTGGGACCTTTATTTCCTTCCATGTACTGTCGTCATAGTCGTTTTCGAAAAAATTCCGGATTCGTTTTTCTGGATTTTCTGAAAAACTAAACTTCCAATCTCCATTTAAACAGTAATAATAATTAGAAGTCTTTCGATTCCCTTTTAATGCTTCTTCTACCGTTGCATATGGCATCAAAGTCGCATGAGGTTCCAGTCGGTTCAGTTGAAAAATATCAGGATTGTTATTCCATTCCGGATATCCATTTTTAGGTGGTGCATAATTAAATTTTTTTAATATTTTTAACATATTATTCCTCCTCTTCCGAAATAAAAACTCTACTCAATTTTAAAAATAGTCATAATCACTCTTACTCTATATCAAGAATATCAACCAGCATGAAAATATTTATTTATATAACTTCAACGTTATTTAACGTTTTTTCGAAAGAAGTCTCTCTCTTCAATAACTAGAAATTTCACCTCCTCTAATACAGTTCTTTTTCGAATATTTTAATACCCTTCTGGATGGCTTTGATGCCATTTCCATGCTGTAGCGATAATATCCTTAATAGAAGTATATTTTGGTTCCCAACCAAGAATTTCCTTGGCTTTCACACTTGATGCAATTAACACATCTGGATCACCTGGGCGACGCGGACCGATTTTTGCTGGAATTGGATGTCCTGTGACTTCACGAGCAGCTTTAAGTATTTCTTTATTTGAATAGCCTTCTGCTGAACCAAGATTAAATACGTCCGATTTTCCGCCAGCTTTTAAATATTCTAGCGCTTTGATATGCGCATCGATTAAATCTACTACATGAATATAGTCACGGATGTTCGTTCCATCCGGCGTGTTATAATCGTCCCCATAAATCATGAGCTGATCACGCTGACCAAGTGCTACCTGTAAAATAATCGGAATTAAATGTGTTTCATGAGTATGGGCTTCTCCAATTGAGCCATCTTCTTTTGCACCTGCAACATTAAAGTAACGAAGCGCCACATAATTCATGTCGCTTGCCTCACTTTGCCATTTCATCATTTGTTCCATCATCAACTTACTTTGACCGTATGGGTTGATTGGATTTGTTGGAGTTGTTTCCTTAATTGGCACCTCTTCTGGAATTCCAAACGTTGCAGCAGTTGAAGAAAAGACAATGTATTTCACGCCGAATTCTCTCATGACTTCTAAGGTAATTTGCGCGCCGTAAACGTTGTTATTGAAATATTTCAATGGCTCTTCCATTGATTCACCAACAAGTGAAAATGCGGCAAAATGTATCACACCTTCAATATTCTTTTCTTGAGAGAAGACTTCACACATGAATTTCTTATCACGTATATCTCCCTTGTAAAAACGCGCTTTTTCATGCAACGATTCGATATGACCGGTCAATAGATTATCGATTACCGCTACATCATAGCCATTTGTGATTAATTGATTGACGGCATGTGAACCGATATAGCCTGCACCACCTAAAACTAAAACTGTCATCTCGTCATCACCTCTCGATTTGTGTTTTGTAATTCTTTGATAAAGCGATCAAACCCTGCTCTACCATCTTTATTCATCTTATAGACACCAGCATCTTCTAAGACGCGTTCAAATGTTTTTGCAACTTCAGTTTGAAGAAAGCTTTGGATAGTCTCTTCCGTATAGCCACCCTGGGCTTTTAATTCATCTGCCCATTTTTGATGGATTTCAGGAACATTGGCTTCCTTATCTAACAAGTACAGCTCAACTTCATGAAGCTCCTCAATCAAACGTGGAGGGAGAACCGCAAGGCCCATGACTTCAATCAGCCCGATATTTTCTTTCTTAATATGCTGTACATCTGGGTGTGGATGAAAAATTCCATCAGGGTATTCTTCACTCACATTATTATCACGCAGTACAAGATCAATTTCATACTTTTCTTCGCGGCGCCGCACAATTGGTGTAATCGTATGATGTTCTGTGCCATCTTTTGACTCTGCACGAATTTGTAAGAATTCATCTGAATAGTTCTTCCAACTTTCATGGATGTAGATGCTGGCATTAATTAGTTCTTCTTTGTTTAAAGAAGAGAGGCGAATCACACTCATTGGCCAGTCGACAATACCGCAAGAAATATTTGGGTATTCAGGTAGTTCAAATGTTTGAAGAACTTTAGCCTTTGCCATTGGAAAACTATAGCGTCCAGCCTGATAGTGATCATGACTTAAGATAGATCCTCCTACAATAGGTAAATCCGCATTTGAACCAATGAAATAGTGTGGCATGATTTCTACAAAACTGAATAAACGAGAGAATGCCTCACGAGAAATTTTCATTGGCCGATGCTTCTTAGATAATACGATGGAGTGTTCATTAAAGTATGCATATGGTGAATATTGAAAACCCCATTCCTCTCCATCTAGCTTGATGTTAATGATTCGGTGATTGCTTCTGCCTGGGTGGTTCAAGCGACCGAAATACCCTTCATTTTCAATACAAAGTAAACATTTTGGATAATTGCCCTTCGGTGTATTTCTAGCCGCTAAGATCTCTTTTGGATCTTTCTCTGGTTTGGACAAATTAATAGTAATCTCAAGTTCACCATATTTTGATTCTGCTAAATAATGAATATTTTTTGCAATTGCACGGGTCTTTATATAATCATTGCGTTTACTTAGCTCAAAGAAGTAATCCGTTGCTTGTTCAGGACTTTTGCGATATGCCTCCTGAAAATTTGCATTGACCTTGGATGGAAGCGGTGTAATCACATTCATTAAAAGCGCTTCGAACATATCACGATTGGCTTGGTTTTTAGAGATAATAAGATTTTCCGTCGCTTTATCTATAAGCGTATCTAACAGCACATGTGGGTCCGTTTCAACTACACTAGTAATCTCTCCCATTTCCGATTCGCCAATCAAACGTAATAGTTGATTGTGCATATAAATTCGGTCATTTTCCTCAATGGCTCCATTCTCAATTGCAAGTGTAGTAAAATCATAAATTGCTTGCCATGTGTTCATCGTTTCCACCTCACTCATCATCCAATCACTGTAGTTCCACTACCAATGTGGGCCACATAAAAGACAGGCGCATATCCCACAACTTTGAGATATTCATCATAAACATTGTTTTTAAAAGTGTGGGTTTCACTTTCTTTTACTAATGCGATGGCACATCCCCCAAATCCTGCTCCAGTCATACGCGCTCCAAGCACACCCTCTTGTTTTTGCGCAGCGGCCACCAATGTATCTAATTCAAGCCCGGTTACCTCATAATCATCTCTTAAAGATGTATGAGAAGCATTCAATAGCTTTCCGAATTCTTCTAAATTACCTGCAGTAAGAGCTGCTTTGGCTTTTTTTGTGCGTTCATTTTCGTAAACTGCATGCTTCGCACGTTTAATTAGGATTTCATCTCCAATAAGATTTTGATTTGCATCAAATTCTGTTTCGCTTAGTTCTCCAAGTGCATGAATCTCTAACTTCGTTTGGAGACGTGCGAGTGCTTCTTCACATTCAGCACGGCGCTCATTATATTTTGAATCTGCTAGTTCACGACGTTTATTCGTATTCATAATTACAATAGCATAGTCGTTTAGAACCACTGGAACCATTTCATACTCTAACGTATTGGTATCAAGGAGAATCGCTTTGTCTTTCTCACCAAATCCAATGGCAAATTGATCCATGATACCAGAATTTACACCAATGAACTCATTTTCAACTTTTTTACCCATTTTCACTAATTCAAGTCGCGTTATGTCTAAGTTGAACAAGCCTTCTAATACTACGCCTACAAGTAATTCAAGTGAAGCACTACTTGAAAGCCCCGCTCCGTTCGGAATCGTTCCTTCAACTAATAACTCAAAACCACAGTCTATTTTATGACCTGCTTCTTTCAGTGTTAAGATAACTCCTTTTACATAATTTGCCCAATTAGCACTTTTATCGTAATCGAGTTCATTTAACGTGAAGCTAATCACTCCAATTTCTTCAAAGTTCGTTGAGTAGACTAATACTCTATCATCCTTACGACGTCTAGCTACTCCGTAAGTTCCATAAGTAATAGAAGCGGGGAATACATAGCCACCATTGTAGTCTGTATGTTCTCCAATTAAGTTAATACGTCCTGGAGAAAAATATTGAGTTGTTTCTTGAGGTCCAAATACCTCAGCAAATTTTAAGGCTAGTTCACGTTTCTTTTCCATAAGTATAAACATCCCTTTTGCATTCATTTTAAATAAGGAAATTATCTCCGTATTCACTGGCTTACTTCTAACAGTTCATCATTATTTCTAGACACAACATCGTATTTTAAATACATTCTGATAGTAGTATCTAATTTTTTCTATACATGTTTCATATTTAAAGAGACTATCCAAAATATGATCTCAAATAATATGAAATTCTGTCATCGTATGATAAGTTGAATCCGCCCTAAGAACCATATCCCCAAAATCAGGATACCGTTCAGCTCCCGGGGAAACCTGTGTTTCAAAGGTAATTCCACCATGGTTTGCAAGTTGTTTGCCATGCATGAGAGGCGTATTCTCACCAAAATTTGCCGTAAAGATGACGACACTTGGTTCTTTTGTGGCTATTTCAATAGTAACCACTTCATCCGGGCTAATGAGTTTCACTGAACGATGTGATAGTCCAGGTCGGTTTAAGAAAAATGGGTGATCAATTCCATCCACTAATTCTTTTTGACCAAAAGTACTATTGAAAGTTTCTTTGAGTTTAACTGGCTTTCGAAAATCAAACGCAGTTCCTTCTACAGGCCACTTTTCACCAATTGGAATACTTTCCCGATTAAGTGGTGCAAATCTATCACTATCCACCCATAATGTGTGTTCATCTACAGGTTGCGTTACATCACCAGTTAAGTTGAAGTACACGTGATTTGTTGGATTAAACAAGGTATCTTTGTCACTTGTCGCCCTAGTTTCTACTTTCCAAACATTCGTGTTAGTTAACGTGTAACGTATCTCGACATTAAGATTCCCCGGAAAACCATTTTCACCATCTGGACTCACCGTGTGAAATATCACTGAGGCCTCATCATTATTATCGACAACTTGATATTGCCACTTTTTTTCTTCGAATCCTGGGTTACCGCCATGTAAAGTGTGTCCAGTTGTCTCATCAATTTGTATTTTATAGATTTCCTCATCAATTTGAAAAGTTCCATTTTGAATTCGTCCAGCTACTCGTCCAATTGAGGCACCAATATATAAATCCTTTTCAAGATATTCCTTTGCCGTATCAAAACCAAGTACGAGCTCACGTAAACCATTCGTTGTTGGTACCTTTAAACTCGTAATGCGAGCACCTAAATCTGAAACGGTCAATTGCAGACCGTTCAGATTGGTAATAGTGATAATCGTATAACCTGCACCGAAATCTTTTGTTGTAATGTTCATTTTAAATATCCTCCACTCTTTTATTTAGAATGAGAAAGTGCAGCGCTAGAATTGAACTCTTCAGTTGCTTCCTCGCCATGATTTAGCTTTGCTTCTAGTTCTTTGACGATTTGTGCATGTTTTTTCTCTGTTAATGTGATCTTCCATGCGAAAATGATGGCAGAGAAAATCATGAGTGCTGCTGGAAGGTAGAACGCATAAAGATGGAACGTCGAAACACCCTGTGCAGTAATGTCTGCTGCTGTAGCATTGCCAGTCATTCCAGCAGCAACAGCTACAAACCCAACGATTCCGTTTGATAAAGCCCCAGCAAGTTTATCAAGTAATGGACGAATTGATAAAGTTACAGCTTCGTTTCGGACACCATTTTTCCATTGTCCATATTCAACCGAGTCGGTAATCGTCATCAAAGCTGAAAGGAAAATCAGCTGCTGAGGGAAGTAGTAGAGCACCAATCCCACAATAACCATTGGTAAACTTGTTCCAGCTAAGATGAAACATACATATGCCAGAAGCATCATCACAATACCGCCAATATAGACAAAACGTCTTGAAATTAATTTCGTGAGTGTTGGGAAAAGTGGAACGGCAATTAAGCCTAATACAGCTGCAATGAATCCCACAATCCAGAACTCACCTGAATTTCCTAGAATATATTTGAAGAAGAAGAATAACACAGCAGTAGTTGCAACATTAGCAATCGCATATGCAATATATGAAAGTGCTAGCCACATCAACTGATCGTTTTTAGCAATAGCTTTGAAAACATCTTTAAAGGCTACTTTTTCTTGTTGCTGACGAATGACGCTATCATTTTCTTTTGTGCCAAGTGCTGTAATAATCGCTGTTCCACCAGAAAGAACAGCAGCAATCAAACCAAACCAAAACCAACCAGAAGCTGATTGAGAATGTTCACCAGTCATCAAGAAAGTAAAGAAGGTAACGATTGGTACAACTGCTAGTGTAGTACCATTTGCACCAAGTGATGAACCAAGTCGTGCAGATGTTGCTAATTTTTCTCGTTCCTTGGTATCAGTGCTTAACGCTGGAATCATCGACCAAAAAGCAATATCCTTAAATGAATAAAAACTATCTAGCAAGATATAAACAATTGCAAACAAAATGATGAATAGTGTAGTATTATGAATTGCAAGACCAAAGAAATTGGTAAAGATGAATGCAAGAAAAATAGAACTAACTACACCACCAATGACTAACCAAGGCTTAAACTTCCCGAATCTCGTTTTTGTGTTGTCAATTACTCCTCCAATAATCGGATCAAAAACAATTTCTACCAATCGAATTACTACGACTAAACTCGTAACAATTCCAATCATTTTTGCAGTCGTTGCTTTATCAGCCCCAGTGAACATCGCACTCGTAACAAAGACCATAAAATAAGTGCTCAAAGTTGCATAAAATATATCATGACCAAATGCACCTAAGCCATAGGAAACACGTTGTTTTAGTTTTCCATTCATGTTCATTCTCCTCTTTTGTAATTTTTTCCACCACTTAATTTTAATAATGATATAAGAGCGTTTACAAAGTTAAACATAAAAAACTAACGAACTACATGAATCTCCTTCCTATGTTTTTGTTTTTCAAGTATAGTTTAACAAGAAAGCGCTTTCTGTTTTATATCATTTTGTGACCTTGATTTAACCTTTTGTTGCATTTCTTCCTTCAAAAGGCAGATGAGGTTATAGTAAGCACGAAGAGGGGAGAAGCCCATGGAACAAGCAATCTTTATGAAAAAAGAACAGCGTCACTTCTCAAGCGAACTTTATTTTGATTTTTGTGGTTTTTCAAAAACACTACCTTTTCATGCTTTTGGACCAGCTGTACGTAACAACTACATTATTCATGTCGTGTTGGATGGAAAAGGAACGTACTATGTAAAAGATGAAAAATATTCATTAAAGAAAGGAAATATTTTTCTCATTCGCCCAGGAGAGTCGACCTTTTATCGCTCGGATGCAGAAGAACCATGGTTGTATGCGTGGCTGTCATTTGGTGGGAAGGTAGCAGACGAAATTATTCATTATTCAATTTTTAAAGAAGATAACTACTCTGTTACTTCAACTAATATTCAACAATATTCGGATATTATCTTGGAGTGTATGAATTGCTCCAACGGTACATTAGAAGATGAATTAAAGTTGAATGAGTTGACCTATCGGCTTTTAAGATTATTACTTACAGATGGTGGCGAATTCTCAACAGGAGTAAAACAAAAGTTTTCACGACTCGCGATTGAAGCGATGACATATATTGGGGAGCACTATCTAGAGGAGATTACAGTAAGGGATGTAGCAGATCATCTTGCGGTCAATCGAAGCCATCTTTCGCGGGTCTTTCACAATCATTTCGGGATGAGCATGAAAGACTGGATTTTAAGAGTGCGCATTAATCACGCAACGTATTTACTTTCAATGACAAATGAATCGGTAGAAAACATTTCTTATCAGGTGGGCTTTCGTAGTTTAGTAGTCTTTAGCCGCATATTTAAAAAAGTGATTGGAGAAACACCTACGCATTATCGAAAACGTATGTCGAAAGAGAATTTCCAAATAATCTCTTTATCAAGCTTGAAGTTCTTACTTGATGAACAAGAAATTATTTCACGGGCCACTTAGGAAAAATGAATAAAATTTCTAGAATAACAATTATAAATTCAAAAAAAGTACGAAGAATTTAAGGTTCTGGTGCAAAAATGTTAGTTAGAAACATAGAGTAGCAAATCCCTCTACATTTCTCTCTTATGAAACTAAACCGAACAATCTATGAATAAGTTCTCTCTGGTTTTGGACGTACTTGTCCGGTAAAACAAGTTGTCCTCTTTTCAGCATATGCATGGCTTCAACACCACTCAATATAGAAGTGGCTGTTTCATACGACTTGAATCCTAACATAGAACGCACGCGTTTCTTAATGAAACGGTGATCCTGTTCCACTATATTATTGAGATATTTAACTTGCCTTATTTGTATGCCTTCAGGCATACGTTCCTCTTCTTTTAACTCTTGAATGGCTACGGGATAGGTTAGGTTCTTGTCTACTGTTATAACACGAGGTTTACAAATATGAGAAACAGCCAAGGCTTTCTTAAAAAAGCACCTGGCTGCTTCTCATGCTTTCTATCTTTCTCTTATGTCGTTTCCACCCTCGTATTTTCTTCTTTTTAGAGTGATAAAACTCTTTCATTTACACACATCCCTTAACAATTGTAGAAACACTTACATATTTAGTTTTGACAAACGTAAACTATCATAAGTATCTGTCATCTTTTGTTTTAACTATCATGAATCATACAATTTATTTAAAAACTCAGTGAAAGTACTTGCCACATGTCCATCAACCTAACGAAATTAAATACCCCCAGAACGAAAATTTTGTGCATTTTGCTCATTTTATTGTTTTGGAGTAACTCATTTTTTTAGCTTGATGGGCATGAGCACAATTTTCTTCTTATGTTATCTAAAATAAAATATGTATATTGTTTTATAAAAAACAATTATTTACGACGCCTTCTCTTTGCTTTTTTACGCTGATTTGTATGACTATATTTTTT
Source organism: Bacillus sp. 103mf (assembly GCF_900116295.1). Taxonomy (GTDB): domain Bacteria; phylum Bacillota; class Bacilli; order Bacillales; family Bacillaceae_G; genus Bacillus_A; species Bacillus_A bruguierae. The sequence continues at coordinate 53,537 of NZ_FPAF01000006.1, forward strand.
TATATGAGTGCTTCTGTTCTTCTTATAATCAGGTAACTTACATATAAGAACAGTAATTGCCCAAAAAATGAAAAATATAAGGTTTGCAATTATCCAAAGGTTAATATCATAGTCATATAGCTTACTAAAATACTTTTTGTCACGAGTAATATGGCTTACGTTACTGTCAATTGCTTCGAGGGTGTAAGGAATAACCCAAAAGGAACCAATTAATATAACAATTGTTCCAAGAATGAAACTGAGTATATGTTTTATCAAGTTCTATTCTCCTTTAATTATGTTTATTGTATACGTTCATATAGTTCTGGTGCAAAGATTGTATTTATTTGAAAGAGGTATATAAATTTCTATTGGAATCTATTTTTATAAATGGGCTCTTGCCACATCACAATCAAGCTAAGAAAAACTTGAATAAATTTCGCTAACGATAATTATGTAAATGAGCTGTCCATATGGGCAGCTTATTGTATTTTTTGCTTAGCGTGGGTTCTTTGCAAAATGCTGGCGATACCACATGCCCAGCAAGCTAAGGTTTTTATGTACCCCCTAAATGAAAATTTTCTTTCTCTATAGTTAGTTACTTTGAGAAGTCAGCGCATTTTTCGTTTTAGGGGTGTTTTCTTTTCTTAAGTTGATGGGTATGTATGGTGACCCCTAATACCGCCTTTCCATAATCTATTTCCGCCTAAATGATTTATACTATGAACCTATACTCATCTCCTGGAAAATCATCTGGGAAAGCGAAACATTCTATTTCCTTTGTTAGAATTTTATATAGAAACTCAGCTAATCCCATATTATATTCATAATAGTTTGCTAACCTTGATTCATATACGACGATATGCCATTCATCGCCTATATTAGATGTTAACCAGTAAATTTCGTCCCCATTATCTGTTATTGCACATGGCAATAATCCACCCTCATTTGGAAAAACATTATGTGTAAAATCTTCTGGAAACGCATTCTTTGATACAATATATGCTTCTCTAATTTCTTTACCTTTTTCAATTAGATTTAAATTCATATTTCGGGTAAATGGATTTAGAACCCATAAAAATTCACCTATACTTCCAACTCCATATGTATTTATAAATTTTTTATAATCTGTTGGTAGCTTGATTCCTAATATGAATTCAATCTCATCCCATTTTTCTTTAGTATATGTATCTAACAAGTCATTATTGGGTTTAATTATATTTTTTAATTTACTTATATACATTCTATCTTCCTCACTTTCTACTTCATCCAGTTACACCTGCTGCGCTATCTTTCATCTTATAATGCTCGCAATGATTGTATTGAGTCGTTTCATACCATTTTAAAGTTGATTTCTTCAGTGATGGTACAAACCCGTTTGATACGGATATGGCGTGTCAAAAAAGACGACAAAAAACCGAAATGACACTAATTTATCAAATCGGTTTTTATTCTATATGAATGAATTTCTATCAGCCTCTTTTAATTTGCTAATAATTTCATTAGCAACGCCCTCGAATCTTTTAGGATCGTCAGAAATAATTTCATTAAGCAAATTGATTACTGTTAATTTTATATCATTATTCATTCCTACAAGAATTTTAGCATACTCACTTCTATATAAATCATTATTTAAAATTCTTATGTTTAGTAGCATTGCCCACTCTTTTGCACTCTCAACCATTTTTGGTAAAGCTTTAGGCATCTCTGTTAGATATTTTTCCATTTCAAAACTTTCAATAAAATGAACTAGACCAAACATCACTTCTTCCTCTTGTGTTTCATCCTCAAATACTATACACAACCCTTTAATAAGCTTCTCATCATCACAATCTGCTAAGTTTTCTAATGCATCATCAAACTCTTCACATTCTGATTGATTTTTTAAAAACCTACAATTATGTAATCTCTTGATTTCAGATCTACTGTCCATATAAACTTCTCCTTTTGAAAGGATTAACAAAATCAGATATTATTGAAAAACATAAGACAAATAAAACGGAAAACTATAATGTTCCAACTATTAGGTTAGTAAAATAACTTACTTTCAGTTGTCTACTATATATATCCATTTTAATTTTCCGACATATCAGTCACTGCTATGCAGAATACAGCATGACCCGTACTCGCTTTATCCTTTTGTTTTAAACTTTGCATGTGGCAGGAAAAGGCCCTGACCGCTACTATACATAGCCAGTCCCCCTCGACCACTTAAAACATGCTTTTCTATCGGTTTTTCATAGAGTGACTGAGTAGTTATCAAAGATTTACTATTCAGTGTCTTCTGATATTCTATCATCTAATTCTTCTCTCGCTCTCGCTATTTCTCTACACGTTTCAATTAAATTGCTCAACATTTCAAGGGAGATCTGTCTATCTTCCTCAAGAATTCTTACTTCTGCACCCAATGCGTTCAAATTAACAACAATATTTTTAAGTTTAATCAATTCTTCTGTATCATAATAACTAAACTGTAAAACTGGAGTTTCATCTTCTATATTTCTTTTTAGCTCACGAATTGATTTATGACTAAATTTTCTTAAAGAAGTAATATACTTAACAATATTCTTATCTGGTCTAACTATTAAGGACATATAATGCACTTTCAGACCCTCCTTAAAAATAGAAAACATCTAATATCGGCTCTTCTGGCAAACTATTCCCCGTGTCATCTATACAAATCATTAAGCATAATACTAAGTGCTAATTTATTCGCTAAGGAATTTAAAGTTCATGATCAAGTGGGAAACGAACTTATAAAATTTATTAAAAAAGAAGAAACTTAGAATGTTGAGATGAAATAGAGAGAAATAGAAAGCGACCTTTCCTAAATTATAGTTTGGCTATATCAATAGGCCCCTCTTCAACAAACCTTTCATACCATCTGTTCAGTGGAAAATGTGCAGCCCTTACTATATCTAATGTGTTTATTTTAAGAACAAACATACCTCCTCGTTCAAGTATGCTGATTAATGGTTCATATACACTTAGATATTTAATAACATCTGGATTTTTATTAGCATACTTAGCTAATTGTATGTAGTATTGTATTATATTTTTGATATATATATTTTTACCTAAAAATTCTACAGTTTTTGAGTTGCAGTAGTCAGAAATAACTACTTCTCCCTCAGAATCACCAAGTAGTTTGGCTATATTTGCAACTAGAGGTTTTATTGGTTGTATCGATTCCTCCTCAAAAAATTTAGCTAATCTCTTCAAAAATTCATAACCTAAGTTAGCTTCTGCTTCCGATGCATTTGTACCCACTACATCCCATTTTATATTATTAATTCTTACTATTGCCTCGTTCATATACATTTGTTTAACCTCAAAGTTAATAATAAATGTCTTTATCCATATTTTGAATAAAATCTAATCCAGCATCATATACCGGAAATAGATTAATCGGGTTTGGAGCTGTTAAATTTGCTTTATCATGTGCATTTTTTAAAGGATCAGGATCAAACTATTGATAAATCATGAATATTTAAAAATAAATATTTTTTCATAGTTTCAGCTGTTGTTTTGGAATAAAGTAGGATTAAAAAGATGCTACAAACGTTAATTTTAGTAGAAAGAAAGGGTTATTTACCCTTCAGCCACTTATCTCTAAACAATTCTTTATCTTCAAGTAAGTTATTCCTAGCCAGTTCATGACACACTAACCAAAAATCTTTTTGCCACTTTGTACAATCTTCCTCGTAATCCATAAGCATCTCAAGCACAAAATATGAATCAGAAGGTTCAAAATGAATCATGTCATTTTTAAAAAATAAAGCTATAAGACCATGTTCAATAGATAACAAGCACCCGTCATCATGAAATGAAATTGCAAAGTAAGCATAGTTGTCCTTCGTATAGTTAGGTAAAATCTCAAATGTAGGATTTCCCAAATAAGGATGAATTTCTTCCATACTATTAAAAGTAATGGGAGAATGATCATGATCATTTTCATTATATATCTCGTAACTCATGAAGCCTTTCACTTGCAATTCAAATAGACCCTTTAGTATATTTTCATAAACAATATCAAAGTTTTCCTTTAAATAACATATCGTATTATAAGCTTCTTTTGTTAAAGGTTGATTACTTTCTAAATACCCCCCTACCTCAATTTTGTTTTGTCCAAAAAACGAAATTGAACAATTTACGTTTATAGATCCATCCCAACAGTCATATTTTTCAGAAAAGCAAAAATCATCCACTTTATCTACCATCATTCACACCTACCTAATTAAATTTTGTTATTCATGTAACCATCAATTAAATTTGAACACATTTCTGGAAATTTGTTCACAACTAAGATCGCTTGACATGGAGCCTCTGCGTACAAGATGTTCTTGTAAAAGCCGCATCATATAAGGAAATTTGCAAGGCTATCTAACCTATCATTCACGCCTCTCCATGTAAAGAGGGTGCTTCGAACTGCAAAAAAGTCTTCATCCTTATCAAACAGCAAAGTATCCAATCTTATTTAGCGTTTACACACGAACGTACTAGAAGACCTTCATTTAGAATAATCATATATTATAAGCTCAACTTCAACTTCGTATATTCCAAATTTCTTGTCACTATAATAAATACTTCTGTCTATCTTATCCATTTTAGATATTTGTAAAAGTAAATCATTGTCTATTATCTTAAAACACCGCTTTAATGGTATTGTAGACTCTTCTTCAAAACAACCTAGTAAAAGATCCTTTATCATTTCTTGCTTCTTTGTTTTACATCTTACTCCGATATACATCATTTCAAATTGATCGTCAGGGGCTAAAAATGTATCAATTACTATGAATTCTTCTGTTTCTTCGTTTTTCAAAATATATACTTTACCAGTTCCATAATCACTTGGAGAAAATTCTCCTCCAAAAAAAAGCTTATCTTCTATGAACTCTTCTGTAATTGCAACATTTATTTCCTTAGCCATTTGAATTAAAACTTCATCTTCGATATTACTTCTCTCATAATAAAGAAGGTATTCCGTAAACATCTTCTCGATCCTCCATTTCAGATTTAATTGTGATATCATTCATCATAATTAAGAGTAATTTTAACATTTATAGGAATTCATTTTAATTTTTCGACATATAAGATTGCAGTTATGCAGAAGAGCCTGCACTTGCTTTCTCCCTCTGTTTTAAACCTTGCATGTGGCAGGAAAGGGCAACTGACCGCTTCTATGCATGGCTAGATGCTCTCGACCACCGAAAAAGAATGGTTTCATGTCCTTTTTTAAATTTGGATTTATATAGATATCCATTTATAACTTGTGAAATTACCTCTCTATAACACTAATCTGCTCAGCCCATTATCTACACAATGCCCAGAATCCTAGTATTACTCTTAATTCACTGTTAAACTATTCACTTGCAAGTGCTTTTTCTATAATTTGCTCGGCTGTTAAATCTTCATCTGAATAGAAAATATAATCTGAGATGCCTGGGTTCTTTACTGCATTTTCTACTATTAATAAAAGATTTTCAATTTCATATTCTTCCCCAGAAACATCCTGTATCTTAGTGACCATATCAATCAATTCTTTTTTTGATAGATTATCTTTTTTTCTGTTCTCATAATCAATTATTCTATTACTGATGTATTCATGACCATGATCCGCATAAAACAAATCACCTACATCAGGAAAAGTTACGAGTGACTGAAGTTCCATAATTAGTTCTTCTGTAAGTCCCAAGAGGTATCTTTTACCCATTATTTCCTTAACCAGTTTTCTTATTTTTTCTTGCTTCATCTTAACTACTACCTCCTATAATTGTTTCTTAAATGACTCCCATTCTAAAATCTCATTACTTCATCGACACGTCTACTACTAAAGTTAATATTTTGAATGGAGTACCTCAATTCAGAAGGACATCACAAACAATTCAAAAAAGTCTTGTACATAGATTCAAAATAACCTCATCTTGAGTACTATTCATAAGTAAACATAAGGTAATCTCAAAATATACAATAAAAGTTGATTTTGGAATTATTTTTTGTTTATGTTTCAGATAAAGTGATAAAATTAAACAAAAACCTTGTATAAAGGTGGAGAAAAGATGAACATTCCTAAACAATTCATTAAACCGTTTCCTGCATATGAAGAAGTATTTTATGATAATTTGGAACAGCATAAAAAACACTTTTTGCCCATTTGCTCCATAAACTTACAATGCATTGAACCACAATGGGACGAATGGTTACATATTGTGTCAGCAAAGGAAATTCACGACGGGTGTGTTGGCGATTTTACCCAACCATTTCACACGAATTTTACGAAGGAAGATACGTTAGGCTTTGATGTCGTTGACGGAAAGTATAAATTTGAAGCAGATTGGAATTACTTTGAAATTGAACAGAGCCCTTCCGACATTGTAGAGAAAGCCTATGTGCGTAATGAAAAAGACTATCAAATCCGTAAAGAATTTTTCCAACGCAATCAGAAAATTTATCCTTATTCTAGCTTTGGAAAAGAATTTACATCCGTAGAATCATTAGAGCAAGAGTTTGTTGAAAAGCAAACAAGTGGCTGGGGATTAGATTATCCCGAGGTAAATGGAATTCTGGATGATATACGTTTTATGACAGAAGAAGGACAAGATTTATTGGAAGATTGCGTTAGCGAAGACGAAATTTTTGACTATACCAATCTACTGTATGTGCCAAAAGATGAAGATGGTCATCCATTTACATATGTTGGATTTGCTACAGGCTATTATTTTCAAGTTTATGGTGCGAATCGTATATACCTATTTTTCAATAAAGAATTAAGAAAAGCAGTAATTTGTTTTGAGTATACATAAGGTACAAGAAGCAGGAGAGACGGGAAAGAGCTGTCGGCAAGCGTTTGATAGTTAAGTAAGCAATATGCACGATTCTAGCACGACACATTTAAAATTCTTTAATTGAAAAGATAAAGCATTGTAATTTTATTTTAAATTCATAAATAAATTTGTATATAATGAAATTAAAATGAAAGGAGGTAAATTATGAAAAGAACAAAAATGACATATAGCATAATGTTTAGTTTATTACTATTAACATCATGTGATATATCGAATAAAGAAATTGAACAAAAAGCACAAAATTATACAAAATCAGAATATGGTATTTCTGTTAAACTAAATCAAGTTGAAACACATGGGGACGAAAAGAATTTACTTGGTCCAGAAGTGCGAACAGCTTATGTGCAGCAAGTAGATGAACCATATTTGCAATTCCAACTATGTTTCGATGGACAAATCTCTCCAAAAGTAAATAATGATAACTATAAAATTAAAAAAGAAGCTTATGATTTACAAGAAAAATTTAATACATATTATGAAAAAAAAGTGAATAATACTATACTTACGTTCGAGCAAATGCATACGGGGGGTGCTATTTTCGATAAGAAGGCTGAGAAAGGAATAGCAAAGAAACATTCGAAGCATTATGTTACGGCAGTTTTTAGAAGTAATATCTTTTTAGATGTAAACAATCCTGCACATATGGAAAAATTAGCGGAGGTTGCAAGGAGCATTCAGGAATTTAATAAAACAATTGAAAATAATAAGATTAGTGTGGATGATATAACGATTCAGCTGCCAAATGCTAATAAGAATTTATTACAAAATATTGTAGTAGATTATGTAGTAACGGCTGCAGAAGCAAAAAAGGCCCTTGAGAAAAAGAGTGATTATATGAAAGCTTTACAGCTTACAAAGTGAAAAAGGAAATCATTTCGATTTCCTTTTTTATATTCTATTCATGCACCAGAAGATCATTAACTTCTTTAACCAGTCATGAGCGCGGATGAATTGCTATAGCTGATGATTAGTTTGACTGTATGTGGCTATTTATGAGTAGTAATGCTTCTAAAAGTAATGAAATTTGACGCTTACATTCATAAGTTATATTCTTGCTCATATGTCTTATTTTATCGTGTCAAGTCCATAATAGTAAAACAATATCAATCCCTCTTACTTATTCTTTTTCACCCATCTTTATCTTTAAATATTCAGCAATTTCTGTTTGCCCTCTTTCAATAGCAAATTCATAAGCTCCCATATCTTTCATAGTATCCCCTGTATACTTAACAGTAATATCGATACCATTCTGAACAAGATACTTTACAATATCAAGGTACCCACCATAAATCGCTGAGAATAGAGGATTTCTATTTGGATCACTAACATCTAATATTGCACCATTATCAAATAAGTACCCTACAATACTAATTTCACCTTCACTAGCTGCATGTACAATAGGCGCTGACTTTGGTACACCTTCGTTTATATTAATATCCATACCAGATTCAACTAGAAATTTTATCATATCCAGTTTACCGGCTCTAGCCGCAACATGTAGCCACGTTCCAAAAGGTGTTACAAAATCAAGCAAACTTTTATCAGTAATAATTATCTCTTTCGCTTGTGCTATATCACCATTCTCAATTAACTCATAGATTTCTATTGCTTTTTCCTTATTATCCATTGAATCCCCCCTGCCATTGTACCATTTCCACCTGGTTTATAATCTTTAAAAATACAGCTGCTATATAATCCAAGACCTCAACTAATTTTCTACAAAACTGGTGTACCTTGTTATTTCTGAATGTGCTATCTTTAAACTGGCCAGTTTAAAATAAGCTAACTATCACCTTTCTTATACGAATCTTTTATTTAAAATATCAGTTAAACAAATCATTTCATTCAAACACCCATTTCTTTTTCGTTCACTGTCTACAAATCTTACTATAAACCAACATTTACCCTGTCTATATCTAAAACATCGGAGATTCCTTTCTCACTCATTCTTTTAAGTAGATAGTCATGACCTTTTTCCAATACAAAATTTCTTTCTTCTTCATAAATAGGAACAAGTGTATAAATGTTTATATTTCCCTGTTTAGTATAGACGTTGTCCAGCCCCGGTTCTTGGGGACGACATACCATTATGCATGATAACTTTGTATTTGATGCAAATGGCTGAGGGGGTTCTCCATTTGGAAGAATAACCCCTTCTTCCAGCAACCCATCATAAATATGTGGAATACGAGCCACTTTTCTTAGCCAACCAAGAGGCCAGTAATGATCTTGATCTTTCATACTGTCTTTCTCAACTATCCAACTTGAAGGCAATTTCAGCAACAACTCTGCATATTTAAACACACCTTCTTCGTTTGAATAGTCCATAGGCTCATCACTCATACCGGTAGTTACGAGCGTTACGAAATCTTTATTCACCGATGGAGGAATTATGTGAATATTGACCGATACTCTACTACCAGGAACAATTTCACTTATAGTATTTTTAATAGGCCCAAAGTGTTTAGTGACATATTCTAAAATCATATGATGGTGATTTTGATTATTATCGTTTATTTCGGTTGAAGTAGTAGAACACCCTTTTTGATTTTCTAACAACTTAACGATTTCTCCTTGCCCTTGTTCCTTTGCAAAAGCTAATGCATCCATAGCCTTCATCGACTCACCAGTATATTTAACATTAACATCTATACCGCTTTCGATTAAAAGTTTTGCAATATCAGGATACCCATTACTAATTGCCCCAAACAACGGGTTTCTTATTGGATCACTTATATCCAGATCAGCCCCACAAGACAATAAATACCTTACTACATTAATATGTCCTTTAGAAGCTGCTACATTTAATGCTCCGCCTCCATATGATCCACCTAGTGTATTTATGTTTACACCAAGTTCTATCAATTTTTTTACTATGTCCAATTCCCCTCTAGAAGCTGCGACATGAAGCCACGTTCCAAAGGGGGTTATCATATTTAAAACTTCAACATTAGAGTCAATTAATTCAACGACTTTTTCAAGATTACCACTTTTTATAGCCGAACGAATCTCTTTTGAAATTTGTATTTTATCCATACTCTAGTTTCTCCTCATTTGTGCAATATCACCGAGATCTCTAAGTTCCTCCACTATATCATCCCTAACTTTTCTAAGTCTATCAACAACATCCCTAAGCCCTTCAATATAGGTTTCAAAAAACTTATTTTATTTCAAATAAGTAAAATCTCCCTAAATCTGGATATCATTTTACATAATTGTGTATGCTTCTTCTTTGAAACTTACACGGTTTAATTCACACTCTCATTGAATGTTTTTTACAATTTTCACTTTAATTTCGCACTTTTCATGCTATGTAATCCAAAACCACTTGTATACGCTGCGTTAACTTTTCTTTCTCATTATCAGATAGCTGTTCACCTTGAATATTGTCTAATGTAAACTCCTTCAATTCGTTTATAAAACTCATGTCTTTTATTTGTGGCATCAAATTATATCGCAATACATTTTCAGCTAAAGTTGTATACACTATCATTTTTTCACTTACTGTATTTTTGCAGTCACGCTCAAAACGCTTGCATACTTTAGCAACTACCTCATTTTCATCTGTACCCTTAGAATTGATTCCATCAAAAAATTTATTAACTTCGTCTGTTAATTCTTCATAGTACCAACATACCCTCGGGTAATAGTCTGACGGCTTTTCTTCTAATTGTTTAAGTACCTGCTCCTTTCGCAAGAGGAAATCATTGTATTGTTCCTGTGTAAGTTTATGCTCCCGTTCTATTAACATAAAGTTTATATTTGATATCGTTTCAATCATATAATTTTTGAATGTACTGAAAATCTTAGAATGTGAAACTAGAATTTCTGCAAATATTACACTGATAATTAATTTATCTGTCTCGCTTTTTTTCATTAACATATCAAACTCATCAAATGTTCGTGTAACTGCCTCCTCTCTGCTCATCTTTTCATCTTCTACATATTCACTATACGTCTCATATATATATTCTAAATACTCTTCACAACTATAAGTCATTTACAAAACCTCCGAACTTTATTATGTTGAAGTTTTAAGTGGAATAGGTGTATCACCATTATGAAGTACTTCAACTTTAATAATAGGATAGTCTTTTTGAAATCGCTGAATGATTTTATTACAACTACCGCATGTATCCTTTTCGGTAAACAATCTAATAGTTCCTGTCGCATCTTTATCGCCACCTAATCTATCCGTTACGTCATTTCATATTTTATACTCTGCATCTTCACCTCTAAGGTAATAAGATTTAGTTTAGTAATGGCATTGAAATCATTCGGCACTGGGTAGTCCCGCTTAAAAAGAAAAAGCGATGAAACGACTTGGTTTGTCAATTCCATCACTTCATTTTTACTTTATACATTCTGATTAACTTTTGTTATACATAAATTTTATTACCATATATGCGTATCTCTATAGCAAACACTATTACATAAAAAGTCTCTTTTTCTATTCCTTTTCGTTCATCTTTCGTGTTAAATATTCAGCGATTTCTGCTTGCCCTCTTTCAACGGCGAATGCATAAGCATCCATATCTCTCATGTTGTCACCAGAGTATTTTATAGATATATCTATATTATTTTCAACTAACAATTTAATAATCTCAAAATGACCGCCATATATTGCAGCAAACAGAGGATTTCTATCTGGTTCACTAGTGTCAATCTCGATATCATGATTAACGAGATATTCTACAATATCTAAATGCCCTTTTGTAGCCGCTCTTTCAAGGGCATTTGTAGAAAAAGTTCCACCCTGTGCATGAATATCTATCCCAGCATTAATAAGATATTCTATTATTTTTAAATGCCCATAAGCTGCTGCTACATGTAACCATGTACCAAAAGGTGTCATCCATGTTAACATTTCTGGGTCCTTCTCAAGTAAATCTCTTAGCGTATCCAGTTGACCACCTTTTATGGCATCTCTAATGTCTTTGACAATTTGAATCTTATTCATTTTAGTTTCCCCTTTAATTTTTACCTTCCAGAAGCAGCTTATTTTCAAAGGTCTTCTAGTATTTCAACAATATCACTCTCTCTTACTTATTCTTTTTCGCCCATCTTCATCTTTAAATATTCAGCAATTTCTGTTTGCCCAAATTCCCTAGCATATTCATAAGCATTCATATTCTTAATATTTTCTCCAGTGTATCTAGTTGAAATATCTATTCCTTTTTCAACTAGATACTCAACTACTTCTTTATGTCCACCAAAAATTGCTCCAAACAATGGATTTCTTTTTGCTAAGGCCACATCTAATTCTGTGCCTGCCTCTATTAAATACTTTACTATCTCCAAATGCCCCGCTCCTGCAGCTAATCTTAAAGGAGCAGCATCAAATATATCACCTTTTGTATTAACATTGATTCCTTTATGGATCAGATATTCTACTATTCCAAAATGTCCTTTCTTTGCTGCAACATGTAACCACGTACCAAATGGTGTCATTGAATGTAAAGATTCTGGATTATCGCCTATTAAACGCTTTACTTCATTAATATCACCAAGCTTAATAGCATTTCTTATAGTCTTATTTAGACTTTTTTCATCCATAACATTACCTCCTGTATTTCTACTCTCTTGTACTAGCTATGCCTCCTAAATCTTTAAGAGCTTCAACAGCTCTTAACCAATTAACTACTTCCTCTAAAGCATCAAGACTATGTTGTCCTATTACGGCATTTGGTGCCAAAACAAGATTTTCTTTCCTAATTATTGGATTTATCCCATACCACCTATTTTCAAAGGATCTCCACCAGTTATTTGGTCAGGATTATGAAGTGCAGCTTGTGTTTCAGTCCATTCTTTGGCTTCTGTTTCTGCTATATCAAATGACTTTCCTTCAGCCATTAATTCAGCAATCTTATCTGCTAATGCTTCAAGGTTAGTTATTATTTTAATCACTAATACATCATATGCTAATTTATTTTTTATTTACGCTACTACTAGATTTACTTTAATAACATACACTAATTAACTTTTAGTAATTTCTTCATAATAATTTTGCAACCATCCTATATCATCTTGTAAATATTCACACTCAAATTCATTCAAACATTCCTTTATATCAATACTCTTTTATAAACCTAAAATTATTTTTATATTACTTAAATCATCTTTATCAATGTTTCCTTTATTTGTACTTAGTAGCCCTATTATAGTTGAAATTACAACAATTGATTCTATCCCATTATTTTGTATTTCTTCATAAAAATCATCATAACATCTTCCAGCAGATTGTTCTGGCGTATATTTATCAATATTTAAATATATATAATAGTTCCTTGTAATCTCATATTTAATTTTAAAAAAGCTTTTTCCCATTTTTAATACCTCCATTTGTTATGTTTTCTTTTAACACAATATTTTAAAGTAAGATATCTTGAAATCCTATTTCAGTAATCACCTAAAAAATTAATAATAGACCCACTAAATTCTATACTAAAACACAAAAAAGTACTCATCGTCTATTGTAGACAATCAAGTACTTTAAGTTTGTAAGTTTATGGTTTGTTCTCAGTAACAATAATTCGTAGATTTAAAATTGCTTCTCATCTACGTATCGTTCTTATTTTTATAAATAAATATCATTATATAGCTCCATAATTGTCTAAACATCATGAGTTCTTTATTCCACACACTTATTCCCTCATATTACTATTTATGATAATTATGAGGCGAAAAGACTCATTCACTACTGGGTAGCCCCAAAAATAAATAAGTACTTTTTACTTAATCTCATCGTCATTAAAAATGGCTTCAAATTCCTCATCAGTATAATCTCTATTACTTGATAGATGATAATGATGAGGGATCCCGTTATGGTCTAGAACATGATCTACAACGCCTTCCTTATCAGAAATAACAAAAGTAATTTCATCATCACCTTCATATGTCTTGGGTGTTATATCTGCCAAAACGAGCCACGCACATCCTTTTATTCTATAAAATTCACTATAAAATCTTACGGACCTTTCTATATCATCATGTATGATCCCATGTAAATTATGCTTTTTCTGATATCGCTTAGCAATTTGAATAGTTTGACTTGCAGTTAGGTTTGTTTCCTTTTCTTCCATCACTATTTCTCATATCCTTTCCAATTAGGTAATGACCATTGTCTATTTCTAATGAAGAAAATATATCTTTGTGCTTCATATATCTCTTCGGCAATACATTTTTCCTTATTCTTCATAATTTCATTATAAACGTACCTTTCTCTTGCTGATCTTAATTATTTCAAATAATTTTCTTGTCCAAGTTCTTTAAATTGCCTAGCGTAGTAGGATTCATGAATGGAACTTAAAAGTAATTCGTCAGGTCTCAAAACCATTTGTCCAGTATAGATATCAAAGCCTCCCGCAACATTTCTAGTGAGAATTTTTCTCTTTTTGTCAAAAAAACTTTAATACCAATTTCATTCATGCCTTTCTTAAATTCCCTTAAATCTCGAATACTCCTAATCCTTAATCCATTATCTGTTAGACTAGTTTGACCACTAACAGGCATCTCTTCCCATTCTTTAAAATCAAGATTATCCGTACCCTTACCAAGTAAATTTACAAATTCAATATCTTTAGTGAGAGACCTAAATAGTATGTACGATAGAAATAACCTTCAAGATTAATGTTTCCATTTGCATAAAAAAACAGCAGGGATTTCTAGTATTTATCTCTGCTTTTTTGCTATCAACTTCCAAAATAAACTAATTTTCATTCCACATAATCGCACACATACTATTCAGATAAGATTATCAAATGAGAGTCTCTTATCTCTTTCATAACTTTTTAAATTATTTTACTTATGCCCTAACTCACTCAAATTCGTCTAAACTATTCAGAGTTTCATCACTTATGTCAGAAGGTTCAAATTCCCCCCAATTGTTTAATTGGAACGATACTCCATCTACATTTACAAAGCCACTTCTCTTATAGAAATAACCACCGCGTTCATAAAGTTTTATTACTGGCTCAAATAAATCTTTATTTTCAATAGCAATTTGATTTCCCTCATCTATAAGTGCATTTAGTTCAAGAAAGCTTATAACTATTGCCTTTTGATAACTATTCTTCATTTCATTAATTAATTCAATTTCTTCCATATTTGCTTGCGGTGATGTGATTGAATTAGAAATACTTATAAAGGGATAAACACATTTACCTGGATATGTCCGGAAAAATATCGCAGTTCTTCTTAAATACTCTTTGCACAATTGGACATTCGATTTTCTTTCTATTTCCCCAATACGACTCCAATCGATTGCTGAAATTCGCTTAATTGCTCGACTTAAATTTTCCAATTTTTTCACCCCTTACGTGTTTTTCATAATATAATCAAAAGCTCCTGGAAATTCACCTTTAGGTTGAAGAGCAGCTAAATCATGTGCTTCTGGAGGATGACTACCAAAATTTCTCCATTATGAGAATCTAAATTTCGACTTACATTTCCTCCTATTAATTATATCCAGTTTTTCATTTCAATTAAAAACTGGAAGATTGTTTACATCTTCCAGTTCAGATCATATAGACAAAAGCTTCAACAAATAACGTTATAAAGTGGAAATGTTTCTTTACCAGTAATCGAGAAACTTGCAAAATTGCATAATAACGATATTTATTCTATTTATAAAACTATACACTAGTTATTAATTTAATTAACCTTCAGAATCCTCATTATTCATAACATATTCGATATCTTCATCCGTAAATTCATTTCCTTCAAATACTGGATGTCCATTTGGATCAAGCATCCCCATCATTTTTTTATCTTTATCAGACACAATCAATGTGTAGTCCTCCATAAGAAAAGGGTTCTCTGGTAAATCTACCAATACTCTCCATGCTGGTCTAACATCATTATTATCTCTATTTTCTTTATCAATTTTGAATGTATAAGCTTCATCAAAGAAAAGTTGGTGGATGTCTTCATTAACCACTCCATCTAAGTTATTTTTCTTATGATATTGTTTCGCAATTTCTATAACTTCTTCTGGCTTCAATATTACATTAATCGTAATTTCCTCTAATTTACGATAATGTCTTGGAAAATCTCTGTCAACAGACTCTAATAAAGTGTCTAATTCTTCTTTAGTCCTATTGTGATAATTTTTCTTCCTCATTTTTTCTCCTCCTCAATCACTTATATTTCATTCGCAATCTATTTATATATTCTCTTGAATGTTGAATTGATGCTCCATCAAATAAATGCTGATTTTTCATGATTTGTTCAAATACCATTAAAAAAATGTTTTAGGCTATAAAATAAAGTATTAAACTGTTAAAAAATAGTTGTAGGCTAAAAAGTGTTAACGCTGATACACAATTATCACTAACTTTAGTATAAGTTCAACCTTCCATATTAATCCAGAAGAGCTTGCGATTTCTTTTATTCGTACTATACACAAAGGGCATTAACTAAGATAAAATTTTCTCAGTCAATGCCCTTAATTTTAATGATTCTTTACTACTTCAATCACATTCTCAATATTATCTTTCAACTCATTATTTTTACCTTCTTCATATTGATAATATCCTTGAATTCCTCTATGAATGATAGAATGCATAGTTGGATGAAATGATTTATCTGTGCACTCAATTAAAAAATTACAGAATTCCGCACTAGCTGCTGGAGAATAGAAGAACATTTCTATCAATATATCAATTGTAGCTCCCTGTATCTGTATGGCGTTCTTTTTATTTTTTAAAGAATAACCATTTATCATGCCAAAACAAAATGTTGCTACTATTTGCTTTTCTTGTTCGTTTAACATTTCTGGCACCAATTGTGAAGTATTTAAAAACTGCTGAATCATTTTTTTCACTTCACTGTAATATTCTACATCATTAGCCATTTTTGTCCCCCCTAATATATAAATATATTTCCTTCTGGGTACTTTCCATTCCACCCACAAGGAATATGTCCACTTAAATAGATTTCTAGCATTTCGTTATAAAATACTGACTTATAATATTCTTCATAAGATAGTACCATTATTATACTTACTATATCGAACTTAACAGCATGTAATATATCTTTTGGTAACCCCAATATCGTTATTTGTTTTTCAATATCATCAGTAATTTTTGGTAATACCTCTGCTTTAATTTTCTTAACCAAAGTATTCCAATTTCCATTATATATTTCTGGTTCATTCTTTGCTAAATAGCCCGTTAAATTATTACTTTCTTCCAGACAAATATTTTCCCATTCTATCCCATTCACAATCTTAACCATTTTCTTTTTATTTGATAAATAGGTATACTCAATTCCTTGAGGAAAATTGCTCTCTGTTCCACAATGTTTTAACCAATTATTAGACAATACCGCTTCCACTACAGAATTATTTAATTCCATGTAAATGCTCCTTTATTTACGTTTTGGTACATTAATTCTACCAGGAATCCTTGGAACAAAATCGTCTCCAGTTAATTTATAAAACAATTGTTGTTCTATTGCTCGTTGAACGGCCTTCTGAGCTTGTGTATCACTCAAACCAGCTGACTTTAAAGTTATATATTAGACCTTGCTTTTTACTTGTCTTTTTTGCATGCAAAAAAGACTCATTCCAACTCATCATTTAAGTTGGAATAAGCCTTTTAAATTTATTAAGCGTGTTTGGCAAACTTTTTAGCGTTCGATTTGTTGATTGTATCGTACAATCCCACTTCTAAAAAGTAAACCCACGAATTAATTTTCATGTACATAGTGTTTATCTAATATTAAATTTATGTCTAATTTCTTTCAAGCAGGCTTCAACTTCCTCTGCATTATGTGAGTTCCGAGATACATAATTTTTACTGACCTCTTTTAAATAATTATAAAATGTTTCATAGTCTACAATTGCATAGACTTCCACACTTGTTACTGGCGGAATCGTAGTAAAGTTAACTCCAGTATCTCCAAAATACTCCTCATCATGTGATTGACATTCGGTAGCAAAGTAGCAACTTGTAAATCCAATTCCAAATCCCTTAGCAAGTTTAAAATGATGTAATGCTTCTAAGAAATATCCGTCTCCAATGGTATGAAAATAAGCTTCCATATTCTGAACTTTTTCCTTAAAATTTTCTGCGTAATAAATTTCATTATCCATTATCACCATTCTCCTTATACTATTGTTGAGGTAACACATGGAAGAAACTTTTACTTCTCCAGTTGATTTATCAATATAACCTATAAATTGTAACCAAATAATTTAAAGTTTTTTAATCTATTCATTCCTTTAATAAAACTTAAAATGGAATCCTTACTTAACATCAAATTACTTAGATATAGTAAATAATCGAATTCATCCTCATCATCGCCAAAAGTTAAAACGAATGGGCTTATATATGGTTTATATGTAATATCACACACAACCTTATCTGTTATTTTAACTTGAAAATTACGTTTCCCATCATCTATTCTCTCATTTATACAGGTTATCTCATCAGGATTTGCCTCATATTTCTTCTCATTATATATAAAAAAGAATTTATCTGAATTAACATAAATACCTATCAATTGTCCATCTTCACTAAATCCTCCCACGCCTTGTCTAACTAACTGTACTTTATTTTTTTCAACTATTGAATATCCACTAGGTTCTAATATAATATATGTGCCAATCTTAGGGTAATTATTCAGTATTATCATAAGCTCCCCCTCCTAATGCACTAATCCTAATAGTGTATTTATCACATCATCTTTTTGCATTGATTTTTCAATTATAATTTTCCATACTTGTTCATCTGATTCATAAATTCCTTTATCAATGTATGAATCTTTTATCTTATTAAACATACTTTCAGCTGTTGGTCCTATTGGATTACCGTATTTTTTAATATTTCTTTCCTCTAAACCAGCTCTCTCCTCAGCAGTCATATTTCCCCTTGCTGCAATTTTTTGCTGTAATGATTTTTATAGTTTTCAAGAAAAAAGCACTTCTAGATTTATCCAGAAGTGCTTATACTATTACTTATTTAATATTATATTTTTCTTTGATTTTCATCAACAACTCTTCAATAATCTCTTTCTTTTCAGGATTTTTCCCTATATAAAATTCACATGCTGTTTGCAGGTATTCACATAATTCTTCGTGGGTCACGATGTCTTCCCATTCTTCGTCTATACCGTAATAGAATAATACTTTATTTTCTCCGAAATACTCTTCATCACTTTGATCAAATTCATCTGAATATACTACGCCAATGGTATCTCGTCTTTCAACATCCTCTTTAAGAAATCCTTTTAAAATGTCTACAAAATCATAATTAAACACAAACTGTCCTAATACAATAACGGTATAATTCTTTTTTAAGTTCTTTTGTTCAAAAATATCATAAAACTTTTCAAACTCTTCTTTTCTGTTTTGCATTTGCTCTCACTTCCTAACTACTTATTGCCAAATTCAAAAACAGTTCAAAAATGGCACATTCTAGAGGACTATGCAATCTTGATATTAACTTATTAGGAAACCTTGACCGGAGTCAAGGTTGAAGACGTACAATCTTAGGTCCATCTATAATACTTGATACACCTTTCTTGAAAAGGGATTCTATCATCGAGCAGCACTTCTTCTTGCAGCAATTTTGTTATATTCTCTATTTTTCCAATGAATAGTGCGAAGAAGTCGCCCGAATTTGGATATGAAAATAGTCCATACCCCTTTGGTGACAGTATTTTGTTGACCTCCTTGATCTTTTCAGGTAAAAATTCATAATGAAATGCTTCTAATTTCTCGAGTTCTTCTTGTGTTGCTAATTCAATTTGATGGGCAAATTCGTAATCAAGAATAAAATTGACAATTTCTTGGTATTGCTCACCTTTATAGTCAACGTATAAAAACTGTTTCGTCGTTAATCCATATTTTAATAGATCTTCATGTAAGTCATAACTTCCTTGCTCCTTCAAAAATGTTTCCAAATCCTTGCTATCAGGAAATATAATCTGTGCTATCCCTTTATCAGGCATATTAGCTTCCTCCCTTTTATTGAAATAATTCTCCATGCTTGTTAGGAATATATTCCGGGTAGTTTTTACGATAAAATTGATCGATCATCTGAAGCACGGGATCCCATTCAGGGTATGGCTCACGTTCTCCAAATACCATTTTCGCTTCTGGAGTATTCATCAGAAAATTATCGAATTGAGTAGGTACTGGCAACCCTAGTTGTTTCCTTACATGAATCAAGAATAAGATTTCAAAAGGATAAAATCCGAATCCGAAATCACCAAATTCACCGAACTGTCCGATTTCAGAAGCTAATGCAGAATGATACTGTGACATTATCAAAATTAGATGTTCTATTTCTTCTAAATCACCAGTCGACCAACGTCCCAGCACTTCATCATAAATGTTCAGGTCTTCAGGGATTAAGTCGCATCGTAGTTCAGCTTCCTTAAACTTATTTATCACGGCTAGATGCAATTTTTCATTCGTTCCCATGATGGTTTTATTTTTATACTGCAAGTATAGCTCTAGCAAAAACCAAATATGTCTATCCTTTTCATTGGCATTTATTAAATGTCCACCGAAGTGATGAGCAATAAAATCATATAATATATTTTCTTCTTTCTCCCATCCATACATTGCAAAATGAACTAACGTGAAGACGACTTCGCTAAACGAATATTCCAAGAACATCCCTGGATACTTGCTTGTATAGAGATCCTGTCCCATGCACTGATAAAATAATACTTTCTGCATGTTCTTTAATCCTTCTACATTGTTTCCACCGCTGATCAATACATCATTTTTCCATAGTGACAAGTAATATGAAGAAATTTGGTTTAGATTTATTAATAGTATGTGATCTTTCTCTGTTTCATTTTGCTCAACGATTTTCTCGTTCTCTTTTCTACTAACATTATATTTATCTTTCACATCTTCAAACTTGATTCCATCCACAAAATTTTTGCTATATCTTCTAAAAGCCATTTCTAACTTTTTTTGGTTTATCATTGTATCCTCCCTATGAATTAATCTATTTTCTTATTCCAGTCCTTTACCTGTAACTCATCAATACTGAATCCAGTATTAGTGATCTTGATATCTGTTTCAACTCTATTGAACTACCCCCACCCACCGTTGCGCACTTGAGATAGGGGTTTTCTCGCCAGATATGATAAAATCGAATTGTAGATGAGGACTCTCCTTCATTAGGTGAATCCATATTAAACACCCATTCATGGGTTATTTTACCACTATTTTGATTAGAACGGTGAATGTTCCCCCTTAATCTCATCATCCATAATCTTACCTCTCTCTAGATGATACTTATTGACCGTAACCCTTTCTTTGCTTCGCTATCATTGTACCGTCCCTAGCCAGTTCAAAACCTTTGAATGTAGCTGCTATATTCCCGATTTTTATCTTTAAACTGATCAGTTTTACATAAACTAACTATCAGCTTGCTTATACGAATCTTTTATTTAAGATATCAGTTTCTTCTAAAACAAAAAGGGCCATCTCATAAGCAAGCAAAGCTGACTTATAGGACAACCCTTTTATTTTAACTATCTATTAATCATGCAATTTGTTTAAAAACTCAGTGAAGTTACTTGCCACATAAAATACATTTTCTCTTGCTACTTCCTCTGCTTCTTCTGCTGTAATCCCTTCACTTTCCATCAGTGCTTCTTTTTCCCATGCACCCTCATGTTCCCAAAAAACCACTATCGGTTGGTCCCTACGACCTCTAAAATCAAAACAAATTAAGTTTTCAGCGGGATCAAATCCAATTGGAAATAACTCACTAGGCAAGGTATCTTTATAGTCGCCATAAGTTTCAAGTATAAACTCTTCACTCTCAGGATTAAAAGATAATAGTGAACCAAAAACTCTTTCAATACCTTCAACATCAAAAAGCATTGGTTCAACATGTCCTCCATTATTTATCGCAACACATTCTATATAGTCCATCGGAAAATCAAAACCAGTACCTTTTAAAGTTTCTTTGACATCATCTGTACTAATTTTTTTATATGTATACTTCCATACTAAATTACTCATCTAATATCTCCCCCCCATAATTTGTTTCCTCCTAAATGGCTTAAACTATGTTTCTTTTTAATTACCAATTGCATTTTTCCAGGCACTTGATGATGATGCCAAGTTAAATCCGATATACGTGGCAATCCTATTTTTATTTCTTTTAACTGTTTTGGAGTAAATATTTCTTTTAGAATCTCTCCCTTCTCTATAGCCTTCTTTAACATTTGAGTACACTCTTTAAACTGTATATCATCTGGCTTAATATATAAACTTTGTAACTACTCAGCCATACACTTCATTTAGAAGTTTTGTAAGGGGTATGATTCCAGTAAAAACACGCTTACCCATAATTACTGCCATGAAGATAAAAATGGGCCAACGCCTCGCTGCCTTTCTCTGTTTTAAAACTTTGCATGTGGCGGAAATAGGCCCTGACCGCTACTATACATAGCCAGTCCCTCCCTGGCCATTTAAAAAAATGCTTTTCTATCGTTTTTTCATAAAGTGACTGAGTAGTTACAAAAAAAGATTGATTACAGTTCTTGATCAATCTCTGATAATCTTTTGCCATGTTATTCTTCCTTTCTTGGATAAAATAAAAAACGGGGCTGTCTCATAAGTCCCTTTTGAAGTAAAATCACATGAAATTGAAAAGGCAGAAACGTTGTTAAATCAACGTTTCTGCCTTTCACTTTTTATTCAATTTTGGCTAAAAAGCCCCTTTTGGGACAGCCCCATGATAAATGAAAAATTAAATTATACTATTTTTTTGTTTTTCTCATATAATCATGATATGGGTCGGATATATTATCTCCGACTTCTTCAATTGCATCTTGGATCTCTTCTAATACTTCTGGTGCTATATTTATATTATCTTTAATAGATTCAAGCATTTTCTTGTATGTTTTTTCTAAACCTAAATTTATTAAAAACGATGTAATCGTATCTACATCATCATAATTTTCTGTATTCCATAACTTACATAGCACATCATCTAATTCACCTTTTACAGGATCTTTTAAAATTTCATATGTATCTCCTTGTCTCATCATCAATTCTTCTATAATGTCAAAAAACTCTTCTTTTGTTAATTTACTTGCTTTAAAATCAGTGATAGCTTGTTCAAATAATACATACAATTCATCAACAGACACTCCTTGCATTTCAGAATAGTCTTCTTTTTTCATAACTTTTTTTCCATTTTAATTACCTTCCTTTAACTGGAACATGAACTTCATTTAAATTCTGTTTTTTCGTCCATAAACCATCTATTGTTACTTGTTTATTTCCTATCTTAATTTGAGCAGTCTACCTTGAACCAGATGCTGAATCTGGATATTTCATTGCCGCAATAGGATCTGATTCATGCCATCTATATATAACTGACTTATCTTTTCGACATGTGGCTTAATGCAACCCAAGCCAACGAAGTACGGCTTGGGGAGTGGTAGCGATTTCTGATAAAAAGCCTTGTACTGCCTCTTTTATGGATGCTTGTGTCGGATGAAATCGGTTGGCAATGACCTGTTGTTTTAACTATTTCCACAGTCTTACAATTGGGTTCAGATTCGGTGAATATGGAGGAAGGTATACCAACATCAGCCGCTCTTTCTGTTCATGCAAAAAGTTTTGTACGGATTTGCTTTTATGAATGCGATCGTTGTCGGTGACCATGACCACAAACTTATCTTCATATTGCTTTAGCACATAGAAGAGGAATGACAAAAAGTCTTCCTGTTTACAGGAAGACTTCGTCTGATGTACGACTTCTCCTGTTTGGGCGTTTACTGTTCCAAAAACGGTTACGCTGGCATGATGACCATAAGTTGGAATCTGTTTTTGCGATCCCCGTTGTGACCAAGTAGCGTGTAGACTTTGATATGCTCGCACATGCGTCTCGTCTTGATAGAGAAGAACCATATCGTCGGTCAGCAGTTTTTTCTAATCAAAGTAATTTGATGTCGGAACATACGCTGTTTTTTTGGATCTGCCTTCTTGAGTGTGTAGGTCGGACGGGTATAACTTAACTTCAACCGCCAAAGCATGCGTAAAACACCTGTAGTCGACATTTCTACATCATACGTACGACGCAAATATTCCCGAATGACTGGTGTAGTCCAGGACACAGCGCTTCCCAAGCCTTGATCTGTCAGTGTGCTCGTTAGAATGCTTTCTTTGAGCGCCTGTTGTTGGTCGTCCGTTAGAAAACATGCGCATCCCGGTGCCATTTTACGCTGAAGAAGGAGGTCCATGCCACCTTCATTAAACCGTTTTACGTATTCGGAAACAGACTGGCGATGGATCCCACAAATCTCGGCTGCTTCTTTGCCCAATTTTCCTTGCATGACGAGACGCACAGCCATAATACGTGTGCGAAAAAATGCATTGCTTTCCTGTTTTTCTTGTATCCGCAAGTCAGTAATCGTAAGGCCATGTGTATTTGTAATCTTCAAACGCTTTATCATAATCCGCTCCTTTTTCTTGTCCTTGGAACCAGTATGGACAAGATTTTGAGAGAATAAGCACAGAAGATGAAGAAACTAGTCAGTTATATATAATTAAATAATCGTAATCCGTATTTAAACATGCAAAAAAAGCACTTGTCGCCTGTTATAGACAATCAAGTGCTTTAAGTTTATAAATTTTCTAAGTTTATTAATATTTGCAAGTTTTATAAGTTAGTTTAGTATTGACAATATGACATCTTTTTTACCACATGGCAAGTGTAACGTTTAAACCCTTTAGCTTGTTTAATCTCGTGTGTTTGTTGCTTATGCCATCCATAAGTGGTCCTTGTAAATAAATTGTCATCTCGCCTATTCTCGCTCTTATTGCTTAATTGTTAAAATAACACTCCTTGATGGTCTAGCCTTCATGAGTTATTAATTCGAATTCAAGGAATCTTTAACCGTAAACAAGTTTTAAATGACTCTGTCATATTATACCTTGTATTTATCGCCACGTAGTAATTCCATATCATACTGCACTTAACCTAAAAATTTCATACTTGGAAGTAAGCTTTGTACGTAGAGTATAGCTCTTATTATCATTAATATTTACCTAAAATAATATACCTAGATTTATATTATCATAATCGATACGCAAAAATCCTTCCATAAAACAGTTCAACATAATTAACTTGTTTCATGTAACGCTATTACGCTAAATTTCCGAGACATTCTGTACACCCATCTTAATTCTGGAAAATATTAAAGATGATATATTTCATTCAACACTGACTAGCCTCTTTCCTGTTGCCAAAACAATTCATAGAATGACTGAATTTTATTATTTTATTTCTTCTGGTTTTCTAAATAAGCAAAGAGTATCTAGTGCCTCAAATATGTCATCTCCAAACTTAAATAATGAATAACCATTTTTCCCAAAGACCTTACCCGATTTTGAGATAAACATTACTAAATTTCCACGATATGCTTCTCCAATTACTACGAGCGGCTCTTTTACTCGTACCTCAAATTCCTCAAAGTCTTCTTTTTCATAGTAATCCCCAACAACTTCTTCTGGGCTAAAATGAAAGGTTTCCAAACTTCCATCCGGATGCTTAAATTTATATTCAACCCCACCAAATTGACTTAATGCATCCACCACTGGGTTAAACACTTGATATCCCATCGCCTCTAAAAATTTTACTGTTTCGGTTAATTCAACCTTATTATTTGGATTCCATCCCGCTTGTAGCAATATATCTCTCGTTTCATCTGATAAATTTTGCATAAGTATCCTCCCTATTTATTCAAAAGTTCTATTCACGAAAATCATTAATGAAATCTAAAAATGTCTCTTGACAATTTTTACATGGCGCTTTATATTTCCCATTACCATTAATCGTGCTTATTAATATATCATCTATTTTTGAACCTGACCATAATAGCTGGTTGACTGCTTGAATCTCAGCACAATTTTCAACATGCCAAATTTCGAAACTCTCATCATCCTTATAAGGATTTTTGGGGTCATTTTTGGCTTTCTTCCTTGTTCCTTGTGCTATCTTACCTAAGTCTGGATGCAGTTCCATTACACTTGGATTGAATTGTCCTTCTCTAGCTCCATTATAACCAAATGTTATTTTAGTTTTTTTACCATCTACCCTTGTTATGTCTACAGCGGCACTTATTACATCCGGTTTATATTTCCCTCCACCAAATCCATTTTCATCTATAGGTTTTTTGATTCCACCGTTCTTAAGAAACTTAACATGTTCATCTAACTGCTCTCTTGCAAAATCTTTGGCAACCTCAACTTGCTTTTGTCTACTAACTTTATCCGTACCCTTAGCAAGTAGATTTACAAATTCAATATCTTTAGTGAGAGACCTCAATAGTATGTATGATAGAAATAATCTTCAAGACTATTTTTTCTATTTACATAAAAAACGGAAGGGGTTTCCAATACCTATCTCTGCCATCTTTAACTTCTAAAATAAACCAATTTTCACACTCTATTATGCGTATTCTTAACAGAGCATAATGTTTAAATTACAACATCTTGGTATCCTATCCTAGCTACTTCTTCATTTATTAGACGAATGCCTACCCCATTTTCTATGTCCCATGTACAGTCAAATGTTAGTCCAATATATCTGCCTTCAAAGCGTCTAGCAGATGGGACATAGATTCCAACTGGCCTAATTGTTTCAAGAAGCTGATCAACCGTTTCAATTAAGGGATAATTTTCATTAAAGGAAACATCATATCCAAGCTCATGTCTTTTTTGTTTATAATAATCTAAAATTGGTTGCAAAATACTTTGTTGAAGATGTCCCCAATTTTGTATTAAAGAATTATACGAAGCATACTGTTTTTCACTAAATTCACCGTCTTCTTCACTATCTATCATCAAAACAATATCGGTTTCTTTTCCACAAAACTCAATGGTAGTATCTCTAGCCCAGACATAATCATATTCAAGCTCACCAAAAACTACATCATTCATTTTGAATCCCTCTTTCTATTTATTGTAAAATAACCCCATCTTTCAATTTTTTAGTTTTACAAGGGAACCAAGATCAATCATTCCTTTGAATGCCCTTGTTGTTGCACCTAAAACCGGAATAGCATGGATCGCTCCAAATAATCAATTCTCTATTGGTTCTGAATTACTTAGCTTTCTGCCGATTCCACTAATTCAAACCCATTTACTCAAAAATATTGACGGTACCGTTAAATTTATATCGTTTTAATGTAACTACTTAGCCATACATTTCATTTAGAAGTTTTGTAAGGGGTATGATTCCAGCAAAAACACACTTACCCATAATTACTACCACGAAGATAAAAATGGGCCAACACCTTGCTGCCTTTCTTTGTTTTCAAACTTTGCGTGTGGCAGGAAAATGTCCTGACCGCTACTACACATAGCCAGTCCCTCTCGACCGCTTAAAAAAATGCTTTTCTATCGGTTTTTCATAGAGTGACCGAGTAGTTACGTTTTAATAATTATTATCTACCATTTTCATAATATCTTCTTTAATGATTGTATTACTTTGCAACCCACCTCCAATAGGATAATTTTCTAATAAGTGTTTTTTTACTTCATTAAGACTTTCCATCTTAAAAAATTTAGATTCAATAGCAAGTTCAGTTAATCTTACTAGTGTTGTATCATCTATTACTTCTATTGGTTGTGGAAAACAATAGTCATTTTCTTTTTTATAAGCTTGCCAAGTCGTATATGAAACAGCATATAAAACTGAACCTAAAGCATCTGCTTCCTTTTTATCTTTTATCCTAAGAACAAGTGTAGCAAGATTTAGATAATCTTCACCATCTATATAGCCACATAAATCATCTGCTTCTATTTCTTCATCTTCAAGCCATTTCCAGCAACTATCTAATGCTTCTCTACAAGTTTTATACCCATTATCATTTTTACCTATTAATTCAAACATGCTTTCAGCTATTATTAAGCCGATTACAACTTTAGCATTTTCATTAATACTTTCTATAAAATCCATCATTAATTACCACTCCTATTCTGTAAATTGGAGAGGATAAAATATTTTGTGTAAATGAAGAAATACAAAATATTTTATCCTCTCAGTCGCTTGCTATTAACATAATAAATTGCAACAAATTAAATTTAATACTACTCTATAATTATTTTTGTAGTTAGTTTTACATTTAAATGTATCTAGTTTGAAATATATCCAGACACTTCACTTATTTCTTCTTTTAAAGCTTTTAATTCATCTTCGTTTAAATTATACTTCGATAAATCTAACATATTAAAACTTTCAATCTTCTTTTTCAAAACTTGTTTAAAATCATCACCTAATAGTTTTCCACATCTAGCAAATCTAGTAGCAATTGTTATAGACATGACTATTTCATCAAGCTCATTCTGTGGTTGGTCATAATACATACATTGTGATGCTGCAACATCATAAGTACTTCCTTGTTCTATCCACATGTAAAAAGATTCCAAAGTTCTAAACTTACTTTCATAAAAATTGTATTTGTTCATCAAATATAACCTTCTTTCTATTTTTTTATCTTACATATTACTTCAATATCTATGTTAGGATATAATTTTTCAAATTGTTCCATTACATCTAAACAAATTGGGCAACATTCCAATTCAGTAAACAATTTAATTTTCCCTGCTATATTATACTTAGCTCCTAATTTATTTTATATTTTTGAAAATATTTTAAATTTAGTATCAACATCTCTTAACCACGCTCCAGCTCCAGCTACTACATTGTTTCCTCAAATCCTACTTGCACAATCAAAACAGCCACCGCTGAAATTTCCTTCTTCACGGGAATAGATGAGCACATCATCCAAACAGTCATAAGAGAGTTGATTAACAGTACGAGCTTTGTCATTCTCGTATTTAAATGTACTTGAGTAGTAAGTGTGGTGATTATCCTAAAATTCACAGTAACCATTCTAGTATGTTTGCTAACCATCATGAGTATTTGATTCAAAACTCATATTGCTTTTCACCCTAAATATCTAAAAGTAAAAACCTTGAAAGGCAAAAGCCAATCAAGGTTCTTATATTGTGCTATATTTCTTGCATACCTATATCTAATAAAAAATTTATAAAATCATAGGCAAGCTATCAAGATTCAATAGTTGTTCGATCAACAAAATTTTGATTCTCTTTAATAATCATTCTTGAAAGTCGTCTTCCTGCTCTCTTAAAAAAGAATTCATCAGCAAACTCTTGTGAATCAATTTGCGATAGCTGGTTGATAACTCCATTTTTTTTATCATATTCAATTCGTCCCATTAAATCTTCATTCGGTCCATATTGATATACTACCCTCTCTTCATCCTCAAACTCCTTCAACATTAAAACAAAAACTGCCATGAATCTTCACTCCCCATAGTTTTCCGCCCAATTCCAAGGCCTTCCAGATTCTATTATTTTGTCATGAGCTGTTCTATAATTGAAATATACCCTCAAATTTTGATTCGAAAATGAGTAGTTACTTATTCCCCCCAGATATCCCCCGCTGAAAAATGTAGCTATCTCACAAAAATCTTCTGGTAATTTTATATTCAATTTCTCTTCTATTTTCACTAAATCTTCATCCGTAAATTCATTTCCTTCAAATACTGGATGTCCATTTGGATCAAGCATCCCCATCACTTTTTTATCTTTATCAGACACAATCAATGTGTAGTTCTCCATAAGAAAAGGATTTTCCGATAAATCTACTAATACTCTCCATGCTGGTCTTACATCATCATTATTTCTATTTTCTTTATCAATTTTGAATGTATAAGCCTCATCAAAGAAAAGTTGGTGGGTGTCTTCATTAGCCATTCCATCTAAGTTATTTTTCTTATGATATTGTTTCGCAATTGCTATTGCTTTCTCAGGTTTTAATACCACATCTACAGTAATTTTATTTATTTTTCTATAATGATGCTAGACTAAAAAGTAGACACAGATTGTTATAATAAGTATATCAACTATAACAAGGTGTGTCTGTATGGCAAGAGGTAACGGAAAACGATACGATGAGACATTTAAAATTGAAGCGGTAAAGTATATTCATGAAAATCATAAGCCTGTGGCTCAAGTAGCTCGAGAAACGGGTGTGAATGAGAATACTTTACACGGCTGGATCAAAAAGTATAGTCAACAACCAGAGATTAAGGCTGTCCAATCATTCTCTTCGACAAAAGATGAATTACTAGCTCTTCAGAAGGAAATTCGTGATCTCCAGGAAGAGAATAAAATCTTAAAAAAGGCGATGCACTAACCATGGCTTACAAGCGTCAAAATCCGGAGAAAGGCGTCATTCGCCATTCAGAACGAGGGGGGTCAGTATGCTTCTCATGAATATCAGAGACTGTTAAAAAAGTACCACATGATAGGCAGTATGAGCCGAAAGGGAAACTGTTATGATAATGCTTGTATTGAATCTTTTCACGGTATTCTTAAACGTGAGCTAGTGTATCAAACGAAGTATAAAACAAGAGAAGAAGCAAAAAAATCATTGTTCGAGTACATCGAGTTCTTCTACAATTCCAAACGAATTCATTCGACTTTGGATTATCATACACCGAACGAATTTGAACGCATGTATGGAAATTCAGCAGCTTGATTTTACCTTCATAAAAAATTTTAAACCGTTCTTTATTTGAAATTTTTTATGAAGACCACGGAGCGAAAGCGCGGTAGAAATCTGTGTCTATTATCTTGACGTAGTATCATCTATTTCTTCTCCATCTTAAATTATGATAAATTTAAAATTTCTTTTAGTTCTTTTAAGGAAACTTCAACTCTTGTTCGATCTTGAGGTCGTCCTGTTAAATAGTCTTCCCCAGCCTCTGTTAAATATTGAAAAAATACATTTTCATCTACAATAGCATTTTCCTCAACTTCAGCCATAGGAGGTTGTATACTGAAGTTAACACCAGTTTCACCAAAATATCCCTCTTCTCCTGGCTGATATTCATTTGCAAAAATACAACATACTGGATCAATCCCAAAACCTTGTTTGTTTTTGAAATTTTCAATCGCTTCCATAAACTTTCCATCACCTATTATTTTGTAATATAGACGCATCAACTCAACTTTTTCTGAAAATTCTTCAATAATAAAAACTTCCTCACTCATAACAAACACTCCTTTAACATTTAATCTAGAACTGGGAAGAAATTCGAAATCTCACCTGTATTTTTGTCTTTAAAGCCCACAAATTTCAATTGTTTCCCATTTACATTGACATACCCTTCTACCATATCACTTGGTGACCTATCTCCACCTTGAATTATCCTATTATTACTAATACCTTCTTCCATTGCTTCCCTACCCAACTTTAATATCTGTTCATCAGAAAAAACCTTTGGGTCATATACTGTCTTAGGATTCTTATACTCTTTCCACTGTCCAGTAAAGTTACCTTTCCCACCATTTTCTTTACTCAATCCATCATAAACAGGAAGCTTATATTTTACCTCATAAATTCCTGAAATATCAGGATGAGACGTTTTAGTAACAGCTTGATTAATATCCTTAACTTGATTACCAAAGTTATCTAAAATAAATTGTTCAAAGTTCTCAAGATTGTGACCACCCTTTATTCCGATATTCGGTTTTGCTTTAAAACCCTCCACTTCGGTTAAATGTGTATCATAACCCTTTTTAAAAGTAACATCTTTTACCGTACCCTTAACACCACTCTCTTCCAACTTCGAAATCCGACTCTGAATAAACTCTTTCCTATTTTCAAAGGTCGCTTTCACTGAATCTCTCAAATCCGTTCCGCGAAGAATTGTTTTGGTCCCATCAGTAGCGTAAGCGTAGGCTAAGGAATTATCTGAGGATTTCCCAAATAATTCTTTTTTTGCCACATTAATTCCACCTGCTACACCATCTATCACCTTGATCCATTTTAAAAACATCGGAACATTGTGGCAGGGGTGGCACTATCAAATGAAGCAATACCAAAATGTATTGAAAGAAAAAGAAATTACACAAAGTATGTCTCGTAAGGGGAATTGTTTAGATAACGCAGTCATCGAAGTTTTCTTTGGCTTATTAAAGCCTGAACTACTTTACTTACACGGATTCGAAAGTAGGGAACACTTTACATTAGAATTAGAAAAATATATTCACTACTACAGTAATGAACCAATTAAAACAAAATTAAAAGGAATGAGTCCTGTACAATACGAGGGCACTGAAAAACTCCATCTAGTTCCACTTGGCGATATATTCGACGATTCAATCGTCGAATATATCGCCTTTTTAATTTATAATAGAGAGACTAAATGCAAGTGGTGTTCCCAATGATTTCAGACCAAGAGACACTCAACTTAAGTCCGTACATGGCCATTTACGATATTGTCGTGCCAAAAGATAATATGCTTCGTCAAATTAACGAACTGGTGGATTTCTCATTCATTTTAGAGGAATTGAAAACAAAATATTGTTTAGATAATGGAAGAAATGCGATCCCTCCGATTCGAATGTTTAAGTACTTATTGTTAAAAGCCATTTTTAATGTATCCGATATAGACCTTGTCGAACGTTCAAAATATGACATGTCTTTCAAGTATTTTTTAGGTATGGCGCCAGAAGATGACGTGATTGATTCAAGCTCACTCACAAAATTCCGCAGACTTCGTCTTCAAGACGTAAGTTTATTAGATATGCTCATTGGAAAAACAGTTGAAATCGCACTCGAAAAGAACATTATCAAAAGTAAAACAATCATTGTGGACGCAACACATACCAAAGCACGTTATAACCAAAAATCACCGAAAGAATTTTTACAAGAGAAATCAAAACATACCCGCAAAGCAGTGTATCAATTTGATAAATCCATGAAAGAAAAATTCCCAAAAAAGAATACTTCTAACGAAGTAAAAGATGAAATAGCTTACTGTGAAAAATTGATTGCCATTATTGAAAACAAACCACAAATCGCTCATCTACCAGCCGTAAAGGAAAAATTGAACGTGTTAAAAGAAGCTGTAGAAGATACGCAAGAACATCTAAATTATTCAACAGACACCGATGCACGAGTAGGACATAAAACAGCAGACAGTTCTTTCTTTGGTTATAAAACACATTTAGCAATTAGTGATGAACGTATTATTACAGCAGCAGTCATTACAACAGGTGAAAAATCAGATGGCCATTATCTACAAGAACTGATTGAAAAAAGTAAAGTAACAGGAATGGAAGTTGAAACAGTCATCGCTGACACGGCTTATTCAGGGAAAAACAATTTACTTTATACAAAAGAACAAAGCATTCAACTGATTTCTAAGTTAAATCCAATGATTACTCAAAATGGGCGAGCAAATGGAAAAGGATTTGACTTTAATAAAGATGCAGGTTTATTTGTATGTCCAGCAGGACATTTAGCGAAAAGAAAAAGTAAAAAACCAGATTCACATCCAGGAGCAAGTGCAAGAATGGTTTATTTTTTTGACGTTGAAAAATGTAAGGTCTGTCCACTCCGAGAAGGATGTTTTAAAGAAGGTGCAAAAACTAAAACCTATTCTGTTGCCATTAAATCAGAGGAACATTTAGACCAACAAGCTTTTCAAGAAACAGAAGAATTTAAAAGCTTAGCTCGAGAACGCTATAAAATCGAAGCGAAAAATAGTGAGTTAAAAAATAAACACGGGTACGATCAAGCATCGGCTGCGGGTTCATTTGGCATGCAAATTCAGGGAGCAACGACGATATTCGCTGTCAATCTAAAAAGAATCTTGAAGCTTCTGAATGAAAAAGGGTAATAAATAGGCAAAAAAATAGGGCGTTTCCTGTTCAAAATTGAACAAGAAGCGTCCTATTTTTCTCTATAATGAATTTATTTATAAAAAACGCAAGTTTTTCAGTGCCCTCGTACAATACCGAGCTCATGCCCAAAAATCCGCTTAATGAAATACATGTCTAACTTTTTGGGTTCACTTCAATCTATGAATCTACTACATTTTTCAGTCCGTCACTTGGACAATCCATTAATATCCTCAGATTTATTTTTAAACTTTTCGATGTCTAATAAAATTTGTTCTGTAATTTCAGAACCTAACTCATCTTTAATAGGTAGTGATTCAAGTTCATTTATCATGTTAATCATTTCAGTTTTAATATCTTCACGAAGATAATCTCGTTCAATACTAAGGAGTGCAATCTTTAAATATATAACTAATTTTTCGACTTTACTATTTACTATACCTCGCCAATACTCTACAAGCAGTTTTTCAGTTACTTGTGAAATGGATAATCCTTCATTCAAAAATTCATCAAAATCTTCTACAATATATTGATTAAGCTCTTCATAACTACTTAACATTGCTCTAAACATTCCTTTCTAATTTTTAAATTCTCCAGAGTAAACATTTAATTTAATGTTCGGATATTCTTTTCTGAACTGCATAATAATATCTGTACAGCTTCCGCAAGCAGGTAGCTCTGTAAATAAATCTATTGTCCCCTTAACAGTCTTGTTATCTCCTAATTGCTGTGCTATGTCTTCAAGAATTTTACGTTCAGTATCATTAGCCCTTAAGAATGCACCTTCTCCGTCAAGTTCTCCTTTTTGGTTAACTGATTTAGCTGGAAACTGACCTTCACCAACGACTGATGAAAAACCACCATCGTTTTCTTTGTGAATTCTACTATGGGCCTTAAATTCAGATTTAAGCCCAGAAATATTAACATCTGCTACCGCAACGTTACCATAGTTCTTATATTTGTTTGGCAAAGTATCACGTATAGCCTGAGCCCTTCTTTGAAAACTTTCTACTTTTTGTACATAAGAAAAATTATCAGTACCCCTAGCAAGCGAAGCCTCAAGCCCCTGAATCTTATCATTCATAAACTTAGTACTCTCTGCATGGTGCTTATTAACCCACTCGGTAACCTTTCCTGGACCACCTTGCTTCCATGCAGCTACACCGTCTCCAACTATTTCAGGATCCTTGAAGAAGGCAAGTGTATTATCCATACCTTGGGCCATTTTTCCGCCAAACTGATACATCTTATCGTTTCCGGATTTTTCTACTTTTAGGCCTGCTAGTCTCATGCGGTCAAACGCAATATTTTTTCTGTCTAGCAACGATTGTACCACATTTTTCCCTTCATTTGGGTTAAAACCCGTTACTCCCTCTGACGATTTTCCTAATAATCCAATATTTTGGAACCCTTTTACAATTCCTACACCACTCGTGATAAACTCGAGGGCACCAGAAACATATCGTTCCGTCCGTTCCCCTTCACTTAATTTCCGGTGTGTTTCCCAATCTTCTCCGTCAGAGGCACTTTTTACTTGGAGCCTCCCAAATACCAGTGATGCTGCAACCCCTAATAGTGGACAAATGAACGTTAATCCGACTGTTAGAGTTCCTAATCCAAAGTCACGCCATGCCTCTAGCTGTTTTTGCTCATCCTCTATTGATCTGTATTCAAATCCTCGCGTCGAGGGAACTCGTCTTCTGTACTCTTCATAGTCTAGCTTCATGTTTGGATCTTGTCTTTTCCATTCTTCATACTCTGCACGAAGAACCTCATTAAATGCCTCTGAGTCTCTGAAAATATCATCCACTGTTATTTTCGGTTTTGTCGTTGTGATGGTTTGCGGTGTGCCACCATAGCTACGTGAATCCACTATAGTTGTCGTTGTAGAACCAATTCGGTTTGTAGTCTCAAAATTTTTAATTGATATATCTCTCATTTCTTGTGCAAAGCGATCCATTGTTTCCACAAATGGTTTGTCGATATGTTCATAGACAGCTTGCCCTGCCTGATCACAGTAACTGTCTAGATCTGTATAGGCATTATGTAGTTTACCGATTGTTTCAAGCTGATCTTTATGATGAAAATAAATACTTCGATCTGAATCTAGATCTTGTATCCTTTCCTGTATATCTTTTACAAGATTATTAGCTTGGCGTAAGTTTACAAACGTATCTTTTGTGAGCCTGTTCATGCCGTCTTTCATATCTTGCCAAGCCCTTACCTTATAACTAACATCCATTTTTCTCCATCCCCTATTCCTTTATCAGGTAAAGTTACCCTTGAGGTTGTAGTTTATTATGTAATTCTTCATCCTGTTTTCTCATTTCTTCGCGAACCAGCTCTACAATGGATGCCGCTCGGTTATAATGTTCTGATAGCTCCAATATTTTATTTAATATTTGGGGATATATGTCTATGACTCTCATCGCTTCTCCTTCAAGATAGAATTTACATTCTGCTAGACTTTTCGCATTTGTCGCTATAACACCTGTATAAATGTTATATATACTTTGAAAACGGCTTATAATCTCTTCCATCTCATCGTAATTCATTACAATTTCTGAACTACTACTTGCACTTCCATCTCCCATTGGTACTTGCATTAATGGATTCCTCCTAACGAGAATTGTCTTGGATCGCTTATTTTCTTATACGGCATTTTTAAAACATCATATAACTTCTTATTCACCGCATACAGACTAGCCCATTCATAACGCTTACGGTCTACTTCAATTTGAATAAAGTCTTCTCCCTCTGTAAAGTACAAGAAGCATTCCCATTTCCCACTATCTCCTGCTCTTCGATTTCGCGGTCGAGAAAACGTTTCAATAGCTAATAGATCTTTTTCAGATAAATCCATTTCCTCGAATGTTCGCTGCTCCTTTTCTGTCATTTTCTTTGTAAAAAAAGTATCTTCAATTTCTCTTGGTTCTCGCATTAAAAACGGAATCCGTTCTAATAATGAAAAATATACATCTCGCTTCGTTATGTAATGAATTTCATATTCTTCATTTTGTTTTCGTTCTGTTAAAACAGCCAATCTATCTTTATCTTGTGGCAAAAATCCAATTAATAGATTATTAATTCGCGTATATTCTTGGCTTTCTTGATATGCCTTCAGTAATTCAATCAACTGAAAAGCCGCTGGTGTCAGTCCATTATTCTCCGTAATAAGCCCTTTCTCTTTCAACTTCATTGTTGCCTTCGTTATACAGCCTTCATCAGTTAAAGTAAGAATTCCACGCTCTTGTAAGCCAAATATGTATGTAACTCCAGCTGCACCAGCTAATATGTACAGTTCAGCAGGTGTAAAGCTCCACGTATCTTTTCCCATCCGGTTTTACCCCCTTTCTATTACAATCTTTTTATCTTTTCCACTTCAATTCTATTTGTAAATGATTGAATGCTCTCATCCAGCTCTTTCAAGGCTTTTGTTTGTCCTTCAAGCACAGTTGCAACTTTAGCATTATACTGAATGAGCACATCTAAATAGCATAAAAAAGCATCATTTGTTTTCCCGCTCCAACGAGTACCCGTCACATATGATTGTAAAGCTTTAGCCTGCTCGAGCGAGTCTTTCACACCCTTTTCAATTTGCTCTGCATAAGAGATGGCACTTGATATTTCACTTCCATGAATCTCAACGTCTTGACTACGCATGTTCTTATTCCCTCATTTCCTTCAATACATTTCCTTATATTCACATCGCTTTGCCGATTATTTATACTTTTCAGCCTCCCAAAAGTTTCTTTAACGCTTCAGTTGCCTCTTTATCTTCCGCATCTGCTTTCGCTTTATATTCCGCCCATTTGTGATACGCCTTATCTTTCGCAGATGTAACATCATCTAATGTTTTTTCGAAGTAACGTATCAGCTCAGCTAGTTCTGAATCCTTTTCTCGTCGTTTTTCTACAAACTCACGGGCTGGTATTTTATCTTGTCGTAATTCTTGACCTGTTCCCTCATAAGCTGTCTTTGCAGATCCAACATCGTGAATTATTTTTTTTAACTCACTTTCTTTACCCTTTAAATATTCGTACAATTTATCGTAATTATCACGCTTTCTTTCACTATCCGTATACCCGATATGAAGTAAGTTACCGACGGAATCTATGAAGTTCTCTGCCATATTTGTTCCCCCTTTATTTCCCTAAAAAAGAAGATATTTTCCCGATATTTTATCAAAAACTAGTGGCTGTTTCACTATTTATTAAGATGAAATGCTTCAGTATTTCTCCTCTGTTCTCTCGAGTTACAAAATAATGTAAAACTTTAATTAGTAAGGCCTTCTTCATACCTACTAATAATTAGCCTAACCAATCTGTTTTTTACAGGTAGTTGAGTAAAAAAGAAGATAACTTCCTACTATACAAATAGGAAGTTATCTTCTTTTTGATTTCAGCAGTCTCTTTTCTGACCAACCTTGCCTTAAGAGACATGCTACGTTTATAATCGTTCGCTTTTCATCGATTACATTACTAGTTGGATCACGTACTTGCCTTCATTATTTTCTTTGACCATACGCGGCTGTTGGTTTAACAGGTTTCGCATCCGTCGCTTCCCATATAGGGGCAGTTAATGTTGGATAGTTTAAAGCTTCTACTTTTTTTCTCGTTTCTGGTGATGCTTTCAGTCCCCATTGATCAAAAAATGGAAGTACATTTTGTCTCGCCACTTTTGATGTATTGTAAATAAATGCTTGTATTTTATCTTCATTCGTTGCTGGAAGTTTATCCTTTGGTAACTCTCGATATAGTTTGTGAAGATTTGGATAAAAATCATCCCCATATGCTAAATGAAGTTGCCAAAACATAACAACTTTCACAAACGGGTCATCAATCTTTTCATATTCTTTATCTGTTTGTTTTAAGTATTGAAAGGCTCTGTCATAATCCCCTTCTTTTTCTAAACGTGTTGGTTGACCTGGGAATAATTGTTTTTGTGCAGCTAAAGAGTATATATTAACATTGACTTCAACTACTCCATCCCACGTCCAAGGGTATTGTTGCCTTGTATGCCCTGCTTCATGCATTTGTCCCCATCCAAATTCATTTACATTCAAAGCACTTCTAATTGCATCATAAGCAGTAGTAAATACGACTCCATCTTGACCTGCATACATGTACATGCCAGATGGATTGTTAGGGTTTTCTACAAAAGCCCAGAGGCGGCGAGTTGAACGATGTAACGGATTAGAACTTGTTTCAGATAGTCCCGAGAATCTATCTTGTGCTAGAATCATGTCATCATATTTTTTTAATAGAGGAACAGGATCTTGATCCACAATATATTTCTTAGCACTATCACGAGTCACCGTAAGTACCGCTCGTTTTGATTTTAATTGTACAGCATGGGCATCTGGATACTTGTCCAGCATAGTAATCCAGTCTTCTTTCGTATGCTTCCCTAATTCAAAGAACGGAACAGGGCTTCCGCCTTGTGTGACTTTGACCTTAACTGTTCCTTTCGCTTCAGAGTTATCAAATCCTAATAAACCACCATTTGGAGAGGAGATGGTATTAGAACCAGGAGAAAGACGAAATGCTTTTCCCCCTTCTTTATCATATTCATTTGTCCCAATCGTTGCTCCAAGCTTGTCTAATCCTGATAGTCCTGATACTTCAATTGTGACTTGTTCATTCGGTTTTACATAGATTCCTGTTGGCACATAGTTTCGTTGCTCACTTCTTCTTTCTCTTGCTGCTTCACCCATATAATGTCCTGTACTTGGAAGTTCAAACGTCTTCGCTTCATATTGGGCCTGGGTTTGCGTAGTTTCAGCATGAATGTTCAAACTATTTACAGTCATAGATGTAAATAATGTCGTTGTCATAACAGCAGCTGCCATAAATACTTTCATTGGTTTTTGTGATTTACGGTTATTTTTCCTATTCAAATAAATCAATCCTTTCGTTCCAATCCGTTCTAACGTTTATACAAAACGTCGATTTTCTCACTAAGACAATAAAGTGAAACTCCCATCAGTGGGGGTTTTTTTCATCCCCCACTAATGGTTAGTTGAACCAATCGGGCTTTTATGGGCAGTTATCCCCCACCTATCTTCTTCGATTCTTTCAATTTTCAGGTGGGGGTCTTACTGCCCGTTAATGCGGGATAAACACTTCTCTTACTATAGCAACTTCTTAAACTTACCTATTTCTTCTCTCTTATTTCATACACGTAAAAATTATACCTACATATTATTATATAATATATAAATATGCATAATTTCATATTTATATATTATAAATTGTTTTAAACATAATGCTTTTAAAGAAATTACCACATGCGAAATTCCGCCCCGCCGATCAAGTGAATCAGGAAAAGGACTGCTCCGTAAGCAGTCCTTTTGTCATGTTTATTAACATTCTCATACCCAATCTTTATCAATCCTACGATATCGACCGTTCTTTGGAATATATCGGCGATTCAACATGGAATAAAGTGAAACTTCCATCAGTGATGCTTTTCTCACTGATGGTTAGTTGAACCAATCGGGCTTTTACGGGCAGTTTTCTTCTCCGTGCTTCCCCAGTCTTTACTGCCCGTTAATGCGGGATAAAGACCTTCCGACACATTTCACCACGCAATAAGAAAAGCAATCACAACTGAATTCGAGTTCCCACTCCATTTTTAACAGCCTTCTCGTAAAAATATTTTGCCACGACAATATCTACAACAGCGAGTCCGACAGATTTAAATACGGTAATTTCTTGGTCGCTTTCCCGGCCCGTTTTTTCTCCGCTTATAATTTGTCCAAGTTCGGCGTGAAGGTCACCTTCTTTGAAAACTCCTTCTCGCACTGGAACTTGCAGGTCACCGGTTTCTTCTAATGCTGCTTCTTTTGATTCTACGACTACTTTGTCAGCTGATGAAATGACATGAGAAGGAAGTTCTTGCATCGCCGGCCTGAATGAGCCGACAGCATTTACGTGAACACCGGGCTTTAATGTGTCTGAAAAAACGGGTGTTAACGAGTTCGTTGTTGTGACAACAATATCTGCCTCGCGGACTGCTTCATTTGCATCTGCATATACATAAGCAGGTTTATGAAAATTCTCCTGAATATACTCGGCAAACTCGGCAGCTTTTTGTTCTGTCCGATTATAAAGCATAATCTTTTCAATATCCCGTACAGTAAGCATAGCTTGAACAAGCCCTTTCGCTTGTTCTCCTGTACCGATGATACATAAGTTTTTTGCATTTTGACGAGCTAAGTATTTCATTGCAACGCCTGATAAGGCACCTGTTCGAACCATCGTTAAATAAGATCCTTCTAAAAGGGCGAGTGGTTCTCCTGTTTGAAAATCAGATAGCATCACAACCCCGTTGATTGTTTTCTTTCCTATTTTCGGATTATTCGGTGCTACTGTTACGACTTTTAATCCAAGTGCTCCGAGTTCTTCCGCCACAGAAGGCATCATTAGTGCGGTATTTTGCGAATTCGCAAATGGCAGCGAATAGCGAATCGGAGTAATCGTTCTTTCTGCCGAAAACTCTCGTAAAGCAATCGCCGCATATTCAATTACTTCATTCATATCTACTAAACTTTTTTGTTCAGCTGCATTTATGACTAACATAGTATCTCATCCTTTCCCGAATCTTTTGTTGTCAATATAATCCACTTTGCAAGAAGAGTTGTTTTCTATATAAATCCATTTTAATTTTTCAACATAGAAGTCACTGTTATGCAGAACACAACATGACCGCTACTTGCTTTCTCCTTTTGTTTTAAACTTCGCATGTGGCAGGAAAAAGGCACTGACCGTTTCTATGCACGGCCAGATGCTCTCGCCCCTCCTCTAAAAGAAAGGTTTTTTTAACTTGTATATATAATCAGAAGGTAACTCTTCTCCAACATTATGCTAATAAAAACCCTTGTTTTAACGGATCTCTTGGATCTATTAAAAATTGGTGAAATCCTGTAATAAACGCCTGACCAGTAACTTTTGGAATCACCGCGTCATATTCGCCTACTTTCGTTAATGACAATACTTCTCCGGCAAATTGTCCGTCAGTAATGCATTCATGGATGAAACTTCCGCCTTCTTGCAATACTCCATTTTCAACAAGAGTTGCTAGTCTCGCTGAAGTCCCTGTGCCGCAAGGGGAACGGTCTACTTGCCCATCAGCAAAAATGGTTACATTTCGTAACGTCGCATCTGTTCCGTTTGGTTCATCAGAAAAGATCACGCCGTATATGCCTTTTAAGCCTTCTTCGAGAGGATGTTTTACTTCCATCTGACTTTCAATGTACTGTTTAATTTTCCCGCCCCACGTTTGAATAGCGGATAAATCGTTAAAATTCACTTTCAAACCAATTTCTTTACTGTCAACAACAGCATAAAAAGCTCCTCCAAAAGCGATATCTACTTGAAATTCATAGCCATCAATTTTTACAGGAACATCTTTCTTGTAAACAAACGAAGGAACATTTTCAAATGATACGGATTCCACTTCGTTCCCATTGTATTTCGCATATGCGATCACTTCTCCTGCCGGACTATCAATAATAAATCTTTGTTTTTCACCTGTCACTTCGAACATGCCCGTTTCAATTCCGACTGTAATTACAGCCACAATTCCATGGCCGCACATTGTACTCCAGCCTTCATTATGCATAAACAATACTCCAAAATCAGCATGCGAACTTGCCGGCGGCGTGATGATACAACCATACATACCGTGATGTCCTCTCGGTTCATACATCAAAACTTCGCGAAGGTGATCCAAGTGCTCCATGCAATAAGCGCGTCTTTCTAATTGCGTTTTCCCTTCGATCCTTGGTACTCCGCCTGTAATAATACGAAGCGGCTCCCCCGCTACATGTGCGTCGATTGTTGTGTACGTTTTACTAATATTCATTTCTTGTCCCTCCGTTATTTAGATTCTCTTTACTTTTTTATTAGCAAATACCGTGCCAACTCATAAAACGCACAATACAATTCATATTCAGTTAAACTTTTTTTACACTTTTTCAAAAAAGTGTATTCTTTTAGCGACAAATTTGTTTACCAGTGTCTACTTTCTTTTACACAAAACGATAAAAGAGGTGATAGAAATGAAATCATACGCTGCTCTCTTCTGTAGAGGAGGCTATTTCAATTGTAAATACAAATAGCGAGATCTGTTTCACAACCTGTTAGCCAATCTGACCTTTCACTTACTGATGAAAAAGAAAGTCTAGAGAAAACAAGCATTCTCCAAACCCTTCAAAACACTTATGGGAACAAAAGCATTGCTGCTAAAAAGCTAGGAATGTCACGATCGAATTTGTATAAGAAGATGAAGAAGTATGGGATTGTATTGCGTAGTGAAGAGTATAAGTAGAATTTAAAAAGAGTATAAAAAACCCTTTTTAGGTAAACAAAAGCATGTTTATACAAGAAATAAAAAAATCTATATATGCAACATTACATAATATATATGTTGTTTACTTTGTTATAATAGCAAAAGCGAGACTATTCCATACATAGCATCGCTTCCATCCCTAGAACTTCATTAAAAAAGCGAAGAATGGTAGACATTCTTCGCTTTTTTGTTGCTAGGCGTAATCGATTTTTTTATTGTAAAGGTACTAATTCATAGCCAGCGTAGTCTTCAGGGGCAGATATTCCCCACAATTTATCTTGATTTGCAAATGGTTGCTCTGAAGTCTCTAGCTGGAAAGTTGTGATAACTCCATAACTAGATTGCTGTGGATCTGCATTATACCAGTCAGTAGGTCTACCAAGTTTATCTCTCAGATAATCCGTTTTACCTGTTACTAAATCTATTTCCTTCGAATTCTTTTTCTTAACTGTTAACGTGCTTTTTGATTGGTCACTAAAATAGATCCAGCTTCGATTGCCTGCATTTACATATTTTTTTGTTCCTCCTGCATCAGCATTTGGTCCCCCAATCCACATTGACATTGTAATCGGACTATTATTTCTTACATATCCATCACTCTCTACTCCAGCCGGCGCTTCAAAATTGATAGGTGTACCATAATACTCATTACCTTTTGTATCCTTACGCTTTTCAGCATCACCGTAATAAGATGAGTTTTTATATTGAATTACATAATGCCAACCCGCAAACTTCTCATAAGTTACTCCAAGTCTATTCTGACCTACAGGTGCTACTCGTTTTTCAAAAGGAATACCTGTCACCCATAAATATTTATCTACTAGGATGTAATCTTTATTTGTAGTAATTGGATCACCGTATATATCAAGTATACGATTGTCCTCAGCTGCATAAGCCGAACTTGTAGGAAAAACAGTTACG
Source organism: Bacillus sp. 103mf (assembly GCF_900116295.1). GTDB lineage: Bacteria > Bacillota > Bacilli > Bacillales > Bacillaceae_G > Bacillus_A > Bacillus_A bruguierae. The sequence goes on from NZ_FPAF01000006.1 coordinate 97,349, forward strand.
ATTAAACTAAATAGTAATAATAAGAACGTAAGTATCGGTAGTTTTCTTTTCACGAACATATCTTAATTCCTCCTTATTTTTAAAAATAATTACGCTACCTGCCTGCATAATCTTAACATTAAGTTTTAAAGATGTAGATAGATTCGATAACATATGTAAAATTGCATATTTATATACTTACAAAATGACGTTCTATCTGAAAAAATGAAAAAGTCATTTACACAAAAATAGCGAAGACTTCCTACTGAAATCGAGGAAGCCTTTGCTTGTTTCAAAAACACTGTAAGATTTCGAGATTGATCGTTCATAGGTTTGCTCAGCTTAGCTGGCAAAATAAGAGCGCTACATAAAAATATATTAGTTATACGATTTATTGCGCTAAAATTGCACCGTAATGTCCATCAACCGTAAGGGTAACAGTTCCGCTTTGCACTGTGTACGTTTTACCAGTCAGTTTGTCTGTAACAACACTTCCATTTGGCATGCTTAGTTGCCATACAGGGACGGTTACGCTATGGCCGGTAGAATCATTGTTAAGTACAACTGCAATTCTGTTTTCTTTGTCAAAGCGGCCATAGGAATAGATTTTATTTGCATCATCTGTTTGCAGCGTCATGAACGAACCTGTTCTTAATGCTGGGTATTGGTTACGGATGCTGATAAGTTTTTGCGTTAAAGCTACAGCACGATTGGAAGTCGTACCTTGTGACCAGTCAAACGTCCGGCGGTTATCAGGGTCGGCGCCGCCCATCATGCCATATTCATCTCCGTAATAGATTGTTGGCGTACCAACATAAGTCATTTGAAAAATAAGCGCTAAATATGTCTTCCAAATATCGCCGCCAGCACGCTCGCCAAAACGCGAAATATCATGATTTGATAAGTGATTGCTCATAGCTTGCTGAACGTTTGCCGGATAATTAGCGCGCGTAGCTTTTAACCAGTTATCAAACCCGGAAGTAGATATGGAAGCTGCATTGTTACTGTAATCTTTTCCTGTGATCCACTCAGAAACTGGTTGTGTAAATCCGTCAAAGTTTGTTGCACTATCCCATTGGTTTCCTTGACCTGTCCAAGAATTTGCATTTCCCCAGTACTCTCCAAATATTGCTGCATTCCCGTTTACAGACTTCACAGCACTTCGGAATTCAGACCAAATTTGGTGATTCACCAAACTACCACCATTTCCTCCACCAGCATCTGCACCGCCAGCATCTGTATATTGAGGTGCATCTAATCGCCAGCCATCAATATTATACGGTGCTTTTACATACGTTTTTGCTACAGAATCACTATTATTATAGATTTGATTTCTTACTGGTGACCCACTAGCTCCATAATCTAGCTTAGGCAAACTGTTGAATCCTAAAAAGCTAGCATATGTATTCGGCCAAGACTGGAATGTATAATAATTAGACCATTGGCTAGATTGAGACTCAAAAGCTCCTAAAGAGGAAGATTGATTGTACTTATCAAACCATGTATGAGTGTCTCCAGTATGGTTAAATACACCATCTAATACTAAATATCCTTTTTCCCCATTTGCTGTGCTATGAACACCAGATGATAACGCTTTCAAAGTTTCGTTTGTTCCAAATGCAGGATCCACGGCCATATAATCCTGTGTATCATACTTATGGTTAGAAGGAGATTTAAAAATCGGATTTAAGTAAATAATGTTAGCTCCTAGCGTTTGTTTAATATAACCGAGCTTCTGATTTACTCCCGCCAAATCACCGCCGAAGAACACAAGGTTATTCGTATGACCAGAACCAGCATAGACACTGCTCCCCCAAGCTTTTTTCTCAGTTGGTGTGCCGTCATAAGTATATGCACCCGTTTGCACATCATTCGAGGAATCACCATTATAAAAGCGGTCAGGGAAAATCTGATACATTACACCATTCTTCATCCAGTCCGGCGTTTTAAAATTCGGGATAATATAAAAATCGCCTGATGACGGTTCAGATGCAGAAGGACCGTTAGCATTATACCAAACTGAAGAAGACCCATCAGTAATCTGAAAACGGTAATATTTCCGCGAAGAACTAGCAGGGATTGTTCCTTGCCAATAATCAAACGTTCCCGTAGAATCGCCGGAAACCCAAGACATCGGAATGACACGGAACGATCCGTCAGCAGTATCATAGTACTTTATATTGACACCGGTAGTATCCCCTTTAAACGTCCGGAATTTCAGCGTCACAGTTTGAGCAGATGTCGGTTCTGGCGCGCTATCATAAACAGGACCTTGATCATGAAATAAACCATTCCACTCTACATTATTATCGTTAGTGGCAGCGTAGGCCAAGGATGAAGCTGGCGCATACAGTAAGGATGTCCCTAAAACAAGTGTTGATAGGGCAATCGTTTGCATAAATGAGCGCGTTTTTTTATCTTTCTTTAATTTCCCCATGATAAACCTCCTATAAATGTAAGTGCTTTCATTCCTATTATATTAGTAATCTATCAAAAGTAAACGGATTACTTCGTCGAATTTTTAACATGATGATTCAAGTCTATTTCATTTGAGACATTCTCTAAAATATGAAAAGAAAATACTATAAAGTTAAAAAATTACTTTTCTTTTAGGGGGGACGAGAGCATCTGGTCGTGCATAGAAGCGGTCAGGGCCTTTTCCTGCCACATGCGAGGTTTAAAACAAGGGGAGCAAATCATGTTGTATTCTGCATAGCTGCGACTTATATGTCGAAAAGTTAAAATGGATTTATATATATGCTCATCATTATCCTCATACAAAAAGAGCTAATCTTCACCAAAGAATCAGCTCTTTTCTCTATTCTTTATTCTTCTACTAACTCTGATTGTACATACGCATAAATAAGCGCCTCCGTATGCGCAATCGATGTCTCATGTGTACGCTCATAAGCGTGAGACGCATCAATACCAGGACCAATAAGTCCATGTTTTACATCTGCGCCGGCGCGGATTGCTGCTGATGCGTCAGATCCGTAGAATGGATAAATGTCCACTTTATATTCGATATTGTTTGCTTTCGCAAGTTCTACTAAATGTTTGCGCATTGCATAGTGGTATGGACCACTCGAGTCTTTCGCACAGATTGATACTGTGTATTCATCTGATGCTTGACCATCGCCAAGTGCTCCCATGTCAACTGCCAAGTATTCTACTGTTTCTTCTGGAATATTTGAGTTACCGCCATAACCGATTTCTTCATTATTAGAAATTAAGAAATGCGTTGTGTATGGTAGTTTCACATTTTTGTCTTGTAATCTTTTAATTAATTGCAGTAAGATCGCTACACTTGCTTTGTCATCTAAGTGACGAGATTTAATGTAGCCGCTGTCTGTCATTTGAACGCGCGGGTCAAATGATACGAAATCTCCTACTTCGATGCCAAGTTCACGTACTTCTTCTGGTGAAGATACGCGCTCGTCGATACGAATTTCCATGTTTTGTTCATCACGTTTTGCTTCTCCAGCATTTTTGTACACGTGTACGGACGTTTGATGGATTAAAATTGTACCGGTATACGTTTTACCGCTCGCTGTTTCAATTTCGCAATACTCTCCTTCTACCGCATTCCAGCGAAATCCGCCAATCATTGATAATCGCAGGCGTCCGTCTGCTTTAATTTCTTTTACCATTGCGCCTAGTGTATCAACATGAGCAGTAAGTAGACGTTGTCTCGTATCGTCTTCCCCTTTTATCGTTATAATAAGGCCGCCTTTATTGTTGCGCTTCATTTCTACATTCCACTCTTTTACATAGTCCTCAATAAAACGAATAATTGTGTTCGTATTTCCGGATGGGCTTGGGATTGAAACGAGCTGTTTTATAAGTTCCATTGTGTCTTTTACGTTATGTGCCATATGTTTTTCCCCTCTCTTTTATCTTTCTAATTTTCAGTATAATAGAAAAACAATGAAATAGAAATAAAGTGAAATTTCCTTCCTGTAATCTTTATTTCATTAAAACACCGTTTAATTGAACAAGAAGATATCTCCATACTATCGTTATGATTTAGTTGTCATAATAATGGAACGTGGATAGAATCCCAATTTCTGATAAAACGATACAGCTTCATTCCCATACACTACTGTTAATTCAATTTCATATATTTGTTTTTCTTTAAACCATTCCATTGCACTATTCATTAATTTCAAACCCAATCCGTTTCTTCGATATTCTTCATCAACAAATAGGACCTCAATCTTCCCACTTACTTTTTTACTATATGCTATACAAAATCCTACTATATTGTCTGTTTCTGACTCAATCAATAATTCAATCCTGTACTCTCCGTACTTTGAATTTTTTTTATATTCTTCAATACGTTCCTCAAATGTAATTCTTGGATAATCACCAGAAAAATATTTTGATTTACTGTTATGGTATTCATGCAATTTATCTAATGGGTTTCTTATTATCTCTATTTCATCGAGAGTTATCTGTTTATTAATAATTCCCATACTTCAACCTCTCCAATAATGTATATTTATTCAAAAATATGTATAACGTAATTATTTATTAAGATTCGTTCAATAAGAAAAAATCTTGCATGAAAACAAGATTTAATCAAACTTTATTTAAAAGCTACATCCATAGGTGTTTTTTTATACTCCACCTATCTTCTTCGGATTCCTCACAATCTACTGCCCGCGAATAGCGAGATAAAAGGCACCGCATGTACTGCGATGCCTTTTACTCCTCACTCACTTCTACTAAATACACACCTTTTTCAAATCCGCCGCGCTCCGCTTCTTTCTCTTTACGAATGTGCTCAATATCTTCTAACGTTACACCTTCTGCTTGCGCCAATGCTTTAATCACTTCTAATGCATCGGCTAAAGAATCTAATGCATGCTCACGTTCTTGCATAGATGCAAATTCACGCATTTCTTCAATGCCAATTTTCGATAGTTCTTCTATGTACTCTTGTTTATTTAATTTTTTCGATGTATATGTTTTACCAGACATTAAAATCATTTCTGGTACACGGTCGCGGACGATTTTATTATAAGCTGACATGAGAACACCTCCAAATACAAATTAAAAAACTCTTTCTTTTTAGATGGACGAGAGCATCTGGCTATGCATAGAAGCGGTCAGGGCCTTTTTCTGCCATACGCAAGGTTTAAAACAAAGGGAGAAAGCAAGTAGCAATCGTGTTTTGTTCTGCATAGCAGCAACTTATATGTTGAACAAATAAACTGGATTTATATGCTTAAAAGCACCCTAGCTCTGCATAGTATAAAAACCACCGTTTTCTTACACAAGCTGATGACATATCAATGCTAGATGAACTATGACGTATTTCTGGAAAGCGATAATTTTCATATTCTTTCTCTGGCACACCGTAAAAAGCGCGGAGATGATCTGGCACAACGCCATCATATGGATCTCCCATTCTCTCAATCTTACCTTGCATAGCTGCCTTTGGATTGCCAGATAAAAACATCTCAGTTCGAATGGCTGCAGTCGGTGTGCGGTGTAACAGTATGTATATGAGTAGCCATACCCCGATAATACTCATAATTATTCTTTTTTGTTTGCGACTCATCCATATCTCCTTCTATCATTCGAAAAAAAAGTGCTAACACCATTATACAAAAAATGTGTTAACACTTTCTATTTTTGTAAAACTTTTATTCCCCTTTAAACACCGGAGGACGCTTCTCTAAAAACGCAGTAATTCCTTCTCTATGATCCGCTGTTTTTCTCATTGCATATTGACCGCGTTTTTCAAGCTGAAGTGTTTGTTCTAACGAAGAACGGTTTAATTCAGCCAAAATTTGCTTCGTTTGAATCATAGAAGCAATTGGCCTTTGCAGCCATTCGCTAATTTTTTGTTTCACTACATCTTGGAAATTCTCACCGACTACTTCATCAATCATGCCCATTTCAAGCGCTTCGCTTGCTGATAATTTCTTTCCTTCCCAAATGATCTCTTTTGCCATATGCTCTCCAAGACGTTTTTGTAGGAAGAAATGGCCGCCGCCATCTGGAATTAAAGCGATGCCAATAAAATTCATTGCAATAATAGATGAAATATCAGCCATTACGCAATCAGCTGTTAAGGCAATGCTAAGACCAAGCCCTGCCGTTGGACCATGAATCGCACTAATCACAAGCTTTGGCATTGTATACAGAGTGACAATAATTTCTGAAATAGTATTCATAATGCCTTCAAACGCACTTTCATCTCCACTTGCTAACATCGATTTAATATCGCCGCCCGCCGAAAAGCCGCGGCCATTTCCGCATAGTACAACGACATGAACAGAACTTTCAGCTACTTCTTTTAACTTTTGCAGCAGTTCTTTTAACGTTTGCTCATCTAATGCATTTAACACTTCTGGACGATTTAACATAATCGTCGCAACTCGCCCTTCATATTGTACAACTACTGATTCCGCCTTACTAGAAACTGTCATAAACTCTCTCTCCTTCTATAATCTGTTATCCTTATATAATTATAGAAAGGGCTTTCAAAAACCTTCTTTTTTCTTAATTTTCTGTCGAATTTTCACTAAATTATTTTACATATATTTACCATATCACTAAACTAGTGTATTGTGAAAAAGCAGCATACTTTTATCCCGCATTAACGGGCAGTAATACTCCCTCCTCAAAATTTGGCGAAAGCAAAAAATTTAGGTGGGAGATAAACTGCCCGTAAAAGCCCGATTGGTTCAACTAATAATCAGTGGGGGATGAAGAAAACCCCCACTGATTAAAGTTTCACTTTATTTCTTCGATTATGAAAGGGGACAAAATGAGTACCAAATGGATACAAAAGGAACATCATTTCACGTATTTCTTTCTATTATTCATCGCACTGCAACCTGTCTTAGATTTATTAACATCACTGTCCATTCAAACGTTACATATGGATGCAACGCTAAGTATTGTCGTACGTTTTAGCGTGATGCTTCTTACGATGATCTATCTATTTATTTATCAGAAGAATAAAAAGCCTCTCGCATATATTTGCCTACTAGGCGTTATCATGACAGCTGGACTTCTTAATAATCTCGTTGTAAAACATCCAATTTCACTTGGAGAAGAAGTTAAGTTCATGGCCAAATGTATGTATCCAATCGTTATGTTGTTCGGGTATATTCTTGTATTTAAAACTTTGCAAGGCAAGCAAAATTCGTACGATACATTATTACGGTATTTCTTATATGCCAGCTTATTCATGAGTATTGTCATGGTCATTTCCATCGCAACTGGAACAGACTATCAAAGTTATACAATTGAGAAAATCGGCTCGAAAGGATGGTTTTATGCCGCAAACGAAATTGGTGCCATTTTAGCCATTACATTCCCTGTTGTTGTCCTATATTCGATTCATAAGACAACTTCTTTTACGCAAGCATACTACTGGCTTCCGACAATACTAGCACTATATTCCAGTATTATGATAGGAACAAAGGTTGCATACATATCTAGTATTTTGACATTAGGAGTGGCACTATTCTTTTCGTTTATCGAATATATGATGAAGCGAAGCCGTCCGCAGCTTATTAATACAATTCTCGCCTTCATTGTATTAGGAGGCACTGCAATTGCAACGCCGTTTACTCCCATCGCCAAAAACATGGACATTCACTTACAATTCTATAACAAACAGCATGTAAATAAACAAGCAGAACAGCCTAGTAAACAAGAAGAACGAGCTTTAACAACTGGAGAAGTAAACAGTTTAATTTATAGTGATCGCGACAAATTTCTAAACGCACATCAAAAATATTTTCAAGAGGCACCGCTGTCACAAAAATTGTTAGGCATGGGATATGCCGGCAACTATAAAAAAACACCAAAAGTGATAGAAAGAGACTTCCATGACCTATTCTTTTGGTTCGGTATCATTGGATTTATCATGTACCTACTGCCATTTGTTTACTTTGGTATCAGACTTACGTTTCGCATTCTCACAAACTTCAAATCTATTTTAACGATAAAATATATGTTGCTTGGTACGGCAATCGTGCTTGCAATTGGCACCGCATTTACAGCTGGACATGTATTTACCGCACCAGCTGTCAGCATTTTCTTTGTTGCCTTGCTCGCTTATCTGATTGTGGACTTACAAGCAGAGTGATATAATGAACCATCATATTATTAATTACAATTACGGAGGGTTTATGATAACTTTTGAAGAAAAATTAACGATTATTGAATCATTTCCTGAGCTAGAAAGAAAAACTGTCTCTCTAGGACGAATTAACTTTCATTATGAAGAAAGTCGCCTAGATAAAAAGAACGTTGTATATCATTTACACCCGAATGGAAATGGGTTTGTCTATGCCGGGCATCTAAAAGGCTACAAAACAAACGATAAAGGAATGGTGAACATCCGCGATTTTTCAGCGGAAGAACTTCGCTCCTTACTTGAAAAATCAATTGCCGGCCTTTCACAAGAGCCAGTAGAAGAAGTTGCAATTGCGGAGAATTTTCAAGAAGAAGAGTGGGTAAATGAGGACAAGCATATCTTAACTCTTATTAAAGAAGATGAAGATATGTGGAACGTTTATGCTGGGATACAGTTAGATGGTACATTTAACTCTTACAAAGAAGCAGCACAATACCTTGATGAAGAAGGATTTACACGTAAATAAGAATGATGGGTTTGCAACGATATCGGCGCTATTCGCAATATATCGGCGACTTTTCGAATATATCAGCGATTTTTCTGATATATCGGCGATTCGACACAACTTAAAGACCCTTCGACAATATTCGATTCGCGAATAGTCGGGACACTAGTAGAAGGAGGCATCACCTCCTTCTTTTTCTTTTATCCTAACAGCGCAAGAAGCTCACTCAGTTCCTCCTCAGTCAAATCTCGCCACTGACCTGTCTCTATTCCACCTATTGTTATATTCATAATCCGAATGCGCTCTAACCTCGTAACGGTATAGCCAAATGCTCGGCACATCCGGCGAATTTGCCGGTTCATCCCTTGCGTCAAAATAATGCGGAATACACAATCGCTGATTCGATATATTTCACACGGATTTGTTTTTCCATCGCGAATCGTTACACCGCCAGCCATTCCTTTTAAGAAGGCATCATCAAATGGCTTATCGACTGTGACAATGTATTCTTTCTCGTGACCATATTCAGAGCGCATCATTTTATTTACGATATCGCCGTCATTTGTCATTAAAATTAATCCTTGTGATGCTTTATCTAAGCGGCCCACTGGAAAAATGCGTTCTGGATAATTAACAAAATCGATAATATTTCCTTCGATATGCTTCGCCGCTGTACAAGTAATCCCTACTGGTTTATTTAATGCAATATAAATCGGATGCGTCTTCTTAGGAATCGGTTTCCCGTCAACAAGGACAATGTCGTCAGGCTCTACTTCTTGTCCAGGCTCACAAATTTCGCCATTCACCGTAATTCTCTTTGCAGCAATGAGACGATCCGTTTCTCTTCTTGAATAATATCCTGTTTCACTAATGAATTTATTTATTCTCATGCAAAGTTCCTTTCCTTATTCACGCTTTTCCTATTCTATCATGAATCGGAAAGGCAAAAAAATGCACAGCTTCAACATCAAGCTGTGCATTCTCTTTCTATTAAGATTTCTTCGCTTCCTTCAAAGCTTCACGCAACACAAACTTCTGTAATTTCCCACTAGCATTACGCGGCAGTTCTTTCGCAAATTCGTAACGACGAGGACGTTTATAATCAGCTAATTCATCACTTTCCTTACAATAACGCTCTAATTCTCCTTCTGTTAATGACTCATCTTTCTTCACCACTACTGCGACGACGCGCTCACCCCACAGTTCATCAGGTTCTCCAAGTACAGCCACATCTAACACACCATCATGGCTATGCAAAAAGTCTTCAATTTCACGCGGATAAATGTTCACACCGCCGCTAATGACCATATCGTCAACGCGGTCCGCCACATATAAATAGCCATCTTTATCGAAATAGCCAAGATCACCGGAATGATACCAGCCTTTATACATGACTTTTTTTGTTGCTTCTTCGCGGTTATGGTATCCAGCCATCATACTTGGCCCGCGTACAATGATTTCGCCAACTTCGTAAGGTGCAAGGATATCGTCTGGTTCTGATGGTTCATCTTCACTTGACTTCACGATGCGCACTTCATGACTAAAGCAAGGTGTACCCGCTGATCCTGCTTTTGTAATTTGATCTTCTTCTACAAGAAAAGCAATAACAGGGCCAAATTCTGTCATTCCGTAAATTTGTACGAGATCGATATACAGACGTTCTTTACATTCTTTCACAAGCGCAGGCGCCATTGCTGCTCCGCCGTAAATTCCAATCTTCATCGATGTTAAATCATATTGTGTTAAATCTTCTTGCAGCATCATGTTCCACATTGTCGGTGCTGCAAAGAACGTTGTAATTTTTTCTTTTTGAATTGTTTCTAACACTGTTTTCGTATCAAAATGATGCAAAATCACATTTTTCCCGCCAACTTGAATGCGCGGCAAAATCCCAGCGTTTAATTCGCCGCAGTGATATAGCGGAGCAACAACTAACCCAACGCTATCACGTGTATATTTTAAATAATATGTACAAATCATACTATGCTCAGCCATATCACGGTGGCGATGCATCACTCCTTTTGGATTCCCAGTCGTACCGCTCGTATAAAGCATGGAGCAGTAATCCATTTCATCAACTTCAATGTAGGCCGGTTCTGTCTTTGCCTCATTTACTTTTTTATGATAAGAAGCGGCATAAGACGGTGTGTCCTCTTCAATGTACCAAAATGAAGTATGCGGGAAGTCACGTTCAATTAAAGCAATTGTTGATTCAACTTCTTTTTCAAAAACAACAACTTTAGAAGAAGCGTCTTGCAATATGTAGGAAACTTCTTTCGCTTTTAAGCGGAAATTAATTGGGTTAAAGATTGCACCAATCTTCGTACAAGCGAGGTAAATAGTTACAAATTCATGTGAATTATATAAATAAACAGAAACGCGATCGCCTTTTCGTACTCCTTCTGCAAGAAGTGCGTTTGCAGTTTTATTTATCTCCCTATCCCACTGTTTATATGTAAAGCGAATGTTTTTTGCAGGTTCTACTAACGCTTCTTTCTGTGGATATTTTTGCACAGCTAAATCAAAAATTCTGCCAACAGTCATATACATACCGCATATTCCCCCTTTTGAATTTTCATAATTTTATGAATTCGTTCACAAATAGACATTTCCTGCTCATTTTTACTTCCTTTTTCTGATCATTCTCGACAACCTTTTACAAAAAAAAAAAAAGAAACCGCCAAACTGGCAGTTTCTTATCCAAATAACTCTTGTAAAATTTTAAGTTTATCTTCTGTATACTTTATATAACCATCATTATATGATTTTGGATCTTTCGGGTTCGCAAAGTGCGTAATCGCCCCCGTCTTTGGGTGAACAAATTTACTTGATGCACCGCAACCAAGACCGATAATAGACTGCACTTCTTCCATAATCACAATGTTATAAATGCTTTCCTGACTTGGCATTGCATAGCCAACGTTCTCTAAGTTACCTAAAATATTCTTTTGACGATATAAATAATACGGTACGTAATTATGCTCTTCCGTCCATTTTTCCGCTTCGTGCATCATCGCTGTAATCTCTTCGCGGCCTGCTACTTTATATTTACGCTTATTTTGCGTCATTTCAGAAGCACGCTTAAAGGATAATGTATGCACCGTTAACGATTCTGGCATCAGCTTTTCTGTTTCTTCTAGTGTATGCTTAAAGATATCTAATCCTTCACCTGGAAGACCGATAATTAAATCCATATTAATATTATTCATACCCATTTCGCGAGCAAGGTGATACTTTTCAATCGTTTCTTCTACTGTATGATGACGTCCGATTGCTTTTAATGTTTCTTGATGGTACGACTGCGGATTAATACTAATGCGGTCGATATTCCATTTATTTAACACATCTAGCTTCTCTGGCGTAATCGTATCTGGACGCCCTGCTTCTACCGTTACTTCACGAACTTGCTTTACATCCGGGAACGACTCATACATTTCTTCATACAGCATGTCCATTTCTTCAGCTGTAATACTTGTTGGCGTACCGCCGCCGTAGTAAATCGTCGTTACTTTCACGCCTTTTTCTTTTAAAAACTTACCGATTTCACGAACTTCATAATGTAAACCGCCTAAGAATGAATCCACAGACCCTTGGCGTCCATTAATCGCATAAGCTGGGAATGTACAATATGCACATTTCGTTGGACAAAACGGAATCCCAATATAAATACTTACTTCTTCTTTTAAACGATATAAATCTGGAACAACAGCTAATTGACAATCCACAATACGCTGCATCAGCTCAATTTTTTCATCATGAATTAAATAGCTTTCACGCAGTTCATTATGCGCTGCTTCTTTTGTCATGCCGCTTTGCAGCATTTTATGAAGAAGCTTCGTTGGGCGCACACCCGTTAAGATGCCCCACTTTTGCTCCACGCCTGTTAACTGCTGAAGAACAGATAAATATACATAAGAAACAACATGCTTCACTTGTTTCATACGTTCCTTTTCTTCCGTAAAGGACGATAAATCTTTCGAAAACGTCTCTTCATACACGTTTCCTGTCGCGATTTCTGTTAAACGAGCAGAAGCCGTCACATTTCCTTCTATATTTATATCAACAATAATATTTGCATCTTCTTGTTCAAATGCTACCGTACTTTCTTCAAAAAATAAGCCGCTAATATTTTGAAGCGGACGTAAAAAACGATCATCTTGTAACGTTTTAATTGAAATTAACAACAATCATCACCTTTTCTATTTTCAAACTTCCTTTAGTTTACTTGAAGGGTGATAGGAGGTCAACAAGGAACTATTGGAGTGAAATAAACCCTCTTTTTTAGGGAGGCAAGAGCGTCTGGCCATGCATAGGAGCGGTCAGGGCCTTTTTCTGCCACGTGCGGCGCTAAAACAGAAGGACAAAGTGAGTGCAGGTCTCTTCTTGTTTGCATAGCAACAATTTATATGCAGAAAACAAGAGCATCTGGTCATGCATAGGAGCGGTCAGGGCCTTTTTTTGCCACGTGCGGCGCAGGTTACTAGCAGCGACTTATATGTTCTTCTAAGATACATTTATGTCAAATATCGCCGAATGATCTTTATATTGTGTCGAAAGGTCGATATATCCCAAAAATCGCCGATATATCCTCTAGAGCAGTCGATATATTAGAAATCTCAGGCGAATGCCTGAGATTTCCGATTACCATCTCTTTATTTGCAAGTGATTGTTTAAAAACTTAATTGGAAACTGCTTTCGGAAATGTTCTTTAATCATATATTGTACGCCATTTTCATCATTTGATCGTGTAATCCAATCGGCAGCTTTTTTCAATTCAATCGGTGCATTGCCCATTGCTACTCCTAATCCAACGCTTTCAATAACATCTAAATCTTCGAAGCTATCTCCAATCGCTACCATTTCTTTTAGCTCAATACCGAGATGCTCACCTAATAATTGCAGCCCGCGTAATTTTGATACATGAGGCGGTACGATTTCGATTTGTACTTTCCCGCATTCTATAAAATGCACATTTTCAAATGATTTTTGTAAAGTCGTAAACGCACGCTGCTTTTCGCTTTGACTTGCAAATGTCACATCAATTTTCGGGGCAGCCACCGGTTGATCACGCAGTGCATCGCCAAGCGAATCTACAAATTGAACTGGATAAAATAACGGATCCGAAGTGGATAAGACTGTTCGGGCAATTAAATTTGGTGTATGCTGCTGGCGATTACCAATCGAAAACCTTTCATGAGAAATGCGAACGTTACATTCAAAATGTTCGAGTACCTGCACAATATTAAATGTTGTTTCTTCTGATAATCGTTTTTGAATTAACGGTTTATCTAATGAAGATGAAATAAATGCACCTCCATGCGTCACCAATATCGAATCCAGTTTTAATGATTTCGCTACTTTGTGAGCAGATTGAAAATTTCGGTTTGTAAATAGCGTAACGTATACACCTTTTCTCTTTACAAATTCAATTGCTTCACGCGTTCCTTTTTGTAACTTTCCATTTGAAAGCAGCAATGTTCCATCTATATTAAGAGCTAACAAACGATAAATCATGATGTAGTACCTCCTTTTCTTAGCTGCACTGTTCTATCACTAATTTATGAAATGATGCTGTTAATTAGAACGAGTTGGAATTTGTGCAGTGAATTTGCTTTAATAAGATACAAAGCTATGAAAGGAGTTTTCTAAATGAAATGGCCACTCTCTTCGTATGAAGGCGACACATTAGACGTTGCGAAACGGTTACTTGGACATAAACTCGTTCACATTGTAGATGACATAAAACGAAGCGGAATCATTGTCGAAGTAGAAGCATATAAAGGACCTGATGATAAGGCGGCACATAGCTATGGCTGGCGCCGTACAGAACGAACAGAAATTATGTACGGGGCTCCTGGCCATGCTTACGTATATCTTATTTATGGGATGTATCATTGTTTTAATATCATTACAGCACCAGAAGGTATCCCGCAAGGAGTGTTAATTCGGGCATTAGAGCCAGTAGAAGGTATTGAAGAAATGAAGCAAGCAAGATACGGTAAACAAACGATTACGAAATCACAATTCAAAAACTTAACAAACGGACCTGGAAAGCTCTGCAAAGCACTGGGAATTACGTTAGAACAAAAAGGGCTTCTCCTTACGAGTGATGAGCTATATGTTGAACAGGTTTCTCCAGAACATCACCTTTCTCATACATATAACATCACCGCAGGCCCGCGTATTAATATTGATTACGCAGAAGAAGCGGTGCACTATCCATGGCGTTTTTACTTTCAAGATCATCCGTTTGTTTCGAAATAAAGTAAAACTTCCATCAGTGGTTTTTTTTTCATCCTCCACTGATGGAAAGCTCTCACCAATCGGGCTTTTACGGGCAGTTATCTCCCACCTATCTTCTCCGCTTCTCTCTTCTTAAGATGGGGGGCTTACTGCCGACGAATAACGGGATGAACGAAAAAGGTGTTTTCGATACATGAAAACACCTTTTCTTTCCATCACTTCGTATATCTCATATGCTTCTTTTGTTCACGAATATCTAATTCAGGAAGGTGTTCATGAACAAGGATGATGACTTCCTCAATTAACGATTCTAATTCTTTTATACTTTTTTCTGGATTGCCCATTAAAATAGTAGTCATTCGATCATGAAGATTTTCTGGTTTGATTGTCATGCGTTCAGTATTAAAAGGCATCCATTTAAATGCAGGGTGATGCACATACATTTGATTCAATCCAAATAGAACACCAAACAACTTCTTCTGCACCTCACAAATGACATCATAGAACATCAACCAATCTTTTCTTTTCAAAAGTGCTTCGCGGTTATTCCAACGATTCCCAAGCCAAAGATTTTCTGAAACCATATATTTGGAAAGTTCTACAGGATATTCTGCTACTTTATTTTTTAGCATGTTAACTTTTTCTTCTCCGTACAAGCTCACACCATCTTGAATAGAAGCCACAATACATTGTTTATTATAATCCGTTTCATACTTATCCACCACATCAGAAATGAAACGTTCCACTGCCAAAGATAAAAAGTTGCTTATTTCTAATTTAATACCTTCTTTCGTTATATAAGATTCAGACCACTCTTCCTCTTCATAAGGATAATAGGACAAAATCTGTCCTTCCACACGTTGTATAGGTGCCTGACGATCTTCATCTCCTGGTGCTCTTGACCACAAAATATGTAACTCTATATCAGAATTTTCATCATGCCAATTTCTTGATACAGATCCGGCTAAAATAATAGCTTCCACTTTCGGATTTTCTTTATATATAGCTGCCATCTCTATTGATTTCTGTATTAAATTCATGTCATTTCCCCCATAAAAATTTTAAACTCTCTCCCTAAGCTTTCATACAAATACTTTATTTCTACTAACAGAACACTAATTCCTTCTATTTAAATATTCCATCTTCATACTTGTACAGAAAAAGAAAAAACACTTCCTCGCTTACGAGAAAGTGCCTCTTTCTTATGATTGCATGTATACGTTATATAAGTCTTCAAGCGGCTTCATGATAATTTTGTTTACATCGCCGATTAAGACATTTAGACGTTGCTCTGCTTGCATTAAGTTTGTAATTTTTGCATTTTGTTGTACCATTGCTACAACTTCTTGCGCCTTTTGGTTATCTTCTTCTGTTAATTGCTCACCTTGCATCATTTTTTGCTGAAGCTCCATTTGCATCATACGGAAACGCTCAAATAGTTGTTTCGCCTCTGCGTCTGCTTGTACTTCTGCATAGCTCACTTTTAATGATTGAAAGTCTGGATGTTCTGCAATTGCTTTTTGTAATTCATACGCAACATCATGCATGTTTTTTGTCATTATATATATCCTCCTTGCAGTGTAATACATTATCACACTGTTTATATGTTTTCGATACTTACATACTCTTCCTACGATATCAGACTATGTATCATATGTGAAGTAAATTCACTTTATGACAGTATAATTAATAATAACCCTTGCAGGGCTCCAATTAAGCCGCCAAGTAATGCTCCTAAATACGTAATCATTTTCAATTTGCTTTGTAACTCGTTCTTCCATATGAATCATATCTAGCTTCTTTAACACTTCATGTAATGTTTGCTCGTTCATCAAAAGCTTGTCCGCTGCTGTTTGAGCCCAGCCGATGAGCTCTTGCTGAAACGAATCATTTGTTAACTTCTTCTCAATTCCTTCTGGTGTTAATAAATGATCGACAACCATCTTCCCTAATTGTACAGCTAACTCATCCCGGCGCTGCGGAATTAACCCAGGCGTAAACGGCACTCGAAACTTTCCAATATATTTTGGATGATGCGGTCGAAATAACATTTTAATCGCGAGATGATTCGTATATCCGTCGATGACCGCGCCTATTCCTGTTGTTGTTAATAAATTTAGCCACATATTCAAACTATATCAGCCTTCCGTTTCTCAAATATACATAAATCGCTGCTATACAGAACAAATCGTGACCGCTACTCGCTTTCTCCCTTTGTTTTCGAAAAAACTTCTATGTATGAAGGCAGTTTATCCCGCTATTTGTGGGGGATGAAGACCTCCCCCACGGATGGAAGTTTCACTTTATTACATATCCTTCATTATAACTGCTCTATAATGCGCCAGCAAACGAGATACTAGCCTACCTTTGAAAAATATTCCGTATAAAATCCAGAGCAATTGGTATAAGAAATATTTCTTTGAATATTAGTCAATTAGATACACGTTTAACTCCCTATGAAAGGAGGTTGTCTCATGATCCTCGGACTATTAACATCACGTTTCCATCATGAGCGAGAATACTACACAGAAATTGCAAAGCGTGCATGCTTCCATCACATTACCGTTGCACAGTTTACTCCCTTTAACATCAATCCAAAAACAGAGCTTGTCGACGGACTTCTCTTTGATGCCAATCAGCAGGATTGGATAGAGCAGCAATTTGTCATTCCATCTCACATATACAACCGATGCACATACAAAAATGAAAAAAATTTTAAAAAAGCACTCCCTATTATCAAATGGCTTCAAAGACGCCCGCAATCCTTATTTTTAAACGATGAACTTCCAAATGAAACCGATATGTATGAAATTCTTGTAAAAAACAAAAAACTAGCACCCTATGTTCCCTTAATAAAACACGCAAATGAAAAGACAACGTTACAACTATTACAAATGAAAAAAGATCTGGTTATAAAGCCGTTGCATTCACTTTCCAAACAAAATATGTACCACATTTCTTATCAAAACCGTCTGTTTCATGTTACTACATTAGAACGAAACCACTTTCTAACAAAAAAATTCCAAACAAGAAATACATTTTTATCTTGGTTACAATCATTGCTTCAAACATGTAAGTATACAGTACGGCCTATGGCGCAAACATCTCCTGTTCATATTCGCTCTCTTTTACAGAAAAACAAACAAGGTACATGGGAAGAGCAAGAAAAGCTAGTTCAAATAGACGACACACCTTGTTCTTTCTTATTTCCTCTTACAGAGCAAACACGTTTTATTCCGTTTACAAAGTGGCAACACCAACTATCAAAAATTGACTTTACATTATTACAAGATAGTTTACACATTATTACGAAAGAAACGCCCCAAGCTTTAGATGGCGTCACTTCTCACCTTTTTGAACTAGAACTTTCTATTATAATGGACAATAACGGCGCTGTTTGGCTATATCAAGTAGATACCAATCCTACTTACACCACTTTTATTCAACACAATGTTGATCTTGCTGAAAAAGTATACACAGCACCGCTTCACTATTACCGCCATATAAGCAGAAGCAAGAACAGTAAACTGGAGATGTAAATATTCTATAAAAAACCCGCCTCAACTTTTTGCTGAGACGGGTTTTCATATAAGCTGTACAGTGATTTCGGTTTGCTTTTCACAAAGCGGGCAATATAAAAGATGAAGGCAATACTGCTCTGAGTCATGTACAGATAGTCCATCAACTTTCTCTAGCAGTTCTTGATCCTGATATGCGCTATATGGTCCTAAATAATCGACCGCTTTCCCGTAATCTTGCAGTTGACTCTTACAATTAGGACAAGTATATTCTTTATACTCTAATGCATTACAAAGCGGACATATCGCCATTTTGATTCCTCCAAAAAAAGGGACGGTATTCCCGTCCCCTATAGCTATTTTCGTTTATTTTTGGAAACCACCTAAATGTTGCTCTGCATAAGACACAAGACGTTTTGTAATTTCACCGCCAACAGATCCGTTTGCGCGTGCTGTTGCATCTGGGCCAAGTTGTACGCCAAACTCAGTTGCGATTTCATACTTCATTTGATCTAAAGCAGCTTGTGCACCTGGAACTGCAAGACTATTGTTTCTAGCCATGTTATCTCACCTCCTTGTATTGGTGTATTCATAGTATGTAAAAGCATATTTTTTCTATCCAAACAAAACATGTGTAATTTTTGACATTATTTCATTTTACAAATTTTACAAAGTAACAACTCGCATATCTTTCTACGTATCATCCATACTATGAATACAATCACTCCACACGATGGATTAGTGCCAAACGGGGCAATTCTGGTTCAACTCCAGCTAATCCAACCAAAACTCACTCTAAGGAGGACATATACTATGACAAACCAACGTTCTAATCAATTAGTAGTACCTGGTGCAGAGAGCGCTTTAGACCAAATGAAATACGAGATTGCAACTGAATTTGGAGTATCATTAGGTGCTGATACAACAGCTCGTGCAAATGGTTCAGTAGGTGGAGAAATTACAAAGCGTTTAGTAGCAATGGCTGAACAAAGCCTTGGCGGATTTCAAAAATAAATATATATGGCAAAAAGGTCTCAAGCATCGCTTGAGACCTTTCTATATACATACAAGTTGAAAAAGGACATAAACCCTCTTTTTTAGTGGGCGAGAGGAACTGGCCATGCCTAGAAGCGGTCAGGGCCTTTTCCTGTCACGTCCGTTGTGAAAACAAAGCGAGCAAACGAGTGTATATCACTTTTTGTTTTACATAACAGCAACTCGGATGTTGAAAAATCAAAATAAATCTATATATTACTGCAGCATTTGTAAAAACTTCTTCGTACGCTCTTCTTTCGGATGTACTAACACTTCTTCCGGTGTTCCTTGCTCGACAATGACACCGCCATCCATAAAAATAACACGGTTTGCAATTTGATGTGCAAAGCGCATCTCATGCGTAACAATTACCATTGTCATCCCTTCCTGTGCAAGTTCGCGCATTACTTTTAGCACTTCTTGCACCAGTTCAGGATCAAGTGCTGATGTCGGTTCATCAAATAAAATGACTTGCGGCTCCATTGCCAGCGCGCGGGCAATCCCTACGCGTTGCTGTTGTCCACCTGAAAGCTGAAATGGATATAAATCCATTTTATCACCGAGTCCCACTTTTCTTAGAAAGTACTCTGCTTTTTCTTTTGCCTTCTCTTTTGAAACCTTCTTTACTGTGACAAGGCCTTCCATTACGTTTTCACGAGCTGTAAAATGCGGAAATAAATTGTGATGCTGAAACACCATACCTGTTTGCGTGCGCAAATTCACAATACCCTGCTTCGTCACTTTTCTCGAAAAATCAAGTGTTTCATCACCGATACGAATGACACCGCTATTTGGCGTTTCTAATACGTTTAGACAACGAAGCAATGTTGTCTTCCCAGAACCAGAAGGCCCAATAATCACAACGACTTCACCTTTATCTACATTCATATCAATTTGCTGCAAAACGGTGTTATCACCGAAACTTTTTTGTAAATGTTGAATTGAAATCATAGAAACAAAAACTCCTTTTAACAAGGATTATTTTAAAATATAACGCTCTGTTCGTTTTTCCAGCATTTGCTGTACAATCGATAATAAGAAACAAATGACCCAGTAAATCAGTCCTGCTTCTGTATAAACGATTAAGAATTCATAGTTTGTCGCTGCAATTTCCTGCGCTTTTCGAAACATTTCTGTTACTAAAATTAATGACGCCAGCGATGTGTCTTTAATCAAACTAATAAATGTATTGGAAAGAGGTGGAATTGAAACGCGCGTTGCCTGCGGCAAAATAACGCGGCGCAGTGCTTGCGGGTACGACATACCAATTGTATACGCAGCTTCCCATTGCCCCTTTGGAATCGATAAAATCGAAGCGCGAATAATTTCTGAAGCGTACGCTCCGACATTTAAAGAAAAACCAATAATGGCTGCTGGGAACGAATCAATTGTAATTCCAATCGTTGGAAGCCCATAAAAAATAATAAATAACTGAACAAGAAGCGGTGTACCACGAATAATAGATACATAGATGCGTGCAATCCATTCTAACACACGATTTCCAGAAATGCGGCATAGCGCTGTTAACGTCGCTAACGCCAAACCAATTATAAATGTAATCAATGTCAGCGGTATCGTATTGAAAAGAGCACCCTTCAGCATAGGCATGAAGGATGCTTTTGTGATATCAACCCAAACAGATAATCGATCTAAATCCAATATAGCATTACTTAGATACATCTTCACCAAACCATTTCTTCGATATTTTGTCGTAAGTGCCGTCTTTTTTCATGTCATCTAATGCTTTATTTACTTCCGCAACCAATTTGTCACTGCCTTTACGGAACATGAAACCACTTTTTGATGCTTCTTTTTCTGTATCAACAATTTTTACTTTTGCATCCGGTTTTGTTTTTAAGTAATTTAATACAGATAAACGGTCATTAATTGTGAAATCAACGCGGCCTGAGTTTAATAATTCAACCGCTTGGTTAAAGCCTTCTACCCCAACGATTTCTGCACCGTTTTTCTTCGCAATGTCGCTAAAGTTACTCGTTAAAGACTGTGCTGCTTTTAACCCTTTCACATCTGTAAATTTCGCTGGCTTGTCTTTATCTTTTGGAATAACAAGTACTGCTGAAGATGATACGTATGGATTAGAGAAGTCGTATTTCTTTTGGCGATCTTCACGAATTCCGACTTCGTTCGCAATCATATCAACACGCTTTGCATCAAGCCCAGCAAATAAGCTATCCCATTGTGTTTCTTTAAATACTGCTTTCGCGCCAAGACGCTTTGCTACTTCTTCTGCAATTTCAACATCAAACCCAGTCAACTTTCCACTTTCATCATGGAATGTGAACGGCGGGTATGTACCTTCTGTACCAACAACAAGCTCTCCGCTCTTCTTAATTTGCTCAAGCGCATCTTTGCTAGTGCCCTCTGCTGTATGATCTTTTTCTTGTTTTCCGCAACCTGCTACAACTCCCACAATCAGTAGTGCAAGTACGAAAAATGAAAGTAATTTTTTCATGATGACAATCCTCCAAGTATTCTGATAGGAATTTAAGAATAACATTAACTTATTCTATTCAATCTTGCAACATTTTTCAATCAAAATGTTTTCACTTAGTGTATCCTTTTCGTTCAAAATCAAACGTGTTGAACATCGCGGATATATCGGTGGGCACAAAAAAAGAACTTGCCTCCCTGGCAAGTTCTTCAAGAATCTAACACACAATATCCAATCATTCCGCATAATAACAAAAAGAACGCAATGTTAAAGGTAACTGATAATTCCTCCATTTCTATTCCCCCTTTCGTTCAACGTATCATATAAACAAAGGGAGAATACGTCCTACTTGTAAACATTGTTTTAAAATTATCTGAACATTGCGTGAACACTACGCACTTTGACTACCCGCAATTTGCGTTTTGTACATTTCATAGTAACGACCTTGCTTTTCCATCAACTCCTCATGTGAGCCCTTCTCAAGAATCGTTCCGCGGTCTAGTACGATAATTTGGTCAGCGCTTTTAATTGTTGATAAACGGTGGGCAATAATAAATGTCGTTCGCCCTTTTTTCACAACTTCGAGCGCCTGTTGAATCATTGCCTCTGTTTCCGTATCGATGCTGGATGTTGCTTCATCTAAAATTAAAATAGCTGGATCAAAGGCAAGTGCCCGGGCGAAAGAAATGAGCTGCCTTTCACCTGTTGAAAGCGTACTTCCTTTTTCCGCTATTTCTTCTTCAATGTTACTAGCAAAACGCTCTGCACCAACATCACGCAGCGCTTTCACAATCGTTTCCTTCGAAATTCGTTCTTGCTCTAAACTTACATTAGAAGCAACTGTTCCTGTAAATAGAAATGGATCTTGCAGTACAATTCCCATATGTTCGCGAATCGCTTGTTTTGGCACTTCTTTTATATCGTGTCCATCAATTGTGATGCTGCCTTTTTGAAATTCATAAAACTGAAAGAGTACATTCATAATCGAACTTTTTCCCGATCCGGTGTGCCCGACTAACGCAATTGTTTCCCCTTGCTTTGCTTCAAAGGAAATATTTCGCAGCACTTCATCTTTCCCGTTATAAGAAAACGAAACGTTATCAAAGCGAACATTTCCTCTTATCAACGGAATGTGCTCTTCCTGCACCGCTTCTCCCTTTTCATCTAACAATTCAAACACACGCTCAGCAGCAACGCGCGCTTGCTCTAAGTTCGCTAACTGATTCACCATATTTGTAATCGGCGAAAATAATCGCGTTAAATAATCAACGAACGCATATAACACACCTAATGAAATCACTCCTGCTGCACTTAATGATGCGCCGCCAAAGTACCAAATCACACCTGTAAATGCAATGTTGCGGAGTACACCAACTAAGTTATGAGACGTCGCTGCATTTAAACTTAAAATTTTATTTTGGTACATATAATACTCTTCATTTAATTGTTCAAATTCTTGTTTTGCCCTGTGCTCTTGACGAAACGCTTGAATGATTGGCATCCCTTGAATGGATTCATTCACTGTTCCATTAATGTCCGACAAGCGTGAGCGCATTTTATGATTGTATGCAGCTGCATATTTTCGGTAAAAAATCGCCCACACACATAAAATTGGAATAAGGATTAAACACATAAAAGCAAGCTTTACATCCAATAAGAACAAGGCAACAAAAATACCAATAATATAAATAAAGCTAGAAAAGAATGTCGATAATACCGTTACATATAGTTCGCGAATCGCCTCCGTATCATTTGTCACACGAGAAACAATTTTCCCGGCCGGCAAATGATCAAAGTAGCGAATCGGTAATGTTTGAATGTGAGAAAACACGTCTTCTCGCATAATTTGAATAATTTTATTCGCTGCTTTTTGTAAATAAAATTGTTTTCCATATGCAAAGAGAGACACAACAAGTAATAGTGCTAAATAGCCGCTTCCGAGTATAAGTAGTCGTTTTATTTCTGGCTGATAAAACGAGAAAACTTCTTTCCCTGTCAGCTTCGTTCCTTTATAGACTTGCGCAGCTTCCCCTTTCTGAATCGTCACCATATCTCCTTTTACAGACCGCGTTCCTTCAAATGAAAGTTTGTTAGGAATAAAATAATAGTCGCGGCCAATTTGAACAATGCGCACTTCTTTTCCTTTCTGCTCACCTGCTTCAAATCGATCGCTTCGTTTATACCAAGTGTTGTGATAAAAAACAGCATCATCTCCTTTTACTGTTTCATACCAAGTTTTTTCAACACCAACAATATGTTCATCAATCATCGTTTTTGCTACAAACGGCCCAGCTAATTCCGCAATAACGAAAATAAATAACATCGCTAAAGCAATTCCAATCGTTGCTTTTACTTTCATCGCATATTGAAATAATCGTTTTCCAACACTCATATTTTCACCTCGCCTTCTACGATTTCCCCTTGTTGCCTTTCAAACTGTTCTGTATACCAACCGCCCTTTTGAATCAGCATGTCATGCGTTCCTTCTTCAATGATTTCACCATTATCCATCACGAGAATCCAATCTGCATGCTGCGTTGCGGATAAACGATGCGTCGTAATAATCGTCGTTTTCCTGCTTCGTTCTTTCCTTATATTTCCAATAATTGCAGCTTCCGTTCTTGCATCAACCGCTGATAACGAATCGTCTAAAATTAAAATTTCTGGATTTTGAATGACTGCACGTGCAATGGAAATACGCTGTTTTTGCCCGCCAGATAGCGATACACCTTTTTCTCCAACAAGCGTTTCTAGTCCATCCGTCAAAAATTCCAAGTCTTTCGTAAAAGCAGCAATTTCAATTGCCTTTTGCAGCTCCTCTTCACTTGCCTCTCGGTTACCAAATAAAATATTTTCCCGCGCTGTTTTTGAAAACAGAATGTGTTCTTGCGGGACATATCCAACCCAGCTTAATACTTGATCGATGTGAATGTTTTGCAGCGGTATACCTGACACTGTAATTTCCCCTGTTCCGAGCGGATACTGGCGCAGAAGCTGCCGAATGAGCGTCGTTTTTCCGCTCCCTGTTTTCCCAACAATCCCAAGCGTTTCTCCTCTGCTAAGCGAAAACGAAACGTTCTTTAAATTTAGCGTAGAAGATGTCGGATATGAAAAAGATACATCTTCAAAATCAATACAATCTGGCTGATATACGCGAAGTGGTTTCTTTACGTTTTGTACATCTTGCTTATATGCTAACGTTTCATTTACACGATCAAGTGAAGCATTCCCGCGCTGCATCACGTTAATCAGTTCACCAATCGCAAACATCGGCCAAATCATCATACCAAGGTACACATTAAACGATACAAGTTCCCCAAGTGTTACCTCGTTTTGAAATACTAAAAACGCTCCGTACACAAGGCCAATTAAATAACTCATCCCAACAAGCATTTTCACTGTCGGTTGAAAAAGCGAATCAATTTTTGCGACTTTCATATTCTTTGCATACACATCTGTCACTAACGTATTAAAGCGCTTCTCATCTTCTCTCTCCTGTACATAAGCGCGAACCACACGTACACCAGCAATCGACTCCAGCACTTTATCATTCATATCTCCAAATGCATCTTGAGCAACTGTAAAGCGATCATGTAATTTCTTTCCATAAGCACTCACTGCATACGCCATAATCGGCAGCGGTAATAATGCTGCAAGTGTTAATTTCCAACTAATTGAAATGCCCATCATAAGCACAATTGTCAGCATATATAAACTCGAATCAACGAGCGTTAAAATACCAAATCCAGCTGTCATGGCAATTGCTTTCAAATCGTTCGTTGCTCTTGCCATTAAATCACCTGTACGGTTTTTCTGATAGAAAGTTGGCGTCATCTTCAGCAAATGTCCCATAAATTTGGAACGCATCGTTTTTTCAAGCACAAATGCACCGCCAAATAACTGATATTGCCACACATAAGAAAGTATATAACCGACTGCGGCGGCCCCGAGCAACATTCCTACATATTTCATAATCCCCGCATTTGTTAAATCCCCAGCTTTTATATCATCAATTGCTAATCCAATTAACTTTGGCGGGATCACCTCAACGACATTGACAATAAGTAAACAACCAATGGCAATACTATACCTTTTCCAATGCATTTTAAAAAACCACGTTAATTTTTGTAATACAGAAAACAATGTAACCTCTCCCTTCTCGTTGTTGTATAAACATAGACTCGTTATCCGCTATCTAGCGTCTCCGTTTTTACCATACGCACCTCATACTTTTCCATCGTCATTCCTACCTTTCTAAAATGAATTATTGTTCCTATACAGATGTATAGGAACAATCTAAAAAAAGGGACAAAAAAAGGCATACCGTCGCTTTAACGATATGCGAAAAACGCATAAAAGCGTACGTCACGGCACACGCAACGTACGCTTTCTTTTTAACTAACAAGAAGCGTTATTTGTCCGTAGAGGTTGCGTGATTATATTTATTGTGTAAAACACCTAAGCCATTCATATATACGATTACAATCATCACGCAAACCTCCTTCTTCTTTTATTTTCCATTTTTAATTGTATAACTTTAAAGACTTTTCTGTCAATTATTTTTTCATATAAATACAAATTGAAAAACCACTTTTTTTAGATGGGCAAGAGCTCCTGGCCATGCTTGGAGCGGTCAGGGCCCTTTTCTGCCACAGGCAATGTTAAAACAAAGCGAGAAAACGAGTGATCCGTTAATAATTCTTTAACAGAACTTTATTTTATAACAAAGAAAGCGAATGCAAAAACCATGCCAAAAATAGATTTCACAAACATTTCATTTGAATTCTTTTTTCAAACCTCATACAATCACCATATACTCACTCTTACAAGTCACTATATTTTTAGGAGGACTTACGATGCAAACTAGCAAGACGTATAAATTTTATATAAATGGAGAATGGAAAGAAAGCTCCTCGGGGCAAACAATCGACATTTCCTCTCCTTATCTTCATGAAGTAATCGGACAAGTACAAGCAATTACTCGCACGGAAGTAGATGAAGCGATTCAATTGGCGAAAGAAGCTCAAAAAGACTGGTCCGAAGCATCTCTTCAAGATCGTGCACAATATTTATATAAATGGGCTGATGAGCTCGTGAATATGCAAGATGAAATTGCCGATATCATCTTGAAAGAAGTCGGCAAAGGATATAAAGATGCACAAAAAGAAGTTGTTCGTACAGCTGATTTCATTCGTTACACAGTAGATGAAGCTATGCATATGCATGGTGAAAGTATGATGGGCGATAGCTTCCCTGGCGGCGCTAAATCTAAACTTGCGATTATTCAGCGCGCTCCGCTTGGCGTCGTTCTTGCCATCTCACCATTTAACTATCCTGTCAACTTAGCAGCTGCCAAGCTTGCACCGGCCCTTATTACAGGAAACGCCGTTATCTTTAAACCGGCTACACAAGGTGCAATTAGCGGTATTAAAATGATTGAAGCCTTGCATAAAGCAGGCCTTCCAAAAGGACTTGTTAACGTAGTAACAGGACGTGGTTCTGTCATTGGTGATTATTTAGTAGAGCATTCTGGCATCAATATGGTATCGTTCACAGGTGGTACACACACAGGAACGCATTTAGCGAAAAAAGCGGCAATGATCCCACTTGTCCTTGAACTTGGCGGAAAAGATCCTGGTATTGTACGCGAGGACGCAGACTTACAAGAAGCTGCCAAACATATTATTAGTGGGGCATTCTCTTACTCCGGTCAACGATGCACAGCGATTAAACGCGTACTTGTACATGAACATGTAGCAGATGAACTTGTTCGCTTATTAAAAGATGAAATTGCAAAGTTATCTGTTGGTTCTCCGGAACAAGACAGCACGATCGTACCATTAATCGATGATAAATCTGCTGATTTCGTTCAAAATTTAGTAGACGATGCAGTGCAAAAAGGTGCAACTGTTGTCATCGGCAACAAACGTGAGCGTAACTTAATCTATCCAACACTTCTTGATCATGTAACAGAAGATATGAAAGTCGCTTGGGAAGAGCCATTCGGTCCGATTCTTCCAGTCATTCGCGTTTCTTCTGATGAACAAGCAATTGAAATTGCAAACAAATCTGAGTTTGGTTTACAAGCAAGTGTATTTACAAAAGATATTAACAAAGCATTTCACATTGCAAACAAAATTGAAGCAGGCTCTGTTCAAATTAACGGACGCACTGAACGCGGCCCAGATCACTTCCCATTCATCGGTGTAAAAGGTTCTGGTATGGGCGCACAAGGTATTCGTAAAAGCCTTGAATCTATGACACGCGAGAAAGTAACCGTATTGAATTTGATGTAAAGACAGAAAACCTCTTTTTTAGGTGGGCGAGAGCACCTGGCCATGCGTAGTAGCGGTCAGGGCTTTTTTCTGCCACTTACAAAATTTAAAACAAAAAAACAAAGTAAAAGGAAGTAGAAAATAATTTCTACTTCTTTTTATATTTTATAAAAATGGTTGCTAGCACTATATTTCTCTCGCACACACTCTCTTTCATTTTCATATATATATATTAACTTCTGATAGAGAGGAGGCGGTTCTCATGGCATTCACAACATTAAATGGATTAAGAGAAGGCGACAGAATTCGTGTATTTTCAGCAGGACGTGAAATTGATGGTCAAGGTGTTTTCATTCGCGTAGAAAACAACTTCTTAATTTGGGTTGATAACCATGCAAATATTAACATTACAAGCTTAGATGAAATTAGCGTTAGCAGAGTTGGCTAATTACCTATAAAATTGTTAAACTCTTTCACCAAAAAATACTGAGTCTATATCAAAGAGGGTTATATAAATCCTTTTCAAATAGACTCTTTTTTATAATATGTTTTTCACTTTTCATATGACTAATGGTAGAATACAAAACATTCGTCACGGCAAACGGCTCTGCACAGATTAACGGAAGCAAAGGGTATTCGTAAGAACTTTGAATTTATGGCGCATGAGAAAATAACAATATTGAATGTAATGCAATTCTATAAAAATAGTTGCTATAACTACATTTCTCTTGCACACACTCTCTATCGTTTTCATATATTATATTAACTTTTGATAGAGAGGAGGCGGTTCTCATGGCATTCACAACATTAAACGGATTAAGAGAAGGCGACAAAATTCGCGTATTTTCAGCAGGACGCGAAATTGATGGCCGAGGCGTTTTCGTCCGCATAGAAAACAACTTCTTAATTTGGGTTGATAACCACGCAAATATCAACATTACAAGCTTAGATGCAATTAGCGTTAGCAAAGTTTGCTAATTATTCACAAATTGTTTAACCCTCTCACAAATAAGATACTGAGTCTATATTAAAAAGGGCTATACATACCCTTTTTGAATAGACTCTTTTTTTATAATACGCTTTACACTTTTTATATGACTAATAGTTAAATCATAATCTACGTTAATCCAATATAACCATTCATTTATACACTCAATAAAGATCCCTTCTATACTTGTTTCCCCGTCAAATACTTCTATCTTATCTCCTAAGGAAAAAAGAGGAGGTAATGCACTCTTTTCTGTTTTTTTACTTACATTCTTTTGTATATTATAGAGTAACCTCATACATTGTTCTAAAGAAGCTGCGAGTTCTTCATTTTGTTTTTTTAACTCCTCAATTGGATCCGGTTTTTCACACCTATATATTTCCTTTCCGCATATAAAACAGTTTCTCTTTAACCAGCTCTCCATCCGTTTATCCCTCTCAAATAAAGTGCTCTTTATGATAAAAGCTGCACTTTCCCCTTCTTTTATATACATATTGTATGATGCAAATCCAGAAGTTGTTTCATTATTTAAAACATACTTTATTATCACAATCATCTGATTATATTTATTTGCATTGACGAATAAAAATCCATTTGTTACCCTTGGTTATGTTAACTTTATATATAAATCCTCATTCGTATCTCGGTGAGGTAGAGGTTGCAATTATTAATAGTATGATTTGGGAGATGTGTGGCATCGCTGAACAAATCAAAAAGGAATAATTGCCGAAGCAAGAAGTATCCACAACGCTTTCTTGCTGGGTCTGCATTGAATAAGTGCAGGACTGTCACAAGCGTTTTGCTTGTGGAGAGCTATCGAGAGGTATGTCCGTGGGTTTCTTAATAAGATTGAGAAGCGCGTGAGCATATACGCGCTTTTTTGTTTTGTTTGGAACTTCAAACACATACATATCTCCTCGCTTGACTTGGTTATACTAATTTTGGAGGTAGTTTCTATGCAACAAAAAAAATGGGGTTTTTGGGTACTCACTGCATTTGTAGTTGGAAATATGGTCGGAGCTGGTATTTTCATGGTTCCGAGTACATTAGCACAAACAGCTAGTCCTCTTGGCGTTACATTAGCTTGGTTAACGACAGGATTTGGCGTGTTAATGTTAGCTCTTGTTTTCGGTAATTTAGCAATTCGTCGTCCTGATTTAACAACAGGTCCGCAAAGTCATGCTTATGCACTCTTTTCTTCACAAAAAACGAAAAAAATGGCGGGTTTTAGTATCGTATGGGGCTACTGGGTTGCAAACTGGGCAAGTAACGTAGCGATCATTACATCATTTGCTGGTTATTTATCGCTCTTTTTCCCAATTATGAAAGATACGCATGTATTATTTTCAATCGGAACGTTTAACATTGAAGTTGGAAAACTAATTACGTTCTCTATCTGTACCTTGTTACTATGGGGAACACATATGATTTTAACGAACGGCATAAACGGTGCTGGGAAATTGAACTTCCTTGCAACAACAACGAAAGTAACAGGATTCCTTCTCTTCATTGTGGTAACGTTATTTGCCTTCCAAGCATCTAAACTTGGACAATGGTATACACCGATCATTGATAAAGAAGGCGTTTCACACGGACTATTATCACAAGTAAACTTAGCTGCCTTAACAACACTTTGGGCCTTTATCGGCATCGAGTCAGCTGTCTTATTATCAAACCGTGCTGTTTCACCAAAAACAGTAAAACGCGCAACTGTTACTGGCTTACTATTAACAGTTGGTATCTATTTAGGAATTACAATCTTAACAATGGGCGTTCTTCATGTCGATAAACTACAAGCATCTGAACGACCATTGGCAGATGCATTATCTGCAGCAATGGGACATGGCGGCGGAAAATTAATGGCGCTGCTTGCACTTACTTCTTTATTTGGATCCATCCTAGGTTGGGTTTTATTAAGCTCAGAAGTACCATATCAAGCAGCAAAAGAAGGATTCTTTCCATCTTTCTTTACAAAAACAAATAAAAAAGGGAGCCCGATTTATTCGCTTCGTATAACAAACATTATGTCGCAAGTGTTCCTATTCTCAACACTATCCGGGACAATTGCCGAGGCGTATACATTTGTTATTACCGTTTCAACACTTGCCTACTTAATTCCATATCTCGTTTCACCAATCTTCCAGCTTAAACTTGTTATGACAGGTGAAACATACGAAAATCAAAAAGGTTCTCGTATCATAGATGGAATCATTGCGGCTATTGCACTTATTTATGCACTATGGGTTATTAAAACAGGATCTTCTGATGTGAAAACATTCCTGCTTGGCATTGGATTATTTATCGTCGGATTTGCATTCTATCCATTAATGAAACGTGATGAGAAAAAAGAGAAACAAAACGAGCAAGTTGCCTAGTGAAAGGTGACTTGCTTTTTTGTGTACATGTAAAGACAGAAAACCTCTTTTTTAAGGTGGACGAGAGGATCTGTCCATGTGTAGGAGCGGTCAGGGCCTTTTTCTGCCACGTGCGATGTAAAAACAAAGGGTACATTTCAAGGTGCAGATCACTTTTTCTTCTCCATAGCAGCAATTTATAGTTTGAAAAACAAACAAAAAAGCACTTCCCTTTTAGAGGGGCAAGAGCATCTGGCCATGTGTGGTAGCGGTCAGGGCCTTTTTCTGCCACGTGCGGTGTGAAAACAAAAGACATTTTCCAAATTCACCCATGATATCGTGATGTGCATATGATAAAATAGCAGAAAAAGGAATAAGGAGTATTTGCAACATGTTACAAGTTTTCAAAAAGAGAAGTGTTGTGCACATTATAGGATATTTATTAGGGATTCTTGGATGCGTTCTCAATTTAACTGTGTGTATTCGCAAATTTTATTTAAATATGGAAATGATAATAGCTCTTTCCTGCCTGCTCATATCGACAATTTTTGTCTTATTCGCAATTATTTTAAACCGCCCATCTCTTATGTGTTTAGCTGTCTTCCCTACTTTACCTATTATGTCTTTGCCTATAATAGTACTAATAATAGCTAATTGCATGTATATTGCAGCAAGCCTATGCATGACAACCGAACACATACCTAAAAAAGGAAAACAGAAAAATAAAAGACTAGAACATTTTCGAAAAAATGGGTATTGAGTCGCTTCGAAGACTTGTTCATATATTTCAAATCGTAATAATCCTACAATATAGAGGTGGCTATAGTGACAATCGAAACACTTTGGACGAGTCGTTTCCAGCAACATCTACAAAAAATCACGATGTACTTTGCGCGTATTGTAAGTGGTCTAGTTTATAGCTTCCTTATTCTTCTTGGCACTGGCGGCTATTATTATGCAAAATTTCTTCGTTCCTTTCCATCTGAGTCTGTTGCATTAACCATTGTGACGATTTTACTTACGGTTATACTCACTCGTTCTCCCATTCGAACATTTTTACAAAAGCCAGATATCCTATATCTATTGCCGATAGAAGAAAAACTAGCCTACTATGTTAAGCGTTCTCTTTTATATAGTTATATCATGCAACTCTTTCCATTATTATGCGCGGTACTCATCATTACACCTCTTGCTCAGCAATCATTACATACAACTCCCGCTTTTTTATGCGGAGTCTTTGTCATTCTTGCTTTTATAAAGTGGTGGAATATGTACATACATTGGACATATAGAAATACAGACTTTGCTTCATACTGGTTACTCATTAGAGTATTCTGTAACGCAGCCATTACATATACAATGTTTCAATTCACTTCCATTACGGTTGTAGGAAGTATACTCCTTGTCATAACGCTCATATTTTTATATACGATGAACAAACAAAAAAGGCACATTCATTGGGAATATTTAATAGAGCAAGAAGAACAAATGGACATGCGCTTTTATCAATTTGTACATTTCTTTACAGATGTACCGCAAATTAAACAACAAGTCAAACAAAGAAAGTGGCTCACTACCTGGATGGAACAGATACTATATAAAAAACGATCTCCTTTTTTATATTTGTATAGTTTATCCTTTGTACGTACTAACGATTACTTTGGTATGTATATACGATTAACTTTAGTAGGAGGCTTTCTTTCCTACTACATTCCCACCTTTATTGGAAAAGGAATCACCGCGTTATGTTTCCTATACATATCGGCTTTACAACTTCGTGCTCTTTGGAATTATTTTTCGGGAAATAGTATTGTAGCATTGTATCCAGTTTCAGTTGTGGAACGAAAGCGGATTTTTATGACGTTTATCTATATAGTGAGTTTTATACAGTTTTTGTTCTTTTTCGGGGTTATTTTACTGAAATAAAAAGAATCCATTTTGATCAAAATGGATTCTTTTTCTGTCGAACATTGCCGAAGGGTCTTTATTCCCTGTCGAATCGCCGATAAACTTAATTCCGAGTAGAAGCAGGAGTTGGAAGCAAGGAGTAAACGTTCGTATCATAGGCAACATTATTTTGATACATATAATTTCTAAGAACGCCTTCTTTTTGAAAGCCTAATTTTGTTAGTAGTACATTAGATGCTTTATTTTCTGTAAAAACAACTGCTCCAATCCGAGTTAAATGTAGCTCATGAAATCCGTATGATATAACTTTTAAAACGGCTTCAGTGGCATACCCTTTTCCCCAGTGTTCAGGTAAAAGGGCATAAGCGATTTCCGCTCTCTTATGTTCGAAAGACCAGTCATGAAATCCAATCGTTCCAATAATTCCTTCTGTTTCTTTTATTTGAATTCCCCATTTTATCCCACGTTTTTCTTTATAGTTATTTGAAAAATTCCTAATTATATTTTCAACCTGTTCTCGATCTGTTAATGGATTTTGTCCGTAGTAACGTAATACATCCTCATTTGAAAAGCAATTCAATATTCCTTGTGCATCATCTTCTATTAGTTCTCTCAAAATTAGTCTTTCTGTTTTTAAAATAGGAAACATTCTCCCACTTCCTTTCCTATAACACTTTACCCATTAAATCTTCCCATCAAAATAGTATTATAGTAATTTCCATCCGATAAAATTTTGTCATTTTTTAAAATCCCTTCTACTTCAAAACCGTATCTTTCATAAAGACTTTTCGCTTTATCGTTCGTTTCAAGAACATTCAAAGTGATTTTCTTAATTCCATGCGAGTCTGCCCAATTGATGGATTCTGTTAAGAAGTTCTTTCCAATACCGTATCCCCAATACTCTTGTAATACGCAGACACCAAATTCTACTTTATGAGATGTTCTTTTCAATTTGTTCCCTTCACACCTTGAAAAACCTGCAATTCTTCCATTCACTTCAGCTACTAAAAATAGATTACTTACACTGTCTGTATCCTCTT
This sequence comes from Bacillus sp. 103mf, assembly GCF_900116295.1. Taxonomy (GTDB): domain Bacteria; phylum Bacillota; class Bacilli; order Bacillales; family Bacillaceae_G; genus Bacillus_A; species Bacillus_A bruguierae. Next base: position 131,750 of record NZ_FPAF01000006.1, read on the forward strand.
TAATGATTTTTTTAAAACCATCTTCATCTATGTATGCTTCGCCTTTTTCTCTATCTAAATTCTCTGTTTCGCCATCTATTTGTAATCGTACTTCAGATAAATTTTTTGCATCTTCTTCCATTGCTGACCTAATCATATAACGTATATTACGAATATAAAATTCTTTTGGGCTAATTTTCATTATAATTATCTCCTATATAAATCTGTTTTAATGTTTCGACACATAATTCACCGCTATGCAGAATACAACATGCTCGCTACCGACCCGCTCCCTTGCATGTGGCAGGAAAAGGCCCTGACCGCTCCTATGCGCGGCCAGATGCTCTTGTCCTCCCCTAAAAGAAAGGGGTTTTATGTCGTTTTTTTAGCTTATATACATATCTTCTATCTTTCACACTTACTTTAATATAATAGAAAGGTTAATAAAACAAGCAGCCTTCTCATTATCCTATCTTCTCTACCTTCTCCCCTTGACGATGATACATATCAACTGCTTTCTTAAATAAGAAGATACTACTTATTCCTATGAAGCAGTACAAGATACTCATCCCCCAAGAAGCAATAACGGAACCGATCATAATGCCGAGCGTTCCTACCATCTTCGCAATTTGAAAGACCATGCCGTTAATGGCCATATACGAACTTCTCGCATCATCCCTTGCCATATCTGCCCGAATCGATTGGCTGACTGGCACATACATCATTTCTCCAATTGTTTGGAACAAACCTGCGAGTAATAAAATCCATAGACTGTTACTTGCTCCAAATATCGTAAATCCAATTGTATAGATAAATAAACCTGTATACAGTACTTTCCGGTCCTCAAAGTGATTCATGATTTTTACTATAAGCGCTGAAAATAAAACGACTAGTACTGTATTTTCAGTGGAGATCCAGCTTAGCATCCGAATCCCTGTTAAGTCAAAACTATTTCCGTTCCAAAGTGAAAATGTTATCGTTTCAAATTCCTTTTGCAGACGGACACCGATATAGTTGTTAATTTGGAATTCTAGTGATAATGCGCATATACTTCCTAAGCACAATACGATAAACGCCCTGTCTTTCATAACAACTCGGTAATTGTTCATCATATCTTTTAATACGTTTTGCTTTTCTACTTTCTTTTGAACGACATATACTTCTTCCATGTAAACCGTAATTAAATACAGTGTTAATAAGGCAATGCCTGTCAGCAGTATAAATAATTGAAAACGATAGTGTTCAAAGAGAAGTCCGCCGAAAATCGCACCGATTGCAATCGATAAATTGATTGCCCAATAATTAATGCTGTACATCATTTTTCGGTTTTCCGGTGTACTTACATCAATTAGCATTGCTTCTGTTGCTGGATTCATCACGCCAGAACCGATGCTATTGATTAGTAAAAATACAAATGTAAGCCAAGCTGAATCTATATAGTCTGAGTTCACAACTCCCATGCAAGCAATAGAAATGACTTGAATCACCTGTCCGATAATCATAACCTTTTTCCGTCCTAATGTATCGGCAATATAGCCGCCATATAAACCAACAATAAGCGACGCAATTACATTCAATAACAATAAGAACCCCGCTAATACTGCTCCTAATTTTATGGAAAAGTAAATCGCCATAAATGGAAAAATCATCGTTCCTACTGTTCGAGTTAAAAAGGATGTAATAATTCTAATTTTAATGTTGCGATGCATTGACCAAAATCCCATTTGTTTCCTCCTCCTTCTGTTTCTTCATTTTACTTTGAAAAAGAGGAAGAAAAAGGTTAAAATATTCTGAAGAGTTTCCCCTTTTAGAAAAAGGAGCTGTATAACATGAAAATTATGGACCACTATATTCGGCTAAGACTTTCCTTTCCAAATGAACAGCATATTCAAAATAGTCTCCAAGAACTGGCTGCTATTTTATTTTGTAGTACAAAAAATGTGAAGATTTTACTGAAGAAAATGAGTGAAGAAAAACTGATTGACTGGATACCAGGAAGAGGCCGGGGAAATAAAACGGAAATTCACTTTCTTCATACATTTACAGAAGCGATTTTGCCGCATGTTGAAGAACTTTTAAAAAATGAGAAGTTAAAAGAAGTTTTCCTTCTATTGAAAGAACCGCTGCCTTTCTTACTGAAAGAAAAAATAGAAGAACGATTAAATACTTATTTTGGATATACAACTTCAGATGATCTGTATGATGTGCTAAAAATTCCATATAATCGAAAATTACTCCCCATTGATCCAGCTTTTGCAGCTGTGACAACAGAAAGTCACCTTATTAGCCAACTCGTTGATACATTAGTGAAATATAACGAGAAAACGGACGAAATTGAGCCGCATTTGGCACATACGTGGGAAGTAGGCGATGATCAACTTACTTGGACATTCTACCTGCGTAAAGGTGTTCGTTTTCATCACGGGCAAACATTATCAGGAAAAGATGTAATCTTCTCCTTTGAAAGGTTAAAGGCCGTTCAATCTCCTTTTGACTGGTTAACAGAGGGAATTGAGAAAATAGACAATCCATCTCCTCTGCAAGTTATCTTTCATTTACGAAAACCAAATCGCTTTTTTCTACATTACGTAAGCTCTGTGCAATTATCCATTTTACCGCATGATGTAATGATCCAAAATCACCAGTATATTGGCACAGGTCCCTTTAAAATAAAAAGTCTTACCGAAGATCATATTATTTTAGAAGCATTTCCAGATTATTTTAAAGAGCGGGCACTCCTTGATCAGATTGAATTTTGGTTTGTTCCAAAGCAGTCAAAAATACGAACAAATTACGAATTACCGAACATGGGGTGTAAAGAAGAAAAGGCGGTGGAAACAGAAGAAATTGGCTGTATATACGCAGCATTTAACTTTCAAAAAAACGGCCCGCAGCATGATATCTACTTCCGAAAAGCGTGGGCAGAAATCATGGATCCCTTATCGTTAATTCAAGATCTTGGTGATAATCGGACAATGCCAGCTTATAGCTTCTTTCCCGATAAAAGCCGTACAATGCATAAAGAAACATCTTTATCGAAAGCGAAAGAATACCTGCAACAAAGTACATATAACGGAGAGACGCTACACATCTATTTCTTTGCGGTTAAAGGTAGCGAGTACGATGCAATCTGGTTACAAAAACGATGTGAACCACTCGGCATATGTTTACAGCTTCATCCCTTTCCAGTCACTGATTACTTTAACAAAGAGATTGCCAAGCAAGCTGATATCATTTTAACAGGAGAAGTGCTCGACGCTAATCTTGAAATGGCTTTTCTACATATCTTTAAAAATAAAAGCTGCTTTGTTCATCGTTTTAGACATCCGCATTATCATAAGCAAATTGAAAGCATGCTTGACCGCTTTATAGCAGAGCCAAGTAAAGAAAAACGATATGATTTAATATCTAAAATCGAAAAACTTCTTAGTGACCAGTATCTTCTTATCTTTTACTACCATGTCTTAAAAAGAAGAAGTTTCCCATCCGCCTTGCAAAATGTCACCATCGATTCGTTCGGATGGACAGACTTTGCCAAACTGTGGATTCGTCCGCATGCATAAGAGGCGGAGCTAAACAGCTCCGCCTTCTTCTCTTTGTTAAAAAACAGTGATATACCTAAGATGGCAAAAAGCTCAAAGTCCCTATATAACTCTGAGCTTTACTTTTGACTTATTTCATTAAATCCACTCTTTTCCATGTTCACGAATGAATTGAAGTTCCTTTTGATAATGTTCAAAATGTCCTTCATCTATCATTTTTTGAAACGCCATATCGCCTTCTTCAGCTTTCCTTTGCATGGTTTTACATAAGCCTTCAACTCGTAGCAATACCATCTCTAAAAAACCTTTTTCCATTCCTTCAATACCATAGGATTCAAAAAACAATTTAACCCTTTGTTTTATACGGTCGGCATCCTTTAACGGATCATAATAAACTGCCTCACCTGTTTCAGAATGATAAAGTCTGCTTAAAGGAACGCAAGTGTAAAGAGTATAGGCTATATCCCAAAGTCTTGGACCAGGAGCAGCAAGATCAAAATCAATAATCCCTACTGGCTTTTCGTGATTAAAAATAATGTTATAGATGGCAAAATCATTGTGACATAGCACCTCAAATGGCTGAGGGGTGTTATCGATTGGTTGCCAACTTTCTTCAATTGGAAAATCACTCACAGCATTATGATAGAGACGAAGCATTTTCGCTATCTCTTTTAAAGCATCATTAGACCACATATATTTTTTTAAAGGATAATTACCAGCTGCTCCTTCAATAAATGATAATATCTCTCTATTTTTTTCATCAACACCTAAAAACTTCGGTGCGTAACTGCAACCTTTGTTCTCCAAATGCTTTAATACCTTATGAATTTTGGAACTATCTTCCTTTATGTCTCGTCGCACAGTATCTCCCGCACGATATACGTTTGAAACATTCCCACCTGATAGCATTTCTTCGTTACCGTACTGACTTTTCATTAAAATTCCCCCAATATAGGGACTCTATGATCGTGTCAATAGAGATGTAGTTTTACCCATAAATAAAAGCAGATATACAAAGGTATCTGCTTGGCAATGGGAATTTAATTGTCCACACCATGTGTCCCTTGAATGATTTAAGATAGACAAATAAACGCATCCTTAAAAATCAAGAACCGCAACTGTCTCTATCTAATTAAATAATCATTTCAAGGTATTCCACATATGTATAGATTCCCCTTTCTTTACATCTCTAAGTTAGATATTACCAAATATCACTAATTAAGTAAAGAAAGATGAAGCCATAACGCTTAGACATCTCTCCCTACAAAGGCAACACAGTAGAATACTTAATCTCCCTTAGCGCTAAACTCGTTTGAATTCTCGTAATGCCGAGCATATTTAATTTACGAATAAAACGTTCCAATTCATTTCGATCGCGGTGCACCACTTTTAAAATATAATCATACTCCCCTGTTAAACAATGACATTCCAATACTTCCGGCATTTCGCGCATCGCTTTCTCTAACACTTCAAGCTTCTCTGCTTGATGAATATTTGTACTAACAAAAATAAAGCATAATAAGTCAAATCCAAGTTTCTCTTGATTTAAAATAGCTACTTGCCGATTAATAAATCCCTCGTTTTCTAATCGTTTCACCCGTGCGTGCGTAGCTGGCGGTGAAAGATTAACGCGTCTTGCAACCTCCGCATTGCTCAGCTGCCCTTCTTGTTGCAGCACATTTAAAATTTGAACATCTAAATCATCTAACCGTTCCATTTCCAATCTCCCTTTTCAAAGCAAACGATTATTCGCGAAAACACATAACAACCGCACTTAAAATGAACAACATTTCGTAAAATAGCATAATCACTTTATATTATTTCGAATTTTATTAATTATACAAAATAACATATATGACAAACAAGAAAAATGCTACAATTTACATAGTTTAAAGTATATATATTACACCACCGTGCACAGTGGCTTTCTTCCATCAAACGGGCAATGCGCAAGCCCTACTTTCTTGTAAAAGGAGCTAACTCGTATTATGCCTTATGTTATTTTATTACTTATCACAAGCCTATTATGGGGCGGAAATTTCGTTGTGGGAAAATCTCTTGTCGGGCACGCTTCGCCGATGACACTTACGACTCTTCGCTGGGGCATTGCAGTCATTTGCCTTTTCCCCATTGTTTGGCTGAAAGAAAAGAAACTATTCCCGCCGAAAGAGGCAATTCTTCCCTTATTTCTAATGGGAGTTACTGGTGTTGTTTTCTTTAACATATTTCAATTTTGGGCGTTAGAGCATACATCAGCAACAAATGTTGGACTTATTTCTACGTTAAATACGATTTCTATCGCTGCTTGTTCGGCGCTATTTATAAAAGAAAAAATAAATATATGGCAAATCACATCAATGATTATTTCCTTTTTTGGCGTTACGCTTGTTCTTTCAAAAGGAAAAATAGATGCACTGTTTTCCTTACATTTTAATATCGGTGATTGGTGGATGATGGCCGCGGTATGCGTATGGGGCATTTATTCTGTTTGCAGTAGATGGGCAACGAAAAAGACAACGCCAATGATGTCTACTTTATATTCTGGTATCTTTGGTATTATCATATTGATTCCCTTTAATATTTCTAATTTCACTATTTCAAATGTAAACGCTTCGTTCTTAGGATCTATCCTGTACACAGGTGTAATTTCAACTGTGTTATGTATGGTTTTCTGGAATATCGGCGTCCAAAAATTAGGGGGGACTACAGCTGGTATTTTCTTGAATTTCAACCCGATTTTCACTGCTATTTTAGCGTTTCTCTTATTAGGAGAACAGATGACGTGGATTCAAATCGTCGGAAGTATGATTGTGATTGGTGGCTGTTACTTATTTTCACACTTTAAATCTAGTACCACTTCATATACATCGACCCGCTTGGCAAAGACTCATTAAGAAGTATGCCAAACATTGTCGAATAGTCTTTTTATCGTGTCGAATCGCCGATAAATTGTAAAAATCGCCGATATATTCTAAAGAACAGTCGATATATTGCGAAAATCGCTGATAATCGATAAAAAACTTGAGCTGGCAAAGGCACATGGATGCCTTTACCAGCTCTCACACAAAATACTTCTTCAACAATGGCGGCGTAATAATTGTCGTCAAAATAACAACGATGACAATGGATGTAAAACTCTCTTTCGCTAATAAATTGGCAGTCAATCCGTTTGAAGCAATAATGAGTGCTACTTCTCCTCTTGATACCATTCCTGCTCCAATACTAATGGATGAACGTAAATCAAATCCTGTTAACCGAGCTCCAAGTCCTGAGCCGATTAATTTTGTTAATATAGCAATAACAGTCATAATGACAATGAACCATATTTGATTCCCTAATCCGTGAAACGTAATTTCCATCCCAATACTTACGAAAAAGATCGGAACAAAAATGGCATAGGCAATCGGCTCAATTTTATGTTCTACTTCATGCTTATATGTAGTTTGTGAAATGGCAATTCCGGCAGCAAACGCTCCGATAATCCCGGCAATCCCCATCATTTCACTGTAATAAGCAAAGGAAAAACAAATAATGAGCGCCGCGCTAATTAATGATTCTGAAACACGAAGCGGCGACAAAATTTTCATAATGAAAGGAACAGCCTTCCAGCTAATGAGAAAAATAGTAACAAAAAAGATGATTTTCTTAGCAATTACGATCGTTATATTCACATCTTGCGCACCGAGAAAACTCATCACAAATGCTAATAATATGACAACGATAACGTCATCAAATACAGCTGCTCCTAAAATCGTTGTGCTTTCTCTTGTATTCATTTTCCCAAGATCTCTTAATGTTTGCACGGAAATACTAACAGAAGTAGCGCAAAGAAGTAACCCTAAAAAAATGGCATGCGCCTGCACCATCCCAAATAAAAGCCCTCCAACATATCCGCCGACAAACGGAAAGATAATCCCCCCTATTGCGACAGCAAAAGATGATGTAAGATTACGGCTTAATTCCTCTAAATCTGTTTCAAGCCCGGCCATAAACATAAGAAGTAATACACCAATTTCACTTAATTCATCAATCAGCTCAGAGCTATTGATAATGCCAAGCATTGCCGGACCAATCACAATACCGATAATTAACTTCCCTAATACAGATGGCTGTCCAAACCGAGCACTAATATCACCGGCCAGTTTCGTACAAAGTAAAATGACGACAAGTTCAAAATAAAATAACATGCTATCTTCTCCTACGTAAAAATGCATTCGTTTCTTACTGTAGTGTTTACTTAAATGTGTCGTTTTATTTGTTACAGTTTTTATTGACAAAATATTCTGAAATATGATAAATTCACAAGTAAAATTACATATTTATTCCAAAAAGTACAACTGCACCATTCTCCATTGTATTTATATGTCATACAACCTCGACTCTCTACTTCGTTCTTTCAGGTGCTACGAAACCTCGCAGTTGTGTCTATCCCGTTTTCTAGCGGGAGTAAGAAAGACCACCATTTTACGGAGAGGAGATTTGAATTTGAAAACACTTTTACGAAAGAAACCCCTTACGACCGAAGCACCACGTCAGCTGAGTCGAACATTAAGTGCCCTTGATTTAACCTTTTTAGGCATTGGAGCTGTAATTGGAACAGGCATTTTTGTTTTAACCGGCATTGTTGCTGCAAAGCACGCTGGTCCTGCTATTATGCTATCTTTTCTCATCGCTGCCTTTACTTGTGCATGTGTTGCTTTTTGCTATGCTGAGTTTTCATCCTCTATCCCTATTTCAGGAAGCGTGTATACATATGCTTATATGACAGTTGGAGAAATTGTCGCTTTTATCGTCGGCTGGTGTTTAATGCTTGAATATTTACTCGCAGTTGCTGCAGTTGCCGTTGGTTGGTCTGGTTATTTACAATCACTACTGCTTGGGTTTGGAATCAAACTCCCGGCTACAATCGCTTCTGCCCCTGGTATAGGAAAAGGAGGCCTCATTGATTTACCAGCTGTCCTCATTATCCTTTTTATTACATCACTCTTAAGTAGAGGCGTTCGCGAAAGCGCCCGTATAAATAATATCATGGTATTAATTAAACTAGCCGTCATTATTGCTTTTATCGTTGCCGGTGCAAAATATGTAAAACCAGAAAACTGGACACCGTTTCTACCATTTGGTTACGACGGAATTATTGCCGGAGCCGCAACTGTATTCTTTGCCTTTTTAGGCTTTGATGCTATTGCAACTGCTGCTGAAGAAACAAAGAAACCGCAGCGCGACCTGCCAATTGGAATTATCGGTTCTCTTCTTATTTGTACCGTATTGTACATAGTTGTTTCCTTTGTATTAACAGGGATGGTTCCTTACACACAATTAGACGTATCAGATCCTGTTGCTTATGCACTTAGGTTTGTTGGTGAAGATACAGTTGCTAGTTTCCTAGCTGTAGGAGCAATGACAGGGATGACAACTGTTATTCTTGTCGTTATGTATGGACAAGTACGCGTCTCCTATGCAATGAGTCGCGATGGATTACTGCCAAAAGCACTATCTCGCGTAAATCAAAAATTTAAAATTCCTTTAGTAAACACATGGATTATGGGGATTGGCGCTGCGGTGCTTGCTGGTTTATTAGATTTACACATGCTTGCAAACCTTGTAAGTATCGGTACATTAACAGCATTCACGTTTGTTTGCTTTGCAGTATTGATTCTACGAAAAACACACCCAGACTTACCGCGAGCATTTCGAGTCCCATTTGTCCCTATTTTACCAATCATTGCAATTTGCTGTTGTCTATACTTGATGTTCAACCTTTCAAAAGAAACGTGGATTAGCTTTGGAATATGGCTAACAATTGGTTTATGTGTATACTTTTTCTACTCAAAGCGAAACAGTCACTTAGTCCTTTCGAAGCAAAACGACGAAAAAAAAGAAGCGTAAAAAAACAAGCTCGCTATCCTTAGCGAGCTTGTTTACGTTTTCCACCATTACTTCTGTTCTTTCTTCTTTTTCCAAGATTCCATACTATCAAAGAAAAAGTTAATAAATAATGCTCCTAGTCCTCCTAATACAAAGGTTATTAAAAAAAGCATCCACAGGCTTTTATCTCCCAAAAATTTATATCCGACTAGGAGCACGATACCAACCCATATATACTCAAGAATTTGTTTTATCTTTCGATTCGACACATCATCCGCTCCTTCTAAACAATCTCTATTCTATTGTAACATATATTCTACTTCCTCAAGTCCCGAATGATCCTCACGCAAAAGAGACTTGTCCATGACAAGCCTCTTCCCCGCCCTATTTGTTTATCCCGCACTAACGGGCAGTAAGACCCCCACCTCAAGATTCAGAGAAAACGAAGAAGATAGGTGGGGATAACTGCCCGTAAGAGCCCGATTGGTTCAACTAACCATCAGTGGGGGATGAAGAACCCCCCCACCGATGGAAGTTTCACTTTATACTTTTCTCAGCAAGCCCTATGGCATCCTCTAATGCACGTTGCATACTATCTGTACGTTGATCCGTCATTTTTTGATCACGTACAACTGCTTCGGCTACTTGTATTTTTTGCTCTAATGCTTTCACTGGTTCATGCTTGTATTGCCCTACCTCTGTTCCTACTTGTATCTTTGTTAAGAAATCTTTTGCTCCATTAATCTTTACTTGAAGCTGTTCTTTCGCCGTTTGTGGCTTTTCTTCTGCCACTTTAGAATTTAAAAAGGTTTGATGTGCCGTTTGTAATGATTGATACATTGCAACGATTTCTTCTTTTGTTACCGTCATTCTTTCAAACGTTTCTTTTGCACCGTTATATGCTTTTTGTAATTCAGCAAACGCTTGTTGTGAATATTGACCAGGTTTCTCTCCAAATTCGTAAGTACCTGCCAATGTTTCTTTTACCTTATTTATTTCTTCATATAAGTTTTGGATCTCTTCTATTTTTATCCGATTATGAAACTCATTATAAGCTGCTTTCACTTCAGAAGGCGTTAACGCCTTACTATATAGTCTTGCAAGTGCAACTTTTCCATTTAACGGAACATTACCATTACCAGCGCTTGTTGGATCTGCTCCAATCGCAAATGGTACGTTTGGATGATACACTTTCCCTGTTACTCGCTGACTATTTACTTTTTTCCCATCTACATATAATGCAAGTTCACTCCCATTATATGTTCCTGTTAGATGGTATGTTTTATTAGCTTCTAGCTGTACACCAATATGTTTATAACTGCCATCAATATGTGCCCATAATTCTACATAACCAGAACCTGTTGACTCAAATCCAATTCCACCGCTTTCGGTATTTTCCATAATTGCTTGATTACGAATTTGATTCATAGAAAACGCTGCTTCAAGTGTAAAGGAATCCTTTACCTTTTCTTTTTGCTCATTTGAAAATGGAATATATCCATATGTATTATCCTGCCCACTTAATTTCATTACGTGTTTCTTTAAAGGTTTCTCATACTCAATTGCTACATTTCCTTTTACACTTCCATTTGCACCAAACGATGAATAGTCTTTAAAAGTACCATCTAAAAAGTTCACATCGAATACATCTGCTTTCGGTACTTTCGCATTCGGATCGATTACTTCTGTATTCGTTTCAAATTCTTCACGCAAAGGAGCACTACTTTCATTTCCAAATGAATCTAATGGTGTTACTTCTATGTTATATTCCGTATTAATATCTAGTCCACCTAATGTAAATGTCAACTCTTTAGGCACCGGATCCCGGTAAAACTCAGAAAAGACTAAAAGCTGATTTTTCACCTTTCCTGTTGCTTTCTCTTTTGCTTGCAAACGGTATGAGTGAACGAGTAAATTATCTACAGCTTGTGGAAATGTCGCTGTCACCGATGTCTCTGTTATATTCGAAAGTTTCAGCTTTACATCCTGTAAAAATGCCGGCTTTTCCTTATCGCGATCTTCTGTATACTTGAAAGATTCTTTCTTTGCTGGAAGTTCAACTACCCACGGCTCACCTGTCCAAGAGTTATTATGAAAATCACGGCGATGAATCGTCACTTTTTGATCGTCAACTTCTACCAATAAGCCTTGGCTTAATGTTTCAGCTCCCGGCGGAATATTTCCTTGTACTTTTCCCTTTTCTATTTCCATATAACTAACTGATGATGTCCCAACAGACGTAAAATCTTTTTGGTGAATTGACCTTGGATCATCAAGTGGATAATGAGAATGACCAGAAAACGTTACAGCTTGTGGATACTCTTTTAAGACTTCATTAATTTTGGCACTATCATTTGTCCCCCATTCATGACTCCCGTACACTGTTCCTTTAATATGCTGATGTAAAAAGACAAAGATTGGCTTACTTGGATCAGCTTGCTTCGCTTTTACTAATTCCTGTTTCAACCAATTAATTTGTGTATCTGAATAATATCCATGTGTCACTCCATTTTCCGGACTCATCACAAGAAAATGATAGCCCTTTACAACTTTGTGATAATAGATAGATTCCATTCCTGTTTTTTTCAGAAAACGTTTTTGCGCATCATGTGCAGCTAATCCGTTCCAATAATCATGGTTACCTAAAGCATACATAGCAGTTGCATTTTGGTTTCCATATTGCTTATAAGTTTGGAAGAAACGATCATACTGCTGCGTCGAGCCACTGTCTGTAAAATCACCAACAACTACAAAGGCATCTTGGTTTGGAGCTACTGCGTTTAATTGCTGCAGCGCTCTTTGAAAACGAAACGTATCATCCGTTCCACTATTTTTAATGTGCACATCACTTAACACTGGAAAAACAAGCTTCTTCTCTGACGATTCTTTCTCTGTTTTTTCTTCTTTTGTTTCCGCGAAACTAGTCCAAGAAAAAGATGTAAATACTAAAAAGAAAACTGCTAAAAAACCAATAAGACCTTTCACTTTACACAACGTTCTTTTGATCACAAAAATCCTCCTCGCATATATTGTAAAATACAAGAATATTTTAGCGAAACGTTATTAAACTAGTATAAATTAAAGGTAAAAAATGTTAAAAAATTGTAAAACAAAGTAAAAAAACCGCCAAAATAAGGCGGTTTTCTTATCAACATTCTCTTCGACTTTTCTTCTTAATCAACTTGTACATCACAAACCCAATTAAGAAAACAGCGATAACCCCTAACATCGGCAGCATATACTGCTCCACCATAGCACCAGCCTTGTGCCAATGCGGGCCCAGTTTCATTCCGACATAAATATAAAGTGCCGTTAATGGGAACATCGCAACAAATGTGTAGATCATAAACTGCCAAATATTCATTTTCGCCATACCGCACGGAATCGAAACCAGTGTACGTACACCTGGAACAAATCGCCCTGTAAATGCCACCACTGGACCATATTTCGCAAAGAAATGATCTGCTTTTTGAATTTGTTCTTCTTTAATAAAGAAATACTTTCCATATTTTATTAATAGAGGACGGCCTCCGTAATATCCTAAAGCATACAATGTTAACGGTCCTGTCGTTCCTCCAATTGTACCCGCTAAAACGGCAATCCAAAAATTCATATCACCTTCATATACCCAATAGCCAACGAGCGGCAATACAACTTCAGCTGGGACAAACTCAAACGTTAAAGCTAAAACAACACCTAAATAAGAAAATTGTTTTAAGTAATTAATAAAATCTAAAATCAGTTGTTCCATCTATCTTTCTCCTACTCTATTAGTCCATACTTATCCTGTAAATGAACAGGAGCCATCTTCACAATGCGTTGCAAAATAAACAAAATTACCGCTACATCATCTAGCACACCAAAAAACAATAAAAAATCTGGAATGATGTCAAACGGAAACATGACATATCCACATAAGAATAAGATAGAAAGCATTTTCTTCTTCAATTCAACATCCTTCGATATAAAGAATTCACCTAAAAACGGAATGAATTTACGTACTTGAAAGATTAGACGTACTCTTTTCCACAATTTTCTCATATTCCTTCTCCTCTCTCGTTCTCCTATTCCTGCATACAAAAAGGACCTTTACCGAAATGATAAAGGTCCTAAAAAGACAATAAGGGGCCCTTACCATGATTGGTAAAGGTCTCACTAACAACACGATTGTTGCCAACAAAGCCGAGGGTTTCTCCCTGTAATGACGACTTTGCTGCAAGAGCTACTCCCCTTTATATACATGTTTTATACCGCTATGTTAAAAGATTTCATATAAAAAGTCAACGTTTCATGCATTAACTAATAGCCCTAACAGCTCATAACAAGAAGTCTCTGTATAGGAACCCCTCATTACTAACATACTAAACATATTCATTTTCTTTATAAATGATTTTGTGTAAAGGAGGATATTCTTTTGTATACAATTTGGAAAGGCTCTCTCTCATTTGGATTACTCAAAATTGGGATTAAATTGTATAGTGCAGTAGAAGAAAAAGATATTAAGTTATTACATCTTCATAAAGATTGTCTTACTCCTATTAAATATAAAAAAATCGCCCCCAATTGTTTAGATGAAGAAGTAGAGGAAACGGATATTGTGAAAGCTTACGAATACGAACCTCATAAATACATTATTTTAGATGAGAAAGAATTAGAGAACTTAAAACGAACCCACGAATTACGAGCAATACACTTTCTTTCCTTTATTCAAAGTGACGAAATAGATCCTATTTTTTTCGATCGTTCCTACTTTGTTGGTCCTACTACTGGGTCAGAAAAAGCATATTTATTATTAAAAGAGGCTCTTGATCGAACGAATAAGTTAGGTCTTGTACATATATCTCTTCGTAAAAAGCAGCATTTAGCAATTGTCCGCAATTTTGGTCAAGGTCTACTGCTACAAACCGTTCACTATTCCGATGAAATCCGAAAAGTTGAAAACATTCCAAATCTACCGAAACACGAAGAAATCCCCATCCAAAAACAAGAACTTGTTGCAGCAATGAACCTGATTCATCATCTTACCACTCCGTTTACACCAGAAGAATATACAGACGAATATCGAGAAGCTCTCCTTGATCTCATTGAAGAAAAAATAGAACATGATGAAAAAACAGAAACAATTTTCCCTTCCAAAAACATTGTAGACATTATGGAAACATTAAACGCCAGTATTGAACAAACCAAACAAAAAACGAAACTACAAAAACGAAAGGCCAAATAAAGTGAAACTTCCATCAGTGGGGGGCTTCATACCCCACTGATGGAAAGCCTGCCCAATCGGGCTTTTACGGACAGTTGTCCCCCACCTATCTTCTTCGCTTCTCTCTAAATCTTGAGGTGGGGGTCTTACTGCCCACGAATAGTGGGATAAACTGGCCTTTCATTTCCCTAAAAGGGTTTGCAATTTGGAATCTTAATTCCTGAAGATTGTGCAAGCTTTAATAAATAATAGCACTCTTCCCTTGCCATATGATCTGGCATTCTCCCCGAAAGCGAGCTTAGCATTTGTCCCGATAACTCTAATTCTTCTAGTTCCTGAAGAAAACGCGAAAATAAAGTAATTTCCAGCGAAACATCTTTTGTGAACTTCTTTAAAGCAGGGAAAGATACTAATTCTGTCCGTAAATAACCAGCCATTTCAACAGCTTTTAAATATAATTGTTCAAAATGCTTTTCATATTCTTCACTTTTTTCTTTTAAACGTTTTTCGACAGAATCTAATCCGGTAGACATGGCTTCTGCATGACCGGCTGCATCTATTAACCAAAGAAGATGATGGTGTAATTCGTGAAAAAGAGGGGGCTCTTTCCCTTCCATTAAATATTTCAGTATCGTTATGTATTCTTCGACTTCATTAACCATGTGATTAAGAAATGTCGGTGTTAAATGAATAGAAATTTTCCCTTCTAATTGTTTATGTAAAATATGCAATTTAAACTTTCTTATTTCATTTGCCGCTTCATTTGCCTCTTTTGCAAGTGCAATTAAGTCAGTAGTTCCAATTTTCTTTTTCAATTCATCAAACTTTTGTATAAAATACATTGCTCGCTCGATTTCTTCTTTTTCTTTAGGAGCTAAAGCATCCGTTATAAAATGAGCATGATCTTCCAAAATCCTTAACCAAAACCGATGCTCGAATAATGCATTTTCTTCATAAGCTCGATCCATCATATTTCCCTCCTCACAATGGACGTTTCTTGTTATATATATTCATACACCTTTTGCCTATGATAAGGAATCCCCACTCTCATATTGTGATTGCAACTGAATTATATGCCCGTCAGGATCATATATAGATATCACTTTTTTCTTCTCTATATAATCTTCTAGTTCTGTGTATATGACTTGATAGTAACCTAACTTTTTCAGTAACTTCTCCGCATCATGCGATTGTATATTTACTTCGATTTCCGGAAAAATTTTCTCACACTGAGTAGCTTCTTTGTCCCTATTTAGAACACAGCAAATCCGCATTTCCCCTGCATCGTACCACACCCCAGGTACATCTAATTGGGGCCTTTCTCTACTTGGCCGAAAACCTAATATACCTTCATAAAAGTATAATGTTTTCTTTAAATCTCTCACCTCTAACACAACAGAATGTCCCATCTTATCCTCCTTCTCTTCTCTCACCCATTAGTTTTTGTATATGAGTCATAAACGATAATTATGTTTGAATACAATACATAATAGCGATGTTTTCCAAAGGAGGTGTCTAGGTTGGATAAATCTGTGAAGTCATACACACCGTATCACAGTCCGCAAGACCCATGTCCACCAATTGGAAAGAAATACTATTTCACCCCGCCGCATTTATATATGGGATTTCAGCCGCCAAACTTACCGCAATTTTCTCCAAGTGAAGCACTAAAGAAAGGGACACTGTGGCCTGCTTTATATGACTATTATGAAAATCCTTACAAAAAAGGACGGTGAGGCTATTATGACGCAACCACTTCCTAATGAATTTTATAAATGGATGGAAGAAATGCAGGAACTCGATTTTGTACTCGTAGAACTCACCCTCTATTTAGATACCCATCCTGATGACGTTGCATCCATTAAACAATTTAATGATTTTTCCTATAAACGCAGACTATTAAAACAGCAAATTGAAGAAAAATACGGACCGCTTCAACAGTTTGGAAATAGTTATTCAAAAGCTCCTTGGGAATGGAATAAAGGACCTTGGCCATGGCAAATGTAAAGGTGGGGAAAATATGTGGATATATGAAAAAAAATTACAATATCCTGTAAAAGTAAGTACTTGCAACCCAAAACTCGCAAAATTTTTAATTGAACAATACGGCGGTGCCGACGGCGAATTAGCTGCTGCACTGCGCTACTTAAATCAGCGCTACACCATTCCAGACACAGTTATTGGTTTATTAACAGACATCGGAACGGAAGAGTTTGCACATCTTGAGATGATTGCGACAATGGTATATAAATTAACAAAAGATGCCACACCTGACCAAATGGTAGCCGCTGGTCTTGATGCTCACTACGCTGATCACGATAGCGCCATTTTCTATCACAATGCTGCAGGCGTCCCTTTCACAGCAACCTACATACAAGCAAAAGGAGACCCAATTGCAGATTTATACGAAGACATCGCGGCAGAAGAAAAAGCAAGAGCAACATACCAATGGCTCATTAATATGTCCGACGATCCCGATTTAAACGATGGGTTACGTTTTCTACGAGAACGCGAAATTGTTCACTCCCAGCGCTTTCGAGAAGCGGTCGAAATATTAAAAGAAGAACGAGATCGGCAAATATACTTTTAAAATATAATGCACATACTGTAATCAGTATGTGCATTATATTTTGCTATTCGCTTTAAATAATTTATCAAATTACACTTCTTCATTCTTCAGCTCTGCTTGTTTTCCCCTCATCGCACGCAGCAGAAAAAGGCACCGACTTCTATGCATGGCCAGTTGCTCTCGCCCTCCTAAAAAGAAAAGGGTTTTTATTTCATTGTTTCAATTTCTACTTATATAGTTGATCTTCCAATAAACAATCCCAAAATCTTCTTCCTTTCCTTAGAATGATTATTCAACTTAGTGAGTCAATTATTAATTTTTTAATAATTACCTGTTGCTTTCTAATCATCAGACCATTAAAATAAAAACATCAATTCGACAAATTATTTGAATTTTCGACAAAAAAATCTAGGAGGACTTCTATAGAATGCGTACAACTTTAAAACCATCCCAAATCCTCTCGATTAGCTTACTGCTATTTGCGATTTTCTTTGGTGCTGGTAATATGATTTTTCCGCCCCTGCTTGGCCTTTCATCCGGTGAGAATATGTGGGTGTCTATCGCAGGATTTGTAATTACCGATGTTGGTTTATCACTATTAGCAATTGTTGCAGTTGCATTAGCAGGAGGTAGCTTCAAAACCCTTGCAAGCCGTGTTCATCCAAAATTCGCAACGATTTTTGCCATCATTATTTACCTTTCGATTGGACCGCTTTTCGTTATCCCGCGTACAGGATCTGTTTCATACGAAATCGGAATTGCACCGCTTTTTCAAGATCACTGGTATTCTATGTTGCTCTTTACAGGAATTTTCTTTACGATTACCTACTTCCTATCGTTAAATCCTTCCAAACTAGTGGATCACATCGGAAAAATTTTAACACCTATTTTACTCATTATTATTGCGGTTATGGCAACAAAAGCAATTCTTTCACCAACAAGCTCGTTCGCTACTCCTGTTGGTGACTACAAAGAAATTCCATTTTTCAAAGGTTTCTTAGAAGGCTTTTTAACATTAGATGCGATTGGAGCACTTGTATTATCTAACATTGTTGTAAATGCGATTCGTCAAAATGGAGTAAATGATAAAAAGGCAATTACAAAATATACGATTATATGCGGAAGTATTGCAGCTTTATTTTTAACAGTCATTTATTTTGCATTAGGTTATATTGGCGCATCAAACGGGCACCTTGGACAATTCGAAAACGGTGGCCAACTATTAGCGACGATTATGTACCAATTATTTGGGACAAGCGGCAACATACTATTAAGCCTAGCCATTATTTTCGCTTGTTTAACGACAGCAATTGGTGTTGTTAGTGCATTTGCAAACTACTTTTCAAACGTATTAACAAATGTCTCATACAAAAAACTTGTATTGTGGGTTTGTATTTTTAGCTTTATCATTTCTAACTTAGGATTAAGCATATTAATTAAACTGACACTACCGGTATTAATCATCCTTTATCCGATTACAATTATCTTAATTTTCGTATCGTTTATTGATAAATATACGAAAAGAAAACCTAGTGTGTATATCGGCGCAATGATTGCGGCCTTTATTATAAGCTGCATTCATGCACTTGATAACATCGGCATGATACCATCTGCCATTACATCCCTTGCAAGTGCAATTCCATTTTACAAACTAGGAATTGGCTGGATCGTTCCAGCGATTATCGGCGGTATTGTCGGTTACTTTATTCCGCAATCACAAGCTGAAGGTGAAGTTTCTGCAAAATAAGAAGACTAGGGGGCCCTAGTATAGCTTTAAATTAAGGGTTGCTCTAATAACACCTCGCAAATCCGAATTTTACGTTAAATTAAAAGAACCCACTTTGAAAAAGATTGTTCAAAATGGGTTCTTTCTTTGTAAAGTATTGTTCAACTTTCATAAAAAAGTTTGATCATTTTCTACTATTGATCCTCAACAATCGCTCATAAGTTATTGTTTTTCAAGCCCCTTACTTCTCTTTTTCCGTCAATAATAATAACGGACCCTATCCCCACAATAATTACACCGGTATTCATATTCTCAAACTATGATTTCTCTTTCTTGCTATAAATTCCAAAAGCAATAACTCCAAATAAATAGCCTATTCCAGTTCCTAAACTAACTGTAAATACTAGAAAGATTGGTTTGAAAAACATGCCAAAAATTACACCGATAGCACAACCAAAAATTATTCCCATTGGTATTAAACTATCTATTAAACCTTTAGCTTCTCCTGACTTTTTCATACCTAATGTTCCTTTCTGTGTAAATAAAGTATCAAACTTTATTCCAAATCAACACCTAGTCTTTTTATTTTACCTTTAACATATAAGTCACTGCTACGCAAAACAAAACATCTCCTGCTCTCATTTCCTACATTTGTTTTAAAGCCATGTACGTGGCAAAAATAGGCCCTGACCGCTTCTACGCACGGCCAGTCTCTCTCGCCCACCTAAAAAAGGTTTTTTAGAGTTTTAAGTTCTTCACATCGTATGCTTAAACACAAACAATTCTTCCTTCGTTTGCGTTATAGATTGTGTCGTCTCTATTTCTTCCAGTTCTCTTCTCTCTCCTAGCTTTGCTTTCGCCACCGCATCCTGTATACATTTTACAATCACATTCCCTGAAAAAATGGTTAATCCAAAACAGGTAATCGGTACAAGCGGAATCCATGGATGCACTGATAAAGAACGAAAGTATACCCCAATTAATCCTGACCATTCATGAGTAAAAGAATCAGTCTCTCCTCCATAAAACTTTACCGTTCCCCCAAAGAATAAATCTAATAAACCGAGGTGCAATAAGATGATAAGTGTCTGGACAAATTGCTGCATAAATACAATGACGAAAGTTGGGTACAAATGCGGAAACACGTGTTTTATAAGAAGATGTCGTTTACTTCCTCCTAAAATTTTAGCAGCATCAATAAATTCTTCTGTTAATACCTTACGTATTTCATTAGCAACGTACAAAGAAAGGGTCGGAACTGCGAGCGCCGTTAATAAAATGATTTCAAACGAAGCTCGTTCAAAAAAAGTTGACATTTCTTCGCCATTCTCAAATTTAATCGCATGTTTTAATAAAAAAGCTGCAATCATAACCATCGGAATAATTGTGAAACTATCAAAAAAAGCTTCTAATTTTGGAAATCCTCTCTTTACGTACATACCGAGACAAACACCGAAACAAACTCCAAATACAATACGTAACAATGCGATCAGTATCGAAACTCCAATTGTCCATTTTGCCCCTTCAATTACTAAGTTTAGTAAATCAAATCCCTTTCCATCTGTTCCAAGTAAAAACTGAAACGAGGGTGGAAATGGGGGTACTTCTGGTATTCCATCTTTATTAAACTGAATGGACACCTTCCGAATATGCCCATCATTAAAAATTGTATTTCCAATGCTTAACAAAAGAAATATAGTAATGAATGCACTACTAATCCAAAAGCGCTTATCACGTTTCAAATGTTGCCACATCATTAAACCCTCTCTTTCATTGCATTTGGAACAAAATAATGAAACAGCTTAAAAATAATAAAAATAGGTACATAAAGCAGCAGCAAACTCACTGTAAACAGAGGAATACCTGTTGCAAAATGCGTATCAGCAGCTACTCTTACAAATACAAACATGCCGTATGTATTAAACATCCATTCAATAATGTACAAATTGGATAACATAAACCAAATGTTTGTTTTTGTAAAAAAGAGCGTACTTAATAACACATTACGTAAAACATGATGATTTAAAATATAAAGCTTATCCAGCCCTTTTGCCTTTGCAAATAGAACATAATCTTTTTCAAGTTCTGTTTCAAAACGCAATAAGACTAGTTTCACAAACATAATCGTTGTCGGTACACTTAAACAAATAATGGGTAATCCTCGAACGGATTGCTCCCCTACCCCTGAAATACTTACAGCTAAAATACCTGTTTGTTTAAAAATCCAAATGACGAAAAGCTGTGAGCCAATAATAAGAAGAATATCTGGAATAGATTCAAGAAAGAGTAAAAATGATTTAATTTTCTTCTGAACATTAGCATTACTTCGTAAAACGATATAGACAATTAAAAAGGCAATCAAAAGTGAAATAAAAAAAGCTGCTAAAAAAATAATCATCGTTTCTTTATAGTGGATAAATAGTTGTGGAAATAGTGGTTTTGGTGTTGGTCTTGCACTATTACTAACTGGCATATACGTCATCGATGATAGATGCAGTAGACTATTGCATACCATCTTAATCGTTTCTATATATTTATGAAAATCTACTTTTAGGCCTTGAAACAAACCAGGTAATGCTCCTACACAAATAATTCCGATCACCGATAAGAAAAATTGCACAATGACTTCCGAACTATTTATAAACACCCTCTTTGCCATATTTTTCCGACCCCAATCCTTTTTCCCCATTTTATAAAACGTTTTCTAAATTGTAAATATTTTCTGTTAATTATTAATTTATTTTGTTTCTCTATGAAGAACCCTCACTATAATTCGCTGCTATGCAGAACGAAACATGCCCCGCTCTTGTTTTCTCTCTTTGTTTTAAATCTTGCACGTGGCAGAAGAAGGCCCTGACCGCTTCTATGCATGGCCGGTTGCTCTCACCCACGTAAAAAAAGAGGCCTTGGCTTTTTTTATTTCACGCTTAATCCTACATCTCTTAATTTAAACCTTACAAAAATGTAATACTATTGTAAGATAAAACACTTTGTCAGATTTAGTCTCCCCCTTATACTAAGAGTTACAGAGACAAAAACGACACGAAAAGGTGAAAATACAATGAAAAAGAAAACAAAATTATTAATTGTCGGTTTAGCAACAATCGGAATTGGTGCTGGTTCTTATTTTGCGTTAGCTGGCGGATCTGACACGGCTATGGCGTACAGCGGTTATAAGGTAACAGAAAAGAAAATTGAAAATGCGCAAAAATTTGGCGGTGAAGTCATCCCGAACGGTATCGAAACAATTGCATTTGATCCAACGAAAGGTAACTATGAGCTTGCCGTTAAAAAAGGAGATCAAGTAAAAAAAGGGCAGTTATTATTTAAATATAACAATCCATCTATTAAACTAGAAAAAAACGAAGCGGAAATGCAAAAGAAACTAGCCGAGAAAGAAGTTGCACTCCTACAAAAACAACTGGATGCAGCAAAACAAAAGCTACAAACAGCAAAACAATCTGGTGCTACGAGTGAAATGTTAAAAGCTGCTGAGCAAGAAGTTCAAGGACAAGAAGCGCAGCTTGAAACAAAAAAGTTTGAAGTCGAAAAAGCGAATCAAATGATTGAAAATAATAAAGAAAAAGAAAATGCACTATCAGTAACAAGTCCTGTAGATGGCACAATCGAAGATATTAACAAAGGTACAGACGAAAAAGCTGCTATGAGCGGTATTACGATTCGCACTGCTGGCCCATTAAAAGTAAAAGGACAATTATCTGAATATGAACTCTCTCAAATGAAAGTTGGCCAAGAGGTTTCTGTTACATCTAAAACAGTGCCAGGAAAAACATGGACAGGAAAAGTAACAGAAATTGGAACAACACCATTGAAAAATCTGGATGAAAACAAAACAGTTTCTAATTACCCTTTCATTATTACATTGGATAATAATGATGACTTGCAACCTGGCTTCCATGTTTATGTAACAGCAAAATCAGGTGAAGCAAACGGTATGGTTGTTCCAAAAAGCAGTATCGTGAAAAAAGGTGATAAAAATGTCGTATTCGTTGTAAAAGATGGAAAAGCAAAAGAACAAGCCATTGCCATTGAGTTTGAAACAGACAGCGAAGCAAAAATTTCCGGTTTAAAAACAGGTGAGCAAGTAATCTCAAAACCAGAAAAAGATTTAAAAGATGGTATGGAGGTTGTCATTAAATGATTGAACTAAAAGGCATCACGAAGTCTTTTCAAAACGGAGAAGAAGTTGTTCAAGTTCTACATGGAATTGATGTGAAACTAAATCAAGGTGAATTTACTTCCATTATGGGACCATCTGGTTCCGGGAAATCAACATTAATGAATATCATCGGTTGCTTAGATCGACCTACACTAGGCACATACACGTTAGCTGGGCAAAATATTTCAAACATGTCCGAAACAGAACTAGCGCACATTCGTAATAAAGAAATTGGATTTATATTCCAAAACTTTATGCTGCTCCCTCGCCTAAATGCAATGCAAAATGTCGAACTACCCCTTATCTATGCTGGCGTAGATAAAAAAGAGCGACGTGAACGTGCGTTAGCTGCATTAACAAAAGTAGGGCTAGCTGACCGAGCAACTCACTTACCAAATGAATTATCAGGCGGACAAAAACAACGTGTCGCTGTCGCCCGTGCAATTGTGAATAACCCGAAATTCATTTTAGCTGATGAGCCGACTGGTGCACTTGATACGAAAACAAGTACACAAATTATGGATCTCTTTTACGAATTAAATAAACAAGGCTCTACCATTATTATGATCACCCATGACCGGGAAATTGGGGAAGCGGCATCACGCCAAATTGTAATTCGTGACGGAAAGATCGTCCAAGATTGGAGAGGTTAAACTTGAACATGAATGAAAATATACGTATGGCCCTTTCCTCCATCTTCGCTCATAAAATGCGTTCTATTTTAACAATGCTTGGAATTATTATTGGAGTAAGTGCGATTATTACCATTATCTCTATTGGTGATGGAACAAATGCTAAATTCCGTGAACAAATCGGGAAAGAAAAGAAAGATCAGTTTACAGTAAACTATAGCACAGAAGATATTGCAGATATGGACGGTAAAATTTCAGCGAGCATGTATGACAATGTCTTAAAAATTCCTGGTGTTCAAGATGTTTATCCTGATGTTGGAAGCAAAGCGAAAGTATATGCAGGAAAAAAAGACTTAGATATTGATGTAACTGGTGCTAAAGGTGATTATTTTGATGATCCTTCTAAATTTCGACTTGAACACGGCAAATTCTTAACAAGTGCTGATTTAGATAAGCCTGGACATACAATTGTATTAAGTAAAGATGCCTTTAATAAATTATTCTCTTCCTGGGAATCAAATTTATATGTAGATATAAAAGGTACCCCTTATAAAGTAGTCGGCGTATATTCTAAGAAAGGAATGGGGGGTGGTATCACCGAATTAAAAGAAGGTATCATCTCTGCTGAAAATTGGCCTGTTTTATTTGGAAAAAATAAGTATGATGGTATCACAGTAAAAATCGCTCCTGGTCAAGATAAGCAAGCTGTACAAGATGCAGTTGTAAAATCATTAAACGATGCTAAAAAACCAGAGCAAACAGGAAAATTCAAAGTACCGGATCCACAAGAAGTGCTAAAAGAAATTGATAACTTCACAGGTATCTTAAAAAGTGTATTCGGTGGTATTGCAGCCATTTCATTATTAGTTGGTGGTATCGGTGTTATGAACATCATGCTTGTATCCGTCACAGAGCGTACACGTGAAATCGGAGTCCGTAAAGCACTCGGTGCAACGCGCGGAAAAGTATTAATGCAATTTCTCATTGAATCTTGTATCTTAACAGCATTAGGCGGCTTGATCGGATTTGTACTCGGTATCTTCTTTGCATGGGTCGTATCAATATTTGCTGAATGGCCACTCGTTGTCTCAGTGAAATTAGGCTTAATCTCGGTCGGACTATCCATGTTAATCGGTATTGCATTCGGCTTACTTCCAGCAAACAAAGCGGCGAAGCTAGATCCGATTGAATGCTTGCGATATGAATAATAAAAAAGGTTGCTAAATATGGCAACCTTTTTTTCTACAGATATATGAAAAACAAAACCTAACTTACTATTAAGAAAGAAAGAAAATTTTAAAAATGTAAATAACTTGTAATATTCTTTTTAATAACAAAGAATTATAATTAATTGATGCAGGGGCTAAATTAGCTCCCATTATTGATGAAGGAGCATATAAAATGGATGAAAAAACGGATTTACGTGAAAATAAGCATAAAAAAAGCTATAAAAAGCTAAAAATTACAATGTTCATTATTGTCTTGTTTTTAATGTGCGGCGGCGGTTACGCTTGGTTTTTAGTAAATAAAGCTTCTTCCGCTGTTCAAAATGCCTCTCAAAATTTAGAACGTGGTGAAAAGTCTGAATTACGCGAACAAGCGGTTAAACCCGTTTCCAATAACGTATCTGTGTTAATTATGGGAATTGATGAAAATCAAGGGCGTGAAAAAGAGTATTCTGGTGCATTTCATCCAGACGCACTGCTACTTGCAACGTTTAATAAAGATAATAAAACAGTAAAACTAGTAAGTATTCCGCGTGATACATACACATACATTCCAGTAGAGAAGAAAAAAGATAAAATTACAAACTCATATTCACTCGGGGTTGCAAAAAACGGAAAAGACAGTGGGCCTCAATCTACGATCGAATCAGTAGAAAAACTCTTCAACGTTCCGGTCGATTATTTTGTGAGGTTTAATTTTAAATCTTTCATAAAAGTTGTCAACGATTTAGATGGAATTGACTTAGATGTACCTGTTACATTTACAGAACAAGATAGTAACGATACAGCTGATGCGATTCATCTCAATAAGGGGTATCAACATCTAAATGGAGAACAAGCTCTTGCGCTAGCAAGAACGCGTAAAATTGATAGCGATGCGATGCGCGGCCAACGTCAACAACTTGTCATTGAAGCGATTGTTAAAAAACTAGCAAGTGCTGGATCCATCACAAAAGTAGGAAAAATTATTGATGATATTAATGGGGAATTTAAAACAAACTTCTCATTTGACGATATGTTATCATTCTACAAATATGGTATAAATTCTTCAATTGGAAAACTTCAACTAGCCGGGGAAGACTGCTATATGGCGGAGGATAAAGTTTGTAAGCCTACTTCCGCTCCGAAACACACGTATTACTACATGCCTGATCAAAAAAACATAGCTGACATATCAAAGCAGCTCCGCGAACATCTTGGGCTCCCTGCTGATACAAAACCTGTAATGCAAGATAAAGATACTGATGCAGATAAAAATACCGATACAGATAAAAAACAAAACCAAGAGCATAAACAACAAGCGCCAAAGAAGACAACTACTAACGAAACCAATGACAATTAATGCAAAAAGATAAGTCCTATGAAAATAGGGCTTATCTTTTTATAAATGCATAAAGTGAAACTTCCGTCACCAATCGGGCTTTTACAGACAGTTATCCCTCACCTATCTTCTTTAGAAAAGCGGAAGCGGCTCGCTCAGAAGCGCAGACGCCCACGTCCCCTCCGCCGAGGCGCTTTTTGCCTCGGCGGAGGGGGCGAAACGACCGGAGATTCTAGCCGCTAGAGCTGGACAATGAAGAAAAGTGGAAGTGGCTCGTCCAGAATGTGAGGGGGATGGAGCTTCTGACGTAGAGGTGTATTTTACCTCGTAGGAAGAAGCGAAGTCACCGAACATTCTAGCCACTGGAACTGGACAATATTCTCTCTGAGTCTTGAGGCGGGGGTCTTACTGCCCGCAAATAGCTGTATAAAATGTCGCTATTTTATACATATGTTTTCTCTAGTAAAACATTTAATCGTTTGAAAATAAGAAGACTACCTCAGCTTTCAAGGTAGTCTCTGTGTATTTTATGAATTTTTCTCTTTACAACATCTATTATTTTTTACCATTTGTTCTGTTTGCAATTTCAATAGCACGGTCTGTTGCTTTCGCTGCATCATCTAATGCTTGTTTACTATCTGTTCCACCATACATTGCTTCTAGTGATTTTACAACCGCATCACGTGATTCAGGAAATACACTAATTAATGCTCCTTGTGTCGCTGGTAATGCTTTTGTAGACTGAAGTTGATTAACTGTTACTTTCAACTGTGGATATTTCTCATATTGTTCTTTTACTAATGGTTCATTATACGCAGCTGGTGTAATAGCGAAATACCCTGTTTGTGTATGCCATTTCGCTTGTACATCTGGCTTAGTTAAATACTTCATGAAATCCCATGCGCCTTGTTGTGTCTCTTTTCCAACCATATTTGTCATCCATAATGATGCCCCGCCAATTACAACACCTTTTGAATCTACGCCATCTGGATGAGGAATATATGCAACACCTACATTAAATTTGGATGTATCAATGATATTACGAACACCAGCAGAAGAATCTAAATACATCGCCACTTGTCCAGATTGAAATGCTGCCCGCATACCATCCCAATCGTTACCGTATTTTCCAAGTTCCCCACTTTTATTTAAGTTATTAAGCATTGTAAACACTTTTTGTCCTTCTTTACTATTAAATAATGCTTTTTCAGCCGAACCTTTACGGCCATTCTCATTGTCCACATACAAGCCGCCTTGCGTTGCCAATAATTCTTCAAAGAACCAACCATAGTTTAACATAGAGAAGCCGTATTGCTTAGTTGTATTCCCTTCTTTTATTGTCAATTTCTTCGCAGCTTCTTCTAGTTCCGAATATGTGCTAGGTGCTGTTTCAGGATCTAAACCTGCTTTCTTAAATGCATCCTTGTTATAGATTAATACAGGTGTAGATGAGTTAAATGGCATAGAATACATTTTGCCATTTACTGAATAATAGTTTGTAATAGCTTTTTCTAATTTCGATGTATCATACTTATCTTTGTCAATCCACTCTTGTACAGGCGTAATTTTTTTACTATCAATCATATATTTAGTTGTAATTTCACTGGATTGTACTACCGCTGGCACCTCTTTAGATGTAGCTGTACTACGGAATTTTGTTAATAATTCCTCGTATGTGCCTTCAAATTCAGGTTTAATTTCATACTTATCTTGTGACTGATTATATTCTGCTGCAAGTGCATCTAATTTCTTTTGTAGATCTCCGCTCATTGCGTGCCAAAAACGTATAACAACTTTATTTCCATTTTTTTCAACGTGTGCTGTTTCAGCTTTTTCTTGTGAAGAATTTTTAACTGAAGTTTGCGAACTTGAACATGCTGCTACTGACATTGCCATTGCCATTGCCACTGCTGTAAGTAATAAAGAGCCTTTTTTTACTAACTTCATGTTTTTATCCACCTTTTCTCATTTTTTTAACATTATTTAATCGCACCTTTTGTCAATCCTTGTTGTAATTGTTTTTGACCTAAAAATAACAATATCAATGTTGGAAGAATCACAATTGTAATGCCAGCCATAACACCTCCCCAATCATTTGCTACTTCTTGTGTCTGCAATTGTTTAATCCCAATTTGTACTGTACGAGCTGTTGCATCATTCGTTACGAGAAGTGGCCACAAATACATGTTCCAAGTTGTTAAAAATCCGTACACCCCTAACGTAATAAAGCTCGTTTTACAATACGGAACGACTACTTTAAAAAGGAATCCAAAATGACCAACACCTTCAATTAATGACGCTTCCCGAAGCTCATGCGGAATTGTAAGGAAATGTTGTCTTAATAAGAAAATTCCAAAAGCCATTGCAAAAAATGGTACTGTTAATCCCATCAAAGTATTTGTCCATCCAAATTGCTGAACCAATAAGAAATTTGGAATCATTGTTGCTTCCCATGGAATAAGCATCGTTGAGATAAATAAGAAAAAAATTGCATTCCTTCCTTTAAATCGTAAAAACACAAACGCGTATGCTGCTAAACTAGATACAATAAGTTGTCCGATCATAACAGTTGTTGAAACGATAAAACTATTTCTCAAATATAAAAGCAATGGTACTTTCTCAAAAATATGAACAAAATTATTAAAAGTGAAATTCGTTGGAAAAAGATGCCGCATTTGGATATCATCAGGTGTCATAAATCCGATTGAAACTGCATATAGCACTGGAAAGAATACAAGTATTGCACTAAGAAAAAGTAATATGTATAACAATACTTTCCGTCTCCATGTGTAACTCATTGGTAATGCACCTTTCTTTCCGCAAATTTAAACTGAAGTATTGTTGCAATAAAGATAAAAGTAAACAACACTATAGCTTGAGCGCTTGCCGTACCAAACTGGTAATTCACAAATGCTTCTTTATAAATTGAATAAACAATTAAATTCGTTGCATTGTTTGGACCACCCTTTGTTAAAATATCGATTTGTCCAAAGCTTTGAACTGCATTGATAAGCGTAACAGTTGCTATAAAGAATAAAGTTGGTGATAACATGGGCAATGTCACTTTACGAAGCTTATAAAAGTAAGATGCACCATCAATTGATGCACTTTCATAAAGTGTCGTATCAATATTTTGCAAGCCTCCTAGAATTACTAAAAATGAAAAACCAATATTCATCCAAATAGTTGGAATAGATACCGAGATTAATGCCCATTTTTGGCTTGTTAACCATTCAATTGTAGGTAGATGAAGAATGCCTAGTATATTATTAAATACACCAACACTTGGATGAAATAAAAATAACCAAATCACCGCACTCGCGGCCACAGAAATTCCCATTGTGGAAGAAAAAAGTACACGGAAAACGCCAATCCCTCGTAACTTTTCATTCGCTAGCAATGCTAGAAATAAAGAAATGCATATGCTAGCCGGAACAGTATATAAAGTAAATAAACACGTCGATTTTATACTTTGATAAAAAGAAGGATCCGTTAATAAATATTGATAGTTTTCTAGACCTACAAAGACACTTGCTTCACCCTGGGCGTTCGTTAAATGAAAACTATAAAATAGCGTTTTAATCAACGGGTAAAACAAAAATACCGAAAATAAAATAAGTGATGGAGCCAAAAATAGAAAAGCTATACGTAAATCTGATGTTCGGTTCCATACATTCAGTTTTCTTACACTTTGCTGCTTTGTTAAAGATTTCGTCGCATCTATCATGTTATAGCCACCCCTTGCTCACTATATAACAATAATGATTTTAATGTAGATTGTTCAAAGAAGTGCAGCTTATCTACTTGAAACTGTACATGTACAATTTCATCTCGTTTACACTTCAATTGTCCGGTCACCTTAGCACGCCACATGTGATTGTCTACTAGAAAGTTAACAATTGATTCATTTCCTAATACTTCAACAGATTGTACAATAACAGGCTGCCCCTGCTCGCCAATACTAATATATTCGGGCCTTATACCGATACGTACATCTGTATGCTGCAATTGACTTACTAACGAATCTATAAGCGGAATACGTAAAGATCCTACATGAGCAGTATTTTGCGTCATATCAATTTGACAATTAGCAACATTCATAGAGGGAGAACCAATAAAAGTAGCAACAAACTCATTTTTTGGCTCGTTATATATATCAAGCGGTGTTCCTACTTGTTGGATTTCGCCATTATTTAATACCATCATACGATCTCCCATCGTCATCGCTTCAATTTGATCATGTGTTACATAAATCATTGTAATGCCAAGACGCTGTTGAATATCTCGAATTTCCATGCGCATTTGTGCCCTCAGTTTTGCATCAAGGTTAGATAACGGTTCATCCATAAGACAGATCGGCGCTTGACTGACAATTGCCCGCGCGAGTGCTACACGCTGACGCTGTCCTCCTGATAATTCTCTCGGTTTCGCCTTTAAATATGAAGTTAATCCAATTAGTTCAGCCGCTTCAATTAAACGTTTTCTCTGTTCCGTTTTCTCTATTTTTCGTACCTTTAAACCAAATAAAATATTTTCTTCTACTGTAAGATGCGGATATAAAGCATAGTTTTGAAACACCATTGATAAGTGACGCTCTTTCGACTGCAAGTCATTTGAAACAATTTCATCGATTAAAAGATGGCCTGATGAAATATTTTCTAACCCAGCAATCATTCGAAGTAATGTACTTTTCCCACATCCTGAAGGGCCTACTAGAACAAAAAACTCTCCTTTTTGAATCTGAACAGAAACATCTTGTACTGCTTTTTGATTTGAGTTTTCATATGTTTTACATACGTTTCGCAAAGTAATCATGTTATAACCCTCTCTTATTCTCAAATATTAAAGAACGAAAAATCAGTCTATTCTCACAAAAATAAATAACACCTACTTGCATATATAGGCCATCATTCACGCACAATACATAGACACCTTTTATGATCTCTTATTGATTGTGAATGGCACTATTCTATGCAAGCGGGTGTTCTCAAAGTATCTCTGCCCATACATTCTCACAAGTATTATTTTTTTATCGAAGTTTGTTCCTTTTGATATTTTTACTATAACCTTTAATTATTAAGGGATTTTTAACCATATGTGAAGTTAAAGTAAAAATCTAAATTTTCGTAACATTCCGTTCATATTCCGTTCATATTCTTATTTTAAAATCTTCTTGAAGATAATAAGAGGAGGTTATAGATGTGATTCATAAACTTGCTCGCTTCATCAGTAGTCCAAAAGGTGCTAAAATCGTGTTAATCGCTTGGATTCTTGCTATTGGCGTTTTAAGTTTCATCGCACCATCAGCCAAAAAGTACGCAACAAGCAGTGGTGAAGGAAGCATACATGAGGATACGCCGTCTGCTGTAGCCCAAAAGATATTAGACGATCAATTTCCATCCAAAGATGGAGCAGTCGCCTTACTTGTTTTTCATGGAAAAGACGCAATCACTGAGGCCGAGCGCGCAAAAATTTCAGAAATTAGCAAATGGCTTTCCTCAGATGATAAACCGAAAAATGTCGCAAGTGCCTTACCATTTCACCAACTCCCCAAAGCCACACAAGATAAAATGTTCTCCAAAGATAACACAACTATTCTGTTAAATGTTGCCCTAACAAAAGATTTAGAATCAGATCAAATTTATGACACATTACAGCAAATCCGAAAACATGTAAAACAAATGGATATCGGAGACTTAAAGCTTGAGATTACAGGTCCAGCTGGAATTGCAGCGGATACAATTACGCTGTTCAAAAATGCTGACTTCGTATTAATGTTTGCAACAATAGGATTAATTCTCATTATATTAATCATCATTTATCGCTCCCCATTGCTGGCTGTCATTCCCTTAATCATTGCCGGTATCGTATATCAAGTAGTCGATCGCATTTTAGGATTAGCAGGCCAAAATGGATGGTTCGTTGTCGAGAAACAAGCTCTTTCCATTATGATGATTCTACTCTTTGCAGTTTTGACGGATTATTGTTTATTCATCTTAGCTCGTTATAAAGAAGAGTTAAAAAAGGTGAATTCGAAGTACGATGCGATGCAAACCGCATTAACGCAAGTAATGGAACCTATTCTATTCAGCGGCGGAACAGTGCTGGTCGCGATGCTTACATTGTTCTTTGCTGTTTTTAAACCGTATCATCACTTTGCCCCAGTATTTTCAGTTGCCATGGTGTTCATTCTTCTTGGAGGCATTACACTCATTCCAGCTCTATTTGCACTAGTAGGCCGAAAAGCATTTTGGCCGTTCATTCCAAAACTAGCTGAAAAAGAAGAGAAGCTGGGCGGCTTCTGGACAAATGTAGGCACTTTTGTAAAGAAAAAACCTTCCATCACAGCAGTTATACTGTTCATTATGCTCATTCTTGCCTCGCTGAACGTTGGATCTATGAAATATTCATTTAATTTAATGAAGTCATTTCCGAATGACATTTCATCGCGGCAAGGTTTTGAAATTTTAGAGAAAAACTTTCCACCAGGACAACTAGCACCTGTAACTGTCATTTTAAAATCAGACAAGGAAATTGCATTAGACCAATCCTTTCTTGATAAATTAGCTTCATTATCAAACGCAATGAAAAAACTAGATGGGGTAAACACCGTCACACCGGAAATCACTTCCGCATTAGCGAATGCGAACTTGCCAAAAAATTTCTTATCGGAAGAAAAACATGCGATCAAACTGCAATTAACTTTACAAGCTAACCCTTACGACCAGGAAGCTTTAAATACAATCAATACACTCCGAGAAAACAGTAACAGTTTATTAACAAAGAGCGGCTTTGATTCCCAGCAATATTCCTTACATTATAGCGGGCAAACCCCGCAGCAATTAGATGTGCTATCTTTAAACCAAAAAGATACAATCGTGACGTTCTCACTCATTTCCCTGTTCATTCTCATTATGCTGACATACCAATCACGCTCGATCATTATCGCGTTAACAATGATGATCACAATGCTACTTTCTTATTCAGCAACGCTAGGGCTAGGTTGGATGATCTTTCATTATATTTTAGGTTACCACTCAATTAGTTATCGCCTACCTGTCTACACCTTTGTGTTTCTCATTGCATTAGGGGTCGACTATAATATTATGCTCGTATCCCGAATCAAAGAAGAAGCGCAAAAATATGAATGGAAAGAAGCTGTAGCACGCGGGATTGCTTTAACGGGGGGCGTCATTTCATCAGCTGGTATTATACTCGCAGCTACATTCGGCGTACTCATTACACAACCACTTCAAGAACTCTTTCTGTTCGGTTTAACAATGACAATGGGGATTTTAATCGATACATTTCTTGTTCGTGGTATGCTGCTCCCTTCAATTTTGATTTTTTTCAAACCAAGCCGTTCCAAGCATATTTCTTCACTTCCAACGGATTTAAAATAATTGTTCAAAATGAAAAGTGTGCGATCCAGCACACTTTTCGTTTTCTTTCCAATTATAATAACGTGTTCATAAACATTTCTTATTCTACAAAAGTAAAACCCCATCAGTTTTTTCTTCCTCCCCATTGCTCTTCTTTATTTTTTCAAAATGTTAAGGGGAAGGATTACCATATATATCTATTTTAATTTTCCGACACATAAGCCGCTGCTATGCAGAATAAAACATGATCGCTACTTGCTTGCTCCATTTGTTTGAAACCTCGTATGTGGCAGGAGCAGTCCCTGACCGCTTCTATGCATGGCCAGATGCTCTCGTCTCCCTAAAAAAGAAGGAAGGTTTTAAGCCTTTTTTCATTTGTATTTATCTATAAACTATAGACTCGTCTTTTGTAATCTTCTGTTCATATTCCGTTCATATTTCCTCTTTATGATAAGAACATAGAACGAAACAAGGAGGAACGAGCCTAATGTTTTTAGCACTTAAAGAATTAAAACAATCGAAATTACGTTACGGATTAATCGGTACAATCATGATGTTATTATCATTTCTTGTACTTATCATATCAGGTCTAGCAAATGGTTTATCTCATGATAATGCCTCTTCTATTATCGAGATGAAAGCAAACAAATTTATATTATCAGATGATGCAGATGGTAAATTGCTACGCTCTCAAATTAAGAAAGAAGATGTAGATAAAGTATTAGCACAAGTTGATGCAAAAGATGCAGTTCCAATGCACATTAAAGTGTCAACATTTGAAAAAGAAGGAACTTCAAATAAAGTTGATGTTGCGATTTTCTCAAGTAAACAAGATTCATTCATTGCACCAAAAGTAATCGAAGGAAAAAATGGTACGTTAGCAGATAATGAAGTTGTCGCTGATGAATCAATTAAAGAAAAAGGAATTAAGCTTAACGATGTACTAGTAGATCCTATTTCTAAAAAAGCTTTCAAAGTTGTCGGATTCTCGCAAAATCAAATGTTTAGTCATACACCTGTTATTCACATGAATGAAAATGTATGGGACGCTATTGCCTTGCCAAATCAAAAAGATTACAGTGTAATCGCTCTAAATACTGATAAGAAAATCGATAATGCAAAAGTTGTTGATAAAAAAGAAGTACTACAAAGTATTCCAGGTTATAAAGAAGAACAAGGAACATTAACGATGATTATTGCGTTCTTACTTGTCATTTCAGCATTGTTAATTGGTGTTTTCTTCTATGTCATTACATTACAAAAAACACATCAATTAGGTGTATTAAAAGCAATCGGAACGAAAAACTCATATTTAGCAAATACTTTAGTTGTACAATCTATATTCTTATCTGGCGTTGCTCTTATTATCGGCATTGGTTTAATCTTTGCGGTGGAGGCTATTTTACCAGCTAGTATGCCGTTCTTATTAACAACAACAACAATCCTGCAATACACAGGTATCTTTATCTTAATTAGTATATTCGGTACACTCATTTCTCTATATCAAGTATTAAAAGTAGATGCATTAGAAGCAATCGGAGGTGGCATGTAATGGTAACGGAAGTAAAATGGGATAACCCAGCGTCATTATTGAAGCTCGATCAAGTAAGCAAAGTATATGGCGAAGGAGAAACGGAAGTAACTGCCCTGCACCCTATTACGTTAGATATAAAAGAGGGCGAATTTATCGGTATTGTTGGCCCATCTGGTTCAGGAAAAAGTACATTGCTTTCCATTGCAGGTGCACTTCTCTCTCCTTCAAAAGGAAACATTTATATTTCTGATCAAAACATAACAAGCTTATCAGAAAGGGAAATGACAGATATTCGCTTACGAAAAATCGGATTTATATTTCAATTCGCAAATCTCGTACCTTTCTTAACGGTAAAAGAACAACTTCTGTATATCGCTAAGTTAAAGGGAGAAGATAAAAAAGAAGCTAGTAAGTTTGCGGAACAATTACTGAAAACATTTGGATTAGGACATCGAATGAATCATTATCCAAATCAACTTTCAGGCGGAGAAAAACAACGTGTAGCTATCGCTCGTGCGTTTATGAATGATCCAGACTTAATTTTAGCAGACGAACCGACTGCTAGCCTTGATTCAAAACGTGCAAGAGAAGTCGTTGAATTAATGAAACAAGAAGTAAAGAAAAATAAAAAAGCAGCGATTATGATTACACACGATGAAAAAATGCTTGATGTATGCGATCGAATTTTAACACTTCGCGACGGAAAATTATTACGAGAAAACGAAGTGTAAACAACAGTAGTCTAAAAAAACTTTCTTATCCCTATTTACATAGGGAATAAGAAAGTTTTTTCTTTATTCACAAGTACCTCTTCATTTTTCGTTTACAACATAATACAATTTAAATATAATAATTACGCCAATTTCATATGTAATATTGCGTTCATATTCTATTCATAATTCCCATGTAACATGATTTATATAAGGAACATGACAGTTAGAAAGGAATGATGAACGTGTTGGCATCTGCTATTACATGTATTACAGCTGCACTCATTTTTTATACAATTGGTGTATGGAGTGAAAAATTCCAAAAGACATTAAAACCTTGGCATGTCGTCATTTTTTGGCTCGGCCTCGTCTGTGATACACTCGGAACGACATTAATGGAAAAAATGGCAGAAGCAGGTTCCCTGTTCAGTTTCCACGGAATCACAGGTCTAGCAGCCATTTTACTCATGTTATTCCATGCTGTTTGGGCAACAATTGTGTTAATCAAAAAAGATACAAAAATGATGACAACATTCCACAAGCTAAGTGTTATCGTCTGGTTCATTTGGCTGATCCCATATATTTCTGGTCTTATATACGGAATGACAAACCACTAATAATCGCAGCCTACTATCCAAAAATAAACATTGCTAATGCTACCTAGGAGGTATATGATGAAAAAGTTATATAATGCAGCATTCACTTATTTAATTATTGGCCTATTATCAGGTGTATTCGCGAGAGAATATTCAAAAGCGCAAGGAATTCAAGGTACGACTTCGCTATACAAGTTGCACACACATGTGCTAGTTCTTGGATTTATATTCTTCTTACTTGCCTTAGCTCTATCGAAATTATTTGCAGTCCATGAGGCAAAAAGTTTTAACATGTGGTTCATCGTCTATAATTTAGGATTAGTTTTAACAGTTGGTTCAATGGCGACCCGCGGACTTCTTCAACTCAATGGAGCTGATTTTAAAGGATTAAGTCATATTGCTGGAATGTCTCATACGATCATTGGTATCGCTCTCGTTTGGTTTATGATTCTATTAAAAAAATCGTTTAAAGGATAAAAGGAGGTCAAACATGAACTTAGCTGTTCTATCGAGTATTGTTGCTCTTTGTATGGCTGTTGGAATGATGTTCCTTCGCTTAAAATCAGCAAAGAAACCTGTAACACTGAAAAAAATTATACTCCCGCCATTTTTTATGAGTACGGGAGCATGCATGTACATCTTGCCAGAATTTCGCTTAACATCAACTGAAATTATAGAAGCAGTTATCGTTGGTTTATTTTTCTCTATTTTTCTTATTAAAACATCAAAATTTGAAATACGCGGAAAAGACATCTTTTTAATACCTTCTAAAGCGTTTATCTTTATTTTAGTCGGTTTACTTGCTGTCCGCATCGGTATGAAAGAATATTTAAGTCAATCAATTGATTTAGGACAATTAAGCGGTATGTTCTTCTTACTTGCCTTTGCGATGATCGTCTCTTGGAGAATTGGCATGTACCGTTCGTTTATGAAATTACAAAAAGAAATGAACTTTGTAAGCAAGAGTGTTTAATCATATAAAAAAGCCCGATATTGTATCGGGCTTTTTTTATTAAAAACCTTTCTTTTTTAGATGGGCGAGAGCAGCTGGCCTTGCATAGAAGCGATCAGGGCCTTTTTCTGCCACGTGCAAAGTTT
This sequence comes from Bacillus sp. 103mf, assembly GCF_900116295.1. GTDB lineage: Bacteria > Bacillota > Bacilli > Bacillales > Bacillaceae_G > Bacillus_A > Bacillus_A bruguierae. The sequence continues at coordinate 169,316 of NZ_FPAF01000006.1, forward strand.
AAAACAAAGGGAGAAAGCGAGTAGCAACGACTTATATCAGTCTCAAAAATTAGAAGTCTGTTTTTCTTCCACTAGATCATATGCTACTTTCTGCACTTTTGAAGCACTTGATTTTTCAAGTGCATTTTGTAATCCTACTAACATCAAATTAGCAGCAACGACTGTTAAAGAGAAAAAGACAATTGGAACGAGAGCAATCCAAGGGTGAACAGAAAGCATATGAAACGTATCTCCAATTAACCCAGACCATTCAAATGATAACGTTCGCGGTGGTTCTTTTGCAGGACTGTGATCAATAACTGTTCCGCCAAAGAACATCTTCAATACTCCTAAATGCGCCAAAACGAGAAGAACTTTATTGAATTGCTGAACTAATAAGATGACTAACGTAGAGCGAAGCTGCGGGAATATATGTTTACGTAAAATATGAAACTTTGATCCGCCTAATACAGAAGCAGCTTCCACAAACTCTGTTGTGAATAGTTTTTTTACTTCGTTCGCTACATAAAAAGACGTTGTAGGAAGTGCAAGAATGGTAAGAATAAACATTTCAAAAAGAGCACGTTGATAAAACGGCTGCTGAAATCCATCTATCGGCATCGACATCACATTTACTAGCAAGAAGTACGCTATAATCGTCAGCGGCATAATCGTAAAACTATCAAAAAACGCTTCAATCTTACTGCTCCAGCTTTTCAGAAACGTACCGATTCCGACGCCAAACACAATTGCAAATCCGACCTGAAGCATGGCAATACAAGCCGATAAACCAATGGTAAACTTTGCACCTTGTATAATGACATGAAGTAAATCATATCCATGCATATCAGTACCTAGCAAAAAATGAGTAGATGGGGGAAATGGCGGCGCTTCAATCAGGTTCCCGTTCTCATAAAGGGCCGTCACTTGCCTAATTTGCCCATCATTGAAGATCGTATTCGCAATACTAGCAAGTAACAGTATGACTAAAAACAAAAAACTAAACAGAAATTGCTTCTCCCGTACAAGATGTTTCATCATCTACACTCCCTCCCCTCTCATAACAGCAGGTACAAATAAATCGTACGCTTTGTAAATAATGAAAAACGGAATGTATAACAATAAAAGTGTCACAACAAACACTTCTGGAAACGGATATTTCAAAACAAAATACACAATACCAGGAACATTAAACAAAGATTCAATCATCAATAGATTAGAAAACATAAACCATACAATCGTCTTGGAGTAATGAAACATCGTAAACAACACATTGCGGAGCACATGATGACGAAATATGTGGTAGAAATTCAAACCTTTCGCATGAGCATACGCAATATAATCTTTTTGCAACTCTGCTTCTACTTGCAGCAGGAAAATACGAGTTAACATAATCGTGGGGGGAATACTTAAACAAACAACAGGCATCAAAATGGACTTCTCCTGCCATGTAGTAGCGATATTGAATACCATAATATTCGTCTTTTGAAATAACCAAAGCACCAAAATTTGAAAACACATAATGATGAACAAGTCTGGTACTGATTCTAATATAACTAACACAAACTTCATTCTTTTCAATTTCTCATAGAAAAAGCGAATAATCAGATAGGTAAAACAAAAAGCACATACAACCGAAATGAAAAGTGCCAACATAAATAACCACAAAGACTGCCAATAAAACTCAAAAATTTGCGGAAATATCGGCCGTAACCCTTTCCCATACGTCAAATGTGAAAAATCTAATAGCTTTTTACATAAGTCCCCAAGAGCTTTGAAATAATTATTTATATCAATTTCCATTCCTTTAAACAAACTCGGTAGTGAACTTAAACAAAGAATACCAGCTACAGCTAAAATGAGTTGCATGATCGCTGTGGTTATTTTTTGGATTGTGATTGTTTTCATACTTCCCTATCCTCCTATATATCTCTTAACCTTCCAAAAATTACTATATAAATTCTATCAATATTTAACTGAATATTCAATAAAATTAAGATACACAAAATTAAATATACCGTAACTACTCAGTCACTCTATGAAAAAACGATAGAAAAGCATTTTTTTAAGTGGTCGAGAGGGACTGGCTATGTATATTCCTGCCACGCGCAAAGTTTTAAAACAAAGAAAGGCAGCGAGGTGTAGGTTCATTTTTATCCCGCTATTCGTGGGCAGTAATACTCCCACCTCAAAATTTGGCGAAAGCATTTTCCAGCTCCAGTGGCTAGAATGTTCGGTGGGAGATAAACTGCCCGTAAAAGCCCGATTGGGAGGGCTGATAATCAGTGGGGGATGAAGCCCCCCCACTGATTAAAGTTTCACTTTATCTTCATGGCGGCAATTATAGGTAAGCGTATTTTCGCTGGAATTATACTCCTTACCAAACTTCTAAATGAAATGTATGGCTGAGTAGTTACAATATACCTTTATTTGTTTTAAGTGACTATAAGGTCCAATACCAGCGTAGCTACGATTAAGGGCAAAGTAATTTGTTTTGTAACAAAATACCGTATCAAAAATAATTCGTAACATTATTAATTAAACCCCTTTTTGTTACTGAAAAAACACGTATCTCGGCTGTACCCCTAAATAACTGTTCTTTTTCCATACTAATCACACACCTTTTGTAAAGTAATACTATCAGTATGTCCAAGATTTATAAAAAAGAAGTTCCTTTTTTCTGAAAAATGTATATAAACTCAAGATAAATAATAAAAATTCAAAAAGGATCTTATATTTCCTTAATTCATTCCTTTCCATCTACATTAATCATTTATTATAACAGCTTTCACGTCTAAAATAAGATGTTTCAACAAAGCAAAATATAAGTATCTTCATAATAATTTTCCAATATAATCAATGTGTTAATCAAAGGAACTCTGTATTATTTTTGCTTTTCGACTAACTAATACAGCTTCAAACAATGGACACAATTGCTACATGCCAAGTGTAATTTATTATCTATTCAAGATTCTGTTTATTCAATCTTTCTAAAAACAAAAAAATATTAAATTCATAAATATACAAGTTATAATGAGGACGTCGAGAGATAATCTATTACCTCCGGAGAAAATATCAAACCTGGTTCTGGCGCAAAAATTCTAAAGACCTTGCAAGTAATCTTCTAAAATTGGACATACTGATACGATTACTTTACAAAAGGTGTGCGATCAGAAGAAAAATTTATTTCACATAAAAATGAAAGCGCTATCAGCTGGAACGTATGTTAAATTGGTTATTCTAATAACTTAGATTCAACTGTAATTAAAAATAATAAATTATGGGGGTGCTTATATGAACATGAATGTAGCATCTATTAAAGAAAAAAAGGTTGTTAAATACAAAAGTTGTTTTGATGTGATTGGACCGGTAATGATAGGTCCTTCAAGTTCACATACTGCGGGTGCTTTAGCTATTGGAGCAGTTGCCAATAAATTATTTCAAGGTCTTCCAAAAAAAGTCGTGGTAAAGTATTATGAATCATTTGCTGAAACCCATAAAGGACACGGAACTGATTTTGCAATTATTGCTGGGATATTAGGATTTGCTACCGATGACAGCAAAGTGCCAGATGCTATTAAAATAGCAGAATCTAAAGGAATGGACATTACCTTTATTGAAAAAGCAGGTGATAGTCCTGCTGGTCATCCAAATACGGCAGATGTATATTTAGAGGATGAAAAACGAAGTATTAGAACGATGGGTATTTCGGTCGGCGGCGGATTAATTGAAGTCAAACATGTTGAAATTGACGGATTTAGCTTAGATCTGCAGGGGCCATTGCCAGTTATTATTGCGATTTCCGAAAGAGCTGACTTTGAATTTGTCTTACGCAGGATCTTTAAACAATATGATGTAGAAATTAACAACTTTCATAGTTTAGAAGAAAACGGAAAATATTTATACGCATTCGCTTTGGATTCGCTATTGCCTGGTGATGCTCATAAGGAACTTAGAAGTTTAAGCAGTATAGCTAATATCATTATTCTTTAGTTACATTAAGGGGTGAAAAAATATGTATATGACTATAAAAGAGATTGTAGATGCAGCTAATAAAAGGCAAAAGCCAATTTATGAATTAGCAATCGAACAGGAAATCGAACAAACTAAAACTTCTTATAAAGAAGTTTGGAGCAAAATGAAAAAAAATTTAGCGACTATGGAAAGTTCCGCAAATAAAGGTATCGAGGGCGACGGGGTATTTTCTCCGACCGGTTTAACCGGAGGCGATGCTGTTAAAATAAAAAAATATCGAGAAAAAGGAAAAACTCTTTCTGGAGATTTGATGGTGTTAGGGATTCAAAGTGCTATCGGTGTTAATGAAGTAAATGCTTCATTAGGGGCTATTTGTGCAACTCCAACAGCAGGTGCGAGTGGGACGATCCCGGGAGTCCTATTTAGTATTAAAGATACGTTGCAGTTAAGTCATGAAGACATGATCCATTTTCTATTCACTTCAGCGTTATTTGGAACGATAGTCGCAAATAACGCTTGTATTTCCGGAGCGTACGGAGGATGTCAAGCTGAAGTAGGCAGTGCCTCAGCAATGGCGGCTGCAGCGGCGGTAGAAGCTGCCGGAGGAACAGCGCAGCAATCTTCTGAAGCTTTCTCAACCGCATTACAAAATTTACTCGGTTTAGTTTGTGACCCGGTTGCTGGTTTGGTAGAAATTCCTTGTGTAAAGAGAAACGCCATTGGAACGGCAAATGCTTTAGCAGCAGCGGACATCGCATTAGCCGGCGTAAACAATATCATCAATGCTGACGAAGTTATTGAAGCGATGTATAGAGTTGGAAGACAGATGCCTCGCGAATTAAGAGAGACAGGTTTAGGCGGAGTTGCGGCCACACCTACAGGGATTGCCATTAAAAGTAAAATTTTTGGAGAGAAACAATCAAAACATTAAACAGTTATTGGAAATATTGTGAAATACTTAACAATCCTATTCTCTATTGTTCTCCTAAGGATGCCTGTGTATTGAGAGCCATTATCACTAAAATATACTACTATGCAATTAAAATGTTTTGTGAACGCTAACAAATCTATCAGGTTGATGACTAGCGAATATGTGGCACACCTTGGAAGCAATTCATTTTCAAGAATAGTCTATATTCCTAAGCCTTAAAAAGAGACGTAAGAATAAGATACAAGGAGGAATTATTATATGAATGGAAATACTGCAAAAAAAATAGAATTTCAAGCTGAAAATACTGCAGCAAAAAATGAGAAATATCCAGACCCTAAAAAGTGGCATAAACAGGATACTACCTGGGCATTGAGCCTTTTTGGAACAGCAATTGGAGCCGGAGTACTCTTTTTACCTATTAATGCAGGTTCAGGTGGTTTATTATCATTACTGTTAATTACCATACTTGCATATCCTGTTATGTATTACTCACATAGGGCGCTTGCTAAAATGATATACGCTTCTAATTCTGCTGATGAGGGGATTACAGGTACAATAAGAGAGTATTTCGGAAATAAGGCAAGTAGCATTTTTAACATAGTATATTTCGTCTCAATTTATACGATCGTGCTGATGTATTCGGTTGCACTTACAAATACCGCAAGTAGTTTTATCGTGCATCAATTGCACATGCCGGAGCCTCCAAGGGCCATTTTATCGCTTGTATTAGTACTCGGTCTTATAGCTATACTAAATTTTGGTCAAGATATCACTGTAAAGATAATGAGCATGCTAGTATATCCTTTCATAGCTTCGCTACTTTTTATCGCAATATCTTTGATTCCACAGTGGAATACGTCAATGCTTAGTTTTTCAAGTGTCTCTACCGCTTCAACAGGAACAGGATATTTCGGAACGATATGGATGATACTACCAATCATAGTATTCTCGTTTAATCATTCTCCTATGATTTCGTCATTTGTTATGAAACAGAGAGCTACCTATGGAATAGAAGCTACTGATGCCAAATGTGCTCAAATACAAAAAGTTTGTTATATCATGACATTCGCTGTTGTTATGTTCTTTGTTTGGAGCAGTACCTTGAGTTTGACTCCAGATGATCTTATAATGGCAAAAAAAGAGAACTTGTCAATCCTATCATATCTTGCGAATGAGCTTAATTCGCCTATAATCACTATTGCAGCTCCAATCATTGCTTTTGTGGCCATAACAAAGTCCTTCCTTGGCCATTATATAGGAGCATATGAGGTAATGCGTGACATGATTATCAAGTCCAGTAAAACACGCGGAAAAGATATAGGAGAAAAAACGGTTAAGACAATGATCCTTACTTTTGTCGTATTAACATGCTGGTATGTTGCTTATGCAAATCCAAGTATTCTTGGACTCATTGATGCCCTTAGCGGTCCGTTAGTTGCTGCTATCTTATGTCTATTACCAATGTATGCGATCCATAAAGTACCAGTACTAACTAAATACAAAGGGAAAGCGAGCAATGTATTTGTCATTATTATAGGTATACTTACTGTCCTAGCAAGTATTAAGTCATTATTCTAATTCACTATTGAAAGATTCCTAGTGGATAAGATATATAGATGCAAATTGAAAAACTAACATAAAAACCCTTTTCTTTTTCGGTGGGCGAGAGCAACTGGCCATGCATAGAATCGCTCAGGGCCTAATTCTGCCACATGCGCAGCGAAAACCAAAAAGAGCAAACAAGTGCAGGTTCCTTTTTTTCATAGTAGCAATCTATATGTAAAAAAAAACAAATTGGATTTATATATATCTGTTTTTGGACAGACTCCTCACCTTGGGGAGTTTGTTCTTTTTTAATCATATGCATAACTTCTATTCCAGCAATCACTTTTTTAGCTGTTTGCAATGATTTTAATCCAAGCATATTTGGGTGCTGCCCCACATCCATCAACTTAAGGATTTAGACTATTTTTGAAGTTAAAAGCACGTTACTATTCTCTTATGTTAATGAGAAAGGGTGAGGTGCTTTTTATGAATATGAACCAAAAACAAGAATTATCTTTATTGGGCCTATAAACAAAGAGCTTGGATTATTTCCAAGCTCTTAATCTATAAACTGCTTCATTATAAAAGTTTTAAGAATTATATAGTTCCAAAACTTTGTCCATTACAAGCTCAGCAGTATTCTCTTCTGGAGGCATCCACAAATTTGTAACCGGTCCATATACCACAGGATTTAGTTCTACTTCATACCCTCCGTATCTATATTCTTCTTTTGTAGGTAAATAACCAAGATAACCGTTCGTATAACCACCCAAAAAAGCGAGTTCGTTATTCAGTTGTTCTTTAATCTCTAGAGCTGTTTCTGAAAATGGCTCCATCGGTATCCCAGAAAATGAACCTTCATTGATTTGAAGTAACTGAATTTCTAAATCAATTGTTAACTGTCTCATATTTTGTTTGTATTTATCTAACATGCTAGTCAGCCATTCGTCAGTATTTATGCCCCAATGTTTTTCAGCTAATAGCGCCATCTTCTTTATTTCATCAGGTTCAGGAATATCCTTTAATTTCATTGGTAATGTGCTTGAAATAGTTTTCAACTTTGAAATTGAGTTGTAAGTAATTGTTGGCAACATCGTTAAAACATTTCGACTTACTATGTAAGCCATTTGTTTTAATGCTTCCATTGAACCACGATATTTTGCATTTACATTTCCCGAGGCTCCCTGAACAATTGTTACCGGACAATTAAGTGTTTGTTCGAGAATTCCCCTTGTTAAGCCTGGGTAATCGGCTGATAATCTATCACTATCTCCCTTTAAAACATTTGGATGTGCCGTACAAAATACAATGATTCCAATTAAATCCTTTGTTTGGTCGTTTCTGATTGCTAAAACACCGATTCGTTTATCTACAACTCCATTTTCATTTACACCCATTTTTGCTTTACCATCAGGTGTTTTTTCTCTTCGATTTACTCCTATTTCACCAATTGTTACGTTCCAACCAACTTCAGATGGTTGCATATTGTCATTTGCAATAACAGCAGCTCTTACCACATTGTTAATTAGAATCGTTTTATAAGACTTTATTAATTTATCATCACCAACTGTTTCCGGACCAGAATGGGTATGAGTAACCATTATGTTTTCAAATGGAACATTTAACTCATTTGCAATTTGTTCCCGAATTGTTACGGTATCTTCTATTAGCATTCCTATGTTATCAATGCTAATAAATATGGTCTTTGTTTGATTGCTTTCAAACACGTATACTGTTGCATAAATGTGTTCATCAATATTACAGACCCCTGTTTCTCTATGGTATCCAATAAAATCAATACCTAAAGGAGGTGTAATATCTACCTTATGTATTCCTACTTTACTCATTTGGACCTCTCCAGTTATCTTTGTAGTTTGTTATTTCATTCAACTAAATTGCCCGGAATTCGCTTCTGCTTCTTGGAATTTCTTTTAAATTTTAGTCCCTAATTCCTTTTTAATTCTACTATAATATTCATCTTTAGAAATATTATAGAACCAACTGCTCACTACTTTATCTTCTAATTGCTTTAAAGTGATATCATGACTAAACTTATAATTAAAGCCACATTTTTCAACCACTCTTTTGGATTTTAAGTTAAAATCGTAATGTCCACACCAAATTATAGCCAATTTCATCTCTTCAAATCCGTATTTAATTACGGTATTAACAACTTCAGGAACATATCCTTTTCCCCAGTATTTTGGATTTAAAACATAGCCAATTTCTCTTTGTTTTAAGTCTTTAAGTGATTCGTCAGGGATCCTATCATGCAATCCAAGTCCACCAATTACTTTGTTTTCAGATTTCAGAACAATCGCATAGGAATCACCATTTTCGATAAACATGTTTATAATAGATTTGCTTTCTTCTATATTTTTATGAGGAGCCCAACCTGCATTCGGACCAACTCTTCCATCACTTGCATACTCGTACAAGTCCAAATAATCGCTTTCTTGCCAATTCCTTAACATTAACCGCTCAGTTTCTAACATTTTCATAAAAATCCCTCCACCTTACTCTTGATTCAATAACGTTTCAAGTATTATACAACCTACCGGAATATTCAGAATAGTCTAAACATAAAAGAAACTAACATAGAATTCCATAATCATTTTGATTGCTAATAAAGGTGAAGAAGTAATTCCTTATGAAAACACCGCCATCCCTAGAACCAAATCTCCATTCACTATAAAAAAGCCGCTAATTCCAGCGGCCCTCACACATACTTCCGATGCACCATCTTCCCATCATATGAAAACACAACACTCTTATTTTCTACGGTAGACTCCATATGCACCGTTCTTCCCCATACTTGATAAACATATGGCAATACTTTCTCTAAATATTTTAAATCCAGTTCAATTCCTTCATAACAATGCTTAATGTACAATTCGCCATTCTTTAAATAGTCCCCATCTTCGACAACTAAATACGGAAATCCACCGTTTGTTCTCATATTGACTAGCTGATCACGAACATTTTCCCAATTTTTATCAATGACTTTATAATCTTTTCCTTGGCGCTGGAATAAATACATATCTTCGCGCATGACAAGTTCTTTGTTTAAGTAATTTCGCAGGAATGATACGTCCCATTCAATTTCGCGCACTTCAAAGATTTTTTCTCTTCCTGAGTTTGGTTTTACGCCTTGGCGTATCATTTCTTTTGTCGGATTGTTATAGCGTTCTTCGATGTCTTCAAAAATTTTGATACCGAGGTAGTACGGGTTAATGCTCGTTTTTGACGGCTGCACGACTCCTGCGTTTAGCTTCGCGAATTCAATGGCTTCATCCGAGCTTAAGTCCATTTCGCGGAGGATGCGTTGGTGCCAATACGAAGCCCAGCCTTCATTCATGATTTTTGTTTCAAGCTGCGGCCAGAAGTACAGCATTTCCTCACGCATCATCGTTAAAATATCGCGCTGCCACTCTTCTAGTTCGCGGCTGTATTTTTCAATAAAGAGAAGTAAATCTTTTTCTGGTTGCGGCGGAATTTTTCTTTTCTTCCGTGCATTAGGTAATTCACGTTTCTTATTTCGATTCTCTAAGTTCCATAAATCATCATATGGCGTAGGAGCCTTTCTTGTTTGTTTTTCCTCTTCTTGATTATCTGCACTCCACGAAAACTTTGGTCTCATAAGTGAAGGATCAATGTGCTCTTGAATAGCCAACACTGCATCTAAAAACGTTTCGACTTCTGCTTTTCCGTATTTATGTTCATAAATTTTTACTCTCTCTGCAGTTGCTGCCATACTTTCCACCATATCCCGTTTTGTGTTAGAAAACCGAATATTATTTTTAAAGAAGTCACAATGCGCCAATACGTGAGCAACAATAAGTTTATTTTGAATGAGTGAGTTTGTATCTAATAAAAATGCATAGCACGGATTAGAGTTAATTACGAGCTCATATATTTTACTCAGTCCTAAATCATAATGAAGTTTCATCTTATAAAATTGTTTTCCAAAACTCCAGTGTGAAAAGCGTGTTGGCATCCCGTAGGCACCGAATGTATAAATAATATCGGCTGGACAAATTTCATAACGCATCGGATAAAAATCTAACCCAAATCCTGTCGCGATTTCCGTAATTTCCGCAATTGCATATTGCAATGCTTGCTCCTCACTGCTTCTCATCTCTTTTCCCTCCTTACACCTTCCCTTATGAAAGTGTATGAATAGAAGCAAGCTTTCATGAAGATTAAAGAAACTACCTCTATTTATTTTATCTTTTAGATGCGATTAACTTGAAAAACATGTAAAATTTTCTTTAGGAAAACAGTCATTACAAAGGGGACAATACTATGAAAACAATCATGAAAGTTATGACAGTACAAGCGTGGGAGAACGCAAAGGAAACAGGAGCAATTGTCGAACCTTCTTTACACGATGAAGGCTTCATTCACTGCTCATTTCTTCATCAATCATTACGAGTTGCTCATAAACATTTTGCATCAAAACCTTCTCTTGTATTGTTAGCGATTGATGCCGAACGTGTACAAGCAGAAATTAAGTACGAATTAGCTGCAAACGGTGAACGATATCCGCACATTTACGGTGCCATACATACAAGTGCGATTACACACGTCTACACATTACATCAACATAACGATGGAACATTCACTCTTCCAGCAGAACTCGCATAACAAAAAAAGGATGCTCATGCATCCTTCTTTGTTATCCTTCAATAATCTCCAGCTTCTCCATAATCGGCGTACGCTCTTTTCCTTCTGGTACTTTATCAAAATATCCAACATGTAAAACACCAACAATTCTGTGTCCTTTCGTTAAACCAATTGCTTTCATAAAATCAGGATTGTAAATGAGTCCGCCCGTTTTCCAAACAGTTCCTAATTGATGTTCCCAAGCTAGAAGCTGAAAGTTTTGTATAAATGCACATACAGCAGCATAGTCTTCATCACGCTGTACTTGGCGCGGGTCTTCATCCATATAAACAACGATTTGAGCTGGTGTATTCATAAACCGTTCTGTTAGCATTTTTCCGCGTTTTTCTCTTTCCTCTGCTGAAAATGAGCTTAAAACAGCGTTTACAAATGTTTTGCGGCCGTCTCCCATAAATAATTTACATTGCCACGGCTCGCGGTGTTTATGATTCGGTGCCCACGTTGCATCATTTAATAATTCAATCAATAATTCTTTTTCTACTACTTTATTTATAAATGTCCGAATTGATCTTCTTTCTTTCACAACAGTTGCGATGGAAGTATAAGTTGTCATCTTTTCCTCTCCTTCATCATTTTATATCTATATGTATACTCTTTTAGTTGATAAAGATTATCAATTTCAATTATAAGTTAGTTTCCTTATATAAATCAATATTTAATACAAAAAAACTCTTTTCTTTTTATCCCGCTATTCGTGGGCAGTAAGACTCCCACCTCAAGATTCAGAGAGAAGCAAAGAAGATAGGTGGGGGATGAAGAAAACCCCCACTGACGGAAGTTTCACTTTCTGGACATGTATAGAAGCGATTAAATCCTTTTCCTGACGTAACAAAAAATCGCCTTACTTTATGTAAGACGATTTTTATGACCTGAGAAAACGTATGATAAACGTTGTTCCTTTATCTTGTTCACTCGTTACTTCAATCGTTCCATCGTGCAGTTTCACAAGTTCCTTGACAATCGATAACCCTAATCCAAATTCACCATAGCTATTCGTTCTAGAAGCATCCGCTTTATAAAAACGCGACCATATGACAGCGACTTCTTCTTGCTTCATTCCTATTCCTGTATCTGTAATTTCAATACTTATTGTTTGTCCTTCTTTTTTTCCTCGTAATAGAATCGTTCCGTTCTCTGTAAATTGCAGACTATTTTTGGTGATGTTCAGTAAAATTTGAAGCAACCGGTCATAATCAGCGTAAACAAATAAACGAGCCGGGACATCGATTTCAATTTTATTTCCTTTTTCTTCTGCTTGCAGTTCTAATTGTTCACTAATGACTTCAAAGATTTCCTTTACGTCAATTTCTTCTTTTTGAAGTGTAATTTCATTTGAAAGAATTTTTTCATAGTCTAACGTTTCATTAACGAGGCGAATCAATCGCTTCGTTTCTTGTTCCATCATTTCATAGCAGCGCTGCTTTTTCTCCTCTGGAATGAGATCATTCTTCATCCCTTCTACTAAACCATTCATTGTTGTAAGCGGTGTTTTTAATTCATGGGAAACATCAGCAATAAATTGACGTTTTCGCTTTTCTAAACGATTGATTTCTGTCTGTGCTTTCTGAAGTTGCTGTGCCATATTATTAAAATCGTTTCCGAGCAAACCAATTTCATCATATTGTCCAATAGGAATATGTACATCATACTGACCTTTTGCAATCATTGCGGTTGCCTTGCGAAGGCGCTGCACCCGTTTTACTAAAGAGCGCGAGAAAAAAATACTGACTACGAGTACAATTAGAAACGTAACACCTGCTGCAATTAATAAATAACGATTTAATTCCGTAATAATTTCAAGTGTACTGTGAATGGGAGACGTTAACATCACACCTCCTTGCAGTTCACCATTTCTCATATATGGAATCGCAACAATTGATACAGGCTGTTCAAATCTGTTCACGTCTCGTTTTATTTTCAATGTTTCACCATGTTGAATTTTCTTCCATTCCGCCTCGCTTAACAATGGATTTTTCTTTACATGAACGGGTGATTGCGTAATTTCTCCCTTTTCATTAAAGATGAAAAACTTTGTGTCACGTGCACGTAATAGACTAGAAAAATGTTTCAATTTCACAACATGAACATCCATTTCTTTTTTCTCAAGCTCATCAATAATTTTAGTCCCATAAGAAGTAAGCTCTTCTACCTTTGTTTCATAAGCAAGATTTTCAGCTAAACTTAAAAACATGACGCTTAATAGAATAAAGGCAACAAGTAAAACAAAAATGTAACTAAACAATAACTTATAAAAATATTTAATCCTTTTCACAGACAGCTACCACTTCATCAAATTTGTAACCGATGCCCCATACAGTATGAATCCATATATGCGAGTCAGTCCTAATTTTTTTACGAAGCCGTTTAATATGTACATCCACCGTTCGTTCATCTCCGTAAAATTGATATCCCCAAATGCGTTCTAAGAGCTGCTCTCTTCGAAATACTTGGCGTGGGTGCTTCGTAAAAAAGAGGAGTAATTCAAATTCTTTTGGCGTTAAATTATTCACTTTCACGCCGTCTAAAAATACTTCTCTCGTTTCTTCATTAATATGAAAATGATTCGTTTCACTTTTTACCTGTTTTTTGGATAAACGACGAACAACTGCCTTCATCCTTGCGATTAATGCAAGCGGGCTAAACGGCTTTGTAACATAATCATCTGCCCCAATTTCTAACCCTAGCACTTGATCTGCTTCGCTATCTTTTGCTGTTAACATAATGATAGGAACGTCACTGCTTTCTCTTATTTTTTTACATAGTTTTATACCATCCATCCCTGGAATCATCCAATCTATAATAAGCAAATCCCATTCTTTCTTTTGAACCAATGCATATGCTTCTAAGCCATCTGCGACAAATGTTACTTGAAAGTTTTCTTTCAAAAAAAACATTTCAAGCATGGAACACACACTCTCATTATCCTCTACAATTAATACATGCATCGCAGCATCTTCTCCATTCATTGAAATCTTTTTCTTCATTTTAAAACTCTTATCATATAGAAACAACTTGCTACCTCTCTTTTTTCGTACATACATATAAAGTGAAACTTCCATCAGCGGGGGTTTTCTTCATCCCCACTGATGGAAAGCCCGCCCAATCGGGCTTTTACGGGCAGTTATCCTCCACCTATCTTCTTCGATTCTCTCTCAATCTTGAGGTGGGGGTTTTACTGCCCGTTAATGCGGGATAAATCTATTTTAAATTTTTAACATATAAGTTGCTTCTATGCATGGCCAGATGATCTCGCCTACCTAAAAAGAAAGAGGGTTTTTATGTCGATTTTTTAATTTGTACCTATTTAAAACATAATTTGTTCATAGTTTTGTCATACTTTTTGGATAAGCTATAACAAAAGCAATCAACTACATATAGGAGTGATAGAACATGAAGAAAAAGCTAGTAACAGGAATGTTAGCGGTATCATTATTATGCGGAGCAACATCGCTAACTGCATACGCTTCTACGGATAACTCACGAGCAGAAACGAAACACCACAAATTTATTTCTGAAGAGCAATACAAATCATTAACAGAAAAAGGCTATCAAAAGCATGAAATTTGGAAAGCGGCTCGTATCGCAAAGTTAAGCGGCAAAGATATTAACACTGTATTAGACTACTATAAACAAAAACGAGTATGGAAAGAAACTGCGCAGCACTTCGGCGTTGATGCGAAGAAACTACATAAACATCATATGAGTAAAGAGATGAAAGCAAAATTGTTTCAAAAAGTAGCAGACATGCAAAAATCAACGCCAGACCAAGTGAAACAAACAATGCGTGACTATGAAGTATCTTTATTCCAGCTTGCTGCGCTCAACATTATTTCACAAAAGAGTAACACACCTTTAAATGACGTTTTAAAAATGAAGAAAGACGGTATGAATGTAAAACAAATTGCTGAAAAATTAAATGTGAAAAAAGAGGATATAAAAGCTGAAATGAAGAAATTAAAAGCTGAAATAAAAGTGAAAAAAGCAAAATAAGGAAGGAGTGTATATTCGCTCCTTCTTTTTTACTTCTAAAAGTGAGCTACGCTTAATATATGTTTAATACCTGTCCATTTCTCGTAGGAAACAACTGAGGAGACTGTTACAATTTCAGTAAAGTGAAAATAAAGGGGGATGCCAATGAAAAAGCCGCTTTTGTTATGTTGTATGACGGGAATACTTACATTTACAATGATAGGCTGCAACAATACGGAACAAAAACAACCAGCAAAAGAAACGAGCTCATCACATAAACATCATACAGAAGAGCAAAGAGATATTGCCGAAACAACAAAAGGAATCGATACACTTCCTTCTTTCTTATCTGAACATGATGCACAAATTAAAAAAGTTTACGATGTGGCAGGACAGCACGCTGAATTACTTCAATGGATTCCATGCTACTGCGGATGCGGTGAGAGCGCGGGACATAAAAGCAATAAAAACTGCTTTATTCGTGAAATCAAAAAAGATGGTCAAGTTGTTTGGGATTCTCACGCAACAACTTGTGTAAATTGCTTAGAGATTGCACTAGAATCAGCAAGATTACAAGAAAAAGGTAAATCGCCGCTTGAAATTCGAAAATACATTGATAATAAATATAAAGAAGGATATGCAAAACCAACACCTACTCCAATGCCAAAATCGTAAAATAAAATTTTTTGATGTATTAAAATATTCCCCATTTAAACGAAAGAAAAACGAGGAATTATCTCCCTCGTTTTTTTATGTAAAGCCTCATTAATTCCATCGCACTGTTAACAAATTCTTTCAAGTGTATTTCTTTTTTTCTGTCACACACTATATATAACTCCTCATTAAAGGAGGCACACAATGCACACATACACCGACTACGATAAGGCCCTTTATTACACATATTGCTGTAATTGGGAGAAACTGCTTGTACTTATGGTACAAACAGAAGATCAGTTGTTTTCGAAACGAATTGAACACTTCCTACATGCGTATCAATACGGCAAAGATTTATCAGAAATTGACAAACAGCTTCAACTTTTGTTTCAATATATTGATCATGCTACGCAGAAAACATATACAGAACAAGTCCATATGTAAATCACAACATATAAAACGAATTGAGCTCCTACTATGATAAGACGCTATCCCTATGCACCGGGGTAGCGTTTTTGTATATTTTGCCAAGCTATTGTTCATAATGCATATTATGAACATTAAGCAAACGGACGTGATGGTATGAAAAAACACATTTACTTACTTTTACTTATCGTACTATTGATAATTGGTTGTCAAAAATCACCAAAACAAACACCGCCTAAGTTTCAAGGAGTGAAAAACGAACAAGGATTACTTAATGTACTCCTAATTGGAAGCGATTCACGCGGGGAAGCACAAGCTAGAGCTGATACGATTATGATTGCACAATATAATAAACAAGAAAAAACGGTCAAGCTTGCTTCTATTATGCGCGATAGCTACGTAGAGATTCCTACATACGATAAAAAGTATAATAAAATTAATGCCGCCTACTATTATGGCGGTCCTGAATTATTACGAAAAACCATCCAACATAATTTTGGAATCGATGTATCCCATTACGTTACCATCGACTTTGCCGCATTTGAAAAAATTGTAGATACCGTTGCTCCAGAAGGAATTGCCGTAAATGTAACACAGACAATCATCAACGATATGGGATTACATGTACAACCTGGTTCTCAGCGATTACACGGAAAAGAATTATTAAAATATGCACGCTTCCGTCATGATGCTGAAAGCGACTTTGGACGTGTACAGCGCCAGCAAGAAGTACTACAAGCATTGCAAAAAGCCTTTACTGAAAAAGTGCAATCCGTAGACGGAGTCTTCCAATTACCTATGATGGTACAAGACCTTCTCCCTTATATTCAAACTAGTATGGATACTCAAATGCTATTCTCACTTGGCAGTAACGTTCTCGTTCATCCTATCGAAAAAGTGAAAACGATGCGAATTCCAGTAGCAAATGGATATGAACCAAAAACATACGAACATGCCGGGGCAGTATTAGAACTTGATCCACACAAAAATAAAGAAGCAATTTACGACTTTTTTATGAATTCAACGAAAGCTGTAAACCATTAAAATCCAATGAAAAACAAGGTGTATATCACCTTGTTTTTTTATTCCCGAGTTTTCAGCGTAAAAAACTTTTATTTTGTCGAATATTTTGCTTTCTTTTTCCCTCCTCCTCATACTATAATTTTGTATGTAACTATTATAAGAGAGGTATAAAAAATGGACCGCGAAAAAAAACAAGAAGCTCTGTTATTTACCGCTTGGGGAACTTCATTTATTGCTACACTCGGAAGCTTATATTTTTCCGAAATTATGAAATTTGAACCTTGTGCATTATGTTGGTACCAACGTATTTTTATGTATCCATTTGTGTTACTGCTTGGAATTGCAGTGGCACGCAAAGATTACCGCATTGCCACATATTCTTTTCCAATCGCAAGCATCGGCGCTTGTATATCGCTATACCATTATGCCATTCAAAAAATTCCTGCTTTCTCAGAAGCTGGTACAATATGCGGACGAGTTCCTTGTACAGGACAGTATATTAATTGGTTCGGCTTCGTCACAATTCCATTTTTAGCACTAATTGCGTTTGTAACGATTTCAATTTGTAGTTTTCTTTTACTAAAGACAAATAAGGAGATGAAATAATGAAGAAAATGTTTCTTTTCGGCGGTATTGTCATCGCTTTATTAATCGCTATTTTTGCTGTATCAAACATAGAACAAAAAGAAGAAGCCAAAACAGATTACTACACAAATAAAATTTCTCTAGACGATATTCGAAAAAACATACAAGAAAAGAAAGATCAAACGATATACTTCTACCAAACAAGCTGTCCACACTGCCATAAAGTATCACCAATTATCGTTCCAATGGCAAAAGATATGAACATCGATGTGAAAGTTATCGACTTAGAAAATGAACCAAAGGCTGTGTGGGATGAACTTAAAATTACAGGTACACCAACTATCATCCACTTTAAAGAAGGTAAAGAAGTAAGTCGTATTGAAGGAGAACAACCGAAAGACGAATTTAAAAAGTGGTTTACACAAAATAAAAAGTAACAAGAAAAGGAAACTTCCTGTATACATGAAGTGTGCTCAAAAACCTCACACTATTTGTATAAGGAGGGGGATCCTATGCCAGAAGTACGATGCTCTGTCTCTAACTGCTCATTTTGGGGACAGGGTAACTTTTGTCAAGCAAATGCCATCTTCGTACAACCTGACTCTCAAGAGTCTATACATTCAGAGGACGAGTCATTTACAAATTCAATCTTATCTGGACAGATGATAGAAAGTTCGGCAACAACAAGTGTAGAAACATGTTGCCATACATTTCAGCCAAAATATTAAACCGCTGCCCATCTCATCACACTACATGAGATGGGCTTTCTTTTTCGCCTTTATCATCGTACGCTCTTATATCCAAATAAACCCTTGCTTCCAAACATCATGCATCATTGCAATATATACAATAAGAATAAAAGCCGTTCCGCCCAATGTAATCCGGCGATATATACTATCTTCACACTCTCTCGCTTCAACAAATGCCCATACAAATCCCACCAATAACAATAAGTCTATATACGGAATGTACATAGAAAAGATAAATGAAATAAACAAATATATAACAAATAAGCACAATGCGATTAAAAAAATTTTAAATGCAAATTTACCGTCTTCCTTTTCCATTGCATATTCCCCCTCACCTTTACAACATTCTATTCAAGGAAGAATTCAGATGCGATATAAAATAAAACTTCCATCAGTGGAGAGTTTTTTCATCTCTCACCTATCTTCCTCGTTTCTCTCTGAATCTTGAAGTGGCGGATCTTACTGCCAGTTAATGCGGGATGAAAAAAGGATACCATGCCCAAACGGTATCCTTTACTTTACTTCGTATTTTCGTTTATATATATTGCTTAATACGGAGTAAGGAACTTGCTCATACTTTACTGTCGTTTCTTTTTCATCCATAATATATAAATTATTCCCTATATAATAAAATCCTTTCTTTCCTTGCGAATACACAGGATATACTTCATTCGGTAATACTGTTTGAATTTCTGTAAATTGTCCGTTCGGCTCTTGCCAATATATTTTCGTCTGATCGATCGTTGTAATCTTCCCAATCTGCTCTTCCTCTAGCATACGTCCGTTCCAGCTGACAACCCGGTATCCAAATTGATGCGCTGCATATTCAGGAGATGTATGAAAATGAGTAATAATTACCCTCGTTTGTAATGGAATTCGCTCATACAACCATTGAATATCTCGGTCATACATACGAATACATCCGTTCGACTCACGTCTGCCAATCGTCCATTCACGATTTGTCCCATGAATTCCATATTCATTTTTATTTAAGCCCATCCATCTAGTACCAAGTGGATTATTAGGTGCACCACCTGGAATATTTTTTCGATGATATTCTTTATTTTTATATTTATTAATAATGCAAAATGTTCCTTCTGGTGTAGGCGTGTTTTTCCTGCCTGTTGTAATAGGAAAAGTTCGTACATAGTTTCCATCTTCAAAAAAAGATAATTGATTTGTTGCTAAATTTATAAGCAATAAATGATCTGCCTTCTCAGCAAAAGCAATTGGTACCCATAAAAAAAAGAAAAGAAATAATAATGCAAGTGAACATGCTTTTTTCATCAATGTCACCTCCACATTCCCCTCAAAATCTCACCATGAAAATACTATGGTTCATTTAGTTTTTACTATAAGTCCCATTCTTATGAATGAGAGACTGATCTTTACGATCAGTCCCTTTTTATGCGCTCTCAAAAATATCAGCGCTTTTTACAATATATCGGCGGAAATGGTACATTTATCGGCGGAATTTGTGATATATCGGCGATTCGACACAGTTTAAAGACCTTTCGACACCGTTCGGCACGAGAGTATCCTAACCGTTAACAATCACGCCCCCGTTAACGTGTAGGATTTGTCCCGAAACATAAGTAGAATCATTTGAAGCTAAATATACATAAGCCGGTGCTACTTCATACGGTTGTCCCGGCCGTTTCATCGGAACATTGCTGCCAAATTCAGATACTTTTTTCTCATCGAAACTTGATGGAATAAGCGGTGTCCAAATTGGTCCTGGCGCAACGCCGTTAACTCGAATACCTTTTGGAACTAAAGATTTTGCCAATGAACGTGTAAAAGAGACAATCGCTCCTTTTGTTGCCGAATAATCAATGAGCTGCTCATTTCCTTCATACGCCGTAATGGAAGCAGTGTTCACAATGACATCACCTTGTTTTAAATGAGCAAGTGCCGCTTTTGCTATATAAAAATACGAGAAGATATTAATTCGAAATGTCTTTTCCAGCTGCTCTGCTGTAATAAATTCTAAGCCTTGCTGCGGATATTGCTGCGCAACATTATTCACAACAATATGTAAACCTCCCAATTGCGTGGCAGCCTCTGCTACAACTTGTTGGCAATGCTGCTCTTCACTTACATCTCCTGGAAATAAAAAACACTTTACGCCTTGCGCTTCGACCCAGCGCTTCGTTTCCTCTGCATCTTCATGCTCATCTAAATACGCAATCGCTATATTTGCTCCCTCTTTTGCAAAAGCGATCGCTACCGCTCTTCCAATTCCGCTGTCTCCTCCTGTAATCAGTGCCGCTTTTCCTTGAAGCTTCCCACTTCCTACATAATTCTCATCTATACATTTCGGACGTGGATTCATAATCTTCTCAATTCCCGGCTGTTTCTCTTGATGTTGCGGGGGTAATGTTTTCTTCGGTTGTTCCGTCATACTATAAAAACCTCCTTATCATATGTCTTTCTTATGATGTACGAAATCAAAAAAATATACTTAATTCTTACAAAAAACGAAATATATACATAGAAAACGCGTTTAACATTCGAAATTTCTCCATAAAAAACCGAAAAAATGAATTTCTTTCTCTAAAACTCTTGCCAAAAAACAAAATAACGAATATTATATATAACTGTTGTGACAATTATTCGTAAAAAGAAAGGATGTTTTTATGTTTAACCTTTCAAAACATCAAACTTCTATTAAAACTGAAATTATGGCTGGTATTATTACCTTCTTAACAATGGCATACATTATCGTCGTAAACCCAGTCATCCTTGGTGATGCAGGTGTTCCATTTGAACAAGCATTTACAGCAACAATCATCGCTGCTGTTGTCGGAACATTATGTATGGCATTCTTTGCAAATTTACCAATTGCAATTGCACCAGGTATGGGATTAAATGCTTACTTTGCTTACTCAGTTGTCAAAACTCATGAAGGCATGACATTTGCAATTGCTTTCTCTGCTGTATTCGTAGCAGGTATGATTTTAATTTTGCTATCATTAACTTCTTTCCGTACAAAATTAATGGAAGCTATTCCTGAAAACTTAAAACATGCGATTACAGCTGGTATCGGCTTATTTATCGCATTTATCGGCTTACGTCTAACAGGGATTGTTACGAAACATCCTTCAAATTTAGTTGGGCTTGGAGATCTTCACTCTCCGTCTGTTTTACTTGCATTAGCTGGACTTGGGATTACGTTAGTACTAATGTGTTTAAACGTGAACGGTGCATTATTTATCGGTATGTTATTAACAGGAGTTATCGCTTACTTTACTGGACAATTAACGTTTTCAAACGGAGTTACCTCTCTGCCAGGTTTACCAGAAGGCGTAATTGTTTCTAATCCAATTACAGCAGTGTCCGATGTCATTCACTACGGATTATACGGCGTTGTCTTCTCGCTCTTCCTTGTAACATTATTCGATACAACAGGTACACTACTTGGTGTTGCACAGCAAGGCGGCCTGATGAAAGATGGCAAACTTCCAAATTCCGGACGTGCTCTTCTTTCCGATTCTATTTCAGCAACGATTGGTTCTATGTTTGGGACAACACCAACAACTGCTTATATTGAATCTTCTGCTGGTGTTGCGGCTGGTGGTCGTACAGGCTTAACAACATTAACTGTTGCGGCACTGTTTGCAGCAACTGCATTCTTCGGACCACTTGTCGGTGCAGTATCTGGCGTTTCCGCTATTACAGCACCATCATTAATTATTGTTGGTAGCTTAATGATGGGCGCAGTTCGTCACATTGATTGGGATGCATTTGATGAAGCTTTCCCTGCATTTTTAGTGATTTTAAGCATGCCGCTTACATCAAGTATTGCAACAGGTATTGCGCTTGGCTTCATTTCATACCCTCTTATGAAAGTGGCAAAAGGACAATTCCGTGCGGTTCATCCGCTTGTATACGTATTTGGTATTTTATTTGCTTATCAGTTAGTATTTATACCACATTAAAAAAAGGTGACTCATATTACTTTGAGTCACCTTTTTACTTACTAAGAAATTGCACCAAGTCTCCATACATTTTCTCAGCATCTCGAAATCCTTGATCATACAAGCGCTGTAATTTTTCTGGATTCTTCTCCATACGATTCACTTGTAATTGTTCTGTCGGCCGAATCACAAATATATTTCCAGCTGCTTCTTCTTTTTCAATATAATGAAGGGTTTCATTATACACTTCGTAACGAGTTAACATTGCGTCTACTAATTTAGGATATTTTTTATATGCTTTCCCTGCAATCCATCCAAATTTTGATTTTTTCTTCGCATACCCTTTATTCCTTGTCAAAATAACAACTGATTTTCTGTAACCATCTTCCTGCGCTTTTCGAACAGGAATTGGATCTGAGATGCCACCATCCAATAACTTTTTCCCGTCAAATTCTACGACAGGCGCGACAAAAGGCAATGAACTTGACGCTTGTAATACTGTTAATGCTTCTTCTTGTGAATGGCCTTTTTCAAAATAGACAGGTTGTCCCGTTTCACAATCCGTTGTTCCAACAAGAAATTGCTGCTCCGTATTAAAATACGTTTCAAAATCAAATGGTACATGTTGCATCGGAATTTCACGAAAAATAAAATCCATATCAAAGAGCTGACGCTTTTTCCAAAAGTTTGTATACGATAAATATCTTGGATGTGTCACATATTCAATGTTTACTGTTTTATTTCTCTCTTTTTGTCTTGAAAGATACGACGCTGCATTACACGCACCCGCTGATACACCAATCACATATGGAAAATGTAAATCGTTTTCCATAAAATATTCTAATACACCAGCTGTATATACGCCGCGCATACCGCCGCCTTCTAATACTAAACCCGTATTTTCAAGCATGGCTCTCTCTCCTCGTTCTATATATACTTTATGATGATTCACTTTGTTAAATATCTCTTTCTATTATATATAAAACTTTTGAGAAACCATATTCAGACGACTTGCCTGAAACGAAATATCTCTTTATCTCTCCTTCGTTCCTATATGCATCGTTACATCCGCTATGAATTGTTGAATAACCTCCAGCTCTTCTTTTGTATATTTATCTAAAAATAATAACCACTCTTCTTCAGCTTGATTATGTAACGTTTCATGAGCAGTATATATTTCTCTCCCTTTGTCTGTTAAACGGAAGAATATTTCTTTTTGGTTGTTCAACATTTTCATCTTTTCAACAAAATTCTTATTAAATAATTTTGTACAAATTTTAGAAATGGCCCCTTTTGTCATTCCCATACTTTCAGTAATTGCCGTTACATTCATTAAGCCTTCTTCTCCTATACAGGCAATCACATGTAATTCTGATAATGAAATATCATTTATCCCCATTTCACCTAAAAATTGTTCATGTACTTCTTTCATGTACTCTTCTTTCTTATGAATAAGTGCTTGCATATCAACTAATATTTGTTTTTGCTCAGCTGTGCAGTTCAATTTGTTTCCCTCCAAACACAAATTACGTTTCCTTAGAAACAATTATACTTTATAGTATTCCATATTTTAAATATAATTTACACTATCTATTTACAAAAAAGAAAATTATGTTAAAATTATTTTAGTTTCCAAGGAAACTAAAATAAGGAGGGTTATTTATGACAACTACAACAAACCGAACACCTATTTTCTATGTCGTTTGTATTAGCGCTTTATTAGGCTCACTAGCCCAAAATATGTATACTCCTATCTTGCCAATGATTCAGGGGTCATTTCATACATCATTATATTTAGTCAATCTTACTGTTTCCTTTTTTACTTTTGTACTTGCGATTATGCAAATTGTATATGGCCCACTTATTGATACAAAAGGACGAAAATACATTCTCATTCCAGGGCTATTGATGAGTTTCATCGGCTCAATAGGTTGTGCTTTTTCATCAAACATTTATGTATTTCTTGTATTTAGAGCCATTCAAGCTTTTGGAACAGCAGCTATTCCAGTTGTTTCAGCTACCATCATTGGAGATTTATATGAAGGTAATGAACGCGGCAAAGCAATGAGCATCTACCAGATGCTTTTAGCACTGGCACCTGCTATTGGTCCTTTAATGGGGGGCTATTTAGGAAATAGAAATGGTCACGTTTCTATCTTTCTCTTTTTAGGGACGATTAGTATCATTTTATTACTTATAAACATTGTTTTACTTCCAGAAACAAAGCCTGTTTCTTCTATAAAACAACAAGCAGCAAAACACTACTTTCGCGTTTTACAAAATAAGATTGGTTTTACCATTGTTATAATTGGTTTTATGCAATTTTATCTTTACTTTTGCTTCCTTGTCTTTTTACCATCCATATTAAAAACTTTATTTCATCTTCATCCAGATACGATTGGGCTCATCTTTGTTCCCATGTCATTATGTATGATGGTAGGCAGCTATTGTTATAAAATATTGCAAAAGAAAATCCAGACAAAACATGCTTTACTCTTTACAAGTTTCTTTCATATTGCATGTATCTTATTATTTTCTATCACCTATAGCATGAATGTCCCTATCCTTATTATCGTCATTTCTTTATACGGATTCAGCATGGGATTATCAATGCCAACTCATACAACATTATTAACAGAAGAATTTGTGGATGAACGTGCAACTGCTATTGGCATCTATAACTTTATTCGCTACTTCGGAATGGGAGTCGGTCCACTCCTTGGAAGTTTTCTATTATTTGATCAAAATTACTTTTGGATTTTCTTTTCAGGATCTAT
Source organism: Bacillus sp. 103mf (assembly GCF_900116295.1). GTDB lineage: Bacteria > Bacillota > Bacilli > Bacillales > Bacillaceae_G > Bacillus_A > Bacillus_A bruguierae. The sequence goes on from NZ_FPAF01000006.1 coordinate 194,535, forward strand.
AGTTTTTCTATTGTTTCTCTTATATGCAATTAAGAATTTTATTCATTCTCAAACAAGAAAAGAAGCAATTTAGAAAGATAATATTTTCAATCACTCAGGACGTATAAGTCACTGTTATGCAAAATACAACATGACCGCGACTTGTTTTCTCTCTTTGTTTTAAACATTGAATGTGGCAGGAAAAGGCCCTGACCGCTTCTATGCACGGCCAGATGCTCTCGTCCTCCCCTAAAAAAAGTTTTTTTAACTTGTATATAGTAATCGTGAAAAAAGAATCTCTAAAAACTACTTTTAGAGATTCTTATCCTCTTTGATCCGCCACAATATGAATATCAATATTCTTCGTCTGTCTCATAATTTCATTTACAATGGAACCTTTGCGAATTTCTTCCCATCTTGTTCTTGCTGATTGTCCAAGCAAAATTTGTGTGACTTGTCGCTCTCTTGCCACCTTAATAATTGCATCTGCCGGCTTACTTCCTTTTGCTTCTTCTAATAAAAAGGTTGCATCAAATTGATTCGTTAACGCTTTCCATTCTTCAATAACTTGTTTTTTTGCTTCTGATATAGATTCAATCGTTTCTCTTTCTACATTTAGTACATATAATTCTGCATTTAAACGGTTTGCCATGCGCCATCCACGGCGAATAAGCTTTTCTGCTGTAGAACTGTACTGCACGCAAACAAGAATCTTTTCCTTTACTCCAATTGGTTCCTCAGTAAATTGACTAATTTTCTCATCCATATCATCCGCAACTTCTCGAAGTGATAATTCGCGGAGCGCCCCTAAATTATTAAGGGTAAAAAAATGATTTAAGCTCCGTTGAATTTTTTCTTCCTTATATATCTTTCCGTCCATCAATCGTTTTCGAAGTACTTCTGGCGTTACATCCACAAGCTGAATTTCATTTGCCTTTTGTAAAATGAAGTCAGGAACGCGCTCTCTTACTTTGACTCCTGTAATTTGCTCAACAATATCGTGAACACTTTCCAAATGTTGAATATTAAATGCAGACAAAACATCAATGCCAGCATCCAATAATTCTTCCACATCCTGATAGCGTTTTTTATGTTTCGAACCAGGGATATTCGTATGGGCTAACTCATCCACAATAACAACTTGTGGTGCACGTTTTATAATTGCTTCAACATTCAGTTCTGGAAACACTTTTCCTTTATAATGAATTTCTTTTAAAGGAACCGCTTCTAAATCAGCAATCGCCTCTTCTGTTTCTTTTCGCTCATGAGTTTCGATGAGACCAATTACAACATCAATGCCTTCTTTTCGCATCTCTCTTGCATCAAAAAGCATTTTATAACTTTTTCCGACTCCAGGAGCTGCTCCGACATAAAGCTTTAACTTCCCCCTGTTTAGTTGACGAATATATTCTAAATATTCTTCTGGCGTTCGTCTTTGAAACGTTGGCTTATAGTCATCTGCATACATTACAAATGCACCCTTTCCGACCAAACAATGCTACCTCAATCTAAACGATTGAGGTAGCATTGTTATTATTTAATCATTTTTTGTAATTCTACATTTAACTTCAACACGTTGACACGATCTTCTCCAAATAACCCAAGTGCTTGCCCTTCTGTTTGCGATTCAATCAGCTTATTAATTTCTTCTTTCGGAATATTCGTTATTTTAGAGATACGATCTACTTGTACGTAAGCCGATTGTGGGCTAATATCTGGATCTAATCCTGAACCTGAATTCGTTACTAAATCCATCGGAACTTCCGTAACAGGAACTTCCCGATTTTCCTTCTTCCAATTTTCCACACTTTCTTCTACACGTTTTACTAAATCTGGATTGGACGGTGCATAGTTATTAGATCCAGATGCTTCTGACTTATATTCTATACTAGAGACACGTCCATGAAAATAACGTGGGTCTGTAAAATTTTGACCAATTAATTTCGAACCAATGACTTCATTGTTTTCATTATATATAAGGCTCCCGTCTGCATTATCTTTCATGACCGCTTGTGCAATTCCTGTAACTAGCAGTGGATATATAAGCCCGCATATAACAAGAAATGTAAAGGTTACACGAATGACAGGTGAAAGTATCTTTTGTTTTTCAAACATTTTCATTTCCCCTTTTCTTTAAATAAACAATCCGACAATCATGTCAATCAGCTTAATGCCGACGAACGGAACAATGACTCCACCAAGTCCGTAAATAAATAGGTTACGTCCTAACAATGCATTAGAACTCATCGGTTTATAAGCAATCCCTCTCATCGCTAGCGGAATAAGCATCGGGATAATAATCGCGTTAAAGATAAGCGCTGATAAAATCGCTGATAGCGGTGAATGTAATTTCATCACGTTCAGAGCTTCCATTTGCGGAATTGCCAATGTAAACATCGCTGGGATAATCGCAAAGTATTTCGCAATATCATTTGCGATACTAAATGTTGTTAGCGCACCGCGTGTCATTAATAACTGCTTACCAATCCCTACAACCTCAATAATTTTCGTTGGGTTTGAATCTAAATCAATCATATTTGCTGCTTCTTTCGCTGCAGCTGTACCACTATTCATCGCCAGACCAACATCCGCTTGCGCTAAAGCTGGTGCATCATTTGTACCATCACCTGTCATCGCAACAAGCTTTCCTTTGTCTTGCTCTGCTTTAATGACCGCAATTTTATCTTCTGGTTTACATTCTGCAACAAATTCATCTACACCAGCTTCTTTCGCAATGGTTGCGGCAGTAAGCGGGTTATCACCTGTACACATTACCGTTTTAATCCCCATTTGACGAAGCTGTTCAAATCGTTCGCGCATACCTGGTTTTACAGTATCTTTTAAATAAATTAATCCGTAAATACGATCATTCGCTGCAACTGCAAGCGGTGTACCGCCTTCTTTTGCAATTAAATCCGCTTTTTGATTTAAGTCTTTCGGAACTGTACCGCCTTGCGATTGTACCCATTCAATCACAGCGCCAACCGCACCTTTTCGTACTTTTACACCATCCGTTAAGTCCACACCACTCATACGTGTCTCAGCTTTAAAGGGAACAAACTCACCTTGTTCAGCAAGTGTACCGTTATAAGAGAGTGCTTTTGATTGTACGTATTCAATAACCGAGCGTCCTTCTGGCGTCTCATCTAACACAGAGCTAAGCGCTGCCCATTTTGCAACTTGTTCAATTGTTTCATTTCCTACTGGTAAAAGCGTATGTGCCATACGATTACCAAATGTAATTGTACCTGTTTTATCTAAAATAATTGTGTTAATATCACCAGCTGCTTCCACCGCTTTACCACTCATCGCTAACACGTTAAACTTCGTTACACGGTCCATACCTGCAATCCCAATTGCGGATAACAAACCACCAATTGTTGTTGGAATTAAACAAACAAGAAGTGCAACGAGTATAGATGTATCAATTTGAAAACCAAGATAATTCGTAAAGATCGGCAATGTCACAACAACGATTAAGAAAATAAGTGTTAAACTCATTAAGACCGTATTAAGAGCAATTTCATTTGGTGTTTTTTGACGAGATGCCCCTTCTACTAAAGAAATCATTTTATCTAAGAAAGATTCACCAGGATTACTTGTAATTCGAATTGTAATTTCATCACTTACCACCATTGTTCCGCCTGTAACGGAGCAAAAATCGCCGCCAGCCTCTTTCATAACTGGTGCGGATTCCCCTGTAATAGCTGATTCATCAACAGACGCTAAACCTCGGATGACTTCTCCATCACTAGGAATCATTTCACCTTGTTTTACAAGAACAACATCACCTTTTTTTAGTTCAGTTGCTGAAACTCTAGCAACACTTCCATTTTCTTTTATTACATTTGCAAATACATCTTTTTTCGATTGTTTTAAAGAATCAGCTTGTGCTTTCCCGCGTCCTTCTGCTAATGCTTCTGCAAAATTAGCAAACAAAACAGTGAATAAAAGAATAAGAGAAACCGTTATATTGAACCACCCTGGGATACTACTAGATCCATTAGGTAAAAATGATAAAATTAATGTTAGGAAAAACCCAATTTCTACCACGAACATAATCGGATTTTTTACCATCACTCGTGGATTCAATTTTGTAAAAGCTTCTTTTATCGCATGTGTAATAATGTCACGATCCATCGTTTTTGCTTGTCTCACTTCATTTTCGACTGCCGTTTTTGGCGATACAATCGATTGATTCGGTTGTTTATCTTTTACCACTACAGGTTTCATCATGTACCCTCCATTACTTCAATGTAAGAAATTCCGCAATTGGTCCTAACACTAGCATTGGGAAGAACGTTAATGCTCCAACAATTACAATTGTTCCAATGAAAATGCCGCCAAATAAACTATTATCTGTTCGGAATGTTCCGATTGTTTCTGGTACTACCGTTTTTTCTTTTAATGAAGCCGCTACAGCCAGCATTGTAATTAAACTGAAATAACGTCCTAAGAACATCACGATACCAGTCGTAATATTCCAAAATGCTGTATTGTCTGCTAAACCTTCAAAACCTGAACCGTTATTAGCTGCCGAAGAAGTATATTCATATACAACTTGTGTCAAACCGTGAAAACCGGAGTTTGAAATTGCATCTGTTCCAAAATGAGTTGAAAGAGCTAATGCTGAAAATCCTAAAATAAGTAAAGGATGGAATAGTATTGTTACTGCAATCAATTTCATTTCCTTTCCTTCAATCTTTTTCCCTAAAAATTCTGGTGTACGTCCAACCATTAATCCCGATATAAAGACCGCGATAATCGCGTACATAATAATATTAATAAATCCTGCACCAACCCCGCCGTATACTGTATTTAACATCATGTTTACAAGTGGTACGAGTCCTCCGATTGGTGTCAACGTATCATGCATTGTATCAACAGCACCTGTTTCCGCTGCAGTTGTTACTGTTGCGTATAGTGAAGAAAATACTGTTCCAAAGCGGACTTCTTTTCCTTCTAAGCTGCCTTGGGTATGCTGCATTCCCATTTCATTTAACGCTGGGTTTCCATGTAACTCTGACGTTACAATTGTTGCAAATCCCATTAAAAATACGATGAATAAAGAAACGAAAAGAACGCGTCCTTGTTTTTTATTCCCTACCATTCTTCCATATGTGAATGGTAAAGCTGTTGGTAACAGCATCATAAGCATCATTTGTAAAATGTTACTGATTTGACCTGGGTTTTCAAATGGATGCGTTGAATTTGCCCCGAAAAATCCTCCGCCGTTGTTCCCTAATTCCTTAATAGAAACGAAAGAAGCAACCGGACCACGTAATATACTTTGTTTCACACCTTCAATTGTATGAGCTGTAACCGCTCCTTCTAACGTTTGCGGTACACCAAGCGCAACGAAGATCAATGCTGCTATAAATGCAATTGGAAGAAAAACTCTCGTTAAAGCACGTGTAAAATCTACGAAGAAATTTCCAAGTTCTTTCCCTGCTAAACCTCTTATAAAAGCCATTACAATTGCTAATGTTGTTGCCGGTGCTGTAAACATTAAAAACGTAATTCCGATTAATTGTGATAAGTACGAAACACCATTTTCACCGCTGTAATGCTGTAAATTTGTATCTGCCATAAAACTAATCGCTGTATTAAAAGCGAGTGTAGGTTCCATCCCCTCAACATGAGCTGGATTTAATGGCAATACACCTTGTAGGCGAAGTATGAAATAGACAACAACAATCATAAATCCATTAAGCGCAACTAATGATAATGCGTATTGCTTCCAACTCTGGTTATAAGGTTTCACACCGGAAATTTTAAAAATAATATTTTCAAAAGGTCCAAACACTTTATCCAATTTGCTATTCCCTTGAAACGCCTTCTCTAAATAAATCCCGGTTGGCTTTGCAACAAGAACAAATAATAACATTGTGACCAAAACGGCAATCCAAATCATAATAAATCTTTCCTCCTAATTAAAACTTTTCTGGATTTAATAGCGCATAAACTAAGTACACAGTAAGTAAGCCAACAATAATGGATACTGCAATAGTCATTGCTTCTTCCCTTCCTTCACAACATGATCCGACCATCCTGCAAGACCAATCATTGATCCAACTAACACAATTAAAATTCCGATCATAGCGATATCTAACATAATTCATCCCTCACTAAATGTAAATTTTTTCCATAAAAAAGCATAAAAAAGAACACTGAGGATCTACTCAGTGTTCGAAAATGAACAACACAAAAGTAAACCTCCTCTCCAAACGCTTACGAGGTTAGCTGTCGGATTCGGGCCTAAAGAGTAGCCCTACTTTCATCATGAAAGATTCACCCCAAGTGACAATGCACAAAATTGGTTCCCCCGCTCCATTTCTGGACTCAGCGATATCAGGTTGTTTTCTGGAAATTTTATGAACAATTTATGAATGTAAATATACTCCTCTAAATTTCACTTGTAAAGAGGTAAAATAGCTAAAATATAAAAGTATAAGACCTTTTAAACGCTTACATTAAGGATAAATACATCTTTATCATCTTTTTTCTTTTATTTTCTTCTTTTTTCATTATGTATACGTTCTTTTGCAAATAAAAAAAGAAGATTATCTCTAAAAATCAAATTTAACTTCCAGGCATATGAGTCAAATACAGTATAACCTGCTCTTCTCTTTTTGTTTGAAACCTCGCTCGTGGCACAAAAAGGCCCTGACCGCTTCTATGCACGGCCAGAGCCTCTCGCCCTTCCTAAAAAATGCAGTTTTATACCGTTTTTTCAACATAAACATCACTGCCACGCTGAATAAAAAAGGGCCACTACTTGCTTGCTCCCTCTGTTTTACAACTCGCTCGTGGCACAAAAAAGCTCTGACCGCTTCTACGCACGGCCAGGTGCTCTCGCCCACCTAAAAAAAGAGGTTTTTATACTAGTTTTTCAATTCATATTGATAGATAACCTTCGAAACTATAAAAAAGACCGTAAGTTACGACCTCGAATATATACTTGCACCAATTCTGCATGTCGCTTCTCATATTCGATAATGTCTTGTTCTAAATATAAACGGATATCTTCTGGCGGAAGAATCACATATGGCTTCGGAAAGAATGGATCATGTTCTGCTAATTCATGTACTCGTTCTAACGATACTGCCCAGCGCCTTGCTAATTCACGGCACAATAATACTTTCATCGCTTCTCTCATATCCGATTCCTCCGCCCCTACTCTAAAGTCAAAAACGAAATATTATCACAAGTTGTAAACACCACTAACTTAATGCCAATCGTTTCATAGAGGTGCTTGGGATATTGTTTATTTCGCGTGACAACTGTAATAGGCGCGGTAAAAGAAGAGCGAATACGTTCAGCGAAGAAGCTAATTGTAGACAATTCATCTCCTAGTAAAATCGCTTTTTTAGCTCCTTTGCATATGTTCACAATCATGCTCGGATCATCCGGACAGCAATATGCTTGTTGAAATCCACATGCTTTCACTTCACTTACCACATACTCACTCGCTGCAAAAATGACCATTTCACTTTGAAACGGTACTAAATCCTTTAAACTCTTTACTTTCGCAGCTTCTCCTACACAAATGAGCGTGTACTCTTTTTCTGCATCCATGCACTGCATCCTCCTTCACATAAAAGAATTTTTAAGTATAGATTAAAATTCTCTTATACTAGTCGGACCGATGAATTGCTGTATTCACTTGCACCATCCTCTCTCAACACGCTTACGGAGTTAGCTGTCGGATTCGGGCTTTGAGAGTAGCCCTACCTTCGAAAAAGGATTCACCCCAAGTGACAATGCACAAAGTTGGTTCCCCCGCTCCAAAGTCTGGATTAAGCGTTCTTAAAAATAGATTCTGGCTGATATATTACTCCTAATTTTGGAAAAAGTAAATATAAAAAAAAGCCAATTTTTTTAATTGACTTTTCTAAGAATATACATATTTATGCATGTACATTTCTACGTCCATACGCAAAATGGTTCGTTGGTCCGTGACCGCTGCCTATGTTCAGCTCATCTTCAATTGCTATACTAATAAAGTTCTTCGCTTCCCGAACTGCATCTGCAATTTCGTAACCTTTCGCGAGTCCTGCTGTTACAGCTGCGGCAAACGTACAACCACTTCCATGTGTTTGTATAGAAGCAATCCGTTTACTTCTATACCCTATAAACACATTTCCATCAAACAATAAGTCAATTACTTCATTTCTTTGGTAAGCTGCATGTCCGCCTTTCATAACGACAAACTTTGCACCTAAATCATGCAGCATCTTCGCCGCTTCTTTACTGTCTTCAATCGTATGAATCTTCATTCCTGTTAATACTTCTGCTTCAGGAACATTCGGCGTAATTACCGTTGCAAGCGGCAATAAATGTTCTTGTAATGCCAAAACAGCTTCTTGTTGTAATAACGATGCTCCGCCTTTTGCGATCATAACAGGGTCTAGTACAATATTATTCCATGAAAATGATTTAATATTTTCAGCTACGATTTTAATAATTTCACTACTAAATAACATCCCTAGTTTCACTGCATCTGGCGTTAAATCCGTACCGATAGAATGTAACTGCTTTTCAATTCCTTCTACAGGAACAGGATACACCCCTTGTACACCAAGCGTATTTTGAGCCGTAATCGCTGTAATAGCTGTCATTCCGTACACACCGAGCTCTTGAAATGTTTTTAAATCTGCTTGAATCCCCGCACCGCCGCCGCTATCGGAGCCAGCAATCGTTAATGCTTTATTCACTCTCATTTCACTCACCCTTTTTAACCAAAATATCGATGATAAATCGTTTTTGCTTCCGCTATATCCTTTGTCCCATGCACAAGCACACGGCCGTCTTGAAATGCTACTAACCGTTTATTCTCAACAGAAAACGATAATAAATACGGATTCACTGTTAAATCCGTTACACGGTTTTGCAGCAGATTTTTATACATAGACAAATGAATATGCTCTTTATGCGGCGGACGAATTTGTACTGTATTTCTACCGCATAAAACAGCCGCCCTGGAAGTATTCTCCTTGCTTAAATACGGATAAACAGCTTCTTCTCCGCACGATAAGCAGTACTTGTTTCGCAACTTTTGTACATTCATGCATGAATATTCATTTTTCCACACATCAAATGACACAAGCCCCTCACGAAGTGCCTCGTAATCTTCTACTAAAATCTTTAATGCTTCCGCAACTTGATGTGAGACAACAATAGATACAGCAGGCGAAATAATCCCCGCTGTATCACATGTCGCTCCCCCAAGCGGTATCGACTGCAATAAACAAGATAGGCACGGCGTCTTTCCTGGTAAAATCGTATAAGAAAGACCGTAACTCCCAACACAAGCTCCATAAATCCATGGAATAGAATGCTTTTGCGATATATCATTTACAATAAACCGTGTCTCAAAGTTATCTGTTGCATCAATAATGAGATTTACACCTGTGACAAGTTCTTCTAGCTCTTCTGCTGTTACATCTTGCACATAAGTTTCTACAACTACATCACTATTAATGGCTTGTAAACGCCGCTTAGCTGCCACTGCTTTTGGTAAATGATTTTCTACATCTGCCTCACAATATAACTGTTGGCGCTGCAGATTACTCCAGTCAATGTAATCACGGTCAACAATCGTCACTTTGCCAACTCCAGCGCGAACGAGCATCTCTGCATTTGCACTACCAAGCGCTCCCACGCCGATAATAAGTACATGTTTTTCTCTTATTTTGTTCTGCCCTTCTTCCCCAATTGGAGAGAACAATACTTGACGGGAATATCGGCTATTCAAGAACACTCATTCCTTCTAACGGACTACTCGCGACCCCGCAGCGCTTACATGCAATACGTCCTGCTTCAAAACCTAATCTTCCTGCCTGAATACTGAGCTTCATTGCTTCTGCCATTTTCACAGGATCTTTTGCCCCGGAAACAGCTGTATTTAATAACACGCCTTCTGCGCCTAATTCCATCGCAAATGCTGCGTCAGCTGGACTACCAATGCCCGCGTCAACAATAACGGGAACAGTTGCTTGCTGAATAATAAATCCTAAATTTAATGGGTTTACAATGCCAAGACCAGAGCCGATTGGTGATGCACCCGGCATAATCGCATGGACGCCTAATTCTTGTAATTTACGCGCTAACACAACATCATCAGACGTATACGGCAAAACGATAAACCCTTCTTTCAATAGCATTTCTGATGCTTTTAACGTTTCAACTGGGTCTGGTAATAACGTTTGATCATCACCGATTACTTCTACTTTAATCATGTCGCATAAACCTGATGCTTTTGCTAGTTTTGCAATGCGCACGGCTTCTTCTGCTGTTTTTGCTCCTGCTGTATTTGGAAGAAGGGTATACTTTGTTACATCAATTTTTTCTAGTAAATTGGGCTGCTCTGCATCAAAAATATCCATACGACGCACCGCAAACGTTAAAATTTCTGCTTCTGATACTTCAATTGCTTTCTTTTGTACATCAAAATCTGGAAATTTACCTGTTCCTAATAACAGTCTAGAATGAAAATTAAATGGTCCAATCTTTAACATAATCAACCGCCTCCTACGAATGTTACAATTTCAATTTGATCTCCCTCAAAAACAGATGTATCTTGATGATCCTCTTTTTGTAAAATATCTTGATTGCGTTCTACTACAACAATTTTCGTCTCTAATCCTAAATGAATAAGCAAATCAGCCACCGTCTTAACCTCAATTGGTACCTCTACTTGCCTTCCGTTAATTTTTAAATTCAAGCTTTCATCTCCCTTACAATATATAAACCTAAAACCCTTTTCTTTTAGGGTGGGCGAGTGGTCCTGGCCTTGCATAGTAGCGGTCAGGGCCTTTTTCTGCCACGTCCTGTGCTAAAACAAAAAGAGAACACGAGTGCAGGTCTCCTTTTTCCCTAACAGCAACTTATATATCGAAAATAAAATTGATTTACATAGATTGAGAAAGTAATGAATCTAGTAAACCATTTTCTTGCTTTCCTTCAATAAGATCAGCCATATACTCCCCTGAAACTGGACTTAATAAAATTCCATTTCGATAATGGCCCGTACAAGCATATAAACCAGTAATGTCTGTATGTCTGCCGATATATGGCATACTATGATTCGATTGTGGACGTAATCCTGCCCATGCCCCGTCCCATTCTGCTTCCTTTAATGCTGGAAGAATCCGATACGCACGCTCCAATATAGAAGTAATACTTTCTGGACGCACCGCCTTGTTATATGTATGAGGTTTCATTGTTGCTCCAATGACATAGCGTCCACCGCGCTTCGGTGCGATATAAAATCGCTCTTGAAAAATAGGTGCTTGTAATAATGGTTTACGACTGCGCACTGCAACGACTTCACCTTTCACAGGATATGTTCCCCACTCACGGTGAAAATATTTTAATAGTTTTGTACTCCATGAACCGCCTGCAACTACTACATTTTCACATGAAATCGCGCCTTCTGTCGTAAGTAATCCTGTTACATGATTATCGTTCATTTGAATATCAAACACTTCAGTTTCTTCATATATATCCGCTCCAGATAGCGCAGCAGAGTGAGCGAATGCTTTCGTCAGCTCTGGGGCAATCACATGACCATCTTTTGGGTGGTAGACTGCTCCAATAATAGAAGTAGATAAATAGGGCTCTTTTTCCCGCAATTCTTCTCCTGAGATAAAATGAGACTCTTCTCCTGTTTGCTGTTGCCATTTCATAATATGAAGAAGCCGTATACTCTCTTCTTCATTTTGAGCAATGCGGTAAATCCCTTTTTCTTCATATCCAATATCAATTCCGGTTTTATCACGTAATAGACTTGAAAGTTTTGGAAACATCGCGCGGCTTTTCCTGCCTAACTCAAACAGCGGATCGTATTCATCCCATTCCGCCTGTACGCCTAATAATCCGGCTGCTGCTTTAGAGGCTTCAGAAGCAATCTTTTGTTTTTCAATGATGGCAACTTTATAACCTCTTTCAGCAAGGAAATGTGCAACCGAACTTCCGATTACACCGCCGCCAACGATGGCAACATCATATACTTTTTTCATGATTTCTCGCCCACTTTCGTATCGTTTCCTTATATAATTTCGCCTGTTCATTCGGTTTTACTGCACTTAAAATTCCAGACATAATTGCGATACCATCAGCGCCGGTGCCGAGTACTTCTGCCGTATTATGAGGAGTAATCCCTCCAATAGCGGTAATTGGGATTGTTAAACGGTTTGCTATTTCCGTAATCCCGGCTAATCCTCTTGGCGGAACTCCCTTTTTAGAGTTTGTTTGAAACAAATGCCCATACAGAAGAGAATCTGCACCACTTTGAAAAGCAGAAACAGCTTCTTCAAATGAGTGCACGGAGTAACCAACATGCAAATAAGAAAATTTTTCTTTAACAGACTTTATATCCGCGCTGCGATATCCAAGTTGGACACGTCTAATATTGAATAAAATTGCAATATCAATCCGATCATTGATGACAAGTTTAGAAGAAGGAAACCCCTTATGTAAGAGCTTTTCCACACCTTCATATAACTCTTTCGTACTTTTCTCTCGCTCACGAATGTGCAAATAATCTATTTCACTTTCAATATCAGTTGCTATATGTGCTAACTCTTCAAATGACATACGACCATTTGATATAACGTGAAGCTCAGCTTTCATATCCATTCGCCTACTTTAAAATGGTTTCAAACTATTCGTTTGCCGAAAAGAAACGTTACGAAATTGTAGTATGTTCTTGCTCCTCAAAACCCCACATCTCCTTGCGATATGCCATATCCCAAAATAAGTATTCAAACCGACTGGAATATAAGAAGATTTCTTCTAAACGATTTAGTTCTTCTTCTGTTTTCCCAATTGTAATTTCATTAAATAAATCAATTAACCATATACAAAGATCCCCATATTCTTCAGAGCTGTATCCTCGAATCCACTCACCAAAAAATTCATGATCACGTGCTCCTGAAATAGCATTCAAACGCTTTCCACTCTCCCAATAACTCCACATACATGGAAGCAATGCTGCAATTAACTCAGCAAGTGTACCGTTTTGTGAGACAGACATCATATAGTTTGTATATGCTAGATTCATAGCAGACGGCTTTGCTAATTCCATGTCTTCAACAGAAATTCCTAAACGTTTTGCATATTGTTTATGAATCTTCATTTCCCCATTTAAAATGCCATCAATTTGTTCAGCAAACTTCGCCATCACTTTTGGATTTGTTGCTTTTACAACACCGATTGCATATAACTTTGCGTAATCTAACAAATACAAATAATCTTGAACAATATAATGTTGAAATCTATCTTTCTCTAACGTTCCATCTCCCATACCTGTTACAAATGGATGATTATGACTTTTTTCCCAAACAGGTTGCACTTTTTCAAATAGTCTTTCACAAAATGTCATCTCAGTTTCCCCTTCCTGTATATATGTTCCCAAATAAAAAACCACTTCTATATAAGAAGTGGCCACAGCAAACAAAAGAAAACCTCATTTGTTGTTTCCACTTCCCTACGCTAGCATCACCTAGATCAGGTCATAAGGGTTAAGGTTTTTACCTCTCTCAGCTTTTAAGCACCCCTAGTGGTGTTCTATAAAATTTTCAATAAAAAATCCCCGTTTCTATGCATAAAGAAACGGGGACGTTATTTATATCGTCCAAGTTGCTTCCCTACGCTAGCATCATCTAGATCAGGTTCAAGGGTCAAAGACTATAGGTCTTACTCTCAGCTAGCAACACTAGCTCCCCTAGCATTATATTCATTTAACATAGTCAGTATACCATCGCCATATCTCATCGGCAACTCTTTTCATTTATGAAGTGAAACTCCCATCGGCAAAGTTTCTTTATCCCTCACCAATCTTCTTTGTTTCTCTCTGAATCTTGAGGTGGGGATCTTACTGCCCGTTAATACGGGATAAAGTAAAACACTAATCGTTTAAACAAAATAAAACATTATAAAAACATATTGTAAGTTCAGAAAAAAACGAATTTCTTCTATCTATTTCCATAACAGCTATAAATCTGCTATCCTTTTATTATATAGCTTTATAATCTATATCCATTTAAATTTTCCGACATATAAGTCGCTACTATGCAGAATATAACATGACCGCTACTTGCTTTCTCCTTTTGTCTTCTACCTTGCGTATAGTAGGAAAAGGCCCTGACCGTTTCTATGTATGGCCAAATGCTCTCCCTAAAAAGAAAGGAGTGTTTATGTCAATTTTTTAACTTGTATATATAGAGAAAAAGCATTCGCTTGTTTTTAATCAACGAATATATTACAAACTCAATATCTTTACATTATGATTTTAATCATAATAATTCATTACATAAGGAGGTCTATGAATATATGAATTTAAAAGTCGCAACAATAACAGCTACTACTGTAGCAGTTGCTTCTATGCTCCCCTCTATAGCAGAATCTAATGTACATACTGTAACAGCAGAGCAAACATCAAAAGCAAAAATTGGTTATGTAAAAACGGAAACATTACAAATGTACAATAGTCCTAATGGGACAGATTATGTTATTGACAGCATTACGCGTGGCACTCCCATTACAATTCTTGAAGCAACAAATGAATGGTATAAAGTTCACGTTCACAATAAAACTGGCTATGTAAAAAAAGAAGCAATTTCTTTAACAAAACCACACGATAGTGGAAATCAATATATCGTAAATACGGATGCAGTAAACGTTCGCTCTGAACCAAATACACAATCTGAAATTGTTACTGTATTACCAAATGGAAAATTTGTTACTGTTCAAGAAGAACAAGAGGGATGGTATAAAGTTATACAAAATGGAACAAGCGGCTATGTAAAGAAAGAATTTTTATCTAACGCCGATCAGCCATTAGTAAAAGGACTTACTGTGCAAGGTGGAAGTTCTTACTATGTTGCCACTCCGACATTAAAAGTACGTAGCGGAGCAGGAACAAATACAGCTATTATTGGTTCTTTAACCAATGGGACACAAATACAAGTCGTTGAAAATATGGGAACATGGTATAAAATTCGCTACGGATCAGGATATGGCTATGTCGCACAGCATTGTATAATGCAAAGACAACAGCAGCAGCAACCAAAACAGAAAGCTACACCATCTATTCCAGCTGTATTTAAATATCCTGCTCAAGGAAAAATCAGCTCGGAATTTGATATACGCTGGGGAGAAATGCACTATGGCGTAGATATTGCAGCAACAGGAAATGTTCCAATCCAAGCTGCAGCACCTGGAACTGTTGTTAAATCATATTATTCTACAAGCTATGGAAATGTTGTATTTGTTGCTCATCGTATAAACGGGAATTTATACACAACTGTATATGCTCACATGAAAAGTCGAGTTGTCAAAGCAGGAGACACAGTGACAACAAGCCAATTGCTCGGTTATATGGGAAATACAGGACATTCGCATGGACAACACTTACATTTTGAATTACATAACGGGGAATGGAATTTTGAAAAAACAAATGCTGTAAATCCACTTCCTTTCTTAGTTAGGTAACGCATAATGGCACGTAATATTGCATTAATTATTGAGTGTTTCGCATTTTTCGGTTTAGTTTATTGCTTATTAATTTATAACACAAACATTGTATTTTTAAGCATTATTATTGCGTTTGTTGCTTGTGAAGTGATGATGGAAACATTCAAAATTCGACTAAAGCGACATATTTCACACATATATACCACACTATTCATTATAAGTTCTTTATTAACAAGCATCATTTTTAATGGCTTACATGTCTCCGCAATGTTTCCAGTATTTTTTATGACTATTCTTCTGATAGTATCTCAGTATATATATGTTCCAAAACATCGTAAACAACAACAACATGAAGAAACATGGAAAGTGGGAAAATAATGCCACGATTCTTTGGGATTATTTTCTTTTTTCTTTACTATTAAATAAGGATTCCACATGATGTGGAATCCTTATTTATGTTCTATATATACAAGTTTTCAAAAAATATAACTCTTTCTTTTTTGGGGAACGAGAGCATCTGGCCGTGCATAGGAACGATCTGCTCTCACCTCATGCAAAGTTTAAAACAAAAGGAGAAAGCAAGTAGCGGTCATCTTATATTCTACATAGCAGTGATTTATATTTCAGAAAATTCAAACGTATATATATAAATACAAATTAAAAATCTAACATAAAACTACTTTTCTATTTTACCCGCATGCATACTGCTCATAAATAAAACTTAAATTATATTTATGTTCTAAATTCATACGTTGTTCGTCGCTACACCAATAAAATAAAATATCATGTATTGATGCATAGCGCTTATTCTTTAAAAATTGCTTAATAAAGGAAGGAAAACAATTTGGTAATTGTATAAATATATAATTGCGTAGTAGTTCCTCTTTATAATCGATTCCTTTACATATATGCATAAGTTCTTCACAATAATACATTTGCTGTGGAACTTGAATCATTTCAAAAAATGGAATGTATGATAGTAATTGCCCAATAAAGTGCTCATATTTTGTTATAAATTCCAACGACACATGTTCCATCATCTCTTTTATAACAAACAAATAATCATCAACATGAGTTGTCTTCAACGGATTAAGACGATCAGATATTTGTGCAATCACTGCACGCTGGCATGCTACAGCAGCATGGCTTGGTTCATAATATGTTAAGAAATCCGTACATTTTCTATATTTTTTTAATAAATCTAACGTGTATACATCACAAATATACGTATTGCAATATATTGCTAACTCCATTAAAATTTCATCTAACTTCTCTTTTGATAATCCCTTTGCTTGTTTACAAAGATAGAGAAACATAAACTCCATCATTTCTTTATGAGACAAAAGTGTCTTATACTTTTCAATACACTCTACATTAAACTTAATTCTTTCCCAAATAAAATCATCATTACTTTCTAATTCCGTAACCTTTTGTTTTATAACTAAATAATTCCAAGCAACTACTTGTGTAAATGCATCCCATGATTCATACTCTAGCGATGTTTGTACGAATTCCTCTAATCCTTCAGCAATCATAAAATCATAAGCCTGTTGATACCATCCTACTTCTTGGCATAAACGAATAATTCGAACCAAAGTTGGCATTTCATCTTTATGAAACTTCGGTAAATCATGTAATTTTTTCATTCCATATAAAATAAAAAGAATTAAATTTTCTTTCTTATAAAATTCTTTTTCTTTCCAAGCCAGAATAGTTCGTTCTTTTCCTTCTCCTTTTGGATACTTTGGTATAAGTAAAGAGAGTAAATCTGCAAAATTTTCCGGCTCTGTATACGCATCCGTAACCAAGTTCCAATTGGGTTCGGTTTGCACAATCCCCATATAATTCCCCCTCCATTTTCTATATGTATGATAAAATATTTGAATGCTATTAAACTATTCATCAATATTATTATATTCAAAATAACATATAATGCTTATATTTATTAGTATATCATTTTTTTCATATGTTAATAGTTATTAACAAAAATTCCAAAAATAATTTACATAAAATGTGAATTTAATCTGCGGGGAAGCCCCCACAGATTATGAATTAAACTAATGAGGCGCATATTAACATGCTTATCCTTCACTACATCATTGCTTTCAAATAAATTTTCAGATGAAGCATTCCTGCCCTCAAATAGCAAATTGCAAACAGAATAAAAGTATTTCTTTAGTCTGTTTGCTCTGATATTTCACTTAAGGCAACGCCTGCCTGATCATCTGCATATTTAGTTGTTGCTAAATCACCAAGTGATAGCATTCCAACAAGTTGCCCATGTTCAACTACTGGTAATCTTCTTATTTGGTAACGTGCCATTAACTCTGTCACTTTTTCAATAGCATCATCAGGTGACACTGAAATAATTTGTGTTGTCATAACATTTGTAATTTGATTGGAACCTGGATGCTTTTCTGCAATTCCTCGCACAACCAAATCACGGTCTGTTACAAGACCGATAACTTGATTATTCTCCACAACAGGAATCATTCCTATATCTTCTTCTTTCATTTTCACCGCTGCTTCATATACGTTGTCTAGTGGTGTACATTGTACAATATTCGTGCTCATCAATTCTCGAACAGTTGTCATAAATATATTACCCTCCTTTACACACTTTATCATTTCCAACCCTCTTCATTTCAATTCGCAAGTTCCTTAAAAGATAAACGAGATACCATCTCTTATTAAAAACAGATGAAATTACACTTTATCAAATGTAGAAAACTATGTAATCATAAAACGCAAAATAAATTGGATATTCACAGCTACAATGACCAATTCTAAAAACTTTAGAATTGCGGAGAGTAAATATAGACTTTATCGTTCTTATTTGAGAAGGCAGCTTGTAAAGATACAGAGCAATAAGCAGGATGAGGTTAGTAAAAGAAATACTTTATACCGTAAAATATTCATGCAACATTCCGTTGTACAATCATCAAAATGAATTGATGTAGTTCAATTCTGAGTATAGCTAAAATAATCAATTGGTAAAAATATAATGTACTATATTCTTTCCTAATTACACAAAATCATACAAAATCCTTCATTATTTATAATAAAAAATAAAACATTTTATAATATGATAAAGATATACTTATTGTTATAATAGCTTGAAACGTCCATCAGTAGATTTTCTTTATTCGACTACTTTTGGTTAGTTGAAGCATTCTCATTCTTACTGTCCAAAAGTAGCCCAATAAACATATGTATAAGGAGATCATTAATCAGAAGTAATTATAATTCGTTATAATAAATACGATATACGGAAAAAATAATATATAATATTATTTTTCTTCAAATAAAAAGAGTCAGCATAGTGCTGACTCTTTTTATAATGACCCGTACGGGATTCGAACCCGTGTTACCGCCGTGAAAGGGCGGTGTCTTAACCACTTGACCAACGGGCCATGGCTCCGCAGGTAGGACTCGAACCTACGACCGATCGGTTAACAGCCGATAGCTCTACCACTGAGCTACTGCGGAATATGGTGGGCCT
>NZ_FPAF01000009.1:0-113096 GCF_900116295.1 Bacillus sp. 103mf
AGCCGGCTTAGCTCAATTGGTAGAGCAACTGACTTGTAATCAGTAGGTTGGGGGTTCAAGTCCTCTAGCCGGCACCATGTAAGTTTCGGAGGGGTAGCGAAGTGGCTAAACGCGGCGGACTGTAAATCCGCTCCTTCGGGTTCGGCAGTTCGAATCTGCCCCCCTCCACCATTTATATTTTATATAGGGGCATAGTTTAACGGTAGAACAGAGGTCTCCAAAACCTCCGGTGTGGGTTCGATTCCTACTGCCCCTGCCAACACAGCATGGCGGCTGTGGCGAAGTGGTTAACGCATCGGATTGTGGCTCCGACATTCGTGGGTTCGATTCCCATCAGTCGCCCCATTTTTAAATATAACTTTACAAAACAAATTGATTGTGATAATATACTAAATGTCCGGTTCGGATATTTTAAGGAATAAAACAATTAATGCATCATATAATGTATTAATCACTCGGTGGGCTATAGCCAAGCGGTAAGGCAACGGACTTTGACTCCGTCATGCGCTGGTTCGAATCCAGCTAGCCCAGCCATTTTTGCGGAAGTAGTTCAGTGGTAGAATACAACCTTGCCAAGGTTGGGGTCGCGGGTTCGAATCCCGTCTTCCGCTCCAAATTTAATATGGCGGCATAGCCAAGTGGTAAGGCAGAGGTCTGCAAAACCTTTACCACCGGTTCAAATCCGGTTGCCGCCTCCATATTATGCCGATGTGGCGGAATTGGCAGACGCGCACGACTCAAAATCGTGTTCCTTCTGGAGTGTCGGTTCGACCCCGACCATCGGTACTGTTTAGACGAGGTTACTCGTTTTTTTTTATGAACGTAAATAAATCGATTATATTAAGCGTTTTCTACTGTAGTAGAAGGCGCTTTTTTCTTTCTAGTCCTTAAAATTACAAATTTGTAAGGAAGTTGTAAGAGAAATCAATTGGATATTTTTAAAAAGAAAGGTATTCTTAAATTAAGAGTAATGAATGTTGAAAGGAATGGGGGTGTCTGTTGTGAAGGAACGAACAGCATATCGCACTTTGCATCATAATATTTCTTTAACTCCGATAGCAAAGATTTTTTATAAAGCCCTTATATTATTATTATTGCTAAGTTGTATGCTAGTGTTTGCTGGAAATAAAATGATTGAAAGTAAGGATATAAGTAAATTGACAGTACCTGCTCAATTTGAGTTACCAGAGCAATTAGGGAATGCATTTATCGCAACTGAGGATAAGAGGTTCTATCATCATAATGGATTAGATTATATTGCAATTGTTAGAGCTACAGTAGAAAATATAAAGGCTGGTGGTGTTGTACAAGGTGGCAGTACAATTACTCAGCAACTTGCAAAAAATGTTTTTTTAACAAGTGACCGAACATTTTCTCGTAAATGGAATGAAGTTTTCTATGCAAAAAAAATAGAGCGAACATTTACGAAAAATGAGATTTTAAAACTTTATGTAAGCAATATTTATTATGGAGAAGGAGCATGGGGCATTGAGAAAGCTGCGAAACTTTATTTTGATAAGCAGGTAGATCAATTAACATTAAGTGAAAGTGCTATGCTAGCGGCCGTTGTGAAAGCACCAGCTTATTATTCTCCAATACAAAATTATGATAAGGCTGTAGAAAGACGTAATATTGTATTGAAGCTCATGGAGCGAGAAGGATATATTACTCATGCTGAATATGTACAAGCTGCAAGTGAAAAGCTTGTTATTCGTCATGACATTCCTAATAATCAACCAGCAGAGCGTGTGAAAGCTGTGAGTTAAGAGTAAGTTCAAAAGAACTTACTCTTTTTATGTGAATGAATAGAAACGAATTGAGACACAATATTGTCACATTTGTTTGATTTTGCTTATTTTATGAGCTACTTCAATGGACTGTTTATATGAGAATTGATATCATAAATATTGTATGTATAGTGGCATACAAAGAATAAAACATTAAAGAGGAATGTATATGAAGTCAAAAAATATTATGATTCTCGGTGTTATTTTTTCTGTTGCAGTGCTTATTGTAATTGGGACAATTGTATATAGTCTTGTGAACGATAAGAAGGAAAAAGGAAAAGATACGTTTTTATATGGCACGCAGCAATCTTTAGGAGAGAAAGATGCTACGATTCATATTGTTGAATTTGGAGATTTTAAATGTCCAGCTTGTCGTACATGGGATGTAACTGTATTACCACGCTTAAAGGAAGAGTATATTAATAAAGGAAAAGTTCAGCTTCATTTTATTAATTTTCCTTTTATTGGGAAAGACTCTGATTTAGGCGCAGCAGCTGGAGAAGCGATTTATAAGCAAGATCCAAAAGCTTTCTGGACGTTCTATGATGAAATATATCAAAATCAAAAGAATGAAAAAGAAGAGTGGATTACAGAGGCTTTAGTAGTAGATATAGTAAAGCAAAAGCTACCTACTATCGATGTAGAGAAGTTTAAAAAGGATTTAAAGAGTAAGGAAATAAAAGATAAAGTACAGAAAGATTTTGACCTTGCTCAAAAATTAAAAGTACAAGGTGCACCATCTATATATATAAATGGTAAACTTGTTAATCCAGATTATGATAGTATTAAGGCGGCAATTGATAAAGTTACGAAAAAGTGATGAGATATTCATCACTTTTTCGACTTTTTTCGATAAAATTATTGCACCGCCTTATATTACATGCTATACTTCTTAACATAAGTTAACCAAAAATTAATATTTTCTTCATATTTGCGGGTGTAGTTTAGTGGTAAAACAAGAGCCTTCCAAGCTCTGGTCGAGAGTTCGATTCTCTTCACCCGCTCCAGAAATTATTTCGTATTTTTATAATCATTGTGATCAACGCAGTGTTTCGTTTCTTAGATAAACGAGGCATTGCGTTTTTTTATGTTTCGAGTGCATGGATATATGTAAAAATAGTAATGTGTAATTCGTTATGATATATTGCAAATGCTTTTGACTAATGAGTAATGGAAGTAAAATGACTGCTTGTGAAATAAAATAAATATGCATGTTATAAGGAGAGTAAATGTGAATTTTGAACAATTAAAACAAGATGTTATTGCGTATAGTAAAACAATTGGTATTGATAAGATAGGGTTTGCGAGTGCCACGCCATTTGAGGAATTAAAGCAACGTCTTATTCAGCAGCAACAATTAGGATATCAATCCGGTTTTGAAGAATCGGATATAGAAAAGAGAACGAATCCGGAATTGTTATTGCCAGGTGCAAAATCAATTATTGCTATTGCATTGGCGTATCCTTCGAAGTTAAAAAATGCACCACAAAGCAAACGAGGAGAGAGACGAGGGATTTTTTGCCGTGCTTCTTGGGGACAAGATTATCATCTTGTTTTGCGTGATCGTTTAGAGAAGCTGGAGGCATATTTAATTGAACGTTTACCCAATATAGAAGTCAAATCTATGGTAGATACGGGAGAATTAAGCGACCGTGCTGTTTCAGAGCGAGCAGGCATTGGATGGAGCGGAAAGAACTGTTCCATTATTACGCCGGAATTTGGTTCGTATGTTTATTTGGGCGAGATGATTACAAATATTCCTTTTCCACCAGATACTCCAATTGAAGATCAGTGCGGGAGCTGTACAAAGTGTATTGATGTTTGTCCGACAGGGGCGCTTGTCCAAGGCGGACAATTAAATTCTCAAAAATGTATTGCGTTTTTAACGCAAACGAAAGGATTTCTTCCGGAAGAATATCGAGACAAGATTGGAAATCGCATTTACGGATGCGATACGTGCCAAACTGTTTGTCCGAAAAACAAAGGGATAGATTTTCATAATCATCCAGAAATGGAACCTGACCCTGAACTTGTAAAGCCGCTATTAAAACCCCTTCTGACCATTAGTAATCGCGATTTTAAAGAAAAGTATGGAATCATGTCTGGATCGTGGCGAGGGAAAAAGCCGTTACAACGAAATGCAATCTTGGCACTGGCTCATTTTAAAGACGAAACGGCCATTCCTGATTTAATTGCTGTAATGAAAGAAGATCCTCGTCCTGTTATTCGCGGCACAGCGGCATGGGCATTAGGAAAAATTGGCGGAGAAGGGGTGCAAGAGGCGATTGAAAAAACGAAAGAGCGGGAAAAAGATGAAGAAGTGCTTCATGAGATGAATCGTGGCCTTGAACTATTAGCTAAGAAAAAATAGCAGATTATCCTTCAGTCCCTCATATTGTAATAAGGGGAGGGGAGACTCTATGTCTGTAAAACAGCATCTTCAACAGTGTCTGCAAAGGAAATTGGATTATATAACAAATAAACGTATGAATGAAGCAGAAATTTCAGATGAAATTGTTGACATGTTACACCGTAAAAAGAAGCTCTGTAAAAGACGTAATGCTGAGATTGTAAAAAGCAATGCTAACGTATCTTTTCTTAGACAGTTAAAAGGTGTGAACTATGATGAAGTAGATTATCAAATTCATTTTCAGTATTTTATTCGTCATCATCATTTATTTTATGTAGAGGAAGAACAAATGGAGAGGCGTTTACGATTAGAAGATGGATGTATTAAGCAAGATATAGCAATTGGAACGCCGATAGATGAACAGAAAGTTGGAACGTTAGAACGTGAAGTAACAAAGGGAAAAGGACAATATATTCCATACAGTTATAATCGCTTAGAGGCAGTGAAATATGCAGAGCGGTGGTGGGATGATCGGAATCCAGCTTATCAGAACTTCCAAGATAATTGTACAAATTTTATTTCGCAATGTCTGCATGCTGGTGAAACACCAATGACTGGATATCCGAATATTCGCAGTGGATGGTGGCAGCAAAATCGCCAATGGAGCTGGAGCTGGGCGGTAGCTCATTCTTTTCATTGGTACTTATCAAGTGATTCTCTAGGACTTCGAGCAAAGCAAGTTGAGAAGCCACAGGATCTAATGCTTGGAGATATCATTGTATATGATTTTGAAAATGATGGCAGATGGAATCATACGACAATTGTCGTGGCAAAGGATGCTAATGGTATGCCTCTTGTAAATGCACATTCTGCCAATAGTCGCAGACGTTATTGGGATTATGAAGATTCAAGTAAGTATACACCGCAAATGAAATATAAGTTTTTTCATATTCTTGATAATGACTAGAGATTTTTTATCCAAGTGGTATAATACGTAGTAGAAAAAGATTGAGGTGAACATTGTGGGAATACATGTTGTTTTATATCAACCAGAAATTCCAGCGAATACAGGTAATATTGCGCGTAGTTGTGCAGCAACAGGTGCAGAATTACACTTAATTAGACCGCTTGGATTTTCTACTGACGATAAAGCGTTAAAGCGTGCTGGATTAGATTATTGGGAACACGTAAAAATTACGTATTATGACTCTATTGAGGAATTTTATGAGAAAAATGAAAATGGTGAGTTTTTCTACTTAACAAAGTATGGAGAGAAAGCACACACAACATTTGATTATAGCAACGTAGAAAAAGATTATTATTTTGTATTTGGAAGAGAAACAAATGGTCTTCCAGCAAATGTTATTGAACATAATTTTGATCGTTGCTTACGCATTCCAATGACTGATAAAGTTCGTTCTTTAAACTTATCTAATACTGCCGCTATTTTAATTTATGAGGCATTACGTCAACAAAATTATCCAGGATTAGATGTAGAAATTGTTTATTAAAAGCTGTCATATGGAGAGACTTTATTTTATAACAGGTAAAAAGTGATGAGCAAGCTCATCACTTTTTATTTTGTTCTTGGTTTATCATTGTATCCTGATGTAAAAATAGCAGTAAGAAATGTGAGCATAACACCTAAAATTAATAAAAGCTTCATGAGAATAGCCCCCATTCATATTTATCTCTATCATTTTTATTATATCGAATTTTCTATCAATTTAGGTAATAAACTTTATAAAAGTTTGTGTATGATTTCATTTTGATTCGTATGAATGTTTAAGGACATCCTCGCATACTTTTATAATAATCCGCTTGAACAAGGAGATGGGGGAGGAGCTATAATGGATATTTTAAAGAAAATCGAACAGCACCGGGAAGCAGAAGAGCGTTTAAAGTGGGAAGGGACATTTGCTGACTATTTAGAAATTCTAAAAGAAAGACCATGGGTAGCACAAACAGCGCATTCTCGTATTTATAATATGATAAAGGATGCTGGAATTGAAGAAGTAGATGGCAGAAGAAAATATAATTTCTTCAGTAATCAATTATTTGGGTTAGAAGAAGCATTAGAACGTCTTGTAGAAGAATATTTTCATCCATCTGCAAAACGATTAGACGTAAGAAAACGAATTTTATTATTAATGGGACCAGTTAGCGGCGGGAAATCTACATTAGTTACAATGTTAAAGCGTGGATTAGAGGCATATTCACATACTGATCGCGGTTCGGTTTTTGCAATAAAGGGTTGCCCCATGCATGAAGATCCGCTTCATCTTATTCCGCATCATTTACGTGATGATTTTTATGCAGAGTATGGAGTGCGGATTGAAGGGAATTTATCACCACTAAACTTAATGCGTTTAGAAAAAGAGTACGGCGGCAGAATTGAAGATGTAATTGTCGAGCGTATTTTCTTCTCGGAAGATCGGAGAACGGGGATTGGAACATTTAGTCCATCTGATCCGAAATCACAAGATATTGCTGATTTAACAGGTAGTATCGATTTTTCTACTATTGCTGAATATGGTTCAGAATCTGATCCGCGTGCTTACCGTTTTGACGGGGAGTTAAATAAAGCAAACCGCGGAATGATGGAATTTCAAGAGATGTTAAAATGTGATGAAAAATTTTTATGGCATTTATTATCACTAACGCAAGAAGGAAATTTTAAAGCAGGTCGATTTGCATTAATCTCCGCAGATGAGCTAATTGTTGCTCATACGAATGAAACAGAATATCGTTCCTTTATTTCTAATAAGAAAAATGAAGCACTTCATTCACGGATTATTGTAATGCCAATTCCATATAATTTACGGGTAAGTGAAGAAGAGCATATTTATGAGAAGATGATTCATGAAAGTGATGTTTCTGATGTGCATATTGCACCGCATACATTTCGCGTTGCAGCGACGTTTACAATTTTAACGCGCTTAAAAGATCCGAAGCGGCCAGACATCGATTTAATTAAGAAAATGCGTTTATATGATGGTGAGATGGTGGAAGGATACAATTCTATTGATGTAGAAGAATTACAGCGGGAATATCAAGATGAAGGTATGAGTGGAATTGACCCGCGTTATGTAATAAACCGTATTTCTTCTACGATTATTCGTAAAGAAGTAGCGTCAATTAATGCCTTAGATGTATTACGTTCTTTAAAGGATGGATTAGATCAACATCCATCCATTAGTAATGAAGATCGTGAACGCTACATGAATTTCATTTCATTAGCGCGTAAAGAGTATGATGAAATTGCGAAGAAAGAAGTACAAAAAGCGTTTGTATATTCATATGAAGAATCAGCGAAGACACTTATGGATAATTATTTAGATAACGTAGAAGCATATTGCAATAAGTCGAAACTGCGTGACCCGTTAACTGGAGAAGAAATGAGTCCTGATGAAAAACTTATGCGTTCTATTGAAGAACAAATTGGTATTTCTGAAAACGCGAAGAAAGCGTTCCGTGAAGAAATTTTAATTCGTATTTCTGCATATGCTCGCAAAGGGAAGCGGTTTGATTATAATTCGCATGAACGTCTTCGCGAGGCAATTCAGAAGAAGTTATTCGCTGATTTGAAGGATGTTGTCAAAATTACGACGTCAACGAAAACACCGGATGAGAATCAATTGAAGAAAATTAATGATGTTGTGGCGCGATTAATTGATGAACATGGTTACAACTCCACATCTGCAAACGAATTGCTCCGTTATGTAGGTAGTTTATTAAATCGATAATAAGCATGGTTGTAGAAAAAGAAAAGCTGTCTCTTATTTGAGGCAGTTTTTTTGTATCTTTTGTTCAACATATAAGTTACCGCTATGCAGAACAAAACATGCCCGCTACTTGCTTGCCCCCTTTGTTTAAAACATGGCAAGTGGCAGAAAAAGGCCCTGATCGCTTCTACACACGGCCAGATGCTCCCGCCCTCCTAAAAAGAAAGAGGTTTTATGCCGTTTTTCAACGTAACTTTATATAAATCCATTTTAATATTCCAACACATAAGTCGCTACTATGCAAAACACAATATGCTCTGCACTTGCTTGCTACCTTTGTTTAAAACATGGCAAGTGGTAGAAAAAGGCCCTGCCCGCTTCTATGCATGGCCAGACGCTCTCGTCCTCCCTAAAAAGAAAAGGTTTTTTATGCCGTTTTTAACTGGAATTTATATATAGGCAATGCTTGTCCACTATGAATAAATTAAAATGCAATCTTATGAATTTATTTGTCAATTATTTTCACAATGAGCATATGATAGAGTAACCAACCATTCATACAGAAAAAAGTCAACACAATACAATATGTTGCCTAGCTGTAAAGTGTGCAACAATGCATTGTGTTTCTTTCTTAATTATGGAAGTGTATTTCTTCGTTGCTTATGTTCTAACTAAGAAACTTATGTTTTAGGATGTATTTTAATGAAAGCATAAAAAACTATGTAAGGAGGGAAAGGAATGACAGAAGAAAATCAATCCAATTATACGATTTCACAGGAAAATTGGTCCCTCCATCGTAAAGGACATGATGATCAGCAACGTCATCAAGAAAAAGTACAAGAGGCAATAAAAAATAATTTACCAGATCTTGTTACAGAAGAAAGTATTATCATGTCCAATGGCAGGGATGTTGTAAAAATACCAATTCGTTCACTAGATGAATATAAAATTCGTTATAACTATGATAAAAATAAGCATGTTGGTCAAGGAACAGGTGATAGTAAAGTGGGTGATGTTGTAGCGAGAGATGGATCTAGTGGTCAAAAACAAAAAGGAGCAGGAAAAGGAAAAGGCGCAGGAGACTCGGCAGGAGAAGATTACTACGAGGCAGAAGTATCGATTTTAGAGCTTGAGCAAGCATTTTTTAAAGAGTTAGAGCTCCCTAATTTGAAGAGGAAAGAACTGGATGAAAATCGCATTGAACACATTGAATTTAACGACATTCGCAAAACGGGTCTTTGGGGGAACATTGATAAAAAACGGACGATGATGTCTGCGTATAAACGAAATGCAATGAGTGGCAATCCAGCCTTTCATCCAATTAAACGAGAAGATTTAAAATTCCGTACGTGGAACGAAGTTTTGAAACCAGAATCAAAAGCTGTTGTGTTAGCAATGATGGATACGAGCGGTTCGATGGGCCTTTGGGAAAAATATATGGCTCGTAGCTTTTTCTTCTGGATGTCTCGCTTTTTACGCACAAAATATGAAACAGTTGATATTGAATTTATCGCACACCATACAGAAGCAAAAGTTGTCACAGAAGAAGAATTTTTTTCAAAAGGTGAAAGCGGTGGAACGATTTGCTCATCAGCATATAGAAAAGCATTAGAATTGATCGAAACAAAATATTCTCCAGACCGCTATAATATATACCCATTTCATTTCTCGGATGGAGATAATTTAACATCTGATAATGCACGTTGTGTCAAACTTGTGCAGGAGTTGATGAAAGTATCTAATATGTTTGGGTATGGAGAGGTGAACCAGTACAATCGCCACAGTACACTCATGTCAGCATATAAAAATGTGAAAGATGAGAAGTTTTGCTATTATATTTTAAAACAAAAAGCTGATGTGTTTCATGCGATGAAGAGCTTTTTCCGTGAAGAATCGAAAGAAAAGATGGCTTAACCTCCTAAGTGCAGGGGGTTTTTTGCTTGTAACTATTTAGTCTTTAATAAATTTTTGTAGCATGTTTGATTCATTGATTATTAGTTAACAATTGAAATCCGGTTCCTTCTACTATTTTTTTAATGGAGGATGACTATCATACATACGTAATGCAATTGAGAGTTTATCTTTTTCTAATGTTGGTCTACCTAATTTTTTTTCGCGTTTTTCTACCTGCTTCTAAACTTTCGACATACCCCTTGTACAATAAAAAGGCATTGGAGCCATTCATGCTCTTTACAACAGAACCACCCAGCCTATCTAAAGTTGATAAAAATTATCAATTATCTTTTTGATTTTACAATATGATTCTAGGCAGGGTAAGGGACATTCACTTTTCATCCCGTTTTATGAACATCGGAACTAAAATCCCTTCTTTCTTTATTTTATCTGCATTTCATCTGCATCTGTGCCCACTAAACTACATAATTGTAAGATGTATTTATGAAAATAGACTCATAAAAAAAGAGGGATCTACGAATGAAAATAAACAAAATTCGATTATATATTCGGAATATCTTTTTGGATCGCAGCCATCAATCATTGAATAAACTTCAAGATAAAAAAAGATCCCCAATAAAATTTTGGGATTTTATGCAAAAGGATACAAGTATAGCATTCTTTTTTCTTCTACCAAGTGCAATTGGTTTTTCAATTTTTTATCTGATTCCATTTGTAATGGGAATGATCTATTCGTTAATGGATGGCATGACTGATGGTTCTTTTGTCGGTTTAGCCAATTATAAAGAACTGCTGGGTAGTGCTTCTTTTCTCAAAGCAGCAACGAATACGTTTTGGTTTACCGCAGTGAGTGTACCGCTCGTAATCATTATCTCTTTATTACTGGCACTTTGTTTGAATCAAAATATATATATTCAAAATTGGTTAAGAAGCGCGTTTGTACTACCACTTGTCGTTCCTGTGGCTTCTATTGTCATGCTCTGGCAAATTTTATTTGATTGGAACGGTACATTTAACGTATGGATGCACAATATGGAGTTTGAACGAATTGATTGGATGAAATCCAGTTGGGCAATTGTTGTCTTGTCAATCGTATATTTATGGAAAAATATCGGATACAACATTATTTTATTCTTGGCAGCTTTACAAAATATCCCCAAAGAGTATTACGAAACTGCAGAAATTGAAGGTGCAGGTCGTATGCATACATTTATAAATATTACACTCATTTATTTAACACCAACAATGTTCTTTGTCATATTAATGTCGATTATCAATTCGTTTAAAGTCTTTCGGGAAACATATCTGATTGCAGGAAGTTATCCGCATGACAGCTTGTATATGATGCAGCATTATATGAACAATATGTTCGTGTCGCTTGATATTCAAAAGTTGACAGCGGCTGCCACGTTGATGGTGGCGGTTATTTCTATCATTGTATTCATATTGTTTGCAATAGAACGTCGTTTTCGAAAGTTTATGAATTAGGTGGGAAAAGCAGATGAAAAAAGAAAATGTATTTCGTAAATGGATGTTAACGCTATTTTTGACTATAGTAGCGGTTATGATGCTATTTCCAATCATATTTACCCTAACGAATTCATTCATGACTGAGCATGAGATTGGATACAATTATGATTCGATTGGAGAAATGAAAAAGGATACACCGTTCGTTAATTTAAAATTAATCCCAGATTTAGTGTCATTTGAACAGTATGGAACAGTATTAGTGAAAAATCCGGCATTCTTAAAAATGTTTTGGAATTCAGTATTCATGGTTGTACCAATAATAGTAGGTCAAGTCATCGTTGCATCGTTTGCAGCCTATGTCTTTGCCAAGATTCAATTTCGAGGAAGAGACAAGTTGTTTATAGTTTATCTTTTGACAATGCTTATGCCATTCCAAGTTACACTGGTACCGAATTATATCATGGCAGATAAACTTGGAATATTAAACAGTACAGCGTCTATTATTCTTCCAGGAATCTTTGGAGCATTCGGTGTATTTATGCTCCGGCAGTTCATGTTGCATATCCCGGATGCGTATATAGAGGCAGCTAAGATGGATGGAGCTGGCCATATTACAATCTTTTTTAAGATTATTCTTCCTCTTATTCGTCCTGGAATTGCTGCTCTTATTGTCTTATTATTTGCGGACTATTGGAATATGATCGAACAGCCACTTATTTTTCTGAATGATGAATCCAAACATCCATTATCGCTCTATTTATCAAAAATTAATGAAGGGGCACGCGGTGTGGGGTTTTCTGCTTCTATCCTGTATATGACCCCAATGATTCTGTTGTTTTTATATGCTCAGTCCTACTTTATCAAAGGAATTCAATTATCAGGTGTGAAAGAATAACGAAAACTTATCATATAAGCTTTCTTTCGGAAAGATTTTAGGGGGAACAAAATGGAAGATACAAACGAACAAGTAGTAGCAAGAAAAAAACGAAATATCAAAATTATTTCCAGTTTATTTATAGGGCTCTTAATTATCCTTACACTCTTTAGCAATACGCTAGCGAATTGGAACTTGCCAAAGGTCACTACAGATAAGCCAAGAAATGGTCAGCTTACACAAACATTTACAGGTAATGGCGAGTTACTGCCACAGGAGGAAGCGAAGTTAAGTAATAGTAGCGTAGAGGCGAAAGTGAAGGAGGTACATGTAAAGGAAGGAGACCGTGTCAAAAAAAACCAATTATTAGTGACATACGATAGTAAAAAGAGTGAACAAGAGATTCTTGATGAAGAAGCAACTCTTCAAATTAATAAATTAGCACTGAATGACGCTCAAGCGAACTATAATGAAGCAAAAAAAAATCAACAAGAAAACAGATCAAATGATCAACCAAATAATGAACAGGATAATCAACAAGAAAACAAATCAAATAATCAACCAAATGGGGGGATAAGTGAGACAAGTATACAAAGTCTCAAAACAGCTGTGGAGAGCAAAAAAATTGAGATTAGTGTTCAAGAAAGAAAAATTAAAAATTTAAAAGAAGAATTGGAAAAGAGCAAGAACCTAATTGCTCCTTTTGATGGAGTTGTTACAAAAATAAATGCAAAGAAAGATCAACTTTCTGCGAAAGAAGAAGGAGATATAATTCTCTCTGATGAGAGTAAAGGCTTTAAAGTTGAATTACAAGTCCCTTCTGATTTAGCTATGCACTTGAAGGTTGGAGAAAAGATAGAGATGAAAGGAAATGCTAAATCCTTAGAAGGTGAACTTATAGAGATTAAAAATATAGAAAGTAATGAAAATGAGAGACTGGAGGAACAAGGTAAACAGCAAGATGAACAAAAAGGCGAACAAACACCAGCAACTCCACAACCACAGAAACGTATTCTTGTAAAAGTACAAGGAGAAGAACTTAAAAAAGGGGAGCAGGTGGAAGCTAAACTGACTAAACAAATTACTAAAGGCGTGCTTATACCAAATAAGGTGATCAAGAGGGATAATCAGGGAACATTTGTCTATACAATAGAAGAAAAAAAAGGACCTTTAGGTAATGCCTTTTATATAGAAAAGTCTCCTATTACTGTTGGTGAATCCAACGGGCAAGAAACAATAGTATTAGAAGGAGTATATGAGAAAGATCAAATTGTTTTAGACAGCAGTGAGCCTTTGAAAAAAGGAGAACGAGTAAAGGTAAAATAACAAAAATAAGGAGAGAATCTAAAATGAAAAAGGTTTGTATGATGCTAGTAGCAAGCCTATCACTTATCTCTGTGGCAGCTTGTGGAAATAGTGATAGCAAAGAGGAACGAAAAACAAAAGATGGAAAAACGATAGTCGAAGTGTCGACTTTAGGTGCTACTGAGTCCCTAAAACAGGCAGAGAAACTATATGAACAAAAGAACCCTAAAATTGACATCCAGATAAAAGGGGCTTTTCCAGAAGATGGATCAAAAAAAGAAGGATCAAAGACAGACGAGACCTCCGCAGAGAAAACGATTAGTAAGGTGAATACAGAATTTTTATCAGGTAAAGGATCCGATGTGATTGTACTAGACGGTTTACCAGCGGACAAGTACGGAAAGAAAGGCTTACTTACAGACTTAAATAAAATGATGGAACAGGATAAATCTTTTGATAAAAATCAATATTTTAATAAAGTTTTAGATAATTCGAAAACAAACGAAAAACTTTACGGTATTCCATTATCTTTTTGGTTAAGTGGATTGCTGGGGGACGATACAGCGATACAACAATCTGGAGTAAAAGTGAATGACAAAGAGTGGACTTGGAGTGAGTTCACAAGCATTGGAAAAGAATTAGCAAGCAAAGGAACACATACACATGTTATTGGAAATACTCCTCCGGAACAAATGCTGCAATTTCTGGTGCAAGATCATTATGGTGAGTTAGTAGATAAAGCAAGTGGACAAGCAAAGTTCCAATCTGATTTATTTGTACAGATGCTGGAAGACGTAAAGAAGATGTATGACCAGAAAATAGCCACTGCAGATTCTGTGAGTTTAGGAGAAGCATATTTTGTCCGTCTACCAATGATCATGTCGGTAGAAGATTATTTCAGTACGGGAGCTTCATTGGGGATAACAGGGGCAAAAATATATCAAAAACCACATATAGCTGGACAAAAAAAGGAAATTGCTTTTACACCGAACACAACAGTAGGTATAAATGCGAAATCTCCGGTTAAAAAGGAAGCATGGAATTTTCTTAAGTTTTTAATGTCTGATGAGGTCCAAAGTAAAGGGAATGGATTTCCAATTAATAAAGCTGTATATGAACAACAAATCAAAACGCTGAAGGAAAAAGGAAAACTTGAGGGTCCAGTTGGTTCTATTAACGTTAGTGAGAGTGATATACAAGGATTAGAGAAAATGGTTGCTGAAATAGGCGTCCAGAGCCCACAAAGTACTAAAATTGAATCAATTATTGCTGAGGAGTCCAAGTCTTACTTTAGTGGTCAAAAATCAGCTAAGGATGTAGCAGCGCTGATCCAAAATCGAGTGACGACATATATCAACGAATAAGTTGTATTTATTTCATGACAGGTAGTAGTAATTAAAGAAAAATAAAAATAACTAGTAAAGTGAGGAATGGAATTGAAGAAGAATAAAATGATCCTGATGTTATGTAGTAGCATATTGCTAACTGGTATGGTGGCATGTAGTAACAACAGTGATGAGAGTTCAGTGAAAACTGTTGATCAAAAAAAGAGTGCAGAAAAAATGGAATCAACTTCTAAAGAAGCATCTGTTGAGGAAACTAAACTCTCTATAGAAGATACACTTTCAAAAGAAGATCAAGAAATTGTCGACGTATTGTTTAACTCGGTCCCTGAGATAAAAGATTATTATCAAAAAGACAAAGAATACACGATTTCATTAACAGCAGAAGTTACAAAACCGAATCCAAATTCAACGAATAAAAATGAGAAAGAACATTATAAAGTGCATTTTCAAGGAAAGGTATTAGGAGGTTGGGAGTTTTATGTGAAGCCACACAGTAAAGAGGTTATATTTAAAGGAATATTTGTAGGAAATAAGGGTCTTTATACTCTTGAAGAGTTCAAAAAAGAAGCAAATGAAACGGATGATTTCTATGCAAAACTGAAAGAGAAAGTGCCGGAGTTTAGAAAAGATGTAAAAACAACTGTAGCAAAGAAACTTCAAAGTAAAGTAGCAAAAAAACAAGACATTAGTGATGAAGAAATCATAGCGTATCTAGATGAGGTTGCAGAACCTGAGTTGAAGGTATGGAACCAAGCTATGGCGCAAAAAAAAGGACTAGACATAAAAAAAGAAGTAATCAAACCAGATCCAAGTGCAAAAGATCCACTAAAGAGGGATTTTTATCAAGTTAATATCCTAAAAGAAACTTTCCTTATTAAATCTACCTTTGAAGAAAAGGACATATATTTGGCTCTAGATCAACCTATTGAGAAATCGGGGAAAGAAGTGAATTCAGTACAAGTTTCTCGTTTTATAACATTTTCTATGGACATGCTTTCTCAGGATACAGCTAACAAAAAATAAATGTAACTACTCAGCTACTAAATAAGATGACATACTCAATAAATTATGCCATACATGGTGACAACTGGACCATTGTTTCATAGAAATCCACGATAAATAAGAGAAACTGCACAAAATTGAATGGCGGTTTCTCTTATTTTACTTCTTGAGTCAAAGGAACCATTTCGTTTTTTTTATACTGGTCTCATGCCTTGAAATACAGACTGGTCCTCTCAATTTATCCAGTAGAGTTTCCGAAGTATTATTGTTCGTTCGGATAGATGAGAAAAAGCTTGTGGGGTTCAACATGAACATGTGAATTTTGAATTCATACTATATCTTTAAAAATTCGGGGAAAACAAAAATGATAAAAACATATATAGTTTTTTTATTACAGGAGGTAAAACATGACAGAGGTAGTATTAAAAAATATTTATAAAATATATGACAATAATGTACCAGCGGTGGAGGATTTTAATCTTCATATTCAAGATAAAGAATTTATAGTATTTGTTGGTCCTTCTGGATGTGGTAAGTCGACTACTTTACGTATGATTGCTGGGTTAGAGGATATTTCACAAGGAGATTTATATATTGATGAAAAATATGTGAATGACATACCACCAAAGGATCGTGATATCGCAATGGTATTCCAAAATTATGCCCTCTATCCTCATATGACTGTGTATGATAATATGGCATTCGGTTTGAAAATTCGTAAGTTACCAAAAGATGAAATTGAGCGTCGTGTTCACGACGCAGCAAGAATTCTTGGATTAGAGGAACTTTTAAAGCGGAAACCAAACGCGTTATCGGGCGGTCAGAGACAACGTGTTGCTTTAGGGCGTGCGATTGTGCGTGATGCAAAAGTATTTTTAATGGATGAGCCATTATCAAATTTAGATGCAAAACTACGTGTTACTATGCGCTCTGAAATCTCTAAACTGCATCATCGCTTACAAACAACAACTATTTATGTTACGCATGATCAAACAGAGGCAATGACAATGGCAACGCGCCTGGTAGTTATGAAAGACGGACGGATACAACAAGTTGGTACACCAAAAGAAGTATATGAATATCCCGAAAACGTATTTGTTGGTGGCTTTATTGGTTCACCAGCCATGAATTTCTTTACGGGGAAAGTGGAAAATGGAAAATTTGTTTTAGGTCATATCAAACTAAGCATTCCAGAAAAAAAATTAGAAGTACTGCGTGAAAAAGGCTATGAAAATAAAAACATAATTCTTGGTATTCGCCCGGAACATATAAATGATAGTCCAAGTATGTTAGAAACTTTACCTGATAATATTATAAATATCAAAATTGAAGTTGCCGAATTGCTTGGAGCTGAATCAATGATTTATGCTACGTTACACAATCAATCCTTTATTGCACGTCTAGATACACGTAATGATTATCGAACAGGCGAAGCTATGCAACTTGTATTTGACATGGAGAACGTACATTTCTTTGATGTTGAAACACAGTTACGTATTAAATAAAATTGTATTTGATTGCAATGAAACCTATCTATCATGTCGGGAATTTTGTACGTTTGGACACAAATAAACCTATTCTCTGTACGTTAAGAAAAAGGTTGAGATACTATCAAAATAAATGAAAAAAAGTGTAGAATCTCCGTTCTACACTTTTTTCTGTAAATAGAAATAAAACAACACGCCATCAACTGTATTATTTACCCCATACTCTGCTCCATGAAGTTCTAAAATGTTTTTTGAAATAGCAAGTCCAAGTCCTGTCCCACCTTGTGAGCGATGACGTGCTGTATCAACCCGGTAAAAACGATCCCAAATTTTATCTAATTGATCTTCTTCAATATGGGCGCCTTTATTTTCGATGCAAACTTTTATACGACTTGGCTCATCTATTGTAGAAATAATAATATCCTCTTTTTCTGGCGTATAACGAATAGCATTCGTGATAAAGTTTGTGATTACTTGTTCCATACGACGATGATTTGCAATGACTTCAGTTGCAGCAAGATGTGTGTGAACATGTAATTGCTTTTTTGTTATCTCCAAAGATAATTGTTCACATATATGCGTAATGGCCTTTTCAATGCAAAAAACATCCATCTGCATTTTATACGTACCAGATTCAAATTTTGCTAACTCAAGCATATCCACAATTAACATGTCCATCTTATCCACTTCTTTTTCCATTGCCTTAAAGTAATACTCTTTCTTATGACTTGCAACACCATCTTTTAAGATAGAAATACAACTTTTCATAATACTTAGAGGTGTCTTTAACTCATGCGATACTCCTGAAATAAATTCTTTTCTTGTATGTTCTAATTTTTTTTCTTTCTCTATGTCTAGTTGCAATTGCTCAATATGTGAATGTAATGTATTTGAAAGTACATTAATATTTTGAGATAAATCACCAATTTCATCTTTTGACATGACTGGAACCCTTTCCGAGAAATCTAAGTTTGCAATTTTCCTGGTTGTCTTGTTTATTTGTAATAAGGGACTTGCAATCTTTTTTGAATAGTAAAAAGAAGCTAGAAAAATAAGAAGCAACACAAATATAATAATATAGACATAATACTCTTGTATCATGTGTACAGCTTCATCAACGGGCTGCAACGAAGTCATTGAAAAAATGTATGTTATTGCACCGTTCTTATCTTTTATCGGTTTGATTATGAGCTTATATTTAATATCATTTTGCTCATAATTGATTTCTTGTAATGAATCATAGTTAGTACTCTTTTCATTTAGCAATAAGTCTGCCTGAAACTCTTGTATCCTTTCCATAAACAAGTTATTTGTATAAACAAAATTCGATTGTGTACTGTCAGCCGAAAGTTGAACCTTTGTAATTTTCCCTTCTATATATTTTTGAGGTACTTGTTCATCAAGTTCTTTTGTATGTTCAAGCTTCTCTTTAGAACTATATTTATTTTTAAGTTCTTCACCAAGTTCATTCATTTTTTTTTCTAATGTCGTATTTACCAAATTTGGAGTTTCTGTTTTGAAGAATACATAATAAGGAATAAATGTAGCATTTTTTTCTATACCCCTCAAAGTAACTGTTTCTCCTAAAGGGAATATTTCATTTGAAATATTCCTCGCATGATCGTCCGCAACCTTGAAATTATAAAGAGGTATGGTCATTGTAGAATTAGCAAATTGATTTTCTTTATTTTTAGACTGATCTAATTTTACTTCTATATAAAAATCATTTACATTCTTTAAGTTCCCATTAGTATCTAATGTTGTGATCCATGTATTATGTTCTCGATAAAAATCTTGTTCTAACTTTTGGATGACTTGTGAATTTCCGCCACTATTTAAATAATCTGTTTCAAAAGATTTCATGTTTGTTTTGATATCATCTACTTTTTTATTCGCATAAAATTGCTTAAAGAATATCGTTTGTCCAACAAAAATGGTTGCCAAGATCAACATACATAACACTGTTGTTAACATAAATAATTTTAATACAATTCCTCTTTTCATACTTTATCCTCCGGTTTACAAACTGCTCGAACAATGATTATAACACTCTTAGATTTATCTCCCCATTTATTTCGCAATGTACTAATGTGACTATTTACTATACAATCATCATCAACAAATTCATAGCTCCATATTTTTGTAATTAACTGTTCTCTCGTAATGACTATACCTTGATTTTGCATTACATATGAGTCAGGTTAATGTCTTTCCCATCTATTGCTTCTAATACTTCATATCCTGAATCTAATTAAAATGACTACTGAACACAAAAAGCCAAATTGCTCTTGATTAGCAAGAATTTGGCTTTTGAGGTTTGAATTATAAAAAACTCTCACAATACACTTCGTCTTTTACAATCGTTTTATTTTTTAATTTCTTTAATTTTAATATTTGCTTGTTTATAAAAGGCTAATTTCTTCTGATTATACTCATTCGTGTATTTATTAAATCTATCCTTTTCTAAATGAATTTGTTCATAAGATTGATTGATAGTTTTTATTTTCTCATTAATTGATTTAAGTTTTTCATCTTTCGCTTGTAGCATTTTGTACAGTTCTTCTTCTAATTGTAATGATTTTTTATAACTATTATACAATTTTTTGAAAGAATCAGCGCGATTTCTATACATATCTTGAACTTCTTCTGCCTGTTCTTGTAATTTCTTATCTTCTAATTTCTTTATATAGTTATCAACAGACTTCACTTCTTTTTGTGCATTGTCTAAGGCGGTTTTTTCTTTCTCTAATATTTTTTTACGGTCATGTATATTTGTTACAGCTTGATCTAACTTTTCTTTCACTACTTGATTATTTTCTTTTCCTTCAATTGTAATTTGCGTATATAACTCTTGTCCTTGCTTTTCTAATGCTGCTAATTTTTTCGTATCTTCAAACATTGTCTTTTCTTGTTTTGTAGCACTTTCAAATGCTACATACAAATTTGCTTCTGGTTTTTGTCCTAAACAGCCTGACAACAAGGTTACAGATAGGGCTGTTATAAGTGCTATTTTTCTATATATCAACTGCAATTCCTCCTACTTAGATACGATCATCTTTCCAAAAATTTAATGGGAAATGAGATGTTTCATCATACACTTCAAATTCATAACCTTTATTACGAAGGTCATTAATAATTCTTTGTAATGCCTGCACTGTCTGTGATTTTTCATGCATTAAAATGACTTCGCGATTTTGACCCACCTGAGAAATTGTTTTTTGAACCACAGCATCTGGATTTCCTGGGAACTTCCAATCTAAAGAATCTATTGTCCAATCCCACTCTTTCATGCCGACACTTACCATTTTATCCCGTAATTCCTGTTTAAGTCCGGGCATACTCCCATACGGACAACGAACAAGATTTGGATGAATTCCAGTTACTTCTTTCATGATGTTTTGCGCTTGTTGCATTTCTTCAACAAATTTGCCTTGGATATACAGCTTTTTATTATCGTGTGTCATACTATGAACACCTGGATAGTGACCTTCATTTACTAAGCGTTTTACGCTTTCTTTATGAGCTGGGATATTTCCACCAATCATAAAGAACGTTCCTTTTATATTATTACTCTTTAAAATATCTAAGATTTCTTTTTGAAATTGACTTGGTCCATCATCAAATGTTAAGTATGCTACTTTACGAACCCGACCATTGTATTGATCTGGTGTTGTTTTTTTCATTTCTCCTTTTGTTTGCTCACTTGCCAGTTGAACAGTATTTTCTTGGTTCATTACCCCTTTGGCAGGTGATGTGAAGAATTGAAACATAAAAATTCCTAGTGTGATACAAGCAACTATTGATATAATCACCGTTATTTTTAGTCCTTTTGTAAACATTCTAGTATGTCCTTTCTAGTAACCTTTAGTTTTAGATTTTCTACGAAATGATTCTATTTATTAAAATTGAAATTTGATCTTTTTTCGATAATGTATCTTCATACATTGTTCCTTTTACTCTTGGACTGAATAAAAAATAGATCGATGTAATACATATAAAAATCAGTATAGGAAATATAATCATTTTTTTGTTCATAAAAAAATCCCCTTTGGATCAACTTGCTTTTGATAATATGTTTACAATTTAATAGATTTTTTAAAAATAAAAATAATATCGTGAGCGTTA
The DNA here is from genome assembly GCF_900116295.1 of Bacillus sp. 103mf. Lineage (GTDB taxonomy): Bacteria > Bacillota > Bacilli > Bacillales > Bacillaceae_G > Bacillus_A > Bacillus_A bruguierae. Next base: position 21,386 of record NZ_FPAF01000009.1, read on the forward strand.
CAAACCACCTACAAAATATAAATGCATACGGTAAATTGATAAAATTCTCTTTGCTTAACCGTCTATAAATTTTGTCATACCTACTGGGTATACTTTTAGGATAAAAGTTTTATGTAAAGATTAAATGCAGATAACATGAATTTTTTTAAAAGATTGTTATCTGTAAAAGGGGATAGCGTACACATTCATCAACTGAAAGTATATGTTTGTAGAGAGGCTGGTTTTTCTATGTGATTTTTTATAGGGATCCCGACAGAAAAACGGGTTCTGGTGCAAGGAATCTATAAAACTGGGAGGTTCTGTTGCAAAGTTTCTTCACACACAAAACGGTTGAGATGATTGCTGCTAAATGTTATGTAGCCGTTATTAATTTTTGTAATTCTTTATACGCTGAAAAAGCACAGTTTGTTTGAAGCCTGTGCTTTTGTTTATAAATGGCATGAATGGTTTCTATACTTTTTATGGTACGTGAAGCATGACGAAGATTTTGTGTAACCGCTAAATAAGATTGAACACTTTACTGCTTGATAAGGCTGAACACTTTTTTCCAGTTCGCAGCACTCGCTTTACATGGAGAGGCGTGCATGATAGGCTGGATGGCCTTGCAAATTTCCTTATATGATGCAGCTTTTACAAGAACAGCTTGTGCGCATAGGCTCCATGTCAAGCGATCCTAGTTGTGAACAAATTTCCAGAAATGTGTTCACTCTTATTTAACAAAAAGTGTTCATTTCTGTCAGGTGGTCGTTTAAAAGAAGTTCATCTATAAAGTAACAGCCAAGTGGTAAATTATCGAGTAAGAGGCCATATAAATACAAATTAAAAAATCGACATAAAAACCCTTTTTCTTTTTAGGTGGGTGAGAGCATCTGGCTGTGCATAGAAGCAGTCAGGGCCTATTTCTGCCACATGCCAGGTTTAAAACAAAAGGAGAAGGCGAGTGGATTGTAAAAATAATTTCCAATATATATATGACTTTACTTTTTATGTAAAATCTTATATTATATAAAATATATAATATAGTAGTTTATTTTCAGGAGGAGGCTGTCAACGTAGCTTTCTCCTGTTCTTTTTTGGAGTCTGCAGTATAAGGCTCTTTTTTTAAAAAATAACTGAAAATTAAGATAACAAAGGAGGGGAGAATATATATTAAATAAGAACCTGTTAACAAGTTTCACTTATGTTGAAAGGAGTGAAGCAGTATGTTATTTAACTTTCCAATTGAAACAATCTATTTATATGGGCTTATTATAACTGCAGCTATTGCCATTCTTTATTTGCTTTTCGGTGATATTTTAGAATCCCTTTTTAGTATATCAAGCGGAGCCACTTCGCCTTTTACACTTTTATTTAGTTTTCTTGCGATGCTATGTGGATTTGGTTACATATTAGAATATATATTTCCATGGAGCAGTATTTCTATTTTTGTTATTTCTTTTTTTCTTGCACTTGTTGGTGTGATTACAGTGAAAATGCTTGTTTTAGCTCCAATTTCTAAAGCGGAGCAAAATACAATGCACCGCATGGAAGAATTTATTGGTTGCAAGGGAGAAGTGATTATAACGATTCCGAAAGAAGGGCTAGGTGAGGTTTTGCTGGCTTCTCAATTTGGCAATAATGCGATGCCAGCTAAGACGATAGGAAAGAAAGATATTTTACAAGGATCTTATGTCATTGTTGAGGCAGTGCAAGACGGTGTTTTACTTGTACAAAATTTAGCAATTTCTTTAAAGAAACCGAAATGATAAGGAGGAGTTACTATGGTTCCATTAATTATTGGCGGTGTTTTGTTAGCGATATTAGCTATTCTGATTTTAATCTTTATTACGAAATATCGAACGGTTGGACCCGATGAAGCGTTGATTGTAACGGGAAGTGGTTTAGGAAGCGGAAAAAATGTTGTTACAACAGATGATGGCAAGAAGATTAAAATTATTCGCGGCGGCGGTACATTTGTTGTGCCGATTATGCAACAAGCAGAACCTCTTAGCCTATTAAACTATAAGTTAGAAGTAGGAACACGTGATACATATACGAAGCAAGGTGTTCCGGTAACAGTAAATGGTGTTTCTATTATTAAGGTGGGTTCTACAATTGAGGAAGTATCAACAGCAGCAGAACAATATTTAGGAAAAGAAACAGAAGAACTGAAGGTAGAGGCAAAAGAAGTGTTAGAAGGACATTTACGAGCAATTCTTTCTTCGATGACAGTAGAAGACGCGTATAGTAACAGGGAACAGTTTGCCCAGAAAGTACATGAAGTTGCTTCTACTGATTTGAAGAAAATGGGGCTGCGCATTGTATCATTTACGATTAAAGAAATTAGTGATAAAAATGGATATTTAGATGCGCTTGGTCAGCCGCAAATTGCGACAGTAAAACGTGATGCGCAAATTGCAAACGCAGAACGAGAAAAAGAAGCACGAATTGAGAAAGCGCGTGCCGAAAAAGAAGCAAAAGAAGCAGAGTATCAGCGTGATGCGCAAATTGCTGAAGCAGAGAAATATAAAGAATTAAAGGTGCAAGCATACAAAAAAGAGCAAGAACAAGCACGTGCTGATGCAGACCTTTCCTATGAGTTACAGCAAGCGAAGGCGCAGCAAGGTGTAACAGAAGAGCAAATGCGTGTGAAAATTATTGAGCGTGAAAGACAAATTGAATTAGAAGAAAAAGAAATTGCTCGTCGTGAAAAGCAATACGATGCAGAAGTGAAGAAAAAAGCAGACGCTGATCGTTATGCAGTTGAGCAAGCTGCAGAAGCAGAAAAAGTGAAACAAATAAAAAAAGCAGATGCTGAGCAGTATAAAATTGAAGCAGAAGCAAGAGCACGTGCAGAAGAAGTACGTGTTGAAGGTTTAGCAAAAGCAGAAATACAAAAGGCGCAAGGTACAGCAGAAGCGGATGTTATTAAACTAAAAGGTCTTGCAGAAGCAGAAGCAAAACAAAAAATTGCTGAAGCATTTGAACAATACGGTCAAGCAGCAATTATGGATATGGTACTGAAAATGTTACCAAGCTATGCGAAGGAGATTGCAAGCCCGCTTAGTAATATTGATAAAATTACTGTTGTGGATACCGGCGGCGGTGGAAAAAACAGCGGAGCTGGTAAAGTTGCAGGCTATGCGACTGACTTGATGGCAACGATGCAAGAAACTTTGAAGGCTTCTTCCGGTATTGATTTAAAAGAATTGCTGGAAAGTTTTGCGGGAAAAAGTACAACGCAGCAACCTGTTAGTGAGAAGTCCGTTGTACAAGTAGGGGAAGAAAGTAAAAAGGAAAATAGTGAGCAGTAAAAAATATATACAGGTTAAAAAAACAACATAAAAATCCCCTTTCCTTTTAGGGGGACGAGAGCATCTGGCCGTGCATAGAAACGGTCAGGGCTTTTTCCTTCTACATGCGATGTTTAAAACAAAAGTACAGGGGCATGTTGTATTCGGTATAGCGACTTATATGTTGAAAAATGAAAATGGATTTAAATAGTAAACCCTCTAGTGTGTCTAGAGGGTTTACTATTTTAGTATAGCTAACTAGAAAATGTAATACAATTCAAATCTTTTAAAATATAAAAGATCTGAAATAACAGTGATAGAATGGGTGAGGAAAATGAGATTTTGAATAGGAAAGCAAGGAGTAGAGCTCGTATGAAAGCAGTTATTGAAAGCATTTATAGCCCATGTAATGGAGTAGTAGAAGAAGTGTTAATTAATGAAAAGTCTTATGTATATGAATGGGAAAAGCTACTTATTATTAGAAATAATAAAGGGATATTAGAAGAAGCAGCGGTTGGGATTAGTGGAAATGTATTGTCTGTAGATGTAGTAGTTGGACAGGAAGTAGATACGAATACAGTATTGTGTAAAGTAGAAGATGACTTGTTAATAACGGGCTGTGAATAAGTTTTATCCCGCTATTCGTGGGCAGTAAGACCCCCACCTCAAGATTCAGAGAGAAACAAAGAAGATAGGTGGGGGATGAAGAAAACCCCCACTGACAGAAGTTTCACTTTATTTTATTAAAATATAAAAAAGACAAAAACGAGTATGTGTGTAGGTATACAAGTACTCGTTTTTTTTTGTAATGAAAAATGATATACCGAAGGGTTCTATTTATTGTTATCCATCAATATTTTTAATATTAATTAAAGATTGTTTTGTATGTATTTTTGTTATCATTTTTGATAATATAATCATAAGATGTAATAAAAGGGATAGGTGTAGATACATGAAAGAAAAAAAGATGGATATTCTGTTTCATCCGATCCGTTTTCAATTGATTCAAGAATTTATCGGAGGAGAGAAATTAACAGCAAAGCAGCTTGCAAAAAAGTTACCGCATATTCCACAAGCGACGTTATATCGCCACTTAGAAAAACTGACGACAGCACATATATTACAAGTTGCTCAGGAAACGCAAATACGAGGAACGGTTGAAAAGTTATATGCCTTGAATCACAGTATGGCTAGTGTTTCACAAAAGGATTTACAAGACGTAACGAAAGAAGAACATATGCAATATTTTATGATGTTTGTCACCCATATTATGGCAAGTTTTAAAGATTACTTGCAGCAAGATCATGTCGATTTCGAAAAAGATGGAGTCGGATATCGGCAAGCAAGTTTTTATATGAGTGATGAGGAATTTAAAGAGTTTGCAGAGGAAATGAGTGGAGTATTTTTTAAAGCGATGGAGCGTAAACCATCTCCAGAGCGAAAGCGAAGAACGATTTCAACAATTATTATTCCTGAAAGAAATAAGAAGGGAGAATAAACAATATGGGGAAAGAATTGTTCGTTACAATTGAAAGTATAGTTTCACTTCAAGGAACGTTAACAATTCCAGCATATGATGCAGCAACATATCCAGCTATTTTACTTATTGGTGGAACAGGAAAAGGGGATCGGGATGGAAATGTTCGCGGTTTACCACTACGTTTATATAAAGACTTAGCGGACTATTTCACTTCGTTAGGATTTGCGACTTTTCGTTATGATAAGCGTGGTACGCATAAAAGTGAAGGGAATTATTATGAAACAGGTGTTACAGATTTAATTGATGATGGAGTCGCTTGTGTACGTTTTTTAAAGGAGCATCCGCAAATTGATCCAAAGCGAATTGTAATTGTAGGTCATAGTGAAGGAGCTTTACTTGCGCCCGCTATTTATGTAAGAGAATCGGTGGCCAATTTAATTCTACTTAGCGGTGCGGCTGAACCTTCAAAAACATTACTGCCAAAACAAATGAAAATGGCAGTTAAAGAATTAGAAGCAGCATCCGGATTTCGAGGATGGCTATACCGTTTTTTAAAACTTCCACAACGTATGCAGAAACAAAATGAAGCAGTTATGGAAAAAATACAACAATCCTCAAAGCCTGTTATGCGAATTAAAGGAGTAAAGATAAATGCAAAGTGGATACGTGAACAATTTCAATACAATGTCGTAGAGTATTTAGAAAGAGTTGAATGTCCTGTTTTAGCGATTACTGGAGATAAGGATATACAAGTACCGCCAGAGCAGGCAAGGGATATTGCGGAATATGCAGCAGGTGAGGCGGAGTGGCATATCATTCCTAATATGAACCACATTTTACGAGAAGTTGATAAAGATCATACAATGCTAGGGTTAATGAAAGAATATAAAGGGCTTGTGAATAAAAGGATTCAAGAGGAATTATTGAATGTTATGAAGGAATGGTTGGCAAAGTATAATCTTCCTTTTAAAAGTTAAGTTATTTTTGGCGGATTGTATGAAAAATACTGTTTTACAGGACGCAAAACAATTAAATTGTATGATTGCTGTAAAGATCAAAACACCAATCATACAAGAAGTATGTGGAAAAGACTAGCATCTAAATAGATGCTAGTCTTTTATTTTAACAATATCTTTCTAGTTAGAAAATTGCGATATTAATAAAGTCTCTCTATAATATAAATTAACTTTTATAAATTAGAAAGAAGGAAATACATATGAGAAGGACGCTTGTGATCAGTGATATTCATGGTGAACTAGAGAGATTTGAAATGTTATTAGAAAAAGTTGAATACACTTCAAAAGAGGATCAACTCATTTTGCTAGGAGATTATGTAGATCGTGGTCCGAATGCTAAAGAAGTAATTGAAAAAGTGATGCAATTAAAAGAAGCCGGCGCGTTTGTCTTAAAAGGGAATCATGAAGATATGATGATAAAAGCTTTAACGACAGAGGAAGAAAAGTTTTGGAATCATTGGGTAAAGAGAAATGGAGGGGATCAAACGTTACATAGCTACGGTTTTTCTGAAAGTGATATTGCTGTAAATGAAGAGGAATTTATAAGACCGCAGTTACATTCTGAAGTGTTAGAGAAACATTTAGAATTTATCCAAGGATTAGACCACTATATTGAAACAGATGAGTACATTTTTGTTCATGCGGGCGTACAACCAATGACACCTATTTCTGAAACAGATGCGCATACATTGATGTGGATTAGAAATGAGTTTCATAATGGATATAATGGTGAGAAGACCGTTGTCTTTGGGCATACAGAAACGAAACTTCTTCACGGTGATAACGAGAATTTTGGCGTGTATTTTGGCGGAAATCGTATCATTGGTATTGATGGCGGGGCTGTATACGGCGGCCAGCTGAACTGTTTAGAATTGCCAAGTCAAAAAGTATATTCAGTTAAATAGGAAAGATCCGCCTATTAATGTAGGAAAGAAAAAGAGATAAGGAATTCAAACAATAATGAAACCTTATCTCTTTTTTTATGCTATGACTTGTTATTTTCTTTTACATGTGTTCGGTTGCTAATGTTGGTTTTACTTCTTTTTCTGGCAGGGTCAAAAAAATTACTGCGACAATAATGAAAGCGCCGCCTAATAATTGATATGTTCCAAACGACTCATTCAACCAGATAATCGAAACAACAGCTGCTACGAGTGGTTCAATACTTGATAAAATACTCGTTTCTGTTGCAGATAAATAGTTTAGACTACCGATATAGAGAAGGAAAGAAAGTGTACCACTTATAATGATGAGCATAAGCATAGAAAATGTACTCATTGTTAATGTATTCGCTATATGTTGAAAATGAGATTCCTGATTATATAGAAACAAGGAAATTCCCCCGAGTAACATCCCCCAACCGACAATTACCGATGTCCCCCACTGTTTAATAAGCGAAGCAGGATGGAGTGTGTAAAAAGCAAAACCGATTGCTGTTAAAATACCAAATAATATTGCTTGTTTAGAAAGAATAATATTTTCAATTGATCCGTTGGTAATAAGGAAATACGTCCCCGCTAATGCAGCTATGATTGCTATGAATTGCGTAGTGGAGGGAAGTCTTTTGTGCTGCAGCGCAACGTAAATAGTAATAAGAACTGGACCGAGAAATTGAAATAATGTCGCAGTTACAGCATTGCTTATATGAACGGTTTCAATGAATGCATACTGAGCACCAAGCATGCCAGCAACTGAAAAAATTAGCAGTTGAATCCAATGACGTGGATACCTCCAAATTCCAAGTATATTTTGTTTTGTAAATAGTAAGGAACATAAAATAAACATGCCTGCTAATAGGAGACGAATGACTAAAAAGTCACTAGATAATAGTTCGGTATGATGAAATAGCCATTGAATCATAGGGCCAGATAGTCCCCATAATGTCGCTCCGCTAATAATCATCATTAAACCGAGGCGTCGCGATGATTTCATGATGTATCCTCCTTTGTGTGAAAGCTCTTGATTTTATTTAATAGAAATGATAAGCATGAAAGTATTATATATAATCTCTGATACCATCAAAAGTATCAGTTTTCTATAAAATAAAGGGGTCAGTTTGTATGTTAGAATTAACGCCAAAACTTGATGTTCATAGTAAAGAACCACTATATGTACAACTATATAACTACATGAAAGAGGAAATGAAATCTGGAAATGTAAAGCCTCATACGAAATTACCATCTAAGCGTAAATTAGCTCAATATTTACAAATTAGTAAAAATACAATTGAAGCTGCTTACAGTCAGCTTATTGCGGAAGGGTATATAGAGTCTGTCTCGCGTAAAGGCTATTTTGTATGTGAAGTGGAACAAAGTGTATTGCATGTGAAAGAAAAGATGCACGATGTAGAAGAAATATTTTGTTATGATCGTGACTATGCATTTGATTTTACGCATACAGGTGTTGATGCTCGCTCATTTCCATTTGCCTTATATCGCAAATTGGCAAATGAAGTACTACAAGTTGAGAATAAGCAAGTACTACTGCTTGGGCATCCACAAGGTGAACTTGGATTAAGAAAAGAAATTGCGCAATACATGTATGAATCGCGCGGTGTACAATGTTCACCAAGTCAAATCATCATTGGGGCAGGAACGCAATATTTAATAAGAATGCTATTTCAATTGTTAAAAGAGAGTACATTTGCAGTAGAGAATCCAGGATACCACCGGAAAATGGTTACGTGTGAAAAAGGAGCGGAACATGTGGAAATGCTGCCGCTTGATGAAGATGGGATTATGATATCGAGTTTGGAAGAAAGGGATGCAGATGTGGTATTTGTGACACCATCTCATCAATTTCCATGCGGAATGATTATGCCGGCTTCGAGAAGAATGCAGCTTTTGCATTGGGCAGAGAAAGAGGAAGGACGTTATATTGTAGAAGACGATTATGATAGTGAATTTCGATATTCAGGAAAACCAATTCCAGCTCTCCAAGGGTTAGATCCAAATGGAAAGGTTATTTATATGAGTACTTTTTCAAAAGCGTTACTTCCATCGTTACGTATCAGTTATATGGTGCTTCCAAAAACACTTATTGAAGTATATCAAAAAGAATATTTCTTTCATACGCAGACTGTATCGCGCATTGATCAAGAGATTGTGAAACGATTTCTCGAAGGCGGACATTGGGAAAAGCATATTCATAAAATGAGAGTTGTGTATCGTAAGAAGAGGGATACATTGGTTTCAGCAATTTCAACATATTTTCCGAAATGCGTAGAAATACTTGGCCAAGATTCTGGGCTGCACATATTATTACGAGTAAATAATGGGATGACAGAGCAAGAGCTTATTGAGAAAGCGGCAGCATATAGTATAAAAGTATATCCAGTTTCTACGTACTATGATGAGATGAAAGCTGATAATAAAACAATCTTGCTTGGCTTTGCTATTTTATCTGAGGAAGAAATTGAGGAAGCGGTTCAATTGCTTGGAAAAGCATGGTTTAGTTGAAGGTATAGGAAAAGGGACTTTTAAAAACAAGTCCCTTTTCCCTATTTGTTTTCTTCATGTAAAAACAACACCATATGCTCTTCATCCCAATACTGGTTATTATATTTTAACGAACGTTCTTGTACGCCAAATGTTTTAAATCCTAACGATTCATAGAGCTTTTTTGCACCTTCATTGCCAACGACAACATCAAGCATAAGTTGTTCTACTTCTAATTCTTTTGCTTTTTCAATTGTTGCTTGCATAAGTGCTTTCCCGGCGCCCATTCCACGCGCTTTTGGAGAGACATAAACAGAACCAATTTTCGCTTTATGTTCTTGCTTTAAAAATGATTTTGTTTCTAAAGTTGCCACGCCAATTAAATCGTCGTCTTTAAAAGCACCGAGCGTGTAATTTTCATTTTGGTCTAATATTTGCGCTTTATATTCAACAGGATCTTCCTTATTAATAATATCTTCATAAGAAGAACTGAACGCTTCTGGATTTTGTTTTAATCCCTCGACACGAAGTGCTAAATAAATTTCTGCATCTTTTTTCGTTAATACACGAATTTCCAATTGTATCGTCCTCCAATTCTTTGGTGGTAATGCTATATTTTATATTAAAATCATCATACTTTCAAAAAATAGGCTCGATATATAAATCCATTTTAATATTTCTACATGAAAGCCGCTGCTATGGAGAAACAAGTAGCCTGCACTTGTTTTCTCCCTTTGTTTGAACCCTCGCCCGTGGCAGAAAAGGGCCCCGCCCGCTACTATGCATGGCCAGATGCTCTCGTCTATCTAAAAAGAAAAGGGTTTATATGTTGATGTTTCAATTGGTATTTATATATAAAATCCATTTTAATTTTTTAACATAAAAGCCACTGCTATGGAGAAACAAGTGGTCTGCACTCGTTTGCTCCCTTTGTTTTAACCCGTGCCCATGGCAGGGGCCCCGCCCGCTACTACGCATGGCCAGATGCTCTCGTCTATCTAAAAAGAAAAGGGTTTATATGTTGGTGTTTCAATTGGTATTTATATATAAAATCCATTTTAATTTTTTAACATAAAAGCCACTGCTATGGAGAAACAAATAGCCTGCGCTTGTTTTCTTCCTTTGTTTGAACCCTCGCCCGTGGCAGAAAAAGGCCCTGCCCGCTACTATGCATGGCCAGATGCTCTCGTCTATCTAAAAAGAAAAGGGTTTATATGTCGGTTTTCCAACTTTCATTTATATATAAATGAAAAATAGCTACTTGATAGGCAATTCTATAGTAAATGTAGTTCCGATTCCGACTTCGCTTGTTACATGTATAGAACCACCATGTAATTCTACAATTTCTTTTGCAACAGCTAAACCAATACCTTTTCCGCCAGTTGCTCGTGTTCGAGATTTATCAACTCGATAGAAGCGGTCAAAAATATGTGGTAAGTCTTCACTTGGAATTCCTTCTCCTTCATCTTGTACTTGTATAAGAAAAGTATGCTCCTTTTTTAATACAAGTACTGTAATATGAGAATTTTCGTGGGAATGCTGATGTGCATTATGTAATAAATTTAGCATGACTTGCTCCATGCGACGGTCATCTATGCAAGCATATAAATCTTCTTGGCAATATAAAGAGATATCTATTTGCTTTTTTTTAAGAGATGGTTTTATTTTTTCAACCATACGCTCGGCGAATGGTAACAGTACGATTGGCTGTTTCTTTATCGTAAATTGGTGTTGTTCAAGCTGCGCAAGTTCAAATAAGTCTTGTACGAGTTCAGTAATATTTTCAGTTTCTTCTTCAATGATTTGTAAATATTCTTCCCGTTCTTCTTTAGATAAAGACTCTCTTTTTGCAACTTTTGTGTATCCTTTTACATATGTAAGCGGGGTTAGCAATTCATGTGCAACGCTTGCAAGAAACTCGTTTCGTTCTTTTTTCATGTATGTTAACTCACTAGAAAGCCGTTCAATTGTTTCTGCTAAGCTTCCTAATTCATCTTTACTTTTAATACCTAAAGTAATTGGCTCATTTTGTTTCATCATTTTTTCAGTTGCTCGCTTCATTTTAATAAGCGGGTTTGTAATGACCCTTGAAAATAAAAATACTAAAATTGTTGTGAGAGCTACTGTTAATGCACCGATGGTAATAAATTGTTTTGTTAATCGAAAAATCATTTCTTTTATAGATGTAGTTTCTAAAAACATATGGACATAGCCAGTTACTACTCCATATTTTACAATAGGGCTAACTGTTGAAATATATTTTGATTCTTTCCAGCGATCTTCTGTTATCATTCCACCTCTAGGAATGTACGTAATCTTTTGGTCAAGTTGTTTGCGCATGTCTTTTGTAATGGCATCAGAGGAACCTATAATGTGACCTGTTGTATCTGTAATGACAAGTTTTGTATGAGCAGGAGAATTAGATTCCATCGTTGCTACACGTTCAAAAATTCCTTCTCTATAGCGCTTTTCTATAATGTTACAATACCAATTTCCTTTTTCTAATAAGGCCGTAGTTTCTTCGTCTACACGCATTTGTGCTAGTGTTGTATGAAAAGATACAAATAGTACGGATTCAATGCAAAGAGCTAATAATAAAAAGTACGTCCCAAGCTTTATAGAAAGTTTATTCATTATGATTCACAACCTTTTCCTGTACTAACAGGCAGTAAGCTCTCTACCGTAAAGTTATGAAGAAACAACGAAATTCGATAGAAGAAAAACTGCTATATAAATACAAATAAAAAATCGACATAAAAACGCTCTTTTTTTTTAGCGGGCGAGAGCATCTGGCCATGCATAGAAACGGTCAGGACCTTTTCCTGCCACATGCAAGGTTAAAACAAAAGAAGAAAGCAAGTAGCGGTCATGTTGTATTCTGCAGAGCTAGACAAAGCTGTCGAAAAATTAAAATGAATATATATAGTATATGCCTGATTAGTTGAACTTTATTTTTATCCCGCTACTTTAGGGCAGTAAGACTCCCGCCTCAAGATTCTGAAAAAACAAAGAAGATAGGTGGGAAATAACTGCCCGTAAGAGCTTGATTGGGTGGGCTTTCCATCAGTGGGGGATGAAGAAAAACCCCCACTGATGGAAGTTTCACTTTATGAGGATTCACCTTTCCATTTGTAACCTATTTTATAAACAGTTTCTAGGTAATCTTCGATAGGAAATCCTGCTTTTCGAAGCTTTTCACGTATATTACGAATGTGAGAATCAACGGTACGATATTCAATATCTGTTTGAAATCCCCATATTATTTCAATAAGTTCATCACGGCTATAAGCACGGTTTATATTTTGTAAAAAGAGTCCAAGTAAGGAAAACTCAATTGGCGTAAGAGAGAGCTTTTCATTATATACAGTTACGGTATGTCTAGTTTTATCCCATTCAATGCCGTTAAAGTTTACAAATCCCTCTTTCTTCGTACGACGGAGTACAGCTTCTATACGAGCAATTAATACTTGCTCATCAAATGGTTTTGTAATATAGTCGTCAGCGCCTAATGTGAGCCCTTTCACCATGTCATAATTTTGATTACGCGCTGTTAGCATAATAATGGGGACGTTACTTATTTGGCGAATTTGAAAGCAAGCCTCCCAGCCGTCCATTTTTGGCATCATCACGTCTAGCAAAATAAGATCAAATTCTTTTTGCTGAATGAGTTCAAGAGCATCTTGGGCTGATGTTACTTTCATACAAAAATGTCCACGTGGACTTAAGAATAAATCTAATAAGCGAAGCATGCGTTCTTCGTCATCTACTAATAATAGTTTTGCCATAACGATGTACACCTCAAGTTTTCATTATTTATGTTTATCCTGTATTAAGAGTTAGAAGGAAAAGATAAGAGAATCAAACTCTCACTAATAGAAGTTTCCTTTATATTATTCTACATGAACTTTATAAAAAACACTGTTCATATGGTAAAGAAAAGGATAATTGCCATAAAAAATGCACTACTTTTGCACATTTTTTTTTTATAATAAGCAATGTAGCAGCACAAAAATACCCTATGTTGCGACATAACGTCATGTCATTTTGATTTCAAAATGACAAATTCCATTCTATTGTGTACGTGAGATAGAGAACATTTTTCGTATTCACCTCGCATCGGATAAGAAAAATTTCTATCTCACGGCTTTTTTTTGAATGTAGATAAAGGGGATTTGGATAGTGAACAAAAAAGACCTTGAAAAGCAGAAACAAGAACGAAATGTAGTTATAATCTGCATTGCGGTATCAATGATGATTATCGTTGTTTGTGCTAGAAAGTTTTTTTGGTTGTTATAAAATAAATTGATTTGTTATAGATAAAAAGCCTCGCACCGATTGTGTGAGGCTTTTGTAATGTAAAAATAATGATACATGAGAAACACCCACTTCAAGATTTGCAGGAGAGTGGGTGTTTTTATGTTAAAAGAAGATTTAAGCATTGAGAAATAACATCATATGCTCTTCATCCCAATATTGTCCGTTATATTTTAAAGCACGTTCTTCTACACCAAATGTTTGGAACCCCAGTGATTCATATAGTTTCTTTGCCGGTTTATTTCCGACAACCACATTAAGCATAATTTGTTCTATATCTAATCTAGGGGCATTTTCAATGATAGTTTCAATTAACGCTCTTCCAGCACCAAGACCGCGTGCTTTTGGAGAAACATATACAGAGCCAATTTTCGCCTTATGCTCTTGTTTGACAAGTGGTTTTATTTCAAGAGTGGCAATACCGATTAATTCATCTTCTTGAAAAGCACCTATCGTAAACTTTTCAGGGTTATCTAACCGTTTTGCAATGGCAGCAACGGGATCTTTTTGTTTCATAATATCTTCATAAGAGGAACCAAATGCTTCTGGATTTTGAGTTAATCCTTCTATGCAAAGCGGTAAATATATATCTGCATCTTCTTTTGTTAATACACGAATGTTCATATCAGTTACCCTCCTAATGGTTTTTATGTAATGAAATTATATATTAACTTTATTAACTATTCAATAGGTATATATGTTACATTTTTATAACTATACGTATATAAGTAAAAAAGTGACATAAAAACCCTCTTTCTTTTTTAGGGATGGAGAGAGCAACTGGCCGTGCATAGAAACGGTCAGTGCCCTTTTCTGCCACGTGCCATGTTTTAAACAAAGAGAGCTAGACAAAGATGTCGAAAAATAAATGAATTTAAATCAAAAGATTTCTCATATGAGAAACCTTTTGATCGCTTTATTTACGCTTACTGATGCCTTTCAATTCGCTCTGGGTGCGTGTAAATATTACAAGAATCACCGCGAATAAAGCCAACGACAGTAATTCCTAAATCATGAGCAAGTTCTAGAGCTAATTTTGTCGGAGCGGATTTTGATAGGACAATTTCACAGCCGATTTTTGCAACTTTAAGTAAGATTTCAGATGAAATGCGTCCGCTAAAGGCAATTACTTTTCCTGTTATCGAAATGTTGTTCCGTAAGCAATAACCGTAAATTTTGTCTAAAGCATTGTGACGACCAATATCCATTCGTGAAACGAGAATTTGTTTTTTATCACATAATGCGGTGTTATGTACACCACCTGTTTCTTGGAAAGTAGTAGAGGATTGCTGCAGATCATTCATGAGGCGAAAGCAATCTTCAGGTCCCAAGGTAATATGAATATCGTGCATCGTTTTGGCTTTTGCCGCATCATTTACAAAGACAAAGCCTTGTCTGCTTTTCCCGCAGCACGATGTCACATATCGTTTGTTATAGCAAGTTTGATAGAGTGGATTTGTTTGCGTTGTTGTGACATGCGCAAATCCTTTTTCTTTTTGGATCCATAATTGTTCAATGTGTTTATAGGAAGGAATAATACCTTCTGATACTAAGAAACCAACGACCATATCTTCAACATGATCGGGTGTACAGACAATTGTTACATATTCTTCACCGTTTAGTTTAATTGTAAGTGGATATTCTGTTACAACCTCATCATCTTTTTGATGAAATGTCCCACCTTGGTAACGAACCATTGTATATGTGCTTTGAACAGACTCCATACGATTTTCCCCTTTATCAATTATTCTCCCATGTTTATCATAAGCCAATAAAAAAAGAAAAGCATTCGTTTTGTATATAAATCAATTTAAACTTTTCAACCGCGCCGGTGGCAGAAACAGGATCCGACCGCTACTACGCAAGGCCAGACGCTCACGCCCACCTAAAAAAAGGGTTTTTTACACCCATTTTTCAAATTGATTCGCATATACAAATTCATTTTGTTTTTTACATATCAGTCGCTGCTATGCAGAAAAAACATGCCCGCTACTCGTTTGCTCCATTTGTTTTAAAACTTCGCCGGTGGCAGAAACAGGCCCTGACCGCTACTATGCAAGGCCAGACGCTCACGCCCACCTAAAAGAAAAGGGGGTTTTTAAGCCATTTTTTCATTTTGTACTTCCATACATTCCTTGGTTATTATTTGTATTCTACGATATAATAGAATCGTAGTCATATACATCAATTGTAAGCTTATTTTATACATCAAGAATCTACTTCTAAGAACTGTTTTTTCTGTTTTGAAAAAGAGCGTATAGCAACATCGTTTTGAAAACGTATTCAAAATGTGTTGTATGGTTGGTTGTAAGGAGAGGATAAAGATGTCGGAACACAAAATTCGTGTAACTGTCGATGGTACAGAGTATATTTCATCTAGTAAGAAAACGATATTGCAGTTATTAAACGAAAGAGAACTTGAACACCCGCAAATTTGTCACGTACCAGAAGTAGATCCAATTCAGACATGTGATACATGTATTGTTGAAGTAAACGGAAAGTTGATGCGCGCTTGTTCAACAAACCTTGAAGAAGGTATGCATATTGAAAGAAAATCGAAGCGAGCGGTTGAAGCCCAAACAGAAGCGATGGATCGCTTACTTGAGAATCATTTATTATATTGTACTGTTTGCGATAATAATAACGGAAATTGTAAAGTCCATAATACAGTGCATATGATGGGAATTGAAGAACAGAAATATCCGTACGAACCGAAAGTGAGCGCTTCGGAAGTCGATATGTCCCATCCGTTTTATCGTTACGATCCAAATCAATGTATTGCATGTGGTCAATGTGTAGAAGTATGTCAAAACCTACAAGTAAATGAAACTATATCCATTGATTGGAGCTTAGATCGTCCGCGTGTCGTTTGGGATGACGGCGTAGCAATTAATGATTCCTCTTGTGTAAGTTGTGGACAATGTGTAACGGTTTGTCCATGTAATGCCTTAATGGAAAAATCGATGCTTGGAGAAGCTGGTTTCATGACCGGGCTAAAACAAGATGTATTAAATCCAATGATTGATTTTGTGAAAGATGTAGAACCGGGTTATAGCAGTATTTTAGCTGTTTCGGAAGTAGAGGCAGCGATGCGTAAAACGAAAATCAATAAAACGAAAACTGTTTGTACGTTTTGTGGTGTCGGATGTTCATTTGAAGTGTGGACGAAAGATCGTCACATTTTAAAAGTACAACCGTCATCGGATGCGCCGGTAAACGGGATTTCAACGTGTGTAAAAGGGAAATTTGGATGGGATTTTGTAAATAGTGAAGAACGTATTACAAAGCCGCTTATCCGTAAAGGAGACAGGTTTGTTGAAGCAACTTGGGAAGAAGCGCTAGAAGTTGTTGCAGCAAATATGAGTCATATTAAAGAGCAATATGGCAGTGATGCTTTTGGATTTATTTCTTCCTCTAAAGTAACGAATGAAGAAAATTATGTAATGCAAAAGTTAGCGCGCCAAGTATATGGGACAAATAATGTGGACAACTGTTCTCGCTACTGTCAATCACCAGCAACAGATGGTTTATTTAAAACAGTAGGCATGGGCGGTGATGCAGGAACAATTAAAGATATTGCAGAGGCAGGACTTATCATTATTGTTGGAGCAAATCCGACAGAAGGTCATCCAGTTCTTGCAACGCGTGTGAAACGCGCACATAAACTGCATGAGCAAAAATTAATTGTGGCTGATTTACGTAAGCATGAAATGGCAGAGCGTGCCGATCTGTTTGTTCACCCAAGTCAAGGTACAGATTACGTTTGGCTAGCAGGTGTAACAAAATATATTATTGATCAAGATTGGCATGATAAAGCATTTCTAGCTCAAAACGTAAAGAACTTTGATGAATATAAAACAATGTTAGAGAAGTATACGCTTGATTATACAGAAAGTGTAACGGGCATTTCGAAAGATACATTAATAGAAATGGCAAAAATGATTCGTGATGCAGATGGCACATGTATACTTTGGGGTATGGGAGTGACGCAAAATACAGGTGGAAGTACGACATCAGCTGCAATCTCTAATTTACTTCTTGTAACAGGGAACTATCGTCGTTCTGGTGCAGGAGCATACCCGCTGCGCGGACATAATAACGTACAAGGTGCTTGTGATATGGCAACATTACCAAACTGGCTGCCTGGTTACCAAGCAATATCCGATGATGCACTGCGCGCAAAATTTGAAAGAGCATACGGCGTTTCGATTCCGAAAGAACCAGGATTAAATAACATTGCGATGCTGATTGCTGCAGAAGCAGGGAAATTACGCGGTATGTATGTGATGGGAGAGGAAATGGCATTAGTCGATTCTAACGCGAATCATGTGCAGCACATTTTAGAAAATCTTGATTTTCTTGTTGTGCAAGATATGTTTTTAACGAAAACAGCTCGTTTCGCAGATGTCATTTTACCAGCAGCGCCAAGTTTAGAAAAAGAAGGAACATTTACGAATACAGAACGTCGTATTCAGCGTTTATACGAAGTTATGCCGCCGCTTGGTGATTCAAAACCAGACTGGTGGATTCTTCAAAAGGTAGCTCGTGCATTAGGTGCAAATTGGAACTATGAACATCCAAGTGAAATTATGGATGAAATCGCATCACTTGCTCCTTTATATTCCCAGGCAACATATGATCGTTTAGAAGGATGGAACAGTTTATGCTGGGGTAGTCATGACGGCAGTGATACACCATTATTATATGTAGATGGATTTAATTTTCCTGATAAAAAGGCACGTCTATCACTTGATGAATGGGTACCGCCGGTCGAGGCACCGGAAGAATATGATTTATTATTAAATAATGGCCGAATGCTCGAACATTTCCATGAGGGGAATATGACAAAGAAATCGGCAGGTATTTTATCGAAAATGTCAGAGGTGTTTGTTGAGATATCACCAGAACTAGCGATGGAGCGAAATGTGAAGGATGGAAGTCTTGTAGAACTTGCATCACCATTTGGAAAAATAAAAGTTCCAGCGCTTGTTACAGATCGTGTAACTGGAAATGAACTATATTTACCGATGCATGCAACAGTAAATGAAGAAGCAATTAATATTTTAACAGGAACGGCAACTGATCTTTATACATGTACACCAGCATATAAACAAACGCGTGTCAAAATGCGTGTGCTGCGTGAAAAAGGAAATCGTCCACTTCCTGCTTCCAACCCGCGAAATAAAAAGCGCCATCCGCAAAATGGTGTCGAAGTGCAGAAGAAATGGCAACGAAAACAATATGTATCACTTGTGGATGAAAACTAGGGGGGAGCATTGTGGCAAAAGAAATTACAATGATTCAAAAAACGGTTGTAACAGAGGAACAAAAGAAACAACAAGTTTCTGAGGAATTATTACAACAATTAGGAGAGAATCAACAGGCAATTGAAGAAACGATTCATTTGTTAGCACAGCTTCAAAAAGCTGGTTTGTTAGATGCGGCAGTAAGCTTGCTGGCAGCGAAAGAAGATGTTTCGAAAATTGCGATTGAACAACTAAACCGTGAACCAGTAAAAAATGCATTAAATAATATGATGGGTGCAGGAGAAGCGCTATCTTCAGTAGATCCAGAAGTGACTAAGCAAGTAACATCCAGTTTAGTGACAGGTTTACAATATGCAACTGATGAATTAAAAAAAGGTGAGAAAACAAGTGTGATGGATTTCTTTAAAGTATTACGAGACCCAGACATAAATCGAGCAATTACATTTGGATTTAATTTTTTGAAAGCATTTGGTCAAGAGTTAGAAAAGAAGAATTAATAAGAAAAAGAGCGGTGGATTTAGAATCTATCGCTTTTTTACATGTTTAGTAGAATATATTATGATGAAAGAGATGAATTTTTATAACTACTCAGTCACTCTATGAAAAACCGATAGAAAAGCATTTTTTTAAGTGGTCGAGAGGGACTGGCTATGTATAGTAGCGGTCAGGGCCTTTTCCTGCCACGCCCAAAGTTTGAAAACAAAGAAAGGCAGCGAGGTGTAGGTCCATTTTTACCCCGCTATTCGTGGGTAGTAATACTCCCACCTCAAAATTTGGCGAAAGCATTGTCTAGTTCCAGTGGCTAGAATGTTCGGTGGCTTCGCTGCTTCCTACGAGGTAAGAAACACCTCTACGTCAGAAGCTCCATCCCCCTCACATTCTGGACGAGCCACTTCCACATTTCTTTGTTGTCCAGCTCTAGCGGCTAGAATCTCCGGTCGTTTCGCCCCCCTAAAAAACAAGGGTTTTATGTTGTTTTTTAACTTAAATATAGTTTCAGAATATGGAGGAATCTATGCTACACCGAAAAAAACTATCTATACCAGGGGTAATGAAACATTCCTTTCAGACAGTAAGGTTTGCCTTTGGAAATGTATTAGCGTTTCAACTTATGTACAAACTTCTAGCAGTAATTGTCTTTATCCCACTATTCGGTATGATTTTTAATAAGTTATTATACTGGGGTGGATATGCAAATGCGACAAATGATGAATTGTTTGCATTTTTTAAAACACCGTACGGAATTGCAGCTATTTTCATTTTACCTGTACTAGCACTTTTTCTCATTTTTATCGAATTTGCAGTGCTTATTATTATTTCGTATTTTGCACATAAACGACAAAAGGTGAGACTGCGTCCAATTCTATATAAAACGGTAACGTATTTACCTTCTTTTTTCACATATTGCTTACCAGGATTTATTTTGTATGTTGTAGTTTTACTACCTCTTTTAAGCATCGGTTATAAATCTGCACTTCTTCCTGAAATTCAGATTCCTAATTTTATTACAGGCGAATTACTGAAAACAACAATGGGACAAGTCGGATATTATTTCTTTTTCGCCGTAGTTGCCTATGTAAATCTTCGTTGGATTTTTGTGTTACCTATCATTGTTTTAGAAGAAAAGCCGTTTCGCGTAGCTGCTCGTCAAAGTGCAATGTTAGTAAAGGAAAACTTTTTGAAAGTCCTGTTCTTTTTCATTGGATTTTTTATTTCGATAGGCATTGTTTTTCTGCTTTTTACAGGTGTTTATTTATTGTTACTGCTCGGGGTATATAAATTTACAAATCCAGAAGGAACATTTGCTTTATTAGCACAATCTACTCTATCTGTATTTTTAACGAGTACATTTTATATATTTAGCTTTATTGTCACCCCGTTTTACATTATGGCACTTATAAGGTTGTATTTACAGAAAGTTCCCGTTGAAGCTGTTTTAGTAGAAGAGGGCCTTGACTATTTTAAAACAAAAGCAGAGAAATGCTTCTTTCAAAAGCATCGATTGAAATTTATTGGTGTATATATTTGCGGGGTTGTTGTAATGGGAATGGTTTTGGCCTTTATTGTAACCTTTATTACGAATTCTTATAAAGAGCCTATTATTATGGCGCATCGTGGTTACATCTCTAAAGGCGTAGAGAACACAAAAGAGTCAGTCCAAGGAGCGATTGATGCGAAAGCCGATTATGCGGAGATTGATGTATTGCAAACGAAAGATGGAGAATTGGCCGTTATACACGATTTGAAATTAAAGCGTCTTGCGAATGCAAATGTACAAGTGTCAGAATTAACGATGGATGAACTTCGAAAGCTTACGTTAAGGCAAGGTGAATTCTCAGGAGGAATCAGTACACTTGATGAAATTATTAAACTTGCAAAAGGGAAGATTAAGCTTAATATAGAAGTGAAGCTCCATGGAAAGGAAAATGAAAAGGATTTTGTAAAGAAAGTTTTAAAAACCATTGAGAGAAATGAATTTGAAAAGCAATGTGTGATTCAAACATTGCATTACCCGCTTATTAAAGAATTTAAACGTGCAAATCCCGATATAAAAGTAGGATATGTCCTATATGCAAGTGTAGCAAATTTAAAACATGTTCCAGCTGATTTTTATGTAGCGGAAGAATATATGTTGAATAAGCGCTTAGTCCAATCAGCTCGTAAATTAAATAGACCGATTTATGTATGGACTGTAAATGATATGGAAAACTTAAGGGGATATTATAAATTGAATGTAGATGGAATTATTACAGACTATCCAGACGATGCGAGGAACACGATTAAAATGCTCAAAGAGCAAGAGGAAAATGAAACGGATATGTTTGAGAAAATTACGGAAACAACCGAAGACTTATTTGCAAAGCTATTTATGTAAAAAGAGGCTGCTAGTGAAACACTAGCAGCCTCTTTTTTTGTATGGAGAGATCTGTACTAAATTGTTAGTCGTATAAATAGGATGGTAGAAGAGCAGAGCAAAGCAAAGGAGGCCGAGAATGGAACGGTATCGTGTCATAGGGAAAAGTGTGAAGCGAAAAGAAAGTGCTGATAAAGTAACGGGAAGAGCAAAGTATATTAATGATGAAATAGAGGTTGGCACGCTATATGCAAAACTTCTTACGAGTCCATATGCACATGCTTATATTAGGAGTATAGATATTCGTGAAGCGAAAAAAGTACAAGGCGTACATGCTGTGGTAACGGGAGCGGATTATCCTATTCTTGTCGGCTCTAGTATCGTTGATCGTCCTCTGTTAGCCTTTGAGAAAGTACGGTATTTTGGTGAACCGGTTGCACTTGTTGTGGCGGATAATGAAGCGATTGCAAGAGAAGCAGCAACACGGATCCGTGTTATATATGAAGAGCTCCCGATTATTCGTTCCCCTTTGCAAGCCTATAATGAGCCAAACATATTAGTTCATGAACACGTGGAACAATATAAATTAGAAGAAAAAGTATATCCAAAGCCGCATACAAATATCGCAAATCGGACGAAAATTCGTAAAGGTGATATTCAAAAAGGATTTGCTAGTAGTGACACGATTGTTGAGGAGACATTTTCTTTTCGGCAATCTGATCATGCGGCGATGGAAACGCGGTGCGCTAGAGTAGAAATGAAACCGAATGGAGATGTGATTGTTCATTCTACATCACAGGCTCCTTTTGAAATAAAGAGGCAGTTAAGCGAAGCGTTTGAAATTGATGAAGGGAAAGTTATTGTACATGTGCCGTTAGTCGGGGGGGCATATGGTGGAAAAACAGCAGTACAGCTTGAATTTTTAGCATACATTGCTTCAAAAGTAGTAGGGGGAAGACGAGTTACTCTTCAAAATAGTAGAGAGGAAGATTTCATAATGTCTCCTGTTCATATCGGTTTACAAGCAAAAGTAAAGCTTGGATGCACAAAAGATGGAAAGCTGCAAGCAGCAGAAATTTTGTATTTATTTGACGGCGGTGCTTATGCTGATCGAGCGGTAACGATGAGTAAGGCGGCCGGGCTAGACTGCACAGGCCCATATGCGATCGAAAACGTATGGTGTGATTCACTTGGTATGTATACAAACCATACATATGCAACGTCGTTTAGAGGGTTTGGACATTCAGAGTATACATTTGTAATGGAACGAACGATCGATATACTTGCTGAAAAGTTAGGGATGTGCCCGCTTATGTTTCGTTTGAAAAATGCGATTAGACCAGGAGATACAACGCCGACACAAGTGCTTGTAACGCCAAGTAATACGGGAGATGTGGCAGCGTGCTTACAAAAGTTACAATCGCTTATTAATTGGGAAGAGGGAAAGAAAGTGATTCTACCTAATGGCATGGTACGTGCTAAAGGGGTTAGCTGCTTCTGGAAAAATTCGACTACGCCAAGTAATGCCGGAGCAGGTGCTGTGTTGACTTTTAACGGTGATGGTAGTGTCAATATCAATTGCGGTGCTGTTGAAATTGGGCAAGAAACAAAAACGGTGCTAACACAAATGGTTGCTGAGAAAATGAACATGAATACTGATGATGTGCATATCATGATGGAAGTCAATACACAAGTTTCTCCAAAACATTGGAAAACAGCAGCGAGCCGAACGACACTCCTTGTTGGAAATGCGGTTGTAATGGCTGCAGAAGACGCAATGAGGCAGCTCTGCCAAACGGCTTCAAATTTACTTGGATACCCCGCAGAAGAATTAGAGATTGCAGGAAAACAAGTTTATGTCAAAACGAATCCGAATCTACATGTACCTTTTTCTAAAATTGCATTTGGGTATGTAGATGCAAATGGGAATGTAAAAGGAACAGAAGTGGTGGGAAGAGGGAGTTATGTACTGGAAGGAATTACAGACATTGATTATGAGACAGGAAAAGGGAAACAAGGACCGGAATGGGGAGTAGGGGCGCAAGCGGTAGAAGTGGAGTATAACCCTAAAGATTATACATACCGATTGTTGAATGCTGTAACAGTTGCCGATGCGGGAATCGTTTTAAATAAAAAGGGAGCAGAAACGCAAATTATGGGGGCCATGAGTATGGGGCTCAGTTTTGCAACGCGAGAAACATTTCATTATGATGCGAAAGAAAGAAATTTGAATCATCAGTTTCGTTCTTATAAAGTCATCCATTACGGGCAACAGCCAAAATATATTGTCGATTTTGTAGAAGTACCACATAAAGAAGCTGCATTTGGTTCTAGAGGACTTGGGGAACATGGAATTATTGGCATGCCAGCAGCTTTAGGAAACAGCTTATCCATAGCAACTAGTATTTCATTACGAAACTTACCGCTTACGCCAGAGTTAATTTGGAAAGAGACGCAAAAAGGAGAAGGGATGGAATGATACCATTTGATTTTGAGTATTATCGTCCGGATTCTATTCAAGAGGCTATTCGATTATTTCACCAACTAGATCAAGAGGGGAAGAAGCCGCTCTACTATGGGGGCGGAACAGAAATTATTACGATGGGACGTTCGCAGCGCATTCGAACAAAAGCTGTTATTGATATAAAAGATATTCCAGAATGTAATGTTTGTGAATGGCAGGGTGACAAACTTTTACTTGGTGCAACATTAACGATAACAAATGTTCAAGAAGCGCAAGTCTTTCCGCTCCTTGGGGAAACTGCTGGCCGGGCCGCAGATCGCACGGCAAGAAATAAAATTACAATTGGCGGAAATGTTGCGGGAAGGATCCGCTATAAGGAGGCGGTTCTGCCTTTTTTATTAGCTGATAGTACATTTGTCATTGCCGGGATTGAGGGGATTCATTATGTACCTGCTCATCAAGCTTTTGTGGAAAAATTACAATTACAAAAGGGTGCGTTTCTTGTACAAATGATTACAGATCGGCAGTATGTGACAGCACCGTATTATAGTGTAAAAAAACGCCAACTAGAAAAAATTGATTATCCCCTTGTAACGGTTGCGTCGATTAAATATGATGACGAAATTCGAATGGCGTGCAGTGGCTTATGTGTGTTTCCATTTCGTTCACTTCAGATGGAAGCAGATTTAAATAATAAGCACATTCCATTTGAGAAAAGAATTGAACACGCCTTAACCCATATTCCAGCTCCTGTATTAGATGATATAAGAGGCTCGCGTGCTTATCGGACATTTGTATTTCAATCTGTACTGCAAGATATATTGCGAAATTTTGCAAAGGGGGACGAAAGATGAGAAACGTCCAGCTCATTTTGGATGTCAATGGAGAAACGCGAGAGGTAGTTGGAAGAATGGCCGATACGCTGTTACATATATTACGTCACGAACTGGATTTAACAGGAGCAAAGCCTGGCTGTGAAAACGGTGATTGTGGTGCTTGTACAGTTCTTGTTGAAGGGATACCAATCAAGTCTTGTATTATGCTGGGGGTTGAAGCAGTTGGAAGACAAATTATAACGATTGAGGGATTACATGAGACACCCATTCAACAAGCTTTTGAAGAGAAATGGGCTTTCCAATGCGGATACTGTACACCGGGATTTATTATGAATTGCCATGGACTTGTGTCGCAAAGGCCTGATGCAGATGATCATGTTATTGAAGAATGGTTAAGTTCTAATATTTGCCGATGCACGAGTTATCAAGAGATTGAAGAAGCTGTAAAGTCTGTATTAGAAAAGCAGCGAGGGGATTCAAAATGACTTCCGCATATGGTGTATTAGAAGCGTTGTTATGTTGCGAGGAACGCTGTGCATTAGCGACAATTATTCATGTTGAAGGATCGGCATATAGAAAAGAAGGAACGATGATGCTTTTTCAAGAAGATGGCACAAAAGTAGGAATGCTAAGTGCAGGGTGCATTGAAGAAGAGCTTTTCTACTATGCTGTAGATGTTATGGAGCAAAATACTTGGGCGATTCATACATTTAATACAAAGGCAGAAGACGATTTGTCCTGGGGAGTAGGATGTAATGGTGTTATTCATGTATTAGTGGAACATATAGATGATACCTATAAAGCGATTTTACAAGACTTATATATTCACCTTGCTAATGGTTCCTCGGCTTGGATGGTGAAAAATCTTTCGTTAGAGCAAACTGCACTTATATATAATAATGGTAATACGTACGGTAATTGGGAAGGGGCTATTCCACAGGCAACTTACTTGAAAAATGGGTTGCAAGATGAATATTATAGCCAACATTTTATACCAAAGCCCCGCCTGTTTATTTTTGGAGCAGGAGAAGATGTAAAGCCACTCGTTCGTTTTGCGAAGGAAACAAGCTTCTTTGTAACAGTTTGCGATTGGCGGGAGGCCTTATGTAATACGGATCAGTTTCCAAATGCTGATGCATGTGTGGTTGGTTTTCCAGTAGAAATGATACAAAAACTTTCATTACATCCAAGCGATTTTCTTGTCATTATGACGCATCACTTTGAAAAAGATCGACAATTACTATCTCTTTTATTAGAAAAAAATGTTCGTTATATAGGTGTTTTAGGACCGCGTCATCGCACGGAGCGCTTATTAGACGGTAAACCAGTTCCTCCTCATCTCCATTTTCCTGTTGGAATTTCAATTGGTGCACAAGGTCCAAGTGAAATTTCCGTTAGTATCATGGCTGAAATTATCGGGCAATTACGGATGAAGTGAGATGAAAATCATTGGTGTATACTTGGCGGCTGGAAATAGTAGACGAATGGGACCGGGAATCCATAAACTTTCTCTTCCTTTACACAATGAACCACTTGGTAATGCAGCACTCAAAACTGCTTTGTCTTCAAATCTCGCAGGTATTATTATTGTCACAAATGATGAAAATTGGGTTTCACAATCATTACGACATGAGAACGTACACCTTCTTTCTTGTTTTGATTCTAGTCAAGGACAATCCCATTCACTGCGCTGTGGTATTAAGAAAGCCATGCATATGAAAGCGGATGGAATTGTTGTCTTACTTGCTGATCAACCTTTTATTAAAACAGAGGTAATTAATGAATTACTAGATTGTTATAAACAACATAAAACGGTCTATTATGTAGCAGCAAAGTATCGCGGAATTGTAAGGCCGCCTGTTTTGTTTGCAAAGAAAACATTTCCTCTCTTGCAAACATTAAAAGGTGATCAAGGAGCTCGCACTATTTTTCAACAGTCATTTATAAAGGGGATAACGATATCGTATGAAGAAGCGACCCTTTTTTATGATGTGGATAGTTGGAGTGATTATCAGAAAATGATACAGTATTACGGAAAGTGAAAAACGAATTGTTTTATAGAGCATTCACAATCAAGTCTTATTACTCAATTTCATCGGGCTTATCCAACAGGGATAGGTCTTTGCTATTGAGTGATTTTTAACATATATAAGTGAAACAACGACATAAAAATCCCCTTTCCTTTTAGAGGGACGAGAGCATTTGGCCATGCAGGAGTTTCCTACTACATGCAAGGTTTAAAACAAAAGGAGAAAGCAAGTAGCGGTTATATTTTGTTCTACATAGCAGCGGCTTATATGTTGGAAAATTAAAATGGAATGGTCCATCTTCATAAATTATATCGATAAACAAATATTTAACAGGTTGCAAAAGTTTTGTAAGTCGTTAAGCAGGAGTTTATAGAAATTATTGACGGATTTTTGTATAACATTTATTTGTTAAAAAACTTTCTGAAAATAATAAATATAGAACGGTAAAAAAGAAATAGAGCACCTATTTCCTAATAAAATTAATTTACATTATTTACACTATTTCAAATATAAAAACTTTTACTTTTTTCATATGATAGCGTTTTCATAGATTGAAAGTTATGCTAGAATAAGTTCATAAGTTATTAACTATTATAAAAAGAAAAAAGAATTACTTTTTTCTGTTAATTATAAGGGGGCATTTCATTATGCGTATTGGGGTACCAGCAGAAATTAAAAATAACGAAAACCGTGTAGCTATGACACCAGCGGGTGTTGTACATTTAATTCGTAACAATCACGAAGTATTCATTCAAAAGGGTGCAGGATTAGGATCAGGTTTTCCTGATGAGCAATATGTAGAAGCAGGAGCAAAAATCGTAGAAACAGCTGAAGAAGCTTGGGCTATGGAAATGGTAATGAAAGTTAAAGAGCCAATTGCAAGCGAATATAAATATTTCCGTGAAGGCCTAATCTTATTCACTTACTTACACTTAGCTCCAGAACCAGAATTAACAAAAGCATTAATTGAAAATAAAGTAGCAGCAATCGCTTACGAAACAGTTCAATTAGAAAATCGTTCTCTACCATTATTAGCGCCTATGAGTGAAGTTGCAGGTCGTATGGCAGCACAACTTGGTGCACAATTCCTTGAGAAAAACAAAGGTGGAAAAGGTATTTTATTAGCAGGTGTTCCAGGCGTAAAACGCGGTAAAGTAACAATTATTGGCGGTGGACAAGCTGGTACAAATGCTGCTAAAATTGCAGTTGGTTTAGGTGCTGACGTAACAGTTATCGACTTAAGCGCAGATCGTCTTCGTCAATTAGATGATATTTTCGGTAACCAAGTGACAACTTTAATGTCTAATCCTTACAATATTGCACAAGCTGTAAAAGAGTCTGATCTTGTAATCGGTGCAGTATTAATTCCAGGAGCAAAAGCACCAAAGCTTGTAACAGAAGAAATGATCAAGTCTATGGAGCCAGGTTCTGTTGTAGTTGATATCGCAATCGACCAAGGTGGTATTTTCGAAACAACTGACCGTATTACAACACATGACAACCCAACTTATGAAAAACACGGCGTAGTTCACTATGCAGTTGCAAACATGCCTGGTGCGGTTCCACGTACATCTACACTTGCATTAACAAATGTTACAGTACCATACGCAGTACAAATCGCAAACAAAGGTTACAAAAAAGCTTGCTTAGAAAACACTGCATTATTAAAAGGTATTAACGCATTAGAAGGCTATGTAACATTCGAAGCTGTTGCAGAAGCACATGGTGTAGAATATAAAGCAGCAAAAGAATTATTAGAAGCAGAAGCAGTATCTTGCTAATCTAAATATCGAACAATATTTTCATACAACAAGATGAGAGCTAAGAGAAGTGCCTCTTAGCTCTTTTTAACTAGAAGGGGGCAAGAGTCGTGGCCAACTTATTTAAAAAGAAATCCGTGACACAATTGTTAAGCCAAAGTCAAAGTAAAACTTTGACAAAAACATTAGGGGCATTTGACTTAACGATGTTAGGAATTGGAGCGATTATCGGTACAGGAGTACTCGTATTAACTGGATTAGTAGCAGCAAGAGATGCTGGTCCAGCTGTTATTTTCTCGTTTATGATTGCAGCAATTGTTTGTGGTTTTGCAGCATTATGTTATGCAGAAGTTGCTACAGCGCTTCCTGTATCAGGTAGTGTATATACGTATGCATATGCAACAATTGGAGAATTTGTTGCCCATTTAATGGGATGGACATTATTGTCAGTTTATGTTTTAACAACAGCAGCGGTAGCCGGCGGCTGGACGGGTTACTTTAATAATTTAGTAAGCGGATTGGGATTAGAAATTCCGAAACAACTGTTAACGATTCCAGCTCACGGCGGAATTGTGAACCTTCCAGCGATTTGTATTACGTTAGTATTAACATGGTTACTATCTCGCGGTACGAAAGAAAGTAAACGTGTTAATAATGCAATGGTATTAATTAAAATTAGTATTGTTGTATTGTTTATTGCAGTGGGTGTATTCTATGTAAAACCAGTAAACTGGACGCCATTTGCACCGTATGGTATAAGTGGGATTTTTGCCGGAGGAGCTGCAGTATTCTTTGCTTTCTTAGGATTTGATGCATTAGCAACTTCAGCTGAAGAAGTAAAAAATCCACAGCGTGATTTACCGATTGGTATTATTGCATCGCTTGCTATTTGTACAGTTATTTATATTGCAGTTTGTCTTGTTATGACAGGAATGGTGTCATACAAAGAATTAAATGTACCAGAAGCGATGTCTTATGTATTAGAAGTTGTTGGGCAAGATAAAGTAGCAGGTGTTATCGCAATTGGTGCAGTAATTGGGATTATGGCCGTAATTTTTGCTTATATTTACGCGACAACACGTGTATTCTTTGCGATGAGCCGTGATGGTTTACTTCCAAAATCATTTGCGAAAATTAACCAAAAAACAGAAGCGCCGGTATTTTCAACATGGTTAACAGGTATCGGAAGTGCTTTAATTGCCGGATTTGTCGATTTAAAAGAATTGTCAAACTTAGCGAATATTGGAGCATTATTAACATTTGCGATGGTAGGTGTTTCTGTACTGATCCTTCGTAAAACACATCCGAAATTACAACGTGGCTTTATGGTACCGCTTGTACCAGTATTACCGATTATTTCAATCGCATGTTGTCTGTTCTTAATGGTAAACTTACCGCTTACAACATGGTTATACTTCGGTGCTTGGCTTGTGCTAGGAGTTATCGTATACTTCGTATACTCTAAGAAACATAGCCACCTGCAACAAGATAAAGGTTCGCAAGATCATTTAAAACAAGCAAATTAAAGGGATAAAGCCTTATGCGTTGGGGAGCGCATAAGGCTTTTTTATGTTTTTGAAGGGATTTTAGGAAATCTCATAGAAACATATATGTCGAAAGATGGAAAAGGGGGATAATAATGGTTGTAAAAGAGGGAGTAAAAGTTGTAGTTGGTGCAGAAGGATATAATAACAATCCAGGGTGGTTACATACACAAGAAAATGAACTAAATTTATTAAAAAGGGAAGATTGGGTGAAAAAATTTGCTCCAAACTCTATAGCAGCAATCTTAGCAGAGCATGTGTGGGAGCATTTAACATATGAAGAAGGAAGAGAAGCAGCAAAAATTTGTTATGAATTTTTACAGCCGGGTGGTCATCTTCGCTGTGCCGTACCAGATGCATTTTTCCCAGATGAAGATTATCAAGCAGGCGTACAAGTCGGCGGACCAGGTCCATTAGATCATCCGGCAGCGAGTCATAAAATTGTTCATAATTATAAAACGATGACTTCGATGTTTGAAGAAGCTGGTTTTGAAGTGAAATTACTGGAGTATTGTGATGAAAACGGAGAATTTCATTATCATGACTGGAATGAAAAAGACGGCTTTATTTATCGTTCCAAACGTTTCGATCATCGCAATCAAGATGGCCAACTTGGTTTTGTTTCGTTGATTGTCGATGCGGTTAAGGCTAAGTAAAAGAAAAAAGCGCACAAATTTAGCATGTCGTTAATATATCAGCGATTCTTTGGGTATATCGGCGCTTTTTACAATATATCGACCGTTTTTTAGCATATATCGGCGATTCGACATGATTTAAAGACCCTTCGACACTGTTCGACATACCAAACGTACAAAGAGAACCCTTTAGTATAAATTAAGGGTTCTCTTTTAGGTTCATCACTGTAACATGGGGTTGTTTTTTTGGAAATGAATCATTTTTCATACACGGAACGGAGAGTGGCGACTCCTGCGGGAATAGCGAGGAAAGTGAGACCCCGCAGGCTCGCTCTCGCCCGCGGAAAGCGTCCACTCGGAGTGGAGTGTACATCTTATATGTCCCCCGTCTTTTGGTGATGAACCTTTTCTTATGAAATTTTCAAAAAATAAAACCAGAAATGATTGACACATATGAACAATCACTCATATAATAAAAATATAAAATATATGAACAATTACTCATATGTTCAAATGAAGAGGTGAGCTATTGTGACGGAACAAAAAGTAGAAACAAATGAAGAAACGTGTTTACAAAATGTCATTCATCAAGAAGTTGTAGAAAAAGTACAACAAACGATTCCACAGGATGATAGCTTAAGTCAAGTAGCAGAGTTATTTAAAGTATTAGGAGACCGTACGCGCACACGTATTTTACACGCCTTATTTGAGGCAGAAATGTGTGTATGTGATTTAGCATATTTACTCGGAATGACGCAGTCGTCTATTTCCCACCAATTACGTGTATTAAAGCAAGCGAAGCTGGTCAAAAATCGTAAAGAGGGAAAAGTAGTGTATTATTCACTTGCAGACCATCACGTTATTCATATTTTCGAGCAAGCATTTGAGCACGTAAATGAAGAAAAATAGAAACAACACAAGGAGGAACAAGTATGGGGGAAGCATTGGTAAAACGAAAACTTGTGTTAGAGGGATTGGACTGCGCAAACTGTGCAATGAAAATTGAAAAAGGTGTAGGAGAACTAGAGGATGTATCATCGTGTTCTGTTAACTTCGTAACGAAAACGATGACGGTAGAAACAGCGAAACAAAATGAAGAACATGTTGTCAAAGAAGCAACACAACTCGTAAATAAATTAGAACCGCATATTTATGTGAAAGAAGAACAAAAAACAAAAATAGCAAAAGAAACATTTATACTAGAAGGTTTGGATTGTGCAAACTGCGCGATGAAAATCGAAACAAAAATAAACGAAATGCCTGCAATTACATCCGCATCTGTTGATTTTGTTTCTAAAAAATTAAGAATAGAAGTAGCAAATAAACAAGAATTAGAGACAACTGTTGAGCAGATAAAAGAAGTCGTACAGAAATTAGAACCAGAAGTAAACGTAGTGCGTGAGAAAGAGAAAACAGAGCATAGTCATAGTCATGATCACGGAGAAGCGAATACGAAAAAAATGATTTGGCGGTTATCGATTGGGGCGATTTTAACTGCTATTGCTGCACTAGCTTCATTACCGCAAATCATCATAATTCCACTTTTCGTGATTGCTTATATGATTATAGGCGGCGATATAGTTTTACGTGCTGCAAAGAATATTGTACGCGGACAGGTGTTTGACGAAAACTTTTTAATGGCAATTGCAACACTTGGTGCTTTTGGGACTCAAAACTATTCAGAAGCTGTCGCGGTAATGCTCTTTTATCAAGTAGGTGAACTGTTCCAAAGCATTGCGGTAAATCGTTCCCGTAAGTCAATTAGTTCATTAATGGACATTCGACCTGATTACGCAAACTTAAAGATAGGAAATGAATCGAAACAAGTATCGCCAGAAGATGTGCAAATTGGTGATTTCATTATCGTCAAACCAGGTGAAAAAGTACCGTTAGACGGTAAAGTAATCGAAGGAACATCGATGGTAGATACATCGGCGTTAACAGGAGAATCTGTACCTCGTGAAGTAGAAGTCGGCAGCGATGTATTAAGCGGTTTTGTGAATCAAAATGGTGTCTTAACAATCGAAGTGACGAAAGAATACGGTGAATCTACGGTTTCAAAAATTCTTGATTTAGTGCAAAATGCAAGTAGTCGTAAAGCACCGACAGAAAACTTTATTACGAAGTTTGCTCGTTATTATACACCAGCTGTCGTCGTTACAGCTGCAGTATTAGCTTTTGTTCCACCGCTTATTATAGAGGGGGCAACGTTCTCAGATTGGATTTATAGAGCGCTCGTCTTTCTTGTTATCTCTTGTCCTTGTGCATTGGTTGTTTCGATTCCACTTGGGTTCTTCGGAGGTATTGGCGCAGCATCTAAGAGCGGAATTTTAGTGAAGGGCAGTAACTATTTAGAAGCATTAAATGATGTAAAACATATCGTATTTGATAAGACAGGTACGTTAACAAAAGGTGTCTTTAAAGTAACAGATATGCAACCAGGCGAATTTGTGACGAAAGAAGAATTGTTACAGTATGCAGCATTTGCAGAGGTATATTCGAATCATCCAATCGCGCAGTCCATTCGAGCTGCATATGGAAAAGTAGTCAATGAGCATATGATTGAAGAGTATAATGAAATTTCTGGTCACGGCACAGTTGTGAAAGTGAACGGAAAAGAGATCTCTGCTGGAAACGCAAAGTTAATGAGAAAAGAAAATATTCCATTCCAGCAACCGCAAACTGTTGGAACACTTGTACACGTAGCTGTAGATGGTATGTATGCTGGATACATTGTCATTTCTGATGAAATCAAAGAGGATGCTAAGCAAGCAATTCAATCGTTAAAACAACTTGGTGTAAAAAGAACCGTTATGTTAACCGGCGATGCAAAATCAGTCGGAGAAGCAGTTGGGAAACAACTGGGGATTGACGAAGTCCATGCCGAACTGTTGCCGCAGCAAAAAGTAGAAGAAATTGAGAAAATTGATGCGACGAAACATCCGAAAGAAAAAATTGCGTTTGTTGGAGACGGTATTAACGATACACCTGTATTAGCAAGAGCGGATGTTGGGATTGCGATGGGTGGTTTAGGATCAGATGCAGCAATTGAAGCGGCTGACATTGTAATCATGACAGATGAGCCTTCGAAAATAGGAGCGGCTATTCAAATTGCAAAACGCACGCGCAGTATCGTATGGCAAAACATCATTTTTGCCTTAGGGATAAAAGGAGTTGTTCTTTTATTAGGGGCATTCGGCATTGCAACGATGTGGGAAGCTGTCTTCTCAGATGTTGGTGTAACGTTGCTGGCTGTGTTAAATGCGATGCGTGTGCTACGAGTAAAGGATTTGTAAAAGCAAAAGGAGAGAAGCGAGGTGCTTCTCTCCTTATTTTTTGATAGAATTTACAATTTGTTCTCGCACAGTTTGAATATAATTCATTTTATGATCCCAGCACACTTGGCTTAAATCGACTGGATATTCTTCTGGATTCAGCGTCCGTTTATACTCTTCCCATAAGAAGGATAAGCTGCTTTGTGCATGGCGCTGAATATGAAGGATGTCAGGTAATTCGTATGTGAGCTGCCCGTTCACAAATATATCATGATGCAGCTCTTTTGCTTCAAAGTTCGTAACAAATTTACTAATATACGTATGAACAGGGTGGAACATTTTTAAACGCTCTTCTTGCTGCGGTTCTTCCGTTTCTAATGCAATATAATCGCCTTCTGCATGCTGATTGATACGATTGATAATACGATAGATACGCTTTAATCCTGGTGTTGTAATTTTCTCAGGATTGGACGAAATTTTAATTGTGTCGTTTAGTGTACCGTTTTCATCTTCGATACAAACTAATTTATAAACAGCGCCTAATGCTGGCTGTTCAAACGATGTGATTAGTTTTGTTCCGACACCCCATACGTCAATTTTGGCTCCTTGCGATTTTAAATGTAAAATCGTGTATTCATCCAAGTCGCTCGAAGCAATAATTTTTGTATTGGTAAATCCAGCAGCATCTAACATTTTACGTGCTTCTTTAGATAAGTACGCCATATCGCCGCTATCGAGGCGGATGCCATGAAAGTTAATGCGATCACCAAATTCTTTTGCGACGCGGATCGCATTTGGTACACCAGATTTTAATGTGTCGTATGTATCAACGAGAAAAACACATTTTTCATGTGTTTCCGCATATTTTTTGAAGGCTACATACTCATCGCGATACGCTTGTACAAATGAATGAGCATGTGTACCAGCAACAGGAATACCAAATCGTTTTCCAGCTCGAACATTACTTGTTGAAGAAAAACCGCCGATGAATGCTGCTCTTGTTCCCCAAAGTGCTGCATCAAATTCATGAGCACGGCGTGTTCCGAATTCAAGAAGTTCATCATCACCAGCTGCATGCTTCATCCGTGCAGCTTTTGTAGCAATTAATGTTTGGTAGTTCACAATATTTAAAAGTGCGGTTTCAATAATTTGTGCTTCTCCAAGTGGTGCTTCTATACGCAAAAGGGGTTCGTTATGAAAGACAACCTCGCCTTCCTGCATACTGCGAATGGAGCCAGTAAACTTCATATTTTGTAAGTAGTGTAAAAAATCTTCTTCAAATTGCAGCTCTTTGAGATAAGCGATATCACTTTCTGTAAACCGAAAGTTCTTCACATACTCTATAATCTTCTCGAGCCCTGCAAAAATAGCATAACCATTTTCAAAAGGCAGCTTACGAAAGTATAAATCGAATACTGCCCGGCGATTATGAATATTATCCTTCCAATATGTATAGGCCATATTCATTTGATATAAGTCTGTGTGTAAGGCGTAGCTATCGTCTTTATAATGCCCCATAACATAAACACCTCCATATTTTGGTTATAGTATACCTCTTTTTTAAAGTTTTTTTGCTAAAAACTATACATATCATAAATGTTATAAAGTAAAAATAAAAAATCCTTCGGAATATTTTTATTTATCAATTTATATTTTGGTAAAATTTATGTATTATTAAAGTACTAGGGGATAACTTAGAATGGAGGAGGGGACTATGCAACAAAATCTAGAAAAAATGGGTAAGCAAATTTTTTACAAACGACTCCAACAAAAAATGACACAAGAAGAACTTTGTCAAGGCATTTGTTCCGTCTCATATTTAAGTAAAATTGAAAATGGAAAAATTGAGGCCTCAGAAGAAATATTGCAGTTATTATGTACGAGATTAGAGATTGCAGTTTCGGATTTAAGAGATATTGAAGCTGAAGTGAAAGAAAAGTTAGAGGAGTGGTTAAAGGCACTAGTTCAATTAGATAAATATAAAGTTGAAGAGTTATATACAGAATTAGAAGCAGAAATGCAACAAATTGTAGATTTTGAAATTGTGAATTATTATAAGTTATTATATACAAGATATTTAATTATGAAGAGAAATATACCAGCCCTTAAAGAGGAGTTGGAGAAACTAAAAAAGGTTTATAAAAAATATTCTCCATTTCAGCAGCTGCTATATCAGTATAGTCAGGCTTTATGCTATTGCCTACAGCATAAATGGCCAGAGGGATTACGGTTTTTAATTCAGACAGAGTTAATGGCAAAAGAACAAGATTATTATGAAACTGGAATTTATTATAATTTAGCACTTGCATATACTCATTTGGAAATTCCACATATGGCACTTCATTTTGCTAATATTGCCATGGAAGGATTTCGAAATGAATATAAATTTCGAAACGTAATTAATTGTCAAATCATCGTTGCGTTAAGCTATATTGAAAAAGGACAGTATGATGAAGCATTAAAAATTTATGAGAGTATACTACGTGAAGCGGATTCTTTTTCTGAAAAAGATGTATTGATGGCAATGGTATTAAGTAATATTGGCACTATACATTATAGAAAAAAAGAGTATGAAGAAGCTAAAAAATACTATACAAAAAGTTTACACTATCAAAACATAGAAGATGTAAACTACGTCGATACATTATATGAGATGGCGTTGCAATGTATTCACCTTGAACAATTAGAAGAAGCAAAAGAGTGGATTGACAAGGGTATTGCTTCTGCTAAGAAAGATGAAAGGTGTAATACGAAGTTGTACTTACTGCTTATGCTTCGTTATAAGTATTATACAGAACCAAGCGTAAATAAAGTATTCTTAGAAACTGAAGCAATACCTTTTTTCAAAAATGCAGGAAGTAAAAAAGAATTAAAGAAAGTATATATAGAACTTGCTGAGTATTTTGAGAATTATTCACAGTTCAAAGAAAGCAATCATTATTATAAGTTAGCAATTGAAGTGCTCGAAACGATACGGGAGGGATAAAGATGAAAAAAGTAGTAATAGGTACGATTTTAACAATGGTGGCATTAGTTGTAATAGCTAATCCGCAATATTCTCATGTACCAGATGTTTATGGACAAGCCGATGACACAGTTGAAACAGTAAATATATAAGGTGTGACCATTGGGAATGAGACTGACTCGAAATGTCGTTAAAAAACGGCCTTTTGAGTCAGTTTTTTTATTCCTGTTTTTAAATTGTTCGTCAAAATTCTACAAAACTTGAGAAATAAAAATATTTAAATATTAAGATTGCAGCTCGTTTATCACATTGTAATCAAGTTAATGTGAGTATAGAATAACAGCAAAACCCTCTGTCCTGATAAACAGGAGGGCTAAATAATTGTTCGTCAAAATTCTACAAAACTTGAGAAAAAAATTTTTTTAATTTTCAGTATTTTAATAGTGAAAACTTAATGCTACTATAAATCTACTCTTTAAAAAATTTTTGTTAGGGGGAAAAGAATGATGAAGAAAAAGAGTTTAGCGTTTGTGTTAGCAGCGGGAATGGCAGTGACAACGTTCGGGGGGACAAGCTCTGCGTTTGCAGACTCAAAGAACGTACTTTCTACAAAGAAATACAATGAGACTGTCCAGTCTCCAGAGTTTGTAGCAGGTGATTTAACAGGTACGTCTGGGAAAAAAGCAGAATCTGTTGTATTTGATTATTTAAACGCTGCGAAAAAAGATTATAAACTAGGCGAAAAAAGTGCAGAAGAATCTTTTAAAGTGCAACAAGTTGTAAAAGATCCTGTAGGAGAAGCAACAGTTGTACGCTTACAGCAAGTGTATGAAGGTGTACCAGTGTGGGGTTCTACTCAAGTAGCTCATATTGGGAAAGATGGTGTATTAAAAGTTGTATCAGGAACTGTTGCACCTGATTTAGATAAGAAAGAGAAGCTAAAAAATAAAAATAAAATTGACGGAAAACAAGCAATTGCAACTGCACAAAAAGATTTGGGGCTGAATCCAAAATATGAAGCAGAGCCGTCAGCGGACTTATTCGTATATCAAAATGGCGAGGAAACAACATATGCATATGTTGTGAAACTAAATTTCTTAGATCCAGAGCCAGGAAACTATTATTATTTCGTTGAAGCTGATAGTGGGAAAGTACTGGATAAATACAATACAATTCATAGTGCTAATGCTACGAATAAGACACCGATTAAAACTGTAACAGGAACAAATAAAGTTGGAACAGGTAAAGGGGTATTAGGAGATACAAAATCTATTAATACAACATTATCTGGATCTAGCTATTATTTACAAGATAATACACGCGGTGCGGCAATTTACACTTATGATGGAAAAAATCGCACTACTCTTCCAGGAACATTATGGACAGATGTGGATAATATCTTTAATGCTAGCCGTGATGCAGCGGCAGTGGATGCACATTATTATGCAGGTGTAACATATGACTATTACAAAAACACGTTTAATCGCAACTCTTATAACGATGCTGGTGCACCGTTAAAATCAACAGTTCATTATAAGAGCGGTTATAATAATGCTTTCTGGAATGGTTCACAAATGGTGTATGGTGATGGAGATGGATATACATTTGTTCCATTATCTGGTAGTCTAGATGTTGTTGGGCATGAATTAACACATGCCGTTACTGAATATAGTTCAAACCTTGTTTATCAAGATGAGTCTGGTGCATTAAATGAAGCAATCTCTGATATTTTTGGAACATTAATAGAATACGCTGATAACCGTAACCCAGATTGGGAAATTGGTGAAGATATTTATACGCCTGGTACAGCTGGGGATGCACTTCGCTCTATGAGTGATCCAACAAAATATGGTGACCCAGATCATTATTCTAAACGCTATACAGGAACGGACGATAACGGCGGCGTTCATACAAACAGTAGTATTATTAATAAAGCTGCTTACTTATTGGCAAATGGTGGTACACATTATGGCGTAACGGTAAATGGTATTGGTAAAGATAAAGTAGGTGCAATCTACTATCGTGCAAATACACAATATTTCACTGAATCGACAACATTTAGTCAAGCCCGTGCTGGATTGGTACAAGCAGCAGCTGATTTATACGGTGCAAACTCTGCAGAAGTGACAGCTGTGAAGCAGTCTTATGATGCAGTAGGTGTGAATTAGGTTCCACTCCCCTTTATATAATGAAAAAGGAGCATATGCTCCTTTTTTCATTTTTTCTTCCATGTTTTCCACAAATAAAATAAGCCCGCGCAACCAGCAATTGTTATAATCCATTTTGCTTCACTTGTTCCGTTTATAACTTGGTAGGTAGAATACACTTCAATAAGTAGAGCCGGTATTTTCCCGAGAGTACTAGCGATGCTAAAAGTCAGAATGGACATCGTTCCAAGGGCTGCGAATAGTGTTACGATGCCAGACGGAATAAAGGGGATGAGACGAAACGATAAAACAAGAAAGAATGCTTCTTTTCTTTGTACATAAAGAAGTTTTTGTACTTTTGGATATTTATCTATATTTTTTTGAGCAGCTTTTTGAAAACCAAGTCGATATAAATAAAAAGAAATAATAGCTCCTAATGATTCCCCTGCAATGGAGATGAGTGTTCCTGTTGTTACTCCAAATAATGAAATGTTAATAGCAGTCAAAAAAACACTAGGAATAATAGCTGTTAGGCTAATAAGAATATTGAATAAGATGCTAAGCGGAATTGCCATTGTTTGATGCTCTATAAGAAAAGAATGAATCGTTTCTGCCATATAAATTAGTTTTCCTTTGTTTTTTTATATACAAGTTAAAAAACCGACATAAAACCCCCTTTCTTTTTGAGAAGACAAGAGCATCTGGCCGGGCATAGAAGCGATCAGGACCTTTTCCTGCCACATGCGAGGTTAAAACAAAGAGAGCAAACGAGTATAGGTCATGTTGTATTCTGCATAGCAGCGACTTACAAAGAAAAGCAGAGCTAGACAAAGATGCTGAAAAATTAAAATCGATTTATATAGCATTACATCATAGTTTTTATATTAGGACAATAGAATTGTGGGAAATCATAGATTTCTTTAAAGAAAAAGTCATATTTCTATAGAAAGAATTACTAGGAAGTAACAATAGGTACGATAAAATTGACTTTTTCTAAAGATAATACAATAATCATGAAAGAGGTGATACGATGAAAAGATTAGGGAATGTTATGATAAGCATCATGCTTATGATGATACTTGTATTAACTGGATGTTCAAGTCAGACTAAGCCGAAAGAAAATAATGCAGCATCAGTTGTAAACGTTAGTGATAAGATTTTAGATGAAATGGAAGGACCGCCAAAAAATGGTCATACACTAGAACGTCACGTTGGCAAAACAGATGAGCAGTTGAAAGAACGATTACGTACAGATAATGTATCTGCCGCAAGTACATATTATGATAAAGAAACAGCAACAAAGGCGGTAAAGGATAGCTTAAAACAGCATGAAAAAGAAATTGAAAAATGGTTGAAAGAATCGAAGGAAAATCGTCTTGTATTGAATACGAAGCATAACTTTGCAGTTGGAAAAACGGTATTAAAAAAGGATATGCGCGTAAAAGATGGACTTCGTAATACAGTAACTGTGTTGCAAAGAGATAAAGGGAGTCAGCTTGGTTTTAAAATTATTACTTCTTATCCTTCTGAGAAATAAGAAAGGCAGGGAATTTATGTATTCAACATTTCAATATTTTCTTAGAGCGTATTGTACATTAAGTATATATGAAGAAGAAATGGCTCATCTTATGCAACAATTTAAAGAACAGGAAGAACAAGAAACGCAGGAAAAATTATTACAAGAATTTGCTCAAATGCAAAAAAGAGAAGATTGGAAGAAAGTAAGGAAAGAAGCTGAACAATATGGAAATCGTATGTGGACAATAGAAGAAGCAAAAGTACATATCGGTAATTTTATTTCTATATTACAAAACAAAAAGGCGTGAATCATCCCGCCTTTTTGTATGTGCTTTTTGAAATTTGACCGCTCGAGAGCACTTGCCCATTTTGTGTTACTTTTTTATATGTTACAGCCACAATGCTTTTATCAGTTTCACTTATAACTTTCGAAGAAACCTCTACATTTTTTCCTGTATTTGTACCGAAAATACGAGCAGTTACACTACTGCCACTCGTGAATGCTTGAATATAAATATATTTACCCGTATTATTTTTAAATTTCAAATCAGGGCCGTAGTCAGCAACTGCTGCATCTTGCCCAAGAGGTAAGTAATGGACCGGTAAAGAATGATTACTTCGAGCTACAACTCCTAAATCAGCTCGTAATACGGCACCATATAATGTGCTGCTTAATTGGCAAACACCACCCCCAGCACTTTGTTCTACTTTTCCGTTTACATATATACCTGCTGATTTATAACCATGTGCTGCATCTGTTATGCCAACACGACCATTAAAACTAAATGTCTCATCGGGTGCAACAAATACTCCCGTTAATGTATCGGCAGCACGTTCTACATTAAAAGTTTGACTTGAGTTTCGTCCAGCCAGTGGGGTAGAGTATTCAGCGATTACTTCTTGAATCCCCATCTTTTTTACATCTTCTGTTGAGCGCTCGGGTTTCAAGGCTGTAATTGGAACTTGAATATCTTGTTTATTTGTCGTAATGGCTTCTGTTGTGAGAGATTTTAATTTCTCTTTATCAACTTTTTCACCATCTTTACTTTCACTAATATTAATTGTTGTTCCAGAAATAGATAAGTCGGCATTAATAGGTTCTACTAAGGAATCATTATATTTTTCCTTAATAAATGCATCATATTTTGCTGCGTTTATAGAAGGCTCTAACTTATAGTCGCGTTTTAATTCACCTGTTTCAGCTTGTTTTCTCATTTTATAACGACTAGAAATATTGCCCTTTTGTTCTTTAAAAATTTTATCTGCAACATCTGTACTGTTATATTCAACCCCTAATTCTTGCCAAGTATATGTATGTTTGTCATCCTGTAAGGCATAATTCACAGATTTTTTATTTAACTCATCAATTTTTTGTTGAATTATTTTTTGAACGTCTGCTTTCTTTTTCCCATCTATGGAAATACCTTCAAATGTTGTGTGGGGTAAAACGTATGTATCTAACTGATGATTTAATTTGGACACATATTGATAAGCGCTAACACCACCACCACAAAGAATGATTCCACCAGCAATCGCAGAACCAATAATCAAATTGCGTAATTTCATTTATTTCCCTCCGAAAAGAAAATTTTTTAGATTATTAATATGTATATTTCTAACGTATAAATGATAAAAGCAGTAATTCTTATACACTAGTATACTATTAATTTTATTACATGTGTAATATTTTGATAAAAAACGTTACATTTTTGTAATATAATTACCTATAACTAGAAAGTTTATGTAGCAGAGTAAAGTAAAAATTCCACCAGTGGGAGTTTTCTTCCTAATCTGTCTTCTTTGCTTCGCATCGTGATGTGAAGGTTTTATTGCCTATGAATAGTGAGAGAAGTTTTCTTTGAATTGTCTCATGAAGTATAAGTTTTATAAGAGAAAGATAAGCACATAAAAAAACAGCTGTTGTATTACAACAGCTGTTTTTTTATGTGCTTATAATTTCTTATGATCTAATTTACCTGTAACACCAAGATGGCCTTGTAGTTCCTTCGTAATATCTTGAACACTCTTTTCTTCAGGAACATAAAAGTATTTACCATCAATATATTTATCCTGACCTTTTACTTGCAATTTATCAATTTTTAAGCGGGAGTCCATTGAGTTTTTTGTAATTGCCATCATATCGTCGAAAGTTAAGTTTGTTTTTATATCATGATCAACTGCATCAAGTAAGTCACCAAGTTTGTTAATTGAATTCACAGATAATGCTTTTTGAGCAATTGCTTCTAAAACAAGTTGTTGACGTTGACCGCGCATATAGTCGCTGTCAATATGACGCGTTCTTGCTAGTGCAAGAGCTTGTTCGCCGTTTAAGTGTTGGCGACCTTTTTCAAGGTGGATAGCACCTTGCTGGTCTTTACTGTCTTGTTCAGTAAAGGTAACTGGTACATCTACATCAATACCACCAAGAGAATCAACAATTTTTATAAAGGATTTAAAGTTAAATTTCACATAATAATCAACAGGAACATCTAGAAAACGTTCTACTGTATTAATTGTGCTATCAACGCCACCAAATACGTGTGCATGTGTAATCTTATCTTCTTTCTTTTCTGATGGAATATATACGCGAGAATCACGAGGAATGCTTAATAATTTCACGGATTTATCGTTTTTATTAATAGTTGCAAGTAACAATGCATCTGTACGAGTTGCAGTTCCGTATTCTTTTGTTCGTGTATCACTTTCATCAACACCCATAATTAGGATTGAAATATTATCAGTCATCGGTTTTACTGCTTTTTCGCGCTTGTCCGATTTATCGCCGCGTCCTAATTCTGAGTAAGCACCATTAGCAACAGCTTGTGCTTTATTATATATATGGAAGAAATAGCTGCCTCCTCCAATAATCAAGAGGAATAAAGGAATGAGAACAAACCATAGTATACGTTTTTTCTTAGAGCGTTTTTTTTGTAATGCTCTATTTAGCGCTTCTAAATCAGGTTTCATTAATATTTCTCCTTTAAACAATCAATTCATATATTTTCTTATAATTTTAAAAAAGACACACTTTCTATTGTACATAAATACAATTAGTTTTCATTAAAAATTTTTAAATGACATAAAAATGAAATATATGAAATATATGAAATATATTGTATTATAAAGATGT
This sequence comes from Bacillus sp. 103mf, assembly GCF_900116295.1. Taxonomy (GTDB): domain Bacteria; phylum Bacillota; class Bacilli; order Bacillales; family Bacillaceae_G; genus Bacillus_A; species Bacillus_A bruguierae. The sequence continues at coordinate 65,330 of NZ_FPAF01000009.1, forward strand.
TTATATTGTATGAAAAGTTCTTGCACGAAAAACAGATGCCTTATAAAAAGGCATCTGTTTAAGAATGATTGTATACAAAAAATAAAGGAAAAAAGATTTAATTTAAATCATAATACTAACAATAGTCGCAGATAGAATGCTTACTAATGTTGCTCCGTATAGGAGTTTCAAACCGAATCTAGCAACGACATTTCCTTGTTCTTCATGTAAACTTTTTACTGCTCCTGAAATAATTCCAATTAGGATTCTAATTTACCAAGACCATTTATTTTACTAAGGAAAAAACCAATCCAGCGAATGATGAATGGTAAAATTTTAAAGTGTTGTAAGATACCAATTAAGACAGAGATAAATACAATTGGCAGTAAAACACTTAAAAAGAAAGACATTTCACCTTTGTTTAATAAGCCACCGAATACAAAGTTTACACCTGCCGCGGCATAATTTAATAACTCATTAAATAAATTTGAAATTGCTGTAATGAGGATGAGGCCAACCTGTGTATTTAATAGTAGGAACGTTAAAATTAATTGTACAATAAGCATGATAATGATTGGTTTGAACTTAATGTACTTTCTATTCTTACTTGCTATAAAAGCAAGAAAAAAACGACAATGAGTCCGAGACCAAATGTGAAAAATTTCATAGTAATCCTCTTTATAGGTGACTTTGTATATAGGTTTTTCATTTCAAAGGAGAATATACAAGAAAGGGAAAGAGAAGATGAATATTACTGCTGTTCACCACGTTGCCATTATTTGTTCCAATTATGAAGCATCAAAAAAATTCTATACAGAAGTACTTGGTTTTCAAATTTTACGTGAAGTATATCGAGAAGAGAGAGAATCATATAAGTTGGATTTGTGTGTTGGGAATACATATCAAATTGAATTATTTTCATTTCCTACCCCTCCGAAGCGCATAAGCTTTCCCGAAGCAACAGGATTAAGACATTTAGCATTTTCTGTTTCATCTATAGAAGAAGCTGTATCGCATTTACAGAAGCACGGTATACAAACTGAAAGCATTCGAATTGATGAGATAACTGGAAAACGTTTTGTATTTTTTCAAGATCCAGATGGTTTGCCCCTTGAATTATATGAGAAATAAAAATTTGTGAAATTTATACAGGTTTTCTTGTGAGGAAATGAGAGAAAATAAAGAAAGTTAAACTTATCATTGCGGGAGGTGTAACTTTAGCTGCCTACAGCTAAGGGAGATACTTGGAAATAGGGAATTTAATACTAGTTGCAGCTTTAATTACGTTGACGGGCTTTTTTGTTGCAATTGAATTTGCGATTGTTAAAGTACGTAGTAGTCGCATTGATCAACTTGTAGGAGAAAAAAAGCGGGGAGCAGTAGCGGCGAAAAAAGTGATTTCTAATTTAGATGAATATTTGTCAGCGTGCCAGTTTGGGATTACCATTACAGCACTGGGACTGGGGTGGTTAGGTGAACCAACCGTAAAACATGTATTAGAGCCTGTATTGATTACACTTCAAATCTCTCCTCCAATTGCTAATACTGTATCTTTTATTATTGCATTTGCTGTTATTACTTTTTTACATGTTGTAGTTGGAGAATTGGCACCAAAAACATTTGCAATCCAAAAAGCAGAGCAAGTCAGTCTGATGTTTTCAAAGCCACTGATATATTTTTATCGCATTATGTATCCATTTATTTGGACATTAAATCATGCAGCACGTTTTGTGGCAAGTTTATTTGGATTAAAACCTGCTTCTGAATATGAAGTAGCACATTCAGAGGAAGAGCTCCGCCTCATTTTATCAGAGAGTTATGAAAGCGGAGAAATTAACCAAGCAGAGTTTAAATATGTAAATAATATTTTTGAATTTGACAATCGCCTTGCCAAAGAGATTATGGTGCCGCGGACAGAAATTGTTGGGTTATATGCGGAAGATTTATTTGAAACACATATTGAAATGATTCGCCAAGAAAAATATACAAGATATCCAGTATTCGGTGAAGATAAAGATGAAGTTATAGGAATGGTAAATGTAAAAGATTTCTTTATCCGTTATATGGATGGAGAAAAGCAAGAAGCAAAATCAATCACGACATATACAAGGCCGGTTATTGAAGTAATGGAAAACATTCCAATACATGATTTGTTATTGAGCATGCAAAAAAAACGTATTCCTTTGGCAATTTTATATGACGAATACGGTGGAACAGCAGGACTTGTTACGCTTGAAGATATTTTAGAAGAAATTGTGGGAGAAATTCGAGATGAATATGATGAAGATGAACATCCACCTATTCAACATATTAGTGACGATTGTAAAATTGTTGATGGAAAAGTGTTAGTAAGTGAAATTAATGATTTGTTCGGTTTACATTTGAATGAACAAGATGTTGACACAATTGGGGGATGGCTAATGATGCAAGGACAACCAATTGCAGAAGGGGATACGACTGTTGTTGGTGAATGGACATTTACTATTCTTGAAAAAGATATTCATCAAATTAAGCGAGTAGAGATTAAAAAAATGGAGACGAAAGAAAAAGGCTGATGAACGAGTCATCAGCCTTTTGTATTAGAAAATATGGAATGCAGCGTTAAGTTGAAGTAAGCTAATAATGAATAAGAAGATTAAGCTATATTTTATTGTTATTTTAAATAGTTCTGATTCTTTACCAACTATTCCAACTGCCGCGCAAGCTACAGCAACTGATTGTGGTGATACCATTTTTGCCATTGTACCGCCTACTACGTTTAATGCAACGAGAGTAGAAGGAACGATATCTAATTGAGCGGCTGTAACAGCTTGAAGAGGTGCAAATAGAGAACCGCTGGATACTACAGAACCAGTTAAGAACACGCCAATCCAACCTAAGATTGGAGAAAGAATAGGGAATGCATCTCCAGTAGATGATAAAGCTAATCCAAGAGTTGAAGACATACCAGAATAGTTTGTTACATATGCTAATGCAATTACACTACAGATTGTATAAATTGGTGTTTTTAACTCTTTTAATGTTTCAATAGTTAATTCTTTTACTAGCTTACCGCTTACACGGAATACAAGTAAAGATACGATAATTGCAAGTACAATTGCAGTAGTTGTTGATGAGAATACATCTAACTTAAAGATTGCTGGAAACGGTGTATTTGCTTTAACGATTGGCGCTGTTTTCATCACGTGATTGTGCAGGCCAGGTACTTGAATATTCCATACTAAGCTACTTAATGTACCATTTGGAGCGAATAAGGCTTTTACTGCTTTTAAGTTAAAAATTGTTACAAATGCAGTTAAGAATACAAATGGTGACCAAGCGTATAAAATTTGTTTCATTGTATAACTATGTTTTTCTAGTTTATTTGTTTTTGCTTTTGTTGAAGATTTTGGTTGCCATACACGTAAGAATAATGCTAATGCGATCATGCTGACTACAGCTGCGAAAATATCAGTAAGTTCTGCACCAAGGAAATATGTTACAACGAATTGAGTAAGAGCGAAAGAACCGCCGCTTACAATAATACCTTGCCAAGTTTCTTTAATTCCTTTGAAACCATCAACAATTGCGACAAGTAAGAATGGTAAGACGAAACTAATAAATGGTAAAATTCCAACTGCATGACGACCAACAGTTAATGCGTCAAGTTGTGTTAATTGAGCAGGTACTGTAATTGGAATACCCATTGCACCCATCGCGCCCCCGGCAATGTTAGCAACTAAACATATACCCGCTGCTTTTAATGGATCAAATCCCATACCTACAAGTAATGCTGCTGTAATAGCAACTGGTACACCAAAACCTGCTGCACCTTCTAAGAAAGCACCGAAAGAATAAGCAATCAATAATACTTGAAGACGAGGGTCGCTTGTAATGCTAGAAATGCTATCGCGAATAACGTTAAATTGTTCAGTTTTTACAGTTAGTTTGTAAAGAAAAATTGCTGCGATAACAATTGTACAAATTGGATAAAATCCAGCGGCTACACCGAAGGCAGCGGAGGATACGGCCATAGTTGCTGGCATTTTATAGACAAATATAGAAAGAATGATAGCTAAAATAACACTATAAAATCCAGATATGTATCCTTTCATTTTAAAGATTGTTAAACATAATACGAAAAATAAAATTGGTATTGCGGCTACAAGTGCTGATAGCCAAATATTGTGTAATGGGTCATAAATTTGTGTCCATGTATTCATAATTGCGACATCTCCTATATATAGTCTGTGAATTTATTCACAAAAATTGTGAAGTATTTCACAATCAAATTACATTTTTAGTATAGTCCCCTTAATCACTATTGTCAACTTGGTAAAGTGTAATTATTACATAGAATCTGTAACTGTAAAAATTCCGCTACATTTTATGAAGAAATTGGGAGGAATAAAGGGATTAATATACAGCAAAGAGTGTATACGGATAGGATATGTTATCTGTTGTTTATATATTCTTGTATAATTTTTAGCTCTCTGCTATACATTTCAGAGATGTGCTTAATTAAATATAAGAATCATGAGGGGATACAAAAAAATATAACAAAAATGTTGAGAAATTTATTTTTGAAAGCAATGAACAGCCTTGTAGATACTTTGCTTTTTCTCTAAGTCGTATAGTATAATATTCAAACATCAAAAGAGAGTTTTCTCTCTATATAAAGGAGGAATGTGGTTTTTATTATAGGAAGTTATTGGATATAGAATGGAATAACGAATAAGAAATATAAAAATAAAACATGTATAAATATAAAATAAGTAGAAAAAATGAGGGGAAAATATGTATCAAAATCAATTTGATTGTCGTATTTCAGAAGAAGATGTACAAATGTTACGAGCACTAGCTCATCCGCTTCGTCTTCGTCTTGTAATGGAACTAGTGCAGCGTGGAATTTGTAATGTAACACAGTTGCAGGAAGTATTAGAAATTCCACAATCTACAGTATCACAACATTTAACAAAATTAAAGCAGAATAAAGTTGTCCGTTTTGAAAGACGTGGTTTAGAAGTATATTATGAAGTGCACAATGAGAAAGTAAATAAAATTTTAAAAACATTATTTTCTTAAAATTGAAATATTATGCAAAAAATAGGTATGTACTTGTACATACCTATTTTTTTATCCTGCATTAACGCGCAGCAAGACCCCTATCTCAAGATTGAGAGGGGAGCAAAGAAGATAGGTGGGGGATAACTGCTGGCATGCGCCCGCTATTCGCAGATAGTGAGACTTTATCTCCAGATTGTTGAGAAATAAAGAGAGAGGCGAGGATAAAATTCATTCAGACACGGCAATATAAAAAAGAATAAGGAGGGAATGATAATGGATATAAAGCGAGTAAAACAAATTTTATCATCATCAAGTAGAATTGACGTTACATATCACGGTGTGCCTGTTTGGATTGAAAGCTGTGATGAGACAAATGGGCTTGCGAATGTGCACGATATAAAAACACCACATGACACAGTACAAGTAGACATCACTACATTAGAAGAGCATTAAAAAAAGCGGAGAAATTTCTCCGCTTTTTACATTTATTCCATCATATGTGCAATTTTCTTAGAGAACATAAGAAGTATTAAACCTAATACAATAACGATAATACCAATGCTTGAGAATACTTCTAAATAACCTAAAGATTGTGTGTAAGCTGCTAAGATACCTGATAGCTTATTAGCAAAACCACTACCAGCTAACCATACACCCATTAATAAAGAAGTTAATTTTACAGGTGCAATTTTAGTTACCATTGATAGGCCGATAGGTGATAGGAACAATTCACCTATTGTATGGAACATATATGTGATAACAATAAACAGTAAGCTAGCCTTTGTTGTAATATGAGCTTCGTCACTTCCTGTTTTTAAAACTGCTAATGTTAATGCAAGATAACCGACACCTAACAGAATCATACCAAGTGCCATTTTTGTTGGAACTTTTAAATCACCGTGTTTCGTCTTAGATAATTTAGCCCATAATGCAGATACAAGTGGTGCTAATAAAACGATAAATCCTGGGTTAACAGATTGGAACCAAGATGTTGGAATTTCCCATCCGAAAATAGTACGATCAACAAACTTATCTGTATAAAGAGTAAAAGAACTACCTGCTTGTTCAAAGCCTGCCCAGAAGAAGACAACGAAGCAAGTTAAAATAATAATTGCCCAAGTACGGTTTTTTTCTTGTTTTGTTAAAGGTTTTTTCTCAATAGCTTTTGCATTTTTGTCTTTTGATTTTTTACCTACAACTTTTGTTCCCGCATCACCAAGGTAACGAGGAGCTAATAGGTTAAAGAAAATCTGACCGACAATCATACCGATACAAGCAGCCAAGAACCCATATTTATAACCCATAACCATAACGCCATTAACGCTTGTTTTAAAGAAATCTTCTGCTAGGAAACCGCAAACAAGTGGTGCAAAGAAAGCTCCTAAATTGATACCCATGTAGAAGATTGTGAAAGCACTGTCACGGCGTGGATCATTTTCACTGTATAGTTCACCTAATAGAGTAGAGATATTTGGTTTAAAGAATCCATTACCAATAACTAATAATCCTAATCCTAAATAAAGTCCAGTTGTTGTATTCATTGAGAACAGAACAAAGTTCCCAATTGCCATAACAATACCGCCAAGAGTAATTGCAAGACGTCTTGGGATAAAGTGGTCAGTTAACCATCCACCAATAATTGGTGTGAAATATACAAGCATTGTAAATGTACCAAAAAGTTGTACAGCGTCTGCTTTATCAAATCCTAAACCACCACTAACAGCAGCAGTTGTTAAATAAAGAACTAAAAGACCACGCATTCCGTAGTAACTAAATCTTTCCCATGCTTCTGTTAAGAACAACAAATATAATCCCGGAGGATGTTTCTTTTTTTGTTGTTGTTCTCCAGCTTTGTCTAACTTCACAGCTGCATCCATTTTCATTCCTCCTAATCTTGTTCAACGGATATTTATGTAATCATTTTAATTTACAAAATATTTAGAAGTCAATAGAATTATATGGAAATAGAATAAAAAATTTTGTAAATTCTGTGAAAACTGTTTCCGTTATCATATTTTTCCCTTGAAAAATTTAAAATAAGCGTTTTCAAGAGTATTCTTTCTCGTCTGAAAAGAGTGTAAAATAATAACTAATCTGAAAATTTTAACTAAACAAATTTTTCTAATATACTAAACTATTCTTTTTAATACTTTTAGAATATAACATATTTTGCATAAGAATACAAAATAAAAAACAACTCTTGTATGCTAGAGTTGTTTTTTACTAAGTATAAATTAAGAGGTGAAAACTACCAATTTACACCATTTTAATAAGATATTTTATCCTGCTATTAGTAGGGGTGAAGAGCTCCTACTGATGGAAGTTTCACTTTATTTTACAAATCGTTTTTCAATGTCATCTAGCATCAAGTTCGCAGCCATTACACCGCCAGCTGTATTCCAAATGACATCGTCAACTTTGTATACTTTACCATTTTTGGAAGCATTTAAGTTTTTGAATAGAGGATCGTTGATATATTCTTTTTCTAATTCAGAACCTTTCTTTTCATTACCTTTATCATATGTGAAGTAGAAGATGATATCGCCATCCATTGCAGGAATGCGCTCTTTAGATACATTGCGTTCTGCAAAGTCATTTTTATTTTGATCACCAGGACGTTTGAAACTAAGTTCTTTTAAAATAACACCAGAGAATGTATCTCCGTGATAAATACGAACATCACCAGGCATAAAGCGAACCATAGAAATTTCTTGATTTACTTTATCTCCAAGTTTACCTTTTAAGTCTGTTATACGTTTGTCGTAATCAGCTAGTACCTTTTGACCTTCTTTTTCTTTATTTACTGCTTTTGCATAAAGTTTAAAGTTATCTTTCCATTCACCGCGTAGTGTTTCTGAGAAAACAGTAGGAGCAATGCCTTTTAATTGCTCGTATATTTTTTCGTGACGCAGTTTGTTACCAATAATTAAGTCGGGTTTTAATGAAGCAATTGCTTCTACATTGGGTTGAAGCTCGGTACCGACAGTTTTTACATTTTTCAGTTTGTCCTTCGTATGTGGATACCATGGGTTACCGGTAGGTGATTCAGCAGCACCGATTGGTGTTACACCAAGGGTAAGTAAAGCTTCTGTTCCTTCATTTGTTAAAACAACGACACGCTTTGGATTAGCAGGAACTTCTGTTTTACCCATTGCATGTTCTACAGTAATCATTTCTTTCTTTTCTTCTTTTTTAGGCTCAGCTTTGTTATCTGATTTCCCACATGCCCCTAAAAGAAGGGTAAATGATAACACGAATACAAATAATGCAAATGATTTTTGCTTGATGAAATTCATTATGTATCCCCCTAGATATTGAGAATCTTTTTCAATTAACAAGGTTGATATTAAGGTGTTATAACTAGATTGTCAATAGGTTCAATTGAAAATAATTATTACTATCATTGACGATGCGAATTAAGTTACAATACACTAACAACGTATCATTATGTATTAAAGGAGAAACGCTGCATGTTATTAAAAACAAATCAGGCAAAATGGGTTGGATTATTTGGTGGAATCATTGCAGTTATTGCTTGTATTTGGGGGAGTATTATTTTGGGATATACAAATACAAGTGGGAAATTAGCATTGGATGCTTTTTTCCATTTTAATGGTTCGAATGAACATATTATTATTCAAAACGTACGTTTACCTCGTGCGCTTATTGCTGCTAGTGTCGGTGCTAGTTTAGCCATCGCTGGTTGCTTTATGCAAACTTTAACAAAAAATCCACTCGCTGCTCCGGATTTTATCGGATTAAACTCAGGTGCTGCCTTTTTTATTGTTGTAGCGATTGTTGTTTTTTCAATTTCATCTTTGTCAGCGTTTACGTGGATTGCCTTTTTAGGTGCAGCAGTTGCTGCCGCACTTGTATTTGCTTCTAGTTCTTTAGGAAAAGAAGGGACAACTCCTCTTAAGTTAACATTGGCAGGGGTAGCGATAAGTGCTTTATTCTCTTCTTTAACACAGGGGCTGCTTGTTTTAAATGAAAAAGCGTTAGAAGAAGTATTGTTTTGGCTTGCTGGTTCTGTACAAGGTAGAAAGTTAGAAGTATTACAATCTGTATTTCCATATTTATTAGTTGGCTGGATTGCCTCTCTCCTGATGGCAGGGAAAGTGAATACGCTCATGATGGGAGAAGATGTAGCAAAAGGGCTAGGACAACGAACAGTGATGATGAAGGCACTTGTACTGCTTATTATTGTTTTATTGTCAGGTGGATCTGTTGCTGTTGCAGGACCAATTGGATTTGTTGGAATTATTATCCCTCATTTCGCAAAAGCTCTTGTTGGTGTAGATCATCGCTGGAGAGTTCCGTATAGTGGATTGTTAGGTGCCATTTTGTTATTACTTGCAGATATTGCTGCGAGGTATGTGATTATGCCACAAGAAGTACCAGTAGGGGTTATGACAGCATTTATTGGTGCACCATTCTTTATTTATATCGCACGTAAGAGAGGGCTTAGCAAATGAAGAAGTACATTCCGTTTCGTATAGGAAAAGACGGTCTCTCGTTTTTAATGTATAAACGAACTTGTCTCGTCTTGTTAAGTTTATTAGTTATTTTAATTGGATTATTTTTTGCAAGTGCGGGTCTGGGAGAGATGAAAATAGCTCCATATGATGTATGGCAAGCAATTATCGGAAACGGTGATGCGATGTCTAATATGGTTGTAAATACGTTTCGTATGCCACGTATTCTCATTGCAATTCTCGTAGGAATAGCTCTTGCTGTAGCCGGATGTATTTTACAAGGGCTCGTTCGAAACCCGCTTGCTTCTCCTGATATTATTGGCATTACAGGTGGAGCAAGTGTAGCGGTTGTGTTATTCCTAGCTATATTTAGTGATAAAAACAATGCATTAACAGTAAGTATCCATTATATGCCACTGGCGGCCTTTATTGGGGCAACCATCGTTGCATTTTTTGTATATTTATTTGCGTGGAGAAATGATGGGTTATCGGCGATTAGTCTTGTTTTAATTGGTGTTGGGTTTTGGGCACTAACGAAAGCAGCAACAACATTATTCATGCTGCTAGCACCAATCTATCAAGCGAGCCAAGCCAATGTGTGGATTACCGGTACTGTTTACGGAGCTTCCTGGCAAAACGTAGGGGTGTTAGCACCTTGGGTTCTTATTTTAACAGTGGTTGCATTTATAGCTGCTAGACATTTAAATGCACAAGAACTTGGTGATGATATTGCTACTGGACTTGGTATTCGTCTAACGAAATCACGTCTTTTCCTCTTGCTCCTTAGTACAGCGTTAATTGGAGGAGCGGTTGCCTTTGCAGGTGGAATCGGATTTGTTGGTTTAATGGCACCACATATTTCAAGAAGGTTAGTAGGTTCTTTATATGGTGCGTTAATTCCAGTAGCAGCTGTTGTAGGTGCGATTTTAGTACTTGCTGCAGATTTAATTGGGCGCACAGTCTTTGCTCCGCTTGAAGTGCCAGCAGGTGTATTTACATCAGCAATCGGTGCTCCATATTTTATTTATTTACTTTATAAAAGTCGAAATTCATAAAGGTAAAGAAAAAATATATAGATGATTTACTATCTATTAAAAAACGGAGTAAAGGAAGATAAACATGCAAAAAGCATTAGAAACAAAATCATTAACGTTGTCTTATGGTGAAACAATTATTATTGATGAATTGGATTTAGAAATTCCAAAAGGGAAAATTTCGATTTTCATCGGTTCAAATGGCTGTGGGAAGTCTACTTTATTACGTTCACTTGCACGTTTATTAAAACCAACATCTGGGGATATTTTATTAGGAGATCAAGTTATTCAAAATATGCAAACGAAGCAAATTGCTCGCCAGCTTGCGATTTTGCCACAAGGCCCACAAGCGCCAGAAGGAGTAACTGTTCTTCAGCTTGTTAAACAAGGACGTTATCCATATCAAACATGGTTAAAGCAATGGTCAAAGCAAGATGAAGAAATGATATGGAAAGCATTAGCTGCAACGGGGATGACTGAATTTGCAGAACGAGATGTTCATGCCCTTTCTGGTGGACAACGTCAGCGTGCATGGATTGCAATGACACTTGCTCAGGATACAGATATCATTTTATTAGACGAGCCAACAACATATTTAGATATGACACATCAAATTGAAGTGCTTGATTTATTATTTGAGTTAAATGAGAATGAGCAACGGACAATCATAATGGTGCTGCATGATTTAAATTTAGCTTGTCGTTATGCAGATCATATTGTAGCAATTCGTGATAAACAAATTTATGCACAAGGCAAACCAGAAGATATTATTAATGATAAGCTTGTACGTGATGTTTTTCGCATGAATTGTGAAATTATAACAGACCCGTTATTCGGTACACCGCTTTGTATCCCGCAAGGAAAGGGAAGACGTATACTTCCGCAAGCGGTTAATTAAAAGGAAAAATATATATAAATGCAAATTGAAAAACCGACATAAAACCCCCTTTTTTTAGGGGAGGACGAGAGTGTCTGGCCGCGCATAGGAGCGGTCAGGGCCTTTTCCTGCCACATGCCAGGTTTGAAACAAAAAGAGCAAGCAAGTGCAAGGCATGTTGTATTCTGCATAGCAGCGATTTGTGTGTTAAAAAATCAAAGTGGATTTATATATATAAGGCGATGAATCAACATCGCCTTTTTATTTTGTACACGAAAATAATAGAAACAGGGGGATACGCAGCCTACGTATATATTCTTCTTCACTTTGAAAATGCTGCAAATCTGGTGTTGCTTCGCGTAAACTAGTGATCGTAAAACCAGCTTTTTGTAAAGATATGAAGTATTGTTCAATCGTCCGGTGGTATTTAACGACATGTTCATTAATCCATGGTTCGATCCGTTTGCCAGTTTTAAAATAATCATCAACAAGCCAGCTTGTTCGTTTTCCAGTGGCTTGTAAGCTTTCAAATGCAGAGGTGATAACTGGGTGTTGAACACTAAAAGCAAAAGTACCGCCAGGTTTTAACGTTTGAAAAATCTGTCTGAGAGTATCATCAATATGTTCAATGTAGTGAAGGACAAGTCTAGATGTAACGATATCAAAAGTAGAAGATGGGTATGTATAGTCTTTGAGGTTTAAAAGATGGACAATTCCATTTGTATTTTGTAATTGTTTTTGAGCTTCTTCATACATACGGTGGGAGCCTTCAATTCCAGTATAAGATTGGCACCCTTTCTGCAGTAACTCTACTCCAAATTGTGCATCACCACAGCCGAGATCAAGAATACTTTTACCTTTTATATGGCCAAATAACTGTAAGAGAGCAGGCTTTTCAATCGTGTCGTTTGGGTTATCGGTTCGATGTCTACGTTTTATGTACTGTTCAAAAAATAAGTCTTCATTGTAAACGTCAGATTCTGTATAAGACATTGTATCATCTCCTTGAAAACGTTTTTTTAATTCTACCAAAATCTAAATAATAATAATAGATTTCCGATATTATATAAGATATAATCAATAGATGTAAGCGTTTACTTTAAACTATTTTCCTATAATAAATTTTTGAAACGTGTTAAGCTTGTAAAGGGGTATTATATGAATCCATTTTAATTTTTTGACATAAAGATTGCTGCTATGCAGAAAAAAAGATTCTGCACTTGCTTTCTCCCTTTGTTTTTATTTCGCATGTGGTAGAAAAAGGCCCTGACCGCTTCTACGTATGGCCAGATGCTCTTGCCCACTTAAAAAGAAAAGGGTTTTTTATGTCGGGTTTTAATTTGGATTTATATAGGATAATACTTTCTTTATATGAACAATAGGGAGGTTTCACGATGTCTAGCAAAACACTTGAACAATTTTTAGTAGAAAACCTAGAGGACTTGAAATCAAAGGGGCTTTATAACGTTATTGATCCGCTTGAAAGTTCGAATGGACCGATTATTACAATTGGCGGAAAAGAATATATTAATTTATCTTCAAATAATTACCTTGGCTTAGCCACAGACGAGCGTTTAAAAGAAGCAGCAATCGGCGCGATTCATAAATATGGCGTTGGTGCAGGGGCTGTTCGTACAATTAACGGTACACTTGATTTGCATATTAAATTAGAAGAAACAATTGCGAAATTCAAACATACAGAAGCCGCAATTGCATATCAATCTGGATTTAATTGTAATATGGCAGCGATTTCAGCTGTTATGGATAAAAATGATGCAATTCTTTCTGATGAATTAAACCACGCATCTATTATTGATGGTTGCCGTTTATCAAGAGCAAAAATTATTGTTTATAAACATTCTGATATGGAAGATTTACGTAAAAAAGCAATCGAAGCAAAAGAATCAGGTCTTTACAATAAATTAATGGTTATTACAGATGGTGTATTCTCAATGGATGGCGATGTAGCAAAACTACCAGAAATCGTTGAAATTGCAGAAGAGTTAGATTTAATGACGTACGTTGATGATGCACACGGTTCTGGCGTACTTGGAAAAGGTGCTGGTACAGTAAAACATTTTGGACTATCTGATAAAGTAGATTTCCAAATCGGAACATTATCGAAAGCGATTGGTGTAATTGGTGGATATGTTGCTGGTAAGAAAAACTTAATCGATTGGTTAAAAGTGCGCTCACGTCCATTCTTATTCTCAACAGCGTTAACACCAGCTGATGCAGCTGCTTGTATGAGATCAATTGAAATTTTAATGGAAAGCACTGAGCTGCATGACCGTTTATGGGAAAATGGTCGTTATTTGAAACAAGGTTTAAAAGAGCTTGGTTTTAACATTGGAGAAAGTGAAACACCAATTACACCTTGTATTATTGGTGATGAAGTATTAACACAAAAATTTAGTCAACGTTTAAACGAAGAGGGCGTATACGCAAAATCAATTGTGTTCCCAACTGTACCAAAAGGAACAGGACGTGTTCGTAATATGCCAACAGCAGCACATACGAAGGAAATGCTTGATGAAGCAATTCGCACATATGAAAAAGTTGGAAAAGAAATGGGTATTATTTAAGACATTTACATCTATGAAAGCTTGTTAATGAGGAGTGGGGAAAATGAAAAAAATTCTAGTAACCGGTTCTTTAGGTCAAATTGGTTCTGAACTTGTAATGAAACTTCGTGATGTATACGGTGCATCAAACGTTGTTGCAACAGATATTCGTGAAACAGATAGCGAAGTTGTAAAGTCTGGCCCATTTGAAATTTTAGATGTAACTGATGGTCAAAAATTACATGATATTGCAAAGCGTAATGAAGTGGATACAATCATTCATTTAGCAGCATTACTTTCTGCAACGGCAGAAAAAAATCCACTATTTGCTTGGAACTTAAATATGGGAGGTCTTGTAAACGCGTTAGAAGCGGCACGCGAGTTAAACTGTAAGTTTTTCACGCCAAGCTCAATTGGTGCATTCGGTCCGACAACGCCAAAAGATAATACGCCGCAAGACACCATTCAGCGTCCAACTACGATGTATGGGGTAAACAAAGTAGCTGGAGAACTTTTATGTGATTATTACTATGAAAAGTTTGGTGTAGATACGCGCGGTGTCCGCTTCCCTGGTTTAATTTCATACGTTGCGCCTCCTGGAGGAGGAACAACTGACTATGCGGTTGAAATTTATTATGAAGCAATTAAAAAAGGTGCGTACACTTCTTACATTGCAGAAGGAACATACATGGATATGATGTACATGCCAGATGCATTGCAAGCTATCATTTCTTTAATGGAAGCAGACCCAAGTAAGCTAAAACATCGCAATGCATTTAACATTACAGCGATGAGCTTCGAGCCAGAACAAATTGCGGCATCTATTCGTAAACACATTCCAACATTCACGATGGATTATGCTGTTGATCCAGCTCGTCAAAAAATTGCAGATAGCTGGCCAAATTCAATTGATGCAACAGCAGCAAAAGAAGAGTGGGGCTTTAAAGCAGACTATGATTTAGACAAAATGACAGCTGATATGCTGGCAAAATTAAAAAAAAAATTAGAAGCTGAGATGGTACTTAGCTAATACGAAAGAGCCGATTCAATGAATTGAATCGGCTCTTTTTGTCAACATGTTTAAATTTAGCCTATATAAATCCATTTTAATTTTTTGACATAAAGATTGCGGCGATGCAGAAACAAAGGAAGTTGCACTCGCTTGATATCTATGGTTTTCACTGCGCATGTGGCAGAAAAAGGCCCTAACCGCTTCTATGCACGGCCAGATGCTCTTGCCCATCTAAAAAGAATGGTTCTTTTAATTTTGATTTATATAGATTTCACTTCATGCATATCTACATTAGTTTTCTAATATTATTGCTCCGTTTCTTCAAATTGTTTTTCATATTCGTAGCTAAAGGCTTTATGTGTTTTTTGATCTTTATCCCAAGGATTCGATTTTCCTAACTTTTTGTTAGAGGCAGAACCGTAAGGCCCTTCAGGAAACTCCTCAGGAATGACATATTGATGTCTAGCTTTGGCAGTTGTAACATCCGTATATTGTTCATCCATTTTGGGAGAGAACCATCCTTTCATATATATCTGATTCTTAATATGCCCCAAAAATTTTCGTTTTTTACCGGCGACTTTTCAAATATATCGACCACTTTTCACCATATATCGGCGCAAATTAAAATATATCGGCGATTCGACACGAAATAAAGATTCCTCGACAAAAAATGGCTAAAAAAACAGGAGCTTACCTCAGCTCCTGTTTTCTACTCAATCGTTTTCAATAGTAATTTCTTCAATAACGGTTTAATCTTCAAGCGTAAATCTTCAGCATGATTCGCCACTAAGAAGTGGTGGTTGTAAATATTTTTCATTAGCTGATAGGTTGCTTCTTTTGCTTCGCCTTCTTCGATAAAGATTCCGATGACTTCTATGCCGCTTTTACGAGCAAGTTTTACAGCTTCATGTGTGTCTAAAATACCATCTTGTTGATAATCTAATGCAGACGGTTCGCCATCTGTAAAGACGAGTAGGAATTTATGTTTTTCTGGACGTTTTGCAAGTTTTTCTGACACGATACGAATAATGTATCCATCACGGTTATCTTCTTCTTCACGAAGTTGCATGACTTCCGGACCAATGCTTGGAAGCGTTGAGTTTTGATACGTTACGACTTCATGAATGACGTTTGGTTTATTTTCGGGTGTGGCGCTAGAAGCATCTTCCCAAAATCCACTAATAGCGTGCGGAATTTTTAACGATTTTAAAGCTTCATGGAAAAGAACAACGCTTTTTTTCGTTTCTTCCATTTTGTTATACATCGAACCAGAGCAGTCAACTAACAGGTGAAAGACAACGTCAAGTTCTTGTGATTCTTGTCCTTTTTTATAAAACATACGTGGTTGTTTTTCTGTATAAATACGTAAGAACTTTTTACGAAGTCTTCCGTAGTATTTATCAGCATTTGCGTTTGTTTTATTTTCAATTGTTTTTTCAATGATTTTCTTTAGTTCTTTCACATCTTTATTTACGACAGATTTTATAGCGTGATAGTCTTTCTTTTCATCATGATTTGGTTTGCGAGCTTCTTTACAAGTATGCGTGGCACCGGCGTTATACTTCCCGTATACACCTTCATTTTGGCTAGAAGCATGAGATGCTCTCGTATCTTCAGCATCTGCACCGTCGAAATTCGACTGAGTACTTTTTTGTGAAGTACCTTGCACAGAAGCGAGTGCTTGATCACTATCTTCAGATTCACGGGCAGTATCCCCCATCATATTTGTCTTTGTACCGCTCTCTAATTCAAAGCGTAAGAAGTTTTCGTTTTCATTGTTTTTATTTTCACGATGCCAAGTTGAGAAACTTTCATTTATTTTACTTTTATTATCGTCATCGTCAACAATTTGAACATCATCATTTGCTAATTCATCTACTCGTTCTTCAATTTTCTCAAAAATGACAGAAGTATTGAGCGGCGCAAGTCCAAAGTAGTTATTAATCATATCATTTTCTAAAAGTTCTTCTAAACGATAGCGAATTTTTTCGACAACATACATCGTATCTTCTGTTGTACGTGTTTGGAATGTTTCGTGTAAGATTGCTTCAATGTGCTCAAAGTAGTCGTTGTTAAACATTTCGTATTTGTCGCTCGTTAATGTTAAGTAGCATAAACAGATGAGCATATCAGCATGATAATTACGGATACGGTTAATTTCGTATTGTGAGCTGAAATAGTTCCGATACATTTCTTTTCGGCGTGCAAAAATTGGTTTTGTACCAGGGCGCTCTTGTTTCACAATTTCTTCAACTCGTAAATCTTCTAATAGAACGAATAACTGTGTTAAAAAATTTCTAAGCGGTGATTGCTGCAATTCTTTTGCATAATTACGAATGAGTTGCATATCGGAATGATGTTTATAGCCAAGAGCTTTTAAATATACTTCACTTTTTAAGCCGATTACTTTATCCATTTCGCTTCGGTCATCCCAAAAATGACTGATGACAATTTTATTTTCGATTTCGTCATAATATGCTTTATATCCATATTCCAAATATGCATTTTCTTCTTTTAGAAGGGCATACATTAAATTTTCCATTTGCAGAAACAGAGACGCATCGATTTTTTTGTCGCTAAAAATTTGTCTCATGAATTATCCCTCAAAGAAATAGCTTTCTGCTAATTCACGCACCGTCATTTGTTCCGTCTCATCGCTTAATTTTGCAATAATACTTCGTTCAATTGCACGCATTACTGGAATATATACACTTAAATCACATGCATCGATAATACCGCGAATACTTGCAGCTTCTTCACTTACACGACCATCACGAGCAAGTGGCATCAAGTCACTAGCGAATGCTACAAACTTTTCGATCGTTGCTGCATTCTTTAATTTGGATTCAGCTAATAGGAGTTCTTTTAATGTTTCACCTTGAATATAAGGAACTTCAATAATAACGAAACGGTTTTTTAACGCTTCATTTAGTTCACTTGTTCCAACATAGCCTTCGTTAATCGCAGCAATTACACGATATTCATCACTGCCATACACAACTTCTTGTGTGAATGGGTTTGTAATCATTTTGCGGTAGTCGAGTGCACCGTGAAGAAGTGGAAGCGTTTCTGGTTTTGCCATGTTAATTTCATCAATATAAAGGAAGTGACCATTTTTCATCGCTTTCATCAACGGGCCATCCACGAAAGTAACTTCAGAGGCACCGTCCTTTGTTGTTAATGTGTTGTACCCTAAAATGCCTTCTACATCTAAATCAACAGAGCAGTTGATGCTATGCATTGGCTTTTGGAAAAGATACGATAGTGTTTCAGCAAGAACGGTTTTACCGCTTCCAGTAGGTCCTTTTAATAGAACATTTTTGCCAAGAAGTAGGGCAGTAATTGCATCTTCAATAATACTGCTATCTGCTGCTTTATACATTTTTGTTCCAATTAAAGTAGCAGCGTTGCCCGCTGCATGTTTATTTGTTTCATGAATATTTACAAGTTGCTCTTTTAATCCCTCATGTATATGAAATTGTTCTAACATGTATTTCCCACCTAACATTATTTTCATAAAGTAAACAATCCTTCTTATGATAACGTGTTTTCATAAGTGAAGCAAAGAAAAAACATCTTCCAATTTGGAAGATGTTCCCTTATCCCGCTATTCGTGGACAGTAAGACCCCCACCTCAAGATTTAGAGGAAAGCAAAGAAGATAGGTGGGGGGTAACTGCCGGTAAAAGCCCGATTGGGCGGGCTAACCATCAGTGGGGGATAAGGCCCCCCCACTGATGGAAGTTTCACTTTATAAAAGTGGCGAAATAAGTCGCATCAGTGATTCAAGCATTCTTTTTCGAATACTTCTTATTTGAAATACTTCCCAGCGAATTTCTGTAGAATCCTTAAAATCTTGTTCGAAATCACGTTTAATATCAAGGACAGTCGGAGAGTTGTATAATATGGCGATTAATTCATAATTCAATTCAAAACTACGAATGTCCATATTTGCTGTACCAATTGTTGCAATTTCATCATCAATTAATACAATTTTAGCATGCATAAATCCATCTTTATAACGATAAATAGAAACACCTGCTTCCAATAACGGAGCAAAGTAAGATTGAGAAGCTTGGTCGCTTATAACGCTATCGCTTATGCCAGGATACAGAATACGGACATCAATTCCAGCGACTGCACTTAAACGTAGTAATGTTAATGTTTCTTGATCCGGAATAAAGTATGGCGTCGCAATCCAAATGGACCGTTTAGCTGATGTCATTGCCGCTAATAGGGCATTTCGAATTGTTTTGTCATTTGCACTCGGGCCACTTGCGACAATTTGGACAGCACCTTCTGCCTGAGTCGTCCATCTTGGAAAATACTCTTTATTCATAAAAGGTTCCCAAGAATAGTTATTTAATCCACTACATGCGTATAACCAATCTTCTAGAAAGATGGCTTGTAGTTTGTATAATGCTTTTCCTTCAAGTTTTAAATGACTATCTCGCCAAATTGGAAATTTCTTAGAACGACCAAGATATTCATCCCCAACATTCAATCCACCTGTAAATCCAATTTTCCCGTCAATAATAATGATTTTTCGGTGATTACGGTAATTGACAGTTTCGATTAACCACGGAGAAAGGACAGGGTCAAATTCTACTACCTCAATTCCTGCATCCTTCATCGGTTGCAAAAAGGTGCTTCGTAATGGATAGCTTCCGAGATCATCAAATAAAAAGCGGACAGTTACACCAGCTTTTGCTTTTTCAATTAAAGCATCCCGAATCTTTGTGCCAATTTCATCAGCCCGGTAAATGTAATATTGAATATGAATGTGATGTTTTGCTTCTTGAATGGAGGACAAGATTTCTGTAAATGTTTCTTCTCCGTTTGTTAATAATTTCGTTGCCGTTTCATCTGCAATAGGGCCCCCGCCAAACTTTTGAATGATTGTAGTCAAATGGGCAGAGTGTTCATTTAGAGACGATGGTATTGCCTGTTTCAATCGTCTTCCTTCTAAAATTTCACGGAACAACTTTCTTTGCTCTTCAGCACGATGTAAATGTTTTTTTCGGCGCCATCTGCTTCGGCCAAATAAAGCATACAAAAATACGCCAAAAATAGGGAGAATGGCTAATACTAAAAACCAAGCTAACGTACTTTGTGGGGAGCGATTTTCAATAAAGATGATGAAAGCAATGCCAGCAGCTGTAATAAAGAATAGTGATCCAACGAAGGTGTATAACGATATAGATGATCTGTTTAATACTATTAGTATAATAGTTGAAACTGCAACAACGAATAGTAATTGAAGAACACGATTTTTCATTGGTAGGAATGTCACCTTTTTCTGATTAGTTATATCCTTATTATAAAAGGTTTTATTTACATTAAACAAATATGAAATATTATAGCCTACGCTTCTTAATTATCGGAACTTTTCGTTTTAAAAAGGAGAGAATTTGATGAATGGTATAAGTCGTCCTATTGGTGGGGGGATGGATATCCTTATCCACCCCCTTACCTATGCCAAGGTCCGCCTTATTTATCCTGATATTCGTGGGCAGTAAGACCCCCACCTCAAGAATGAGAGAGAAGCGAAGAAGATAGGTGGCGGATAACTGCCAATAAAAGCCCGATTGAGTGGGCTTTCCATCAGTGGGGGATGAAAAAACCCCCACTGATGGAAGTTTCACTTTATATGGCTACGGTTATTAAGAATTTTTTGTGCAGAAAAGGGAAATTGTAAGGGAAATTGCAAACTATTGTAAAGGAGTACCACCTTTTAGAACAAATAAGGTGGTATTTGTTTAGAAATAAAGAGATTAATTTTTATGAAATAAATATAAAAACAGCGAGTCCGTTCCAGGTATATGATAAAAAGGAAATTTCACCCAAGGGTGAAGGCTGCTCAAAATGAGGTTGGATCAATACATAAGTTATTTGGAATCGCATCATAACTCACAAATTAGTAGGTAATATAGGTCCTATTTTCTTATCAATTTATCTTTGCACCAGAATCAACCTTCTCGATTTTCTTTATTTTGGTACCATCTTTTCAAGCGGTTCGAAAATAATTTGAATCAATTTGTTAGGACCTGGCATATCAGGAAAGTGATTGAGCAGTATAGCCAGAATCCATCCAATCGCTGTCAAAGAAACAAAAACGAATTTATCCTTTTTTGGATAACGATTCATTTTCGGCCACTGATAGAGAGCCATAAGGCACACTAAGAATGTAATACCAACTATTGGTCCTATCTTCATTTCTTTTCCCCCTCTTGTTTAGGCAAACCTCCAGGTCTCGTTCCTAATCCCGGCCTCCGCACATAAGCTTTGATATCAATGCCAACTTCCACTTGTGGAAAAATCTCATCCCACCTATCCTTCACTTTATCCCACTTGTCCGGATATTTTCGTTCAAAGGCTTCTGCAAAGTGAAAAACATCCGCTTTCATTTCTTTCTGTACCTTTTCTAAAGTCTGATTAAGCCGTTGTTGAATAGCCTTTGCCAATTTTTTTTGAATCATTTTATTTATTTCTGGTTTCATAACATCTAAATTAGTAGCGTTCTCTACGATACTTCCTTCAGTTCTAATATTTGCTGTTATTTTCCATTTATTATTTTCAATTTTAGGAGCTATATCTGTATGTTCTTGAGTGAGTTCCATCGTTATGGTCTCTTTTTCCCCCTGAGGTTTCACTGCCACGACCGCTTCTAGAATTTCATTTCTTAACCAAAGGAGCCCTTTTGTCATTTCTGGATTAATTTTTCCAATCATTTTGTCTTTCTTAAAAATAGATGTTTCAAGGATAGAACCAAGTGTTTCCTTTTCTTCAATCTGTTCCAAATTTTTAGTATTAATGTAAGGAAGAATAGCTCCCCCCGCCTCTCCCGTAACCATTTGTTGAAAATCTTTTAAAGTGACAACTGGACCCATTCGTTCATCCACAAGTTTCCGTAGGGACTTCCCTATATATCCCTCAAGCGGAGACTGAAGTGTTAAAAGATGAGCTGCATCCCCTTCACTGACAAATAAATATGAACGATTCCGGGGTTCTGGGTGACGTACAAAGAAATCTATTTCATCATGAAGGCCCTCTTTCGCAGCCTGTTCCCCAAAAATATAAACTCTGCATTGCCCCCAGAAGAGCTCACGGGGGGTTTTCGCTTGAATTTTTGACATAGCATCCGAAACATTTTTACCCAATGCGGTTCTCACTATAGTCGATTTATCGTCTCCCCCTGCTTTAGCTTGTCCGGCACTCTTCTCCCCTTTAGGAATTAAGACCTGAACCGACACTTTAGTCTGATCTTTGCTTTTATCAATGGTTGTTGTTAATACAATTGCCATCTCAGTTGTTTCTATTCGATCCCAACAACCTGTGAGTGGAAGAAGACATATAAAAACGAGAAGAACTAAGAGTGATTTTTTTCTGCTAATAGGCACATAACGTTTCACTGTTGGTGCTCTCCCTTCTTTTTGTTATGTTTCTGACGAACCATAGCCAGAAACAGGAGGCATGATGGAATTACAAGGAGGAAAAGCGGTTTATAAAGTGGGCTTACCAATTTATAAAACTGACTCATTTCCGGTATATTAGGGTGTGCCCATATGCCGAACACGACCATAAGCAAACCGTAAGGAAAGACAACAGGACGATAATCAGACAAATTTAACCATTGAGCAGTACCTAATGCAAGAGCATAGTAGAAAACCGATATTTTAAGGAAAATCCCCGTTACCCAAACCACCATAACGATGGCTTCTAGGTTTTCAAAAAAATCGCTAATATTGATATATCGAGCTGCCTCAAACACCGGATAAAGGTAGTTACTGGTCATTTTTCCTCCAAATAAGAAAAGGACGGTAAGGTTGATTACTACCATCGTGAGTGTAACTGCCAAAACAGAGATCATGCCCCATTTCTTTCCCTTCTCCCTATCTGTTAAGAAAGGTAATAAAAATGAAATGACGAAAAACTCTGTAAACCAACCTAACCCTGGGATAATCGCTCCCGATATAGAAGGCTTGATCCCATGCATCATGATGGGAAACATATTTTTGGTCTCAAAGTCCTGCAGAAGAAGAAGAAGCATAATGAATAAAGGAACAATAAATAATGGGATATAAAGTTGAGCTAGTCTGCCCAATATTTCTATCCCTCCATAAACTACAAAGGCACAAAGCAAGGTAAGACAGGAAATGATAACAATACGTGGTGTTTGCGGGAGAATAGCCCCCACTGTGAACTCTGCATATTGCCGTAGAAAATTACCGATATTCTCCAGTAAGAAGAACAGGTAAAAAAAACTAATAAACTTTCCAAGAAAGCGTCCTATAATTTGTTCGCTGTATTGAATAAACGTCTCGTCGGGATAGATCTTGTTAAGCCGGTAAGCAAGAAACACTGAAAGAAAGCCCATGGATGAAGCAAAAATAGGGGAAATCCACATATCCCGTTCTGCCTCCCTGCCCATAATTGTAGGAACGGCCAGAACAGTGGTTCCTAAAATCATAGGATACGCTATGAGCCCCATTTGAATGGCAGAAATCTTTCCTTTCTCCAACATGTTTATTCACCTCCCTTTGATGGATCAAGCTTCTGATTGGAAGATTGTCGGTCAGAATCGTATTCTCCTGTTAAATGGGAACGAGGACTGATCATCCACCAAGGCGCCCGGAATAACACATCTTTCAAACCGCGCACTTTTACGGGAGCAATCGGACTCAGATAGGGAACTCCAAAGGAGCGCAAGCAACACAAATGGATACTAATCGCAATTATCCCGAACATAATTCCAAGTAATCCAAGCGTTCCAGCAGCGAACATTAAAGGGAAACGAAGCATCCTAAATGCTGTCCCTTGAACATAACGCGGAATCATGAAGGAGGAGATACCGGTGATGGCCACCACGATGACCATGATTTCGGAAACCAAACCAGCTTGGACAGCAGCTTCACCAATTACTAAAGCACCTACAATACTAACAGCAGCCCCAACTTGTTTCGGAAGCCGGACTCCTGCCTCACGTAATGCTTCGAATGTAAGTTCCATGATAAAAGCTTCTACGATTGTCGGGAAAGGAACAGGTTCACGTGATGCGACAATACTATTTAACAGCATGTTTGGAACCATTTCTTGATGAAACGTCATGATGGCTACATATATGGAGGGACCCAGAAGAGACATCCCAATAAATAAATAGCGCATCCATCGAATACAAGTACTTATAAGAAATCGTTGATAATAGTCCTCCGGAGCCTGAAGCAACGAAAAAAACGTGACAGGCAAAATCAAAACAAAAGGTGTCTCATCTATCATGACAGCTACTCTTCCTTCCAAAAGATTTGCAGCTGTAACATCCGGGCGTTCTGTATTGAGGATTTGAGGGAATGGCGAAAAAGAATTGTCCTCAATCAATTCTTCGATATATCCGCTTTCCAGTACTCCATCCAGTTCGATTCGTTGTAGCCGGTTTTGAACCTCTTCAAGAAGCGTTTGGTCTACAAGTCCTTCAATGTAAGCAATCACCACATCTGTTTGCGTATAGCGCCCGATTTTCATCGATTTCAATTTCAAATCTGGACTTTTAATTTTTCTACGCAAGAGGGATGTGTTGATTCTTAAAGTCTCCACAAAACCGGATCTTGGCCCTTGTATCACCCCTTCTGCAACCGGTTCTTCAATTGACCGTTTCTCCCATTTAGACAACCCTAAAGAAAGAGCCTGTTTCTCTCCCTCTATTAAAAGAAGGGGATTTCCTTGCAGAATCGATTCTATCCCTTCATGGACGGTATCCACTTCTTGTATACTGGCTACCGCAATTTTGCTTTTCTTTAATTGATTTATAATGTCTTTTTGTTCGGTTATATTCTGCATTAGAGGAGAAAGGAGATTTTTATCCATTTCTTCAAGGTCAGATAAGCCTTCAATATAAATCAAAACAGCTTTGATTTGATTCCCAATTAAAAAGGAACGGAAAATTACATCTGAACAATCGGTAAAAATCATTTGAAAAAAATGGAGATTTTGTTCTAAATCCGAAAAAAGAGGTTGGGAATATTTTTGAATCTCCTTTTTTGGAGATAAGAGCGATCTATTTTTTGACTTTATTGGAGAATTTCTTCGAAGCATGACCGTCTCCCCTTTGAAACAGAATAAAAAAGAATCTTAATTTACTAAATTATTCTAAGCAAATGTACTTATTTTAATAGTTGTTGTTCTTTTTTTCAGTTCTGGTACAAAAAGAATTAAATAGCAAAATCGAAATGAATATTACCTAATAAATACGTCTGCTTCTTTCGTAATTAAATTCTTTATGATGAACTTTCATAATAAGAATCGTCTAGATTGTTCGGTATTTACACTGTATTTTTATGTATATTTTGAAAACATTCGAGATTTGCGCCAGAACCAAATATAATGTTATTTTTGCAATTCCTTTGAAAAATATTCATCATTTAAGATGAATTCATATACAGGTTTTGTGTACCTATTAACTTTTATCCCGCTATTTGCGGGCAGTAAGATCCCCACCTCAAGATTCAGCGAGAAACGTTGTCCAGCTCTAGCGGCTAGAATCTCCGGTCGTTTCGCCCCCTCCGACGAGGCAAAAAGCGCCTCTTTGTCAGGGGCGTGGGCGTCCTACGCTTCTGAGCGAGCCGCTTCCACTTTTCTAAAGAAGATAGGCGGGGGTAGTTCAATATACGAAACTGTTAACAGTATCAGAATTAAAAAATGAATTTTAACTGAAAAACACTAGCTCCGTAAAGGGCTAGTGTTTTTGAATTTAACTAATTTTTGTATCAAGTGTTTCTATGTTCTTTTCAGCGGTATTTTTCATGATAAATGGATAAAGAACTAATCCAATTACGAATAATCCTATTCCTAGTAAGAAAGTTTTTATATCAGCTGTCCCTGTTTTGATAACCCAAATGGAATAAATAAGAGCAAGTACTGTGATGACTCCGTCCAATTTGCGAGAGCCTTGCATGTTGTTATATGTTTCACCAGTAATAATGAGTTTTAATTGATACAACGTTGAAACAAGATATGGAATTAAATAAGCAAGCGTAGCGACAACAATTGCAAAGTTATACGCTTCTGATACTGACCCAGAAATAGTAGAGAATAAGAATATTTGCGTCATAACATTTGTTAATAATAATGAGTTTTTCGGACTTCCTTTTTTATTTGTTTTTCCAAAGAAAGCAGGGAATAGTCCGCCTTTTGCTGCTTGATACGGAACTTCTGCACTTACAACGATCCAACCTACTGTAGAACCGAATAGAGAGACAAGTGCTAGAAATGCCATAATGTATGCACCTTTATTACCGATAGCCATATTCAATGCATCAACCAATGGTTTTTGTGATCCTTTTAGCGCATCTTGCGGAAGAGCACCCATTGTTAACAATGTAATTGATACATAAATAAGAAGCGCAATTACTAATCCGAAAATCGTTGCTTTTTTTACATCGCGCTGTGATTTTGCACGGTTTGAAAGCATAACAGCTGATTCAATACCAATAAACGCCCAAAGTGTTGAGATGGCAGCAGCGTTGATTTGTCCGCCTAATGGAATGGATTTCCCAGCCTCATTCATAAAGGTTTGACCATCGCCGAAATTCGCTGCATTAAAAATGAATAATGTAATGATAATAAACATCGTAAATCCAATAATTTTTGCAACTGTTGCAAGTAAGTTCATATTACCAGCACGATCAATATTTTGAGAAAGAATATATTGAATGCCCCATAGCATAATACTACATACAGCAAATGTTAAGGCTTTTCCTAGTTCTAATGAGAAACCATTTGTCGTGAATAAAACTTGTTTACTTTGCAGAACTGGGAAAAATGTAGATAAATATCCTGCAAATGAAATAATAACAGAAGCTGTTGCAGCCCAGTTTGCAGCCCAGTAACCCCAAGCCATGCTATAACCAGCAACTTTCCCAGCTTTTGGTGAAGTGAACATTGCTTGCGCATAGCTTTGCGGACCTGCTTTTAAATTTGGTTTTCGCATTGCTAAGTTTCCAAACACGAGCGCAATCATGAATACACCAAGCCCCGTAATTGTCCATGCAAGCGTGGACCCCATTGGTCCTGATACTTGCGCTAAATTTGCCGGAAGCATAAACACGCCGCCGCCAACCATATTTCCAACAACGAATGCTGTTAAAATCCATAAACCCCATTTTTTTGTGTCCATGATCGTCTAACTCCTTTTGATGATAGTTTTTTTGTTTTATGATTTATTGTACCTAGTGTTTTTTGGAAATAAAAAAGAGCCATGTAGATAAAAAATACCTACATGGCTCTTTGCCTAACGTAGGTACAACGGGAATAACCCTTGTACCTACGCGTGAATTTTTCCGCTAGGTTTCAAGGGTTTACGTATGATGATGATGTTTTTGTGCAAATGTAACTACAGTTGTATTTGTAAGCATAGTCCTTTGCTCCCTTTCTCCTCTGATTTTGAAGTAAGTATACTACATGTTTTTTAGAAAGGGAAGAGAAATGTATATATTTTTTTATGAAAATTCGTATTAGTGATTAAATATTTATAGCGATGAAAGTATGGTTTTGTATGTATTTCTTTTTTTACAGGGAATATTAAGGTTGCTACAGAGTATTTGTAATATTTTTTGATGAACATGGAGGAAAGTAAATGGAAAATAGAAAGTCGGCTAGATCTCTTGCTTTGGGGATAATGTTTGTATGTATTGTCCTTTTTAACTTTTCAAAACCAACATATGCTTATATTCCTTCTGAAGATCAAATTGTAAAGAACAAACCAAATCATTACGGAACTGAGGGAAATCAACCAGCCTATGATATTTGGGGACAAACGATTTCGCAAAAAAAGGCGAATGAGTTGTTGAAAACGAAAGAAGGCAAAGCTTTATTATCACCACAAAACGGAGCAGTGAAAATTGACAAGAATTTATTAAATTTGGGGAGAGAGTCTTTTTATGAAGAAACATTTGGAAATGAAGTGTTTCTTACAGACATAATGGGTATTTTAAATGGTGCGTTAACTTTAGAAAATATTAAAAAAGCAATTCACGACTTACATGGAAAAGGGACAACAAATTTACGTGTTGAACTGGCAAAAACTGTGAAAATAGGAGATGAAACGTTTGAAAAAGGAACAAAGGTTGATACTGGCTTAGATGTTGCAAGAGGTTCTAATGAAGTATTAGGAATGCCTATTATTAAGTCTGAAGGAAGAGAGAAGATAGGAGTAAGCTGTGCCGCATGCCATGCAACGGTAACTAGAGATACAAAACAAGTTATTGAAGGTGCTGCAAATAATGATTTTAATGGCGGTCTCATTTTAGCACTAGGAACAAATTCGACAGCTTATTTTTCTCGTGCAGAAATTAAGTCATTACAAAACTATATAAAAGATTTAGGACGAACAGTAGTAACTTCTGATGGAAAAAAAGCTCCGCTTCCTGATCCAGAGATGATAGAGGAGGCTGTAGATCGTACTTTATTAAAATGGCCAAGCGGAAACTTTGATGCGAGTAGTGATTTGGTGAATAATCCAACACAAATTCCAGATTCTTTTACATTTGGAGATCATCCTTATGGGTGGAATGGATTTGCACAAGCTGGTCCATTTAAAGGACTAAGTGTAATTAATAGTGCTGTAAATATTCAAGGATCAGATTTAACGACATTAGCACATGCTAGTCCATTCCTTTTCAAAATCGACAAGGAAGTTTATTTAGGAACAATGTTACAAAATGCAGCGAATCTAAAATATCGATATGATCCTAAAATTGGAAAGAAACCATCTGAGTTCTTTGCTTCAGTAGACCCTACTCCAGGGGTACCAGGAGTAAATGAGTTAATTGCGCTTCCGACATTTCCAAGGCCGTCTTTAATCTCTCCAAATGGTTTATTATCAAATTCTCCTGGCTATCGGGTTATGGAGCAAAATAATGGAATGTCTGCATTACAAAATACATTCGTTTCCCCAAAACCACCATTATCTGTTGATGATAAGACGATGAAAAAGGGGAAGAACGTTTTTGCACGTGCAGGTTGTATTACTTGTCATGCAGGACAAATCTACACAAATAATAGGATTATTCCAGTTAATGAAATTAAGACCGAGCCATCAAGAGCAAAAGCATTTGAAGCAATAGGTAAAGACTTAGCAGAGCCTATTATTTATTCACCGGATACACCTGTACCTGTACCAAAAGGGGCAAAATTGTTAAAAGTTCCAGCCTATTCATTAGATAAAGAGAAGATTAACTTAGCGTATATGTTAAATGGTTCACCTGGTGGTTATAAAGTTCCAAGTTTGTTAGGGCTTTATTGGGGAGCGCCGTATTTACATGATGGAGGTGTTGCGGTTGGCCAAAACGTGGAGAGTGAACTAGGTATGACAGGAACAGTATCAAAAGGAATTGAACCTAATCCGTTTAACAGCTTACGAGCATTAATTAATCAAAACTTGAGAAGAAAAGTAATCGAAGCAAACAAAAATTCAAAGGATTTACAAGATGCACATATTACGGGAGAAGGACATGAATATTGGGTAGATTCTTCTACAGGTTTTTCAAAACAAGAGCAAGATGCGTTAATTAACTATTTACTCACATTAGAATGAAAACTCCCGCCACTTATCTCATTCGGATCTTGAAGTGGGGGTTTCTCGTGTATCACCTTCAAGAGATGCTTAACACGAGTGGAGTTGACACAGCTGCCTGATGGCACACCCCCTCTATTCCATCGGCAAACGCCTTTGGAACTGCTTTTTTTAATATGTTATAGGCACCATTCACATCTGCGTTCAGTAATTTGTTTTCTTTCGTGCGATACAAGCCACGTGTGATCCGTTTTCCACTGAATACAGGAATGTCTTTCTCACCGTAAGTGGGGATCGCATCATTGTCTAGAAAGGATGCTTTACTTGTATACGATTCTTCCACGACTTGTACAATAATACCTTTTCGTTTTGCTTTATAGGTGATCACTTCAATGAGGAGATTGTGTGGGATATGGCAGAAGGATTGATTCTGTCGTTTTCCCATATCACTGTTTTGTTTCCATGATGTATTTTTCCCAATCACAATCATAGAAATCTCATGTTGAACTGCGAAGTGAACAATGTGATAACTGATTTTGTGAAAGAAATCTTTTATTTTGAGAAACCGTTTCTCATGAAGTCTCTCTAAACGCTTTGATGTGTGTGGTCCTTCTTTTGGTTCTTTTCCATGACGAAGAATACCCAGTAAATGAGCCTTTTTCTTGTTGTAGTATTGATTCATACTTTTGATTACATTGCCCTTTACTAACACAGGAGTAGCCCCTGTATTCGTTGTGATAGTTGCAATGTTATGAATCCCTAAATCAATACTTATGTAGCGATGGTTATCCACCTGCTCAGGTGCTGGCTCAGATTTTTCTGCTACAATTTCTACTTTAAACTTTCCGTAAGCAGGAGAAACACGTATCTCTTTTAGATTGTTGATATGTCCGAACAATTTACCGATGTTTAATTTCATGCTTGTTTTAGGAAAACGAATGTACTTATCTTGGAGTTTACACACTTGATTCGTGAATACAATTTCTTTCATAGATGATTTGGTGTATTTTGGAATATGGGGTTTGCCGGTAAAATTGGAAGGATGTTTCTTGTATGCCTCAATGGATGCAAAAAATGATTTCCAATTTTGATATAACTTCTTCATAACCGCTTGATTCGTTTGCGCTGGCAAGTTCATATAATCTTGTTGTTTCATTGTTTTAAACAAACAATCTAAGAAATGATACGATAGGAACGATTTCTCTTTTGTCGGGAAGGTAAACAAGTTACATTTTATATCTTTCTGTTCTTTAACAGGTTTTTCTTTTTGTTTTTGCATGCGTTTTTGGTATGCATGCAGTTGATTTTCATTCATAATTTCAATATGTGCTTGTAATGTATGAAGAACTTCTTGTTGAAGTGGCTGTAATGGCTTATCAGTACGTAAGGCCGTATACACTTGGCGAATATAGAAGTTTGTTGTATTGTAGAGATTTTTTGCGTTTTGACACATTGCTAGGAAATAAGAGTATAACTTATGACCTTTCTTGATCCAAATTTGATAGGTTGCATATTCTTTTTCTTTTGTCATCATGTTCACCTCCTTCTTTCCTTCATGATACTACAAAACAACAAAAAAGAACATACATTCGTATTGATGCAAAAATATTTTTACGAATGCAATGGCAGTTCAATCCCACCTTAAGCTTAGCTATGCCTTACACGTTTTGAAGATGGAGTTTTCTTGCCAATTTTTCGATGAATAATCTATTTTTTATCCCGCTATTCGCGGGCAGGAAGATTCCACACCTTAAGATTTAGAGAGAAGCGAAGAAGATAGGCAGAGGATGAAGACCCTCCACTCATGGAAGTTTCATCTTATCCATTTATAATCACTCCACCGTTTACATGAAGCATTTGTCCTGTCATATATGAGGAGTCGTCCGACGCCAAATAAACATAGGCAGGTGCCAGTTCAAAAGGTTGTGCAGTACGTTTCATTGGTGTGTCACTTCCAAATGTTGCATAAATTTCCGGCGGAGCGCTTGAAGGGATAAGAGGGGTCCATACAGGCCCTGGAGCAACGCCATTGACCCGGATTCCTTGATTAATGACTGATAATGCTAACGAGCGGGTAAATGCAACGACAGCTCCTTTGGAAGCGGCATAATCAATCGCGGGCTCAAGTCCGTTGTATGCAGCGAGTGAAGCCGTATTGATAATAGAGCTTCCATTTTTTAAATAAGGCATGGCTGCTTGTGTTAAATAAAAATATGAAAAAATGTTTGTTTTAAAAGTACGTTCGAGCTGCTCTGCTGAAATGTCGCTTATACTTGCTTGTGCATGTCCTTCTCCAGCATTATTGACCAGGATTTCAAGATGGCCAAATGCTTCCATTGTCTTTTTAACGACATAATGACAAAATCCGGCACCCCCAATATCACCTGCAATTGTCAGGCATTGTCTGCCCAATTGGTTCACTCTGTCTTTTGTTTCGGATGCATCCCCATGCTCATTTAAATAAACAATTACAATATCTGCCCCTTCTTTTGCGAAAGCAATGGAGATAGCTCGGCCGATCCCGCTGTCTCCCCCAGTAATGATGGCGACTTTGTTCAACAGTTTGTTGCTTCCAGAATAATTAGGATTTTCGGAGATAGGTCTTGGAATCATCAAAGATTCAATACCCGGCTGTTGAGGTTGGTACTGCGGGGGAAATTCGATTGGAACTATATCGCACTTTTCTACAAACCCAAAATGCTCAGACATAATAAGCTAGCCCCCTTCGGTTATATGTGATTTAGCATATTCTAAAAAAGATTATAGGTGCATGCCCGGTGTTTTGGCTTTCAATTTTTTCTATCCATTCCCTGTCTGTGTAAACAGGAAGGTGGACATCATTAGGCACTTCCGTTGTGAACAGCAGATCCCCACATTTGTAGAGCATTTTTGCCACTGAAATCACACTCTCCGATTACCCGACAACTTGCATTAACCTGCCACTGTAGCTCAATAAGAAAACCGAAATTATTTTATCATATCTGGAGAGAAGCCCCCCACCTCAAGATTCAGAGAGAAGCAAAGAAGATAGGTGGGGGATGAAGAAAACCCCCACTGACGGAAGTTTCACTTTATTTGCTATTTTCATGATAAATATTATTTAGAAATTACTGTAAATAGAAGGGCGATGTGATAATCTTATAAAGAGGTTTTTTTAAGGGGTGGGAGCTTGCCGTATGTCGTACATATTTTAAGCATTTTCATGATTTGTGTAGGGGGAATTAGTGTATATCGCTCTGTTAAATATAAAGGGTACGGAGCTTATTTTAAAGTGAAAAAACTGAAAATTCCGTTATGGATTATTACGTTAGGGGTTGCGCTGTTTGTTATGAGCATGGGTATTTATACGCTTATATTGGAAGGGAAATGGTAATGCTGTTATCGATATAAATTCCTTATTATTGGAATGGAAAAGGAGTAGAATGTTCTACTCCTTTTTTCAATTCTCAGCAGTGATTTTAAGATTTATGGCGAATTATGTAGAGAAGAGAGGAGTGTTCATATGGAATTAGCAGTTGAAAAAGTGTTTACAAAAGAAATTTTACAAGAAGGAGCGAAGCGCTTCGGAGTAACGGTTATGGAAGAACCATTAGGGGATTTTGAAAATTATATTTTTCGTGCCGAGGGAGAAGATCGTACACCGTATGTTTTACGTTTGACACATTCATCTCATCGTACATATAAGCAAATTGAGGCCGAATTAGATTTTCTAGCATATCTCGGCAAAAATGGTGCAAAGGTAGCCGCGCCGCATCGATCAAAAAATGCTCTATTTGTCGAAAGTCTACAAGCAACTGATGGCACATCTTTTTACATTTCACTTTTTGACTATGCAAAAGGAGAAAGAGTGAAAGATGTAGATTCTGCTGTTTGGAATGATACGCTTTTTTACGCTTGGGGTAAAGCAATTGGGCAGTTACATCGACTTACGATGGATTATCCAAAGACGGAGAATCGTATTACGTGGATGGAAGATGAAATTACTGTTATTGATATGTTACAGGAAGATAAGGAACTACAGGAAATTGCGTATGAAGTTGTAGCAGAAATTAAAAATTTACCTGTGACAAATCACACATTTGGATTGATTCACGGAGATATTCATCATAAGAATTTTCACTATGAAAATGAGGAGTTAACCATTTTTGATTTTGATGATGCCACGTACAATTATTTTGCACATGACATTGCAATGGTTTTATATTATTCTGCCCTGCAAAAAGATTGGTCAGAAGAAAAAAAGGCGATGTTTGCACGTCACCAGTTGCAAGTATTGAGAGAAGGATATGAGACAGAGCATATTCTTGATGATTCTGTATATGATACGATACCACTTTTCATGCGCCTTCGAGATGTTGCTTTATATGGAACGATTATGAAAAAGTTTAACGGTAAAGAAATGCCAGAGTATTTTCAAACATTAACAAATGGTATTTATAAGAGAATTCTTGCGAGAAAAGCAATTGTTGAATGGTAAGTAAAATGAGAACTGACCTAAAGCACTATTATAGTGTTTTAGGTCAGTTTTTTTACTATATAAACACAAAACCGAAAAAACCTTTTTTCTTTAGGTGAGCGAGAGCGTCTGGCGGCGCATAGTAACAGTCAGGGCCTTTTTTGCTATAAAACAAAAGGAGAAAGCAAGTCGCGGTCATGGTTATTCTGCAACGCAGCGACTTATATGTACTCAAATCGAAGTGGATAGAGAGGTTCATTTGAATACATATGATTGGATGAATTATTTAAGATCCCTTTTGTGTTTTTATACAAAAATGTGTTTATTTTCTCGGAATAATATTGTATTTCATAAGGTGTATATTTTGTATTTTTTATATATTCCGAAAATTATTTGTAAAAAGGAGAATTTCGTGGTGATCCAGCTTATTACATTGAAAAGGGACTAGGAATGAAATGGTATATGGAAAAGATAAACAAGAAGAAGTTTCCTAAAAGAAGTGAAAGAAGCAAAGAAAGTGATTTCTTTGCTTCTTTTTTTGTCTAAAAGATTACTAGTTATTTTTTTAGATGTTTTCGAATATAAAAAACTATACAGGCCTTTTGAGTTGTAAAGGAGGGGAGTAGATTGATTGTTTTTCGCGATGTCAACAAGTATTACGGCAACTTTCAAGTTTTAAAAAATATTAATTTGCAAATTGAAAAAGGGGAAGTCGTCGTGGTCGTTGGCCCGTCGGGTTCAGGGAAAAGCACGTTGCTGCGCTGCATGAATCAACTAGAGATGATCACGAATGGTGAATTGGTTGTAAATGGTGTCAACATACATGAGGGAAAGAAAGATATAAATCAATTAAGACGAAGTATCGGCATGGTATTTCAACATTTTTATTTATATCCTCATAAAACGGTGCTTCAAAATATTACATTTGCCCCAATAAAAGTACTTAAAAAGCCGAAAGAAGAAGCAGAAAAAATTGCCATGTTTTATTTAGAAAAAGTAGGGATTACGGATAAAGTAAATGCCTATCCGCACCAACTATCAGGGGGACAGCAACAGCGCGTTGCCATTGCAAGGGGACTAGCGATGAAACCGGAGATTATGTTGTTTGATGAACCGACTTCGGCGCTTGATCCTGAAATGATTGGTGAGGTACTTGATGTGATGAAAACATTAGCAAAAGAAGGCATGACGATGGTTGTTGTTACACATGAGATGGGATTTGCCCGCGAGGTAGCTGATCGCATTTTATTTATGGACAAGGGTGAAATTGTGGAAGAGGCCTCGCCTGCTGATTTCTTTGTAAATCCAAAGCAAGAACGCGCCCGATTATTTTTAAGTCGTGTGCTGAATCGTTAAAGGAGGAATTTGATGATTAAAATGAAAAAGTGGTTTACGCTTATCGTTTTTGCCTGTTTATTTGTATTGGTTGTAGCTGGGTGTGGAAATAAGAAAGAAAAAGAAGCTGTAAAAAATGAGAAAGAAACTGTTATTGATCAAATTAAGAAACGTGGAAAATTAGTTGTCGGTGTGAAGTATGATACGAATCTATTTGGATTAAAGAATCCAGCAACAGGAAAGGTAGAAGGATTTGACATTGATGTTGCAAAGGCACTCGCGAAAAAATTTTTAGGCGATGAGAATAAATTAGAATTAAAAGAAGTTACTTCTAAAACGCGCATCCCAATGCTGAAAAACGGCGATATTGACGCAATTATTGCGACAATGACAATTACCGAGGAACGCAAAAAAGAAGTTGATTTCTCAGATGTGTATTTTAAAGCTGGGCAATCTTTGCTTGTAAAAAAAGGAAGTGGAATTAAAGATATAGCTGACGTGAAAAAAGGGGTAAAAGTGTTAGCTGTAAAAGGTTCTACTTCTACGAACAATATTCGTGCCAAAGCACCGGAAGCGACTGTGCTTGAATTTGAAAACTATAGTGAAGCATTTACGGCATTGAAGGCAGGACAAGGCGATGTGTTAACAACAGATAATGCCATTTTATATGGTATGGAAAAGCAAGACGCAAACTATGAAGTGGTTGGAAAAAAATTCACAGATGAACCATATGGCATTGCGGTGAGAAAAGGAGAAACGGAGCTTACGAAAGTAATGAATGAGTTACTCAAAGAGATGCAAGCAAACGGTGAATACAATAAATTATATGAAAAGTGGATTGGGAAAAAGCCGGAGTAATACCACAAATATAGGATACAAGAGGATGAGAAATAATCATCCTCTTGTTATGAAGAAAGAGGGGGAGCGTTTGTGCCCGATTTTTCGATTCTCTCAAATAATCTAGATTTGTATTTAGAAGGATTCAAATACACAGTACTGTCTAGTTTGATCGCGTTAATTGGTAGTTTTATTCTTGGCATCATCATCGCAGTGATGCGAATTGCGCCAATTCGGCTTCTAAATTGGATTGGGGCAACATATGTAGAGTTTATTCGGAATATCCCTTTAGTCCTCGTTGCATTTGCTTTTTATTTTGCTTTTCCGGTAATCGGTGTTACATTAAGTGGATTTGTTGCTGGTACAACTGCACTTACGATATATACAGCGGCTTTTATTACAGAGGCAATTCGTGCAGGAATTTTATCAGTTCCGAAAGGGCAGATGGAAGCAGCACGTTCTTCTGGTTTAACATATGTACAAGCGATGTATTATATTATTTTGCCACAAGCGATAAAAATTGTAATTCCGCCGCTAGGTAATCAATTTCTAAATTTAGTGAAAAACTCTTCTATATTAGGGATTATTGCTGGGACGGATTTAATGTACCAAGGTGATTTAATCTCTACAAGAACATTTGTCACATTTGATGTATATATATTTGTTGGTGTGTTTTATTTACTTTTAACTGTTCCGCTTAGCATGGGTGTTCGCTTCTTAGAGAAACACTTGGCGAAAGGAGCTGTGTAGATGGACTTTCGAGGTGCTTATACAGGAGATCATATTATTTTTTTATTAAAAGGATTACTTGTTACGCTAGAAATCGCTCTTATTGCAATCTTCCTTAGTTTTATCATTGGTAGCGTCATCGGTACGTTGCGATATACGAAAATACCGGTTGTATCAACAATACTTGCTTGTATTGTTGAAATCATTCGTAATTTACCGCTGTTATTAATTATTTTCTTTACATATTTTGCGCTCCCAGAAGCTGGATTGAAATTAGAGATTACAACAGCGGCCATTGTGGCTTTGACGATATTTGAAGCAGCAATGATATCAGAAATTGTTCGCAGTGGTTTATTCTCAATTGAGAAAGGGCAAATTGAAGCAGCGCGTGCTTCTGGATTAACGTATGTACAAACGCTTCAGCACATTATTCTGCCGCAAGCGCTGCGACGTATGGTGCCGCCGCTTGTCAGTCAGTTTATATCTCTTTTAAAAGATACATCGTTGGCAGTCGTTATTTCATTACCAGAATTAATGCATAATGCTCAAATTATAAATGGTCAAAATGTGAACTATATGATTCCAATCTTTCTTCTCGTCGCTTGTATGTATTTCATTGTAAATTATAGTTTGTCTCTTTTTTCAAGACGGTTAGAAAGTAGGTGACTCTTGCATTGTATTTTATGCAAGAGTTATTTTTTTAGAAAAATTTTAATTTTATATAGAAATTGTAAACGCTTTATTGTATATTTTTTATTATCAGAAAATTTTAAAATTCAAAGGGGTATGCAAGGGGAGGAAGAAGATGAATCAGACAACGAATGAGCAATTACATCGTACAATGAAGAGTAGACATTTATTTATGATTGCACTTGGAGGAGTAATCGGAACAGGTTTCTTTCTCGGATCAGGATATACAATTAATCAAGCAGGACCAGGAGGAGCAATCCTTTCGTACTTAGTCGGTGGTTTAATTATGTATTTAACGATGCTTTGCCTTGGTGAACTAACAGTTGCCATGCCCGTTTCGGGATCGTTTCAAAAATATGCGACGAAATTTATCGGACCTGGAACAGGGTTTATGATTGGGTGGCTGTATTGGCTAGGCTGGGCTGTAACGGTTGGTTTAGAGTTAACGTCAATTGGTTTAATGATGAAAAGATGGTTTCCGGATGTAAATGTTTGGGTATGGTGCCTTGTGTTCGGAGGACTTTTATTCATTTCAAATGCAGTATCAGCAAAAAGCTATGCAGAATTAGAATTTTGGTTTTCAAGTATTAAAGTAATTACCATTATTGCATTTATTCTTCTTGGTGGAAGTGCACTACTTGGTTTTTTACCATACGATGGAAAAGCAGCAGCACTGCTTTTTTCTAACTTCGTACATGATGGCGGGTTATTTCCACATGGAATTGGAGCTGTGTTACTAACAATGATCACGGTAAACTTCTCCTTCCAAGGAACAGAGTTAATCGGAATTGCGGCAGGTGAAAGTAAGGAACCGGAAAAAACGATTCCACGTGCTATTCGTAATACAGTGTGGCGTATTATGTTGTTCTTTATTTTAACGATAACGATTTTAGTAGGATTAATTTCTTGGAAAGAAGCAGGAGTTATTGAAAGTCCGTTTGTTGTTGTCTTTGATAAAATTGGTATTCCATATGCGGCGGATATTATGAACTTTGTTATTATCACTGCTCTATTATCGGTAGCAAACTCTGGATTATATGCAGCAACGCGTATTTTATGGTCGTTAGCAAATGAGGGAATGGCACCAACTTCTTTTAAGAAGGTGAATAAAAGAGGGATCCCGATTACAGCATTAGTTGTAACGATGATTATTGCAGCGCTATCGTTATTAACAAGCGTATTCGCGGAAAGTACTGTATACATGTATTTACTATCTATTGCAGGGTTATCTGCGGTGTCAAGTTGGATTATTATCGCATTTTCACAAATTCGATTTAGACAACAATATGTAAAGAGCGGCGGCAAGTTAGAAGAATTAAAATATAAGACACCATTGTATCCAATTGTGCCAATTGCAGCGCTTGTTTTAAACAGCATTGTTGTGATTAGTTTAGCCTTCATCCCAGAACAGCGCATGGCATTATATTGCGGCATTCCATTTATTATTTTTTGCTACATATATTATTATATAAATAAAAAGAGACAGCAAAAGGTGCAAATGGAAAAGGAGAATACATATGCA
The DNA here is from genome assembly GCF_900116295.1 of Bacillus sp. 103mf. Taxonomy (GTDB): domain Bacteria; phylum Bacillota; class Bacilli; order Bacillales; family Bacillaceae_G; genus Bacillus_A; species Bacillus_A bruguierae. The sequence continues at coordinate 104,451 of NZ_FPAF01000009.1, forward strand.
ACTAATAGTCAAGCGTGATGAAATCATAACGAAGCTTCCATATGGTGAATTGCAAATTGGAAAAGAGAATGGGTATACACCATTAGAACTTTTGATTGCTTCGATTGCAGGGTGCAGTGCAATTGTATTTCGAACGATTTTAGAAAAAAAACGTATTACGTATCATGAATTTACAATGGAAACGGAAATCAGAAGAAGCGAAACTTTATCGAAACCATTGGAGAGTGTCCATTTACACTATAAAATAAAGGCAGAAAGAATCACGCAAGAACAGTTAGAAAAGGCATTAGAGCTTGCGATGAAAAATTGTACAATTGTGCAATCTGTGAAGGATAGCATTGAAATTATTGAAACAATTGAATTGATTTCATAAAGTGAAACTTTAATCAGTGGGGGGCTTTATCCCTCACTGATTATCAGCCCTCACCAATCGGGCTTTTACGGGCAGTTTATCTCCCACCTAACTTCTTTGCTTTCGCTGAATTTTGAGGTGGGAGTATTACTGCACGTTAATGCGGGATAAAGAAGTAAAGACTACCATTGCTATGTGGTGTATGCATAGTAATGGTAGTTTTTTGTTATGAGAAAATCATCCTAGCATTTCAGCTATATAAATCCATTTGAATTTTTCGACATATAAGTTTCTGCCGTGCAGAATACAACATGACCGCTACTTGCTTGCTCTCTTTGTTTAAAACCTGGCATGTGGCAGGAATAGGCCCTGATCGCTTCTATGCATGGCCGGATGCTCTTGTCCCCTTTAAAAAGAAAGGGGTTTTTATGTCGCTTTTTTAACTTGTATATAGCATGATTTTCGTATTTTTTTACCGAAAAAATACGAAAGTTTGCAAGAAACAAAATCATTGACATTATTAATTTCGGAGTTTAATATTTAAAGACGTTAAATATTTTATTGTTTAAATAAGGGGTAGAAAATATGCAAAATGACATGACTCATATAGATAAAATTCAAGCTCTTGCATTTTCTATTGGAAAGAAATTGCAAACGGAGTTATTAGAGAAATTACAGTCATCTGGATTAACACCACCGCAATTTTATATTTTAAAAATTTTAGATCGTTACGGTGCATCAAGAGCAACAACATTAGCGAAGAAAATGTATGTGAAACCGAGTGCCATTACAGTCATGATTGATCGTTTAATCGATCACGATTTGGTTTTGCGTTATCATGATGAAAATGATCGCCGTGTGGTTGTAATTGAGTTAACGGCAAAGGGGAAAGCTGTTCTAGAAGAGGCAATGATTGCTCGTAATCAACATATTGCCAAGTATTTTTCTGAATTAGAAGTACAAGAGAGAGAAGACTTATTGCGATTATTTGAAAAACTAGAAGCAATTATTTGTCAATCATCAGAGAAGAAAGAGACAAACTAAAGAGAGTTGAGGAGATTATATGGAACAACAAGCAAATCAAAATAGAACGTTGTTGTTAATTGGTTTAGTTATCGCGATGCTATTTGCTGCATTAGACGGAACAATCGTTGGTACAGCAATGCCGCGTATTGTCGGTGAACTTGGCGGATTAAGTTTAATGACATGGTTAACAACAGCATATATGTTATCATCAACAACGGTTGTACCAATCGCCGGTAAATTAGCCGATTTATTAGGCCGCCGCACTGTATATATGACAGGATTAATCGTCTTCATGATTGGTTCTGCGCTTTGTGGTATGGCAAACGGTATGACTGAATTAATTATTTTCCGTGGTATTCAAGGGCTTGGCGGCGGTATTATGATGCCGATGGCTATGATTATCATTGGGGATATGTTTACAGGAAAAGAACGTGCGAAATGGCAAGGGGTTTTTGGAGCGCTTTATGGTCTTGCTTCTGTCATTGGTCCGCAAATTGGTGGTTGGATTGTTGATTCAATGAACTGGAGATGGGTATTCTACATTAACTTACCAGTTGGGATTTTAGCGACAATCTTTATCGCAATGGGCTTAAAAGGGAAGAAACAAACAGGGCCAATTCAAATTGACATCGCTGGTATTTTCACGATGATCGTCGGTGTTGTGAGCTTATTATTAGCATTAACATTTGGCGGAAAAGACTACGCTTGGGATTCTTGGCAAATCATTGGTTTATTTGCGCTTGCGATTATTGGGCTTATCAGCTTTGTTATGGTCGAGAAAAAAGCGAAAGAACCGATTTTACCTGTCCATTTCTTTAAAAATCGTACATTTACATTATTAAATGCAATTGGTTTCTTTATGAGTATTGGAATGTTTGGAGCAATCATGTTTGTTCCATTCTTTATGCAAGGTATTGTTGGTGTAAGTGCTGCTGAATCAGGAACGATTATGACGCCAATGATGATTACGATGATCATCACGAGTATTATTGGTGGTCAACTTGTGTTAAAAGTTGGAGTAAAGCCACAAATTATTACTGGGATGCTAGTTATGGCTGGCGGATTTGGAATGTTAACGACAATGGATATGCATACAAGTAAGCTTGTTGCAACGTCGTATATGATGATTATTGGTTTTGGAATGGGCCTTGTAATGCCAACTTTAACATTAGCATTACAAGAAAGCTTTCCGAAAAAAGATCTTGGAATTGTAACTTCATCAAGTCAATTCTTCCGTCAAATCGGTGGTACATTTGGGATTACGATTTTAGGTTCCATTATGAATAACACATCTGGTACAGTATTAACAGAAAAATTAGTGCCTGTACTGAATACGTTCCCACCACAAGCAGGACAAATCGTGACGAAGTTTAAAGATATGATTCACACAGATCCGCAAGGGCTATATTCAATGTTATTTAGTCCAGAAGCAATGAAGCAGATGCCAGAAGCAATTGCAAACAGTATTGTGCCTGTATTAAAGACATCATTATTAGATTCTCTTCATCATGTATTTATAACTGGATTAGTATTTATTCTAGTTGGTGCTGTATTTACATTGTTCTTGAAGAAAATTAAGCTTTCTGATCGTAAAAAGGGAACAGAAGAACAAAAGAATGAAAAAGAAGAGAAAGATGCAAGTGCAAGTGTATCTTATTGATCATAAAGAAGAGCATCGCCTGTAGTGGCGATGCTTTTTATATAATCGCAATTTTTACTGGTGGGAGAGCGATTTTGGATGTTGAAAAAGTAAAGGAGTTGGGGATGATCTTGTCATTTACAAACAATTGACGGATTTTCATGAATACGTTATATTATTTGCGTAAACGGTTACATATGGTAAAGAGAGAAAAGAATGTGCGATAAAAGACGTCGCGAAACTAGCGGGGGTATCTTTTGCTACTGTTTCTAGAGTAGTCAACTACCCACCACTTAAACGTTAACACGTTTTGAAGTGGGGGCTTGTAAAAAGCCCTGGTTGTCTAGCCTTAGTCTTCCGTGGACTCCGTTCGTAGGTTGCATACCCAAGAATGATTCCCTAGTTCTTGGCTCTATGGTGGCTCTGTAACAGTTCTGATTGGGAAGGAACGGTCAACCACATGCTTTCTTGTATAAGAAGTTGCTAACACCTACAAACATTGGCGAAGGGAAACTACATCCTGATATGGATGGGCAAAACATGTGTGTATTTGCCAAGAGTTATTTTAGACTATGCCTAACCGAAAGAAGTCCTCATCTTACCGCTGGGCTCTTGCCCGTCACTTGCTTGAAAATGGGGACTTCTTTCGGAAATACGTTAAAAGTGCCGGTTATAGCAATTGATCGTATCGTTGCAGGAAATGATTTGATTGCATTCGGTACAGTAAGGAGGGGAAGGTATTGCCAAATATTGTAGTAGTTGGCAGTGTTTCCATAGATTTAGTTGCCATCTCAAAAAAACGCCCGAAAGCTGGTGAAACAGTAATTGGTGAAGCATTTTATACTGTTCCGGGTGGAAAGGGTGCAAATCAAGCTGTAGCTGCAGCACGTTTAGGTGCAAATGTTGCGATGGTTGGAGCAATTGGAAATGATAATTATGGAAAATTTGTTCGAAAAAATTTAGAGAATGAGCATATTTTTAATGAATACGTGGAAGCGATTACGCATGAAACAACAGGCATTGCCCATATCGTATTGGCTGAAGAAGATAATAGTATCATTGTTGTGCAAGGTGCAAATCGTTCTGTAAATGAACAACTTGTAAATCGTGCAAAAGATCTTCTTATGAAAGCAGATATGGTTGTTTTACAGTTAGAAATTCCACTTGAAACAGTAACATATGTACTAAATATTTGTGAAGAACATCAAATTCCAGTTATTTTAAATCCAGCTCCAGCGCAAAGATTGCCAGAGGAAGTATTGCAAAAAGCAACGTATATTACACCAAATGAGCATGAATGTCGAATTGTTTTAGATGACTTTACATCACCAATTGAATCACTGCTTGAAAAATACCCCAATAAGTTGTTAATGACGGAAGGTGGAAACGGTGTTCGCTTCCATAATGGCATAGAAATTGTTCATGTACCAAGCATATCTGTTGAAGTTGTTGATACGACAGGAGCTGGAGATACATTTAACGGTGCATTAGCAGTTGCGATTGCAGAAGGGGAAGAATTGCAAAAAGCAATTTGTTTTGCAAACATTGCAGCCGGGCTTTCTGTAACGAAATTAGGAGCACAAGGTGGTATGCCATCAAGAGATAAATTACGAGAAGTAAAGAGGATTGTAGGATGGTTTAATTAGCTTTGTTATTGCAACATTAAATTTAGTGTATATTGAACTGTCAAATGCATGTAAGATTATGACTTTTATCGTAATTTTAACTTAGAGGTATTGACTTATTAGTAGGTTCTATTTTAGCATTATTACGTACACTTATTGCTGGCATGAATTCATTCTTTGCAATAAGTGTGGATTACTTGCTGTCCTTATAATGGTAATTGTAAACGGTCTCATCATTGAGAAAGGAAAAGTAGTACCTTTTATCGAAAATGATGTTTTGAGGGGTTTTACACTCATTTTTATGGACAGACGTCTGACAACTAATCTTCGTTATTGCTTTGATATTTCTGCTAAATGAATAGTAGTGGATGTACAAAATCTCGTTTAAAAAGCAATATGTAATCGGTATTATTTCAACGGATTCCAATGCAGTTACATCGGTAGTAAGTGTGGCAAAGGAAAAAAGTAAAAATTTTTTTGGTTGAATTAGGCCGTATTAAGAAAAAATAAACACATACTTACATTCAGAAAGGAAGAAAAAACATGAAATTTTTTATTGATACAGCAAACATTGACGAAATTAAAGAGGCAAACGACCTTGGCGTATTAGCAGGTGTGACAACGAACCCATCTCTTGTGGCAAAAGAAGGCGTAGATTTTCATGAGCGTATTCGTGAAATTTGCAGTGTTGTAGAAGGACCTGTAAGTGCAGAGGTTATTAGCCTAGAAGCAGATAAAATGATTGAAGAAGGAAAAGAATTAGCGAAAATTGCACCAAACGTTGTTGTGAAAGTACCAATGACGACAGAAGGCTTAAAAGCAGTAAAAGCATTCGCTGATTTAGGAATTCGTACAAACGTAACATTAGTATTCTCAGCAGTACAAGCATTACTTGCAGCACGTGCTGGTGCAACGTATGTATCTCCATTTTTAGGTCGTTTAGATGATATCGGTCATAACGGCATGGACTTAATTCGTCAAATCGCTGACATCTTTGCGATCCACGGTATCCCAACGGAAATTATTGCAGCATCTGTACGTCACTCTGTTCACGTAACAGACGCAGCGTTAAACGGTGCGCATATCGCAACAATTCCAGCAAATGTTATCGCTTCATTAGTGAAACACCCATTAACAGATCAAGGAATTGAGAAATTCTTAGCGGATTGGGAAAAAACGCAAGGAAAATAATATAAAAAAATGGTTCAACGGATACGTTGAACCATTTTTTTTATGGATAATTCCTTCTTACATGTCCACTAATATATCGACCGGTTTTTTTATTGGGAATTTCTTCGAATGTAATAAGTATTTTAAAAGATGAATATTAAAATTTTAGGGAAATATGGAAGGGATATGAAGTAGAGAAGAAAACACCGTTTCGAGTTTTTTCGGCATTTGCAGTAACGACATTATTAAGTTGTACACTTATGTCGAAAAATTAAAGTGGATTTATAGTTTGGAATAAAGTGAAACTTCCGTCAGTGGGGGGGGCTTCATCCCCCACTGCCCGTTAATGCGGGATAAATTCCTAAATATTTTATCGAGTTGTGCAGAGAGAAAAAATATTTCCGGGGGAATTGTCGAAAGTTATTCTATTTTTTTATTTAGATTTTGTTTATGAACAGCAACAACGGCTACCGTTGTCAGCAAAGTAATTATCTCAATATGCTTTTTAAAATGAAAAACTTGGAACAAAACCTAGAAATATATGGGTTATTAAATATAGAATAGAAGTTAGAAGGGGTTCATTCCAACTTTTAGGCAAGTATTGATATAAAAACGTTTTGGGATACTCTAAAATATTAGCTTGATGGCGATGTGGTGCTACCCCATACAGAAATAGACATACAAAAACGCCATTCTTTCCTATGATTTTACAGAAAGAATAGCGTATTTTTTCATTTTAGGGGGTATTTTGTTTTGTTAGATTGATAGCGATGGGGGTTATTCCATCATTGCTTTTTTAAATCTTCCTCGTACATAAATTGTTGAAGCAAAAGTAAGTAAGAAAGCTGTTCCAATTACAAAGCTTACGCTCGGTGAGGCGCCGATTGCTCCAATTGTAAAAGAACCGGCAACAACGCCTAATGAGAAGAATGCATAGAATAATCCAAATGCTTTTCCGCGATTGTCTTCTGTTGTATTTTCAACAAGTAAGGCATTAATAGAAGGAAAGAGAATGGCAAATCCAATTCCGTAAATCATCATTACAACAAAAAGCATGCTCTTTGTTGTAAATATACCAAGCAATGATAGTGCCAATGCCATGATTGCAATACCGATAACCATCATTTTTTTACGGTTAAAGAAATCGTATATACGATTTGTAGGTAGTAAAAAGAAGAGGATTGCAGTGATTCCAAAGACACTAAGCATCATTCCTGTTGTAGACGTTTTTAGTCCTAAAGCTTCTATTTTTACAGGTAACATATATGTGACAATTCCTTGTGAAAACATTAAGGTGAAAGCACCGATATATGCTTGTAATAGTGGTTCGAACTTTAATAATTCAAGCAGTTCTTCTTTGTTCATCATTTGTATCCGTGACGACTTTGTTCTTGTTATGTTATTTGGCAGCAAGAAAAGTGAGATCATTGTACCAAGTATCATTAAGATAGAAATTGTAATGAAGACCCAGTGTATACCAGCTTTTGCTTTCATAATCCCACTGAATGCAGGACCGATGATAGCTGCTGTTCCAACGGCTGCACCAGATAAAGCCATTGCTTTCCCTTGTTTTGTTGAGTTTGTTTGTTTTGATAAGAAAGTGAAGGCAGCTGGTATTAAGAAACCATCACTAAATCCGTGCAGAAAACGAACGATAATAAGTTGTTCTCCGCTTTGAACAATGGTATATAACAAAACTATAAGACTTGTAATACCCATGCTAATATAAAGAACTTTTTTTGCACCATATTTATCAACAGATGCACCTGCAATAATATTGCCAATCATATTAGCAAACGAGTACATTCCAACGACAAGACCGATAATAAGAGGAGTTCCCCCGAGGTTTTGTGCGTATGTACTCATAATTGGTAATTGTGAAAATGTATCGAAAAATGCGATGATAACAATAAAATAAATAAAGTATTTCAACTCTTTCACCTCTCTTGTGCTATTATGACATAATGCTAATTTTCTCCGCAATGAAATTGATTGGCATGTTTGGAAATTTGCGTATGGGGTTATAGGAGAGGAAAGATATTAGAAGGTAGTGAAAAATAGATTTTTGCATGTCTTCATTCTATTTATATTAATCTATTTTAATTTTTTGACATACAAGTCGCTTCTATGCATGGCCAGATGCTCTCGCCCGCCTAAAAAGAAAGAGTTTTTTTATGTCGATTTTTTAATTTGTATTTATATCGTATGCAAGAAGATTATCTTATGGGCTATTTACAAATTGTAGGTGGAGAATATTTGACGCTTACAATAAAAAAAACAGAAGTCATTCGTAAAAATGACTTCTGTCGTTCAAAACTTTTTATTGAACTCTTTATGGAATACATTTATCAAACGGTTGAATTCGTTTCATAATTAAAATCCCATCACTTGCAAGTCCAAAAAAGTTTTTTGCTAAAAACTCGAGTTTATCAACAATTTTTATTTATTTTTTGATAAATTGTTGCGTCCAAATATTATCCTGTTCCACGTAACCAACACCTATATAGGTAAAATTACCATTTAAAATATTCGCACGATGTCCCGGACTGTGCATCCAAGCATTCATAACTTCTTCTGGTGTTTGTTGCCCTTTAGCAATATTTTCACCTGCTGCGGAATAAGAAATACCAAAACGTGTCATCATGTCAAATGGCGAATGATAAACCGGACTAGTATGATCAAAATAATTATTTTTCAACATATCCTCTGATTTTATACGTGCTACTTTACTAAGCTCTGTATCTATCTGTAATGGAGATAAGCCCGCTTTCGCTCGTTCTACATTAACTAGCTCCGCAACACGTTTTTCAAACGCATTTAGTACATGACCTTTA
>NZ_FPAF01000009.1:113766-154232 GCF_900116295.1 Bacillus sp. 103mf
CTTGCTGTTTAGCTGCTTCTGCCTGCTGTCTAGCTTCATCTGCCTGCTGTTTAGCTGCTTCAGCTTGCTTTCTAGCTTCTTCTAGCCTTTCTTTTTCCTGTGCCTCACTAACTTGTACTGGTTGTATTAAATTATTCATGCTGTTTGAAGTTTGATTGTTGTCGTTTTGTCCTAACTTAACGAAAGTAGCTTCCTTCTGTACTTCGGTAGAAACATTATTTTTAACATTTGCTTTAGAAGAATCGCTCTGACTGGATTTTTCTGAATCTTTATCCTCATGTACATCCGCTACATCATCATGAGACTTTTTCAAACTTGTTTTCTTACTTTGACAACTAACGCATAGGAATACTGCAACCAGCACAACAGTTAGCAAGAGTATTAAGCGTTTTTGTTGTTTATTTTCTGTCATAAACTACTCCCAACGCTCAAATTTGAGCTTTCCTTTTTGTGCACAATATTTACCTTAATAAAATCGTCAAAAAAAGTCTAGCATTTTCAAAAAGAAAGGAAACATACATGATTCTACTAAAAATAAAGTGAAACTTTAATCACTGAAGGTCTTACTGTCCGTGAATAGCGAGATAAGCATGTATATAAATGTAATTTCAGTTCTTTTCAAAAAAGAAAACTTTCCACCAAGGTTTCTTTTTTGATTTTGCTAGTTCTCTTTTTACATTTTGCATCTCTCTAAGTAACTGTGTTAATGTACGATCTCTTTCTTCTATTGCGATACGCTCTTTTTGTTCTAAATGCTCATTTAATTTTTGATGTAGCTTACTTATCTCTTTACTTTGCTCCTGAACCATGTTCATAAGATTTTGATGAACATTATTTTCTTTTTCCAAATGTTTATGTAGTTCTAATAATAGAGGGACCTCATTACATGTATTCCCCTTGACTACCATTGCTGTGGAATTGTTACAAACTTTGTTCAAAATCTCTTTAATTTCTTCTTTATTCTTTCCTTCTTTATAGCATTGTCTAACCTCTTGTAGTGTAGAAACACATGTTTCATGAAATATATAAACTCCTTCTTCGTTACGCATATTTAAATATGACTCATAATCCTCTACATAGCGCTTTACCGTTTGAATAGGTATAGATGTATTTCGAGCAATTTCTCGAAGTGTAAACCATTTCTCCATGCTTTCTCACCTTTTCAATGAATTTATTACATAAGATAAAGTGAAACTTCCGTCAGTGGGGGGGGTTCTTCATCCCCCACTGACGGAAAGCTCTCACCAATCAGGCATTAACGGGCAGTTATCCCCCACCTATTCTTCTTTGCTTCTCTCTGAATCTTGAGGTTGGGGTCTTACTGCCCGTTAATGCGGGATAAAAATAGATTATATCATTTATTCATAACGTTAGTAATAAACGAATGAGGGTGTTACAAAACTATATATACAAGTTAAAAAAACGACATAAAAACCCCTTTCTTTTTAGGGGAGGGCGAGAGCATCTGGCCGTGTATAGAAGCGGTCAGGTCCTTTTCCTGCCACATGCGAGGTTTAAATTGCCTACGTAAGCAAATAATATATGTAAAAGGGATTGAGTTTCTTCAAATGTAGTTATCGTACGAGTAAATCCGTGCTTTCTGGAGATAGTTTAGCCTACTATCATTTTTCCAAAAAGACGGATTTCTTTATGCATGTATGATTGAATATTTATGGTTTTTGCAACACCCTCTATAATATGAATCCCAAAAATAGGGTATGAACATTTACATATTTCACTTTAATGATAGAAAGTGATTGGAAAATAAGATATTCTTATCGTAGGTTAATCAAATATCACTAGAGAATTTTATTTTATGTTAGGACTACATATAAAATGGGAGGTTTTTTTATGAAAAAGAAAGTATTGGCATTAGCTGCTATGGTTACTTTGGCTGCTCCAGTTCAAAGTATAGCGTTTGCACACACAAATGATTGTGGTGGGCATCAGGCACCAATTTTAAGATGGTCTGCTGAGGATAGACATAAAGAAGGTGTTAATTCTCATTTATGGATTGTAAATCGTGCAATTGATATTATGTCTCGTAATACAACAATTGTAAAACCAAATGAAACTGCTTTATTAAATGAGTGGCGTGAAGACTTAGAAAACGGGATTTATTCAGCTGATTATGAGAATCCTTATTATGATAATAGTACATTTGCTTCTCACTTTTATGATCCAGATACACAGAAAACATATATCCCTCTTGCAAAACAGGCAAAAGAAACGGGATCGAAATATTTTAAACTTGCTGGTGAAGCGTACCAAAACAAAGATATGAAACAAGCATTCTTCTATTTAGGATTATCTCTTCATTATTTAGGAGATGTAAATCAGCCAATGCACGCAGCAAACTTTACGAATCTTTCTTATCCAATGGGTTTCCACTCCAAGTATGAAAATTTTGTTGATACAATTAAAGATAACTATAAAGTTGCAGATGGTAACGGATATTGGAATTGGAAGGGAACAAACCCAGAAGAGTGGATTCACGGAGCGGCGGCAGCAGCTAAACAAGATTATCCAGGTATTGTGAATGATTCAACAAAAAGTGGGTTTGTAAAAGCAGCTACATCTCAAGAATATGCAAATAAATGGCGGGCAGAAGTGACACCAATGACAGGGAAACGCTTAACGGAAGCACAGCGCGTTACAGCTGGTTATATTCACTTATGGTTTGATACGTATGTAAATCGTTAATGACGAATTTTTGTTTAAAACATATATGTATCCCAATCATTATCCAGTACAAGCCACAATTTCTATGAAATAAGAAAAAAAGTTTCTTCGATGAGAAGGAACTTTTTTTCTTTTGAAGAGGAAAATTTCATGTTCCTTCCAATATATATAAGAAATATATAGAAGGGGAGGGAGAGATGTGGATCGTAGAACGTTTCAAGGACTTTCAATGCCATGTGCCTTTCTTAATGAAGATGCATTAGAGAGAAATATTCAATCTATTATTCAGCTTCATAAAGGAAAACATGTTCGGATTGCGAGCAAATCATTGCGCTCTGTTTCAGTGATGAAGAAAATTTTACAATCACATTCTTGTTTTCAAGGAATTATGTGCTACTCACCAGCGGAAGTCCTGTTTTTAATTGAACAGGGATTTGATGATTTATTGCTTGGATATCCGGCATGGGATGAAGAGGCTCTGCAAAAAATAAGTATACTTACAAAACAAGGATACAAGATTACTTGTATGGTAGATTGCGAAGAGCACATTCTGTATTTGGAGCATATTGCATTGCAAGTAGAAGGAAAGTTTCGCATTTGTTTTGATATTGATATGAGCAGTCGTTTTCTTGGTTTTCATTTTGGAGTAAAACGGTCTCCTTTGCGTACCGCAGAACAAGTATTACAAGTAGCTGATAGAGTTTTACAATCATCTTGTTTCAAAATAGATGGTGTTATGGGTTATGAAGCACAGATAGCAGGTGTAGGAGATAATGTACCAAAACAAAGCTTACACAACAAAGTAGTTTCTTATTTAAAAAGACGATCAGTAAGAGAAGTTGCAAAAAGACGAGAGTTAATTGTACAAGCATTAGGGCAAAAAGGAATTTCATTACGTTTTGTAAATGGCGGAGGAACAGGAAGTATAAAGACAACCGTTCAGGATGAGTCTGTTACAGAAATTACGGTTGGGTCTGCTTTTTATTCTCCGCTACTTTTTGATTATTACAAAGATATTGCATTTGAGCCAGCAGTTGGATTTGTATTACCAATTGTCCGCCAGCCAGAACCTCGTGTTTATACATGTTTAGGTGGAGGATATATTGCATCGGGAATGACTGGAAAGGAGAAGCAACCACAGCCGTATATGCCAAGCGATGCAAAGTTACTTCCGTTAGAAGGAGCAGGTGAAGTGCAAACACCTGTTTACTATGAAGGCACAGAACAATTAAGAATTGGGGAGGGGATTGTGTTTCGGCATAGTAAAGCAGGGGAGTTATGTGAAAGATTTTCTTCTTTACATCGTATTTCTGATGGTGAAGTAGTAGGAGAATATCGAACATATCGGGGGGACGGGCAATGCTTTCTATAAGGGGCCAGAAGTGGCGAAATTGGACAGGGAATGTGCAAGGAATGCCGCAGTATACGATGTATCCGAAAAGTATTCAAGAAGTGGCCCAGGCTGTAAATTTTGCAAAAGAAGTTGGAAAGCGTATTCGTGTGGTTGGTTCAGGGCATTCTTTTACACCACTTGTTCAAACTGAAGAGATTTTAATTTCTTTGGATGAATTACAAGGGATTAGCGGGATTGATTCACAAACATTAATCGTAGAAGTATGGGCAGGTACAAAGCTATATCAGTTAGGTGAAATATTGCAAGAGAACGGATATGCACAAGAGAATTTAGGGGATATTGATGCGCAGTCTATTGCTGGGGCAATTAGTACAGGCACACATGGAACAGGAATTTCACTTGGAAATTTAGCAACACAAGTTGTGGAAGTAACGGCGGTTCTTGCATCAGGAGAAGTGATCACGTGTTCTGAAAAAGAATATCCACAATATTGGAAGGGGTTTCAATTGTCGCTTGGCATGCTAGGGATTATTGTAAAAGTCAAACTAAAAGTCATTCCAGCATATTCACTTGCTTATGAAAGTAAAAAAGAATCATTTGCTACTGTTATGAGTAAATTGGAAGAATATAAGAAGAATCGTCATTTTGAGTTTTTTATCTTTCCATATTCTGACGATGTTCAAGTAAAAATTACAAACGTAACGGAGGAAGTAGGAGGAGAACTAAAGTGGCATAAACTCAAAACAGCTTTAATAGAAAATATGGCTTTTTCATTGTTATCAGAGAGTTGTCGCCTTTTTCCTTCTATAAGTAAAAGTGTGAGTCAATTATCGGGTAAGGGAGTACCAAATACCAAAATTGTAGGTCCAAGTTATAAGGTGTTTGCAACTGCTCGCAACGTCCGTTTTTATGAGATGGAATATAGTATTCCAGCAGAATATATGAAAGAAGCAGTAGAAGAAATTTATAATCTCATTTACGAAAAAAATTTTCAAGTACATTTTCCTATTGAATGTCGCTATGCAAAAGGAGATGATATTTGGCTTAGTCCGTCATATGGAAGAGATTCTGCTTATATTGCGGTTCATATGTACAGAGGGATGCAGTACACACCTTATTTTCAAGCAGTAGAACGTATTTTTCAAAAGTATGAAGGACGTCCGCATTGGGGAAAAATGCATACAATGACATATAATTCGTTGCAGCAAGTATATCCAAAATTGCATCATTTTTTAGAGGTGAGACAAACAGTAGATCCAACAGCAATGTTTTTAAATCCATATTTAGCAAAAATATTTTCGTTAAATATGGAATAAAGTGAAACTTCCGTCAGTGGGGGGGTTCTTCATCCCCCGCTGACGGTTAGTTGAACCAATCGGGCTTTTACGGGCAGTTATCCCCCACCTATCTTCTTTGCTTCTCTCTGAATCTTGAGGTGGGGGTCTTATTGCCCGTTAATGCGGGATAAAGTGAAACTTCCTTTATGCGGAAGTATAATGAGAATGTTTTTTATGATGAATGGCTCCTTACACAAGAGCTATAGTTGTCGGGAGGAGCTGGCGGTAAAATATAACACATGATGTGTTTCGGAAGAATGAACATGTTATTCACTTATACTGTCAAGAAAAGAAAGTGTGTTAATTTTGAAGAGTATGGAAGCTATATTGCTTCCATACTCTTTTTTAGTAGAATTCTAATGTAGTTGAACTGCGTTAGACTTGGAAGAAATAATATATGGTTGAATTTGCTGCTGCCATGTAATTGTAGTAGATTCCTTTTGATAAGTTAGCCATTCTCGATAGTCCTCTTGCGTTTTCCATAATGTGCGAATGAAGAATTCTGTAGTATCTCTAACACGTTTTGTATAGGAGACTTCTATATTAATAAAACCTAGCGTATTAGGAGATGGGTAATATTGTTTTAATGCTTGTAGTACTTCGTTTTCGCAATCTATTTTTATATAAAGCGTGTTTGTCACAATGAACATAATGAATCCCTCTTTTTTTTATAGTAGATTAGCATTGATTTTCTTCAGTCATAACATAGGCAATCTCTCCAGTTATGCTTACGAAGTTAGCTGTCGGGTTCGGACCTTGAAGGGTACCCTACTGTAAAAGATTCACCCCTAGTAAGCTACTGCTTACAATAATGGTTCCTCCGCTCCATATGGATTCAGCAAAAAGTATTTATATAAAATATAATACTATTCAGAAAAATTAGAGTAAACGTAAAGGAGACGACAATTTCTTACAAAAAAATGAAGTAATCACATTTTGATGTTCTAATTCTTGTATTTGATTTTGTAATTTGTAAACATGGTTTTCTCCCCAAGCTTCTATGATTTTCTGTTTCTTTTCATAATAGGTAGTGAGATTTTTAAAATCTCATTTTATCTCGTTACTTGTGAGTAATGGGGGAATAAGTAGAAATCTGCTCAGAAGAGTCCGATTTGTTCAATAAAGAATAAGGAAGCTTCTCATTGAGAAATCTTTTGCTTTATATTGGGTATTAGCGTTATTTTCAAATGTTTATATATGGAAAAATAAAGATATTAAAATAAGTTTATTACAGTTTTTCTATGATTCGTTATATTTTGTTATAAAAAATAAACTGTATTTAATGAGTTTGTAAACAAACTGTAAAATAAATCATGTATAAATGTAGAAGAAGGGAGTCGGATTATGAACTATTTTAAGCGTATCAGTAGTTTTGTATTAGCTGGATTTATTTGTTTCACTAGTACAGTTGCTGTAAAAGCTGAGTCAAACGACGAGAAATTAAACAACATGCAGCAGCAATTGCAAAATAATAATAATGACATTCAGCAAAAAGAAAAAGAAAAGCAAGCTGTAATGAAAGACATTGAAGGCATTCAAAAGGAATTATCAGACTTAAATAATACAATTGCAAAAAATAAAGAAGAGCAAGATGCAATTCAGCGTAAAATCGATGAAACGCATAAACAAATTGAGCAAAAGATGAAAGAGATTATTAGTTTAGAAGAAAAAGTACTTATGCGTAAAGATATTATGAAAAAACGTATGGTCTCTGTTCAAGATAACTCAAATATAAATTTAGTAGTAGAAGTAATTGTAGATTCAAAAAACATTGCAGAGCTTCTGCAACGTATGACTGCAGTTTCTACAATTATGGATGCAGATAAAGAGATTCTTCGTTTACAAGAACAAGATCTTCGTCAAATTGAAGCCGATAAAAAGGTAATTGATGAAAAAGAAAGATCTTTAGAAGGCGATAAACAAAAATTAGCAAAAGTACAAGCTGATTTACAAGACAACTTAAAGAAACGTCAAGATAATCTACAATCTGTACAAGCAAAGTATAATCAAATTGCTAGTCAGCTGACACTTGCTGCGCAAGAAAAAGCAAAGATTGAAGCAGATATGAAGAGCGTACAAGATACAATTGCTCGTGAACAACAAGCAGCTGCAGAGCGTGAAAAAGCTTTGAAAGACTCACAAGCCTCACAAGCTCCACAAGCTTCACAGGTTTCACAAGCACCAAAAGATGAGGGAAAAACTCCAGAAAAACCAACTAAAGGCGGTCGTGAAATTTTTGTAGAAGCTACGGCTTACACAAATGATCCAAGTGAAAATGGGAAACAGCCAGGTGAGCATGTATATTCTGCTTGGGGGCACTATGATTTAACTGCAAACCCAAATATGAAGTTAATTGCCGTTGATCCAAGGGTTATTCCATTGGGCTCACGCGTATGGGTTCAAAACTATGGAGAAGCTATTGCTGCTGATACTGGTGGAGCTATCAAAGGCTACCGTATTGATGTTTTCGTACCAGATAAAGGGGCTTCTAGTTCTTGGGGTAGAAGACAAGTTCGTGTTATCATTTTAGATTAAAGTAAAAATCTACTTTGCAAAAGCAAAGTAGATTTTTTTATTATTAAATGTTAAATTGACTTCACATTTTGTAAAGTTTATCATACAATAATGGTGAGAGGTGGTAAAATTGACCATTTGTAATCGAGTAAAAGAACTACGAGCCCGCTTTCATTTTTCGCAAAGTGTATTGGCTGAAAAGGTGGGGGTAACGAGACAAACGATCGCTGCTATTGAAAAGGGGGATTATGTACCATCATTATTATTAGCGCTTATGATTTGTGATGTATTTGGCTTGCAGATGGGAGATGTATTTGTACTGCAAAAGGAGGAGGGAGAAAATGAATAGAATTGGTCTTTCTTATGTAATAAATATAGGTATACTTGTGATAGCGTGTTTTGCATTTTGTGAATATTTTCATGTCATTACGGAACTTGCAAACATCATCCGTACTGAAAAGCAAACGTGGACTGTTACGATGAATATGCTGCCAATTACATTGCTATTGATTGTAGGGGCAGGGGTATTCACTGGTTACAAGGTGCAAAAAAAGAAATATAAGAAGTTATCATTTTGGACATTTCCGTTATTATTTCCAAGTGAAGATGAGAGAGAAGAAGTATTGACTGCGAAAGCATGTCGCACTACATTTCTTTCATTATGGTTTATTATGCCTTTCGCAGCTGCCTCATTAGGTGCTTATCCACTGCTCAATCGAAACATCCCAGAATATCCGCTATATGTATTATTTTTCATTTTACTAATCCAAATAACGGTATTTCATATTTCTTTATATCGTAACAAGGTTGTGTAAAAGATGTGCGAAATTGCACATCTTTTTTGTATATTTAAAACTCGGCAGCTTCTTCCGCATTTTTACAAAAGCTTAATGAAATGCTATAGGGAGAGTTTACAAATCCTTTTTACAATAGAAGAAGTATTGAAATTGGGGGGATTAGAGAATGAGGAAGGCTTTACTCTGTGGAGGAATTATAGCGAGTGTATTATGGACAGGTAATCATGTAAACGCAGAAAGAATCAATCAAGAAACGAAACAATTTGCCAATCAAATAGAAAGTTTACCAAAAGGGAGTATTTCAAATCCAGCATTTCGTGGGCAAATAGAGGAAATGGTAAATAAATTTATTAGTAATAAGCATAAGAATACAAAAATAGAAAGAACGGCTATTTTTCCAATGCCAAGCAAAAAAGCAGAAATCGCGGCATCTTCACCAGATGGTAAGACGTTAGTTGTAACAGAAGCAGACTTAGGACAAATTAGCATCCTTTCAATTGAAAATTTACAAGACATTCAATTGAAAGGGACAGTGAGTTTGAAAGGAATTCATTCCGAAGCAGAGGTGACGAGTACAACAGTTACACCAGATGGTAAGTATGCATTTGTTGCTTTTCGCACTGGGGATAACTTGTATAATGCGCATAGAGGAAAGATAGCAGTTATAGAGTTATCATCCAAAAATATTGTGAAAATATACGAGGTGGGTGTAGGGCCGGACTCTATTGCTTTATCAAAAGATGGGGCAAAGCTTGTTGTTTGTAATGAGGATGAAGAAGGAGATCCAAATGACGGAAACGAAGTCAATATGAAAAAAACAAAGCGACCGGGTACAATTTCTATCATCACGTTCCCTAATGGAGATGTATTGAAAGGAATTCACCATGAGCTATCAATTGATATAAGTCAGATTGGAAATGGAACAGTGTACAAGCATGATCCGCAGCCAGAATATGTGGCGATTAGTCCAAATGGAGAAAAAGCTGCTGTTACATTACAGGAAAACAATGCAGTTGCTATTGTTAATTTGCAAGGACAAAACATTGAAACGATATTTGGCCTTGGAACAACAAAGCATAAAGCAGATTTGCAAAATGATGGTGTTGTTTCTTTTCAAGATGAACTGATTGCAAGACCAGAACCAGATGGTATAACGTGGGATCAATCAGGGCGTTTTGTAATTACTGCTAATGAAGGAGACCTAGGGAAAAATGAATTTAAAGATGGTGTGAAATCAGGTGGACGCAATATATCTGTATGGAGTCAAAACGGTTCGCTTGTATATGATAGTATGAATTTTATTGATGAAAAAGTGGCAGCTAAAGGTTTATATTTAGATAGTCGCAGTAATAGCCGAGGCAGTGAAGTGGAAAATGTTGCAACAGGAATCATACAAGAAAGTCCGATTATGGCTGTTGCTGCTGAAAGAGCAAATGCAGTACTCTTTTTTGATATAACGATCCCGATGTTCCCTGTTTATATTGGTCTTGTTCCTTCAGGAGGCAAAGCGCCAGAAGGGATTCATAAGATTAGCAACCGTAATATATTTGTAAGTGCAGATGAAGCAGATGGAACATTGAGCTTTTATTGTTTGCAAAAATGATAATCATGGCACTTCCTAATAAGGAGTGCCATTTCTTTTGTCTTGTACATGTCACTTGTATATCTAGCATTCTTACTTTATCATTTTATATAAGAGGAACTTTGTGAAGGAAAGGAATTGAAGCATGAATAAGAAAAAGATTTATAGTATATTGGCACTTCTTTTATTTATTGTAGGTGGCGTTTTAATTGCAAAACCATTTTATGATGGTTACAAAGCTGGGAAGATGCAAGAAGAAAACATACAAGCTATTAAGAAAATGAAGTATGAAAAACAAGAAACGAAATTTGTTGATGCTTCTAAAATAAAACAACCGGATTTAGCAGACGTCGCAAATGCTTCATTAGATAAAACACAAGTGATTGGGCGTATGTCTATTCCGAGTATTGGATTAGAACTACCGATTTTAAATGGTTCAACAGAGAAAAATTTATTATCAGGTGCAACAACAGTAAAAGAAAAACAAGAGATGGGAAAAGAGAATTATGCATTAGCAGGACATAACATGTCGAAAAAAGGTGTGTTATTTAGTGATATTTCGGGATTAAAAAAGGATGATAAAGTATATTTATATGATAGTGAAAATGAATATGAGTATGCGGTACAACAAGTAACAAAAGTCACGCCGGATAAATGGGAAGTTGTTGAAGATCACGGGAAGAATGAACTAACCTTGATTACATGTTCGTCTGTACTTGATAATTCTAAGCGATATGTAGTATCTGGAAATTTGGTGCAGGTGAAAAAAATAAAGTGAAACTTCCATCAGTGGGGTAAATAGTTAAAAAGAAATTCCACTTTCGTTG
Organism: Bacillus sp. 103mf; assembly: GCF_900116295.1. Taxonomy (GTDB): domain Bacteria; phylum Bacillota; class Bacilli; order Bacillales; family Bacillaceae_G; genus Bacillus_A; species Bacillus_A bruguierae. The sequence goes on from NZ_FPAF01000009.1 coordinate 124,860, forward strand.
AAGGTGGGATTTCATTCTTCTATAAATGTTTTGTATCAAGTGACTACAAAGAGCATAAAGAGTTATATAAGTAAGTGATAGAAAAAGGAGAAAATGCTGAAAAAAGATGAGGGGTAACCCCTCATCTTTTTTAGTCCATCCACTTTACTAATTTTTTAGAAAGCAATAGTAAGATACATCCTAAGAAAATAGCGACAGCTCCAATAACAGCAAATACTTCTGAGTAACCTAATGAAGTTGTAAAGTTTGCTAACTGTCCACCTAAAATATTAGCAACACCTGTACTTGCTAACCAAACGCCCATTAATAGAGATGCAAGTTTGATAGGGGCAAGGGAGCTTACCATTGATAGTCCGACTGGAGATAAGAATAATTCCCCTAATGTATGGAATAGGTAAGTAAAGACAATAAAGAGCAGGTTTGCTTTTTCGGCAATTTCTTGTTCATTACTTCCTGTTTTTAAGGTAGCAACAACAAGAATCATATAACCAATTCCAAGTAAGATCATACCGAGACCCATTTTTGTTGGGATTTTTAAATCACCGCGTTTTGTAGAAGCAAGCTTTGTCCAAAGTGTAGAAACAACGGGTGCTAATAAAATAATGAATAGTGGATTTACAGATTGAAACCAAGATGTTGGAATTTCCCAGCCGAATATAGAGCGGTCTACAAAGCTATTTGTATATAATGTTAAAGAGCTACCAGCTTGTTCAAATCCAGCCCAAAAGAAAACAACAAAACACGTTAAAATGATAATAACAGCTGTATGCTGTTTTTCTTTTTTAGTTAATGGTGTGTTGCCAGCTGTTTTGTTGCCTGTTCCTGTTTGTAAAGTTGCTGTCGGTTTTTTACCAATATCACCAAGAAAACGATCCGATAATGTTGTAAATAAAATTTGTCCAACAATCATCCCAATAGACGCAGCTAAAAATCCATAACGGAAACCATAATGAATAACGCCATCTACTGTTGTTTTAAACAAATCTTCTGATAAATATCCACAAACGAGTGGAGCAAGGAATGAACCGACGTTAATTCCCATATAAAAAATCGTAAAGGCACCATCACGGCGTAGGTCGTTTTCTGTATATAATTCTCCGACGAGTGTAGAAATATTTGGTTTGAAGAAACCGTTCCCGATAATAATGAGTGCTAATCCGAGGTATAGTCCAAATTGGCTTTGCAGCGCAAATAACGTAAGGTTACCAAATGCAATTATTATACCACCGAGTGTAATAGCTAATCGTCTACCAAGAAAGCGATCTGTTAAAAATCCGCCAATTAATGGAGTAAAATAACAAGCGCCTGTATAAAAGCCGTAAATCGTAAGTGCCCAGCTTTTACTAAAACCAAGACCACCATTTATTAAGGCTGTTGTTAAATATAATGTTAATAATCCTCGTAATCCGTAATAGCTAAATCGTTCCCACATTTCTGTGAAAAAGAGTAAGTATAAACCTGGAGGATGTTTCTTTTTTTGCGGTTGTTTTTCATCAAACTGTAGCGCAGCTTCCATATATAATTCCTCCTCACATAAAAAACAAAGTTAATCATTTTATATGATTAATAGTTTACTTTATTAAATTTATGAAGTCAATAAAGATCTATTTTTGTAAAAAAATATTCTTATATAATGATAAAGGAGGAATGATACATAAAAAAACCCCCTTTCATCACGAAAGGGGGTTCCTTTTATCGAATAGCAGGTGTTCCAATTACAACTGTTTTATTTTCTTTTACAGTTGTATTTTGACGAAGGCGTAACGTAGCTTGTCCTACTGTATTAGGAGCAATTTGTACATTCACAACTTTTTCAGCGGAACCTAGGCTATTTGTCGTGAAGGAAAATGAATTACTATAACCGTAAGAAGAAGGCCAAGTGCCGTTTACATTTTGAACTTTTGCTACTTGTGTACCACCACTTGTATAAATGCCTAAAGAATAATTATTGTAAGTAGTGTTTGGTAATAAATGATTTGCTTGTATTTTTATTTGAAATACACCGCTGTTTGGAAGAGTACTAGGGTGAATAAAGTTATAATCATTTGTTGAGACGTTTCCATCATTATTATTATCAGTATTATTGTTAGTATAGCCGTAAGAACCAGATTTAAATGTGCTTGTGTTAAACCATTGATATCCTTGGTTAGGAGCGCTCCATGGTTCTGGTTGCGGCTCAGTTGATACGCTTGGTTGTTCAAATGATTTTAATGGTGTTGGTTTGTCTAATTGCAATCCGTTTACTTGATTTAAGCTCGTATATGATTCTTTTGTAGAGAGCCATTTTACAATATTTGTTAATAAAGTAGCATCGCTTTCTTCTTTATATCCATCATATGTTTTTTTAGACTGTCCCGTATCTTCACGAACATATTTTGGCGTTGCATCTTCAACTGGCGAAGAGTCACCGATAAAGGCTGCTTTTCCTAAACCAACTTTTGCAACTGCAACGTAAGGACCTTCAGCGATGCCGCCGCCGTTATATACACCGCTATCTACAGCATTATTCCATTTAGGTAAACTTTCTGGTAAGTAGACAATTCCTTTTGCTAAATTCGGATTTACAATTGCAACTGTAGCTCCAGCATGCATAGCAACAGATGAAACACCTGTAGTAATTCCGAATGATTGATCTGGCGCTACAACTTCATTTGTAGAAACATCGCCAATTGCATTATAGCGAAAGCGTACGCCAAAGTTATCTGCAAGCCAATCAGAGCTTTCTACACCTTGCATCGCTTGTGAAGATGCTTCTACAGAAGACATTCCTTTTACTGGATTATCCCATGCTCCGCGGCGGTACCCGTTAAAAACTTCTGAGGAATCCCAGCGATTTTTATTACGGTCAGCATTATAATGATCAGCTATAAAAAAGATACTTCCGCCATTTTTCACATATTGCAGCATCGCATCTTGTTCTGATTTTTTATACGGAATGTTTGCTTCTGGAACGATGAACACATTGTAATCTTTTAAGTCATCATAAGTAATAGGTGTTGATTTACGTAGTTCTTTTACAAAGAAGCCTTTGTTTGCAACGCCGTTTCCGAAATCAGAAAATCCCCCATCAATAACCCAATCAGCTGTCCCTGCTGTTTGACCATGTGTATTATCAAATAATACTTTTTTTCCAGCGTTTTCGTTAACAATTTTTGCTGCAATTTGTGGAGCTGGATCTAAAGCGCTTTCAGCAAAAGTTGTTGGACTAAACATGGTGGCCATACTTAAAGTCATTCCTGTTGCTAATGTGAGCTTCAGCCATTTTTCTTTCTTCATAATAATCCCCCTAAAGTAAGTTTAATAAAGTAAGAGTGCGATTCTTTCAACTAACTATCAGCTGCCCCTACGGATAAAAGTGTCCCTATATTACTTTACCGAAATATAACGGAAGAAGAAAGGGGGAATTCATAAAATTTTGTAAAAATAAGATGAATTTTGTTGAGAAATATTTTTTTATATAGCAGTAGAAGAGAAAAAATCCCTTCCTCATATGAGGAAGGAATTAGTTTTACCCAATTTGCGAAGAAGATTTCGATGTTTTATCTGTTGTGTGAAATCCTTTTGCATAATAAACAGCTACTAAAGCGATGAGCCAAATTGGTCCAACGATTAATGCGATACGTGTATCAGCGGAGTATGCCATAATACCTAATACTAAAGCAAGGAAAGCGAGCGTAACATAAGAGCTAAGTGGATACAATGGCAGTTTGTACGTTAATTTGCCTTGCGCCTCCTGTGATAGACCTTTGCGGAAACGAAGCTGTGCAACTAAAATGACGCCCCAAGTCCAAATTGCTCCGAACGTGGAAATACTTGTTAGCCACGTAAATACTTTTGCCGGAACAACGTAGTTTAATGCAACTCCTATTAACAATACGAAAGCTGTTGCTAAAATTCCTTTGCTTGGAATTCCATTTTTATTTAATTGACCAAATTTTTCTGGAGCTTGTTTTTGTTGTGCTAATGTAAATAACATACGACCTGTACTAAAAAGACCTCCATTACAAGAAGAAAGAGCAGCTGTTAAGACAACAAAGTTAATAATTCCTGCTGCTTTCGCAATGCCGATTTGTTCAAACGTTAGTACAAATGGACTTCCTTTTTCACCAATCTCATTCCATGGATAAATTGCCATCATAACGAATAAGGCACCTACATAGAAGATTAAAATGCGCCAAAAAACGTTATCAATCGCTTTAGATAATGTTTTTTTCGGGTTTTCTGCTTCTCCAGCTGTTACACCAATTAACTCTACTCCTAAGTAAGCAAATAGTACCATCTGTAATGAGAGAAGAAGGCCAGAAAATCCATTTGGGAACCAACCGCCGTGTGACCAAAGGTTTGAAATTCCAGTCGCTACGCCGCCGTTTCCAAACCCGAATAAAATAATACCGGTGCCAATTACAATCATACAGATAATTGTGACAATTTTAATTAAAGCAAACCAAAACTCAAGTTCTCCGTACACCTTAACCGATAAAAAGTTTAGTGCGCTCATTAATACAAGAGCAATTAACGCCCACACCCAGCGTTCAGTGTTTGGGAACCAATATTGCATATAAATTCCTGCTGCTGTAATTTCAGCCATACAAGTTACAACCCATAAGAACCAATAGTTCCAGCCCGTTATATACCCTGCTAGTGGACCTAAATAGTCATGTGCATATTTACTGAATGAACCGGCAACAGGTTGCTCAATTGCCATTTCTCCAAGCGCTCGCATAATGAAAAAGATTGCAAGGCCAGCAATGATATAAGCAAATAAAATAGATGGTCCTGCGAGTTTAATAGCGGAAGCTGATCCTAAAAAGAGTCCAACTCCAATGGCAGAGCCAAGCGACATAAGGGTAATATGTCGTTGTTTTAATCCACGGTTTAAATTTTCTGCTTTGTTTGTTTGCTGCATAATAAACCTCCTTTAATTAGTAAGAAACATATTGTATCCGCTTACAAATTTATTTAACTATTTCAAATTATAAAACATTTCCATCTGTTATGCTACAAAAAAAGACAATGTTTTCTGTACTATATAAATCTGTTTTCATGTGTCGATACATAAGTCGCGGCTATGCATAATACACCATGCCCCGCACTTGCTTGCTGAAACCACGCATGTGGCAGAAAAGGGCCCTGAGCGCTTCTGTAGATTTGAAATAAAGTCATACGGTTGTATCTCTTTTTATTCTACTAACACGTTTAAAATTATTTAGTTGCAATAAAAATTTAATCGTGTTAGTGTCTTTATGGGTTAAAACCTATACATCTACAAAGGAGTTAATTTCATGATTATTCAATTCATTCGATATAGATAGTGACAGGTATAGACTACTTTAAAATCCGACTCGTATTTTTTTGAAAATATGATGAGGGTTTATTTGTCTATGCCTTTTTCATTTATCTAAAAATGAATGAGGTGGCTTCTTTGTATAAAATGAACAAAAGAATGCAGAGCGCAGAATATTTAAGTAAATTTGAACATATTTTCAAGTGTCCTATTTGCGACTCAACAATGAAGGTTTTTGAGTTAAAGAGTTTAATCTGCTCAAATAACCATACATTTGATTTTACTAAACAAGGATATATCAACTTGACAACTCAACTAGTAAAAACTAAATACACTAAGGAACTTTTTGAAGCGCGAAGAAAAATTATTGCAGAGGATGGCTTTTTTGCACTATTAAGTCAGGTAATTGTTGAAAGCATAAATAAGCATGTTGCTGTTAAAAAAGAATCAATATCTGTAATTGATATGGGATGTGGCGAAGGTTCTCACCTAACTAGCATTTGTGAAATCGCTAGTTCTGCTTATAAAAAAATAGTTACAGGAGTAGGGATTGATCTTTCTAAAGAAGGTGTTTTGGTAGCCGCTAAGAACTACACTAATAAGATTTGGACTGTTGCCGACCTAGCAAATACACCATTTAAAGATAAGCAATTTGATATTATTCTGAATATCTTATCACCTTCCAATTATGCAGAATTTAATAGATTGTTAAAAGCTGATGGTTTAGTGATTAAAGTCGTTCCTGGAAGTGACTACTTAAAAGAATTAAGAGAAATTATATTCGATGGATCTGAAAAACAATCTTATTATAATGTTGATACTGTTGAACGATTTAATGAGAACTTCCAATTGATAGATAGTTCAAGATTATGTTATACCGTGACACTTGATAGTCTATCAATGCAATCGTTAGTTCAAATGACTCCTTTATTATGGGCGACCACAGAAAAACAAGTTAAATCATTCTTGGAAGGGAGTTCAGCTCAAATCACTGTTGATTTAGAAATATTAATCGGTAAGAACTAACTTTATGTCTTTATTCTGCAATCGGGCGTAATTACGAATCAACACTGGTAGAAAACGAATAAACTTTTTTATAAAAATCTCATCCTTAACTAAAAAGAAAAACTCCATTTTGATCAATCTTTTTTCAAAATGGAGTTTTTGTATTTGTTGTTAAATAATGATTGAAGGGAAAGTTCTATTCAAACTTTATTCTCACCCTACATCTACACATGGCCAGACGCTCTTGCCATCCCGAAAAGAAAGAGGGACGTCTATATACATAAATTCATTTTCATGTTTCAACATCCAAATCGCTGCTACGAAAAATACCCCATGCCCAGCACTCGCTTACTCCTTTTGTTTTAAAACATGGCAAGTAGCAGAAAAGGGCCCTGACCGCATCTACGCATGGCCGGTTTATCTCGCCTTCCCAAAAAAGAAGGTTTTTGATCTTATATATATTGTCTAATAAAAATAAAAAGCCATCGAAATCGATGACTTTTTATTATTTAAGAATAGTAATTGCTTGTTTCCCCATTTGTTCCCACGCTTTTTCAAATTGAGTACGTGGAATACTTTTACGCGGGTTATCTGCTAGTGGGTCATTTACATATACATAGTTTTTATCATAACCAATAATAACTGCACTATGTTCATAATATGTAATCTTTAATTCTCCAGCATTTGTATTCCAACTTTCAAAGTTATCCGCATCTAGCGGTTGAAAAGTTGTATTAGCAATAATCCATACTGGCGAACCAGCACTAAGTACTTTATATATATCCTTGATTTCTCTTCCGGATAAATCAATCGTTTTATCTGGAACATATTTTTGTGCTAATTGAAAAATTGGCTGATGGTATACACCATAGCCTGGTTCAGACTTTGTGTAAATATTTCCAACAAACCCTTCATGTGGGTTTCCTTTCACACCGTTTGCTTTAAATGGGACACGAGCGATTTCACTCGCAAGCTTCATTTTGTCCACTTGAATCCCGTTATATTGCAGTAGCATTGCTAAACTTGTCACTTCACAACCGCGTTCTAATTCAGGAAGTTGTTTTATAAATGGAACATTTTCAATCATCACTTGCTCTTTCATTTTAAATGAAAAGTCTATACGAAGTTCCTGTGTTTTTTGAAAGATTTTATTTTTCCCTGTTTCAATTACTCCCATAACTTCTTTATTGCATGCCACACAAACAATAACTCCAATACTTAAAATACATATGTATTTAATGCTCCTAAACATATCTCTAACTCCATTACATAATTATTTTTCTACATTTCGAAAATGATACTCTCTTCATTGTACCTTTGTTTTTGTTAGTTTACTAGAATGATTCTATAGATTGTTATTCCAATATTAAGGTCTAAAAATTCTAATTTTTTTAAATAAAAAGAAAAATAAATGTACAACTTTAGGGTATTTTGTTAAAATTGAACATGTTTAACTTGGTTAAGTTTCTTCGGTGAGGAGAAATTTAATTAGCGGTTTACTGATGATTTCCGCTAAACAACATTAAAATATGAGGTGAGGGGTATATGATACAAAAAGAGAAGCAGTCGAATGAACTAAAACGTACAATGCAAAGCAGACACCTCTTCATGATTGCACTAGGAGGAGTTATCGGAACCGGATTATTTATGGGATCTGGACAAATTGTTCACAATGCTGGGCCTGGCGGAGCTGTTCTTGCCTATTTAGTCGGCGGGTTTGTTATGTATTTAACTATGCTTTGTCTCGGAGAGCTAACAGTTGCAATGCCGGAAGCAGGTTCTTTTCAAAGTTATGCTAGCAAATTTATTTCACCTGGTTTTGGATTTGTCGCTGGATGGATGTATTGGCTAAATTGGGCTGTGACCGTCGGAGTGGAATTAACGACTGTCAGTATTTTAATGAAGCGTTGGTTTCCGGATGTTGCATCTTGGATATGGTGTGTTGTATTCGCTGCCATACTCTTTATTGTAAACGCTTCATCTGCACGTGCTTATGCTGAAGCTGAGTTTTGGTTTGCGAGTGTTAAAGTAATGACGATTATTATTTTTATTTTACTCGGCGGTGCTGTTATGTTTGGTTTATTAGACTTTAACGGTAAGCCCGCACCGATGTTCCATAACTTCACAGAAAATGGCGGGTTATTTCCAAACGGACTTCCAGCTGTTCTTCTTACAATGATTACCGTTAACTTTGCGTTTCAGGGAACAGAATTAATTGGTATTGCTTCAGGCGAAAGTAAGCAGCCGGAAATCACAATACCACGTGCTATAAAAAATACAATTTGGCGAACACTTTTCTTTTTCGTTCTTGCCATTTCTGTAGTTGTAGGATTATTACCATGGCAAGAAGCAAATCTTGTAGAAAGCCCGTTCGTACTCGTTTTTGACACAGCTGGAATCCCTTATGCAGCAGACATTATGAATTTTGTTATTATTACAGCTGTATTATCGGTGGCAAATTCTGGTTTATACGCAAACTCTCGTATGCTTTGGGCGATGGCAAAACAAGGAATGGGAAGTCCGCGCTTCACAAAATTAACGAAAAAAGGGGTACCGATCAATGCTTTGATTTTTAGCTTAATCTTTGCTGGTCTTTCTCTTTTAACAAGTGTATTTGCCGCTGATACCGTCTTTTTAGTATTAACATCGATTGCGGCTATGGCAGCTGTCGTTGTTTGGATGTCCATTGCTGCATCTCAATTTTTCTTTAGAAGAGAATTTATTAAGAACGGCGGGGATATACGAGACTTAAAATACCGTACGCCGCTTTATCCCCTTGTTCCTATTGCAGCGTTCTCTTTAAACTTTGTTACATTTATAAGCTTAGCATTTATTCCAGAGCAACGCATCGCTTTATATTGTGGTATTCCATTCATGATTATTTGTTACATTTTTTATCAATTAAAATATAAAAAAATTGTCACATTTGAACAGCAAAAAAACATCTCATAAAAATAAACTAAATATATGGAATATTCGGCTATCTTATTCTATTATGAGATAGCTTTTTTCTATTTATTGGATATTTTGGTATAACTTTATTTATCTTAAAATTTTAAAAATCGAAATATGATCTCAAAAATAGTTTACAATATTAGCAAGTTACAAATGTTTTTCATCGTAAAAACTGTGCATTTGTGTCTATTTTTTAACAATATCTCAAAAACTATTGCCATCTATAAATTAATAGGTTTATATTGTTTTATTGGCATAGTTTCAATCCAAGGAGAAAGGAGATTTTCAATCGTGCAACTGAAAAAAAAATTTTGGAAGTTGGCTTCTCTTCTTCCACTATCATTACTCTTGTTCCTCGGTGGATGCGAAAAAATCGCTGTATTAAATCCACAAGGACCTGTTGCAAAAACGCAGTATGATTTAATTATTTGGTCACTCATACTGATGTCAGTAATTATTGTAGTCGTATTCGTCCTGTTCACAATTATTTTAATTCGTTACCGTGAAAAACCAGAAAATATGGACTATGAGCCACCTGATATACACGGTAATACTCTTTTAGAAGTTATCTGGACTATTTTCCCTGTTATCATCGTGATTGCATTGTCAATCCCAACTGTAAAAGCAACGTACGCATCGGAAAAGCCACCAGAGCAAACAAAAGATATAAAACCTGTTGAAATTTACGTTACATCTGCTAACTGGAAATGGTTATTCAGTTATCCTGAGGAAGGAATTGAAACCGTTAACTATTTAAATGTACCAGCAGGTGTACCAATTCAATTTAAATTAACTTCTGTTGGTCCAATGAATGCTTTCTGGATTCCAGAACTTGGTGGAATGAAGTATACAATGGATGGCATGATTATGGATTTATACCTACAAGCTGATAAACCAGGTTCTTACACTGGACGTAGTGCAAACTTCTCTGGTGAAGGATTTACTCACATGGAGTTTGAACTTGAAGCAAAAACAAAAGAAGAGTACAACAAGTGGGTAAAAGAAGCAAAAGGTGCTCCTAAGTTATCAGAAAACAAATATAAAGAAATCATTCAACCAGGTGTAGTAGGGCGTATGACATACTCTAATACACATTTAAAATATGTAGATCCAAAATCACTTGAATATTGTGATTACAACTACTACAAAAACAAAAAGTAATAACGATTATTCCAACAGATTGGAGTGAATATAGTGAAGCTTGATGAATTTTTTGTCACAGGCGATCCGATTATATACGGAGCGGACGTATCTATTGTTCTTGTGACGTTAGGAATCATTTTTGTGCTGACAAAGTACAAAAAGTGGAGATGGCTTTGGGATGAGTGGTTAACTTCTGTTGACCATAAGAAAATTGGATTGATGTATATCATTTCAGCAATTGTAATGATGTTCCGCGGCGGTATGGATGGATTAATGATTCGTGCTCAGTTAACGTTTCCTGACACAACATATTTAAACGCTGAACACTATAATGGTATCTTTACAACACACGGTACAGTTATGATTCTCTTCATGGCAATGCCGTTTGTTATGGGACTTATGAACGTTGTTGTTCCTCTTCAAATTGGAGCACGTGACGTTGCATATCCTTTCTTAAATGCATTAAGTTTTTGGTTATTCTTCGTCGGTGCTATGTTATTTAACATCGCCTTCGTTATCGGTGGTTCTCCAGACGCTGGGTGGACATCATACTTCCCAATGGCTGGTACAGAATTTAGCCCTGGTGTAGGAAATAACTACTATGCAATTGCATTGCAGATTTCAGGTCTCGGGACGCTGATGACAGGGATTAACTTCATGGTAACAATCTTAAAAATGCGTGCACCAGGCATGAAGTTAATGCAAATGCCAATGTTTACATGGTCTATTTTAATTACATGTGTCATCATCATCTTTGCTTTCCCAGTATTAACAGTTGCTCTTGCATTAATGTCATTTGACCGTCTATTTGACGCTCACTTCTTTACGATGGCGAGCGGCGGTATGCCAATGCTTTGGGCGAACTTGTTCTGGGTATGGGGTCACCCTGAAGTATATATCGTTATTTTACCGGCATTCGGTATTTTCTCTGAAATCGTAAGTACATTCTCACGTAAACGCTTATTTGGATATACAGCAATGGTTTACTCAATGGTTGCAATCGCAGCTCTAAGTGGTCTTGTATGGCTGCATCACTTCTTTACAATGGGTGCAGGACCAGCAGTTAACTCATTCTTCTCGATTTCAACAATGGCAATTTCGATTCCAACCGGTGTTAAAATCTTTAACTGGTTGTTTACGCTTTATAAAGGTCGTATCCGTTTTACGGTTCCAATGCTTTGGTCATTGGCATTTATTCCAAACTTCGTAATTGGTGGAGTTACAGGGGTTATGCTTGCGATGGCAGCAGCTGACTATCAATACCATAACAGCTACTTCCTAATCGCTCACTTCCACTACGTATTAATTGCAGGTACAGTATTCGCGATGCTTGCTGGATTTACATTCTGGTATCCAAAGATGACTGGTCATATGCTAAATGAGCGTCTTGGTAAATGGACATTCTGGATCTTTATGATCGGATTTAATATCTGTTTCTTCCCAATGTATTTCCTAGGTTTAGATGGTATGACTCGTCGTATGTACACTTACTCTGCAAACCTTGGATGGGGCGGATTAAACTTAATCGCATCTGTCGGTGCAGTAATGATGGCAGTTGGCTTTGCCTTATTATGCTACAACGTAGTTTATAGCATTCGTCATGGTGAGCGCGATGTAACTGGAGATCCTTGGGATGCTCGTACACTTGAATGGGCAACACAATCTCCAGTACAACATTACAACTTTGCAAAATTACCAGAAGTTAAGCATAGCGATGTATTCTGGGAAATGAAGAAAAACGGCGAAACTATTATACCAAAACCTGAAGAATTAAAACCGATTCATATGCCAAGTAATTCAGGCGTTCCAATCATTATGTCTTGTTTTATCGGTCTTGCAGGTTTTGCATTAGTATTTAGCTGGTTCTGGTTAGCAATTGTCGGTGGTATTGGTATGTTAGGTTGTATGATCTGGCGCTCGTTTGATTACGACGACGGATACTACGTTAGCGTAGATGAAATTAAAAAGACAGAACATGTTGCATGAGAGGTGAAACGAAATGGCGGCTTTAGATAAAAGCTTACCTCTAGAATATCAAGCTGAACAAAGTAGATTGAATATTTTAGGGTTTTGGATTTTCCTTGGGGCTGAAATCGTGCTGTTTGCAACACTTTTCGCCTCTTACCTAGTATTAGCTGGTCGTACGGCAGACGGGCCAACACCAGCACAAATTTTCGAAATAAAGCCTGTTATGATTGAAACACTTCTTCTTTTAACAAGTAGTTTCACATGCGGGATTGCAATTCATGAAATGCGTAAAGAAAACAAAAATGGTATGCTCCTATGGTTTATCATTACGTTACTATTAGGTGCTGGATTCCTTTACATGGAGATTGAAGAGTTTATCATGTATGTTGGCCAAGGTGCTACACTACAAACAAGCGGATTCTTATCTGGATTCTTCGTTCTTCTTGGAACGCACGGTGCCCACGTAACAGGTGGTATCATTTGGGCAACTTGTGTTATTATCCAAATTTTAAAACGAGGACTGACACCAGTTACAGCTCGTAAAGTATTTATTATCAGCTTATACTGGCATTTCCTTGATGTTGTTTGGATCTTCATTTACACACTAGTTTACTTGAACGGGATGGTGGCGTAATAATGGGACAAAACAATACAAATGCTCATAGCGGATTTCCATGGTCACACGTTTTCGGATTTATTTTATCGCTTGCATTAACGTTCCTAGCTTTATATGTAGCGTTACACACAAGCTTGCCACTTTCAACAATTTTAACAAGCATTCTTGTAATGGCAGTGGCACAAGCGGCATTACAATTAGTTATGTTTATGCACATGACAGAAGGAGAGGGAGTAATACAAACAATCACAATCGTATTCCACTTTTTCATCGCGGCAATAACGGTTGTTGGTACAGTTTGGATTTTCTTCTCTATGTAATATATTTTCAAAAGCCTGTTGGGACATTGTCTCAGCAGGTTTTTTTATAATTATTCCTTAAGATTTACTTCTGTGTATGGTAAAATATTACTATTATATGACTAAGGAAGTGTCAATACATGTCAATATCAACTTTAGCCCTTTTATTACTTGGAGAAGTACTTGTTGCAATTATACTAATTGGCTTAAGCATTGAAGTTTTGAGTTATGGGTGGAAAAAAACAAATGCAGTAAAATATTCTTGTATCTTATTTTCTCTTATTATGGGAACTTGTAGTGTATTAGGACTTTGCGTCGCACCTGCTTATTTCTTTTTACAACTTATAGATAAGGTGAATCTTTGAGTATATTGCTATTGATGATTGGTTAGGTATATATACAAGTTAATAAACTCTTTCTTTTGGAGGAGCATCTGGCTGCGAAGAGAAACGGTCAGAGCTTTTTCTATTTATAGACTAAAACATCAAATAAATAAAAACTATAATTTTCAGAATAGTTTTTATTTTACAGAGCATACAAGTTATAATAACAGGTAATTGAATGAAGAAAGGATGATTGTATATGGATCTAATCCAAGAAGCATCTATTTCAAAAGAACAGCTTATTTGGTGGAGAAGACATTTTCATATGTACCCAGAGCTTTCTTATTCTGAAGAACAAACATCTCAAATGGTTTATGATATACTGCAAACCTTTCCTCATCTAGAAGTTTCGCGTCCGGCGCGTTATAGTGTAATGGCACGATTGATTGGTAAGCAACCCGGAAGAACAATTGCGCTTCGTGCTGATATGGATGCCTTGCCTATCGAAGAGGAAAACCAGTTTGATTTTGTTTCCCGTTCTAAAGGAGTTATGCATGCGTGCGGACATGATGGACATATGGCGATGTTACTGGGAACAGCATACACACTTTCACAAAAATATGATCAAATTGAAGGGGAAATTCGCTTTTTATTTCAACATGCTGAGGAGAATTTTCCGGGCGGTGCACAGGAAATGGTTGACGCTGGTGTTATGGAAGGCGTTGATTGCATTATTGGTGCACACCTTTGGTCACCGCTAGAAGTTGGGAAAATTGGCGTTATATATGGTCCAGCGATGGCTGCTCCGGATGCATTTTCGATTACGATTATTGGGAAAGGTGGACATGCTGGTATTCCGCATGAAACAATTGATAGTATCGCGATTGGTACACAAGTTGTTTCTCAATTACAACAAATTGTCTCCAGGCTCACAAATCCGTTAGATTCATTGGTGTTATCGGTAACACAGTTCCATGCAGGGACAACTCATAATGTAATTCCTGATAGTGCGACAATCGGCGGGACAGTGAGAAGCTTACGAAATGAACTTCGGAAGCAAACAGCAGAGCGCATTGAAAAAATCGTAAAAAGTATTACAGAGGCATACGGTGCATCTTATACATTTACATACGAATATGGATATCGCCCAGTTGTAAACGAAGAGACTGTAACAAGACATGTAGAAACTACGGCATTGCAACTTTTAGGAAAAGAATGTGTTGTTCGCTTACAGCCAACAATGGCTGGAGAAGATTTTTCAGCATTTTTACAAAAAGCTCCAGGTACATTTTTCTTTATAGGGGCTGGAAATGAAGAAAAAAGGATTATATATCCCCATCATCATCCGCGTTTTACAATTGATGAGGATGCCTTGCCGATTGGGGTAAGCGTATTTGTTTCGTCAGTTTTGAATTTCATGAGAAATGGAAAATAAGATCTTGTTTTATTCGAGTTATCCAGTCACTAAGGGATAACTCTTTTTGTATATATTTTCTTTAAGTAGAGAAATCTAACTATATAAATTCGTTTTAAATTTTCGAAATATAGGCCACTGCTATGCAAAATACAACAGGACCACTACTGGCTTTCTCCCTTTGTTTTACACCTCGCATGGGGCAGAAAAAGGATCTGACCGTTTCTATGCATAGCCAGATGCTCTCGTCCCCCTCTAAAAAGAAATGGGTTTTTATGTCGCTTTTTTAACTCATATAATATTTTGAAACAGAAAATTAGGTGATACATATGATTCAGTTAGATACTAACTTATCGAAAATAACAAATGAAATTCGAAACAAGTTAGATTCACCTAACGACTTAACTGTGCGTGAATTTTCTCTTTTAGGGACAAATAATCGTTGTGCAGTCGTCTTTTTATGCGGACTCAGTAATAAAGACATGATTTATCGCTTTGTTATTCGGCCGTTGCAGTATGAAAAAATTCCTAAACAAGCACCAATTATGCAAACATTAATGGATCAATTTTTGTCAATTGGAGAAGTGAGTATTGCTAAGACATTTCCAGATGTTATGAATGCGCTATTAGCAGGAGATACAATTGTGTTACTCGATGGTATTCCTTCCGCAATGGTTATAAATTTCCGTGAATGGGAAAAACGAAATCTCGATTCACCTTCTACGGAGACAATCATTCGAGGCCCTAATTTAGGATTTATTGAGGATATAAATGTAAATAAAATGTTGATTCGGCGTCACATCCGCGACCCGCAACTACGTTTTCGCTCCTATATTATGGGAAAGCGCTCACAGAAAGAAGTAACATTAGTTTACATTGAAGATATTATTAATCCTTATATTGTAGAAGAATTACACAAAAGACTTCAGTCTATTGAAATCGATATTATTTTTGAAACAGGAACGATTGAACAACTGGTGCAAGATAATAATTTGTCACCGTTCCCTCAATTTTTAAATACAGAAAGACCAGATAATGTCGCGGCATCACTTGCAAAAGGAAAAGCAGCTATTTTAGTAGACGGTTCGCCATTTGCACTAATTGCTCCGATGGTGATGGTTGATATTTTTCAATCACCAGAAGACCACTATGAACGGTGGATGATTGGAACGTTGTTAAGAGGACTTCGAATGTTAGCGGGCATGATTGCGATTTTATTACCGGCTATGTATGTAGCTCTTGTTTCTTATCATCAAGGGCTTATTCCCTCTACTCTTGCCTATTCAATTGCTGGAGCAAGAGAAGGTGTCCCATTCCCGGCGTATGTCGAGACGCTCATAATGACTTTCACAATGGAACTTATTCGCGAAGCTGGAATTCGTCTTCCTAAGCCGATGGGGCAAACGATTGGGATTGTAGGAGGTCTTGTTATTGGAGAAGCTGCTGTAAGTGCCGGGATTGTAAATCCGTTTCTTGTCATTATTATTGCAGTTACAGCGGTAGCTACATTTTCATTGCCGGTATATAGTATTACGATTACCTTTCGTATTTTACTGTTTGCATTTATTTTAGCTGCTACAGTCTTTGGTTTGTATGGAATTATTTTAGGGTTAATTGCATTAGCGATTCACATCGTTAACTTAACGAGTGTTGGGGTACCATATTCCGCACCTATTACGCCTGCTTTTTATAAAGATTGGAAAGAAGATGTGGTCCGTTTGCCTAAAGCGATGTTAAAAGAAAGACCGGAATATTTACAACCAAAAGATAAAACGTTACGTTCGAAGGAGAGAGAATAAAGTGAAACCATTTGAGTATGGAGATGAAGAAATTGGTACTCGTGAACTCGGTTTTGCTGTATCTTCTACTATTATTGGTACAGGCGCACTTTCGATGCCGCGTGTTATGGCAACTCATGGACTTTTTGCAGATGGATGGATTCTTTTACTCATAGGTGGATTAACAAGTGCTTGTTTTGCATGGTTTATTATGAAGGTTGCCATTTTATTTCCGAAACAAAATTTTGTTCAATATGCGAGCGTATATGTAACGAAGCCTATCGCTTATATTCTAAGTATGATTTTAATACTAACATTTACAGGAATTACGGCTTATGAAGCACGGACAATTTCTATTATTTCTCAAACATATTTATTTAGCGATACACCTGTTCAGCTTTTGTCTTTTTTTTATTTGCTTGTTGTTGTTTATGGTGTTTGTGGATCTAGGGTAGGATTATTAAGACTTAGTGTTCTGTTTTTACCGATTGTTTTTATTGCTATTATTTTGCTATCGTTGTTAAATTTTAATTTAATGGAATTTGAAAATGTATCGCCATTTTTTCAAACTAAACTTAGTAAATATATAGGGGGGGTCAGAGAAACTGCATTTACATTTATTGGATTTGAAGTAGGCTTTTTCTATGCTGCTATACTAAAAGCAACGAAAAAGGCCCCTCTTGCAGCAGTAAAAGGGGTTATGGTTACTGTTTTATCCTATATATTAATTTATGTTACTTGTATAAGTGTATTTACTTATTTAACAACTAGCACTTTAACATATCCAACAATTGAACTTGGAAAGGAGATTGAAATAGGAGGAGGATTTCTAGAGAGATTTGATGCTATTTTTTTTATAACATGGATTATTACTGTTTTTAATACAACTGCATTGTATTATGATGTTGCTATTTTTTTATTTTGTGCAATGTTTCCTGCCATAAAAAAACATACGTTTATTTTTATTAGTGCACCTATCATTTATATTATGAATACGATTCCGGGTAATTTGGATGTGATAAGTAAGTATGGTACATATTTGGCTTGGATTGATATGTCTGTTATGTTTGTTATTCCTCTTCTCATTTTTATTTTCTATAAAATAAAAGGAGGGGAGAATAAAAATGAACCTTCTTCTTAAAGGAATGAGTTGTCTGTTTTTGATTTTACTTATAAGTGGCTGCTCTGAACGGCAGGAAATTGAAGAAAGAGGATTTGTTGTGGGGGTCGCATTAGATCAGGTGA
Organism: Bacillus sp. 103mf; assembly: GCF_900116295.1. Lineage (GTDB taxonomy): Bacteria > Bacillota > Bacilli > Bacillales > Bacillaceae_G > Bacillus_A > Bacillus_A bruguierae. Next base: position 142,890 of record NZ_FPAF01000009.1, read on the forward strand.
CTAATAAAGGGGAAAAAAGTGAAACGACAACTACTGGTCGTTCTCCTCTTATAAAAGGAACATATCAAATTGTGTTGCCGAGTTCTTTAACGGAGCAGGACAGTAAAGACGGCGGGAAACACTATATTAATATTAATGCAACGGCTGATAGTGTATTTGCTCAGATTCGTATTATCTCTAAAAAAATAAGTCGGTCCCTATTTTTTCCTCATATAGAAGCGCTTATTCTTTCTGAGGACTTATTAAAAAAGCCTTTCGTTTTAGAAGATACATTAGATGTGTTTTTTCGTGATCATGAGATGCGAAGAAACATTCGCATCTTTGTTTCAAAAGGAAGGGCGGAAGACATATTAAAACAGAGTGCCAAACCAGAAAACTTACCAGCCAAATATGTAAGTATGATATCAAATCATGCACAGAAAAATGCTCAAATGTTAGAAGCGACTCGAATTGGTGATTTACAACAGAAAATGTCTGCTAACAGAAGTTTTGTTCTTCCAGTCTTAGGATTAACGCGTCAGGGGATTAAAATGGAAGGAGCAGCTGTATTTCGAGGGAAAGACAAAAAACTTATAGGCAGATTAAATGGGATGGAAACATTAGGATTAAATTATATTATTGGGAAAAAAGTAGGAGGTTTTTTTAAAATACAAAGAGGAAATCAACAGATGGTATTTGAAGTCCGTTCAATGCGCCGGAAAATTCGTACATTCTTAATGGATCCTACAAAACCTAAATTTGTAATTGATGTATATTTAGCTGGGACATTAGCAGAAGTTTATTTAAGGAAAGATAATAAGATGATGAGTGACAAGGAAATCAGCAAATACCTTGCAAGTGAAATGGAAAAACAGCTACAAAAAACAGTTAAAGTTGCTCAAAAAGATTTGAAAGTGGATGTACTTGGGTTAGGAGAGTATTACAAGCGCAAAAATTATAAACAATGGATAAAAGTTAAAAAAAATTGGGATCAAGGTCAAAATTATTTTAGCAAGAGTAATGTTATTGTTCGTGTACATCCAAGTATTGAACATACAGGATCTGTGTTACCGATAAGAAGTGAGTAAAGGAGTAGCGTCATGTTTACAACTTTAGGGATTATATGTACGGTTTTAATGGCAACTCTTCCATATACAGCTTATTTTATTCATAAAAAAATACAAGAATATGGTGCGCAACCTTGGCAAAAACAAATGCAGTCCAAAAAGAAACCTGAGTAATACGGAGGGGACTGAAAAAGTCCATTTAAAGAGAAAAAGAAGATAACCATCTACTTTGTAGCGTCGGTTATCTTCTTTTTGTTCTCTGTATATGGATGGGATTGTCATTCCTTACTTAAAGTCGCAATATGTCGCGTGTTTTTTACTATATGATTCCTAACCAGTTTATTAATTGCGCAGAAAGGAATGTAACAACAATGGCAATTACAGTTGGAATTACAAATGAAAGAAAAGTCCATTTTGCACTCTTTGTTTCTTTATATATATTAACTAAAGTTGTTCCGCACGGGAAATGAAGAAGAGAAAACAGCATCATATTTAATGCAGTTAGCCAAGTCCAACCGTGCTCGAGAAATAACTGTTTAATTTGTGTTAAATTTTCTAGCTCTGTTAATGAACCTGTTGATAAATAAGCCATTAATAAAATTGGAACAACAATTTCGTTTGCTGGTAAACCGAGAATAAATGCTGCTAAAATATATCCGTCAAGTCCAAGTAATTTTGCAAATGGATCTAAAAAGTTCACTATATACATAAGAAGGCTTGTTTCTCCAATAAATACATTTGCTAATATCCATGTTAATATCGCTGCAGGTGCTGCGACGATAACAGCACGTTTTAGAACGTATATGGATTTATCGAGTGTTGCACGTACGATTGTATCCCAAATTTTAGGCTTTCTATAAGGTGGTAATTCTAGTGTGTAGTGGGTTGGGATACCTTTTAAAGCTGTTTTTGAGAGTACCCATGATACAGTTAAAGTTACGACAATACCAATTATAACCATACCGACAACAACACCGGATGTTACAAGGGTTTGCATACCACCCGTATATCCAGCGGCCATGAATAAAGAAGCTAATAAAATAAGTGTTGGCCACCTGCCATTACAAGGAACAAAGTTATTTGTTAAGATTGCGAGCATACGTTCACGTGGTGATTCAATAATACGCGTTGACATAATTGCAGCTGCATTACAGCCAAAGCCCATTGCCATCGTTAATGATTGTTTTCCGTGTGCTCCGGCACGTTTAAAAAGACGGTCCATGTTAAAAGCAACACGTGGCAAGTACCCATAGTTTTCTAGTAAAGCGAATATTGGGAAGAAAATAGCCATTGGCGGTAACATAACACTAATAACAGCCCCTGTTCCGCGAAATAAACCGAGAATAAGAATACCATGTAACCATTTCGGGGCATTCATTGTTTGGAACCAAGTTGTTAAATGACCTTCTGCCCATCCGAAAAATTCAGCGATCATATCAGAAGGAACGTTAGCTCCTGCAATTGTAAGGTAAAAAACAACAGATAAAATAGCAAGCATAATAGGAAAGCCAAATATAGGAGAAGTGAAGATTTTATCGAGCTTCTCTGAGCGATATAATTTATTTTTATCTGTATATTGAACCGAATCCTTACAAATAGTAGCTGAAGCACGGTAAATATCACCGACAATTTCATCGCGAATGTCTTCTTTAACAAGTGTCCGCGCATGATGAACGATATAGTCTAATGGAAGGGCTTTACTGGCTGAATGAGATTTCATTAATTACGACCTCCCTTACAAGTGGTTCTTCATGATGTTTTTGAAGAGATTCTAAGAAATTCTTGTCTCCATCTAAAATGCGAAGTGCAATCCAACGAGCTGGATAAGCGTCTCCAAAAACTTTATATATTTGCGGCTCGAGTTCCTGAATCATTTTTTCTATTTTTGCGTTATAAGTAATTTGAAAAGGGGTAGGAATTAATTTTCTATTTACTACCTTTTCAATTGTATTTAGCAACTGACCGATTCCGATTTTGTTGCGAGCAGAAATTTTCACAACAGGAACTCCAAGAGATTTTGCTAATTTTTTCTCATCGATTATAATGCCTTTCTTTTCTGCTTCATCAATTAAATTCACACATATAATCACTTCTTTTGTCATTTCCATTACTTGCAAGGCTAAGTTCAAATTTCTTTCCATTGCAGTGGCATCAACAACAACAACTGTCACCTCTGGTTTTTCAAAAATAATATAGTCACGTGCCACTTCTTCATCAGCAGAATTTGAGTATAAGGAATATGTTCCTGGCAAATCGATTACAGTATAGAGGTTTCCATTATGCTCATATTCGCCTTCAGCTTTTAATACCGTTTTTCCTGTCCAGTTTCCAGTATGTTGTTTTAATCCAGTTAACGTATTAAATAATGTGCTTTTTCCTGTGTTTGGATTCCCAGCTAATGCGATGCGATGTTTCTTCATTGTGAATCATCTCCTATCAAGCTTCCTAATATGAGAGAGCTCTCTTCATTTCGAAGTGCGATTGTTGTATTGCTTACTTGATATGCAATGGGATCGCCAAGCGGGCTTTTTTGCAACACTTTAATCGTTGCCCCTGGAATGAATCCTAAATCTAGCAGGCGACGTTTCATAGTTCCTTCTAATTGGATTTTTTCAATTTGTACGAGCTGACCTGTTTTAAAAGTAGAAAGTGGTTGAGTTTTAACCGATGTCATAAGAGTTACCTCACCTCTATTTTTTTAGTACGAGTTCAAAAAGTTTCCCTAGGGAAACTTTTGGTTAATATTATACTAGATGATAGTGAAGGCTATTGTCAATTGTTACTTTAGAAATATTCAATCATTTATTTGAGTGTTCCGATTTATCCCGCTATTCTTGGACAGTAAAACCTTCACTTATGAAAGTTTCACATCTATATATAAGTTGAAAAACGACATAAAACCTAGGGGCACGAGAACGTTTGATTGCGCATAGAAATGATTAGGGCCTTTTCCTGCCACATATAATGTTTAAAACAAAAGGAGAAAGTGAGTGTAGTTCATGTTGTATTCTGCCTAGCAGCAACTTATTCGAAGAATTTAAATGGGTATATAAATGTTATTTCATTGCGCGCTGAGGTTTTAGGTGTTTTAACAGGAGAAACGTAGAGTTTTTGTAAAAACAATCTTAATAAAATCGTAGAAATATATATTGAAATTTACGTTTAATTTACATTATTAAAATTAAATTTACAATGTGTACGGTTTCTTTAGGTTTTTCGCTATTTTTTGTAGAGAAACAATGAATATATATAGCTTTTTCTAAGAATCTACAGCCTTTACTTAAAATTTAAAAACGCTTAACACTGACATAATATTATTATCCTACAATGAATTTATGTTACGGGATATGCACATCAGGAAATGAAAAGTGATAATTAAATGGGGGTACAAAACATGGTTATGAAAAAAGGCTTGAAATTTTCTTTAGCGGCATTAGTAGTTGCTGGTGCTTTAGTAGGGTGCGGGAAATCAGAAAGCACAGGAAATAAAGAAACTGCTAAAGGTGGTAATGAACCGAAGCAAGAATTATCGGGTACAATTACAGCGGCCGGTTCTACAGCGCTTCAACCACTTGCAGAAGAGGCAGCTAAAGAATTTATGGACAAAAATTCAAAAGTATCAATTACAGTTCAAGGTGGCGGCAGTGGAACTGGAATTAACCAAGTAGCTTCTGGTGCTGTTCAAGTTGGTAATTCCGATGTTCCTGCTGCGGATAAAATAAAAGAAGCAGATAAAGCGAAAGAATTAGTAGATAACAAAGTTGCAGGTATCGCATTTGCATTAGTTGTAAATAAAGATGTAAAAGTTGATAACTTAACATTAAAACAAGTGCAAGATATTTTCTCTGGTAAAGTTACAAACTGGAAAGATGTTGGTGGAAAAGATGAAAAAGTCAATATAGTTAATCGTCCAGCAGCCTCTGGTACACGTGCTACATTTGAAAAAACAGTTATGAAAGACGTGAAAATTAACGATGCTACAGGTACAACACAAGACTCAAATGGTGCAGTAGAGCAAGCGATTAACTCTACACCAGGATCTGTTAGCTACTTAGCTATGTCCTACATGACTGGTGACAAAAAAGGTACTTTAAAAACATTGAAAATTGATGGCGTAGAACCAAAAACTGAAAATATTTCTGCTGGTAAATATCCGTTTTGGTCTTATGAATACATGATTACAAAAGGTGAAGCAAAAGATGCAACAAAAGGCTACATTGATTATGTAAAAGGTAAAGACTTTGAAAAGAAAGTAGAAGAGATGGGTTACATCCCAATGTCTAAATTAAAGCAATAATATAAAGTGAAACTTTAATCAGTGGGGGGTTCTTTATCCCCCACTGATTATTAGTTGAACCAATCGGGCGCATGCCAGCAGTTTATCTCCCACCGAATATTCTAGCCACTGGAGCTGGACAATGTTTTCGCTGAATTTTGAGGTGGGAGTATTACTGCTCGCGAATAGCGGGATAAAGCGGGGCTGGCTATTTAGCCAGTCCTGTTCATTTCAATATATGAAGTGAGGTTGTGGTCTGTGATGAAGGGGAAAAAACAAATTAACTATGTAAAAAGTGAATATATTGGAAGAACACTTGTGACGCTTTGTGGTTTATTAATTGTTGCAATTACATTAGCTATTATCGCGTTCATTTGTGCAAAAGGGATTCAATCATTTACACAAAGTAATATCTCGATTTCAGAAGTGTTTACATCAACAAAATGGGCTCCGAATGAAGGGAATGGAAGTTTTGGGGCTGTTATTTTCATAGTTGGATCTACGCTAGTATCTCTTGGTGCGGTAATCATTAGTGCACCAATTGCAATTGCACTCGCAGTGTTTATGAATTTGATTTCACCGAAGTTTGGAAATAAAGTATTAAAGCCGGTTTTAGAATTGTTGGTAGGGATTCCGTCTGTTGTATATGGTTTACTAGGCGTCACGATTTTAGTTCCGATTTTACGAGATTCATTTGGTGGTGTAGGATTTAGTTTAATTGCAGGTATTGTTGTATTAAGCATTATGATTTTGCCAACGATTGCAAGTATTGCTTCTGATGCAATTCGTTCGGTTCCTTTTGAATATTTAGAAGCCTCTTATGGTTTAGGATCGACGAAATGGCAAGCGATTAGTCGTATTATTGTTCCAGCTGCAAAAAAAGGTATTTTAACAGGGGTTGTTCTTGGATTAGCTCGAGCTTTCGGGGAAGCATTAGCAGTGCAAATGGTAATAGGAAATACAATAAAATTACCAGAAGGAATATATAGTCCAACTTCAACTTTAACGGGTATTTTGACAATGGATATGACAAATACGTTAAATGGAACGGCCTGGAATAATGCGCTATGGACGTTAGCGATGATATTACTTTTGATTTCTTTCTTATTTATTGTAGTAATTCGAGCGATTGGCCAAAGAGGTGAAAGATAACGATGAATGCTAGAACAGTTAATAGTATATGGACGGGTATTTTTTATGCAGTTGCATTGTTTATAGTCACTTTACTTGTTTTTCTTGTATATGAAATTTTACAAAAAGGTTGGGGATTCTGGGATCCAAGTTTTTTATTTGGAGAACCGAGTAATACAAGAGCAGGAGGAGGGATTGGACCTCAATTATTTAACTCCTTTTACATGCTTGTTATTACATTGATTATTTCGATTCCTTTAGGTCTCGGTGCAGGGATTTACCTAGCGGAATATGCAAAACAAGGTCGTTTTTTAAATTTTGTTCGCTTATGTATTGAGACAATGGCTTCCTTACCTTCTATTGTAGTTGGTTTATTTGGATTGCTTGTGTTTGTTACGACAGCGGGTTGGGGATACACTGTCATGGGTGGAGCTTTAGCCTTAACGATTTTAAATTTACCAGGTTTAACGCGCGTTTGTGAAAATGCAATTACAGAAATTCCATCTAATGTGAAAGAAGCAAGTCTTGGATTAGGTGCAACAAAGTGGCAAACAATTGTAAGAACGATTCTTCCATCTGCATTGCCGCAAATTATTACAGGTGTAATTTTAGCGGCTGGACGTATTTTTGGTGAAGCGGCGGCACTCATTTACACAGCTGGATTAACGTCACCAATTTTAAACTCGGCAGCAGATTTTTCAAGTCCTGCACATCCATTAAATCCATTCCGACCAGCAGAAACATTAGCAGTGCATATTTGGAAGTTGAATTCTGAGGGAATTATCCCTGACGCGAAACTAATTGCAACAAAATCAGCAGCAGTATTAATCATTATGGTATTACTATTCAATATTATTGCAAGGTTTACCGCATCTGTACTCCATAAGCACTTTACTGGTACGAAAAAATCTCGCAAAAGTAGTAAAGTAAAAGCAGCATAACTTTTTATATACAAATTGAATAACAGATATAAAAAACTTTCTTTTAGATGGACGAGAGCATTTGGCTATGCATAGAAGCGGTCAGGGCTTTTTCCTGCCACGTGCAAGGTTAAAACCAAAGGGAGAAAGCGAGCGGGGATCACTTTTTGTTTTGTATAGCTGCGATTTATGTGTCAAAAGTTTAAAATGGGTATATAGAATAAAGAGAGTGTCCTAAAAGTTTGAGAAAATCGACTTTTAAAGGACACTCTTGTTTTGTCATGTGAAATTTTGAAAGGAAAAATGCAAAAGCCGTATTCGGAAGTCTGAATACGGCTTTTATATTTTTAAGATTTAGGAACATTTGTATAAGATTCGTGTTGCTTTTGGCGGTGTCTTCTACTACCGATTCGATCTAGCAATTCGTACATAACGGGTACGACAACTAGTGTTAGTAATGTAGAAACTAATAAACCGCCAATGACTACAACAGCTAAGCTTTTGGATACCATGCTTCCAGCTTGTGTATCACCGAATAATAGAGGGAGCATTGCGAAGATGGTTGTAATAGCTGTCATGATAATTGGGCGTAACCGTACTGAACCAGCTTCTAATAGTGCTTCTCTTGTTGCCATTCCTTTTTCGCGGTTTTGTTGTACACGTTCTATTAATACAATTGCGTTCGTTACAACAATCCCGATTAGCATTAAAGCTCCGATAAGAGAGTTTAAATCGACAGGTGTTTGTGAAATAATTAAACCTAAAATCCCGCCTACAGCTGCTAATGGGAGAGAGAATAAAATTGCAAATGGTGCACGTGCTTGCCCGAAAGTAATGACCATAATTAAGTAAACAACACCAATCGCAATTCCCATAACCTTAAATAAATCAGTGAAATTTTCTTGCATCGATTCTGTTGCTCCAGCAATGGTAACTTTCGCTCCATCAGGCAATTTCAAATCTGCAATAGCTGTATTTACTTCTGCGCTTACTTTACTTAAGTCTTCACCTTTCGCTTCTGCTGTAACTTGAATTGTTTCTTTTCTGTCCTTGTGAAATATTTCGGTTTGTATTTGTTTTTCAGAAATCGTTGCAACATCTTTTAATGCGATTAAACCAGTGATTGGTGACAAAATATTTGAGTTTAAAATCGCATCTTTATTAGGAGTCTCTGTTTTTTTGTGTTCTAGCATAAGAGTTGTCTTTTCATTGTCGAGTGTGATTTGGCCAATTGGCGATTTTTTCATTAGAAATGCCACTTGTTGTCCGATGACTTCAGAATTTAGTCCTGCTTTTTCTGCTTTTGTTTGATCGACGTTAACAACCCATTCGTTTTTTTCTTCCTCCGTATTCGTTTTTATTTTTGAAAGACCATTTAAGCTTTTTAATTTTGTAGTAACAAGGTCGGAAGTTTGTTTTAAATCTTTATTATTGTTAGCGGTGATGTTAAATTGTAATGCATTTCCACCACCGAAATTTGAAAAACTTACTTTTATATAATCAAATGTTGCTGGTTGAAATTGATTCTGTTCTTTTTTTAGTTTATTAATGTACGTTTCAAGGTCAATTCCTTTTTTAAACCCTACATATATACTTGCAAGATTGTTTTTTGTCGTTTGTCCCCACTGTGCATCTTCTGAAGCAGAACCCATCCGTAATGTAACATCTTGTACTTGTGAATCTGCAAGTAACTTTTTCTCAAATTCAAAAGCTTGCTGTTTCCCTTTCTCTAAATCGTAATTAGCAGGAAATGTCATATTAATGGAAAGCATGGTGTTATCATCAGATTTAATGTTGGCTTTTGGGAGTAGAATGTAAGCTGCAATTGAACCAACAAATAATAAAAAAGAAGTAAATAAAATGATAAATTTATGTGATAACGACCATTTTAAAATGGCTGTATAACGTTTCGTTTCTTTTCGCTCTTCATGTTTTGTTTTCTTTAAAAGTAGAAAAGCCATGAGTGGAACAACTGTTAATGCTACCAATAAGGATGAAAGAATTGAATATACAACAGCTAACACCATAGGTAACATAAATTCACCGATTCCACCTGATACGAGACCGATTGGTAAAAAAACAGCGACGGTTGTTAAAGTAGAAGATGTAATCGCGATTGCAACTTCTTTTGTAGCATCAATAATGACGTCTTTTGAGAAAGAATCTTTTTGTAAACGACGGAAAATGTTTTCAATTACAACGATGCTATCATCGACAAGGCGTCCGACAGCAACTGCTAATCCACCTAATGTTAAAATATTTAAAGTGATATGAGATTGATTAAGTAAAAAGAGTGTAAGGAGTATGGATAAAGGGATACTGACAACGGCGATTAAAGTAGTACGAATGTTACGCAAGAAAATTAAAATGATGAATGTAGCAGCAATAGCACCAAGAACAACTTCTTTAGCCATACTTGTAACAGCGTTTTGAACCTGTTCGTGCGTAGACATAAGTGTTTTTATCGTAAAAGTATCTTTATATTGTTTACTTATATCATTAACCTTTTTCTCGATTTCTTTTCCGATTGTAACAGCATTTTTGCTTGGTTCTTTCATAACGACTAGTACAGCGCCATCTTCTCCGTTAATGTGAGAAATTGCATCATGATGTTGTTTCAACTCAATTTTTGCGATATCACTTAATTTTACTTGCGGTGTGAGTGTAATGTTTTTTATCTCTTCAATACTTTTTATTTCTCCAATTACACGAAGTAGATGATTTTCATTATTTATAGATATTTGCCCAGCTGGTATAGAAACTTCTTTTCCTTGAAGGGCAGATACGATTTGTGATGTTATGATGTTTTGATCTTTCATTTTAACAGGATCTAATACAATAGATAGTTCTGATGTTGATTTCCCGTAAAACATAACATTAGAAACACCGTCGATATTTTCAAGTTGTGGGATAATTTCTTTTTCAATTTGTTTTTCATCGGCTTTTGTAAAGCCATTTTTCTTTTGGGCTGTAATTTGTGCGAGTGGAATCATAGAAGTATTTAGCTGGCTGACAACAGGTTTCATTATGCTTTTTGGAAGCGGCATTCCGTTTGTGAGTTTTTCGACTTCACGCGCTGCATCTTTCATATTTGTCTTTGCGGTATACATAATTTCAATCTTTGACAATCCCTCACTTGTTGATGATGTAATGGTATCGACATGTGAAAGATTTCGAAACTGCTTTTCGAGAGGTTCTGTTACTTCTTTTGTCATTGTTTCAGCATCTAGTCCCTCAGATAAGGTAGTGATTGTTACAACTGGTTGATCCATGCTTGGTAAAAACTCCATCGGTAATTTAGAGCAGGAATAAATACCTAATACAGAGATGAGAAAAACCATGATGATAATAGCGGCCCTATTTTTTAATGAAAACTTCGTCAATCTTTCCATAAGTGAATTCCTCCATGATAGGGTTTGATGGTTTACTGTTTTACTATATAACAAACGATAAGGATTTAGAGTTAAGTGTATGTAAAAAATTCTTAAGTGAGGCGTTCAATGTATGGCTAGCGAAAGGTTTATAAAGGGTTGAATTGATATCATCAAAAAAACTTTATGTTTTTTTAAAAAAATACTTGTATTAAAAAAAAGAAGATGATATATTAATAAACGTCGCTGCTGCACTTCAGCAGAAAGCGAAAAATAAAAAACTTAGTTGACATTGAATAACTGAAATGTTAGCATAAGGAAGTCGCAATTGAGCGGCGGATAAGTTCTTTGAAAACTGAACGAAACAAACAACGTGAAACGTCAATTTTTATTTATGATGCTAGACAAACACTTTATTGGAGAGTTTGATCCTGGCTCAGGATGAACGCTGGCGGCGTGCCTAATACATGCAAGTCGAGCGAACCGATTAAGAGCTTGCTCTTAAGAAGTTAGCGGCGGACGGGTGAGTAACACGTAGGTAACCTGCCTATAAGACTGGGATAACTCCGGGAAACCGGGGCTAATACCGGATAACATTT
>NZ_FPAF01000045.1 GCF_900116295.1 Bacillus sp. 103mf
TTGCTTCATATTATATGGTTAAGTCCTCGATCTATTAGTATTCGTCAGCTCCACGTGTCACCACGCTTCCACCTCGAACCTATCAACCTGATCATCTTTCAGGGATCTTACTAGCTTAACGCTATGGGAAATCTCATCTTGAGGGGGGCTTCATGCTTAGATGCTTTCAGCACTTATCCCTTCCGCACATAGCTACCCAGCTATGCCCTTGGCAGAACAACTGGTACACCAGCGGTGCGTCCATCCCGGTCCTCTCGTACTAAGGACAGCTCCTCTCAAATTTCCTACGCCCACGACGGATAGGGACCGAACTGTCTCACGACGTTCTGAACCCAGCTCGCGTACCGCTTTAATGGGCGAACAGCCCAACCCTTGGGACCGACTACAGCCCCAGGATGCGATGAGCCGACATCGAGGTGCCAAACCTCCCCGTCGATGTGGACTCTTGGGGGAGATAAGCCTGTTATCCCCGGGGTAGCTTTTATCCGTTGAGCGATGGCCCTTCCATGCGGAACCACCGGATCACTAAGCCCGACTTTCGTCCCTGCTCGACTTGTAGGTCTCGCAGTCAAGCTCCCTTATGCCTTTGCACTCTACGAATGATTTCCAACCATTCTGAGGGAACCTTTGGGCGCCTCCGTTACTTTTTAGGAGGCGACCGCCCCAGTCAAACTGCCCACCTGACACTGTCTCCCGGGTCGATAAGACCCGTAGGTTAGAATTTCAATACAGCCAGGGCGGTATCCCACCAGCGCCTCCACCGAAGCTAGCGCTCCGGCTTCAAAGGCTCCCGCCTATCCTGTACAAGCTGTACCAAAATTCAATATCAGGCTACAGTAAAGCTCCACGGGGTCTTTCCGTCCTGTCGCGGGTAACCTGCATCTTCACAGGTACTATAATTTCACCGAGTCTCTGGTTGAGACAGTGCCCAAATCGTTACACCTTTCGTGCGGGTCGGAACTTACCCGACAAGGAATTTCGCTACCTTAGGACCGTTATAGTTACGGCCGCCGTTTACTGGGGCTTCAGTTCAGAGCTTCGCTTGCGCTAACCCCTCTCCTTAACCTTCCAGCACCGGGCAGGTGTCAGCCCCTATACTTCGCCTTACGGCTTCGCAGAGACCTGTGTTTTTGCTAAACAGTCGCTTGGGCCTATTCACTGCGGCTTTCCGTTAAGAAAGCACCCCTTCTCCCGAAGTTACGGGGTCATTTTGCCGAGTTCCTTAACCAGAGTTCTCTCGC
>NZ_FPAF01000025.1 GCF_900116295.1 Bacillus sp. 103mf
CAAAACTTTTAAGTTATGAACATGGTTTTGTTAGAATTATATTTATTCCAGAATCTTGCGAGTGGAAGGGTTATCGCCAGCATTTTGGAAAAAAACACGCTAAGCAGTTTTGAAATAAAAGTAAGTAGTTTTAATAACGTTAAAAACATGTAAGATTTTATGCGAAAAATTGGGAGACATAGGGAACTATGGGGAGGCTGGAAGGCGCGACACAATAGAAATGTATAAAAAATTGCATAGATTGATAGCAAGAAAAAAAAGGTGGATTCCTTGTGAGAGTAAGAGGAAGCCTTTGTCCTAGCTACCAATAATGAGACGTTATGTTAACTTCACATGAATATATTATTCAAAAGAAAATTTTGGAATCAATGAAATATGTACCTTTCATATATAGTAAAATTTGTATAGAAGGAAAGAGGGGGGATTACATGAGGGGAACTGTTCAAAAGTATAATTGGCTTGAAAGAAGTTTAAAGAAATGACAGGTATTGATTTACCTTAAACTAGTAAAGGGGTATGGTTTATATGGACATGCAGAAACGGAGAATATTAGTAGCAGGAATCGTTTTAGCAGTAGTGTTAGGGATAGGTTATTTTTCTACAGACGTATTACAGACTTTCTCAATCGTATGTTGTGCAGTAGCGATTGTGTTAGGAGTTATAAGTAGTATACAAATGAAACGGCAAAACAAAAAGTAAAGATTTAAAAATTTTATGATACCCCAAAATTTCTCGTTTTGGGGTATTTGTTTTTCTTAGCTTGATGGCGATGTGGCGGTACCCCATCGCTATCAAGCTAAGAAAATAAAATTCCCCCTAAAATGAAAAAATACGCTATTCTTTCTGTAGAACCATAGGAAAGGATGGCGTTTTTTATGTCTATTTCTGTATCCAATGAATTACAGCTATTCGCTCAAGAGATTCAAAGATTTTTATCCCCAAATATCTTACGAGATCTTGCTAAAGATGTTGGTTTTGTGCAACGAACCAGTAAGTACCAAGCAAAAGATTTAGTCGCTTTATGTGTATGGATGAGCCAAAATGTCGCCACAACTTCTTTAACTCAGTTATCTAGCTGTTTAGAAGCGTCAACAGAAGTGCTCATCAGTCCTGAGGGACTGAATCAACGATTTAATAAAGCAGCCGTCCAATTTTTACAACACATATTAGCGGAACTATTAAACCGAAAATTGGCTTCATCTATACCGATTTCCTCTACATATACTTCTGTTTTCAAGCGTATTCGTATTTTAGATTCAACTGCATTTCAACTTCCAAATTCCTTTTCATCTGTTTATCCAGGTGCAGGAGGCTGCAGCCATACAGCGGGATTAAAGATTCAGCTTGAGTATGATTTATTAAGTGGACAATTCCTTCATATTCATACAGGTTCAGGTAAACAACATGATCGAACCTACGGTTCCTTGTGCGTTCCAACTGTAACAGCGAATGATTTATGTATCCGAGATTTAGGTTATTTTCATTTGAAAGATCTTCAACATATACAAGATAAAAAGGCTTACTATATTTCCCGTATCAAATCGAATACATGTATTTACCAAAAAAATCCTAACCCGGATTATTTTCAAGATGGCAGAATCAAGAAAAGTACTGAGTATATTCAGATAGATATGGAGGTTTTAATGAATTCTCTTCACCAAGGACAAACATGTGAAATATCCAACGCTTATGTAGGAATGAAGGATAAAATACAAACTCGTGTGATTTTTCATCGTCTAACAAAAGAACAACAACAAAAACGATTACAAGATCAAGCTGTAAGAGAAAAAAAGAAAGGAATGAAGTATTCTTGCTCGTAGCAAACGACTCAGTGGTATCAATGTATACATGACAAACACTCCTATAGATATTGTCTCGATGGAACAAGTGCATGACTGGTATTCTTTGCGTTGGCAAATCGAAATTTTATTTAAAACGTGGAAGTCATTCTTTCAAATTCATCATTGTAAAAAGATAAAACCAGAACGATTGGAGTGCCATTTATATGGTCAATTAATTGCTATTCTACTTTGTTCTTCCATCATGTTTCAAATGCGTCAATTACTCCTCATGAAGAAAAAACAGGAGCTTAGTGAATATAAAGCAATATATATGATTAAAGACTATTTTCTCCTTTTGTTTCAAACTATCCAAAATATACTAAGATTAGTAGTGCAGACCAAGGCATTGGTTCGCACTACTATTTTTTTATATAGTAGAAGTGAAGAGAAGGTCGTGGGTGTCTTGGGATCCTGAATCCGTATACAAAACTGATCTTCTTCACTTACCTTATTTGAATCAGTTTTTAGTATGTTGGTCTTCGAGATCGTGTATAAGAAATGAGAATCGATAAGTGTCAGTTGAAGACTTCAATTCCACCTAAGGAGGAACTTTATGAAACACGTAATTGCGTTTGATATCAGTATGGGTAAAAGTTATATGGTAATTTATAATGCACAGAAACAATGTGTATTTGAAAGTGAAATCAAGCATTCTAAACCTGAATTCAAAAAGCTACAAGAAAAGATTCATGAGCTTACAGATAAGACCGGTGAATCGCCTGAAATCGTATTCGAAGCAACAGGTATCTATTCCAGGCAGCTAGAACGATTTATGCAAGATAATCAGTATACATATTGTTTATTAAACCCATTAGAAGCCAAGCTACAATGTGATTCCTTACGGATTCATAAGACCGATCGAAGCGACGCACACCGATTAGCTCTCACTCATTTTACAGCTACCCGAAGGGTATTTACCGGAACTGATAATTTATTCTACCAGCTAAAATCTCTTTCTAGATTATATAGTGAACTGGATAGTGAATTATCGATAATTCGTAGTCGTATGCATAAAGTAATCCAATTAACATTTCCTGAGTTGGAAAGAATGTTTACCAGTAAATCTGATTTGTTTTTAAATTTTGTTCAACTATTCCCCCACCCAGATTGTATTTTAGGTCTTTCAAAAACCATTATAAAAAATCGTATTCGTGCCAACACCAATAAAAAAATATCAAATATTACAGCGGAGAAAAAAGCGATTCAAATACTTGAAATAGCGAAAACTTCCTATCCTGCTGTTTCTCAGAACGATGTTCTATGTGATCAACTCAAATTATACGCAAGACGCTATCAAGAGCTTCTTCACCAAAAAGAATGCTGTATTAACAAGATGGTATATATAGCGGAGCAACGTGCAGAATACGATATCATTCTCAGTCTTCCTGGGATTGGACCGAATACTGCAGTACGCTTGATGGCTGAAATAGGAGATATTACTCGCTTTAACAATAACAAGCAACTCAATGCATTTGCTGGTATTGATATACGCCGTTTTCAATCAGGTAAAACCTTTTTTAAAGATAAGATCAATAAACGTGGAAATAAACATTTGCGGAAGCTCCTTTTCCTCATCATCCAGAACATGATTAAACAACGACGTTACGGACAAAATCACATTGTTGAGTATTACGATAAATTAAAAACGCAACCCTATAACAAATGTCATAAAGTTGCGTCCATTGCATGTGTAAACAAGTTCTTGAAACTCCTCTTTCACCTTATTACATATGATATACACTATGATTATCGGTTAACGGCCTAATATCATAGTTTCATTCATCATATCATATCTCACCCCTAGTAAAAAAACGAGTATATATTAGGGATATTTGGTATGCATGATAACAAGTATTTGTTCATTCTGATATTTACTCCAGTAAAAACCTAAAAATACAGGTTGACTAATCGTAAGAAAGACACCCAAGAGCTATCAAAGGTGCTACTTCGCCTGTTCAACCTCCTACACCAAAACGGGCGAAAATCTCATAGGTATAAAAAGAAAACAGTCTTTGATATATTAGGTGTCGTTTACAATTGTACCATGTCAGACAAGCAAGCGGCTTAATTCAAAAAAAAATGAAACCCGTTAGGGTTTATTTCGTATGTAAATCTTTGAATTTCCTACACCTACTCTTTAGAAAAAATAACAACATCTACTATAATTGACGCTATATGATCTTAGCTTGATAGCGATGGGGCGGGACCCCAAAAAGTTCTTTTTATAGGATGTAGGGAAAGCCTTCTCCACGACCCGTTTTTGTATCTGAACATCTTTTTATTCTTTTTTTAAAAATTTTTTCTTATATGTTTTAGTTATTCTACTTTCGTTTCACTTAATAAAGTAAGGAGCGAGTTTACTGGAAAAGCTGATTAAATAAATATTTCTCTAAGTTATACCAATAAATTAAGCTCTATTAACAAAAAATAAAAAATTGAAGGAGGAATTTTATTATGCCAGGAGTTGATGAAGGGATTGGAAAACCGAATCTTAGAACGTCTGTATGGACTGATTCAAACAAATATGGTCCTGGGGCGACAACAGTTGATATCACGTTGAGTGATGCATATGGTGACGTAAACTGGTCATATACAGCGGCTTTAGAACGATATGCAAATGGCTCATGGACAGCAACGGATCTTACGAGTGGTAGTTTTTACAATAATGTAAGCAAGTCATTCAATATCACGGACAATCTCCCTGGGTTGTACCGTGTACGTGTGTACTTATCTCCAGGGTCATATCAAAATATTACGTATTCATTTAATATTTACCGATAAAAGTGCAAGGGAGGCGTTGAAATATTCGAAGATATCAAGGATTACTTGAGCAAAATGCCTTCCTCCAAATGTACTATCTACATTACCTCCAGAGGAGCTTGACAAGCATCTTTTTCAAATGAAAGAAAACTTATCAGAATATCATCTCCAGGAGATTACACCTTTCTTCATTGTAAGGGATATATGATGAAGAGGGAGTAGCGTAGTAGGTAAGTTTTAAAAATTTTGATTCGTTAATTAGCTAAAAAGGAACTCTGAAGAGTTCCTTTTTACAGGGAGTGAAGAAAAATTTTTTCACTCCTTGTTTTTGTATGTGAACACCTTTTTTAAGAGTAGTATCAGTATTTCCAAATTTAAGAGATTACTTATAAAAATTTTAGAGTTTTGCAACAGAATCCCTATTTACCTTAAACTGTTCTTTTTTAAAATTTTTTTTATATTTTTTTAGTTATTCTACTCTCGTTTCACTTAATAAAGTAAGGGGCGAGTTTACTGGAAAAGCTGATTAAATAAATATTTCTCTAAGTTATACCAATAAATTAAGCGCCATTAATAAAAAATAAAAAATTGAAGGAGGAATTTTATTATGCCAGGAGTTGATGAAGGGATTGGAAAACCGAATCTTAGAACGTCTGTATGGACTGATTCAAACAAATATGGTCCTGGGGCGACAACAGTTGATATCACGTTGAGTGATGCATATGGTGACGTAAACTGGTCATATACAGCGGCTTTAGAACGATATGCAAATGGCTCATGGACAGCAACGGATCTTACGAGTGGTAGTTTTTACAACAATGTAAGCAAGTCATTCAATATCACGGACAATCTCCCTGGGTTATACCGTGTACGTGTGTACTTATCTCCAGGGTCATATCAAAATATTACGTATTCATTTAATATTTACCGATAAAAGTGCAAAGGAGGCGTTGAAATGTTCGAAGATATCAAGGATTATTTGAGCAAAATGCCTTCCTCCAAAGGAGCTTGACAAGCATCTTTTTCAAATGAAAGAAAACTTATCAGAATATCATCTCCAGGAGATTACACCTTTCTTCATTGTAAGGGATATGTGATGAAGAGGGAGTAGCGTAGTAGGTAAGTTTTAAAAAGTAAGGAGAATCCTCGTTTTTTAGTAAACGAGGATTTAGCTCTTTTGAGGATGACTATTAGGGGTCACCATACATGTCCATCAACTTAAGAATTTTATAACACCCCAAAACAAAAAAATTGTACATTTTCACATAAAGATGTACAGTTTTTTTGTTTTTTGGGATTTCTCAACTGTAACAATACTGTTTCTTTCTTAAGGATGTAACCTGAAGTCTTTATGGTTAATTATTTACAATAAAATTATTGTTTACACTCTGTCTGTATCAATTTATAATTTGTATGGCTTATGTCATCTAATATAAAAGTATAAAGAAAAACGAGGGGAATAAACGTGCACAAAAACAGAAAGATCGAAAAATCCCTGATATCTTCCCAGAACCGTTATGCATTTTTACACTTAAAAATTGTTAGTAAACTAGAGTCAAGTATATTACTACGGTGTATTATGGGAGGGTATTTGTTTGTTTCTTCAATATCTATATTTGATTTTGAAGGACGATTTCATACTCTGCCATTACTTACAATGATTCTAATAGCATTATTTTCTTTTAGTCTGATAAGAATAGATATTAGAGGTGGAAAAATTAACGTATTAGATAGTGTAATTATCGTAACTACAACTCTTTTTATAATTTTACGATTGATTAGAGACATACCTCAAATAGATACTCTTTCATTACTTTATGCGACTTTAATAGCGTTACTTTTTTTTCGTGTGCTTAGAGGTAAAAAAAGTAACGTATTAGATAGCGTAATTATCGTAACTACAACTCTTTTTATAATTGTTCAATTGATTAGAGACATACCTCAATCGAATTCTGTGCATCACATATTATCAATGTTATTCTGATTATAATTGAATTTTGATTCCGTCAGCTTCTATAGCTAATTGATTAAGTGTAGCCAAAGAGATATACGGATATAACTCTTTGGCAAATAAAGATAACTCTTGTTTTTGGTGCATATTCATAAAAAAGCACATTACTATTCTCATTAACATCAGAGAATAGTAATGTGCTTTTAACTTCAAAAATAGTCTAAATGCTTAAGTTGATGGGAGCCCATGCCCCTTAGCTTAAGAGATTTTAATACCCTCAAGTACCAAAAAACGTTATCCTTTCTAAATAAGCTAGATTAGAAAGGATGACGTTTTTTGATGAATCTCTCAATTCAAGATGAACTACAACCATTTGCAGGGTTCTGGTGCGAAAACTTGCAATTATCTTGAAGTTTTCGCACCAGAACCCCATTTCTTCTCTTCATTCTTTTAATTGGTAATTCTTCAATTCTTTCATTCTTGTCTTCAATTCATGCAACTTGTGTTTTATATTCTGCTTCTCACTATTCAATCCGTTTAGATAGTACTCCAACTTATGAATCTCGCTCTCTACTGCTTTGATTTCACTCTGCACTTGCACCACAGTTTCTTTTCTGATTACTTACCTCCTTTAGATCCTGCTAACAACAAAGTCACTTCGTAAACTCCATGTTCGATTGGTTGCAGTTTTCTTCATCCCCTTTCAGTAGATTCCATAACTCCCGCTCACTCATTTCATAAAGCTGCCGCCCTGTATCTTCTTCCTTGTAAATCCCTTTATGTAGTAAAACATCGATGAATATTTGTTTTCTATCCATTGTTCCTCCTAATGCTTGCCTTTCACATAGTCCGCCTTTACATCTCACAGTAACATAATTTCTTTCGACCCAAGTTCATTGCCTAGCAAATCCAACTTACTGATATAAACTGTGCTAAAGTCTATCACACACGTTATAGCGATATGCTCCCCTGTCTGCTTATGTGTTCAGAAACTGCGTAATTGCATTATTTCTTTCATTGTCATTGCTTGTCCTCCTTAACTCGCTTTCTTCTATTTTTTCCTTACAGGCTTCCTTGCTGCGCTGCAAGAACCTCCCTGCTGTGCTTCATGCTGTATAGTCGGAAGTTCCGAATATATTAGCAAACGAAAGTTGACTTTGCATACTCGCACACCTCCATATTCATCATCCTTATGCCGCCGCTCTAATACCGCGCTGTTTCATGTACTCATTTAGATACTCGTTCATTTTGTTTCGGAAACGCGGTTCATAGTAATAATCCAACTTGCTCACATCATCCGTAAAAGTTAGCGCTTTCTTCTCAAAAACTAGGAATTCAATAAGCATCCAAGCACTGACTACATTTTCCTTCTTCGCTTCTGTATACATTTCTAAAAGCGTCATAACGTCACATCCCTTTATCAAGGTATAGATTGGTTTTTTTAACGAACTGAAACGGCAATGTCCCAACAAATCCATTTCGGTTCTTCGCTATAATCAACTCCACATCGTGGATTTCCTGTACTTCTCTTTGCTCACGATCAAAGTAAGCTGGTCTATGCGGGAAGATAATCACGTCTGCGATTTCTTCAATACTTCCAGATTCTCGAATATCTGCCATTGTCGGTGCTTTGTCCTGCTTCCCTTCCACACTACGATTAAGCTGTGCTACAAGAATAATCGGGACGTTGAACTCTTTCTGCATGTCTTTTAGGTATTTCATGATGTATGTAAACTTAAGATGGTTGCTATCAAAAGATTTATCAATATCAATGTGTCCTAAGTGATCTATCGCAAATAGGTGCTTTTTATTTGGATTATCTTTCACAATCTTTCGTATCACTGCACGTATTTCATTAATATCTTTTTCCGAACGAACATTGATTGAAAACTCCGCTAGTTTTCCGCAAGCCTTGTGGTATTTCTCCCAGTATTCCTGCCTTCCGCTAAAGAATTTATTTGGATTACTCATCGCTGCTACGGGAATCTTTCCTTCTGATGCAATCCAGCGGTCGATAATCTTTTCCTCGCTCATCTCACATGAGAAGAATGTCCCCATGTAGTCTTTGCTTGCCCTTGCTCCGCGTCGCATCGCTTCTAATACGAAGGCTGTCTTGCCCACAGATGGCCGTGCCGCCACGACAATTAAATCTGATGGTTGCCATCCATCCAAAGCTTTATTCAAGCTAGTAAAACCTGTTGGCGTTCCACTCAAGCCTTGTTCTGGCATAGCGCTATGCTGTAGTATTCTTTGTTGTAATTTCTCTTTAAATGAAGGCTGCGGCTTTATAGTGGTAACTTGTACATTATTAATCTTTGAAATTAGTTCGTTTAACTGCTGTGAGCTGTGTGCATACTTCGTTTTATCAATAAAGGTTTCTACCTCTTGTAATGCTTCATCAATTGCCACAAACTCAATCATTTTTTGTTGAATAAAGTTGAAGTTATGACCACGTACTCCCAATCCATATACGTTGCTCAGTGTATTGATCCCGCCAAACGTTGCCAGCCTGTTCTCGCCAATTTGTGAGAGTGCCATCATGTCAGTTGGCTTTTCTTCATTTCGCAATTCCTTCATGACTTTAAAGAGATTTCGATTATGTGCATTTAAAAAATGCTTTTGTTTTAATCTCGTTTCATCTACTAAACTGTTATCACGTATCATCATTCCGAGACTGTAGCATTCGTTTTCATAATGAATCTGGTACTTGTCCATCTGTTACACCTCAATCAAGTAAATTGTCTATAGAGAAGTTAGTTGCTACTCTGGGTTCATTTTGTACTGGTGGCTTGGGTTGTTCTACATATTCGAGGTAGCATTCGTTATTAAAGAAGGTAGAAGCGTGTTTTACAAACTTTGTTTCTGTTCCGTTTCTTTTGATGTAATCCCCATAACCTTTTACACCAAAAAGAATTATTTCAAATGAATGTTTCTTATTAGCTGCTTTAAAAGACTTATATCCTTGTTTTTTATCAATCCTCTTAGGGTATATCTTCCATAGTTGTTCAAATTCATCTGAATAACTTTCGCTCACGTTTTTACGTAGACTTTTCTTTTGCGCAGAATTAGTATTATTAGTACTTGGTATATTAGTGCTTAGTAGCAGTTCATTTTCTACTGGTAGGTTTTCCATGGGTAGAATTTCTACTTGTGGTTTTTCAACTTGTGGTACTTCATAAATAATCGTTTCCCATTTATGAATTTTTCCGTCTTCTCCTTTTATTGGGAACCGTTTAACATAACCACATTCTTTTAGTTCCTTCATGCCCGCCTTCAAACTTGCAATTCCATCTTTAGAATGTTTCGCAATTTCTTCCATATAGAAAACCCAATCATCCGGAAGAGAAAGAATATATACCAAAATCCCTTTAGCTTTCCAAGTTAAGCGTTCATCCCGAAGACCTGTATTATTAATTGTTGTGTAGTTTTTATTTTTACTAACTCTGAATGCTACCATTAATCCACCTTCCTCATAACGCACATGTAACTAAATTCATCACATTGACCTGCATACACCGAAGTTCTCTTCTTACTCAATCCGTTAATTTTTTGGTTCACATTTTTATACTGTTTACCATGTTTATATATCTTTTGGATTGGGGTAACATGTCCGTACACCGCATTCTCCCTAAAATGGTGCTACTTCTACTTGTTTACTTGCTTCATAGACTTCCATGAGTGCTTGTAAACCGTGTTCATAAGCGACTAGCGATGCTGCTGTATATTTATCTGGATTTTTCCTCTCACGTTCGATGATGTTTATCAAAATTTGAATTTCAGCTTGGATTTTGTTTTGTAATGACATCTCATTCTCCCGCCTTTCTAATCGTGTAGCCAAGAACATTTGTTAAATACTCAATTGCATTTTCTTTTAAGACGACACTTCCATTTGGAGCTACAAGAATTTCATCACCACAAAAAACTTTAATCCCACATTCATCTTCAACTGGTATTGGCTCATACTCTTGCGGGTCTTTAATTCCGTAACCGTTGTGCATAATCATGGCATTTTCTAACATCCTTCTTTTCCTCCTTTTATTGGGAAAACAAGCATGATACAATAGATGTATCAAAAAAATGAGTTTTATTCTCCAAAGCGTCCTGCGGCATCGGGACGCTTTTCTCGTTTTATTGATGCTGTACGCATCGTAATAATCGAGAACTTTGTGTTACAGCATGGGGATACAACATACATCAGAGCGTCAATATGTCGTTCGAGATCATTACGACAGGTACAGAGCCCGTCTATTTTTGTAGGATTTCCCGCCTTTTTTTCAAATACGTTCAACGGAAGAAGGTGTTCCTATAAATATCAATTTCTATTGATATTTATAGGTGCTAGATCTTCACTCACCAAAAATGGGGAGTGAAGTGATTTGTTCTGCTATATAGTCACGTTATGTAGTTTTCTTATGCTATCTCATTCTCCTTATTCAGAAGCTTATCTGCTACTCTAACTGCATCTTCTAATTGGTTTGTAAGCGCTAAGTACCGAGGAACTGTCAGCTGTTTTAAACCATGCTTTTCTTTGTAATTATTTACTTTTGTTTTCAAATTCGTTCTGTATGCTTTGTTAAATGTACTTCTGAACATTTTCCAAGCTTTATTGAAGTTAATGCCTTCGCTCCAAGCAAAACGCTGAATCATTTTGTTTAATCGTTGCTGTAAATCACCATCTGTATCGATTGTGTCTAAGCTATTAATACGGTGCTGCACAATTGTTACTTGTTGTTCAAGTTGAATTATTTTTTGTTCCTGTAATACCATTTGATTAATAGCGATTTGTAAAGCTTGTAATGGTGAATTTGCTTGTTGCTGATAAGAACGTTTTTCTACTTCGATGAAATATTTGCGAATTGCTTTTCCTATTTTGTTATTTTCAATCATTGCAAGCTCTTTACCAGCATCTAAAGTGAATATGTATTCCTTTAAAGGTCTACCACCAGTGCTTACGGAAAAATGTGTCCAAAAGTCTTCATTGTCAGCGAAACCATAACCTTCAATTCTTCTTTCGATCCATTTAGGAAATGGAGTTGATACTAAAAGTTGCTCATACAATTCTCTAGCATTTACGAACTTTTCTCCTACCTCATTTTGATAAATTGGAAGCATTTCATTAGCAACGACTTTTAATTGATTCATTTTCTTCTCTCCTTATATAGTATCCCTAAGGGAAACATTATGATTAAAAAAAATTTGGTGTTCATTAAATAATTCTGACACATCTTCATTCAAAGCTTTTGCAATTTTAGCTGCCGTTCCATAATAAATATTTTTTTTATATTTATGAACATTTATGATTTTATAGCAATAACTCTTTGATATGCCAACAATCTCGGCTAATTTTTCGTATGTGAAATCAGAGTTATCAAAAGCTATTTTTAACTTTGTTTTTTTATTGTTATTTAGCACTTCATCACTCCCTTCTCATGTCTATATACTTATTATAAGTTTCCCATAAGGAAACTTCAAGTGTTTTTTTTTATAAAAAATTTCCTAGAGGTTAACTTTTTAGGGGTTTGCGTTTCCTACTAGGAAACAATATAATAAAAGTAACTTACGTAAATACGTAAAAAGAGGAGGGTTCAAAAATGGAATTAAATGAGCGTGTGAAATTATTAAGAACTGAACGTAAACTTACTCAAGAACAATTTGCTACAGCTATAGGAATAACTAAGGCTAGTGTTTCTAAATTTGAAAAAGGAATGAAAGCACCCGGTCGTGAAACTTTAGAGAAAATAGCTGATTATTTTAATGTAACTACAGACTATTTATTAGGCAGATCAGAAGACCCAGAACTTACTACAGAAGAAGATAAAATAGTAAGTGAAGAAGGAAAAAATATAATGGCAATAATCGAGAGTCTTCAAGAAGAAGAACGGAAAAAAGCTTGGGAACAATTAGAAATGTACGTGAATTATATGCAAATGAAAAAGAATAATTAAAAAAGAAGACTATTATAGAAGAAGTCTTCTTTTTTACGTATTTTGTTTATCTTTATAGGATTCATCTAGGCATATTTTTAAAATATCAGCTGCTTTTGTAATGCCATTCACTTGCAAGCCTAACTTAACTGCTGCTTTTGCTAACTGTTGCTTTGTCATCAACATATGCCCCCTCAAGCCAATAATAAAACTTTTCATTTTCTAGGTAAAAAGTACTTAATTAGATGGTTGGTTACTTTCCACTCCATAGAAAGTAAGAATGAGACTATCAATTAAAATAGTCTCATTTTATATATTTATAAAAAATCAGCCCTCGATCTAACCAAAATCGACTTGTATGTGTTGCATCGGTGCTGATACCTTCTGAGATTGTTTTTATTTTGTAACTGGAACAAAAGCAAAAATTCTTGCTACAACTACTGTTAAAGCAACTTTTAACAATATTTGATTTCGAATATTTAACTATCTTCCATATGTATATTTTACCATAAATAGAACAATTGTTCTATAAAAAATTAAATTTAACACTCTATCTGAAAGGATTTTTTCCTCAAACGCGTGCAGAGCGATAGCCCAATGCTAGATGGAAGATGAAAAATTGCTTTTGTCGTGAAATTAAGAAGTCCCTTCACCTTATGACACTTGTCATATACCCATGTTTGTACAGCAAATACTGCTGTATCCATCTTTGGTTCTACCATTAGAAATTCCCTCCTTTTTTCCAACCAATTAATCTTAATTTAATAATGTGATTGAAAGTAGAATAACTAAAAAATAGAAAAAAATTTTTAATATAGTATAATGAATTTAACTTCAATATCTGAGGAGGGAAGTGTGTTGTCCCAAAAAATATCTAATGATAAGAACCTACTAGATAAATTAAATCCAAACCAACGAAAAGAACTTGAAAAATTGAAACAAGAAGCCTTAAATGAACCACCAAGTTTCTTTGAATACATAGAAGTGAAAATAGAAGAAAAAAAGTAGAGAATTCTCTTTTTCTATTCATTTGATCACAATTCAAACATACTAGCTTCTGCTCCTATTATTAAATAATAAGGTTAATAGACGTATTTATATCACGCTGTCGATTCAAAAAGACATACGATTGATTTCATTTAGGAAAGGCACGAAATCATCAGGCTGCAAGGCATCTTTTTCAAAAAAGCTTTGTGGTCTTTTTCTATTTAGAAACTTCATTTGATCATAGCAAATCAGACTCCAATATCCTATCCGACCTATTACACCCAATTTAAAATTTCGTATCATTGTATCTTTCATAGTAAATGGGATACATTTTTCTGCCCATGCTTTTATCTCCATACAAAACTTACATCCATCATTATTATATGAAATAATTTATTTTTCTATATATTCCCTTAATTATGCAACCAAAGGAAGCTTACATCTTTACATCAGTCTATAAAATAACAACTATTTACTTGGGGAATTATTAGAATACTTCATCTCATGCTCCTCTAAAAAGTATTCCTTCATACACCTAAGTTTCCTAGCTTTTTCTTGAAATAAATTTATTCTAAATCCCCTGGTTTACTCTAAAATATCTTTCATTTTAAAGAAAAAAGTGGTAAAATAAGTATAGAACAAATGTTCGTTTACAAAAAATTTATCTATTAATTATCCAAATGCTCTGCTACATAAAAGGTTCATGAATAATTTATTTTAATTAGAAGTCTGATAAGAAAAATAGACAAGCTTATTGTTTCTTATCATAAGAAACCCAAAATAATAATTTAGAAGAGAGTCTTTGTAATGAATAGCTATATACATGGAAATAGCTATCATATAAAAAATCACTCTCTTTTTAACTTTTATATATCCTTATATAAAAATTAAAATTATTTTATATAAAGCTACTTTTATATTCATATAATTCCTTAGCAAATTAAAATAAATAGACTGTTTTTTTATTTTCCATCCCTTTTTACTTCTTTTATTAATAAGATATAAATTTTAAAATACAGCTAAATTTATATCATTATTTATAATTAGATATTTTTTATACCTTCATTTAT
This sequence comes from Bacillus sp. 103mf, assembly GCF_900116295.1. GTDB lineage: Bacteria > Bacillota > Bacilli > Bacillales > Bacillaceae_G > Bacillus_A > Bacillus_A bruguierae. Next base: position 14,534 of record NZ_FPAF01000025.1, read on the forward strand.
ATTTTTAAAGATTGGGAGGTTGTTTTTTTGAATAGTAAGGAATTAGCATTGTTCTACAGTAAATACCAAAAAAAATTAGAAGAACCTATTGTACAACAGTTTCTCAAAGATCCTAAGAATCACTCATTATTTATAAAAGCAATAGAAGAGCCAACAAGCAAAAACAAACAATTACTAGATGAAGCGTTTAAACTCCATTTTAAAAAAGTTAAAATGCTAAGCTATATTAGTAAATTAATTTATTTTTATTCAATAGATTTTGATAAAAAAGTTACCCTTAATAAGAATAGGAATTTGTTAACTTTAGATAAGACAATTACTAGCGATGAAAATAATAATACAACCATGTTAGAAGTAATGAACAATGATTTAACAGATAGAACTTGTAAACAATTCGAAGAAAATCAAATTCATTTAAAAGAACATATTACAGATGAATTGCTATACAAAGCTTTAGATTTATTAACAGAAAAGCAGTTACATATACTAAATTTATATTATGTTCACGAATATAATAATAAACAAATCTCGAGAATTTTATCAGAATCGGAACAAACAATTTCTTATAATCATAAAAAAGCCTTAGAAAAACTTAAATCACAATTAATATGAGGTGAAAAAATAAATGTTAGAACTAAAAGACTCAAATGTAACTAACTATAATTATGAAGACATTTTACAATCTTTCAATCTTAAAATCCGTAAATGTTTACAAAATACCCCATATCAAGAAAGAGAAGATTTAGAACAAGAGATTCACATGAAAATATTTGAAAAACTTAATGTTATTAATAATTTAGAAGTTCCTGGTTTTTTTGATTTTTTAAATGTAAATGGCTTAAAACGACAAAATTGAACCGTGTCGATAAGCTATTGCATAATGAATTTATGAAAGATTAATAATCTTCGTTTTTTCATCAAACTAAAAAAGTTCTAATTTAATAACCTGAACTTCCTAAAAAACACTTCTTGATAATGAACTGTACCCTATAAAATGGACAGTTTAATAAAAAGACCATAAAAAATCAAACACTTAAGAGATGGTTTCGGTATTCTACTAAAGCCATCTTTTTTAGTGTCCACTGGTAACCATCAAATTTTGTGATTTAAACATAAAAAAAGAAAACATTTATGAAATCCTGGCAATAATGTTAGCTAACAAACATTAGGAGGGTTCATAAATGATTTTTGTATCACTAGATTTGCCAGATTTTAAAGTTCTTAAACAAGAAGATTTCCCCAATTTTTATGGTTCATCACCAAAAGACGGGATGAGATGTACACTCTGCTCCGAGTGGACGCTTTCCGCGGGCAAGAGCAAGCCTCCGCCTGCGGGGTCTCACTCTCCGTTCCGTATATGAAAAATGATTCATTTTCACAAAATCAACCACATGTTGCAGTGATGAACCTAAAAAAGTAGTATCGTATGAGGTAGTATAAATATAGGTAGTTAAATTCTCTCAACCCACATACCATATGACGGAAAAGTATCTTTCAACTTTGCAAATGTTTCATCACACCACGCTTTGGAGTTGAAATCACCAATGATGATACGCTGATTACCATCATCAAGCGATTGTGTCCATATCCCGTAGTCTGGGAAAATATCTTTGATTGTTTGATATACTTCTTCTATCCATTCAACTGAATTGAAGTCTCCTATAAAGATACGATAAAGTTCCTGATCATTCGTGAACCATTCGATCGTTTTATCCCCATTTAAAACATTTAGATCTACTTTTCCTATTCCATCAAGCCATCCTCCTGTTTCACCATCTGCATATTGCCATAAATCACACTCATATTCAGGCTTATTTCCCCCATATCTTGGAATCCATAAGAAGTCAGCTTTTATATTTTGCAATCCATAAGATCCATACATATGATGCGATACATATAAGCCAACTTTCCAACCAGCATCCCGACAAGTATTGATAAATAACTGTGTTGCTTCTGCTAGGTAAGTACTTCCACAACTTGCTAGAGTGTCATCTTCAACATCTAGTACAAGAAATTGTGCATTTGGATTTACACGCGCTAAGAAGTCTTTCGCTTCCACAAGAGCATCTGCAATGCTTACATAGCACCCGTAAGCATAAGCAGCATGGGGGATTCTATGTTTTTCCAAATTTTGAATATGTTCATTATACAGTGTATCTATTTTTTTTGATCCATATTGTACACGACAGATTGCTAAATCCAATTGCGGTGCAGCTATATCCCAATCGATATTATCATTGTATTTTGATAAGTCTACGATATGTTTAGTCATCATTCAGCATTTCCTTTCTTTTCATGATCTGTCCAAATACCAAGTGCGATACCGACCGACAATAAATAAGGCGCCAATTCGTCTAAGAAACTTTTTGCCGCCGGAACTCCTAATTTAGTAAATAGAAATCCAATTAATGAGAAAGTTGCAACCCACATTTGCCAGTTACGAAGACGTTTTTGGATATTCTCTTTATTCATATTTCCACCTACTTTCCTGCAACTTTAAATAAAGCCATAATAGCCCCTGTAATGATTGCACCCACTACAGTTGTTCCAATCCAAAAAACTAATTTATCTAACCTATCTATACGTAAATGCGCATTTTTAGCAAATTGTTGGGCTTCAATTGCAACTTCTTTTACGTTTCCTAATGTATCAAGTTTTGTTTCTACCCTCGTTAATCCAACTAATAGCTCTTTAAAATCATCTTGCTTAATTTGTTCATTCATTGATTCATCCCTCCCTTACAATAAAAAGAGAAACAATACAACTTATTTTCTTACAACTGATGCATTTTTATATAAAATTCGTGTTCCTCAGACCTGGGATTTACTGCCGACCTCCTTCAGATTTCACGTCACCACGGACACCCTTTCCTTAAGCTAATCGCTACTACTGACTTCACGATTCGAGACTTGAACCCTAGAGAATATGCGTATGCTGGGCGTACAAAAAGAGCGTCTTCCAAAAGGAAGACGCTTGTTGATTAAAAGTTTCCATAAACATTTGGATTACTTGAATAACCAACTTCAATATCAATATCGCACCAAAGGTAACTGTCATATACACAGTTACCGCCTTTTTTATAACCATTTGTACAGAGATAATAAAGTTGTTTTAAAAACGCCGATCATGTTATTCAGCAATTGGTCCAGATTATGGAGTAACTTTATTAATTGTTTCGTTAAGATTGTGAAGAAGTGCACTTAAGCCAACGTGACAGTTTAGTTGAATAAAAAATGTTATAATATTATTAAAATTCAAGAAATGTAGGGTGAAAAATGAAGAGTATGAAAAGATTGATTCAAGTCATCTTAGTAAGTACATCAATCCTAATTCTTAGTGGATGTTATTTTCCTAAAGATAAACTGAATCAACCAATACAAGAATATTTAAAAACAAACTATGGAATACAAGGTGAGTTTTCCGTTATTCGGACAGATAATAATTTTAATGGGATTGGCCATCAAACTTATGTAGAAATTAAAAAACCATATCGAACTTATCTATTCCTAATGATTGAAAAAGATACTTTTAAAATATTAGAAGATGAAAGTGACGATATCTATTTTGAACAATTCAAGGGCGCATATATTGAGCAACATCCAGAAGTAGTTCAAGTAATGAAACAGATCATAAAAAAATATGGGTTAGTAAAATATCCTGATAAAGCAGACCCAGAAGAAAATGGTCCTATTCGTATATTTCCTTATGACAACATTGAGTTTAATATAAATAATTCTCAAGAGCTACTTAATGATTTTAAAAAGACTCAAAAAATTGATACTACTGGACTATTACCTACATTAATACCAAGTGATCCCAAAAGTGAGAAATATAATAGCAGGCATGAAGGTGTGGTGAATTTTCTATTTAGATTCGATATGAATAAAAATAAACATCCTATTCCAAAGGCAAAAGATCTAATTGAGGACTTCCAAAAAAGTGGGGTATTAACAAAGGGGATATACAACATAGATATGTTTGTAGATGATTCAAATCCAGATCATTTTGTTGGATGGGAATATAATAACGTGGCTTTGTTTGAAGTCGATGAAAATGGTAAATATACCGTAATTGCTACTCCTAATTATGATGATATACGTGACACTTATTTTTATGGTGATTACGCAGCTAAAAAAAATATAAAATAGAACTTTAGTTTCAATTACTTAATTGGAGTTAACTAAAAATACACCTGGTTCTATCCCTATTAGGGTTTCTTTACCCATCCCCCTAAAAGGTGATAAGACAAAAAATACCAATTAATAAACAATCAATGTAACAAAAAGGTAGAAGATTTATATTGTGACAAATTATTTTTGAGACAGTATTTAGTTACATATAAATTCAATACAATCTAGTTTAGAATTTAAAAAGAAATATTGTAACAAAAACGAACGTTTATGTTACAGTTTGGTCTCTTCACTAAAATAATTGAGATTTATTTGCATATGGTCCCCCAAAAAGCGTTTTGGTTGCCGTACCCCAACCAGGGATAAAAAGTAAAGTTCAGTTTATAATTTTTTTGCAATCTGTACACTTTACTGTTAAATATTCACAAAAAACCAGATATATTATGCAAAATACGCACAATATACCTGGTTTTTACTATTTTTCTATAAGGGTATAGTGACCTTATTAGAAATACTTCTATTTTAAATTTACTTCTTTAAAGCGAGATGGAAGATGATAATATTCTATACGATCGAATCGACCCTTAGTGTCTTCAATCGTTTTGTTATATTTGTCATAAACATGGACTGTTCCTAAGTCATCTCCAAACCTACTTATAATATCTTGGTCAATACGATGATTAATTATAAGATCATCATATTTTTTTAGTTTATCATTAACAAGTTTTTTGATTACTTTTGCTTGATATACAACATCAAGATAATTGATACTAGAACTAAAACCTGGCGCATTAAATGTCACTGCGTTTGATTCAACCCAAGGTAAATTTTCATCAATTATGTCACTTTGTACAAATTGTGCTAAGTACCCCCCAAGTGAATGACCTGTAATATACAAGTGACTCATCCATTTACGCTCAGTCTCTATTAATTTTTCAACAAACTTAGTAGCTTCATCAACTTGGTAACTTCCAGCGTTTAACCCTACTTGTAAGAAATCTACTATAAAGTCATTCCACTGCTGTGAACCTCTAAATGCAACTGTATAAGCAGATTCTTCTTTGGAAATTTCTTTTCTATACACATATACATCAAAAGAATTTATTGATTTATTTGTATGTTTTTTGTATAATAACCAATTTCCTGGACTCGTAGATTCCCCCTCTATTAGTGAATCATTATACGTACTCCTTGCCATTTCAAGAAGTTGAAGTGTAAGGGATAACTGGTCCTTTTCTATTTTAGAAACACCGTTATCTCGATTTGATTTCATATTATTATCTATTTCAATAAGACCACTACCTGATCCAACTTTAATTGTTGAAATTTGATCAAAAGCCCAGTTTTTTGGTAGCGGATATCCTAAATTCCCACTAAATCCTGTGGACATTCCACTAACAAAACTTGTCTTCGCATAACCTTTCTCTGAAACTTGAATACATACGTTTCGAGCCCCATAAACACCTACTTTATAAGATCCACCAAGTTGAACCATTTTCTCATTTAAGGCTTTGAAATGGGGAAGAATATTATCCGTAATATCTGTCCCATATGCATCGAAATCAACTGCAAAATAAATAGTAGTACCATCTTGGAATCCATATTCTTTCGCTGCATCATATGCTGCTTTTGCATCTAATCGACCTTGTTCTGCACTAAAACTTGAAGCCTGTCTACCATTAGCTTGGTAAATGGGAAATACAGATAATCCAGCATCAAAAATGTTTTTCAATTCACCTGGTTGTATTTTTTTATTGATACCACCTGCAACATTAACAAGATAACGTCCTACAGTTTCATAACCAGCAGCCTTTAAAGCTTTACCTCTCTCTAAAGTGACTTCTGTTATACAATCACATGCTTTTCCTTTCCGATCTGGATCCCCCGTACTAACTAGTGCTGATAACCAAGTTGACTTATTCGCAACACCATCTTGAGGAAGTAGTGTGAACTCTTGGAATTTCTTAACTGCACTTTCTATGCTCGCATTATATGTTGTTGAAAACGAACCAGAATCATAACCATTAAAATATAAAGCATATTGAAATAATGTAACAAATCTACCCGAACTACCTACTTTTAGAATTGGTAATCCATTCTTTGTCGCAGGACCAATCGAGCCAGTTTGAGAATCTGCAGCAATTCCCATTTCTGTTTGTAAACCGTAAACTAAGGCTTTATTTGTACCTCGTTGGTAATGACCATCTGTTGGTTGAACACCAGAAGTTTTGTAATATTTATTATTTAAATCTTGTTGAATTTGTCGTACGTATTCATCTCCACCTGGAGTAAGACTATAAGCATCCATTGTTAAGAAAGCCTTAAAAATATAGTCATACACCTTACCATCAGCTACTGGAAGACCAGCATCTTTTTGTAAACTTACAACTGCATTTTTCGTTTTCTCATCAAAAACATCATCGAATTTCCCCGGATTATATCCTTTACAATACATAGCACCTTTTAAAATTTTAACAATCGCTTTTCCTTTTTCATCAGTAGGAACATTTCCTAAAGACATTTCACCCCACTGCTTATATTTAGCAGTTGTAGTTGATCCAAATTCATCTGCAAGCGCAGTAATACCCAATTCAACTTGAAGGGCTCTTGTTAAAGCATAAACAGTTGACCAACCTGTTTTACCATTGTAAGGCGCTGGCTGAAAACCTGCGACTTTTCCATATGTGTCATTTACCCACTTTTGTACTGCAAATACTGCTGGATCTCCCATTGGCTCTGCCATTAAAATTCTCTCCCTTTTCTTATTAGTGAAGCTTAATTTAATAATGTAGTTAAAAATAAATATACATATTTCAATAAAAATTTAATTAAATTAAGCTCTTACTCTATTAAGTGAAAGGAAAGTAGAATAAATAAAAAAAATAGAAAAAAAACTTTATAACTACTTCAATAATATAAAATTCAAATTTTTGGTAAAAAATAAATTATTTGAATTGTTATGATCAATGTATTTGTGAGATGTCTATAATGTGTTTACAAAGGTACACCTTTAGATACGTTTTTAGCTTTCATGTATTTAGTGTTACATTTTTTAGGACGGTTCATATGTAAAAAGTAAAACTAAGTTTACATCTTTTTATAATTTGTAAAACACACCGTTAAATATCCAAATAAAAACCCAGTGATATCATGCACACGCACTGATATCACTGGGTTTTATGAGTTTAACATTTTGTGCATTTTGTAAAACTCAATTTCAAGTTAATACATATAAATTTGTTTTTTTCGGTTTAGCTTTCCTTGTAAATTTAAATATTGGAGTTTTTCTTTTGACTTGCCACCTTCTTTTATTTCTGATGCCCAATGGCTTACATCGGAACATATAGCTATATTTTTTGCGCCTTCCTCAAATTTTTGCTCTATTTCCTTAACAAGTGATTCATCATAGATCACAATCGAAGCAGAAGGAATTCGCTTTATATTATCTTTGTCGGCTTGTTCAATATAAGGAGAATAAAGTGAAATACTATGGTATGGAAATCTTTCAGTTGGCATGTTGATTGATTTGATTCGACCATGAAGGCAAATAGGATGACCTGGAGATGTAGAAAGATAATTAAAGGCTTTTCTAAAGTTTTCAGTATCATAGAAAAAATTATCCCACTTTATTTCTTTATTATGAAATTTTAGTACCACGAGATTACGTAATTCTTTATCTTGATCTTCAAGTTGAGTCCGTAATTGCATAATTTTCTGCATTGATGCTAGATAGGAGGAGAGCTTTCCTTTATTTTCATATATTTTTTGTGGATTTCTTTTTGTTTCACCTGCAGGTACTAAAACATTATCACTATAAGATGTGGTATTTTTATTTTTCTGTAAAGCATCTTTAATTACATGTAACCTAAATTCGTATTTCCCATTTTCTAAACTAGTCATTAAATCTTCGGCGCTTCTTGCAATCACTTTAACTTGACCCACAGTATTAAATTGACATGTTTCAACGTGTTTTTCTTTGCCAGATAAGCGAAGATATGCTCTCACTGTTATAGTTTTATCACTATATTTACGTGGGAACTCACCTACAAAACTAAGGGATTTGCGGCAATTTTTATCAATACAATATAGATCTTTTGGTTCTGTTGCAAAGTTTTCTACATGGAGCTACACTCTAGAAAAAAGGATCTAGGAGAATTAGGCATGAGATATTTTAAAGGAAAACAATTCAAGAAAGAGATTATTTTAGTAGCTGTCGGCTACTACTGTCGTTTTTCTTTAAGTTATCGCGATGTCTCTGAATTTCTGAAAGAACGTGGTATTTCAGTTCACCCAACAACCATCATGCGATGGGTTCATGAATATGGCAATCTCATCTATCAAATTTGGAAAGTGAAAAATAAATCTGCACGATTATCTTGGCATTTTGATGAGACTTATATCAAAATTAAGGGAGAGTGGCGTTATCTCTATCGTGCAATTGATAAAGATGGACACACATTGGATATTCAACTTCGTAAAAAACGGGATCATCAGGCTGCCTATAACTTCATGAAAAGATTAGTAAAACATTTTGGAGAACCAACGGTTCTCACTACAGACAAAGCGCCGGCATTACTTTGTGCATTTAACAA
>NZ_FPAF01000047.1 GCF_900116295.1 Bacillus sp. 103mf
TGAGGATTAGTTATTTTCTTATTTTAATCTTGTCTTTTTATTTATTGCAAATCGAGAAAAGCGACACCCGTTTTAGGGGTAATCACAGGGTTGCTTCTCTAGCCTGTCACATAAATTACATAAAATGGAATTTGATTAATGAACTATGGGGGTTCTAATGGGCGTTTCTAGGAATAGAAGGAGCATCCATATCGGGAAATTCGTACATTTAGACACAAATTTCTCGGTATGGTGTTGTACCCCATGCCCATCAACTTAAGATTTTGAAATACCCCCAAGTGTAAAAAAACGTTATTTTCTAAAGTTAATGAATTCCAAAAACCTAATTTGTTTTTTCGTTATTTCTCAGTTACTTAATTTTCACAAAAAAGACTATCTTCTTGCTTGTGCACAGGGATAGTCTTCTTAATTATTAATTAGTTGGAACAACCTTTACAAACGGTGAGAATTTATCTTCATAGATACCTTAGCCTTTAGGACTATATAAGTCCAACGATTATTTTTGATTTTTAATAACTACTTCAGTCACGTTTAGCGATTTTCCCGGTTTAATATTATCCATAATAGACGTACCACCAGTATTTTAATGAAAATATACGCTAAGCAAATTTCTTATGTACATTCTTTTTATGTTATTAACTACATCTTTCTAAAATACGAGCTAATTCTTTATGGTTTGCTTGCATAACCCAATGCCCACCTCTTTGAATAGAATATACATCCCATTTTCTCTCCTTTGCTATTTCAGCTGATTTTTGAAAAATAGGGGTCATTGGCCAATTTGCAGGATGATCAAGAATTTCTATATAGGCCTATGGCAACCATTCCTTCTTTTTTGAGCCACTCAGCAATTTTCATAGTTTTTAAGGCATTAATGTAACTTAAACATTCGTTTTTGTTACAATCCTATTTAAAATATCATATATTTACTGTTTTCATTGATAATGATTGGAATATATTTGCATATGTCCTGATAATCCCGTTTTGGTTGTCATACCCG
>NZ_FPAF01000004.1 GCF_900116295.1 Bacillus sp. 103mf
AAAAAAAGAGGTAGGTGATGACAATGTTGCTCAGCCAAAAGTATGAAATTTTTCCAACTCAAGAACAAAAAGAAATGTTAGAACGTTGGTTACAATATTGTCGTCAAACTTATAACTCTGCTCTTTTAGATAAACAAAGAAAATATAAAGAAAATAAACAATCGTATACACGCTCTGATATGCAAAAACAACAAACAATCGATAAAAAGAGATATCCTTTTCTAAAAGAAGTGCCATCACAGCCCTTACAAGAAGTATTTTTACGACTGAAAAAGGCATATGATGGCTTTTTTCGTGGGGATGCCAACTATCCAAAAATGAAAAAGTGTAAAGAATATAACAGTCTCACTTTTACTCAATTTGGATTCAAACCGAATGGAAAACACCGCTATGCGATGTCATTTGCGGATAACGGAAAATTATATAACAAAAGATTAGGAGAAATTGATATCCTTCTTCATCGCCCGATAGAAGGAATCATCAAACAATTCATTATCAAACGTCAATCTAAGAGATGGTACGCTATTTTTAGTGTCGAAAGACAAGCTGTACCTTCCTCTTTTGTTATGGAGCACGCAATTGGTATAGATGTAGGACTAAACAAATATGCTGTTCTTTCCAATGAAATGTCAGTTGAAAATCCCAGATTTCTTCGTCAAAAAGAAAAGCAATTGAAAAAAGCACAACGTAATCTTTCAAAGAAAAAGAAAGGATCTGCGAACTATAAGAAGCAAGTAGAGCGGATTCATAATCTTCACGAAAAGGTGGCGAATCAAAGAAAAGATTTTTTACACAAATTAAGTTATCGCCTTACGCAAATGTATTCGGTAATTTGTATGGAAAACCTCGATATCCGAAACATGGTTCAAAATCGAAAGGTGTCAAAGTCGATTTCTGATGCGGGCTGGGGTGCTTTTCGCCGCATGCTTTCGTATAAGTGTGAGAAATTTGGAGGCCTACTAGTAAAAGTAGATTCAGCATATACATCACAAGATTGTTCAAGCTGTGGGAATCGTGTGAAAAAATCACTTTCTATTCGGACACATATTTGTGCAAAGTGTGGAACGGTATTAGACAGGGATCATAATGCAAGTCTAAACATTTTGCGAAAGGGGTTAGAATAATTACGTGTGAGAGCGAATGAAGACTGAAACTGTAGGGCAAGGTTGTGCCCAAACAGTATAAACGACGCCTGCGGAGAGTATGTAAGACTGCTTGGGAACCCCAAGCAGCAACGCTCTAAGAAACAGGAAGCCCCTTCTTCAAACAGCTCGTAAGAGTGTTAAGGAGGGGTCATTCACCAATTAAAAAGATTGATTTTGTGCGGGTTTAATAAATTGCTCTGGGTTTTCAATTAATCCACACGCAGCGCATTGTACACGGTATGTAGGACCTTGGTAAGCCATATGAAATGCACTTATATTATCATTTGTATATTCTTCTTCAATCTGACCAGTCTGTGGATTTAATTTTACCGGTTTTACTGATTGTTCAATAATGTTGAATCGTGTACGGTTCGTTTTGCAACTTGGACAAAGCATTGGTTCCATTTTAACACACCTCCATTGTTAGCATTTGTAACTATGGAGGTGTTTATTCATGAAAAAATTATAGAAAGGACTTTTGCGTTTTTTGTCAAATATAGTAGGGATGTGAAGGAGGAAGAAATGTGAATTTACAAATGAAATATATCATTTTATCGTGATATTTTACAGTTACCAATAAAGGGGGAGCACGGTGCATATGTTGAGTTCGATACAGGTTCCACAATTTTGGCAATCAATAGTAGAGAAAGTGTTCAACAGTTACCGGGATTATCAATTCCGAAGATGTTATCAGAATCATCTACATTTGAGATTGGATTTGTGGTTGATGATGTGAATGAAACAATATATACGCTAAAAAAACATGGTGTAACAGTATTAGTAGAGCCTGTTACAAAGCCATGGGGACAAACCGTTTCTTACGTTTCTGATCCAGACGGGAATTTTATTGAAATTTGCAGTTCATTAGATTAAGGGGGAAAGAGAATGGAAAGGTTTCCTAGTTTAGAAACAGATCGTTTGCAGTTAAGAGAATTAACGTTAGTTGATGCAGATACAATGTTTCAATATTTTACAAAAGAACCTGTTATTCGGTATTTTGGAATGGATTCGTTTCAAAATATCGAGGAAGTAAAAAACGTCATCAAAAATTTTAGGAGCAGATATGAAGAAGGCTCTGCATTCCGCTGGGGAATTGTATTAAAAGGAACAGATCAACTAATTGGAACGTGCGGTTTTCATCTTATTAATAACAGACATAAACGAGCTGAAATCGGCTATGAACTTGATGAAACGTATTGGGGAAAAGGATATGCGACAGAAGCACTACAAGCAATTCTTACATATGGGTTTGAAACACTTTATTTTGAGAGAATTTCAGCAGTTGTGTACCCGGAAAATGAATCATCGCGCAAATTACTACAAAAAGCAGGCTTTATGGAAGAAGGATTGCTTCGAAAATATATGATTCAAAATGAAGTGATGCATGATACGATTATGTATTCGCTATTGAAGGAAGAATGGGCGACATTACTTCAAAAAGTACGTTAAATACATAAAAATAAAGACAATCTAAACCTTTAGTTTCAGGTCTTAGATTGTCTTTTCGTTATGAAACGATGTATTTATAAAACTTTTTATCTACTTGCATGATAGGAAAATTGGTAGGTAACTTGTTAAGTTCTATATTTTCGAAACCATGTTTCTCGTAAAACCTATGGGCCGCTACAAATTGTAACGTCGTTCCTAAGTATATTTCTTTCACTTCTTTTGTCTTTGCCCATGCAATCGTATTATGTAATAAAAGACTAGCTGTTTGAAATAATTTGCCTCTAAACTCTTTTTTCACAAACATTTTTCTCAATGCTACTTGACGATTGCCAATATCTAAAAGAGCGATAGTGCCTACAACTTCTCCTTGATAAAGTGCAACCCAAAAATTACCGTTACCAGATTGATAAACGCTTTCTATGTTAAGTAAATCAGGTTGATCCTCTTTTGAAATAGGGATATTGTATTCATCTTGTTGGATGGAAAGGATTAAATCTAAAATTTGAGATTGATAATTAGAAGAGTATTCTTGTAAGGTAAGAGTTTCATTCATATATAACACCGTCCGATATATTATATAAATACAAATTAAAAAGTCGACATAAAAACCCTCTTCCTTTCTAGGCAAGCGAGGGCATCTGGCCATGCATAGAAGCGGTCAGGGCCTTTTTCTGCCACATGCAAGGTTTAAAACAAAAGGAGCAATCGAGTACTGATCATATTGTATTCTGCATAGCAGCGACTTATATGTCGAAAAATTAAAATGGACATATATAGATTTTCATTACTGCTTTCATTATACCAGATTTTATATTGACTATTCTAATAATTCGACAATAAAAACCTTTGTAATTTCATCAGAAAGTGTCGGATAGGAATGTTTAAGGTTTTATATGTAATTGAATAACAAGTGTAAAGGAGAAGAATAATTGTATGAAAAAAATATTATTTCTTGCTTATCCACAATACGCTGATTTTGAAATAGCTCACGCATTATTTTTGCTTAGAAAAATAGGTAAAGCAAAAATTACTACTGTCTCCGTAGATGGTAAACCAGTAGAAAGTATTGGTGGGTTATGGAGTCAAGTCGAAGCTTCTTTATCTGAAATTAAAGTAAATGAATTTGATCTAGTCCTTATTTCTGGAGGAGATGGTGTTCATGAAATAGTAGATGAGGGAATTGTTAGTGAGACATTAATGAACGCCTTTAACTTACATATTCCCATTGCTTCTATATGTGCTTCCGCCATTTTGTTGGGGAAAGCAGGGGTACTTAACGGTAGAAATTTTACGTGTCTCCAGCATACATATGAGAATAACAAAGCCCTGTTTGAAACATCAGTATATACAGGTACAGATATTGAAGTAGAAGACACAATAATAACTGCAAAAGGTACTGCATTTGCAGAGTTTGCAGTAGCTGCTTGTCAATTAATGGACTTGCTGAAAGAGAAAGAAAAATTAGACTCAACATTAAAGTTTTGTAAGGGAATAACCTCTTAATTTAATGATCTTTTAAGTAGAATATTAACAATGAAAATTAATATAACCTAATAATATAAAGCAGAAATAGGAAGAATAAACAGGATGATAGATCAGTTTTCAATCATAACTATCATTTCTATTATTCTTCTTTTCGTTTTAATAGTATTATTTTTGTCTTGCTTGGAGCGTTTATATGATCGCGATTCATTAATCAATTTAGTCAAATTTAGTCAAAGGACTTTTTTGGTTTACATTTACATAGAATACATCCTTTACAGGGAGTGAAAATACTGATAATTTAAAACGTTTAAAATAAATATAATATTCTGTTGCGTTTTTTAGTTTTTTTACATATGATAAGTAATAAGTAATAAGTAATAAGTAATAAGTAATAAGTAATAAGTAATAAGTAATAAGTAATAAGTAGTAAGTAATAAGTAGTAAGTGCTGAATTGCAAATCCATTATAAAAACGGGAGGTAAGTCAATTGTTAAAAGAATTAACTATTCCTGAAGAATTTGTATTATTATCTTTAGACCGTGAAACGAATAAACTAAAATCTATTTTCCGACAACATATCGCACTCTATACTGTTATGGCTTGTATAGTGGAGTTGTCTTTAAAAGGTAAGGTGAAATTTGAAGACGACGATACAGTAACGATTCTAGATTTTACTTCAACAGGAGATAAGTCTCTTGATCGTTTATTAGGAATTATGACTTCGGAAAAACCGAAAAAATTGAAAAAATGGGCATCTTATTTCTATAACCACATGTTTAAGCAACGTGAAGTTTATAAGTTAGTTGTAGAGGGGCTTGTAGAAAAAGATGTTCTAGAAGTGGAAAATACAGAAATCTTGTTTGTTGTACCAAAGAAAAAATATGTAGATGTAGCAAACACTCGCAATTACATTGTGGAAAAAATTCGTGCTGAACTATTAGAAGAAGGTAATCTGGAAGAGCATACTATTGTGTTGGTACTGTTTTTAAATGCGAAGAAAATGTTAAACGATTATTTTTCTGAGTTTGAGCGTAAGGCATTGAAACAAAAAATTGAGCAACTCCGTAAAGAAGAAATGTTTGAAACCATTAAATCTATTGATAAAGCAATTAAGAATATTGATGCCTCTATTGCTACAATTGCAGCATCAGCAACAACATAATAGGTGATAAGTGATGGGAAGACAGCGAAGTTTAGAGATAATACAGAAATCAGAGTATGTAAGTATTAGTGAATTGGTTCAACTTTCAGGTATTCGCTACAGTACTATTAAATATTACACCGAGGAAGGACTCGTTCCGTTTGAACAAGAAGATACTAGGCTAACGAGAAGATATCCTCGTGTGAAGGCACTTGAACGATTGGCAGAGATTAAAGATTTGAAAGAGTATCAGGGATTAACGATAAAAGAAATTAAAGAGAAATTGTTGTAGCTTTAAAAGAAAAAAATAATATTTTCAATAATAGAAGTTAGAAAAGAACAAGAAATGTGGATAAACCATGTTTCTTGTTCTTAATCGTAATTTATTTTTTATGTTTATTAGGAGTGTCAGGGGTTATACGATTGTATGAATAGAACTGAAGATACATTATCTTTTTTCTCTCCCTTAATACTAGTCCATGAACTGTTATATTAGTAGTATACGAAACATATAAAGTTAAGTAAGAAACTATATAAATTCATTTTCATTTTTCGACATATCAGTCACTGCTATGCAGAATGCAATATGAGCGCTACTTGCTTTCTTCTTTTGTTTTCAACCTTGCATGTGGCAGGAAAAGGCCCTGACCGCTTCTATACACGGCCAGATGCTCTCGTCCTCCCCTAAAAAGGAATGGGTTTTTATGTCGTTTTTTTTACTTATATATGAATGCTTAGTTTGTAATCGTATTATATAATTCTAGAGCTTCTTTTACATTTAATCTATTTTTTACGATACCATGAATCGATTGAATCATCGCAGCCGGATGTTCAGATTGCCAAATATTTCGCCCCATATCGACACCGACTGCCCCTTCTTGCAGTGCATTGTATGTAATCGTAAGCACTGCTTCAATGGTGTCTAACTTTGGCCCACCTGCAATCACAACTGGAGCCGGACATGTACTTGTGATTTTTTCAAAGCCTTCACAGTAATACGTTTTAATGATATCAGCACCCATTTCAACACATACACGTGAAGCTAACGCCAAAAAACGTGCTTCTCGTTTTTGAAGTTCTTTTGCTACTGCGGTGATTCCGAGTACAGGTAAGCCGTAATCATGTGCTTCAGATACAACATTAGCAAGGTTTGTTACAGTTTGTGTTTCATAATCAGATCCAACAAAGACAGATACGCCAACGCCAGCTACATTATGACGCAAAGCTTCTTTTATTGGAGTAACGATTGTTTCATTCGCAAGATCTTTTCCAACTACAGTCGCACCGCCTGACACACGAAGAACCATAGGGGTTTTACAATCTTCAGGTATACAAGAATTAAGAACGCCTCTCGTTAAAAAGAGGGAGTCGGTATATGGAAGTAAGCTTTTTACTGTTTCATGAGGCTGTTCCAATCCATGAATGGGTCCTAAAAAGTAACCGTGATCAATTGCTAACATAACTGCTTTTCCATCAGGCAAAATAGTGTTTAGGCGATTTTGAAATCCCCAAGTCATAGGGTATCACTCCTTAATTACAGTTTGGATTTTCTGTTTGTACAGTATCTTTTTCTTGTAAATGAGGCGATTTAATAAAGAGCGCTTTAAAATTTTGAGAAGAGCGATTGATGAGATAGTGAGATTCATGAGGATGAACTTGTAAGACGTCGCCTTGCTTAATAGGAACTTTTACGTGATTAATATAGAAATCTATCTCACCTTCTAATGCATAGAAAATTTCTTCGCAAGTTGTATGATAATGATTTTGAAAATCTTGCCCTGGTTTAATGACAACTACACCTATATCAATATTAGGACCCTTTACTAAATATTTTGGCCCATTATCACCAAAGCGATAGGAGAAATCTTCTTCATTCACCTTTAACATACTTTTCACTCCTTTTTGTAACAATTTACAGAGCGCCGGGTGCAATCCACATATGAGAAGTAAATCCTTGATCAGCTAATTGGAGTTGCTGCTGATATACATCCTTCCAGTTTTTGTATAGCTTTTGATATTGTTTATGATTTTCATTGTTCGGTATATAAGTTGTTTCCCATTTTACAAATTGTTCGGAAATAGATTCCATTGAATGATACATACCGACACCAATCCCCGCCACAATTGCTGTTCCTAAAGCAGCTGCTTCCTTGACCACTGGTACTTTTACAGGAACGCCTAATACATCAGCAACAATTTGGCACCATAACTTTCCCTTTGAAGCCCCTCCGGCAAAAGTTACTTCTTTCGGGAACTGTCCTGTTAATTCTTCAATTAACTTTAAATTTCCATATGTTACGAAAGCTGCATTTTCTTCAATTGCCCGAAACATTTCTTTCTTCCCGCACTTTTCAGAATCTAAGTTTAAATTTATAAAAGAGGGAGATGCATGTCGCCAAGAAATATAGTTCATAACATTAGAAAAAATCGGAATGATACCGTGTGATCCAACTGGGACATGTTTTGCTTGTTCCTCTAATAATTCGTAAGCATCGATACCTAGTTCTTTTGCTCGTTGCTTTTCCTCCTGACAGAAAGCGTCCCGAAACCAGCGCATAACAAGACCGGGAAAAAAGGCAATTGTTTCGTACTGCCAAAGAGTAGGAAGAACGTGACAATTTACACGAATGCGAGCGTT
This sequence comes from Bacillus sp. 103mf, assembly GCF_900116295.1. Taxonomy (GTDB): domain Bacteria; phylum Bacillota; class Bacilli; order Bacillales; family Bacillaceae_G; genus Bacillus_A; species Bacillus_A bruguierae. The sequence goes on from NZ_FPAF01000004.1 coordinate 7,859, forward strand.
TGGATCTAGTACAGGGTTGCTTACGTTTACTTCTTGTTGCCAAAAACTTCCGCCGCAAATGAATGTTTGCCCGCTCTTGACAACTCCAGAACCGAGAGAAGCCATTTGCGCATCTCCGCCTCCAGTAACAACAGGCGTTCCTTCGAATAATCCAGTTTCTGCTGCACATTGTTTTGTTACGTTTCCAATAATAGTTCCGGCTTCGTTTATTTTCGGTGAGAGTACTGATGAGAGGTTGCATTTCTCTATTAATTCTGGAGCCCAATTTCTAGTATGTAAATTAAAAATTCCCGTCGTACATCCATTGGAAGGATCCATTTGTAATACACCGCAAAACTTATATAAAATCCAATCGTTTAGCATTGTAATAGAATGTGCTCTTTCATAAATGTCAGGTTGATGTTTCGCAATCCATTTTAATCTTGGTAATGCACCTAGAGCGAATGTTTGCCCTGATATTGTATATACATCTTGTTCAAGGTGAGATCGTATTTGTTTAAGTTGTGTAACTTCCGCCGCCGCACGGTTATCAACATTGGCACACGCCCAAATTTCAGTACCATTCTTGTCATATAAAACAAATCCTTCGCGCATGCTTGTTGCACTAATTCCTTGAATAAAAGAAGGGGGAATCCCACTTGTTTGTAGTACATCTCTTGTGCAGTCTTGAATAAGTTTCCAATTTTCCTTTACATCAAAATCCATTGAACCCGGATATCGGGAGTTTTCTATGTGAACCCATTCTCGTTGACTAACAGCAAGTTGATTACCTTGTAAATCAAATAAGACAGCTCGGATACTACCAGTTCCGGCATCATAAGCTAATAGAGCAGCCATTATACTCCACTCTCCTTCAGTCCGTTCCTTCTTTATATAAATACAAATTAAAAAATCGACATAAAAACCCTCTTTCTTTTTAAGCGGACGAGAGCATCTGGTCATGCTGTATTCTGCATAGCAGTGACTGATATGTCGAAAAAGTAAAATGGATATATATAGTAAACGGACAACCTTATTTCTAGATATATGTAGTAAGGAGACAACTTCTTGTTTGATAAGATGATCTTTTTAATAATGCCAAGCAGCTTTCGTTAACAAATTTTCTTCAAAGTTTAGCTACATTATGCTTGCCATCTCTTCAACATATGTACATGAATTTTTATTTATACCGTCAGCAGTTGGAAATTACTTGAGAAAGATAAGTTCTAGATATGAAGAAAAAGATATACAATGCTACAAAACAAGTAGAGCAAAACATAAGAGCTTGAAAAATTGTTTTTTGTTAAAGGTAGGTGAAAGAAGTTTGGAACCATTTCCTTTATTGGAAGTTAAAAATGTAAAAAAATCATTCTTACAGCAACCAGTACTAAAAGGAATCGATTTAACAGTAAAGAAAGGGGATATTTTTGCATTAGTTGGTGGTAACGGGGCTGGAAAGTCAACGTTTATGAAGATATTGACAGGATTGTACACATATGATGAAGGAGAAATCAAAATAAAAGGGAGACCTGTTACATTTTTTAATCCATCTGAAGCTCATCGAAATGGTATTTATTTAGTTCCGCAAGAACCGCTTATTTTTCCGAATATGACTATTGAGGAAAATATTTTATTAGGTATGAAGCAAAATAAGAGACAGCTTCGAACGAAATTAGAGGTACTTATGAGGAAACTTGGCTGGAATTTACAGCTAGAGGAACGTGCGTCATTGTTGTCTATTGCCCAGCAGCAATTAGTAGAAATAGTTAGAGGATTAATAAGAGAGGCAGAGATTCTGATTTTAGATGAGCCTACATCGACGTTAACAGCAAACGAAATTAAAAGTCTATTTGTTGTAATGAAAAATTTGAGTGAACAAGGAATTGGAATGATTTATATTACACATAGGCTTTCAGAGATTTTTGCAATTGCAAATCAAGTAGCTATTTTACGTGATGGGGTACTTTCTAATCAAGGTAAGGTAAATGAATTTACTTACGATATGTTGTTAAAAGGATTATTACCGGAAGGATACCAGGAAATGCAAAAGGAAGAGAATCTGTACAGAGAAAAAGCAGAGTTAAAACGAGTACTTCAAGTGAATGGTTTATCTAGTCATAAATTTCGAGATATTTCACTAGAAGTAAAAGCAGGAGAGATTGTTGGAATTGCAGGCGTTGTGGGAGCGGGAAGAACGGAACTAGCTGAAGCATTATATGGTATTACATCTGTAACAGCAGGAAATATTCTATTGGAGAAGACAGAAATTACAGCGTGGACAACAAAAAGGAGAATTGATGCAGGAATGATCTATGTACCTGAAGACCGAGCGGGGCATGGGATTTTCTCAATTGCTTCTGTTCAGCAAAATATAACTTCTGTCCTCCTATATCGTTTAAGTACATTTTTTTTAAAACAAGAAAAAGAAAGCGCTTTAACGAACGAGTATATTAAAAAATTTCGAATTACGGTTCATGATACAAAGCAAAGAATAGAATCTTTGTCGGGAGGGAATCAACAAAAAATAGTGTTAGGAAAATACCTCGCTTGCGAGCCAAAACTCATTATTTTAGATGAACCAACGCGCGGTATAGATGCAAAGGCGAGGCTAGAAATATATGAAACAATTAATAAACTAAGAGAAAATGGATTAGCTGTATTATTGATCTCCTCAGATTTAGAAGAAATTATGAATTTAGCAAATCGTGTGTATGTAATGAGAAATGGTAATATCGTTTCACATTTAGAACAGAAAGAAATTTCATTAGACTGCATTACACGTACTGCTTATGGTGGAGAGGAGGTTTCAAAAGAATGAAATATGTTACATATGCACTCAAAATGCGTGAAACCTCTATTGTAGGGTTGTTAGTTCTTTATATTATACTTGTTAGTATGATAAATCGAGATTTTCTTCAATTCGATTCTTTTTCGATTATTTTAAAATCAAGCCTTATTTTAATTGTTCTTGTAATTGGTCAATCGTTTGTATTATTTACAAAAAATATTGATGTATCAGTTGGATCGATAATGGGGTTATGTGCTGCTTCATGCGGAATGTTTTTGAAGAGTGGGAATAACTCTTTTTATGCAATTATAATTACACTTTTACTTGGTGCGTTTATTGGAATTGTAAATGGTGTAGGTGTGACAAAATTTCGTGTCCCGGCAATTATTATGACTCTCGGTATGCTCGGTATTATTCGAGGTTTGATGATTATATATACAGAAGGAAAATGGATTGAAGATATTCCACACGACTATAAAAAATTGTCTTCTGTAACATGGTTAGAGATTCCTATAACGGTTTGGTTCATTGGACTTTTGTTAATAGTCACTTATCTTTTTTTAACAAAGATATCGTTTGGAAGATATTTTTATGCGGTAGGAGATAATAAAGAAGGTGCAAGATTGATTGGGATTCAAGTAGCGTTAGTGCAAATTTTGGCCTTTATGATTTCAGGAATAACCGCTGCGATTGCTGGATGCTTATTTGTGATGAATATTGGATTTGTACCGAATCAAACAGGAACAGGAATTGAGCTGCAAGTAATCGCTGCTGCAGTGCTCGGAGGTATTCGTTTAAAAGGTGGTACTGGATCAGTTTTTGGTGCAACTTTAGGAGCATTGTTTTTAGAGGTGATTAGTAGTTCATTAGTATACTTGAAAATCCCAGCCTTTTGGAACAACGCAATTTCAGGATTTTTATTATTACTCATTATTATTCTAGATAGTGTAGTGCAAAAATGGAGGAAACAGGAGCGGAGGGAGGTTGAAATATGAAATCTTTTCGCTGGATTTTTCAGTGGGAGGGAGCACTCCTTCTTTTGTTATTTACCGAGTTTATCGCTTTTAGCCTATTAAATGCTGATTTTTTTAATATAGGAAATTTATTGTTTAGTATGAACGATTTTATTTTTATTACAATTGCTGCGATACCGATGACATTTGTCATTATGACAGGGGGAATCGATGTTTCAGTTGGATCAATTATGGGACTTACATCTATTCTTATTGGTGTATTGTGGATGAATGGGATATCTATTGTTATTGCTGTAATGATTGCTCTTGTCATAAGTATACTAGCTGGTTTTTTAAACGGACTTATTATTCAAATGACATCTGTCGAACCACTGGTTGTAACATTAGGAACAATGTTTTTATATTCTGGTATTGCTCTTGTCATTTCAGGAGGATCTAAAGCAACTGGATATGAGGGAATTAGTGGATTGCCAGATTCGTATGTTCAACTTGCAAATGGAGCATTATTAGGGATTCCGAATTTATTTTGGTTACTTCTTATTATGACAATTTTGTTCTCTATTCTCTTGCGTCATACAAAATACGGTCGATATGTAGTTTTAACAGGTATAAATGAAAAAACAGCTAAGTATTCTGGAATTCAAACGAAGCGCATTGTCATTTTAGCCTATATGCTTTCAGGGTTAGGAGGTGGATTAGGGGGAATATTCCTAACTGCTTATTTTGGATCAGCTCGAGCAGATTTAGGAAATGAAGCAATTTTACCAGTCATTACAGCAGTTGTATTAGGCGGTGCTCTTATTACTGGTGGAAAAGGAAGTATAGTAGGAACCGTTCTTGCCAGTATCGTTATTGGAATCATGCAATATGGATTACAGATGACGGGGTTAACAAATGAGCAATCTAATGTAGTAATTGGCATTATTTTAATTCTTTCAGTTATAATGCGCCATTCAAATATAAGGTATTTCTTCACTAAAAAAAGTGTCTCATATAAGGAGGAAACAACATGAAAAAGAAGATAAGTGTATTTATCGTTCTATTGTTGTTTGTTGCTTCTATCATGGCATGTACAAATACAAAATCAAATAGTAAAAAATCAAAAGATGTGAAATTAGCCTTTATTCCAAAATTAACTGGAGTCGGATTCTTTACATCGGGCGGAGAAGGTGCAAAAGAAATGGCTGATAAGCTCGGTGTAAATTTAAAATATGATGGACCTTCTGAAGCAAGTGTATCAGGGCAGGTAAAATATATTAATAACTTTATTAACCAAAATTATGATGCAATTATGGTTTCATCCACTTCTGTTGATGGTTTATCTCAAGCTTTGCAGCGCGCCAAGAAAAAGGGGATTACCGTATTAACGTGGGATTCTGATGTGAACCCGAAAGATCGTTCTTTCTATATTAGTCAAGGAACATCTGAGCAATTGGCGAACTTGCTTATTCAAATGACAGCTTCACAAATTGGAGATAAAGGAAAAGTAGCATTCTTCTATTCTAGTCCAACAGTAACGGATCAAAATCAATGGGTTTCAAAAGCGAAAGAGATAATAAAGGAAAAATATCCAAATTGGGAAATTGTGACGACCCAGTATGGTGAAAACAATGCTCAAAAATCATTAGCAGTAGGCGAAAGTATTTTAAAAACGTATCCAGACATTCATGCAGTTATTTGTCCTGATGCAACTGCATTACCAGCAATGGCACAGGCTGTAGAAAATTTGAAAATGGATAAGAAAGTTGCTGTTACTGGATTTTCAACCCCTAATGTTATGCGTGATTACTTAAAACGCGGGACAGTTCAACAGTTTGGTTTATGGGATGTAAAGCAACAAGGTGCACTTGCAACTTATGTTGCAAATGAGATGGTGGTGAAGGGTAAAAAGTTAAAAGTAGGTGATACTTTTGAAGTGCCTGGCGTTGGAAAAGTTAAAGTAGAACCAAATTCGATTCAAGGATATGAATATGAGGCAGAAGGAAATGGAATTATCGTATTGCCAGAGCGAGTTGTGTTTACGAAGGATAATATTGAAAAATATGATTTTTAATAGAGTATTTATAAAGAAAAATTAATTATATTGATGAATATTTTTATATGACGAGCAGCCTAATATGGTTGTTCTTTTTTATGAAAAAAATGAACCTTTTTGAAAATCGAGCGAATATAGCGTGAAAGCTTTTACAGATAATCTCTTTGTCTCTCCAGGGATTGCCTTGATTTTTGGAAGTGTTTTTGAAACAAGCCTGTCGATTTACTGTAAAATCTACAATTCACAATACATTAGATCTTTTGATTTAAAAGGGAAATATATAATGATTTTTATATGGTTCTTATATAAATGTAGTGTAATATTAAGATTAATAAGTTTTTAAGATTAGTTTTATTTTGTGTAAAATTATCTGACCATAGTGGAATATAAATTTCCTTAACAATCCTTCTTTTCATCAAGGAAGGGTTATTCTATTAAAAGTCGAACACAATAATGTTGCAAGAGAGGAGTGACTATATGATATTTCAAGAAGGGGAACTAACCATTCGATACGTAACAGAAAATGATGTTCGAACATTATCAAACTGGTTATCAAGCCCTGAGGCTTTACGCTTTTATCCCGCATTAACGGGCAGTAAGACCCCCACCTCAAGATTCAGAGAGAAACGAGGAAGAAACTGCCCGTAAAAGCCCGATTGGTTCAACTAACCATCAGTGGGAGATGAAAAAACTCTCCACTGATGGAAGTTTCACTTTATGAAGGACGAGACAAACCACAATCACCACAGCAAGTTCGAGAGCGTTATATAAGTAATTCAGAAGATAAAAAGAAGAAGTGTATTGTAGAATATCAAAACAAACCTATTGGATATATACAAATGTATCCTTTAAATCCAGAATGGAAAGCGTTATATGGATATGATGAGAGAGAAAATGTGTGGGGAATGGATCAATTTATCGGAGAAACAGCGTACTGGAACCGAGGAATTGGTGCAGAGCTCGTGCAAGCTGCAATTACATATATTAAGAATGAATTAGGAGCATTCGCAATTGCGATGGATCCAAGAGTAAGGAATGAAAGAGCAATTCATTGTTACGAGAAGTGTGGGTTTCAAAAAGTGAAAGTATTAAAAGAACATGAATTGCATGAAGGGGTAGTGGAAGATTGTTGGATGATGGAATATAAAAACAGAGGGAGCGATTGTAATGAAACAAGCACTTATAGTAATTGACGTACAAGAAGGAATGTATACAGTAGGTATACCTGTACATAATGGCTCTGACTTATTGCAGAATTTACAGGAAGTTATTCAAAAATGTCGCACGCATGATATTCCTGTTATTTACGTGCAGCATAATGGATCTAAGGGTCATCCGTTAGAAAAAGGAACAGCAGGTTGGCATATTCATTCTAAAATTGCTCCAATGTCAAATGAGGTTATAGTGGAAAAAGAAACGCCGGATTCTTTTTATGAAACAAATCTTCGGGAAGTTTTGCGAGAAAAAGGAATTGAACATCTGTTCATTTGTGGATTGCAAACAGAATATTGCGTAGATACAACTGTTCGCCGTGCGTTTAGTGAAGGATATAAAGTAACGTTGATTCAAGGGACGCATAGTACGTTTGATTCGAAGCAACTACGTGCAGAAGAGATTATTCAACATCATCAAACAATATTAGGATGGTTTGCGGATATAGTCGATATAAAAGAAGTAAAGTTAGCCTAGACATGCTACATGTGTTTTCGGTTAGAAGAAAAATGAAGCCAACACTTTTAGGATAAGCTTCTAGAAATGTTGGCTTATTTGTTAATAGGATTTTCATATAGTCTTATTCATGCATTTGATAAATACTTAAAAAGTAGGAGGGGTAATCGCAAAGATGACTACCGCTTTCTTTTTATATGGATTTTCCCATTTATGTTTCATATAAGAAGGGATTTTGACACTATCTCCTTTGTATAAAGTTACTGTCTCTTGATTTAACTGTAGTGTCACAGTTCCCTCTAAAACAAATGCGATTTCTTCACCTTTATGCTCGATTGGTTCTTCAGAAGAAGAGGATTGCGGTAATAAAGTCATAAGAGCAAGCTCGAGGGCTCCACTTAAATCGGGAGAAAGTAACTCGTATGATAAACTTTCACTTTCAGGAAAGGTAATTTTTTTTCGCCTGTCAGCTCTTACAACTAAACTTTGGGCATTTGTATCTTCCAAAAAGAAATTAAACATAGGAATATTTAATGCGTTAGATATTAATTTAAGAGTTTGTAGAGATGGATTGGCTGATCCCTTTTCAATTTGGCTTAACATAGAAGGAGTGATATTGACGAGTGTTGCCAGTTCTCGACTACTTAATCCTTGTGCTTTTCGGTATTCTGCTATTTTCTCTCCAACATTTATATCATTCATATTTACTCTCCTTTTACTATACAAATCTATTTTAATTTTTCGATATATAAGTCGCTGCTATGCAGAATACAACATGACCGCTACTTACTTTCTCTTTTTGTTGTAAACCTTGCATGTGGCAGAAAAAGGCTCTGACCGCTTCTATGCATGGCCAGATGTTCTCGTCCATCTAAAAAGAAAGCGGGTTTTTATGTCGATTTTTAATTTGTATTTATATAGTTTAAATTAAATTTAATTAAAATTTATTAATTTATATTTAATTATTTTTGTTTGTGTGTTAAATTTATTTTAATTATAATAAATAAATTTAAACTTTGAAATGATAACATGGTAGGAATGAAGAAGGGAGAATAGACGAATGAAGAAATATGACAGCGAGGTTATACAAACGTTAAAAGAAAAGCATCCTTTATTAAATCAACTCGTTTTGACAGAGGAAGTATTTTGGGTGAATCCGAATAAAGAAGAATTCGAAACAGGAATTCAAAAAGCACCTCTTACTAAAGATGATGTAAAGGATGCGGAGGAAAGATTAAAACGTTTTGCGCCGTATATTGCGAAAGCTTTTCCTGAGACAAAAGATACAAATGGAATCATTGAGTCTCCTTTAGTCGCAACTCCTTCTATGAAACAACATTTAGAACAAGAGTATGGTCAGCATATCGCGGGTAATGTATTACTAAAATGTGATAGCCACCTTCCGATATCAGGATCTATTAAAGCAAGAGGCGGGATTTATGAAGTTCTGAAACATGCAGAAGATTTAGCCTTGAAACATCAATTATTAAATAAACAAGATGATTATTCCGTTTTAGATAGTGATACATTCCGTGCGTTCTTTTCGCAATATTCAATTGCAGTAGGTTCTACGGGGAATTTAGGTCTTAGTATTGGCATTATGAGTGCGAAACTTGGATTTAATGTGACGGTTCATATGTCCGCTGATGCAAAACAGTGGAAGAAAGATTTACTACGCAGTAAAAATGTTACAGTTGTCGAATATGCAGCGGATTATAGTAAGGCAGTCGAGGAAGGAAGAAGGCAAGCAGAAGCGGATCCAATGTGTTATTTCGTTGATGATGAGAATTCAAAAAATCTATTCCTTGGATACGCTGTAGCAGCTTCTCGTTTACAAAAGCAACTGCAAGATCAAAACGTTATTGTTGATGCTGATCATCCGTTATTTGTTTATTTACCATGTGGTGTCGGCGGCGGACCTGGCGGTGTAGCGTTCGGTTTAAAATTATTGTTTGGTGATCATGTACATTGCTTCTTTGCGGAGCCAACTCATTCTCCTTGTATGTTAATTGGTTTACTGACAGGCCTTCACGATGAAATTTCTGTCCAAGACTTTGGCATTGATAATGTAACAGAAGCTGACGGTCTTGCGGTAGGAAGAGCATCAGGATTTGTAGGAAAAGTGATGGAACCGTTATTAAGTGGCTGTTACACAGTTAGTGACCAAGAGTTATATAGATTACTAAAGGCTATGGCTGATACAGAAGGAATAAAATTAGAGCCGTCAGCATTGGCTAGTGTATACGGACCAGTTCAACTCTTTAAGAAACAGCAATATATGCAAGGAAATCAAATGCAAGAGAAAATGAAACAAGCAACGCATATTATGTGGGCAACAGGTGGCGGAATGGTACCACCGCAAATTATGGAAGAATATTATCAAAAAGGATAAACAATCTTTTTCTAATGTATGTATAAATACAAATTGAAAAAACAACATAAAACCCTTTTCTTTTTCGAAGGGCGAGTGTACCTGGTCATGCATAGAAGCGGTCAGGGCTTTTTCCTGCCATGTGCTAGATGTAAAACAAAGGGAGAAAGCGAGCGTGAGTAACCCAAAAAGGATTCTGTATAAGAATCCTTTTTGGGTTATTTTTTATAAATTGTTCTATTTAATTATAACGATTTACGCATTTTAGGTTATATTGAAAAATATGAACGAAATTAAACAATTATAATATGTTAAATAATTGTGTTGATTGTAGGTGAAAATCTTGGTATGGTATTATATCATATTAGGAAAAAGTATAAGAAAGCGACATCAAGATATAAATTGCGAATATCTTGTGAAGGATTTCATAAGGGTGTTGTTTTTATATAAATGGATAATATCTGTAACATAAGGTACAAGGAGATAATAATATGAAAGACAAACTAGGTACAATCCCCTCATTATCTTCAAACTCTGTTTATTTGGGTGTTTTGTTAGCTGGAGTTGGAGGCTTTTTAGATGCGTATACTTTCATCAGTAGGGACGGAGTATTTGCTAATGCACAAACAGGGAATGTAGTATTACTCGCTATAAGAGCAGCTAACGGAGAATGGCATAATGCTTTGCTTTATATCCCGCCTATTTTAGCTTTTATGTTAGGAGTTTTAATATCAGAAGTAGTAAAGATTCCTCATATAAGACATGCATTGCATAGTTATAGACGCTCTATTCTTATTCTAGAATGTATCGTTTTAATCATTGTAGGGTTCTTGCCAAAAAGTATTCCTAACATAGTAGTTACAGTATGCATTTCGTTTGTATCATCTTTACAGATCTCTACTTTTAATAAACTTGACAAGTGGGCTTACAATTCAACGATGACAACAGGAAATCTTCGAACTTTGACGCAGGCTGCATATTTAGCGTTTATAAAACATGATCAGGAAGAGAAAAAACGATTTAATGAATTTTTTGTTATTATTTTTTCTTTTATAATTGGTGCACTGTTAGGCACATTTACTACCACTCATATAGGGCACAGAGCTATTTGGATTGCATCAGGAATTTTAGTGATTGCTCTTATTTTGTATCATAAAGATAGAGGGTATTGGAGAAAACCTCAAATGTTGAAATGAAAAGTTTTTTAAAATGTTGCTTTAATAATATCTCACTATTGTATTTCGTTCATTACCAGCTTCTTCATAAAAGACATGTGAAGTGAATGAATTGTTGTTTGATAAACAAATGATCTCAATTTGACAGAAAATCCTGAGAAATCGTAATTCTCAGGATTTTTCTTTTCGTTCAAGAGAGTGTAGTATTGTTTAACTCACATCTGTATATTCGTTACATCATTTCCGTTTTTTCGTATCAGTAACATCTTGCTCCTCAGCAAACTCTGTTCCATAAGCTAATGATCTGTTGAAAGTGAATGGTTTTCTTTCAATCGTTTGATAAGTAGCGATGCGATCCATTAAATAGCGGTGAACAAAAATTTCTGCCCCTGTAATTATAATTGCTGATAAAATACTCCCCCAAGCAATTTGCATATAATTATCTAAAAGTACGCTGCCGAAAATCCATACACTCATATAAGTAAAAAGAAAATCAATCATGAGTGCAGCAGTATTTCCCGCTCGCGGTAAGATAATTTGATCTCCTAGCATATACGAAGCGATTGTAACAAATAAACTAAAAGAAAAGATGTCAACAATTGTTGCATCAAAGAATAAATCCAAACCAATTGCAAAAGCAATCATACAGGATATAAATTTGATCAGCATAATCGTAATATGATTCATCATTTGAACCTCTCTTTTTCTATTTAGTTTGAATGAAAAAAGGGACTTTATGCATGGGAATTTAAAATTGCAACTTGCAAGGTGTTTTTTAAGAAGGAAGATGAATACGTTAAATCAATCTGATTTTTTTAGTACTTATTCTGTTTCCTTTATTAACAGTTATTTCATGTGCAATTTTTTATATAAAATTTAAATTTTATATTATATTTTACTTGTCTAAATATTAAAAAAATAAAAAGAAAATGTTATATTAGAAAGAGAAAATTAACATTTTTAGGTAAGGAGGGATCGGGGTGTGGATTACTTCAGAAGTAGAAATTCCAGATGAACTATTTGATAAACTTGAACAAGGGAAACTGGTTTTATTTGTTGGAGCTGGAGTATCTATGAAAGGTAATTCAAACTTACCAAATTTTGATGATTTAGTGGATGATATTGCGAACGCTCTATATGTAGAAAAACGTGAGGAAAATGAACCGCACGATTATTATCTTGGAAAAATTGCAAAAACGAAAGATGTTCATCAAGTTGCGAAGAATCTTGTTCATGTAGCATATTCAACGCCAAATCCATTGCATTATTCTATTTTGCAATTATTTGCAGTTGATGAGAATGTTCGGATTGTTACTACAAATTTTGATCAACATTTTACAACGGTACTTGAGGAATCAAAACGTAAAGTAAATATATACTATGCTCCGGCACTTCCAACAGGAAGAGCCTTTAAAGGATTGGCATATATTCACGGTAATGTGGAACAAGAGGAAGAAAATTTAATTTTGACAGATGGTGATTTCGGAAGAGCTTACTTAACAGAAGGATGGGCTAGACGGTTTTTAGTTGATCTATTTTCTAATTATACAGTTTTGTTTATTGGATATAGTCATAATGACCCTGTTATGAAATATTTAGCAACTGGATTACCACCGAGTACGAGGCGGTATGCTTTTGTGGCTCACGGGGAAAATACATATCATTGGGAACATTTAGGGGTGAAGCCCATTGTATATCCGAATAAGACGCAAAATCATCAATCATTAGCAAAAGCAGTGCAGCGATGGGCAGAGTTAATGGGAGATAATTATATTACAAAAAGAACACGAATTCGTGATATCGTAACGGTTCCGCCATCTTTAGAACAAGAGCAGCTGTCTTACATTAAGCAATCTATAAAAAAGATTGAGACACTTCGTTATTTTGTAGAATTTGCAAGAGACTACGAATGGGTGGAATGGTTAGAAAAAGAGGGACAATTGCGAAATTTATTTTCGGAGGAAGCTGAGACTTCTGAGAAAGATCAGTTGCTTGCAAAGTGGATTGTTGATCATTTTTTAGTAAGCCACCAAAATGAATTATTTCAGTTAATGTATAAAAATAATACAGAAATATCTGCCTTGTTATGGAATACGATATGTACATTTTTAGTAGAGATGGAACAGCCGATACATATAGTTTCGTTTGCGAAGTGGCTTTTATTATTGTTAGAAAAGGCAAAAAGAAATGAATGTTTCATTGAAAATCTACCTCCTTTGCTTCATAAATGTACGTATCCAGAGCATAAAGAAATTATGGTTCTTTTACTAACCTGTATATTAGATGGAAAACTAAAATTGAAGCGACTTCGGCAATGGGAACAAGAGATGCAAGATGTTGTAGAGTTAGCAGAAACAAACCATCTATCAGCTGCAACCTTTTCAAAGATGCAGCACATATGGGAAGCGAAAGTAAAGCCGCATCTTTCTTATTTTTCGATCCCAATTTTACAGATTGGATTAGAAAAACTACAGAGATTAACGCTAAAACAACAGGCACTTCAGATCTACGATTCAGTTAGTGAGTCGCGAAGTGCAATTGAACCGCATGAGCAAGATAGTCAACCGCGTGAATTTTCTTTTTTAATTAATATTGTTAGAGATTGTATGGACTATGTTTGTTCTCATTTTGAAGATAAAGCAAATTTTTATATTTCTTTTATGATTGAATTTGGAAATACTCTGCAAAAGCGAATTGCGGTGCATAGTATGAACCATACTGTTTTCCGAAAGCAAAATGAAAAAATAGAATGGGTGTTACAACATCAATTGCTTACTGAAGACACTTGTAAGCATGAAGTGTTCCAACTGTTAAAGAATCATTATGAGCATGCATCTGAACACACGAAGGAAAAAGTGCTGACAACCATAGTGAAACAGTTTGAAGAAAAGACATGTTATGTAGCTTGCAACTTAATCGACTGGATTTATATGTGCAATCCAAATCATGAATCTACGAAACAAACATATGAATCCATGAAACAGAAATTCCCTCATTTTTTATCGAGGCAGTTTCCAGATTTACAAGAAGAGCGAACATTACAACCAATTACATGCAATTTAACAACAGATAGTTTATTACATATGAAAGAGGAAGAAATGATAAGACAAGTTCTTCAATATTCACAAGAAGGATTGTTTGAGAAACATCATTTTTTAGAAATGCTTTCAAAGGCTTGTAAAACAAATGTACAATGGAGTATTTCACTTGCGTATCAATTAATTAGCTATAAAGAAGTGAGTAAAGAAGTATGGTTTATATTCATGAGAGAGTGGCGCAATAATCGACAATTAACGGATAAGCAAATACAAAAGCTTTTACCACTGCTGCATCAATTTGTAAGGCATACCACTTACCATTGGCTTATTAGTAGTTTTCTGTATGAAAAGAGCAATCAGTTAGAGGAATTTCAAGAAGACACAATTCGAGCAGTAAAACAGCTTGCATTTTCATTGTTTCCTCATGTTATGAAAGGAGAGCAAGGAAGAGGTAAAGAGCAAACAGATTACTATAATGAAGCTGCTTTGCATCCAGTAGGGAAAATAACAGCAGTTTTATTAAAACTTCTTGCATATGAACATTTATATGATCGAAATATACATGCTTATTTGTGTGTATTTGAAGAGCAAATGCGGAAAAAATCATACTACGTAAATATTATGATTGCGAGGTTAACAGCTGATTTAACATTTCTCTATCATATCGAAAAGCATTGGTGTAGAAAGCATATGATTCCGTATTTAAATTTGCAGAAAAACGAAGAGGAAACAAAGTATGCATGGGCAGGGTTTGTGAATACACAAATCAATTTGCCTTTATTTATACAAACAAAGAAACATATTGCTTTTGCTGTTCGGCATTTACATTTGTTGAATGGACAAACACAAGAAGTATTTATGAAATGGCTAAGTCTCGTCTTTTTAAAATGTATTTTATATTGGGATGAACAAATAGATTGGTTGTACACTCTTTTTATACAGGGAAAAGAGATAGAGAAAGTAAAGTTTGTAGAAAATGTATCGTATTATGTAAAAACGTTGAGCATAAGAGAACAACAAAAATTTTGGCAAGATTGGCTTGCAGATTTTTTAATAGAACGCCCTAAAATGAGTATAATATCAGAGAAAGAATATATTATCTTTTTGCGGTTTGTGTTATACATGGATGTTATTGCTGAAAAAGGGATTGAAACTGTTTTATCGTATTTTTCTATATCTTCACTGCAAGAAGAAAAACAAGCATTGAAGTATTTATTTAAACAGCTGTTGGAAAAAAACGAGTTGATTCATCAAAGTCCTACAGTATATGCAACATTATTTTTCGTTTTATTAACAAAGATAAATGATGCAGATTGTATTGAAAATGAAGTGATTCATCTCCGGCAATTGTTTGATGAGACAAAGCTTGAAAGTACGTTATTGGAACGTATTCAAAATGAGATGATGCGCATTGGAATGATCAATCGCAATGCAAATGATTCACATTTGTTATTATGAAACATACGATGCAGTGAGAATGAAAATATAAAAAATAATGAAAAAGTGTTGACATATTTTGAAAAGACATTTTATAATACAAATCATACTTAATAAAAACAAAGCATTGAAGGGAACAAAGTAGTGTTTATCCTCCCTGTTATAGAGAGCTGATGGTTGGTGGAAATCAGTACAAAGGTAAACATGAATTACAGTCCTGGAGCATCTTTTTCGTAGTAAAGACAGATATCTTTATGAAGGAAAAGACGGTCAAAATGATCGTTAACAATGAAGAGAGGTAGACGAATGTGTCTACAACTAGGGTGGTACCGCGATAATCATCGTCCCTACTGATTGGATCAGTAGGGATTTTTTGCATATACGCGGACCTACATGATAATAAAATAATAAACGCAATGATAGGAAATAGAGTAGTGGTTGTTTCCCTGTAACAGAGAACTGGTGGTTGGTGTGAACCAGTACATAAACAAGCATGAATTACAATCCTGGAGCATCTTTTTCGTAGTAAAGGCCGATGTCTTTATGAAGGGAAAGACGGTCAAAATGATCGTTAACAATAAAGAGAGGTAGACAAATGTGTCTGCAACTAGGGTGGTACCGCGATAATTATCGTCCCTACTGATTGGATCAGTAGGGATTTTTTTATATATTTCATATGAGAAATCGTTATCAACCTTGTTTTGTTATAAGTATCAAGTTCAGAAAATAGGGAATTTTCAATCCCTTATTATATAAATTTAAAAAGATACAAGGAGGAATTTTCAATGGGAAATCATGAATTAGAACAATTACGTAAACAGGTGGATGAGATTAACTTACAACTTCTGCACTTATTGAATGAGCGTGCAAAGGTTGTACAAGAAATCGGACAGCAAAAGAAATTGCAAGGTACGAAACGCTTCGATCCTGTTCGTGAGCGTGAAGTACTCGATATGCTTGCAGAGCATAATGAAGGACCATTTGAAACATCTACAGTGCAACATATTTTCAAAACAATTTTTAAAGCCAGCTTAGAACTGCAAGAAGATGATAATCGTAAAGCCTTATTAGTTTCACGTAAAAAGAAACAAGAAAATACGATTGTTGATGTAAAAGGTGAATTGTTAGGAAGCGGCGTGCAAACGTTCATTATGGGGCCATGTGCAGTGGAAAGTTTAGATCAAGTTCGTCAAGTTGCTCAGGCGATGAAAGAACAAGGAATCAAATTAATGCGCGGCGGTGCGTTCAAACCGAGAACATCTCCATACGACTTCCAAGGATTAGGAGTAGAAGGGCTGCAAATTTTACGCCAAGTAGCAGACGAATTTGATTTAGCGATTATTAGCGAAATCTTAAATCCAAATGATGTAGAAATGGCACTTGATTACGTTGATGTGATTCAAGTAGGCGCTCGTAATATGCAAAACTTTGATTTATTAAGAGCGGTAGGAAAAGTGAATAAACCAGTATTACTGAAACGTGGTTTAGCAGCGACAATTGATGAATTCGTGAATGCAGCAGAATACATTATTGCACAAGGAAATGATCAAATTATTTTATGTGAACGAGGCATTCGCACA
Organism: Bacillus sp. 103mf; assembly: GCF_900116295.1. GTDB lineage: Bacteria > Bacillota > Bacilli > Bacillales > Bacillaceae_G > Bacillus_A > Bacillus_A bruguierae. Next base: position 24,904 of record NZ_FPAF01000004.1, read on the forward strand.
TATGAAAGAGCAACGCGTAATACGCTTGATATTTCCGCAGTTCCAATTTTAAAGAAAGAAACACATTTACCGGTTGTTGTAGATGTAACGCATTCAACAGGGCGAAAAGATTTACTTTTACCAACTGCGAAAGCAGCATTAGCAATCGGTGCAGATGCCGTTATGGCAGAAGTGCATCCAGACCCAGCGGTTGCTTTATCAGATTCAGCACAGCAGATGGATATTCCGCAGTTTCATGCCTTCATGGAAGAGTTAAAAGGGTTTAAAAATAAGTTATCATAATAAAATAAACATTGCGTTGATAGGGAAGCAGTAGCATGTATCTTCTTGTTTCAGAGAGCTGATGGTTGGTGGAAATCAGTACAGAGATATATGTGAATTACAACCCTGGAGCATCTTTTTCGTAGTAAAGACGGAAGTTTTTATGAAGGAGAAGACGGTCAATATGATCGTTAACAATAAAAAGAGGTAGACACATTTGTCGATAACTAGGGTGGTACCGCGATTATTGTCGCCCCTACTGAACAGAATCAGTAGGGTTTTTTTTATATAAAATCGTAAAGGGGAAATAGAAATGAGATATATAACAGCTGGAGAATCACATGGTCCGCAGTTGACAGTTATTTTGGAAGGTGTTCCTGGAGGGCTATCTTTAACTGCAGAAGATATAAATATAGAGCTATTCAGACGCCAAGAGGGCTATGGCCGCGGAAGACGTATGCAAATTGAAACGGATACTGTGGAAATTGTAAGTGGCGTGCGACATGGCTATACCCTTGGTTCACCGATTACATTGGTTGTGAAAAATGATGATTTCAAACATTGGACAAACGTAATGGGAGCACAGCCGATTTCTGATCAAGAAAGTAAAGAAATGAAACGAACGATTACAAAACCACGTCCAGGGCATGCTGATTTAAATGGAGCAATTAAATATGGTCATCGTGATATACGCAATGTATTAGAACGTTCTTCTGCAAGAGAAACAACTGTGAGAGTAGCTGCAGGTGCTGTTGCGAAAAAGATTTTAACAGAATTAGGAGTAAATATTGCAGGGCATGTCCTTGAAATTGGTGGTGTAAAAGCTAAGCAAGTTCTAGACAAATCATTAGCAGAGATGCAGCTGATTTCAGAACATTCGCCTGTCCGCTGCTTAGATCAAGAAGCAGAGAAAGCGATGATGGAAGCAATTGATGCAGCGAAACGTAATGGAGATTCTATTGGTGGAACTGTTGAAGTGGTTGCAGAAGGAATGCCGATTGGTGTTGGTAGTTACGTTCATTATGACCGGAAACTAGATGCAAAGCTAGCGGCGGCTGTCATGAGTATTAATGCATTTAAAGGTGTTGAAATTGGCATTGGTTTTGAGGCAGCGAGGCGACCAGGAAGTGCTGTACATGATGAGATTTTGTGGGATGAAGAAACGGGTTACACGCGAAAAACGAATAACGCTGGTGGATTAGAAGGTGGAATGACAACAGGAATGCCGATTGTTGTCAGAGGTGTTATGAAACCAATTCCTACATTATATAAGCCACTAGCAAGTGTAGATATTGATACGAAGGAAGTGTTTCAAGCAAGTATCGAACGTTCAGATAGCTGTGCAGTACCAGCAGCGAGTGTAGTGGCAGAAGCAGTTGTCGCTTGGGAACTGGCAACGGCGTTAGTAGAACAATTTGGGCAAGATCGTATGGATCTTATTAAACAAAATATTGCTCAGCATAAAAAGTACGCGAAAGAATTTTAAAGAGGGGGATTTTCATGAAAGTAAAAGAACAATTACGTGCGCTGCATCCCTATAAACCAGGTAAATCAGCAAAACAAATGCAAGCAGATTATGGTGTCCATTCATTTGTAAAATTAGCTTCAAATGAAAATCCATTTGGCTGTTCACCTTGTGTGATGGAAGGATTACGAAAAGAGTGGAATGAACATGCTTTATACCCGGACGGGGGAGCGGTAGAACTTCGTGAAACGATTGCGGAAACATTGCATGTTAAAAAAGAAGAAATTTTATGTGGAAGCGGTCTTGATGAAGTCATTCAAATTATTAGCCGAACACTGCTTTGCCAAGGTGATAATATTGTAACGGCTGGAGAAACATTCCCGCAATACCGCCATCACGCAGTAATCGAAGGGTGTGAGGTAAAGGAAGTTCCCCTTCAAAATGGAGTCTATCACTTAGATGAAATTGCGGCAGTCATGAATGAAAAAACAAAAATTATTTGGATTTGTAATCCGAATAATCCAACAGGCACATATGTGAATGACCGAAAATTACGTGAATTTATGAAGCAAGTTCATAAAGAAACATTAGTTGTAATTGATGAAGCGTATTATGAATATGTCACAGCTTGTGACTTTTCAGATACCATTTCACTTTTGAAAGAGTATAAGAACCTTCTGATCTTAAGAACATTTTCAAAGGCTTATGGATTAGCAGCATTTCGAGTTGGTTATGCAATTGGAAATGAAACAATTATTGAGAAACTAAATGTCGTTCGTCTTCCGTTTAATGTGTCATCACTGGCACAAAAAGCTGCCGTACTTGCATGGAATGATGAATCATTTTTACAAAGGACAATTCGTGCAAACCGTGAAGGCTTGCAGCAATATGAAAGCTTTTGTAAAGAAAATGAGATTCGATTTTATTCATCTCAAACGAACTTTATCTTTTTACCGTTAGACAATGCCGAGGAAATTTACGAACTTTGTGCACAGGCTGGATATATCGTTCGCCCATTTTCAAATGGTGTTCGTATTACAATCGGTACGAGTAAGCAAAATGAAGGAGTGATTGCAGTGTTAAAACAACACTTTAATAATAGTAGGTCTCGAGATGAGGTACATGTGTAAAAAAGTTGTATTAATTGGAACAGGATTAATTGGCGGTTCACTTGCTTTAGCAATAAAGCGTGAACACAATGTAATTATTACTGGTTATGACATTCAAAGTGAGCAAGTGGAACGGGCAAAACGATTGAACGTAATCGATGAGGTGGGAGTGAACTTACAGACAATATGTGAAGAAGCGCATTTGATTATTTTTGCATCTCCTGTCGAAGAAACAACTAAGTTACTAAAAAAGTTTACTTCGTACCAATTACGTGAAGATGTCATTGTGACAGATGTTGGTAGTACAAAAGGCACAATTATGAAAGAAGCAGAAATGTTACTGACAAACGGTGTTACGTTTATTGGCGGACACCCGATGGCGGGATCTCATAAAACGGGAGTAGAAAGTGCAAAGGCGCATTTATTTGAAAATGCATACTACATTTTAACGCCGATGCGTCATGTTCAGACAGAGAAGGTTGAACAATTAAAAGATTGGTTAAAAGGAACGCGTTCGCATTTTCTTGTGTTAAATACAGAGGAGCATGATTATGTAACAGGTGTTGTCAGCCATTTTCCTCATTTAATTGCAGCAGGGTTAGTGAAGCAAGTAGAGAAACATGCCGGAGATAATCCGTTAATTCATATGCTGGCAGCTGGTGGTTTTAAAGACATTACCCGCATCGCTTCTAGTAGTCCGAAAATGTGGAGTGATATTGTAAAACAAAATCGTTTTCATTTATTACAATTATTAGAGGAATGGATTACAGAAATGAAGCAACTGCAGCATACGGTTGCAGAAGGAGATGCCGAAGTATTACACACTTATTTCGCAAAGGCAAAAGAATATCGTGATTCTATGCCTGTCCGCAAAAGCGGAGCAATTCCCGCTTATCACGATTTATACGTTGATGTTTTAGATAAAGTCGGTGCGTTAGCGCATATTACAAGCATACTTGCAAGGCACCAAATTAGTATTACAAACCTACAAATATTAGAAGCACGCGAAGGGTTACTCGGAGTATTACGTATTAGTTTTCAAACAGAGGAAGATCGTATGAAAGCAACGCAATCTTTACAGCACGAACGGTATCAAACGTATGAAAATATATAAAGGAAAGAAGGTGTCATAAATATGAAAACTGTACAGGCAGCTATAGAAGGGTTACAGGGAACGATTGTCATTCCAGGTGATAAATCCATTTCGCATCGTTCTGTCATGTTTGGTGCAATCGCCCAGGGAAAAACAACGATTAAGGGCTTTTTACCAGGAGCAGACTGTTTAAGTACGATCTCTTGTTTTCGTGAGATGGGGGTATCGATAACGCAAAATGGAGATGAAGTAGAAGTAATTGGAACAGGAATTGAAGGTTTACAAGAAGCGGAGCACGTACTTGATGTTGGGAATTCTGGTACAACGATTCGTTTATTACTTGGCATATTAGCGAATACGAACCTTCATTTTTGTTTGCAAGGTGATCATTCGATTGGAAAACGACCAATGAAACGTGTTACAAAACCGCTCAGTCTAATGGGCGCAGTAATTGACGGAAGAGAAGACGGGACGTATACACCGCTAACGGTACGAGGAGGTAATCTTCAAGCAATTGATTATATTTCGCCGATTGCAAGTGCGCAAGTGAAATCGGCTATTTTATTAGCAGGTCTAGGAGCGCGGGGGGTAACAAGTGTCACAGAACCTCATGTATCAAGGGATCATACAGAGCGAATGCTTCAAGCATTTGGCGTGCAAGTGAAGCGAGATGGAACAAAAGTTTCAATAGGAGGTGGACAACAACTAATAGGAACGAACATTCATGTGCCAGGAGATATTTCATCGGCTGCATTTTTCTTAGTAGGCGGAGCGATTACTCCAAATAGCAAGCTTACATTACAAAACGTTGGAATGAATCCAACAAGAACAGGAATTATCGATGTTCTTATAAAAATGGGAGCAAAATTAACAATTGAACAATACGATATAGATGCTGTCGAACCCGCTGCTAATCTTACAATTGAAACATCAAAGTTAAAGGGAGTTGAGATTGGCGGTGATATGATTCCAAGATTAATTGATGAAATTCCAATTATCGCTCTTGCAGCAACGCAAGCAGAAGGAGTTACTATTATTAAAGATGCACATGAGCTGAAGGTAAAGGAAACAAATCGAATTGATACAGTTGTAGAAGAACTAACAAAACTAGGGGCACGTATAGAAGCAACAAATGATGGGATGATTATTTATGGGAAAACATCATTAAAGGGAAATACCGTAAATAGTCATGGTGATCATCGGATTGGAATGATGCTAGCAATTGCTGGATGTATTGCGAATGGAGAAACGCTGATCGTTGATGCGGAAGCTGTTGGAGTATCGTATCCACGTTTTTTTGAAGAGATTGAGAAATTAAAGTTAGAAACCCGGTAGATTGATAGAAGATCTATCGGGTTTTCATTTGCGAAAAGATATTCTGGTGTGTTATATAAATACAAATAAAAAAACGACATAAAAACCCTCTTTCTTTATAGGGGGGAGGAGAGCATCTGGCCGTGCATAGCAGCGGTCAGGGCCTTTTTCTGCCACGTGCAAGGTAAGGAGAAAGCGAGTTCATTTAAACATTAATGCACTGTCTACAGCATTTTTCAGTTACAAAAGTCTATGGGAATTATCTCAAATAGGTGTCATGTACTAATTTCTTGGGTTTATATTTTGAATACTCTTATTATTATTTCAGTTCCTGTTTCTTTTTAATAATATTTATTTTATAATTATTTTAATTAAATTGTATTTCTTATCTGGAGGTGACAATGGAAAATTATAGGTTTTATTCATTTTGGATCGCTCAAACAAGCATTTCGTTAGCGGATGTTGTATATATCATGGTTATTACGACGTACATTTATCAGAAAACGGAATCCATATTATTCGCTTCATTATTTCCTTTTTTAAAAGCCGTTACAAGATTAATAGCTGGTTTATCAGCACCATTGATTCTACAAAATACTTCTATGGCAAACGTGCTTGTAAATTTACAAATTACTAAAGCCATTTTGATTACTTTATTATTATTAGGATTTACATTCTTAACTTCTCATATTTATATTTTACTCACTTACATATTGATACTTTCTTTTGTTGAAGGATGGGGCAGTCCCTTATTAAATTCTATCGTTCCTAAAATTGTTTTAAAAGAAGAACTTGTAAAAGCTAATAGTTTGTTATCTATCTCCAATCAAGCGGTACAAATTGGTGGCTATACGCTGACAGGATTTATTGTCGTAAAAATAGGATATACTCCTCCTTTACTAATAACGGCTGTTTTGTTATGGGTTTCAATTGTTTGTTTATACATAGCAATTCGTTCTCTTTACAATCAGTTAACAGAAAATCAAGGAACATCTAAATCTATTCTTATGAAGGAAGGTTGGATTCATCTTTGGAATAACGCAACTTTGCGATTCGTTACATTAATGGATGTAATTGAGGGGATTGCAGGTCAAATATGGGTTGGAGCGATTACATTGGTTTATGTAAAAGAAATACTTCACAAAGGAGAACAATGGTGGGGTTACATTAACGCGAGTTATTATATCGGTACAATTGTAGGAGGAATTATAACGATATATCTAGCGAAAAAGATTCAAAAAAATCTTGTACTTAGTATGGCAGCTGGCTCTTTTTTATTCAGCGTTCTTACTTTGTTATACGGGCTTAGTAGTATGCCTCTCTTATCGCTTATACTCTGTATTGCCATGGGACCGGCATATCAAATACGGGATGTAGCACAGCAGACTGCATTTCAAACAAATATAGATGTGTCATTGCTTCCGAAAGTATATGCCTCTCGTGACGTTCTATTATCAACGGTTTCAAGTATTTCTATTTTTATAGTCGGAGTTATAGCTGAATATTTAGGTATTAGAGTGGTGTATATGTTTGGAGCTGCACTAATCTGTATCTCGGCAGGGGTATCTTTTGTTTTATTTAAAACAAAAAATACGAATTTACAATGTTAAGGAAATCCGCAATTACCATCGTCAGATAAAGTGAAACTTCCATCAGTGGGGGATAAAAGAGAAATGGGAACTGATGCATAACGTAAATCAAACGGTGAATAACGAAATAATAAGAGTTAATTCATAAAAAAAAGACCTAATAATATTAGGTCAGAAGAATAGGGTAACCACATATTAACATTTTTGTCAGTAGAGGTCTATATATATCATATTGAGAAAAATAAAAGCGACTTGTGCCGAAAATAGGAGAATAAACAAACGAATGCAATTACGTGAAGGACTACAGGATAGAAATCTACATAGAGAAGTTGATCCGGCGAAACGTATTCAAGATTCCACTAGAAGATACATTGCTCATATCACTTTTAGTTTTAGAAAATTTCAATCACTCTTTTTTGTTTTTTATCACGGTTAATAGCATTTATTTGATCAAACTTTATTTAAAAGTTAAAACAAAGGCATTATTTGATGGAGGTGCAGTATGAAAAAAGTTTATCCCGCTATTTTGGGGCAGTAATACTCCCATCTCAAAATTCAGCGAAAGCATTGTCCAGCTCTAGCGGCTAGAATCTCCGGTCGTTTCGCCCCCTCGGACGAGGCAAAAAACGCCTCTCTGTCAGGGGCGTGGGCGTCCTGCGATTCTGGGCAAGCCGCTTCCGCTTTTCTAAAGAAGTTAGGTGGGAGATAAACTGCTGGCATGCGCCCGATTGGTGAGGGCTGATAATCAGTGGGGGATGAAGAAAACCTCCACTGATTAAAGTTTCACTTTATGTAATGTTGGATGTTTGGAATATCAGTACATTACAGCAGCAAGAAAAAAACTGAACAAAATCATTATCTTGTAGAAAAGGGGAATGAGAGATGTTAAATTTACAAGGAAAATACAATGAAGCAAAAGTATTTACTAATCATGTTGAAGAGATTGCCATGGGGCAAATTATTGACCTTTGTAACCAGGAGTTCGTCAAAGACAGTAAGATTCGTATTATGCCAGATACACATGCCGGAGCTGGGTGTACGATTGGAACAACAATGACAATTCAAGACAAAATCGTACCGAACTTAGTCGGGGTTAACTAATCGGCTCAGACTTTAAACTACTCACTCAATTGACTGGGAACCCTAACGTAAAGTCGAGGGTAATCAGCAGCCAGTGGTCATGGTGACATGATCGAATGGTTCAGAGACTTGTATCAGGTTGGCAGACTGGGATACAGAATTATTCCTCATCCTTTTACTCTGAAACGTGGAATAGACGATGGTTGCGTTACATTAATAGTAAGAAACTATTAATGTATAAGGAGTGATAGAAAATGAGTAAGAAGATTAATGATGGTTTGACAGCAAAACAAAGGTATTTTAAGAAGGTCTACGAGAATGCACCCGTGATAGCGACCTGTTTTGTTCAAACTGTCATAGACTTCACCATTGGCTAGAAGAGGAATAATTAATACGGTGAGCCTACGGTAGAGACTGCATATCTCGATGACCGTAGAGAAGGTATAGTCCACTCCTCAAGAAATTGGGGGTTAAGTGTGATATTGGCTGTGGTATGGAAGTTGTTGTGATTAATAAGAAAAAAGAAGAAATTAACTTTGATCAATTAGATGACACGATTCGTAAATACGTTCCAAGCGGCTTCAGTATCCGAGATAAAGAACATAGATTTTCAAAAATGATTCATTTTGACGGCGTGAGAGCACCATTTACATTACAACGTGCTCAAAAGAGTATTGGTACCCTTGGAGGAGGAAATCATTTTATTGAACTTAACGAGGATGATAAAGGTAATGTATATATCGTTATTCATAGCGGTTCCCGTAATTTAGGTAAACAAGTAGCAGAGTACTATCAAAACTTCGCATATGAGCAACTTATAGATGTTAAATCTGTTAAAGACGAAATCATTGAACGATTAACAAAAGAGGGCAGACAAAAAGAAATACATGAAGCCTTACGAGAAGTTAAAAAGCCTAATGTTCGCAAAGAACTAGCTTATTTAGAAGGTCAAGGGTTCAAAGATTACATGAATGATATGAAGATTGCTCAAAAGTATGCTGAATTAAATCGTAAAGCAATGATTGATGAAATCGTCACTAGAATGGATTGGAAAGTAACTGATCAATTTACTACAATCCATAACTATATAGACATGGAAAATATGATTCTACGAAAAGGAGCTATTTCCGCTCAGAAAGATGAACGAGTAATCATTCCAATCAATATGAGAGATGGTTCAATTATCGCATTCGGTAAAGGGAATCCGGATTGGAACTTTTCTGGACCACATGGAGCGGGTCGTATTATGAGCCGAAAGAAAGCTAAAGCGGTACTTAACTTAGAAGACTTTCAGAATACAATGACTGATGTTTGGACAACTTCTGTTGCCGAAAGTACTTTAGATGAAGCACCAATGGTATATAAACCAATGGATGAAATTGTAGCAAATACTAAAGATACAATTGATATCAAACGTATTATAAAACCGATTTATAATTTTAAAGCTAATTAATTCAGAGATGTAGTTGACTTGAGTATTGAGCGCGCTGAAAAAGCCGGCGATGTATTTACCAGGGAAGATTTAACATATAATACGCGGCGATACGTCGATGCATTCGAAGTAGATTACGTGGTTAATAATGTTGGGACCATAATCAGTTTGACGAGATTATGCGAAAATTAGGAGTGCAGCCGGTCAGCAGTTGTGAGATTATGACGGATGCTTTTGCCAACTTGAAATCGATTGTATATTACGGCAGTGGGCATCCGCATAATTAGGAGGCGTGTTTATTAACATAATTCGCAATAATAGCAACAGCTTGCAGGACTTCCTCCGCTTCGGATACATCGGCGATAACATTCCCAACGGTTGGCCATTGGACTACCATAGGTATAATACGGATATGGCTGTGTAGTTGGAATATTAGAGACGGCTTGATTTAAATTATAAGGTGCTATAGGTACTGTATAAGCCGTTGGCACTAAGTAGGAATCGGTAGGGATTGCAGTAGGTGGATAACACCATATTTCACATTCTTGGTACGGTTTTCCGTGTGCTAAACAAGATTCCATACAAGTTGGACGACGAAACACGTTTATCACTCCTTGTTTTAATCTTAGTTTCGTTATAGTGTATTGAGTTCTGTATATATTAGATGATTGTCTTTGCATAATTGGGTAGTTGTCTAAAACGATGAGACCAACAATTATTGTATAGATTTAATATTTGATTGAATTTGAACAAGCATTAAGAACTCCAGTCATTAGTGCTCCAACTGTCACTGTTTTGATTAAATTGTTTTTCATTACTAGTCTAGTCCCCCTTAATATATAAAACCGCCTATGTTAGGTGGTTTTATATATTATCTCTTTAAAGCTCTGCGTTTTCTTATTTTTTCCTTAATATAAATTACGTTATTTATACCTAGACGAATTGAAGCAATGATAAGGTAAATCATTGTAATGGAATAGGCTACAATCCAACTCGTATAAATATATGTATCTTGAAATCCATTTTCAATAAGCCAGTGAGTGACTAACATTCCACCGAAGTAAGCCGGAATTGCTAGTAAGCTCACGTCTCTCGGATCAGTTGCAAGATAAATCATAAAAAATAGAAAAGCAAGAGATCCTATCGTATTCGTGTCATCCAAAATCATCATAATAATGCACCTACTTTATAGATAATAATATAGCTACAATTCACTATCGTCATTCAATACAAGTTAACTTTTTACAGATACTACAAGTAATTTTTCTGTACCTTTACGTACAATTTGCTTCCACTTATAATTCAGAAAATCTCCCCGTGGTTTATCTACGTTAAGGATAACAAATATTACGGTAAATTTTTCTAATAAAAAGAACGCTTACTGAGCGTGTTACTGTCTATGAATGTACAAGATGGGGGGGGGAACACAATGCTAACAAAATTAAACGATTATTTTAGTTTAGAATCACAGTCTGATTGCGTTTGGTATTGGGGTACATTTATTGTTGGTGCTACGTGTTACCAACCCTTTTAACTTTCGTATTAGAAGAAAATTCTCTTCTTACTACAAATAACCTTATCTAGCCCAACAACATTATTTGGATGTTATTGGGCTAACTGATGTATGAGTTAAATAACTACTTGATTCATACCATGTAGGTTTTAGAATTTCAAAATTTTTGTGGTCTTCCAGTATAACGTATAATCGGCCTATCATTTCTTCTAACTGTTCTGGCGCAAAACGTAAGGACCATACAACCGATGAAAAGATAACCATTCCAGAATAGATAGAATAAAGCATCCAAAAATCTTCGGGAACATTGTTATTAAAATATCCCTCAATTTGTCCGATTGAAAACGGGACACTTCGTTCTCTTTGGAATAAAGCTACTTTTACAAAGTCATGAAGTGGATCTCCCCAATCAAAATTATTAAAATCAATGACACCAGCAAATTTTTTATCTTTCACAATAATATTTTCTAGATGAAAATCATCATGTTGAAATCGATTAGGACGTTTTTTTATATGCTGTTTATTTTCCTCAATGAAATCAATAATTTTTTCATCATTTTTAATCTTTATACCACAAGACTTGTAAGCATTTAGGTATCTATAATGCTTTTCCATCGCTCGGTCATACCAGGTATTAATTGTTGAAGGCGCTTCATACGAATGCATCCTAGATAGTTGTATTCCTGCTTCTATTCCAATTTTATATTGATCTTCCTTTGTTAGCGTTTGTATCATATCTTTTGCGTCTACGCCATCTATAAAAGAGTATATATTATAGCAGGAGTTGAACTCTTCAATCATACCTATATCAATAGGCTGAGGAGATTTAACTCCGAGATTTTTTATATTTTGTAGTATTTGGAACTCGGTTTTCTTCTTTTTATAGCCCTGTATATCACCTACCCGTAATAATAATTTTTCATTATCAAGATGAGCTACATATTTTTTATCTGGTGAGTATCCTTTTGATAATCCTTCAATTTTTTTAGCGTTTTGAAGTAATTTTACTCTTTCTTGAAGAGTCTGTATAACATCGTTCATATATTAACTGCCTCCATCATTCCTTCTATATTTTTATAAAATTAGCAAAAACTACTATATTATAACTTTAATATACCCAGAAAGTATGAGATTAGTAAACTATCGATATAGAATTTAGTATGTAGTAATTGATATGAATAGTTCGCTAATAATTCAGTAAAGTCAAGCGTTTAATATATCTATTGTCTTTCCTATATTTACTACTGTATAATGTGAATACAGTTTAAAATACGTGAATCGTAATCTGTCTTTTTGAATGAATGTGTGAGAAAACGCTGAAAACAGCGGTATTATTAGGAGGAACTACATGATTACAGTAAGTAACGTAAGTTTACGTTTTGCAGATCGTAAACTTTTTGATGATGTTAACATAAAATTCACACCAGGTAACTGTTACGGTTTAATCGGAGCAAACGGTGCTGGTAAATCTACATTTTTAAAAATTTTATCTGGTGAAATTGATCCATCAACAGGAGATGTTCATATTACACCAGGTGAGCGTTTAGCTGTTTTAAAACAGAACCACTTTGAATATGAAGAATTCCCAGTTTTAGAAACAGTTATTATGGGACACACACGTCTTTATGCAGTAATGCAAGAGAAGAATGCGATTTACATGAAAGAAGATTTCAGCGATGAAGACGGTATGCGCGCAGCTGAGTTAGAAGGCGAATTCGCTGAGTTAAACGGTTGGGAAGCAGAATCAGAAGCTGCGATTCTTTTGAAAGGTCTAGGCATTGGTGAAGACCTTCATGCGAAAAAAATGTCTGAGTTAACAGGGGCAGAGAAAGTAAAAGTATTACTTGCACAAGCACTATTTGGTCAACCGGATATTTTATTACTGGATGAGCCTACGAACCATTTAGACTTAAAAGCAATTCAATGGTTAGAAAACTTCTTAATGAACTTTGAAAATACAGTTATCGTTGTATCCCATGACCGTCACTTCTTAAACAAAGTATGTACGCATATGGCGGATCTTGACTTTGGTAAAATTCAACTTTATGTTGGTAACTACGATTTCTGGTATGAATCTAGTCAATTAGCATTAAAGTTAACACAAGATGCTAATAAGAAAAAAGAAGAGAAAGTAAAAGAATTACAAAACTTTATTGCGCGTTTCAGCTCAAATGCTTCAAAAGCGAAACAAGCAACTTCTCGTAAGAAATTATTAGAAAAAATTACATTAGACGATATTAAACCATCTTCTCGTCGTTATCCGTTCGTTGGTTTTACACCAGAGCGTGAAGTAGGGAATGATTTATTATCAGTGGAAGGTCTTTCTAAAACAATCGATGGTGAGAAAGTATTAGATAACGTGTATTTCACTGTTAATAAAGGTGATAAAATTGCATTCGTTGGTCGTAATGAAATTGCAATTACAACTTTATTTAAAATTTTAGCAGGTGAGATGGAGCCAGATAGCGGTTCATTTAAATGGGGCGTTACAACATCTCAGGCGTACTTCCCGCGTGATAACTCTGAGTTCTTCAAAAATAGCGAATATAACTTAGTGGAGTGGTTACGTCAATTCTCGCCACAAGATGAGTCTGAAAGTTTCTTACGCGGATTCTTAGGTCGCATGCTGTTCTCTGGTGAAGAAGTGAAGAAGAACGTTTCTGTTCTTTCTGGAGGAGAAAAAGTGCGTTGTATGCTTTCCAAAATGATGTTAAGCGGAGCAAACGTATTAACATTTGATGATCCAACGAACCACTTAGACCTTGAGTCTATTACAGCATTAAACAATGGTTTAATCGCATTTAAAGGAACAATTTTATTCACATCACATGACCATCAGTTTGTTGAAACAATCGCAAATCGCATTATTGAAGTAACACCGAACGGCTTAGTTGATAAACAATCGACATATGATGAGTATTTAGAAAACGAAGAGCTTCAGAAACAAGTAGAAGCTATGTATAAAGAAGCAAAATAAATAGTAACATCCCCTACATTAAGGGGATGTTTTTTTTGTTTTATTTTTAAAAATTTCTCCTTTCAATATGTCACAAGTAAATAGGTGAAATCGTTTTAAGGGTAAAGGGGGAATGAAGATGAAACATATTGTTATTTTAGGCGGAGGATTTGCTGGTATTAATCTGTTAAATGGATTAAAGAAAGAATTGGGTCACTCACTAGGAAAAGAAGTGAAAATTACGTTAGTGGATAAAAATTCATTTCATTTTCGGAAGGTTTTATTATTTAAGTCAGTTGTTGAAGAGGCTGATTTAAAAGTTCCATTAAAAAGGTATTGTACAAATGGAATGGAATTTCTATGATGCAAACAGAGGTAAACGGTTCTTCTGGAATTGTAATAAGAAATCACACTGGAATACAAGCAGTAATGAGTTTTGAATTTGAAGGGGATAAAATTAAATCCATTTATAATATTGTAAATCCTGATAAACTAAGAGGTTTTCATATGGATACTCATCCTGCAGATTAAAAAATAAGTTAGAAAAGTAGATATTTCATACGGAGCATGCATGTATATAAATACAAATTTAAAAATCGACATAAAAGAGCCCTCTTTCTTTTTAGGGGGGAGAGCATCTGGCCATGCATAGAAGCGACTTATATGTTGAAAAATTAAAATAGATATATAATTATAAAAGGGCTGATTCCTATCATATAGAAATCAGCCCTTTTATATATGTTAAATTCGTTTATCATGCCAAAAGTTTACTTCGAAATGTTCGTTTTCATTATAGCTGTCAAACTCATAGCCTTTTTCCTTTAATCCTTTAATAATAGCAGATACAGCAGAAACAGATTGTGGGTGAATATCGTGTAAAAGAATGACTTCTCTGTTTGTTTTTGCGCCTGCAACTACATTTTCTACAATTTTAGCAGAAGCAGCATCCACTGGCATTTTATTATATCTCCAATCTAAAGAATCAATAGTCCAGTCCCATACTCGCAGACCGTTTTCAGCGACCTGATTTCGCAATGCATCAGTAAGGCCTGGCATGGAACCGTATGGTGGACGCGTTAATTTTGGAGCTTGTCCAATAATATTAGAAATTAATTTTTGATCTTCTTTCATTTCGTTCACATAACCGCCTTGTTTATATAGCTTCGCGTAATCATGTGACATACTATGCATGCCGACATAGTGACCTTCTGATAATTCGCGTTTTACTAAATCTGGATATTCTTTAACGTTAGAGCCAATAAGGAAAAAAGTAGCTTTCGCATCATTTTGTTTTAATATATCTAATAATTGAGCGGTATGCTTTCCTGGACCATCGTCAAAAGTAAGATAAGCTACTTTTCTAACTTGACCATTGTATTGTTGTGGTGTTTCTTTTGGAGCTAGTGCAGTTTGTATTTCACTTACTAGCTGAACAGATTGTGGGGAATCTTCTGTATTGGCACTTACAATATACTTCGATCCTACAGATGCTTCGTATATGCATGAAATTCCTACACACATAATAAGAGTTCTTTTAAATAAAGTTCTGAGAGATGATTTGTTACGCATAAATGTCCTTCTTTCTATTTCTAATAATCCCATTCTATTTCATTCTATTATATTAGTAATTCTATGTATAGTACTGTGAAAAAATATATTTACAAGTAAAGATGTGATTTATGGAATAGATGCAAGATTTTTTGGATTTTGTTTATCAATTGTGTAGCTAAATCATACATTTAAAAAAACGTATGATTTAGAGGGGAAGTGGAATTATGAAGCTCTTTCATTTAAAGGATAAGAAATTCCCTTTTTTTCAACGATTTATACAGAGGGAAAACTTAAACACACATGTAATTATTATGGGAGCAATTCTGCAAAAACAAAAACGTAGTGAAGGAAACGAACAAAGTGGCGGGAGTTTTCATTATATAAAGAAGAAAGTATTATACTTTTGAATGAAACAGCCATTGATTCCTCAATGGCTGTTTCATTTCGTAATAGATTATTTTATCATGCATATTATGCACTTGGCATGGGAGTTGGAGTTGGTTTTGCATAACCTTCTTTATACTGTTTATCGATATATTGGCGAATTTCTAGTGTAGACATTCCATTTTTCTTCAGTGAGACAGATTGTAGAGCGATTTCTAAACAATTGGCACAAGTTGTTGCGTGAGAGTCCCAGATGATTTCACCATTGTCTTTAACTTCACGAACAAAGCAATTTTTATTGCTTTTATGTCTAACGCTTTCTCCACATCCACAATAACAAGGAATCCACTCTAATAATTCATGATCCTCTCCTGCCATTTGATAAATTTTTTGTATCTGTTCAGGCTTTGTAGATAGGAATGAAGGAAGAGTATTGGCTCCCTTTGTTGTTTCTGCAATATCAGTTGCCGTGTAATTATCTCCTGTGGCATGTTCTTGTTCACTTTTTTGTGTTGGAGTTGGTTTTTCTGAAGAAGCTTTCTCTTCATTCGAAGTGCATCCTGCTAAAGAAATTAGAATAAAAAGACAGATTAATAGTAGGATAGGAAAAAGTGTTTTTTTCATATGCGTTCGCTCCTTGTTTTCATATTATAGGTTAACGAATCGTTTTAATATCTTGAATAATTTCTTCGTAAGGTGTATTTGTAAGGGCTGGGTAGCTCTTTACAACAGTTCCGTTCTTATCTACAAGATAGAATTTTGTTCCGTGAATGACTTGTGTTGTACTTGCTGGTTTATCTATCAATGTTTGGAAGCTATTTTTAGCAAAAGCAGTGATTTCTTCTTGTGTATAATTGGTTAAAAAATGCCACTTAGACATATCGGTGTCATATCGGCCCATAAACTCTTTTAATTTTTCTGGCTTGTCCACAGTAGGATCAACACTGAATGAAACAAATTCTACATCTTTGATTCCTTCTTCTTTTAACATATTTTTAAGTTTTGTCATATTGGCTGTCATAGGAGGACAAACAGTTTCACAACTTGTGAAAATAAAGTCTGCTACCCATACTTTTCCTTTTAAGCCCGAGAGACTAAAAGGTTTTCCATTTTGATCGGTATATGAAAACTTCTCCACTTTCCAGTCCAATGAATCTTTCAATTTTTTTTCACCACATGCACTTAAAAATACAATCATGCCAACAATCATCAGTAATCCCATAGTACGAAACTTTTTCATATGTATCCCCTTTCATTTTTTCGTTTTGTATAAGGAGGCTATGTGATAGCCTCCTAACAGATTACTTGTTTCGTAATAAGCGCATACTATTTAAAATAACTATGAGTGCAGCACCTGTATCGCTAAGTACAGCAATCCAAAGTGTGAGCCATCCTGGGAAAATAAAGGCGAGGGCAATGAATTTAACAATCAATGAGAACCAGATGTTCTGCTTGATTATGTGCAATGCTTTACGACTTAACTTCATTGTATAAGGAAGTTTTTCAAGATTGTCTGCCATTAATACAATATCTGCCGTTTCCATTGCGGTATCAGTGCCTGCACCGCCCATAGCAATTCCAAGGTCAGCTGCAGCAAGGGCAGGGGCATCATTAATGCCGTCCCCAATCATAGCTACTGTTTTCCCTTCAGATTGAAGGTGCTTTACAGAATGGACTTTATCTTCTGGAAGTAAGTTAGCGAAATAACGATCCACCTTCGCTTCCTGTGCAATGTGTTCTGCTGTTCCTTCGTTATCTCCCGTTAGCATAACAGTTTCCTGAATACCTGCTCGTTTTAATTCTTGGATTGTTTGATAAGTAGTCGGACGAATGGAATCTGCTACCGAAATCATTCCTAAAATGACTTTGTTAGTTCCAACGAGTATCACTGTTTGACCAATTCTTTGCATCTCTCGGATTGGTTCATTCCACATCTGAAGAGAAACTCCAAAATCTTCATATAAGGTTTTATTTCCAGCATAGTATATTTCTCCATCTAGCGTTACTTGAGCACCTTTTCCTACAATTGAGCGGAAGTCAGTTCCCTTTTGGATAGGGATTTGATGTTCTTTCGCATATGCTGTAATTGCTTTTGCAATTGGATGATTGGAATATTCTTCGATTGTTGCTGCAATTGATAGTAATTCATTTTCAGTACAATTTAGGCTTCGTATATGCATTACCTTTGGTTTTCCTTCGGTCAATGTACCTGTTTTATCAAATGCAATAGCATTTAATGAACCTGCAATTTCTAGAGCTGTACCGCCTTTAATGAGTACACCGTTTCTTGCTGCATTTCCAATCGCAGATACAATTGCAACAGGAGTTGAGATGACTAAAGCACAAGGGCATGCGACAACAAGAAGTTCCAGTCCTTTATAAATCCAATCCATCCATGCACCCATACCAAGAAGGGGAGGAATAATCATTACGCCAATTGCCAATACAAAAACGATAGGGGTATAGATTTTCGCGAAACGATCCACAAATGCTTCTGTGGGTGCTTTCTTTTCTTGTGCTTCCTCCACAAGGTGAATAATTCGAGATAATGTAGTATCCTCAACGAGTTTAGTTACTGTAATCTCAAGAGAGCCTTCTTCATTAATCGTTCCTGCATATACAGAATCACCAATTTGTTTATCAATTGGGATAGATTCACCAGTAATAGGTGCTTGGTTTACAGTAGAAGTTCCCCCTATAACTGTGCCATCTAATGGGATTTTTTCACCAGGTTTCACAACAATAGTTGTATTCACCGTAATATCATCTACAGATTTTTTTATAAGTTCAGTTCCAATTTTCACCCATGCTTCTGAGGGTGCTAAATCAATTAATCCACGAATAGATTCACGCGTACGTTCAATGGATTTATTTTGTAAGGTTGCTCCTAATGCGAATAGCCAAACAACTGTTGCACCTTCTAGCCATTGACCAATTAGAGCTGCACCAATAGCGGCAGATATCATGAGAACATTCATATCCAGCGCTTTACTTCTTATTGCATAAAAGGCACTTTTGGCGGGTTTATAGCTACCAATTAGAATGCTTGCTGCATAGAGAAGTGTAATAAGAAGAGGTGGTGTGTTTGTAAAACCTCCCCCAAATCCTAAAGCTAAAAATAACCCTGAGAGAATCAAAGTTGTATTTTTTGATTTTGAAACAGGTATTGCACCTCTACGAGCTCCTGCTAAAGAGGCTTCAAAGCCTGCATTAGATACTTCTTTTATAATGTTATCTACATTTCGATTATGACGAATTTGCATTTTTCCTGTAGCGAAGTTGACTCGAACTTCCTCTACGCCAGAAACATTTTGTAGATGTTTTTCGATTGTTAAGGCACAAGCTCCGCAGTCCATGCCATTGACTACATATGTTTGTACGTCATCACCTTTTATTTTCGGAGTATCAAGAAGAGGTGATGTGTCTTCGCATGAGCTATCACCACAGCAAGAAGCTTTTGATGTCATTTCTTCTTTTTGTAGGGCTAATTCAGGTGTGCAACAGGAAGAGACCTTTTCGGATTCGGGTTCACAACAAGAATCGGAAGTGTTATTCTCTTTTTTTATCGTATCGGTGTTACTACTGCAGCAAGAAGTTTTCTTAGCAACGGGCACAATTAGAATCTCTTCTTTAGAGGAACAACATGACGATGTTTCTTTTGTTGTTTCTTCTTTTACCGTATCGGTTTTACTACTACAACAGGAAGTCCCTTTAGTAGCAATGGGAACAATCGGAATCTCTTTTTTAGAGGAACAACATGATGATGTTTCCTTCGCTACTTCTTCTTTAACAGGAGTTGGTGAAGAGTCACTGTACGAAGAAGTTTGACAACAACTCGCCTGTTTCTCTTTCTTATCTGTCATGACAATTCTCCTCTTTTTGAGATAAGCATGCATCGTTTTTATCACATGATGCTACTTCGTTCTGTACTTCATGAAATACAACATCAAACATTGTGAGTAGCTGCTCGATTTGTACGTTTCGCAAAGAATAATAGACATATTTTCCTTCTTGTCTTCCAAGGATAATGCCACACCCTTTCAAGCAATTCAGGTGTTGAGATATATTGGATTGATTCCCTTTAATGATTTCTACAATTTCGGATACCGTTTTTTCGCCATCCATCATACACTGAAGAATCTGAAGTCTTGTTTTATCAGCAAAACCACGAATAAATTTGGCTTTT
Source organism: Bacillus sp. 103mf (assembly GCF_900116295.1). GTDB lineage: Bacteria > Bacillota > Bacilli > Bacillales > Bacillaceae_G > Bacillus_A > Bacillus_A bruguierae. The sequence goes on from NZ_FPAF01000004.1 coordinate 44,837, forward strand.
ATATCTAAATCATTTGCGTTACACAATTGTATTCACTCCATTCGTATTAGTCATTACTAATATGTTTATTCTTCATTCATATTAGCATTGACTAATATGTGTGTCAAAATATTTTTAAAAATTCTGATAAAAATTCTTTTACTCTATATTTGCTTTGAACAGTTAAGGATAAATAGAGTTTTTGTAGAATGTATTTTACGAATAATTGGATAAAAACCCCTTGACGCGTGAGAAGGAGTTGCTATAATAAATGAAAATACATGAACATATGAACATATATTCATATGTTGTTTCGAAAAATAGGTAGTGGAGGTGAAGGTGTGTTAGATGTTGTTGTGATTGGTGCTGGGCAAGCTGGATTAAGTATGGGTTACTATTTGAAGCAAGGAGGCTATGATTTTGTAATACTTGATGGAGAAAAAAGAATTGGAGATTCATGGAGAAACAGGTATGATTCTTTAGTTTTATTTACACCTAAATCATATAGTTCACTGCCAGGAATGAAATTAGAAGGAGATGAAAATGCATTTCCTACAAAAGATGAAATTGCAGACTATCTTGAAACATATGCAAACCGTTTTTTGTTACCAGTACAGATGGAAATAACTGTACATAAAGTACAAAAAGTAAAAAGTACATTTGAAGTATCTACCGATAAGGGAGTATTTCATTCCAAACATGTCATCATCGCATCTGGTGCTTTTCAGAAACCGTTCATTCCCTCAATTTCTCAAAGTCTTTCACAAGAGGTGTTTCAAATTCATTCTTCTCAATATCAATCACTAGAGACGATTCCAGATGGTCCTGTCCTTGTGGTAGGGGGAGGGAATTCTGGTACACAAATTGCGACTGAACTTGCAGAAAGTCGCGATGTAACCATTGCTATTAGCCATCCACTTAAATTTTTACCACTTAAAATCATGGGTAAAAGCATTTTTCACTGGTTAGAAAAGATGGGTTTCTTATATGCAGGAACTACTACAAAACGAGGATCATGGTTTCAAAAACAAAGTGACCCTATTTTTGGATTTGAATTTAAAAAAATGATACGTAAGGGAAAAATAGAAATCCACTCAAGAGTGATACAAGCACAGGGAGGAGAAATAACTTTTAATGATAGAAGCAAAATAAATGTGCACAATATTATATGGTCAACGGGTTTTGTTCCTCATTACAAATGGATAGACATAGAAGGAATTTTAGATGAAAAAGGATTTCCTCTTCATAAAAGGGGAGTGAGTCCAATTCAAGGTTTATATTATATTGGATTACCGTGGCAATATCAGAGAGGATCAGCACTTATTTGTGGAGTGGGAAGAGATGCTGAGTTTTTATATTCAATTATACAAGGGACTTAAAAAATAACTTAAATGACATTATTAAATCAAAATAAAAAAGTAGCTGTTTTAGCTACTTTTTTATTTTGAAAACGCCAGTTGATAATTTTTATTTCTATAAAATAGAGTATATATTACTACGAATCTACATTACGCATAATGCTTTGAGTAGCGTGCTTAGTTATCCTTTTATACAAGTAGTATGGGAAAACTTTTTTTGTAATTTCAAAGCAACGTTGACGAGTGTGATTAAGACAGGCACTTCCACTAACGGTCCAATAACAGCGGCAAAAGCTGCACCCGAATGAATACCAAATACTCCAACAGCTACAGCGATAGCTAATTCAAAGTTATTACTTGCTGCTGTAAAGGATAATGAAGTTGCAACGGGATAACTTGTTCCCATTTTCTTTGATAAGAAGAATGAAACAAAGAACATGAAGATGAAGTAAATCAGCAATGGAATTGCAATCCGTACAACGTCTAATGGTAATTGAATAATCATTTCGCCTTTAATAGAGAACATCACAACGATTGTGAATAATAAAGCGATTAAGGTTAATGGACTGATACGAGGAACGATCGTTGAATCATACCATTCACGTCCTTTTGTCTTTACAAAAATAAATCGTGTTAACATACCTGCAATAAATGGGATTCCTAGGTAAATGAAGACACTCTTCGCAATTTCCGCCATTGAAATATCAACGACATAGCTCTCCATTCCTAACCATTTTGGTAACACTGTAACGAATACATATGTGTATACAGAATACAGTGAGATTTGAAAAATAGAATTAAAGGCAACAAGACCTGCTGTATATTCACGATCTCCTTGTGCGAGGTCATTCCATACGATAACCATAGCAATGCAACGCGCTAAACCAATCATAATCAAACCAGTCATGTATTCTGGATAACCTTGTAGAAAAATGATTGCTAATATAAACATTAAAATTGGTCCAATGACCCAGTTTTGAAATAAAGATAATAATAGCACTTTCCAGTCTTTAAATACACGCCATATTTCTTCGTAGCGAACTTTTGCTAGTGGTGGGTACATCATAATGATGAGTCCAATGGCAATTGGAATGAAAGTTGTTCCTACTTGTAAGGAATTTAGATGATCAACAAAGTTAGGTGATACATAACCAATTAACACACCTAATGCCATAGCCAGAAAAATCCATAGTGTTAAATAACGATCTAAAAAGGATAGGTTCTTACTGACATTCCCCAATTTATTCTCCTCCTTGAAAGATATTGTTGTTCACTTATATAAGTATACGCTTATATTAGTGTTTGATTATATGTTTTTCAAGTATTTTTAATGAATGGAAGTTTTTCTTTTTAAGGAATCAGTGAAATGTCGTTTATGGCGTAGAAGAAAAGGAAACCTTATAAAAGAGGATTTGTTGCTTAAGTTTTTGAGCTATTAGTATTTTTTAGTTGAATATATAAGTAAATGCTTATATACTTATGGTGAGAAAAGGAGGTTGAGATATGCAAAAGACAATATTAGAAATTGAAAAGGTATCAAGTATCCTTAAATTATTAGGGGATAAAACGCGATTAGCGATGATGCGAATGGTATATGAACAAGAATATTGTGTTTGTAATTTTGTAGATATATTCGAAATGAGTCAACCTTCTATTAGTCAACATGTACGCAAGCTGAAGGATGCAGGGCTTGTGAAAGAAGAAAGACGTGGACAATGGATTTATTACTCCATTAATAACGAAAGTGAATATTACGAATTGATTCAAGATGTGATTCGTCATGTAGCTCTTCCGCAAGGTGCAGATACTTGTGATGATAACTGCTGTAATTAAAAGAAATAATAGGAGATGAACAGACATGACAAAGAAAACAATCTATTTCTTATGTACAGGTAACTCTTGTCGTAGCCAGATAGCTGAAGGGTTCGGGAAAAAGTATTTGGGTGATACATGGAATGTGTACTCTGCAGGGATTGAAGCACATGGCGTGAATCCAAATGCAATTAAAGCAATGAATGAAGTAAATATTGATATTACAGGTCAAACATCAGATATCATCGACCTTGACATTTTAAATAAAGCAGACTTTGTTGTGACATTATGTGGACATGCGAGAGATGTATGCCCAACAATTCCTCCACATGTGAAACATGAACATTGGGGATTTGATGATCCAGCAGGGCAAGATTGGTCAGTGTTTCAACGTGTGCGTGATGAGATTGGTACACGCATTAAGAAATTTGCGGAAACAGGTGAGTAATCAAAACATAGCCGAGAAGAAGTTCTCGGCTTCTTGTATATAGGGGGAAAAGAAAATGAAAAAAATTGAAATTTATGATCCAGCAATGTGTTGTTCAACAGGTGTTTGTGGACCAAGTGTAGACCCAGAATTAATTCGAGTTTCTGTGGCTGTTAACAATTTGAAAAATAAAGGATTTGATATCACACGCTATAATTTAGCAAGTGAACCAGATGCGTTTGCATCAAATGAAATCATCAGTAAATTGTTAATGGAAAAAGGTCCTGAAGTACTTCCTGTTACTCTTGTTGATGGTGAAGTGGTAAAAGAAAAAGAATACTTATCAAATGATGAATTTGTTGCATTAACAGGATTAACAGAAGAAGAGTTAAGTCAAAAGCCTCGTGTACGTTTAGGATTAAACGTGAAAAAGTAAAGAGAAAGAAGGAATAGACATGACTCGTTTATATAATCCACAGACAATGGAATTTACACCATTTCTATTCTTTACGGGAAAAGGTGGTGTGGGAAAAACATCAACTGCATGTGCAACCGCAATCACATTAGCTGATAAAGGAAAGCGTGTATTGCTTGTAAGTACAGACCCAGCTTCGAATTTACAAGATGTGTTTGGTATGGAACTAACGAATCAACCAGTAAAAATTCAAAGTGTAAATAATTTATTCGTAGCTAATTTAGACCCTGAAACAGCAGCAATCCAGTATAAAGAACGGATTGTAGGACCTTATCGTGAAAAACTTCCAGAAGCGGTTATTAATCAAATGGAAGAACAGCTTTCAGGGGCATGTACGGTTGAAATTGCAGCATTCGATGAGTTTTCATCTTTATTAACAAATAAAGAACTAACAAAACAGTACGATCATATTATTTTTGATACAGCACCAACAGGACATACGTTGCGCCTTCTTCAACTTCCAACAGCATGGAGTGGATTCTTAGAAGAAAGTACACATGGTGCTTCTTGTCTTGGGCCACTTGCTGGATTAAGTGAGAAGAAAAAACTGTATGAAGAAACAGTTGCCAAACTGTCTAGTGGAGAACAAACAACATTAGTGTTAGTAACACGTCCAGACATATCTCCATTACAAGAAGCTGCAAGGGCTTCAAAAGAACTTGGAGAAATTGGGGTACAGAATCAAGTGCTACTTATCAATGGGATGATGCAAAATCATGTGAAAGAGGATGAAGTATCCCAAGCTTTTTATGAGAGACAAACAAAGGCATTAGAACAAATACCAGACGAATTAAAGCAGGTTATGACTTACGCTGTTCCTTTAGCGTCGTTTAATATCACTGGTATTGAAAATCTTCGTAAATTATTTATGAACAGTGCGATATTCGATGTGATGACATTAGAATCAAAAGACATGAAAACAGCACCTTTAAAAGATTTGATTGAGAATATACACAAAACTGGTCAAAGTGTTATTTTCACGATGGGGAAAGGCGGCGTGGGAAAAACAACGGTCGCATCTACGATTGCGGTTGGTTTAGTGGAAAAAGGGCACAAGGTTCATTTAACGACTACTGATCCAGCAGCACACTTAGATCATGTCATGCACCATGAATTTGTACATGGCAACTTATCCGTAAGCCGTATTGATCCAAAAGTCGAAGTGGAAAAGTATCGAGAAGAAATTCTGAATCAATCAAGAGAGTTGTTAGATGAGGAAGGATTAGCTTATTTAGAAGAAGATTTACGATCCCCTTGTACAGAAGAAATTGCGATTTTTCGTGCGTTCGCCAACATTGTAGAAAAGGCAAGTAACGAAATCGTTGTTATTGATACAGCACCAACAGGACATACATTATTATTGCTTGATGCAGCACATTCGTATCATAAAGAAATCGAACGTTCGACTGGTGAAGTTCCAGTTTCAGTACAACAATTATTACCACGTCTTCGCAATACAAAAGAAACAGGTGTTGTGATTGTAACATTAGCAGAAGCTACACCTGTGCTTGAAGCAAGTCGTTTGCAAGAAGATTTAAAACGAGCAAACATCACACCAACTTGGTGGGTAATTAACCAAAGTTTATATGCAACGCATACGAAAGACCCTATCCTACATGGCAGAGCAATGTCAGAAATAGAATGGATGTGTGAGGTCGAAAAAAGATCGAATGGACAATATGTTGTGATCCCTTGGAAAGCACAAGATATTGTTGGCTATAAAAATTTAAAACATTTAACAGTGTAAAATAGAAGAGGAGAGATTAACATGATTATTACAGATGGAGCAAAAACATATATTGGAGAAATTATGAAAGAGCATGGTGTATTCACATTACGTTTTTCATTTGAAGGTACAGGATGTTGTGGACCAAGCTGGGGAATGTCGTTAGCTGCAGTACAAGAAGACGATGTTGTACAAACAATTAATGGGCTAGAGATTGCAATTGATAAAAAGGTTTTAGATACAGTAGATAAACTTACTCTTGATTTTGAAGGCAACGGGGAAGAAGCAGGTTTGGTCTTCCACGGAGGAGAAAGCTGCTGTTAGAGATAGAAAAAAGGTCTCCTTAAACGGGGCTGTTGACAAAAAGGGGGAGCGCTTTGCGTTTCCTCTTTTTGTCAACAGCCCCTTATCGACAGGTTCTCTTTTTCTATGTGATTTTATTCGTTTTTATGAAAGTTATTTATTTAAAAGAATAAAATAAATTGTCACGGTGAAGGAGTAGTAGTGGTATAAAAATTTATTAGAAATTTATTTTTATTTTGTATCCTTTCAATATAATAGCTTGAAAGGAGAATTCTATGAGAAAATTATTTAAAGTATTAAAAAATGTATTTGCTATGTTCATTTCAGTTCTTTTGCTTGTATCAGTATCTGTATGTATATACCATAACTACAAATTAAGTAAGGAATCAGCGTTAATTAAAAGTAAGGGGACGTTAGTTCAATTTAATAACAAAAAAATCAATGTATATAATGAAGGGAGCGGTGAGGATACATATGTATTTATGTCTGGTGCTGGGATAGCTGCTCCTGTTTATGAGTTTAAAGGTTTGTATAGCAAATTTTCAAAAGAGAATAAAATAGCTGTCGTAGAAAGAGCGGGTTATGGTTACAGCGATGCTTTTGAAGATAACAGAGATATTGATACAATATTAGAACAGACTAGGAAGGCACTTATTCAAAGTGGGAATAAGCCACCATATATATTAATGCCACACTCTTTATCAGGCCTAGAAGCTATCTACTGGGCACAAAAGTATCCGCATGAGATAAAGGGGATCATTGCTTTAGATATTGGCTTGCCGCAACAGTATGTAACGTATAAACGAGATCTAGTTGATACACTAAAAATAAAAGGAATGAATATTTTCACAAAAATCGGATTGCATCGATTCGTACCATCTTTAGCTTATAATCCTGAAGTAATTCGGCAGTCTTTTTTAACTGAACAGGAAAAAGAAGTGTATAAAGCGATAGCCAATAAACAATTTTTTAATGATGATATGGAGCAAGAGCTTTTACAGGCATATGAAAATGGGAGGAAATCAATTCATCTACCGTTTCCAAAAGAAACACCGATATTGTTTATAGACGCGGTTGCTGAACAATATAAAAACTCGAAATATGCAAAACAAAATTATAAAGATTATAAGCACTTTGCCAAACAACTGTTAAGATCAGAAGTTATAAAAGTTAGCGGTACACACTGTATTTATTTATACGAACCAGATGAAATCTACAATCTTACAATGGAGTTTATGAATAAAAAAGATAAAAAATGAAGGGTTTTACGTGATGAAGGGATATAACATTTTAATTGTTGAAGATGATTTGATGATTGGTGATTTATTGCAAAAAATTTTGCAGCGCGAAGGGTACAATGTATGTTGGAAGAAAGAAGGAAAAGATATTACTGAAATCATCCATGAGATAGATTTAGTTATAATGGATATTATGTTACCAGGTGAAGATGGTTATCAAATTACGAAGAAAATAAAAAATCTTGGATTAAATATCCCGGTTATCTTTTTATCTGCTCGAAGTGATATGGATAGCAAACTCCAAGGATTGACTATTGGGGAAGATTATATGATAAAACCTTTTGATCCTAGAGAGCTGTTACTAAGAATGCAGAAAATGTTAGAGAATCAATACGGTACGTTTACGCAAATCAAACATTTATATATTGATGCAGAACATAAAAAGGTTTTCAATACTAGCTTGCATAATGAAGTTGCTTTTACTACGATTGAGCGTAAAATATTCTTCTATTTATATGAAAATAGGGATAGAATTTTAACGAAAGAACATTTTTTTGACTATTTATGGCAACTAGAAGACAGAAATCCCAATATCGTGAATGTACATATTAAAAAAATTAGAACAAAGATTCATGATAAAACGGGTGAAATTATTCAAAATATATATGGAGAAGGGTATCGACTAAATACCTATATGAAGAAATGAAATTAAAGAAGAAATACCAATTATTATTATTTTCCGCTATTATTAGCGTACCATTGTTATTGCTATTGATTAGTGTCTCTATGTCAATAATTTATAATATTGCCTTTAAAGCGAAGAACAAGCACATTCCTTTTCATGAATCATTTGCATATCCTACAATGCTAGTTATCTTTTTTGTATCACTATTATTGTTAGCCTTTTTATTTTCGAAATCAATTAATTCACTATTAAATAAGGTAAATATACTAAATAAAACGATTCGACATTTAGCTAGCGATAAAAAGATCCCGAATACATTAGATGTTAAAAGGGATGATGAAGTAGGGGAATTAATTCGCTCAGTAAATTTATTAATTGAAAGAACTATATACCGAGAATTAGAACTTAAACAGCAAGAGGAAATGAAGAAGGAACTTTTAAATAAACTAAGACATGATATTAATACACCTTTAACAGCTATGAGATTACAACTATTTTATTTAGAAGACCAATATAATGCTCAAACACAAGTACTAGAATCGTTATATCAACAAATACAGTATATTGCTGAATTAACCAATGAATTTAAATTACAATCTACAGATGCATTAGAGAATTCTTATATTGTAAATGATGATGTGAATATACATAATGTATTAGAAACGATGGTTAAAAAATGGAGTTATCTGTATAGTATGCATGATATCGAATTAGTATATAATCCAATACGTAAAGATTTGATATGGACTAGTAACGATTTGTGGCTTCAAAGATTATTTGATAACATTTTTCAGAATACGTTACAACATTCAAAAGCTAAAAAACTTGTGATAACGATTGAAAATAGTGTTGTTTCTATTAGGGATAATGGAATTGGTTTTGATATGAATGGTCAAAGTACGGGACTTGGATTAAAAATAATTGAAGATATATCTAGATTGCTCAATATTAAATATACTTTACAGTCAAATAAAGATGGGACTATATATTGTTTTACCGCAATCGAAAATAATATATAAGGGATACTTATTATTATTTTGTAAAGGAATATGGTTTGAATATTTTGTAATTTAAATAGTTGAATTAAATCCATTTTGATCATTCTCTTTTCAAAATGGATTCTTTTTTAGTAGATTTAAGTTTAGGGTTTATCAAAAATAAACCTGTGTCAACTGACCCGCCACCTACTCGCTAATGCTCCTTGAGGTGGGGGCTTGTAACTACCCAGAAGTGCAGACGATTCTTACGGATCTCCTTCCTTCAATTGGTGTTTACATAAGGGCAGGTTGACAGCTACCCAACAAGGGAAGTCATGCTTCCTTTGTTACTTCAACGATGTACTCCATTCCTTTTCGTTGAAGATTCATCGCTCCGATGCGGTCGTCATTGGAGGTATATGCACATGTTTTGCAACAAAAAATATGCTTCTTTTTATTACGATTTGCTTTTTCTGCGTGTCCGCATTTTGGGCATATTTGAGAAGTATAGGCAGGATCTACCGCAATAACCTTTGATTGTTCCATTCGAGCTTTGTATTCCAGCATTTGACGTAATTGAAAGAATGCCCAAGAAACAGAAACATAACGGTCTTTGCATTTTACTCGTTCTGTTGCTACACGAATGCCCGTTAAATCTTCAATCACAAATAGCGTATCTGCTCCGTATTCAGAAACGAGTGCCTTACTGACACAATGATTTACATCGGTCATCCAACGGTTTTCTCTGTTTCCAATCTCTTTCAATCGTTTACGGGCAGATGGAGTTTGTTTACGCTGCAATTGTTTGCGGATTGCTTTGTATCTTGCTCGTTTATGTTTGATTATTTTCCCATTAAAGAAGGATGTATTCCCCTGAGAATCATAAGAAGTCGCAACAAAATTGATTCCAAAATCAATTCCTACTACTTGTTTGATATTATGGACGGACGCTTCTTGTATCTCCTTTGTCATAGGAATGTGCAAAAACCATTTCTTATGCTTGTACACTAACTTAGCTGTTCCAAAAGACCATGATCCATCGAAGTATTGTTCCATTCCTTTTGTTTCGAATGGAATTTTGACACGACCTTGCAATGTATTAACTGAAAATGTACCTACCGAAAGAGTGTAATCACGATTCCAAACAAGGTCATACTCCGGTTTTTTAAATTGTACCAAAGACCAATCATGTCCATTGCTTTTGTTCGTTTTATATCTTGCAATCACTGTCTTCATAACAGACTGTGCCATTTGCGAACGCAAGCCATAAGAAGAACGTAACACATGATATGTAGCTTTGTGTAAAGAAACCTGTACAAGGTTCTTGCTTTCAAATACAATGCGAGAAACAAAATTACATCCTTTCCGGTATGCAAAAATCGTTTCCTCCAACAGTTTTGCTTGTTCGATTGTAGGGTTCATTTTTAACTTAGCTGTAATGGTTATATTCATATTCGAATCACCTCCTTTACTAAAATAATTATATCTTTTATTTAGTAAAGAACATATACCAAATAAGGAAAGGAGGATGTGCAGGATGTTTTTTGCTACGCAAAAAACATCCTGCACATCCTCCCCGACTTACTCATTGGGCTACGCCCTACTCATTCCTTGAAGTTGGAGTATCCTGTACGAAAAATTTGATGAATGTATTGGTCAATGAAATAAAACGGTACGAATTTGTTTCAAAGCTACAGCAGTAATAAGAGCCAACTCCTAAGAGTCGGCCCCTCATTGTTTCTATTAGTTTAGTATTAATTTGCCTTCACAATAGCAGAGGAAACTTGATCATTCCATGTTCTTGCGCCATCTCCCATACTAACTGTTGTTAAATTAATATATTTCCCATTGTTTACAATAGCAAGCGCGCGTCCTTTTGCATTACTATGTTCATAAATTGTTGTATAGTCTCCAAATGGATGCGTAAGGATAGATGAAACCGCATCGTTATTTGAACCACCAAAGTTAGCTAAAATAACAGGGTTTCTACTCGAGTTCACAGTAAAACGCGCTCCCTTTAAATCTATGTCATAATAAAAAGTAGAATAAATCTGTGATGAAGATTGTAGAGATTTTGTAACATTTGGAGAAACTGGATGTGTCTTTAAGTATGTTTCAAATTCGGCTTTGTTATCAAATCCAATTGTTGTAGGATTTTCATTCAATTCACCCGGTGTTACAACTTTATATGGCTGTGAAGAAGAATCTGCATAAGCCGCCGTATTTGATACACCAAACAACATTGTGCCAGTTAATAAAGCAGTAGAAAGTACACCCATAACACGTTTCAAATTTATCACTCCTATAATAGAATACGTACAAGTTCATTGTACAATTATTTTCCTTTTATTGGTAAGTGGTTAATTTATTTCTCAACAAGGGATTTGATCGAGATATATGTAATTATATTAATATTCGGTTTATGGTCTATGTACAATGTAATGAAAGGATTTTTTAATTAAAATCACTCCCAAAATAAAGTGAAACTTCCATCAGTAGGGGTTTTCTTCATCCCCCACTGATGGTTAGTTGAACCAATCGGGCTTTTACGGGCAGTTATCCCCCATCCATCTTCTTCGATTCTCTCCCACTCTTGAGGTGGGGGTCTTACTGCCCGTTAATGCGGGATAAAAAGTCTCAAATGACTGTTTCTAATTTTATCTTTGCTAGAAATATGTTTTTGAAATATATGAGTTAGCTTAAAGATAACTAAGTTTGTGAAGGATCACATTTAAGAATGATCGTACGAAAGGATTGAACTTTATTCAACAGCTATATTTATATAGTTCAAAAAGTAATCTATCAATATAAGCTAAAAAACGACATAATCCCTCTTTCTTTTAGAGGAGAACGAGAGCATCTGGCCATGCATAGAAGCGGTCAGGGCCTTTTTTTCACATACAATGTTTAAAACAAAGAGAGCAAGTACGGGGGGATAGGTCCGGTTGTATTTTGCATAGCATCGATTTATATAGTGAAAAATTAAAATGTTATATAAGAATAAATGAGGATTAGTTTTAAAATTTCACATACCGTATTTTTATTAAAAAATAGGAAAATCAAAAAGTAATGTCGAATATATCATAAGTGGTAATAGATAGTAAAAAATATATATAACAATGAACGAATAGGAGAGGTACATATGGAACCAGTAGAAGCAGCTAAACAAATTCTTGCATCTCAATTTCCAAATTGTGACGCGGCTCTTTTAGGAGGAAGCATTGCAAGGGGAGAAGGAACGAAAACTTCTGATTTGGACATTATCATTTTTGATAGAACTCTTTCTTCAGCGTATCGTGAATCTTTTATAGCCTACGAATGGCCTGTTGAAGTATTTGTGCACAACTTTACGTCTTATAAAGACTTTTTTGCAAGTGATTGTAAACGTGGTCGTCCTTCTTTGCCGCAGCTCGTTGTAGAAGGAATTGTGCTAAAAGATATGAAAGGGATTATACCAGTTATAAAGAAAGAAGCGCAGCAACTATTAGAAAAAGGGCCTGAACCTTGGACAAAAGAAATGATACAACAGAAGCGGTATTTTATTACAGATGTGTTAGACGACTTTATTGGTGCAACAAAACGAGAAGATGAATTGTTTATCGCGAATCATCTTGCAGGTCTTGTTCATGAGTTCGTATTGCGAATAAATAATTGTTGGACTGGGCAATCAAAGTGGTTTATGAAGACACTGAGGAAATATGATGAACAGTTTGCTGCAGAGTTTGCAGCGGTGTTTGAACAATTTTATAAAACAGGAGCGAAAAAGCAAGTTATCGCGTTTGTTAATGGTATTTTAGGTATGTATGGAGGACGACTTTTTGAGGGATTTTGTATTGGAAAGGTTGAAAAGTGATGGGACTTAAAAATCTTTTGATAAAGGATGTACAACAACTCATTCCTTCTTCTGTAGAAATAGGTTTGTATTTGTATGACACTAAAACAAATGAAACTTTATGTATAAATGAAAATCAAAAGTTCCCTTTAGCGAGTTTGACAAAATGGATTGTAGGTAGTATTGCTTTTCAGAAAAGTGAGCATATAGCACCAATGACAATCAAAGAGGCTATTCGTAAACATTCGAGAGAAGCATATGATTGTATTTTAGAAAAAATTGATATAAGAGAGATGAATATTGAATTACAGCATATGAAACTCGATATACTCGTTAATAAGGATAATACGAATATAACTAAAAATTGTGGAACACCAGCTAGTGTATTTCAATTCATGAAATTCTTATATAAGCATGAAAAAGAGAATATGTTTATCTTCGAATCTTTAAAAGAACAAGAAGACCCAGATGGTTTCCAATTCTCAAATCAATATGAATGGTTACATATGACTGGTGGGCTTGAAACAGTTTGTAATGATGTTGGTTATTTATATTTAGAAGATCGAGTGTTATTTTGTATTGGATTTGTTCGAGCATACGATGAAAATACAGCGTGGTATCAACTAGAACAAGTACTGAAAAATATAGGAGAATTAATTGTACAAACATATAAAAATAAGGAATGATTACATGGTTAGTTTACCGAATATTCAATTAAGGGAATTGTCATTAGAGGATATAGAAGACCGTTATCAATGGTCATTAGATAAAGAAGTAACACGTCACCTAGTAGTTCCAGATCAATATCCGCCATTCACACGTGAAGACACAAGAAGATGGATTGAAATGTGCATCAATCGAACAAATGGTTATGAACAAAGAGCAATTTGTTCCAAAGAAGGTGTGCATATCGGCTGGATCGATTTGAAAAATTTCGATAGAACAAATAAAAATGCAGAGCTAGGAATTGCGATTGGAGATAAACGATATTGGGGAAAAGGTTACGGAATGGCCGCTTTATACGAAATGCTGCAAATTGGCTTTAAACAGTTCGGTTTAGAAAAAATTTGGCTGCGAGTAGATGCAGATAATACAAAAGCGATGAAAAGTTATGAAAGAGCTGGGTTTGTATGTGAAGGATTAATGAGAAAAGATCGACTAAGACACGGAGAATTTGTCGATCGTTATCGTTTTAGTATGTTAAAAGAAGAGTTAATGGAACTGTTGGCTATCATGAAGCAGTGACGAATCAACTTTTGTTAGTTGCACAAGGAGAAGGGTATGGGTGTGGAGAGAATAAAGAAAAGATTTATATTCAGGTGGGAGAGGCTGCTTTTGGAAAAATGCTGAAAATCACGGAATAAGTACAAGTGCGGGTCTAATGGCAATTGTAATAGAAGGAGAAGAGATGTTGGTGAATATGCCTATACTACAAAAGTAGTAAATTCCTTATCCCTCTTTCAGTGGATTCCTTTACGAAGTATCTTTTATACACTAGTAATAAAAGTATAAACATTGTGAGGGATGCTAGATGATTACACATTTTGCAGATATAGAATTACAAACATTATCTATTGAAGGCGCAAAGCAAGTATATGCTGATATACTGCAATTTCCTATTGCAAAGCAAACAGAAACGTTTATTCAGTTTCAAGTTACTCCTTTTACAACCATTAGTTTCAAAGAAATATTAGAACCAATTGTGCCAACTCATTTTGCTTTTCAAGTGCCGTACTCTCTGTTTGATGAAATTGCATTGTGGCTCACACAATCGGGTGTACAAATTTTAAAGGATAAACAAGGTGAAAAAGTTACTTATCATTCTTCAATCAGTAAAGCCGTATATTTCAAAGATAGTGATGGAAATATTCTCGAGATTATTTCACATGAATATGTAAAAGAAGAGGTTTTACAAAGGAAGGGTCCTTTACAAGTTATGTATGTAAGAGAAGTTGGATTTCCAGTTCCGTCTGTTCCTATGTTTCGAGAATGGTTGAAAAATACATTGCAAATGAAGACAATGCATGACCAAGATATATTCAATTTTGTAATTGGAGGAACTGCACATGCAGTTGTTGTGAAAGAAGGAAGGCCATGGATTCCAATTGATATGAGAGCATTAATGCCGAAAATGAGCATTACTTTTGGAACTCCGGATATAGAATTTATCCAAAACGTAAATAAAAAAGAAGACACATTACAATTTATACAACATTCTTATTCTATTACGCTGAAACATACATCAGAGTTTTTACACGCTATTCCGAAACAACTGCATTTACCTTTATCTTTGTAAATAAATATGAAGTTATTATGGGGAAATATGGGCTATAGTTGTAAACTTATAGTGTAAATATATATCTATTTTAATTTTTCGACATCTTTGTCTAGCTCTGCCTCCTAAGCCCTCATGTCTAAGAACCTTCCACACGAGAAGGTAAAAAACACCTTCTGTGTGAAAGAACCTTAGCCAACGGGCCTAAACAGTCGGCTCCGCTTTTCTTTATAAGTCGCTGTTATGCAGAATACAGCATGACCTACGCTCGCTTTCTCCTTTTGTTTGAAACCTTGCATGTGGCAGCAAAAGGACCTGACCGCTTCTATGCTTTTTAGATGCTCTCGACCATCTAAAAAGCAAGAGGGTTTTTATGTCAACTTTTTAATGTGGATTTATATAGATTCTTTAAAAAATGGGGGATACATAGATGGTTCAAATATTAGTAATGGGTGGTACACAGTTTGTTAGTGAAGCATTAGCAAAGTTTTTAATTTCTAAAGGATATGAGGTAGATATTTTCACTAGAGGAACACGAGAAATTACTTATGAAGGAGTACGTACACATCTTATTGGAGATCGTAATGTTTCATTAGATATACAGAAGAATATTTCAGATAAACAGTACGACTTTATTTTTGATATTACGGCTTATCATAAGAATCATGTAAAAACATTGCTTGATTATATAGATACAAGTAAATTAAAGCGATATGTATTATGTAGTTCAGGAGCAGTGTATGCTCCTTCTAATCAAACTTTATTTGAAAATTTTGAGCGAACAGAAAATTATAATTGGGGACAATATGGACTCGATAAAAAAGAAGCGGAAGATTATTTATTTTCCTTACATAAACAAGAAGGATTTCCAATTACGATTTTTAGACCTTCGTATATTTATGGTGAAGGCAATAATTTGTATAGAGAAGCGTACATATTCGATCGCTTGACAAAAACCCTTACTATTCCTATTCCCAAAAATGTGGGTCCAGTGCAATTTGTACATATTGATGATGTAGTTCAAGTGATGGAAAGTGTAATAGGTTCAGAGCAATCTAATGGACAAGCTTATAATTTGTCGTATCCAGAAGATATTACATGGAAGACACTCGTCGATACAGCAAGTCATATAGTAGGAATAGATGCACATACTGTGGAAATAGATGAAACAGCATTAGACCCTGCCATTTCAACACGAAATTATTTTCCGTTCCGTAATGTTACTTACACGATGAATATAGAAAAATTAAATGCATATCATTTATATGTGCCACAAGTAAATTTGCACACTGGTCTACAGAAGGCATATCATTTTTATCAAACTGAAAATATTCAGTTAAGTGATGCTAATATGAATAAAGTTGATGAGGTACTTCGTATTTTTTCATTTCAGAGGTAAAAATTTAAAATAATATTGTTATGTAAACTAAATGTTTGTTCATAATATAAAGGAAAAGATCTAATTTTGTAGAACCTGTCTAAAGGCAGATTTTTATTTTATATGTAAGAAAGGATGTAGCCGGATGATTAGAATGTTAGCTGAAGTAGATGCAGAAAATTATTGGAATTTACGCTTAGAAGCATTGCAAAAAAATCCAGAAGCATATGTTACTACATATGAGGAAGCAATCAAAAAAGAAGAGCCGATTCAAGAAGTAATAAAAAATTTACAAGGGGAACATAGCTATACATTTGGTGCTTTTGATGAGAATAATAAGTTAGTAGGAATTGTAACATTATTAACAGAATCAAGAGCAGTACTGCGTCATAAAGGGCACATTGTTGGGATGTATGTAAGTGCTCAAAGTAGAGGAAGAGGGTATGCACGTAATCTAATACATGAAGTCGTCAAAAAAGCAAAGAAGTTAAGTATAGAGCAAATTGGCTTATCAGTTGTTTCGGATAATATGGCAGCAAAAAAATTATATCATTCAATTGGATTTGAATCGTATGGTGTAGAAAAAAGGGCATTGAAAATGGATGAAGTCTATCGAGATGAAGAATATATGGTTTTATTTTTATAAGAAATTTAATGTCACTGGGAATTATACATGAAAGCGATTATATTTCCCACTAAAAATAGGAGAGGTTTAACAATTTGTTGAATAATTAAATTCGTTAATACAAAGGAAAATATAGTGTTTCAAGTACTCTTATCCAAATTCATGTCAGAAAGCAACATTCCAATCCTAATAATTGTGTTATCCAAGTTGGAGCCCTGCCGATTTTCATCCGTCGAATAAATCAAGTAGTTCACTTTGAAGTGAACTGTTCAAAAACGTTATTTTTTCTAATCTAGCTTGTTTAGAAAGAATAACGTGGGGGTATTAAAATACCTTAAGTTGATGGGCATGGGGTACCCGCCAGCATTTTGGAAAAAACCCACGCTAAGAGAGTACAAAGGTAAAATCTAATTGATGAAAAAGACGACTACGCACAAGTAGCCGCCTTTCGCACACCTAAGTCATTGTTGAAGGAAGCACTTGACCTTCTGGGTACAGAGTAGCGGTTAATGTACGACTTCTTATATCGGTAACAGTTCCCGTTGGTACAGCTAGCGCTATCCTTATCTCATAGGTATGAGTTCCTGATGGTGGTACATCAACCCACGTAATGTTAGGAGTTATTTCTATACTACGGTGTGCAATGTCAGATTGTGACGTAAAAGCTATGTAAGTTCCGTCACGATATAAAAGGTAAGACAGTAAAAATTCAAAATTAGTAGGATTAGGACCAGGTGAACCCAAGTAAACAGTTGCCATTGATTCTAGTTTTACAATTTGGCGAGATGTAGGAAAAGGCGGGAGAGTAAGAATGGCTACATTGGCTGGTGGTATAGGAATCCTTGTTAGGCTTTCTACAAAAGCAAATTGCATAATAGTACATACACCCCCTAATATTAAGCAATCAATATATCTTATTAGTGATTTTAATAAGATAGACCTTTCATCAATCTTTACTAACGGATAGCAAATGTTAAATAAACTAAATACATTAACTTCTGATAATGTTATGTTAACTATTGATGTATGGGGTATACAAAAAGAAACTTCATGTCCTCCTTTAACAGTCATATCGCGCACTTAAGTTTGAATATTTAGAAAGTAATGCATTTGAACCTTTTCTTCTTTCCAAGGTTCAAATGCATAAAAAGGCTATCAATAATAGACAAGCGTAGATTCATTTGCCAACACCTATCAATATATTGTTAATGTAACCACATTTAATGTTCAGAGCGATTTGCTTTGTCACAAGCCCCTTTACCCCAATTTTACGATTCGATTTCGTTGAGCATTGCGCAAGGAGGCGCTGGCGGTACTGCAGGTACTTTTAGTGAGTGACTATAGTGGCGGTGGTAGGGCGAAACAGAATTCACTACAATTAGTTGTAGTGGTGGACATTGAATTTATCTCGATGAAAGTGAGGTATCATATATTGTGAAATTTGAGGATAATACAGATCCAAACTCAATTTTGTCCGATGCTTTAAAAAATCTCGAAAACGCTGAAGCAATCAATCAGGCTGCAGATAACGTGCAACAAGTTCTGGGGACTGAACCGGGATCTACAGGAGGTCCAGTTACCGTTAATGATCTTCTTGCAGTTGATGAATTAGCAGATGAGACTGTACAACATGCGATTGCTGATGAGCTTGCCCCCCCTTGTGGATGCGTTTTGTCGATCTATTTAGCTTCAAGTGCATCATCACTTCTAAGTGGTAATTTCATCGGACTAGGTACTGATGGAGGTAATTTATTCCAAAATAGTGTAGTAATAGCACAGACAGCAACCATTACGGGTCTCGTTTTAAGTGTCCGCGATGAAACTATGGCTAATAGGTTCCCGGTAGCAGGTACAATATTTATAAGTAGAGATTGTACGAATACTCCTGTGAATACAAGTATTACTGCAACGGTAACAGCAGGAAATTGTTACGCATTCGCACCTGCTAATTTAGTTGTCAATCAATATGATTTATTATCTGTTCAAGTTGTTACTAGTGACGACGGTGCCCTAACGGATGGAGCGGCAGCCACTATCCTGTATACTATCCCTTAACTCAATCTATAAATCAAAGAGGCTGACTCAAAAGTTCGTTGAATGACGAATCTTTTGAGTCAAGTTTTTATTTTATGAAATTCGACAAAAAACGAAAGTAACATAAATGATGTTGTGTTGTATTGAAATACTCTTAGCGTTATTAACATTACTCATTTCCTTCCCATAAGCCCAACCAATTTTCCCCTTTTTTAATCCAAAAAAAGCTGTTTGCTTTTTAAAACACATTTTCTCTGCATTATTAAAAAGTAAAATTAGTGAGGCATCAGTGATTCCAAGCTCTTCAATCGTTTATTTTCAACGAATTCGTATTTTAGATGCAACGATTTTCCAGGTGCCAAAACATTTAGCTAATGTGTACCCTAGGTTAGGTGGTTGTGCCCAAACAGCGGGTATAAAAATTCAACTAGAATATGATTTACATAGTGGCCAGTTTTTAATTGAACGAATCATCTGGAAAAACATTAGATATTCCAGCAGGAACATACACAATTGGTGACCTAGAAATTCCAAGTAATATTAATATCCGTGCTGATTCGAACGTTTTTTTCGTTTTAAAGACAAATAGCACAACGTTTTATATAACAAAAGAGAAGCAATCGTTTCTCTTTTTTATTTTGAAATAGGAGGTAAACAATTGGATCGTATCGATGTATTAACAAAATAATTTATTGCAACATTCGGAGGCTTTTGCGGTTACTTTTTAGGAGGTTGGGACGTGTCACTGGAAATTTTAGTTACAATGGCAGCAATTGATTATGTAACAGGGATGATAGCTGCAGGGTATAACGGTGAATTAAAAAGCAAAATCGGGTTTCGAGGCATTGCCAAAAAGGTAGTGCTTTTTTATTGGTTTCATGCGCTGCACAAATAGATCTAGCAATTGGGAGTAACAGTGCTATTCGTGAAGCAACAATCTTCTTTTTTATGGGGAATGAGCTTTTATCATTTTTAGAAAAATTAAAAAAAGTTTTAGAATATAGAAAAAAGTATTAGGCTGTTAAAAAATAGTTGAAGACTGAAAAGGTGTTTTCTGTACATGAAAAAACTTTTCGTTAACATAAAACAAAGCATCGCAAAACCTTTAAAAGTCCCTTCAAAGTACTGAAGGGACTTTCCATTCACATAATTAGTGTTATCAGAAGTGTTTTTTATAAATAATTAGAGGAGAGGATTATTGAATTGATTATATGCATTCTTACTAATATTATAGGTGTTCCATAGATTAAAATAAAAAGGGCTCTTTCATCTGAAAATCAACTTGTGCATATAGACAAGTGCTCATTGATTCAAATTTTTGTTGAGTAAGATATAAAGCACAATAAACAATAAAAGTATTTACTCATGATGTTCTTTTAAAACAACGATCAAGATTTATGAATGTGCAAATAACAAAAATAGGAGATCTATGAACAGAATAAAATGATTCGACGATTTCCTAGAAAGGATGAATATCTTGTCTTTTCCAAATATCCCCAATATTATTCCCGCCATTTCTATTTCTACTGCACAGACGATTCCATTGCTTTTAAGCTCCATTGCCCTAGAAGAATTAGCTTTGGCTCACATTATCAATGCAGAGGCAGAAAAGCTTCAATTTGTTTTAGGAACATTACCGCCGGGAAGAACTACACTTTCTCCTTCCGTAGTTACGATATCTAATCTTCTTACTGTCAACTCAAGTGTACAAAGAACCCTTCGCGATGTCATCAAAAAGGAAATGCTGTTGGAATTCAAGTTTGAAAATGTTCTGGCTCTATTAGCAACTATTACTCCCCCTCCTTCACCCACAGTAACTATTACCTTAGAGGCTGATCCAACTACGATATGTGCTTCTTCTATAGCGGGGCCAGTGCCTAATACCTCGACCCTTACTGGTCAAGTGTTGGTGAATGGAAGTCCCGCTCCAGCAGGTACACCAGTCAATTTTACAGTAGATAATCCTGCTCTTGCTACTATATCCCCTAATCCTGCTTTTACAGATGCATCGGGTAACTATACCGCTACTTTTACAGCCATTGACGGACCTGGAACTGTAAGTGTTACCGCTACATTTCCTACTGTGGGAGTAGGTACACCACCCCCACCACCTTTTAGTGTTAGTATTGATATTGATATTGTTGACTGCCCGTAACTATTATTTTATTTACTGCTGAATATGTAGTGAATGATTCCATAAAAGAATCGAATACTACTAGATGAGTATTGATTGATGATAGAAACAAAAAAATGAGCTAATATTAGCTCATTTTTTATACATACATGTGAGGTTTACATAACATGTCATTATACGCAGTAAACACAGAGACTAATTCTATATTCAACAAGGATTAGACCTTTTTCTCTTTTAAAAACTTTATGCAAGAATATATACATTCTTATTTTTATTACGCTTGTTTTCCCAGAATTGTTCTTATTTACCGTATGAAAATCCCATATCTTCTATTTAGTCTAATACTTTATTTTAATGGAACAACCAGTTACAAAATGAAGCCGGCTCCGGTATGGAGCTGGCTTATCATTTACATATTTTACTTTTTTTCTTCTTTGTAGTTCAACGCAATCTGGTGAATTAATATTATTGTCAGCACCATTTCCATCAGCCTTGTTGTCATAGGGATGATTTTACATAGTTTTGCGGTGGTTATGGAGAAAAAAGAGGAGAAAATAACAGCATGAGAAGATGATCTTTTAAGGTCGTCTTTTTCCAGTTTTTTAAGGGGAAATTCTGTATAGTGAAGGATAATCCCTTTTTTTGATTAAAAATTAAGAAAAATATGATAATATATAAATGGCATATTAAAGAAATTTTAGTAGAGAAATAGGGGATTTATTATGAATATGAACGATTTAATTGCCAAAACAAAAATACCAAATACAATTCGTACAATTGTAAGCGATTTACGAAAATTAGGTGTTACAGAAGGAATGGACGTTATTGTACACTCGTCTCTTAGTTCGATTGGTTGGGTAAGTGGAGACGCTTTGGCTGTAGTAGAAGCTTTAATGGAAGTAGTTACAGAAGAAGGAACAATTATTATGCCGACTCAAACGAGTGATCTATCTGATCCGAAAAATTGGCAAATGCCACCTGTTCCAGAAAGTTGGTGGGAAATTATTCGTGATAATGTACCACCGTTTCATCCAGAAACAACACCAACGCGAAGTATGGGGAAAGTAGTGGAGTGTTTTCGGACATATCCGAATACAAAAAGAAGTAACCATCCTTTACATAGCTTTGCGGCGTGGGGAAAACACGCAAAGCAAATTATTGATGGACACATCCTTTCTCCTAGTTTTGGAGAACAGTCACCTTTGGGAAAAATGTATGATTTAGATGGATATATATTATTAATCGGAGTAGATCATGATTCGAATACATCACTTCATTTATCTGAAGTTCGTTCGCAATATCGAAAAAAAGTTCAAGTGGGAGCACCAATTATCGAAAATGGAGTTCGCAAATGGAAAGAGTATGAGGAGTTTGACTATGATTCTGATGATTTTGAGCTTTTAGGGAAGGCATTTGATGAAACTGGATTGGTTATAGTAGGGAAAATAGGGAACGCATCATGTAAATTTATGAAACAACGAGAAGCCGTTGATTTTGGAACAGAATGGTTTTTAACTCAAAAACAAACGAAGCAAATATGTAATTAAAGGATGGGGAACATGAAAGGGAAAAAGGTACTCATAACAAGTGGCGGCTGTTTAGAAAAATGGGATGAAGTACGCGGGCATACGAATTTATCGACAGGAAGAATGGGAAAGCTTCTTGCAGAAGAAGCGTTGAAGATCGGGGCTTCTGTTATATATTTACATGGTTACTTTGCAGAAAAACCTGAAGTGGCTCATAATCTTTCCTCTCATTCTTTTGAAGGAATTATCGATTTACAAGATAAAATGAAACAAATTATTACAAGTGAAAAAGTAGATATTGTCATTATGGCGGCTGCTGGCTCGGATTGGATTGTTGATAAAATTGTCGATCAAGAAGGAAATATAATAGATAAATCAGGAAAGTTATCAAGCGATATGCCGCCAGTTATGCATTTTAAGAAAGCTCCAAAAGTACTAGCACAAATTAAGCAATGGGATCCGGGTGTTGTGTTAGTCGGATTTAAGTTAGAGAGCGGTATAAGTCAACAAGAATTGATAATGAGAGCACAAATCCGTATGGAAGGTGCACAAGCAGATTTCATAGTTGCAAATACTTCTCATGCACTCTATACCTCTGAAACGAATCACTACATTATTTCTAAAGATAGTGAAGTTCAAGTATGTACCGATAAGGCAAATACAGCAAAAAGTCTTATTAGAAAACTTGCGATGATTCATTCTGAAGAAGAACAAGTTGTTTTTCATTAATAATGAGAGTGAAAAAAGAATACATATTATAGGGTGAGAAGATGGAAGATCTATTGAAGAAAGCAATTCAATTACGTAATGAGAAAAAACTTCCTCAATCAAGAGAGATATTGTTAGATTTAACAAACTTTACACAAAATCCAGAAATCTTTTATCAATGTGCATGGACACATGATGCTATGGGAATGGAAACAGAAGCCGTTCCATTCTATGAGAGAGCTATTGAACTAGGATTAGAAGGGGACAGTTTACGAGGTGCTTATATCGGTTTAGGCAGTACATATCGGTGTATTGGAGAATACGATAAAGCTATTGCTACATTAGAAGCGGGAATAAACTGTTATCCAGATGATGACGTCATGAAAGTGTTTTTATCAATAGCAAAGTACAATGTACAATCTTATGAAGATGCGATGAAACTGCTGCTGGATGTGGCAATAAAGACGGAAGGTATAAAACAATTTGAAAAAGCAATTACATTTTATAAAGAGCATTTAAATGAAATTTTTAAATAAAAGGGAATGATTACATGAATCATGTTATATCGAAGAAACGATGGATAATCTGGTTTGCTATTACGAGTTTGATTATCCTTTCGAATATTCTTGTTTATGCACTACCAATCATGTCGCCTTTACCAAGCAGAGTAGCACTTGGTTCTCTATTTGATTTTATACTCACGATTCCAATCGTCACTTACATACTTATTATAAGAAAGCGGTATTCATTAAAATACGTCTTTCCTGTTATACTTGCAGGCTATGTTGTTGCAAGGTTTATTATTCCAAATCCGTATTTTGAATCTTTTTCGTTTATCACATATATAGTAGTAGCTGGGGAAATTGTATTTCTTTGCTTAGAGCTTTATCTTTTTTACAAAATAGCAAGAAAACTACCTGCGATTATTCGCTCTTATAAGAAATATAGGCTCGCATATTCATCTTTTTCACATGCGAGCGAAAAGGCAGTGTACGATTCCGTTTCCGAAAATGTTGTTGCGAATGTATTGTTATCAGAGTGTAAGTTGTTATACTACGCGTTATTCTCTTGGCGTAAAAAAGTACATGCAGGTTCAGATATGTTTACGTATCACAAAAAAACAGGTTCCATTGCATTTTATATTATGCTCATACATGCAACTTTAATTGAATCAATCGGTTTTCATTATTTTCTTCATCAATGGAATCCGATTGTAGCATGGGTTCTGCTCATCTTAAATATTTACGCTACACTCTTTTTCTTAGCAGAAATACAAGCAATTCGTTTATGTCCATATGTTGTAACTGATAAAGAACTTATTTTACAAGTTGGTTTGACGAAACAGCTTATCGTACCATTTTATAATATTGAAAGCATACATCATTATAAAGGATTATTACCTTCTAAAATGGAACAAAAACAAATTTTTGATGCAGCAGTAAACGAGTTTATAAAAGAACCTGCGAAACTTGAAATCGTATTGACAGAGCCGATGAAAGCAACTATGCTTTATGGGTTTCAAAAAATAGTCACAAAAGTTCATATCAATGTGGATGATGAGAGAGCGTTTTATGATGCCATTATGAAGAAAGTTCAAGAGAGAAGCAGTCATGAGTGATAAAAAAGGATCATATTTCTCAACACAATAAAATAACCGGCAAGTATAAAGCTTGCCGGTTTTCATCGTCAAGAAATAGAAATTATGATAAAATGAAAGAGTAACTCATGGTCAGAGTGGTTGTTCTATTATCACTTCTCTAAGTGTTGGGAGGTGATAATTTGAGTGAACTTACGTTGCTTTTGCAAGGCGGTCTTTTTCTCGTTGCATTGCTAACGTTCGTCGTGTTATTAATCGACAAGCTCAAAAAATAACAACCCACTCTACGCCAATAGAAGGTGGGTTGTTTAATTCATGAGAAACAAATAGGATAATGAATAATCCACTCTGCTGAGTTATATGGGACTAGTGTGTTGCCGCACACTAGTCTTTTTTTACTTATATGCTAATCACTTATTTATGTGATTGTATTGTTCTTTTCATTGTTATTATAGCACAATCCTGTTTATGTAAAAAAGGAGAGCGTACGTTCTTCTTTTTGAAA
Source organism: Bacillus sp. 103mf (assembly GCF_900116295.1). Classification (GTDB taxonomy): domain Bacteria; phylum Bacillota; class Bacilli; order Bacillales; family Bacillaceae_G; genus Bacillus_A; species Bacillus_A bruguierae. Next base: position 70,431 of record NZ_FPAF01000004.1, read on the forward strand.
GCAGATCTTAAGATTGAATTCCGTTTGCTGGCTTGAATAATCCATTCATATATTCTTTTAAGCTTTTTTTATAAAATACTTGGTTGATTGCATCATTTACACCAACAATTGGTGACGGAAGATTGTAACTTTTTTTAGATAGATGAACAACGACATCAAACACATCAAAGAGACGAATAAAGCAAAATAATCCGTCTTTTCCGCTTAATAAGATGAAATAATGGTTTTCACAATCGGTATTTAATGTATTCCATAATGAGCTTTTGCTTAAATCTCGTACAATATTTCTATCTTTTAATTCAATGAAATCTATGTTAGATAAGATGTTAGAAATAACAACTGCATCGGGATCATGAAAATAACCGTCTATTGTATGTACAGCAAATAAATAAGCCATTTTCAATAAGCTCATCTTATATTTGCGGTTATCAAGGAGTAATTCACGTTGAATAGAACCAGCAACTTTTGTTACTCGTTCTTCTTTCCATATTTCATTATGAAGTGATATATCGTGTCTTTTGCATAGTTTCATAATGAGAGAATTTGAGAATTGGAACTCATCACTATCCGTTTCTTTATTTGTATATTCTTCTTCATCATATATATCTAGAAGAAGAGGAGAGTCGATTTGATGTTTAAGCTGCTCTATTTTATACTGTATTAACTTATGGCTAATTAATAGACGATCTACACTTGCTATTACGTTTTCATAGCATGTTTCACACACTGTGTTGATATGGTAATATCCACATAACACTTCTGGAATTACATATTGTTCTATACATGGTTTATCATCTCTACATATATTGCATATTGACATAGTCATCACCTTTTAGTTGCAAATTTTTATCTTATTATTTGCGGGCAATAAAATCCCATTTCACGACTTTGAGAAATACAAAGGAGATAAGCAGGGGATAACTGCCCGTAAAAGTCCGATTGGTTAATAATCAGCAGGGAATGAAAACTCCACTGCCAAAAGTTTTACTATATATGTCTTTATTGTAGTGTATTTATTTATGTTTTGGAATAAAGAACGAGGAAATAACATATAAATTTTTACTTCAATTTGTTACAATTATAAAAGAAATTTAAAAGGAGGCACTTTTTTTGAAATCAAAAGTTCATTTTTGGACATTAGAAGTATTGATGGTTGTAGCGATTATTTTTATCTGTACAAAAATTTCGTTTTTATTTCAACCAATCGGTATTTTTATATCCACTTTATTTTTCCCTATTTTAATTGCAGCATTTTTGTATTTTATGTTTAATCCCGTGCTGCTTTTTTTAGAGAACAAAAAAGTACCGCGTAATTTATCCATTTTGTTACTGTATGTATTTATTATTACATTAATAGCTGTTGCGGTCGGCGTTGTAGTTCCAACTGTATCTCATCAGCTGATGGATTTAGTAACGAACATGCCAACGTATATTAAAGTGGGGAGAGAATACATAACAGATTTATCGAATCATAGGCTATTTCAATGGCTTACAACACAGGATTATGTTTCGTTAGAGACATTAGAAAAGAATGCTCTTACGTATTTGAAAGAAATACCAAATACACTTACAGCGAGTGCAACTGCATTATTTGGAATTATTACAAACGTTGCATTAGTTGTTTTCACAGTTCCATTTATTTTGTTTTATATGTTTAAAGATGGTCATAAATTCCCTGGAGCAGCAGTTCGTTTTTTACCAGAATCGTACCGTGAAGAAGGACTTCGTGTTTTTAAAGAAACGAATGAAACCTTGGCGGCGTACATTCAAGGACAAGCACTTGTTTGTTTATTTGTCGGAGCTTTCACGTTTGTTGGTTATTTAATCATTGGATTGCCTTATGCTTTTATTTTAGGGATTGTGGCAGCATTTACGAATATAATTCCAAATTTAGGTCCGTTTATTGGAGCGGCACCAGCGGTTATTGTTGGGCTATTTGTATCGCCGGTGCAGGCGGTATGGGTTATTGTTGTGGTAACGATTGTTCAGCAATTTGAGAGTAATATTTTATCACCACGAATTATGAGTGAAAAACTAAATATTCATCCTTTAACAATTATCATCTTAATTCTTGGTGTCGGAAATTTTGCTGGAATTATTGGAATGATTTTAGCGGTACCAACTTATGCCGTAATGAAGACAATTATTTCAAACATAGTAAGGCTTTTTAAATTGAAAAGAAATAAGAAATAGAAAGAAGACCAGTTCAGATTGTAACTGGTCTTTTTTCGTTCTAAGTATAAATATAATACGAATAATTAAAATATACGTATGGGTTATTTGATTTTCATCCGTTACCTATACTTAAAAATTTGTATTGAAAATTATTAAGTATAGCAGTATTCTATACATATTCAAACATTTGAAGATGTATAGAATACTGCTAAAGTCTTTAAAAGTAAAAGTAAGTTATGGAGGCGTTTGAATGGGAAACGAAATGCAACAGTTTAAGGCTGACTTTTTTAAAGCCTTATCACATCCTTTACGGATACGAATTCTTGAATTGTTGTCAGAGGGTGAAAAAAGTGTAAATGAACTTCAAAGTATTCTTAATAAGGAAGGTTCGGCAGTTTCGCAACAACTAAGTGTACTACGTGCAAAAAATATTGTTGTTGGTACCAAGGACGGGAAACGAGTTTTGTATTCTCTTCGAGATCCTATGATTATGAATTTACTGGAAGTTGCACGATCGATCTTTAATAACCATTTAATTGATACGATTTCAATGTTGGAAGAACTAGATGAAGAAGATGATAAAACTATAGTTAAGGAGGAAGTTGAGTATCGAAGTTAAGAAAGAAGTTATTATTCAACATGGCGTTGAAATATTTCACTCTGTAGGAGCTCATCATGTTTGTGATATTTGTATCAAGAGTGGAAATTCTTGTTGTTTTTCATGCCAGCATCTGCAAGATGAAGTTGGGTGTCAAAAGAGAAATACGGCTTGTACAGCTTGGTTATGTGGGATTCAAAGCTTTTTATTTGATCAAATAGGATTATTGAATGAATGGAATCGTTTTTGGAGTGAAATTCCAGGTCAAATGTTTCGTAGAGATAGTACGCCAGATAAGGTATGGATTAAATCATTTATAGATACAGAGAAATTAGATAGCAGAGAGGGAGAACTTCTAGCAGAAAGGCTGAAAACCTATGTACAAGAGGGTGGAGATATAGGTGAATTAGAATGTCATTTGAGCAAAACGTATAGTAAATATTAAGCTAATGATTTCCCTGTATAAGAGCATGAAAAATGTATTTACAATTTGAATTTATTAAAAATGGAAAAGAAGGGTTTATAATGAAAGGGTTATTTACAGGAAGATTTGAAGGATACTCGTTGGGGCACTTTCAAAAGGATCTTCTTTCAGGAACGATTGTCGGAGTTGTTGCGATTCCACTTGCTATGTCTTTTGCTATAGCTTCTGGAGTTAAACCAGAGTATGGGATTTATACCACATGTATTGCAGGAATTCTTACCGCGCTATTTGGTGGTTCAAGATATCAAATAGGAGGGCCGACAGGTGCTTTTGTTCCGATTCTTTTAAGTATTGTAATTACCTATGGGTATGAAAATTTATTACTGGCAGGTTTATTAGCCGGAATTCTTTTATGTTTAATGGGAATTTTTAAATTGGGATCTTTAATTAAGTTTATCCCCCGTCCTGTAACAGTTGGTTTTACATCAGGTATTGCTGTTACTATTTTTACGGGACAAATTGCTAGCTTTTTAGGTTTAACAGGTATAAAAAAGCATGAGGCATTTATAGCAAATCTGAACGAAATCTTTATTCATATTAATACCATCAATTTTTATAGTATTATAACAGCTTTCATTTGCCTTATTGTTATACTCGTAACACCAAAAATCTTTCCAAAAGTGCCTGGTTCATTAGTAGCTATTGTAATTTCAACTTTAATTGCAACGGTATTTTTCTCAGGCCATGTACCGACTATCGGTACAGCATATGGTACGATACCTAATACACTTCCGCAGTTTCATGTACCAGAAATTACGTTCGATCGCATCAAACAGCTGATGGGTCCGGCATTTGTAATTGCGATGCTAGGTGGTATTGAATCTCTTTTATCCGCTGTAGTGGCAGATGGTATGACAAATAGTAAGCACAACAGCAACAAAGAACTTATTGGTCAAGGAATTGCTAATATTGTGACACCATTATTTGGAGGTATTCCAGCAACTGGAGCAATTGCTCGAACAGCAACTAATATTAAGAACGGAGCTACTTCACCGATATCAGGTGTTATTCATGGAATCTTTGTTTTATTAATACTTATATTATGCGCTCCGTATGCTTCGCATATTCCACTTGCTAGTATGGCTCCCATTTTAATGGTGGTAGCTTGGAACATGAGTGAACAAAAACATTTTGCCCACATTCTTAAAATGAAGAGTGGAGATTCGCTTGTATTACTTGTAACATTTTTGTTTACTGTATTTACGAGTTTAACAACAGCTGTAGAAATCGGCCTTATTTTAGCTATTATTTTATTTACAAAACGTATGAGCAACATGCTCGTCATATCTAAAGTGCTTCCAGATCATACAAGAAAGAATGAAAAATTATTACCACATGTGGTGAATAAAACTCATGATTGTCCGCAAATTAGTATTTATACAATAGAAGGACCTTTATTCTTTGGTGCTGCTCAAACATTTGAACAAAACATTTTAGCAACTATTCATTATAAACCTAAAGTTTTAATTTTAAGAATGGGAAAAGTTCCTTTTATTGATACTACAGGAGAGTCCTATTTTAGAAGTATTGTTCATTCTTTTAAACAACAAGGTGGTATACTTCTAGTCTCAGGAATTCAATCTGAACTCGAAACAACTTTAGTTAGAAATGGGCTGTATGTTGAAATTGGGGAACAGAATTTCTTTGAACATACAGGGGATGCAATTACCTATGCTTTAGAACATTTGGATACAAAAAAATGTATAGACTGTAAACACTTTGCATTTCGCGAATGCACTCAACTTTCTCATCAATCTCAGAAGGTGAATACAGTAAAGGGTAAAGTAAATGCATTAGATTTTTAAAAAAGTAATAAATAAAAATTGAGAACAAGGTTGCATATATTTTTATATAACAACCTTGTTTTTGTTTGCATGTCAAATTTTATCCGGGAAAAGCCCGATTTGTGAGAGTTTTCCATCAGCGGGGAATGAAGTGCCTTCACTGATTTTATACTATCTTTTTAGCATCTTTATAATATATAAATCCATTTTCATTTTTCGACATCTTTGTCTAGCTCTGCCTCCTAGGCCCTCATGTCTAAGAACCTTAGTAAACGGGCCTAAACAGTCGGCTCCGCTTTTCTTTATAAGTCGCTGCTATACAGAATACAACATGACCACTACTTGCTTTCTCCTTTTGTTTTAAACCTTGCATGTGGCAAAAAAAGGCCCTGACCGCTTCTATACATGGCCAGATGCTCTCGCCCGTCTAAAAAGAAAGAGGGTTTTTTAATTTGTATTTATATAGTTTTGTTATGCGGAGTCTACCTCTACAATCCAAATCATAATTTTACGCTTTGATAAACTCATTCTAAACATCTCCTTTCATCGCTATTTGGTGTTCATAATTATAGATGGTTATAAAACGATATTTGACGATCTTTTACTTTGTCCATGATTTGTTGAACACGTTGTTCATGTTCAAGTTCTTCTTTGGATAGACGAGCTTTTTGAATCGTAATCGTTAAAAAGAATACATGAAATGTCATATATTTTTAACTCCTCTCAAATGTATAAAATTGTAAGAATGTAAAAATCGCACAAAAAAGCCACAGGAAGACAGAGTGCTCCTGCGGCAAGGCATGAAAAAGCTACAGGACGGCATTCGACCTCCTGTGGCAGAATAATTAAAATCATAGTAAATGCGATTTTTAATTCTCCATATGGGTGGTCGAACATTTATTTAATTGTGAAACAGGTGCTGCATATACAGTTACTTTCATCATATCATTCGACCTCCTTTGGAAATTTTTTCTTACGTAAGTAAGTATATACAATTGGGTAATATTTGTAAACCCCGAAATTTAAAAATAGGATAAATTTTTTGAATTTTAATGAAAATACACAGTTTTTAAGAGAGATTTCATAATGAATGGCGAATTATTTGTATGGAGAGGGATAAAAGGGAAGTTATCAAAATTTCATCGAGGTTAGAATAGAGTGTTTAAGAGGCTTGATGTTTCTATGGAAAAGGAGAAACATTGAGCTTTCTCTTTTTTATAGATTTTGTAACTAAAATTAGGGGTGGGAAAATATGTATAATGAGAATAAACTTGTAGAAGGAGGGGTGGGAATGAAGGACTGGAAAGATGATATTTTTAGAATACTTGGAGTATGGTCTTTACTTGGTGCTTATATCGTTTTAACAATGTCGATGCGTTATTCATGGTTAACGTTGTATCAAAGTTTAACGGTATTAGGAGTACCCATCATTGCAATCGTATGGTATTTTGCGATAAGAAATGTACTGTTTGCAAATGTGTTGTTTATAAGAGGGATGCGTGTAACCATATATCTCGCTTATGCGTGGTCATGTTGGATGCTTCGAAATATTTACGGTATTGAAACTGAGAAAATTTGGCTTTCTATTAGTTGGCTACTTCCAGTATTATATCTTTATTTTACTAACAAAAAACCAGAGTGGTATGTACTTGGCGGCGGAGTATTGCTTTTCTTTTTATCAAATATAGATGAAACGATGTGGTTTGTTGTTTCGCACAAATGGCAATCTATTATTATAACGATTGCCTCAGTTATTTGGTACCGCCTGGAACGAAAAATGCCGGGTCGCTATTTATTTTATACAGCTAGCCTATTAGGATTATGGATGGCATATCTTGCATGTTTATATGAGGGAGGAGAGCCTGGCTACTGGGTAAAAGTCGTGTGTGCAATCTTCATGACAGTCACATACATGATCATATTCAAAAAAATAAAAGAAGGACATTTATATAAAATAACAACTGGTGCAATCTTAACGTCTTGGTCATTGTATGCATTGATAGACATAACGAATCTCTTTGTAAATTTAACTATGAATATCTCTTATATATTGATGGGACTTGTCGGTTTGTTTGTTGTTATTTCGCAGGTATTTTTCACTTGGCAAGAAAAAAAGAAACAAACGAACACAAACCCTCGGCAAATAGGAGAATATGTGCTATATGTTTTAGTAAGTTCAATAGGAAGTGTTCTTTTCCTTGCGAGTCTTTACTTCATTTTATGGGAAACAGTAAGAGAAAGCAGCATAATGATGATTGTAGGCGCCACGCTAAGTGTGCTTGGGATTTGGGGATATAAAAAAATAACGGCAAAATTTTTGCGAATTTTTTTATTTGTTTTTGCTATCACAGCAGGAATTACAACGCTTGTAACAAGTCACCATTACATATGGGGAGTGTTGTATGGTATTTGCGTATTTGGGTATTGGTTATTTGCAAAATATAAGGCAGAACAATATGGTTTATGGTGGTTATTAGAAGGAGTCATCATAAGTGAATGTATGAGAAATGTGGAATATATAGCGGGTATGGGGTATCTCGTACTCATCCATATTGGCTTTCTCATTTTTGCGATTGTACGGAAAAATAAATTTTTATTACGAAATAGTGTTGGATTTGGAATGATATATGCATTTTTCTATTTGTTAGGAAAATACGAAGGTGCAGATCCTTGGTTTATTGTAAGTGCACATGGCGGATATATATTATTTCTTGTACTAGGCATGTTATATGTAAGGGATACTGTAATAAAGCGAATTGGTATCGTTATCTATTTGTTTACGAATCTTATTATGTATGAGACAAATTACATTGGAAATTATGGATTAAGCTGGATGCTGTTTCTGGTAGGTGTTGTATTGTTACAAACAAAAAAGCAGCAAAAACAAGAGGGCGTTATAAAATATAACAGAACATACAAGAAAATACACGTATGGTTAGTAAGTATACTTTCTGCTTTTATTTTACTAGGTACTGTTACACAACAAGAATGGAACTATTATAATAGCAATATTGTATTACTAGAATTGGAAAATCCAGTGAAAGAATTAGAAGATATGAAAAAAGTCTGGTTTTCTCTCAAAATAGAAGCGGAAGCAAACGAAATGATGTTGAATCGTGAAACAAAAAAAGAAACAAAAACACCTGTGTTTATAAAATTGAAGAAAGAACAAGGAAAGAATTATCACATAGATCAAATAAAGCTCGGTGACTACCCGGAAGAAAAAGGAATCTGGATAAAAGGATATATAAATTATGGATATGTTACGATTGGAAGTACACGTGAAGTTCCTGTTGCCCTTGTGAAAGGGGAAAGGATGTATGCAAAAGTCCAAATTGCGAAGAATGGAAATAGTAGAGTGATCGAAATTCAATGAAGTGAAAGGATAAGAAGTAATTGAATACGCCAAATAAAAAATCGATTCCTTATTAAGGAATCGATTTTTTTATTTAATATGTAAAAAGTCTGGAATTTTAATGAACACCCTCATACAGAGTGGAATTGTTTGATAACGGTATCTATTTTCATTGAACTAAGAAAGATGTATATGTTAAAATGAAAAAATGACCACTAGAAAATATTTTCTTTTATTCTATAATTACCCAATTTTATTTTATCAAAAACACCTGTGTTTGTCAAACTTTTGGTCAAATTTTTTTGTCGATAAGGAGTGACGATATGGAGCAGTATGAACGAGAGCAGAAGAGAGAACAGCATCGAATAGAGGAAGTTGTAAAAAAAATTCAAGAGCGTGTGGAGAGTCTCCAACAATATGTAAGTAGCGGGCAAAAAGAGGTAGTTCATATTCGAAAAAACTTTTGGGACGATGTAACAGTTAACTTTGATAATGCTGAAGAGGCTATTGAAACAGCAGCAAGTATAAAGCAACAAGCAGAGTTATTAGCGGAAAGAGAACGTAGTCACTATCATGCAGATAAGCAGCTTACCATATTAAAACGACTAGAGCAATCTCCGTATTTTGGGAGAATTGATTTTTTAGAAGAAAGTGAAAGAAGTCCTGATCAAATTTATCTTGGCATTCATTCCTTTTTTGACGAAAGTACAGAACAATTTCTTGTTTATGATTGGAGAGCACCAATATCTAGTCTGTATTATGATTATTCGTTGGGATCGGTCGTGTATAAGGCGCAAAATGAAATGATTACAGGAGAAATAACTTTAAAGAGACAATTTATCATTCGTAACGGTCAAATGGAAAGTATGTTTGATACGGGAGTAACAATTGGTGATGCATTATTACAAGAGGTGTTAGGGAAGAATGCGAACACACAAATGAAAAGTATCGTTGCTACGATTCAGAAAGAACAAAATCAAATTATTCGTAATGAAACGAGTCGTTTACTCATTGTGCAAGGAGCAGCAGGAAGCGGAAAAACATCGGCTGCATTGCAGCGTGTGGCCTATTTACTATACCGATATCGAGATACATTACATGCAGATCAAATCATTCTTTTTTCTCCTAATCCAATGTTTAATAGTTATATATCGACTGTTCTTCCTGAATTAGGAGAAGAGAATATGAAACAAACAACATTTCAAGACTATGTAGAGGAGCATATAGAAAAAACTTTTCATGTAGAAGATCCGTTTACGCAAATGGAATATGTACTTGCGGGGAAAGAAGACTCAAAATACTTAGTACGCATGCAAGGTATCCAATATAAAGCAAGCTCGTCTTTTTTGAAAATTGTAGATAACTATGTGACGTATTTGAGACAAGGTGGAATGCTTTTTAAAGATGTGAAGTTTCGCGGAAATTTATTAATATCAAAAGAGGAAATAAAAGGGAAATTTTATTCTTTTCCTCTGTCGATGAGGATTCCTAATCGAATAAAATTAATTTCTGAGTGGCTACTAAAAGAATTAAAGAAAAGAGAGCTGCTAGAACGAAAAAAACTTTGGGTGGAAGAAGAGATACAGCTATTAGATAAAGAAGCGTATGCTAAAATTCATAAAAAACTTCAACAAGAGAAACAATATGATGCTAATACATTTGATGATTTTGAACGTGAACAACAAATGTTAGCTGCAATGATTGTGAAAAAGCATTTTAAGCCACTTCGTAAACGAGTGAAAGGTCTTCAATTCATGAATGTACCTGCGGTTTATGTACAGTTGTTTGCAAATCCGTTGTTTGCAGAGAGATTTACGAGCAAAAATGAATTACCGCTATATTGGAAAGAAATATGCCAAGAAACAGTAGAACGCATACAGCACTTTCAGATGGCTTATGAGGATGCGACGCCTTATTTATATATAAAAGATCAGCTCGAAGATTTACAACGAAATACATCTGCAAGGCATATATTTATTGATGAAGCACAAGATTATTCTGTTTTTCAATTTACCTTTTTGAAGCGATTATTTCCACATAGTAACATGACAGTACTTGGTGACTTTAATCAAACGATACATGCACATGCGACTGAAAATGGTTTTTCGCAATTGTATGCTTTGTATGGAGAGGAAAAGAGTAAGAGGATTGAACTTACACGTAGTTATCGTTCAACGAAACAAATTATTGAATTCACACGGCAACTTATTTCAGAAGGTAACTGTATTGAACCATTTGAGCGCGAGGGGAGAAAACCCGTTATAACAGCAATAGAAACGGATGAAGAATTACATCAAAGAATTATAAATCGAATTAAATATTTGAAAAAAAATAATCATAAAACGATAGCGATTATTTGTAAAACTGTCGAGGAAAGCAAAGCGACATATGACATACTACAGCAACATGTACAACTTCACCTTATCGAAAAAGAAACAGCTTCGTTTGGCTCGGGAGTACTTATTGTACCTTCATATTTAGCAAAAGGTGTAGAGTTTGACGCTGTTATTATTTATAATGCTTCAAACCAACAATATAGAAAAGAAAGCGAACGTAAGCTTTTTTATACGGCTTGCACACGTGCTATGCACGAGTTATATATTTATTATAAAAACGAATTAAGTCCGTTTTTATCAACAGTCGAGGTAAATGCTTATATGCAAGATAGATAAACGAAACAGGGGTCGCACTATGAAGCGTGACCTCTGTTTCGTTTTCATGTTTATATGGCAGCAGAGTAGTTACATTGTATTTCGTTGGATTAAATTTCCGCATATCACACATAATAATGCGTAAGAAATTCTGATGATTTAGGATGGTTAAAATGTGGAAAACAATTGTTGCCTATCTTCCAGAATGGAAAGTTTTTGGGCAAGCTTTTATTGTATTGTTCATCCCGTATATGATTTCAAAAATTTTTAGTTGGATCCATAAATTAGAGGGAAAGTAAAGGAATGAATTATCATCTGTATTGATTCTTAGTCAACCACAGAAGAATAACTTTATCGCTATCCTCTCAGTCTGATAAACATTTGCTGCTGAAGTTAGTATGTATTAGGATACCGCTTAAATTGGATTCATACTAAGTTTTTTAAGAGAAAGAGTGATAAGAATGAGAGAGCGGAAATCAAACATTAACCAAATAAAAAAACAAACCAATACATATGAAGAAAAACAGGAAGTTAGGTCTATTCAAGAATCAACAGAAAAGTTTACAGGCGATTTTACTTTGGACTTGGAACTTGTAAAGCAAGAAATTAGTGAACACTCAGATGTACACTATCGAGAGTTTAACATTGGGCGTACTGGTATTCAAGCGGCAATCATTTTTGTGGAAGGACTTTCAGATAAAGAGCTCATCGACACACATATTATGAAATCATTAATGAATGATTTTAATGAAGAATACCAGAATGATGCATCTTACAAGCAAGGGACGGTTGCGAAAGAGTTTATTAAAGGACAAGTTCTTTCTATTAGTGAAGTAAAAGAAGTTTACGATATAAAAGGTTTGATGTCTAAAGTATTGATAGGATCAACGGCACTTTTGATTGAGGGCTCATCAGATGTATTGATTCTCAGTACAACGAAAGGGAGAACCAGGAATATAGAAGAGCCTATATCAGAGGTATCAGTTAGAGGTCCGCGGATCGGTTTCACAGAAATTTTAAGCGATAATACCGCCCTTTTACGACGTCATGGTGAAAATGCAGGCTTATCATTAGTAAAATTCCAAGTAGGGAAGCGGGCAAAAAAAGACCTAGTCGTCGCTTATATGAAAGAGATTGCTGATTCGGAATTAGTAGAAGAAGTTAAGAAAAGAATTCAGAAAATTGACATTGATAATGTACCGGAATCAGGATATGTAGAGCAGCTTATTGAAGATAATTACTTCAGTCTTTTTGCACAAGTACAGAGTACAGAGCGTCCTGATCGCGTCATTGCTGCATTGATGGAAGGTAGGGTTGCAATTTTATTAGACGGAACACCTTTTGCATTAATCGCTCCCGTTACATTTAGCATGATGATGCAATCGCCCGAGGATTATTATGAACGTTGGATTTCTGGCACGCTTATCCGTCTGTTACGTTTTGGGGCAGCTATGATTGCTCTTTTTACACCTGCTTTGTATATTTCGTTTATCTCGTTTCATCCTGGATTGATTCCGACTAAGTTAGCCATTTCTATTATAGGAGGACGGATAGGTGTTCCTTTTCCTGCGATTATAGAAGCGCTGCTGATGGAAGTAGCTATCGAAATTTTACGAGAAGCCGGACTACGTTTGCCAAAACCAATTGGCTCAGCAATGGGGATCGTCGGTGGACTAATCATTGGGCAGGCTGCGGTAGAAGCTGGGATTGTTAGTCCCATTATGGTTATCGTAGTAGCCGCAACGGCGATTTCTTCATTTGCTCTCTCTCATTATAGTACAGCGATTCCACTTCGCATCCTTCGCTTTGTAGGAATGTTTTGCGCGGCCTTGTTTGGATTGTACGGACTTATTCTGTTTTTTCTCTTCTTATGTAGTCATTTGGTGAAGCTGAAGAGCTTTGGCGTGTCCTATGTTAGTCCAGCTGTTCCTTATCGATCAAGTGATTGGAAAGACTTTATAGTTCGCGTTCCATTTCAGATGATGAAACGTCGTCCAAAGATGCTAAATACGAAAGATCCAATACGAAAAGGATAGCTTACTTTGAAAAGGAAGTGACCAGCGATGATTACCAATCCAAAAGATCGAATTGAGACTTCACAAGCAGCTGTCATTCTTATCAATTATGTACTTGCAGCAGGTATTCTCACCTTGCCTAGAACAGCTGCAGAGAAAGTGAAAACACCAGATGTTTGGATAACTGTTATTTTAGGCGGGTTGATAGCGATGATTATGGGGGTAATCATTGTAAAATTAAGCCAGCAATTTCCTGGAAAAACATTTTATCAATACAGCCAAGACATTGTAGGAAAATGGATAGGCGGGTTACTTAGTCTATTTATTATCGTTTATTTTTTTACCCTTTCCTCATTTGAAGTGAGAATACTGGAGGAAGTAACAAGTTTCTTTTTACTGGAAGGAACTCCTGGCTGGGCTATTATCATGGCATTTATGTGGGTGAGTCTCTATTTGATGATAGGTGGCATCAATCCAATGGCTCGTATGTTTGGAATTATATTCCCAATCACAATTTTTATTTTTTTGCTGACTGCCTTTATGAGTATTGGAATATTTGAGATAGATAATCTCCGTCCGGTATTAGGATTGGGTATTATGCCAGTATTAAAAGGGATCAAAACAACAACTCTCGCTTATTCAGGCGCCGAAATCATGTTGCTCCTTTTAGTGTTTATGAAGCAGCCGAACAAAGGTGTAAAAGTTGTACTAGTTGGAATTGCTATTCCTTTGATTTTTTATGTAATTACCGTTGTGATGGTAATTGGAGCGTTTTCTATCGATGGAGTAATAACGAGAACATGGCCAACGTTTGATCTCATGAGAAGTTTTGAAATCCCCGGTTTAATATTTGAACGGTTTGAATCTTTATTACTTGTAATATGGATTATGCAAATCTTTTCAACTTATACAATCTGTTACTATGCTGCTGCTTTTGGGTTGGCCCAACTTTTTAAAAAGAATATTCATTCATTTATGTATGGATTACTACCAGTTGTTTACATCATTGCTTTAATCCCAAAAAATACTAACGACTTATTCAAACTGGGGGATATGATTGGTAATACTGCTTTGCTTTTATTTGGCGTACTGCCAATTCTTCTTCTCATGATTGTGAGATGGAGGAAACGAAAAAATGAAACAAAATCTTAAAAATATACGATTTCTCCTTATTTTACCATCAGTGTTTTTACTTTTTTCTCTTACAGGATGCTGGAGCAGTCATGTAATTGAAGAGCTTGGTTTTGAAGTCGGTTTGGCATTTGATAAAGGCAAGGAGTCGACTGTTGAGAAAGCACTAGAAGAAGAAGGCGGAGGATATTCAAAAAAAAACCTTATAACCACTACCTATCAATTTGTTAAACCGCAATCATCAAGTGGGGGGAAGGGCGGGGCGTCGCAAGAAAAAGCCTATACGAATGTTTCTGAAACGGGAGATTCTCTTCATCAAATGATTCGTGAAGTTTCATTAAGAAGAGATCGCCCGGTAATTTTCCACCATACGAAAGTGATGGTTATTAGTGCAAATCTCGCGCGTACGTATAGTTTGAAAAAATTACTGGATGTGTATCTTCGTGATAATGAAATTCGACCAAGCTGCCTCATGTTAATTAGCAAAGGGCGAGCGAGCAAGACGTTAGAAATGAAGGAAACCGGAGAAATTCCAGCACTTCGTCTGTATGGAATTGCAGATAATCAATATAGAACATCAAGGATTTTACCTCCTGTTCCTCTTGCTAAATTACCAGGAAAGATGCAATCAGAATCCAGTTTCCTTTTACAAAATGTGGTATCGGCAAAAGGAGAAGTGAAATTTTCAGGAGCTGCTATCATAAAAGGAAAGACAAAAAAACTGCACGGTTTTTTGTCTGAAAAGGAATTGGAAGGTTTAACCTGGATAACTGGAAAAGGGAAAGGTGGTTTAGTGAAAGGTATTGATAAAGATACAGAACAACCGATTATGTATGAGGTGGCGTCTATGAAAAGTACAATCACGCCACACGTTAAAGGAAACAAAATTTCTTTTGATGTAAATATCGAATCAGAGGGGCGGATATCTGAAAATTGGGTTACTTCGGAAACGCCTTTTAAAAATAAATTTCTAAGAAGAGCAGAAAAAGCTGCTAAAAAAGAAGTGAATCGGTTAGTAGATCATACATTGAAAAAAATTCAAAAAGAATATCAAGTTGACGTTGCCGGTTTTGGAAACAGATTAAGAATTAAGTATCCAAAAGTATGGGAAAAGGTGAAAAAAGATTGGGATAAAACATTTAGTAAAGTGCCAATTAAATATAGCGTAAAAATAAACATTAAAGATTATGGAGCAAAAGGGTCTTAAAAGTGATCGCTTTTAGAAAGAGAAAAGAACAGTGAGTTTAAAGTATCACTGTTCTAATTTTTGTAAATCTGACTTTGGCCTCATTGTTACTCAGATTTCATATACACTAATAATTTATCTACACTGACAATGGTTTTCTCATTTACAGAGGCATGACCTTTTCCGAGAACGAATCCACGTTTATTGCGAATAACTTCATAATATAGGTCTAATCGATCACCAGGCTGAACGGATCCTGAAAATTCTACTCCTTCCAGTGATGAGAGAAATCCTAACCCCTCAGTATTTTCCGCGCTGACAAATGCTCCAAGCTGCGCAATTGCTTCAACAATTAACATGTACGGCATCGTCGTTTGTGATTCTGTTATATACCATTCATTGTAACTTACATTTTTATAACCTTTTACCCATTTGCCGGATTCCATTTCAACGATACCATCGATCATTAAAAATGGGTACCTATGCGGCAGAATGCTTTGAATGTTAATTTTACTCATGCATTACCTCCTTGATTATATACTATTGTGCAGTTACTATATAAATCCATTTTAATTTTTGATTAAAGCACTCTCATTAGAAAAAATGCCACTATTTTTAATGTTGTTAACTACTTGTTTTAATTTTTCTTCATTTTGAACAAGGGCAATGCGAACAAAGCCTTCTCCATGTGGACCAAACGTATGACCTGGTGTAACAACGACATTAGCACGATCAATTAATGCATATGCAAATTCTAAAGAAGTATAGCCTTTTGGAATCTCTGCCCATATAAACATGCTCCCAGCTGGTTTTTCGACATACCAACCTATTTCTGTCAGGCCATCAATAAATGTATCTCTTCGTTTTTGATAGATTGACCGGTTTGCTGCGCAATATGAAGCACCCTCTTTTAGAGCAACAGTTGCTGCTTTTTGAATGGGAAGAAAGACGCCATAGTCTGTATTTGATTTAAATTGCTTGAGAGCTCCGACAATTTCTTTATTTCCGATTATATAGCCAATACGACTGCCAGCTAAGCTATAGCTTTTAGATAAAGAGTTGATTTCCACACCGACGTCTTTTGCTCCAGGAACCGAGAGAAAGCTAATAGGTTTTTGATTATCATAATAAAATTCAGAATAAGCGAAGTCATGAACGACAATAATATTATATTCCTTTGCAAAAGCAATCACATCAGTAAAAAATGATTCCGTTGCCATTGCTGGTACTGGATTACCAGGAAAGTTTAAAATCATCATTTTTGCTTTTAGAGCAACTTCTGTTGGAATTGTATGTAAATCAGGGAGAAAATTATTTTCTTTTTGTAATGGCATAAAATACGGCGTTGCCCCTGCCATTGCAAGTCCTGTTGCGTATGCTGTGTAACCAGGATCTGGAACAAGAATAATATCATCTGAATCAGCAAAAACCATTGGTAAATGAACAAGCCCGTCTTGTGATCCCATTAATAATAAGATTTCATTATCAGCATTTAAAGTAACACGGTGATTCATCTCATAATATTCTGTTACAGCTTCATGAAATTCTTGTGTACCTGTTAATGTATATCCGTAATTATTTCTTTCATTTACCGCGCTTACTAGTGTTTCTATTACAATATCAGCTGGTGGCATATCTGGATTTCCAATACTTAAATCAATAATTTCATGACCTTCTGCCATTTTCTTTTTTTTATATGCTGCTAGTTCACTAAAAATTGATGATTGAAATGCTTTCATTCGAGTTGATAGCGTGTAACTCATGAATAACGCCCCCTAAAATACTATTGTTGTTATTAAAATTTATCTTGGTATTTGTATTATTTTGTTTTTCTGAAAACACACATAAATTCATTTTACCATTTTTGGCGGGAATATAAAAATAGCGATGATAATAAAATTTCCTTTACCGTATTTTTATAATAAAAACAATACATATATATAAAACTCAAACTGTTAGATTATCTGCTATTTTTATAACTAATTTTTAAAAAGCAGGAAATAATAGAGAGTGTATATCGACAAAAGGAGAAATAAATAATGAAACAAATTCCTATTGGTGTATCAAATCGTCATATTCATGTGACAAAGGAAGATTTAGAAAAGCTTTTTGGAAATGGTTATGAGTTAACGGTAGCAAAAGGGCTTTCTCAGCCAGGAGAATTCGCAGCAGAAGAAACACTTACAATCAAAACAGATAAAGCAGAAATTGTGAAAGTACGAATTCTTGGACCTGTTCGCAAATTTACACAAGTAGAGATTTCGAAAACAGATGCTCGTAATCTTGGTATAAATGCTCCGCTTCGCTCATCAGGAAACATTGATGGAACACCTGGTATTACCTTAATTGGTCCAAATGGTGAAATTCAAATTAATAAAGGGGTAATTGTTGCTGAGCGGCACATTCATATGACACCACAAGATGCAGCTCAGTTTCAAGTGAGTGATGGACAATATGTGAGTGTTAAAGTTAAAGGTGATAGAGGATTGACTTTTAATCAAGTATTAGTCCGAGTGAAGGATACATACGCTTTAGACATGCACATTGATACTGATGAAGCAAACGGTGGAAACATAAAAACAGGAGATTTCGGTGAACTGATTTTATAATAAGGAAAGCCATCTCAAAAATGAGATGGCTCCTACATATTTGGTGTTTGATGAGTATTTTTGCTTACTTGTTTTTGATGTAAAACTGAAATGAAAATAATAAATAAAGAAATAACACCAAAGATAAGTACCATATATTGCAATCCGATTGTATCCAAGAAAAAACCAGTTCCAAGTAAGACAATTTGGAACATTACACGATCAAACATATTACGGAATGAGAATATACGACCATGGTAACTTTTGTCAATTTTCGTTTGGAAGATTGTTGACATAACAGGAAAGAAGCAGCCAACACTAAAACCAAACATACCAAAAGAGACAAGTGTCATCCATTTTATATCGCTGAAAAAGAGAGATAAGTGGGAGAAAGCAATACAAAATGAAAAGATATACAGTAACTTATATGATGAAACACGTTCGGATAAACGTTTAATGACAAACGCACCAAGCATAAAAGCTAAACCTTCAATTGTATAAATAAACCCTTTAATTGTTGTATCATGCTGCATTTCACTAATATTTATGACCATTAAATTAAAACCACCAATAAATAATAGTGGAATAATACTTAAAATTAAAGCGCGAAACGCAATTGGGATTTCTTTTAAAATGCGAAATACTTCCATAAAACTTGTATTTTGACGTTTCTTTTCATTTGTAATATTTGTTTTTGTATCTTCAAAGTTCAATAAAAAAGTAGAAAAGAATAAAAATGCGTATGCAGCCATCGAAAAAGCATACATATATTTTAAACTCATTACAAGGAGAAGAACACCGCCGAGCGAAGTACCAACAATACGAGCGATTGTTCCGATATTCATATGAATTCCGTTCATTTGTAATAGTTCATGCTCCTGAACAATAAGTGGGATAACAGATTGCAAGGCAGGGAAATAAAAAGCAGCAGAAATTTGAATGGCGATCATAAATAAAATCATAAATGATATACTTTCGTAGTGAATAGCGAAAAACATAAAAATAACACTTACTACACGGCCAAATCCTGCATATAAAAGTACGTTTTTCTTGGAATATTGGTCAATAAATCTTCCAGCCATGGGACCAACGAGAACTCCAGCTAATAAACCAATAAACATAATAACGGATTTCATAAAATCAGAGGGAACATGCTTTTGCATGAATTCTAAATTACCTAAAATTCCAAGCCATAAACCGACCCCAGCAATAAATTCACCTGTTAGAACAACCCATACATTTTTATTATGCCACATAGAATAACCTCTCAATCTTTTGTTAAAATGAAAATCGTATAAAAGTCCTCCTTTTTATTTTATCTTCGAACTTTTTGAGTCAGAGTATATATTACGGGTTCAAAAGAGAAATTTCAATTTTTTTGACTTGAAAATTTATAGGGAATAGTAATAAATATTTACGCGTTATATTACTAAATTTTTTTATCCCGCATTAACGGGCAGTAATACTCCCACCTCAAAATTCAGCGAAAGCAAAGAAGATAGGTGGGAGATAAACTGCCCGTAAAAGCCCGATTGGTGAGGGCTGATAATCAGTGGGGGATGAAGAAGACCCCCACTGATTAAAGTTTCACTTTATGCGAAAGATAACAATAAAAAGCGCGATGAGTTTGGCTCATCGCGTTTTCCACTGTCTATGTATGAAAAGGTCAGTATTTGGTAGTAACAATAAAGACGATTTGTACATATGTAACAAATAACCTAGCTCCAGACACAACTAACACTGATAAGCCGAATCCACTAAGCAGTCCCGTCAAAATACGTAATAAATTATTACTCTCGCGCCACTTTTTCAATTGTGTATATCCATCAACAAACATTGGAATTTGCGCTAATATACCGATTGAAATTGGTACAGTATAGGTTATAAATAATAAAAATGGGATAAAAAGATAGCCGATTAAAATACCTGTACATCGCGCGCAGATAGGTAAAGGCGTTCCGTTCACATGAAAACAACGGGACGGCTTTCGATGGCATGGAACTATGTAAAGTACTTTTTCTATATACTTGTTAACCATTACAATCTCCATCACAAGAATCTAAGCTGCACTCACAGCACTCACCGAATAAATCGCCTACATTAAAACAACTATCTTTCTTTTTATGTTTTTTTCTTTTGTATGTAAATAGTGTAAAAAGGGTTGTTCCAACACCAAAAAGTGCAAGTATGCCTGCTAATAAATTATTTCGAGAAACAAGTAAAGCTGCGCTTATATAAAAAAATAAACTTGTAGTAATAAAAAGATGAAACAAACGAATCCCCTCTCTAAAAAACAGAATCATATAAATTATATCATAAATATTTGAATATAACGGCCAAACCCTGCATATAAACTATTTGCCGAAAATGGATTTGAAAAAACCAGTTTATCTATGATTGCAAAAGAAGTAGGTGTGACTAAACCTGCCATTTATTATTACTTTTCTTCAAAAGAAGAATTAATTAAAGAATTGTTTAAAGTAATTGTAAAAGAAATTAATTTCTCTAAATTTTTTTCAATTTGTAAATATAGTAAAGAAAATTTCGAAACACAGCTTATTCATGACGGAATTCATATGATACAAGTTCAAAAAAAAGACGTTTATTACTCCAAGATATTAAATGAATACGTTGTGTTGAGCATGCGGGAAGAAAAGTATGGAGACTGGTTACAGGAAATATTACAAGATTATTTAGAAGGGTTTATTGAAATTTTACACTTTGGAGTTGAGCTAGGAGTACTAAAAAATGAAAAAATTGAAGCGAAGGCACAATTACTTACTTTAGTTGTAGAGGGGTTAGATAAATATGTAGGAAGTTCATTCAATCTCCATGTTGAAGAAATTTGGAGGCTAACGGTAAAGAGTATTTTATAAAGGGGAGTAGTACTATGGTTGAAAAATCAAAAAGAATAACAGGTTTCGATTTCGCTAGGGCACTTGCGATATTTGGAATGGTCATTGTGAATTATAAACTAGCAATGGGAGCAGATGGTAATGGGGCAGCGTGGATTATTAATTTCACAGGCCTTTTTGAAGGAAGAGCATCTGCAATATTTGTTATTTTAGCTGGAATTGGTATCTCTCTTATGACCAAACGAGCACGTATAACGAAAGACCTTACTCTTATAAAAAAGAGCAAACATACAACTTGGAGAAGGGCAATCTTTTTATTCATACTGGGAATATTCTTATATATAATCGGCTGGAGTGCTGATATATTACACTATTATGCATTTTATATGTTTCTATCCTCTTTTTATATTGTTGCATCAAATCGTACTCTTCTATATTCTTTCATCGGAATTTTAACTACAGCGCAAATTTTTCAACTTATATTTGATTATACGAAAGGCTGGGATGCATCTTTCCATGAATATCCTGCATTTTGGACACTAGCAGGTTTTTTACGTAATCTCTTATTCAATGGATTTCATCCTATTTTTCCTTAGCTTTGCTTCTTATTACTTGGTATGTGGCTAGGAAGGTTAGATTTTACGCGAAATGATATAAGAAAAAAATTATTATGGTATTCCTCTTTTACATGTATTGTATTAGAAGGTCTTTCATTTTTTTTAATTAAAACAATAAGCCCCTATATAGGCAGAGACATTGCAATATATATTTTTTCCACAAAGCCTATGCC
The DNA here is from genome assembly GCF_900116295.1 of Bacillus sp. 103mf. Classification (GTDB taxonomy): domain Bacteria; phylum Bacillota; class Bacilli; order Bacillales; family Bacillaceae_G; genus Bacillus_A; species Bacillus_A bruguierae. The sequence continues at coordinate 92,043 of NZ_FPAF01000004.1, forward strand.
TCCAAATCTATTTTATATTTTATCTAGTTCAAGCACGGCTATTATCGTGATTATCTTATGTATATATGTCACAGAAATTTTCACTAAAAATGTAATTACAAAATCTCTTATTCTAACAGGACAAATGGCATTAACACATTATATTGGTCACGTCCTCTTTTTATTTGTTTTAGCAGCTGGAAATTTGTTAGGAAGTCAAACTCTATATATTTCGCTTATGTGGTCTATTGTCTTCTTTATAATTGTAATTATTATGTCCTATATTTGGCGATCCCGTCTTACAAGAGGCCCGATTGAATTACTAATGAGAAAATATAGTGATCAATGATTGGGAATATGACATATTTTCTATCTTGTGAGATTTATAGTAATCGATATACTTGATAGAGTGGAATATATTTAGCAGGGAGCAATAACAATGATTCGTGTACGTATTGAAGGAACAGAAACTGAAGTTATGCAATTTTTAAAAGATATGCCTGAGGTGCCTGGATATGAAAGAACATATTCACGTGAACCGCGAAAGGGAAATAATCCGAAGTATACAAATAGCAAGAGTGTTTTAGCATATCTCACATATAAGCAAAAAAACAAATAAAATAACAGATAATAAAATAACCGATCCTATTTAGGGTTGGTTATTTTATTTTGTATAAGATAGAGAAGAACTATACTTATAGCCTTAATGAGTAGCTAATGAGGTTTATATGGAAATACGACGAACACAGAATGTTAATTTTTATATTTTTCAACCAATAAAATACAAAATATATTGACTGTTTAACTGAGAAGTATTATCATTTTAATTGTTATATTGATAGTGATAATCATTATCAATAAATTGATGATAGATAAATGAAACCCTAAAATTTATTTCTTAATTGACAAACTATATAAAATCTACTTGTTTTACAAAAAAGTAATTTGTATTTTAGTTTGTCAATTACATACATTTTAAGGAAGGGAAATGGCTATATGAATCTTACAGGAAAAGTGGCACTCGTTACAGGTGCTGCCCAAGGTATTGGGGAAGCAGTAGTACGCATACTGGGTGAGTATGGTGTACAAGTTGTTGCTGTAGATAAAAATATAACTGTACTCGATAAACTTGTTTTTGATCTAACAGCTAAAGGTATTTTTATTAAAGCATTTGTCGCAGATGTTCGTGACAGCGCATGTGTTGAAGATGTTGTCAATCAAATTGAAAATGAAATGGGGCCAATTGAAATTTTAGTTAATGTTGCTGGCATACTTCGCATGAGTCCTATTGATTCGTTGAGCGACGAAGAGTGGAATGAGGTTTTTTCAGTTAATTCCAATGGTGTTTTTTATGTATCTCGTTCAGTGAGCAGACGTATGATGTCTCGCAAGTCTGGTTCGATTGTAACGGTGGGCTCAAATGCTGCATCTGTACCACGAATGCATATGTCCGCCTATGCAGCGTCTAAAGCAGCGGCTACAATGTTTACAAAATGTCTTGGTTTAGAGATGGCTAAATATAACGTTCGTTGTAACTTAGTTTCTCCAGGTTCAACAGATACTGAAATGCAGCGACAACTTTGGACTGATGAAAACGGAGTTAAAAAAATGATTGCAGGTTCGCAAGATACATACAGATTAGGAATTCCATTAAACAAAATAGCAACTCCTTCAGAAATTGCTGAAGTAGTTCTGTTTTTAGTTTCAGATAAAGCAAGCCATATTACAATGCATAATTTGTGTATTGATGGCGGTGCTACTTTAGGAGTCTAAATAAATATAGGAGGCTGTAAAATGATGAATCATACAACTGCTTTAAGGGAATTAGCGACAAAGCTGTTAGATGACTATAAAGCTGGGTCTTCTTTCTTTTTTGCTTCACCTTATCGAACCATACTAGCGGAAGGAGTGTTTGCTACAGTGGAGCATAATCAGGTAGAAAGTTTTTCAGAGCTTGTTCATGCTGTACTAAATAACGCAAAGCAAGCGAGCCATCATAATCCCATTGTTGTAGGTGCGTTACCTTTTGATAGACAACGACCTGTACAGCTTGTTGTACCACAGGAGAGCAGAATTGCTGATTGTTTACAATTCGATGCTCAAGATCAAGTCCAGTTGTCTTCTACACTTACATATGAAATGAAACCTGTTCCATCACCTTCAGAATATATGCGTGGTGTAGAACAAGGAGTAGAAAAAATAAAAGCAGGTGACTTAAAGAAAATTGTCCTATCTAGATCACTAGATTTGAATTCTCCAGAAAAGGTTAATATTCAAAAGATACTTCGTGATTTAGCAAAGCACAATAAACACGGGTATACGTTTGCGGTAGATTTACCGAAGAGTGAAGAGGAAAAGAATAGTGATACTGCACCACAACGCAGTCGCACACTTATAGGAGCTAGTCCAGAACTGCTTGTTTCACGTAATGGAATGCAGGTCGTTTCTAATCCACTTGCAGGATCTAGACCTCGAAGTGAAGACCCTGCAGAAGATAAGAGACGAGCAGAGGAACTACTTTCTTCAGCTAAAGATTTACATGAACACGCTGTTGTTGTTGAAGCGGTAGCTGTTGCATTACGTCCGTACTGTCGTATATTACATGTTCCGGAAAAACCGTCATTAATAAATAGTGAAACGATGTGGCATTTATCTACAGAAGTAAAAGGAGAATTATTTGATACATCCGTTTCTTCATTAGAACTTGCGCTTGCGTTGCATCCTACACCGGCTGTTTGCGGGACTCCAACTGAAAAAGCTCGGGAAGCTATTAAAGAAATTGAACCGTTTGACCGAAGATTTTTCACTGGGATGCTCGGCTGGAGTGATTTAAATGGTGATGGGGAATGGATTGTTACCATTCGATGTGCAGAAATTGAAGAAAATTCACTTCGTTTATTCGCAGGAGCGGGGATTGTTGCAGAGTCAAAACCTGTGGAAGAATTAGCCGAAACATCCGCTAAGTTTCGTACGATGCTACGTGCCATGGGATTAAATAATGAATTACTGGAGGGATAAATGATGTTAACAGGATGCTGCGAGTGGCCGAAGGAATTTGCAGAACGATATAGAGAGAAAGGTTGCTGGCGCGGAGAGACGTTTGGAGAAATGCTACGAGAACGTGCAGAAAAGCATGGTGATCGAATTGCACTTACAAGTGGAGACACGTATGTAAGTTATGCTGAACTTGATAATAAAGTAGATCGTTTAGCTGCAGGTCTTCGAAGTTTAGGAATAAAGCAAGAAGATCGAGTTGTTCTTCAATTACCTAATGTTGTGGAATTTTTTGAAGTATGTTTTGCGCTTTTTAGGATCGGTGCACTTCCAGTCTTTGCAGTGCCATCACATCGAAGTAGTGAGATAAGTTATTTCTGTGAATTTGCTAAAGCAACGGCTTATATTATCTCTGATAAACAGCTTGGATTTGATTATCGAAAGCTTGCTAGAGAAGTAAAAGAGAAAGTACCAACATTACAACATGTCATAGTTGTAGGAGAGGAAGAGGAATTTATAGGAATACATGACCTCTATATGAATCCTGTCAATCAGCCCCAAATACAATCTAATGATGTAGCGTTTCTACAATTATCTGGCGGAACAACGGGGTTATCTAAATTAATTCCACGAACGCATGATGACTATATTTATAGCTTACGAGCAAGTGCTGAAATTTGTAAGTTGGATAAAGACAGTGTGTATCTAGCAGTACTTCCTGTTGCGCATAACTATCCACTTAGCTCACCAGGAGTTCTTGGAACATTATATGCCGGAGGAAGGATAGTGCTTGCTTCTGGAGGAAGTCCTGATGAAGCCTTTTCTCTTATCGAAAAGGAACGCGTTACAATAACAGCACTTGTACCACCACTTGCGATGGTATGGCTTGATGCAGTAGCGTCTCGAAATAATGATTTGTCGAGCCTTCAAGTTTTGCAGGTGGGTGGTGCGAAATTTAGTGCTGAAGTTGCTAAGCGTATACGCCCGACATTTAATTGTACATTACAACAAGTTTTTGGTATGGCTGAGGGATTAGTGAATTATACGAGATTGGATGATTCAGAAGAAATCATTATTCATACGCAAGGAAGACCGATGTCCGAGTTTGATGAAATTCGTGTCGTTGATGAGAAGGATCATGATGTGGGGCCGGGACAAGTAGGGGGGTTGTTAACTCGTGGACCTTATACAATCCGTGGTTATTATAAAGCTGAAGAACATAACGCTAAATCATTTACTTCTGATGGATTTTATCGCACTGGCGATCTTGTCAAAGTGAATGAGCAAGGTTATCTAATAGTGGAAGGGCGCGATAAGGATCAAATTAATCGCGGCGGCGAGAAAGTTGCAGCTGAAGAAGTTGAAAATCATCTTCTAGCTCATTCAGCTGTACATGATGTGGCAATTGTATCCATGCCAGATGGTTATTTAGGTGAACGTACTTGTGCCTTCGTAATAGCACGCGGACAAGCACCAACTGTAAGTGATTTGAAAAGGTTCTTAAGAGACCGTGGGATTGCAGCATATAAAATTCCAGATCGCATCGAGTTTATTAAATCATTCCCACAAACGGGTGTAGGGAAAGTGAGCAAGAAAGAATTGCGTAAAGTTATTGCTGAAAAACTTAATTCTACAGTGCAGTCATAGATTGTCTATAAATAATTTTAATAATACTCGGAAGGAAGTGATTAGATGGCTATTCCGGTTATCTCAGTATACACAATGCCAGTAGAGGCAGATTTACCAAATAATAAAGTAATGTGGAAGCCAGATCCTAAACGTGCAGTTCTTCTCATTCATGATATGCAAGAGTATTTTTTGGATGCATATCATGCAGTAGAATCACCGAGAGTAGAACTTATTTCAAATATTCAATCAATCAGAAAAGCATGTAAAGGACTTAGTATTCCTGTTATTTATACAGCGCAGCCAGGTGGACAAACAATAGAACAAAGAGGATTATTGCAAGATTTTTGGGGAGCTGGCATTCCTGATGGGCCTCATAAGAAAAAGATTGTAGATGAACTTGCTCCGGATGAGGATGATATTTTCCTTACAAAATGGAGATATAGTGCTTTCAAGAAAACAAATCTTCTAGAAATTTTACACAAACAAGAACGTGATCAGCTTATTATTTGTGGGGTTTATGCGCATATTGGATGTCTTTTAACAGCGTGTGAGGCATTTATGGATGGGATTCAGCCATTTTTTATTGCTGATGCAGTTGCTGATTTTTCACAAGAACATCATAAGCAAGCTGTGCAGTACGCATCTGATCGTTGTGCAGTAACTTTAACAACAAATTTATTATTAAAAGATTTACAGAATTCGAACGATGCTTCTTCAATAGAGGGAGATTCAAGGTTTACATTACAACGAGTACGTGAGCAAGTAGCGGAATTGCTTCGTGAATCACCATCTGCTATTGGAGAGGATGAAGATTTATTAAATAGAGGAATGGATTCAGTTAGAATTATGAATTTAGTAGAGAAGTGGCGCCAGATGGGGGTAGAAGTTACATTCGCAGATTTAGCTGAACGTCCAACAATTTCTGAATGGTTTAATTTGTTGTCCTCCCAAACAGAAAAGGTGCTGTCAAATACGGATAACATGATAAAGGGGTAAATACGAATGTCTAATTATCAAGAGGTTCGCTATTCATTGTCAGGTGCGCAAATAGGTATGTGGTTTGCGCAGCAACTTGATCCAGAAAATCCAATTTATAATACTGGCGAGTATATAGAAATACATGGTGTAGTAGATGCAAAAATATTTGAGTTAGCAGTGCGTAAAGTTGTAACGGAAACCGAATCTTTACATGTCCATTTTGAAGAAGATGAAAACGGACCATGGCAAGTTATTGATAATTCTCCTGAATTTTATATGCATATTATCGATGTTAGTGCAGAGGAGAATCCGACAAAAGCCGCTGAAGCTTGGATGAAATTAGATTTATCTAAGCCGATTAACTTGAAAAAGGACAAGCTGTATACAGAGGCGCTCTTTAAAATTGCTTCTAATCGTTTCTTTTGGTATCAGCGCATCCACCACATTGTGATGGATGGCTACGGTTTTTCGTTACTTGCAGAGCGAGTAGCAAAAGTGTATACGGCATTAATGGGTAATCAATCGTATGATGAGCGTTCATTTGGACCCTTACAAACTATGTTAGAGGAGGACGCAACATATCGTGCATCAGAACGATTTGAGAAAGATCGTAATTTTTGGTTAGAACGCTTCCAAGATCAACCAGAAGTAGTAAGTTTGGCAGAACGTGCTTCTAGAACATCAAAATCATTTCTGCGTCAAACAGCTCATTTGTCTCGTCTAAGTACAGAATCTTTGCAAAAGGTTGCACATAAGTGCAGTGCAAGTTGGCTAGAGCTTGTTATAGCCGCAACTGCCATCTATATTTACAAACTAACAAGTGCAAAGGATGTAATTCTAGGTTTACCGATAATGGGACGATTAGGATCTGCATCTATTAATGTTCCTGGTATGGTTATGAATGTAGTCCCGTTCCGCTTATCTATAAGCTCCGATTTGAGTTTTGCTGAGGTTGTTCAAAATGTTTCTCATGAGATCCGTAATATACGTCTTCATCATAAGTATCGTCATGAAGAATTACGACGAGATCTGAAATTATTAGGAGAAAATCAAAGATTATTTGGTCCAATGATTAATATAATGCCATTTGAGTATGGTCTAAACTTTGCAGGAAATCGTGGAATGAAACATAACCTTTCAGCAGGACCAGTTGATGATCTTTTAATAAATGTGTCAAATGAGTTTGGTGGAAATGGTTTGAAGATTCATTTTGATGCAAATCCTGAGGTGTATAACGTGGAAGAGCTACTAACTCATAAAAAAAGATTTGTGAATCTTCTGGAAAACATCTCGAATCTTCAAGTAAATTCACCGATTGGAAAACTAGAACTCTTATTTCATGAAGAACGTAAGCAAGTGTTGGTCGAATGGAATCAAAATACGAAGGAAGATTCATTCGTAAGTGTACCTGCTCTCATTGAAAAACAAGTAAGTAAATCTCCTGATTCTACTGCTGTAGTATGTAATGGGATGGAGCTTACCTATAAAGAATTAAATGAACAGGCAAATCAACTTGCTCATTTCTTGCTAGAACAGGGCGTTCGATCTAAACAATTCGTAGCATTAGCATTTCCAAGATCTGTAGAGATGGTTATCGGGATGCTAGCAGTTCTTAAGACAGGTGCAGCGTATTTACCGATCGACCCAGAATATCCAGAGGATAGAATTACGTATATACTAAGCGATGCTCAGCCTGCTTGTACCCTAACACATTCTTCTGTTTTGGCTAATTTACCGAATGAGGGTCACACAACAATAGTTGTACTTGATAACAAGGATACAAAAGAGGAGTTAAGAGGATATCCGAAAAGAAATCTAGATTCATTTGATAGCGTATCACTTTTAAATCCTGCATATACAATTTATACTTCGGGGTCAACAGGTAAGCCAAAAGGTGTAGTTGTGCCAATGCAAAGCTTAAGCAACTTTTTATTGGCAATGCAAGATGAATTCTCACTACATGCAACTGATTGTTTGTTAGCAGTTACAACTTTTGCGTTTGATATTTCCGCTTTAGAAATCTATTTACCACTTATTAGTGGATCGAGTGTTCGAATTGCTCAGAAAGAAGCAGTCCAAGATTCGATTGTATTAACAGAGATTATTCAAAAAGAAAATATCACAATTATGCAGGCTACACCAACACTTTGGCATGCGCTTGTAACGGATTATCCAGAAAGGTTAAGAGGGCTTAAAGTTCTTGTTGGTGGTGAAGCGCTTGCTTCTAATCTAGCATGTAAGTTAAAAGAATTAAATTGTCATGTTACCAATCTTTATGGACCAACTGAAACAACAATTTGGTCAACTTTAATGAATATGGATGAAGAGGAGAACAGTACACCTTCTATTGGAAGACCGATTTGGAATACGCAAGTATTTGTACTAGATGCAGGTCTACAACCTGTTCCACCTGGAGTAATTGGTGAATTGTATATTGCTGGTACTGGACTGGCAAATGGATATTTAGGAAGACCTGAATTAACAGCTGAACGCTTTGTTGCTAACCCATATGGACCACCTGGTACACGCATGTACCGTACAGGTGACCTTGTCAAATGGCACATAGATGGTTCGTTAGATTATGTTAGTCGTGCAGATCATCAAATTAAGATTCATGGATTCCGCATTGAGTTAGCTGAAGTGGAAACTGTATTACAGAAGCATCCTCATGTGGAACAAGTCGTTGTAATTGTTCGTGAAGATCAACCTGGTGAGAAACGCTTAGTTGCTTATATTGTACCTCATGCTGAAGGAAGCTTTGACTCTGCAGAGTTTCGGACATATGCAGCAGAAAGCTTGCCAAGTTATATGATACCATCTGCGATTATGATTTTATCTGAATTGCCGTTAACACCGAACGGAAAAATTAATCGTCAAGCACTGCCGGCACCTAATTTTAATTTATTTGTTAGTGAACGCGTAGCTAGAAATCCAAAAGAAGAAATTCTATGCAATTTGTTTGCAGAAGTACTAAACCTAGCGAGGGTTGGAATAGATGATAACTTCTTTGAAATAGGTGGTCATTCTCTATTAGCTGCTCGTTTAATGGGCCGTATTCGTGAAACATTAGGTGTGGAATTAAGAATTGGAAAACTATTTGAATCGCCGACTGTTGCTAAACTCGCTAAACAGCTAGATAGTGCTCAAAGTGCAAGACCAGCCGTTCAAAAAATGGAACGTTCCAAGGAAGTACCACTTTCTTTTGCGCAGCGTCGTTTATGGTTCTTAAACTGCTTAGAAGGTCCAAGCCCAACTTACAATATTCCGGTAGTGATTCGGATGTCTGGAGAATTAAATCATGAGGCTTTGCAAGGTGCATTCTATGATGTTATCAATCGGCACGAGACGCTGCGAACAATTTTTCCAGATGCGTTTGGTACATCACATCAGCAGATTTTGGAGACTACTGATGCTATACCGAATCTAATAATCACACATACAACTGAATCAGAATTACCTGAGTTACTTGCTGAAACGGTACGATATAGCTTTAAACTGGCAGAAGAGTCCGCTATTCGAATCCAACTTTTTGAAATAAAGCCAAATGAGCATGTACTACTTGTATTATTACATCATATTGTTGGCGATGGCTGGTCTTTAAATCCGTTATTAAGAGATCTTGCTGCTGCTTATCGGGCGCGTTGTCAAGGTGAATCAGTTCAGTGGAAGTCACTTCCGGTGCAGTATGCGGATTATGCTCTTTGGCAGCAAGAGTTGTTAGGAAGTGAGAGTACACAAGGTGGGCTCATTTCACAACAAATTGATTTTTGGAAAGAAGAGTTGAAAGATTTGCCAGAGCAACTTGAATTACCTACAGATTTTCAGCGCCCAGCGGAAACGAGTTACCGCGGAGAAACGATACATTTCCATGTGAATTCTGAGTTACATGAACGATTATTAGAGCTTGCTCGTAAAAATAGTGTTAGCTTATTTATGGTCTTACAATCTGGCCTTGTAGCATTACTTACACGGTTAGGCGCCGGAACTGATATTCCGATAGGAAGTCCAATTGCCGGACGTAATGATGATGCTCTCGGAGATATTGTTGGATTGTTCGTAAATACACTCGTTTTACGTACAGATACATCTGGAGATCCTAACTTTAGTGAACTTTTAAGTCGTGTGCGTAAGGTCAATCTTGCAGCATATGAACATCAAGATGTCCCATTTGAAAAACTTGTTGAAGTATTGAATCCCATCCGTTCGAGAAATAGTCATCCACTATTTCAAATTATGTTAGCTTTTCAAAATACACCAGAAGCTACATTAGATGTGCCAAATTTAGAAGCAAGCATTGAGATTGAAAGTGTTGGGTCATCAAAATTTGATCTTACTATTGAATTAAGTGAACGTAACACTGCTGAAGGCACACCAAATGGCTTACACGGTTTAGTTGAATACAGTACAGACTTATTTAAACGCGAAACAATAGAAAAACTCGCTGTACGTCTATTGCGATTATTAGAAAATGCTGTGGAAAATCCAGATCAACCGATTGGACATTTAGAGATCTTAACACAAGAAGAGCGTCAAACAGTACTACAAAAATGGAATAGTGATGTTCAGCTTATATCTGAAATGACTTTACCAGAATTATTCGAAAAGCAGGTTCAATGTACTCCAGAGGCTACTGCAGTAGTATTTGAAAATACTACAATAAGTTATGAAGAGCTAAATAAGAAAGCAAATCAGCTCGCACGCCTATTGATTGCGAAAGGTGTTGGACCAGGAAAAATGGTTGCTTTAGCAATGCCAAGATCGTTAGAAATGGTTGTCAGTTTATTAGCAGTTCTGAAAGCTGGAGGTGGATATTTACCGTTAGATCCTGACTATCCATCCGATCGCATCGCGTTTATGCTAAATGATGCAAAACCTACTTGTGTCATTACAAATACACAAGTAGTAATTGATTGTGGCAAGACACCCAAAATTGTAGTTGATGATTCGGAAATAATTGGAGAATTAAGTAAGCATAGCGAAGAGAATATAGGAGATATAGAACGAATACAACCGCTATCACCTTTACATATCGCCTATGTTATTTATACATCAGGTTCGACAGGTAGACCAAAAGGTGTAATGATTCCTCATCAAAATGTCTTTAGACTATTTGAAGCAACAAATCATTGGTTCCAATTTAATTCAGAAGATGTTTGGACAATGTTCCATTCTTATGCTTTTGATTTCTCGGTTTGGGAAATTTGGGGACCACTATTGTATGGGGGACGTCTTGTTGTTGTACCACACAGTGTGACCCGTTCACCTAAAGAATTTTTAAATCTACTTGTTTGTGAAAAGGTAACAGTTTTAAATCAGACACCATCAGCATTTTATCAACTTATGCAAGCAGATCGTGAAAATATTGAAGCGGGGCAAAAACTTTCTTTACGCTATATTATCTTTGGCGGTGAGGAACTGGAACTTAGTCGTTTAGAAGATTGGTATAGTCGTCATCCAGAAAATTCACCTAAACTTATCAATATGTATGGTATTACAGAAACAACTGTACATGTGAGTTATATTGAACTCAATCAAAATATCGTATCTTTACGAGCAAATAGTTTAATTGGATGTAGTATACCAGATCTTAAAGTGTATGTATTAGATAACTATTTACAGCCGGTACCACCAGGAGTAGTAGGAGAAATGTATGTTGCAGGAGCAGGGCTTGCCCGTGGTTATTTAGGACGTGCAGGATTAACTGCCGAACGATTTATAGCAGATCCATATGGAAAACCGGGTACCCGCATGTACCGTACAGGAGATTTGGCACGTTGGCATCAAGATGGAACATTAGATTATATAGGACGTGCAGACCATCAAATTAAAATTAGGGGTTTCCGAATTGAACTAGGTGAAATTGAAGCAGTTATTATGCAGCACCCTCATGTTGAACAAGTGGCTGTTATTGTACGTGAAGATCAACCTGGTGATAAGCGTTTAGTAGCCTATATTGTTTCTTCAGAACATCATGTTCTTGATACAACTGCAATGCGCCAGTATGTAGGATATAGTTTACCTGATTATATGATTCCATACGCTTTCGTTATGATAAGTGAATTACCTCTAACTCCAAATGGTAAGTTAGATCGCAAAGCATTACCGGCACCAGAGTTCACTATATCTACAATAAGTAGAGGACCACGAACACCACAAGAGGAAATTTTATGTGATTTATTTACAGACATTCTAAATTTACCGCGAATTGGTATTGATGATGGTTTCTTTGATCTTGGTGGTCATTCATTACTTGCAGTTCAGTTAATGAGCCGAATTAGGACAGCACTTGGAGTAGAGTTGAGTATTGGGACCTTGTTTACAGCACCAACAGTTGCTGGGCTTACCGAAAGACTTGAGATGGGAACAAGCCAAAGTGCGCTAGATGTAATTTTGCCATTAAGAACAAGTGGAGAACAATTACCTATGTTCTGCGTGCATCCAGCAGGTGGACTAAGCTGGTGTTATGCAGGGTTAATGAAGTCTTTAGGAACGAATTATCCAATTTATGGTGTGCAAGCGCGTGGTATTGCAAAAAATGAAGAACTACCAAAAACATTAGAAGAGATGGCTGCAGATTATATTGAACATGTTCGTGAGGTTCAGCCGTACGGTCCGTATCGATTATTAGGTTGGTCTCTCGGAGGGAATGTTGTTCACGCGATGGCGACCCAATTACAAAATCAGGGAGAAGAAGTGGAACTGCTTGTTATGCTTGATTCTTATCCAGGTCACTTCTTACCGAATACAGATGCACCTAGCGAGGAAGAAGCACTCATTGCATTGCTGGCATTAGGTGGATATGACCCAGATAACATGGATGGAAAACCTCTTGATATGGCGAACGCTATCGATATACTTCGCAGGGATGGAAGTGCGCTAGCTAGTCTTGAAGAGGAGACGATTTTGAATTTAAAAGAAACATATGTAAATTCTGTCGGTCTTTTAGGGAAGTACGTTCCTAAAACATTTTATGGTAACCTTTTATTCTTTAGATCAACAATCATACCAGAATGGTTTGATCCAATTTCTCCAGACACATGGCATAGTTATATAGATGGAGAGATTGAATTGTATGAAATTGATTGCCGTCATAAAGATTTATGTCAGCCAGGACCGCTTACAGAAATTGGACAAGTATTAGCTAGTAGATTACAAGGAATGAGAGGGGCAAATAAAGTATGACGAATCCATTTGAAAATGATAATTTCATGTATAAAGTGCTAGTAAATGGGGAAGGCCAGTATTCTATTTGGCCAGCCTTTCTTGATGTACCATCTGGTTGGGATGTTGTTCACGAACAAGATAGTAGACAAGCTTGTCTAGCATATATTGAATTACATTGGAATGATATGCAGCCAAATCATCTTTGCTCGCTTGCATGCACTCCAGCAGGGAAGTAACAATGAATTTGAAAATGAATCCGAAAACTTTCCACTAAAGTATTATACGAGAAAATAATACGGAAGTTTTCTTTGTAAAATATAGGGAATGTGAAAGCGAGTGATTTTTTATGCAAGATTGGGAGGTTGTTGATTCCGTACCACTACTTACTAGAGATAGCTGTCAAATATGGTGGGCGCGAATTACAGACATACAACCATGGCATTATGACTTACTAAATGAAACAGAACGAGAAAGAGCAAATGTATTTCATCATTCCCATGATCAAGCAAGGTTTATTATTGGATGTGTGATTAGTAGATTAGTATTAGGTGGGCAGCTTAAGATGTTTCCTTATCAAGTCCCAATAGACCGTACCTGTTCTAATTGCAAACTACCACATGGACGGCCACAACTACCTAATGGAATGCCGCATTTTTCTGTATCGCATTCAGGCGAAATAGTAGGAGTTGCATTTACTGCGTCAACACCTGTGGGGGTTGATGTGGAACAATTGAGACCAAAGATTGACGTGATGACAATGTCTGAAGGAGTACTAACGGATCAAGAATTTGCTCAGATTAAAAAATTAACAACAGAAGAGCAAGTAAAAGGTTTTTTAACATATTGGACAAGGAAAGAGTCACTTTTAAAAGCAACAGGAGAGGGGCTTAGTATTCAGCCTTCTAATCTTAGTGTGTCTAGTCCAGCCTCTTCTCCTCAGTTACTTTTATTTAAGAATAAACCAGAACTTGTGGAAATTACTTCTATGATAGATTTGTATCCAGAAGCCGATTATGTCGCAGCTCTTTCTATACTAAGTAAAGAGGTGAAAGAAATTAGACAGTTTCATGCAAAGCGACTTTTAGATAAAAAGCCGAACATGACTGTATCCTACTAGAATAAGTTGGTTCGGATAACTATTATTTCATTACTTATCCCGCTATTCGTGGGCAGTAATACTACCATCTCAAAATTCAGCGAAAGCATTGTCCAGCTCCAGTGGCTAGAATGTTCGGTGGCTTCGCTTCTTCCTACGAGGTAAAAAAACCTCTACGTCAGAAGCTCCATCCCCCTCACATTCTGAACGAGCCACTTCCGCTTTTCTTAAGAAGTTAGGTGGGAGATAAACTGCCCGTAAAAGCCCGATTGGTGAGGGCTAATAATCAGTGGGGGATGAAGAAAACCCCCACTGATTAAAGTTTCACTTTATAAAAGAGGTGTATTCGGACTAACTTTGTCAATTCTTCCTCCTGTTGTTTTAAGGTTAAAATACCGTATTGCTCATAAAAAGATTGATAAAGTCCACCTAAGTTATTCCATTTGTACTCTGGAGTGGGCGTTTGTACGTCAAGTCCACATTGTTCGTCTTTTTCCCATGATAACAACAAATTAATCCACCTCAATTGATAAGAAAGTATTTCAGAAGGAGATTTGTCCACTTCGGAGATATGTTTATCTCTCAACTCTTCAGGAATCACCTTAAATTCTTCAATAAATTTCTTATAGGCTTTATCGATTGATTCAATCTAAAGTAAGAGCAGTTCTTTGTAATGAGAAATGCTTTTTATTTTTATCAAAATTAAAAGGATATTTCAATAACAATAATAATATAATAAAAAACAATACGAATTTATTGTAAAACGATAAATCATATGATAAGATCATGTTGTTATTAAATAATCGAGGTGCTTTTTATGAAACAAGTTACGACACTCTTTTTAAAGCTAGCTGTTATTTTTATAGGAATCCCAGTTCTTGCATTGTGCATATTTTTGGTGCCTAAGATCGGGAATTTTGCTGGAGAATTGTATCCAGATATTGCTTATATGAAATCTCTCGTTTTAATCGATATGTACGCGGCAGCGATACCTTTTTACTTTGCTCTGTATCAAGCTTTTAAACTTTTAAGCTATATTGATAAGAACCGAGCGTTCTCGGAATTATCGGTAAAGGCTTTAAAGAATATAAAATACTGTGCCATCACGATCAGTACCTTGTACTTGCTAGGTATGCCACTCTACTATCTCATGGCGGAAAGAGTTGACCCTCCAAGTATCATGCCAATCGGATTGGTCATTATTTTCGCCTCTATGGTGATCGCCGTTTTTGCTGCTGTTCTCCAAAGACTTTTACAAGAAGCTATTAATATAAAATCAGAAAATGATTTAACGGTCTGAGGTGGAGGATATGGCAATTATTATTAATATTGATGTGATGTTAGCAAAACGAAAAATGAGCGTAACGGAGCTTTCGGAGAGGGTTGGGATTACGATGGCCAATCTTTCCATTCTGAAAAATGGGAAAGCAAAAGCGGTTCGTTTTTCAACATTAGAAGCGATATGTAAGATTTTGGATTGTCAACCAGGTGATATTTTGGAGTATAAAAGCGACGAAGACACTCAATAAAAACAGACAACAACTTTCTTCAACCAATGGGATTAGATAGTGAAATTAAGATGAAGGGATAGCGATTAAGCTATCCCTTCTCTGCGTTTATCATAAAGACGTAGCAACTATAGAACGATTAGAACAACTTAATTTAGAGTTAATTCAAAGATTGGACCAATAAAGTAAACTTTTACAGGAAAGGGATGCTCAAAGAATAATAAGAGAAGAACAAAGATATATTCAATTAATGCAAGTATTAAGAGAAATACAAGATAGTAAGCGCCTAATAGCAGCTTCAGAACAGAAGAAATCACTTTGGAGTCGTCTATTTGGTAAATAAATTAGAATTTAATAATAAAAAAAGATTCACTCCTTATCTATTTTTATATAAGGAGTGAGTCTTTTTTGGGGCTACCAATAATAATATGTTATGGTAACTTGAAATGAATACGATATTTATCAATTTTTCCTTTCATTAACCATGAGAAAATTGTATGAAAGGGATATCGGAGGGGTTTTATGAAACTAGTAGGACAACAAATATATCTTCGACTTTACAAGATTTCTGACGCCAGCGAGTTAGCTAAATTACATACTAGAAATCGCGAATTTTTTCAACGAGTTTGCCCATTACTCCCAGAAGTCTTTTATACAGAAGAACACCAAAAAATACGCATTGAACGGTCATTAAAAAAGAAAGATGAAGGGCAAATATATGCTTTTGGAATCTTTTTAAAAGCAACTGATAAACTTATCGGAGACATTTCATTAACTCAAATTGCTAGGGGAGACGTCCAAAGCTGTTATACGGGATTTACTTTAGATAAGGAGCATAATGCAAAGGGCTATACAACAGAAGCTCTTCAACTTGTTGTAGACTTTGCTTTTAGAGAATTAAAACTACATAGAATTGAAGCAGGAGCTATGCCTGACAATATAGCATCTATTCGTGTATTAGAAAAAGTAGGGTTTAAAAAAGAAGGTATAGCTAAAGAAAATGTAAAGATTAATGGTAAATGGACAGATCATCAAATATTAGCTATCATCAACAGTTTGGATGTGTAAGCTCATTTCAATTCCGCTAACGAAAATCATGTAAATGCGAAACAAGTTTTGAATGTATCATTAGCAGAGATACAAATCATTACAGAACATTCGCCCGTTCGTTGTTTAGATCGATAAGCAGAAAGAGCGATGATGGAAGCAATTGATGCAGCAAAAAGCAATGGAAGGAAGTGTTTCAAGCAAGTATTGAACGTTCAAATAGCTGCGCTGTACCAGCAGCAAGTGTAGTAGCGGAAGCTGTTGTAGCTTGGGAGCTGCTGATGCATTAGTAGAACAGTTTGGACAAGATCGTATGGAGCTGATAAAGAACAATATTGCTCAGCACAAGAAGTACGCGAAAGGATTTTAAATGCAACAATAAAAGTCGCTATTTCTATTTTAAAGAGATAGCGACTTTTATTGCTGCATGAATTAAATAAGATGTAGATAATCTAAAATGTTTTTTCCGATTAAAAAGAGAGTTACTGCGATAAATAATATTCTGACATACGATACACCTTTTTTAATCGCGAAGTTGGAGCCTACAAAAGCTCCTAAAATCATCGCAATCCCCATCGGAATTCCATATGAAAAATTCACGATATCTAAGTATAAAAACATAATGAGAGCGGCAATGTTACTACCAAAATTAAGAACTTTTGCATTGCCGGCTGATTGAATAAAATCAAAGCCAATCATTAAAAAGGAAAATAGCAAAAATGAACCAGTTCCAGCTCCAAAGAATCCATCATAAAATCCAATCATAAATACTGCTATTGCAAAGACCGCTCCTCTTTTCCGGCTCATTCCTTCATATTTGGAATCTTTTCCCCAATCCTTTTTTAGAATTGTATAGATAGCAACTGCAATTAATAACACTAACACTAACGGTTTTAATACTTGTGAGGAAATATGTTTTACCACATATGCACCAAAAAACGAGCCAAGAACAGTCAAAGGGAATAATTTAGATACAAGTCGAAAATTTACTTTTCCTGATTTAATAAACGATATAGTGCTTGTTAGAGCTCCCATTGAACTTGCCAATTTATTTGTAGCAATTGCTGTTGAAGGTGGCAATCCTGTAAACAGTAAGGCCGGGATAGAAATCAAACCACCGCCTCCAACTACTGAATCAATGAATGCAGCTAAAAAACCAGATAGTACTAAAAAAGCTAATGTGTATAAGTTTATATCTTCCATAATAACTACTCCCTATAATATAAATTTGTTTTTAGCGAAAGGGTTTGATGTTTAGTCACTATTAAAGTAGTGACTAAATATATGTTAGCAAAATCATAAGTATTTGTGAATAAAAAAATTGAAAATAATGACTAATGAGGAAAGTTGATGAATTAAATTATTTAAACTCATCTTGATTTTTTAACATATAAGTCGCTGGCAGGGAGAAAACAAGTGCTCTGCACTTGCTTTCTCCCTTTGTTTTAACCTTTGCCCGTGGCAGGAAAAGGTTTTTATGTCAGTGTTTCAACTTGTATGAATATAATTGATAACACCATAGAAATCATTTACTAAACGGTTGTTTAACGATACTATTAGTTTTAGTAGCTAAATGTTTACTGTTATTTTAAACGCTTATATAGGAAGGTTATTATGGAAAAAATCTTACAAAAAATTCAGTCGCTAGGTTTTAATCAATACGAAGCGAAAGCGTATGTAGCCCTCGTATATTTAGGAGCATCAAGCGCTTATCAAGTAAGTAAACAATCTGGTGTTCCTCGCGCTCGGATATATGAAGTGTTAGAAGGACTGGAAAAAATGGGTGTAGTGATGAAAGAAGAAGTAAATGAGGCTGCACAATATTCTCCTCTACCTGTTGAGGTATTTCTAGAATCAATTAAACAAAAATGGGAAGATACATATACATCTGTACAACAAGAATTAAAAGCAGTTGAGAATCAAAGGCCAAAAGCTGATCCGCGTGTTACTACTATAAAGGGAGAAGAAACAATACTTTCATTTTGTCGTATTCTCCTTCGCCGTGCTCAAAGCAGAATTATAATTTCTATGTGGGATATGATGTATGAAAAACTTGAAGAAGATTTACAAAAGATGCAAAAAACTTGTAGTCTAAAGGGCATTGTTTTTCAAGTTGAGAATCCATTACCAAATTTAGTCATTCATCGTAAAACCGATTACGTAGATAACATCGGAGAAAAGAAATGGTTTATTATATCTATTGACGGCAAGGAAATGATTTATGGCCATCCTGTAGAACAAAATGGAAATACCTTTTATACAGATGATCCTGTACATGTGTCTCTATTAGAAAATTACATATGGCATGATGTATTAGTGAATCGATTGATGCAAGAAAGTAAGGGGAATTTACAACCTTGGATTTCTGGGGAAAGAGAGATATTTTTTAATAAATAATCGCCACGTACTCCTTTGTACAATGTGAAAAACTTATAGAAATGTATACAGAGACCGCTTAACATTTATTGTAAGCGGTCTTTTTCTTTAATCATACATTTTACGAAAAAGAAAATGAACAACAACAAAATACCTTATCTTCTTTTCTTCCACATATTTTTTTATAGTTTCCTTTAAATTTATAATCAAAATGAAAAAAGAAGTATCTGAAATTGATAAGCTACAAAATTTACATCCAAAATAAAAGGAATTTTTTACAGTTATTGTGAGAGAAAAAAATTTTTCACACGTTATATAGAGTGTAAAAGCTTTTACAAAAATGTAAGGAGAGTTGTCACATGAAGTCTACTCATACAAATTTTATTCGACGATTGCAGCGACAAAAAGAAGACGCGCTCGAATTCATAGTTGATATGTATTTGCCATTAATAAAAGGAATTACTTATAAAATCCTTGCTCCACTTGAAAACAAAGGTGTCATAGAAGAATGTATAAATGATGTTTTTTTGTCCATATGGAACAATTCGAAAAAGTTTCATGGAGATCAAACCGATTTTAAGAAATGGATTTGTGCGATTGCGAAGTTTAAAGCAATTGATTATTACCGAAAGGCTGCTAAAAATATAGAACTTCCTCAAAATTATATGGATTTAAATGGAGAAAAGTCACCAGAAGATGAACTAATTTTAGTAGAAGATCGAAATGAACTCATAAAGTTAATGAATCAGTTAGAACCGATGGATAGAGAGATTTTTATTATGAAGTTTTTTCTAGGTTTAAAGACGGAAGATATAGCACAAAAATTTGGTTTAACTAGAGCAGCTGTAGATAATCGGATTTATCGGGGAAAAAAGAAGCTCCATAAAACTGCTACAAATCTTAATTTGGGAGGTAGTGTGGTATGAAGGATATTTATGAGTTATTAAATGATATAAATATAGACGAAACAGAGTTTGAGGAGATGGAAGTAACAGAATTTGAAAAGGCAAACATGAAACGTACTTTAAAACAATCCATACATAGGAAGAAACATACAAAAAGTTGGAAAGTAAAAATTGCTGCAGCTACAGTTATTGTTGGTTTATCAGCTACTACTTTCGGATTAGCGTTTCCTACTTATGCGGGGAGTTTACCTATAATAGGTGACATTTTTCGATTTTTAGATAATGGGAGAACAGGTCTTTATGATCGTTATAAAGAGTTTTCCACTGAAATGAATATGACAAAAGAAAGTAAAGGCATTAAAGTTACGATTAATGATGCGATTTTTGATGGAAAAACAACAACAGTAACGTATTCTATTGAAAGTGAGCAAGACTTAGGGGAGAAACCTGATGTATTAGATAATTTGGATTTAATGGATGCAAACGGAATGACAGGAAGTTCTCAAATTTCAAAAGTTGGCGAAAATAAGTATGTAGGCTTAATGACAGCTACTCATCATAATCCAAATAAAAAGGATTCTATAAATGTAAGATGGAATGTAGAAGGCATAACAATTCCGGATCAAAAGAAGGAAATTAAAGGCAACTGGAATTTCGCTTTTAATTTAAAAGCAATCGATAGTAATGAAAAATCAATTAGTGGTAGTACAGAAAAAGATGGTGTGAAAGTAAATATGGAAAAGTTAGCAATAACGCCGATGTCATTCATTGTTTACTACAACCAAGAGGTCTCTAAGGAAGTTAGAAAGAAATGGGATGATGTGGATGTAGAGTTAGAAATTAAAGATGACTTAGGAAATCAATATTCGGGGGAAGGAAACGGAGGGACAGGGAAAGATCCATATAATATTAGCTGGAGTAAAACGTTTCAAAAGCTTGATAAAAATGCAACAAAACTAATTATAACGCCCCATGTTAATTTGCGAATTCACACCCCTAGTAATCATGGTGGAGTAGAAATGACAGGAGGGAAAGAAAAGAAGATTTCAGTGCCAGAAAAATCTGGTGAAGAGAAGAATTTTGTTTTAGAAGACATTGTTATTAATTTTAAAAAATAACAATATTATATGAACATTTTAGCGTATTTTTCCATAAAAATGTAGCATAACTAAAGATAAGTAATTACACGTTTGATATGTTTACAATTTTAAGGAGGAAACAGCGCATGGCATTTTTATGGTCATTAATTATTGGCGGCATTTTAGGATGGTTTGCTAGCTTGATTATTGGAAAAGATGTTCCTGGTGGTGTAATTGGTAATATTATTGCGGGGATTATTGGATCTTGGATAGGTACATCACTTCTTGGCAAATTCGGCCCTGTGATTGGTGGTTTTTCTATTGTCCCAGCTTTAATTGGTTCCGTTATTCTTATTTTTATTGTTAGCTTTTTGCTTCGCATGATGAAAAAGTAAAGTATGAGGACTGTTTACTTGAGTAAACAGTCCTTTTTTTCATTTTGTGTTATATTGATAAATCTGTTATGCTAGTGACATAATATTTGGAGGTGTCAACATGAAAAATTTTACAGTTAATTTTCATCAAGAAGATAATGCAAAAGCAACGACTGTTTATAAATTAAGTGAAGATGACTTTAATAAAGCAACAGAAGGCGGTACACGTCATCTGTTTGATTTAGATACAAATGTAGGTTTTTTTGTCTTCTTTGATGCAGAAGATGCTGAAGGTAATGAGCAATATTTAATGCTTCAATATGAAGGGGATCAAGAAGAACCAAGCGCGTGCTACGGTTTTGATTTAAAACTATTTTATCAATTTGTAGCCCTGTATTTAAATGATCTTGAATTCCAAGGTGAAACTGATGAAGAAGAGGAAGAATATGGTCCAATTCATCATTTAGCTCATTTACTTTATCACATCGTAGAAGATGGTAAAGAGATTGAAGCTTAAAACCTTGGTAAAATGCGGTTTCTAACATTTTGGAAACCGCATTTTATGGTATTTGCAAACATTAGTTATCCAAATGAAGTCGCGTTCAGACAAGGTTCAAGATTCTGTCATCTTTTTAAAATATAAAATATGCATCTTGCTAGTAAAATTTCTGTTATATATAAAAAACGAGCTAATATTCATTCAGCTCGTTTTTTGTTTCTATCATCAATCAATGCCCGTCTAGAAAAAGTAGTATTAAATTCTTTTATGGAATCATTCACTACATATCCAGCAGTAGATAAAATAATAGTTAATCGCAGTCAATAATGGTAATGCTGATATTAAGGGTCCTTGTTCCTAAGGTAAGAAGTATAGCAGTAACAATTACTGATTCAGGTCCGTCAATGACTATAAAAGTTGAAGCATCAGTAGTGGTAGCAACAGGAATACCGACAATAGGGACGCTTCCATCAATTAACACTTGACTAGAAAGAGTTGTAAGTATTCATCAAAAAATGGTAATAGTGACGGGGTCACTGATTCCTCCCAAAGCAGAAGCGGTAATGTTTACTGTCCCAGGTAAAAAACTAGATGAGAAAGTTGCCGTAAAAAAGCCAGATGGATCTGTAAGAGCAGGGTTAGAAGATATAGTACCAAGAATAGGATCACTTACTGTAAAGGAAACCGGTGTACCTATTGGAGGGGGACTTCCATTCACCAACACTTGACCAGAAAGAGTTGAGGGAATAGGCGCTATTATATTAATAGTAGTTGGATTAGCGTTCAGGGTAATCGTTGTTGTGGATGGAGGAGGGAGAGGAGATACAGTTGCTAATAGATCCAGAACATTTTCAAATTTGAACTCAAGCAGCATTTCCTTTTTGATGACATCGCGAAGGGTTCTTTGTACACTTGAGTCGACAGTAAGAAGATTAGATATCGTAACTACTGGAGGAGAAAGTGTAGTTCTTCCCGGCGGTAATGTTCCTAAAACAAATTGAAGCTTCTCAGCCTCAGCATTGATAATATGGGCCAAAGCTAATTCTTCTAGAGCAATGGAGCTTAAAAGCAATGGAATCGTCTGTGCAGTAGAAATAGAAATGGTAGGTGTGATATTAGGGATATTTGGAAAAGACAAGATGCATTCATCCTTTCTAGGAAACCATCAAATCATCTGATTTCATACATGGGTCTCCCTTGTTTTTATTTTTACATTATAGTTAATTCAGACAGGCGAATGTTGGTAACGGATAAATCCCCAGAGGTAGGAGTCTATTTTGGTGTAAAAGAGGGGAGATATTATAAGGTCAATCATTTTTTATCATTATGAATATGTTACTAGTGGAAAGTAAGTAAGGGAATGATTTCACATCAGGGAGAATTTCGATCCTTCTGATGTTTTCTTTTTGCATATTGTATACATGTAAAGTTAACATAACATTATCGGAAGTGTTTTTTATAAATAATTAGAGGAGAGGATTATTGGATGGATCATATGCGTTCTTACTGATATGTCATTAATAAAAATGTGATATTACAAATAGATAAAAAGTTAATTCGTTCTCCATATAATATCACATCGTAGAAGACGGTAAAGAGATTGAAGCTTAATTAAATAAGAAAGGCTGCTCCTTATGCGGACAGCCTTTTTGCTTTGTCTTGTTTAAGAATATAAGTTATAAAAAGATATTGGCAGGTGCCGCCAATAATAAGAAAAACGGCACAAATATTAAATAAGAAACTCCCGCTAAAGTGTTGTAATAATAACGCTCCAGCTGCTGGACCAAGCATGCGTGAAATATCCCAGTGCGTACCGTAAATAGAGAAATAAATCCCTCGCATATGTTCCGGGGCTAATTCGGAAACGAAACGTAACAGATGATTTAAAGCTATACTTTCTCCAATTGTTAAAATAAGTATTGTGAAAAATAGTAACCATAATGTATGAGAGTAGCCGTAGCCCATCGCAGCAATCGTATAACAAACATAAGAGATAACAATAATTTTTTGCATAGAAAATTTCTCTGCCCATTTTACGACTCCTACTTGCAAAACAATTTCCATGATTCCTTTACATGAAGCCATGAAAGTAAAAACAAACATAAAATTTGTGAATAATTCTTTTTCGGCATATATTCGATAGTTTGTTTCTATTTGAGCGTAGAAAAAACTAATCGGCAACATAAAGATCATAAGTCCAAACACACTAAAATGTTGTGATAAAAAATTTCTCCAATTCGTAGGTGTAGTTCTTTGTTCATCATGTTGTAATAGGGGAGCAGTTTCTGGAAGTTGTGCCCACACAAGAATAGAATAGAGAAATAAAGCAGTAGCTTCTAAGATAAAAAGAATAATTGGATTATCATTGTAGAATAGATATCCAAGTGCAGGACCAATGATTGCTCCGACTGCTCCAACTGTTTGAATGAGAGCAAATACTTCGGCTTGCTTTTCTTTCTCTGTTACATCAGCAATTTGTGCTCGTTGTGCAGGAATATAAAGAGAACGCCCTAGACCATTCATAATGTAAAAGAGAGCAAATAGTATAACGGATTCGGCAAAAATAAAACCAGTCATAGCGCATGCTTGTAATAATAGTCCAGTTAGAATAATTTTTTTTCGTCCATATCGATCTGTAATGCTACCGCCAAAAAGTGTAAAGATAATTTCACTAAGCGGTTGCAGCCCAAAAAGTAACATTGTAAACAAGGCGTTTCCATTTAATGCTTTGTTTACATATATGATAAAAATTAGTGCGAGCATTGCTCCTGTTATACTTGTTAATAGCTCTCCAAACAACCGGATCCATATAGGTTTACTGTAACGTTTTGCAAATGTCATCATTTCATTCTCTCCTTTCTATATGGAAATTTTATGATGGAAAGGAAAGAGGAAAAAGAGTAGAATGAAGCAAAGAAATTTTTCATCTTTTAGGGGGATATGCATGATCATTTTGGACCATTACATACAACTTTGGCTGCATTATGCAAAGGGGAAAGAACTTAGTGAAAACATAGAAATATCGCTGCAAGACATTTCAAAATCATTATATTGTACAGATCGAAATAGCAAATTCACAATAAAAAAACTAGAAGAAATACAATGGATTAGTTGGTTTCCAGGACGCGGAAGAGGAAATCGCTCGAAAATCGCTTTTTTACAAGATCCGGCAACGCTTATTTTTGAAAAAGGAAAAGAACTTGTAAAGCAAGGTGAAATTAAAAATGGAAAAAATTTCATTCAAACATATGCAGAGCATTTTCCCTACATAATAGAACAATTCCAAATTTGGATTGATACACTTTTTGGATACCACATTGAACATTCACCGCAAGGAAGAATCGATGTTTTACGTTTAAACATGCGCATACAACCAATTACATGTCTAGATCCTATGTATGTAACTCTTCGTTCTGAGTGTCACATTGTTAAGCATGTTTGTGATACGCTTGTTCATTATAATGAAATAACGAATGAAGTTGAACCGCGCCTCGCTTTTTATTGGGAATACAATCATACACATAAAATATGGACATTTTATCTCCGCAAAGGCGTTCATTTTCATAATCAAAAATCGTTTACTGCACATGATGTCAAATATACTTTCACTCGTTTTTTAAGTACAAAAGACAATCCTTATCGTTGGATGCTACAAGATATTGAAAGAATACATATTGTAGATGAATATACGATTGAAATTCATTTACAAAGAGAAAATGAATTATTTTTACATATTTTAGGTGGGGAACATTGTTCTATTATTTCCGAATCGCATGCAAAGGAGAATAATCAATACATATTAAATGGAACAGGTCCATTCAAACTCGTTAAAAATAATGATGCACTACTTATTTTAGAAGTAAATCCTTTGTATTTTCGTGAGCGCCCATTTCTTGATCGTATTGAGCTTTGGTATTCACAAGATATAAGTAGTCATAGCGGCTATGAAGTTTTATTAGATTCTTTACAGCATGATAGAAAGGACGTTCAAAAAGAAATGTCTCAATTAGAAGCGAACGTAACATATATAACACTCAATACAAAAAAACAAGGTCCTATGCAACATATGGTTTTTCGACAAGCATTAAAACAGATTATCAATGGCATGCAAATATTAAACGATTTAAAAGGTGAACGCAAAGAAGTAGCGACGAATCTGTTATTAGGAAAAACCAATGAAATAAGTAAAGAAAGTTCAATCAAAGAGTTATTAGGAAATAGTGGATATAACGGAGAAACATTATATTTATGTACCTTTCAAGAGCAAGATCATGTTGAGGATTCACATTGGATTCAAAGGGAATGTGCTAAGTATGGAATTAAAATAGAATTATCTTTTTTAGATGCACACGAACTTCTTACATTTCGAACAATACAAGAAGCTGATTTGATTCATGATAGTGCTACAATAAGCGAGCACGCTGAATTAAGTTATCTATATTTACTACTAACGACCAATAGTTTTCTTCATCAGCATAGTTCTTTCAATTTAAATGAGAAGTTGAAACGTGTATTTAAGGAACAGAACCGGAGTATGCGTATGCAATTGTTAGGGGAAACAGAACAGGAGCTGTTAGAGAATATTCATATCATTCCTTTGTATCGAAATTATATGACGATACATACGCATGAGACTATACAAAATGTAGCAATTAACTCCCAGGGCTGGATTAACTTTTATCATATATGGTTTAAGCATACATATAACGTAACAAAGTAATAAAATAAAGTGCTCATAACCCATCATTTCTTCGATCGTCGTACGATTTAACTCGGGGCGGTTTCGTTTAATTGTTGTTCTTGGCGATCTACATTTTGGTCAACTGTAGATACTCGCATATATCCAAATTTCATATAGTTCCTCCCATACAAAAACGCTATCCTTTCTTATGATTCTTATAGAAGGAATAGCGCATTTTTCATTTTAGGGGGTAATTTGTTGTATTAGCTTGATAGCTCCCTATAAGGTCTTTAAATGTTGAAAGAAATGGATGTAAAAAAAGTGTTAGTTAGCATCTTGTCTATATATAACTTGATACTTTTTGAACAATATACTGTATTGTGGATACCATTTTTGAATCATCTATCTCGTCCTTATATTTATGATGAATGACTTGTTGCTTTTTAAGAATGTAATAATCAAAAAGTGCTTGATATAAAGTCATATTGTTTTGAATTAAAATTGTAGGTTCAAAGAGCTTCCGCAGTAGTACATCGTCTTGGATAAGGATGAGTGCAGGGTTTATCTTGTTGAACACTTCTTTATTTATATGTTCTTCATAGAATTTTTTTAATTTATTATTTCGTTCGTTTTGAGCTTGTATGATTTGTTCATATAGTACAGGAGCACTATGTTTTAAATCTAATATAAAGGTATCAGATATATATATAGCAATGAGTAATGACTGCTCAAATGTTTTTTGAAAACGCTCTCCGAACGGGACTGATTCTTCAAAAATGGTTTGATCAATACTAGTAATATATTCGGCATAAACCTTGACGATGTATTGGATAATCTCATCTTTTGATGAGAAATATTTGTACATAGTTGCTTTGCTAATATCCATGTAACGAGCAATATCATCTGTTCGTAATGGGCTTATACCTTGTTTTTTTACAATTGGTAATAATTTAAAAATGAGCTTTTTTCTCATTTCTGCTTGATTATCAATATTGTTATTTAACATAACAACCCTCCTTGCGATTCATTTTATTATAAGTTAATTTATGAATTTACACAAATTAAACTAATTAAACCCTTTATACTAATTGAACCAAAAATATAAAAATAGTTTACTTGTTTTTGGGTGTATGTTATTCTCTTTTTACACCAACTTTTTGAAAGAAGGCGAATTTATGAAAAAGAAGCAACTAGGTTCACAAGGTTTAGAAGTAGCAGAAATCGGATTAGGTTGTATGGGGATGTCTGAATTTTATGGTCAAACAGATGAGACAGAGGCGACAAAAACAATTCACCGTGCTTTTGAATTTGGAATTACAATGTTCGATACAGCAGATATTTATGGATATGATGAAGAGGGAATAGGAACAAATGAAAAACTAGTAGGGAGAGCGTTACAAGGAGTTCGGCATGATGTGAAAATTGCAACGAAGTTTGGAGCGCTGCGAAATGAAACAAAATCACTAGGATACAACGGTTCTCCTCGATATGTGAAGGAAGCATGTGAAGCAAGTTTAAGAAGATTAGGAACAGACTACATCGACTTATATTATCTACATCGTGTTGATCCAAATACACCAATTGAAGAAACTGTAGGGGCGATGGAAAATTTAGTACAAGAAGGAAAAGTGCGTTATATTGGACTATCTGAAGTAACGGTTGAACAATTAAAAACAGCTCATACAATTCATCCAATTTCCGCTGTTCAAACAGAATATTCCCTTTGGTCTCGCGAACCAGAGAAAGATATTTTGCAGGCTTGCCGTGAATTAGGCGTTGGATTTGTTCCGTATAGTCCACTCGGTCGTGGGTTTTTAACGGGTAATATAACAAGTCGTGATCAATTAACACCTGATGATTGGAGATATTATAATCCGCGTTTTTCAGAAGAAGCGTTTGCTTCTAATATGAAAATTGTCAAAGGAATTAAACGGCTTGCGCTAAAGAAAGAATGCACGCCTGCACAATTAGCACTTGCTTGGGTTGTTGCACAAGGCGAAGGAATCGTACCAATTCCAGGTACAAAGCGAGTGAAGTATTTGGAACAAAATGTGGCAGCTCTTGAAATTACTTTAACAAAAGAAGAACTAGCATATTTAAATACAATTGCGCCAATTGGTAGTACGATTGGTAATCGATATTAAGATTGATTATCAATTCATAGTTCTTTCACAATAAAGTCAATTAAATAAAATCTAGGAGGGATTTATATGAAATATACAGTTATTCCGGGTGCTAGTTCAGGAATTGGGTATGAAACGGGATTTGCTAAACGTTCTTTTGGGCAGATGAATTCCAATATGAAGGTGTAATTCCTAAATTTCATACTGCAAAAGAAATGGCTGGATTTATGTTAGAACTTTATGATAGCGACAAGGTTGTTGGTATTGTGAATGGAGAAACGTATGAGTTTCAATTAAGAGACCCGATTTTTCCGCATGTGACAAGAATAAGAAAATAATTTAGTGTACCCAATTTGAAGTTTTAAATCATAATCAATTTAAATCCTAAAGGAGCGTAAAAAACATGGGGAAATTTGCAGACATTCAAAATAATCATTTAGCATTAATACAATACTATCGTTGGTATCAAGTATATGAAGTCCCATTTAACAAAGCACGTATTGATAATCAGTTAGATATTTTAGCGGATGAAGTCGAAATTTCATCGCAAGCTGGAACGACGAAAGGTAAAATGGGTTTAGCAGATAGATTAAGAATGTTTGAAGGATGGCAAAATGCGCATCATGTTGAAAACGCATCAATCAAACAGTTGAACGATGAGGAACTTTCATTAGAAGCAGATATTCTTTATCAAAATATACGCCCAGATGATAGTAGATACAGCTATAGAATTCATTATTCAACAATCCTGAAACTTAGAGAGAACGACTTGCCTCTTTTTACAAAGGTCCATTTAGAGCCAATCGGTACTGTAGAAAATCCAGAATTTACATCTGCCTATGCAGACAATAGAGCAAAATCATTTATGCATTATTGGTTATATTTAATGGAAACAGCATCTGTGAACGGTGACAAATTCAAAGAACTACTAGCAGAACCATTTGAATTGAATTTAAGTACAGCTTCTAAAATCGATACATTAAAAGGATTTAACGAATGGTTATCAACCGCTCCGAGTCAAGTGAAGGGAAGCGGACATTATCCGAAAAATCTCTCAGTTACAGAAAATGCAGATAATACAATAAGTGTTTCCGTAGATTTTGAATGGGAAGGTATTTCTGTTGAAAATAAGCCGATGGTCGCAGAAACGCATCATGAATGGGTACTTGAAAATAATTTAGATGAGAGATTTGCTCGTATGAAAATGATGAAAGTAACTCAAACAAAGCCATTTCAAATAGTAGAATAATTTAAAATATAGTCTTGATCTGAACAAAACAAGAAAATTGCACGTTAAGAAGTCGATGATTCTTGTTATTTTTTTCTCGTTTTATTTTCCCGTAATGGTCATAAATCTTCTATAATAATATATTTAGCGCGAATAAAGGGAGCGGAACAATAAAATCCGCAAATTAAAAAATAAAACAGCATGGGAGTCGGTTATTATGGAGCAATCAAATACAGCGTTTAGCGAGGCATTAGTAAAATCGTTAAAAGGAGAACGAGGACATCTTCCCATCAAGAATGCTTTGTCGGATATAGACGTGGCTCTTGCAGGGAAACGCAGAGAGGAACTGCCTTATTCTATTTATCAATTAGTGAAACACATGACCTACTGGCAAGATTTTCTCTTATTAGCCGCTCAGGACGAAAAGCCTGCACTGCCTTTCCATGTGAGAGAGAGCTGGCCTGAAGAAGAATGCCCTGGCAGTGAGGAAGAGTGGAAACAGACTATTCAGTATTTTCTTCAGGGGATTGAACAGGCTTGCACGGTTGCCCAAAATGTTCAATTGGACAAACCATTGGAGAGCTGGCCTGGTGAAACCCCGGGCGGTGTGCTACGCAATATTGCATCTCACAATTCCTACCATTTAGGAGAAATCGTACTGATTCGTAGATTATTTAGTGCTTGGCCACCGCCAACAGGCGGATATCCGGTCTAAACAAGGTTATGGGTTGAACCCTTTCCTTTGAAGTGATTCAATATAATTATATTGCGGATATTAAGTGAATTTTTGAGGAAATGGAAAGTTGTAAGAAGAGTTGAGCGCCATTATGTGAAGAGAAACCGCCTGTTAAAACAGGCGGTTTTTTCTTTTAACATATTTACCGAAAAGAAGTCCCCTTCCTCAAGGAGCGAGAAGTGTGTAGTCCAGCGAGTAGGTGGGGGATGAATTTTCGATAGGCGACAGCCTATATATGTTCTTTGTATGTACTTTTGAGACTATGCGATATAATAAATATGAAAATACGAAAGAAAGGAGAAGGTATATGGCAACCACAAAAGAGGGTGTGCATATAAAAGGAACAAAAAAGTCGTTACCGGATGGATGGTCTACCTATGCATTTCGATACGCTATTTTTCCCACACCTGAACAAGTAACGAAATTAGAAAAATCGTTTGGATGTGAACGAAAAGTGTATAACGAATATGTCTCTGGTTTGTATGAATATTTAGAATCTATCGGTTTTGAAAGTGGATGTATTCGTTATAAAGTTCCAAATTATACAACGATCACGGCCAAATATGATTACTTAGATAAAAGTAATGATTCTTTTGTTTATAATGACGCAAAAATGAGATTCCAGGCAGCCATTAAAAAATATAATGAAACCTACGCGAAACAACCTATTCAATATAAAAAGTCAGTTCGTAAAAAGATGCAAACAATCGGTTATGTTCCTACGTTGAAAGATATAAAAGGCATGCCTAAATTCCATAGTAAAAAACAGGGGAAATTAAGCTATACTACGAATCAAACCAACGGAAACATAAAAATCACACAAGAAAACGGTTCTTATTTTTTATGTATTCCAAAGTTTCAAGAAGGTATTTCTATTCATCTACATCGAGAATTACCGATGGATGGAATCATTAAAAAAGCAACAATTAAGCGAGAAGGATCAAAATATGTTGTTTCTCTTTCTGTTGATTATTTTTGTCCAAATGAAAAACAAGTAGAATTAGTGACTGCTGACGAAGTAATTGGACTAGATTACAGTCAAAGCGAATTGTATGTAGACAGCGAAGGACGAACAGCTCAGTACAGTCGGTATAACAAAATCATAGAAAAAAGGCAACGAAGAATAAATAAATCCTTAGCACGCAAAAAGAACAATGCAAAAACAGATGAAACAGGAAATATTGTATATAGTAAAAATTATGAAAAGCAAGTGAAAGAATATCAAAAAGTAACAACAAAAGCAAAAAACCAAAGAAAAGATTTTCTACACAAGAAAAGTAATCAGATAACCAATGATTATCATGCCATTGTTGTAGAAGATTTGAACTTAAGTAACCTTGCACAATGTTTGAGTTTAGGAAAAAAGCTACATGATAATGGATTTGGTATGTTTCGAACGATGTTACAGTACAAATCTAAGAAAAAAGGCAAATATTATATCGTTGCGGATAAGTATTTTGCATCGAGTAAATTATGCAGTGAGTGTAATCACAAAAAAGATAAGTTAAAATTATCTGAAAGAATCTATACGTGCGATAATTGTGGCACGAAAATCGATAGAGATTACAATGCGGGTCGTAATCTAAAATATTATGGCATTCGTATTCTGCACGAACAAAGTATAATTGCGTAGTTTGTATCGATTTTATTAGCGGTAGGGACGCCGCGAATTCAAGGCTTTGGACATGAGTCGCTAGGCTTGTGGATGAATTAGCAATAAAAGAGAAAGTCTTTTGACTTTTGAAGCCCCCACTTCAAACAGACCGTAAGGTCGTTAAGTGGTGGGTAGTTCACTAGTATTCTGACCTATATTCTTTTGGGCTATATTGTAAGCCCGACATAAATTTTTCTTGAATGATTTTTTCAAATCCATATTCAGTAAGTAAATGGATTTGACGATCCAGTAGGAAATAATGGTCTGAGTTCCAGCGTGTTCGTGAAGAGATTACAGCAAGCATTAAGTATTTTGCCGAAATAGGAAAATAGAAATTGATATAAAACATAATGTTAAAAGAAACTTCCTATCACCATGAGGAAGTCTCTTTTTATTTGAAAATAAAATAGCATCAGTTACCTTTGAAATGGATTGTGAAATATATTCTTCATATTGACGAATAGCTGGCCATTAAGCATAGTTATGATTTTAGTCTATTTTTCATAAAAATGGGAAAATGCATCTTTACAGCGTAACAGTGTTATGTTACATTGAATAAAAAGAAGGGAGAGCAAAATTTTGAGTCAGGACTTAATTTCGAAAAAAGATTTGCTAGATCTTACTGGAATCTCCTATGGTCAGCTATATAGGTGGAAAAGAAAAAACCTAATACCAGAAGATTGGTTTGTGCGAAAATCCACGTTTACAGGGCAGGAGACGTTTTTTCCTAAAGAAAAGATTTTAGATAGAATCGAAAAAATTCAAACGATGAAAGAAAATTTATCTCTTGATGATTTGGCGGATATGTTTTCACCAAATGTGAATGAGGTTTGTTTAACAAAGGAAGAAATTATACAACGTGGGATTGCTTCAGAATCAGTGGTCCGTGTTTTTATAGAGCAAAATCAAGAAATGAATGAATTTCGTTTTGCAAAAATCCTTTTTATTTATATTTTAGAAAAAGTACTTCAGTCTGGAGAGATTAGCCTTGAAGAAGGAAAAATGGTTTTACATGTTTTAAATGAGCACTATGAAATGATGAAGAACAAACATGGTGAGCTTATTTTTATTCGAAAGTTAGGTATTTCAACATGTTTCTTACTTTCGAGTGTAGAGGATTTATATTTTGATCAGGGTACTAAAATTGTTATACGTTTACCTTTAATGATTTGTACAGAAGAATTAAAAACAAAGTTGTTATGATGGAGGGAAAGTAGTGAAAACAGATGACTTATTAATTAATGGACATGGAATGTCGAACGGAGGGCAGTTTCGCAATGTACAATTAAACGGAAGAGGGACAGTAAATGGGGATTTAGAATGTGTGGATTTCGAATGTAACGGTTCTGGTCATGTAAATGGAGATATAAAAGCTGAGACAGTAAAAATAAGTGGTTCCGGAAAGATAAATGGAAAAATAGATGCCATGCAAATGAGCATTGAAGGCAGCGGCAGTATACAACAGGATGCGGTTGTAAAGAAAATAAAAATTTCCGGTAAAGGAACAGTCGGAGGAAATGTATCTGGTGAGGACATGAATATTCGCGGTAAAGCAATTATTGATGGGAATTGTGAAGTAGATACATTCAATTCAGAAGGACAATTTATCGTGGGTGGCTTATTGAGTGCAGATGATATTTTTATTGATATGCACGGAGAATGTAAAGCAAAAGAAATAGGCGGTCAAACGATTAATATAAAATATAAGAAATCCGCTTTAAGTTGGCTCTTCGAAACAATGTTTACTCCTCGAATGGAAACAGAGTTAATAGAAGGGGACAATATTATAGTTGAGTATACAAACACGAACACAATTCGAGGTAACAATGTTACGATTGGACCAAATTGTGAAATTAATCTTATTGAATATACAGGGGTTTGTACAATCGATAAAAACGCTAACGTAAAAGAAAGTCGAAAAATTTAAATTTTTAATAGAAAGGGAAAGATAGCATGAAAGAACAGTATAACCTTAGTTTAAATGGTTCTGGTAATTCATCAGGCGGTACCTACAAAAATGTCAAAATTCGCGGAGAAGGAACAATTTTGGATGATATTGATTGCGATGCGTTTAAGACGTATGGAGCGAGTGAAGTGCAAGGAAATGTAAAAGCACACATGGTAACTGTGTTTGGAGAGACGAAAATTCGTGGAGATTTACATTCAGAAAATGTGAAAGTTAACGGTAATCTTGAAGTTAGTGGTCCGGCAGAAGTGAAACGTACAAAAGTACGAGGGATGTTTGACATTGGTGAAAATTTTACTGGTGAAGAGATCGATATAACAGGTGGAATAAATGTGAAAGGAAACTTAGAAGCAGAGGATTTTACATTAAATGGAGGCTTTACGATTACAGATATGCTGAATGCGGGAAATATTAATATCATTCTAAGATATGAGCACAGCAATGTAAAAGAAATAGGCGGCGAGAAAATTACAGTTCAAAAAAAATCATCGTTTTTTCCTTTCTCAAAACACGGAGGATATCTTCATGCCAATATAATCGAAGGGGATGAGATTTATCTTGAATACACAAAAGCTGATGTTGTTCGAGGTAACAATGTTACGATTGGTCCAGAGTGTGAAATCGGTGTGGTAGAATATCACGAAAGTTACAAAAATGCAGATCAATCAATTGTGAAAGAATATAAACAAATATAGCGGGAGTACTGAAAAACATGATTTAAGAGCTATTTTATTCCGTGTTTAACCTCAAGATTTAGAGAAAAGTTTAAGTAAATTGAATAAAAGCACTCCCTTCATATGAAGAGAGTGCTTTTATTTTAATGATTCAGAAACCACAAACTGGAATTATTCTTCAATAATTTCGTATTCTTCATCTGCTAATAATAAAATTTGTAATTTCTTACCCTTATTATGTATTTCAATTACATCATACGTTCCTAAATTTTTTACTTTATTTGCTGAAGCATTTACCATTCCTTCAACAGAGTCGATTAAAATATCTTCTTCGATGTAAGATTCAGGTAAAGACATATCTTCAGTTTCTAATACACATGCATATAAATTTTGTAAATCAGTAGCTGATGGGTTTAATTCCTCAACATCAATTATATTTTTTACTGCATCTACATGCTCTTCTTTTGGTTGATATACTTTAATTTTAGCCATATTCTATTCTCCTTTATTTCTTAATCTAAGAGGCTATATATTATTATAACGTTTTTTATGAAAAACATGAAACAGTAACATAGCTATAAATAAAAAGTAATACAATTCTATAAACTTTTATCGATTTTTTATTTATCCCGCTATTCGTGGGCAGTAAAACCCCCACTGATGGAAGTTTCACTTTATGTATACAAGTTAAAAAATGACATACCCTCTTTCTTTTTAAGGGGAGCATCTGGCTGTGCATAGAAACGGTCTTACCACATACAAGGTTTAAAACAAAAAGAAAAAACGAGTATAGGTTATGTTGTATTCTGCATAGCAACGACTTATAAAGAAAAGCGGAAGCGGCTCGCTCAGAACAAGAGGGGGATGGAGCTTCTGACATAGAGGCGCTTTTTGCCTCGGCGGAAGACGCGAAGCCACCGACTGTTCTAGCCGCTGGAGCTGGATCATAAAGAAAAGCGGAGCCGACTAGAAGGTAGAGCTAGACAAAGATGTCGGAAAATTAAAATGGATATATATTTTAGAAAAAATTCATTGTTGCTTCCGTGTGTGAATACAATATAGTAGAAATGTTATATATATAATTTTTCCCTTTCTTAATTTTTGTATTGCATATATAATTTAGAGGAGACGAATCGGACTGTTATGTATTTATAAAAGAATTGAGGTTTAACGAACAATGACAATAAAAATTATTACAGATAGTGCGGCGGACTTACCGAAAGAACTGCTTCATACTTATGATATAGAGGTTATCCCTCTTCGTGTATATGATGAACAAGAAAATGAATTTTTTGACGGGATAACACTAGATCCGATTGACTTACTTCGAAATATGAGAGAAGGAAAAGTATATAAAACATCATTACCTTCTTTAGAAAAAATTCAAGAAGTATTTACTACATACGCAAAACAAGATGCTACCTGTATTTATTTAGCTTTTTCTTCCGAGCTTTCTGGCACATATCAATCTTCTGTTCTTGTAAAAGAGGAAGTAAAAGAAACATACCCTAATTTTTCTTTAGATATTATTGATACAAAATGTGTATCAATTGGTCAAGGATTAGTTGTATTAGAAGCTGCCAAACTGGCACAAAGCGGAGCAACAAAAGAAGAAGTATTAAATCGTATTGCATTTATGACTAAGCATATGGAACACATAGTTACTGTTGCAGATTTACAATATTTAGTTCGTGGTGGACGATTAAGTAAAGTAGCAGGGTTTATAGGTGGTTTATTAAATATTAAGCCTATTTTAAACATAGAAGAGGGAAAACTTATTCCGCTAGAAAAAATACGCGGCCGGAAGAAAGTATTTCAACATATAATAGATATGATGGAAACAAGGGGTAAGGACCTTGAAAATCAAACAATTGGAATTTCACACGGTGATGATTTAGAAAGTGTTAACATATTAGCAGAAATGATTACTGAAAAATTTGGATGCAAAGTATTTGTAGTAAATTCAATTGGTGCGGCTGTAGGAGCCCATGCTGGTCCGGGAACATTAGCTATCTTTTTCTTAAATGAACTATAAGAAGGAAAAAGTCTCTTGAAAATAAGGGGCTTTTTCTTTTTTATTTGTCACTTTGCTGTAACAAACACTAATTATAATCATAAATGGAAATAGCAGAAATGAGAGAGTATATTAGTAAAATATATGTATTGTATACGGGGGAATAATATGAGGATATTAATTGCTGATGATGAACAAGATATGTTGAAAATTTTAAAAGCTTATTTTGAAAAGGAAGGCTTTCAAGTTTTTTTAGCTAAAGATGGAGAGGAAGCTTTACATACCTTCTATCATGAGAAAATAGATTTAGCAATTTTAGATTGGATGATGCCGAAAATAAATGGCTTATCTGTTTGTAAAGAAATGAAGAAAAATTCCAGTATAAAAGTTTTAATGCTCACAGCAAAAAGTGAAAATGATGATGAATTAACAGCACTAAATTGCGGAGCAGATGAATATGTAAAAAAACCATTTCATCCAGGAATTTTAATTACGCGAGCAAAGAAACTTCTCAATAAAGGCGAAGTTGTTCGAATCAAAAATATAAAAATTGATTTGAATAAGTATAAAATATATAAAGATGAAGAAGAACTTGATGTAACAAAAACAGAATTTGAGCTAATTAAATGCTTCTTATATCATAAAGGAAGTATTTTAACACGAAAGAAATTACTAGATATGGCATGGGGATTCGATTATTTTGGAGAAGAAAGAACGGTTGATACTCATATTAGAAGATTACGCAAAAAAATAGGAGAAGGTATTATAAAAACACATCGAGGTTTAGGATATAGTTTGGAGGAACATAGTGAATAAACTTGGTAAAAAACTATTCATTAGTATATCGATTGCAATTTTTTTAATTTTCACCATTTCACTACTTTTAACGAATTATTTCTTACCAAAGTATAATTTATACAAAACGAAAGAACAAATAAATAAAGTTACAGCTCAAATAAAACAGCAGTCAAAAGAAGAATTTATAAATGATATTTCAAGAATAGAACAGCAGTACAATATATCTATTGTGTATGTGCCAATTAATAGTACAGCAGATGATATAAATTGGTCTTTACGTGAACGACTATCAAAAAAACAAATTACACTAAGTAAATTTTGGATTGTAAAAGAAGATTTAAAACATGTAAAAGAGGGAGGGAAAGTAAATACATTATATGATCAAGAAAAATTGAAAGCCAGCTTCTTTGCTAGTTTTATTGCTAAAGACGACATGCTTGTTTTAGTAGGTGTTTCTATTGCACATTCTAATGAAATTATACAAATGATCAATCAATTTAACCTATATATATTTGGTTTTTCAATTGTTCTTGTGATTGTATTAGTATGGGTACTATCTAAAAATATAACAAGGCCGCTAAAAGAATTAAGTGATGTTGCAAAAGATATTTCAAATCTAAACTTTAAAAAAACAAACATTAAAACAAATGATGAAATTGAAGATTTAGCAGTGAGTATTAATGTAATGAGCAATAAATTAAATAAGGCTCATCAAGATTTAACACAGAAAAATGAAAATTTAAAAGTATTTATGGCAAATATTACACATGAATTAAAAACACCTATATCGTTAGTAAAAGCTTATTCTTTAGGAATAAAAGATGGATTAGACGATGGAACGTATGTAGATACGATTATAAAACAAACAGATAATATTTCAAATTTGATAGAAGAATTGTTGCGGTTTTCTAAAATAGAACGAGATGCTATTAGTAGGGAAACATTTAATGTGGTCACGCTTTTTTATTCTATATTACAAAAGTATGAAATCGAAATACAGTCTAAAAATATAAAAATAGATATTGAAGCGAATCAAAGTGAGATGTTTATTACTGCTGATAAAGATCAGATGGAAAGGGTTTTCAACAATCTCATAACAAATGCTATTAAATACACAACGAACTACAAAATTATCGTGGAATTTAAAGAGTTAGAAGAACAAGTATTATTTAATATTAGAAATGGTGCAGATCAACTACACATAAAAGATATTGAAAAGATTTGGGAGCCTTTCTTTGTTTTAGAATCATCTAGAAGTAAAGAAATATCTGGGACAGGATTAGGTTTAGCTATTGTAAAAGGAATACTTGAGCGACATGGCTTTCAATATGGTGTGCGTACTTTTGAAAAGGAAATTCAATTTTATATGTATATGGAAAAGAGCTTATAGTATAGGCTCTTTTTTTGTTTTAACATAAAAGTATATACTGTGAGATAATTATTAAGACAAAATAGAGATTTTATTATATAATTTTCACATAATAAATATTAAAATTTAAACGTTTAAAAATTTTTTCAAGGAGATTTGTGCGTGAAAAACATTGATTTTATTCTTGAAAGTGATGAACTATTAAAGCCGTCAGAACGACTTATTTTATTATTATTAGAAAAACATAGAATACTATATACAAATGATTTACTCGTTTTATCAAATTTATCGTATAAAACATTAGTAGATTCTTTAGCAACACTTATTATGAAATCTTATATAATAAAAGAAACTGGAAAAGGCCGCAAACAAAACAGATATAGTTTAATATAATTTAATTATTGTAAACTAAAAAGAGGAAGAGCTTATTTGATAGCTCTTCCTCCCTTTGTTTTAAAACTCGCATGTGGCAGGAAAAAGCCCTGACCGCTTCTATGCACGGCCAGCTGCTCTCATCCTCCCCTAAAAAGAAAGAGATTTTTATGCTGTTTTTTTAACTTGTATATATAAAGAGAATTAAAACTCATCCTCGTGAATTAAAGTACCAGCGTCATGATCTTTCATTAATCGTTGCTTCAAATAATTCTCTTTCGTTGTTCTATCATCTTTATGACCAACAGTTGCTGCGATGATATGTGGAGGTAATTTCTTGTAATCGTATAAATATTGAACATAAAAATGCCGAAAGAAGTGCGGGGTTATTTTTTCATTCCTTGTAAACGATAAACCTGTTTCTTTTATAATTTTGGTGATATATTGTGAAAGATAATTTTCTTTATATGCTTTGTGATTTTTTGTCTGAAAAATTGTGCCGCCATGCTGGACTCCTAACTCAATTGGCAAGCGGCGGCGTATTCGGAAAGCAATAATTCGTTCAAATACAGCTTTATTAATAGGTACAATTCGTTCAGAATTCCCCTTTGTATTTACATAAAGATAATAACGATCGCGTAATGCATCAAATTCTAAGTCTTCCCATCTTGCATGTGCAACCTCCGCAACACGTAATCCAGTTGTTGCTAATATGGAAAGCAGGGCATAATTGATAGGATTATTTTTATAATAGGAAAGCAATTGTTTTACTTCTTCATAAGATAACTCTCTTCTTGGCTTATGTTTTTTTGTTATCGTTGTACTTAGTATATCAATGTACAAAGGTTCTTTAATGTATTCAATTTCATATAACCACTTTAAAAAAGAACGTATAATCCGTAACTTTCTACTTATTGTTGCTGGCTTATAAGTTTCATTTGATTGATAGGAAATAGCTTCTTCAGCAAGCCACTTTTGATAATTACGAATATGTCGTTTTCGTAAATTTATCCAAACTTTACCTTCTATGAAATGTTTCACATCCATTTGTAAAAATTCCGTATGTTCTTTAATAAAAAAATAAAATTGTGATAAATCTCTAGAATAGAGAAGACGTGAAGTATCTTTCACTCGTTTTTCTTTATCAAAATGCGTTTGGCGATTTAAATAATAGTACAAAATTTCTTCATCGGAAAAACCTTCATATGAATATGTATGTTGACGTTCATTTTGTTCTTTTCGATCTTCAGCTTCCTTTAAAAAATCTTCGTTCCAAATCGCAATCGTATTTGCGAATTTTTCTTTATTATTTTTACTATGTAATAACGAATATTGATTATGAATTGGTATTAAATTAAATTTCATGTTATATCAAATCCTTATTTATTTCTTTTATAGTATGAATGAAAGAAAATAAAATATATCTATTATTTATTTTAAAATGAGTTTATATAAAATACAATATTTATTCTAAATCATAGAAAATCACACATTTTCTATAGTTTAAAATTCATTTGTAAAATTTATATTTTGTAAGTTGAATTAAAATAATATAAAATTTAATTTAAAAACAAAAAGAAATTAAGTATGTTTGTAATATACTTATAGTTTCGTATTTACATGTGATATAATAAATTTATACTGTATAACATTTATCTTTTAAGTTCTATTTTCATATAAATTATATTTAGTTTTGATTAGAAAGGATTTATTTTTATGTACGATCAAACATACGAACAATATATGGATACAAATGAGGTAAAAGAATATTTACGTATTTCAAATTTCACATTTAAGAAATTAATGAAGGAACATAAATTAACGCCAATTAATAAAGCTACGTGGCGATTGGATGGAAGTTTTTTGTTTCGAAAAAATGAGGTTACTGCATTACAACCTCAATTATGTATAGAAGGAATGACATTAAACCAAGCAAGTAAACAGTTTCATATTAGTATGTATCAATTATGGAAATGGATTGAAGAAGAGAAGTTGTCCTATACAATTCAAATGCATAGAAATAAAGAAACAAAGTTTGTACAAGAAGAAGATGTAAAGAATCTGGCTGAAAAATTAGATGATACCAATAGTCTTTATACATATTCTCGAAAATATAATGTTGTTTTATTTCAAAAGTTTATACAAGGGAATACAATTGCCCGTATAACCTCCATTCCAAAACGGGGAGATATTATTGTAACAGATGAATTTGGAAATGAAATGACATTGCAGCAGGCAAAAGAAGGGGGCTTTTTTGCAGCATATCAATTATCAGACAAGCCAAGAAGCCACCATCAAAAATTCATTAAGTTTCGCTTTTTGAAAACACATAATTTACGAAACGATATTTTTCAGCGAATAGATTTCTTATTGCAATATGTTTCGCCACGAAACCTTCGAATTTCAGAAGAACACAATTTTTGGATCGTTGAAATTCGCCAATCGCTTATTCAAGTTCCTATACAAATTCAACAAGAGTGGATCGATTCTCTTATACCATATATAATAGAAGGAAAATTAGCAAAACGCCCCAATAATAGTATTTACTTAGATAGCAATAGTGTCACGAAAAGCATTGTACTATCTTCATCAGAGTATCAATCTATCTCAAATATTGTAAATGAAGAAAAGATTTCAATAGAGGATTTTATTACTTCAGCAATCCGTGAAAAATTAGATCGGTACATGATGAAAAACTAAAAGGCTTATCATATTGTTGATAAGCCTTTTTATATACAAAAATATCCAATTATTATTAAAAATGACCTTTCAGATTCGTTTTTAAGAGGAAATGAAGTGGAAAGTAATACGATAAGGTTTAATTTCTATAAAATTCTTTAAAGGGCCTTATAGGAGTCTTAAATTAATTTTGTCCTGTTTAAACCCGCAAATAGTTTACATAATAATTTTATGAAGCAGAATATTATATAAAATAGCGAAGAATAGATAACATTTTCTTATACCTCTTGATAATGATAATATTATGTAATTATTTTGCAAACTCATTTATCATGGATGCTATAAATGGGGGGGATAATAATGAATATTCAAATCGTATTATTTGATGGATTTGACGAATTAGATGCGATAGGACCATATGAAGTATTGAAACGTGCAAATGAATTTGGAGCAAATTTCGATGTAAAAATGGTTTCATTACATTTGAATTCGGTGACTGGATTTTATGGTTTAATAGTGGAAGTCAATGATTTTCTTAGCGAAGACAATTGTCCGGATATTTTAATTGTACCAGGAGGCGGATGGAACCATAAAGGTGAGAAAGGAGCACGAATAGAAGCAGATAAAGGTGTGTTACCTGAATATATTGCTAAGTTTTATAAGCAAGGTGCTATTATCGCTGGTGTTTGTACAGGTGGAATGTTAATGGCTGTTTCAGGAATTACAGCAGGACACAAAACTACAACGCATTATCTTGCGCAAAAAGAAATGGAATCATACGGTTGCAAGGTATTAGGGGATAGAGTTGTAGATGATCATGAAATTATAACAGCAAGAGGAGTAACATCCGGCATCGATTTAGCTCTATGGATTATTGAACGTTTTGTAAGTTCTGAAATAGCGGATTCCGTTGAAAGAAGACTGGAATATGAAAAAAGAGGTACGGTATGGAGAAGAACATAATTTTAATTTGCAGAAGAAATAAGTAAATTTTTAGAGGGAATCAGTACTTTATAATGAAGTGCTGATTTTTTATTTATCCCGCTATTCATTGGCTACAAAAAAGTGAAAAAAATATCTTTACTAATGAAAATATAGATTTCTATACATGAGAATAAATGATATAATTTCAATTAAGGTGTAATATTACACCTTAATTGAAGGGGGAGGATATATTGAAAAGCACTAAGCTGATAATTTCTCTAGTGATATATACAAGTTTACTAACTGTATCTATACATACATATACAAAACAACTAGCGCAACCTGTTATAGCAGATGCCGGACGGCTACTTCCGACAAAGGTTAAGAGAATAGAGAGTGTTGAAGATGAAAAGAAATTACAACAATTTGTTCGGTATGCAAATGCTTCAAATGAAAAACTCTCTATTGCGGGGATGCAGCATACGCAAGGTGGTCATACATACTATCCAAATGGCACTGTTTTAGATATGAAAAGTTACAATAAAATATTGGGGTTTAATCCAGAGCAAAAAAGAATAAAAGTACAGAGCGGTGCAACGTGGAATGACATTCAAAAAGTAATTAATCCATATGGTCTTGCGATTCAAGTTATGCAATCACAAAATATCTTCACGATTGGAACGATTTTTTATGTCGCTTCTATTCTATATATGATAAGTGGAATCGTACTATGGCTCACTAACAACGAAACAACATATAACCGATAACATTTGTTTTCGGTTATATGTTGTTTGCGAACGTTTAATTCACATTTAAGTGTTGTAAAAACAACGTAGCTGATACGTAGCGCTTTGCTAATTTTTGTACATAAGCAGTATGAACAGATAACGTTGCAATAACAATTGCATTTCGAATTGCTTCGCGTTGTTCCTTGTTTATATGCTCAATTTTAGCTGCCAACTGATCAGCATTTTCTTTAATAGTTTGTTCAATGGTATAAATTGTATTCGTTGTATTGAATTGAATGAAACCTCGTTGATTTAATTTTTCAAATAGAGAAGAGTAAAAAACATATAATTGAATCGGGTTAATTAAATCGTCATTACGATCGGCAGGGTCATTCACAATAAGCTTTAACAACTTTCGAATGGAGTCAAAATCGAGCGCTGTTTTTAAATCTTCTACAATAAATAATAAGGCCGCTTGTTCAATTGAATATTTTTTTCCTTTTTGCGGAGAACCAATCATTTCTTTTATATCGCGTTTCACCCAATTTTGCAGTGCGGTAACAGAAAAGTTAGTATTTTCAATTTGATTCCCAAGAGCTACAATTTCATTTAAAGAGAATCCAATATCCGTTTCTTCTATTTTAATAAGCTTTTCGAAAATAGGTGCTAGTGCAGTTGTAATAATGGCTGTAAAACTTTGACCGTTCTCAATATCTTCTTTATGTGACTTTGCCCAGGCTTCTTGTAAAATTGCAAGAGGCTTTTTTGTATCCCATCCTCTAAGAGAAAGAAGGAGCATCGCCATTTCGTTTCGTGTGAGATGAAATGTTTCCATCTTTTCACCTCCAATAATATAAAAGTTCTTATGAACTTATATTATGCATTGCTATATGTAAAGTCAATTGTATTTTTATAATTTCTCTTATAGTTGAACAAATTAACAATCATAAAAATTTACTCTTGATTATTATAGAAAAAGTTCATATAATAAGTTCATAAGAACCTCTTGAAACACCTTAAAAACAATCTATCTTTTCATAATTTAAGAGAATGATAGATGTTATATACATTTATAGTAGAAGGAGAATGAATCGTATATGTTAAAGAAAATCGTTACAATATTGACAGCGTTTATGTTTGTCTTTGCTGCTAGTAGTTTCGTATCAGTAGATAGTGCTTACGCAAAAAGCTACAAATCTGGTAAAAAATCATTTACTCCAAGTTCAGGTCAAACACAAAAATCAAAAGTAGATTTGAACAAAAAAGATTCTAAT
Organism: Bacillus sp. 103mf; assembly: GCF_900116295.1. Taxonomy (GTDB): domain Bacteria; phylum Bacillota; class Bacilli; order Bacillales; family Bacillaceae_G; genus Bacillus_A; species Bacillus_A bruguierae. The sequence goes on from NZ_FPAF01000004.1 coordinate 136,891, forward strand.
GTAAATGCAAATAAAACAACAGATTCAAAAACAAAAGCAACAAATACAGCACCAAAAAGTAATAAAGGAAGCTTTATGAAAGGTCTTTTACTTGGTGGTCTTGGTGGTTTATTAATGGGAAGCTTATTTGCTAACATGGGAGCTCTTGGTTCTGTATTAGCATTTATGGTGAATATGCTAGTAATGGCTGGTATTATAATGCTAGCGGTTCGCGCATTCAAATATTTTAAAAATCAACGTAAGAAACAGGTGGAAGAAGCTGCATGGAAACGATAAAAATCTCTGAACAAGAGCTAATCAATGCACTCTGTGTATATATTGCCCAAAAACGTCAAGTTGCCCCGGAACAAGTCCTGGTGGAATTGATGTACGATGATGATTACGGTTTCTCAGCTGAAGTAGAAGTAAACGGCCGTCAGCAAATTTTAATTCAGGCAAATTTAATCGAAGCACTTCGCTTATGGCTTGATATGGAATATAACATTAATCCGTTTGCTGCAAGACTACAGCTTGAGTTACATGATGAAGAAGGTATTATTGCGTTTGCGAATTTAAATAATTCTTATGAGTAATAAAAAAACAGCTGTTGAGATGTAACAATCTCAGCAGCTGTTTTTATGTTTGTAAAAGAGTATAAAGGTTGCATTGATCAAGGGTGCTCTGATAAGGAGCTCTTAAAAGTTTGCGGCGTTGCAGCAGCGTTTGCTGGCGGAGCTGCGATGAGTCAAGCTGTTACACTTGTGTAACAATGCATGGAAGAATTGCGTTAACAAACATGTTAATAAAACACCTTCATCAAGAAGGTGTTTTATTACTATCTATAGATTGAATAAAGGTATCTACCATTTTATTAAAACGGTCCGCTTCTTCTAAAAATGGACAATGGCAGCTATCTTCAAAAATGATAAGTTGAGAATTTTTGAGGTGCTTGTGTAAATGCTCGCCTGCTGCAACAGGAATGAGCTTTTCTTCTCTACCAAAACAAAGTAAAGTAGGAATCGTAATTTGAGCTAGGTAGTCTCGATAATCCACAACAGACTGGTCGAACAAAATAGCACTTGCAATAGACTCTGGAATTGTAGTTACTTCTTTTAATATCCACTCAAAATCATCTTCAGAAAGAGGATGTTTGAACATTAATGATATAAATTCTTGTAGGAAGCCGATTCGATTCATTTGCATTTCTCGCATAATATGAATAAGGGCAGGGAAATCAAAAGCTCCAATAGGAAAATCATCCCATTTAAAATCAGAGGCTAATTCATCTACAATAACAGAGGCTTTCACATTGCTTTCACCAAATTGTTTTACATATTCCCAAACAACAAATGCCCCCATAGACCAACCAACTAATACAACGTTCTCAAGAGATAATTTTTTGATAAATGCATGTAGATCGCAAGCATAGTTTGCAATAGTATGCCCAGATTGAACATGTGAAGAACGGCCATGACTTCGTAAATCCAGTGAAATCGCGCGGTGGTTTTCACTAAAATACGGTAGTTGTTTATGAAAAAAGCGACTGCTCATCCAAACTCCGTGTACGAATATAATTGGGGTTCCCTGGCCTTGGTCTTCATAATATATATTCACGTCATTATCAAGTTTGATATAAGGCATGTTCGTGAACCTCCTTTTCACAGAAAAAATAAGTTTATATATTCGAAAATATGCTTTATTGCAGTTATGTATTCAAAGCTTTAAAAAAAATACCATCGACTTTCTTTGCGAAATAGTCTTATACATCGGTACAGAATCTCCATTTTTTACGTAATTTTAAAAGAAACCTCGATTATTTCTAAAAAAATTCGCCTAAAATATTGTCATATCCTGTCCTTTAAGATATCCTTTTGTAGAGAGGTGAAATCATGGAAAAAATACTTATTTTCGGGCATAAAAACCCAGATACAGATGCAATTTGTTCTGCAATTGCATATGCAGAGCTAAAGAAAGAATTAGGAATGGATGCTGAGCCTGTTCGTTTAGGTGAAATCAGCGGTGAAACACAATTTGCTTTAGATTATTTTAAAGTAGAAGGACCACGTTTTGTTGAAACAGTAGCAAACGAAGTGGACAATGTTATTTTAGTTGATCATAACGAACGTCAACAAAGTGCGAATGATATCGAATCTGTTCGTGTATTAGAAGTAATCGATCACCATCGTATTGCTAACTTTGAAACAAGCGATCCTTTATACTATCGTTGTGAGCCTGTTGGTTGTACAGCTACAATTTTAAATAAAATGTACAAAGAAAACGGCGTTGCAATTCGTAAAGAAGTTGCAGGATTAATGTTATCTGCAATCATTTCCGATTCTTTACTATTTAAATCTCCAACTTGCACAGAACAAGATGTAGCAGCAGCTCGTGAATTAGCAGAAATCGCTGGTGTAGATGCGGAAAGCTACGGATTAGAAATGTTAAAAGCTGGCGCAGATTTAAGCGGTAAAACAATGGAACAATTAATTTCCCTTGACGCAAAAGAATTCCAAATGGGCGATGCTAAAGTTGAAATTGCACAAGTAAACGCTGTTGATACAAATGACGTTCTTGTACATCAAGCAGAATTAGAAAAAGTAATCTCTGCAGTAGTAGAAGAAAAAGGTTTAGATCTATTCTTATTTGTTGTTACAGATATTTTAACAAACGATTCTGTGGGCCTTGCAATCGGTAAAGCAACACAAGTTGTTGAAAAAGCATACAATGTAACATTAGAAAACAATACAGCTACTTTAAAAGGTGTTGTATCTCGTAAAAAACAAATTGTTCCTGTATTAACAGAAACATTCCAAACTCTATAAGAGCAGCTTTGGACGAAAAGGAAAGAACAAGCAGATATACAGTCTACTTGTTCTTTTTTTGTTTTTAGGAAGCATAAAATTTCGGATATTAAAGTCTGTTATTTTAATGTTCGTATAGGAAAGATGGAAATTGGTTAGGGAGAAAAGAAAAACCTGATATTTTTATCTGTGAATGAAAAATGCTATGATTTTATTGCTATATAAATCAAATTAAAAAACCGACATAAAACCATTCTTTTTCGGTGGGCGAGAGCATCTGGTCATGCATAGAAGCGATCAGTAACTTTTCCTGCCACATGCAAATTAAAATAAAGGGAGAAAGCAAGTGCAGACTCCTTTTGTTCTGAATATCCGCAATCTTATATGTCAAAAAATAAAATAGATCCATATAATTACTTATGTTATTTCTTAAAAGTAATAATGAAAAAATAAAGCAATTTATATAGGATTGAGAGAGAAAAGAGGTAAGAAAATACCAATGAAAAGACTATGCATAATTCCATGTGGGAAAAAGAAGATTTGGGATAAGTGTCCTGATATAGGGCCGACAGAAGCGAGAGAAGTGTACATTAGTCCATTCGGAAAAGCTTGTCAAGCGTATGCTTCTCAATTTTTTACACACTGGGTTATTTTATCCGCAAAGCATGGATTTCTACTGCCAACCGATATAGTGAAAGAAAACTATGATCTTGCTTTTCATTCGAAAAGTAGTGAGATTATTCATATAGAACAACTAAAAAAACAGGTGATGGATAAAAACTTGCTAGACTTTGATGAAATTGTTCTGCTTGCAGGCAAGAAGCATAAAAAAGTAGTGACAAAGTTATATCCAAAAGAGATTATTTCTTATCCATTAGAAGGCTGTAAAGGGATTGGATATATGTTGCAGAGGCTGAAGAGGGCAGTTGAAAATCATAAGGAGATTCAGTAAAGGTGTAATAAAGGTGTTGTGTATTGTTAGAAATATAGGCTGATAAGGCGAAAAACTAGATGAGGAGATAGTAAAATGTCCTACAAAAATGAAATTGATAAATTGCTATGTATGCTCGAGCGGTTAGAAACTCATGAGGTAGAAATATTAGATATTACAGAAGAAATGATGCCTGTTTATATATTTTCTAGAGATGAGTTTGAAGAAGGACAATTAGGTTATAGTGTAGGATTAGAGAATGAATCTCTTATTGGAAACGAAAAAGGAGATTGGAAAGAAAGCTGGTTTGTTATCGGATACGAGGAGTTAATGGGTGATCCATTTTTTGTTGATGTAAAAGATGTTAATTTCCCGGTGTATACAGCTGAACATGGAATGGGGGAGTGGGAGCCGCTTTTATATAGTAATTCACTAGAAGAATTTTTAGCTGAATTAACATATCGAGAGGAAGATTAATAATTATATAAATCCATTTTAATGTTCCAACACATATGTCACTGCTATACAAAACACAATATGCCCGCTACTGACTTGCTCCTTTTGTTTAAAACATGGCATGTGGCAGAAGGCCCTGACCACTTCTATGCACGGCCAGTCGCCCACGCCCTCCCATAAGAAGGAGAGCGGTTTTATATTTTGTATATATAAATGTTAGTAATAGTTTATCACTCGCTCCATAAGATTTCTTATCTCTTTAACGGGTGGTTTTTTATCGTATATATCAATATATGAAGAGTAATAATTTAAATTTCTAACAAGGCCTTTTCCGATTTTTTCTTTTAGGAAAGGGAATATTTGTCCAGTGTAGTCTTCGAGAGATTTACAATAGTATTTTTCATCCAAATAAATGCTATATTTACATGTTAGCTCTACTAGTGGGTTACCTTCAGAATCATATACATCTTTCGATTCAATAATGTCTATTAGTGCAAATCGATCATTAAGATAAACTTTTTTCTTCTTTTCAGGCTTATTAGAAAGAATAAAAGCGATACCTATTGCGTTAATCAATATGTTGCCTCCTATAAATATAAAGTGAAACTTCCATCAGTGGAGGGGCTTCATCCCCCACTGATGGTTAGTGGAACCAATCGGGCTTTTACGGGCAGCACATCTCCCAACTAATTCCTTTGCCTTTGCTGAATTTTGAGGTGGGGGTCTTACTGCCTATTAATACGGTATAAAAAAAGATACTAATAAAATATATCGATATATGTTAAATGTAAAGGGGTAAAGTGGATTTGGAGAAGAATCTGTTCATTATGTTGGAGAAGCAAATAGTATATACATGTAATTTGTTTTCAAAAATTATGTTTATTACTTAGATAGCAATGGAAATAATCATAGCAAATAGCGAATGATTATTTTGATATTAATCATTTTTTCATTAATGTTATTGCTAAAAGTGATTTTCTCTAGCTTTACATGAGTTGTTAATAATTATTCATAAGCATGCGAAGTGTTGGAGTGAAGTAGTGAGTACAATGACTTTTGACTAATGGTATAATATTAATAGATGAAAGACTAAGAAAAGCAGGTGAATCTTTTTTGTTTACAAAAGCACAAGAACTTTTAGCTTCTTATTTTGGCTACTCGTCATTCCGTAGAGGGCAGGATGAAACAATTAAAAATATATTGGATGGGAAAGATACCGTTTGCATTATGCCAACAGGCGGCGGGAAATCTTTATGCTATCAAATTCCAGCGTTAGTATTAGAGGGAACGACATTGGTTATTTCTCCACTTATTTCCCTTATGAAAGATCAAGTTGATACCTTAACACAAAATGGTATTCCAGCAACATATATTAACAGTTCTATTTCAATTACGGAAGCAAATCAGCGCATTCAGCTAGCGAAACAAGGACATTATAAATTGTTATATATTGCGCCGGAGCGCCTTGATTCGATTGATTTTGTTGATCAACTTATCGATATGAAAATCCCGTTAATTGCAATTGATGAAGCACACTGTATTTCACAGTGGGGACATGATTTTCGTCCGAGTTATTTACATATTCATCGTGTACTTGATTATCTTCCAGTTCAGCCAATCGTACTCGCATTGACGGCAACGGCAACGCCGCAAGTCCGACAAGATATTTGTAGTGCTTTAGACATAGCAGAACAGAATACAATTATGACAACTTTTGAACGAGAAAATTTATCGTTTTCTGTTGTGAAGGGACAGGACCGTGATGCTTTTTTATCAGGGTATATTCGCCAGAACAAAAAAGAAGCGGGAATTATTTATGCAGCAACGCGTAAAGTTGTCGATGGGCTGTATGAAAAATTAAATAAAGAAGACGTTTCTGTCGCACGTTATCATGCTGGTATGAATGATAACGACCGAAATGAACAGCAAGAACGTTTTTTACGAGACGAAGTAAATGTAATGATTGCGACATCTGCATTTGGGATGGGAATAGACAAGTCGAACATTCGATACGTGATTCATTATCAACTTCCAAAAAATATGGAAAGTTATTATCAAGAAGCAGGACGTGCTGGACGTGATGGGTTAGATAGTGAATGTATCTTGCTGTATTCACCGCAAGATGTGCAAGTACAGAGATATTTAATTGACCAGTCAACAGGAACGTCTCGATTTTCTAATGAACTAGAAAAATTGCAGCATATGACAGATTATTGCCATACAGAGAATTGTTTACAATCATTCATTCTACAATATTTTGGTGAAGAGCCAAAACAAGATTGTGGTCGCTGCGGCAATTGTACTGACGATCGAAATAGTGTCAATGTTACAAAAGAAGCACAAATGGTACTATCATGTATGATTCGAACAAATCAACGTTTCGGTAAGCAAATGATTGCACAAGTATTAACAGGATCAAAAAATAAAAAGGTAATGGAATTTAATTTTCATACATTACCAACGTACGGGCTTCTATCAAATCAAAGTGTAAAAGAGGTTAGTGAGTTCATTGAGTTTTTAATCTCAGAGGAACTTATTGCAGTTGAACATGGCACGTATCCGACATTAAAAGTAACAACAAAAGGAAAAGATGTTTTACTTGGGGACCAACTTATTTTCCAGAAAGAAAGAGTAGAAACAAAACAAATAGTGAAAGATCATCCATTATTCGAAGAGTTACGTCATGTGCGTAAAGAAATTGCCCAAGGAGAAGGGGTACCACCATTTGTTATTTTTTCTGACCAAACATTGCAAGATATGTGTGCAAAACTACCGAAAACACTAGAGGAAATGCTAGGAGTAAAAGGAATTGGGGATCATAAACTTGATAAATATGGAAATGTATTTTTACAAGTTATCACAAATTTTCTCGAACAGCATCCCGATATAGATGCGATGATTACAACCGAAGTTATAACAGAACGAAAGCAGTCAAAAAAGGCAATGAAAAATTCTCATCATGCTACATATGAAATGTATAAACAAGGGAAAGAACTTTCTCATATTGCCGATGCACGAGAACTGTCTTTGCAAACTGTAGAAAATCATTTAATTCGTTGTTTTGAGGAAGGAATGGAAGTAGATTGGTCAAGTTTTGTTCCGAAAGAATATGAGTCTATGATTGGGGCCGCTATAGAGCAAGCTGAGGGTGGATTGAAGGCCATTAAGGAACAACTTCCTGATTGTATTAGCTATTTTATGATTCGTGCTTACTTACAAATGAATAAATAGTAGTGTGCTAGTAAGGGCTAATAACATGTATGAAACCATTTTTCTTTACAAGTAATGATGGATTTGTAAAAAGTAGAATCAATATTTATTTTATGTGTCTTCTAATGTACCTAGATTTTTCATATATTAAGGAATGAAGGAAATTTGAAAGGGGAGTAAGGTATGGATAAACTAGTATTTAAACACCTTAAGATAACAAGAGGTTATTTTATTAAAAATGTGGAATCACTTTCGAAGGAAATAGTAAATGTGCAGCCAGACGGTTTTAACAACACGATCCAATGGCATATCGGCCATGTATTAACGGTTGCTGAACAGTTTATGCTTGGCTTTCCGCATAAAACGACCCATCTTCCCGCAAATTATATCGAATTATTTGGAAACGGCACAAAGCCGGCTGATTGGAAAGAAGATGTCCCTACCGTAGATAAACTCATTATAGAGTTGAAAGATCAGTTAGTTCGTCTTCAACAAATTCCTGCTGAACGGTTAAATGAAAAGCTGGAAAAACCACTTATGGGACTTGAAACCTTTGGAGAATTAGCAGGTCTTACATTAATGCATGAAGCAAATCATTTAGGACAAATTCAAGCGATGAAGCGCATCATTGAACAGACAGGAGTAAAGAATTAGTAAACTCCCGAAAAATAACTTAGTGACTTTCAAAAGGGGCTATTCTCAGAGAGATAGCTCCTTTTGATTATGGATTTTAGTTTGTTGAGACTGAAGAAGGGATGCCTAATGGGTACGGGTGTGTACCTTATTAGTCTTGGCTTAATGACCTGGATTCTTATAACTACAATCTTTTACGGGTTTAATAGCATGTCCATTTGAATCTGTACACCAAGATTGAGATTGGAATGCTAAAAATATTCCTACCCATCTATTCTCTTCTTCAAAGTGAATTAGAATGCCGCCATCTTGCCAGATTCCGTCGTCAGATTTCCATCTAGCGATATTCCCTTGATTCATATGAATGTCATGTATACCGCTACCAGGGACAAAATTAAAATATTTATCTGGCTCATTTTCCTCTGGTCCCCATGCTTCACCGAAAGCATATAAAGTTGCATTTTTGTTCATGGCTTCATCCATATAGCCTTCTATTTTTTCTTTTAAATCGTTATTAGCTCCTGGCTTATCATGAGGAAGAGGAATCATTTTCGTATGGTCAAATAACTTTCCTCTAACATAATCTAAAGCAATATCCCTATTGTCGCTAGTTATTGAAGTAAATCCAGAATTTAATTGTGGTAATTTTGTGATTTGTTCTGAGTTGAAATTCTCACTAGCAAAATAAAGAACTTCCGATGGACGGGATCCGGACTCAATGTTAACAGCAATTCTGTAATCATGTTTTTGGTCATCTTTAATATGAATTTCGAAATGTGGTTTTCCTGACTTGGCTATGTCCGTATCAACTACTTTTCCTTTTAAAACTGTATAATTTCTTAATGGCATATGTATATCCTCCAAATCGAATTATTTTGTAACATCAATAGAATTTGCAGTTAGTACAGTAATATTCAAAAAAAGCTCCTTTATATTCTGGTTTGTTTGCAAAAAAATAGCGCGTATAATACACGTGGTATAAAAAATGTTAACAAACTTGCTAATACCTATACAAAAAAGATATAAAATGTTGTTGATATATCACTTATAAATAGTATAGTTATTCGTTTTTCCTCTGAAAATTCCTTCTAAACACTTGACTTATAGGTTTCCTTTTTAATAAAATTAATCTTCGACTGAAAATTTCAACGAATGGGAGGGAATTACGAAGATGAAAGACATTTATGAACTAGAGTTAGAGAAATTAAATCATACGCTTTCGCAAATTAATCATCAATTGAATAAGCTAGAGAGTATCCCAGTTTATCATGGAGAAAATTTTACAGAACAAGTGCTTGAAACTATGCGAGAATCTAGTCGTCAAAAACTACGCATTGCCAACGAGGAACCTTATTTTGGACGATTGGATTTTCAGGAAGAAGGGCATGCACAGCCAGCGCCTATTTATATTGGTAAAGTTGGTGCTTCTGATGAAGAAACGCAGCAACCAATCGTTGTCGACTGGCGGGCGCCTGTTGCCAGTATGTTTTATTCATTTACAGGAGGAGAAGATGAAGCTTTTTATGATTCTCCAGAAGGAATCGTTGAAGGAATTGTTCACTTAAAACGCAATATTGCTGTTAGAAAGCAAACACTTGAACGTGTTGTAGATACATATGTAAGGGGAAGTGAGGATCTGTCACTAGCAGATGATTTTCTTCTCTATCGCTTAGGGGAAAATAAAGATAATAAATTAAAAGATATTGTTTCAACAATTCAAGCGGAACAAAATGATATTATCCGTGCTGAAAAAAATGTTCCTCTTATTATTCAAGGTGTTGCAGGTAGTGGAAAAACAACGATTGCTCTGCATCGTCTTGCTTTTTTAATTTATCAATACCATGAGCAGCTCAAGGCTGAGAAAATGATTGTTTTTGCACCTAACAGTATATTTCTCGATTATATTTCCAGTGTCTTACCAGAACTTGGTGTTGGTGATATTCATCAAACTACGTTTCAAGACTGGGCATTACATACTTTAGAAAATAGTATTTTTGTAAAGAATACTGATGCACAACTACAACAAGCATTCTCCATTCATAAAAACAAGCATGAGATTATGGCTGGTAAATTAAAAGGATCAATCGAGTTTCAACTCTTTATTAAGCAAAGTCTATCGTGCTATGAGAAAGACATAGTGCCAACGAAAGATTTTGAAGCTTGGGATGGTTCAGTATTACAAGGAAACGTAATTCAGCAATGGTTTGAAGCGGAATATAAACACTATCCAGTTGGAAAGCGAAGAGAGCGAATTGTAGCTCGTATGAAGCGTTGGATTGAGATGGAACTCAAGATGATTTCAGACACAAATAAAAAGAAACAACTGAAAAAACAAGCAACACAAAGACTGAATGGTTATTTAAAATGTTGGCCGAAGATGACCGCACTATCCTTTTACAGTATGCTAATGAAACAGGATGATATTTTAAGTATGTTGCCAGCTGAACTTGTCCAAGAAACAGCAAAAAACTGCCGAAAAAAAGAAGTGGCACTAGAAGATTTAGCACCGCTCATTTATATTCATCACTATATAGAGGGCATAAAACTTGGGCAAAAATTTCATCATGTCGTAATTGATGAAGCGCAAGATTTCTCACCATTTCAACTTTCCATTTTAAAAGAAATAACACTTGGTAATTCGTTTACTATTTTAGGTGATTTATCACAAGCTATCCATGAGTATCAAGGTATCGATGATTGGAAACAGTTTCAAGATGTATTTAATCAAAATGCACAGTACTATGAATTAACAAGAAGTTATCGCTCAACAAAAGAAATTATTTATTTTGCAAATGAAGTGATTCAAACAGCAAATATTCCAGTAGATCTTGCTAATCCTGTGTTTCGCAGCGGTGAAAGTGTAAAAGTCGTCTCAACAAAAGATCAATTTCAATCTATTTTATCTACTATAAAAACTATGCAAGAACAAAATGTAAAAACGATTGCGATTATCGGACGAACAGAGGAAGAATGCCGTGAGATATATGGAAAACTCATAGAAGCTGGTATTTCTACAAATATAATAGAAGCTAATCAAAGCAAATATGAAGGTGGTATTTCAGTCGTTCCTGTTTATTTAGCAAAAGGATTAGAATTCGACGCAGTACTACTTATCGATGTAGATGCAACTCACTATAAACAAACAAAACAAGATGCCAAATTGTTATATGTCGGATGTACTCGCTCCCTACATGACTTATGGATTTTTTATTCAGGAATATGTTCACCTTTAATTCAACAAATTCCAAAAGAGTTATACGAAGAAAGGATAGATGTTTAATTAAGAAGGAAATGAATTTAGAAGCTATAACTCTAAAAGCATGTTATGTACAATGTTACTTTTAGAGTTATAGCTATATACATACAAATTAAAAAGCCGACATAAAAACCCGCTTTCTTTTTAGGCGGGCGAGAGCATTTGGCCATGCATGGAAGCGGTCAGGGCTTTTTTCTGCCACATGCAAAGTTTAAAACAAAAGGAGAAAACAAGTAGCGATTACGTTGGATTCTGCGTAGCAGCGATTTATATGCCGAAAAATTAAAATGGATATATTTTTTTCGTGAGTTGTTTCTTCTGAGAATGAAGTTTATAATGCGTTTACTATATAAATACAAATTGAAAAAATGGCATAAAAACCCCTTTCTTTTTTTATGTGGACGAGAGCATCTGGTCGTGCATAGAAGCGGTCAGGTCCTTTTCCTGCCACATGCAAGGTTTAAAACAAAGGGAGAAAGCAAGTAGTGGTCATATTGTATTCTGCATAGTAGCGACTTACATATTGAAAAATTATATAGTTAATCTTCAACTGGTCTTGGTCCAGCGTTCATTCCTGATGTCTCTACTGTTAAAATAGGACGCACTGTCATATCTGCATTTACGTATACTTGACATGAGAGACGTAAATGATCTTCTACACCTTTTTCAGCACATGCAGACTTTTCAATCTTATCAGGTTCACAAAAGTCACCTTCTAAAATTTCCACACGGCAAGTTGTACATTTTACTTTCCCGCCGCAGCGATGAAGAATGTTCACACCATTATCTTCTAGCGCCAATACTAATTTTGTTCCTGCTTCCACTTCAAAAGTTCCTTTTCCTGGAACGGTTATTTTTGGCATTTTACACTCTCCTTATATAAAATATGAATAACATAATTATCACCTTACCCTGTAAAAGGTAAACATAAGAGCAGCAATATTTCCTAGATGAAAAACTTATTAAAAAAATTCATAACTCCCGTAACTTTTTTCTTTATTTAATCGTTTATTAAATAAGCGCGCTTAAAAGGAGTGATCACTTTGAATACGAAAAGAACGATGATTTTACAACCTAATTCAGAAATTCAACAATCAAATAGATCTATTATTATTAAACATTATGCGGAACTAAAGCGTTATTGTACATTTTTAACGAAAAACATATGGGACGGAGAAGATCTCGCGCAAGAAACGATTTGTAAAGTGTTAAAAAAATATACGGATACGGAATGGAAGCAAAGCATTTGTTTAACGTTGCTGTACAAAGTAGCTCGCAATCAATGGCTGGATCAAATGCGGACAAAAGCATATGAAAAAGAAAGTAATAAAGAAGCTTCTTATGAACCACATGAAAACGTTGCTGAATTATATGCTTTAATCGAAACGATGCTATCTTGTTTAAATGAAATGCAAACTGTTATTTTCTTATTAAAGGATGTGTTTGAATATAGCTTAGCTGATATCGCGGCCATTACTTCTATGTCAGAAGGAGCAGTAAAAGCTTCCTTGTTTCGAACACGTAACAAACTGAAAACGATCAAAGAAGAGGAACGTCTTGTATCTTCAAAAGATATGGAAGAAGAAACTGAAATACTCGTAAAAGCAATTCGGCAACAAAGGCCAGAGCTATTAGTAAAACTCATACCAACACTGCAATTTTCAAAAATTTCACTACAACAACCGTTACTTTTATTACACAAAAGATCTTCTTATAACTGTTTCTCATGTGCTGCTTAAACTAAAATGGTGGAGGGATTTTTCATGAATGCGATTCCTTATGTGATAGAACAAACGAAACTTGGAGAACGTTCGTATGATATTTATTCTAGGTTACTAAAGGATAGAATTATTATGATTGGTCAAGAGATTAATGATCAAGTTGCTAGTAGTGTTGTGGCACAATTATTATTCCTAACGGCAGAAGATGCAGAGAAGGATATATCTATTTATATTAACAGTCCTGGTGGTTCAACTTCTGCGGGTTTTGCCATTTTAGATACGATAAATTATATTAAGCCGGATGTGCAAACCATTTGCATTGGTTTAGCAGCTTCGTTCGGAGCGTTATTGTTATTATCGGGAGCAGAAGGGAAACGCTTCGCTTTGCCAAATAGCGAAATTATGATTCACCAGCCACTCGGCGGAACGCAAGGGCAAGCAACTGAAATTGAAATTTCTGCAAGACGGATTTTGAAATTAAAAGAACATATCAATCAAATTATTGCCGATAAAACAGGACAGCCAGTTGAGAAAGTAGCAAACGATACAGAACGGGATTATTTTATGAGCGCAGAAGAGGCGAAAGCATATGGCATTGTAGATGGGATTATCGGTTAAAGCTGAAGAGAGGTTATTGAACCATATTGTTCAATAACCTCTTTTTTAGAATGAAAAACAATTGAATTTTCTCAATTTATGGAATAAGATGAAAATATTATATATTTCTTCGTATTAATATATAAAATACATATTATTTAAGGGGTCTACAATGCAAAGAAAAAGACTAAGAGATTTAGATATTAATATCGGAAAATTAAAACCAGGAACATGTAATGCGATTACAGATGTAGAGGGTGTAATCGTCGGTCACAAAACGATTTTAGATAAGGATGTTTGTTCCGGACTTACCGTTATTCTACCTAACAACGGAAATCTAGCTGGATCGCATTTTCCAGCAGGCTTTTTTTCTTTTAATGGAACGGGTGAATTCACAGGAAGTCATTGGATTGATGAAACAGGTACTTTAGTAACACCGATTGTTTTTACTGGTAGTCATTTACTTGGATTAGCACATCATTTTCTTTCACGTGCTACAAGAAGAATCGAAAATTTAGAACCTTTCTCAAATGGAATAGTAGCAGAGACGTGGGATGGATGGTTAAGTGATTTAGAAAAAACATCCATGACATATGAAGATTTAGAAGAAGCGATCTTCCATGCCAAATCTGGTGTAATCGAAGAAGGAAATGTCGGCGGCGGTACAGGAATGATTTGTTTTGAATTTAAAGGCGGTATCGGTACTTCTTCTCGCATTATTGAATGTGAATCAGGGACTTATACAGTTGGGGCCCTTGTACAAACCAATTTTGGTAGAAGAGAAGATTTTATTATGAATCATAAACCTGTTGGCAGTATCTTAAATGAAACGGAAGTACCATTACCATGGAGTACCCCGGAAAATGCTGGATCTCTTCTCGTTACAGTAGCAACGGATGCGCCGTTATTACCTTCACAATGTGAAAGAATATCAAAAAGAGCATCGCTAGCAATGGCTAAATTAGGTGGTATTGGAGAAGAAGGGAGCGGAGACTTCTTCCTGACTTTTTCAACTGGGAATTGCTATTCTTACGATAATGAAACACCTTATCCTATCAATATGTTTCCATCAGAACAGTTAGATTTTATTTTTGAAGCAGCGATTGAATCTGTTCAAGAAGCAATTGTTAATTCTATGTGTATGGCAGAAACTATAACAGGACAAAAAGGGAGAAAAGTACATGAACTGCCGTTAGAGCGATTGGTAGAAATCTTAAAATCTTAAATTGGCAATGTATTATCACCGACAAGGGGGACTTTATGTTTTATAGACGAAAGTTTTATATTGTAAAAAGCGAGTTTGTCGAGATTTTTAACAGGCATTTTAATGAAACCAATTTACCGAATCAACTGAAATATGGTTCACGGCTAGTAGGTCGATGGATGAAGGATAATGGAAATGATACCGTTGAAATTTTTGCTATATGGGAATATGACAGTTACGAGGATTATGTAGCAATTGAATCCAAAGTTAAAATCGATCAGGCTCATCTGAAACGAATTCATGACTGGTACGAAAAAAACGGTGGAAGAGAGCATGTGTTGAATGAATTTATACTGGAAATGAGAAACGAGGCTTTAGAATCAACTGTAATGGACGATGAGTGACATATAAACAAGGATGTATACGTTTTTCGATTTTAAGAATTGGAGGGGCATGTATGTTTTCTCATGATCAAAACTGCTTTATTTGTCAGAAACATGAAGGAAATATATCCGTACCAGGCGGTGTCATTTACGAAGATGACTTTGTCTATGTTGGACATGTTTATTGGGAGGAAGAGGAAACATATTTAGGCTATTTAATGATCGATACGAAAAGACATACACCGGGATTAGCCGAATTAAGCGAAAAAGAAGCGCAGGCATTTGGGCTCATTGTTAGCAGAGTGAGTCGTGCCTTAAAAGAATGCGAAGGTGCAGAACATATTTATGCATTTGTATCTGGAAATGGTGTACCGCATATGCATATGCATCTTATTCCGCGATATCCGAACACTCCGAAAGAATTTTGGTCTCCAACAAAAGTTGCAACTTGGCCAGGGGCGCCTCTAGGAAGAGAAAAAGAAATCGAACAATTATGTGAAAGGATTAAAATGTATTTGGTGAATGAATATGAATATAATGGATAAACCTCAGCAGTTTTCATGGGTAGGGAATAAAGAGATGTGTATCGATCAAATAAAAATTGATCAATGCAGCAATGTAATCATCGGGAGATATGGCGGAAACAAAACCGCTGGTGCTAAAAAGAACGAAGACGGAGCATTAGTATGGGCACATAACGACTGGGAACTCGCTATGATTTTAGATGCTCATTATAGCGCGGAAAGTACAGCATTATTAGTACAAACGATGCAAAATGAGTTTCCTAATCTAAAAGTCTTGTTAGACGAACCGATAGAAACAGTATTTAAATCTGTGGAAAGACATATATTATCTGTTTTTCAATCTGAATCATTTCAACAATCTTGTCAGCGTATAAAAGGAGAGACGGCTTGTTTAATTTGTGTACGAAAAGCAAATTATCTCTGGTGGTTATCCGTTGGGGATTGTTTAGTATATCTTTTGCATGATGAATTACATAAATTAGGTCAGTACACTCTGAATCAACGAAACTTCTATGAATGGGTTGGCTTTATCAATACATTTTCGTTACCAGTTCCTTGTTATTCATCTGGAGTTCGAGAGTTGCGAACAGGACATAACCGTATTGTAATGGTAACAGATGGTCTATTAGAATGCGGGGAACAATATTACGAAAAACCATTTAATTTATATACTGATCTCTATGCAAATAAAGAGAATATCCAGCTAACCGAGTGTATTGAAAAAGCATTACAGCATGTACATCACCAGCATGGAAGGGATAGTGCGACTATTATTAGCTGGGATTATATGAATTCTTTGCCATCTACTTATCCAAGCGATCAAATATTTCAAAAGTAAAGCTTAATTCTTATAAAGAAGGGGAGTAACATGGATTTAGAAATAGTTTTTGAAGAATTTCCGATTTTGGAATCTACGAATTTAGTATTAAAGAAGATTGAAGATGTTCATTTACAGGACGTATATGCAATCTATAGTAACGATAAAGTATTTGAATACTGCGGAATTATCCCGAAACATAATATGAAGACGGTAAGTAAGATGATTCAACACTTTGAGAGAGACTATAACAAACAGAGTAGAATTAAGTGGGGGATTTTCCAAAAGAATAAAAGCGATACATTAGTTGGGATTATTGAAGCGATGGATTTTAATCGAAAGGTAAATATGGTCACAATCGGATACTTTTTAGCTGAAGAATACTGGGGGAAAGGAATTGCATCTGAAGCCGTTCATACAGTTGTAAAGTTTTTATTCGAGGATGTCCATATAAATAGAATTCAAGCTGAAGTTATGCCAGCAAATGACATATCAAAAAAGGTACTTTTAAAGAACGGATTTATAAAGGAAGGATTATTAAGACAAGCTACTTTATGGTCTGGGAAGGGAATTGTTGATTTAGAAATATATAGTGTTCTGCAAGAAGATTATATATGATATATAAATCCAAATTAAAAACCTGATATAAACCCCTTTTCTTTTTAGATGGTCGAGAGCATCTGGCCATGCGTAGAAGCGGTCAGGGCCTTTTCCTGCCACGCGCAAAGTTTGAAAACAAAGAAAGATAGCAAGGTGCAGTGCCATTTTTATCTTCATAGTAGCAATCTATATGATGAAAAATGAAAATAACTTTCTATAGGTAATAAGAAGCGTATTTTCGCTGGAATCATATTCCTTACCAAACTTCTAAATGAAATGTATGGCTGAGTAGTTACGCCAAATTTATAATACCTCGGCAAAACAAGAAAAAGATCTTCGTTAATGAAGATCTTTTTCCACATTAAATAACAACAATATAAAATTACCCACCACTAGTAGTTAAGTGTAATGATCCCGTATTATAAATTACCGTTTAATCTTTAATTTTCCACCTACATATCATATGAAGTCGCCCTTCTTTTAATTCTGCTTGAAGAGACCCACCCATTTTTAGCATTAGAGTTTTCGTAATAGATAAACCTAATCCCGTCCCTTTTTCATATCTAAAGATTCTCTCTTTCAACCTTTATGATGTTAAATCTTTTTCCATTTGCTAAATAAACCTCTGCAACTATATGTTGTCTCCTGATAATCGCATCACTTAAATAAATAAATTTTCTTTCGCCACTTCCTTCACATCCGGATTTTCTTTTACATATTCTTCTCATACCTAACTTTGGATTTATGAAATATGACACCTAAGAAAATGCAGAAAAGTAAAAAACACCCTCTTACAGATATACTACCGAAGAGGGTGTTTTTTATCAAACTTTATTTCAAAGCTACATGAAACAAACAGCAAACCTAAAAATAATCTTATCCTCAGGGTAAAAATTATATTCTATTCCATTAACGTAACTACTCAGTCACTCTATGAAAACCGATAGAAAAGCATTTTTTTAAGTGGTCAAGAGGGACTGGCCATGTATAGTAGCGGTCAGTGTCTTTTCCTGCCACGCGCAAAGTTTGAAAACAAAGAAAGATAGCAAGGCGTAGGTCCATTTTTATCTTCATGGCAGCAATTATAGGTAAGCGTATTTTCGCTGGAATTATACTCTTTACCAAACTTCTAAATGAAATGTATGGCTGAGTAGTTACCTATTAACTTAATAACGATAATAATAAGAAACAGTCATCATTTATTCTCAGTGTTCGTAATAAAATGATACAAGAACATTCGTGTTAACGGGAGGAAGAAGAATGCACCAAAACGATCGGAAAAAGAAATGGAACGACTTTTCCAAAACAATTCCGCATTCTCTTTTAGATGTAAAAAATGAACTAAAGAAAAAATGCGAACAAAAACAACTTCCCGTTAAAACATGGAAGTTAACAGAACAAGAAACAATGCTAATTCATAAAATTAAAGAACAAACAAGTGGGCACAACAAAAATAATGTGACGCGAACACATGCTTATTATCGTTTTTACCGCCGATACCCAGAAATACAATGGGCATTACTTGGGCATATGGTATCGCGTAATGGTGGTTGGAATATGACCGATTTAAGAGGGGAGTTATATACTAGACTATTGTCAGAAAAAGATCAATTCACCTTCTTTTCTTTTTTAGAACGAGGGAACTGGTTAATCTTCCAGGATGTATATCCGCAATTTTTGTTGTACGAACAAAGTGTAAAAAGATCAAAAAATTTGTTCTATCTTCTACCTTTTTTTCATGTATCAACGTTTATGGAAACGATATGGAACTATTTTTGGAGCACAGGTGACCGCTATACATTAGCCATTGCCACCGTTATTAATGAACAAAGCTATTTAGAAAAAAGGGTTATTCAAAATGAATATTTTAAAAAAACTGTACTGAATAGTATTGCATTCAAACTTTACGATTTTTTTCGCTTTAATCATATTCTTCTTCCATTCTATAAAGATGAGACTAAACAAAAAACATTGCTATTCGGTGAGACGATGAAACATTTTACTTCCCTCCATGAACGAATTCTACTCGGAAAACGATTATACTCACTATTATTTCGCCGCGAGAACATCTTACAAAGGGTAATAAACTGGACTCATGATCATCCACATACTGGTTCAAGAAAAGACTACTGGCCGCATTTGTTTTATGATGTAAACGAATCATTTTCCCGTGCATTTTATGAACGCCGTATAAAAAACTGTAAATTAAGAAAAGGTGCGAATCGCTTATATAGCCCGCGATTAATATACGCATGGAAAGACCGTAATCATGAAGAAGCGGAAAGTCAAGACTGGTTTGAAGATTGGCGCATTATGGATTATTTAATCGATAAGGGAGAAAGTACAGATGGAAAGATTTATAACGAATACTGCAAAACGCTTGAAAAAATTGAGCTTGCCATCTTGGTCAAAAAAAATGTCTTGCTCCGAGAAGAAGCAGAGGAAGAATAACTATAAAGCTATTGTAGCCACGATCCTTCTTTCTTGTTTAATCGGAACATATTTAGACTTATTGTTTGTCAGTAAACAAATGTACGCCTTTCCCATGAGGCCATTCCCGCATATATTTACAATTAATATCGCATTTACGTTATTCATATTACCTATTTCCACTGCTCTTTTTGTGTGGATTATGAAAATGTTACCTACATTTTCAAAAATCATATTTATCATTTTGATTGGACTTTGTATGAGTATTTCTGAACGATTTGCGGAACAGCTAGGATGGTTCACTCATAACGAATCATGGCATCATTTTTATTCCATTTTTGGATACATGATTTTCCTGCTTTTTATATGGAAGTTCTATCGTTGGTTTCAATAAGATTTAATTTAACGGATTATACAAAGGCGAAAAGGAATAAGTTATTTAGATAAGGAATATTAAGGAGAGGGACGATAAGGGGGCGATTGTATAGCTAATCATGTAGAAAGTCTATATAACTATCATGTATGGGCAAATCAACGGATTTTTAATCATCTTAAGACACTTTCTCCTGAGAAATATCAAGAAGAAATAAAAAGTGTCTTTTCCTCTATCTCAAAGGTTTTGTCTCATATCTATTTGTCAGAATATCTATGGCTTAATATCCTTGAAGGTCATAGTATGAATGAGGCGATGCAATTATCACTTCAACTTCAAGAAAAGATTGAGAAACTATCCATCGAAGATTTAGAAACAGAATTTCACACTTTAACAACTCGTTTTATTTCCTTTTTGAACAGACAGGAAGATATAGAAAAGAGAATTATGCTGGATAATCCATATGCAAGAGTAAGAGAAACAAGTCTATCTGAAATGGTCTTACACGTTGTGAATCATGGAACCTATCATAGGGGGAATATTTCAGCTATGTTGCATCAGTTGGATGCTTCTTCCGTTATGACTGATTATGCTTTTTATTGGTATTCAGAAGATGCTATTCATCAAAAATAGGCTTTGTTAAGTAGTATTGTTGTTTTTCAGGTATAAAATACGGGAACGTCCGATTTGGACGTTCCCTTCTTATTCCATTAAAGCCCCCTGTAATGGAACTGTAAAGCTTTTTAAAAGCTGCGTTTCCCTGCCCAAGCTCCTTGCATTTTACTTAGGAATACAATTTGCCCAATATGATATGCGTCGTGCAATGCTAAACTCTTCAGTTCAAGCACTAATGATCTTTCTCCAGGGATGTGTCTATACAAATCTTCATGTTCTGATTTTGCTAGTATTTTTTCAAGTTCACGATGAACATAAAAGTATTCTTGTTTTGTTTTCTTCCAATTTTGAAACGTCTCAGTTGGTAATCGAAATGTAGATTCATTATCTTCTGCCTGGGGTTCATTCGCTGTTTCACCAAGAAATCGCATCAGAAGTCTCTTTTTATAGAAAAGTAAATGACAAACTAATTCCCAAATGGAATTCATTTTCCCCTCAACTGGCTTCCGAATTGCCTGTTCAAAAGTAATCTCCTCTAGCACTTTTTCAAGTGGTGGAAACCAGTCTTCTTCATCTAAGCAGCTTGCCCATTGTTGTAACAAAAGTGTCTTTACATCCATTTTCTATTCCCTCCAATTTAATCCCTTTACTAGATAATCCCTTTGGTCAAAATTCATATGCGTCGTGTTGTAGATAGCTCACTAATTAAGGTGTCATGCCAATTCCTTGTTCAATTAAACTGACCCTTTAACGGAACAATGAACGTTTTGTTATTTTGAAAATTCTGATAATGTCAGTTTATCATAAGTTGTGTTAACTGAGAAAGAACAACTGTCTAAAACCATTTTAGTTATCGTAAAGTTATCTTTTATATGTTTGATGGTGTCTTTATTATGGAGATCTTTTTGAATACTTAAATGCTTAAATTGCCGGTTTGAAACAAAGATGCACCGTTTGTAAGAAAGTCGTCCCGTTTATAAAAAAGATGAACTGAAATAATTTATCTAAGTGGCGAAGGGATTTCATCTTTTTTATTTAACCGTTACTCCTTCTACCACTAATAACAGGGTTATTGATGTAGTCTGCCATATCTAAAAATCCAAATGGTATTTATTGTATTTTTTGAACGGTTGTGCTAAAATATAACCATGAGTATAAAAAATAAAACAAACGAGCAAAAAGAAATGTCATTTATCGGAAAAGCCCGTAGAGCTCAAATTGTGGAATGTGTGATTGAGACAATCACTGAAGTTGGTTATGCACAAGCTTCTTTGGGACAAATTGCTAAACGCGCAAAAATAAGTAAGGGGGTTATTTCTTATTACTTTACAAACAAAGAAGAACTTCTCGAGCAAGTTGTAACTGATTACTATATAGCTTGCCAGTCCTTTATTTGGCCGCAAATCGAAGCTCAAACGTCCCCAAAAGGAATGCTTCAAACGTATATTGAATCCAATCTGAAATTTATAGATGAAAATCGAAAGCATGTATTCGCTGTTATAGAAATTGTTTCGAATGAAAGAACAGATGAAGGGAAACTTCGGTTTGCAGCGAAACATGATGATACTATTTTTCTTCCCATTGAAAATATTCTACGTTTAGGTATGCAAGAAGGAGTATTTCGAGAGTTTTTCGCAATGTCCTTAAGGGTAATGGCGTTAACAATCAGGCATGCTATCGACGGGTTTAGCCTGGAGCTAATGAGAAACCCGGATCTTAATGTTAAAGATTACACTAAAGAACTTATCACGATCTTTGAGCGGGCAACTCAAAAGTAACGTATCACCCTAAAGGGGGAAGTACATGATATTTTATGAGGTTATTTGTTTTTGTTGTAAAAATGTATTTCGGGTATATGAAGGAACTAAAAAATATAAGCAATTCAAAAAAAATCCGAAAGGGAAATATTGCTGTGACGAATGTAGTCATAAAATACAACTTGAAGCAATAAAACATTTTTTTAGATAGTGGTAATATTTACCAGTTCTCACCATAGATTGCCATCAACTTAAGAAAACAGATTGACCCTTATAAGAAAAATTGAGTCAGAACGCTCATATAAAGATATGATTTTAGCTCTGGAGAAAATGGATGAAACAGATGTTCAATCATTAATTCGATACGGAAGAAATAAAATGAAATGTAAAAACTTGTTGTTTTCATACAATTTTTTATATTATGAATAAGGGCGCCGCAAAAATAAAAAAGAGGTGTCAAAATGTATGGAATCATAAATTATGAGGTGTTTTTAGTCACGGGAATTCTTTTAAATTTAATACCTGGTGCAGACACAATGTATATAGTAGGGAGAAGTATTTCACAAGGTAGAAAAGCTGGTGTTTATTCTGTTTTTGGTATTATTACTGGTTCCCTCGTTCATACATTATTAGTTGCTTTCGGCTTATCAATCATACTTACAAAATCTATTATTCTATTTAATACGATTAAAATTATTGGTGTGATCTATTTAGTCTATTTAGGAATTAGAATGATGATTGATAAAACAAATGTCAATTTTCAAGCTAGTGCACCTAACAAACTGAACCTTAGAAAAATATATGTACAAGGACTTTTAACAAGTATTACGAATCCAAAAGTTGCTTTATTTTTCATTGCATTTCTCCCGCAATTCATAGATACAAAGGTTTCTAGTCCTGTATCCTTTATCATTTTAGGACTTACATTTACAATTACTGGATTATTTTGGTGTCTATTTATTGCTTATTTTTCTTCCCATGTTACAAAAAAACTAAGAGGAAATGAAAAAGTGGGAATGGTGCTAAATAAAATAACAGGAATAATTTTTATCGGTATGGGGTTGAAGTTGCTTCAAGCAAAAGCTCCTCAATAAACCTGAACTTTAAAGAAATGCCCCCTTGTAGGAGAAAGAAAAAGCCTCTTTAGTTGAACTTTAAAGAGGCTTTTTCTTTGAAGATATTGTAACTAAAACATTTATTTTACTACTTCTTAAGTATAATAATCATACATTTTATACCTAAGTATTGGATTTTATAACTTAACTCGCTCTACAAGATTTTGAATTTGTTCTTTCGCATTATCCTTATATACGCCTCCGTGATAACAAATGACTGATTCAATATCAAAATCTAAATATTTCTCTAAAGAAGCAAGGGCTGTATTCATGTCTAACGTTGTTCTCTGAACAGGTCCTTGTAAAGAACCATCTACACATATCATCGCATCACCGGCAACAAGGGTTTTGCTTTTCTTTACATACAGGCTAACATGTCCCGGAGTATGTCCGGGTGTATGAATCACTTGAATACCTCCGCAATACGGAAGTTCTTGTCCGTTTTCTAAAATCTGATTTACATTACATTTAGGAGGGTTCGTATATAACAATTGCATTTCTTTCGGAAGCGATGCCCATGCTTCTTTGTTCATACGTTCAGGATCTGTTTTTATAAGTGGGAATTTCCCCTCGATATATGGTTTATCAAGCTCGTGTGCATACACATTGATTTGATTAGTGGCTGCTTGTAGTAGTTCTGGAAGGCTTCCGATATGGTCAATATCTTGATGTGATACAATGACTGCCTTTAATTTTTCAATAGGAACCCCTAGATCATTCATCGCAGTACGTATTTGTTCCAATTGACCAGGCATACCAGAATCAATCAAAACAGCTTCTTCATCATCCCAGATAAGCGTTGGATGTAAGGTGAAACCTTGTATGTTTAATTCAAGTGCAGCAACTCCATTTGAAATCTTCATTGATTAAGCCCTCCTTAGTAGGTGTGTTTGTATAGTAGTTAACTACTACATAGGTTAATTTATCACGCCTCGTGACATTAATCAATGTATAAATTTTAATCATAACACAATCAAAAACTTTTGTCAAGTTTTTGATTGTGTTATGATTAAGTTTAAATAAAGAGGATTTCCAAACCATATATAGAATATGAAAAAGATATTTTCATACAAGGAGATGTTCACATGGATCTTATATCAAACGTTAAAGGGATTGTTTTAGACTTAGATGGTACGTTATTAAACTCACAAAAAGAAGTGTCGAAAAGAAACTTACAAGCTATCCTCGCATGTTATAGAAAAGGAATAACTGTTATTTTTGCGACTGCAAGACCCCCGCGTTCAGTAAAAGCCTTTCTTCCTCAGGAACTTCAAGACATGGCAGCGATTGTGTATTATAACGGCGCCTTAATCATCGATAATACATCAGAGTACAGACAACATTATCCAGTTGAATCAGCTATTACAGATGAAATTTTTGAATATGTAATTACTCATCATTCAGATGCTTGTCTTTCTATCGAATCTGAAGATACATGGTATAGCAACAAGACGCTAGATTATAGTAAAGCTATGAATGCAATTGTAAATCCAATTGTAGTTTCGTTAGATGAATTGAAAGAAATTAAGGCTTCAAAATTATTAATCACACAATATCCGTATTACGAGAAATTACAAAAGCAATTTGAACATAAGGTAAACACTGTATGTACCGATTCGGGAACTTTAATTCAAATTATGGCCAAAGGTGTTTCTAAGAAACAAGCCGTAATGGATCTTTGCATTCAAAGTCAAATACCTATGAACAATATAATGGCATTTGGTGATGATTGGAACGATTTAGATCTTTTTCATGCGTGCGGTTTTCCGGTCGCTATGGAAAATGCAATACAAGAATTAAAAGAAGTGGCATATGTCGTTACGAGATCCAATGATGAAGATGGTGTAGCGGAAGTGTTAGAGAAGTTAATTTGTACTGTTAGTAAGGGTTAAAAATGTATTGGAAGAAGGGAATTAGCAAGTGTGGAAAAGAGAATTGAACAAATAATAGAGTTTTTACGGATAATAGATCAGTTCAAATCGATTGAAAGAAAAACAAAAGTTTCTCATACTAATCGTCATGAAAATGATGCAGAACATACATGGCATATGTGTATGTTTGCTCTTTTATTACATAAAGAAATAGAAGAGGAGATTAATTTTGAACGAATTTTAAAATTAATATTAATACACGATCTTGGTGAAATATATGCTGGTGACACTTATGCGCATGATTCTTTTGCTCGAATAAATAAGAAAGAACGAGAAACGGAAGCGATCCAAAAGTTGTTAAATGAGTTGCCAAATGATCTAAAAGTTGAATTTCACGAACTTTGGAATGAATACGAAGCAAACGAAACGCAGGAAGCACAGTTTGTTCAAGCGATAGATAAAATGCAGGCATTTACACAAAACGTACATACAAACGGGGAGGTATGGAAGGAAAATAAGGTAACCTCTAATAAAATCATTAAATTTAATGAGAATTGGACAAAACAAAATAAGACATTTGAAGATTTGTTTGGTTATCTTTGGAAAGTTGCTGAGAGTAAAAAAATGTTTTATACAAAAAAAGAGGATTGAGTCTTTTGAATAAAACTATTGGTGTAATGCTTATTTAATATTATAGAGCACTTTTAAAAATTTTGTTCTATGTAAAACAAAAATTAAGAGGATTTGATTCAAAAGAAATCTAGCTGTCTTTTGAATCAAATCCTTCTTATATGTTCACTGATATATCGGCGATTTTTCAAATATATCGACCATTTTTCTCAATATATCAGCGACTTTTTCGATATATCGGCGATTCGACAGAAGATAAAGACACTTCGACAACGTTCGACATTCCAAAGGTACCAGTAGGAGCTGACAGTAGTCCATTTTCGAGTCAGTTCTCTTATTTTTTCACACTATTTAAAACGCCTTAAAACAAGAAATTCCCACCATTTCCACGGTAGTATGTTCTTTATGAGCATCATTAATTTTACACCTTTTCCAATTGGATAACGTAAAGTTGGATGCTGTGATTGTGCAATACTTACTATTTTCTCGGCAACATCTTGCGGGTCTCCAAAACTCTCATTCCCGTTTTGAATATGTTGTTCAATTTTTTTCATGTAATCTTTATAAGATGAATGAGATTCGGAAGAGGTTTCCGCAAGTTTTTGTCCGATTTCCCATATGTTTGTGTTATATGATCCTGGCTCAATTAATGAAACATCGATTCCGAATGGTTTAACTTCTAGACGAAGGGACTCACTCCAGCCTTCAAGGGCATATTTAGATGCAACGTAAGGGGAGAGGCCGGGGAATCCAATTTTTCCGCTGATGCTACTAACATTAATGATTTTTCCATGTTTTTGTTTTCTCATTATTGGAAGAATAGCTTGTGTTACGGAGATGGCCCCGAATACGTTTGTCTCAAATTGTTTCTGATACTCTTCAAGTGGAATTTCCTCGACAAACCCACCGCTTGCATAGCCAGCATTATTCACAAGTATATCTATTCGTTCAAGAGTGTTTATAAAAGATGTAAAATTCTCAATAGACTTTCGGGAAGTGACATCAAGTTGTTGAATTTTTATATTACTCTCTATATGTAACGTCGCTGCCTGTTCAAGCAATTTTGTTTGTTTTTTAACATTCCGCATCGTAGCGATGACAAGATAGCCTTTTTTAGCAAACTCTAATGATGTAAGAAGCCCAAATCCGCTTGATGAACCTGTGATAATCGCAATTTTTTCTGTCATTTGTTTCTCACTTTCTATTGAATTTCAGTTTGATTTCATCATATCGAAAGAAGGAAGGGGGATTCAATAGATTATTTCATAGACGTATTTATATTCTTATATAAAAAAGTAGATTTATAGGGAAATTCCCTTTTATCTGTCAGAATATGCGCTTACCAGGGAAATAAAAGGGAAATGCTATTTCCAATAGATAACCTAGAAATACGAGAAATGAAAGTGTACGGTATAGAATATACACTTTAAAAGGCCTGTTTTATACGGTACATTTTAAGAATAAAGACCGCCCATATACATTTCCGTTAATGTATGTACAATGTCTTCGAGAGAAAAGTCTCGTTCATTTCGTACAATTTCCCATAAAAACATTTCATTCGCAAAGAACCAACTTCTTGCTGCTAAAAAACAATTTAAATCTTTACGTGCTAAACCGCTTCTTTGTGAATATGTAATATCTTGAACAATTCGTTCAATAAATCGTTCTCGAATAGCATCCCATTTGTTTCGAACTTCTTTAGAAGTACCGATTGCTTCTTCAACAACTTGTAATAGTTGTCTTTCTGTTTCTGCCATTTGTAAAAATGCATGAACTTGCTTTTGAATCATACTGTGAGCTGCTTGCTTTGTTACCGGATGAAAGACACGTTCTGCAATTGTATAAAACTGGTTCATCACATCGTCCATTAAAACAATGAGCAAATCATCCTTATTTTTAAAGTATACGTAAGCTGTTCCATATCCTGTTTCTGCTTTTTTTATAATTTGGGAAATTGTTGTTTTTTGAAATCCTTGTTCTATAAATACTTCACGACCAGCTGATAATAATTTCTTTTTTGTTTCTAGCGAACGGCGTTGTCTTGCCGAAAAAGTATCTTTAGTCATATGTACCACACCTTTATGCTGAAATATCAGAAAAATTAACTTTATTGTAGGGGAAATAGTAATATACTGTCAACTGACATTATGTCATTGACGTTATGTCAGTTTTGATGATATATTTTAACTAATTAGAATTAAGGGAAAATTCAAAGGAAGGTGACAGAATGTACGCAAAACCATTTGAACCATCTTATGAGTATGCTTGTCAATGTAATCGTTATGATGAGCTTGCATCGTTTCAACATGAATTCTATAAAAAAGACGGAATCATTTATTTAGATGGAAATTCGCTTGGACTTTTATCAAAACGAGCTGAGAAGTCTTTATTAACATTGCTAGATTCATGGAAACAATCTGGCATTGATGGCTGGACAGAAGGACAGTATCCTTGGTATTTCTTATCTGAACAATTAGGAGAATTAAGTGCTCCTCTTATTGGCGCCACGCCCGAAGAAGTAATTGTAACTGGTTCTACGACGGCAAATTTACATCAAGTTGTTGCTACGTTCTACGAACCGAAAGAAGGAAAAACAAAAATCCTTGCTGATGAATTAACATTTCCATCTGATATTTATGCTTTGCAAAGCCAAATTCGTTTAAAAGGATTGGACCCTGCACAGCATCTCGTTCAAGTGAAAAGCAGGGATGGAAGAACGTTAAATGAAGAAGATATCATTGCAGCGATGACGGAAGATATTGCACTCATAGTACTTCCAGCCGTGTTATATCGAAGCGGACAAATTTTAAATATGAAACTTCTTACGGAAGAAGCACATAAACGCGGGATCCATATTGGCTTTGATCTTTGCCATTCAATCGGTTCCATTCCGCACCATTTCGAAGAATGGGACGTCGATTTTGCAGTTTGGTGTAATTATAAATATTTAAATGCTGGTCCAGGCGGTGTTGGCGGCTTGTACGTAAATAAAAAGCATTTCAATCGTCTACCAGGATTAGCAGGTTGGTTTGGCTCTCGAAAAGATAAACAGTTTGATATGGAGCACGAACTTACACCAGCTGAACATGCCGGCGCCTATCAGATTGGAACACCGCACGTATTAAGCGTTGCACCACTGATTGGTTCTTTAGAGATATTTAAAGAAGCGGGCATTGATCGACTACGACAAAAGTCTTTGCATATTACACGTTATATGATAAACCTCATAAATTATGAATTAAAAGATATGGACTTTACACTTGGTAATCCATTAGAAGATGAAAAACGAGGCGGACATATTTATTTAGAACATAAAGAAGCAGCACGTATTTGCAAAGCATTAAAGGCAAATGGAGTTATTCCTGATTTCCGCGCACCAAATGGAATTCGTTTAGCTCCTGTTGCTTTATACAATACGTATGAAGAAGTGTGGAATGCTGTCCGAATTTTAAAGAAAATTATGGTGGAAGAGGAGTATAAACAATTTGAAAATAAACGAGAGGTTGTGGCGTAAAGATGAAAGAAAACAAGTGGATTGATATTTCTCAACCTCTAAACAATGATATTGCCACTTGGCCTGGTGATACACCTTTTTCCTATGAAGTTTTATGGACAAAAGAGCAAAGCGGCTCTGTTAATGTTGGTAAAGTTTCGATGAGTATTCACACCGGCACACATATTGATGCTCCGTTTCACTTCGATAGCGACGGTAAAAGAGTAAGTGATTTAGACATTAACGTCTACATTGGCCCTGCTCGAATTATAGATGTAACAGGTCACGAAAGCATCGGAGCAAAAGAACTTAAAGCCCATGATTTAGAGGGGGTTAGTAGATTATTATTGCGGACCTCATCAAAAATAAATCCACATGTATTTCCTGAAACGATTCCATATTTACGTGCGGATCTTGCACCTTTTCTTTATGAAAAGGGAATATGTTTAATTGGTGTTGATGTTCCGTCTGTGGACCCACTTGATGATAAAGAACTAGCAGCACATCATGAGTTATTTAAACGCGGTATTCATATTTTAGAGAATGTTGTGTTAGAAAATGTACCAGACGGAGACTACGAACTTATTGCCCTGCCGCTTTCGCTAACAGATGCAGACGGTAGTCCAGTGCGTGCCGTACTAAAACCATTATAAAAATAAGTATATACTGCATAGAGAGGATGTACACGCATGAATGAAAATGAAAAAGTGATTATGGAGAAGGGGATTCATACAGATTTTCGTAATAACATGACATACGGGGAATATTTACAACTCGATAGTTTACTATCGAGTCAAAAGCGGCTGTCTAATCATCATGATGAAATGTTATTCATTGTGATTCACCAAGCAAGTGAACTTTGGATGAAATTAATTTTGCATGAATTAGAAGCAGCTATTGAATCCATTAAAAATGATAATCTTGCTCCTGCTTTTAAAATGCTTGCACGTGTTTCAAAAATTCAATCGCAAATTATTCAGTCGTGGGATATTCTTGCTACGCTCACACCGTCTGAATATATTGAATTCCGTGATTCACTTGGTCAAGCATCTGGATTTCAATCTTATCAATATCGCATGATTGAATTTGCACTCGGTTATAAAACACCACATGTTCTTAAAATCTATGAAAAAGATGCAGAGTTGCACGCTCGTCTACATAAGGCACTTCATACACCGAGCCTATATGACGTTGCGATTCAATCACTTGCAAAAGAAGGCTTTCCAATTAACAAAAGCGTTCTTCAAAGGGATATTACACAACCATATGAGGCGGATGCAACAGTAGAAGCAGCATGGTTAGAAGTGTACTCAGATGTGAAGAAATACTGGGATTTATATCAATTAGCTGAGAAGCTAATCGATATTGAAGATTGGCTGCAGCAGTGGCGATTCCGTCATATGAAAACGGTAGAACGTATTATTGGGAATAAGATGGGCACTGGCGGATCTTCAGGCGTTTCGTATTTAAAACGTGTACTTGATCAATCATTTTTCCCAGAACTTTGGGCTATTCGGACAAAACTATAAACGATTAAACAATAAGCATAAAAGTTTTCTTTATGAAAAAAGCTTTTATGCTTATTTGCATATTTTTAAATTGAAATTATGTATTATAGTATTGTTATACGAAATAAAGTAGGTGAAAAAATTATGTTTAGTAAGCAAAATTTCTTTAAAAAGACATTCATAACATTTTCTGCAATAGGGGTATCTTTTGGAATCCTTTCATCAAATGTTGAAGCAGCTCCCAATCCATCGGCTTATTTAGCAACACTTCAATTTGATGGAACAGATTGGATGGATACAGGGGAAAAAAATTTCCCTCACGCTTTTCGTTTCCAGTCTTATGATAACGATATTGAACATAATAAAGAAAATGAAATTCGTTTCAAAATTGGAAATGCCGTAACAGGAATAGGATCAACAGGGTTAACAAATCGTGGTCCAAATAATCAACAACCAGCTGTCTATTTTCATATCGCTAAAAAAGGAGAATATGAAATATATGAGTATTGGCTTTATTATGCCGATAATGATTGGATTAACAACCATGAACACGATTGGGAAAAGTATTTTGTTTACTTGAAAAATGGCGTTCCAACACATTTGCTTATATCGAGTCACAATGGTTATAAAATAAAGCCATGGGCAGAAGTTTCAAAAGATGATGGGCATCCCTTAATTGGTGTTGATGGAGGAGCTCATGCGATGAAATGGGATAAAGAAGATGGAGTCCAAATTCGTTATAATGGAGATATTACAAAAAATAATGGACGTCTTGATGAAGGGGATCAAACGAATCAACCATGGATTCTCTATAGCAATGATCCAATTGATGGTGTAACAAAATATGTAGCTGCTCCTGATACGTTTTATTACGGTGATCCAGCTTATCTTCTCTATTCAAACGAACATAGCGACTCTCGCCAAGCACCTTGGAAACGCGAAGAATGGGATAATCCGCCGTTCCCTTAAACATAACGCTCATATGAATACATATAAAAAGAGTAGAAAAAATCTACTCTTTTTTGTTTCTCATTTCAAAATTCGTTATAATAAGTCAAATTAGTGCTAAGTAGTAATGGAGGAATGTATATTGAACTTATCAGAATTGGAACATACATTTAAAAAGAAAAAAGTAAATGCTTTCCTCGTCTATCAAAAAGGAGAAATCGTTACAGAATATTATAAAACAGAGAAATGTGCACAAAACGTATATAAAATTAATTCGATAACGAAAAGTATTATCTCTATTCTAATTGGCATTGCACTTGAAAAAGGGTATATCCATAGTATTCATACACCTATTGTAGAGTGGATTTCAAATATGCCAAAAGAAAAACAGCTACTAACGATGTATCATTTATTAACGATGACAACGGGAGAAGACTGGAAAGAGTTTGGTGACGGTGTTATTTTCCCAAATGATTTCGTAGAGTCACAAAACTGGATTGACTATATTCTTAATAAACCGATCACCAAGCAACCGGGTACAAAAATGAACTATAATTCTGGTTCTTCACATATATTAAGTTACATTTTGCAACTTGCGACAGGAATGACAACAGCAGCGTTTGTTGATAAATATTTATTTGAACCGTTACACATTACGAGCTATCAATGGCAACAAGATCCACAAGGAATTTTTGTTGGCGGTTTTGGTATGAAAATGAAACCAAAAGATATGCTGAAAATCGGTCAATTATGTCTACAAAACGGCTATTGGAACGGACAGCAACTCGTGTCTTCAAACTGGATTGAACAATCGCATCAAAAGAGATTTACAACGTATGAACGTGTTGGAGCATACGGATATCACTGGTGGATCCTAGATAGAGAGACATGCAACGTGCCATATCATACATATTTTGCGATGGGATACGGCGGACAGTATATTTTAATTGTACCTCAATTAGAACTCACCGCAGTCATTAGCAGTCAAATGCCTAAACGAGGTTTAGTACCACTCAAACTGTTTGTGAAATATTTACAAGAAATGTACTAAAAAACAGACTTTGTTTGTCCAAACATATTGTAATGCAACAAAACCGCTCACTGAATTTGTTGCGATGCTTACATACGATTTTAAAGCCATGATTTCCATACTTACGTACTACCAGAATATAAACTCCTTTAATGGAATAGAGTTCACCTTATATAATATTTACCATGAAAATAGCTTCTTCTTTTGGCATGGCATGTCGCTTTTCTTATCTTGGAGTTTCTTTGAAAGAAATGCTAATAAATTTTTCTGTTTTTGCGTCAAATTCTACATCAACAAATACTCCAAATTCTTTTCCGTTTTTCTCCCGCAACCACAATTTAAATTTTTCAACTGATATATTTACTGTTTTTGGTCTTCTTCCAATATGAAGATAATCGATAATATCAGCTTGCGGGTATTTTTCTTTCGTCTTTTGCACCGCAATCTTTCCCCATTTCGCATATGGAGGCTGCGCATGAACAGCAGGAAAAGGTTTATAAATAAATAAAACAATTGCAACAAGGCCGATGCATATAAATAAACGAGTATATAAACGAGTCATATTAAGCTCCTTTATAGCATTTTTTATAGTATTTACATTTAGGCATATTCATATGAATGTGCTTTTTTTGGTCTTCATTACATAAAATCGCATTATTTACAAAAAATAACCTTGAAATCATCGTCAAATTCAAGGAGGTTGAACTATGCAGTGTAAAGCTTTCTTCAAAGTACCGCTTCTACTCATTACGGTGGCGATTACTTTGTTGGTAAGTAGTGTTCATGAGAAGCAGGTAGGTGCTTTTTCCAATCAAGTCATCCAAAAGGGAGCTTCTGGAGAAGATGTAATCGAACTACAATCAAGACTCAAGTACATTGGATTTTACAACGGGAAAGTAGATGGTGTCTTTGGGTGGGGTACATATTGGGCACTTCGGAATTTTCAGCAAAAATTCGGATTAAAGGTTGACGGACTTGTTGGTACAGCGACAAAACAAAAGCTCGTTAAAGCTACAAAATACGAAAAACAATCAAGTAACATAGCAAACAACCAAAAGAATAAACCAGCACAAAATAATAAACCGGCACAAAACAAAGGCACAAATGTTCCGAATGGATACTCGCAAAATGACATTAAAATTTTGGCAAATGCTGTATACGGAGAATCGCGCGGTGAACCTTATATCGGACAAGTTGCCGTCGCAGCTGTTATTTTAAATCGCGTTAGCAGTCCATCTTTTCCAAACACAGTCGCAGGAGTTATTTATGAGCCGCGCGCCTTTACTGCTGTTGCAGACGGCCAAATTAATTTAACACCAAATGAAACAGCAAAAAAAGCCGTGCTTGATGCAATTAACGGATGGGATCCTTCTGGAGGAGCAATTTATTATTTTAATCCAAATACTGCAACAAGTAAGTGGATTTGGGGCCGCCCGCAAATTAAGAAAATTGGAAGACACATTTTTTGTAACTAGTTAGGAGGTGGATGAGATATGTTTAGAGGTTTAATTATTGTTTTATTAACAATCGGAGTTGTAGGCACAGGATATTGGGGATATAAAGAGCACCAAGAAAAAAATGCGGTATTAATTCACGCTGAAAATAACTACCAGCGTGCTTTCCATGATTTAGCCTATCAAGTTGATTTATTACATGACAAAATTGGGACAACATTAGCAATGAATTCACGAACATCATTATCACCTGCATTAGCCGAAGTGTGGCGCATCACATCTCAGGCACATTCTGATATTGGTCAATTACCACTTACGTTACTCCCGTTTAATAAAACAGAAGAATTTCTATCAAATATTGGAGAATTTAGTTACCGTACAGCTATACGTGATTTAGATAAAACACCATTGAATGACCAAGAATATAATACACTCCAGCAACTATATAATAATGCTGCAAATATTCAAGATGAACTGCGTAAAGTACAACATCTTGCTCTAAAAAACAATTTACGTTGGATGGATGTTGAATTAGCGCTTGCTTCTAATAAAAACCCAGCCGATAACACGATTATAGACGGGTTTAAAACAGTAGAAAAAAACAGTAACGCTTATTCAGAAAAGCGTTTTGGACCAACGTTTACAAGTTTGCAAACAGAAAAAAAAGGTGAGACGCACATATCTGGTCCAAAAATTTCAAAAGACCAAGCAATAAATATCGCAAAATCTTTCCTTAGCTTAAAGGGATCTGAAACGATTTCTGCTGAAAAAAGCAGCAAGGGAGCAAAAGAAAAATTTTATAGCATTACAGTAAAAGATCCTAAGACGAATAGTGAAACGAATATGGACATTACTGAACAAGGTGGCTATCCAATTTGGGTGATGAACAGCCGTGAAGTCAAAGAACAAAAGATTAGCTTAAATGAAGCAGGAGAAAAGGGACTTTCCTTTTTAAAACAAAATAAATTCAAAGATATGGAGTTATATGAAAGTTCACAATACGACTCTATCGGTGTTTTCACATTCGTAACGAATCGGGACAACGTGCGTATATATCCAGAATCCATTCAAATGAAAATAGCGCTTGATGACGGTTCGATTGTTGGCTTCTCTTCTAAAGACTATTTAGCAGCTCGGAAAGATATAAAAATCCCAAAACCAACACTATCGGTTTCGGATGCGCGGAAGAAAATTAATCCTAATTTAAAAGTTATGGAAGAGCGTCAGGCAATCGTTGTAAATGACTTGCATAAAGAGGTACTATGTTATGAATTTTTAGGAACACTTGGGAAAGACACCTATCAAATCTTTATTAATGCCAATAGTGGTACTGAAGAAAAAGTGAAAAAATTGCAAAGTGTAGAACAAATTTTTGATTAATGAATAGGAGTGACACCTTTGAGGAAAACCTTATATTTTTGTATCTGTTTACTTCTATTAGCAAGTTGCAGTACAAAAAAGAATGATAATGCAGCTAATCCAAAACCAACTTCAAATATAAATCAATATACAACAAGAAATGTAACAAATAAAGAAAATACTCGCAAATCAGATGAAACAAAAGCTGATCATCTTGCGAGCATTGCTTCTAGTATACCTGGTGTAAGAGATGCAACGGCTGTTGTTCTTGGTAAGTATTCCATTGTCGGCATTGATGTAGGTGCTAAGTTAGATCGTACAAGAGTAGAAACAATAAAATATTCCGTTGCAGAGAGCTTAAAACATGATCCACAAGGTTCAAACGCAGTTGTTGTGGCCGATTTAGATACGTACGAGCGCTTAAAAGAAATTGGAAAACGTATTCAAGAAGGAAAAGCTGGTGAAGGAATTCTCGATGAACTTGCGGCAATTGTAGGGCGTGCAATGCCGCAAGTTCCAAATGATTTATTAGAAACAAAACAGAACAATCCAGTTAAAGAAAACAATCAACAATTACAAAAAGGTGAACAAAATGAATTAAAACAAGAACAAGTTGACCAATCGAATCAACAATTAAAACGATAAAACAATCCCCGTGTTATGTAGCACGGGGATTGTTTTATCGTTTTTAAGACTGAAAATTTCATTTATTCCTAAAAATATTGTATGATTTTGTATGGAAGGAAACATATGTTTTTAGAACTGGGGGATTAAAAGTAATGAAAATGAATCAATCTATTCAACTTGTTCCATATACAGAGGAATATAAAGAAGCGTTACAAACCTTTACTTTACCAGAAGAACAAGTACAATTCACAGCTCATCCAATGGAACTTTTAGACAAAGCACAGCAGGATCCAACTCGAAATCCTATTGTTATTTTAGCTGATGACAAGCCAGTTGGTATTTTTGCGTTGCAATCAGGAAGTCGTGTGCAAGAATATACAAACAAAGAAAACTCTTTGTTACTTACTTCATTTTCAATCAATTACACTGAACAAGGAAGAGGATATGCAAAGCGAGCATTGCATCTGCTACCAAATTATGTAGATGTATACTTTCCAAACATAGAAGAAATTGTATTAGCCGTCAATGAAAGAAATATTCCTGCACAAAAATTATACATAACAGTCGGATTTGAAGACAGAGGACAACGCCGAATAGGACCAATTGGACCGCAACTTGTTTTATATTTACCTGTCAAAAAATAAACATTCAAAAGTTAGCGGAGGATCTTATGCAAATCAAATTAATACTTGCCGGTTATGGCAACGTTGGAAAAGAATTTGTAAAACTTATTCACGAGAAAGCGTCATGTATTCAAAAAGAATATGGTTTAGAGTTACTCCTTGCTGGAATTATTGGACGTGATGTGAAGCTATATCGCCCAGAGGGGCTTTATACCGATACTTTACTTGCATTAGGCGACGGATCAGCAGCTTTACATAGATATATAGAACAACATCCGGTGTATAACGAAAACATGGAGGGGCACGTTTTAATTGAATCTACACCAACCAATATTGAAAGTGGGGAACCAGGAAAACAATATATATTACAAGCGATTGAAAATGGAATGGATATTGTTTCTATTTCCAAAGGCGCACTTGTAACATCGTGGAAAGAAATAAGCGAAGCAGCTCGAGTCGCAAATGTAAGCATCCGCTATAGCGGTGCAACAGCTGCTGCACTACCTACATTAGATATCGGTCAATTTAGCTTAGCGGGGTGCAAAATTAAACGCATTGAAGGAATTTTAAATGGGACAACCAATTATATTTTAACAAAAATGTATGAAGACAACACTTCATATGAAGAAGCATTGCAACAAGCGCAAAGCAAAGGAATTGCTGAAACAAATCCTGTATTAGATGTAAGCGGAATGGATAGCGCATGTAAATTATTATTGTTATCAAATAGTTTATTACATACAGAATATACACTTGAAGATATGAGTATGAAAGGAATAGAAAACGTATCAAAACAAGATATACAAAAAGCAAAAAAGCAAGGAAAACAAATCAAACTACTAGCAAGAGCATCTACAGACGATGACGGAAAAGTGCGGCTTGAAGTACAACCATTTGCAGTAGACTTGAACCACTCACTAGCAGGTGTTACAGGAACCGAAAAAGGAATTACTTTTTATACAGACACGATGGGATCAGTCACTTCCATTGGCGGAGCTTCTAATCCAAGAGGAGCGGCAGCCGCAGCTTTAAAAGATGTGATCAATTTGTATCGAAAAGATAGGATATAGCCTTACATACGCTGATGTGAGAATCCCGCTTATTTGGAAGAAGCGGGATTTGTCATTCTTTTGTATAAAAGTAGTACTCTATTGTCAATTATCGTTATGTTTTTTTATTTACTTTTTATCATCAGTAGGATTAAGATATTTTTTAAGTATGTTATTTTTACATATACAAAACAGAAAAATACTATTATGCTATAGAGGTTAGAAAACTGAAAGGGATTGAGAATTGTGAAAAAACTTGATGTACTGTTAATGGTGCTCAGCGTCCTGTTCCCAGTTACAGGTATAATGAAACAAATGCCGCTACAATTATCATTATATATAGGCGGGTTATTGTTTTTAACTAGTTTTGGGAGTTATCATGCAAAACGAATGCATTCACGAATATTTAGTTGGGTAGCATACGCAGCATTTATCACACTCTTGCTGGCAATTTGGAATCAATACATAACAGTCGATTCTTTAATTGCAAACGCAAAAATCGCTGCATGTATTGCTGTAATCCCGTTTTTATTCCGATTCCGTACATATGCCATTACGCTAGGATTACTCGCATTATGGGGCGCAATGCTTTGGGATGTAAAACAAATTCAATCATTAGCAGTTCTTCAGCGAATGATGAACCTACTCACATCAGAAAAATTGTATTTAGTCATTTTAGTGGCAGGTTTCTTAGTCGGTGGATTACTTGCAAACGCGCTGCATCGTGATAACAATAAGCAAGAAAAAACAAACATATTTAAACAAAAAAAGAAGCGAATGAGACCTACATTCAAAATTCGCATTCCAAGTTTACCGAGATTAAAATTTAAAATGCTCAAATTCGGTAAAAAATCTTCTAAACAAAGAGACACTCGTCCATATGAACGAAACTATGAAGAGCAAACACCAACTTACAGTACAACGCAAACAGAGCAACATAATGAAACTGGAACAGTGCAAGGACAGACGAGAATGGAACGAAGAA
Organism: Bacillus sp. 103mf; assembly: GCF_900116295.1. Lineage (GTDB taxonomy): Bacteria > Bacillota > Bacilli > Bacillales > Bacillaceae_G > Bacillus_A > Bacillus_A bruguierae. The sequence goes on from NZ_FPAF01000004.1 coordinate 175,870, forward strand.
AAAATCGTTTTAACGCATAGGGAATAATAAAAGTCAAAGAAAACGGGTGTTATTTATATCGTGCAATTGATTGAGAAGGATCATGCCTATATAAACGGAGACGAAGTCTTTAAATAGACTTCGTCTTTTCGATGTACAATGAATCATAACAATTACTAGCGGCTGCATAGTATTTAGTCATACACGTTGTTGACCTATGTCTATCTCTTGTGAAATTTTGCAACAGAACCCTATTATCAAACTATAGTAATAGTGACGGGGTCACTGCTTCCTCCCAAAGCAGTAGCGGTAATCATTACTGCCCCAGCTCCATCACTGATTGTAAAAATGGCAGTAAAGTTGCCCAATGCGTCTGTAAAAGCAGGATTAGGAGATATAGTACCAAGAGCAGCATTATTCACTGAAAAATTGACCGGTGTACCTGCTGGAGGGGGACTTCCATTCACCAATACTTGACCAGTAAGAGTTGAGGTAAATCCTATTCCTAGAATAATAGTAGTTGGATTAGCGTTCAGGGTAATCGTTGTTGTGGATGGAGGAGGAGTAGGAGAAATAGTCTCTAATAGATCCAGAACATTTTCAAATTTGAATTCAAGCAGCATTTCCTTCTTGATGACGTCACGAAGAGTTCTTTGCACGCTCGAGTCGATAGCAAGAAGATTGGATATCGTAACCACCGGAGGAGAAAGTGTCGTTCTTCCTGGTGGTAATGTTCCCAGAACAAATTGAATTTTCTCTGCCTCAGCATTTACAATGTGAGCCAGGGCTAATTCTTCTAGGGCAATAGAGCTTAAAAGCAACGGAATCGTCTGTGCAGTCGTAACAGAAATAGTGGGAGTAATATTAGGGATGTTAGGAAAAGACAATATATATGCATCCTTTCTAGAAAACCTTCGAATCATCTGATTCTGTACATCGGTCTCCCTTGTTTTTATTTTTACATTATATTTAATTCAAATGGACAAATGTTGGTAACGGGCAACTACCCTGGGATAGGAGTCTGTTTTGGCGTAAAGGGGATGTTTTCTTTTTGTATATCGTATACATTTGAAGTTAACATAACATGACATTATCAGAACTTGCGAACATATGGATGCATAAACACTTTGTACTGAATCTGACCTTCTTCATGAGACTGCCTTAAATAATTGATATTGGCTCCCCTTTCAGCAATATCATGGCTAGACCTTCTCGTTAATTACGCTTCACCATATGTATAGAAGTCAATTTTTAAATCAAATAAATCGGGATTAATAAATGTGACACTCATTCCTTCTACAATCGTCACTTTGTTTTTTGAAGAAATCACCTCTCCTTGCTTTATATACTTTTAGGCGGTAATGGCGACCGAAGTAAGAAAATTTCTCTCCGCTTACAAATTCTTTTTGTATAGGATCTTCAATTTCATTGATTTCACGTAGTTTTTTCGCAATCCAAGGTGCTTTTCCTTTAATATAGGAAGTAGCTGCTCGTCAGTAATTCCTTCAGGGGCTAATACTTGTACACCTTTCATCCACTCGACTGTTATGTCAATTGTTGTTGTACCATATAGGATTACCGGCATAATTAGCTAATCCTCCTTTTTAAGCATGAAGATAATGTATAATTGATATGAGAAACAATCAAATTTGCTAGAACATAAAAACAGATGCTAATAAATTTTTGTGAAAAATCTTGGTATATGAATACAAGAAGAAGGTTTTTTACAAAAATTAAATAATATAAACTACAATGTTTGCAAAATTAGTAGATTTATGTGAGGAAGATGAGGCCTATTATACACCCTATGCTGAGAGATTATCTAACCTTTTAAGTAATAGTATGGAAATCGCTTGGGGATTTCCTGAAGAATTAAGTGAGTTATATTATTGTATCCCTTGGCTGGAAGAGGAAGAGGAAGAGGAATAACATATAGGTTCTACCGATTCAATTACATGCCTAATAAAAAAACGTTCATAGAGGAGAAATGATGCTAAAACACTTACAAAAAGCAGTCAATCATTTAAATGAAGGAGAAGCAAAAGAACTACTTTTCAAGACACTTGCACAACTTCATTCACTAGAAACAAAACTTAATAAGGAAGAGTTATTCTCACTTACAAATACACCGAAAGAACTGATTGAACAGTACATACAAAAAACTGATATCACGAAAAGTAAACATGTTCATATCGTTTTTGGTGACTCAGCAGCAGGATCGTTAAAATACGCTTTAAAAGAAGCGAATATTCAAGAAGAGCATGTTTTATTATTTTCTGATACGTTTTCTGTTGGACCTCTTTTTCATTTAGATGACGAAGCAGGGCAAGTAGCGCGTCAGCAATGGCTTCAGGAAAAACTACCAATAGAAGGTTACTGTTACGAAGAATATTTACCAGAAATGAAGGCCGCTTTAGAAAAATTACAAGCAATCCCATCTCATGTTCCGATTACAATTTGGACAGGAAATAATGCGTATGAACATGTAGGGCTTATTTTTGTTTTATATTTATTAAAAGATACAACTCATAATATATATGTTATAAATACAGCTGATGGCTTCGATAAGTTGTTCCGCAAACCAAACTTAGATTACACTGTGCGCCATACTGGAGAAATTGTTCCTGAAAAGTTAATAGCAATACGCGGGGCATATAAAGAGCAAAATCCTTTAACAAAAGAAGAGCGACAAGCACTCGAAAATGAATGGGAAACATTACGAGAAGAGCACACCGTTTTACGTATTTGGAAGAATAATCGTGTTGTATCTGTTTCAGAAGATTACATCGACCATTTTATCGTACAATGTGCTAGAAGTTTAGAAACTGATGGATTTACAGATCAATTTTATAAGGCTGCTCGATTAGTCGGAGAAGTTTTAGGACATTTTGAACAATGTGTAGGAGATTCTTTTATTGAATATCGTTTAAAAACATTAATACAAAAAGGGATTTTTCATATGACAGGATCTTTGCATGCTATGAGATTTTATAGCGTACGATTAGCACAGACAGAAAAATGATAGAGGACAAAAGGAACTGTATATGACAACATCTCCTTTTGTTCTTTTTTTATAAAAAGTAATATATAATTGCAACTTTCTAAACTTTTATAAAACCAAATGCGATATAATTATTAAACGCTTCGATTACCAAATATTTCTGAATTTAAAGATTGTAGAGAAAACTTTAAAAGGGAAATGAATGGTATATTTAGATCAAACAATTGATATACGCTTTAAGGAGAGTAACAATGGTATATTTACGGCAGCTATTTTATTTTGCTTATCAACAAGCCCTTTCTTGCATTTTTCCTGTACTAATCTTTTTGACACTTGCTCTTTCAAAGGTGATTCATATTCCAGGTCTATACCGTTATGATTTCATTTTACTCGTCTGCCTTCTCATTCAATATGGCATGTATAAAAGCGGACTCGAAACAAAAGACGAGCTCAAAGTGATTACTGTTTTCCATCTTATTGGATTGGCATTAGAACTATATAAAGTACACCAAGGTTCTTGGTCTTATCCGGAGCAGGCGTGGACAAAAGTGATGGGAGTGCCGTTTTATAGCGGCTTCATGTATGCGAGTGTTGCAAGTTATATATGTCAGGCATGGCGCAGACTTCATTTGCAAATAGAAGGATGGCCAAATGCGATATGGACGATTCCACTGGGAACAATGATTTATTTTAATTTTTTCACACATCACTTTATGTATGATTTCCGCTGGGTTTTAACGGCCTTATTATTTGTAGTGTTTTTTCGTACTTATGTACATTTCTCTTTACAAGAAATTACATACAAAATGCCGCTTGTTCTTTCGTTTTTTTTGATTGGTTTTTTCATTTGGATTGCAGAAAATATCGCAACCTTCTTTGGAGCGTGGCAATATCCAAATCAACATGGAACGTGGAAACTCGTTCACATTGGAAAAATTAGTTCATGGTTTTTACTCGTTGTCATTAGCATAATGATTGTGGGACAATTAAAACAACTTAAAATTAAAAAAAGCAAAAATTCCTATTAATATAATTGTCTTCATTCTATAGAAAAGAGGGCGATCTGTTTTGAAGAAAAAAAGAAGAATAGCCTTTTTTGTATGTATTGTAATAGTTATTTTTGGAATAGGGGTTGCTGTATATAATAAAATAAGTCATGAAAATAATCTAGATTGTAGGGCGAGTGCTGTTCAAATCAAAGCTGTTGCGGTAGATCATACGGATCAACCGCTATCTGATGTAAAAGTGTATGAAGATTCAATTACCAATAAAGAACGAGCTGTCACAAATGCAAAAGGAGAGTTTCAATTTTACTCCGGTGTTTGCGGTAAAATTACTTTAGTATTTGTTACTCCTGATGGAAATACATACACCAAAGAATATGACAGAGAAAACGTGCCTAATATAATAAAATTAGAGTAGTAAGTCATATATAAATTGAAAAACCAACATAAAAACCCTTTTTATTAAAAGAGGGCGGGAACATCTGTCCGTGCGTAGAAGCGGTCAGGGCCTATTCCTTCCACATGCAAGGTTTAAAACAAAGGGAGAAAGCAAGTAGCGGTTATGTTGTATTCGGCATATTAGCGAACTTATATGCCAAAAAAATTTAAGTGAATTTATATTGAAAAAAAGAGGTGTACATCTGAACATCTCTTTTTGGTTTCAATATAAAAGGTAATGTTAAGTTGGAATTTTCTCAACTTTTATAAAATTCAATGCGTTATAATGGTCATTAGGTGCTATGGTCACCAAATATTTCTAAAGACGGAGGTTAGCGGTATGTCTTCAAATAACGAAATGAATCGTAACACATTACCTGAGATCCAATTAACTTCGGCCGCGTTTAAACATGAAGCATATGACATTTACAAAGAGTTACGTGCATCTCATCCTGTTTATCCGGTATATCCTAACGCCTGGCTTATTACAAGATATGAAGATGCAGTAAGTTTATTAAAAGATACACGTTTACTGAAGGATGATAAAAATGTATTTAGTAAAGAAGAGTTTGAGGCCTATTTTACACTAGAAAATGGAGAGTATTTGAGAAAACATATGTTGAGATCTGATCCCCCTGACCATAGTCGCCTACGATCCCTTGTTCAAAAAGCGTTTACCCCGCAGATGATTTTACAGCTGAAAGATAAAATTCAATCCATTGCTGATACTTTATTAGACAAAATAGAACATCAGCACACTATAAACCTCGTAAATGATTATGCTTTCCCACTTCCAATTATTGTGATTAGCGAGATGCTTGGTATCCCTCAAGAAGACCGAGATAAATTTAGAATTTGGTCACATGCGGTTATTGATTCTCCAGATACACCAGAAGCTATTCGAGAAACTGATAAAAAGTTAGGTGAATTCATTGACTATTTACGAGATTTAGTAGATAAAAAACGAGAAAATCCTTCAGACGATTTAGTGAGTGCATTGATACAAGCAGAAAGTGAAAGAACAAAATTAAGTGCCCCGGAATTAAATTCAATGATTATGTTGCTTATCGTTGCTGGACACGAAACCACTGTCAATTTAATCACCAATATGACTCTAGCATTGCTTGAACATCCTGATCAATTGCTACTTCTACGTCAAAATCCAGATTTGATTGACTCAGCAATTGAGGAGTCATTACGATTTTACAGTCCTGTTGAAATATCGACTATGCGCTGGGCATCAGAATCATTTACATTACATGGTCAAAATATTCAGCCAAAAGATACGGTTATTATTTCCATAGCTTCTGCTAACCGTGATGAAAAGATATTTCCAAATGCTGATATTTTTGATATTACAAGAAATAATAACCGTCATATTGCCTTTGGTCATGGCATTCATTTCTGCCTTGGTGCACCGCTTGCTCGTTTAGAAGCGAAAATTGCAATTCCTACCTTATTACATCGCATGCCTGATCTTGAAATAAAAGGAAGAAGAGAAGACATAAAATGGAGTGGTAATTATTTAATGCGATCATTAGAAGAATTACCATTATCTTTCTAGGCGAATGGGTACGAAATAGTATGGCACCTCTTAATACTGTTCATACTAAACAAAAAAGGAGGTGTCATACTATGGCTCAAGATGTTCTTTGTGAAGTAAATAATTGCCAATATTGGGGAAATGGAAATAAGTGCAATGCTGAATCTATTTATGTAGTAAGTCATACAGGGAAACAAGCATCTGATAGTAAAGAAACAGATTGCAAAACATTTATACCAGAAGTTTAAGTCTCTAAGGGTAGCCCAATGTGGTTACCCTTGTTTTATGTATATTATTGATAATAACAATCATTTTCATACTTTTTTTACATATAAAGAAAACAAAAATTTTTTCTGTAATAAGGAGTTCAGCCGAGATACGTGTAAAACTAGGTTATATCGATACATTTTTCACTAATATGTGTAGCATAAATGTTCGTTTTTGTTACGTTTTGAATTTGAAAATATGAAACGTCTTAACCGTTTAAGCTGTAAGGACACACTATATCATTTCGGGAGTTTTGTACGTTATTCAATGTTCAATTAATAGTTGGACTTTATCTTTCTGAACATATGATAATTCTTGAAAAACACTGTGACAGTAAGGTTTTTAGTCCTTAGCAGTGATCCCTTGTAGTTAATTCCTTTTGCGTTTAAATCGTTTACAATTTGAATCAAATGTTGCATGTTCCGGCCAAGCCGATCTAACCGCCAAACCACTAATGTATCTCCTGGCCTAACAAACCTGAGTGCTTCCTCTAATCCAACACGTTTATCTTTCACGCCACTTACTTTATCTGTAAATATCTCTTCACATTCATATTGCTGTAAAGCATCCATTTACAAATTTAAATTCTGAACCGTGCATATCCCATTTCTATATTTCCCCACTATTTCTCACCATATAATTGTTTCATAACTTGAGGAAAGAGATAATAACTGAACATAATTTTTGTTATGAGTTTTTGAACATATTTTCCCTTGAAAATTGTACAAATAACTATCTATCATTGTGTGTTCAAAAAATAGTGACTTTCTGGACAACACTGATGTTTATTCATAATTCATTGTAATCATTTTTAACCTTAACTTTCATTTATACATTTATGGTGATGCAAATAATGAGACATACTAATACGATTAAACTAAAAAGACGTTTAATCAAATTGTCCTTTTTAGCAAGGTGCTTATATCCATTTTGGAATTTTTGTACAAAAACTTTGTAATATTGTTTTTAATGGGAAATGGAACAAATGGAGCTGTTACCGTGTCTATATAGTAGATCAATTATAAAAAGTGAGGAAAATTTTTTATGTTTATTCAAATGAGCTTGAGGTACCAAGATGGAACATAGGGGTATTCAAAATTGTAATCATGATGAATTTGATTATGTTATAAAAGAACATTGGCAAGATGTATGGAATTATTCATTTATTATTTCGAAAGACACACATTTATCTGATGATATAACGCAAGATGTATTTATAAAAGCATTTAAAAATTGGCATTCATTTCGGAATGAATCATCTGTTAAAACGTGGCTATTAAAAATTACAAGGAATACAGCGTTAAATCATTTGAAGTCTTCCTACTTTAAGAGAATTTCTTTAGTGAGTTTTTTTAGAGACGATAAGGAGTATTTATCAGCAGAGCAAGAATTTTTTAACAAAGAGGAAGTCGATGAAATTTGGAACATAGTATTAAATTTACCAAAGAAATATCGTGAAATATTAATACTAGATGCAAAATATGAATTATCCTATGATGAAATGGCCGAAACATTAGGAGTGTCCATTGGAACTGTGAAATCCAGGTTACACCGAGCTCGTGCACGGATTTCAAAGATATTAGAGGAGGATAAAAGGTATGAACAGTAACAAAAAGCCAGATTGGTATAAAGAATTAAAAAGTGGACCAATGAGACAGCTTCAGGACGAGGAGGAATTCATTTATAAGATAAAACAATCTGTATACCAAGATAGGGAGAGCAATCAATTTAAATATAGCCGAATATTTCGTAAAAGGGTACTAGCTGTAGCAGTTGTTTTTATTTTTACAGTTGTACTGTTTAACTCTCAACAATTTTTCTTTGGAAAAAACGAACCTCCTGTACAGAGTAGCACCCAAATTGAAGTGAAGATGAAAGATGAATCGAATCAAGATCAATTACTAAAACAATTTATAAATCAATTAAATACAATAACGAGTGTAAAAAGTGAGAATGATTTATACGGAGCTCTGGATGAAGAATTTGTTTTTAAAGGAGAAAAGTATAATAAAAATGAGTGGAGGTTTGATGAAGATATCTTTCATGATTTACAGGTAGCCCTTGCAATGGGGGGAGAATTTGTGAATGATACGAAAACATTATATAAAATACCTAGTGGGTTGGCAGAAAGTAATCAAACAAAGCAAGAACATTATGTATATGCAACAGTCATTGGTGAAGGGACAAAAATTTTCGCTAAGCCAAAACCTGATTCACAGGTTTTAAATCAGGTGTCTAATGAAATGGTAAAAGCTTGGATTTCGGACAAAACGAATAATGATGGATATATAAAAATAACTACAATGAGTGGTTATACAGGTTATGTGAAGAAAGATTATATTTCAATTGATATTAAGTATTCTTTTGTTTTTGAAAAACAAAATGATGGTACGTGGAAAATAAAGAGTATAAATTCTATATGGTAAAAGAAAAAAGGTTCACTTCATTGAACCTTTTTTCTTTATTTTTTATTCTCCTTTTGAAGTACATCCCAATTGTATAAAATCTTAGATGCAACAAGAGCAGCATGATTTGTTCCAGAATCTCCACCAGGAATCATGACAGAAATAGCGACTCGAGGATTTCTGGTAGGAGCATATGCGATAAAAAGAGAATGATTTATAATTTTTCCTTTTTCATTTGGCGAACCTGATATTCCTGTTTTACCTACAACATCAAAGGGTAAGTTTTCAATTTCTTGTATATTGTGACTCATTCCATCTTGTAAGACACTCTAAAAATGCGAAGGATAATGATTTGAGCTTTCTAGAATTGGTTTAAGCTTTTTTGTTCCTTTACCATCATTATTAATGATAGTATTTGTGATTTGAGGTTTATATTTATCACCTTTATTTGCAAGGGTTGCTGCATATTGAGCAAGTTGAATAGGAGTATGTACCTCGTTTCCTCCCCAAGAAGCGTTTAACAAAGCAGAAATTCCACTTTCAAACTTACTAGATGCATGCAATTGATATTGTCCGTCTTCTTCAAAGGGTAGATCAACCCCAGTTTTAGAACGGAGACCGAATTGTTTTAAATAGTTTGTCCAAATGTTTGCTACTTTTTCTAAATTTCCGTTATTTTGGTTAAATAGCGGAATCGCTACTTTTGCTGTCATAAATGTATTGGATGAATTAATAATCGCTTGACTCGGTGTAATTTCACCAGTTGGAGTTCCAGCTGCATTCGTAATATTATGTTGATCATCATATCGAAAATCACCTGTATCTAAATATGTATCTGCAGGTTGAAAAAGCTTTTCATTTAATCCGATTAAAATCGTAAGGGGCTTTATTGTAGACGCCATATTTACATAGGATTCACCATACTTTATTTTTTGAATTGTTTTATTTTGAGAAAGTACTTTTATCTTTTCTTTTTCTGGCGATGATACATGTGTACTAAGTACGTTTGGATCAAACGCTGGCGAGTTAGCCATAGTTAATATTTTTCCTGTTTTTACATCGATTACTACAGCAGAACCACCGTTAGCATCAGGTATTTGTTTGACTTGATCCCTTAAAGCTTCTTCGGTTTTTTGCTGAAGTTTAACATCTAGCGTTAGTTGAATATCTTTTCCCTTTTGAGGATCTTGCATGTTCCATAAGAATTTTTTATTTTTAATTTTAAATATGAAAGTTTTTTCTGGTATTCCTTTTAAATCATTTTCATATTGAAGCTCAATCCCATTTTCACCGGCAAGAGCATAATTAGAATAAGAGTTGTTGTTTGCAGGTTCTACATATCCAATTACTTGTGAAGCGATTTCGTGCTGTGGATACACACGTATCCATTCATTTTTTACTGTTACATTTTTAGGTTTGTTTTCGTTTATAAATATGAATTCATTATCCTGTATGTCTGAGTATAACAGTATTTCACCTTTATCATGATGTTTACAAGAGTTTTGTAATTGCTGCTTTATGTCATCCACTGAAATGTCATGACTATGATTCTACAGAAAGAATAGCGTATTTTTTCATTTTAGGGGGTATTTTGTTTTATTAGCTTGATAGCGATGTGGTGGTACCCCTTTAAGATCGGATTACCCTTTTACTAATATCGGAGTGTAACTTAATGCAGTCCTTGATTATGCAAGATCACTCTCTACCAAACAACTCCTAATGGTCCGAAAATGGTTAGTAAACAGTTTGAAGTAGGGGTCCCGCCCTGAAAGTGCGGATTTACAACGCTAAGCAGCTTGTGACGTTAAAAACGGAAGATTCCACAACGATAAGATTTTTGAGACAAGTCATATGAGACATCAGAAAGCCTAATTTTATAAGAAATCGATTAAGTCTCAGTAGATTAGACTCTACCTATTCTTTTGATAAAAGGGCTTTGTTTTATCTTCTTTATTAAAAATATAAGAGGCATTTAGCTAGTCCCCTTTCTCCTTACCTTGAATATATTATAGATAGAACAACCCTTGTTTTATCATTTGCGATATACTGGATTGTTCAAAATGATTATAAAGGAGAATTCGAATGTCTCAACCAAATATCCCTAATATTTCTCCCATCATTTCAATTACGAGGGAAGATGCGATTAACCTACTCCTAGCTTCCGTTGCAATGGAAGAGTTGGGACTAGCTCATATCATTAATGCCGAAGGGGAAAAACTACAATATGCACTCGGCACGTTACCTGGCTTGATCTCACCAGCTACGTTAAACGATATCTTACAGGTAAATAAAAGCGTGCGAGATACGCTCGCAATGACAATACAAAAGGAAATGCTGTTAGATAATAAATTAGAGCAAGTGACTCAGATCACTTCGAATGGAGTGACTGGACCTGCAGGACCTCCAGGACCACAAGGAGTTCCAGGACCACAAGGAGTCCCAGGACCACAAGGAGTTCCAGGACCACAAGGACCTGCTGGAGCAGGAGGATTAATTCCATTTTCAACGGGTATCATCCTCAGTGGTGCTACAGTAGTATCAGCTGCTCCAATTTTAATGGGTTTTGGTAATCACACGGTTGAAGTTATTGACGGTTCTGGAGAATCAACTATGCCTCCCGAAGCAGGTGGTTTTGCTTTCCCAATTCCCTTTGCGGGAACCGTTCAAAATTTACAAATAAGCGCAGATTTATTGGTTGCTTCAGTGGCTCATATAAATACTGTCGGTCTTATATATGATTTTACAGTATTCCTTGCACCGTCAGTTCCTAATAATGGGATTGATCATCTTTCTTCACCTTACTTGACAACTCCGCTGACTAGTTCGGTTACATTCGGATTTCCGAATACGACCATTACAGCCGGTACTTTCCATACAGCAACCAATATAAATGTCGGATCATTACCAGTCGCAGCGGGTGATCGTATTGGTATTCGTGTAAGGACGCGTGTATCGACGGATCCCTCAGCAGCTGATATCACCCAACTCTCATTTAGCGCCAGTCTATCTTATACTCCTTCTTAATAAGCCTCCAGCATTGTAATCCGCCATTTGTTTCATGGGTAGGCGAACGATTCAGGAAATGAACCGCCACATCTGAAAACATTTCCAATTAAGGAATTTATCGTGATGAAATAGAGGAAAGATTACTAGTTTATGGAGTAGTTTATAAAAATAAGAATAAGACGGATTATCAATCTGAAATAGCAAAACAGTTTTGTGTTTTTTGTAATTTAGAAGATGAATTATTATTAAATCTTGCTGCTTCAATAGAATTTATTTCATTTTTTAAAAGAATATTAAATATTCTTGAAATTAGACAAGAAGATGTTGGATAAATTGTTGTACCATTTCTACTACTATTTAGGAATGGTTTTTTTATGTTTTTTGAGGTAATAGTCCCGTGGATGTTCTTTTAGGGGTCACTATACATGCCCATCAACTTAAGAATTTTATAACACCCCAAAACAAAAAAATTGTACATTTTCACATGAAGATGTCAATTTTCTCGTTTTGGAGGTATTTGTATTTCTTAGCTTGATAGCGATGTGGCGGGACCCCTAATAGAAGATTCCTCCCGTTAATTTATTGAAATTAATATTAATACTGAAATGATAAATCTTGCTATAAAAATAAATTTTTAAAAAACGTTGACAATTAAAATACCGAAGACCTATAATACGTTTAACAACTTTGAATTGAGTCTTAATTTTCTAATTATAAAATATTTATCTGCGATGAAGAGAAGAGTAGATGATTAAGAGCGTATCAGAGAGCCACCCCAAGGCTGAAAGGGTGGTAACGATCGAATCATTGAAGGTAGCCTTGGAGCTTTACTTGTGAAATAGTTATTTAATGACTAAATTAGTATGTAACGGTTGGTCACGTTAACAGACCTAAGTCTAACTTTATTGGTTAAACTTATTAAGCCTGTTTTCCGTAAGGAAAATAGGAAAATTGGGTGGTACCGCGATAACCTCGCCCCAATATTTGATTTTTCAGGAATCAAATATTGGGGCTTTTTATATGAATTGAATAAATAATGGCGTTGAAAAGAAGGAGTAAAAGAGAATTCTAATGCACAGAGATTCGTTCCATTGGCTGAGAGAACGAATATTAGAACTCTTTGAAGGTAGTCTTGGAGCTTTGCTTTTGAAAGAGTAAAAATGGTATCCAGTAGAAAGCAACGGTTTGGTTCTCGTTATCGAACTATAGTTATATGACTTATTGAGTCTATTTACCGTGAGGAAATAGAGAAGCTGGGTGGTACTGCGATAATTTCGCCCCAACATTTGATTGATTTTTCAGGAATCAATCAAATGTTGGGGCTTTTTGTATCCAGTAAAATACAACGATTTGGTTCTTGTTATTGTTATTGTTATTGAACAAAGGTCATATGACTTGTTGAGTCTATTTACCGTAAGGAAATAGAGAAGTTGGGTGGTACCGCGATAATCTCGCCTCAGCAATCAAACATATTTTTCATATTTGATTGTGGGGGTGAGATTTTTCTATTTAAAAATTAAAAGATTTAAAAAGGTCATAGAAATTAAAATGATAACAACAGGAGGAACAAAAAATGAAAGATTTTTCAATGAAGGATAACTTATATATTGGTTTTATGTTATTTGCTTTATTTTTCGGAGCTGGTAACCTAATCTTCCCCCCTGCCTTAGGACATGCAGCTGGAACAAATATTTGGGAAGCGATGATTGGATTCCTTATTACATCAGTTGGCCTACCAATATTGGGCGTAACCGCTATTGCGAAATCTGGAGACTTACAAACTTTAACCAACCGTGTACATCGAAAATTTTCAATTTTTTTCACAATTACAACTTATTTATGCCTAGGTCCATTCTTAGTTATTCCGCGTGCCGGGAGTGTAGCATTTGAAATGGGAGCTGTTCCATTTCTTCCTAATGAGTTAACGAACCAGGGGATATCACTTTTTATATATACCATTTTTTATTTCTCTTTTAATTTTTGGTTATGTCTAAATCCTTCTAAACTATTTGATAGGATCGGTAAAATGTTAACTCCCATTATACTCGGAATTATTACAATTATCTTTATTCAAAGCCTATTTCATCCAGTTGGAGCATATGGAATACCCTCTCAAACATATGAACATAACGCCATATTTAAAGGGGTTATAGATGGCTATTTAACAATGGATGCTTTATCTGCTCTTCTTTTTGGGAGCGTTGTTATTGCAGCAATTGAGAAAAAAGGTATCCATGATTCACAAAAGATAACGCGTATTACCATTAGAACAGGAATAATTGCAGGCGTTTGTTTAGGAATTATTTATCTGATGTTAGGGCATTTAGGAGCTACTAGCCAGTCTTTACTGAATGCATCCGGAAATGGTGGACTTATTTTAACTGCTATAACTACTTATTTATTTGGAAATTCAGGTAGTGTTCTATTAGGAGTAGTATTTACTCTTGCTTGTTTAACAACATCCATTGGACTTATCACTTCTTGTAGTCAATACTTTGCTAGAATTATACCGCATTTTAGCTATAAGAAATGGGTTGGGATTCTTTGTTTTATTAGTATGATTCTTGCTAACTTGGGTTTAAATCAAATTATCTTGATTTCCGTTCCAATATTAACTGTCATTTATCCTTTAACTATTGTTTTAATTATTTTGTCCTTTTTTCATAAATACTTTAAAGGATACTCATCTGTTTATGTGGGCAGTTTGACTGGAACAGCTTTGATTAGTATCGTTGATGGCTTAAAACAAAGCAAAATTGAAATTAATTTTATCGGAAAAGTTTATGATTTTATTCCACTATATGAAGCAGGCCTTGGCTGGATTTTACCTGCAATTTGTGGGGCTTTTATCGGCTATTTATGGGGAATTTTAAAAAATGATTATTCTTATCAAAGTGAATATGATATAAAAAATAACATCAACAATTAATTACCATTTGGAATTTAACTGTTCAACAATTATTTTATATAAGAGTCATATTTCATACTATTTTAATTGGTAAATTAACTAATCGAATCAACTTAAGAAATACATTCAATCCCAAAACGAAAAAATGAGCTTTTTTGCTACAAGTTAACACAAAATTTCGTTTTGGGGGTACTATAAAATTTTAGCTTGATGGCTATGTAATATTACCCCATTTTGGTCAATAATGTTACCTCTTTCAGCTGGAGAAGTTGTGATAGTAAACGAAATAAAGTTTGTTTTAACTAAAATCGTAAAAACAACTCCTAGAATGGAAAGGATCACTAAAATCCCCCATCTTTTTGTTTTTGTATGTAACATAAAAACCTCCCTTATGCAGACTCTACTTGATCTTAAAATTAATTATTTTTTTGTAAATGTGGAACAACGGTAGTACTTGCATTGTCTATTATGTATCATAGCATTTTTAGAAAAGAAAGAAACAATCATCATAATACAAGATAGCATAGTTGCCGCAGTATAAAAAACGTATTTGGAGGATGTATGAAAAAACAAAAAAGAAAGAAATTAAAGACACATATATCTCCTCGGTTAAATATCCTATTTTTTTGTGTATTTCTATTATTCTCGTCCATTATTGTTAAGTTAGGAAAAGTACAAATCGTAGATGGAGAGACTTATAAGAATCAATTGCAAAAAGATGGGAGTATAACAAGTATTTCAGCTCCTCGTGGCAAAATTTTTGATCGAGAAGGTAAACCGGTTGTCGATAATAGGCCCGTTCGTATTATTACGTATACAAGATTAAAAGGAGGAAGTTCCGAAGACATTTTAAAAACTGCTAAAGATCTTGCAAATGTACTTGAAATACCAGAAGAAGAGATAAATAAGCTAACCGAAATAGATAAAAAAGATTTTTGGATGCAATTAAATAAAAAACGTGCTGAAGCAAAAATTACTAAGCAAGACGAGGATCATTTGAGAGAAAAGAACATGCAAGAGAAAGAGTTATCCAAGAAAATTGAAGAGTTAAGAAGAAAACGTATTACAGAAGAAGAATTGGCAGAATTAACATCACAAGATTTAAAAGTATTAGTTATTAAAAATAAAATGAGCTCTGGTTATCAAATGACACCACAAATTATTAAAAAAGACGCGACAGAGCAAGAGTATGCGAGAATAAGTGAAAATTCAGCAGAATTTCCAGGTGTAGATGCAACAGTTGACTGGGAACGTAATTATGTAAATGGTGACTTATTCCGTTCGGTGTTAGGGAATATAACAAATTCTGAAGAGGGACTGCCAAAAGAACATTTAGACTCTTATTTGGTACGTGGATACAATCGTAATGATCGCGTTGGAAAAAGTTATATTGAACAACGCTATGAAGATGTATTACATGGAACAAAAGGAGAAGTTAGAAATCATACTGATAAAGCAGGAAACATTATTCAGACAGAAACCGTTTCTAAAGGAAAAAGCGGTAATAATTTAACATTAACAATTGATATGGAATTACAGAAAAAAGTGGAAGAAAGTATAGAAAAAAATTTAAAAGCCTTTCAAGGTTCAGAACCATTAATGGATCGTGCTTTTGTTGTCATGATGAATCCAAAAACTGGAGAAATTTTATCTATGGCTGGTAAGAAGTTTGTAGAAAAAGATGAAAAAAAAGAGATAGAAGATTTTGCATTAGGCAACATGGTAACTTCTTATGAATTAGGTTCAGCTGTAAAAGGGGCTACTTTATTAACCGGATACAAAACAGGAGCTATACAACCAGGAGCTCAATTTTATGACGCACCTATGAATTTTAAAGGTACGAAAGCGAAAAAATCATGGAATGTATCCGGATTTGGGAATATTAATGATTTAAGAGCTTTACAAGTATCTTCTAATGTATATATGTTCCATACAGCTTTGCAAATAGCTGGAGTTAATTATGTACCAAATAGTTCGCTAGATATTAAACAAGAAGCATTTGATACAATGCGTTATTATTTTAAACAATTTGGTTTAGGAGTCCCAACAGGGATTGATTTACCAAATGAAATAATTGGACAAACGAGACAGAAAGATAGTCAACCTGGATTTTTGCTAGATTTTTCTATTGGGCAGTACGATACGTATACCCCTCTGCAATTGGCACAATATATTTCAACGATTGCAAACGGTGGATATCGAATGCAGCCTCAAATTGTACAAGAAATACGAGAACAATCACCCAAAAAAGAAGACATTGGTAAAGTCATACATTCTATTGAGCCTGTTGTGTTAAATCGAGTTGATATGAAGACAGAATATATTGATCGAGTAAAAGAAGGGTTTAGATGGGTATTTCAAGAAGGCGACGGAACAGGTGTAAAGTACTTCAAAAATGCCCCATATCAGCCAGCAGGTAAGACAGGAACAGCTCAAACAGTATATGGTGGGGAGAATGAAATTGGAAGGAATGCAAAAGGTGAGCGTATTGAGTGTTACAATTTAACATTAGTTGGATATGCTCCGTATGATAATCCAGAAGTAGCATTTTCTGTAGTGGTTCCATGGGTTTATAATGATAAAGGTGGTATTAACTCATTAATTGGAAAAGATATTTTAGATATATACTTTGATTTAAAAAATCAACGAATAAATGGTGGTGCTACCAATACAGATAGCCCTAATTAAAAACAGTAATATATATCTAGAAAAGATTATGATTATTAGCATTTAAGAGGTTCATGAACAAGAGAATAAAAGAATGAGATTTGGGGCGTGGAATAGCAGCTATTATTTATTTCGCTTTAACGGGTAGTCCCTCATCTTAAGATGCAGAGGGAAGCAAATAAGATAGGTGTGAGATAACTCTTGGCATGCACCAAATCCGTAAGAGATTTCCATCAGTGAGGAATGAAGCCCCTCACTGATGGAAGTTTCACTTTATGTCATTTTTATTTCATAAAAAGGAGAAGATTAAATTGAAAAAAATATGGGGACTACTTTTCTTTTGGTTACTTCTTGTATTGGTAGGATGTAATAAAGAAGAAACACCAGAACAAGCATTCAATATATATATTAAATTATGGGAAAATAAAAAGTTTGCAGATATGTATGATCAGCTATCAGAACATGCGAAAAAATCTATTTCGAAAAAAGACTTTACGGGGAAATACGAAACAATTTATGAGGGTATTGGAGTTGAGAATGTAAAAGTTAAAATAGAAAAAATAAATAACGATAAAAAGGATAATAGGCTCATTCTTTTTAAAGTTAGTATGGATACTTCGGGAGGAAAAATCTCCTTTTCACATGAAGCAAAACTTGTAAAAGAAAAAGCTGGAGATAAAGAAACTTGGAAAATAGATTGGACTCCAGACTTCATTTTTCCAGGTATGAAAAAAGATTATAAAGTACGTATACAGACAGAGCAAGGAAAACGCGGTGAAATCTATGATAGAAATGGAAAAGGACTTGCAACAAATGGAAATGCAATGGAAGTTGGAATTATTCCAGAAAAATTAGGTGAGGATGCAATGCAAAAGAAACAAACAGTAGCGCAATTACTGAATATGTCTGTTGAAGAAGTTGAACAGAAGCTTGCAGCAAAATGGGTGAAACCAGATTCATTGGTGCCAATTGGTATTTTACCAGAAGGGACACTGCAAAACGATTATATTTCGTTGGAAGGTATTTCGTCACATCCGGTAAAAGTTCGTACGTATCCATTAGGAGAAGCAGCAGCACATTTAATAGGATATATAGGAAAAGTAAATGCTGAGGAATTAAAAACACTTCAGAAAAAAGGATATCAAGCAGATGATTTAGTAGGTAAGACAGGCTTAGAGAAAGTATTAGAAGATAAATTGCGTGGTGAAAAGGGTGTGCGCATATTTATGGAAGATGCGAACGGAAAAGTGATTGAATACTTAGCAAAAAAAGAACCGAAAAGTGGGGAAAATGTTACGTTAACAATTGATACTTCAATTCAAGAAAAAATCTTTAATGAAATGAAAAATGAAGCTGGAGCTAGTGCAGCAGTTAATCCAAAAACGGGTGAAGCAATGGCACTTGTCAGTAGTCCTGCTTATAATCCGAATATAATAGTTAGAGGGGCATCAAAAGCCCAACGTGAAGCATGGAATAATGATTTGAAAAAGCCAATGATAAATCGTTTCACACAGGCATTTGTACCCGGTTCTGTATTTAAAACAATTACAGGTGCAATTGGTCTGGAAACGAAAGTTATAAATCCGAAGGAAGGATTTAAAATTGAAGGATTAAGGTGGACAAAAGATTCATCGTGGGGAAATTATTATGTAACACGTGTGAAAGATACTAGTCCAATTGATTTCGACAATGCTATGAAGTACTCTGATAATATTTATTTTGCACAACAAGCTTTGAAAATTGGTAAAGATCAGTATTTAAATGAACTTAAGAAGTTCGGATTTCATGAAAAGTTACCAATCGAATACGAATTTCCTACTTCAATAATTGCAAAAGATGGGATAAAAAATGATATTCAATTGGCAGACACAGGATACGGACAAGGACAAGTATTAATGACGCCTCTGCATTTAGCACTGACTTATGCACCAATTGTCAATGAAGGTGCTATCCCATCACCTTACCTTATAAAAGAAAAGAAAGAAAAGAAAAATTGGAAAGAAAATGTGATTTCTAAAGAAAATCAAGAAATATTAAAAAATGCATTAATAAAGGTCATTAATGATTCTGATGGTGCGGGGAGTATTGCTAAAGTCGATGGTATGACCCTTGCTGGTAAAACGGGAACAGCAGAACTGAAAGAATCAAAAGATGCGGCAGGAAAAGAACTTGGGTGGTTTGCTGCATTCGATGCAAACTCACCGGATATGATTGTTGTAATGATGATTGAAGATGTAAAAGGAAGAGGAGGAAGCAACGTTCCAGGTGAAAAAATAAAACATGTTTTTCAAAAATAATACTTAGAGGAGCATCGCTATACTGCCATCGACTTAAGCATTTAGGTTCTATTTTTAAAGATAAAAGCACGTTACTATTCTCTTATACGAATGAGAATAGTAACGTGCTTTTTATGAAAGGAGTAACGTCAGAAAATTGGTTCTCACGCTAAGAGCATGTCGAATCAAAAATACCTAGAATCGAAAGGAGCACTAAAATCCTCCATCTTTTTGTATGTAATCTACTTTATCTTAAGATTGAATTATTTTTAAAAAAATTATGGAACAATATTGTTATTTAGATTGTCTATTAAGTGTAATTTTAAAAATGGGTGTTCAAATTGGATGCATTGTATCTAATTTAATATCTGTTTTAAGTATTAAAATTCTGAAGGGAATGATCATTTTGAAAACTACAAGGATGCTAAAAATAGGAATGTGTGTTGGCATACTAAGTTTAAGTCTTGCAAGCGTAAAATTCTTTACAGGTGAACCACTGCAAGTTGAAGCAAAAGAAAAAACAAAGCAAACCAAGCATACAAATCATGCGACTCATCGAGAGTTCGCTCAACTTGAGAAAAATTTTGACGCTCGACTAGGTGTCTATGCTATTGACACTGGTACAAACCAGACAGTAACTTATCGACCTAATGAAAGATTTGCTTACGCATCTACCTACAAAGCTCTGGCGGCAGGAGCCGTACTACAGCAAAACTCAATTGACAAATTAAACGAAGTCATTACCTATACCAAAGATGACTTAGTTACCTATTCACCAGTCACAGAGAAACATGTGGACACTGGGATGACGCTTGGAGAAATTGCAGAGGCTGCTATTCGCTACAGTGATAACACCGCGGGGAATCTTTTATTCAAGAAACTAGCCGGACCTAAAGGATTTGAAAAGGCACTTAGACAGATTGGTGATAGAGTTACCATGGCTGATCGCTTTGAGACAGAGTTGAACGAAGCTATTCCGGGAGACATCCGTGATACAAGTACACCTAAAGCACTTGCTACCGATCTTAAGGCTTTTACAGTCGGAAATGCACTCCCAGCTGACAAACGTAAAATTCTTACAGATTGGATGCGTGGAAACACTACAGGAGACAAACTCATTCGCGCTGGCGTACCGAAAGATTGGGAAGTCGGTGATAAATCAGGAGCCGGAAGCTACGGAACACGAAATGATATTGCGATCGTTTGGCCACCGAATAGAGCACCCATTATCATCGCAATTCTGTCCAGCCGAGATAAGAAAGATGCTACCTATGATAATGAACTGATCGCGCAGGCTGCCAAGGTTACAATTAATGCTCTAAAATGATAATATCTCAGTTTCCTCATTTCTTAATCCAATGTTATATAGAGGATAAAACTAGAAACCGATTCTTTTTATTTTGAAGAGAATCGGTTTTTTGCATGCTTATCATTTCCATTATATATGTCTGATTAGTATTTATATAGATAAGTTCATCCATATCTTTTATGTTTCATCTCTAAATTTTATTATACCTATGGTAGTAATTATGATACAGCACTCCAATTCACTATGACCCGAAGTAATACGTATCTTGCCTGAATTCCAATACATGTTTACTCTTGACCTGAAATGCGTTTCATACATTATAACTAAGATGTTGCAGATGAGAACGATATCACTTATCGCATATATAGAGACGAAAGTAGGAGACAGGAATGAAACTTATCGCAATTGATTTAGATGGAACGCTTCTTACATCACAGAAAGTAATTAGTGAAGAAAATGTAGCAGTTATTAAGGAGTGTCAAGAAAAAGGACATGTTGTAGCTATTTGTACAGGGCGCTCTATGACAGATGTTCAAAAGCTTTTGCAAGAAACAAATTTACAATGTCCAATCATTGCAGAAAATGGTGCGATTTTGTATTTGGATAATGAAATGTTACAACGATATCCAATTGCAAATGGACATGCAGAAGAAATCGTTGATTATTTAGAAGAGAAAAGTATATTTTATCAATTGTATACAGATCAAGGTGTATATATACCAGAATACGGAGAAAAAAGCATTCAACTTGAGATGGATTTTATCATTAACTCCGATATACATGCTGATGAAGAAGAACTGAAACAAATCGCAGCATTATATTTACAGCATACTGAAACGAAAACAATCGAAAGTTGCAAACAGCTATTTTCAGAGCCAATTCATATTCATAAAATTCTCCCATTCTCGTATCAAAGGGAAAAATTAAAGCTATTAAAGAAGCAATTCATAGATAACGAGCAGCTATCGATTACGGCATCTTACTGGCACAATCTCGAAATAAATCATATTTATGCTCAAAAAGGGAACGGCTTATATACACTAGCAAATCATTTAGGGATATTAAAAGAACATACCGTTGCAATCGGTGATGGTTTAAATGATATGTCTATGATGGAAAAGGCAAATATATCAATTGCAATGGGGAATGCAGTGGAAGAGATTCAAGCACTTTGTCATTACAAAACACTTTCAAATGATAATCACGGTGTTGCGCATGCACTTCGCCATTATGTTATTGGATGAACTTATTTTTGCTATTTAGACCACGGCTGAAAAAGCAAAGAAGGTATGAGAAAAAATTGTTTTTATAAGTTTAATTACTTTAAATATGCAAAAAAGAACAAATTATGTCGAAATTTGTTCTTTTTTTGTGTATTTTTATCCACTTTTCTTCTCTATCGTATTGAAAAATAAAAAAATTACTAGATAACACTATTTTTCTATGTACCTTGATGAATTTAATTCGTATAATGGAAAAGTTGAGTAAATTTACAAATTAAACACAATTGAAAAATCAATATATACATGTGAATTACAGATATAGGAGTTGGCGGATATGTATCGGCTTACAGAACTTATTGATATTCAAGAAATACAAACAATGGCAGAACAATTTTATTTTTTAACACATATTTCACATCAGCTTCTTGATTGCGATCAAGAGATAATATTTCATTACGGCACACAATCCAATGATACACATTTACATACAAAAATTCATATCCCGATTATAATCCATGAACGCACTATTGGTGGTTTTATCATTTTTTCTCCGCAAGATCATATTGATTCTTGTACAACATATTTCAAATCTCTTGTAGCACTTATGACCAATATAGGAAGGAATAAATTGCAACAACTTCAGGAGAAGCAATCAATACCTACTGAAAATTTATATACGATTTTACAAAACATGCCCGTGATGGTTGATGCATTTACTGAAGAAGGTACATTTTCGATATGGAACCGAGAATGTGAACTCGTAACCGGGTATAGTGCATCTGAAATTGTTCAAAATCCTTACGCATTAGAACTGCTTTATCCTGATGAAGGATATCGAAATCAAATGCTACATGAATTTTCCGTTCGTGGTAAAAACTTTCGTGATTGGGAAATGACACTTACTTGTAAAAATGGTGATAAGAAAACGATTATGTGGTCAAATCTATCAGAAGAATTTCCTGTCCCTGGATATAGCCACTGGGCAATTGGCGTCGATATTACACATCGAAAAAAGATTGAAGAAGAGCTCATCCAAAAATCCTCAGAGTTAGAATTACTCTTTAAAGCACTTCCAGATTTATGCTTTTTAATAAATCTTGATGGAACGATTTTTGATTATAAGGCTGGGTGTTCAGAGAAATTTTATATGCCTGTTGAACAATTTATGGGCAAAAGGTTTCAAGATATCTTACCTTCCGATGTTGCCGAGCAGCTACATGAAGCAATTATAAAAGTACAAGAAAATAATTCTATAGAAATTGTAGACTACTCTTTACCGATGCATGATAGTATATATTATTTTGAAGCACGATGTTTACCGCTTTTAACAGATAAAATTATGGTTATTGTTCGTGATATTACGGAACGAAAAAAGACAGCTGAACTATTGAATAAATCAGATACATTAGCCGCAGTTAGTCAACTTGCTGCAGGAGTTGCGCATGAAGTAAGAAATCCTTTAACTGTTATTAAAGGATTTATACAATTATTACAAATTCAAATGAATAATGATACAGAATATTTTCAGCTGATGCTTTCTGAAATTGAGCGTATTGAATCTATTATTCATGAGTTTTTATCGATTGCTAAACCTGAAATTATTTCTTTTGAAAACAAGAATCTTTGTTTTATATTAGAAAATGTTGTGTCATTAATTAACACAAAAGCAATTATGACAAATATTCATATCACATTCCAAACAGATCCTGATGTCTTGCATATTGATTGTTGTGAAAAACAGTTAAAGCAAGTATTTATTAACATTTTACAAAACTCTATTGAAGCCATGCCAAATGGAGGGGAAATCATAATTACCGCTAAGAAAGTAAACGACACTGAAGTGATGATTTGTATTTCAGATGAGGGGATAGGTATTCCAGAAGAAAGGATTATAAAACTCGGAGAACCTTTTTATAGCACGAAAGAAAAAGGAACAGGTATTGGTTTAATGATTAGCTATAAAATTATTGAACGTCATCAAGGAAGAATCCATATAACAAGTAAGGTTGGAGTAGGGACTTCGGTGAAAATTTCCTTACCAATTTCTCAAATTTCTTAATTGAAAAACGAAGTTACTTTAGATTAGAACGTGAATAAATGGTCATAATAGTAATCATGTATATTAATTTAAAGGATGATATGATGATTTATATTTATACTGATTATGGCGGGACACATACAACTTCACTAGCAGCAGCGTATCATTTAAAAAAACTACCAACCAATCGGAAACTCACGAAAGATGAGATATTAAATGTTGATTATTTTAATAAACTAAAAACTTCTGATATGGGAAAAATTATTTTTCACGGACGAGATGAAAATGGAGATTCTGTTTATACAGTCGGCCATGGTGCATCTAAAGTTGTAGTTCCAGCTTTAAAAAATTTAAGTGTACTGTTACAAGAGAAATATCAAAACCATGAAAAAATTGTGTTCTCTAATACATCACCAACCGTTCCGTTTGCTATGACAATTGGTGGTTTATTTTCGAGAAGATTAAAAATTGATTTTATTGGTGTACCGTTGTTAGTTTTCGGGGCAAAACAAGCTTGCGATAATATTATCAGGCTCGTAGAATATACAAAACAGGGCGGAAGGTTAACAAATGAAGATGTTGTAGTATTAGAAAATGAAAATTTTAAATAATAGTTATAACAAAAAGGATGGCTAATCATATATTAACCATCCTTTTTGTTATAATATCTCAACTTTTTTTCGAATGACAATCTTATCAATGTCCTCTTCTTCATCACCAATATATAAACCGCGTTCTCTTAAATACATCTCAAAATATAAATCAGCTTCAGCGCGTTCATCGTATGGCTTTACAGATAAAACAAATCCCAATTTATGTTGCTCTTCCAATTCAACAGTAGAAATATAAGCTGGAATTTTATTACGTAAAAATAACTCCTTAACTGGAATAATCATGTCTTTCATTAACTTTGATAAAAGGCTCATTTCAAATTCGAAATTAAAGCGATCAATGCTTGATAAATCTGCAAAAACAACACCAATGAAACCAGTATTAAAAATTTCTTGATAATTTTCTTCTTCTATATTTCCGTTGTAAAAATTCTTTTCAATTAAGTAATTTTTAAAATAAGCAATGCCTTCAGCTTCTTTAAAAGGTTTTGTAGAAAGAACAAAACCAATTTTCTGTTGTTTATGTAAATATGCACACGATAAGTAAGCAGTAACATTATATTCAGCGAAAAGAGAACTTGTTGCTTGCGCAAGACCATCTAACACATGATGCACAATATGTAGTTGTTTACGAGAGAAGTAATATGATTTTTTTTCAAGTTCCAATGTATCGATAAACACAGAGCCAATAAAGCCTGTATTTGAAATAGTAGGAGTATGCTTTTTTCTTCCTCTGCGTTTATTTTGAGCCAATGAAATCCATCCTTCCTAGTACCTGTCCCATAAGGGAGAAGATGCAAACGAACATTTGTTCTTATATTTATATTGTACTATGTATTAGTTGAAAAGTAAATATTTTATTCGCAAAATAAACAAAAAGATGCCTCAAAAAGGCATCTTAATTAAGAAGAGGGAAGAGTACTTACCCCATAATATTATGTATAATTTATATTAAGAAACAGATACAAATTCTTCTGCATCTTCGACATCTAAATGGCAATCCATTGTACGTACATCTTGATCTTCATGGCTTCCAAAATAAATAGTAATTTTCATATGTATCGCTCCTTTATTTTAGGAATACCTAAAATAATCATTTATTGTTTTCTATTATATACCACTTTACACATTCCTACAATCTTATCGTTAGTTTAAAAAATGTTTCTTTAATATTAAGAAAATTGTTATAATAAATTCATCTATATTGAAGGAGGAAATAACATGCAAAAAACATTAAAAATATTTTCAAATGTAGGAAGAGGAGTGAATATTAACTAACACAATATAGCACTCCTGCTTCCTAAAATCATTATGAAAAATGAACAACGGAAAGTAGGAGAATAATTGAAGAGACAAACAATCGCAACGCATAATATTTCGATTTTATTTTGGGTACAGTTTTTTGGAACGATTAGTTTTTTACAGCCGGTAATGACACTTTTTTATATGGAAAGAGGTTTAACAGCAGCAAATATATTTATTGTGATGATGTGTTGGAGCGGGGCAGTACTTGTTGGGGAAATTCCAGCAGGTGTTTTTGCTGATCGCTTCGGTGCAAAATTATCGTTTTTGACAGGATCTATCATAAAAACGTTTAGTATTTCTATCTTGCTATTTGCAGATAACCTATGGTTATTTTGTCTATATAGTTTATTGAATGGATTGTCGGTTACATTTTTCTCCGGAGCAGACGAAGCGCTAATTTATGAGTCTTTAAAAGAAAACAATGAGCAACATGTAATGGATCAAGCAATGGGAAAAATCCAATCGGCGGGCTTTATTTCCATGTTATTCGCAGTAATTTTCGGTTCGTATTTCGCTAAAGATCTACGAGAAGAACAATTTACACTATTAATTGTTCTCGGAATAATATTTCATTTGGTAGAACTTGCTTTACTATTTTTCATTAAAAGTCCAAAGAAACTATCATCTTATCGGGAAGAATCTTTTTCACAAGTAATCGAAGGAATAAAGGTTATTCGTAAAGCGCCACAATTACTCGTTATGTTTTTAAACGTCTCACTTGTATTCATTCCGGCAAGTGCAGTATATGATACATTTAATCAACCACTGTTTACGAACGCAGGACTTCCTGTATTTGCAATTGGTATTATGTACGCTTTAGCTGCCATTCTTGGATACTTTTCTTCGATATCAATTGGCTGGCTTACTAGCAGATTTTCACGTGCAATTTTAATGAATGTGACAGGTGGTTTAGCCGTTGGTGGTTTATTGTTATCAACATTTTTCGGAGATACATTGTGGGTTATATTAGGAGCATTCTTTATGTTACGGTTCGTACGTGCCATTAGATATCCGATTTACTCGCAGCTTAGTAATGACATGATCCCGTCTCATGTACGTGCAACAACGATTTCGTTATTGTCTGTGCTAGATTCGATATTAGATCTTATTATTTTCGGAACACTATCATTCGTAGCCGTTAAATCATTACCATTTGTATTCGCCGGCTGTGCATGTATTGCATGTATCGGGACGTTTTTACCGATACAAAAAAATGCTGTGGGCGTTACGGCGCAGCGTAGAATGAATCGAAATATAAAATAAAATACTCCCCCAAAGTGTGCTATAAACTTTGGGGGACTTTATGTTTACATTATAAAAAATTATTAGTAGGCAATATAATAGTTTGAAATATATGGAGGTCAACCTAATGTTACATATAGTGAAAGCAAAACTTGATGATTTACAATGGATTAATTCTCAATACGAAAAGGCTGATTTTGTACCATCACATTTAGACAATGAGGAGATTGGAATTGCGTATTTTAATGGTCAAAAGGCTGGCTTAGGAAGGTTAGTAAAAGTTGATGAAAACACCTTTGAAATGGGTGGGATATATACGTTAGAAGACTATAGAGGAAAGAAAATTGCTGATAGTATCGTTGCATTTCTTATTAAAGAAGCTCGGAAACTTCAAATTCAAAATGTATATTGCATTCCATTTGAACACTTAAAACCTTTTTATAGTAAACATGGATTTCAAGAAGTAGTAGATTTAGCTGCAGTTCCTAAACTGGTTATAGATAAATATAATTGGTGCTTAGAGCAATACGATATAAAAACATTGTTAATGAAATTATAAATTTGAAAACACACATAGCGTGTGTTTTTTCTTTTGTCAAAAAACGTTTAGGGAATAAAAAGCATGAAAATATGCATTGTTTTACAATTATTCACTCCTTCATAATCTCCGCTAGTACTCCTGATAATTTATACTTCTTTCCCGGTGTTGATATATTTATATTTCTCATTTTATTTTTAGTAGATACTTTTAGGGATTTTTATGTTTACAAACCTAGAACTATGATTACTTTACACGATCCAAAATTAGGCATTTGAACAAGTTACAATACCTAATTATAGGTCATACTTTGTTGAAGAGTGCATTCGAAAAAATCTATTGTCTTATCTATTGCAGGACGTATTTTCATTATGGCTTGCTAATTATATACATGGAGGTAATGAAATGAATAATTTTCAACAAGAACTTCAAACGTTAAATTTAAATGATTATAATGCTGGAAATATTGTGTACTGGGATAGTCAAATTCCTTCTCCATACTACATTGATGACGACTATACTCGTCGTTGCGGAGGATGTGGTCGTTGCGGAGGATTCGGTCGTTGTGGAGGATTTGGTCGTTGCGGAGGATTCCGTTGCTTTGGATGCTTTGGATGCCTTGGATGCGGCGGTTGTGGCGGTTGTGGTGGTTGTGGCGGTTGCGGAGGATTTGGCGGTTGTGCTGGATTCTGCGTGGACGGAGTATGCTTTATTTAACTCTTATTTTTTAATTGAAACTTTACTTAAAGAAAAGCGTTTCTACATGAATTTTATTGTAGAGACACTTTTCTTTAAGTATGATAAACCACTCTTCTTCTTTCCGTTTGACATAAGAAAAAATAGTATACATAAAATTGTTATGACGGAAGTTATCATGCTCATTCAAGAACAATGAACAGAGAAGGAGGAGTACAATGACAAAATTAAACGCTTCGACACGTTTGAAAATGAAAAGAGATACTTTTTTTCTCTCTGATCCAAAAGGGGAAGTGTATTTTAGAAATAATGCCAGTTCATTTCGAATGGAAGGGAAGTCTATCAATCAATGGATCGAAAAATTAATACCAATGTTTAACGGAGAACACACATTAGGAAATTTGACAGCTGGCTTACCTGAGCCATATCGAAAGCGAGTATTTGAAATAGCAGACATACTGTACCAAAATGAATTTGCAACAGACATAAGTCAAGATTATCCACACCAATTGCCAGAAAATATTCTCAAAAAATACGCATCACAAATTGAATTTTTAGATAACTTCGGCGTGTCTGGGGCATACCGTTTTCAAACGTATCGTCAAATGAAAGTATTAGCTATCGGTTCTGGTTCTTTTTTTGTTTCCCTTATTTCCGCATTACTTGAATCAGGATTACCACAATTCCAGATGCTAATTACTGATTCCGTACAAACCAATAGAAGAAGATTAAAAGAATTAATAGCATATGCACAAAAAACAGATCCTGAAGTGGCGATTGAAGAAATTTTTTTACAAAAAGAAAAAAGAAATGGTTTGAAAGATGCGGTGCAGCCATTTCAGGCGATTTTGTATGTATCACAAGGAGAAGACATAGAGGAATTAAAAATTTTTCATGCTATTTGTAAAGAAGAAAAAAAGATTTTCATCCCTGCCATATCTAAGCAAGGAGTCGGATTAGCCGGGCCACTCGTACACTCAGAAAGTGATGCTTGCTGGGAATCAGCTTGGCGACGTATACACAAGTCTGCATTTTCTAAAACTTCAGGGGAACACACTTTTTCTTCTACAACGGAAGCAATGTTAGCAAATGTAGTGGTATTTGAACTGTTCAAAAAGGTTACAGATGTAACGAAACCCACGCAAACGAACCAATTTTTTCTGTTAAATTCCGAAACGTTAGAAGGAAACTGGCATTCCTTTTTACCTCATCCTTTAGTAACTGAGAAAATGGAAATCGAATGGGTCCAAGACTTTAATACGAGAATCAAAGAGAGCTCAAATAAAAATGAATTGAATGAATCTACTCTGAACTTGAATTATCTTGTATCAAAAGAAGCAGGGATTTTTCACACTTGGGAAGCAGGTGACTTAAAACAGCTACCAGTGGCTCAATGTCGTATTCAAACAGTTGATCCACTGTCAGAAGGCCCTGCTGAATTATTACCAGATATGATTTGTACAGGTTTGACGCATATGGAAGCAAGGTACGAAGCTGGATTAGCCGGAGTTGAGACCTATATATCGCGAATAGCTAGTTCAAAGTTTTCTGAACATGGGCAATTTATAGGAATTGGAGCCGGGGAAACGATTGCAGAATGTGTATCTAGAGGATTACAAAAATGTTTAGATGAAGAATTTCATAAGAGACAGACGAGTCAAAATATTGTTGTTTCTCGAGTAGAATTAGACGCAATAGAAGATGAGCGCTGCCGCTTTTATTTGCAAGCACTTACTACTCTGCAAGGAGCACCTACAATTGCTTTTGGTGAAGCCATTTTCGATTTCCCTGTTATATGGATTGGCACGAATAATCACTGGTATGGAAGTGTAGGGTTAAATAGAACAATCGCGTTACGTAAAGCATTACAACAGGCACTTACAGAAGCACAAAATTGTGATGATTGCTGCGCATCACAAGCGCTAGAGGCTTCATCAGTTTTATTACAAGATACAATGCCATTACACTCCGCCATTTCTTCTTGTGAAAACATGACGCAAGAAGAAATATTACAATCTGCTGAACAGACATTAAAACAAAATGGAAAACGGCTCTGCGTATTTGAAATATCACTAGAAGCAATCTGGAAGGAGGAACTAGCAGGACTATTTGGAGTATTATTGGGAGAGGAGGAATCCCATTGAGCGCTTCGATTTTAATTATTGGAGAGGGGCTATTGGCAAATCGTGTATATGAAGAATTATCAGTCCAATATGAAATCACTCAATACACGGATTTTGATCGAAAAATACCAGCAACGACCGATTTAGTTCTCGTATTACATGATACTTGGAATCCTTCATTTCATAAGCAGGCAGAAAGCGTACTTCAATCAACGAATATTCCTTGGCTGCGAGCTTTCGTTTCATTTGGAGAAGGAATAATCGGTCCGCTAGTTCGCCCAGGCACACCAGGATGTTCAGAGTGTGCAGATATACGCCGTACTTTCGCAGGAAATGATTCTAAAGAGATGTGGGGGATCATGCAGATCTTAACAACAAATAAGGAAATACCTCGAGACATATGGGCATCAAGTAATGGATTATTACAGATGACACATCTTCTGCTAGAAGAAGTCCAGTGCATTTTACAAGGTGATCATGCACGATCAGAAGGACACATGTTTTTCGTTAATTTACAAACATTGAAAAGCTCATATCATTTTTTTCTACCTCATCCTTTATGCTCAAATTGTAGTCAATTGCCTAATGACTCATCACATTCAGCTAAGATTTCATTGCAATCAAGCCCGAAGATTAGCATAAATGATTATCGTTGTCGTTCCATTTCTGAACTGAGTAAAGTATTAGCCAAGGATTATCTAGATTATGAGACTGGGTTTTTAAATGATAAAATGTATAACCTTACACCTCCTTTTGCCGAGGTAAGTGTAAATCTTCCGTTGCTCTTTGGAAATGAAGGAACAGCTGGGCGTACCCATTCATATGCAACTAGCGAATTAACTGCTATTTTAGAAGGATTAGAACGATATTGCGGTCTAGAACCTCGGGGGAAACGTACAGTTATTCAGGACACGTTCCGCAATTTAGCTCATCAAGCACTTAATCCCCTTGAAGTGGGTGTACATGCAACGGAACAATATATGCAACCTAATTTCCCGTTTAAACCGTTTCATCCAGATCGTCCAATGAACTGGGTATGGGGTTATTCACTTTTGCAAGAACGTCCAATTTTAGTTCCAGAACTACTTGCTTATTATAGTTTAGGCGGTAGAGATGGTTTTGTTTATGAGACTTCCAATGGTTGCGCATTGGGTGGCAGTTTAGAAGAAGCAATTTTTTATGGCATTTTAGAAGTGATTGAGCGCGATTCATTTTTGTTAACTTGGTATGCCGAGCTGCCTCTCCCGCGTCTTGATCTTTCTTCTGTCAATGATCAAGAGTTGCAGTTGATGGTAGAACGCGTGCATACAGTAGGGGGATATGATATACATTTGTTTAACTCGACAATGGAGCACGGCATTCCAAGCGTCTGGGCACTAGCAAAAAACAGAAAGGAGAAAGGATTAAATATTATCTGTGCAGCTGGAGCTCATTTAGATCCGATACGAGGGGCGAAAAGTGCAATATATGAATTAGCTGGTATGATGTTAACACTTGATAAGGAATTTGAGATGAATCGCAAGAAATATGTACAGATGTTCCATAATCCTTCCCTCGTGAAGCAAATGCCTGACCATCCTAAGGTATGCGGTTTGCCAGAAGCGGAAGAACGGTTTCAGTTTTTACTAGATAATAATCGCCCGTTACAAACGTTTACTGAGGCATTCAAGCAAAAAACAAGACATGAGGACTTGACAGATGATTTAAGAGAAATAATTCAGATGTTGCACCAGTTGAACCTCGATGTGATTGTGGTAGATCAGACAACACCAGAAATAATGCGAAATGGATTACATTGTGTGAAAGTACTCATTCCAGGAATGTTGCCAATGACATTTGGGCACCATCTTGCGCGCTTAACAGGTCTAGAGAGAGTATTACGGGTGCCAATGGAACTTGGATATACGAAGCAACCGCTATCGTTTGAACAACTCAATCCACATCCGCATCCATTTGCGTAAGTGATGATTAGGAGGGGGAAGGATGGGTTTAGAGACATTTTTGAACAATTTACATTTTCATACTGACGAAGCAACCTCTTCGACTTGGGAGGTGGATTGGGAAGATGGACCACTTTCATATAAACTTTATCGGGACTTACCAGGAATTCCGTTATCTTCAGAAGTAACATTAACACTTGAGAACCTCGAAGTATCAACAGAACCTAATCTTCGCGAAATCGGTCATTTTCTCTGGTACGTATTTGGGATTACTCAATTCTGTCAGTCAACCTTACCGACACCAGAAATAAATTTTATGCAGTCGTATCGAAGATTTGTTCCCTCGGGCGGAGGCTTATATCCAAATGAATTGTATATATATTTAAAGATGGAAAATGTGCCTACCGGAATTTACCACTATGATGTAGCGCACCACCGCTTAGTGTTATTAAGGGAAGGGCATTTTGATTCATATGTAGCCCAGACTCTTGGGAATAGCTGTGACACATCGGCTTGTTTTGGTGTTATTTTTGTATCGACAATGTTTTGGAAAAACTTCTTTAAATATCATAACTTTTCTTATCGTCTGCAAGGACTAGATGCAGGCGTATTAATAGGACAATTGCTAGAAGTAGCAAAACGATTCCACTATACATCAAGTGTGCATTTCCAATTTTTAGACCGTTCCATTAATCATTTACTCGGGTTATCCGAACAAGAGGAGAGTGTATATGCAGTTATCCCTCTATCAGTAAATTCTGGAACCCCGCAGTCTAATAATGAGAATGATGCTACGGATAAAGAAGTCTCTGCAACTCAATTATGCGAAGAATTACCAGTTATTCATCATAATCACTATGTCCGATCACGAAAGATTGCACAGTATCCGATGCTGATTCAAATGAATGAAGCATCTATGCTTGAATCTACACGATCGTTTCACAAAATCAAGAGTGAAACGAATAGAATGCGTGATGGTCAAGCGTTAGTTCTTCCCCGTATAAAGCGAATGTCGTACGACTTAACAGCCGCATGCCAAAATCGATTTTCACCGGAAATGGATTTTACTTTTAGGAAAATAAGTCAAGAACAATTGACTACGTTACTGCATGAGGCAACTGCTTCTTTCGCCTATCAAAACGATTTAGATACAAATCTTGAAGAACCCGCATCCCGTGTTTCCATATACGTATGTTTATTTGGCGTTGAAGGTATCCCAAACGGCGCTTATCATTATGACAATGATGCTCATGCATTACGACAAGTACATCTTGGAGATCATCGATTTTTACTGCAAAGCGGGATGACATTCCACAATGTGAATCTCTTCCAAGTACCACTTTGTCTGCATGTAGTAGGAGATAAAAATCATCTTAAAAGAGAACTTGGATATAGGGGATACCGAATTCAACAGATGGAAGCAGGCATACTTGTACAGAAATTATTGTTAGCAGCTTCTGCTCTTGGGCTAGGAGGACACCCGCTTCTTGGGTTTGATGTCAACTTGTGTGATGAGCTTTACAGGTTGGATTCAGAAGAAAAAACGAGTCTTATCCAAATTCCGATTGGTTTCCATCGTCAACGTCCTTGGTTGAAAGGGAGTTTGCATAGTTAACAACCATGTAATTTATATGGAAATGAGGTAGCTTGGATTCAATTGAATTCAAGCTTTTTTAATGTAATCTGATTGAAAATGAGTTGTTGTCAAAAACTAAGACTAATTTCATTTACCGTATTTTTACATTTGATAATATTAATTCACGTTTCATGGTTCCAATAGAGTAAAAAGAACAATATAGGGCATGACTACATTTAAAAAGATGTGAAGGAGATAACCAAAATGAAAAAACAACCTAATGATAATAAAAAACCAAACATTAAAAAATTAAACACAGAAGAAAATGCTATTTATAGCGATCCAAAAGATGCGAGTAATATGCAACCAATACCACAACCAAAAGATTATGATGAAATAGAGTATTAATACAGTAGAAAAAGGAACAGAAACGTTATTATTTCTGTTCTTTTTTTAAGTTACTGAGCAGCTAGTGATTATTCACTACATCCATTTTTTCGTGCTATTCCTTATTGGAAGGCGGAAAAGAAAGAAAGATTAATGAATCAATAAGTTCGACAGAAATGTTGAAATCATCATGAATGGTAATTTCTACACATGTAACTAATGGTAACGTAATAATAAGTACGTCACCATCAATGATAACTCCTGATGAACATGTATCGTAGTCACTTATAGACAGCTCTATGTTTATACCTGGAGAAATTAAAATTTCCAAACATATATTTATGCATTGTTCGAATACGTAAGCGATTGTAGACCTCTCCTTTCTACATATCCACAATTTATATGTAGATAGACGTTTAAATTCCATCTCTAAAAGTAACTCTCATACCATACTATTTAAAGATTTATCTTCTTGATTGGACAGGTTATCTATTTATAAAAAATAAATTTCTGTAGTAAAGGGTGGATCTGGAGAATTATATAAAAGCATTTTCTAGGGGCAATCGGGGACTACCACAATAATAAAATCGAGATTTCTATCCTTTTGTATCATTACTTTCATGAATATGAAAAGTCCGATATAACTTTAATGAAGTTACAATCGGACTTTTTATGTCAAAATTATCTTAATGTAATTGTTCATTAGCGAACGTTATTTAAAAATTTTCATACCTCATCCATCCACTTTCAGATCGTTCCGCTTTATATTTACCGTAAGACAGAAGCTTCATTGCTGAACGATTGGCTGCGTGAAAAACTAAGCTCAGCTTCCGTTCTTCGTCCATTTCACTCGGATAGGTCGTAGATTCATAAACATAATAAGCTGCCATAATACAGGGGACTACTTGTTCCGGTTCAAATTCATATGCAGTTGCATCATCGACAACGAAATCAATAAGACATCGGTTTTCATCTAACATTTCTTTTTGGAGTAACTTTTTTACCGGTTCCGGTACTAATTCTAATATTTTATTTCTCAGAACAGTCATTTTTTCGCTCTTTCAGCACGAAGAATTGCATCATTTGTTGGTGTGTTAGGTACAAAATTCCCATGACTATCAATGCTATGCGCTTCTTTATCATATTGTCCGTTAGCATTACGTTTCTTTATTGTAAACGGGTTTTGATTGTTTCCCATACTTATCACCTCCAATAAATAGTATGTGCAAATCAGAAACTATTTTGTCTAAAAGATATTTTACAAAAAGTGGAATAGGAATGACGATTTACCCTGTATGAAATAGTTCCTTTCGTAAAAAATAGGTACAAACCTTAACAAAAGGAGGGTAAATTATGACGAATCGAAATGATAATCGAGAACGTAAAAACAAATATCCTAACAATCAAAAAAACGATACTGAATTCTCCAAAGATGTAAATATTAGAAGCGAAGTAACAAAAAAAGATTTAAAAAAATAATGTTTTGAACCATTAAATACTGAAAAAGCTTGGATTCAATCAAATCCAAGCTTTTTCAAATGATAGAAATCCAACCATATTTCTCATAAAAAAGGATGAATTTCACTTACCGTATTTTGGTAATGAAAATTAAAACCAACCATTAAATCATATTTAATGGTTGGTAAGCAATCTTAAGACACATGTATTAAAAAATTGTAGGATGGAACTATATTTCATAAAGAGTTTGTCAATCATTATTGAATATAAAAAAGAGGGGGCATTCACCATGAAACTAACACCAGAGCAGCGAATTCAATTGCACGGATTTAATAATCTTACAAAATCATTAAGTTTTAATATGTATGATATTTGCTATACCAAAACAAGAGAAGAACGAGAAGCATACATAGAATACATAGATGAACAATATAATGCAGACAGATTAACAAAGATTTTAAAAAATGTATCTGATATTATAGGTGCACACGTATTAAATGTTGCGAAACAAGACTATGTTCCACAAGGAGCGAGCGTAACAATATTAGTTTCAGAAGGCCCGATTGTAGAAGTTCCAACTGAATCATTTAACGAATCACCCGGTCCTCTTCCTGGATCAGTCGTTATACAATTAGATAAGAGCCATATAACAGTTCATACGTATCCGGAATATCACCCAGATGAAGGAATCAGCACTTTTAGAGCAGACATCGATGTATCTACATGCGGCGAAATCTCGCCTCTTAAAGCACTAAATTATTTAATCCACTCATTTGATACGGATATTATGACCATTGATTACCGAGTTCGTGGCTTTACAAGAGATATAACAGGTAACAAATTATTTATTGACCACGAAATAAACTCCATCCAAAATTACATCCCAAAGAATGTAAAAAAAATGTATGACATGATTGATGTCAATGTATATCAAGAACATATTTTTCATACAAAATGCAAATTAAAAGAGTTTGACTTAAATAATTATTTGTTTGGATATACACAAGAAACATTGTCTGCAGACGAACAAGAAAAAATTACAAAGCAATTAAAATTGGAAATGGACGAAATATTTTATGGAAAGAATATGAATCATGGTTCTATTGAAGAAGGTTCAAATGAATAATAAATACACAACATCAGTTGGACATCGCAAGTACTAATGAGAATCTACTACTTACTAAAAACAGGGAGATAAAATTCCTGTTTTTTTATATGCTACATGTAAAGAAAGGTATTCTTCATTTTTTGTCGAAATTAAAATTTGTCATAGATCTGTTAAAGGAAGGTAAAAAATGAAAAAATACGAACAATTAATTTCATGGGTAGAAAATATAAAAGAACGAAACCACAGCTCTTCTGCTGCACTTTTTATTATGAAAGATAATGAAGTTGTATTGGAGCATTATAGTGGAACCCACTCTAATATAAAAAATAGTTCTCCTATTACTGCAACTTCACAGTTTAACGTTGCTTCTGCAAGAAAAAGTTATTTAGGACTTGCGATTGCCTACGCGCTTTATGAAGGAAAAATTAAGAGTTTAGACGATTATGCTGTGGATTACTTTGAAGAGTGTGACAAAACTTTACTTGGTAAGACAACCTTAAGGCACTTAGTCACTCATTCGCACGATCTCCATATGAGTGACAGCGGGATTACGTACCGGGAATTTGAACCTGGGGAAGAATGGGCTTATAGAGGTATTAATGTTGAAATGATGACGCAGCTAATTTATAAGTTATATAATAAAAGCTTTCCGGAATTACTGAAAGAACGAGTCTTTATACCTGCAGGTTTTACGGAAACAGCTTGGCAAACAACAGATCATGAAAATTTAGTAAAAGTAGTCATAAATCCAAATGAAGAAGCTGTAAGTAAGATAGGAGTATCAGATGACGGGACAGAATCGAATCTTTTTGTCTCCGCTAAAGAGTTTGCTTATTGGGGACACCTTCACTTAAATAAAGGGTATATGAATGGAAAACAAATTGTACCAGAAGAAGTTATTGAGATTGCAACACAAGTTCATTCTCCTTATTATAAAAATCCAAATTTACCACAAAACGGATTGTTTTGGTTTGTTCAGAATGCACCAGCACTGCAAAGCGAAATAGGAGAAAGAGTTCCAAAGGGATCTTATCAAATATTAGGTATAACAGGACCAACAATTTTAGTTATTCCTGAATATAATGTCGTTGTCGCAAAGATGTATAACAAAAGATATAACTATGGAGGAGACAATTATCTACAATATTTAAGAGAATTTAGCAATTTAGTGGCTGATATGTTTGCTTATTAAATCTTTTATTCATGCAAAGTAAAAGTATCTGAATTAGGGCATAATTACCTTTTTAAAAAAGGGCATTCTTATAAATAGCAACAAATACATTGTTTGATATGGTATGTACATAAATCATTAGAAGATACATTATGTTAGCACAGCTTTACTGCAATCAAATCGAATATTTTTAATCAACAAAAAGACACTTCATTGGTAAGTGTCTTTTTGTTAATTAAAAACGATAAAGTCAAAGGTAGTACACCATATTCATTTTTATCTTCATATCCGTATCTCACGGAGCATTGTGGTTATAATAAACATCGTTAGACGATTATTGAAAAGAATTGAAATAAGAACAGAGAGGGAAGGATGGTATGAAACATTCATCTGTTAATCCATGGCTTGTTGCCCTTGGTACATCTGTCTCTTCATATGGCACGGGCAGTCTAATTATGTAGAACACAACATGTTCTACACTCGCTTACTCCCTTTGTTTTAAACCTCGCATGCGGCAGAAAAACTCCCTGACTGCTTCTACGCACGACCAGATGCTCTTGCCCCACTAAAAAAAGGGTTTTATGTCATTTTTTAAATTTGTACATATATATAGTTAGTGCAATTCTTATATATTTCTATAAAATTTATAAATAGAGGATGGCATATAAAGAGAAATATAAGGTAATATAAAAACTATGGCATAAAAACTTTAAGAGAGGAGAGAAAATATGATGATGGATCAACATGAGTTGAAACAAGAACTGCAACAAATCAAAAATAACAATTATGCCGTCCCAGAAGATGTGGACGCATATCCATATGCACAATGGATGCTGGATTATATCGGGTCACCCGATGCCGAGCTGCGTGATGAATTGATTTACAGTACGCTCGAACGATGGATTACAGGTGAAGTGTTTAGACAAAAAGAGTTACGCGGGCTACTGCTGCAGGCACTTAGTCCTGATTATTTGTTTTATAAAATCGGCGAGAAGGAAACAGACTCTGTTTTTAAACGTGCTTTCTCAATTCTAATCCCACCGCTTATTTTATCTGTTCATGAAAAAGAACCGTTCTTATCTGAAGAACAGCTCTACAGCGTGGCAGAACAAGTTCTTGAATATGTGTATCTTGAGCAAGATGTAAGGGGCTATGTAGATGGAAAAGGATGGGCTCATTCTACTGCACATGCCGCAGATGCGCTAGATGCTTTAGCACGTACGATACGAAGTCGCGAATTTTCACATGCAATCCTTACTGCTGTTCGTCATAAGGTTCGTCTGCACGATTACGTATACATAAACTTTGAAGATGAGAGATTAGTGACGGCGGTAATCTCTTTATGGAACCAAAATATATTAGCCCAAGAAGAATGGAACAATTGGCTTTATAGCTTTACAATCATTGAAGAAGCTTCAGCTTCTCGAAATGATATTTTAATACAAAACATGAGAACCTTCTTAAGAAGCTTGTATTTCCGAGCTTTAGAACAAGAGGGAAACTCTGCGTTTACAATTGCTACATTGGAGACTTTAAAAAAATTGCGTTAGTTTTAAAAGTCACTTTATTATTAAATTCATCATGTTATTTTTCACAAAATTAATAAACTCGAGGTAAAAGAAATGAAAAAAATTTCAGCATTCATGTGTGTTTCCCTACTCTTACTAGGAGCATGTGACAAAAAAGAAACTACTGAACCTAAGAAACAAACAGAAAAACAACAAGAATCCCGTACAGCGAAACAAACGGAAAAACAACAAGAGTCTCATGCATTGAAACAAAAAGATGTGTTTGCAGCCACTCGAACAGCGTTAACAGCAAAGACAAAAATGAATATATTCTTACCAACAAAAATCCCTCTGTCTAATGAAAAAAAGGTTTTATCTGCATACACAGAAGGACAAGATAAAGGTTACACTGTTACATTTTTTGAAAGTAACAGTCCATTACCTGTTGATTCTGCTGCACTTTCGGATTCTAATCAAGCTAAGCAAATCGCAAAACTATCTGTCAAAAAGTATGAGACAAAAGAAGAAGCCGGTAAAAGTTTATGTTCAACATTTAAATTAAATCCTGATTACGAAAAAGATGTCCCGAGCAAGGATGATCCTAGTGCAATAGATTTAGGGAATGGAATTAAAGGTTTTACTGAGGGAGCAGCAGGAACAATGTATTTGAATTTTGTTAAGGATCATTGGGCAATTTTTGTAAAAAGTCCATCGACAAATAAAGATGACAATATATCTGTAGCAAAATCCATAGTGAACCAATTAGAGAAAGAGCCACTACCAACTCCAAACTCTTACGCAGTTATAGAAGTGGATAACAGACTGAAACAAAATCGTGTATATTGGCAAAATGGAGATACTTTATATGGGATAGAAACAAGTGGCTCTATCCAAGATGCATTAACTATTGCCGCTCACTTTGAGTCTACGTCTAAGTGATTAAAAAGAAATACAAATTGTTTATCAAAAAAGAGTCTTAATCATTAAGACTCTTTTTTGAATGTTCAGCATAGCAGTGTAAACAAAATAATCTCCATGTAGGCTCAGTGTCAGATTTGAGTGGAAATAAATGTATGTAGCATTTAAAAATGATAAATGTGTTTATTGTAAATAAAATAAAGCTTGTGACCCGAAATTACATGTATCTCGGTCGAACCCCATTTCATGCCTTCACCTATAATTTTTGTTTATATGATAAAAAAAATTTGCCACTAAAATCTTCACCAGTTATTTTTACTTGATACATATCATCTTGGGGGATTTGAATGCTTTTTTCTTTCTGGTCATGATTTAACTGTAAAACAATACTCCCATGAGAATCGATAATATATGCTGTTAAAATGCCTCTCTGGGTTTCTTCATTTAAGGAGAATAACCAATTTTCATCTTTTTTTACTTTCATAAATTGGCCTATTTCACCTATGAAGCTCTCACATCGTCTAATTCCTAAGCTATTCTCTTCAGTTTTAATTTTACCTCTATCTATTGTTCCTGTTCTATAAAATCCCCTATTTTCTGCTTCCCGTGCCATTTCGTCTTTTCTTTTACCTAATTCTATTAATTCTTTACCTTCAGGCGTATTTAAAGATGGATCATCGATTGCAGCACCAGTATTCTCTGTTTCTTTAGAACTAGCTGTGTTATGGCTACAAGATACACAAAAAAGGGTGAAAGTAATAAATGTAATTACACTTTTTTTCATTCGAACTCCCATTTCTTTCTTCCATTCAACTGCTTTTCTTTAATTCAATTGGTTCAGTATAAAAAACGCCTGTTTTTCCATCAGCATGTTTTGTTTCCACCTTCAAACGATACATACCAGGGGATACAATTTGTCCACCCCAACCAGTCCAAATATCAAAATCTTCATATGTGTTGGCAGGTAATTCCGAATGGAATCCATCTGCATCATAATATTCCCATTTATCTTTGACTAATTTTTCAATACTTACTTGATACCATACGCTATATGGATTATCATTTGTAGCTTTTAATAAAAAACTTTGCCCTTGATAATATGAATTTGCTGTAGAAACAACAGTGAAATTATCTTGTGTAGCTGCTGAAACTTGTTTTGTTGGCGTAGTCATTTCTATAGCTGTAAAACTTCCGAATGTTAATGCTCCGATAAGTACTAATTTACCTAATTTCATTTTGTGTTGTCCTCCATTATAAAATGATTTTTTAAATACTTGTTAAGTATAAAATAACCTAAAGGTAAACAGTTCCAATTCTTGTATTGTTTTGTTTTTTGTCTAGAAAAAGTAAGATTTATTTTTATTACAGGTGGTAGTAATACAAAAAAGAAACCCATAATGGATTTCTTTTTACATTTTCATTGGGTTTATTGGGGTACCGTCAGGAAAATGAGGATTTACAACGCTAAGCTCATTTTCAAGACGATTCCCCAATTTATAACTAGGTTTTATTTCTCCCTCTAGATGGCCATTAAAGTGCTATTAGCCAAAACAAAAATGGATGTTATGTTAAAATTAATGTGAGATTGTGAAAATTTGTACTTAAACCAAAGGTCAAGTTTGATCAAGAAATAAAGTGGAATAGGAAGTGGGATAAGCTGTGAAAAGTTCAAGAAACAGGCTTGAAAGTATTCGTGTACTTGTTAATAAAATACTTGATTTGGACAGCTTTGTTAACAGACAAGAAGCTCATGCTCAACTTAATGGAGTATCATCTTTCGCTTCGATGCTTGCAATGAAGAGAGGATTAGAAACAGAAATTGCGGCTATCACAGGTTTGCTTCACAACTATTATTTCTATAAAACTGGTATCAGTTATTTTCCCGGTATTAATAGTGCTGAAACCGTTAGACCTATCATAAGAGATTTAAATATTTTTTCTAAGGATGAACAACTTACCATTCTTCGGGCAATATTCTACCAGAATCAGCGTGGGAAAGTCCACGGTCCATACGATGAATTAATCAAAGATGCTATTATGCTCAATAATTTCTTTCAGAGCTTGGATTACACCGTATCTCATATGGATGTTCAAAGATTTCATAATATATTTGGTGAATTATCCATTCCAAAGGACCAACTTGAAGAAGTAGTTCCAACCAATCATAATGAAAAGATTGCAAAAAACGGAAAAGATAAACGAAGCTTGTTGGCCGATATTTCAGAAGAACTAGCAAGTCAAAACATTATTGGTATTCCGGAAGATAAACTGTATACGGAAATTTGCCATTATTGGCCTGATCCAGATATATATAAAGTACTCCAAGGGAATTGGTGTGCAGCATTCGTATACCATTGCTGTATGCAGGCAGGAATTTTGCTGCCGATACGTTATCCAAACGGTAATTATCGACTAGCTGGTGTAGGTGCTATATTTGAGTGGGCTCTACTGCCCGAAACTGGATTTTTTAATTATGATGACCAGAACTTTAGACCACAACGCGGCGATATAGTTATTTATGAAAAACTTTTATCAAATAATTCTCACGACCATATTGGAATTGTCCTTGATTGCGAAGACCAAGAAATTCTTGTCGCAGAAGGGAACAAAGATAATGAAAATTATTCAAGCGTATTTCGTAGGTGTAGGGAACGCAACATTCTAGGCTATATTCGAATCGACAATGAATACGAATTTCATTTCGATGGTGACTATAATCCTATCATTTAAATACTGTGTACCAATAGTTTATTAATATTTAAGGTTGATATGATTGGAAGAAAAATTGCTTATTGAAGTGAATTTTATCAAGTACCTGATGATGGAGGACTATATGAAATGATAGAATATGTTGTAGATACACTGATTTAGATGAGAGAATGGGGAGAGGGTTAGCGTGCAATTACAAGAACAAAATCGAATTAAGCTGAAGCAACAATTGGAG
This sequence comes from Bacillus sp. 103mf, assembly GCF_900116295.1. Classification (GTDB taxonomy): domain Bacteria; phylum Bacillota; class Bacilli; order Bacillales; family Bacillaceae_G; genus Bacillus_A; species Bacillus_A bruguierae. Next base: position 219,459 of record NZ_FPAF01000004.1, read on the forward strand.
GATAATGGTTTTGAACATGCGATAAACTATTTGATGGAGACATCGCGGCAAGGGGTGCGTTGTGCAAAAGCGGGAGAGACAGATTACACAAAGCTGGGGCGTTCTCGTGTTGGTGGCGATCCAGATTTGCCTCCACAATTTGCATGGCCGCTTACAACGGCTGGGACACCAATGACCTTCTTAGTTCAATTGAATATGTGTGATGTGGCGAAGCACGATGATAATGCATTATTACCAAAGACAGGGATGCTGTCTTTTTTTCTCGGAATCGATGAGCCAGCTTACAATATTGAACATCGAGTTATATGGTTTGATGAAACAGAGGTACTATCGGCTGTTCGCCGTGAACCGCCAAGTAAGACTGCGTTAGAAGATACTTATGTTGGCTATGACCTGGAAGCGCGCTCATCACTGGAGCCTCCAAGCTACGCTTACATTGATAATGAGCAGATAGAGAGTAATAACGTCACCTTAGACGATTATGATGATTTACTTTATGAGATTCGAGACGTAGAAGATGACGATATTATTCAACTGTTTGGTTATCCGATAGGACAGCATGATGATTCGGAATATGAAGCAGCGTTGATGTTGCTGACTGGTGAAGAATACGAGTATAATGAGGATAAGGCATTGGAGAAGATCGCGGCACATTTCGGTGGTGATAAGACGAAGGCGAAGCAGGAAGTCGCGGATATGCAGATGTTGTTGGAGCTGGAAACAGATGATGACGTTGGCTTCTGTTGGTGGGACGCAGGAGTACTACACTTCTTTATTCGTAAGGAAGATTTGGTTGCTGGACGATTTGACCGTACCTATTGTTCTCTTTATTCCAGTTAAATTAAGTAATAGGAATACTTATAACCTTCCTTTCTGAATATTGTAAGATATAACAAAAAAATAAAACATTAATATATGATGACATACCCCCGTCCTATTTTGGATGGGGGGGAAAATAAAGTAGTTAAATTTTTTTAAGGATGCTCTAGCAATATAGTCATTTTAATATTTTAATTTTCTTCAATAATCGCGCCCGTTAACGAAATAACGAAAATGCTGAATATGTAAAATAACTTAATAATCTATCAAAAGAATTGATCTCGGCATATGGTTTTATTTCGGTATCATTCTTGATCATATAAGGATTGAACCATATGCCCTTTATATTTGCATTTTGACAACCACCAATATCCTTTTCTATGTCATCTCCAACGAATAATGCTGCTTCCGGTTGCACATTAAGCTTATTTAATGCTAATTCAAATATACGTTTGTCAGGTTTACTAAATCCCACTTCTTCAGAAATAATTATTATATCAAAACAACTATTTAAATTAGTGTTAATTATTTTAGCCTTTTGTCTCTGAGTTGAACCATTTGTTATAATTGCAACTTTAACATGCATCTTTATAGTATTTATGATATTTATAGTATTTTGGTTTATAGAAAAACAATGAGGAAAATTATTATTCCAAAAATCTTGAATGTAATTGCGTGGCAATCTATATTTTGGTGGAAATTCATCAAAAAATGATTCCAAAACTTTTACTTTGTCACTGTAGCCATAGCTTCTTTTATCATATTCCTTGAATTTCTGCAACATTTCGTTTTTTACTGAATGTTGTTTAACATCCCCATAACACTTCTCTAAAATAATTGAAAACAATTTATCTACTGCCTTATCCCTATCAAGTAAGGTATCATCTAAATCAAATATCATTGCTTTATAACCACTCAAACAACTTCACAGCCTTTCTCACATTATATAAATAATCCCTACCAGTTACGGAATGTACGTAAGATGGTATTAGACATCAACCTACAAGGTGTCACACTGCGTCCCTCACGGTTATAAAAAAACCTGATTCTTCTGCTTGGCGTAGAAAAATCAGGGGTTTAACTTCCCAAAAACGTCTTAGTGTATAATCGCGGTTTGTCGGCAGTCCCCCTATATAACTTATCTACTTAATAGTCTAAATTCCCTATGACTACCAAAAACTCCTTCATTGGTGTATTTTTTATCTGGTTTATCCGATGGATGGGTGCAATGCAATGAAGGAGAAGGGACTTGGAATGTCTCAGAAGTGATTGAGCACCTTATTGAGGGAGAGGAAAATAATTGGATCCTAAGGTTAGAATTTACTCTTCAAGAAGGTGAAAATAAACCTTTTCCTCCTTTTGATCGTTATTCCCACTTACATAATAGGTCTCAAGGATCTATTGAACAAAAATTGTGTCCTTACTCTAAAAAAAGGATACTTTTTTTACATTTGAACAAAAAATCTTACAGGTGCATAAAAAACCGACACTTCAGATTAGCCTGTAATGAATTTTAATGTTAATAATAATGCTGTTGGTATCAGAACATCCAAATCATCTTATAGGGCCGATATAAGCAGTCAAATGAAATTAATGCATTTTTATGACCTAGTTTTACACGTATCAATTATTCTAGTTGTTTTATTTTCTCTTATAAGACCCGACCTAAAAAAGAAAATCGTACGTTATTAGATGTCTATTAAAATGTATTATTTTTCATTCCTACTTGTTTCATTGCTTCTACTGCTCTTACACTGTTTCTATTCTTGATATACGGATATAAACCTATTATCGATCTCAATTTTCTTTCGATCGAAATTCAGTCCCTTAAAAAATCACTATTCTCCCATTTCTTCTAAAACGATGAGAGGATAGTGATTTTGAAACTTCTTCACCTGTTCAATTGAAATTTCCCGTTACTTATTACGGATTCATCGTGATTTCAATTGCTGAAGCTCTATCATTCCAATCCGCAGCCATATTAGCAGTTTTACCATACCACTCATAATGTCTAAACATGACTCCTTGGCCATATCCCTGAGATGAGGTATGCTCCCACTTGCAAGAAATAATAATTTAAGACTCTTTTTTGAGCGTTTAGCATAGCAATATAAAATAAATAGTATCCATGGAGAAGATGAAACATTTTGAAATAAATGAGGGTGATGAATATGTTAGAAAATTTAATAACCGAAACACGCAATAAAAAAACAATGAATTTAGACGAAATGTCAACAATTGATCTTTTAACAATCATGAATGAAGAAGATGCAAAAGTCGCAGAAGCAGTGAAACAAGAGCTTCCGCAAATTGCCAAGGCTGTTGAAGCGATTGTTGCAACAAAAAGAAAAGGTGGCCGCTTAATATATATAGGAGCTGGAACTAGCGGACGTATTGGTTTGTTAGATGCGGTTGAATGTCCTCCAACATTCGGAACAGATTCAGAAGAAGTAATCGGGTTAATTGCTGGCGGTGAAAAAGCCTTCATTAAAGCAGTAGAAGGTGCAGAAGACAGTAAAGAATTAGGTATTCAAGACTTAAAAAATATTAATTTAACAAACAAAGACATTGTAGTAGGAATTGCAGCAAGCGGCCGAACTCCATACGTTATCGGAGGATTAGAATATGCAAATTCAATTGGTACACAAACAGTCGCAGTATGCTGTAACAAAGACTCAGCAGTAGGAAAAGTCGCAACCATCGCCATTGAAGTAGTAAACGGACCAGAAGTATTAACTGGTTCAACTCGCTTAAAATCAGGTACATCACAAAAATTAATTTGCAATATGCTCTCAACAGCCTCTATGGTGGGAATCGGGAAAGTGTACGGGAATTTAATGGTTGATGTTCAACTAACAAATGAAAAGTTAGTAGAGCGCGCAAAGCATATCGTGATGGAAGCAACATCTTGCGATTATAAAACAGCTGAAACCTACTTAGTAAAAGCAGATAATAAGCCCAAAATTGCGATTGTAATGATTCTGACAGGACTTTCAAAAGAAGAAGCAATGAAGAAATTAGCAGAAACACAAGGATTTGTTAGACAAGCAGTAAAATAACCGAAAAGAGGGTGACATGATGAACAAATATCATAACATGGCATCTCAAATTTTAGATGCGGTTGGTGGTAGTGACAATGTTTTAGCATATACAAACTGTATGACACGTCTTCGCGTTACACCTGTAGATCGTAATTTAATTAATGAAGAAGTATTGAAAAAGATTGATGGGGTTCTTGGTATTGTTGATGATGAAACATACCAAATCATTCTTGGACCAGGTGTTGTAACGAAAGTAGCAGAACAGTTCGGTACTGCATTAGCAGAGAGAAAAGGTGGTTCTTCAAAAGTTTCTTCTGCAGAAAAACTACAAGCAAAAGGTGCAGAAATCAAGGCAGAATTAAAGAAAAAGAATCATACACCTTTTAAAAAATTTTTAAGAAAAATTGGAAGCGTTTTTATTCCTCTTATACCAGCATTCGTTGGAGCGGGGTTAATTGCAGGTATTGCTTCTATTCTATTAAATAATATTACTGCTGGAAATTTAGATAAAGAAACTTGGGGACAATACGTAACAGTTTTAAATGTGATTAAAAATGCATTATTTAGTTATTTAGTAATTTATGTTGGCATTAATGCGGCAAAAGAATTCGATGCAACACCAGCACTTGGAGGGGTAATCGGTGGTATTACCCTTTTAACTGGTATGACGCCAGAAAATCCAATTTTTAATATCTTTACCAGTCAGCCGTTATCACCAGGACAAGGTGGAGTTATTGGTGTATTATTGGCTGTTTGGATCTTAGCATTTGTAGAAAAGAAATTACGTACAGTGATTCCCGATGCAATTGATATTATCGTGACACCTACAATCGCATTATTAATAGTAGGGCTTGTAACGATTTTCTTACTCATGCCATTAGCAGGTTTCGTTTCAGATAACTTAATCGGCGCTATCAGTTGGGTATTATTACGCGGTGGTGCATTTGCTGGATTTGTACTTGGCGCAACATTCTTATCACTTGTTATGTTAGGATTACATCAAATATTAATACCAATTCATATTGAAATGATCAATACAACGGGTATGACACAATTACTTCCTATTCTTTCGATGGCAGGAGCTGGGCAAGTTGGAGCATCAATGGCATTATGGATTCGCTGTCGTAAAAATAAATCTTTAACAAATGTAATCAAAGGTGCACTCCCAGTAGGAATTCTTGGCATTGGAGAACCATTAATTTACGGTGTTACATTACCATTAGGCTATCCTTTTATCACCGCATGTATCGGTGGAGGTATTGGAGGAGCAGTTATCGGATTACTTGGTAACGTTGGTGCAATTGCTATCGGACCATCTGGTCTGGCATTAATTCCTTTAATTGCTGGCGGAGTATGGTGGAAATACGTCATTGGATTATTTGCAGGATACGTCGGTGGGTTTATCGTAACCTATTTCTTTGGTGTACCAAAGGAAGCGATGATAGAACAAGAATAATATATCTTAAAAGTACGATTAACTTTTTGGTCAATCATTGGGCTCTACTATCATTCATCTACAGCAAAAAAAACTGCCACTTATGAAATATACATGACCTAATATGTGCTGATATCTTATAATAATAGGAAGTTAATGTTAAAGGAGGAGAAACATGGGGGAACAAATATTGAAAATAAATAAAGTAGAGATTTGTGCAGAAAGTTTTGGAAATCCTAAGGACCCTGCTGTACTTTTAATCATGGGGGCTATGTCTTCATTAGATTGGTGGGATGAGGAATTCTGTCTCCGTATCGCTGATCAAGGAAGATTTGTCATTCGATACGATCATCGTGATTTGGGACGATCGACTACTTATGAACCTGGTACTTCCAACTACACAATATTAGACATGGCTGCCGATGCAATTGGAGTCCTGGATGCTTATTCTATAAAGCAGGCTCATATCGTTGGAATGTCCTTAGGTGGTTTGATTGGCCAAATTCTTGCCCTAAGATATCCAAAGCGTATATTTACGCTTACTTTAATTGCATCAAGTGTGTTCGGGACTGAGATGGAAAAACTACCTCCAATGGATCAGAACATACTAAATTACCATGCAAAGAGTACTTCCATAGACTGGTCAAATCAAGAGGCGGCTATTTCCTATCTTGCGGGTTTATGGAAAACTTTAGCCGGTTCCAAACCTTATGAGAGGGAAAGAATATATAAATTGGCGAAAAGGGAGGTAACTCGTGCCAAACAGCTTCCAAGCAGATTTAATCATGCCATGCTGCAAGGCGGAGGTGATTATTATAATAGGATGGGAGAAATCAGCATACCAGCACTCATTATTCATGGAACAGAAGATCCAGCTTTGCCATACGAACATGGACTTGCTCTTGCGAAAGCCATTCCCCATGCTGAATTAGTGACTCTTGATGGATCAGGGCATGAGATTCATAGTGAAGACTGGGAACAAATGATAGAATCAATTGTAAAACTTAGTTCCTAATAAAAAGAAGTAGTTGATTATTTTAATAATAGAAAGGTACTAAAATTATGGAGAAAAACATTCTATCTGATACAGTAAATGACATGATATTATCTGGTAAGAAAGTTGATACAATTAAAGATAAAGAGGAAATAAAAAGAGTATTTGCCAATGAAGGAATACCTTTTTTTGATAAAGTAATTGATTTTCAAGTATCATTTGGTGGTATTTGGTATAAAATTGGTAAAAAATTTTATGAAGGTTTCCAAATGGATATGTTTTACTTCAATACATTTGAAGAAAAATATGAACTTAGATATTTTAGAAAAGAAAACGGAAAATACTTTTTTCAATGTATGGAATATCATTATGCAGGAGATTTTGGACCTTGTATTGATGAGGATGGGAAAATATATCATTTCTGCATGGGGAGTTTTTTCATTAGTGCTGACAATATAGAAGAATTTTTAGAAGATGAAGCAATTAAATATTATATGGTTAATAAGCATCCAAATTGGCTAACACGTGGTGCTGAAAAAAGCGAAATTGATGAGTTTGAAAAAACGAAAGCTTTGAATAAAATTAAGAGAGAATCATTTTCAGGTAAATACTTTGAGTGGTGGTGCAATACCGAAGAAACAATTTTTATAAGAATTGATTTAGTAAGTAAACATAACCGTGCAGAAGTATATTGTAAAAACCAAAAGGTATTAGAGCAATTGTATAAGTCGAACATACCAGCATGTGTTTTTCCACCTAATAACTGAAAATAAATATTAATATTGTGCCAAAGTAGTTTGTTTTATTAATTATATATTAAAATTTCACTTCACAATCATCATATTTGTAGCTAATTATCAACATTAGTTTAAAACAAAGCCATAAACGAAAAACTAAAAAGACATCTGCTGATTCTCGGTGGATGCCTTTTTAGTATTGAGGTCTCGCCACATGTCCATCAAGCTAATCTTGTTGTCTACATACTTGATATTTTGTTTATTTGTTTTTAAACATAGAAATCGCCTATCAAATATATAGATAGGCGATTCTTGTTTTTCTAAGAACAAAATTAAATAACTTTATTATTTCTACACATTTACATCTAAATTTAGCACAAAGATTTATCCTCTAATCCCCAGCTAAACCAGCGTGCATGACCGTCTGTTTCTCCGATCGTTTCATTGTATTCTTTACCATTAATAAAATAATCAAGATGAAGATCTCTATCCCACATGTTATTGTAAAGATGGAAAACATCTCGCTTGGCACCAATTTCTTTAATCTGTTCTACTAGTTTATGCTTTATACCCTCTGGTATTTGATTCGCTACATGTGTATGGAAGACACAAATCACTGAATCCTCTGGAATTTGTTCTGCAATTTCAGAAAGAAGAGATACCCCATCTCCTTCTATAAGTTTCACTGATTGTTCTTTTAAACAAGCTGCTGCATGATCGAACATTTCAAGCCTTTCTTTATGCTCTGGCCAAATGAGCGAGCGTAACCATAAATAATCTTCCTCATCATTCAAATCATTTATATGTAAATCCAATCCAATTCTTTCTGTGACAGGAGGGCTTTGTTGTAAAAGAAATGGTTGATTTTCACCTTTTATTTCCGATTTTAATTGGACCTTAGAATTTATGTTACCATACACTTTCTCAGTTCCATACGAATAACAATATTGATCCCAAAATAATTGTAAACCAGCGCTTGTTCCGATTTCAATTAACGCTAAAGGTTTATTAACTTTATTAAACATATAGCAAAAACTCGGATATAAATACGTACATCTTCTTACTTCGTTTGTCTGTACTAACTTCGTTTTTAAAATAGCAATAATCTCTTCTCTATGAAGCTGGCAAAAACCTTTAAAATGGTGGAAAGCCTGGTCTAAATTTTTTTCTGGAGTTGAAATGAGGCTATCGTAGTATTGTTTTAATACATGGCTGTTTCCTTTCAATAATAAATAGTGAACGGCACCAAGTAATAAATTTGGAGTTGGCTGACCAAGTTGTGCATGTGACGCTAATGCAAGGAGTTCCTCATCTTCTGCAATTCTTAATGATAAATGTTCATATAAATCGCTCGACCCTTTACATTCTTTTTCTGAAAAGTTTCTAAATAAGTTGGAGATTTGTTCTGGTGTAAGCATTTATAATCCTCCTAGGTAATAATGTTAATATTCGGAATAATTTTAACATAAATCAATTTAAATGTGGTATAAATATCCTTTTTGATTCTATATAGCACCACAAATGAATTTTATAAAACTATCTCTACTTCAGTAGATTCTTTCAAAACTTTTTCGTTTGAAGTAGTAAAGAAAGACCTGTTTCAATGTCGTTTTATCATAAGGAATACTCTCAGGACAATTGATTCTAATAATCTTGTTTCAAAGAATGCGAATTTTGAAGGTAACTCGGGGAAAGCAGACATAGATGTAGAGGGTTTATTATATGAAGATAAATCGAAGAATAAAGCAATTGGCATAAAGGATGATGGGGAAAATAAGATTAAAGTACAAACAAGCTCAGGAGATTTGAAATTAAAATAGTTGATGATTCTGAGTTATTATCATATTTTAGCTGGAGTAATAGACGATACATAATAAATATACTCTCATTCTTATTCCGCTAACGGAGACTTTACTTTAAGAAGCCAAATAAAAAATGGCGGTTCCTCATACTACAGGAATTCGCCTTTTTTTATTTAAATTTGCTTAGCGTACAAGATTTCCGGAATGTTGCTGGTACCCCGAATTGAGAATGTGGGGTTAGATTTTATAAATTATAATGATAATCGTTAAATTAGATATTCCACCCATATTTTACTTTTGGTTGTCATATCCTATTTCTTTCTTATCACTTAAAAATCTTTCGTAAAATTTTAATTTTGTCCCTATACGGTGGAAATACAAGCCCTAGGTCTATCCTTGAACTTTTCTTTAAAATGCTTTTATGATGTGTAAAAGCATCAAAGCTATGTTTCCCATGATAGGCACCGAATCCTGCACTTCCTACTCCGCCAAAAGGCAAGTGGAGATTAGCCATATGTGACATTGTATCATTGATGCATCCTCCTCCAAAAGAAACTCGTCCTAATACTTGTTTTTCGACGTTTTTATTTTCAGTAAATACATACAAAGCTAACGGTTTGGGATGGTTGTTAATCATACGAATGACCTCATCTAAATCGCTGTACTCCATAATTGGTAAAATCGGTCCGAAAATTTCTTCTTTCATAGCTGCATCATCCCACGATTTTGCTTCAAGAAGTGTTGGTTCAATATATAAATGACTTCTAGATGATTTTCCACCAGATATTATATGACTTTGGTCTTGTTCTAATATAGAAATAAGTCTATCAAATTGTCCCTCATTGACAATTCGACCATAATCATTGCTTTTTGATACATCTGATCCATAAAAGCTTGTGATGACTTCTTTCATTTTCGAAATCAATTGTACCTTAATAGATTTGTGAGCAATAACATAATCAGGTGCAATACAGGATTGCCCAGCATTTATAAATTTTCCCCAGACAATACGTTTGGCTGCTATATCGAGGTTAGCTGTTTCATCGACAATAGCTGGTCCTTTTCCACCAAGTTCTAATGTTACTGGTACAAGGTTTTTCGCCGCAGCTTCCATGACAATTTTTCCAACTTGAACGCTACCAGTAAAAAAGATATGGTCAAATGGTGCGTGAATCAATAAAGAAGTTGTTTCTTTGTCTCCTTCAATTACACGAATATATTGCTTATCAAACGTTTCACTTATTATTTTGTTAATTACAGCCGAAACATTTGGTGCATTTTCTGAAGGCTTGAGAACTACACAATTTCCTGCCGCAATCGCCCCGATAAGAGGTTCCATTATTGATTGGAATGGATAATTAAAAGGTCCAATAATTAGCACTGTACCATATGGTTCTTTTATTATGTAGCTTTTGGAAGGTAAAAAATGAATAGGTGTTTTTACTTTTTGAGGTTTCATCCACTGTTTTAGGTATTTCATTATAAAGTTGATACTGTTAAAGGCGAAACCAATTTCTGCAGCGTATGCTTCAAACTCGCTTTTATGTAAATCTTGATATAATGCGCTCAGCACTTGATTTTCATATTTTCGAATAGCATTTTTTAATTTTTCTAATTGTTCAAGGCGAAATTGTAGACTTCTTGTATGATCATGATGAAAAAATTGTTTATGCTCTTGAATCAGTTGTTGCATATTATCAGCCATTAGGAAATCCCTCCAATAGAAAGAAAATATTTATATACTATGTACATAAGCTACTGTTAAGCCAAGAGTGATTATCTTAGAAATGTTGAAGAATTTAAAACATAGGCTCCATTATTCGAAGATGGTCTTCTTGCCCCTTGTAAAAAAGAGAAAACATTTTAGTGTTTGTAAATGCTAAAAAACAAGGATACAAGGTTGATTGGCGTGAGCTTAGAGCCTAGGATCTTCCAGAGTTATGTAATGTTATAGATAAAATAATTCACGATGAAGTAACATTCTATTTGCAAGATGGTTAATCCTTCTGATATCTGGATTATTTCAGTTCAAGATAAAAATGAAGAAGAGTGGTTAAAAATCATAGATGAAGATTCAGATTTTATCCATGAAGAAATTATGACTTATCGGTGTCAATCTCAATACATTTTAACAAAAATTACTGATCATTCTACGAAAAAAATAGTATTTCATTACACCCCAGACTATGAAAATATTCAAACAGAAAGTAATGTCTTTAATGGGAGTGAAGTATTATTTGTAAAATCCGCTAGTAATGAGGAATTTCCTTTACATATTAAGCATCCAATCATGTCCCAAGCATAGATTTGTAACTCTGTAATAACAAAAAAAGCCCAATTTCTTAATTTAATACTGAGAAAGCGGGCTTTTTAATATTGTAATTTCCTTAACGTTGTAAACCTGCATTTTCCTGACACTCCCCCTATTAGTCTTACAAAACTGTAAGGTATCTGTCATCTTCTTCAATAGCATTTAAAAATATCCAGCTTATATACTAAAGGTAAATTTAATCAAAAGAGGAGTGGGCGAATATGTATGAAGTGATTGAAGAAGTGGTATCTGGCCTATGTGAATTTGTAGTTGAAGTTGCAGTTGACGCCGTAACTAGCATCTTTACAGATTGGAATACAGAGGAAGAAGAAATATTGTAAATTCAAATCATCCATTATATAAAAACAAACGGTGTAAAATTTAAACTAAGCCATATGGGGATTTTTAAAAATTTCTATGGACAAATAAAAATAATTCGTGCATAATTGAATTAATAATTAACCAATTGTTAATTATTAAGAGAAGAGAAATACGTAAAGAAAAATACTAACCGTTTAGGAGGGAGCTAAATGTCAAACCAAGAAGCTTTACAACAATATGATGTTAAAAAATATAAGACACCTGATGGCTATACATCAGATATCGCAGTATTTACTATTGTTACTGAGGAAAAAGAAGAACATAAACCTCCTGTTATGGCTTTGAAATTAATGCTGATAAAACGGGCATTGACCAATTCAGAAGGAAAACCTAATATTGAAGCAGGGAAGTGGGCGTTACCTGGCGGCTTTGTACAGGATGATGAAACGGCGTTTGAAGCAGCAAAGCGAGAGCTAGAAGAAGAAACAGGTGTAGAAGGTATACATATTAAACATTATGGCGTGTATGATAAACCTGGCCGTGATCCACGAGGTTGGATTATTTCTAACGCGCATTATGCAATTGTACCAGAGTATTATTTAGAAAAACGTCAAGCTAATGATGATGCTGCAGAAGTTGCATTATTTTCAATTGATGAAGTCCTGAAATTAGACTTAGCTTTTGATCATAACCAGATCATACGTGACGCAATTAAAGTCATCACAATTGATTTACTTCAAACAACTGTAGCAAAAAACTTCTTACCAAAGAGTTTCACATACTCTGAGCTACAAGCCGTATTATTGACTGTTACTGAAGATCCAGCAATTAAGAGTGGGCAGGCATTTGCGAGAAAAATAAAAACTTTGCCGTTCATTCAAGAAATTACGGGCCAAACGACTCAGCGAACATCGAAAAAATCCGCACAATTATATCGTTTTATAGAGATGGATATAGTGCAACCAATATACACAGCTAGATACTAATTTTTTTAAAATTAATATTTAACAATTTGTTAATTGTTAAATATTATAGATGTATACATACAATATATTTTAAATAATTGGAGGGAATTATAATGAATAATACATATACAGACGATAGCCTAACACTACATACTGACCTTTATCAAATTAATATGGCGGAAACGTACTGGGAAGATAATATGCATAATCGTAAAGCAGTATTTGAAGTATTCTTTCGAAAACTTCCATTCGGAAACGGGTACGCTGTTTTCGCTGGTTTAGAAAGAATTATAAATTACTTAAAAAATTTCCGTTTTACTGAAAGTGATATTGCATATCTTCGCGATGAATTAGGGTATCAAGAGGATTTCTTGGAGTTTTTAAAAGGTATAAAGTTTACTGGAACTGTCCGTTCGATGAAAGAAGGTGAATTAGTCTTTGGGAATGAGCCGATGCTTCGAATTGAAGCACCTTTAGTAGAGGCTCAACTCATTGAAACAGCTATTCTAAACATTGTAAATTACCAAACATTAATTGCAACAAAAGCTTCGCGAATGAAACAAGTAGTAGGAGAACAAACTGCAATGGAATTTGGAACTCGTCGCTCTCACGAAATGGATGCAGCAATTTGGGGTACAAGAGCAGCCTATATCGGAGGATTTGACGCTACATCTAATGTACGTGCCGGAAAACTGTTTGGCATTCCTGTAGTTGGTACACACGCACATGCAATGGTTCAAGCATATCGCGATGAATATACCGCTTTTCATAAATACGCTCGTAGACATAAGGATTGTGTATTTTTAGTAGATACTTACGATACATTAAAATCAGGGGTGCCAAATGCTATTAAAGTGGCCAAAGAACTTGGAGATCAAATTAATTTTAAGGGAATTCGACTAGATAGCGGAGATTTAGCTTACTTATCTAAAGAAGCGAGAAAAATGTTAGATGAAGCAGGTTTTACAGAAACAAAAATTATTGCATCCAATGATCTAGACGAAAAAACGATCACTCATTTAAAATCACAAGGAGCGAAAATTGATATTTGGGGAATTGGCACAAAATTAATCACAGCATTTGATTCTCCTGCTCTAGGAGCTGTTTACAAGCTTGTTTCCATCGAAGATATAAACGGTGAAATGGTAGATACAATTAAAATCAGCTCCAATCCAGAAAAAGTAACTACTCCAGGTCTTAAGAAAGTGTACCGTATTATTAATACGACAAACAAAAAATCAGAAGGAGATTATATCGCGTTAGAGACAGAAAATCCAGCTGAAGAAGATCGATTAAAAATGTTTCATCCAATGCATACTTTTATTAGTAAATTTGTAACGAACTTTGAGGCTAAAGAGCTGCATCACGATATTTTCATAGAAGGCGAGTGTGTATATCAATCTGCATCACTGCAAGAAATCCAGCAATTCACAAAAGACAACTTAAATTTACTTTGGGATGAATATAAACGCGGATTAAATCCAGAAGAATATCCTTTAGACCTTAGTCAAAAGTGTTGGGATAACAAAATGAAACATATTGAGGAAGTAAAACAAAAAGTTGCGGAGATGATTAGAAAATGAAAATAAATGAAATCAAATCAACTAAAAGTATGGAGTACCTTCAAGAATTGAATCCAGAAAAAGATATTAGCGGACTATTAAAAAAAGGGCGACGAATTGGAATATATGGTTCATCATTTGACCCAATTACGAATGTTCATTTGTGGACTGCTTCAACTGTGGCACATCGTAAAAAGCTAGATTATATTATCTTTTTACCTTCTACAAACAAGCGCATTGATAAGAAAATACAAACGACAGGTGATCACCGTGCTAAGATGCTCAGTTTAGCCATACAGGATAATCCCAAGTTCGTTCTGGACACCCATGAATTAAACGTATTACCAGGAAAACATTATACATACTATACAATGAAGCATTTTAGATCTATATTAAAAGAAGCAGAATTGTTCTTTATCATGGGTGCAGACCTTTTAGTAGATATCGCTGATGGAAAATGGAAGATGGCCGAAGAATTGATAAGTGAAAATAATTTTATCGTTATGGCTCGCAATGGTATCGATATGCTCCAAACGATTAGTCGATCCGCTCTCCTGCGCAATTATGATGATGGTAGATTTCAATTAATTGATAAAGGATTAGCTATGGAAATTAGTTCTACATATATACGCGAAGAATTTTCTAAAGGCGGCGAACCACGTTACCTTCTCCCGGATAGCTGCTACTATTACATCAAGGAAAAAGGTTTGTATCAATCATAAGGATTACATTGCATATAAAACTTTAAAAACTGAAAGGGAATGTTTTGAAATGACAACTTTACAACAAAAAATCATGTCGGATTTACATGTATCAGCAGTAATTGATCCTATTCAAGAAATTCGTAAAAGAGTAAATTTTTTAAAGGAGTACGCACTTAAAACAGGAGCAAAAGGCTTCGTTTTAGGAATTAGCGGTGGGCAAGATTCAACATTAGCTGGAAGACTTGCTCAACTAGCAGTAGAAGAACTGAGAACCGAAGGGAAAAATGTAAAATTCGTGGCCATCCGCCTACCTTACGGCGTTCAAAAAGATGAAGATGATGCACAAGCAGCATTACAATTTATTCGAGCAGACGAAGAATTTGTATTTGATATCAAAACGACAGTTGACGCTTTTGCAGAGCAATATAAAAAAGATGCAAAAGAGCAACTTACAGATTTCAATAAAGGAAATGTGAAAGCCAGGGTTCGAATGATTACGCAATATGCGGTAGGTGGGCAAAATGGCCTTCTTGTAATCGGGACAGACCACGCAGCAGAAGCTGTAACAGGCTTCTTTACGAAGTACGGCGATGGTGGTGCTGACATTCTTCCGTTATCTGGATTAACAAAAAGACAAGGAAGAGAACTATTGAAAGCTTTAGACGCTTCTGAAAGATTGTATTTAAAAGTTCCAACAGCTGATTTATTAGATAATAAACCACAACAAGCAGATGAAACCGAGCTAGGAATTTCTTATGAAGAGCTAGATGATTATTTAGAAGGTAAGAAAGTGTCAAAAGAAGTAGCAGAAGCAATCGAAAAACGATATTTAGCTACAGAACATAAACGACAACTTCCTACAACTATGTTTGATGATTGGTGGAAGTAATATATCATCATATTCTCTAACTAGCGGAGACAGATTAGTTCAATAACAAATCAATTAAAGAATGCACATATAAGGCATGTCTTATATGTGCATTCTTTTTATTTTTTAAAGGTCTTTTCATTTTGTAACTTAAATCAAAACGTTTTACCATGTTCTCTTTGAGGATCACTCGATTGTTCCAGGAATGTTTTACCATGTTCTGCTTGGAATGTGTTTGAAGGAGTATATCCAATAATTCCTGTTAGTAGTAAAGTTAATCCAAATGTAATTCCAAAAAATTTAGCTAATTTTTTCATTATTTTAAAGCCTCCTTATCGTGTAGTTTTTGTTCAGCTTCGTGTGACTTATAAAAATATTGACTTGCTTTATCAGGTTGATTAGAAGCATAAAACTTTAAAGCCAATTGTTTAGAGTAGTCATGCACGAACCCTAATAAATCTTCTCGCTCAAAGTATTGAATTCCTTCTTTAATTATTGTTTCAAATGTATTAATTGGTTCTTCTGTATTTAATGCGTGAAGGATGGAAAAGTGATGTTTATATCCAATTACTTGTAAACGGTTACAAATTTCCAATCCTTTTTCAATAAATTTATTTGTTTCTTCAGTGTGACCTAATTTAAAATGTTCTCTTGCTAATAGGAAGGTACATTTATAGTCAGTTTCAGGATCTTCAATGGAAGCAGATAAATTTCTAATAGCGGCTTTAGATAAGTTTTGCTCAGCATATAAGAAACCTAAATTATGTCTAATTTTTAGAGCAAGTAGTGTACTTTTCTTTTTATTAGCAATATCTAAAGCATTTATGAAATATTCTTCAGCTGATTCATATTGACCTAAAGAAGTACATGTAAGTCCTAAAATATTTGTACAACCAGCAATATTAACCTCATATCCTATTGAGTTTTCATAATAATTTTTAGCTTTTGTTGCATAATTAATAGCGACAAGTGGTTGACGAACTTGATAGTAGTATGCAGCAGCTTTGTAGTGAAATTCAGCTCTTTCAGCTTCGTCAGGTATAGTTTTTAATAACTCTTTAGCATTACTAAAGTATTCGTTAGCTTCTTTAAATTTACCAATCTCAGTAGCATGTATTGCTTTAAAGAAATGATAGTAATATGTTAAAGAATCATCAGTTGGTTTTTCGAAGCTATTAATTTTTTCTAACAAAGTATTTGATTCTTTATAATCATTTGTAAGTAATTTATATCTAAATTCTAGTAAAAAGTAGTATAGTAGAATGTTCTGATTTTCCTCAATCCTATCAATTTTCTTGTTTACATCATTTCTAATTTCAAGTGCAAGAACTGTATTTTGACTACGAATTGCATCATACCAATTATTTAATAAAGAAGTAATTTGTTCTAACGTAACTGTTGTAGTCTCCATGGCATAACCCCCCCCTAATATATTTTTATATAATTGTATCAAGTTTTACAATATTTAGGGATTGAGAAAAATATTTCTCAATAAAATACTATTGATTTAAAGAAAGGAGAAAATTTGTTATTTTTTCGTAAGAAGCATGTTGTGAACTTTAGATTGTTATTTCAATCTGATTGCCTTCTGGATCACTTACTACACTTTCATAGTATCCATCACCAGTAAAGCGAGGTTCACTCAATATAGGATAGCCAGCTTTTCTTAATGTTTCCGTTAATCGATTAACGTTATTTTTGCTTCCGACAGAAAAAGCGAAATGAGCATATCCAGTAATTTCATTTTTAGGTTTATTCTTTACTCCTTTCTTTCGCATAATTTCTATACGTGCCCCTGTTTCAAATGTAATAAAATAAGATTCAAATTGTTTTGTTTCATTACGATATAAGTTATTAGCTTTACCTTTAAAATATTTGGTATAAAACGTGCGCATTACTTCTAAATCATTTACCCAAATAGCTATATGTTCAATTTTCATTATCTTCACCTTTCAATTCATAGTCTTATTTTGATTCTCTTATAAAAGAATGGACTATAAAATTCAGTATCAATAAAGTGGCTGCTGGCTTTGTTGGGATTCCATAATAAGTTTATTTAATATATTGTTCAGGATAGTTAAAGGCTATTATAAACTTGTTAAATATGATCCTACAAAAAACTCTCTTTTGAGAAAAGAGAGTTTTTTTGTAGGTTCCAAATATAATTGTATATATTTCAGAATAATAAGTCTATAATTTATTTTTTAGAATTTTATAATTAATCATATTAATTCGGAAGTGGTAGGGAGTTATGAGAACGTGGATTTGTAGAAGATGCAAAACATTATGCACGCTTAAATGTTTATCAAATAGTACCAACTCTATATAAAGATCATTTTGTTGAGGAGAAAAATGTATTTACATAATCCATTTTTTAATTGACAGAGCAGGGTAGTTTAAGACCCGTTATTGAAGAATGAACCATTGTTCTATTTATTCATATTTTTCGTATGATATTAATAAATAGAACAATTTCTTCAACTAAAAGAAATAGAAAAACCCGCTCCTAGGGAAAATGAAATACTGGTAAAAATAAAAACGACAACCGTAACAGCAGGGGATATTCGGTCACGGAGTTTTACAGTTCCTCTCTCTGTTTGGTTGCCTGCTCGAATAACACTTGGTAAAATCTCTGGGAGCCGACAAGGTAATTGATTACACAGCAAAAGATTTTTCTCGTACAGACGAGACTTATGATATTATCTTTGAAGCAGTAAACAAGAGTTCATTTTCAGATTGTAATAAATTGCTAAAGGAGGACGGTACCTATATAAATGTTGTTGAACCGTTGCCAAGCGTTCGAATGCTATGGACTAAATTGACAAGCAGCAAGAAATTAATATTAAGTCAAAATTCACCTGAAACTTCCGAAGCATTAAATTTCCTTAAAGAACTTGTCGACTTATGAAATCAGCAATATTCATTGCGAAAAAATAGGTACAATTCTTGCAACAATACATAAAGCTGATTTTTCGGAGTTAAGTATAACAAATGATGGATTTGATAACGGACAACCTACTAATTGGAATTATTATTTGTAAAAAGGTAAAGAAAATCGTTCAGAATGGGTTAAGTTACTCCTTGAAAATCTCGATAACCTTAGTGAATGGAATTTAAAGGAAATTCGCGCATCTGAATCTCTTTCATCAAATATGGTTATTAGCCATAGGGATTTAGATTCTAAGAATGTTATGTGGAACCAATACAATCCCGTTCTTATTGATTGGGAATCAGCTGGTTATATAAATCCAATGCAAGACTTAATTGAAACGGCAATCTATTGGTCTAAAAATGAAAAAGGCGTCATTGATAAACAAAGATTCCTAAGTTTATTGATAAAGAAAAACAGTATCGTATATATGTAAGTAGTAAAAAAGACATTCATTTTATAGAAAACTCAAAGTATAAAAATAGTATTTTTGGTCTTCTTGCTACTATATTTATAGCTATGTATCTTAATACTTACCAAAAAGGAAAGGTAGGTCTTAATATGTACAAGTTGTATTGTAGATTATATCAAAACACGTTTAAGTTAGTTTCCCACTTTTTACCTTGGCGTGAACCTCAATTATTAACTGGAGAAAATAGCTTAAGTAAACTTCCAATTCACTTAAATAGTATCAATATTGATAGGGTGTTAATAGTGACAGACAAGGGTATTACGTCAATTGGATTATTAGATGAATTTCTTAAACAACTAAAAGAAGCAGGAGTAAAATATTTTATTTATGATAAAACCGTTCCAAACCCTACAATTTATAATATTGAAGATGCACTATCTCTTTACCACGTAAGTAAGTGTCAAGGTATCATTGCATTTGGCGGTGGATCACCGATTGATTGTGCAAAAGGGGTCGGGGCGCGTGTTGCTAGACCGAGAAAAAGTATTCCTGAAATGAAAGGGGTTTTAAAGGTCAGAAAAAAGATTCCACCCTTATTCGTAATCCCTACAACATCAGGTACAGGAAGTGAGGCTACAGTTGCTGCTGTCGTATCTAATAGTGAGACACATGAAAAGTATGCAATTAACGATCATGCACTCATCCCGCAGTTAGCCGTACTGGATCCGATGCTTACAGTTAAACTACCTCCCCATATAACATCAACTACTGGAATGGACGCTTTGACACATGCAGTTGAGGCATACATCGGAAAAAGTAATACAGAAGAAACAAAACAGAACAGTAGAGAGGCAGTTCAATTGATATTTAATAATCTTTATGAATCCTATATAAATGGTTCAAATATTCATGCACGCAAAAACATGCAGAAAGCATCATATTTAGCTGGTGTAGCGTTTACTCGTGCATATGTTGGAAATGTTCATGCTATTGCGCATACATTAGGAGGATTTTATTCCGCTCCTCATGGATTAGCTAATGCTATAATCTTGCCTTATGTTTTGGATTATTATGGAAAATCAGTATATAAACCTTTAGCTGAACTGGCAGATTTAATTGGGATCAGTAACTCATCTGACACCGATGAACAAAAATCAAAAAAGTTTATAGAAGCAATAAAAAAACTCAATGAAGACATGAGTATACCCAAAAAGGTCAGCTGCATTCTTGATAAAGATATTCCTGCTATGGTAAATCAGGCTTTAAAAGAGGCGAATCCGCTCTATCCCGTTCCCAAAATCCTTTCAACAGAAGACATGGTTCGGCTTTACCAAATGATAAAAGAATAAGAATGTTGCTCTTAAACTATTTAATTCTATCCATTAAATAAGTGGAAGGTTTATATAGAAAATTAAAACAAACAAGCTATTATTTTGGAAGACAACTCAACAAATTCTGAACAATTCGGAGTTACCTATTTACTTAAAAGAAAATATTAAACTTGCTGATAGATTAATAAAACTTAATGTTTCTCCTTAATTTATTTATAAATCATAGTTTTATCTCATTTAATTTGTTAGCTATCTTTTTTATTCCCAATAGACAGAACATAAGTTCTTTTCGTATGATAGAGAAGAAGATGTACTCAATTTATATCTGTTGAAAGGGGATAATTCTAATGTGTAGAAAGAGCAGAGGAAGGTCTAAATGTACAATGGAAAAGGGCGAAATGATTAAGTTATATTTAGATGGTTCTAGCACATCAGACATTGCAAATTTGGCTAACGTTACTTCTAGATACGTTCGCATGGTCCTAGCAGATAATAATGTCGAAATGAGAGCACGTGGCAGTTGGAAGCGTAAATATGATATAAATGAAGATTATTTTAAAACTTGGTCTAACAACATGGCATATATTTTAGGTTTTTTCATCGCTGACGGCGTAATAGCTAAGAACTGTCATACAGTTAGTATTTCTCAAAAAGAAAAAGAAATTTTAGAGGATATTAAAAAAGAAATAAAGTCAAACCAGCCATTATGTAAAAACAAAAATACCGATGTATATATGCTAAACTTAAATAGCAAAATCATGAAAAACGACTTAATAGATATACACGGCATTACTCCTTGTAAATCATACGATGTACAATTCCCGTATGTTCCAGAAGAATTTTTACATCATTTTATTAGAGGATATTTTGATGGAGATGGACATGTTAATCCTAAAAAATATTTTGCAAGTTTTGTCAGCGGATCACATCTTTTTATGAATTCTTTAAAAGAAGTATTAATCGCTCAAAACCTCAAACCTAAGTTTATTGATAAAGAAAAACAGTACCGAATATATTTAAGTGGTAAAAAAGACATTCAACATTTTGCAGAATGGATCTATAAAGACAAAGAATTATTTTTACGAAGAAAACGTGAAATTTTTCAACAGAAAAAATAAATTACCTTTCAGTTAGTGTGCATACTCTAAAGAAGCACACTAACTGATTTTTTATTAATAACAGAAAGATAAAGAATAGGGAGGTATCTAACAATACTTACTTAAACTTAGTTGATTTATTTTTTACAGTTGACATAATATAAATTATAGGTAGTTGTGAAAAGAAAGGGGTTTTATATCTCTATAAGCAAGTAAACTATACATTTTGAGATGAAACAGGGATTTTTGAAACAATCCATAACATATTTACATACCGGTTTAAAACTTCATAAATTTAAATACACGCTAAAATTTCATACACAAAATTCATTACATACCGTCGTAAAAATTTTTATGATGAATCCTCACACATAATTTATATTGAATTTCACTGAACATTGTATTTGTGAACTTCTCTTTATTTTATATTCATTTATATCTTAGTTTCTGAATATTCACAGAAGCTTGCTGTATATAAAAATTTTGCATAATTCGGTCTAACCTATCTTTCTTTTATTCAATTTACAATTCTTAGTTAACATAATGTTTTTATGAAACAAAAAAATTCTCCCTTATTATTTTGGGGAGAATTTTAATAATAGTATTGGTTTACTTGCTAAGAGTTTGATCCATATACCCGCTGTCCATAATTAATGATGTTTCTCTGTAATTTTTATGATGTCACATTATGAATATTCTCTTCTATAAAGAACTGTATCAAATTTAGATACCATGCTAAAATATTAACTTGGTATATTTATCTTCATTTTTTGCGCTGACGGCGGACAAGTTAAATTGTACTCATGAATTTTTTTATTAATCATTTCAACCATTGCAACAGTTTCTTCTTTTTCTGTACATGTATGCAACTTTTCCTTTAACGTATCAATCTCTTTCGAAAGCTCAATCCACCTCGGCAATATATGATTATCTTTCATCGTTTTATATAGTTGTTTTTCTGGATTATAAGAGAGACTTTTATCAATTTGCAGTGGCTTCCCTTTTCCTACTAAATCATCAAATACTCCTTCTTTTTGCGATCGTTTAATAATTGAACTAATATGATCTTCGTACGTATATGACCATACTTTTTCATCTTTTACTAAAATTTCTTGTTTCTTTAATGCCTTATCTAAATCTTTTTCTCTATCTTTCATATGCCTCCTCCTTTTTATTATTTCATAGGTATTTTAAATTGTTGTAAGGATACTAATCCCTGAGCAAACTGTTTATGCCACCACAATACATCGTGACCACCAGGAAATTCAACATAGGTACTTTGATATTCTTTTTCTTTAAGTACTTGTGCTAACCTCCTATTTGCTTCTAACAATGATTTATTTTCTAACTCCCCAGCACTCATATAAATATGTAATGGTAATGTGCTGCTTCTTTTAAAGTGATTTTCAATCCAAGGGTGTGATCCTTCGTAATTTTCTTTTTTCCAATGTACAGAACCAGACAATGATAAAACATTTCCAAAGATATCTGGATATTGCAACGCTGCATAAAAAGCTGCTAAACCACCAAGACTGAATCCACCAATTGTTGTATGATCTGGATCTGCATGAACGTGATATCTTTCTTGAATCCAAGGAAGTAGTTCTTTTGTTAAAAACATATTCATTTCCTCGTAAAATGTGAGTTCTGTAAATCGATCTACATGATCAATACCAATTAGGATACATGGCTGAATTTCTTTTGTATGTATAAGGTAATCTAGTGTTGCAGCTGCTGATAACGTCTGCAGCATAGATCTGCCATCAAACATGATAAGAAGGTCATAAGAAGATTGTTCAGGTGAGTAATTATGTGGAGTATATATCCAAAGTTGTCGTTTATTCTTCAATATAGGACTATGAATCTGATATGTTTCTATTTTTCCTTTTGGAATGTGCGTTTGCTGCTTTGTTTTGTCAATCTGCGACGATAGGCCTAGCTCTAAAAAAGACATTGGTTCTGCTTCATGCCCAAACATTTTAGAATTCAATGGATCACACTTATAATTTTCACTTCGTTTTACCCAATCTTGTTCAAAGTTATCATTAATTGAAAAGTAATACGTCGAAACAAACTTTTCTTTTGTTCGAAACGTTTTAAACCATATGTTTGTATGTGAAAGTTTATCCAGTTCATTCTCTTCTATATCCCAACCAGGAAAACTTCCAAATACATATGCGTTTTCGGTTTGTTCATCACCTAACCAAATATATGTAACAAGATCGTACTCATCATCAATTGGATAAGTCTCTACAATAGGTGTTTCTTGGTTCTTTATGCTCTCTAAAAACAATGTAACAGCAGAAGGATTTCCATGATTTAACTGCTTCGCCAAATCATGCATAACCGGACTCATTAGTTTCTTCATTTTTTCCTCCTCTTCTCTTTTCAACTCAATACTTATTTCAGTAATAAATTGATTGTTTCCTTGTTATTTACTGTGGGTATAGTGTCTATTTTGTGAACGAAATTTATATTTAGGACGATTATATAGAATAAAGTATGTTAAAAAAGGTGTTTTCCTGTCTAAAAAACACCTTTTTTAACATACCCCTAGTTATCGGTAGTTCTTCTCGAAATTATTTTATTTTCTCAAATACATGAAAGTAATAATCATAGTGGTTCTTTTCATCTTTAATTCCTTTTTCGACTGACAATTATTTCCACAAGGGATAATCAATCGTTGGGAAGAAACGATCTCCATCAAAAGGAGCGTGAATCTTAGTTATGTACAACCTTTGAATGTAAGGAAGAAACTGCCAATAGATTTCTTCTCCCCCAAGAATAAATACTTCTTCTCCTTCACATTTAGAAAGGGCGTCTTCGATCGAATAAGCTATATGACAACCTTCAGCCTTATAGTCTTTATTTGTTGTTAGGACGATGTTTTTACGACCATCTAGAGGTTTTCCTATTGATTCATAATTCTTTCTTCCTAAAATGATAGAATGGCCCATAGTAATTCTTCTCAAGTATGCCCAGTCATTCGAAAGTCTCCAGGGAAGATCGTTGTCTTTACCAATTACATTATTTTCTCCTACAGCAACCATTGCGGATATTATCATGTTCTCATCTCCTTTACTCCATCTTATCAAAAGTTAAAGCGTACTAACCCAACACGTTTCTATATCATGTTCTTGAATTCTTTTCATCAACCTTTGTATGGCATTATCCGGCAGCACTTTACGCCTTTTCAAATTTTCTTCAGCAGGTTCAATCCAATAAAAATCCAGATTTGTTTTTATTGAATTGTAAAAATACGGTAAATGAAATTAACTTGATTAATATGCTGTTATCCTCTTCCCTTTTTTCAATGTAATAGCCTAATCTTGACAATCATTTTTAATCGCTATTTCTGTTGCTTGTTAAAAGCCAATGACCACTCTTTTAACTGCTCAAATTGATTCTTCGCATCGTTATAACCAAGTTCATATAAATGAACCAATCTTTCTTGATTACGTTCCAATCCACTTACAGGTAATTGCACACTCGGTTGAATTACAAAGAAATTCTCTTTTTGTTCTTCTGAGTAGAGATACGATATAGTATTGTTGTAAATTTCAGAATGCTGAGCAAGGCGATCTGCCACATTCGGATACTGTCTATATAACCATTTTGCAATGGAAGCAAGCTTACTAGGCTGCTTTTTATATCCCGCTGGCTTTGTCATAATCACAACATTTTTTTGATATCCATCCCCCTGCGCTTTCTGAATCGGAATTGGATCAGTAATCCCTCCATCAAGTAGTCTTTTATCATCGTATTCAACTACCGGCGCAATAAATGGTACAGAGCTTGATGCACGAATAATTTTTAAAATATCATCTCCATGTTCATGCTTATTGTAATACACAGCTTCTCCTGTTTCACAATCAGTTGTTCCAATAACAAACTGTTCTGCTCCGTCTTGGAATGTTTGAAAATCAAACGGTACAATTTTATTAGGTACTTCATCAAATAAAAAATCCATGCCAAACAATTCGCGTTTTCGTAAAAAATTTCGAAAAGAAATGTAGCGTGGATCGCTTACAAGTTCTGTGTTTACTTTCTTGTTTCTTCCTTTTTGACGAGACAAATACGTAGCAGCCATACACGCTCCTGCTGAAACACCTATTACATAGGGAAAATACAAATTCTGTTCCATAAAATATTCTAATACGCCCGCTGTATATAGACCCTTCATTCCTCCGCCTTCTAAAACTAATCCGATATTATTCATCTATTGTCCCTCTATCATAAGTTCATTGTGTATAAAAAGTTCTTACACAAATATATTAGCATAAGATATTATGATAAAGTATTAAATCATTTCATTGCAATTACAATTTAATTCTTATACCTAAAAGTAAGAATCTGCTTTTCATTACATGCTACAATAAAAGAGATTCATTCTATACATAAAGGAGGAATTCATAATGGGTTTATTTAGTGGTTTTTTAGGAAATGCATCTGATGCAGATATAAGTGAAGTAAAACGTGATTTACAAGCAATTATGCTCGATGACGAACAAGTAGAACACGCTTATAAGTTGATTCGTGATTTAATCGTATTTACAAATCGCCGTATGATTTTAGTAGATAAACAAGGTATGACTGGTAAAAAGACGGAATATCATTCTATTCCATATAAAAATATTACACAATTTAGCATCGAAACAGCTGGACATTTCGATTTAGATGCTGAATTAAAAATTTGGGTATCAGGCATGCATAATCCAATTACGAAAGAATTTAGAAAAGATGATAGTATTTATAGCATTCAAAAAGCGCTTGTAGCATATACAACAAAATAACAATTGTGTATGTTTATACAAAACAAAAAGTATTAACCCCGTATTTTTTGGAACAAAATACAATGATATTGATTAAAAATACAAAAATAGACTTTTCTATGATAGTCTGTTTTTGTGTTCCATTATCTTTATCTATCCCCTATAGCATATTGCTGTGAAATGAAAAGTTCGTTTAAACTTCAATAATTATAGGAAGAATCATTGGTTTTCTTTTTGTATGTTCGTATAAAAATTGTCCAATGGTTTCTCTTATATGCTTTTTTAGAACATTCCAATTGTTAACGTCCTTCTTTTGTAAATTTTGAATGGTTGTTGTAGCTAATTGATTAATTTCCTTCAAAAAGTCTTCCGAATCACGCACATATACAAATCCGCGTGAAATGATATCTGGGCCAGAAATAATTTTCCCCTCTGTTTTACTAAGAGTTATAACGATAACAAGCATACCATCCTCAGAAAGCTGTTTGCGGTCACGTAAAATAATATTTCCAACATCTCCAATACCTAATCCATCAACATATACATTTCCTGCAGGTATTCGTCTAGATTGATAAGCCACTTGATTTCTTATATCAACAACGTCCCCGTTATTAATAACATAGATATTATCTTTCTTAACACCAACAGATTCTGCTAAAAGGCGATGATGATGCAACATTCTAAATTCACCATGAATCGGAATAAAATATTTCGGCTTCATTAAAGTAAGCATTAATTTTAATTCTTCTTGATAAGCATGTCCTGAAACGTGCATTCCTGTTGAACTCCCAGATCCATAAATCACATTAGCCCCTAATAAAAATAAGTTATCTACAATTCGTGAAACATTTCGTTCATTTCCTGGTATAGGAGTAGCAGCGATAATAACGGTATCTTCAGGAAGAATATCTACCTGCCTATAGCTTCCGCTAGCTAAACGAGCTAAAACAGCCAACGGTTCACCTTGACTACCCGTACAAAGAATGGCTACTTTTTCTGGATCCATTTGATTGATTTCATGCGCTTCAATCAGCATTCCCTCTGGAATATTCAAATATCCCTTCTCTAATGCAACGGTTACTACGTTTACCATACTCCTTCCGAGTAAAGCGAGTTTTCGATTTGTTTTAATCGCAGCATCCACCACTTGCTGTACTCGATTAACATTAGAAGCAAAGGTCGAAATAATTACTTTTCTATGGGCTTTGAAAAATGCCTCTTCAATATGGTTACCTACTAATCGTTCTGATGGCGTAAATCCAGACCGCTCTGCATTTGTACTTTCAGAGAGTAAAGCTAAAACACCGCCTTCTCCAATTTTAGCCATTTTATGAATATCCGGATATTGATTATTGATTGGAGTTAGATCAAACTTGAAATCCCCCGTATGTACAACTGTACCTTCTGGCGTATGAAAGGCAATCCCAAGACAATCGGGAATGCTATGGTTGGTTTTAAAAAAGGTTAAACTTATTTGTCCAAATTCAATAAACGATTCAGAGTCAATAACAAATAAATCAGTTACATTTTCCAGTCTATGTTCTTTTAATTTAATTTCAATTAAGCCTAGTGTTAAACGTGTTGCGTAAATTGGTACGTTCAATTGTTTTAATAGATATGGAATACCGCCAATATGATCTTCATGCCCATGTGTTACAACTAAAGCTCGAATCTTATCTTTATTTTCCTGCAAGTATGTAATATCTGGGATAATTAAATCAATTCCTAATAAGCTCTCATCAGGAAACTTAGAACCGCAATCAATTATGACGATATCGTCTGCATATTGTATTACATACATATTTTTCCCTATTTCATTTACACCACCTAAGGCAAAGATAGATAGTGTATTTTCTGCTGTATTCAAAATCAAAAGCCTCCTTTTAAACATTTAAATGCCTGTAAAGAAATACGGAGTTCTTTTTTATGATTAACCTATCTAAGTAAATATTATTCTAATTTATAGTGAATCAAACATTGATTTTCCTTTTATTAATGAATCAGATGAACAGTTTGAACAAAGTTAAATAATGAGCCTTTATTTCAAAACTACAATTTGCATACAAATTTAATAAAAAGTAAATAATTTTAATTAAATTGAATAAGTTATTTTTGCAGCATATGTGTAGATTTTTAAAGATTAGCACTAAGATATAAAAGCTAATACCACATACATTTGATTAAGGAGTGAGTACTTATAAATATAGATAGAAAAGACAGATGGAGTTTATGGGCTCTTTCATCTGTACCATTAGTTATGACACTTGGAAACTCCATGTTAATTCCAGTCCTTCCATTAATCGAAAAAAAATTGAACATTACTGACCTCCAAGTTTCTCTTATTATTACCATTTATTCTATCGTCGCTATTATTTTGATTCCTGTAGCTGGATATTTATCTGATAAATGGGGAAGAAAAAAAGTGATTATTCCTAGCCTATTTATAGCAGCTATCGGGGGCGCTATTACTGGCTGGGTCTCATGGAAACTAAACAATCCTTATATATGGATTTTAATTGGAAGAATAATTCAAGGGATTGGCTCGGCCGGGGCAATGCCTGTTGTTATTCCTTGTGTAGGTGATATGTTTCAAGATGAAGAACAAGTTAGTTCTGGTCTAGGACTAGTAGAAACATCAAATACATTAGGGAAAGTTTTAAGTCCGATTTTAGGCTCCTTATTAGCTTCATTTATCTGGTTTCTTCCTTTTTGGTTTATCCCTATTTTGTGTATAGTCTCAATTATATTAATTATGTTTCTTGTTAAACCACCGAATTCAACTAAGGAAGCGCCTCCATTAAAAGTCTTCCTACAAAATGTAAAAGATATCTTAATGGAAAAAGGGCGTTGGCTTCTTCCTACTTTTTTGCTAGGTGGAATCATTATGTTTATTTTATTCGGTATTCTTTTTTATTTGTCCTCAATTTTAGAAAAACGATATCACTTAGAAGGTGTTTGGAAAGGTCTTGTGCTAGCAATCCCTTTAGCTTCTCTCTCCCTTACTTCTTATATAACTGGAAAGAAGATTGGAGATAAAAAGGGAGTTATGAAATGGTGTATATGTGCTGGGTTTCTCATATTAGGAATAACGTTAACGATTCCGATATTCTTTAAAAATATTTATATTATTATCATTAGTCTTGTGATAAGTGGAATTGGAATCGGAGTGGCTCTTCCAAGCTTAGACGCTTTAGTAACGGAAGGTGTACAAAAAGAACAAAGGGGGTCTATCACATCTCTTTATAGCTCTATGCGTTTTGTTGGTGTAGCAGCTGGTCCGCCTTTATTTGCTTTATTAATGAAGGGACCGGATAATTATATCTTTTACCTTTCCATTTCTCTTGCTCTTTTGGGAGCTATATTGGCTCTTAAATTTATTAGACCCAAAGATAATTAAATCAACAAGGCTCTATTTTATAGCAGAGCCTTGTTGATTTCTTTTATGTTGTTTAATTCATTTTCGTTTCCAAAGCAGACCAATGTGCCGGGCGAGAGAGCGAGTTAGGTAATTTTGTACGCGCATCTCCCTTCGCTGAGTTAATCTGAACTTGAGTAAGAAAAATACTCTCTGTGAGATCTGCTCCTCTAAGATCAGCATCTCGTAAATCAGCACCGATCAGGTCTGCCGCTCGCATATCTGCACCGCGAAGGTTAGCAGCAATTAGGTATGCTCCTCTTAAGTTAGCTCCTCTAAGATCTGCTCCTTTAAGATTGGCCCCCATAAGATTAGCACTTCGATAATTGATTCTCTTGCTTTTTTGAGAACCCTTACGCTGACGATTTGATTCTATCCACACGAGTTCACTTGTCTTTAAAAGTAAATCATTTACATACGCTCGGTGTGATGGAACATCTAGTTCTATGAGTAAATCAGGACTAAGTTGCGAAAGTCGTTCCATTTCATCAAGTGCGCGCCTCAGTTCTCTGTGAATCGGACGAGTCGCTTTCAACGTCAAGGCTTCCGTCAAATATGAGAGCATTTCATGAAGTTGCTGCATAATTGGGAACACATCGAACATTTTCTTTGCCGTTTCTGGACCTTCTTTCCAATCGACTCCTTCAAAAGTTACTTGCGAAACCTTTTGCCCTGCACCGAAGCATTCAAAAACAGTACACCCTTTAAACCCCTGTTGTCTAAGATTCTTATGAATGCCGCACCGAAAGTCCAATTGGAGATTTTTACATGGTGTTCCGCCGTCTTTATCAATTGCGAAATCTGCTGAAGCTGCAAAAGGTAGTGCAACGCAACATAAGCCGAAGCAGTTCTCGCAGTCGGCACGCAAACTATTAAAACTAGTATCGCGCTTTATATTTGGATCATTATGTTTCTCAAACAATATGTGCATCTCCTTTGTTTCCGTATTCCTTACATGAATGAATATATAATTTGTTGCTTCATTTGTTAGAAAAAACGGTTATGCTATAAAAATCAAAATCTATTCTTTATTAAATAAAAGATTTCAACTGCCTAATTTATAATCTCTAAACTTATTACCATCCTAATCGATTGCGAAGAGAAGTAATGTGGGCAGTATGATGGCGACCGTGCCATGCATAAAGCCCAATCGTTACACCTAATTTATTAGATCCTGACTCAGGATGATGGAACGTCTTTTCAAAATCACTAGGTTTCATCGATCTCAGCAAAGTAACCCATCTTCTATGTAATGATTCTAAAATTGCTAAAGATACATCTACCGGAAGCTCAGAATCAGGAAGATCTGCCCATTTCTCTTCCATATATGGTTTAATCGTAGGATTGTTTTCTGTCAGTGCTAATTTAAAACGAATATAACTATTCATATGACTATCTGCAATATGATGAACAACTTGGCGCACTGTCCATCCTCCAGGACGATATGGCATATCTAGCTGATTTTTATCTAATTCTTTTATTGCTTGTGTTAATTCAGTAGGAAGGTTTTCAATTTGTTTTATCCAATTTTCTATTGTATCTTGCGTAATATTTTCTTCATAAGTGAAATGGCCAATCGGATAACGTAAGTCCATAATTGTATTGTTCTCCTTTTTTGTTTTAGTTAGTATGTCTCCAAACATAATGGATAAAATCAGTTTGAGCTACGTTTTCATCAATTGAGCTACGTGAAAAATTGCTCTTCTCTAATACTTTTTGAGAAGCAATATTATCAGTTGTTGTTTTTGCATGAATTTCAGTAACGTGATAGTTTGCAGCTTCAGCTAAAAGGAGTTTTACACCTTTAGTGGCAATACCTCTTCTGGCATATTTTTCTCCTATTCTATATCCAAGATACCCCAATTCTTTATCTTTCTCAATGTCTACTAAATTCATTCGTCCAACAATTGTTCCTTCATGATTTTTTATGAGATGAAAATATGAAATACATTCAAATTGCTCTTGTAATAATTCATAAAATATCTTTTGAAACATTTCAAATGTATAGTAATCCTCACCGCGGCTTGGTACCGTCTTTTCGAAGAACGTCCTGTTACTACATTCAAAAACAAACAATTCCTCTGCGTCTCCTGCCCTTAATTTTTCTAAATAGAGTTCCATACGCTAACCATTCCTTTTCAAAAATTTATCAACTATATACATTTTGCTATTTTGTCATAAAATCCTGCTGGGGAACGACTATTTTCTTCGGCTCGTAAATACAGCAAACAATACTTTTGGATGAAAAAGGTGTAATGGGCTACGTATGAGATTCATAACTCGTACTAATCGAATATAAATTTCTGAATTGCTTGCGGAAAGTTGATATATTTTTTTCGTATACCACTGTTGAAATGGCTGCATAAAAGGTTTAGCTCCTCTAATCTTAGGATGACGAAGTGATTCTGTAGTCGTCATTTCCCACGGCGTTGCAATAATCTTGGCTATTCGCTTATAAAATTTTCTAGTGAATCCTTTTTCTAGCGGACTGCCTTTCTGCAGGCATCGCTGCAATTCTTCTGCTTCCATCGCCGCGACAGAAATTCCTTGTCCAAACACAGGGTCAAAACGGCAATGAGCATCTCCAATTACTAAGAAACCTTCTGGTATATTTCTCGTTAAATCAAAACGCCGCCGCACTTGGTAAGGAATCTTATGTATTTTTATATCTGTAATCGATTCTGTTTTTGTAAGAAAACCAAGTACATCTGGAATAGGTAACTTATGAGCAAAGACAAGAAATTCTTTGTCAGTTTGTGGTGCATGCTCATCGGCATAACCACTAAACGTTATAAAATAACGATTGTCTTCAACGGTTTGAATAAATGCACCATAAGGGTTTTCAGGGAAACTAGGGGAAACAAGTAAATTACACCAATCAAGACGTTCTTTCTGTTTTAAACAAACTAATTTAGTCGCATAAAATAACTGGATCCTTACTTTTTCTTCTGTCACTTCTATACCATGTATTTGTAACCAATCTATATTTTTAGAACCAAATCCGCTTGCATCAACGACTACATCTGCATGAACTTCCTCTTCTTTTCCTGTTTTCAAACATTGTATTTTTACTCCGACAATTTTGTTTTGCTGCTGATCTATTAGCAACTGCT
Source organism: Bacillus sp. 103mf (assembly GCF_900116295.1). Lineage (GTDB taxonomy): Bacteria > Bacillota > Bacilli > Bacillales > Bacillaceae_G > Bacillus_A > Bacillus_A bruguierae. Next base: position 252,087 of record NZ_FPAF01000004.1, read on the forward strand.
TCACTTTTGTTTCATATTTCGTGCTAATATTAGAAACTTGATTGATCCGCTTTTGCAAATGCCACTCGAGCATAGGACGACTCTGTTGGACCATTTTCAATTCTCCAACAAAAGGTTGCTTCCATAAACCAAAATGATGCCACCTTAAATCTCCTGTAAAGTTATTTACAATACCTCCATCTTCAATTAATTGCTCCGTAATGCCAGGAAATAATCTTTCAATTGCTTCTTCTCCACCTTTTAACAACACATGGGGATGATAACTTTGTGGAATCTTCTTTCTAGGTGCCTTTTCTGTCCATTCTTCGCCCATTTCTAAAACGATGACTTGCTGAAAAGAATGAGATAAAGCCTTTGCAGCAAGTTTTCCAGCAATGCTTCCTCCAATTACAATTGCAATCTCCAATACATTACCCCCCTGAATTTTCTACCTATTTTACTATTCATGCAACATCTCTTGAACAATACAACTTATGACAAACTAAAAAAACCCTGTATCATAACTCTAATACAAGATTTTGATTTTTAGCGATGATTTCATTCGTTTTTATCTTTCATAACAAGAACTGCATGTGTAAATAATCCACAAGCAATCCCGACAAAAATCCCAATGTTAGGCTTTTCTAATAAAGCTCCTCCAGCTAGCCCCAACATAAAAAATCCTCCATAAAATAATCCTACTGCTTGCTCATATTTTTTCATGGTCTTCCTCCTTAAAATACACCAGTAAATTGTAAAGTAAGAATTAAAATGCCAAGAGCCCATACATAATACGCAAACGTTTTGAGAGAATGATGTTTTAAATATTGAATCATCCAGGATACTGCAACATAGCCAAAGAACGCTGCAGATAGCGTACCAACGATAAGTGAAGTATTAGAAATTGCTTCTGCTTTCCCTTGAAAAACATCAAATGACTGTAAGATGATTGCTCCAACAATTGCAGGTGTCGATAATAAAAATGAAAAATAAGCTGCTGTTTCACGGTCTAGCTTTCTCCATAACGCAGCAACAATCGTCATCCCTGACCTTGAAATTGCTGGGAAAATCGCAACTGCTTGGAAAGAACCGATAATCAGTGCGTCTTTATATGTAATTTCGTCCATCTTTTTCCGACCGCTTTTTTGTTTCTCTGCTATATATAAAAACAAACCTGTCACCAAGAATTCCCATCCGATTGTAATACCTGTTTTTGAAATCTCTTCAAAGAAATCTTTAAACAATAAACCGATTACCACTGCAGGGATTGTTCCGATAATTAATAAATATGTTAATTTTGAGAACGGATTTTTAAGTAAATAAAGAAATTCTTTTTTATAATAAATAAAAACTGCTACTAACGTCCCTATATGAAGCATCGTATCTAAAAAAAGACCTGCCTCATCTAAACCAAAAAGGTGTCTCCCTAAATACAAATGACCAGTACTGCTAATTGGCAAAAATTCTGTTAATCCTTGGATAATTCCTAAAATAAAGGCTTCTAACCAATTCATGATTGTCTCCTTTCAAGTTTGCTTGTACCAGTATATGTTTGTATTTTTTTAGTTATGTGAAGTTATTCATTTTTAATAGATTCTCATATTGAATATAAGTATGGCGTTTCTTGGCAGCTAAATCTTGCGAAAAACTAACTTTGTGAATAGACGCCAAATAAAATGACCTCAGCATAATGCTGAGGTCATTTTATTTCCAGAATTTTTTATTTGAAAAATACTTTGTCTACATTATATTTCGCTTGCAAATCATTAATAATATATGTTTCGTAAATTTCTCGTTCCATCGGATCTTCTACGATACATGCATCAATTCGATATACTTCATCTCTGTATGCCTTCACTGGTGAAACATTATCTTCAAAATGCTTTTTAATTCTTTGACGTAATTTACGTGCTTTTCCAACAAACAGAAGCTCATCATTATTATTATAAAACATAAAAATGCCGCCTTTATCTCTTGGAATCAGGTGAAAATCAATAAATCCATTAATAGGAGTAATTATCGGCTCATCACCTTTAATTACTTGTTTGCGCTGTGTAATCGTAACGTCTGGTGTTGGCATCTCAATTTTGATCACTATATGTCACGTCCTTTTTTTGTTGTAAAGGAAAATAGTATCACAATTATGTAAAAAAAACCATTATAATGTTATCCCATGTATATATAATATATGTGAGTTTTCATTGAAAAGAGCTCTCTCTTTTCAATGAAAACTCACGAATTATTTGATGAATAGAATCTCCGGTCTCAGAAACATTCATTTTAGTATCTCTTAAAAACACCAGGTTAATTTTGAGGGACAGATTTACTGCCCCATATTGTTTACTTATTTTGATTTTTTTTGAGCTCTTAATGCTATTTTTTCAAGTCCATTTTCTCCTGCGAATTCTACATCTGCTTTTGGTAGAGCATTTTTATTATTCTTAAATTGATTATTCTTATTTTTAACCATTTTTTCACCACCCTTGTAGTTTGATTTAATTATTCCTTCAAGGATGCCAACCATAATAAATACGCTATATAAAGATCGCGGAGTAATATTTTTTCATTATCGGCACCCACGATTTTAGTTTGCTTTCTTTTTTTATAGGCTATGCGATTTGATTTTCTTCTTTAACTAAACTCATCCATTCGCTCAATAAGAAATTGAATACAAAGCGACTGTAACCAAATTCTCACCAGATGCCGCAGGTCCCATCTCATAAAATAAAAGGGGCTTTGCATCTGTCCTTCTACTTCTTATCCCCGAATCTGCCCATTCCCACGAATCACATATTTTGTGGAAGTCAAGGCAGATAGCCCCATCGGTCCCCGCGCGTGTAGCTTTTGCGTGCTGATGCCGATTTCTGCGCCGAAGCCAAATTCAAAGCCGTCAGTAAAGCGGGTCGAAGCATTATGGTAGAGCGCCGCGGCATCGACGGACGTGAAAAACTTGCTGACGTTTTCCTCGTTCTCTGTAATGATCGCTTCGGAATGCATGGAGCCATAAGCATTGATGTGGCAAATCGCTTCTTCAACAGAGGAAACGATTCTGACTGCCAGCGTAAGAGACAAAAACTCTGTTTCCCAGTCTTCTTCTGAAGCGGGTACAAGAGAAGAATCAATTGCCAATGCTTTCTTATCTCCGCGCAGCTCCACTCCTCTTTCCTTCAAGAAAGAAAACAGCTCGGTACCGAATCGCTGTGCCCAATTCTCATGAAGTATAATTGTTTCAATAGCATTGCATACAGACGGACGCTGTGTTTTGGCGTTTACGATAATATCGAATGCCATCTGTTTATCCGCTGTTTCATCAATGAAAATGTGACAATTTCCCGCACCTGTTTCTAATACAGGAACAGACGCTTCTCTCACTACAGTATCTATCAACTGCTTGCCACCTCTTGGAATAAGAACATCCAAGTACTCGTTCAATGTGAACAGCTGCTTTGCGTTGTCTCGTGAATTGTCTTCAATGAGCTGTACGCTTTCTGAAGGCAAGCTCGTTTGTTTGAGCGCACGATGAATGACAGCGACGATGGCTTTGTTGGAATAAGAGGCGGAAGAACTACCACGCAAGATCACTGCGTTGCCTGTTTTCAAGCAAATTGTGGCCGCATCCACCGTCACGTTCGGCCGCGCCTCGTAAATCATCCCGACAACACCGAGCGGCACGCGCATCTCCCGAATAGACAATCCATTCGGCCGTTCCCATGCAGCTACACATTCTCCGACAGGGTCATGCAAATCAATCAGCTGCCGGATACCCTCTGTCATATCAATAATGCGCTGTTCATTCAGCATGAGGCGGTCGAGGAGAGAGGCAGACATTCCTTTTGCTTTACCTTGTTCGATATCCCGTTTGTTCTCCTCCAAAATATAAGGTGTCTCTATTATCAATTGCTCAGCGACAGCCGCCAGTGCCTTATTTTTTTCATTAGTCGATTTAGCCACAAGCCCTCCCGCAATCTTCTTCGCTATTTGTCCCTTTGCCAACACTTCATTCATTTTCGTTTCCTCCTTTTAAAAATTAAAAAGTATAAAATTTGAGACGTGGCCAACTAGGCACTACCACCCAAGACTCTCCTGCATAGATATTAGTTGAATCAATCTGACGCTTAGAGCGAGAAAAGACAAACAGCATCTTCTAGGACGGAGGAGCCTGTGTTCTTCACTTGAACGAGCCATTTCTCTATTTTTAAAATAAAACCCAATTATCCCTATGAATGACCTCATAGCTATGCCTTTCGCCTCGCACTTGAATGTCGTGGCTCTGCATACCTTTTAGCTCCTGCAATTCCTCTGCACTATATCTGCACTGTCCTTTCCCTATCACCCGTCCTTGCTCTGTGATGACCTCCACGACTTCGCCGGCTTGAAAGATCCCAAACACACCGGTAACACCGGCAGGCAGAAGACTTTTTCCACGCTGAATGATGGCAGCGGCTGCTCCGGCATCCACTTCGATTTGTCCGCTGACAAGCGAATGCAGCGCGATCCATTGCTTGTTCATCTTAATCACTTTTTGAGGCGTATTGCCGATATACGTTCCATCACCTTTACCCTTCAAAACATCTAAAAGCTTCTCCTGTCCACGTCCTGTTCCGATGAATACACTCACACCGAGAGATAGTGCCGTCTTTGCCGCATCGATTTTCGATTTCATGCCGCCTGTACCAAGTTTTGAGCCAGCATCTCCAGCAAGAGAGGCGATTTCTTCCGTAACGGCAGGAAGAAAGTAATACTTTTTCGCGTCCGGATTTTTCTGGGGATTCTGGTCATACAAACCGTTCACATCCGTAAAAATTATGAGCATATCCGCCGAGACAAGCCCGCTTACTAAAGCTGACAGCATGTCATTATCACCAAACGTCAGCTCCTCCAAAGAAATAGAATCGTTTTCATTGATTATAGGAAGAGCGGAGCGGTTTAGTAGCTCGGATAAAGTGGCGTAGGCATTACTATATTGTTCTTTTCTAGAAAAATCACTTCTTGTCAGCAGAAGCTGCGCGGTAACAATCCCATATTTGCGGAATTCCTCCGTATACGCCTGCATCAACAGACTTTGCCCGACAGCGGCGGCAGCCTGCTTCCCTTTAATTGTCACAGGCCGGCCGGGATACCCGAGAGCGGAAAAACCTGCGGCGACGGCCCCAGATGTAATCAGCACGATTTCATGTCCTTCCTGCTTCAGTCGCGCCAAGGCGGCGACGTGATCTGAAAGCTGTTCGCCAGAGATGCCGCCATGATTTGCTGCCAAGGAACTGCTTCCGATTTTTACGACAATTCGTTGTTTTTTCACTTTTGTACCTCCTAGTCTAAAATAAAAGTTTTTTGTAAATTGTGCTGCTTCTTTTTTCAAATGGAACAAACTATTCTTCTACCACGTGCAATTTGCACAAAGAATCCCTTACTAACTCGCAATAAGGAGCCAAATAAAAAAGACCGCTCCGCCCTTAAAAAAAGGACGAAACGGTCATTGTTCCGCGGTACCACCTTCATTGATATAAATCTATATCCGCTTGTCGCCTGTAACGCAGGCATACGCCTAAACTTTCGTTTAAGACTCAGGGATAGGTTCGATAATTTCTATACGAGGAATCTTTCAGCCTGCGGATTCCACTCTCTTGCGCAAGAAGACATATGTACTAGTTCCCTTCAACGATGTTCACTTTAATTTTTATATAGTATGCAATATAACGCATTTTTATGTCAAGAGATATTTTAGAAAACAAGGAAGATGACAAGTTTAATTCCTGTTAATAAGTGATTTCTATATATTTTTTGTATTGCAAAAAGTAATGTACTCTTTTAAAATGTTTTTTTATACAAATCTCGTTATAATGTTTATTTCTTCTGTACGAGATGTCATTATTTTTTCAGAATAATAATTTCAAACCAATAAAATGTATAATAAAAGGAGCAAGAGCGAGTTATTATGAACAAACAAATAGGATTCATCGGATGCGGAAACATGGGTATCGCTATGATAGGTGGAATGATTAACAAAAATATAGTTTCTTCAGATAAAATAATTTGTTCAGATATAAGTGTCATGAATTTAAAAAATGTTAGTGAAAAATATGATATAACTACAACTACTGACAACAATAAAGTAGCTAACAATGCTGATATTTTAATTTTATCAATCAAACCAGACCTATACTCATCAGTAATTAACCAAATAAAAGAGCAGATAAAAAACGATGTAATAGTCGTAACTATTGCTGCTGGAAAAAGTATTAAGAGTACTGAGAATACTTTCGGCAGAAAGTTAAAAGTTGTTAGAGTAATGCCTAATACACCTGCTCTTGTTGGAGAAGGAATGTCTGCGTTATGTGCTAATGAAATGGTTACAGAAAAAGATCTAGAAGACATACTAAATATATTTAATAGTTTTGGCCAAACAGAGATAGTAAATGAAAAATTAATGGATGTTGTAACATCTGTAAGTGGTTCTTCTCCAGCATATGTATATATGTTTATAGAAGCCATGGCAGATGCTGCTGTACTAGATGGTATGCCAAGAACTCAAGCATATAAATTCGCAGCTCAAGCTGTATTAGGTTCTGCAAAAATGGTACTTGAAACAGGAATACATCCAGGCACACTTAAAGATATGGTTTGTTCTCCAGGTGGAACGACAATAGAAGCTGTAGCAACATTAGAGGAAAAAGGCTTAAGAACAGCTATCATTTCAGCTATGAAACGTTGTACGCAAAAATCTGTTGAAATGTCCAGCTTGACTAATAAGTAAGAAACTACGTTTAGGGGTAAAATAACATCGCTATCAAGCTAAGAAATACAAATACCTCCAAAACGAGAATATACAACGTAACAAAAATGAACGTTTAAAAATGAAAAGTAAACAAAAAAAGACCAATGCACTCATTGGTCTTCCCTTACTTCCCTATTCACAAACAAGAATTTGCCGAGCAAAGTTTCCTTTTCTTGTTACGCAGCGGTCTATAATTTCAAATCCAATTTCTTCGATCATGTGATCCATTGTTTCGCTTGTTACAACTACTACTTTTTTTGCAATACGGCGCGCATGCTTTAAAATCGAGAATTGATCTTCTGGTGTTGCGCACGTAAATAGATTGTACGGCATATCGATAATTGCTACATCGTAGTTTGTCTGAATGTCTTCGATAGGTCCTACCGTTACGTCTCCTTCAAAACCAAAATGCGCGATGTTTTCTCTTGATCCGATTACGACAAGCGGGTTAATATCACGGCCAACGATGTCAATGCCCATAGAGAGTGCTTCTACCACTACCGTTCCAATACCACAGCATGGATCGATCGCTTTGACTCCATCAGGATTTGGCACAGCGATATTCGCAACAGCTCTCGCTACACGTGTGCTTAGTGATGTAGAATAGCTGCGTGGTTTTTTCACGTGATGGAACCAAACAGCCTCGCTTTCCATATATGTTCCGAAGTACCAACGTCCGCCAATGATTACAATGCCAAATACACGCTCTGGATGATGCACATCGGCTTCACCTTCAATATGCATGCCGATATCTCGCTCAATAAGGCGGCGTTCTCCGTATTCTATTTTTTTCGATTTATCAAGATCATTAATTTTAACGAAGATGACTTTGAACGTGGATCCAGACAAATCAATCTGTTCGACCTGCTTCAAAATATCTGGCAGTTCATCTCCTTCATACATTACGTCAATCCGTTCTTTAATAAACGGGCTTCGGCTCGGATCAATTTTGATTGTGCTTTTCAATATATTAGAGTGCGATTCCGTTCCAAAAAGTGAGCGCATCTCCATATAACATAAAGAACGTTCCTCTTCGCGAAATGCATACGTATATATATACGCCGGTGTTTGGCTATGATTATCCAATCTATTCCCATCCTTTATCGTATCAAATTGTTCTTTCTCTCAAATGATATCCGTATCATTGTGCAACGTAACGTTGCAAGCGGTAAAAAAGGACTAATAAGCCGAGGAAAAGTTGTCTCATTTTATTAGTCCTTTTTATGAGCTACATCAATTTTGATTACTTCATCTCTATGGTCTTTGATTACTGATACAGTATCTTCAAAATGTTTTTTTATTCTTGGTCTTAACTTTCTTGCCTTACCAACAAACATTAGTTCATTCTTGTTGTTATAAAACATAAAGATTCCACCTTTATCTCTAGGAATTAGGTAAAAATCAGTAAACTGTAGCTTTGCAATAAAGTTTGATTAAAAAATGTGTTTTAATCCTTATTTAAAAGCAAATATAAAAACTTCATTTTGAAAAAAGATTGATCAAAATGGAGTTTCTCTTTTTAACTAAGTATGAAATTTTTATAAAAAAGTTTGATTATTTTAATACTCCTTATTCCACTAACGCACCTGTTTACGGAAATGGAATATTTTGTTTTAAATTATCGAACTTTATTTTAAAACCACATTTAGGGCTATCCAATTTTAGTTAGAGTATAGCTTTAATAGTTCTTGTATTGGTAAACTATTTGTATTGTTCATCCCAACAAAATATTCTAATTGCCATTTCTGTGTTTCGATAGCTTGTTTGCTAGTGGGATTTTCCCAACTAGGGTAAACTCTAATTGCCATTTTTCCTTTTGTAGTGGCTGTTTTAAGAATATTTTGTTTTACAAGTACTTCTTTTGGAAAAACGAATTGTCCAAAATTATTATTTCTAGTAAAAGTATTGATAACCAATAAATCAGTAGCTTTTTCATATGAAAAGGCTTGGTTTTTATTATCCCCATCTTTTTCCCAAAAAGCAACAAACTGTCCTATCTTGGTAGGTGTTATTTTTGCGACTCTAAATCTAATCGATTTTGAATTTAGCTGAAATATACCAGCCCCATAATCTGAATTTTGAGCTTCTTCTCGGACAGCTTTTATGGTTAAGTGATTGGGTTCATAAAACATTTTATTTACATATGTTAACGCATTATAAAATTCATTCATTGCTTTGCATCCCCTATTTTTTATACTACTAATTCCAACCATTACGCTGGCAAATTGAAATTTTATTCAAAACATGGAAATCTTTCTTTCAAATTGACAAGTGCAAAGAAATCAAGAAAGAACGTTTAGAATGCCATTTATATGGGTAATTCATTAGTATTTTACTCTGTTCATCGACGATGTTCAAAATAAGAAAAAGAAAGAGCTAAGTGAATACAAATCCATCTATATGATAAAGAATTATTATCTATTGTTTTATGAAGGATTACAGAAGGGCATCCATAAATTATTAAAAGTTTTACTGCACTTATATTATTTTTTAGAGAAAAACGGGAGAAAATCTCACCGGTACGAAAAAAAACCGTCTTTGATATCTTAGGTGTTGTGTATGATTATACGTTGTCACAAAGTATCAAAGTTGCATAATATTTTTAAAAACACCTATGTATTAGGTTTATTTGTTATGCCCATCTTTAGTACAATCGTAGAAGTTTTTAAAAAATAACTCTCACATATACCTTTTTAGCACCCTTAACTTGATAGCAATGTGGTTCTACCCCATGGCCATCAAGCTAAGAAATCCTTTTCTCTTCACAACAAAAAAAATCTTAATTCATATAAATAGTTGTAGGAAAGGAAATTTTTTTGTTATGAATTATTTTATTTTTTAGGCTGATGGGCATGTAATGCTATCCCTATATGTAATTCATACTATTTCTCTAATTCTTTGGCTGTTCAATTGCCCCTGCTACATCATAATAACTAAGATCAAGTTCTGTCTGTTCACCAAGGGCAAGTTTCGCAAGTTCAGAACCTAAATAAGGTCCTGCCGTTAACCCAGAAGCACCAAGGCCATTGGCAACGAGTATGCCTTCAAAGTTAGGTAATGCGCCAATTACCGGAAGAAATCCTGGTGTAAACGGCCTATATCCAACTCTTGTTTCCATCATCGTACTATTCGATAAACCTGGAGCAACTGATAATGCTTTATCAAATACTTCATGTAATCCGCCAGCTGTAACTCTGTAATCAAATCCAGTGTCATTTTCATGTGTTGCGCCTACTACTACACGGCCATCTTCAAAAGCAAGAATATATTGGTCATTTGGCGGCATAACAACTGGCCAATTGTCTGTATTCACGTCTGGTACATGAAGATGAACAATTTGCGCTTTTTGGAATGTAACTAAGAAATTGACACCAAGTGGTTGCAATAACTCATTTGCCCAAGCACCCGCAGTTACAATCACCTGATCAGCTGTTGAAGTTTCACCATCTACTTCAACACCAATAACACGATTGTCTTCATGTACTAATGATGCATTTCCATTCCTATATACAGCACCATGTTTCTTTGCAGCGTTCACAAGAGCCTGACGAAGTGCTCTACCGTTCACACGCGCAGCACCGCTAATATGTACAGCACTATACTCTTCTGATAATGGCGGAAAAAGCTTTTTTGTTTCAGCTGGCGATAAACGTGTAATTTCACCAATTTCCGGAGCATCCTCGCGTCGTTTATACGCTCGCTCCTCCATCTGATCTAATTTTTTCTCTTCTGTATGGAGACTAATCGCACCTACACGTTTATAACCAGTATCTGTTTCGCCATCTGCTTCTAATTGTTCAATTAAGGAAGCATAGTAACGAGCTCCCCCTTTCGCCATTTGATACCAAGCTTTGTTCCGGCGCTGTGACAGCCAAGGACAGACAATCCCTGCTGCTGCATCCGTTGCCTGCCCTAAATCTTGACGATCAACCAATGTAACACGAGCTCCTGCTTTTGCAAGATGATAAGCAGTAGATGCTCCGAGAATCCCAGCTCCAACTACAATATACGTTTTCATTTCTAACACCTTTCCCTTTTTAAATCTTTATTCCAGAAATTTGATCTATAGATGATCAAACATTACCTTTAAGGTGAATTTCTTTATTCAGTATACTGGAAGGAGAGTTTTTTTCAACTATAACGCCGCTTAACAAATTAAGTACTTATATTTTTGGAAGTCAATTCAAAGTTCAACTTATTTGACGAACCAATATTAAATAGAAAAAACAATATTCCCCCTGCAACAGGCATGACATAAGAAGGAAGGATATTTAATAGAGATCCTGATGATATCATCGCCATAGGAAGCATTATTTTCGCGATAGTAATGCCAATGCTTAGTACCCTACCTCTATATTCATCTGGAATCTCTTTTTGCATAAAATAAGACAGAGGGATGTCAATTAGCGCTATGACTACTCCAAACAAGAACATGAGGACAATGAAGAAACAGGCGTAAACGATAGAGTTCAGTTGTAAGCTTTTCAGCATAACTGGAACTCCTAATAAAATCATAAAAATTGATAAAGCAAAACTTAAATATTTTAAAAGAATGGAGTAGGAAATTCTTTCTGTGATTTTCTTTACCAATAAAGCCCCTAAAATCATCCCCACTGGGAAAGCTCCTTGGATCATACCAAACTCTTTTGAACCTAGCTTTAGAACGGTATTGATCATATACGGTAATGGAACAGTCACAGCAAAACCGAGAAAGAAATTAATTAATATTAAGATCATAAACATGCTCTTAATACTCTTTCTTTTGAATAAATAGTTAAATCCCTCTTTCATATCTCTAATTAAATGAATTTTTCCATCTGAATGCTCTTCATTTGATTGATGATTGAAAAGCTTGAAATGAATAAACATCATTGATAATCCGGAAAGAATAAAAGAAATTCCATTAATAATAATAAAAGTTCTCATATCAAAGATTGCAAAAACAATCCCGCCTAACATAGGTCCCATAATTGAAGAGATTGAGTCAATTATTTTACTAATAGAATTAATATTCATCAACATCTTTTCAGATACAATGTTTGGCTTCGCTGCTTCTAAACCTATTCCAAAGAAAGTAGTAAACACCGTCAAAAGGAAGGTAGTGGTGTAAATAATAAGTAAATTTAATTCATATTTCATACATAATATATAAACCGAAACTAACAAGATTCCGCTTAGAAGATCCATAAATACAACTAACTTCTTTTTATTGACTTTATCTACAAGCACCCCAGCAAACGGATTGATGATAATCATTGGAATAATTCCTAATATAAGAGTAATTGCAAAGCTTAATGCTGAACCCGTCTGCTTTAAAACGTATAATCCTAACGCAAAATTATAAATAGCTGTACCAAATATTGACACAGTTTTTCCTGTAGAATAGAGGACTAGGTTTTTTATTTCTTTTTTGCTCTTTTCGTTACTTATATTCATTTGTAATGCTTCCATAAGTACTCCACCTCGCTTAATTTTTTATATAACAAAGTGTAAGCTGTTGGGTGAACCCGACAACAATAGGTGCAGTCCATAAATTTTTAATGGAAAATGAAAAAAAGATAGGGTTAACCCTATCTTTTTCCAAAAAATGAATATGAATATATTTCTTCCCCCTGTACAAAGAAATTTTCGTACTTTCCACCTCTATCAATATATTCAGAAGTCCTTTCCTCAAGAGGTATATACTTCAAACCATTGATGTTTTTCTTAATTTTTCTAGCTATAAAGTTGTCTCTGAATTTAGCTTCAATTTTGCTTTTGGTGCTAAAGTTTTTAAAAGCAATAAATGATCCCAATAAGTAACAATCAGGCTTAAAAAGAGAATCCACTTCACGAAGCAAAAATTCCTCATGTTCAAAGCTGTAATTACTAGTACCCGAATGATCCATCACGATATCGACAGAGTATTCCTGTATAGGTATATCTAAAAAGTCAGCGCAAATAAAGAGAATGTTTCTTTTGACACCAGATCTCTCTAATACCCCTTTTAAAAACCGATGCCTCTCTAAGTTGCGATCAACAGCAATATACAAGCAATTTTCCGGTAATTCCCGAAAAATATTTCGCAGAAAAAAGCCAACTCCGGATCCTAGCTCAAGTACTACTTTATCGTTTAAGTCTAATCGACCAAGTTTCCTCCTTAACCATTCTCCAACTTTACGGATATTTTCCAAATAAGTTGGATCAGTTACATGAATATATTCAAGAACAAATTCTTCATGATGGTGGGAAGCAGCCGCCTGAAATGAATTGCCAACCTTTAAAATACCTGATTCAACAAGGTATTCTTCTCCACAATTGCAAGTTAACTTTCCCTCCATAATTTGATTTCGATTAATGATCCCATCTTGAAGAATAAGCTTTGCACTACATTTTAAACATTTCAGCATATCGAGTACTTTTAAATCAATCCCAATCCCCCAGCTTGAACCTTTCGATTTTGCTGATAACACATCTAATTTCGTCTTTAGCTTTTCCTTTATTTTTACTAAATTATTTATTTCCTGCTCAACCTGCTTATATTTATCCATAAATAAAGATTGATAGTACGTATCTTGTTCATAGTCCATAAATTCACCAAATTTTTTATAAAGAAAAAAATTTTTAATCTCGTTTAAACTAAAGCCCATCCCTTTAAATTCTAAAATAATTTCTAAATCGTTTTGACAGTGCTCATCAAAAAAATAATGCCCTCCCTTCTTTTCAGGCACAATCAACCCTAAATCCATATAATGCCTAATTGTATCAATACTCAATTTATTTACTTCTCCAAATTTACCAATCCTCACTATATCACTACCCGTACATATTATTTATTCATGAGTCCTTCTTTTCTTACACAAAAACCACTTTTATATCTACTACACTTTCTCTATTAAACTAGAAGGCTTCCGAAATTTTGTTGCTTGCTCAAAAGCGTAACCAATCTTTATTAAAGTTCCCTCACTAAATGCCGTTCCAGCAAAAGTAATGCCAAATGGACGCCCGTTTTCCATATATCCTGCTGGCAAAGCAATTGATGGATAACCGGCTTTATCGTACTTGGCGATTCGATACAAATAATACATAACAAGGTCTTTTGCTGTTAACTTACCCGTTTCCATCGCTTCTTGAATCATTGTAACTGTTAATTCTTCTCCGTCTATATTAGGTAATTGAAATTCCATATAGTGAACCCCTTTGTTTCTTTGAGAATATTATAACAATTCGAATCACCTATAATCTAGCAAAATTCCCTTGTATGTACTTATTCTTTTTATTCTTACCTCTGTACAAATATTTATTTTATAGTTATATTATGGTTATTGAGTTGTTACGAAAACATAAACATCGCTCTATTTTATATCCGTAAACTGTTTGAAAATCCATTTGTCATAATGAATTTTATTCGGAAGGAGGTTTGCAGTTTATACGTGAGGATATAAAAACTAGTTTTACTTTACATAATTAGTAAACATATAGGAGGCGACATGATGTTTCGTACAATTTCAAACTTTATGAGAGTAGCTGAGATCAGAAGCAAAATCCTTTTTACTTTAGCGATGTTAATCGTTTTTCGGATTGGCACATTCATTCCAGTTCCTCATACTAATGCTGAGGTATTAAAAATACAAGATCAAACAAATGTTTTAGGAATGCTCAATGTATTTGGCGGAGGTGCCTTACAAAACTTTTCAATTTTCGCCGTTGGCATCACACCGTATATTACAGCTTCCATCATCGTGCAGTTATTACAGATGGATGTCGTTCCTAAATTTGCAGAGTGGGCAAAGCAAGGTGAAATGGGCCGTAAAAAATCAGCTCAATTTACCCGCTACTTTACAATTGTTCTTGCATTCATTCAGTCGATAGGAATGTCTATTGGCTTTAACAATATGGCAGGTGGACAATTAATAACGGATCCAGGCCTAAAAACCTACTTATTAATTGCTACCGTATTAACCGCTGGTACTGCGTTTTTAATGTGGTTAGGTGAACAAATTACTGCAAATGGAGTAGGCAACGGAATTTCAATTATTATTTTTGCAGGACTTGTGGCAGGAATTCCAAGTATTATGAATCAAATATACTTACAACAAATTCATAATGCTGGAGATCAACTCTTTATGCATATTATAAAAATCGCATTAATTATTTTGGTCATTTTAGCAATCATCGTTGGTGTTATTTATATTCAACAAGCAAATCGGAAAATTCCTATTCAATATGCAAAAGCTTCTACTGGGAACAATCCATATCAAGGAGCAAAAAATACACACTTACCTCTTAAGGTAAATAGTGCAGGTGTCATTCCTGTTATCTTTGCTTCCGCATTTTTAATGACGCCGCGAACAATTGCGCAGCTGTTTCCAAGCTCTGCGGTGTCCAAATGGATCAATACAAATTTTGATTATTCACACCCAGTTGGAATGTGTTTATACCTTGGACTCATTATTGCATTTACATACTTTTATGCCTTCGTTCAAGTAAACCCTGAACAAATGGCTGAAAACTTGAAGAAACAAAACGGGTATGTTCCAGGCATTCGACCAGGGAAAATGACAGAGAAATACGTAACAAAAATCTTATATCGTTTAACTTTTATCGGAGCAATCTTTTTAGGGGCAATCTCTATTTTGCCGATTATATTCACAAAAATTTCTAATTTACCAGCTTCCGCCCAAATTGGTGGGACAAGTTTACTCATCATTGTCGGGGTCGCGTTAGAAACAATGAAAACGCTAGAGAGCCAGCTTGTGAAACGTCACTATAAAGGATTTATAAAGAAAGTAAATTAACATTTTATTTTATACAAACCCCTCTTATATATCGTAAAAACAGCGATATATAAGAGGGGTTTCTTTTGTTCAAAATGGGTTCTTATTGTTTGTTTCCAAATACACTTTCAATTTATATTTTGGATCAAGCTTTATTTCAAATCAGCAAATATGTTAATTTATCTTTATTGTTCCTTCTCTACTTAAAACTTCCAATTTATTTGCTGCATCACCAATGGTCCCTTCTTTTGATTTTTCAGTATCCCTTTTTTTCTTAAATCCATCTAGATTAACGGTTATATCAGATGAATGACTATTAGTAGTAAGCATTAATGAAGTCGGGGCTTCTTTATAAGATACAGCAATATCTCCTGATTTTGTTTCTACAAACAATGACTCTCCTTCTTTTGTATTTTTAATTGTTACTTCACCCTCTGTTGAAGTAACTTTCATCTTAGGACTAGTCACACTTGTAATATAATTATCACCAGTAGTGGAAGCTACAGTTAATGCCTTTAACGAGCTATCTTTCAAGTTGAATTCCCCATCTTTTGATGTAAATTTCCCCTTATCCGCTGACAGTCCTTCAATTTTTTCAGCACCAGAGTCGTTTGAAATTACAATATTTTTAGTCGCTACATCTTTCATTTTTATATCACCGAAACTATTATTCAATGTAATCGTATCTATTTCATTCTTTGGGATAGAAATATAGATTGTACCTTTCTTCCCGAAACTGAATCCTTCAAGTATTCCCTTTTGGTCTTTTTGATTCATTTCTATTTTCTTCCCATCATTTTTAATTGTTACGGGATCTTTTTTCTTGTCCTTTTGTTTTCCTTCAACTTCAATTGTTATCTTTTTTGATTTCGTATTTTTGAACTCAATATCCCAAGACTCGTTGTTTATCTCTACTTCTTCAATACTATCCGCTTCAAAGGAGGTTTCTTTTTCAAAACTCTTTCCTCCTACTTCTTTGAAGCTAAAAACGAATCCACCAGTTACAATTAATGCAGTAGAAGCTAGTATCATTTTTTTCAATTTTTATTCCCCATCCCTTGTTGAATTTGAATATTACTCCAGCCCCGCTTTGTTTAAGCAACATCAATTTTGTCAATTTTATAATAAGAAAGATGTCCAATGATTAGACCAAGTAGACAGAATGCAATTGGTACCCCAATGAATTCGAATAAACTAGTCGAACTACCGCCATTAGAAATAGTTGAGTTAATCAAAAACCCTATTAATACAGCTGAGGTAATTGTTGTAGCGGTTGATTTTTTTCTCATACCAAAATATAAAGGAATCAGGCTTACTCCTGCCATCATAAATGCATGAATACAAGTAGTTGGAACTGTAGTAATTATTTCACTCATACTAACAGGTGTTTCAAAGAATCCTATAATTGGGTTTAGAAAGAAAGTTAACATACTGATAATAAAGGTAGTAAAAATTATGCTAAAAAAACAAAATCCAAAAACAATTGATAACTTAGCTTGCAATATTTTTTTCCGTTGTAGTGGATAGGTAAACACAAATTGAATCGTTTTGCTCTTGTATTCATCAATGACTAAACGTGATAAAATTACACTTGAAAAAATGATAAATGTTATTCTAATAAGAATATTCGTTAAAGACATGAATGCCATATAATCTGGAAACATTTGCTCACTCTCACCTTTAGAACCTATTGCCATAAGACCAGCAGCAGCAAAAATTCCAACAATACAAATTGCTAGTCCTTTAAAATAACTAGATAAGAAATGTTTTTTCCATTCTAGTTTCATAAGTTTAAACATGTTGACCGCCTCCATTAATAAGGTTTAAAAAGTACTCTTCTAAATTGTGTTGTTTTCTTTCAATTCTCTTTACTATGACGTCATTCAATATCAATTCTTTATTGATTTGATATTGAGAAATGGCTTGTTCAAAAATCCGAATCGTATTCTGGTCTACTATTTCATATTTTTTAATTCCTAATGTATCTTCCAGTATCTGTGTCGTTTTCTTCAAATTGTCTACTTCGATTTCAAGATATTCGATATTTTCTTTTCTGATTTCTTCCATTTTTACTTCTTTTAATAATTTCCCCTGATTAATAATGCCTATCGTATCTGCTATCGATTCAATTTCTGAGACAATATGACTTGAAATTAAAATAGTAATTCCATATTTCTCTTTTAAAAGTAATAAAAGCTCCCGAATGTCTTTAATACCGATTGGATCAAGTCCATTGATAGGTTCATCAAGAATTAAAATTTCCGGTTTCGTAACAATCGCCCGTGCAATCCCTAATCGTTGCTTCATCCCTAAAGAAAATTCATGAATTTTTTTATTTCCCACATCCTTCAGACCAACAATTTCTAAAGCTTCATCGACCGCCCTTTTATCATGATAGCCAACGTATTCGCAGTGAAAGTCTAAATTTTCCTTTGCTGTTAGCCGATCATAAAACACGGGATATTCAATGATGCTGCCTATATTCTTTAAATATTGATAGGATGTTGGTAAAACAGGCTGGTTTAATACTATAATTTCACCAGAAGATGGCTTTACTAAATTTAAGATCATCTTCATAATCGTTGTTTTTCCGGCCCCATTCGGTCCTAAAAACCCATAAATTTCTCCTCTGTTTATTTTCATATTGACATTAGAAACCGTTTCGTTTCCCTCAAACAACTTACTTAATTTGTTAATTTTAATAATAGTTTCCACTCGTTGTCCCTCCTGCTTTATATTGATATGTTACAATAAGCTTAACGAATGAAAGTAAAATCAAAGTAAACTCTATGGAAAATGCTTGTAATATTTTTATTTAGATAAATATCTACAGAAGATAAATTGATATGATGAGGTTGAAATGAGGGATAATCGAAATGGAATCTGCAAAAATATTAGTAATAGATGACGAAGTTGGTATATTGAAATTATTAGAAATAATACTAAGGAAAGAGAATTTCATTCATATAGAAACTGTCTCAGCAGGAAAAGATGCGCTGCAACGTATCAAAGAAAAAGTATATGATATTATTTTGCTCGATATCATGCTTCCAGATATAAGCGGGTTTGAACTATGTACAGAAATTCGAAAAAATACAAATACACCTATCATTTTTATTAGCGCACGCTCAACAGACTTCGATAAATTGACGGGTTTAGGAATAGGCGGAGATGATTATATTACAAAACCTTTTAATCCTTTAGAAGTAATAGCTCGAATAAAAGTCATCCTTCGTCGTCAAAAAATGTATGAGAGTTCACAACAACAAAGTACTTTATACAATTATGACTACTTCACTTTTAACCCTGAATCTGCAACATTAACTGTTAAAAATCATCCGGTAGAATGCACAGCAAAAGAGCTGGAGTTACTACATTTCTTTTGCAAAAATCCAAATCGTATTTTCACGACTGCTCAGCTTTACGAATTTGTATGGGGAAACGATGTTTTTGGAGAAGAAAAAACCGTCACGATCCATATATCCAAACTGCGGAAAAAACTTGGTGATGATACACGCAAACCAAAAATCATTGTAAATTTACGAGGAATTGGCTATAAATTCATCCCTCCAAATGAGGCGTTTATATGCGAATAAAAACTCGATTTACATTCCATTTAGCATTAGGACTTATTCTTTGGATGCTTGTAACTGGTTTTTGCATTGTCATTATTGTTGAAGGTATTTTTCCGCTGTTCGGTATCATTGTTAATGAAAACACTGAAGGTTTGCTTGTGGCTGGGATTTTTGTTATTAGCACAATTCTTTGCATTGGCTTGTTTGGATGGTATTTTGGTGGTCCGATTGGATTCATAATGACTTGGATCCATCAACTCTCACAAGAAAACTACAAACAACCTAAAGGTTTGCAAAAGATTTATACCAAAAAGGGAAAACTTCGTATGCGTTATCTTCTGTATCAGGAGGTACTTCAACAGCTCCAAATATTAGCTGTAAAATTACAAGCTGCTGAAATAGAAAGAGAAAAAATAGAGCACGCCAAACAAGAATGGATTGCTGGTATTTCGCATGATTTAAAAACACCACTAACATATATCAAGGGATATTCAGCGCTTTTATTAAATGATCAGTATGAGTGGTCAAAAGATGAGGTTCAATCTTTTATCCAAGAAATTGATGATAAAGGAAAACATATGGAAGAATTAATTCAAGATTTAAGCCTCGTCTTACAGCTAAATAATGCTGAAGGTATGTTACCTTTACATAAAACGAATCAAGATTTAGTCGAATTTACAAAAAGAGTTGTTGCCGACATTAGTCATGATCCGCAAGCAAGTAACTATAAACTTCACTTTCAAACGGATACACCTGTAATTCATGTTGAATTTGATCATAAATTTATGCAACGTATCTTACAAAACATTCTCATGAATTCGATTTTACACAACCCTGAACACACCGATATATATACAACACTTTCTGATAATGATAAACATGTAGTTATCCATATTAGGGACAATGGTGTTGGCATGTCCTCTCATATGATAGAAAATCTTTTTCAACAATATTACCGAGGAACAACAACCGATTCCTCTTCCGAAGGGACTGGGCTTGGAATGGCAATTGTCTATAAACTTGTACATGCTCATAATGGGACAATTTCTGCCAAAAGCGAGCTTTCGAAAGGAACATCATTTAATATCATCTTGCCGAAAAAAGGACGTTCATAAGACAATAAGTCTTATGATGTCCTTTCATTTTTTAAAATATCGTAACTACTCAGCCATACATTTCATTTAGAAACTTGGATACACCCCCTAATACCTATAGAAAGGTATTCTCATTTTTTCGTTAATCCTTGCTTTAGATAGTTTACTATTTCATTAGCACTTCCGTATTTCAATATAGATAGATTTCAATTTATTTGATTAATAAAATTATAAAATGGATATTCCTCCTGGAAAATGTTATTATTCTCTATGTTATGAAAAATTTTGAAGGGTGGAACTAAAGTGATTAGTGATTTAAAAAAGGCAGCCTTATCTTCATTAAAGGGCAAGTGGGGATTAGGGGTAGGAACAACATTCCTTTATTTTGTCTTACCTGTAGTAAGCATGTATATCACTGCATTAGTCCTAACTTGTATGTTTGCTTTTTCTTTTAGCACGATACAAGCTGCGAATTTTGTAGACATTATAGACATTGTAGACGGTGAACCAAAGCTTAATTTGACTGGTAGTGTGTCTCTATTTCTTGGATGTGCGATTCTTATTCTTATTTTTATCGCTTTGCAAAGTATGTTTGATTATGGGTATTATAACTTCACATTACGTTTAGCAAAAAATGAATCTACTACAATTGGAAATTTATTTGAAGGATTCAAGTCAAAACATATATTTAGAACGATAAAACTCGGTATTTTACAAACCATACTCCTTCTTTTATGGAGCCTCTTATTCATTATTCCAGGTATTATCAAATCCTTATCCTATGCTATGGCTTTTTACATACTGATAGAGGATCCAAATTGCACACCACTAGAAGCGATTCGAAGAAGTAAGGAAATGATGAAGGGGCATAAATTTGACTTATTCATCACAATGTTAAGTTTTATTGGATGGTATATTTTAGGTTGTATAGTGGGGCTGTTTGCTCTTTTTCTCCCGTATTTATGGCTGAACCCCTACTACTATACAACAATGTCTCATTTTTACTTAAATTTAGTGAATAGAAACAATACTGGGGGAGAAAAGACAATTAACTAAAAGACACAATATTACCACCGAACAACAGCTAATTTCTCCACTGAAAGCATTGGAGTTGGAATGGCAATTGTTTTTAAACTTGTACATGCTCATTCTCTGTCGAGAGCGAGCTTTCGAAAGGAACATCATTCCATATTATCTTGCCGAAAAAAGGACGTCCATAAGACAATAAGTCTTAAGACGTCCTTTTATTTTCCTTATTCTTTAGAAATATATTGCCGCAGTACCTTCTCCAACACTTCGCGAGTAACCGGCTGTGCTTGAGCGGTTAATTGATAACCAATGCGGCCGCTTGGCTCTGCAGTTACTTGCTGTAATGTTTGAATGTCATGAATTCCTAGCTCTCGTAAATACATAAATAATTGCTGTTCTGTCATTTTGGCACGATGTAAGTTATCTTTTACAATTTGTCCATCTTTAATAATAACGAGCGTGTTACCATCTAGAAATCGCTCCACCTTTCGTGATTTCACTTCTAAATAATGAATGATCAGTAAAACAATCGAAAATGTACACGCGGTTAATATTGTTGTTCCTAACTTCTTACTTAACACCGGCTCTACAATAATGCGTCCAATAGATACAACGACAATAAGTTCAGCTCTTGTCATCTGACTAAGAGACTTACTTCCCGCAAATTTTAAAACGAGAATACCTGTAGCGATTAGTATCATGCTTTCAAGAACAATATTCATCTAGTCCATTCCTTTTACAGCAATTTATACACAGTATTACCATCTTCAAATTAATCTTAATCCTGTTTATCAAATATAAAAGAGTATGTTTAAACAATTTGTTCTAAACATACTCTTTTTCATATAGAAGAAAGTGATCTTATTCCTCTTGTTTATCTAATTTTGTTTCAACAATTTTTAACCCATGATTCTCTCCATTTTCAACAACGTGTTTCAAAATGGATAATTTATTATTCCAAAATTGTTCGTAAAACGAAAGCCACTGCTTTAATTCTTGTAAAGGTTCTGGCTGCAGCTGATAAATTTTTTCTCTTCCTACCTTCTTTCCGCTAACTAACTTTGCCTCTGAAAGAATGTGAAGATGTTTTGTGACAGCTGTACGACTAATCGGAAAATGAGATGTTATTTCTGAAATAGGCAATTCCTTCTCTGCCAGTAATCGAAGTACCTCTCTACGGGTTGGATCAGCAATCGCTTGGAATACATCGTAATTTTCTGCTGATGGAGACACTTAGCCTTCAATAACCTTTTTAAGTTTTTCGTTCACAATGGCCATCCAACCAAATGCCATTTTCTCACGAATAACAGAACTTTTCTCATTCGGTTTTGGAAGAATAAAGTCAGGCTCTTTCCAACCACCATGAATGAGTGTAAATTCAGTTTTATCGCCTAAATCTTTTAAAAGAAAAGAAACAATCCAGCCATCTGTATCCCAGGCAAAAGAAAGATGATGAGGAGCATCAATTTCTAATACTTTACATGGAGATGGTCCAAAAGGAGATTGAATATGAAATTCATGTCCTACTTCCGCTTGAAAATCATTTGGCATAAACCATAATGCAATACCTTCTGCAGTTGATACTGTATCCCATACTTTTTGAATAGGTGCTTCTAGCACGATTGTTTGCTTAATATCTTGTAATGTGTTCATATTACTTTTCCTTCTTTCCTAATTTTAAAATGCAACCTTTTGGTTTCACTTTGACATAATATAACACCTTTTGGTTTCATGTCAATATTCATTAACCCTTTTGCAATCCTGTGAATATCAAAAAAAGATTGTAATAACTAAAAAAACAGTATGGTTACGAATGTTTAGTTATTCTTTCCTAAATCCATTAAAATTCTTTATAAAGTATGTTTAACATGTTCGTCAAAATATTTTCCCCAATCAGGCTGTCTTCCATCTATATCTTTGAATTTATATTCTCTTGCTAATTCCCACGAACTAAGTGCTTGTCCTGTTTTCTTATGAACATTCGGATCGCTCGCTAAAGAAGCAATTGCTCGTCCTATAAAAAATGGCGTTTCTGATGCGATAAAATGCGGATCTTTTTTTGCTCCTTCTTGCCAATTATTTTCTGTCACACCGAATATATCTAACATTGCTTCAGAACGTAAAAAGCCCGGACTGACTGCAACAGATGTTATATTGTAGGGAGCTAAGTCTCTTGCCATTGCCTGGGCTAAATGAATTGTGGAAATTTTAGCGAGGCTATAAAACATATTCCCTCGATATTCGTAATCAACACCATCTGTAATCTCAACAACGAGTCCTTTCTTATTCTTCACCATAAGCGGGACACCGTAATGACTCGTTATGATATGAGAATGTACAGCGGTTGTTTGCATTTGAATTCCATTATCTAAGTTATGTTCCCAAAATGGTACATTCCACTCTGTCAGTGGATCTCCTCCCCATACATCATTCACTAAAATATCTAACTGTCCATTCTGCTCTTGTGCAATTTTTACGAATAAAGCTTCGACATCTTCTTTCACAGTATGATCAACGCGAACCGCAATTCCTTTTCCACCTTGCTTCGTTACAAGTTCAGCCGTTTCTTCGATAGTCTCTGTTCTTCCCATTGATGATAAGTTTCCTCTTGTACTTCTTCCTGTCACATATACAGTAGCACCAGCTTCACCAAGCATCATCGCAATGCCTCTTCCAGCACCGCGTGTTCCACCAGCTACTACTGCAACTTTCCCTTGTAATGGTTTCATATATTTCTCCTTTACATATGATTTGGTTACACTTCATTTCAAAAAATGATTCCTTTCCCCCTCCATTCTGCCATCTAAATTCAACATAAACTACTTTATTTTCAATATTCTTCTCTGAAAATAATATATTCTTAATTATATACACCAAAATGTGGTAATATTTACATATAGATAAACTAGTCCTCAATTCTCACAAGAAAACATCTTACACAATAAAGAAGGTGATGTAATGAAATGGAAAGTAAGACGGGACCGAGGATATTGGTATATGATGACTGGAATCATCCTGTTATCTAATATACTCCTCTCTCTTCCGCTCTGGTTAGATAACACACTGAATTCTGTAGATTGGCTCATTATCCCTAGTATCATTTTAATATTTGACTTATTCATGTTATGGGTTATTTTCGGCATTCGCTATGAATTGCAAGAAAAGAGCTTATATGCAAGATGCGGTCCTTTTTGGTGCAATGTTCCCTATGAAAATATTACAGATGTTCATCCAACTGATGATATGCTTATCGGTTTTCGTCCAGCAGCTGCATTTCACGGTGTAGAAATTCACTATCCAAATGCCTTATTTGGCAGTGTGAAACTATCACCAGAAAACGAAGAATTGTTCATACAAACTGTACTTGCTAGGTGTCCACATTTACAAAATAGTGAAACAAAACAGCTCTAATTCAAAATGTATGAATTAACGCGTGAAAATTATAATAATGTGCTTACTAAGGTAATCTATGAATTACGAAAGACAAGTATTTTTCAGTTTAAATGAGCGCGTAAAATCATCGATAACTACTATACAGAACAAAAAATGACCTGCACTCACTTTCTTCTCTTTGCTTTAAAACCCTGCATGTGGCAGGAAAAGGCACTGACCGCTTCTATGCATGGCCAGATGCTCTCGCCCATCTAAAAAACGAAAAGTTTTTTTATTTTGTTTTTTAGTTTTATATTTATAGATATTTCCTTCTTGACTTATCATATAAATCGTGATTATAATAACTCATGTTAATTTCATAGCATTCGGATGAACCATACAGGAGAAGATCCTTTGATCTACCGATGGGGCAAAAAGCTGGTCGGACAGCTTTGAAACTCTCAGGTCTTGTATTCAAGTAGAACTGTATGGGGACGAATCTCTGGAGAGACTCCCTCCTGTTGCATAGCAACATGGAGGAAACAGGGCACCGAAGGAGCAAATCCGCCATTACAGCGGATAATCTCTCAGGTAAAAGGACAGAGACAAGCGACAGAAAATACCGATTCCCGAATCGGTTTATTTTTCTATTCCTTGTATCTCCAGAGACCATTTCGTTTACATGAAATGGTTTTTTATTTTTTCTAAAGGAGAGTAAAGATGGAAACAGTGAATCAAGTATTAGAAGTAATCAATCATTACGTATGGGGGCTGCCGACACTCGTACTGCTTGTTGGAACAGGAATCCTCCTTACAGTACGTCTGCGAGGCCTACAATTTATCAAACTATTATACGCACATAAGCTAGCATTTGGAAAATCGGAAGACAACTCTTCTAGAGGTGACATTAGTCACTTCCAAGCGTTAATGACCGCCATGTCAGCTACTATCGGGATGGGAAATATAGCCGGCGTTGCAACCGCAGTATCTATCGGAGGACCCGGTGCAGTGTTTTGGATGTGGATTACTGCCTTGTTTGGAATGGCAACAAAATATTCAGAAGCAATTCTTGCAGTAAAATATCGCATACATGGTGCTAACGGTGAGTACTCGGGTGGTCCAATGTATTATTTAGAACATGGGTTAGGAAAGAAATGGCTCGCTATATTATTTGCTATTTTCGGAACAACAGCTTCATTTGGAATTGGAAATATGGTGCAGTCTAATTCAGTTGCTGAAGCTATGAAAATTAATTTTTCCGTATCTCCTGTCGTAACAGGAATCGTAATGGCTCTTTTCATCGCAATTGTCATTTTAGGCGGAGTTAAAAAAATAGGAAAAGTGACTGGTTTTTTTGTTCCAATTAAAGCTTTCTTTTATATCATTGCTGGACTTATTATTATTTTTTATCATATAGATCAAATTCCAACAGCATTCCAGCTTATTTTCACTGGTGCTTTTCATGGCACTGCAGCTGCTGGAGGCTTTGCCGGAGCAACCATTGCTTCAGCTATTCAAATCGGAATGGCGCGAGGTGTGTTTGCAAACGAAGCCGGACTTGGCAGTGCGCCGATTGCTGCCGCTGCTGCGAAGACTGACTCCCCCGCTAAACAAGCACTCGTATCTATGACGGGAACGTTCCTTGATACATTTGTTGTATGTACAATCACTGGTTTAGTACTTATCACAACAGGTGCTTGGAATTCCGGTAAAACGGGCGTTGAAGCAACAACATTTGCATTTCAAACTGTATTTGGAAGCGCCGGAAGTATGATCCTTGGCATCGCAATTATTTTATTTGCGTATTCCACAATGTTAGGCTGGTCATATTATGGAGAGAAATGCGTTGAATATTTATTTGGCTATCATGCGGTTCGATACTACCGCCTCATTTTTGTTGGTATAATCATGTTTGGGGCAAATTTAAAACTAGGACTTGTTTGGACGTTCTCTGATATTGCAAATGGACTAATGGCAATCCCAAATTTAATTGGTTTGATTGGATTAAGCGGGATTGTTGTTACAGAGACACAACGGTTTTTGCAGGCGGAAAAATCTAACAATTCTAAAAATCGGATTGCAAGTTAAATTAACTCTTGTTTTTAAATAAAGTTTGATTAAAAAACCATTAATTTATGATAAATAGGAAGAATCCATTTTGAAAAAGTTCGAGCAAAATGGATTCTTCAACTATAAATCATGATACGATTTCTATAAAAAATTTTGTAATTAATTATTATATTATTTCTCCATTACCTTTAATTTCGTCTCTACCCTAACAAACATAATAATTATTAATAGTATCATAAGAGCTATGAGTGCAATTATTGTTTGTGGATACCTGAATGTTAGGCTAATTATACTTCCTATAAGAATCATTAAAAAACCATTTTTCCTCATAATTTCAGCACTATATTTACAAGCATATATACCATTAAAATCCCCCCTCTTTATTTATTTTTTAAAAATTAATTATTACCTTTATAAACTAATTACACCATATTATTATAATCGAACTTTAATTTGTTAATTAATGTGAATATATAGTGTAACAACTATATGGCATTATTCATGGAAACCCACAATAATCAAATAGGCCACAGGTATGACACTCTCAAGCTTTCCTAAGGTCTTGAGTAAAAGGTACTAGGAGAAATCAGTAACACTGATATTAGGTAGAACTAAAAATAATAATCTGAATATTTACGAAATTAAGGATAGGATTTCCTTTGGATATATCGAAATTATAAAGTATGTCATTATGTTTTTTATATTTAAACTTTTTCTATACATGATCAAAGGCTTCCTAGCCAAAATATAGGTTTCAATTTTTAACTTATATAATACAAATGCTAATTATTTCTTAGATTACTATTCTACTGCAATAAACCGAAGAAAACTCATTTCTTTAACTTAATTTCTATTTCACAGTAAATGAACTAGAAAACGATTATAAAATTAGGAGGATTACGATGACGCAACTTGATACACTACATCCAATTGTAGAAAAGATCATAAACAATATTGAAAAATTGATGGTAGGAAAACGAAAAGAAACGATCCTAACTTTGACAGCTCTCTTAGCTGAAGGGCATGTTTTATTAGAAGATGTTCCCGGTGTCGGAAAAACAATGTTAGTCCGCGCCCTTTCTAAATCCATTGATGCCGATTACAAGCGAATTCAATTTACACCTGATTTACTGCCGTCAGATGTAACAGGTGTTTCTATTTATAATCCAAAAGAATTACAATTTGAGTTTAAACCAGGGCCAATTATGGGGAATTTCGTTCTTGCTGATGAAATTAATCGTACATCACCGAAGACACAATCGGCCTTACTTGAAAGTATGGAGGAAGGTAGTATCACAATAGATGGCATCACAAGACTGTTACCAAAACCGTTCTTTGTAATGGCGACGCAAAATCCGGTCGAATATGAAGGAACATATCCTTTGCCGGAAGCTCAGCTCGATCGTTTCTTATTGAAGCTAAAAATGGGTTATCCTACTCCAGAAGAAGAATTTGAAATTTTAAATCGTATGGAAAAAACAAATCCTCTCTCCCGTTTACAGGCTATTATTACAATAGAAGAATTATTGAAATTACAACTATGCACACGGGAAGTATGTATAGACAAAGAAATCAAACATTACATTGTAAAACTTGTCACTCAAACCCGGTCTTATAATTCCATACAGCTAGGTGCAAGTCCACGTGGCTCTATTGCTTTAATGAAGGCTTCACAGGCTTTTGCATTCATCCATGGTAGAAATTATGTTATTCCAGACGACGTTAAATTTTTAGCGCCCTACGTTTTAGCTCACAGACTTATTCTCAAAATGGAAGCGAAATTTGAAGGTATAACGGGAGAAAAAGTTATCGCAAAAATCGTTGCCCGTACTTCCGTACCGACTCAAAGGACGATGAACCTTTGATGAAACGACTACTGCGAGCAATTTATCATGTTGCCAAGTTGTTGTTGATCCCTCTATTCCTTGTCTTAACATTTGTATATGCTATGCTGCAAGGAGGGTTTGTAAGTTGGTTTTTGTTTTACAGTACGATTCCTTTCAGCCTTTACTCATTACTACTTCCCTTCTATGCCTTACGGGACGCTGAAGTGAGACGAATAACGAATCAAAAAGAATATTTGGCGGGAGAACAATTTTTAAGCACTATTACAATAAAAAGAAAATTCCCTTTCCCCTTACTTTATTTAGTTGTAGAAGATGAACTGCCGCCACAATTTACAAATTATAAACAAACAAAGGCGAATAAGGTAATACTATTTCCAGGGTTAAAACGAAGTATTTCGTTTCAATATGTCATCGATACAATTCCTAGAGGAGAGCACACTTTTTCGAGCATACGTGTAAAAACTGGCGATCTATTCGGTATTATGGAAAAAGAGACATTTTTTTCAGTTCCTGATACATTTTTAGTCTATCCCAAGTATGTAGATATAACTTATCGACAATTGGAAAATCATTTTGAACAAGGAGCACTTTCAGCAAATATAAATTTAACAAAAGACTCTACAGTCTCTGTCGGTGTCAGAGAATATAAACCTGGTGATCGTTTTTCATGGATTGATTGGAAAGCAACTGCACGAACAAACAATATAATGACGAAAGAGTTTGAGCAACAGCGCAGCCATAATATCATGATATTCATGGACAGAACCCCATCTTCCCTATTCGAATCAGTTGTTACGTTTACTGCCTCTATTGTAAGGGCTGTCTTGAAGCAAAATTCACCAGCGTCATTCGTGTCTGTCGGAAAAGAACGAACTGTATTCCCTTTAGATAATGGAGATACTCAGTTGCAACAAATCTTTTGTCATTTAGCGAAAGTACAAGCAGACAGTATATTCCCGCTCTCTCAAAGTGTAGAAATGGAATTAAGAAAAATGTATCAGCCAATCACTACTATACTTGTCACAAGCGATCTTTCTCTCGATATTCAAAAAGCAGCTGATTGTGCAGCGATAAAAAATAGAAAATTAATAGTGTTCGTCGTAAAAGAAAAAGCAAATCAACTCTCACATCGAGAACTAAGTATACTAGAAACTCTACAAAAACGAAAAATAATGGTAAAAGTGGTTTATGAAAACCGTTATACGAACGTGTTTTTTGAGGTGAGCAAATGAAAACATTACAAGTGAAAAATCAATGGGATATGAGTAGATTCTTTATACATATATGCGGATTTTTTCTTTTACTAGAGTGGGTAAGGCCGCTTATAGGTATTACAAATGTAGGTAGACTAGATATTTTTGTAATATTTATAGGAATTTGCTTCACTCTCTCTTTTTTTCAAACGAAGTGGCAAATTCCAATTAAGGTTGTAGCAATTTTATTCATTATTCATTCCTTATATTATAAAAATGCCTTTATAAATCCATCTTGGCTCACAACATTCTTTTCTGATATTTCTCAAAACTCCTCCCTGTTTTTTCAGGGAAATTTGCTAGATATTTCTCCAGTTTTTCCGACATTCTTATTTTTTCTATCATTCTGGTTTTTGAGTTCTTTCATCTCTTTTTGGATGATTCATAAAAAACGCGGATTGTTATTTCTTATTTTGACTATCATTTATATCTCGACTTTTCATAACTTACATTTATACAATTCAAATTATGCGATTATTCGTACCGTTGTCATCGGCTTTTTTATGCTAAGCCTTCTTCAAATTGAACGGATAAAAGCAAGTGAACAATTACAACATTATGCTAGACATCTTACAAAATTACTTAGACCTCTTGCGATATTTATTGTATTGTCCACAACCATTGCATACTTTGCTCCAAAATTCGGCCCTCAATGGACCAATCCGATGACTTTTTTAAAATTCAAAACATCTGAAGCAAATGAGAAACCAAAAGTTTCTAAAATCGGGTACGGTTTAGATGACTCGCAATTAGGCGGTCCTTTTGAGGCAGATCATACAATTGTTTTTACAGCGCAAACGCAAAACAAACAATATTGGAGAGTAGAAACAAAAGACTTTTATACGGGAAAAGGCTGGGAAGTTTCTGAAAAGCCGAAAAAAATTTCTTTTAAAAATAAAAATGACGTCATGAGCTGGTACGAACAAAACATAAAAATGGAGACAACCGCAGCAACGATTACTATGCAAAAAAGTTATCCTCACCTTATTTATCCAGCAGGATTAGTATCAGTTGAGGCTATTTCTGACATATCATACAGCGTTGATCCATTTTCAGAAAAAATTTATACAATGAACGGAGACTCTTCTACTACTTTAAATTCGTATAAAGTAACCTATGAGACCCCGCAGTTTTCCATAGAAAATTTGAAAGCTGTAAAACCAAATGAAGGTCATGAAACAAGTTCTTATTTCAGAACTAAGTATACACAGCTTCCCGAATCATTACCACAGCGAGTAAAAGACTTGGCTGTCAATCTTACAAATGATAAAGACAACCGCTATGATAAAGTATTAGCTATTGAAAATTACTTAACAGACAATTCTTTTGTATACGAAACAATCAATGTCATGGTGCCTGCCAAAAACCAAGATTATGTAGATCAATTCCTTTTCGATACAAAAAGAGGATACTGTAATAATTTTTCGACGTCTATGATTGTATTACTACGTTCCGCCTCGATTCCAGCTCGCTGGGTAAAAGGCTATACAGAAGGAACTCTTGACAATACATTAGGTGATAACGTTTATAAAATCGCAAACAATAACGCACACTCTTGGGTCGAAGTATACTTTCCAGGATACGGATGGATTCCGTTCGAACCAACAAAAGGATTTACCAATCCATATTATTTTATAAATAACGCTCCAGCTTCTACTTCGCAAAATAGCGAAGTAATCAACTCTAACAACGAACAAATGCAGCAGCGGAACAATGAAGCAAAACTTAAAAGTTTAATAGAAAATACAGAAGAAGTTTCTACCAAAAAGATTACAAATTCTAAAAAAGAATTTTCTTGGTGGTACGTATTCCTCTCTACTATACCAATGAGCATCATAGGGTACATTCTCTTTACCACTAGAATGAAATGGCTTACATTTTTTGTGATTTTTTTCTATAAATACCGAAAAGGTGATGCCGTTTATCCAAAAGCCTACGATGCACTTTTAAAACAATTTGCGAGAATCGGTATACCCCGAAATGAAAGTCAAACATTACGAGAGTACGCACTCCGTATCGACACGCTTTACAGTTCGACTGATATGCAACAACTTACTCTCAGTTATGAGAATGCTATGTATCAAAAGGAACAGGGCGCAGCCGAGTGGAACAAATCCGTACAATTATGGGAAGTGCTTATGAAAAAAGCAGCCTCTATGCCTAAATCAACTGACTTCGATGCAGTAATTTAATTTTTTAACAAAGTGGTTTTAAAATCCTTATGAATACAGCTTAAGAAAGTTATACCGTTTGTAAAAAAGTTGCACCGTTTTCCCCCTTTGGATATGGTTATCTAAAGGGGTGTTTTTATAGTAAAAAAGAAAAGAGCATCTGAATTAAAAGACCGGTTAAGGAACTGTTGAGTGACAATAAGTTGTTCCGTTAAAGGGCCATATTCTTAAATGAATTGTGGGAATAATGGCAATTTGAGATGATTGTTATTCAGTTAAAGAGCAGGTTAGTTTAATAACATCAGCAACTTTATTCAGAATTCACAAAAACTTGACAGGAGAAACAATATCTAAATGATTAAAGGGAGGAAGAATTATGTCCAATAACGTAAAACCAAGAAGAATAATTTTAGATTTAGCAGTTACTTTAGATGGTTTTATTGAAGGAGAAAATGGGGAAGTTGATTGGTGCATCATGGACTCTGAGATGGGGTTTATTAATTTCTTAAATCAAATTGATACTATTTTATATGGAAGAAAAAGCTACGATTTATGGGGACGATTTACTCCGGAAATTGAAGATACTGATACTGAAAAAGAAATTTGGGAACTAGTTCATAGCAAAGAAAAATATGTGTTTTCCAAAACACAAAAAGGAACTGATAATAAAGCAATATTCATAAACGACAATATTTTTGAAGAAGTAAATAAATTAAAGAATAAGCCTGGTAAAGACATCTGGCTATATGGTGGAGCAAGTCTTATTACAACTTTTATCAATTTAGGGCTTGTTGATGAATTTAGATTATCTGTTCACCCCATTATTTTAGGAGAAGGAAAACCGTTGTTTATTGATATAAAACAGAGGATGAATTTAAAAATGATTAATACAAGAACGTTCTCCTCTGGCGTTGTGCAACTAATCTATCATTCGAATGGGAATTAATAATATTGCGCATTTCAAAGATAACATACAATAAAGTGAAACTTCCGTCAGTAGAGGTTTTCTTCATCCCCCACTGACGGAAAGCCCTCACCAATCGGGCTTTTACGGGCAGTTATCCCCCATTTAACGTGCCTATATGTAATTCATTTAAAGGATATAAAGAATAAAAAGGCTCTAATATTGAATAAGAATATAAAGGGCGGAACTTATTTAAAGATTTTTGAAACTTTTTACTTTTAGGTAATCGGTTAGAAGAAGATAGCCAATTTCTAATCTCCTCCTCCGCCATCTCCTGAACTGCCACATCCACTATCACCGCTACTATCACATCCATTATCACTATCCCAATATCCCCATGATGAATCTGAAGAGCCATTTCTCGATTTTTTTCCTTTATTTATATTGTTATTAGTCTTATTGTCTTCCTCGAACAGTACAAACAATGCAAGATATAGAAAAAGTAATACCATCATTACCAGAAAAATTATTATCGAATCCAAAAAACGAGTTGGTTTAACAAATAAAAATAAACTTCCACATATACATGCTGCTGTTATTCCATATATTATTTTAGCTATCAATCTTTTAGACGAATTGATTTCCGGGGCCATTTTTTGCATTTTAATAGCCTGCTGCCTTTGATTATATTTTCTCTGTTTTCTTTTTCTTTTTTTACTCATATTTTCCCTCATGTTTCTTTTTTTAGCCTTATTAATATTTATAACTAACTTAATTGTCTCTAAAGTTTAAAAATCCTTTAATTTGCTTTATATGATAGATGTCATGTTCCACCATTCCTCTGAAATATTTATCCACTGTCATTTCATTTGACCCTATATGGAAAATCCCCTCTAAATCGCTATCGGCTAACGAATCTAATAATCTTTGTCTTGTTTCACAGACCTCTTGAATTAATTGTACCTTACTAATTCCTGAATGTGCATATCCCTTCGCCAGCCTATTCATGTCTTCTACATTCACTTTAGATTTTGGAAGTATCTCTCCATTCACCATACCTTCAAGACGTTCTTCTAAAATATATCGATCCCAATACATGAAATGAGAGATAATTGCAGCCGTTGACCATTTCCCTTCACAAATAGGACTAAAAAATATCGTTTCATTTACTGCCTCTAAAGAAGTGAGGAAAGGGATTAACTGATTTAATTCTCTTCTAACGCAATGAGTTGACTTTTCCAAAGTTTTCCTCTCCTTTTGTAAAATTACAATAAATATATTACATTCTAATGTTTGAAACACATATAACCCCGTTCTAATTTTAAGACCGGGTTATACGTGTTTCATTTTGGTGAAAAATACTTCACCACATTTTAAAATATAACAATAACGCCGTTTACATATAAGTTGGGATCTTCCATAATCACGTCTGATTATCGAAGCTCAATAATTTTTTTGCGCTTTTCAAATGAAGTGGACAAATGGCGATTTACCGGTAATTGTCATGGATTGGTTGAAACAAATCTTCCTGGGTAGTCCGAACAACAGAAAAATTGTCAACATTGTAATGACCATGAAGTATTTCATTATGATGACTTATGATATTTTCAGCAGATAGAATTGAAGAATCTGTCGTCGAATGACCATCTCCAACTAAAGTAACATCAAAATGATTCACCGTTGCAGTTCTAACCGCCGTGTCAATACAGTGTTCTGTTTTACATCCCATAATAACAAGATGCTCAATCTCGTTTTCCTTTAAAAAATCCATTAATGGTGTACCATAAAACGCATTTGTAGCTGCTTTATCAACTATTTTTGCAGTGGCTGGCACTTTTACTTTCGGGTGTATTTGAAACCCTGGACCTTTTCCTTCAGCAACATCTTTATCCCTTATAAAGACGATTAAAGCCTGTGATTCTATTGCCTTATTAATAACTAAGTTAATGTGATCTAATAATACTTCTTTATTAAACACACTTTTCGTTTCATTATTACCATCAACTAATTCTTGCTGGACATCAATAATAAGCAAAGCTTGGTTCAATAGAAAAACTCCTTTTCCTTATAATTTTTACATGTGTTCTCCATGCCTTTCTTCATTTTCATATCCATAATATCGCCTCCCTTATCTTTTAATTTATTTCGTTATATAAATATAAAATCCTCTTTTTAAACCGGATATCATTTGAAAATTTTTTCCTTTTGTTATTCAACTATATGGTCCTTTAATCAAATAATGTTTGATCATCTCTCAAAAATAATTTCTTCAATCCCCTTCATTACTTCAAAGGCTCCTGAACTTTTGTTTGAAGATACTACTATTTTGATTCCTGACTTAGGATAAAAAGCTGAATGGAAACTCACGCCAGGGTCATATCCCATTACATGATATTTAATTATAGATTCTTCACTTTTAGTGATCCAAAGTCCATACCCATAATCTACCCCATCTTTAACATGGGTTTGTGAATTCAAAAGTATTTCTGTACATTCTTTACTCAAAAGTTGATGATTAAACAATGCTTCCCAAAATTTGATCATATCTGATGATGTGATAAAAGCCCCCCCATCAGCTCCACCTTTTATCGGAATAGAGTAGATATTCGTTCTCCATGTTCCATCTTTATTATCTATGTACCCATAGGCAGTGTTTTTAGGGAGTTGATCTAAAGGAAAATATCCTGAATCATTCATTCCACATCGTTGGAAGAGATTTGATTCAATATAGTTGGTAAAAGAAAGTCCTGATTGTTGTTCTACGATTAAACCTAAAACAATGAATCCAGCATTATTGTAGTGGAATTTCTCTCCAGGTTGGAACATCATGTTCCCCTTTTGAAATAAAGGGAGAAAATCTTTTACGTCATTTAAAAGATACATAGATGTTTGTTTCCAAAGGTCTTCAAAGTTATCCATTACTTGTTCATCAAAATAGTCTGGTATTCCAGAAGTGTGAGTCAAAAGGTGATGAATTGTTATGTCTTTGTTAAAATGCGGGAATTTTATGTTTAAACAATCTTCAAGACGAGTTTCAAATGAAAGTAAGCCTTTTTCAACAAGTTGGCAAATAGCAACAGCTGTAAACAACTTACAGCCAGATGCAATTCCAAAGCGTGTATGAACAGTATTCAATTTTTTATCAGCCCTATTCGCATAACCAAATGCCGATTCAAATAAGACTTCATTGTTATCCTTGATGTAAATAGCTCCAGAAAATTGTTCATCTATTATGTTATGAATTGCTTTAGTAAGTTTTAAAGCTCGATTGCTCAAAATAATCCCCCTCATTCTATTAAATGAATGTTATTCGTTTTGTCTTTTCTCCCTCATTAATAGGTAGTAATGTATTATTCCCCATTTCAATACGAATTTCCTTTTACTCATTAATACTATGAAGAAAGATTCGTTCGTTTATTATAGAGACGAATATCCTCTCTTTTTATACATACTAAAATATAAACAAAATATTTGAATGTTTAAACGATCCAAGCAGGCCAACTGAAAACTAAAGATTGTTTTTTATGGTAATATAAGGATTGAAGACAACCTATTTTAGTTTAAAGGAGACGTTTAAATGTCAGCAATAAGGATTGAGAAGGCATCTATTATAGACGCTGAAACATTAACAGAGATTTCAAAAAAGGCCTTTAATGAAGAAACAAAAAAATGGTTCCCAAATCAAGAGAATATAATTGACTATAACATTCAGCCACCAGGGTATGCTTCAATTGAAATGACCAAGTATATGATTAAAGAGTTAAATTACTTCAAAATTCTATACAACGAAATGATTGTGGGTGGAATTATTGTCACGATTTCAGGTCAGTCTTTTGGGAGGATAGACCGTATTTTTGTAGACCCTAACTCTCAGGGGAAAGGCATAGGGTCAAAAGTCATAACTTTGATAGAACAAGAGTTTTTAAATGTGAGGACTTGGGATCTTGAAACATCTAGTAGACAAATCAACAACCACTTCTTTTATGAAAAAATGGGATATAAAACAACCTTTAAAACAGAAGATGAATATTGTTACATAAAGAGAATAGAAACTTCATCAAGAATAGAAAACTTAGTTGAAAATGAGGATATTTCAGATACCCAGTATGAAAGCTGCAATATGGCTAAGACGGAGTGTTATCAGGTAACTTTAAAAGACAGTTCTTTTAGCAACAGTAACATGATGAGCAGCCATATTAACAACTGTAATCTTAGTCATTCAAAGTTCCATAATATAAATTTTAGAAACACATTGTTTGCCGATTTAAATTTTTCTAACAGTGAAATGGCCTTAGTGACTTTAGATGGGGTTCGTTTCGTTGATACAAATCTTGGAGAAGAAGATAATCCAATTACGTTTAAAAGATGTAATCTTAAAGGTAGTAAAATAACTCATAGTAACCTTAGGGATGTGGAAATACAGCAAAGTGATATAACAGGTATGAAGATAAACAACATCCCTGTTGTGGATCTTCTTGAGTTGTATTATCAAGTAAATAAAAAGTAATCAATTATGAAGAGCATGTTTTGAAAAAAGATTGATCAAAACATGCTCTAAATTATTGTGATAGATTAATTTATTTATAGGCTCTGTTAAACAATATTGTTGATTTTTAAAAATTATAAAGAACTTCTAAATGATGAAGTCCTTTAAGCTCATTAAATTCCTAAAACGGAAATGAACTTAGTTGAAACACTTTTTTCCTCTATCCACGATTGGAATTCGGTAATCATCGAGAAAAGTTGCTTTATGTTTGTATCATAGTTTTCCATAAACTCTTTCTCAGAATAGGTGAACGGAAATCCTAAAACATCTTTCAATGAATGTGGATTAGGATTATTAACCAGAAATTGTTTCATTTTTTCCAATTCCTTATTAATTAGCTTCCAATTATCTGTATCTATCTCATTAAAAGCATAATAATCAAATTTCTCATAGCACCTTTCAAAGGCAGGCATAATATAGCCAAAGTTTTCTTCTGTAAAGAAAATAGAAGAAGTATTCCAGCACTCACCTTTATACTTGTCAGGGAGAATCTCTATATAACAAGAGCCTTCGAGGGTACTGGCATCATAGATTATTTCAATCATTTAATCACCCCTTTATCAGAAGGTAAATCTCTAACATGTTTAAGATATTTAGTCATATTTCTATCATCATCAATTGGGTATGTGAAATTAAAGTGTTCAGCGACATCTTTGGATAAGATTCTAAATAATTCACAAGTAACAAATATTGATTCCCATATATTTTTATAATCAGAATTAGAATAGGTTTCTTTGTACATTTTCCAATATGATTCTGGAAGATATTCCTTAAAATATTTCCCTAACTTTCCTGGTGAAACTTGAAAATCTTCTTGTATTCCAATCCACCAAGTAACCATTTTATCCAAAGAATCTCTCGTCGTATATTCAAACATTAGTTTTGCATATGGGAGTTCATCACGCCAAATTCCTTTTGCAACATTTTGTAAACACCACCAGAAATTGTTTGTATAGCTATCGTATTCACTTTTGGACGGCTTTTTGACATGGTAATCTATATCGGTAGGATAAGGAATTGCTGGCAAAAGATTATCTTTGTCCATTAAGGGAAGAGTGAGCTTATCTTTTTCATACTCTTCAAACATAACTTCTTTTGTTTGGATACGAAGGTCTATGCGATTTCCATCTGTAAAGAGCATTAAAAAACCATAAGACCTAGTAAAATCAAACTCAATTCCCCTGCCAAAATCACTTTTGTCAGGTTCTTGCATCATTATTAAATCTCCAAAAGCATGAATCCATGTCTTATCCTTTATAAAAGGTGCTGTTTCTGTCACAACATAAACAACATCATAATCCTGAAACATATCTTTTGGTACATTTGGGTTTGTTCGTGAACCATTCATATAGACTGCTCGAATACGTTCATCTTCCTTGGCCATGTTTATTATAAGGTCCATCATTTCTTGTTCATTTCTCATCTAATTCCCCTCCGAATATATAGTTAGTTTTACATAAAAATTCAAAATGGAGGGGCTCGTGGATGGTATAAACCTAATCTCATAATTTATAATTTATTTAAGATTTTTTTCATCTAGCCTTCCTTTCCTATTTAGAGATAGCTTTTTTATAAGTTATTTCAACATTTTTTCCTAGATTCCTTTTTAACATTTTTAACCAATATGTCAAACAAGATCCTAAAGGGGTACCGTCAGGAAATTGCAGTTTTACAACGCTAAGGAGGTTTCAACCCATTAAAAAAATCGATCTCTTAACCAAAAAATCGACTTTTTTTATTTGTTCTTATTCAACTAAAGCCTCCGTTAGCTTAATAAGGAAAAAAGGTTACTAGAAGAATAATGGTTTTTATGTTGATTCATGTCTTCTTCTAAAATTTCAAATTTATTATGTCTATTTTTTTGAAATTACAGTAAACATCCCCGTCATGTTGGGTGAGTAATCTTTAAAATCATATTTTTCATAGAATGATTTCTTACCTTGTGATGCAAACAAACCAATAAACGCTTTATCTGGGGCATTCCGATTTAAGTATTCAACCAAAATATTCATTATTTCCTTTCCAATACCATTCTTTTGATAATCTGGATGAACCACTATATCTTGAATATAGAAATAGATAGCCCCATCGCCAACAATTCTCCCCATACCCACAATTTGATCATTATCATTGACTGTGATGCAGTGAATAGAATTTTGAAGTGATGTTTCCACCACTTCAAAATTCATATAATTAGTCCATCCCACAGAGTCACACAAATATTTGTATTCTTCCAATGTTGGAATGTTATTTTTAATCTCATATTTCTTCAAAATGTATCCTCCAAGACTTTAATTTCACCCAATAAAGTATATTCGACACAGTTTTATCTAATCCTCTTACTAACTTAACCTGCCCCTGTTAAGTTTTCCGCTTAACGTTGTAAATCCGCATAAACTTGACGCTATTCCCTAAAGAAAAAAAGACAATTTCTTGTACACTAAGGAATCGACATTTTTATGTTCTTTCTATACTAAAGCGCTTGTTAGTTCGTAATTCGTTTCTAAATTCACATAGAAAACGTTCTACACCTGGATACTTTTCACCAAGACTTGTTATCTCAAAACCGTATTTCCGATAAAATTCCACTGCATCATTATCAGTCTCAGCATAAATTAATGGATATTTATTAGAGATATAATTAATCATATTGCTACCAATACCTTTATCTCGTTGAACTGAAGATACTGCAATATGTTTAATTTCACATTCTTTTACACTAATAATTTCAATGCCTATACAACCAACAATTTCTCCCTCAAGCTCCAAACTATATAATTTTCGATTTAATAATTTTGAATATTTTCCATATTCTTGCTCCACTTTAAAATCTGATGTGGCGAAGGATAAAAGTTTCCTTATAGATGGATGAATCGTTTTCGAATTAACTTCTTTCATAAACATCACCTTTTCTAAAGCACCCGTTAAATTTAAGTACATTTCTTCATAATCTTTTTTATCTTAACATAAATATCCATTTCGAAAAAATATAATAATTCCACCTTTAATTTATATACGTTTCAATTCATCAATAATCTTATATACCCCCTCTTCAATCCTTTCTGTTTTTACATTCGACACATTCAATTTTAATATTTTTTCTTTTGGAAACGAAGATAAATAATTTTTCTCAATCGAATCTAGTAATAGTTTGTTTTGTAGTAACTTTCGAATAAGCGGTTGAACGATAACCTTCTTATTTAGAATGATATGTGTATGCACACACGGCAAATTTGTATCGTGATATTGAAATAACTGTTTGTTCATACTACTCCATTCTTTCAAAGAAGCCACTAATCTCTTGGATCTTTCGTAATAGGAATCACGAATTTTTTGTTTATGCCGATCAAACATACCGCTCTTTATGTAAACTTCTAGAGCTGCTTGTGAAATCATCGAGCTATCGATATCTAGTAATTTTTTATAAGTAAAGAAGTTTTCAGCTAAACAATTAGGTATCACTGCAACACCAACTCGGAGTCCTGGAAAAATAATTTTAGAGTAACTTTTCAAATAAATAACATGGGAGGAATCATCATAACTATACATCGGATCTGCTTTAGCATCTCTTTCTAAATCCGCTAAATAATCATCTTCCACAATAAACACATCATACTTCTTCGCTAAACGGACAATAGCTTCCTTTTCTTTCTTAGAATACGATGTTCCTAATGGATTATGAAATCTCGGCATTGTATAAAAGAATTTAATATCTTCTGTTCGAAATATATGTTCTAATTCTTTTAAGTCGATCCCTTCGGCTGTTCGTTCTATGCCACTCACAGGAATGCCATGTGTTTCTAAATATTCGATAAACAAATGATAACTCGGCTGTTCAATTAGAATCGTTTTCTTTTTATTTGGAAACGGAATATAAGTTAACAAAGATAATGCCTGCTGAACACCTGATGTAATAAAAATATTTTCTTCATTGGTAAATACTTGATAGTTTGTTAATTGCCTTTGAACAACTCGAATTAACGAAGGCAATCCCTTTGGAGTTCCGTATATAAATAAATCATTTTTATATGTATCAATTGCTTTATTCATGCAATGCTGAAAATCTAAATATGGAAAAACATCCGGATCAGGTGCAGATGTTGCAAAATCTATGACACTACTATACCTAACATGATTTTCGTTTGTTTTTTTCACAACATAGTATCCACTTTTCGAAACGGAGTATATCATATGTCTTTTTTCTAACTCTTGAAGCGCACGGATAATGGTACTTTTCGTGCATTGATAACGCGCACTTAAAAATCGAATAGAAGGTAATTTATCTCCTTCTTTTAATTCACCAGTTTGAATTAA
This sequence comes from Bacillus sp. 103mf, assembly GCF_900116295.1. GTDB lineage: Bacteria > Bacillota > Bacilli > Bacillales > Bacillaceae_G > Bacillus_A > Bacillus_A bruguierae. The sequence continues at coordinate 293,772 of NZ_FPAF01000004.1, forward strand.
CTTTTCTAAATCATTAAAAACAATTAAATATTTATACACGCTTACACCTCTATATATTTTTGTACCGGTACAGATTGTATTTATTTGTATTGTAGCACCCACAAGAAAACATTACCATTTACATATACTGGCCAGTAAGAAAATTGATGATACGAGGTGTGATTATGACACAAATAAAAAAAGCATACGCCGCAGCCATTCTTTATACATTCATTATTGGTTTTTCATTTATGTTTGTAAAACTAACTTTTACAATCACGGGACCATTGGATACATTAGCTCATCGATTTACCGTTTCTTTTCTAACCGCATCTATTCCAGTAATATTCGGTTTGATCAAATTAAATATTACATTTAAAAATATGCTTTCTATTTTACCTGTAGCCATTTTATATCCAGCTTTATTCTTTACTTTTCAAGCATTTGGATTAGTGTATACATCTTCTTCTGAAGCAGGAATTATTCAGGCTACCATTCCTATCTTCACAATGGTATGCGCCTCTTATTTTTTAAAAGAACGAACAACAATTTGGCAAAAACTATCCCTTCTTTTATCTGTATCTGGTGTGATTTTCATTTTTGCTATGAAAGGATTAGGCTCTCATACTACCAGTTTTACGGGTGTTATACTTATTCTTTTATCAGCATTATCATCAGCTGGGTATAACGTTCTAGCACGAAAGATGACAAAACAATTTCGACTAATCGATGTAACGTATATGATGACTGTAATTGGATTTGTTTCCTTTAATACGCTGTCTATTGGAAATCATATTGCAGCTGGAACGATGCATCTCTATTTTCAGCCCTTTACAAGCTCGTTATTTCTAGTTTCCATCTTATATTTAGGAATCCTTTCTTCACTGTTAACAGCATTCCTATCAAATTACGCTTTATCCATTGTAGAAGCATCAAAAATGAGTGTATTTAGCAATGTATCCACTTTAATTACGATGTTCGCTGGTGTAATTTTCTTACAAGAAGAGCTCACGTATTACCATATCATCGGAGCAGTCATGATTATTCTCGGGGTAATAGGTACTAACTTTTTAGATGAAAAATTTGTGTCAGTGAAGAAAAAAAACGTTAGTGTGTAAAAGAAAAGCATGTTTTGAATCTATTCAAAACATGCTTTCAATAATGTTACTAATATTTTTTTAAAAAGGATACTCCATTACATATTTTATAATTACTCTAATGCTTCTAATTTCAGCATCGCACCAAAATATTGCGAAGCAGTGGTAAAAGCAATACATGCACACAGCTCACTTATTTCTTCTTCACTAAAACATTCCCTCAAAATGGCAAAAGTTGAATTTGATATCTCTCCCTTTTGCTTTAAAAACACTTCCGCAAATCCTACTGCAGTAGATATTTTTTCATTAAACTTATCAAACTCAGGTTTTCCTTTCGCTTTACAGTACTCACAGCCATTACTTTGTGCTAACGTTCTCCTTACTTGTTCCTTTAACTCAGCAGAGAGCAGTCCATCTTTTTCTAAAACATCTCCCAAATGAGACCACCCTTTCATCACTTCTATGTTATGCCCTAAAAGTCTTTGAAATGGTGATTCCCCAAAATTTGATTCAATAATTCTTGCCATTTAAAGCACCTCCTTGTTATATTAATTATAAAAAATAATATTATTAAATCACATTAAATTAGAAACAAATTATCTAAAAATACTTTAAATAATTAACAAAAGAAAGAGGATTTATTTAAAAATGAAAATAGATAATATTGATAAAAAAATAATAGATGAATTACATAATAATAGTCGTTTATCAATGAGTGAAATTGGAAGGAGAGTTAATTTATCTTCACCATCCGTAACAGAACGTGTAAGACAAATGGAGTCATTTGGAATAATTAAAAGATATACTTTAGAAATTGATTACGAGAAATTAGGTTTACCTATTCAATGCATAATTGAAGCAACAGTTAAAAATGGAGACTATAAATCGTTTAAAAATTATATAGAGAAACTTCCTAACGTAGAATTTTGTTACCGTATAGCAGGAAATGCTTGTTACATGCTAAAAATGCAATTTGAAAATTTCGCCAAAGCGGAGGAATTCATTGAAGATGTAAATCCATTTGCACATACTGTTACACATTTTATTTTTTCACCAGTTCAAACAAATTTACGAATGAATACGGACTAAACATTCACCTAAAAATTACTTACGCTTATTAAACTATCCTGAATCTTTAGTGAAAGAACCCAAAAAGATTTAGTTAATAAGATTAGGGCTTGCCTAGTTATATACACATTTCCCCATTCTGCATATAGTAAGAATATACTCATATGTTTGTATAAAAGGTGGTTATTATTTTGAGATTTTCTTCTAAAAAAAAGGGGTCACCTTGTTATTTTCCATGCGCTCTTCCTCTTCCTCAACCAGGACCAGTAGGCCCTGAGGGCCCTCAGGGTCCTCAGGGTCCTCAAGGCCCCCCTTTTCAAGGTCTAGTTTCTGTTAAAAATCTAATGTTTTTTACAGTCTCTGATGGTACAAAACTTGTATATAAAAATGTTGATGGTTTACCTCAACTTGGAATTACAGAAATTTTAGCACCAGAACAAGTGTCATATATGAATTTGTTTATAAACGGTATGTTACAATCAACGAATTCTTATGACGTACAATCAGGTACATTGACACTACTTACCGATGAAGTTCCACCAGCTGGGACTCCTATCACACTTCAATTTATTTTAATTAATCAATAAAAAGCGGATTCTTTTAAAAGAATCCGCTTTTTTATTGCAAAGTGTTAGTTTACAACAAATTCAATCGTCACTGGAACACCAGGATCTAAAGCATCTGCATTAGGAATTGTAATAGCTGCTGTAGTTACACTGGAATCACCTGCAGCTTGTAATTGTCCGTTCAAATATAAATTATAATATGCAAATGATGAAGGAAATGCCGTAGCAGCACCACCAGCATCATTCGTACAGGCAGTTGCTAATATATTGAAAGTTGCACCTGCTCCTGTTCCAGCACTAATTGTTGAATTAAACCTTCTACTAGTCATAAATGGTTTAATAATAGCCAATGGATTTCACTCCTTTCATTTTTCAATAGAGTAGGGTTTGTCCTACTCTATATACTATTCAAATCTTTTATTTTGAAAACGGCATATTACTTAATTATCTTGTTTTTGGGTATGAGTGCAATGGCTGGGGTGAAGCGAGGAGCTAGCCCCTTCTAGTGTCATAAAAATATGAAGTAAGAGGTATTTCACTCAGTTCTTGTTTCTTTTTAATTAGAAATAATTTCAAATTTGAAACATAGTAGAAGAACAAAGAAGGGTGCTAATTAAACAAAGTTATAAAATGCTGTTGCTTCTCCTACCATTCAAAAGCAAGTAAACCCATAGTTTCAATCCCTTTTCTCATGAGTATATTTAAGTTGTTTTAAGAGTAGATGTATTTAGTACAAATTCCTGAATTACACGCTTCAATTCATCTTTGTTTTCTAAATAAGGATGATGTTTATCTTTTAATATAGTAATAGACATGTTAGGGAACTTAAATTTTTTATAGTGATCTGGTCCAATAGCATCATCATAGGGGTACAGGTGCATGCTCATCAACTTAAGAGGCTCATTGTTCCCCAAAATGAAAAAATGAACTAAATTTCCATGAACAACTATGAAGAAATACAATTTTCGTTTTGGGGATACTCTAAAATATTAGCTTGATGGTGATGGGGTAGCACCAAGCGAATTTCGTACGGTAAGCATTTAGAATAATAACCTTTTATGGTAAAATTATGAAAAGGGCGGTGAATATGATGGCTGGATTGGGAATTTGTACGATTGTTAGTTTAATTATAATAATAAGTGGTTACCAAATTCATATAAAAAAACGTTTATCTCTTATTGCTGGATATCAGGAAGAAACTTTTATTGGTGATAAAAATAAACTAGCTAAATTATTCGGTATATTTGCTTACATTGTAGGAATTGCAACCTTTCTACTCCCTTTTGGATTAGAAAACTTTGGAGATATTGCGGGTATCATCTATGCAGTATGTATATGTGGAGGCGTAATAATAGTTTTGATATGGAAGCAATTCTTGAATAATATAAAGCAACAATAAAGTTATTTAATTTTAAGACTTCAAACTAGCATAACCCCCGTTCTGATTTTAGGACGGGGTTAAAATATTAGTTGTTTAATTTTTGATGTAAAATACTTACTGCACTTGAAAATATAAGAATAAAGTCGTTTAAATTGAAGGGGTCTTCAACAATCGCTCCCGATTCTAAAATAGTACGCTGACTTTCTAATTGATTATAATTACTTTTTTAAAATCGGTATCCATATTTCGCTTTTGAGAGTTGGTGAGGTTACATCTTTATTCTCATTCCACAGGACTTCTGGACCTTCTATTTGTTCATAATTTGAGGATGGAAACCATTCGGAATAAATGCGTCCCCATACATCTTGCAGCGTATCTGGAAATGGTCCGATTGCTTCAAATACAGCCCATGATAAAGCAGGAACTTCAAGCTGTATTAGGTTATCAGGACACGCTTTAGTTGTTGCCACACCAATATAATGGTCAAGCCCCCCTTTTTCCTCCATCCTGCCTTCAGAAAAGTTCGTGGATGCATTAATAAGTCCCATAGGCTCGACATTAGAAAGTTTTTTTAATTTATTTATCATTTCGCTGTCCAAATTTCCCCACATAGAGGCGATTTCCGGATTAACCCCTTTGAAAATAATAGGAACTCTTTTCTTAATACCAACGATGCGAAATGCCCCTTTTTCTTCAATTCGATAGTTCATTTCACTTCCTCCTTTGATTGATAAATGGAAGGTCATTCGTGGGTAAGCTTTAAGTGAATGACCATTATTTCTAGCTTCTGACGGTGTTATGCCATGCAAACTTTGAAAAGCCCGTGCAAAAGAATCTGGTGAATTGTAGCCGTATTTCATTGCAATGTCAATGACCTTTACGTTGCCACCTTTAAGCTCAAATGCTGCCAGAGTAAGCCTTCTGCGACGGATGTATTCCGATAGTGAAATACCTGCAAGGAAGGAAAACATCCTTTTAAAATGGTATTCGGAGCAGAAAGCTAGCCTCGCTACTTCTTTAAAGTCAATATCATTGGTAAGATTTTCTTCAATATACTTTAATGCTCCATTCATGTTTTTAAGCAAATCCATTTATATGACCTCCTTTATCAAAAGAATAGCAGGAATTGAATGTATCCATCCGACTTTTCATGCACAATTATGTAGGGTTAACTCACAAGTAATAAAACGTATTATTCAATAAAATGTCGCGATTGTGAAATAACAGAATGAGGATTTTTAAATAACTTTATTGTAAGTTTAACATCTTTATTTGTAATTAAACGACTTTATTGTAAATTGACAAATAAACCATGTTAAGAAAAAGGGTCTAGCATATCCAGACTCTTTTTTAATTTTTTAGCAAAGCAAAACTGAAAGCGGACGTTTAAGGAACTTTATTTATTTCTAACGAAACTGACAGAAATACAATCAAAAACCAGTTCCAAAACTCATTGCCAAAAACAAAGTACCATAACAAATATTAAATACCATTTATGGGACATTCTTAACGTACGGTAAAAACAAGTTTTTTAACTAAAAAAATCTTTAGCGTACGAAATTTGCGTTTTGTTGGCGAGACCTCTGTATGCAATTTATCATTTGAAAACTGCGCAAATGATCTCCTAAAGTTACAAACTTTGTTGTAAAGGTATTTGGTAATCTTTTTGGTAATTATTTTTGGTAAACGATAATCCTAATAGAATCAAAGACAAGTGAAGCAGTAATCATTCGTTACAAAAATACTGGCTTTTGGTAATAGCATGTATTAACATAGCATTACTTTATTCAGCAATCGGGACATATAATTGAACAACATCCTATGCCTTATTGCATAATCTTATTTTTGTCATAGGCAAAACGAATAAAGATAAGAAATAATAGTGATTAATTTGCTCCTGATGTAGAAGATAATGCTAATACTACCCCAAAATTAGACTTTGACTCTAACTTTTAGAGGACATTGATAATTAGGACATGTATTTGTTTTTGGTTTTTGATAAATTTATTGTATTATTTTTTATTAAATGAACTAATAAGGCGATTAAAGGAAAAGTTGTTCCAATGAGTAAAGTTACTTCACTATTAAATTTATAGTAAGTATAACTTCCAATCCATGAACCAAAAGCTCCTCCCAAAAAGAAAATAGTCATATATAATCCATTAAGTCTGTTTCTTATCTCGGGATTCAAACCAAAGATAACTTTTTGACCTAATAATAAATTTCCTGATATACCAATATCAATGCCAATGCCCGAGATAAGTATTAAAATTACACTAAATAGTGAATGATCTTGAACAAAAAATAATAGTATGATAGATAATAGTACGAGCGCCATTGATACATTAGTCATTATAAAAATATAACCTTTATCTGCTATTTTACCAATAGTAGGAGTTAATAAAGCTCCAGCTATTGCAACAAAGCCAATTAATGCAATTTCATTATTTGAAAAATGTAATGGCTCAGACCTTAATAAAATTGGAATAACTGTCCAATAAAGACTAAATGTTGCAAATAAACATGCGTGATAAAAAGCTCTTTGTTGTAAAGGAGAAGTATTTATTAGTAGTTTTACCATAGAAGCTATTAAATTTGGATATGACATGTTACTAGTCGATACTACTTCATAGTTGGGCAAAAATTTTATAATTAACAGTAATATGGCAACTAGGGTTATTAATGAAAAAAGAAATACCATTCTCCAGCCAAACCAGTCAGCTATTCCGATAGATAATGGGCGAGCAATCATAATCCCAATCAATAGACCACTCATCACTTTACCCACATATTTACCTGTCTCTTCAATAGGCACAATCCTCATTGTTAGTGGAACTAACATTTGAGCCGCACAGGATCCAATGCCAATTATAGTTGTTAATATTAAAAAAACAATTCTATTTGTCGAAATTAGCGTACCAATTAATGAAATAATAGTTAGCCCGATAAGAATTCCTATTATTTTCTTACTTTTAAATAAGTCAGCCATTGGTACGATAAAAAACAAGCCCAATCCATACCCAATTTGTGTCAAGGTAGTGAGCAATCCAGATAAATTAGAAGAGATGTTCAGATCTTTTGCAATGAATTGTACAATTGGTTGTGCATAATAAATATTTGCAACAAGTGAACCACAACTAATTGCCAAAATAAATATTAGAAAATTTGTCTTTTTAGTCAACTTTATCATTCCTTTTGTTTATTTTTATTTTTTCGGTACGTTCGTTCCAAAATTCTTGAAAAAGAAAGACTATAGGTCTGCAATAGTCTTATCCACTAGATTATAGGCTAGATTTTTCTCTTTTTTATATCTGGACATTAAATTAATGCTATGATTTAAACTTAATAAAGAATATGCAACTAATTCAGAGTTAGCCTCTTGTGAAATTTCTCCTTTCTTTTTTCCTTCTTCAATGACTTGCTTAAATACTTTTTCAAGTTCATTAAAATCATTTATAAGTATTTCTTCTATGGAAGGATCAATATTTCCAATAAGCAGTGAAGAATTAGTTATAATACAACTTTTGGGAATGTCATCTGAATAGCATTTTTCAATATGTTGATAAAAAAAGGATTTAAGTGATGCTTTAGTGCTTATACCACTAAAAAGTAAATTTCTCTTTCCATAGCTATAGTTTTTATAATGTTCTAAAACCAGTTTAAATAGTTCATCCTTATCTCCAAAACTATCGTAGAGAGTAGATCGACTTATTCCCATCGTTTCAATAAGATCTGAGATATATGTAGCGTCATAACCTTTCTCCCAGAATAAATACATAGCTTTATTCAAGGCATGTTCTTTGTTAAAACTAATACTTCTACCCAATTTACAACACTCCAATCATATAATTTAGTATAAAAGTTCCGGAACGATAAGTCCAGAAAACTATCTTGAGATCAAATCTTCCATTATAGATAAACCCCACAATCATCAATTATTAATCTTTTTAAAGCCAGTTCGATTCCATTTCTATAAATGTAACTCATCGGTAAGAATAGGAAACTGTTATTGATATCACTTTCAATTAGCTGGTATAACTATTTTCCAATTTCCATATATCCAATTATAAAGTAAACGACAATAAGAATTTGAAGAACAACTCAAAGTTTTGAAAGAAAAAATCGCTAAACTAAAAAAAGAATTGGGATACGAAGAATAACATTACAAAAAAACTCCGAATAAAAATATTCGAAGGAAAGTAATTACTATAAACTTTGTATATCCTGTTCAGTCTAAAACATTTTTCTAATTGAACAATTTCTGTATATTGATAGAAATTCTGTTGTTTACTCAAAGTAGACACTTTTTCAGCATCCTTATATTTTTTAAAATTTTTTTACAAAAAAACGATAGTCCGTCTACATCTTAGATAGAAAGAATACCGGTTTTTTCATCTTTGAGAACAATAATTTCTTAACTTGATAGACATGAGACGAAAATAATAATTCATCTATTATCGCTATTTACGAATGAAGAAAAAGGAGAATATAGACCGTAAAATACAGCACATTATTCTACAAAAATGCGTTGTTTGAATGTACAAATTATTATATTTAATCTTTTATTTAAACGAAAAAGTATCTATTTATACATAACATTATTGTTTTGTATCATTAATCCATTTAGCAATATCCTCAATGACATATTCAGGTACATTGGCAGGAATCATATACTCACTTGGTAGACTTAAACTTCCTTCCCCTTCTGTAAAAGCATAGTTTAATTTGGGGTATTCTTTAAAAGTAACATTTGAGCGGTGTGACAATCCTTCTTGCCAACGGGAAAACTCTTCTTGTTTGGTTACCTGGTAATCACGTGCCCCTTGTAAAATAAACAGTGGTTCTAATTGTTTTTTTGCTACTTCAACAGGATGCCAATGTGCAAAATCATACCAAACATACGGAAATCCTAATACAAACTTTGATGGTGGATTATTTGGATTAAAAGAAGGATCTTGTAAATAAGTAAACTGTTTCTCATAAAAAGTTATAATTTCTTGCGGATAACCCAAATAACGATATTGATCAATCAAAAGTTCTGGCATTGTACGAGCAGGTGCTGCGAGTATAATCGCACCTCTTATGAGTGAAGAAGGTGCATGGCTTAGTATACGAGGCATCATCATCCCTCCTTGGCTATGACCAAGAATAAAAACATTATTTGGATCAATTCCCTCTTGTTGCACAGCAGATTTTGCAGCATATATCGCATCATCTGTTGTTTCTTTATCAACAGTTGCAATTTCTTTTGAAAATTTAAAAGGGTGTTCCATCGTCCTTTTTTCATATCGAAGAACTGCAATTCCCTTCGAAGCAAGTCCTACGGCTATATAGCGGAAGGTCTTTATATTTCCAAACAATTCGTCTCGATCGCTAGGTCCTGAACCATGAACTAGAACCACGACAGGGACTTTTTCTCCTTGTTTATAAGTTGGAATTGTAAGTGTAGCAGGTAAGGGATAAGTCGAATTTCCAATCACAATGTCTCTCTCATGGTAGTTATCAGGTGCATCGTATGCAGGTTTTGGAGCTTCTGAAACATGTTTTTCTTTTTTTTTTTTAGTAATTTCATCTAGTTTACCACCAGGTGTAAATTTTAAAATAAAAGTAAAAGATTTATGTTTAAATTAAATAGGGATTTCTACATTTTGGTGGACTAAATTTCGTTCACTTACTACAACGTCTCCAATTTTTTGAACTTCCCATTTTTTTCTTGCCCTTCAGCCCACCATGCAGCAAGATCATCATGTGGAAAACGTGATTGTAATGCGGTGGAGAAATACTTTCTTGCTTCTTTAGTCTCTCCTTTTGATAATGCCGTAAAAAACGAAGTAGCTCGCTCTTCATAAGAGTGTTTTTCTTCAATTGTTTGTTGTGTAGCTGCATTTGCTTCTGAAGCAAGTGGAATAGTCGATATACCCATTGAAAAGAAAAGTGTAAACGTCATAAGAGATTTACGAGTTACAGTATTTTTCGTCATAAACCAACCTCCTGAAATTATATTGCTAGTGATACAAACCATGGTATATTATGTGAAATACTCACATACAAGATTTCGACAATGTTTGTATAGAAACCTGCTAAGGAAGGAGTCATTGTGGTAAGATGAAAAAAAGCTAAAGGAGAGCATTAATTTTAATTGAGTTTAATATTTTTGAGGAAGTGCTAAACATAGAATAAACAATAAAACCCCCTAAAAATAAATAAAGTGTTACTTTAAAAAACGGATTTAGCGTTTTCCTTTTTTAATAAACATTTCTTCATCATTCAAATTCCAATAATCCCCAATCTGTCCTTATATGTAACATTAATCTTAAGATTAATATCTATTTTTTCAGCAATCCATTAGACAACTCATACTCCCCTAATAAGACGTCTGAAACAATACGATACCAATTATATTGTTGCCAATAAAAAAATCGTTACAGAGCAATCTGAAAGGTCGATTTTCTGTTCTTTTGTAATATTTTTCAATTTTATGTAAATAAATGTTAAAAAAGGCGTCCTTAATTATGAGTAAGGACACCTTTCTATTCTTTCTATGTAAAAACTTTAATGAGCTCTATATTGCCCTATTAACTTCTCTTCACCCATTCGAACAAGGCGTTTTGTAATTTCTCCACCAACAGAACCATTTGCACGTGCAGATGTCTCTGGACCAAGTGTGACTCCAAGTTCACGAGCGATCTCATATTTCATTTGTTCAATTGCACTTGCTGCACCTGTGATAAGAATCTCATTTGTATTATGATAATGTCCTTGAATATTCATAATTACACCTCCAGTATATTTGTATATAATGTGCTCTTAATTATGATAAATATACATATTATCATAATACTTTTTCTCAAAACAAAAGCTCCACTAAAACAGAAGAATGAGAATGATTAAAAAATATAGACATTTCAAATTATTGTTTGTTATAATTCAAACGAAATAGATAAATGTCTACTTTGTATGTTTAACAATCCCAAAATTAACTAAGTACAATTTTGAAATAATGATAGAAGTCTTACCAATAATATTTCTAAACACAAAGAGACATTTCATCATTAATATGATTCTAGATTTCCCATATTATTAGGGTAATTAAAATGTAATTTTATTATCTTAATTTATAAACGTATCAAACCAAATTTACTGGAGGGGATAAAAATGAAAAAAGCACTTTACATCAATATAGGTGAAGAAGGACACGTAAACCCGACGTTAGGATTAGTGCGTGATTTAGTAAAACGCGGAGACCATATTGTCTATTATTCATCAAATCATTTTGAAGAAAAAATCAAGAAAACAGGTGCACAGTTCCGAGCCATTGATCAAGAAGCACAAAGAAAACTCACGGAAAATATGAGTCTGATGGCTTCCCAGCCCAAAGAATATTTATTACATTTTCTAAATGCAATGGAAATGATCACTGATTCCATTCTTGAAAAAATCTCCAAAGAAACATATGATTACATCATCTACGATGCACAGTCTTTACCTGGAAAATGGGTTGCTCACCATAGAGGTTTAGTATCTATTGCAACTTGGACCACGTTTGCTTTTTCACAAGAACTAAAAGAAAATATGAACCTGACAGGACCAAAAAACATAGAACAAAAGCGAGAGCGTCTAGCCATACTACAAGCATTTTTGCAATTAGAAGAAATAGCAAAACGGAAACAATATTTAGAAGAAAAATATGAAGTGCCGTTATCTGATAATTTTTTACTTTGCCCGGGTTCAGGCAATTTGAATATTGTTTTTACTTCTTGCTATTTTCAAAGAAACAGCAAGGATTTTAAAGATGGATATATTTTTGTCGGTCCTTCCATTGCTGAAAGTGAAACTCTAAATGATTTTCCAGTTGATGAATTAAAAGGACGATGTGTGATTTATATTTCTATGGGAACCATAATTAACAATCAGCCTGAATTCTATCAAAAGTGTTTCGCCGCTTTAAAAGATTTCAATGCTAAAGTAATACTTAGTATAGGCAAACAATTAACGGCGGAACAGCTAGGAGATATACCTGATAATTTTATTGTTCGTAACTATCTTCCTCAATTAGATATACTGCGTCAAACGGATGTATTTATTAGCCATTGTGGAATGAACAGCACAAGTGAATCACTTTATTTTGAAGTACCTCTAGTTATGCTTCCATTTATAAACGATCAGCACACGATCGCTGAACGAGTACACGAACTTGGTGCAGGATTTATGTTAAATATTCAGCAATTATCAGCCGCTGATTTAAAACATGCCGTTAATGAAGTATTGCAACATTCGATTTATAAAGAGAATGCAAAAGAAATTAGTCAATCATTCCGTGAGGCAGGCGGTTATATCAAAGCCGCTGATGAAATTATTACATTTACTCGTTAATACTGTTATGTATCCCGCTCAAACCCTATTAATTTAAGAATTTTATAACATCCAACTTATCAAGCAATCTGTGAATTAGGAAAAGAAATGAAAACAATTTTCTTGTGTGATTATTTACATTTTGAAGAAATCCGTCGAGAAATTCATGAAGGTCTAAACACTATTGAACATTGGAATTCCGTTAATAACTATATATTTTATGGAAAAAACAACGAAATTCGTTCTAATTCTTTAGAAGACCAAGAAATATCTGCACTATCACTTCAATTATTACAAAACTGTTTAGTATTTATGAATACATTAATGGTTCAAGAAGTCTTGTATGACAATAATAAATATTTACTTAACAGAATGACTGCTGAAGATTTCCGAGGGTTAACACCATTATTTTATAATCATATTAATCCATACGGTACCTTTAAATTAAATATGGATCAAAGAATCCCTATTAAGCTGAAAATAGCATAAATTCTTTAAAGATGCTACAGTTCGATATGATAATCGTTCACCTAAGCTAAATAAATAGAAAAAAGCTCAAAAACAGCGGTTTCTGAGCTTTTTTATAACGTGACTTCTATTAAAATATCTACTTAAAACTGCTTTTCTTCAAGAAAAGTTCTCTGCATTTTTATAAAAATTTTCCGCTTCATCCCGAATTGCTTTCCAATCTTCAAAGGCCAATTCGAGCTCTAAAGCAGCAATGAACGCTTCTAGATTTTCGATATCCTCAATATTGTCTGCCAGTTCTTTTAAATCATAAGATATAGATCCCCATATTCTATGAACTTTCCGAATAACAGGTAAAACGTTCTCCTTAAACTGAATCAAATGCTTAACTGGAGCTACTAAATAGACAACTGTGTTTTGTGCAACAACGAAATCATTTGAATCATACAATGGTAACTGTGACATCAGATACGACCATGTTGGTACTATTTCTTCGTATTTTTGAATTTCTGAATAGAACTCGGAGAGAGATGTTGCTATAGATTGAGACTGTTGATAATATGCCTGTGCGTGATTAGATAAATCTTTACACATATTTATGAATTTAGATTTAGTGTTTGGAGATAGTTTACCATTTTGTGCTTCCGATATTACTTGATTAAGGTCATTAAAATATTTAATAGTAATCAAATCTGCAAAAGCCACAATGTTTTGAGAAAGGATAAGTATATCTTTATGTCCTCCATTGTCCCAGAACCTACATTTTTCTATAACGTTTAACTTAGTTGCAATTGCTTCTTCAACTAATCTACGAAAAGTAGAAGTTGTGATGAGTCTATCCCAATTACTTTTGACTTTTCCGTCGAGTATGAGATATATTCTTTCCTTCACTTGATCGATACTAGTCGGTGCTGAGATCCATTTGTTTAAATAATTAGCGAATGAACGCCATTCTTCTATCGTAAGGAGAAAAGGAGAATTTTTCCCTCCTAATTCTCGTGGAGAAAAGGCTAAATGGTTCATATGAACACCTCTCTAGATAATTGTTAGTTGTATTTACTCATTGCTTTTTAAACAGATTTTATTAAATCATTTAAACCGGATTATTTTTCTTGTAATTAGCAACAAGAGAACCTGCTAATTCCATTCTGATTTTTGTCACATGAGAAAGGTCTGGCCCCTCATGAACTTTAATTGTCCAGGTTGTGTAAGGATTTGGAATAAAGTAGTCGTAAGCAAATTCGTCCGCAATGATTCCATCAGTAATTATTGTAGCTCCTTGATAACTAAATCCTCGATTAAAGGATTCCGAATTAAATTGAAACCTTTTCTCCATATAATTATCATAATAGTGTCCTGAATTCGTAATCCGTATTTGTACTTTAGAAGTAGCGTCAATTCCATCTAACCAAATTCGCATTAATTTAAGGCGAACACGATACTCATTTTCAAAAAGGGAATCGTTTAAGTTAATTTCCCACGAAGCTTCTCTTTGTTCCTTCAATGACTCTAGAATTTTTGAATCTGTAATTTCTACTATTCTATTTTGAAAAAGTTGAGGAGGTGGATTAAATTGTTTTAAAGCCTGCATACAATCCGTTTGTATTGTTGCCACATCCACTTTTAGTTCGGATACATCTTTTAAGATATTTGGATTTACATCTGAGTCTCGGAGAGCCCAATATTTATAAGCATGTTTGTAATTTGCTAATGCCACAAATAGAATTTGCTTCATGTCTATATAACGTTGATAAATCTTTTGTTCCATTTCTTCATTTTCAGATTCTTGCTCCTCTAGATTTTCAATATACTCTTCTAACCTTGCAAGATCAGCTTGATGGATATGTTTTTTAAGTAACAAACGGAATAGTTCTTGACTACAACGAATGATGGTTACTTGGTTTGAAGCGAGTGTTTGTCCATATACAGCTAAGATGTCTAACTCTAGTAGATATGCCCTAGCACCTTCAATTTCTTTCTTAATTGCATCATCTAAAGCTGCAGCTGTCTTTAACTTAAATATGTCCCAAGTTGCTTTACCAGTTAAATCTTCTTGAGGAATATCCCAATCAGTATCTTTAATTTTTTCAAATAGGTCATCTGGGAATTGCATATCTCCTGATGCCTCTGATATATCTTCTGCTAATGCATATACCTTGTTAATTAATTCAACAAGTTCATTTAGTTTCTCCATACTTTCTTTTAATGCTTGAGCTAATGCTGATAGTTCACCACCAGCTTCTATAATTTCTTTTAAAGCATTAATTATCCCTATTATCTCTCCAGGGGCAGAAGCTCCTCCTGAAGCAATTATGGAACCCATAGATTGTGCAAAATTTAGAATAGTACTTACCATTTTGAAAGCTAATTTCATTTGTTGTTCATATTCATATTTCTTAAGTCCATACTCGAACTCAATTTTAGATAATGTTAAGACGTATTGCTGTTTCTCAAATTGACGTAAAGATGTCTCAATTGCATCTCGAGAATTTTTTAAATTGTTTTTTGCTTGATTAATTAATGTTTCTTTAAATAATAGGGTATCTTGTTCATGTTTTAGCATGAGCAGGGCTGCATTTTTACGATCATCAATTGATAAATTTTTATCTAAGTAACGATGATATTGCGCCTCAAATTGCTGTGCAGCTCCCAAAAAAGCATTAATTTCATCTCTGTAGAGTTCTTTATCTAAAAGGGGCACAAATGTATTATCACCACGATTAGCAGTTAAAATAGCCAACAATGAAGTGCTTTGTACACACAATGAAGCTAGTCCGTCATATTGAGTAGTAAATATCTTTAACCAATTCAACTGATTGGCTGCAATATCAGGTCTTGATTCAAAAAATAGACACGCTACTTGGAAAACAGAAGTAAAAAGTTTTGGAAGTTGCGGTGTTGGGACTACGTGTGCAATTTCTTCTGCAGTAAATATTCCATCCTTATCGGACAATCTTACGCCTTTATTTTTGAGCTCTATAGAATAAGGAGGTGGAGAACTTTGATTATAGATTGGAGTTGCATGTAACACTCCAGAAAGTTCAATACCATATATCGTCAACTGTGCTAACTTGCCTCCATTTTTATAATCTAGTAAAATCTCTGCGGTCCCTTCTGATTGTACTTCCACTCTTCTTGCTCTAATAACTAATTGCATATCTTTTAAAATACAGCTGAAATTGTTAGGAATTCGGACTACATCCGCAAAAATTGAAACCATACTTGGTGTTAATTCACTATCCTCAATAGACTTAAATACTTCTCCTAAGTCAACGAATAAATCACGAATCTCATATTTTATTCTTGTTGCATTTAAGTAAGACGTTCCTGGAATTTGTTGATTTGTTAATAACTCCTCATACAAAGCCTTATAATCAATACTACTAACCATTATGAATTCCTCCATTTAAAAAATGAGAGACAAAAGAAAGAATGTATGGAATAAATGAAAATTTATCCTTCTTATTCTTCTTTTGTCTCTAGATTTATAGCCCGAACTGTATTTATTTCATTTATTCCTATATTAGAGCGATTTATATTATAGGTGACATTAATATTTCATATTTAAGCTGTGTATTGTTCAACAACAAACCCAACATCTGCATTAACTCGGAAGTCATCCGCTTGTTTCCCAACAGCTTCCCACTGCATAATAGCCAATTCAACTCCAAGATCAGCAAATTCTGGATCATCACGAATATCTTCCATAACAATTTTAGATAGTTCGTCAAGATCACTATGAAGAGAATTCCAAATGCCATGAATTTTCTGTATTATAGGTAACGCAGCAGCCATTTGCTCTTGGATTTTATCTGTGCCTGTATCGGTTTTATCAAGCAAAGACATCAGATAAACATTTCTTTGAATTATTTTACCAGATTCTTCTATTTGTTGTTTTGTAGCATCAATTCTCGCTTTTAATGCTTTCCCTTTTGTACTGTCGAGAATTCCCTTTAATGCAAATCCAAAAACAGGACCAAGTAACAACGATAACCATGATTGAGATTGATAGTCCTCATACTCATCCATATACTTCTCTAAATCTTCCCGTAAGCGCTCTACCGAAGCTCTAAGTTGTTTTACTTCTTCACTATGTTCGCCATATTTTTTATCATATTTATCCTTAACCACTATTAAGCTCTGATAATCATTTGCCGTATCAGTTGCAAATGTTCCAATCATGGTTGCCAATGCACCGGCATGATCACGAAATTCAGATGCTTCCTTTGCTAGCCTCTCACAGATTTTCTTAAACATTTCTAAAGCTTCGGTATCGCCATCTATAATAGCTGGTAAATAATCAAGTAATGGCTTGTAGTAAACTTTTGCTCTCCTTGCATAATTTACAATTTCATTAGCAACTCTAAGAACTTCTCTATATGTGTTATCTGTCCAATTTTGACAGTGAATTTTAACATTTGTATAAACAGAATATAATTCATTAAAATCTGGCATCTCATCTGAAGCTGAAAGCGCTAAAGCTTTACGCATCTCAGCTTCATTCACAGGTACATATGCTCCATCACCTGTATATTTTTGAATCGTAATCCATTCCTCTTTAGAAAGTAAGAATGGGGAATCTTCTTTACCTCCAAGATCTCTTGGAGAAATATCTCGTTTTACCACTACAATACACCCTCTCTAATTTATGAAATAATATATCTATAAACTTTCCATTTACAAATTCATATAATTACCTCCATTGTAAATATTTGATAATAAAAATTATATATAAATCCGAAGAGAAATATATCTATGATATGAGAGTATAGATTTTTTTAAAAAATTCATAATATTCAATTAATAATTAGGTTTAATTCTGTGCAATACACCTTTATCCCAATAGAGTCTACTCTATTGGGATGTTTCTGTAAGTCTGCTATAACGGTATCTCAGAGTGTCCCATATGACTTGTTTCAAAATAGGAGTGTGAAATATGAGAAAAATAGGTTATGTACGAGTAAGTTCTGTAGATCAAAACCCGAAGCGGCAATTACAGAATACGGAAAAAATTAGGGTAAATATTATATATCAAGAAAAATTATCAGGGGCTACCCAAGATAGACCTGAACTTCAAAATATGTTAGGTGATCTTAAAGAAGGAGACATCATTTATGTGACAGATCTAACGCGAATTACTCGAAGTACAAGAGATTTATTTGAATTAGTTGATTACATAAAAAATAAACAAGCAAACTTAAAATCATTAAAAGATACTTGATTAGATTTATCTGAAGAAAATCCATATAGTCATTTCTTAATGACAGTAATGGGAGGAGTAAATCAATTAGAACGAGACTTAATCCGAATGCGTCAACGCGAGGGAATTAACCTTGCTAAAAAAGAGGAGAAATATCAAGGTCGAGTTCAAAAATATCGTGAGAAACATGCAGGAATGAATTATGCAATGAAGCTTTATGAAGAAGGAAATATGACAGTAAAACAGATTTGCGAAATTACGAGTGTATCTAGATCTTCTTTATATAGGAGGATACACGATTTAAAATAAACGAATATATTATATTTCTAATGTTATTCACTTATTATGGAAATGTCGTTGCGGACTAGAGCAGGAACCCTGTCACTAGGCCTTTATGTATAAAAAACGAGCTAATATTCAGCTCGTTTTTTATTTCTATCATTCATTAATCACAAAGAATGACGTCAATACCGGTGCCAAGAATGACACGCCCCAAAACAAAAAACGTAATCACGGCTGTTCCAGGTCCATCAGTAGCTGTGAAAGTGGCAATAAAGTTGCCAGATGCATCCGTAAAAGTAGGATTAGGCGCTATAGTACCAGGAAGATTATCCACTGCAAAAGTGACCGGTGTACCTGCTGGAGCAGGAACTCCATTAAATAACACTTGACCAGAAATAACAGATTCATTTGGACCTGTTCCAAAAGCACATATCGTCTCTGGATCGATAAGAAAGGAAATAGATATTAAATCACAATTAACAATAGTAATAGTAGCGGTATCGCTTGCTCCCAAAGCAGAAGCAGTAATCATTACAGTCCCAGGTCCGTCAGTAGCTGTGAAAGTGGCGGTAAAGTTACCCAATGCATCCGTAAAAGCAGGATCAGGAGATACAGTACCAAGAGCAGGAGCACTTAATGTAAAGGAAATCGGTGTACCTGCTGGAGGGGGACTTCCATTCACCAACACTTGACCAGTAAGAACAGATTCATTTGGACCTGTTTCAAAAGCACATATCATAGTTGGATCAACATTTAAGGTAACAGTTACTGTGGGTGGAGGAGGAGGAGAAACTGTTGCTAATAGATCTAGAACATTTTCAAATTTGAACTCAAGCAGCATTTCTTTTTTAATGACGTCACGAAGAGTTCTTTGCACACTTGAGTTGACGATAAGAAGATTAGATATCGTAACTACTGGAGGAGAAAGTGTAGTTCTTCCTGACGGTAATGTTCCTAAAACAAATTGAAGCTTCTCAGCCTCAGCGTTGATAATGTGAGCCAAAGCTAATTCTTCTAAGGCAATGGAGCTTAAAAGCAATGGAATTGTCTGTGCAGTCGTAACAGAAATAGTAGGTGTAATATTAGGGATGTTTGGAAAAGACAAGATGCATTCATCCTTTCTAGGAAACCGCCGAATCACCTTATTTCGTGTATAGCTCAGGTCTCCTACTTTTATAATTTGAGCGTTCATAATATTAAAAGCAATAATATGAACAAGGAATTTACTAGGTATTCTCTCTATTCTATGTAACAAGCGTTTGGATGGCTGAGCACTTGTCCTGCTGTAGAGGTATATTTTTGTTGAACAAGCCCTTTTTATTTATGGAACACCTGCAATATGAGTAGGAGCACAGATTATCAATTCAATAATCCGTTCCTCTAGATATAAAAAAACACTTCCAATAACACTGATTATATGAATGGAAAGTCCCTTCAACTTCTGAAGGGACTTTTAAAGATTTTGCGATACTTTGGTTTTATGTTAGCGAAAAGTGTTTTCATGTACAGAAAACACTTTTTCAGTCTAATACTTTTTTCTATAGTCTAAAACATTTTTTAATGAGACACTGGTAAATTTATATTCTTGAAGGTATTATCTATAGATTACATGTTCCTAATGTTAAAAACAAAGAATTTTCTACAATCATTTTTCTTCTACTCTATCTAACCATTCATTTATTAACGAATGGAATAAAACATCTTGCTCAATCTGCAAGTTATGTCCTGCTTTATCTAAAACCGCAAAAGTGGCCCGGGGAAATTTATCAAGCAACTCCCAAGCATCTTTATATCCTGTTACTGAATCCTGTTTACCCAATAAAAAGAGGCTTGGTTTTTCATACAGCGATAACTGACTATCCACATCAAACGAAAAAGCATATTGTTCCTTTAATTTTGTTAAAAACGCCTCATCTGCTATTTGAATTCCTGATATAATCTCTTCAAGATAACGTTGCCAATTATATTCATTAAGCACTACAAAATTCGAACTAAAATTCTCACATTCCTCCGTACTTAACTGAGATAAAAACTTTTCATCTCGGTAAATAACCGTATGCGGAGGAAGCTTTCTCTTGCTTATATCCGGAATAATCAAAGGACAAATAAATGCTGCGCCATCTATTTTTTCTTTTCTTTTGGATATAACTCCTCTAGTTATGTATCCACCATATGATTCGCCTGCAATTAAGAAAGATTCGTCTGGAATAATCGTATCTATGAAATTTAAAACAAGATCTAACATTCCATCTGAATTTTGAATAGATTCGTGCCCCCTCGTTTGTCCCATGCCTGGTAAATCGATATAAATTCGTTTCCAACCTTCTCTTTGTGAAAAAATAGGCTCCATACAACCTGACATTAGTCTATGATCAGGAGAAAAACCATGAAGCATGATAATTGGTTTTCCAGAACCATAAATTTCATAATGAACTTTGACATCCCCTATTAAGCATTCCATTATCATCCACTCCGAATTTTCAGTATTTTCAATACTATAATATAGTAAAAGTTCTTTCTTTCCAAACAATTAACCTCATGCTTCGTATTGTTAAGTAAAGACCATTTTTATTTCTTTGTATTTTGCATACAGTTTACATAACATAATTATATGATATACATTTCTTATTAACTACTTGCTTGCAAAAACGTTTCTAAAAGCTGTTTTATTTCTTCTATAGAATATCCCTGACTAGATAATTCATGTTATAGAAACCGACTATTTCTATACATCCCAATGTCTATATTTATTTATCTCACTCTTTTTTCTAAATGCATATTCTAAGTCAATATCAAGTTTGTTAGCAAGATCAAAAAGATTCCATACCACATCGTAAATTTCAAAACTTAATTGTTCCTTTAATTCATTACTATTCTCAGAATCAGGTTTGGAAGAGATTTTTAAGACTTCTTGAGCGACCTCTCCTATTTCTGTAACCAAAAATAAGGTTCTTTCTTCAATCGTTGCGTTCTCAAAACCTTTACTTTTACTAAACTCTCTAACATCTCTTTGTAATGCAGATATTTTCACTTTGCCAATCCTCCTATTTTGAAACTCTCCAAAAATCTGTTCCGTATTCTCTATTCTGAAAGTTAACTAGTAACGATGTTTTAAAAAACCTATCACCGACGCCAATCTTATATACCTTATTTTGCACCGCTGACCCAAAGGAAAATTCAAGCTGATAATCAGTAAGATTGAACAATACAGAATGAACAGTTCCAAAATTTTCTTGGTAATTATGAACGGACAACCCATCCGGAAACTCAGTAGAAAGAAGTTTCTTTAATTCGCCAACAGATCTTTTACCACTGGCACTAAACTTATGCTCTAAAATATTAAATCGTAGTTGTGAATGAACGAATCTTCCGAATTCAAGATTTTCAATTTCAGGAAATAGAGCATGATTCGTTGCGATTAAATAGTCGCGATCCGTTTTTCTTACAGCTTTAGCGCCATCATACGTTTCATATAAAGCTGCTTCACCATTTGCATCGGCTAAGAGTAAATTCATATTCGCTCCAATAGGCATGTTCTCTAAACACCAAATTCCTTCCTCAACATTTTTACAATTTTCAAGTAAGGCTCTTACTATTACCATAAATTGCAGTCCTTTTGTGACGGGCTTTTTCATTCCTATATGCTTTCCAACTGGAATACCGCATGAGGCAAAAGCTACACAGAATCCCTTCTCATTTAAGCCTTCACTTCGACCAAAGTAAGAAACAGAGAATCCAGTATGACTGTATTTACCTTGAACTTTTGTCGTGCATAGTCTCATATCAGATATTGCTGGTGACAAATCGTAGTTTCTAAGGACATAAGTTTTATTGTCAATTGTTTTAGACGGTAAAATAGCACCTAAACTACATCCTCCTGGTTGTAACCAAGCTTCATCGTAACAGTTCAGATAACTAGACTTTACATCAAGTGCATCTGCAAATCCTTCTAGTTCTTCATTTAAACCAGGACAGTACTGCTCAATTAACTTTTTCATATTTTTAAATTTACTTTCATCTATTAATTCAGATGATACAAGTACATTCATTGCATAAGGATTCTTTTTTATTTCTTCTCCTTGCCTTCTACCAATCTCATAACTATTCCCTTCAAGAAAAGAAAAGCGGGCTTGAAACATATCCATATTTATCTCTCCAATTCAAATTAATAATCAATATCTTATCTCTCTTTTAAAACCTTTCAATTTTTCTTCAGTTACCTTTGAAAATTGAAATCCATTTTTATAAAGGATTTCTGCATAATGCTTTCCCGCCTCATAAGCATTTCCTTTTAATCTCGGATGATACATAATAAATCCCTCCATTGTGTATTTCTTTGTATATATAAAGAATAAACCCTCCACTTACTGGAGGGTTTACTCTGTTTTTACATAAAAAATTGTTAGTTAACTCTAATCCTTGTTAACTGGTATACATATTTTGGTGATAAATTCTGATGGATGTCTGTTTAAATCTGGCCTTATATCTCTTATATTAAAATTGGACGGAACAAGTCCTTTTTCATAAATCTCTATCCCTTTTCCTATCTGAGTTAGATTCTGTTCTCTTATCCAACTTTCCAACACTTTATATCCTACATCCAATTCTGAATAAGGACCTTTAACAGTAGTGCACGCGTATATCCCACTAGCTAAAATTTTACAGCCGTCTATCTTATTCGTATCATTTACCGGAAGAAGTAGCTCTACATCTGCCTCTTTTTGATTCAAATCTCTTTCGTGAAAGGTGGACATTAACTTTCCGTTAACTACAAGATTAAAAGCGTAAACTCGATCAAATAAACTTTTAACGAATTGATCTATAAATTTTATCTTTATTTTCTCACGAATAGCATAGACTGTTATTTCCTTTCGATCTTCAATATAACAGCTAGACAAAACAGGTCCCGGGATTATAGAAGCTTCTTTTTCTATTTGCATTTTTAACATTTTCATTTCTTCTATTTGTTTAGAAATTTGCTCCTTTTGACATTCAAGGTCACAAATTTTATGCTCTAATACGCTTGTCCATTGCAATCGATTAGCGCTTTCAATTAATTCCTTAATAGTAGGTAAGGAGAATTGAAAACTTTTTAAAAGCATAATTTTTTTCATGACCTGAATCTTTTCATAGTCATAATACCGATAGTTTGTTACAGGATCTATGTAAGAAGGTGTTAGTAAACCAATATCATCATAATAGCGTAATGTTTTAACAGGAACATTACATATTTTAGAAAATTTTCCTATAGAGTACATTATATTCTTCCTTTATTGACTAATAATAAAATATTTACTGCAATTTAAAACCTCAACACCTTATTACTCTTCCTCAAATAACTCCAACTCTTTCTCCACAAACTCCATCAACTCCTTAATTGTTTGCGCCGAAAAGTCAAAACGAATCCCTGCCGCTTCATACACTTCTTTTACTGATTGTGTGCTTCCTAAAGATAGCGCTTGTTTATAATGAATTAAAGTTTGTTTTGGATCCTCTTTATACTGCTTGTACATCTGTAGAGCGCCTATTTGTGCAATTGCGTACTCAATGTAGTAAAAAGGAACTTCGAAAATATGTAAAATAGACAACCACTTTGTCTCTAACCAATTTTCATACCCTTCCCAATTCACAAAGTTAGAATCATATGTTCTCGCTAGTTCTTTGAATTTCGCTCTTCTTTCCACATGCGTATGGTTTGGATTCTCATACATCCAATGCTGGAATTGATCAACTACAGTAATGATGGGCAAATATTGTATCATCAATCGGAGTTGCTCACGCTTTGCTCTTTTGAAATCTTCCCCACTTGGATAAAACGTATTCCAATACTCCATCGTTAGGAGTTCCATTGTTGTGCTCGCCAATTCTGCTGATTCCATTGGGACATTTCGATACTGCTGGGGCTCAATGTCTTTCATGAGCTCATTATGAATACAATGACCCATTTCATGTAACAGCACAACTACATCATCTTGTGTGTTACAACAATTCATAAAAATAAATGATTGTTTAGAGACGGGTAAGGATTCACAAAAACCGCCCGGAGCTTTTCCTTTACGGCTCTCTAAATCTAAAAGATTCTTTTCTTTCATCTCATGTAGTAATGCCGAAAACCGAGAATCAACCTTTTCTAAAATATGAAAAGTGCCTTTCACTAACTCGTCTACATTTTGAACCGGTTGTAATGGCTTCTCGTTTATTGGAACAGCTCTAATATCCCAAGGTCTAAAAGTATTTAATCCCAAAGTGTTTTGTTGTTTTTCTTGAAGCTTCTTCTGTAACGGAACAACATATTGACGCATTGCTTCTGCTAACTCATGACAATCTGCTGCTGTATAATCAAACCGTTCATATTTTCTAAACATATAGTCGCGATAATTTGGCAAACCCACATTTTGAGCTTTTTGATGTCGCAACGCAATTAACTTATCCATAATGATCTGAAGATCCTCTTCAACAGATAACATACTTTTTTGAATAAGGGTCATTGCATTTTTTCTAACCGTACGCTCAGGATCTTGAAGATATACCTCCATGTCGCTTAACGACTTTTCTTCATCTTCCCACATTACGGTTAAGTTACCTGTAATCTCGAAATATTTCGTTACTAACTCATCTTCTTCAATTTCTAAATCTATATTTTTCTCATTGAACAAACGAATTGCATTTTCTACTTTTTTATTCAATAAACCGAAATGTTTTGGATCTAGCTGCAAACGAAATGGAGATTCATAGTATTTACTGTCTAGCAAGCTTTTGTAGCGTTTCACTAATGGCTGCACATGCTTTTGATCAAAATCGAAAGCCTCTTTCGCTTGCTGGTCATGGGTGTTGCACTGAAATTGAATATAATGTCGTTTAAGCTGCTCTTCTACTTCATCTAAAAGCCGAGACTGCCTTTTCAACCAACTCTCAAGTTCCTCACTACATTGAATCTCTGTTTGTAATAAATCTTCAAATTGTTGTTGTAACGCTTCCAAATCACTAATAACTAAATATTCAGTATCATCCACGCATAAGGCACCCTTTCATACAATATTCTTTGCAACAAGTTTCAAATGCTCAGCAGGAATAATTTGCTTCACTGTTTCCTGCAAATCTTCTGCCATCACTTCTTCAATATGCTCCAAAGCGACTTCTAATATGCTACACTCCATCGTTTCAACATTGAGTAGGGAATAATGATCATTTTTCTTAATCACCAAATATCTATGATCTTCTGTCACTAGTAAAGCACCTAGCTGAATTCCTGATAATCTGTTATCTTCAAATTTCATGTATATTCCTCCCATCTATAATTATTTTACAATAAAAGGATATTGGAGGGTACAAAAATAAATAGATGTTTTACTACCGGCCAATTAGCCCAAACAAAAAAACACCTCTCATTTCGAGAGGTGCTTACCATTAAGATATTAATTCTTCTCCAATAATTTTTACTTCTGTTTCTAATTCTACGCTAAATTTAGATTTTACCGTTTCCTGTACATAACGGATAAGTTTCACATAATCACTCGCTGTCGCTTCACCTACATTTACGATAAATCCAGCGTGCTTAGTAGATACTTGGGCATCTCCTATTTGTTTTCCTTGCAACCCGCTATCTTGAATTAACTTACCAGCAAACATACCTGGAGGACGTTTAAAAACACTGCCACAAGAAGGATATTCTAATGGTTGTTTTGATTCACGCAAAAATGTCAATTCATCCATTTTTTCTTTGATTTTATTGTAATCGCCTTCTTTTAAATCAAATGTCGCTTCTAACACAAGATGCCCTTCTCTAGAAATGGAACTGTTTCTGTATTCTAATTCTAAATCATTTTTATTTAAATTAAGAATTTCGCCATCTCTAGTTAGAACTAATACACTTGCAATAACATCTGATACTTCGCCGCCATATGCTCCCGCATTCATGTATACTGCTCCGCCAACTGTTCCTGGAATTCCACAAGCAAATTCTAATCCAGTTAGATGATTTTTCAATGCAAATCTCGAAGTATCAATAATGGTTGCCCCGCTTTGAACAATTATTTTATTACTTTCCAATGAGATATTAGTTAATTTAGTTAAATTTAGAACAATCCCTCTAATGCCGCCATCCTTAATAATGATGTTTGAACCATTTCCTAAAATAGTGAACTCTATATTATTTTGATTTGCGTATTTTATTACGTTTTGTACCTCTTGATACGTAGTAGGTAAAACAAAATAATCCGCATTTCCACCCGTTTTAGTAAAAGTGTATCGTTTTAACGGCTCATCTTTTTTAACTTTATTATCATCTAATATATTCAATAAATCGCTGTATACTTTATCCATTTCCCTAACCTCTTTACTAAGAATCTTTCCTATCCATTATAATGTATTTAGTTTCAAAAAAACATAATACGTTATTTTGTTTAAAAATTCAATTAATAAATTAAACTAGACGCCATTCCTCACTACCGAAATATGTCAAAAAAAGGCATACTCAACCCTTGTCGAGATATCTTTCGGAATAGACTAAATTTCTTCTAGTTAATATCTTTCTCTATTCACTATTTTGTATTTACTGCAGGTTTATAGGATAACTGCTATTGCTTTATCCCTTCAAGTGCATCTTTCATCATTTCAACTGGATACTTCGATAACTTTAGCATTATTTGATGGTTCAGCCATTGATTCATTGCCGCTAAATCTATAAACTCTTGCTTCTTTTCAACTAACTCATAATAAAAATAATGATCTACAGCGAAAATAGACTCATTTATTTGTGAAATAATACTTCGATTATTTGTTGCTGCAAATTGTACAATTGAATCTTGATTTAAGTACTGTTCAATTATCTCAGGATCAATTCCATCTAATAATAAATTTGTGGTTAAATTCTTCTTAAATACAAGGTGTAAGTTTTGCAAGTCTTTCTTTAATACGCCATAAATAACAAAGTGATATCTTGTAGCGTTATTCATAAACATTACACATTTTTTTCGGCCAATCTTAAAAAGATTTGCATGCCAACAATATAGTGGATTGAAATCAGCAGCATCTATTTTTTGAACTTTTATTTTCATTTCATCGGCTAATTTTTTTGTACATTGGATAAGTTGCATATATTCCTCATTCTTCCTTTTTATTTAACAACTGAATTTCCGTCCATATTTTATGAAAAAACAATTATTCCCCCATATTTCAATAGACATAGCCACTTTTGTTTATTCTATAATTATACACTTTTTGCAACTGTAGTTTTAGAATAAAATTTGAACAAAAATATCTCACAACCAGTAATTTACGAAAAAAATAAAAAGGATCCCTTTCGAAAAAAAGATTGATTAAAATGCTCATGAGTTCGGAGTATATTTGTTTTCAAATTCCATTTTCGCAATTTTAGTATATTTATTAACAAATTCTGTTTTTGCTTCTGTATATCCGTCTCTGTCACGTTCATATTTATCTATTAAGCGCATTTTCAAGTTACCATATTCCTCGGCAACATCTTTATGTAGTTGTAAAAAATCTCTAAAATACAATTCATTCCAATTTCCTATATACCTAACATGAAGATGAAATACTTTTTCAGCAAATCCATTTTCTTTATAGCCTTTCATAAACATCATATGAGGTGCTGGCTTTTGTGGTTGGTTTTCAAAGGTATATCCGTTTTTCTCTAACACACTTACTAAAAATTTCAAATCACAGTCTTCAGCTATTTCCAGCAATATATCTATCGTTGGCTTTGCCAATAATCCCTTAACAGAAGTACTTCCTATATGATTTATTCGTTCAATATATTGATTGCCGATTATGTTGCTAAGCAATTTTTCTTCTTGTAAATACCAATCTTTCCATATCGGATTATGTTCTTTCAGAATAATCGGGAACAGTTCCCACAATTCTTCAAGTGACATTTCTGATAAACTCTTCCCCATAATACATTCCTCCATTGTACTTAGTAAACTGTTTTATCAAACTTCATTTCAAATCCACATCTGTATTCTCAAATATTGAATGAATCATCTCCCTCCTCTAATCCTGAATTTTCTCCAATTTTATAACCCGTACCTTCGCAGGATAAGATTCAAGCATTTCACTATACTCTATTCTAACTTTGTCACCTGTTTGTAATTCTTTTCCTAAACTAGGATTAGTAAAGTGTAAAATAGCGTCAGCAGGAATTTTCCTTTTTAATCTTTCCTCTAAGTGTTTTCTGTCATATTCGTCTTTTATAAGCTTCCCTTCAATGAAAAACACAGTATCTCCCTTAAGCAGAATATAACCATATATCCTATTAGAAACCGCATTATTAATTGTTTTCGTTGTAGATTTTTTAAATTCATAACTTGTATCTATTTTCCAAGTTAAAACAATCATGAAGATAATTACAAAACATATAATCGTGCCAACTATTTGTATATTTTTTTCATTTGCATCTCCATTATCCCAAATGCCTTTTCTAAAATATTTATAACCAAATAGTTAAAATACCATAAATGAAATTCCTACACGTTAATTTCTTTTAATGAATGCAGTAAAAATGCCAACATATATTCGCATGCTTTCTCACAAGCTAACATTTTAAACACCTTTTGTTCTTCTACTGTTTTATCATTCGCTTGATCTGAAGCAGCTTTTAAACAAAGAAATGGTTTTTCATTCACATAACAAACGTAAGAAAATGCAGCAATTTCTTGATCTACCGCAAGTGCTCCGTATACTGTCTGAAGTAATTCTCTCGTTTCTGAACTACGAATACGCTGGTCACCCGAAACAAATGTACCATAATGAGAGTTGTAAACAAATTGCAACTTTTTCATTTCTTTAATCAGCTGTTTGGAAGGTTGAATACTTGCTGCTCTGCCCGTATATAAATCAAACGGATCCGTTCCCGTTCCCGCTCCTGTTACATCATGTTGCAGAACTTTAGTGGCGACCACAATATCACCGTTTTTCACCTTGTTTGATAAACTTCCACAAATACCTGTCATAAAGAGCTGCTCTGGTTGAAATTCACTAATAAGAAGCTGAACACAACTTGCACATTGTACTTTTCCGACTCCAGTTATGACAGAAATCAATTCGATGCCATTCAGATTATGAAAATGAAATTCCCAAGCTGCTCGTTTTTCTTTCCGATAGCTTGGATAATATTTATGTAAATACGTAAGCTCTAGTTCCCATGCCGCCACGATAGCAATTCGGTTCATAGATAAAAGTCCTTTCCTACTATTTCTTTTTTTATGTAGTACATATCCGAAATGCAGTTAACGATAATATAATTATGTAGTTCTTTTTTGGATATCATTATGCATTTTTTGATGTGTATATTCCATAACTTTCATAAAGATTTAGAATATACACAATCATTTACTTCGCTCTTACTAACCAATAACCTTCTTTTTCCTTTTCAGCATAAAACATTCATAAAAAACGCTGTCCATGTTTTTTATATGGCGTGTTTGGGTCTGTATAGTAACGACATATATGTTGAAAAATCAAAATGGATTTATATAAATGGTAAAAATAACTCAAACATGTGCTCACAAAATGCAAAGCTTAATTTATTGAAAAGATTGAATGTTAGCACCCGCTAATTCTTCTTTTGACTAGCTAGGGCCAATTCATATAAATAAAATGTTTTTAAAATAGAGTAGCAATACATGTTTATCAATCTAAGATTTCCGATTATCCCCTAAGTGAAAGTCTTATTATTCTATTAGTACATGGAAGTTTAGAAATTTCTTTGCAAAAATTTAGAGAATTACAACAGAAATTGATTTATATTAAAATTAGTGTTTACAGACTAAATATTGGGGTGTGGAATTAAATTGGAAAAAGAATTTATAGTAATTAATAGCTTCTCTGGTGAAAATTTAATGGGAAATCCCGCTGCTATTTTTTTGGACCCCAGCAATTTAAAAAATCATACTTTACAAAGCATCGCTAAGCAGATAAACCTTGTGGAGACTGTATTTGTCTATCCTTCTTATAATGCGGATTTTCGATTTCGTTATTTTACTCCTCATAATGAAGTATCGCTTGCTGGACATCCAACAATAGCAGCATGTATTGCCTTAGTAAATGCTAAGAAAATTGATCCTAATAAAAAAAATACATATCAAATTGAAACTCAAAATGGACTACGTGAAATTGTTATTGAAACCGTTAGAAATCAAGTACTTGTAAAAATGAAGCAAAGCTCCCCTAAATTCATTTCACCATTAATAAGTAAAAAGATAATCGCCAACACTTTGGGAATTCATGAAGCAGATATTGCTTCCAATCTTCCAATTCAAACGATTGATTTGGGCGTAAAATATTTAGTAGTAGCAGTAAATTCTTTAAGCGCATTAATGTCAGTTAAACGTGATGTTCAATTGTTACATGAGTTGTGTGAGAATTTAGGTGTTCGTGAAGTGCAAGTATTTACATTTAAAACTTATGGAGAGGATTTTGATTTTCACACTAGAAATTTGTGCCCTAGAGAAGGTATAGAAGATCCTGCTTGCGGACTGGGGAACGCTGCTGTTGGAGCATATCTTGCACAAAATTATTATAATGACCAAAAATTTATTCACCTTCGAGCTGAGCAAGGTACGATTGTAAAAATGCCTTGTTTAATAGAATTGTTTATATCAAAAAAAGAAAAGGATATAGAACTTTATATAGGTGGTACTGGTAAAAAAGTAGTTGAAGGCAAGTTCTTTATTTAGTTTATAATATTGTAAACGAATTCCTGTTCCGCCATATCGTCAATATTTGGGACACCGAAAAGTGAATCTTTAGCCAGATCTTCTATTACTTGAGGGATTTTATAACCAGTACTACTACGGATTTGCTTACGGTTATAAAACCCCTCGAATAGCGCTAAGTTTACTTGCTAAAACGTGACCTATTGTGTACGGTATATTTTTTCCTTCTTTAAAATGGCATGAACGACTCAATACAAACATTCTCATATAGACACTTCCTCCTTGAAACCCTCTTTGTGTCCATATGACTATACTAAATCTGTTTACTCACATCCATTACTTCTTAACTTATATTTCGAATTGAACCTTATTCCCTTTCATTAGAGCATTGAAATGAGTTCTGCTAAACTTTTACTAATAACTTCAAAATTTCCCGTTTCATAATCTTCTATCTTCACTTGTCCACTTTCATTATCTACAACTACCAAAAGCCCATTACACTCTATACCTATAGGAATATTCTTTAACTCATTATGGTGTGCCTTTTTATATCCTTGTAAAGAAGTATAAAAGTCTCGAAGTTCAATACCTGGTATAACAGGATTTAGTTCCAGTCCATACTCTAAATAACTGCCTGCTAAATCCAAAAACCAGTAAGAATTATAGTATTCTTTAATCGAATGATGTAATTGTATTGCTAATTTCTTTTCTATATCAGAAAAATCATGAAATACATCTTTTTCTACGGGTTTCCAAAAAATATATTCCTCTACATCTGGCTCCCCTTCATATATAAAAGAATCTGCTTCTTCTATCCACGAAGATTTTGGTAATGAATTATTATAGCCTTTCCACTCCTGAAGTAATTTATGAAAATACTGCTTCATTTCTTCTTTCATTTTCACTTCTCCCAAACCATTATTGATTCTCTATTTTTTCAGCCTTGTATAACTAATACTATCTACAATTTTATACATGTTTCCTTGTTTATTTGATTTTTCAAGACAAAATACATAGTTACAATAGGCAATCCCATCACCGTACTTTTTGCTATTGTAAATCCTATACACTCTCATCGATAATTTTGAATCCGCTATACTCATTCAAAGCTCTAAACACATCGCTGCCTCCATATGGCCATGCATAGGGATAAAATTCAATTCTCCCAATATTGGTTAATACCTTTTCACAAGATATCAGTTCATATCCTCCACAAGCAAACGCTTTAATCATGGACTCAAAATCCCAAGGGATGACCAGCTTAGGTTCCGTTAAACGTTCTTCTACAGGAGTTTGTTTCCATAATATCTGATAGTTATGTAATACCATATTAACCTACGAAATTATAAGTAAGGAGCTAAATTCGTTCATGATAATTTTATTTGTAGTATGATTCACCGTTATAGATGTGGTAAAGTAGATAACTACAATCAAAAAATTACAAAGACCTTAGTTCCTCTATTCAAATTACTATTAACATGTATTGTACCACCATGAACTTCTATAATCTGCTTAGAAATTGCCATACCAAGACCTGAGCCTTTGTGAACTTCTCCTGTATTGGTACCTCTGTAATATCTTTCAAAAAGTTTTTCAAGATCTTTTTGTCTAATTCCATTTCCGTTATCTTCAATTTCAATAATGATATGTTCTTTTCTGCTTATTCTAACCCATACTTTTGTATGTTCTTTATTATGGACAACAGCATTAAAGATTAGATTTGTAAAAGCTCTTTGCAGAACAGTACTATCACATCTAAAGATAATATTTTCCTGCTCTGGCTCAAAGTTAATCTCTACGGTTTCATACTTAGGATGATTGAGGATGTGAATAATCGTTTCTCTTAAAATATCTACTAGGTTTTCATCTTTTTTAGTTAAATGAGTATGAGAGTTCTTTAACTGATAGGTCAGCTTTAAATCTTCCACTAAACTATCCATATAGTTTGACTTGTTCAATATTATTTCCACATAACTTACAATATCCTCATGAGTAAGCTTATAATCACTGTCAAGTATTACCTCTGAATAACCTTTTATGGAAGCCAAAGGAGTTTTAATATCATGAGTTATATTCGCAATCCACTCTTCCCTTACTTTTTCAATATTTTTTCTTTCCAATTCATTTGTTTTAAGGGCATCAGAAAGATTATTCAAACTTGAATAAACGTCCTTATATATCCCTTTACTTAAAAATTTCTTGCTGTAATTTCCTTGAGACAGTGACTTTATTCCCTCTAAAATATTTAATATTGGATTAGTAAGTTTTACACTAAACAAATAACCAACAATAGAAGCAATGACTACAAATGCAATAATAGAACTAATAAAAATCTTTAAAAAATCTCCCACAATTGTTTCTGGGTTAAAATTAAAAGAGAATTTCGCAACCTTATCATCTGGAAAGGCCATTATATAGCTCCATTTTTTCCCTTCATTTTCTACCATACCAAGAAAAATTGTATATCCTCCTAAAGCTCTTGAATTCTTATGATAATAAACAATCTCCCCTGGAGTATAATGATTCGGTACGGACTCTGGCTTTCGACTACTGAATACTTCTGTTCCATTTTCATCCAACACTTGTAACCAGCTACTATATTTTTCTAGTTTAGAAAGTTCTTTTTCTTCAATAAATATATTGCCATTCTTAAATTGAATTTTCTCACCAAATTCTAAAGTCATTGCTGGAGCTTTTACCTCTAAAAGTTCTTTAGGGTAGGCAGGACCTTTAAAAAACAATAATAGATTCATAATGAAAAAACATAATAAAGTTATGATAATCGTTATGACAATGGAGGCTAAAAACCTCCTTGTTAATTTCCACTTCATATTATTTTTCCTTTGTAGAAAGTTTGTAACCAAGGCCCTTGATGGTCTTTATATATTTTGGGTTACTTGGATCATCTTCTAATTTTTCTCTTAAATGTCTAATGTGGACCATAATTACATTATCATAGCCCACATACTCATCTTCCCAAACTTCATCACAAATCTTTCTCTTACTTAATATTTGATTCTTATTTTTGGCCATATATAGAAGAAGTTTATATTCCTTTGCTGTCAGTTTAATTGGAATACCTAACTTTGTTACTTCTCCCTTTTTAGCTTCAATTTTTATCTCATTAAATTCAATAATACTTTCATCTTTGTCTTTCTTTTTCTCTAATCCAATGTATTGATTTCTTCTAAGTTGCGCTTTAATACGAAAGGCTACTTCCTTAGGGCTAAAAGGTTTTGTAACGTAATCATCTCCGCCAATTCCAAGACCTAGAAGCTTATCAATATCATCAGACTTCGCAGAAAGAAAAATGACCGGGGCATAGGTAAATTCTCTAATTCTTTTACATACCTCATACCCTTCAATATCGGGCATCATAATATCTAGAACAATGATATCAGGATTTTCTTTTTTACAAATTTCAACGCCACTTAAACCTGTGAATGCTTTATATATTGTTGCAAACCCCTCTTTTACAAGCACTGTTTCAAGCAAGTCTAATAAATCTTCTTCATCATCAATTAACAGTATTTTTTTATTAGCCATTCCTTCTAAGCTAATCATTTTTTTACTTCCATTCCATTTGTTTTCATTAAATTACATCCTTTGCTCTAAATTTTAATAAGCCTATAAAAATAATAAGAAAAAATGAACTAAAACAAACGGTATACATTGTAACTTCTTTTCCAGCAAAAGAAAATATTTCCGTCATGCTTGAAATAATTGGATATGCCCAGGGGTAATAGATCCAGTAAGCAGCTGAATTCGCCACTAGCATGGACGGAAGAGCAAGACCAGCCCCTACAGCAAGTGGAATTCCTATATGGGAAAATCGAAAACTTATATAAAATTGGATTGCTATTATGGGTAATGAAGCAATAAAGACAATTAGAGATTTACATACGAGAAGATCGTAAGGTATAGTATCCTTTAATCCTAACTCTATTCCTACCGTAATGGTACCTATACTAAATATTAATACACTATATAACGTAATCATGCTTCCCATTAGAAGTTTTGAAAAATAGACATTCTCCCTTTTGACTGGCATTGCTAAAAGTTGCTTCCATCCATTATTGCTATGTTCTATTCTTGTAATCATGACCATTATTACTGCAATACTAACAGGAAAAATAAAAGAAGAAAATTGAGACATACTCCCTGTATATAGAGTAGACCAAAGTTCCACCCCATTCAATTCTTTCTGGCTTAATACAAACATTCTTCCTTGAAAAACAGCAAACAGAGGAAGAATAGTCGCTAGTAAAATAATTTGTGAACGCCTTAATTTCAGCCATTCTATTCGTAATATGTTTAACATTCTTTACCCTCCCTTATGAAATATCTCTTCTTTGAAACTCGATGATACCTAATAGTAAGATGATTACCCCTGAAGCAAGACCACTATATAGCGCGATAGAAGGATTAATTTCTTTTTGACCAGCTATTAAATATGGATAAAGATATGGAAAAAATTTTGCTTTAGCAGGAATTTGAGAAAAGATAATAGATGACAAAATCATACCAATAAAACCTATCGCAACTGGTATAACCATGTTTCTTAAATATGAGCTTAACCAGTTGTGAAGAGCTGCTACACCAAGTATTGCTATACACTGATTAATGACATATTTACTATAAAGACCTATATCTACGGCCTCTGGAAAGCCAATTATTATACCTACTACAATCAGTCCTATGGTATTTAAGCAAATCAATAACGCGGAAAAAATCATAATCGTAATAAACTTTGAAATAAAAACGGAGGATTTTGTAACGGGTAGACTTAGAAGCGTTGTCCAAGAACTTTGCTTAAATTCAATTTGGTAAACAACAACACCAATAACGGCTACAAAAATAGGAAGAAACTTCCCCCACTGTAATAATGCATGGTTTTCGATCAGAAGCATTTCCCAAGAGGTAACCCCTTGTTTTTTTATAGAATGATATAGAAAATCCTCATACCTTAAGTACATATCTAAAAACATTGCTACTGTTGTACCTAAAGGTATAATAAAAATAATTAACCATAAAAGCCCTCTTTTTTGCTTTATTACATCCGTTCTTACAAGTTTTTTTATATTCATGTCCTATTCTCCTCCTTAGTCATTTGGAGGAAAATATCTTCAAGCGTATCCCTTCGCTGACTTATATGGTAAACTTCGTGGCCACTTAAAATTAGGTCTCTGTTGATATCCGCTGGATTCGCCATCATATCCTTTATTATAAACATTCCCTCTTTTTCTCCGACAAGAAATCCTTTATTACTCAGATACTTACCTGCATCTCCTTTTGGCCTTGCATCAACTAAGATTTCAAGTTCGCTTTTTTCTCTCAATTCATCAAGGGTTCCTTGAAATATTAAATTTCCTTTGTTAATAATTCCAACACGATCGGCAATTAATTCTATTTCGCTTAAAATATGGCTCGAAACTAAGACTGTAATCCCCATTTTACTGGGTAAACTTTTAACAAGATCCCTAATTTCATGTATCCCTGCTGGATCAAGCCCATTTGTTGGTTCATCAAGAATTAACAATGCAGGATTCCCAAGGAGAGCTTGAGCAATTCCAAGCCTTTGCTTCATACCTAGTGAAAATTTTTTTACTAATTTATCTTGAACATTAGTGAGATTTACAATTTTTAGAACCTTATCAATTTCTTTTTTATCAATCTCTAGTATCTTTCTTATAATTTCTAAGTTCTCATAAGCAGTTAAATGTCCATAATAAGAAGGATACTCAACCATCGAACCTACATTTTTAAGAATATCTATCCTGCTATCTTTCATTGATTTTCCAAATAAGGTAACCGAACCATTTGTTGGCTTTATTAATCCAAGAAGCATACGAATCGTTGTCGATTTTCCTGCTCCATTTGGCCCTAGAAAACCGTATATGTTTCCCTTTGGCACTTGTAAATTTACATCATTTACTGCATAAAAACCCCCAAACTTCTTAGAAAGATTTTTTGTCTCAATAATATATTCACCCATTTTTCAATACCTCCTCATCTTCCATATAAAAGAATTATAGTTGATAAAAATTAAGCCTTTATTCAGTTAACCTTAAGCGAACCTTAATTTAAGCCCGGCGGCAATAGGAGAAGGCCAAGGAAGATGTGAAGAACTTGTGTAAATATTAAACCAAAAATATACATTTTTCCTGTTTAAGTATGTATAAAAACCCTCTTGATCTTTAATTCGATACGATTGTCATACAATACTAACGACTGTGGTGTAATACAAGCTCCAATATGGCATAGCTAATTTTTCATCTTGGAAAAGCTTCATCCCAAACCTTGAGATCGATGTTGATTGTTAAGATTGTGCTACGTTTTTCATAACGCATATCAATTAGCTGAAAGAATAATTTTTGCTTCTTCTGGCTTGATTAGTAAGTAATCAAGCCAGAAGATGATAAGTAATTTATACTTCGTAATTATCTCTGTGGTAAGGGCTGTAAAAAATTCTTTTCTTGTTTTAAGGAGAACATCGGAATTTATTTGATATGGAGAAAATGATGACTAGAGATACATAATTATTAAAAGGTTCAAAAGCTGAAAGCTTTTGAACCTTAACTCTAGCTATGGGAATAGTTTCGGAATATATTAGGTAGATTATATTTTGCTTCTTTAAACTTTCGGATGAGGAATTTTTAGTAGCTTATTGGCCTCTCATAGTTGAAAATTTTATAGAGTAAAAAATGTTACCGATAATAAATCTTATATATAATATATATTAATATTAAATATTAGAAAAAGCTTCACAACAATATTTTATTGCTAGTTTTTAGGTTTTCTTCTATTATCCATCCAGGAATAACCCCGGCAACCTGTCGCAGGATCTATTGTACCAAGTAAGCCTTCTTTTTTGTATTGTCCATTTTCTTGACATAGTACCATCATTAGACATCTAAAAAACTATTAATTATATGGTACAGCACCAATAAATATAAATTCTAAATCCTCAGATGTATCTTTTTCTTTCTCTGCATCGTATTGAAAATCATAAAGCAATATAACGGAATTAATATCATACTCTATATTTTCTTTTTTCATTAAATCTTTAAATTTTGGAATAATAATCTCACTATATGAGGAATCCTTTAAAATATCCTCTATTTTTGTGTTAGGTTTCTCATAGAAATTAACTTCCATGTTATCTTCATCGTAATAACCAAAACCAAAGTTAACTCCAAACTTTGAATGTATTATATCTCCATCTTCTGTATATTCAACATCAACATATTCTTCAAGATGATTAAATGATTGACTTGTCCCGATCCACAACGAAACCATTCCTCTATACTCCATATTGTCTCCCCTTACGGTGAACGCCCTTATCTTACACCTTTATTAATATGTAAGTTTTCTCGTTCTTTAATTTACTTTTCATAAAAATAGGTAGAGTGTTATTCCCTACACATACGCATTATTGGGTCTTGACCGTGAAACCCAATACAGATAGGTATATTACTTTTTCTCTTGTTACAAACGCTAATAAAACAGCACACTGTTCTAGCGATTAAGTATAAAGTATTGCCAATTGCCTTTTGATTTGTATCAAAACCATTTTTAGAGTACATTTCGGCAAACTCAAGAAATTGCGGGCCTTCTACTTCATTAGTCCAATCGCAAGCCCAATCATCATCCTGTTCTTCAAGAGGAAGATAATCATCACAAACAAAGAAATGACCGCCCCAATGATTATCGAGGTCATATTCATAATAGATAGCCTCAGAAGATTCTTCTTTTGCGATTATCAAAGCTTCATATAATCCAAAACTCAATTTTCTTTTGTATACATCTAGGCTAACCGATTGAATTCGTTTTGCATCATTGGTAGACGAGAGG
Organism: Bacillus sp. 103mf; assembly: GCF_900116295.1. Classification (GTDB taxonomy): domain Bacteria; phylum Bacillota; class Bacilli; order Bacillales; family Bacillaceae_G; genus Bacillus_A; species Bacillus_A bruguierae. The sequence continues at coordinate 332,693 of NZ_FPAF01000004.1, forward strand.
GTAACACATATTTCATAATACTTAGATTCTATTTGCGATACATGTAATGAAAATATATCTTCTTGTAACTCTTCCAGATATTCAAAAATATCCATTTTCATCACTCCTTAAGAAAGTTATGCAGCCTTCTAAGCGATTCAACAATAGAAAAAAACTCTAAAAAAGTTGGTACAATGAATTTATTTCCTCGAAATTTGTTTTTCTTTTAGAACAAGCTTTACATCTCATTAAAAACTACACCAAAATACACGGTTTACTGTTTGTTGAAAAGCAGGGACTTTAATAAAGTTTAATAGTATGTCTTTCTCATTTGTCCCAACATATTTATCGTTATCTACATTATAAAATTGAAGAACTTCCACTTTATATACTCCATTTTCAATGTTAATTTTATAATTGGAGCAATTTTTATCAGGCACTTTATTACTTTCAAATTGTGCTGCCATTGTAAGACAGTCGTAATCAACTACATATAATTGATTCCCAGTTACTCTTATATAGCCTTCTGCTTTTAGGCTTGCATCATACACATGATTCCAAATTCTTCTGTTTTTTTTGAATAACTAGATATGTAGCCGCCTTGTCGATTTGAACACCTTGCACATTGTGATTGAGCCGCCTCAATTCTCCTCCTTTTCTTTGTATTAATCATGTCCGTTTGATAATACTCTTTTACAAGTGAAACCCTATGCTTTCCTCCATCATTAATACCACATATTGCACAAACTTTATACCCTGTACAGATTTTTTCTGAGCCTTAGTAGTAGTTCCTGAAGATCTCTTATATCGCTTAGTAACCCAATGTATTTTCCCTTTATAAGTAAGAGGATTTACCATTCTTTTGGCTAATTTTAACTTCCCACCACCAACAGCTCCTTTAGCTGTTGCTGCAGCAATACCTTTTGCATCACTTTTTTATTTAATAATATCAATTTTATCCATTCCTATATGTCTAATTCTTTCAATAATATAGTTTTCTTTATCAACCGTACAATGAAATACTACATGAAAAGGAGTTGGAACGGTCACTAGCTCACCATATTCTCTTCCTTCTTCCCATTCCACACATGTATCATATAAAATTTCAATAAACGCTCCGAAGTTTCTATCATCTCCCAAAAGAACTTTATCTGCATCATTAATAGAAATTAAATACTTTTCCGCTTCAAGCCAACTCAAATCATTGATACATTCATCAAAGGAATTCCAGTTGTCACTAAAATAATCCGGGAATCTCATTTTCCTAGAAAATTCATCAAATAAACTACTTATATTAACACAATTATTTCCATCAATTGATATATATCCGATATTATCTTGGGATTCTAATTGTTTCAACCGATGAAATTCATCTGTAAATATTAAATGTACAAAAGGGGCATTTAATACTTTAAATTTCTTTTCAATCTGCATTATCTTATCATCCTTTTTTTACGTGGTACTTTAACAAAAGTCTTATAGTAATCGTTTGTATAATATATTTTTCCGTTTTTGTCAATTACAAGCCTTTGTTTACTTCTATTTACTCCTTTATAACCACTGAGAGCTCGGTCATCGTTTCTTTTTATTTGATTATGCACTTGATAAGCCTTTTTAGGAATTTTAGTTAAGGTTTTACTCTTCTTCTATTTCTTCTGAATCATATAGTAATTTTTCATTCACAACATAAATTGGGCCATTTCTGTAAACTCCCGCCACCTACGCTTCACTTAATTGAAGTATCACTTAAGATACTTATCCTTATTCCAAAAATCTTGGTAATTGATTCAAATATTTCATCTCTGATAGATCCAACTAAATTATTCAAATAAAACCTCTCCCTAATTGGAAAAAGGGAAGTTTGACTGGCCAACTGGGCTCACCATATCAAGAAGGCAACTAAGGTGGCTTCTTGATGGATTTGCTTTTCATCAAAAACAAGAGCATCAAGCCGTATATGCGAGAACAATCCTGTGAAAAATTCGTATGTGTGGAAGGGATTCGATTCATTTTGTCGAATGGATTCATCTATGAAAACAACATCTTCTCATCAAAATCAACCTACAATTGAATCTCTTCAAGCTCAAATAGAAGAACTCACGAAAAAAGTAAGATGGTACGAAGAACAATTTCGTCTTAGTCAACAAAGAGCTCACCTTCCATTTTTCTACACCAGAAAAGTTTAGTAGGTAGTCACGTTCTAATTGATACCGTGAGAGTATATAAATACGATTCCTTCGCTAAACTATTGACTTATGAGTTAGTAAAACCCTTTTATATGTGCTATAAGGTAATACAGTAAGAAATACATATCAATTTGCTTAGTGATGATGAATAAGGTGTAATTTTGAATACAATATATATAAAGGAGCTCAACTCTCAATGGCAAGAAAATTATTAACACAAAGATTTCCCTTTTTAATTCCTATTAGAATCAGACAACGTAGGCTGTTTAAAAAAATAAGTGACCGCCTTGAAGGGCATAAATTTCCAAAAACATTTGAGCAAAATCCATTACCTTACAGGATTTATAAACATAAATCTTTGCTTATTAGAAAGTTAGGTGACACGGATATACAGCTGCAATATAACAAAATCACCAATCTAAAGCTAGCCATCTGTAAAATAAACCAGGTTGTAATTAAACCGGGAGAAACATTTTCATTTTGGCATCTTGTTGGTAATTCTAGTGAAAAAGCTGGATATAAAGAAGGAATTATTCTAATGAATGGCGAAGCGATAAAGGGAATAGGCGGTGGTCTCTGTCAGTTAGGGAATCTTCTCTACTGGATGTTTCTTCATTCAGAATTGGAAACAGTGGAAAGATATCGTCATAGTTTCGATCCATTCCCTGACTATGGACGTGTAATTCCATTTGGAACAGGCGCCACTTTAATGAACGGTATTATTGATCTCAAATTGAGAAATAATTCAAATATTTCCTATCAAGTCAATCTACATCTTGATGAAGAATACATCTACGGAGAAATCAGGGCATCCCAGTATCCTCCACATAAGTATTCTATCGTTGAAGAAGATCATCGTTTTGTAAAAAAAGTAGATGGTCAAGTATACAGACAAAATAAAGTTTATAAAAAAATAGTTGATCGTGTCACAGGTAACTTAGTTGGCAAAGAACTAGTCATGGAAAATGATTGCTTAGTAAAATATGAAGTAGATGATGAGAAAATTGTGGATTCTTTATAGACAAGGATTTTCACACATCGCAATAGAAAGGGCCCTAGGGTAGAATTGTGAAGTCAGCTATCCTAGGGCTTTGCTTATTGTGTTTTAATTTTGGAACGAAACAAGTAGTTGGTAAATCAGGAGCCCATGAAAGTAGTTTTGCTATTTTTTTATATTTTAAAATTGATTGATAGTAAACAAGAAAGGCTGGCAAATTGCCAACCTTTCTTGTTTTTACAGTTTTAATGTTTTGTTATCAAACCAATAATAACAAATAGTGCAGATTTGGCATAAAGTCGTATCGTTTACAAAAAAATTTGCAATGTTCCCCAATTTCTTTGTAAAGTAATACCTAGAAGACTAAATATAAGGCTTTATAAGGTGAACTTCGCCAATTGTTCACCCCAAGATGATAATTCAGTTTCAATAAAGCCAGCCTTCCTATAAGCAATTTTTGCTGAAAGATTTTTAGGATTATATCCAATCATGATTAGAGGAATATTTTTATTATTAATACTTCTTATCTCTTCAATAATGAGAAATATAGCCTGTATACCTATACCTTGTCCTTGGTATTCTTTATCAATCATTAGTCTATAAATCCAATAATTATTATCATCAGAGTCTATTCCAAACATTGTAAATCCTATCAACTTACTATCAAGATATATACCTTTTGCATAGAAATTATCTAAAAATTGAACCTCTGCAATAGAATAAAGATTGGAGGCGATAAATGTACGTTGTTCTTCTTTTACCGATAATTCTATAGCCTCTTCCCAATTACTTTTGTCAATGGGTTTTAAAGATATTTTGTTCAATATGATCCCCCTTTCGAATATAGAAGGGAACCACGTAGTTTTTGGACTATTAAAACGTTATTCCCTTATATTTACACCCCAAAATACTATTATCTTTTAGCATTCTTCCCTCTTTTTCTATTTTTTATTTCCTTTTCTATTATACGTTATAAAAATAATATGTATAATAAAGTATTTTTTGTTTATTTGTTCCAAGTTCTATTATATTTTATGATACTATTAATTTGAAATAAATACATATCATGTTGTTTTATTTCATGTATCATATCAATACAAGTGATGTAGAGTTATTATTAATACGAACCTCCAAAACTATATGGTGGTATGTCTACGAAGCAAGAAGATAAAAGGAGGGTTTATATGTTAAGAAAAAACAAATGGATCAATTATGCAAAAGTGTTTGTTTTTTATTTCATTATACTGATCGTATATGCCGTATTGTTTGAGTCTGGTAAAGAGTATATGGAGGTAAGAATGGATAATAATCTTTTACCCCAATTATATTTAGCTGCGGGGCGTATACTTTTGGGATTGTCGATATGGTTTCTTCCGGATAAGTTAGGGATTAAGATTCATTTCATTTGCAAAATTCTTACATACATCATTGCGATGATACTAGCACTTATCTTTTTAGATGCGTTGGGTCTGTTGAATTAATAGAGTGTAAAATAGGATGTACCGAATAATATTATGTGTGATAAGGTGTTGTGTACTATAAAATCTATCAATAATCTTATTTTATCACGTATACAAACTCGCAAACTGTGGGCCAAAAGCGCCCATTATAGCTTTAAAATAAAAAACTTTAGTATAAGTTTTATTGAATATTAGCCTCATTTAGTTTAATAAAGCATTCCTGCTTCTTTCAATGCCTTTTGATAAGTCTTATAATTTAGCTTTTTAACATCGTCCCGAAACAAATTTTTTCTAACAGTATTAAATAGTTCGCTCGAGATGGTAGGAAATTCATTTTCCCAATGCTCTCTTTTATCCAAATTAATTAACGATTCAACGGTAACAAGATAAATATTTGGGAATTGCTTCTTAATGTCAGAAGAATACTTTAGAAACTCTTTTAGGTATTTATCAAAATGGTGACAATCGTATTCTTTAATACCTGTATAGAACGGAAACCCACTTTCATCTTTCCACTCAAGGAGAAGTCCCCAAAAAGCAATAAGTGAACCTGCTCTATTTACTGCAGTAAAAATATCTATGATGCTCTCCCTACCAATCCCTTACAAACCAATGATTCTATAATAAACATGAGAAAAGAGTGATCCTTATGACCACTCCTTTCCACTTTATATTTTTTAAATTATAATTTTACTTATTTATTTCCAAATCGCCCCAAACTCACCGTGAGATTTCGCCCAAACATGCTCTCGGTTCCAATTATCGACCTCTGAACCATTTGTAAATTTCCCTTGCGAACGCCCTGTATATAAGAGAAGTACATTATTTTTATTATTTGGATCTTCATCAGTATCTCTTAGCGCTTCCCAAATTGCACTATATGATATCTTTGTATGATTATCAATAATATTATGAAGTTCCTTTTTTAACTCTAAGCCCGTTTTCCCCTTCATGCTATTATAATATGTATCATCATAATTAGGTTGAAGTTACCCCTTGATTTACTTAGATAAAAACCCAGTGACAGAGAGTCTATATAATTAATACAAAAAAACACAACAAAGAATGATTTTTCATGTTTAAATAGATAAGGTAGATAATCATTCCTGAAATTCATAATTTTCACAGTTATGTAAGGGGGAAACTATGAGAAGAAAGTATAAGAGGTTAACGGTTGTAATTAGCTTATTGATAGGATTAGGCATATTTTCTTATTTACAAAATAATTTATTAGGTGTAACTAAGATTACCATAAAATCAACTAAAATACCTAGTGCATTTAAGGGTTTCAAAATTGTACAATTGTCTGATTTACATAGTAACGAGTTTGGGGAAAACCAAAAAAAGTTGATAAAAAAAGTGGAAAATATTAATCCTAATATAGTTGTTATCACAGGTGACTTTATTGATAGTGAACGATATAATGCAAAAGTAAGTTTGGAAGTGGTTAAACAACTTGTAAAACATTATCCAGTTTATTTTGTGACAGGAAATCATGAAGCATGGTCAGGTCGTTTTATGAACCTAGAAAAAGACCTAAAAAAATACAATGTTACAGTTTTAAGAAATGAACATGCCATTATTAAAAAAGATGGACAAGAAATATATATTTTAGGCATAGATGACCCAGCATTTAAAGTTAGTAATCGTAGTGACTCTGAGTTTGAAGGAATTAGTGTAGTTGCAAAAGAAGTCATACAGGCTAAAGAAGGTATCAATCCAAATGGGTTTAAAATATTATTATCCCATAGACCAGAATATCTCCGTGCATACACTGAACAACAAATAGATTTGGTGTTTACAGGTCATGCTCATGGTGGACAGGTTAGAATACCTTTCGTGGGAGGTTTAGTTGCACCTGATCAAGGATTGTTACCAAAATATACGGCTGGAATATATAAAGACAAAGATACTTCAATGATAGTAAGTAGGGGGCTGGGAAATAGTATCATTCCTCAAAGAATTTTTAATAGACCGGAGATCGTATTTTTACAATTTAAATAAAAAACTGCACCTCCAATTGTTAGACACAGTCTAACAATTGGAGGTGCACTTCAAAATTTATCGGAAGAATAATTAGCTTGTGCTCTACTTTCGGCAGTATCAGTATTAGATTTTACTTTACCGCAATTATATGCTCCTACATAGTATAGGCATTTGTTAGTAGGCCTTACCATACATGTTATATGTCCTAGTAACAGAGTTCTTACCATAGACCGAAAAGTACCACGATATCAATGATTCTCCTAATTCGAATGCTTTTCTTTTATGATTTAAATGTAACGAATTATAGTATTTCTATATAACCTTCTGTTCCATTCACTCGAATGCGTTGCCCATCTTTTATCAACTTGGTGGCATTTTCTGCCCCGACAATTGCTGGTAAACCATATTCGCGTGCGATAACTGCTCCATGCGTCATTAATCCACCTACCTCAGTGACTAGCGCTTTTATAGATACAAACAATGGGGTCCAGCTAGGATCAGTAAAGGTTGTAACCAATATATCTCCCTCTTCTAAATTCGCATTTTCCATATTTAAGATGACACGTGCTCTTCCTTCGATAACACCGGAAGAAACGGGTAGACCTGCAATAGCATTAGATGGGAGATGCTCCCGTTTGTATTCACCTGTAATGATTTCTCCATCGGACGTGATAACACGTGGGGGAGTTAGTTTTTCATATAGTTTGTACTCTTCTTTTCGTTTGCTGATGATTTGGTAATTCAATTTGTTTGTACCTACGACTTCGCGAAATTCCTCAAAAGTAAGATAGTATATGTCTTCTTTTTTACGAATAACTTTGGCTTGTACGAGCTGTTTGGCTTCTTTCAGTAAAGCCTGCTTATAAACGAAGTAGCGATTAATCATGCCGTATTTTGGATACTCCCGATAACCGATGAAATTCCGGATCAGGCTGATTATTCGTTCTGTCTTTTCGGCTTTTCGTTTACCATCCGGTAATTGCTTCAATCGGTCTAATAACTCTTGTTCTTTTTTCAAAGCTTCCTGTCGCCCTTGCTCAAATTTTCGTTTGCTAGCATTAGGCTCAAAGTTTTTGATGTTACTGAGAATCATGGGGATGAGTATAGTTGGTTTTTCGCTCCAACGAGTTTTAGTAATATCGATTTCTCCGGGACATCGCATTCCGAATTTGTTGAGATAAGCATTGATAGCATCTTGGATTTCCTGTCCACCATCAAACTTAACCAGTTCATCCAAAAAGTTATCCTCGTTTACATTTTGTAGATAATCAATTACTTCCGGATAAGGACGAATCACATCGGCGACATCCAATAGCGCCAGACCCATTTCCGAAGTAATATTATTTGGTACAGATAGAGACAGCGTGTCTGCTACATTTTTTTCACCTAACCACTTGTTCATTTTTTCATTGATCCATGATGAAGCATCCATAGCAGCCATAATCACACCCAAACTTTGTGGGTCAAATAAAATCTTCTTTAATTGCTGGATATCTTCCAGGATAAAATCAAATAAATCCGATCCTGATTTCGTTTGGATGTTATGCTTTAACTCTTCTATCGATGTTTGACTACGCTTAATCAAATCAGAAACGATTGTCGGATCGTTTTCGATTTGTGCTTGAAGACCCGCAGACGACATATCTTTATTGCTTTTATCAGGACTCTGTTCTTTTTTATCATTTGGTAACGATTTTATAAAATCTCCTCGCTCTATTATGGTCATAAGTGCGCCTTTGATGAGCGGATCGGATTGTCCCAAGGTATCCATTATCGTTTTTCTGCTGACAGGCGCAGCCAGATTATGCGTGATATCAACAAATAATCTTCCACCAGCTTTAAACCTGGGTCCAAAAGATGTTAACTGGAATAAAGACATTCCCAATGGTTTCAAGGGGTCGGTCATCATTTGTTGATGACCAACAGATACATAAACGTGATTTTCCTGATCATTTGCTTCAGGGATGGGGTATAAAGTAGTGATTGGCCGACTCTGGACAATATAAAATGTATCATCAACCAAACACCATTCGATATCTTGTGGGCAACCAAAATACGCTTCGATCTGTCTTCCGATACGTGCCAGTTGTAAAATTTGTTGGTCAGTAAGTGTTTGGCTTTTTTGCTGATTGGGTTCTATTTGCTGTGTTTCTGTGCCTCCTTCTTTTAAGGCGTAGATTGCTAGTTTTTTGGTTGCAATCATTTTATCGATAATCTTTTCTCCTTGCACCTTATAGCAATCGGCAGATACTAAGCCGGAGACAAGTGCTTCTCCTAGTCCAAAGCTAGCATCGATGGATAGCAGCTTTCGATTGGAAGTAATCGGATCAGCAGTAAATAGTATTCCGGAAGCTTGTGGAAAAATCATCCTTTGAATAACAACAGACAGATAAACCTTGCGATGATCAAATCCGTTTTGCATTCGATAAATCACAGCACGATCAGTAAATAGTGAAGCCCAGCACTTACTAATATGTTGTAAAATTGCATCTTTTCCTTTGATGTTTAGGTAGGTATCATGTTGACCAGCGAAGGAGGCAAATGGAAGATCTTCGGCTGTAGCACTTGAACGAACAGCATATGCATGCTCGGCGCCAAAAGTTAAGAGATATCGATCGATATCTTCTTCAATCCCCTTCTCGATCTCGATCCCCTCAATCAGCTCACGAATCTTCCTGCTAATTTCACTGATTCTTTCTCGTTCGTCCATTTTTTGAACTGCTAGTTGATCCAGTAATTGATGAAGCTCCTCATTTTCCCCAATAACTCTTTTATATGCCTCAGTGGTAACACAAAATCCCTCTGGTACAAGTATTCCTTCAAGCCTCGAACATTCGCCCAAATTCATCCCTTTACCACCGACTACCATTTGTCTTGTTTTATCGATCTCCCGAAACTCTAGTACATATGGTTTCATGTCTTTCCCTCCTATTTATCCCGCTATTCGTGGGCAGTAAGACCCCCACCTCAAGATTCGGAGAGAAACGAGGAAGATAGGGGGAGATAACTGCCCGTAAAAGCCCAATTGGGCGGGCTAACCATCAGTTGGAGATGAAAAAACTCTCCACTGATGGAAGTTTCACTTTATCGCTCAATACCAAGACGAATCATATGACAAAAATTGTTCATCTGATCAACCAATTACGCTACCCACTCGTTCTTGCTTCTGGTGAAGTTCCATGTTCTTATCAAGCCCCCCCTTTAAAAAAATAAAAATATGGATTGACTAAAAAGGTTTTTATGGTGTATAATTAAAATAGGGATAATTTATACAAAAATAGATTATTAGTGTATCTATATAAATTTACCACAGTTTCTCATTTTTATCAATGTATTTACACGAGCATAGTTGTCTCACAAGTTAAAAGGAAGAAAAAACATTTCACAAGACAAATGACTCACACTAAATAATATCCAATCATTTAGTGTAGCGTTAGGGAAATGCGGGTTTATAACGTTAAGAAATTCCAATATTAAAAAGCCCAATTTCTTAGTATTAATATTAAGAAATTGGGCTTTTTCTGTTACCCCATTAAAACACCAGATTATTGAGGATTTTAAAGAGTGATTATACAGTAAAACATCACATTCTTATTACTTTTTTTCAGGAAGAACAATTCTTTTATATAATTGAACTGTAATAAAGTAATAGATCGAATAGATAACTACGAAAATCAAGATCGGTAACCAAATACGGAAATATGGATCAATTAAGATGAAACCAAAAATCTTCATACCCAATAATACATGAATTATACCTACTATCCCCGGAAATAAAAACACTAAAAATAACTCTTTATAAATGGATTTTGCTAATAATTCATGACGGACTCCAATTTTACGAAGCATTTCATAGCGTACAATATCTTTTGATGCACCAGAAAGAATCTTAAACATTAAGCAGCTTGCCATCATCGCAAGGAAAGCAATACCTAAGAAGAAACCCATAAATACTGTTCCGCTGGCACTGGCGTAAATCCCAGTATATATTTGATATTTACTGAAGATATCTTCAGCTGTGACATTTTTATATTTAACTAGCTGCAACTCGTCAATTTTTTTCCATTTATCTAAATATGTTACAAAATCCTCAGTTTTTCCAATTACAACAATGTTTTCTTTTTCTTGTATGCCATCGTACATTTTTTGATCTACTATTTTTTTTACTTTTTCCATGTAATTTAAATAGGTTGGTTGAAGAGAGCGTAAAGCGTCATCCCACTCTTCTGGGATAATATTTGTATTCTCCATATTCTCCTCACCATATTTTGAAATTGCTCCTACAGGAAGATTTTCAGAAACTCGTTTTACTTTCCCTCTATCCTTTTTTTCTATTCCAGCTTGCACAAGTGGACGGTTTTTCTCTAGATCTTCTTTCAAGTAGTAAACATATTTGTCATCTATCTTATAGTGATATTCATTCTTTTCTTTAAATGTAGTACCATCTAAAATATTCTTTTCTTCTGCTGTTGGATTATGAATGACTGTATCGTATATTTCAAGTTGATCCGTCGATTGAATTACGTTATTTTTGAAAGCCATTCCACCTGAAATCGCCCCCGCACCAAGTGCTACTAACATTGCTACTGTTGCGAGTACCTTTGTTAAACTATTAATACGAAAGTTTAATTGAGCAAATGTAAAAGCATTAAGACCTTTCTCACTACGCTTTTTATTACTCTTTAATTTTTTAATAATAAGCGGAAGGACAGAAGTAAATAACATATACGTTCCCGCTGTAGTTGTAAGCATCGCAATCATAGGACCCTGTTCTTTTAACTTATCCATATAAATCATTGAAGTATATCCAATTCCCAATAAAATAATAGCTAAAAATGAAACAATCCCGGTCCACTTACCTTTAATCATTGTACGTTCTGCTGAAGCATCTGCATGTACAAGTTGCAGAACGGAGATGCGTGATAATTTCACACTATTCATAATGGCAGATAACACAAATAATACCAAGAAGAACATACAAGTAACTAACATAGATGGTACATAAAACCCTTGGTAACCACTCGCAGTAAAATCCAGTTGCTTCATGAGGAGTTTACCAATCCCTTGTGAAAGCCCTATTCCTACTGTAATTCCAATTACTAAGGATATTGCCCCAATAATAATCGTTTCCAGAAACATAAGTAATGTAACTTTATGTTTTTTTGCACCTAACATCATATACATCCCAAATTCTTTTTGGCGAAGAGACATCAAAAAAGAATTTGCATATAGAACATAGAAGAATGTAATGATTGCTAATAGAGCTGAACCTGTTTGAAACACAGGCGCAATGGACCGAATATTAGTATTTGCTTCAACAAATGCTTTATTTAATGCTAGCGTTTGAAACATGTGAAAAATTGGAATTGACATAACAAGACCAACTAGTAAGACAATATAATCTTTTAGCTTACTTTTTAGTCCTGATATAGAAAGTTTAAATATCATGGTGGGTGTCCTTTCTTATCCTTTTTGTGTACCTAAATCCGCAAGTACATCTAAAATTTCTTTATAGAACACTTCACGCGTACCACTACGATGAATTTCTTTATATAACTCACCATCTTGAATGAACAAAATGCGCTGGCAATAACTTGCACTATATGGATCATGAGTAACCATCATAATCGAAACATCTTGTTTTTCATTTAAATTTTTCATTGCTTCTAAAAGGCTTGTTGCATTTTTTGAATCCAGTGCCCCTGTTGGCTCGTCCCCTAAAATAATTGCTGGTTCATGTACAAGCGCGCGTGCTGCCGCGGAACGTTGTTTTTGTCCACCAGATACCTCAGATGGATATTTTTGAAGTATTTCCGAAATCCCTAACATATTGGCTACTTTCTTTACTTTTGGACCAATCTTACGCGATGGGACTCCTTGAAGTGAAAGTGGAAGCGCAATATTTTTATAAATAGATAGATTCTCTAATAAATTGAAATCTTGAAAGATAAATCCTAATTTTTGAGAGCGAAAATCTGAAAGCTCTCCTTGCTTCATTTTAGTGATATCGATACCAACAATTTCAACAATGCCGCCAGTTGCTACATCTAATGTTGAAATTACATTTAATAATGTTGTTTTTCCTGAACCAGACGGTCCCATGATTCCAACAAATTCTCCCTCTTGAATCGAGAACGATACATCTCTTAAAGCGTGTGACTGATTTTCACCTTTTTTACCGTACACTTTTTGAACATTTTTTACATTTACAACTGAGTTGTTCATAATATTCTCCTACCTTTGTTTTTAACTCGATAAATTCATTATTTATTTTTTTAGTTTTTCTTTTGCTTTCTCAGGAACTTCTTTTTCCTGCACTTTCTCAAATTCGTAAACATACTTTCCTTTTACATGAACCTTTAAATAAGAATCTGGATAATCATCCTTACCAGAAACCCCTACTTTAATGGTATTTTCATCGCCTGATTCATCAACTCCGTTTAACATGTAAAAATATCTCTTACCATCAGGTTTTGCTTCCCCTTTTGTAAGGACGTACACATCTTTTTCTTTCACTAATGGATTAAATCTATCTATTATTTCTCCTCCCATATAAGTTAATAATCCACCTCCTACAACAACTAATCCTGACACTGCAATCCATGCTTTTTTCATCTATCTTTTCCGCCTATCTTTTCCGCCTTTCTTTTCCTATTTAATTAGGTGTCATCTCATTCATTCTTTGGGATTTTAATGAGAATGAATATGCTTTCTAACACATTTCTAATGTATAGAGAGTGTTTCTTAATAAATACTGAGGGAATTTCTTAACTTTTTCTTAACAAAAGCTTTAAACTTTAATCATTCAATAATTTTTCAATCTAATAAAAAAGAACTCTTTTGCAAGAGTTCTTTTTTACCCTGTTAACACAAGGCACATTTTCAGTTTGTATCATTTCATTACACCTAGAAACAATTTATATAACATTATTACTTTTCTGCCTCAATGGGAAGTGAAATAATAAAACGCACAATACCGTCTTCATATTCTGCCCGAATGTCTCCGCTTTGCAAATCAATAATACTTTTTGCAATGGCAAGTCCAAGTCCAGATCCTTCTGAGACTCTGCTTCTTGATTGATCCTTTTTATAAAAACGTTCAAATAAATTCTTCAATTCTTGTCTTGTAAATTCTTCGCTTTGATTTGCCACAGAAATTTGAATGTTATCTTGCTGCCTTTGAAGAGAAATTTTAATTTCTCCTTCATCTTTACTGTATTTAATCGCATTCATTAATAAATTATCAAACACACGCACGATTTTCTCCGAATCAAGTTCAGCATATATGCGTTCATCAGGAAATTCCTTCACAAATGAAAGACCATATTCCTCTGCTTGTGGTACTAATTCTTCAATTAATTGATCGAGCATTTCATTGATGCATACTTCTTGTTTTTCTAACACAACCTTTTCGTTTGTTAATTTTGTGTACTCAAATAAATCTTCTATTAAGTTTTTAAGCTGTTCCGATTTTGAAAAAGCAACCTTTATATACTCATCATATTGTTCTCTATTATCATATTTCGCATCGCGTAATAAACGTAAATATCCCATAATAGATGTAAGTGGTGTTCGTAAATCATGCGAGACATTTGTAATCAATTCATTTTTCTGTCTTTCAATTTCTCTTTCTTTTTCAATATTCACCATTATCTCTTCTGCCATTTGATTAATATTTTTTGTTAGTAAAGCCATCTCATCTTGCCCTTTCTCTTCAATTCGATATGCTAAGTTTCCTTTCGCTATCTCATTTACTCCTTGCGCCATCACTTCAATTTGCTTCATTTTTCTCTTTGTAATATAAAAGAAAGAAAAGATAAACACGATAATTCCAATAAAGGAAGGGAGAATTCCCTCTTTTGTTTCATATGTGATATCTCCTTCTGGAATCCCACTTACAAACATATACAAGTTTTTCCCTTCAATTGTAACTGGATAAAAAGTAATGAATTCTTTACGTGATCCCGTGATTATTTCTGAATCCTTATTGTAAATTGGTCGATTCATCGCAAAGTTCATCACATTGCTAATGGTACTATGCAAATTAATTTCTACTTCCTGCGCCTGTTTTGTTTTATATAAAACCTTTCCTGTTTCATCCGTAACCAATACTTTTAAAGCCTTTTGCTCTTTTTTATCTTCACTCTCAATCATCTCTTGCAAAGCTGCTACCTTATTTTCACTTACTGCTTTTTCCGCCGTTTCCTTCGCTTGACGATTAATTTGTAACATACTAAAACTATAATCAACATAAGCCCTTTGATTCATATCTTCAGCGAATGGCGCCACAGCTCTTGATACGAAGAAACCAAGTAATGCACAAAGAAAGAATGTTGTAATAAGCTGTATTCTAATACTTCTTAGAATACAGCTTATTTTTTTAATAATCTTACTATTTTATTGTTAAGATAATATAATGGTTTAAAGATCTTTTTCAATTTTATAATCTACTCCCCAAACTGTTTTAATATAACGAGGCTTCCTTGGATTCTCTTCTATCTTTTCACGTATTTTCCGAATATGTACCATCACAGTATTATCAGATTGGAAAGACTGTTCTTTCCACACTCTTTCATAAATTTGTTCAGCGCTCAGTACCATTCCTTGATTTCGAGCTAATAACTCTAGCACCAAGAATTCCCTCGGTGTTAATTTCACTACTTGGTTCGCAACGATAACCTCATATGTCGCTATATTAATCTTCATATCTCCAATTTCAATTTCATTTTCGCTTTGCATACTTACCCCGCCGCTCATTTTCATATATCTGCGAAGTTGTGACTTAATTCGAGCAATGAGTTCCAATGGGTTAAAAGGTTTTGTTACATAGTCGTCCGCTCCAGTTGTTAATCCTAAAATTTTATCCATATCTTGCGTTTTCGCCGATAACATAATAATAGGCATTTCCGCTATTTCTCGCACTTTCATACACATATGAATCCCATCTATTTTTGGCATCATAATATCAAGAACAATTAAATGTACTTCATTTTTCTTTAATAGTTCTAAGCCTTCTTCTCCATCTCCGGCTTGTAATACTTTATATCCTTCATTTTTTAAATAGATTGTAATAAGATCTCGAATTTCCTTCTCATCATCTACTACTAATATCGTTTCTTTGTTCAAAATACATCCTCCATTTTTTTAATAACAATAGATGCTACAAATGATCTACCTTATTCATTTCTTTTTATACTTACTACCTAATTTTTCTTTTTCATCAATTTATCAAGTACTTTTGCGCCAAATACCTTTCCAAATATATATCCTAAAGAAAGACCTGACACGACGCCTAAATATGTTAACGAAAAGGCTGGAATTACACTTAGTATACCCAGCAACGATACAAAGCCACCACTCATAACAATCATTTCATCTGGAATCAGCATACCGACAATTCCGAGCCATAAGCAAAAGAATAAAGCGGTATAACCATACTGCTCAATATAAGACAACAATTCATATAATTCCATTATGCATATGCCCCTCTCACCGCTTTTTTACAGCTAAAGACATAGGCTGGTGGGAAGTTGAACCAAACTTTTTTTAATTCGATTTTTGGAAAAAAGCTTTCTATAAATCCTTTTTTGACAAGTGAGTATTGGAACGTACTAAACTTTCCATTCTCGTTTAATGATTCCATCACATTACTTAAAATGTATGATGATGCTTCTTCTGGTAATGAAGTAAACGATAAACCTGATAATACATAATCCACATTTTTTTGAATATTTTCAGCTGATCCATGTATGACAACGACACTCGCATCATCCTCATATCGTTTCTGTAACTTTTTGAAAAACCCCTCATTAATTTCAATTAAGATAAATGGAGTTTTTTTCTTTTTCCTCTTTATGATCTCTTTCGTAAAAGATCCTGTTCCTGGGCCTAATTCTACGATACATTTTCCCACTTCAAAATCGATTGCATCACCATTTTTTTGCTAGTATATTAGAACTTGGTGCAATTGCCCCAGTGTTTTTTGGATGTTTTATAAATTCACTTAAAAATGTGATAAATTGCATCAACTATCTCTCCGTTCATTCGGTATTGTGTTAAGTCGATTTCAGTATAAATCGCATTTCTTAACAAATATCGAGAGAGTTTCTTAAGTTTTTCTTAAAAGGAGTAGCAGATAATGAAAGCTTTCACTGTAACAAAAACGACGAGTTTTGGAACAAATATTGGGTTTAAGAAATATTGACAGGCTGCTTTTTTGATAAAAAGCGCTTTTTTAATTTTGTTCCGCAATCGGGCCATTTAACGGAATAACGAAGGAGAATTAAAAAGAGCGCCGAAATAGAAAAGATATAATTAAAAGGGAGTGTGACTGATATGTCCCATGCTAAGGATATTTTGGTCGATCAGTTGTTAGCAAATGCGAACGACCCTAGCTTTTACATTCCGTTTTCGGAATCAGTAGCAAACTTGTCAGAGGAAGAAGCGTTTTGGAAACCCAACGATGAAAGTAACAGTATCGTTGAAATTGTGCAACATCTACTTTACTGGAATGAGACATGGCAAAAGAGGTACGAAAAATCTCATGTGAATGCTGTTGCACCAATAGGTGATAATAATAAAAGCTTTATTGTTACGGAAAATAAAAGATTTGCTGACTTAAAAGAGTGCCTTCTAAAGGTTCTGCTTCAGTGGCAAGATCTACTAACTAAAGAAAAGGTAGAAAGTGAAGTGAATGGTTTCCCAGAGACTGCAAAATGGTGGGGGGTACTAGGAAATATATCCACGCATAACGCTTACCATATTGGACAAATTGTTTACATCCGAAAACAACTACAAAAAGGCTGGAAAACTAATATTAAATGAGAAAGTGAGACCACTTACATTCCTTGCTCAGTAATCGGGCGCTTTAATGGAGCAACGAAAAAAGCCTAATTTCTCAATTTTAATGAGAAATTGGGCTTTTTATATTTACTTACAGTGCAAAATAGCGCTTAAAATAGGTGCAAAATAACTCCTAAAGTGACAATTGATAATACAACACCTTAAAAAGCGAATCATAACTTTTAAGTTATGAATACGATATGTTCGATATTTTTAAACTGTATTAAACATTAAGTAGCGAATCCGCTGCTTTTTATTTTATAAAGTAGAAAACCTAATGATAATTCTTTTATGGTAACATGGAGGAAAAAAGTGGGTGGATGAATGTTATTAGGAGTCGGTTTGATTATATTAGGAATTTTGATTACCAGTATTACAACATACTATGAAATAAAGAAAGCTGGAGGTATAAGTTGGTTAGAAGTTCTAGTATTCCCTGTGGGCTTAATTATAGGTATGATATTCAATCACTTTGATTTACCAGAGTTTTTAATATTGTTAGGATTAGTATGTATTGTATTAGGTAGCGTTATGGTAATGGGTATCAGTATTATATAGAAAAATCTAAACGCAGGGAGCATCTAAATAGGATGCTTTTTATTTTATAAAGGGATTACCGCGAGGTGGTGAATATGGCTAGGCAACGAAGCCCAGATCATGATAGAGCATTTGATATATATAAAGCAAGTAAAGGTGAGAAAACGCTTGTTGAGATCGCTGAAGAACTTGGAATAAAGAATTCTTCGCAAATTAGGAAGTGGAAATCGCAAGACAAATGGGACGAACAAATCAATGGTAACATAACTATTGCGAAAAGGAGCGTTACTAATGTTAAAAATCCGAAAATAAAAGCAAAATTAAAAGAGATGCTAGATGATGAGGAGCTGTCCGAAAAGGAACGACTCTTTTGTTTATATTGAGGTAGCACCACATGCCCATCAACTTAAGAGACTAATTGTTCCCCAAAACGAAAAAAAGAGCCGAACTCTCATAAATAACTGTGAAAAGGTAAAATTTTCGCTATGGGGGTGTCTCAAAATATTAGCTTGATGAGAATTTAATGGGAATAAACAAACTGGTTACGGCGTAACAACAGCTCTATTTAAAAGACATGGATTCACAGTCATTTCAGAAGAGGATTTTGAAAACAGAAAAGGATTTGACCTTTAAAGCCAAATCCTTTTTATTTCTATTATTTCGCAGCTAGTTTTTCTTTCACTTTCGCAGGAAGCTCGTCTTTCTTCACTTCTTCCCAAGCTGATACACCTTTTTTATCAGAGTAGTAGACACGTAGGAATGCTTCTTTACTAAGGTTTTTTTGAGCATCGAATTCTAATTCTTTTTCTTTACCGTCTTTATCAAATCCAGTTAACTTATACTTAAAGTATTTTGATGATTGGCCTTCATAAGTTGTTTCAATTCCATCCGTTTTAATTTGAACATAATATTCATCTTTACCCAAACGATTTAAATCACAACCCACTAATAGGCTTGCAAATACGACTAAAATACTAAGAAGTGCGATATATCTTTTCAATTTCTTCACCTCATGTGTTTTTGTTATTTTCTAATTCTTAGTCTTCTTTCGGAAGAACAATGCCTTTATACAATTGAACTGTAATAAAATAGTAAACTGCGTAAATGACTACGAAAATTATAATTGGAAGCCAAATACGGAAGTACGGATCGACTAGGAAGAGCGAGAAGATTTTCATACCAACTAGTACATGCACAATCCCGACAATCGCTGGGAATAAGAATACTAAGAATAATTCTTTATAAATTGATTTTGTTAATAATTCACGACGTACACCGATTTTACGAAGCATTTGATAACGCGTAATATCGCTTGATGCACCAGATAGAATTTTAAACATTAAACAGCTTGCCATCATTGCTAAGAAAGCAATTCCTAAGAATAAGCCCATAAATACTGTCCCGCTCGAAAAAACGTAAAAGTCAGTATACATCGCGTATTTACTTAATTCAGAACTATGCACATTTTTATATTTAATTAACTGCAACTCGTCAATTTTTTTCCATTCTTTTGTGTATGTTAAGAAATCATCTGTTTTCCCAATGAATACAGTACCCTCTGTACCTTTCAAGCTCTCATACATTTTTTGATCGACAATTTTAATTGTTCGATCAGGGTGCACATAAACTGGCTCCAGCGTTCTGAAAGCATCCTCCCACTCTTTTGGAATTACATTGTCAGACTTTTCTTGGCTGAAACTTGAAATAGCGCCTACTGGTAGTTCTCCAGAAACTCTTTTTTTCACCTTAGCAGGATCTTTTATTCCTGCTTTAATTTTTTCCATATCTTGTACGAAAGGACGGTTTTTTTCTAAATCTTCTTTTACATAATAAACATATTTATCGTCTGTCTTATAGCGATATTCGCCTTTCTCTTTAAATGTAATACCATCTAAGATTTTCTTTTCTTCTGCTGTTGGGTTATGAACCACTGAATCATATATTTCAAAACCATCAACAGTTTTCATAACATTATTTTTAAAAGCCATACCAGCTGAAATTGCTCCCGCTCCAAGCGCAACTAACATCGCTACTGTCGCTAGTACTTTTGTTAAGCTGTTAATACGGAAGTTTAACTGCGCAAATGTAAAAGCATTCAGTCCTTTTTCAGTACGTTTTTTATTACTTTTCAGCTTTTTAATAATAAGAGGCAGGAACGTTCCAAATAACATATAAGTTCCAAACGTTACAGTAAATAACGCAATAAAAATCCCAGATTCCCTTAACTTATCCATGTAAATCATAGAAGCATAGCCAATTGCTAACAAAATAATCCCCAATACTGCAAAGATAACAGTCTTCGCACCTTTTACAGAAACACGATCTGTATTTGAATCTGCATGTACAAGTTGCAGAACTGTAATACGTGATAATTTGATACTATTCATAATTGCAGATAACACAAATAATGCAAAGAAGAAGATGCAAGTAACATTCATTGACGGAACATAAAACGCTTGATAACCGCCTCCAGTAAACTCAAGCTGCTTCATAAGTAATTGACCAATTCCTTGTGCAAGTCCTACACCAACTACGATTCCAATTACAAGAGATGCTACTCCAATAATGATTGTTTCCATGAACATAAGCAACGTAATCTTCTGTTTTTTTGCCCCTAGCATCATATACATACCGAATTCTTTTTGACGAAGCGATAATAAGAATGAGTTTGCATATAGAATATAGAAGAATGTAATAATTGCTAATAAGATTGAACCAGATTGGAATACTATTCCAATTGAGCCAATAGTAGCGTTTGACTTAAGAAAAGCTTCGTTTAACGCTAATGTTTGGAACATATAAAAAATTGAAATGGACATGACAAGACCAACAAGTAAGACGATATAGTCCTTCAGCTTACTTTTTAGTCCTGACATAGAAAGCTTAAATAACATGCCTGAACCTTCTTTCTTATGCTTTTTGTGTACCTAAGTCTGCAAGTACATCTAAAATCTCTTTATAGAATGCTTCACGCGTACCAGTGCGATGAATTTCTTTATATAACTCTCCGTCTTGAATGAATAAAATACGCTGACAGTAACTTGCACTATATGGATCGTGAGTAACCATCATGATTGATACACCTTGTTCTTCATTTAAGTTTGTCATCGCATCTAAAAGACTTGTTGCGTTTTTAGAATCAAGCGCTCCTGTTGGCTCGTCCCCTAAAATGATAGCTGGTTCATGCACTAGCGCACGTGCTGCTGCTGAACGTTGTTTTTGTCCACCAGATACTTCAGATGGATACTTTTGAAGTATCTCTGAGATTCCTAACATTCCTGCTACTTTTTCTACTTTCGGGCCAATCTTTTTTGAAGAAACACCTTGTAGTGAAAGTGGCAAAGCAATATTTTCGTAAATTGATAGATTCTCAAGTAAATTAAAATCTTGGAAGATGAAACCTAATTTTTGAGAACGGAAATCTGAAAGTTCCCCTTGTTTCATCTTTGTGATATCGATACCAGCGATTTCAACAACACCGCCCGTTGCTTTATCTAATGTTGAAATTACATTTAGTAACGTTGTTTTCCCTGAACCAGATGGTCCCATAATGCCAACGAATTCTCCCTCTTGAATCGAGAATGACACTCCTTTTAACGCATGTGATTGGCTTTCGCCTTTTTTACCATATACTTTTTGAACGTTTTTTACGTCTACAACTGGCTTGTTCATCGTTGTCCTCCTACGCTTGTTTTCTTTTCCTATTCTGCGTTTTTTCGACATAATCTGCTATTGATTAACATTACATCTACCTTACACTTTTGTAATATAAACGAAACGGCTCGATATGTTCTTGTAACATATCGATAGGAAGCCACAATCGTGGTTGCCACTCGCACCTGTAGAATCATGGCTGTTGTAAAAATTCCTGCTGCCGCTACCGCCGTATACATGAAATGTTTTGATTTTTTATTCATATTTGTAAATAATCCCTTCTTCTGTTCGGTTTTTGATTTATATAATAAACATTTTCTAGTTTTGTGCGATTTTCAAATATTTTCCACACTTGATCTACATCAATTTTGATTTCTTTTGGTGAATGTACTGTTTCTTCCTCTAACATGACGTTTTCCCATTGATTTAATTTACTAATTTCTAGTAATAAATCTTGACATACTTTACATATGTCTACATGTTTTGTGAATTCTTTTCTTGCATCATAAGAAAGCTCCCCATCCATATATGCTTGAATAACCCCCTTATCATAACAATTCATTTGTTCCCCCCTCTAATTGTTTATAAATCTTACGAAATTTTTGTTTGACTCGGACCAAAACCTCACTCTCATTTGATGCCTATATTATAGAGAAACCAGAAAAATAAATTTTATGACAAAAATTTCATTTTTTATTATGTGCGAAAAAAACATTCATCTTTCGATTAGATGAATGCAAAAATTAAAATCATTTTAGTCTCTTAAATTATGTGTGGAGTTTAAACCAAAAAACAAATTTTAATAAGTTGTGACCATTACGGGAAAAAACTCAGTAAAAGATCCGTAAAAGCAATAACCGGTTCCTTAACGTACAGGGAACTGGCCAAAATGCGTCTAAATTGTGTCTAAACGTACAATTTTCTTTTTTTGATATGGTGACCCCATGTCCATCAACTTAAGAATATTCACTATCCTAAAAAATAAAAAACGTTATTCTTTCTAAACAAGCTAGATTATTAGAAAGGATAACGTTTTTTATTAAGTTGCTGGGTATAGGTGGCACTCCTATAATAACGAATACATACTTTCACAATTCGTGTTAGTTAAATTAATGTTTTATCCGTTGTTTAATTTCTTTAAAACGAGCATGTATAAATTTCTTGATATCCGGGTGATCCTTATATAAGGTAACGGTATACATTATGGAAGATGCAAGGATAGTAGACCATATTAACCAATCTCCAGCATGAGAAAGAACTTTAATTATTTCATTCGTAAATTGTTCATGTCCCGCATGAAATCTCGATATGAGAGAGTTAAGGTCGAATAGCAATAAAATAACAATTCTTCCCAAAAGCATAATAATCCATCCGATAATATAGGTATAGCCTCCAACACTACATAATTGATTGTTATGATGAAAGACTTTCACCCTCTTAGCTTGCCAATAACCAACTATCGCTCCTAAGATAAGCAAGCTAATTAATTCAATTGTAATTATAAAGTCCAATCTATTTGGAAGACCAATATAAGTTCTGATTATAGCCATGATTGGTATACCAAGAAGATCGAAGCTATCTACTCTCTTAGGGATAAGCTGCCTAATGATCAATACAATAACGACTACAAGAATAATAATGAAAACTTTATTCATGCGATTAATCCCTCTTTTTTTCTTTTAAATAATACTCAATAAGTTGATTTACTTTTTCTTCTGAATATGATTCTGGTGTTTGAAGGACATGAATTATTAGTCCATCGATAAATCCGTACAGTATCTCCAATTCAAAATCTCTATTATAGCCTGGTGTGACGTATCCTAGATCCTTCATTAAATCTAGAATTATTCCCATAAGATACCTCGTATGGTCATCCATTTTCTTCCGAAGTTCAAGAAGCTCTGGGGAACTAAAGGATATACCCAGAAATATAATCCAAACCTTCCCTTCCAACATTTCTTCTTTATTAGTAGGAATAATAAATTTCATTAATCTTCTAAGTGCTTCTTCTTTTGTTCCCTTAAAATCACTTGTACGAGTTTTTGCCCGTTCTTCCATTCGATTCAATACTAAATTCATTGCATAATGAATTAATTCATTTTTAGACGAAAAATGATGCTGAACAAGTCCAACTGAAATGTTTGCTTCATCAGCGATTTGCTGTATGGAAGCTTTATCGATACCTTTTTCTAATATTACACGCCAAGTAGCAGTGGCTATCTGATTTTTCCTTTGTATTTGATCGACTATTTTAGGCATTCATATCCTCCCCCTTTTTATAATATGATTATATTATAAAAAGGCACCTAAAACAATATGAACATATTGCTTTAGATGTAGTAGGGGTCACTATACATGCCCATCAACTCAGGAAATTTTAATACCCTCAAATATCAAAAAACGTCATCCTTTCTAATCTGGATGTTTTTGCCCATCCCCCGAAAAGGGGTATTAATACAAAATATTCCATATTAGTTGTGGACGAATTTAGGTTTCAGCCTTAGTTGTTCGATTTGTAACATAAACGTTCGTTTTTGTTACAACCCTATTTAAAATATCATATATTTACTGTTTTCATTGATAATGATTGGAATATATTTGCATATGTCCTGATAATCCCGTTTTGGTTGTCATACCCGTGCAGTTTAATAACAAGAGTTCTTTTTTATATACCATATGAAAGTATTTGTTAAGAAAAACTTAAGAAATCTCCTCATTTTTTGTTAAGAAACAATCTCTATACTTGGAAACGTACTGATGAAATTCATTCATATGGAAATTTTATTTATTGTAACTTTTAAACAGGAGGAATTTTAATTAATGAGAAAATTTCTATTTTTTTGTAGTGTTTTATTCATAATAGGAGCAGGATATTTTGTCTATCAAAATAAACCAAATATATTACTTGTATCTGGAAATCAACAACAAGTAGAAAAAGTAATAGAAGAATATAAGTCTAAATTAGCTTCTTCTACGTACTATAAAGAAAAAATTTTATGT
>NZ_FPAF01000028.1 GCF_900116295.1 Bacillus sp. 103mf
AGGGATAAGTGCTGAAAGCATCTAAGCATGAAGCCCCCCTCAAGATGAGATTTCCCATAGCGTTAAGCTAGTAAGATCCCTGAAAGATGATCAGGTTGATAGGTTCGAGGTGGAAGCGTGGTGACACGTGGAGCTGACGAATACTAATAGATCGAGGACTTAACCATATAATATGAAGCAAATGTTATCTAGTTTTGAAGGAATATACCTTCATAAGTCTGGTAATGATGGCAGAGAGGTCACACCCGTTCCCATACCGAACACGGAAGTTAAGCTCTCTAGCGCCGATGGTAGTTGGGACTTTGTCCCTGTGAGAGTAGGACGTTGCCAGGCAAGCGAAAGACGAGTCAATGGACTCGTCTTTTTTTATTTCCTAAGAAATCGTATTATGTTGGCTCATTAGATATAAATAAATATAGTACGGTATTTTTTCGGCTGTGACAGCTAGAAATTGAAAAATAAACGGATAATCTTCAGAAGCATAACTGCCAAGTAAATCGTACCACCAGTCTGTTTCATAGCGGGAAATCATACTTAAGTTATAAAGCAAGAGATAGTGTATAAGTAATTCCGGAAGAACAGGGGTCGTTTCGCCATTAGCAGGTAAATAATAAGTATTTGTATAATGATTGTATGTAAGGGGAGCACTGTATAATGGGTCCCATTGTTTCATGGAAGCTGAGAAATACAAATGCGAGTCACTTTCTTTAAAGTTTGTATATCGAACGTTAAGATTTCCTCCGATTCCTTCCATATACCGTATAAAACGTTCTTCAGTCATATGAAAAGTGTCTAAAATATGAGTCGGGAAAGTAAAGATATTTTCCGTTACTTCTTTTAATTTATATAGGTTATTTTTTCTTTTGCTGTACAGGAATAAATCCGCTAATTCAGCGATACGCTGCATTAACTCTTGCGTTGTATATTTTTCTCCTTCCAAATGTTTCATGTGAAACATTTGTTCTGCAACTTGAGTAAATAGTCCGTGTTTTTGAATTTTCACTTCATCATCCATAAATTGATAACTCTGTTTTTTTCTCTTTCTTGTTGTAACCCCATGTGCTAATACAGAAGTTGATTCAGGATAATTAGGATCAACTGTAAGCAAACAAGCTTTTAGAAGTTGGCTCATTCCATAAAATAGTAATACGGGCTTAATGGAGAATGGAGCAGTATCACATAATTGGTAATAATTTTTTCCATGCTCTAAATAATAAATAAAAGGATAACAATTCTCAAAGCTTTTTTTCTCAGTATTTGTATTACCTAATTTTTTATAGCAACGGGTAAGATAATGTTGCGTGTGAGTAGAAGAAAGAAAAAAGCTTAATTTTTCCCAAATGTTCGATGAATGCTGCATTATATACTCTCCTTTTGTTTTTAGAAAATTCTAACATATACAGTCTTTCTTGACAGTATTTTAACCAATTGTTAAGCTACTAATAATAATTTCAGGTATCATGGGGGGAATCATTTATGTGGGAATCTAAATTTGTTAAAGAAGGTTTAACGTTTGATGATGTATTACTTGTACCAGCTAAATCGGATGTATTACCAAGAGAAGTAAGTATAAAAACAGTTTTATCCGAAACTTTACAATTAAATATTCCTTTAATTAGTGCGGGGATGGACACGGTAACAGAAGCTGAGATGGCTATTGCAATGGCTCGTCAAGGTGGAATTGGAATTATTCATAAAAATATGTCTATCGAGCAACAGGCTGAGCAAGTTGATAAAGTAAAACGTTCTGAAAGCGGCGTTATTACAGATCCTTTCTTTTTAACTCCAGATCATCAAGTATACGATGCAGAGCATTTGATGGGGAAATATCGCATTTCAGGTGTTCCAATTGTAAATGATACAGAAGAAAGAAAACTTGTAGGGATTATTACAAACCGTGATATGCGTTTTATCCAAAATTATTCAATTAAGATTTCAGATGTAATGACGAAAGAGAACTTAATTACAGCTCCAGTTCATACTACACTAGAAGATGCTGAAAAAATCTTGCAAAAACATAAAATTGAAAAACTTCCTCTTGTTGATGATAACGGTGTATTACAAGGCTTGATTACAATTAAAGATATTGAAAAAGTAATTGAGTTTCCAAACTCTGCGAAAGATAAACAAGGTCGTTTATTAGTAGGAGGAGCTGTTGGAGTAACAGCTGATGCAATGCAACGTATTGATGCATTAGTAAAAGCAAATGTTGATGTAATTGTTCTTGACACAGCTCATGGACATCACAAAAATGTAGCTGACAAAGTAAAAGAAGTTCGAGCTAAATATCCTACATTAAATATTATTGCTGGTAACGTTGCAACAGCGGAGGCAACTCGCGAATTAATTGAAGCAGGTGCAAACATTATTAAAGTTGGTATTGGGCCAGGCTCTATTTGTACAACACGCGTTGTAGCTGGTGTTGGTGTTCCTCAATTAACAGCAGTGTATGACTGTGCAACAGAAGCCCGTAAGTACGGTGTTCCGGTAATTGCTGATGGTGGAATTAAATATTCTGGTGATATTGTAAAAGCATTAGCAGCAGGTGCGCACGTTGTTATGCTTGGAAGTATGTTTGCTGGTGTAGCAGAAAGCCCTGGAGATACAGAAATTTACCAAGGTCGTCAATTTAAAGTATATCGTGGTATGGGTTCTGTTGGAGCAATGGAAAAAGGAAGTAAAGATCGTTACTTCCAAGAAGGTAATAAAAAACTTGTTCCAGAAGGAATTGAAGGCCGCGTTCCATTTAAAGGTCATTTAGCAGATACGGTACACCAATTAGTTGGTGGATTACGTGCAGGTATGGGATATTGCGGTGCAGCTGATTTAACATTCCTGCGTGAAAATGCACAGTTTATCCGTATGTCAGGTGCTGGATTACGTGAAAGTCATCCGCATGATGTTCAAATTACAAAAGAAGCACCAAACTATTCATTATAATGTCTGATATAAAAATAGACAGAGATTTAGTATCTCTGTCTATTTTTTTTTGATTGTGTTAGAATAACGTTTATGTGAGTACAAATGTATTGGGGGTAACAACAGTGAAAGGTATGTTTCGTAGGCAAATGATTGCGATTGTAACAGTACTTACACTATTTTGCAGCATGTTCTTTACATACAGCAGCGCGTTTGCAGAAACAAATTCTGCATTGAATGTTGAAGCAGATGCGGCAATTTTAGTGGAAGCGAAATCTGGAAAAATTTTATATCAAAAAAACCCAGATGAACTATTAGCAATTGCAAGTATGACAAAAATGATGAGTGAGTATTTAGTCCATGATGCAGTCGAAAAAGGGAAAATTAAGTGGAATCAACAAACAAAAGTTTCTGAATATGCTCATATTATTTCGCAAGACCGCTCTTTATCAAATGTCCCATTAGAAAATGGTGGTACTTATACTGTAAAAGAGTTATACGAGGCGATGGCAATTTATTCTGCAAATGGTGCAACAATTGCTTTAGCTGAGTTAATTGCTGGCTCAGAGGCTAATTTTGTTAAGATGATGAATGATAAAGCGAAAGAGCTTGGATTAAAGAATTATAAATTTGTAAACTGTACAGGGTTAACGAATAAAGATTTAAAAGGGAAGCAGCCTGAAGGCACATCTCCGGATGAAGAGAATAAAATGTCTGCTAGAGATTGTGCAATCTTAGCGCAGCATTTAATTAAAGATTATCCAGACATGTTAAAGACATCTAAAATCCCGAAAAAGGTATTTCAAGAAGGCGGAAAGTATCCAGTGAATATGGATAACTGGAATTGGATGTTAAAAGGTTTAGTTATGCAATATGAGGGAGTGGATGGTCTGAAGACAGGTTCTACTCCGGAAGCTGGAGATTGTTTTACAGGTACAGCAGAACGCAATGGTATGCGTTTAATTTCTGTTGTTATTAAAACGAATTCCCATACAGCGCGTTTTGCGGAAACGAAGAAACTATTTGATTATGGCTTTACAAATTTCCAAACGAAAACGGTATATCCAAAAGCTTCTCAAGTAAAAGGTCATGAAACAGTTCATGTAAATAAAGCAAAAGATACAGAAGTACCAGTACAGACGAAGGAAGAGATTGTACTTCCAGTGCCAAAAGGAAGTCAAGATATTTATAAAACAGATTTCAAAGCAGTAAATAAAGAGAATGAAGCGCCAATTAAAAAAGGCACAACACTTGGTTATATGACTGTATCAGCAAAAGATAACAATGATGTAGGATTCTTAACTGGTAAATCTATGCAAGTAGATCTTGTAGCAAAACAAGAAGTAGAAAAGGCGAATTGGTTCGTTCTTTCTATGCGAAGCATTGGTTCTTTCTTTAGTGGTATATGGAATGGTACAGTGGATACTGTAAAAGGTTGGTTTTAAAAGTTCCCGATAAGGGAGCTTTTTTATTTCCTATTTTTCGCACCTATTTTATCCAAAAAAATAGTAGACAAATCTCTAATAGATAATGGTAGAATGTAAGAGTATTCTTAATTTTCACCGTTAGTGGGGAAAAGTAATTCACCTAGGGAGGTTTTTGTACATGATAAATGTAACAGGAACAGAGCGTGTAAAACGTGGAATGGCAGAAATGCAAAAAGGCGGCGTCATTATGGACGTAGTTAACGCTGAGCAAGCAAAAATTGCAGAAGCGGCAGGTGCAGTTGCTGTTATGGCATTAGAACGTGTTCCAGCTGATATTCGTGCAGCAGGCGGCGTTTCGCGTATGGCAGATCCAACAATTGTAGAAGAAGTAATGGGTGCTGTATCAATTCCAGTTATGGCAAAATGCCGTATTGGTCATCTTGTGGAAGCGCGTGTACTTGAATCGTTAGGAGTAGACTATATTGACGAGAGTGAAGTATTAACTCCAGCTGATGAAGTGTACCATTTAAATAAACGTGATTACACTGTCCCATTTGTATGTGGATGCCGTGATATCGGTGAAGCAGCACGCCGTATTGCTGAAGGTGCATCAATGCTTCGTACGAAAGGTGAGCCTGGAACAGGGAATATCGTAGAGGCTGTACGTCATATGCGTCAAGTAAATGCAGAAATTCGTCAAGTTGCGAGTCTACGTGAAGATGAATTAATGACATATGCAAAAAATACTGGTGCTCCTTATGAAGTATTACTTGAAATTAAGCGCCTTGGCCGTTTACCAGTTGTAAACTTTGCAGCGGGTGGTGTTGCAACGCCAGCAGATGCTGCATTAATGATGCAACTAGGTGCAGATGGTGTATTTGTAGGTTCTGGTATTTTTAAATCAGAAAACCCAGAGAAATTTGCACGTGCGATTGTTGAAGCAACAACGCATTATGAAGATTATGAATTAATCGCTCGCCTTTCTAAAGGACTAGGTAATGCAATGAAAGGTGTTGAAATTTCAACATTATTACCAGAACAACGCATGCAAGAGCGTGGTTGGTAATTAAAGGAGTTTTTGAAATGGTTACAATCGGTGTATTAGGACTTCAAGGAGCGGTTCGTGAACATGTACGTGCAATAGAAGCAACTGGTGCACAAGCGGTGATTGTGAAGCGTACAGAGCAATTAGAGGAAGTAGATGGACTTATTTTACCAGGCGGTGAAAGTACAACGATGCGCCGTCTTATTGATAAATATGGTTTCATGGAACCTCTTCGTGAATTTGCTAAAGCAGGAAAACCGATGTTTGGTACATGTGCAGGTATGATCTTACTTGCAAAGAACCTTGTTGGATATGAGGAATCACATATTGGTGTAATGGATATTACAGTTGAACGCAATGCGTTTGGACGCCAAAGAGATAGTTTTGAGGCTGCTCTTTCGATGAAGGGAGTAGGCGAAGACTTTATTGGCGTGTTTATTCGTGCGCCATATGTTGTAGATGTAGAAGATCATATCGAAGTATTATGCACATATGAAGATCGTATGGTCGCGGTTCGTCAAAATCATTTATTAGCAGCTTCTTTCCATCCAGAATTAACAGATGATTATCGCGTTACAGCTTATTTTGTAGAGATGGTAAAGGAAGCGAAAATGAAAAAAGCTGTATAAGTGACTTGAAACTTGTGTAAGATTATAGTAAATTGATGGTAACTATTTTATATGATAAATGTGTTGATAGGAAGTAGTAGCAAGAGGCGTTTCTTATAGAGAGTCGGTGGCTGGTGGAAACCGATAGAGGCGACTTGTGAATCCATCCTGGAGTGAAATGTGGAACAGTCTGTTGGCTAGTAAACATTTCCGGTGAAGAGCCGTTATCTCTACTTGAGAGGAAAGCAAGTATGCTTTCAATTAGGGTGGCAACGCGGGTTAACTCCCGTCCCTTTGTATAGGGACGGGAGTTTTTTATTTTTGTAAAAATAAAGGAGGAAATATTATGCTTGATATTAAATTTTTGCGTGCAAACTTTGAAGAAGTGAAAGCGAAACTGCAACATAGAGGCGAAGACTTAACAGACTTTGGTCGCTTTGAAGAATTAGACATAAAGAGAAGAGAATTACTTGTACAAACGGAAGAGCTAAAAAGCAAACGTAATGAAGTATCTCAACAAATTTCTGTATTAAAACGCGAGAAGAAGGATGCAGAGGCGCTTATTTTAGAAATGCGTGAAGTAAGCGATAAAGTTAAAGAGCTTGATAATGAGCTTCGTATAGTTGAAGAAGATCTTGAGAAATTAATGTTATCTATTCCAAATATTCCACATGAATCTACACCAAATGGTGAAACGGAAGATGATAATGTGCAAGTTCGTACATGGGGAGATGTTCCAGAATTTACGTTCGAACCAAAGCCGCATTGGGATCTTGCAACGGATTTAGGTATGTTAGACTTTGAACGCGCTGGGAAAGTAACAGGTAGCCGTTTTGTATTTTATAAAGGGGCAGGTGCGAAGTTAGAACGTGCTTTATTTAACTTCATGCTTGATCTTCATACAGAGGAACATGGCTATGAAGAGATTTTACCTCCGTATATCGTAAATCGTACAAGTATGATTGGAACAGGGCAACTTCCAAAGTTTGAAGAAGATGCGTTTCGTATTGAGAGTGAAGATTATTTCTTAATTCCTACAGCTGAAGTACCTGTAACAAACTTGCATCGTGATGAAATTTTAAATGGCGAACAATTGCCAATTCGTTATGCGGCGTTTAGTGCATGCTTCCGTTCTGAAGCAGGATCTGCTGGTCGTGATACACGTGGTTTAATTCGTCAGCATCAATTTAATAAAGTAGAGCTTGTGAAATTTGTGAAACCTGAAGATTCTTATGAAGAACTAGAAAGATTAACAAATGATGCAGAGCGCGTATTACAATTATTAGGTCTTCCATACCGTGTAATGAGTATGTGCACAGGAGATTTAGGATTTACAGCAGCGAAGAAATATGATATTGAAGTATGGATTCCTAGCTATGGCACATATCGTGAAATTTCTTCTTGTAGTAATTTTGAAGCATTCCAAGCACGCCGTGCAAATATTCGTTTCCGCCGTGACACAAAAGCGAAACCAGAGCATGTTCATACATTAAATGGATCTGGACTTGCAATTGGTCGTACGGTAGCTGCTATTTTAGAGAACTACCAACAAGAAGATGGTTCTATTATCATTCCAGAAATTCTTCGTCCTTATATGGGTGGAAAAACTGTAATTAAATAAATCCATTCTTATTAATATATATTTATTGTTATTTTATAATAATAAATTTTGAGCTATTTAGTAGAGTAGGATACATTTTATGAGAAAAGGAAAGAGAAAAAATCTCTTTCCTTTTTTATATTATCTATTATAGTAGGGTTGACGAACCATTTTTCTTTTGATATTATATTCCATGTCATATCAACACGGAGGAATACCCAAGTCTGGCTGAAGGGATCGGTCTTGAAAACCGACAGGCGGTGCGAGCCGCGCGGGGGTTCGAATCCCTCTTCCTCCGCCATATATAATTGACAACAGCGCATATAAGTGGAGATTGGAGAACTCGTTACCAACACGTAACGAGTTTTTATTTTAACCAATCAGGAAGTAGCATATAGGAGAATGAATCTCTTATAGGAACACTCATATTCCGAGGATTATCTTCATAGATATGAAAGGAGCTACCATGGCCATGGATATTATTATACAAACGTTTCCGCTTGACGGAAAAACACTATATTATGTACAATGCCCCGTTTGCAAGAAAAATAAAATTTTAAACAGTGCTGCAAACGTATCTCGTATTGTAAGTGATGAAACATTTCGTAAACTTTGTGGTTGCATCTGTGATGTGAAACAAGGAGTGAAGAAAGTAGAGACGTCAAAACAAGTCGAGAAAAAGGCAGATTCAAAACGTAAAGTAATTACAGCTGTTATTAACGGGACAGAAATGACGGTAAAAGAAATTGCTGAAGCGTATAATATTAGTGTCAGCACTGTACGTCAGCGTATTAATGCAGGAAAATCAGAGAGCGAAATTATTGCTCCGACGAAAAAGAAAAATTAAGTTCATAGGAAAACCCGTGCAATTGCACGGGTTTTTTTATTTTACAAGTTTACGTGTTTGTTGTAAAAAGTGACCAATTTTCTTAATAATTGGTTCAATTGAATTTTCGTTTTGTAAAATATCATATTCGTTGATATTAAGACGCAATACAGGACAAGCATTAAAGTCATTAATCCAATTTTCGTAGCGTTCATGCATTTCTTTCCAATATTCAATTGGTGTTTGTTGTTCCATTGGTCTTCCGCGTTCTTTAATACGATCTACGATATCTTCAAATGATCCTTCTAAGTAAATAAGTAAATCAGGATGTGGGAAGTAAGGTGTCATAACCATTGCATCAAATAAGCTTTTATACGTTTCATAATCTGTAGCAGTCATCGTCCCTTTTTCATAATGCATTTTGGCAAAAATTCCTGTATCTTCATAAATAGAACGATCTTGAATAAATCCTCCGCCATATTCGAAGATTCTTTTTTGTTCCTTAAAGCGTTCTGCTAAGAAATAAACTTGTAAGTGAAAGCTCCAGCGCGTAAAGTCTCCGTAAAATTTATCTAAATATGGATTAGAGTCTACTTTTTCAAATGATGTACGGTAACCAAGTGCATTTGCTAAGGCGTTTGTCATTGTAGATTTTCCAACACCAACTGTTCCCGCAATCGTAATAACAGCATCATTTGGAATATCATATTTTTGTCTCAAATTCATTACTGGTTAATCTCCTTTGTCAGTTTGTTTTGTAATGCTGATAAGATTACATGTAAGTCCGATTCATTTTTTATAAAATCCATGTTATCTCCATTGAACTTTAATACAGGGATGTCTGGATGGTCTTTTTTGAACGTTTCCATTGCCACTTCGTAATCTTTAATAAGTTGCAATAAATAGTTAGGATCTATATTTTTTTCGAATTCACGTCCGCGCATGGCGATTCGTTTTTGTAGTGTTTCTAAACTTGCTGTTATATACACGATGACATTTGGAACCGGCATATCTTGTGTTAAGATACGATAAATTTGCATGTATTTTTCGTATTGTGTACCTTGTAATGTTCGAGATGCAAAAATTAAGTTTTTGAATATATGATAATCTGCTACAACAGGTATATGTTGTTTTAAATATTTTGTATCAATGTCTTCTAATTGTTTATATCGGTTGCATAAGAAGAACATTTCTAATTGAAAAGCCCATTCTTCGATGTTTTCGTAAAATTTTCCTAAAAAAGGATTTTCATCAACTATTTCTTTCAATAAATGGAGTTGCATGTGAGTCGATATCGCTTTCGCGAGTGAAGTTTTTCCGACACCGATTGGTCCTTCAACTGTAATAAATGGTACTCCAGTCACTCTGTTGCCTCCTCTCAAAACATGGTTTGATGCGAATAAAAAGCACAAAACAGAACTATTGTAGCATAAGAGGAGTGAGAAAGGGTTAGTTTGTCGTAAAAAGTTAAAAAATCGATTTATCCTGCTATTCGTGAACAGTAAGACTCTCACCTCAAGATTGATAGAGAAGCGAAGAGGATAGATGAGTGGGGAGAAACTTCCACTGATGGAAGTTTCACTTTATGTTATTACATTTGTAAATGAAATGATGGAGAAGTATTTGCTTTTAAAGTGGTTTCCATAATACGCAGGGCATGTTTGTTATCTTGATCGCAATTAGAGGCGATACAATCTTCAGGTACATATAATTGATAATTTCTCATATGAGCATCATTCGCGGTAAAAAGGATACATATATTTCCGGCCACTCCTGTTAAGATAAGATTTTCAATTTTTAAATGACCCAATAATGAATTTAAGGGTGTTTCATAAAAAGCAGAATAATGTGGTTTAATAAAAATATAATCATCGTTTGCAGGTGCAATCTTTTTTATAATTTCTTGGCTGTGTTCATTTGTGCAATAGGTAATGAGTTCATTAATATCAGCTCTCCATAAATGATAATGATCATTTACGTAAATAATTGGACAGCCGGAGTTTTTCATTTTTTGTTTGAGTTGTAAAATCGATTCTGTAATACTTTTGCATTTTCGTGCTAAGATAGGTCCGTGTGAAAATTGGAAGTCATTAATCATATCAATAATAAGAAGTGCTGTATTTTTCATATGTAATCTCCTTTCCTTTCTCTTTAGATTGGATTGAATATAGAAAAGTTATTTGCGATGAAAGGAATTTGTTATGGAACAAGATATTTATTTTATGAAACTTGCGATAGAAGAGGCAAAAAAGGCCGAAGAAATACAAGAAGTACCAATTGGTGCGGTTGTTGTTGTGGATGGTGAAGTGATAAGTCGTGCGCATAACTTACGTGAAACAGAGCAGCGATCAGTCGCTCACGCTGAATTGTTAGCGATTGATGATGCTTGCAAAAGATTAGGGACTTGGCGTTTAGAAAATACAACGTTATATGTCACATTAGAACCGTGCCCAATGTGTGCTGGTGCCATTGTATTATCACGTGTAAAACGCGTTGTATATGGCGCGGCTGATCCTAAAGGTGGATGTGCTGGTACATTAATGAATTTATTAACAGAGGATCGGTTTAATCATCAATCTGAAGTTGTAGCTGGTGTATTAGAAGAAGAGTGCGGAAGCTTATTAACAAATTTTTTTCGAGAACTACGTAAAAAGAGGAAGAAAGAGAAGGAAGAGTTGGATAAAAATACTCTTTGCTAACACGTTGCAATTTTTTAGGAAACAAGTTATACTGAGATTGCCTTGAAATGAGGCAACTAAATATGGTTTTAACTTTGCCGTGCTAAGCGGGGAGGTAGCGGTGCCCTATACTCGCAATCCGCTCTAGCGAGGCCGAATCCCTTCTCGAGGTTATGTTACTGTAGGGTCTGCCTTAAGTAAGTGGTGTTGACGTTTGGGTCCTGCGCAACGGGACCCCGTGAACCTTGTCAGGTCCGGAAGGAAGCAGCAATAAGCGGGTCTTCTCGTGTGCCGCAGGAGTGCCTGAACCGAGCTAACTGCTTAAGTAACGCTTATGGTACGTAATCGACAGAAGGTGCACGGCAGTTATATATGCATACAAACTCATCCTATATGAATAGGATGGGTTTTTTGTATGGAAAATAACTTTTGGAATCTAGAATCAGAATAGGTTATAATAAAGTGAAACTTTAATCAATGGGGGGTTTTTTTATCCTACATTGATTATTGCTTGAACGAATCAGGCTTTTACGAGCGGTGTATCCCCACTTAACTTTTTTATTTGAGTTGGCGAGATTGCTGTTTACGAATAGTGAGATAAACAAGAGAATAACCTTTGGGGGAGGCCGTATTTTCGTGTCATACCAGGCGTTATACCGAACATGGAGACCGCAGAAATTTGAAGATGTAGTCGGTCAAAAGCACGTAACGAAAACGTTGCAAAATGCCCTTCTTCAAGAGAAAGCGTCACATGCTTATGTATTCTCTGGCCCAAGAGGAACAGGGAAAACAACAATTGCAAAAGTATTTGCAAAAGCAATTAACTGTGAGCAGGCTCCTACAGCTGAACCTTGTAATAAATGTCCTGCATGCTTAGGGATTACACAAGGTGCTATTTCAGATGTATTAGAAATTGACGCGGCTTCGAATAACGGTGTAGATGAAATTCGAGATATAAGAGATAAAGTAAAATATGCTCCAAGCGAAGTTCGCTATAAAGTATATATTATTGATGAAGTTCACATGCTTTCCATGGGAGCGTTTAATGCGCTATTAAAAACGTTAGAAGAACCTCCGCAGCATGTTATCTTTATTTTGGCAACGACAGAACCACATAAAATTCCACCGACGATTATTTCTCGTTGTCAGCGTTTTGAATTCCGCAAAATATCAGTACAGGATATTGTAGAACGATTAACAACTGTTATGAACAACGAAGGAACGAAAGTGGAAGAAGAAGCGCTTCAAATTGTAGCGCGTGCCGCAGAAGGTGGTATGCGTGATGCGCTAAGTTTAATTGATCAAGCAATTTCTTATAGTGATGAAGCGGTAACAGTAGAGGATGTATTAGCGGTTACGGGTTCCGTATCACAGCGGTATTTAGCGAACCTTGTAGAAAGTATATATGAAAATGATGTATCGAAAGCGCTTCGTATTGTTGATGATATTATGAATCAAGGAAAAGATCCACTTCGCTTCATGGAAGACCTCATTTACTACTACCGAGATATGCTTTTGTATCAAACTTCACCGCAGCTAGAGGATATGTTGGAGAGAGTTATTGTTGATGATTCATTTCAAAAGTTAAGTCAGGATATGCAGCCTGAAATGATTTATGAAATTATTCATATGCTTAGTAAAAGCCAACAAGAAATGAAATGGACAAATCATCCGCGTATTTTTTTAGAAGTGGTTATGGTGCAATTGTGTCAGCAGTTTGCGATGAAAGTAAATGGAGCGGATCGCTTGCAAGCTGTGTTACAAAGAATGCAACAGTTAGAACAGGAATTAGAAAAAATGAAACAGCATGGTGTACCGGTTTCAATGCAACAGGAAGTGAGAGAAACAAAAGCTACACCAAAGCCGAGTCGTTCTGGTAGTATGAAAATACCAATCGGTCGTGTTCATGAAGTGCTAAAGCAAGCAACTCGTAAAGATTTGGAGCAGTTGAAAAGTGCATGGGGTGAACTGTTAGAACGATTGAAAAGTTATAATAAAGTTGCTTATGCTGTTTTGTTAGAAAACAGTGAGCCGGTAGCGGCGTCTACTACTTCTTATGTTCTTGCTTTTAAGTATGAGATTCATTGTAAAATGGCGAGTGAAAATCGTGAAGCAACAGATACGGTAGAGCAAATTCTCTTTGAACTGTTTGGAAAGAAATTGCAAATGATTGCAATTCCAAAAAGTGAATGGGGAAAAATTCGTGAGGGGTTCTTGCAAAATGAAGGTGATCCTTCAGAGGAAGTAGAGAAGCCGAAAGATCCCCTTGTAGAAGAAGCTGTAAAAATAGTTGGTGAGCAATTAATTGAAATAAAGGAATAAAGTACGCCTTAAATGGAATTTTCTTTCTAAAATGTAAACATCCATTAGGCGAAAATTAGGAGGAATTATTATGATGCGTGGAATGGGAAATATGAATAACATGATGAAACAAATGCAAAAAATGCAAAAACAAATGGCAAAAGCACAAGAGGAACTTGGTGAAAAAACAGTTGAGGGAACAGCTGGCGGCGGTATGGTAACGGTTATCGTAAATGGCCATAAACAAGTTCTAGAAGTGAAAATTAAAGAAGAAGTTGTAGATCCAGAAGATATTGAAATGTTACAAGACCTTGTATTAGCTGCAACAAATGATGCATTAAAGAAAGCGGAAGACCTATCGAATTCTACAATGGGACAATTTACAAAAGGATTGAATTTACCAGGCGGTATGTTCTAGGAGGTTGGTCATAGATGCACTATCCAGAACCAATCTCGAAGTTAATTGATAGCTTTATGAAATTGCCAGGTATCGGACCGAAAACAGCGGTTCGTTTGGCTTTTTTCGTATTGGATATGAAAGAAGATGACGTATTAGATTTTGCGAAGTCACTTGTTAATGCAAAGCGAAACTTAACGTACTGTTCTATTTGTGGTCATATAACAGATCGAGATCCTTGTTATATTTGTGATGATTCTCATCGTGATCAATCAGTTATTTGTGTTGTACAAGAGCCAAAAGATGTGATTGCAATGGAGAAGATGAAAGAATATCAGGGAGTATATCATGTATTAAATGGTGCCATTTCTCCGATGGAGGGAGTTGGTCCAGAAGATATTAATATTCCTCAATTGTTAAAACGACTACATGATGAAACTGTGCAAGAAGTTATTCTGGCAACAAACCCGAATATTGAAGGGGAAGCAACAGCGATGTATATTTCTCGTCTGTTAAAGCCAACGGGGATTAAAGTAACTCGTATTGCACATGGGCTACCGGTTGGTGGTGACTTAGAATACGCGGATGAAGTAACGCTATCGAAAGCGTTAGAGGGCCGCAGAGAACTATAAGTAGGAGAAATAGAGATGTTTTTTCAAAAAAAAAAGAAGTTGCGCAAAGAATATGATGAAAAATTAATTGGATTGTTAGAACAAGTGAAGACGGAGTGGATACGTCAAAAAAGAATTGTAGAACAAAGTATTGAGCCTTCAGAAGATGTATTGTGTTATTTGAAGCTGGCCGAGGCGAAGTACTTCTATCTATTGAAGGAAGCGAAAAGACGTCCTGTGAAAATGGAACAGTTATAAAAGGAAAGTCGAACGGGAAATGCTTTTTCAGTTCGACTTTTTATTTTCAAGAAAAAAATTTAACGGTCTTTTTTTTTCTTTTTCCCATACAAATATAGTGTACAAGTTGTAAGGGAGAGGACCGCATGGAACGTAGTTTGATTATCGGTGGTATATTAACGTTAATATTTCTTTTACTAATTGTCGGTGTTCCTATAAAGCCATTTCGTTTTGTAGGAAGATTACTCGTCAAAATTGTAATAGGAGCTTTGTTGTTGTTTGCCGTGAATATAGTAGGGACACAATTTAATTTTCATCTTCCTATTAATGTCGGTACTACATTTGTTTCGGGTTTTTTGGGTTTGCCAGGTATCGGTGCGCTTATAGTTATTAAGTTATACATTTTACCAAGCTAGAAAAAACTTTTGTTTTTTAGCTTGGTTGTTTTTTTTAGAAAAAGTATTGACGTGCAAATTATTAATGTGGTAAATTAATAAACGTCGTCAACGACAAAAGAAAAAAGAAGTTGACGGTAAGAGGTAAATGTGATACATTATAAAAGTCGCTGAAATGCGATGTTGAACTTTGAAAACTAAACGAAACAAACAACGTGAAACGTCAATTTTTATTTATGATGCTAGACAAACTTTATTGGAGAGTTTGATCCTGGCTCAGGATGAACGCTGGCGGCGTGCCTAATACATGCAAGTCGAGCGAACCGATTAAGAGCTTGCTCTTAAGAAGTTAGCGGCGGACGGGTGAGTAACACGTAGGTAACCTGCCTATAAGACTGGGATAACTCCGGGAAACCGGGGCTAATACCGGATAACATTTTGCACCGCATGGTGCAAAATTGAAAGGCGGCTTCGGCTGTCACTTATAGATGGACCTGCGGC
>NZ_FPAF01000029.1 GCF_900116295.1 Bacillus sp. 103mf
ACTTTTACGAATGTCTCAAAAGCTATGTCCCTGATATGTACACTTATGAGTCATAAAAGATTGGAATAAAATAACTTTATCAACAAATGTTATAGATAAATATGGTAAAATATACATAGAGTAACAGCTCAAAAAGTAAAATGGTGATTCAAGTTAAAAAAGTACTCATGTGGGTGCTTTTTTTCTCTGTCTTACATACACAAAAGGGGATTTCATCATGAATATTATCAACTTAGAACTAGTACGAAAGAGAAAAATAAAGGAAAATAAAATGATTACAATACCCATTATTGAACGGGTTTTTGAAGTAAATGGAGAAATTCAGTTTGAAGTAGCTGGTGAAAAAGAAATTCCTATTGCTTGGCTAGAAAAGGAATAGATACTTCTGTCCTTTATCTAAACAAGAACCTGTAGTATTCCCACAAGTTCTTGTTTATTTTTTTATAAAAACGAAAGTAAACTTTTGCATATTAGTTTACTTTCATTTTCCCTTAAATATTGACTTTATCGCAATTCCCCCGATATCATCAAAATTTAAAGAAAAGTATACATTCAAAACACTATAAATAAAGAGATACAGAAACCCACGGATAAAAATTTTATTTTAAATAAAATCAATTTATGAATATAAGTAATTTAAATTATTAAAAGTAATTAATATAAAAAACTCTGATTTTAAAAAGATCAGAGTTTTTTTAAATAATATGGTAATCCCTCATATAATAATAAAAAAATTATGATAATTGCGTACTAACATTAATAACAAGTACAACACCTAAAACTAGAATAATCCAAGTCCAATACTTATTTGGAATGAAAAATAATGAAGAGTTATCTTTTATTTGAACTCTTTCTCCGGTTTTTTCATCGACGAGTGTTCGTACATCATCAGATATAAACTTTTTAGTGAAAAAATAATTAATCATCGCTATAAATATAGTCGCAAATATTCCATTGAAAATAAATCCAGGATTATGTTCTGTGTCCACTTGCAAAATACTAAAAAGAATTGTATTTATTATAATCCCTAAAATCCATGCTAAGACTACTAACATTCCTTTACCTCTCCAAAAAATCATTACAATGACCCCTTTCAATTTTTAAATAATTAGACATACATATTACATTATATTAAATTATATTAATTTATGGAGTATTAATCTATTTTAATGCCCTTTCAATCCGTTCTTTTGTATCCTCAGTCAAAAATGGGGTACAGCCGAGATGCATGTAATTTTGAGTCACATACTTACTTTTATTTCCAAATAGACTTAAAATTGGGGTTTTCTCTATTATTTTTGAACTTATTATCATACACCCTAATCATACAATTGAAACGAAGTGTTTTCAGTAGCTAACCAATGGATGATTAGGGTACACCCAAAACTGACAAATTCTTTAACGAAAATAGACAAAACGATATTTATAAGCTCAATAAATTTCGTCTGGAAATAAAAGTAAG
Organism: Bacillus sp. 103mf; assembly: GCF_900116295.1. Classification (GTDB taxonomy): domain Bacteria; phylum Bacillota; class Bacilli; order Bacillales; family Bacillaceae_G; genus Bacillus_A; species Bacillus_A bruguierae. Next base: position 1,463 of record NZ_FPAF01000029.1, read on the forward strand.
CCTGTGACCTATTTTTACACGTATCTCGGTCGAACCCCATGTATGGTTAAGTAGTTACTGAATTTATATATTAAGAACTATAAATTTAGTGATAAACCTTACTTAGTATGTTAATCTATATAACGGCATACAGTTCGTGTGAGAATCGTTTTTTTGATTTCATAATGATTGATGAAATCGATTTCTAAAGGAGCAAATGTTATTTTACTAGAAAGAGAGGGAAATTTAGCACGAAATATTATATATATGATATGTGCTAGACCGATAATATGAAAAAATCAATCTATAAAATTTTGGCTATGTCGCTTGCATTGGAAGTATTTGCAGTTCCGACGTCTTCTTTTGCAGAGAAAGTGAAACAAAAAGAACAAACAGAGTTACATTCAGTAGATGAACAAGCTTTGAAAAGTATTGAGGAGCATATGAAAAACGAGGATGGACGAGGTGATAATGAAGCAGCAATTGTTGAAGATCAAGGGAAACCTGAGGCTGGAAAATCTGCTTTGCTTCGAAGTAGATCTGCCTCAACATTGAAGAAAGGCATGATTAATGATGTTCCGTTTACGGAATGGATTATTCCAAAAGGAAATTCAAATATTCGTCCTGGCTACTCGATGAAACCAAAGTATATTACCATTCACGAGACTGATAATACGAGTGTTGGTGCAGGTGCAAAAAATCACGCGCAATATTTGTATAACCAAGCGACAGGGAATACAGATCGAGGCGCATCCTGGCATTTCACAGTAGATGATAAAGAGATTTATCAGCATCTACCTCTCGATGAAAATGGATGGCATGCAGGTGATGGAACAAACGGTACAGGTAATAGACAATCTATTGCGATTGAAATTGCAGTGAATCAAGATGGAAATTATGATAAAGCTGTGGAAAATGCACGTAAATTAACAGCTTATTTAATGAAGGAACTGAATATATCCTTGGATAATGTAAAAAAACATCAGTACTGGAGTGGGAAATACTGCCCAAGAAACATAATGGATCGTGGTTCGTGGGACGATTTTCTACAAGGAACGAAAGCTTATTATGAAGCAGATTCTCATCCTACAACTAGTGTGAATGAGAATCAAATCGTGAAATGGACAGAGGGAAATTCTGTTTGGACAAATCCTTATGGGCTACCGGATGCTAATTATGTAGGATCTACAAATGATTTTGTCGGTAAAAAAATTCATCTAGTTGAAAAAATGACTTGGAATACAGTTACATGGTACAAATTTAGCATAGACGGTAAAATTATTGGTTGGCTAGATAGTCGCGCGTTAAGCGATTTACAAAACATTCAATCGATTAATCAGGCTTCCATGATGGGGGCAACAACGACTAATGGTATATGGTCGATACCATATGGTGTACCAGGCGCGAATTATTTAGGATCAACGGATTTTTATGCTTTTCGTGATCTTCAGTTAGTAGAAAGTGCTACATATGGTGATATGCAGTGGTACAAATTTAGCATAGATGGTAAGGTGATTGGCTGGATCGATGAAAAAGCATTAGATAATGCTGGAGAAGCAAAACCTGCCAATTTTACGATTACAATCGGTGGAACCTATGACAATGGTATATGGACTTCACCTTATGGAATTACAGGTGCTCAGTATTTAGGCAGCACAAAGGATTACGCTTATCAAACACTTCAGGTAGTTAAGACTGTAACGCAAGGCAATACAAACTGGTATCAAGTAAAGAAAGATGGTAAGTTGTTAGGTTGGATCGATGGAGAGAGGGCTTCAGCTGGTTTAAAGGATATAAAAGATGAAAACTATTCTGTTACAATGGGTTCTTCTTCGAAAGGAGACGGAATCTGGAGTGCTCCTTATGGCGAAAATGGGGCTAGTTGGGTTGACCCTACCAATAACTATAGTTATCAGAATGTGCAAGTTATTCGAAGCGCTACAAAAGAATCAGTTAATTGGAAAAAAATCAAAGTAGGAAATAAAGTATTGGGTTGGGTAGATGCACGTTGCTTAATGAACTAAGCCTCTATTGAACTACCGCCACTTAACGAAATAACTTGTCTAACTTTATGAGGCGTTAGCGTTTAAGTGGGGCTAGTTGACAGTCTTTGTGTAGTCAGAAAACAAGGTAAACGTTTAGGGCGTCCACCTGTTGAAATAACAGAAGATTTTACGGATGCTTACAAGGAATGGAAATCCGATTCAATTACAGCCGTAGGAGCTATGAAAAAGTATGGCATCAAACGTTCTTCTTTTTATAAACTTGCTAAACAGTATGAGGAAAGAATGAAAAAATAAAGAGGCATATGCAAACAAAAACAAACCCTCATAACAGAGAGCTTGTTCTCGTATGTTTTCTACAAGAAAATAGGATGATAGGGTATTAGCTATGACAAATTAACTTTATCATACGTTGAATAATTTTGTATTGAGAAATAAAAGTACCATTTTGTTAAGTTGGAAATACAATTTTCTCACTTTGCGAAGTTGGTAGATCAGTAGTAAGATGTACTGAACTAGCAGTCATTTTTTCCTCTTTGCAGCTCCGTGTATGCGGGGCTGCTTTTTTGTGAAGATTATCAATGAAGGTTGATATTAAGATATTAAGTTTTACATTTAAAAACAAACATACATTGTTATTTACGGTAATAAATACTATGGTTTAAATTGTAAAATAAAATTGGGAAGGTGAAATAATTTTATGAAAGAAAAAATTTTAAAGGGTATAGCTGTTTTTTGTTTTTTAATCATAGTATTGGCTTTATCAGAATACATGATTGATAGTAAAAATATGCGATTAATTGTAGAATTGCCTATAGTTGCCATAGGTGTTGCAATTATTGTTAAATTTTTTAATCAAAAAAAAGCTAATTAACAAATTTAAGCCTTGTATATACGGGGCTTATTTTTTTGGGTAAATAAAAAAGTACTCTTTCGAGTGCCTGTTTCGTTACAGTTCTTACTTTTTGATTTATTTTAAGCATCGCGTCCTTCATCTTCATCGTTAGATGAAAATCCAGCGTAGTCAACATTTACCGATCCACCGTTACCATCGCGATAGGTAATTTTATACTCACCAGCTCCTACCGCTTTACTCTTCCAATCAGTTACACTTCTCCAAGTATATTCTTTACCTGGTTTTATTGTTGTTGTTAAATATTTTTTGCCTGTATCAATGTTCTTTACAGTTATTGTAACATCGTTTTTCCTATTATTTTTAAACCATAATTTAACATATCCATAACCAGGATCTACGTTAAATGAAGTTTCCGTCGTTTTTTTGCCTGATGTCCTACCTTCAAAATCTTCATACTCAGCACCTACTATTGAAGGAAGTGCTACACTAGCTGCTAAAGCTAAAGCTAAAACGGATGTTACTAATGTTTTCTTTTTCATAACTAAATCCCCCTAACTATGATTTGGTACACCTTAAATATACATTCAAATAGCAAAATATGAAATATATGTAAATTTTTATCAAAAATAAATATAATATTCTGGACTTTTTATGAAAAAGAACCTGAAAATGGGTAATTTCCCCCTCGAAAAAGGAGGAATAGGGGTACAGCCGCATGCCCATCAACTTAAGAGCTCGCCTTGGGAATAACTAATTTTTCACATAATTGCTATATGACGGTACTCCGTTCATGTTTGAATTTAGAATTTAAAATCTTCATGTAATGTATTCAATAGTAAGATTATATTTACATTCAATACAAGAAGGAAATTATGAAATAACTTATCTCTTCTATAACAATGATGAAAAAATGACCAAGGAAAAGAAACAATTTTTAAAAGAAGCACCTAAATTTCATAAAAAAATTCTATCATCTTTTATATTTGCAAGATCACCTGTAGTAATAAACGAAGATTACAAGGATTCCGCAGTTATTAATCTGCCCCCATGGACAGGTACCAACATTCAATTCCATATGTATAAAAAAATGGAACATGGTTTATATACGACGTTCCTTTCCAATAATTAAATAATATATCTTATTGATTTATCAAAAAGAATGCTGGAATCCCAGGATTCTTTTTCTATATATCGAAAAAGAAAAAAAGAATCTATTACAGATTCTTTTTTTCAACATATCTTAAACCAGAAAAATGGTAATACCTTTAAATCTTTGTTAGGGGCAAAGATTTAAAAAAGAGTTTAGCTCACTAATAATTTTACACAAATGGAATATATAGTAAATTGATAATATTTACATTGAAAATTCTCGTTATTCAGTTAATTAAATTCTTATTATCCCCATGAAAAAACATTAATATAAAATTTTAACTAATAAGTTTTATGTTTTCATCTAAGCAACTAAATAATTAAATGCCATATATATGGTTAAAAATACACCTAATATTAACTCAAGACCAATAATTATATATGAAACATTTAAATTAAAATCTCTTATGCCTCTATATATCAACATAATCCCTAATAAGAAGAATGTAACATATAAATATTGATCGATGCTAAAAGCTAGAGTAGCAGATAGTAAAATTAAAATTGAAAATAGCCTGTCTATTGTTTTATAATTAATTATTTTTTGTCTAACAAATGATTTCATAAATTCCCTCCTAGTATTATTTTTCCAAATTATAGATATTAGCAAGTGTATTATATCATGAATTTTCAGTTTTTTATGTTATAAATAAAGCTGCTTATCTAAGTTGACATAACTCTACATTATCAGCAGTAACCAAATTCCAGAAAACCCTTCATACCAAGAGTTTGCCAGCCTTCCGTTCCCTCCGCTGTATGCGGAATTTCATACATCCCTGTCACAACAGCATTTGGTAGTTCAAACCGTTCTCGTAGCATGCATGAAGTCCTGCATATCCTTAGCGTATGAAATCCGCGTTTTGCCATCAGTACCCCATGCCCATCAACTTAAGAATTTTATAACACCCCAAAACGAGAAAATTGTACATTTTCACATGAAGATGTCAATTTTCTCGTTTTGGAGGTATTTGTATTTCTTAGTTTGATAGCGATGGTGTCCCAGGTTTGGATATTACGGATTTCCATATTGATGGTTTTGCTAAATTTCATGATCAGTCTACAATTATTACAATGAAAGAAGATGATTTAGAGGAATGGGGTGTTTCAAATAAAGATATTAAAACATTAATGAATGCTAAAAATGCCTTTGGCAAGCCTTATCAGCATGTGTATTTACCAATTAGTAAAAACAATGTAATTTTAGATAATGGAAAAGATTTGGGATACAAAGGTTCATATATAAATTTTTACATTGGGAATACAGTTGTATTAGTTCCGAATTATAATGATCCTAATGATAAAATAGCAAACGATAGAATCCAAAAACTATATCCTGACCGTAAAGTGATTGGAATTGATGTAAGGGAGCTGTATAAAAATGGTGGTATGATTCATTGTGTTACACAGCAACAACCGGTCAGTTTAAAGTGATAGAGTTTGTTACTGTGAATTCCAACATATTCAAAAGTTAAGTATAAAGGGCTACATTAATCTATATCAATTAAGGCTTGGAACCTTTCGGATTTTATTTAAAATAAACTATGCGGGATAAATAATCCCAACGTACATAAAAAAGGAAGACTCTCTAAATTTGAAAGGTCTTCCTTTTTTATGTACATGAATAATGTCTGCTAATGCTTATTGTGTGATTCGGTTCCATTGCTACATAGCCCACATTATAAAAGAAATACAGAAAACTGCCAAATTTCAATCGAGATAACTAGTAATAACACTCATATAGTAAACCCTATTGATACAAGGGTTTCTACTTTAACGTTGTAAATGCTACCCCATTAAATGCGGATTCTTTAATAGGGATCACCATGAACAGAATGGAACAACAGGGCTTGATGAACCAGTTTTAATGAAGTAATCAGGAGCAAAACCATTGTCTATATCGCCACCGTATCCTGTATCACCTACCCAATCCCAAACTGTACTTCCCTTATAAGATTCACCTCTTACATAGCAATATAAGTCGAGTTTATATCCGTCTGGAATATTTCTTTCAGTTCGTGTGCCATTTATCGTTGGAGTCTTACGAAGGTCTAGACCAGCACCATTTGTATTTTGTACTGGATATAATTCAGCATGTGTTACCGCTTGATTAGAAAACAAAATAGAGCCGGCTATTGCGAAGGAGAAAAATGACAATAAGACTTTTTTAAACATATGTTGCCTCCTATTAATTAATTTGTAATGCTTATGAAGAATCTCCTCGTGTTTATGATCATGTGATAGATTGCTTGGTACACACTAGGGGAATTCGTATAAAATAAAAGAATTAATAGATTAAGTTAACGTATACGCTCCACAATCCAAAAATAAGACCGGAGAATTCGATCTTATTTTTCGCATAAGGAGAAACACTAGGATGATAACCGTCATGTTTGTATCATATTATATTAACTGTAAATTTTTAACACTAAAACTAGAAATAATAATGATATCCATATTGAGAAAATAAACACAAAAGTTGTTATAAATTGAATAAATCTGAATGAAAACTCTAGTAGGCCTGACCTGACGCGGCAAAAAAAGAAAATTGTGCGTTAAGGAAATATTTTAAGTTATGAGCCTCTTTATAGGAATTTATTAAGGATGGAAAAACAAAAATAGGAGTCACTATACATGTCATTTTTTAAGCTGATGGCGATGTATGGTAAGGCCTTTAAGGGGTACGGAAACAATTCGTAGATTGAGGGTATTCGAATTAATTGGTTGTTAGGGGGAGCGTAATTCTTCCTATTCTTATAATATATAACAGGATTTTCCATGTATTTTCCCGAATATAGTTATTTTATTTATTAATAAAAAAGGAGAATACATAATGAAATTTCATCCATTATTTTCATTTATAGTTGGGGCACTTGTATGCTCTTTAGTATTTAATTTTTTCACAGGTAAATCTGATTCGGATGTCTTTTTCTTATTGATACTTGGGGCTATTTCGGGTTATCAAATTGGTAAAAATGAAATCCAAAAACAGATAAGCAATATAAATTAATTATGTCAACTTTACATGAGTACAATATAGGGCTACCGCTCCATCGTTATCAACTTAACAAAAATAAACTACCCCAAAACGATAAAGTGAAACTTTAATCAGTGGGGGTTTTCTTCATCCCCCACTGATTATTAGCCCTCCCAATCGGGCGCATGCCAGCAGTTTATCTCCCACCGAACATTCTAGCTACTGGAGCTGGACAATGCTTTCGCTGAATTTTGAGGCGGGAGTATTACTGCCCACGAATAGCGGGATAAAATTGAGAAATTTTCATTTTTTATTTTGGGGTAATTCTACATTCTTAAGTTGATGGGCATGTATGGTGACCCCTATTAGTAAAAAAAGAGTCCTAAATTAATAGAACTCTTTTTTTCTTTAATATAAAATTTAATATTAAAGGTTAACTATATTACTTTCTCCATTAGAGAGTTTTATATAAACTTTAGTTGAACCACTTGGAGCTTTATAATCGGCTTTACCAAATAAACCATCTGAAACTGTCCAAAGTTTAAATGTCTTTGTAGGTCCATTATGCCAGCTTCCATTTTGATAATATTCAAAAGAAGCACTTACAGAACCAGAATATTCACTTGGATAAGACTTATCTGCCCAAATGTTCCAAGTAACTCCTCCACCAACATTTTTATAACTGTCTCCTATACTATGATTTTGAGCTGCTTCTACTTTATTTGGTTCATTAATACCAAATAAAGTGAAACCAAATACGAATGTAAATGCAAGTAACATTGAAACTAATTTTTTCATAAATACCCTCCCAAAAAATTCTTTATAAACCTTAAATTACCATAAAAGATATTTTTATCAATTAATATATTTGATAATTAATAAAATATAAAAGATATTAAAGTTTATTTTTATTAAAAATGTGCGAAGTCTATTAACAGAATTCGCACCAACAATAAAACAATAGCAATCCATAGGAGTTAGGAAAGTGCTTTTTATATGTGGAGTTAAAATTTCACCTAGTTAATTTATTTACTCTCAAGATACTCCAAGTAGCTATAGGGGTCACCATACATATCCATCAACTTAAGAATTTTATAACACCCCAAAAACAAAAAAAATTGTACATTTTCAACTGGAGATGTCAATTTTCTCGTTTTGGGGTATTTGCTTTTCTTAACTTGATGGGCATGTATGGTGACCCCTTAAAAGGAACTTGTAGTGATTGCTACAAGTTCTTTTTGTTAAACTCCGTTTTGTTTGTTATGAGATATACCACAATTTTTATTCTTTACACGTTTGAATAGATTGTTGGTTGAGAAATGATTTGAATCTTTTTCACATGAATCTCCAAAATGACAAATACCTGTAACATAAAAATGCTATAACGGTTTTTAAATAATAGTTTTTTATGATAAATACAGAGGTGACATATGAAAGATAGTTTAGAATACACCCAGAAAAATGGATTAATAGTAAAGCCAATCCATTCTTTGAAACAATCAAAAAGAGGGATGTCCCGATGGAAGTTTAAGCGAGCATGTATCATTTTCCTTATAATCTTCATTTTCCCAATCGCTATTTATTTATATGCGTTTCAGTTTGAACCGAAATCATTGTCCATTACATGGACTGATATCGAAAGTCCTAATATTCCCAAGGGATTTCAGGGTGTAAAGATTGTACAGTTTTCAGACACACATTTCGGACCTAACTTTTCTCATGAACAGCAAAAAAAGCTAGTCGATCAAATAAATGAACTGAAACCCGATATTGTAGTTTTTACAGGTGATTTAATTGATAAGTTTGCAGAGTATGGTTCTGAAAGAAAAGAAACACAAACGATTTTGTCACAAATTCATGCTCCTCTTGGAAAATATGCGGTATTTGGCAATCATGACCGCGGGGGAGGCGGAAGGTATTTGTACAAACAGTATATGGAGGAATCGGGTTTTACTGTTTTGGTCAATGAAACGACAAAAATCAAGGCAAACAATGGTGACTATATTACGATTTCTGGTCTTGATGATTTTTTACTTGGCAAACCAAAGGTACAACCTACTCTTCAGCATCTACAAGAAAAAGATTTTAACATACTGCTAGTGCATGAACCGGATACGGTAGATGAGGTTCTTGCATATCCAGTTGATCTTCAACTATCTGGTCACAGTCATGGAGGACAAGCGCAACTTCCATTTATTGGTCCTATCGTCACTACTAAATTAGCAGATCAATATGTAGAAGGATTGTATTCATTACAAGGGAAAACGAAACCGTTACAACTGTATGTAAATCGTGGTATTGGAACGACAAGAATGCCCTTGCGCTTTTTGAGTAAACCAGAACTCTCTGTCCTTTCATTAAGAAATTCATAACGTTAAGTTAAAATGAAAGATTTGTTAGATATGATGAAGTCAATCTTGCTATATTTAAAATTTGGTTGTACTTAGGGGGATCCTGCTGACAAAAATGAATTACCCTAAAATAATAAAAATAAGTCTTATTATTATAAAAGACACCAAATTTTCGTTTTGAAGGTGACATAAGATCTTAAATTGCTGGCGATGTGGCAGGGTTTCTATTAAAAATGGCACAGAATATGTATTCTGCGTCACTTTTTAATTATAATCGATAGAAAAAGAAATCAATATCGGAGAGTTCACGATGAAAAAAGGTGATAGAGAACGCTATAGTGGAGAACGGTACGAATATGAAGGAGACGGAGATCGGGAATATTTGGGAGCCCTTTTATGTGACTGAATCTTCACGAAGCAAGGACAGATCTGGTACCGGTCTAGGACTAACCATTGCCCAGTCTATCCTGAACCGCCATCAATTTGATTATGGTGTGTCCCTATATGAAGATATCATTCAATTTTATGTTTGTTTTCCGAAGAGTGTTTCTTCCGATACAAAAAGCAACTAGTCATATGTTGATGGCTAGTTGCTTTTTTGTTATTTCACCGAGTTTGTAACATTGGTGTCACAATGTAGACTTATAGTAGATGACAGAAGGAGGTTTACAAGATGAAAAAAGCAATTTGTTATGTGATTATTTCTGTTTTATTACTTATCACGTTTCCCTCTGTGTATTATGCAAAGGGTGAAAAGAAGAAGATAAATGAGGGGCACAAATTTCAATACAGTGACTTCTCATTTGACGTTACACCAGAAACTGGTGAAATCGTCGTGGAGAAGGATGGCGTAAAGGAAAGTGCTTCTCTTCCTGTTCCAAAGAAAAAGGTTGCGGATGTAAAAAAGACAGACCGCCTGGTGTCGTGGAGCTATCCAGACGATAAGATGGAAATCAAGGTAGAGAAAAAGAAATATTATTTGGATATTACGCTGAAATCAGATGGGGCAAAACAATTCGAATGGCCAAAAGTAAGTGCAAACAGTTATACTTTGCCTCTATGGGAAGGAAAGCGTATACCAGCTGATGACCCATATTGGAAAGAATTCTTGAAGGATGAAGAGTTTTCATTTATTGAAAATTTTTCTATGAGGTTCTTTGCATTAGATAAGTCTAAATATTCGATTGTATATATTGCGGAAAATATGTTTAATGATAGCATCCATTTCAATACGGATGGTAATATACAATTTAGCTTTACTCATAAGTTTCCATCAATTAATCCAAATAAGGAGTATGGATTTAGATTATATGTGACGGATTCTGATCCTTCTCAAATTGCACAAGTGTATAAAAACCATATAAAGGAAAAAGGGGAGTTCAAAACACTTACGGAGAAAGCGAAAGAAAATCCGAACATCAAAAAGTTGTACGGTGCTCCTCATATATATTTATGGAATGAGAATGCAATTACAGTGGAGAATATTCGTTGGAATCAGTTGAAGAGCAAACTGGATGAACCGTTTATCGCTTGGATGGAACAATTGCTGAAGCAGACAGAAGACGGCTCCACAGAGTTTGAAGCAGCTATTAGCGAATTGAATAAACAAGAATATATTGATAAATATCAAAAAAATATAATTATTCGTTCGTTTAATAAAGTACTAAAACTAGATCAGTTCTATAATAATGCAATATTCCCGAATACGGACAACGAATCGAAAAAATTGTTGGAGAAAGGAATTTCTCATTTAAGTGAACAAGAACTGTATACACTCAATAAACTATTACTAAAAAGTAAGCTTAAGGATGCAGCAGATGATATCGAGCAGTGGGGTAAACAGGATTCTACTAATTTAATTGAGGACATGCATCAGTCGGGGATCAAACATGCTTGGATTGGTTTGCCAAATTGGTCAAACGGTTTAATGAACCCAGGTATGGTGAAAGAAGTAAATGATTTAGGGTATCTTATTGGTCCTTATGATTCTTATCACTCTATTCAGGAGAATGCAAGCAAAGATTGGAACACTGCTTCTTTTGAAGACAAGAGTTTATACGAAAAGGCGACCATTACAAATAAGAATGGAGAAAAAATAAAAGGTTTCTTAGGAAAAGGAAGAAAACTGAATCCGACTCTATCGTTACCTAGTGTGAAGCAACGTACAGATAGTATTTTACAGAATGGGATTCCATTCAATTCTTGGTTTGTAGATTGTGATGCAACTGGTGAAATATATGATGATTATTCTCCGGACCATATTACAACGCAAGCACAGGATTTGAAGGCAAGGTTGCAAAGAATGGACTATATTGGAAAAGAAAAACATATGGTAGTCGGTTCAGAAGGTGGTAATGATTTTGCAAGCAATGTTATTGCTTTCGCACATGGTATTGAAACACCTGTGATTAAATGGGATGACGAGGACATGAGGCAAAATAAAACGAGTCCATACTATGTAGGCGACTATTGGTCGTCAAATGGTGCAACACCTGAACGTTACAGCAAGACTGTGCCAATCAAACCGTTGTACCAACACATTTATCTAGATCCAGTATATTCTCTCCCTCTTTATAAGCTTGTATACAATGATTCGGTGATTACGACGCATCATTGGGAATGGGGAAGCTTGAAAATAAAAGATGAAGTTGGAAACAGAATGCTGTCCGAGTTATTATACAATGTTCCACCGTTATACCATATCGACAAGGATACGTGGAATACCAATAAAGATATGATTGTTTCCTATGTAAACATCTGGTCTGATTTTCATCAAAAAGCAGTGACAAAACCGATGACAAACTTTAAGATTCTTTCTGAAGATCGTTTAGTTCAATGTACGGAGTTCGGAAAGGATATGAAAGTCATTGTGAATTTTTCAAACAAATCGTTTAAATATAAGGGCGAGGAGATAAAAGGAAAAACAGCTGTTATATATGATGGGCATTCCAAAAAAGTATGGGATGCATCGAAATATTAGAATGCTTTTTGTTTGTGCAAGGAGAGAAGGAGGAGATAATCATGAAAAGGATTGTGTCAGTTCTGGTCCTGATTATTGCGGTTATAGTGGCTTTCCGTGCAATCTATGAGGAGTATACGTATAATCAGGAAGTACGGTAAGTAAAAGAGACAATCACTCATATAGCAAAGCAGTATGATGTACCATCATGGATCCCGCTTTCCATCGCTCAAAACGAGAGCGGATTTAATCCGGATATTGTAGGTGACGGCGGTACATCGTTTGGGCTGTTTCAATTGCATCGAGGTGGATTGGCTCTTTTCAAGTTGACCGATGAAGAACTGAAAGATCCAGAAGTAAACACAAAAATCGCGGTGTCTCATATGGCAGATTCATATAGAAAAGGAATAAAACAAGGATTAGAAGGATTGGAACTTCTCAGATACGTCGCAAATACTTCGGGCTGGCCCGGTAACTTAGGAACAAAATGGACGGATGAAAATACAAAATACAATAAGGGATTGGCGGAAGCATTCTTTGCTTTAACTTCCAGCTAAAATTTGTAGGCGTTTATGTATTCCGGCAGTCAGTGTAAAAACTCATTTATAAAGTCAGGAGATCCTCCCATTTGGGAGGATCTTTCTTTAAAGCATATGTAATTAATGTCCGCTAATGCGTATTGCGTGATTTGGTTCAATTGCTACATAGACCCCTAATATGACTAGCCCGACATTCTATAGGGTAGTCAAAAGATATGAAAATAGAAAATAATCTTATCTACAAAAAAATTTTACTTTGTCCTTAATTACAAGAGTGCTGATATTGGTCCTTATGAGAGAATTGGGTAAATTTCTTGTTTTCTAAAAGGGAATTTCACCGTAATACATAAAGGCCTTAGCTAATTGCACATTACTTTTGGTTTCTTGTACAATATAAGAAAGAGAAATAGACAGGGAGAGGAAACCCATGTCCACAAAATTAGTAAATTTACGAATTGATTTTGCTTTTAAACAGTTATTCGGAACGAAAGGAAACGAAGAAATTTTAACTGGTTTCTTGAATGCTGTTTTAGAGGAATCTTTAGATGCACCCATCACATCTTTACAATTGGAAGATCCACATCTTCATAAATCTTATGAAGATGATAAGTTATCCATATTAGACTTATTAGCAACACTCGACAACGGAACACAAGTGAATATAGAAATTCAGCTTCGAAATACACATGATATGGTGAAACGCTCTCTATATTATTGGAGTAAGCTCTACACATCCCAAATGCAAGAGGGGATGCCGTATCGTTCACTTCGGAAAACAATTACCATTAACTTATTAGATTTCATATTATTTTCTTATGACGACTCATTTCACACCATCGGCCAATTATGGAATGCCAAAACACAACAGATACTAAGTAACGATATTGAAATTCACTTTGTAGAGATTCCAAAATTAGTGAAACAATGGCGTGAAGAAAAAGTA
>NZ_FPAF01000008.1 GCF_900116295.1 Bacillus sp. 103mf
TGATGGCACTTCTTTTAGAAAAGGATATCTCTTTTTATCGATTGTTTGTTGTTTTTGCATATCAGAGCGTGTATACGATTGTTTATTTTCTTTATATTTTCTTTGTTTATCTAAAAGAGCAGAGTTATAAGTTTGACGACAATATTGTAACCAACGTTCTAACATTTCTTTTTGTTCTTGAGTTGGAAAAATTTCATACTTTTGGCTGAGCAACATTGTCATCACCTACCTCTTTTTTTGTTGTAGGGTTTCAGATTCCCATACACAAAACAGAATATACGTTCTGTTTTGTTTCTAGTACTAATATACATGATGTTACATAAAAAGGAAAGAGAAATTTCGTGCTATGCACGACCAACATTCATCCCCTCCCTACCACTTGGGCTATGCCCTGCACGTGCTTGAGGAAGGGGACTTCTGTTGGAATTTTGTTAAAATAATGCTGCCCCAAAAGGTTATTATTACACAACTTTGGGGGGCAAGTTCTTTTATTCCTTCTCGATACGTACAAAAAATTGTTGTCATTTTTCTTACAGTATGCACAGATAAATTATCTTTGCACATTCATTATTATTTAATGTGTAGAGATGAGTTGAATCTTTTCAAAGAATGCTTGTAATCGTATAAATTCTTCTTCATTTCCACGTGTTGTAAAAATTTCTTGTTCCTGATGAAAAACAACAATAGCAGGAAACGTTTTAAAAAGCGCAAATACATGCTTCGTTTCTTTTATTTTATTAATTTGATGAAAAGGTATTTGTAATGAAATAGGAAGCTTTCCAAATATTTCACCGTAAAATAATAACTGCTGTTCAGTATAAGCTAAAATACCTTTCACAGGAGTAGGATTTGCATTTGGTGTTCCTACTAAACCAGACATTCCATTTTGCATTTCGTAATAAGCTGAGGTCATTCCTTGGATATTTTCAGTTGAAGATATCCTCTCTTGAAATTCTTTCATTGCTTGTTCTTTTAGACCCATGTTTATCACTCCATTAATAAAGATGTATAATAAATATTTTACTAGAAAAGAGAAACGAAATATGAATAAAAATGCTACTTATTAACTGAAGATTTTTATCCTACATATATTTATCTAAAACATCCCTTCTTGTTCGAAAGCCAATCTTCCCATGCATCTTCATGTTGTTTCACAAAGAGTGGTGGGAATTGGTCAATTGGAAAATACTTAAGCTCTAACGTTTCATTACCATCTGTTTTTAACGTTCCACCTACTGTCTTGCATTGAAAAAAAAACACAATCGTCTGCGCTTGATCTCCATTTGGGTATTCATCGTAATATTTCGTATATACGCCAATTAAATGTTCAACTGTTACTTTTAATCCTGTTTCTTCATATACTTCACGAATGGCCGTTTCTTCAGCAGATTCACCAAGTTCCATCGCACCACCAGGAAACCCCCACGCATTTCTATCTCCTCGTTTTTGCAGAAGCACTTCGCCTTCTTCGTTACAAATAAGTCCACCTGCAAAATTAAGAAAGATTCGTTCAGACCCAACTTTCTCTCGAATAAAACGAATATAATCCAGCTTTTTAGTCATATACATCCCCCTATATTACTCCATACATTTTTCTAAATCGTACCAAATAAACATGATATAATCATAATATACAGAAAGGACTGAATACAATGTTAACATTACGAGATACAGTAAAAAATCTACTCCATGAAGATGAAACGATCCTTTATCACACACAATGTTCTCTATCTTTATTTCTACATAAAGGACCATCTGTACCAGGAGTTATACTAACAACAAATAAAAGATTGTTGTTTATATATAAAGAAAAAGATACCTCTAATCCTACACGATATGAAGAATACATTTACAAACATATTGAGGAAGTAAAAGAACACCCTTATTTTTTCAGCTTTCACATCGCTATTTACTACAACAATGATTGGGTACAATTTCGAGATATCTATGATAAAAATGCAAGAAAGCAACTTTGTTCCATTATACAAAAGCAAGTTACAAGTAGCCCTATATCCTAAGGCTACTTATTTATGTATCTCTTCACTAAAACATCTTCTACATTGTAGTATAACGAAAAATAGTTTTATTTTTTAGAAAATTTTGTTAAAATATTCAAAAAGATTGTACCGGAAAGGAAGAAACAAATGATACATAAATTAAAAGAAAATATCTCTTCTGTTTTTGTCGGAAAAGAAAATGTGATTGATCTCCTCTTAGTTTCTTTATTAGCAGATGGACACGTCTTATTAGAGGATGTACCTGGAACAGGAAAAACATTGCTGGCAAAAACAATTGCGAAAAGTATTGGCGGGCAATTTTCGCGTGTACAGTTCACACCTGATGTATTACCGAGTGATGTAACAGGCATTGAATACTTTAATCCGAAAACAAGTGAATTTGAACTGCGCCTTGGTCCTGTTATGACAAATTTATTATTAGCAGATGAAATTAACCGTGCGATGCCACGTACACAATCGAGTTTATTAGAAGCAATGGAAGAAAGGCAAGTAACACTTGAAAAACAATCCACACTTCTTCCGAAACCATTTTTCGTAATCGCAACGCAAAATCCAATTGAATCACAAGGAACATTCCCTCTTCCAGATGCCCAGCTTGATCGCTTTTTAATGACCGTTTCGATTGGTTATCCTTCTCCAGAAGAAGAGCTACAAATGATGCGACGTTTTCGAAAGAACAAACCGTTAGACGCGCTTCATCCGGTCATCACACTAGAAGATATAATCCAATTACAAAATAAAGTAAAAGATGTTCATGTATCGGAACCTTTGGAAGACTACATCATTAAACTCGCTAACGCAACTCGTAATCATGATTTTATTGCAAATGGAATTAGTCCGCGCGGAACACTCGCTTTAGTGAGGGCAATTCAAGCTCTTGCCTTTTTACGTAATCGCGAATTTTGTACACCAGAAGACGTACAATTTCTACTTCCTTACATTTGGAAGCATCGTATTATTTTATCTATGGAAGGTGCTCTTCGTACGACAAAACAAGAGATTATAGAAGCAATTTTGAAAGAAGTTGATGTGCCGGTGGAGATTGAGCAAGCATGAATGGTCAACGTCTCGTCTCCGTCCCATTAGTATTTCAAAAACATATCGTTCAATTAACGATTCCAATTGCCCTGTTGTTCACATTTTACTTACCGCAATCACTTATCATATATCCATTTCTGTTTTACTATATATTTTCTTTTTTTATTTATCGGTATGTGACTTACATAGAGAATCACTTTCAAATTATCAATAAGAAACAAACAACAAGGCTATTTCCTGAAGAAAACGGACAACTATCCGTTATGTTACAAAATGAAGCAAAATTACCGCTAGTGAATGGGAAATGTTTTTTTCATATAAATCCATCGCTCGTTATCCAACCAAGCAACAGTCTAGATCAAATATCAAAAACGCTCTTTTCTTTCCCATTTTCACAACGTGCTCACTCACAACAAATGTGGGATATAACTTTTAAAGCGACAAGACGAGGCGTTTTCCAAATTGAACAGTTTGAATGCATCATTGGTGATCCCTTTAACATCATTCAAGTTCATTTACCAATTATACATAAATTAAAAACAGAAATTATTGTCTATCCTACCCCGAAGCAAGTTGCAGGGCTACAAGAAATACAGCAACTAGTACTAGGCTCTTACAGAACAAATTTTTCTTTTTTTCATGATGAAATGTCCATTGTCGGAGTAAAACAGTATGAAAGGGAATCATTTCGCTCCATCCATTGGAAGGCATCAGCGAAAATGCAAAGTTTACAAGCAAAGCAATATGAAGCAGTAAAAAATTACAGCTGGACAATTTGCATCTGCCTTGCCTCAGATCGAGGACTTGGATGGAAAGAAAACATAGAAGACTTGATTTCTTATGCAACATACATTTGTCAAATTGCAACAGAAAAGAAAATTCCCTTTGAATTATTTATTAGTATTTTAGTAGCAGATGGACCGCTGCACTTGACGTTGAATGATGGTCCCACGCATTATGCAAAAGTATTGGAAGAACTTGCGCGTATTTCAGAAGATAGTACATTACTGCCGCGAGATGGTTTTCTGCATTATATGCTGCGAAAAAGAGCGAGGTCGTCTACACTATTTTTCCTTGGCGTCCCTAAGTACCATATCCCTCATACAATGCAGCCAACATATATTGTTCACGATGAAGGAGTGGTGGAACAACTTGAATACATGGCTACGGTACGTTAATAATTTTATTCTTCTTCTCCTCCTTTCCTTATTAACTGAAAAAGGAGAAGTTGTACACATAGTTTTGTTTCTTCTAGTCAGTCATATTTGCTTGCTGCCTATTATGAAAATTAGTAAAAAGAAAAATAGATGGCTTACAGCACTATTTATTCTACAAGTCATTGTTTGCTATTCGTTGGCGTTATTTTCTTCTATAAGTTCCGTATTATTGCCGTTTTTCTTTTTTCTTGTGTACGCAAAAGATGATGTTTCACCCTTTCATAAATTATTAGGAGCATTTCTATGGTCTTTTTGTTCCTTTCTCCTCCATATGCAGTTTCCATCCATATGGGAAATAGGATTACTTATTTTGTATACACTTCTAACATTGTGGATTACAAGTTTCAATCGAAACCAACAAATGTTGCGTTTGTTCTCAATTACAGCTATCGGAATTTTGGGTTTTTTATTCATCCCCATACTCTCTTACGTACGAACTGGTATCGCTTATGCTCTGCAATGGATTGCTTTAGGATTAGGATATATTCTAAACCCACTATTTCTATCAGCTGAACAGAAGCAGAAAGATGATTCTTTGAATCTTAATTTAGGTCAGGGTAATTCGCCGCCTCCACCGGTTCCAGAAAAAGAATATGATCCATTCATTTTACAATCTATTACTATCCTTATCATAGTAGTTGCTGCCATATATGTGATTTGGAAACTATTTAAGCAACGTCATGAGATAAACTTTGGGCGTATGTCTTCCTATGAACCTATCGTTGTTGGTTCAGAACAAGAAAATATACAAAAGCGAAACCGAAAGTTACGACCACCAAACAATGCAATTCGCAAAGAAATTTTTAAACTTGAAAAAAAATTAAAACCACCCTTAAATCGGCAGCGTGGTGAAACAGTGGAACAATGGATGGAAAGACTTGGCACTGAAGAAGACATATATATTCAGTCCAACATTATTATAGAAGCATATAGTACTGCCAGGTATGGAGAGAAAGAAGATAACACCCTTCTTCAGCAATTCAAAACAGAAGCGCATACATTATATAACTACAAAAAGGTAGTTAATAAGAAAAAATAATATAAAAAGCTTTCAAGACCTCCATGAAAGCAATGTAAAAAATAAAGGAGAGTATGCATTAGTCATTTACAACATGTGCTCTCCTTTATTTTATTAAGTGAAAACTACCATCATTATTTTTTTGTTTATTGCTGTCTAAATTTAGAAATTAAGATTTAATCAAAACATGCTCTAATTTATTATCTTTCTCCTTCTAAAATAACAGCCACTAAAAAAAGAATGAATTTCCCTACAATTCCTCTTGCGTAATTCCTTCCTTGTAGTTAGAATGAATTATAATTAGGTAATCTAATTAAAGGAGTAGACATAAAGAAAATGCGTAAGAACGGAAAAGGAACATATTCAGATGATACCTTACCAAGATTGGGTATTCACCCTTATTTAGACCTTATTAATCACTCTGCATCATCAAGTACAAACCGTAATGATGCCTCTATGGGCTTAATCATGTTATGGTTAAGCGATAATATCTTAGATGTAATGGATCAAGAGTTAGCTCACTTCGGGATTACAGAAAGCAAACTTGATTTGCTAATCTTAATAACTCTGCATGATAACAAAGTGATAACGCCTTCAGCAATAGCTGAACGTTTAGGAATTAGGCGGGCATCTGCAACTTCTATGATTGATTGGTTGGAAAAAAGAAACCTTGTTACACGAAAACCCAGCTCGTTTGATCGCAGAAAAATCCATGTCAGTATTACCGAAGAAGGCCGTACATTTGTTGAAAAAGTATTGCCAACATATTGGTCCGTTTGTGCCTCTATTTTTGATGAATTAGATCCTACTGAGCGCCAAGTATTTGAGAAAATCATCAAGAAATTAAATGAAAATATGCAAGTACGACTTGGAGTTGGGCGATAAAGTGAAACTTTAATCAGTGGGGGTTTTCTTCATCCTCCACTGATTATTAGTTGAACCAATCGGGCTTTTACGGGCAGTTTATCTCCCACCTAGCTTCTTTGCTTTCGCCGAATTTTGAGGTGGGAGTATTACTGCCCGTTA
The DNA here is from genome assembly GCF_900116295.1 of Bacillus sp. 103mf. Taxonomy (GTDB): domain Bacteria; phylum Bacillota; class Bacilli; order Bacillales; family Bacillaceae_G; genus Bacillus_A; species Bacillus_A bruguierae. Next base: position 6,318 of record NZ_FPAF01000008.1, read on the forward strand.
ATGCGGGATAAATAACAATTAACAGCTACCTATTCAAAGTGATAGTAGCTCTTTTTCCAACTTTTTAATTAGGTTATCTAACTATAAGTTAATATAATTAAAATAAAGGTGAAGGTGATTTTATGATCGCGATCGATTTTGAAAAACAGCACAACTATAATCTTATGACACTCATATTATGCTGGACTGGAATGGTTGTTATGTCCAGTTTATATGTAAGTATCCCACTCATTACCATGTTTAGTGATAATTTTCATGTTTCTCTATCGCAAGCAGCTACAACTTCTAGTATATTTTCAATAGGTTTTGCTAGTGGATGTTTTATTTACGGTGCGATTTCTGAAAAATATGGCCGCAAAAACGTTATATGCATTGGACTAATTTCTTTAAGTGTCATTTCATTACTGCTTGGAATGGTTCATTCTTTCTCATATATTGTTGTATTAAGAGGTCTACAAGGTTTAGCTGCTGCAACATTTTCACCAGTAGCGTTAGCGTACACACTAGAAGTATTCCCTAACGAAAGAAAGGTTGGTGCTGTTGGTTTTATTAGTACAGGATTCCTCGTTGCCGGAATCGTCGGTCAAGTGTTTAGTGCTTACGTAAGCCAACAATTTCATTGGCAATTTGTTTTTTACTCCCTTTCTGCAGTTTATATTCTTACTGCATCAATAGTGTTCTGGTTACTACCAACAAGTATAAGTCATAATCAAAAGAAAAATATTTGGGAGCCAATGAAGCAACTCGGCATTGTCTTTACTAATAAAAATCTAATATTTAGTTACGTAATAGCGTTTGTTCTACTCATGTCTTTCGTTAGTATGTACACCACCTTAGGACAATATTTAACTAATCTACCTTTCGAAATGAACAATCACGAACTTCTTTATATTCGTTCATTCGGGGTCCTAGGAATGATATTGTCTCCACTAGCAGGTAAATTAGCAAAACGTTTTAGCGTTCTGTTTGTACTTCAGTGGGCGCTACTTCTCTCCATTTTCGCCCTAGCTTCGATGGGCTTTCTTACAAACATATTCTTTTTAACAGTAATGAGTATAGTCTTTGTAAGTGGCATTGCACTCTCCGTACCTTCTTTAGTTTCTCTTGTTGGTCAATTAGGAGGTAAAGCTCGTAGTATTGCAATATCAATGTACACAGTCATTTTATTTGCTGGAACAAGTTTTGGTCCAATTATCTCTTTTACATTTATGAAAGCTTTCAGTTTCACTACGACGTTTATTCTATTTGCAGCCATACTCGGTCTAGGCTTACTTGCAGCTTGTCTCGTTAAGCATGAAAATTCATCAATAGTTGAAGTGAAATAAAGAGATTTCCGCTACTTTTAATATGTAATGATTCATTCCATCACATAAAAAAGAGGATACCTTTATATCCTCTTTTTTATCATACATTTCCCTATTTCTTTACGTTGTCACAATATGTTCCACACACTCAGGTAAATGTTTGAGCTTTGTTGTTAAAAAAGCAGGTTGCGTATGAAAAAGATGTAACTCCTCTAGCGGAACCCACTGGAATTCAAACTCTCGACCACCATCTTCTCTTATAAAAGAACCCGTTTTTGGAATAACGCAATCTTCTAAATGAGTTTCATAGTAAAAACCAATTTCATGAAACTTATGATTATCATATGTAAAAAACTTCTCCACAATCCATATTAAACGTTTTACATTCGCATGCACTTCTAATTCTTCTTGAAGCTCTCTTTTCAAAGCAGACTCACTACTTTCCAGCATTTGAACTCGTCCGCCAGGTAGACACCAAAAAGTATCTCCCTTCCCGCGATGAAGAAGAACCTGTCCATTCTCTATACATACTGCCACTACGCGATAATTAAAACGTTTCCCATCCTCTGTAAAAACAATATCCATCCCGATTCCTCCTCATATCTATCTGATCAATAAAAAACCCACAAATTCCATTATAAGAAATTTGTGGGTTCTTTCCTAATTATTCCGCAAAATTTTTCGCAACTTCTCTCGCTTGTGCAATTGCTTTTTCTTTAATACTCTCTGCTTCATTCGGCATTTGATTCATACCTTCTACAAAAATAGATTGCACATCTGTAATTCCAACAAAACTCATAATGGCCCGAAGATAACGATCTCCAAATTCCATTTCTTTTGCTGGTCCTTCTGAGTATATACCACCGCGTGCTTGAATATGAACGGTCTTTTTACCAGATAACAAACCAACAGGACCTTCTGCTGTATACTTGAATGTTTTTCCTGCAATACAAATTGTATCAATATACGCTTTCATAAGCGGTGGAAAACTAAAATTCCACATCGGTGTTACAAATACATATTTATCCGCTTCTACAAATTGATCTGTTAATTTATTAATTGCAGCGACCTTACTTTGTTCTTCAGCAGAAAGATTTTCAAACACTGTCCCTTGTTGTAGCTTTCCCCATCCACTAAATACATCCGCATCAATGTAAGGAATATTAGTTTTATATAAGTCAAGTTCAATAATTTCATCATTTGGAGCCTTGCTACGATACACTTCTAAAAAAGCTTGTCCAACTGAAAGTCCATATGATTGATCTGGTGTTTTTGGATTTGCAGTAATGTATAAAACTTTGTTCAATTGTGATCTTTCCTTTCGAAATATAAATTCAACCCTCCTTATATTGCCTTTTATATTGATTTTTATTAAAAATTTTATATCGTTTTGCTACTTACATCATTTATATACTTTACGAATAACACTCGACTTCCACCTTTTCCGTCATAGTTTGTATGTACAGACACTCCATCCACTTCATCATCCCCTCTTTCAATTTCAAATCCGATCTCACGATGAAATTGAATAGACTTTTTGTTAGCTGGAGATGTTATTGCTTTTACAACATGACGGCCATTCGATCGAACTGCATCAAAAAAGGAAGAATACAATGCCGATGCAATCCCTTGCCTTCTAAATTTCGGATTTACACCAATGAAATGAACATATGCCTCATCCTCAAAAGTTTGCGAGAAAAAGCCACATATAAACCCTGCAATTTCATTGTCTTTTTCAATAATAAAACTAGTTTCTTGAAAATGAATAAAAAAGAGTTTTGGCAGCATATCTGCCATCTGTCTCCCGCCCCACCAGTCATTCATAACAGAATGAATTGTAGTATAATCCTCAGGTCTAATTTTCCTAACGTGCATATGTCATACCTCTCTTTTTCCATCAATGTTTATATTATTAGATATTAAAATACACATTCCTTTTTAACTTCCAAATTCATTTTTGCAGATTCATATGAGATAATTAAATTAAAATAAATGAAATTAGGTGGAAAATATGTACAAAAAGCCTTCTTTTGGCGAGAAAAAGCAGCATATAGAATACACCTTACGTCCAAGTTCTTATGCAATTATTTTTAATGAAGATACTAGTAAAATAGCCGTTATCCAAAATGGAGTAAGATACTTTTTACCTGGCGGTGGAATAGAAAATAGTGAAACAAAAGAAAGCTGCTTACATCGTGAACTATTAGAAGAATTAGGCTGGGAAATTGAAGTGCAGCACTATATTGGAAATGCTGAGCGTTACTTTTATGCTGAAAAAGAAGATACACATTATTTAAATGATGGTCATTTTTACATATGTAGCAAAATGCGAGATTACCATGTTCCTACAGAAGATAGCTACATTTTACATTGGGTATCTTCTTCTGAAGCACAGCAGTTGCTTGTTCACGATCATCAACAATGGGCTGTCAGGCAAGCAATGTTATTACACAAACAAAAATAATTGCTTTTTCTGAGAATGATCACCTTTTTATTCCACAAAAAATAACATTAATCTTTAATCACCATATTTAACCAATACTTTTATTGGTTTTATTTTTTCTTCACTCAGCTCTTGAAAACACTGAATTAATTCTCGATGTGTTATTTCATGTTCAAATAGCTGACTTATAAATCGAGTATGCTTCACATACTGTAAGAACCAGCTTGCATGTCTTTTATAATCTAATCCATCACTAGAACCAACTATACATAGTTCCTTTTCATAAAACTCTGGTGTTAAATAAAATTCTTCTTTTTTCCATTCAAGATGCTTTTTTCCGCATAGAACGAGGGAATGTTGTTCCATCTTTCCCCATTCTTTAATAACTATAACTGTCTTCAATTAACATAGTTCCTTTTTAAATAAGTGCATACCATTTCGCATATGATACAGCTCATATTCTCTTTGAAATCTACAGCAAATGAGACTTCACCCTACTTAACTTCCATTATATTACTCTTCACTCATTTCTTTCAATTCTAAAAATTGACACTTCTTTTATGACATTATATCTACATTCCGAACACAAAAAATGACCACACCCTTACGATGCAGTCATTTCCATACTAACTTACCTTCTTTAAATTCAATACTGGCTTCTTCACTGTTCCTTTTTTCACAACATATAACCCAGCGAAAATTACAAATCCACCGAACAACTGCATAATGTTTACCTGTTCGCCAATCGTTACGGCCGCAAATATAACAGCAAATAACGGAACGAGATACATATAAACCATTACTTTCGTTGAACCAATTTTACTAATTCCAACGTACCACATTGCAAGTCCAAAAATGGTCGCAAAAACAATAGAGTAACCTAATGATCCCCAGCTTAACATGTCAGTTGGCCATGTTAAAGAGTCGCCATTTATAAAGCAGTATAATACAAGTGGTACAATTCCTAACAAAGTCGACCAAGCTGTTACGCGCATTGCAGAATATTTCGTTATAAGCGGCTGAGCCAGAATCGGATACCAGCCCCATGCAATCGACGCGGCTAATCCAATTATATTTCCAATCCATGCGTATTCATATGCAGACTGGTTTGTATGCCCTGTTAATAACACAAGTGCTGCTCCGCTAAAAGAAAGCATAGATCCGATTTGTATTTTTAGGGAAAAGCGTTCCTGTTTATGTAATACCGCTAAAATCCCCGTAAAGATTGGTGACATTGCAATTAATAATGAAGCATTCGTCGCAGATGTATATTTTACTGAAAGCATAAATAGTGTTTGATATAAAGTTGTCCCTACAATACCAACCACCAAAAGTCTAAGCCAGTCTTTTCTCTCTATACGTAACGAGCGTTCCATAATAAAGGTAATAAGTAACAAAATTGGAGATGCCACTAAAAAACGCATACTATTAAATTGAACGGACGACATATATGCCACCCCATATTTTCCTATCGTATAGTTTGCTCCCCATACTAATGCAACTAACATCAGGAGCCCTTCCATTTGCCTTTGTTTCATCAAAACCTCTCCTTCCCTCATTTAGCATAGTAAAATTGGCCCAATGTAACACCATCCAATTGGCTGTTTTTTTACCCAGCCAATTTGCTATAATGATGATAATGAAGTAACAAGGAGAGACGTTACAAATGAAATGGTCATTAGATACTGATAGTAAAATCCCAATCTATCAACAAGTTGTTGATTATATTGAAAGACGTATTGTATATGGAGAGCTTCCACCCGGCAGTTTTCTTCCGTCAGAACGTAAGCTAGCAGAGCAGCTCAAGGTGAATCGAAGCACAATTACAACAGCCTATAATGAACTACGTGCAATGGGAATTGTTGAAAGTACAACAGGAAAAGGAACGCGTGTAAGCACACATATGTGGGGCGTATCTCCGAAATTCACACCAAATTGGAGGGGGTTTGTAGAGGGCGGGACATTTTTACCTAATTTACCACTCCTTCGCTACATTCGTGAGCAAGTGCAGCAAAATGACAATATCATTGATTTTGCAAACGGGGAGCTTGGATGCGATTTGTTCCCGCACCAGCAATTACAAGCGATTTTACGCGAACAACCGTTAACACAATCGTTAAGTTATGATCATCCTCAAGGCTATCTTCCTTTACGACAAGCTGTAGCTACATATATGAAGGAGCACTTACAAATTGATGCAACTGAACAATCGATTATGATTACTTCCGGTGCCCAGCAAGCACTGCATCTTATTGTGCAATGTTTATTAAATCCAGGTGATGCTGTAGCATTTGAAAGTCCATCGCATTGTTATTCGTTGCCTCTTTTTCAATCCGCAGGCATTCGAATTTTCCCATTACCTGTTGATGAACACGGGATTAATCCCGATGATGTAGAAGAGCTATATCGTAAGCATCGGATTAAAATGATTTTCTTAAATCCAAATTACCAAAATCCAACAGGAACGCTCCTACACCCGAAAAGAAGAGAAACTCTTTTATCTTTATGCGCAGATCTACGCATTGCGATTGTTGAAGATGATCCGTCAAGTTTATTAACATTAGAAAACAAAAAGCAAGCATGTTCAACCTTAAAATCCATTGATTCAAATGGAACGGTCATTTATGTCCATTCCCTATCCAAAATGATAGCACCAGGATTACGAATTGGTTGGCTCGTCGCTCCGCAGTCCGTTGTTGAGCGTTTATCAGATGCACGGCATCAAATGGAATTAGGCTTAAGCATATTTCCGCAATGGCTTATGCAGCAATTTTTTGAAACTGTTCCATTTGAAACACATTTACAACAGTTACGGTCTGAATTAGTACAAAAAAGAAATATATTAGCAGATGCGCTGCAACATTCACTTCAGAAAGAACTCTCATTTTCCTTGCCAACAGGAGGAATTTATATATGGGGGAAATTACAACAACCTATCAATGAAAAACAGTTGATAATGCAAAGTCTAAAACAACAAGTTGCCTTTATGCCCGGCAGTATTTTCGGTGCAAAAGATGGATATATTCGTCTATCGTATGGAAAAGTTGATGTAAGCCGCATTGCCGAAGGAGTCTCTCGTCTACAACAGGCGATTCATTTATCTCATATATAAATGGTCAATCTATCTCCTTTTCCTTTTTTCAAACAGTATATAATACCGTGATTTTCCTATCTGAAAATAAACGAATTACCTAGAAATACAGTAGGTATCTGTACTTCTAGGTAATCTTCATTACCTTAATTCCTGCTAAAATATGTACATACCATTCCATATATGACATACACTCATATTCTCTTCATTCCCTTCAAATTCTACTGCGAATGGTACCTCTCCGTTATTCGTTAATTGATTCTGAACGATCCCATTCCCAATCGGTTCACAAAATTGAATTGTTATTTTCCCAAGAGAAAAACTTTGAGATATCGCATTCCACTCCTTATTTATTTTGGGCGGATTCATTTCTATCTGCAGTAAATCTTTCCATCGTTTACTTGTTTCATTTACATTAGTAACAGCATAGAACACTGTTTTCATTCCAATTATGTGATTGTTATGAGGCGAGATTACTCCTTTTTTCTGTAAATCATCCCTTCTTTTTTCATCCGATTCACTCCACTCAATGAAAAATGGGAATCTAGGGCCGTCTCCTTCTTGTTCAATAAATAGCATTTTCCAGCTTAATAGAGTTCCATCATCCTGCATACGTTTCCCTTCCAATGGACCGTTTATATGAAATCCCTTTGCTACCAGTCTCTCAGCAAGCTCTTCTATCTGTTCTGTACGCAGTGCAATTTGAAGCATTCCTTCTCCTATTTGTAACTTATGAATAGCTTGTTGAATAAGGGGATTCTCTGCTTCGATTGCAACCTCTTGATTTTGCACTGCTAAAAACTCAATGTATGCTAAATCAAAATAACATAGACTATTATGTGTCCCCCAATTCGTATGCTCTCCTCCTTGAACTACATGAAATCCATGTCGTTTCATTTGATTTATCACCTCAGCTGGAGAGCCTTGAACGCCTTGAACAAGATGATCAAACTGTAACATCTCCTCACCACCCTTACTTTTATTCTTTTAGTGTATTATTTTTCAATTATTTCTTGCAATGTGAATAACCCCTCCTTATACACCTTACGGCCTGATTGAAGAAGGGGCTTCCTGTTTCATAGACCGTTGCATAGTAGGGTGTCCCACTGTGTCTTACACAGTCTCCACAGGCGTAGATTATACTGTTCGGACATAACCTTGCCCTACAGTTTGTAGACTTTAGTTTGTGGCAAGCAATTCTTCTAATCCTTTTTGTAAGATGTTCCGGCTCGCGTTATAGTCTCTATCCAATATCATTCCACACTTTGTACAAATGTGGGTACGAATAGAGAGCGACTTCTTCACACGATTCCCACAAACAGAACAGTCTTGCGAAGTATACTTTGGTTCTACTTTAATCAGTATACCGCCATTATTTTCACATTTGTAAGCAAGCATGTTTCGAAACATTCCCCATCCTGCATCAGAAATAGACTTCGATAACTTTCTGTTTTTAACCATGTTACGAATGTTCAAATTTTCTACAACGATAACAGAATACTCTTTCGCTAGATTGTAACTGAGTTTATGAAGAAAATCTCTGCGCTGGTTCGCTACTTTTTCATGTAGCTTGCGAACACGCTGGGCTTGTTTTATGAAGTTAGCAGAACCTTTTTTCTTCTTAGAAAGTTTCCGCCCTGCTTTCTGTAATTGTTTTTCTTTTTCACGAAGAAATCTAGGGTTTTCAAACTCTGAACCATTAGAAAGAACGGCATACTTATGTAATCCCACGTCAATTCCTATCGCACGATTGGTATCGATATCAGATGGTACCACTTGTCTTTCGACACTGAAAATAGCGTACCATCTTTTCCCTTGACGTTTGAGAATAAATTGCTTGATTGTTCCTTCGAGTGGTCTATGAAGTAAGATATCTATTTCTCCCAATTTCTTATTGTATAACTTATCGTGATCAGAAAAAGACATAGCATAGCGATGCTTTCCGTATGATTTGAATCCAAATTGCGGAAACGTCATACTATTGTAGTCTTTATACTTTTTCTGTTTTGGATACTTTGCATCTTTACGAAAAAAATGATCAAAGGCTTTTTTCAGACGTGAAAAAACTTCTTGCAAAGGCTGAGAAGGCATTTCTTTTAGAAAAGGATATGCCTTCTTGTCCAATGTAAGTTGTCTTTGCATATCATAACGATCGTAATTTTCTTTGTTTTGCTTATATTTCCGTTCTTTGTCTAGTAAGGCAGAATTGTAGGTTTGACGACAATATTGTAACCAACGGTCTAACATTTCTTTTTGTGCTTCTGTTGGAAAAATTTCATATTTTTGATTCAACAACATTGTCATCACCTCCCATTCGTTTTGTCCTTGTGTTTCGATGTATTGTTTTAGCATTTCTAATGGTGCACCGACCACAGCCAGCAAACAATAACTTTGAGACCAAAAGCCTTCTTTACATACATTCTGTCTGATTTAAGGAAATTCCTTTTTCATTCCTTTGGCTTACACCAACCAAAATTCATCCCCTCCCTACTCATTAGGCTTCGCTCTTCTCATTCCTTGAGGAAGGGGAATTCTTTTGGAAATATGTTAAATTTTCTGAAAATCTGTTACTTCATGTTTGTTATAACGAAAAAAATAAAGCGAATTGAAAGACTAAAGAATCTTTTCCACTAGAAAGAGGAGCCTTTAATTTTAATACGATTCTTCCTGTAAATAAGAATTTCATCTCAAATAGCTTTGTCGAAAAATTTTTTTCTGAATTTTCCGTTAATTTTGAAGGGTTTTTTGAAACACAATGCGAAACCATTGTATAACCTTTTTTCAAGTAGGTTACCTATTACATACTTTTTAGGATCGGGATGAATTTTGAAAGCACTTTTCTTAAATAGCCATTTTTTTCTATAAAAAAATCCTTGCAATATTTTCAGAAAATCATTACAATTGCCATATATTAAAAATCATAGTAATAGAAAAATCCTCATCAATCCGATGAGGTAGAGGTTGCGGCTTTTATTAATAATCTAGACGAGACGCAGAGAACGTCAATAACTCTAGATAAAAGGAAAAGCTGCCGAAGTTTATACTTCTTCTCTGGAAGTATATGCTGGGGCTGTTTTCGAATAGGAACAGAACTGTCACGTTTACAAAATTACCGTGTAAACGTGGGGCGCTATCTTAACGGAAGGTATGATGGGGTGGCTATTTTTGAAATGCTCCGCTAAAGTCCTTTGGCGGTTTTTTTTATTCCCCCCGCTCCTTCCTATCTTACAAGAAAAGGAGTGTTGAACATGAACGGCGCAACTACTAACGTTACCTCTACAGCTACAAATCAATCTGCACAAACAACTAACGAACTTCGACGCGGATTAAAATCTCGTCACCTTACAATGATTTCTCTCGGTGGTACAATCGGTACCGGACTATTTCTTGCTAGCGGTGGTGTCATTCATACAGCTGGCCCTGGTGGAGCTCTTGTAGCATACGCTGCAATTGGAATTATGGTTTATTTTTTAATGACAAGCTTAGCTGAATTAGCAGCGTACATGCCTGTTGCTGGATCTTTTAGCACATATGCGACAAAATTTGTTGATCCATCGCTTGGATTCGCATTAGGTTGGAATTACTGGTATAACTGGGCAATTACGATTGCTGCTGAACTTGCAGCCGTAACATTAATTATGAAGTTTTGGTTCCCAAATACGCCTTCCCTTCTTTGGAGTGGCATTTGCTTAGTCATTATGTTTCTTTTAAATTACTTATCTGTTAAAGGATTTGGTGAAGCTGAATATTGGTTCGCACTTATTAAAGTAGTTACCGTTATTATCTTTTTAATTGTTGGATTTATGATGATTTTTGGTATTATGGGTGGCGAGCCTGTTGGATTTAAAAACTTTACTGTTGCAGACGCACCATTTAACGGTGGTATTATGGCAATCATCGGCGTTTTTATGGCTGCTGGTTTTTCATTTCAAGGAACTGAATTATTAGGTGTAGCTGCTGGTGAAACTGCCGATCCAGAGCGTAGTATTCCAAAAGCAATTCGCTCAATCTTTTGGCGTATTCTATTATTTTACATCTTTGCAATTCTTGTTATCGGTCTATTGATCCCTTATACAACTGATAGTCTTGCAGCAAGTGACGTAACAGTAAGTCCATTTACACTTATATTTGAAAAAGCAGGGGTTGCATTTGCTGCTTCTGTTATGAACGCTGTTATTTTAACTGCAGTTTTATCTGCCGGTAATTCAGGAATGTACGCATCAACTCGTATGCTTTGGGATTTAGCAAGACAAGGAAAAGCACCGAAATTTTTAGGGAAATTAAATAGTCGCGGTGTACCTGTTAACGCGTTAATCGCAACTTCAGTAGTTGGTTGTGTCGCTTTCCTAGCTTCCTTATTTGGCGACGGTGTAGTATATATTTGGTTATTAAATGCATCTGGAATGTCTGGATTTATTGCATGGGTCGGAATCGCTATTAGTCATTATCGTTTCCGAAAAGCATATACTGCACAAGGAAAAGATTTAAATGATTTACCGTATAAAGCAAAATGGTTCCCATTTGGTCCAATTTTTGCATTTGCACTTTGTGTCATTGTCATTTTAGGACAAAATTACGGAGCGTTTATGGGCGAGTCTATCGATTGGAACGGTGTACTTGTTTCCTATATCGGCCTACCTCTCTTCCTTGCGCTGTGGTTAGGATATAAATTTATAAAGAAAACAAAAGTAATTCCTCTTGATAAAGTAGAACTTTAATCCGGTGGAGATTCTTCATCCCCTGCTGATTATCGGCTCCTACTATCTGTTAATAAGTGATAAAGGTTAGCCAACACAATGGTGTTGGCTAACCTTTTTTTATCTGAACGAATCCTTGTTCAAAGGTTATAGTATCGATAGACCTTCTATCTATCAAATTATTTCCAATAATCTTTCATTAAATCGATAGACCAATTTGCTTGTCTAATTTCATTCTTTGGAAGAAACTCCTTCATTACAGGTTTAATATCAATGATAGGTGTTCCATCTATTGCATCTAATCCTTTCACCACTAATTTCTTGCCAGTATGCTCTATTAATTCAACTGTAGTTACACCCAATTTATTCGGTCTATTTTTTCCTCTCTGTGAAAAAATTCCGACTTTCGGAAAGTTAAGATTATTTCTCGGATGCCTTGCTTCATACTGAATTTTATCATCAGATACTTTGTCAAAGTAAAAAATTATTTCTAAGTGTGAAAAATCTTCTATTCCTTGTAATGCAGATTCATTTAATTCATCAGTTAGTTCGACTTCTGACACAACACTACCCCAATTATCATCTTTCATTTCTTTACGAGAATTATGAACGTATGCAACTGGATTCATTATAATTTCCATATAAACCCCTCCAAAAATTTCTTTTTTTTAATTATATAAGACATTTAACTATAAAAAAATTTTTTCTTTTTTAATTAGTTTAATAAGTTTTACTAATAATCCACTAAAATAAGTGCTTACTAGAAAATCCTTTCCATCAATAAGTCGCATCATCTTACCAAAGAGGATATACTTATTAAACTCAAATCATCTTCCTTACATAATTTCTGTTGTCATAAGTTATTTTAATTTTTTACTTAAAACAATGCTTCTTATATAGATTATTGAATTTCAAAACACAGCACAAACAACGCATGAAAAAACGAAATGCGTTGTTTGTGTTATTTTATCCTTTTAGAACCAAATCTGCATTTTTGTCAGGAGCTTCTGTGTTTACATAAAACTCTTCAGCTTTCCAATATCTATTCTCAAATTTTGTAATGTTCTTTTGTGTATCTTCACTTTCACGAAGAAATCTCTTACTTCTCGGACAATCTAGATATACAACATAATCATAGAAGCTTCTCCACTCTTTCCGCTGCAGAAAAACACCTTCTACTATAATAACAGAGGGATTAGAAAGTTGAACTTCCTGCTGACTATGTGTATTAGATTCATCATCATAAACAGGAAGAATAAGATGGTTAGCGGATTTCAGTTTACCGAAAAAATTGCGACTTAACCAATCCGTATCCCATTGTAAGTTGTAATACTCATACCATTCCTCATTCCCAGTATTGTAACGTTTTTCACGCTCTACAATATAATCATCTATGTGAAAGACATGAAACGAGATCTTCTTTTCTTTCATTTTATGACTAAGTTTTTTCACGAGTGTTGTTTTACCAGAACGGCTTAAGCCATCTATTCCTAAAATAAACCGACTGCCCACGCTGATATTCTCAATTATTTTCAGTAATGTTTTTTCATTCTCCCCCATACTACTCTCCCCTTTGAAACAAATCTCTTTTTTAGTAGCTACAATGAAATTTTAACGAGATTCAAACATATAAGCTATATGCCTTAACAATTTTAGTTTCCGTACAATTACTCTGTCCTATCTTTACCTGCTAAAATTCCATTTATAAATTCACCAATTGTTTCATGAAACGCATAATCAAAATATTGCTCTTGTCCTGTTTGTTCATTATTAACAAGTATTGTTGTTGCTCCTATTTCTCGTTTTGCTATTTGCGGAAAGGATGCCACAGGCTGTACTTTCAATGACGTTCCCATCACAAGTAATACATCCGTTTCATACAACCTTTCAACTGCCATTTGAAATTGCGGCAATGTATCTCCGTATAACACAACATCAGGATTCAAAATGAAATTACACTTTTCACAGCGCGGTACTTCATGTTCAATCATATATTGTAAGTTATATTTTGCACGGCACTTCGGACAATGAGCAGATTGAAGCGTACCATGTAAGTCAATGACATGTGTACTCCCGCTCAATTGATGAAGTCCATCAATATTTTGTGTTAACACTACAATATCTTTTCCCGTCTGCTCTAACTGCGCAAGAAACGTATGTCCTTTATTTGGTTTATATTGATGGAATGTATCAATTTGAAAAATTGCTTTATAATGTTTCCAAAATTCTTTCGGATTTCGGTTATAATATCCTCTTGATAAATACATTTCTACATTTGCATCTGCGTACAAACCGTTTGCTGATCGAAAGTCTGGAATTCCACTCTCTGTACTTGCACCTGCTCCGGTTAACACTGTAATCTTCTTAGCATTGTTAATAATAGAACACGCTTCTCCATAATGCTGCACAACATTCACCTCTATGTATCATTCTTCTTTCATTATAACAGGCATACGCAATAACTTGGAAATTTTTCCTTAATAAGTTATCCCGTCTACTATATAAATATCAATTGCACATTCGTTTGTTCTAATGAAAATAAAAGAAGGAATCAAAACAGCAAATGAGTTTTGATTCCTTCTTTCAAAAATTATTATAACGCTCTAGCGTGCTGTAATGGCCAAAATACTGCCGAACCTTTTCCTACAATTTGCTTTTCAGAAACAAAACCAAATCGTCGGCTATCCTTAGATACTTGACGATTATCCCCTAGTACAAATACAGAACCTTTCGGAACAGTTTTCTCGCCAGTTAGTCCTTCTAACGTAAAATCAGGAGTTAACATCTCTCCAGATAATTGCTTTTTAAATTCATCTAAATACGGCTCATCCATTGCTTTACCATTTACATATAAAATATCATGTTTGTACTCTATTGTATCTCCTGGTAACCCAATTACTCGTTTTACTAAGTCATGCCCTTCATTTCCGTGAAAAACAATAATCTCAAAACGATCTAACCCTTGTAGGCTAAATCCTATCTTATTTACAACCATTCTCTCATTATTCTCTAAAGTTGGCATCATCGATTCACCTTGGACAAGCGATGGTGTAAATAAAAATGCTCGACAAACAAATGCAATAATTAAAGCTAAAGCAATACTTTTAACCCATGACATAATCTCACTTTTTTTCATATATTCACTATCTCCTTTAATAACTATATGTATATAAGTTTAAAAAACGACATAAACCCCTTTCTTTTTTTACGGGAGGACGAGAGCAACTGGCCGTGCATAGAAGCGATCAGGGCCTTTTCCTGCAACATACGAGGTTTTCAAACAAAGAGAGCAAGCAAGTGCAGGTCATGATGTATCCTGCATAGTAGCGACTTATATGTCTAAACATTAAAATGAACTTATATAGTCATTTTTGCGATTTCTCGTACAGTTTGAACAACAACTTTACCAAAGCACGATTTTTCTTCTCTCACCGCTGTACCAACGTGAGCTTGTGTAATCCCTGTCTTATGTAGTAATTGTTGTACATTCTCTTTCGTCACACCACTACCAACGATCATTTCTATTTGCCCTTCACTTGCCTCGTGCATATGGCGTAAGACCGAAATGTTATCTTCTATTTTTCCTTGTCCGCCAGATGTTAAAATATGCGTGACCTCTTTAAACTTCCGCAATATTTTAACGGCTTTCACTAAATCTTCCATTTCATCAATTGCACGATGAAACGTCACATTCATTCCCTCTACTACTTCTAATAATTTTGCTAAATTTTCTTCATCAATTTCATTCTCTTCATTTAAAACACCTAATACAACACCAGTTGCACCAAGCTCTTTTGCCACTCGAATATCTTCTCTCATTAATCCTATTTCTTCATTAGAATATATGAAAGACTTGGCATGCGGACGAATCATTACATGCACTGGAATAGAAACAGCAGTTATCACATTTTTTATTAACGCATAGCTTGGTGTAAGACCACCTTCTGTAAATGCTGTAATCAATTCTATCCGTTTCCCACCGCCACGTTCAATCCGTTTGGCATCTTCTAAACATGTTGCGATGACTTCTAGCATTTATTAACTCCTTTTCGTACATTTTCTATTTTAATTATATACGAAAAGAAAGAATTGTACCTATTTTTTAACATCAAAATCTTGCAAAGCATGCTGTGCTAGTAGCGAAATTGTCACATCATCCATTGGAGGATTATGAAGTCCAGCGCGTACATGTAAGTAATAACGGTGTAATGGATTTTTTTCAGATAAGCTCCTTGCTCCGACGATACGCATCGCCTTATCAACAATAGAAATCGCTGCGTTTGTCACAACATACTTCACCGCAGCCATCTCTGCTTGCAAACTCTGTATTTGTTCTTCTTCATATCGCTTTGCAACGCTATATAAAAAAGAACGAGCTTGCATGATTTCTAATTCTATTTCTCCTATTAATCTTTGCACATTTGGTAGCATCGCTATTGGTGCTTTCAAGCTATTTGGTTGATACGTTGCTGCAAACTGTAGAGCATACTGGCGTGCAGCTAGGGCAATTCCAAGATAACAAGCCGGAATGTGCAGAAGCCATCCTCTTCTCTTTTCTATACTACGCGGAGAAATTTTCTCAACAAAATATTTATATGGAACTGCTACTTGTTCTAAAATTAAATCATGACTTGCTGTACCACGCATAGCTACACTATCCCACGTTTCTTCAATGGAGACACCTTCTGTAGTACGCGGAACAAGAAATTCTCCTATTTCTTCCGTTCCTTCTATAGATGCGGAAACAAGAAAATAATCTAATACCGGTGCCATCGTTGTAAATGTTTTTCTGCCTGAAATAATCCACATATCTCCATTTTTCACTGCTGTTGTCTCTGGCTTTCCTCCTCTTGTCGGACTTCCCGTATTTCGTTCTGTTGCTGCTCGGTTTACAAGCGCTCCGTCCTTCACCTTCTCACAAAGCCAAGAAAACATTTCCTTATCCCATAAACGATTTTCAGAAAGCTCATATATAATTCCAAGGTGCCATCCCATACATAATGCCGTTGCACCATCGCCCTGTGCAATATACTCTTGAAATAGTAAAAAATCATATAAGGACATTCCTAAACCGCCTTCGTCCTTTGGAACTGTCCATGATGTATACTCAATTTCTTTTAAATCTTCTATATTTTCAAAAGGAAATGAATACAATTTATCCAACTGCTGTTCTCTCTTTGAAAATAGAGTGATATATGGTTGTAATTCACTAAGTCGCTCTTGTTGCTCTTTCGTTCTTACAAAATCCATTTCATCAGCCCTTTACACATTCTTTTTCGTGAATAACCCCTCCTTATCCACCTTATGGCCTGATTGAAGAAGGGGCTTCCTGTTTCTCATAGACCATTGCGTAGTGGGGGGACCCACTGCGTCTTACACAGTCTCCACAGGCGTAGATTATACTGTTCGGACATAACCTTGCCCTACAGTTTGTAGACTTTAGTTTGTGATAAGCAATTCTTCTAATCCTTTTTGTAAGATGTTCCGGCTCGCATTATAGTCTCTATCTAACACTGTTCCACACTTTATACATATGTGAGTACGAATAGAGAGAGACTTTTTCACACGATTCCCACAAACAGAACAGTCTTGTGAAGTATATTTTGGTTCTACTTTGATGAGTACACCGCCATGACTTTCACATTTGTAAGCAAGCATGTTTCGAAACATTCCCCACCCTGCATCAGAAATAGATTTCGATAATTTTCTATTTCTAACCATGTTACGAATGTTCAGATTTTCTACAGCGATAACGGAATACTCTTTCGCAAGATTGTAACTGAGTTTATGAAGAAAATCTCTGCGCTGATTCACTACTTTTTCATGTAGCTTGCGAACACGCTCAGCCTGTTTTGTGAAGTTAGCGGAACCTTTTTTCTTCTTAGAAAGTTTCCGCCCTGCTTTCTGTAATTGTTTTTCTTTTTCACGGAGAAATCTAGGGTTTTCAAACTCTGAACCATTAGAAAGAGCGGCATACTTATGTAATCCCACGTCAATTCCTATCGCACGATTGGTATCGATATCAGATGGTACCACTTGTCTTTCGACACAGAAAATAGCGTACCATCTTTTCCCTTGACGTTTGAGAATCAGTTGCTTGATTGTTCCTTTGAGTGGTCTGTGGATTAGGATATCTATTTCTCCCAATTTTTTATTGTATAACTTACCGTGATCAGAAAAAGACATCGCATAACGATGCTTTCCGTTTCTTTTGAATCCAAATTGCGGAAACGTCATACTATTGTAGTCGTTATACTTTTTCTGTTTTGGATACTTTGCATCTTTACGAAAAAAATGATCAAAGGCTTTTTTCAGACGTGAAAAAACTTCTTGCAAAGGCTGAGAAGGCATTTCTTTTAGGAAAGGATATGCCTTCTTGTCCAATGTAAGTTGTCTTTGCATATCATAACGATCGTAATTTTCTTTGTTTTGCTGATATTTCCGTTCTTTGTCTAGCAAGGCAGAATTGTAGGTTTGACGACAATATTGCAACCAACGATCTAATATTTCTTTTTGTGCTTCTGTTGGAAAGATTTCATATTTTTGATTCAACAACATTGTCATCACCTCCTATTCGTTTTGTCCTTGTGTTTCGATGTATTGTTTTAGAATTTCTAATGGTGTACCGCCCACGGTCTATAAACAATAACTTTGAGACTAAAAGCATTCTTTACATACATTCTATCTGATTTGAGGAAATTCCTTTTTCATTCCTTTGGCTTACGCCAACCAAAATTCATTCCCTCCCTACTCATTAGGCTTCGCTCTTCTCATTCCTTGAGGAAGGGGAATTCTTTTGGAAATATGTTAAACATATTAATCTACACCACAATTGTTGCACTATTCCGACAGAAAAACAATGCTTTAAACAAAAAAAGATTTCCTAATAGATTAGGAAATCTCACTTATCCATCCCCCTTCACAAACCGGACAGGTAAGGATGCAACATAACCAATATAAGAACACAATTCTTTAAAAAAGAACGGTAACTCTGTGTCTAGACTACGGTAAGCAGACGTTGGTGTTGGTGAAGAATATGCATTCATACCGAGATGCTTAGCGATTCGCATCGCTCGTTTCATATGAAGCGGATCGCTTACAATTGTATACGTTTGTAAGCCATGTTCTTGTCCAATCTGCAGAGCATTTTTCAAATTTTCTTCTGTAAAGCGCGATTCCGTTTCAATTAAAATGTCTTCATCTCTCACACCATGCTTTAATGCATATATTTTTGACGTACGCGCCTCTTCTAATTCTGCTTCAAATTTCGTACCACCTGTAAAAATAATTTTTTTAACACTTCCATTTTGATAGAGAGAAATGGCATGATTAATTCTCTCGCGAAGTACTGGTGACGGTTTCCCATTCCAAGAAGCAGCCCCTAACACAATTGCCGCATCTGTATCAACTTGATCTGTCTTAGAACGATAATGCCAAATATCATACGCCGCATAGCTCACAAATACAATAATAGAACCAAGTATGAATAAGAGTGCCTGCACCAACCTGATTTTAATACTTCTTTTTTTCTTCATAAACTGATAGCCCCCGTATTTCATACATACTTTATACAAAAATTCATTTAATTGAATAATTGGTTAATTTGTTATTTGAATTCATTTGAAAGAAGGTAGTTTCCTTATTAGCAGTTCTATAAAAGAGGTTGAAATAAAAAAGAGATTTTTATATTTCACACTGATATATATTCATTTCATTTTTTCGCCATCTAAGTTGCTGCTATACAAAACATAACATGACCGCTACTCGCACGTGGCAGGAAAAGGCCCTGACCGCTTCTATGCACAGCCAGCTGCTCTCGTCTCCCCTAAAAGGAAAGAGGCTTTTATGTCGTTCTTTTAACTTATATATAAGTAGTCTATTTACAGTAACAATTTATATTTCTCTCAAATTCTTAACCTCTATATTGTAGCGAATTTTTCTGCAGAATGGAATCATGAAACAAAAGTATATAAAATACGTAATCGTTTTGTAAGAAAAAATGCCCCCTAACATGCTAGGAGACATTTCTGTTAAACTATTATTTTAAAATCCAATATTTCATATACTCTTCCTGTAGCACACAACAAAAACCAGATTTTTCTAAAACCCTTGCAGAAGCAATATTACTTGTTAGACATTCCGCTTTAATCGTCGTCACATTTTGTTGATTTAATAACCACTGCACAAGGCCTTTTACCATCTCTGTAGCATATCCTTTTCCTTGATAATCCGGGACAATACTATAGCCTATTTCAACAATCCCATTTACATCTGGACCACCTTTGCAGCCCATATCACCAATAATTGTATGATCCTCTTTATGAATAATAAGACCACTCCACCTACTACTTTCCGGTTTTTCTTGTAGCTGCTCTGCTTTCCACGGTAAAATTTCCGCATAATCAGGCATAGGCCATTGCTTAGAAATTTTATAAGGAATTATTTTCGAAAGCTCCTCATTTCCTTTTATAGTAGCCTCTACTAATTCTAATGTGAAAGAAATCATTTTTAAACGCTCTGTTTCTATATACGGCAACTTTATCCCCCTCTACCTATAACACATTAATTTATTTTCTAATCGTTCTTTTACACTTGGCCAATCTGATGAGATAATACTATAAACAACTGCATCCCTCACATATCCATTTGGAAGTAGCCGTTCATTTCGCATTACTCCCTCTTTTACTGCCCCTAGCCTTTCGATTGCTCGCTGAGACCTTTCATTGCGAGCATCTGTTTTAATTTGTACACGCAACATTCCTAGCTCTTCAAATGCATAGCGAAGCGTCATATATTTGCACTCTGTATTTACACTTGTACGTTGAACACTTGGACTGTACCAAGTATGTCCAAGCTCGGTTGTTTTGCAATCATTTGATATGTTGTATAGCCGCGTCGTTCCTACAACCTCATTTGTCGTTTGATCAATTACAGTAAATGGAATGTCAACTCCCCTTTTATACTTTTCTATTGACTCTTCAACTAATCTTTCCATATCTTCTAAGCAATCCATTTTCGCTATTAAATATGTCCAAATATCTGGGTGTTTTTCAATAATGGCATACAATGGTCCTACATCATTTATAGATAATAATTGCAATTTTGCTCGATTATATATAAATTCCATAAAACAGTCCCCTTTTCTTTCCATCTCTATTATATAATAATATTAATTGTATAAATTTTCAAAAACATCAAGCTAGAAATACTTATAGGGGGTCATGTATTTTGAAACGCTATTTTAGCGGGATAAATGTAAAACTATAGTCTGTTACTTCCTTGAAACCAAGTTTTTCGTACAAACTTCTAGCTGATATATTATTAGAAGATGTTTGTAAAATAGGGATTTTACCACAATTCAAGCAATCCAAAATCATATGAGACAATAATATTTTTCCACATTTTTGCCCACGAAATTTTTCTTCAACATAAAATGTTGTGAATTCAATGTAATTCTTTGTATAACTTCCATATCTCCCCATTCCGATTGGCACATTGTCATGCATAACAAAAAAAATCCCTTTCTCAATATCATTGCTTATTTTTTCTTTATTGATCAAACGCTGCAACTGTTCTTCATTACTCGGCTGAAAAAAGTGAATGAAAAATTTATGAATGAACGATATGTCATATTCATTATGAATTGCTTTTCTAACTATTGAAACATCTGTATCCTTGGTAAGCTTCTGACTATATACATAATGAATATCTCTACTAATGTCTTTCTTTATCCCTAAATACTTGAAAATACTTTCTACATATTCACTCTTTCCAGCAAGAAGTATAGAGTTTCTTTTCAAACACTCAATCTGTTTTGCGATAACTTCAAGTTTGTTTTTTCCTTTTACCCAAAATGTAGTAAAATATGTATTCCCTTCATCTTTTATATACAAAATGCTAGTTATTTCATTGTCATCCTTCTCCACATACCATTCTCCAAGTTGTTCATTTTCCAAACCTTGAATCGCTAATGTTTGAAACATCTCTTCTGTGTATAAACAACATCGTATTTCTTCTTTACAACTTTCATCTATTTCTGTTAACAATTCCATTTCTTTCACCTCATTACATTTATTCGACAGATTCGAAATCATACCTTCACTACCTATTTTCAAACAAAATAACCCCAGACACTTTTGTCTGAGGTTACCTTTGATTAATTTCCTATATACAACAACAGAGGACAGATGTGCATCCGCCTCTTGTGTCCAATCAATATTATTCTTGCTCATCCATAATTTTCTCAAATGCAGCAGATACTTTTTCAAATTCCTCGTCACTCTCAATGTATGAGAATTCACTATCCTCTTCTACTTTTAAAAAGAAGATATCAATGTCTTCCTCTGTTTCCGTTTGAATATCTTCTACAAAGGCAACAGCAATGTATTCTGCTCCTTCGACATTCATCGTTCCGAGCACTTCAACTTCCTGCTCCTCATTACTCTCATCGCTAAGGGTAAAAATTTCGCCTACTTCAATTTCCGACATATTCATTCTCCTCCTGTTATACTCTAAAAAATAGAACGTTCAAATCGTATACTTACTAGTATATCTTTCCATAAAAAATCCAATTAATGCGCAAAGAACAACAATTTCTTGCTGCTTCAGCGTAAAAATCCATTTTGAAGAAAACTCTATATTTTTATATCTAAAAACCCTTTTAGTACTCCAATTGTTTGCGGAGCTTGTAGTCTTGCTGTTATATATGGAAATTCTGGACTACCATCAAAGATCATCTGAGATGTTAACGGGGCACCTACCCACATGATATCGTCATCGATAATAACAAATGGCATCACTTTATTTTGACGATGTACTTGTACGTTTTTTATCGGAACTTGACCTTCTGTATAGATCATTACCGACGCTTCTGCACGCGCTAATACTTGCCATACTCTTTTATCTATACGACTTGAATTAGGAATAGATACAATGATTTTCTTTTTCGCTGAGATCATATCTTTTAATAATACTTTCGTTTCTTCTTTGCTTGTTTGTACAAACCACCGCAATCTTTTCGTAATCTTCCGCTCTAAAATCGCCCTCAATGTTGTACGATCATACACATCTCCTTGCCTTTGTATATGAGACGTTAAATGAGATAAAGCTTGTTTTCGCGAAAGATTTCGCCTCATATAT
This sequence comes from Bacillus sp. 103mf, assembly GCF_900116295.1. Taxonomy (GTDB): domain Bacteria; phylum Bacillota; class Bacilli; order Bacillales; family Bacillaceae_G; genus Bacillus_A; species Bacillus_A bruguierae. Next base: position 28,992 of record NZ_FPAF01000008.1, read on the forward strand.
TGACAATCTGATAGTTGAATAAATTTCCCTCTCGCCCTCGTAACTGCAACGTTAACGAGACGGTGGTTTTTTTGATCAAAAAAGAGCACACCCGGTCGTTCTTGCGGATAGCTATCAACTGTATCGAACAAAATCATATCACGCTCAGATCCTTGAAATTTATGAACGGTTGCCGCTAGTACCGGCGCATTTTTGAACTTTGTTTTTTGAAGAAATTCCCTTATGCACGTTGATAAAAAGCGCGACTGAGCACGGTATGGTGTTACAATACCAATTGACGGTATTCCATCCATTAAGCCAATTAGCGTAAGCTGCATCGCTATTAATCCAGAAAAAATATTATAACGTGAACTTGATGCTACGTCTTTTAATGAATAAGCGCCCATATTACTTGTATCTAGTAAAACCGCTGCTTCTTTCATGAAGGGCTGTAAAATCGCTATTTTATCTCGCTCTATAACAGAAGGATGATCGAACACTTCGTTTTTATAAATAAATTCGTTCGTAAAGCTTGAAATATGTGGATGCATACGCCGCTGCTCTTGCAGCATGTATAAATTCGGATGCTTTTTACGTTCATTTACCACTTCTACTATTCCCGCATGATAAAACATATCTTCTTTTAACCACTTATTCACAAGCTCATGATTTGATAAAGCAATTGGCGGTAATTGTAGAAAGTCCCCGCACACAACAATACGCTTTCCTAAAGAAGCTGCTAAGGCAATTTGCGGAACATATGCCATACTTACTTCATCGACAACCACAAGATCAAACGTTCTTTCGTAAACAAGCGAATCGATTGCACATTTCGATAATGTTGCCCCAATTACTTTTGCATTTTCAATATACTCTTTTTCAACTTCTTTCACTTTTGCTTTTTGCTTGCGAAGATCTCCTTCTATTTCCTGCATTTTTCTCTTTTCAGCAGAAGTCGCTTTATAAGAAAGAATTTTTTGCCTTAATTCTTGTCTTAATTCTTCTAAATAGAGCCTCTCTTCTTCCCATTCTTCATTTGTTGATTCAACTAATCGCGTAGTTAATAACGTTTCATGATTGCGAATTTGTTCATTTTGACTAAAACCATACCGAATCACATCTCCCGGTATCCACTTCTCTTTTTTCTCAATTTGCTTTGTTACTTCGCCCATTAATACATCAACCGCTGCATTACTATGTGCTAATACAAGAACGGATTTTCCACTTTGATAATGAGTTGCAATAATGCGCGATAAATTGTATGATTTTCCGGTTCCCGGCGGTCCCCAGACGTACGTTGTTGCATTGTAAAAAGCGCGGTATGCAAGTTCATTTTTCACTGTTTTCATTTTCACAATATGTTTTGGTTCACTAGTTCCTTGTAATAACCGTTTCACACGCTGACGCTTTTGTTTATCTTTCCTTACTTCCTTTAAACGTTCTTGCAATTGTTCTAACAGCTGCCACGGCTCACTATATAACACCGCTTCCTGTATATGTTGCTGCATATAACAATTAAGTTTGACTTCAATGTCCAATCCTTGAACAGATAGTACTTCCCCTGTCGCTTCCTCACCGTCAAATTCAATTCGAATCGGTGTTCCGTCTGGTAAACTCACCTCAGAAATAAGCTGAAATACATAGACACTACTTTCATAGTCCGTATATAAAAATCTTCCATTTATAATGGATAATTTGCTTCCACCAACTGTCTTCCAATGTTTAATTTCATATGTTAACGCTTCATGCCACTCTTTCATCGTTTCTGTTAATGAAGGAGTTTGCGCAGATGTAATCATGTTTAAGTCTCCTTCCTCTACTGCAAACATACTTTTTCACTATACCATACATCTATAGCTTGATTAAAAGTGAAATGCTTCCTGACGGGAAGTATATTGCGTTTTTTGAAATAGAATATAAAAAACCGCAGCAAAATTTTACTGCGGTTTTTCGTTTTATCACTCCTTTTTGTACAAGCTTTCTATTAAATTTTTTAACATCTAAGTCGCTGCTATACAAAATAAAACATAATTTGCACTTGCTTTCTCCCTTTGTTTTAAACCTCGCATGTGGCAGGAAAAGGCCCTGACCGCTTCTATGCACAGCCAGATGCTCTCGTCCCCCTAAAAAGAGATGGGTTTTTATGACATTTCCAACTCGTATATACTTTAAACATTACTAGTTATTTTCGGAAGATAAATTGTAAACGTAGTGCCTTCGCCTTTTACACTGTGTACAGTAATACTTCCTTCATGAAGATCAATAATTTTTTTCACAATCGAAAGCCCCAGTCCACTGCCTTCGATTGTTCTATTTCGCGCCTCATCCACTTTGTAGAATCGGTCAAAAATCTTGTCAATCTCATCTTCGCTCATACCGAGCCCTGTGTCAGAAATCGCGAGATACAATTCCGTTTCTTTCTCTTCTCCATAAAATGAAATGGTCCCGCCACTTTCTGTGAATTTAATACTATTCGTCAGTAAATTTGTCCACACTTGATGGAGCAAATTTTCATCTCCGTGCACTTGTATACTTGGAACATCTAATTCAATTGCGACATCTTTCTCACGCCATTGCCACTCTAACATAAAAATAACATCTCTTATTTGCTTCCCAACATCAAATGTTTTCTTATCTAAAACCCTCTCTTCTTTATCAAGAGATGCAAGCGTTAATAATTGTTTACACAAAGTAGACATACGTCTACTTTCTGATTCAATTATTTTCAAATAACGCTTACGCTCCGGTTCACTCATTTCATTTGTTTGTAACGTCTTCGAAAACCCTTGAATTGATGAAAGTGGAGATTGAAATTCATGAGAAACGTTGGAAACAAACTCTTGTCGCATCCGATCTAAATCCTTTAGGCTTTTTGCCATTTTCCGAAAGCTGACAGCCAGTGTTCCGATTTCATCTTTTCGATATTCTGGCAGAGCTACTTCATACTCTCCATTTGCAATTTTTTTAGTTGCACTTGTAAAAAGCTGAATAGGACGTACAATAAACCGTGCTGCAATTGCAATACAAATAATACTTAATCCGACCATTAAACATAATAATACAGCAAAGAAAATACGCATTTCACCAAATTGCTGCTGAATATCTGGGCGAATAAAGAGAGCATATTGCTTTCCATCATGTTGAATTGGAATCCCAATACTATTTAAGAGTTCATTATCAAAAAAACCTGTTATAAATAACCTTGTAGGATACGTCGAAATACCGTTGTATGTATGACCCTTTAATACACTCTCTATCGTTTCGTCACTCACGTTAATTTTTCGAAATGCATTTCCATATCGTTTTCCTTGTTTTTGATCATCTACCACATAAATTTCAAAACCAAGATTAGAAATAGATTGCAAATACTCTTCTCGATTTTGTTCATCGGACTGCTCATATAAATGTTTTACTTCTTGTGCGTATTTTAAAATCTTTTCACTGTTATATGGTTTTAAATAAAGATGATAATACACATTTGATAATAAAAACCCAATCGTACTACTAACTAACATAATGACAATCGAAATGATAACAAATCGTGAATATAATGATCTCATTTTATTTCAACTCCAATTTATATCCAAGACCACGCACCGTCTTAATTTGAAAATCATCTGTTCGTTTCGAAAAACGATCACGTAATCGCTTAATATGGACATCTACAGTGCGCTCATCTCCTGAAAAATCAACTCCCCACACAAGTTCAATTAATTCTTCACGAGAAAAAATCCGCCCTGGGTAACTCGCTAGCTGTGATAACAACTCAAATTCTTTTAACGGTAACAAAATGGTTTGTTCCTGGCAACGTACTTCATAGCTTTTTCGATCGATTGTCGTTCCATGCAATTGAATGACATCTGCACTTAGCATTTGATAACGGCGTAATAATGCTTTCATTCGAAATAATACTTCAGCAGGTTCAAATGGCTTTACAATATAATCATCTGTCCCGACGGAAAAGCCCTTCTCCTTATCTACTAACTGATCTTTTGCTGTTAACATAATAACTGGTATATCATGATATTTTCTAATTTCTTCACAAAGTGTGTAACCATCTACATGCGGCATCATGATGTCAACAATTGCTAAATGAATCGTTTCTTTCTCTAATATAGACTGTGCTGCTTTTCCATCTTCAGCTTCCCACACTGTATATCCTTCTTTTTGGAGGTGATAACGAAGGAGCTCTCTTATATGTAAATCATCATCAGCTAACAAAATATGTATCATATATATCAAACCCTTTCCTTCAGTCAGTACGACTATACATTATAAGATAGGTACATAATATGCAAGAAAAAAAGAGAAAGCAATTTGCTCCCTCTTCTATTCCAACGAATGAATAAATAAACCGCTGCGAAGTTTTGGTTCAAACCATGTTGATTTTGGTGGCATTACTTCCCCTGCATCTGCAATAGCTAATAAATCTTCCATTGTTGTTGGATACATTGAAAAAGCAACGGCCCAGCCTTCCTCATCAACCATTCTCTCTAACGCTTTCAGTCCTCGTATTCCTCCAACAAAATCAATTCTGTCATTTGTACCTGGATCATCAATTTGTAAAATGGTATGCAATAATTGATCTTGTAAAATTGATACATCTAATCTATTTACGACATCCTTTTCATCAACCCTATCTTCTTTTACAGTCAATTTATACCATACTTTATTCAAATACATTCCAAACGTATGACGCTCTGTCGGTTTAAAAGGTGCTACTTCTGCTTTTTCTACATAAAAAGCTTGAGATATCGCTTGTAAAAATTGTGCTTCTGATAACCCATTTATATCTTTTACAATGCGATTGTAATCCCAAATTGATAATTCCTCTTTCGGAAAAAGTACAGATAAAAAGTAATTAAACTCTTCTTCACCTGTATAGTCTGCATGCGCTTCGCGGCGCATCATTCCAACTTTCACAGCCGATGCAGAGCGATGATGGCCATCAGCAATATATAAAGAAGGTATGTCCTCAAACAATTCGATTAATGTAGCGATAACTCTTTCTTCATGAATAATCCACGCTTTATGTCCAATTGTATCATCTGCTGTAAAGTCATAAACAGGGCTATGCGTTATTTTCCAATTCGCGATTACATTTACAATTTCATTGTTCCCGCGATATGTTACAAAAATAGGCCCTGTATGAGCATTACAGACATCAACATGACGGATACGATCTTTTTCTTTTTCAGCTCTTGTCCGCTCATGTTTCTTAATTGTGTCGTTTATATATTCATCAATTGATGTACAAACAACAAGTCCAGTTTGAGAACGACCATCCATCGTAAGTTCATAAATGTAAAAACATGGTCGGTCTTCTTGTATAAGCACACTCTCTTCGATCAAATATTGTAAATTTCCCTTCGCTTTCTCATATACCGCATTATCGTATAGAGAAACAGATGGATCTAAGTCAATTTCTGCCTTGTCAATATGCAAAAACGAATACGGATTATCTTTCGCAATTTCTCTTGCTTCCGTACTATTGAGTACATCATATGGAAGAGCAGCTACTTCTTTTGCACGCTCTTGTATAGGACGAATTGCCCGAAATGGTTTAATTGTTGCCACTGAAATCTCCTCCTTATCTATATTAACGGGTAGTAAGCTCGATTCCCATCAACAGGGGATGAATTCCCTACTGATGGAAAATTCACTTTATACAATCATTCGTACTGCTACGACACCTGAAATGTCTCTAATATTTTCCACAACATCTTCTTTAATAATATCATCTATGCCATTATCAATATCAATTATTGTATATGCAAAAGAGCCCTTACTACGGTTAATCATATCTGCAATATTAATATGATGCTCTGCCAAGCATGCCGTAATTTGTCCAACCATGTTTGGAATATTTTGATGCGCAATTGTAATTCGGTTCTTGCCGATATACGGCAATTCTACATTTGGATAATTAACTGAATTGCGGATATTACCCGTTTCTAAAAAGCTTCGCAATTGCCGGGCAGCCATAACCGCACAATTTTCCTCTGATTCGTATGTAGATGCCCCAAGATGCGGCGTTGCAATCACATTTTTCATTTGCAACACACGCTCGTTTGGAAAATCTGTTATATAATGCTTCACAACCCCCATATGAAGCGCTCGTTCTAATGCATCTTCGTCAACAAGCTCTCCACGAGAAAAATTTAAAACACGAACTCCTTTTTTCATCACTTGAAATGCATGTTCATTTATAAGACCTCGCGTTTGTTCTACTAATGGAACATGCAAGGTAATATAATCGCACGTTGCAAAAACTTCTTCTAAACTAAACGCTCGCTGCACTTGTCTAGATAATCGCCAAGCTGTTTCAACAGAAACATATGGATCATAACCAACGACGTCCATTCCTAATGATAAGGCATCATTTGCAACAAGAGCACCAATTGCACCTAGTCCAATAATCCCAAGACGTTTCGAGGAAATCTCTGAACCAACATATTGCTTTTTCCCTTTCTCGACAAGTTGCGGCACTTCTTCACCTTGCAACTCTTTTGTCCATACAATACCGTCTACAACATTACGAGATGACATAATTAAACTTGCAAGTACAAGTTCTTTTACAGCATTTGCATTAGCCCCTGGTGTATTAAAAACAACAATCCCTTTCTCTGTACACCGTTCCACTGGTATATTATTTACACCTGCCCCCGCTCTTGCAATTGCTTTTAAATCACTTGAAAACTCCTCGTGATGCAATGAGTAGCTTCGTAATAAAATACCATCAGGATTCTTGGTTGTTTCTCCTATTCTATATCTCTCTTTTGAAAACGCAGCAATTCCTTTTTCAGCAATTTGATTCAACGTTTGAATATGAAACATTTTCTCATCCCCTTATTTGTACTTCTTTTCAAATGCATACATGAAATTCACAAGCGTTTGTACGCCTTCCACTGGCATTGCGTTATAAATACTAGCACGCATGCCGCCAACTGAGCGATGCCCTTTTAATTCTTCAAGACCATGCTTTTTCGCTTCTTGAAGAAACAATGCATTTCGTTCATTAGAAGACGTTGTAAATGGAATATTCATTAAAGATCGATATGTAGTATGTACTGGTGAAGTGAACACGCTTGATTCATCTAAAAAGTTGTATAGAATTGCTGCTTTTTTGTAATTTCTTTTTTCAATTTCCTGCACGCCTCCTTGCTCTTTCAGCCACTGTAAAACTAGCTTTGTTACATAAATACTGAAAGCTGGTGGCGTATTATAAAGTGAATTATGTTTACTGTAAGTTTCATAGTTTAACATAACCGGGCAAGAAGAATGCGCAGCACCAATTAAATCTTTACGAACGATGACAATCGTTAACCCTGCAGGTCCTAAATTTTTCTGTGCTCCAGCATAAATAAGACCGAACTTTGCTACATCATACTTTTCAGATAAAATATTTGAGGACATATCAGCAACAAGTGGGATTTCTCCTGTCTCGGGAATGTTTACATAACGTGTACCTTCAATTGTATTATTCGTTGTAATATGCATATAATCTATTTCTTGAGAGAGAAGTGTACGATTTATTTCTGGAATAGATGTAAATCGGTCATTCTCAGAAGATGCAGCAACTGAAACCGTTCCGATTTTTTCTGCTTCTTGAATTGCTTTCTTTGACCAGGAACCTGTATGTACATATGCGGCTTGTTTATATCGGTGCATTAAATTTAGTGGAATCATGGAGAATTGTAAAGATGCGCCTCCTTGTATAAAAAGTACTTCATAATTTTCAGGGATATTCATTAATTCGCACAGTAGACTTTTCGTTTCGTCTATAATATCCTGAAAAGTTGTAGATCTGTGACTCATTTCCATTATAGACATGCCTGTTTCCTGATAGTTCAATAATTCTTTTTGTACTTGCCCTAAAACAGGAATAGGAAGTGTAGATGGCCCCGCTGAAAAATTGTATACTCGATGCATCTTATTCCCCTCTTTCTTTTATATTTATAAATTTTAAAACTTTCTGAATTATAACTCATATAAAATACTCGGTCAAATTGTTTTCTCCATTTTATTCTAAGAAGCATTGGAACCGTTCTCATGAGCAGTTTTTATGAAGCTCTTTCCTTTCGTATTAATACAAAAAAGTGTTAAGCACGTCTGCTTAACACTTAAAATAATAATTGTATAATTGCTAACTACTTGCAAAAAAACGGTCGTAAATTTGATATAGTGCAGAAAGACCAATAAGCCAATAAACGGTATCAACAAGTGCCGGTACAGAACCAAAAAGTTTTTCCACTAGATTAAAATCTAGCGCAACAAATAACCAGTTTAAACCGCCAATAATCACCAGAATTGCTGTAAGGTACGACAAAAATTTCATTATGATTGCCCCCTTGGTGAAAAATGGTGAAAGGCCTTTCGCTATATTATATGCATGGAATCCTTGAATTTTCCCATTTTTATTTTTATTTTTATTTTTTCTCTTTAAAAAAGTATTCATACCTTCTTCGTATGAAATGAACACTCCCGCCACTTATCTCCTTCGAATCTTAAAGTGGGTGGGCTTGCCAACTTTCCGATAAAAAACCATGCAAACTATATATCCATTTTCATTTTTCGACATCTTTGTCTAGCTCTGCCTTCTAGGCCCTCATGTCTAAGAACCTTAGGTAAAAAACACCTTCTGTGCGAAAGAACCTTAGCCAGCAGGCCTAAACAGTCGGCTGCGCTTTTCTTTATAAGTCGCTGCTATGCAGAATACAACATGACCGCTACTTGCTTTCTCCTTTTGTTTTAAACATTGCATGTGGCAAGCAATGGCCCTGATCGTTTCTATGCGCGGCTAGATGCTCTCGTCCCCCCTTAAAAAGAAAGGGGTTTTATCTTGTATATATAGCGTTGCATATTATACCGTTTTTATCTTTCCTTCAAATATTATTTTTCGTCCACAGGGTTCTACAACCGTTTTTCCATCTCTTTTCACTTCATGAAAAATAGGCTCTTCCATGCGGCGGGACGGTGCATACCCTTCCTTTTCCATTCTTTCGAGGCACTGTGCAATTGTTTCATCTGGTAATACTTCAAATTTCTTCTTTTTTAATTGCTTTGTCATTGTTTTACCTACTTTCTACTTTCCTTATCATTGCTTGACTTTTCATATATGTCACGTAAACAATCGATATTACTGCCATAATGATCATAACGGCAAAGAAAAAGCTTGTATACTGTATTTTTTCTATAAATATTCCACCTAATACAGGACCAGTAATACTTCCGATACTAAAAGCAATTCCGCACAAAATATTTCCTGCTGGTAATAAATGCTTAGATAATAAATCTGTCATATAACCGAGTCCAAGTGAAAAACATGATCCAATAACCATACCAGCAAATAACATACATATAAATACAAGCCCATAATATTCATCGAATATAGCTGCTAATAGAAAAATCACTGTACTGACGCTAAATGCCCATGTTAAAATACGCTCTCTTCCAAGACGATCACTAAGTATACCAAGTGGTATTTGCGTAACAATTCCACCAATCGAAAACGCTGGCAATAAAAATGAAATTTGTTCAACTGACCAACCTTTCCTCATCGCATATACAGGTAAATTGCTATTAAGCATCCCTTCTAATACACCGTAAGCTAACGGTGCCAGTAACGCAATCCATCCGATTATCCACACTTGCGTATAGCGCTGCAAAGATGATTCACTTTCTTGATTCGCTTCTCCTTGATCAGGAAATGCGTTTTGCGTTGGAATTAACAATAACCAACCTATTAAGCAAAGGACAGTTGATACAATAAATGGTGTTGCAATACCGTATTTTACTGTACTCGCTAAATAAGGTCCCATTGCAAAACCAATACTGAAAAATGCTCCATATATAGAAACTTGTTTTCCTACCTTGTGCGGACTAGCAGTTGTAGTAATCCACGTTTGTGTTCCAACATGAAGCATATGATCCCCTACCCCAACTAAAAAACGAAGAACAAACCATACCCAAAAAGAAAATGTTTGCGTAAATACAAATAATGCTCCAATAACAATGAATCCTCCAATTACAATAAGAGGTTTCATTCCAAACTTTTGCATCGGTTTCTCAAGCCAAGGTGAAATAACAAGAATACCAATATATAATGCCGTTGCATGAATGCCATTAAAGCTTGAACTAATTCCCTCCTTCTCAAAAATCATTGCGATTGCTGGTAACAGCATGCCTTGTGAAAGTCCAGAAATCGCAACAATTCCAACCATAATCCAAAACGTATACCTTTTTCCCATTTTATTACGCTCCCTCTACAAACTCACATCCTTTATTATAGCTGGTTAATCCATAAATCGTATACTTTCAATTTCCACAAAAATAAAGCTAGAAGTTCAGACTTCTAGCTTTCATCCTTCCCCTGTTTGAGCTTTTACATATGGCTGCACAACTACACCTTGTACTGGATGCAAATAAGAATAGGTCATATAATATTTTGTCCCACACACTAGAAGGAATGTTTAAAAATACAATTGTTGAATATACGTATACAAAACTTTATAACTAATTGATTGAGAAACCGTTACTTCTGGAATCAATATCTGTACGAAAGTAGCTGGTTCTGTATAAAAAATCTCCATAATCTTTCTCTTTTTCAAAACGCCCCTATTACACGTTTCTTATTTACAGTAGGAAACAACGCAGCTACTCTTTCAAAAATTCGGTTACTTCATTGATAAATACTTCTAAACAATCGATAAATGGAGAATGCCCACAATTTTCTAACACGACCAATTTCGCATTTGGCAAATGCTTTGCCAACTCTTCACCAACTACTTTAGGCACCACATAATCACGATTACCTTGAAGAACTAATGTTGGCACTTGAATACGATTCATATCCCCGTTCCCGGCTACAACTCCGTTATGCTCATCGGATATATTAAATGTTACAAGTCCATAATTTACATCAACAAAATTGCGCTGCGTCAACATATCATTAAGATATTTTTCATAGCGATCTGGGCTAGGTTGATGATGCGTATAAATAAGTAAATTCCAGATATTACGATAATACTGCTTATCCTTTTGTTTTAAAGCTTCGACAACTGGTGCAATTTGAACAGGATCTTTAGCTATTTCTTCTTTTGTTTTTAAAAGATTAGATACAATCGGTTGACCATTTATGTCCTTCTTAAAAATTGGATATCCTTTCACCCCTACTGATTCTACCAATATAAGTTTATTCACATTCATCGGATAAGCTGCTGCAAACTGCATAGCAACTCCTCCCCCCATTGACCATCCGACCAATGAAAAATTTTTTAATTGCAGTTCATCCACGAACAACTTCACATCTTCTGCAAATTCATTCAATGAATCAATCGGATGATGATAAGTCGAAAATCCAAAACCACGTAAATCAAGGGCATAAATATGATAAGAATCTTGCAGTTGTTCTATAACTAAATCCCAATGCTGTGAAGATGTCATATTTCCGTGAATAAGCACCAATATTTCTGTTCCATTTCCCGCTTCTTGATAAGCAATTGTTTCTCCATTTGATAATGCTACCGATTTCATAATGGCAGGTTTCATCATTCTGTTTCCCCCTCAAAATTATCAATAACACACATTCCAAAAGACAGAAAATTCTAACTCAATAATAACACACAGAATATACGTTCTCAATCTGAATTAACTTATTTTTACATAAGCATAACAATGGACTACTAGACAATTCAGAAAAAAACAGATATAGTTAGCTAGGTAACTAATTAGAAAGGGCAAAAATATGGACGAAAAACAACACTTTTTTCACACTGTCAGCCAAACCGCTCGGAAATTTTCCAAGAGATTCAATGAACGTGTTTCCCCAACTGGTTTATACAGTGCGCAGTGGGCTGTAATCTTCAGACTAAATCAAACTGGATCTTGCACGCAAACAGAATTATGTCAATACTTAAACGTTGAGTCACCAACAATGACTCGTACTTTAAAGCGTATGGAATTAATGGGATGGATTGCTCGAACAGAGGGAACAGATCGACGCGAGAAGCTCATTTCTTTATCAGAAACAGCAATCGCAATGATACCGAATTGGCAAGAAGAAGTAGACTCATTTGAGAAAAAGACATTGCAAGATATTAGCGAGGAAGAGCTTCGCCTTGCTTTTCACGTACTACAAAAAGTAATTCGTAATCTTGATTAAAAATTGGAGGGATGACTATGGAAAGTCAAAGGCTTTGGACGAAAGACTTCATTGGAACATGTTTGAGTAGTCTATTTCTCTTTTTAACATTTTATATGCTGATCACAACCTTGCCTGTATATGTTATTGACGGATTAAAAGGAAAACCTGAAGAAATGGGTCTTGTCGCAACAGTGTTTCTTATTTCCTCTGTAATCTGCCGACCATTTACAGGTAAATGGCTTGATGATTTAGGAAGGAAGAAAATTTTATTCATCTCCCTTTCGTTATTTTTAGCTGCAACAGTAATGTACTTCGGTACGCAAAGCTTATTTTTACTGCTTGCTCTTCGCTTCTTTCATGGTATCGGATTTGGAATGGCAACAACAGCTACTGGTACAATCGTAACAGATGTAGCACCGCCCCACAGGCGCGGTGAAGCACTTGGTTATTATGGAGTGTTTATGAGCTTACCGATGGTTATCGGTCCTTTTTTAGGTTTAACAATTATTTCTAAATTCTCATTTACAGGTTTATTTATCATTTGTTCTATATTTTCTATACTTGCTTTTCTATGTGGACTATTAGTAAATATCCCTAACGAAAAAACAACTGTCAACAGCGAAAAGAAACGTATGCAATGGAAAGATTTAATTGAGCCTTCCACAATTCCAATTGCTCTCACAGGTTGCGTACTTTCCTTTTCCTATAGCGGTATTCTTTCATTTATTCCCGTTTATGCAAAAGAGCTTGGTATGGCTGATATTGCAAGTTATTTCTTTGTTGTATACGCAGTTGTAGTTGTTATTTCCAGACCATTTTCAGGAAAAATATTCGATCGGTTCGGAGAAAATGTTCTCATTTATCCATCTATTATTATCTTTATGATTGGAATGTTTGTTTTAAGCCAAGCACAAACGTCATTTTGGTTACTTGCTGCTGGCGTACTTATTGGCTTTGGATATGGAACTCTAATTCCAAGCTTCCAAACAATTGCAGTTAGTGTCGCACCAAATCACAGGCGCGGATCTGCAACAGCCACTTATTTCTCATTCTTCGATACAGGGATCGGTATTGGCTCTTTCGTACTAGGAATTATCGCAGCACATTCGAGTTATCATCATATGTATTTTATTTCTTCGATTATCGTTGCATTTACATTACTGATTTACTATTTTCTTCATGGACGTAAACAAAAGTTCCAAAAGCAAACAACACAAGAAAAATTATCTGCTTAATACTATAAGAGAGAGTAAACTTCTACGTTTACTCTCCTTTTTTTGCTTCTTTATAAGCTTATCTCTTATAATAAAATGAGAAGGAGGCTTATTATGAGATTTAAAAAATCCTCGCTTATTTTAAGCATTTTAATTTTTGTATGTATATTGACTGGTATGGGATTTACATTATTCAATCCAAATAAAAGTTTTTCTTCAAGACAAACAGCAACGAAAAACAACTGGTTACAAGATCCGTATCTTCGCTGGTCATATTCACATATGCGCGAATTTACTTTAACAAAGATTGTCGCTAAAAATCCAAATTATATATCATCAATCCGGGCTAATTTGCAAAATCTAGATAATCTACAAATTACAGATGAAAATGACCATAATACAACGGTTCAACAACTATTAGAAAAACACAAAACAGATGCTTTCATTGTTTTGCATGATGGAAAGCTTGTGTACGAACGGTACTTTCATGGATATAAAGAAAGCGAACCACACGGTATGGCATCGGTAGCAAAAGTATTTACAGGGTTGCTCGTTAATACCCTCATTGAAGAAGGAAAGCTACAACCTAACGCAACTGCAGAAACTTATGTAAAAGAATTAAAAGGAACATCATTTGGAATAGCAACAATTCAACAACTATTAGATATGCAAGTTTCAGTAGAATATCCAACTCACGGTTTCAAACAAGCTGGATTAGAAAATCAAGATGCACAATTATATTTAGCAAGCAACCTTCTTCCTCGCAGTAAAAACTATGATGGACCGGTAACAATTTATGACATGTTGCTAGAAGCAAATGAAACCGCTGCTCCAGGAGAAACATTTTCATATAATAATGGTTCTGCTGAAACACTGGCATGGATTATTCGTACTGTAACAGGAAAATCACTCGCAGATCTAATAAGTGAACGTATTTGGTCGCCCATTGGCGCAGAAGAAAATGCTTATTACGTTGTTGACGAAACAGGAGTGGAACAGGCAAGTGCAGGATTAAATACCACCGCTCGAGACATGGCAAGATTCGGGAAGATGATTATAGACAATGGAGTATATGACGGGAAACAAATTATTTCTTCTTCTATTATTGAAGAAATTAAGCATATACAAAAATACGAACTCCCAGTTGGTGATGGTGAGGGATACTCTTACCATAATCAATGGTGGATCTCCCATAACGAGCACGGAGCATTCGAAGTATTTGGCAGTTATGGACAAAGATTATATATCGATCCAACTGCACATATGGTTATCGTTCATTTTTCTTCCAATGCTAATCATAATGGAGAAATACACTCCGCATATGGAAATATGTATTTACAAATCGCGAAGCACTTACAGAAAGAGCCCTCTAATTAAGTTGAAATTTTCGAAGTTTTTGTTACGAAAAGAGCTGTCTCATGACAGCTCTTTCTCTATAATTGAAATTACATATTTCCATTGTTCTTCTGAAAAACATAACGGTTTTAACTGAAATACCATTGAACAGATCTCTTCTATATAATGAACATTTTCCTGTAAAAATTCCCATCGGAGCAACTTAGGTATATGCAAATCTGCAACTTGTTCACTTTGTTCTACTAAAATGTCTACCTCTCTCTTACAAATACCTCTTATAAGATACTCTTCTCGCACTGCTTGTTTGACTTTAGAAAATTGCTTGCTATTCTCCTTTATACCAAATAAACACTCAAGATAAGAACAAAACAAATCATCATCTCTTTTACATACATTCGCAATTTTGTAAATCAGTTCCCCATTTTTCATAATCTTATTGCCTTTTTATATATCTTTTGCAGCCATTTCTCTCTTTTTTCTCGTTTACTATTTTTCACTTGTTTCAAAATTGCACCGTTGAAGCTATAAGACTTTGGATGTGCATATACAATTAATATGTTCATTGTAAACAACACCTTCCTTTAATTCCCTTTTGACTTTTTCTATACTCACATGCTATTCTAATACATGTCGAAGGGCAAGCCCCTTTTACAAAGCGACAGACACCTATTCGGCGATGGTGTCTTTTTTATTTGCTAGCCGAGAACGCCCATTTTTCGGGGCACATTTAATTTTTGAACACTACACACTCAGCACCATTTCCTTTTAAAAAGACTGCATAGCACAGTCTTTTTAACTACATAACACTTATCAAATAAAATTAATTTTCAAACAAATATTACTATAAAAAAGGGAGAATAACTCCCTCTATATTATTTTACCGTGTAGTAAATACCTTTATCATCTATATATTTGTATGGCTCTGCTAAAGTAATTTTCCCATCCAGCTTTAACTCATCTAGCAGTCGTAGTAAATAAAATTGCTGCAGCATCTTCTTCGCAAATTTCCCTTTATGTTCAGTAGCGATATGTTGTTGAATATCCAATAATGTAATCGGCTCTTCCTTTTCTTCCATATATTTATAAATTGCATTACGTAGTGTAATATATTTTTCAAGCGTCATAGTCCACCTACTCCTTTCTTCTCGTTGCCCATCTTTCATTATCGGTTTTTTTACAATAAAAAAACCTCTTCGATAAGAAGAAGTGGATCATCTCTCTTCCTTCTTATCTTTCAGAACAAAACTGTTCTGCTGGAATTAGCACCTGCATCGCGGTTGCTGGGTTTCATCGGGCCAGTCCCTCCACCTCTCTGGATAAGAAAATATTCACTTTATCTCTTACTATAATGAGTGTAATTCAAAAAGTCAATTCTTATAAGAATAATCAGGATTTATTTTTTAGATTACTATGATATTTTATTTCGTTTTGCTCATACTACAAATGTATACGACCAAAGGAGGTGTGCACTCATGCAAAAAAATGCACGCGGTCACGTTCAAGATTCTTGTCAAGCTTTACACGAAGCAAAGAACTGTTTACAAAACGCCTTACAAACAGTAGAGAAATCAGATAATCGTCAACGGATTGAACAATCTTTGCAAGCTGTTCAACATGCACTGCAACAATGTGATAGTACAGCGGAAGTTTTGGCTCAGGAATAAAAAATCTACAACAAAAAAGTAAGCACGTATGAATCATGCTTACTTTTTAACTCATGAACTTACTATCAGCCCTTTAATTGAAATAATACTGTAGTAGCAATGAAAAAATAAACTGAATTGACGATTTCCCACACACCACCTTTTAAAATAGTTACCTTTTTACCATACAACACAATCGCACGAATGCAACTTGGAATAAACGCAATGACAAACCAAGGAGACACAATGAACGTACCAACTACAAGTGATACATGGTATCCCCATGAAATCCACCGATATGTTGGATTTTTCTTTTCTCGAATCATCGTTTTCACATAGAACGTACTTCCCATAAAGTATAAAAATGAAACAAGTGCGATCAGCCATGCTGTTTCATCAATTGTTTTCATTGTGAAATAATAACTGATCATGCCACCAATACAAAAAACGATAATAGCACTAACGTCATTCAGTAATGCTCGTTCATTCTTTTGACGATCAAAATACATGTTAATAAAAAATAATGGAATCATATATATTGCAAAAAAAAAGAATTCTCCACTCGTATGTAAGGGGAATTACACCAAACAAAATAGCAAGACTAAAATATATGAGCGCCCAGTGTAAATAGCGCTTTTGCCGCTTTTGTTTCATATACATTAGAAAGGGATATGTTGCTAAATAGACAAATAACCATGCTAAAAAAAGTGGTATGTGTTGCCATGTCGCTTTGCCAATGAAAGCACTCAGCAAAAACGGAATCAGAAGCATCGCCCATGCACCATGCTGTTTTGGAATCACCGGCTTTATCATATAGACACCTCAACTTTGAAAATCATTCTCAATGTTTATTATATATAATTTCATTCTTCGACTTTTGATGAAAATGTGTCTATAATTGAACCATTGCAGTGTAACAAACTGTAATATTTTTACATTTTGAAAAAGTTTTTTAAACCCTTTTATTCTCTATCTCCTTCTCCCATTCACTTAAATAAGGTACATACCCAAGGTCGTTTGGTTCATCAAATAATAGAGAAATGAATTCTAGCTTATTCCCATCACAATCGAGAAAATATACACTTGCTGCCGGCATCCAACTTTGGACAATAGGCTCTTCATTCCCTTTTCCTTGGCTTCCAATTACCTCTAATCCCCTTTCTTCTAGCCAAATTTTAGAGCACTTTAAAAACTCTAAGTCTACTCCAAAAGCAAAATGTTTAAGCTGAATAGAAGCATCTTTTGGCTTTTCCCATAACCCTAGCATTTGGTATCTATCCTCTCCTATCCAAAAAAAGGCTACTTTCCTTTCAAGTGATTTTCTTGCTAGCTTTAATCCTAGTTTATGTTGGTAAAAATCAATTGCCCTTTCTAAATCCCTTACCTGTAAATGTGTTTCATATATATTCCTTATCATGTTTTTCATCCCCTTTTTGGTAATAATGCGGTACAATACAACAATGATTAGGGAGATTTTTCCCTCTGTACTAATTCATTTCACCTTATCACTATCAGTATATAAAAATATAATCTTTCCAACATCCCTATGTAGTATCTACTTTTATCTATCAACGTCATACCATAGTATGAAAGATTGTAAGTTTCTAAATAAAAAAGACACTCCTTATATAAGATAAGAAGTGTCTCCAAAGGCAAACGAATATGTAAGTCGCGATCCTACTGTATATATTTATGCCCTCCAAGAAAAATTTATTCATTATTTACGTAATGGTATTTCCTTAATCTAAAATACCATACTTCCTCTTAAAGCGTGTCAATATTTTAAGCCAAGATGTACTAAACATCCAAAGAAACAGGACATTGGAAAGTGCATGGGCAAGATCAAAGTAAAAGCTTGTAATGTATGCTTTTATAAAAGTATCCCATGTTAATTCCTTCAAAAAGCCAATAAGGAACCATACATTCATAATCCAGTTAAAAGCAAATCCTGCGATAAAGCCAAAGAGAACTCTACCCCATAATGTTTTCATCATCCACGTATGCCGCAATAGTCCTGCAAAAAAACCCATCATACCCCAGCAAAACATTTGCCATGGCGTCCAAGGTCCTTGTCCTAAAAATAGATTAGAAACAAGTGCAGCTGTTGCACCGATAAGAAAACCTGTCTCACTGCCAAATGCAATTGCTGATACGATAATGACAAACGACGTTGGTTGTACACTTGGAATGATGGAAAACGGAACACGGCTAATCGCAGCAATTGCCGCTAGGACAGCTACAAGTACAATTTCACGTGAAACAAACGCTTTTTTCTCAAAACGTGCATAAAATGGCAGCATAATCACAATTAAAAAGAATAGACTGCACCATATATAGTATTGATCCGTCACAAAAGACGTAAATAAAAGTGTACCGATCAATACGAACAAAACGGCTAAAACGATACAAGCATATCTTTTGGACACGCCTCAAACACATCCTCCCACGTTAAAGCATACGGCAATTGTTTACGAATAAACCGATTAATAGACGTTGTATAAAAAAAGTTCTCACTAAAAAAGCGCGCCGGTGTTTCTTCCATGATAATTTTCCCATCAAATAACATAATACAGTTATCCACATATTTTGCTGCGAATTCAATATCATGCGTCGCCATAACAATTGTCGTTCCTTCTCTTTGTAGTTGTTGAAACAACTTGCCCAGTTCTTCTTTCTTCCCTGGATCTAGTCCCTTTGTCGGTTCATCTAATACTAAGAGATTTGGCTTTGATAATAATACTGTACAAAGAGCAATCAATTGCTGTTCCCCGCCGCTGCAATCATGCGGATGGCGATTGCGAATAGGAAAGATTGAAAACTTCCGAAGCATTTCTTCTACTTTTTCATTTGCTTCCCTTTTATATAGTTCTTCTGCACGGCTAAGCAACTCGTCCCAAACGGTATCATGCGTAAAATGATAGTAAGGATACTGCGATACATAACCAATTTTTTTAAAGCGTTCTTTCGCTTCTACCTTATGAATAGGCTTTCCTTCCCAAACTACTTTTCCTCTGCGACATTTTTGCACTCCTGCTAGAAGCGTTAATAGCGTTGATTTTCCAGTGCCATTTTTTCCAACAAGCGCTGTCCATTGTCCTTGTTTAACATCCAACGTCAAATCCTGTAAAATGAACGGTCCATTCTTTTCATATTGAAATGAAACATGTTTTGCTTGTAGTATTACATCCCTTTTTTCTATATGTTGTAATGGTATGTCACACCGAAACTCATTTAAAATAGGACGAATTTGTTTCTGTGCATCACGAACGGTAAACGGAACATGTTCAGCCTTCCACTCTAAAAACAACCGTGGAATTTGCGGAATATATGGGCGGAATGCTTCTACTTTCCACATTTCTGGTATCACTTCATTTGGTTTTCCATCATACACAACGGCTCCTTCATCCATAAAAACAATTCGATCGGCAAGAGGAACTACTTCGTCTAAACGATGTTCACTCATAATAATTGTAATTCCTAATTCTTCATGAATTCGTTTCAATAGTCCTAAAAAATCTTTTGCTGCAATTGGATCTAACTGTGCTGTCGGTTCATCTAACAACAACAATTTAGGTTGTAAAACAAGTACAGCAGCTAAATTTACAAGCTGCTTTTGCCCTCCAGATAACGTATGTACAGATTGATGCAACATATCTTGAAATCCTAAAAAACTAATTAATTCAGCAATTCTTTTTTGAATGACAGTTGTTTCATAGCCGATGTTCTCTAATGAAAATGCAAGTTCTTGAATTACCGTATCCATCACAAGCTGATTCTCTGGATTTTGAAATACCATACCGATTTCCTGAGCCGATAATAAGTCTGGTATTGCTTCTAAGGATGCTCCATCATAATATATGTTGCCCTCTCTCATACCAATTGGGAGAAGTTCTTTTTTGAAATGTTTTAATAGCGTCGTCTTACCGCAACCAGAACGGCCTGCTAGTACAACAAATTCTCCATGGGAAATAGATAAAGATACATTACATAAAGCAGCAGACTCCTCGTCTGTATATGTAAATGACAACTCTTTTATTTCTGCATGCGCCACCATAACCACTCCCTTCCTTCTATTAGAATTGGTAGACTTATATACATCAGAAATGGAATCAATACAAATACATCATTTTTCTCTAAAAAGAACGATTCTACTTTTGGATAGATTGTTAAAATACCATATCCCTTACTTACACCGAACAGACAACATACAAATAAGATTACGAACAAACTAAGGATTAACCAATCTCTATGTTCCATACGATACCGAATATATGTACTTCGTTTTGTCACTCCGAATCCACGCGCTTGCATAGAATCAGCCGTTTGAAGTGCTTCTTCTAATGAACAAACTAATAATACTTGTAAAAGCTTCATACCATTCCGTGCCCTTTCTTTCAAGGAACCCGCATCCACTTGAACTCCCTTTGTTCTTTGTACAAGTGTAATATGAGTAAGGCGCCTCATAAATAAAGGTACAAAGCGTACTGTAATCATCGTGAGCAATGCTGCTTTTGGTGAAATACGAGAAAATAAATATAAAAACTTATGACTCGAAATCATTTCATTATAAGAGGTGAATGTAAACATAATGACAACCAACGATAACGCCATTGTGCATCCATATGTTACAGCTTCTAATGTAATTGGATTATAACCAATATAAAATAAAATCGTACTGCCTCGATGCGTTAATAACGGATTGGCTATTGTAATAATAAAAGCGAAAAAAAGTGAACTAGGTAACATTTTTCTCAATTTTTCTCCATTACCTTGCGTAATATTTAATATAAGGATCATACAAATTGCACCAATTAAAAAAACAGGGTGAAGACATACCATACATAGTATAATCACCCCTGCATAATACAGAAAATTAACGAATGGATGCATAGAAGAAAATGCTAGTTTCATAACTCTTTACCGATCTTCTTTCCTATAATCTAACGAATAAAACCATTCAATTTTATCTCCTTGTTTCACTTTATAGCTACCCGCACCTTTATTAACAGCAACACCATTCACACGATACATCCAGCCACTCCCGGCACCTTTAGCTTTCTCGTATAAATTATTAATCCCTTGAACATATACACTGCTTCCTGAACCTGTATATTCCATTTGAATTCCTTTTTTCTTCAATGTCCGTCCTAACACTTTAAACACAGTATCTCCGTCTTGAAGTTCTACTTCTGTATCTCCTAAAATTGTACCTTGATCATCCCGTACAGATAACGTAACTATCTTTTTCTCTGGTTCTGGTTTCGGCTCCGGTTTTGGTTCTGGTGAAGGCACTGGATTTACTTGTGTCTGCTGTACATTTTCCTGTTTCGGTGTTTCTTTCGGTTCATTTACAACTTTGGATTGTTCTTTTTGATTTTGGGATGGTTCTGCCGTTTTCGTTTTTGACTGATTTTCTTCTATCGATTTTGGTTCTGCCGTTTTTTCATCTTTTCGTTTCTCTTCTTGTTTCTGTTCTTCTGTCGGCTTTTGTTCTTGCTTACTATCTTCTTGTTTATGCTCTTCCTGTTTATTCCCTTCTTGCTTCTTCTCATCTTTTTTCTCTGTTTGTTTTGTAGTTGTATCGGTTTTCACCTCATTTTGACTACATCCAGCAATAAAGCTAAATGAGAAAACTAACAAGACAAGCCATTTCATCATTTTCATCTTTCTCACACCTTTCATAACAAAATTAGGAGCAAATATTTGCTCCTAATTTTGTCAAGCCGCTTTTCTTCTCCATAATACATATGCACTGGTCATACATAATACGCCTAGTGCAGTTGACGTAGCAATGTCTCTGCCTGACATACCTGTCTCTGGTAAGTAGCGATTCTCTACTTTCGTATCTTTTTGTACAGATTGGTTTTCATCGTTTGAAGCAGAAGGTTCATTTGTTTGCTTTTGCAGTTCTTCTACTTTAGGCTGCTCATTTGTTGGTTGCTTTGACTCGTCAGTTGGTTTATTTCCTTCATTTGTTGACGTTTTTGTCCAATCATAAACAGAGCCTTTCCCCGTTAAAAAGTTCTTATATTGCACAAGCGCTAACATCGCTTGCTCCGTTGCCATGCCATTTTCTTCCGTATCAACTGGCAACCATTTAAAACCACCATTTTCCAGTTGGTAAGATAGTAGATTTTGGACCGCATTATAATTATTTTTCGTAAATGCAGCACTTGTTGGATCGATACCAGCTGCCGCAAGCCCAAGTACCGCCTGCGCTACACTGTTGGAATTTTCTCCACTACCAGATAAAAATCCACCTTTATCTGTTTGTGTACGAACTAAATATTGCTTTGCTTTTTCTAACGATTGCTTTACTTCTGCTTGTTCTTGATATGGTGCTAATGCGACAAGAGCCATCCCTGTTATATCAACATCACCTGGTTCCTCTAAATTACCCATGTACGCCCAGCTACCGTCTGTATGTTGTAATTTTAAAATAGCTTTAATTAAGGCATCACGGTTCCATTTTGCATTCGCTGGCACTTCATATTTTTTTGTATCTAACGCAATTAAACTATAAATGTAATCTGTAATAGATTCTGTTTTTTCAAAGTTATACAGCTTTGAAATTAAGTTATTACTTGCAATATTTGTTGGATCTCCTTCTACTGCTGTAACCGCTAAAATAGTACGTGCTAATTCCGTAGAAGAAAATTTATTTTCTTTTTCTGCAACACGTTCTCCTAACGATTGTAAATAACTAGACTTTACATCTCGAGCAACTTCTTGGCCTGATTGAGTAAGTCCTATCATTACCCAGTCACCCTCAATACCATCTTGCATCATCTTTTGAGCAGTTTTTGCAATCGCTTCATCAACTTTCTTTGTTACATCAACCTTTGTAGGTTCTTGTGGTTTTGGTGCATCTGGCTTATCTGTATTTGGTTTTTCCGTATCCGGTTGTTTCTTACATGTACCAAGTTTATCTAACACTTGCTGCAAAGTTTCTTGACTCATATTGTTCCAATCAACAACATAGCGATACGCTACAACATCTCCAGCCTTTAATTTATAGCTATCTGCTCCAACCATTGGTGACTGATTATTCACCTCATATGTCCACCCGCTTGTTGCACCAGCCATTAATCCATCAATACCTTTAATATATGGACCGTATTTTGTATTTTCTGCTGTTACTTTATTACCCATTTCTTTTTGGAGCAAACTATAGGCTGTCTCTCCATCTTGAATTGCAACTTCTTTTGGACATAGCATCATTCCTTTTTGCGAATCTCCAACAATTGCTAACGTTGCTGTATTTCCTTCAGCAAACGTAATATGTACAGTATTTGCAAAAGATAAAACAACCAATGCAACTGTCATAAATGACGTTAATAACCACTTTTTCATGTTCGTCATACTGATGAATCCTCCCCTCTACTAAAAATCACATAAAAAATACCCACAATGGGTGCGTATAAACACACGGAGAAACGAATATTCAATGAATGCATATTTGTTTCTCCCTTTATGTAGGAAACAACAACTTTTTACACCATAAAATATTGCGCTCTTACAAATCCATAATGTTACAAAATTCTGTACTATTTTACTATTTATATATTTTTTTGTCTATCATTTCTCATATTTCCGTCTTAAGAAGAATAGTATTTTCATTCCCTTACTTTTTATATCATCACTCATGATGAATTTCTTTTTCACATACAATTACACCATCTTCGTCAACATAAACATAATTTCCTGGAATCCAAGAAACTCCGCCAAAAGACACCGGAATATTTGCTTCGCCCTTCCCTTCTTTCACACTTCGCTTTGGCATCGTCGCAATTGCTAAAATACCGAGTTCTATTTTCTGAAGCTCCGCGTAATCACGAACACATCCATAGATAATGATGCCAGCTAAATTCCGTTCTCTTGCTATGTTTGCTAAGTTATCACCGAGTAATGCGCAATTTGTTGAACCCTCTCCATCTACAACTAATACCGTTCCCTCTGGCACCATCTCTAGCGCCCTTTTTACGAGTACGTTATCATCTTTAACTTTCACCGTCGCGATTTTTCCGTGAAACTGCTTTTTCTTTCCATACGATTGAAATAATGGTTTACATACTTGCACTTCCATTTCATTTGCATCATAAAGATCAGTCGTTTTCCACATCATTTTCCCTCTTTCCTTTTCACGATTTATGTTACATATTCTTGTCCATTCCTATTTTCCCTGTCTTAATTTGCGAAATTTTGTATACTAAAAAGAAGAAATAAAAAAGGAAGTGTGGAAAATGAGTAGTAAAACAAATGCTTGTCGTTTATTAGATAAGCACAAAATCACATATACAGTTCACGAATATGAATGGGATGAGGAGAACTTAGATGCGAAACATGTCGCTGAGAAAGTTCATTTACAATTAGAACAAGTCTTTAAAACACTCGTCCTTCGCGGCGATAAAACTGGGGTAATTATGGCTTGTATCCCTTCGCATAAAGAGCTTAATTTAAAAGCGCTAGCATCTGCAAGTAAAAATAAAAAAGTTGAAATGGTTCCAATGAAAGAAATACTCGGATTAACAGGATACATACGCGGTGGTGTTTCACCACTTGGTGTGAAGAAAAATTATCCACTCTTTATTGACGAATCTGCTGCAAATTTAAATCCAATTAGCATTAGTGCTGGAAAAAGAGGATTACAAATTTTTATGAACGGCGCTGACCTAATTAAAGGTAGTAATGCAACACCTGCTTCCATTACTTTATAACAAAACCTGTCTCAACAGATGAGACAGGTTTTGTTTATTTAATTTAAAGTGTGATCGGTATGAAAAAGGAAAATTTGTGTTCATAAAGTTGTATCTTTCTAGACACTCTACTTTGTGGTTAACGAAAGGTACGCTCCCTCTATCCCTTCTAATTCATTTACGAGATATTTGGATATCTTTTCCACAGCCGGGGAGAAGACGATCTCCTCGTGCGACCCAGGCACCGAATACTTATTCACTTTCCCCCGTAACCACGGCTTCCAATCCGTGAACAACTCTCTGCCTTCTTCGGCACTGAAGTAGATGACGTCCCCAAAATATGGCGTTAAAACATGCTCTGCCATTAAATTTAGACACTTCCTGTGAGCATTGATAATTTGCTTCAAATTCGTAAGATCTGCATCAAACGGGAGCACTCCTTCCAAAATTAATTGCTCAACAAGCATGTCCTGTTGATGAACGAGCTCTTCTTCCTGATCCACTAGCTCTAAATGGATGAAATGCTCCAATATATAAGATAGCATTTTATCCTCTGTCTTGTAATCCTTTTCTGAAGGCACCTTAGTATCCATTAGTACCAACACCTCAACTTCTTCTCCCTGGTTCCGTAGTATAGTTGCGATTTCATAGGCGATGGCACCGCCCAGAGACCATCCTCCCAGACGATACGGCCCCTCTGGCTGAACTCGCTTCATTTCCTCGATGTAGAGTTGAACTACTTCCAACAAAGTCAACCCGTCCATTCCTTCTTTCTCTACGAGAGGATTCTGTAAACCATAAAATGAGCAGTGATCCTTGAGTAGCCTTGCTAGCTGAATGTAACAGAATACATTACCCATAAACGGATGAACACAGAAGAAAGGCCTTTTCTCTGATTCTTGTAATGGAATCAGAACCGATAACGATTTTTCCATACCATGATTGTCACGGATGAGACAAGCGATCCCTTCCACTGTCGGGTTCTCAATCAGTGCGGACACCTTAATCTCTTTTCCAAATTTCTCTCTGACCTTTGAAATCAATTTGATTACTAGGAGAGAGTGCCCCCCTCTATCGAAGAAATCATCGTTTACATGGACATCTTCTATCTGTAGCACATCCTGCCAGATTGTAATCAGCTGATACTCGATTTCATCCCGTGGGACGATTGGTGTAGAAAAGGTACTTTCTCTTTGAACCGTTAAGCTGTTCAGTGCCTTTCGATCAACCTTCCCATTTGTTGTAAGCGGAATCGCTTCTACCTCAATAAAGTGTGCAGGAACCATATAATTCGGTACTTGTCTCTTGAGATGTTCACGCCATTCATGCATACTTCCTTCACCCACCACATAGGCAACCAATCTCTGATCTCCTGGTTGGTCCTCTCTTATCAAGACTACTGCTTCTTTCACCGATGGATGACTTTCTAATTTCGCTTCAATCTCTCCAAGCTCAATCCGGAAGCCTCGAATTTTCACTTGATTATCGATTCTTCCCAGATAATCCAAATGGCCATCAGCTAAATAGCGGACTAGATCTCCCGTCCGGTATAACCGTTCCCCTTCATTAAATGGATGAGGAATAAAACGTTCGGACGTTAACTCTGGACGATTCAAGTATCCTCTCGCTAAGCCTGCCCCGCCAATATAAAGTTCACCCGTTACACCAATTGGAACAGGTAGCAAATTCCCATCCAATACATAGGCTTGAACGTTCGGCAACGGACGACCAATGGTTACTCTTTTACTGTCTTTTTTGATACGATAGCATGTCGCATCAACAGTACATTCTGTAGGACCATACACGTTATAAAAATGGATCTTGTCAGCCTTTACTAATTGTTCCCACAGTGACGGCACAATTGCTTCGCCACCGACCAGTACCTTGCTTGGAACATGAACACTATCGTTTGTTTCTAACAACCCCTCATCTATGAGTAATTGGAGTAGTGAAGGTGTTATATCGAACATTTCCAACTTATTCTCCCGAATATAAGATACAAACTGTTGAGGATCACTGCGAACTTCGTTTGAAATAATATACAAACTAGAACCATACAAAAGCATTTGTAATTGTTTAACGGATGAATCAAAGGCGATTGAGGCATTTAGACCAACACGCATGTTAACAGGTGTCCGATGTAAAAAAACCTCTTTTTGTAAACCATAGGATAAATTTAATACCGAATGATGCTGCACCAAAACCCCTTTTGGATTCCCGGTCGAACCTGAAGTGTAGATAACATACGCCAAGTTTTCTCCTGTCACTTTACATATTGGTGAAAGGGTGTTTTCTTGCGAAATCATTGCTTGATCCCGATCCAAACAAACTGTTTCAACTTCTTCAGGTATCCAACCTTGTGATACTTCATTCGTAACCAATATTTGAATTCCTGTGTCCTCCAGAATATATCGTAGGTGACTTTCTGGATACGATGGATCCAACGGAACATAGGCTGATCCAGCTTTCAAGATTCCCATGAGACCGACAATCATCTCAACTGAACGTTGGGAACAAAGCCCGACCAATGACTCCGTCCCAACTCCACATTTCTGAAGATAATGGGCCAATTGGTTTGCCTTCTCATTCAGCTCTCGATACGTCAACTGCTGATTTTCATCCACTACTGCCACCGCATCAGGTGTACGATCCACTTGATCTTCAAACAGTTTGTGGATCACACTCTCACGTGGATACGCTGCTCCATTATCATTCCATTCTTCCAGTAGTTGTTTCTGTTCTATTTCCGTAACATACACCAGCTCCGACAGAGTTTGATCAACGTTCTCGATCATTTGCTTTAACACCTGGCTTAAATGACCCAGCATCCTTTCAATGGTGAGGCCATTAAATTTGCTACGATCATACTTCAACTTTAACAACAACTGGCTTTCTGGAACAACTGTCAATCCTAATGGATAATGAGTTTGCTCTACTCCTTCCAAGTCACCAATTTCTAGATTTCCTGAAGACTCCTCTTTCACTGGGTAATTTTCAAACACATACAAACTATGGAACAGCGGAGTTCCTCTAGGAACTTCACTCCATCCTTGAATCTCCGTCAAAGAAGCATATTCATATTGTCTTCTTTCTATCTCTTCCTCTTGTATCTTCTGCAACCAATCCATTACTTTTATATCATCTATCAACTGAATTCGCGTCGGTGATGTGGTAATAAAAGGACCTACAATGTTTTCAACATCAATAATCTCCGTAGGGCGTCCTGAGCTAGTTACACCATAGACAATGTCATCTTCTCCGCTATACCGGCTCATGAGATACGCCCACGCACCTTGAATTACCGTATTCAAAGTGAGCCTATTGCGCTTCGCCCAGTTTTGTAACGCTTGGGTTTGCTCTTCTGATAAATAAGTTACCTTCTCTGTGTAACCTTTTTCTTGCTCCTTACTTTCTAAGCCAAGCAGGGTTGGCGCTGTAAAGCCTCTGAGTTTCTCTCTCCAGAATTTTTCCGCTTGCTCCTGATCCTGCTCTTTCAGCCACTGAATATACTTCTTGTATGGCGGTGACTTAGGTAAATCCACAGCCTCTCCTTTCATCCTCTTCTGGTACACTGTAAGCAATTCGTTAAATACCAGTGGCAGGCTCCATCCATCCAACAAAATATGGTGATGCGTCCAAACAATCCGATATTCTTCCTCCGCTTCTTGAATGACAGTCACCCGCATCAATGGCGCTTCATCAAAAAGAAAGGCTTGTTTTCGATCCGATGCCAAAAAGGCTTTTCGTTTCTCTTCTTTTTCCTCATCAGACAACGTACGCCAATCCACTTCATTCAGCTTAAATGGGATATGTTCATACACCACTTGTAAGGGCTCTTCAATCTCATCCCACACAAATGCTGAACGAAAGATCTCATGCCGCTGAATCACCGATTTCCACGCCTGCTCAAATGTAAGGATATCCAATTTCCCTCTAAGCAGGAAATTTAATTGCACCATATACGGCGCTGCATGTTCATCCCCTTGATCATGCAGCGTATGAAAGAGCATGCCTTCCTGCAAAGGTGATAGTGGATACAGGTCGGTAATCGGTTGATTCTTTCCACGATTCATCTTAGATAGTACTTTGTTTAAATCTGCTTGGGTGAGATTTGCCATCGCAAAATCCGAAATGGTCAGCGCAGATTCTCCATCCGAAGAGTAAATCAATCTACTCAGTTGATGGAGCATATTCTCTGCAACACTTTGAATGGTTGACTTCGCAAACTGTCCAACATTGTACACCCAAGTGAACTGAAGTTTTCCATCGGTTACAATTCCGATTATATCGATTAAATGTGATCGCTTGGAACCAGGAGCATGGTCTAAGCGCGTAAATCCGGTCTCCGGAACAACCATCGCATCGTCAGAGAACATTTGGTCAAATTGTCCAAGATAGTTAAAACTAATGGACGGTGTAGGCTGAGACTCCAACCGCTCATGCATCGCTGGATTCAAGTACCGCAAAATCCCATAGTCAACGCCCTTATTAGGAATTTGGCGCACTTGTTCTTTGACTGCTTTTAATGCTGCAATTGGCGTGTTGGCATCTGTAATATTTAAGTGAACAGGATAAATACTTGTAAACCATCCCACGGTTCTCGATAGGTCAATGTCTTCAATAATCTCTTCTCGACCATGACCCTCCAGATCCACGGTCAGCGTCGATTGACCTGTCCATGCTGCCGTAGCCTGTACCAATGCTGCCAATAGTACTTCATTGATTTGGACACGATGGGTGCTTGAAATCTCTTGCAATAACGCACAGGTCTCTTTCTCATCCAGCACCACGGTAATCTCCTCAGTTGCTGTGTTTGTTGGATCTTCGAGGGTGGCATCCACTGGTAGCATAGCCACTTCTTGTTCGAACTGCCGCTCCCAGTAATCACACACTTCTTGCGCAATCCCAGCTTCAGCGTAATGATGCAATTTCTCCGACCACGCTTTAAAGGATGTGCTCTTCATAGGTAATTGGATCTTCTGATCCTGGCTCGCTTGATTATACGCCGTTTGTAGATCCTCCAATAAAATCCGCCAAGAGACACCATCCACTACTAAGTGATGAATCACCCAGAATAATCGACCGGCTCTTTTCTCACCTTCATCAAAATACACCATTCTCATTAGCGGTCCTGCGTGTAAGTGTAAGCTTGCTTGTGCAGCGTCAATCTCCGTTTGAATCACTTGATGCCATTCTGTTTGCGGCACTTCGTCTAATGAAATCACGGTCAGTGTCGATTGTTCTTCGATCCCTTCGTTCCGCTGTTTCCAAGCTCCATCCGGTAAACCTTCATATCTTAAACGCAAAGCATCATGATGGATTAGAAGGGTACGCACAGCTTTTTCCAGTAATATTATATCCAATCGCTCTTTTGTTCTAAAAAACATGGATTGATTCCAATGGTGTGGGTTAGGATGATCTTGTGCAAAAAACCATTGCTGGATTGGTGTAAGGATCAGTTCTCCAGTTACAACTCCCTGCTCTGCTTGTACACCCTGTTCTTCCTTGACTACTTGCGCCAACTCGGCAATCGTTTGGTGTTCAAACATTTGCTTTGGTGTCAAATGCAAACCTGCTTGCTTCGCACGAGAGACAATCTGAATGCTGAGAATCGAGTCTCCACCAATTTCAAAGAAGTTATCATGGATTCCCACCTTTTTAATCCCTAATACTTGCTTCCAAATGATAGCCAGTGTTTCTTCTTTACCATTCCGGGGTGCCACACATTCACTTTCGATTTTCTTCTCCTCCGGTACAGGCAAGGCCTCACGATCAACTTTACCGTTAGCAGTTAGTGGAATAGCTTCCATCATCACAAATCCGGAAGGAACCATATGGCTTGGTAGTTCCGCCTTGAGATAATCTCTCCACTCACCTACATTCCCATCACCCACGACATATGCCACCAATCGCTTATCACCCGGCTGATCTTCTCGAACAATTACAACAGCCTCTTTTACGGATGCATGTGCGTTTAAAGCAGATTCAATTTCCCCGAGCTCAATTCGGAAACCACGGATTTTCACCTGGTGATCAATCCGCAAAAAACAAACCAGATTTCCATCCGGCAAGTATCTCGCTAAGTCTCCTGTCCGATATAATCGCGCTCCCGGGTCACTACTAAATGGATGAGAAATGAAACGTTCTGCAGTCAATTCGGGTCTGTTTAAATACCCACGTGCGAGTCCCGCTCCACCAATATATAGTTCACCAGCTACGCCAATAGGCACAGGCTGTTGACAATTGTCTAGCACATACACTTCTAAATCTGGAATCCGCTTTCCGATATTACTTCTTGAAGAATGCTTTACATCATCTTGAGTAATTGGATAATACGTAACATGAACGGTAGTTTCGGTAATTCCATACATATTGATTAGCTGCGGGTTCTGCTCTCCATACCTTTGAAACCATGGTAGCAAGCTGGTAGGATCGAGTGCTTCCCCACCAAATATGACATAGCGCAAATGCAAGTTTTTATTCTCATCTTCTTGTTCACACACTTGTATCAATTGTCGAAATGCGGATGGTGTCTGATTAAGAACCGTAACCTTTTCCTTTACTAACAGTTGATAGAAATCCTTGGGCGATCGACTGATCCAGTAAGGAACAACAACCAATCTTCCGCCATAGAGTAATGCTCCCCAAATTTCCCATACTGAGAAATCAAATGCATAAGAATGGAAAAGCGTCCAAGTATCTTTTTCATCAAACTGATACCAACATTCCGTTGATTTAAATAAACGAATCACATTGTGATGCTCTACCATAACTCCCTTCGGATTCCCTGTTGATCCCGAAGTATAGATTACATAAGCCAAGTTTTCTCCTGTCACTTCACATATTGGTGAAAGGGTGCTTTCTCGCGAGATCATCGCTTGATCCCGATCCAAACAAACTGCTTCGATTCCTTCCGGTATCCAACCTATTAATGCTTCGTTCGTGACCAATACTTGAATCCCTGTGTCCTCCAGAATATATCGTAGGCGGCTTTCTGGATACGATGGATCCAATGGAACATAAGCTGCCCCAGCTTTCAAGATCCCCATGAGACCGACAATCATCTCAACTGAACGCTGGAAGCAGAGACCGACCAATGACTCGGCCCCAATCCCACATTTCTGGAGATAATGGGCCAATTGGTTTGCTTTCTCATTCAGCTCTCGGTACGTCAACTGCTGATTTTCATCCACCACCGCCACCGTGTCAGGTGCACGATTCACTTGATCTTCAAACAGTTTATGGATCACACTCTCACCTGGATACGCTACAGCATTATCATTCCACTCTTCCAGTAATTGCTTCTCTAATTCCGAAAGCATCGTCAACTTCGTCAGTGATTTATCGGGATGTTCCACGATTTCCTTCAACCAGTTTTCAAAATGCTCAGCCATACGTCTGATCGTTACAATATCAAATAAATCATTCTTATAGTTAAAACAAAGGAATAAACCCTCTTCCACCTCTGCGGCGCTTAAACTCAAATCAAACTTGGCGATCGAAGCATGACTTTCCATCGCTTCTAAACTTCTTCCATGAAGCTCTGGAAGCTCTTGTTGCGTGTTTTGCAAGGTAAACATGGTTTGGAAGATCGGAGAATGACTTGTACTTCGCTCGGGTTGTATGACATCTACAATCTTTTCAAACGGAACATCTTGGTATTCATACGCCTTCAATGCTTTTGTCCGTACTTGAGACAACAACTCTTGGAATGTCGGTGCGCCACTCAGATCAGCCCGATAAACCAACGTGTTGACGAAGAAACCAATCAACCCTTCAATCTCGCGATAATTCCGGTTTGCAATCGGGCTTCCGACAAGAATATCCGATTGTCCTGTATAACGAGCGAGGAAGCTTTGATACGATGCCAGTAAAGTCATGAAGAGCGTCGACTCTTCTTGACGACTAAGTTCGTTCAGTTTGTCGCGTAACGAGCGTGATAACAACACAGTGTGTGTTGATCCACGATGGGTTTGCACCGCAGGACGAGGACGATCCATCGGCAACATTAAGACTGGTAACTCGCCAGATAGCTCTTCCTTCCAATATGCAAGTTGCTGATCAAGTACTTCTTCTTTCATCCATTCCCTTTGCCATTGGGCAAAGTCGGCATATTGAACCGGTAATGGTGCGAGTTCTGCTGGTTTTCCACCAACCGCTTCTTCATAGAATGCCATCCATTCTTGGAGCAAGATTTCCATCGACCAGCCATCCGAGATAATATGATGCATGGTACAAAGAAGAACCCATTCTTCTTCTGCGATTCGTACGATTTGCCCACGGATCAACGGACCTTGTCCTAAGTCAAATGGCGCTTCGGCTTCGTTTTGGATCCATTTTTCCATTACGCTTTCTCGCTCTTCGGAAGAAAGCGTAGTTAGATCTATTTGGGGAAGGAATCGGAAAGCATACGGTTGAATCTGCTGCACAGGATGACCATCCATTTCATGGAACACCGTTCGCAAAGATTCATGACGCTCTATCAGCTGATTCCATCCCGTCTCCAATGCTTCGGGTACCCAATTCCCTGTAAGACGGCATACCATCGGTATATTATAAAGTGCGCTATTAGGCGTGAATTGGTCGATGAACCACAGGCGCTGTTGGGCATAAGAGAGCGAAATGGCTTCTCCCCGTTCCATCGGCATAAGCGGTGGAATCTCTCGTTTTTTGTCTCCTTTACGCAATTGATCCAGTCGCTTCGCCAACGCCTCTACTGTTGAATGCTCAAACAGTTCACGTACTAGCAGTTCGATTTGTAATGCCTCTTTTAACCGAGATACAACTTGGGTAGCGAGCAACGAGTGGCCACCTCGATCGAAGAAGGAATCCTGGACACCAATATTTTCTATGCCTAGCACTTGACTCCATACCGATGCGACGAGCTCTTCCATCGGAGTTCGTGGGTATACAGTATTTTCAGTAGATGGTTCATCAGGTACAGGCAATGCTTTTAAGTCGAGTTTTCCATTCGGTGTGAGTGGTAAAAATGCCATCTCGACAAAGTGTGCCGGAACCATGTAATTCGGTAAATGTGTTTGCAGATGCTCCCGCCATTCATGAACACTTCCTTCACCAACTACATAAGCTACCAATCGTTTGTCTCCTGGATGATCCTCTCTTACCAGTACAACAGCTTCTTTTACAGACAAATGCGCCTGCAAAGTTGCTTCAACTTCTCCCAGTTCAATCCGGAAACCACGAATTTTTACTTGGTCATCCGTACGACCATTGAACTGGAGATCACCGTCAGGAAGATAACTTGCTTTGTCCCCAGTACAATAGAGACGTTTCCCTGACTCAAACGGATGCGGAATAAATTTTTCCTCTGTGAGTTCCGGACGATTGACATAGCCACGAGCAAGGCTCTTTCCTCCGATATAGAGATCTCCAATCACACCCACTGGCACCGGCTGAAGGTGAGGATCTAATACATATACTTCTGTATTCGCAATCGGTCGACCAATCGACGGAGTACCTGTTGTCATTCCTACAGGCACGTAACAATCAGTGGTAACGACGGTATTTTCCGATGGACCATACTGATTAATCACCGCAAAAGGGATTTGTTCAGATGGATACTGTGTTAACTGATCTCCTCCCGTAATGATAAAACGGAGATCCGTCTTCTCTGGCCAAGATAATTTCAAGAGTCTTTCCAGAATAGGTGTAGGGGCAAAGCTAGCCGTGATCCGTGAATCAATGAGCCAATCTCGTAGAGCCTCTGGATTGATTCGCAACTCTTCTGTCGACAAGTATAGTGCTGCACCAGCAGTGAGATAAGGCCAAATCTCTTGAACGGCTGAGTCAAAGGCAATCCCCGCAATTTGAGTCGCACGATCCTGTTCTGTAATTTGGTATACCGCTTGATGCCAATAGACCATATTCATCAATGAACGATATTCGACCATGACACCCTTTGGCTTTCCTGTGGAACCAGAGGTGTAAACGATATAAGCTAAGTGCTCCGGTTTCACTTGCCGCTTCGGTGCGATCACACTTTCATCTATTATTTCTTCTAATCTCACCGTTTCGACCTGTTCGGAAAGGCTTTCTTGCGCTGCTGTCGTCACTACGATTTGGATCCCTGCATCTTCAATCATGTATTGTAACCGTGATTTCGGATACAACGGATCTAGAACGACATAGGCCCCGCCAGCTTTTAATATGCCAAGTAAACTTGCCATGAGCTCAGCCGATCTTGGGAGGTAGACACCCACAACTGATTCAGGAACAACCCCTTTTTTCTGCAAAACATGTGCCAACTGATTTGCCCTCGCATCCAGTTCACCGTAGGTCCACTCTCTCATTTGATCGACCACTGCAATCGCATCGGGACATCGTGCTACTTTGTCCTCAAATCTATCGCAAATAAGACCCTCTTGGGACATTTCCATTGCAGTGTCATTCCATGTCTCTAATAACAAATCACGCTCAAATTCGGAGAGCATACTCAAACTATTCAACGGTTTTTGTGGATGATGAGAAACTTCATGTAGCCAGTTTTCAAAATGTCCTGCCATTCGTTCGATGGTTGTAACATCAAATAAATCCTTATTGTATTCAAAAGAGAAAATTAATCCTTCTTCTGCCTCGGCTGCCATTACACTTAAATCAAATTTTGCGATCGAATTATGGCTTTCTATCATTTCGATTCTTCTACCAGACAACACTGGAAGCTCTTGTTTCATATTTTGTAAGATAAACATCGTCTGGAAGATCGGAGAATGACTTGTACTCCGCTCAGGTTGCACAACTTCTACAATTTTTTCAAATGGAATATCTTGATATTCATATGCTTTCAGTGCCTTTTGACGCACCTGAGACAACAACTCTTGGAATGTCGGTGCGCCACTCAGATCAGCCCGATAAACCAACGTGTTCACGAAGAAACCGATTAATCCTTCAATCTCTCTGTAATTACGATTCGCAATTGGACTTCCGACGAGAATATCTTCTTGTCCTGTATAACGAGAAAGGAAGCTTTGATACGCAGCCAACAGGGTCATAAAGAGCGTCGACCCTTCTTGACGACTGAGTTCGTTCAGTTTGTCGCGTAACGAACGTGACAGCAACACAGTGTGTGTCGATCCGCGATGAGTTTGCACCGCAGGACGCGGGTGATCCGTCGGCAGTTGTAGCACAGGAAGCTCACCAAACAATTCTTCCTGCCAATAGTTGAGTTGCTGTTCAAGCACTTCTTCCCTCAACCATCCCTTTTGCCACTGAGCAAAGTCCGCATATTGAACCGGTAATGGTTCAAGCTCTGCTACCTTCTCATCCGTTGCTTCCTCATAGAAAGCTATCCATTCTTCAAGTAGGACTCCCATCGACCATCCATCCGAAACGATATGATGCAGGGTGCAGAGGAGGATCCATTCCTCTTCTCCCACTCGCAAGACGATTGTCCGAATCAGTGGGCCCTCTTCTAAGTCAAATGGCACTTCTGTTTCTTGCTGAATTAAACGTTTAACTTCTGCGTCTCGCTCTTCCGGAGAAAGCACAGTTAAATCCATTTGGGGAAGAGACCGGAAAACATACGGCTGAATCTGCTGCACAGGATGACCATCCACTTCATGAAACACCGTCCGCAATGATTCATGACGCTCTATCAGCTGATTCCATCCCGTCTCCAATGCTTCGGGTACCCAATTCCCTGTAAGACGGCATACCATTGGCATATTATAAAGTGCACTATTGGGCGTGAATTGGTCGATGAACCACAAGCGCTGTTGTGCATAAGAGAGCGGAATGACTTCTCCTCGTTCCATCGGCATAAGCGGTGGAATCTCTCGTTTTTTGTCTCCTTTACGCAACTGATCCAGTCGCTTCGCCAGTTCCTCCACCGTTGAATACTCAAACAGTTCACGCACCGGTAGTTCGATTTGGAAGACTTCTTGTAAACGTGAGACAACTTGAGTAGCGAGTAGCGAGTGGCCACCAAGTTCGAAGAAGGAATCCTGAACACCAATATTTCCTATACCTAGCACTTGACTCCATACCGAAGCGATGAGCTCTTCCACTGGTGTTCGCGGTGAGACAATATTTACGCTCATGGGCTGTCCATCCAATGCCAGTAAGGCTTTGCGATCGATTTTGCCATTCGGAGTGAGTGGCATCACTTCCATCTCGACAAAGTATGCCGGAACCATGTAATTTGGTAATTGCGTCTTGAGGTGCTCGCGCCATTCTCCAGTGTTTCCTTCACCCACCACATAAGCTACTAACCGCTTGTCTCCAGGATGATCTTCCTTCACCAACACTACAGCCTCTTTCACAGATGAATGATCGTGTAGGACCGCTTCAATCTCTCCCAGCTCAATCCGGAATCCTCTGATTTTCACTTGGTTATCTATTCTTCCGATATACTCCACGTTGCGATCATTCAGATACCTCACCAGGTCCCCCGTCCGATAGAGCCGTTCCCCTTCCTTAAATGGATGCGGAATAAAACGTTCGGCAGTTAACTCTGGACGATTGAAGTAACCACGTGCCAAACCTATACCACCAAGGTAAAGTTCCCCAGCCACACCTATCGGTACCACCTGTTGGCCTTGATCTAGCACATACAATTCGGTATTATCAATCGGACGACCAATCGGAATAAGCAACGGTTCTTTTTCTAAATCACAATCATAGTAAGTGACATCTACAGTCGCTTCTGTAGGACCATACAAGTTGCTTAACTTCGTTTGCTGAAAATCATAAAACACACCCTTAAACCGGCGAACCTGTTCGGTATTTAACGCTTCTCCACTGGTGAAAACCTGACATAAAGACGATACGTCCTTTTTCGCTTTAGATTGTTCCATATAATCCAAGAAAGTAGATAACATCGACGGAACAAAGTGCATCGTAGTCACGCGATATCGCTCAATACACTCCTCAATCATTGCAGGATCCTTCTCGCCACCCGGTGGAAGTAAACAAACACGTGCTCCTACAAATGACCACCAAAATAATTCCCAGACAGAGACATCAAACGAAAACGGCGTTTTTTGAAGAATCGTATCCTGTTCAGATAATGGATAGTTTTTTTGCATCCACTGTAAACGGTTGATAACCGAGTGGTGTTCAATCATCACTCCCTTCGGATTCCCTGTCGAACCCGAAGTGTAAATGATATACGCCAAGTTGTTTGCTGTCACTCCGCTCACTGGCGCCAAGCTACTCTCTTTAGAAATCGCCGCTTGATCTCGATCCAAACAAATCGCTTGGATGCCTTCAGGCAACCAACCCTGTAACGCTTCCTTTGTTAAAAGCACTTGGATCTGCGAGTTCTCTAAAATGTATCTCAGGCGATTTTCAGGATAACTCGGATCCAGTGGGACATAAGCCCCACCCGCTTTGAGAATCCCTAAGAGACCAATAATCATTTCGGGTGAACGCTCGACACATATACCGACCAATGACTCAGGTCCTATATCCCGTTTCTGTAAATAATGTGCCAATTGGTTCGCTTTCTCGTTGAGTTCTTGATACGTCAGCTGTCCACCTTCATACACTACCGCCACCGCTTCAGGTGTACGCGCAACCTGCTGCTCAAACATTTCGTGAATCATGCTCTCATGTGAATAAACTACGTCAGTGTCATTCCATTCTTCCAAGAGCTGCTTCTGTTCTGTTTCCGATAGCATCGACAGCTTTGTAAATGATTCATCTGGATGATGAACAATTTCGTTCAACCAGTTTTCAAAATGCCCTGCCATACGTGCAATGGTTCTACTGTCAAATAAATCTGTATTGTATTCAAAAGAGACAAATAGACCTTCTTCCACCTCATAAGCGGTTAAACTCAAATCAAATTTCGCGATAGAAATATTACTTTCTATCATTTCCAAGCTTCTCCCAGACAGCTCTATTCGTTCTTGTTTTATATTCTGTAGCGTAAACATGGTCTGGAAGATGGGCGAATGACTCGTGCTCCGTTCAGGTTGTACAGTTTCTACCACTTTTTCAAACGGAATATCTTGATATTCATACGCTTTCAACGCCTTTTTCTTTATCTGAGACAAAATCTCCCGGAACGTCGGATTTCCACTGAGATCCGCCCGATAGACTAACGTATTAACAAAGAAGCCGATTAATCCCTCTACTCCTTTATGATTCCGATTCGCAATCGGACTTCCGACAAGAATATCTTCTTGCCCCGTATAACGAGCAAGAAAGCTCTGATATGCAGCCATTAAGGTCATGAATAAGGTAGATCCTTCTCGTCGACTTAAATCCTTCAATGAACTGAGTAGTGTGTGAGGAAGCATCACATGATACGTGTCCCCAGCATACGTTTGCGTAACCGGTCGAGGGCGATCCACTGGCAGTTGTAGTATGGGAAGCTCACCGGACAATTCTTCCTGCCAATACGTAAGTTGTCGATCTAGCACTTCACCCTGCAACCACTGCCTTTGCCATTTCGCAAAGTCTGCATATTGAATCGATAGCGAACTTAGTCCAGCAGGCTCCCC
Organism: Bacillus sp. 103mf; assembly: GCF_900116295.1. Classification (GTDB taxonomy): domain Bacteria; phylum Bacillota; class Bacilli; order Bacillales; family Bacillaceae_G; genus Bacillus_A; species Bacillus_A bruguierae. The sequence continues at coordinate 68,490 of NZ_FPAF01000008.1, forward strand.
ACTCATTTCTTCCTCATAGAAGGCCAGCAATTCATTGATCAATATGCCGATGGACCACGCATCAGAAATAATATGATGCATGGTACATAGCAATAACCATTCCTCTTTCCCTAATTGAACCAGTTGATTACGAATCAAAGGGCCATTCATTAAATCAAACGGATCCTGCGTTTCCCTAGCAATCAAACTCTCTATCTCTTTTTCCTTTACTTCCAGAGGAAAGTGAGAATAATCCTCTACAGGTAGTTTTCTAGGAAGGAATTCCACAATATGTTGCACAGGTTGGTCTCCTACTTCCTTAAAAACGGTGCGTAATGATTCATGACGCTCAATGAGTCGATTTAATCCCTTTTCCAATGCTTCAGGTATCCAATTTCCTTTTAGACGCCATACTGTCGGAATATTATATAATGAACTGTTTGGGTTAAATCGATCCATAAACCACAAACGTTGTTGTGCATAGGACAACGGAAGCGCTTCTTTATTCTCCTTTTTCTGCATCTGCTTCTGAAGCCACGCTCTCTTCTCAGGAGAAAGCGAATTCAACTTTGCAAGTAAATCACTTCTCATTTTCTCACACCTTCCTCAACCAAGTTTCTCTCGAATATATCTTGCGCTTCTTCCTCTGATAACTCTTCCAATTGCTTAAGAAGTTCAAGTAACTCTTCATCATTACTCGCTGCTGCTTCATTTTGAATATAGTCTTGAAAACTTACATTCTCCTTACTATCATTCTGCGCTTGCTCATTTCCACTACAGCGCAACTGATTAACCCGTTCTGCCAATTCCTGCACGGTAGTATACGTAAATAAATCATGCAGTGGTAACTCAATTCCAAAGGTTTCATTCAGATTAGAAACAGCTTGTGTAGCGAGTAATGAATGGCCACCTAGTTCAAAAAACGAATCATGAATCCCGATATTTTCAGTGCCTAAAATTTGATGCCATATCGAAACAATCGCTTCTTCTGTAGGTGTACGAGGGGCAACATAACCACCCTCTGCTTCCTTGCGCTCTGGTGCAGGTAAGGCTTTCCGATCGATTTTCCCATTTGTGGTGAGTGGGAATGCTGTCAATTCGACAAAGTGTGCCGGAACCATGTAATTTGGTAACTGGGTCTTGAGATAATCACGCCACGCATAAGCATTTCCTTCTCCCACTACATAGGCAACCAAACGCTGATCACCCGGATGATCTTCGCGTACCATCACAACGACTTCGTTAACCGATGAATGACTTTGTAACGTCGCTTCAATCTCCCCTAGCTCAATCCGGAATCCACGGATCTTCACTTGATGATCGATCCGACCGAGATAATCCAAATTCCCGTCCGGTAGATATCTCACAAGATCTCCCGTCCGATATACTCGCTCCCCTTCTTTAAATGGATGCGGGATAAAACGCTCGTTTGTTAAGTCAGGGCGGTTTAAGTAGCCACGTGCCAAGCCTGATCCCCCAATGTAAAGCTCACCCACTACACCAATCGGGACCATTTGCTGGTTTGCACTGAGTACATATACTTCTGTGTTAGAGATAGGTCTACCGATCGGTGGTACCTTGTGCATGACGCCCTTTTCTAGCTTCATATACGTTGAATAAGTAGTATCTTCGGATGGACCGTATAGGTTGTACACCTTTTCAATCGGACTTCTCTCATACAAGTGCTGGACCAGTGACTGTGGCAACGGTTCTCCAGCCAAATTCATCACTTTTACCGAAGAAGGAATCATCATTGCTCGAACCAATTCCTTCGCTGCTGATGGCACAGTATTGACTAAAGTCACATCCTTCGTAGACAACTTGTCCAGATGAAGGGCACTTTCAGCGACAATCACCTTACCCCCCCTCGTCAAAGGAACAAATACTTCAAAAACCGATAGATCAAAAGATAGTGAAGTTGATGCCAGCACTCCCGCTAATTCCTGTCGGGAATAGGTTTGATGTGCCCAATGGATCATCGCCAACGTACTCCGATGCTCAATCATCACTCCCTTAGGATTACCAGTGGACCCTGAGGTATAAATGATATAAGCTAAATTATCGCTTGTCACTTCACTCGTACATGCTGTCGTTACTTCCTGTTCGATCGCTGCTCGATCACGATCGATACAAATCATGTCAACCGATTCAGGTAACGTCATTTTTTGCTGCAACTTTTCCTGTGTCACCAGTACTTCGATATGAGCATCCGCTAAAATATACCGTATCCGACTCTCAGGATACGCAGGATCAATCGGAACATACGCTCCTCCTGCTTTCATGATTCCTAAGAGACCGACAATCATCTCGGATGAACGTGTAACGCTGATCCCAACCAATGATTCGCATCCCACACCCCTCTTCTGGAGATAATGGGCCAACTGATTAGAGCGTTCGTTCAGTTCTCGATACGTTAACTCCTCAGCTTCGCACACTACCGCGATTGTATCTGGCGTTTTCTCCACTTGTTCCTCAAACAATGTATGAATCGTGCTTTCACGTATGGCCACGACACCTGTGTCATTCCATTCCTCTAGTAACCTCTTATATTCTGCTTTCGATAACATATTCAGCTTTGATAGTGAATCTATTGGGTGAGTTACAATTTCATATAACCAATGTTCAAAATGGCCTGCCATTCGTTCAATGGTTGCAGCATTAAACAAATCGGTATTATATTCAAAGGTTAGCAATAACCCTTCTTCCGTCTCCGATGCAAATAAACTCAAATCAAATTTGGCAACCGAAGTATGACTTTCCATCAGCTCCATGTTTCTTTCAGGTAGCTGAGGTAACTCTTGTTTCGTATTCTGTAAGGTAAACATGGTTTGGAAAATCGGCGAATGACTGGTATTCCGTTCAGGTTTTACAGCTTCTACCACTTTCTCAAACGGAATGTCCTGATACTCGTATGTTTTTAGTGCTTTTTTTCGTATCTGCGACAGAAGTTCTTGGAACGTCGGATCTCCACTGAAATCAGCTCGATAAACCAACGTATTTGCAAAGAAACCTATTAATCCTTCAATCTCTTTAACATTCCGGTTCGCAATCGGGCTTCCAACCAAGATGTCGTCTTGTCCTGTATAACGAGCAAGGAAACTTTGATACGCCGCCATCAAGGTCATAAATAAAGTGGATCCTTCTTGTAGACTTAATTCCTTGAGCTTTTCCCGTAAGGAATTCGCCACCATCAGAGACTGACTTGCACCACGGTGGGTTTGAACAGCAGGTCGAGGATGATCCATCGGTAATTGCAAGACCGGTAACTCACCAGCCAATTCTTCCTTCCAATATTGAAGGTGCTGATCAAGATTCTCTTCTTTTTGCCATTCTTTTTGCCACAGGGCAAAGTCCGCATATTGAACAGGTAACTCCTTCAGTTCAACTGGTTTTCCACTTATCGCTCCTTCATAAAAAGCCATCCATTCTTCGAGTAAGATTCCCATTGACCACCCATCCGAAATAATATGATGCATCGTACAAAGGAGTACCCATTCCTCTTTGTCCACTTTCAAAATTCGTGTTCGAATCAAAGGACCTTGTCCCAAATGAAATGGTTCCTCTGCTTCGTTTTGAATAAGCCGTTTCATCTCTCTTTCTCTGTCTTCTAGAGAGAGATTTGTTAGATCCATTTGAGGGAGGGGGTTGAAAACATGCGACTGAACCTGTTGAACGGGTTCACCCTCTCGTTCTTGAATTACTGTCCGCAATGATTCATGACGTTCAATCAACTGATTCCATCCCGTCTCCAATGCTTCAAGTGACCATTTCCCTGTCAGTCGACATGCTGCATGAATATTGTACATCGCACTATTTGGCATTAATTGATCAATGAACCATAGGCGTTTCTGTGCGTAGGAAAGCGGAATAGATTCTTCCCGCGACATAGGTACAAGTGGTGGAATCTCTCGTTTTTTATCTCCTTTACACAACTGATCCAGTCGCTTCGCCAGTGCCTCCACCGTATCGTACTTGAAAAGTTCACGTAGCGGGATTTTGATCTGGAATGCTTCTTGTAATCGAGAGACGATTTGGGTAGCGAGTAATGAGTGCCCACCACGTTCAAAGAAAGAGTCCTGAATGCCGATATTTTCTATTCCTAACACTTGACTCCAAACTGAGGCGATGAGCTCTTCCGATGGTGTTCTTGGTAGGACGTTAAACTCTCCCATAGATTGTCCTTCCGGCGCTGGTAAGGCTTTTCGGTCGATTTTTCCATTCGGAGTAAGCGGGAAATATTCCAACTCTACAAGGTGTGCTGGAACCATGTAATTCGGTAATTGGTTCTGGAGATACTCTCGCCAATTTTGGATATTTCCATCGCTTATCACATAAGCTACCAATCGCTGATCGCCTGGGCGATCTTCTCTCACTAACACGACTGCCTCTTTAATAGACGAATGCCTTTCTAAAGTCGCTTCAATTTCTCCAAGCTCAATCCGAAAGCCACGCACTTTCACCTGATGGTCCATTCTTCCTATAAATTCTAAATTCCCATCAGTTAGATATCTTACTGAATCTCCAGTTCGATATAGCCGTTCTCCTAATTGAAACGGATGCGGAACGAATCTTTCAGCAGTAAGATCAGGTCGATTTAAGTAACCACGCGCTAAGCCTGCACCACCAATATACAACTCACCCTCTATCCCTATCGATTGCAAACGCTGATTCTGATCTAATACATACAGCTGGATATTTTGTATCGGATTACCAATAGAAACAAATTCTAGATGGGGTTGACAGTCAAATGCATTCACGTAAATGGTTGCTTCTGTTGGTCCATAAAAGTTGGTCAATTTAACTTGTCCGCTCTGATCCCAGTGTTGTTGAAATCGTCTAACCAACCCTGGACTAAGCTCTTCCCCACCTGAGAACACATGACGCACGGATGAACATTTCAGTTTCCAATCAATATGATTGAAATGATCTAAAAAAACAGATAGCATCGAAGGAACAAATTGGACAACGGTAACCCGATGCTTCTCTATCACTTCAGCTATTATAGAAGGATCCTTTTCTCCACCTGGAGGCAGGAAGGATACACATGCTCCTACACTAATACCCCAAAATAACTCCCACACAGATACATCAAATGAGAATGGTGTTTTCTGCAAGACCACATCCTTTTCAGAGAGTGGATATTGATGTTGCATCCATTCAAGATAATTGATCACCGAATGATGCTCAATCATCACTCCCTTTGGATTACCTGTAGATCCTGAAGTATACATAACGTATGCTAAATTTTTTCCTGCTACACTGCTTGTACATGCGATCGGTTCTTCCTGTTCAATCGCAATGCGATCTTGATCCATACAAATTGTTTCGATTTGTTCGGATATACCTATTTTTTCTAACTTTTCTTGCGTCACTAGTACTTCGATTCTAGCATCTTCTAATATATATCGTAGCCGATTCTCGGGATACGTAGGATCAAGTGGAACATAAGCTCCTCCTGACTTTAGAATCCCTAGCAACGCTATCATCATTTTTGGCGATCGTTCCATATATACACCGACTAATGACTCTGGACCCACACCACGCTTCTGTAAATAGTGAGCTAGCTGATTAGCACGCTCATTCAGCTCTCTATAGGTAAGTTTCTCATTTTCATAAATAACCGCAATCGCTTCTGGCGTTTTCTCCACTTGCTGCTCAAATAACGTATGAATCATGCTTTCAGATGAATATTCTACTTGGGTATCATTCCATTTCTCTAGCAGTTGTGTCCGCTCTTCCATTGTTAAATGGGTAATTTCGGATAGCTTTGAATCTGAGCTTTTTGTCATCTGAATTAATGTTTGCGATAGATGATCCTGAACCCGATGAATTGTCTCTTCATCAAAATGATGACGGTCATACATCAACTTCAAAGTAAATTCCTTACCTGGCATTGCAATGAGCGTCAAAGGATAATTTGTTTGTTCTGCACTTTGGACCTCTAGTAATCTTAAATCAGCATTGCGCTCTCCTTGGATCGGGTAATTTTCGAACACATACAAGGTATGAAATAAAGTACTGCTCCTTGGAACTTCACTCCAACCTTGAATATCGACCAACGAATTATACTCGTATTGTCTCCGTTCCATTTCTTTCATCTGTATCTTACGGAGCCAGTCTACTACTGATGTATCATTCTTTACATGAATTCGGGTAGGCAATGTGTTAATGAATAGACCAACCATTTGCTCTGCCCCTACTAATTCAGTAGGACGTCCGGAGCTAGTAACACCAAATACGATGTCGCTTTCACCGCTATACCGGCTCATCAAGTAAGCCCAGGCTCCTTGTACTAACGTATTTAATGTTAGCTGACTATTTCGCACCCACTCTTGTAAAGTCTCAGTCAGTTCCTCAGATAGCCGATAAGCGCTCTCTCCATAACCCTTCTCCTGCCCCTGGTCACTTCTTCCCATTGCTAATGGCGTAGGTGCATGAAATCCTTTTAATTCTTCTGTCCAAAATTTCTCTGCTTTACTTCGATCTTGTTTATTAATCCACTGGATATATTTTTTATAAGGAAGGGACTTAGGAAGATCAAACACTTCCTCCTTTATCATCTTGAGATAAACTTCCACCACTTCACTAAAGACTAAGGACACACTCCATCCATCCAACAAAATATGATGATGTGTCCAAATGATTCTCGTTTCTTCTTCTGCTTCTTTAATCGCGGTGATTCTCATCAACGGTGCTTCGTCTAACAAAAATCCTTCCCTACGATCGGCAGCCAAAAACTGGTATAATTTCTTTTCCCTCTCTTCACATGAAAGAGCGCTCCAGTCTTCTCGATGAATAGTAAAAGGAAGACGTTGATAAACAGCTTGCAATGGCTTTTCTACTTCCTCCCACACAAAAACAGAACGTAGAATCTCATGTCGGTGAATGACGTATTCCCAGGCCTTTTCGAAAGTAGCAACATCCAATCGACCACCGAGTAAGAAACCTACCTGTACAATGTAGGAAAAAGAATGCTCATCATCTTGATCATATAAAGTATGAAACAGTATCCCTTTTTGCAAAGGTGATAATCCGTATATATCGATAACTTCCCCCATCGTTACACCCTCTTCTTTGTTAATTTAAGTAATACCTTACTCAAGCTTTCTTCCGTAAGTGCCTCTGCATCAGCAAAGTCAGATACCGTAAAAGCAGACTCTGTCGTTGGTGGATTTATCAGTAGACGAAGTTGATTCAACATGGCATCTGCTATCGCTTTGATCGTCAATCTAGTAAACTGTTCTCTACTATACATCCAAACAAAATGTAACTTCCCATCTTTCACCATACCAACAACATCAATCATATGAGATGGTTTCGATTCTGGAGCATGGTCTAAGCACGTAAACCCTGTCTCCTGCATAAACAAAGATTCTTTAGAAAACACTTGATCAAATTGCCCCAAATAGTTAAAGCTTATTGATGGTTTTTGCTGTTGATAGAACGGAAGTAATTCTCTGCTCAAGTAGCGTAAAATGCCATAATCAATGCCCTGATTCGGAATTCGACGCAATTGCTCTTTCACAGCCTTTAATCCCTCAATAGGTGTTGTTGATCCCTGAAGATCAAGGTGAACGGGATAAATACTCGTGAACCAACCCACTGTCCGCGATAGATCAACGCCTTCAATTACCTCTTCTCTCCCATGTCCTTCCAAGTAAACAGAAACCTTATGCTGATTTGTACAGTCAGCTATAGCTTGTATTAATGCCGTCAATAGTACCTCGTTAATCCTTGTCTTATGAGTCATCGGAACTTCTTGTAACAACGCGTGGGTCTCTTCTGCTCCCAACGTCATCGTCACTTGATCAATCGATGCCTCTGTCGTTTCCTGTATAGGGTAGTCCATCGGAATCGTCATCACTTGTTTTTCTACCTGTTCATGCCAATAATCTTTTACTTCTTTTGAAAGATCTGACTCACTGTATGCCTGTAGTCGTTCTGACCATTCTTTAAAGGATGTACTTTTCGCAGGTAACTGAACCTTCTGACCTTGTTTCATCTGGTTGTATACGGCCTGTAAATCTTCCAATAGAATTCGCCATGATACCCCATCTACTACTAAATGATGAATCGTCCAGAATAATCGATCGTTCCCATTCGAACCGTCATCAAAGTACACGACTCTCATCAACGGCCCTGTAAGTAAATTGAAACTGGCTTGAGTGATATCCATCTCTTCTTGTATCACTTGATTCCACGCTTGTTGATCAGCATCGTTCCGCTTCACCACACGAAGTACAGACTGTTCATCGATTCCCTCATTTCTCTGCTTCCAGGTTGCATTTGGTAACTGTTCATACCGGAAACGTAAGGCATCATGATGTTTGAGTAAGGTTAATAGGGCTTCCTCTAGTAACTCCATATCCACTCTCTCTCTTACTCTTAAAAGCATCGATTGATTCCAATGTTGTGGACGCGGATGTTCTTGCTCGAAGAACCAATACTGAATTGGAGTAAGCGGTACCTCTCCCGTCACAACCCCCTGCTCTGCTTGTACTCCCTGATCTTCTTTGACAACTTGCGCCAACTCGGCAATCGTTGGGCATTCAAACATTTGCTTGGGTGTAAGTTTTAAACCCAATTGACTCGCTTGTGATATGATCTGAATGCTGAGAATCGAGTCCCCACCAATTTCAAAGAAGTTATCATGGATTCCCACCTTTTTAATCCCTAATACTTGCTTCCAAATGGTAGCCAGTGTTTCTTCGTTACCATTCCGCGGTGCCACACATTCACTTTCGATTTTCCTCTCCTCTGGTACAGGTAAGGCCTTACGATCAACTTTACCGTTAGCAGTGAGTGGAATAACTTCCATCATCACAAATCCGGAAGGAACCATATGGCTTGGTAGTTCCGCCTTGAGATAATCTCTCCACTCACCTACATTCCCATCACCCACGACATATGCCACCAATCGTTTATCACCCGGCTGATCTTCTCGAACAATTACAACAGACTCTTTTACGGATGCATGCGCGTTTAAAGCAGATTCAATTTCCCCGAGCTCAATTCGGAAACCACGGATCTTCACCTGGTGATCAATCCGTCCAAGATAATCCAGATTTCCATCCGGCAAGTATCTCGCTAAGTCTCCTGTCCGATATAATCGCGCTCCCGGGTCACTACTGAATGGATGAGGAATGAAACGTTCTGCAGTCAATTCGGGTCTGTTTAAATACCCACGTGCGAGTCCTTCTCCACCAATATATAGTTCACCCGATACGCCAATAGGCACAGGCTGTTGACAAGCGTCTAGCACATACACTTCTAAATCTGGAATCCGCTTTCCGATATTACTTCTTGAAGAATGCTTTACATCATCTTGAATAATTGGATAATACGTAACATGAACGGTAGTTTCTGTAATTCCATACATATTAATTAGCTGCGTGTTCTGCTCTCCATACCTTTGAAACCACGGTAGTAAGCTGGTAGGATCGAGTGCTTCCCCACCAAATATGACGTAGCGCAGATGCAAGTTTTTATTCTCATCTTCTTGTTCACACACCTGTATTAATTGTCGAAATGCAGATGGTGTCTGATTAAGAACCGTAACCTCTTCCTTTACTAACAGTTGATAGAAATCCTTGGGCGATCGACTGATCCAGTAAGGAACAACAACCAATTTTCCGCCATAGAGTAATGCTCCCCAAATTTCCCATACTGAGAAATCAAATGCATAAGAATGGAAAAGCGTCCAAGTATCTTTTTCATCAAACTGATACCAACATTCCGTTGATTTAAATAAACGAATCACATTGTGATGCTCTACCATAACTCCCTTCGGATTCCCTGTTGATCCCGAAGTATAGATTACGTAAGCGAGATGTTGAGAACTTACATCAGAAATCGGTAAAGCAGTACTTTCCTTCTCAATCTCAACTTGATCTCGATCAAGGCAAATCGATTTGATATTCTCTGGTAACCATTTCGATCCTTTTAAACTCTCTTGCGTTACGACTAATTGAATGCTAGCATCCTCTAAAATATACTGAAGTCGCTGCTCTGGATATGTTGGATCAAGTGGAACATAAGCTCCACCAGCCTTCAAAATCCCCAAAATACCTACAATCATTTCAAGAGAACGTTCAACACAAAGTCCAACCAATGAATCAGGTCCTACTCCTTTTTTCTGTAGATAGTGAGCTAACTGATTCGCACGTTCATTAAGCTCCCTATAAGTAATCCTCTCCTTTTCATACATAACTGCAATGGCATTGGGATGAATCGTCGCTTGCTGCTCAAACAACTCATGGATGGTTGCTTGAGGTGGAAAGTCAAGCTTAGGATTGTTGAACTCTACTAAACTTTTTCTTTTATCTTCTTCTGAAATGATTTCGATCTCAGCAACCTTTTGCTTCGGATTTTTAAATGTATTTTCCATTAATGCTAGCATGGTGTTAAAAAAGCGAATTATCTCTTCTTTGGAAAATAGCTCTTCACGATAATCAACATGTACTTGTAAAGAGTCTATATCAGTCAAATTTTCGATATGCACTGCAAAATCTTGCACTTCTTCACGATTTGGAATCCAAAGAGAGTCACCACTTTCAGCACGATCTCTATAATCAATCGTAGTTCCAAAAAGTCGAACATTGCTGTTATTCTCTTTATTAATCTGCTTTAATAACAAATCAAATGGATATTTCTGATGTCGTAATGATTTACTTTGTTTTCTGGACACTCGACCAATAAATGAGAGTACTTCTTCTTCAGGATCGATATCCATTCTTAGAGGAACTGTACTCACCATCATTCCAATTAATTCCCGCTCCATTTTAGTCATCCGATTGCCATAGGCCATTCCTAGGGCAATATCAAGCGATGAGGTCCATCGATACATCGACAACGAAAGCGCAGCAACAAAAAGAGTATATACACTATATTTGTATTCTTCAGAAAAATCTTCTATCTTTCCCTTAAAATATTCAGATAATATAAACGTTTTACGTGATGCTCCCGTACTAACTTGGTAAGCATTATAGGCTTTCAATCCCGTCACGGATGGAAGTGTTTTGAATTCCTCTAACCAGAAGTTTTGATCCTTTTGAAAACGACTGCTGTTCAAGTATGTCTGTTCATTGACTAGAAACTGAACATATGAGTTCCTAGGTATGCTCAGATCTGTCTCACTATGAAGCTCATGATAATATTTAGCAATCTGACTAGTAAAAATTTGGATTGATAAACCATCCATGATAATGTGATGGACATTGCCAAAGACGGCACACTCATTATCGCTTAATTTTATTAAAGCGAAATAGTATAAATCAGAATCAAATAATGTAAACGTCTCTTGCGCCTTCTGCTCAATCCATTTTTCCAGCAAATCTGAATCTCTCTCGGAACTGAAATCAAAGAAGTCAAATTCTCGTTCTTGATGTTTAACAAAATATTGCTCAGGTTCCTGATGTCCATTTTCTTTCAGCCTGATACACAAACTATCGTTTTCACTAATAACACGATTCATGGCTTGATTTAATAATGAATAATCCATTTTTCGATGGATCTTGAACAAGAATTTTAGATTACATATACCTTTACCTGAATAAATAACTTCTGTATACCATATTCTCCTCTGTGGATGACTTAAAAGATAACGCTCCTCATTGGACATAAAGAAATCTCCCTTCAAAAATTAGTTACTTTTATGGGTTCGTTTTCATGTTTAACCCAAAAATATTTCTGTAATGAAACCCCAATTACTCCAATGATGATGAGCCCAATACCCACATAAAAATAGAGTTGAATTACTCCAAAAAGGTGAACCAGTGGTCCACTCATAGCTGGAGAAATGATGAGGACTGCATTTGCTAAACTGCTTTGAATCCCAAATACTCTTCCGACCTGTTCTTGATGAGATTCTATTTGCAGAATGACTTGATTGGATACAAGCATAAGTCCACTTCCAATACCAGCGATAAAACTAATCAGATAGCCAAAAATAAGGGATGTACCGGGACTTACCAGACTTATCAGACTAATCCCACCAAAACCAATTCCCATTAACGCAACGCCCCCACATACTACCCAACCATATTGAAAATGTTTTAATTTTTGAGTTAAGAATGCACCAAGTATTCCCCCAATACCAATAATAGAAATGATATATCCCATTTTACTCTTATCATTTGGGAACAAACTCTTAAATAAAGTAGGGAACTGCGAGTCTACTAATTGTAATACTGCCATAGCTATTGTAAAGAAAATCATGGTTGATAATATCATCCGATTGGATAATACATAACTCCAACCTTGTAACCAAGCAGTCCAAGTACTTTGCTGTTGCTTTTCTATATATTCTCTTGACAGAGATTCCTTAAACCTTATTGTGGGCAATAAAACCAAAGCAGCTAGTAAACAACACATTGCCCTTATTACAAGACAAAACTCTGGCTGAAACCAGCTCAGTAACATTCCCCCTATAAGCGGACCCACTATCTTGGTTCCTTGCTCAACTATACCGTTGATACTTACCGCTTTGGTAAGCAAATCGGGAGAAACAATTTGTCGTGTTAGTGTTTGCTGTGCAGGATAATAGAAAACGGTAAAAATGGATCGAATCATTAATGCTAACAAAAGCCAATGAATATTTTGGACAAATAAAAGAACAATTGTTAATAGACCAACCATAAGATTACTAAACATCATAATTGGAATTTTTCTAAAGCGATCAGCAATCACACCTGCCCATGAACTAAATAAAATTCCAGGAAGTGCATACGCAACAGGAATCAATCCAATCATGGTGGGGTCTACTTCCCATTCAAAACCAACAATAGTCATAATGGCTAACATGTCAATAAATACTCCGAGCATAATCAGTGAATACGCAGAGAAAACTTGTAAATAAATTGTATTTCCCCATAGACTTTTTGAGTCGGTAGTTTTCATAAAAACGAGCTCCTTAAGTTTACTAAAATGGATACTTTTGCGTACATGGGACCCTTTTATTGGACATAATTAGTCACTCTAAATATTTTTATCTAAACTTTAATATAATTCTCTTTGATTTTCATATGCCACAAGATACACCTTTACTCAATGAAAATAATGATTTAATAGTTCTATAATTTTATATTTACAGTAGTTTGAAGATCCAATCCACACCCCCTTTTCAGAATTATCTATATTTTACACCTAACATACTATCACACAAAATTTCCTCCTACTATCTTCATAAAGTTGAAATAATAAAATTAGAAAATTTAGACAAAAAACACCTACAAAATTTTTGATAATAACTATTTATCAATGTTTTTCCATAGGATTTTAGTTTAGAGATTCATATCTTTCTACAAAAAAATTTGATAATTCAAACATCAAGTAGTATACTACTTAAAAAGCTATAGGAGAGATTGCTTATGTTTAGAATAGATTGTTCTTTCCAACTTCATCATCATACATAAAGCCTTGTATCCGAAGAATTTTTTCTTCGTGGGTACAGGGTTATTCCTGTTTACCCACGAAGCGACTATAAAGCTATGTGGGTATTTTCATACCCGCATAGCTTTTTTTATTTCAAAAAGGAGTGATAAACATGAACTTGCAAAATGTAAAAGGAACAAAAGACTATTTACCGGAAGAACAAACACTGCGTAATACAATTAAACGGATTTGTGAAGAAACATTCGAAGCTTATGGCTGCAAACCATTAGAAACACCTATTTTGAACATGTATGATTTGATGGCTTATAAATACGGAGGAGGATCTGAAATTTTAAAGGAGATGTACACGCTTCAAGATCAAGGGAATCGTGAGCTTGCACTGCGTTATGATTTAACTATTCCCTTTGCAAAGGTTGTTGCTATGAATCCAGAAATCCGCCTTCCTTTTAAACGTTATGAAATTGGGAAAGTATTTCGAAACGGCCCAATTAAGCAAGGGAGATTTCGAGAATTCGTACAGTGTGATGTAGATATTGTTGGCGTTGAATCCGTCTTAGCAGAAGCAGAATTAATGGTAATGGCTCTTGATATTTTTAACAAATTGAACTTAGACGTAACCATTCAATATAATAATCGAAAACTATTAATAGGATTGTTACAAGCGATTCAAATCCCTGAATCACAGGTACAAGATGTTATTTTATCTGTAGATAAACTTGAGAAAATCGGCATTGACGGTGTAAGAAATGATTTAATAAATCGAGAGATACAAAGTGAAACGATTGATATATTATGTAAGACGTTAGAAACATGTATATCTATGCCACTTTCTGAATTTAATAAAGCGTTCCCTAATCCTCTTGTTAAAGAAGGAGTTACTGAACTTCAAGAACTTAGGCAATACTTAATTGCACTTGGAATACAATCTAATACAATGTTTTCTCCTTTTCTTGCACGAGGGCTCACAATGTATACCGGAACGATTTATGAAATTTTTTTAACCGATGGCAGTATTACTTCTAGCATTGGTAGTGGTGGGCGCTACGATCACATTATTGGCGCATTTCGAAATGATAATAAATCTTATCCGACAGTTGGAATCTCATTTGGTTTAGACGTCATTTATACTGCTCTTATCCAAAAAGAATGTGCCTCCTCTTCTGTCGATATCTTTATCATTCCACTCGGAACACAGGCAAAGTGTTTAAAAATCGCTCACACATTGCGAACAAATGAAAATTTAAAGATAGAGCTTGAACTAGCAAATCGTAAACTAAAACGAGCTCTTAACTATGCAAACAAAGAAAACATTCCATATGTACTTATTATTGGTGAAGAAGAAATAAATAACGATGTAGCTGTTTTACGAAATATGAAGGAAGGAACAGAACAAACGATTCCTCTTGCTTGTATTGAAAATGGAACTTTCAAACAATATTTATGTCGTTAATTGAATCCTCCCGCACATACTTGATTTTTTTATGTATTTGTTGCAACTAATAATAAAAGGAGAAACGTACACATCTGCTACGTTTCTCCTTTTATTACATAGGGGCTATATATAAGATAAAATTTAATTTTGCATTCATTTTTTATTAAAGCTTATTCAAAAATTGATTTAAATCTTGCTTTGTTTTCGTCGTTAACGTCTTTAGCTTCTTTAAATCTTGTTTTTGTTTTCCCATTTCAACAAGGAGTGGATATAAATTTTGCTCAATTGTTTTATAATCGGTTGCATGCTGCGCCTCAACTTCTTTCTCAACTACATCCCATTTATCAGTAAGTTGCTTGCCAAGTTTATTTACAGCTTCTTGTTTTGGAGTTGCTTTCAATTGCTTATCCACTTCTTCTATTAACTGTACAACTTCTTTTACTCCACTCTTCATACTAGCATTTTGCTTTGCATTTGTTGATTTTGTTTCAGTTGTTCCGTTTTTCTCATTTTTTGTTTGTTCTGCATTCGTTGATTTCGTTTCAGTTTTCCCATCTGCGCTTGTTGTTTTTGAATCCTTTTCCTCATTTTTACCCGTATTTGTCTGTTCTGCACTTGTTGTTTTCGCTTCTTCTTGATTGTTTGTTTGTTCCTTTTTACTTTGATTTGCTTGTTCTTTTTCTGTTGAGGTACCGCAAGCTGTAATGGAGAGCATCGCTCCAATTGCCAAAGAAGCAATCGATATTTTTTTCAATTTCATAATAAGCCTCCTAATATTACAATTTCACCTCCCAAATAGTTTTCTATATACTTCCAAAAATCCCTTTTTATTATTTATTGAAAATACAAATTTCTCAATAAAATCCTCCAGTCGAATGAATAACCTGTCCCGTCACCCATGCCGCTTCTTCACTTGCTAAAAAAGCAATTAACTGAGCTGCATCCTTTGGCTCACCAATTCTTCCTGCTGGAAATCTTGTTACAAGATGCTGTTTCACCTCTTCATTCATTGCCCCTGTATTCGTTGGTCCTGGATTAACCGCATTTACTGTGATTCCTTTTTTGGCAGCAGCTGGTGCAATCGAAGTCGTAAATGTTTCGATTGCACCTTTTGTTACGGCATATGCAAGTTCATCTGGCATCGGCCTTAATGATTGTCCCGACGTAAGGTTAATAATTCTTCCGCCTTTTTCTTTTGTAAAGTGCTTCATAAATAGTGCACTTAACAAAATCGGTGCTCTTACATTCACCGTATAATGCGAATCTAACTCTTCCACATCGATTGACTCATAATTTGTATTTATAGAATATGCAGCATTATTTACTAAAATTGTTG
This sequence comes from Bacillus sp. 103mf, assembly GCF_900116295.1. Lineage (GTDB taxonomy): Bacteria > Bacillota > Bacilli > Bacillales > Bacillaceae_G > Bacillus_A > Bacillus_A bruguierae. Next base: position 84,629 of record NZ_FPAF01000008.1, read on the forward strand.
GCTCTCCGAAACGTTCTGATACCATATATAACAAACGGTTCGGTGCATAAGACTGCGCCAAATTAATCTCAGCCATATCACAACGTACGCCAAAACTTTCAACTTCTTCTTTTAATAAAAACGGCTCATCTCTTTTCATTCCCCAAGACATCGCTTTATCATAGCGAGGCCAATAAGTAAAAAAGATATCTATTCCTTTCTGAGCCAATTCTTTGCAAACTGTTGCTCCAATACCATGTAACCTTGTTGCACCTGTGACTATTGCAATTTTCCCCATAGCGACTTCTCCCCTTCATACAATAAATCCTCTGTATAGTAACAGAGGATTTACGATTTATTTAATATTTGCTAGGATACGTTCAGCACCAAGTTGTAAACTACGAGACACGATAACATTTACAATAGTAAAAATAACTAGGATACTTAAAAACATACCCCACATTCCAACTCCTAATGAGAAAAATAATGCACATACTCCGCCTACAGTAATACCAACTAACAATATATTCGCAAGAAAATTCCAAAGTGTAGTATAACGACCTTTAAACATTTTTTGTTCAGAATCCCAATGAATATCAGCTGTTTGCGCATCCCAGCGTGTGCCAATTAAATTGTTTAACCATAACCCATTTGCACAAAGCAAGAACCAAAGTAAAGTAAATACTGGTGACACACCGCCTACAATGATAAGCACAAGACCAAAGATCGCTAAAATAGTGGTATTAATGAGCCAAGCTGTAAATACTTTCGCAAAGAAAATGCCTTCTGCCTTAACAGGCAAATAGCGATTGATAAACCAAGTCCGACCTTCTCTCGAAAAAGATGTTGTCGCAATAACATTGGATCCCATTAAAAACATACCTGCACAAAAAGCAAGACCAAGCGCAAGAGCTGTTGTTTCACTATCTTTTATAAATTTATTTAACCAAGCTAAATTCCCGTCTTGTACAAAAATAATAAAGAAAAACATAATTGGCATCACAAAAGTATGCACAATACAATTAATGAAAAATTGTGGCGTGCGAGTTAAAATACGAAACTCTTTTTTCACATATGCTTTCCAATGTGAATTTTGCACAGTAGCTTTATTAAAATTCTCGGCAGAAATCACTTCTTTTTTCGCAGTACTATTTGAAATTCCAATAACCCCTTTTAAATATGTACGCTCTGCAACATAGAAAAACAATACATAAAATGCAAACGAAATCGCAGCGAAAAGAAGTAAATATAAAAATCCTTTCCACGAAGCACTTTCTGTTAACGCCATTGCCCCAAAGTATGTCGTCGGAAAATAGTTTGTCATTTCTACTAGAAATGAAGATTGATTATTTGTAAGAAAGTCTGCTGCTGTTTTCCCAGAAGCAGCACTTCTATTTTTCCATTGGATAAATATATTAATGCCGACAATTAGCAATAAAGTAAATAAACCCATTAGCATATTACTTCGATCTTTATTTTTTGCGATATTTGTATAACGCATAATGATTGTCATAAGAAGCGAAGCGAGAACTAACGGAATAATCGGGAAAAATAAGTAAACAATTAAAAAGTAAACATAATATGTAATAAAAGCACCACTTTGTAATCCATACACAATGAAGATTGGAAATAAGATAAACGAAGCCATCACATATTGTGTAATTAAAACAGTAATAAACTTCGCTGTAATAATGTGGGCTGGCTTAAGTGGTAGTGGTAATAACATTTCAACGTCATCGCTATAATAAAAGACTGTTAAAATTGTCGTAATACTAAACAAAAATACCCATATACTTCCAATCGCTAATCCCATACCAATTAGTAAGTTTTCCTGGTCAACTTGTTTTAATACGCCATACATACCATTCGCAAGTGGACCTATAAATAAAAATCCAACAAACAAAAGACCCAATAATGAAAGTAAAGATACAACACGCTTCTTCTTATCAGTTAACATATCAGCATAGTTCATTCTTAATAATATTTTTGTTAACATCCAGATTTTATTCATTTTCTGTCATCTCCAAGAACATTTTTTCAAGAGATTCATTTGATTCAAAATGTTCTCGTATTTCTGCTAAATTCCCTTGAAATTGAAGTGTTCCTTTATTAATAATCGCAACTCGATCACATAATTTTTCAGCAACTTCTAACACATGCGTCGAAAAGAACACCGTTTTCCCTTTATCAGCATGTTCACGCATCATCTGTTTTAATATAAATGCCGATTTTGGATCTAATCCGGTCATTGGCTCGTCTAAAATCCAGACATCTGGATCATGCAAAAGAACTCCAATAATAATAATTTTTTGGCGCATTCCATGTGAATAACTTTGAATTTGATCAGACAATGCTTCGTACAAACTAAAACGTTCTGCTAGTGTTCGGATCTTTTCCTGACGCACGTCTTTCGGAACATCATACATATCCGCCATAAAATTTAAATATTCAATCCCTTTTAAGCGTAAAAACATATCAGGACTGTCAGGAACATACCCAAATAACTTTTTCGCTTCAAGCGGCTCTTTCGTAATATCTTTTCCATTTACAGAAATCGTCCCGCTATCAACAGAGTGAATACCTGTTATCATCTTAATTGTCGTTGATTTCCCTGCACCATTTGGACCTAAAAAACCAAATATCTCTCCGCTCGCGACTGTTAAATTCAAATCTTTTACCGCAAATTTGCTACCATTATAGCTCTTTGACACATTAACAATTTCAATCATCCATATCCAGCCCTTCTCTTATTTTCCAATAATTACATTTTAATTATAACATAGTACGTTTCTGTATTTTATAATCTTTTAGAATTATCAAACACAAAAGAATCTTCTTTGTGACTTAACCTATAAATTTGCATAAAAGCACATACTTGAAGTTCAAATGCTGTACCAAAATAATCAATAACTTAATGAAAAAAATTAGATATACCGATTGAATACTGGAATGCAATCATAGAAAATGATTCCTCTTATGATGTATATTCTTTTATGGTGTAAAAACAACTAAAATATTTTGCCGTCCATCTTGCAAATCCAGAATTCCCAACATAGAAAACGTATATATTTTTCATAATATTAAACAAGCTCAATTCAAAACTTTCCGTCCGCGTAAAAGATGCAAGCCAGATAGTTTATGTTTACCTAATGAAGAGTGGACCCAGCAAATCGTTGAATATATTAATCTAAACTATCACGAACAACTTACCTTAAATAAGCTAGCAAATATATACCACGGAAGTCCCTACCATTTGCAACGTACACTTAAAAAAGTAAAAGGAATTAGTCCACTTGCATACATTCAACAAGTACGTATTACTAAAGCCATGTTTTACCTTGTAACCTCAAACAAAAATATAATAGATATCGGAATAGACATAGGGATACCAAATCCAACTTATTTCATAACATTTTTTAAAAAGAAAACAGGTTTAACACCAACTGATTATCGAAAAAAAACAACTGATGAAGAAATCCAAACATTAGATTAAACTCAAAACAATTTTAAGAAAGCAGCTCCTTATATAATCTAAAAGGAAGCATAAGTTTGCATTTTATGCAATGTTATGCTTCTTTTCACATTCTTTTTCTTTATCCCACATTATCAAATAGTAATACCTCTTCACTTTCTACTATCCTATGTTTCCTTATCCATAAAAATATATATACGAAGCTACCCCAACTGCTAAAACAACCCCTAAAAGAAGATAAATGATTGAAAGTCTTGCAATATTTCCTTTCGTTGAAGTTCCATAATTTTCTTCTTCACTTTTTCCTACCATTATTGTCACGATAACTGTCACTACTACTATGATTAATACCCCTAATATCCATGCTAACATTTCTACCTCTCCTCCCTTCATTTCCAATTTTACGTTATTTATACTATTTATAACGTGGATATCTTTGTAATTATTTTAACAATTTTCAAACTAATTTTAAAATAAAGAAAAGCACTCAAAAAAAAGGACAATTCCCTCCAGCCGAAAAGTAACCGTATATAATCTAAACAAAGGTCCAGTGCATATCCCAAGCACTGGACCTTTGTTTAATATTAGAATTAAAGAAAGACGGTTTTATGTCGATTTTTTAATTTGTATTTATACAGTGTCGTTCTTCGGATAATGGAAGATTAAAAAATTACAAGTTAACCATTTCATAACCATTTACAAAGTACTCTATTGTTTCTAACTCATATTCGTTTAATTCTCTATCAAGTTCTTGTTTATACGCTGTTTTTATTTTTTCTGTATCGCCTTTATGTGTTTCCGTGTAGGTACCTACTGTTTTCAGCAAACGAATCTCTTGCAAAAATTCATTTCTATCAATTGCTTTCCCGTGTGAAAGAATATAAGTCTCAGCATCAAATTTCTCTAATTCTTGTATTAATTCAAACGTTCGTTTCGTTGTATAGTTCCACTTCGAAGAAAAAATATCTGCATAGATACAATCTCCTAAAAACAATATCTTTTCTTCTTTAATATAAATGACAACGGAGTCATGTGAATGGTTCCCTCCTACATGCTTTAACACACATGTCACATCACCAAGGTCTAATTCAAGTTGTTTCTGAAACGTTAATGACGGTAAGACAATTTGAATATTTCTTGGCTGTTCACTGAATTCTTTTTTTATACAAGTAGCACAAAATTCAATTTCTGTACCTTCTTTTACTCGTGCATCCAAGGCCTCATCTGTCCATTCATAAGAAACGAGTGTATTCATCTCTTTTTTTGTTTCACTATGTGCGATAGACAAAGCATTTTTTAATACAGGTAATCCAAAAATATGATCCCAATGCCAGTGTGTTAATGCAACGAAATCAGGATTTGAGATGTTCTGTTCGTTTAGCATTTCTAAAAACAAATGTGCATGTGCTTCTGAATTACCTGCATCTATCATCAAAGTCTTTTCTTTTCCAACTACCATTCCTAAGATAGGTCTATCTGTTTCAGAAACAGGTGTCATATACCAAAATGAATCTCCTATTTTTTTTATTTGCTGCATAACTATTGCCTCCATTTATAACTGTATAAGAATTGCCAGCCAAGAAATTTCTTGGCCTTGTATTTTGATTACTAGTAAACGAATACATCAAAAATAAAGTGAAACTTCCATCCGTGGGGGTTTTCTTCATCCCCCACGGATGGAAAGCCCGCCCAATTGGGCGGGCTTTTACGGGCAGTTATCCCCACCTATCTTCTTTAGAAAAGCGAAAGCGGCTCGCTCAGAAGCGCAGGACATTGGAGTCCCTGACAAAGAGGCATTTTTTGCCTGGTCGGAGGGGCGAAACGACCGGAGATTCTAGCCGCTAGAGCTGGACAATGAAGAAAAGTGGAAGTGGCTCGTCCAGAATGTGAGGGGGATGGAGCTTCTGACGTAGAGGTGTATTTTGCCTCGTAGGAAGAAGCGAAGCCACCGAACATTCTAGCCACTGGAACTGGACAATATTCTCTCTAAATCTTGAGGTGGGGGTCTTACTGCCCACGAATAGCGGGATAAAATCATTCTTCATATTTTTTTATCTATTGCAATACAAATACTAATGATAATTTTGCCGTTGGACAAAATTTGACGCTTACAAAGAAAATAAAAAAATAGAGATTCTAAAAAATAATCGTATGACTCTTTAAACTCTCTACCTTCTATTTTATTTTTCTTCTAACAATAAAGCACGCAAAGCGTCTAACTGTTCTTTCGTAAGTCCAATTCCTTTTTCAGCATATTGCTCCGCAGAACCATATACGTTGTGAATTTCATCAAATGCCGCTTGTAAATATTCAACCTTCGCTTCAAACATTGCACTTAAAATTGCAATACTTGCTTCATCTTTAAGCCGCGCTCCTAAAAAAGCCATCATTTTCTCATTCAACTGTTCACGAAATCCATTACTCAGTAAATAATCTTGCATGACTGTCTCTTCTGGCACACCTAGTAACAGTAATAATAAAGCGGATGCAAAGCCAGTTCGATCTTTTCCTGCTGTACAATGGTTCAAAAGCGGTAAGTTGTTTGCGTCTTGTATAAGTTCTAAAAATGTCACAAATGCCTCATTACCAGTTACAAAATCCCTGTTCATCTTCACTAAATATTCTCCTGGCTTGCCAAGCATTGATAAATCTCCTAAATGGAAAAATTCATTGATATTTAAGTCTTTTGCTAAATCTTGCATAACTGGTAAAGAAACTTGACGAACATCTTGTATTTCTGGATTTGGTTTATGTTGCACTTCGAAATCTGTACGATAATCGCAAACAACTTTCAAGCCTAAATTATGTATATAACGAATATCTTCTTCTGTTAATCCTGCTAATTCTTCAGAGCGGTACAATTTCCCCCATTTCACCACACGGCCATCTTTTGTTGCATACCCACCTAAATCACGAAAGTTAAATGCACCTTGCAGCGGTAAGCGGCGCTCTGCTACTGTAATACGCTCTCCTTCGTTCGTAACTAATCGAAAATAAACTCGCATAGCTGGATTCGGATCTTCGATTGTAATGGAAGAAGCATCTGTTACAACCGTTAATAATTGTCCATTTTCTTCAATATTCTCTGAGGATGTACTCCAATAAACACGCACTGATTCTTCTGCACTGCCCCAGTTTATAGATAAAGTGTTAGCGTTTTCTCGCTCTACTGTCACATCTAAGCCTGTTCGTTTCATGTTCGTTTTCATTTTTTCACCTATCACTTTCTCTATCGTTTCTACCCCCTATTGTATACCACATTATGTAACGCGTCTTACATATTTCATGACATTTTGCAATCAATTTATAAATACAGAGAAAATATTTCTTGTATATCTGTAAAAGATGTACAAGGTATTCCTCGAAATACATAGGCAATTTGTTCATTCCCCAAATCTTGATATACAACTGTACCTCTTTGCGGGTGCACATAGTATTCACAGTTTCCAATCTTTTGTGGGGAACTATAATTTCTTATCCATGAGGATACAGGGTGATAGCTATAATTAGTATGCCGACATGCCCATAGTGTATATAACTGCTCTTTTGCATCCCAATATACATACTGCGTTTCGTTGTCACCAAAACCAACAGACTCTAATTCCCATGAACAGGGAACTAGAAGCGGTAATGATACAAACTCCTTTTCTTTAGGAGAACTCCATGCAAAGCAACGACTGATTTCGCCTCCGCCCTTTTCTATATGAGCCTGAAAACTTAAACGATGAAATGGTAATTTCATTTGTTGTTTTGCTTTCTCTAATTCAAGTGGCTGTAAACCATATAAAAATTCCTCCATCTGATGCTGCTCAATAACTCCATCATCAATAGAAATTTCAATTTGTGTTTTCCACTTAGAAGTGACGTAACTATCGCACCCTTTATAATTTATACCACGCCAATATGTAAGTTTATTATATTGAAAACACTCGCCCTGTGCGTGAGACAAACAACTGTCTGGAAAAGTCGGTTCCATAATATCCAGAAAAAACTGTTTCACGCGAAACATTCCTGTAGGAGTAATCACCTGAAACCAAAGCGTTTCCCACTTTTCACTCTCCTGCCGCTGTGATATGTGCTCTACATGCCAGTCTGGAAATAAAACTTCCGGATATAACGGAACCATTCTTTTAAATACTTGTTTTATCATCAAATTCCCCCTTGAGTTATTTCTTCAATAATTCGAGAGGGATCTTCATTTACCCTTTTCTGATCACTCTTGTGTATTTCTCTATCTTCCCTAACTGTATACAGTTGTTGTTAGAAAACACTCGTTTCATGGCATCGTTCATTTCGTCAGTACTCCCCACATAATATGAAGCACCGATTTCTTTTAAAATGTATAACGCTTTTTCATGAAGCATTGTCCCGTATCGTTTTCCACGCATATTCGGGACAATACCAAGATAAAACAATCTCCCTTCTTCTACCGTACCTGGCTCAATATGGGGCAAAATAACCCCTACTGGATTTTCTCCTTGAAAAGCGACTAAGCAATGTTCGTTCCATCTGCCGCCAATTTCTGTTTGAAAAGCATATAATAATTGGTCTATAGATAATGTTTCTTTCGTATTTAAAGAATCCTGCATAGATTCCAGCCAAATTGTTTTAAATGCGTCTTCGCCTACTTCATCTATTGTTTTCAGCGTAAACGGAACTTCCACCTCTGTAACATCAGATAAATCTTTCAGTACCATCACACAACTTTTTTGATGCTGAAATTGTAAATACTGAAACATCTCTTCATAATGTGTATAATTTGGACTTTTGGGTGAAACAACAAAATGTAAATGTAAAACTCCTTTATCCGTTGCTTTTTCTATCCAATATTGCACTACCTCTGTCACTTGTTCCTTTGTATAGGAAACTGAATTATTTTCTTCAATGGTAATATAATGAGGCTCTCCCACTAATATTTTAAAATCCCGTTCCATATTAACAAATTGATTCATTCTTTAACCTCTTTCTACACAATTTTTAAAATAACATGTTTTCTATCGCATGAGCAGGAGTTCTTACATATATGTAGAATACTATGAAGTTAGGATTTACTCCATACGAAACATACTTACAATTTGTACGTATGAAATATAAATAAAGAAACAGGTGTCTATATGGGATATATCGAAGAAATGCGTAGTTTAGTTGGAAATCGGCCACTCATTTTAGTAGGTTCACATGTGATTCTATTAAACAAAAATAATGAAGTACTCCTTCAACTTCGCAGTGATTACAATTGCTGGGGCATAATTGGAGGTGCGCTTGAATGTGGTGAAACGTTAGAAGAGGCTGCTAAACGAGAAGTCTATGAAGAAACAGGGTTAATCGTGAAACATTTAGAACCACTTCAAACCTTTTCTGGGAAAGAATTTTTTAATATTTATCCAAATGGAGATCAAGTATACGGTGTTCTCGTTACATACATTTGTCGTGATTTTGAAGGAACATTACGTATCGATCACGTTGAATCAAAAGATTTGCGATTCTTTCCCATCCACGATCTCCCTCCAAATATTGGATCAGTACATAAATTAGTTTTAGACACATTCCTAGAAAAATTTTGTTAAATACTATTGTTGATTTGAGCTATAAAACAAGGGAATCCCTATTTACGGAGTTCCCTTGTTTTATTAAAGCCCACTTTAGTTATTAGATTAACTCTTTTAACCGTTTTATTGCAGAGTGAACTGTAAGTCTATGATAGGAAACTAATCAATTGGTTGTTTTTCACATTAACACTCAATCCGTTTTTTTATTTCCGCTAAATTCACCTTAGCAATTTCCCTTGCCCGCTCTGCTCCTTTTTCTATTGCTTCTTGAAGTAAATGCGGTTCATTCATATACATTTCATATTTCTTCCTTGGCTCTTCTCATATGAGAGGGCTTTTTACTTTATTCATTAAGTCTCGTGAAAAAGCTTCTTCTAAGTATCTAAATGCAGCAACCTCTTCTTTTTTCATTTCTCTTACATAAATTGATTCCTCACGTGTCAATGGTTCTAATAATACCAATCCTGACATGTTTCTATACTCTCTTCTAAAATTCATTTTATCTTTCTCGCTAGGAAGTTTACGAAATAGTCCAACAGGAACAGGTGTTAAAAATTTATTATTTTCATCAATAAAATTAATATCTATGTTGTCATCAATTTCCCGAATGTGAAACAAGAAATTTTTATCTTGCTGAGATACTTGCACTAAATACGATGTTATCTTTTGCTCATCAATTAGTGTCCATTCCAATAAAATCAGCCTCTTAAGTTGATGGGCATGGGGGATACCCCTACCTTTAGAATTCTTTTCTGCTATACTTAATCAAAGATGGAAAAAAATGAAGGAGAGATGTAATGAAGCAACTTATCATTTTTGTCATATGTTCTGTATGCTTAATTTTAACCTACATACCCTTTAAAAATAAAAAACGTTAAACATTTACTTACATAGTATCTTGTATCAAAAATCGAACTATTTTAAAAAAAGAGTCTAGATCCAGACTCTTTTTTCGTGCTTACTTATGGTAAATTAGTCATTTTCACTATGTTTTAAATTGTGTTGTATTAAATCTCTTAGCGTTGTTAAAATCACTTATTTCCATGTCGAAAATTTCTGCTATACAACGAAAACGAAGAAGAATTGAGGGCTATGATACTGATATACGCTATGAATTTAATGTAAGCTATAAGGAAATGATTGAGGCAGGAGTTGATCAAAAAATTGCAAGAAAGGTATTAGTGGATGCTTATAAATATTTTGATAGTTTAGGAGGTTTTATAAAAGAATGATAGACTTATCTAAAATTCCTGATTTAATAAAAAATAACCCAGCAAGTGATATTGAAATTCAAGAATTAGAAGATCTGATGAAAATGGAATTTCCTAATGCATATAAGGATTTATTGAGATACACGAATGGTTTTTCAATTGGTGGAGGTTTAACTATTTATGGTACTGAGGATATTCTAGAACGAAATGAGACTTGGGAAGTAACTGAATATGCAAGTGGGTATGTTTCTATCGGTGATGATGGTAGTGGTAATGTTTTTTTAATGTTGCAAAGTGCAGATGTAAAAGAATTATTGGTTGTTGATTCTGATGATATGGATCCCAATCACGCTACTGTAATTACCTTAGATTTTAGTGATTGGGTAAATGCAGGGTGTTTAAATGGAAAAATGCAGAAGATAGCAGTGGAATTTCCTGATACGTGTAATATAGTGTTAGTAGAAACTCCTAATGGAGGATTAAAAAACTTAGTAAAAATAAAAAGTGTATTAGCACTTGACATTTCAACAGGGGATTTATTAAAAGGTTCGAAAAATCTTCCTTTTATATTAGTGAAGGAATTCCCATATGGTAAGGCAAAAAAATTAATTGAAAAATTAGGACCTGTTGATGTAGCCCTAAGTGCAGTACCTACTGATATAAATAATTAGTATTAAATATAAGGTAACACTGGCGGTATTGTAAGTAATGAAGGTGAAGTGGATCTTCCTCGTAACATTTTAATAGATTTAAAAAACAAGCCGTCCACCTAAAAATGAGCGGTTTCTTTATTATCTAATCCAACTTACGTGCCACTCATCAAGATACCATATTTAATAAAGATATAGCATCTAATTTTATTTAGATTCTAGTATTTTTACGAGTCTAATAAACCAATATAGAAATATAAGTGGAACGATATAAAATATAGTATCCCTTATAAAACTTATTATCACCATAGTCCAGTCAATTCCAAAAAAATAATGTTTATACCAAAGGACTTTAACCAAAATACAAACATAATAACTCCCAAAATACTACTCACTATCTTTTTCAAAATTCTTCCTCCTTTATTCTTATACTATAATACAAGAAAAGTTAAATTAAATTAACAAAATTTACCTTTTAAAAAATACATTTTATTTCACTTCAAAATCTAAGGGGATGACGTTACTATGAAAAAGTTTGCTATGTTAAGTGCAGCGTGTGTATTGGCAACAAGTTTTTAGCTAGTTCTTGAATCCATCTTTCCTCGCCTTTACTTCCCATTCAAGACCTAATCCTTTCATTCACATCATTAGAGTATCTCTCTACCGCACCAGAGAGTGGCACACAAGTCCCCTCCTATTAAACTAGCAAATTCACGTCTTGTACCTTTATCTCGTTGACTCTTTCCCATACTTAAATCTCCATTCTATAAAAGGATTATTTTGTTGACTTTTAATCATGCATACAACCAAAGGTAAACCATGATACAATGTTTTAAATTACATAAATTTACTTTTATCCCAAAAGGAGGGTGAAAAATAAATAAATGGATCATCGCTATCATATATGCTTCTCTTTTAACAACATTGTGTTATTTATCAATTAAAACTTTACTTTCACTTGTCTTGGATGCCACTACATTCCCAATTCTTCAGATTTTTGTTGGTATATTAGGATTAATATTTGGTGTGTGGATATTAACATCTGGAATAAAAAAACATATTTCTTTTGCTACCGAAGATGAAAAGGAGCGCCGAAAACTCAAAAACTTGTTTTCTATAATCTCAGTTTTATCTTGCTATACTACAATTATGTTATTTTTTATCTAATTCATCTTACAATTTATACATATACTAATTCTGTTTCATTTGAATAAACCTCAATGTTCCGTTAACACTGTAGATACCTTAGTCTCCACTTCCCTTGAGGCTGAGCAGATAGCGAAGGTTATCTGCTCTTTTTTCAAAACAAATTAGCTATATTTACTAATGCTATTTCTCGAAAAATCATGTTAAAGTTGCATAGCATAGGTTTTTACATGTCAGCATTGCATTTTAGGTCTCATATATTAACGAGACGTCTTTTTTAGCGCAAATACGCACCTTTAAATTAGACAAATTTACCAATATATTTTTTTGAAAATTCATGTTAAATTTACTCAGTCGAGCACGCCATTACTTGACACATTACCCGTAGAAGTCCCGTATACCCCAGGACTTCTTTTTTTAAACATTCCTGAGTTAATCAACAAAAAATTATGTTTCCTTCAAAGGTATAGCATTTTACTGGTTTAATTTCCCCAATATAAGTTTTCAAGATGCGGATGTCCAATTGGTTTAATTCCTGTTAACATAACTTTTTTATTCACAACTATTCCTCCTTTTACATATAAAAAAGCCCCTCAATCCTAAAAAAGACGAGGGACTCCCGGGGTACCACCTTTATTAGCTACAATTACATAGCTCTCTTTATGATTTGAATAACGTCGAAACAACCGTCAAAGCCTACTCAATTCAGCTTGCATCTCCAGAGCCCATTCCATATTTTTCCCTTTTGTTTTAACCTATAATGCTCACTTTTGTACAGGTCATAAACGCCCTCCACACATAAATGAAACAAATCAATTGGCTGTTTTTTACATTAACACCCAATCCGTTTTTTTATTTCCGCTAAATTCACCTTAGCAATTTCCCTTGCCCGCTCTGCTCCTTTTTCTATTGCTTCTTGAAGTAAATGCGGTTCATTCATATACATTTCATATTTCTTCCTTGGCTCTTCTAACTCACGATTAATGACACAAAATAGCTCTTTTTTTACATCCCCCCAGCCAATTCCTGTTGCATATTTCTCTTTCATTATTGCGACTTCCTCAGCTGTCGCAAATTCTTTATACAACATAAATAATGTTTCAAGTTCTTTCGGTTCACTTGGTAAGGAAGAATCTGTTTTCATTTTGAAAATAAGTTTTTTCAGCTTTTCTGGTTCTTCAAATAATGGAATGACATTTCCATAGCTTTTACTCATTTTTCGTCCATCGAGACCTGGTACAATTGCTCCTTCTTCTTGAATGATATACTCTGGCAATATAAAGATTTCCCCAAATGCGTTATTAAAATACGAAGCAATATCTCTCGCAATTTCTACATGCTGAATTTGATCTTTCCCAACTGGAACATAGTTTGATTGAAATAATAGAATATCGGCAGCCATTAAAATAGGATACGTATATAGTCCCATGTTTACACCAGTATCTACATCTACTCCTGCTTCTATATTTTGATCAACCTTTGCTTTGTAAGCATGAGCGCGGTTCATTAATCCTTTCGGAGTAAGGCAAGCTAAAATCCAGTATAATTCTAAAATTTCTGGTACATCTGATTGACGATAAAAGATTACATGCTCATCTAAGCCTAATGATAACCATGTTGCGGCTACTTCTTTCGTATATTCACGAAACTTCTTGGGATCTTGCAGCGCATTCAATGCGTGATAATCGGCAATAAAATATAATGCCTCTCCTTCTTTTTGTTTAGAAAGCTGCAGGGCTGGTTTAATTGCCCCAATATAGTTTCCAAGATGTGGATGTCCAGTTGGTTTAATTCCTGTTAACATAACTTTTTTATTCATAACTTCTCCTCCTTTACCATATAAAAAAGCCCCTCAATCCTAAAAAGGACGAGGGACTCCCGCGGTACCACCTTTATTAGCTACAATTTCATAGCTCTCTTTATAATTCGAATAACGTCGAAACAACCGTCAAAGCCTACTCAGTTCGGCTTGCAGCTCCAGAGCCCATTCTATATTTTTCCCTTACTGATTTTCACCAACCATCAGCTCTCTATGAAGTTCCAAATATGTACTCTTCTCTATCATCGCTTTTTCTTTTATTTTCCCCTCATTATACCACAATATTTTTTTAGATAAAAGGGAACTTTCTGTCTTATTAAGCAGGAATTTTCCTTTTTTTAGCTAATTATATATAAGTTCACGGAAAAGATTCATTCAACTACGGAGGATTTATTATGGTAAAATACATTTCAATTCTGGGATCAACTGGTTCGATTGGGACGTCAGCTCTAGATGTAGTTTCTGCTCACCCAGAACATTTTCAAATTATTGGTTTAACTGCAAATGAAAATATTGATATGCTAGAACAACAAATCCAAACATTTCAGCCGCGTATTGTAAGCGTAAGTACGAAAGAATTAGCAGATACACTACGCTCACGAATTTCTACTAGAGTAAAGGTTGTATACGGAGAAGATGGCTTGATTGAAGTTGCTACACACCCCGATAGTAATCTTGTCTTAACTTCCGTCGTTGGTGTAGCAGGACTGCTTCCAACAATTGAGGCCTTAAAAGCGAAAAAAGACATTGCGATTGCGAATAAAGAAACATTAGTGGCAGCAGGTCATATTGTTACAGAATTAGCAAAGAAAAATGATTGTCGCCTTATTCCAGTAGATAGTGAGCATTCTGCTATTTTCCAATGCTTAAATGGTGAAAACAATAAAGAAATTGAAAAGTTAATTGTAACAGCGTCTGGCGGTGCATTTAGAGATAAAACACGTGAAGAAATGAAACTTCTCAAAGCGAAAGATGCACTAAAACATCCAAACTGGCTCATGGGAGCAAAATTAACAATTGACTCTGCAACATTACTAAATAAAGGATTTGAAGTAATGGAAGCACGTTGGTTATTTGACGTTCCCTATGAAAAAATTGATGTTATGATTCATAAAGAAAGCATTATTCACTCTCTTGTAGAGTTTGTAGATGGCTCTATTATGGCCCAGCTTGGGGCACCTGATATGCGTATGCCGATTCAATATGCATTCCACTATCCATCGCGTTTAGCATCTTCTTTTAAAAAATTAAATTTATTAGAAATTGGCAGCTTGCATTTTGAAAAACCTAATTTAGAGAAATTCCCTTGCCTTCACTATGCTTATGAATCTGGGAAAATTGGTGGGACAACTCCGGCTGTATTAAATGCTGCTAATGAAATTGCGAATGCTTTATATTTACAAGATAAAATTTCATTTTTTGACATTGAAAAAACAATCTATTCTGCATTAGAAGCTCATCATAATGTTGCGAATCCTTCATTAGAAGAAGTATTAGCAGCTGATCAATGGGCACGTCAATATGCTAATCAATTACTTGTAAAAATGTAAAAATACTGATACGAAAGAAGGAGAATATAAAATTCTCCCTCTTTTCATAAAAGGAGACCTTCACTTGATTCGAAAATTATCTCCTTCTTCTATTGAAGAAGCTGCGGAAATTTTAGAAGTTCAAATTCCCGCATATAAAATTGAAGCACAGTACATTCAAAACGATTCAATTCCTCGATTATATGACACGATTGTTGATATTCAAAATTGTAATGAAATCTTTTATGGATACTTCATTGATAATACGTTAGCTGGATTTATTTCGTTTCTATATGAGGATGCTGTTGTTGATATTCATCGTCTCGTTGTTTCCCCTACATATTTTCATAGAGGAATTGCAACAGCACTATTGCAACACCTATTTCAACTACATGAAGAAACAACAAACTATATTGTACAAACCGGTAAGAAAAATACGCCTGCACTTTCTTTATATAAGAAACATAATTTTATAGAAACAAAAGAAATTACATTACCAGACGGTCTCGTTCTTGTGCAGTTAACAAAGCTAAAATAAATTGATTAACTTGGATAAATATGTTAATTTAATTTATATAACCTTTCGCTTAATCCAAATTTCGGAACGGGGAAACCACTTCTGTGGCATTTGCCACTTGGGGCGAATCTTTTTTTTAGTAGGGATACTCTCACATTCCGAGTCCGACAGCTAACCTCGTAAGCGTATTGAGAGAGGAAGGTGCTTTTTACTTATGCTACAAAGCGTTCCTCCTTAACTCTAACAATATGTTTTTTATTTACTACAAGTATATTGTTAGATAAAAGGAGATGATTTTCATGTTACGTATATCTGACCATGAAAAGAAAACAATGGAGCAAAGAGAAAAATTAGAACAACACCGTCCGTATTATACAATAAAAACAGCAAGTTGCATTCAACATAAATATTTTATGCAACATATTGTTCAGTATAGAAAGTAAGAAAATAGCGGAAGCATTGCATTACTGCAATGCTTCCGCTATTTTATATAACTTGAACTCGCTTTTTTCTTCGCTCGATGCCTTTTTACTTTTGCAATTGTTCCGCAAGCTCGTCCCCCTTCTCCTTCAGCGTACATACCGCACCAACGTTTACTACTGTTACGAGATTGATCGTAAAACACCCATTTACAATCTGGACAAGCTTTTAATCTCCCCCACTGTTTGCTTGTAATGGCAGAGATAATAATCTGCAATATAAATGTATATAAATTTTCCTCACCAATTGCTTGATATGTAATGCCGTTTGATTCATCGTCAATCATTACTTGCAATGGATATTTTTCAAACAACGGCTGTAACGGCTTCTGTTGCTCCACCGCCTCACGAATCGTATCTCGGAAATTTTGCACTTCTTTCACTGAATCAAAAAGAAGCTTTTCATTCCACTGCTCAATCATAAACTGATGTATATCTTCTTCCGATTCAAAAAAATCAATTGGTTCTCTCGTCTCATTTGGTATTCTCCATGTATTTAAAAGCGCCCTTATACTTTCTAACATCTCTGGTGCAGTTTGGTTGTTACTCAAAATCACCACCAACTTTCCATAGTTTACTTTATCTCTTATTTTCAGTATAATCATAACATAAAAATGTTAACCGTTATAATTTTTAGATGGTTAACAAAAAGGAGTGAATACTTTGAGATCTTTTTCATTACCTATTCGTTTTGTATTATTTTCTTCTTTTTTTATGACGCTCGGTCATTTTGCTGTGATGGCTTTTTTAGCTATCTATTTATCTAATTTTTTACATTTTTCCGCTATGCAAGTTGGTACAATTTTAACCGCCCTTACGATTACCTCTCGAATATTCCCATTACTTACGGGAATACTTGCAGATCGGATTGGCTATATTACCATGATGATAACCGGAATGACTTTACGAGGTATTGGTTTTCTTTCTTTAGGAATATTTTCTGGATTTCACCCCATTATACTTGCAACAATATTCATTGGATTTGGAACAGCTTTCTATGAACCTTCTGCACGCGCTGTCTTTGGCTCTCAACCAGCTCATATAAGAAAAGATACCTTTACATACCTAAATCTCTTTTTAAACGGCGGAGCAATTATTGGGCCGATTGCAGGGAGTATACTACTTCAATGGAATCCTATGTATCCATTTATATTTACCGGATCACTCATGTTCGTTCTAGCATTCCTGTTCTTTCTTCTTAGATCTCACTTTCATGTTACTGTGCATAAAACGCAACTTTTAACAGGAATAAAAGCAGCCGGACAAAACAAACACTTTCTATCTTTTTCACTCATCATGGTGTTTTTTTATACGATGTTTACACAACTTACAGTTGCACTACCACTTCATATGAATAATATAAGCCACGATCAAAACTTAGTAGGACTCGTCATTACAACAAACGCCATTACAGGTTTTTTATTTATGATTGCATTTAAATATCTTTTCAAAAAATATCATGCACTTTCTCTTGTAAAGTATGGTGTATTACTAATGGGGTTATCTTTTCTTCTTATCCCATTTTCTTTTCATCCAAATTGGCTACTAGTGTGTGTCATTTTATTTACGATTGGAGAAACGCTTGTATTACCTAATGCCGATATTGCTGTAGCAAACTTTAGCAACGAACAATACACAGCAACCTATTTTGGTTTCTTCCAGCTATCACTAGCGCTTGGATTTACTATCGGAAACTATACAGGAACTTTCTTTACGAAGTATTGGCAAAATATGAGTTTTCCTTGGATTATTTTTGGTCTTTTAGGCATTGCTGGATTTTCACTTCTTCATTTTTTAAATCGAACTGTTAAAACAGATGAAAATCTATTGCATATAAACCAGAGTATGTAACATTTTTACATACTCTGGTTTTACTTTCACATATGTTAAGTTAATCTACACAACAACCAAAAATACCCTTTTATTTATATATTTGTTACAATATAAAGGGGCAATAAATTACTTCGAAAGGAATGAAACATGTCATGACAAAAGAAACAAACAAATCCCGTATTATTTTCATGACTTTAGTTTCCGCGTTATTCTTCTGTTCTTTATTGGTTGCGGCTTCACTTTCTCCACTTGCTGATTCCGGGCCTAACGCCAATAAGTTTGGTACTTTTAATATGTGGGTAAGTATAGGTATGGTTCTTGCGTTTTATATTCTGCCTTTAATTTTATATATAGTCGGAGTGCACATCATGAAGCTCGTTATGGCCGTATTTTGTGGATTTGGACTTCTTATGTGCCTGACTACACTCGTAGTCATTTTAACGATGGAGATATCCCCTACTTTACTAGTACTTTGCATAGCTACTTTAATCGTGAATGTTATGTGGTATTTCATAGCTTTTCGTTCCTCATCAAAGCCGAATCATCAAAAACGCTTTATCTAATATAACAAGTTATTTACAATACAACCTGTTTTAAGGAGCTACTAAAATGAAAATTACATTTGTAAAAGTTGAGGTGTTAAGACTCTGACCGTTTCTATGCATGGCCAGATGCTCTCGTCCGCCTAAAAAGAAAGAGTGTTTTTATCTCGATTCTTTAATTTGTATTTATATAGGATTTAACTTCGCTAAAACTTACACAGCGGTAGATGTTGCTAATTTCTTGTATTCTTAGAATCTCTTTTTCTTTGCCTTTATAATTAAAAAACTTGGTTGTTTTAAGAGCTTTTCATAAGATGATGGGTAATTTCTTCTAAATTCTTCCGTAGGGATCGGTTCAATCATTTTTTCAATTTCAAAATGATGAAGTGTATCATTGATAATGTCTTGCAGTGGTCGGCGGTAAAAATACATGTCAACATATTTACCGCTTTTCTTCCATCTATCATGAAGAAATTCACGCTTAAAGTATTCTTTATTCTCTGAAAGATGAATATCCATTGTTGGATGATGAACGGAGAACAAAAATGTTCCACCTGGCTTTAATAGCCTCACAAATTCAGCAAATGTTCGTTTCCAATCTGCAATATAGTGAAGAGCTAACGAGCTGACAATACAATCATATGTACTGTCTGCAAAAGGTAACGCATTTTCAAAATCTAGTTGATAAACCTCTACCTTCTCCCCTATTCTTCTTTTTGTAGCCGCAACCATCTCGCTACTAACATCAATCGCGGTTACATTTGCTCCCCTATTTAGAAACTGTTCTGTATACCATCCTGCTGCACACCCAGCATCGAGTACATGTATTCCTTTTATACTGCTAGGCAACTGACTCATCATAGCCGGACGTTCATAATCTGTATTATACGGACTCTCAAAATCGACTCTATGTTCATAATGACTAGCTAATATATCGTATGCATCAATAATTTGCTGTTTATTCATATTCCATCCCCCTCTCGTTCTAAAAGACGTAATTTTCATTTTTATTATATTTTTAAATAATTAGGAATATTTACCATAAACATTAAAAAGAATCCATTTTGAAAAAAATTGTTCAAAATGGATTCTTATCCAACAGATTTAAGATTGATCATTTTCTACTTGTATTGCTTCATAATTGTACCCTTTAGTTCATTGAACTACCCACACCTACCGTTTCGCGCTTGAGGTGAGGGTCTTCTCGCTAGGCATGATTAAAAATGGTAGTTATTCACTCTTTTCCATGACTGCAAAGTAATTTTCTTCACTATCTGCAAAGTTAAATACTCTACCAGAAGGCATATTTACAATTTCTCCGACTGTAACATTTTTATTTGATAAGTCGTTATGTAATTTATCGAGATTTTTTGAGAAAAACATTAAAGAAGGTGTACCAAGGTTTAATTTAGGTTCCATTTTGGAGATTAATTCCTTATCGTGGAGTATAATACTTGTTTCTGCATCATTTGTTGGGGCGATTTCAATCCATCTCATTCCTTGACCGTTATCTTCTTCAGAAATTACACTAAACCCTACTTTTTCAGTCCAAAAATTCACTGCCTCATCTTGATTATTTACATACAACATAATTTGACCGACTTTATTAATCATTAATTTCCCCCTAAATGTTTTGGCGTTCTTAATTTAATTTCTACAATCACCACAAATAATCCTTTTTATCTAAACTTCTCCAAACTCTACACCAATTTTATTAAAAAGCCTTATTCTATTAAATGGCCCGTTTGTGGAACCAAAAACCTGCATACCAATACAGGTTTTTTAATCAAACCTTATTATAAATTATCCATCTTTTTCGTTCTTTTTGTTCTGAGGAATAAAAGAATATGAACTAAAACTTTGTTTAGCACCTTCTAGGAATAGTACCCACAATGTAGAAGGAATTTAATGTTATTTCTTAACCCTCAAGGTAGTATCAGCTTAAAACACGTAGATATTTGCGGATATACCTTTTTTCGAACTATTACGTCATGATTGTCAGATGTCCAATTTGATTACACTCTTCAGCGAACCAAATATCACCATCCGGACAAATCGCGATACCATGCGGCTCTGCATTCTTTGTAGGTATCACATATTCTGTAATAACTCCTTCAATTGTAATTCGGCTGATTTGGTTACCGCCCCATTCCGTGAACCAGAGATCCCCATTCTTCCCGGATATGATGGCATGAGGGCGAGCGTCCGGCGTTGGTATAACAAATTCACTGACCTCGCCTAAGGGCGTAATTCTACCGATTTTATTACCCATGATTTGCACAAACCATAATGCTCCGTCGGTTCCGCTTGTAATACCAACTGGCCCAGAGTTAGGTGTTGGGAGCGGATATTCCGTCACCTCACCTTTGGTGGTTATTTTCCCAATCGTATTGTTCTGATTCTGTGTAAACCATAATGCCCCGTCTGATCCCGAAGTAATAAAAGAGGGAAATGATTTTGGATTAGGCAATTCAAATTCGGTGATTTCCCCTGAATTTGTGATTCTTCCGATCCTACCGCTATTCATTTCTGTAAACCATATTGCTCCATCAGGACCTTCCGTTATGCCAAAAGGTGCAGCTTTCGCCGTAGGGAGTTCATATTCTGCAAAAAGACCGTTCATCGACATTTTCCCGATCTTACTCGCGTTATATTCTGTAAACCATAATTCGCCAGTCCTGTCCGAAATGATTGACATAACTCCTGCATTCGGTGTCGGAATGGAAAAAGAATTTATTTCACCTTTAGCATTTATTCGTCCGATTCGATTCCCCTTCTGTTCCGTAAACCACAATGCCCCGTCTTTTCCAGCGGTTATTCCGTATGGTCCTGAATCTTTATTAACCGGATATTCTTGTATCGTGATTCTCATATCATTTACCTCCCAATAAAGCATCATAACTGCTGTTTCATTTTTCTCAGTGTATCCAAATCTCCACTTACGATGGCGCCAATATACTGGTTAATAAGTTCGATATCGTAATCCCACCATTTTATGTCCAATAATTCTTGAATGACCTCTGGTGCGAAACGCTTTCGTATTTCCCTGGCAGGATTTCCACCAACTATAGTATAGGGTGCAACATCCTTTACGACTACGGCTTCAGCGCTTATAATTGCCCCGTCACTGATGCGCACACCCGGCATAATAGTTGCACGTCTGCCGATCCAGACGTCGTTACCAACAATCGTATCCCCTTTAATCGGCAATTGTTTTAAAGATGGCGTGTGTCTTTCCCAGCCGTTGCCAAAAATGTTGAATGGAAAGGTTGATCCATCCATTCTGTGGTTACCGCCATCCATCATAAACCTGACTTCGGGGGCAATTGAACAAAACTTGCCGATTATCAATTTTGTCCCAATGACTTCATAATGGTACAAGACTTGATCCTCGAACAATTCTCCGTTCAATGCATCGTAGTAGGAGTAATCTCCAGCTATGATATTAGGCTTTGTTATTGTGTTTCTAATGAACTGTACATTTGTATTTCCGGGTATTGGATACTTATCATTTGAGTTTGGTCCCATCATTAACATCATTCCTTCAACAGAATTCAATTCATCATTCAACTGTCATGCGAAATTCGGAGGAACGCCAAGATTATACACATTTAATCGTTCTCTCTTTATTTTCAAACATTTTTGTCATCTTTATTATATCAGGAAAATACACCCAGAAGAACATAAATATCCCACGCAATCATAACCACCATAATATCCCAGATATGAAACGACGTGCATCTTTTACATTTCGCCTGCCAGTAACCATATCATGCATCAAATTTAAAGCCATAAAATCTGCTGCTTCTTGATCACATTTAGCCGTAGCTTCACCAGCAGTTCGATCTATATATAAACTTGCCATCAAACTGTGCCAAATAATCAAGATGGAGAGTCGGAAAATTATGAGGTACCGTATCAAGATGAACAACCGTACGCTTCCAAGGGCCATTGTTATGTCAAATAATTCTTCTAGAACTTGCTTCATTAGGTAAACCATATTTATTGATTAAAATCGGACGTTTTTTCTATTTTTACATAAAAAACCAAAGAAGCAGCAACTATACAGTTGCTGCTTCTTCTTGTAAATCCATTTTACGAATTTCGATACGTTTAATTTGATGTACGTCTTTTTCTAAAACTTTAAATTCATATCCTTCTGTTTCAACAAATTGTCCTTCTTGAATTTCGTGATTTTGTGTCATCACCCAGCCGCCAATTGTATCAACTTCTACTTCATCAATGTGTAATCCAAATAAATCTTGAATCTCACTAATCAATACTTTGCCGTCAACGATTTTATGATGCTCGTCAACATGATGAATTGGGGGATGCTCATCTTCATCATATTCATCACGAATTTCACCAACAATTTCTTCTAATATATCTTCAAGCGTCACAATTCCCGCTGTCCCGCCATATTCATCATATAACACAGCCATTGGAATCCTCTTCTTTTGCATTTGCAGAAGCAAATCATGGATTGGAATTGTCTCCATTACTTCAATAATAGGACGCATAAATGTTTTGATAGATTGTAGGTCTTCTTTGTCGTTTTTCATATAACGAATAAAGAAATCTTTTACGTTCACCATACCGATAATATCATCTTTATCTTCTCCAAAGATCGGGTAACGTGTATACTTTTCACTTCGGATAACTTTCATATGATCTTCTACTGAATCTTCAAGATAGAAACCAACGATTTCTGTGCGCGGCACCATAATCTCTTTTGCAATGCGATTATCAAATTCAAAAATATTGTTTACATATTTATACTCCGCCTGATTAATTTCCCCATTTTCATAGCTCTCTGAAAGAATTAAACGTAATTCTTCTTCCGAGTGTGCTACCTCATGCTCAGAAGCTGGTTTTAATCCGAATAAACCAGTTACAAGACGCGCCGATTTATTTAACATCCAAATAAACGGGAACATGATTTTGTAAAACATAATAAGCGGTGCTGCAAACAACATTGTAATTGTCTCTGCCTTTTGAATTGCTACTGTTTTCGGTGCTAGCTCACCAACAACAACATGTAAAAAGGTAACCGTTGCAAATGCAAGAATATACGATACTGAATTCGCAGCTGCTTCTGGAAAATGTAAATCTTGAAATAACGGTTGTAATAATCGATGAACCGTAGGCTCTCCAAGCGATCCGAGCGCAAGAGCTGTGATAGTAATCCCTAACTGACATGCCGATAAATATTCATCTAAATTTGCTGTTACCTTTTTGGCTGCTAATGCGCCTCGTTTTCCTTCTGCAACAAGTTGGTCAATACGGCTTGAACGCACCTTAACCATAGCAAACTCTGCTGCCACGAAAAATCCAGTAAATGCGATTAAAATCGCAATCATAACTAAATTAAATATTTCCAAAGAATTCCCCCTAGTTCGAAAACTAAGGTGTCCACCTCCTGTATGAATAGTTGCTTTTTTTACTCTCTACATTTAGAAAATAAAACGCTATACAGAAATTAAAAGGGTGGATAGCTCTATCTACTATAAAAGTAAGATAAGAGATTGTATTAAAGCTGTCGTCTGAGTTGATAAATGTTTCGTTAGTTTTTCGCGCTGTGAATCTGTTAACCCATCTAATAACGGTTTTAATTCTACTAATTCCGTCTCCAAACGGTGGATACGCTCTGTTACATCATTTACTTGTTCCGAAACGTCTTTATTAACACCGAGCAGCTTTTTTTTCTCCTCGATCCTATCCTTAATTTCAGAAAGCGGTATATGCATTTCTTTACATCTCTCAATAAAACGTAATGTTTCAATTGCTGTTTCGTCGTAGTAGCGATAATTAGATTGAGATCGCTCCGCTTTCAAAATACCTAGATTCGTATAATAATCAATCGTTCGTTTCGAAACATGAGCCATGTGAGCCAACTGTCCGATTCGGTACACCTTCCCAACGACCTTCCCTCCCCATATTTGTTACAAACATCATACAATACATAAACTGTACAGTCAAACGTTATGGTTGGGAATAATAGTTTATAAAAATATTAAGATTCATTTTCTTCTGTACAAAAGAAGCAGCTACAAATATGCTGTAGAATAGCTTCTTTTTCTTAATAAATTGCGCTATGCAAAATACAACAGGACCGCTACTTGCTTTCTCCCTTTGTTCTAATGGCAGAAAAAGGCCCTGACCGCTTCTATGCACGGCCAGATTCCCTCGTCCTCCCCTAAAAAGAAAGGGTTTTTATGTCGTTTTTTCAACTTGTATATACATTTCATTTGATAAAAATTCTGTTGTTTTTATTACTTTCGCAAACATATTATTTAAGGCACTCATGAATGCCACATGAACATGTTTAGCCTGAATCGTTTCATTATTAAATACAAGATCTTTTGTCGTGCAAGCGTCTTCAATTACTGTGCATTCGAACTCTAAATCGCTGGCAGCTCTAACTGTTGTATCAATACACATATGTGTCATCATTCCACATATCACCAAGTGTTCAATCCCCTCTCGCTGCAGTAACTGTAATAAATTAGTTTTTCGAAAACTATTGGGATAATTTTTTTGTACAACATATTCATTTTTACGAGGCGCTACATGAGGATGAATTTTTACACCTTCTGTATTCGGAAGAAAAAAAGTAGCCCCTTCTTTTACTGAAATATGTTGCACATGAAATACAGATAGGTTCGCTTTTCTAAAGAAATCTAATACCTTTTCTGCATTTTCTACCGCTTTTAATGGCTCATGTAATTCACATCTGCCACCTGGAAAGTAATCATTTTGAATATCAATTAATACAAGTCCTGTTTTCATTATTAGCCCTCCAATATTTTGAAAATTAAGTTATAATCTAATTATAGAGCTTTATCAAGTTAGCTGTAACATTCCCATGAAAGACTTTAACGTCATATGATTTCACCATGAAAGGGTTTAGAAATATGATTGATTCAACAGATTTGCAAATTCTTGATTTACTTAAGAACAATTCACGAATGCAGTGGAAAGATATTGGTAAAAACGTTCATATGACAGGTCAAGCTGTTGGAAACCGTATTCGAAAAATGGAGGATGAAGGAATAATAAAAGCGTATACCATTTTAGTAGATCATTTGAAATTAGGTATGCAGTATACTGCTTTCATCACAGTTTTTATGAAGACAAATGAACACTCTACATTCACATCATTTATAACAAAAGAAGATTCCATCGTAGAAGCTCATAAAATTAGCGGTGAAGGATGTTATTTCCTCAAAGTACAAATAGACTCCCAAGAAAGCTTACATAACTTATTAAACGAAATTTTAAGATTTGGTAACTACCGGTTAAACTTATCCATTCATCACATAAAAGAAAATTCTTTATGAATGATAAATAAAGAAAACAAGGGTGGTTTAAATGCCATCCTTGTTTTTTCATAGCTTATTTTATTCGTTACATTTCATCTGGACTATAATAATCTAACACATTATTGCCTATTCCTACTTCTGAAAAAATAACATGTGTAACTGTTTCAGCAAATTTTGAAACATCATCAATAAACATTTCTATTTCTTGAAAGCTTCGAACAGAAATTTTCACTACATAACTAGCAGGCCCTGCTACGCGATAACAAAAAACAGCTCTTGGATAAGCTTTCATGTATGCTCTAAATCTTTCACACTGTCCATTTTTTGTTTTCACTTCTAATACAGCATGAATATGAAAACCTAACTTATCATAATTAATTTTTGTCGTATACCCTTCAATAATCCCCTCATCCTCTAACTTCCGAACTCTTTCAGCCACAGAAGGCGCAGACAAATTAACTTTTTTAGATAGTTCACGAATAGAAAGACGAGAATTTTGAGTTAAACATTGTAAAATTTGTGCGTCAATTACATCTACTTTCATTTGTAATATTCCTCTCATAAATTCGTTTTAAACACAAAGAAAAATCTTAAAATACATTATGAACAGAAAGGAAACTAATTCCATCCTATATTATCATATAATTATAAAATTTATTTCCCTATGTAAGGAGGAAACCCCATGGCACTAGAAATGAAAAAAAATTGTCAAACTTGTAATACTGCCCTTCAAGGAGATTCAGAAGCATACATATGTGTATATGAATGTACCTTTTGCTCACCTTGTACAGAAAACACAAATCACGTCTGTCCAAATTGTGGTGGTGAATTAGTCCGAAGACCGAAAAAGAAATAACGGTTTTACGTAACAAAAGCGCAAAAATCCATAAGATTTTGCGCTTTTGTTTTTTCAAAACTTGATTTATATATCCATTTTAATTTTCCGACATATAAGTCGCTGCTATGAAGAATACAACATGACCGCTACTTACTTGCTCCTTTTGTTTTAACCTTGCCTGTGGCAGAAAAAGGCCCTGACCGCTTCTATGCACGGCCAGATGCTCTCGTACACCTAAAAAGAAAGAGGAGTTTTATGTCGATTTTTTAATATATATTTATATAGATCATTTAAAAGTTTTTTATTTATGTAATAACTTTCCTTCAAGCGCCTCAATATACCTTTTCGCTGATTTTTGAACAGCTTCATTTGCTTTTTCCTTCACAATTCCATGAAATGCATTATACAATCGATTAAACTTCAATTCTTTTACTTTCTCAGCCATTTCTTTCACTTTCCATGCTGGCAATGGAATGAGATTCGGATAACTGTACATAAAGCTTACCCATCTTGAATCAGCGACAACTTGAATAATATCTCCAGTTAATAGAACTCCTCTTCCCTCATCCCCATTTTTCCAATGTAAAACAGAACCACCGCTAAAATGCCCACCTAGACGGTATAATGTTAAACCCTCTGAAATTTCCATAGATTCTCCAGACCAAAATATGATACGCTCACTTGGACGTATTACCCATTCCTTATCATCTTCATGAATATAAATCGGAACATCAAATCGTTCTGCCCATTCTACTTGTGTTGAATAATAATGCGGGTGTGATAAAGCAATTCCATGAATTCCCCCTAGTTCATTTATTCTTTCTACAGTCTCTTCATCAATATATGTAACACAATCCCATAACAAATTATATGAATCCGTTTGGACTAAATAAGCATTTTGACCAATCGCAAACTTCGGTTTTGTTGTGATGCTATATAAACTTTCTTCTTCTTTTACAATCTCATTCTTATATGTTTTGCTTTGCTGTAGACTGTCTAACGTTGTCCATGATTGTCCCATTGGATTTACATATTGACGTTCTTCATTACAAATTACACAATTTACAGGTGGTTCATCGTAAAGCGGATATTGTACACCGCATGTGCTACAAACATAATGCTTCATCTTTATTTCACTTCCCCTTCTACAAACGTTCGTTCTTTTTACAGAATATCACAAAATAAACTTTCAAACCAACGTTTTTTTGACAATTTTAAAATGATAGAATATTTTAATTATTATTTTGTTTGTTATATAAAAATAATAATTATCATAAAATATCATGTGATACACTACAGAAAGAAAGCGCTTAACAAACAAAATTAATTAAATTTTCTATATAATAAAAATGATAGAGAAAATAAATTTACGAAAAATTCATTTTTGTCTTGCATAATAATTTATTTTTGTTATTATCGTAGTAATTCGACAAAAAGTGACTTTGTATCATAATTGTTGTGCAAAAGATTCAAAATATTTAAATTTGGAGGTTTTTTCGTGTCAAAAAATGTGCAGACATCACATATTTTTGTGATTGGGCTTATGCTCTTTGCCCTTTTCTTTGGAGCAGGTAATTTAATTTTCCCTGCTATGTTAGGACAAACAGCAGGAAGTAACGTATGGGTTGCTACCGCTGGATTTTTAATTACAGGAGTTGGCGTACCACTACTTG
Source organism: Bacillus sp. 103mf (assembly GCF_900116295.1). Classification (GTDB taxonomy): domain Bacteria; phylum Bacillota; class Bacilli; order Bacillales; family Bacillaceae_G; genus Bacillus_A; species Bacillus_A bruguierae. The sequence continues at coordinate 113,188 of NZ_FPAF01000008.1, forward strand.
GTGTAATAGCATTCGGTGTTTCTGGTAGTGATGACTTACAAGCAATGGCAAGTCGCGTACATCCATTGTTTGCGAGTATATATACATTTATTCTGTATTTAGCAATTGGCCCTCTTTTCGCTTTACCAAGAGCAGGAAGCGTGTCATTTGAAATAGGTGTAAAACCATTCGTAGGAGAAAATAGCGGTCATTTACCTTTAGTTATTTTCACTATTCTGTTTTTCGGCATTACTTGTTTACTCTCTTTAAATCCAACAAAGATTGTTGATGTTGTCGGAAAGTTTTTAACTCCGATTAAATTATCATTTATCGGTATTTTAGTTGTTACAGCTGTTATAAAACCAATCGGTGACATTGAAGCGCCAACACAAGAATTTGTTACAAATTCCTTCTTCAAAGGCTTTCAGCAAGGCTATTTAACAATGGATACTCTCGCAGCATTCGTATTTGGTATTATCATTATTAATGCGATTAAAGCGAAAGGTGTAAGTGACAAAAAAGTGGTTATCAATGTTTGTATAAAAGCATCGCTTATTGCCGCTGTCGTATTAATTTCTGTTTACACTGCACTTGCATTTATGGGCGCTTCTAGTGTTTCTAAATTAGGACATTTAGAAAATGGCGGAGAAGTTTTATCAAAAGTTGCAAATTACTACTTCGGTTCTTTAGGAAATTTATTATTAGGAATGATGATCACTGTAGCTTGTTTAACGACAAGCGTTGGGCTTACTACAGCGTGTTCATCCTATTTCCATAAAGTATTTCCACAAATATCATACAAAACATTTGCTGTTATTTTAGCTATTTTCAGTGCTTTCATTGCAAACCTTGGCTTAACAGAGCTGATTACCATATCTGTACCTGTATTAACAGCGATTTATCCTTTAGCGATTGTGCTAATCTTCTTAACGTTTTTACACCGAGTGTTTAAAGGAAGATCAGAAGTATATCAAGTAAGCCTACTGTTCACTTTTATTGTAAGTCTCTTCGATGGACTAAATACGGCGAATCTAAAAGTTGAAGCAATCAATTCTTTATTCTCTCACCTATTACCTTTATATGATGCTGGATTAGGATGGATTATGCCAGCACTTATTGGAGCGGTATTAGGCTATGGAATTAGTTTATTACGAGCGAAGAATACTTCTGATGTAGATACTTCTCATGATCTTGCACATAAAAAAACATCCTAAACTTGTTAATTTTATTTAGATTCAAGAAATTTGCATCAATATTTGTTTCAACAAGAATAAATATATAATGTTACACATTATATAAGAATAAAAGAAGAGGATAGATACAAGCAGAATAATTCTGTATGTTCTATCCTTTTTTTGTACCACAAATGACCTCATTAATAATAGAAAAATCTATCTTCATTACGACAATCCTTATAATAACTGTTAAGTGACAAAAAAGTTGTTTAGTTTACAATAAAGTCGTTTAAAAAATAATAAAGTTGTTAAATAAATGCGGGTCATTCTATTTAACAATCGGGCCATAATTTGGAAGAGTCAAGGCTTCCAGATAGGCTAGGGGCTCTCTAATCTAGGAGTTAAAGCCAATCCCCCCTATTAAGAAGGCAAACAGCACCTTTTGAAAAGTTTGTCTTATACTTGTCGTCCCTAAACAAGGTGCTTGTATATTTATATAGGATTAATTAATAAAGGGATTAGGTTTTAAAGTTCATTCTCTTTTTATTGAGTACATTCCGGTTTAAGTTGTAATTATTCAGTAAAGGACACGCCATAAATAAAAGGTAGCGTATGATTCCCAGTTTTTCCATGGAAACGATATTTCTAAGATTTCAGCTTTCGTAGGCTTTCGGTCCATATTACGTAATATTTTTATCGAATTAATAAGACCCACATCATCGATTGGAAAAGCTGTCTGGAACCTGAGGCAGCGCATTAGAACATAATTGGCTGTCCAAGGACCGATGCCTCGTATTTTAATTAAGTTTTTTTCAGCATCTTTAAAGTTCATTTTCATTAATTTCTCCTTCGATAATTCTCCACTTGCCATTAACCTGGCAATTCCAATGATATATTCACTTTTTTTTACCGTCATTTTAATATCTGCTAGGTCAGTAGGTGTTAACAGTGCAATTCGTTCGTACGGTGGGAACACCCAATACTTTTTACCATTCCATTCGATGGAATCGCCAAATCCTTCTACAAATTGCTTCTTTAAGGAGTACGCGAACGCTAAGTTAATTTGTTGCCCTAAAACTCCCCAACATAAAGCTTCAAATAAGTCGGGAATGCCGACGACTCGCAAACCATAGAATTTTCGGGCAGGCATTTTAAGTAATGGATCTGCTTTTGCCATTTCATAAAATGGGGTTAAATCGTTATCAAGATCAAACCATTCACGAATATATTTTACAATCTCTTCCCGTTGCCACTTTTCAATAGGCCTAGAATCATTTAAGAACTGAATAATCATTTGTTTATTATCGATTACTCTTACCTGTACCAAGGACCGAATTCCCCCAATGGCTATGACTCTTGTAATGATACCATTCTCGATTTCATACATGCATTCATTTTTTTCCCTTGTTAGATAGCCTAGGTTAGCATTCATGTCAAACTCTTCAGGTAATGTAATAATAATATCATCATTGACTTCATGCCATTTCACTTTTTCATCCCCCTCATCTTAATACTATCTCCTATAATATTCACAAAATAATTAGAAGGAAAACTCACACTGATTGAAGTTTTACTTTATCACATAATAATCTTGATTAATTTCGTTATCTTGCTATTACATTCTAAATACCTTACTTTTTCCTATTTATGAGGTTATAGTGTTAGTTATCAAGAATGCTAAATAGGAAGGGATAAAAATGGTTCAAGATATAAAAACACGTGTTAAAAGCTTAAATTGGGATTCAATTCAAAACGAATTAGATGAGCAAGGATTTGCAAAGCTTCCAGCAATATTAACAAAAGATGAATGTGACTTCTTCATAGAACTTTATAGTGAAGAAGGATCATACAGAACGACAATCAATATGACGAGATATCGTTTTGGGAATGGGGAGTACAAATACTTTTCCTATCCATTACCCAAAATCATCCAAAGTTTAAGAGAATCCTTTTATCCAGAGTTGGCTAAAACAGCAAATCGATGGTTGAGTTATTTAAAGAAACCAGAACAGTTTCCAGATCATCTTCAAGATTTTTTGAAAACATGTGAAGAATATGAACAAACTAGACCAACACCCTTAATTTTAAAGTATGAAAAAGGCGGGTTTAATTGCTTGCACCAAGATTTATATGGAGACGTATTTTTCCCATTTCAAGTAGTGTTTGTATTAAATCAACGAGATAAAGACTTTTGCGGTGGAGAATCCCTATTAGTGGAACAAATTCCTCGTGCTCAGAGTAGGGGGCATGTGATTACTTTGGAACAAGGTGGTGCGCTGATCTTTCCTACTAACCATAGACCTGCTCTAGGTAAAAAAGGATATTACAAAAATACGGTTCGTCACGGAGTAAGTACGGTTACTTCTGGAGAACGATACGGTCTTGGAATCATTTTTCATGATTCCAAGTAAATATTAAATTTCAATATCTTGCTATTTCATTCCTAGAATTGTACATTCTGAATTTATAGGGAGTATATTGTAAGGAGAGGTGAGATAAATGCCGGATAGTATCAATAATGAATTACAAGAGAGCCATGATCATAGAATTTTGAATGACGTGGACATGATGACAAATGAAAAGTGGCAAGCAATTATAGACAATGATGCTTCGTACAATAATCAATTTTTCTATGCTGTAAAGACCACAGGGATCTTCTGTAAACCGTCATGCAAATCTCGCGTTCCGAAAAAAGAAAATGTACGTATTTTCCCAAACGCAGAACAAGCTCTCCGTGCAAATTTTCGCCCTTGTAAACGTTGTAAGCCTACTAATGTGAGATTGCCTGATAATGAATGGGTGATACTTATCACAGAATACATTGATAAAAATTTTACAGAAAAATTAACTCTAGAAACGCTATCAGATATTGCTCACGGGAGTCCCTATCATTTGCATCGAACGTTTAAAAAGATTAAAGGCATCACGCCAGTTGAGTATATACAACAGGTTAGATTAAACGCGGCTAAAGAGTATTTGATTCAGACAAATAAAGCGATTGCGGATATCGCCATATGTGTGGGTATGGCTAACACGCCCTATTTTATTACCTTATTTAAAAAGAAAACCGGACAGACGCCAGCACAATTTCGTCAAATGAGCAAAATGGAGGAAATGTAAAATGGAAACAAAGAATAAACCAACCGTTTATTGGTCTTTACTAAAGTTTAAGGATTGGAAATTTTATATTGCTTCAACCTCTAAGGGTCTATGCTATGTAGGTTCACAGAACAAACCATTCGAAGAATTGTGCGAATGGGCTAAGAAACGCTTTCCAGGAAGTCCTCTTATTGAAGATGGTGAAAAGCTTGAACCTTATGCGGTTGAAATCACCCAGTATCTAGAAAGAAAAAGGAAAACCTTTACTGTTCCATTTGATTATAATGGGACAGCATTCCAGCTTGCAGTCTGGAACGCACTTTGTGAGATTCCATACGGACAGACGAAGTCCTATTCCGACATTGCAAATTATATAAATAAACCAGCAGCTGTTCGTGCTGTAGGGGCAGCCATCGGAGCTAATCCAGTATTAATCACCGTACCGTGTCATCGTGTAGTAGGAAAGAATGGATCATTAACTGGCTATCGTGGCGGATTAGAAATGAAGACACTGCTTTTGGATCTGGAAAGACAAGCTTCTTCCAGCAATGAGTGATTATTGCCGTACAATGAAGGAAAAGGAGGTTCCGTCATGAAAAGTGAATTGTTCTATAAAAACCCGAAAACCATTCTTAATAAAGGTACAGGCTTTCTTTCTGGATATACTCATTCACTAAATCCTTATACAGGCTGTTCATTTGGGTGTTCATATTGTTATGTACGCCAAATGCCTGTATCCCTTTTTCGAGAAGGGGAATGGGGAAATTGGGTCGATGTTAAAAATGGAGCTGCGAATTTACTAAGCAAGGAGCTTCATCGTGCCAAAGCCAAAGGGAATGTAACCATTTTTATGTCATCAAGCACAGACCCGTATCAACCAGTAGAGTATAAGGAAAAAGTAACGCAATCTCTACTAAAGGTTATGGTAGAAGATCCCCCTGACTTCTTATTAGTACAGACGAGGAGCCCGCTTGTAAGTCGAGATATCGATTTGCTGCAGCATTTAAAAGATAGAGTCCGGGTAAGTATGACAATTGAAACGGATTCGGAAACGATACGTAAACATTTTACTCCAGAGGCACCTCCTATTCAGGCACGCTTTAAGACATTGGAAAAATTAGTGGATGCGGGAATACCGACCCAAGTGGCGATAGCACCCATATTACCGAGTGGGGAATATTTTCCTGAGAAATTGAAGCCATTCGTCGATCGGATATGTATTGATGACTACTTTATGGGCGATGGCAGTGGAGGAAAACGGACGAGAAAACTTGGAATTGAAAAAAAATACGCCCAACTTGGTTTAGAAGAATGGTATGGACCGCAAGTTATTAAAAAAGTATATAACAGATTTATAGAAACCTTTCCGGAAAATCAGGTTTATGTGAGCCAGACAGGGTTCGAACCGTAAAAAAATAGGAAGTAATTGCATGTATAAAGATAATGAGAAAAGTGCTGAAAATAGAAAAAAGACATTCACCCTGTTGGGTGCCGATATGCATCCATATCAAAGTGATACACCGGGTATTTTTGGTGGGTATCGACTGAGTAAATTATATGGAAGATTAGATTGTCCCTCAGCGCTTAGAGCTATAGCAAAAGGTGGATACGTTAAACATCGCGTGTTTTTTGCCGATGAACAGACGGCTATATCGGCAGGTTTTAGACCATGTGCAGTTTGCATGTCTGAAAAATATGCACGATGGAAGAAAAAGAAAAGATAAGAGGTGCTGTATTTCTTTTCTCTACTTCACTATCCGCTTGTTCAATCGACTCCCCTCCACCTTTTTTGCTTTTCGATTTTGTTTGTATCCGTTTTGCCTTCTCCCAAGGAGGTACCTCTTCTTTCTTCGTAGGAGTTTCAGGAACCTCCCATCCATCCGTAATATGCGGCCGCTCTTATTTCAATAATTCTTTCAATATAGTTTGCGTATATAGCGCACCGCTTGCTATAAACACAGCAAGTAATAAACAAATACTAACTAAAAGCATCTGAAATACAAAACGCTTTCGTTTATATATCATACTCATGTAGGATCAATAACAATAAAAACTATTGATTATCCCCCTCTACTTTATTTCACCACTTGCAGCCATCCCCCATGTTTTTCAGGTGGATTCCCTATAATAATCGGAATTGCTCCAGCCTCTTGCTGGCGGAAACCTGTTTGATAAAAAAAGGAAGAAGATAACGGAACATCTCGATCTGTTAAGGACGATAATAATTGTAATGTTTTGTGCAATTGTTTTCGGTATTTACCAGCCGTTATATGGACAATTCCGTTTTCACACATACTATTCACCCATAGTTCAAAGGAACAATCTTGCGCTATTAGTTCCCGGCAAACGCCCGCTGTTACTTCGATTAAATACTCTATATCAGTACGCAGTGTATAACCCGTTGAACCTAATACATTTAAATAGACCGCATACCGATCACCTTGCGTATATTCATACTTTTTTGCACTTAATACACCTGTTTTGGCAGTGGCTCCCCAATGAATGGCACGAAATGACTCCTGTTCGTATGCCTTTACTCCAATGATTTTCGTTTCATCATAAAGAGGCGAAACAGCTGCAGTGCGAAATCCGTGCTTCCAGCTGTTTGTTTCCGGAATATTTACTTTGACAATGCGAGGATATATACGAAAGCACGGCATATTCTCTTTCCTTATTGGGATGTGAATGGTAATAAGATGAAATGGATCAGACAGAATGATTTCGGCTTCTTGCCAGCTATGTAGTCCTCTTTGCTGTGCTGATACATGTAAATCTATGTCTAACGTTTCCTGTTTTTTCAGCTGCAAAGGAATACGATAAGAATGAACAGATTGCTCTAATTCTCCTTCTAACCATTCCCATTTCATCTGTTCATCTGAGCGAAACCGAAAGGCAACTTCAAAAATCGGCAGTTTTGTTGGATTTACAATACGTACACGGCAATACCCGGTCTCATCAATAAAGAGACGTTCATGTTGTTGTGTTATTTCACAATATATTTGTGAAGCTTTCCGAACATACCAATGAGCAAAACTAACCATAAGCAAATAGAAAAAAGCAAGTACAAACAGAAAGAAATGTTGTACAAAGAGCCACATTAGTATTGTAATAAAGACGCCGATCCCTGCAACATACGTTTCTACAAACGGACGTTTCATTATTAATTTCTCTTTCATACATTCTCCACTGGAACAGCTACTTGCTCCAAAATCTCTTTCATTACATATGCTTTCGTCGTTTTCATATCTCCTTCAATACTAAGAGTTAATCGGTGAGCACAAACCGGCTCTGCTAGCGTATAAAAATCATCAGGTGTACAAAATTCTCTTCCCTTTAATAGCGCACGGGCTTGTGCTGCTTTCATAAAAGCTAATGAACCACGCGGGCTCACCCCGATTTCAACGAGTTCATGCTGACGTGTCTTTTGCACAATATCCAATAAATAATCTTCCACTTCTTCATGAATTTCCACCTGCTTTGCTTTTTCTTGTAGAGAAAGAATATCCGCAAGAGACACAACACTTTGTAAGCTGCGCAGCGGGTCTTGCTGGCGGAAACGCCGTAACATCTCCTTTTCGTGCACTCGACTTGGGTATCCTTGCCTGATCGTTAATAAAAAGCGATCTAACTGCGCATCGGGAAGCGGAAAAGTACCGGCAGACTCTAGCGGATTTTGCGTAGCAAGTACAATAAACGGCTGCGGCAATACATGCGTCTCCCCAGCAATCGTAACGGTACGCTCCTCCATTACTTCTAATAAAGCAGACTGTGTACGCGGAACGGCACGATTAATTTCATCGACTAACACGATATTAGCGAAAATCGGCCCCATCCTCGTTTTAAAATCAGATTCTTTCATGTCGAAATACTCTAAACCTACTACATCTCCTGGCAATGTATCTGATGTAAACTGTACACGCTGAAATTTTCCATCTATACTTTTCGCAAGACTTTTCGCTAATGACGTCTTCCCCGTTCCTGGAACATCTTCTAATAAAACATGTCCATTTGCTATTAATGCAATCATCGCTAAATCAATAACCTCTTCTTTTCCTACAATCACTTGCGAGACATTTTTTCGAATTCTTTCTAAAATTGACATACCCTCTTCATCCTTTCTCTTCCTATAGATAATTTTCTGTTTTTTCTGATATTTATTTGTAGTATAGCAAAATTCATGTACTAACTCCTTATTTTTTTGAGATTTTTTGTAAAATAAGTTTTCTTCTTACATATACTGAATTATAAAAAATACAATTCATTCCAAAAAAACATTTGCAAAAATAATTTAAATACTGTATATTATGAATCAACATACTAATGCTATAAAAAAGCAACGAAAAGGACACGAGATATTCTTACGGTTTTACAGAGAAGGAAGAATTGCTGAGATCTTCCTAAACGCAGGAGAATATACTTACCACCTTGGAGCTGTATTGGGGAAACAGAGTATCCAATGCCGTAGACGCTACGTTACAGCGAATGGAGCCATCGACGCTTTTTTAAGTACGATGGGAATCTGGGTGGAACCACGGGTTTTAACGCACTCGTCCCTGTTTTAGGGATGAGTGCGTTTTTTATTTTCTTAATTCCATATAACAATTAGCTATGAAAAGGACACGAGATATTCTTACGGTTTTACAGAGAAGGAAGAGTTGCTGAGATCTTCCTAAACGCAGGAGAATACACTTACCACCTTGGAGCTGTATTGGGGAAACAGAGTATCCAATACCGTAGACGCTACGTTACAGCGAATGGAGCCATCGATGCTTTTTTAAAGTACGATGGGAATCTGGGTGGAACCACGGGTTTTAACGCACTCGTCCCTATTTTAGGGATGAGTGCGTTTTTTATTTTCTTAATTCCATATAACAATTAGCTATGAAAAGGACACGAGATATTCTTACGGTTTTACAGAGAAGGAAGAATTGCTGAGATCTTCCTAAACGCAGGAGAATACACTTACCACCTTGGAGCTGTACTGGGGAAACAGAGTATCCAATACCGTAGACGCTACGTTACAGCGAATGGAGCCATCGATGCTTTTTTAAGTACGATGGGAATCTGGGTGGAACCACGGGTTTTAACGCACTCGTCCCTGTTTTAGGGATGAGTGCGTTTTTTTATATTATGAAATGGAGTGATAATGATGAGTAACAAAATGATTCAAATTCGTTTTCCAAATGGTCGTGAACAGGAGTATATGAAAGGAACTACATTAGAGGCAATTGCAGAATCAATTAGCCCTGGATTAAAAAAGAAAGCTATTGCCGGAAAAGTGAATCAGCAACTATTTGATTTACGCAGAAGCATACAAGAAGATGCAGAAATTGAGATTTTAACTTTAGAATCAAAAGAAGGCTTAAACGTAATGCGACATACAGCAGCCCATATATTAGCACAAGCCGTTAAAAGAATACACGGCCACATCAACTTAGGCGTTGGCCCTGTTATTGAAAATGGATTTTATTATGATACGGATCTTCCAAATAGTATTGCAGTTGAAGAGTTAGTTCATATTGAACAAGAAATGCAAAAAATTATTGATGAAAATTTGGAAATTCAACGAATTGAAGTAAGCCGCGATGAAGCAAAGCAAATATTTGAAGAGCTCGGTGACCATTTAAAACTAGAGCTATTACAAGATATCCCTGCTGATCAAAACATAACTCTTTACAAACAAGGTGAATTTTTAGACTTATGCCGCGGACCACATTTACCATCTACTGGTTTTATGAAAGCTTTTAAATTAACAAATGTTTCAGGAGCATATTGGCGCGGTGACAGTAATAACCAAGTCCTTCAAAGAATATATGGGGTTGCCTTCCCTTCTAAAAAGGAACTAGATGAGTATGTAATCTTTTTAGAAGAAGCCGCAAAACGCAATCATCGTAAATTAGGTAATGAATTGGAATTATTTATGTTCTCTGAAGAAGCGCCAGGAATGCCATTTTATTTACCAAAAGGACAAATTATCCGAAATGAAATGGAAGCTTTTTTAAGAGGGATTCAACAAAAGCGTAATTATCAAGAAGTTCGTACTCCTTTTATGATGAATCAAAAACTATGGGAAAACTCCGGTCACTGGGACCATTATAAAGAGAATATGTATTTCACAGAAGTGGATCATGGAAAATTTGCCTTAAAGCCAATGAACTGCCCTGGCCACATGCTAATGTTTAGAAATAAACTGCACTCTTATCGTGATTTACCCGTTCGAATGGCTGAATTTGGGCAAGTCCATCGTCATGAATTTAGCGGTGCTCTAAATGGACTTCTTAGAGTTCGTACATTCTGTCAAGATGATGCCCATATTTTTGTAACACCTGAACAAATTGAAAATGAAATAAAAGAAGTGATTGATTTAATCGATTATGTATATCGTACATTCGGTTTTGAATATGAAGTTGAGCTCTCTACAAGACCGGAAAATTCAATGGGAGACGACGAGTTATGGAACAAGGCGGAAGGCGCCCTGCAAAATGTACTAGAACAACTAAATTTCCGCTATAAAATTAATGAAGGTGACGGAGCGTTTTACGGTCCAAAGATTGACTTTCACATTAAAGATGCTTTAAATAGAAGCCATCAATGTGCAACTGTACAGCTCGATTTCCAAATGCCGGAGAAATTTAACTTAAGCTATATTAATGAAAAAAATGAAAAGCAACGTCCTGTTGTTATTCACCGTGCTGTATTCGGTTCACTTGACCGTTTCTTCGGAATCTTAATCGAACATTTTGCCGGAGCATTCCCAACATGGTTAGCTCCCGTTCAAGCGAAAATCATTCCTGTATCTGCCGAAGTACATGAACAATACGCAAAAGAAATAGAAGAAAAGTTAAAAGATGCTGGAGTGCGAGTAGAACTTGATCTTCGCAACGAAAAACTTGGTTATAAAATGCGAGAAGCGCAAGTTCAAAAAATCCCATATGTCCTTGTTGTTGGCGATCAAGAAGCCGAGCGTAACGAAGTAAACATTCGAAAATACGGAGAACAACAATCTAAAGCTGTACGATTTGACGAATTCTTTGCAAATATTCAGCAGGAAATTCAAAATAGAAGGTTATAATACAAAAAGAAACCGCAAGAAGGCCAAGAGATATAATTTGAACCTTTTTGCGGTTTCTTCTATTTGCTAAGATTGTTTCATATTTTTGATGCTCCTTATTCCACTAAAGCGCCTGTTAGTTCAAGAAGATTAATTGTTATTTTTATAGTAGAAGATGGTAGCAGCTAATTCACCATTTTTAGATTTCGCATAGTTAGGAATCCGTCCAGCTTGAATATAACCTAATGAAGTATATAGTTTATTGGAAGGGTCTCCTTCTCTTGTATCAAGAACTAATAATGACCTATCCTTCTGTTTTGCTATTTCTTCAGCCCTTTGCATAAGTAAACGACCAATACCATTACGTCGATAATTAGGGTGTGTCATTAATTTTGCGATTTCAGCTCTATGGCTTCCATTCTGCTTCGTCGATAATTGTAACTGTACACTTCCAACAATTTGATTGTTTAATTTAGCAACAAATAAAATCACTTCGGGGCTAAGAACGGTTTCCCAGTACTTCTCTGCATCTACTTTTCCTATTGGTGGTAAAAATCCAATCGAAGCCCCATCTTCTACGACCTTTATTAAAAGTTCCGAAAGCTCATTAAGATGTTCTTCAATTAAAAATAATTGTTCAATTTTCACATCAATATCCAAGACAATCACCTCTATTTTAAATTAGCAGTTAAATAAAGTAAAACTTCCATCAGCCCTCACCAATCGGGCTTTTACGGGCAGTTATCCCCCACCTATCTTCTTTAGAAAAGCGGAAGCGGCTCGCTCAGAAGCGCAGGACGTTGGAGTCCCCGACAAAGAGGCGCTTTTCGCCTCGTCGGAAGGGGCAAAACAACCGGAGATTCTAGCCGCTAGAGCTGGACAACGCTTCTCTCTCAATCTTGAGGTGGGGGGCTTACTGCCCACAAATAGCCGGATAAAAATTAGGTGTATCTGTGTTGCCTATCTAATTTCATAAAATAACCATTCGGATATGTGACCATTTTCCATTTAAACTAGAAACATTTCACACAACTATCCTGCACCTTTAGTGAAATAACAGAGTGTAGTTAATTTTAGTACATCTTTTTTATAAACATTAAACTTTTTTCAAAACAGTACAACTTTGTTTTAATTCAATAAAAACATAATTTGAGCTTCCTTGCGCTTTCTTTTATTTGCACCATTTATTTTTAACTATTAATATATGTAACCACTTCATTTATATAACAATCTAAAGGTTGTCCAGAATCAACAATCAAATAATGAGAATCAGATGGTTTTTTACTATTTTCAACCCATTCCTTAAATAATTCTTCTGATTCTACATACTGAATTTGACTAATCATTTGCTTCCGATTTTTTAATCGATTATCAATTTCTTGCATATCATTCAAATAACATTCCACATATTTGTATTTTGCATGATGTTTCTTAGCCACAGCTGTCCCCTTCTCCACCATTTCTACATACAAACAAGGACTATCAAGTATCACATCATGCCCTTGTGACAGATGAAAATCTATTAGCGCCCACTCAATATCATACGAAATTTTACCAGCAAGTCTTGTATCAATATCATCTACCCCAAAAGATTCTAGCAGTGCCGTTTTCACAATATCATGGTCTATTATAATAGCACCTGTCATTTTTGCTATTTCCCTAGACAAAGTTGACTTACCCGAACCTGGAAAACCTGACATTTGTAGAAAAAACATATAAATACCCCTTCTATACACTTTAGTCTTTTATTGTTTAACTCAGCTTTTTAACACAGAGAATATAAATACTTTCTACTCATACAAATTTCTATCATTATTATCAAGTAAATTAAAAATAATCTTTCATCAATTCCTTCATCCATATCGGAGAACGAGTATCTTCTCTTGAATCAAATTCTGATATATACGGCTTAATATCCAGAACTGGCGTCTTATTATTAGCATCTAATCCTTTTACAATCATTACATTATCTTCAATTGATACAATCTCAACAGTAGAAATTCCAATAGGATTCGGACGATACTTTGTTCTTTGTGCAAAACAACCCTTTGCATCTAAAGCTTCTATCCCTCTCGGTTTTCTAATCCAGGACTGCGTTTTTTCCTTAAATTGATCCATATAAAAAATAACTATCGCATGTGAATATTCTTCTAATCCAACTAGCCCATCTTTATATTCTGGATGAATTATGATTGTTGAAACAACCTCTCCCCACCGTTCATATACCTTTTCATCAATCATTGATGCTACTTCACCTATAGGAGACATATTTATTAAATTCAATTTTTGTTCCTTCTTTCTTTACATGGTGTACACTTATCGGCAGTAAATAAAATATCTTCCTCATTTGTTTACAACCCCAAAAGTAATTTTCATACTTGGAGCATAGTTTAAAGAGGAATTTATGTTGAATACCTCAGAAAATCGTAGTTCTGCTTTATACTGTTCATATGCTTCATTAAATGTGGCCCCTCGGTTTATTAAACGTTCAATAAATTCTTCTCTTTCAGCGGGAGCTATACCTAGTCCTTCTTCTTTGAGAGAATCATATAATCTCTGCTTATCTGTTTGATTTGCGTTAGAGTCAAGAAAATTAACTTTATCGCTAACTCGACAATCAATATTTTTTACACCTAAATTACTTAAGTATGTCGGTAATTTGATACCCATGTTTCCATCTTTTCCATTTCGTTTTGCATCTTCTTCAAACAGTTTCTGAAGAAAACCAAGCTGAATAATTTCTGATTGATTGTATTCACTAAGATTATACGAAGACATATTAGAGATCCAATGCGGTTCAAAACATATGATCTTCCCTTTATTAACAACCGAATGAATCATTTTCTGCAACATTTTTATTGGATCAGTCATATGTAGTAGAAAAGCATGACAAACTGCTATATCATATTTACTCTCTAATTCAATTTCAGTTACATCAGCCACTATGAATTCAGCTTCATAGGGAAGGGTTTGAAACAATTTTTTTGCATCATTAATCAATTTCTGTCCTTTATCAATACCTGTATATCTTGAACCTATCGGTAACAGTGGTAATAACTTAAATCCTAAATAACCATACCCACAACCGTAGTCAATAATATGTACAGGCCTAGAAATTTTCCAAACTGAATTCACTAAAAATCCTAAATAGTCATCGTTATAATATAAATCTCTTGTATTTTTTAAATAATCTAACTTATTATCCCAATAATAATCTTCCAATATAATAATCTCCTTTCTCTACATTTAGTTAGTATTTTCAGTTTGTATAAAATTCGTCAACAAAAGTGAAATTAAATATCTTTATCTTCTTTATCTAATAAACGTTTCATATCGTTTCTAAAAAACTTCAGTTCATTTTTTGTTTTAATTAGTTCATACATATAGAATAAAAAATAATGCTAATAACGTTAAGACTCCAATCATAATACTCACATCCCTTTTATATTGTGGTTTTATTTTACAAAATGGGGCTGTACTTGTTGTAAAATTGAGATCAAATGTCTCTAAGTGTAACTTAATTCATTGTTTTTCTAAGCCGATCCGCTATAACTGACAACAAAAACTTCGGTAATACAAGCTGCCGTTTTATTCTCTTCGGCTGTGTTACCAATCTATATAACCATTCTGTTCCTGTATCTCTCATAACTTTTGGAGCTCTTTTTACATTTCCTGATATAATGTCGATCATCCCTCCAATGCCAATGGATAAAGGTACATTTAGTTCTTGAAGATTATTATAGATAAACATCTCTTGCTTAGGAGAACCGAGGCCTACAAGCAGCAAATGCGGTTGAAACTGTTTCATATGACCTTTAACTTCTTCGATCTGTTCTTTATCTATAAAACCGTGTTGTCCTTCAAAAATAGCATGCGGAAAACTCACTTTTAAATTTCCAATCGCTTTTTCATTGTTTTCTGGTGAAGCGCCAAAAAGAAATACGCGATATCTATTTTGATTACAATAATCTATTAAGTCATACGTTAAATCTGCACCTGTCACCCGCTCTTTCAACTGTCCATTTAAAATTTTCGAACCGAGTATAATGCCGATTCCGTCAGCTGTGATTATGTCTGCAGATAACAAAATATTTTTGAAGTGTACAGATTCAGACGCTGTCTCTTTCGCAGACATTACAATTTCAGGATTGGCAGTAACGATAAATCTAGGTTTCTCGTTCTTTTCTGATAACCAATCTTTTAGTATATGTACTACCTGTTTATACTCCAAACTACAAAATGGTATTCCTTTTATATATTGTTGTTTCATTTCTTAAATCGAATTCCCTTCATATGTTTCTATCATTATGTAAATTTCCGCTTCAAACTACCATCATAGTACTTATGATAGCTAATATGTATCATATTTTAAAACACCTATCCATACATTCATCAGTCGCGTACACCCTTTTTAAAAGTAAAAGTTAAAAATTAAAATTACGAATAAGGAATTGAAGCTCTTGTTTTAATTCCTTTTTTTCACATTTCTCTTTAGTCTGTAAGGAGATTTTATCTGCTTCCATTAAGAAATATTTCAATTGCAAGTAACTGCTTAATGGAAATTCGTGTTCGGCCCATAATCTTTGATAACCCACAATTCCATATCTAAGTAATATTTTATCCGCTTCTATTATAACCATTTTAACAAAGTCAAGAAAATTACAAGTGGCATCTACAATGGTTACGCCTTCCTTTCCCTTAATATAGTCTAGTGTGTCATTATATTCTGTTATAGTTAAGAATAGTTCCTTGCTGTCTTGAAGCTCGAGTCTCCAACCTAATCCATGGGGCTCTTCCTCCCATAAAAAAGTTACAACACGTTCTTCACCACTTGATAAGTCAGTTAAACCACCTAATAAATCTCCAAATGCATCAGTTATATAACTGGGACTAAATAAAATTTTTTGGGAATTTAGTTCAATAAATCCGTTTGCCCAACCGGTACCAATTAACTCATATTTAAATTGCATATATACCTCCGACATTATTAATCTTAAAATGTGGCTCTCGTTCTTCACATAAGTATGATTATTAATCATTAATATTTCTTAATTTATATAAAAATATATACCTCTTGAAAATTAGAAGCAAAGCCTCCTACTTGAACATCTGTAATATTACCAAGGTCAGTAGATACATTTACAACAATTTCTGAAGGCTTATTCATTACATGCCCTTGCTCAAAGGTGAAGGTATTATATTTTTCAAATTTTTTATTATGTTTTATTAAATAACATGCTAGTGCCGCATTTGATGTACCAGTAGCGCTTTCTTCTGGAATACCAAACAAAGGTGAAAAATTTCTACAATGCGCTGTGGAATTATATAACGTTTCCAATGTAAATACATGATAACCTGTTACATTATATCTTTTACTTATTTCAGCAACCCTTTTCATGTTAGGAGAAATCTTTAACAGGTCTGAAAGTCCTCTTACAGGTATAATGATATCACGTAAACCTGTAGACACAATTTGAATGGGCATATCTGGTATTAATTTTTCTTTATCGAAACTTAAAGATTTCATAATTTCTTCACAGGGAAGTGTTTGAAGAAATTCCGGAAGATTTTGCTGTAAAGAGATTATTTTATTGTTATGTACCTCTACACTTAGTACCCCTGCTTTCGTTTTTATCGAGTATATCTTTGAGCTCATTCCTATAATCTGAACCAATAAAGAGAAAGTAGCGATTGTAGCATGTCCGCATATAGCAACTTCTTCATTTGGTGTAAAATATTTAATTTCATAGTCTGTATTTACAGAAGGAAGTACAAAGGCAGTTTCGGAAAAATTTAATTTATTTGCAATAGCTTGCATAGCTTTTGTTGTTAAACCCTTTGTGTCTAAAACAACCCCAGCCGGATTCCCACCTTTTCCGTCTTTAGTGAAGGCATTTAACATATATGCTTTAATCTTCAATCCTGTTATCTCCTTTTCCGACTGACATATATATTCCGTACAGAGTTAACGTAAAAAAGCTTGTACTTCCTTCATTTTGGTTTATACTTTCTTCTTTATTAGATTTTGTTAAGGAATAATTTGTCTCTAGAATCTCCCTCTACTCCATATGCTCCTCATACAATTGAACAACCTCAAGCGAGTTATCCAACTCCTGCAGCCTTTTCACTAAACTTTCCACACCAAATATTTCTGTAAATGTATGACTGCCTACAATAAGATTAATCTTTTTAAACTGTGCATACTGAACTGTATATAACGTCTTTTCTCCCGTAATGTATGTATCGCAGCCGCTGTCCAACGCTGCTTGAATATGATCAGTTGAATGACCTGCTCCTGTTATAATACCAACTCGTTTTACTTCTTTATCATTATTTTTCCACGCCTTCACCTTTTCACCTAGTTTATTCTCTACTTTTTCTACAAGCTCTGCAAACGGAATTGGATTTGTATATTCACCAACGCCAGGTAATTCTTCATCGTCACAAGAAGAATACGTTATTATTTCATCAATTTCGATTGTATGAAATAACGAAGTACACGTTCCGAATTCAACAAAATCTAACGGTGAATGCACCCAAAAATGATTGATGTTATATTCTTTCAGTTTTGTTGCACAAGCTTCTTCCATTCCGTATAGAAACTCCCATGCATCATGATGCGTTATCATCATATCTACATTCTCTTTCTTTGCTTCTTCAATCGTTTCAAGTGTTAAATTAGTAGCATAACCAATCTTATGAAAATGTTCATTGCTTACGTTTGTTATCCCAAACTGATCACCGTACTTACGTAAATGTTCTCCAAATAGTTCCTCAATGTATTGGTTGAATTGTTTTATATGCATATTTTTCTCTCCCCTTAATATTCTCATTTCCGCAAAAATTATAATTCAATGACTCTATCGCATACTTGTGCTACATATGGATCATGCGTGACAATAACAATTGTTTTTCCCTCTTTATTTAGATTTTTTAAAATTTGTATAATTTCATTTCTATTAGAATCGTCTAAAGATCCTGTTGGTTCATCGGCCAATATTAATTCGCAAGGCTTTAGGAGTATCCTTGCTATGGCGACTCTTTGTTGTTCACCACCTGAAAGCTCGTGTATTTTTTGCTGTAATGATACGCTCCTCAGCCCAACTTTTTCTAGGGCGACTGTTTTTAGTTCTTTCTTTTCCTTCTTTGTTTTTTTCGCATAAATCAAGGGAATTTCTAAATTTTTATTTACAGTATCATTGTCGATGAGTGCGTAATTTTGAAAGAGATACGACATTTTCGTTCTCAGAAGCTTATTTGCTTTACTAGAGTTCATACTAGGACTCTCTTCACCAAACAATTTAACAACTCCGTTATCTGGATTTTCAAGCATTCCCATAATATTAAGAATCGTTGTTTTACCAGATCCGCTTTTTCCAGTAATCGCAACCATTTCCCCTTCACAAATTTTTAAATTGAACTCATCTAGAATTGCATGATTTCCATAACTTTTACAAATATCTATCAGTTCGCATATATATTGCATTCGTTTCTATTAACCTCCTTTTATTACCGTTGTTTTTTTTCTTTGCTCTATAGTGATTAATGCGATAATAGACGCGGTAAATTCAATTAAAATAAGGACAGCCACCACCGTAAGCAATTTCAGATCAAATTCTTTTTTTACGATGAAGCAAATCGATAGTTGTACGACCCACGTCAATACAAATAACAACATGTATCCCTTATATGTTCTAAAAAAACCTACGCCAAATAAGCGATGCACCACTATTTTCTGCTGATTTTTATTAAAATATATAATCATATTTTGTGTAACCAGAAATAATATGCCGACAATTAGTCCACTAGTAACCGTCAATAACATTTTCATTGTTTTTTGCAGATCGTATATATCTTTTAAAATATATTGATCAACTGTTACAAGATATTTTAAATTATCATCTAGTCCTAACCTTTTAAGTTCTGGCTCCAAAGCCTTATAAGTTAATCCTGCATCTCTGTCAATTAACTTAATCTTTAAAGGATCGTTCGCCCCTCCGCCTAATATAAGATCTCTTTCTCCAACAAAACTATTCTTCTCTGTCATTACCTCTATAATTTCATCTCTAATTTTGTTATTGTCAGATTTATATACATCTGGATTGAAACTAAAGATCTCCTGATTATTCTTTATCCAAATAATGTCTATTTTTCGATTACGTAAATGATTCGGGACCTCTCTATGCATTCTTTTTTCTTCATATTCTATTGCTGGCTTTCTCCATTCTCCAAAATAACGAAGAATTTCTTTTTCCCTGTTCTGGTATTTTTTAGGTACTAATAAAATCCAGTTTTCTGTATCTTCAGAAACTTGCACTTGCTTATTATGTATATCGTATAGCGGAAATTCGAGAAGGTAATTATTATTCACTTTAATTGATCGGATTCCTTTGTAATCCTTATTTGTTAGATTTAGTTCTTCATACTCCTCGGAATCAATCAACACCGCTCCCATTTTATTTAATATAGGATAAAGCTCACCATTTATTATTGACACCGTTTTATCCATCCCTTGTTGAACTTCTTCATTCCCACCAGAAAGCGGATAAAAGACACCATAATCTTTGTTTTTCTCCCAGTTTTTTAAATTCTCTTGTTTTTCTTTCACTGTAATATATTGTTCTAAAATAGACGCCCCTAATAAAACAAATATTATTGAACAAGTAACTTTCAATAGCGAATTTAATACAAATATACCTTTTGTATCTTTTCTATTTTTAATCATTTGATTGACTTTAATTTTAGAAATATAAAAATATGAAACGAAAGATAATACTGTAATGATAAGATACGTTTTACATTGATCAAACACAATGGTGTAGATAAACCCTGAAGTTACATTTTTTACGAAAGCAGTTGCAAGTAAGGAAATACCTAACGATAAAACAAACATACTAGCAATGGTTTTACCTATAACGATAAACCATAAACGCACATTCGATACGCCGTGCATTTTTATAACACCAATTCTTTTCGCTTCGTTAAATACATAATAAATGAGAAAACATAGGAGCACGGTAAACACCATATACTGAATATAGGATAAAGAATTAATTGGTGAACCGAAAGCCTCTTCGTTATTACTAAGATTCCGTTTAAAATCGTCAGCAACAATATACTGTTTCGGCTTAAAATGTTGATTTAGCTTTTTAGAGAAAAGCTTTAAAAATGCATCGTATGATTTATCATCTACTACTTCTACGACATATCGTCCTGCCATAGGTAAGTGTTCATATGACGTTTGAAGCGGTTTAATTGTAATCTTATGATTATCCCCAAAGTCCTTTATAACCCCTTTTTGGTTTGTATCCTTCGTATGTACTGTCGATAAAAAAGCATCACCTTGCAATGTGTCTTTCGGCTTTAATATATTCCCGCTACTTACCTGAAACTGTTTGAAATATGCCGTTTTAGTTGTTAGTAACACATACTTCAAAATTTCTGCCTGTTCATCTTTGTGATACGTAACATTAGTACGAAAAATATTTGTATGTGACTCCTTTGCTGCATCAAGCAATATAGGATAAATTTCACTAGGATTACTAAAAAGCATCACATCTGGGATAACGAACTCTTTACCTATCCGCTGTTCTACCTTTTCCATTTTTTCAAATTCTTTATGATCGGTTTGTTGAAATGCAATAAACCCTGACAATATAGAAGCTACAATAAGAAAAAACACAACAACTTTTTTCATGACATCCTCCTCTGTCATATTTTAGTATATTTTTAGAAAAATGGAAACATTAGGGTGGATATTGTCTATATATATAAATTCATTTTAATTTTTCGACATATAAGTCACTGCTATGCAGAATACAACATGACCGCTACTTGCTTTCTCCTTTTGTTTTAAACCTTGCATGTAGTAGGAAAAGGCTCTGACCGCTTCTATGCATAGCCAGGTACTCTCGCTCGCCTAAAAAGAAAGCGGGTTTTTATGTCGATTTTTTAATTTATATTTATATAGCTTTATTTTTCACTTCAAAATGAAATCTATTAGTAGCTAGCAGCTATAAAGATATTCACTAAACTTGTACATAATAATTCGAAAATTATTGAAAATAAAATTCGAATTATATAGAATAAAATAAAGTGAAACTTTAATCAGTGGGGGTATTACTGCCCCAAAATAGCGGGATAAAAAAGGAGGCCAAACAATGAAAGTAATGAACCTTAATGCAACAAGAGAAACGTATTCTGTTCAAATTAAACATTCGATTTTTTTCGAAATGGGATTAGGTATTGCGGCTTTTACGTATTACGATTTTCACCATACTTTTGAAAAACCGATAGAGTATTGGAAGGAGATTGAGAAAAAATTACCTGCGGCCGTTCGCGAAGCACTACAGTATACACACAAGCACAACACATGGTTCGCTTTGCTGCAATTACTTCACTCTCGTATTTTTGATTCTCTTGAAAGTTTCTTTCATTTTCTTGATGAACTAACTGAAGAGGAATTACGTTGGCACTCTCTTCCTTATATCGGATTACAGCATGAAGATAATCGGCAAAAAGCATCCCAGCAAGACAGTGCAGCTATTGCTTCCCTTATAAAAGCTTGCCAACATCATAAATTCTTTCCAGCATATATGAAACATATTTCATCTATCGATACTTCCTTGCTTAAACAACATTTAAAAATCATTTCTGAAGGTTGGTATGAAACTGTGATACAACCTAATTACATCGAGTTTACCAGTATGCTTGAACGTGATGCCCAGCAAAAACGTGCGCTTCAATCAACATATCATCCAGAAGAGCTTGTCAAATATATAACCGGTAGTCCGTATCAACCTGAGCCTTCTATTCATCAAGTTATACTTATCCCGCAATATGTGTATCGGCCTTGGAATGTAGAAACAACTTTACCAGGGATGAAAGTATTTTATTATCCAATCTCAGACAATAATGTGAGTTTAATCGAAGATCCTTATTCTCCACCTTCTACATTAGTTCATAGTTTTAAGGCACTTGGAGATGAAACGCGATTAAAAATTATAAAGTTGCTAACAGAAAGAGATCACTCACTTCAAGAGCTAACCGAGCAGCTTAAAATTCCAAAAACGACTCTTCATCATCATTTGTCTTTACTTCGAGCAGCTCGCATCATTAATGGCAAAGGTTCTCGGTATTATATACAGCTTGATCATTTAACTTCTCTCCAAGAAAAATTACAGCGTTTTCTAGAAAAGAGGTGAAAAAATGAAGGAAAATCAACATGTATTTACCAACCGTTCTTTTTTATGTTTATGGCTCGGGGAAACCATTTCTGAACTAGGAGGAGCGATAGGCGCTCTATGTAATTCGTTATTATTGTATGAATTGACCGGGTCAAAGTCCGCTATGGGAACGCTATGGCTAACGTATTTTATCCCGTCTTTAATTCTTCAGCTGTTTATCGGCCCGTTCATTGACAGGATAAGTCGTAAATATATTATGCTGTGGGCTCAAATTTTAAGAGGAATGGTGTTTTTTATACCCGTTCTTCTTATGTTTTCAGGTCAGATTGAGATATGGAGTTTGTTCATTATTCAAATCGTACTTGGAATTCTGCAACCTCTATATGTTCCTGCTGCGTCAGCCCTGCTTCCTACAATTGTCGAACATAATAAACTGACACAAGCAAATGCTTGGCTTGACGGTACAGTCCGAACAATGAGCTTCTTAGCTCCTACACTAGGAGGGCTCATCATTGCTTACATAGGAGCTTCATCTACTTATATAATGGTAGGAGTTTTATTTCTTATAAGTGCAAGTAGCCTTGCTTATCTTCATGAGCCTTCCGTTACACACGATAGTAAAAAGGTGACTTGGTTAAAACAAATCATTTCTGGATATCAATATTTTTTCAAGCAACGTACGCTTATATGGCTTGGCTTCTTTACTTCTTTAGTTCAATTTAGCGTTGGGGTAACAATGGTAATCAACGTTCCATATATAATAGAAGAATTAAGCGGAACATCTTTTTCATATGGTATTTTTATGGGGAGTTTTCCTTTCGGTTATGTAATTGGTTCTTTTCTAGTCGGAAAATGGGGAAATACATGGCCGCAAAGATATGTTATGCTTTCTGGTCTACTTATGGGCGGGTTATCCTTTTTCTTACTTGGTTTTGTAACCTCCTTTCCTCTTGCTGTTTTATGCGAAATTCTTGGAGGTATTTGTTTCCCGTTTTTCAATATTTATCAAACGAGTCTTCTTCAAAAAATCGTTCCTTCTCATCTTATGGGACAAATATTTTCTGTTCGACTCTTCTTGATCCGAGCAACTATGCCTTTAGGGATTTTATTTGCAGGGCAAATTGTCGAAATATCAGGTATCCGTTTTTTGTATATCATGATTGGTAGCTTTATTATGATTCCTGCTTTATTTGGTATGTTACTTCCCTTCTTTTCCTTTTTAGATGAGGAGAATGATAGCGTTACTAACACGTAGTTTTCTTTATGTTATCCAAAAGATAGTATAATTTTATTAGGAAATATATTTACACTAAGGGGGATTTTTACCAATGAATAATTTAAAAATGACTTTGCTAGAACATGAAGTTCCATTTGATATTATTCATCACGAAAAACAAATACGTACCGCCCAAGAAGGTGCAGATTATTTCGGAATTGAGATTGGTCAAACGGCTGCAACATTAGTGATCAAGTCAGAAAAAGATTTTTTTGCGGTTATTGTTTCTGGAGCTCGCGGACGTGTAAATTTACAAGAAGTATCGGGAATTTTAAGATGCAATCAATTGAAAATGGCGACTCCGCAAGAAATTAAGCAAATAACTGGATACAATGTTGGCAGCGTATCTTTAGTTCTTCCACTACCTTGTATCTTAGATAGAGGACTTATGTGCTATCCATTTATTTACGGAGGTACAGGCGAACCAACATCAACGTTGAAGATTGACCCAAATGCGTTAGAAAACATAAATCAAGTTACTGCTTTTCTCGATTAAGGTAGTGACTCAAGAAGTTCACCTTTTTTCAGTACTGTTCCCATACCATCTAATAAAGTAACAAGTGGATTTATCAGAATTATAGAAACGAAAAGAAGATGAACATCTATTTACAATAGGTAGTTATCTTCTTTTTCTCTTTAAAAAGATTTTTTAGTATTCATTTTCTATTATTTAGATTGGTTTGGTAAATATTTTTTATATGAATCACTTTTTTAATAGAAAATACACATAGTAAAAACGAATCTAACTTATTTCGTTTTTATTACATCGAAAACTATTGGAGATTTCTTCCATACCCTGAAAACAGCTAAGTATTATTTACACTTAAGAACAACACATTATCGCCTTATTAAAGGCATCTTCAGGAATATACACTTTATTGTCTTTAATTTTATATGGAATATGATTTTTTTCAAGAATACCTGTATTAACAGAATCTACAGTGTCACCCCATCGTACATATTTACCACTGTAGCCTTTTGGGTAAAAAAACACTACTAAAAGAACAGAAAACATAAAAATAAAAATGCGATTCGTTTCTTTCCCAAAATTTTCACCTCTCCATTCATAATATAGCTATATAGAATTCATAAGTATGTTAAATATAAGTAGTCTGTACACCCATGCCCATCAACTTAAGCATCCTCTCTACTTCGTCATAAAGTTTTAATGCTTAAAGATAAAATAAAAAAGCCCTGACACTCAAATTTTTTAAAGTTAATGATATAGGCCTGATTTATAAAGTATAAACTACTATTTATGAACCGTCACAATTACTCCGTCCATATTGTTCCCTGAAATTTCATAATGCTGATTTACCGGGACATTAATGGTCGTATTTTTTGAAACTTTATAATAAGAAACCTTATACTTTTCTCCCCCAACATTAGTTGAAATCTCCTTTTTTTCCTTCAAGAAATCTAAGTATTCTTCTAAAGTAAATTTCTTTTTTTGCATGATTGCACTATGAGGCAAACCGACGTAACGTATATGCCATGGCTCATATTGAATTCCTGTAATATTACTTTTATTTTTCGGATAGCGTAAAACAAAACCGTATTTCCATACATTGTCTTCAATCCATTTTCCTTCAGGGGCTTTCTCCATTTTCATTTGAGTAGACCCTACATCAAGTGATAGCCCTAAATTATGTTCACTATATCCTGCTGGCAATGCATAATCAGAACCCATTTTTTCATATAGATTCCTTTGTTCTTTAAAATCCCGATAACCGCTACTGATCAAAAAATAATGAACCCCTTCTTTTTCTGCAGCATCTACAATCTTCAAAAAATTCCTCAAAATATCCTTTGATAAACGAAGATTTCTATCATGCACTACATATCCTCTTACTAATTCCGTATTTTGAAATACATTTATAATATCAGACCTTATGCTATCTTTCTGAACAGGATAATCTTTATTGACTAATAATAAATCACCCTTATAAATTTGTTCTTTTGTAATCTCTTTCTTTTCAGTATTTGTAGAGTTTGCCTTATCACCTTTTTCTGCGATTTTAACATCTACTCCATTTTGAAATAATGGTGCAATATAAATACCGACACATACTGTGCACAATATAAAAAGAGAAATAAATACCCACTTTTTCATTCCTAGTTCCTCCTTGACCTAACTTACGTATAGGATAGAAAAAACTATTTAAATAAATAGTGGGGTAAACTTTAAATTTTTATTAAATTATTAAATGAGATTCCACGTCATCGTCTTTCGGTAACCTCACTTCAAATATTGTTCTTATTACATTACTTTCTGCAGAAATCGTCCCATTATGCTGTTCCACAATATTTTTCGCAATAAATAACCCAAGGCCCGTACTATCCTGCTGTTGAGTTCTTGCTTTGTCTCCTGTATAAAACATATCAAAAAGATACGGTAAATCTTCCTTTGGAATGCTATCTCCATAATTAATAATTTGTACAACAACTTTTCCATTATCAATATACCCGTTGATATCAACAAATTGTCCATCATATCCGTAGCGAATTGCATTCGTTAAAAGATTTTCAAATACTCTTGCTAATAATTTCCCATCTCCATTAATAGTTAAGTGAGGATTCACATTCATTCTGGCTACTAAGTCTTGTTTCTCTAATAACGGATATAATTCTTCATCTAACTGTATAAGTAATTCACTTATATCAATTGGTCTCTTTTCCAGCTTCAGCATGCCATAGTTCATTCTTGTTATTTCAAATAATTCATCAATCAAGCTCTCAAGTCGTTGAGATTTCGTAAAAGCAATAGTAGAAAAATGTTTAATTTGTTCCCTCGTCAAATTCTCATCTTTAAGAATTAAATCTAAATAACCCAAAACAGATGTTAATGGTGTTCTTAAATCGTGAGCCAGATTGACAACTAACTGATCTTTACTGCTTTCTGCAAAATCTCCTCTTGCTACCGCTTCTTTTAACTTTTCACTTGCTAGGTTAATTTCGTGTGCGATATCCCCAAACTCGTCATTCGATGAAATAAGAACTCGGTTTGTAAAATCACCGTTAGCAAGATGATGAATCCCATTAGAGATTTCATGAAAATACTTCAAATATGGTCTGGTAAGAAAGAAGAAAAACAAAATAGATAAAGGAATAAATATAATTAAAAAGAAATTAATGTCTCCAATTTCTCTTATCGTTGAACGGAATTGAGCTAAAGGATCCTCATAACGAACCACTTTTTTATAGTAGAGTTGTAGCCCTTTGTAGATCATATACGTTACGCTACCAGCTAGTATCATACTTAACGCAAATAGTGCGATCATTTTTGAACGAAAGCTTCTTATCATTTTAGTCATTGAAAGTATAACCTACCCCCCAAACCGTTTTTATCAATTTATTCTTTCTTTTATCTTCTCCAAGTTTTTTCCTTAAGGTACGTATATGTACCATTACTGTGTTTCTACCTTCGTAATAATCTTCTGCCCATACTTGTTGAAAGATATTTTCCACACTGTATACTTTCTTCGGATGACTTGCTAATAAATATAAAATATCAAATTCCTTTGGAGTTAATTCAATTGGTTCTTCATATACACTAACTGTCCGTTGTTCAGGATAAATGACTACTCCACCAATTTCTAAAACTGATTTATTGTCCTCTGCTTTCGGTTGATTTAACATTAAAAATCGGCGTAATTGCGCATTTACACGGGCAACTAATTCAATCGGAGTGAAAGGTTTCGTCATATAATCATCTGCACCTATTACAAGTCCTGTCACCTTATCAAAATCAGATGTTTTTGCACTTAAAAAAATGATGGGCATATGATATTGTGCACGAATTTGACGCGTTACTTCATAACCGTCCATTTTAGGCATCATAATATCTAAAATCACCAAATCAATTGGTTGAGAGTGAATAACACGAATAGCTTCTTTTCCATCAGCTACTTTAATAACATGGTAGTCTTCTTTTTCTAAATGTATCGCAATTAAATCAGCAACTTCTATCTCATCGTCAGCTATTAAAATTGAAATTCGATTCATTTTACTCCACTCCTATATCATTTCGTTTCTATTCTATTAGCGCTCTAAAAAATTTGCTCATTATATATTTTCATACACCCGATTTTATACTAGTCCACTCTGCTTTTACAATAGGGAGATACAGTCGAGATACGTGTAAAACTAGATCATAGTACTAGGGAATCTGACTTCCAGTTTAGTGATCTCATCATAAATGCCCTTCAGCTTAAGATATTTTAATACCCAAAAGTACTTAAAAACCTTTATTTTTTCTAAACAAGCTAGATTAGAAAGGATGGCGCTTTTTATCTGTCTGTTTCTATATCTGACGAGATCTTGCTAGAAATATTAGTTTTGTGCAACGAACCAATAAGTATCAAGCAAATGTATGAATGAACCAATTTGTTTTGAGTATAGACGGGAAATGGCTGTCGGCAAGCATTTGATAGTTAAGTAAGCAACATGCACGATTCTGGAACAACACATTTAAGGGATTAAAAACAACTTACAGATCCTTATTCTACAGAAAATAAAAATAAATCCATAAAAAAAGTCTAATCAAAATAGATTCGTTACTTTTTAAATGAATATTTAGTTTTATAAAAAAGTTTAATCAAAACACATTTAGAATTCTTTAATTGAAAAGATAAAGCATCGCATCTTTTTATAAATGTAGTGTAGTGCCGAAAACAGCTGTTCTTTACCGTTTAAAACACTTACAGGGGTCACAACATATGCCATCAAGCTAGTGAAAAGAAATACCCCAAAACAGTAAAATTGACATCTCCGGAGTAAAAATGTACAAAATTATTGCTTTTCTAGCTTGAGAGAGAGATGGCGGGAACACATATAATATAAAAAAGGATGACTATCTGTATGTTAAAATATAACAGGGAGGAGGATTATGAATATAAAAAAGATTGTGATTTCTATTATAACTCTATTTGCTTTCATTTTCTTTGCTACTATAGTGAGTTTTTTATATTTTTCTTCTGCAAGTAAAGGGGACAAAGTTATACAAGAATACATAAAAGACAAATACGGCATTGATGTTATCGTAACAAAACAGGGCGACATAAATGAAGCGAATTTAGGACACACTTGGCACACGGTTCAAGTAAAAGATAACAAGAACATTCAGTTTCGTGTAGAAGTGACCGGTTTCTTTTTTTCTACAATAATAGGTGATGAATATGAATATGGTAGAAAGACATATGAAGCGTATAAAGAATTTAAACCTCTTTTAAAAGAAATTGAAACGTTAGGATACACCACAGTATCTGATGAAAATGTAATTCAATATATTATTGATGATAGTGAGATTAAGAATGAGGGCATTAATTTTGAAGATAGAAAGATTGATGAAGAAAGACCAACAAATGAATTGCTATTAACTTTAAAAGCGATCCCTAAGATTGATTATAGTCAATTTGAAACTAAAGAACTCGAACGACTATTTGCTCTCTTACAACTTGTTCAAGGCAATAACAAACAAATAACAAAAATTGAAATACTTGATAGCAAAGATAAGTCGCATGGATTGCATTTAGAAAATATACAGCAAATCACATCGAAAGACCAATTGTTATCTGTAATGAAAAATGTCTCAGAAGAGTACTGGACATATTTAATTCGTACACAGATCCATGACAAAATCAAAGAAGTTGAAAATGGACATGTAGCGTTCAAAAAAATTTCCTGTACTCATATAGAAAATGGAGAATGCAAAGTTTACGAAGCTACTTTAGAATTTAAAAATAACTCGTTGCAATATAAGAAAAATCCACAGTTAATCGACGACATCTATAAAGTAGTTTCTTTATTGCAAGCAGAAAAACCTAACAAAACAATTAGTATGGAGCTTATCAATACGGGAAAATCATTCTATGCAAAACATTTTCCTTTTGACACATTGCAAACAAGAGAGGATATTGAAGCCATTGTAAAAAAATATTTAGTTGAAGATCCGTATAAAAATTAAAGTTTTTAAATTTTGTTCTTAGAAATACAAAAAGAAGCCATTTTGAAAATAGATTAATCAAAATAGCTTCTTTTTTCCTCTATACTGAATAAAATCCTCATGATGAGTACTTACTCGCTCTCCATATTCGTCTGACAGTTCTTTTTGTTCTTCATCGCTTATTCTTTTTTCAACACACGTTATCTCTTTATCATGTCTTGGAGTAATATTTCCTTCCCCTTCTACAAAAGGTGATAAGACCCCTGCGGTAAGATTTTGCATGCCCTCACTGACTTTTTTATAACTTTTCGCAAACTTCGCCAATTCTTGCATATCTTCAGGACTTAACTTTTCAACCGCACTTACTACTTCGCTTTTATTTCCTTTTTCGAATGCTTCTAACACACTCTGAATCTTACTGTGCGTCTTCAATAGATTCACCTCCCTTATATGTTTTCTTGTTTTTCAATTCATACCATATTGTTATTCATATAATATATAACGACTTACTAAAAACAAAATACAACACAAAGAATTATTTCGACAAATCAAAAATTAAAGGACTAGATTAATTACAATCCAGCCCCTAAACTTGTTCTTACTGCTTTATTTCTGTTTGAAATATCGAATTGTTTGAAATGATTCCGTATCAAATAATTGGACCTTATCTTTGTCAAAGTACCGAATTGTATACGGTATTTCTTTTCTTGCGTCCTCTAGCAATTGACCACCTTCATATGCTTCTTTAATATGAAGAGCTAACTTATATCCATTAATATTATAATCCCAAGTACCTTTGAAGTAATCTGTTTTATTCGGATACGTACCTTTCACATAACACTCAAATGTTCCATCTTCCTTCAATATAAGAGAAACAGTGAGATTACCATCTTTTTCAAAACCCCAAGTACCTACTAATTCTTTACCGTCTTTTGACAAGTTCTTTCTTACTGTTGTCAAATCTATTCCGGCTGCTTTATCCAAATCATTTAAGTCCTTTGCAGATATAGTACCGTCCCCTATTTTTACTTCACCTGCAATATTGTTAAAGAATTTATCCCAATACTTATCAGCTTCATACATTTCGTCTTTTGCTTTGTCCGCAAGACTCTTATCTCGTTTAGAGTAAGCTTCTTTGCAAAGTTTAAATGCTTTTTCAAAATGACCCATTGATTTTTCAACGTTCTCTTGCGTTTCTTTATATTCACTCGGAGCTTCAATTGCTAAAAACTTATCTACTACTTTTTGAAGTTCATCTAGTTTTTTATAAAACTCCTCTTTTTCTTTACTACTTTTATTCTCTTTTGCTGCTAACTTTGTAAAGTCCGCAAATATTTTGTTAAACTCCTTACATAAATCAGCTATCTTTTTTGGGTAATCCTCTTTTGAAACCTTTTCCTTTTTGATTGACCGTTGTGTTTCGGCAGTTTTATTCTGTTTTTCTGTTGATACTTTATTTACCCCACAACCACCTAATAACATTAAAGGAATCACAACTGCTAATGCTTTTTTCATTTTCATGTTTCGTTCATACCCCTTTTCTACTGTATGAAATGTTAGAACGAACCATTACTCTTTTTCGTATTTAACGTCTTCTCAAAAGAAGTCCCCATCTTCAAGCACGTAACGAGCAAGAAGTGCACCTCAATTGTTAGGCACAGCTTAACTGATTTGTAAGAACTACCAACTGTTCATATGATGAATCCGTTTCACATCTGACATCTTCACTTGCTTATACGATTCAGATGGATTTTAGATCTTTTTCGTTTAGTAATTCTAACAATGAGGCTGTCCCATAAGTCAGGGTAATTTTAAAAAAGAACTATTGAAAAGGGAAAGAAACATCTATTAAATACTTCCTTTGAGTTGAATTAGCTAAGTACGTTCATATGATTTGACTAATTTTAAAATTCAACCATTAAACGTGGACAAATATACAGTCAGTTAAAATCGTGCAGAATAGATTTACATCGAAAACTATTGATCAATTTGACTCATAAAATTGTATAATCATCAAAATATTGATCAATACTTTGCAATTTTTCTACTTTAAAATTTGTAATAGCAAAAGAAGTACCATCTAACTCTAACTTTTCATCTAAAATAATTATGTTACTATCTTTATCAATAAGAATAAATGAATAAACACCCTCAATAGTGGCTGTTACTTTCCCTAAAGCTTTTTTATTCAGCCATATAGACAACCCTGCAAACAAGGTAGCAGTCACAATTACTTTACGATCTATAAATTCAACATTTATATAGTCTGGTCCGTCAACATCAAATAGCTCCACGTAGTCACATTCTGAACCCCTATACACTTCCATAAAATAACAAATAAAACTACTTATAAATTTTTCTTTGTTATTCAAATTCCCCATTATTTCAGTACTTTCGTTCAGTATAAATTCTTCCAATTTTTCGCTCTTAAATAATACATCATGTACTCCCATAACTTTTCCTCCTACAGAAGGTATATATATATAAATCCAACTTGACTTTCCAACACACAAGTCGCCGCCATGCTGAACAAAACATAACCTGCTATTTTTCTCTCTCTTTGTTTGAACTTCGCATATGGCAGGAAAAGGCTCTGACCGCTTCTATGCATGGCCAGATGCTCTCGCCCACCTAAAAAGAGGGGTTTTATGTCGGTTTTTAATTTGTATTTATATATTTTATCTCCCTTATTATAATATAGTGAAATAAAAGGTACATTCCGCTTAATCGTTTTTTATATTTATGAACAAAAAAGATAGACGAAGTAGAAGATTCTACTACTCTATCTTTTTTTGTATTATGAATTATTTAGCCTTAAATTCAATGACTTGAGTTTCATTTATTTTTCTATCATTCAATTTCTAAATCCACAATTAAATATGCAAAAATTACAACAAAATAAATACTTACTCCAGGAGCTGTTAATACATGACCTGCTATAAACGCAATACCTAAACTTAATGCTAGCGAGGTTGCTAATAATCCGTATTTTACTGTAAATACCTCTCTAAACCTAGTTATTAGCACGAAAAGAATTTTTACACCAAAGTATAAAAATGGAATTAAAAGTAGAGCAAAACCGATAATTCCAAATGCATAGAACCAATCATGGAAATCTCTTTCAATTAGCTTCGGACCCGGATTCTCTTTGAAATTTCCAGCATATCCCATGCCTAATAATTTTTGAGGTGTTGGAGCTTCTGTATAGTAGTCTTTATACGTTTTCTCAAATACCTCACGTCCACTGAAAATAAGCGCTTGTGTTTCCTCTTTCTTCTTTATTTCTTTTTCCTCTTGTGTAACAGGAGGTTTATGGTGTTGTTTACCTTCTTTCTTTTCCTCTGCCTCTTTCATCTCTTGTTTATTCTCAAGAAATTGGAAATGAAACCCCATATTTTTGAGGAATGGAGAAAACGGTGTATACGCTAATACTCCAGCAAAAACAACAGTTGCAATGATACCGTTCAGTAAATATGGTTTCTTTTTTCTATCTTTACGCTGTAAAAATGCTTGAACATAACACATAAACACAGCAACAATTATTGTACCAAAAATGGCCCCAACTCCCACCTTTGTACCAATAGAAAATAATGACAAAATCATTAAAAGAGAAGGAATCCAAAAATAACTCTTTGCTATACTTGTTGTTTTTTCAATTGAGTATAGAACAACAATTGGGCATACCACTGCTAAAATGGAACCTAATTCATTCCCTGCATAGAACCAACCGCGTGAACCGATTTTCATAGACGTGTAACTATTATAATCCGTTCCTGTTGCAATCGAAATAACCATGATTGCATTTATAATTAATGTTGAATATACGATATAAATACGCATTTTTGAATACGTATTTATTTTATTTTTTAATGATTTAAACACAAAGATGTAACAAGTAAGCATAATGAGTGGGTATAAAGATTTTGCTATAAATTTAATTTCTTCCCCCAATATGATAGGGCTTTTGACAAATTTATTATTTACAAAACCTGCCGCACAAACAATCCCAACTACTATTAAGTATATGATATATTTACGATTCTCTTTTTCTCTTGCTTGAAGCAAAATATAGATTCCACCAAGAGCCATTACAAATAAACGCGTAATAACTCCAATTGTTGTATCAATTTTTAAAACCATAATACAGAATGATGTGAGTAAATCTAAAATCGGTTGTAACATAATGAAAATCAATAAAAAATTTTCAAATTTATTACTTAAACTATTATTCTCTAACATCCCAAACCCCCATAATTATCATATCTCACTTTATACAACTTACAATAAACCTTTCACTCGTCTCAAATACTCATTATAAGTAAACATTAAGTAACTCCAAAATATACAATAACAGTTGATTTTGGAGTTATTTTTTGTTTGCTTCACTTTTTTTCGGTACTCTGCAACTAGATGGTAAATTCATTGACTCGGGCACAACAACCATATACTACCATTATTTATACTATTTTTCCAATTTCATTTGTATTTAACATAAGTGCCACAAAACAACTCAATCCTTTAGAAAGCCAGTTAATGTCTTTTATGACTGGTTTGCACGTAGGCGAACCGAAACAAGCCGTTGAATTGTGGATATTAGGCGTGAATAATCGAAGCGGTGCTGTTCAATATGCGATGTTGTCCCCTTCGCTTCAGAAAGAATCAAGGATAAAATTTGAGCAAACTCACTGGGTGACAGGTCAGTCAAGCCCTTGGGTTAGTAATTTTCGTTTTACCAAAGTAGAAAAGCTTAGCGAATCCAGAATGCGGTATACCGTTAAATATGATTTAGAGATCTCATATGCAGATTTTGGTAGTGGGCAGAAGATTATAACCGTGGAAAAGAATCTAGAACCATTTAGAGAGTATTGGTTTATTTCATCAATAACAACGAAATATAATCAATGGGAAGCATTTACCCCAGCCGAGACAGTTTTAAAATAGAGCATTGCAGTTTCTCCTTTTTGATAAAAAATTAAATAAAGGGTAAAGTTTGTGAATAAATTCACTTAAACAAACGTGTGCGTTAATAAAAATAGAAAACAAATCGGACCACTGTGTAATGATAATAAAGTTTTTTAATTTCTACGCTATAAACACGCATAACACCGTCCGAACAATCGAACGATGTTTAGAATAATTGTTTAATTTTATTTATCCTTCTCTAATTTTTAAAAAATCAGCAACAATAAAGTTTTTTAATAAGTTAAGTATTCTTCTGCAATAGTGGAACAATTGGATGAAATTTTATTTTTTAAAATTAATTTAAAAAAGTAGTTCTCCATGATAATTCTAAGTATAAATAATATTGTAAGTAGGTTTGATAACTCCATTAGAATACTGTTTCATGTCCACTAACTTTAATTTAAGACGTGGTTTTACGCTACCAAATAGAGAAATACCTTCACCGACTATAATTGGATTAACCTTTAATACTAATTGATCAATAAGTTTATGTTTAAACAACGACCCAGCCAATTCTCCGCCTCCACACAACCAAATTTTACCGTTATATTGTTTTTTGAGGTTCTTAATAAACCCTATAGCATCTCCTTTAATAAGTTCAACTTCCTCGTTTGCCTCAAACTGTATGGAGTTTGAAAATATGTAATGTTTTATGCCCTTATATCCAGGTTCACCAGGTTTAGCACCGAATTGAAACCCAAACTCATATGTTTTCCCCCCCATCAACACGGCATCGTATTCCTGAATATCTGCTAAAAAGTCTGGGACATGATCCCCCTCAAATAAAAAGAGAGAATTATTAATATTTCCTTCTATCATACCTTGATCCGCAATAAAATTGTCCAGTGAAACCGCAACATGATAAATCAATTCAGCCATTCAGTCATTCCTCCAAGATAATGAATTGCCTAATTAATTCTATGAAACCAGCTTAATTTCCTTTATGTATTAATCAAACTGCTCAGTTAACTGAATAAACTTTATTTCGTTAATTGAATACCATCACTGACATTTTTAAATAACTTTATTGTAAATGTAACGACTCCTTTGGAAATTCAACAATTTTATTGTCATTTTACAACCACAACATTTTAGATATGTCTAAAATGTTGTGATCCTTTTAATATCAAACGATACACTTACCTAACCTAAAGATAACTTTTAAGGCTCTTTTATATATATTTCATTCAAATACCATAACCCAATATCTTTCTCCCGTTTCTCCTTCTTCAACAACTTTCTTCCAACCTTTATTTTCATAGAATTTCATTGCTTTTTCATTTTTAGATACGCACTTCAATCTTAACGGTTTATTCATTTTTTCTATGGAGGCATGAATCAACGCTCCACCAACACCCTTACCGAAAAAATTAGGATGAACAAATAAATTATGTATAAAGTTTTCTGGCAAATATAAAGAAGCAAATCCAAGAATACGATTATTCTCTTCTGCTAAAATAATAAATTCTCCTACAGTATCCTTATCAAAATCTTCTAGAGTCATTTCC
The DNA here is from genome assembly GCF_900116295.1 of Bacillus sp. 103mf. Classification (GTDB taxonomy): domain Bacteria; phylum Bacillota; class Bacilli; order Bacillales; family Bacillaceae_G; genus Bacillus_A; species Bacillus_A bruguierae. Next base: position 149,368 of record NZ_FPAF01000008.1, read on the forward strand.
TCTATATCCGCCCAATGGAAACTTTTACGACGTGATTCTAAATATATCAACCTTAAAGCAGGGTAATCTAAATTATTTGCTACTCTAATATTCAAATTTCCACTCTCACTTTCTTTTACATAATGAATTCAATTTTTAATTTTATTCAGTTCTTTTAAAACAAAATTTTCTCGATGTATCCACCAATTACGTTCACATTGATTAATGATTTTTTCATTTTGATTAATCGCATCATTAAGCCTCACCCATTGTGGTGTAAATTCTTGTTCAAGCTCATAGTCTTCTAATTTTTGAGTGGTTTTCTCACCATCCACTTCACAAAAATAATAATGTGATGTCATTTGAAATATAGCATTTTCATCATATTCATCTATATATCTTTCAACGACCACACCCATTTTATTTCTAATTGCACAGTTAAGATAGCCTGTCTCTTCAGCTACCTCTCTCATTAATCCTTCTGCATGGCTTTCATTCTTTTCAATTCCACCTCCAGGAAATATATAATCCCCCAAGTTAGAATGAACGAGAAGAATCTTATTGTTTTGAATAATAATAGCTCTAACAGCTTCTCTGTAGTTGATCTTAACTTTGTTTTCATCAATAATTTCTGAAATTCCTAATAATGCATTCAAAATCTAAATACCTCCATCCGTTAACAATTGCCAAACATTTTTATAAAGTAACTTCAAACCCGTCCACATACACCGCACTTCCCGAAATCTCAACTTCTAAAATACCATTCCATTCTTTTCTCACCACTACTCTCACTCGTCCATCTTTCCCCATTTCGTGCCCTTGCTCTATTAAGAACTCTTTTTCCTCTTTACATTCCTTATCGATAAACGTAACGTAATATGCCCCCATAACGCCGGAAGCTGTGCCCGTTACTGGGTCTTCTATTGTACCCGCATATGCTGATGAAAAATGACGTGCATGCATGTGAGCATTTGAGTCGTATGTTTCGAAACAGAAAGGGTGAACCGAAGCCCGGGGCATTTCTTTTAAGATAGATGGGAATAACTTGTTGTTAGGTTTCATCTCTTTAAACGACGCAAGCTTTTTCACTGGAACTAATAGAGTCCAATTCCCTGTACTTCCATATACAATTGGTAAGTTTTCTTCTAAATCATTCTCATGTAAACCTATGGAAGCAGCTAACTCTTCTCTTGAACCATCAAACTTTTGAAACTGTGGATTTGCTTGTTTCATCATTATGTATGGTCTTCTATCAGAATTTAGCTTCACTTGTATTGGTAAAATTCCTGCTTTCGTTTCAATTGTAAAGTTTCCTGTCTCTTTTATGAAGCCTCTAGTTTGCAATGCGTAAATGGCAGCTACAGTTCCGTGACCACAAAGATCCATTTCATACCCTGGCGTAAAATAACGAATTCTCCAATCCGCTACGCTTGATTGCATTAAAAAGGCAGTCTCGTTAAATCCTACTTTATAAGTTATATTTTGCATCTCATCATCTGTTAATTTGTCAGCATGTAAAACAACTCCTGCTGGATTTCCCTTATTTGTTTTATTGCTAAATGCATCATAATGATAAACTTTTACTGTATGCAATGGATTCATCCCTTCGTCACATAAGATTCAAAAAATTTATTACTTCAAACTTCCCATATATACTAATCCATTAGAGCGGTTGCCATTCATCGTCACATATTCTACTTTTTCATATTCTAACTGCTGAAAATTGCTTGTCCATTCTTTTACTCGTTCCTCATGATGATGACGTAAAACTGCACCATCAGCTAACTCAAATACACCGTACAAATTCATGAATTGATTTTGTTTCAACTCAAGTAACGTTCTTCCATATCCACATCCATAATCTAATATGGCCGCTTCTTTGTTCACATATTTTGAAAACCAATCAAATTGAAAAGGTGTAGTAAATTGTTTTTCATTCGCTACTTCATTCCAGTATTCTTTTTGGTGATTCATCTCTTGCATTCCCTTCATTATTATGTAATATAGACGCTTCTATTTTTTTCATCTTGTTGAGAATGTTTAATCCTATCATAATTATCATTAAATATTTTATCTAATAATTTCAATTTCTTGTTGTTAAAAATCTCATTAATTATACGAATCTTTTTATTCTCATCGGTGTTTTTAAAATGTATATCATTGTTTTCTATAGGTTTTCCAACAGATAAAATGGTACTTGAATGATTTTCGTAATATTGACAGTATCAATCATTTGTAATTCCCATATAAATAATTGAAATACACTACGCATAGAGGTGAGATTATGAATGCTTCTTCATTTTACTCTATTGTAATCATAATTACTGCGTTGGTCTTATGGTGGAGAACTAGGGCAATGTATCGTCCAATTAAAGGAAATGGAATCCGTCTTCTTTTACCCATATTATTTCTACTATTACCTAGTCTTTTCACAATTCTGAATCCAAATGCACATGCCGCTGCCTGGGAATGGATTTGTGCAGTTATCTTTGGATTCCTTTTGTCAATTCCACTTATTTGGACCACTAACTATGAACTCCGATCAGATCAGCATATTTATGCTGTAAGAAACAAGAGCTTTATCATTACCTTTCTTATCGTATTTATTGTCCGATTTTTATTTCGTGATTATTTAAAATGGCTAGGTCCAGAAACAGAAGTAGCACTATTTATGACTGTAGCGCTGGGATATATCTTACCTTGGAGGATTATCTCTTTCATTAAATTTCGTCAACTATACAAAAATCGAATCCGAACTAACGATAACATTGACTTCCGATAACACTGATTCTGGAAATGAAAAGTCCCAGAATCAGTGTTATCGCTTGGCTTGTTAGGAAGAAATATCACTTATAAAAAATCATTTACACTTTCTATGTTAATTGAATATTGTATTTTTCTAATAAATCTTTAAAAGCGGGTCTTTCATTTCCATTTCGTCCAATAACATGTGTGGCAGTCACTAATGAGTTCAAAACAGCCTCTTCAGTAGCCTCGCCAATAGCTCGAAATGCTAAATCTATATCTTCTTCATGAATCATTGGAACCGAAATGCAATGTGCAGTTTTTTCATGGGATATTTTTGTAGCTGTTGAAAAACCAATTACCACCTCACCACTTCCAGTTGTAATGATAGAACCAGTACGTGATAAGCCTGTTATAGTTCTTTTTATAATCCGGTTTAGCTGCCTTTCTGATACGGGAAGATCTGTTCCAACAATTATAATAATTGAACCCTTATCTTGTTCCTCACGTGACTGAAGAATAGCATCTCTCAATTCTTCTCCAACAGCTTTTCCATTCACTTTTAAATCACTCAAGATTCCAAAGTTAGACAACACTAAAACACCCATCGTATAAGTTCCATGTTCCATTCTCATTAATCTGGAGGCAGTACCAATACCACCTTTTAATGAATAACACAGCATTCCAGTACCTGCTCCAACAGTGCCTTCTTGAACTTCGGATGAGGCATTGTTTAATGCTTGAATAACATGTTCTTTAGTTATAAATCTAGCTCGAACATCGTTTAATAGCATGTCGTTGCATTCACATACGATTGGATTAACAGTCCCAGTCGTTCGTCCTATTTCTGGATTATGTTCTAGCATATATTCAATTAATGCATCTGCAGCTGTTCCGATACTTAATGTATTCGTTAAAATTATGGGAGATTCTAATGTACCTAACTCATTGATTTGTATGGTCCCCATAGTCTTGCCAAACCCATTAATTACATAGCTTGAGGCAATTAGTTTTTCCTTAAATATATTGCCTTGATGAGGAAGAATAGCTGTGACACCTGTTTGTATATCCTTATCACTAAGAGTTACATGCCCAACAGTAACTCCTTCAACATCTGTAATAGAGTTATAGTAGCCTGTTTCTAAGCGTCCTATTTTCACACCATAATCTCTTATTCTTTTTTGACTAAACATAAATAAGCCTCCATTTTTCCAAACAAATGTGTTCAAATCAGATTATAGTTGGTTCTATTTTTACGAAAAATATTCTTTAGGACAGACCCTAAAGAAACTTGTTGCTAATTCTTTCAATAAAGAAGGTATGTCCAAACCACAAAAAAAATAACGAAGCAACACATTCCACACCGCTAATCCACTATATAGAAACAACGATTGAACATTTCCTTTTATTGTTATTCATCTTATAATATATAAAAATCCTCTCATTCCAGGAATGATATAAACTACAATTGAATAGCTACATGAGACTGTATTCATAAAAAGAACATATTTACAACACGTGACACCTTTTTAATGTATAAGTAAAAAATATAAATCATTCATCTATTCATTTTTGAAAAAATACTTTGAGGAGAAATTTATATATGACATATAAACGTAATCGATTACTGTACGCAATGATGACCATCATTGTAATTGTATTAGGACTATGCTCAAGAAAAATTGCTCATGTGTTACCACATATTTTGAATACATACTTAGGAGATACCCTGTGGGCGTTAATGATTTTTATTAGTTTTGGATTTATTTTTAAAAGCGTTCAAACAAAAGTTATTGCGTTACTTGCCATATCGTTTTGTTATATCATTGAGTTCAGCCAATTGTATCATGCTGGTTGGATTGATCATATTCGCGAAACAACTTTAGGTGGATTGATATTAGGTTATGGCTTTTTATGGAGTGACTTATTGGCTTATGCGATAGGCATTGGAATAGGTGTGATAAGCGAAATGTTATTTGTATGGATTCGAAAACCTAGCAATCTCAATTAAACTAGCTTCTAGAATCGAATTCTTACACATAGCCAATACGTAAAAACTTAGAGTTTCTATGTATTGGCCCATATTTCTTGAAAACATCCATTACTTGTCTATCGCTCATTAATCTCGTTTTTTGTTATGTTTTTGTACCAAAACTCCTTTTTCGATAGATAAAAAGTCAAATTCGGCTACAAAACCTTTTCCTTGTGGACTACAAGCATATACTCCGCATTGAAATACTTGTCCCTCAGTATCCTCCATTAATCTCGCAATACGTAGTTGAGTCCACTCGCGTTCCATCAGTTCACTTATTGAAAATGTTTTATCTTCTTCAACTTCCAAAAATTCGACGATATAATCTCCAGATTCCCTACGAATACGAAAATATAAATCTAATAGCCCCTGAGTATAATTTTGAGTAGACCAATCTGAGTATCCGTGATTTGTAACAACTGCTCCAAGTTTACATGAACCATTTGGTTCGTATTCAATAGATGTTTTGATCCAACAATCTTTAGAAAAGCGAACCATTAGTCCCGCTTGATCATATTGATGCACAGGGTATGATCGTACTCTAGTCGTAATAATGACATCCTCATTCATCTCTGTATAAAGAAAATGCCCATTGTCAATAGCAAAACCATAGTGAGTTTTTTGCCAATAATCAGTCATCTCATTAGGTTCAATGATAAGGCCAGCATTTTCCTTTTTTATGTTCCAATTCTCTGGTTGACAATACCACTTTAAATCCGAATGAATCGTATCACTTCGAAACGATTCATATAATGCTAATGAATTCATCTAATATATCCCCCTAAATTCTTCTCAATTATTACCATAATAATAATTTTATCAAATATTCCAATAAACATAAAATGTCTCATAATTTCTTTCTTGTTCTTCTACTCATGCCCATCAACTTAAGGATGGAAATAAACTGAACTTTCGTGTAGCTAAGTTCAAACGTTCTTAAAAATGAAATGAAAGGAACTACGCTTCTTCTTCACAATATTTCTTCCTTTTTTCTCTCCAAGTGATATATACAATACATGAAACGGCTACAATGATTGGAATCGCGATAAAAGAACCGATGAAAGGATAAGCTGCAAGACAAAGTATACAAGCTATCACAGCTAACACCTTACCCAAGACATTTGTAATCAACTTAACTCCAGCTGCTGTGCCAACAACATAAGTGGCGATTGCTAATGAGTTAGGAATAAATACTAACTGTTCTAATCCAATGTCAAAGATAAAACTTAACAATAAACCCATTGCTGCAATCGATCCTACTAATAAAACCGCACGACTAGGGGTTAAATATTTTTCGTTAATGTGATCCAACCATGACGGTGCTAGGTGTTCATGAGATAAGGAATAACCTAACCGACTCATACTCGCAATAAACGCGTTGTTTGTGCCTAAACATATAATAAAAGCGAGAATTGCTGTTACCCAGACACCATTTACCCCTGCAACTTTTTCCACAACTTGGGCTAGTGCTGCATTATTCATAGCCTGATTAACAGTTTGTTCTCCTGTTGAATAGGATTCCGTACCAATCACAGCCAAAATAATACCAAAGTACAAAACACCGATTATAACAATAGCTCCCCATGTAGATCGCATAATGTTTTGTTTTCTTGGGTTTTTAAATTCTGGTGCTAAGCTGGAGATAGCTTCCCATCCAAAAAATGACCAAAAAATAAGCATTGCAGCTTGACCAATTGGAATGAGGCTGTTCTTTGTAATATGGAGTGTTATACTCTCAAGGTTAATAACTGGAAAAGCTAACACTGATGTACTCAATAAAATAAAAAATGTAAGCCCGGCCAAACCTAATTGAACTTTCCCACTTGTTTGTAATCCCACATAGTTTCCGATAACCGCAATGATGAGCAATACGCTTGCAATGACATAGGCAGCAAAATGTGGCAAGTTAAATGCAAAAGCTATGTAAGTCCCACCTGTTAATGAGACAATGATTTGCCCTACACTTCCTGCAATGAAAAAAAACCATCCAGAGAGAGCACCTACATAATGCCCAAAAGCTTTATTTGCAAAAGTCAATATTCCTCCTGAACTTGGGAAATCAATTGAGAGAAAGGCAAATGTACAGGCTAATGGAATACTAAGAAGTATCATCATGGTCCATGAAATTAATGCGTTTGCTCCCGCGATACCAGCTGTCATACCAGGCAATATTAAAATTCCTGATCCTAAAACAGCTCCGACATATAAGGCGATTCCTTGTGGAACTGAAATGGTTTGCTTCAATGATTGTGACAAAATCATCCTCTCCTTACTATTTATGTATAACTGTATTATAGAAGGTTATTTACTTATTTTATATAAACCATTGAATATTTCAGACTGTTGAAACTTTATGTTTTGAATAAATAACAATATAATTATTTACAATTAGGAAAAGGAGAGGATAACTTTGGATAACATTGACCGAAAAATATTAGAACTCCTTCAGGAGGATGGACGAATAACAATTATTCAGTTATCGAAAAAATTGAATCTTAGTCGTCCTAGTGTAAATGAGCGATTACGGCGATTACAAGAAAATGGGGTCATTCAAGGTTTTACAGCACGTATTTCTCATGAGGAAATTGGAAAAAGTACACTTGTAATCATTCAAATAGGAAACTTAAAAATAGAGTGCCACCGATTTGAGGAGATAATTAAAGAGGAAATGGATATTCTAGAGTGTCATAGGGTGACAGGAACAAATAGCTATTTTATGAAGGTAGCAGTCGCTTCAATGAAAGATGTAACAGCCCTCGTAGATCGACTTATTCCTTTCGGACAATTAAACACATCTGTAGTACTTTCATCACCTATTATGTATCGCCCTTTGCTCCCTGTTAATGGTTACTAAGTTTCACTTAAATTGAAAGTCACCACTCTATAGATTCAGTTTTTTATTATTGAACGAACGATTAACAAGTTAAGAAATGTATTTCTCCTCAAAACGAAAAAACTGTTGATATTTTTTAACCAATATTCTACAACTATCCTGCTCCATTAGTTCAATAAAAAGGATGAAATGAAATCCCTTCGCCACTTAAATAAGTTATTTCAGTTCATCTTTTTTATAAACAGTACGACTTTCTTACAAACCGTGCATCTTTGTTTCAAACCGACAATGTAAGCATTTAAGTATTCAAAATGATCCCCATAATGAATAAACCATGCCACCAACAAAAAATGCTAAACCTAAAGCAAAAACAATCAAAGCGAGTATTCCATTTTTATTATTTTCCATAAAATTGTCTCCTTGTAATTTTATATTTGTTTCATTTTTTATACTAAAAAAACCTTTAGTCGTAATTATGGCTAAAGGTTATTATCATCATACTTCTCAGTTTATAAAAGTTTATATTCTCCATTTTAAAATTTAGAAGCATATAGTCCTAACGAATGTTTCTAATTCTAATTAAGATTGATAAATTGCTTAGTGTATATTTTCGTTAAAATGTAGGTGGGACCACATCCAATATTTACTGTTGTGTAGCAACATTTGAGCTCATCCATACACATAAAGCGACTAAATCTTTTGCTTGGTACTTACTAGTTCGCTGCACAAAACCAACATCTCTAGCAAGATCTCGTAAGATATTTGGGGATAAGAAGCTTTGAATTTCTTGAGCAAATAGTTGTAATTCATCAGATACAGAAATAGACATACAAAAACGCCATCCTTCCCTATGATTCTACAGAAAGAATAGCGTATTTTTTCATTTTGGGAGCTTTATAAAATTCTTAAGTTGATGGATGTGTGTCCCCCCTTCCAAGGTATCATTTTCCTCATAAAAGTGTATATTTGCAACCTATTAACATTTGAGAATCGGGTGTAACTAATCGCTTATCAACAACCTTTTCAGAGAAAGAAAAATGCCCCTTTTCTATCAGTTAAAAAATATTCATTTGTAATCAGCCCTTTAAAAATGATAGCAGTGCTTCATTAAATTCTTTGGCATGTGTTGCATTAAACCCATGTGGACCACCCTTTATTAAAGCTACCTTAGAATTAGGAATTGCTTCATGCGTTAGCTTTCCACTATATTCAAATGGAACAGTTGCATCTGAATCACCATGAATAACAAGGGTAGGTATATTAAACTTGGCTAAATCTTCTCTGAAGTCCGTTTTGCTGAAAGCAGCGATACAATCTAGTGTTCCTTTAGGCGATGCACCCGCTGCAATATCCCTATTGTAAAGTCGAAATGGTTCACTGACTAAGTCAGTTCGATCTCCAGCAGTAAAAAATCCTTTCGTAAACTCATCAAGAAATGCTAGGCGATCATTTTTTACTCCATTTTCAAACTCTTGAATTGCTGCATCATCTAATACTCCCTCAGGATGATCTGCTGACTTGTAAAGAAATGGTGGTACAGCTCCTGCAAATACAGCCTTCTCTACTCTATTTGTTCCATAGTTTCCGATATAGCGAGCTACTTCTCCACCACCCATTGAAAATCCGACCAGTGTGACATCTTGGAGATCCATATGCTCTAGTAACAGATGTAAATCAGTAGCAAACGTATCATAGTCATAACCGTTCCATGGCTGAGAAGATTTCCCGAACCCTCGACGGTCATAAGTTATGACTCTGTATCCAGCCTCAACGAGAGCAAGAACTTGGTATTCCCAAGATCGACCACTTAATGGCCAACCGTGAATGAATACTACTGGCTTCCCTGTGCCATGATCCTCATAATATAGCTCAATGGGTGCTTGATTTTCGGTTCCTACAGTAATTTTTGCCATTCTTCTACCTCCAAAAAATATTCTAATATATATCCTTTTCTTCAATAATCCGGATGAATCTCGTAACCTATTTATGCACGTCTATGTTGTGGACTCTAAGCATGAAACTCTATTGTTCCGCTGAATTCATTTTCTGTTTTTGTAACAATTCCCCATCTAATACCTTTTTCATCATGAAATAATTGCTGAACATTCCTCATATTCAATTCTAATAACAAAAATAGGTGACTATCAATATTGTTCTATCTATAGAATGTATAGGTAAAACCAATCAATTTTATGGTAAAAATAACTATAGTTACCATCTATGAAAATTATAGATAATTTAGAATTGATTAATGAATTGGTTTTCAAATACTATAAATTTGTATAGCGCTTCATGTTCTGTGAATGCTGCTATAACTAATATAACGAAACTAGGAATTTATGATAATATTCCACTGTTTAAACTTTCTTCGATTACTTAATTTTTAGGAGGAATACATAATGTCTGATCTCTATTCTCGTATTAACAAAGATGATGCTGTCGTTCTTTTAGTGGATCATCAAACTGGCCTTATGTCCGGACTAGTACGTGACTATGGTGTTAATGAATTCAAGAACAATGTTTTAGCTCTTGCTCACACTACTAAGTTTTTTGATTTACCAGTTATTTTAACAACAAGCTTTGAACACGGACCTAACGGACCTTTAATGCAAGAATTGGTTGATCTATTTCCTCACGCACCAAAAATAGCTCGACCTGGACAAATTAACGCATGGGATAATGATGATTTTGTAAAAGCAATCGAAGAAACTGGAAAAAAACAACTTATCATCGCGGGCGTAGTTACGGATGTTTGCGTTGCTTTCCCGGCACTTTCCGCTATAAAAGCTGGGTATGAAGTATTTGCTGTTACTGATGCTTCAGGAACTTTCAGTAAACAAGTTGCAGATGCTGCCAATACGCGTATGGCACATAGTGGCGTGCAACTTATGAACTGGTTTAGCGTAGCGTGCGAATTACAGCGCGATTGGCGCAACGATGTCGAAGGTTTTGGCAATTTGCTTGCTAGTAATCTTCCAGGTTATCAAAATATAATTGGAAGCTATATAGGAGCTCAGCGAGATCTTAGTAAACAAAATGCATAAATTTAGCGCTGGCTAAATCAGCGCTCCTTTTTAAATTAAGAAGTATAGCAAAGCTTTTATTTTTACGATTACAGCTAAAACTAATAGAAAATATAATTGTTTCAAAAAACTTTATTTGAAACAATTTTAAAAAAGGAGAGTTTTATTATGAGTAATTTAGAATTGTTAACTCCGGAGAACAGTGCATTAATTTTGATCGATTTTCAGCCTCAAATGACTTTTGGAGTTGCAAGCATTGACAGACAAACATTGATTAATAACGTTATGCTGCTTGCTAAATCAGCAAAAACTTTTAACGTACCTACTATTCTTACTACAGTTGAAACACGCAGCTTTTCTGGTTATTTTTGGCCACAAATTCTTGACATATTCCCAAACCATGAAATTATAGAACGTAGTTCAATGAACTCTTGGGAAGATCCAAAATTTGTTGAGGCAGTTAAAGCAACAGGTAGAAAGAAATTAATATTTGCAGCACTTTGGACTGAAGTTTGCCTTGCATTCCCTGTGCTTGAAGCAATTAAAGCTGGCTATGAGGTTTATGCAGTTGATGATGCTTCAGGTGGTACTAGTTTGACAGCACATAACGCTGCTATGCGTCGTGTAGAACAAGCTGGAGCAATTCCAGTGACAGCAATTCAAGTTTTACTTGAATACCAACGTGACTGGGCACGCAAAGACACTTATGATGCTGTTATGGAAATTGTAAAAGAACACACTGGCGCTTATGGTCAAGGCGTGGAATACGCATATACTATGGTACATGGCGCGCTTCCAAGCAGGAAAATATGAAACAAGAAAGAGTAACTGCCGGAGAAACTCATACAAGGAACACGATGAATGCTGGCGGTCCAGTAACAACGATTGTTACATGGGAAATTCAAGAAGGTAGAGAAAAACAGTTTGAAACATGGAGACATGAAATCGAAGCTGCCGCTACTAAATTCCCAGGGCATTTAGGCGTAAATCTAATAGTCCCCAATAACGGATCCAGAGGGTATACTGTTATTTTTCGCTTTGATACGTATGAGCATCTACATACTTGGCAAGAATCAGATATTCGTCGAGATTTGTTAAAAAAGGCAGAACAATTTCAAGCTACTAATCCAACTTACAAAACTGAAAGCAGTTTGGCTTATTGGTTTGTTACTCCTAAAACGCCAGTTCCACCGCCAAAATGGAAAATGTCTATTGTTACCGTTCTTGGTGTATGGCCTCTTAGCATGTTGGTTCCTAAAGTGATAGGACCTATTATAAAAAATATGAATCCTATTATTTCAGCTTTTTTTGTTTCTGTATGTATAGTGTCCTTGCTATCATGGGTAGTAATGCCGATTCTCGGTAAAATATTTCATCCATGGTTACAGAATAATAGGAAGTAGACGAGGTGTGAACATGAATTTACCGGATATGATCTTATATAACGGAAAAATCACTACCCTTGACCCATCTCAACCTGAGGTATCGGCTATCGCCATAACTGAAGGTTTAGTCACTGCAGTAGGTGGAGATGAACTTCTTGATAGTGCCACAGAAAAAACCCAAAAAATAGACCTTAAAAGAAAGAGAGCTATTCCGGGCTTGAATGACTCTCATATACACGTTATTCGTGGCGGTCTTCATTATAATATGGAATTGCGCTGGGAAGGTGTGCCATCACTTGCTATTGCTCTGGAAATGCTTAGAGAGCAGGCAAGGCGTACACCTGCTCCTCAGTGGGTAAGAGTAGTTGGAGGTTGGTCTGAATTTCAATTTAAAGAGAGACGGATGCCAACTTTGGAAGAGATTAATGCTGTTTCTGAATACACGCCTGTCTTTGTGCTACATCTTTACGATAGAGCACTTGTAAATCGTGCAGGGCTGCGTGCACTGGGATACACAAAAGATACTCCAGACCCTCCGGGCTGTTTAATTGAGCGGGATAAACGAGGTAATCCAACGGGTCTTTTAATTGCCAATCCTAACGCTTCTATTCTTTATTCAAGTTTGGGTAGAGCTCCAGTACTTGATTTTGACGACCAGATTAACTCAACTCGCCATTTTATGCGCGAATTAAATAGATTAGGTATCACAAGTGCCATTGACGCAGGTGGTGGATTCCAAAATTATCCTGATGATTACAAAGTTGTTGAACATTTAGCCGAGAAGGATCAATTAACTTTGCGTATTGCGTATAATCTATTTACGCAAAATCCAAATCATGAATATGAAGACTTTGCTTCATGGGCAAAAATTGTTTCTCCGGGTCAAGGAAATGATAAGTATAAAATGAATGGTGCCGGAGAAATGTTAGTATTCTCGGCAGCCGATTTTGAAAAATTTCAAATGCCGCGGCCCGAACTAGCTACGGTGATGGAAGCTGACTTAAAGAAAGTAATTTCTCTATTGGTGGAAAACCGTTGGCCATTCCGTTTACATGCAACTTATGACGAATCAATAACACGTTTCTTAAATGTTTTTGAGGAAGTCA
>NZ_FPAF01000032.1 GCF_900116295.1 Bacillus sp. 103mf
CGTAGACCATTAAAAGGAATTTCTCTGTTGACTTCCTCAAAAACATTTAAGAAACGTGTTATTGACTCGTCATAAGTTGCATGTAAACGGAATGGCCAACGGTTTTCCACCAATAGAGAAATTACTTTCTTTAAGTCAGCTTCCATCACCGTAGCTAGTTCGGGCCGCGGCATTTGAAATTTTTCAAAATCGGCTGCCGAGAATACTAACATTTCTCCGGCACCATTCATTTTATACTTATCATTTCCTTGACCCGGAGAAACAATTTTTGCCCATGAAGCAAAGTCTTCATATTCATGATTTGGATTTTGCGTAAATAGATTATACGCAATACGCAAAGTTAATTGATTCTTCTCGGCTAAATGTTCAACAACTTTGTAATCATCAGGATAATTTTGGAATCCACCACCTGCATCAATGGCACTTGTGATACCTAATCTATTTAATTCGCGCATAAAATGGCGAGTTGAGTTAATCTGGTCGTCAAAATTAAGTACTGGAGCTCTCCCCAAACTTGAATAAAGAATAGAAGCGTTAGGATTAGCAATTAAAAGACCCGTTGGATTACCTCGTTTATCCCGGTCAATTAAACAGCCCGGAGGGTCTGGGGTATCTTTTGTGTATCCCAGTGCACGCAGCCCTGCACGATTTACAAGTGCTCTATCGTAAAGATGTAGCACAAAGACAGGTGTGTCTTCAGAAACAGCATTAATTTCTTCCAAAGTTGGCATCCTTCGCTCTTTAAATTGAAATTCAGACCATCCTCCAACTACTCTTACCCACTGAGGAGCAGGTGTACGTCTTGCCTGCTCTCTAAGCATTTCCAGAGCAATAGCAAGTGATGGTACACCTTCCCAACGCAATTCCATATTATAATGTAGACCACCACGAATAACGTGTATATGAGAGTCATTCAAACCCGGAATAGCTCTCTTTCTTTTAAGATCTATTTTTTTGGTTTTTTCTGTGGCACTATCAAGAAGCTCATCTCCACCTACTGCCGTGACTAAACCATCAGTTATGGCGATAGCTGATACCTCAGGTTGAGATGGGTCAAGGGTAGTGATTTTTCCGTTATATAAGATCATATCCGGCAAATTCATATTTACACCTCATCTACTTCCTATTATTCTGTAACCATGGATGAAATATTTTACCGAGAATCGGCATGACTACCCATGATAGCAAGGAAACTATACATATAGAAACAAAAAAAGCTGATATAGTAGGATTCATATTTTTTATAATAGGTCCTATTACTTTAGGCACCAACATACTAAGAGGCCATACACCAAGAACCGTAACAATAGACATTTTCCATTTTGGCGGTGGAACTGGCGTTTTCGGAGTAACAAACCAATAAGCCAAACTGTTTTCAGTTTTGTAAGTTGGATTAGTTGCTTGAAATTGTTCTGCCTTTTTTAACAAATCTTGACGAATATCTGATTCTTGCCAAGAACGTAGATGCTCATACGTATCAAAGCGAAAAATAACAGTATACTCTCTGGATCCGTTATTGGGGACTATTAAATTTACGCCTAAATGCCCTGGGAATTTAGTAGCAGCAGCTTCGATTTCATGTCTCCATGTTTCAAACTGTTTTTCTCTACCTTCTTGAATTTCCCATGTAACAATCGTTGTTACTGGACCGCTAACATCCATTGTGTTCCCTGTATGAGTTTCTCCGACAGTCACTCTTTCTTGGTTCATAATTTCCTGCTTGGAAGCGCGCCATGCACCATAGTATATGCGTATTCTACGCCTTGACCATAAGCGCCAGTGTGTTCTTTTACAATTTCCATAACAGCATCATAAGTGTCTTTGCGTGCCCAGTCACGTTGGTATTCAAGTAAAACTTGGATTGCTGTCACTGGAATTGCACCAGCTTGTTCTACACGACGCATAGCAGCGTTATGTGCTGTCAAACTAGTACCACCTGAAGCATCATCAACTGCATAAACTTCATAGCCAGCTTTAATTGCTTCAAGCACAGGGAATGCAAGGCAAACTTCAGTCCAAAGTGCTGCAAATATCAATTTCTTTCTACCTGTTGCCTTAACTGCCTCAACAAATTTTGAATCTTCCCAAGAGTTCATTGAACTACGTTCTATAATTTCATGGTTTGGGAATATATCAAGAATTTGTGGCCAAAAATAACCAGAAAAGCTGCGTGTTTCAACTGTAGTAAGAATAGTAGGTACGTTAAAAGTTTTTGCTGATTTAGCAAGCAGCATAACGTTATTAATCAATGTTTGTCTGTCAATACTTGCAACTCCAAAAGTCATTTGAGGCTGAAAATCAATCAAAATTAATGCACTGTTCTCCGGATTTAACAATTCTAAATTACTCATAATAAAACGCTCCTTTTTTTAATTGTTTCAAATTGAGTTTTTTAAAAGTAATGTATTTTCTGTTAATTAAAACTGTAATCGTAAAAATAAAAGCTTTGCTATACTTTTTAATTTCAAAGAGAGCGCTGATTTAATCAGCGCTAAATTTATACTATCCACTTTTTAAAAAGTGATTTAAAGCTATTTCTTTGGAATACATTTATGCATTTTGTTTACTAAGATCTCGCTGAGCTCCCATATAGCTTCCGATTATATTTTGATAGCCTGGAAGATTACTAGCAAGCAGATTGCCAAAACCTTCGACATCGTTGCGCCAATCGCGTTGTAATTCGCAAGCTACGCTAAACCAGTTCATAAGCTGCACGCCACTATATGCCATACGAGTATTGGCAGCATCTGCAACTTGTTTACTAAAAGTTCCTGAAGCATCAGTAACAGCAAATACTTCATACCCAGCTTTTATAGCAGAAAGTGCCGGGAAAGCAACGCAAACATCTGTAACTACGCCCGCGATGATAAGTTGTTTTTTTCCAGTTTCTTCGATTGCTTTTACAAAATCATCATTATCCCATGCGTTAATTTGTCCAGGTCGAGCTATTTTTGGTGCGTGAGGAAAGAGATCAACCAATTCTTGCATTAAAGGTCCGTTAGGTCCATGTTCAAAGCTTGTTGTTAAAATAACTGGTAAATCAAAAAACTTAGCAGTTTGAGCGAGAGCTAAAACATTGTTCTTGAATTCATCAACACCATAGTCACGTACTAGTCCGGACATAAGACCAGTTTGATGATCCACTAAAAGAACAACAGCATCATCTTTGTTAATACGAGAATAGAGATCAGACATTATGTATTCCTCCTAAAAAATTAAGTAATCGAAGAAAGTTTAAAAAATGGAATAGTATCATAAATTTCTTCGTTTGTTACGATTAGTTTATAAATAAATTGATCGTTAATATAAATTTATCCATAAACTTAGGATTAGAACAAGGTTTTTATTCTCTATTGCTGTAAGATGACAAGACTCACCATGTAGAATGTGTCTAAATTCTAATAAAAAAGAGTTTGTGTCAAAACACAAACTCTTTTTTATTATTAGAAATAACGCAATTGAGATATCTATATATTAACAATTTGTTTCTTACAATTCCATACTTCTCATGTTGAGAAATAATAAATTAGTAATTTAATAAAACTTAAATGAATTATTGACGTAATATTTTGACTATATTACAATTAATCTCGAATTCGAGATAACTTACGAAAGATTAGTAACAATGAGAATTTATCTTTAAAGTTGTTTACATCCAATTTCCAACCGATTGAATTGAGAACAAGCTCTTTGTATGTATACAGCAGGAAATGCATGATTCTCTACAGAAAAAGAAATACAAGGTCAAATCAAAAAGAGAAAATATGCAGATTTATCCATAATTTCTGCTAATTACTTCCGAGTCTCGGATTAATAAATCAAGCGTATCGAATCTATATTTACAGTATTTGGTGGAAAGATTGTCTATATTGGAGGGCGAAGAATGGCAAAAATTACTGTAGGAACCGAAAATCAAGCACCAATTGAGATATATTATGAGGATCATGGTATAGGAAAACCAGTTGTACTAATTCATGGTTGGCCGTTAAGTGGCCGATCTTGGGAATACCAAGTTCCCGCTCTTGTTGAGGCTGGATACAGAGTTATAACATATGATCGTCGAGGCTTTGGAAAGTCATCTCAGCCGTGGGAAGGATATGAATATGATACCTTTACTTCTGATTTACATCAACTATTAGAACATTTAGATCTTCAAAATGTCACGCTTATAGGTTTTTCTATGGGCGGAGGTGAGGTAGCTCGATACATTAGTACGTATGGAACAGATCGTATTGAAAAGGCTGTTTTTGCTGGAGCAGTTCCTCCGTATCTATACAAATCAGAGGATCATCCTGATGGGGTATTTGATGATGCAGCAATTGAAGAATTCAAAAGTGGTGTGATAAATGACCGCCTTGCATTTCTTGATGAATTTACAAAGGGATTTTTCGCGGCTGGTAATCGAACAGATTTAGTTAGTGAGCCATTTCGTTTATATAATTGGGATATTGCAGCCAGTGCATCACCTAAAGGAACGCTTGATTGTATTACCGCCTTTAGTAAGACAGATTTTAGAAAAGATTTGGAGAAGTTTAATATACCTACTCTTATTATTCACGGTGACTCTGATGCAACTGTACCTTTTGAATTAAGTGGAAAACGTACATATGATTCCATTCCTGGTAGTAAACTCGCTTTAATACAGGGTGGTCCTCATGGATTAAACGCAACTCATGCAAAAGAATTTAATGAGGCATTATTAACATTTTTAAAAGACTAATCTTTAAGGAACTACCGGAGGCGGTTCAACAGCAATATCAAAAATAATAACACGAATTTATCGATTAGGGGTTTTCCAAAAAGAGTAGCGCTATCAAGTTAAGAAATACATTCTTCCCCAAAACGAAAAAAATGAACTGAACTTTTATGGAAAACTATGAAAGGATAAAATTTTTGTTTTGGGGATAATTCAAAATCTTAGGTTGATGGGCATGGGGTTCAGCCGAGATACATGTAAAAATGGGGCACAGTCTGGAAGGAATGGAATAATGTGAAGAGCAACAAGAAACACAATATATAAGGGAATATACGCGGGGCTGATTTTTTGTAAAGAAAAAGCACCATTTCGAGTGCTTAATACTTAACATATGGACCTCTGTGCTATCCCTATTAGGGGTCACCTTATATATCAACTTAAGAATGTCCCCCTCACATTTAGAATCGTTTCCGTACCTAATCTCTAAGATACAGGGGTATTCTAAAAAACTTCCTTAAAAATCCAAAAAACATATTTTAATATTATTATTTTTATAATACAATGAACTTATAAAGTTCGTAATATTCAGAAAAATATAAAGGAGGAATTATTATGGCAGCCGTAATGTCAATTTTAAAATTTTTAGGTGGAATCATTCCATTTGTTCAAGAATTTCTAAAAGCTTTTGCGTAAACTTTACTTTTTTGCAATGAATTATCATCATATAAATGATCTGTTTATCAAAGTTAAATTGATGTACAGATCATTTGTGTGAGTCTAAATGTGACTTTGAAATAAAGTTGAACTGTTTATAAAAAAGATGAACCGGAATTTCCTATCTCTATAAAGAAGGGATTTCGGTTTTTCTTGTGGATTAAGAACTTATTAAGTGATAATAAAGTTGCTCCATTAAAGGACCAGATTGTTGAAGAAAATATCTTGAAATTAAATCAAATAAATAAACCATTTAGGAGGTGACAATTAGTAATGAAACAACAAGAACACGTTATCTTTCGTGAGGTTCAGCGACCACAACAAATTTGGGTATGGATACTCATATTTGGGATCGCCACACTGATGTGGTATGGATTCATTCAACAAATTATCCTTGATACCCCGTTTGGAGATAAACCAGCTCCCAATGGTGTATTAATTGTTTTGTGGTTGTTTTTTGGGATTGCCTTTCCTGTATTAATGCTTGGGGTATTGAAACTGATCATTGAGGTCCGTGAAAAAGGTCTTTATGTTCGTTTTGTTCCTTTTCATTTTCAATATAAGCAGTACCTTTTCAAAAATATACGTCACTATGAAAGCATTACTTACAGTCCACTAAAACGATTCGGAGGATGGGGAATTCGTTTTAACCTTAAGGGTGAAAAAGCCTATAACATGAATGGAAAGAAAGGTATAGAGTTAAAGTTGAAATATAACACAGTGGTAATCGGCACTCAAAAACCGGACGAATTAAAAAAAGCATTGGACTCGGCACAAAAAGCAAAATGAAAATTAATCTTCAACAAACTGGCGCGTTTGCAGAATAAGGCTTATTAAAATGATCAAACTTTTTTCGAAATGGAGTTTTTGAAGTTGCTGTTAGATAAGGATTGAGGGATATTATTTAATCAATCTTTATTCCAAAGCTACACTAAATAATAAAAAGGCTTGATTTCCTTAAAAGGAATAAGCCTTTTTTATTATTTCTTGTAAAAAAATATATAGATGTTTTGGCCATCCCCCGAAAAGAGGAGTTAAGTTTTACATAATTATTGTTATCCAAAGATGAATGAATAATTAACAACAGAAGACACATTATCTATTTGACGACAGGCCATTTTTGTTTTCGCAGCACGTCCATCAGCTCGGTTCCTACATGCAAATTGTCCTGAACCAACTCATGGGGAGTTAATGCCATCCACTGATTTAATGACACATCAGCGAAGCGGTCACTCTTGAACATCTCTAGAAACCAAAGGCTTTCGTCACCGGTGTTTTCAATATAGTGTCCGAAAGCAAACGGTACGTATCCTACATCACCAGCACGGTAATTGAATGTGCGAGCATTACCATTACTTCCCATCACAGTCATGCGACCCATACCTGTGAGGTAATATTGCCACTCATCGTTATTCGGGTGCCAATGCATTTCCCTCATTCCGCCGGGTTTAATTTCAACCAGTGCTGCTGCGATATTAGTTGAAATAGGAAAATTTGTAGAATCAACTATTCGTACAGTTCCACCTGGGGTTACTATCGGCTTTTGTGAAAGTAGTTTATATGTAAAGCTCTCTGGCACAGTACCGTAAGGATCCGGTACTTTCTGGCTTTCCAGGGGCCCGGGTACCTGTTCTTGGAAAATATATCGTTGATGTGTTGGGATATGGACAAAGGCGTTTTCCGATACACCGAAATTCTTCGCCAATACATCTTTTGGTGTGTGCGCGAACCAATCTGAGATAGATAGGGTGTTGAGATCCGAGAAATTGCCATCATCGAAGACGAGAAGAAACTCACAGCCTTCCTCTAGTCCTTGAATTGAATGTGGAATTCCGGGGGGGAAATACCATAAATCACCTGCCTCGACATCGGCTATAAAGTTCTGCCCATTCTGGTCAACCACTGTAATACGTGCCCCACCTAAAATCATATAAGCCCACTCTACTTGTTGATGCCAGTGTAACTCTCGCACACCACCTGGTGTCAGACGCATATTAACGCCTGCAAGAGTTGTCGCAATTGGTAGTTCTCTTCTTGTCACTTCCCGGGACCAACCGCCATGATTTAATTGCATATGTGTGTCGGAGAAAGAGAACTTTAAGTTAGGAATCAATCCCGCATCAGTGGCTGGCGGAACTAGCATATCAGGATTTTCAATATCCCGCATGACGTCCCGAGGGCCAAGATCGGTTGCACCAGCGCCATCATCTCTTATAGGATGTGGTATATTTCTATACCCAGTTTTCTTCGGAAATCGTGATTCCATAAAGCATTCTCCTCTCTCATTACAATATGATAGTATACTACCTTAATTATTGATTTATGTACGATACATATGATTGCTTGTATCAATATATGATATAAACAGGTTTGGTATGCAAATATACAAAATGAAGGGAGAAACGAAGAAATGACGATATATAACCTTTTCATGTAAGGTTTACATAACCCCACTTATCAGCAGTCAATCTATCTAGAAACCTAGAAAAAGCCCCTTCAGATTTTCTTCTGAAGGGACTTTTCGTACACATAGTTATTGTTAGCGGAAGTTAAATAATCTAGAAATAATTTAACTTATCTTTTAAAAAGGTTTTATATTTTTTATCCTATCCATGCAAGAACATACATAATAGCTGTTATAACTAATACTATAACTGGTCCAACGATAAATAAACCAAACAGCAAAGATATTACAGCTTCTGTAAAGGTACGAACAGGTCCTACCTTTTTAGCTGTTTTTCTTGTATCATATTTTGTTTCTTCAAGTATTTTTTCAAGATGAGCAACTTTTTGATTTAGTTCCCGTAACTCTTTAATTACGTCTGTATCTTTTTCCATATACATCCCCCTTACAAAAGGAGTTTACCATATATAGGAAATTCGTATTCTATACATGTTTGGTTAACATAACGTAACATTATCAGCAGTACCAAATCTCAGAAAGCCCTTCATACCAATATTTTAATTAAAAACCCTGATTAGAATTTAAGATCTTGATGTAATGTACTGACCCGTGCACAACCATATTTAAGGGTTCCGCCAACCAAACGCGAATTTCGTACGCTAAGGAATTTTTAAGGCAAAAAACTAAGTTACACCGTACGTTAAGAGAGTTCCATAAACAATATTTTGAAGTTGATATGGGACTTTGTTTTTGGTAATGAGTTTTGGTAATGATTTTTGACCGTATTTCAATTAGCTTTATTAGAACCCAATGAAGTCCCTTAAACGACCATTTATGGTTCCTCAATCACGGACTAATGTATCGGATGGTCTTTTATTCTGTTCAGTAATCGAATCAAGGTCAAATTTTTAACTAAATAAATTGTGCCAATAGTTGGTTAAATTTCTCGCGTTCTTCCCAGAAAAGGCCATGACCACTATATTGAAACGGAACAAGCTGTGAATTTCTTATCTTTTCATTTAGTTCCTGAGCTTGTACAAATGGAATAACTTTGTCATGAATGCCGTGAACGATTAAAGTAGGAACATTAATTTTCGGAAGATCCGCATGTAGCTTCTCATCTCTTAATGTAGTTATAATAGCAGCTGTCGACCAACTTGCTGCTTGTAGCCCCATTTGCAAAAACCAGTCCGAAAATGGTTTAGTTATATATTGAAAGAAAAAGCCATCTGTTACGTCCTGCATCATTTTAGGCCGATCATTTAAGGTTTCTTTAAGGTAGTTATTAGCAGTTTCTGCGGTAAATCCAATTGGAGCGGCCGCATCAATAAGAACAAGCTTTGATACCCTAAAACCATTGTGACGAGACATATATCGAATTGCGATAGACCCACCGGTAGAGTGACCCACAAGAGTAAAATTGTTTATTTGAAGTGTACCAACTACTGTGCGGATATCATCTGCAAGTCTATTAAAAGTATAGCCGCTCATTGGTTTATCCGAATTGCCAAATCCCCTCCAGTCTATACCAATACAGCGATAGCCCATAGCAGGAAGAACATTAAACTGATATTCAAACTGTTTATGGCTTAACGGCCAGCCATGTAAAAATACGATGGTCTTATTTCCCCCGGGGTTAATATCTTCTACATATAAATTCACACCTGACTCTACGGTAACAAAGTATCCCATGAAGATTCCTCCCTAGTTAATATAGTTTCAATAATAGATATTCATTTTGGTTAATATAAATGAGTACCAATTCAAGTTATAGGCCAAAGAATCGAAACAGGACGGGCTTTACCAGAGAAGTTAGAGAAAATTAGCTTAGAAAACCAAGAGGTCATTGATATTCTTTTATCTTTTTTACCTGAGAAAATACCTAACGAAGCTATTAGCAGTGTGCAAAAATTGTTATTCCATCCTTCATATAAAGTTAGAACAGCTGCTATTATTGTTCTTTCAACACAACCATCATTTATAAGAAGCTCAGATATATTACTTTGTCTAACAGATAACTCTCCTAATGTGAGAATGAGAGGAATCTATGCACTTAACTTATGTCCAAACTTTTGGGAAGAATTATCGCAAATTGTTAGTATTTTAATAAACGATGAACATACTGATATTCGTTATAATGCCTGTCAGTTAGCCGCAAAAATAGGAAACAAACAATTCATTAAACCTTTAATTGATGGATTAGAAAAGGATGTTCGTCATAAAAGAATTGGTATTGTTGGAAAAAGACATTTGGCATTAGAAAAGATAACAGGTTATGAAATTAGACGTAAACTTGAATGGCAAGAGGGTAAAGATCCTTATTCTAACCGAAGTATTGATGCTTTACTAAAAATAGCAACGAAATGGAAGTCCTTTTTCAACTAATACTAATGTTAAATAAACTAAATACTTACTTCCGCTAACGAATTTTATGTAAAGGAGCTGTCCATATAGGCCTGAGCTATTTGAAAGAAGAAGATTATTATAAAAATTTATTAAAAAGATTGAGGTATGTTCGGAAGCTATTAGTTTTATGTACTATAATCCTTAACAAAATGAATTATTTTTACAGTTTTTCATACTTCTATTTCATAAATGCAAACCTATTCTAGCTTTTTAGCTCTTATTCAACATAGTAGTCCAATACATAAAAATCGGGTACAATTCTTGCTACAGAATTGTGCCCGATAGTTGAAAAATAAAATTAAAACTCTTCCCTACTGATCCATCCTCAAATTCAAATTTAGCTGTCTTTGCAAAATTTAAACCCTTAGCGAGCCACGAAACCCCCTGGCGGCATAATAGGATTCTGCTCCATTGT
>NZ_FPAF01000018.1 GCF_900116295.1 Bacillus sp. 103mf
GAAGATTATTATAAAAATTTATTAAAAAGATTGAGGTATGTTCGGAAGCTATTAGTTTTATGTACTATAATCCTTAACAAAATGAATTATTTTTACAGTTTTTCATACTTCTATTTCATAAATGCAAACCTATTCTAGCTTTTTAGCTCTTATTCAACATAGTAGTCCAATACATAAAAATCGGGTACAATTCTTGCTACAGAATTGTGCCCGATAGTTGAAAAATAAAATTAAAACTCTTCCCTACTGATCCATCCTCAAATTCAAATTTAGCTGTCTTTGCAAAATTTAAACCCTTAGCGAGCCACGAAACCCCCTGGCGGCATAATAGGATTCTGCTCCATTGTGATACACGAAGACGTGCCCAAAGCGACAATCGCAAAAAAGGGCACCGCCGAGTTCTCTAATATCAGTCGGTGTTTGCACCCAACTCGACGTTTTCTTATCGAAACTTTCAAGATTCTGCAACGCTCGGTATTGTTCTTCCGTTAATAGTTCAATATTCATAGCACTTGCCATATCAATAGCATTATTTTCTGGTTTATGTTTTTTTCTTGACTCTAGCCCTTCACGATCGTAACAAACACTTCTGCGACCTTTAGGGCTTTCCGCTGAACAATCATAAAAAATGTATTCACCCTTCTTTTTATCATACTCAACAACATCCGGTTCACCGCCAGTTCTTTCCATTTCATTGAGCGACCATAGTTTTTTAGTATTAGCATCCAGCTTAGCTTGAACTTTAGCCCATTCAAGACCTTTATGGCGGTTCATGTTTTTCTCAAAACGAGCTTTCAATACTCTGAGTAATTCTTCACGTTGTTCTAATGACAACTCTTTTTCATTGTTAATTTCAGTTTCTTTTGTCATGTTAGTTTCTCCCTTATTATTTATAGACATAATATTTTTTTGTGAGGATTAGTTATTTTCTTATTTTAATCTTGTCTTTTTATTTATTGCAAATCGAGAAAAGCGACACCCGTTTTAGGGGTAATCACAGGGTTGCTGCTCTAGCCCGTCACATAATTTATATAAAATGGAATTTGATTAATGAACTATGGGGTTTCTAATGGGCGTTTCTAGGAATAGAAGGAGCATCCATATCGGGAAATTCGTACATTTAGACACAAATTTCCCGGTATAGTGTTGTACCCCATCGCTATCAACTTAACAAAAATAAACTACCCCAAAACGATAAAATTAAGAAATTTTTATTTTTTGTTTTGAGGTAATTCTAAATTCTTAAATTGATAGGCATGTATGGTGACCCCATTAGAAAACATTGCATCCCTAAAAACACCCTTTTTATGTCCACTAACATCAATAGTTATTTCATAGAATTGAAACTACTTTTTTGCATTTTAAATTTATTAAAAATGTGTATCCCAAGAAACTACGTATAATAAGCATGTAATAAGAGTCTTTTTGTAAAATTAAAGAAAAAGAATTATGCGAAGTCGTAATTCTTTCAATACAACCCCTTTCACTATGTAACTGAAAGGGGGATTCGAGTGCAGGACTAACAAACATAGGATTAATAATAACTAACGGAGGGATTTCAGTGATATATTTAATTACTGGACCGATGGCAAGCGGCAAATCTACTGTTGCAGAATTGATGGCAAAAAAATTTGAGAAGTCAGTACACTTACGTGGGGATATCTTTCGTAAAATGATTGTTTCTGGCCGAAAAGAAATGAGCGAAAATTCTAGTGAAGAAGCTGAAAATCAGCTGGATTTGCGCTATCAACTAACAGCAGAAGTTGCAAAAGGTTACAGTAATGCGGGTTTTACTGTTATTGTGCAAGATAATTACTATGGTGAAAAACTTCCGTATATTCTAGAATTAATGGCTCCGGAGAAAGTGGAACCAATTGTTTTAATTCCTAATGCTAATGTTATTCGAGAAAGAGAACGTAATAGAGGCAAAACTGGTTATATTGGCTTTAATGTTGATGATTTACGAGAAGAGTTTTTAAAAACTACTCCGCATATTGGATTATGGATTGATAATAGTGTAGAACAACCGCATGAAACAGTTGATCACATTATGAATGAGTTAGGAATGGAATCAAATTAAAAGTCCCCATAATAGGGGTCTCGCATGCCCATCAACTTAAGAATTTTATAACACCCCTAAAACAAAAAATTGTACATTTTCACCGGGAGATGCCAATTTTCTCGTTTTGGGGTATTTGCTTTTCTTAGCTTGATAGGTATGGGGTAAGACCACATGCCCATCGAGCTAAGATTTTGAGACACCCCCATAACGAATATTTTACCTTTTTACAGTTATTTATGAGAATTCGGCTCATTTTTTTCATTTTGGGGAAGAATCAATTTCTTAAGTTGATGGCGATGGGGTCTCGCCCCCACACGACGAGCCAGCACTCCAAACAAAAAGCAATAAAAAATCAAAAGGCATATATCTTATGTTTAATGCGCATGTAGTGATATCTTCATGAATAAAATTTACTGGAGGTGTATGGATATGGACTGGTATAGTATTGCATTGATGGCAGCCGGGGTCATCGGCGGTAGCACTGCGATAGTTCACGGGATACTGATGAAATCGCTGATAATCAGGCCGATTGAGGCAGTTTTTGTGGCGAATGAGCAGATATCTGCACCGATACAAAAGATCGTGCGATTGCTTTTGCATTTTACCACATTCAACTGGTTAATCAGTGGGCTCACCTTGATTGTCGTCGCAATCTGGTTCAAGCAGGACGCAAGACTTGTGACTGGCTTATTTGCAGGTAGCTCTTTTTTATATGGTGCTATCATCTCTTTTTGGGTAATGCGCCGTCCTCATCCTAGTTGGATTTTGTTTTCTGTTGCGCTCCTTTTAATCGTCTTAGGATTAATGCCGATGGTCTAAGGCTTTACTTAGAGTACTGCTAGCATTTTAGAAAAAACTCATGCTACGCAAAAAATAAAATGAGCTGTCCATATGGGCAGCTCATTTACATAATGAGAGTTATCAGAAGTAAATGGAATCTGTTTTACAAATTTAACAACCTTTTTGTTATCATCGTAATAAAAGGAGGAAAAGGGAATGAATAACTTTTCATCTTTAATTTCAATAATAGGAGTATTGTTATTAGTTATCGCAATATTTTTTAATAAACCACGTAAATAATCTTTTTATATGCTGCTATTATTTCAAGATTACACTTGTTTTGATTAATGAATATTCTATTCGTGCTCGGTTAACATAACGTAACATTATCGGTAGCAAGGAAAAAGGTGGACTCTTACTCTCACAAGGGATTCGCCTTTTTCTTTTTCTATGATTCTATTCATAATTTTATACATTTCTATCCTGGCGTGGGTTTTAGGGTTCTCGTTTGTTACTGGATTAGCCGAAAAACTGTATAAAATCTTGCATACTCTTAGCGTGGTTTTTTTCCAAAATGCTGACGGTACCCCGAATACATAAATCATTCGCTGTCACAGTTGGGACACACAGAGAACCGTAGGTTCGATCATGTTGTTTACCTGGACCGGTATGAATATGTAGGAACCGTCCACTTAATAAATCATATTCAAGCTGAATTTTCACCCCCGCTGTATGGCTGCAGCCTCCTGCACCTGGATAAACGAATGAAAAGGAATCTGGGAGTTGAAATGCAGTTGAATCTAAAATACGAATACGCTTGAAAACAGAAGTATATGGAGAAGAAATCGGTATAGATGAGCCCAATTTTTGGTTTAGTAGTTCCGCTAATATGTGTTGTAAAAATTGGACCGCCGCTTTATTAAACCGTTGATTCAATCCCTCAGGACTGATGAGCATTTCTGTTGATGCTTCTAAACAGCTGGATAACTGAGTTAAAGAAGTTGTAGCGACATTTTGGCTCATCCATACACATAAAGCGACTAAATCCTTTGCTTGGTACTTACTGGTTCGCTGCACAAAACCAACATCTCTAGCAAGATCTCGTAATATATTTGGAGATAAGAATTTTTGAATTTCTTGAGCAAATAGTTGTAATTCATCAGATACAGAAATAGACATATAAAAACGCCATCCTTTCCTATGATTCTACAGAAAGAATAGCGTATTTTTTCATTTTAGGGGGTATTTTGTTTTGTTAGTTTGATAGCGATGGGATAGCACCAACAAAACGCGGATTCCATACGTTATACTTGATATAACAGTAAGCGTCAAACTGTCCCCACCTACCAATAGAAGCAGTTCCATGTCAAAATCTCCTTACGTACAAGACGAAAAGGAGATTTTGACATGGCTAAAATAGATCAATCAATGGCGTGGAAGAATCGAGTGGACGCTTGTCGTTCCAGTGGTTTAAGCATCCGAAGCTCGTAAGAAAAAGAAAGATGTTTATTTAAGTCTTAATACGTTCGCTTTTACTGTTGGTTATGATCGGTAGGGACATTCTCCATTAATAATTTGTAGGAAAGAGATAAACGTTAGAAAAACTGTCAATGAAAATTCATGTAAACCCTCTAAAAAAGTCTTACAATCAAAGCAGAGAGACTTTGGAACGGGAGGCACTAGCCATGAATCGAATTGAACGTGAAGAGAAAACAATTAGCATTATGATTGATATGTATTGTAAAAACGAACATGAACAAGATACTATATGTGAAGAATGCCAGAAGTTAAAAGAGTATGCTTATTTTCGTTTATCAAAATGTCCATTTCAAGAGAAGAAGCCAGCATGTCAAAATTGCAAAATTCATTGTTATAAACCAGATATGAAAGATTTTGTTAAGGATGTTATGAAGAAGAGCGGACCGAAAATGATTTTAAAACATCCATATTTCGCGGTCATGCATGTTGTTGACACAATGAAGAAGGCTCCCGACTTACCAAAAAGAAAAAAGAGCTAAAAGAAAAAACAGGTTGTCTAACAAGCCGATTTTTCCTAGGTTAAGGAAGAATCGGCTTTCATTCATAATCCCA
Organism: Bacillus sp. 103mf; assembly: GCF_900116295.1. Lineage (GTDB taxonomy): Bacteria > Bacillota > Bacilli > Bacillales > Bacillaceae_G > Bacillus_A > Bacillus_A bruguierae. Next base: position 4,934 of record NZ_FPAF01000018.1, read on the forward strand.
CTTAAAATCATAAAGGTAACAAATAAAAACAATACTATTTCAAAACTTCCAATACCGTTTGCTTCAAAATTTGTACGCCATCTAATATACAAGCTCGGTCAAACGTCATATGAGGATGGTGTAACCCTGGTTTTAAATTCGCACCTAATCCTAGCATGACAGCTTTTAAATGAGGCCTTTTAACCGTATAATAATGAAAATCGTCACTTCCCGCTGTACGCAGCGGTGCGGTGCAACCTTCTACTCCATATGTTTGCAGAATCCCTTTACGAAGGAACTGTTCCGCTTCCTCTGATACCACTGCCCCAGGTACATAATCGACCCAATCATAAGAAATCTTTACACCCATTGATTCAGCTGATTGAATAACTTTTTCTATCTTTTTCTTTAACTCTTCCAACAGTAAATTGTTTTCTGCCCTTACATCTAAAGCAAAATGGGCGTTCCCTGGAATGATATTTAAACTTTCACCGCCTGCTTGGCATCTCGTCATTTTAACGGAATAGGAATATTGCGGTGAAAGCCATATATTTTTCAATCCAATATTAATCATCGTAATGACATCGATCGCGTTCGTACCTTGGTGTGGCCGTGCACCATGAGCGTCAGTTCCAATTATATGAGCTTCTAAGAAGTCAGCCGCCCCGTGCCGGATAGATGGTGCTGCTTGCTTCAATGATAATTCCTCTACCGGTCGTAAGTGAATACCAAATAGGAAATCGACGTCATCCACAACACCTTTCTCCACCATTTTCAGAGCTCCACTTCCCTTTTCTTCTGCAGGCTGGAAAATAAATCGAACTGTTCCTGTTTTCCAATCCGCCTGTTTTAACTGTAAAATGAGCCCCATCACAACCGTCATATGCGCATCATGGCCGCATGAATGATTTGCTTTAAACTCTCCATCTACTTCTTGCCATAATGCGTCCATATCACCTCGAACCGCAACAACCGGTTTCCCGCTCCCCATTTCTGCGATTACACCAGGACAATCATCAAATATTTTATATGATATTCCTTCTTCTTCAAGAAATTTAGTAATATAGGCCGTTGTATTGTATTCCTTCCAACTTATTTCAGGGTTCTCATGTAAATGTTGAAAAATCTCACTTAACCGATCCTGCAAATCTATTTTTTTCAACGTCTTGCTCTCCCTTCTAAAATCGCAACTATTCTTTTAAAATTATATTGGACGCTAAGCAACCTTTTTTATTGATAACAATTCTGCTTCCCAAAAACATATTGAATATTCTTTCAAATGTCAAGGAATTCTACTTGGAGAAGAACGCAAAAAGAAACAGATAATTCACAATTATTCTCACGTTTTTTTGAAATATAATGTGAGAAAGTACCAGAAGAGAAATTAACATCACCGTTTTATTCCATCATTCCTTTATAAGGTTTTATCTCCATAATCTCACTCATGTAACTATGTAACATCAGCTATCTCAAATTCACAAACTCATTGCCTTTCGTGCGCTCTTAGTTCCGCCTCTTGATGAAGAACATTTAGGATTAGATATCGGCTTAACAGATGAGGAACTAGAACGTGTCATCTATCAAGAAGTTTCAAATGTTCATCCAACTTACCAAGGAAACGGACTTCAAAAAATATTAGCGAAAGTGATTATGGAGCAATTAAAGCAGTCCGATCACAACTATGAGTATGTTTGCTGCACCGTTGCGCCGTTTAATATTCCTAGTTTAAAAGACAAATTTGCTCAAGGGATGGAAGTTGCTGCGCTGAAGGAGAAGTATAGCGATCGATTGCGATATGTGTTTGTGAAAGAGTTGCAGAGTGAGAGACAAAAAGAATGGGTGAATATAGAAAAACTTCTCATGAGTGATATTGCTGGGCAGCAAAGGTTGCTTGCGGAAGGATATCGTGGGTATGAGATGAAGTTTTGTGATGGGGAGCATTGGGTGGGGTTTGGAAAGTAAAATAACAATAGCGTATTTTCTAATCTTATTTATTATAAGAAGAAATAAAAAGGTGAGGTACTACTATCTGTAGTACCTCACCTTTTTCAATGAAACATCCTTTTTGAAAAATGATAGAGAGAACTTGATAATTTCCTCGCTATACTTTTAATTGTATACTCGCCCTCTCTATAACTTCGAGCAGTTTCTTAAGTAATACTGATAAAATAATTCATCGGACCAACCCATTCGATGCTTTAGCTCAGTTAAATACGCTAATAAAATAAAGGAACCATCTGAATTGAACTCAAAAGAAACCCCTCTTTCTTGCAAATCATTTACTAATGGAGTGATCATTTCCATATGTCCACTACGATAAATCGCTTCACTACAAGTAGAAACTTCTCTCGCAAATTTTATTAATCCTCTTTCATGTAGCTTTTCTTTTTGTGATTCATAAATGCCATACGCACTGCTGAATAATACATCAATGTCCTTCAACGTAAGTGTTTCTTTTCCAATAAATAAATTTTGTGTTTCTTTTTCAAACACCCGAATAATTGGAATGTCCTCCTTTTTTCCCTTCAAAGCATGCAAAATACTCATGTAATACCATGATTGGTCACGTTTTCCACGATTAAAACGCGACCATACTTGATCGTCTTCTCTTTCTACATCTTCTTGAATAGACCGTAAGTTATGTAATTTATCTGCGATGATTAAAGTAATCTCTTCATTCGAACGGTGTGAAAGAGATTGGATAGTATGTTTTTTTCGTTCTTCCCATGACAATAATTTATCTGGCTCTGAAGCCGCTTGAACCAGCTTCAGCACTTCTTCGCCAAAATGCTCGCACAACTCAGCCTCGGTTGTACTCGTATCTTCCAAAGTATCATGTAATAATCCTGCAGCAATCACTTCATCACACTGCTTTTCTTTCTGTAAGATAAGTGCTACTCCAAATGGATGTATAATGTACGGAATGTTAGTACCTTTGCGCATTTGGCCTTCGTGCTTAATAGCAGCAAACTGCATCGCTTTCTCAATTAATCTGCTCATGTACCTCATCTCCTTTATTTATATTCATAACATAAACACCGTTCAGAATAAAATCTTCCGAGCGGTGTTTACTTCTCCAACCACATGTTAATTTATATTTTCTTCCGATCATTAAAGCCCTTCAACTTTACTAGAAACTTCTTTTACAGTTAACACTTCCTTAACTCGGACACACCCATCCCATGAGAAGTTTGTCCACATTCTTAACAATGTTTCTACTGGGCCTCTACTAAATCTTCTCAAGTAATAGTGGCTGGCAACCGCCTGAACGGCATAAATTACAATCGCTAAAATAACGCTCAAAATCATGCCCATCTTCCCAAATTGCCCAAGACCATATCCATAAAAAATGGATGTACAAATAACCGTTTGCATTAAGTAATTCGTCAGCGACAGTTTTCCGATATTTTCAAAGACCCTTCGAAGCATCCATTTAGATGATTTTGTATAAAAATAGGCAAACAGAAAAATATACCCAAGTGACAACAAATTCTTTCCAAGCATATCACTTACACCTACCCAATCGTTTTTAGGCGCTAAGTAAGGCATCAGCTTTAAAACAAGACTGATTGGGATGAATAGAAAAATCCCTTTCACATACAACGAGCGTTCCTTTATCGGATTCGCAAACCAATTTACCTTTGCCGCATACATCCCGAATAAAAATAATGGTGCAGACATAAATGGCAAAAACAAGAAAATAAATAAGTAAAACTCATCTGGCAAATCTAACGGATCTTCATTGAGTCGATGCTCTTTAATTTCTGCATAACTTCCACTTCCATAAACCTTCTTCGTTTGTTCAATATAATGGGCCATTTTTTCTTTCTCCTTGGCCGTCTCTTCCATATGTCCATACCCCATGAATGAAGTAAGAACTAATAGAATAATTCCCCAAACCATCAATGTTTTCTTCTTGCGGTTTAAAAATAGTAATAGGAAAAAACCCATCAATCCGTAAAAGGAAAGAATATCTCCTTCCCATAAAAAATGACCGTGTAACAATCCAAGAACAAAAAGAAATAAAAAGCGTCTCACAAAATACCGTTTTATCTTTACCCCTTTTCGCTCAAGACTTTCCTTCATTTTAATCATTGAATAACCAAATAGAAACGTAAAAATAGGCATGAAACTACCTTCTATCAGAACTTTTACAGCTTTATAAACTCCTAGATCTGCCGTAGATAATGAATAAAAATTAATTTCATCCTTACCAAATATTCCGTACTGAAAAATCAACATATTAGCCAACAATATACCTAATAAACTAAATCCCCTTATACCATCAACTGTAGAAACTCGATATTTATCCATTTTTTATCCCCTTACATGTTTTTGCTACTTTTAATTTACAATTTTAACCTTTCTATTAACGAAACAAGAGATTAACATTTCATAAACCTTTTTTACTTCCGTTCAAGTTCTCGTAATGTTCGTATGCTAATATAGTTACCGAGGTGGATAAGAATGGAAAACAAAAGTATTTTGCTTGTAGACGACGAAAAAGCTATTGTAAAAATGATTGAAATGGTGTTAAGAAAAGAAGGATTCAGCCATATTTATACTGCACATACAGCTACAGATGCTTTAGCAATTCTAGAAAAAAATTCAATTGATATGATCGTACTAGATGTTATGCTTCCTGATTATAGTGGATTTGAATTATGCCCAAAAATCCGTGCAATTTCAAATGCTTATATTTTATTCTTAACAGCTAAAGTATCGGATCTTGACGTCTTAACTGGATTTGCGATTGGCGGAGATGATTACGTCACAAAGCCATTTAATCCACTCGAGATTGCAGCAAGAATTAAAGCGCATTTTCGTAGAACTTCATCCGTAGAAATTTCACGAATCCTTAACAAGAAGAAGCAATATAACTTTGGAAGGTTTTTAATAGATGAAGACAAAGGAGAATTATTTGTGAACGGTCAGCCAGTTTCTTGCCCGACCCAAGTATATTTACTTTTATTGTATTTGTGCAAACACCCAAACAAAGTATTCTCAAAATCTGAACTTCTAGAAGCCGTTTGGGGATTTACCCATTACGTAGATGATAATACCGTATCTGTCCATGTAAGACGAATTCGAGAACGAATTGAAGAAGATCCAAGTCAACCGCAATTTTTATTAACGGTCCGTGGCCTCGGATACAAACTGGTTGAGGGGAAGTAATATGAAACCATTACGAAGAAGGTTAATTTTTCACTTCTCTCTTCAATTTATTACCTTATCAATTGGGATGATTTTATTAGTTTTTGCTCTATTTTTTTTATTGATTCAACAAATTAGTAGCCAAGAATTAAGACGAAACTTTCAAGCCGGGATACTAGATTGTATTACGACCGATACGATAATCGAAAATGGCGAGGCAAAAATTGATAAGAAATGGGAAAAATTTCTTCGTGAAAGACAAATGTGGGCACAAATTGTCAATGATCAAGGACATGTGATTACATCAAGCAATGCGCCTTCCTCCCTGCCTGAACACTATTCTGTGGGCGACATTTTAGAAATAAAAGAAACGAAACATTTTAGTGAGTTTACCGTTTTAACTAAAGTTGATAATACATATAAAAAAGACCACATTTTTATGGTTGGATATAAAGATACACAACAGGATATATTGGAATCATTTGTTAAAAATTACAACTTACATGGTCAGATTTCCGAAACAAATAGAGCTGAATTTGAAGAACAGCTCAAAAAAACAAACGGCACACTTCATATTATTAACAAACAAGGGGATATTATCGAGAATATTGGGAAACCAATGAATCTAAAAAAATATGATCCTTTAGATATTGTTTTAAGAGAAACCGCACCTGGTATTCATTCAACGAAGATGTCTGTTTATAATGATCCTTCTTCCGATAAGATTTGGATTTTACATACACCAAAAAAGAAAGATAAAAATCAAACACTATCTATCATGGAGGAATATCTTATTGGGTTTGGTATCGTAGGTGCCATCGTGTTGTTAATTACGATTACCCTTTCTTCTTGGAACGGTTTCCGTTATGGCAGACCGCTATTTCTTTTTACAAGTTGGTTGGAAAGAATGGAACAAGGCAATTATGATGAAGTATTAACCGAAAAAGAAAGAAAAAAAATCTACCGCAAAAACGGTAAAGTAAGAATGCGTTATCGTTTGTATAAAGAAGTTATCAATGCTTTCTACAAAATGGCGGAAAAACTAGATGCATCGGTAAAAGAACGAGCAAAGCTGGAAAAAACACGAGAAGAATGGATGACCGGTATTTCTCATGACCTTCGTACCCCCCTGTCTTCCATCCAAGGATATGGACATTTATTAGAAAGTGGGCATTATGATTGGTCAGCCGAAGAACTTGAAGAAATAGGAAAAACGATTCGCGAAAAAGGAGATTACATGCTTCACCTAATTGAAGATTTTTCACTTACGTTTCAGCTAAAAAATAATAATCTCCTTCTTTCTAAAGAAACATATCAATTGAATAATCTCCTTGAAACAATTTTTAATAGATTTTCCGATGATCGAACATTACAAGACTATTGCTTTCACTTTAAGCCTATTCATAAACAAGTAGAAATTGAGGCAGATAGAAAATGGTTCGAGCGAATGATGGACAACTTAATTTTTAATGCCATTAAACATAATCCTAGCGGAACAACTATCACCATTGGGGCCTCTGAATCTCCAAAAGGACTACAAATCTGTATTGAAGATAACGGTGTCGGCATGGATGAAGAAACGATGGGACAGTTATTTGAACGCTATTACCGCGGAACGAACACCGATGAACAAATAGAAGGAGTCGGCCTTGGTATGAGTATCGCCAAACAAATCGCTACTCTCCATGGAGCTACATTAGAAGTACAATCTGAAATTGGAAAGGGAACAAAAGTGGATATATACTTATCAAAAGCTTCCTCGTTATAATGAGGAAGCTTTTCTTTATATATAACGGCTTAAAAACTATTATCTCGGAGATTGACTTCCCCATTTCTTATGCTCCATTGCACACTTATTAGCTGATCTCACTATTTTCTACGTAATGGCTAGCGGCTAATGTCGAGAAACTTAGCTACTTTTGACTTATTATGTTTTTAACAAGATCGATATTTAATTTTTACTCATTCTATATAAAAGAAAGGTGAGACACTACTAGTAGTAGCGCTCACCTTTCTTTTATTTATAACAATTTCCCCGTTTACTTCTCGCTCTTTTCAAGCCAAGCCACACACTCCACATGTCCAGAGTGTATGCGGCAATACAATGGAGTATTTGTGAGTTCAGTTATAAGAAAAGAAGCAATTATAAACTAAAACTGTAGTGCAATAGTAATCGCTCCAACGATATCACTACTAAACAGTCATTTTCCAGCTTGATAATGCTAACCAGTCTTCCATTTCCTTATAATCAGGCATTATCTTCCCAACAAGGCGCCAAAAGGATCGATCATGATTTAGATGGACCATATGGCACATTTCATGAACGACTACATAGTCGATTACCCTCGGCGGTGCCATTGCTAGCTTCCAATTAAATGTTAACTGCCGCTTTGAATCACAGGTTCCCCAAGTACGGTTACTATCTGAAATATGGATTGAACGCGGCTTTGTTTTAAAGTTACTTTGATAGGATTTGATACTCTTCTCTACTAACGCTTTACACCGCTGGTAATAAAATCGTTTTAAAGCTTGTTTTATTTTCTCATCCTCAAGCTGTTTCACATATATATGCAGCTTATCCCCTTCAAACACTGCATGGTCTTGCCCGATACTTGCATCTTGAGAGATCTGTATCGGATATGTGTTCCCTAAATACAGAAAGTTCTCCCCTTGATCATAGACCCTCTCCTGTGGCCCAAGCCTTCTATCCTTCATTTCCTTGGATGTTTTCTGAATCGAATCCCATTTTTCCTCTAACAATTGGAGCACGTATTCAACAGGCGTTCCTTTAGGAGCCTGGACTTCAACGTTTCCGTAAGAATCTATATAAATGCCTATGGATTTTCGCTTCTTGTAATTTATATGAAAACTAATTGTCTCACCTGAGTATGTATGTATCATTTCATCACCTAGAGTATTCGTTCGTGTTATTTTTGCATTATGCCTATGCATGATGTATTAAAAATGATTAAAAAATAAGAGTAGGATAAAAACTTCCTACTCCATCCATCGTATCGTTTACTTTCTTAACATGAATACACATGTGCACTCACCATGCAAATACATGTAATATTAATTAGTTACAACACTTGTTACTTCGAGATAATTTTCTCCCACATCATTTATGTGTAAAAGAATTCGTAATTCCTTATCCTCTATATTTTACAGCTAATCCCTTTAAGAAATTCCTTGCGTATCTATCACCGCACTCTTTATAATTCTTATGGCCTTCTTTTCTTAATAGAGCGCTTAATTCTCCTTTTGTTACCATGACTCCTACGTCTTCTAATATATCAAGCATATCCTCACTTGTTAATGCTAGTGCTATTTTCAATTTCTTTAGAATGAGATTATTGACACTTTCATTATTCTTTAAAGACATCACTTGTCTATCCGGTTGCCCTGGTTTTGGATCTTGTTTTCCTCTTTTAAAAGTAATAAAACCATTCAAAAATGACTCTAGCATAATATTATTGCATGTTATTTCGTAATCATTGTCAGCTTCATCATGGTAACTGTTTTTTGATTTTGTAAGCATCTTCCGCATTTCTTCTTTTGTTACTTCAATGCCACCAAGTTTAAATACCTCCACCATATCTGTATCTTTTATATCCATAGCATATCTTACTCTAATCAATATATCATTATTGCTTATACTCATCGTTAACCCTCCTAAAATATTGACTATTTGCACAGCAGTCAAAGCGTATCCTCTAAAACGCTCTAAATTTCAACGATTATCATGTTAAATATAATAGTATCACCAAGAATCGTCCTTAAGATTGTACTCCCCAACACTTTTAAGGTAATGCCCGCTAAATTAATACTTTAACACTTTAAAGACATGTTTTATAGTTTTACCCGAATTAATACTTGTGAAGGTTATACCAAAAACCCCACGAAGACCTTGAGTCTGAGGAAAGATTAACATGATTTTTTGATTCATTCCTGTCTCTTTCATTCCGCCTGTGGATCTGCTCTATATTTGTTAAACCCGGAAGTACGCTTATAAGATTCTTTCCGCCGCAACATTAAAATGCTGCCATTTGTACAGAACTGGAGATAGCAACCATAGACATTGCCTCAGTACCGTGAATTCAAGTACACCTCTATAAATCATGCTTGTAGTAAAATAGCCCGAAGGGTTGACTAAAAGAAAAAGCAATGCTTTGATTTCTCAAAAACACTGCCCGTTTCCTGCCCCAAACTTATTTTACAAAAGACGACTTTCCCGCATTCAGCCTCCACAGTTCACTGTCCCCGTCCCATCAACATTCTTTTTCAAAGTTATCAAGCAATGCACGCACTTCATCTGTTGATTTCGTACTCATCAATTGATTTCTTAATTCAGCAGCTCCACGGAATCCTTTTACATAAATTTTGAAAAAGCGATGAAGCCCTGTGATTGAACGTGGTAGTACTTCCGCATATTGATCTTGAAGATCAAGCTGCAGTCTTAAAAGATCAAGGTATTCTTTACTGCTATGCTCTTTTGGCTCTTTTTCAAAAGCAAAAGGATTTTTAAAAATACCTCGCCCAATCATAACGCCATCAATACCATATTGCTGGGCAAGCTGCAGCCCAGTTTGACGGTCAGGAATGTCTCCATTGATTGTTAGTAGCGTATTTGGTGCGATACGGTCACGTAATTTTTTGATTTCCGGAATTAGCTCCCAATGCGCATCTACTTCGCTCATTTCCTTTCTTGTACGTAAATGAATAGAAAGGTTCGCAATATCCTGTTTTAAAATATGCGTTAGCCACTCCTCCCACTCATTTACATCCTTATAGCCAAGTCGTGTTTTCACGCTGACAGGCAGCCCGCCCGCTTTTGCTGCTTGAATAAGTTCTGCCGCAACGTCTGGACGCAGAATAAGGCCACTACCTTTCCCTCTCGATGCCACATTCGGTACAGGGCAGCCCATATTAATATCGATGCCTTTAAATCCTAGCTCTGCCATGCCAATACTCATTTGACGGAAATATTCGGGATTATCCCCCCAAATATGTGCCACTATTGGCTGTTCATCTTCTGTAAAAATCAAACGGCCACGCACACTTTTCATACCCTCTGGATGACAATAGCTATCCGAGTTTGTAAACTCTGTGAAAAATACATCCGGTCGACCGGCTTCACTTACTACGTGACGAAAAACAACATCTGTCACATCTTCCATTGGTGCAAGTACAAAAAATGGTCGTGGTAAATCACGCCAAAAATTATCTATCATTTCAAACTCAAATCCTCTCGCTATGAAGCCAAATGTTCCACTTCTTTTACACTTATATTATGCTTAATAACTTATTATCAAACACAAGTACATTTGGACATTTATAATTTGTGAAAAACTATTGTGAAAATCGGCAATGTTTATTTTAACCAAAATCAGTCCTGAATGGTATTTTTATAAACAAAAAAGCAGATGGCATAGATTTTTTCTATATCAACTGCTTTTCTATTATACCAACTTCAACCAAGCCACACACTCCACATGCGTAGTATGCGGGAACATATCCACAGGCTGAACCTCCTGCGTCTTATACCCACCTTCTTCAAGCACTTTCAAATCACGAGCAAGTGTCGCTGGGTTACATGATACATATACAACACGTTTTGGTTTCATGTCGATGATTGTGTCTAATAGTGCTTCATCACAGCCTTTACGAGGCGGATCGACGACGATTGTGTCGGCGATGATGCCTTGTTTGTACCAGTTTGGGATAACTACTTCTGCTTCTCCTACGCCAAATTCAACGTTTGTCATGTTGTTTAGTTCTGCGTTTCGGTTTGCGTCTTCGATTGCTTCTGGAACGATTTCAACGCCGTATACTTTTTTTGCTTTTTGCGCTAGGAATAAGGAGATTGTTCCGATGCCGCAATATGCGTCGATGACTGTTTCGTTTCCATCTAGTTTTGCGTACTCGAGTGCTTTGTCATATAGCACTTTCGTTTGTGTTGGGTTTACTTGATAGAAAGAACGGGCTGAAATCGCAAATTTAATGTCACCGATGTAGTCATAAATATATTCTGATCCGTATAGGACTGTTGTCGCGCTGCCGAAAATGACGTTTGTCCGTTTGTTGTTTACGTTTTGGATGATCGATTTTACACTTGGGAACTTCGCTGTGATTTCGTCGATGATTGCCTGTTTGTTTGGAAGTTCTGCGGTGCATGTAATAAAGACAAGCATAATTTCCCCTGTTACTTGTCCGTAGCGAGCCATAACGTGACGAAGTGTTCCTTTGTGGCGCTCTTCGTTGTACGCTGTTATGCCGTGCTTTTCACAAATGCGTTTTACTTCTTGAATTAATGTATCGTTTTCTTCTGCTTGGATTAAGCATGTTTCCATATTAATGATGTCATGCGTTCCTTGGCGGTAAAAGCCAGCGACAAGTCCGCCTTCACGTCCGCCAATTGGTACTTGTGCTTTATTTCGATATACCCATGGGTTTTCCATACCAAGTACAGGGTGAACGGGTATATCATGTAGTCCGCCGATGCGCTGCATCACGTCACGTACTTGTTTTTCTTTTGCTTGTAGTTGTCCTTCATATGTTAGGTGCTGAAGCTGACAACCGCCGCACTGATTGTATACTGGGCATTCTGCGTCTTTGCGATATGGGCTTTCTTTATGAAGCTTCATTAAACGACCAAAAGCAAAGTTCTTTTTTACTTTAATAATTTTAATTTGCGCTTCTTCACCTGGTAATCCGTTTTTGACGAAAATAGGATAGCCCTCCACTTTCGCAACACCGGCGCCGTCATGTGTTAAATCTTCAAACACTACATCTATAAACTCGTTTTTTTCAACTGGTGGCGTCATTTTATTACTCATTTTCCGACCTCTCTTTTTTCATAACACTGCGTTACATTTTACCATACTCCCTCGCTCTTTAGCCATTGGAAGAAAAAATCTATTGACGACAATTCTTTATAAATGTTACGCTACTACTAATTGCATACGGATGGTGTTACCTCATATATACTTGATGATATGGATCGAGAGTCTCTACCCGGCAACCGGAAATTGCTGGACTATGGGGAAAACTAATGAATAGTAGCTTTTTTATTATATATATAAAGACTCATATTGATTAGCTTTCTCGCATAGAAGGAAGTCGATCTGTATGGGTCTTTTTTTATTTTTATTTTAAAGGTCAGACATCATACGTATGACTTGAAACCTTTGAGGGTAACTCCTCTATTTACTTAACAGCATCTGAAAGGAGAAAATTTTGTGCACTATGTAATGAGTATTATCGGCATTCTTGCCGTATTAGGAATTTGTTTTGCTTTCTCTACCAACAGAGCAAAAGTGAATTTCCGCGCTATTATTATTATGCTTGTTTTCCAAATTTTAATTGGTTGGTTTGTATTTGGAACAAAGATTGGTCAGCAAATTATTGTTTTTATCGGTCAAGTCTTCAATAAATTAATTAAACTTGGTACGACAGGTGTAGACTTTTTATTTAACGGCATTCATAAAGATTTTGTCTTTTTCTTTAATGTATTATTAATTATTGTCTTTTTCTCTGCACTACTTTCTATTTTTAGTTATCTTGGCATTTTGCCTTTTATCGTTCGCGTTGCTGGCGGTGCGATTTCAAAAATTACAGGTTTGCCGCGTGTGGAATCGTTCCACGCTGTAAACTCAGTCTTCTTTGGATCAAGTGAAGCATTACTTGTTATTAAAAATGACCTGCAGCATTTTAATGCAAACCGTATGTTTATCATTTGCTGCTCGGCAATGAGCTCTGTATCAGCTTCTGTCACAGCATCTTATGTGATGATGTTAGATACAAAATACGTATTAGTAGCCTTGCCGCTAAACTTATTCTCCAGTCTTATCGTTTGTTCATTATTAACACCAGTTGATACGGCACAAGAGGATGAAAAGCTCCAAAAGTTCGATAAAAATATGTTTGGTAACAGCTTAATCGATGCAATGATTAACGGTGCATTAGACGGTTTAAAAGTAGCCGGAATTGTTGCGGCATTAATGATTGCTTTTATCGGTGTAATGGAAGTTGTAAACTTCGTAATCTCTTCCGCTTCAGGTGCAATTGGTCATAAAATTACATTACAACAAATCTTCGGTTACATTCTTTCACCATTTGCTTTCTTAATGGGAATTCCAGCACACGATGTTATTTCTGCTGGTGGTATTATGGGAACGAAGATTGCATTAAACGAATTCGTTGCGATTCTCGATTTAAAGAAAATCATGACAACATTATCCCCGCGCACAGTTGGGATTGTTACAGTATTCTTAATTAGCTTCGCAAGCATTAGCCAAATCGGCGCAATCGTTGGTACAATTCGTGCTCTATCTGAAAAACAAGGGAGCGTTGTATCACGTTTTGGATGGAAACTCCTTTGCGCTTCAACATTAGCCTCTATTTTATCTGCGACAATCGCAGGATTATTCATTTAACTATATAGATAGCTTCCTATTTTTAAAATAGGAAGCTATTTTTTATTTTCTTCACAAAACATATATATAGTTTCATTCTTTCAACATACAACTCACTACTATGCAAAACACACCATGACTGCTACTCGCTTACTACTTTTGGTTTTAAACGTTGCACGTGGCAGAAAAAGTCCCTGACCGTTTCTATACACGGCCAGATGCTCTCGTCCTCCCCTAAAAAGAAAGAGAGTTTTTATGTCGGTTTTTCAATATAATTGATTCATTTAAGTGTATACATTTATTATTATTTATTCGTTGTATAAGTATAGGGAGGACAAATGATGAAGAAAGAAGATATACTCGCCTCCTATCTTATCAGTTTAGGAGAGGAAGTATTCAATCTATTACTAGCGAAAGGAGCCAAAAAAGAAGATGCTGAAGATATAATTCAAAATACTTTTTACAAAGTGTACACACTGTTGGATGATCTAACTGAAAGCAATATACGTCCGTGGTTTTTTAGAGTCGCACTCAATGAATATATTGACTTAAAAAGAAAAAAGGAACAGCAGAACATCTACTTAACTGAGGAAATTTATGCAAAGCTACAATATACAGACCGCGAATTTGATGCCATTTTAAATAAGGATGAAATTTTCTATTTATTAAAAGACATCAAAAAAGAATACAAAGAAGCTTTCTTTTTAAAGTATTACTATGATTTTTCATATGAAGAAATTGCGACTATTTTGGGCATCAAAGTAAACAGTGTAAAACAAAATTTATATCGTGCGCGTAAATTTATTCACTCAAAAATAGGAGGAAAACATTAGTGGACACTTCTTTAAAAGATGCTTTAAAAAAAGCTAAACGAAAACAATTATTAAAAATCGTCATTATTTCAATTATCGTTGTACTTCTTCTATTACCAATCCTTTATAAAACTGGCAATTACTTTGCAGCGAAAAGTTCTACAAGACTTCACGAGCAGCTCTTTTTACATAATGCAATTGCTGAACCTAATATTCAAATCAATTCTCAAGTTACGAGTAATACCTCTATGTTTGGAGGTAATATTGTGACGAATCGTTCTAAAAATATTAATGGTTATTTAGTACAATGGAGCACACTTACAAGTTCGTATGATTGGCTTCGTGTTAATATTGATCACAACGAGTTAATACCAGGGTTTTATTGGTCTGATACGGAGTTCTATGAGTATGATAAACAAACAAAGAAGAAAGTTGCGACATTTTATCACCCATCTATTAAAAAGTACTATGATGGTGTACAAAATGAACTAGGTGAAATTTCACAAATGGACAATCACGTTGCGGAAGTTGCGATTTCTTTCGATCAGCCTTATACATTACAAGAAATTCAAACAAAAATTCCTGATAATTTAAACATCGTATGGTTGTATATGACATCAAAAATTGTAGATGAAAGCAAAGGACCTATGGGTATGCCTGTTTATGGATTTGATCCATCTGATTCACCGAAAAAGGCATACGATAGCTTTATTGATGCACTTAAAAAATATGATACAGATGGTAGTGACGAAACAATCCAGAAGTTTTTAAAATCAAATAAACATAAACAGTTTGATGAGGTGAAAATTTTAGGGATAATGCTGACTGGTCAAACCAAAAATTTTAAAGCCTTAGAAAATCAAGATTTTATTCGTGGTGCTTCTGTAGGGGCTACTGCACAAATCGTCCCTTATATTAAGCCGAAGAAATAATAAGCAAGAGACCAGATGAACATTTGGTCTCTTGCTTATCAATCATTTTGTTAATTTAACAAATATCGAAATATTTCTATTTTTATTATAGAGGACAAAAAACATACGGTATGCAAATCCAATTCCATACTCTATTTTTAAACAACTATTTTATCTTTTAAAGAGCCTTATTATTTTTTTATTTTCTTTACAAACCTTATATATAAATCTATTTTAATTTTTCGACATATAAGTCGCTGCTATGCAGAATAGTTCACTTGCTCCCTTTGTTTTAAACCTTGCATGTGGCAGGAAACGGCACTGACCGTTTCTATGCGCGGCCAGATGCTCTCGTCCTCCCTTAAAAGAAAAGGGTTTTTATATCGTTTTTTCTAATATATATACATCTTCCTGATAAGTTATAAAAATCCAGCAGCCTTGTCGTAATTATCCAAAAAAGGATATTCCCCTCTCCATTCGAGAGTGATATGATTAACAAGGATATAATACACAATAGAAGGATGGATATGATGAAGAAATACGCACTATTGGCTTTACTTTCTTCTACTATTCTCGTAGGCTGCAACGCTAGCGTAACTAGTGATAAACAGAAAAAAGAAGCAGCTACCGAGAAGAAAAAAGTTGAAGCGAAAACAGTCGACGTTCCCTTAGCACAAGGGAATATAACATGGGAGCCTTTTGCACCTGATGCAAAAAACACAGTGCTCTATATGAACAATTTAAAAGATGCGTTTAAAGAAGTACAATACCACGTTTGGCGCACTGCTGATGGCCCTGAAAGCAAACAAACATTTTCATCACATGAAAAAGAACGTAACTTTGCTTTCCCATTCCACTTAAAAGCTTTCAATTTGAAACGCGGGGAATATCAAATTGAAACAACAGGATTAAAAGAAGATGGCACACAAGTACCTCTTGCTAAATCTACAATTACATTCCAACAATCTGTACCAATTCTAATGTATCATGCAATTGAAAAATACTCAGGACCCGGTGACGGTGAGTTAGGTTTGTATGTACCACCAGAACAGTTCGAATTACATATGAAATATTTAAAAGATAATGGGTATACGCTGCTGACTTTTGAACGTTGGGGTGATATAAATCGTGTTAATAAACCTATCTTTATAACGTTAGACGACGGCCGAAAAAAT
This sequence comes from Bacillus sp. 103mf, assembly GCF_900116295.1. Classification (GTDB taxonomy): domain Bacteria; phylum Bacillota; class Bacilli; order Bacillales; family Bacillaceae_G; genus Bacillus_A; species Bacillus_A bruguierae. The sequence continues at coordinate 21,379 of NZ_FPAF01000018.1, forward strand.
AATATGAATGCCCTTAAAATTTTACAAGGTTTAAAAGATGACAAATTTCACCCAGCAGCAACAGAGTTTATCGTTGCCAATGATATTGATGCACCAAATCGTCTTTCAAAAGATGAAATTAAACAGATGGTCGATTCTGGTATTTTCTCTATCCAATCGCATACATCTACTCATGCGATGATGGCTTTTTCAAACAATTACGATGAAGAATTACGAGTTTCAAAGGAGAAAATTCAAAGTCTTACTGGTCAGAAAATCATTGCTCTTGCGTATCCAGTAGGTTCTTATAACGATCAAGCTGTTGCAGAAACAAAAAAATATTACGAATTTGCAGTAACAACAGATCATGGCAATCATCTGACAAAAGGTTTACCGAACGAGCAATATTTAATTAAACGCCATTTTGTTGGACCTAAAACAACAATGGGTGAATTTACGGCATTGGTAAGAGAGCGCAATTAATAATATAAATACAAATTCCTGCCGCATAATAGCGACTGCTATGTGGAAAAATGAAAATGGATTTATATATTGTAAGGCTGTTTTTATGAATAAAGCAGCCTCTTCTTATACTTTGATTAAAGGATGCTTATACTATGAAAAAATATATTTCTACTATACTACTCTCTACTCTGTTCATCGCTGGTTGTAGTAATTCGACGCAAACAGAACCGAAAAAAGAAGCAGCAGCTTCCAAGCAGCAAACCGCTAAGAAAACAGAGGCGAAAGTGCAGTCTCAAGGGGCTATTTCATCGAATCCAATTACACACGAATCAACAAATACTGTTATCTATACAAAAGATGTAAAAGATCCCCTTACAGAGGTGCAATATAAAATTTGGCGCACTGCTGACGGAAAAGAAAGTGTAAAAACATTTTCTTCTAAAGAAAAAACAAATCATTTTTCTTTACCGTTCGATCTGAAAGAATTTGAAGGAAAGCGCGGAGAATATCAAATTGAAGCAAATGGTGTAAAAGAAGATGGAAAAATAGTTCCACTTACAAAAGGAGCAATTGTCTTTCAGCAGCATGTACCGATTCTAATGTACCATGCGATTGATGATTATAAAGCAGGCGACGGTATTAAAGACCTTTTCGTCTCCCCTGCCAACTTTGAAGCGCAAATGAAGTATTTAAAAGATAATGGCTATACACTTTTAACCTTTGAACGTTGGAACGACATTAACAAAGTGAACAAACCAATTTTCGTTACATTTGACGATGGTATGAAAAATAATCTAAACGCTTTTCATATTTTACAAAAGCTTAAAGATGACAAATTCAGACCAACTGCAACAGAATATATGATTACCAATTCCATCGATACAGATGGTTCTCTATCTACAGCTGATATAAAAGAAATGGTGAATTCCGGAATCTTCTCTGTTCAATCTCATACAGCAACACATGCGGATTTACCAAAAATCACAAACTATGAAGAAGAGCTAAAAGGTTCAAAGGAGAAACTCGAAAAAATTACTGGAAAACCCGTTATTGCTATTGCTTATCCATTTGGCCATGTAAATGATCAAGTTGTTGCAGAAACGAAAAAATACTATCAATTTGCGACAACAACGAAACCTGGACAATTTATTACAAAAGGTGAACAAGATGAGTTATTACGTATGAAACGTGTCCGTATTCATAACAACACGACTGTAGAACAGTTTGCGTTAGCAATTAAATAAGAAAATAGAACCCGATTACAATTGGGTTCTATTTATAATTTCAGAATTTTCCTGTATTATGTATATAATAAATATTGAAACAAAGGAGAATACATATGTCATTTGAACAAACATTAGAAAAATATGCTGCACTAGCCGTAAATGTCGGAGTAAATATTCAACCGGGACAAACATTAAATATTGGTGCACCAATTGAAGCTGCCCCGTTCGTTCGTCTTGTTACAAAAAAAGCTTATGAATCCGGTGCAAAACATGTATATGTCGATTGGATTGACGAACATTTAACACGCCTAAAATACGACTTAGCACCAGAAGAAGCCTTTTCTGAATTCCCTGCTTGGAAAGCGCGTGCACGTGAAGAACTAGCAAAAGAAGGCGCAGCATTTATGTCTATTTACGCAGAAAATCCAGATTTATTAAAAGGTGTGGATCCAAAGCGTATTGCGAGCGCAAATCGAGCAGCTGGGGAAGCGATGAAAACAGTTCGCGAATATATGCAAGCTGATAAAGTAAGCTGGTGTGTTATTTCTGTTCCAACAGTGGAATGGGCAGCAAAAGTGTTCCCAGATGTACCGAAAGAAGAACAAGTAGCAAAATTATGGGATGCGATTTTCCAAGCTACTCGTGCTGATTTAGAAAACCCTGTTCAAGCATGGGATGAACATAATGCGAACTTGCATACAAAAGTACACTATTTAAACGATAAACACTATAGAGCGCTATCCTACAAAGGACCAGGAACGAATTTAACAATCGAACTTCCTGAAAAACATTTATGGGTAGGTGCTGGCAGCGTTAACGAAAAAAATGTACCATTCATGGCAAACATTCCAACTGAAGAAGTATTTACAATGCCATTAAAAACGGGCGTAAATGGCTATGTAACAAGTACGAAGCCATTAGTGTATGCCGGAAATATTATTGATAACTTTACGCTTACATTTGAAAATGGGCGCATTGTAGACTGTAAAGCTGAAGTTGGGGAAGAAACATTAAAACATTTAATTGAAGCAGATGAAGGTTCTCACTTCTTAGGAGAACTTGCATTAGTACCGCACGATTCACCTATTTCTAATACAAATATTTTATTCTACAATACATTGTTTGATGAAAATGCCTCTTGCCATTTAGCAATCGGTAATGCTTATGCTTTCAACTTAGACGGTGGTAAAACAATGTCAAAAGAAGAACTTGCAGAAAACGGTGCAAACTCTAGTATTACACATGAAGACTTTATGATTGGTTCCGCGGAACTAGATATTGATGGCATTACAGCAGATGGTACACATGAACCAATCTTCCGTAAAGGGAATTGGGCGTTTTAATAAAGTGAAACTTCCATCAGTGGGGAGCTTACTGCCCGTTAATGCGGGATAAGAATAAAAAATCGCATCAACGGTTTCGTTGATGCGATTTTTTTATAGTCCTAATGAAATATATTTAATTTCTAAATACTCTTCAATTCCAAAGTGACCACCTTCACGGCCGATACCACTTTCTTTAAATCCACCAAATGGCGCTTGTGCAACCGATGGAAGACCGTCATTTAAACCAATAATTCCATATTCCAATGCTTCACTAATTTGAAACGCTTGGCTAATATTTGTTGTAAAGACATATGCTGCTAAGCCATACGGTGTGTTATTCGCACGCTCAATTACTTCTTCAGCTGTTTTAAATTTCGCAACAGGTGCAACCGGCCCAAATGTTTCTTCTGTCATACATAACATCTCATCATTCGCTTCACCGATTACAGTTGGCTGAACAAAGTGACCATTTAATTCTTCAATCTTTTGTCCTCCGTTCAGTACCTTTCCACCCTTTTGAATTGCATCTTCTATATGTTCTTGCACTTTTTCAACAGCTGACCCATCAATAAGCGGTCCGACAGTTGTACCTTCTGCAAAACCGTCACCTACCTTTAATTCTTCTACAGCTTTTTGGAACTTCTCTATGAATTTTTCATATACATCTTCTTGAACAAATACTCGATTCGTACAAATGCAAGTTTGACCAGCATTACGGAATTTCGAACCGATTACTGCTTCTGCAGCTTTATCTAAATCCGCATCATTCATCACAATAAACGGTGCATGGCCACCTAATTCTAGAGAAACTTTTTTCACTGTTTCTGCAGCACCGCGCATTAACTCTTTACCAATTTCCGTTGATCCCGTAAAGGATACCTTTCTCACACGTCCATCATTCATCCATGTATCAGCAATTGCTTTCGCGCTGCCTGTTACAATATTTAAAACACCTTTTGGAATGTCTGCTTCATGCGCTAGCTCAGCTAGTTTTAATGCTGTTAATGGCGTCTGGCTTGCTGGTTTCACAACTGCCGTACAACCAGCTGCTAATGCAGGTGCTACTTTTCTTGTAATCATAGCTGCTGGGAAGTTCCACGGCGTAATTGCTGCGATGACACCAACAGGTTGTTTCGATACAAGGATTCGCTTATTAGGGTGAGAAGCAGGAATCATTTCGCCATATACACGCTTTCCTTCTTCCGCATACCATTCTACAAAACTATTTGCATAGTTTACTTCACCAAGTGCTTCCGGGAACGGTTTTCCTTGTTCCTTTGTCATAATAGCTGCGATTTCTTCTTTCTGCTCATCAATTAATGTAAACCACTTTTTCAATTTGTTCGCACGCTCTGCTGCTGTTAACTTCGACCAAGCCTTAAATGCTTCATGTGCAGCATCAACTGCTTGCTTCGCCTCCGTTACCCCGCCTTTTGGAACAGTAGCAAACACTTCTTGTGTAGCAGGATTGTTAATTTCAATTTGCTCATGCAAATGAATCCACTCTCCATTTATGTACATCGCTTTCTTCTCTAACATTGCTTTTTTATCCAATTTGTTCGTCCTCCTTTATCTTTACTATGATATACCTTTTTATGTAACCTAAAAAATAAGGTGCTCGCAGCTACGCAGAACACTACATGACCCGCACTCGCTTTCTCCTTTTGTTTTACCTGGCATGTGGCAGAAACAAGCCCTGACCGCTTCTACGCATGGTCCATCCAAAAAAGAAAGGTTTTTATGGCGAACTTTTCAACATATAAATCGCAGCCATGCAGAACACTACATGACTCGCACTCGCTTTCTCCCTTTGTTTTAAACCCGGCATGTGGCAGAAAAGGGCACTGACCGCTACCATGCATGGCCAGACGCTCTCGTCCACCCAGAAAAAGAAAGGTTTTTTATGTCAGTTTTATCAATTTATATTTATCGGCATTTCTTCCTCTTCAATAAACTTTTTAATTTTTCTCGTTGCTGCAGACTGACTAATTTTTAGCGCTTCCGCTACTTTATAGCTTGACCCGTGTACTTTATACGCCTTCAAAATAATACTGCGCTCTACATCTTCTAACATTTCATACAAACTTTTCCCCGATTGCTCAATTGTCGACTTTTGCATAGATAACGGTAGATCCTCCATTGTAACAAGCTCATCTGCAGTAATGACAACACGTTCCATTACATTTTCTATTTCGCGGTTATTTCCTTCCCACGGATATTCTAAAAATGCATGCAACACATGCGGAGATAATGTCACACTGCGTCCATACTTCTCGTTAAAATGATGCAAGTAATAATAAACGAGCGGTAAAATGTCTTCCTGCCTCTCACGTAAAGGAGGAATATAAATTGGAATAACATTAAGGCGATAGTATAAATCTTTTCGAAACGTTCCCTGCTTCACCATCTCTTGCAAATTTCTATTCGTTGCAGCTACAATGCGAACGTCTACTTTTTTTAATTCTCTGCCCCCCACCAAGCGAAACGTTTTTTCCTGTAATACTTGTAAAAGTTTCGCCTGAATTTCAAGAGGCATTTCTCCAATTTCATCTAAAAAGAGCGTTCCTTTATGAGCCAGTTCTAAAATCCCTTTTTTCCCTTCACGATGCGCACCTGTAAAAGAACCGCCTGCATATCCAAATAATTCGGATTCAATTAAATTCATTGGCAAAGCCGCGCAATTGATTTCATAAAACATTTCATTTTTTCGATGACTCAATTCATGTAAATGGCGTACTAATCGACTTTTTCCAACTCCAGTCTCTCCTAAAACAAGAACTGTACTATCGACTACAGATACCTTTTTTATTGTTTCAACTATTCTCTCCATAGCTGCACTTTTAAAAATAAGTCCTTCATGTTCATATGTTTCTCGTAATTCTTTTTTATACGTTTTTAATTGATCGGTCATTGTCTCTACCTTTTGGCGCAATTGATAGAGCTCTGTTAAATCACGCGAGTAGCTAATAACCCTTCGTAAATTGCCCTGATCATCAAAAACTGGCCGTGTGCGAACATGTAAATATTCTCCCGATTTTGTTGTTTGTACAAGTTCAATCGGCTTCTGTTTTTCAATCACTTCAAGAGTTGCTGACGGATAAAAAATCCCTTCCTTTTGCAGCTCTTTTACACTCTTACCAATTAATTGTTCCGCCGGTAACTGGTAATGTCTTTCACACATGCTGTTTACACGAACGACAATCCCTTTCTCATCTGTTACAAAAATTTCATCAAAAGCGTATTCAAATACATCTTTTAAATCCATAAACGCTCGTTCCTTTTCCGCCACCATCCCAGTCACTCCCTGATTTAAAAGTTTCATAACCCTGTTTTGAAATACCGCAGAGTTTACCTTTTAATAGGCATAATATGCAAACACGTCCAATTTATATAATGCTTTCATATCATTATATAACAGGGAGCATGGGAACAGTGGCAAACAAGTTTTTAAAATATAGATTTAATACAGCTTCTATGCGCGGCCAGTCGCTCTCACCCCTCTAAAAAAGGAGGTTTTTACGCCAATACATATACAGCTTACACGTGCGCTTTATCTACTTTTCCATAACAAGATTGCAGCGACTCTTCTAAAATCATCAGCCCTTCTTCAAGTTGCTCATCCGTAATCACAAGCGGCATTAGTACGCGAACGACATTTCCGTACGTACCTGCCGTTAATAGCAGCAAACCTCTTTTATTTGCTTCTGCAGTAAGGTTTGCAGCTAGTTCTTTATTCGGTTCTTTCGTCATTTTGTCTTTCACTAATTCAAAGGCACACATCGCTCCTAATCCGCGAACATCACCAATGCATTCATATTTTCCAGCCATTTGATGAAAACGATCCATCACTACTTTTCCAATCTGCACAGCTCTTTCATTTAAATTTTCTTTCTCCATTACTTCAAGAACAGCTAATGCAGCACTGCATCCTAATGGACTTCCAGCATACGTTCCGCCTAGTTCACCAGGTGCAGCCTCATTCATTACTTCTTTCCGGCCAATTACACCGCTAATTGGCACGCCTGCCCCTAGCGATTTCGATACAGTAATTAAATCCGGTACGACATCGTAATGGTCAATCGCAAAGTATTTCCCCGTACGGCCAAATCCTGTTTGAATTTCATCAGCAACGAACAAAATACCATGTTCAGCACATAAACGGTGTACTTCTTTCACAAACTTTTTACCAGGGACAATAAAGCCGCCTTCTCCTTGTACAGGTTCCATCACAACAGCAGCAATACTTTCTGGTGCTACTTCTGTGATTAAAAAATTTTTAAACTCTTCAATAATGAAATCTTCATATTGTTCTTCTGTTAATCCCGCTGGGCGACGATATTCGTAAGGGAATGGAGCTTTATACACTTCTGGTGCAAATGGACCAAATCCGTTTTTATATGGCTTTACTTTACTTGTCATTGTCATCGTCATTAACGTGCGGCCATGAAACCCTTTTGTAAAGGCTATAATCCCTGTTCGTTTCGTATACTTACGAGCAATTTTCACTGCATTTTCAACCGCTTCAGCTCCGCTATTTAAAAACAAAACTTGCTTATCAAATTCACCCGGTGCTAATGCAGCTAGCTTTTCTGCCAATTCAATATACGACTCATACATCATTACGTTAAAACCTGTATGGATATATTGATCGATTTGCTTATGAAGAGCTTCTGTAACGGCCGGGTGACAATGTCCGACGTTAATTGTACCGATTGCCCCCGCAAAGTCGATAAACTGATTCCCATCCACATCTGTCACAAGTGCTCCTTGAGCCGATTGCACAAATGTTTGAATTCCATTGCTTACTCCTCTTGGTACAATATTTTGACGGCGTTCAAATAATGAAGCTGCTTTTGAACCCGGAATATTTTGATTAACTTTAGCAAAATTTGTTCTCATGATATTCTCCACCTCTTTTAGTCATTTGCTTTTTATAATGCAAAATTTGTGCCAACTTACAAATGCACGATTCTCTTATGTTTCCGTGCATCTTGATACAAAAATAAGTCCTTAAAGACTCATACCGAGTCTTTAAGGACTTATCTAAAAGATTTCTCTATATAAATCGCTGCTACGCCTGGCCAGTTGCTCTTGCCCCTCTAAAAAAGGCAGTTTTTATGTCAATTTTTTTACTTATATATAAACCCATTTTGATTTTCCAACATTCAAATCACTGCTATGCAAAACACAACATGATCTACTCTCGCTTTCTCTTTTTGTTTTAAACATGGCACGTGGCAGGAAAAGGCACTGACCGCTTCTATGCCTGGCCAGTTGCTCTCGACCACCCAAAAAAGAAAGGTTTTTTATATCGGTTTTTCAATTTGTATTTATATAACTAGTAATTTTCCATCCTTCACAAAAAAACTACCTTTTACAAGGTAGCTTCTTGTTGTTCTGGAACAAATAATTCCAAACAATGATACACATTTTCAAACTCCATCGGTGCATCACCGCCGTATTCACCGTCTAAATTAATCATTAATTTTTCTGTTGAATGTACTTTAATTCGATTTGCTTGTGTATATAACACTTTTGGATTATTGATATGCTCACCGCGCTGCGCTTGTGTCGCTGCTTTAATTAAGTCCGCAATCGAGCCTTTTTTTAATATTAACAAATCAAACAAACCATCATTAATAGATGCATACGGCGCTACTTTTTCAAAGCCGCCGACTGATCGTGTATTTGTAATTAAAAACATTGTAATTTCTTCTTGCAGTAATTTTCCATCATATTCAATTTCTACATATGTCGGATGTAAGGATGGTAACATTTCAATACCTTTTAAATAATACGCAAGCTGTCCAAGTACAGTTTTCAACTTACTTGGCACTTCATATGTTAATTCAGTTATGCGGCCACCGCCTGCAATATTAATAAAGTATGTATCATTTGCTCTTCCAAGATCGAGAGGTACCGTTTGACCAGCACAAATGATATCAACAGCTTCTTCAATTGTACGAGGTACACCAATCGCCCTAGCAAAGTCATTTGTTGTTCCAACTGGAATAATTCCAAACTTTGGACGATATTCATTTCCAACTAACCCATTCACAACTTCATTCAATGTACCGTCGCCACCTGCTGCAATAACAACGTCAAACTTACGATCTGCCGCTTGCCTCGCTGCCACAGTTGCATCTCCAGGACCTGTTGTTGCATGACATGACGTTTCATACCCTGCTTGTTCTAATTTTCGCAGTACTTCCGGTAAGTTTTTCTTAAACAACTCACGACCAGAAGTTGGATTATAAATAATTCTTGCTCGTTTCATATAGCATTAGCACAGGAAAACCCTCATTCATCAAAAAAGGGAAAGGAATAGCCGCTAAGCACTTACTTAGCATTCCTATGCATACCCTCCTTCCATTTTTCACTCTCACGAAGCCCTATAACTTCATTTTTCACATTAAGGAACTATTTATTTCATCTGATAAAAAAATTCTCTCTAAATTTAGATTTATCATTATTACAAGTTTTTTGCAACCATCTTACCATACTTAACATGACAGCATTTTGCTTATATTTGTCAGTTAATCAAACGTTTGTTTAAACGAAATACCATTTAAACAAACGTTTGATTAACCCAGAAAAACACCCATATATGGGTGTTTTTCTGATTAATCGTTGTTGTTGCTGTCTAGCTCCAGTGGCTAGAACAGTCAGTCGTTTCGCCTCCTCCGACGAAGCAAAAAGCACTTCTCTGTCGAAGGCTCCAACGCCTTCCTATTCTAATCGAGCCACCTCCGCTTTTCTTTATTATCGCTTGTTAATCTCTTCAAGTAAGATTTTATTAACAAGCGGCGGGTTTGCTTGTCCTTTTGTTGCCTTCATGATTTGACCAACTAAGAAGCCAATTGCACGGTCTTTACCGTTTTTGAAATCTTCAATAGATTGTTCGTTATTATCAAGAATTTCTGTTACGACTTTGCGAAGCGCTCCTTCGTCAGAAATTTGAACAAGGCCTTTTGCTTTTACGATTTCTTCTGGGTCTCCACCTTTTTCAATTAATTCGTTAAATACTTTTTTCGCAATTTTAGACGAAATTGTTCCTTTTTCAATTAATTGAATCATTTTAGATAAACCAGCTGGTGTTAATGCTACGTCTTGTAATTCTTTTTGTTGTTTGTTTAAGTATGCTAATACTTCACCCATTAACCAGTTTGATGTTAATTTCGCGTCTGCACCGTCTGCAACTGTTGCTTCGAAGAAATCAGACATCTCTTTCGTTAATGTTAATACATGTGCATCATAAGCTGGTAAGCCAAGCTCTTCAACATAACGTACTTTACGAGCATCTGGAAGTTCAGGAATAGAAGCACGAACGCGCTCTTTCCACTCATCGTCGATGTAAAGTTCGACTAAATCTGGCTCTGGGAAGTAACGGTAATCGTCAGATCCTTCTTTTACACGCATTAAGATCGTTTTCTTCGTCGCTTCATCATAGCGGCGTGTTTCTTGTTGAATGATACCACCAGATAATAGCTCTTTTTCTTGACGCACTTGTTCAAACTCAAGACCTTTTTGAACATAAGTGAAAGAGTTTAAGTTTTTCAGTTCTGCTTTTGTACCGAACTTTTCTTGTCCAACTGGACGAAGGGAAATGTTCGCATCACAACGAAGTGAACCCTCTTCCATCTTACAATCAGATACGCCTGTATATTGAATGATTGATTTTAATTTTTCTAAGTATGCATACGCTTCTTCTGGTGTACGCATATCTGGCTCAGATACGATCTCGATTAACGGCATACCTTGACGGTTGTAATCAACTAATGAGTAGCCTTCGCTTGTATGCGTTGATTTACCTGCATCTTCTTCTAAATGAAGACGTGTAATACCGATGCGTTTCTTTTTGCCGTCTACTTCAATTTCAATCCAACCATTTTCCCCAATTGGTTTATCATATTGAGAAATTTGGTACGCTTTCGGGTTATCTGGATAGAAATAGTTTTTACGGTCAAATTTTGTTTCTGTTGCGATTTCACAGTTTAATGCCATTGCAGCTTTCATTGCAAAGTTAACTGCTTCTTTATTTAGAGTTGGAAGCACCCCAGGATATCCTAAGTCAATTACACTTGTTTGTGTATTTGGATCCGCTCCGAATTCTGTTGGACTCGCAGAGAAAATTTTCGAATTCGTTTTTAACTCAACGTGAACCTCTAAACCGATAATTGTTTCAAAATTCATCTATGCTCGCCTCCTTACAGACTTGCTTTTTTTGTATGATAATCTGTTGCTTGCTCAAACGCATGTGCAACGCGATAAATTGTTGCTTCATCGAAGTGTTTACCGATAATTTGCAGTCCAAGCGGCATGTTATTTGCACCGAATCCACATGGAACAGAAATTGCTGGAACACCTGCTAAGTTTACTGGAATTGTTAAAATATCATTTGCATACATTGTCATCGGATCATCGATTTTTTCGCCCACTTTAAACGCTGGAGTTGGCGTTGTTGGTCCAATAATAACATCATAGTTCGCAAATACATTTTCAAAATCATTTTTAATTAGTGTACGTACTTGTTGTGCTTTTTTGTAATATGCATCATAGTAACCAGAGCTAAGTGCAAATGTACCAAGCATAATACGACGTTTTACTTCGTCACCGAAGCCTTCGCTACGCGTATTCTTATAAAGGTCTATTAAATTATTCACATTATCAGAACGAACGCCGTAACGTACGCCGTCAAAGCGTGAAAGGTTTGCAGACGCTTCAGAAGAAGAAATTAAGTAATACGTTGCTAATGCATATTTAGAGTGTGGAAGCGAAACTTCTTCCCAAGTTGCGCCCATGCCTTCTAACACTTTTAAAGCTGCTAGTACAGACTCACGAGCCTCTTCGCCAACACCTTCACCTAAATATTCTTTTGGTACACCGATGCGTAAACCTTTTACATCGCCAGTTAAACCAGCTAAGTAATTTCCAACTTCAATGTTTGCAGAAGTTGTATCCATACGGTCTACACCAGAAATAGCTTGTAGTAAGTATGCATTGTCTTCTACTGTACGCGTAATCGGTCCGATTTGGTCAAGAGAAGATGCAAACGCTACTAAACCGAAGCGAGATACACGACCATATGTTGGTTTTAAACCAACAACGCCGCAATATGCAGCTGGTTGACGGATCGAACCACCTGTATCAGAACCTAAAGAGAATAATACTTCTCCTGCCGCTACTGCTGCTGCAGAACCACCGCTAGATCCACCTGGAACATAATCTAAATTCCATGGATTCTTTGTTGCATAAAAACCAGAGTTTTCATTAGAAGAACCCATTGCAAACTCGTCCATGTTTAATTTACCGATTGTAATTGTGTCAGCAGCGTTTAGCTTTTGCACAACTGTTGCATCATAAATTGGGTCAAAGTTTGCTAAAATTTTGCTCGCACATGTTGTACGAAGACCTTTTGTTACGATGTTATCTTTCACACCGATTGGCATACCAAATAGTAAACCGTTATCTTCAGCGCCTAACTTCGCATCTAGTTCTTTCGCTTTTGCACGTGCAGTTTCTTCATCTAATGTAAGAAAAGCTTGTACTTTATCTTCAACATCCGCAATACGTTTGTAAGATTCCTCTACTAAATCCGTAACGGAAATTTCTTTGCTATGTAATTTTTTATGTAACTCTGATACAGAATGATCAAATAATGACATCGAAATTCCCCTCCTCTATTCTAATACTGCTGGAACACGGATTTGATTCTCTTTGTGATCCGGTGCATTTTTTAATACTTCTTCAACTGGTAAACCTTTTTCAGGTACGTCTTCACGCATAATATTTTTCATATCTAGTACGTGAGTTGTTGGTTTTACGTTTGTTGTATCTAATTCATTTAACTGCTCTGCAAATGTAACAATTGCATCGAGTTGTTTTTGAAATTTTTCTGCTTCTTGATCTGTAATCGCAAGACGTGCTAAATGGGCAACGTGCTTTACATTCTCAACGGAAATTCTTGACACGGCTAGGCCACCTCCATAATATATCGTACAATCTACAATACTATTGATGATACCAAATTTTCAGTAGTTCAAGCAAGTGAGCACATAAGACTTACAGCATTTTTACATAAAAAAAGAAAGGCTTTTGCCTCCCTTATCATCTTAGTGCTTTTCAATTGGTTCTTTCTTTGGAAGGTGTTCATTATCTTCCTCATTATCACGAATTGTTTTTTGCAGTACAAAACTAGACATCGTTAAAAATAATGTACCAATTAAATAATAGCCTTTTACACTAAGTGGTTCCTCTAACGTATAAATACCAATTAACATACCAGAAAGCGCACAAACGAAAGATGTCCATGCTAAAAATGTGAACGCTTGGGTGTTTCTCTTTCTCATTATTATCCTCCTTATCATTGCTCAATTCATTATTGAATAGGGAACTATTATCCATATTATGCAGGAATATGTAAAATAACCTATCTTTTGTATTACTCTAGCATATATATAGTTCTTTATAAAGAATAAAATAGATTTAGTCTGAAAAATCGAAAAATATTTGACATTTATTACAATTGAACATAGAATGAAAATATATTACGAACTTCGAAATATACGGGAGTGGAAATAATTGTTGCAATACGAACATTTTTTAGACTTACTGCTTGATAACGCCAAGAAGCTTTTCTATCCAGAAGAATGGGTAAGCCTTGATTTATCACTTTCAAAAACGGAAGTATTTTGTCTACTATGGATGGAGCGAAATACAGACATTACGATGAGTAAAATTGCGGAACTTCTCGATATTCCAATGAGTACAACAACAGGTGTAGTCAATCGTCTCGTAAAAAAGGAATATATTGAGCGCTACCGAAGTGAAAGTGATCGTCGCATTGTATTGATTCGTTTAACGGAAACTGGTATAAGGCTTGTAGAAGAAGTAAAACAAAATGCTGCTTATTACTTTAACCTTGTAACAGAAGCACTATCAGAAGAAGAAAAAGCATTTTTACTGCAGATCTTCCAAAAAATCATGAATCATATTGCTACATCACAACAAAAAACAGAAGAAAAGCTTACTTCACCTAAAATGAAAAACATTCCGATCGAATAAAGTGAAACTTTATTCAGTGGGGCTCTTCATCCCCCACTGATTATCAGCCCTCACCAATCGGGCTTTTACGGGCAGTTTATCTCCCACTTAGCTTCTGTGCACCGCCAAACTCTGAGGCGAAGATATTACGGCCCGTTAATGCGGGATAAAACCCTTTATGGGTTTTTTATTCAAACATATATTTCGACTCTCGTAATATTCGACTATCGAAACAAAGGGGATATGATGATGAGAATTATTTTATACACAGGTAAAGGTGGCGTAGGAAAAACAAGTATTTCAGCAGCAACAGCAATGCAAAGTGCAAAGCAAGGATTAAAAACGTTAGTCATGAGCACAGACCCTGCACATAGCTTAGGAGATTCCTTTGGTATGAAACTTTCATCAGAACCGCAAGAAATTTGTGAAAACCTATGGGCGCAAGAAATTAATACAATCTATGAAATGGAAAAGGGCTGGGGGAAACTGCAAAAATATATTACCTTGCTATTTACATCAAAAGCGGCTGACGATATTACTACAGAGGAACTTACGATGTTCCCAGGTATGGAAGATTTAATTAGTTTACTGCGTGTATTAGACTACTATAAACAAAAAACGTACGATGTCATCATTATTGATTGCGCCCCAACCGGTGAAACGTTAGCGATGTTAAGCTTCCCTGATATGCTCGGCTGGTGGATGGAAAAACTGTTCCCAATTAAGCGGAAAGTATTAAACGTAGTGCGCCCTGTTGCTCAGCCGCTTTTAGGAATACCACTCCCTACCGATGATGTCATGGGAGAGTTAACAAATACACTAGAGCAGCTCAGCGAAATGAGAGATATTTTATCCAACCGAGAAATAACAAGCATTCGCGTTGTTGTAAATCCAGAAAAAATGGTTATTAAAGAGGCACAGCGCAGCTTCACATATTTAAACTTATATGACTACAATGTTGATGCTATCATGATTAATCGCGTCATTCCTGATACTGTAACAGATTCGTATTTTCAAGCATGGAAAGATGCTCAAAAGAAATATAAAGCATTAATTCAGGATAGTTTTCAGCCGCTCCCTATTTACGAGGCACCTATGTTTGAACAAGAAGTAGTGGGCTTATCTATGCTAGAGCGTGTTGGCGATGCTTTATTTAAAAATGATCCGGATCCAACTGCGGTAAAATTCAACGGCCGAACGCAGTATGTCACAAAAAACGGAGATGAATATACCTTTGTTCTTTCGATCCCATTCTCTGATAAAAGTGAACTCTCTTTAAATCAGAAAGGTGACGAACTTATTATTCGCGCCGGTTCCGTAAAACGAAACATTACATTACCAAAAACATTAACGCATTTATCCATTCAAGGTGCAAAATTTGAAGGTGATGTCCTCAACATTCGATTTGGAGGTGTCGTTCATGCATGAAGATTTACTACACAAAATGATTCGGACGAAAATTGAGATTGGAGCGTATATGATAAACGAATTACCTGCCCCGCTTCAGCAGCGAGCAAAAGGGGTATTAAACATATTTCAAGAAGAACTCACTTCTTATATACAGGAACAGAAACAGCCTGCAGAAACCTCTTTAAAGCCTATAACAATTGAATAATTATATAAGAAGAGACCAGGAAAGGTCCTAGTCTCTTCTACTTAAAACTTCTTAGCTTTAATTTTATGAGAAATTAAGAATGTATCCATATTAAGACTTCCATTGTTCAACTAAAAAGGGCATATTTTTAAAAAAAATAATGTATTATCCTCACAACACACAATAATTATTTAATAAAACAGATTAGACAAAGGAGGGTTTTCAATTGAAAGAATTGGTTATTCTATTTTTATTTGCTATTACATTGCATAATTTAGAAGAAGCAGTATGGTTACCAACGTGGTCCAATCACGCCTCAAAATTCCATAAACCTATAGGGAAAAACGAATTTTATTTTGCAGTTATTGTTATTACTTCATTGGCTTACCTTTCAACTTTTTATTATCTATTCTTCCCCAATTCAAGTCTAGCTAAATATATTCTTATTGGCTTCATGGGTTCAATGATTATTAATGCTATTTTTCCTCATTTACTTGCAAGCATTGTGTTAAAAAGATATGCACCAGGACTTTTAACTGGTATGTTATTGAATATTCCTATTAATAGTTTCATTCTTTATCATTTTTTTAAAAACAACGAATTAACTTTTAGAGAGTTATTTTTATCCACACTTATAGTAGCAGGAGTATTAGCAATTTTAATTCCCATTTTATTTAAAACAGGAAAATTTGTTTCTAAACAAGTTTATTAAAAACTAAAATAAATTAATTTTAATTTAGTGTAAATTTCTTCATCTCACATTTTTTTTAAAGGAAAACTCTCTAAAGTAATGGAATAATTAAATGAATATAAAATTAAAAACTGGAGGCTGCAACTGAAATGAAAATTGCTCTTTTACTCGTTGACATCCAAAATGATTATTTTCCAAATGGAAAGATGGAACTGCGAAACGCCGATGAAGCAAGCGAATATGCAAAGCGCATACTTCAACATTTCCGTGAAACAAATCAGCCTATTTTTCATATTCAACATGTTTCCGTACAGGAAAATGCAACGTTCTTTCTTCCGAATACAGAAGGCGTACATATCCATGAAAGTGTTCGTCCTTTTCAACAGGAAACGGTCATACTTAAGCATTTTCCTAATAGTTTTCGAGAGACGCCTTTATTACAAGAATTACAAAATTTACAAATTGAACAAGTCGTTGTATGCGGCATGATGACCCATATGTGCATTGATGCTACAGTACGAGCTGCCTTTGATTTTGGCTTTACATGTACAGTAGTGCATGACGCGTGTGCAACGAAAGATTTAATCTTTAAAAATGTTTCGATTCCCGCTGTATATATTCACAACACCATTCTCGCTTCCTTAAACGACGTATATGCTGAGGTAATTAGCCAGGCGGAATTTTTACAACGTGAGCAATCCCTTCAAACTTAACAAAAGAGGTTATTTCACTTTTTCGTGAAATGTATTCAAAAAGAAACACCGCTTTCAGCGAGCAAACTGAAAGCGGTGTCTTCTTGTCTAATCATAGATTTTCCTTCAAATTGTATTATACAGGAAATTTATAAAATTTATACAAGGAAATATGACGAATGGGGCAAATTTTCTTGTAATTTTGTGTGTTTTTCTTTAAACTAAGCACAAAAAACCAAAATAAGGTAAACTGATAACAAAGGAGGTACAACTAATAAAAATTCCAATTCAGCGAAATCCACTGCTTTCTCTACTTATTATTGCATTATGCCCAATACCTTTTATTCTCTTTTTTGCAAAAGAAGCTGATGCAGGCTCTATTATAATAGGTGTCATCATAGTACCTGTTATCGGTATGCTTCTATGGGCACTATTTCATTCTTATCACGAGATTACAAGCACACATCTCGTTGCTGTATTTGGTTTCATCAAAATTATGATTCCGCTCCATGAAATAACTAGCATCAGATACACTTACAACTTACTTTCCGCACCTGCCTGGACATTTAAGCGCGCAGAAATTACTTATAGCAATTATAATATGGCTCTTATATCGTTACCAAAGGACCCCGATTTATTTATGAGAACAATGCAAGAGAAATGTCCTCTTCTAAACAAGAATAGGATCTGACCTAGAAGCCTTTTAAGGTTAGTTCCTTTCTGCGCACGCATGTCGAATGCTGCCAAACGGTGTTTATCCCGCATTAACGGGCAGTACAGATTGTGGAAGCATGGAGAAGAAGACTGCCCGTAAAAGCCCGATTGGGGGGCTTTCCATCAGTGAGAAAGTCGTCACTGATGGAAGTTTCACTTTATATTGTGTCGAATCGTCGATATATTAAAAAAAACGCCGATATATTTGAAAAATTGCTGGTATCAATTTTTCCATTTTATATTTAATAATAATTAAAGACCTTCTCGGTTACGAGAAGGTCTTTCTTATACTTCTTATAGAGTTTCAGAAGTAGTTTTTGCTTGCATGTGAAGTGCTAAGTAGTCAGGGCCACCTGCTTTAGAGTCTGTACCAGACATGTTAAAGCCACCAAATGGTTGGTAACCTACGATTGCACCAGTACATCCACGGTTGAAGTATAAGTTACCAACGTGGAAGTCTTCACGTGCTTTTTCGATATGTTCACGGTTATTAGAAACAACAGCTCCTGTTAAACCGTATTCTGTATTGTTCGCAATTGCAAGTGCATGATCAAAGTCTTTTGCTTTGCAGAATGCTACAACTGGTCCGAAGATTTCTTCTTTCATAAGGCGAGCATCTTCAGCAACGTCAGCGATGATTGTTGGTTTGATGAACCAGCCTTTAGAATCATCACCTTCACCACCTGCTACAAGTTTACCTTCTTCTTTACCAATCGCAACATAGCTCATTACTTTATCAAATGCAGCTTGGTCGTTAACAGGTCCCATATTTGTGCCTTGTTCCGCTGGGTTTCCTACTGTTAATTCATTTGTTAATTCAATTGCACGGTTTAATACGTGATCGTATACATCTTCATGGATTACTGCGCGAGAACATGCAGAACATTTTTGTCCTGAGAATCCAAATGCAGATGCAACGATAGATTTTGCCGCTAATTCAAGATCTGCTTCTTTATCAACAACGATTGTATCTTTACCGCCCATTTCAGCGATAACGCGTTTTAACCAAATTTGTCCTGGATTTACTTTTGCTGCGCGTTCGTAAATACGAATACCCACATCGCGTGATCCAGTGAAACTGATGAAGCGTGTACGAGGATGATCTACTAAGTAGTCACCAACTTCAGAGCCGCTACCAGGAATGAAGTTTACTACGCCCGCTGGTAAGCCAGCTTCTTCTAATACTTCCATAAACTTCGCTGCTACTACAGGTGTTGTACTAGCTGGTTTTAATAATACAGTGTTACCAGACACTAATGCAGCTGTTGTCATACCTGCCATAATTGCAAATGGGAAGTTCCAAGGAGAAATGATAACACCTACTCCTAATGGAATATAAGAAAAACGATTATATTCAATTGGACGGCTTTCTACTGGAATGCCGTCTTTTAATTTTAACATTTGACGACCATAATACTCCATGAAGTCAATTGCTTCTGCTGTATCAGCATCTGCCTCATTCCATGGCTTACCTGCTTCTTTTACAAGAATTGCGGAAAACTCATGTTTTCTGCGGCGAACGATTGCAGCTGCGCGGAATAAAATGTCTGCGCGCATTTCTGGTTTCGTTTTTCTCCAAGTTTGGAATGTTTCATCCGCTACTTGCATTGCTTTCTCTGCTAATTCACGACTTGCTTTTGAAACGTGGCCAACGACTTCTTCTTTATTTGCTGGGTTTACAGAAATAATTTTATCGTCTGTAGTGATCTTTTCTCCCCCAATAATTAATGGATAGTCTTGTCCAAGATAAGATTCTACTTTCTTTAAACCTTCTTCAAACGCAACTTTATTTGCCTCTACTGTAAAATCTGTAAATGGCTCATGTTTGTATGCTACTACCATTATTTTAGCCTCCCCTTAGAAAAAAACGTTTACATAAATACAATATTATTCTACACGATAATTCCGATTTGTTCAAATATTCTTAGACTTACATTTTTAAAATTAAATAATTTTTCGAATATAATAAATAAAAAAACAACATGATGCATATGCATCATGTTATGAAATATGAATGTATTCCCAGAAATTTTTACCAATTAATAAAATTGTTACTACCAAAAATAAAATTCGTATATACCCTACGCCCTTTTGAACAGCAAATCTCGAACCGAAATATGCACCTGCAATCATTGATAGACCCATAATTAAACCATATTTAAATTGAATTGCTCCTAAAAATAAAAATGTAATCAGCGATACAATATTGCTAACAAAATTTAGAATCCGACCAGCGGCAGCCGCACGGATAAAATCCAAACCAATTAATAAAAATGCAAAAATTAAAAATGAACCTGTACCTGGTCCAAAAAAACCATCATAAAATCCAATAATCAAAATGACTAAATAGAATAAAAATGTTTTTCCCTTCGTCATTTTTTTATAAGTAGATACACTACCCCAATCTTTTTTTACAATAATATAAATAGCAATTAACACAAGTAAAACTAATATAAGAGGACGCAAAACATCCGGTGGAATGAATTTTACAACAAATGCACCTGCAATTGCCCCAACAATTGTGAACGGAATAAGTTTTCCTACAATGCGAAAGTCTACTTTTTTAGAACGAATAAAATACATTGTACTCGTAAATGAACCCATTGTTGCCGCCAATTTATTTGTTGCGATTGCCGAAGCTGGAGGTAAACCTACAAACATAAGTGCCGGAAGCGAAATTAAACCGCCACCTCCAACAACAGAGTCGATAAATGATGCTAAAAAACCGAAAGCAATGAGTAGTATAATGACTTGCAAACTTAAATCTTCCATCTGTACTTTCCCTCGATCCCCTTGTATATTAACAACATTAAAAATTATAACAAAATTTTTACTATATAAATATAAATTAAAAAGCATAAAACCCCCTTTCTTTTTAAATGAGCGAGAGCATCTGACCATGCATAGAAGCGGTCAGAGCCTTTTCCTGCCACGTGCAATACGAAGACAAGAAGAGAAAGCAAGTACATGCCACTTTTTATTCTGTATAGCAGTAACTTACATACAAAAAAGCCGTTCCTCATAAAAGGAACGACTTTTCTTAATCTAACACTTGAACAAACGGCTTATCTTGTTTCACGTCACGAATAATGATTGCTTCTGGACGTTCTACAGATTTAATTGTAACTTGCACTTTAATATAATTAGGGAAATCCATAACAGCTCCAGCTATATATTGTGTAAATCCAATGACTTCTGCCTTTCCACTAAACTGAACTGGAATTTCAAGCTTCAATTCTTTTAATTGACCATCTTTATAGAATCCTCTACCCACAACTGCAGTATAATCACCTGTAAAATACTGCGCTATTTTCGCATTGAAGTTCTTTACACTTGTTGCATCGTCACGATAATCTCTTTCTGCTTCATTAGAAGGGAATAAATAATATTTTTCGTCTAGTGCTTTCCAATCGTCTACTTTATCGCTACCTTTATCAACTATTGTATACGATAAAAAGGATCCTGGTACAAGTGAAGATTTCGCTTCCTGCCTGTAGATCGCAAAAGTAATTGGAACATTTTTCAATTCATCTTTCTTGCGCAGAATTGGTAAGATTTCTTGCGCCATTTTTTTCCCTTCTTCTAGCAATGTTTTATCATCAATTTTTTGTTCACGCGGATAACCATGTTGTTCTGTGTAATAATGAACAGAATTCATCGCAAGGCCGATAACAACTCCACCTAACTCTACTTGGTTCTCATCCTTTATTTTTAAGTAATCCTGTTCTAAAATTTGCGATAAATACATTGGACTCTTTTCATTTCTCGCTTCTAATGTTTCCGGCTCTCCTGGTGGCAGCTCTGGATTTAAACCATTCGGCAGCCTCTTCTTCAACGCCTTTTCTAAATTACTCTGCTGCTCAGGTGAACGTTTTCTCCCAATTAATGCTTGTATCGTATCTTTATCTAAATACTTTCCGCCTTGAAATATATAATCTTTCGTACTAAATGATTCTTTTGCAATGCGCATTAACCCTGTTTCAAATTCATCAACATCTAAACGGCTATTTAATCCTTGCACAGCTAACCCGCGTGCCGATCCTTTTTCAAATGGAACTGCCGTTTTATAATAATCATCGGAAATCGAGTATTTCGAAATAATTGATTTATCTTTCGAATTCCCTGATTTTTCTACAATTTTTTCTTCTTTTTTTAACCCCATACTACATCCACTAAGAAGTAATCCAAGGCTTAACGCTGCTAATATAACTTTTTTCATGGTAACTTTGCACCTCTTAATTATTGAGCTCTTGTAAGAACCTCTCTTCATCCCAAACCTCAACGTTATGTTTTTGTGCTTGTGCTAACTTAGAGCCAGCAGCTTCTCCTGCAATGACTAAGTCTGTACTTTTGCTTACACTGCCTGTGACTTTCCCGCCAAGCGCTTCAATTTTCTTTTTCGCTTCACTTCGTCCCATCACTTCTAGCTTTCCTGTTAACACAACTGTTTTTCCTGCAAAATAAGACTCAATGTTTTCTAAGTCCGCTCGTTTTATCCCTTTATAAGTCATATTTACGCCATATGACTTAAATTGTTGTAATAACTCTTGTACATCTTCATTATCAAAATACGTAACGATAGATTGCGCCATTTTTTCGCCAATCTCATTAATAGTTGTCAACTCTTCTTCTGAAGCTTTCACTATGTTATCCATCGTTTCATAATGTTCCGCTAATGTACGAGCAGCCTTTGCCCCAACATGGCGAATACCAAGGCCGAACAGTAATCGCTCTAACGAATTGTCTTTTGAAGTTTCAATCGCTTGTACGAGATTTGAAGCGGATTTTTCTCCAAAACGTTCTAGTTGTAATAGCTGTTCTTTCGTTAATTTGTAAAGATCTGCAAATGTACCAATATAATTCGCATCAAATAACTGCGTAATAACACGTTCGCCTAGCCCGTCAATATTCATCGCATTACGTGATACAAAGTGAATTAATCCTTCCCGAATTTGCGCTGGACATGCTGGATTAATACAGCGAAGCGCAACCTCTTCTTCTAAACGAACGAGTTCACTCTCACATGCAAGGCAATGCGTTGGCATATGAAACTCTTCTTCTTCACCTGTGCGGCGATCTACAATAACATTTACAACTTCAGGAATGATGTCTCCAGCTTTCTTTACAACAACATAGTCGCCAATGCGAATATCCTTTTCACGAATTAAATCTTCGTTGTGTAAGGACGCTCTGCGGACAATCGTTCCTGCCACGCGTACTGGTTCTAACTCAGCAGTTGGGGTTACAACACCTGTACGTCCAACACTTAGTTCAATACCTGTCAGCTTTGTAACAACTTCTTCAGCTGGAAATTTATATGCAATTGCCCATCTTGGACTTTTTGCTGTTGTTCCTAAGCTTTCTTGAAGTGATACATCGTCTACTTTAATAACGATACCATCAATTTCATAATCAAGATGCGGACGTTTTTCTTGCCACTCTTGCACGTAATGAATGACCTCATCAATTGTTTCGCAAACTCGGCGATTCGGATTTGTTTTAAATCCAAGCTCTCCTAAAAGGTTTAACGATTCACTATGAGATGTAATCGTCTTTCCTTCTAAATCAGTAAGCCCATATACAAATAAAGATAAATTGCGCTTTGCCGCAATTTTTGGATCTAATTGACGCAATGAACCCGCAGCTGCATTTCGTGGGTTCGCAAAGACTGCTTCTCCGTTTTGTTCTTTTTCTTCATTTAATTTCACAAATGAACGTTTCGGCATGTACGCTTCTCCGCGCGCTTCTAGCGTCATTTCTTCTGTTAAACGCAGAGGAATCGCTTTAATCGTTTTTAAATTTTGCGTAATATCCTCACCAGTTATACCATCACCGCGAGTTGCTCCTTGAATGAAGCGCCCTTTTTCATAATGAAGGGAAACCGCCAGTCCGTCAATTTTTAATTCGCACACGTATCTTACATTTTGATCGTCAATTCCTTGACGTACCTTGCGATCAAAATCACGTAAATCACCTTCATTAAAAGCATTTCCTAAACTTAACATCGGTGATTTATGTGTTACTTTCTCAAAAATATCAAGAATCTCTCCGCCAACACGGACGGTTGGAGAGTCTTCTGTAAAAAATTCCGGATGTTCTATTTCTAATTTAATTAACTCTTGCATATGACGATCATACTCTGCATCTGATACAGAAGGCTGATCTAGCACGTGATACTCATAATTAAGCTTATTTAAAATGTCACGAAGCTCTTCAATACGCTTTTGTACTGCTTCTTTCGACATGACCTCATTCCTTTCTTACACTTTCGTCACTGGGGCAAATTTTGCCATTAATCGTTTAATGCCAATTGGACTTGGGAATGCAATGTCTAATTCTTTCCCATCTCCTTCGCCTTTCACACTTACAACAGTGCCAATCCCCCATTTTTGATGTGATGCTTTATCACCAACTGACCAGCCAATTTGCTCACCGCCTGTTGTTTTCACAGCTGAACGAACAACGGCTGAACGGGAACGAACTGTTGTTGTAGTTGCAGGCTTAGACTTTGCACCAAAAGTTTCACGCTTTGGTTTTACTTCATGAAGCGTTTCAATAAGATCTTCAGGAATTTCCGAGATGAAACGTGATTCTTTATTCATGCTCGTTCTACCAAATATCGTTCGCATTTGGGCATTCGTTACGTACAGTTCTTCTTCGGCACGTGTAATCCCAACGTATGCTAAGCGGCGTTCTTCTTGCATTTCATCTTCTTCCATTAAAGAACGAGTATGCGGGAAAATCCCTTCTTCTAATCCTAAAATGAACACAACAGGGAATTCCAATCCTTTTGCAGAGTGCATCGTCATTAAAATGACTTCTTCACCAGCAGTTGGATCTTCATCTACACGATCAATATCAGCAACAAGTGCTAAATCTGTTAAGAACGCAACGAGACTCTTATCTTCACTTTGTGATTCAAACGTTTGTGTAACAGATAAAAATTCATCTAAGTTTTCTAAACGTCCCTCTGATTCTAACGTACGTTCATTCTTCAGCGCATCACGGTAACCTGTTTTTTCTAATACTTCTTCTACAAGTTCTGTTACCGATAAATATTCTTGCATGTTTACCCAATTATGAAGCTGTTTTGCAAATTCTGCTACTGTCTTCGCAATTTTGGCACTTACACCGACATGCTCAATTTCATCTAATACAGCTGTCAATGAAAGACCATTTTGCACGCCATAATTAATGATCTTATCAATAGATGTTGCTCCAACACCACGTTTTGGCACATTAATAATACGCGCAAAGCTAATTTCATCATCCGGGTTTGCAATTAAACGCAAATACGCCAGCATATCTTTAATCTCTTTACGGTCATAGAACTTAATACCGCCAACAATTTTGTATGGAATATTTGATTTTAAGAAAATCTCCTCGACCATACGGGACTGGGCGTTCGTACGATACAGTACTGCAAAGTCTGTATACTTTCGATTTCCCATTTGAATTTCATCACGAATCTTTTTCGCAACAAAATATGCTTCATCTTTTTCAGTTGCAGCGCGGTAATACGAAATTTTACTTCCTATTTGATTATCCGTCCATAACTTTTTCGGTTTACGATTTGTATTATTTTCAATAACCGCATTCGCTGCATTTAAAATACTTTGCGTTGAGCGGTAGTTTTGTTCTAATAAAATAACTTGTGCATTGTTATAATCTTTTTCAAATGACAAGATGTTCGAAATATCAGCTCCGCGCCAGCGATAAATCGACTGATCTGAGTCACCAACTACACAAAGGTTTTTAAAACGTGCCGCCAATTGATTAACAAGAATGTACTGAGCACGGTTCGTATCTTGATACTCATCAACGTGAATATATTGGAATTTACGTTGATAAAACTCCAGTACTTCCGGTACACGTTCAAATAATTGAATCGTCGTCATAATTAAATCATCAAAATCAAGTGCACTATTTTTAAGAAGACGCTTTTGGTATTCTGTATACACATCGCTCGTCAACTTTTCGTATGGATCTGCAATTGAGATTTTTTTCGCATATTTTTCTGGAGATAGTAATTCATTTTTCGCATTGCTAATTCCGGAAAGAATAGAACGCGGTTCAAATTTCTTCGGATCAACATTGCGCTCTTTCATAATTTTTTTCACAACTGTTAATTGATCACTTGCATCTAAAATTGTAAAGTTACGATTAATACCAATGCGATCAATATCTCGTCGTAAAATACGCACACACATCGAGTGGAATGTTGAAATCCAAATGTCCTCTGCTTCAGGACCAACAAGTTTATCAATACGTTCACGCATTTCACGCGCTGCTTTATTTGTAAACGTAATCGCAAGTATATTCCACGGTGCAACACCTTTTTCGCCAAGTAAATAAGCAATGCGGTGCGTTAACACACGCGTCTTACCACTACCTGCTCCCGCCATAAGTAACAATGGTCCAGACGTTGTTTGGACAGCCTTTTGTTGCTGTGGATTTAATCCTGTTAATAATTTTTCTGTTATACTCATGTATTCGGCCACCTACTTTCCTTTTACAGCTTGTACTGTTGCTAAAGCTTTCTTTATATCTTCATAAATTAAATTTCCAACGACAACTGTATCCGCATATTGTGCCATTTCTTTCGCTTGGTCTGCATTTGCAATTCCGCCGCCATAATATAATGTTGCACTCTGCAGCTCAGCTTTCACTTTTTTTACAAGTTCCGCATCCCCGTATGTGCCGCTATATTCTAAATAAAAAATTGGTAAATGAAGAAGTTTATCCGCCATACGTGCATATGCAATTACATCGTCTTCTGATAGTTCACAATTTGCTTCCGTTAACTTTGCTACCTTCGCTTCTGGATTTAACACACAATATCCTTGCATGAAAATTTCATCCCAGTTCATAATATCTCCATATTCTTTCAACGCCGCATGATGAAGGCCTGTTACCCAGTCTACCTTTTGACTGTTTAATACACTTGGGATGTAATAAAAATCGAATCCTGGTGTAATCGAATCCAATGTTGAAACTTCTAATACACAAGGAACCGCATATCTACGAATGCTTACTAGCATGTGTAATACATTATCAATTGTAATTCCGTCGCTTCCGCCAACAATAACAGCGTCTGTTCCTGATTCACAAATAAGCTCTAAATGTTCATCGCTTAACTCCTTATTCGGATCAAGCTTAAATACATGTTTCCACTGTGAAATATTGTACATGAAAACACCCTTTCTTTTCTCTAATCGTCTTTACACATTCTTTCATTATAACAAAAAATAAGCTGCTGACACACGTCCCATCCAACATCTTTTTCTACGTCAAATGTTGGATTGTATACAGAAAAAGCATACAAGGAACAATAACTCTTGAAATAGATAAACCTATTTCAAAGCTGATGAAAAGGAGTGAATGTCTTGAGCAAGCAAAACATCGGCACAATCAATGCTCTTATTCGTATTACACTTGGTTTTATTCTGCTTAGCTGCAGCACTGCAAAGCTTGCAAGAAAACCATGGTGTACTTGGTCAAAAATTATGCTTTGGGTTGGGGCAATGAGAATCGCAGAAGGCATCATTCGTTTCTGTCCTATTGTAGAAGCATGCAAATTTAGTAAATATATGAACATTCCTGATTTAAAAATGCCAGGCATGGATTTTATGAAGAATGGACAGTCTAATAAACAAGAAGCACATCATACTTCTCACAACGACGAGAAAACAAGTCATGGAAGTTATGATGCTTCTGATAAGGAAATCGAAGCTGAGCTTGAAAAGGCTCTTCTCTCCAAACCGCTTTGAATCATTTGTCAACATGCAAGATGCTCTCAAAGAAACTTAGTCGCTGCAGTGGGCGACTAAGTTTTCTTTTATTTTACCACAAACAGAACTAATGTTCTATTCGGTGAAATTTTATTTTTTCTAAAAATTATAACAAGAACCTATTGTCACCTTTGATATAAAAGTGATATCATTTTTATATCAAAAGGAGGCGAGATCATGAAAGAGAAACAAGTATTTCATGTAAATGGATTTTTAGGACTGCTTGCAGTTTTAGTTTTAATTGGGGTTGGTTTATTTAGTCTTATTAATGAACTATTTGCTATTGGTATTCCTTCTTTTTTATTGGCAGCAATCCTTGCAAGTGGCATTGGTATGGTACAGCCAAACCAAGCAAAAGTGATTACATTTTTCGGTAACTATTTAGGAACCATTCGTGAAAATGGCCTGTTTTTAACAGTCCCATTTGCATTTCGTCAAACCGTTTCACTACGTGTGGAAAACTTTAATAGTAAAAAATTAAAGGTAAACGATGTCGAGGGGAATCCAATTGAAATTGCAGCTGTTGTTGTTTATAAAGTTGTCGACTCAGCAAAAGCAATCTTCGGTGTTGAGCACTATGATGCTTTCGTGGAAATTCAAAGTGAAACAGCAATTCGCCACGTGGCAACGAAATATGCATATGATAATTTCCAAGATGAAAACAGTATTACACTGCGCGGAAATTCAGAAGAAATTTCCGAAGAGTTAAAACGAGAATTAGAAGCACGTTTAGAAATTGCAGGAGTAGAAGTAATCGAAACTCGTTTAACGCACTTAGCTTACGCAACTGAAATTGCCCATGCAATGCTTCAGCGTCAACAAGCAAAAGCAGTATTAGCTGCAAGAAAAGAAATTGTAGAAGGTGCTGTACAAATGGCGAAAGATTCTATTCAAAAACTCGATGAAGAGGGTATACTTGATCTAGATGACGAAAGAAAAGCAAATATGGTTAATAACTTATTAGTTGCCATCGTCTCAGATAAAGGAGCACAACCCGTTATTAATGCAGGAAGTCTCTACTAAAGGTTGTCGGTAATCATGGCTAAAAAGAAAAGCTTCCCATTACGAATCGATCCCGAATTGTACGCAATTATTGAAAAGTGGGCAAACGACGAATTTCGAAGTGTGAATGGTCACATTGAATATTTACTTCGCGAGATGGCTAAGCAAAAGGGTAAAATAAAAAAAGAAGAGAGCTAGCTTTAAGCTAGCTCTTAATTATTTACGTGCAGAATTGCACGGTATCCAATATCTGTTCGGTAAAACAATCCATCACTTTCAATCTTTTCAATTTCTGCATATACTTTACCTTTTGCTTCTTGTAAATCTTTCGCCTTACAAGCAACAAACAACACCCGACCGCCATTCGTTACAAATGTCCCATCTTTAACATCCGTTCCTGCATGAAAGACAATTACATCTTCTAACGTTTCTAAACCTTTAATGACTGCGCCCTTTTCATAGCTTTCTGGATATCCTTTTGAAGCTAGTACAACACCAATTACTGCCTCTTCAGACCACTCTAAAGACAGCTCTTTTCCATCTAATACATGGTTACATACATCAACTAAATCACTCTCTAAACGAGGCAAGATCACTTCTGTTTCCGGATCACCAAAGCGGGCATTAAATTCTATTACTTTCGGCCCTTCACTTGTTAAAATAAGTCCTGCATATAAAATACCTATAAAGGAACGCCCTTCTTGTATCATTGCCTCAGCTGTCGGATGTAGAATGGTTTCAATTGCTTGTTCTATAGCTGACTCTGGAATTTGCGGTACCGGAGAATAGGCACCCATTCCACCAGTATTCGGCCCTTTATCACCATCAAAAGCACGTTTATGATCTTGTGCAATTACCATTGGGTATACAGTTGTTCCGTTGACAAATGCCATAAGCGAAAATTCTTGTCCATCTAAAAATTCTTCAATAACAACCTTTTTGCTAGCTTCTCCAAACTTTACGTCTTGCAGCATTTCTTTTACAGCTTGCAATGCTTCTTCTAACGTCATGGCAACTGTTACACCTTTACCAGCCGCTAAGCCGTCTGCTTTAATAACGATTGGTGCGCCGACTTTTTCAATGTATGCCACTGCTTCTTCATAATTTGTAAACGTCTCATATGCCGCTGTTGGAATATCATACTTTTTCATAAGCTCTTTCGTAAAAGCTTTACTTCCTTCAATAACAGCTGCCGCTTTGTTCGGACCAAAAACACGAAGACCTGCTTCTTCAAAACGGTCAACAATACCATTCATAAGCGGAATTTCTGGGCCAACAAACGTTAAACCAACATTATTTTCTTTCACAAAAGTAATAAGCGCATCAAAATCATTTTCATCAATTGCTACAGG
The DNA here is from genome assembly GCF_900116295.1 of Bacillus sp. 103mf. Taxonomy (GTDB): domain Bacteria; phylum Bacillota; class Bacilli; order Bacillales; family Bacillaceae_G; genus Bacillus_A; species Bacillus_A bruguierae. Next base: position 51,253 of record NZ_FPAF01000018.1, read on the forward strand.
CGTTGCTACGTCTTTCATTCCTTCATTTCCTGGCGCTACATATACAGCTTCTACTTGCTCTGACCTTGCGAACTTCCATGCTAACGCGTGCTCACGTCCACCACGGCCAATTACTAAAACATTCATATTTCATCCTCCATTATTCAAGTTAAAATCCAGTCTCTTCGCGATATATCGGCGGAAATGGTGCATTTATCGGCGACTTTCACAATATATCGACCGTTCTTTAACATATATCGGCGATTCGACACAACTTAAAGACCCTTCGACGCCGTTCGACACAAAAGCTAGATCATATTCAAAAGTAGAAGAAGATGACCCAAAAGTGGACTTTTGGTCATCTCCTTCGTTTCTCAATTAATGTTTGAAATGACGTACTCCAGTAAATACCATCGCAATGCCGTACTCATCTGCTTTTTGAATGGAATCTTCATCGCGAATGGATCCACCTGGTTGAATGATTGCTGTAATACCAGCTTTAGCCGCTTCTTCTACTGTATCTGGCATTGGGAAATATGCATCAGATGCAAGTGCACTTCCTTGTGCTTTCTCACCCGCTTGTGTAATAGCAATTTTCGCTGAGCCAACGCGGTTCATTTGCCCTGCACCAACACCAATTGTCATATTATCCTTCGCTAAAACAATTGCATTTGATTTTACATGTTTTACAACTTTCCAAGCTAATTTTAAATCATTCCATTCCTGCTCTGTTGGTTCACGCTTTGTTGGAATTGTGATTGTTGCATCTTCTAATGCTAAAGTATCCTCTTCTTGTACAAGTAAACCACCTTGGATAGAAGTTAACTTCTTACTAGCTGCCCTAACTTTAGCAATATCAACAGTTAACAAACGTAAGTTTTTCTTACTTTGCAGCACTTCTAAAGCTTCCTGTGAGAAAGAAGGTGCAATAATGATTTCTAAGAAAATTTCATGCAGCTTTTCTGCCGTCCTTTTGTCAATTTCACGATTTGCTGCAATAATTCCACCAAAAATTGATACTGGATCTGCTTCGTAAGCACGTGCATATGCTTCATGAATATCAGCTCCAACACCAACGCCGCACGGATTCATATGTTTTATCGCTACAACTGCTGGTTCTGTAAATTCTTTCACGATGCTAAGCGCTGCATCTGCATCATTGATGTTATTATAAGATAACTCTTTACCATGTAATTGTTCTGCATATGCAACAGAAGAAGTTGCTGCAAACGGTGCCTTATAGAACGCTGCTTTTTGATGTGGATTTTCGCCGTAACGTAAATCTTGTTTTTTCTCAAACGTAACAGTTAACGTTTCAGGGCTTTCTTCTCCTGTTTGTTCTGTTAAATAGTTTGAAATTAATGCATCGTATGCCGCTGTATGACGGAATACTTTTGCTGCTAATTTACGTTTTGTTTCTTTTGAAACTTCTCCACTTTCCTTTAATTCTGCTAATACAACATCGTAATCTTTTGGATCCACGACAACCGTTACAAACTCGTGGTTTTTCGCAGCAGATCGAATCATTGTCGGGCCGCCGATATCAATATTTTCAATCGCATCAGCAAATGTCACATCTGGTTTTGCAATCGTTTCTTTAAATGGATACAGGTTTACAACAACAAAGTCAATCGGCTGAATGTCAAGTTCATTCATTTGGGACATATGCGTTTCGTTATCACGTACAGCAAGAAGTCCACCATGGATGTTTGGATGTAATGTTTTCACACGACCATCCATAATCTCTGGAAAACCTGTTACTTCAGAAATTCCAATTACTTGTAAGCCGTTTTCTTCTAGTAACTTTTTCGTCCCACCTGTTGAAATCACTTCAATCCCTTGCTCAAGTAATCCTTTTACAAATTCTACAACTCCAGCTTTATTTGAAACACTGATTAATGCACGCTTTTTCATTTATTCTCCACCCCTAGTTGTATTAAATTTCCGCTCTTATAACTTCACTTCAGAATGTAATAAAGATTTCACCGTATCTACGTACAATCTATGTTCGACAAGTTGAATTTTCTTTTGTAAACTTTCTCGTGTATCATTTTCAGAAACTGTTACTGCTTCTTGGGCGATAATTGGCCCAGTGTCCATACCTGCATCAACGTAATGGATCGTTACACCTGTTACTTTCACACCATATTCAATTGCTTGCCCAACTGCATCTTTTCCAGGAAAGCTTGGCAATAGTGAAGGGTGAATGTTAACGATTCTCCCTTCATAAACAGCTAGCAATGTCGGACCAATTAAACGCATATACCCCGCTAGAATAATCCAATCAATCTCGTACTCTTGCAATTTCTTTACTATTTCTTGTTCGAATGCTTCCTTTGATTCATACGCTTTCGCTGAAAAGGAAAAGCAAGGAACATGATGATTATTTGCGCGCTCTATAACACGTGCGCCCGGCTGATCACATACGAGCAAACTAAGCTTTGCATCTAATCTTCCAGCCTCTACCGCGTCCACAAGTGCTTGGAAATTAGAACCGCTTCCTGAAGCAAAAATTGCTAATCGGCTCATGATACCGCGCCTCCATCAAATGTAACACCTGAACCTTTCACAGTGCGTCCGATGATACGAGCTGTTTCCCCTTGTTCTTCTAAAAGTTTCATAGCACCTTCTACATCTTCTTCTTTGACCGCTACTACCATACCAATACCCATGTTAAAAATATTGAACATTTCTTCTTTCTTTAATTGACCAACTTCTTGCAGTAAATCAAAGATTGGATGAACTGTCCAAGAACCAAGTTCAATTTGTGCTCCGATACCTTCTGGCAACATACGTGGAATATTTTCAATAAATCCGCCGCCAGTAATATGAGCCATACCAGTTACGTTATATTTCTTCAATAGTTCTAAAATAGGTTTGACGTAAATTTTCGTTGGTTTTAATAATTCTTCACCAAGTGGTAGTTCTAAACGACCATAAATACGATCAAGTGAAAGTTGTCCATCCTCTACCAACACTTTACGTACAAGAGAATAACCATTACTATGAATTCCACTAGAAGCAAGCCCAATTAATACTTGATTCTCTTCAATAGATTGTCCTGTAACAATTTTCTTTTTATCAACAATACCAACCGTAAACCCCGCTAAATCATATTCTTCCTCAGAATACATCCCTGGCATTTCAGCTGTTTCTCCGCCGATTAATGAACAACCAGCCTGACGGCATCCTTCTGCAATTCCTTTGACGATGTCTTCAATTTTACTAGGTTCTGCTTTACCGCAAGCAATATAATCAAGGAAAAAGAGTGGCTCTGCTCCTTGAACAACAATGTCATTTACACACATTGCAACTGCATCGATACCGATTGTGTCATGTTTGTCCATCATGAAAGCGAGCATTAATTTTGTCCCTACACCATCTGTTCCAGATACTAATACTGGCTCTTCTAATGCGAATTTTGAAAGATCAAACATCCCTCCAAAACCGCCTAACCCGCCTAGCACTTCTTTTCTCATCGTTGTTTGCACGTGTTTTTTCATGCGAGATACCGCTTCATATCCAGCTTCAATATCTACTCCTGCTTGCTTATATGCATTCGCCATCGTTTCTATACACCTCGTCTTTTTATACTGAAAGAATTTCTCCCGTCTACTGGGTAGTAACTGTAAGAAAAAGCGAGCTTCTACACAGCGTATAGTAGAAGCTGCTATGCTTTCTTATCGTGCTCTATATAAATCTATTTTAATTTTCCGACATATAGGTCGATGCTGTGCAGACAAAAAATGACTTACACTCTCTTGCTCCCTGTGTTTTAAACCTTGCATGTGGTAGAAAAAGGCCCTGACCGCTTCTATGCACGGCCAGATGCTCTCGCCCCTCCCTAAAAAGAAAAGGTTTTTTATGTCGTTTTTTAACTTATATATCTTTGCTTTATTTCATACTTGCTAAAAGTTCTTGCTCATAATCATAAAGAGCCGTCGGATAATCGCCATTAAAGTAAGCCATACATAAACCGCCATATTTCCCTTCGTACGGACGGCCAATTGCATTAATTAAACCCTCTTCACTTAAAAATGTTAAAGAGTCTGCTCCAATGATTTCACGAATTTCTTCTATTGAATGATTTGCTGCGATTAATTCTTTTCTTGTTTGAATGTCAATTCCATAGAAGCACGGATACTTAAGAGGCGGCGAAGCAATTCTTACATGCACTTCTGTTGCCCCAGCCTCGCGAAGCATACGAACAATTCGCTTGCTTGTTGTACCACGTACGATAGAATCGTCAATCATAACAACACGTTTTCCTTCAACAACACCTCGTACTGCTGAAAGTTTCATTTTTACCCCTTGTTCACGCAATTCTTGAGAAGGTTGAATAAACGTACGTCCAACATAACGATTTTTAATTAAACCTAACTCATAAGGAATTCCAGTTGCTTCTGCATAGCCGATCGCCGCCGAAATACTAGAATCAGGTACACCTGTTACAACATCTGCTTCAACCGGAGCTTCCTTTGCTAACAACTTCCCCATATTTTTACGCGCTGCATGGACGTTAACACCAGCAATGTTTGAATCAGGGCGCGCAAAGTAAATGTACTCCATGCTGCAAATGGCATGTTCTACATCATTTGTAAAACGATTTATCTGAATTCCTTCATCATTAATGATAAGTAATTCTCCAGGTTCTACATCACGAATGTATGTTGCTCCTACTACATCAAAAGCACATGTTTCAGATGCTACAACGTATGCATCTCCCATCTTTCCAATCGAAAGCGGACGGAATCCATTTGGATCTAATGCAACAATCATTTCATTTCCTGTTAATAATAAATAAGCAAAAGCACCTTTTACTTTGTTTAATGCATCTTTTACACTTTCAATTAATGTACCTTTTGTATTGCGTTTAATTAAATGAAGCAATACTTCTGTATCCGAACTTGTTTGAAAAATACTTCCCTCTGCCTCTAATTCACGGCGAAGCATTTTTGCGTTAATTAAATTACCGTTATGAGCTAATGCCATACTATGGTCTGAAAAGCGAAATAACAGTGGTTGAACATTCGCAACTTCAGCGCCGCCTGCTGTCGCATAACGAACGTGCCCAATCGCTGATTTTCCGTTTAAATCATCTAACTCACCGCGTGAAAACACTTCTGATATTAAACCAAGCCCTCTATGACCAGTGATTTTCTCCCCATTATTTACAACAATGCCAGCGCCTTCTTGACCACGGTGCTGCAAGCTATGCAACCCATAATACGTAACTTGTGCTGCATTTTCATGCCCCCAAATTCCGAAAACGCCGCATTCTTCATTTAGCCCCTTTATTTCATTAAGCATGGAATAGCCCCTTTCCAAGCCGTTCTCATTTCATCAACATCCACTGTAAGCAATACTTCCTTTTCTTCATTACGAATTGTTAATTGATTTGTATTTGTTACTTCCCCAACACAAAGTGCATCTACCATATTTTCAAACGCTTCTTTTTGCTCGCGTTTTACTGTAACAATAAAGCGAGATTGTGATTCTGCAAATAACATCGCTGTCGCTTCTCCAGCTAACTTCACATCTGCGCCTAATCCGCTTGTTCCCATTGCACTTTCTGCGAAAGCAACTGCTAATCCGCCTTCTGCAACGTCATGTGCTGATTGGACAAGACCTTCTTGAATCGCTGCTAGTAATTGCTTTTGACGTTTTTCTTCTACTTCTAAATCGATGCTTGGTGCTTGACCGAAAATTTTTCCATACACCATTTTTTGCAATTCACTACCACCAAACTCCGCTTTCGTTTCACCGATTATATAAACGAGATCACCAGCTTGCTTAAACTCTTGCGTTGTTACATGCTTTACGTCATGTACAAGACCAACCATACCAACAGTTGGTGTTGGGTATACTGCTTCCCCACTGCGCTCATTGTACATTGATACGTTTCCACCAATAACAGGTGTATGTAACGTGCGACACGCTTCGCTCATACCATATACTGACTTCTCAATTTGCCAGAAGATTTCTGGCTTTTCAGGGTTACCAAAGTTTAAGCAATCTGTAATTGCAAGTGGCTCACCGCCAGAACATACAATATTACGAGCTGCTTCTGCTACAGCAATTTTTCCGCCTACTTCGGGATCTAAATAAATGTAGCGAGAGTTACAATCCGTTGTCATTGCTAATGCTTTATTTGTTCCGCGAACACGAACAACCGCTGCGTCAGACCCTGGTGTAACAACTGTGCTTGTGCGTACTTGGTAATCGTATTGATCATATACCCACTCTTTACTTGCAATCGTTGGTTGTTGTAATAAAGATAGTAATGTCTCTTCATAATTCTCCACTTTTGGTGTTTCCATCTTCATTTGTTGGAATTCTGCAAAATACGCAGCTTCTTTTGAAGGCTTATGATAAACAGGTGCCTCCTCTGCTAATGCATCAGCTGGCACTTCCGCCACCATTTCACCTTTATGGAATAAACGAAGCATTTTATCTTCTGTTACTTTTCCCATTACTACTGCTGCAAGGCCATATTTTTCAAATAGCTCTACAATCTCTTGTTCTCTACCTTTTTTCACGACGATTAACATACGCTCTTGTGATTCAGAAAGCATCATCTCATATGGTGTCATGCCTGTTTCACGCTGCGGTACATCATCTAAATACATTTCAATACCCATACCTGCTTTACTTGCCATCTCTGCTGAAGATGATGTTAAGCCTGCCGCTCCCATATCTTGAATACCGACAAGTGCATCGGATTTGATTAGTTCTAAGCATGCTTCAATTAAAAGCTTCTCCATAAATGGATCGCCTACTTGTACCGCTGGGCGTTTTGCATCGGAATCCTCAGATAGCTCTTCTGATGCGAATGTTGCACCGTGAATACCGTCGCGGCCTGTTGCTGCACCAACATACATGACTGTATTACCAGCACCGTGCGCTTGACCTTTTTTTATGTCTTCATGGTTAATTAACCCAACGCACATTGCGTTTACAAGTGGATTTCCTTCATAACATGGATCGAACTGTACTTCTCCGCCAACAGTTGGAATCCCGATGCAGTTACCGTATCCCGCAATACCCGCTACAACTTCTTCAAATAAATATTTTACGCGTGGTGATTGTAGCTCACCGAAGCGAAGTGAATTTAACATAGCAATTGGACGTGCTCCCATAGAAAACACATCACGGATAATACCGCCAACCCCTGTCGCTGCACCTTGATACGGTTCAATTGCAGATGGATGGTTATGACTTTCCATCTTAAATACTACCGCTTGATTATCACCGATATCAACGATTCCAGCGCCTTCACCAGGACCTTGCAGTACACGTTCACCAGTCGTTGGGAACTTACGAAGAACTGGCTTTGAGTTTTTATAACTACAATGCTCTGACCACATAACAGAGAACAATCCTGTTTCTGTATAGTTTGGCAGGCGGCCTAAAATCTTTTCAACCATGGCAAACTCTTCGTCTGTTAATCCCATTTCCGCATAAATGCGTTCTTCTTTAATTTGAGTTGGATTTGGTTCAAGCAGTAACGACATATGTTTCCCTCCAATGTTTCAAAATAGATTGAAATACTTTTAGACCATCCGCTCCTCCAAGCAATTCATCAACAGCACGCTCTGGATGCGGCATCATACCAAGTACATTTCCTTGCTCACTTACAATCCCTGCAATATCTGAAACGCTTCCGTTTGGATTCTCTACATAACGGAAGACAATTTGATTATTTTCTTCTAACTGTTTCAATGTTGCTTCATCACAGTAGTAGTTTCCTTCACCATGAGCGATTGGAATATCGATCACTTCATCTTTCTCATATTGTGATGTAAACATTGTTGTATTATTTTCAACACGAAGCTGAACAGTACGGCACATAAACTTTAAGTTTTTATTGCGAATTAATGCACCAGGCAATAGTCCAGACTCTACTAAAATCTGAAATCCGTTACATACACCTAAGATTGGTTTTCCTGCTTCAGCTGCTTTTCGTACACCTTTCATTGCGTTTGCAAAGCGAGAAATAGCTCCGCAGCGAAGGTAATCACCGTAAGAGAAACCACCTGGTAGTAAAATTGCATCGTACTGATCTAAGTTTTCTTCACTATGCCAAACGTAGTCTACATCTTGGCCAAGCTCATCTTTAATTGCATGAAACATATCTACATCACAGTTCGAACCCGGGAAAACGATTACGGCAAATTTCACTGCGCGACAACCTCCTCAACTTCATAGCGATAATCTTCAATCACTACGTTCGTTAATAATTTTTCGCACATTTCTTTTACCTTTACATCAATATCTGTAACTGATTTATCAATTGTTAGTTCCATATATTTACCAATTCGCACATCTTGTACTTCTGTAAAGGAAAGACTATGAAGTGCTCCTTTTACCGCTGTTCCTTGTGGATCTAATACACTTTCTCTTAACGTTACATATACCTTTACTTTATACATGTGAAGCTCCCCCTAATCGTTTTAAAATCTCTTCATAAGCCTCTGTTAAATTACCAAGATCACGACGGAATACATCTTTATCAAATTTTTCATTGCTCGCTTCATCCCATAAGCGGCATGTGTCTGGTGAAATTTCATCCGCTAATAAAATTTCTCCATCTTCTGTTATACCGAACTCTAATTTAAAATCTACTAATCTTACACGACAGCTTGCGAAATGCTCAATCAATACTTGATTGATCTGTAGAGCTTTTTCTCGTAGTATGCTTACTTGCTCTGGCGTTGCAACGTTCAACACACGAATATGATCTTCTGTTACAAGAGGATCCCCTAAATCATCATCTTTGTAGTAAAGTTCGACGATTGGTGTTGTAAGTATAATACCTTCTTCCATACCTAATCGTTTTGAAAGACTACCCGCAATCACATTTCTTGTGACAACTTCTAATGGAATAATGCTTACTTTTTTTACAATTTGTTCTGTTTCTGATATTTTCTCAACAAAGTGTGTTTTGATTCCCACTTCTTGTAACTTTCTGAATAAAAGAGTTGTAATCTCGTTGTTCAGACGACCTTTTCCTGTAATCGTCGCTTTCTTTTCCCCATTGAAAGCAGTAGCACTATCTTTATACTCTACCCAAACCATATCTGCTGCTTCTGTACGATAAATTCTTTTTGCTTTACCTTCATACAGCAATTCTAGCTTTTGCATTTCGCAAGCCCCCTGTAGTTTGAAAAATGTGAATAGTATGTTTATAAAGAATGGCACAGAATGAAACGATTCTGTGCCATATAAAATTATCAGTTTAAGCCAAGACGTTCAAAAATTGTATCAACATGTTGTAAGTGATGTTCATAGTTGAAACATTCATTGATTTCTTCTTGTGTTAATTTGCTTGTAATACGCTCGTCGGCTTCTACAAGCTCTTTAAATTGCACTTGTGTTTCCCATGCTTCCATCGCTTTAGGTTGTACAATATCATAAGCTTCTTCACGTACCATACCTTTGTCGATTAACGTAAGCATTACGCGCTGAGAGTAAATTAGGCCATATGTTCTTTCCATGTTACGTTTCATGTTCTCTGGGAATACCGTTAAGTTTTTCACGATATTACCGAAACGATTTAGCATGTAATTTAACGCGATTGTTGCATCTGGTAAAATAACACGCTCTGCAGAAGAGTGTGAAATATCACGTTCATGCCATAATGGAACATTCTCGTAAGATGTCATCATATAACCACGGATAACACGAGCTAAACCAGTCATATTTTCAGAACCGATTGGATTTCGTTTATGCGGCATTGCAGAAGAACCTTTTTGTCCTTTCGCAAATGACTCTTCCACTTCACGTGTTTCACTCTTTTGTAAACCGCGAATTTCAACTGCCATTTTCTCAATAGATGTTGCGATTAATGCAAGTGTTGACATGTAATGTGCATGACGATCACGTTGCAATGTTTGCGTTGAAATCGGAGCTGCTTCTAACCCTAAGTTTTCACAAACATATTTTTCTACGAATGGATTAATGTTTGCGAATGTACCAACTGCACCAGACAATTTACCAACGCGAACTGTATCAGCTGCTTGTTTAAAACGTTCTAAGTTACGTTTCATTTCTTCATACCAAAGACCAAGTTTTAAACCAAATGTTGTTGGTTCTGCATGAACACCGTGCGTTCTTCCCATCATAATTGTGTATTTATGTTCTTTTGCTTTGTTAGCTAAAATAGTAATGAAATTTTCTAAGTCGTTTAGTAGAATCTCATTTGCTTGTTTTAAGATATAAGATAAAGCTGTATCTACTACGTCTGTAGATGTTAAACCATAATGTACCCATTTGCGTTCTTCACCTAATGCTGGTGTTTCTGATACAGCACGAGTGAAAGCAACTACATCATGACGCGTTTCTTGCTCAATTTCATAAATACGATCAATATCGAAAGATGCATGTTCACGAAGCTTTTTCACATCTTCTTTTGGAATATCGCCAAGCTCAGCCCATGCTTCACAAGCTAAGATTTCAACTTCTAACCATGCTTTAAATTTATTTTCTTCCGTCCAAATCGCACCCATCTCAGGGCGTGTATAACGACTAATCATCTTTTTCCCTCCAAAAGTTGTTCTTGATGGTCCCAAATATGCAAACTCTTCGCTTTTTCTAAAGCAACTTCAATATTTTCATTTAAAATATTTACATGCCCCATTTTACGCTGCGCTTTTGCTTCTTCTTTTCCATACAAGTGTAAATAGCACCCGGTAAATCTATTCACTTGTCTTAGGACCCCTTCTATATGTTCGCCTAAAATGTTTACCATGACAACTGGTTTTAACAAATTTGTTTCTCCTAGAGGTAAATTACAGATTGCTCGAATATGTTGCCCAAATTGACTTGTTTCACATGCATCGATTGTATAGTGCCCAGAATTGTGAGGTCTTGGTGCTAATTCATTAATATAAATCTCACCATCTGCCGTAGCAAACATTTCTACTGCTAGTGTTCCCACCAGTTTTAATTCATCCGCAAGTACCTGTGCATATGCAATTGCTTTTTGTGAAAGTGCTTCTGTGATGCGAGCTGGTACGATGGATTCATGTAAAATGTTATTTACATGAATATTTTCAGCTACTGGAAATACCTTCGTTTCACCACTAACACTGCGAGTGACAATAACTGATACTTCTTTTTCAAATGGCACCCACTTTTCAAGAATACATTCAGCTTGATTTACAAGTTCCAGCGCTCTCGCAACATCCGCTTCGCTTCTTAAAACAATTTGCCCTTTCCCATCATATCCTCCTGTTGTTGTTTTTAACACACAGGGAAAGGAAAGTTCCGTAATTGCTTCTAAAAGTGCATCTTGCGTCTGCACGAGTCTATATGGTGCAACTGGTAAGCCAACATTTACGATTGCATTCTTTTCTGTAAAACGATTTTGCGTTTTATTTAACAACTGACTACCTTGTGGTAAATACGCATGTTTTTCAAGCCATTGTAAACATCTATAATCAATATTTTCAAATTCATATGTGATAACATCGCTTATTTCCGCTAAATGCTGAATCGCTTTCAAATCATCATATGCTGCAACAATTTCAATATCAGCAACTTGTGCACATGGCGAATGCTTTGCCGGATCTAGCACAGCAATTTTATAACCCATTTCCTTCGCTGCTAGCGCCATCATTCTTCCAAGCTGGCCACCGCCAATAATTCCAATTGTTTTTCCAGGTAAAATGATTCTTGTCATATCAGTTCACTACCTTCACGCACATTTTTCTCAATTGCTTCTCTTCTCAATTCTAATGCATCATGTATATCATCATGAAATGATCCGAGTATTTGTGCTGCAAGTAGTCCTGCGTTTGTTGCACCAGCCTTACCGATCGCGACAGTCGCCACCGGAACCCCTCCTGGCATTTGAACGATAGACAGTAACGAATCTAAACCATTTAACGCTTTTGATTGAACTGGAACACCGATTACAGGAAGATTTGTCTTCGCTGCAACCATCCCTGGTAAATGAGCGGCTCCCCCAGCTCCAGCAATAATAACTTTTAATCCACGTTCACGAGCTGTTTCTGCATATTCAAACATATAATCTGGAGTCCGATGAGCGGATACAACTTTCTTCTCATACGGAATGTTTAATTCATCTAAAATGTCACAAGCATATTTCATTGTTTCCCAGTCTGACGTGCTTCCCATTATGATTCCAACTAGTGATTTCATATTAGAATCCCCCCGATTCAAATAAAAAAAGCCTGAAATAGAACATTTTCTCTTTTACTATGAGAGAAAGCGCTCTACTCAGGCATATGTATCCCTTGTGAATAGAAAAATACCGAGTGACTTTCCCTCATAGTCTAACGAATAACGGTCGTTAGGTAGAGACTTGCAGGCCATATCCCCGCGATTATATGAGGTACGATATAATATTGTTTCTAAAGTTATATTAACAGGTGTTCTTTAAACATGTCAATAAATAATCGAATGTTTTTTTATTCAGTGCATTGTAACGTTCGTGTTTTAGTTATAATAAAAAGAAGAAGCGAAAAAATATGCAGAAAAGAAGGAGAATTAAAGAAGAAATGCGAGAATATATGCAATTTAACTTACATAACGATTCACTATATAAATAGGAAGGATTCCATTCAAAAACAATTCAAAGTTATTGCGGTTGGAGATATAGCAGGAACTACTTTTTGTATATTTAAGCATCGCCTATGATACTATTATTATAAATTCACACTAATTTATAGGTGGTTTAATTATGAGGGAACTTAACATATTGTCATATTTATGTTTTTCTATCGCAATAACTGCTGCAATTATTGCATCCTCTTTTATAACATCTGACTTTTTCTATTCTCATTATTTAAAACTTATACTTTTTGTAGAAATAATCAGTCCCATTATCGGAATTATTTTAGGTTCTTTCGGAAAACCTGGAAAACCAAAACAAATTGCTATTATTTTAAACAGCATCTTCTTTATTCTTTTTTCACTTTTGGCATTATTAAATTTATGTATTATGATATTTGGCAAGTAAGATTCAACTAATAATCAGTGGGGGTTCTTCATTCCCCCACTGATTAACTGCTCGTTAATACGGGATAAAAATGAACACAAAAAAACCTAAGTCAAAACGACTTAGGTTTTTGCCTGGCAACGTCCTACTCTCACAGGGACAAAGTCCCAACTACCATCGGCGCTAGAGAGCTTAACTTCCGTGTTCGGTATGGGAACGGGTGTGACCTCTCTGCCATCATTACCAGACTTATGAAGGTATATTCCTTCAAAACTAGATAACATTTGCTTCATATTATATGGTTAAGTCCTCGATCTATTAGTATTCGTCAGCTCCACGTGTCACCACGCTTCCACCTCGAACCTATCAACCTGATCATCTTTCAGGGATCTTACTAGCTTAACGCTATGGGAAATCTCATCTTGAGGGGGGCTTCATGCTTAGATGCTTTCAGCACTTATCCCTTCCGCACATAGCT
>NZ_FPAF01000034.1 GCF_900116295.1 Bacillus sp. 103mf
AAAAATTTATAAGGTGGTGATTCTTATGGAAGACAGACAATCTTTTATAACAGAAGCAAGAAGAGAACAAATAATTAAGGCCGCTGTTGAAGTTTTAAGAGAAGTTGGGTATGTAAGTACAAGTTTGTCGAAAATAGCAAAAAAAGCAAACATAAGTACAGGGTTAATTTCTTATCACTTTTCTGGTAAAGAAGATTTGATGAACAATACTTTAATGTATTTAGTTGAACAAGAATGGTTATTTATTAATGCAAGAGTTAGTCAAAAACAAGCATCTACAGAAAAATTAAAAGCATTTATCGAAGCAAGTTTGGCTTATCAGGTTATAAACCGAACAAATAATATCGCTTTAATTGAAATAGTTTTTAATGCACGAACACCAGATCATATTCCTTATTATTTACTAGAAGACGATGAAGAAGATTTAATAAAGGGTTTATTACAAGAAATTCTCTTACAGGGGCAGGAATCAAAAGAATTTGGAGATTTTAATATTCAAGTGACCGCAACAATTATTCAAGGTTCGATATCAGAATCTTTGATATCGAACCAAAGTAAAATGAGTTTAGAAAATTATAGTGAAGAATTGATAAAAAGCATATTGAAAATAGTTAAATAATGAAAACAAAAAATCATTTATATATAAGTTAATAAAATGACATAAAAACCCCTTTCTTTTTTGGGGAGGACGAGAGCAGCTGGCCGTTCACAGAAGCGGTCAGGGCCTTTCCTGACACATGCGAGGTTTAAAACAAAGAGAGTAAGTCAGTAGCGGCCATGTTGTATTCTGCATATCTGCGACTTATATGTCGATATATAAGTCCAAAATATTGTTTATAACTAATTTAATAGAGAGGATAGAGATTATGATAGAAAGCGAAACATTTCTTGGACATAGTAAGCCCCAAAAAGTAATTATTGTTTTAGTACCCATGATATTAGGTGGTTTGATTGGTTGGTTTGTTCCCATCATTGCCAATTGGATACTAAAACTTCCAGTAGTTCCAATGGAGAAGTTAATTTTACTCCTTACATTCTTTAACAGCTTATGGGTTTCAAGTATTGCCACCGTTATTGGAACAATAGCAGGTTTATTATTGGGTTTTATTATTTTAAATGAGAGTCTCGAAGTCACAATTTCCTACAATAATTTGCAACTAAAATTTGGAGAAAAAATAAATATCATTGAGAAAAAGGACATTTTAGCAATCTATATAGAAAATAAGCATTTAATCATCCTTGGGCAAAAGAGTAATGAATTATATAGAGAAGTTATTGAAGTGAAGAAGGATACTGTACGAGAAGCTTTTAATAAGCATCAATATCCATGGTATGAAACTGATCCATTTAGTAGCGAATATGAGCGATGGGCTTTAGGACATACTGATTTTCCCGAAAAAATTAATGTATTACTTTATGCTAGAGACCGTGCATTAAAAGAAAAGAAAAAGGCAGATGCTAAATATCTACGAGAAGATTTAGCTCAGTTAGGAGCTGTTATTAGAGATGAAAGAAATGGTCAGTACGTGAGACTTGCCCAAAATGCTAATTTTGATGTTTAGCATTTAACTCGATTTAGGTAAGACTATTTTCTATACTCCTTACCAATTTGAGTAGTGATTGTGCGCTATTTTTAATTGAACTTTATTTCAAAGTAGCTGATCTTCCATGGTAATAGATAAAGGAGGCGGGTTTACCGTCTTCTTTTTTTACAATTTGTTACTGTGTAAATAATCCTTAGCGTGGCTATTCTCCGAAATGCTGGCGATACCTCATGTCCATCAAGCTTAGGATTTTGAACCACCCAAAAATGAAAATTTTACCTTTTTATAGTTATTTATAGAATTCGGCTCATTTTTTTCGTTTTTGGGGGACAATTAATTTCTTAAGTTGATGGGCATGTATGGTGCCGCCAATTAGCGAATTTTAAGGATAACCCTCGAGAAATCAGGGTTATCCATTTTTACTTATATCGGATTCCATTGGATATTTTCTCTAAACAGCTCCAATTCAATATACGAATAGAGTTTTTATCCCTTTCAATAATTTTCTTTTCGGATAGCGAATGAATAACTCGATTTAGATGTCGATATGTCGTGCCAAGTAAATCTGCAACCTCTTTTATATTGGAAGTCTTTAGCTCCATTCCAAAGATGTTATCGGGGTCAGGTGATATCGTGGACATAAGATAGCTCGCAAACTTGTTTTCCACAGATGCTAATAAATTTACACGAGAAGCCGTTGTGCAAGTTTGAAGCTTATAGCTTACATGTTCTAAAAGTGTATGTAAAAACTGTGGATTGTTCATTTCATACTGTTTTATATAATCAAAATGTAGTCCAATTAATAAGCATTCATTAATTGCTTTAACTTGTGATTGGACGGGAACATTTCGAATTAATTCAATATCACCAATAATGGAAAAAGGTTGGACAAATCGTAGTAAAAGTGATTTTCCAGTTTCAACACTTGATGTTATTTTCACTTTTCCTTCCACTAAAAATAATAATGATTCTAGTTCAATTCCCTCAAGTAAAACAATTTCATCTTGTCCATATTGTTGCAGTGTAAATGGGAGTTGTTTTTCTCGGCCAAACATTTCTTCAATATGATATTCTCGTAATTTTGTTTCAAGTAGCTTCAAGTCATGAATAAATTTCATATAATACTCCTTTTGGGACATATGTCCTTTTCATTATAAGATAAACTGATATGATAAGAACAATAAAAAATTTTAGGAGTGGCATAGAATGAAATTTGTGTTCGATTTAGATGGGACAATTTGCTTTAAAGGTCAGCCTATTTCCGAAAGACTACTAGTATCATTAGAAAAGCTAGTAGCTCAAGGGCACGAAGTCATTTTTGCATCGGCTAGGCCAATACGTGATTTACTTCCCATCTTACATGAACGTTTTCATCAATACCCAATGATTGGTGGAAATGGATCAATGATTGCAATTAAAGGGAAAATCATATCAACGATTAGTTTTGATGAAGAAACGCTTGCAAATATTGTTCAATTACTTAGAACTTATAATGCTTCTTATTTAATAGATGGTGATTGGGATTATGCCTATACAGGGCCAGCCACACATCCGATTTTGAATAATCTTGATCCAGAAGGACGTGCTAAAAACGTTAAATTGGATAAATTACAGTCAATCGTAAAAATTTTAGTGCTTACTTCAGACAATATGGAAGCAATTGAAGAACGGCTTAGCAATATGAATGTTGTGGTTCACTCTCACGGAAACGAAGGAATCTTAGACATAAGTCCAAACGGAATAGATAAGTGGAGTGGATTGCAACAATTGGGTGTGGAAGAAAAAGAATATATAGCATTTGGTAATGATGCGAATGATATTACAATGTTTCAACATGCAATGTATTCAGTTATGATTGGTGAGAGCTTACAACTAGCACCGTTTTCATCTGAACAATTAGTATTAAGTGAGAATACAGAAAACATCCTAGTACAAAGACTTAGCGAATTGGGAGATATAAATACAATTACTAAGTTGGTAAACCTATAATAAGTAATCTTTGCTTCTATGAAATAATTAAAGCCTAATTTCTTGTTATTGTAGCTTGAAATTAGGTTTTTTCATATGTTGTATTTCCCTAGCGTACGAAATTCGCGTTTTGTTGGTGCTACCCCGCCATCAAGTTAAGAAATACATTCTTCCCCAAAACAAAAAATTATATATTTACAGTAATTTATGAGGATTAAACACTCTTCCGTCACATCATAATTTACTCTTGAAAAATGATAAAAAATTTAATGAACGGTTATATCAATATGCTGTTGTAAAGATTAAAGGCGTAATATTAACTAAATATTTACAAATATTAATTTCGAGATATAATAAGTTTAGAGTGAAAAAATACAGTTCGGTTGGTAGTCCGGACGCAATAATTTAATAATTATTGTCAATAACCTTCCCCCCTGGGATGTCCATCACTCATGTAATAAAAAGGGGGATTTTCAATGAAACTTACGATTTATTTTGATGGACAATTTTGGATTGGAATAGTTGAAATGACAGAAAATAATAAGTTGAAGGTATGTAAACATACTTTTGGATCAGAACCAAAAGATAGTGAAATACTGGATTTTATTTTTCATGATATGATTCCGTTATTAAATAGTACATCAGGTGTTAAAAACTCTATTGATAAAAGAAAAAATAAGACTATCAATCCTAAAAGATTGATAAGACTAGCAGCCAAAGAAATGAAAAATCAGGGAGTTTCTAACAAATCTTATGAAGCATTGAGAATAGAATTAGAACAAAAAAAGAAAATGAAGAAATGTATTACACGTCAAATGAAAGAAGAATTAAAAGAACAAAAAAGACAATTGAAAATTCAAAAACGGAAGGCAAAACATCGAGGGAAATAAAAAACATCCGCCAAATTGGCGGATGTTTTTTTATCTTCAGGAATTAGTTTATTGAGGCGTACCACCACATGCCCATCAAGTTACTATCTTTAAATAGGCCTACACAAAAATTTTGTTTTTCTACAGTTAATTATAAGGATTCATCTTACTTTTTCTTTTTGGGATTGCTCTGTTTTCTTAAGTTGTGGTGCTACCCCATCGCTATCAAGTTAAGAAGAATACCCCAAAACAAAAAATTGACATCTCTAGGAGAAAATGTGCATTTTTTTGTTTTGGGGTGTTATAAAATCCTTAAGTTTATGGGCATGTATGGTGATCCCTATTAAGAATTCTACAATAAATGTTTGATTTCTAGCACAGCTTGGTAACCAAAATAAATACCAAAACCAATTAAAATAATACCTGCTGAAATGGAAATCCATTTCATAACAACACGATTTACAAAGCGTCTACCTAAGTGAATGGATGTAGCCATAAATAAATCCCACAACGCAATACCTGCAAAAATAGCTGTACTATACCATAAAGCCTGTTCTTTCCCAACCGTACTTATTGCATTAGTGAGAACTGAACCATAAATCCCTATCCAAAATACAATGTTTAGTGGATTTGAAATAGCAATGGCGAATCCGGATAGAAAGGATTTGAAGGGATGTTCCTTTTCGCCTGTTAAAGAATGCTGTACTTGTTTAGAAGCATCTTTAATACTTTCATATCCTAAGTAAAGCATTGTAACAAAACCAAAAATCCAAATACAAAGTTGGGCAATTGGAGTCGTTAGATATGTCGAAACACCAAAATAAATTAGTAACATCATAATTATATCTGCTGACATTGCGCCCACTCCTACCAACCAGGCACTCCAAAAACCATTCTTTATTCCTTTATTGATTTGAGCTACATTAATTGGACCTACAGGAGCAGAAAGAGAAACTCCTAACAATATATAGCTAAATATCATGCTACTCATATTTCTTTGCACCTGTAATAGGACATCTTACTACACTTTCATCATTCGTCTCGGGTAACATATATTGTCTCCATTCGTATGAATCCTTTGTACCATAATCACCTATATCAGGGTGAATTGAAATGTCATCATATGCTAATAATCGTTTTCTAATGACTTTACGAACTTGTTTCCCTTGTTTTGTATCGCCTGTAATATCATCTAGGGTTCCTCGAGGTTGTAAAGTAATTTCGAGACCAGTGTCTGTGTATCTACTCTTTCTCTCAGCATAAATAGGAGCTCTACAGACCACAAATATGGGTTCACCCGCAAAACAAAATTCCCACTTAGCATGATAAGGGTCTGTTGGTATCTCTGGATTCCATGGTTCAGGGTCATGTTTTATTAAAAATTGTAGTACATTCCAGAATTGTTTTTTATACTCTTCAGCCATCAATTGTTTATCTGAAGGCTTGAAAAATATTACGAGTGTAGTTCGTTTTGCAATTTGTTGATATGTTTTTATATATTCATAAATCCCATCTCTAAGTTTCATTAATTCTCTTTCATCATAGGCCGAATCGGCAAATAAATATCTGGACCATCCATGTTTCTCAGAATCTACTGCAAAATAACAAGGGAATGGCTTAGAATTATCCATAATGCTAGTATGAAAATTATTGAAAGATTGTATTTTCCAATTTTCTAAGAAGTCTGTATTTTGTTCTTTAAGAATTCTTGTTTGATCATACAAATAAGATTTGGTAGATTGTATTACCATACTAGCTCCTCCTTAGTATGCCTATAAATTTATTATTTTTTCTCATAAAATAAAATACTATTTTTCACTATATCTAAAATTTTATCGATATCTTTTGTGTGTATTTCAATTGTTAGCTCAGGTACGCCTGGAGATAGTAGAAACTTATTATAGTTATAAATTTTTCGATCTATAACTAGGGTAATTTCCTCTTGATATCCGAATGGTGCTACACACCCAGGAACACAAGAAGTTTTTTCAATTAACTCTTCTTCTGAACAAATAGAAATTCTCTTGCCTGTTAGCTCTTTCATAAGTTTTGAATCTAATTTTTCTCCCTCAATGGTAACAAGTACATAATTGTTTCCGGATTTGTCTTTTAAAAATAAGCTTTTACTTGGGACTCCTTCCAAGTTGAATCTTTTTCTAATCTTTCTATCTGTATCATAATTTAAAATTGGTTCATGTTCATATTGCGAATAAGGTATATCGGCTTCTTCTAAAAGTTGTATTACTTGATTATACATATTCATTCTCCTTTTGCATTTTTTACTGAATAATATGCTTTTTATATCTATATAACTAATATTTTCTTAATAGTTTCAAATGAACAATTCGAGATACTTAGATTAATGGTAATAATAAGTATTTATTCCTTAATATCCTATATTAGGAATATATCACAACTTTTTTGCTATTTTTAAAAATTTTAAACTTTTCTTATGTAATAAAGTATTGATAAATATTTTTCTGATTTCTTTTCGGGTTTTTGAGTGTCTCTAAATGAAAACTCTTACGCAAAAAAGACGTTATCCTTTCTGTAGAATTATAGGAAAGGATGGCGCTTTTTTGCTTTATGGATAGTGTAAAACCTTAGCTTGATGGGCATGGGGTACTGCCAGCATTTTGAAAACCCCCACGCTAAGCAAAAAAATAATGAGCTGCCCATATGGACAGCTCATTTACATAATTCACGTTAGCGGAAGTTATTCTAATATGATAGAATCTCCAATATTCACTTTTCCTGGTTTTATAACTGATGCATAGACTCCAAAATGATTATTTCTTTTTTGTACAACAGTTTTTAAGAGGGTGTTTTCCAATGTTAATGTGTTAGGGTCGATAGTAATAATCATACAGCGTTCACAGTGCCTTACTATTTCTAGTTCTACTTCTCCTATACGTATACATTTTCCAAACCATGTATCTTCTGCAAAAGGAATATTTTTATATAATGATAATATCAAGTTTGGACGAAATCTCCTATGATTCACATCTTGTCCCCACAAGGTGCTCAGTTCTTGTAATGATGTATCAGTCACAATTAATACATGTTCTTCTTCAATTGCACCTAAGGGTACTTGCTGAGGTGAGTATTGTATACCTTTAATTTTACGATCTGATTTTTGTTCTAATTCTGTAAGTAATTCTTGATCTCCCCACTTGTATATTTTTCCTTCAGGAGAAATGATTTTGATTGGTGGATATGTATCCAAAGATTCTTCTCCTATAAAACTCGCCGTATAACCAATCATTTCAGGAAGTTGTGTTGCGGTTAAATACTTTCCTGGTCTTGTTTCATCTAAAAAAGCATGGCTTCTATCTCCATATAAACCATAGGATGCAATGTAAGTTTGTTGAACATTTTCTCCGCGAAATGATTTTATTGGATGCCTTACAATTTCTTTTAGTTCTCCAATTATCATATCCCTACTCCTTTTTTATCTAATCTCATATCTTAATTATATAATCATTTGGAAATAATAACCATATAAATATCGTATACATGTAAGGTTAACATAACGTATCATTATGAGAAGCAAGGAAAACGCACAAACCTTCTCTATCATTGGATTTGTGCGTTTTCTTTTTCTATCATACTATGCATGATTTTATACATTGTAGAGATATTGGGGTTTTTCAAGTTTACAAGCGTTCTGTATTAGTACAAAAATCTGTATAGAATTCTGTATAAAAAAAGCCTGCATATAAGCAAGGCTTTTTCTATTTCCAAAATTGCCATCACTTTTTTTGTTGGGTGGCTGCAATCAATTTTTTAGTCTCCTGGTTTTCACGGATCATAGCCATTAGGTTTTGATCACGTTTATCCATTCTTTGAATAATAGCTTTTTGAAAATCTTGTTGTTGTTTTTGCTGTTCAGTTAACCATTCCTTTAAATTTTCTTTATGTTTTTTAGTTGTTCAGATACTCTTTCAGCAACAATTCTATCCAACTCTTGAACAGCTATAACTCCTTGTCCTACTTGGATTTGTTCAGATTGTTGTTTAGTTGTTTGGATAGATTCAATGTCTATATATTCAGGGAATCCTTCTTTATTGAGGAGTTCAATAATTTGTTTTGTTTGGAGGTTTCTTTTATTTCTCATTTTGGCTATAAATTGAAAAACAGGTATACATTCTTGATGAATTAAATACTTGTTCTTTTCACCTTGTTGGAATTTAAAAAGACTACTGTAGGTTTGACAGTTTCGTGTTATAGTCATAGCTGATACTTTTATTTCTTTGGCTACTTCTTCAGCTGATAACCAGTCTTTTTGTTGCATTGTTTAGATCACCATCCTTCTAAACATCTGAACTAAACACCATTCAAACAACTAAACAATTCTATAGCTGACAAGGATTTCCTTGTTTTTCTGTTCAGATAGCTGTTTAGATAATATACAATTAGTTTAATACCTGAACAAGCAATAATTTTCTTAAAAGATAAATTTAACTTCTGCTAAGCGAGGTTACGTTAACTAGAGTATATTTTCTTTATTTTTTTGTATAATTTTAATATATTTACTAACAGATGATAATAGGGAGGAATTTAAGAAATGAAATTTTATGAATGGAATAAACAAATTCAAGAAATATTTCATCAATATCCTACGCAAGATGCAGACATTTTTACTGTCATCGCTTCTGTTTTAGCCATTTTTAAGTTTGTTAGGAATTAAAAAAGCATCTATTTAGATGCTTTTTTATATTTAAAGATAAATAATAAGATTTTTTGTTCATAGTTTCTATTATCTCTTTATTTACAGTATTTTGAATGTATACTTTTGTTGTATATTTTGAGGGTATCAAGGGATTTGGTGTAGAGCCAATATTTTAGGAGATATGAAAGTAAACAAATATGCAAAAGTTTACTTTCGTTTTTATAAAAAATAAACAAGAACTTGTGGGAATACTACAGGTTCTTGTTTAGATAAAGGACAGAAGTATCTATTCCTTTTCTAGCCAAGCAATAGGAATTTTTTTTTCACCAGCTACTTCAAACTGAATTTCTCCATTTACTTCAAAAACCCGTTCAATAATGGGTATTGTAATCATTTTATTTTCCTTTATTTTTCTCTTTCGTACTAGTTCTAAGTCAATAATATTCATGATGAAATCCCCTTTTGTGTATGTAAGACAGAGAAAAAAAGCACCCACATGAGTACTTTTTTAACTTGAATCACCATTTTACTTTTTGAGCTGTTACTCTATGTATATTTTACCATATTTATCTATAACATTTGTTGATAAAGTTATTTTATTCCAAT
>NZ_FPAF01000013.1 GCF_900116295.1 Bacillus sp. 103mf
ATAAAGTGAAACTTTAATCAGTGGGGGTTTTCTTCATCCCCCACTGATTATTAGTTGAACCAATCGGGCTTTTACGGGCAGTTTATCTCCCACCTAACTTCTTTGCTTTCGCCGAATTTTGAGGTGGGAGTATTACTGCCCGTTAATGCGGGATAAAAAAACGGCTCTACATGAGCCGTTTCGATAAACATAATCTTATATTACATTTTTGGGACTAAGCCACCAAGAAAGCCACCAATTGCGCCAAATGCCAATGATATGATAAAGAAAACTACAACAAGAATTGTCGCTTGTTTCTTGCTTAATCCTGCTGTAATGTGCAGCCCTAATCCCGTTACAAATAATCCCCAAATCGCAAAAACTTCAAATGCCTTTGCAATGCCATGTACAACACCGCCAGTAGAAGCAAATAGCATTCCTAATCCTGTATACATTTCTTGACCATTTCCGCCAAAAATCCATGCTAATACCATATTAATAATGCCACCAAGAACTGTAATAATACTAGAATAAACAATAATCGCTAATAACTTTTTATAAGACGTATCATTGCCCATAAACATCATAAGTACTTTATACAGAGCTGCACTAATAAAGAATGTGAACATAAAAATAATTGCTGCAAATACAAACCCACTACCTAATGTAAATGCCATAGGTACTTCTACGCCAAGCTCTTTATTTTTCGCGACAATTGCAGGGTCCATAGAATATAAATATGTACCAATAGCTCCCATAATACCGCCTAATACAACCATTAAGAAAAACGCGCCCCACACCGGTGCATTACTTCTCATTTTCTCAAACTGCAAGCTAGGTGAGGTAATCATTCCAAATAATGAGGGCTTCTCTCCGCTTACCTTCTGCGTGTTTACGTTCGCTTCCATATGTAAAACCTCCTTTATTTTATACCCGTTCTAACGGGTGGTGAATCCCCACTTTTTCAAACAGGGATTCACCACCCACAAGAACTGGGTGTTATCCCGCTATTCGTGGACAGTAAAGGCTGGATAAGAGCAGGGAAGAAAACTGCCCATAAAAGCCCGATTGGGTGGGCTTTCTCTCAGCGGGGAATAAAGCCCCCACTGAGAGAAGTTTCACTTTATTCATAGCGCAATGCTTCGATTGGATCTAATTTTGCTGCTTTGTTCGCTGGAATTAGTCCGAAAATAATGCCGAGCGTCATCGAGAATAGGACGCCGCCAAGCACAACTTCCCATGAAACGAGCGGTGGCCATTTCGCAAAGGTAGAAACGATATATGCGCCTCCGTATCCAAGGCCAATTCCAATCAAGCCACCAAGAAGTGTTAACATCACGGCCTCTATTAAGAATTGAAGCAAGATTTTCCCGCGCGTTGCACCGAGCGCTTTACGAACACCAATTTCACGCGTACGTTCCGTAACAGATACAAGCATAATATTCATAACGCCGATGCCGCCAACGACAAGAGAAATACCCGCAATACCACCGATAATCATCGTCATAATACTCGTTACCTTTGAAATGCTTGCTTGCATTTTCTCAAGGTCGAGAACTTCATACTTCCCCGGAACATCATTTGGTTTTCGATCGTTTAAAACGCCAACAGCTTTTTTCCCTGCCGCTTCCATTTGATCAACATTTTTCACTTGCACCGAAATATTTTGAATTTCACTTTTCCCATATAGTGTTGGCCAAAGAGAAATTGGAATTAACATTTCCGATATCCCCATGCCCATAAATTCATTATCAGATTTATATACCCCGATAATTTGCAATGGCTGGCCTTTTAACTCGATAATTTTTCCAACAGGATTTTCTTTCGGATAAAAAGTATCCTTTGCTTTCGTACTAATTATCGCAACGTTATTACCACGCTCAACATCTGATTCATTTAAAGAGCGGCCTTCAACCAATTTGATTTTATTCACCGCAAAATATTCACTGTCAAGTCCAATAATATTAGTCATGTCCTTTTTATCATTAATATCGAGTGGTTCCATACCCGCATTTGTCGTAACAACATGATTAATTTCTGGCAATTGTTTCAGTGCGAAAATATCTTCATCTGTTAATGCAGGACGTTCTCCTAGTCCCTGCGCAAATGGATCATCGATATCCGTATGAAACTGAATTGGAATAACATTATTACCCATACCTGCAAATTGGGACTTCAGCATTGCTTCTCCGCCTTGTCCAATCGCAACGACAGTAATAATAGAGCCAACACCGATAATAATTCCAAGCATTGTCAGTGCGGAGCGCAACTTATGAGCTAGAATAGAAGAAAGAGCAATTTTAATACTATCTAGTAAACTCATACAGCACACCTTCTATCTTCTGTAATTTTCCCATCTCTGAGCACAATGCGACGAGATGAATACGCTGCTACTTCCTCCTCATGCGTAACCATTACAATCGTTGTACCTTCTTTGTTCAGCTGGGTGAAAATATTCATAACTTGTTCACCTGATTTCGTATCAAGTGCACCTGTTGGTTCATCAGCCATAATAAAAGTTGGATTATTTGCAATCGCACGTGCAATTGCGACGCGCTGCTTTTGTCCACCTGATAATTCATTTGGTAAGTGATGTACGCGATCCGCGAGTCCTACCTTCCCTAATGCCTCTAATGCCCGCTCGCGGCGCTCTGCTTTCTTTATACCGCCGTAAACAAGCGGAAGCTCTACATTCTCCACCGCCGAAAGACGAGGCAGTAAGTTAAAATGCTGGAACACAAAACCGATGTATTCATTTCGAATGAGTGCCAATTTGGACTCATCTGCCGTTAAAATATTCACATCATTCAGCATATATTCACCTTCTGTTGGCCGATCGAGACAACCAATAATATTCATAAGCGTTGATTTCCCCGATCCAGACGGTCCCATAATCGAAACAAACTCACCGTTATCAATCTTTAAACTAATACCGTGTAAAATGGGTACAGCTAAACTCCCTTGATAATACGTTTTATGAATATTGCTTAAGGTAATCATTTTTTCTTCACTTCCATTCCGTCAAACACTTTATCGGAAGGATTTTCAACCACCTTTTTTCCTACTGTTACGCCTTCAAGTACTTCAACCCAATCTCCATCGCTTGAGCCTTTCTTCACAATTTGCTTGCGAAGCTTTCCTTTATCCTCTACATACACAAATGATTCACCTTTTTCCTCTACAATGCTTTTATGAGGAACAGCAACCATTTTCCTATTCTCTAAGTTTACTTGAATAGATACATGATATCCTGGCGATAATCCATCTTGGGAATCTAGTGATGCTTTATATGTATAATAAGACATATTTTGTCCTGCTTCTCCGCCTGCTGGAGCTTGTATATTTGCCTCCGCACTTGTCGGATATTCACTTACCTCTGTAACTTTCCCAGTCCACTTCTTCTTCGGCGCTGCCTTTGCCGTCACTGTAATCGCTTGATCTTTTTGGATTTGTGATTTTTGTAGTTCAGTTAATGTACCTTGAATTTGGAATGGATCTTTAGAGGCGATTTGTAAAAATGCTTTCCCTTGCCCACCCATTACTGGCGTAGAACCTTGCGAAGCATCTTTATCAAACTTTTGCACAACACCGGAAAAATTACTGTAAACCGTAAGCTCACCTTGTTTTTTCTTTAATTCTTCTATATGAAGATTCACTTTTTCTTTTTCAAGGTCAGCTGTTTTTTGTTGCATTTCCAATTCATTTAATTGGGATTCTAACGGATCGATCATCTCTTTCGTCGCTCCGCTATCCTTCGCTTTTTTAATATCTTGTTTCAATGAATCTATTTTTTTCTTCCCTTGATCATAGCGCATAGAAGTCATTTTTTGTTCTATTTCTGCTTGCTTTACTTGCAAATTAATTTCTTCATTATCATAAGAGAACAACTTGTCCCCTTTGTTCACTTCTTGTCCTTCTTTTACAGCAATATCTTTTACTTTTCCTTTAGTCGCATCCGCATAGAAACTCTCAATATTCCCTGGTTTCACTTGACCGGAAACAAGTTTTGTATTATTGAGCTGACGTTCTGTTACTTCCCTAAACTTCACATCTTCTGTGCTCCCTTTTTTCTTACTCTGCATCATAAAAATATTTGCAGCAGCAACGATAATAATAAGAGCAATAACTCCAATGATAATCCATTTTTTCTTTTTATTCGGAGTACGAACCGTATTTGGTAACATTGTCTCTCTCCTTTTACTTAAATCGTTAATATAATTAAATTATACAAACTTTTCCAAAATATCTCAACAAACATTCGACATTTACTACATTCATATTACATAGTTTGTATATTATAAATTGTATCAAACAATGGCATGTTTTGAAATTTAATACTTTCTAATATGCATATATGCATATTTTTCTTAAACAAACGTTTGATTAAGAAAAATGATTTATCCACTTTTAGAACCCCCGTTATTCAAAATAAAAAAAGGGCCTTAAACTACGCCCTTTTCTAATTATATGAACAAATCCATTTTGACTTTTCAACATATAAATTGCTGCTATGCAAAGCAAAACATAACCTGCACTGTTTTAACCTTTGCACGTGACAGAAACAGGCCCTGACCGCTTCTACGCATGGTCAGATGCTCTTGCCCGCCTAAAATACTGATGTCGTTTTTTCAGTTTATATTTCATTCTCTTATTGCCACATAATCGCTTGTTTCGGTGCAATCACTATCTCATCTGGTATATTTTCATTCACAAACTCGAACGCCCTGAGCTCGCCAGGTGTCATTGGTCGTTGATGCTCACTTCCAAAATCCTCACCGTACATTTGCAAAATCCAACCCGTTTCACTATTACATTCTACTCGAAATCGTTCCTTCGATTCTTCATCAGGAAAAGCAGATCCTGAAACATCTATAAATGTTTCGATACATAACGGTGACCATTCTTCTTTCTCTTCATCCAACAAGTGAACTACAACCCCCATTTCTGTACTGCGCAGTCTAAATTCATACATATCCTCACCTGTTACAACAATTGCCGTACAACGATAAATTCTTTCCACTTCAGTAGTAAACATTTGCATATCAACATCTCACCTTCCATATTATTAATTACCTAATTTTAACAATTGAAAGTTAAGATATTGTGAATGAATTGTAATTTTTCTATATTTCACAGAACAAAAACGACTTACATATGACCGAAAAAAGTAGTATTTCCTTTAAACAAACGTTTAATTAAAAAAGAGAATCTATCCATTGATAGATTCTCCTCTCCTAAATCATTAAGCAATTTGCTTCTTAGACTCTTTTCTCTCATGACCAAATTGAACGATGAATAAGAATACAGTAGATAAAATACCGCCTGCTAATAATAGAATGAAACAACCGTCCCAACCAGAGCGATCAACGATAATACCAATCGCTGCGTTTGCAACAAGGCTTCCTCCTAAATAACCGAACAGGCCACACATACCAACTGTTGTACCTACTGCGAATTTTGGTACTAATTCCATTGCACTTAAACCAATTAAAAATTGTGGTACGTAAATTAAGCAACCAATAATCGAAACTGCAGCACTCACAACAAGTATATTCGATGCTTGCCAGTATACTACCGTTCCGATAACAACACCAACCATACTAAACACACATAGTGGCATACGTTTTCCTTTGAATAACTTATCACTTAAAAAACCTACGATTAATGAACTTGGAATTGCCATAAATTCAAAAAATGAATATGCTGCATGCGCTTCTGTTTTTGTAAATCCTTTAACCGTTGTTAAATAAATCGGTACCCAGTTAATAACACCGAAACGAATTAAATATACAAATGCATTCGCAATACATAAATACCAAATAAATTTGTTTTTCACTACATATTTCATCAAAATTTCTTTTGGTGACATTTTGTTGGCATTGTCTGCCTTCTCCAGATCTTCATAATCATTGCGATATTCATCAATTGGTGGAAGACCGACAGATTCTGGTGTATCCTTCGCATTCACCCACATAAGAACGGAAATAACCATTGCAATGATTGCCGGGAAGATAAACACGCCGGTTTGCCAATGACTTTCACCGAAAATACCAACACCAATTCCAACAATCGGTGGTACAAGCATCGCACCAATATTATGTGAAATATTCCAAAGTCCTGTTTTTGTACCGCGCTCTTTCTTCGAGAACCACTTCGTCATTACGGTACTACAAGGCGGTGCCCCCATTCCTTGGAAAATATTATTGAACACTAATAATGTTAAAATCATTCCAAATGAAGATGCAAAACCGAAACAAATATTGATAATTGCTGATACGAATAAACCAATCGCAATAAAACGCTGCGCATACGCTTTATCTGATAAATTTCCCATAAAGAACTTACTTAGTCCATACACAATCGCCGTAACGGAACCTAATAAACCATATTCCGTTGTAGTAAAACCATATTCTTTTATTAAATACGTACTAGATAACGTAAAGTTACTGCGAACTAAATAATACGCTGCATACCCAACCGAAATTCCCAGTAACACACGAAGACGTAGTAGTTTGTATACTTTGTCAATCATATTCGCTGGCAAACGCTCGATTGCTGGTGCAGGCTTAAGCCAATTAAACATATTATCTCTTCTCCTTTTTTCACTTTTGAGAGAGACGTTGTCTATTCCATAACTCGATGATTCCACTATCTGATACTGATTGATTCGTTCTTCCAACTGGCTGACCTTGCACTTCTTGCTGACGCTTTGCAAGCATCGTCGGTACGCCAAACGAAACCTTTTCTAAAATATGCCCCGCTTCTTCCGATAAACAATAATCAATAAATAAATCCGCTATAATGCCACTCGGTGCATGTTGTATTTTAGAAATCGCATTAACAGATAACCCTGTTTGCTTCGGTACCTTACTTACAATTGGAAAGCCTTGCTTTTGCAGCATACGCTGGTCTCCGATGAAATTAATGCCGATAATCGATTCGCCGCTCGCAACATATTCCGCAGGCATATAACCATTAACCGTTACTTTTGCAACTTGTTTGGCAAGCCCTACCGCAAATTTGTTTGCTTCTTCTTCTCCAAACGTATCTATTAATGATTGAAATAACGTATACGCTGTTCCTGATACATTCGGATCAGGTATGACGATCTTCCCGGCATAAGCAGGATGTAATAAATCTATCCATTCTGTGGGATACGAAAGTCCAAGCGGTTCCATTTCCTGTTCCCATCGCTCCTTATTAATAGCAATTGCCAGCTGTTCTACTTCATAGCCATACCAATAACCATCCTGATCCTTTACGGCTTTTGAAATGTTATTAGCATGCTGACTTGTTACAGGAATCGAAATGTCCTTTCGCTTCATCATTTGATGAGCATCTAATGTGCCCCCAATAATAACATCTGCTTTTGGGTTATCAGCTTCCGCTTCTACTCTTCTTAACATTTCCTCTGTAGAAAGACGAATAAATTCATACGTACATCCGCGCGCCCTGCAAAAAGACGATAACAATGCCTCGCCTACTTCTTCACGCGCTGCAACATAAGCAACGAGATGACGGTCCTTTAAAATTGGAAGACCGCTCTTATCATATTTAATAGTGGTAGTATCTCGAGAGCAACTAGACATCGCTCCTCCAATTACTAGCAAAAAGAAGAAAAAGGCTATCTTTTTCATGAATGATTCTCCTTTACAAATAACGATGCTAGGGAGCCTTTCATATACATCACATTTCCATTATTATCGCCGAGATATTGGACAACAAAATAATCTCTATATACAGAGATTGTAAGAATATCCTCACGGTTATTCTTTATTTGTTTACCATTTTGATAGGCGGTTATATAAGCGATGGGTTTTTTCTGTGCATACAGCAAATTTTGAATTTCTGCATAATCCGTAATTTGTTTCGCTTGCCGGATTCGCGTAAGTATTGGATCCAAATCGGCCGCACGCACATCATCACCTTGCCGCACAACCACTTCCTTTGCATTCGCAAAGTAATCACTAATTCTCTCAGGCGTATAATACAAACTTAACAAATACGTTTGAAACGCAGAAATCATTGGATCTGTACCAATCTTTCCGTACACATCTGCCTCATACTGAAACAAATTCCCTACTGCAAACGTACGCTTATATCCGTTCAAATACGTTATTTCTCCAGTAAATACTTTCTCTAAGGCATCTGCATGATTCTTTTCCATTCGAATCCGATCAAAAAATGAGATAATCGCATGCAACCGAACTTCATCTGTTACAACTACTTCTCCCCACTTTTCATGCTTTACTCTTACTTCAGTAGGAACAGATTCATTTGCTCCTTTTAAAACTGCTTGCTTGTCATCTACGATTGTGACGCGGCCATATAACCGCTCTTCTATAAAATAAAACAAAAGAACAAAAAGCATCATACAACAGACAAACAAGAAAACTTGAAATGATAGCCTTTTCATTTCTGCCTACCTCCAAGATAAAAAAACGTTGTTTCGAAAATACTGCATAAATGTTTCATAAATGTATCATTTAATCGCTTTCAAATTTTTTATATCTTCCATATACCTTGGCAACAGAAATGTCATATATATCATCGTTCCCATATTCTCACTGCTTTCGATACGCATACTCCCTCCTTGCTTATTCATAATCTCCTTACAAATCAACAAACCGTATCCATTCCCATAACTAGAAGGTAACACCTTCTCCTTAGAAGAACGATTCCATTCTGCAAGTACCTCTTCATCCATTCCAATTCCATCATCATAAATTAACACCTTTACTTCATGTCCATTCACAACGGCACTAACTCTCATCTGCGAGGCATCACTATATTTAATCGTATTATCAAATACATTTAAGAAAATCTGCTTTGTCTTATCAAAATCAGCAACGACGTATGTAGAATATAATTCATTCACAACCTCGATCTCATACTGCCGCAAGCGCAGCTTTACAATTGAAATAGCCTCTTTTGCAAGCTCCTTTATATCCACAATCGTTGGCGATACTTCAAACGTACTCGTTCCATACTTAGAAGATTGCAATAACTCCTCCACTAAAGACAATAAACGTTGACTTTCTACCGAAACATAATGAAAGCTTTCCTTTATCTCTTGTTCTTGCTGTAACTTCGGAATTAAATCTACATAACCAAGAATGGCAGTAAGCGGTGTTTTTAACTCATGCGTAATACGGTCCAAGAAATCTTTTTGCTTCTCCTTCTCTTCCCGTAATTGCGACATATGTAGCTCAATTGCATCAGCCATCACATTAAAAGAAGCTGATAACTGAGCAATCTCCACATACTCTGTTAGCTCAATTTTATTTTTATAATCACCATTTGCGAGACGTTTTGCCATTTGCCTCAATTGATCAATTGGCTTATGCAGCGACTTCGCCAAACGAATCGCAAAGAAAATTCCGCCTGCCACTAAACAAATAGATGTCACTACAAATGTCCAGCTTACATTCATTAATACTTCCTTCTCATCACGTAGTTCATCCACAAACCGGATTGCCCCAATAACTTCATTCCCATAATAAACTGGACTTGAAAACAATAACAACGGAGCTGGATCACTATTTTCAACAACATAAGCCTTCTTTCCCTGCAGTGAATGCTCAATATCGACATTCCGATAAAGCAGTGCCCCTTTTTGCGTATCTGCCACAACTTCTCCGTTCTTCCCAATCATCTGGACACGGACATCCATCCGCTTTGCTAAATAAGAAGCAATTAACAATGAATTTGGCCCTAGTGTCTCCACTTCCGCCTCCTTCTCTAAATAATTCATTGTGTATATTTGTGCTTCTACACTTAATTTCTCTAACGAATCTGCAGCATTACGATACATATTCTTTTCAAGTACAATATAAATTACCATGTAAAGAAGGAACAAAATGGGGATCAATAATCCCACTATACCAAATACCATATTTCGTTTTAATGACATCAAATCACCTTTAACAATCTAACTTATAGCCAACGCCATAAATCGTTTTAATACTCTCTCCGCTACTTCCAAGCTTCTTCCGTAGACGCTGCACCATAATATCAACCGCTCTCGTATTTCCAATATATTCAAAACCCCATACTTTCTCTAACAGCTCATCTCTCATAAATACACGCTGAGGATTTGTCGCAAACAGCTGACATAAATTAAACTCTCGGTACGTTAAATGAATTTCTTGTCCATTCACATGTAGCTTGCGTTCCTTTGGACAAATCACAAACTCACCAACTTGAATAACATCATGATGATAAATCGTTTCCTTCTTCTGTACACGCCGTGCCATATTTTTCACACGCAACAGCAGCTCTGCATAATGAAAAGGCTTCGTCACATAATCATCAGCACCGAGCTGCAAACCAAGCAACTTATCATTCATCTGACTCTTCGCCGTTAACATTAACACGGGAATATCACGATCCCTCTCCCGAAACAGCCGAAGAAGTTCATAACCATCTATATCAGGAAGCATCACATCTAAAATCAACACATCAGGCTTCTCTTCCCACTTTTGCAGCGCCTCATTTCCATTTGCAGCTGTAAGTACTTCATAGCCTTCCATCTCTAACTGCATCCGAATTAAATTACAAATGCTAGCTTCATCATCAACTACAAGTATTTTCATGGAGTTCCTCCTTTCGAAGCTATATAAAAAACGATATAAAACCTTTTTCTTTTTAGAGTGGACGAGAGCATCTGACTGCGCGTAGAAGCGGTCAGGGCCTTTTCCTGCCACATGCATAGTTTAAAACAAAGAGAGAAAGCGAGTGCAGGCTCCTTTCTTTCTCCCTTGCTGCAATCTATATCCCGAAAAATTAAAATGAAATGGATTCATATATACAAATTGAAAAACCCTTTTCTTTCCACATACAGGGTTTAAAGTATTTCAGATACTAGCAACTTATTTGTGATTTATATAGTATAGCAAACATCAGAAATGAAAATAGAGGAAATTATCGACTATATATTGACGACAATTCCCTCTATTACATTCAATAATCATTCTGCTAAACTATCATTATTTTGCAACAAAATAATTCGTCACATGCTGCGCCCAAAGCTCATAACCCTTTGCACTTGGGAAGCCAAACTCATCTTGTAAATATGGCAAGATATTCTTCGTCGTTGGATCCGGCCATACTTCCCAATGATTAATATATGTATAACCGTTTTGCTCTGCAAACTGCTTCAATGCAGTAATAGCTTTCGGATAATTCTTTGCATTATACACTGGATTTGGCGGTTGGATCATAATCGTAGCATCCTTCGCACTACTTTGAAGTGCTTGTACAAACTTTTGCGTATTCGCTACAGAATTGCTGTTACCCATTTTACTATTATCTGTCACAAACGGCGGTTCAAATAAAATCACGTCCGGCTTTGCTTCTGCAATTTCTTTATCACGCTTCTTCGCAATTAAATCTTCTGTACTCTCATCCTTAAACTCTTTTACAGTAACGTTCCAAAGCGATTCACCATACGCCTCTTTTAAATTAGCAGTCACCTTCGCTGGCCAAGCACCAGCCCCCGAAGCTTGGTCCCCAACAATAACAAGATTCACAGCTTTCTTATCAGCTGCTGCTTTCTTTAACTTTTCCTTTACCGCATTAGGTAAATTCTTTGCATATGCTTCATTAAAAGAGCCTTTTGTTTCCGTTTTTTTCTTATCTGTCTGTGCACTTTGCTTTTGTGTACTTACTGCCGTTTGCTGCGTTGCATTGGCAACTTTCTTATTCCAATACAACTTACCACTCACAACAGAAGTAACAAACAACACAAAAATAAAAAGCACAAGAAATGCTTTTTTATTCATTCGTTCACCCCATCTGTTCATCTAATACAACATATATATTAGTATAAAAGCATACAAAAATAAACCAACTGCTGTAAGGGTAGTTGGTTTATGGAAAATTATTTCTTAGGCAACTCAAGATGTTCTCTTAACTTATTTGATAAATCTTTACGAGTTTGATCTGTTACAAAGTAGTACCAAATACCATCCTCAGCTTTGTGACCATCACCAGGAATTTGAATTTCTTCACTGTTTTTCATACAATCTTTATAATTCTTTTGAATATCAAACATTTGATCTTGCGTTAAGCTTGTCTTTACATTCTTTTGAATCGCTTGTAATACATCACCGTAGTTTGCAAGTGAAGAAACATTTGCTCCTTTTTTAATTACAGCTTGAATTACTTGACGTTGACGCATTTGACGTCCGAAATCGCCGCGAGGATCTTCATAGCGCATACGAGTATATAAAAGAGCCTTATCACCATTTAAATGTAAATCTCCCTTTGCATAATGAACCCCGTCAATTGTAAAGTCCATATCATTGTAAACATCTACACCACCAACAGCATCTACAATATCCTTGAATCCAGCCATATTCACTTCAATATAATGGTCAACAGGAACATCAAGAAAGTTTTCCACTGTTTTCACAGCCATATCAATTCCGCCAAATGCATACGCATGATTAATTTTATCTTTCTTACCTTTGCCAATGATTTCTGTATAAGAATCACGTGGAATACTTACAATTTTCATCGAATTTGTCTTTGAATTTAACGTAAATAACATTAAAGAATCCGAACGGCCAACTTCACCTTTTTGTTGGTCACTACCCATTAATAAAATCGAAATAGGCTTTTGATCTACAACATCTACTTTTTGTTCTCGCTTATCTGACTTATCACGGTCTAATGGTTTATGAACCGCATCTAATGTATTTGATACATTAGAATAAATATGATACGCATAAGCCCCTCCAGCAACTACGAGAAGACCTATAATGCCCAGAATCCAGAATAAAATTTTCTTTTTCATCTTTTATTCCTTCTTTCCTTTTAATTAATAGGGTATTAACAACATTTATCGCAAAACAAAGAACTTTACAGTTATTTTTCGAAATTATACGTAATAGAACTTTTTAGTAATATTCCTTATTGTCTGCCTAACAGATTTTATTATTCCACAAGAGTTTCCTTTCTTGCTGAATCTTCGATATTTATATTTATTACAAATTCAAAATACAAGAAAACGAGGTAGAAAAACGCACTCATTATATAGTAGAATTATTTCATGTGTATTCAACAAGTTTATTTATATATATCTAGATAACTAGAACACAGTGGAGGCTCCTATGAAAAAAAGAAAGAAAATATGGAAAATTATTGGTTTCAGCTTGCTAGCAATACTCATTATTGCTGTAGGGGGAGGCGCTTATGCCTATAAGCAACTGCAGCCTGAGAATCATTTCAAAAAGGTTCCTGTGGTAAATGCCAACCCTAATAAAAAGACAGATTCAAGTCAGGACACAAAAGTACAAAACGGTGTCTTTAATATTTTATTAATCGGTTCAGATGAGCGAAAGGGACAAAACGTCGGTCATTCCGATTCCATGATGATTGTTCATGTAGATTTGAATAAAAAAGAATATCACGCGATGAGTATTCCTCGTGATACACGCGTACATCTTGATGGCTACGGCTATACAAAATTGACAAGCGTACAATACATCAAGCAAGCGACAGATGGACAACAAAAGGGTATAGAAGCCGCAATACAAGCTATTACTGAATTAACTGGTGTAAATATTAACTACTACGTAGAAACAAACTATCAAGGATTGCAAGGAATGGTAGATGCAATTGGTGGCATTGAAATGAATGTAC
Source organism: Bacillus sp. 103mf (assembly GCF_900116295.1). GTDB lineage: Bacteria > Bacillota > Bacilli > Bacillales > Bacillaceae_G > Bacillus_A > Bacillus_A bruguierae. The sequence goes on from NZ_FPAF01000013.1 coordinate 13,627, forward strand.
CGTTTGATGTAAAACTTACACATCCTTGGTACCCAGAAAATAAAAATAAAGTGATAAATGCCGGCACACATTCAGTGGATGGCAAAATGGTAACAGAAATTGTACATGAGCGCTATTCTCTTAAAAACGGGGAGTATGATCGTCAAAGATTACAGGAAGAAGCATTAGTAGGAATCGCAAAGAAAACACTGCAGCCTTCAAACGTAACGAAACTGCCAGCATTTGTTAAACAGATTCCAAACTTCTTAATCGCATCCAATATGACGACAGCAGATATGCTAAGTTTGGGAATGGCTGCAAAAGACTTTGATCCTACAAAACAATTAAAATATCATCAAATTAGCGGACAGTGGAAGTCCATGTATGATGATATTTTAAAGAATAATAACGATCAATTAATAATGGATAAGGAACAATTGAAGCAAGTTGTTTCACAGTACTTTATGAACTAAGCAATAAAAAAGAATACAAAAAAGGGCGTGGAGAAGGCTTTCTCCACAGCCTGAAAAACAGTGCTATAAGAATAGCACTGTTTTTCATATCCCTCTGTACTTACTTTATTGTATAACAAGATTTTTCAATCTCTTCCCATTGCATATAAACTCGAACAATATCTTCTTCAATCAGTTCACTGCCTGATTGTACTTCAATAAATTCTAAATCTGTTACTGCTTTAATGGCATGCTTTTCACCAGGTTTAATTTCTAATACATCACCTGGGCGAACAACTTTAAATTTATCATTTAACACAAACACACCTTCACCTTTTACAACTGTCCATACTTCACTACGATTATTATGATATTGATAGCTTAAATTTTTTCCAGCTGTAATGCCAATGCGTTTTGTTAACACTTCATTTCCATTTTCATATTTTGTATAATCCAATACACGGTACCAGCCCCAACGGCGTTCTTCATACATTGGACGTTGATCCCAATCTCCCACTAACTCTTTCACTCGTGGACTTGCTTCCTTATCAGAAACTAAAATACCATCTGGACTTGCTGCTATAATAATATTGGAAAGCCCTAATACAGAGACAGGAATATCTAATTCATTAATAATATGATTGTTCTCACATTCTTCACTCATATTTCCTTTTCCAATCATACTTGTTCCCATTTCTTCAGTAAGTGTATTCCAGGTCCCAAGATCTTTCCAAGATCCATTATAAGGAAGGGCAATAATATCTTTTGTTTTCTCAACTACTTCATAATCAAAACTTATTTTAGGCAAATCACTATATTGTTTTAATAATTGATCATATTGAACTGGAAATCCTTTTTGATCTAATAACGAAATAATTTTGTCTAATTTAAATGCAAAAACACCACAATTCCAAAGTGCTTCCAATTCAATAAGTTTAATCGCCTCTTCTTGTTTTGGTTTTTCTTTAAAATGACTCACTTGAATATAATTCGAATGACTTTCCTTTACATTAGGAACGATATAGCCATACTTTTCAGAAGGATATGTAGGAGTAACTCCCATTAAAGCCAAATCAGCTTCTGAAGATTGTAATGTTTTCTCTAAATCCAATAGTCTCTCGAAGAAATTATCCTCTACATATGGATCTACAGGCAACACCCCGATAATTTCATTTGTGTCCACATTTTGTTTTGAGTATAAGTAAGAAGCTGCTAAAGCAATAGCAGGAAACGTATCTCGACGTTCTGGTTCAATAATAATCGGTACATTTTGTCCTAATTGACTATTAATCATATCTACTTGAGATTTACTTGTTGCAATAACAGTATTTTTCTCCAATCTAAGTGCTGTTAATTGCCCCCAAACTCTCTGAACCATAGATTGTAGCTCATTATTATCTGCCTTAAGAACTTTTAAAAATTGTTTTGAACGTGAATCATTAGATAACGGCCATAAACGTTTCCCTGATCCACCTGATAATAATATTAATTTCATATAATACTTCTACCTCTTTTCATAAAAATTAAAAGAGTGAAGGATATGCTTCCTTCACTTAGAAAATCTTTCCTTATATCGTTCTTCTACCATATTTTTTAGCTCTTCTTTAAATCTCTCTGGAGAAAATCTAATAGAATTTTCTCTACAATTAGAAGAACTAAACTGATCATAGTTTCGTTCAAATTCATCTACTGCTTTTACAATACTTTCTACAGTTTGTTCTTTAAAGAACAATCCCGTTGGTTTTTCATGACTTAAATCTAATACAGTTTCCATTGCTCCACCCTTACCATAAGCAATAACAGGTGTTCCGCATGCTTGAGCCTCTACCGGTGTAATACCAAAATCTTCTTCCGCAGCAAATACAAAACCTTTTGCACGTTGCATATAATCTTTTAATACCTCAAAAGATTGATATCCTAAAAGTTCAACATTTCCTTTTGCCTTAGACTTTACCTTTTCAAAATCAGGTCCATCACCAATTACCACTAACTTTTTATCTGGCATAGATGCAAAAGCTTCTACAATTAAATCAATTTTTTTATAAGGAACCATACGGGATGCAGTTACATAAAACTCTTCCTTTTGTTCATGTAGTGTAAATGCAGTAATATCAACAGGCGGATAAATAACCGTTGACTCTCTTCGGTATACTTTCCATATTCTGCGTCCAATAAATTTAGAGTTACCTACAAAATGATCAACACCATTGGCAGTACGGTAATCCCAATTTCTTATTTTATGAAGGATAGTCTTTGTAATGAATCCCTTAATTCCTTTTTCTAAATTTGCTTCTTTTAAATATTGATGTTGTAAATCCCATGCATAACGAATAGGTGAATGAACATAAGAGATATGCAACTGATCTGGTCCGGTTAAAACCCCTTTTGCTACAGCATGGGAACTAGAAAGAATAACATCATATTTAGATAAATCTAACTGTTCAATTGCCAAAGGCATTAAAGGTAGATAGTTTCTATATTTCTTCTTCGAGAAAGGTAACTTTTGAATAAAAGTGGTTTTCACTTCTTTGTTCTTTATAAATTCTCTATTATCTCCTAAGTGATCTACAACACTAAATAAATCCGCTTCTGGAAAAACTTCTAACATTTGCTCTACAACTTTTTCAGCTCCTGCATATGTCACAAACCAATCATGTACTATTGCTATTTTCATTTAGATACACCACTAATCTTAAAATATATTTGTTTTGTACACTTTACCATTTGTTGCACGCTATATTTATTAACAACCTTTTCCCTAGATCCATTTGACATGTTTATCCACTTTTCTTTCTCGTGCAGCTCAATAATCCCATCAACCGCTCCATTTACATCTTCTAAATCGTATAAATATCCTTCTTTACCGTGATCCACAATATCTCTATTACCAACTACATTAGATAAGACAGCTGGCAATCCTAATGACATAGCTTCCAACACAGCTAATGGCATCCCTTCCCATTTAGCAGATGACAAATAAATATTATGATTTTTCATTTCTTTTATTACATACTGAGTTGGACCGAAAAATAAAATGTTATTATTTATATTTTTTTTATTTACATACTCTTGCAGTTCCTTCATTTGAGAACCTTGTCCTATAAAAGTTAGCGTTGCATTCTCAAAACCGGTCTTTTTAATTAACTCTTCCATTATTTCTATAGAATGCTTAGAATTTTTCTGATTATCAAATCTTGTAACAGATACAACCTTTAAAGTTTTATTTTCATTAATCACTCTATCTTCGGGAATTTCTACACCGTTCACAATAACATTCAGTTTATTACTTTGTACCAACTTTACCGTATTTACCTTATCTTGTTCCCCGTCTGATACGCAAATAAACTCATTCGTAAAGCGAGATAGAATTCGTTCAATTAATATATAAACTTTATTGATTACATTTTTATAATCCAAGTGTATACCATGAAAAGTATGCACTATTTTTACTCTCTTAAGAGAAAGAACCTTTAATAAGCGACTGTAAATGCCAGCGCCTTTACCGTGCGAATGAATAATATCGATATTATTGTCCTTTATAAATTTCAATATTTCTAAATGGGATTTTAAAACGAACTTTCTATGAGGAATTTTTATTAACTTCTCCTCACCTAATAATTGTTTATATTTATCCCAATATGGTTCTTCTTGTGGACAAGCGACATAGAATTCTATATCATTATCCATATTCTTCATTAAGCGATATACATGTTCAGGTCCCCCGCCATAATCTGCTCTAACTGTTATTAATAACACCTTTTTTTTCACAATTAATCACCTATTCTAAGACTTCTTTTAGCAGATTATCCACTCTACTAGTCCAGCTATTTTTTTTAGCAAAACTAATATATTTCTCTTTATCAGTATCTTTTACCGTTTCCCTGACTGCTTCTACAAATCCCTCTAGGTTTTCAGCTAATTTAGCTGGACTATTTATATATTCCAATTCTCTCCACTTTGTACTAACAACTGGAATTCCACAAACCATATATTCATACAACTTTAAAGGATTCACATAGTCCAATAAGTGTGCATAGTCTTTAACATTAAATGGTATAATCCCTACATTAGCATGTTGAAGATAAGCTGGCAGTTGATCATAGCTTCTTCTACCTAAAATATGAACATTTTCATGATCATCAATATGTTCTTTCGCTAATTGATCAGGTCCAATAACTACAAACGCAATATCTGGCATCATTTTCGCCATTTCATTAAATAAATGAAAATCAAACCATTCTTCTATAGCACCTACATAAACAACAATTGGTTTATCAATTAATTTATATTCAATCGGTTGTTCCTGCTTTTTTAAGAAATGATCTAGATTAACACCATTTGGAAAATATAATGTATCTTTAGGCCCTAAGCTATTTACATGCTCTTCTAATGTATGGGCCGTATATAAAACACGATCTACACTTTGAGATAACTTAGCTTCCGCATTCCCTAATGCGTTCGTATGATTAGAAAAACCAGAGTTTTTATCTGCCATTCTAAAAACCGATTTTTTACAATCAATAAAGTCTAACAAGTAATTTTGAAGACCATTATCGAAATAAAGTAAATCCACTTTTCTAAACCCTTTGGACTCTATTAATTTATTAATATTGGGGTAAGTAAGCTTATTCCAGTTATTATATATAAACTCACTGCTTAAGATTGGTTTATTATTAGGTGTTAATAATGCTCCCGGCACATACGACCAAACTTGTCCATCTCCATGCATCTCTCCACCCTTTTTATACACTTCATATCGATCATAAAACTCCTTAGTAGGTGAAAATACTCTATGAACCGGTGAAATAGGGGCCGAAACATACGCAATCTCCCAGCCCTTTTTCACTAATTCTTTAGCGATGTGATGTGTTCCTACTTGGAATGGAGAATTCCAATAGTTACTAGTTGCAAACAATGCTTTCTTTTTCATTTAAATTTCTCCTTGGTAACTCTATATTATTAACTTTATTCTCGTTCGTTTGAATATTTAAACTAAGTAGAATCCCACCAAAGAATATTAACCAATATCCTAATGAGAAATCAAAAGGTCTTTGGTATATGGACATAAAATAAAATAATGCAAAAACCATCGCTGTTTTGTTTTTTTCTTTAAGGCATATATAAAGAAAGAATAGCAAGTGTAATATTAATAGAAAATACCCATTAATAATTGTGAAAGTTTTCCACGACAAAGCATCTGATTTATAATTCAAAGCTTTATCAAAATACTTTTTCTCACCCATCCCAAAAAGCTGTTCTCTTATACCACTATTTTTAAAATCATTATATACATAAGTAAAACCGTCATTGGTTCGATTATTCCCAGCTAAACCATTATCGGTAATTTCAAATCGATAGAGAATCCTATTATATAAATACGAATCTTTAGGAGTAAGAGAGAAAATAAGAATATATGCAATAATAAATAAAAAGAAATATTTTTTACTTCTTAGTAGAAGATATAAGCCAATTAACATATAAAAGGCCATAGATAAAGATAAAATTCCCGCTATAAGAATTATCTTTTCGTACAATCTATTTAATTTAAATCTTTTTGAAATCAAAATTAAAGCACTCACGGTTCCTACTACACCAGGTTCATTGAACATGGCACACATTCTATCAATACTTCCTCCATACGAAAAGAAATACTGCTCAGAAATGTTATGATACACTGCGTAATTCGCACTCCATAAATACTGACGATAATATGATTTACTCGTAGAATAAGCAACTAAATTATCCCAATTCAAATCAATACCTATCAGCAATAACAGAGCAACAATTATTGCAGGAATATACGAAATAGCTATTATTTTAATGAAATTATCATATATCTTTAACTTCATTTCATTGGTTAATAGTACAAAAGGAACTAGTACAGCACATAAAAATAAAAGACTATATAAAATTTTGTATACTTCTTCATATCTAAAGCTATATAGTAATACTAAAAAAATTACACCAAATGCCAATTTTATATTTTTTTTAGAAATAATATTACATTTAATGGAAATTAAGGAAAAACAGGAAATATAAACAACACCTACTACTTCTTTTAATTTATTTCCCCATACAAAAAAAGGCTCTAGTGTTAAAAAAGCTAAAAAAGCTGCTATGAGTATAAATATTTTGATGACCAAGCTGTTCGTAATAGCGTTATGATTTTGCAAATTAATCATCCTAACTACAATTAAAATATTTAAATTGATACTGTATTAAAAAAATCCCCCTATAATTAGGACGTTATTTTCAATAAAATATTGACCTATGGGTGCGATGAATAATGTTTCATTTATAAAAATTCCATAAATTAAAATATGCTATGAGTAACACTTCAAAAAAACAATTTGTAATAACAAATAAAAAACATTTTAGACACACAAAAATTAACAAGCATATAAAAATCATCCAAAAGAAGAATATCCTTTCTATTCAACAGCCTGTTAATTCTATAAATGTTCTACTTTTCTATCCATATCATTTCATTTCATCTCAAAACATATATTAAATTAAACTCATTATTCTTCCATAACCATTTGAATAATAATTAAAATGAGCAATTCTTTGGTTAGATCCATAATCAGAGATAACTATTCTATCACTCATAATATCTATTACCCTATATACTTTCGTACCAAAACCATTATGGCATCCCACAAATCTTATTGAACTTAACTCTAAACACTCACTTTTTGTATTTTCTTTTAACATAAACAACCCAGGTAATCCTTGATAATATTCATTTTGCTCTTTGTTATCAATTTGAATAGTAAAGTGAGCATTCGTAGATCTAAATACATTTCGTTTCTCTGGAATTGCTGTATATAGATATGTTCCAGGATCTTTTATAATTTCTTCCCCATTAATTACTAATTCAAGGCTAAGCTGATCATTATGATCATGACTACCCTTTCCGTTACTTCCAAGAGGCCCACATTTAATAGCTAAATACAAATTTTTTGAAGAGTAAATGTATACTCCAAAATTAGGGTAAGAAACTACTTTTAAATTTTCTACTAAATTTGAATTTGATAGATATACATATTCAACAAATTGTGATTGTTTTCTTAATGACTGTATTCTTTTCTCATCTTCTTTATTTAATGATTTTATCAATGCATTATTAATCATTACTTGTTGATTACTTTTATCCTTTTTATTAAAATTCCCTTTTAGTAGGCTTTTAATAATCTTATTCTCTATAGAAGGAACCTCTACATACCGATCAAAATCGTCTCTCTCAAAAAAAGCATTAATTCCAGCTACTAAATAACGGTGATCTAAGAAATTTTCATCCCAATAATTTTCATCGTCACGTGCACTATAATTTTGTAAATTTAAATATACTTCTTTTGCTTTTTTTACAGACAATAACTGATATATCGGTTGTATTTTGAAGAATCTCCCACTATCATTATCACCAAATTGTATAATTTCCTTATTTGGTTTCGTTATAGCCACAGTAAATTCTGCGATTTTTTCTAATCTATCTATATACCAATCAGGGAAAATTTTTCTATCTGTTATTTTCCAAAAATAACTTGCATTAAGGTTAAAACCTTTTTTCTTACAAATTACATTATGCTGCTCCACATTATAATTCTTTAGTATCTTCTTTTTATGTTCTGGTAATGCATATCCTAAGGTGGTAACATATAGTGCTAATTCTCCTGATAGTCGATGATATGCAGTGGAATGTTCAAAATTTGCACCTTCATCATAGAATTGTGCATGCATTTCTTGAATACTTTCTTGGAATGCGAAACATAACCATTCCTTCGTTTCCTCTGTAATAGGAAGATATGCGGCAATAAAAAATAGACCTACAATATTAGAATAGTAGTGGTTATTACGCACTTCACCATTACGTTCTAAGTGATTATAAATAAAATTCCCATGATCATATATAGAAAGACTAAATACTCTTTCGAACTCTTCGGTAAACGTTACCCCTTGCGCTCTGAATAAATCATATACTAACAACCAATTAGCGGCTCTAATTGCAACATCCATTGCACAAACCCAGTTCACTCCAAACTTAGGTGGATTCATGGATATAAAATCTAACACTTCATCTTGAAACTCAGCCACATATATTTCTGGCTCTTTGAAATCTTCTTTTCCTTGATTCGCTAACATATATGCCCATACATATTGAACTAAATGTTGCATACGCGATAATTCCCACGGAACTTTAATGTCTGCACCTAAGTCCTGACCGTAACGAATTTGAGAATAGTGTAATTTTGAATCCCAGCAGTAACCCGATTTGAAGTCTAAACGCCAGTCAATTGGACTATAGTTGCTAGTTATCATATTTCTTATTTTTTTACTATATAGCTTATTTTCCTTATTAATGAGACATGAAATATCCTCATTGATATCTACTATAGGTGCTTTATATTTGAATTCTTCTATGCCATTACAAATCATATTATATTTTATATTTATCCAACCAGATCCTAACAAATCAAAAGAATGGTTCAAATACAATGTTGATAACTCTTTAATTTGTAAAATTTCCATTTGGGAAAAATCATGTACTATAGATTCTGATAATATACGCTCTATCTCGTATTTATTTAATGTTTGCGAGTATGTAGAAGTTCCACTATCTTTTAAAGCTTCCGTTCTTTTTAATACTTTTTGCTTTATTTTTCTGGTAATTTTACCTACTATTTCTTTAGGAGTTAATTCCTTAACTTTTTTCACATAATAAGACATAAAAAGACTCTTCTCCTATTTGGATAATATATTTCTGTAACAATTCAAAGAAAGATTTTTGTGTCATTATTGTTTTTTAAATTTATTAAACACACGAAATACGATTGCATATTGTAAACATAACATTATAAAACCGTTAAATATTTGCGCCCATGCAATTCCTATAACACCAAAATTTTGCGAAGTCACATAATTAACTATTAAAGCAATAGGTGCCGAAACAGCAGTTACATAAAAATTTTCTTTCATTCTACCTAATGCCAGTAGCGTGACACCCATAATCGCATACGATGAATACAATACATATTTAATCATTAATATACCAGTGTATGTGATTGTGCTTTTATATGCATCTCCATAAAAGAGAGGAACAAATACTAAGGAAACCATATATACTGCTAATCCTGCAAATATACTTAAAAATATTGCCTTTTTCTGAACATTAAAGGCCATTTTCTTTAAATCTTTATAGTTATTACTTTTTTCTGTTAAGTAAGGTGTGTATATACTTTGCAGCGTGGCTGTAATTTGAGTAGCACCTAACAGAAATATCGTAGCAATCGAGTAATACCCCATCTCAACACGATCGGTTACAAAGTTATCCATAATAATAATATCCGCATAGTTCCCTATATTGTTTACGAAATTAGCCAAGAAACTAAAAAAAGCAATTCCCCAAAATTGCTTAGGTATATCTATGCTCATGTCATTTAATCTCTTAGCAGGCTTTGCTTCTTTAAATAAAGGATATAATCCGATAGCTAACCCTAAAACAGTGGCGATAATAAAACCTTTTACACCAAATAACCAAGTACCAACGATTATAAATAACGCACTCTGTATTTTTATAATCGCTTGCATGCTTGCCATCTTATTAACCCTTTTTAAAGCTAGTAAATAATTCATTAATATATTCGTTAAAGCTAATATAGGTACACATAAAGTATATATGCTCCAATGAATCGAATATTGTTTAGAAATAAAAATTAAGAATACATTAAATAGTAAAATAGATAGAGTAGAAAACAACAAGCTATTTCGCACGGAATAAGCAAGAATTTTATCTTTCTGGCTATCGTCTCGCTTTTCTGCACCAAATTTTAATATGGCCGTATCTAAACCAAAAGTTCCGAGTATGACCGCTAGTGTTAAATACGTTTGTAAACTTCTGATTTGTGCCATACTTTCGGGAGTGATAAATTTAGCAACTAATATAATACTTCCAAATCCTAAAAACTGAACCAAGAATTTAGTAAGTAATAAACTAAAAAAACCCTTCTTTCCTAGTTGAACCAAACTATTACGGACTTTATTGCCAAGGGCTATTAAACGATCATTCATTTTATACTTTCTCCTTCAATGCCTCATTCATCTTACTTATACAATCATCTACTTTAGCTGCAAAATCATCTAAATCTCTATTTTTAAATAATACCGTTCCTTCTGGTCTCTTACATACATCACTTGCAACTGCTGGGCAGCCTAAGTATATAGCCTCTTCTATGCTAATCCCATATCCATCACTATATGTTGGACGTATCATTAAGTCTGCATGTTTAAAAAGTGGCCATAATTCTTTTTGTCCAGTAATAAAGTGAATATTATTTTCAAGTCCACTTAACTTTATTGTTTCTTTCATTTCGTTAAAGTAATTCTCATCACCAATTTTTGCAATTGCAAAAACCAATCCAATATCTTCATACGTTTCTTTCAACTTAGCAACCATCTTAATACTTATATCTAAACCATATAAGTCAAATCCATCATGAAATGTAATTACAGAAGCATTCCCCACCATAAGAGGTCTTGCTTTTGTTATAAACTCTTTCGTTTCATATGAATAAGTATTCATAATTCTTTCTTCATCTTCCATTGGAGGAGGTACGAAAGGAGATTGTATCGTTATCTTCTTTGGTAATGGCAAATTGTTTTTCACATAGCCATCCTTCAAATGCTCCCCTACCATAATACATTCATCTATTTTTTTTACGAATAGGCTAGCAATCCATCTTTGAATCTTCCCAAGATTGTCTAATCTTCTTATTGAATGATGATGTAAAATAATTTGAGCTTTAAAAGGCCTAAATATCAACATTAGCATTAAAGGGAATTTAAAACCGTCTAAATGAAATGTATGATGAGAAGGCGATAAAAAGCTTGTAATAAATAAAAATTTTAATTTCTCATAAAAAGACAATCTTGAAAAATCTATTACTTCAACCTGAATCCCCATTGATTCTAACCTTTTTTTAGAACGGTAAATATAGACACTTACTCCCCCTAAAGGAGGGGGATAAGGCCCTATCAAAAAATATTTCTTTTGATTCATCTCCAAATTCCTCTTGTATCAATAACAACTTTTTCATTTAATGTTAAACGATCAATATCCTTAAATGAGTCATGGTCTACCAGTAATACAATAATATCCGCTTTAGATATAGTAGCTGCTGTAGAATCTAGTTCAATGCCTAACTCGCTTAGTTTATCAGGTAATTTTTGGATGTTCGGTTCAGAAACTATAATTTCCCCCAATTGTTGCTTAGCTAAATACTCTACTATTTCAACTGCCGGACTCTCACGCAAATCATCAATATTAGCCTTAAATGCTAAACCTAAACAAGCAATAACAGGATTTTTAAATTTATCTGCTTTTTCACGTATTTTATCTACTACGTAACCTGGTTTATAATCATTCACTATTCTCGCTGTATGAATAAGTTTTGCTTGCTCTGGTGCTGCATCTACAATAAACCAAGGATCAACTGCGATACAATGTCCCCCTACTCCTGGTCCTGGTTGTAGAATATTTACACGTGGATGTCGATTTGCTAAATTAATTAGTTCCCAAACATTAATATTTAGCTCATCACAAATCATAGATAACTCATTAGCAAACGCGATATTTACATCTCTGAATGAGTTTTCTGTTAGTTTTGCCATTTCCGCTGTTCTAGCATTTGTTTCAAGTATTTTACCTTTTACAAACTTCTTATAGAAGTTTACCGTTTTCTTTGTAGACTCAGAATTAATACCACCGATAATACGATCGTTTTCTACTAACTCCCTTAAAATATGTCCTGGAAGTACTCTTTCAGGACAGTGTGATACGTAGAAAACACCTTTATTTGAATTTAATTCTTCAGTTATAGTTAAGTCTTCACGTTCTTCTAAAATCCATTTTGTAACTTTTTCTGTCGTTCCCACTGGACTTGTAGACTCTAAAATTACTAGGTCTCCTTGTTTTACATATGGTGCTATTGTTTTTGTCGCTTGCTCGACATATGTTAAATCTGGTTTATGATTATCTTTAAAAGGTGTCGGAACAGCTAGTATAAATACATCAGCTACTTCTGGTTCTATTCCAGCCTTTAGATTCCCACTTTGTACAGCGGCTTTTACCATAATATCTAAATCTGGTTCATAAATATGTACTTTTCCGCTATTAATCATTTCTACAGCATCTGTATTAACATCTATTCCATATACTTGAAACCCTTTGGTTGCTAATAAACTAGCTGTTGGTAATCCAATGTAACCCAATCCTACTACACAAACTTTTTCGTTCATATCTGACATCCTTTCCGTGTTAAACCAATAAAACTAATTAATAAGCCCCTTTTCTTAATACCACATTTACTACTGTTAAAAATAGAATCTTTATATCAAAAAATAGAGAAGCATTATATACATAATGTAATTCTAAATCTACTCGTTCTGGATATCCTACATTACTCCTACCACTTACCTGCCAATAACCCGTTAACCCAGGACTTACAGATAAGAAATCTGCTGTCTTGGATCCGTATTCTTTAAGTTCTTCTTGCACTACTGGTCTTGGGCCAACTAAACTCATTTCCCCCTTAAGCACATTAATGAATTGTGGCAATTCATCGAGACTTGTTTTTCTTAAGAAGCGACCGAGATTGGTAATACGTGGATCTTCTTCTGGCTCAAGTTTATAATTGTTGTCTATATATTTTTTATATAATACCTCATTCTGTCTTAATTTTTGTTCAGCATTTACAACCATCGAACGAAATTTATAAATATGAAATACCTTCCCGTTTTTTCCTATGCGAACTTGTTTAAAGAATACTGGTCCTTTATTATCTCCTCGCATGTATAGGATTGGAATAAGAATAAATACAGGGGAAAAAATAAGCAAACCTATAACTCCACCGACAATATCTATTATTCTTTTTAAGAATAAATACACAATACTAGGTTTGCTTACTACAGTAGCACTTTGTTGTACAGACTCACTTAGCGCACCTTGATTTTCCAAGTTTATCTACCTCCCTTATACATGCACATTCTCTTTCTGCACCAATTCATTCAAATACTTCATCAATTCTTCTTTTAGTTCATCATGCTGAAGTGCCATTTCAATTGTCGTTTTAATAAAGCCAAATTTCTCTCCAACATCATAGCGGGTTCCTTCAAAGTCGTAAGCAAACACTCTTTGAATTTCATTTAAGCGTTCAATGGCATCTGTTAATTGAATTTCTCCGCCCGCACCTGTTTGCTGGTCTTCTAAGAACATAAAGATTTCTGGTGTTAAAATGTAACGACCCATAATCGCTAAGTTAGATGGCGCTGTTCCTTGTGCTGGCTTTTCTACAAATTGACGTACTTGGTAGCGGCGACCCTTTGGCATAATTGGATCGATAATACCGTAGCGATGTGTTTCGTTGTCTGGTACTGTTTGAACACCAATGACAGAAGCACTTGTTGCTTCATACTCATTTATTAACTGACGTAAGCATGGTGTTTCCGCTTGCACAATGTCGTCGCCAAGTAATACTGCAAATGGTTCGTTTCCGATAAATTTACGAGCACACCATACTGCGTGTCCTAATCCTTTCGGTTCTTTTTGACGCATGTAATGAATATTAATCTTTGAAGATTCCTGTACTTTTCCTAAAATTTCATATTTACCTTTTGCTAATAAGTTTTCTTCCAGTTCAAAGGAATGATCGAAATGATCTTCAATTGCACGTTTTCCTTTTCCTGTTACAATAATGATGTCTTCAATGCCAGATTCAATTGCTTCTTCAACGATATATTGAATTGTCGGTTTATCGACAATTGGTAACATTTCTTTCGGCATTGCTTTCGTTGCTGGTAAGAATCTTGTTCCCATTCCAGCTGCTGGAATAATTGCTTTTTTTACTTGTTTCAAAATTAGTCCCCCTAATCACAATCTTTTTATATCCGCTTATAGTAATATCAAAACAATAAAAACCCTAGCTACAGTGTCCTTATACACAACTCCATAGCTAGAGTTTTTATAAATCATATTGGGCATCTAACCCATCCTCACGCCATGCTCCCGACGACAAGCGTCTAAGGTAGGTTGAAATAAAATTTCTACCCACAGCACAACCGAGTGCCTCCGTTGATAATGGTTAGGAGACATCACCATTGTTTACTTTAAAAAATACCAAATAATTTTTTACGACGAATTTGTTGTGGATCTTCCTTATAGATACTTTTACCACTTATTAACAAATGAGGATTTTCTTTGAAATCGATAAGCGTATTTGTGCCAAATTCATTTTCAATTACATCATATCCGGCTTGTAAATAAAATGCTCTTGTCGTTGTGTTATGCGCATCCGATGCTATCATATGTGTTAAGTTATGTTCAACGAGCTGCAGTGAGAATTTTTTAATTTTTTTACCGAAGTTTCCAAGTAAACTCCCTGCTGTTACTTGTGTTAACGCTCCTTTATTTACGAGGTTATATAACTTATCTGGCTGTTCGATTAACTCGGCATTACGTTCGGGGTGAACAATAATGGGAATCATACCCTTTACTCGTAATTCGTATAACATTTGTTCAGCATAACGTGGTACGTGATTGGATGGAAATTCAATTAATATATATTTATTCGTTTCATTTAATGTGAGAATTTTACCAGCTTCATAATCTGCTAATAAATCCCCGTATAAACGAACTTCTTGACCTGGTAACACAGTTAGAGGAATATCATGTTCTTGGAGCGCTTCATTTAATTGTTTTACTTGGTAAAGAATCTCTGCGCGCTCATTAATATATTTGCCGTTTTGATGATGCGGAGTTGCAACAATTGTATGGATGCCTTCTGCCGCTGCTTTTTGTGCCATCGCTAGACTATCCGTTAACGTCCCGGCCCCGTCATCGATACTAGGCAAAATATGACAATGTAAATCGATCATTGTCCTCACCCTTTCTTCTTATATTTTTCAAGATGAAAGAGAAGTGCGCCGCGCGCACGTCCCTTTAGTTTGCACCGTAGTAATAATATAAGCTCTGTTCACGTTCACGATCGTTCAGAACAACACCTAGCAATTTACCTTTTGCAGATTCTAATAATGTTTTTGCTTTTAAGGCTGCTTCTTTTTCTGTTTGTTCACTACGTACAACAAGTACAGATGCATCACATTGGCTTGCCATAATTTGTGCGTCCGTTACCGGTAAGATTGGCGGCAAGTCGAAGATTACTAGATCATATAAGCTGAAAGTTTGACTAAGCAGTTCTTTCATCGCATTTGATCCAAGTAGTTCTGCAGGATTTGGCGGAATCGGACCAGATGGAAGAAAATCTAATTTATCTACTGCTGTTTTTTGAATGCATTTTTCTAATTGTTCACCAGCTGTTAATACATTTGTTAAACCAAAAATGTTTTCAATTTGAAACATTTGGTGCGTTGCTGGTTTTCGTAAGTCTGCGTCGACAAGTAATACGCGCTTTCCTTGCTGGGCAAATACAACGGCAATATTTGATGTTGTCGTCGTTTTCCCTTCACTTGGATTCGCAGACGTCACCATTAAAGAATGAATTTTCATATCTACTGAGGCAAATTCAATATTTGTACGAATGTTGCGATATTGCTCAGAGATTGGTGATTTTGGCTGATGGTATGCAATTAATTGACGACGTTGACGATGATTTTTCTTTTTCTTAAATAAACTTTTAAGAACCAATTGTTTGCCCCCTCACTTTCTTCGTTGACGCTGCATGTGATTTCTTCCCTACTTCTTCCTCATCCATACGTGCAACAATACCGAGAACTGGTAATCCTAGTAATTTCTCTACGTCTTCTTCTTTCTTTACAGTGTTGTCTAAATATTCTAGTAAGAATGTTAGTCCAACAGATGCCATTAATCCTACGACAAGCGCAATTGCAATATTTATCATCGGACGCGGCTTGATCGGAGATTGATTTTCTGCCACTTCTGCTTTCGATAAAACAGTTACGTTATCTACCCTCATAATTTTAGCAACTTCAACTTTAAATATTTCCGCTGTTGTGTTTGCGATATCACGTGCTACTTTTGGATCTTTATCTTGTGTTGTTACTGTTACTACTTGTGAATCTTTCTCATTAGCAACTTCAATCTTTTCATTTAATTCTTGCGTTGTTATATGTAAACCTAGCTTTTCTTTCACTTGATCTAAAATAACAGGGCTTTTAATAATAACCTTATATGTATTGGTCAATTGAACATTCGTCTGAACTTCATTAAATTGAATCGCTGCTCCTTCTTGTTTCTTTTGGTTAACAAGAATTTGCGTTGAAGATTGATAGATTGGTGTCATAAAGAAAAAGCTCACAATCGCACTAATGATTGCTGCTCCAAATGTAATAGAAAGGATCATCGCGAAGCGCTTTCGTAAAACTTGAAATAACTCTTTTAAACTAATCGTTTCTTCCATAAGCTCCCCCAGCTCTCATAAATTTACATAACAAAGAGTATAACATAAAAAAAACATAAGATTTTTATAAAAACATAAGATTTTTATAAAAACCTTTATGTCATTGTCTACTCATGGTACTTGTATCCATTTTGCAATTTTAAACAAACCTAATTTAATATTACAAAATCCGATTAAATCTGACAATATCCTCTCGTGAATTTGTCAATAAACGTCCAATAAAATATCGTATATTTTATATATCTAAAATATTTATATATACAAAAAACCTAGGAGTCAATGGATTTCACCTAGGTTTCTTATTTTTTAATTGGCTCTTAAAAATTACAATGTTAATTTTTAAGAGATACAAAGGGAATTCCAGTTCTGAATGGCTTTCCTTTGTCATCACATTGTCAATTTTATTTGCAAGTTATAGCGTTGTATTCTGTCTTTAAAAGTCCATAAACATCAACGTCTTCATATGTATCTAATAAAAGTCTATTCTGCCTCAAAGTTCCTTCTTTGCGTAAGCCAGACTTCTCTAACACCCTTATTGATGATTTGTTTCTGGAGATAGCAGATGCCCAAATTCTGTTTAAACCCAGTTCGATAAAACCAAAATTAATCATTCTGGTTACAGCTTCGGTTGCAAAACCTTTTCTCCAATAGTCCTGACCAATCCAATAGCCAAGCTCTCCTCTATTGTTAACCTTATCAATTCTTAAAGTAATCGTACCTACAATTTCTCCTGATTCTTTAGAAATGATTCCTAAAGGATATTCGACTCCTTGCCTTATAAGTTCTGGTTGAATATCAATCCAATCTTGTGCGAACTTCAATTCATATGGGTGTGGAAGCCCAAGAATATCTGCTAACTCCTTGTCATTAGCCAATTCTTTGATCCTACATGCATCATTCTTGGTAAAGGGTTCTATACATAGACGCTCAGATTTTAATTTTATAGCCATATTTGCTCCCCCTTGTACTAAAATCGATTAGTTTCCCTTGTTTTCAATTTTATATCAAAACCGCAGAAAGGCTTCAAAAATCAACAATATCCTTTAACAGAGCCTTTTATTACTAATATCCATATGTATGTTCGGATTGAGGTTTCGCATTAAGCACAACGCCGAGCAATGTTGTATTTGCATGGTGTAATACATTTTTCGCTCTTAGCGCTTGCTCTTTTTCAGTTTTTTCGCTGCGTAGTACAAGTATTGTACCTTCACATTGATTTGCAATAATTTGAGCATCTGTAACGGCAAGAACAGGTGGTGTATCGAACAGAATGAGGTCATAATATTCCTTTGCTTCTTGTAATAATTCACCCATCATCGTTGATCCTAATAATTCTGCTGGATTTGGCGGGATAGGTCCGCATGCTAACAAATGTACATTTTCTATATCTGTTTTTGCAATGCACTCCTGTAACGTTCGTTGTTTCGATAATACACTCGTTAATCCAAAAACAGTATCAACTCGAAATAGTTGATGAAGAACGGGTTTTCGCAAGTCCGCGTCTATAAGTAATATTTTTTCTCCTTGCTGTGCAAAAGCGATAGCAAGGTTGGCAGCCGTCGTTGTTTTTCCTTCTCCTTGATTTGCCGATGTAACGACAAGAGAACGAATCTTTTGATCAATAGAAGCAAATTGTATATTTGTTCGGATATTACGATATTGTTCAGCAAGAACAGATTGCGGCTTTTCATATGCAATAAGTTTCCGCTTCGATTGCAGACGTTTACGAAAAAACATATACGACATCCTCCTCATATAAAGTGAAACCTTCATCAGCACATACTAGAAGTTCTTTCTATTCTCAAGGTGACAATAGCGAAATATACATTTCCCTAGCATAAGAAATCGCAAGCTGCTCAACAATTTCTTCCTAAGAAAACACCGCACACCAAATCATACAATATTTTACTTATATTAACAATAATATTTTTGAATATAGTTTAAATTTAAAAAATTAAAATAAAGTGAAACTTTCATCAGTGGGGGTTTTCTTCATCCCCCACTTATCTTCTTTACTTCCCTCTCAATCTTGAGGTAGGGGTCTTACTGCCCATGAATAGCGGGATAAATAAAAAACCGTCATCGTTATGACGGTTTTACTCTTTCTTATCTCCAAGCGCAAATGTAATTTCCGCTTCACATGCTACTTCACCATTTACAGTTGCAACTGCTTTTCCTTTGCCAATCGGACCGCGTACACGTGTCATTTCTACTTCTAAGCGAAGCTGATCACCTGGGCGTACTTGTCTTTTAAAGCGGCAGTTATCAATGCCAGCAAAGAAGGCAAGACGGCCGCGATTTTCTTCTTTCTTTAAAACAGCAATTGCGCCAACTTGTGCTAATGCTTCTACAATGAGTACACCAGGCATTACTGCGTAGTCAGGGAAATGACCGTTAAAGTATTCTTCATTTGCAGATACGTTTTTAATACCGACCGCACGTTTTCCTTCTTCTACTTCAAGAACTTGATCAACAAGTAGAAATGGATAGCGATGCGGGATAATTTCTTTAATTTGCTCTATGTTTAACATCACATCTCGCTCCTTTTTTAGTTACTAGTCTTAGTACTAGGTTATATATATTATCCCATTTTGTTTATTATTTGTCATTACAAAAAAACGAAGCAGACTTTTCTGCTTCGTATCATTTCAAAAAAATGCATACACTCTTTCTTCTCACAACTTTTGGTATAACAAGCATAATTACAGTTCACACGGAGATAGAAAAAGCATATGCCCAAGTTAGGAGAAGTCAATATACCAAAGGCATATTCACCTCATTTGTCGTATTTGAATTCATTATAGTATAATTATTTACAATCTAAAAACGACAGAATTCTACATTTTTTTCAATTTAGGTCGCCTTTTCTCTTTTTTTCTTTATCTTTCTTTATTTTTCATAAAAGTAATATATTTTTAAAAACAGATAAATAAATATATAAATTTCAAAAAAACGTTAGGATGTATACCTAACGTTTTTCATTCTTTCAATTGGTTCCACTGATTAAATTACGTTCTTATCGCAAAGCGTGGCGTGGTAATTTGTCGATATTCTCAAGCATGATACCTGTTCCAACCGCTACGCAGTGCATTGGATTTTCCGCAATTAATACAGGTACTTTTAACTCTTCTGCAAGAAGCATGTCAATACCGTGTAATAATGCACCGCCGCCTGTTAAAATAACGCCGCGGTCAATAATATCAGCAGATAATTCAGGTGGTGTACGTTCTAATACACCTTTTGCAGCTTGTACAATAACAGCTGCGTTTTCTTTCAATGCTTCTGTGATTTCTTCAGAGCATACTGTAATTGTGCGAGGCAAGCCTGTTACCATGTCACGACCGCGAATTTCAAGTTCTTCACTACGTGCACCTGGGAACACTGTACCTACTTTAATCTTAATATCTTCTGATGTACGTTCCCCAATTAATAGCTTATACTTACGTTTAATATAGCTTAAGATTTCCATATCAAACTTATCGCCCGCCATTTTAATGGAAGAGGAGGTAACGATATCGCCCATAGAAAGTACTGCAATATCCGTTGTACCTCCGCCAATATCTACAACCATGTTTCCACTTGGTTGGAAGATTTCCATACCAGCACCAACAGCAGCTACTTTTGGTTCTTCTTCTAAGTATACTTTCTTACCACCAGATCTCTCAGCAGCTTCACGAATTGCTTTTTGTTCTACAGATGTAATGTTTGTTGGACAGCAAATTAAAATGCGCGGTTTTGATAAAAAGCCTTTTACGTCAAGTTTGTTGATGAAATGTTTTAACATCGCTTCTGTAATTTCGAAGTCAGCAATTACACCATCTTTAAGCGGACGAATCGCTACAATGTTTCCAGGTGTACGCCCTACCATACGTCTTGCTTCTTCACCTACCGCTAATACTTTTCCTGTATTGCGGTCAATTGCCACAACAGACGGTTCATTTAATACAATTCCTTTACCCTTTACATGAATTAATACATTGGCCGTGCCAAGGTCAATTCCGATATCTCTTGCAAACATCCCTATGTTTTCCTCCTCAATATCTAGATCAGGTTAACCCCGTATTCTTTTGCACCTAATTCCTAATTTTATCATATTCTTTTCTGAAACGTAATATTGAAGAATTGAATTATATTAAAAAAGTTCTCTTTTCTTAGGAATGTTTGCTAAGTGTCAGATTATTGACGCACGATTTTTTCTGTATCCTCTTTTTGATACTTTTGCTTCGTTGCTTCGCCGCCTCGAAGGTGACGAATTGACTTATGGTAATCAAGAATTTCCTTCACTTCATTTGCGAGCTCTGGATTAATTTCTGGTAAGCGTTCTGTTAAATCTTTATGCACAGTACTTTTTGACACACCAAACTCCTTCGCAATAACACGAACTGTTTTTCTTGTCTCCACGATATACTTACCAATCTTGATTGTTCTCTCTTTGATGTAATCGTGCACACCACTCGCCTCCCTAAATTGGATGTGAGAAGGGTGAAATGAGACTCGCTGCATGTGACTAGGCTGTAAGTTCGAGTGCTGTTTGTAAGCGCTACACTTTCTGGGATTTATAATGAAATGATCCACGATTTCTCACCTCAAACACTCTCTTTGCTTTGGTTTATACCATTGTATTGCCCGCACTGTATTTATATGCTACAAGTTCTCCATTTTTGCGGACTACAGTGACAAAAATTACATTTTTTTTTGAGAAATCGGTGAAAAATGAAAGTTTTCCTTTTTGTACACAGGCAACAAAAAATGACGCCTTCTAAAAAGCGTCATTCCTCTTGATCAAATTCTTCTTCCAAAAGGCTTTGATGGGGGACTTCTCTCTTACTTGCAATTAAATAATATAAGGAAAATAAAACAAATAATAAAATAAGTGCAATTGACACAACAAATAATAACGACAACACAATCCCCTCCTTTTAGTAATATATATTCGAGAATTCTGTCCAATTTCCTTGCCGTTACAAGGTTTTTTAGAGATACATTTTATTTTTATATAAAAATAAAACCATCAACTCTCGCATAAAGAGTTGATGGTTTTGTATATTACTCTGCTTGCTCAGGAGAAGATGTATTTTCGTTCTCTGTTGAGCTATTTGTTGATTTTTCTTCTTTTTTCTTGTCATCAGCTGAGCCGCTTGTTGATTTTTCTTCTTTTTGCTTATCTTCAGCTGAACCGTTTGTTGATTTCTCTTCTTTTTGTTTATCTTCAGCTGAACCGCTTGTTGATTTCTCTTCTTTTTGTTTATCTTCAGCTGAGCCGCTTGTTGATTTTTCTTCTTTTTGCTTATCTTCGGCTGAGCCGTTTGTTGATTTCTCTTCTTTTTGCTTATCTTCAGCTGAGCCGCTTGTTGATTTCTCTTCTTTTTTCTTTTCTTGTTTTTCAACTTTAATATCCGCAACAGATTTGTCAAAGTAACGCTCTGGGTTTACAGCAACATTATCTTTACGAACTTCGAAATGAACATGATAACCTGCATCTTTATTCACTTCACTTAATCCTGCTTTCCCTAACACTTCACCTTGATTAATTTTCGCGCCTTTTTCCACTTTTACATTTCCTAAGCTTTGGTAAAACGTTGTAATACCATTGCCGTTGTCAACTGCTACAACATAGCCAAGAAGTGGATCTTTTTCCGCTTTTGTAACTGTTCCGCTTAATGCTGCTGTTACATCAAATTCTTTACCATTTTTCGCTGCGATATCGATTCCTGTATTCGCAGAGTATGTGTTGTTATAAAAAACAAGTGCTTGTTCTTGCTCCGCAGCTGCTGCCTTATCTTCGTAAAACTTCTTCTTTACAACAACTTCTGTACCATTTGCAGTTGGCATCTTCACGACTTCTGAAGATTTGATTACTGGCATTGTTGGATTTTCACCTTGACTTTGCTGCGTTGCTTCATTTTTCTCAGGCATCTTTTTCGTATTCGTTGCCTGATACCATAATGCAACTGTTAAAATGACTGCTGCACACACAATGTATAGTGTCGGGAATACCCAACGCTTTTGAAATAAATGTACTACTTTTCGAGAAGACTTCTTGTTTTCCCTCTCTCTCATTCTATCATCACCTCAGCAATCATTTTGAACAAGATTCACGCATCCTATACAACCTACAACCAATTACTTTTCGACAAAGTTTGTAAAATTATGCATAAAAAACGAAAAATTTCCGAGGAAATGATGAAAAAAGAAAAAACTGAGCGTTTTCAGCTCAGTTTTTTAGTCTAGTTGTTTCTTTTTATAGACAAAGAGAAACAGAATAAACGTAATCAAAATCCAAACGGAGATATTTATTACATTTTCACTCAATGCAGAAAAGCCTTTTCCCTCTAATGCACCTGTAATTGCATTAAAAATATGATTTGTCGGGATATGATAGAGAATTTTTTTTACAATTTCATTCTTCACAAAGAGATGCAATAAAGGCCCTGCAAAAAAAATCATCATAATTGGTGTGCCAAGCACAGAAACTTGCACTAGGTTTTTAGCTAAAAGACCAATCATTGTCCCTATTATAATAAATAGCAGTACTCCCAATAAAATAATGATCATTAATAAAAAGACATTTCCCTTTAACGTATCTAACAAAAATAAACTTATTATACTTAAAAAGAACGATAAAACCATAATTGGCAAAGACTTCCCTAAAATGACTTCTATAGGAGAAGCTGGTGATAGCATCATAACACGAAGAGTATGTTTTTCTTTTTCTTCTGCAATCAGAGTCGCTTGTGTAATTGTTGTCACCATACTCAATACCATAATAACTACAATTCCCGCTAGAAGCTCTTTCTCGCCCCTCATTTGTTGATAAAATAACGCTAAACCAAGTGGTAAAATTGCCATTAATAATACTTGTGCATTCGTTTTTAAATCTTGCATCTCTTTCCGTAAAATCGCCGAAAACCTCTTCATAGAAAATGTCATCATAATCCCCTCCCAGTTACTTCAATGAAAATATCCCCGAGCGTCGGTTCATAAGAATGAATCGATAGTAATTCACCTTTTTTCATCCATTCTGAAATACGTTTTGCTCCTAATTCATCTTTTTGCACTGTTTCTTTTTTCTTATCTTTTAACACAACTTCAATTTTATCTTTCGCGTATTGTAAACGGAGGTTTTCTGGCGTATCAAGCGCGACAATTTCCCCGCCGCATAAGAATGCGATGCGCTCGCAAAGTGTTTCTGCTTCATCCATATTGTGTGTTGTTAAGAAGATTGTTGTCCCTTCTTTATTTAAATCTCTTAAGATGTTATGAATGTTTTGAACATTTGCTGGGTCAAGCGCGGAAGTTGGTTCATCTAAGAAAAGGATATCCGGCTTATGAAGAATCGCCCTTGCTAGTGTCACACGCTGCTTCATTCCTTTTGACAGCTTTTTCACTTGTGTTTTTTTATCATCTAATAAGTTCACTTGTGCTAACACTTCATCGATTCGCTCTTTTGGACAATTGTACAAGTCACAAAATAATAGTAAGTTATCATAAATGCTAAGTCTTTCATATAAGCCGCTGTTATCTGTTAAAATGCCAATTCGTTTATAATCAATGCTTCCTGGTCCTGTAAGATCTTGCCCTAACACTTTTACCGTTCCTACACTATGAAGTAACTGAGCGGTTAAGATTTTTACAGTTGTTGTTTTTCCAGACCCACTTGGCCCAAGAAACCCGAAGATTTCTCCTTGTTTCACTTCAATATTTACATTGCGAAGCGCTGTTTTACTATCGAAGGTTTTCATCACGTCTTTCATTTCAATTGCCAACGTCATTACGTCATCCCCTTTGCTTTTCATTTATAGATGAAACTCGCTTCAGCGAATTTCGTTTGTTCGTTTCGTTTTTCTTGACTCAATCATATGAAAAACAAAGGGGCCTTGCAGTAAAATACCGGTAAAAGGAGTATTTTTACCGGTGAATGGAGCATAGTTTTAGCTCATTGAAACACCATAAGAGGCGAGTGAAATAATTATTGGGGTTAACGCAGCATACGTTTACAATCCAATTACATCTTTCAATTCATCCATTCTTCCTTTTGACAGCGGAATCGATGTTTTTCGTTCATCATCAAGAATTAAACTGTAGCTGTTTCGCGTCCATGTAATCACTTCTCGTACACGTTGTAAGTTCACGAGGTAAGAGCGGTGACACCTGAAGAATCCGAATCCTTTTAGACGCTCTTCTAATTCACTTAACGTAAGCGCGCAAATATAATCTCCATCACGCACATGAATATGTGTAATCCCATTTTGTGTTTCAATAAATTGAATTTCCATTGGATCCAATAAAATAATTTTATCGTTTACTTTTGCTGGGATACGTTCTAATTTCATTTGCGGAATCATTTCGATTACCTTTTCGTCTTCCACTTCCCCCTGTTCCTCTTGCTCGATTTCCACTTTTTTCACACCATCTTGATGTAACACATACACGTCCTCCGTTAAAGATAAAGCATCCGAAAGAAAGGCAGAAGTAATAAAAATCGCTTTTCCTGTCTCTTTTAATTTTGTAATGACATTTCGAATAATGATTGTACTTTCAATATCTAAGTTTTGTTCCGGTTCTTCCAAAATAACAAGGTCTGGATTATGTATCATACTCCTTCCAATATGAAGGCGGCGTTTCTCAGAAAAGGTTAATTCCTTTATCTTTACCTCTTTTTTATCTAGAAGACCCACAAGCTGGACAACTTCATCTACCGATAATCCATTACCATATAATCCTCGCAAAAAAGTAAAGTAATCTTTTACCGTTAAGCGTTCGTACGCCTCATCATCTAAAAAACAAAAGCCGATTCGAGAAAAAGAATGTTTCCCAAGCGGCTGTCCATCAAATAACACAGTCCCCGTCGATGCTTCTTCTTCTCCCATAATAATGCGGTGCAACGTTTTACCAATATGATTATTGCATTGCAGTACAACACACTGTCCATTCTCGATTTCTAACTGAATAGATGGCAAAACATTCGTCTTTGCCAATTGGTTCAGTTCTAATAACGCCATCCTCTCACCCCTATGTTGGTTTTTTGTTCCATTATATCAGACGTTATATGGAAATCCGTGATAAAATTCCCAATATTATAAGATTACGATTCATACGTAATGCGAGGGGAACAGATTTGCAAAACCACATCATCTATTCCTTTCACAGAAATAGGCTACCTCACATCGAGGTAGCCTGCTTTTACCTTTTTACTTCACCATATAACTCTTCAGCTGATCGCGAAGCGCTCGCTTCAAGAACTTCCCGACAGATGTTTTCGGGATTTCTTCTACAAATAAAATGTCGTCTGGCATCCACCATTTTGGAAATTGACTTTCTAATAAATCGTAGAGCTCTTCTTGATTGACCATTTCTCCTTCTTTTAAAACGACACATGCAACAGGACGCTCTTGCCATTTTTCATGTGGAACAGCAACAACAGATGCTTCTAATACTTTTTCGTGTGTCATTAAAGCGTTTTCTAAATCGACGGAAGAAATCCATTCGCCGCCGCTTTTAATCAAATCTTTTGTGCGATCAGCAATTTTAATAAAGCCTTCCGGGTCCACTGTTACGATATCGCCTGTGTGCAGCCAGCCATCTTTCATCGCTTCTTCAGTGCGTTCATCATTATAATAGCTGCCGGCAATCCATGGTCCGCGAAGGCAAAGCTCTCCCATTTCTTCACCGTCCCACTTAATCTCACCGTTTTGACCAATTACCTTCATTTCAAGGCCTGGGAATAAATAACCTTGGCGAGAACGAAGCTCATAATATTCTTCTTTCGGTAAATCACGTTGATACGATTTCGGACAGTTAATGACAACAGCCGGACTTGTTTCCGTCATTCCGTAGATTTGTCTGAACGCAATTTCATATTTTTCTTCATATGTGCGAATCATACCTTTTGGTGCTGCCGATCCGCCTGACCATATCGTACGAATGCTGCTAATATCATACGGATACTTTTCAAGCTCTTGCAGTAAACCAATCCAAATGGTCGGGACGCCAGCAGTAATCGTTACTTTCTCACGTTCAATTAACTCTGCTAAAATTTCCGAAGTAAAGTGCGGTCCTGGTAAGACAAGCTTTGTACCGAACCATGTACTTGCAAATGGAAGTCCCCACGCATTTACATGGAACATCGGAACAACAGGCATACACGTATCTGCTTCTGATATGCCCCCTCCGTCTACAAGTCCAAGCGTATACTATGGAGTGCAATACTACGATGCGTGTACACGACGCCTTTCGGTTTTCCTGTCGTCGCGGAAGTATAGCACATGCCAGCAGGTGCTTTCTCGTCTAAATCTGTTACAAATTGAAATGTTTCATCGCCTTCTTCGAGGAGTTTATCATAGTGATATGCTGGTGATAGTGTTGTATGAGGTAGTGCATCGTCATCCGTCATAATAATAAATGCTTTCACATGAGGAATTTCGTTTCGAATACTTTCTAATATAGAAACCATATCTTCATCTACGAAAATAATTTTATCGTCGGCGTGGTTAATAATGTAGGAAATGTGTTCTGCAGAAAGGCGTAAATTAATTGTATGTAATACAGCTCCGATTCCTGGAATCGCAAAATATGCTTCTAAATGGCGGTGATGATTCCAGGCAATTGTTCCTACTTTATCTCCTGTCTCAATTCCCATTTTCCTTAATACACCTGCAAGCTTTCTTGTCCGCTTTGCAATTTCTCCGTACGTTAATGTTTGAATGCGCGATGCCGTACGCGAGACAACTTCCTTTTTTGGAAAGTACTTCTCTGCCCGTTCCATCATTGCCGGAATGAGAAGCGGTACATCCATCATCATCTTACATGCCCCCTGTTATCATTGTATATATTTAAAGATACAACTGTATTATAACATGACAAACATGTGCAAAAATCAACAATCTTTCTTACCTTTTCTACAAAGTCTGACACAGAATTACAACAATTCTATTTATCCCGCATTAACGGGCAGTAATACTCCCGCCTCAAAATTCAGCGAAAGCAAAGAAGTTAGGCGGGAGATAAACTGCCCGTAAAAGCCCGATTGGTGAGGGCTGATAATCAGTGGGGGATGAAGAAAACCCCCACTGATTAAAGTTTCACTTTATTTAAGGCAATGTATTCGTATCAGGGCTACCGTTCGACACACTGTAAAGATTGTTCGATAAAACGAAACATCCATATATGAAAAAGCATAGCGCCGCCGCACTATGCTTTCACTTCTTCGCCGTCAATTTCCCCTCATACTGATTCAGCGGTGAAATTGCCACACCTTTATAATAATGCGCAACAATATCTGTATATACCTTCCCTTCCTTCGCCATTCCGTTTGCACCGTACTGGCTCATTCCAACGCCGTGACCATATCCTTTCGTTGTGATAACAATTTGATTCCCTTGCTGCTTCCACGTAAAATCAGAGGAACGTAAGCCTAATTTGTCCCTCACATCTTTTCCTGTTAATGTCTTTCCTTGAAAGTCAACTTCCTTAACGCGCTTTCCTTCTGTGCGTTCTTTAATGTTGCCAATATTTCCATTTGCTAACACTTTTACGCCAAGGCGCTTTTGAAAGTCAGCAACAGTAAAAGTTTGTTCACTCGTAAATTTTGGTGCTTGTTGATCCCAAGGACTATTTACACTTTTTAAATACGGATAGTCACTGCCCCAATAATCGGCGGCATTTTCTGTATAGCCATTGCTTGTCGAGAAAAATGACGCTGTAATCGGGCTGCCTTCATACGTTAAAACTTGTCCGGCTGTTTTTGATACCGCTTCTTCAATACGCTTCATTTTGCCTTCGTACTCTTTGCCCCACTGTTCTTTTAGCTCCGCTTTACTTTTGTACACTTGATTGTCTACCGTATCTGTTACGTCCGCTTTATTTTGAAGCCTTTGTTCACTTAACATACGCTTCACAACGAATGTACGTGCCGTTAATGCCTGTGCCTTTAATGCTTCCATTTCAAAGTTTGCCGGCATTTCTGCAGCAACAACGCCAGCAACATAGTCTTCAATTGAAACAGTTTCGGTCTTTTTTTGCTGACTGCGATACACAGATACTTGCACATCAGTTTTTGTAGGAGAGGGAGCTGGCATGTCTTGTGTGGACTTAGGAGCAGAAGGTGAATGATTCTTGCCTTCTTTAACTTTTCCAAACGGAAAAACAAGCGCGCTTGGTACAATAATCACTAACGCTACTAACAGCACTATGATGACGATAATGGGCTTTGTCGTTTTCATTATCTTCCTCCACTATGAAATTAGACTCATTTCATTCTTATGGAGTAAGACAAGCATTTAGAACACGTTCTTTTTCACCTGATTCTTATTTAAATTTTTAGAATTTTTAATGAAACAGGCATAAATATTATGTTTCTTGACTATAACAATAAGAGTACATAAAAAATAGCTTCCATGCCTTTGCATAGAAGCTATCCTTATTAAGCGTGAAGATCAGATACTTGTTGTTCTACTACTTCTTCCACTTGTTCAGTTACACGTTCAATATCTGCACCTAGTGCAGCTAACTTGCCATGGAAGTTTACATATCCGCGGTCAAGATGTTTTAATTCTGTTACGCGCGTATGACCTTCAGATACTAAACCGGCTAAGATTAACGCTGCTGCAGCACGTAAATCTGTTGCTGCTACTTCAGCGCCTTGCAGGTTACCTGGCCCATTCATAATTACAGAACGGCCTTCGATTTTAATATCTGCATTCATACGGCGGAATTCTTCCACATGCATGAAACGGTTTTCGAATACTGTTTCTGTAATCATGCTTGTGCCGTTTGCTTTCAATAATAATGCCATCATTTGTGATTGCATATCTGTTGGGAATCCTGGGTGTGGCATCGTTTTAATATCAGCCGCTTTTAACTTCTCAGGGCCGATAACGCGTACACCTTCGTTTTCCTCAATAATTGTAACACCCATTTCTTCCATTTTTGCTGTAATAGAACGTAAATGTTCTGGTACAGCATTTTCAATTAACACGTTTCCGCCTGTAATTGCTGCTGCAACCATAAATGTTCCTGCTTCAACACGATCAGGAATAATCGAATGGTTTGCACCATATAATTTATCGACACCTTCAATACGAATTGTGCCAGTTCCAGCACCGCGTACTTTTGCTCCCATTGCATTTAAGAAGTTCGCTAAGTCTACGATTTCTGGTTCTTTTGCTGCGTTTTCAAGAACTGTTGTCCCTTCTGCTAATACAGCGGCAGACATAATGTTTTCTGTTGCCCCTACACTTGGGAAATCTAAGTAAATTTTCGCACCAGTTAACTTACCGTCTACATATGCTTCAACAAATCCATTACCAACCTTTACTTTTGCTCCCATTGCTTCAAAGCCTTTTAAATGTTGGTCAATTGGACGTGAACCGATTGCACATCCGCCAGGAAGTGCAATACGTGCACGACCATTACGTGCTAAAAGCGGCCCCATTACAAGAACGGACGCGCGCATTTTACGTACATATTCAAACGGTGCTTCGATGTTTAATTCTTTTGATGCATCAATTGTTACTTCATTGTTTGCAAAAGATACTTCTGCATTCAAATGACGTAATACCTCATTAATTGTGTATACATCTGATAATTCTGGTACTTCAGATAGTACATTCTTTCCATCACTCGCTAATAGGGCTGCAGCGATTATAGGTAATACAGCGTTTTTTGCGCCCTCTACGCGCACTGTGCCGTTTAACCGCTTTCCGCCACGGACGATGATCTTTTCCAAGTTATTCCCCTCCGTGTCCTTTTTTCACATCTATTCAATACTCAGAAGTTATGATCGGTGTGCCAACCACAATTGTATTCTTGTTGTTTGTAGAACGTATTGCTATTTGCACATTGATTTTCTCTTTATTTGTTGAAAGAGCGTCATTCCATTTTTTATTATATGCGGAGACTGACACAAATGCTCTTTCTTCTACTTTTTCAATCATTTTTACTGAAAGATCTTTCAAAACTTCATTTACTTTATCTTGCAAAACACCTTCAATCTTATCATTGAGCGCCCCTTGAATACAAGTATAAATTTTTGGTTTTTTATCAAAAATTTGATTCATTTTATTAATATATTTAGGATTCCATTTTGCTCCGCTCACTTCATATATAATGAAAGTGTTTTCTTTAGTATTTTCCATTGTCCACGTAACTACCAGTCTTTCTTCATAAGAAGAAGATTTTTTTTGTGCAGTTGCTTTGTAGCCATCTTTAGATTGCTCAATTTCCCATTCTTCTACATTTGCACGTTCCTTCAGTTGCTTTAGTAACTCTTCAAACGTATGTATATTTGAAATTGTCTTCGTTTCCCTTGCTAACCAAGACCAACGCTGAACATCAGCACCGTTCTTCTCTAAAACAGCTATCATGCTCTCCATTTTTTCCTGGTCGCTCACAGGTTTCATCTCTCTATATCCAGCTAAAAATACAACCACACTCACGATAATCAACATCATGGCTTGCATTTTTTTCACGTTCATCCCCTCCTAGTCCCCATTGTTGACGGAGAAGGATGGTTCTATACGTTGTACTTTTTTACTTTACAAGGTACGTTAAACTCTTTGAATAGCCTAAATAATCAAGGAGAAAATTACTTACAGATGCACCGATGGCAATCGTTACAAAAATAAGAAGCACCTTCATTTGCAGTACTTTTCCCGGCTTCATTAAGCGTTCTAGGTGAAGACCTTGCAGTGCCCACCACGTAATGGTAATAAACAGTAAATGCGACACAATTGCAATGAGTGCTTGTTGCCCTAAAATTTGTGCCATAACAAATCGACCCCTTTTATCCTGCTCTAACGGGCAACTCCCCGTATGAACCAGACTGCTTACTACTTATGTAGTAAAAGAAAATTCACCAAAATAAAAAGTGCAGAGTTTATGCTCTACACTTTCAATTTGTACTATTGTACCATATTCCCAAGAAAGAAGAAATCTTTCATAAGCGGAAAATAATTATAAAAGAAATTGTAACCGCCGGCTGGTAATATCCCGAGCACAACTGTTGCAATTGCGCAAAGGCTTACAACGATTTTCAAGTTAACCGGAAGAACGATACGCTCGTCACTTTCTGCCCGGCGAAAAAACATTTGCTGCAAGATGCGAAAATAGTAGATGAATGAGATAACCGTTGTTCCCATCATTATCGATGCTAGCACGTAATGAGCTGGCTGGGCGATAAAGGCCCCTAAAAAGATGTTAATTTTCCCGATAAATCCAGCTGTCCCAGGAATACCAGCAAGTGACAAAATAAAAATTGTCATCATGATTGCAGCAAACGGTGATCGTTTATATAAACCAGCAAAAGCAGATATATTTTCTTGCCCCGTTCGTAAAATTATTCCGTGGATAATTGCAAATGCTCCGATATTCATCAGTACATAAGCAAACATATAAAACCACATACTATCCAGAAGAAATGGCGACATCGCAACAAGCGGTACGAGTAAATAACCAGCATGTGCCACTCCTGAATACGCAAGCATTCGTTTTATACTATGCTGCTTTAAAGCAACGCTATTCCCAACAATCATCGTTACACTTGCAAGAACGGCAATATAGATGCTCATATTGCTAAATAGTGATGCCGCCCCATTTTGCACAGGAATAGCTGCGAAAATGACTAAAAAAATGCGAACAATCATTACAAATCCAGCAATTTTCGATACGGTTCCTAACAATGCCGTAACAGGCGTTACTGCTCCTTCATACACATCAGGTGCCCACATATGAAATGGGACAGTCGCAATTTTAAAAGACAAACCGATAAAAAGCAGGATAAACGCAAGTGACAACAACAGTTGTATATCGCCGCTCACACCTTGCATAAATAAACGCTGCATATCCAAAATATTTGTTGAACCTGTCAGTCCGTACAGATAACTCATTCCAAACAACGTAATTGCCGTAGAAATACCACCGTTTATTACATACTTCATTGCCGCTTCATTCGAAGCTTTATTCTTCTTACGAATACCGACTAAAATGTACGAAGACAATGACAATAATTCAAGACCGATAAACAGTGTAATAAGATCACTGCTAGATGCCATAAACATCGCACCAAGAAGTGCTGTTAAAAATAAGTAATAATACTCTCCCAGGTCTTCAATCGGCTGCTTATCATCATCTTCTACCGCAAGAAGTAATACAAGAATGCCGCCGAGCAATAAGAGCGTTTTAAATGCTTTTGAAAATCCGTCTAATACAAAAGATCCATCTAAAATCTCTCCAGCCGGTGCACCGTACAATGTAACAAGCGCCACAAGTGCGAGTATGACCACACCAATTGCCCCGTACGATAAATTCCGGCGCTCAAACGTTTGTTTTGCAAACAAATCAAGAAGTGATAGAAGAATAGCCCCGCCAAGCAGGATGAATTCCGGCGTCATTAGATGCCATGATAAGTCTAGTAATGTTTTCATATCCATCTTCTACCTACCTCCTAACGATTGTAATGTGTCACGAAGCGGTTCACCTAGTACATCTGGCAGAATACCAATGATTAGAATACATGCCAGCAAGATCACCACCGGAATATATTCCCACCCGTGTATATCGTCCTTCGCTTCGCATTCACTTTTTCCAAATATAACTTGCATAGCTGCCCGGAGTACATACACTGCTGTTAAAATAATCCCGATTGCTCCGATTGCCGCTAATACCCGGTTCTCCTGAAACAAGCCAAGAAATGCGAGAAATTCACTCACAAAGCCGGACATTCCAGGAAGTCCGAGCGAAGCCATACTTCCCGCTAACAAGAATCCGCTAAGCACCGGCACTTGCTTCGCTAAGCCGCCAAGTTTTGTAATATCAGAAGTATGAAAGCGCTGCTCGATTATACCAAGCAGGAAAAACAACAGCGCCGCAATTAAACCGTGGGAAACGACTTGGAACAATGCCCCCTTCATTCCCGCCGTGTTCAGCGCAGCTAAACCGATTAATACGATTCCCATATGCGAAATACTTGAATATGCGAGCACCTTTCGGAAATCGGTTTGAACAAGTGCTAAGAGTGCCCCGTACAGCAAGTTGATAACTCCTAAAACTCCTAAGAACACCGCGAATTTTTCAAACTGCTCCGGGAAAAGTCCCATTCCAAAACGGACAATTCCGTATGCTCCAATCTTTAAAAGAACACCTGCATGCAGCATGACTACCGCTGGGTGCGCCTCCACGTGGACATTCACCATCCAGCGGTGCAGCGGAAAGACTGGAAGTTTAATCATGAATGCAATCATAATGGCTAGAAATAAACCGAACTGCAAGGAGTTAGACAGTTCACCAACCGTTGTCATTTCTTTTCCTGCTAAAACGGTTTGTAGCTCTGCAATATTTGTTGTACCTGCTCTTGCAAATAAAATGGAAAAAGCAATAAGTAAAATCGCTGACCCGATGCCGTTATAAATTAAATAGCTATACGCCGCTTTTTCACTGCTAAATTTGCCCCATTTCCCAACAAGTAAAAACATAGCTGGCAGTGTAATTTCAAAGAACACGAAGAACAGCAGCAAGTTTTCCGCAGCGAAGACGCCAAGCATGCCGACTTCAAGCATAAGCAGCAACATGTAGAAACCCTTTACGTGCTTTGTAACGGAAAAGGCCGTAATAGCAGCCAATGTCACCAATAATGCTGTAAGAAACATCATAACGAGCGAGAAGCCATCAATGCCGAGTTCGTAATAAATTGTGAACAGTTCTTTCTCTATACTTGGAAAGTTTCCAAATTGAATCCACTTTACCTTTTCTGCAAACATCGTTAAACTTTTTCCCGATGCATATGTACTTACGATAAAGAGCGCGGCCCCAAGCGGAAGTAATGTTCCAAGCAAACCAACAAGCTTCGCTGCTCTTTCCTCTTTCTTCGGTACAAATGCCAGCAGGATGATACAAAGCAGCGGGGAGAAAATAAAGAAAGATAATAAAAAGGAACTCATTTTCCATACCCCCCTGTCAATAACAGAATCATTACGAGTGCAGCTAAGCAAACCGCTGTCACTGTGCCGTACATTTGCACTTGCCCGTTTTGTAATTTCGAGCCAATCGTACTTACACCTTTTACGATGCCACTAATAAACTGCATGGTTCCTTCCACAATATACGTTTCAAAGAAATATAGAACATATGCAATTCCTTTAACGAGCGGAAGCACCGTTTTGCTATACAATTCATCAATATAATATTTCTCCTGGAGCAAGCTATACATGGCAGTATTCTTCCCGCCAAGCCAATCATGTGAAATGGTACGTTTTCCATATATCAAATATGCTAAACCAATCCCAGCCACTGAAACGAGCGTTGCCACGATCATAATCCAGGCCGGGCCATGAACCTCTCTCACTTGAAACGCTGCGTCTTTTGTAAGCCAATCCCCAAGAAAAGTTCCGAACCAAGGTGTATTCACATAACCAGCCACAATCGCTAGGACGCCAAGAACCATCATTGGCACTGTCATTATCTTTGGAGACTCATGCACATGTTTCTGCTCCCCGCGCGCCTCTCCCGTGAAGACAAGGAAGTACAAGCGGAACATATAGAAAGCAGTGAAGAAAGCTGCGATTACCGCAAGGACGAATAAACCGTAATTGCCGCGTTCCCACGTCACTGCTAAGATTTCATCCTTACTAAAAAACCCAGAAAATAACGGAACGCCGCTAATCGCAAACGTACCAATTAAAAACAATGAGCCGGTCACTTTCATCTTCTTAAACAGACCGCCCATTTCCTCGATGTTTTGCGTATGCACCGCATGAATGACGCTGCCGGCAGCTAAGAATAATAATGCCTTGAAGAAAGCGTGCGTCGTTAAATGAAAAACCCCCGCCACGTACCCAGCAGAACCGAGCGCAAGCATCATATAACCAAGCTGACTCACCGTGGAGTAGGCTAATACACGCTTAATGTCCGTTTGCACGATACCAATAGATGCTGCAAAGATTGCCGTAATACCGCCAACAACTGCAACAGTTTGCATCGCTGCTTCGCTCGCTGCGAAAAGCGGGAACATAGTAGCAACTAAATATACCCCAGCAGCAACCATCGTCGCTGCGTGGATTAGCGCCGATACTGGTGTTGGGCCTTCCATCGCATCTGGAAGCCACGTATGCAGCGGAAACTGACCTGATTTCCCAATTGCACCGACAAAGATTAAAATCGCCGTTAATGTAATCATCGTCCCCGAAATTTCTCCAGTTTGTACGGCCTGAAAGATTACCTCATAATCAAAGCTACCAACTTGCCAGAATAATAGAATCATTCCAATAAACAAGCCGACGTCCCCGATACGCGTCATAATAAACGCCTTTTTTGCAGCTGCCTTTGCCTCTTCTTTAAAGAAATAAAACCCAATTAATAAAAAGGAGCCGAGTCCTACTAACTCCCAGAATATATAAAGCTGTAATAAGTTAGTAGAGATGACAAGTCCAAGCATCGCAAATGTAAACAGCCCTAAGTATGCATAAAAAATATGGAGTCTTTCATCGCCATGCATATACCCTTTTGAATACATATGAACGAGCAAACTCACAAGTGTGACAATAAAGAGCATTAATGCATTTAATGCATTTACTTCAAAGCCAAAAGAAATATTCACATCCCCAATTTGGAGCCAAGTCCATTGCTGCTTTACCGTTTCTGATGATAGCCGTTCTATTAATACAAGTACCGCACCCACAAATGAAAGCAAGGTGAGCAAGATGCCGAGCCAGCTGCTTCCTTCTTTTAACTTCTTGCCAAACATCACGAGTAAAACGAAAGACACAAGCGGGAAAAGCGGTATTAGCCATGCATAATCCATCATGAATTCCTCCCCCCTTTTCGGTCATCATCTTAATGCTTTAACGAATCCATTTCATCTGTATTGACCGTTTCGCGGTTTCTATATAGAGCAATTAAAATTGCCAAACCCACCGCTGCTTCTGCTGCAGCGACGGACATTGTGAACAATGAAAAAATTTGTCCCTTTAAATTTGGAAACATCCCTAATTTACTAAAGGCAACTAAATTTAAGTTCGCCGCATTTAACATAAGTTCAATACAAATTAATACAATTACTGTATTACGCTTCGTTAACGCTCCAAATAAGCCGATGCAAAACAGTATAATCGCAAGCGTCAAGTATGCAGAAGCTGGAATACTATTCATGCGAATCCTCCTTTTTCTCGTCCTTCTTCGCAAGTACAATTGCACCAACAAGAGCAACAAGTAATACAACAGATGTTAACTCAAACGGAATTATATATTTCGAATACAACAATTCACCGATCTGACGTGTATTTTGTTCATGAAGTACGATACCATCTTGAACACGTCCATTCTCAAAGTCCACATTATTCACCGCAAAATACATCACCGCACCAAAGATTACAACAGCAAGAAAAACAATCAATTTACGAAAGCCGAAACGTGCTTCTTCTTCATCATTATGTTTCGTTAACATAATGCCAAAAATCATAATGATCGTAATCGCACCGGAATAAATCAAAATTTGGGCAACCCCAACAAATTCTGCTGATAACATAAAATAAAGCCCAGCAATACTAAGAAAGGTAAACACTAGAGCGAGCATCATATGCATCACTTTCGTTAAGTTCAGCATAAGTACACCGCCCATAATCGCAAGCAGGGCTAATGCTAAAAACGCTACTAACTCGCCGCTCATGCTTTATTCTCCTTTCTCACATGTTGATTATTTTCATCAAGCCACTGTAAGTTTTTAAATAAATCATCACGCGAATATTCGGCTAGCTCAAAGTTATTTGTCATCACAATCGCTTCTGTCGGGCAAACTTCCGTACAAAGATCGCAAAGAATACAAATTTCAAAGTTAATATCATACGTATCAATGATTTTCCCTTTCTTCTCTGGATCTGGATGTTTTTTCCCTGTTAGTTGAATGCAGTCTGTTGGACAAATATTTGCGCATTGATTGCACACGATACATTTTTCTGGATAAAACTTTTGAATACCGCGAAAGCGATCTGGGAGTGGTAGTGGCTGATTTG
This sequence comes from Bacillus sp. 103mf, assembly GCF_900116295.1. Classification (GTDB taxonomy): domain Bacteria; phylum Bacillota; class Bacilli; order Bacillales; family Bacillaceae_G; genus Bacillus_A; species Bacillus_A bruguierae. Next base: position 51,487 of record NZ_FPAF01000013.1, read on the forward strand.
GATAGTCGTACGTTACTTTCTTCTTACTTAAATTGCTAAGTGTATACTTTAAACCTTTAAATAAACCCTTCATTGTACTCCTGCCCCCTTTAGATTAGAAGAACAATTCTTTTATCAATGCCGCTAAGAAAATATTCGCAAGTGCTACCGGCAGTAATACTTTCCAGCCAAACTCCATTAATTGATCGCCTCGTATACGCGGGAACGTCACGCGGAACCAAATTAATAGAAAGACAACTGCACTAAATTTGAGCGCAAACCAAACAGCTCCTGGAATAAACGCTAGGAACGGAATCGGCTGCCAACCTCCTAAAAATAGTACTGTCATAAGCGATGCCATTCCGAAGAAATACACATACTCAGAAAGCATAAAGAACGCCCAGCGAAATCCCGAATACTCCGTATGATATCCAGAGACGAGCTCCGATTCGGCTTCCGGTAAATCAAACGGCGTTCGGTTCAATTCCGCAACAGCTGCGATTAAAAAGACGATAAAACCAATTGGCTGCACGAAAATGTACCAAACCCCTTCTTGCGCCTCTACAATATCATTTAAATTTAAGCTGCCTGTTAGAAGGATGACCCCAATTACGCTCATCACAAGTGGAATTTCATAGGAGATCATTTGTGCTGCGGCGCGCATTCCGCCGAGTAACGAATATTTATTATTAGATGCCCAGCCCCCGGTTACAACACCAATTGTTGTAATCCCTGAGACTGCAATGTAATACAGCAAGCCGACGCCGATATCGGCAAACTGCAACTTATCTGTAAACGGAATGACCGCTAGTACCATGAATGCCGGAGCAAACGCAATGACCGGTGCTAATATGAAGAGCGGTTTATCGGCTGCTTTTGGAATCGTATCTTCCTTTAGCAAAAGTTTTAATACGTCCGCTACTGTTTGCAGCAGTCCAAACCGACCGCCCACTTGGTTCGGTCCGATACGTCCCTGCATAAATCCCATTACTTTTCGTTCTGCTAAAATTCCATATGTAACAAAGCCAAGAACGACAAACAACAACAACGTTGCCAATCCGAAAAAGATAAGAAAATTCGTCCAGCTTGCGGGTGACTCTAAGAGGTTTTGTATCATCACCCATCAACCTCCCCAAGTACAATATCAATGCCGCCTAAAATTGTAATTAAGTTTGCGATATTCTCGCCTTTCAAGAGCTTCGGTAAAATTTGCAGATTATAAAAAGATGGGCGGCGGAACTTTAAGCGATACGGCTCTTTCTTTCCATCACTCGCAATGTAACAGCCAATCTCGCCGCGCGGTGACTCAATTCGCACGAATGCTTCACCTTTTGGTGGTTTAATAATCTTTGGCACCTTTGCTAAGATTGCTCCTTCTTTCGGAAACTGCTCTACCGCTTGTTCAATAATTTTCAGCGACTCTTCAATTTCCTCCATTCGGCAAACATAACGATCCCAAGCATCCCCCACCTTACCGACAGGAATATCAAAATCAAAACGTTCATAAATAGAGTACGGCTCATCTTTCCGAAGATCCCATTTCTCACCCGTGCAGCGCAAGTTTGCTCCGCTTAACGAATATTGCAGGGCGTCTTCTGCCGAGTAAATCCCGACTCCCTTTACGCGGTTTAAGAAAATTTCATTGCCGCTCACAAGGTCGTGATACCCCTCTAACTGCTCTCTCATATAAGGTACAAACTCGCGCACCTTTTCAATCCAGCCGTCCGGTGCATCCCATTTCACCCCGCCAACGCGCATATAATTAAACGTTAAACGCGCTCCGCATAATTCATTCAGTAGGTTAATAATCATCTCCCGTTCGCGAAATGCATATAGAAATGGACTGACCGCTCCAATATCAAGCAAATTGGTTCCCCACCAAACGAGGTGACTCGCCACGCGCCCAAGTTCCATTGCAAGTATGCGCAAATATTCAGCGCGCTCCGGGATTTCCAACCCCATCATCGTCTCCACTGCGTGGCAGATGACATAATTATTTGTCATGGCCGCTAAATAATCCATTCGGTCTGTGTATGGAATAATTTGCGTATACTGCAAACTTTCCGCAATTTTCTCCGTGCCGCGGTGCAAATAGCCAATGACAGGTGTAGCTTCTTTAATGATTTCCCCATCAATTTTAATAACGAGCCGAAATACACCGTGCGTACTCGGATGCTGCGGACCTACATTTAAAAGCATTTCTTCTGTACGAATCATGTTTTACACCCCCGCATCAAAAGGCTCATAATCTTTTCGCAGCGGATAGCCGATCCAATCGTCTGGCATCAAAATACGCTTTAAATTTGGATGCCCTTCAAACACAACGCCAAGCAAATCAAACGCCTCGCGCTCCGGCCAATCTGCCCCGCTCCACAAAGGTACAATGGAAGACACTCTTGGCTCGTCCCGGTCAAGTTTTACTTTCACCGCTACAGATTGCTTCTTGCCGTATGAAAATAAATGCACATACACTTCCATATGCGCCCCAAAATCTGTTGCATGCAACTCTGACATATAATTGAACGCACATTCAGGATCTTTCTGTAACAACTCCATTACTCCATAGTAATGCTCTACTTTCACAACGAGCGTCGGAACATCTTTAGACAACCTATTAATATAGAAATCTTCTAGCACACCTTCGCCAAGTTTTGCTGTAACTGCCTGAACATACGCATCTAAATACGGCTGATTTTGCGAAGGCTGTTCTACTTTCACTTCTTCCTCTTTCTTTCCTCCAGCAGCCCGGGCCTTTGCTGCCGCTGCAGCTTTTGCTTTTGCGACCGCAATTGCTTTTTCTTTCTCAGCATCTATGCTTCCACCTTCAGATGCTTTTTGCTTCGCTAACGCCGCTACCTTCGCTTTTGCTGCTGCCGCTGCTTTGGCCTTCGCTGCTGCGACCGCTTTCTCTTTCTCCACATCTTCCGGCTCGGCTGCTTTCTCCTTTTCTTTCTGCTTCGCTAACGCCGCCACCTTTGCTTTGGCCGCTGCTGCTGCCTTTGCCTTCGCTACTGCGATCGCTTTCTCTTTCTCCACATCTTCCGGCTCGGCTGCTTTCTCCTTTTCTTTCTGCTTCGCTAACGCCGCCACCTTTGCTTTGGCCGCTGCTGCTGCCTTTGCCTTCGCTACTGCGATCGCTTTCTCTTTCTCCACATCTTCCGGCCCGGCTGCTTTCTCCTTTTCTTTCTGCTTCGCTAACGCTGCCGCCTTTGCTTTGGCCGCTGCTGCTGCCTTTGCCTTCGCTTCCTCTGCTGCGAGTCGCTTTGCTTCCACTATATCTACTTCATCCTCATTTGATAGCGCTTTCTCTTTTTCTTCTATATGATGAACCTCATTTTCCTGACGTGCTGCGAGTCGCTTTTTTGCCTCTTCCTTTGCACGTTTTGCTAATTCTTTTTTCATATCATCTATATTTTGATCTCGATTACTCATTTATTCGTCACCTGCTTTCCTGTCTTTGCTTCGTAACGAATTTTTTCTTTTAATTTATTAATACCGTAAATTAAAGCTGCTGGATTCGGCGGACAACCAGGAATGTACACATCCACCGGTACGATTTGATCTACCCCTTTTACAACAGCATACGAATTTACATACGGTCCGCCCGCGGTTGCACAAGACCCCATTGCAATGACCCACTTCGGTTCTGGCATTTGATCATATAAACGACGAACAATTGGGGCCATTTTCTTCGTTACCGTTCCAGATACAATCATGACATCCGATTGACGCGGGGATGTACGGAAAAACGAACCAAATCGATCTAAGTCATAATGCGAAGAACCGACTCCCATCATCTCAATTGCACAGCATGCCAATCCAAATGTCATCGGCCACAATGAATTACTGCGTGCCCAACCTTTTACTTGCTCAAGCGTCGTAAAAAATATATTTCTTTCTAACTCAGCACGTTCCTGTGGATGAATATCTTCAAAATTTATAGCCATTGTAACACCTTCTTTTTCCAAGCATATGCAAGACCAATGAGTAGCATAATAACAAAAATGAGCATTTCCACTAATGCAAATAACCCTAGTTTGTCATACGCTACCGCCCACGGATATAAAAACACAGTTTCCACATCAAAAATTACAAAAAGCAATGCAAAAATATAATAGCGGGCATGGAAGCGGACGTTTGCATCATGAAACGGCTCAATTCCACTTTCATATGTTGTTTTCTTCGCTGCACTTGGTTTATGTGGACGTAGCAATTTCCCCAAGGTGAGTGCTACAACCGGCAACAATATACCTAATAGCAAAAAAATGATGACAATCATATAACTATTTTCATATACATTTACCATTGTGAAACCCTCTCCCCCTCATAAAAACAAGTTCACTCAGTACAAATTATGATTCATTTGCACCATTTATTATTTTTTAATTTTTCTAAATAATGCAATTATAGATATTATATCAAATTTCAAATTCTTATGTCGATACATTGGAGAAAAGGAACAAAAACTTACAAAGGAAACTAGACATAATATTGATATTTTATCAATTTAGTTATAAATCAAATTTATCTAAAACCTTAAAACGGCGGTATGTAACCGACTATAGACCTTGACATCCTATCAGTTTAGTCATAAATTCAATGTAAATAAGAAAAAATTAGGTGACATGATGAAAGAAAACATAAACAATTCTTCATTATCTAAACAAGAGGAACGTCTCGGTTTAATGTTATGGTTCCGTCTATCACGAATATACAACCAGAGTATTCGCCAATCGAATCAACATTTAAAAAAATGGAATCTGTCAGTAGCCCAGTTTGACGTCTTAGTTCAAGTCGGTTCTCATGAAAAATTATCTCAACAAGAATTAGCAAATAAGCTTTTTGTTACGAAAGGAAATATTACACAACTGTTAAGCAAAATGGAAAGGTTAGGATTGATTAAACGAGAGCAGGAATGGAAAACAAAATACCTTTCCTTGACTGAGGAAGGAAAAAAGTTATTTCATGACGTGGTTCCGAATCAAGAACACTTTCAGGCATCACAATTTTCCAATTTGAATCATGAGGAAAAAAAACAGTTTTTAGATTTACTTAGGAAAATTCAAGCATGAACATTATAAAAAGCCGCAAAGGTTCATCCCTTTACGGCTTTTTTCTTTACTTCATATTTGAAACATCCAAACGGTTAATCGCACGTTTAAGTGCCATTTCTGCACGTTTGAAGTCAACATGTGCTTGTTTATCTTGCATACGTTGCTCAGCGCGGCGCTTCGCTTCGTTTGCGCGATGAACGTCGATATGATTTGCTGTTTCAGCAGATGGTGCTAATACTGTTACTTTCTCAGGGCGAACTTCAATAAAGCCACCGCTAACTGCTACGTAATCTGTATGTCCACCATTTTTTAAGCGAATTGCACTAATTTTAAGTGGTGCAACAGTCGGAATGTGACCTGCTAAGATCCCCATTTCCCCGCTCTCTGCTCTTACGCTTACCATTTCAACTTCGTTTTCGTAAACCGGTCCATCAGGAGTTACAATACTGACTGGAAATGTCTTCATAATTCGTCCCTCCTAAGGCCTTATGCCATCATTTTCTTCGCGTTTTCAACAACTTCTTCAATACCACCAACAAGACGGAATGCGTCTTCTGGAAGGTCATCATGTTTTCCTTCTAGAATTTCTTTAAATCCACGAACTGTTTCTTTTACAGGTACGTAAGATCCTTTTTGACCTGTAAACTGTTCTGCTACGTGGAAGTTCTGTGATAAGAAGAACTGAACGCGACGAGCGCGATGTACAACTAATTTATCTTCTTCAGATAACTCATCCATACCTAAGATGGCGATAATATCTTGAAGCTCTTTGTAACGTTGCAGTGTTTGCTGAATTTGACGAGCAACTGCATAATGCTCTTCTCCTACGATTTCTGGAGATAGTGCACGAGATGTAGATGCCAATGGATCTACCGCTGGGTAAATACCCATTTGTGTTAAACGACGCTCTAAGTTTGTTGTTGCATCTAAGTGAGCGAACGTTGTTGCTGGTGCTGGGTCAGTGTAGTCATCGGCTGGTACATATACCGCTTGGATAGACGTGATAGACCCTTTATTTGTTGATGTAATACGCTCTTGTAATTGACCCATTTCTGTTGCAAGTGTTGGTTGGTAACCTACCGCAGATGGCATACGACCAAGTAGGGCAGATACTTCAGAACCAGCTTGCGTGAAACGGAAGATATTATCGATGAACAGAAGTACGTCTTGTCCTTGCTCATCACGGAAATGTTCAGCCATTGTTAAACCTGTTAACGCAACACGTTGACGTGCTCCAGGTGGCTCATTCATTTGTCCGAATACCATCGCTGTTTTCTTGATTACGCCGGAATCACTCATTTCGTGGTATAAGTCATTACCTTCACGAGTACGCTCACCTACACCAGCGAATACAGAGATACCACCGTGCTCTTGTGCGATGTTGTTAATTAATTCTTGGATTAATACCGTTTTACCTACGCCGGCACCACCGAATAGACCGATTTTACCACCTTTAATATAAGGAGCTAATAAGTCTACTACTTTAATACCAGTTTCAAGAATTTCTACTTTTGTAGATAACTCTTCAAATGCAGGTGCTTGGCGGTGAATTGGATCACGGCGTACATCCGCTGCTACTTCTTCACCTAAGTCAATTGCATCACCTAATACGTTAAATACACGACCAAGTGTTGCATCACCAACTGGAACAGAAATTGGTTTACCAGTGTCTTCTACTTCTGTACCACGAACAAGTCCGTCTGTAGAAGACATTGCTACTGTACGAACTGTATTATCACCAAGATGAATCGCAACTTCTAAAGTTAAGTCGATTGCGTCTTCTTTAATTCTAAGGGCATTGTAGATTTCAGGTAGCTTTCCGCCGTCAAACTTAACGTCTACAACCGGACCCATGATTTGCGTAACGCGCCCTTTATTCATCGGGTTCCCTCCTAGCTTTCTTTAAATTAACCGGCTTTTCTGCGAACAGTCGGTTTTATTTTTTATATTTTGCATCGAGACTATCGATTCCGCTTTTTTATCAATCCAGCTCCAGTGGCTAGAATGGTCGGTGGCTTCGCTTCTTCCTGCGAGGCAAAGAACGCCTCTATGTCTGAAGCTCCATCCTCCTCCCATTCTGAGCGAGCCGCTTCCGCTTTTTTATTCTAACGCTGCTGCACCGCCGACGATTTCCGTAATTTCTTGCGTAATCGCTGCCTGACGAGCGCGGTTGAAGGAAAGTGTAAGTGTATCGATAACTTCCATTGCGTTGTCTGTAGCACTTTTCATTGCTGTCATACGCGCTGCGTGCTCACTTGCTTTACCGTCTAGCAATGCACCGTACACTAAGCTCTCTGCGTATTGTGGCAATAATACTTTTAAAATATCTTCTTCAGATGGTTCAAATTCATATGAAGTTGTTGCTTTGTCAGATGCCACATCCGTAAGCGGTAAAATTTTCTTCTCCGTTACTTCTTGTGAGATCTTACTTACATAATGATTGTAGTAAATATACAATTCATCATAAGCACCATCAGTAAACATAGAAATTGCTCTTGAAGCAATATCTTTAATATCAGCGAATACTGGTTGATCAGATAATCCAATTACTTCATCAATGATATTAAAACCACGACGTTTTAAGTAATCACGTCCTAGACGTCCAAGTACAATAATTGCGTATTGGTTTGCATCCATGTTGTGACGCTCTTTCACTACGTTGCTTACTGCACGTAAAACGTTACTGTTATATCCACCTGCTAGTCCGCGATCCGATGTAATAACGATGTATCCTGTTCGTTTCACAGGACGCGCTGTTAGCATTGGGTGATTTACCCCGCTACCTTGCGCTATGCTCGCTACTACTTCTTGAATCTTATCCATATACGGAACGAAAGATTTAGCATTTTGTTCTGCACGGTTTAATTTTGATGCAGATACCATCTCCATCGCTTTCGTAATTTGACTCGTTTTCTTTGTCGAGTTAATTTTCGCTTTTATATCGCGTAAAGATGCCACAGGTTTTCACCACCTTTTTTCCGGAAGTTGGCATGATCAGAAAGACTTCCATTTTGTCGATCTTCCTAATCGTTATACTTGTTCATGATTGAAGGAAAAGAATAGGTGCACCTACTCTTTTCCTCTTCATATCCGTTAGCACTCCTTGTAAGAGCGCCTATTTATATAGAAGTGGAGCGGCCTAACGAGCCGGCTCCGCTTTTTGTTTAATCTAGCTTTGCCTCCTAGCCCCTTCCGTCTAAGAACCTTCCCCACGAGAAGGTAAAAAGCACCTTCTGTGGGAAAGAACCTTAGCCGACGGGGCTAAACAGTCGGCTCCGCTTTTTGTTATAATCTAGCTCCAGCAGCTAGAAAGGTCGGTGGCTTCGCTTCTTCCTGCGAGGCAAAGAACGCCTCTACGTCAAAAGCTCCATCCTCCTCCCTTTCTGAACGAGCTGCTTCCGCTTTTTGTTATTATTCAGACGCCACAAAAACTTTTTTGAAGCCGTTAATAGCAGTTGCCATTTTTTCGTCTTCAGGAAGTTTTGTTGTTGTACGAATTTCAGTTAATAATTCAGCAGCATTTGTATCTAACCAAGCATGGAACTCGTCTTCGAAACGAGTGATATCTACTACTGGGATATCATCTAAGAATCCCCGTGTTAATGCGTAAAGAATCATAACTTGCTTCTCTACTTTTAATGGCTTATGTAAGCCTTGTTTTAATACTTCTACTGTACGTGCACCGCGGTTTAATTTCGCTTGTGTTGCTTTATCAAGGTCAGAACCGAACTGAGCGAACGCTTCTAATTCACGATAAGATGCAAGGTCAAGACGAAGTGTACCAGATACTTTGCTCATCGCTTTAATCTGAGCCGCACCACCAACACGAGATACAGAAGTACCTGCGTCGATCGCTGGACGTACACCAGAGAAGAATAGATCAGATTGTAAGAAGATCTGTCCATCCGTAATAGAGATTACGTTTGTTGGGATGTAAGCTGATACGTCCCCTGCTTGTGTTTCGATGAAAGGTAATGCTGTTAAAGAACCAGCGCCTTTTGCATCACTTAATTTCGCCGCACGCTCTAGTAAGCGGGAGTGTAAGTAGAATACATCCCCTGGATACGCTTCACGACCTGGAGGACGACGTAATAATAATGACAATTCACGGTATGCAGCCGCTTGTTTTGATAAGTCATCATATACAACTAATACGTGTTTGCCGTTGTACATAAATTCCTCACCCATTGTTACACCAGCATATGCAGCTAAGTATAATAATGGAGCAGGTTGAGAAGCAGATGCAGTTACAACGATTGTGTACTCTAATGCACCGTGCTTACGTAATGTTTCAACTACGTTACGAACTGTAGATTCTTTTTGTCCGATTGCTACATAGATACAAACCATATCTTGATCTTTTTGATTCAAGATTGTATCAAGTGCAACAGCTGTTTTACCAGTTTGGCGGTCACCGATGATTAACTCACGTTGTCCGCGACCGATTGGTACAAGAGCGTCAATCGCTTTAATACCAGTTTGAAGTGGCTCATGAACAGATTTACGATCCATTACACCTGGTGCTGGGCTTTCGATTGGACGAGTTTTTGTTGTGTTAATTGGACCTAAACCGTCTACTGGTTGTCCTAGTGGGTTTACAACACGACCAATTAATTCTTCCCCTACTGGCACTTGCATGATGCGACCTGTACGACGTACTTCGTCACCTTCACGAATTTCAGTATAAGGTCCTAAAATAATGATACCTACGTTATTTTCCTCTAAGTTTTGTGCTAGTCCCATAACGCCGTTAGCGAACTCAACAAGCTCACCAGCCATAACGTTATCAAGACCATGAGCACGTGCAATACCGTCACCAACTTGAATAACTGTACCAACATCGCTAACTTCGATCTCAGACTGATAGTTTTCAATTTGTTGCTTAATCAGTGCGCTAATTTCTTCAGCTCTGATGCTCATGCGCTTCACCCCTATCTATTCTTCATAAGTTCACGCTGAATACGTGCTAATTTTCCTTGTAAACTGCCGTCGTAAATGCGGTTTCCAATGCGTACTTTAATACCGCCTAGTAAATCTTCATCTACAACATTTTGAACGCGAATTGCATCTTTTCCTGTTTTCTTTGCAAATGCTTCTGCAATGCTAAGCTTCTCATCTTCTGATAAAGAACGAGTAGAGTAAACCGTTGCATCAGCTACGTTACGCTCTTCATTGGCAAGTGCAACATACACATCTACAATTTCAGGTACTAATGTTTCGCGATGATTATCGATTAAAAGATATAACGTGCTTAAAATTGGCTGAGAAACAGTAGAAAACACGCTAGAAAGAAATTGTTTTTTCTTTTCTGCTGAAATGTTTGGTTGCCCTAAAAAAGTATGTAGTTCTTTACTACTTACAAAAGCACTTTGCACAAGGCGCAGTTCTTCCTCAAACATTTCTAGTACATGTTTTTCTTTTGCGATTTGAAAAAGAGCGACAGCATAACGTTTAGCTACAATCTCATTGCTCATCGCGCTTCTCCTACCTCTTTAATATAATCGCGAATTAATTGAACTTGGTCTTCTTCTTTCAGTTCTTTTTGCATAACTTTAGAAGCAATTTGGACAGATAAAGAAGCAACCTGTTCTTGAAGAGCAGTAATTGCTTGCTCTTTTTCGCGTTGAATTTCTTGTACAGCAGATTCTTTAATAGATACCGCTTCCTCTTTGGCAGCAGCAATAATACTTTCTTTTTGATCTTCTGCTTGTTTTTTTGCTCTCTCGATTAATTCTTGCGCTTCAATACGTGATTGTTTTAACATTTCACGTTGTTCTTCTACTAACTTTTTCGTCTCTGCATTGTTCTTTTCTGCAGCGTCGATTTCGCTAGAAATATGATCTTCACGTTCCTTCATAATTCCCATTAAAGGTCCAAATGCATATTTACGAAGTAATGCTAATAGAATTAGGAAAACGACAATTGTATAAATTACTGTTCCGTATGGGACAGCAGCAGCTCCTAATAATAGAGTTGGCACAAGGATTCACTCCCTTCAAAAATCTAAATTAAACAAATGAAAAGACAAGTAATGTTTCATTCATAAAGCAATGGCGAAGAAGGTCTCAAAACGATCTTCGCCACTTATTGTAAGGGGAGCTATCCCTTATTTGTTTAATACGATAAACGCGATTACTACACCGATGATTGGAAGCGCCTCAACTAACGCTACCCCGATGAACATGATTGTTTGAAGTACACCACGTAATTCTGGTTGACGAGCAACACCCTCAACTGTGCGAGATACGATAAGACCGTTACCAATACCAGCACCTAATGCAGATAAACCAATTGCAATTGCAGCTGCGATTACACCTAAACTCATTTTAAAAGTCCTCCTTTTTATCAATAAAAAATAAATTTTGTACTTACTTTAAATATATTAATGGTCGTGGCTTACTTTATGAGCCATGTATACCATCGTTAACATTGTAAAGATAAATGCTTGGATAGCGCCTACGAAAATACTGAAGCCCATCCATGCTAACATCGGCAGAACAGCACCTAATGCGCCAAACGCACCGCTTGCTCCTAATTGAGCAAGTAACGTTAATAAAATCTCACCCGCATAAATGTTACCAAATAAACGCAGACCTAACGTCAATGTATTCGCAAATTCCTCAATTACCTTTAAAGGGAATAAGAATTTCATTGGTTGAATATAGCCTTTTAAATATTCTTTCGTACCCTTCATTTTAACTCCATAATAATGGGTGAGGGCAACTACCATCACGGCTAAAGTTAGAGTAACTGCTGGGTCAGACGTTGGAGATCTCCACCATGCAATATGCTCTCCGCCTTCAGCTGTCGCAATCATGAACGGCAAACCGAGCATGTTTGCTACAAAGATGTACATAATGAGTGTAACTCCAAGCGTTAAAAAGCGTCCACCTGTTTGCCAATCCATCGTACTATTAATCATACCTTTTACGAAGTCCATAACCCATTCAAGGAAATTTTGTATTCCTGTTGGACGTAGAGCTAAGCGACGGGTACCAATAACAGCGATGATAAATACGATTACTGCCGCAACAGTCGTCATCATAACAGAGGACAAGTCGAACGTTAAACCTAGAAATTCAACTAATTTACCGTGTTCCACTAGTAATTCACCTCTCTTCCCTGCTCTTATACTGTAGATAAAGAAAATCTATGATCATGACAAGATATCCTGTCAGTAATCCTAATCCTAAGCTCCACATCGCCATTAAATGTTGATATTTTGCTGCAAATAAAATTAATAGCCCTATCGCGGCTAATCTCGAATATGTACTCACTGCGGTCGCTTTATACTTCACTGTCTCTCCTTGTGTAACGCGATCTAACAGCTTGTCCGTCTTGTGTGCAACGATGCGCAAACTAAGAAAACCGAAAATCGTTCCGATAATCAGTCCTAGAAAGACATCTTTGTATGAGGTAAAGCCCCATCCTAATACAAAGAGTGCGAGAAGGTTGTACATATATTTCTTTTGTCTTTGGACAAGTTCATGTACTTCTATCATCATTGCTCTCCCGAATAAAATTGTCGAATGAGTCGAATCATAGCATAAACCCCTGTTCCAAGTCCTAGTAATAACCCGATTACTAGAAATAATGGAAACGTTCCAAGCTTACCATCAATCCATTGCCCGCCAAAAATTCCAACTAAAATAGCGCCAACGAGCTGAGAAAGAATTCCAGTCATTAAAGCATACGCCTTAAATTGACTACGCTTGTTTCCCTCCAAGGATTCATCCCTCCATATGTAAAGCCTCATTCACTATGTGTTAAGAATGTGTTAATAATAACTCATTTTTTTGCATAAATCCTATTTAAATGAGAAAATTATTTTTTTTGTCAAAGAATAGACGAAAATTTGTCAATGAAAACCCTACCATCTATCCCCGTTGTTAGCATACAATAGGGTATTAAACAGTGTCAACGTCAAATCGAAAAAAATCAAAAAATTTGAGTATTAGGTATTTATTCCCATAACTGAAAACGTTCTCCTTCAAAATAATGTTAAAAGACGTCTAATTTCTAGACCTTTTCTCTTTATAATAGAAGAAAAAAGTTCACAAGTTTGTCACTATTACACCTTCTAGATATATAAATTTTCACATTTCATATGACTTTCTCAAATGAGAAGTTTCTATATTATATGCAATTTCACTATATAATATGTTGCATAAAAAAACAGACGAGAAGGGTGTCTTCTCGTCTGTTGTCTTACTTCGTTCCAAATAAACGGTCGCCAGCATCTCCAAGACCTGGTACAACATATCCATGATCGTTTAATTTTTCGTCTAATGCAGCCACGTAAATATCCACATCAGGATGGTCTTCTTGAATAACTTTTACCCCTTCTGGTGCACCAACAATACACATTAATTTAATATGTTTTGCACCGCGCTTCTTTAAGGAAGTAATCGCTTCTGATGCAGAGCCGCCTGTCGCTAACATTGGATCAAGTACGATAAAATCACGTTCTTCTACATCAGTTGGAAGTTTCACATAGTATTCTACAGGTTGTAATGTTTCTGGATCACGGTATAAACCGATATGACCTACTTTTGCTGCTGGAATTAATTTTAAAATCCCATCTACCATTCCTAAGCCTGCGCGTAAAATAGGAATTAAACCAAGCTTCTTACCTGCAATCACTTTTGTTTTCGCTTTACTTACAGGTGTTTCAATTTCAATTTCTTCAAGTGGAAGATCGCGTGTAATTTCAAACGCCATCAAACTTGCTACTTCATCTACTAGTTCACGAAACTCTTTCGTACCTGTATTCTTATCGCGAATATATGTAATCTTATGCTGAATTAAAGGGTGATCAAAAACATACAGTTTTCCCATGTGAATCGCTCCTTCAGATGATATTGATGCGTGAGGTCACGCTGTTTTTACACTATGTACGATTGTAAAGAAAACGCTTCTAATATTCAAGGGTGAATTTGGAATATAGATGTAAAACAGCTGTCATTTTTTATTTATCTTTCTTATTTAGACAAAAAACATACTTTTTCTCTTCTCTAAAGGAGATACATGGACTCAATATAGGAACGTCTACTCAAAAACGAGAAACGTTTGGACATCGGTAAATGTTCTCGTAATAACTTAGCAATATCACGACAAGAATAGATTTTTTTGGATAATAAGAGAAGAACAAGTCATCACTTATTGGTTCCTCCATGCTATTGATCATTTCTTACTACATGATCTTATGGAATTAATTTCTATATCCCATTGGTAGAATTAACTGATCCATGCTATAAAAATGAAAGCAGCTGAATTGTTACTCATAAAAAGAGGTTGTCCCATAAATCAGTTACACAGACTTATGAGACAACCCTTTTTATCTACTTGGACTTTTGTTTTGACTATTTACCCTTGAAATGAAATAAGGTATATAGCTTTGTTAGAACCTTTCAACTCCTATTATTATAACCCTTTCAACAACTTACCTTTCATGCAATATTGCATATCAAAATAAGTTGTAAAGTTTATTACCCTAAAGTATACTAAAATTATAAATAAATAATTAAATATTCAGAAAAAAGGAGAGATTGTTTATGCAAATCGCAATGGCAGTTTTAAAATTTCTAGGTGCAGTAATTCCATTAGTAGCAGACCTTTTAAAATCAGTAATGTAAGTAGTATTTATTGCCATTATATTATTTTATAAATATTATACAAATAATCTGTATATCGAACAAATACTATTTTGATATACAGATTATTTGTATGAGTTTTTTATTTTTCTCTTCTTATTCTATATAAACTAAAAGTTCTGTATTAACTTCTCATGCAAATGGATCTGTTAGTGAAGAAATCACAAAATGTCTAGTAGCAATGACTAAACAACAAGTTAGTGGTGAATAAGTTAATGAATAAAAAGGAAAGGCAACTTTCCGTTCAAGGTTGAATGGAAAGTTGCCTTTTAGCTTTACATACTTTTTATGAAATTAAAAACGTATGTTTTTCGGTGTCCTCTATGTTCACCATCTCTTTTCTCTATCTTATAGCTCTTTATACATTGGGAATTTATCTGTTAAAGCATTTACACGTACGCGTGCTTCTTCTAACGCTGCTTCATTATCATGATTTTTTAATGTGTACGCAATAATTGATGCGATTTCATCCATTTCAGCAAATCCGAAACCTCTTGATGTTACAGCTGCAGTTCCAATACGAACGCCGCTTGTTACAAATGGGCTAGCTGGATCAAATGGAATTGTATTTTTGTTTACTGTGATACCAACTTCATCTAATACATGCTCTGCAACTTTTCCAGTAATGTTTAAATTGCGAACATCAATTAAAATTAAGTGGTTGTCCGTTCCACCAGAAACAAGAGTAATACCTTCTTTTTGTAGACCTTCTGCTAAACGATTTGCATTGTTAATAATGTTTTGTGCATATACTTTGAAGTCGCTCTGCAATGCTTCTCCAAATGCAACTGCTTTTGCTGCGATTACATGCATAAGCGGTCCGCCTTGAATACCAGGGAAGATGGATTTATCAATTTGCTTTGCAAATTGTTCTTTACATAAAATCATACCGCCGCGTGGTCCGCGTAATGTTTTATGAGTTGTTGTTGTTACAAAATCAGCATATGGTACTGGATTGGGGTGTAAGCCTGCTGCTACAAGTCCTGCGATATGTGCCATATCTACCATTAAATATGCACCAACTTCATCAGCGATTTCACGGAATTTCTTGAAATCGATCACACGAGGATATGCACTAGCACCGGCAACGATTAATTTTGGTTTATGCTCTTTCGCTTTTTCTAATACGTCCTCATAATTAATGCGATGTGTATCAGGATCTACACCGTATTCAATGAAGTTATATTGTACACCACTAAAGTTAACAGGACTTCCGTGTGTTAAGTGACCGCCGTGAGATAAGTTCATACCAAGCACTGTGTCACCTTGCTCTAGAATTGTGAAGTATACAGCCATATTTGCCTGTGCACCAGAGTGCGGTTGAACGTTTACGTGCTCTGCGCCAAAAATTTCTTTTGCGCGATCACGTGCGATATCTTCGGCGATATCTACATGTTCACAACCACCATAATAACGTTTCCCAGGATACCCTTCTGCATACTTGTTCGTTAATACAGACCCTTGCGCTTCCATTACTGCTTCGCTTACGAAGTTTTCAGATGCAATAAGCTCGATTTTTGAACGCTGTCTTCCTAATTCTAATTCAATTGCAGCAAACACCTTTTCATCTTGACGTTTTAAATGCTCCACCAAAATCCCCCTTTTCTGAACGAACTACACCTATTTCCGATATTTTCTCTTCATTTTCTAAGAAAAAACGAAAGTTCTAGTTGTAATTCTTTTAAATCTTCACATTTTCAACTACATTCTAACACGACTCCACACATGATAAAAGAAAAAAAGACCAAATTTGGCCCTTTTTTATTAGAAGTTTATTACTTAACTACAAGTAAACGTTTCCTCTTTTATTGCATATGCTGCACGCGCTCCACCAATTAACTTCGGACGCGTTTTTGCCATCGTTACATGAGCATGCCCAATCTCTTTCACTCGCGTGCGTACCGGAACAGCTACATGTTTTAAATGCATACCGATAAATGTATCTCCAATATCAATACCTGCATCCGCTTTTACGAACTCTACGATAACAGGGGCTTTCATATTATGATATGCATATGTTGCAAGAGCCCCACCCGCTGATCTGACAGGCGTAACAGTTACAATCTCAAACTGATGCTTTTCTGCGACTTCTCTTTCTACCACTAAAGCACGGTTTAAATGTTCACAGCACTGAAATGCTAGGGTAATGCCACACTGCTCTTGAAAGTGTTTTAACTCAGAAAAAATTGCCTCTGCTACTTCCATCGTTCCCGATGTTCCAATTCTTTCACCAAGCACCTCACTCGTACTACAGCCCACAACAAAAAGGTTCCCATTTCGCAGCGTGGCTTGCTCTTGAAACTCAAAAAGCGCTGTTTGCAACTGCTCTTTTAATTGTAATATTTCACTCATTACGCTCTTCCTTTCGCAGGTAGGTTCAACAAATTATATTACTTCTTACTAGAAGTTAGAATACAATTACTTCGCTTCGTATGCTTTAATTTTTCCTACACGATTTTCGTGACGGCCGCCTTCATAGTCCGTTGTTAACCAAATTTTTGCGATATCGCGTGCTAAGCCAGCTCCAATTACACGCTCACCCATCGCTAACATATTCGTATCATTATGTTCTCTCGTTGCTTTTGCACTAAATGTATCATGTACTAATGCGCAGCGAACGCCGTGTACTTTATTTGCCGCAATTGACATACCAATGCCTGTTCCACAAATTAAAATACCGCAATCTACTTCACCATTTGCAACCATTTCTGCTGCTGGAAATGCAAAATCAGGATAATCTACTGAACCCGCCTCACACTCACAACCCAAATCAATATATTCAATGTTCAATTCTTCTAATAGACTCACGATTTCTTTACGAATATTCATTCCGCCATGATCAGACGCTACAACTACTTTCATTCTAAATCCCTCCAAATATAAAGTGAAACTTCCATCAGTGAAGATTGCTTCTTTCCACTGACAGTGAAATAAACAATATCTTCCGCCTCATACCTCTGAGAATAGAAGATATATTACCCATTAAATCAGCATAATCTCCAATATCGTATTATACACGAAACATCAACCTTCTGAATGCTTTTTCACCAAAGTGTGCACAAGTTGTTCCATTTCTTCCAGCGTTGCTTTATATATAGCAAGCGAACCACCAAAAGGATCAGAAATATCCTTATTTGTACCTTCTACAAATTCATATAATGTATACACTTTTTCACTTACTTCTGGATGGTGCGCTAATAAAAGTTGACGATGTCCTGTTGTCATCGTCAATACAACATCGGACCACTCTAGCAACTCTGCCGTCACTTGCTTTGAAGAATGTGCAACCCGGATACCTTTTTCTTGTAGCGCATTTTTAGCATGAGTAGATGCATCGCTACCAACCGCCGCAAAAACACCAGCAGATTGCACGTCAAACTGCTCCTTACCATGATGACGTAATAGCGCCTCTGCCATTGGGCTGCGGCACGTATTGCCTGTACAAACGAATAATACTCGCTTCACCAAACACCACTCCTTATGATGAATATCTATTTTCATCATAACTCACAATGGTAACGAAAAAAAGAAATGTATATATAAGTTAAAAAACTGACATAAAAAACCTTTCTTTTTAGGGGAGAACGGGAGCGTCTGGCCGTGCATAGAAGCGGTCAGGGCCTTCTCCTGCCACATGCGAGGTTTCAAACAAAAGGAGCAAACAAGGAGCAATCATGTTTTATTCTGTATAGCAACAGCTTATATGTCAGAAAATTAAAATGGATATATAGTAATATAAGAAAACAAAAAATCCACCACTATTCCCCACTCCAACACCATCCACAAAAAAAAAAGGAATCCATTCCAATTATGAAATGGATTCCTGACTCATCAAACGATTATTTCATTGTTACTTTCATTACTCCAGTTGAGCCTTTTGTAGCTGTTACACCTACAGTTGTTTCAATAGATTCTGTTGCATCTGTGTTTGTAATAACGATTGGTGTGATTGTACTTTTAGCTTTTTCACGAATTAATTCTAAATCGAAAGAGATTAATTTATCGCCAGCTTTAACAGCTTGCCCTTCCGATACATACGTTTCGAAACCTTCGCCTTCCATTTTTACAGTTTCTAACCCAACATGGATTAAGATCTCTGCACCGTTTTTCGCTTTAATACCTACAGCATGTTTTGTGTGAAATAGTTGTACAATCTCACCATCTACCGGAGATACTACTACACCTTCAGTTGGTTCGATTGCAACACCGTTCCCCATCATACGACCAGCGAATACTGGATCTGGTACTTCTTCAATATTTTTCACTTCTCCAGTTAATGGCGATACAATTGTTTCTGCATTTGTTTTAGAACCAAAACCAAATAATTTTTTAAACATAGGATAATCCTCCTTATAATCCTTACTCAACAATAAACCTCATATAGCTCACTGCTTTAGTGGCATAAAAACATTCCCATATAAAAAAATGAAGTTATCAACCCGCCTCTTATTGTATCGCCTTGCAAAATTCCGGTCAATTCAGACTGTCTGAATTCAATCGGAAAGGAAGTAAACTTCTTTTGCTTGTTTCCCACAAATTGTCTAAAAATCTTAACATGACAACATCATTATTTTTTCATTTACTATTTATCCCGCATTAACGGGCAGTAATACTCCCACCTCAAAATTCAGCGAAAGCAAAGAAGTTAGGTGGGAGTATTACTGCCCGTAAAAGCCCGATTGGTTCAACTAATAATCAGTGGGGGATGAAGAAAACCCCCACTGATTAAAGTTTCACTTTATAAAATTTATTTTCGTTTTTTATAAAATCTACTTGACTAAAGTAAGTAACTATTTTATCATCACTTACATAAGATAAGTAAATAACTTTTTGGAGGTTTTATAAAATGATGAACATTGGTCTTCTTATTATTCGTCTTATTATCGGGATTACTTTCATGGGGCATGGCGCTCAAAAATTATTCGGCTGGTTTGGTGGTCACGGTTTAAAAGGAACTGGCGGCTGGATGGAATCAATCGGCTTACGCCCAGGCGTATTTATGGCATTTATGGCCGGGGCAACTGAATTACTAGGCGGTTTCTTATTTGCTGCTGGTATTTTCACTTGGGTAGGTGCTCTATTTATTGTTGGTACGATGTTAGTATCTATCATCACAGTTCACGGTAAAAACGGCTACTGGGTTACACAAAATGGTTTTGAATATAACCTTGTTTTAATCACAGTTGCAGTTGGCGTTGCGCTTATTGGACCCGGCGCTTACACTTTAATTTAATTAAATATCTTGAATTCAAGATAAAAAAACCTCACAATTGTGAGGTTTTTTTCATACCCTTTACAAAAATATATTTTTTCAGCAGGAGTTTTCCCCCTTTATCTTGTAAACAAACAAAGAAGCGTTACAGATATAAGAAGGGAGATTACATATATGCTGTCTATTAATCCAAATGAACAAACTGAAAAAGACAATTACAAATTACTAACGGGAAGTATTATTCCGCGCCCAGTTGCCTTCGTTACAACTGTTACAAATGACGGGGTACTAAACGGCGCCCCATTTAGCTATTTTAATATTGTTGCTGCGAATCCGCCTCTTATCTCAGTTTCTGTACAACGAAAAGACGGAGAACCAAAAGATACAGCACGAAATGCGATGGAAAAAGAAGAATTTGTCGTTCATATTTCTGATGAATCTTATGCAGAAGCCATTAACGAAACAGCAGCTAATCTTCCTCCGAATGAAAGCGAAATTAAACTTGCGAAACTAACACCAATTGATAGCGATGTAATTTCCGTACCAGGGGTACAAGAAGCAAGTATTCGTATGGAGTGTGTATTAGAACGCGCTCTTCAATTAGGCGGAACAGAAGATTCCCCGGCATGCGATCTATTAATCGGTCGCATTGTACGGTTCCATATCGCTAAGCACTTATATGAAAATGGACGCATTCATGCTGAAGAACTAAAACCAATAAGCCGATTAGCTGGACATAACTACGCAAAGCTTGGAGAGCAATTTGAACTTGTAAGGCCATAAATAAAAGCGGAAGCGGCTCGCCCAGAACAGGAGGGGGATGGAGCTTCTGACATAGAGGCGCTTTTTGCCTCAGCGGAAGACGCGAAGCCACCGAATGTTTTAGCCGCTGGAGCTAGATATTAACTGGAGACCTCCAACCAAGAAGTATATTTTTGTCGTACATTATAGAAGCGCCGATATATTATGTATATACTATAAAAGCCCAGCTACTTATCGTAGTTGGGCTTTTATGCTATAACTTTTCACAAAATGATTCTATTTCTTCTTTCTTCGGTTTCGCTAATTTAACCATAACCGTGATCCCCTCTAAGAAGTTGGCTGCGTTCATACCGAAAACAATAATTTTATTCCAAATCCAACAAGTATAATGCCGCCAAGTACTTCTCCATATGTTCCAAGAATACTATGTGCCTTACGGCCAATTAGCAATCCGAACCAAGTAAGCATCATACTCACAACACCAAATATGAGAATTGTGACAAACGTACGCGCTCCATAAATACCGAGACTTAAGCCGACAGAAAAGCTATCCATACTCACACTAAAAGCAAACAATAGTAAACTCGCCCCGGCCGGAACATTTCTATGCTCATCATCGTGAGACATTGACGTATACACAATGTGAAATCCTAATCCCATTAATAAAATACTACCTATAATAGTGGCAATGGAGCCAAATTGCTCTGATAAAAAACGGCCAAGTATCATACCGATAAAAGGCATAATTATATGAAATGTACCAATTGTAATGCCGATATAAAAGATTTGACGCAGCTTAAGCGTAATCATCCCCATACCGAGACTAACAGAAAACGCATCAAGCCCTAGCGCAAATGCCATAATACATAGCGGCAACAATTCGCTTATAATATGTTCAATTGTCATAATGTCCCCCCTCGGACTTGCTACTTCACAATATGCACGTTCGAGGAGAGATAGAATTTATTTTTCGAAGATGATTTGGTGACCTGCCGCTTTTGTTAAACGATTCATGATGGCACTACCAATCCCTTCACTTGGGAACGACTCACTAAAAATAATATCGACACCACTTGCATCAAATGTACGCAATACATCATAAAGCTTTGTCGCAACGGTTGCTAAATCACTGCGTTTTCCACAAGAGAGAACAACGTCTGCTTTATATACATGCTCATATTCCTCTGTTGTTAATACACCTACTTTATAACCTTCTTGCTTTTTATTATCCACAAGTTGCTGAATAAATGTACGCGATCCCTCAACAATACTAAGCGGGGCTTTCGGTGCATAATGTGTATATTTCATCCCCGGCGATTTTGGTTTTTCCGTTGCATCTTTTAATGCTGGATCTAATAAAACAGGACCAATCACTTCTTCTAGTTGCTCTTTTGTAATACCGCCTGGGCGCAAAATTGTCGGTATTTCACTCGTACAATCTACTACAGTAGACTCAACACCGACACCAGTTGCCCCGCCATCAACGATACCAGCAATTTTTCCGTCTAAATCTTCATATACATGAGAAGCAAGAGTTGGGCTAGGACGCCCAGAACGATTCGCACTTGGGGCTGCTACCGGTACACTCGCT
Source organism: Bacillus sp. 103mf (assembly GCF_900116295.1). Taxonomy (GTDB): domain Bacteria; phylum Bacillota; class Bacilli; order Bacillales; family Bacillaceae_G; genus Bacillus_A; species Bacillus_A bruguierae. The sequence continues at coordinate 73,738 of NZ_FPAF01000013.1, forward strand.
GCTTCAATAAGTGCTAATGCTACCGGATGATCCGGCATACGAACTGCCACGGTCTGTAATCCAGCCGTTACTTTTTCAGAAATCCCTTCTTTTTTCGGGAAAACAAGTGTTAAAGGTCCTGGCCAAAAATGCTTCATTAACACATTTGCAACTGGCGGAACATGAGCCACAATACCATTTAATTGTTCTTCCGTACCAATATGTACAATAAGCGGATTATCGCTTGGTCTTCCTTTTGCTTCAAAAATTTTTGCAACAGCCTCATCACTTAATGCATTCGCACCAAGTCCGTACACTGTTTCAGTCGGAAACGCTACTGCTTCATTTTCTCGTAATAAATGCGCTGCTTCTTGTAATTGTGGATAATCTTTTTTTATTTCCACAACATTATCCACAGTCCACATTTTTGTATTCATTTTTTCCACGTCCTTTTCTGCCATGAAATGCTTGTTATTTATAGTTTACTATGAAATTTATCCAAAAGCCAAATAAGGTTTATCCACAAAATGTGGATAAATCCATTTAATCAGTGGATAACTTTGTGAATAGCTGACAATTTAGTATAATTACATTTGGTTGATTTACATTTTTACAAAAATGTTCTAATGTCTGTATTTCTTTTGATACAACATCCTTTTCCACAGTTTCAAATTGAAAAAACTTAAATATTGTAACAGACTGTGGACTATTCGTGAGTAAATATAATTGTTCAATACTTTTCTCTTTCATATACTGCAAAAACGTTTCGAAAAAATGTAAGAACGTAGCTTTATCCACAGTAGGTGTGAATAAACACGAACGAAGAAGCGCATCACTTCCAACTCGCTCATATCCAACAGCCGCTTGAATTTGCCCTTCTTCTTCTAATATCATAAAATTCCTATATAATCGATCCAGACGTTCTTCCTTTATATGAGCTTGTCCAAAAAAGGTTTCCAGTCTTTCTACATCTGTTTTTGTAGCAAAGCGTATTTGCTTCATACATAAATCCCTCCCCATACTTTTATATATGAGGAAGGGTTATCTTTTAGAACTTATTTTGAAAATAAAGATGTAAATGCTTCCACGATAAACAATTTAACCTCTGGCTTTTCTTCCATTTCTTCTACTACCTTCACTTGCTCTTCTTTTTGAATAGTACGCGGTTCTTCTTGCTTTACTTCTTCTTGTTCTCGTAATTCTTTCTCGGCACGGTTTTCTCGCACAGACTCTACTTTCACGTTTTGTTTAGGTGCGATGTTTGTCCCTTTCTTAGCTTTAAGAGATTGTTTTACTTCTTCTTTTACAATTTCCTTTTGCAAATTATTTTCTTCTACATCCACCTCGTCAATTGTTTCTGCCTTTACCACACGCTCTTCTCGTTTCACTGCTGTACCGCTAGAGAAATCTAAGAAACACATTGGAGGAAATAGTACACACCACCAATTTGCTCCTTCACCTTTCCCAATTGTCACAAGTACTGCTTCATACTCTCCAGCTGGATAAATAAAATTCCCATATACTTTCGTCGGAAATTTTATATGTTTATTAAACCGAACTGTAAAAGTGTCCTTACTACCTTCTCGTTTTAACGTGTTTGCAACTGTTTGTTCAAGTTCTGGGATGCGGCCTTGGATGATACGACGTGCGTCTTCAAATGATTTTAAATCTTCCACCCAACCATCGATTTGCGCTTTCACTTCATCACGCACTTTACGTTTTAACTCTTGATCTTCCTTCGAATCACTATTAGCCAAAATACGTAATCGAATCGCTTCTTTCGGAATCACGACAGGTTCCTTTGCATCAACTTTCATATATCCAAAATACGCAATCATTTGCGCACCGATTAATAATAAAAGTAAGTAAGCAATCGCTTGTTTTTTCATCTTATCTCCACCGCCCCTTCAGTAAAACAGTGTAGACAAGTTTTTTTCTTTCTAAACTACTAAATTCAGAATCTATTCGTTTTTTAGGTGATTATATAAATATAAATTGAAAAACGAGCAAAAAACCCTTTTCTTTTTAGATGGGTGAGAGCGTCTGGCCATGCATAGCAGCGGCTTTTATGTAGAAAAATTAAAATATACTTATATATAAATACAGATTGAAAAATCCTTTTCCTGCTACGGGTCAAAGAAAACCGACTCAAAAGGGATGTAGATTTCTTTGGGAGGTTAATTCCTTCTTACATGCCCATTGATATATCGGCGATTTGATACAACATAAAGATCCTTCAACAATGTTCGACATGCTTGATACACTAAAGGGAGCTGACAAAAGTCCATTTTCAGGTCAGCTCCAAATTAAAATTACATTTCGGCAAAGACCATACGATCTTTCCCATTAATATCAAAGACCACTTCCACATGTGCATGTGGGAATGTTTCTTTCAATAAAGCACGCACATCTTCACCTTGTCCTACGCCCACTTCAAAAGCAACAATCGCCTCTTCTTGCAGCACCTTTGGCAATTCCTCCATAAAGCGTCTATAGAAATCAAGTCCATCTTGACCACCAACAAGCGCACGCTTTGGCTCATGCTCTTTCACTAAAGAAGAAAGCCCTCTCCAATCCTCTTCTGGAATATAAGGTGGATTTGACACAACGACATCTAGTTTTTGCTTCGTTTCCTGGAATGGCGACAATAAATCACCGTGATAGAACGTTACATTCGCCTCAAGTTCTGCCGCATTTTTCCGCGCCACTTCAATTGATTCCGTGGCAATATCGACTGTGTATACATGTAAATGCGGATTTTCTAAAGCCAGAGTAATGGAAATTGCACCGCTGCCAGTACCAATGTCCGCCACATGGATGTGTTTATTCCCAAATTTACGGCGAATACGTGTTAACACCCCTAGCACAAGCTCTTCTGTTTCCGGCCTTGGAATTAGCACTTCTTCATTAACGAAAAATGAACGTCCATAAAACATTTCATATCCAATTAAATACTGAACAGGTATGCCCTCTACATGCTTGTGGATAAAGTCTGCAAAAGTGCGCTCTTGTTCTGCCGTTAATTCTTCACGCATGTTCATCATCAAACCTGTTCGATTCGTCTTTAATACATGACAAAGGACAATTTCTCCCGCATTTTCATCACGTCCATGTTCACGTAAAAAAGAAGAAGCCCATTTCAGGGCTTCATAGACACGCATTACTCAGCTGCCTCCATCTTTTGCGCCTGATCTTCCATCACTAAGGCGTTGATGAAATCATCTAACTTACCTTGTAAGATTTGATCTAGCTTTTGAATCGTTAAACCGATTCGATGGTCTGTAACACGGTTTTGCGGGAAGTTGTACGTACGAATACGCTCAGAACGGTCTCCCGTACCAACAGCTTGTTTACGGTTTTGATCGTACTCAGCTTGTGCTTCTTGTCTAAACTTATCATAAACACGTGCACGTAATACTTTCATTGCTTTTTCTTTATTCTTAATTTGGGACTTTTCATCCTGACAAGAAACAACTACACCAGTCGGTAAATGCGTTAAACGTACCGCTGACATCGTTGTATTAACACTTTGTCCACCAGGGCCACTAGAAGCAAACGTATCAACACGAACATCTTTTTCATGAATATCGATTTCTACTTCTTCTGCTTCTGGTAATACAGCTACAGTTGCTGTAGAAGTATGGATACGTCCGCCAGATTCTGTTTCGGGAACACGTTGCACACGGTGTGCACCATTTTCAAATTTCAATTTTGCGAAAGCGCCTTTACCGTTGATCATAAAGATAATCTCTTTATATCCACCTAGTTCTGTGTAACTCGCTTCAATAATTTCTGTTTTCCAGCCTTGAACCTCTGCATAACGGCTATACATACGGTATAAGTCACCAGCAAATAAAGCAGCCTCATCGCCACCAGCAGCCCCACGAACCTCAACGATAACGTTTTTATCATCATTCGGGTCCTTTGGAACAAGTAAAATTTTCAGACGCTCTGATAATTCCTTCTCTTGTCCCTCTAGCTCAGAAACTTCTTCTTTTACCATTTCACGCATGTCAGCATCTAACTTCTCTTCTAACATCGCTTTTGCATCTCTTAATTGTTCACGAACATCTTTATACTCACGGTACACCTCTACCGTTTCTTGCATATCAGATTGTTCCTTTGAATATTCACGCAGTTTATTCGGATCACTAATAACCTCTGGATCACTTAGAAACTCGTTTAACTTTTCATAACGATCTTCTACAGCTTGCAAACGATCTAACACACCATTCACCTCAACATCCTAGTCTCTAATACACATAGTATATGGTACATAACAAAAAAAACGCAAATTATATTTTAAAAGTGGAGCCGACTGTTTAGGCCCGGTTACTAAGGTTCTTGCTCGCAGAAGATGCTCTTTATCTTCTCGCGGGCAAGGTTCTTAGACGCAAGGGCCTAGGAGGCGGAACTAGATATCCCCTTAAAAGCGCAGGCGGCTCGCTCAGAATGGGAGGAGGATGGAGCTTCTGACGTAGAGGCGCTCTTTGCCTCGTAGGAAGAAGCGAAGCCACCGACCATTCTTGCCGCCGGAACTAGATATCAACCTAAAAGCGCAGGCGGCTCACTTAGCCACCGCGCATTTTCTAAAAAAACCCGCCTTATGTAGCGAGTTTTTATCTCTGTTTAATTGGTACAGCATGACAATGACGACAACGTGGTTCATATGATTCTGATGCACCTACTAAAATAATTGGATCATCAAAAGACGCTGGTTCCCCATCGATTAAACGTTGCGTACGACTTGCAGGAGATCCGCATTCAGCACATACTGCTTGCAGTTTTGTTACATGCTCCGCAATTGCCATAAGCTGAGGAACTTGTCCAAATGGTAGACCACGGAAATCTTGGTCTAAACCAGCAACAATTACACGATAGCCGCGGTTTGCCAATTCTTGCACCACTTCCACAATGTCCCCATCAAAAAATTGCACTTCATCAATTGCTATAACATCAATATCTTCCGTTACGTGCTCAAACATATCTTTTGAAGCCGCAACAGGAACTGCTCTTACTTTCAATCCATTATGCGACACAACATCTTCTTCACTATAACGATTATCAATGCACGGTTTAAATACAATCACGTTTTGCTTGGCGAATTGCGTACGGCGCACACGGCGGATGAGCTCTTCTGATTTCCCCGAGAACATGCTTCCACAAATCACTTCAAGCCAACCGTGTTGATTTATTAAGTACATAAAAGCTCCTCCTTTCACCTATATGAACCCATTTTGATTTTTCGACATATAGATTGCTGCTATGCAGGTAAAAAGGAGCCTTCTACTTTCTTTCTCCCTTTGTTTGAACTTCGCATGTGGCAGTAAAAGGCCCTGACCGCTTCTATGCATGGCCAGATGCTCTCGCCCACCTAAAAAAGATGGTTTTATGTCGTTTTTTAATTTAGATTTACCTACTTATTCTTACTCTAAGTAGGTAAAGGTTTATATTTTCGCAAAAAAAACAGACAAGCGGATATATACACTTGCCTGCTTTATGTTTGTTATTACTTAAGGCCGTATTTCTTGTTGAAGCGGTCAACACGTCCGTCTGCAGTAGCAAACTTCTGACGTCCTGTGTAGAATGGGTGAGAATCAGAACTGATCTCAACTTTTAGTAATGGATAAGTATTACCATCTTCCCACTCGATAGTTTCGTTAGAACCTTTTGTAGATCCGCTTAAGAATTTGAAGCCTGTGTTTGTATCCATAAATACAACTTTCTTGTAATCTGGATGGATTCCTGCTTTCATTCTTTTCATCTCCTTCCGCCCTGAATCATTTTCGAAACAGAGTTTTTTCATCGTTAGCTGCAATCACAACTATAGCGATGAAACGCACATGATGAAATTATAACAAGGCTATCTGCATTTTGCAACTACCTGTTTTTAGCATTACTTCATCGTGACATATCTCTTTGAATCTGCAGGGATATTTTGTAGAAATTCTTCATTTGTCTTTGTTTGACGTAGCTTACGCAAGAAGCTTTCTATGAAGTCTGGCGTATCTCTCATTGTTTTACGAATACCCCATAACTTGTCTAAATGTTCTTTTGGAATTAATAAATCTTCTTTACGTGTACCAGAACGACGAATATCAATAGCTGGGAAAATACGACGTTCCGCTAAAGAACGATCTAAATGAAGCTCCATATTTCCTGTTCCTTTGAACTCTTCATAAATAACGTCATCCATACGAGACCCTGTATCAACAAGAGCTGTTGCTAAAATTGTTAAACTACCGCCCTCTTCAATATTACGAGCCGCTCCGAAAAAGCGTTTCGGTCTATGGAATGCCGCTGGATCAATACCACCAGATAAAGTACGTCCGCTTGGCGGAATCACAAGGTTGTAAGCACGCGCTAAACGGGTAATACTATCCATTAAAATGATAACGTCTTTTTTATGTTCAACAAGACGCATCGCACGCTCTAGCACAAGCTCAGCTACTTTAATATGGTTTTCTGGGACTTCATCAAAAGTAGAACTTACAACATCACCTTTTACAGAACGCTCGATATCTGTTACTTCCTCTGGACGTTCGTCAATTAAAAGTACAATCAGTTCTGCTTCTGGATGATTTGTTGTAACGCTGTGCGCAATTTCTTTTAACAGTATTGTTTTACCAGCCTTTGGAGGCGCAACAATTAGACCACGTTGCCCAAACCCAACTGGTGCAATTAAATCCATGATGCGTGTTGATAATTTCTTCGTTTCCGTTTCCAATTTCATTTGACGATTTGGATATAACGGTGTTAACGCAGGGAAATGCACACGTTCTTTTGCCGATTCCGGATCATCTCCATTAACCGCTTCAACTTGCAGCAATCCAAAATAACGCTCATTTTCTTTCGGAGGTCGCACTTTACCAGAAACCTTATCTCCATTACGCAAATCAAAACGACGAATTTGCGAAGCTGAAATATAAATATCTTCAGAACTCGGAGAATAGTTGATTGGACGTAGGAATCCAAATCCTTCTGATTGAATAATTTCCAGTACACCTTCCATGAAAAAGAAACCTTCTTTTTCTGCTCGTGCTTTTAAAATTGCAAAAATTAGCTCTTTCTTCGTTAATTTGCTGTAATAAGAAATCTTAAATTCTTTTGCAAGTTCATATAACTCTTTTAACTTCATGTTCTCTAATGCTGAAATTGTTAAATTCATTCGGACACCACACTTTAATATTATTCTCTTTTTCATTGGGTAAAGGTAATTGCGGAAGGCTAATACATATAAAATGAAAGGCAATAAGTACAAGTAGAGTAATATTCACTATTGTAACCCTTTTACCTCATTTTAATCAATATGTTACGAGACAAATACAAGAAGCGAAGACAACAAAATTTGTCTTCGCTCTATCCATCACTTGCATACTTCTTATTTTATCTATACAGACAGCCATATTTCCATTTCATAAACATCTTCTGCCCGTGTTCAAAATTCTGCAAAGTCAAAGAAGATAGGTGAAGATGACTGCCCACAAGAGCACGATTGGTTATAATTTCCAGTAGCAAGGATGAAGAAAAATTCCCACTAATAGAAGTTTTATTTCATAACTAAATTTGGTTTTTTATTTAAACTGTGACGCCCGTCAACAAAGCGAACTGTTCCCGATTTCGCACGCATAACAAGGGAATGCGTTGTACCAGTACTTCCTTTAAATTGAACACCACGCAGTAATTCACCGTCCGTAACACCTGTTGCTGCAAAGATTGCATCATCACCTCTTACTAAATCTTCCATACGAAGAACGCGGTCGATATCACTAATCCCCATCTTTTTGCAGCGCTCTAATTCCGCTTCGTCTTGTGGAAGGAGCTTTCCTTGAATTTCTCCGCCTAAACATTTTAATGCCACGGCAGCTAAAACTCCCTCAGGTGCACCGCCAGATCCAAATAAAATATCAACACCTGTGCGATCAAACGCTGTGTTAATAGCACCAGCTACATCACCATCATTAATCAATTTAATGCGTGCTCCCGCTTTACGGATTTCCTCAATAATTGCCTGATGACGTGGTCTATTTAAAATAGTTGCTACAACATCTTCAATATCTTTATTTTTTGCTCTCGCAACAGCACGTAAGTTATCAATAACTGGTGCATTAATATCAATAGCACCAACCGCTTCTGGGCCAACCGCAATTTTATCCATGTACATGTCAGGTGCATGTAGTAAGTTTCCATGGTCTGCTACTGCAATAACTGCTAATGCATTCCATCCTCCTGCTGCAACGATATTTGTTCCTTCTAATGGATCAACTGCTACGTCAACGCGCGGACCATATCCAGTTCCTAATTTTTCACCGATATATAGCATTGGCGCTTCGTCCATTTCCCCTTCACCAATTACTACAGTTCCTTTCATCGGCACTGTGTCAAATACATCGCGCATCGCTGAAGTTGCAGCTCCATCCGCTTCATCCTTCTTACCGCGTCCCATCCAACGTGCTGATGATAACGCTGCAGCCTCCGTTACACGTACTAATTCCATGGATAAACTTCTTTCCACTATAATCCCTCTCCTTTAAACCTTAATATTTCTCCCACAATTAACATTTAATACCTTTTACCTTATGTCGCTTTACCTATGCAAAGCTCTTTAGGCATTTTTCATCTGTTCAATCTCTTGGCTTGTCATTTTTTCACGCCAAATTTTCGCTCCAAGACCTCGGAGCTTGTCTTCTAAATTTTCATAGCCGCGATCAATATGTTCTAATCCCGTAACTTCTGTAACCCCTTCTGCCATTAAACCTGCAATAACAAGAGCAGCTCCGGCACGTAAGTCACTCGCTTTTACTTTAGCTCCTTGCATTAAAACAGGCCCTGTCACGATAGCAGAACGACCTTCTACTTTAATTTGCGCATTCATTCTTCTTAATTCATCTATATGTTTAAAACGCGCTCCGTAAATAGTATCCGTTACAACTGCCGTTCCACTTGCCTTCGTTAATAGCGTCGTAAACGGTTGCTGTAAGTCAGTTGGAAATCCTGGATATACGAGTGTTTTTACATCCACCATTTTTAGCTGACGGTCCCCATCTACCACAATTTGATCATCGTGTGTTTCTACTCTTACACCCATTTCTCGAAGCTTAGCCGTTATAGATTCTAAATGCTGCGGAATCACATTATCAATTACAACTTCACCGCCAGAAGCCGCACCCAAAATCATATACGTTCCAGCTTCAATGCGATCAGGAATAATAGAATGATAACAACCATGAAGCGATTCAACACCATCAATACGAATCACGTCTGTTCCTGCCCCTTTAATACGAGCTCCCATGCTTGTAAGAAGTGTTGCTACATCAATAATTTCTGGCTCTTTCGCTGCATTTTCAATGACTGTTCTACCTTTTGCGCGCACTGCAGCAAGCATAATATTAATTGTCGCGCCTACGCTAACAACATCTAAATAAATACGTGCTCCCCGCAGTTCATCTGCGCGTAAATATATTGCACCTTGCTCATTAGTTACTTGTGCTCCAAGCGCTTCAAAACCCTTAATATGTTGATCAATTGGCCTTGGTCCTAAATGACATCCACCAGGAAGTCCAATTACTGCTTGTTTAAAACGACCAAGCATTGCTCCCATTAAATAATAAGAGGCACGCAATTTTTTTACCTTTCCATTTGGAAGAGGCATTGCTACCATTTTCGAAGGATCAATTGTCATTTCTTCGTCTGGATGATATGTGACAGATCCACCAATTTCCTCCAATAAATCACCGAGTATTTTCACATCAGAAATATTAGGTACACCACCGATTGTAACTGGTGTATCTGCTAAAATGGTCGCAGGAATAAGCGCGACAGCACTATTTTTTGCGCCGCTCACACGAATCGAACCATGTAAGGGCACACCGCCTTCAATTAGCAACTTATCCATCTCAAACCCCCTTCTTGTGAATTCATTCCCCGATCTAATCCCTATTTAAACGGGTAATTTCACTATTTCGGATACGTTTTTACACTTGCGAGTATGTCCATGCTATTTGTTTCCTTTATTTTTACACAATTACAAAAATATTTCTCTTTAAATGCCCTAACAAGTAGAAATTTGTCTATTCTATAAAATGTTCACGCTTTCATTATACAACGAAACGAAACCGTCTAAAAGGCTAGACGGTTTCTAAAGTCATTTTTAGAATTATGCTTGACCGTTAGAACCAAACTCACGGATTTTACCGATTACAGTCGCTTTAATTGCTTCACGGCCAGGTCCGATAAATTTACGAGGATCGTAAGCTTCTTGGTCTTTATTTAATACTTCACGAACCGCTTTTGTAAACTCGATTTGGTTTTCTGTGTTTACGTTGATTTTAGAAGTACCTAAAGAGATAGCTTTTTTGATGTCAGCTGTTGGGATACCAGTACCACCGTGAAGTACTAAAGGTACACCAGTTAAGTCACGAACTTCTTCCATTTCTTTGAATCCTAAGTTAGGCTCACCTTTGTAAGGACCATGTACAGAACCTAATGCTGGAGCAAGGCAGTCAATACCTGTTGCAGCTACTAGTTCCTTACATTCCTCTGGATTAGCGTAGATAACACCTTCAGCTACTACGTCGTCTTCTTGTCCGCCAACTGTACCAAGCTCAGCTTCTACAGATACGTTACGAGCATGTGCATATTCTACTACTTTTTTAGTAGTTTCAATATTTTCTTCAAATGGATGGTGGGAAGCATCGATCATTACAGATGTGAAACCTGCATCAATTGCTTCTTTACATTTTTCGAAGCTTGAACCATGATCAAGGTGAATCGCAACAGGAACAGTGATGTTCATTTCTTCGATTAAAGCTTTAACCATAGCTACAACCGTTTTGAAGCCAGTCATATGACGAGCTGCACCTTCAGATACACCTAAAATTACAGGAGATTTTTCTTCTTCCGCAGCAGCTAAGATAGCTTGTGTCCACTCTAAGTTATTCATGTTGAATTGACCAACTGCGTATTGTCCTTCTAGCGCTTTGTTTAGCATTTCTTTCATGGAAACTAAAGGCATGGTAAATCCTCCTAAAAACGTTTTTTTGTATCCGATAAGTTCTTATCGGTGGTAGTATGACCACGATAAGGGAAAATATGTATAACCACATACCGGACTTTTTTCTACACTCCATAGGATACCAACTTGTACTCAAAAACTCAACCGCATTCACCTGCTCATCAGTTCATGAAAACGCTTTTTTTCATACTTTTTAATAAAAAATTCACGATTATGCTTGTACAGCGATTTCTTTTCGCACGGCTCCCCGAATTTCATCAATATCAAACGGCTTTGCAAAGTGCATTAACGCACCGAGTTCTTTTGCTTCTTGAATCATATCTAATTCACCATAAGCCGTCATTAAAATCACTTTAATATCTTGATTAATTTCTTTCACATGTTTTAAAATTTCAATTCCGTCCATACCCGGGATTTTCATATCTAAAATAACTAAATCCGGACAATCTTTTTTCACAATATCAAGGGCTTGAAAACCGTTTGCTGCTTGGAATGTTTCGTAACCTTCCTTTTGAAACACCTCATGTAATAAAACACGAATGCCGTATTGATCATCAACGATTAAAATTTTCCCTTCCATGCTCCCCAACCTTTCTATAATAAACGCATAATTTATATTTCTCGCATCTCTTTCGATTATTTTCGCTACATTTTATCAAATTCCTTCCTATTCTTTCTTATTTTACCGCTTCCTATTTCCTAGCGCTAGCACCGTTATGAATAAATAAGCTATAATGAAAGCCGGCAAGCATGCTAGAAAGGAGCATCACCATGTTTAAAATTTTTTCCACTCAGCTAGGTGGCTATTTCACAAAAATTGCTCAGAAAGAAGAAATGAATATAGAAGATAGCGCTCGTTTACTTGCACAAGCATTAGTCGGAGATGGGTACATTTATTTGCACGGTACGAAAGAGATGGAAGGTGTAATTTACGAAGCCCTATACGGAGCCGAGCCTATGCAAAATGCAAAACGTTTATTTGAAGACGGTAAACAAGCAGACGTAACCGCTGCCGATCGCGTACTACTTATTAGCCGTTTTTCCACAGATGAAGAGATTATTTCACTAGCAAAACATTTGCAGGAAAATGGTCATTTTATTGTTGGTATTTCAGCTGAACAAGAAGGCGAAATGTCATTAGAACAATTCACCGATGCACATATCGATACAAAACTTGTAAAACCATTAATTCCAGATGATGATGGCTCTCGTTATGGCTTTCCAAGTTTAATGACAGCTTTATTTGCATATCACGGATTAAAATTTACAATCGATGACATTATAAATGAATATGAGTAACAGAAAAAGGCGCCCTATAGTAGGACGCCTTTTTCTCATTACTTACCTTCTTTATTAATAATAGAAGCTTGTACGAAGTCATGGAACAACGGTTGTGGACGGTTTGGACGAGATACAAGTTCTGGGTGGAACTGTGCTGCCACGAACCAAGGATGTTCTTTTAATTCGATAATTTCTACTAAACGACCATCTGGGCTTGTACCAGAGAAGATGAACCCTGCATTTTCCATGTCTTGACGGAATTGGTTATTGAACTCATAACGATGACGATGACGTTCATATACAACCGGTTCGTTATACGCATTATAAGCATTTGTTTCTGGTGTAAGCTTACATGGGTATAAACCAAGACGAAGTGTACCACCTAAATCTTCGACATCTTTTTGTTCTGGTAATAAATCGATAATTGCGTAAGGTGTGTCAGGATTAATTTCAGAAGAGTTTGCACCTTCTAATCCTAATACGTTACGTGCAAATTCGATTGATGCAAGTTGCATTCCTAAGCAAATTCCTAAGAATGGAACTTTGTTTTCACGTGCATATTGAATTGCAGCGATTTTACCTTCAACGCCACGGTCCCCGAAACCACCTGGTACAAGAATACCGTCTGTATCGCCAACTAATTCTTTCACATTTTCTGCTGTTACGTGCTCAGCATTTACCCATTTCACTTCTACATCTGTATCAAATTTATAACCTGCATGACGAAGTGCTTCCACAACAGAAATGTATGCGTCTTGAAGCTCTACATATTTACCAACAAGAGCAATTTTTGTTTTCTTAGACAGATTGCGTACTTTTTCAACTAACGCATTCCATTCTGTCATATCTGCAGCTGGATTGTCTAATTTTAAATGATCACAAACAATTTGGTCCATGTTTTGCTCTTGAAGAGATAATGGAACTGCATATAATGTATCTGCATCGAGTGCTTCAATTACTGCTTTTGGATCAATATCGCAGAATAATGCTAGCTTATCTTTCATATCTTGAGAAACAGGAAGTTCTGTACGAACAACGATAATGTTCGGCTGAATACCTAAGCTGCGAAGTTCTTTAACACTGTGCTGCGTTGGTTTTGTTTTCATTTCACCCGCTGCTTTTAAGTACGGAATTAACGTACAGTGGATGTACATTACATTGTCACGGCCAATATCACTCTTAATTTGGCGAATTGCTTCTAAGAATGGTAAAGACTCAATGTCACCAACAGTTCCGCCGATTTCTGTAATTACAACGTCCGCATTTGTTTCACGGCCCGCACGGAATACGCGCTCTTTAATTTCGTTTGTAATGTGAGGAATAACTTGAACTGTTCCTCCTAAATATTCACCACGGCGCTCTTTTTGAAGAACAGAAGAGTAAATTTTACCTGTTGTTACGTTGCTGTATTTATTTAAGTTAATATCAATGAAACGCTCATAGTGACCAAGGTCTAAATCTGTTTCTGCACCATCGTCTGTTACGAATACCTCACCATGTTGGTATGGACTCATTGTCCCTGGGTCTACGTTAATATACGGGTCAAACTTTTGAATTGTTACATTTAAACCACGATTTTTTAATAGTCTTCCAAGGGATGCTGCTGTGATCCCCTTTCCTAGAGACGATACTACACCGCCTGTTACAAAAATATACTTAGTCATGAATGTACTCCCTTCCACTTTGCTGTTATATAATTACCGCTGCAAATCACAACGGATGTAGATAACACTTACCTTATCTTATTGTTAGACTCTTTCGTTTTTCTAAACAAAAAACAAAAAAGAAAATTGCTCCCTTTATCACAAAAAGTAATAAGTAGGGAGCAATTTTCTTTTATATTTACACGTAAAAGTTGTTATCGTCTTTTTTAAAGAGCCCAAAAATGATTCTACATGGACGATAATGAAAAGTCAAGAACTACAGCTCTTCCTCTTCTTCTTCTGATTCGTCGTATTCTAATTCATCTTCATCAACGAAGTCTTCATCATCATCATCTTCTTCTTCTTCTAAATCATCAAGATCATCATCTTCTTCAAGAAGTTCATCAAGATCTTCTACTTCTTCTTCTTCTTCTCCGAAGTCTTCATCATCTTCGAAGTCTTCATCATCACCGATGTAGTCATCTAATTCATCTTCTTCCACTTTACGTTTCTTCTTAGACTTCGGCTGAGGTAAAATTTCTTCATCAATTTGCTCGTATGGGTACCATCCACGTAGTCCCCAACGATTTTCTCCAAGATTGATAAAGCGCCCATCGATATTTAAATCTGTATAAAATTGTGCGATTCTCGCAGCAACTTGTTCTTCAGATAGTTCCAGTAATTGAGCAATTTCTTGAACTAGATCATGAAACGGTGTTGCTTGTTTTTTTTCCTCTAACAAGCTATGTACAACTTCGATCATGGACAATTCTTTTAGCTCTTCTGGTGAAAATTGCTTTAAATTCACTTGTGCGACACTTCCTTTCTTAAAATATATCCTAATTATATAAAGGCCTGTTCAAAAAAATCCATACTATTCATTATAAACAAAACTGCACCAAATATGCCACAAAAAAAATAGGGAATCATAAAGTGATTCCCTATGTATATTAAAGGTTATTTTCCTTTTTCGTTTTGAATCATATGAGCACCATTTAATACATAACAAATTTGCATCTCTGTATACTCTTCCAGAGTATACAGTTTCTGCAATGCCCAGCGACGAAATCCCCACATTTGTCCTTGAATAAAAATATTATGAGCAAGCAGTTGAATCTCTTTTTTTGTTAAAGTAAATACTTTATTTTGAACACATTGCTGCAAAATATCTTCGAACATCCCCACCATTTGAAATTCTTTCTCTAATACGTAAGGCAGCGATTCTTTTGGTAGAAAACGAACTTCTTGATACATAATAAGAACCTCTTCTTGTAATTCATCCATAACTTTAAAATAGTTTGTAATCGCTGCTTTTAAGCTATCAACATTTCCTTTTTCTCTGCACAACACTTGCTCTAAGCGCTCTTTTACATGTTCATAAATGCTATCGCACACTAAATAAAGTACATCATCTTTCGTTCTAATATATTCATAGAGCGTACCAATGCTAAA
This sequence comes from Bacillus sp. 103mf, assembly GCF_900116295.1. Classification (GTDB taxonomy): domain Bacteria; phylum Bacillota; class Bacilli; order Bacillales; family Bacillaceae_G; genus Bacillus_A; species Bacillus_A bruguierae. Next base: position 89,107 of record NZ_FPAF01000013.1, read on the forward strand.
ACCTGCCGCTTTTGCGATTTCTCTTGTTGTTGTACGAGGAAATCCTTTTTGTTTAAAGAGCTGCACAGCACCTTTAATCATTTGCTCACGCCGAAGTGCAATAAGTCTTTCATCTTTCACAGATGCTTGTACATTGCGCTTAACCATCTCCTTCACTCCTTTTTTCTCAATTTGCAGGAAGAAGCGTAGGATATTCCCTACGCTTCTCATAAAATGAAACTTCCATCAGTGAGGGGTCTTCATCCCCCACTGATAGAAAGCCCGCCCAATCGGGCACATGCCAGCAGTTATCCCCCACCTAGCTTCTTTAGAAAAGCGGAGGCAAAGCTGAACAACGCTTTTCTCTGCATCTTGAAGTGGGGGCTTACTACCCACGAATAGCGGGATAATTTCTACTTCGTTAACATACGTGAAATAACAAGGCGCTGAATTTCTTGTGTTCCTTCGTAAATTTGCGTAATCTTTGCATCACGCATAAAGCGTTCCACTGGATAATCTTTTGTATAACCGTATCCTCCAAATACTTGCACAGCCTCTGTTGTCACTTTCATTGCTGTATCTCCTGCAAATAATTTCGACATTGCTGATTCTTTTCCATACGGCAGACCTTCTGATTCAAGCCAAGCTGCTTGATATGTTAACAAACGCGCCGCCTCTACTCCAGTCGCCATATCCGCTAGTTTAAAGCCAATTCCTTGTTGCGCGGCAATTGGTTTCCCAAATTGATGGCGTTCCTTCGCATAATCAGCAGCAGCATCAAGTGCGCCTTGTGCGATACCAACCGCTTGCGCCGCAATACCATTACGGCCGCCATCTAATGTTTGCATTGCAATTTTAAATCCTTGCCCTTCCTCGCCAAGTAAGTTCTCAGCAGGAATGCGGCAGTCCTCAAATATAATCTCCGTTGTCGGTGAAGAACGAATACCAAGCTTGCTCTCTTTCTTCCCAACGGAAAATCCCGGTGTACTGCTTTCCACAATAAATGCACTTGTACCGCGCTGCTTTGATTCTGGGTCTGTCAGTGCAAATACAACATAAATATCCGCAATTCCGCCGTTTGTAATGAAAATTTTTGAACCGTTTAAAATATAATGATTACCATCACGCTTTGCTGTCGTCTTCATTCCACCAGCATCAGAGCCAGAACCCGGCTCCGTTAAGCCATAAGCACCTATTTTCTTTCCTTCTGCCATTGGGCGTAAATATTTCTGCTTTTGCTCCTCTGTACCAAATTTAAAAATTGGCCATCCTGCAAGCGATGTATGCGCCGATAACGTTACACCTGTAGATGCGCAAACGCGTGACAGCTCTTCTACCGCAATCACATAAGCCAAGTAATCGCTTCCAATTCCGCCGTACTCTTCAGGCCACGGAATACCAGTTAAACCTAGCTCCGCCATTTGATCAAACAAGGCGCGGTCAAAGCGTTCTTCTTCGTCGCGCTCCGCTGCCGTTGGTGCAACTTCATTTCTCGCAAAATCACGAACCATTTTCCGAATCATTTCGTGCTCTTCTGATAGTTTAAAATGCATCTCTATCTCCCCCTTAAAGCGCTCTACTAATAACTAAGCGCTGGATCTCGCTTGTTCCTTCATAAATCTCACATATTTTTGCATCGCGGAAGAAGCGCTCCGCAGGATAATCTTTTGTATAGCCATAACCGCCAAGCACCTGCACACCTTCAACAGCAACTTCTACTGCTGTTTTGGAAGCAAATAATTTTGCAATTGACGCTTCCTTCCCGCACGGTAAACCTTGTGCTCTTAATGATGCAGCGCGGTATACGAGCAGGCGAGCTGCCTCGACAGCTGTTGCCATATCCGCTAGCTTAAATCCTAATCCTTGCTGCGCAGCAATTGGTTTGCCAAATTGATGACGCTCTTTCGCATAATCAGTAGCACACTCCAGCGCTGCCTCAGCGATACCAAGTGACTGTGCCCCGATACCGATGCGACCAACATCTAAATTTGCCATCGCCACTTTAAAACCTTGACCTTCCTCGCCAAGCAAATTCTCAGCAGGAACTTTCATATCTTCAAACGTTAATTGCACGGTACGAGAGCCTAATAACCCCATTTTGTGCTCATCTTTTCCAACAATTAAACCCGGTGTATTTTTTTCAACAATAAATGCCGATATACCGCGCGTACCCGCATCTGGATTCGTAGAAGCAAAGACAATATATGTATCTGCCTCGCCGCCGTTTGTGATAAATACTTTCGAACCGTTAATAACATACTCATCACCTTGCCTAACTGCTCTTGATTTCAAGCTCCCAGCATCTGATCCCGCACTTGGCTCTGTTAATGCAAATGCCCCTAAATATTCACCAGCTGCCAACTTTGGAAGATATTTTTGTTTTTGCTCTTCTGTTCCAAAATATAAAATAGGATTCGTTCCAACAGAGGTATGTACCGCTAAAATCACCCCTACGGTAGCGCTTACTTTTGAAATTTCATGAATGGCTAAAATATACGAAATAAAATCCATTTCCGCTCCGCCGTATTTCGCTGGAATCGGTATCCCCATTAGTCCAAGCTCACCCATTTTCTTTAGGACTTCTCGAGGAAACACCCCTTGTTCCATAGTAGGAACAAAGGGAGCAATTTCCTTCCCGGCAAAGTCCCGAACCATTTTCCGCATCATTTGCTGCTCTTCTGTAAATTGAAAGTTCATCTGCTCCACCTCAAATTATTTTCTATTGTGATTGAACGATTTAGTAAGACCACTAGTACGCCGAAAGAAGTGTTTATTATTCATAAACGTAAAAACCGCGTCCTGTCTTACGTCCTAACCAGCCTGCGTTCACATATTTACGTAGGAGCGGGCATGGTCGATATTTGCTATCTCCCAATCCTTCATGCAGTACTTCCATAATGTATAAACACGTATCTAAACCGATAAAATCAGCAAGTGTCAACGGTCCCATCGGATGATTCATCCCAAGCTTCATAACTTCATCGATTGCTTCTTTCGTTGCCACGCCTTCATATAACGTATAAATTGCCTCATTAATCATTGGCAATAAAATACGGTTAGAAACAAACCCTGGAAAGTCATTTACTTCAACTGGGACTTTGCCGATTTTTTTTGTAATATCCTCAATCGTTTCATATACAGCGTCCTCTGTTGCTAAGCCGCGAATAATTTCGACAAGCTTCATAACCGGAACTGGATTCATAAAGTGCATACCGATGACTTTTTCTGGACGATTTGTAACAGCTGCAATTTCAGTAATTGGCAGCGAAGATGTATTTGTTGCCAAAATCGTATGCTCCGGTGCTAATTCATCTAAGTTCGTAAAAATTTGCTTTTTAATGTCCATTCTTTCCACAGCCGCTTCGATGACAAGGTCTGCTTCTTTTACACAATCTAGTGTAAGCGTTGCTGTCAGACGATTTAACGTTGCCTGCTTATCCTCTTCGCTCATGCGGCCCTTCTCAACTTGTCTAGATAAATTTTTCGTAATAATCCCAATTCCGCGGTCTAACTGCTCTTGTTTTAAATCTTGCATATATACGTCATACCCTGCCATCGCACACACCTGTGCAATTCCAGAACCCATTTGCCCCGAACCAATTACGACAATCTTTTGTACTGTCATGTTTATAACCCCCTTTTTTTACTGAACCTCAATCATGATTGCGTCGCCTTGACCACCGCCGCTGCAAATAGAAGCGATTCCGATTCCGCCGCCGCGCTGCTTCAATGCATGAATAAGAGTAACGATAATGCGCGCCCCGCTTGCTCCAATTGGATGCCCCATCGCAACCGCTCCGCCGTTTACGTTAATCTTCTCTGGATCAATGCCTGCAATATTTGCACTTGCAATTGCTACAGCAGCAAACGCTTCATTAATCTCAAATAAATCAATGTCTTCCACTTTCTTGCCTGTTTTCTTTAATAACTCGTTAATGGCATAGCCTGGTGTTCTTGGAAAATCCTTTGCTTCAACCGCAATTGCTGTATGCCCTAAAATCGTTGCAAGGGGTTTTCTTCCTTCCGCCTTCGCACGCTCTTCACTCATTAATACGAGCGCTGCTGCCCCATCATTTAAACCTGGTGCATTCCCAGCCGTAACCGCTGCATCCTTATCAAATACAGGTTTTAGCTTTGCTAATTTTTCAAGTGTTGTATCTTTGCGCGGTGCTTCGTCGTACGCTACGACTACCGGTTCTCCTTTTCGCTGCGGCACAGATACAGGGACAATTTCTTCTTCAAAGCGGCCTTCCTTTTGCGCTGCAGTCGCACGCATATGACTTCTGTACGCCCACTCGTCTTGCATTTCACGAGAAATACCGTCTTCTTTCGCAACATCGCCGCCGTACACACCCATATGTATGCCGGTAAATGAGCACGTTAAACCATCTGCCACATTTAAGTCGACAACTTCGTTATGCCCCATACGATATCCCCAGCGTGCGCCGCGTAAAATATATGGACTATTGCTCATCGATTCCATGCCGCCTGCTACAAGTAACGAATGATCGCCAGTACGAATAATTTGATCTGCTAACGTTACAGCACGAAGTCCGGATGCACAAACTTTATTCACTGTTTCTGTACGAGTCTCCCACGGAATCCCTGCCTCTCTAGCTGCCTGGCGAGATGGAATTTGCCCTTGTCCTCCTTGAATAACCGCTCCAAATACAACTTCTTCAATATCACTTGCTGCAACATTCGCGCGCTCTAATGCCGCTCCAATTGCAATTCCTCCAAGCTCCGTTGCCTTTACATCCTTTAAAGCTCCCCCAAACTTTCCAACAGGTGTTCTTGCAGCACTTAAAATTACTGTTCTTGTCAAAACATATTCCCCCATTTCTTTTTATTACGGCGTTGATTGAACGCTCGTTCAGTGCAGCTGTTGTGAGAAAGAGGTGCACGGTTTGCACCTCCTTTTATCTAAAGTTGTACGGATTCTTATATGTTACATTGCTTCTTTCTTCGGTCCGATGACAGAGCGCTCTAAAATCTCTGTTATATCAAGCGTTTGCACGCGCTCTTCTACTTCTTTCGCCTTCGTACCATCGCTGATCATCGTTAAGCAATACGGACAGCCCGTACCGATCATCGTCGGCGATGTAGCAAGTGCTTGTTCGGTACGTGCCACGTTAATACGCGAACCAGCAGTCTCTTCCATCCACATCAGACCGCCGCCAGCTCCGCAGCACATTCCTGTTTCGCGATTACGTTCCATTTCAACAAGCTTCACACCTGGAATCGCTTTTAAAATATTGCGCGGCGCTTCATATACTTCGTTATAACGTCCTAAATAACAAGAATCGTGATACGTAATCGTTTCTTCTACGCGGTGAACTGGCTTTAAGCGCCCTTCTTTCACCCACTGTGCTAACAATTCTGTATGATGATAGACTTCTGCTTGTAATCCAAAGTCCGGATACTCATTTTTAAACGTGTTATACGCATGCGGATCGATTGTCACAATCTTCTTTACGCCCGCTTTCTCGAACTCTTCAATATTCTTACTTGCCATCTCTTGGAAAACAAATTCATTTCCAAGGCGGCGCGGTGTATCTCCTGAGTTTTTCTCTTTATTTCCGAGGATCGCAAAGGAAATACCAGCTTCATTCATTAACTTCGCAAATGATAACGCAATTTTCTGGCTTCGGTTGTCATAAGATCCCATAGACCCTACCCAGAATAAATATTCAAACTCTTCGCCTGCTTTCGTTTTTTCTTTCACAGTTGGAATGGAAACTTCTTCTTCCATCGTACGCCACGTTTCACGCTCTTTACGATTTAATCCCCAAGGGTTTCCTTGACGCTCAATATTTGTCAGAGCACGCTGCGCCTCTGGATCCATTTTTCCTTCGGTTAAAACGAGGTAGCGACGTAAATCAATAATTTTATCAACGTGTTCGTTCATAACCGGACATTGATCCTCACAGTTACGGCACGTTGTACAAGCCCAAATTTCCGTTTCCGTAATGACATCGCCAATTAAACTTGGATTGTATGTGAGCGTTGCTGCCGATTCATGTTGTCCATCTCCAGCTGCCATCATCGCTAATTGGTTGCCTTTTGTATTGTTAAATGCAACGGTTGGTACCCACGGTGCGCGCGACGTTACTGCTGCACCTTTATCTGTTAAATGGTCACGCAATTTTAAAATTAAATCCATTGGCGACAGCATCTTACCAGTTCCTGTTGCCGGGCACATATTCGTGCAGCGGCCGCACTCTACGCATGCATATAAATCAATAAGCTGCGTTTGTTTGAAGTCTTCAATTTTCCCAACGCCAAACGTTTCTTGTGTTTCATCTTCAAAATCAATTTTTTCTAATTTCCCTGGGTTTGTTAAACGGCTAAAGTATACATTTGCTGGTCCTGCAATTAAATGCGCGTGTTTCGATTGTGGAACGTAAACTAAAAACGTTAACAAAATAAGTAGATGCATCCACCACGCAAAATAGAACAGGGCGATTGCAGCTGTTTCGCCAATCCCAGAAAATAAGTAAGCGATTGCAGAAGCGATCGGTTCACTCCATGATAATTCCTCGCCATGCCAAATGATGCCCATTCCATTACCAAGGAGAACAGATAACATTAAGCCGCCGATAAAAATTAAAACTAGCCCTGCTTTAAAGTTCCTCTTTAAACGAACAAGCTTCTCAATATACCTTCTATAAAAAGCCCAAAAGACTGCGATTAAAATGATAAGTGTGACGATTTCTTGGAAGAATGTAAATGCAGAATATAGTGGTCCAAGTGGAAGATGTGATCCTGGTGCTAAGCCTTTCCATATGAAGTCAATTGCTCCAAACTGGACAAGAATAAATCCGTAAAAAAACATAACGTGCATGATGCCGCTTTTTTTATCTTTGAGTAGCTTCTTTTGTCCGAAGACATTCCCTTTAATCAGATCCCATCTTTCTTTAAAGCGGCGATCAAACTCTACTTTCTTTCCTAATCGTATGTAGGTAATTCGTGTTCGTATAAGATACACAAATAAATATGCTGCATACGCTATGATGGCAATTGTCGCTAACCAATTTACAATTAATAAGCTATTCATAATTTCTGCCAACCCCTCTCCATGTAGTATGATTTTTATTTTCGAATCTTCGAAAATAAATAATTTTCTGAATTTGTTACCCCTACTCCCATTATATGATGAGTGAGCATTCAGTCAACAGTTTTTTGTTATACAACAATATATTTTTTCATAAAGCTTTTTATTTCGGTGAAACTATAAAGCGACGCTTCCATCAGTAGGGTTTTTTCATTCCCATTGATGATTAGTTGAATCAATTCAGCTCATGCCAATGCCAGTAGCCTTTGAATATTCAGGGGTGGGGATTACTGTCTTCGAATAGCAGGATAAAAATGAATATAGAGGGGGGAATGATTACATGAACTTTTTATTTCTCGTCCTTATCTTTCTCTTACTGTGGGCAACTTTTGACTTCATCTATGGAAGAAAAATTCATTTGAACAATCTTAAACCGCGTTCCTTTCCTGTACGCCATAGTAATTTTAAACTTTACACATATGGTCAAACATTATATAAGGAACTATTTACTGATATACAACACGCTAAACACCATGTACATATTTTGTTTTTTATCGTAAAAAATGATGAGATTAGTCACACATTTTTACAGCTTTTAATGGAAAAAGCAGAGCAAGGTATTGAAGTGCGCCTTCTTCTTGATCGAATCGGCAGCCATCATTTATCAAAACAAACGATTTGTAAATTAAAACAACACGGTGTGCACTTTTCATTTTGTCATAAAATTCGCCCTCCATTTCTCTTTTTCTCCGTTAACCAAAGAAATCATAGAAAAATTACAATTATTGATGGAAAAATTGGGTACATTGGAGGATTCAACATCGGGGAAGAATATTTAGGGCACAACCAAGAACTAGGGCCTTGGCGTGACTATCATCTACGCCTTACTGAAGAAGGTGTACAAGATTTACAAACGCAGTTTCTACATGATTGGCGCGATGATACAAATGAAGACTTATTGTATCAAAATTGTTATTTTCCAATACTAAAAAAAGGAGAAACTTCTCATCGGTTCATACCAACTGACGGTGCATATTTACAACAAACATTTCTCGATCTTATTGAAAAGGCCACAAAAGAACTGTATATTGGTACGCCCTATTTTATTCCTGGAAAAAAACTAATGAACGCATTGCTGCGCGCTCGAAAAAGAGGCGTTCGTATTATTATACTCGTTCCTAAAAAAGCAGATCATCCATTTGTTCGTGAAGCAAAACTTCCATATTGTCGGAAGCTTATTAAAGCAGGGTGTCATATTCATGAATTTCTAGATGGATTTTTTCACGCAAAAATTGTAATGGTAGATGGCTGTATTTGTGATATTGGAACTGCAAATTTTGATAAGCGAAGCTTATATATTAATCATGAAATCAATTGTATATTATATGACTCACCGTTTTTAGAACAAGTAAAGAAAGAAATTGAGCAAGACTTAAAAGCTTCCATCTTACTTTCTATGGATGATGTTTCTTCTCTATCCCTTTTTGACAAAGGAAAGGAATGGATCGGAACATTATTTTCTTTTTTTCTATAAATACAGAAAAGGCGGGGTACCTATGCAAATAAGATTTGGTTATGTCGCACATGCACTTGCATTGTGGGACTGTTTTTCTGCTAAAACAATACCTTTACGACTAGTAATATTAGGGGAATAAAAACTAGAGAACCCTTGGATGGTAAATCTATGCTGAAGAAGTATAGAGATTATTACAAAAGGAAAGACACATTTAGAAAAAGACCTTAAAAAAGAAACAGCCGTCTCTAGATTAGACGGCTGTTTCTTTCTATTTTAATACTCATATGGTAAATCTGAAGCTAATTGTACTACATCACTATGGTTTGTTACTGCTTGATTTTGATCTACTAGTGCGCCGCCAAATGAAATACCTGCTAACATCGCTAATGTCAATAAACTACCAACAAGAAGTTTCTTCATATTCCATTCCCTCCATATCTTTCTTTTAATATAACATGAAATTTTATCCACAAAACATGCAATTATGCATATCCATTTTTGTCATATTTAAACATTTATTTTTTTTAAAAGCGTCTTTTTGTAAGAACATAAATCTAATAGTTCAAAAAAGAAAAGAGCTTTTTCATAAGCAATTCTAATATCATCTTCTGAATGCCCTAGCTTTTCAAGACATTCTCCTTTTTGATAAAACAGCTGCCCAATGAGTGTCATGTTACTATTACGGCATGATGTTTCAATTGCTTTTTCAACTTGCTTAAGCGCTTTCTCATACTGTTCATCTGAATACAATGTCTTAGCATAATTATAGCCAACCTTTATAGCAAATTCCTCGTTACTATGTAACGACTCCAACTGTTTTAAAATATCTTGATAAAGTTTAATACTTTTTTGGAAATATCTATTTTCTGCATAAATATTTGCAATTGAATTTTCGATATATAAATTTTGAAATACATCTATACCTACTAATTGCTGATTTATTAATTTTTTTAATTCCAAAATGCAGTATTCATAATTCACTTTTTTCAACACATACGCTGATAAATGATAGTGCCAAAAAAGAAACTGTTGAAACTCCGGATGATCTTCTTCTTTCTTTAATTCATCCCATACCTTTTTATAAATTTCTTCATATTTCTTTTGTTTGCATAGCGATTGAATCTGATCCTTAAATTGTTTTTTTCGTTCAATATCAGAATAAGCCAGTACTTCATAAAAATGAATGATAGGTACTTTTAGCTTCGCTGCAATTCCCTGAAGTATGTCCATGCTTGGATATACTACTCCTGATTCAATTCTACTTACTTCCGACTGATGACATATGTTATCAGATAGTTGCTTTTGTGTCAAACCTCTCATTACTCTAATGTTTTTAATTTCGGCTCCCAGCTTTTGTGCGTGCATGTTAGCTCACCATCCCGTTTATAACAGTTTATTTTTTAAAGTGGTCATACCACTACAATAAGGCCCTTTCGACAATTTTCGATATGAAATATTGCATAATTTATATAAAATTTAGCAACTTCCTCTTACAATTTATCTCATACAAATACAAGATTAGGAGTGTTAGAGATGAATTATAAAAAAATGACTAGTGCCCTTCTTACTTTCGGTCTACTCTGTCCTTTATCAACTGAAGCAATTCATGCTCAAGAAATTAATAATAACCAAGTAAAAGTTGAAGTTGCTCAGCCCGGTCTAACAATCGGAAAATTAACAGAACCTCAAAATGACACGAAAGAAAACATCGCGAAAAAGTACTTAAAAGGTGAAGTGCAAGGGTCAAAAGCACAACAAGAACAAGTTACCACTGAAAAAAGCGTTGATTTCCAACCGACAAATAAAGAGACAAAAGAAAATCAAACAGAAGTACGTCTTACCCAAACTTATAAAAGCTACAAAGTATACGGCCAAGACTTAATTGTAAAAGTAGATAAAAATGGAGTAATTACAACTGTCAGCGGTAAGGTTGCCCAAAATTTAGCACAACAACCTAATCTTACTATAACAAATTTTTTGTCGAAAAATGAAGTGAAAACTTTCTTACGAAATGCTCTTCAAACTCCAAATGATGCGTTAGAAAAAGAATTTACTAGTGAAACTGTCATTTATAAAAAACAAGACGGCAGCTACACATATGCAGATGTTATTACATTTACATATGAAAATAATGATCAAATCATTAACGGTCAAGCAATTATTGATTTAATCCATAGTGAAATGTTATTCCAAGAAAAAATCGTAAAAAATAAAGAAAAACAACCTGTTCCACAAGCTGGGATTCCGCAGTTATCTTCAGTAAAAAAACACGGAGCTGGTGTAAACGCACTACTAGAAAAGATATTATTTAATATCGCAAAAGGAACTGATGGAAAATTTTATTTAGCTGATTTAACGCGTGGTAATGGTATTTATATTTATGATGCAAACTATGCAGATTCACAAGGCGGATATGATCAAGCTGGTTATCCTGGTACACTCGTTTCTAGTACATCAACTACATTTGCAGATAAAGAAGCTGTTGGTGTTATGAAAAACATGAGTGCTATTTATGATTATTATAAAACGAAACACAATCTAAAAAGCTACGATAATAAAGATGCAAAAATTGTTGCAAGCGTACACGGATTTGATTCTACTGAAGTAAGTGATGGTGTAAAAACAAACTATGAAAACGCCTTTTGGCATCCAGGTTGGAACCAAATGGTGTTTGGCGATGGCTTAAACGGAAAATTAACATCTGCTATTGATGTAACCGCACATGAATTTGGACATGCTGTATTTAGCGGAACAACTAAAAATAAAGTTGTAAAATATCCAAACGATGAAACAAATGCATTAAATGAAGGGCTTGCGGACTTCTGGGGAACACAAATAGAGTTTTACGTAAAGAAAGACAAAGGAAACTGGATTATGGGTGATACATTAGACGGCCCAACAATTCGTGATATTCCAAACGAAATTGGTGACCATGGTAAAAAACTATATACAAACTTACAAGATTTCTATAATGATGGAAACAACCAAGAGTCTCATCAAAATTCAGGGATTATTAGTCACGTTCTTTATCAATTGGTAGAAGGAAAAACATATAACGGTGTAACAGTTGCAAAACAAAGTAACGATAAAGTAAGTAAAATCGTTATGCGTGCCCTGCAAAACTATGCAACATCAGCAGAAGATTTCGAATCTCTTCACTCTCACATTGTACAAGCTGCAAAAGACTTATATGGTAATGCCGTAGCAACAGAAGTAGACAAAGCATTCCTAGCGCACGGTTACAAAGCATTACCACAAGTGAATGAAGTGATTGATGTACAAAATAAAAAATAATAAAAAAGATGTTTACCGATTCACATTGGTAAACATCTTTTTTCATATCCACCCTTTTTCTTCTGCAATCGTAATCGCCTCAATCCGATTTTTTGCATCCAACTTCGTTAAAACATCCGAAATATAATTTCGAACGGTTCCAGATGAAAGATATAGTGTTTTTGCGATTTCATTTGTCGTCTTTCCTTCTTTCGCTAATAGGAGAACTTCTTTTTCCCGATCTGTTAACGGATTTTGTTCTTGCCATAGTCCAAACATAAGCTCAGGAGAAATTTCTCGTTTTCCATTCATAACATTACGAATTGCCGCTGCAAGATCTTCACTCGGACTATCTTTTAATAAATATCCATGTACATTTGCTTTCATTGCGCGCTCAAAATAACCAGGACGAGCAAATGTTGTTAAAATCATAACTCTGCACGATGATTGCTGCTTCCGTAATGTTTCAGCAACATCCAGCCCGCTTTGAATCGGCATTTCAATGTCCATAATACTAATATCCGGCTGCAATGTTTCAATTAGCTTTAAAGCCTCTTCTCCGTTTTCCGCTTGCCCAACAACTTCAATATCATCCTCTAAATCTAGCAAAGCTCCTAACGCTCCGCGAAGCATACGCTGATCTTCTGCAATGATGATTCGGATCATGCTCTCACGCCCTCTTTCCCTGTTCTTATAACAATTGGAACATGTATCGTTAACATCGTTCCATTATGAATATCATCTAATTTAAGTACTCCATCAATAAGAGCCAATCGCTCCCTCATGCCAAGAATACCATTCCCATCGTGATTTTTTTGTAATCCAATGCCATTATCCTTTACTTGCACAATCAATTTCCCCTGTGCTTCAAGTAACGAAATTACGCACTCTGTTGCCTTACTATGCTTCACAACATTTGTCACCGCTTCACGTATACACATTCCTAAAATGTTTTGTTCTAGCGACGATAATACATTCGTACTTGTCTCCTGCTGCACTTCTAATGATATACTAGCCGCTTGAAGAATCACCTTCACTTGCTCTAGCTCTTCTTCTACAGTAATCATCCGCATATCAGAAATTAATTCTCGTAATTGTTTTAACGCCGTTCTTGATGTTTGCGTAATTTCCTTTGCCTCTAGACAAGCGCGTTCCGGATTTTTCACAATCAGCTTCTCAACAAGCTGACTTTTTAATGTAATAAGCGATAACGTATGTCCTAACGTATCGTGTAAATCTCTTGCAATACGCTGACGTTCTTCGCGCTTCACTAGATCGCGAATTTGTTCATTTGCTTCACTTAATTGTGTTCTTAATACTTTTTTCTGGTTAAAATTCCGCATACCAAATGGTGTAACAATCATTAAAATAAACATCGGGATTGCATTTATAACAGACGAATCTGTAAGCTCGCGCATGCTTATCAACATAAAAGAACCAATCATTACGATCAAAAGGCAAAACAACAATCGAAATTGTTTATTTGTCGGTGCAAATCCCATTGCATTGGCTGTATAGAATCCAAAGAAAATCATATATGGATTATAAAACACACTAAATAAGAATATAATTACAAGCTGGATACAGGCCCACATAACAAAATTCTTTGGCACAAAATAAAGCTGGCGGTATGCAATAACAAAGAGTACAAGCATCCCGCCTCCTAATATCAATTTCCACCCTGATTGCCCCATCAAGTAGTAAAGAGGGAACAACAAATACACGAGCCATATATAAGGGAAAAACCCCATATGTTTTGGAAAAATTTCAAACTGCTTCTTTTCAATCATTTTATACCGCTTCCTGTCTCTTTCTTATATATATTGATAGTACAACAAAAGCGATAAAATAACCTCCTAAAATTGCCGCATTTTCCCAACCAATTGTCTTACCAGCAACAATGTCCCAAGCGCCGCTTCCGAAATGGTATGTCGGTGTCCATTCTCCAATACTTCTTAACGTCTTTGGAAGTACTTCAATTGGCATCCACAAGCCGCCTAGAATCGCTAAACACATATTTAATATATTCGCTAGTCCCGTAGCCGCATCCGCTTTCTTAATCGCACCGATAATTGTTCCAAGTGCTAAAAATGGTGTAACACCAACCAATAACCATAATCCAGCGCCAACCCACTGTCCAATTGTTAACTGTACATCATTCATGACTATACCCGCGATGAAAATAACGATGATTGAAAAAGCATTTACAACCGTTTGAGCAATAATTTTAGCTGCTAAATACACTCCCTCTGGCAGCGGTGTAATTTGTAAAAGCTGTGTCCACCCTTGCCCTTTTTCTTGTGACAGACGAACACCAAAACTAAAGAGTGCTGTTCCTACAATACTAAAAGTAGCCATCGAAATTAAATAGTGTGCTTTCCATGCATCTCCGTTTTGCGGTACTGACACCACATTGGTAAAAATGTAATAAAACATAACCGGCATTAATAATGAGAAAAAGATAAATAATTTATTGCGAAACGTACGTAATATTTCTATTTTGCATTGCATCCAAAACGCTCTCATGCAATTCCCTCCTTCTGATTTGCAACAAACTGTTCAAAAGCTTCATCCAGGCTGCCGCGCTCAACAGCAATATCCACAACAGGTAAGTTTTTATGAAAAATTGCTTGAAGCGTAGCATCTGTATCATCTGTTGTTAGTACCACACGCTTTTCATTGCACCGGACATTTGTAACATGAGGTAAGCTGCGAAGCATACTCGTCGGCACTTCCTCTTTTACATAAAACGAAATTGTTTTTTGAGAAATTGTTGCTTTCATCTCATCTGGTGTTCCATCAGCAATCACTTTTCCATTTGCAAATAATAAAATTCGATCTGCTAATGCATCTGCTTCTTCTAAGTAATGCGTTGTTAAAATGATTGTTTTTCCTTCATCCGCCAATTTTTGAATTGTATCCCAAAATCTTTTTCTAGACGTGATGTCCATCCCTACTGTTGGTTCATCTAGGAATAGCAAATCTGGATTTCCAGCAAGTGCGAGTGCAAAATTTAAACGTCTTTTTTGCCCGCCAGATAGCTTTTCACACCTTTGCTTTCTTTCTGATTCTAAATTGGATAACTTAAGTAATGTTTCTTTTGCAATTGGATTCGTATAATAACTACGAAACAAATCAATTGCTTCTTCTACTGACACACTATCAATGACGCTCACTTCTTGCAGCATTGCTCCAAGGCGATTGCGAACATCTCGGTGTTTTGGGCTCTTACCGAAGATAGAAACTTTTCCTTCTGAAGGATCCCTTAATCCAAGCATCATCGAAATTGTTGTCGTTTTCCCCGCTCCGTTCGGTCCAAGTAATGCAACGATTTCTCCTTTCGCTACTGTAAATGAAACGTTATTTACTGCTTTTTTATGTTTAAATGTTTTTGAAACACCATTTACTTCAATTATCTGTTCCATTTCTCCACCTCCGTCGTTCTTATATTTATATTGTATAAATTGGAAGAGGTGGAAAACAGTATGAGACGTCATAACATGAATATGACAAATGTCAGGAAATCTTGAAATGAGTGACTTTCCACGTCAGTAGCAGGACAAAAACAAACATGATACAATCATGTGAGATGTACATTCGAGGAAGGACAGTGGTTTTCATGATTATTCGCAATGAACAAGATTTAGAAGGCTTACGAAAAATCGGCCGCATCGTTGCGCTTGCTCGCGAGGAAATGAAAAAACAAGCGAAACCAGGCATGACAACAAAAGAGCTTGATTTAATCGGTAAGAAAGTATTAGATGAGCACGGTGCTATTTCTGCACCTGAAAAAGAATATGATTTTCCAGGGACAACTTGCATTAGCGTCAATGAAGAAGTTGCACACGGCATCCCAGGAGACCGTGTCCTAAAAGAAGGCGACTTAGTAAACGTCGACGTATCTGCGGCACTTGATGGTTACTATGCAGATACAGGTATTTCATTTGTTCTTGGACAAGACGAAGCAAAAGAAAAACTTTGCGCTGCTGTTGAAAGTGCATTTTGGGCAGCCATGAAAAAAGTAAAAGCTGGTGCAAAACAAAATCAAATTGGTCGTGCGGTTGCCAATGATGCTCGTAAAAATGGTTATACGGTCATTCAAAACTTAACAGGACATGGCATTGGTCTTAGCTTACACGAAGCACCAAATCACATTTTAAACTATTTTGATCCAATGGATAACGCTCTCTTAAAAGACGGACTTGTCTTAGCAGTAGAACCATTCGTATCGATGGGCGCAGATCATATTATTGAACGCGGTGATGATGGCTGGACATTTGTCACACCAGATAACAGCCTTGTTGCACAGTGCGAGCATACAATCATTGTAACTCGCGGTGAACCAATTATTTTAACTAAACTATAAATACTAAATAAAAGGAATGCACTCAAAAATGATGCGTTCCTTTTTCTCTACATAATCTACAGTTTGAGTACAATAGACATACAATTTTGGGGCTTTCAAACAAAAAAGCGAACCCTTCTCTAAGATGGTATCATATATATTATAAACTAAATATATAAATTTAAATATATAATCGTCCTTGTATTTATTTCTCAATATCAATTGATTGAAAATACAAAAAATAAGAGATAAAATAAGGTCGTTATCCGTCTTCTTTTGTCAGTCAGATAGAATAGAAGAATGGGAGAAGAAAATATGAAGAGATCATTAAAACAAAAAGTAGTAAGCTCTTTGCTTGCTATATCACTCACTGCCGGATTAGCCCCTCTTGGACAAGCAAAAGCTGATTCCCCTTCAGAAAATGGAAAAGTTTCACCTATTATTGAAAAAGTTGATTCCAACCGTGCAATTGAACATGTTCGCTTTTTATCTGAAACAATTGGCCCCCGCCCTGGCGGAACTCAAGCAGAACAGTGGGCTTCCCGTTATGTCGGAATGAAATTAAAAGAAATGGGATATGAAGTAGAATATCAACCATTTGCTGTACCAGATCAATACGTGGGATTTATTGATTCTCCACTATCCCATTCCCGAAATTGGCAAACAGGTGCTGCACCAAATTCTCTTATTTCAACTGAAGCTGTTACTGCTCCTCTAATCTTTGTTCCAAATGGGACAAAACTAGAAGAAATCCCGAATGAAGTAAACGGAAAAATTGTATTATTTGAAAAAGGAGAAACAGTAGAAGACTATAACAAACAAGTGGAAAATGCTGTAGCAAAAGGTGCAAAAGGCGTTCTCTTGTATAGTTTAATTGGCGGACGTGGCAACTATGGACAAACTTTCAAGCCAAGATTAACAAAAAAACAATCAATTCCTGTATTTGGCCTTGCTTATGCACAAGGAAATGCCTTCAAAGAAGAATTAGCAAAAAAGGGGAGTACAGTTCTTTCTTTAAAGGCACGACATGAATCAAACTTACAATCTCTAAATGTCATCGCAAAAAAGAAACCGAAAAATAGCGCCGGAAATGAAAAAGCTGTCATCGTAAGTTCTCATTATGACAGCGTTGCCGGGGCACCAGGGGCAAATGATAATGCTTCTGGAACTGGATTATTATTAGAATTAGCTCGCACATTCCAAAATGTAGAAACTGACAAAGAAATCCGCTTTATTGCTTTCGGTTCAGAAGAAATGGGGCTTCTTGGTTCTGAGCACTACGTTGATAACTTATCAAAACAAGAACGTGATCGTATTTTAGGTGTTTTCAATGCTGATATGGTTGCTACAAATTATGATAAAGCAAAAAATTTATATACAATGACTCCTGACGGTTCTACGAATCTTGTAACAGATGCAGCATTAAATGCTAGTAAACAGTTAAATAATGACCTTGTTCTTCAAGGAAAATTTGGTTCCAGTGACCATGTGCCATTTGCTTACGCTGGCATCCCTTCAGCATTATTCATTTGGATGGGGGTAGATAGCTGGGATCCACTTATCTATCACATTGAAAAGGTATACCACACACCACAAGATAATGTGTTAGAAAACATTTCACCAGAACGTATGAAAATGGCGTTAGAAGTCATTGGTACTGGTGTCTATAATGTTCTTCAAAAACCTGCTGTACAAAAAGAACAAAAAGCTGCTTAATTATCCTCAAAGCCACCATCTAGAACTGGTGGCTTTTTTATTGAGGAACGAATTGTATTATTAAGTGCGACATCTAAAGAAAAGACAAAAAAGCCCCTTCAAGATTCATTCTTCCCTCCATCTTTCCATGAAGTTTTTTGAATGATTCTCTAAAGGGAATATTAATAATAACCTAAAGTTTTTTATTGTTTAATTCGTTGACGAGCGAATAGAATTCCACCTAAAACGAACAATACCATACCTCCAACAATTGAAATCATTTCCGCTGGTGCTCCTCCTGTATTAGGAAGTAATACTGTCGTCTTATCGTTTTCTTTATTAAATGGAACTTTTGGATCGTTATTTGTGTTTGTATTTATGTTCGGATCTTTTGAATCGCTATTTGTGTTTGGATCTTTTGGATCTACATCTGTTTCGTCCTTGATTTTTGTATTCGTGATATCATAACCTTTTACTTCTGATTTATATCCGTCTACTGGTTCTTCTTTCACTTCATACTTGTATGCTACTCCATTCGCATCGTA
>NZ_FPAF01000042.1 GCF_900116295.1 Bacillus sp. 103mf
GTATAGCAAAGATGAATTGTTGTGCAGACCAGAGGAGGAAATCAAATGGCAATCGCAATGGCAGTTTTAAAATTTGTAGGTGGATTACTTCCATTAGTAGCAGAACTTTTAAAAGCAGTAATGTAAGTTCATTATTTCGCAATTATTTATAAAAAACTATCATACAAATGATCTGTATAGCAAAGATGAATTGTTGTGCAGATCATTTGTGTGAGCCAAGTCCCTTTAGTATTATGAAGGGATTTTTTTTAGGTTTCTATATACCTGAACTGCTGATAAGTATGATTATGGTAGTAAGACAAAATCATATCCCCAAAACGAAAATTTTATCTTTCTGTAATTGTCCATGGGAACTCAGTGTATTTTTTCGTTTTGAGGTATTTAATTTCGTTAGGTTGATGGGGATGCGGCGAGACCCCTAAAATGAAATGTTTACCTAAACAAAAAAGAATCCATTTTGATTAATCTTTGTTCAAAATGGAATTATTTTTTGTAATTATTCACATCTTTATCAAAAGTCATTACAAAAATGATTACCAAATACTTTTACCAAAAGATTTTCCAGGATTACCAGATACAATCGCCCACTAATAAAAGTATTATCTTACTTATTTTGTAGTTTACAGCAAGAATCCTATCACTAGGCCAATTAGTTAAACATCAGAATAATTATTTTTATTCTCGGTTGTATAACTTTTAGGGTTTACCTTAAAGTCAATTATAATAGAGGAAACTAGAGTAAGAGTACATATACCTAACAAGACCATTAAACTTCTATATCCTATTTGATCTAGTAAAAATCCAATTAACACCAAGCATAGTTGCATAATGGTTCGATCTAACATTGTTTTAAATGAAAAAAATCTTCCATGAATACTTGCAGGAACCTTTTGTTGTGCATATGTGTATAAAAGAGGATTAAACATGCCATATGCCAAGCCAAATACACTAAAAGAGAAAATAGTTAGATAAAAATTTGTCAATGATAATAAAATTTGAGCTATACCCATCAAACAGCAAGCAAATAAAAGAATACGCACTTGCTTTTGATATCGTTTTATTATTTTTTTGATAAACAATCCTGCAATTAATATACTTGCCCCTTCCATAAAATAGAGTATGCCCATGATTGAACCTGGTTGTCCCTTTCCAATCTCAATAACAAATAAATTAAAGCCTGAAATAAAGATTAGAGGGATAATGGATAACGTAAGAACTACTTTAATAGAATGATTCTTCATAATAATAGGGAAAATATCCTTAAAATTAGTCTTGAGTTTTTTAGGATTCAATCGTACATCGTTTGGAATGACTAATAAAAAATTGATAAAGTATAAGGTTACATAAGCAATAAGAGCAATAATAAATAATGTATATAGAGGAGCGACTGTTAATAAAAGACCAGCTAATACAGCTCCAAAAATTCTTGATAAGGTGATAATATTTATATTGATAGCATTAACCGTAATTAAGTCATCTTCTTTAACTAAAGCGGGCAATATTGTTTGTATAGTGGGATTAAAAAAAGAGGCTGAGCAGCCAATTCCTATACTATAGATAACCATCCAATAAATTGACCCCGTATATATGGCAACTAACATTGATAAAACAGATGCAATTCTCATCAATCCGACTAATTGTAATACTTTTAATTTAGAAGTAGAATCTATATAACGTCCTGCATAAGGGCCTATTATAACCCCAAGGACACCACCGATAACAAGAAAAAAAGCCTGAAGAACATGAGATTTTATATGTATTTGTAAAAATTGCAAATTACCAATTGTACCGAACCATATCCCTAATTGAAAGACTAGTTGACTTCCTAATACAATGCATAAATTTTTATTATGTATAATGGCTTTAAAGGATTTCAATTCAAATTCTCTCCTCTAAATCTAAAATCTCTCCCATGTTTTTTAGCTTCATCACTAATATGTCCTATTCCAGAAAGTCCGCAAACAATTTCTTTTTCTTTATCTATACATAACCTTTCTTCTACTAATTCGTCTTTAAGGTGTCCAGTAAAAACGCACCTAATTTCAACCATGAAGCAACTAAATAGAAAGTTTGACTTAAATGACCTACATCCTTCATAACAATACGATATACCCTTGGAGTTTTATATTTCCACATAGGTCGTTCTAAACATGCTGTATAAAAAAAGAGTACAGATGCATCTTTTATATATTTTTGTCCTGCAGCCATATCAATAATATCTGTTATTTTGTCTTTGTTAATCACATTCAATGAATGATTTTGAACATTGTAATGATATAAACCCTCTTTTATTCCTGTTACGTTAGATATATAAGGATATACCTCTATAGGATGTCTAGCACCACCAGAAGGGCTCGTTTTAAAGAGAGTTGCACCAACTCCAAAATCTCTTTTACAAGACTGCGCTCCCCAAACAAAATAAAGAATTGAAGATAATTCAATTAGGGTAATAGGTTTTTCTGAGAAAGATCGTATAGTCTGTCTTTCCAAAAGGATATCTAGAAAGTTTCCTTCCTTCTTAAAATCAGGAGCAGTCATTTAAGCAATTCAATTATTTTGATGGAGAAGTCTCACCATGTTCTGAATTAACACGGTTTGTGTACTCATTTTCGCTAGGTTTGAAAATTTTTATTTTTCTCATCTCCTCTCAATAATTAGAAAATCATTCCAATTTATATTTTTCCATAATAGTGTTTTTTTGTCAAATAGTAGTTTGAAAATAATGTTTATTCGTAATTTTGGAACCAATGAAACCAACTAGGTTATGAAAAAAGAAGAGTTAAAGATTGTTTTTTGTGCTTAGTTTATTAGAAGTATCATACATGTCTATCAAGCTAAAGGGGAATTGTATCCATAAAACGAAAAAAAACGCTATTCTTTTTGTAGAAATATACAGAAAGGGTGGCGTTTGGATGTGAATTTATCGATTTCTGATGAATTAGAATTGTTTTCTAAAGAATTGCAACGATATATGTCATCGTATGCTTTAGAACAGTTAGCTAGGGAAACAGGGTTTGTCCAACGAAGAAGTAAATACCGTGCACAAGATTTGGTGGCTCTGTGTGTTTGGTTAAGCCAAAATATAGCTCATACTTCATTAACACAACTATGTAGTGTGACCGCCAATCTTATTTAGCGGTTACATTACATCGTTCACTCTATACTTTCTATGGCCACGTTTGTTCTTTGTGAAGGTATATCCCTCTTTTTCTAAACATCTGTATACTTACGTAATATAGATGATTGGATACTTAATTGCTCCGCCACATCATTAGACGTCTTCATAGTGTTTCACTTCAAAAATATATTTGCGATATATCTCTTTATACGACAATTTCAACATACAATAACTTCAACGATTTTTACATGTGTAATATATTTACTTTGAATTATAGTGCCAAGCTTTTTGATGAGGATTGGCTTTTCCTTTTCTATTAAGCCTTCTATTGCCTTTAAGTATGTTTCTGGATCTTCATGATGTGTAATCCTCCCGCTTACTTCCTTACCGTTAGATAAATAAAAGGCAACACGATATGCATATTGTTGTTTTGACATCATAATCCCTCGCTTTCTAGATATAAAGATGTAAATATATATTCTTGCATAAAAAAGACATGCTAGTCCATGTCTTTTTTCATAAGAAAGGTTTTTTTCATTTGTCTGCAATCGTAATAAGGCTAGCTATTCATCCGATACAAGTAGCGAAAAACGTAAATAATGTCATAGTTTGCACCTCCTTTTTCTGTTGGTGTAAACTGTCAGGTGGTCACAATATGTAATATTGCATATTAAAATGTATTGATAAAAATGTAAGCGCTTACTATAATAAGGGTATAAAGATGAAACACATCGTAATACCAAAAAAGAGGAGGAAATCAAATGGCAATCGCAATGGCAGTTTTAAAATTTATCGGTGGAGTACTTCCATT
>NZ_FPAF01000035.1 GCF_900116295.1 Bacillus sp. 103mf
TGTTATTACACAAGCCATTGAAGAAAACAAAGTGACAGCTATTCACTTTGTACCGTCTATGTTAAATGCATTTTTAGAGTATGTGAAAGAAAGTGATGTAGCACAAAATTTAACAAGTGTACAACATGTATTTACAAGTGGAGAAGCGTTGATGCCAGAACATGTAAAACGATTTAATAGTTTATGGCATGCAGCATGTGGAACCACGTTGCATAATTTGTATGGACCAACTGAGGCAACAGTAGAGGTTTCATACTATGATTGTCCAACTGAAAATGAATGTGTACCAGATTCAATTCCAATCGGTCAACCAATTGATAATGTTCGCTTATATATTTTGGATCGCTGTAACCAGCTTGTACCAATTGGTGTTCCGGGTGAATTACACATCGCAGGGGATTGCCTCGCGAGAGGGTATTTGAACCGGGAAGAATTAACGCAAAAAGCTTTCGTAGAGGATCCGTTTGTTGAAGGGGAAAAAATGTACAAAACAGGCGACCTTGTACGATGGAAAGAAAACGGACAAATTGAATACCTAGGACGTATTGATCATCAAGTGAAAATCAGGGGATATCGTATCGAACTAGGTGAAATCGAACAAACACTATTACAACATGAGATGATTCAAGAGGCTGTGGTAGTTGCGAGATTTAACGAAGCTAAAGAATTAATTTTATGTGGATATATAGTACACAAAGGTAATTTTAATGAAGATAAATTGAGAAATTATATGAATGAACAATTACCTAGTTACATGATTCCTGCGTTTTTAATTTCTATAGATGAAATGCCTTTAAATGCGAGTGGAAAAGCAGATAGAAAAGAATTAATGAGTAGAGAGCTGCCGACCAATGAAGAGGAATCCAATGAAGAACCAGTTACTGAGTTGGAGGCAGAGCTACATGAAATTTGGACAGAAATACTAGGTTTAAAAAGAATTGGTGTAAAGAGCAGTTTCTTTAATCTAGGTGGAAATTCCTTAACAGCTATTAAACTAATTTCTAGACTTCAAAACTTAGGTAAGAAAGTGAAGCTAAGTGATATTTTTGAACATCATACAATAAGAAGTTTAGCTCAGCACCTGCTTGGTAATGATACAACTGATCGAATTCAATATTTGAATCATTTTGAACAAGTTGAACAGTTAATTGAAGAAAAATTCTTTGTTAAGTGTAAGATGAGTCAATTAACGATAGAGGATAATACATTAAATATTTTAACAGTAGAGGACCAACAACATGTAAGGCTAGAAGAATTGCAAGATGCAATAGATAAAAATTGTCATCCATCTGTTCAACCACATTATATTCTTATGGGTAAAGAGCAAAAATTGCCTAATAAAAACTTAGAAGCAGATGTGATGAAAAAAGAATGGAAGGAAAAAATAGAGAATTTGTTTACAGAGTTCTCAGATTCTGTACTTTCTATGGAGTCAGAAAGTGTAAGAGCAATTGTGCCTTCTCAATGCTATCACATTAATCAAACTGATATTTCTGGAACAGTAATGAAGTTTGAGCAGTATATGGATGTAGAAAATTTAAAGAAAGCTATATTAAAAGTCATAAGAGAACAGGATTTAATGAGAAGTAAGCTTATTAAAAAAGATAATGAATATATGTGGGAAACAGTACAGTGCCCAGAAGATATACTATTACCGTTTCTAGATATATCTGAATTTAGTTTTTCTAAAAAACAAGAGTTAATGGATCAAATAATTTGGCCGTATTTTTATAAGAAATATGATCAAGATTCATTACAATATAGAATGATCTTAGTGAAAGAGAGTTTAAAAGATTATTTACTTATCCTACCATTTTCTCATTCGATTTTTGACTTTATGAGTGGTGAAATTATAAAGAACAAAATTGAACGATATTATAATTACTACCATAGAGGAAGTGTAGAAAATTGGACTAAAGATAATAGTTATTGGGATTATAATGAACAAATTATGCTGGGACCAATAGAGATTAGTGATGCCGAAATTGTAGAGAAATATAAGCTTAAGCAATTTAGTGAAGGTCAGAAAGCTATTTCTAATTTTGTAATTGATAATAAAAAAATAGGTGGAAACACTACGATTAAATTGGGAATGGAAATTAACAAGCTAAATGAAAAATATGGCGATGAAAGTAAACTTGAAGTGCCGTTTAATATGTTAGTTAATTTCTGTCATAAGTATTTTAATATTACCCATGCTCCAATTTTGATTGCGAACTATGCTAGAACTTTTAGGAATAAAAAGTATTTTAATGTAATCGGTGAGTTTGTAGATTATATTCCAATTGTTGTATCAGAAGGAATGGATTTAATAACGAGTGGAAAGAAAATTAAAGAAAATATTGAGTTGGCGGTTTCAAAAAATATTAGTTTTGCTAACTTAATTTTCAATGAAAAGATGCAAGAAGATTATTCAATGTCAAGGGAATATCTTAAAGAATCATTGCAAGAGATTCCAATTGTTTTTAACTTCTTAGGCGAAATACGTAATGAACAAAAAATATTACAGTCTGTTGATTTACAAGAAGCTAATGTAAAGGATAGAAATAGAATTATTTGTGAAGTTTGGTATGAGGAAGACATGGTTTATGTAGCACTGACAATACCGTATGTAGAATCGAAAGAATTACTTGAACAATATTTAGTAGATACTCCAGAAAATTCATTTTTACAAAATGTGTAAATAAATGTAGTGATCTTCTGAAATAGTAAAGGAGTTTAGGTACTTCTTTACTATTTCAGTTTTATTTGAAAGGAGATACTATGAGTAATACAAGTGTACTACATCAACCGAGAGTCGAATCTTTGAATATGCTTATTTTTACAGTTACACGTTTTCTTTCAGAAATGGGAAGTTCAATATTTAAATTTGCACTAAGCCTATATGTTTTAGATGTAACTGGATCACCTACTGCCTTTTCGATGGTTTTAGGTTTTTCTATTATACCTGGAATATTGGTTAATATTTTTGCAGGTGTATATATTGATAAACATGATAAGAAGAAAATAATTATATTTTCAGAGGTTTTTAGTGGATTACTGCTACTAATTTTCTTTGGAGCTTTTAAGTTTTTTAGCCTAGACATTGTTAGTGTCACAATTTTCACTGTATTATTAAGCTTAATTCAAGCATTTTGTTTTTTAACATTAAACGCTTCTATTGCAAACATTGTGAATAATGATAAGGTAGCTAGTGTTAATTCGTCGTATCAAACGATTGGAGCTGTAATTAATGTTGTAGGACCGATATTAGGTGCGGTTATTTATAGATTAATTGATCTAGAAATGATCGTATTAATCTATGGCATAGTAGTTATCTTGTCCGGTTTTTTTCAAGTATTTTTGAAATTTAAGCGTAAAACGATGGTTGAAGAGAACAAAAGTTATACAGAAAGCTTTAAGGAAGTATATAGATATATTAATAAACAAACGGCTGTGAAATACTTATTAGTGGCATTCTTTACAATTAACTTTGTTCTGACACCTCTTTTACAAGTTGTTTTACCATATGTAATTTATCAAAAGTTAGACCTTTCTGGACAAGGATTATCTATTATTCAATCTTCTTACTTTGTTGGGATTATTATAGGTGCGTTATTAGTTTCAAGAAAAAAAATTATGCAAGCTGTCATAGATAAGATATTTATTTTGTTTCAAATACAAGCACTACTTTTTATGATGTGGTGTTTTCCAAATTTCTTATCACAAGATTTTTTAAACATAACGTTACTTATTATTGTAATTTATTGCATTATCATTTCTACAACAGGAATCTTTAATGCTTTAGCGAATATACCAATGACTTCACATATACAAATTCACACACCTGAAAATATTAGAGCTAGTTTTTTTGGTGTAGTTAGTTCTATTACAAGCATATGTACACCAATAGGCATGTGGTTATATGGAATATTGTTAGAGGGTATCGATTGGTTTTATATTCCGATCACATCTGGTGTTATCGTTTTGATGGTTGGTTTTTTGGCAAATAGAAATGAAGAAGTAAAAAGCTATTTTAGTAAGGAAACATTAGAACAAGATATAGGCTTAAAACATGAAAAGGTAACTTCACATTAAACTACGCTAGCGTAAGGATAATAAAGTACTATATATATCCAAGTTAAAAAGACGACATAAAAACCCCTTTCTTTTAGAGGAGGACGAGAGCATCCACATGCGAGGTTTAAAACAAAGGGAGGGAGAAAGTGCAGATCATGTTGTATTGCTACATAGCAACGATTTATATGTCGAAAAATTAAAATGGAATTAATTAAACCAACCGCATTATACTGAAAATGCGGTTGGTTTAATTAATTTTCATATCAATAAGTCGAAAGTTATTTATTGAATGTTACTTTCCCTTTAACACCATCCACTTTTATCTTATCATTTTTAGCACCTAAAATCGTAACATTTTTTTCAATACCATTGATATCGGCTGAACCATCACCAATCTTAGCCCGTACTGATCCATCAATATCTTTAATAACAACAGCCCCGTTATTATTGTCAACATTAATATCAGATGACACACTGGAAATATTAACTTTTCCATCCCTATTTGTTACACTTACAGTCCCTTTAACATTGGAAATGTCTATATTTCCATTAACATTAAGTATGTTTATATCTGAATCCAGTTTAGAAACTTTAATATCTCCGTCTCTATGGTTGTCTTTAAATTCTACTTTTACATTTTTAGGTACCGAGAGTTTAACATCAACCCAAGTTTCACTATTACTAAAGAATTGCCCGTCAAAAGATGTATTTAAGTGGGCAACTCCATTTTTCTCTGAAAGATCTAGCTTTAATTTGTCCATGCTAATTCCTTTTGCTTTTGCATTAATAGAAGCTACTATTTTATCCGATGTAGAGTTTGTTGAAATATCAATATTACCATTACGATTATCTAATGTTAGTGTTTTAACATTAGAGGCTGGTAGTTCCAGTTTTTGTTCTTTTGTTTCACTTTCAGAACTTGAACAGCCAGTAAGAATTAAAGGGATTAACGCACAGAAAGTAATTAATTTTTGTTTCATTTTGCTTTCCTCCAGTCTTTAATAAAAAATTTAAACGACATCTCTTTTTACAAAAATCGGATAAGAAACTAGATGCATGATGAATATATGAATTAAGATTAATATTAAAGCAAAACTTAAGGTCATTCCCTCTACAGGTGGACTCTCATATATAAAATTCGATAGATCTGTATTAGAGAAGATAAAATACTGTGTCCAGCTGAAACCTTTTAATGAAATGCTCATAACAAAACCTGCAATTGTTATTAAAAGAGAAAACACGATCGAGAATGTTGAACTTTTAAATGCAGCTGAAATCATAAATGCTAAAGTCGCAACAATAAGTAAGAAAGGAATTTTAAAGAGTAAGCTACCAATTAGTGCCTGAAGGACACTTGTTTTTTGAACGACTTGATCTTTGACAAATAAGTAGTCACCGTTTATGCCATCAAATCCTAACAGAATACCACTAAATATAATTGAAAGAATAAATGTGATTCCGACTAGAAAAAGTCCAAATAATAAAGTCGAAATATATTTAGAAAAATATATTTCTGTACGAGTAGCAGTTCGAGTTAATAGAAATTTAATGGTTCCTGACTGAAACTCACTTGCCACACTTTCACCAGCTATTATTAAGGTAAGAATAGAAATCGCTACTAAAAAGTTTGTACTTTGTCCGATTGTAAAGAACCATGCATTGTTTTCTGGTTTTATATTATTGTCAATGTAATACTTATTTAGTAAAAACTTTTTTTCATTTTCGAGTATTTCCACAGGTAATGTTTTAGATTCTTTTTCAACTTTAAGTAATTCATTTTCTTCTATAAGGGAAGTTTTCCAATCATCTCCATAGTTAACATGATGAGAAAATTTCACATTTAGAAATTGGACTAAAATAAATAGAACCATAACCCCTATCATGACCCAAGTTCTTTTACGTTTAAAAGTTTTCATGTTTTCATTTTTTATTAGATTAAGCATTACGTAGTTCATCTCCTGTCATTTCGATAAATTTATCCTCTAGAGTGGCTTTCATAGTTTGAACACCGTAAACATTTACTCCACTTCTTGCTAACGTATCACTAATTTCTGGTATACGTTCTTTACTAATTTTAATATTGATCATATTTTGGTTTGTTACAATTTCAGCTCCTACTAATAACTTTTGAAGTACTGGAATAGCTAAATCTGTTCGATCTACTTCAAATTGAACGTGACTTACCTTTTCTTTTGTAATATCTTTAATGTCATGTAAGCCCACCATATTGCCCTTATCAATAATAGCTATACGGTCACACATCATTTCCATTTCAGCCATTTGGTGACTTGATACAACAATTGCCACATTTTCAACTTTAGCTAGCTTTTTTAAATGAAGCCTTAAATCACGAATACCTTTAGGATCAAGCCCATTTGTAGGTTCATCTAGTAGTAGAAGTGAAGGCTTGTGTACTAAAACAATCGCAAGGGCGAGCCGTTGTTTCATTCCTAAAGAGTAAGTCGAAACTTTATTATGAATACTTTTCTCCAAACCAACTAAAGATACAACCTCATTTAATCGTTCGTTTGGGACATTGGGCGTCATGCGAGAGAAATGAAGAAGATTATCATAGCCAGATAGAAATTTGTACAAATCAGGGTTTTCAACAATTACTCCTACATGTCTCATCGCTCCTTTAAAATCTTTATCTACATTTTTTCCATTGATTTCAACTGTTCCACTAGATTTTGAAATTAATCCAACTATCATTCTAATTGTAGTGGTTTTTCCAGCTCCGTTTGGACCGAGGAGTCCAAGTATTTCTCCTTCGTTCACATCAAATGACAATTGATTGACAAGTGTTTTTTTTCCGACTTTTTTAGTTAAATTGTTTACTTGCAAGATACTCACTTTTTTCATCTCCTTATTCATTTTCATTTTCAATTCAATAGTATGAGTCGTGTTCTTGGTATCAACGTATCAAAATTAATGTAATAAAGTACAGTGACAAAATGTAATAACCTTGCTATGATAAAAATATAATGATGTAAAATATATACATTAAGTAGAAGCTTTTTAGTAGGAGGTGCTTATACAGTTGATTTCCGTACAAAATAAATTACTTTGGCAGCATTGGCCAATTGTATTCATTCGTATCTTTTGGATTGCGGCGGTTACGATTTTAACGTATCAAGATAATCCTACATTTCCTTTTGAAATTGTTTTTGGTATGACTTTAATACTGTATGTCATACCTGTAATATTATATAAAATTCGATATGAACTATATTTATTGGCTGAGATAATATTAGTGGGAGGGCTTTCGCTTTATCTTGCATATACTTATCATTTAGCACAGTTTTTTTCTCCTGCAATTTTAACATTGGCATTTTTTTGTCGGGGAAAAGCTAATTTCTATATATTGCCTTTAACAATTATCGTTTATATATTCGGAGTTTTCTTGAATTCTGATTATCAATTAAATCACTTGCCTGTAAATATATTTGACGTTCTTTTCATTTATGGTATTGGACATGTGTTACAGAGAATTGTTTTTTCTATGGATTCAATTAAACAAAAACTCGAATTAATTAAAGAGAAGAATGCAATTTTAGAACAATATTCTTCACAAGTTGAAAGAATGACCCTACTTGAGGAAAGATGTAGAATGGCAAGGGAATTACATGATACTGTTGGTTATAAATTTACGTCAGTTATATTAAGTATGGAAACATTAAAACCTCACTTAACTACTGAAGAAGGGAAGAAAAAATTACAAGATATATTAGATATGTCACGATCTGGCTTAGAGAGTATTCGAAGACAAATTCATGAAATGGATCCATTAGAAGAAGTAAATTTAGATGTATCTTTACTTAATATTATAGAAGAATTTAGAAGCAATACACACGTTGATGTTATTTTTCGAACAATTGGAGAGCAGTATACGATAGCGAAAAAAGTTAAAATGACTTTTTGTCGTTGTTTACAAGAGGCAATGACAAATGCAACTAGGCACGGAGAAGCAGAATCGATACAAGTTCTTTTACAATATCATAAAAGTCATGTCATGCTTCAGGTACAAGATAATGGTAAAGGAATAGAATATATCCAAGAGGGATTTGGCTTATCTGGAATGAGAAATCGTTTAAATGAATATCAAGGAAGCTTGTACATAGACTCTCAAAAGAATGTTGGCACCATTGTAACTTGTGTAATTCCAAGTTTAAATATAGAGAAGACCCCTACTCAAGATGAAATAAATATACTAATAGTAGATGATCAATCTATGGTTTTAGATAGCTTACAACTTTTATTGACTGAATATACTGGTTTTCATGTTACAGTTGCGAATAGTGGAAGACAAGCTTTAGAAAAATGTGAAGTAAATCAACCAGATATTGTTCTTATGGACGTACAAATGCCTGACATGAATGGGATTATAACGACAGAAGAAATTAAGAGGAAATGGCCAAATATTAAAGTTATTATGGTGACGACTTTTGAAGAATCTTCCAGTGTTTCTGAAGCCCTTAAAGCAGGGGCTGAAGGATATGTACTTAAATCTGCCCCGCCTAAAGAATTAGTAGCGGCAATTAGATTAGTAAATTCAGGAGGGACCATGTTGTCTCAAGGTGTTGCGAATCGTTTGTTTAATGAATATGGCTCAATACCGAAAAAGTATCCTTATGAATTGACGCGACGTGAAATTGAGGTCTTAGGTGCTCTTAAAGAGGGCCTTCGATATAAAGAAATTTCCCAAAAATTGTTTTTATCTGAAGGGACTGTAAGGAATTATGCTTCTTCTATATATATGAAGCTTAAAGTTTCAGGAAGAAGTGAAGCTGTAAAAAAAGCAGATGAGGAAGCTTTATTATAAATAATACGGATAATTTACTAGAATAGTTACATACACTACTATATAAATACAAATTAAAAAATCGACAGAAAAACCGTCTTTCTTTTTAGGCGGGCGAGAGCAGCTGGCCATGCATAGAAGCGGTCATGTTGTATTCTACATAGCAGCATTATATGGCGAAAAATTAAAATAGATATATATAGAATATACAAGTCAATCAAGAGCGTTCTTTTTTGTTGTTACTTTAACAAAATTCCAACAGAAGTCCCCTTCCTCAAGCACGTGCAGGGCATAGCCCAAGTGGTAGGGAGGGGATGAATGTTGGTCGTGCATAGCACGAAATTTCTCTTTCCTTTTTATGTAACATCATGTATGTTAGTACTAGAAACAAAACAGAACGTATATTCTGTTTTGTGTATGGGAATCTGAAACCCTACAACAAAAAAAAGAGGTAGGTGATGACAATGTTGCTCAGCCAAAAGTATGAAATTTTTCCAACTCAAGAACAAAAAGAAATGTTAGAACGTTGGTTACAATATTGTCGTCAAACTTATAACTCTGCTCTTTTAGATAAACAAAGAAAATATAAAGAAAATAAACAATCGTATACACGCTCTGATATGCAAAAACAACAAACAATCGATAAAAAGAGATATCCTTTTCTAAAAGAAGTGCCATCACAGCCCTTACAAGAAGTATTTTTACGACTGAAAAAGGCATATGATGGCTTTTTTCGTGGGGATGCCAACTATCCAAAAATGAAAAAGTGTAAAGAATAT
>NZ_FPAF01000036.1 GCF_900116295.1 Bacillus sp. 103mf
TGAACTATTAACGGAAGAACAATACCGAGCGTTGCAGAATCTTGAAAGTTTCGATAAGAAAACGTCGAGTTGGGTGCAAACACCGACTGATATTAGAGAACTCGGCGGTGCCCTTTTTTGCGATTGTCGCTTTGGGCACGTCTTCGTGTATCACAATGGAGCAGAATCCTATTATGCCGCCAGGGGGTTTCGTGGCTCGCTAAGGGTTTAAATTTTGCAAAGACAGCTAAATTTGAATTTGAGGATGGATCAGTAGGGAAAAGTTTTAATTTTATTTTTCAACTATCGGGCACAATTCTGTAGCAAGAATTGTACCCGATTTTTATGTATTGGACTACTATGTTGAATAAGAGCTAAAAAGCTAGAATAGGTTTGCATTTATGAAATAGAAGTATGAAAAACTGTAAAAATAATTCATTTTGTTAAGGATTATAGTACATAAAACTAATAGCTTCCGAACATACCTCAATCTTTTTAATAAATTTTTATAAGAATCTTCTTCTTTCAAATAGCTCAGTCCTATATGGACAGCTCCTTTACATAAAATTCGTTCTTGGAAGTAGATAAAGTAACACAATTTGTATTTTATTATATTTGTTGTTTTATATATACCCTTCAATGAATTAATACATTGATATGTCTTGTGGAGAAAAATGATTAGAGTTGATCAATTCATTCGTCCATGTTGGTATGTTCTAAAATTCCTCACTCTTACTTTATCGAGTTAAGGTCCAGGCGCCAATTGTTACATCGCATAATGTTTCCAGGAGGATATTCGAAGTTACACTCGACAATCAACAAGAAGTTGAGCTTCTGACAAATAGCGTTCGATGCGGGGTTATTGATGGACGGGAAAGCGTGAATATGCCTGTGTTTTTGCTCTGCTTTGGCACTAGCAATAGCTTTAGCGGCTGCCAAGGCAGCTCTATACCTCTGCCTTGGAACTCAGGCAGTACGCCCCAACCGATTTCATATACGGTCTCTTCCTGCCAGAAACGTTCCCAGTAACCGATGTTGCCGACCTTTTCAAGTTCCGGAAGCAGGACAATGCTGAACATACGACCGGTCCCCGTTCCTCCGATCTCGACATAACGTTTTTGACGAGCGAGGATTTTCTCTTCGCTCTCTTGACCTCCAAGGTGTTCCAACATCTCAGGCGTATTTAAACGGTGCAACAAGGCAAGGTCAGTATCTGACCAAGGTTCAATCCGTATTTGCAATGTATTCGTTGGTTTTTGCATCTCTTTCACTCCTTTTGGAAAAATATGTACAAATTTTATATTAGAATAAGTACATATGTTTGTAAATTAATTTTTGTTTAACTCACTTATATGGTAATTAAAGAAAGAATAATGAATATTGTATTCGTATAAAGTTAACATAATGCACCATTATTGGTAGCTAGGACAAAGGCTTCCGCTTACTCTCACAAGGAATCCACCTTTTTTCTCGCTATCAATCTATGCATTTTTTATACATTCCTATTGTGTCGCGCCTTCCAGCCTCCCCATAGTTCCCTATGTCTCCCAATTTTTCGCATAAAATCTTACATGTTTTTAACGTTATTAAAACTACTTACTTTTATTTCAAAACTGCTTAGCGTGTTTTTTTCCAAAATGCTGGCGATAACCCTTCCACTCGCAAGATTCTGGAATAAATATAATTCTAACAAAACCATGTTCATAACTTAAAAGTTTTGAACAAGGTATAGGGGTGTGATAAAATCAGTATATTGATCTACATCAAAACTTATGGTCAAAAGAAAACGTAGAAATTAACGTTGAAATTCCCATGCTTTTTCCACCTGTAATATTAATTCCTAAAACTCCTCCACCGCCGTATTGACGTAAACACCAGCGATAACTTTCAGGAAATTTACAATCTAAATGCTGTTCAAATTGATCAATTAATATATCATCAATCCCACAAAAGAAATCCCCAGGTTCTTCGAATCGTTTTATTAATGTAGAAATTGTATCTTTCATTACTATTACACTCCATTATTACTTTCATTTTTCATATTCTGCAGCTCTCATTTTCCAATAATGTAATCTAAATCGGTATACTGTGCCTCTAGTACGGGATGATTTTTAAAACTTTCCCCATCATCAATTGTACCGTAATTAAATCCCAGAGCGACCCCCTCACTGCATGACTCGTTTCCGTACCCCTATTTAGTATAAAATTGGTATATTTTGTGTTATCCCTCCCTTTTGAGGGGAGTAAAAATTGTAACAAGAAGCATAAGATGGCCGTTTTGGCCAACTTATGCTTCCTACAATAAACTTTAAAATTACTCGCAAAATCGCATAAAATGCAAAGATATGCTTCAGTAAAGTTTCTTTGCACTAAAAAAAGCTGCTAAATATAAGCAGCTTTTTTATCTAGTTGTTCTTATCGTTTTTACTTTTGACGAATATCAATCCACCAACGATCTTCCGCATTCATATTTTCAGTGCCACTAAATCCACTGTAATGGAAAGCATCAAGGAAGATGGAATCCAGTTTATCCTCATCTACAAAATAACCTAAGTTAATCTTCATCGTTTGTCCTGGTGGGATGCTGCCAATATTGTAAAAGCTTTTTCCATTTCCGTGAGGTTCTAAATAATCAACTTCGCCCGTCATAATACTTTTTTCGGCAATTCCATCTTTTCCAGCATAGTTCCATGCATTATTTTTAGATGTAAGCATTTGTATGCGTGGATGCATATAGATTTCTTTTGTCGCCTGTTTATCAATGTTTTTCACTGTTGTTGTCAGGTAGACAAATTTGAGATTAACGGACTTTGACTCTACTAATTCGTCAATTGAATCTTTACCATTTCCAACTTTATATACATCTCGTTTGTACGGTAGCAACTTTCTCGTCTGATCTAAAGCCTTATTCTCGCTTAGTATTTCTAGTCCCAATTCATTAAAGTTCTCTTGTTTAAAATCTTTGATTGAATCAAAGACTTCCACTTTTTCGATAACATATTCAAGTTTGCTGTTACTCCCAATGTTATCTATGGTTACTGGAACCGTCTGACCTACGCTAAATAGTTGTTTGCTATTTTTTTTCAAAGGAATAACGCTCGGTTTTGTTGGTTCTTTCGCTTTGCTAAAACGATCTTCATCATAATCTGATATAGATGATGCCTTTTCCTTTGATGTGGGCTCAAGTGAAATGTTCGCTAAGACATCCATCATTTGTTCTTCATTTACATCGGCTCCAATAAAACTTTCTAACATAATCCCCTCTTTCTCAAAAAGCAGAAAGACCTGTCTGTTAAACGGTAATTTTTTGCCTCCGGTGTCTCTATGGACAATCACTGCTTTCTTACCATTTATCTTTTTTTCTTCGTAGTTGTTTGCGTACAACGTTTGAAAATCTGAATTTTTTCCTAATCTGCAAAGAAGGAATGAAAATCCACCCTTTGCGTAGTTATCTTTAAATGAATATTTCATAGCAGTGTCATCAATTGCTTCCATATTTTCTGGTAATTTGCCGACTTTCAACTTATACCAACTTTCACTCTTTTTCGAGTCCTTATTTGTTACGGAAACATTTACTTCATAATTTTGTTTTTTGACGATCATATCATGGACTTTTACTGCGCCAAAAACTGTTGTCGGCATGCCAATCAATAAGCAGGCAGCAGCGATTAAAATTCGATTCTTTTTACGCTTGGCCTGTAGTTGTCCACCTTTCATCTTAATTTCCTCCATAAACAATTTCTTTTTGTGCGTGTATGTATCTGAAAATTCATGTTGTTCATCCAGTTTATCAAAATCATCTAAAGCAATTTTTTCAGCAAGGTCATACATTTCTTTGGAGTTCTTTGAATTCGTCATTTTGTATACCCCCTATCATATTTTGTACTCGTTTTCGAGCGCGTTCAAATTGCTTGCGGACATTGACCTCAGTTATCCCCATTAGATTTGAAATTTCCTGATAAGTTAAGTTATAGAAAACTTTGTACTTAAAAACCTGTCTGTTAGACTCATTTAACACTTTTAGCAATGTATCAATTTGAGCCTCAGACATGAAACGCTGTTCCCACTCTTCAATATTTTCATCTGCTACTTCTGGCAATTTTCTTTGATATTCTTCTAAGAACATTTCATGTCGTTTATTTTTCCGGTAGCTATCAATCGCTTTGTTTTTCGCAATTCTCAAAATGTAGCGTTTAAGCTCTTGAATGTTCAAGCTGTGGAGCTTTTCTAGATTCTGATGAAGAGTAATAAACGTCTCTTGAACTGCATCTTCAGCCTGCTGAATATTATTTAAAATAGAATAAGCTACATAATAAATTTTTTGTTCATACAACTCATATAGCTCTTCCATCTTTTCATAATCTTTGTTTGTAACTTTCATGTAATCCCTCCTCTCATTCTATATAACGAATGGGGCGCTATACTTTGTGACACTTTCTCCAGCTATTAGAAAGCCAGTTGTATCCTACATAGGAAATAAAGTATCATTACATAAGAATTTAATGATTTTAAAACAATCCAGTACATTTAATTATATAACTCCGCTAGTTTTTATAATAAGGATTAATAAATATTCCATTTAGAAAAATCAGTAGTTTACATAAATATATAAGTGTCCATATTTGTATTGGTTAGGACAGAAACAATATAAAATTCTTCAAAAAGAACATAATTTAATTGAACAGGATGAATGGATTAATAGAAGTATAGGAGAACTACTGAAAATAGCACCATATGTAATTCCACCTACAAGAGAACTAGTGTGTTCTATTGTTGAAGGAAACATAAGAAAGTTTTTTCAAGGGAATCAAAAAAAATTTTGCTTAGTAACAGGCATACATCCCTGCTAATAGGTATTTTTATTTGCTGTTTTGTGGAATTCACGGTCAGCTTATGGGTTAATAATTAACTTACGGCCAACTTATGCTTCCTTTTCCTCGAATAATCAACTAAATCTCCTCAAAAACATGTGATTTCCGGCAAAGTTATGTTTCCTTTATTGGCACCTTTATGGGCAAAGTCATAAAAATACCCATTTAAATCAAAATTTTATTGCTATACCTGTTATCTTTGAGAAAAATGAAATATTTTAAATAAAAATAAAAGTGACCTTTTTTTGCTTGTATACAGTCTAATCTATGTAGAGAATACAAAAAAGGAAGTGAAAGCATGATAATTGAGCAAGATGTTCTAGCGGCAAAGAGTGGGGATAAAGAAGCTTTTATCCGGCTTATTAAAAGTATAGAACATAGTTTATTTCAAACGGCCAAAACAATTTTGAAGCACGATGAAGATACTGCTGACGCCTTACAAGAAACGATTTTGAAAGCATATCAATCGATAAACAAATTAAAACATGTGAAGTATTTTAAAACATGGATATTTAGAATTTTAATTAATGAATGCAATACGATGATTGCGAAACGTTCTAAAACAGTACCTATGGAGTATATAGAAAAACCTGTTTCTATTTCTCATCATGATCAACAGATTGAGATGCAAGATGCCATTGAGAAATTACCTATGAAACAGCGAATGGTTATTGTCTTGCATTATTTTCAAGATATGACGTTAAAACAAGTTGCAGATACATTGGATCTTTCTGAAAGTGCAGTTAAAAAACGATTACAACAGGCAAAAGTAGAACTTCTACATCAATTTAATGTAAATGAAAAGGAGAAGATGCAGTATGAATCCATTTGAAATCCATAAAACGATTCAAAAAGAAAAAGAGAACATGTATGAAATGTCTTCACATGTACGGCAAAAATTAGACCAAACCTATCAAATGATTCAAGATATGCCTTTGCAGAAAACGAAAAATAGATTTGTATTTTTCCAAAACAAAGGAATTGCGGTAGCTACAGTAAGTACATTACTAGGAATGGGGACATTTTGTTCGGGATTTGCTTCTCCAACTATGGCAGAAGGAATCAAAAAAGTTCCGATTGTAGGTGAAATATTTCAAGCCTTGGAACATGATCTTGGATTGCAACAAGCAAGCAAAAAGGGCTGGATAAACGCTGTTCAAAGTGAAAGTTCTTTTCAAAATCTCAAATTACATGTGAGTGAATCTATATTTGATGGAACACGCGCAGCGATGGTTGTTAATGTTGAAGGGTTGAATATACAAGATGGGCAAGTTGTGATAGGAAATAAAAAGAAGAAGCTCACAAACACAATTGAAAGTATGCAAGTAGAAGTGAATGAAAAACCGTTCATACAAGGTGCTTCTTATGAGATGGCAGGGAAACAACATCCAAATTCATTTATTGTACAGTTAGCAGGTGCTGACGAGAGACAAACAATGAATCCAGAAGAATATACGAAATTACCAAATGAATTTCAAGCAAAGCTAAAAATACAATTTGAAGGTATGGATCATGTATTTGAACTGA
Source organism: Bacillus sp. 103mf (assembly GCF_900116295.1). Taxonomy (GTDB): domain Bacteria; phylum Bacillota; class Bacilli; order Bacillales; family Bacillaceae_G; genus Bacillus_A; species Bacillus_A bruguierae. The sequence goes on from NZ_FPAF01000036.1 coordinate 6,378, forward strand.
ATGTACCGGTACAAAAAACCGTTGCAGATGTTATACGAATGAAAACACAGGTACAAAAAGAAAAAGGTGATATGACATTCTCTGTATCCAAGCTTACCGCAACACCTGTTACAACCCATGTAGTCGCTTCTTTTACAGTAAAAGATTTGCATTTTGATACGAAAAAACCAATACGAGTAGCGGCATACGATGAAAATGGTACACAATTAGAACAGTTAAATTCTACTGGAGAACTAAACAAAGATTCTTACACATTAGATATCAACTACATTTCAAATGGTTCAATTCCAAAAAAAATTGTTTTAAAACCGTATATAGATAAAGACGACTCTCGTAAAGCAAATGAAAATGAGTGGATAGAAGGGTTACCAATAGAGATATATGTAGGGAACAAACAGTGGGATAGGGGGTGAAATGAAAATTAACCACGTTTCATTTACTCATAGTTGCGTTTATCACTGTATTTATCCTATATGTGAGAAATACCTTTATGCTTTTTAGTGTGTAAGGTAAGGGTATTTTCACCCTTATTCATATAGATAGAAAGGAGAAAAATATGTCAATTACGTTTGAAGTTCCATCCTGGCATGTTCTCATACCGGTATTTCTGATTGGTTCTATACTCTTATGTACTTCAAAGAGAAAATTCACATATTCGCAATATGCTTTACTTGTGACTTTTCTCATATATGTCATGAGTATGATTCATTTCACACTCTTTCCTTTAGAGATTAATATTGGTAAATACGCGAATCAAGCACCTTGGTATAGCTCCGTTAACCCAATACCTATTTTCACGTTAGATATCAAAACGTTTTTATTAAATATAATTATGTTTCTTCCATTAGGAGCATACTTGCCATTTCTCAAAAACAAATATCATTCTGTGAAAGACATAGCAAGAATTGGGTTTTTCATGAGTGGTATCATTGAAATCATACAATTATGTTTACGAATTTTTGTAGGAAATGGAAGAAGTATGGATGTCAATGATTTAATTGCGAATACATTAGGATGTATTGTTGGATACCTAGTCATTCAGAAGGTATTTCAAATAAATCGTCTTAGAACATGGTTGCAACATTTTATTGTATATATATAATCAAGTCAGCTAGACTGGTAAAAATTAAAATAATTTTATGGTTATCCTTATAAAGGGGTCACCATACATTACCATCAACTTAAGATTTTGAAATGTACCCAAAACGAAATTTTTTCTCGCTACATTTATTTATGATAATTAAGCTCACTTTTTTCGTTTTGGGGTGGATTTGTTTTCTTAAGTTGATGGATGTGTCAAAAAAAGAAAATTGTAAATTTAGACACAATTCAACCTATTCTCTGTACGTTAGAGCATTCTTTTTTATATTTGAAGAGTTATATGAACTTAATAATCTACTGGAATAAAAAAAGAACCACCTCATAGCTGGTTTTGATTCAGTGTACTTTCATATTCCTTGATTATTTTGTAAAAAGTATTTTTCTTCAGTTCTAACAGTTCCATAAATTGAACCCCAGTTATTTCTCTATTTTTCCACTTAGGATACGTTTCTTCTATTAAAAATAGTTGCTTTTGATTTAATGTTGAAAGGTTACATTGAGGACGACCTAAATGTTTTCCTTGTAATTTCGCTACAGCAATCCCTTCCGCTTGTCGCTGATGGATTTTTTTACGCTCTTGATCTGCAACATAGGAAAGCAAAGATAAAAATTGATCTTCCATCAACCGACCCATGTCGCCCATTTCACGAAACTTATGGCTATCGAATAAAGTTTCATTTTCTAACACAACAATATCAGCTTGTAATTCTCTTGTTATGTATTTCCACTCTGAAATTACTTCATCATAATTACGTCCCATACGATCTAAAGCATCTATGTAAACAATATCACCTGTACTTAATATTTTTCGTAATAATTGATATTGAGGACGATCAAAATGTCGTCCACTTGCTTTATCGACAAAAATACGTCGAGCTTCCACTCCTCGTTCCATCATCTTATGTAATTGACGTTGTTCATTTTGGTCTTTTGTACTTACACGTATATATCCATAAATATTTGCCACGTTTGATATGCTCCTTACATTTGTTACCACAATTATATCACTTTTGTTTATAAAGATGTTCATTAAAAATAAACGTTTATAAAACAATTACAATTACCTTTATAAACTTGAAGTTTCAATGTTTCCTAGATGTTCTTCACTTGTTTACAAAGGTATACCTTTACAAACAGAGGATATATGCTTCTTCATATTCAATTTTAAAATAAATTTTTGGAACATCTTTAACCTATGGTATTGCCTCTTGACTACTTGTATAGAAAGATCGTCCCAAAAGCTTAATCTATTGAGACTTAATTGATTTCACGTCAAATAAAGGTTTCTAGTGTCTCGTATGACTTGTCTCAAAAGTCTTATCGTTGTTAAATTTTTCGTTTTTAACGCTGCAAACAGCTTAACGTTGTAAATCCGCATTTTCGGGATGCTACCCCAATTCTTCAATTGCTACAGGATAGGCGGGATTCTTATCAATAGTTATCACACGAGGTTGTGAAACATGAAAAGACCGCAAAGCTTTCTTGAAGAAGCGCTTTGCAGCCTTTGTGTCTCTTGTTTCACTGAGATAAAAATCAATCGTATTTCCTTTGGAATCCACTGCACGATATAGATACATCCATTGACCTTTTACTTTGATATATGTTTCATCGACTCTCCAGGAGTCATTCGTTTGTTTAAGATAGCGCCGAATTCGTTTATCTAACTCAGGACCATATTGATGTACCCACCGCATAATGGTTGTGTGAGAAATAGATAAGCCTCGTTCTTCCATCATTTCCACCAAATCACGAAAGCTTAGGCTGTACCGTAGGTACCATCTGACTGTTAATATAATCACATCAGGTTGATAATGTTTCCACTTAAATAAATTTTGCTCTTTCATACTGATCACGTCCTTTTGTAGATTGATAATATCAGTATGTCCAAGTTTTATAGATTTTTTGCACCAGAACC
>NZ_FPAF01000039.1 GCF_900116295.1 Bacillus sp. 103mf
AGCTGGGTAGCTATGTGCGGAAGGGATAAGTGCTGAAAGCATCTAAGCATGAAGCCCCCCTCAAGATGAGATTTCCCATAGCGTTAAGCTAGTAAGATCCCTGAAAGATGATCAGGTTGATAGGTTCGAGGTGGAAGCGTGGTGACACGTGGAGCTGACGAATACTAATAGATCGAGGACTTAACCATATAATATGAAGCAAATGTTATCTAGTTTTGAAGGAATATACCTTCATAAGTCTGGTAATGATGGCAGAGAGGTCACACCCGTTCCCATACCGAACACGGAAGTTAAGCTCTCTAGCGCCGATGGTAGTTGGGACTTTGTCCCTGTGAGAGTAGGACGTTGCCAGGCAATCTGAGACGAGTCAGTATGACTCGTCTTTTTTGTATATGCATAACAAGGAAGTAAGTGGTGAAAGTTTTCATATAGTACATAAAGAAACAAAAGAAGTATTTGATGTCTAAAAACGTGAGTTTTGTATACTAAGCAAATTTAGACAAAGAAAAAAGGATTTCCTATGTATTAAGAATCCTTTTCTTTCTATTTTAGCTTTAGTTGTCATTTCATCTATAAAAAAATCGTCTCTCTGACGATCTTTTTAAATTACATCTCCCGTTACTAACATGGAACGTTTTTGAAGGCTATCAGAACGGAGGCTATATGCAACTACCTTTTTCTTATACTGTTTGATTACATCAACGTGATCGTTGTAACTGTATATCGAAAAACTAACATCGTTTTTGCCTTTCTTAGCATTAATGACCAATGGTGTTCCGCTACTCTGTGGAGGGAAATAATATTTCTCTAAAAATAGTGCTTGGTTAAAATGATTAATAACTTGAATCTTCTCGTTACCTTCTAAGTTTTTTCCGTCGATCGTTACGGTGACAGTCGTATCATCGAGTTTTGGATGTAATTCAAATTTGCTGACAAACGATTCTACAACAGAATTTGGAAGGGATGTTACTAGTAATTTAAGAGTAAACATAATAATCAACGAAACTATAAACCAGGTTGTCATATTTTATCATCTCCATTACGTTCTAAAATAACATTATTACATAACCTGTATTTGGGGATCAGCTGATAGACATGTAAAATCAGACCATACTGATACATTATTGATTAACTGTTCATAATTTCCATTTTATCATAGGGTAGTTAGTTGGTTTGTGTACATTATGTGAACTTTATTGAAATGTAATAAAAATGACCATTTTAGTTATGTCATGTGTTTTAGCAAGCTAAATATGTATTGTCTTCATATTTAATAATGTAGTCTAGGCAATTAATAACTGTAAGGATTTTAATTTAGCTATTTTTGAATAGTAAAGTCGTACCTCTAACACTCTGAAAAATCATAGCTTTAGACAAAATAAGGTATTAATGTTTTCCTCACATATTTTCAAACCAATACACAAAATCTCTTAGATCACTCGTGTATTCTTTCAGTGTTTTCTATGCAAATCTTTTTCTTGAAATAAATTAGAAATAAAACCGGAAATCAAAGATGTTGCCTGTATAGAAATCGTTTTAGTGGAACACATAGATACCTCCTCTTTTAATGACTAATATTAGCGGACATAGAAAATAGTATCGACTAATCCAAAAATCAACATCCATCTAATTTGCAATTTAATATGCTAATTTATTAAGTAGCTAAGTAATACAAAAGGTATGAAGAGGATTTCTATTCTTTTCATACCTTTTTAAATTGGATTTTTTTCATATGGCCTATATTTTACTTTTGGTTTCTATACTCTAAAAAAGTAAGATTGTGTGTTGTTGTTATTTACAAATGCCATCATGGTTTCTGATAACCTGCATATAGAGGTATCACTCAATATAACAAAAATGTAATGTTAATGAAATGTAATTCAACCGATACTATGAATGAAATTATATAGAATAAATTACATAAATGACTGGGAGTTAAAACATTCTTATAATGAAAAAAGGAGAAGTATAAATGCGAAATATATTAAGTGTAGAAAAAATTGAAAAATATTATGGTAATAAAGATAATGTAACAAAGGCTATAGATAATATTAGTTTTAAGGTAGATGAGGGAGAATTTGTTGGGATAATGGGGCCTTCAGGAAGTGGAAAAACTACATTGCTTAACTGTATTTCAACTATCGATAATGTTACTACGGGAAAAATAATAATAAATAATAGTGACATTACTAGGTTAAAATCAAAGTCACTAGATAAATTTAGACAAAATGAGTTAGGGTTTATATTTCAGGACTTTAATTTATTAGATACTCTTACCGCCTATGAAAATATTGCCTTAGCGTTAACAATAAAAGGTGAGGAAAGTTCAAAAATTGATGACAAAATAAAATCAGTAGCAAAATATTTAGACATTGAGCAAGTGTTGAACAAATATCCTTATCAAATGTCAGGGGGACAAAAACAAAGGGTTGCTTCGGCAAGAGCTATCGTAACAGATCCATCTTTAGTACTTGCAGATGAACCAACAGGAGCGTTAGATTCTAAATCAGCTAGATTATTACTTGAAAGATTTGAAAGTCTAAATAAGGATTTAAAAGCTACAATACTTATGGTTACTCATGATGCATTTACAGCAAGCTATGCTCGTAGAATTCTTTTTATTAAAGATGGGAAAATATTTAGCGAGTTGGTAAGAGGGAATGATTCTAGAAAAGAATTCTTTAATAAAATTATCGAAGTTATAACCCTTCTTGGAGGTGACGATAATAATGTATTCTAAGATTGCGGTTGGTAATGTAAAGAAGAGTTTCAAAGATTATGCGATATATTTCTTAACACTAACACTGGCTGTTTGTATATTTTATAGCTTTAACTCATTAGAATCACAAAAGGCACTTATGGAAGTTGAGGCTTCAGGTAGATCGTTTGTGGCTACTTTAATGAAAGTTATCTCAATTGTGTCCGCATTTGTATCTGTAATATTAGGTAGTTTAATCTTGTATGCAAATAATTTCTTAATTAAAAAACGTAAAAAAGAATTAGGAATATACATGACTTTAGGTATGGGAAGAAGTACCATATCCAGAATGTTGGTAACAGAGACATTTCTAGTTGGCGTTATATCTTTAGTGAGTGGGCTTATACTAGGTATTGGAGTATCACAGGGATTATCTACATTTGCATTAAAGTTATTTGATTTGCCCATGAATAAATATAAATTTGCAATTTCAACAGGTGCTATAGGTAAAACTGTATTATACTTTGGAATCATGTTTGTACTTGTTATGTTATTTAATGTATATGTTGTTTCTAAATACAAAATAATTGATTTGTTAACAGCGGGCAGAAAAAACGAAGAGATAAAATTTAAAAATCCTATTATATATTTAATAACATTTATTTTATGTGTAGTATCACTTGGATTTGCATATAGTTCTGTACTAAAGATAGGGTTAGATTTTAGAAATCCTATGCTCATAGTATCGATACTTCTTGGAATATTAGGTACATTGTTGTTTTTCTTTAGTTTATCTGGATTTATATTATATGTTGTAAAGAAAAATAAAAAAGTTTATTTTAAAGGGTTAAATATATTTATTATCAAACAACTAAATAGTAAGGTTAACACAAATTTTATATCTATGTCTTTAATCTGTATCATGCTATTTATTACAATGACGGTTTTATCTACAGGAATAAGCTTTAAAAGAAGTATGGATGCATCACTTAAAGGATTAACACCATTTGATGCCAGTATCCTATTGGAAAATAAGGATGAAAGCTACAACATAGAAGACGTATTAAATAAATTTGATTTTAAAATAAGTAAGAACGAAAAATATGTATCTTATAATGTACATCATACAGGGATGAAAGTTGTTGACTATTTAACACAAGAAAATAAACCTTCTAAGAAACTCGATGTGGATTTCATTAAAATCTCTGATTACAATAAAATTTTAAAATTTAAAGGTGAAAAAGAAATCAATTTAAATAACAATGAAGTTTTACTTTTATCAAGTGATGACAAATTGATTAAATCGATCGATGGAAAATTAAAGAATAGCAATAAAATAAATTTAAAAGAAAAAGAATATGTAGTAAAAAACTCTAAAGTTATCACGGATAATCTTCAAACTTTTGATGGTACAACTAATGTATTCACAGTCGTTATAAATGATGAGTTTTTATCAGGCTACAAAATTAACAAATCCGTACTAAATGTGAATTATTTAGATGGAAATAGAGAAGAATATAATAAAAAATATGATCACGTTGAACCGATCTTTTATGATCCTAATGGTAATGGTCCCAAATTAAATATTGATTTTATAACTGGCATATCAAAGGATACAGTTTATGCAGAAAGTAAGGGAGTGACAACAACCGTACTATTTATTGGGATCTATTTAGGCATTGTATTTTTAATAACGAGTATGGCTGTATTAGCTCTTCAACAATTATCAGAAGCCAGTGATAGTATAGAGAGATATAAATCTTTAAAGAGAATTGGATCAAACAGAACAATGATAGACAAAACAATTTTCATTCAGACTTTTGTATACTTTAGTCTTCCAGTTATTCTTGCCTTGATTCATTCAGTCATTGGGATTTATGTCGTCAATAATTTTATAAACATATATCAACAAGCAAACATTAGTTTACCAGCATTGATGACTGGGTTAGCGTTTATTGTAGTTTATGCAGGATATTTCTACACAACATATATCGGGTATAAAAATATTGTAAAAAGTAATGCTTGATTTTATTATGATCATTAAGGCTGCAAAATCTTGATTCACAAGATTTTGCAGCCTTATATTTAATATAGGGAGGGAAAAGTCATGAAAAAAATCATTCTTATTGAAGATGATGAAATCATCAGAGAAGAATTACAAAATTTTTTTATAAAGTATGGATATGAAGTAAAGGCTCCCACAGATTTTAATCATATTATCGAATATATAGAAAGTGAGAATGCAGACCTTATATTACTAGACATAAATCTTCCTGTGTTCGATGGCTATTATATATGCAGAGAAATACGTAAAACTTCAGATGTTCCAATCATAATGGTTACAAGCAGAGATAGTGATGTAGATGAACTCATAAGTATGAATTTAGGAGCAGATGATTTTATAACAAAGCCTTATAATACAGAAATATTATTAGCAAGAGTAACAAACATGTTAAGAAGAGCATCTGGAGGTTTAAAGACGAATAATATCTTAATTTATAGAGATTTTAGTTTAAATCTTTCAAATGCAACGGTTACTTATCAATACAAATCCTTAGAGTTAACTAAAAATGAGGTTAAAATACTCTCATGCTTAATAAATAACCGCGGTAATATTGTAAAAAGGGATTCCCTTATGGAATACTTGTGGAAATCAGATTATTTTGTGGATGATAGTACCTTAACTGTTAATATAAATAGATTAAGAAAAAAGCTTGAAGAGATAGGGATAGAAAATCCAATAGAAACAAGGAGAGGGTTAGGGTATATAATGCCATGAGCACAGGTGAATTTATTAAAGATAAAATAGTAGTAATACTATCTAATGTACTGGTATTTATTATACTAGCAGGTATATTGATGACTGCGAATGTTCATTTCATTATAATATTCTTTGTCTTTTGTATTTGGTTTTTTCCATTGATTTCATATATGGCTGTAGAATTTATAAAATATAAAATTTATTATAATGAAGTTAATGGTATATTAGAAAACTTAGATAAAAAATACCTATTTCCAGAGGTAGTAAAGGAAACAAATTTTATACATGGGGAAAAGCTTAATTCTATACTTAAAGAGATCAGTAGGGATATGCATGAAAATATAAAAAATTACAGAGATATGCAAACGGATTACAGAGAATATATAGAGACATGGGTGCATGAGATTAAGACACCAATAGCTTCTACAAAGCTAATAATTGAAAATAATCAAAATGAAGTAACTAGTAAAATAGACTCCCAAATGGATCGAATCGAAGGGTTTGTACAACAGGTTCTGTATTATTCTCGAAGCAATAATGTCGGTAAAGACTATATTATAAAACCAATTAACCTTGATGATGTAGTAAGAAATGTAATTAAAAGAAATTATAGAGATTTTATTCATAAGAGAATAAATTTAGATATAAAAGATATTAACGAAATTGTATATAGTGATAAAAAATGGGTTGAATTTGTCATTAATCAGATAATAGGAAATTCTATAAAGTACTCAAATAACAAAGAATCAATGATACGTATATATTCAATTAAGAAAGCTAACTCAGTAATACTAACCATAGAGGATAATGGAGTAGGGATAATACCTAAAGATATAAATAGAGTTTTTGAAAAAGGATTTACTGGAGAGAATGGAAGGAGATTTAGCAAAAGTACAGGAATGGGTTTGTATCTATGCGAAAAACTGTGCTCAAAATTGGGATTGAAAATTGGCATTGACTCTGAAGTGAATAAAGGAACTAGGGTTACATTAATATTTCCTTTGTCAGGTATGGTAACTTTTGAGTCTCCTTAGTGAACTTAGACACTCGAATGTATGACTCTTTATATCTAGAGTAAATGTATTAATTACTTTTTCCCGCTGGAAGTGTTAGCAAATATGTAATAAAAGGTTCTATTGTAAAGTTTCTTAATGCATAAAAAGCTGATAGCGTTAAAAATTTTGTAATTCATTATAAGACTTCGCCTTTGTTTGTATAGGATATGAACTGTTTCACTTCCTTTTATCGTACGTGAAGCATGGCGAAGGATTTGAAATTCTGCTGATTTGGTAAGACGGCGTCTTACTGTACATGGCGATGATCTTGTTCTACATAATCATACATATATTTAACTGTATAATATGTGTATGATTAATTTCCGCTAATGCTTGTTGTGTGATTTTGTTCCATTGCTATACAGACTCCAACATCTCTAAAAAACAAAAAGATATTGACTATTATTAAATATGAGTGTAATATTATACGAGTCGCTGGTGAAACTAAGTAACTGCGACAAACAAAATAAAAAACTTAGTTGACATTGAATGACTGAGATGTTAACATGAGGAAGTCGCAATTGAGCGGCGGATAAGTTCTTTGAAAACTGAACGAAACAAACAACGTGAAACGTCAATTTTTATTTATGATGCTAGACAAACTTTATTGGAGAGTTTGATCCTGGCTCAGGATGAACGCTGGCGGCGTGCCTAATACATGCAAGTCGAGCGAACCGATTAAGAGCTTGCTCTTAAGAAGTTAGCGGCGGACGGGTGAGTAACACGTAGGTAACCTGCCTATAAGACTGGGATAACTCCGGGAAACCGGGGCTAATACCGGATAACATTTTGCACCGCATG
>NZ_FPAF01000040.1 GCF_900116295.1 Bacillus sp. 103mf
GACAATACTTTTGGTTCAAAGTTAACCCTGAAAATTGGATGCGTAATGATGTAGTATCCATTAATAAAGACGGCAAAAACAAAGGTGTCGTTTGGGTAAATGGTACTGATATCAATCTCAGAAAAGGTGCGAGTACTGGTGATACTGTTATCAATAAAATTACAAAACGTTCTGCTTATGATGTACATTACCGTTATGAAAACTGGATTTATGTAACTGGCGAGGACGTTGAGGGTTGGATGTATTTTGATGAGTCATATGTAAGTTGGCTTAGATAATAAAAAAAGAGCCGGTTATTTCTAGCCGGCTCTGTTCCTATAAGGTGATTCTAATTTGTTAACTAGCTCTTTTGTGATTAAGAAGTTTAACAATAATTGCAACGCCTATCGCGACTATAGGCAATTCTACAATTAATCGCATATTTTTACTATCAATCATGTATTCTGATAAAGCAAGTACTATGATTAAAAAACAAAAAACAGCTATACCCTTTAAAATTTTTTCGTTCATAAAATAATTCCACCTTTTTTGATTGTTTTTTACATTTTTAACCATAGTGTTTTTTCCTATAAATTACAATAGGTGTTTTTTGTTGAAATTAAAGAAGAATATTCTGGTAGTGAATTTTATCGCTAATATTTACAAAAAAATAGCCCCGCGCGAAACGGAGCTACAACAAAGAAAAGGCTGACTGACTAGGTCCATTACATCTTACTACTGATCTACTAACTTCGCAAAGTGAGAAAATTTGATTTTCGCCTTAACAAAATAACATTTTTATTTCTCAATACAAAATTATCTAACATATGATAAATTTAATTTGTCATAGCTAATACCCTATCATCCTATTTTCTTGTAGAAAACAAACTCTCTGTTATGAGGGTTTGTTTTTGTTTGCATATTTTGGTACACAGTAGTCACCTTATGAGGTACGTCAACGATTATTCCTTTTTTGAGCCACTCGCAATTTCTATGTTTTTTATGGCATTTTACTATACCGAATACAAAAAACTATAAAACTGGGATTATTAAGCACATTTTTCTTGAGTGACTCCAAAAGTAAAGAATCGTTGATGTACCTCCTATTCTGTTGAAGCATAAAAGAAAAAAGAGAGCATATGTGCCCTCTTTAGTTCTTCTCTCTAAGTCTTCTTTTTTCGTATTTATATTAACGAGTATAATAAGCAGACCCTGACCCTGTTATATAAGGCCATGGATGTGGATTTTCAAATTTTATCCAATAATAACCAGAAGACAATTTCGATCCTCCATATTGATTAGTAAAAATAACTCCTTTCGAACTATTCCTTGGATAATTTGTATGAGAAACTGCATGATCCCAACCAACTGTTGGATCTTTCATTAGTGTTACTTTAAAATCTCCTGAAGCATCACTTTTAGATTTCAGGTGTATCTTTAATCGGCCCTTATTAGAATCATAATAAAATCTAGTAGTACCATCTAAATTCGAATCAAATTCATAAGTAAAGTTCCAAGGTAATGATTTCGTTGTAAGTGTTGTAATGGATTCCTCTTTACCTTCAGATGTTTGTAATACAACAGAAGAATTGTCTTCTGATACTAAAGCATTATTTGTCGAAAGAGTATCAGCCTGTGCATCACTACCAAAAAAAGTTACAGAAAGAGTCAGAATCATAGTAACAATAGCCATACTTATTTTTCTAAACACTTCAACAGCTCCTTTTATAATGGTTTATTTGTTTTCAAAATCATTATAAAAGTAATTTTTTGTAAAATCAACATAAAAATAGAAAAATACAAAGTATTATTCCTTCTAATAATCTAACTTGTTTAGAAAGAATAACGTTTTTTACTTTGTAGGATAGTGAATATTTTTAAGTTGATAGATGTATGGTACTACCCCTACATGAGGATAGTTTTTTGTAAACTATTTCTTTAACATACAATTTTTTTTGGTCGTGTCGGGCCTACATGCGAATTTAAAGTATTGCTCTTTGTATGCCTTTATACTAAATCCTTATATATTCTTTTTTGCTTCTTCGATTCTTGAATAAAACACTCAAAATATACTTCTCTTAAGATACTTAACAAATCTAACATTTCATATTTTTTAATAGGAATTACTAAGAAAACCATCGGTTTTAAAAAAGCAACACATATTTTAAATGAAGCGTATGTCACAAATAAAATAATTATTAACATTATAATAATTGATTTTACATAAAGAAAATCAAGATTGTTTGATTTAACTAATTCCTGAGGATTGCAAACTACTTGTATAAAAAATGTCCAAATTGAAACAAAAAAACTTATAAGTAAATACAAGCTTGTTCCGCTTGAAAATCGACTTTGATATTCTTTTTCTAATAATTTTATATACTCATCCAAATATTCTTTACTATATAATCCTTCTTCTTTTAAAAACATACGTAAATCATTTACCTTTTTTTCTCTAACAGATTTTCCATCATTAAAACATAATAAAAACCTTGTATTTAACAATGAATAAGAACACTTTTTTACTTTTTCTTTAAATCCTAAATCTTTAAGATTTCCAAATTCTTTTTCGATATTATAAATAAACATAAATTGTAGAATAGCTAGAGATAACACAAGTATTATTAAAAGTAACTGCCCTGTCATACTCTTAGGACCTAAAAATGCCAATATAAAGAGGGCAACTAAGCCAATACAATAGAATATAATCCACAAATTTCGTTTAGAAAATAACTGAAAGTTACTTATCTTTTCCTCATAAAACCGTATTACTTCATAAAACTGAGATTCCATATATGTTCCTCCTATATAAAAAATCTAACCTAAAATACGTATTCTCCTCGTATTATTCTTTAACAAAAATCAAAAAGATTGTATACGTTTTCTTGATTATTTTGTAAAAAACGAAGACAATAAATTTCGTTATGTCCTCGCTGTTTTATTTCGAGTTCCTCCTAAGCAGGGTAGGGGGAGTAATAGTGATGTGAAGTGCAAAGTAACATCCAATAAATGTATTAATAAAGAGAGCCGCTCATTTTTAGATGGGCGGCTTATTCTTTAAATCTATTAAAATGTTACGCTTGTGGTGCTGGTGTATCACCGTGTTCATAAGAAGGAGAACCACCGTGATTTCCATCAGCAGAGGTAGGTAAGTCAGCATGTGAACCAGTATCACCATCAGCTACACCCCACGGTTCCCCATGGCCATAAGCGGGTACACCACCGTCACCTTTATTATTAGCAGGTGCAGGAGAATCCCTATGCGATTCATTACTTACTATATGACCACCAGGATCTTCTACAGATTCATTACTTACCATACCACCACCGGGATCTTCTACAGATTTATTACTGATAATGCCACCGTCACCTCTATTATCAGCAGGAGCAGGGGAATCTCCATGTGATCTATTATTTATAACGCCGCTCCCATCGCCATGCTCAGTGTAAAAAGGAGAACCAGTGTCTCCATCGGCAGAGATAGGGAGATCGCCTTTATTAGCGTAAGTGCTCTTTGTAATGAAGTGGTCTCCATGTGTATAAGTTAAGCCAGGTCTTTGTGGTGCTGGTGTATCACCATGAGCAGCATATTGTTTAACATCAGCCTTTGATACTGGAAAATCTCCATGCCCTGCTTGTTTTGATTCAGAAAGGGTACTTGCTCCAAAAGATAAAACACCTGCAGCTGCTAATCCCATTACAGTTAAACTAAGCTTTTTCATTATTTCAATGCTCCTTTTTCTAGTAATTTTTGTCTTATTTCATAAGCCTTATGAAAATACTTTTCAGCCTGTTCTATATTACCTTTCTTATGAAATTCCATAGCTAGCATTTCACTATACTCTTGAACATACTCCACTAAATTTTCTCTTTCGAAGCAGGGGATTCCTTCCAAAACCACTTTTTCTATATTTTCTACTGTTGAAAATTGACATAATGCATTCAAAATCAAAAAGTGATGTTTATACTCATCATTTTCTAATTCTCCACAAATTTTTAATCCTGTTTCAATTAACTCCCTGGCTTTTTCTAATGCTCCTAATTTGTAATGTTCTCTTGCTTCTATAAAAATTGATTTAAAATGATTAGGGATTTTTATAGAAACTTCTGATAAGTGCCTAATAGCTAAAGGTGAAAGATTTTGACTTGCATATAGCAATCCCAAATTGTGCCTCACTCTTAAAGTTAAGGTTTCATTACCTTCCTTTTGTAAGATATTGATTGCAGAAGTAAAATATTCCTCTGCTTGTTCATGCTGTTTTAACTCTGAACAAGATAACCCTAAAACATTTTCACACAAAGCTACATTAACCTCATATCCTTCATGTTTTGAAAATATTTCATTTGCCTTGTTTGCATATTGAATCGCTAAAAGCGGCTGATACATTTGGTAATAAAATGATGCAACCCTATAATTGAACTCAGCATGTTCCACTTCATCTGAAACATTTTCTAATAAGCTTTCTGCTTTTTCATAATGCTTTCTAGCCTCATTGTAATTTGTAAGTATAGTAGAATGGACAGCCTTGAAGAAATGATAATAGTAAGCTAAAAAATTATCTGTTGGTGTAGTGAAAGACTCAATTTTATCAAATGAATTCTTTGAAATACTAAAGCCATCTGTTAAAACTCTATATCTAAAATCCAAAAGAGAGTAATAAAGAAGTAAATTTTGGTCTTCTTCTATAGTATGGATTCTTTCATCAAGTTCTTTCTTGAGTTGTGTAGCTTTGATTACATGTTGCGTTCTTATTTCTTGATACCAATCATTTAACAATTTTGTAATCTGCTCATTCCCCTTCACTGATACGTTCATAATATCCTCCTCATCCACATATTGTTAATTAAATATTAACATAATTCGGATAAATTAAAATAATAGATTAATTATTTTTCAATAAAAAATAGAATATTCAGTTTTAATATATTGAATAAAAAGCATGGATATCAATACCCATGTTTTAAAAAAAATGAATTTTATAAAGTCTCTATTTCTAAATCTCTTCCTTTTTTTCTAAAACAAAAACACCTCAGAATTTCATCCCAAGGTGTTTAAAATATCTATTTTTTTAAATGGTTAGCTATATTTCTTTTTAATTATTACATCCATTTTATCTTGTATTGAATCTTTTAAAGCATTTATTAATAAAGTGAAGAAGGTTGTTCCTCTAGGAGTAGCGTAATAGTTTTCCAAATTTGTTACCTGTTCAGGAAGGTTGTCTTCCCAAGGAGGTCTCTTAGCTATGTCCTCAATATCCCATACTACTTCTGATGGAGGTATTTCACTTAATTTTTCCCTAATTTCTTCTATATTTTTCAAAGCTTCTGGAGCATCTTTCCATTTTAATTTATCAAAATATAGATCTTTCATTAGTAGAGGGTATTTAGTTCCCCAACCCTCAGGTTCTGTATGATAAGACATTGTTGAGAAAAAGCTATGCAATAGGTCAGGATGCCCAACTTCATAGAAAAACATATCAACTTTAAATCCTACGACTGACATTCTATTAATCCTCCTTTATAAATTCTATTTCAGGTAATGTATTAGCTTTTTTACTTATTTCTGCTCTAATTTCCCTCAAAATATCATTAGAAACAGTTTGTCCCCTGATGTCTATAATGATAGTTTGTTTTGTTCCTTCAGGCAAGTGAGCAACCCTATCATTCACTTGTTTTACAATTGTATTTACTAAATTAGTTCTTCTTGATTTAGTAGAAACATCGTAATTTTTAACTTCGATACTATGTCCTTCTATGTAGAAGTCAGGCCTAGTGCTGCCCTTCGTATATCTAGACACCTCTTGTCTATCCTTAAAAGCCACTTGATCTGTGTAACCCTCAAATATTTTACCTACCTCATTTTCTGATGCTTTCCATGATGGTCTAGCAAACAGGAGATAATTACCCAGTCCACCTAAGTAATGTCCCCAATGACTCGATGAGGCTACAGTAGAGGCGGCTCCTGTCTCAATAGCTGTACCTGCAAACCCACCTGCCCAAGCAGGTTGTAACCTTGGTGTCATTGTTCCTGCAATATCTGTTACTTTTGTAAAATTTGCTCCTTTTGCTAGTGTAGTAATTTTATCTAGACCTTTAGTACCTAGCAAACCTGTACCAATTTGTGCTAGTGCATAACCACTCCATCTAGCTCTACTCTCTAAATCACCATTCCATACATCTCTCATAAAGGAATCTGATATAACATTGTACATAGTACTGAGAGTATCAATAGGATGTATTAAAGAATTACCTATGTTTGCCCATGTTTCTCCTTCACCCAAAGACAAGAATCCTTCCCATGCATCTCCAAAACCCTGTCTTGCACCATCCCGAAAACTATCCCCAAAATTCTCTAATTTGGATTTTTCTATTACTTCTTCTTCAAACAGACTATCATCTTTAAGACTTTCAGCTTCACGAGCTTTTTCCTCTGCGATTTTTTGGATAGGTCCCGTCCACTCCATATTCAATCCTTGCGTGCTAAATGTCCCTGATGCGGGACTAAAACCTTTTCCGCTTTGAACTTCTGCAAGACCTTGTGCGATGCTCGCAGCTAGTTGAAGTGCTGTATCATAATTACTACTAGAAGTAGAATTGAATTCACGCAGATGGTTTAACTTTTCTTGCAGCTTTTGTTTCATCATGTCAAAAATACCCATCATAGCTTGCATGCCGGGAAGGGTATTACTAATGACTTCAATACCTGCTTTCGTTTGGTCAATCCCTCGCATTTGTTCTTCTATTTCTTGTTCAATAACATCTGTTGAAGCTACTTTGGATTGAAAATCGTTTGGGAAGGCATCATTTTGACG
>NZ_FPAF01000044.1 GCF_900116295.1 Bacillus sp. 103mf
CTTAAATAAATTTTGCTCTTTCATACTGATCACGTCCTTTTGTAGATTGATAATATCAGTATGTCCAAGTTTTATAGATTTTTTGCACCAGAACCAGATTTATTTAGGATATATAGGTTCAAATGATTGATAAACCATCTAATAACCTTACAGAACTGTCATCTTTATGTAAGGTTATTAGATAGTTCATATAGTATTTCAATGTAATAATAAAGGTATAAGAAGTCATAATAAATTTTTTAGAGGTGAACATCATGAAAGGGAATCATATCTTATCTTCTTTGAGTTATTTTAGTTACTTTTTTGCACCAGTCATATTACCGCTTATTATTTACCTTATAGCAGAAGAAAAAGTGAAATATCATGCGAAAAAAGCAGTATGGATACAGCTAATTCCTTGTGTAATAATTCTCATTGCTATTGCTATAATTAGTAGCATAACTAGACTTAGTTCATTAAGTGAAAATACAATTGCAATTGTAACAATCGGAACTTTTGCTATTGCTTTTATCATAACTAGCTACTATTTAATTTTGACTATAGTAAAAGGTATTAAGGTGTTAAAAGAGGTTTAACATATAATAATTCATTATATTTAATAAAAAATATTTTTAGTATTCTAAAAAAGGTGTTTTTGGCGTACCACCAACATTGGTTAATTATCTTAACCAAGAAAATTAAAATATGAATTTAAAAGGGCTCTTACGTTGAATACATATAGGGTAGCGCCACATCGCTATCAAGCTAATAAAATAAAATTCCCCCTAAAATGAAAAAATACGCTATTCTTTCTGTAGAACCATAGGAAAGGATGGCGTTTTTTATGTCTGGGGTACCGCCCCATCTCCATCAAGTTAAGAAATTCATTTTTTTTCGTTTTGGGGCGTTTATTTTTCTTAAGTTGATGGGCATGGGGTAGTACCCCACATCCATCAACTTAAGAGATTTTATAATACCCTCAAGTATAAAAAAACGTTATTCTTTCTAAACAAACTAGATTAGAAAGGATGACGTTTTTTTCGCTTTATAGGTAGTGCAAAATATTAGCTTGATGGCAATGTGGCGGTATCCCTGGTTCAACAAATAGAACTAGAGCATGGCGATTTTTCGCATTACTTCTAGCAAACTCTAAAAACTCACAAAGTACCCCTTTGTTGAAGATCAATGCCTAAAATCCCATAAGATCCTTTACATGTTTAGCATTTTTTTTAGATGTTAGTTTTTCAAGTAATAAAAATGCAACATCAAAAGCTGTACCTGGATTTGAAGATGTAATAATATTTCCATCTTGAACAATTAAATCATTTTGTACTATTGCACCGAAATTCTTTAACTGCTCTTTTCGTTTACTCGTTGGATGACTGTATGTGGTGGCTTTTTTATCTGTAAGAATTCCGCTTTTACCAAGCGCTAATGATGCAACACA